>NZ_CP150283.1:0-4800000 GCF_037981725.1 Paenibacillus sp. FSL H3-0457 | reverse complement strand
GGACTTGAGAGTGATTCGGAACGTCCGATTCAAATCGGTGGGGCCTACACGGTGGATCCATCATCTTTATCGACTGGTGCGCAATACACGGCGCTTGGGCATCTCCATCGTGCACAGGCTGTCAAAGGAGACGGTGTGATTCGATATAGCGGTTCTCCTCTCGCCTACAGCTTCTCGGAAGCAGGGCAGAGCAAGTCTGTCACGATGGTTGATCTGGCGCCGGGTGGAGCAGCACAGGTAGAAGAAATTTTGTTAACGTCCGGGCGTCCGCTTGTACGTTGGCAGGCCCGTGGTGGTCTGGCAGAAGTATATCGCTGGCTGGATGAGGGGCGTGATCCACAGGCTTTTATCGACATGGAAGTGTGGCTGGACGAAGCGATGTCCCTGAAGGAGATTCAGCAGCTGCGAAAATCACATGAAGGTATCATCCATATTCGCCCGGTGTATCCCGAGATGGCTGCAGCAGGACTTTTGGAGCAACGATCCGAGTTACCTGTGCATGAACTGTTCCGTAAATTTTATCAGCGTCAGACCGGTGGTGCACAACCGGAAGACAGCCTGGTACAGCTTTTCCTGGAACTTGTGGATGAAGACGAGCCGGGTGCGCGTGAGGAGGTCGAGGAAAGATGAAGCCGATTTTATTAAAAGTTGCCGGACTGCAAAGTTATCGGGAGATGCAGGAGATTGATTTTACCGTGCTGACGGAGACGGGACTATTCGGTATTTTCGGTCCAACGGGTAGTGGTAAATCTTCTTTGCTCGATGCCATCACACTCGCCATGTACGGAAAAGTGGAACGCGCGGTGAACGGGACACAAGGCATTATGAATCATGCAGAGGATTCGTTGTCGGTTGCTTTTACATTTGAACTGATGTCGGCGGAAGGCACTCGAAGGTTCCGGGTAGAGCGACGTTTCAAACGAAATAATGAAGTTTCGGTGAGTAACACGATCAGCAAATTCATAGAGACGGTTAATGGCGAAGAACAGGTACTTGCCGACAAATTGGCAGATGTGAATCGCTGCGTTGAAGATGTGATCGGTTTGAAGATGGATGATTTTACACGGGCAGTGGTGCTTCCGCAAGGGAAGTTTGCCGAGTTTTTGTCACTCAAAGGCAGTGAACGTCGCCAGATGCTGCAACGATTATTCCATCTGGAGAAGTATGGGGACCAGTTGGCCATCAAATTAAGTCGGCGGGTCAAGGATAATGATATGGTTCACCAATCTCTTGCTGCGGAACAACAGGGACTGGGCAATGCCAGTAAGGAGACGCTGGAAGAAACGAAACGTCTTCTTCAAAACGCTGTTCAGCAGTCTGAATTGTCCCGCAAAGCGCTGGATGAAGCTGTGAAGGAAGCTGAACAACTGGGCAAAATTCGTGAGTTAAGTAACGAACGGCAGGCCCGGACGGATGAACAGCAGAAGCTGAAAGCACTGGAACCACAGATAGAGGTAGGCGAACAACGGCTGAAACAATCCGTTGCGGCAGATGCAATACTGCCTGCATTGCAGACGGTTCGAGATGCCATGGCTACACAGAAGCAGCGGCAGGATACTGCCGAGACAGCTCATCAGCAAGCACTGGAACATGAGCGTCTGGCTGTTCAGGAAGCGGAGAAGGCTGAGACGGCACGCAAGCAAATGACTGAGGAAGAACCGAAACTTCTGCTGCGCCTGGAGCAACTCGAACAAGCGAAAGAGCTGCAACGTGAACGGGACGGACTTCAAGCCGATTGCTCGCGCCTCGCGCAGTTGCTGGAACAGGGGCAGAGCGAACAAACTACGCTGGGACAGCAGCTTGAGAAAGAAAAGGAACTGCAACAGCGCGGACGCAAACGGCGAGAGGAACTACAGGAGAGCCTCAAGCCAAATGAAGTGAAGTCAGAGGAACGCAGGCAACTTCAAGCTGCGCTAGAACTGAAACATCGTGTGGATACTGCCGCGGAGCAGTTGCAGCAAAATAAGGCTGACATGCAAGCCTATAAGCAATCGGCAGAACAGGGAGCCGACAAGCTGAAGGCGGCGGCTGAGGAAGAAAAACGCCTGAGTGATCAGCGTCAGCATCTGGTAGAACAGGCGTCAGCAGGTCTTGAGGCCTTGCTTGCCTGTGAGCAGGACATTAGCCGCGAACAAAGCCTGCTGGCCCTTGCGGAGGAACGGCTGCGTGGCACGATGCGCGAGCAGGAGCTGCACCGGCTGTCCTCCGCCTTGCGCGCCGAGCTGCACGACGGCGAGCCATGCCCGGTGTGCGGCTCGCCGCACCACCCGCTCCCGGCTGCGCCGCCGGGAGAAGGTCCGCACGCAGGGGATGCGGACCTGGAACTGCTGCGCAGCCTGCACGCGGAGCTGCAGGAGCTGCGCTTTGGGCTGCGCCAGCAGCTGCACGAACGTCGCAGCCTGCTGACGCAGCTTGGCGCTGCGGCTTACGAAGCTCCGGCCGCAGCCGAGGCCGCGCCTGCGGCAGCGGAGCCCGAGCCCGCCGGGTCGCCCGAACACGGGCGCTCCCCGGCAGGCTGGGCATCGCGTGCCGCTGCGCTGCGCGAAGCCGCGCAGGCGCTGGCTACCGCAGCAGCGCCGCTCCAAGCCGAAGCCGCCGCGTTACAGCAGGCGGCTGTGGGCGCGCAGCAGCGCCGCATGGAAGCGGCAGCTGCGCAAGAGGCCGGCCGTGCCGGGCTCACCCAGGCGGAGCGCAAGCTGGCTGAGAGCGAGGCCGCAGCGGCTACTTTGCAGAGCCGCTGGGCCGCAGAACTGCCGGGCATCGCTCAGGAGGAGGCCAAGGCCCTCTATCAGGCGATGCAGGAGCGCGATGCGCGCGCCGAAGACATCAAGGAACGTCTGAACAAAAGCGTGACGTTCCTTGAGGAAAAAGACCAAATCATTCAATCTCTCCAGCAGAAGCTGGTGGAATTGGACAAACAACTGATTCAGTGGCAAACGGAGTGGCAGGGCAATAGCAAACAGCTGGCCGAGAAGGAAGAACGCTTGCGCCAGTGGGTTGGGGAGCAACGGGTAGAAGATCTGATTACTGCGGCTCAGGCTCGTCTGGATGGACTGCGGAAAACAGCTTCGGACTCGGCACAACGCTTCAAAGAAGCGGACACGCTGAAGCAGGAATCAGCCAAGAAAGACGTCATGGCACAGCAGGCAGCCGCCTCGGCCACAGAACATCTGCAACAAGCACAGGAACGGTGGAAGCAATTGCTGGAACAATCTCCATTTGACTCAGATGATGCTGTTGTATCCGCGGCAATTCCTGCACAGGAAGCAGAGCGACTGGCAGGGGAGATCCAGCAGCACCGGGAACGTGAGCGTGAACTGGCATCCCAGTTGCGTGAACTGGAACAAAAGCTGGGTGGTGCTGTCGTATCGGAGGAACAGTGGTTAGCCTGCACCGAACGTTTGCAGCAGGTCCGAATTGAGGACGAGGCTGCCCTTCGTGCCAAAGCACGTGCAGAACGTGATTTGGAGGATGTGGAGCAGCGACATGTTCGCTGGACCGAACTGGAGAACAAGCGGGTGGAGGTAAGCCGTCAAGGCGAACTGCTCAGCAAGCTGCAATCCGCGTTCAGAGGCAATGCTTTTGTTGAGTATATTGCGGAGGAACAACTGATGCAGGTTAGTCATGCGGCATCTCAGCGTCTGCGCTTCCTGACCAAACAGCGTTATTCACTGGAGGTGGATTCCGGTGGTGGTTTTGTGATCTGTGATGATGCCAACGGGGGAGTCAAACGACCGGTATCAACGTTGTCAGGTGGCGAGACATTTTTGACTTCGTTGTCACTGGCCTTGGCACTGTCGGCCCAGATTCAACTGCGAGGTCAGTACCCACTTCAATTCTTCTTCCTGGATGAAGGGTTTGGTACCCTTGACCCTGAACTGTTGGATACCGTCATTACGTCTCTGGAAAAATTGCATGACGATCGATTGGCTGTTGGTGTCATCAGTCACGTGCCTGAACTGCGTGCACGCTTGCCGCGCAAACTTGTGGTGATTCCGGCAGGTGAGGCCGGAAACGGCTCACGTGTGGTCTTGGAGACTCTGTAGAGGGCAATGTGTAAGCAATATAGATCATAGAAGCGCCTCTAATAGTCCAAGCAAAATGAATATTAGAGGTTGTTCAAAAAGTCCGCTTTTGATTACGAATGGTGCCTAGCGGCATCATCAACATCTAATATGGAATTCAGCTGAAATAAGTAGGGGCTTACGAAGGTTGTTTCCTTCGGAAACATTACGGTTGCTCACGTAGTTCTATCTATGCTCCGCTACTCCATTTCTAGCTTTATCCCGTCTTTTTGGTACTGAAAACCGCCCTTTTTAAACATGCACTATTACGTAATATTATTTTTGTGAAAATATTTCTTTTCCTGCTTTTATAACTTAGCGGAGTGAGTTACATCACAGATACAGGTTCATCCCACTGTTATACTACAGTTAAGCCGACAAACTTTATTTAAGTACCCCGGCGGACATCTGATCAGGACGTTTCCTGAATAGATGTCCGCGCAGCAGACTTCCAAGGAAGCCGCTCACGGGGTGCTTCTTTTTTGTGTTTTCTCATCAGTAGTGTCAATTCGCCCAGTTCTGAATACCATGAAAAGGTGATCAAGAGCAGAATCAGGGAGGCGTTGGCAAGTGGAAAAAGTGGAAGCGAAGAAAATATGCAAAGAACACATGCACCGTTATGTATGTGTACAGATGAAAGACGGTATGCACTACGATGGCATTATGGAAAATGTGGATGATGAAATGATCTACCTGGCTGTTCCCGTTGGACCAGAAGCCATGGTGAATCATGCGAACTGGGCTCCAAATGCAATGCCTGGGGCAAACTATCCGATAGGTCATACTCGCGGATTTTATCCAGGTTACGGCTACCCTACGCCTTATCCGTATTATGGTTATGGCCGTAGACGTTTTAACCGACTGGTGCTCCCGTTATTTGCGCTTACAGCGTTAACCCTTTTACCGTATTATTGAAATTAGAAAAAACAGTCATAACTGCAAGTGACACATTCTTATGTACCCTATGGGCATCCTATGAAAATCCTCGAAAATAACTAGCTGAGGATGGATGTTTCATTCATGGTACCGTACAGCATGAATTAGAGAGGTCTTATCACATACAGAGTCTCAGCCTGATGTATCGCAACAGTCTTTGCAATACAACTGGCAACATACCGAATATCTAAAAAGGTCATGCCTGTGCAGAAGCGAACTTCTGTAAGGCATGACCTTTTTTTGAATCTAATTAGTGTAAGGTCGATGATGAACGGATGGCACATAACGTGTATTTAACTACTGAAAGCAGACCTGGCCTGAACGTCCGCAGCAGCAATCGGTGTACTGCATCCTGAATATGCGAGAACGTCCTATGTGCAAGCTTACGATCAAGACACCGAAAAGCTTTAATTCTCTATCCCGATAAAAAGCTTCGCTTCGGGTGGAATCCATGCTGTTCTCTTGCCACGATTGGAGGAGCGGAGCATGATGTGAGCGCTGACGAATCTGAGGCATCTTATTCAAGGCTTTGAAGCGTCCTCAGAATTTTAAGGAATCTGATACACGTTATAACCGAATAAACAGCCGCTTTCAGCATTTTTTTGAGTTATTTCGGGAAATAACGTGCCTGATGTTCCTTATAATTTCAAATTAGCGCCTGAACGCCAAATGAGACGTCCTGTGTTCCTTAGAGAATGGTCAACTACCCATTCGCAAGTATCAGCCAGCACGGACTTCAAAATGCCCTTAACTTAATGCAGATTTCAAATCCTCCAGTAAATCTTCAACATCCTCGATCCCAACGGAGATCCGAATCAAACCATCCGTGATCCCCAATTCTTGCCGACGTTCATAAGGAATGGAGGCATGCGTCATTCGGGCAGGTACAGAGATTAAACTTTCCACCGCGCCTAGACTTTCAGCCAATGTGAAATAACGGACTTTGCTTAACACGTCATCTACTTTTTCAGCACTGCCTACATCAAAGGAAACCATACCGCCATATCCTCTCGCTTGCATGGAAGCAAGCTTGTGCTGCGGATGGTCGGGCAGTCCGGGATAATAAACTTTACTCACTGTTGGATGCTGATTCAGAAATGTCACAAGCTGCTCTGTATTGCGCTCTTGCGCTTCCATCCGCAATCCCAATGTTTTAAGACCTCGCATTAACAGCCAGGAATCCATAGGTCCCAGAACTGCGCCAATTGCATTTTGAATAAAATGCAGATCTTCACCAAGTTGCTCGCTGTTGACAACCGCAAGTCCTGCCACGACATCACTATGACCGCCGATATATTTCGTTGCAGAATGCAGTACAATATCTGCCCCAAGAGCCAGCGGGGTTTGCCAATAAGGGGTACTAAACGTGTTATCCACGATGAACAACAATTCATGTTGTTTCGCCCATTTCCCTACAGCAGCAATATCGGTGACTTTGAGTAACGGATTGGTAGGTGTTTCTACATAGATGGCCTTTGTATTGGATCGCAAAGCCTGCTCCAGTGCTTGTAGTGAGGTGGTATCTACAAAAGTAGACTCGATACCCAGACGATTCAGCACCTTGGTGAAAATGCGATAGGTCCCGCCGTATACGTCATCCGTCAGAATGACGTGATCTCCTGTTTTCAACAGAGACAGTACAGCGTGAATTGCAGCCATGCCCGAACTAAAAGCAAAACCTCGAACGCCATCCTCCAGCTCTTTAATGACTTCTTCCAACGCATGACGGGTAGGGTTGCCTGTACGTGAATACTCGTATCCTTTGTGTACGCCAACTGATTCTTGCTCATACGTGCTTACTTGATAGATCGGTACACTCACTGCTCCAGTGTGTGGATCACCGACAATACCTGCATGAATCAGCTTGGTTTTTGGTCTCATTTCATTGTCCTCCATTATAGATATTTTGGCTTAAATACCGTTCGCTGCTATCCGGGAAAATAACGACGATGTTACTTCCGGGAGCTGCGTGAACAGCTTCGTTTAATGAGGCTTGCATAGCTGCACCTGAGGAACTTCCTACCAGTAAGCCTTCCAACAAGGCCAGATCCTTGACCCGCTCAAAGGCATCTTCATCTGAGATCGTATGAATGGCATCAAAGTAACTCACATCCATAAAAGAAGATAACGTTTCGACCCCTATTCCTTCTGTACGATGTGGTCCCGATGGACCTCCTGCGAGTATCGAACCTTCGGGTTCTACGATACATGTTTTAATTAACGGTTTTTGCTCCTTCAAATAGCGAGATACTCCCATGAAAGTTCCGCCAGACCCGGCTCCGGCGACATATACATCCACCTGCCCGTTCAGATCACGCCAAATCTCAGGACCCAGATGTTCATAATGTGCGAGTGGGTTATCTGCATTGGAGAACTGACCTGGAATATACGAACCCGGTATTTCTTTCGCCAGCGATTCCGCCTTGCGTATGGCACCAGTGATTCCTTCGGATGTGGGTGTGTTGACGACCGTAGCACCAAGGGCTTTCATCAACTGCTGCTTCTCAACACTGAACTTCTGAGGTACGGTGAAAATGACCTTTAAATTCAGGCCTACAGCCGCCATTGCAAGACCAATTCCTGTGTTGCCTGCAGTAGCTTCGATCACCGTTCCACCTGGTTTAACATCTCCTCGTGCCAAGGCCTTCTCCAATAAAAACTTGCCGATCCGGTCTTTCACACTTCCTCCGGGATTCATGAATTCCAGTTTGGCGAACAGGCGGATTCCTTCCGGTAATGGATAACGAGTTAATTCAAGCAGAGGTGTATTACCTATAAGTTCCTGTACATGTTGATAAACGGTCAAATTAACCAATCTCCTTTTGTGTGTCATTAACCATACATATTTGTTTAATTGGGAAAAGTGCGTGATAAAACCATATTTCAATAAAATGGCTTGGTATACATCCAATGTTGTATAGTGTTCGGCTCGATGATAGATGGAGAGTTGACCTGGAATACCTGGTTGTGTGTCTAGAGATTGGACGTGGGTTTTTACTTTTAGTATGATAGAGGGGAATACATACACTGGAATACAAAGGAGGGTATGAACTATGGATTGCTTATTTTGCAAAATTGTAGAGGGCAGCATTCCCTCCAATAAAGTACTGGAGAATGACCATGTTATCGTTTTTCATGACATCCAGCCCGCTGCACCGACACATGTTCTTGTCATTCCGAAGAAACATATTGCTTCCATGAATGAAGTTACTGCAGAAGATCTGCCGTTGATCGGCGAGATTCATCTGGCTGCTCAAGAAGCTGCGAAGCGTCTTGGCGTGGAGGAAACAGGATATCGATTAATCAACAATTGTGGTAAGGATGGAGAACAAACCGTTCATCATCTGCATTACCATTTGTTGGGTGGTACCAGACTTGGCGTGTTGACAAGTCTGTCCGATTCTCACAAATAAACGAGCTAATGGGTACTACTATTGAGGATTTAGTCATATGCATTAAATCCACGAATGTGTGACCAAATGCTTATATAATGAATTCATTTCATAATACCTTTGAGTTATAAAATGGATTCAAATAAGTGATCATTACATTGAGGTTGACACCTTTATTATCTTTCGCCTATAATGTAAGATGATGAACCGTGTTATTGCTCTTGGACGGTCTGGTCGGAGGGAGGGAAAACTGGTGTCTGAAACTAAAGTTCGCAAAAACGAGACTATTGATGCTGCACTTCGTCGTTTTAAACGCTCCATCGCTAAAGATGGCGTATTGGCTGAGGTGAAGAAACGTAAGCATTATGAGAAGCCAAGCGTAAAGCGCAAGAAAAAGTCCGAGGCTGCTCGTAAGAGAAAGTTTTAGGAGGATTTTAATTACATGAATCTTAGCGAACGATTGAACGAAGATATGAAGCAAGCGATGAAGAGTAAGGACAAGTTCAGACTCTCCAACATTCGGTTGATTCGTTCGACGATCAAGAATCTTGAAATAGATTTGAAAAGAGATTTGGATGACAACGAAGTGCTTGATATCCTGAGTCGTGAAATCAAACAGCGCAAAGATGCCCTCCAAGAATTTGACAAAGCGGGCCGTGAAGATCTCGCGGCAAATGCAAAAGCGGAAATTGAAGTACTCATCCAGTACCTTCCCACACAGCTTACCGAAGAAGAAATTAAAGTTATTGTACAGCAGACCATCCAGGAAACCGGTGCTTCTTCGAAAGCCGAGATGGGGAAAGTCATGGCGGCCCTTATGCCGAAAGTTAAAGGCAAAGCGGACGGCAAACTGGTAAATCAAGCAGTTCAACAATTTCTGCAATAAAGCAAATCAATAAACACCTTCTGACTTGTCAGGAGGTGTTTTTTCCATTTATCAGAAGGCATCATGTCCTTGGGATGACGAAATTTCTTTTTAATGGTTAATATATATTATTATGGATTTTTATTCTTGCAATTGATTGAGTTTTCAAATATAATTTTAAGATTTTGAAACGAAATGTTGCATTGCACGTAATAAATACCATAAGCTGGACAGTATAACATTAATGGAAAAGGGGGGACTATTGTGAAGGGAAAGCGCCGGAAGAAGCTTACGGGGCCATTGATGCTCTTAATGCTGCTGACGCTGTTGCTTCCTGTCTGGATTGGATCACCGTCAGCGCATGCAGCTGAGAAGAGTGGTGCCGTATATATTATTCCGGTTGATAAACCAATCGAGCAGGGACTTGGCAAGTTCATGGAACGCGGGTTCAAGCAAGCAGAAGAGATGAATGCTGGCCTGATCGTTCTTGATATCAATACGCCGGGAGGCCGTGTCGACACTGCAGAAGCATTAGGTACCCTAATTAAGGACAGTCCGATTGAGACTGTTGCATTTGTTCGTGGAGATGCTGCTTCAGCAGGGAGTTTTCTGGCTCTGAATGCAGATAAGATCGTAATGTCACCAGGCAGTATGATTGGTGCGGCAGCAATGGTGGACAGTACGGGTAAACATGTTGATGATCCAAAGCTTGTTGCATTCTGGAAAAGCAAAATGCAGGGAGCGGCTGAAATCAGTGGTCGTGATGGCAAGATTGCAGCTGGAATGACGGATGTTAACATCGTTGTTGAAATGCCAGAGATCAATAAAACCAAGCAAAAAGGTGAAATTATTGCTCTCTCGGCTGAAGAAGCGCTGAAAGTTGGTTATGCCGACCACATCAGCAACACACCGGAAGAAGCGGCAGCTTGGGCAGGTTACAGTCAGGATGACGTATTTAAGGTAGAACGAACAACAGCGGAGAATATCTCCTCTTTTCTTACTAATCCGGTTGTGATGACTGTATTATTGTTCCTCGGAATCGCGGGTGTGATCATTGAATTGATTGTTCCTGGTTTTGGAGTTCCTGGTATTGTAGGTATCGTGTGTTTCGTGTTGTATTTCTCGGGTAATTACATTGCGGGATTTGCCGGAGCAGAGACATGGGTGCTATTTACCGTCGGACTCATCATGATGATTCTGGAGATGTTTATTCCGAGCTTTGGTATTCTGGGGATTTTGGGATCAATTGCGCTTGTGGCCGGTGTTGTAAGGGCTGCTTATGATACGAGTGATGCATTTGTATCTCTGGGTATCGCTTTTGGAGCAGCACTGGTAGTCATTGCGATCATCTCAATTATCTTTAAGGATCGAGGGATATGGAATCGCTTCATACTGAGTGATAGCATGTCTGCGGATCGGGGTTATTCATCAGCCACAGAACGTAAAGAGCTGGTTGGTCTGCAAGGAATCAGTCTGACACCACTTCGTCCTTCTGGAACAGCGATGTTTGAAGGGGAACGGATTGACGTTGTGACCGACGGAGATTTTATTCCCATCGATACACCGATTATTGTGATTAAAGCGGAAGGTACCCGGATTGTGGTTCAGCAAGCTTTGCCGGTGTAACTTGCTCTGTTGTCGAAGCGGATTAACGCTTCGGCAATGTACATAACCACGTAGCTGAAGCTGCCAGCGAGGTGGTGCATTCTTTCATTTAGCAGCGGACTCATGAGTGTCTTCTCAAACATTTTTATCAAATTCAAATTGCAAATGGAGGAAATTAAACAATGGACACATCTATGATTACGATTTTGCTCATTGCGGTAGTAGGTATTATCGTATTGAGCGTATTCTTCAGCTTTTTCCCGGTTATGCTCTGGGTTTCAGCGATTGCATCCGGCGTACGCGTAAGTATTATTACACTGGTAGCGATGAGACTGAGACGTGTAACGCCTAGCCGTATCGTTAATCCAATGATTAAAGCAACTAAAGCCGGTCTTAAACTCTCAATGAACCAACTGGAAAGTCACTTCTTGGCCGGTGGTAACGTTGACCGTGTTGTAAACGCTCTGATTGCTGCACAACGTGCCAACATTCCACTCGAATTTGAACGTGCTGCAGCGATTGACCTCGCAGGTCGTGACGTATTACAAGCCGTACAGATGAGTGTTAACCCACGAGTTATCGAAACACCGATTGTCTCTGCGGTTGCCAAAGATGGTATTGAAGTTAAAGTTAGAGCACGGGTTACGGTTCGTGCCAACATTGACCGTCTCGTCGGTGGTGCTGGTGAAGAAACGATCATCGCCCGTGTTGGTGAAGGTATCGTAAGTACGAACGGTTCCTCCAATTCTCACAAAGACGTCCTGGAAAATCCGGATCTGATCTCCCGTACCGTATTGTCCAAAGGTTTGGATGCAGGTACTGCTTTTGAAATCCTGTCCATTGATATTGCGGACGTTGATGTAGGTAAGAACATTGGTGCCTTCTTGCAAACAGAGCAAGCAGAAGCTGACAAACGTATCGCTCAGGCAAAAGCGGAAGAGCGTCGCGCAATGGCCGTAGCCCAAGAGCAAGAGATGAAAGCACGCGTAGTGGAAATGAGAGCACGCGTTGTTGAATCCGAATCCCAAGTACCTTTGGCAATGGCTGAGGCACTTCGTAACGGTAAAATCGGTGTGATGGATTATATGAACCTGAAGAACATTGAAGCGGATACTCAAATGCGTAATACATTGGGAAAACCTGGTGAAGGTTCGAATTCCAACGATCAGGGTGATTCCAAAAACGGAAGATAGGCGGTGAGTGCATATGGGCCTATTTGAATGGATTTTTGATAATCTGTATATTGTGGCCGTCATCGGTTTTGCACTCTTCTCCTTCTTGGGGAAAGCTGCCAAATCGGCTGATCCGAACAAAAAGCGTCCTGCCAACGGGATGCCTACATTTGGAGGCAGTGGTGATTCAGGCCGGGATGAACGTTCAAGAGACAATTCATCTCCGCAGCAGTCTTCCGGACCTACAGACCCCCGCTATGATGAACAGTATGACGATCGGTATGATGACGTGCAATATGAGAATCAGTATGATGAGCCGTCATCGGAGCCTGCTGCATCTTCTCGCCCCGCAACTGACTACAGAAGTGAGGGCACGATGAGTGCGATGGCAAATTCACTTGAGGAACAGATGAGAGGCATGGAAGAACAGCAGCGCTTGATTGAAGAACGCTTGAATCGCATCTCTTCTGCGAATCGGCCAGTTGTGTCTGATTCCAGTTGGGATGAGACCAGCACCGATGAATCGGGAGCGTCTCCACTTCGTCCTGCTGATATTCGTACAGGTGTCCTGTGGGCAGAAGTACTGGGTTCCCCTCGTTCCAAGCAACCGTTTGGTACAAGAGGAAAACTGTAAACAAGTCAATTTATTGGACGGAAATAAAGCCGTCTCTGGTGAGCATAAAGCCGCCGGAGACGGCTTTTTCTGTGTTCTATCCTTTTTTCTCAACATTCGTCCCTAACACGCCCCGGAATTTTCATAAATTCATGAATCTGCGCATAAGTTGAACTGTAGAGGAAGGGGGAAGACCTTCGAATGACCCGGATCAGCCGCAAGCTGCGCAGATGGACCAGTGAAGTGTTGGATCTGCCGCAGGATGTGCTTTATGATATGCCACGGTTAACCCTGATCGGCAGTAAGCAACTGTATATAGAGAATCATCGCGGTGTCATCCATTTTACACCGGATCGTATCGTGTTGGCTCTTTCCCAAGGCCAGTTAGAGATCAAAGGAACTGCCTTGGTGATACGTAACATTTTGCCGGATGAAGTAGCTGTTGAAGGAACAATTCTGGATATTCATATGAATGGAGTGGAGGGGAACGGATGAAGCAGCCCAGTCTGTACAAACTGCGGGGAGTAGTCCGAATCACGGTCACTGGGGGAGACATTGAAACATTAATCAATACGGTGGCAGAGCAGGGACTGGAAGTTTGGGACCTGCGTGCTCACGATGGACGCGTGGCAGAGATGAATATTCTGCTGCCGCATTTTTTCAGGTTGCGTCCTGTATTGAAACGGACAGGCTGCAGGGTGAAAGTAACCCATCGCAGCGGTTTCCCCTTTTTTGCAGCCCGATTATTACGGAGGAAGTTCTTTCTTGGGGGTATGCTGTTTTTTGTGGCAGCTTTGTTTGCGTTGTCGTCCATGGTATGGAGTGTGGAGGTCAAGGGTAACGTCACCATTCCCACCGACGAGGTGCTTGCAGCAGCGAAGAAAGAGGGTATATATCCTTTGCAATGGGGGTTCCGTCTGCAAAGCCAAGACAAGCTCTCCAGGCAGCTTGCACTCGCTCTGCCGGATGTAACCTGGATTGGCGTGAGCAAAGAGGGGACAACCATTACCATTCAGGTCGTAGAATCGGCGCAACCAAAGCGCGAACCATTGCTGAATCCCAGACATCTGATCAGTAAGTCAGATGCTGTGGTCACTCAAATCTATGCGGAGCAGGGACGCCCTGTTGTTCAGAAGGACATGCGTGTTAAAAAGGGTCAGGTATTGATCTCGGGGATTCTCGGGGATGAGGAGAACACCAAAACCATCGTTGCCAAAGGCGAAGTTCGTGGTCTGGTATGGCGTGAGTATCAGGTTGAGGTTCCGCTGGTGCAAAAACATAATACAATGACAGGTGAGAGCAAAGAACGTTTTTACATGGTACTGGGGAATTGGGCGATTCAACTGTGGGGGTACGGAAGTACACCGTTCAGTTCATTTGATACCGAGAGTAATCATAAACCATTGACGTGGCGATCCTTTACACTTCCTATGGGTTGGCTGACAGAGAAAGATCTGGAGACCCGAGAGCATGAGCAACAACAGACGATAGAATGGGCCAGAACGAAAGGATTGGAAGGAGCAAGGAACGATATTATCGCCAAAAACGGCAAAGGAACAAAAATTATAAGTGAAAAAATTTTGCATGAGAAGAAAGAGAATGGTAAAGTTTATATGAAAGTCTTATTTGAAGTAGAAGAAAGCATTGCGGAAGAACTTCCGCTAGTCCATAGTCAAGGAGAATGAGGATATTTGTCAGAGCAAACACGCAGCATACAAATCTCCCTCCAGAGTGCGGGAGAGGGCCAATCTCTTTTTGGACCCCAAGATACTTTTCTTAAACTGATTGAATCCGAGATTCCCGCCCAGATTGCATCCCGTGAAGCGGAGATTGTGATTTTTGGCAACGCACAGCAGGTGGAATCGCTTGAACAATTATTTGATGTGTTACTGCAATTGATACGCAATGGATATGTGTTAACCGAGAGAGATGTGAAGTATGCGATTGAACTTGCCAAGGATATGCGGGCAGACCAGCTATTGGATCTGTTCAAGGGCGAGATTACAACGACATATCGAGGTAAACCAATCCGTGTTAAAACCATTGGACAGAAGCACTATGTAACTACAATTAAAAAACGTGATATTGTATTTGGCATTGGTCCTGCTGGTACGGGTAAAACCTACCTTGCTGTTGTACTGGCTGTTGCCGCAATTAAAGAAGGTAGCGTCAAACGCATTGTACTCACACGGCCTGCTGTTGAAGCGGGAGAGAGTCTTGGATTTTTGCCAGGTGATCTTCAGGAGAAGGTAGACCCGTATCTGAGACCACTGTACGATGCCCTGTATGACGTTATGGGACAGGAACAGACCGCTAAGGCACTGGAGCGAGGGTTAATCGAAATCGCGCCACTCGCTTACATGCGGGGGCGTACGCTGGATGACTCCTTCATCATTCTGGATGAAGCACAGAACACAACGCCGGAACAGATGAAGATGTTTCTGACCCGTCTTGGTTTTGGCTCCAAAATGGTCATCACCGGAGACGTGACGCAGATTGATTTACCGCGTGGTAAGAAATCCGGGCTTGTGGAAGCGAATGCGATCTTGAACGAAGTTAACGAGATTGGATTTGTCTATTTTGCCGAGCAAGATGTTGTACGGCATTCCCTTGTCCAGAAAATTATCGTGGCTTACAACCACGCCGCAGAAAATCAAGCATAGAAAGGGATTGTCTAAAGTGACCTCGAAGGAACCGTCAAAAGGCAAATCTTTTCAGAATAAGGCTACAGGATGGAAGTATAGCGTGTGGGCACGCTATCTTCTGTTTTTGTTTCTGGTGATTCTTTTCTACGTCAGTCTGGCTTCCAAACTGCTCCCTGAGCGCTATGATATTCAGGAAGGGACACGGAGTGAAGTGGACATTGCTGCGCCCATGCAGATTCCGAATAATAAGGCCACACTCAAAGCACAGGAAGAAGCTGCTGAACGGGTACAGCCGATATTTCAGATTGTCCAGTTGCGAAACGAAAATTTGATGACTACCCTGCTTGATCGTGTAGATCGATTAAATCAGGATGATCAGATTTCAAGTCAGGATAAGATTGATATTTATCGGGATGAAATTCCACAGCGCCAGAAGGATTTTGTGACCAACTATATCAATAATAATCGGAAAGCCGGTACATACTCCGAGACTCTTTTGGAAGAAATCAGAAATGTGGTACAGGAGCAAAGCTACCGTATTCCCGAAGAAACTTACATCAAAATCTCGCGTCTGACATCGGATGATATCCAGGAGATGAAGCCGGTTGCGAGGGATATTGTTGCCCGGTTAATGACGGATCAGATCAGCGATGCAACCACTGCTCGTGCCAAAGTAGCCGAGATGGTGAGTGTCAGCTCTCTTGGTAAGCGTACGCAACGTGAGGTCGTGCAAGAGCTTGCTCGCCTTGTGGTGACCGCGAACCGCTTCTACGATGAAGAGGGAACTAAGGAAGCCAAAGTACAGGCGCGTGAGAACACGCAAACCGTCTTTATCAAGCAAGGGGACACATTAGTTGCCAAGGGTGAGATGATCACCCCGGAGATGTATACTTTGCTGGGTGAGAATGATTTGCTGAAAAATGAAGTGAACTACTGGCCGCAGCTTGGACTTCTTATGTTTTCCTGCCTGTTGTCAGCAGCCATTCTGATGTATATTCAGCAAGGCAGCGGAACACATTTTAAGTATAATAATGCCCAGCTGTTGATGCTTGTTCTCATTTTTATTATTACGATTGTGGTTATGCATGTGACGGCGATTATCCAGACCAATGAGAGGTCATATGTTGGCTTCCTTGCACCTGTTGCGGTAGGAGCGATGTTAATTGCCTTGTTACTGGATACCTCGCTTGCCTTTGTATGTTCGATTTTGATCGGTATGTTGTCCAGCATCATTTTGAATACCCATCAGGGTCAGCTTTTTGACTTCGAATTAGGTTTCTTCGCTGTATTGGTTTCATTTGTTGCGATCTTCGCAACTCATAAGGCTAGCCAGCGATCAACGATCCTGAAAGGGGCCATTATGGTCTGTCTGTTCGGGTCCATAGCCGTCTTCACCTTGGCTTTGATTGACTCGGGCGATTGGAATCGAACCACGACACTGTACGGTGTTGGATTTGCATTTGCGGGTGGCGTATTAACTGCCATACTGGTCATTGGGCTGATGCCATTTTTTGAAACTTCATTTGGCATCTTGTCAGCGCTCAAACTGGTGGAACTGTCTAATCCGAACCATCCGCTTCTTCGTAAGTTGCTGACGGAGACACCGGGTACCTATCATCACAGCGTTATGGTAGGGAATCTGTCCGAAGCAGCAGCAGAAGCCATAGGAGCTAACGGATTGCTATGCCGAGTCGGTTCGTATTATCATGATATTGGCAAGACGAAGCGCCCGATCTATTTTATTGAAAATCAGAACAATATGGAGAATCCACATGATTCAATTGATCCGAAACTGAGCAAATCCATTATCGTTGCCCATGCGCGCGATGGGGTGGAAATGCAGAAGGATTATAAGCTGCCCAGACCTATTCGGGATATTGCGGAACAGCATCACGGCACGACATTTCTCCACTATTTCTATCACAAAGCACTGCGCCAGGCGGAAGAAGCAGGTGTTGAGCCTGATTTCACGGAAGAAGATTTCCGTTACCCTGGGCCGAAGGCTCAGTCCAAGGAATCGGCTATTGTTGGCATTGCTGATAGTGTAGAGGCTGCTGTGAGATCTTTGCGCAAACCGACAGTGGAGCAAGTGGAGTCCATGATTGAGAAGATTATTAAAGGACGATTGGATGATCATCAATTCAATGATTGTGACCTTACGATGCGTGAACTGGATATCGTCGCCAGAACATTGAAGGAAACGGTGATGGGTATCTTCCACTCCAGGATAGAATATCCGGAGGAGATCAAGAAACCAAAGCCGACTTCACCCGAAGCAGGCTAATTCAATAATAGTTCGTGTTCAAAAAGGTTGGTTTTCAGTACCGAGAAGATGGGATGAAGCTAGAAATGTTTTTTTTGAACAACCTCTAATATGAGCAGACAGGAGTTATGAAAGAATGAGTCTTAACCTGGCATGGAATAATGAACAACAGGATAAAGAAATTACAGACCCGATGATTGCAATGCTGGAACAATTGCTGAATCTCGCAGGAGAAGCGGAAGGTGTGGCAGACGGGGAAGTGGCTCTGACTTTTGTGAATGATGAGCAGATTCATGAGTTGAACCGTGATTATCGCGGCATTGACCGTCCTACGGATGTACTGTCTTTTGCGATGAACGAAACGGTGGATGAAGAACTAGATATTATCTATGAGCTGGACGAAGATGAAGAAATGGAAGAAATGCCGGATGTTCTTGGAGACATCATCATTTCCGTACCACGGACCATCCTGCAAAGTGAAGAGTATGGACACTCATTTGAACGTGAACTTGGTTTTCTGTTTGTCCATGGTTTCTTGCACCTGCTCGGATACGACCATCAGGATGAAGCGAGTGAGGCTGAAATGATGGGCAAACAAGAAGCGGTATTGGCCCAGGCCGGGTTGACACGATAATGAAAAGACGCTCCTGGGGTCTGGTATTCCGCAATGCTGCGGAAGGAATCGCATATGGGTTGCGGACTCAGCGTAATGTGAGAGTTCACACGGGAGTGGCTATTTTGATGTGTGTAGCCGGCTTTTTTTTCAGAATCTCAAGAACGGATTGGATGTTTGTGCTGACCGCTGTCTTTTTGGTCCTGGTGACTGAATTGATGAACACGGCTGTAGAGGCAGCGGTTGACTTGGCACACCCCCATATCCATCCGCTGGCAAAAGCGGCAAAGGATACCGCGGCCGGGGCAGTTCTGCTGGCTGCGGTATTCGCCGTCATCATCGGTTGTATCGTTTTCATTAAGCCGGTGATGAGCTGGCTGGGTTTGTACTGATTTTGTATTAACTTTGATTCGTTTTGTGATTTTAATACTACACAAATTTGTGAAGTTAGACCGTTTTTAAGTTGAACTTGTTGACATTACACGATAACGAAGAGGACAGAAATAAACCTGTAGAAGCGAAGCGTTCGCCTTTATCCCCGGATTTTCACGTTGAAAAAGTGAATCAAAAAATCTGGGGGTAACAGCGATCGAAGGGTTATTCTGGACTCGGAGTGGCTAGTGTAAAATTGGCTTTGGTTGAACTTAATTCGTAGGTACTAACTTTATATTGCACCCTAAGGGAGAGATTATTAATGGATAACGGTTTGTTAATGCAAGAAGCAATTAAGGCACGTACGAAGGCGTATACGCCTTACTCCCATTTTGGTGTTGGCGCGGCTTTGCTTGACAGTGAAGGTCATGTGCATCATGGTTGTAATATTGAGAATGCTGCGTATACACCAGGTAACTGTGCTGAGCGTACAGCGATGTTTAGTGCCATTGCAGGTGGGCAGAAGCCTCGCAGCTTCACAGCGATTGCCATTGTGGGAGACACGGATGGTCCGATTGCTCCATGTGGCGTATGTCGTCAGGTCATGTACGAACTGTGTGAACCCGATATGAAAGTCATCTTGGGGAATTTGAAAGGTGATCTGCAAGAGACCACCGTTGCTGAACTGTTACCTTGGGCTTTTGGGCCTTCTGATCTGAATTCTGCCAAAAAATAAACCAATACATTCCAGGCCTAGGCGCCTGAGGAGGAACATATGAAAAAACAAAAATTCAAATCCGGTTTTGTAGCCATTATCGGACGTCCAAACGTTGGTAAATCCACTTTGATGAACCAAGTCATCGGACAGAAAATTGCAATTATGTCGGACAAGCCGCAAACAACCCGTAATAAAATTCACGGTGTATATACATCGGACAATCAACAGATCGTTTTTCTGGATACACCAGGGATTCATAAACGTCAGTCCAAATTAGGCGATTATATGAACCAGACCGCTTTGAACACACTGAGTGAAGTAGAAGCAGCCTTATTCTTGATTGATGCTTCCGAAGGAATGGGCGGTGGTGACCGCTATATTGCGGAACAGCTGAAAAATATCCGTACGCCTGTCATTCTCGTTATGAACAAAATTGACAAAATTGAGCCGGAAGCGCTGTTACCACTTATTGAAGAGTATCGCAAATTACACGATTTCGCTGAAATTGTGCCTGTGTCTGCCAAGCATGGCAATAATGTCAGCACATTACTGGAACAGCTCGGCAAGTATCTGCCTGAAGGTCCACAGTACTATCCTGACGACCAGGTTACTGACCATCCGGAGCAGTTTGTATGTGCCGAGTTGATTCGTGAGAAAATTCTGCAAATGACTCGTGAAGAAGTGCCTCACTCCATTGCTGTAACGATCGAAGATATGAAAGTGCAAGATAACGGTGTCGTTTATATCTCAGCTGTCATATTTGTGGAACGTGATTCCCAAAAAGGGATCATTATCGGCAAGCAAGGTGCCCTTCTGAAAGAAGTGGGTAAACGAGCTCGACACGACATTCAGAATTTGCTTGGCTCCAAAATTTTCATGGACCTGTGGGTTAAAGTGAAAAAAGACTGGAGAAATCAGGATAGAGTTCTGCGTGACCTTGGCTTTGGCCGCGACTAATCGTCGGAATTGTATCCAGTAATTGCAACACATAGTTTACCTTGCAAGACTCCATCCTATTTGGTAGATGCAGACGTCATTTCCGAAGAGAGGATGAAATTCCGATGCGAGATTTTTCGTGGAAGGTTTTTGCGATGACGGGGGATGTAGAGTCCTATTTGTTATATACCGAGGCTTGTAACTCGTTAGGACAGGAGTCGGATAATGCAAGGGAAGTGATTGAAGATGAAGAAGCCGAAGGATAACTGGCTGATTCGGGAATGGTTAGGTGACGAGGCATGCTATACAGGGTGGAAGGGATTGTCATCCGCAGCATGGACTACGGCGAAGGGAACAAAATCATTACGCTTTGCACCGAAAGCGGCGGGAAAGTAGGGGTACTCGTCCGCGGTGCCAAAAAGCCCAAGAGCCGACATGCTGCACTGGTGCAGCCGTTTACGTATGGTCAATATGTATATTTTCGCAATACAGGTCTAGGCACACTGAACGCTGGAGAAATTGTTGAATCCTATCATGAGTTGCGTGAAGATCTGGTCAAGGCCTCTTATGCTTCTTATGCGTGTGAACTATTGGATCGGGTGCTTCAGGATGAAGAGACAGGTACATTTTGGTTCAAACAGTTAAAGGCGTGTTTGCAGGCGTTGAAGGAAGAGAAAGATCCGGTTGTTATTACAAGTCTGTACGAAATGAAAATATTACAGGCATCCGGATATGGTCCACAGTTCGATGAGTGCATCTCCTGCAACCAGGAGCGACCAGATGAGCAGTTGTTTATAAGTCCCAGACTTGGTGGCGTCTTGTGTCGAGCATGCAAACATTTTGATCCTCCAGCGATGTCAGTTAGTCCAAAGGCTCTGAAGTTGTTGCGTTTGTTCGCGCAGTTGGATCTGCAGCGCTTGGGGAATATATCAGTGAGTGAGTCTACCCGTGATGAGATTAAAAAGTTGATGCGTGCTTTTATGGATCATCAGCTCGGTCTGAATCTCAAATCCCGTTCTTTCCTCGATCAGATGGAGAAGTACGGGATTTGAGGCGTTTTGGTGGAAGTGAAACTATATCTTGACTTCATACTAGATTTTATATATTATGAAATATAATTTCTCTTTATGAGACATGCATTGAACGAGAAAGTAAAAGACTGGATTTATTACATTTATGGAGACAAGTCGTTGTATAACACTTGGGAATCATGAATGAGCGAGCCGGGGATGGTGGGAGCCTGGCTGAATCGATCTTTGAAACGGCACTCGGGAGCATGAATGGACACGGAAAAGTGGGCTGGAACGAACAGGATCATCTTGTTTGATCTAAGCCAAGTAGGGTGGAACCGCGGGAATAGCTCTCGTCCCTACGTCTGTACAACAGGCGTAGGACGGGGGCTATTTATTGTTGTCTTCACCGTCCTAAGCTTGCTAACAAACCATTGAAAAGGAGCATGATTATGAATTTTCAGCAGATGATTCTAACGCTGCAACAATTCTGGGCCGAGCATAACTGTATTATTGTCCAGCCATACGATACGGAAAAAGGGGCAGGTACGATGAACCCGATGACCTTTTTACGCTCGCTTGGACCCGAACCTTGGAAAGTGGCCTATGTGGAGCCTTCCCGTCGTCCTTCGGACGGACGTTATGGTGAGAACCCTAACCGGTTGTACCAGCATCATCAGTTCCAGGTCATCATCAAGCCTTCTCCGGACAATATTCAGGAAATTTACCTGGAAAGTCTGAAACGTCTTGGCATTGATCCGCTTAAACATGATATTCGGTTTGTTGAAGATAACTGGGAGAATCCTTCCCTTGGTTGTGCAGGTCTTGGTTGGGAAGTATGGTTGGACGGAATGGAAATTACGCAATTTACATATTTCCAACAGGTTGGTGGGATCGAGACAAATCCGGTAGCTGTTGAAATTACGTATGGTATGGAGCGTTTGGCTTCTTACATTCAAGATAAAGAGAATGTGTTTGATCTGGAATGGGTGGAAGGTATCACTTATGGTGATGTATTCCGTCAGCCAGAATTCGAACACTCTAAATATACGTTTGAAGTATCTGATGTCAAAATGCTGTTTACACTCTTCAACATGCATGAAGAAGAAGCAAACAAAGCCATGGCGCAGCATCTGGTATTCCCGGCATATGACTATGTGCTGAAATGTTCCCACACGTTCAACCTGTTGGATGCACGTGGAGCCATCAGTGTAACGGAACGTACGGGTTACATCACACGTGTTCGTAATCTGGCTCGCCAAGTCGCTGCAACATATATGGAAGAGCGTGAGAAGCTAGGCTTCCCGCTGATCAAGAAAGGGGGAGCCGAGCATGTCTAAGGATCTGTTGTTTGAAATCGGGCTGGAAGAAGTACCTGCACGCTTTATGCGCGCAGCAATCGCACAGCTGCAAGAGCGTGTCGTGAAATGGCTTGACGCATCCCGCATTGCTTATGGTGAAGTGAATGCATATGCTACACCGCGCCGTCTGGCTGTTTTGATTCAGAATGTGGCTGAAAAGCAGGAAGATATCGAGGAAGAAGTGAAAGGTCCTTCACGCAAAATTGCCCTGGACGACAGTGGCAATTGGAGCAAGGCTGCACTCGGATTCGCCCGCAGTCAAGGTGTTGAACCGGACCAGTTCACGTTCAAGGAACTGAACGGTGTTGAATATATCTATGCAACGAAGAGCAGCAAAGGTGTGGAGACGGCGTCTGTGGTTGGCGAAGGGTTACTTTCTGTATTACATGCCATGACGTTCCCAAAATTCATGCGTTGGGCTTCCTATGATTTCAAATTTGTACGTCCAATCCGCTGGATTGTGGCTATGCTCGGCAGTGAGGTTATCGATCTGGAAGTGACAGGTATTAAGTCGGGTAATGTAACTCGCGGACATCGTTTCCTCGGTAAGGAGGCTGTGATCTCCACTCCGTCTTCATACGTGGAAGTGTTGCGTTCCGAACATGTCATTGCTGATATCCAGGAACGTGAACAGATGATTGTATCCCAGATTCAGGCACTGGCTGCGGAGAAAAAATGGGATATCGCGATTAAGGAAGACTTGCTGGAGGAAGTCCTGTTCCTGGTGGAAACACCTACCGTATTGTTCGGGACATTTGACTCCTCATTCTTGAATATTCCACAAGAAGTATTGATTACTTCCATGCGTGAGCATCAGCGTTATTTCCCTGTACTGGACAATGAAGGACAATTGTTGCCATTCTTCGTGACGGTACGTAACGGCGGAAGTGATTCACTGGACGTTATTGCCAGAGGGAATGAAAAAGTTCTGCGTGCACGTCTGTCTGATGCCAAGTTCTTCTATGAGGAAGATCAGAAGCTACAGATTAAGGATGCATTGTCGAAGCTGGAAAGTATCGTCTTCCAGGAAGAACTGGGAACGGTTGGAGATAAAGTGCGCCGTATTCGCAAGATTGCGGATGGACTTGCTGCCAAACTGCAAGTATCCGGTGATATTGCTGAATCCGTTAGCCGCTCAGCAGATATCTGCAAATTCGATCTGGTGACACTGATGGTGGGAGAATTCCCGGAACTGCAAGGTGTGATGGGTGAGGATTACGCTCGTAAAGCTGGCGAAAAAGAAGAGGTGTCCAAAGCGGTATTTGAACACTATCAGCCACGTTTCGCTGGAGATCAATCCCCTGCTTCTCTTGTTGGTGCCATTGTGAGTGCTGCGGACAAAATGGATACAATCGTGGGTTGTTTCTCCATCAATATTATTCCAACGGGTTCACAGGATCCTTACGCGCTGCGCCGTCAGGCTGCAGGTATTGTACAGATTTTGCTGGATCACAAGCTTCCGCTGACATTGTCTGACGTGTTCGGAGTAGTACTTCAAGTACATGCCCAGATGAACCTGTTGAAACGTGCAGATGAAGAGGTTCGTAAAGATCTGCAAGACTTCTTTGGTCTTCGTGTGAAAAAATTGTTGTCCGAAACAGTTCGCTACGACGTAGTGGATGCCGTAATTTCTTCCGGATTCGATGATATCAGCGCTGTGGTTCCAAAAGGTGAAGCGTTGATGGCGGCTGTTATGACAGGAGACGCATTCAAAACAACGGTTGAATCGTTCAACCGTGTGGGTAATCTGGCGGCCAAAGCATCCAATGCTTCCGTACATCCAGAACTGTTCACAGAAGATGGAGAACGTCAGTTACATGAGGCATGGAGCAAAACGAATGCAGAATATCGTCAGGCGTTGACTCAGCATCATGCTGCTGAAGCACTGGCTATTGCATCTGCCTGGAAGGATGGTATTACCTCATTCTTCGATTCGGTCATGGTTATGGCCGAGGATGAAGCTGTTCGGGCGAATCGACTTGCCTTGCTCGCAGCTATTGATCGTGACTTGAAAGGATTTGCTGATTTTTCCAAGTTGGTTTGGTAATTGGGCGTATTTCATGAGTCCTTTTCCACAGACTTGGCGCAAAGCTAAAATTCAGTATTAAAGAAGGATATATGAGGGTATAAATATACGGAACGGGTTGTGAAATGTATTTTTGACAACCGCTCCGTATTTTAGCCTTTGATTTCCCTCGTTCCGGTAGAAGGATTTTGCCTGGCCGGGGTCGTATATAACAATATGCAGCTATTTTATGAAACCGGGTGGTCTGGGTTTGAGTGAGTTAAATATACGCCACATTGTTGTGGATGGTGATGCTTGCCCGGTCAAAACCGAGATTGCGCAAACCGCTCGCCTTTTCAACATCCCCGTATTGTTAGTCTCTTCATTTGATCATTTGCTTCAAGGAGGAGAAGGGGTACGAACCGTGCAAGTGGATCGCAGTGATCAGAGCGCAGACCTGTATATTGCTAATCATATTAAGCCATATGATGTGGTTATCACTCAGGACTATGGACTTGCGGCACTTGCGCTTGGCAAACGTTGTTATGTTTTGTCCTTTCGTGGTCGTGAGTTCAACGATCGTGACATTGATTTCATGTTGGATTCTCGTCATACTGCGGCCAAAGCACGAAAAAGAGGCCATTACGGGAAAGGCCCAAAGCCTTTCACAGAGCAGGATCGAGAAATGTTTCAACATAAACTGACAAAACTTTTAAAAGATTTGCAGGAGAATGTGTAAGTTTATCGAATTATATTTACGTGTTGAAGAGATGAAGGTGGCCAGAGATGAGTACCGGACAAGGCGGTATACCCGAAAGTATTATTGAATCGGTGTTACAGCAGAATGATATTGTCGATACGGTGAGCCGATTTGTGCATCTGACCAAACAGGGGAAGTATATGAAAGGCCTCTGTCCTTTTCATTCCGAGAAGACGCCTTCGTTCACCGTTACACCTGAGAAACAAATTTTCTACTGCTACGGTTGCGGCACGGGTGGAAATGCCATCAAATTCAGGATGGAAATCGAAGGGTTATCCTTTCCCGAGGCTGTCAAAACGATGGCGGAAGAAAGTCACATCTCTATGGGGGACTGGCAAGGGCGTGAATCTGCTCATGTGAATCCGGAGACGGAACGTCTGTTGGAAGCTTATGAGCTTACCGCGAAGCTGTATCATTTTTTGTTGAAAAATACAGAGCACGGCAAGTCAGCCATGGAGTATTTACGCTCAAGAGGTTTTGGCGACAAGTTGATTGACCAGTTCCAGATTGGTTTCGCACCAAATCGTTGGGACACACTGGTACAATTTCTTGAGAAACGTAACTATCCACTCGAAGAGATGGAAAAGGGTGGACTTCTGTCACCCCGAAATGAAGGTCAGGGATATGTTGATCGATTCCGAGACCGGATTATGTTCCCGATTAATGGCAGGAGCGGCAAGCCGATTGCATTTGCAGGACGCATATTGGGAGATGGGCAACCGAAGTATCTAAATTCACCGGAAACCCGGTTATTTAACAAAAGCCGTGTTCTCTATAATCTGCATCATGCCAAAAATGCAATTCGCAAACAAAGACAAGCCATTTTGTTCGAGGGATATGGTGATGTCATCTCCGCATGGGACCAGGATATCCAGAATGGTGTAGCGGCAATGGGCACGGCGTTAACCGAGAATCAGGCACTGATGCTCAAAGGGATGTGCGACGAAGTCATCATATGTTATGACGGCGACAGAGCAGGACAGGCTGCTGCACTCAAAAACTTCCCTATTCTTGAGGAAGCTGGATTGCAGGTCAAAGTGGCTCTCATTCCCGAGGGACTTGACCCGGATGATTTTATCCGGAAGCATGGTGGTGAACGGTTCCGAAACCAGATTGTGGACGGTGCCGTGACAACTACAAAATTTAAACTTATAAACTTAAAAAAAAGCCATATACTGCTAGAGGGTGGCGGACAAATCGCCTATTCGAAAGAAGCAGTAAAGTTGATTGCACCCTTACCTTCTCCAACAGAAAGGGAAGTGTATCTTCGTGAACTGGCTGCAGAAGTGGACGTATCGTTCGAAACATTGAAGCAGGAGTGTAATGAAGAACGGGAGGCGATGAAAAATAACCTCCAGTTTGGGGATAATAACCCGAAAAGGTGGAATAATGGTAGGCAACAAAATAGGCAGGTGCCTACACCCAATCTGTTGCCGGCTTATCACGCTGCCGAACGCAAACTGATTGCCTGGATGTTGCAGGATGATGAGGCTGCCCAGTACGTGAATGAGCATCTTGGTGAAGCTTTTAACTTGGATGATCATGCAGCTATTGCTGCTTATCTATATGCCTACTATGCGCAAGGCAAACCGTCGGATACAAGCCGTTTTATGTCTTCACTGCATGACGATCGCCTGGAAAAGACGGTTAGTTCAATCTCGATGATGGATGGTCCAGGTGAATGGAGTATTCAAATGCTCGATGATTGCATCAGGGAAGTGCTGAAGCATCCGCGTAAGAAAGAGTACGATTTGAAAAAAGAAGAAATGATTGCTGCAGAGCGGGCAGGTGATTCTGTACGCGCGGCACAGATTGCAATTGAAATGATTGCCCTAGAGAGACAGTGAACGTCTGATGATTAGATGTTTCTAGGGAGGAGGGAGTCGAATTATGGCGAATGATCAGCATACTGAACTAGAAACAGAATTGACACTGGATCAGGTTAAAGATCAATTGATTGAATCAGGTAAGAAAAGAGCTTCGCTGAATTACAAGGAAATTATAGAGAAACTCTCTCCTTTTGAGCAGGATGCAGAGCAAATGGATGAGTTCTATGAGCAACTGAGCGATCTGGGTATCGATGTAGTGAATGAAAATAATGAAGAGGTTACACTTCGTCCTAGTGAAGATTCCGAGAACAACACCAGAGAGGGAGAGGACGAATTCCACTTTGATGATGATCTGAGCTTGCCGCCAGGTATCAAAATCAATGACCCTGTCCGTATGTACCTCAAGGAAATTGGTCGTGTGCCACTGTTGTCGGCAGATGATGAAGTACAACTGGCTAAACGGATTGAGAACGGGGATGAAGAAGCCAAGCGTCGTCTGGCTGAAGCTAACTTACGACTCGTTGTCAGTATCGCCAAGCGTTACGTTGGACGTGGAATGTTGTTCCTTGATTTGATTCAGGAAGGTAATATGGGTCTGATCAAAGCGGTTGAGAAGTTCGACCACAAAAAAGGATACAAGTTCAGTACGTATGCAACATGGTGGATTCGCCAAGCGATCACTCGTGCTATTGCTGACCAGGCGCGTACAATTCGTATCCCTGTGCACATGGTGGAGACGATTAATAAGCTGATCCGGGTATCCCGTCAGCTGTTGCAGGAACTTGGGCGTGAACCGACACCAGAAGAAATCGCTGCTGAGATGGATCTGAGTGTAGAGAAAGTTCGTGAAATTACGAAGATTGCACAGGAACCGGTTTCTCTGGAAACACCGATTGGTGAGGAAGATGATTCCCATCTGGGTGACTTCATTGAGGATCAGGAAGCACTTGCTCCGGCGGATGCTGCTGCGTATGAGTTGCTGAAAGAACAGCTCGAAGATGTATTGGATACATTGACTGAACGTGAAGAGAACGTGCTTCGTCTACGTTTTGGTCTGGACGATGGACGGACGAGAACGCTGGAGGAAGTCGGCAAGGTATTTGGTGTTACGCGTGAGCGTATTCGTCAGATCGAAGCTAAGGCTCTTCGTAAGTTGCGTCACCCGAGTCGTAGTAAACGACTCAAGGATTTCCTCGAATAATCGAACTATGGGAGACTTTCCGCAAGACGCTTTAGCGGCGGCGGGGTCTCCTTTATTTTTAATTTAAACGTCTTGATTTCTTGGTTTTGGAAATTCATCCTTGAAATGTTTTATTGGATTTTATTTTATCGCTTTTCCTTGTTCAATGCAAATCAATAAATTAAATGAATGGTGTAGGTGCTTCATGAAACTTTCGAATCGATTACAGCGAATACATGATCAAATTCCCGATGGCAGCCGCATGGCTGATATCGGTTCAGACCACGCGTTGCTGCCAGTAGCCGCAATCCGCAGTGGGAAAGCTGCAAGTGCAGTAGCCGGGGAAGTCAATCCTGGCCCTTATGATGCTGCATGCAAACAAGTCAGTGATGCTGGCCTGAAAGAAAAAATCACGGTGCGTCGTGGAGACGGTCTTGATGTGATCTCTGCGGGTGAAGTGGATGTCATCACCATTGCAGGTATGGGCGGTGCCTTGATTGCTTCTATTTTGGACAGAGGTTTATCCAAACTGGAAGGAGTCCAGTTACTTATTTTGCAACCAAATGTGGGTGAGGATATCCTCAGACGCTGGTTACTGGAGCATCACTGGGTGGTTGTAGCAGAACAGTTGCTCGAAGAAGATGGCAAGATTTATGAGATTATAACGGCGATGCCACAATCTGTAAGCCCGATTGCCAATGTAGAGGTGTATCGTGCACGTCCGCTTCAAGGCGGGGCAGAATTGACGGAAGATTTGCTGCTACGGATGGGGCCTTATTTGGTTGATCGACCAACGGATGTATTTTTTGCCAAATGGGAAAGTGAGATCGTCAAACTGCAAGGGGTTGTTAACTCCATCTCCAAATCCGATCAGGATTCTTCCCGGGACAAGGCGGCTGAGGTAGAGCGTCTTATCGCAAACTTGAAGGAGGTTTTGGCATGTTTGCCAAAGGTCAAACTGTAATTCAACTGATGGAGCAACTCGCTCCAAAACATCTGGCTGTACCGGATGACCGCATTGGTCTCCAGCTCGGCAGTTTGCAAAAAGAAATCCGTCACGTGTTAGTAGCTTTGGATGTGACGGATGAAGTGGTGGACGAAGCGATTCGCATTGGAGCCAACCTGATTATCGCTCATCACGCCATCATTTTCCGTCCGGTTAAGTCACTGAGTACAGATACACCTATGGGTAAATTGTATGAAAAGCTGATTAAGCATGATATTGCTGTCTATATCAGTCATACAAACCTGGATGTGGCCGAGGGTGGTATGAATGACTGGATGGCCGAGGCACTTGGCATCGAGAGTAAAGAATCGCTGGAAGATGTACACACAGATCATCTGTACAAGCTGGCTGTCTTTGTGCCTCGTACCCATCATGAACAGGTTCTTCAGGCCATTCTGGAAGCCGGAGCGGGGAGTATCGGTCAATACAACAAGTGCAGCTTTAACACGGAAGGTACAGGAACATTTGTACCTGGTGAAGGGACTCAACCGTTTATCGGTACCCAAGGGCAGATGGAACGTGTGGAAGAAATGCGTATTGAGACCATCGTACCCCAAAGTCTGAGAAGTAAGGTCGTTCAGGCGATGCTTAAGGCTCATCCGTATGAGGAAGTGGCCTATGACCTCTATGCAATGGATTTAAAGGGCCGTACGCTCGGTCTGGGACGCTTGGGACCCCTTAGGGATCCTAAGACATTAGGTGAGCTAGTGGAGGTCGTGAAGACCCAATTCAATGTGCCTCATGTGCGGGTAGTAGGAGATCTGAACAAGCAGATCAAAAAAGCAGCGGTTCTTGGCGGCTCTGGCAGCCGTTACGCGCTGACTGCCCGCTTCAAAGGTGCGGATGTTATTGTGACCGGAGATATTGATTATCACACGGCTCATGATGCGTTAATGGCAGGTATGTGTATCATCGACCCGGGACATAATTCCGAGAAGATTATGAAACCAAAAACAGCGGATTGGCTTCGTTCCCGTTTGGAAGAAAAACGATATGATACGCAAGTTACGGCTTCTGAGGTAAATACGGAAGTATTCCAGTTTATCTAAAAAGACCGTTGCTGTGCAGCTCCCAGTAATATTAAGCTTGTCTGGGAACCTAAATGCCTGTATACTATGTAATGTTGTTCGGAAAGCTTGACAGACAATCGCTGGTGGCCTTCGTTGCCACGAGAGGAAAGTCCGGGCTCCACAGGGCAGGATGCTGGATAACGTCCAGTCAGCGCGAGTTGAAGGATAGTGCCACAGAAATGGACCGCCGATGGCCGGATTTTCCGGCACAGGCAAGGATGGAACCGAGGTGTAAGAGACCCCGAGGAACGCTGGTGACTTCGTTCCTGGTAAACCCCATCTGGAGCAAGACCTAATGGGACACAGCCGCCTCTTCGGAGGAGGCAACCTTAGCCCGAGGTGTGTCTAGGTTGGTCGCTTGAGCTGTGCAGCAATGTATGGCCTAGATAGATGATTGTCGCTTCTGGTGGGAGGGTAGTTCCCGTATGAACCACGAAGAGCACAGAACCCGGCTTACGGTAAGCTTTCCTAACTGCAACAACAACACTATTGCAACACAATGTAGTCCACCTATCAGTCGAGGACAACTCGTATGAATCATCCGATGGCCTGACTGATCAGAAGGACCCATGAACATCTAAAAAAACATAACTCCTGTTGATAACAGGTTCTATAAAAATAAGGCGGCAGTTCCGAGATTCTCGGGCCTGCCGCCTTATTTTTGTTTCTCATATCAAGTTATTAACCTTCATACGCTAATGGAATAGTCAAACGTTTATGACAGTTCATTACAGTGTAACAACACTGTCCGATGTTAAGGAAGCATGCCAACGTTGGATGGCGCGATCCATTCTTTCCACGGCTTCCGGAAGGAGCTCAGGGTCCGTATGAGTAAAGTTGATCCGCATGCGGTTTAACTCTGGTGTGCCTGCATAGAAGGAATCACCAGGGACAATGCACACTTTCTCCTGGATACCATAAGTGAACAGATTGCTTGCAAGCATGCCTTCAGGCAATTGCAGCCACAAGAACATGCCACCTTGAGGTGAATTCCACGAGATACCTTCCCAAGCCTTGGCTGCCATAAGAGTAGTCAGTGTTTTCATGCGTTGTTCGTAATCCTCTGAAATATGGCGGATATGCGCATCCAGATCGAAAGATTCAAGTAGTGCATGAAGCGCTCTTTGGTCAATGCTGCTGGAGTGCAAGTCAGCACCTTGTTTGGCTCGTGCTGCCATTTTTACAATATCGGGGGCAGCCAGTATCCAGCCCGTACGAAGGCCAGGTGCTACCGTTTTGGAGAATGTACTGGTGTAGATAACGTTGGAAGGGCCGTCATAGGATACTGCATCCAGTTCTGCGAGAGCAGGGACATCCAATTGCTCCGGATTAAACCGAATTTCACCATAGGGATCATCTTCCAGAATGAGTACACCATACTTGCGGCACAGATCCACAGCCTGCTGTCTTCTTTCTCGCGACCATACTTTTCCCGTAGGATTGGAGAACGTGGGATTAATATAGACAAGTTTTGGACGATGCAACTGGAGCTGTTCCTCCAGAGATTCAGGCAACATGCCGTGATCATCACAGGCTACGCCGTGAGATTCAGCCTGATAGGAATGAATGACTTGCAGAGCAGCGAGGTAGGTTGGTGATTCAACCAATACGCGGTCACCTGGGTCGAGAAGGATGCGGCAAACCAAGTCAATGGATTGCTGTGAACCCGTAGTGAGAAGCATGTGATCGGGTGAAGCGGGAATGCCCTTGGATTCAAGACGTTCGGCGATTTTGGCGCGAAGAGGACGGTAACCCTCAGTCTCCGCATATTGAAGAGCGGCTGCTCCGCTCATAAATACTTTTTCATATGCAACGCGTATGGCTTCCAGCGGGAATGAAGTCTGGGCTGGTAATCCACCGGCTAGTGAGATCATTCCAGGTGCCTGAGCGGCCTGGAGCATGTCGCGAACGACAGAGGACGGGGTGTTTTGTGCCATTTTGGACCAAGGGATACTCATGTTATTCTCATCTCCTGTTATTCACTGTTATACTGATATTATAAACTATAATAGACGGACTGCACTATAACAGTAAAATGAAGATCATAACAGTTGGGGGAGCACATATGCATATTGAATTAAAGCGGGGAAGCAGTACCAAATTGTACGTGCAGATTGCGCTAACGATTGCCGATCGCATCAGATCAGGACTCATTGAACCCGGAACCCGACTTCCTTCTGTTCGCAAAATGACCGCGGATTTGGGTGTCAGCCTGGTCACTGTATCCAAAGCGTATGCTGAACTTGAAGCGATTCAATTGATCACCTGCTCCCAGGGGAAAGGTTGTTATGTGAGAGGTACATTGAACGTGGATCAGATGGAGGATGTGGACCGAACGCAACGAAACAATGCCAACAGTGAATCCAGTACGTCATGGAATTGGCAGATGGCACTGGTGGATTATTTACCGCGAGCCCAGCTCTGGAGACATTTTGATACGTCACCTCAAGTGCGGTATGAACTTCATATGTCAGCGATTCAGCCTGAACTGTTGCCTACACGAGAGATTATCGACAGCGCCTACCGACTCTCCTCTGATCATACAGAGCGTATGGCAGCTTACGGATCTTTTCAGGGGGATCGGGAGCTTAGACAGATCTTGGCCGAACACTTTGCCGAGCGTGGACTACAGGCTGCACCTGAACGCATGTTAATTACAAGTGGTGCTCAGCAGGGGATCGATCTTGTGGCACGAACTTTTGTCGGACCTGGGGATGTTGTATACATGGAGGCACCAAGCTATACCGGAGCCATTGATGTATTTACGAGTAGAGGCGCGAAGATCATTACGGTCCCGATGGATGACGAAGGCATGCGTATTGATCTGTTGACCCGATTATGTGATACCTATCCACCCAAGCTGATCTATACGATCCCGACCTATCACAATCCAACAGGTATCACGATGAGCGCAAGAAGACGAGCACAACTTCTTAATCTCGCGCAAAGCTACCACTGCCTCATTCTGGAGGACGATCCGTTTGCAGATCTTTATTTTCGGGACCCTCCCCCGGCTTCCATTAAATCGATGGATGGGACAGGTCATGTCGTATATATCAAAAGCTTCAGCAAGGTGTTGTCTCCCGGTTGCCGTATAGCCTGCGCCATCGCAGACGGAAGTGTATTGACCCGGCTTGTGGCCGCGAAATCTACGGCGGATCTGGGGAGTCCGCTGCTTACACAAAAGGCACTGCAATCTTTCATTCAGAATCAGTACGGTGCCTATGTATCCCGATTGAGGGATGAATTGTATTCTCGCTTGTGTGCAGCATCTGAAGTGCTGGAAGAGCATGCTACTATGGGCATGCAATGGCGCTTGCCAGAGGGAGGACTCAATCTGTGGCTCCAACTTCCGAGTAACTTGGATATGCGTGAGTTGCATCATCAGTCACTTGCTGCAGGGGTCTCTTTCCTCCCCGGTTCCGCCTGTTATGTAGGGGAGATGGATACACCAAGTCTGCGTATCTGCTTCACGGTAACAAACGTTGAGCTTTTGTGTGAAGGACTTCGTGTACTGTGCCAAGTCATTGATAGAGTAACACCTGGGCAGGGTGGGACAGTGGCGGACAGGCTACCGCTCATATAATTTTTCGGACTATGGACATACATCCAATCCACTTTCGATCTGTTGCAATAGGTTATAGTATCACCAGAAAGGGAGTTGGTTTTGAAATGAACCATTACTGTCCACCGCTTTGCCCGATTGTCTGTGACCCGATCCAGGTTGTTGAGGATTATTACATCCCACAAATCGTGCCTGTAATCCACCCGATTGAAGTGATCAAAAAACATCACTGTGTTCCGATTCATCACCACATGTATCCTGTTGTTGTCAAAGAAGAAGATCCTTGTTATGTATCCAGCCATAATCCGAAGAAAAAATCCGTGAAAAAATCAAGCAAAGCCCGCACAACTTCTCGCAAACGCTAATCGCAGCGGGTGCCCCGGGGAATTGGATATAAACCAAAAAGAGCAGCGTACGCCCCGGGGCGCAGCTGCTTTTGTATTTTTTACAGATTATCCTCATTACGCTTACTGAGTATACTTTTTCATCGTATTATCCATTTGTTGTCTGACATGTTGCGGCCAGAACTGCAAAGGAGCGCTGTTGCCTGATGCGGCTTGCAGTGCCTTATAGACATCGATTTGACCATAGCCGAAATATTTATCGTGACCCGGATCACCGAGGTCAATAACACTTTGGCGCATCAAATCCATCACTTCCGTGTTGGTCAAATCCGGGTTCAACGAACGAATCAAACCTGCAAGTGCGGCTACATGAGGGCTAGCCATGGACGTTCCAGACAAGGCTGCATACTGATTGTTTGGATAGGTACTGGCGATACTGGACCCCGGAGCCATCACATCCACATAGTCCCCGTAGTTGGAATAGGAAGCTTTGCTCATATCCGGGTCCGTAGCAGATACGGCAAATACTTCCGGATAAGCAGCAGGGTATCCTGGACGCTCGGTATTATCGTTCCCCGTAGCTGCAATCAGGACGATATCCCGGTCAAAAGCGTATTTAATGGCATCATGAAGAAATTGCGCATCAGCATAATTGCCTAGACTCATGTTGATAACTTTGGCTCCATGATCGGCTGCCCAGATGATGCCTTCGGCAACGGCATATGTGGTACCAGAACCTGAGTTGTCGAGTACTTTAACCGGGAGTACCTTGTTATACCAGCTCATGCCTGCCACGCCTTCGTTATTGTTGACAATAGCGCCGATAATGCCTGCGACGTGTGTTCCATGTCCCACATCATCCATCGGTTGGCTTCCCGGCTCGACCACATTATAACCCTCAAGGAGCTTGCCCTTCAGGTCAGGATGATTCATATCAACCCCCGTATCAACTACTGCTACGATGACATCTTTGTTTCCCTTGGTAATATTCCAACCTCTGTTTGTCTCAATCGCAGGCAGGTTCCACTGATAATCGGAGAACAAAATGTCATTGGGTATCGTTACATCTGTTTGTTCAGTTACAGTATCATTGGTTAAATACATATAGTGGGGCTCCATATAGAGTGGATTCCATTTGCTATCGAAATAACTATGCAATTGTTTGTAACTCATGTGTTCTGACCGAAAAACATACGTGTATCCCAGCTTGCGCGCAGATTGCGCTCTCAGATCGGATTTAATGATACGCATATCCCGTTCACCGGGATCTTGGCGAAAACGGATGACGATTTCATTTTCATAAAAATGACTGGCATTTGCATTATCATGTCCAGTTTTTACTGTGATTTCGTTAAGCGTATCCGGGTGAACAGACTCAATTTTGAATTTACCCTCACGCGGATAAGGGATCATGCGCAGATTTTTGCGCTGATGTTGTTCAACAGCATTTAATACGTTCTGACTGAACAAGGCAATTACAGCTCTTTTGCCATCTTTGGAGGGTTGCCCCATAACAAAGTATTTTTCTTTTCCCAAAGGAAAAGAAGAGGATTCAAAACTTTGACGTTTGTTTACCGCTTTTTTGGCAAGGTTGAGCGAATGTTGAAGCTTCTGTTGTTCCAACTTGCTTCCTTGTGTGGAGGCGTGATCAAAGGGCTTGTTAAATGAGCCATTGGTATTCATCAGATGAATGGATCTGATATGTTCATGTGAACTTTGGAGATCATTCACATATCGGCTAACCTGAGCAGCATTCATTGTGGCGGTTTTCTCCAGCATGATACTGAGATGTTGCTTGGCATCCATACGGGTCAGAAGATCGGTTGCTTTGACATCCTGCACTTTCAGACGATGCTTACTCGTGTGCTCCTCATGAGCAGAGTCAGACAGGGCACCTGGCTTAGGTTCGGGACGATTGGATGTTGGAAGCAGGAGCGTCAGAGCGAGTGCTCCTGCACCAGCTGCAAGGGCCCAGTTAATCCATTTCGGTCTGGACATGGTGGATGGAACCTCCTTCGTTCATTTTGAACAATCATTAACAGTGCTTCGTCGTTGTCACTGGTTATATCTATCGTTAGAAAAAGCGGATATTTTTATGCAGGCGGGTTCGAGTCTAACTGCGTATAATAGGCATGTTTAACGGCAGAAGCGGAAAGCATGATTAAGGGATACCGCTCGTCATCTTTTTATGGTAGGATTATAGCTGAGAATTCAAAGGTCAGGGGAAAACCACCGTTGGCCGACCTATATGTAAGGACTTATTTAAGGGGGAGCTACCTTTATGTCAGCAGCCAATGTACAGAAAACATGTGAGTCAACTAGGGAAAAGTTAAAACCGGCTATCGATCGGATTGAAAATTTTTTGAATGAGAATGCTTTGCCTGAACTGGATCAGAATCAGACGGAAGAATCAACAGCCTTCTACAAAGGATTTCTTTCAGATCTCCGTCATTTGCTCGTTTTTTCTGAAGTTTCTTACGAAAAACTTGGCGTTGTGCTGCGTCGTGCCAACTTTGATGTCGATTTTGCCGAAAAGGCTCTTTATAATACGTATCACCAATGCGTAAACAGCTTTTTCTATCCCAAAAATGAATGTTATTCCGAAGACGGAAGATACGCTTACACAGGACAAGATGCCATTCGTTTCCGTGACAAGCCAATCCGTGCAGTACGGGATGTCATTCTTGAGGTTTCCAAAACGTACGAAGAATTGCGCGATGATCTGGCATATTATGAAAGTGATTACCTGACTCAGCGCCGTATGCAAAATCAACGGAATCACGCCTAATTAACGTTTAAACCTGAATATGAAATTGGACGAAACCGCCCTTGTGGCGGTTTTTTTGTGTTTTTAGTGAGAATCAGACGAGGTGTGATCATGTCATCATCTGGCATTTTGACGGGGAATATCAGGTTTGTGGCGGGGAGACAATAGTAGTCGAGGTGATAAAAAATGAGCCAAGACAAACCAATTGTCAAATGCAGCGTCTCCAACTGCAACTTTTGGGGAGAGAACAACTTCTGCCACGCTGATGCCATCATGATTGACATCGACCAACATGCCACCCGTCGTCTGCATGAGGAATTTGCCGGTGAGACATTTGACTCCGATCACCATGATCATGCACGCACATCCTCTGCAACATGCTGTCACACGTTCAAACCCAAGTGAGCAGTCATCCCTATTCATAACGGAGGTGCTTCCCAATGAAAAATGACGATAATAAGTTTAATTTGCAGGATCGCCCTAAAATCAATGTTGACGGTGAAAAACAGCGTATGCGCGTCGATTATCCCAGAAAAGCACATCGGGAAGAATACGGGGCAGAGGTCGCTCCTCCGACTGTCGTAAGAACTGGAGGTACCGAACGGGCAGAGCCTGTACCTGAGAAGCATGAGGCAGACCGGGTCATGGAATCAACAGGCAAGGTCGCGGGTTACATGGGACTTGCCTTCGGGATCGCGTCTTTGTTCATGTGGTCAATCGTACTTGGACCGGCCGCAGCCGTACTGGGTTACTATGCCTATGTGAATGGTCGTAAGACAGCGGGAGCCTGGTCCATTGGACTGGGTGTTGTAGCTACGCTGAGTTATTTCTTCATGATTCCATTCGCTCGCTAACGTGTAAAATGATTCATTCAAAAGCCTTCTGTTCTCACCCAAATGGTATTATCCCCTCTAAGTAGACACTTGAAAAAACCTTCATGTTATCATGAGGGTTCAAGTGACACTTGGAGGGGATATTTTTATGGCCAAAAAAGGACAAACATTTCAAACGTATACCGAAGAATTTAAATTGAATGCTGTTAGATCCTATGTCGAAGGTTCTTCAAGTTACAAAGTGGTCGCTGATCGCGAAGGAATTCGAAACTGTTCACAACTGAAGGTTTGGGTAAAAAAATGGAAAAACGGGGAAGCGTTCGATGAGCGAAAAAACAATGTTCCAAATCCACTGAAAGGACGGCCTCGTACTGCTTTTAGCAGTGTAGAAGAAGAACGGGACTACCTTCAAGCACAGGTAGATTATTTAAAAAAGCGGTATCCAAATCTAGTAAAGGAGAAGCACTGAGCCAACGGGAGAACTACGATATCATAGACGAATTGCGTTGCTCGCATGGCATTACACGCCTATTATCGATTACAGGAATACCCCGTTCCAGTTACTACAAATGGCGAGCAACACAGCCACAGCGAGACGCAAGACAAGACCGTGAGCGTGAGATCAAAGAGCACATGATGGCTATTCATTTTGCAAATCGAGAGTTTGGTTATCCTCGCATGACAACGGCGCTCTGGGAGTCTGGTCTGAACGTTAATCACAAGAAAGTATGGCGAATCATGCGGGAACTATCGATCCAATCGGTAATTCGCAAGAAGCGGAAGAAGTCCAGCTATACGCCATCTGTGATTTATCCGAATCGCCTAAAGCGCAAATTTCATGCCACAGCACCTCAGCAAAAAATGGTGACGGATATAACTTATATTTCGGATGGAAACACATTCGTTTACCTGTCTGTGATTCAAGACTTGTTCAACAACGAAATTGTCGCTTGGCAATTATCTAAACGGAACGATGTTCAGCTCGTATTGGATACAGTGGAACAATGGACACAAAAAAGAGACGTTTCGGAAGCCGTGCTCCATTCGGATCAGGGCTTCCAATACACGTCTCAGGTGTACAACTCACGATTAGAAGCATTCGGCGTCAAAGGCAGCCACTCTCGCAAAGCAACCTGCCTGGATAACGCATGCATCGAATCTTTCTTTTCGCATCTCAAAACAGAGAAGCTGTACCTTATCCAGTGTAATTCAGAAGCCGAGATTCGACAAGCCGTGGAAGATTACGTGTACAATTACAACTACCGACGCTTTCAATCCAAACTCAAACAGCGCGCACCGATTGAATATCGATGCGCGCTGGCAGCATAGCTTTTTTCATCTGTCTACTTGACAGGGGTATGACCAAAATGCGGTGAACTACAGAAGGTTTTTTTCGTATATGTGCAGGTTATGTGGAGAGATTCATATATTTTTTTGAAAACAATGGAACCTTGCTGTAAAACGATGTAGAATAAGGTCATAATACGCTTAATTATACGGGAGTGGGTATAACTCATGCAGATTGATCCAAGCGGATCGCGGCAGTTGTTGGAACTGCAATTGTCCAATGTGAATAACCAAACCAGTGGATCACAATCCGATGCTGGTTCAACAGTGGATTTCGCCAATGTGATGGACGGGCTGTTAGGTACGGGTGCCAATTCGACAAGCAATACAGATTCCACCGCTACGGTCTCCAAAAGATCCAGTGATGGTCTGTTGTGGCTGCAACTCGGAAGCACGTACAATCCAGATATAAATACGGCAGGATCGTCCTCTGTCTCCAATAACATCGTTGAGTCTTTATTATCTTCATCCAATACAGGAGTCGTGGATTCCGGTGCATCTGTACCTACGGATTATGAATCTTTGATTGCCGAGGCAAGTGTCAAATACGGTGTTCCTGAATCATTGATCAAGGCCGTCATTGACACAGAGTCCAATTTTAACCCAAATGTCGTGTCCTCCGCCGGTGCCAAGGGGCTTATGCAATTAATGGATGGCACGGCTGCAGGGCTGGGTGTGAGTAATTCATTTGATCCTGCCCAAAACATTGATGCGGGTACGAAGTATCTTTCCCTTCAGCTCCAGCGTTTCGGTGGAGAAGTGAAGATGGCACTTGCTGCATATAATGCAGGACCAGGGCGTGTTTCACGTCTGGGCGTGTCGAGTGATAGCGAACTGATGAGTGTACTTAACCGTTTGCCTTCAGAAACACAGAATTATATCTCCAAGGTGGAGAAGGCACAGTCGAAATATGTGATCTAAACTCACAGATAGACAGTTGTGAAAACACATGGTAGGCAGGATGAGATCAAATGTGGGAGCAGAAGCGCTTGAAACGCCTGTTCCCGGTTGGTCTTTTTGTGTTGTATGGGTATCGTGTTACAATGCTCACTGTAGGTTCAAGAACGAAGAGATAAGGGAGGTCTAACCTCATTTGAAATATTTTGATTATGCTGCAACCACACCTCCCCATCCTGATGTGATTCGTACGATGGCCGAAATTATGGAGACACAATTCGGTAATCCGTCCTCCATCCATGGGTATGGAGAGCGTGCCGATCAGTTGCTGCGTCGTGCTCGATCTGGATGTGCTGCGGCAATCGGCGTTAAGCCAGAAGAGATTGTATTTACTTCCGGTGCGACAGAGAGTAATAATCTTGCGATAAAAGGTGCGGCATTACGTTATCAGTCACGAGGCAGACACATCATCACAACAGCTACCGAGCATGCCTCTGTGTACGAAAGTGTTATGCAATTGCAGCAGTGGGGATGGGAAGTGACATTAGTTCCCGTGAATTCCGATGGAGAGGTCAACGCTCAGCAGGTTGTAGACGCGATCAGGCCCGACACGGTGCTTGTAAGTCTGATGCATGTAAACAATGAAACAGGAGCCATCCATCCGATTGCAGAAATCGGCAAACAGCTCAAAAAGAAAGCACCACGGGTGCTTTTCCATGTGGATGGTGTTCAGGGTTTTGGGAAAATGGAGGCGACACCTGCCGCTTGGGGTGCAGATCTGTACAGTCTGTCTGCTCACAAGATTCGTGGACCGAAGGGAGCAGGTCTCCTTTATGTTCGAAGTGGAGTAGAGCTTACCCCACTATTGTCAGGAGGATCACAGGAGCAAGGCCTAAGAGCAGGCACAGAAAACGTGGCCTTGCTGGTAGGCATGGCAAAGGCTATGCGAATGGCAGCAGAAGATCAGGTTGATTTTGCCCGGCGTACAACGGTGCTCCGTGATCGATTAATGGAAACGATACGTGCCATTCCTGAATTTGAATTGAACAGTCGCCCAGAGGGTGCACCTCATATTGTACACTTCTCCTATCCCGGGATGAAGGCAGAAGTGGCGCTGCACACCTTGGAGCAACTTGGCGTAACCATATCGACCCAATCTGCCTGTTCTTCGCGTTCGGCTGAACCGAGTCGGGCTCTACTTGCGATGGGCAGAGATGCAGCTTGTGCTGTTGGCGGATTGCGTATTAGTCTTGGAGATGAACATACAGAAGAAGATGTAGCCTTGCTTGAACAGGCTTTACATCAGATGGTGGTGCAGTTGCGGCCCCTCGAAAGGCGGATGTAATGGATATGAAATATGATATGCTGCTTCTCCGTTTCGGAGAGTTTATGTTAAAAGGGAAAAATCGTGCCCGATTTGAGAAAACGATCATTACACAGGTGAAAGCTTTGCTTAAACCTTATCCAGGAGCGAGCCTTCGCAAAGAATATGGCCGTGTCTATGTGGATCTTGGCGGTGAATCACATACTGAACTGATTAAGGTGCTGAAGCGGGTATTTGGTGTGATGTCGATTAGTCCGGTTAAAGTTACTCCATCCGAGCTTGATGAGATTGTGAAAACAGCAGTTGCGTTTATGGACGAAAGGCAAGACGAATTCAAGGAAGGCACCACATTCAAGGTAAATGTAAGGCGGGTATGGAAGGAGTTCCCGAACTCTTCCCATGAAATGAACCATTTGGTCGGTTCCCCGATCCTTCGGAAGTTTCAGCAATTAAGTGTTGATGTTCGTCAACCTGATATTGAACTGCGAGTGGAAATTCGGGATCAGGGTACCTATATTTTCAACGAAACCATTCCGGCAGTAGGCGGCTTTCCACTGGGCACGAATGGCAAAGCAATGGTACTGCTATCAGGTGGAATAGACAGCCCGGTGGCAGCCTGGTCTTCCATGCGCCGTGGACTTGAAGTGGAATGTGTACATTTTTACAGTTACCCGTTCACAAGCGAGCGCGCCAAAGAGAAAGTCATTGATTTGGCACGTGCCCTTGCTGATCATGCAGGAACAATCAAGCTGCATCTGGTTCCATTTACAGAGATTCAAACGGCATTTACTCAACTGGGTCAGGATAATCTGATTATTACGCTGATGCGACGCTCAATGCTGCGAATTGCATCCAAACTTGCCGAGCGTGAGCGGGCATTAGCACTGATCACCGGGGATAGCCTGGGCCAAGTAGCGAGTCAGACTCTTCCGAGTATGAATGTCATTGGTCGTGCGACGGATCTGCCACTGTTGCGACCACTGGTTATGATGGATAAACAGGAGATCATTACCCTGTCCAAACAGATCGGAACGTATGACATTTCTATTTTGCCATATGAGGATTGCTGTACTCTCTTTGTGCCAAAGTCACCTTCAACCAATCCAAATCTTCGAATTGTGGATAAAATAGAATCAACAATGAGCCATCTGTCAGAATGGGTGGATCAGGCGGTGGAACAAACTGAAACGATCACCCTGCATGCCGGTGAAACTTCTGTGGTAACGAATCCGACAGGCGACAATGGCATGAAGGATGATTGGTTCTAAACTCAATAAAAATTAGCATGGCTGACATAATAAGGGCTATGTTAACTGCAAAAAAGGACTGTCCGATGAAATATCGTTCAGTCCTTTGCTGTATTCAGGTGAAATTGTTAGTTTAAATTAGCCTACGAATAGGAGCGTTGCTGTTCCCCACCAGATCCCTTGTGGCTGGAACTGCTGGAGCGTTTGCGATAACCTGCAAAGACTACACCTGCAATAACCACAACGATAAAGAGAATGCGCAATGCCGGATGTTCCGTAAAGTAAGGCAAGAGTCGCTGTTCCTCAGTGATCATATTGGAAGCCGTATACCCGAGAACAATGGCTCCGACATAGATAATCCAAGGAAAGTGATTAATTAGCTTGATAAACAGGGTACTGCCCCAGACGATAATAGGTACACTAATCAGGAGTCCAAGGATGACAAGCACGAGATGCTGCTGCGCTGCTCCAGCAACTGCAATCACGTTATCTAATCCCATGGCTGCATCCGCAATCACGATGGTACGAATAGCGGTCCACAAGGAAGTTCCCGCCTGGACATTATTGTGTTCATCTCCCTGATCCGCCAATAATTTATAGGCAATCCAGATCAGAAGTATGCCTCCCACAAGCAAGAGCCACGGAACTTTAAGCAACCATAAAACAACAACTGTTGCTAGAATTCGAATCAAAAGTGCGCCGCCAGTTCCATATAGAATCGCCTTTTTCTGCACGGAAGGGTGCAAATTTCGAGCTGCGAGACCAATGACGATGGCATTATCCCCAGCCAGAATTAGATCAATAAAGACAACGTTCAGCAAAGCCAGCCAGAATGTGGGACTAAATAGCTCCATGATATATGTCACTCCTTATATACGGTTCAATCATTAAGAATAGCATGGACAACTCCGACATACAAGTTAATGTGGGGGGATGAGGACATGGATACACTATGGCTGTTAACTGAAATTTTAATGATCAATCTGGTATTAAGTGGAGATAATGCGGTTGTTATTGCGCTTGCCAGCAAGGATCTGCCACCAATACAACGCAAAAAAGCGGTATGGTGGGGAGCTTTTGGCGCGGTGCTGCTGCGTTGTGTGTTAACCTTTGTAGCGGTATTATTGCTGGGGATTCCCTTTATCCAAGCGGCAGGTGGGCTGTTGCTACTCTGGATTGCAGTAAAGCTGCTGCTTCAAAATGAGGATGAAGTACATATTCGAGAAGCTTCTACGACCTGGAAAGCCATTCAAACCATTCTGATTGCCGATTTTGTAATGAGCTTGGATAATGTTTTGGCCATAGCGGCTTTGGCAGATGGAGATTTGGCTCTGATCGTCATTGGTATTGCAATCAGTATCCCCATCGTCGTATGGGGGAGCGGCTTAATTGTTGGTTTGTTGAAGCGATTTCCGATTCTTGTATTCGTCGGATCAGGCATCCTGGCCTTCACAGCAGGTGAGATGGTGATGAAAGACCCCAAGTTAGGAGAATGGCTGGGGGGTATGGCATCAGAGGTGCATACGCTGCTACCCGTAGCCATGGCTTGTCTTGTGGTTGCGATTGGAGGCGCACATAAATTTGTGCGGAAGAACGCATAGTTTAATTTTGGATAAAAGCTTGAACATATGACCGTCTGAACCGTCCGGTTTAGGCGGTTTTGTGGTGAGATAATACGCTTGTCAATACAACAATCATTGGACTAGTCATAAGTTGCACATTTTAGGGTAATACAGGTAAAGGACGCATGCAAAGTGCGACATAAAGTATAGTTTTTTGCCGAAACATCGGATACACTAGAAGCATGATTACAGGTTTGAATATCAACAGTCAGCATGGAATGCGTATCGTTTATGAAGAAATAAAGTACATAGCCATAGTATAAGAGGTGATTGAGGATGAGAAATGAAAAAGCGATTGGACTATTTATTGTAGCTGCGGGAATTATTATTCTGCTTGGCAAGTTTGGCGTGTTTGGATTTATTGGTCGTAATTTCTGGCCTTTGCTGATCCTGCTGCCAGGCATCGCCCTTCATGCGTTATATTATGCGCGTATTTCACCATCGTGGTCACTCGTTCCTGCCGGCATACTAACGGTGTATGGTGTTTTATTCAGTATAACGAATACATGGGGCGCTGGACTTATGAGCAGACTGTGGCCAGCATTCTTGCTAGGGATCGCCATAGGGTTACTCGAATATGGAATGGCTGAACGACGAAGACCGGAATATGTGTTACCTGTGGCTTTGATCCTTGGTGCGGTGTCGATCATATTATTCGGATTTACCTTGCTGCAAACGGGAATTATCTATGTACTTGCTGTCCTTTTGATCTTGGGCGGAGTCTGGTTATTACTTGGACGAGGACGTCAAGGGAGAGGCTGGTAACATTCCCAGTGGTCTTTTCGTGCGAAATATCTTGATTTTTACCTATAATAAACTATAATATAAGGGATATAGACATGCGTCGGGATATCACCGACGCTTATTTTGTGAGTAACCTGCGAAATTGCGGGAAGTTTAAGTAGATATGATTTGAAATTGGAAAGGATATGGATACAAAACATGCATTCAAGAGAACACATTCGCAATATTGCGATTATTGCCCACGTCGACCACGGAAAAACAACACTCGTTGACAAGTTGCTCCAGCAATCCGGTACTTACCGAGATCACGAAACGGTACAGGAGCGCGTAATGGACTCCAACGATTTGGAGCGTGAACGCGGTATTACGATTTTGGCCAAAAACACGGCTATAACTTATAAAGATTACTTGATTAATATTGTGGATACACCAGGACACGCCGACTTCGGTGGTGAAGTTGAACGTATCATGAAAATGGTTGACGGTGTATTGCTCGTTGTTGATGCTTATGAAGGCTGTATGCCACAAACGAAGTTTGTACTTCGTAAAGCACTCGAGCATAACCTGACACCAATCGTTGTTGTAAACAAAATTGACCGTCCAGCGGCTCGTCCGACTGAGGTTATTGATGAAGTATTGGACCTGTTCATTGAACTGGGTGCCAACGATCAACAACTCGAATTCCCTGTTGTATATGCTTCCGCATTGAACGGAACATCCAGCATGGATAATGATCCTGCCAAACAAGATGACAACATGATGGCGATCTACAATACCATCGTTAGTCATATCCCACACCCTACCGAAAATGTTGAAGAACCACTTCAATTCCTCGTTACTTTGATGGACTACAATGAATACCTTGGCCGTATTGCCATTGGTCGTGTTAACCGCGGTGTGATCCGTCAAGGACAATCGGTAACGGTTATTATGCGTGATGGTAAGAGCAAAACTGCACGTATCGAGAAACTGTTTGGTTTCCAAGGTCTCAAACGTATTGAGACGGAAGAAGCAGGAGCAGGCGACATCGTTGCCATTGCAGGGATCAAGGACATCAACATTGGTGAAACCATTGCCGACCCTAACAACCCGGAAGCTTTGCCAGTTCTGAAAATTGATGAGCCAACACTGCAAATGACGTTCCTCGTGAACAACAGTCCATTCGCAGGTCGTGAAGGTAAATGGGTAACTTCCCGTAAACTTCGTGAGCGTTTGTTCAAAGAGTTGGAAACAGACGTTTCCCTTCGTGTTGACGAAACGGATAGCCCGGATGCATTTATCGTTTCCGGACGTGGTGAGCTTCACTTGGGTATCCTGATTGAAAATATGCGTCGTGAAGGATATGAGCTTCAAGTATCCAAACCAGAAGTTATCGTAAGAGAAGTTGACGGTAAGAAAATGGAACCTGTTGAGCGCTTGTTGATTGATATCCCTGAAGAGAGCATGGGTTCCGTAATGGAGAGCCTGGGCGCACGTAAAGCAGAGATGGTTAACATGGTTAACACAGGTAGTGGTCAAGTTCGTCTGGAGTTCCTGATTCCAGCACGTGGTTTGATCGGATATAGCACCAACTTCCTGACATTGACTCGTGGTTACGGTGTAATGAACCATGCATTTGACAGCTACGCTCCAGTAGTATCCGGTCAAGTGGGTGGACGTCACCAAGGCGTGTTGATCTCAACTGAAACGGGTACATCTACGTTCTATGGCATGATGGGCGTTGAAGATCGCGGTACACTCTTCTTGGAGCCGGGTACTGAAATCTACGAAGGTATGATTGTTGGTGAACATACACGTGACAATGATATCGTTGTTAACATCTGCAAAGAAAAACAACTGACTAACGTTCGTTCTTCCGGTAAAGATGATACGGTTAAAATTAAAACTCCAATTATCTTCTCGTTGGAACAAGCGCTTGAATATCTGAATGAAGATGAATATTGTGAGATTACACCAAAATCTATTCGTCTTCGTAAAAAGATCCTGAATAAATCCGAGCGTGAGCGTGCAGAAAAACAACGCAAAATGGCTTCTAAAGCTTAATAACAACAAAATAATATATATAAGTTAACGTTTGATGGAACACATATGCACCATCGGCGTTAATTACAACCCACTAAAGTAGTGGAGGATACGGAATCGATTCTGTAGGAGCGAAGCGTTCGCCTTTATCCCCGGATTTTACCATTGAAAAATGGATCAAAAAAATCTGGGGATAACAGCGACCAAAAGAACGATCCGAATCCGAAACGGTCACATTGCAGAGCTTTGTAATTAATGTTGTTGGTGTTTTTCCATCAACCAGTTAACTTATATCCTAGCATGAACACGAAAGGAGCTGGCTGTGCATGCAAGCATGGTTCGCGTCAAACCCGATCGTAGCCTACATCGTCATCTTTGTATTGATTACTTACGTATATAACAAGGTGTTTCGGGTACGTCAGAAATTGCCACTTGGTAAGGAAATCGTTCTCTATATTTTGATGGCGATGGGCACATTCATGCTTCTTATTTTTCAGATCGACAAGCTTCCCATCATTCAATGTTTGCTGGTGGCAGTTGGTTTGATGTTATTAGTGAGAGTGCGTTATTTTATTGAAGGTCGTCAAAAGAAAAAAGCGGAAGCTGCCGCTCGAAACTCATAAATCCTGTCTTGGTACAGACCATCCGTTTTCCTTAGGGAAAGCGGTTGTCTTTTATTTAGACAAAAACAGATGTGATAAAGGTGTTGAAGATATGAACTCAAATTCGAACGGACTGCCTCCACGGAGACAGGCACCAACGCAATCCGGTGCTTCTGGATCGAAGAATGGCAAGGGCAAGCAGCCTAAGAAGAAAAAGAGAATGAATGCTTTTGGCAGAATCCTTTTAAGTCTATTGGTTATTGCCATTGTGGTAGGCGGTGGATATGCGTACTGGGTATACAATCAAGTCGTGGATACAGGCATCGATAAACCGGTACCTCCCGGGATGTCAGCCACAACCAAACCGATCACGATGCTGTTATTAGGCACAGATAACCGTCCTGAAACTGGCACATATCTCTCGGATGTTGTTATGGTGGCTTCGTTGAATCCGGAGACCAAGACGGCAACCATTGTATCTTTGCCTCGAGACACGCGTATTCAATTGGATGGGTACAAATCCAACAAGCTGAATTCCTATTATCCAAGATTCAAAGCACAGGAAAAAACCACTGGCAAAAATGCAGAGGATCAGATGAAAGAAATGATGGGCAAGTATTTGGATGTAGATATTAATTATACAACCGTCCTGAATTTCCAGGCATTCCGTGATGCTGTCAATGCCGTGGGTGGCGTGGATGTGACTGTGGATAAAAATATGTGTTATAGAGATACAGCCGATGGTACAGATATCAATCTGGTCGCAGGCGCACAACATCTCGATGGTAAAGCAGCACTAGATTTTGTTCGTTACCGCAAATCCAATTGTAATCCGAAGACTGATGAATCCAATGACTTTGATCGTAACAAACGTCAAAACCAAGTGCTGAACTCCATGCTGGATCAGATGAAATCTCTTGGGGGCATTACAAAGATCAGCAAAGTGATTGGTGCAGTTGACAAGAATATGACGACAGATGTGGAATCGGAACAAATGAAAAACTTTATCTCGACGTATTGGAACATTTCCACTTCGGATGTGCATTATACTCCGGTTACCGGAGAGTGGAGAAGTCCATATGTGTATATTAATGAGACGGAACTCGCCAATGCCAAGCAGGCTTTACAAGATACACTTTCAGGTAAAGTAACGGCTTCACCTTCAGGCGAATAACCTTCATTCTTTTGGGATTGGAAGCACGTTAATCGGTATGCTATAATAACATAAACCAAGTACAAGAATTGCATAAAGAAGGTTAGGGGGCTGGTTGAATGTCCGAAGCCGTCACACAATTAACTGAATCTCTTTTACAGCAATTCAAGAATGAGACCTTTGTGCTTCTGAGCACTGTGGATGTAGAATCCGGAGGTCCGACTTCAACAGCCATCTCCTGGATTTATGCGGAGAATGCTTCTACTTTTCGTGTAGCAATTGATCATCGTTCACGTTTAGTGAAAAACATGATTACTAATCCGCTCATTACGGTAACTGTCTTTGGAGAAGAGACGGTGTACGCAGTGAACGGACGTGCTGCAGTAAGACAAGATCCGCTGCTGGACGTTCCATTTAATATGTGCTGTTTCGACATTACAATTGAAGCGGTGAGGAATGCTCTGTTTTACGGCGCTCAATTGTCCTCTGTGCCTCAATATGTCAAAATATATGATCAGCGTGCTGCTGAGAAATTAGATGAGCAGGTTTTTGCTGCCATGAAAAAAGCCTAGTGAGAGATCACTGGGCTTTTTGTTGTCTTTTGTCTGATGAATGCAGCTGCTGCATTTGTTGTTTTTGATTCATGGGTTCATCCGGATTTTGACGGACTTTGACGTCTTTCGGGAGTTGAGGGATAATTCGTCCCACCATGTCAGCGAGTTCTGAAGCAAAACCGGAGATTGGGTGCCCTTGACGAATATGTTCACCAATCTCTTTAATTCGTTCAGTGACATCTGCATCAGCAGTAACGATGGAATCTATACCTTCGGGGTCTTTGCGAAGTGCTTCGGCAACAGCGTACTTAATGGTACCCACCCGAGCACGTTCCAGTTCACCATCAACATCGATGCCAACTACGGCTGTATTACCGAGTATGACGCAGTTCGCATCTTCAACACCTTCTACTTGCTTGGCAAGGGCTTTAAGGTGATTGATTCGTTTTTCATTGGGCATCCGGCCACTCTGTGCATCATCTGCAATGTTGGTATCATGGACTTCACCTGTATTCTCATTGAGACGGTCCAAACGTGAAGGATTCATCCGATCTTCCTGTGCATTGAGCATGTGAGATCCTTTCCCTTGATCTTGCTGAGTTGTTACATTTCCTCCGTAACCTTTCGCATGTGTACCTTGATTCGGCGAAGCGCTGCGTGTGGAACTGTTGCAACCTGTAAGTATAAAGATCAGAAGCAGCGTGCAAACCCATATTTTCATAAATGTTCATCCTTTCTTGGAGTTTTTCAGAATGGTTGACAATTATTTTGCCCTAGTCGAATACATTTATGTATGGGATCATGATTGTCCATGCCGCTGCTGAAAGATCACACTATTCATGCCTTTAACGACGCCGCTTTGGAGGGGATTGAATGAAAAAGATTTTTGTATTGGATACCAACGTGCTTCTGCATGACCCCAATGCCATATTTGCCTTTGAGGAACATGAGGTAATCATTCCCGCGGTTGTACTGGAGGAGATCGACTCCAAAAAAAGAAATGCCGATGAAATTGGGCGTAATGCCCGTAATGTATCCAGACTGTTAGATGGATTACGAGAGCTGGGTCACTTGCACAGTGGGGTACCTTTGGCTAATGGAGGTAACCTGAAAGTAGAGCTGAATCATCGGAGTTTCGTGAAAGTTCAGGAAATGTTTGGTGAAGTGTCCAACGATAATCGCATTTTGGCTGTCGCACTGAATTATCAGATTGAGGAGAATGAAAAGGAAGTAGTCGAACGTCAGGTCGTGCTTGTCAGTAAAGATGTACTTGTGCGTATCAAAGCGGATGTACTTGGTCTGTTCACACAGGATTACTTATCAGATCGGACGGCAGGACTCAGTGAGTTATATCCAGGTTATACGGCCCTAAAAGTTCATCCGTCAGTGATTGATGAGTTTTACACATATCGTTTTTTACCAATCAAACCGTTGCAGTTGTCTTATTCGTTGTATCCGAATGAATTTGTCATTCTCAAGGATGAGATGGGAACCAATAAATCGGCTTTGCTTAAAGTGAACACAGAGGGATCAAAGCTGGAGCCGCTTTTCCTCAGTAATGACAATGTCTGGGGCATTAGCGCACGTAACGCACAACAACGCATGGCACTGGAATTGCTTTTGAATGATGACATCCCGCTTGTTACCATCACCGGTAAAGCCGGAACAGGGAAAACCTTGCTGGCACTTGCAGCAGGTCTGCTTAAGGTAGAGGATGATCATAAGTACAAAAAACTGTTGATCGCTCGCCCTGTCGTTCCAATGGGGAAAGATATCGGTTATTTGCCTGGTGAGAAGGAAGAAAAACTTCGTCCATGGATGCAGCCGATATATGATAATCTGGAGTTTTTGTTTGACACCAAAAAAGCTGGAGATATCGATAAAATCCTAATGGGACTTGGCAGTATTCAGGTGGAGGCCTTAACGTATATTCGTGGAAGATCGATACCTGGACAGTTTATCATTATTGATGAAGCCCAGAACCTGTCGCGCCACGAAGTGAAGACCATTGTATCAAGGGTCGGTGAAGGCAGTAAGATTATTTTGATGGGAGACCCCGAACAGATAGACCATCCGTATCTTGATTCTGCCAGTAATGGTCTGACGTATATCGTGGAACGGTTCAAACAAGAGGGAATCAGCGGACACATCATGCTCGAAAAAGGAGAACGGTCCAAGCTGGCACAGCTTGCAGCTGATTTATTGTAAAATTTAGGGGATTTATTTCCCGGAAAATGTTGTTATTGAAGCCGGCTCCTGGAGCCGGCTTTTTGCCGAAAAAATAAGTAAGCGTTATTACACAGAACTCGATATGCTCGTATTATGCAAAAATCCGAAAAAGTGTTTTTCGGCAGGGTAGGACAAGAGTACTACTTATTTGTTACAATAATTGCTGCAGGAAAAAACTAGGTGAACAGGGAGGGAAGTTAATGAAGCGTAGACATCAGGTTGTTTTATTCGCGGTATTGCTGCTTTCGTTAACGATCTTGTCACCGAGTTTTGACTTTAGAGGTTCGCAGCTCAATCAGGAACGCGATCAGGAAAAGGATGCTTTTCCTGGGTCTTCGTCCCGTAATGAAGATGCTCAAGCTCCGCTGGAGATTGTAGTGGCCATGTCGGATGAAGAGTTCCAAGCCTTTCAAAAAATAGCCAAAGAAGTTGCTGCTTCCCAGCTGGTAGAGATTAATCTTCGGAATGAGAAGCCGGATACATATAAGCATGTTTTGGATCTTGAATTTTCACTAGGAGAGAACGGTGATGTTGTTCTGCTTGATAGTGAGGAAGTGCAATACTATGCCCAAAAAGGGTACCTGTATCCGTTAAACGGAACCACATTATCGAAGTCGCTAGGAGATACGGTAGTTGGGTTACGGGGAATGACAGAGTGGAATGGTTATCAGTGGGGAATGCCTTTTGATTTTGATCCGTACATTCTGGCTGCCCAATCTTCATTTCTGAAGAGAGCTGGTCTGGAGTCATTACCTCGCAATAAAGATCAGTGGGTCAAACTTACTCAACAAGCCATTGCGGAAGGCACCCCTTTAATTACAATGAACATCAATGATATGTACGGGACAAATGCGTGGCTGAATCATTTGGAACCGAAAATGGCACCAGACCAAGTTAAACGAACACAAATAGATTCGCAAACGGGGAATCTTCAGCAGGGAATTCAGTTGATGAATCAGATTCAGCCCCTTATTAAGCTGGAGTCTACCAATTCAGAGTTCTCTCCAACTGCTGACCAGAACGGCACACCGATGGTTGTATCGTTGTTATCTCAATTATTAAGTGCGGATCAAGCGAGTGCAGTTGATAAAGATTCTTTGGAGCGGATTTCTTTCGAAACCTTGGAAACCGTAAACTCCAGAAGCCTTGTTATTACTGCGGGTTCGGTTGAGGCTGAGGAGGCCAGTAGATGGATTGAAGGAATGACGTCCGCTACGACACAGCTGAAATGGTACCAACAGGTTAACCGGTTGCCCGCAAAGCAACAGGAGCTGGATTTGGAGTCTGAGAAACTCGTTGGACGTTATGACATGACAAAGGGACAATCCTGGTTCTCAACCACCCAAGATGTCCCCGCTGCAACGACTGAAAGTCATGCTCTAATAACTCGTTTTCATAAAAAAGTACAACAATTCTTAAAGGGAGAAATTACAGCGAATCAATACGTAGACAGTATTAGAACGACGAATTAACTTTAAGTTCGTGTTCAAAAAGTCTGAATTTCATCTTCGATGCTGATGATGCCACAAGGCATCCTTCGTAGTCAAAAGCGGACTTTTGAACAACTTCTTTAAAATGATATAGCTAGTTTTACTTCCAGTATGCCTTCACTTGTTGAAACATCGGTTGCTTTGACAAACGACAGGATTTTCTGTGGATAGAACCCAAGGTCAAATTCTTTTTCCAGCATTCGGCGAGTGGTGTTTGGTAATTCAAGCTGGTTGAATACAAGTTTGTCCACATGAAAACGAATGGAGTTTTGGGGTTCATTTTCTACCGTATAATGTCCTTCTATGCTTAATTGCAACTGATCCCGCTGACCGGAAGCTATAATCTTATCCTGATTAAACTGAAAGGCAAAGTCTTCAAAGATTGAATTTTGGGAACGAAGAAATGCATTAAGCTCATCCTGCCCAATTCGAATCGTATAGGTTGCTCCAGTCGTGGATATACCTCCGTTTTGTTTTTGGATAAAATCGGGCAGGTTCTGCATGGCAGATGCCAATGCTTTGAAATATCGTTTCACCTCATAGATGCCGATGTTCTCCCAATAAAGGGTTAATTCATCCATCAGTTTCTGAATCGCTGCCGCATCTCCGCTGGTGGCTATTTGGGCATCCACTTCTTTTTGCAAGGCGACTACACGTTCCCGCTGGTTTTGAAGATTAGTCTTCATTTCGGTTAATTCTGTTGTAGTCTGACGAATCTGAGTGGAAGTCTGTTGCAGATTGTGATAACGGTCCTGATACTTGTCCAGCACAGCCTGATCCCGTCCGATAATAATCTGGTAATAATCATACAGTACAAACAGGTCTTTGAATGATCTGGCTCCCAGGACCGTCATGAGGAGGCTGTCGCGTTCTCCTGTGTAGTAGGACCTCACTACAGCTCCGGCCCGATCTTGCTGAATATGTATCTGCTCTTCCTGTTCCTGCAGCTGGACGGATAATGTCTCGTGTTGTTGACCCAGCTGCTTCTGCCTTTCGGTGATGCGTTCGATTTCATGATCGATTTCAACGATGGATAGACTTTTTTGTAATATCTCACGTGTATCCTCAGGTGAAGACTCTCCATAGGTATAGGCTAAAGGTAGCTGGAGGAATAAAATGATGCATAATATAAAGGCGGAAATGCCGTGTTGACGTTTCACCGATCCATTCTCCTTTCCACTTCTTAAATGACAAACGTACAGGCTTGTTGTCTTCCAGACAATATATGAAACAAATACGTGAAATATCCTTAGTGGTTACATAACACCATGAACATTCATTTAATCTGAACACAACAAAAAAGCAACCCGACAGATATCGGATCACTTTGATGCTGCAGGTGGATTAGAGCGGCAAACCCATTTCGAATACGGTCCAGTAGCTGAACCCCGTGAATGTTACGATCATATAACCCCAGAAGAGCAATATGTACGTTCGCTCGGTAAATTTCAAGTATCCCAAAATGACAAAAAACGCAGTCTGCAGGAAAAAAAGCAAAGCCATTTCGACCAGATCTCCCGCAAAAGCCATCAGGCCAATTGCAAGCGTGAAGAACCCGAGTACCCGAAACATGCGTGCCACGGTAAATCCTCCTCTCCTAAGTACGTTCATAGATTGTCTACACAACATTATACCGGGAAAGGAAAAACGTGTAAACAAATTTGGATATGAAAGCGAATTCTTTTTTTGCTCAAAGTAAGTATAGAGGGATATGTTTTACGTATGTCACGTATGAGCAAGCCTGAATGTGGAAATACATTTTAGTATGAAATCAATTCTATGAACTCTATGAGAGGCATAAGAATGAATGAAGCAGCTTTTATACCTAATTCACATACCGGGCTTCCGGTAATGCGGACGGTTATTTTAGGATGTTGTTAGGAGGGTATTATAGCATGACTGCAGTGAGACAGGATGCTTGGAGTACAGAGGACGATTTGATATTGGCTGAGGTTACTTTGCGTCATATTCGGGAAGGCAGTACACAATTGGCCGCTTTTGAAGAGGTGGGCGAAAAAATAGGCAGAACATCTGCCGCATGCGGTTTTCGCTGGAACAGTTGTGTACGTAAAAAGTATGATTCTGCCATCAGTAACGCCAAGGCACAACGACAAAAACGAAGTTATCTCAGAAAGCAACCAGCTATGCTCGGACCGCAGGTTGCAGCACTGTCTACACTGGACACTGAAGAACATCTGTACAAATCAGATGGGATCTCAGACGATTCATTATCGATGGATGCAGTAATCCGCTTCCTGCGACAATGGAAGGGAACGGTGCAGGAGAGTAGTCGTCAACTCAAGATGCTGGAGAAGGAGCTTCGGGAGAAAGAAGATGAATTGCTTGAACTACGTCTTGAGAATGACCGTCTCTCCAAGGAAGTGAATGAAGTACAGACGGATTACCGTGTGGTGAATGACGACTACAAAGCTTTGATTCAGATTATGGATCGGGCTCGCAGACTCGCATTTTTGTCCGAAGAAGAAGAGGAACTTAAGACACGTTTCAAGATGGATGCCAACGGGAATCTGGAACGAATTGAATAACAAATTCAGACGTTTGATTTGTGAAAGTCAGGTATGAACCCGCCACACCTCCGTTACACAACGGCAGGTATGACGGGTTTTTAGTTTGGTGTTTTTGTTCTATTATAGATAATAGAAGAGAAACTACTGAAGCGGAGAGGAGTGCATCATATGATCATTGACATCGTAGGAGCGGGAGCACTTGGTCTTTTGTATGGCGGGAAACTGCTGGCGTCAGGTAACAAGGTCAGATTTTGGACGAGAACAGCAGCTCAGGCAGACCTCCTCAGCCATAATGGAGTAATCATTGTGGAACAAGACGAGGAAATACATATTCTACCGGATCAATTACAGGCGAAACCAATAAGTAAGCTGACTGACACATGGAAGAAAAAACCAGGAGAATGGTTATTGCTCATGGTTAAGCAGACAAGCATTGATGATTTCATTCATGAGATTAGTCCATTACAAGATCATGTGCTGAATGTCGCTTGTTTTCAGAATGGGATGGGCCATCTTACAAAACTTCAAGCAGCTTTGCCAAAGTCGCTTCTGTGTAGTGCGGTTACAACAGAAGGTGCGAAGCGAACACAAAGTCAGGTGACTCGTGCAGGTACAGGTGAAACTAGGCTGGGGAGGTACAACATACATATAGGAGCTTCTACCTCTATAGAGGAGAAGAGAACATTTACTCTGTCGGGATCGTTGCAGCAGGCAGGATTTGACTGTACAGTGTCGAATGAAATCGATAAGCTGATATACAGGAAACTATTGATTAATTCAGTCATTAACCCGCTCACGGCACTATGGCGAATCCCTAATGGAGAATTGATCGTCAAGGAAGAACGAAAGAGGCTAATGCGCCAGTTATATGATGAAGTATTGTTAATCTACTCTGCAAGTGGAATATGTTTGGATCAGGATATGTGGGATCAACTGATATCGGTCTGTCGTTCTACTGCCACGAATACTTCCTCCATGCTTGCAGATGTTCTCGCTGGACGTGGTACAGAAGTGAGGTCAATTAACGGTCATATTGTAAGAATGGCACAGAAGTTGGACCTTTTTGCACCTACACATGAAATACTGCTTCATCTGATTGAAGGAATGCAACCGGAAGGAGTGAATTAATGGGACTTTTTATTGTGTTGAGCATATTGCCCTTTTTTCCGTTCTTTCTTGTCTATTGGGGCATGTACGTATGGAAAAAAGACAAACGTAAAGCATTGCGAATGGCAATGGATGTAACCACTTTTTTTCTTGTATTTTCAGTTTCAGCGTTATTCAACTTAACATTTGATTCGAATTTTGGTTTTTATCTGACATTAATACTCATACTAGTAGCACTTGGATTCATCGGGGGTGCGCAAAATCGACTAAAAGGGAAGGTCGATAGGGGTAGAATGTTCCGGGCCGTATGGCGCATGTCTTTCGTCATCATGAGTTTCGGGTATGTTTTGTTTACTTTATTTGGATTATTTAGATACTTCATGCAACAGATGTAAGGTTACATAACGCATAAGAGGCAAAAAATGTGTCGATTTTGTCGAAAACTGAAAAAAACATTACTTTCTGAAAAAGTAATGTAGATTTTTTTGACCGGTGGTTGTATAATCTATAAACATATAAACCATATCAATTTAGGGGGAACGTGTTAGATGAAAAGGAAAAGTCTATTAGTCCTTTTGACGCTGATTTTGGCGTTCGGTACCGTACTTGCAGCGTGCGGATCGAAAAACGAAGGCACAGGTAACACCGATACTGGTTCTGCAAACGAAGGAAATGGTCTTGCTAAAGATCAAATTCTGAAAATCAACCTGTCAGCTGAACCTCCTACGTTGGACCCGGCTCAAGCAAAAGACAGCCAAACCAACACAGTTCTGAAATTCTTGTATGAAGGTCTTGTACGCATCGATGCTGATGGTAAAGAACAAGCGGGCGTAGCTAAAGACTGGACAATCTCCGAAGATGGTTTGAAATATGTTTTCAACCTGAACCCGGAAGCTAAATGGAGCAACGGTGATGCAATCACTGCCGAAGACTTTGTTCGTTCTTGGGAACGTGCTTTGAAACCGGAAACAGCTTCTCCATATGCATACCAATTGTACTATATTAAAGGCGCTGAAGGTTACAACCTCAGCAAAGATGAAACATACAAAGGTACTAAAGTCACAGATTTCTCACAAGTAGGCGTTAAAGCTACTGATGAGCACACATTGGAAGTAACGTTGGAAAACCCAACACCTTACTTCTTGGGTCTGACAGCATTCTACACGTACTACCCAGTACATGCATCTGCAGACACAAATGACAAATTCTTCACAGACTACAAAAACATGATCGTTAACGGACCATTTGTAATGGATCAATACTCTAAAGGTCAAAAAATTGTTGTGAAGAAAAACGATGGTTACCATGCAGCTGCCGATATTAAATTGGCTGAAATCGATATGTCTCTGACAAACAGCAGTGCTTCCGAACTGCAAGCTTACAAATCAGGACAATTGGACTACACTGGTGCACCTAACGGTGAAATTCCATCCGACCAAATTCCTTCTGTAAAAGCGGAATTGCCGGACGAGTTCAAAGCTACTGGTATTGCAAGTACGTACTACTATCAGTTCAACGTAAACGAAGCACCATTTAACAACGTTAAAATCCGTAAAGCATTTGCAATGGCAATTCAGCGTCAGCTGATTGTTGACAAAGTTACACAAGGTGGACAAATTCCAGCATTCGGCTTTGTACCTCCAGGTATCCGTGGTGAAAACGGCGAATTCCGTGATGAGCACAAAGACGATTACTTCACTGAAAATGTTGAAGAAGCTAAAGCATTGCTTGCTGAAGGTATGAAAGAAGAAGGTTACACAACATTGCCAGCTGTTACGTTGATCTACAACACTAGTGATGGCCACGCAAAAATCGCTTTGGCGGTTGCTGACATGTGGAAACAAAATCTTGGTGTTGATGTGAAAACAGAAAACCAAGAGTGGGGCGTATTCCTTGAGAACCGTCAAAACCAAAACTTCCAAGTAGCTCGTGCAGGTTGGTCTGCTGACTACAACGATCCATACAACTTCTTGGAAATGTGGACTACTGGAAACACAAACAATGATTCCAAATTCAGCAACGAACAGTATGACAAAGATGTTAAAGAAACTGTAAAATCTGCTGATCCAGCTGCACGTATGGCTGCATTTGCTGACGCTGAGAAAATCCTGATTCAAGATGAAATGGGCGTTATGCCAATCTATTATTACACTAACGTATCTTTGACTAAGCCTTACCTGAAAGGTGTACAACTTGATTTCAGTGGAGCTATTGACTACACTCGTGCATATCTGGAAGAGAAATAAGTTGTTCTGAAGTCTAATATGAATACTTCGGGATATATATGTGGAATTCCATATATATCCCGATTTTTTGTATGTGCACCGATTTTCCTTATAATTCTTGAAATTTCCGATAAATGGATTGGACTTTATTTCTGTCTAATTCTACAATCGATTTGTATACAAAATATTGTTTGTGGAGGTGTGCAAGGGTTGGTTAAGTATGTGTTGAAAAAACTATTATTTATGCTGCTATCGCTTTTCATACTCGCATCTGCAACCTTCTTCCTGATGAAGGCTATTCCGGGTGACCCTTTTACATCTGAGAAAAAAGTATCGCCTGAAATTCGGGTCTTGCTGGAACAGAAGTATGGATTGGACAAACCGATGTATGAACAATACCTGAAGTATATGGGTGGAATCATTAAGGGAGATTTCGGAGTCTCAATGAAATATCTCAATCGAGATGTAGCCGGAATGATCGGCGAAACATTCACCGCTTCGCTGAAGCTTGGAGTGTTTGCAATTGTTATCTCCATTATCGTGGGTGTTCTGCTGGGCCTTATTGCTGCAGTTTACCATCGTAAACTCATTGATGATATCACGATGATCCTGGCTGTCATAGGGATAGCTGTTCCGAGCTTCTTGCTTGCGTCACTATTGCAGTATCTCTTTGCTACTAAATTAGGCTGGTTTAACGTTATGGGCTTTGATGGTCCATTGGATTACGTTCTTCCGGTTGCAGCGCTATCTGCATCTCCGATTGCTTTTATCGCTCGTTTGACGCGTTCGAGCATGCTTGAAGTTTTACATGCAGATTATATCAAAACAGCTAAAGCCAAAGGTTTGAAATGGCCTGCAATTATGTTTAAACACGTTGTAAGAAACGGTATTCTACCAGTAGTAACTTATGTTGGTCCAATGACAGCGAATATCATCACAGGTTCCGTTGTAATTGAACAGATCTTTAACATCGGGGGAATTGGTAAAGTATTCGTAGAGAGTATCACAAACCGTGATTACACTATGATCATGGGGATCACGATTTTCTATGGTATCCTCCTGATGTTGGCTCGTTTCTTTACGGATATCGCTTACGTGCTGATTGATCCTAGAATTAAGCTGGAAAGCCGGAAGGGGGCATAACGTTGTCTGGCACGAATAATAAAAAGAATGAAACGGCGAACACGAACCTGACTAGTCAGGCAGCGGTTAAACCGCAAGAAAGTGTATCCCTTTTTAAAGATGCCATGTACAGACTTGCAACCAATAAGGCTGCAATGATCAGTCTGAGCGTGTTGGTTCTTGTCGTGATTTTCTCTTTGATTGGTCCAACTTCTTTGTTTACAAGTTATAATTATTATTCCAATGATTTGTTGAATGCCAATGCAGCACCGAGTGCGGAGCACTGGTTCGGTACGGACGAGCTTGGTCGCGACGTGTGGGTAAGAACTTGGGTAGGAGCACGTGTATCCCTTACTGTAGGTTTGGCCGCAGCCTTGATTGACCTTGTTATCGGGGTTATTTATGGAGCGATCATGGGTTTCTATGGTGGACGTGTAGATGGAATTATGAACAAGTTTTCCGAAATCCTCTACTCCTTGCCGTACATGCTTGTTGTAATTTTGTTGCTGGTTGTACTGGAACCAAGTCTGACAACGATTATCATTGCCCTCACCATCACAGGCTGGATCAGCATGTCGTGGATTGTGCGTGGTGAAATTATGCAACTCAAAAACAGAGACTTTATTCTTGCTGCAAGGTCCATGGGAGCAAGCACAGGACGTCAATTGTTCCGTCATTTGTTGCCCAATGCAATAGGACCGATTCTTGTAACATTGACGTTGTCCATTCCAAATGCAATCTTTGCTGAAGCGTTCCTCAGCTTCCTTGGATTGGGTGTATCAGCACCAAGATCTTCACTTGGTTCTATGATCAATGATGCACTTACAGGCTGGACGCTATTCCCGTGGCGGATGTGGTTCCCAGCAGGTCTGATGGTTCTTACAATGCTTGCATTTAACTTGCTCGGAGACGGTCTGCGTGACGCACTCGATCCGAAATTACGTAAATAGAAACAGGAGGTGGGATTATGGAGCCGATTTTAACTGTCAAAGACCTGAGTGTGTCGTTCTCAACACGTTCTGGTGAATTTGATGCCGTTAAACATGTGAGTTTTGAACTTGGCAAAGGAGAGACGCTGGGGATCGTAGGTGAATCGGGTAGTGGTAAGAGTGTTACCGCCCAAACCATCATGAAATTGATTCCCTCCCCGCCTTCGAAGGTCAAAAGCGGAGAAATTACTTTTCACGGGCAAGACCTGCTGAATAAGACAGACAAACAAATGGAAGCGATTCGTGGTAAAGATATCGGTATGATCTTCCAAGATCCAATGACTTCATTGAATCCTACCATTAAAATTGGTAAACAAATTACTGAAGTATTGCGCAAGCATCAGAACATGTCCAAACAAGCGGCGAATAAAGCGGCTTTGGAGATGCTGGAACTTGTAGGTATTAAAAATGCGGCTATTCGCATGAATCATTATCCTCACCAATTCTCTGGTGGTATGCGTCAGCGTGCCATGATTGCGATCGCGCTTGCATGTCGTCCATCCCTTCTGATTGCGGATGAGCCGACAACTGCACTTGACGTTACAATTCAGGCTCAAATTCTGGATGTCATGAAAGACATGCAGCAAAAGCTGGGAACATCGATCATGCTGATTACGCATGACCTTGGTGTCGTAGCGGGTATGTGTGACCGTGTTGTTGTTATGAAGGAAGGCGAAGTTGTTGAAACAGGAACAACTGCAGAAATCTTTAGTAACCCTCAACATCCATACACCATTAAATTGCTGAATGCCTTGCCACGTCTGGACGAGCCCAAAAAGGAAAAACCAGCTCCGGCTGGTATTATCAAAGGCAGCAATAAGCCTCTGGTACAAGTGAAAAACTTGAAACAGTACTTTAATTTGGGTAAAGGTAACATTCTCAAAGCGGTCAATGACGTAAGCTTTGATATCTTTGAAGGTGAAACACTTGGCGTTGTAGGCGAGTCTGGCTGTGGTAAATCCACAACAGGTCGTACCATTCTGCGTCTTTATGAGCCAACTGGCGGAAATGTTAACTTCAACGGAACGGATATCTACAAGTTGTCCCCGCGCAAAATGAAAGAAATGCGTAAAGATATGCAGATGATCTTCCAAGATCCATATGCATCTCTTAACCCGCGTTTCAATGTTATGGATATTATCGGGGAGTCACTCGATATTCATGGTCTGGCTTCCAGCTCTAAAGAGCGCAAGAGACGAGTGGAGGAACTGCTTGATCTGGTAGGTTTGAATCCAAGTCATGCACTTCGTTATCCACATGAATTCTCCGGTGGTCAAAGACAACGGATCGGGATTGCGCGTGCGCTTGCTGTAGACCCTAAATTCATCATCTGTGATGAGCCATTGTCTGCACTGGATGTATCCATTCAGGCGCAGGTCGTTAAATTGCTTGAAGAACTTCAGCAACGTCTCGGCTTGACATACCTGTTTATTGCGCATGACTTGTCAATGGTTAAACATATCAGTGACCGTGTAGCTGTAATGTACATGGGTAAAGTGGTTGAGCTCGCAGAAAGTGAAGAACTATATGCGAACCCTGTCCACCCTTACACCAAAACATTGCTTTCCGCGATCCCTGTACCTGATCCGGAAGTGGAAGCGAACAAACGTCGCATCTTGCTGCCGGAAGAGCATATGAGCCCGATTCAGAACGGATCTGGCGGTCCTGCAAATGATCCGTACAACCTGGAAAATTCTCAATTGATTGAGGTTTCCAAAGGTCACTGGGTTGCAGAACCTTACGTATAATAGGAATATTAAAGCGATATGCTATTATTGATGTATTAAATGCCGCCGACTCGTTCGGCGGTTTTTTTCGTATTTTAATTACTTTCTTTTGACGAAGCGGCCCTGAATTCGGTACAATCAAGAAAGGCTCTTTGAAGCAGAATAGGAGGCAGACCTCATGAACGGTATTACCGAGGCACTCCGCAGCGGATCAAGACTTGCAGAAGATTATATCTGTTCAAGAGATGCTGCGCGTGGCCTTTACGAGTATGACATTCGCTGGGAATCAGGACTTCAGGCGCGTGCCGAGTGGCTGGACCAATCGGAAAACACACGTATTGATCGTCGTGATCTGGCAGAGTATTTACGTATATATAATAAGCGGGTGAACGACCATGGAGAGGTTCATACGTCCATCACACGTCTTGCAGAACAAGATGCACTAGTGGTTACAGGAGGACAGCAGAGCGGTCTGCTCACCGGACCACTGTTCGTCATATACAAAGCCGCTAGCGTAGTGGCAGCTGCGCGTGAAGCGGAAGAAAGACTTCAACGCCCGGTAGTCCCAGTATTTTGGATTGCCGGTGAAGACCATGACTGGGATGAGGTTAACCACACATATCTACCTGATTATCAGGGAGACATGAAGAAGGTTAAGTTACAAGGACGATTCGCAGGAAGGGATTCTGTGAGTAATGTTCATGTGGATTCGCAGCAGTGGGTGAATGTACTCGAACAGGTGGAACATCTTTTACCTGATACGATACATAAACCAGGACTGATGAAATGCATCTCAGAGATCCATCAATCCAGTTCAAATCTGAGTGATGCATTTGCCCGCATGATATCTGCCTTGTTTGCCAGTAGTGGACTTGTTCTAATGGATGCATCGGATCCAGATTTACGCAGGTTGGAACAGCCCGTGTTTGAGCGGTTGATACGAAAAAATGAAGTACTGCGCAGCGCATACACACAAGGTGCTGCGCTGGTACAACAAGCTGGTTATGTTATGCCTGCCGAAGTGGCGGAGGATGGAGCCAATCTGTTCTACATTCATGAAGGTACGCGTCTACTCTTGTTGTTGAAGGACGGTTTATATAGTGATCGCAAAGGTTTGGTTTCTTTCTCAGAGGAACGTTTGCTTCAGGAACTGGGAGAACATCCGGAGCGCTTCAGTAACAACGTATTGACACGACCATTAATGCAAGATTCCGTGTTGCCTGTAGCCGCTGTTATTTTGGGGCAAGGTGAAATTGCATATTGGGGTTTGACTCGGGAAGCATTCCGTCAGTTCGGCCTGCAAATGCCCATTTTGTTGCCGCGGTTGTCTTTCACCATTATGGAAGATATTCATCACAAACATATGAAACAATATGGACTTTCTTTTCAGGATGTTCAATATCATATGGAAGAAAAGAAGGAGCAATGGCTCGCACAGCAGGAGACGTTCCAGGTAGATGAACAGTTTGACAAGGTTCAGGAAGCGTTTCTTGATCTGTATGGACCGTTGCTAGATGAGATCGCGGAGATTCATCCGGGGCTGGAACGAATTGGCGACACCAATTTGAGTAAAATCAACGAGCAAATGCAGTATCTGAAACAACAGACTCACAAAGCTATCGAAGATAAACACAATGTGAGTCTAAGGCACTGGAACGGCATTCAGAACTCCTTATTCCCAACGGGCAAACCACAGGAACGAGTACATAATGCACTCTTTTACCTGAATCGTTATGGCACCGAGTGGATCGATGAACTGATTAAGGCCTCAAGTGAATTCCTTGGAGAGCATAAGGTTATTGCACTGTAGAGCCCTTTATAATAGAAGAAACACATAAACGAGGAGGACGTGAAATGACTACACCTGCATTGCAAAACAGTATTGTTAAAGATATGGGACTCGCTTCAGAGGGTCACCTGAAAATTGATTGGGTAGAAGCGCATATGCCGGTACTGAACCGCATTCGTCGCCAGTTCGAACAGGATCTGCCCTTCAAAGGTTTGAAGGTTGCTATTTGTCTTCATCTGGAAGCGAAAACAGCTTACTTGGCAAAAGTGATCCAAGCCGGTGGAGCAGAAGTGACGATTACGCATAGCAATCCATTGTCTACACAAGATGATGTTTGCGCAGCATTGGTGGAAGACGGCGTTACGGTGTATGCGAAGTACAATCCGGAGCCTGCGGAATTCAAATCACTGCAACTGCGTGCGCTTGAGGTGAAGCCTGATCTCATTATTGATGATGGTGGAGACTTTGCAACCATTATTGCATCCGAGCGCCCTGACCTCGCAACAACCATTCGCGGAGGAGCAGAAGAAACGACAACGGGTATTATCCGTTTGAAAGCATTGGCGAAAGAAGGCCAATTGAAGTTTCCGATGGTTGCGGTTAATGACGCATACTGCAAGTATCTGTTTGACAATCGCTACGGTACTGGACAATCTGCATTCGACGGGATTATTCGTACAACTAACTTGGTTATCGCTGGTAAAAACGTAGTGGTAGCAGGTTATGGCTGGTGTGGTAAAGGTGTAGCGATGCGCGCCAAAGGTCTTGGTGCAAATGTGATCGTAACCGAGATCGATCCAATCAAAGCGGTAGAAGCACACATGGACGGGTTCCGGGTCATGACGATGGTGGAAGCCGCCAAATTGGGCGATTTCTTTATTGCAGTTACAGGCAATAAGGATGTTATCACAGGGGAGCATTACGATGTGATGAAGGATGGAGCGATCCTGAGTAATGCGGGTCACTTTGATGTTGAAGTGAATAAACCTGAACTGGCTAAACGTTCCGAATCGATTCGCACAGTTCGTCGCAACATTGAGGAATATCGTTTCAAAGATGGTCGTAAAATGTACCTTCTTGCTGAAGGTCGTCTTGTGAACCTGGGTGCAGCAGATGGTCACCCTGCCGAAATCATGGATACAACGTTTGCTCTGCAGGCGCTTGGTCTGCGTTATGTAAGTGAGAATTATGAAAACTTGGGTAAAAACGTTGTTAATGTACCTTATGATATTGACCAGCAGGTTGCCAGCTATAAACTTGAAAGCCTGAATATTGGCATCGACTCCTTGTCAGCTGAGCAAGAGAAATATCTGGATAGCTGGAAATTTTAAGCACTATCCAATAATTACAAGCTGATGAAATGATTCAATAGGTATAGAATGGTTTATTGATGATATGGCTCATGTGCGGGTAGACATACGATTGCCCGTTTAAGGGAAGCGTCTTTGATCCTGAGTTACAGGATCAAGGACGTTTTTTTATGCTGAAAAATTAAAAAATCAAGTCATGCAAGAAGGGTTTTGATTTTTTTGTGCGAATCTATTATGCTTAGGTGGTGGAAAGTGGGGCAAAGTGGGAGAAACGGGTGAGGAGTGAGTGGGCCAATGTTTATGGGGGAGTTCCAACATAGCATTGATGATAAGGGTCGGGTTATCATTCCGGCTAAATTCCGCGAATCTCTGGGACCGTCTTTCGTTGTCACACGGGGTTTGGACCAGTGTCTTTTCGTGTACCCCATGGAGGAGTGGGGGGTCATGGAACAGAAGCTCAAAGCACTGCCATTGATGAAATCTGATGCACGTGCGTTTACCCGGTTTTTTTTCTCGGGTGCAACCGAATGTGAACTGGACAAACAGGGCAGGGTAAATCTGCCGGGCAATTTAAGAGAGTATGCCAAGCTGGACAAGGATTGTGTTGTTCTTGGCGTGTCGAACCGGGTGGAGATTTGGAGCAAAGGCATATGGGAGAGTTATTTCAATCAATCCGAAGAAGCATTCAACGACATTGCCGAAAAGCTGGTCGATTTTAATTTTGATTTATAAAGTCAGGAGGGGTGCAGGTTGTTTCACCACATAACCGTACTCAAAGAAGAGGCAACAGAGGGATTAAACATCAAGCAGGACGGTATATACGTGGACTGCACTTTAGGCGGTGGCGGACATAGCTCCGTGATTGCTTCCAAGCTCGGTCCAGGGGGACGTCTGATCGCACTTGATCAGGATGATTGGGCTTTGGATAATGCTCGCGAGAAGCTCGCAGCTTATGGAGAACGTGTAACATTGGTGAAAACCAATTTTCGGGATCTGGAACAGGTACTCAAGGATCTGGATGTACCAATGAAGGATGGTGTACCACAGGTCGACGGTATTTTGTACGACTTGGGTGTGTCATCCCCGCAATTTGATGAAGGAGAACGTGGATTCAGCTACAATCACGATGCTCCGCTCGATATGCGAATGGACCAGGATGCAATGCTGACGGCCAAAGAGATTGTGAATGAGTGGCCAGAAGAAGAGATTGCTCGAATTTTGTATCGCTATGGTGAAGAGAAGTTTTCGAGAAGAATTGCCCGTGTTATCGTGGGAAAACGAGCGCAATCTACCATTGAGACGACAGGTGAACTCGTGGAACTGATCAAGGAAGGCATCCCGGCGGCAGCTCGCCGTACAGGTGGACATCCTGCCAAACGCAGCTTCCAGGCATTACGCATTGCCGTCAACGATGAGTTGGGTGCGTTTGAAGAAGGCTTGCATCAGGCTATTCGTTGTCTGGCACCAGGAGGACGTGTATCTGTTATTACCTTCCACTCCCTTGAGGATCGGATATGTAAACAGATTTTTAGCAGTTATCTGGAAAAATGTACATGTCCACCCGATTTTCCGTTGTGTGTATGCGGCGGCAAGGGGACCCTGCGTTTAGTTAACAGAAAACCGTTGATTCCAACGGAAACGGAATTGACCGAAAATTCACGTGCTCGTTCAGCCAAGCTGCGCGTAGCCGAGAAATTGTAGATCAAGAGTGGAGGAGAGAATCGGAGTATGGCATATACACGTGGTAATCTCGCTGTAAAAGAAAAAGCGTCCCAGGAACGTGTGACCCAGCAACGATACAAAGAAACCACCAAAGTGGTGACCCGTCGTACGGGTCTTCCGGCACGCGAGAAAATTTTGTATCTGATTACCCTGGTTGCAGTGATCCTTGTTGGAGGAGCCTTGATGTCTCGTTATGCTCATATCTATGATCTGAACAAGCAGGCGCAGTCCACTATTTCGGATATTAAGGGGTATGAAAAGACGATTGCAGACCTGCAGGTGGAAAAAGAAACATTAAACAACCAGGTCATCGAAAATGCAAAACAACTTGGTTACGTTGAAGCTTCCGGTAAGGATGTCATTTATGTACCTCGCTCAACAAGTACGAAATCAACTGGCACTGAGTCGTCCTCGAATACAGCAAGCAGTAAGTAAAGAGGTGTTCCGATGATAAAAAGAATAAAGATGCGCACGTTGCTTATAGGGGGATGTATCACCCTCTTTTTTCTTGTACTCGTAACCCGAATCTTTTTCATTCAGGTTGTGAATGGCGGTGTATGGCAGGAACGGGCAGCCGGTTTGGTAGAGCGGGAACAGACGATTAAGGCTGCACGTGGAACGATTACGGATCGAAATGGTAATATTTTGGCTACCGATGCCCCTGCGTATACGGTTTCCGTTAATCCCCTCTTGATCGATGAACTCGGCATACAGGATGTTGTTACGGAGAAGCTCTCTGCCCTTCTAGGGAAAAATGAGAGTGAGATGCGTACTTTAGTTACAGCGAAGAATAAAGATGGTGATTTTTTTCAACAACGTGAAGTACGCAGTGAAGGATATAAGATAAGTCCTGAACTTGCGGCACAAGTCAACGAGTTGCGTGAAGAACTGCAAGATGAATATAAGGCGCGTAATGCAATTGTGATGGCACAGGAGTCGAAGCGTTTTTACCCTGAAGAAACACTTGCTTCTCACCTCTTGGGGTATATGAGCCGTGATGGGAAAGCTGTCAATGGACTTGAAGTCTCATATGATGAAGCACTGACAGGCACAGATGGATATCTGAATTATCAGAAGGATGCCAAAGGCATTAAACTTCCGGATTCACAGGATAACTATCTGCCACCTCAGAACGGTAAGAACCTTACGCTGACCATCGATGATACGATCCAGTTCTACATTGAGGATGCAATGAAAGAAGCCGTTGCCAAGTATAATCCACTGAGCATGACGGTCATTGCCGCGGACCCAAACACGATGGAGATTCTAGGGATGGCGAACTGGCCAACCTTTAACCCGAATACGTATGGGAGTACACCTGATCAAAAGAATTTTATCAACCATGCTACTCAATCAATCTATGAGCCAGGGAGTACATTCAAAATAGTTACGCTAGCAGGGGCTGTTGAAGAAAAACTCTTCGATCCCAATGCAAGTTTTGAATCCAAACGTATGTATATCGGTGGTTTCCCGATTAGTGATAATGGTCATTCCTATGGTTGGATCTCGTATCTCGAAGGTGTCAAACGGTCAAGTAACATTGCTTTTGTTAACTTGGGTTACAACATGCTTGGCGGTGAACGTCTGCGTCATTACATAGACGAATTCGGCTTTGGCAAAAAGACGGGTATTGATTTGCCAAATGAGGCAGCGTCCCCGATCAAGCCACTGGTTTACAAATCCGAGATTGCTACTGCTGCTTACGGTCACGGTCTTGTACAGGTAACACCAATTCAACAGGTCGCAGCCATCTCTGCGATTGCCAACGGCGGCAAATTGCTGGAGCCACATCTGGTGAAGGAGATCAAGAACCCGAATGATGGAACAACGGAAGTCATCAAACCCAAAGTTGTTCGTCAGGTGATTTCCAAGGAATCTTCCAAACTGGTGAGCGGTTATCTGGAACAAGTGGTTGCAGACCAAACGATTGGTACCGGTCGTAACGCCTATATTGAAGGTTACCGTGTAGCTGGTAAGACAGGTACAGCAAGAAAGGTTGTTAACGGAGCATACAGCAAGTCAAAAGACGTTGTATCGTTTATTGGATTCGCGCCCGTGAATAATCCGAAGATTGCTATACTTGTTGTCATTGACCAACCGGATGGAACCAACATTGGGGGAGGAACCGCAGCTGCGCCGGTGTTCAAAAAGATTGTCAGCCAGACTCTTCAATACATGGGAATACCCAAAGATACAGCCAAAACTCCTGACAAAAAGTCAAAAGAAGTCTCTGTCGTGCAAGCCAAGGCGCCTGACTTAAGTGGCAAGACAGCCAAACAAGCCAGAAGCCAGCTTCTAAGCGCAGGTATTGCTTATGTGACTCTTGGTCAAGGTGATAATGTAATTCGGCAGTATCCGGTTGCTGGCGCTTCTATGAATCCAGGCCAACGAATCTATCTGCTAACGGAAGAAAGCAGCAAGATGAAGATTCCCGATCTAACAGGTGAATCTCTCCGTGATGCCCTAGAAGTACTTTCTCTCATGAAAGTGGGGGTTACGGTCAAGGGCGAGGGTTATGTCGTGAAGCAAACCGAGCAGGTCGCAGGTGAGCAGAGAACTGTGCAGTTGAACTTGCAAACTGCTAAAGCTGCAGTGACAGGTATAGCCGATGAGGCTCCAATCTCTTCTGATCCGTCATCAGAAGCTGAAGTGAAGGAACAAGAGGCTTCGGCCGGAGAAGCTAAAACCGACGAAACAGACGAAACAGATAACAGCAAGGCTCCTGCCAATGAATCCGAATCCTCTGACGATCCAGCAACAAACGGAGCTACGCTTCCTTAGGGAGCTCTGACAGCTTGTTCTAACCCCCGGTTGTCCTGAATATTCATGAATGGAACGAATGTCATGATTTTGGGACGAGTGGGGGGATCTTTTCGTGAAGGGATCAAGCGTAAATCTGCGGCGCAGGTTGCTATGGAGTTTAATGATTTTAGTTTTGTTATTTTCGGCTCTGATGATCAGGCTTGCTTATGTACAGCTCGGGGAAGGCCCTGAATTGTCAGCAAAAGCAGAAGAATCCTGGCGGCGTAATATTCCTTACTCAGCCAAGCGAGGGGAGATCCTGGATCGAAATGGAACCTCTCTGGCCTATAATGTGACAACACCAACCATTATGGCCATTCCGGCTCAGGTGAAAGAAGCTGAAACGACGGCTAAAGCGCTGGCCCCATTGCTTGGGATGACGGAAGAAAAAGTGCTCGCAACCATCAAGAAACGAGAACTCATTGTACGACTACAACCCGGCGGCCGCAAAATTACGATGGAGAAAGCTCAGCGCATCCGTGATTTGAAGCTTCCGGGTATCGTTGTTGCTGAAGACAATAAACGTTTTTATCCTTATGATGATTTGGCTGCCCATATTCTTGGTTTTACGGGCATTGATAATCAGGGCTTAACGGGTGTCGAGAAGAAATATGATGATAAGCTGAATGGTTTGAATGGCAGTGTGTCCTACTTGTCCGATGCGGCCGGAAGGCTAATGCCGGGCTCATCCGAGAAGTATGTGGAACCGAAGGACGGCCTTAACCTCAAGCTGACCATTGATAAATCCATTCAGTCCATCATGGAGAGAGAACTGGATCAGGCCATGGTGAAGTTCCAGGCGAACTCAGCATTGGCCATAGCGATGAATCCCAAAACGGGTGAAATTTTGGGGATGTCCAGCAGGCCGGGATACGAACCTGCCGATTATCAGCAATATCCCGCGGAGATATACAATCGAAATTTACCGATCTGGATGACCTACGAGCCGGGCTCCACATTTAAGATCATTACTTTGGCAGCAGCGCTTGAAGAGAAAAAGGTCAATCTGCAACAGGATCAATTTTTTGATCCCGGATATGTTGAGGTGGGTGGGGCCCGTCTGCGTTGCTGGAAAAAGGGCGGCCACGGAAGTCAGACCTTTTTACAAGTTGTGGAGAACTCATGTAACCCGGGCTTTGTGGCTTTGGGGCAGAGGCTGGGCAAAGAATCGCTCTTCTCCTATATTAAAGACTTTGGTTTCGGTACCAAGACAGGGATCGACCTTAGCGGAGAAGCCAGTGGAATTCTGTTCAAACTGTCCAGAGTGGGACCTGTCGAGCTTGCAACGACGGCTTTTGGTCAAGGTGTATCCGTAACGCCCATTCAGCAAGTAGCAGCTGTGTCAGCGGCCATCAATGGGGGGAAACTTTACAAGCCTTATGTTACGAAAGCGTGGGTCCATCCGGTCACAGGAGAAGTCATGGAAGAAGCCAAGCCGGAACTGGTTCGTCAGGTGATCTCGGAGAATACATCCAAACAAGTACGTGAAGCACTCGAGAGTGTTGTCGCAAAAGGTACCGGGCGTCCGGCATTCATTGATGGATACCGGGTCGGTGGCAAAACAGGTACAGCCCAGAAGGTTATCAACGGACGTTATTCCTCGACCGAGCATATCGTATCCTTTATCGGATTTGCACCAGCAGATGATCCACAGATTGTGGTCTATACCGCAGTTGATAACCCCAAAGGAATTCAGTTCGGAGGTGTGGTTGCCGCCCCGATTGTACAGAACATCCTTGAAGATGCTTTGCACTATATGAATGTACCTGTTCGAAAGGATCAGGTCGCCAAAGAATACAAGTATGGTGAAACCAAAATCGTGACAGTCCCAGACCTGACAGGAGCTACTGTTGAAGATCTGTACGAAGACCTGAACATGAATTTTATGCTGGCGAAGTCTGGCAGTGGTAAATACGTGATTAATCAGGCACCCAAACCTGGGGCGAGGGTAGATCAGGGATCAACTATCCGCATTTATATGGGGAATGTACTGAACGATGCACATGATCACACAAAGGATGAATAACGGGGCTTAGGGGTAGTTTGAGGCTTCTAGCGCAACAAAATTCATCCAAGTGCGTTTCATTATTGGGTTGTATTGACGATATTAATAAATACAGACATATGTTAAAACAGAAGTATAATTGGAAAAGTGAGGTTATTCATGTGCTTTTAAAACAATTTGCATCGATGCTGACCACCGCCCGCCTCGTGGGCGAATCAAATACAGAATGCCAAAACCTTCAGACAGATTCCCGGCAGGTAAAACCGGGTGATCTGTTTATCTGTCTTCCGGGACATACGGTAGATGGTCATGATTATGCAGAAAAAGCTGTAAATGCCGGTGCAGTTGCATTGGTGGTTGAACGGCAGCTGGATCTGCCTGTACCACAATTGCTGGTGAAGGACAGCCGATTTGCGATGGCTGTTCTGGCAGATTTCTTTTTTGACTCGCCAAGCCAGAAAATGAATATGATTGGTGTAACGGGAACGAACGGAAAAACAACGACCACCTATTTGATTGAAAAAATCATGAGTGATTACGGACGCAAGACGGGATTGATCGGTACTATTCAAATGCGGTATGACGGTCGCACCTACCCGATGTCAGGAACAACACCAGAGGCGCTTGATCTGCAGCGTAGTCTGCATGATATGGTTCAGAAGGGTACGGACTGCTGTGTTATGGAAGTTTCTTCTCACGCATTGGAACAAGGGCGAGTAAAGGGAACGAATTTCCGTACTGCGGTATTTACTAACCTGACGCAAGATCATCTGGACTACCACCATTCCATGGAGGAATATCGCGGGGCCAAAGGATTGTTCTTTGCACGTCTGGGTAACGGTTATACGGAAGATGTTACACAGCGTAAATATGCTGTCATCAATGCAGATGATCCGGCTGCGGCTTATTTCATCTCTGTGACTGCGGCTGAAGTGATTACATATGGCATGGGTGAAAAGGCGGATGTACGCGCATCCCAAATCTCAATCACGTCTCAGGGAACTTCTTTCCATGTGGATACATTTGCAGGTAGCACAGATATTCGCTTGCGCATGGTAGGCAAATTCAATGTGTACAATGCAATGGCAGCAATATCTGCAGCGCTGGTGGAAGGTATTCCGCTGGAAGAGATCAAGCGCAGTCTGGAGACGGTTCCGGGCGTGGATGGACGTGTTGAAGGAGTGGACGAAGGACAGCCATTTGCTGTTATTGTCGATTATGCCCATACACCGGATGGACTGGAGAATGTGTTGCGGACGGTGAAAGAATTTGCCGAAGGGCGTGTAATCTGCGTGTTTGGCTGTGGTGGTGACAGGGACCGTACCAAACGTCCTCTCATGGGGAAAATTGCTGCGAATTATAGTGATTTTGTACTGGTTACTTCCGATAATCCACGGACAGAAGATCCGGATCTCATTCTCAAAGACATTGAACAGGGCCTGATTGAAGAATCCGTTCCTGCTGAACGTTATACGATGATTGTGGATCGACGCCAGGCCATTCATGAAGCTATTGAAATGGCAAGCCCAGCCGATGTAGTATTGATTGCGGGTAAGGGTCACGAGACCTATCAGATTATCGGCACAACCAAAACCGATTTTGATGACCGAATCATAGCCAAAGAAGCGATAAGGGGCAAATCCAATTGATAAAAAGAACATTGGCACAATTGGCCGAGATGTGTGGAGGAACATTAAGTGACGTTGCCGCTCATGGCAATGTAATGGTCGAAGGGGTGTTTACCGATTCGCGTAAACCTCTGGAAGGCAGTTTGTTTATCCCGCTAGTGGGTGAAAGGTTTGACGGACACGAATTTGTGCAAGCCTGTCTAGAGAAGGGGGCTGCAGGGGCGATCTGGCAAAAGGATCATGGTATTCCGCCACAAGGAGCTGTCATTGTTGTTGACGACACACTTGTCGCACTGCAAGCACTCGCATCTGCTTATCTAACGGAGAATAAAGCGTCTGTGGTTGGCATTACAGGCAGCAACGGCAAGACAACAACAAAGGACATCGTGGATGCCATTCTCTCAACGACGTTCAAAGTGCATAAGACGCAAGGCAACTTCAATAATCACATTGGTTTACCGCTGACTGTACTAAGCATGGACCCGGATACCGAGATTATCATTTTGGAGATGGGTATGAGTGGTCGCGGGGAAATTAACGATTTGTCGGTTATTGCGCAGCCTGATGTAGCGGTCATTACCAATATTGGTGAATCACATCTGCTTCAGCTGGGGTCCAGACTGGAGATAGCCAGAGCCAAAGCCGAGATTGCTGCGGGATTGAAGCCTGGCGGGTTACTGATCTACAACGGAGACGAGCCTTTAATTGCACAAGTCCTTGAAGAACCCGCAACGAAACAACCCGATGGATTGCAGCGGTTTACATTTGGTCTGCAAACCGATAATGATGACTATCCTACCGGACTTATGAATGCGCAGAACGGGGTAGTTTTCACTACCAAACAGTCTGGAGAACATGCTTTTACGCTACCTCTGCTAGGAACGCATAATGTCGTTAACTGTCTGGCTGCTTTGGCAGTAGCCCGTCATTTTAAAGTGACGACGGAACAGATTGCCGCGGGATTGTCTCGCTTGAAACTGACAGGCATGCGTATTGAGGTTACGCAAGGCGTTAGTGGTCTAACCCTGCTGAATGATGCATACAATGCAAGTCCAACCTCCATGAAGGCCGCAATCGATGTACTAGAAGGTCTGAAAGGATACCGCATGAAAGTGGCTGTGCTTGGTGATATGCTTGAACTCGGTCCCCAAGAGCAGGATCTGCATTACGGAATCGGAGAGTATATCACATCGGCCAAAATGGACATGGTGCTGGTATATGGTCCGCTATCAGCCAAGATTGCTGAAGGAGCAAGCAAGCATATGCCTACAGAGGCTGTGCATGCTTTTATAGATAAAGAAGAAATGACCCGTTATCTACTGGAGAAACTACATCCCAGAGACGTTGTCTTGTTCAAAGCCTCAAGAGGCATGAAGCTGGAAGACGTGGTCGAAGCACTACAAATAGCACCATTACAGAATCGAGTAGACTAGAGGGGTGAACCCATGGATTTTCAGGTATTACTGTTAACAATCGGCGTTTCATTTATTCTGGCGGTGATTGCCGCACCGCTCCTGATTCCGCTGTTACGCCGGATGAAATTCGGACAGCAAGTTAGGGAAGATGGGCCTCAGAGCCATTTGAAAAAAAGCGGAACACCTACAATGGGTGGAGTCGTCATTTTAGTTGCGTTCACATTGGCCTTTTTGAAATTTTCGGCAGTCAAGAATACAGACTTTTATGTCTTGCTTGTGGCTACGCTGGGATTCGGGCTGATTGGCTTCCTGGATGATTACATCAAAATTGTGTTCAAACGTTCGCTGGGACTGACGGCCAGACAAAAAATGCTGGGCCAATTGTTCTTCAGTGCAGTGATGTGTTTCTTGCTGATCCAGAATGGACACAGCACAGCCATCTCTATTCCGGGAACGTCATTCTCGTTTGACTGGACCGGATGGTTCTATTATCCTTTTGTCGTATTCATGATGCTTGCCATTACCAATGCGGTTAACTTTACCGACGGTCTGGATGGTTTGCTGTCAGGGGTAAGTGCGATTGCCTTTGGTGCGTTTGCCATTGTGGCGATGCAAGCTACATCAATGCCTGCAGCAGTGTGTGCAGCAGCGATGATCGGAGCCGTACTCGGTTTTCTGGTATACAATGCACATCCGGCCAAAGTGTTTATGGGAGACACCGGTTCTCTCGGGATTGGCGGTGCGATTGGTGCGGTAGCCATTGTAACCAAAACAGAGCTTCTATTTGTCATCATTGGCGGTATTTTTGTTATCGAGATCCTGTCTGTCATCATTCAAGTGGTATCTTTCAAGACTCGTGGCAAGCGTGTATTCAAAATGAGCCCCATTCACCATCACTTTGAATTAAGTGGTTGGTCAGAATGGCGGGTTGTTATTACCTTTTGGGCGGTAGGCGCAATTTTGGCCGCTCTTGGACTTTATCTCAACAAGGGGTTGTAGATCATGAACCATCCTGAATCATATCGCGGACAACAAGTAGTCGTGCTCGGATTGGCCAAAAGCGGCGTACAGGTCGCCAAGGTGCTGGATCGCGCCGGAGCGAAGGTTACAGTAAATGATAAAAAAGAGAGAGATCAATGTCCCGAAGCTTCCGAATTGGAGGCTTTGGGAATTTCTGTTGTATGCGGAGGGCATCCGGATGATCTGATTCACAGTGGTGTGAAGCTGGTTGTCAAAAACCCGGGTATCCCATACCATGCTGCTCCTGTGCAGCAAGCTTTGGCATTGGGCATTGAAGTGGTGACGGAAGTAGAGGTTGCTTATCATCTATGTGCAGCACCCATGATCGGGATTACGGGCTCCAACGGCAAAACAACAACAACCACTTGGGTGGGGGAAATGTTGGAACATGCCGGCCTCAACCCGATCGTTGCCGGTAATATCGGAACACCTCTCTGTGAAGCGGCAGAGCAAGCTTCTCCAGATAACTGGATGGTTGTTGAACTTAGCAGTTTCCAGCTCAAAGGAACGGTTGATTTCCGTCCCCGGATTGCCAGCTTGCTTAACGTTGCAGAGACGCATCTGGACTATCATGGGGATCTGGATGATTATGTGGTTTCCAAAGCGAAACTGTTCGCGAATCAGCAGCCTGACGACGTGGCCATTCTGAATTGGGATGATGCGGTATGTCGTGGTCTGGTTCCTTACATCAAAGGCAGATTGCTTCCCTTCTCAATGATTGAGAAGTTGGATGTAGGTGTGTATGCAGATCCTCCTTATGTGGATGGAGAAGAGGATGATGTGAAGCGTCAGATTATCTACACGGATGAAAAGGGAAATCACCACACCATTATTGACATCGAGAACATTGGCATCGCTGGACAATTCAATGTGGAAAATGCAATGGCCGCTGTGGCCATTGCCGTAGCGGCAGGAGCTGATCCAGCAGTGCTGGCTGCTCCGCTTGCAGATTTCAAGGCGGTTGAACACCGACTTGAATATGTTCTAGAGCATAATGGTTCTGCGTACTACAACAACTCCAAAGCGACCAATTCAAAGGCTACGGTCATGGCCCTGAATTCGTTCAAGGAACCGGTCGTATTGATTGCAGGAGGGCTGGATCGTGGATCAGACATGATGGAGTTGTTACCCTTGTTCCAGGAACGGGTAAAAGCTGTCGTTGCAATTGGAGAGACACGGACAAAAATTGCCAAGGTCGCGGAACTTGCCGGATTAAAGCAAATTAAGGTCGTCGATAATGAGGAGGACGCTGCCCGGACGTTAACCGTTGCTGTGCAGGAAGCATCGAAGTTTGCCAGTGCCGGTGATGTCGTTTTGTTATCCCCGGCATGTGCAAGTTGGGACATGTTTGCTTCCTATGAAGAGCGGGGACGCATTTTTAAAGAGGCGGCGCATAACTTGTAAGTAGGGGGGTGGAAAAGCCCCTACTTACATGCAAGGGGTGGCCTCCTGATGAAACAGACGCGACCGGCACCAGATATTTGGTTGCTGATTTGTATTTTGGCATTGCTTGCCATCGGCATTATTATGGTATATAGTGCGGGCTCGGTGCTTGCCTTTCATGACTATGGCGATTCATTTTATTTTGTAAAAAGACAGGCCCTGTTTGCGGTGCTTGGGCTTGTGGCCATGTTCGTAACTGCTAATGTAGACTACCGGGTGTGGAGGAAATATGCCAAGCCTATATTGATTGCCTGTTTTATTATGCTCATTGGGGTGCTCATTCCTGGAATTGGTGTGGTTCGCGGTGGTGCACGAAGTTGGCTGGGCATTGGTTCGTTCGGTATTCAGCCCTCAGAATTCATGAAGTTGGGCATGATTCTGTTTCTCGCTCACTGGCTGAGCAAGGAACCGGGCAAAATCAAAACCTTCACAACGGGGCTTCTGCCACCGCTGGGATTGATTGGTTTGGCTTTTGGGATTATTATGCTGCAACCTGATTTGGGGACTGGCACCGTGATGATGGGTGCATCGATGCTTATTATTTTCACAGCCGGAGCGCGAATGAAACATCTGAGCTTGCTTGCTCTTGGCGGCGTAGCCGGGTTTGCAGCTTTGATTGCAGCAGCACCCTATCGGCTGCAGCGTATCACAGCGTTTTTGGACCCGTGGTCCGATCCGCTGGGTGCCGGATATCAGATCATTCAATCCTTATACGCGATTGGTCCTGGTGGACTGGCGGGATTGGGACTGGGTATGAGCCGGCAGAAGTACAGTTATGTACCTGAACCGCAAACGGACTTTATTTTTAGTATTTTGGCCGAAGAACTCGGCTTTATAGGTGGAATGATTGTATTATTGTTGTTTCTGGTGCTGGTGTGGAGAGGGATGCGTGTAGCCATGACCGTTCCGGATGCCTTCGGCAGTCTGCTTGGTGTTGGTATCGTAGGTATGGTCGCCGTACAGGTCATTATTAACATTGGTGTTGTCATTGGCATGATGCCTGTTACAGGCATTACATTGCCTCTGATCAGTTACGGCGGGTCATCATTGACCCTCATGCTCACAGCACTGGGCATTTTAGTGAATTTATCCCGTTATGCGAGGTGACTATGCGATGCGAGTCGTTCTAAGCGGTGGCGGTACGGGTGGACATATCTATCCGGCCGTTGCCATAGCAAGACAATGCGAGGCGGAGAATCCGGACTCGACATTTCTATACATCGGAGGAACCAGAGGGTTGGAAAGCAAGCTGGTTCCCCAAGAAAATATTCCTTTTAAATCCATTGATATTACGGGCTTTCGGCGGAAATTGTCCATCGACAACCTGAAAACGGTCATGCGTTTCATTCAAGGTGTACGCAAGTCCAAAAAAATGCTGAAGGAGTTTAAACCGGATGTTGTGATTGGTACAGGTGGATATGTATGTGGACCTGTGGTATATGCAGCAACAAAACTGGGGATTCCGAGTATAATTCATGAACAGAACGCCATCCCTGGTCTGACGAACAAATTTTTGATGCGTTATGTGGACACGGTTGCCGTTAGCTTTGAAGGTTCTGAAAAATCGTTTTCCGGCGCAAAAAAGGTGATCTACACCGGTAATCCGCGAGCGACTACGGTAGCCCAAGCTAGCCGTGATCGTGGTTTTGCCACATTAGGTGTACCGATGAACAGCCGTGTTGTTCTTGTGGTTGGTGGCAGTCGCGGGGCAAAAGCAATCAATCAGGCCATGGTGGACATGGCTCCATTGCTGGAACAACTGGATGATGTACATGTAGTTTACGTTACAGGGGATACCTATTTTGATGAAACGCGTGAAGCCATTCGCAGCTCATTGGGTACGATGCCAAACCACCTGCATGTCCTGCCTTACGTGCATAATATGCCTGAGGTGCTTGCCTGCACATCCTTGATTGTAAACCGCGCAGGTGCATCATTCCTTGCGGAGATTACATCACTGGGTATTCCTTCGATCCTGATTCCGTCACCTAACGTGACTAATAATCATCAGGAAGCCAATGCACGCACGCTTGAGGGTGGAGGCGCATCACTCACGATGCTGGAGAAGGATCTTACAGGCAAAGTCCTGTATGAAGCCATCGCCAAGATTATGAATGATGAATCGGGACGCAAACGAATGGCTGAAGCCTCCCGGAAACTGGGGAAACCCGATGCAGCTGAAGTGCTTGTTCATGAAATTCAGCGTCTTGCTGCACGCCGATAAAGTGTGATTGTGGGCGATTGTCACACACAAGACGGGGCTGACATAAGATACCGTATAAATCGTGACCATCGTTCCATGGCGCCAGAACACGGTTTGTAACAACAGAACATACCGTGCTCATCGGTTTTGAAGCAAAGGAGGAAGCAAACATGCATCAGTGGATATCGTTACTATCCCAGAATAATGTTGGCAGAGTTCTTGAAAACGAATCGCTAGCCAAATACACCACATGGAAGATCGGCGGTCCTGCGGATGCACTGGTCATTCCGGAGAATAAAGAGCAGATGATGAATCTCGTTCAATTGCTTCACACATTTCAGATTCCGTGGATGCAACTTGGACGGGGCTCAAACATGCTGGTGTCAGACAAAGGAATACGTGGTGTTGTGGTGAAACCAGGCGAGGGCTTTGATTATGCCGAATTTCACGAAGGCGGTGTAACCGCCGGAGCGGCGCATTCTTTTGTTAAACTCAGTGTGGTTGCTGCCAAAAAGGAATGGACCGGTCTGGAATTCGGCAGCGGTATCCCCGGCACTGTCGGTGGAGCCGTATACATGAATGCAGGCGCGCATGGATCGGATGTGTCACGGATATTCAAATTCGCTGAGATTGTACTGGAGACAGGGGAATTGGTACGTTACAGCAAGGAGGACATGGATTTTGCCTATCGCCACTCTGTTCTGCATGATCGGAGAGGCATTGTGCTGGAAGCTACATTTGAACTCCAGCATGGAGAGCGCAACGTCATTTCGGAAACGATGGCGGCTTACAAAGACCGCCGGCGCCGCACACAGCCACTGCAGATGGCATGTGCAGGTAGTGTGTTCCGAAATCCACCGGGTGATCATGCAGCCCGCCTGATTGAAGCAGCAGGGCTGAAAGGAATGACCCAGGGAGGCGCACAGGTATCCACCATGCATGCCAATTTCATTGTTAATACAGGCCAAGCAACAGCAGAGGACGTTATCACCCTAATGCAGCAGATACAGAGCACTATATCATCTCAAAACGGTATTAACCTGGTACCGGAAGTCTTCGTAGTGGGTGAGCGGTAAACCCCGGAGGTGATACATTGGACAAATTGGTGATTGAAGGCGGGAAACCCCTCTCAGGATCCATACGCATCCATGGAGCAAAAAATGCCGCTTTACCGATTATGGCCGCAAGTTTGTTGGCAGATGGAGAAGTTACACTGCATAACGTTCCACACTTGCTGGACATTGAAGTGATGCTGTATATCCTGGAACGGCTTGGATGCACGTGTCGGCATGAACAGGGAACAGTGACGATTAATACCTCGTCTATCCGGTCATATGATGTGCCAGAAGATCTAATGAAGCAGATGCGCTCTTCCATTTTTTTGATGGGACCATTGCTGGCTAAGTTTGGGCAAGTGTCAGTGTATCAGCCAGGAGGCTGTGCCATTGGAGAACGCAAAATTGATCTTCACCTCCGGGGCCTGGAAGCGCTCGGAGCTTTGATTGAAGAGCAGGACCAACAGATTATCTGTCATGGGCACAATCTGGTGGGTACAGATATTCATTTGGATTTCCCGAGTGTGGGAGCGACGGAGAATATCATGATGGCAGCCGTTATGGCTAAAGGGACGACAACCATCTGCAACGCCGCAAGAGAACCTGAAATCCAGGACCTGCAACACTTTTTGAATGCTATGGGTGCAAGCATTATTGGTGCAGGAACGGATACAATCACGATCAATGGCGTTGAGAAACTGAAACCTTGTTCCTATGAGATTATACCGGATCGAATCGTTGCCGGAACCGTGATGATTGCAGCAGCAGCAACACGAGGCAATGTTACGCTTACACACTGCAATCCTGCTCATCTTACTTCACTTATACATGTATTGAAGCGCACTGGTGTTCAAATCACAGTCTGCAATGATATAATGACGGTGAGCTGTATGAGCCGTCCCAAATCAGTAGACCGTATTGTGACTTCTCCGTATCCTTCGTTTCCGACAGATTTGCAATCGCAAATCATGGTGCTGCTCAGTCTGGCAGACGGATTCAGTGTGATGAAGGAAACGGTATTCGAGGGCCGGTTCAAACATGTGGATGAACTGAATGTGATGGGGGCTGATATTTCAGTCGATCTGAACGCAGCATTTATCCGTGGTGTTCCCCGTCTGTACGGGGCTACAGTGGAAGCAACCGATCTTCGTGCAGGTGCAGCTCTGGTCATTGCTGGTCTGGCTGCTCAAGGCAAAACGGTTGTGGAGCAAGTGCATCATATTGACCGGGGCTACGATCAGATCGAGAAGTTATTCCAAAGTCTTGGAGCATCGGTTGAGCGACAGTCGCCCGTTTCGAAACAGTTGGATTTTGCCAATTAACGTCCTTGGCGTCCCCTTCTTGAAGGGAGGGGACCTGAGGCTTTGTGGAGCGCTACTTATGCCTAAAAGTCAAATTCCGGTTCTGAAGAAGAATCGGCCAAAAGGAAACACAAGCCGCAAAATTGTAATTATTCTCTTATTATTATTTATTGTATTGCTGGCTGTATTATTCTTTCGTTCTTCCATGAGTCGGATTTCGGCAATTGAAATTACGGGTAATGTATATACAGCAACTTCAGAACTGCTGGAGAAAAGCGGACTGAAAGAAGGCGAACAATTTTTTGGGACAAGTACTGCCGAGGTTATTGAGCGTCTCAAGACTATCAAGGCGATTTCCACCGTTACCGTGGACAAAAAGTTTCCGGGGATTATCCATATCAAGGTTCAGGAATATGCCACGGTTGCTTATGAGCTTGGTTCTGACGGTACGCTAAAAGCAATATTAGCCAGTGGGACAAGCTTGACGGTTCCGGCAACAATTGGTGTTGCTGTGGAGAAGCCCATATTGACCCAATGGAAGGCTGATGATCCACTCAAAGCCAAACTGAGCCAGACACTGGCTAAAATTCCGAATGAATTGACGACGGATATTTCGGAAATTATTCCGAATCCAACGCCTTCATTTCCGGATCAGATTCGGATGTATACCAAATCGCAGTTTGAAGTGATTACAACCGTCTCTCTTTTATCGGATAAAGTGGAGTATCTGAATCAGGTGATTGAGACCGAACGGCCTGGGAAAATCACCATGCTTGAGGCAGATACCTATGTCCCTTTCATCCCGGATGACCCGGAAGATGATGCTGAACCAGGAGCAAGCCCCTGATCTTTGCCATCATTAGGCTGGACTGAATATGAAAGCCTAGGCAGGTCGGGGTTTGACCCCGTCAGAGCAATGAAACTTGTTCTTTCTGAGATGAAGAAAAAATGATACACTTGAACTTATGGCACATGAGTTGCCTCCTTCTTTTTTCTTCAATGTTTTATGTCTGGCAACCAGATTTTGACACCCAAAAACATTGTAGAAAAAAGAGGGAAAGCCTGAAGTGTGTTGAATATGTTTTAAGAGTGTTTAAATTCGAACGTAATTTACTATTGGAGTCAGGAGGTGCCACAGACTTGAGCAACAATGACATCATTGTTAGTTTGGACATCGGTACATCCAAAATTCGCGCTATTATTGGGGAAATGAATAATGGAACCTTTAATATTATAGGAGTTGGATCTGCCGACTCGGAGGGAATTCGCAAAGGTGTAATCGTAGATATTGATCAGACGGTGCAGTCGATTCGCAACGCAGTGGATCATGCAGAACGTATGGTAGGTATTCAAATATCCGAAGTGTATGTTGGAATCTCGGGAAATCATATCGGACTGATGAGCAGTCACGGCGTCGTGGCTGTGTCTAACGAGGATCGTGAAATCGGAGAAGAAGACATGGAACGGGTGTTGAAAGCAGCCGAAGTCATTGCAGTTCCGCCGGAACGGGAAATTATTGATGTTGTCGCCAAGCAATATGTTGTAGATGGCTTGGAGGGCATACAGGACCCCCGTGGTATGATTGGTGTTCGTCTGGAAGTTGAAGCAACGATCATTACGGGTGCAAAAACCGCGATACATAATCTTTTGCGCTGCGTGGAAAAAGCGGGTCTGAAAGTAAGCGATCTGGTTCTCATGTCGCTTGGAGCGGGTCAACTGGCTTTGTCCAAAGATGAAAAAACGATGGGTTCAGTGCTTGTTGATATTGGAGCAGGTGCAACAACCATCGCCATTTTTGAAGAAGACAGTCTTGTTGCAACATCAACGTTGCCTATAGGTGGGGAATTCGTAACAAATGATATCGCCTATGGCTTACGCACGTTAACGGATCAGGCGGAGAAGGTGAAACTGAAATATGGCTGCGCCTGGTTGGATGATGCTGCTGCGGATGTGATGTTCAAAGTCACCCGAATTGGCAGTAATGTAGACAAGGAGTTTTCACAGGAGGATCTGGCAGCAATTATTGAACCTAGGGTTCAAGAAATATTCCAGATGATATCCCAAGAAGTGAAGCGTCTTGGTTACAACGAGCTTCCTGGAGGTTATATACTAACGGGAGGTACGGTCTCTATGCCGGGGGTTCTGCAGGTCGCTCAGCATGAGCTTGCTGCTTCGGTACGAGTTGCAGTTCCGGATTATATTGGTGTGCGTGACCCCGGGTTTACAAGCGGAGTCGGCATATTGCACAGTGTAATTCGCAGTTTGCGCATTCGTCCCTCGATCAATAACGGCGGTGGAAATAACAACAACAATAATAACAACAAGAAACCGACCAACCGTCCGAAGCCAAATACGGCACAGGAATCGGAGCAAAAACCCGGTCTGTTCGAGCGGCTGAAGAATATGTTCAGCGAATTTATATAACAGGTTGGATCCATTTCATACATTCTTGAAGCCGTCTGAATGCGCCGGTACTAAAATAAACGCTTTCGTTCGTCGATATATGAAATTGATTCGGTTCAAATCAAAAATTGGACGGGCCATCCATGCACATTGAGGGGGAGATGGAATAATATGTTGGAATTTGATTTCGAGATGGAGAGCTTGGCTCAAATTAAAGTCATCGGTGTAGGCGGCGGCGGAAGCAATGCAGTCAACCGTATGATTGAAAATGGTGTACAAGGTGTTGAATTTATTACGGTAAATACGGATGCTCAGGCGTTACACCTGGCGAAATCCGAGCATAAATTGCAAATCGGTGATAAATTGACTCGTGGTCTTGGTGCTGGCGCCAACCCGGATGTAGGTAAAAAAGCAGCGGAAGAGTCCCGCGATCTGATCATGAACACGTTGAAAGGTGCAGACATGGTATTTGTTACAGCCGGTATGGGCGGTGGTACAGGTACAGGTGCGGCTCCGGTTATTGCCGAAATCGCTAAAGAGTGTGGTGCACTTACCGTTGGTGTCGTAACTCGTCCATTTACATTTGAAGGACGCAAGCGTTCCAGCCATGCAGAGCAAGGTATTGAAGCTCTCAAGGAAAAAGTTGACACACTGATCGTTATTCCTAATGATCGTTTGCTCGAGATCGTAGACAAAAAGACTCCTATGCTTGAAGCATTCCGTCAAGCGGATAACGTACTTCGTCAAGCAGTACAAGGTATCTCTGATTTGATCGCTGTACCGGGTCTGATCAACCTTGACTTTGCTGACGTCAAAACGATTATGCACGAACGTGGTTCAGCCCTTATGGGAATTGGTGAATCAACTGGTGAGAATCGTGCCGCAGAAGCAGCACGGAAAGCCATTATGAGTCCTTTGCTTGAAACTTCTATTGAAGGTGCTCGTGGCGTAATCATGAACATTACGGGTGGCGTTAATCTGTCCCTGTATGAAGTGAACGAAGCGGCAGAGATCGTAACTTCTGCTTCCGACCCGGAAGTAAACATGATCTTTGGTGCCATCATTGACGAAGACCTGAAAGAGGAGATTAAGGTTACGGTTATTGCAACCGGTTTTGAAGATAAACCTGCTCCACCACCACCAGGACGTAAGCCAGCTCCAGCAACAGCGGAGACGACGGATACACGTTCGCCGAACCTGCGTCCTTTCGGAAATCAGCCGAGCAATGATCAGCTGGACATTCCGACATTTTTACGCAATCGTTCACGCAATAATAACAACGATTAATACGCAAATCAATTTATTGGAAACCCGGTACTCCTTATGGAGCGACCGGGTTTTTTCTGTTTATTTAGATATCATAGCATACAGCAATGAACAAATTCTGAACAAAGGGCCTGAGCAATTCCGACAAAAAAAGTTGGAACCACACCCCCATGATTAGACAGACTTTGAACAGGGGGCTCCGTATACTTGTGAATATGCTCATGAATATCAGGATATCGGGTACCGGTATTTCGATATGTTGCGCGCAGGCAGGTGAAGACTTTGGTTGTTTATGTGGATCTAATTTTTTTGACAAACCTGTGTATTGACGGTGCACTCATCGGAATGACCGCCTGGATGCGCAAGACAAAGCTGGTGTGGTGGCGATGGTTGCTGTCAGCCATTGTGGGTGCATTATACGTGGTCATGATGTTTGTACCGGAGTTTGATTTTATGTTCACCTTTCTGATCAAGTTCGGGTTCTCGCTGGTCATGCTTACGATTGCTTTTGGTTTTAAAGGTCTGCAGGCTTTTGCGAGGACGCTCGGTACCTTCTATGTGATTAATTTTGTCGCTGCCGGAGGTATTCTGGGTGTGCATTACATGCTTCAGAGCTCCGGTGAGTTGTTTAACGGCATTTGGTTCACGGCTTCTGGCGGTATGTCATTTGATCTGAAAATTGCTTTCTGGTTCACGTTTATCGTATTTTTTTCTATCCTGTTTTTATTCAAAGCTGTGCAGAGCTCAAAACGGAAAACGGATCGCATGACGACCTATTTGGGTAAAGTTGAGGTCTGCATCGATGAGGTAGTCATTTCTTGTACAGGCCTTCTGGATACGGGCAATCAACTCACAGATCCCTTATCGCGCATGCCGGTCATGGTAATGGAGGTTTCGTTATGGCAAGACATGTTACCCGCTTCATGGAAGGGTAGACTCAAGGACGAGGCGCCGGACAACCTTATTCTGGAGCTTGATCAGGAAAGTTTTCAGTGGCAGGATCGACTGCGGCTGGTGCCTTATCGGGGCATTAACAAAGGGACTGCGTTTATGCTGGCAATGAAGCCGGACCGGGTGAAGGTGACGATGGAGGAAACATGTTATGAGACGACAAGGGTACTTATTGGGCTGGATGGAGGTGTTTTGTCGTCGGATGGGAAATACCAGGCCGTGATTCATCCTGAACTTGTGCAAGACGCTGCTTCTGCGCAGTCTACGGCTCTCTCTGCGGGAGCAACAGAAAAGCCGCTGAATGTGGTATAGGAGGAACGTACATGCTTGTGAAATGGAAACTGGTGGCGCAGCTGCAATATTACCGTCTGTTATTTTTATTGGGACTCAAAAGTGAAGAGATTTATTATATTGGGGGAAGTGAGGCACTTCCGCCGCCTTTGACAAGGGAAGAGGAAGAATTTTTGCTGCAAAAATTATCCTCGGGAGACTCGGCCATTCGCGCGATGCTTATTGAGCGCAACCTGCGTCTGGTGGTGTACATTGCACGAAAATTTGAAAACACAGGAATCAATATTGAGGATTTGGTCTCCATTGGAGCGATCGGATTGATCAAGGCAGTTAATACATTTGACCCGGAAAAGAAAATCAAACTGGCAACCTATGCTTCACGTTGTATCGAAAATGAAATTTTAATGTACCTGAGACGTAATAGTAAGATCCGAACTGAAGTTTCTTTTGATGAACCGCTCAACATTGATTGGGATGGAAATGAACTATTATTATCCGATGTATTGGGTACTGAAAACGATACAATCTATCGGAATATTGAAGAGCAGGTAGACCGGAAACTTTTGCACAAGGCACTGGAAAAATTAACGGAGCGCGAGCGAATGATTATGGAGCTTCGTTTTGGCCTGACGGATGGGGAAGAAAAGACACAAAAAGATGTAGCCGATCTTCTCGGAATCTCCCAATCCTACATCTCTCGACTCGAAAAAAGAATCATTAAAAGACTCCGCAAGGAGTTTAATAAAATGGTCTGAAATACATCATTGGTCAGAATGGGTATTACTGGCAAGGGTGCCAAGTACGAATAAAAAAGCCTGCCCCGGAGATAATGTACATTAATGTTTCTCCTTGGGAGGTAAATCACGATGACCCGAAACAAAGTCGAGATTTGTGGCGTGGACACCGCAAAATTGCCTGTCCTCACCAACACTGAAATGCGGGAATTGTTTCATTCCCTTCAGCAACACCATGATCGCTCAGCAAGAGAGAAATTAGTGAATGGCAACCTGCGTCTGGTACTCAGTGTCATTCAGCGTTTTAACAATCGGGGGGAGTTTGTCGATGATCTGTTCCAGGTTGGTTGCATCGGCCTGATGAAAGCCATTGATAATTTTGATTTATCCCAGAATGTCAAATTTTCAACCTACGCGGTGCCGATGATTATCGGTGAAATCCGTCGATACCTGCGTGATAATAACCCAATTCGGGTATCTCGCTCCTTGAGGGACATTGCTTACAAAGCACTTCAGGTCCGTGACAGCCTGACGAATAAAAATTCCCGGGAACCGACGATATTCGAAATTGCGGAAGTACTGAATGTGCCGAAGGAAGATGTTGTTTTTGCATTGGACGCCATTCAGGACCCGGTCTCGCTCTTCGAACCGATTTATCATGATGGTGGAGATCCGATCTATGTTATGGATCAGATCAGCGATGACAGAAACAAGGATGTGTCATGGATCGAGGAAATTGCACTTCGTGAAGCGATGCATCGTCTTGGTCAGCGGGAAAAAATGATTCTGTCGATGCGGTTTTTCGAAGGGAAAACCCAGATGGAAGTGGCTGATGAAATTGGCATTTCCCAGGCTCAGGTATCACGTCTGGAGAAATCAGCGATACAGCAGATGCAAAAACATGTAAAGTCATAACACGATGCAAAGGCAGAAGGACGATCAATCGGGGCAGTGTATACCGTTGGTCGTCTTTTTGTTTTGGACCGTTTCCACATTTGATGAAAAACAGGACATTTTTCGCCCCTGAAACATATATTGTATAGAAGCGTGAAGAACGGGCAGAAGAGGAATAACAGGGGGCGGGAATGAATGAAAGTAAATACGAGCGAAGTAGCGGCACGAGGCATGAAAATCTCGGACTTTCAGACAAAGGATGTCATTAACATTACGGATGGTAAACGCCTCGGTCAGATCAGTGATTTGGAGCTGGATCTGAAGCAGGGACGAATTGAAGCGATTGTTGTGCCGGGGTACAGCCGTTTTATGGGTCTTTTTGGCGGGGGAACGGATCTGGTGATTCCCTGGAGAAACATTGTGAAGATTGGTTCAGATGTAATACTGGTGAAGATGGAGGAGGTGAAGGAAAATACGTATGACGAGCGTGATCGCGAAGCGCGCCTGTATGATGAACAGCAGCATAACCGCACAGAGCGTGTGGAACGCATTGAACGGTCGGAACGTAATCAGCGTCGAACGATATAAATGAGACAGAATGTGGCTCATTTGGTACACTGGAAGTGGTGAGGTGAGATAATGGAATCCTTTGTATTGGATAAAGAATTACTTGAACGGACCAAGAACCCAAATTCAGATTTCGGTCCTGATCCGTTATTATTATATGTTGAGCCCTGGATACAGCAATTTGAACAGCTGTCAGTCGGGTTTACGACGAGGCATGGTGGAGTTGGAAAAGTTCCGTATGCTACGCTCAATTGTGCTTATCATGTGGGGGATGCCCCTGAAGTTGTACTTAACAACCGTAGGCTTGTAACCGAGAAGCTTGGTTTTGCAGCAGAAGCATGGACCTGTGGAGAGCAGGTGCATGGCAAACATGTAGCTGTAATTACCGCTGAAGATCGGAGCAGAGGATTACTTGATCGTCAATCTGCGTTGCAGGATACGGATGGATTGGTCACGAATGTGCCTGGTGTGCTGCTGACTTCTTTCTACGCAGACTGTGTTCCGCTTTATTTCTATGACCCTGTGCAGCAGGCGGTAGGTCTTGCTCATGCCGGCTGGAAAGGTACAGTCGCGGGTATCGCTGTATCCATGGTGGAGACGATGGAACGGGAGTATGGCAGCCGTAGGCAGGACATTCGAGCTGCAATCGGTCCGTCGATTGGGGATTGCTGTTATGAAGTGGATGAGGCGGTCATGCAGCATGTACGGGTTTGGTTTGATGATTCCCCGGTTAATGATAAATACAAGGATTCTGCTTCTAAACAAGCATATCGAGCCGTGAATAACGGTAAAACGATGTTAAACTTGAAAGAATGTAATCGACACATTATGATGAAAGCAGGAATAATGCCGGATCATATCGAATGTACAACATGGTGTACAAGTTGTCATCCCGAACTATTTTTCTCCTATCGGAAGGAAAATGGTGTTACAGGGCGGATGGCGAGCTGGATTGGGCTGGAAGAGAGGTGACCCTCTGTGTCATTGGAGGAGCGTATACAACAGGTAAATCAGAAGATCGAGGATGCATGTCGGCGCAGTAACCGTCATCGTGATGATGTGAATGTGATTGCGGTCACGAAATATGTCTCACTTGAAACAACGGGATCGGTGCTGGATCATGGTCTTGAGCATATTGGAGAAAACCGGTGGCAGGATGCACAGGCCAAATGGGAAGCTTTTGGTCAGCAGGGTACCTGGCACTTTATCGGTCATTTGCAGACAAACAAGGTGAAAGACGTGATTGGCAAGTTTCGTTACATACATTCACTGGATCGTTTGTCATTGGCGAAGGAGTTGGATAAAAAAGCAGCTTCACTTGGCATCCAAGTGGAAACGTTTTTGCAGGTGAATATTTCGGGTGAAGAGAGCAAGTATGGATTACAGCCTGAACAGGCAAGTTCTTTTTTGCGTGATATTCGTTCGTTCAACAATCTCAAGGTCGTTGGCCTAATGACTATGGCACCTCATGAGGAAGATCCGGAGCTGACGCGTCCCGTATTTCGTGGATTGCGTGAGCTGAGAGATCAATTGAATGGACAAGCCCTTACAGCAGAGCCATTGACTGAGCTGTCGATGGGGATGTCCAATGATTTTGAAGTGGCCATTGAAGAAGGTGCAACCTGGGTACGGCTAGGATCGATTCTCGTAGGAAAAGAGGAGGGTTCACGATGGGCGTAATGAATAAATTTATGAATTTCCTCGGACTTCAGGAAGAGGAAGAGATTGTGGAACGTGAACGAATGGCTGCGCAGGAGGAAAATGAGGCTGAGCATCAGGAAGCTGAAACCTCCAGTCTCGATAAACGTAGAAACCAAAGGGGGAATAATGTGGTGAGCATTCATTCCCAGAAAAATGTTAAAGTTGTCCTGTATGAACCGCGTTCTTATGACGAGGCTCAGGAAATTGCCGACCATCTGCGTTCGCATCGTACCGTTGTGGTGAACTTGCAACGAATTCGCCAGGACCAAGCGCTGCGCGTTATTGATTTTTTGAGTGGCACGGTATATGCATTGGGTGGCGGTATTTCCAAAATCGGCGGAAACATTTTTCTCTGTACGCCAGATACGGTTGAAATTCAGGGATCAATTACGGAAATACTGGCTGACAGCGAGCAAGATTATAACAGAATGAGGTGAGCCACTTTTGTATCAGATTGAAAGCGTGTTGTACACGTTATACCAGATTTACTTTTACATGGTCATTGTCTACATATTGATGTCTTGGCTTCCCAATGCGCGGGAAAGCTTCATCGGTGAATGGCTGGGCAAATTAGTGGAACCATATCTAAGACCGTTTCGCCGATTTATACCGCCTTTGTTCGGTGTGCTGGATATTTCCCCAATTGTAGCGCTGATCGTTCTGCAACTCGCGCTTAATGGGCTGATCTCCATACTTCGGTATTTTGCATATTAGGGTAGGGTGACATAGATGAGCGGTGAAATTTACGAACATTTTAGCCATGATGAGCGGGATTTTGTAGATAAGGCTTCGGATTGGGTTGAGCAGGCGGGTAAGTATCATGACATGAAGCTAACTGACTTTCTTGATCCAAGACAGGTTTTTATATTACAGACTCTTGCCAATCGCCGTAACGACGTTCAGATTCGTCTGGATGGTGGTTACGAGGCTGCTGAACGCAAGCGTGCGCTGGTTGCACCTGATTATATGTATCTGGATGATGAGGATATGGGTATGCAGGTGCTCAGTATTACGTCTGATGATCAGAAAATCTCGGAGCTGGAGCATGGGGACTATATGGGTTCCCTGCTCGGGCTTGGGATGAAACGTGGAAAGATCGGGGATATCCAAGTGCTGGAGGACGGTTGCCATACAGTGGTGGCGGCGGAAACCGGCGCTTTTTTATCGCTTCAACTGAATCAGGTGCATCGGTTACATGTGTTCACAGAGTTACTTCCTTTGGATCAGATGCGATGGTCAGAGAGTAAACTGGAGACGATGGACATTACGGTCGCTTCGCTTCGTTTGGATGGAATCTGCGCAGATGTGTATCGGCTTAGTCGCAGTAAAGTGCTGGTGCCGATCAAAGCTGGTCGTTGCCGTGTGAACTGGAAAGTTGAGGAAGATCCCTCCAAATTGCTAAAAGCGGGTGATGTTGTATCGATTCAGGGATTTGGCCGTTTCAAGGTTATGGAACAGGATGGGATGACCAAAAAAGGACGTTGCCGAGTGAAAATTGGCAAATTTGCCTGAGTCTGTTGCAGGAAAATCCGCTTTCTTGTCGAAATGTTTATCATAAAGGTGTAGAAAATACGCGGTGTATCCGATAAACATTAAGTCAAAGCTTTACATGAACGTTGGAGGATGCAATTCTGATCCTGCATTCCGTATACGTTGCCAAGGTTAGGCATCAACGATACGGCCCCTTGGGTGGGACCCATATGCTGCAAACCTTCTCTGGACGGGAAGGAACTTTAACAGGAGGTGGACAGCATGCCATTAACGCCGCTGGACATACACAACAAGGAATTTTCCCGACGTTTGCGCGGGTATGACGAGGATGAAGTCAATGAATTCCTGGATCAAGTCATCAAAGATTACGAAGGCGTCATTCGCGAGAACAAAGAGCTGAGCAATCAGTTGCTGTCCGTTCAGGAGAAACTGGATCATTTTTCTACAATTGAAGAGACGCTTAGCAAAACGATCATCATTGCGCAGGAAGCTGCTGATGATGTGAAGGGTAATGCGAAGAAAGAAGCGCAGTTGATCGTGAAGGAAGCAGAGAAAAATGCAGACCGGATCGTGAACGAATCGTTGGGCAAATCTCGCAAAATTGCTTTGGAAGTGGAAGAACTGAAAAAGCAGGCCTCGATTTACCGTGCCCGTTTCCGCACGCTTGTTGAAGCGCAGCTTGAACTGTTGACTCAGGATGGTTGGGAAGTGCTGGAGAGCCGGGAGCAGGAAGTGCGTGACCGTGAGCGGGAGATGAAAGAAATTTATTAGTCTGTCGACTGGTTGACTTTTGTCTGCAAAGAGGCTATAACTATATTCATAATGAATAGTGATTCCATGACGGGTTCAGTACGTTATGATCTCATCCCTCAGAGAGTTGGTGGTTGGTGCAAACCAATGGATGAGTTATAGCCGAATATCTCCCCGGAGAAGTGACGCTGAAGCGGTGATTATGATTGCCGTGTGTAAGCCGAACCGTAAGCCGTACGTTATAACGGCACCCTGCAGTAGTTTAGCGGGGCATAAGCGCTGTTGATGACAGAGCATACCCAGGTTTGCCTGGATGTGGTTTGTGATGAACAGAATTAGGGTGGTAACGCGAGTATAGCCTCGTCCCTTTCCAGGGACGGGGCTTTTTTGTGTCCAAAAAAGGCGAACGTCCCTGAGGCCCGAAGGGACCTCAGGGAGAGAGCCACCTGCCGGGGGAGCGAAGCACCCGGCACACGGGTTCGCTAAGGCGAACGTCCATGAGGCCCGCAGGGTCCTCAAGGAGAGAGCCGCCCGCCGGGAGAGCGAAGCACCCGGCACACGGGTTCGCTAAGGCGAACGTCCATGAGGCCCGAAGGGACCTCAAGGAGAGAGCCTCCTCGCCGGGGAAGCGAAGCACCCGGCACACGGGTTTGCTAAGGCGAGCGTTCATGAGGCCCGAAGGGAGCTCAAGGAGAGAGCCGCTCGCCGGGAAAGCGAAGCACCCGGCACACGGGTTTAGCCAAGGCGAACGTTCATGAGGCCCGAAGGGACCTCAAGGAGAGAGCCGCTCGCCGGGAAAGCGAAGCACCCGGCACACGGGTTCGCTAAGGCGAGCGTTCATGAGGCCCGCAGGGACCTCAGGGAGAGAGCCGCTCGCCGGGAAAGCGAAGCACCCGGCAACACCCGCCTCGTGGTAAGGCCATGCGGCGTTCACGCAGGGAACAGCCGCAAAATGGCCGCCATCACGCACATTAACCCTCGCCCATAACCGCCACCGATCCGCCAACGACAACCCATCCCGGGTGTCCAGAGGGCGGAGCGCCTATGGGGTCCCCCTTGGCAAGGGGGATTTAGGGGGATTGAAACGCTTTTTGTGGACGGTCCACAATCCAACCAAAGAAAGGGAAGATAATCATCATGCAACGAGTTGACGTCAAAGAGAAGGCACGTGCCAGAGAATTACACGTGTTAGATAAATGGAAAACGGAGAATACATTCAAAAGATCCATCGAAAACCGGGAGGGAAAACCAAACTTCGTATTTTATGAAGGGCCGCCTACAGCGAACGGAAAACCGCATATCGGTCACGTACTGGGACGGGTAATCAAGGATTTTGTTGGACGGTATAACACGATGAAAGGTTACCGTGTCGTTCGTAAAGCGGGTTGGGATACACATGGTCTGCCTGTAGAACTGGGTGTACAGAAAAAGCTTGGTATCTCCCACAAGTGGGAAATCGAAGATTATGGCGTGGAGAAATTCATTAACGAATGTAAAGCGAGTGTATTCGAGTACGAGCAACAATGGCGTGATTTGACAGAAGGCATCGGATATTGGACGGATATGGATAACCCATATATCACTCTTGATAACAACTACATCGAGAGTGTATGGAACATCCTGGCGACAATCCACGAGAAAGGACTGCTGTATCGTGGTCATCGTGTGAGCCCGTATTGTCCATCTTGCCAGACAACACTGAGTTCGCATGAAGTTGCACAAGGGTACAAAGACGTCAAAGATCTGAGTGCTACAGCGAAATTCAAACTGAATGACAGCGGAGAATTTGTACTGGCTTGGACGACAACGCCTTGGACACTGCCTTCACACGTCGCACTTGCCGTGAATCCGGATATGGACTACTCCCGTGTTCGTCAAGGTGATGAAGTGTACATCATGGCAACCAATCTGGTTGAAAAAGTGATGAAAGATACCAAAGGTGAGTATGAGATCATTGGTGCACTGAAAGGTGCCGATTTGGTTGGCAAAACGTATGATCCTCCGTTCAACTACGTACAGGCTGAGAAAGCCAACATCATCTTGGGTGCAGGCTTTGTAACGGATGCAAGTGGTACGGGTATCGTACACATGGCTCCTGCCCATGGTGAAGATGACTACCGTGTATGCCGTGAGAATGGGATCAGCTTTGTGAACATGGTGGACTTGGAAGGTAAATTTGTCGCTGAGGTTACTGACTTTGCCGGACGTTTCGTGAAGGATTGTGATATTGATATCGTAAGATATCTGTCTGAGCATGGACGTTTGTTCAGCAAAGAAAAATATGAGCACAGCTACCCATTCTGCTGGCGTTGTGATACACCGCTTCTGTACTATGCAATGGACAGCTGGTTTATCCAAACGACAGCCATCAAGGACCAATTGATTGCCAACAATAGTGAAGTGGATTGGTACCCAGGTCACGTTCGTGAAGGTCGCTTCGGGAAATTCCTTGAGGATCTGGTGGATTGGAACATCAGCCGTGATCGTTATTGGGGAACTCCGCTCAACATCTGGGTGTGCGAGGAGACTGGCGAACAATTTGCTCCACACAGCATTGCAGAATTGCGTGCTCGTGCGGTAGGTGATGTGCCTGAGAATCTTGAATTGCATAAACCATATGTGGATGACGTTAAAGTCATGAGCTCTTGTGGCAAATATGAGATGAAACGTACACCGGAAGTGATTGATGTCTGGTTCGACAGCGGCTCCATGCCGTTTGCCCAGCAACACTATCCATTTGAAAATAAAGAAATATTCGAACAGCAGTATCCTGCGGATATGATCTGTGAAGGGATTGACCAGACACGTGGCTGGTTCTACAGCTTGTTGGCGGTTTCTACCCTTTTGACAGGCAAAGCGCCTTACAAAGCGGTTATGGCTACAGGTCACGTTCTCGACGAGAACGGACAGAAGATGTCCAAATCCAAAGGTAACGTTATCGATCCTTGGGAAGTGATTGAAGAATACGGTACAGATGCATTCCGCTGGGCTTTGTTGTCTGACAGTGCACCGTGGAACAGCAAACGTTTCTCCAAAGGTATCGTAGGGGAAGCCAAATCCAAAATGGTGGATACGCTGGTTAACACCCATGCATTCCTGACGCTTTATGCTACCATTGACGGATTTGATCCACAGGAGCACCCGTTCCAGCTGTCCGCACACAAGCTGGATCGCTGGATTCTGTCGAGACTGAACAGCCTGATCTTGGTTGTAGAAAAAGCGTTGCTGGTTAACGACTATCTGAACTCTTCCAAAGCGATTGAAGCATTTGTTGATGAGTTGAGTAACTGGTACATCCGTCGTTCCCGTGACCGTTTCTGGGGAAGTGGCCTGACAGACGATAAATTGGACGCTTACCGCACATTGACTGAGGTACTGGTGACTACTGCGAAGTTGGTTGCTCCGTTCACACCGATGCTGGCAGAAGACATCTATCTGAACCTTGCAACAGGTGAGAGTGTGCACATGGAAGACTATCCGGTAGCTAATGAAGCGCTGATTGATGCAGGACTGGAACAGGATATGGAGACGGCTCGCCGCGTGGTTGAACTTGCCCGTAACGTTCGTAACGAAACAGGCATCAAGACACGTCAGCCACTGTCCGAATTAATCGTTTCTTTGGATAAAGGGTTTGACCTGGCAAGTTACGAAGAGATCATCAAAGAAGAGATCAATGTAAAAGGAATCCGTACGGAGCATAATGATGCGGAATTCGTTGACTTTACATTGAAGCTGAACCTGAAGGTCGCAGGTAAAAAATACGGTAAAAACGTAGGGTTCCTGCAAAACTTCTTCAAAGGAATGTCAGCCGATGAGACGCGTAAAGTGGTTTCGGAAGGTGTACTGAACATCGTTTCACCGGAAGGTGAAGAGCTGCAAGTGACGAGCGAAGAATTATTGGTTGATAAACAGGCCAAATCAGGCTTTGCTTCAGCATCAGGTTACGGTCTGACGGTTGCGCTCAATACCGAAATCACGCCAGCATTGGAACAGGAAGGCTGGGTTCGTGAAGTGGTTCGTGCTGTGCAGGATACCCGGAAACGACTGGACCTCCCTATTGAGAAAAGAGTACGTTTGACACTGGATGTGGATGCATCCCTTCAGGAAGCTATTCAGGCGTTTGATGATGTGTTGCGTGAAAATGTTCTCGTAACCGAAGTTACATTTGGCTCGAATGAGGCCATGGAACGTGTTGAAGCCGGAGGCAAATCGATCGGTATATACATCGAAGCATAATTTGGATTATGTAATATTCAACAAGGACAGAATATAGGATATAAATAAACGAGCCGCAGAGGCAGGGACATATTCCCTGTATCTGGGCTCGTTTGTTTTTTAGGCAATAAGGCAATGATTCTATAGTGCAGTCAATCTATATTGATCAAAGGAACTGACCAAAACATGAGCGAACATGACAAGCAAACCGCATCCACTTCACAACAATCAACATCAGATAATCTCAATTCCCATGACAAAATTGAAGAGTTACATACCCTGACGAACCGTCTGGCGAATGAACTGGAGCGTTCACGAATAGCGCAATACACAGAATTGCTGAACAGACCATGGAAATTGATCGGATTGAACCTGTTGTCTGGAGCCGCACGAGGTGTGGGGATTGCGATTGGGTTTACCTTTTTTGCAGCAACGATCATTTACGTTTTGCAGCTACTTGGGGCGCTCAATCTTCCCATTGTTGGAGATTACATCGCTGATATTGTGCGCATTGTCCAGCGCCAGCTTGATATGAACACATACTAAGCGATTAAGCGAAAAAAGCAAATGATATCAAAATGCAACTAATACGTGTCATCCGTCTCCATATCCGGTTCTAACAGACCCTCGCCCTCACGGTTCTCCAGGTACTGGCGATATTGCCGATTGCGCACGATGGAGACGTCATGACCATAGATGTCCGTGGCAACAAAGCTTTCGTACGCTTCAACGCAGCCTTCCACTTCATCGGTGGCTTCAATCGCCATAACATCATAGCTGTCGATATCGCGTCCTTCAGCCATGGCTGGTGAGTTCGATGTGCCCCAGCTTTCAACAATCTGCCAGGTGTCTTCACCATCGAAGCCATTTTGATCATCACGCTCGTCCAGACTGGTTCGACCAAATGCCGGGGCAAGGAATTCTTCCTCTACAGGGCGGTTCTCAGAGACAACGGTTTCTGGTTGATGTTTTTTGCAGTATTTGGTGTAGGGAACAGCTTCCATGCGTTCAAAAGGGATGGGTTGCTGGCAGACCGCACACGTACCGTAATGTCCTTCTTCGATGGAGTGCAGTGCAGAATCGATTCGCTCCAATTGGAATTCATCATGTTCCAGCAGGGAAATATCTTTCTCGCGTTCATACACTTCCGTGGCTAAGTCGCCTGGATGGTTATCAATCGGTGATAATTCACCTGTCTGTAGTTTGAGGGAGTCACCAAGGCCGTAATGTTCGTTCTCCGACAGTCTATGTTCAATATCTCGCTTATCGGACATCAGTTGGGAACGTAGAAATTGTAGTTGTTTGTTAGTAAAATGTGACATGATTTTCCCCTTTCTGCTTTCATGCTGGAATCCGGATTTTGACTCTATTGTAGGATGTGCCATTGAGGGCAAGATTACAGAAGGGAAATGTTATCGTTTTTGCCATAAGCATTGCGATGTAGCGCGTCGTGGACGATTTCCAAACAGCTGTGCTACAATAAACAAGTCTGGCGTAAGCCTGGTATCGTTTGGAAAAGACAAGAACGGAGTGACAAACAAACGTGGTGTATTATATCCTCGCTTTTATCGTATTTTTATTGGATCAGGGAACCAAGTATCTGATTGCAACCCGGATGGAACTCAGAGAAGAAATTCCGGTCATCGGCAATTTCTTTGTCATCACATCACATCGTAACTCAGGAGCAGCATTTGGCATTCTGCAAGACCAGCGTTGGTTCTTTATTGTGGTTACGTTGATTGTGGTCGTTGCCTTGATTTGGTATTTGCAAAAGGTAAAAGATACCCCGCACAAATTGCTGCCTGTGGCGCTTAGTTTGGTGCTTGGTGGAGCAATTGGCAACTTCCTTGACCGGGCATTGACCGGAGAAGTTGTAGATTTTGTACAACTTAATTTTGGGAGTTATACGTTTCCCATTTTTAACATCGCCGATTCGGCAATCTGCATCGGTGTAGGGTTGATCATAGTGGAGACATTGCTTGAAGGACGGCGCGAAAAAGCAGCCGCGAAGATTGAAGGGAATGAACATCATGAGTAATCCGAATAAGGAACAGATTAACGACGAAGAACTAATGAATGGCAATGAACGTATGGAATGGACCGTTGCCGCTGAACATAAAAAAGAACGAATTGACAAATATATTACGGAAGCCGTCGATAACGTATCTCGCTCCCAAGTTCAATTGTGGATCGGAGACGGAATGGTCACGGTAAATGGTGCTGTAGTCAAAGCCAATGCCAAGTTATCCGAAGGAGATTTGGTTGAGTTACAGATTCCAGAACCAGCTGCTGTGGAGATCATTGCCGAAGATATTCCGCTGGAAGTGGTATATGAAGATAGCGACCTGATCGTGATCAACAAACAGCGTGGTCTTGTGGTGCATCCGGCACCAGGACACACGTCGGGTACCCTCGTTAATGCACTTATGCATCACTGCAAAGACCTCTCGGGTATTAATGGGGAGTTGCGTCCTGGTATTGTGCATCGTATCGATAAGGATACATCTGGCCTGATTATGGCTGCCAAGAACGATCGTGCGCATGCATCACTGGCTGCTCAGTTGAAGGAACATACGGTGAATAGACGGTATATTGCGCTTGTTCATGGTCATCTTAACCATGATCAAGGGACCATTGATGCACCGATTGGACGCGATACCAATGACCGCAAAATGTATACGGTCACAGAACGTAACAGTAAACATGCCGTTACGCATTTTACCGTTACAGAGCGGATTAATGATTACACCTTGCTGGAATTGAAACTGGAGACAGGACGTACTCACCAGATTCGGGTTCACATGAAATTTATTGGTCACCCGCTTGTAGGAGATCCAACTTATGGACGGAATAAAGGCATCAAAATGCAAGGACAGGCTCTTCATGCGGCCATTCTTGGATTTGTGCATCCAACAACGGGAGAATACCTTGAATTTTCAGCTCCGATTCCGCAAGATATGGAAGACGTGCTCGCCTCGCTACGCAGTCGTTAACAGCTCCAAGAAAGTACAAATGTTCGGATACTTTGTCCATGGCTTTGATCACGCAAATGCTTCATATTAAAGTGTAGAAATTTGCGTCAAATGAGGAGATGAACAACGTTATGAGTATCGATAAATACCAAGAAACTTACATTCAGACTAATTTTGCCGACCGTATCGGTGGCTCCAACTATGGTAAAGACACGAACATTTATAAATTCGAGAAAATCAAACGTGCCAAAGCTTCGGCCAAAAAAGATTTTCCCGATGTGGAACTGATTGACCTTGGTGTAGGTGAACCGGACGAAATGGCTGATGCAGGCATTGTAGCTGCACTTGCAGAAGAAGCTTCCAGACCTGAGAACCGTGGTTATGCCGACAATGGTATTCCTGAATTCAAAGCTGCTGCTGCTTCTTACCTGAAAAATGTGTTTAACGTAGAAGGTATCGATGCAGATACTGAAATCGTGCACTCCATTGGTTCAAAACCGGCTTTGGCGATGATGCCTTCATGCTTCATCAATCCAGGTGATGTGACAATCATGACCGTTCCAGGTTACCCGGTTATGGGAACACATACGAAGTATCTGGGTGGAGAAGTGTTCAACATCCAGTTGACGAAAGAGAACAACTTCTTGCCTGATCTGACGGCTATTCCGGAAGACATCGCAAAACGTGCGAAGTTGCTCTACCTGAACTATCCGAACAACCCAACAGGCGCAAGCGCGACGGTGGAGTTCTTCACTGAAGTTGTGGAATGGGCTAAGAAATACAATGTTGTGGTTGTACATGATGCTCCATATGCAGCATTGACGTATGATGGCAAAAAACCGTTCAGCTTCCTATCGGTACCTGGTGCGAAGGATGTCGGCGTAGAGCTGCACTCTCTGTCCAAGTCCTACAACATGACAGGTTGGAGAATCGGATTTGTAGCGGGTAACCCGCTTGTAGTCAAAGCATTCAGTGATGTGAAGGACAACAATGACTCCGGTCAGTTCATCGCGATTCAAAAGGCTGCTGCTTATGGATTGAATCACCCTGAGATTACGGAAAAAATTGCAGAGAAATATTCCCGTCGTCACGACATGCTCGTTGCCGCATTGAACGAACTGGGCTTCCAGGCTGAAAAACCTAAAGGTTCATTCTTCCTGTATGTAGAAGCACCAAAAGGTGTAGTTGGCGGACGTCGCTTCGAATCCGGCGAAGATTTCTCCCAATTCCTGATCCGTGAGAAACTGATCTCATCCGTACCTTGGGATGATGCGGGTAACTTTGTTCGTTTCTCTGTAACCTTTGAAGCGAAGGGTGAAGAGGAAGAAAAACGTGTTATTGCTGAGATCAAACGTCGTCTGAGCGACGTACAATTTGAATTTTAATCGCATCACCAAATAGTTAAATCATTTACTAACGAAGAGACCGGAAACGGTCTCTTTTTTTATGCCCATATTAGAATTTTTTCATTTACTCCCTTTACAAAATTATACAAGCAACATATGATTAGATCTTTACGTTATTTGTTATATACAGAAGTTGTTGTTGAAGGGAGTTATTACAATTGTTATCATCACGAACAAGTACGGTGTCCTCATCGGCTACAGGAACAGGCAGTACAGTGTCAGGATTAATCAGATTGTTAAGACCCAAACAGTGGACTAAAAATCTGCTGTTATTTGCTGCGTTACTATTTTCTTTTGAGGAGATTCGGACTGAAACCATTCTTGCGACGTTGCTTGGTTTTATTCTATTTAGCCTTGTTGCAGGCTGTGTTTATATTTTAAATGACTTTGTAGACCGGGACAGGGATCGACAGCATCCGGTGAAAAAGTATCGTCCTATGGCTTCTGGGCAGGTGAATCCGAGTCATGCTTTGATGTTTGGCATTATTCTATTAATCCTTTCCGTAGGAACGGCCTTCATGATGAACCCTCTATTTGGGGTGTTATGTATCGTCTATTTTCTGTTGAATGTATCGTATTCATTTGTACTGAAACATCTCGTTATCCTGGATATGATGACTATTGCAGCCGGCTTTGTACTTCGTGCCATTGCAGGGGGTGTGCTGATCTATGTGCCATTCACGCCGTGGTTTTTGATCTGTACCATGCTGTTGTCGTTATTTCTGGCTATTGGCAAACGGAGAAATGAACTTACGTTGCTTGAAGGAAATACGGGATCACACCGTAAGGTTTTGGATAACTACTCCATTACGTTACTGGATCAATTCAATACGATTGTGACGACAGCTACGATTATCAGTTATTCCCTGTTCACATTCACTTCAGATCGTACCATTCATCTCATGTGGACGATTCCATTGGTCATTTACGGCATGTTCCGTTACCTGTATCTGATCCACATGAAGAACCAGGGAGGTTCGCCCGATCGTGTGCTGTTTGAGGACAAGCCTATATTAATTACGGTTATGTTGTATGTGATAAGTGTTGTTACAATCTTTGCAATCTTTGAATAAAGGCTGAGGGGGATCAGGGTGAAAAGCACGAAAGTCGCAATTTTTGATATTGATAAAACGATCATACGCAGTGATTCCATGTTTCAATTTGTGCATTATGGTGTTCGCCGTTACCCGTGGCAGGTATGGAGATTACCTGTCATTGCATTACATACCGTGTTATTCAAGGCAGGTTTCATGACGGTTGAACAAGTCAAACGATCCTACTTTCAAGAAATTGAGCGAATGTCTGAAAAAGATCTCGAACATTTCTTTGATACTCGCTTGCGTACGTCCATTTTTGCCGAGGCCAGTGTAGAGATGCAACATCGCAAAGAAGCAGGGTATCATGTCTTGCTAGTAACTGCATCTCCGCATGCCTATATGAAATACTTTAATAATTTTCCCTGGGTGGATCATGTAATTGGAACTGAACTTGTCCGTCATGAGAATGGTTACACATGCAGAGTTGACGGCAGCAACTGCAAAGGGGAAGAGAAGGTACGCCGAATTCAGGCTTATCTGAGTGAGAAGAATATGGTCATTGATTATGACCAGTCATGTTCCTACTCGGACTCCTTATCTGACCTTCCCGTCATGCAGCTAGTGAGTCAACGATACTTTATTAACAAGCGTGTACCGGACATGGAGGCATTAACGTGGGGGAAATAAAATCGCGTCATACTGGTAAATGGTTAATGCTCGTTTCCGCTTTTCTGACAGCAACGGGTCAATTGTTCTGGAAATGGGGACTAACCGAGTGGATTTACCTGGGTGTAGGTTTTCTGTGTTATGGACTTGGAGCGATTTTGATGATTAAAGCTTTTGCTCTGGAAAAACTCTCAGTTGTTTATCCTCTGATGTGTGCCAGCTATGTATTTGCCTTAATCTATGGGTATTTTTTGCTTGGGGAAGAAATTACGATGCAGAAGCTGGCAGCAGTTGTGTTGCTTGGAATCGGGGTGACACTAACCAGTGTTGATCGATAGCTGGATGGTTGCCGTATTAATTGTCATGACGTTGTGTGGTGCACTGGGTGGGGCCGGACTGAAAGCTTATGCTTCCAGTCGCAATCGTCTGCATGTACTCATGGGACTTGGATTCTACGGAACGGGCGCGTTTCTGAATATTGTATTGCTGAAGTTTCTTCCATTAACCGTAGTGTTGCCTGCGAACGCATTAACATATGTGTGGACTCTTATCATAGCTCGGCTGATATTTAAAGAGACCGTGGGCCCTTTACGCTGGATAGGCGTGGCATGTATTATGGGTGGCCTATGTTTATTGGTATTTTAGAACTTAATTAATCAGGATGTGAAATGAAAGCATGAACTTTTTAGATTACTTATTTTATAATCGCAGAGCCAACTGGACAGCTTTTTACCTGTTTGCGGGATTTGCTCTGTTCTATGGTTTAATGAACGGCTCGTATGTTCTGTACATTGAAAATAATGCAGAGGTGCTTGGGGCGTATACCCCATTTAATACAACGCTGTTTCCAATCAATTTATTCAACTTTGATCCTTCAATGTATTATGGGGACAACAGTTCTTCAGTGATCCATCCGCTGATTTCCTTTCTCGCTGTCACCCTTGCGGCTGCAGCGAAACTGCTGGGAGGCAACTGGTTCTTTCTAATCCTGCAATCGCTGGTGAATGCGGGTTCGGTGGTGCTGGCGTATCTGTTCCTGAGTCAAAAAGAAGATAAACCGACCATCGTACCGCTACTGTTTGCCTTACTGTTTGGTTTCAGTTCCTACTTAATGTTTACTGCATTGATCCCGGATTCGTATCCTTATGTACAGTTCGTTATTCTGTTGTCGGTGGTTTACATGCAGTATACTCGTGAGCGTCAGGACGTACGTTATGTACCCAATGCATTGCTTACATCGATTAACTTTGGACTAACCTCGACCAATATCGTACCATTTGCTGCTGCCACATTCTTCAATATGCATGCATGGCGCAATAAGGCGAATTTGAAAAAATACATTGGTATCATGGCATTAGCGGTTCTGATCATCGTCGTATTAACTGGCGTCCAGTACGTTGCCTTTGGAGGTCGCAGCTGGGTTAGTAACTGGCTGTTGGGCATTCAAAATGGTGGAACCAGCTATGCAACGCCATTCCAGTTCGCTGTTCACTGGAAAGCATTGAACATGTTAACGATTAATCCGATGCTGACACCGAAAATGCATTTACTGGACCCGGGCATGGCGGCCTTTGTTACGGATCTATCCCGTTCCAATCCAATCCATGTGCAGATGACAGGTATCTTTATTTTACTACTGGCATTCATGGGCTTCATTAAAGGCATTCGTGAACGAGAAGTGTGGACCCTTGTGCCATATATTTTGTTTGCCTTTTTGCTTCATGTAGTCGTGGGCTTTGGTCTAGCTGTGTTTCAATACGATATGTACCTGTATGCGGGGCACTATCTGTTTGCGTTCTTCCTGTTGGGTGGAAGTTTCGTCATCAGCCTTCGTCCGGGATTGGGGAAAAAAGTGGTTATAGGCTTGATCATGTTATGTGTTATCGTTACGGCAAGTAACAACATCTATCGCCATGTAGAAACATTAACAACAATCAAACAATCCTATAATCAGTTGGAACAGGAACGCTCAGTGAAATAGTCAAATAGTAAATGTATCGATTCATATAATGAAACGAGAAAAGGCCATTGGATGGAAAGTCCAATGGCCTTTTCTTATTTAGTGTTGAGCAAATGAGTTAAGCAATAATTTTGGTCTTCTTGGCATTCTCGGCTGAACGTTTGGTGAGACTGCTGAGTGGACGTTTCAAAGCGAGAGCAACAATGAGACTCAGCGCGATGAACATACACAACCACAGAATATCCTTGATGGCAGTAGACCACAATATGCCGCCGACCGACTCACGCAGCAGACTGATCGCATACGTGAAGGGCATGGACGGATTCAATGCTTGGAAAAAGGGTGATGTCATGCTGATTGGGAACGTACCGCCGGAGCTGGAGAACTGGAACACCATGAAGATAATGGCGATCCCTTTTCCGATATTTCCAAATACGGACAGCAGGGTGTACGTTATGGTGACAAATACGGCACTCACCAGCATGGCAAACAGGACAAACCACAGTTTATCTGCAACATAGGTACCCAGGATTAAGATATCTCCCAGGGTGACACATATCGCCTGAAGTAACCCAATGGTCAGAAAAGTAGCGAGACGTCCAAGATATAACTCATATCCCCGGAACTTTCCCCCTGGATTCTCAGCTTCGGCACGAAGCAGAGAAATCAGCAGTGTTGAGCCAACCCACAAGGACAGCACGCCATAAAATGGTGACATGGCCGATCCATAATTCGGAATCGGATAAAGCTGTTGTTCTTTGATTTGCACGGGACTCGAAAGGAAAGCACTCTCTTCTTCAATATCGCCGCGCAAAAGTTTGGCGAGCTTCGCAAACTGCTTATTACCTTCGACCTCCCGAAGTTTGTCAGCAGCCTTGCTGATGGCACTTTCCAATGCGGGCAGATCATCACGTACAAGCGCGGCAACACGGTGAACTCCTTTTTCGACCTCCGGCAGCTGATTCTGTACAAAATCGGATGCCTTGCCTATCTGTTTCTCGGCAGTAGGCAGATCATTACGAACAAAATCAGCTGCTTCGTTCAGTTTGTTTCCCAGCTTGGGTAGATCGTTTCGAATTAATGAAGAAACTGTGTTCAGAGCTTGGATAAAACCTTCACTTTTGTTCGCGAGTGTCTCTGATATCTGATGGATCTTAGATTGTATTTGAGGCAGTTCGCTCTGGATTTTTGTCAACTCTGCCTGCCCAAACGTAATTCCTTCTTTGGCTGATGCAAGAATGTCCGCAATATCCGGAATACGATCTTTTGCTCCTTGCAGAGTTTCTGCTGAAGTGGAGAGGGTAGACCTGAGCTTATCCGCACCAGCTGCAAGTGCAGGCGATATTTCACTTTCATAGGTGTTTAAGATATTGCCAATCCCGCTGCTGATGTCCTTCGAGAGAGTATTTAACTGAGCGATGACGTCTGTTGGTGGAGTTGTATTACGACGCATGGCATCACTGATGATGCCAGCCAAGCGGATCTGCAACTGAAGTTTATCTGAAATGGAGTTCAGTTGTGTGATTTTATCGGCAAGTGGTTGGCTTGGAAGCAAGTTATTGATGTTGCCCAGTAGTTCTGCCATACTGTCCACGAGTTTTACCGCAACCCCTAAACGTGAAGCAATCCGGTCGAGATCTTCTACTGTAGGAAGATTATTAAGATCCGAATTTTGCAATTGTGCAAATACGTCTCCTGTAGCGTTAGTAATCTGCTGCACCAGTAGCAGATTTTGGCGGATCGTCGGGCTAATTGTCTGAAACGCTTCTTCACTGGAATCCACGAACTGATTTAATCCCTCTGCAAGCTCAATCCCGTTGCCAGCGATTTGTGATACTTTGTCCAAATCTTGCTCTGCTGCCGTTACGATAGACAGAGCTTTGTTGGTTTTATCCAGCGCCGTTTGGATGACATCTGATACCTGGTCAAAGTTTTCATCTACTTCTCGAATGCGTTCTACCGCTTTTTGTATATCCGGTATCCGCCCTTGAATAGCCAGCACTTCGGAAGCCGCATCATTAATTTGTGGCCAATACTCCTGCACCTTGAGCACATACTGTGCTGCTTCATTGATTTCAGGCAATTTTTTCTCGATTTCAACGATCTTTTGAGCATCTTTTACAATCTCGGGCATGGCTTTTTCTACTTCCAGAACCTTTTGACCTGCGGCTTGAATAGCCGGAAGATTTTTCTCCAGCGTAAAAATGCCATTCTCCATTTTGCGTAATGTTGGAAGCTGGGAATTAATCTCAACCCCGGCTTCATTCAGCTTGGTCAGAACGGCCTCACTGACGGCTTCAGTGAAATTTTCATTGATTTGTGTTGTTATGGCAGATACACCAGAGCCTGTGATTTTAGGAGCAATGGCATTCACCTTCTCATTGACGGTATAGATTACTTCCGGTCGCTCCAGCTTCCCATCAACGATGCCTGTAATTTTGGATGAAAAGTCCCCCGGAATGAGCAGGCTTGCATAATACTCTCCAGTTTGCACACCCCGATTAGCCTCAGCCTGGTCCACAAAAGTCCAGCCCAGCTTTTCGTTGTGTTTGAGGCTGGATACCAGTTCGTCTCCGATATTAATATGGGTTCCTTCAACAGTCGCACCCTTGTCCTCAGTTGTCACCGCAATTTTGATCCCCTGGGTATTACTGTATGGGTCCCAGACGGACTTCACGTTGACCCAGTCATACACCCCGGGCAGTAGAATAATAGCCACAATTAGAAATATACCTGTGGGAACCTTCAGGATATGCAACCAGTCTGTTTTGTAAACGTGCCAAATGTGACGCATGACTTCCTCCTAAATGTACATAAATGTAGGGCGTAACTTATTTCTATGTCGTAAATTTGTGAATCTTATGTATATCGGTATTATTGCAGTATCTAATAATGGGTTCATGTTTATAAACTGTACCCATTTCACTTGGTACTAATTCAGAGCCTTCATATATTGCGTAAAATGAAACTCACTGTCTGTTCTAAAAAGAAGTGTTTTATCTCTTTTGAGTACAGTAAGAGGTTTATTTTGGTTATATCAAATTTCTCATTTGCCTATGGATAAATATGCAGAAATGTTGTATAATTATGAATAACCAATGAGATGTATTGTGCATGGATGTTTTTCAGCCTAACTGCTGATTCTAAGAAGAACGTAGCAGAGGGTTTTCACCTGCGATGGTGAGGTGTTGACAGGGGGTTGTCTTTCTGTCATAATTCATGAAGACAAACGGACATATTGATTACAGAACCCTGTGAGGTCCTGCAATATGAACGACATGAATAGCACCTTTAAATCAGTCCCGTGAGACTGGCAAGGTAACGTGAACGATACATCGTTTTTTTGCTGCGGCAAATGAAGCGATGCATCCCCGAGAGTAAACTTTCTTCAGAGCGGTCTGAAGTTCGGAGACTCCTTGCCAATAAACACGGCAAGGAGTCTTTTTTTTTCTCCTCGTCACGGGGCCATGATGCTGAAGGGAAATCCTGAGGAGGCTGAACGCATGAGCACAGAGACACATGTCATTATGGATGAGACGGCGATCCGCCGCGCATTAACACGGATTGCCCATGAGATATTGGAGAAAAACAAAGGAATCGACGATTGTGTGTTGGTCGGTATCCGTACACGCGGGGTTTACCTTGCAGAACGGATTGCCGCCAAGATTGAAGAAATCGAGGGCGCCAAAGTCCCCTGGGGAGAGCTGGATGTGACTCCTTACCGCGATGACCGCTTGGACGAAAATAAAGCGAATCGCAAGGAAATGTTGATTATGACACCTGAATCACTTTCGATCCATAACAAAAAGGTGATTTTGTTCGATGATGTGCTCTATACCGGACGGACGATTCGCGCAGCGATGGATGCCCTGATGGACTGTGGAAGACCGCAGAACATTCAGCTGGCTGTACTCGCAGACCGCGGACACCGGGAACTTCCAATTCGACCTGATTTTATCGGCAAGAATGTGCCGACTTCCAAATCAGAGGAGATCGAAGTTGCGCTCATGGAAACGGACGGACAGGACGAAGTCAGAATCACTCAGAACCGGGGGGAGCAAGCATAATGATTACACAGACAGCATTGAGAGACCGAAGCTTGCTTGGACTGAAGGAACTTAGTCGAGGAGAAATCGAGTCCATTCTGAACAGAGCGGCTCACTGGGAAGCGCAGAAAGAGAAACTGGCTCCGGTACTGGAATCACGCTTTGTTGCGAACATGTTCTTCGAGAACAGCACACGTACCCGCTTCTCCTTCGAAATGGCAGAGAAACGCCTGGGTGCACAAGTGCTGAACTTTACGGCAGCCGCATCCAGTGTGGAAAAAGGAGAGTCCATCTACGATACGGTACGAACACTTGAGTCGATGGGCATTGATGCAGGCGTGATCCGGTTGAAACCGGCAGGCGTTCTGCAACAACTGGCTCAGAAAGTGAATGTACCACTCGTGAACGCCGGAGACGGCAACAATGAGCATCCCACACAGGCGTTGCTGGATCTCTACACGATGAGGAAAGCATTTGGCGAACTGAAAGGCTTGCGTGTCTCCATCATTGGTGACATCCTGCATAGCCGTGTAGCTCGTTCCAACCTGTGGGCACTGCAAAAGTTTGGTGCGGATGTACGCTTCTGTGCACCGCAAACGATGCAGGCACCGGAACTCGCAGAGCATGCTCCTTATGTCGGTCTTGAAGAAGCGCTGGATGCAGATGTAGTCATGATGCTTCGTGTTCAACTGGAACGTCATCAACATGGCTTAATTACTTCAGCTGAGGATTATCGCGAACACTACGGATTGACGGAAGAACGGGCATCACGCCTAAAACCAAGCACCATTATCATGCACCCTGCTCCAGTGAATCGCAACGTCGAGGTAGATGACGCGGTTGTGGAAAGTGAAGCATCGCGGATCTTCCCGCAGATGGCAAACGGGGTTCCAATCCGCATGGCGGTTATGGAACGTGCGATGAAACTGTAACAGGGTCTGGCTGTGGGTCATAGGCTGACGGTACGGTAGTTCTTATAGAGCAATAAGAGAGTACACGATAAAGAAAATCATCCGGCTTGCCTGGTAAGCCGGACAGAACCGAAGCGGAGGGCAATTATGCTACAGATTATAAAAAACGCGAACGTCTTGAACCAACAAGGGGAACTTGAACGGAAAACCATCATTATAGATGAAGGTAAAATTAAAAAGATCGCTGGTCTGGAAGACCAAGCCGTACTGGATGCCGAAAAGTCAGCGCAAAGTGTGACAGACGCATCAGGCAAACTGGTCATTCCGGGATTGATCGATATGCATGTGCATCTGCGTGAACCTGGATTCGAACACAAAGAGACGATCGAGACAGGTGCCCGTTCAGCAGCACAAGGTGGTTTTACAACAATCGCTTGCATGCCGAACACAAGACCAGTTACAGATACAGCGGAAGTTGTGAAGCTGGTATTGGATAAAGCCAAAGAAGCTGATCTGGTTAAAGTGTTGCCTTATGCAGCCATTACAAAAAATGAACTAGGTCGTGAACTTACCGATTTTGCCGCATTAAAAGAAGCAGGCGCTATTGGATTCACAGATGACGGTGTAGGCGTACAAAACGCTCAAATGATGAAGGATGCCATGAGCCTCGCAGCAAGCATGGATATGCCAGTGATCGCTCACTGTGAAGATGACTCACTGGTTGTTGGTGGATATGTGACGGAAGGTGAGTTTTCAAAACGTCACGGCATCAAAGGAATCCCAAATGAATCTGAAGCCATCCACGTTGGCCGTGATATCCTGCTCGCAGAAGCAACAGGAGTTCACTACCATGTCTGTCACGTAAGTACAGAGCAATCGGTTCGCTTGATTCGTCTAGCGAAGTCCATCGGCATTAAAGTAACTGCTGAGGTATGTCCACACCATCTGGTGTTGTCGGATGAAGATATCCCAGGCATGGACGCCAACTGGAAAATGAACCCGCCGCTACGCTCACCACGCGATGTGCAGGCTTGTATCGAAGGTTTGCTAGACGGCACGCTGGATATGATCGTAACTGATCACGCGCCACACAGTGAAGAAGAGAAAGCCAAAGGCATGGAGCTGGCACCTTTCGGAATCGTAGGATTCGAAACAGCCTTCCCGCTGCTGTACACCAAGTTTGTGGAAACAGGATTGTGGAGCTTGGAATTCCTGGTGAAACGCATGACAGCTGATCCGGCACGTGTATTCCGACTGGATACAGGCAAACTGGAAGAGGGAGCACCAGCCGATATCACGATGATTGACCTGAACGAGGAAAAAGCAGTTGATCCTGCAACGTTTGCAACCAAAGGAAGAAACACACCATTCACAGGCTGGAAGCTGAAAGGCTGGGCCGTACAAACTTGGGTGGATGGCAAAAGCGTGTGGAATAACACGGTACAACAGTAAGACGGTAACTCAGCAAATTAATAAAACAGTAACGCTATATCTTTAACTCTTTAAATCCGCAACAGTAACTCTTAACTTTTTTAAAACAACAAATCTTTTTAAATCTAGCTCTAACTCTAAAACTTAATCTACAACTTTTACACAAGTAACATCTTTTCAACTAACTCGAGGCAAATCATGCCGAGAGTCTAACATACGAAACAAAGCAAAGTTGAATGTCATGATTTTGAACTTGGACACCAACGTAACTGCGGAGCGGACAGAAAAGACCCGAAGAAGCAAAGCGTTCGCCTTTATCACCGGATTACATCATTTGAAAAATGATAAAAAGTAATCCGGGGATAACAGCGATCAAAGGGTTTTCTGTACGCGGAGCCGCACAATCGTAACGTCCCCATGTTCAACCCCAATGCATTCAACGTTGATAAACACAGAGGAGTGAAATGGGATGCAGGCACAGGCAAGATTATTGTTGGAAGACGGCACACTGTTCACCGGGAAAGCATTTGGTGCTGAAGGTGAAACTACAGGTGAGGTCGTTTTTAATACGGGAATTACAGGCTATCAAGAGGTGCTTTCGGATCCTTCCTATTGCGGTCAAATCGTAACCATGACGTATCCGCTGATCGGAAACTACGGCATTACGCGTGATGACTTTGAGTCGATTCGTCCATACGTACACGGTTTCGTCGTGCGTCGTCATGAGCCAACGCCAAGCAACTGGCGTGCGGAATATAGCGTAGACAATCTGCTCAAGGAATACGGCATCGTAGGAATCAGCGAAATTGATACACGCATGTTGACTCGCCGGATTCGTCACCACGGCACAATGAAGGGAATTCTCACAACAGGATCGAAGCCTGTGGAAGAACTGCTGGAGATGATGGGAGATACCACCATTGCTGAACTGCGTAACCAGGTGCCAATGACTTCTACAGAGCATGTCTACAACAGCCCGGGAACGGCTGAGCGTATTGTGCTCGTGGATTACGGTGCAAAAACAGGGATTTTGCGCGAACTCAGCAAACGTGACTGTGACGTAGTTGTTGTTCCACACGATGTAACAGCAGACGAGATTCGTCGCCTGAACCCGGACGGAATTCAACTGTCCAACGGCCCTGGGGACCCGAAAGACGTACCTCACGCGGTTAACATGATCAGTGAATTGCTTGGCGAATACCCGATCTTCGGCATCTGCCTGGGTCACCAGTTGTTCGCACTTGCGGCAGGAGCAGACACCGAAAAACTCAAGTTTGGACATCGCGGAGGAAACCACCCGGTGAAAGAACTGGAGAGCGGACGTTGCTTCATCACATCCCAGAACCATGGATTTACCGTAAACGAAGAGTCTGTGAAGAGTACAGACCTGGAAGTCACACATATCAACAATAACGATAAGACCATTGAAGGTCTGAAACATAAATCATTCCCGGCATTCTCGGTTCAATATCACCCTGAAGCAGCCCCGGGTCCTTACGACAACAGCTATCTGTTCGACCGCTTCATCGAGATGATTCGCGAGCACAAGATCACTAACCCGCAAAAGCCGCGTCAAGCCGTATTGGCAGCCGCAGTGAAAGGAGCACAATAACATGCCGATTAACAAAGATCTCAAAAAAATCCTGGTGATTGGTTCCGGTCCAATCGTCATCGGTCAAGCGGCCGAGTTCGACTATGCCGGTACACAAGCTTGCCAGGCTCTGAAAGAAGAAGGCGTGGAAGTTGTACTTATCAACAGCAACCCGGCGACCATTATGACGGATACAAACATGGCTGACAAAGTATACATCGAGCCTATCACACTGGATTTTGTGACCCAAATCATTCGTCAAGAGCGTCCAGACGGTTTGTTGCCAACACTGGGTGGTCAAACAGGTCTGAACATGGCTGTCGAGCTGGCTCGTGCTGGCGTGCTGGAACGTGAAAATGTGAAATTGCTCGGAACACAGTTGACATCCATCGAGAAAGCGGAAGATCGTGATCTGTTCCGTGACCTGATGCGTGAATTGGAACAACCTGTACCAGAGAGTGTAATCGTAACGACACTTGAAGAATCACTTGAATTTGCAAATGAGATTGGTTATCCAATCATCGTGCGTCCAGCCTATACACTGGGCGGAACTGGTGGCGGAATCTGTGCGAACGAAGAAGAGCTACGTGAGACGGTGGCAGCGGGAATTCGTTACAGCCCGATTGGGCAATGTCTGGTCGAGAAGAGCATTGCAGGTATGAAAGAAGTCGAGTATGAGGTTATGCGAGACAAAAACGATAACTGTATCGTTGTCTGCAATATGGAAAACTTTGACCCGGTAGGTGTTCATACAGGCGATAGTATCGTTGTAGCACCAAGCCAAACATTGTCGGATCGTGAATATCAAATGCTGCGTTCAGCTTCCCTGAAAATCATCCGTGCCCTGAATATTGAGGGTGGATGTAACGTACAGTTTGCACTGGACCCACACAGCTTCCAATACTACGTTATCGAGGTAAACCCACGGGTAAGCCGTTCATCAGCTCTGGCTTCCAAAGCAACGGGTTATCCGATTGCAAAAATGGCTGCCAAAATTGCGATGGGTTACACGTTGGATGAAATCGTGAACCCGGTAACAGGCCAAACGTATGCTTGCTTCGAGCCTACGCTGGATTATATCGTGAGCAAAATCCCACGCTGGCCGTTCGACAAGTTCATCTCGGCGAACCGTAAACTGGGAACTCAGATGAAAGCAACAGGCGAAGTAATGGCTATTGGCCGGACATTCGAAGAGTCGATTCACAAAGCAGTTCGTTCCCTGGAAATTGGCGTACATCGCCTCTACCTGAAGGATGCTGAAACGCTGGACGAAGCTACCCTGAACGAGCGTCTGATCAAAGCAGATGATGAGCGTATCTTCCTGATTGCCGAAGCATTCCGCAGAGGTTATACGTTGCAACAGCTACAGGATCTGACCAAGATTGATTGGTGGTTCCTGGACAAAATCGAAGGTCTGATTGCATTCGAAGATCGCATTCGCGAAGAATCCGAATTGTCTTCCGACATTCTGTATCAAGCGAAACGCCTTGGATTTACAGACCGTGCCATTGCTGAACTGCGTGCGCAAGGTCAACCAGGAGGCACATTAACAACTGAAGCGGAAGTTAGAACTCGTCGGGAAGCAGAGAACCTGCGCCCAGTGTACAAAATGGTAGATACATGTGCGGCTGAGTTTGAAGCAACAACGCCATATTACTACTCAACTTACGAGACAGAGAATGAAGTTATCCCTTCAGACAAGAAAAAAGTTGTAGTGCTGGGTTCAGGACCAATCCGGATCGGTCAAGGGATTGAGTTTGACTACTCTACTGTACACGCAGTATGGGCATTGCAAAAAGCAGGATATGAAGCAGTCATTATCAACAATAACCCGGAGACGGTGTCTACGGACTTTAATACATCGGATCGCCTGTACTTTGAACCGCTCTTCTTCGAAGATGTCATGAACGTGATCGAACAGGAGAAGCCAGTAGGAGTTATCGTACAGTTCGGTGGTCAAACAGCCATCAACCTGGCAGCACCATTGCGTAATGCAGGTGTAACGATTCTCGGAACCGATCTGGAAAGCATCGATGAGGCGGAGGACCGTAAGAAGTTCGAACGTCTGCTCTCCCGTCTGGAGATTGCACAGCCAAAAGGTAAAACAGTCATTTCCGTTGATGATGCGGTAGAAACAGCTCAAAGTCTGGGCTACCCGGTACTGGTTCGTCCTTCCTATGTACTCGGCGGTCGTGCGATGGAGATTGTATACTCCGATGCTGAATTGCTGACATACATGGAACAGGCGGTTAAAATCAATCCGGAGCATCCGGTCCTGATCGACCGTTACATGATGGGGAAAGAAGTTGAGGTTGACGCCATCTGTGATGGTGAAACGGTATTGATTCCGGGAATCATGGAACATATCGAGCGTGCAGGGGTTCACTCTGGTGACTCCATCGCGGTATATCCTCCTCAACATCTGTCCCAGGATTTGAAAGAGAAAATTGTAGAGATTACAATCAAAATTGCGAAAGAACTGAAAACGGTTGGTCTGGTCAACATCCAGTTTGTTATCCATGATGGCCAAGTGTACATTATCGAGGTGAACCCACGTTCATCCCGTACCGTACCATTCCTGAGCAAAGTAACCAACATTCCGATGGCGAACTTGGCAACACAAGCCATTCTGGGTGTGAAACTAAAAGATCTTGGTTATGTTGACGGGCTGTGGCCTGAATCGGATCATGTATCTGTTAAAGTTCCGGTCTTCTCCTTCGCGAAGTTGCGTCGTGTAGAACCAACCCTCGGACCTGAGATGAAGTCTACAGGTGAGGTTATGGGTCGTGACCCGAATTACGCTAAAGCGTTGTTCAAAGGTCTCATCGGCGCAGGAATGAAAATTCCGGCAACCGGAGCGATCGTAGTAACTGTAGCAGACAAAGACAAAGACGAAGCGGTTCCTTTGCTCGAAGGTTTCTACAGACTGGGTTACAAAATCATGGCTACCGGCGGAACAGCAGCTGCGCTTGAAGCAGCGAACATTCCGGTAACGACTGTGAACAAATTAAGTGAAGGTTCGCCGAACATTCTGGATATGATCCGTAGCGGCGAAGCAAACTTTGTCTTCAACACACTCACCAAAGGCAAAACACCGCAGCGTGATGGATTCCGTATCCGTCGTGAAGCGGTAGAAAACGGCATTGTATGTATGACTTCATTGGATACGATTCGTGCGCTGCTGATCATGCTGCAAACGATCAACTTCTCTTCGGAAGCAATGCCTGTCTTTGTAAAATAAATAACTCTCTGATGAAGGACATCAGTCAGCCTGCGGGCTGGCGGGATGTCCTTTATATCGGGCAAAAACGGAAAAAATGAGCAAGTGGAGGGAGCGCTGGTGATGAATCAAGCGAGTTTCAATGAAATGGCTGGCCGTCTGATGGTGGCACTGGATTATCCTGGAGCGGAAGAAGCTCAAGAATTGGTACAAGCTCTTGAGGGCATTCCCTGTTATCTCAAGGTGGGTATGCAGCTGTTCTACGCAGCGGGACCTGACTTTATTCGGGAGCTGAAATCCAAAGGCTACTCCGTTTTTCTGGATGTGAAAATGCATGACATTCCCAACACCGTTCGTGGCGGAGCTGAGAGTATCACACGTCTTGGTGTAGACATGTTCAATGTACATGCAGCGGGTGGAGCCCTTATGATGCGTGCTGCACGTGAAGGTGCTGAGGCAGCAATCGCTGCCGATCCTTCTCTACAGAGACCTGAGATCATTGCAGTCACACAACTGACCAGTACAAGTCTGGAAACGATGAATAACGAGATTGGCATCCCAGGAAGTGTGGAAGCTGCTGTGGTTCGTTATGCAGGACTAGCCCAAGAGGCCGGACTGGATGGAGTTGTTGCTTCTCCACTGGAAGTGCCCGCAATTCGGGCAGCGTGTGGCAGTGCTTTTCACACCGTTACACCAGGAATTCGTCCAGCGGGTAGCGGTCTGGGAGATCAGACACGCGTCTTGACGCCGGGTGAAGCCATCGCCAGAGGCAGTCATTACATTGTTGTAGGCAGACCCATTACAGGCGCTCCCAATCCGCGTGAAGCGGCAGAAACCATTTTGAAGGAGATGTTGAACGCATGATCGAACTAAATGAGATTCCAAATCATATTGCTTCCCAACTGTTGAAAATTAAAGCCGTGGCGTTGCGTCCGCAACAGCCATTTACATGGACATCCGGCATCAAATCACCAATATACTGTGATAACCGCTTAACGATGTCCTATCCGGAGATTCGCAACGATATCGCTGAAGCATTTGCAACAATCATTCGGAACCAGTACCCGGATGCAGAAGTCATCGCAGGTACAGCAACCGCAGGTATTCCGCATGCTGCCTGGGTGGCTCAGAAGCTGGATCTGCCGATGGCCTACATTCGTGATAAAGCGAAAGGACACGGCAAGGAGAACCTGATCGAAGGTCTGATTACCGAAGGACAGAAAGTGGTTGTCATCGAAGATCTGATCTCTACAGGTGGAAGCTCGATCAAAGCAGCCGAAGCCGTACGTGTAGCAGGCGCAACACCTCTCGCCGTACTTGCCATTTTCAGCTACCAGCTGGATAAAGGTGTTAAAGCATTTGAAGATGCTGGAATTCCACTTCAGACGTTGTCCAATTACACGGCGCTGATGGATGTGGCTTTGGCTCAGGGAACGATTCAGGAGAGTGACTTTGAGTTGCTTAAATCCTGGCGTGAAGATCCTTCTTCATTTGGTAAATAATATCATTGATACCTCGAAAAAATGTTCAGGATTGAACGGTATCAAAATTGTAATGATTGCCGTCATAGCGGTAAAACCATCGAATATGCAAGAGGCATCCCGTACTTTGGGATGCTTTTTTCGTTTGTTCATCAAAATATTAACTTTTTCACTCTACCGTTGTAAAAAGCTTGTAACTTTTAGTTGGGATCGGTCGTTTATAATTCAGTGTAGGATGGAACAGATTTCTAATTTTAGGTTTTTTGAAGAAATGAACGGGATTTCAAGAAAGGATGAGCGTGATTGCTGGCATGAAGAATTTATTTCTCAGAAAAAGACCTGCCAAGAGCCAGTCAGGCGATGAACATCAACAGGGGAAAACACCGTTGGAGGCATCGACGGAGTCGGGGGAAAATACATACAACAATGAACATGATTACCCGACGAGTAAACCTCCGTTACCTGAAAGTGAAATCGCTTCAGATGAAGTGGCTGCAGCTGCTGTCATCACTGTTGATGAACCCCAGAAGAAGATCAAACCAAAGAAGGATATGCTGCCTCCATATGATGGACCTGTACTGGAGGTGCGTAACGTGCATCGCAGTTTCCAGACAGGCAGTCGCATTATCCATGTGCTCAAAGGCATTGATATGGAAGTGAATCCGCAACAACTGGTCATGCTGAAGGGGCGATCAGGCTCAGGCAAAACAACACTACTGAATATGCTCGGTGGACTGGATCAGCCTTCAAGTGGAGACATTCTGTTCTCTGGTCAGCCTCTTCAGGATTGGGGAGACCGGCGGCGGACCGCTTTGCGGCGCAAAGAGATCGGTTTTATTTTCCAGGCGTATGCACTCATGCCCTTATTATCTGCTTGGGAAAATGTAGAACTGTCGCTGCGAATGGCGGACGTTCCGCGAGCGGAATGGAAGGACAGGGTTGGTCACTGTCTGGATCTGGTTGGATTATCCAAACGGGTGAAGCACCGACCTTTCGAGATGTCCGGGGGAGAGCAACAGCGGGTGGCTATAGCCAAGGCGATTGCCCATAGACCCAGATTGTTGCTTGCGGATGAGCCTACAGCGGAACTGGATTCCAAGATGGGCGCTCAGGTCATGGCCGTATTCCGCAATATTATTGAAGTAGAACAAGTAACAATATGTATGACTACACACGATCCTACAATTTTGGAGGTTGCGGACCATGTTTATGAAATGGCGGACGGCAGATTTATCAAGTAAAGGGGCCGCTCCGAAGAGGGGGAAACGCGCAGCGATTATTGTACTCGGTGCGATAATGGTTGCAACGATGTCTGGCTGCTCATTGCTGCCGTCAGAAACAGAGGAAGAAGTACTTCCGCCTATTACACCACCAACGATCTCCAAGAAACCGGAATATGAAGTCCGGACGGAAACGTTGGAGAAAAAAGTAAGTGGCAGCGGCAAGATGATGAGTCAGCGGGAAGAGAAGGTGTACTTCACGCTTGATGGCATGCATGTCAAAGAGTTAAATGTTAAACCAGGGGATAAAGTGAAAAAGGGTCAACTTCTTGCTGTCCTCGATGTGGAGAGTGTAGAAAAGGAGATCCGTGGCAAGAAACTGGCTATTCGCAAATCCGAAGTTCAAATGAAGGAAACACTCCGCAAGAAGGATGAGATGGACCCGGTAGAGTTCGAAGAATCAACGATTGCGTTTGAAGAACTACGCCAGGAACTCGCTGATCTGGAGGAACAACTGGGCAAAGCCACGTTGACCGCTCCGTTTGGCGGCACCGTTATTGCAGTGCAGGTAGAGAAGGGTGCAACCGTGAAAGCGTATGATCCGATTGCTACGATTGCGGATACATCGAATCTGGTTGTGGCAGCTACCTTTGCCAAGGAAGATCTGGAGAAGTTCTCGGCCGGTATGAAGGCAGAAGTAGATATTAATGGAGCTGGTAAAGTCGCTGGCAAAATTAAAGTTATGCCTATCGCGGAAGCATCGGGAAGCGGCAGTGGCGAAGGGACGGGTGAAGGCGGTACGCCTCCAACCAAGGAAACGCTGGATAAGTATGTCATCGTTACACTTGCAAAAATGCCAAAAGGCGTCGAACGTGGCACACCACTATCGGTCTCGATTGTAACGCAGCGTACCGAGAACGCAATTGTGATTCCTGTATCCGCTTTACGCTCCATCGGTTCAAGAACGTATGTACAAGTGGTGGAGAGTGATGGCAGCAAGCGTGAAGTGGACGTTGAAGTTGGACAGCAGACATCGACAGATGTCGAGATTCTGAAAGGTCTGACCGTAGGTCAGAAAGTAGTGGGACGCTAATGGGGCTGCCATTGCTTCGGCTGCTGTTCCGCAAAATGTGGAACACGCGCTGGATGACCTTCAGCACACTGATCGGATTGATTGTGGCGGTAGCGTTCACCGTCAGTATTCCAATGTATGCCGATGGTGCGTTGAAACGGGTCGTCGCGCAAACGCTGCAGGATAACAGTGAAGGGTTGCCAGCCGGTTCGTTGCTTATGAGTTATCAGGCACCCGGTGGCGTGAAGACAGACACACGGGGTCTGGATGAAGTAGATCGTTATATTCGTGAGGATGTTCCTCGCGACATCGGGTTTCCTTTTCATACGTATGTGAATTCGAGATCCATTCGCAGCACAGAGGTGAGCCCGGAAGATCCAACCAAAGTGGATGCCAGCAGGGCGCGCAGTATGAGTCTGGGTACGATGAGTGGGCTGGATGCACAGGTGAATTACTCTGCCGGGGTGAAACCTGGAAACCAGGTCAAAGATGACACGATCGAGGCAGTCATGTTGGAAGAGGGTATGTACCGTAACGACCTGCATATCGGTGACATTCTGGAATATCCAGTGTATAGCGGTCTTGATATCACGTTACGTGTGAAGATTACGGGTTCCTTCAAGGCAGATGATCCGAACAGCCCTTACTGGGTACAAGGATTTGACGGCATGATGAATGGACTATATGTGGATGAATCGGTTTTTAATGATGTTTTACTGAAGGAAAAAGGGATTCCACTTCAAAATTCACGTTGGTATTATGCCTTTGATCTGAAAGAAATTCAAACCAGCCAGTTATCAGGTCTGACTTCCATGCTGGAAAGGCTGGATATCGATCTGTACCAGCGGCTGAAAGATACAAAAGTGGACATCACCTTTGGTGATCTGCTTAAGCAGTTCCGCAGTCAGAGTCTGCAACTGCAGACCATGTTGTTTACCTTGGCAGCACCGATGATTGCGATGGTCTTTTATTTTATTGCGATGAACGCCAGACAGTCATTACAGAAGCAAGAGAGTGATATTGCGGTATTGCGTAGCCGTGGAGCTTCAGCTCGGCAGATCTTCTCTCTTTACTTGCTTGAAGGTATATTCCTGGGCGTTATTGCGTTGATTATTGGACCGTTTCTCGGTTGGTTTATGGCCAAGAGTATTGGTTCAGCAAGTGGCTTTCTCTCGTTCGTAGATCGGAAGTCTATTCCGATCGGTGTATCAAAAGAAGCTATTCTCCTGGGAGTAGCAGCGGTCCTTGTAGCGATCATCGCATCACTTATCCCTGCGATAACTTATGCACGGGCAACCATTGTATCTGCCAAACGGCGGCAAGCACGAACAGACCGTGCTCCAGTATGGCAGCGCTGGTTCCTGGACGTTGTGTTGCTGGGTCTGGCTGGATATGGATACTACCTGTTCTATGAACGTCAGATGTTGACCTTCCAGACCGGAATGACAACCGATCAGTTGCAGGTACAGCCGTTTCTATTCTTTGTACCCGCACTCGCGATCTTTGCGCTTGGACTATTCTTCCTGCGCTTGTTCCCGTGGATATTAAAGCTTATTCAGTTGATCGGTCGCAAGTTTCTCCCGGTCCCGTTGTATCTGACATTAACGCAGTTATCGCGTTCATCTTCTTCATATTATCCGCTGATGATCCTCCTTGTACTGACACTGGGACTTGGGGTGTACAACTCGGCTGCAGCTCGGACGATTGATCTGAATTCCACTGAGCGTACCTTGTACCGTTATGGTTCTGATGTGATTATGCAGACTGTATGGGAAGGAACACCTGAGGTTAAACCCGGTGGTTCCGGACAGAACGGCGGTACGGGTGGAGGTCAACAAGGTGGTGGCAATGGAGGAGGAGGTTCTGCTGGTGGTGGTTCCGGCGGAGGCAACGGCGGTGGAGGTGCTCCAGGTGGTGGCGGTTCTTCGCAGCCATCCAAAGTCATCTACTCCGAACCTCCATTCGAGGTGTTCCGCAGATTAGACGGGGTTGAACATGCAGCACGAGTGCTGCAGACCAAAGGCAATATTATCGTCTCTGGTAAATCGGGCGGACAGGGGATGCTGGTCGGAATTGATAATGTAGACTTTGCTCAAGTGGCATGGTTCCGCAATGATCTGTTCCCGGCACATCCCTACAAGTACCTTGACTTGCTTGGTAAATATGAAGGGGCTGTATTGATCTCTTCCAAATTTGCTGACAAATTCAAGTTGAAAACTGGAGACCTCGTCTCCATGGGTGTACAGGGACAGGCGATTGAATTCGTCGTGTTCGGGATCATTCCTTACTGGCCAGCCCAGTATCCAGATCAGATGCCATTCTTCGTGGCGAATCTGGATTATATCTATGATCAGGTGCCTCTGATTCCTTATGAGGTTTGGCTGAAAATGGAAGCGGATGCCAAAGTGGCTCCTTTAATGGAGAAACTTGCAGCAGAAGGCATTGAGTTATCGTCTGTGCGTGACGTACGTACCGAATTGGTATCTCAGGGGAAACATCCATCAAGAGGTGGTGTATTCGGAATTCTGAGCCTTGGGTTCCTGGTATCAGTTATTATCTCATTGATCGGATACGTGCTTTACTGGTTCTTCAACCTGTCCGGACGTGTTGTACAGTTTGGGGTATTGCGGGCCATGGGCTTATCCCGTGCACAACTGAGCGGAATGCTGTTGCTGGAACAGGTGTTCACAGCGGGGCTGTCGATCCTGCTAGGTATTGGGATTGGTCAGGTATCCAGTCGTTTATTCCTGCCATTCCTGCAAACGACGGATAATGTATCTGCTCAGGTACCTCCGTTCCGGATTGTGTTTGAACAGCAGGATATGTTGCAACTGTATGGGGTCACCGTGGTGATGCTGGTCATTGGTGCAACGATGTTGCTCTGGCAGATTCGCAGATTGCGGGTTCACCAGGCAGTCAAAATGGGAGAGGAGAGGTAAACGTGATCCAATGCGAAGGACTTGTCAAAATTTTTAAATCCAGCGATGTGGAAGTCGTTGCCCTTCAGGGTCTCAACCTGACTGTCAATCAAGGTGAAATGATGGCGATCATCGGTAACAGCGGTAGCGGTAAATCCACCTTGCTGAATATTCTGGGCGGGCTTGATCGTCCTACGGCTGGTACGGCTGTTGTGGGAGAGTGGGATTTGCTCAAGATGACAGATGCCCAATTGGTCGAATACAAACGTCATACGGTAGGTTTTATTTGGCAAAATAACGGTCGTAACTTGCTGCCTTATCTCACTGCACTGGAAAATGTGGAGACTCCCATGATTCTGGGAGGCAAGCGTGATCGTGCTTACGCGAAACAGTTGCTCGAATGGGTAGGCCTTAAGGATCGGATGCATAACAAATTGCATCAATTGTCAGGAGGAGAGCAACAACGGGTAGCGATTGCGATCTCATTATCCAATCGTCCCAAAATTCTGCTTGCAGATGAACCTACCGGTTCGGTCGATTCCGAGACATGTGATACAATCATGGGCATTTTTCGAAGAATGAACAAGGAACTTGGCGTTACGATTGTCATCGTTACCCATGACTTGACGCTTGCTGGCAAGGTGGACCGGATCGTTGCGATTCGGGACGGCTTGACCAGTACCGAGTTTGTGAAGCGCAACCCGAATCTGGATGATGAGCATAACTTGTCCGAGGCGGGTATGCCAGACATCCATGAAGCATTTGTCATTATAGACCGTGCAGGACGACTTCAGGTGCCAAAAGAGTATCTGGAGGCCTTATCCATTGATAACCGGGCGACATTGGAATTTGACGGTGAACGTATTGTCATTACACCGCCAAGATAATTAAGAGGGGGAACTGGGAAATGAAGAATAGTATGTGGGGAAAACGTGTGCTGGCTGTCATCGCTACTGCGACGCTAGCACTGCCGCTGATTGCCGGCTGTACGGCAAGTGAGGCGAAGGATACGGAGCAGCGTGTATTGCGTGTGGCTACGATGTGGGGCGGACAGGATGACAGTTACTTCCGTCAGCAATTTACCGATGCTTTTGAACTGACACACCCCAATGTAACGATCGAGATTGTGGCTGCCGTTGATCAGAGCAGCATGTATGGGTACGGTAACACAGAAGAACAGCAGGAAGCTCCGGATACGATGGAAAGTCTGAAGAAAATTATGACTGGGGATAATCCGGTTGACGTCATCGTGGCTGATACCTCTACAGTCAAATCATTAATTCAGGAGAATCTGGTGAAACAGCTGGACCCATTGATGCAGGAAGACAAGTTTGATACCAGTGATATTGTGCCTAGTGTGCTGGAGGGAATTAAGGACCTTGGGGACCAGAGCATCTATGCATTGACACCAACGTTTTCCTCCTCCGCTTTGTTCTATAACAAGGGTATGTTTGAAAAAGCAGGCGTGGAACCACCAACGGACAATATGACTTGGGATGATATTTTCAATCTGGGTACCCGTCTAACGAAAGGTGAAGGTAAAGATCATGTATTTGGTTTCTCCTTCACGACATATCAGGGTGGTCCGCCGTACTACTCCATGCAGCAGTACTACAGCTCGTTGCAGCTGAAGACGTTTGATGACAAAGCAGAGAAGATGACAGTAGATTCTCCTCAATGGGAGAAAGTGTGGAGCACCATCAGCAAACTTGCGATTGACAAAGTTATTCCTAAAGGCGACGAGCCACAGGATCAGAATCCGAGTGGGCGTTATGATCCGGTACAGGGTGACCTATTCCTGAGTGGCAAGTCAGCCATGGTTATTGGTGATTACAGCTATATTAATCAATTAATTGATGCTAATAAAAATGCGGATAAAATGAAAGACTTTACGAAAGTGGATTGGGATGTGGTAACACCTCCAGTTCACCCGGAAGCTCCTGAAATTGGAGGTAGCATCTACCTGAGCAACCTCATGGCGATTAATAGTGCGGCTCAGAACCCGGATGATGCATGGGAACTGATCAAGTACATGAACAGTGAGGATTGGGCTAAGATCAAAGCACGTAGCAGCTATGAGATGGTATCACGGAAGAGCTTCATCAAGCCCAAAGACGGCCTGGATTATAACATTCAAGCATTCTATTCGCTGAAGCCGATTCCGCCAACAAATACCAATCTGGATAAAATGTATCAAAAATCCCCAGGTTTATGGCAAGTCAATGAAAAAGGTATGGAATATTTCAACCAGGTACTAGAGAACAAAAAGACACCAAAAGAAGCACTTGGTGAGTGGGCAGCTAAAGGAAACGAGATGCTGGAGAAATTGAAAAAGGATCCTAAAGCTACGTTTCAATGAGATTTGATGTAGTAGTCATATCATAAGTTAAGGATAGCCGCTGAAGATTTTAATCTTTGGCGGCTATTTTTATGAAAATGGGGTATTCTACAAAAAGCAGGAATAAATGACGACTCCGGAAAGGACGAGCGGTATGCACTGGGTATATTTCAGCAAGTTGTATGCAACCAAATTTCAGGCAGGGTGTCTGGCCAAACGTATGGAGCAGGATGGGTGGATTTACGGTCATAATGAACCAGCGGAAGTGGAAGTTTATCGATCACGTAAAGGACGTTACGGTGTACGTTTTATTCCCTGACATTACCCCTTGACTTATTGGGATAGAATGGTGTATATTAATTAAGTCGCTGTTTTAATATTTCTTACTGACGCGGGGTGGAGCAGCCCGGTAGCTCGTCGGGCTCATAACCCGAAGGCCGCAGGTTCAAATCCTGCCCCCGCAATTTAGTTTCACTTGGATGATTCACAGCCATCATCTGCACGTTATACATTATGTCTAGGGCCCTTAGCTCAGTTGGTTAGAGCGGTCGGCTCATAACCGATTGGTCACAGGTTCGAGTCCTGTAGGGCCCATACTCTTAAAACCCTTGCCTAGCAAGGGTTTTTTTCTGTCTACATGTAAGCTTTGGAGGAAAAAGTATATTGTTAATGGTGTCTTTCTAGTATGCCCTTTTTTTCGAATCACGATGTATGTCCATGCCATATCTCAAATCTCGCATATACTACCTTATCCCAACCCATAGGAGGTAGATTTCATGAGTCAATTTCTTGATGCAAGAACATCTCAGAATGCGAGTTTGGCTAACTCTATTGCAATACCAATCCTGGTTATTAATACACCACAATTATTCGGCCAGATTGGTCTGCAAACAGCAGGAGCAGGGGCAAACCCACGTGTACAATTCAAAGGAACGGTGTCTGTGCAACTTCCTTTGGCACTCGTTGGTGTAACTATTACAATTGTTAGGGGGACTTTGGCTACGGACCCTGTGATCTATTCCGCAACGTCTACGTTTAGCTTGAGTGTCCTTGCACCTCAGATTATTACGTTCTCTGCAGATGACTTCAACCCGCCTATCACACCTCAATTGACGTACACTGCATTTATCAGTTCCAACTTGCTCGGTACGATCCGTGTAGGCCCTGAGAACTTTGATGGAGCTGTGTATTCCGACTAATGTTGAGCGTCCTTGCCTAAGTAAACTAGATCAATAGTCTTCTTAATTGAAAGGCCTCAAGGACCTGCCCTCAAAAGCAGGTTTTTTTCCTGTTGAAGGGGAAAACTGAACTTCATCGAGTAGGTAGGGTTCTATGATATAATGCATTACAGAGATTGAATGGTATTGGACATCAAATAATACGTGAACATCTGAGAAACGTATGAAATTAGTGATAGAAAGCAGGTTTCCGTTTAATGACGTCAAATGAAAGTCAACGTTTTCGTTACAGTGAAGCTCCGGTCTGGGATTGGCAGAGAGCTTATTATGAACAGAAGGGGCTACAAGCTTGGACAGAGAACCAAGTTCCTCAATATATTACGAGTAATCCGATGATTGCCACGGCGTATGCAGAGATGATTTTTGGCTTTCTTCAGGACCTCTCGAACAAAGGAAAGATCAGCGAGACCGTAACCATTCTTGAACTTGGAGCGGGTGTAGGGCGTTTGGCACATCAAGTTCTCCTGAAACTGATTGAGTTAAAAGAATTTGCTGGAATACCTTTACCGCCTTTCAGATATGTGATGACGGATCTCGTAGCGGAGAATGTGCTGGGTTGGCAGGAGCATCCATCCATGCAATCCTTTATTCAACAAGGTATAGTGGATTTTGCACGTTTTGACGCTGTAGCGGATACGGAATTGAATCTGGTCGTTGCAGGAACGGTTATTCAGCCCGGTGATCTGAAACAACCGTTGTTGTTGATTGCTAATTACTTTTTTGACAGCATTCCACAGGAATTAATCTACATTGGGGATGGCGAGATCTATGAGTGTGATCTGCTTGTACAGTCTCCGGATCGTCGTCTTGATCTTGAGCCCGCTGAGATGCTGAAGAACATGACGCTGAGTTATGAGTATCGCCAAGCGCCCGAATACAGTGCGGATAACTATCCGTATCAGGAGCTTATCACATTGTACAAAGAGGAACTGGAGGACTCGCACATTCTGTTCCCTGCAATCGGGTTGTCCTGTCTCGAACGGTTGAACAAGCTGTCACAGTCAGGTTATGTGTTGATTACCGCTGATAAAGGGGATCATCGCCTGGATAACTGGAAGTTCGCAGAGCCACCTGAATTTGTTCTTCACGGGAGTTTTTCTCTAACGGCTAACTACCATGCGATTCAATATGTTCTTGAACAACAGGGCGCTCATACTCGATTCACAACACATCATTATAAAGATCTGAATGTTGGGTGTATGTTGATGGTTGAAGAACCCATTAGTTATGTGAACACACGTCTGGCCTACCATCGATTTGTTGAACGTTTTGGACCGGATGACTTTTTCAGCATGAAACAATGGGTAGACTCTCGAATAGAGAGTATGGAGTTAAAGCATATTTTGCCGTTTTGGCGTCTGGGTGGATATGATGCGGAGTTCTTGATTCACAGTGCTACCCACATTTCCAGTCTTCTTCCTGATGCAAGTGATGAGGAAATGCTCGATATTCAGTCTGGTATTCATACGATGTGGTCGTCCTACTATGTGATGGAGCAACAAGGAGGTCTCGCATTTCTGGCAGGGCAGCTGTTATATGAGATGTATATGTATGAGGATGCAAAACGGTTTCTGGAGATATCATTGGTTGCAGATCCGAGTAACCATAATCCAGCGGTCTTATACGATTTGGCTGTGTGCTGTTATGAACTTGAACTGGAAGAAGAAACCCTGTCATATACCCATAAAGTATTGGCTCTGGAACCTGATCATGAAGAGGCGGCAGCCTTGCTCCAGAGTTTCGAGTTGATCTGAACGGAACAATTTTAGTTTATCTCCTGTATGTCTAGAAATAGTGATGGTTGTATATAAAATTGAAACCTAATTGGGTTGTAATCGTATTAATGGGATATTCAACCAATCATCTATTTCAACAGAAAAGGAGACAAAAACATGAAAAAAGCCTTATCCATTGCATTATATCCATTAATGTGGGTTGTGGGTGCATTTAGCGTTCTGTCTGTTAATGCAAACAGTGCTGCAGGCAGCGCCCTCTTTGTGAAAGATATCGCTACAGATCGAAGCTATGATGGGCAGGCTATATATGATAGTATTGAACGTAGAAATGCCTAACTACATATCATTCAACTGTAAAGGTAATTGTGTCGTCGAGCAATAACATGAGAAACAATTACTCTTGAAGTGATGTACGATGAGCAGGAGTTCTGTCCGTACAACCTTTAAGCCGGTTTCGTACCTTATTCAGGTATGAACCGGCTTTTATTTATGAATGGGGGATACCAGATGAAGATTATTATTGGACAACCGAGGCTGGAACAGGATTTGCTGCAGCTTGAAGCCGAACTCAAGCAACACCCTGATGCGGATATATTGTTTTTTCCTGAAGGTTATCTGAACCAGAATGTCGAAGACGCTTGCCGCCTGGCGGCTGAATATGGAACCATGATTGTATCAGGTCATCGCAGGTTGGACGAACGCCCGAAGGACCGATCGATCATCATCAGTACGGCTGGAGAGGTTGTATTGGAGAAAGCTAAATATACACCTGCTGAGACGGCTCAGGAACAGGGTTGGGTAATAAGCACTTTGTTGTGTGATGAGCTGGTCTTGCAAGGATTTCGCAATGAGAATATAGGGAATGTGGACATTGTGATGCATTCCATTGGTGTGGGCATGTTCAGTGAAGAGCAGTACAGTGAGTGGGTAGAAGAGGCTCGGCAGATCGCCTTGAAGCATCAATGTATTGTCATGGGGACAAGCCATGCGGATGGTTCGTACCGTGATAGCGAGATATCCATTCCAATCGCGTATTGTATAACACCTGATGGAGAGGTTGTTCTGGCATCCCGAAGTGATACACGTACTCTTACAATCCTTCTGGACAGAGGAAATACAGACCCTTCACCTCAGGAGTCACAAGAAAAACAACTGAAAATCTCCATCGCCCATTCGGTTAAATCAACGGGTATGAATCCCGGATGAATGGGCTGTTGAACTTGCCGATTCGCCCGGTCACTTGCGCGGAATACGCATATGTTATGGCATACCTTGAAATTCAAAGGAGGCCAATCAAATGAGTCAAGTTGGATACGGTTGTTGTAATGCTGGTGGCGGATGGACTTCTACAAGTGCAATTCTTGTGCTTTTTATCCTGCTCGTGATCATCACAAAATCTTTCTGGCTGTAAGTCACGTATAGAAACGTGCAAACAGTGGGCTCCGCTGAGACTTCAGCGGGGCTTTTCCTGTTTATAAGAAACAACATATGCCATCCATGACATTTGACAACTGAAAACAATGTGCTTAAAATCACATAAGAGACTATTAACAGAGATTGAAGGGATAGCAATGCCGTTTATTCGCTTTAAAGGATTCACAGGTCCTCAACTAGAGGAAGTTGTACCCCAAATTACAGAGCAGATGGCCCTAATTACTCATATTCCAAGGGAGAGAATGAAGGCAGAGCGTCATGATGTACAAGCGCTAACACCTTCTCCGGCTTCTATAGAGATTCTGATGTTTCAACGTGACCAGGAGATTCATAATCGGATTGCATCGTCGGTGCAAGCTATTTTGGAAGAAGCATATATGCCGGATGTGCACATTTTCTTCAATATATTGTCACCTACTTTGTATTATAAAAAAGGCAAGCCGCTGACAGATTATCGATTGGATTGAGATTGTGAGGGACGAGCAGAATGTTGCTCGTCTCTTTTGCTTTACATATTTTTCGTATGTTTACCAATGGGCTGGTTCCTGTGAACCCTGCTCAACGATAATGAGCATATCGCAGACACAATAAACAAGGCTCCGCCGATAAGGTATACCCATCGAACGCCTAGTTGATCGGCGACTAGACCAAAGATAACTATGGATACACTCATAACCGTGGATATCAGGACGCCATGGGTGGCGTATACCTTGGTTAGGGATTCGACAGGTACACTGTTCTGAAGCGCTGTCTGCTGAGCCACATCACGGATCTGATGAACTGGACCCATGAGTATGCATAACACCAGAGCGAGCCATGGCAGGTTGTTTAGACCATAAACGACTGTCAGCAGGCTGCAGAGAAGAGAACCCATGGTCATACTTGCGAATAGATGCTTCTGAATACGTTTGGCCAGCGAAAGAGCCAGAATACCTCCAAGCATGGTTCCAGCAGCGTAACTCGAGTTCATGAGTCCCCACCAACCTTCTCCTCGTCCCAGAGCTTCTTTTGCAAAGGCCAGCGTAACAGCTCCGATCCAGATGGAACCCGCAAGTGCTTGGGCAATGTCCATAAGCGTAATCAGCCGTAAGGATGGATTCTTCCAAAGTATACTCCAACCTTCCCTCAATACATTCCGCGATACAGCAGATTTCTGAGGTTGTTCTACATTCCGTGTGAGCGAGCCCATGGCAATCATGAAGATCAGAACGGCCCAGGACAGGCTTGTAGCTGCCCAGAAGGTCTGTGACGCCCCCCAGTTCATCACGGCGAATCCCGTCATGGCGTAACCGACAATGGTTACAGTCTGATTGGAGAAAGATAGTAGGCTATTTGCTTTTATAAGGTCTTCACCTTGAACCAATCGTGGCGTTAAAGTCTTCAGTAACGGAGTTTCCCATCCGTCCAAGAAGGATAATACAATCACTCCGAGCAATAGAAGCGGCAGTTGTGAAATCAAGTGATTCAACGAAATGGCTATACAGGTCATGATTAATGTTTTGGCTATGGAAATGCTGATCAATAGTCTGGAGAATGGGAAACGGTTCACAAGTAATGGCAAAGTGAGACCGGCTATTATGCGTGCAATGATCTGAATAAGTGGAAACATTGCAGCAGAGAGTACCGATCCAGTGAGACCGTATATAAATGTAGTAATGACCATGATATATATGACATTAATAAGCGAGAGCAGCGTTTTGGCGGCCCAGTACGGATAAAATGCGATGTTCATGCCAATGATGTCCTTTCCGAAACGATATATCTATATTACGGGCATTGTCATCATTGCACCACAAACAAAGTTATCATTTTCCCGTCATTTCATCACAAAAAAACTGCCCAACAGGGCAGTTATCTTCTAATGCCTATAGTTCATGCCACAGCAAGTGTGAAGGCGATAAGCAACATCAGCAGGCTGGTCGTTCTGACCATAGTCATATAAGGCCTGCTGGGTTCGGCTTCGCCCCGGGAAATCCAGCCATAGCGCAGATACCAGCCGAATTTTGGGAAACAGAGATTGATGATACAGAGTACCATGAATATAAAAAAGAGGGTTCTCATACCCATCTTCCTTTCTCACTTACATAACGGATCTTATTTTAACGTTTGCGTCTGGTAAAAAAGACTACAATCAAAATAATAATGATGATAATTAACAGAAATTTCATGTATGTTCCTCCTGGTGAGTAGTTAGGTTATTGTGGAATGTTAGTTATCAACTATTACCCATAAACCACATGACTTGAATAACTATGTTACAATTAAAATATATTGATTTAATATCAACACATTCCGACTGGTTAGTTTTCTCTCCTTATAATGTACGATTGCAGAATATATAAACATTAATGTGTGTGAGATGAAGGAGGAAGGCATGAGCCAACATAATCAACTCTCATTACAATGGGAATTTATCATCTCGAAAGTGAAATCCTCCGTGACGGTGGTCGATGCTACCTTGCCTGAGCTTCCGCTCATGTATGTAAACGAACACTTTACCCAACTGACAGGATATACGTATGAAGAGTCGGTCGGACACAATTGCCGATTTTTGCAAGGGCAGGATACAGACCCGGAAACGATAATGCAGATTCGTGATGCGTTAAAGAAACAACAGTCCATTAAGATTGATATTTTAAATTATACAAAAAGTGGTCAGAAGTTCTGGAACGAATTGAATATCGATCCGATCTTTAATGAATCCGGAGAGTGTTTATATTTTGTAGGCATTCAATACGATATTTCAGAACGGAAGTATGCCGAACAGCAGTTGAAGTTTGCAACTTCCATGGCTGAGATGAACAGTAGAGGGCAATTGGAATTCATCGGCAAGCTGAATCACGAGCTTCGTACCCCGCTTAACGGCATTATGGGTATGATCGAACTTGCCAGTATGGGTGAAACTACGGATGAGCAGACAGAATATCTGGAGCTTGCACGTCAATCAGGGGAGGCGCTGCTGAACATCATTAACAACAGCCTGGATATGGCGAAACTGGGCAGAGGCAAAATGGATGTTGAAAACATTGAGTTTCAACCTCTGAAGCTGATTCAACAGATTGTGAAGACACATGAGCCTGCGGCACGGAATAAACAAATACGTCTGCTCTGTCATGCTGATCTGAATGTTCCTGATGTGCTTATCGGTGATCCGCTAAGACTCCGGCAGGTACTGGATAATTTGCTTAGTAATGCGATCAAGTTCACGGAACAAGGTGAAGTGCAGTTACAGGTGGATGTGAGGCAACAACTGATGGATACCGTTGTATTGGTATTCTCTGTGCGCGATACGGGGATTGGCATTCCTCAGCATCAGATCGAACAATTGTTTGATGCATTTACCCAGACCGACATCTCCCATGCGCGCCGATTTGGCGGAAGCGGTCTTGGTCTGACCATCTGCAAAGAACTGCTGGAACTGATGAATGGTCAGATTTCGGTGGAGAGTACAGAGGGGAAAGGTACACAGTTTGAGGTGACACTGCCCTTGCTGCGCCAACAGGCCATTCCCAATGTAGGATAATCAATCAAGCAGGACAGCCGGGCGGTCTCGGCTGTTTTTTTATTGTATTGGATTGTTTTACGAACGGGCGTTCTGTTATAATGCAAGTGTTGAATGGGGGAGACACAGCATGAGTAAGAGACGCACAAGAAGAAAGCGGAAAGGCAAACAAGGTTTCAAAAAGCAGGTACTGACGCTGGTAGCAATGCTGCTGGTAGCCCTCTACGCCTGGGCTGGGGGAGAATGGCCCGAGGAGATACCTAATCCATTCGGTGGGACTAATAAGAGTGTAGACCATACCATTACGTTCCCTTCAGAGCGTTACCCCGAAACAGCCAACCATATTAAAGCTGCTATCAAGGCAGGGCATTCGGATGTATGCACCATTGATCGTAATGGAGCGGAAGGCAATCGGGATTTATCACTTAAGGGTGTTCCGGTCAAAAAAGGTAAGGATCGTGACGAGTGGCCCATGGCGATGTGCGCTGAGGGAGGAACAGGTGCAGATATCCAGTACATCACCCCGAAAGATAATCGTGGTGCAGGTTCATGGGTAGGGAATCAGTTAAGTACATATCCGGATGGAACACGAGTGAAGTTTGTAGTGAAGTAACAACAGCATATGGTTGGGCAGAAACAAGGATAGTAAGGCCTTTGTTGTGAGGTTAGTGGCAGCGTGGTACAGGATAAGTAGAAGAGAAAAACCAGACGTGCATGCGTCTGGTTTTTTGGTGTAAAGTGCTGGCATAAATAGATCTAGTTAACGTATCTATACGGGAACTGGAGTTTCAAGGATTGCAGAGCCGACTAAACGAGTTGCATTCCGCTTAAATGATGAGACCGGATGCTTAACAGACGCGTAACATGTTCAATTTCATCAAACGGTATCCACAGACTGCCGTGAACCGTACGTAAGGAGAGAATGGATGAATCAGCGGTACGCTCGGGAAATCCGGTTACCGTCTGACCGCTTGTATTACGAACCATGATCTGTTGCTTGCGCCGGATGGCAATTTCTACCTCTTTTTTCATAAGTCATTGCTCCTGATTATGAGATGTTAAATCCATATGTCAATGTTTTCAATGGTTAATTTGTCTTCTTTATCTAGTCTATCAGAACTAGGTATAGATTTCCAGAAGAGAAATCAACAATCTTCTAGGTGATTTGTCTTAGCTGTGGATGATCCGTTTTTGAATGGGGATTACGGGGTTATATTAGGGTAAAAGGAGGGGAACGGAATGACACAATTGATTATTGGGCTGGCCCGTACCGAGAACGAGGCTATAATTATGCTGAATAAGGTCAAAGAGGAAGGCATCAAGGATAAATATTTGGGAGCGGTGGCGAAGGAGCAGCTTAATCTGGAGCTGGTGAGCGAAAAGACGGGGCTGCCCAAACCTTTGAAGGGTGCCGGAACAGATGGTGCCTTTGGCGCTCTGAAAGGCATATTGGCTGGTCTGGGGAAGCGAATGGATCAGACGATGTCGATCGGAAATGCAGTGCGTAGACTCGCTGGTAATGAGATTGGGAGTGAGACCGATGATTTGGTGCTTACACTGACTGAAGCGGGAATCTCGGAGGAGGATGCGCGGTATTACGAAGAGTGGCTCTTAAAGGACCATATCTTGGTTATCGTGGAGTGCAGTGAGGAAGAAGCGGCTCGTGTTCGACCTATTTTACTTTTTTAGTTTAATTTAAGGCTGATTTTAGGTTTCTTTAATGTTGGGGAGGTATTCTTATCTCACACCTCCCTTAATATAGATTGGTTTACCGGAAGTCCGGGACCGCAACTCGGACTTTCTAGGCACTGTGAGCTGACGCTTGCAGTGCCTGTTTCATTTATATAAGTTGAACTAAAGATTATTTACACTGACACTCCGATGACAGAATAACCTTCTAATCGCTGTTATCCCCAGATTTTTTCGATTCCCTCTTCTCAAGGGAAAATCTGGTGATAAAGGCGAACGCTTCGCTTTTTCAGTTTTTTCTGTCCTCTCCGTTATCGTGTAAATCATTAGTTAAACTTATATAGTTAGATTATTTTATAAAAAAGTGTTGCAAAGTTAATTAGTTCATGGTAAGATATTTCTTGTCGCCAAGAAATACATAATCCTGCCGGGGTGGCGGAATTGGCAGACGCACAGGACTTAAAATCCTGCGGTAGGTGACTACCGTACCGGTTCGATCCCGGTCCTCGGCATCTTAAAAAGAAGATCGTATGACGCTTGTTAACCAAGCTGCATGCGATCTTTTTTTGTGTTCTTTAATATGATCGTCACTTCATTGCAGACCACATCACCATGCAGCTCATAAACATAAACCCTGCATAATACATATCAGAAGGGACATTTACCTGACTTTTATGAAGAGAGAGAACAATGGTGTATACTATCCGTAGGCATATATTACCTTTACCTTGCTGAACGATATAGGTTCAACTACACATGTACACGATAACGGAGAGGACAGATGTTGTTCTGTCATCGGAGTGCCCGTGTAAATAAACATATTTGAACTTATGTAGAGTCACAAAACCAATAAAACAATCTTATGGACGGAGGACTCAAGTTTATGTTGAAACAGCTTAAGCCATACAAGGTGTTACAGGAGCGCAGAATCGAAGAACTGAAATCGGATGCGTATCTGTTGGAACATCAGAAATCCGGAGCCAAAATTGTACTCTTATCCAATCAGGATGATAACAAAGTATTCAGTATCGGTTTCCGCACACCTCCGGAAGATGATACAGGGGTAGCCCATATTCTCGAACACTCCGTGCTCTGTGGGTCCAAGAAATTTCCGGCCAAGGATTCTTTTGTTGAGTTGCTGAAAGGTTCATTAAATACATTCCTTAACGCCATGACGTATCCCGATAAGACGATCTATCCGATCGCGAGTCGTAATGATCATGACTTCCATAACCTGATGGATATTTACCTGGATGCAGTATTGAATACAAATATTTATGAGAATGAAAAGATATTTCTACAAGAGGGCTGGAACTACAACCTGACCTCTGCTGACGATGAGTTAACCTACAACGGAGTTGTATATAACGAGATGAAGGGTGCCTTTTCTTCACCGGAACGAATGGTGCGTAGAGAAGTGCTGAACTCCCTTTTCCCGGATACCACATACTCCTCCGAGTCTGGTGGATTCCCGGAAGCTATTCTGGATCTAACGTATCAGGGGCTGCTGGATTTCCACACGAGATACTACCATCCTTCCAACAGTTACATCTATCTCTACGGGGATATGGATATGGAAGAGAAGCTGCAATGGCTGGATGAAAACTATCTGAGTGCATATGATCGAATCGAGATTGATTCGGCCATTCAACTTCAACCTGCTTTTGCAGAACGGGTAGACACAGTTAAGACTTACTCTGCGGGAAGTACGGAATCGGAAGTGGATAACAGCTTCTTGACCTACAATGCGGTGATCGGCACAAGTCTGGACAAGGAACTGAACATTTCGTTCCAAATTTTGTTATACGCACTGCTGAACGCTCCGGGAGCGGTATTGAAACAGGCTTTGCTGGATAAAGGCATTGCGAAGGACGTCTACGGTTCGTATGATGATAGTCTATATCAGCCTGTATTCACCGTTGGACTGAAGAAGAGCAATCTGATGAGCAAAGAGGATTTCCTAGGAACGGTCAAAGAAGTGCTTGAGCGTGTGGTAAAAGAAGGTTTTGATCCAAAAGCGCTGCTTGCTGGAATTAACTCGTATGAGTTCAATCATAGAGAAGCGGACTATGGCAGAATGCCGAAGGGTCTGATCTACGGATTCTCCTCCCTGCAAAGCTGGTTGTACGATGAAGATGCACCTTTCACTCATTTGGAAGCCAATGACGTATTTGCTGAACTGCGGACAAAAATGAACGAAGGTTACTTCGAGCAACTGATTGAGAAATATATTTTGCAAAACACACATACTTCCTTTGTGGCGCTTACCCCGGATAAGGGGCTGAACTCACGCAAAGAAGAAGCGTTGAAAGAACGTCTGAAAACTATTCAGGCTGGTCTTAGTGAGGAAGAAGTTCAGACGTTGATTCAGAAAACGGAGGCACTCGCCGAGTATCAGAATACACCTTCAACTAAAGAGCAGCAGCAGGTCATTCCAACGTTATCGATTGAAGATATTGAACCAAAGGCCTCTACGTTGCATCAAACGGTGAAACAGGTCGACGGCACAACCATTCTCCATCATAACCTTTATACCAATGGAATTGGTTATCTGAGACTGTTGTTTGATATCAAAGAAGTGCCACGTCATCTCCTGCCGTATGCAGGGTTGCTGAAAAATGTACTGGGTTACGTGGATACTCAAAACTACTCGTTCAATGAACTGTCCAATGAAATCCATATCCATTCGGGTGGTATTCATAGCGGGATAGGATCTTATGCTAACGCGCATAAGCACAATGAATTCAAGGCGACCTATGAGTTCAACGCAAAAGTGTTGTATGACAAGCTTGGATTTGCCTTTGATATGATCAAAGAAATCGTGTTCACTTCCCAATTTGATAATTCGAAGCGGTTATATGAGATCATCTCTCAGATGAAAGGTAACCTGCAACGTAATCTGATCAATAGCGGACACTCTGCGGGAATTGGTCGGTCTTCGTCCAAACATTCAGCGGTCGCGGATTTCAGAGAAGCTGTAAGTGGCATTGCCTTTTACCAGTGGCTTGAGGATCTTCAGGCGAACTTTGAGGCGAGAAAAGAAGAGTTATCTTCCAGTCTGCAAGAGTTGACGGGGTATATTTTCAGACCGGAGAATTTGCTTGTTAGTTACACTGCCGATGAGCAGGGATATGAAGGACTGGAACAACAGGTATCCGACCTGAAAGCGAAGCTGTTCACACATGAAGTTGCCAAGGAAGAATTTACATTCACACCGGCTATTCATAAGGAAGGATTCCGTTCTCCTTCGGAGGTGCAGTACGTGGTGCAAACGGGCAATTATATCGACAAAGGATATCAATACACCGGCTCACTACGGGTCTTGCAGGGAATCCTGTCTCTGGATTACTTGTGGACCAATATCCGCGCCAAAGGCGGAGCCTATGGCTGTATGTCAGGCTTCAGACGAAACGGAGACAGCTACGTTGCATCGTATCGTGATCCGAACCTCGATAAAACGTACAAAGTATATGAAGAAATACCGCAATATTTGAAAGATTTCCGGGCAGACGAGCGGGAAATGACGCGTTATATCATTGGTGCCATTCAGGATCTCGATACGCCGAGAACGCCTTATGGCGAAGGAGCTTTCTCTTTGGAGTGTTATCTGTCGAATGTGACTGAAGCGGATCTGCAACAGGAACGTGACGAAGTGTTAAGCACGAAGGAAAGCGACATTATCGGTTTTGCTGAGCTTTTATCGGCCATACTTGAACAGCAACAGCGCTGCGTGATCGGTAATGAGAACAAGATTGAGGAACAGAAACAAATGTTTGACGAAACGCTTGATTTAATTAAAAACTAAGCGTAGTCTCGCTTATTCCCTGATCGAATAGCGTCAAAGCGAAAGGCACTTTTATGAGCTGGTTCCAACAGCTTATAGAAGTGCCTTTTCTAATGGGGAGGGACTGTCTCCATACCATATGATATGAGAATGTGTGACGCTCTGCGTTGTTCAGGTGACGGCGAGCATGTTGTATATTTTCAGGGTCCGCAGATCTTCCTTTGAGATTTTTAATTCATTATATAACTCCTGATTCTCGGGCAGCGGGGTTCTGGAGAATAACATTTTGAGCGCGATAGGCATGAAAGGTCTGAAGGAGACACCAGCCATCAGTCCCCACTTTTTCTCTGATTCCTGAAAAGACGCCAGAATATTAATATATAGATTCTCCAGCGGCGTGGCCTGATTTTTCAAAATCAGCGTGGTGAGTGTATCATAATGCTCGGTGTGGCCCCAATACATATTCTCGCACTCCTGGTAGTTCTCAAAATCCTTCACATTCATATACATCACGGTGCGATAACGGTTGGCATCCGATTGAGCCATCATGTCAATGACACAACGAATGAGACTGTTGTTACGCCCGTCATAGAAGTAGGAATAGAAACGTGTGGAGTTCTTGAAAAAGCTGGACGGGACCGCATTCATCAGGGGAGATGCATGCCTTGGTTCTTGGTACAAGAGTTGCTCCACCTGGATGTTGAGTGCATTAGCAATATGATGTAACGTGACCAGATCAAGTGTAATATCTCCGCTCTCATATTTGGACAGGGTTCCTTTGCTTTTGAAGATCTGATCCGCAAGCTGTTGAATGGTCAGTCCCCGCCACTTCCGAAAGTTTCGTATTTTCTTGCCAACTTCCTGATTGATATTGTTCATAACCGGTTCTCCTTATGCCAATGTTTCTTGAGAGTACGTGAAAATGATGAAAGTCATTCATAAAAATGATGTTATATGAGAAATATATCACTTTTTCACGGAAATACCTATTTTGGAGAAACAATAAACTTCATTTGTTTCGTCAGAATAGATTGTATTGCATTTGATGCAACTCCTGCGTCATGAAATAATAGATGTAATACGACATGAAACGACAATGAAATGTTGAGCAGACAGAGGAGCAGAAGCTATGAAATATAACTTTGATGAGATTATAGACCGCACAGGTACAAATGCCATGAATACGGATGGTTTCCGTCAATATATTTTTAATGCCACAGAGGACATGACTTTTCCATTCAAAGATGAAGAATTTATTCGCATGTGGATTGCAGATATGGAGTTCGCCACACCTCCCGAGATTCTGGATGCAGTTAAGGAACGTCTGGACCGTAGAATCATGGGTTACTCTCAGGTATTTGATCCGGCATACTATGAAGCTGTCTCGAACTGGATGAAAAGATACTATGACTGGTCCTTCCCAAAGGAGCATTTGGAGACCTCAAACGGGATCATCCCCGCTTTATATGAACTGGTGGAATACATCTGTCAATCGGATGAGAAAGTACTGATCGTGACCCCGTCTTATGGTTTCTTCAAGTCGGCTGCGGAGCATAATGATCTTGAACTGGTATGTTCGGATATGATCAACGAGCAGGGGCGTTACTCGATTGATTTTGAGGATTTTGAAGCTAAGGCGAAGGATGAGAAGGTAAGGGTATGTATTTTCTGCAACCCCCATAATCCGTCTGGACGTGTCTGGACAACCGAAGAGTTACAACGTGTGGGTGAGATCTGCCTGCGGAACAATGTATGGATTATTTCGGATGAAATTCACTGTGATCTGCTGCGGACTGGCAAAAGACATACGCCACTTGCAAAGCTGTTCCCGGATACGGATCGAATCATTACATGCATGTCCCCGAGCAAAACATTCAACATGGCTGGTCTGATGTTCTCCAATGTCATCATTCCGAATGAGGCACTTCGAGACATCTGGCAGGCACGCCATTATGGTTTCAAAAACCCACTGAGCATTGCTGCCACGCAAGCGGCTTACGAAACGGGTGATGAATGGCTGAAACAATTAAAAGAGTATCTAGACGCCAATTTCGCCTGCGTAGAACAGTATGTGAAGCAGCATCTGCCACTGGCTGTTTTTCACATCCCGGAAGCCACGTATCTGGCCTGGATTGATATCTCGGCATATGCTCCACAAAATGTAAGTTTACCTTTATTCTTCGCTGAGCAAGCGGGTGTATTGCTCGAAGATGGTCATATGTTTGTAGCCAATGGTGAGGGTTGCATTCGGTTGAATCTGGCTTGTCCGCGTTCTGTCCTTCAGGAAGGGTTACGGAGAATCAGCAGTGTGCTTGTGAAAGAAGTCGAAGAGGTGCCCGTTCAAGTATAAAGTCATCAAGTCACCACGCAATAGCGAGGTGACTTTTTTGGATGAGTATACGGAATGTAGCGAGAATACGATTTATTTTGAGGTGAACGTATACCCTGATGTGCAATTCTGGTCTGCTGTCCCCGGTTATGTTAAAATGGTGGATAGTCTATGAGTTGCATGACATGCGGCTCTCAGAAGGAAGAGCCCAGTAGTTGGGCTGAACGAAACTGTATTCATCAGGGGAAAGGAGCCTATACATATGTTTGGAAACGATTGGGACAAGGTGCTTCAGGAAGAGACGGAAGCCGACTATTTTAACAAGATTCGTTACACTCTCGCCGCCGAGTACAAAACGCAGACGGTCTTTCCGCCCAAAGAAGACCTGTTCTCCGCACTGAAGCTGACGCCATATCATCAGGTTAAGGCCGTTATTATTGGACAGGACCCTTATCACGGAGCGGGACAAGCTCATGGATTAAGTTTTTCGGTTAGACCGGGGGTACGTGTACCGCCTTCTCTGAAAAATATATATAAGGAACTTCAGGCCGATCTGGACCTGCCCATTCCGAATCATGGATCTCTGGTTCATTGGGCGCAGCAGGGAGTCTTGCTATTAAATGCCGTTCTGACGGTCCGTGAAGGTCAGCCAAACTCCCATCAGGCATTGGGCTGGCAGACGTTTACGGATGCTGTCATTCGTGCGCTGAATGAACGTTCAGAGCCAATGGTATATATGCTATGGGGCAGTCATGCCCAGAAGAAAGGTGCTTTTATTAACAGGGACAAGCACCTGGTACTGGAGTCTACACATCCCAGTCCGCTGGCTGCGCATCGTGGATTCCTCGGCAGTCGTCCCTTTTCCAAAGCCAATGATTTCTTGACCTCCAAAGGTATTGAACCGATCGATTGGAAGATACCTGAAAACTAGACAGATGGAGGTGAGAACATTGCGACATTGGATAGGACGAAAAGTAGCGGTATATCGTGCAACAGGCATACGGGAGCCATTAAAGGGAACGCTGGTCGAGTGGGATGAAGAAGCGGAATGTGTACGGATCGGACCGAAACGGATTAAGGTATCGTTTGACAATATCGCAATGATCAGACCTCTTCCCGAAGAGAGTCTTCCCTTAAAGAAAGCACGTTCTGAAGTGCACAAGGTTGGATATGTGATGAAAAAGGCGATTCAGTTCGAAAATGCGATCTATTTCAAGTCACAGGTGATGATCTGGCGCCGGGCCAAGATTGTAGCATTATCCACGACGATTCTGCGTCATGACGAGGATCAGGTTGAACTTGCAGATGGTCGGGTTCTTCGTAAAGACAAGCATATGTTTGTCGTACGTTCACGCCGTGGGATACGTTAGTTATACGAAGATTTAATATTCATTTCATGCAAAGATCATACGGATTTAATGTTCGGTCTGTATATTAGGTAATAACAACCCCTTCTAAATTGATGTGTATTGAAATGGGAGCCCGGCCGGCTGCAAACGGTCGGGTATTTTTTTGCCCATTGGTTCTGTTAACCTGTTGTACGTTGTACATACCCATAACATTCATGTTATATATTATTAAAATAGATCATGAGAAGGAGTGAAACCCAATGAAACGTATAGCTGTTTTTGCAGGCTCCAATCCGGGAAATCACCCCGATTATACAGAGAAGGCTGTTCAACTGGGCAAACAGATTGCTGATAGTGGTTATGCACTGGTCTATGGTGGTTCTTGCATGGGCTTGATGGGTGCAGTAGCCGATGCTGCTCTTGAGCAAGGGGGAGAGGTAATCGGGGTTATGCCTACCGGATTGTTCCGGGGCGAGGTTGTTCATGGAGGGCTCACACAACTGATTGAAGTGGGAACCATGCATGAACGGAAGGCAACGATGGCTGAATTATCCGATGGATTCATTGCACTTCCCGGAGGTATGGGTACATTTGAAGAACTATTTGAGGTACTGTGCTGGGCACAGATCGGTATTCATCGTAAGCCTGTTGGCTTATTAAATGTCAACGGATATTATGGACCGCTGATGAAGATGGTAGAACATAGCGTACAGGAAGGATTCTCCAACACCTCGCATCTCAGTCTATGGAGTTTGGAAGCTGATCCGGCTGAACTGCTCAAACAAATGTCATCCTATATTCCTGCAGAGCTGACTCAGAAGTGGTCACAACTCAACGGGAAATGAGTGCATAAGAAGACGGGCCTGAATCTACTCGTTCCTCGGGAGAATTTTCGATCTGCCCAAGCAAGTTGCGTTATCGGACATAGTCTATAGTGTACTTCGATGAAGAGGGGAGTGTCACTGATGAGCGAACTCAAAGGTACAGGTTACGGATATTGCGGAGGCTTCGGTGGTGGAGCATGGACATCAACAGGTGCGATTCTGGTATTGTTCATTCTGTTGGTTATTATCTCTCGCACATTCATTCTGTAATTCGGTCAGTATCCCGGGACGGGGATTAAGCTGCAGAGGCAGCGCCCGAATAAAAAATGACCTTTCCAAAGAGACGCCGGTATATGCCGGCGTTTCAGGGGAACGGTTTTTTGACGTTTCCAGCATACGTTGAGTAATTGAAAAAGCAAAAACCTGCCCCTGAATAAGGTCAGAAGCAGGAGAGAGCCTCCTGAGCCATTAGCTGCGCAACAAGCAGCTTACACCACAACAGCAGTTTGATCCGGATTACTTAACGATTTCCAGGCGATATATAGCCCGATGGCGGCTGCAATTAAGGAGAGTATTGCTGCAACAATAGCCAGCTGATCCAGTGTGTTGGGTGAACTGGAGTTAAGAGAACGCTGATTAGCCGTCTTGCCGGATTTGTTTTTGATATGGACAGATGATCTGGAAAGCCTGGAAGCCGACTGTAACTGGGATGTGTGAGGACGCGTAGGTATCGATTTTTTCTTTGAGGTATTCAATAGTCAACCTCCTTATAACGGAGTTCAGTGCTTCCATCGTTCATACTATGTTATGTCGATTTTCAGATTGAGTTCGCAAAAATGAGTGAATCCCCAGCCCGTTAGATGTTGGGCCCGGTCGCTAGTATTAGCGAAGCAGGCAACCGATTATACGTTCTGTTAATACAGGTCTAACAAACCGTGTTTATAGTGATGATCATAGAGTGAAGCTTGAACACAGGAGGCGCTGGAATGAGGAACATGGAGATTATTGCCCACCGTGGTGCATCTGCCGTATGCCCGGAGAATACGATGAGCGCTTTTGAACGGAGTCTGGAGCTTGGAGCGACAGGCATTGAGACCGATGTGCAGATGACGAGTGATGGCAGACTGGTACTGATTCATGATGAGACGTTAAGCCGAACTGGCGGCGCAGAAGGCTGGGTTAAGGATACGACTTACGATCAATTGCGCACACGGGATGCGGGGTCCTGGTTCCATGCTGATTTTACTGGGGAACGTATTCCTTCTCTGGAGGAATTATTCAAGCTGGTACAGGGGAAAGGAACACTGCTTAATCTGGAATTGAAAAATGGTATTGTGAGTTATAAAGGGATGGAAGAGAAGGTCATACAGGCGATCCGGGATTGGAATCTGGAGCAACAGGTTGTGCTGTCGAGCTTCAATCATGCTTCGCTCGTGAGATGTAAACGTCTTGCCCCGGAGATTCGTACAGCACTTCTATATATGGAAAAGTTATATCGTCCCTATGATTATGCCGCCAAACTCGAAGCTACCGGCCTTCATCCCTACAAGCTGGCAGTCACACAAGAAGATGTTGCTGCTGCACTGGCACATGGCGTTGTTACCTATCCATTTACGGTGAATGATCCTGCCGAGATGCAGGCCATGATTGATATGGGTGTGCAAGGGATTATTACCGATGTTCCGGATGTCCTGGCATCCTTACTTACGGTACATGCCCGTTAAACGAGTCTGTATTTTACATGTTCTACATATGCAATGATAAGGCTGTGTTCGAGCTTTTTGGCTCTTGCGCAGCCTTTTTGCGTGTGAAATTGTGTGCAAATATTCATATATGCAATAAACATGTCCTATTTGTCCATTGCCAGAGCCGGTGGATTCACTTACAATGGTCTATGGGAATGAGAATCAATATCATTAAAGTTCGGTATTTATAGAGAGGTGATTGTTATGTACATAGGTTTGAGCAGCTCCACTCATAACGAGGGTGGGCGCGTATGAGTTCACAAGCTTCACCAGAAAAACATAATCCGGATTCACCCACAGCGAAGATACACACTCGTCCGTGGGCGGCCACACTTATTCTTACAGGGGGAGTTTTGCTACTCGCTCTGGGTATGGCGTTGTCCATTTCTTTTGGCGCTGCTGATATTAAGCTTAGTGTAGTCTGGAAGGCTATCTTTGATTTCAATCCTGAGTTGACTCCACATCAGATCATATGGGAGATTCGATTACCACGTATCCTTGGAGGAGCAATGGTAGGTGCATGTTTCGCTGTAGCTGGTGCGATCATGCAGGGCATGACTCGTAACCCGCTGGCCGATTCAGGTCTGCTTGGGTTAAATGCAGGAGCTGGATTTGCACTTGCAGTTTGTTTTGCCTTCTTCCCTGGCTTGCCATTTATGTATATCATCATGTATTCCTTCCTTGGAGCAGGGCTTGGTGTCCTGTTGGTGTATGGTTTTGGTGCAGCTTCCAAATCGGGTCTTACGCCACTACGCCTTGTTCTTGCAGGTGCGGCTGTATCAGCGATGTTGTCGGCACTCAGTGAAGGGATTGCATTGTATTTCAGGATTGGACAAGATTTGGCTTTCTGGACAGCTGGTGGTGTAGCCGGAACGAAGTGGTCTCAACTTGAGGTCATGTTCCCCTGGGTACTCGCGGCACTGATTGCAGGTCTTCTCATCTCCCGTTCCATTACTCTGCTTAGTCTCGGAGAAGATATTGCGGTGGGCTTGGGGCAACGTACTGGGCTGATCAAGCTCATAGGCCTGATTGTTGTACTGATTCTCGCGGGTACAGCTGTGTCCGTGGTGGGTGCGGTCGGTTTTGTCGGACTCATTATTCCCCATCTCACGCGGAAGCTGGTTGGGGTCGATTATCGCTGGATTATTCCATGTTCCGCTGTGATGGGCAGTCTGTTGCTTGTATTTGCGGATCTGGCTGCACGTATGATTAACCCGCCGTACGAGACGCCAATTGGCGCTTTGGTTGCCCTCATCGGGGTACCATTCTTCCTGTATCTGGCGCGTAAAGAAAGGAGGACTCTGTAACGATGGAATCCTCAACAATAGTTGGAGCAGAGCGCAAGAAGAGAACCAAGAGTACGATTGTCCTCATTGTGCTTGCCCTATTAATTATTACGGCTTTTGTGGTGAGCATGAACACAGGTTTTACCAAGCTTTCGCCGCTTGAGGTGTTGCGAACCCTGTTTGGTGGAGGCACGGCGAAACAGGAATTGATCCTGTTTGAATTCCGTCTGCCACGTATTGTGATTTCGGTGCTGGTCGGGGCCGGACTTGCGTTATCTGGTTGTATTTTGCAGGGAGTATCTCGGAATGCGTTGGCAGATCCGGGGATCCTGGGGATTAATGCAGGTGCTGGTCTGGTCGTCATGTTATTTGTTTCCTTTTTCCCGACAACGACAGCAGCGCCGGTATTTCTTTTGCCAATTCTGGCCCTGATCGGTTCGGGTTTTGCTGCATTTCTGATCTACGTTCTCTCTTACAAAAAAGGAGAGGGCATTATGCCTACTCGTATGTTACTTACGGGGATCGGGGTAGCGGCGGGAATCAGTTCTGCCATGATCGTGCTTACGTTACGGCTTAGTCCGGAAAAGTATCAATTTGTAGCTACCTGGATGGCAGGCAGCATCTGGGGTTCGAACTGGAAATTTGTAACGGCATTGCTACCGTTTCTGATCATTCTTGTACCGCTTGTCCTGTATAAGGCGCGTGTACTGAACGTGTTGAATCTGGGTGACCAGACTGCAAGTGGACTCGGGACTCCGGTTGAGCGTGAGCGACTGATTTTGCTTGCGGCTGCTGTAGGACTTGCCGGCTCATGTGTATCTGTGAGTGGGGGGATCGGTTTTGTTGGTCTAATCGGACCGCATTTGGCACGTCGTCTGGTGGGTCCAAAACATCAATTCCTGTTACCCGCATCTGCACTGATCGGTTCATTGCTTGTACTGGTTGCAGATACGCTGGGTCGTGTCATCCTGCAGCCTTCGGAGATTCCTGCGGGGATCCTGGTTGCCATTATTGGTGCGCCATACTTCCTGTACCTCTTAAGCAAGACGAAATAAAACGTAATCACCATTGTGTGGTTGCATAAGGAGGACTTCAGTCCATGCTTCGCCGTTTCTTTGCCTATTATAGGCCTTACAAAAAGCTCTTTATTCTTGACTTCAGTTGTGCGATTTTAGTCGCCCTGCTGGAGCTGGCTTTTCCACTGGCAGTCAACCGGGTAGTCGATGATCTGCTGCCAGGCGGCCGCTGGGACTGGATTCTATGGGCGTGTCTGGCATTGCTCGGCATCTACTTATTGAATTCATTTCTCAACTTCGTGGTTACCTATTGGGGACACAAGCTCGGTATTAACATCGAGACGGATATGCGTAAAAGTCTGTTCAATCATGTGCAGAAGTTATCGTTCCGTTTCTTCGATAATACAAAAACAGGACACCTCGTGTCCCGTATGACTAACGATCTGATGGATATCGGTGAGATTGCCCATCATGGTCCGGAGGATGTATTTATCGCGGTCATGACGCTAATTGGTGCATTCAGCATCATGATGAGCATTAACGGGAATCTGGCGGTGTTAACCTTTATCATCGTACCGCTGATTATTTATCTGTCACTCTACTTTGGTAGCAAAATGTCCAAGGCATTCAGCCGAATGTTTGGTGATATTGCGGACTTCAATGCTCGTGTTGAGAACAATATTACAGGTATTCGTGTTGTTCAGGCTTTTGCCAATGAAGAGCATGAAAAAGCACAATTCGCTGTGAACAACGGTCGTTTCCGTCAGACCAAACTAATCGCATACAAAATCATGGCCTGGAACTCCTCTGTCAGTTATATGCTGATGAAGCTGGTATCCCTCTTTGTCCTGGTATGCGGAACGTGGTTTGTCATTCAAGGCAGTATGACCTACGGTCAGTTCATTGCATTTATTATGTTGTCCAATGTGTTCCTGACACCGATCCAGAAGATCAACTCGGTTATTGAGACGTATCCAAAAGGGATTGCAGGCTTCAAACGTTATACGGAGCTGCTCGATATGGAACCGGATGTGGAAGATCGTCCAGGAGCCGTTACGGTATCCCATTTGCGTGGAGATATCCGTTATGAGCAAGTGACCTTTGGTTATTCCGATCAGGAACCTGTTCTCAAAGGTATTGATCTAAACGTACGTGCAGGTGAAACTGTAGCGCTTGTCGGTCCATCGGGGGCAGGTAAAACAACGCTATGCAGTCTGCTGCCGCGGTTCTATGATGTGTTGGAAGGTCGCATCACGATCGATGGGCAGGAGATACAGGATATGACACTAGACTCCTTGCGTAGTCATATCGGAATTGTACAACAGGACGTGTTCCTCTTCGATGGAAGCATTCGGGAGAATATTGCCTACGGCAAGCTGGATGCATCCGAAGAAGAAATCTGGATGGCCGCTAGACGGGCCCAGATGGAGCCTTTAATTCAATCGATGCCGGAAGGATTGGATACGTTAATTGGTGAACGCGGTGTGAAGCTGTCCGGTGGACAGAAACAGCGCTTATCGATTGCCCGTATGTTCCTGAAAAACCCGCCAATTCTGATCCTGGACGAAGCAACATCTGCTCTGGATACAGAAACGGAAGCGGCGATTCAGCAATCCCTTGCTGAGCTGTCCGAGGGCCGGACCACACTGGTTATTGCCCACCGATTGGCTACGATCAAAAATGCAGACCGCATTATTGTCGTTGCTGAACAAGGCATTACGGAGCAGGGACGTCATGAAGAATTACTCGCAGCAGGTGGGGTATACAGCCGCCTTCACTATGCGCAGTTTGGTGCGTAACCTATCCTATCCTATGTGGATATAACAATGTAAATACGAGAAGTAACGCCATCGTTCTTGACTTGGAAGGAGTCAGGACGTTGGCGTTTTTTTCTTTTTCATAATCAGTGGGTCAGGGGTACTGTGCTCATATCTGCCTGTGATCATGGATGTGGAAACGGGTAATATAGTAAAGAGAACACTTAACGTGTAAGATATGTTCATCATCTTGCAAGATATAGGAGGTACACGATATGCAGTTGAACGATATGCTGAAAATTCTTATAACCTGTCTATTATTTATTCTGATTTGGTGGCTACTGACTCAAGGGATTCGCAAAATTTCCAGAAGTCGTGCGGGGTCCGGTTTCCAACGCTGGGGTGGATGGTCCATTGGACTTTTCGTTGTTGGCGCCGTGCCACTCGGTTTTTCGCTATACACAGAGATCTTTGATAAGCGCCTGGATGCCAACATCGGGTTGGGGCTTGCCATGTTTTTTGTATGGGCTTATTGTGTGATCTTGTTGTGTGCGGCGTTGGTGGTATGGGGAAGGTATGTGTACAAAAGGGATATGAAGAAGTGAATATTTGGGTTGATCGTGTTGAGCCCGTCAGAAAGTTAAGGGTGAGCTGACAGCTGTATTTGTAACAATAAACTGATATGGAACGTTAAATTTAGAAAAGAGGTGTCATTAAAGGGAGATTTACATATGTCCTATCGTCAAGTCTTTATGTTGCTCTCAACCCTAATCGTATGCCTTACCGGATGTTCAGAACAGATCGAGTGCAACTCTGTGCAGACTCAAGCGAATGCACCAAGTGAAGATGGATTCACTGGTTATGTGGTTGATCGTAAAGACAATTCCATTCTTGTGGTTGATCCCGCATATGAGGATTTCAATGCGAACGGAGGAGGAAGTCGGTATTATCCGGCAAAATGGTTCTCCAATGCGCCTGATCCGCAGATCGGCTCCTATGTTGAAGTCTGGACGGATGGAGGCCCGGAAAATCAACCCTATCCTGTGGGGAGGCTAGAGCAGAAACGATAGCGGTATCTTGTCCAAATACTCCAGATGGTGCTCATCTAAGTGAGGAGGACGCAATTCGGGGTGGGCTATACTCACCAGATGGAGAAAAATTACGTGTTCCTGTGATTGAAGATGTACACTATTATCAGGATGCAGGAACGTGGACTATTCGCATGAGAGATGCGATGTCAACGACGAAGAATCAAGATGAGATTGAGATCAGAGTAGACGATGTAGCGACAGTCGACTAACACAGGGAGTTTATGATTTTGCGCATTGAGATGAGGAAGGAAGTTTAAATGGATATTAGGGAGTGCCTTCCCCGCGATAAGTTTGATTATGAAGCGGTGCGTAAGTTAAGTAAGTTCAGTGATGTCGAATTAAAAGTTATCATCCCAGAGCTTATGGAGTGGTTGCAAGACGGGAATTGGCCTATCTCTAAGCCGGTAGAGGATATACTATTGAGACTAGGCGAAGACTTAATTCCTCATATTAAAGATGTATTGCAAACCCAAGATCCACAGTGGGAATATTTCATTTTGGTCGGATTAATTGATCGATTACCTATATCTCATCTAAGTATGCTACAGACGGATTTGGTAAGGATACTGGAATCTCCTACACCGAGTGAGGTACTTGAGGAGTTGGATGAGGTTATCTTGGAGCTTTTGGAAAAGATGAAGGTTGGATACATAGAGACTTGGAATTAGCATTCTAAGAAAGACTGAAATATTGAAGATGGAGTGATAAAAATGCTAAAATACCAACTTCTTTTCCCTACCTTTTTGAGTTCGGAAATATATTGTTTGCACATTGTTCAACTATTAATTGAATTATTTGATATTTCAGAGAAGGAAGCTTTTCTCAGGATTAATTCTTTTTGGGAAGGCAATGATTTTTTATCAGAAGAAGACCTGATTTTTCATGAGTCCCCTGAGTTTTGGGCAAAAACAATTTATTATGAGGAATCCAATTGGTGGAATTTCTCTGAGAATGAACTAATCCCTAGAAAAATAGATTGAAGATCCAAAACTATAATTAGGCTACAATCTATATGATAAACAAGGAAACCGCCATTATGATTTTATAGTAAGGGAAAGGACTCCTCTGCCCATGGAACTATCAAGGTCTCAGCAATTAGCTCTAGAGCATGTAACCAATTATGCAAGAAGCCGCAAAAATGAGGCGGAGCAAACCATTAGAGAAATCCTTCGTATGTCCAACATCGAGCTGAAGACATTTGAAAAAGCTATCACCAAACTAAAAGCTCATGAAAGTATCGCGTTACACTTTCATCCAGATCGATTAGATCCGACCATGAAAAGCGTTGCTGAAGCACTACTTGAGCAGGGAGTTTATAAAAGTCAGTTTGAGACTTTCTTATCAAATGGAAGTGTCTCCGCATTTTCAGGCGGTGAACGTGACGTTTGGGAGAATAAAATGTTTGGCGGAGCGTACCAAATAAATGGCTCAACCGATAGCGAACGGCCCAAGTATGGGGCACTCAATGTTATGTTACATCCCGATGGACCTGCTCCGCGTTTTGGATCATGTTACTTCCTTTTATCCACTGAGGTCTCTCAACGTTGCACGTATACATATTTGGATTCTCACCAAGACCCCGAGGAAAAGGGAACGTATGAGGAATTTGACCTTGTTTTGGCTACTCTCATGAGGGATGTATTCTATAGTAATTTTGCCATTGGTGAAAGAAATCTAACGGTTCAAAAGTTAATTGACCATATGCACGTCAATCTTGAGAAACCATTCCAAAATCCATCAAACCAAGAGCCAAACCGAAATCTGGATCATTATATCGAAGCTCAGGTTCATGGTGACATTTCCCTTGAAAAGGATGTAGAGATGCTTGTTGCCGACCCATCATTTAAAGGCACCCATACAGGAAGAATCTTAGAGCAGATATGTTTAAAGTATTCCATTGATCTCCATTGGCACATGGGCTTTACACTATTGGTTGATGACGTTCCTATGGATTTTCGAGGTCCTTCGATGCCATCACTAGCCAAGAGAATTGCAAAAAGTGATTTGATTGATGCAAATATCATTGGTTCTGCAGCTATGGAATTGAAACAAAACCCAAGTCATTGGAGCGATAGAGGAACCTACAAAGAAGTTCTACAAGAGTTGAAATTACTCTGGCATGTCTTGGTGAGATATGGAAAGCCAATGGAAGAGTGAAATAGTACTCTAACGACCTTGAGCGCCTAACCTTTCAAGGTTGTTTTATTATTGAAACTGATTACTGACTATAGATTTATCTATGAATCTGCTGTCACAAAAACGAACGTATGTTTTATAATTAAATTGATTTTTTGTCCTGACAATAATATATTGTTGTCAGGACAAAAAAAGAGGTGAAGCAAATGTCCGCCAAAAAGATGGGGCGGCCTAAATCTGACAAACCCAAAAGCAGAACGATTGATATACGTGTCGACGAGGAAATTATGAACAAGCTCGATATTTCGGCTGAGAAGCTGAATACGAATCGATCAGACATCGTTCGCAAAGGGATTGAGAAGATTTACGACGAGCTCCAAAAATAAAAAAGGAAGCAGCTTGAGTCCCACGAAGAACACGCTGCTTCCTATCCCGCAATCACTTAAATGAGCGACTGCATAAATATCCTACCATGTGCAGAACGTTCATTCAAGTGAGGTGCGAATTGATATACAGGAGGATGCACATGAATTCGATATTAGAAGCATTATATAATGGACGACTTCGACCGGATGAGATGATGATGCCGACACATCCTGAATACCAAGCGTTAGGACGGCAGATTGCAGCTCTGACAGAGCAGTGGAAGAATCGATTGAGCGAGGAAGAATTCCGTGAGCTTGAACAGTTATTTGACTTGTGTGGCAGATGTGAGGGCATGCATACGGAAGCAGCGTTTGCACAAGGTTTTCGTCTGGGTGCCAACATGCTAATTGAAGTCATGAGTCAGCGGGAGGAATCGGTGTTGGAGTTTAACTAAGTTTAACGATGTGAGCAGAGATCCGGTTTACTTTTACAGCTAAATTCTCAGAAAATGACGGCATACAAAATACTTATTTTGCATCATAAAATGGTATCAAAAATTGATTGTAACAAAGCCCTCAAATCCTCTCTGCATTCAGCAGCAGGGTTCGAGGGCTTCACATAAACATAGAGTTAACAATATATAGGGAAAGAAATTGTTAAACAAATTGTTCCTTAATCCGCAATATTCCCTGCCATTTTCAGACGACGTGCAATTTCCTTAAAGTCTTCTTGTGAGATGCCCGGTGCAAATTCTTCCTCGACCGCAGGAGCTTCTGGAATCGGGAATCCTTCAGGTATCCCTTGGATGACTTCAAGAGGTTGTCCATCTTCGGGGTGGGTTCCTTTCCAGATCTGGCCGATCGTGTTGAAATCTTTATCACTATAGGTGTACAGTTTGGTGTGTACCCCTTTTTCTTCATATTTGCGAGCCTCGTTGAAGGCTTTGTTGTTCAGTGAAGGAATAGGAACCAGCTTGGTCACATTTACGCCAGTTGCAATCTCAAGTGCTTTTGCATATGCGACAACATGCACGCCGCCACGTACCAGCAGGAAACCAACCACTTCCCGGGCTGCCGGGTGATCCGTCATCTCATATACTTTCATTTTATGGGTACGAGCGCCACATTCTAGGAAGAAGTTATGTAGCAGATCCTCGACCAGGTTACCACTGTTGAAGACGTTTGCTCCCGTCCATGGATTACCCATAGAGTCAAAAGGCATTGCGCCTTGTGCACCTGCCAGGTAGTGATACGACAGACGAGCATCTTTCACGGAACCTAGCGGTGTATCGTCGGGTTCTTTGTACTCGGTTGAACCTCGGAGGCATTTGTTAATGCCATGAGACACGAGTTCAACATGACCCAATTCTTCGGCCGTAATGCTCATGACGAGGTCATAGAAGGGCTTCAGCTTTTCTTTGGATCGAAAATTAAATGATTGATAGAGGTAGTTGTTCAACGTTGACATTTCTCCGAATTTGCCGCCGAGTAATTCTTGTATAGCTGCCGCAGCATTCGGATCTGGCTTCTCGACATTGGGAATCTCAATCAGGATTTCATCCAAGCGTTTGAACATTCGGGTGTAACCTCCTCTTATTGGTATTGCAGATCGTGTAGAGTTTCAGATCGTGAAGTCACTCTGTCATGGCCTATTACACGTCTATTGGGTTTTTTAAACAAAAAATCAACCAAATGGGACTTAAGCATCGCATAACGCATGCCCCAACTCTTCTCCCATTTGTTATTTCCAATACGGTCAAATTTATGTATAATCAAACATTCAAACGAGTCTTCACGTACAAGAGAAGAGAGTCATGAATCCATAAAGGAGTAAGAGATGAACAAGCGTTGGATACAAATAGTTGGGATTGTGATGTTTCTAATGATCCAAATGTACATAAGCAGCGAGCCTGCCACAGCATATGTCGTTACGAATGAGGTTCAGGTGGATGAAGAAACACGGCAGTTACTTGAAAAGAAATACGGGTTGGATCGTCCTGAGGAGCCGAAGACACAACAACACTTTTTCTCGGGTGACTGGGGAATGAGTTTTCGGACGGAGCCTCCTGATTCGTTTGACCGGCTTGTTCATGTGGTTCCTTTTTCCCTACGGCCATTGGCCTGGATCTTTCGTTTATTCGTGTAAAATGAAACCCGGACGGGCAATATAACAGAAACATATTGTCCCAAGGAGTGAGTGAAATGAGAATGCTTATCGTTACCGTCATGTCGGTAGTTCTGAGTTTAGCCGGAATTACATCAGGAACAGGTGCCGCTATCCCTGATTATGCGAAGTGGGGAATTATTGCGGTCAAAGAAACACAGACCAAGTATAATGTGGATATTTTGGACTATAAGCATATCGGTCGCACCTCTCTAACAGCAGATCAATCACGGGAACAGTTCAAGCTATGGGTTCGTGCGAAAGACGGCAAACAATTCGCAGTCTATGTAAATGTTGATTTTAATCCATCTACACAGCAATTAAAGAAAGTACAATTTTCCGAATCGGATCGACACTGATCCGCTGGACTTGGTCATTACAAGCCATGTTTTCATATTAGCTATACTATGGGTTGAACCAGACTGCCTTAATCATTAAGGCAGTCTGGTTTTTTTTATTTTACAAAATCCTTTTTTTACTATTGAATAAAGAACTTATGTTCGCATATAATATGAAATACAAACAAACGTTCTTATCGGAGGGATGATTATGCTAGGGAAATATATTGGCCAGATGGTGGAGCTTGTCTACATGGATCGTGCAGGGCAGATTACGCAGCGACAGATTCGAATTAACAGTGTACGTGGCGGGATGATTAGAGCTTCAGCGGGAAAAGAAGGTTCGCCCCGAACATTTCTGGAGCAAGGTATTCTGGCATGGCGTCCTGTTACCGATCTGAATGGGGAGGTAAAGTATGCTGAACGACTTTGAACGCAAGATTTTGCGTATTATGGTGAACTATGCAGGACAACGGCGCAGGCTGCCGCGTATGGATGAACTGGAGAACAAGACGGGACGAAGCAGAGCTTACATTTATGAGTCTTTGCTGGAGCTTGAACGCACCGGGCACATCGCGTGGGAGAACCGGTCTACTCTTGAAGGGATACAGATTTTGCAGGCATGGGAACAGGTACAACAGCCGATTCGCAAAAGCCAACCTTCCGGTGATTCCGTAAAATATTTTACGGACTACTAATCATAATAAGAAAACGCCAACCCGGATATCCGGATCGGCGCTTACTGTGTCACACATATGACATGTGCATCTATTTTAGAAATGGGGAAGTTGGTCCAGGTTATTGGTTGGGTCACCGTCGGCATCGCCGCGAATGTACATTTCGCCATCCTTGCCTTTAAATACATTCACACCGGCAATAGCGCCAGCCTTTACTTCTGCAAGTGCCTGGTGATAATCCAGTACACGTCCTGCTGAAGTCTGAAATGCTGTCAGGTCACCGTCACCATTTTTCTGTACGGCTGTGAAACTCTCGCGTGTCGTTTGATCCATGATGTCACACTCTCCTTATATGACGAGATAGGAATCTGCTTACCTGATTAGCCTATCCGAATTCATCGGAAGTATGCACCATATGCTGATAAGACCTGCCAACGTCGAGGTTTTACAAGCTCTTTCTCATACGAACATGCAGAATATCTGCATCATAAAAAGGTTCTTCCGAAATCACTTCATAACCCAGTTTTTCATAGAATTTCTGTGCCTGACACTGCGCATCCAGTACAGAATAGGATAAGCCGAGTTCACGTGCCAGCTCCTCCATCGCGAGCAGAAGCACACGTCCATAACCAAATGAACGATGAGATTCAAGCACTGCGATTCGCTGCATTTTGGCCGTATCCTTGCTGTAATAGATCAGACGTCCTGTGGCTACAGCTTGGCCATCCGTACTTAACAATACATGATGCACATCCGGACTGATGACATCATATTGATCAATCTCAATCTCGGCAGGCACCTGTTGCTCGATCACAAAAACGTGATGGCGAATTCCCAAGGCTTGCTCCAGTTGTTCTTCTGTCGATACATAACTAATCTCAGCTGCCAATTCCATTCCTTCTTTCTGCTCTTGCGCGACATATCAGACTGAATTATACAAAAAAATGTTTTTCCTGTATAGTGAAGTCTGGAACATATTGGGAGAGGAGGGGGTAGTGATGGGCATGACAGGCATCATGGTAATTACATTGCTAATGTCGGCGGGAATGATTACTCTGTTGTATTATGTTACGAAGAAAGCATACTCACGCAAGTGGGATGAAGACGAGTAATTCATCTGTTAACCTTCACGGCAAGACTTCACTGCTTCCTCGCGGAGAATATACATCTTGAATTACAGATTTGGAGTATACGTCCAGCCAGACCGGCAGAGATTCACCATTTTCATTGGGCTGTTGTAATTGTTGGAATTGTACCGTATGTTCATCCTTCTCCAAGCTGCAACCAGTAACGATTGTAATGAGAATCATAAGCCCAGCAAAGAGAAAGAAGCATTTGGTAAATGTATGTTTATTGGATTTTGACCGTTTTGTTAAGTTTCTCATAGGGAATTCACCTCGTTGTAGAAATGGTAATCTTTCCTTTATTGTGCACCATTTCGGGTGAATTATAACCAAATAAATCATTGACAATGAACACGGTTACTTGATATGATACTGTTACTTGATTGGGAAACAATTATATATCATGATCTGTTAGCTCAGCTAAGTTTAGTAGTATGACCGTAATGGATACATCTTAATTATTACAGGGCGATAGCTCAGCGGGAGAGCATTATCTTGACAGGGTAAGGGTCGTGGGTTCGATCCCCACTCGTCCTATATGTAAAATTAAAGGCAACTTCTTTTGAGAATTATATCTCAAGAGGAGTTGTTTTTTTATATAATAATATGGCTACCTCCAATAATATGTGTAGGTGGTTTTTGTTGATAATAAATATACTTAATGGTACAATTTGGATAAAATTAAGCAGTTAAAGTAGTTACGACTATCGATAAAAATAATACAGAAAAAAGATATGGTGGTTGATGGAATGGGACAAATAAAGCGTGTTGCGGCACTATATCGAGTGTCCACAAAAGGTCAGATGGACGGGAACGATATTCCAATGCAACAACGAGCATGCAGGAAGATGGTAGAGAAACAAGAGGGATGGAAGCTAGTTAAGGAATATACCGAAAAAGGGGTATCAGGTTTTAAAGTACCTGCCTAGAAGCGTGATGTTATCCAAAAGGCTAAAGAGGATGCAGAGAATGGTTTATTCGATGTCTTGTTGGTATTTATGTTTGATAGGCTTGGAAGAAAAGATGATGAGACTCCCTTTGTACTTGAGTGGTTTGTAAACAAAGGGGTAGAAATGTGGTCTGTAATAGAAGGTCAGCAAAAAATTGAAGCATACACCGATCGGATGGTCAACTACTTAAGATTTTGGCAGTCAAGCGATGAAAGTAGGAAGACCTCTGAACGAGTCAACGAAAAACATATACAGATGGTCGAAGATGGTATTTTTAGGGGAGGAGGTATTCCCTACGGGTATAAAAGTGTTGATTCCGGTAATGTAAATAAAAAAGGAAAAGCACTGCAAAAACTGTGCAAGCACGAAGAAGAGTCAAAGATCGTACAAGAAATATTCCGACTAGTGCTTGAAGAAGGTTACGGACAATTAAGAATAGCTAAACTTCTAAACGAAAAAAATGTTCCGACAAGAAAAGCAAAACAATGGGGTGCTCCTACTGTAAACGTTATACTTAAGAATCCAATTTACAAAGGAGTAATGAGATACAGAAAAGAAAAAGGAGACGATATATTTTCAAAACCAATCCCTGAATTAATGATAGTTTCAGAAGAGGATTGGAATAGTGTACAGGATATAAGGGATAAAAAGAACCCTAAGAATCCAAAAAGAAATGAAAATTCCATTCCCATAAGTACTAAAGGAAGTTTACTTTTAACTGGAATAGCCAGATGCGGTTGTTGTAATTCTAGATTGACCACGACTACATTTGTAAATAAATACAAAGCAGCTAATGGAGAAATAGTCAGATACAATCAGAATAAAAGTTACCGTTGTAGTGGAAAATTGCAAGGAAAGACGGATTGTAACGGACAGGCAACATTTTCTTCAAAGAAGGTAGAGAGACAAGTCTTAGAAAGAGTGGATGTATACTTAAGTCAACTCAGAACAATAGATTTCCAATCTGAAATTGAATCATTAAAAAAGAAGGTTTCTAATGAAGAAGAGGAAAAAATAAAAACAATGCAAAATTTACTGGAAGAGAACTACGAGGAGCTTGTGACATTAAACGCTGAGGTTCCAAAATCTATAATGGGTAAGAGCGCATTCAAACCAGAAATGCTCAATGGTCTTATCGAGAAAAAAGAAAACGAAATTCAGAAAACTACTGAAGACATTAAGGGAATAGAGCAATTGTTATCCTCCAAAAAAATGGAGATATCAGAGATGGAGGCTCTAAAAGATGATCTCCCAGTTTGGGGGGAGATATTTACAAATGCATCTACAGAAAAGAAGAAAATGATGTTAAGCACATTGCTAGAGGTGGTCTACATTAGCAAAGATAAAATATTGGTTGAAATCAAGGGTGGAATAAAAGAATTACTCGGTCATCTATACAGAGAGAGTAAGGATATCAAGAGCTCACTTATTTGACAGGGTAGGGGTCAGTGGTTCGAGCCCACTACAGATCATACACGAGAAGTCTTACAATGTAAGGCTTCTTTTCTTTTTTTACATACAAACATGAATGCGATTTGCGATAGCTTCATTTGCTCTCCTCTTTTTAAACAAAACTTAAATAAAACATAAATTCAGCGTAAGGTTCGTCTTCTATACTTGGTTCTGAGGTCAACATAGAACAGGAGAAGGAGAGAACTTATGAATTATTCAAACCCATTTACATCAAAGTTAGCCAGAGTAGGGATCGCGGGTACACTGGCTTTAATACTGGCAGCAAGCCCACTTGCCAACATGGGGGTTGTTGCAGCGGAAGCAGGCCCAGCACCTGTATCTACGAAGATATATAACACACCTAAAGACTCTTTAGAGCAGACGCCGATTCAATACCAGATTCAGGCTCGATTAAATGAGAAGGACATGACGATCCAGGGGAGCGAGAAGGTAACGTATCGCAACACAAGCAAGGATGCACTCCAGCAGCTGGTCCTTCATACATATGCTGACGCAAACCTCTCCAAGTCTACACAGGCGAGCATGTACCAACAGCATAATGAGAAGATTAGTGAAGATCACCCGGAGAAGACAGCGGAGGACTTTCTGGGTGGCATCGATATTCAGGCTGTAACCGCAGATAGGCAATCGCTGGATTTCCATAAGGAAAACCAAGCGTTGACCGTGCAGTTGAAAAAGCCCGTACAACCAGGCGAATCAGTATCATTCCAACTGGAGTTTCAGTTGAATATACCCTATGGCTCACAGCGAGTTTCCTACTACAAGGACATGATCAATGGTGCACACTGGTTCCCGGTGATGTCTGTATACGACGAGGTTAAGCATCAATGGAACAAGGCGCCGTATAGTCGAACATTTGAGAGCGATTATTACACCTCATCGGACTTTGAAGTTCAATTCAATGTTCCTGATGAGTATCAGGTAGCCATGCCGGGCACGATCACCACTCAAGACAGTACAGAACATGGTCGTAAGATTGTGTCTGCTGTGGCCGAGAATACAAGGGAGTTTGTATTCTTTGCTAGTCCAAACCTTCAATTGGAGAGTGTTACCCGTAACGGTCTGACGGTGGAATACTACTATTATAACGATGATCCATCCAAGAAAAAGATAGTTGACCGGTACATTAATCAGGCATTCAAGGTCATCGATTTTTATAGTGAGAAATATGGCAAGTATCCCTATCCAGAGTTCCGAATTGTCGAGACGTATGTACAAGGCGTTGCCGTGGAGTACGCGAGGCTCATCCAGATGGGACAGATTCAAAATGGTGCTATTCCAGAAGAAGACACAACATTTATTCATGAAATAGCACATCAGTGGTTCCATGCATTGATCGGTAATAACTCGGAGACAGAATCCTTCCTGGATGAAGGCTTTGCCGATTTCTCCATGGTGTATTTTGCCGAGAAACAGGGAGACAAGCTAAATGGGTTCAGATCCATACAGTTTGATACTGCGCCCGTAGATATGGCGATTGCGTCAACAAACGATGAAGCTGGGGATTTGGCCGGTTTGGTGTATTATCAGAAGGGAAGACAAGCGATCTATCAGCTTTACCGTTCCGTCGGTGAAGAGAAATTTGACGAGTTGATGAGGACATATTTCAAACGCTACGTGTACCAAAATGCAACGGTAGAGGGGCTGCTTCAAACCATTGAAGATGTGCTTGGTAAAGAAATACGTTCAGAAATGCAGATGGCCCTATATCAGCCTGATTTTGTCTTAAAGCCGGAATACCAACTATCACAGGAAGAGACCGCCGCCTATGTGCATGATGTCTTACAAGTGCAATATCAGGCTGTCATGGGTATGGTTCCTAATCTGCCTTATGAAGTGATGAATCGATTGATGTACAAAGCCCTTCAAGGCGAGGAATTAACCATTTTGCTCAGCGATCAGGTGAGTAAGCTTGCAACTAAACAGCAGGAAGATATGGTTAATCAGTTGACCGGATTCCTTGATATGACTGGTATGAAATACGACATTATAAGGGATCGCAAGGAATTGAAGCAAAAGATGAAAAAAAAGATCGGCAACAGCAACCTTATTGTCATTGGCAATGCCAAGTCAAACGGATTGGTGCAGGCTTTAAAACTTAACATTATTGATCGAACGAAACAGACGGGGTTTCCTTGGAAGAATACCATGAATCAACCTCTCACGGCTGGTGCATATGTTATCAAACATCCCTATAACCAGAATCGATTGATGCTTCATTATTTCTGGAATGAGGATCATCTGAGTGATGAGGCATTTGAAGCTTTTAAGCTGAAAATACAGGAGTCTATCGGCTTCACTAACGACTTTTACCAGTACTATGTATTGGATAACCAAGGCAAGGAGAAATCCAATAAAAAAGTTGCGAATCCCATATCTTCACTTTTTGCGGAGTAATAAGGAATTGGTTTTGCAGTTTCTTCGTTCAAACAGGTTAGCCAATTTGTATTGGTTAGCCTGTTTGTGTTTTATATGAGAACCAGTCTTAGAATAATAGGCTGCAAGATGGGCATAATGCTTTAACACAAAGGCAACTTCATGAATATACTTATCGGGAGAAAACAATAGGAGGGATTAATATGAAGGATCAACATTATCCGGGCGTACCAATGAAAGGGACAGTTGCTGATTACAACTGTAAAAGAAATAAAGGAATGAACAAAATGAAAGCGCATTCATATAATGCTAGAATTTGTCCTATCCTTTGTGTTACTCAGGAGCCGGTTGCGAATGAGGGTAACGTTGTTGATTTTTCAATCCTATTAAAGGACACTTCGGATGTTTTATATTCGCGACCGGTAAATGGTAATACCCTGCTCACGAAGGAGTTGAGTTTCCATGTCTATGACTGATAATATTGCTCAGGAAGCACTCGACGCAGCGATGAAGGCAAGCAGGGCCGTTGCGCCTTATGATTATTGCGATGCAGAAACCAGACGGATGTACACGCCTCAATTTGATAAAAAAATGGACAATCCTATGTATACCGCTGCAATGGCGGGTCTTCAATCGATCTATTGGTTTCGGGCGATCAAGGTAAAGGGGCTTATCCCTGATGCAAAAGCAGATTATTATGCTACGTATTCTACCAACCATAATCACATCGGAGGAATTGGACTAGCCTACTCGAACAGCCCGACAGGACCATGGACCAAACACGGACAGGTGTATCTCGATACTGTGGTTGGGAATTCGACGGAAACTCCATTTGTGATCTGGAACGATGAAGAACAATTGTTTTTTATGTATTATCAACAAAACGGACTGGGGATCAATCAATCGACGGCACTTGCGACCTCTGTAGACATGATCAACTGGACAAGAGTGGGTTTGATTTTGGACAAACCTCCCGGTTTCCCAGGTGATGGTCATACCGGATATTTCTCGTGTTTCAGAAATGGTGGCAAATGGATCGGTTTCTCAGTGATGGGCGGTGGGGACTTTGGTCGTAAATGTATCTGGCATTCACATGACGGACGTAGCTGGTTAGCTGATCCAAGACCATTAATGGGTGGGAATGATGCCACTTTAAGTGCAGGAGAAAACATTTCGAGACCCAATGCTGGTGTATTTATGTACAAAGGGAGCATGTGGTGGCTGGGTATGTTATCAGCTTATGCTTCCGGTGGGGTTACGACGGTAGCTCGGCCTGCCATTGCCAAGATCAGTGCAGACTTTCGTCAACTGCTGGACAAACCTACAGATATATATTTTCCGGCATTGGATTGGGAAACGACCAACATGCAGTCCTTGATGGTGTCCGTTATGGACGGTGTAGTGTACGTGTATTACAATACCGATCATAATATCGGTGTAGCCTATTCGGTGGGGGTGTAGAAATGGTTATACGTGATGCAGCGGGTCAGATTGTGCCCTTTGGAAAGGTTCACAAACAGCTTGTGGCTGATTTTCTTTACGGAACGTTACCGGATTGGGTGGAGGTGGTGGGCACCCCTACGTTTGAGCCTTTGCCCGACAGAGGGACCATTACTGTTACAACTCCGACAACGGCAGGAGCCACGGCAGAGTTAAAAATGAAACATCTGATTGACAGCTCGAAAGTAACAGCAATTGCAATCACTTTGGAAGCGCTACAATTAAACGGGAACATTGGAATTTCAGTTCAGGTTGGCATTAAATCGAAGGATAGCAAGGCCGGAATCACTTTTTTTCAAAACGTAAATCAGAAATATGGTATGGTCCGTGCCTATAAAGCAGATGGAACGTACACGGATTTTAATCAAAACATGGTGTTCTTCACCACACATGGCGTAGCAGGAGATGAAGCACAGAACCGTAAGAATCTCACTGTGTTGCTCTGTACCGGATTACAGTTCTCAGCTGGGTTCGAGAGACCGTCCGTATGGCTTGGTGCAGATGATCAATATGGCGGTGTTGCTGCTGACCTTAGCGGTGGGTTGTTCCAACATGGAGAACTGCAATGTCTTTTGAAACTGACTACAAGTAAGGCCGAGGCCAAGTATTTCAAATGTGCACAGATGAAAGTGGATATCTGGAGTAACTGATTGGAATGACGATCGTGTATGACCTGTGATGACGATAAAAGGTTCGCTTAGAAGTCGCTATGTAAGCGGCTTCTTCTTTTATTGTTTAAATAATGGTTTACAAACACAATTAAATTGTGTACAATCAAATTGTTAGCAAAACAAAAAAACAAGAAATCATGTTTAACCAATACAAATAAATGTTGAAGAGGAGTTTTCACAAATGAAAACATTATATGAAACAACAGTAATCAATACAGGCGGACGTCAAGGCATCGTACAATCCCCAGATAACGTGTTTATGTTGGATGTTGCTGCACCGCCTGAACTCGGAGGACAAGTGACGACAGCTACCAATCCGGAGCAGTTGTTTGCAGCAGGGTATAGTGCTTGTTTTAACTCCGCACTGGAGTTTCAATTGAAGAAACACAAAGTTGAGATTGAAAGAAGTACCGTAGCTGCAACGGTAATGTTGGTGACGGACTCTGAGGATAACGGCGTGAAGCTTCAAGTAGATTTGGAAGTTAAAATCCTTGGTCTGGATGAAGAAACAGCACAGAAGTTTGTGAAACTTGCCCATGACTACTGCCCATATTCCAAAGGAATCAAAGGGAACGTGAATGTTAACGTGGAACTCGCGTAATCACTGATACTATTTGTTGATAAGAAGCCTCCGAGAAATCGGAGGTTTTTTGGTGTTTTATGCATAAAAATCAATTTCACACTCAATTGTGGGTTATAATGGTAGTAAGTTTACAAAAAACTGCTGAAAGGGGAATGTACTTATGATGGATTTTAGCAAACCACCCCATGGCTCTGAGACCGATACCCACCGTCAGCGTCATCAGGAGAATGAACAGAAATACCTGTCCGGAGGCAAGAGTATTTGGTATGAAATCAGCAACTGGCTCATTCTCGGAGGTATCCTCCTTGTCATATTTTTATTATTTAAATACGTTTTCTAAATAGACACACAACCGGGCGAATCCCCATATGATGCATTACATCAGTAAGCACTTGGGGAAATGGGGAATCCGGGATGGCAAAGGCAAAGGGTAAGAAAGCTCCCGCATTAAAGAGTGATAAAATACGTGTATCCATGAAGTTGGTCACATCGGATGTATGCGAGAGATGTAAGACACCATGTACACGAGGCATGGATTACGCTGAACGTATGAGAATTGAAGGGGCTTTAGGCAAGGGCGTTCCCTGTATATTGACCCGCCATACTTCTTCATAAACTCTTCGTATAATCCCGTATTTATAACAATTATAGATCAGGGGCATCCTTTAATGAGGATCGTCTCTTTTTGTGCATTCCAAGGGGTGGAAAAAATTCTGGATAAAAAATGAAAAATGATGAAAAACAGCGCAACTTTGTGGATGAATCTGCAGTATAAATGTACAACAGCTAGCAGCAGGGGAGGGAATATTGACGGGATGAAATGGAAACGAATATTGCTTTGTGTCACGGTATTCTCCTTGCTCGGCGGGTCTTTATTGTTTGCAGATTCGGTGAACGAGAAGATTCGTGTTCTCATTAACGGCAAGGAAGCAGCTGATGGAGGTTATCTCATTGATGGAACGACCTATGTACCTGTAAGGGAAGCCGGAGGCGTCGTCAAATGGGACAGCAGTAACAAGAGAGTAACGGTGATCAAACCGAATGTACATATTTTTCTCTTCAAGGGAGACACTGTATTTGGCAACGTTAACGTAGGTAAGCTGAAATTCAATGTATTTTCACAAGTGGACAGTCTGACAGCAGATGTAGCTGCGGTGAAAGTAACGATTACCAATCCAAGCGGTCAGGTGAAGGATATCCAGTCACAGGAGCTTACGACCCAGAAGGATAACTTCTGGTTCCGCACATATGATTTTACGTATGATTTCAGCCGTGCCGGCAAGTATCAGGTCGGCTTTCATATTAAAGAAAATGCAAACAGCAGCTACGTCCTGGTAGCGGAGAAAATCATTACAGCGCTGAACGATTGAAGCGAAAATTACCTTGTGAGTTAAATTGACCTGTGTCATTGAACATGTTACGATATGCAAGGTTACACAATTTCTATTTATAAAGCGAGGTATTTCAATGAGCGATCACACACATGAACACGGCGATGGCTGCGGATGCGGGCAAGACCACGACCACGACCACGAGCATGAAGAAGTCCTTCTCACATTAACAGACGAGAACGGCCAAGACGTGGAGATGGTTTTGGTGGAGACGTTTGACGTGGAGAAGCATGTTTATGCGCTCCTGCTGGAACGTAACAATCCTGAAGCTGACGGCATCATCCTGCGTATGGAAGAAGAAGACGAGGAAATGGTGCTCTACAATATTGAAGACGAAGAAGAGTGGAACCGCGTTGAAGCGGCTTACAACGAACTCGTTGCATCACAAGAATAGTCATTCTTTTGGAACATAACATGAAGGCTCCTTGATCTCAGGGGGCCTTTTGTTTGTTTTTCAAGAGGTATACGAGCATTTACACCACCGGTTTGAACGACGAAATAGACGGGAAAATGCAAACTCGCTTGTCCCATAAAATAAAAAAGGGCCAAGCTAGGGCTTGGTCCTTTAAGTTTATCCCCTGCACAGCGCAAGGAGGTTGTTTTAGAAAATGGCATCGGCTTCCACGATCACTTTAACGTTGGTTACGCTGCGATCTTCGGGTCCTTTGACGGGTAATCCAACTTCGACATGATCGATGATGTAGTCGATGTTTTCCTGGGTGATAACCTCACCCGGTAACAGGATCGGAATTCCTGGCGGATAGACATAGATGAATTCCGAGATAATACGTCCTGCGGATTCCTTAAACGGAATCACTTCGGTATCACCGTAGAATGCATCACGTGGAGTCAGCATCAACTGTGGAATATCCGGAACTTTTACGACCAGTTCATGGGCCGGGTTCACTTGATAATAGGTACGGGAGAGATCCTGCAAAGCGTTCAGCAAGATATCCACACTATTATCCGTATCTCCTGGCGTAATGAGACACAGAATATTGTACATATCACTAAGTTCGACCTCAATGTTGTAATGTTCACGCAGCCAGTTCTCTGTCTCATACCCTGTAATACCCAGATGGCGAACATGGATCGTTACCTTGGTTGGATCATAGTTGAAGGTCGCTTCTGTACCCAGCAGCTCTCTACCGAAGCAATACAGGCCATCCATATCGTTAATCGAACGTCTGGCAAACTCAGCTAGTTCAATCGCCTTCTGTGCAATCTCACGACCGTGGAGTGCCAGGTTACGTCTTGATGTATCGAGTGAAGCAAGCAAAATGTATGAAGTTGATGTTGAGGTGAGCAGACTCAGGATCGTCTGTACACGCTGTGGATTTACGAACCCATTCTTGGTATTCAGGTTGAGTACGGAACTCTGTGTCATGGAGCCACCAAGCTTGTGAACACTGGTTGCAGCCATATCGGCACCTGCTGCCATCGCAGACAGTGGCAGATCCTCATGGAAATGAATGAGTACGCCATGGGCTTCATCAACAAGCACAGGGACTTGATAACTGTGTGCCAGCTCAACAATCTCTTTCAGATCGGTAACCACGCCGTAATAAGTCGGGTTAATTACAAGCAATGCCTTGGCATCCGGATGACGCTCCAGTGCGCGACGGATAGACTGTGTGGTCACTCCGTGGTCAATGCCCAGATTGGGATCTTGTGAAGGAGAAACAAATACGGGTTTGGCGCCTGAGAAAATAATCGCGGACAGAACCGATTTATGCACATTACGGGGCACAATAATTTTGTCACCCGGTGAGCATACAGACAGAATCATGGTCATAATGGCACTGCTTGTGCCTTGTACACTAAAATAGGTATAATCGGCTCCGAAGGCATCTGCTGCCAAAATCTGTGCTTCCTGAATGACACCGGTTGGCTGATGCAGGTCATCCAACGGTGCGATGTTAATCAAATCTATGGAGAAGGCATTATCGCCAATAAATTCACGGAATTCGGTATCCGCTCCCAATCCTTTTTTATGGCCCGGAATATGAAACTGTACCGGATTGAGTGCCGCATGATTTTTTAAAGCGGTAAACAGCGGCGTACGGTGGTGATTCATCAGTGCTGTCACAACCCTTCCTAATAAAATTGGTAAACAAAGATGAGTATAGCAAATTAAGAACCGAATGCAACAGTATAAATCGACAATTTTTTAAATTGCCGAGATTTGGGCACATTCCCCACGGTTACACTAAGGATAGGGAATAGGCAAATGAACACCGAAAGGGGAAAAAGAATGCAAACCGACACAAAACCAGCCAAAATTCTGCGATCACCATTTTTTATCGCGATGTGGCTGACACTTTTTCTAGTTGAAATTATCAAAGGAGCCCTGTTGGTAGCTGTTCTGCCCGTGTATATGGACAATATACTGGGTCTGTCTGCAGGCGTCATTGGTGTGGCATTTGCTCTTCAATATCTGGGAGATAATCTGTTCCGGGCGCCTTCCGGCTGGGCAGCAGAACGGATCGGGTTCCGCGCAACGATGGTTACAGCATTAATCTGTACCTTAATCGCTGTTACTATGATCCTTTTTCTCAAAAGTGCCGTTGGACTGGCCATGGCCTGTCTGATTCTTGGCATTGGTACGTCACCGCTCTGGCCTTGCGCCATGACAGGGGTGACGGCGATGTCAGGCCCACAGAACAAGAATGGTACAGCAATGGGGGCGCTGGAGATGGCTGCTCTCGGCGGAACGGGGCTTGGACCTATAGGCATGAACTGGCTGCTGGAGCGCACGCATCATGATTATCGCACCATTTTTCTTGTATTAATGGGGTGTGCCATTCTCGTTATTCTGGTGGCCATGATTCTTCCTGGACGTGTCATTGTTGAAGGCGAGCATGCCGAGCAAGCAGCGAAGAATAGTGATGTGAAATATCCAGCCAAACCGAATTTGCTCACACCGTTCATCCGGCTGCAAAAGAGTGTGAAGGGTACACTGCAACGAGTGCGCAGCACGCTTAATGTCAATCCACTGGTGTATCCTGCACTGTTTATGCAGTCGTTTGTCATCGGGCTGCTCAGTCCAGTAATCACGCTATATACACGCACAGATCTGCACATCTCGCCGAACCTTTACAGTTTGTTGCTGATTGCGGGTGGTGGAATAACTATTATTGCCTTACTGCCTGTAGGTAAAATGGTAGACAGGTTTGGCACGAAACCGTTCCTGAACATTGGTTTTTTGATGGCGGCGGCCAGTCTGTTTGCATTCTCCTCCATAACATCCATTCCGGTGGTGTTTGGTGTTGTCATGCTGGTGGGCATCAGTTATGCCATGATTTTGCCCGCCTGGAATGCTTTTGTAGCCACACTGATTCCCAAAGGAGAGCGGGGAGCGATCTGGGGATTTTTCCTTACATTGCAGGGATCAGGCATGGTTGTAGGACCTATTGTTTCTGGACTGCTGTGGGACCACGTGAGCCATCCGGCTCCATTCATCGGCAGTGCCATCGTCATGGCAGGACTTGCCGTTGTGCACTTTGTGTTATCCCGCAATCCGTTTCGCACTGCTCCGGCCAAATAAGCAAAAGAAAAGGGAGTCCCACCAACCGTCTTGGTTGTGGGGCTCCCTTTTTCGCGTCCAATATATCACGATAATCGGGGGCTTGCCCCTGTGCGTCTGCGGAAAGCTGCAATCCGGCGGTCCTTTCGGTGAAAAATAGTCAAATAACCAAGTACCCTTACATAAAATGAAGTATAAAATAGGGTAAGCCGATTGAGTAGAAGCGATTGAAGACGAGGGCCGGAGTTGATCCGGTACAGATGGAGGGAGTGCCGTGAATAAGAGTTATGAAGTTGAATATTGCAATCTGGAGCTGCGGTTCAACCGTCGGCATATCCAAAATTTGATCAGAGACCTTATTCGTGAGGGATATTCACTATATTGGAGCGAGGACGAATCCTTTTTTATCCTGTCAGTCCGGACCGGCCGCAAGCTGGTAAAGCTCCGCTTTCAACAGACACGCACGGGGAACTACAAGATGACTGGGGATTATATCATTAAGGATGCAAAACTTGCAGAGTGGCTGGAGAAGCTGATTGGAGATACACGCGGGCATGCAGTTGTGAAGCGGTTTAAGGATCAGCAGATGACTGTGGAGAACATTTTATTCGGTGAAGTCATTCGGCTCGTGGAAGTGTCTGGGTTCAAACAGCGTGTCATTTTTCAAAAGGAACCTGCGCCGACGGCGGAAGAGATGGAAGAAATGTTCCTCTCGCGTGAAGGCGAGGAAAGGCTCATGTTGTTGCGCATGGAAGTAGACGATGAACTGGAGCGCCTCTACACGGCCATGCAGATGGATAATATCGAAAAAGCAAATGCTTGCCGTCAAGTCTTAAAACAGTTGTCTGGACATCTGTTAATGTTGGAAGGATGACAAGATACGGCCGTATTTATGAAAATACGATGAACACCTCAGCAGATTGGGGTGTTTTCTCGTTGCGTAGCTGTGCCACGGGGTTCACTTCTATACATAAAACCGTTAAAATGGGAGTATTGTTGAGAATTTATTTCAATAAAATTAATTGGAGCAAAGGATGGAGGACCAGATGACAAAACAACAAATTGGCGTAATTGGCCTGGCTGTCATGGGCAAAAATTTGGCCCTTAACATTGAAAGCAAAGGTTTCTCAGTATCGGTATTTAACCGTTCCCCCGAGAAAACCAATGATCTTCTGAAAGAAGCTGAAGGTAAAAACCTGACAGGCTCATTCTCCATTGAAGAGTTCGTAGCATCCCTGGAATCCCCGCGCAAAATTTTGATCATGGTACAAGCTGGTAAAGCGACCGACGCTACCATTGAACAACTGCTTCCTCACCTGGATGAGGGCGACATCATCATTGATGGAGGGAACGCATACTTCCCTGACACGCAACGTCGCAGCAAAGAGTTGGAAGACAAAGGCATTCGTTTCATCGGTACAGGTGTATCCGGTGGTGAAGAAGGCGCACTGAAAGGCCCTTCCATCATGCCAGGTGGACAGGAAAGTGCTTATAAACTGGTTGAACCGATCCTGACGGCAATCTCGGCCAAAGTCGGTGACGATCCATGTTGTACATATATTGGACCAGACGGTGCCGGACACTATGTGAAAATGGTGCATAACGGTATCGAGTACGGAGATATGCAGTTGATTGGTGAAGCGTACCATTTGCTCAAATCCGTATTGAACGTTTCCGTTGAAGAGCTGCATGCGATCTTTACGGAATGGAATCAAGGAGAGCTGGATAGCTACCTGATTGAAATCACAGCAGATATCTTCTCCAAATACGATCCAGAAACGGGCAAACCAATGGTTGACGTCATTCTGGATGCTGCTGGACAAAAAGGAACAGGTAAATGGACAAGCCAAAGCGCGCTGGATCTCGGCGTACCATTGTCCATGATTACAGAATCCGTATTCTCCCGTTTCCTGTCTGCGATGAAGGACGAGCGTGTAGCAGCTAGCAAAATCCTGAATGGACCAGCGACTGAAGCGTTCTCCGGCGACAAAAAAGCGTTCATCGAGAGCGTTCGTAAAGCCCTCTTTGCAAGTAAAATCGTATCCTACGCACAAGGATTTGCACAAATGCGTGCAGCTTCCGACGAGTATGGCTGGGATCTGAAATACGGCAACATTGCCATGATCTTCCGCGGTGGCTGCATCATCCGTTCGCAGTTCCTGCAAAACATTAAAGAAGCTTATGATAAAGATGCAGCTCTGAAAAACCTGCTCTTGGATCCTTACTTCCAAAACATCGTTGAGTCTTATCAAGGCGCATGGCGTGAAGTTGTAGCGGCTGCTGTAAAACAAGGTGTTCCGGTACCTGGCTTCTCCAGCGCTCTTTCTTACTACGACAGCTACCGTACAGAGCGTTTGCCAGCAAACTTGCTGCAAGCTCAACGTGACTACTTCGGTGCTCACACGTTCAAACGTGTGGACAAAGAAGGCAGCTTCCACCACAATTGGATGGAGTAGTACCACATATACAATTCTATTATGATTTGGCTAGTGCCCCTTTAAGTGGCAGGTTTGGCCTGCTAAGGGGCTCAAAAGAGGTTTGGCGTTCCGGTGATTGCCGGTTAACGCTAGGCCTCTTTTTTACTGTGTTATACAGTAATAGTGTTTATGGAGAAGATATGTAGCTGGTTCTAGACCTAATGAACAGGAGACACTCTATTTTGGCAAAATGAGCCGGTTCTATTTTTTAACGAACTCAGAAGGCCTATTCAGATAATTCGTAGCGAGATGTCGAGGTTTTGACGGTGATTTTTTGAAATAAGTTTACTGAGATTCGTTAGAAGTTTAACTGCTCCTATTTTAGGTAAAAAAGCTCATAGGAGTTCGTTAGGTTGCTGGATGGTTACTATTTTAGACGTTTGGGTGCTCAAAACTGCTTGAGGGTGATCTGACGTAGGCTCAGACGCCGGGAGTTACTTAATCTGTCTTGGAAGTACTTGCGGATGGTCGAAAGGAAGTCGGTAAGGAGATGGTCTTTCCCAGTCCGCAGGGCTGTGTTATGATAGGACAAAAGTGCTCACGAATTGCTTGAATTAAAGGAGTGTACACCTTGAGCAAGTCTAACAATATTATTCTCATTGGTATGATGGGAACCGGCAAATCAACCGTCGCTGACATGCTTGCACGCGAGCTTGGTTATCGATTGATTGATGTAGACGCCGCGGTGGAAAAAGAGGAAGGCTGTACGATTCCGGAATTGTTCACTGGCAAGGGAGAGACGTATTTCCGTGATGCCGAGAGCCGCATGTTATGCTCGGTGCTGGAGAAGAAGTCACAGGTCATAGCGACCGGAGGTGGCGTGGTGCTGCGTTCGGATAATTGTGACGTGATGTTGAAAAATGGTTGGGTTGTTGCCTTGACTGCTGATCCGGCAGTGATTGTAGAGCGTGTTAGTGGCTGTGACAATCGCCCACTCCTCGCGGGTAATGCAGAGGAACGCATTCAGGCAATTATGGAAGAACGGAAAGACGCATACCGGTTCGCACATTATACGGTGGATACAACGGAGTTATCCGCTGCTGAAGTGACTCGTTTAATTTTAGCGCATTACCGCGTCTAAGCTTGTTATCATCGAAGTTTGATGGGTGATAGGTGGTGGCAGATATAACAAAACGGGCCATATAGGCCCGTTTCTAGAAGTGGAGCCAGAGCAGAGGTCACAAGGTTACAAATGACTTCGCTCCGCTCCGGGGTTCTCTAGTCTTCCTGTTGCCACTGAAGCATACCGCCGACCATGTTTGTACAGCCTTCATATCCCAGTTGCTGCAGATATTCACATGCACGCTCACTGCGGTAACCGCTACGACAGATGATCACGATCTCGCCTGATTTCTCAATCTCAGACAGTCGGTCCGGAATCTGTCCAAGCGGAATATGCTTGGCTCCTTCGATCATGCCTTGCGCGACTTCATCGTCCTCGCGGACGTCTATCATCTGCAGCTTCTCTCCCGCCTGTAAACGGCGGCGCAGCTCAGACGTTTCAATTTCAGCTATTTGTGTCATATTCAGGTCCTCTTTTCTGTATGGACTTAACGCTATAATGATACCCAAGCGATGCACGGAATGTCAATTTGGCCACAATATAATCAATGAAGGAGAATTTCATCCATGGACGTTATTGTTAAACCAACCCCCACTCTGAACGGGGAAATCGGGGCTCTGTCCTCCAAAAATTATACTACTCGCTATTTGCTGGCTGCTGCGCTGGCGGAAGGCACAAGTACCATTCATTTCCCAGCACACAGTGAAGACAGTGACGCCATGCGCAGATGTATTCGTGATCTGGGGGCAGTACTTGAAGAAGACGACAGCAAGATTGTGATCCAGGGTTTTGGCAGTCATCCCCGTGATGTGCGTGAATTGAATGTAGGGAATGCGGGTGCTGTACTTCGTTTCCTGATGGGCGTTACAGCGCTCTGCCCTGACGTTACATTTGTGAATACGTACCCGGATTCACTGGGCAAACGTCCACATGATGACCTGATCGATGCGCTTGGTCAATTGGGTGTAGATGTACAGCATGAACAAGGACGCCTGCCAATTACAATCAAGGGTGGCAATGCCAAGGGTGGACACATTCGTGTATCCGGCTCCGTCAGCTCCCAATATCTGAGTGCATTGTTGTTTGTTACGCCGTTGCTTGCAGAAGACAGCACCATCGAAGTACTGAATGACCTGAAGTCCAAGGTCGTTATCGGACAGACGCTGGAAGTGCTGGAGCAGGCAGGCATCGTTATCCATGCAAGTGATGATTACATGTCCTTCCGTGTACCAGGTGGACAGGCTTACCAGCCGACGACCTACACGGTTCAAGGGGACTATCCGGGCTCGGCAGCCGTTCTTGCCGCAGCAGCGGTTACACAGTCTGATGTGAAAATTCTGCGCCTGATGGAGCAGAGCAAACAGGGTGAACGTGCCATCGTTGACGTTCTGCGCATGATGGAAGTGCCATTGACACATGAGAACGATGTCGTACACGTTCAAGGTAATGGCAGACTGAAAGCAATCGAATTCGATGGGGATGCCGCGACGGACGCCGTTTTGGCTATGGTAGCCGCAGCTGTGTTTGCGGAAGGCACGTCACGGTTCTATAATGTAGAGAACCTGCGTTACAAGGAATGTGACCGAATCACCGATTACTTGAACGAACTGCGGAAGGCAGGAGCGAACGTTGAAGAGCGTCAAGCTGAGATTATTGTACACGGACGTCCAGAAGGCGTTGAAGGCGGCGTGGAGATTAACGCTCACTACGATCATCGCGTAATTATGGCGCTCACTGTCGTTGGTCTGCGTTCCAAGGAGCCGCTTCGTATTCGGGATGCACACCATGTAGCCAAGTCTTATCCGCAATATTTCGATCATTTGCAGGCGCTTGGCGCCTCGGTTCAATGGGTAAAAGAGTAAATAACTGAAAACCTGTTTTTTTTGAACACGCACTTTAATCAGAAAAGGATGGTGCTTGAACATGGAATTTAACAACCCTACTCGTGAAGAAATTGGACAACTTTTGCGCAAGGCAGGCAACATCGCAGTCGTCGGCTTATCAGACAAATCAGATCGCACTTCCTATATGGTGGCAGAAGCCATGCAGAGCAGAGGTTATCGCATCATCCCGGTTAATCCACAGGTGCAAGGTGAAATCCTGGGAGAGACGGTATATGCTACACTCGCGGATATCCCAGAGCCGGTAGACATTGTCAATGTGTTTCGTCGCGAAGAGTTTTGCGCGGATGTCGCTCGTGACGCCGCTGCCATCAAAGCAAATGTGCTGTGGTTGCAGCTTGGCATCCATAGTGATGAAGCGGTCCAGATTGCTGCAGAGAACGGCATGATAGCGGTAACGAATCGTTGTATCAAGGTAGAGGATTCCATCGTTCTGCGCGGCGCTGGACGCGGCTGAGAGGCTCGTTCACCTGTGATCGAATGATCTCCTGATCTGAACCAATTGAATGATTATAGGATGAATCCCGTTAACTTGAAGTTGACGGGATTTTTTCTGTTCTATTTTTGCCGTATTAATTACCAATTGGTTACTGTTTTGCTTTGACAAAACGTTGCGTAAAGCTTACCATCTAGGATAGAAAGGAGAGGTCGCCATGAATTGGCTCGGATCCTTGCAGCAGCTCGGACGAGCGGTAATGCTGCCTACAATGGTCCTGCCCGCCGCCGCAATTTTGCTCAGTGTTGGCAGTCTGCCTTGGGACGCCTGGGGATTGGATATTGTCGGTGAAGTGTCTACCGTGGCCGGACACGGTATTTTTTATTTCTTACCGTATCTGTTCGCTGTCGGTGTAGCACTGGGACTCTCCAACCAGGCCGGACAAGCGGGACTTGCTGCTCTGGCTGGTATCGTGATATATGATCAGGTGACTCGGAACTTCGGGGATGGCACCGTTCAGCCCGCTTCCTTAATCGGAATCATACTCGGCGCGCTTGCCGGTGGGATGCATAATCGGTTTAAAAGCATTAAACTGCCTGAAATTTTACAATTTTTTGGAGGTTCAAGGTTTGTTTTGCTCATTGTCGGACTCTGTTCGGCATTGTTCTCCTGTTTTATGTTATGGCTCGCTCCGATCCTACAGCATGGATTGAACGGCATTGCTACCTGGGAATACAGTCTCGGGGGTTTTGGACTATTCATCTACGGGGTGTTATACAGGGTGCTGGTTGCTTTTGGGCTTCATCACCTGCTTAACAATGTGTTTTGGTTCCAGTTAGGGACGTTTGAAACGCCTGATGGTAACATTGTGCAAGGGGATTTGCCCCGATTTTTTGCAGGTGATCCAACAGCAGGATTCTTTATGGCAGGTTTGTTTCCCATCATGATGTTTGCCATTCCGGCAATAGCCTTTGCTATTATTCAGGAAGCCAGGGAAGATCTGAAACCAAAGATCAAGAAAACTTTTCTGACATCGGCACTCGTTTGTTTTCTAACCGGGGTATCGGAACAGATTGAGTTTGCTTTTTTGTTCGCGGCACCATATCTGTTCATCGTGCATGCAGTGATGTCCGGCGTTGCCATGTGGATTAGTTACTGGCTTGATATCCGGCATGGATTTTCTTACTCCGCAGGTATTATTGATTACATACTCAATTTCCATCTATCGGAGAATGCTTGGAAGCTCATTCCGATTGGCATACTATATGGGCTGGTTTACTACTTTCTGTTCCGATGGGCGATTCGTACGTTCAAGATTCCAACACCAGGACGTGAAGAGGGCTCCATGCTGGAAGATTGGGTAGGTAACATTCCTTATCAGGCACCTTTAATCCTCGAAGCATTGGGTGGGAAGAGTAACATTGTACAGGTTGAAGCATGTATTACACGTCTTCGTCTGACTGTGCATGATGACCGCCTGATCGACACGGGTGCCATGAAGAGTATGGGGTCCGCTGGACTGATCAAGCTGGGTGGCGGTAACGTACAGGTGGTATTCGGGACCTACTCGGAATTGATTCGGGAAGAAATCGCGAAGCTGCTGGAAAGAGATCTGCAACAGGTTCTGTTCTGTGCCCCCGTTCAGGGCAAAATGCTCCCGATTGAAGAGGTGCCGGATCAGATCTTTGCAGCCAAGCTTGTCGGTGATGGTGTAGCCTTTGTCCCGGAAAAGGGAGAGCTGGTCTCACCCGTGTACGGAACGATTATGCACTTGTACCCGACCATGCATGCCTTGGGTATATCTACCCGTGAGGGGCTTGAAGTGTTGCTGCATATCGGCATCGATACCTCTCAGTTGAAAGGCCATTTTGAAGCTTTTGTTCAGGAGGGCGATACGGTGGAGCCGGGGCAGTTGTTGATCAAGTTTGATCTGGCAGTACTCCGCGAGCAAGCGGCGTCACTAACAACACCAATGGTAATTACGAATCCAGATCGTGTAAAATCGTGGAGTTTTGCTCCATTTAAGCAAGTTAAGAAAGGTCAGGCATCCGTTATGTCCGTGGTGCTCTATGACAGGAACGTTGGAGGGGTAGAATGAAGATACAAGGCATCAACGGAGCTGCAGGCATAGCCATCGGCAAAGCATTTGTCCTGCCCAGTTGGGAATGGGATCTGCCGGATCAGAAGATGGATTCGGTGGATCTCGCCCAAGAGTTCGAACGGCTGTATGAGGGCATACGGACATCTAAGGATGAGATTGAATATATCAAAAATGAGTTCAAGGAAGTTGTTGGTCCAGAGGAGTCCAGTATCTTTGATGCACATCTGGCAATCCTCGAAGATCCGGTATTCATGAACGAAATTCGCGGTATTATTGAGCGTCAATATAAGGCAGCAGAAGTGGCGGTCAAAGAAGCCATTGACCACTTTGTCACGATGTTTGACTTGCTGGAAGACGAGTATATGAAAGAGCGGGCCATTGATATCAAGGATGTGGGTAACCGTCTGCTCAAGCATTTGCTCGGTGCACCGGAGATTACACTTCCTTCGGATACCCAGCCGTATGTACTCGTTGCCAAAGAACTGTCGCCATCTCAACTAGCGCATCTGAATCCGACCCATGTGCTAGGGATCGTGACCTTGATTGGTGGGAAAACATCACATTCTGCGATTATGGCTCGTGCCCTTGGCATTCCTCTCGTTTCCGGTCTGGAAGCGAGTCTTGGCATGCCGGTAGAGACAGGGGATATGCTTGTGGTGGATGGTGACAATGGCTTGGTATTTACGGACCCGGATCGCAAGACCATTGAACGGTATACCATGCTTCGCAGCAAGCAACTGAAGAAAAAGGAACAACTTCAAGTCCTTGCTACCGTGGATGCTGTAACCAAAGATGGGGCCGTTTTGCACTTGGCTTCCAATATCAGTTCGGTGAAGGAATTGGACCTTGCTTTGAAACAAGGAGCCAAAGGTGTGGGCTTGTTCCGAACAGAGTTTTTGTATATGGACCGTGCTACGTTCCCGGGTGAGCAAGAACAGTATGAGGTATATCGTCTTGTGGCAGAGAAAACAGCAGGACAATCTGTTGTTATTCGTACACTGGATATCGGTGGTGACAAGCAACTCGATTATTTTGAATTGCCGGAGGAAGACAATCCGTTTCTGGGGTACCGTGCCATTCGGATTAGTCTCGACCGCAAGGATCTGTTCAAAACACAGCTTACAGCCATCTTGCGTGCCAGTGCGGCCGGAAATGTCAAAATCATGTACCCGATGATCTCTTCGGTGGAAGAACTTCAACAGGCCAATGAGATTCTCCGTGAGGCGATGTCTGATCTGGACGAGCGGGGATTATCATACGATCCTCACATTCAGGTGGGAATTATGATCGAAGTTCCTGCAGCGGTGATGATTGCTGATCTGCTCGCAGAGGAAGCTGATTTCTTCAGTATTGGTACGAACGATCTGGTTCAATATGTACTTGCAGTAGATCGAATGAATGAGCAGATTGCTCATATGTATCACCCCTATCATCCGGCTGTTCTGCGGATGCTTCGTGCGACAGCAGATGCGGCTCATACGGCTGGAATTGATGTCAGTGTGTGCGGAGAGATGGCAGGGGACGAACGTGCCATTCCGCTTTGGTTGGAGCTTGGCATTCGCCACTTGAGTATGTCTCCACAATCCTTGTTACGTGTGAAGCACAGAGTGCTGAACACAACAGCATCGACCGCCAAAGAAGAAGCGCGAAAGTGCTTCGCCTTACGGACCAGCGGAGATATTGAGGAGCGACTGCAAGTCTTTAATGACTCCACGGGAAGTCCGGATGAACAAAGTGGTTCGAACGCATCGTAATTAGGATAACTGGATATAAATACCTTTAAGTTAATATATTTACATTTGTGATAATTATTTGTTGGAAACCTTGTTATATAAAATAACCCCACTGTGCATGAGAGCACAATGGGGTTATTTTTACTTGTCAGCGAGTGCATCACAGAATGCCTTGCCATAAGGGGGAAGGTCAGGCGGGCGACGAGCTGAGATGATATGTCCATCAACAACAACGGCTTCATCTTTCCAGATAGCACCTGCATTTTCCATGTCATCCCGAATGCCTGGTGTAGAGGTTACTGTAACCCCGTCCAGAATTTTGGCAGAAATCAGCACCCAGCCCGCATGACAGATCTGTCCAATCGGTTTCCGGTCTGCATTCATTTCCTTTACAAGCTCCAGTATTTTGGGATAACGACGCAGCTTGTCTGGTGCCCAGCCGCCTGGCACGAGAATGCCATCGTAATCTGAACTGTCGAGTTCATCGAAACTGTATTCGGCTTCAGCAGGCACACCATATTTGCCAATATAGGTTTTTCCTTTTTTCTCTCCAGCAAGATGCACTTCTGCACCTTCTTCACGAACCCGATGTACAGGGTACCACAATTCTAAATCCTCGAATTCTTCATCGACCAGAGCGATGACTTTTTTGCCGGTTAATCTCATGTCCATCTCTCCTTTTTGTGGTGATTAGGTCTGTTGCGTCTTTAATTGTAACAGATTCTCCAAGGGACTTCATGGAAGTGCATATTCAGTTTGGAGGAAGCGATTACAAGTCAGTAACTGCCTGCATTCGACAACCTTCATCTGGAGGGAGTGGTAATTTGTGCAACCTTTCGTTTATAGCAGGATTTGAGCCGAAATAGGTCGAATGGTACTTATATAGAGTATAGAACGAATGGGGTGATGGTGGTGCGCAAGTCGTGCAGATGTGGACATGTAATGGAGTTGGAATTAAGAACAGTGGTGTACGCCAAAAAAGTGGAGATTCGAAACGTACCCGTATTTGCGTGTACAGACTGTGTATCATATGAAGTGCTTCCGCCGGTCAAGCCGGACTTAACAGAATGCATTAACACATTGGGTGAACAGCCCGTGAAGCAAGACGTATCTTTTGGTGAACGTAATGAACTGGCAGACCTGTTTCATGAGTTACTGCTGGCCTGGCCGGATGCGACCGATCGGGAGATGGAACATCGTATGCAGCAAGCAGTGGAGGAGCGTATCAATCTGCTGCTGGACATTATGGGTTACGCAACGAAGTCTGGTGATGCAGCGTGGATGGAGACCACGGAGCGTAGATTAAGTCAATTATCCGGATTTGTGTGGCAGGAGTACTTCTCAAATGCTGTCTAATTTTGACGTGTAAAATGCTTGTTTTCATGAAAATTGGCTTTTTCGCGCACTTTTTGTTAAGATATCGAAGAGTGAAAACGCTCAACATAGCGGTATTCCTGGTAAAGGGGGATGTATATCTAATGGCTGACATGACTAAAATGACAAGTATTGAACAGCTAAACTCCGCAGTGGAGGCTACCAAGGATCAACCCTTGCTTCTGTTTAAGCATAGCACGCGCTGTCCGATCAGCTCAAACGCTTATCAGGAGATGAACGATTATTTGCTTAACAATGCCAATGAACAAGTGAAATATGGCATTATCTATGTTGTGGAAGATCGCCCGGTATCCAATGAAGCAGCAGACAAGCTGGGTGTTAAGCACGAATCTCCACAGGCGATCCTGATTAAAAAGGGAATTCCTGTATGGCATACTTCCCATTCAGATATTACTAGAACCACACTTACGAATGTTTTGAGTGAGTCCTAAAGCCTATTTTAATTGATTAATGCAAAAATTTGTCGTAATATAAATCTTAATGAAAATGGTATGAAAATTTACTGGTAATGGAGAGAAGTACTGTGACGGTAACCATTTATGATGTGGCACGTGAAGCTGGAGTGTCTATGGCAACGGTATCACGGGTAGTTAATAATAACCCTAATGTCAAACCGCAAACGCGGAAAAAAGTATATGAAGCCATCGAGCGGTTGGGATATCGTCCGAATGCGGTAGCCAGAGGTCTGGCAAGCAAGAAGACAACCACGGTCGGGGTTGTTATTCCGGATATTTCGAACTCAACCTTCGCGGAGATTGCCCGCGGAATTGAAGATATTGCGAATATGTATCACTACAATATTATTTTGTGTAATGCAGATAAGAAGAAAGAAAAAGAAATTCGTGTTATCAACACGTTGCTCGAAAAACAAGTAGACGGACTGCTCTTCATGGGCGGAACAGTAACGGACGAACACATTCAGGCGTTCCAGTCTGCGGCTGTGCCGATTGTACTTTGTGCAACAAGTGATGAGAAGGGCACATTCCCTTCGGTGGATATTGACCATGAGTCGGCTGCGTTTGATGCGGTAAACACCCTGATTCGTCATGGACACAAGGAAATTGCGATGATCAGTGGTACACTGCAAGATCCGGCGAATGGATATGCCCGTTTCCAAGGTTACAAAAAAGCACTGGAAGCAGCGGGGATTGAATACCAGGAGGATCTTGTTCGAATCGGTAACTATCGATATGAATCCGGTGTGGAAGCAATGAAATATTTCCTTGGACTCAAGAAAAAACCATCAGCTATCTTTGCTGCTACAGATGAAATGGCCATTGGTGCTATTCACAGCATTCAGGATGACGGTCTGAAAGTACCGGATGACTTCTCCATTATTAGTGTGGATAACATCCGTATGGCTTCCATGGTGCGTCCTCAGTTGACAACAGTGGCTCAGCCAATGTACGACCTTGGCGCAGTAGCGATGCGTTTGCTGACCAAGTTGATGAAGAAAGAAAATGTGGAGAACCCACGGGTTATTTTGCCGCATGAAACGATTCTACGTCTGTCTGTAAGTCACGCAGATGTAGTTTAATCGGGATTATATACAGTAAGGGAGAAGTCATTCTCTCTACATAGTGGATATGCGAAAGCTCCGGAGACGGAGCTTTTGTGCTGAATTAGTTTAAAAATGAAAACAGGGGGTATCTGAAGGTGAGTGAAACCATTGGTATTATCGGAGCGATGGATGAGGAAGTCGAGCTTTTGCTGGCAGGTATGAAGCAGCTTGAGACGGTCAAACAAACCGGCATTACATACGTTGCGGGCGAGTGGCTGGGCAAGCATATTGTCGTGTGCAAATCCGGCGTAGGCAAAGTAAATGCAGCGGTTACAACGCAGATCTTGATTGATCGTTTTCAGGTTAATCGGATTATCTTCACAGGTGTTGCGGGTGCAGTTAACCCGGAGCTGAACATTGGAGATATGGTTATATCGTCTGTATGTGTTCAGCACGACATGGATGTAACGCCACTGGGGTTTGCACGCGGGGTTATTCCTTACCAGGAGACATCTGCATTCCCTGCCGAGGCTTCGCTTATTACACTGGCTGAAGAAGCGTGTAAAGCACAGGGAGCCAATTACCTGATCGGTAAAGTGTTATCTGGAGACCAATTTATTGCAAATAAAGATACGGTTAACATGTTATATACCGAAATGGACGGTGCATGTGCCGAGATGGAAGGGGCAGCAGTCGCTCAGGTCTGTTACATGAATCGTGTACCATTTGTTGTCCTGCGTGGGATGTCTGATAAAGCGGATGGTTCGGCGCATGTTAACTTCGCTGAATTTACGGTTGAATCTTCCCAGCGTTCACACCGCATTGTGGAACATATGTTAGAAAATATGTAATGGCATAAATTACGATTGCAATGCCAACCCAAAATCAATGAAAAACCGCTCTTCGATTAGCTGTTCCATGAAGTATGGAGCAACGCTGCGAGAGGCGGTTTTTGTTATGTATATCGTTTTTCGAACAGATCATTGAATTAGTACATGAACCGATGGCGGAAGCGTACACGATCAAACTGTTCTTCCGATGTGATGGGCACCTGACTTCCGATACGTACCATCAAACAGTTCGCAGGATGTGAACAGATTTCGGGGTCGTCTGTTGCATACCAGGTCATGTCGATCGTTTCCATCAGCCTCTCCATCATTTTGCGATAATCCCATACGTTTAGTCCGCTGCCCTTCAGATCCCAATGCCAATAATATTCTGTGGTGAAAATAATGTAGTTCTCCATGTATTTATCTTCCAGAGCAGTAAGCAACATCTCACGTCCAATGCCAAGCGAGCGATAGTCATCCGCAACCTCGATTGCCCCAAGCTCAATCAGATCAGTCATATTACCCTCGGACCAGCGTTCACAATCATCCGCATAGTGAAAGGTTACATAGCCGATAATCGTTTCATTTTCGTGTGCAATGATAATTCGCCCTTCAGGCAATGCTGCGATCTCGGCCAGAGCTTCCTGCTGCTCCGTTGGGCGCCGAAAGGCATCCAGATCTGGATGGAAGGCAAGATGGGTTATCTCCTCGGCCTGCACGGGGCCTTCAACAGTAATTCGGTGGCCGGACTTGAAGATGGAACGCATATGATGTTCTTTGATATGTTCCATGGTTCATGCTCCTCTCTTTCCTACTTATAGAGGTTGTTCTTCAAAAAGAACGCTATAGCAAAAATCCAAAAAATTGAAAAGCCATAGACGACAATTGAAAAGATTTGCTATAATTGCGTAGACAAAAAATGTTCACAATTCAATACAGTATAGTTAACATCTGTTTGGCCGAGCAAGTACATGATGAGAAGTTCTCTCTACTAATGTAAGCGCTAACTGGAAGTTCAGTCAACACAAAGGCAATGAGAAGTGACCCCTAACGGGAATCGAAATGTCGAGTTGAAGGAGGCTGGCAAGCATGAGTCAAGCACATGGTGAGATGCTGCAAACGGTTGTGTCTGAATCTAATCTGGGCGATTACACGGAGGCGAGAAGCCGGTTCGATTGGGAATCGGTGGAAAGGCACTTTACGTGGCACGCCAGCGGAAAAGTAAACATGGCGCATGAAGCGATTGATCGTCATGTACTGGAAGGAAGGGGCGGGAAAACCGCTTTATTGTATAGCGATGCTTCACGTGAAGAGGCCTATACTTTTGCTGATCTGAGTGAACAGTCGAGCCGATTCGGGAATGTTCTCCGCAAATATGGCATAGCCAAAGGGGAACGGGTGTTTATTTTTATGCCTCGAAGTCCTGAGCTGTATTTTAGTCTCCTGGGTATATTGAAAGCTGGAGCCATCGCGGGCCCGTTATTCGAAGCTTTTATGGAAACGGCTGTGAAGGATCGGCTGGAGGATAGCGGAGCAGTAGCGCTCGTCACCACTCCGGAATTGCTAAAACGCATCAAACGTTCCGAATTGCCCGAGCTCAAACATATATTTATTGTGGGTGGGGGCGCGCAGACTGAGGAAGGACTCATCGATTTTGATGCAGAGATGTCAGCCGCTTCGGATGAGATGGAAGTAGAGTGGCTGAATCGTGAGGATGGTTTGCTTATTCACTATACCTCAGGCTCTACGGGTAAACCCAAAGGGGTGTACCATGTTCAAAATGCCATGATTCAGCACTATTATACAGGTAAGGTTGTCTTGGATTTACGCGAGGATGATGTATACTGGTGCACTGCTGACCCTGGTTGGGTGACAGGCACTTCTTACGGTATCTTTGCTCCATGGCTCAACGGAGTGACCAATGTGATACGGGGTGGTCGTTTCAGTCCTCAAGATTGGTACAGCACCATCCAGAAGAACAAAGTCACGATCTGGTACAGTGCACCAACGGCCTTTCGTATGCTGATGGGAGCGGGAGAAGAGACCATTGCCCAGCATGATCTGAGCAGTCTGCGTCATGTCATGTCTGTTGGTGAACCGCTCAATCCGGAGGTTGTTCGTTGGGGATGGAAAGCCTATGGTCAGCGGATTCATGATACATGGTGGATGACGGAAACAGGTGCACAGCTAATCTGTAACTATCCCGGAATGCCGATTAAGCCTGGCTCCATGGGACGTCCGTTGCCTGGAATCGAAGCAGCGATTATTGATGATCGCGGGCAGGAATTACCGCCGTACAGTATGGGTAATCTGGCCATACGGGCACCTTGGCCATCCATGATGGCGAAGATCTGGAATAACCCGGTGAAATACGAGGAGTATTTCAGGCTTACGGGTTGGTATGTATCCGGTGATTCCGCTTATATGGATGAAGAAGGATATTTCTGGTTCCAGGGACGTATTGATGATGTGATTAATTCGTCAGGCGAGCGTATTGGCCCCTTTGAGGTCGAGAGCAAGCTCGTGGAGCATCCTGCGGTAGCAGAGGCGGGTGTAATCGGTAAGCCGGATGTGACACGTGGGGAGATCATCAAGGCCTTTGTGGCGCTTCGTGAAGGATATGAGGCGACACCGGAGCTGAAAGAAGAGATCTATCGTTTTGTCAAAGAGGGCCTGTCTGCCCACGCTGCTCCGCGTGAGATTGAGTTCAAGGATAAACTGCCCAAGACACGTTCCGGCAAGATCATGCGCCGTGTGCTGAAGGCCTGGGAGCTTGATCTGCCAACAGGAGATCTATCCACCATTGAAGACTAACGCGATAATGCTAGGATCATCAATGTGGTGCTATCGATACCGATACATTGAGTAGTGGGGAGAAGTTAATACTCTACGAAGCCAAATACAGTGACTCTACCCATTAAAATGGATTGTAAAAGCCTGCTTTATGCCAATGGCATGAAGCAGGCTTTTTGGCTGCTGTAAATACAAATAAAAAGCCGCACACTCAGATACAGTCTGAGGATGCGGCTTGTTTTGGAACGCTATGCCTGAATCAGGGTTGAAAATGTAGGGCTGCAGAAGGCTCGGATTCACCCGCACTGTTGCTGGCAGATACCTTGAACCATCCACTGGTCGATGCGGGTACTCCATAATCCATGGTATTTCCCGCTGTTGTTCCAATTTTGGTGTAAGGAGCCGAGCCTGTTTCACTGTAATATACAGTATAACTATCTGCGTTTGGACTGGACGCCCATTGAATACGCAGTCCTTGCGTGAGGGCAGATACGCTGACTTGACCAGGTGTGCCTGGGGCTGTCGTTGTTGTATTATCGGTCTGCGTTTCTCCCGGCGTAACGACTGTACCTGGAACTTCAATCGGTTCATCAATCTCTTCTTCCACAGGAGGAGCTACACCAGCACTATTTACTGTAGCGCTAGGAGCAGATTCTCTGCCGGCAACATCCACTGCCGTTACATAGAAGGCGAAGTTACCGCCTTGCGCTGCATATGCAGAGAATGATCTGGATTCACCAGTCAGGACAACCTGACCCTGGTTCTGGAATCCTCCACCGTTTACAGAACGGTACAGACGATAACCCACGACATCATTTTCAGGTGTGGCATTAAATGTAATGACAGCTCTGTCACCTGAGGTTGAGATGCGTACGTTGCTTGGTGCATCAGGAGCTTTTCCGTTATCTGTCCTTGGATCAATCTGTGTTGGCATGTCTGCACCAGCATCTTCAGGAAGATAATAAGCAAGTGACTCATGTCGACTCATACGTGAGAATGCATTTTGCAATTCTTTGATGAGATCCGAGATTGGTTTTTTACGCTTGATTACTGTTTTTTCCTTCAACATGTCCGAAGGTGTTCCGTCACGCGGAATATAGTTTACACCATTGTAAGTAATGTACTTGGCTTTGGCTACACCGTCATCGCTATCCTTCGGAACAAACTTGCTGTTGAAAATATCCGTAACAAATTTATCAGTCATGGATGTTGGCAACTTGCCACTGTATGCAGACACCGTGCGCGTTTCGATGCCAGACGGTTTTTTGAACGAATCCGTAACGAACAGATCTTTTTGCGTATCGATCACTTCGTTCAGGATTTTCGACCATAGTTGCTGCGCACGTTTTCTTTGTGATTTACTTTCCAGCGTATTCACGGGCTGTTTGTATCCAACCCACACACCAAGTGTGACATCTGGTGTATAACCTTCAAACCACACATCTGCGTAGTTTTGAGTGGAACCCGTTTTACCTACGATTGGCACACTCTTGGAATATTTGTAATTTTCACGTACTTTATCTGCCGTTCCTTCTGTAATAACGGTCCGCAGCATATCGGTCATCAGGTATGCTGTCTGCTCCGAGAAGGCTTGGACAGGTTCAGTATCGTGTTTATAAACGATGTTTCCTTTGGAGTCTACAATTTTGCTAATCATGTAAGAATCGTTATATACACCCTTATTGGCGATAGCACCATAGGCACTGGTTAATTCTTCAACGGTTACACCGTATTGGAGACCTCCGAGAACACCAGTCTGAGCCTGATAGTCTTCCTTCTGAATGGTGGTAATCCCCAGTTTCTTGGCGAAGGTCCAAGCCTTCTCGATCCCCACTTCTTCATTAAACAACTTCAGAGCTGGTATATTGAGAGAATAATTCAGTGCTCTGCGGGCAGTGACTAGTCCCTGATACCGGTTGTTGGCATTCTTGGCAATGTGGTATCCGCTCGGACCATTTTTGAGAATGATCGGTGAGTCATCAATAATTGAAGCTGGCTGAACAAGACCTTCATCTAGCGCAGGAAGATAAGCGGCTATAGGTTTCATCGTTGAACCTGGCTGGCGTATCATCTGCGTTGCGTAGTTCATCTGTTCATCCTGGAAATCCCGTCCCTCAATCATCCCTAGAATTGCACCGGTTTTGTGATTAATCAGCATAGCAGCAGTTTGTTCTTTTCCTTTGACAGGATCATCTGCTGAGAAATTGCTGTCATCTTCCGCAATGGTACGCATCGTTTTGTAGATACTTTTGTTGATGGTCGTGTATATACGATATCCACCTGTCCGCAGTTGCGTCTGAGCTTCCTCTAATAATGCACTGCTTTCCTTCTGAGGTGTGTCTGCATCCGTAGCTTTGTCTGTAGATTCAGCTGTGTCGGAATTCAACTGTTTCATCAAAATCTGTGCAGCTTGTCGTTCTGTTTCCATCATAAGATATGGATAAGTGTTGTAAGCCTTGATGGTCTTCGGAGCGAGAGAGCTTTTGATATCAAAAGCAAGAGCTTTGTCATACTCGGTCTGATTGATTTTGCCCAGTTCAAGCATACGGCGTAGTACCAGATGCTGACGGTTGATTGCGCGGTCAAAATTCTCCTCTACAAAATCACCTTTACCGTTAAAAGCGGAGTAAGAGGAGGGGAGTTGTGGCAATCCAGCAAGATAAGCAGCTTGAGCGATGTTGATTTTTTCCAGATCGTTAATATTGAACAATCCTTTGGCTGCCGCTTTGATTCCGTAAACGTTGTATCCGCTGGAACCATTACCAAAAGGAACTTTGTTCAGATAGGCTGTCATGATCTCGTCTTTGGTCAGGAAACGTTCGAGTCGGAGTGAGAGCAAAATTTCTTTCACTTTCCGATCTTCCGTGCGATCCAGATTCAAAAACACACGACGTGCCAATTGCTGAGTCAGTGTACTACCGCCGGTTTGTACTGATTCTTTCAGCACTTTCTGTTTCACGGCACGCAGTGTTCCGCTCATGTCTACACCTTTATGTTCGTAAAAATGATTGTCTTCAATCGAAATGACAGCATCAATAACCTTCTGTGGGATCTGGTCCGTAGTGACCGGACGCCTGTCTTCTTCCGTACGTAATTGACCGATCGGACTGCCGTCGGCAAAGTAAGCAAAGCCTGTGATGGAGTTTTCGCTGACTTTTTGTTCAATCAGGGCCCTTGAACGGACAGGCTCGTCTTTCACAATGGAACTGACGTATCCCATCAAAGCACCGCCTACAAATAGTGCCCCCATAAAGCCAAGGACAACCATCCATTTGACGAAACTTCCCAGTCTGCGGGCAAAGCTACGCTTGCGTACAGGCTGTTCATCGGGCTTTTTCTTATTAACATCAACCATTCAGTGTCTTCCTCCTTTTAACAGCACTTATTATAGCATAAAAAGGCGGGTTTGCATGCCTGAGAAATACAAGTAATGGTCGAAATTTGCCATTCTGCCATGCATTATGCTATATATCATGCGATATTGAAGCACATTTCATGAGTTGTAAGCCATAATAAGCAAGCCACCTCCATGCTGAGGTGCATAGGGTGGCCTGAATGATGTGTCGTAATGGAGGTCTTCTACATTAGGTTTTGAATCGTTGAATCAGCTCTAATAGTTCCTGGGTAAGATTAGCCAGTGAGGCAGATGCCGCCGTAATCTCTTCCATGGATGCGAGTTGTTCTTCAGAGGCAGAGGCGACACGAGTTGCGTGATCTGCTGTCTCATGACCAATGGTTTTGAGTTGCACTAACGTGGCATCAACCTGTTGGGATCCAGCTGACATCTGCTGCGCAATGGCTGAGACATGCTCAATCTGCTCATTAACATCTGAAATCTGTGATGAAATCGAGAGGAATAGTTCACCACTCTCATTAATCACTTCCGCTATATGGCTCACCTCGGCATTCCCATGTTCCATATTTTCAACGAGAGAAAGGACCTCTTGCTGAACGCTATGAATTAACGCTGCAATCTGCGCTGCTGATACTCTGGATTGTTCAGCCAGATTACGAATCTCGGAAGCAACAACACCGAACCCGCGCCCGTGTTCACCTGCTCGCGATGCTTCAATGGAAGCATTAAGTGCAAGTAGGTTGGTTTGACGGCTAACTTCCGTGATCATGCCTGTAATATGGCCAATCTCTTCCGAACGTTGGCGGAAATTCTCCAGTGCGGTCATCGACGTCTGCACAGAAGAAGTGGCACTATCGACCATACGCATAGCGGACTGAATCTTATCAGTTCCGATGGTTGTTCGTTCGGCCACAGTTCGCGATGAATCGGATACATCGGAGGCGGCCTTTGCAATTCTTCCGATCCCTGCAGATATTTCATTCATGGAACGGGAGGACTCTTGCAGCTCCTGCACCTGTTTACCTGCTTTATCTGCAAGTTCGACTCCTGTTAATGCAATCAGTTCGGCGGCTTTACCTGTTTCTTCGGCACCTGCGGTCAACTGTTGAGAGGTGGAGCCGACAGATAAAGCATGTTCGGATATAACCGATATGGTATGACGCAGGGTATCCATCATCTGATTCATATGACCCGCCATGATGCCAAATTCATCTTTGGATCGTACAGGTAACTTTTGTGTCAAATCTCCGCCAGCCAGCTGTCCAGCGACGATATTAACTTGATTCAACTGTCTAACAATGGAGATGATGGTGTAGGTAACCACACCTGCAAGCAGAAGTACTGCCAGTGCGGCAATCAGTATGGACCAGTTCAAGCTGTCATAGAAGGGTTGAAGGATATGGCTCTTTGGCAGCGCCGATACAAGGTACCAGTTTGAATCTGTTCCTTGTAACCTGGCAGGCTCGGCAATAAATAGTTCTTCACCTACTTCAGGGTCTGTAGCGTAAAACTGAGACTCGCCAGACTGTATACGCTGAATGACTGTCTTCATTTCAGATGGAATTACGGCTCCTTCATGAGCCAGCTCCGGTTTGGAGCCGTGTGCAGCAATCTGTCCTTCGCTAGTAATAAGCATGGCATAACCCCGATCCGGATTAAGTGATGCTATATTTTGTTGAAAACGATCAATGGTAAAGTCGGCCCCAACAATGCCTAGAAAATTTTTGTTTTCATCTAATAGAGGGAGGACAATCGAAACGAGCAGTGTTTCTTTTCCGCCAACCGTGTAGGTAACAGGTTCGGACCAATAGATGGATTTGGTTTTCTTTGGATGCTGATAGTAAGTACTAGTTTCACCGCTTCCCTCATAAGTAGGCATAGGCTCAAAATGCAGGGAGTTGCCATCACGTATAACGTATGGAACGAATCGACCCGTAGCATCATCATATTCTTTTTTGTTGATGTGCTCCGCATCGTTTCCATCGAAGGCATTTGGTTCCCAGCCCGTATAAAAGCCAAAAACTTTCTCGTCCTTCTTCAGATATTGTTCAAGGAGTCTGACGACTTCTTCACGGTTGAGTGATCCGTTCTGAGCTGCATCCAATAACGTGGTACTCATGGTGTCCAACGTGTTTTTCACCTGATTAATGTCAGTCATAAACTCATTCGTAGCCCGGTTTGCTGCCTGTCCAGCAACGGTTTCGCCGTACTGGAGGCTTTTGTCGTAAATGGATTTGGTATTAAATGCAATCAGGGCTCCAATACAACAGAGTAATACGATCCCGAGTAAAAGTCCAAGCTTAACAGCAAGCTTGCGATTGCGAAAAAAATGCATGTTTTAATCCCCCTCGATGTCATTCTTGTGATGTATATATGGATGTGTGCTTCTCCTGAAGGGAGTCTATATTTTATATCGTTATTTACGTTCCTATAATGAAGATAATTAAAAAAAAGCATAGAAAAACAGCTGTCGAGAAAATCTCGACAGCTGTTTGGGTTGAAACTTTAATGTGATTGCAACGATTAACGGTTGTAGAACTCGACGATTTGTTTTTCATCGATGTCTTGGGACAATTCAGCACGCTCAGGCAAGCGGATGAATTTACCTTCTACAGCTGCTTCGTTGTATTCAACGTATGCTGGAAGATGCGAACGGCCTTCCAAAGCTTCTTTAATGGAAGAAAGAGCGCGGCTCTTCTCACGCAAGCCGATTACATCGCCAGTGCTTACTTGGTAAGAAGCGATATCGACTTTTTTACCGTTTACAGTTACGTGACCGTGTGCTACCAACTGACGCGCTCCAGCGCGGGAGTTAGCAAACCCAAGGCGGTAAACGAGGTTGTCAAGGCGGCACTCAAGCAAGAACATGAAGTTCTCACCGGCAATACCTTGCATTTTTTGAGCTTTAGAGAACAGTGTGCGGAATTGCTTCTCGCCCAAACCGTACATGTGGCGCAATTTTTGTTTTTCTTGCAATTGCATACCGTAGTTGCTGATTTTTCTGCGTTGGTTAGCTCCGTGCTGACCTGGAGGGAAAGGACGTTTCAATTCTTTGCCTGTTCCGCTAAGGGAAATGCCGAGGCGACGGCTCAATTTAAATTTAGGACCAGTGTAACGTGCCATGTTTAAAGTAGCTCCTTTTTAGTTAAAGTTCATATTAGGGCTCTGTTTGCGCTCCAATTTGTTGATGCGGGCTTGGCCACGCATAGAACGATCAGGAAAGTTCAGCCGCTGTCCTGAAAGCAACAAAAAGAATGAGGGTGACACAACCGGTAATGCCCAAATTTAAAGACCCATTAGTAGTCTTCATCAACAATTTATATTACAGTTTAAGAGAAACAAAGTCAAGCGCAGAATAAAAGCAAAAAAACGTCTAAATTTGTCGATAGGTCATTGGGCCTAAAATAATGGGACAATTTTCTGAAATATGGATGCAAAAATGGTTTAAACAGAGTAAAATAGATTGTATCTTAACTTTAAATCATCTTTATGTAACAAGGTTATCGCAACGAATTTGCAGGTTTGCGATAACGTCTGCAGATTAATGCATCCTGGTGGATGCAAAAACGGTGCAAAGGAGCGCCTGACATGTTAGAACATCTAAGAAGTTTACCTGCCAGCTTGAATTCACGAAGTTCGGGCGATTCCGCATCTTTTGCCGCTCCTCGTTCTCATGAAGAGCATGTGTTGTGGATGCAAAAAATGGATATCACACCTTTTGATTTTTCATATTTGGGCAGCTTGCTAGAGCAGGCATACAGTGACTGGAACTCCAGAGTGGGTTCAAGGCTGGCCAGACCATCAACCTTTTACAGCGTGTGGAACACGGAAGGTGATTGCATAGGATACGATAGCGATCATGAAACTGATCCGGGCGTAAATGCACGCAGGCTGGTATTGGAATGTTTGGATAAGAGACAGGCCCTGTCCCTTAAAGGGACAAGCGAACACGGAGAATATCTTATAATAACACATCCCTTATTCTCCAGAACTAACAAGGATATGTTTGCCGTATTCACTGCTGTGATCTATGAATCCAATGGATATGAAACGTCTGAAGCTGTGGTTCAATCTGAGGCATTGCATTATCACACCTGCTTTTACCGAAGATTCGAATACATATTTATGACGGACCTGTTACATGCTCATGAACAAACAGCTCGTGAGGAACACCGGAGGTCCATCCTCTTTCAGATTGTTCAGCGAATGCATGACAAAATGGATGTCGAGGCCATATTGGATGAGGTATTTGACAGTATGGATTACTTGTACCCGGCCACTTATATCAAATTGTATATGTCTCAGGATCAGAGCAACTCTGATCCACGGATTAAACCGTTGCTTGTCCACGAGCGAGGAGAAGATATTTGTGTGCGTTCATTTATGGAAGGTAAGCTGATCGTTGCTCGCTCACATGATGCAGAGAACCGCATTGTAGATGTAGGGATTCCGCTGAAAGGCAAACAAGGCATATACGGTGTGTTCCATATCGAAATGAATGAAGAGATTATGGAAGAATCGGACTTGCAATTGATTACGATGATGGTAGACACTGCAGGAACGGCCTTTGAGAACGCCAAGTTGCATGAACAATCCAATATGTTAATTCAGGAACTTCGTTTAATTAATGATCTTACACAGCGGTTGAACAAGAGTCTGCATCTTTCAGAGATTTATCAATTATCCGAACAAGAGTTAAAGGAAATATTCCAGGCTGAAACGTGTTGCATTCTTCAACTCAATGACAGTACCAATGACTTCGAAGTCATGTCATCTAACGTGAAAGATGTTTTTCACCGATCCTTTTCTGTAGACTACGGTATCGCAGGTTTGGTCTATCGAACAGAGGAACCGCTTATTATAGCCAATTATGCGCAATTTGATAAAGTGTCCTCCTTTTTCATGGAAGATACGGGATCCATGTCACTGATTGCATCACCGATCAGAGTCAATGGTGAAGTGAAGGGTGCCATTTTGCTGGGACACAGTAGAGAGCACTACTTTTCATATGATAACTATAGGCTCTTGCAGATGTTATCTATTCATATCGGGCTTGCCCTGTCAAATGCCACACTGCATGCCGAGGTTCGGCGCTTGGCTAATCTGGATATGTTGACAGGCCTGTACGTGAGGCATTATCTGGACAGTGTGATTCACGAGCGACAGGCTCATGAATTCTGTGGCTCCCTCATTGTGGTGGATATTGATCAGTTCAAACAGGTGAATGACACATTCGGACACCAGACGGGGGATCAAGTATTGAAGCAAGTGAGTGAGATCGTCACCAGCTCTGTTCGCTCGGAGGATGTCTGCGCCAGATGGGGTGGAGAAGAACTGGCGATCTATATGCCACAGGTGAGTGTAAGGCAGGCGTTAGATTATGCGGAAGTGATTCGAAAGAGAGTCGCAGAAGAGACCAGACCGCCCGTTACGGTATCCAGTGGCATCGCAGAGTGGAGTTGGATGGATGAAAAGGTCAGTGTAGAGTCCTTGTTTTATCGGGCTGATATGGCTTTGTACAGCGCCAAGAATGGTGGTCGGAACAGAATCGTTGTAGAGGAACAGGAAGTAACACGTTAAGAGAGAACAATTCCAATTGCGGAGTCGTTCTCTTTTTTTGTGCATGGGAGAATCAAGATGTGTATAGAAGGAAGTATAAGCGTATACGGGCGGGGCAATCTATGGAGAAAGTTCATGGAAGGGTGAAGATAGACATGTTTAACCGCCATTCGGTACGTACATTATGGTTATTTGTGAGCATCGTGATTATTGGTGTTCCGGGTTGTGGATTAATCCAGCGAGATCAAACGCCTGAAGAGGTCTTTTCCTTGGCTTTATCGGGGATAGCGGGAAAAGAAACGTTGAGTTTTGAAGGAGAGGCAGGACTTCGACGGGAAAACAGTGGGCTGTTTGAGAATCAGTTCAAATTCGAAGGCAAGCTGGAGAATCATGATCGTTTGACCCTTCAGACCCGATTACCTGGAGAAGTAACTGCTGTGGGGACAGGCATTCAAACAACTGCCGTAAAAAATAATGGACAGCCCAGTGGGTTTAGCGCCTCTTTCGAGCGGAAACAAGGGCAATGGATGGCATTGTCAGCGCAGCATGAGCCGCTGCGTGGGTCTCTTTCTCGATTTAATCCAATTGCCCAATTGGAGAAGATCGATGGGATGCACAAAACCATTCAATCCGAGTATGGTGCTGGTCGTCGAACCAGAACATTACGGATTGAACTTGCACCGGAAGACGCCAAATCATGGGCTGTAACCCAGCTAAACGACGAGATGAACGCCATTCGGGCAGAATATATGCATAAGGCAGCTACGGTGAAAGGGGCGCGTAAGGAGAAGCTTGAGAAGGATCTGGAGAAAGTTTGGAAACAGGGTGAAACAACGATGCAACAGATGATGAAACAAGCGAGCGTGCAGACGGTATATCATCTCACGGTAGATCGGAAGAGCAGTCTGCCTCTTCGCTTATCCTCTGAAAGTCAGATGAGTTACACGGACAACAACCGTAAAAGTAACAAAGAAGCCCTTGTCACCGATGTTAACTTCAAGTCATATCAATAAACGAAGTGAGGGACTGCCTGCTGACGGGAGGACTGTTCGCGTGCTACAATAGTATCGTAATTTACCGTTGTTCAATTCAAGTATGGCAGATGACAGGAGGATTTTACCAAGATGAAAGACCCAAGAATTCAAAAGCTTGCAGCAAACCTGGTGGGCTATTCAGTAGATGTACAGCCTGGTGAAAATGTATTGGTTGAGATGATTGGATCGGAACGTGATCTGATTAACGCCATTATTGAAGAGGTAGGAAAAAAAGGTGGTAACGTCTTTGTACAGTTGACTGATAAAACCGTACAGCGTGCGATGCTGAAAAATGCCACAGAAGAAATGATGAAAACATGGGCAGAGATTGATCTGAACCGTATGAAACAGATGGATTGTTATATCGGTATTCGTGCGGGAGAAAATGTGAATGATCTGTCCGATGTGCCGGAAGAAAAAATGAAAATGTACAATTCATTGTACTCCCACCCGGTACATAGTGAACAACGTGTCAAACATACGAAATGGGTTGTACTGCGTTACCCTAACGCAAGTATGGCGCAACTCGCCAATACAAGTACAGAAGCGTTCGAAGATTTCTACTTCGACGTATGTAACCTGGATTACGCCAAAATGGACAAAGCGCAGGACTCGCTTGCTAACCTGATGAAGCGGACGGATAAAGTTCGTATCACCGGACCAGGAACAGAGCTGAGCTTCTCCATTAAAGATATCGGTGCAGAGAAATGTTCTGGCCAAAAAAATATCCCGGATGGCGAAGTGTACAGTGCCCCTGTGCGCAATTCCGTGAACGGAACGATTAGTTATAACTCGCCAACCCTGTACAATGGAGTGACTTTTGAAAATATCAAGTTCACGTTCAAGGATGGCAAAATTGTTGAAGCGACAAGTAACGATACAGAGCGTTTGAATGAAATCCTGAATTCGGATGAGGGTGCTCGTCATATCGGTGAATTTGCAATTGGATTTAACCCGCATATTCTTCATCCGATGAAAGACATCCTGTTTGATGAGAAAATCGCAGGCAGCTTACACTTTACGCCAGGTCAGGCGTATGAAGAAACCGACAATGGCAACCGCTCGTCTATCCACTGGGATCTCGTATTAATCCAGCGTCCGGATTATGGCGGCGGGGAGATTTATTTTGACGATGTGCTGATTCGTAAAGACGGTATTTTTGTCATTCCTGAGCTGGAATGCTTGAATCCGGACCGTTTGAAGTAGGAACAGGATTTTGCTGTTGCTAGGAAAGCGGATTCACGGTATCATGTAGTGGTAATTAATAGATGATACCAATAGTAAAAAGACGGAGGGATTCCTATGTCGAGTAATAACGCGGCTGTAGTAGAAATTGCTCAAACAGCAGGCAAGTTTACTTCTTCAATCGTGCTTCATTCGGAGAACAAGTATATCGATGTAAAAAGTATTCTCGGATTGTTTACAACGCTGATCAGCACGCACAGCTATGAACTGCATGTTCATGGTCCAGATGCAGTTGAAGCGAAAGCAGCCATGTCAGAAGTATTTGCCAAGCATGGACTGAATGTAAGCATCGCATCTGAGTAATAGCTCTCAAGAAGCACCTTTGCCTTTTTTGGCAGGGGTGTTTTTTGGCATGGAATGATCTGAATACTCGTCTGGACGTGACTGGAACAGGTGGATTAAGCTTCAACAAAAGGCTTAACTTTGCGGGCTTATTTTGGTCAGGTTCTTGTATTAGCTCTTCATTTCGTCTAATATTAGAGGTAGAACGTCTTTACGCGATTTTTGGGACATAGGGGGGAAAAATGCATGACTTCATCTGATCTGCAGGACCAGCTGAGTTTGAAAGCGATCAGTCTTCTTCAAGAAGATGCAGATAAAATACAGAAGCTTATTGAAGTACAGATGGAGAATCTGGCTACCCGCTACTGCCCTCTCTATGAGGAAGTATTGGATACACAGATGTATGGGTTCTCCAAAGAAGTTGATTTTGCTGTTCGTGCAGGGCTCCTTCCAGAAGGTGCAGGTAAGCAGCTGGTTAGCGCGCTTGAGCGGAATTTGGCAATTTTATATGAAGCCTTGAACAAGAAGAATGAGCAATAGCCTGCAAATGCGCGGGTCAGAATAGAAGGCATGCAGGCGTTTATGCATGCTTTTTTTGTGCGCCTGAACGGGACTGGGATGAAAGCCAGCCGGAAGGCGTATACAAATAAAGAGACAGCTCCAAATGTATATTGGGGCTGCCTCTTGTGGCTTGTTTATTTTAATCATGGCTACGTGAGGGCCTGGTTACACCAGGAAGAAGGATACACCGAGTATGATATATACGACGAGCAGGAGTAAACCTTCGTACCAATTCGTTGAACCATCTTGGGTAATGGACTTCGCAATAAATACGGATACGCCGATGGCGACCAGTTCAATCGTTGTGAATACGATATCCATGGTTCTGCCTGTGAAGTAGCTCACAAAAATCAGTACAGGAGCAACGAAGAGTGCGATCTGCAAGCTGCTGCCAACCGCAATTTCCACGGCGGCTCCAATTTTATTTTTCATGGCAAGCATGATGGCTGCACTGTGTTCGGCGGCATTACCAATGATGGCCACAAGGAATGCACCGACAAACAGTTCGCTAAGTCCAAATTCCGAAGTGAAGACTTCAAGCGTGCCCACCAGCCATTCACTGACGAAGGCAACCATGACTGTTGCGAGCACCAGGTAGAGAATAGATTTTTTCTTGGACCACGCCGGAGCATGCTCATGAGGTAGCTCTTCGTCGCGATCCTCAGTGACGTCTGCAAGGTAGTTCTTATGTGTCACCATGGAGAATAGCAACCACGCAATATACGCGAGGATGAGCAATCCGGCCACGATGAGACTAAGTGTATTGGTGTCTTTCTGTGTAATGGAATGTGTATTGAGAAAGACTGCCGGAATAAACAGGGCAATGATGGCAACAATCATCAGGGAACCATTCAGACCTGCAAGGGAAACATTATAATTCTGAATTTTGAACTTGAGTCCTCCGGCAAAAATACTTAACCCGAGCACTAACAGCAGATTTCCGATGATGGAACCTGTCAGACTAGCTTTGACCATGTCGAAGAGTCCCTCTTTGACGAGGAAAATGGCGATGATCAATTCGGCAGCATTGCCGAAGGTGGCATTCAAGAATCCACCTAGCCGCTGTCCGGCGTAGTGGGCTACATTTTCGGTGGCTTTGCCTAAAAAACCGGCCACAAAAATAACCGAAATGGCTGATATCACGAACTGTAGAATCGAATCCCATTTCAAGTAGTGGGCGATGGCACTGAGTGCAAAGAACGCAATCAGCAAAATGGATGAAATCCGGTTTCTCACAACAAACACCTCGGTTATAAATTATTTTGTTTTTGAATTACACTGTAAATCGCTTATGAGATTATTTTCATATTTCAATATAACCAAATGGTGGTAGGTTGTAAACGCATCTTTTTGAGTTTAATTTGCTTTTTGGGGTGGAAAGGATTTAAAATACGAGTAACGAAGTGAAGGAGGATGTGGCATGGCAGAACAACTTCAACTGGAGAGCGGAAACATCCGGATTGCCGATGACGTGGTTGCAAAAATTGCCGGAATGGCTGCAATGGAAACACCCGGAATTGCCGCAATGTCTGGAGGATTGTCAGAGGGCTGGGCGAAGCGACTCAGCGGTAAAAACGTACAGAAAGGCGTGAGCGTTGAGGTCGGCCAGCTGGAAGCAGCCATTGACCTGCGCATCATCGTCCTGTACGAAACCCCGATTCATGAAGTTTCCCGTATGCTTCAGCAGAATGTAAGAGAAGCGGTAGAGACCATGACCGGATTACGCGTGGTTGAAGTCAATGTAAAGGTAGAAGGCGTATCTTTCAAAGGCGACGATCTGTAGAAATCGCAATCCGCAATGGAGGACAGAGTCATATTGACCTGTTCTTCATCTTGATAGACAGAATTGTAACGAGTACACATAAAAAGGCTGTGCATCCATTGGGTGCACAGCCTTTTTTGAGTTTCTTTTTTATCGAATCCGACGGATGGACTCCCGTGAACGAAGAGCAGGAGAGGTACGAGTCTGTGTCTGTACAGTCACGGACTTGGTTTTCTCTTCCTTGATCACGTCCAGATTGTTAGTACGTGAGATACTGAGCAGAATGCCCATGGCAACCATCATCACAAAGAGTGAGGTGCCCCCATAACTGATAAACGGAAGCGTAACCCCCGTCACCGGAATGGTCTGAGTCACACCACCGATGTTGATAAATGCCTGAATCGCGATCAGTCCCATGATACCTATGCCGACCAATGTTCCGAATGGATCGGGACAGCGGAGAGAGACAATAATTCCGCGCCAGATGAAGTACAGGTAAACAAGCAGGAATAATGCACTTCCGATGAATCCGAGTTCTTCCCCAATTACGGAGAAAATAAAGTCATTATACGCGTTTGGCAAATAATGCAACTTCATCGTACCTTGTCCAATCCCGGAACCTGTTATGCCGCCATCACCAATGGCAACAAGGGAACGGTAAAGGTTAAGACTTCCGTCCGTGGGATCTGATAAAGGGTCCAAAAAAGCTTGAATTCGTCCGATTTTATAGTTCTGCTTGACTTCTGTAACAGAGACAGTTGAACTTGAGCTATCTGAAGGAGACATGGAAGAAAACAGGGAATTCGCTCCAAACGCCAGTGCCCCACCGAGTACAACCAGGAGAATCGAACCCAGGATATGTTTCATACTGGCTCCACCGGCATAGATCAAGAGACCACAGGTGGACACCAGAATGAAGGTGGTACCGAAGTCTGGTTGCAGCATAATCAGCCCTGCGATGAATCCAACGATGAACAAGACGGGAACGTACCCTGTCTTGAAAACCCTGAATTTCTCACCTTTTTTGGTAATAAGAGCAGAGAGATAGAGAATGATAGCAATTTTCGCGAACTCTGCAGGCTGAAGACTGAAACCAAAAATGTGAATCCAGCTTCGTGCACCGTTCAATACTGCACCTGAGATCAAAACAATCACCAGCATGACCGTAGTGAGCAGGAAAAAGGGTGCATAGAGCTTTTTGTACTTGTTGAAGCGGATATTCATGGCAAAAAACATGCCAAATAGACCGATAATCGCCCACATAAGTTGTTTTTTCGTGAAGTAAAGGGCATCATTGTTAAATTTATCGCTTGCGATTGCAATGCTGGAACTGGAGCTGAATACCATCACCAGTCCAAAGCCCACCAACAATAAAGTGAGGATTAGCAGTTGAAAATCCGGCGTGCCTCTCTTCGTTTTCGTTTGGGCCGTTTGTTGTTTCATCGTTTGGCCCAGCCTATGCTTCCAGCAGTTCTTTAAGCTGCTGTAATTTTTGGGCTGCCAGCTTCACGACTGGTTGCGGAACGGAAGAGTCATAATCCAGGCCGTGAGGGAAAGTGGCTTTGCCAAGGTATACTGCTTCAACAGCAAGAACGGTATCCGGTTTTTCCAATTTGCCTTCCACAGCGCGGGTATTAATGCGTACAAAGTATTCTGAGTTGGTTAGTTCATCTTCAATTTTGTAGTCATATGTAGCACGGTAATATTCCCATTGCCACCGGACAAATCCGACTTTCTCGGCGCTCTCATCCAGGTATGCCAAGTCGCTCTTCAAGCCATCCAAGCCTGTATTCTCAAAAATCATAAGCGTTTGATCCTCCTCATAAGCTTCCGAGTATAATTTCTCGAGTATTTCTCTAGTTCATGATAGTATGTTTCCCCTTCCCGTGCAAGCTTTCCAAAGGCGTTTCGTATCGGTTTTCTTCCAATTCTGCTACAATATACAGCAATAGGTTTGAAGAGGCAGGTTCGGGCTTGATCCAAGTCCCGTTCAAGATTGAAAGGGTGGAGAGACATGACTAATAATATATGGTGGGAAGATCTGCAGATCCACATGGTGGAATGGCGGCGTCACCTTCATCGCAATCCAGAGGTTTCCTTTCATGAGGAGAAGACATCCTCTTTTGTAGCGGATATGTTGGAGAGTTTTGGCGTTGAAGTGAGGCGTCATGTTGGTGGCCACGGGGTCATCGGTACCATTCGTGGGGACAAGCCGGGTCCTGTCGTCATGCTGCGAGCTGATATGGACGCACTGCCAATTCAGGATGAGAAGAATATCGAGTATGCGTCACAACAAGCAGGAGCGATGCATGCATGCGGCCACGATGGTCATATCTCGATCTTGCTCGGTACGGCGTTGTATTTTAGCCGTCACAAGCAGGAGGTCCAAGGAGAGATTCGCTTTTTGTTCCAGCCAGCAGAAGAACTGCTTCCGGGTGGTGCAGTTCAGGTCATTGCGGATGGTGCGCTTGAAGGCGTGGATGTCATATATGGCATTCATCTGTGGACCCCGTTGCCTATAGGTGTTGTTGCCAGTAAAGCAGGACCGATGATGGCGGCGGCGGACGATTTTTACATTGAGATCAAAGGCAAAGGTGGACATGGCGGGATGCCACAATCCACGATAGATAGTCTTATCGCGGGTTCTGCGCTTGTGATGCAGCTTCAGACCGTTGTCAGTCGTTCGGTGGATCCATTGCAACCCGCGGTGCTGACCATTGGTACAATACAGGCGGGCTCGGCTCAGAATGTAATTGCAGAGCAATGCAAAATGAGCGGTACGGTAAGAACGTTTGATGAAGAGACCCGAAACGGGATGAAAGAGCGCGTGCTTACCATGGTAGCCCAGACAGGGGCAGCTTATGGGGCAGAGACGCAAGTGAAATATATTATGGGATATCCGCCTGTGGTGAACGATGAACAGGAGACAGCACGTTTCTTCAGAGAAGCTACAGAATTATTTGGGGCAGAACGAGTGCAAGCTTCCCCAATGCTGATGCCAGCGGAAGATTTTGCGTATTATCTGCAGAAGGTTCCAGGGTGCTTTATGTTTGTTGGAGCAGGCAATCCGGATAAAAATGCGATCTATCCGCATCATCATCCGATGTTTGATTTTGATGAAGACGCAATGCAGACGGCCGTTAGATTGTTCATAGCTATGGCCAAGGGTTACACAGCCGAATGACTTTATAGCTAGTTGGGCATCCTGTTCATACCGAGGTATGGGCAGGATGTTTTTTTGTGGATTTTATAGATGTTGTTCAAAAAGTCCACTTCTCGGTACTGAAAACTAGACTTTTTGAACGTGCACTTAAAGTGGTTCATTTTCGGAAGCTGCCGGAACTGGACTTTTTTGTGATAGGAGGAAGGCTCCAAATGGAAGGAACAGAACATACGGTAAGGACAGATGCTTGTATCGTTCAGCGAGATTTTACAGTTTTGCTGGAAGTTGGTCACCCCGGATTCGAAAGAGCAAGAGAGCAGCTTGGGATGTATTCAGAACTTGTTAAGACACCAGCAGCGTTTCATACCTACCGAATCACTCCGTTATCCCTCTGGAATGCGGCTGCGCTGGGATGGAATGCAGATCAGGTTATCGCAAGTCTGGAGCTGGTATCCCGCTGGAACGTGCCTGCTGCACTCATACAGGATGTTCGGAGAATCATGGATCAGTATGGCAAATTAAAGCTGCATTCCGAAGCAGATCACACTAGAATGCGCCTTTACAGTGAGGATGAGCGGTTGCTGGATGAATTAAGTGGATTGAAATCGATAGCTGCCTTTCGCATGGAACGCAAGGACGCTCATGAACTTCTGCTCCCAGGAGAACAGCGAGGGTTATTGAAAAGGGAATTAACACGATTGGGTTACCCCGTACTTGATTACGTGGGGTATCGGGAGGGAACCCAGCTTTCATTTGATTGGCGGTCTAATGATCCAGGGGACCACTCTGAGCGGTTTGCGTTGCGTTCTTACCAGAGAGAGGCTGTGGATGCATTCGAAGGCAGTGAGGGCATGGGAGGAAGCGGTTTACTCGTACTTCCTTGCGGGGCAGGAAAAACGGTCATTGGCATGGCCGTGCTGGAGCGGCTTCAATGTGAATGCCTTATTTTGACGTCCAATACAACGTCTGTGCGACAGTGGATTCAGGAAATTCAAGACAAAACCACGATTACCAGCGAACAGATTGGTGAGTATTCCGGTCAGAAAAAACAGGTGAAACCTGTGACTGTAGCTACATATCAGATTCTTACACACCGGAAATCAAAGGATGCTGATTTTACCCACATCAAACTGCTCAGTGAGCGGCAATGGGGGCTGATCATATATGATGAAGTACATTTGCTGCCAGCACCAGTGTTTCGTGCAACTGCGGATATTCAAGCTACGCGAAGGCTGGGATTAACGGCCACATTGGTTCGAGAGGATGGCTGTGAACAGGATGTGTTTTCGTTGATTGGTCCAAAGCTCTATGATATGCCGTGGAAACAACTGGAGCAGCAAGGGTGGATTGCTGATGTACAATGTCAAGAGATACGTATTCCGTTTTCCCCGGAACTAAGATCAAATTATCTGCAAGCCGAGGTTAAACATCAATTTCGATTGGCTGCCGAGAATCCGGCGAAGGTACATGTAGTTAAGCGTTTGCTGGAACGTCATCGGGATATGCCTGCGCTAGTGATTGGACAATATCTGGATCAACTCGAGTTGATTGCCCGGGAAATTGAAGCACCTTTGATCTCGGGTAACATGTCACAGCAAGAGCGAATCAAGTGGTTTGCCGCTTTTCGACGTGGAGAGATTAAAACAATTGTGGTATCCAAGGTTGCCAATTTTGCTGTGGATTTGCCTGATGCTGCTGTTGCGCTTGAGATATCCGGAAGTTTCGGGTCAAGGCAGGAAGAGGCACAGCGTTTGGGAAGAATTCTGAGACCAAAAGCTGGAGAAAACAAAGCATATTTCTATGCGTTGGTATCAGAGGATAGTAAGGAACAGGAGTTTGCATTAAACCGTCAGATGTTCTTGGTCGAGCAGGGATATGAATATGCCATCGTTCATGAGAACGAATAGTCCATTTATACTCGCGAAAAGAGGAGGGATTGGGATATGTCTTCATTTGAAGCAATAGATGAGCCTGTGGTACTGAACCTTGATTCATGGTCAAAGCTTGCTTTGGTGGAACAAAAAGTGCTTGGTGCAATTTTTCACAAACATGCCGGTAAGCCTTTTTCCTCCCTCCTGCCACGAGAACAGTGGGCCATCGAAGGACTAAGTGTCGCAGAAGCCAATTCTTCATTCGCCAGCCTTAGGCAGCAAAGATGGATTGAATCTGTATATAAGAGTTGGGGAGAGCGATTATTCTATATTCCTGCTTCGCTGATGGAGACATTGACGATTGCTTACGCACAAAAAGTGGGCATAACCGTTAAACAGATGGCACAGCATGCTCATGTATTACAGGAAGGAAAGCCGGATACTGCTGCGGAACTTCTTCATCTGATCGCGTGGATTGAAAGAGAAGGACTTCCTTTGACAGGGAAGGGCACTATACATAAGAAAAGTGTTCAAAAATTAAGTGTGATCACGGTGTTATCTTCAACAGACTTTGAAGGTCTGGGCATCCGATATGATCATTCGGATTTGTATCCGACCCACGTAGCTATCCTTCTCGATCTACTGCTCAGTCTGAATCTCGTTCAGAAGTCAGATGGCCAAATTCAGATTGTAGATCATCGATTACAAAAATGGTTGCAGCTCTCGTGGAGACAGATGCATCGGGAAATATATCAAGCGTGTATGGAAAGATACGGAGAAGCTGAACCCGCGTTGCAGCATTTCCATTATCAATTGGCAGTGTTGGCTCCAGAAAAAAACATATGGTGCCATATAGAGAATTTGGAATTGAAACCACGGATCAGGGGCTGGCTATACGCACTGGCTGGCTGGGGTTATGGTGAAGTAGGAGAAGATCAGTCGGGAGCGCTGGCATTCCGTTGGCTGATCGAACCGCATAGCCTGTTATATCGAGAACAAGAGATGGTAAGTGAGGCGGAGCCGTGTGGATTTTACATGCAGCCTGATTTCGAAATGTTGGTGCCGCCCGAAGCAGGGCCTGATGTGATCTGGATGCTGGAGCAATGCGCAGAACGGGTGACGCGTGATCGAATGTCCATCTACCGTATGACAAGAGAGCGATTCATTTCGGCCTTAGCCAGAGGGTATGAATTACATGAAGTGATAGAGTGTCTGGATCAATATGCGCTGACAGGCATACCAGAGAATGTACGTATTGCGTTAGCAGATTGGGGCAAGGAGACGGATGCTGCACCGTTGACTGTAAATCGGAGTATGAAGGTAATGGAGGCAAGTACAGGCTCCGCAGATGATCCGAAGTTATTAGAAAAAGATGTGTTGAGCGGTGTATATTCTTCTTTCTACACTCCCGATAATCTAGGTCTGGTTGATGTCCCTGCTTCTCTGCATGGGTTGGAGCGTGATCATTCTGTCATTGAGAAGAAGTTCTCTCTGTTGGGATTTGAGGAGATACCGGAGACCTGGTACAAGGAGTGGCGTCGATATCATAGTTCAACCGCCCGACAGATTGCTGCCAAAGCCATTGAGTGGCAGACCAAGCTGGGGATACAACAGGAAAATCAAACGCAATACCTCATTCCACATCAGGTAGAGGGTCATGAACAATGGACTTTAAGCGGTTGGTGCATGTTGGATTCAAGTGAAAATACATCAGAGACGGAATGGCGTACATTCTCCCCGTCAGAGTGGGATACAATGCGTCTTATCCTGCCAGATGATGTCATAACCTGACTATTTCACGTGAATATCAGGTTGAAAGGCGAATTTTCGAGTTCCCCCTATTTCTAATTGCAGGAAAAACTCTTCTTAACTATTCATGGATATGCTATGATGAGGTAGTCTACGTTAAGTAGAACTTTATATATAGATAGGATGAATATTTCATGAGCGTAGCGGAAATGAACACGGTCGATATGGCCCAAGTGTTAACGGGCGCATATGAACTGGGCGACATGATTAACCAATCTGCCGAAGTATCGGATTATTTATATTGGAAGCAGCAAGTCGAGACTACCCCTGAGATTCAGATGGGGATTCGGAAGCTGAATGCCAAGAAGGAATTGTTTGAAGAAACACAGCGTTTCGGTCATTTTCACCCGGATTATCATGCAGCAAAAGACCAGGTGAAGGCTCTGGAACAGGAGTTGGAAAATTACGAGGCGGTAATCCGCTTCAAACAGGCAGAGAAGTCCCTGGATGACATGTTATTCCAGATGTCAGAGACCATTGCATTTGCAGTGTCAACGACCATTAAGGTACCGAGCAATGACCCGAATCCGAAGGGCGGCTGCGGTAGTGGCGGCAAGTGTGGTTGCAGTTAAGTAATCATTATAGAAGGGCGGGGAACGATGATGTTTGCGGAAAGGACAGGATTCATTATTTGGGTCAGTGATTTGAAGGCTGCCCGTAATCTCGAAAAATATGGCACCGTGCATTATATCTCCCGCCGTATGCATTATGTAGTCATGTATGTTAATGCAGAACGGGCAGATGATACGATGAAAAATGTGAAGCGACTTTCCTATGTGCGCAAGATCGAACGCTCGTATCGTAATGAGATCAAAACCGAGTATGCCAGCAAAACGATGGACAAAACGAGCTTTTACGGAATATAGAAGAGAAACTGGAGGGACCCTTTGGGGTCGCTCTTTTCTTGAATTATACACAAATTGGCTATTGTGAAAAAAAGTTAAACTTACGCCTTGAGGTTGCGGGACTAATGTTGTAATATATTTGGTAATAAATAGATAGAAAGTCCTATCTGGTGGAGAGTGATTCCCATGCGTGATAAGGTGATGCAACGTTGGAGCACCTACGAGCCGTTTTTCGTGGCTCTTGGAGACAAGAAAGTGGCCGACATCGTCATTACCCATCATGCCAAGATGCGGTATGCAGACCGTATTGAGCCTGCACGTAGTGATGATGACCATATTGCGGCGTGGTTATGGGAGTGTCTGAAGCAGGACCGTATAACACCATACTACCGTAATGAACAGGACGTCTACCTGATTGATGAGGATCTGGTGGTGGTCGCCGAATTTTCCGAACTTGAAGGAGAATATGATATTGCGGGCAACCCGCTGCACAAAATGATTGTAGTTACGTTTCTGGGACGTATGTCGGAGACCATTGAGTTGAGGGACCTGAAATCATATTATTCATGGTTAAGACATTCAAGAAGAATGACGTTGGTCAAAAATAGCCGCAAGCATAAGTAAGCCTGAGTAGATTCAATATGTTGAAATCATAGATTCAAGGATTATTGCATGCAGACAAGCTGCATGCTTTTTTTGTTGCCAAGCGGGAAATCGGCTACAATGTAGAGAGTGTAATCGAAGAGGGGCGAAGATATGAATTTTCACCAATTGCATATTTTTTATACGGTAGCAGAGAAGGGGAGTTTCTCGGCTGCTGCACAAGCATTACATATGACTCAACCGGCAGTAACGATGCAGATTCAATCATTGGAGGACTATTTTGGCACCAAGTTATTGCATCGTTCCACCAAAAAAATAGAATTATCCGAGGCTGGCCGAACTTTATTACCTCATGCGAAACGGAGTGTAGAGCTGGTCAGACAGACGGACGAAGCGATGTCGGCGTTTACCCAGATGTTACAGGGCCGACTCCAGCTGGGAGCCAGCTTAACGATCGGGGAATATGTGCTTCCACGCATGCTCGGACCATTTGCACTTCAGTATCCCGATATTTCAATTGTCATGAAAGTAATGAATACAACGCAAATTATGGATGATATATTGAAGCACCAGCTTAATTTTGGTCTGATTGAAGCGCCAGTGCACCACCCGGACATGATTGTGGAGCCTGTCATGCAGGACGAGCTGAAACTGATCGTACCTGCCGGGCATGATCTGGCTAAGCGTAGCAAAGTGAATCTTGAGGATGTAATGAATTATCCCTTTGTGCTGCGTGAGAAGGGCTCGGGTACTCGTCAGGTGATGGAAGACCAATTGCAAAAGAAAAAGATTGATCCACAAGATATGAATGTAGTGATGGAACTTGGCAGTACAGGAGCGGTAAAATCGGCCGTGGAGGCAGGGGTGGGTATTACGATGTTATCTCCTTCTTCGGTGCAGCATGAACTGGCTCTGGGACTTGTTCATATTGTGGATATCCGCGGACTCGAATTCAAAAGGCAGTTCTATGCCATCCATCTGAAATCGTCCTTGTTGCCCCTGTCAGCAGTCGCTTTCCTGAATTATCTGCGTCAGCAGGAGCAGCCTCAGTCGGTACATAAGACGGGGAAGGCATAATCGTTGGCAACATCAATGGTAGATAAGATTGAATCATAATCAATTTTAAACAAAGGAGCTGTTGATCATGGATCAGCGCCAAGGACGCTGTGATCTTCATACGCATAGTCAGGCTTCCGATGGAATGCAGCCACCTGCTGATAATGTGAAGCTTGCCAAACAAAAAGGGCTATCTGCAGTTGCCCTAACAGACCATGATACAGTAGCCGGTGTAGCGGAAGCACAGCAAGCGGGAAAAGAGTACGATATTGATGTTGTTGCCGGAGTGGAGATCAGCACCCGGGCTGGCGGCAAAGATATTCATGTACTGGGCTATTACGTTAATACGGAGGATGAGATATTCCTGCAACGGTTGGCCGGATTACGAGAAGCGCGAGATGAGCGGAATCATCTGATTATCGCCAAGCTGCAAGAACTCGGGCTTGATATAAGCTGGCAGGAGGTACTGGATGAGCTGGGACGACCGTTAGAGCCGGATGAGAGTATTGGCAGACCTCATATGGCCGATGTGCTGGTGAAAAAAGGCTACGCTGTTGACATGCGGGATGCATTTGATCAGTATCTTGCTGAAGGCAAGCCAGGCTTTGTATCTGTACCCCGCGTTGCACCAGAGGATGCGTGTGAGTGGATCAGAGCCGCAGGTGGAGCCGCTGTGATTGCCCATCCGGGTCTCTATAACGATGATGAATTGGTGCGACGTATCATCGAAGACTCTCGTCCAGATGGCATTGAGGTGTTTCATTCGGACCATGGCCCAGAAGAGGAACGCAGGTATGGTAAGCTGGCCAAGGAATACGACCTCATTGAAACAGGTGGATCTGATTATCATGGTAAACGGCAAGGTGTTGTTTTCCACGGGGATCTTGGTAGCAAGACCGTAACGGTTGATGTGTTGGAAAGGCTGAAGGCAGCTGCTTCACAGCAAAGGGGAGAGTAAGCGAGACGTTGCAACGCTCTATCTGACTATAATAAATTCTGTATTACTGGATACATTTTAAGATCGAAGGAGTAAGAGACATGCAACCATGATAGGGCTGAACGTTCATGTTTGCATGTCCCTTTTTTTGTTCTGAAAATAGTCTATGTAATGGAATAGTTTACCCAAGCGCCACGTGTAGCCCCGAGACGTTCGAATAATTGCTGTGCCCGCTCATTGGTCACTGCTGTGATCCAAGACATATATGCACATCCATGGTCACGCGTATATTGCTGACAGTGTGCAAATAATTTGGCTTCTGCTTCGCCTTCTCTGAATGTTTCCGTAACAAATAGGTCATTCATGATGGCGACACGCTCTGCTTTCATCGTGCTGTATGTAAAGAACAGGGTAGAAAATCCGATAAGCTTCCCGTCCTCTTCTGCCACGAATTGAGCACCGATCTGCTGATTAAGCAGGTTGTTGATCAAAAGCTGGATGGATTGATCACCAGGCCAGGGGTTGTTGTAGAATCCCACCACATAGTCATGCAGTAATGCCATCAGGGGTTTCAGATCATCAGGTTGAGTTTCTCTGATATGTATGGTCATGGTACACTTCCTTCAACTATAAATTTATTCATCACAATCGAATTATTATACATATAAATGAATCAATATTCAATGAGAAAGCTAAATAAGCTGAGCTTCACATATCATTCAAACAAGTAATGCAATAACAAAAATCCCCTGAACCGTTAATGGTCAGGGGATTTTTCTATTGTTACTGTTACATCGCACCTTATGAGCTAAGCATACTATCCATTTTTAATGGTGGATGGCAGACTCTTGATCAATTCATCATTTGGCGTGACAAACAACGTCTTCTGATGATCATAGATCACAAAACCAGGCTTCGCACCACTTGGTTTGCGTACATGACGGATAAACGTGTAATCCACAGGCACACTGCTGGACTCCTTGGCCTGGCTGAAATAGGCAGCAAGCTGTGCTGCTTCTTCCAATGTAGCTTCACCAAAGTCCGTACTGCGAATAACGACATGTGAACCTGGAATGTCTTTGGTATGCAACCAGGTGTCGTTGGAAGAAGCGAGACGGTTGGTCACGTACTCATTCTGCAGGTTGTTTTTGCCCACAAGAATATCAATTCCCTCCGAGGAGGTGAACTGGTGTACGGTTGGACGGTCACTTTTCTTCTTCTTTTTACCCTTTTTATTACGGTCACGAAGGTATCCTTGCTGTACAAGCTCGTCCCGTATTTCCTCAATATCGTTCATCGATGCAATGGAGAGCTGCTGTAACAGGTTATCGAGGTAGTCAATCTCGTCTTTGGTTTTGCCAAGCTGCTCATGAATGACAGCCAGACTGTTCTTGTATTTGTTATACCGCTTGAAATAACGTTGTGCGTTGTCAGATGGTGTAAGCAGTGGATCAAGCTGAATGGTAATGTTGGCTTGGTCTTCATCGTAGAAGTTCACAAGCTCCACGCTCTTGTCCCCTTTGTGAACCAGATGCAGGGAGGCAAACAGCAACTCACCCCATAGTCTGAACTTGTCCGCATCGTCCGCTTCCAGCAGATCCTTGTTCAGGTTGTCCAGCTTTTTGATGTTTTTGCTTCGCTCATTCTGCAGAAAACGGAGCAGATCACTTACTCTCTGTTTAACCGTGTCTCGTTCAGCCTTATCTCCGTAATAATCTTCCATGCACTTGCTCATCGTGTCATAGGTTTTCTCCAACTCCTGAATGCTCTCAAGATGAACGGCCGAGAAAATCATTTTTCCTTTGGCGTTCATTCCGGTTACAGGTGTGTAGATATGATCTCTGACAGGTCCCATCACGGCTTCAAAAGCGTTCCAGAGTGCACCAGCCTCAACTCGGCTCTCACCCTCCACCACAGTCTGAGTGCTCACGGTGCCTTCAGCAGCAATCCCACGGGTAGCAATCTCTCCCGCAATTAACGGGCTAAGACCGCTAAAGGAGTTCACAAGCCAGCGTGATGCCTCTTCTTCAGCGGCATGATAGCTGTCCTCGAATGCTGTACGACTCACTTCGAGCGGATTACTTTTATGTTGCTCGGGTGGGGCAGTATATGCGAATCCAGGCATGATTACCCGGTAGCTACTGATGGAAGGAGTCACATGATGAATGCCATCCAGAATCGTTCCAGTTACAGGATCAAGCAAAATAATATTACTGTGACGCCCCATCAATTCAATGATGATCCGTTTAACTGAAACATCCCCCAGTTCGTCGCGCTGGCGCACATTGATGTGGATAATACGCTCCATGCCAATCTGACGGATCTCCTCAATGATTGCACCCTCACAGTGTTTACGGAGCAACATGCAGAACATGGGTGCTTCCGTAGGGTTAAGAAATGTCTTTTCCGTATAATGCACACGAGGATATGTCGGGCTTGCCGAAACAAGCAATTTACTATTTCCGCGCTGAGCACGCAGGGTGAGAACTACGTCATGGCCATTCGGCTGATGGATTTTGCTGATACGTCCACCAATGCAGCCTTGCAGTTCATGAACAATGGCTCGTGTTACAATGCCGTCCAATGCCATTTTTTCCACTTCCTCTCTCTATCGAGCATCTACATTTATCATGCCAAATGCTTCATCTATATAACTGAAACGTGCAACCAGGTATGTAAAAAAACAAGGACTGGCTGCAGATTCTTCGTTGCTTGCCTGTTGAACGCTGGAATTGGTACTGCGCAGAACATCGCAGACTTTTATTTTAGCCTATTCTGTCCATCAGGGAAAGGATTCACCTTCCGGGTGCTAATCACAGACCTGTCCGAATACATATAGAGCAGGTAGTTTGTCCGGCATAGTGTACAGCCTGTCGACCAGCGCGCCGGTGAGTCATGTGAGCTTATTTTGCAGATGAAATACAGACTGGGAGGGAAACTTGAAGCATGGAACATACCAAGTGGCATCAACTTAGTGATGAAGAGCTTCGTAATACTCTTGGCGTCAGCCCGCAGGAAGGATTGACGGATGAAGCTGTAGCAGAGAAGAGGAAAGTGGTCGGTTCGAATGAGCTGAGCGAGGGGAAACGCATTTCTCCAATTACATTGCTCTTGAATCAGTTCAAGGATTTTATGGTGCTGGTGTTGATGGGAGCAACGTTGGTATCCGGATTACTGGGTGAGTATCTGGATGCGGTAACGATTGTGGCTATTATCGTACTGAATGCAATTCTGGGGTTTGTACAGGAATTCCGGGCTGAACGATCTCTTCGTGCATTGAAACAGTTGTCTGCACCTCTTGCCAAAGTGCTTCGTTCAGGCCAGGAAGTACACCTTGCCGCCAAACAACTTGTCCCCGGGGATATTATCATGGTGGAGAGTGGGGACCGCATACCCGCTGATGTGCGCTGGCTGCAAACGAACAGTCTGGATGTCGAGGAATCGGCACTTACCGGGGAATCGGTTCCTGTAAGCAAACATTGCCTTCCGATTGCGGACGAGGACGTTCCGCTGGGTGATCAGAAGAATATTGGTTTTATGGGTACCATGGTCACTCGTGGCACAGCTAAAGGTGTAGTCATTCGTACTGGGATGGAGACGGAGATGGGCAAAATCGCCGATCTGATCCAAAATACGGAGGAGCAAGAAACACCGTTACAGCACAGGCTGGAGCAATTGGGCAAAATTCTGATTTTTGTCGCATTGGGATTAACCATTATGGTTGTCGTCGCAGGTATATTGCACGGACAACCAGCCGTTGGCATGTTTCTGGCAGGGGTCAGCCTCGCGGTGGCTGCCATACCGGAGGGCCTGCCGGCCATTGTAACCATTGCACTCGCACTAGGCGTGCAGCGTATGATCAAACGTAAAGCCATTGTACGCAAACTGCCTTCTGTCGAAACTCTGGGCTGTGCATCCGTAATCTGTTCGGATAAGACTGGCACGCTCACCCAGAACAAGATGACGGTAACGGATGTGTGGTTGGAGGGACGTAACATCAAGGTTACCGGGGATGGTTATGCACCTGAAGGGCAGATGCTGGAGAACGGTCGTACGGTGGAACTGAAGAGCGACCAGTCCCTGCGCAGAATGCTTCAGATCAGCGCGCTTTGCAACAATGCGAGTATTGTGGAAAGTGCTGCAAGCGAGGTGGGGAGCAAGAAAAAGGGCAAGGATACCAAAAAGGAAAGCAAGAAAAACACGAAAAAAGGTGACCTCCAAGAAGAAACCGTTCAACGAGATAATGTATTCTGGGAGCTGAAAGGTGATCCGACGGAAGGGGCACTCGTCACACTGGCCTCCAAAATGGGGCTTACTCCTGCCGGACTCAAAGAGTTGTATGCCCGCCAGCAGGAATTCCCGTTTGATTCCGAGCGAAAACGCATGTCGGTCCTGGTTCATCATCAGGGGGGCCGAATGATCTATACCAAAGGTGCACCGGATGTGTTGATCGGACACTGTAGTTATATTTTGTGGGAAGGCAAGGTTGTACCTTTCACTGGAACACTGCGACAGAAAGTAATGGCAGCAAATGAGAGCATGGCCGGAGCAGCACTACGTGTCCTCGGAATGGCCTACCGTGAAGTGCGGCCGGAAGAAAAAGTGGCTGACGAACACGCCGCCGAAAGTCAGCTAGTTTTCGTAGGACTTGCAGGTATGATTGATCCGCCGCGTCGTGAAGTGCGAGATGCGATTGCCACATGCCGCAAGGCGGGGATACGAACTGTCATGATCACAGGTGATCATGGAACAACGGCAGAAGCCATTGCTCATCAACTCGGGATTCTTCCTCGTGGAGGTGCCTCCTTAAGTGGTCAGCAGCTGGCAGGCATGACAGACGATCAACTGGATAAACAGGTAGAGGGCATATATGTTTTCTCAAGGGTAAGTCCTGAACACAAGCTTCGGATCGTAAAATCGTTACAGCGCAAAGGGCATGTCGTCGCCATGACGGGTGATGGAGTCAATGATGCTCCAGCTATTAAAGCGGCAGACATCGGGATCGCGATGGGCATTACGGGTACAGATGTCACGAAGGAAGCTTCGGCGCTGATTCTGAGTGATGATAACTTCTCAACCATTGTGGCTGCCATTGAAGAAGGCCGTAATATTTATGAGAACATTCGCAAGTTTATCCGTTATTTGCTGGCATCAAACGTGGGCGAAATATTGACAATGTTCTTTGCAATGATGATGGGCCTGCCGCTGCCACTCGTGCCTATTCAGATTCTGTGGGTTAACCTCGTTACGGATGGTTTGCCTGCAATGGCACTGGGGGTAGATCAGCCTGAGAAAGATCTGATGGAACACAAACCCCGTGGCGCCAAGGAAAACATTTTTGCCCGCAGACTGGGTTGGAAAATCGTCAGCCGGGGTGTGTTGATTGGGTTATGCACACTCGGAGCGTTCTGGCTTACCCTTCAGGCTGCGCCGGATAATCCGGGTCAACTGATCAAGGCACAGTCTGTTGCTTTTGCTACACTCGTTTTGGCGCAGCTTATTCATGTCTTTGATTGCCGTAGTTCGCGGTCCATCTTCCACCGGAATCCTTTACAGAACAAATATCTGGTTCTTGCGGTGATTTCATCGGTTGTACTGATGCTGGTTGTCATGTACGTTGAACCATTGCAGCCGATCTTCAAAACCGTACCTCTGGGATTGCGTGAATGGGCGCTCTGTATCGTTGCTGCAGGCATTCCAACGTTCCTTATGGGCGCAGGCAGCGTCTGGGGTGGTCGTCGTAACCGCCGCCGTATGGGTGGTACTGGCCGCTTCGTACCGAAAAGTACAAAGTTTTCAGCATAAAATCAATACCTTTTCCTTACCTATTTCGGTATGCTATCCTCAAAATGATTCAAAGCGGAAGCTTTGGCATTTTGCAGGATAGCTTTTTTGTGTAAATGCTGAATATGAATTTCTATGGTAATCCTGTAGAAGAGCAAGAATATAGCTTTGGCAGTAGACTGCCAAAAGGAGTGGGCAAGATTATGGAATTTACGAAAATGCATGGACTTGGTAACGATTTTATCGTTGTATTTGGTGAAAAGGAGCTTCCGGCAGATGCGGCAGAGTTGGCTGTGAAATGGTGCAACCGTTTCTTTGGCATCGGTGCGGACGGCCTGGTTTATATACTGCCTTCGGAGAAGGCGGACTTTCAGATGCGTATCATGAATTCGGACGGTTCGGAAGCAGAACAGTGCGGTAATGCCATTCGCTGTGTATCCAAATACGTATACGATCATGGTCACGTGAGCCAGGAGCAGATCACCATTGAAACGATTGGTGCAGGGGTACAACCTGTGAGTCTCAACATTCATGATGGTAAAGTGGAAACGGTACGTGTCGACATGGGTGAGCCGATCCTGAACGGTCTTCAAGTGCCTACAACGGTGGATGCCAACCCAGTGGTTGACCACTACATTGAAGCAAATGGACATGCGTTCAAATTCACTGCCGTATCCATGGGTAACCCGCATGCGGTTATCTATGTAGATGACGCTGTGAATTTTGACCTCACGACTTGGGGACCACTTCTTGAAGTGCACCCGATGTTTCCAAAAAAAATCAATGTGGAATTCGCCACAGTTCGTGACCGTGGATATGTGGACATGCGTGTATGGGAACGCGGAGCGGGTCCAACACTAGCTTGTGGAACTGGAGCTTGTGCGACACTGGTATCCTCTGTCCTGAATGGACATACAGATCGTACAGCAGTCATCAGCCTCAAGGGTGGGGATCTCCACATTGAGTGGAATGAAGCTGACAATCATGTGTACATGACTGGACCTGCTGAAGTTGTTTTTAAAGGAATCACTTCATAAAAAGTGAAAGGTTTAACCAAAGGGGCCTGCGGGCCTCTTTTTTTGTCAAAAAGGATAAGTCGTGTCTCCTGTACAGAGACATATTGGGGGCTGTATGGCAAGAAAGTCCATATGAGCTGGATACTCATCAAAAACCTGTGTTTTTCTTCGTTTTTTAGCGTTTTTTGTGTTACATTAGTATGTAAATGATCACAGCTAGGCGGGGGGAAATGGGATGAAGGCGGATTTGCGCAAAGTTATGCAGGAACGGGTTCTCGTTGGAGATGGGGCCATGGGAACATTTCTGTACCAAATGGGGTTCCCGGTGGGGATTTCATATGAAGAATTAAACTTGATTTCACCTGAAGTAGTGGCGGATGTACATCGCCGTTATCGGGATGCAGGTACAGAAATATTTGAAACAAATACGTATTCTGCCAATTACGACAAGTTGTCCAAGTTCGGTCTGGAGTCCAAGGTGGAGGACGTGAACCGTGCCGGCGTACGCATCGCCAAAGAGGTAGCTGGAGATACCGGTTATGTGCTTGGTGCAGTTGGTTCCATTCGAGGTGGCAAGCGGACAAACGTGTCAACGAGTGAACTGAAACGCTTTTATCAACAACAGATCTCTGCACTGCTTGATGAAGGCGTGGATGGCATTTTGCTTGAGACCTTCTATGATATCGAGGAAATGGATATTGCCCTTTTGCAAGCGCGCAAGCTAAGTGATCTGCCCGTGATTGGACAGTTCGCGGTAGAGGATGTAGGACACACACTGGACGGATATACGATGCCTGAAGCTTTCCGGATTATGCGGGAGCAGGGCGCGGATGTCATTGGTTTTAACTGTCGCTCAGGTCCAAACGGGATTATGCGTGCCATGGAAACCGTCTCCGGACGAATTGGTATTCCAATGTCCGTCTACCCGAACGCGGGTGCCGCAGATTATGTGGATGGTCAGTTCCGTTATGGTGCGACTCCGGAGTACTTTGGTCAGACGGCAGTGCAATTTGCTGAACTGGGTGCTCGTATTATCGGTGGTTGCTGTGGTACGACACCTGATCATATCACCGCTATGAAAGAGGCGCTTGCTGACTATGTGCCTTCGCCTATTCTGGAGCCTGATCCGTCAGAATCCAAACCACGTATCGTGTTGCATGAAAATGTGGATGAGCGTTCCGGACGTGGCGGACAGCCTACGATCGTTGATCTGGTCAAGCAGCGTCACACGGTCATTGTTGAACTTGACCCGCCACGAGACTTGGACATTGCCAAGTTCATGAAAGGTGCCGAGACATTAAAAGCAGCAGGAGCCGATGCCTTGACACTGGCCGATAACTCACTCGCGGTTACACGGATGAGCAACATGGCGCTGGGTCACCTCGTTCAGGATCGCACGGGCCTTCGTCCACTGGTGCACATTGCCTGCCGTGACCGGAACCTAATTGGAACACAGTCCCACATGATGGGTTTTGATGCTCTGGGCATTAATCATGTATTGGCTGTTACAGGAGATCCTGCAAGATTTGGTGATCTGCCGGGTTCAAGCTCGGTATACGATCTGACTTCTTTTGAAATCATACGCATGATCAAACAGTTGAACGATGGAGTGGCTTTCTCAGGTAAACCGCTGAAGCAAAGAGCTGGTTTTGTAATTGGAGCGGCATTTAATCCCAATGTGAAATATTTGGAGAAAGCTGTACAACGTCTGGAGAAGAAAATTGCCTCTGGCGCTGATTACATCATGACACAACCGATCTATGATCCTGAGTTGATTGTAGCGATGCACGAAGCGACCAAACATCTGGATGTGCCCATTTTTGTAGGTGTAATGCCGCTAGCGAGTGGACGGAATGCAGAGTATCTGCACAACGAAGTTCCCGGAATCCAGCTTTCGGATGAAGTGCGTTCCCGTATGGCAGGTCTGGAGGGCGAAGAAGGCCGTGCGATGGGAGTAAAAATTGCCAAAGAACTGCTGGATGTAGCAGCAGCACATTTCAAAGGCATCTATCTCATGACACCGTTTATGTTCTACGGCATGACGGCCGAACTGACTCAATACGTATGGGAGAAGTCGGAGCACCAATGTCCTACTTGTTTCAACCCTAATAATCAATTACAATAGTAAAACGGATGTGATGCCGATGTCATTCAGTATGACCGGATACGGTCAATCCGCCTTTCATTTTGGCGGCTATAAAGTACAATTAGAGATCAAATCTGTTAATCATCGTTATTGCGAAGTGATGATGCGTCTGCCAAGAGAGTGGACGTATTATGAAGACGGTTTGAGGAAGATCGTACAGAGTCGTTTGAAACGTGGGCGGATTGATGTTTATGTAATGAAAGAAAAAGAGGAAGACCAGGCTCTTCCCGCTGTTCTGAATGAACAGACGGTCAGGGCCTATCTGCAGGCTGCAGAGCAACTGGAGACCCAATATGGATTGCAGGGCAAACCAAGTATTGTGGATATGCTTGGGCTGCCGGACGTCATGGTTCATTCGGATGGGACAAGTTCCATTCCCGAAGAGCAGAAGGACGAATGGGAGCGAGTTCTGCAGGAAGGATTGAAAGAGGCTCTGTCCAGCCTTGAACAGATGCGCGCTCGCGAGGGTCTTCATCTGGCCAATGATCTGGAACGGCGGATTACCCGTCTGGAGTCACTGCATACCGAAATGCTTGATCTTGCACCGACTGTGGTAAGTGATTATCGCAACAAGCTAAGACAAAGGCTTACGGAAATGCAGGAAGAAGGCTCTTTCCCTTTTGATGAGCATAAATTGGGTATGGAAATTGCAATGTTTGCCGATCGTTCTAACATAGAAGAGGAGCTTACGCGTCTACAGAGTCACTTTGGACAGAGCAGGGAACTGCTGAAGAGTGATGAGCCCGTGGGTCGTAAGTTGGACTTTCTAATTCAAGAGATGAATCGGGAAGTCAATACGATTGGATCAAAAGCCAACCATTTGGCTCTGGTGAATCGTGTTGTCGAGATGAAGGCGGAACTGGAGAAGATTCGTGAGCAAGCTGCGAATATCGAATGAACGGCCACATTTCGGCAAAAGAGTCGCATGTATAGGGGGAAGAACCTGATTATGGCAATCAAACTCATTAACATTGGATTCGGTAACATCGTATCGGCGAACCGGATTATATCCATCGTGAGTCCGGAATCGGCGCCGATCAAGAGAATTATACAAGAGGCAAGAGATCGTCACATGCTGATTGATGCAACGTACGGAAGACGTACTCGTGCCGTAATTATTACGGATAGCGATCATGTCATTTTGTCTGCAGTTCAGCCTGAGACGGTCGCCCATCGTCTTTCTTCGAAAGATGATGATAACGACGAATAAAATGGAGTGTAATATGTCTAAGGGATTACTGGTAGTGTTGTCCGGCCCATCTGGGGTCGGGAAGGGTACTGTATGCAGCGCTTTGCGCAAACGGGTGCCGGAATTGATCTATTCTGTATCGGCAACAACCCGTCAGCCTCGTCTTGGTGAAGAACATGGTGTGAACTATTTCTTCAGAAGTCATGAAGAGTTCCAGAACATGATTGCTGAAGATCAATTGTTGGAACATGCGGAGTATGTTGGTAATTATTACGGAACACCGCGTGATTTTGTAGAGAAAACGATTAACGAAGGCCGCGACATCATTCTGGAGATTGAGGTTCAAGGCGCGTTAAAAGTGAAAGAGAAATTCCCGGAAGGGATCTTTGTTTTCCTGCTTCCTCCTTCATTGGACGAGCTGAAAGATCGCATTCAGGGCCGTGGTACCGAAAGCCAAGCGACCATTGATCACCGGATGTCCGTGGCGGTTGATGAGATCAGTCTGCTGGAGCAGTATGATTACGCTGTTGTTAATGATGAAATTGATTTGGCGTGCAAGAGAATAGAAAGCATCATAATCGCCGAACATTGTAAGATCAATAAATAATCCCTTTTGCCGCTGCAGAATGCGATATAAGTGGGGCAGTTGTCATATCATATACTGAAGCACTCCTTCTAGGAATGCCCGGATGTTAAGACATGCCACATCAGTTCTGTCAGGCGGCAACTTGTGATTATACTAATGCGAAGAGGTGTTTGTTAATATGCTGTATCCTTCTATTGATGAAATGATGAACAAAGTCGACAGCAAGTATTCCCTTGTTGTTGCTGCTTCCCGCCGGGCTAGACAGCTACGTGAAGGTGAAAAAACGGATTTAAGAGGTGCGAGATCCCATAAACAAGTTGGCGTTGCACTGGAAGAAATCTATGGAGACCTGCTCGTTGTCATCAAAGGACAGGACGAAGAAGAAGAGTAAGCCGCCTGCGGCTGCTCTTCAACTGCATACGGCGCAAGCCGGATTAATTGACAACCGCGAGGTTGTTATTTTTTTACGAATGAATCAATTTCATAACTCATTAAATCATCGTTTTTGAAACTAAATATAGACAAATTGAATCGTTTTGATCTATATCTAGCCTTGATTGAAGCAACTAAAGGTATTATGATATTGATTCCAATAAGCATATTTTAACGGAATCTTACTTAGACGTCGTATAAATATCGGGGGAAATAAACATGTTGAACGGTAAAAAAATCGTACTTGGTGTGACTGGCGGCATAGCTGCTTACAAAGCGGCAACATTATGCAGCAGACTGGTGCAAAAGGGAGCGGATGTTCATGTGATCATGACAGCTTCCGCTACACAGTTTATTACCGAATTAACGCTGCAAACGTTGACCCGAAACACCGTATATACCGATACATTTGATGAGCGTGAGCCAGCAGTCGTATCTCATATTCATCTGGCCGATCTGGCTGATCTTGTTCTAGTTGCTCCGGCTACAGCCAATGTAATTGCCAAGATGGCGCATGGCATGGCAGATGATATGCTCTCAACAACTCTTCTAGCCACGACAGCCCCTGTCATGATTGCTCCAGCGATGAATGTACATATGTATGATCATCCAGCTGTAAAGCATAATATGAACCTGCTTGTTGAACGGGGCGCCATGATGATTGAACCGGGTGAAGGTCTGCTTGCGTGTGGATATGTGGGCAAGGGACGTCTGGAAGAACCGGATAGCATTGTGGATGTGGTGGAACGTTTCTTCGAACAGCGCGAGTCTGCAGACCGTGCCCAGCAAGGACAAGCTTCACTGTTACAAGGCAAGAAGGTTGTCGTTACGGCTGGAGGTACGATTGAGCGCATTGATCCAGTACGATACATTACGAACGATTCATCTGGCAAAATGGGATTTGCCATAGCCGCAGCTGCGCGTGATCTGGGGGCAGATGTGAAATTGGTTATGGGCAGTACCCAAGCCAAGCCACCGGAGAACGTTGAGTTGATCCCTGTACAGTCTGCACAGGATATGTATGAAGCGGTAACACGCGAGTGGGACGATGCTGATATCGTAGTTAAGGCGGCGGCAGTTGCCGATTATCGTCCAAAGGAAGTTTATACCGAGAAGATCAAGAAGAAAGGCGACACATTGTCGCTCGAACTTGTTAAAAATATAGATATTCTTGAAACGCTGGGCAAACAGAAGACCCATCAGTTTTTGATTGGTTTTGCTGCGGAGACTCAGTCGGTTGAGATGTATGCACGTGAGAAATTGGAACGGAAAAACTGTGATCTGATCGTAGCCAATGATGTAACCCGCACGGGTGCAGGATTTGGAACAGACACCAACGCGGTACATATCTATGACCGGGAAGGTTTGGTGGAGGAGCTTCCAGTGTTGGCCAAGGACGATGTGGCTCATCGGTTGCTCCGGATTGCGGCGGAGCGCATTGCCGGGAGGAATTAGGATATGGAGATTGCCAAGGTCATAGTTGATGTTCCCGTGAAGGAAACAGACCGGCCGTTTGATTACCTGGTACCTGAATCGATGAAGGAATGGATCGAGATTGGCAGCCGGGTGGGTGTACCTTTTGGGCATCGGACGGTGCAGGGATTCGTGATTGATCTTGTGCCGCGTACCGGAGAGGAATCATTCAAGCTTAAGAAGATTCAGGAGTTGCTGGACATTGTTCCCCCGTTGTCAAAGGATTTGGTTGAGTTGGCCGAATGGATGAGTGGACGTTACGCCAGTAACCGGATTTTGTCATTGCAGGTCATGGTGCCGACGGCATTGAAAGGGAAAGCAGAGCGATACATCTCGCTGGGAGATGCACTTGATGGACAGATGGCGGGTGCACAACCGGATGATGAGGTGTTATTTGTTTGGGGAGAAGAGTCTACGACCGAGAAAGTACAGCAGGATATCATCCGTTTTGTCAAAAGTCGGGGTCAGGTACCGTTGCAACAACTGAGTCGAAAATATCCCAATCATGCTGCACTAATCAAGAATTTATTGCTTGGTGGTGTACTGCTGGAGAGTCAGGCCATCAAGGACAAGTTAAATAAAAAAACGATGAAGTCCGTTGATCTGGCTGTAGATATTGCTGCTGCTGAGGAAGCACTTGCTTCATTCCCGGCGAAAGCACAGCGACAGAAGGAGATTCTGGCTTTTTTGCTGGAAATGAAAGAACTGCTGCCCATGCCGATGAAAGAAGTGTTATCTACACTACAGGTATCGGCCGCGACGATTAAGGGGCTTGAGGAAAAGGGACTGATTGTCACCGAGGACGTTGAGGTCTTCCGTGACCCTTATCAGGGCAGGACGTTCAAAACGACTGAACCGCTGATTCTGACCGATGAGCAAAAACTTGTCTACGACAATATCAATGGCCGATTGCAGGAACAACGCCATGGGGTGTTTTTGCTACATGGTGTTACGGGAAGTGGCAAGACGGAAGTCTATCTTCAAACCATTCAACAATGCATCGAACAGGATCGGCAGGCTATCGTACTGGTGCCCGAGATTGCACTCACACCACAGATGGTAGAACGTTTTAAAGGGCGATTTGGGGATCAAGTTGCTGTTATGCACAGTCGTCTGTCTGGCGGTGAACGTTATGATGAATGGCGCAAGATTCGTGAGGGTCAGGTGAAGGTTGCGATTGGGGCGCGTTCAGCCGTATTTGCTCCATTCAGTCGGCTTGGGTTGATCATTATGGATGAAGAACACGAGACTTCCTACAAACAGGAGGAAACGCCGAAATATCATGCTCGTGATGTAGCGGTAAAAAGAGCACAGCAGCATCAGGCCGTGGTTGTTCTGGGTTCAGCGACACCTTCGCTGGAAAGTTATTATGCGGCACGCTCGCAAAGTAATGATGATTTTGCACCACTCTTGCTGGAGATGCCAACACGAGCACTGGGGAACAAGCTGCCTGAAGTGCGGATCGTTGATATGCGTGAAGAGTTGAAGGATGGCAACCGTTCCATGTTCAGCAGGGCTTTGCACAAAGGGCTGGAGGAGCGCTTGGAGCGTGGTGAACAGACGGTGCTTCTGCTGAATCGCCGTGGATATTCGACCTTTGTCATGTGCCGAAGTTGTGGATATGTGGCAGGTTGTCCCGAGTGTGATATTTCACTGACGTACCATCAGCGCTCGAATAATCTCCGTTGTCATTACTGCGGGTATGCGGAAGCCGCTCCGGAAGTGTGCCCGGATTGTGGAAGTGAGCATATTCGATACTTTGGTACAGGTACACAACGGGTTGAGGAAGAGCTTGCGAAGCTATTTCCGGGTATTCGGGTCATACGGATGGATGTGGATACAACAACGGAAAAAGGGGCTCACGAGAAGCTGCTAAAACAGTTTCGTGAGAAAAAGGCTGACGTATTGCTGGGTACCCAGATGGTTGCGAAGGGACTTGATTTCCCGGATGTGACTCTGGTTGGCGTGATAACAGCGGATTCAGCATTGAATTTGCCTGATTTTCGTGCTGCCGAAAAAACGTTTCAGTTACTAACACAGGTAGCTGGCCGAGCTGGTCGACACCAATTGCCTGGTGAGGTGTTTGTTCAGTCCTATACGCCGGAGCACTACTCCATTGGCCATGCGAGTCAGCATGACTACGTGTCATTTGTACGTGAGGAATTGCTGCACCGTCGCAATTTGCAATATCCGCCTTACTGTCGCCTGATTCTGGTGACCTTTTCGCATGAGCAACTTCCGGTATTGATTCGTCTTGCCGAGAACTACACGCGAATACTGAAAGAGAAGGCTAATGCAGCCGGATGGCTCGGCAGTCTGGATCGATTCAGCAATGATGCCTTTGATGTACTGGGGCCGGTAGCATCCCCGATTCCTCGGATCAAGAATAGATACAGATTCCAATGTATGATAAAATGGCGGGGGGATGTAGACGCCATAGGACTAGCTCTGGCTACGGCCCGGCGCATGGACGATGATGTTCAGGCGCAGAAATTGCTTATTAGTCTGGATGTAGACCCGCAAATGCTAATGTAAGCATTTTGCAGCAATGCGGATGTAAACAAGCGGTATAAACATAGATTAAAATGAATACCCCAAAAATACAGATATCGTCCTGAAATTATGATGAGGATTAGGAAGGTGCTTACAACATGTCGATTCGCATTATCGTGCAAGAACCAGATGAGGTGCTCCACAAGAGAGCCAAAGAAGTAACTAAAATTACACCGAACGTACAAAAATTGCTGGATGATATGGCTGATACCATGTACGATGCGGAAGGTGTAGGTCTTGCTGCGCCGCAGGTTGGAATTTTGAAACGTCTGATTGTTATTGACGCCGGTGATGAGCAAGGGCTGATCAAGATGATTAACCCGGAGATCATTGCAAGTGAGGGAGAACAATTTGGACCGGAAGGTTGTCTGAGTATCCCTGGAATTAATGGTGATGTTCGTCGTTTCGAGACCGTTACGGTTAAAGGTCTGGATCGTGAAGGCAAAGAGCTGATTATTACGGGTAGTGGCTTGCTGTCCCGTGCATTCCAGCATGAGATTGATCATCTGGATGGCGTACTCTTTACGGATGTCGCCGAGAAAGTGTACGAAATTGCAGCCGATCAAACGGGACCGCGTCGTAATTAAGGAGTGATCGATTTGAATATTGTTTTTATGGGAACACCTGAATTTGCAGTTCCTTCTCTCGATATGCTGATGGCAGAGGGATACAATGTGGTGGGTGTGGTGACTCAGCCTGATAAACCACAGGGACGCAAAAAAGTACTTACGCCAACACCGGTTAAGGCCGCGGCAGAACGCCACGGTCTGCCGGTGTTTCAACCTGTTAAACTGCGTGATCCGGAAGCCGTAGCCCGCTTGGCTGAATGGAAGCCGGATCTGATCGTGACCGCGGCCTTTGGACAGATTCTGCCCAAAGCCGTGCTGGATATGCCTGTTCGCGGTTGTGTGAACGTGCATGGCTCTCTTTTGCCGAAATATCGCGGAGGGGCGCCGATTCAACGTTCCATTATTAACGGGGAATCCGTGACAGGAGTCACATTGATGTATATGGCTGAAGGCCTGGACACGGGAGATATGATCTCGCGTGTGGAACTGCCAATTACGGATGAAGATACATCAGGATCGATGTTTGATAAATTAAGTGAGGCTGGTTCCAAACTGCTTCAGGCAGAAATGCCACGATTGATTGCAGGCGAGACAATTGCGGTACCTCAGGATGATGCCGAGGCTTCGTATGCTCGCAATCTGACTCGGGATGACGAGAAAATGGACTGGAGTCGTACTTCACGCGAACTGTTCAATCAGATTCGTGGTCTTGTGCCGTTCTCCGGTGCATTTACGATGTGGGATGATCAGGTCTTTAAAGTCTGGGCTGCGACTAACCCCCATCAGGTGGATCTGGAAACTTCTTCGGATGCTGGACAAGCAGAGCCGGGAACAGTACTGCAATTGAACAAGGCAGGGATTGAAGTTCGCACAGGCAATGGTTCTCTATGGTTGACTGAGGTGCAACCTGCAGGCAAAAAGGTGATGCAGGCCGCTGACTTTGCTCGCGGTGGTACACTGAAACCTGGAACGGTGCTGCGATGAGCGGTAACATACCAGGTCGTTCGTCAGGAAAAGGCCAGAAGGCTACTGGATATTCATCCGGGCGTGAAGGAAACCGTCGCCCGAATTCGGGTAAATCGGATGGTGCATCTCGCTCCCAGACACCGAAAACATCTGCTCGTGCATTGGCAGTCAAAGTTCTGAGTGCTGTTGAGCAAGATGGAGCATACAGTAATATGGAGTTGAACCGTCGTCTGAAAGAGGCGGATTTAAGCACTGCGGATGCTGGACTAGCTACCGAATTAGTGTACGGAACAATCGCCAGATTGAATACACTTGATTATTTTCTGGAACGTTACGTCGCCAAAGGAGTGTCCAAACTGCAACCATGGGTTCGTAGCCTGCTGCGAATCAGCGTATACCAGATGATATACCTTGATCGTATTCCGGAGCATGCCGTGGTGAGCGAAGCGGTTAATCTGGCGAAGAAACTGGGCCATCAGGGAATCTCGGGCATGGTGAATGGAGTGCTCCGCAATATGATCCGTAATCGGGATGAACTTCGTATTCCAGAACATCTACCCGTTGCTGAACGTATTTCACTGGAGCATTCCCACCCGTTATGGATGGTTGAACGCTGGATTGCCCAGTACGGCGAAGAGACAGCGGAAGCGATCTGTCGTGCGAATAATGAGCCGCCAGCGGTGAGTGTCCGGGTCAACACCACAATGACCACACGGGAGAAACTGATGCATGAGATGGCCAGCACAGGTGCAGTCGTTGAAGCTTCTCGCCTGAGTTCCGATGGTATTCTTGTACGTAGTGGCGGAAATATGGCTCTAACGTCCTGGTATCGTGATGGTTTGTTCTCTGTACAGGACGAAAGTTCCATGCTTGTTGCTGAAGCCGTTGCGCCGGAAGAAGACCAACTTGTATTGGATTGCTGCGCAGCTCCAGGTGGTAAAACAGCTCACATGGCGGAGAAAATGCAGGATCGCGGTCGTATTGTCGCGAATGATGTACATGCTCACAAGCGTCAGCTGATATTGGATCAGGCGGAGCGTCTCGGTCTGAGTTGCATCGATGCTGTTACTGGAAATGCTCTTGATCTGAACGAGCGGTATCCGGAAGCGTCGTTTGACCGCATTTTGCTGGATGCACCATGTTCAGGTCTGGGTGTTATTCGCCGCAAGCCTGATGTGAAATGGACCAAAAAAGTAAAAGATATCGAAGATATCGCAGGCTTGCAACGTGAATTGCTTGATCAGGTTGCGCCGTTGTTAAAACCAGGGGGTATTCTGGTGTATAGCACGTGTACGATTGAGCCTGCTGAGAATGAGGATATGGTTGCAGACTTCTTGAATCGACATCCAGAATATAGTCCAGCAGAAACATCCGTCTGGTCTGAATCGGAGACAGGAAACTTGAAGGTTGTGAACGGTGGTATTCAGATTTTGCCGCAATACGCTCACAGCGACGGATTTTTCATCGCACGGTTGACAAAAACAGCGAAATAACAGTTTAATAGAGCACGGAAGCATGACCGCCGAGGGGAACTTCGGCGGATTTCTTTGTGATGGGACTTCGATATAATTGTCAGAGAATGTGATGACAGGGTGCGATGGCGGCATTGAGATGTTATAATGCATGAAGTACAGATATCAAGGGTATACATGGATGTAACGTGGTCTTTGTGATAGAATAGGACGAATGGAACGAAAAGAAGGAAGCCAACGAAAAGAAAAGAAGGAATAGGTGTTGACAACAAAATGAAACCTTTTATATATGATTATTCTCTGGAACAACTGCAGCAATGGGCTGTGGAGAATGGGGAGCCGGCGTTTCGCGGTGGCCAAATCTTTGACTGGATTTATGTAAAACGCGTGAATGATTTCAGTGAAATGACCAATCTGTCCAAGCCATTGCGTGAAAAACTGACAGAGCAATTTGAATTTGTAACGCTTAAGGAAATTACCAAGTTTGAATCCAAAGATGGAACGGTTAAATTCCTCTTTGGTCTTCATGATGATCATGCCATTGAGACAGTAATCATGAAGCATAACTACGGGAACAGCATCTGTGTAACCACACAGGTTGGTTGTCGTATTGGTTGTACGTTCTGTGCATCCACATTGGGTGGACTCAAGCGTAACCTTACGGCTGGGGAGATTGTTGCACAGGTTGTGCAGGCTCAGAAAATTCTGGATGAACGCAACGAGCGTGTCAGCAGCATCGTGATCATGGGTTCGGGTGAACCTTTTGAAAACTATGAAGCTACGATGACTTTCCTGCGCATTATGATTCATGAAAAAGGGCTGAACATCGGTCAGCGTCACATCACGGTATCCACGAGCGGAATCGTTCCGAACATCTACAAGTTTGCAGATGAAGATACACAGATTAACCTCGCCATTTCGATCCATGCACCAAATGATGCACTGCGTTCGAAATTGATGCCGGTTAACCGTCGTTTTCCTTTTGAAGACGTGATGGAGTCCCTTCGTTATTATCTGGCCAAAACAGGTCGGAGAATTACGTTCGAGTATGCACTTATTGGTGGGGTAAACGATCAGCCAGAGCATGCAGCAGAACTGGCAAGTGTGCTTAAGAACATGTTGTGCCACGTGAATCTGATTCCGGTTAACCATGTACCTGAACGCAAATACGTGAGAACATCGAGAAGCGACATTTTCAATTTTCAGAAGATTCTCTCGGAACAGGGTGTTAATGTAACCATTCGTCGTGAACAGGGACATGATATTGCTGCCGCTTGCGGTCAGCTTCGTGCAAAGCATATGGAGTTGAGGTGAGAACGTTTTGATCAAAACAGTTCATGTGAGCCATATCGGACGAGTGCGTTCGGTGAATGAAGATTCAGCCTGGATTCGTAATCTCGATACAGGATATATTCTGGGTATTGTTGCCGATGGCATGGGTGGACATCTTGCAGGGGATACGGCAAGCCGCTTGGCAGTAGAGACGTTGGTGAAAGATCTGGGAACACTGGAACCAGGTCTGTCACATGCGTCTCTGTCTGCGGCTCTCAGCGATGCTATTTTGCATGCCAACGAAGTTATCTTCCGCACTGCATCAACAGATGACAAGTATCACAACATGGGAACAACGGTAGTTGCGGCTTTATTGAACGATACGGAAGGTGTTATTGGACACATCGGTGATAGCAGAGCCTACAAAATTGCGAACAAAGCTGTGATCCAGCTAACCGAGGACCATACACTGGTGAATGAATTGTTCAAAAATGGTCAGATTAGCAAAGAGGATGTGTCCCATCATCCACGTCGCAACGTACTAACTCGTGCGCTTGGAACAGATGCCGAGGTGAAGGTAGATCTGGATACCGTCAAGCTGGAGGAAGGCGAAGTTCTTCTCCTGTGCAGTGATGGTCTCAGTAACCTGGTCAGCAATGAGCAGATTATTCAGGTTGCCGGCAATCTGGAACTGGCATTGGAAGATCGTGCAGACCGACTGCTTCAGTTGGCTTTACTTGCTGGGGGAGACGACAACATCACGGTTGCTTTGTTCGAGTTGCAGAGGGAAGGTTCCGTGGATACGGAAACGGGGTGTGAGTCATGATTGGGCACCAGCTAGGCGGACGCTATGAAGTGATTGAGCGTGTCGGTGGTGGCGGCATGGCTCTTGTGTACAAAGCCCAGGATCTTCTGTTGAACCGGAATGTAGCGATCAAAGTTCTTAGACAACAGTTTGTGCATGACGAAGAGTTTATTCGCCGTTTCCGCAGGGAAGCACAGTCGGCAGCATCGCTGTCTCATCCGAATGTAGTCAGCATTTATGACGTGGGGCAGGAAGATGACGTTCATTATATTGTCATGGAGTATGTGGAAGGCAAAAACCTGAATGAAATTATTAAAGAACGCGCCCCTCTGCAGGTGGACGAATCGGTGCGAATCGCTTCCCAGATTGCAGATGCTCTTGATCATGCACATCATAATCAAATCATTCATCGGGATATCAAACCCCACAATATATTAATTGGCCGGAATGGCCGTGTGAAAGTAACGGATTTCGGGATTGCCCGTGCGGTTACATCTACAACGATTACGCAGACCGGTTCCGTAGTTGGTTCTGTACATTACTTCTCACCAGAGCATGCCAAAGGCATCGTTACTGGTGAAAAATCGGACTTATATTCTCTTGGGATCGTACTTTACCAAATGCTTACTGGGCAACTTCCGTTTCTGGGTGAAAGTCCAATCAGTGTGGCATTGAAGCATTTGCAGGAAGAGTTCGATGAACCACGCAAATTCAATCCATTGATTCCGCAAAGTGTGGAAAATGTCATCTTAAAATCCATGCGTAAAAATCCGCAGGAACGTTATCAGTCGGCCAAAGAAATGCAGACCGATCTGGAAACTTGCCTGATGCCGGAGAGACGAAATGAAACGAAGATTGATTTTCCGGATGAGGATGATATAGACCAGACTCGCGTAATGCCAGCGATCAAGCCTGAACCGCGTGGAGTTACATCGACGGGTGCGGTGCCTGTGATGGAGTCTGACGAAGAAACTGGCAAGGGTAAAGCGAAATCGAAGAGCTGGAAGAAGCCAGCTCTACTCATTTCATTAACCGTTCTTATTCTAATCGCCATGGTGGGCGTTGTATGGTATGTCAAGGGTATGCTCGTTGTACCTGAAGTAACCGTACCTAACGTGATTACCCAGACGGAAGAAAAGGCTCGGGAAATGCTTGAGGAGAAAGGACTCGTCGTCAGTGATGAGGTCATCCGTCTGTACCAGGAAGGTGTCGAACCCGGTATTGTGTTTGACCAGAGCAGAAAAGAAGGCGATGTTGTCAAAGAAGGCTCCGAAGTCCAGATCAGTGTTGGTGCAGAAAAAGAACTGGTGAAGATGATTGATGTCAAACAAGAAACTTATGATGAGGCTGTCAAGAAGTTGACTGCGCTTGGCATTAAGGAAGATCAGATTCAGCGGAAAGATGACTTCTCCAATGATGTGGCTTCAGGTTCTGTTATTTCCCAGACACCGGGTGTCAATGAGGAATTTGATCCAGAGACAGTTCAGATTGAGTTAACCGTAAGTAAAGGTACGGAAACGGTCAAAATGCCTGATCTGAAAAATCTTACCCGCAGTGAAGCCGAAGAAAAACTTAAATCTGCTGGACTTGAGCTTGCTCAGGTACAGGAAGAACAAAGTTATACGGTAGAAAAGGGCAAAGTGACGCAGCAATGGCCTGTGGAAGCGGGCGCAGATGTGAGTCCTGGCGATAAGATTACGATCTTTATCAGCACAGGGTATCCACCTGAAGCGCTGCAATATCCTTTTGATATCAATGTATCACCCAAAGAAGAGGGCAAAAACAGTAAAATCCGTATCACATATGAAGATGCACGTGGCAAGAATCAGGAATGGGGAACTCGCACCGTGAACTCAACCCAGATCTTGACCATTCCACTTGTACTTGCTCCAAATGAAAATGGGGCTGTGTCCGTCTATCGTGATGGACAGTTCCTGGATACGTATCTTGTCTCCTACAGTGAAGCCAAAAACGGAACAGTAAACGTACCTTCCATTGACCCGGAACAAAGCACTGAGACGCCGCCAGAAAATGAGCCTGATCCAGGTGAAGGTAGCGTTGATGAGGGAAGTGTTGATTCCAATCAGGAAGGTGAACCTGAGTCCACACCGGCAGACGGTGAGGGTGAGAGCGTAGATGAGGACACTTCTGCCCTGAATAATGGTAAGGGGCACGGCAAGGAAAAAGAGAAGAAAAAGGAAGTCATTAACGCATCAAGCCGTCCATAAGGGCGGCTTATGCTGGCGTCTGGAGTAAATGTACCACCATCTAAAGGAGGGCGTCGGAGCTATGCCAGAAGGTATCATCGTTAAAGCGCTAAGCGGTTACTATTATGTCATGCCAGTGGAAGACAACGGGGTTCCTTCGGTTGAAGGTTCCGCCGTTCAATGTCGAGCCAGAGGTATCTTCAGAAAGCGGGGAACATCACCGCTTGTAGGTGATCGCGTCAGCTACATGTTGACTGAGAACGGAGAAGGAACGGTTGATGAAATTCGGAAGCGTGAGACGGAACTTATCCGTCCTCCTGTAGCCAATGTAAGTTTGGCTGTTCTCGTGTTCTCTGTGAAGGAACCGGATATGAACCTGAACCTGTTGGACAAGTTCCTTGTTCACATCGAGCAGGCGGGGTTGGATGCACTCATTGTGTTGACCAAACTGGATTTGGCTGATCCAGCCAAAGACACTGTTGCTGAAGTGAAAGCATTGTATGAACAGGTTGGTTATGAAGTGATCTCCACAAGTTCACGTACCGGTGAAGGCAGTGAATTGCTCAGAGACCGTCTGGCTGGTAAGATCAGCGTATTCTCCGGACAATCCGGTGTAGGCAAGTCTTCGATGTTAAATGCATTGATGCCGGGCCTGACGCTGGAGACAAATGCGATCAGCATGCGTCTAGGACGAGGGAAACACACCACCAGGCACGTGGAGCTTATTCCGTTGGATAATGGTGGATTTGTTGCGGATACGCCAGGATTCAGCCAACTGGACTTTCTGGAGATCGGTGTGGAGGAACTCTCCACTTGTTTCCGGGAATTCGCCCAGTTTGCAGATCAGTGCAAATTCCGAGGTTGTACCCATACACATGAGCCAGGCTGTCGTGTGCTTGCGGCCAAGGAGGAAGGTCTGATCTCCGAAAGCCGATATCAGCACTATGTGCTGTTCCTGAACGAAATGAAAGATAAGAAGCGGAGGTATTAACATGATTAAAATTGCCCCATCGATATTATCAGCTGATTTTGCCCGCCTTGGTTCGGAAGTTGCAGAAGCTCAAGCTGCAGGAGGAGACTGGATTCATGTTGACGTTATGGACGGTCATTTCGTCCCTAATATTACGCTTGGACCTGCGATTGTGAAGGCAATCGCTCCACATACAAGCTTGCCGCTCGATGTGCATTTGATGATTGAGAATCCGGAGCGTTATGTTGAGGAATTTGCCAAAGCGGGTGCAGCGGTAATTACCGTTCATGCTGAGGCTTGTGTACATCTGCACCGGGTTATTCATCTGATCAAGGAGCAGGGAGTGAAGGCAGGAGTTGCCCTTAATCCGGGAACGCCAGCGTCTGCCATTCTCGAAGTGCTGGATGATGTGGACATGGTTCTTGTTATGACGGTCAATCCTGGCTTTGGCGGACAGGCATTTATCTCGGGTACCATGAACAAAATCAAGCAGATTCGTACCTGGTTGAACGAAAAGGGACGCCATGATGTACATATCGAAGTAGATGGCGGGATTGCAGCCGATACAGCTCCACTTGTAGTGGAAGCTGGAGCAGATGTGCTCGTTGCTGGGAGTGCCGTATTTGGCCGTGAGGATCGTGCTGCCGCGATTACTGAAATTCGCCGTAGCTACGGAGGCTGATCTATGACCCTCAAGGAGACACTGTGGACGATGGCTGCGAGTCTCGTGACGGGACTTGTGCTTGCTTTGTTTGCGGTTATTCAATCCCCGTTTAATGCCATTACGTCATTAATCGGGGTGGGCGTTGTTATTATGTATTTCCGCAAATTTGATCGTACCGGACATCGGGTTACTTTTGTTATATTCAGCATACTGTATTATGTACTGAGTGTTTTCATGATCGCTGTCTATCAATATATTCCTGCCCAAACGTAAATGACCTGATCTTCGGGCTTGTCATTGTGGAATAGGGATCGAAGGTTCCGCATAAATATGGTTACATGAGCAGGTTTCTCATGTAGCCTTTTTTGTCGTGTTTGAGGTAAAGAAGGCCTGAAGCATAGGATACGGCGGACGCATGAGCATGATGGGGAGGGTGAATTATGAAATTTTACACATTCAAACTGCCGAAGTTTTTGGGAGGGTTTGTAAAGGCGATTCTTAATACGTTTCAAAAGAACTGATCCGATTGATAAGGTAACAGGGAATACCGCCGCTTTGGCTCAGTCTTATCTGGAATTCGTACCTGCGAAGCGCCATGCGGCGGCCATTCACATGTTAATGAGCGTATTCAAGAGTCCTTTTTTGAATACCAAAAAAGCACCTGCAAGGAACAAGGTGCTTTTTGCTTACCCGATTTATAGTAGCTTTGCGTGATTATACGCGAGTCACTTTACCGGCTTTCAGTGCACGGGTGCTTACGTATACACGTTTTGGTTTGCCGTCAACGAGAATGCGGACCTTCTGAACGTTTACGCCCCAAGTACGACGGTTACGGTTGTTAGCGTGGGATACGTGGTTACCGGTGCCCGGTTTCTTACCTGTCACATAACATTTGCGAGACATAGATTACACCTCCTATCCTAAAATAACCAGTTGCCTTCAGAAACGAAAAGTCATTCCATAAGGACTAAATTGTTCTTCCTGATCATAAAGATCAGGCTTCAGTAGCTAATGGCGTTGTTTAAGCCGGCATGAACCGGATCATTTCCATTACTTAACCTGCATAAAACAATACTTGAATATAATATCATAATTAAAAAAGCTTCGTCAACTGATCCAAAAACTTTATTTATTTCTCCTGTCTAATATAGTACAATGTTGAGTAGTCCATAATACAGTGGTGAACAGGCTGTTGCCGCGAGGAAGTCGGAGAATAAACCGTACTTAGAGGTCGGTGGTCTGCTTTTTGGCAACGCTGTGAGCTGCGGCATTCCATCATTGGCACCAGTCTCCATGCGGCATTCATGCCGGCTCTTGATACCGGTGCATATCCGTATGCCCCGAAGTTAGGGGTGCAGAGAGTGCAGGATATTGGTAGCCCGGCCGCCCAGACCGTTAATCCGGCTGACATGTTGTATTGTATGCCTGTGCCGGACAAGGTATGGACGAAGAATAACGCAGTCCGCGTTAGCGCATGAACAGACCAGACACATCTTGGTGCAAGGTGTTCGTGTATCAAGCTAGGAAGGGGAATTCTCACTTGAGTATACGTTCTTTAAATGGAACAGATTTCACCGCAATGGTACTTGCCGGAGCGGAACAACTTGGACAGCATGCAGAGCACGTCAATTCCCTGAATGTTTTCCCTGTGCCGGATGGTGACACGGGAACGAACATGAATTTGACAATGAGTGCAGGAGTCGCAGAGATTAAAAGAAAAAGTTCTGCCTCCATCGGCGAAGCTGCCGGTATTCTATCGAAAGGCCTGCTTATGGGCGCGCGGGGGAATTCAGGAGTTATTCTGTCGCAATTGTTCCGTGGTTTTAGTCGTTCAGCTGCTCCCTATGAGGAACTGAATACGCTCCAATTTGCAGCAGCCCTGCAGAACGGTGTTGACGCAGCTTACAAAGCAGTCGTAAAGCCCGTTGAAGGGACCATTCTTACCGTAGCCAAGGAAGCGGCGAAACATGCCAACTACTATGCAAGACGGACGAATGATATTACTGAATTAATGAATGAAGTTTTGTTAAAAGCAAAAGAAGCACTGGCAATGACTCCGGAATTACTGCCTGTACTGAAACAGGTTGGTGTTGTGGATTCAGGTGGTCAGGGGCTTGTATATATCTACGAGGGCTTTATGGAAGTATTGCTGCAAAGTGACGGAGGGAGTCGTACTTCGCTGAACAAAGAAGTAACCCCACCCGTGGCAGCATCTGCTTTGAAACCGGCTGCACCGACAGCAGTGGATATCAAGAAGCCTGCACAGCAGGTGATTGCACCGGAGATGCCATTGTCTGCTCAGGCGAGACTGGAAACGGAAGATATTGAATTCCTGTATGATATGGAATTCTTCATTAATCGTGAGCTTGGAGAGAACGCAGGAGTGGCATTTGATGATGAAGCATTCCGGAAAGCGTTGTCAGTTAATGGGGATTCGATCATCATCATTGCCGACGATGAAGTCATCAAAGTTCATGTCCATTCCAAGACACCAGGCGATGTATTAAACTTGGCGCTGCATTATGGTGAGATTACACAGATTCATATTCTCAATATGCGTGAACAGCATCGGGATCTCCTGACAGCAGGCATGGATATTGCTCCATCACCTGAATTGTTTGCAGAGATTCCACCTGAGGCAGCGCGCAGTATGGAAGAGGCTGTGCTTCCTGCAGATGAGATGGCACCGTATGGTTTTATTGCGGTATCCTCCGGTGACGGTATTGCAGAGATTTTCCAAAGTCTTGGCGTTGATGTTGTTCTGTCCGGTGGACAGACGATGAATCCGAGTACTGAGGATTTTGTAAAAGCCGTTCGTTCCATTGCTGCGGAGCAGGTATTTATACTCCCGAATAACTCGAATATTGTACTGGCTGCGGAGCAGGCTCGTGAATTGCTTGAAGATGAGCGCCGGATTACGGTTATTCCAAGCAAGACCATTCCACAGGGAATGGCTGCTGCTTTTGCTTTTCAGGAAGATGAGTCTGCGGAAACAAACCGTGATCAAATGTTGGAGGCCATCAGCCGGGTACAGTCCGGTCAAGTGACTCATGCGGTTCGTGATACGCAATATGATGAATTGGATATTAAGGCGGGGCACTATATCGGTATTCATAACTCCAAAATTGTAGCGACGGATGAAACCATGCTTCAAGCATGTGAAGGTCTGCTCAAACAGATGATGGAGAGTGGAGATGAAGTGGTGACGATCCTTGAAGGGGAAGAAGCTGACCCTGAGGTTACTGCTGCCCTCGCTGCATGGCTTGAAGTACAGTATCCTGATGCTGAGGTAGAGGTACATCTTGGAGGACAGCCAGTGTATTATTATTTGTTCTCCGTAGAGTCCTAAAAGCACTCTAGCGAAGAGGAGGAGAGTCATGAGCCACAAGGTTACGATAGTAACAGACAGTACGGCAGATATTCCCGAAGAACTCATTCGCAAATACGGGATTCATATTGTTCCGCTACGTGTTCTGTTCGGTGAAGAGACCTATGCAGATGGCGTTGATCTGACTTCGGAACAGTTCTACGAAAAGTTGAAGAAGGTATCTGTGTTGCCTACAACTTCACAGCCATCTCCAACCGATTTCATGAATGTGTACCAAGCATTGCTTGATGAGAACCCGGAACGTCCGATTGTATCGATCCACCTGTCATCCGGCATGAGTGGTACCTATCAATCGGCCATGCTTGGCAAGTCTTTGCTGGAGCGTGAGGGTGACATCACCGTGCTGGATTCGAAGTCAGCATCTTATGGATATGGTCTAATGGTGGTACAGGCTGCTGAACTTGCCGAACAGGGCAAGTCAGCAGTCGAAATCGCTGCTGCTATTGAAGGGATGCAACAATCTCGCAAGTTGTTCTTTCTTGTAGATACTTTGGAGTATCTGCAAAAGGGCGGTCGGATTGGCAAAGCTTCAGCCATCTTGGGAACGTTGCTTAACATTAAGCCGATCCTGTCTATTGATGAAGAAGGCGTTATCTACGCAGTTGAGAAAGTCAGAGGTCATAAAAAAGCAATGGCACGCATTATTGAGCTGTTTCAGAAGGATCTTGCAGGCAAACGGGTGAACCTGGCGGTAGGTCATACCGCTGACCCGGGATCAGCGATCGCTTGTGCAGAGCAGCTGCGGGGTCATTTTACACTGAATGAAGTGATCTATACCAATATTGGAGCCGTAATAGGCAGTCATGTTGGACCTGGTGTCATTGCGATCTTTATGTGGCCTGTTCCGGAATGAGGGATTAGACATGAAATTGGAAGAAATATCAGTTAAGCAAATTAACGGCGTGAGTGCTCTCAAAGAGGGAGAGCTTCACGCCTTTGGCATCTCTACTGTTAAAGATCTGCTTGAATATTATCCGTTCCGTTACGAGGATTATCGTCTGCGTTCACTTAGTGAAGTGAAGGATGGGGACAAGATTACGGTCCAGGGGCAGGTAATGGGTATTCCTGTATTACAACGATACGGTAAAAAGTCCCGTCTTACCTGTAAGATCATGACGGAAGAGTGGATGATTACAGCCACCTGGTTCAACCGCCATTTCCTCAAAGAACAACTTACCCCCAATCGGGAGATTGTGATTACGGGAAAATGGGAACAAAAACGCATGCAGATGACCGTGACTGACTCGGAGTTCCCTGATAAAGGCGATGGGCGTTCAGGTACATTGCAACCTGTATATTCGGTAACCGGCAAACTGACACAACAATGGATGCGGAAAACGATCAATCAGGGATTAATTCAATTCGGAGATATGATTCCTGAGATTCTGCCTCAGTCCTTGATGAGGAAATACAGCTTGATGCCTCGTAAACAAGCGATTGCGGGAATTCATCGTCCACAGGACAACCGGGAAGGTCAGCAGGCCAGACAGCGGATGGTGTATGAAGAGCTGTTTCTGTTCCAGTTGAAAATGCAGGCGTATCGCGCGCTCAACCGAAATCGCATGGATGGTGTAGTGCATACCACGGACAATACGACGATTCGTGAGTTTGTACGCAGTTTACCTTTTGAACTGACAGATGCTCAGAAAAAGGTGGAGCTTGAAATTCTGCATGATATGCGTTCGCCCTATGCAATGAATCGGTTATTGCAGGGTGATGTAGGGTCGGGTAAAACGGTTATTGCGGCAATTGCACTATACACGACTGTTCGATCTGGGTTCCAAGGGGCTCTGATGGTGCCTACAGAGATTCTGGCGGAGCAGCATATGCGCTCACTGCAAAAGCTGTTTGAACCGTTTGGGGTAACCGTAGGGCTGTTAACGGGCAGTGTAAATGGACGCAAACGCAAAGATCTGATCGCCTCATTGCAAATGGGCATGATTGATATCGTGGTGGGTACACACGCCCTGATTCAGGAAGATGTTTTCTTCCGTGATCTGGGTCTTGTGGTGACGGACGAGCAGCATCGCTTCGGGGTGAATCAGCGAAGCGTTTTACGACGCAAAGGATATAATCCGGATGTGTTAACGATGACGGCTACGCCAATTCCACGGACACTTGCGATTACGGCTTTTGGGGATATTGAAGTATCCACGATCTCGGAACGTCCGAAGGGACGGATTCCCATCTCCACGTATTGGGTCAAACACGATATGATGGAGCGGGTGCTCGGTTTTATTTCCAGAGAAGTGGATCAGGGCCGTCAGGCCTATCTAATCTGTCCGCTCATTGAAGAGTCGGAGAAACTGGATGTGCAGAATGCTATTGATCTGCATGTGCAGATGCAGCAGAACTTTCCGAAATATCGTGTAGGTCTGCTGCATGGCCGGATGACGGCTGCGGAGAAAGAAGAGATGATGCGGGACTTCTACAGCAATGATATTCAGTTGCTTGTCTCCACCACCGTTGTCGAGGTTGGGGTCGATGTGCCAAATGCCACGTTGATGGTCATTATGGACGCGGACCGCTTCGGTCTCTCCCAGCTGCATCAGCTTCGTGGTCGGGTCGGTCGTGGTGCGCATGCTTCCTATTGTGTACTCATTGCTGATCCAAAGACGGAGGTTGGACAGGAACGCATGAAGGTCATGACGGAAACGGAGGATGGATTCGAGGTATCCCGGCGGGACCTCGATCTCCGGGGTCCAGGTGATTTCTTTGGTACGAAGCAGAGCGGGTTACCCGAGTTCCGTCTTGCAGATATGGTTGCCGATTTTGCTGTGCTGGAACAGGCCAGAGATGACGTGACCCACTTAATTGAGGATGCGACCTTCTGGACCTCTATGGACTATGCACCTCTGCGTGATTTCCTACAGCAACAGCAAGTATTCAAGGGTGATCTGATTGACTAAAGCTTGCCATGATAGCTGGTTTTTCGTATTACCTTTGTAAAAAAAGACAAGTGTACAAGCCCTCCCGACATATGAATAAGAAGTGAGTTCATTCTTTTGGGAGGTGCTATGTGTTTTGGGTTATCAACAATATGGAATTAGTCCGCAGCTGGTGGAGCGGATCAAATTAAAGATGAAAAATCCCGCTGTCAAAGAGCGTATCAAAAAGTTGATTGATGGCGTGACCAAGTCTGATTTGCAAGATAAGGCCAAGGTCAGAAGGTTGGTCAAGTCTTCGGCAGTCATTATGAATGAGAATTTCTCTCCGGCGCAGGAGGAGCAGTTTGTTGCGTTTGTACTCGCGCAGAAGATTGATCCGAACAATACGTTTCATTTGATTAAGCTGTGGGGGATGTTTAGGTAGGGATTCGATGTAATGTGGGTGGAAAAAAACATTCGTTTACACGAGGGCACTACGATGACAGAATAACCTTCCGAGCGCTGTTATCCCCGGATTTTCTGATTGACCCTTTCCAAGGGTAAAATCCGGTGATAAAGGCGCACGCTTCGCTTCTTTAGGTTATTTCTGTCCTCTCCGTTGTTGTGTAAATTGATTTATTTTACAAAACCAAATTACATCGAATGTTTATGAAGTAATTTTAGTGGGTGGGGCGTTCCAAAAGTCAGGAAGATGACTTATGGAACGCCCTTTTGATTGTTATAACTAGAGACAAGCCTTGTGGGATTACTTGGTTGAATATTCGTTGTATTTATCGAAATGACCCATGACCTGGCTTGTGTTACCACGAAAACGAAGTTTTCATTGAGTAGTTTTGTTGGTTAAATCGAGCATCTTAGTACAGTGATGGGTGGAGTATGAGGCTTATATTTAATATGAATCCAAATTTATCCTTTAATGATACATAACCGTAATATCTAAAAATACTGTACCTCAACCCATAAACAAAATGTACCATTCCTCCAACTATAATGAGTGAGTACCAAATTGTAAGCGATTACAAATAAAGGAGGGGTAACATTGACTTTGACTAGAGGTTTCAAGCAGAAAATTAGCGGCAAAGTGATTGCGGTGATCACCGTGGTTAGTCTGACATGGGGGTCCTGGGGAGCCACGCCACTATCAGCATCTACGACAAGTACTGTAAAGTTCCAAACTCAGCAGGGAGGTGTCTTTGATGGGATGCCATTATTTGATGGCGTGCCAGCGCATCTGGATGCATACGTAGACACCTATTTCGAATACACTGGCCTCGAAGGTCCAGCCGTTTATGTGACGGGTTCGCGAAACCATTACACATTGAAGCAGGGGAAACATGCGGGCAAGGTCATTCCCGGTGCGTTATCTGCTGCAGATAATGTTCAGGGTGTCTCGACCGATTTTCCTGCTCTGATTGGCATGGGACAGAGCTGGAACAAAGAACTTTTGTCCGATATCGGTGAAGTGATGGGGAACGAGAAAATCAGCAAATTAAAGGTCAAGCAGGGCGAATCCAACATTCATGGGGGCAACGATCCTTCCCTCAGCGTGGCGTTCAGTGTGGTCAGTGATATGCGTATCAATCCGCTTAGCGGTCGCTTCGATGAAGGGTTCTCTGAAGATCCAAATATGGCTGGAGTCTTGATCGACAAGATGGCTTCGGGTCTTAGCGGAATTGATCAGTCCACCAGCGAAGATGGATTCTGGATGAGGGCCGCGGTGGGGACAAAGCATTATTCCGTATATAACGCACAGTGGTTCAGGCAGACAGCGAATAACAGCGCAAGCGCGCGTTCATTGTTTGAGTACCAAACCAGAGCCGCGCTCCCTGGATTTGAATCAGGTGCGCTGGCGGGCACAATGACATCTTATGGCCGGACTAACGGCATTCCAAACATCCTTTCCCCGCTACAATTATTAGCCAATTTGGACGCCAAATATGGCGTATACAGCTCGCCCGATTTCAATGGAGATGCAATTGTATCCAACGCGAACCAACTCGGAAATGGATATGACGACCGCTATGCCGTGGACCGCGGTCATGCAACCGTTCTCATGGCGCTTGCTCAGGCGAATGCGGGTCGGCCATCAGGGACGACACCTGCGGATGTGACCGATCTCGTGGCGCTCGTAGAGCAAGGGGAATATGGAATTACCGAGGAAGAACTTATAGAAGCAGCCAGACCACATGTAAACCAGCTGGTGCGCTTGGGGATTTTTAATGAAACTGATGAGCAGGGCATACCGAAAAACTATCCTTTTGCCCAGGAAGCAAGGGATGTCAGGACGTCTCCGCCTTCCGATTATAACCAAGTGAACCATCAGGAAATAGCACTTCAAGCGGCACAGGAGAGCGTTGTTTTGTTGAAAAATGACGGCACACTTCCGCTGGAAAAAGGAAATGATGCTGCTGTTTCTGGGGTGTATGCCGACGCACGCTTCAAGACGACGTATTCAGTTGGCGCGACACCTGCGCTGGAAAACTCCGGTGAATCTCCACTGCTCTCAATCATTAAAATGAATGGCAGCAGTAACGTAAACTATGCCCCAGGAAATGAAGTCATTGCACTAACCTCTAAAGCGAATCAACAAACGGTCACAGCGGACGTTTATAGTCCAAATGCAGGCACGGAGGGAGCGCAGCTCATCACAACTTCGGATGCCCAAGATGATTCCAGTTTCTCCCACTTGTTCCGAGTATACGATTGGGGTCAGGCGGGTTCAAGTTTATTGTCGCTGTATAACCAGCGTTGGGTGACTTCCCCTGCGACAAATCATGCAGCAGTTGGCAATACGGATCGTACCAGCCTCAATCTGACGAACAATGATTGGAGCCTTCCAGAGATGATGGGTGATACGAGTGCCATACCCCCAACATTACGAATGGAAACGAACGAGGATGGCTCAATGTCTATTGTTACCAATGGGTACCGTACAGGATTCTCTGGTGACTTTACAAATTGGTATTATGCCAACGGACGCTTTATCAAGGTAGATGATGCTGGTAAGATCGTGACAACATCATCTCCACTAGGAAGCAAGGTCAACGCTGCGAATCGCCCGGACGAGGTGAAGTTTGAGAAGACCGTGGTGAAGAACGTGGGCGAAGAGGCAGTAGCAAGAGCCACAGAAGACGATTATGCCATCGTCTTTGTCGGCGCAATTCCACGACATAGCGCAGGAGAAGGTAACGACCGGTCTACCCTTGATATGGGCGAGGCTGATTATGAACTGGTTGACAAAGTATCTGCTGCCTTTGCAACCCAGGGTAAGAAAACCGTTGTCGTGGTTAAATCGAGCTTCCCTGTAAACATGGAGCGAATTCAGAACAACCCTAACGTCTCGGCGATCGTTTACCAGCCATATGGAGGTCAATACGATTCGTATGCTCTGGCCCAGGTCTTGTTCGGAGATTACGCACCCACAGGTCGCCTGACGTCCACATGGTATGCAGGCATGGATGCATTCCCTTCCATTAGTCCATATGTAATACCAGAAGGTAACATTACTGGCCTTGAAGACATTGACCCGCGATTTACAATTGATATGACGAATGCAGACCCCATTGAATCTGAGTTGACTTATATGTATACAGATGCCACGGTGACCTATCCGTTTGGTTACGGGTTATCATATGCTGATTTTACGTACGATTCCCTGAACGTACCGTCTTCTGTAACGGGAGATGAAACATTCACGGTGTCGGTCCGCGTAACCAATACAGGAGACGTAGCCACTTCCGAGGTTGTGCAGCTGTACACCCGTAACAGCAACTCTGCATACGGCGCACATGCGCCTAAAAAGAAGCTGGTTTCATTTGAGAAGATCCATCTCACTCCTGGTGAAACAAAAGAAGTCCTGTTGCAGGTCGATCCACAAACGTTGGCATTATGGGATGTGAATCGGAGTGAATGGATCGTTGAACAGGGCAGTTATAAATTCATGATTGGGACCTCGGCAGCGGATGCAGACGTGCAAGTATCGAAGGCATTAAGCATTGGTGGGAAGTCGATTGCAACCTTACCCCTTACCCAACCCATAAATGTATTTGATCATGCGTTTGCTTCGAACGAAGTCATTTACCACGAAGTATCCAAGGAACGCACGGCAGCCCAATTAAAAGCCAAAGCGATTGTTGGAGGTTATTACGCAGTTCGGTCCAAACAAAATGGATCGTGGATCGCGTTGCCTAAGGCTGACCTCACAGGTGCACAGAAGGTGAAGGCAACTGTCGCATCTAATGTGCAAGGTGGCACGATCTCGTTGCATGCGGATGCGCTCGATACCGCCCCGCTTGCTGTTTGGAACGTACCGATGACAGAACCTGTCTCCTACAAGATTAGTAATGCTAACGTAACGGTCAAGGAATTAGGGTACATTGACGTAGATGCGGATATTTCTGCTGCTGTGAGCGGCGTACATGATCTGTATCTGGTGTTTCATGAACCGGATCTTCGGATTGACAGTTTGTCATTTACGTTGAAAGAGCCGGGAACAAATCCAGGAAATCCAGGCACAAATCCAGGAACGAATCCTGATTCGCCAAGCACGCCTGGATCAGGTAGTGTTGGAACTCCTGTTAAGCCACCAGCATCCGGGTCCGAGACTGAAGGCGAAACGGATTCGGAGGGCAATGTTTCTACTGTCGTGACCGTGCAAACGGGGGATTTTGCTGATCAAGCTAAGGCAGCAAGTATCCGCTCATCTGGCATCCGGGTCATCGGTGATCCATGGAACGTATCCATCAAAGATAAGCAGAACACGTATGTCATTGCAGCGCTGCCTGTTAACGATGTCGTAGCTGCAAACTCCACAGCAATCGCATATGTTGGAGCAGGAGGCCAACTTACGCCGGTGCCTGGCGTGTTGACCAAAGACACAAACGGAAACAAGGTATGGAAAGTACTGCTAAACCAAGGGGGAACGTACGTTGCAATTCACTCGCTCCGCGAATTTGTTGATGTTAAGCCTTCAGCCTGGTATGCCAAAGATATAGCTAAAGCCAACAGCTTGCTGTTGATCAATGGCGTATCGGAACGCAGCATGCAACCCCAAGGAACGACAACATCAGCCCAAACGTTGATGGCTGCATTGAATGCGATAGGAATTGAACCGATGGGAGCGGCAGCAAACGAGAAATGGTTTGATCCGATTTTGCGAGCCTCCAAGGAATATGGCCTGATGGAAGAAGGGCAGTACCTGCCAAATGCCCCAATGTCACGTGAGGACATGGCAATGGTGCTCGTTCGTGCGCTGAACTTGTCTGGAGTGGATACGAAACTGCCGGAAGCAGAGGTTGAATCATGGCTGGAAGATTTTAAGGATCAGGCCCAGCTGACACCAAATAACCGGGCAGTGATGGCAACGGCCATTAAGCTTGGTATATTTCAAGGTACGCCGGATCAACTGCTACAACCACAGAGCACCCTGACACGGGCACAACTTGCAACAGTCATTGTCCGTGTGCATGACCGGATAATAGAAGGCCTGAATCGCTAAGAACCACAACAATGAAAACAAGGAACTGGGCCATCATGCATGGCCTGGTTCCTTGTTATTTGCGGTGAAGGATTTGTGTTGCTTTCGGTATTCCTCTGGGGTCCAACCGGTCAATTTTTTAAACACCCGAAAAAAATATTTTGGATTGTCGTAACCCAACTGTTTGGCAACCCGGTAGATTTTATCGTCTGTGCTCGTTAAGAGCTGCTTGGCTTGCCTGATCCGTAGTCTGTTTACGTAATCAGTGAAGTTCTCGGATGTCTTTTCTTTAAATAAATGACTGAGGTAACTCGGATTCAGGTAGAACAGGGACGATACCCATTCCAGCGTTAAATCCTTGGTATAGTGATTATCGATATATGTCCTGACGTTGTCGATCACTTGATCTGATGCGTAGGGGTTGTCTTCCTTAAGCAGAAGAGCTGTTCCCGTCAGCACCTTTACCATGTAATGCCTAATGCACTCCATATCGAACGAGACGTTCAGGACGGCCTCCAAGCTGGAAGAGGCGCTACTGTTACCTCCGTTCTGGATATAGTTACTCAGCAGCCGTTTGGTTTCCGTGATAATGTCTCTGCACTGCTCTTTCAGGTGGGCAAGCAAAGCGTCAGGCTGGCGTATGTAGAAAGCAAAGAAATCGGTGATGAGCTCTTCCACCTTCGGCACATTCCCGCTCTCTATAAAAAATAACAGTTCATATGTTCGAGCCCACTTCAGTTGATGTAAAGGAAATTGCTCCCGTGAAAATACGTAACATTTGCCAAAATCGGTAATGGCTCGTTCGTCCAACGCAAGGATCGTTTGATGATGAGCTTCTCGGACCCCACCAATGCCTGTATGAGGCAAGCTGATCCCCACACAACAATCCGTAGTTTCGGATTTGGTCAAAATGATACTCGCAGTTTGTTCCGCCATTTTCTGCAAATCAAGCTGGCCTGAGCAATCCAGATCATGCATCAGGAAAAACAGTACTTGATCCGTTTGTGGATGAGGAATGTACAGGCCATTCGAAAAGGTAGGTAGTTGCTGTGCTGTAAGCGGTTGAGGACCATAAATCGTCAATAAAATGAACTGGTCAGATGCCATGATGGCGGCAAATTCCGCAGAGCGGAACACAGGTGTTTTGATGGATAAATGGGGAGCCAGCACATAATTCAGGAAGGCTTGCATGTCTGCATCCCTTTTCATCTGCTCCGTTTCTACTTCTCTTAGAACGACTTCCCGCTGAAGAGAGCGCTCCTGTTCGATGGCTTGGATGGCTTGGTGAAGCGTACCGTGGATCTCATCCCGGCTAAAAGGCTTCAGCAGGTAATTTACAACTTTCGCAGAGATGGCCTCCTGCATATAATCAAAATCGGTATGCCCGCTAATGACAATTAACTTGATACGCGGATATTGCTGGCATACTGTCCTGATCAACAGCTTGCCGTCGACCTCAGGCATGCGCATGTCCGTAAAGATAATGTCCGGCTTGAACGATTCAATCAAAGCCAAGGCATCTGCCCCGTTATCTGCTTCGCCTAAGAGTTCAAGCGAGTGCTCAAAAGTCCCGATTTTTTTCAACAAACCTTTGCGGATCAAGGGTTCATCGTCCACAACGATATACGTGTACATCTCTTGGTCACCTCTTTTCCCAATTGGCCGGAATTTCGAGTGTAATTCGAGTTCCTGTATTCAAATCGGTATGAAACGAAAGGCCGTAACCCTCTCCGTAATACAAAGCAATTCGTGAATGCACGTTTTTGATGCCGATGCTTTGTTTATGCCTTTGACCAACGGTGACGAATTCAGGTGGCTGCTGGAGCAATTGTCGAAGTTCCTCCGCTTGTGTTGAGGACATGCCCACGCCATCGTCCCAGATCTCGAACACGATGCTGTCCCCCTGAAACAAACCGGTAATGGTAACGGAACCCTTCCCACGTTTGTTCTCCAACCCGTGATAGATGGCATTTTCCACGAGTGGTTGCAACAGAAGTTTCAGCATGCGACGACTCCGAATTTCCGGGTCTACATTCAGGTTGAACGCGAACTTGTCACCATACCGAATCTGCTGGATGGCCATGTAGTTTTCTACATGTTGAAGTTCTTCGCTGACCGCGACCAGCTCGCTGTCCGTTTTGATGCTGTAGCGGAACATGTCCCCGAGTGACTTGGTCATCACAACAATACTCTCGACTTCTTCGATCTCGGCAATGCTATTAATCGACTCCAGCGTATTGTAGAGGAAATGGGAGTTGATCTGTGCTTCCAATGCCTTCATCTGGGAGTCCAGCATGAGGATTTTATTCTGGTAACTCTCTCGGATATGTGTATCGATATCTTTCATCATTTTGTTGAACTCGTGGTAAAGGATGCCTATTTCATCGACTTGCCTTGTTACTTGAGGCTTGATGGTCACAAAACGATGAGATTTGGTTTTGCGCATCAGTTTGGTCAATTCGATGATGGGTTTGGTGATCAGGTTGGACAAGAAAAAGGAAAGTAGAAGGAAAATGACGGCACAGCTTACGGCCACGTATAACAGCAACTTTTGTGAGATGTTGTACTCCTCATACAACCGATCCATAGAGATGTTGGCAATCACGTTCCAATTGCGGCCGGGAACTTTCTGGATTACCGTCATCATGTTATCTTGGATTGATTTGTACTGTGAACTGTTTCCGACTTGATGCGTTGCCGCAGCCAGAGTATCGGAGAGAGGAGTGCCAACTCTACTTCCGTCGCTGGAGTACAGGATCTCGCCAGCGTCGTTCGCCAGATATAGATTGGACAAGCTTGGTGCCGGATTACGTTTTAGACCGTCAAAAATGTTCATACTGCAATCCAGCATAAACACGCCTAGGAACTCGTTGTTGTTGGGATCGTAGAGGGCTCTGGAGAAGCCAATGGATTCCTTGGCGTTAATGATGTAAGGTTTGACGCCAACTTCACCAATATACAAATCGCCTTTGCGCTGGATCGTATCCAGATACCATTCATCGCGAAGTGCGACATAATCGAGGCGTAGGTCTGTGCCGCTACTGCCATAGCTTATCCATTTGCCATCAGGTGTGAAAAGGTACAAACCATTGATGTAATTGTAACCAAGCAGAATGTTTTCAAAGATCAATTTCAATTTGCTGCGAATCATGAAGATTTCATATTGATCGTTGGTACCGTTCAACTTGATTAGTTCATCACTCACAGTGCTGTAAGCGGTTGCATTGGAAGACTGCTGAAGGAGTGTGACAGAGATCCGGTCGATGTTCTGCAAAATTTCCTCCATGCTCTTGACCGAATTGCCTATAGTTGTCGACGTCACGAGAGAGGTCTGCTCATTCACCAGCTTCGTGTAACTGCGATAGGAACTGACAGAAACAACGATAATTGGCACGATTGATACGAGGACGAGGACCAGAAAAAGTTTAGTTTTGATGTTGAACAGAATCATACGTGCTCCTCCCGCCATTTGTCAATTCTAAAAATAGTGCACCATACGAGCCAAAGCAAATGCACTTTTGCCCACCGTATGATGAGAATGTGCACAAAGCAAGAATAAACATGAATTGGGGGAATGACAAGATGAAAAAAAGAAAACGACTGTGGTCCCTAACTTTGGTACTGCTCTTGATGTTTCTGAGCGCATGCAGCTCCAGTAGCGAGGAGGGGGGCGGTACGGATACCAATAACGGGAGTACAGATGAGTCAGGAAAGCCAATTACGTTGACGATGATGCTTTCGGGAAACAAGGCATCCGAGGGAGAGGATTTCGAGCTGGAGACCTTGCCGCGCCTAGTCAAAGAGAAGTTCCCGAACATTAACTTGGAAGTACAAAAGTTGCCTGATGATCAATACAATACATCTGTTCGAACCAAGCTTGCGGCTGGACAGGGACCGGACATTTTCTGGATTTTCCCGAAAAATGCGGCTGGCGGTGTCATTGATTTTGCAAAGGCAGGCTTCGCTGCGGATCTGTCAGATCTAAAGTTCTGGGACAACATCAGCCAAGGAGCGAAGGAAGATATGTCCTATGAGGGTAAACCTTACGGCGTGGCCGAAGGGTTGGACTTCTTGGGCGTTTACTACAATAAGGAGTTGTTACAACAAGCGGGATATTCCGAGTTTCCGAAGGATTGGCCTTCGTTTCTGGATTTGTGTCAAAAGTTGCAGGCAGCGGGCGTAACGCCAATTGCGATGGGAGACAAGGACCCTTGGATGATCCAATTCGGAATGTATCCGATTGCAGCGAATGTCGTGTATCCGAATGAGCTGGATTTTGATGTCAAATTGCAGAACGGTGAAAAATCGCTGACTGATCCAAAGTGGATTCAAACCATATCCAAATACAAAGAGCTCTATGATAACAACTACGTCGTCAAAAACTCACTTGGCATTGGTAGTGCCCAATCTGCGCAGTTGTTTATCGACGGGAAAGCAGCAATGACCTTTACGGGAACATGGGATTATGCCTCCATGACGTCCAAAGGCGCTGCCGAATTTACTCGCGGATTCGCTTCATTACCAGGTAACGAGCCGGAACAGCCGGTGTTTGTATCTGCTGCAACATCTGCCGGATACGCTTTGAACGCCAAATCGGCAAACCTGGATGCAGCCAAGGAAGTACTGAACTACCTGTTTGATGGTGAATCCGATCTGTTCAAAGCATTTGTGGAAGCCAACAGTTCCATCAGCGTCTATAAGGACGTAGAACTTGAAAATGAATTGTTTAAGGAAGTGAATGACAACTATCAACAAACTGGAAATTCCATCTACTTTAGCAACCAGATGTGGCCAGCCGGAGTATCGGACGTCATGCAGGCTAAGTTTGCCGAAATTATTGCTGGACAGAAAACAACACCAGAAGATGTGGCAAACGCCATGGAAACCAAGTTTAGAGAGCTATGGAAAAACTAGAACCAAACGATGCTGTCTGCTGTAAAGGGGAGAATGATTGTCCTTCTTCCCTTGCCGCAGGCCCCTTGGAAAGGATGGAGCAGGATGAGCTCTACTGTAATGAAAAAGTCCATGTACTGGTTTGCTTTGCCGGCATTGATCTTCTACCTGACCTTCTGGATCTTCCCGATCCTGCGGTTGTTCCAGTACAGTATAACGGACTATAACGGGTACGCCCAAGCCTATAACTATATCGGTTTCGACAACTATAAGGAATTGTTCCGGAGCGACATCCTAGGCATTTCTTTAAAAAATACACTGATCTATACGTTTGTCACCGTCATAGCTGGCAATATCATCGGTTTGGCAATGGCATTACTGTTAAACATGAAAATAAGAGGAACCGGGATTTACCGTTCCCTGGCGTATATTCCCACTTTGTTCAGTGCGATTGTCGTCGGCTTTTTGTGGAGTTACGTCTATATGCCGGATTACGGGCTGATTTCTTCCTTTCTCGATAAACTGGGTATCGCAAATGAACTGAATTTCCTGGGTGATTACTCGACCGCACTGTATTCTATTATCTTCGTGGAAATCTGGAAGACGATCGGAACGACAATGATTATCTTCCTTGCAGGACTACAAACTGTTCCGAGCGACCTGTTGGAAGCCGGACGGATTGATGGCTGCGGCTCATGGAGATTGCTGCGACATGTGAAGATTCCATTACTGGCAACAGCAATTACAATCAACGTGACGTTAAGTTTGATCAATGGACTCAAAGCGTTCGACTTCCCGTTTATCATGACGAATGGCGGTCCCGGCACGGCTACCAACACGCTGATTTATACCATCTACAAGATGGCATTTACCGAACAACTCTTTGGTAAAGCTTCGGCTCTTGGTGTCATTTCCTTTGCCGTGATTATCGTCATTACCGCTGTTTTTGTCCTGAAAATGAACAAACGGGAGGTGTCGGCATGATGCTTCGTAAAGTTTTGGGGAAAGGGTCCGTTCAGGTCGTTGTGTTGTTGGTGATGGCGTTAAACCTGATTCCGTTAATTATTGCCTTTTCGACATCACTCCGAGATCCAAGCAACAACACAAATCCGCTGATCCTGTTCCGGGAGATGTCCTTTGCAAGTTACAAGGCTGCCTTCGACCGCATGCACTTTCCGGAAGCGCTATGGAACAGTGTGGTGTTAACCGGTGTATCGGTCGTGTTCGTTGTCCTGTTTGCGGCGATGGCGTCCTACCCGATGGCCCGTTTGAAGACAAAGCTAAGTAAGTTCATGTATTTGTTTTTTTTGTCCGGACTCGTGGTACCTGCGCAAATGGTATTGATACCGATCGTGCAAATGATCAATGCGCTGCATATCCCAACGAATCAATATACGCCTATTTTCATGTTCATTACGTGCAGTCTGCCGTTTTCAACTTTCCTGTACACGGGTTTCATTAGAAGCGGTGTGCCTGAGGAGGTAGAAGAAGCGGCGCACATCGACGGGGCGGGATTATTCCAACGGTTCTGGACCGTCGTGTTCCCCCTACTCATTCCGGTAACGGTTTCGGTCATTATTACACAAGGTGTCTGGATCTGGAACGATTATTTCTTCAATATGATCTTTATTTCCAGCGCAGGAGATTCACCGTTACCACTGGCCATGCTCGGATTTTTGGGCGATCAGCAAAATCCCACGCAGTGGAATGTCCTGTTTGCAGCGTGCTTTCTGTGCGCACTACCGTTGCTGCTGGCGTTCTTGTTCCTGCAAAAATATTTTATCGGTGGTATGACCGTTGGGGCGGTCAAAGGATAAGGAGGACACTGCAATGAGTGAAAAAGTGATAAACACAGCCTGGCTGGAAAAAGCGCAGGGTCTGATGCCGGAGCTTCGCCAGCAAAAGGTCTATCCGGAACGTATCGTGAGCGCAGTTCCGGATACGTCGGCTTTTCAGGGATGGCGTATCGAACCACTCGGCTTAGCAGAACAACTATCTGATCAAGTGTTGTGCAAGGGAGACAGTGTTACGCTGGATTTCGGGGAGCATCTCGTCGGTTATCTGACCTTGTCGCTTCTTAACGAACGTAGCAATGCAGATGCACCTCTCAGGTTGAAGCTCACATTTGGAGAAATGCCCTGTGAGGTCGGTGAGGATTTTGCAGAATATTCGGGTTGGCTTAGCCGTTCATGGCTTCAGGACGAGATCGTGAATATGGATGTGTTACCTGGCACGCTAACACTGGACCGTCGGTATGCCTTTCGGTATCTGAAAATCGAGGTGGTAGAAACGTCGATACGTTACGATATTCGAATTAACGATATATATTGCATGACGGTGACCTCAGCAGACATAGGGGCAGTACCTCAATTGCCTGAAGATATCGACACGGAGCTGCTGGAAATAGATCGCGTGTCCGTGAAGACACTCCGGGATTGCATGCAGATGGTATTCGAAGATGGACCGAAGCGCGATCGACGTTTATGGATCGGAGATCTTCGCCTTCAGGCCCTCGTCAATTATGAAACATTCGGCTGTAATGATCTCGTCAAGCGCTGTCTCTATCTCTTTGCCGGAACGAGATTAGAGGGAGGCCAGGTAGGAGCCTGTTTGTACGAACAACCGGAACCGTACGTGGACGACATTTACCTATATGACTATGCGTTGTTCTTTATTGCGACATTATGGGACTATTTTGAAGCTACCAAGGACAGGGAAACGTTGGAAGAACTTTGGCCGGTGGCTAGAGAACAGATTGAGATTGGGCTTAAACGACTTGATGAGCGGGGCATCGTAAGGGATGACGATACATGGTATTGTTTTCTGGACTGGCATGAAGAACTAAATAAACAGGCCGGTGCTCAGGCAGTTCTCATCTATAGTATGAAAAGGGGAAGGTCGATTGCCAAAGAACTAGAGTTGCCGGAGTCTGAGCAATGGATTAACGCACACATCAAAGACGCTGAGCAAGCAGCCCACACATATCTGTGGGATGGTGAAAAGGGCTTTTTCGTCAGTGGTGAAAAAAGACAGTTATCCTGGGCATCGCAAGTATGGATGGTACTGGCTGAGATCATGGATGCTCCAGCTTCCCGGCAATTACTTGATCGGTTAATGAGTAACGAAGAAGCTATTGGCATGACCACGCCGTACATGGTTCATCATTATGTTGATGCATTAATAATGTGCGGGGAAGAGGAGAAGGCACTGGAGCAGATCCGAAGGTATTGGGGCGGTATGCTGAAGGATGGAGCGGACACTTTCTGGGAGCTCTACGACCCGGACGACAAAACGTATTCTCCTTATGGTAGCAATTTGGTCAACAGTTATTGCCATGCTTGGAGCTGCACACCAAGTTATTTTATCAGGCGAAATTTTTCATGAATTTTGGACTTGAGGTCAACCAGGTACGTCTGGTTGGCCTTTTTGGATTAGTTTCAGATCGTATAGAGCCTGCCATGGCCTATTGTTTTTATTTTTATCTGTTTTTGTTCGTAACGTTAAAAGAACGAGTGGTTATTAATGAAGCGATAAATACGAATATTAAAATAAAGTTATATGGGTTTCCTTTAAGGTTGTAGACTTGAACGATGAGTGTCAGAGTTGAGATGCTTAAGATTATTCGCAGGACAATCGCCGATGAGCGATCGGGAATAATTGGAATAACATGACAACTGATTATAACATAGGTTTTTCTGGAGTCGGACATTTTCATAGAAGTTAAGGGACGAACTATGGTGTGCTTGGTGCAGTCTTGTTGATGCATTTTCACAAGATGGACTTTGCTTTCCACTGGGGGGAGCGGTAAACTGTTGCATACGAGCCTATGGATTAATGTCCTGGATTTTAAGTCAAAAAGGCGTGGCTGTGTCGGTATGCATTTTATGTTTCAAACAGATGTGGAGGAAGTACGATTGGAAATGTTTACGATGCTGCTGGGTTTATTTGAACGGGCGGCGCTGTTGATTATATTTTTATTCTTTCTGTCGAGGGTGCCAAGGTTTAGGCAGATTCTGCAAAAGGGGAAATTAAGGTGGCAGGAGTCTATTGCGGTTACCTTGTTATTCTGTGCTTTTGCCATTTTCGGGACATATACGGGCATTAATGTTGAAGGTTCACTGGTGAATGTGCGGATCATCGCCGTGTTATCGGGTGGTATTTTGTTCGGAGCGCCTGTGGGTATTATTACGGGGATTGTCTCCGGGGTGCATCGGTATTTGATCGATATGGATGGAGTCACAGCTATACCGTGTCTAATCACGAGTATCTTGGCAGGTCTGGTCTCCGGATATATACATAAGTACACGCCTAAGCCTAAGCGATGGATTATCGGTATTGGTGCCGGAATGATCTGTGAAGCGCTCACGATGTTATTAATCCTGCTATTTTCCTATCCCGATCCACTGGGTGCCGATATTGTATCGAAGATTGCGCTGCCTATGATTCTGGGTGAAGTCAACATTGGGCTGATTGTGCTCTTGGTGCAGAGTGTTGAAGGGGAAAAGGAAATGATTGCGGCTCGTCAGGCGAAGCTCGCGCTGGAGATTGCAAACAAAACCTTGCCGTATTTCCGTTCGATTGATGAGGATTCTCTGCGCAAAATTTGCCGGATTATTCAGGAGGATATTCAGGCTGACGCGGTTGCAATTACGGATACCCGGAATGTACTGGCTTATGTAGGATTTGGCGAGGAACGATATCATATCGGTAATGAAATTATAAGTGAGATGACCAAGAAGACGATATCTAGCGGGGAGATTACGATCAGTAATGATGTGATTGATGAAAAAACACCCGATATCCACTCACTGTTAATCATTCCGCTCAAAGAACGAGGAGACATTACAGGTGCGCTCAAAATCTATTATCGCAAAGCGTACAAAATTACGTATCCATTACAAACGATGGCTGTAGGTCTATCGCAGATCATCTCGACCCAGATGGAGGTTTCGCGGGTAGAAGAGATCAAGGCTGCTGCCAACAAAGCAGAGCTACGTGCGTTACAGACAACCATTCATCCTCATTTTCTGTTTAATGCATTAAATGCGATTGCATCGTCCATCCGAACCAAACCGGATCGAGCGCGCGAGCTGATTGTGAACCTATCCGGGTACATGCGCTACAATCTGGAGCTGTCGGATGAGTTAATTGATATTCATAAGGAACTGGAGCAGGTCCGTAATTATGTAGAGATTGAGAAAGCTCGCTTTGGTAGCCGACTTAACGTGATCTATGACATTGATGAGGTCGCGGTGCATATTCCGAGTCTCGTTATCCAGCCGCTCGTCGAAAATGCAATTATTCATGGCATTCTCAAGGTCAAAGGACCCGGGACTGTTCGAATTCGGGTACAAGATTATCCGGAGTTTGTGCGAATTAGTGTCAGTGATACAGGTGCAGGCATCAGTGCAGATATTATTGAACGGGTCTACCACGACCGTATGCCTGGTAACCAGATCGGGCTATATAATGTGCATCGCCGGGTCAAGCTTATCTACGGACAAGGTGTAACCATTACAAGGCTGGAACAAGGAACCGATATTTTATTTGATGTGCCCAAAGGAGATGTCGTAACAAGGTGATGATGGATCAATGAGAGCTCTTATTGTGGAAGACGAGATTCTGGCAAGTGAGGAATTGAATTATTTAATCCAGGAACATAGTCAGATTGAAGTTGTGGACCGCCTTGAAGACGGGCTGGATGTACTGAAATTTTTGCAGGAACAAGAAGTAGATGTCATTTTCCTTGATATCAATATTCCCTCGCTGGACGGTATGATGCTGGCCCATCATATTGGGAAGTTTGCAACGAAACCCTACATTGTATTTACGACGGCGTATAAGGAACATGCAGCGGAAGCCTTTGAGTTGGAGGCATTTGATTATATTCTGAAGCCGTATGACGAGAAACGAATTGCTGCAATGCTCCATAAGCTGGAGCTCGCATTCAAACGTGATCATGCGCCGGTGAAGCAACATGTTGAGGATGGACCAGCCCCTACGGCGGACGGATCTGCTGCGCATGGTGAACTGGTACGAGAACGAGATACGAATTCCCATACAGATAGAAGAATTAATTTGCTGCGGAATGACAATATTATTGTTACGGATACGGCAGATATCTACTATGCGGAAGCACAAGAGAAAGTGACGAAGGTATATACCAAAAATGGGGAGTTCACCATGCCAGTGAGCATATCGGATTTTCACAGCCGTCTGCCACAGGATACGTTCTTTCGCTGCCACCGTTCGTACGTCGTAAATCTGTCGCAAATCCGTGAAATTGTACCTTGGTTCAACAATACGTATCTGCTCCGTCTGCGCGATTTGGAAGCTGAAGTGCCCGTGAGTCGTGGGAAGGTCAAAGAATTCAGGCAACTCATGCGCATCTAGAAGCATTTCATTCCGCATCTGATGCAACTCATGCTCAAAACGGTGTGATGAATCCCCTTTCATGTATGATTAGCTTGTGAACGCATTCATGTATATGACATCGGCAAAGGGGAGATCACGATGAAAGCAACAATTTCATCCGTTTCATCAACACCTGAATCAACTTCTGCACCTACAAAAATGAACCGCTGGCTTATTGTATTGGGGACCATCATTGTACAAATGGGTCTTGGAACCATCTATACTTGGAGTTTATTTAATCAACCGTTGTCTGATCATTTCGGATGGGACGTCAGCTCGGTCGCGATAACTTTTTCAATTACCAGTTTTGCTTTGGCTTTTGCCACATTGTTTGCAGGACGATTGCAGGAACGTTGGGGTCTTCAGCGTCTGATCCGTGTAGCCGGGGTTGTGCTTGGGCTGGGTCTTATTCTGAGTTCTCAAGTCACCTCGTTAACACTGCTGTACATTTTGGCTGGATTTGTTGTTGGTTTTGCAGATGGTACGGCGTATATTACGTCGCTGTCTAATCTGATCAAATGGTTCCCGGAGCGTAAAGGTCTGATCTCGGGGATCTCGGTCGGAGCCTTTGGTACCGGTAGTTTATTGTTCAAATATGTGAACACGGCATTGATTGGTGCCGTTGGTCCTGCTCAGGCATTTATGTACTGGGGCATTATCGTTCTGGTTCTGGTCGTTGCGGGATCATTCCTGATCCGTGAAGCGGTTGTTCGTGAACAGGCTCTGGCAAGCAAGGAAGGATCCAAACAAGTCGTAGCACGTCATGATTACACGGTGAAAGAGATGCTGCGTACAAAAGAAGCGTACATGCTGTTTGTTATTTTCTTCACGGCGTGTATGAGCGGTCTGTACCTGATCGGTATTGTTAAAGATATCGGTGTACAGCTTGCAGGTCTTGATGTAGCTACCGCTGCAAACGCAGTGGCCATGGTTGCAATCTTTAACACGGCAGGACGTATTATTCTCGGTGCGCTGTCGGATAAAGTAGGACGAATGAAAGTCATCGCTGGTGCGCTGCTGGTTACAGCCGTAGCTGTCATGACACTTAGTCTGGTTCCACTGACCTTCGGGATCTTCTTCGCCTGTGTGGCGGCCGTTGCATTCTGCTTCGGTGGTAACATTACGGTATTCCCGGCGATTGTGGCCGATTACTTCGGATTGAAAAATCAGAGCAAAAACTATGGTGTCATCTATCAGGGATTTGGATTTGGTGCTTTGGCTGGATCATTCATCAGCGCCCTGCTGGGCGGATTCCATCTGACCTTCATCGTGATTGCTGTACTCTGTGCTGTCTCGCTGTTGCTCGCACTGATCATCACCCCTCCAGGTGAAGGTCGTCGTGCTCGTCAACGTGAAAAACAGATGAACCTTAACCCTTCATCACGGGCAAGCTAACAACATGCACTGGAAGTACGGAACTGAGGATATTTCTTCATCTTAAAAAGCAAATTAAAAACAAAGCGGTCTCCAGATGAGGCCGCTTTTTGGTATCTACAGTTGTCAGATTGCTGACTTGTTGGCCTATCGGATCATCTGGCTGCCTGCAAGCGTGGTGCCTTGTGTGCATTCCATCATTCGCATCTGTTATACTCTAGGTGAATTCAACAAGACCAAGATAAGTTATGTACCCTAGAGGAGGCACATCATGAAGTTCATTAAATACACACAACCTGATTTTGATGATTATTATGCATTGGTTTCCAATATGGAAGTAATGAAACAGATTACAGAACGTGCAATACCTGAGCAAGAGGCGAGAACGCAATTTGAGTCTATGCTGGAGTTTAATGAGCGTTCCACTTGCGGACATTACCGAGTATATAGTGAAGATGGTGCCGGTGTGGCGTATGCCAAATTGATTCCGGATCAGGAGGACCCGATCAAGGCTGAGATAGGTTACATGATCCTACCTGAACATTGGGGCAAAGGTCAAGGCACATCCATAGCGTCACGGTTGATTATTCAGGCACAAGCCGCAGGGATTGGATCACTCTATGCAGTTATCGATCCGGGTAACGCTGCTTCTCGCCGGATCTTGACCAGACAGAACTTTATATCCACTTGGACAGGCGATTACGATGGTCTTCCTGGTGAGATTTTGGAGTTAAATCTTCAAACGAAGCGGTAAAGGAACTGTTCTGAGGGTAATCAGATAATACAGGACATCTTGCATGAGATGGCTGGAACTCATTATCATCATGGTGCATGGGTTCACCCATGTACATTTCATGCAAGATGCTTGCTTATATAGAGATGTGGAGGAGATGACATATGAGCAATTCAACCATGGGACGTCTGAATGCATTACTGCCGGAGTGGCTGGAGACCAGTCGTTTGCACACCGGGCAAGGTAAGGTGGCTTCTTATATCCCGGAGCTTGTCAAAGCCTCTCAGGATGAGCTTGGTATACATATCATGGACGCCGAAGGGAACCATGTGTCGGCAGGGGATTGCGGTGTTCCATTTACGATGCAAAGTATCTCCAAAGTATTTACCCTTATTCTGGCCCTGATGGATCATGGGGAAGAAGCGGTTTTCTTTAATGTAGGAAAAGAACCGACAGGCGACGATTACGATTCGATGATCAAGCTTGAATTGGTTGAACCCGGAATCCCATTTAATCCATTAATCAATGCGGGTGCGATTACGGTGTCCTCGCTTGTTGGAGGAGACTGTAAGGAAGAAAAATCACGCCGTATTCTGGAGTTTTTCCGCAAACTGGCGAATAATGATCAGCTGGGCTATAACGAAGAGGTGTTTCAGTCCGAATCGGAGAGTGGTCATATGAATCGTTCACTTGGCTACTTTTTGAAGCACAACGGAGTCATTAAGGATGACGTTGAAGACGTGCTTGCCGTGTATTTCCGTCATTGCTCCATTGAAGTGACGTGTGCAGATCTGTCTCGAATGTCACTCGTTCTGGCCTATAATGGAACAGATCCAATTACGGGAGAAGAACTCATCCCTCGTCGCTATGTTCAGATTGCCAAAACCTTCATGACCACCTGTGGTATGTATAATGCATCAGGCGAATTTGCCATCGAGGTTGGCTTGCCCGCCAAAAGTGGAGTATCCGGAGGGATATTGACCCTTGTACCGGGACAATTCGGCATAGGTCTTGTTGGCCCGGCTCTGAATCGCAAAGGCAACAGTATTGCCGGCGTGCATCTGCTGGAGCGTCTGTCCAAGGAATTCGACTGGAGCTTTTTCTAAGAAGTTTTTCAGAAAAAAGAAGCATTACCCTTATATGTAGCCGATGAATCACATATCTGATATTTTGCTTCTTTAGAACGAAGTGAATGGTCTGGATATGTCTCGTCGGCTACTTTTGGTATTCACCTGGAAGTGTAGGAAGACAGTCCTGCATGGCAACGGGTATGCTGCATCTATCATGGAATATCCACAACATCGGGGTGGGTATATCCCCCTTCAGTCATCGGCTAGGGCCACATCTGTAATGAGGTTCATCTGAATATCCCGGGACCCATCTTCCATCAGTAGTCTGAGGGTCCGGGCAGGACGGTCCAGCCGAAGCACCTGCCCCGTGTAACGGATATCGTCATGTTCGTGAAACAACGTAATGGTAACGATATCTCCAAGCATCATCGAGTTGCTGAGCAAACGGGACATTTCTTCCGCGGCCTGGGCATCCAGGGATGGGCGGGTACGAGGAGCAAGTTGTTCCTGATGAAGAATGTAGGCTTCCCGGTGTTCGGGGAGCATCATGCGTGAGGACTCGAAGATACCGTTGTGCTGCAATTTTTTACTCATTTATAATGACCTCCAATTTTATGAGAACGTTCATGGGCTTGCGCGGAAGAGCAGAGGGAGGATGCCCGCATGATGGCGGTTTCTCCGTACCTGCTCTTGATATCATCCGTGGCACGTTCCAGTTCTCTTTTACGTTCACGATCATCGAACCAGGACAGCTGCACTTCAGAATCGGGTATAAGTCCGGTCAATGACACGCTGATGCGGCGGATGGGTAATCCGTCCCAATGGCGCAGGAACAGAGCTGCTGCCGCATCGTATACTTCATCCGTAATGTTGGTGGGTTCATTCACCTTCATCTGGCGGGAGAAACCAGTTGGCCGATCATAATCCTGTCCGCGACATCCAACCGAGACCACATGGCCCATGAGTGATTTGTCCCGGGAACGTCGACTGACGAGCTCTGCCAGTTCAAGCAGTACCACTTTGATATCTTCCCAGGAGTCATAGTCCTGGGGCAGCGTCATTTGATGTCCGATCCCCTGTTGCTGATGAGCATAGGTCCCGGGTTTGACCGGGGAATCGTCAATACCGCGAGCGATACGCCACAGTACCTCGCCATTCACCCCCCAACGTTCTCTTAGTCGGGACAGTGGGGTCTGGGCCAGATCACCAATGGTATGAATGCCCATCTTGTAGAGATGCTGCGCCATGCGGGAACCAACCATGAACATGTCTCGAACAGGCTTTTCCCAGATGGTTGAAGGCAGATCTTTGCGAGGCAGCGTGCAGATGCCTCCCGGGACTTTTTTGGCATACAGATCACAGGCCATCTTGCTAACGACCTTGGTATCGCTGATACCGATTCGAATATACACACCCGTCTCATCCATCACCCTCGATTGAATGCTGCGTGCAATCGTCTCGGGACTGCCGAACAGATCCAGGCTTCCGGTGACATCGAGAAACTGTTCATCAATACTATAGGGTTCCACCAGATCGGTGTAAGACTGAAGGATACGCGTAATATGAAGGGATACCCGAATGTACTCGGCCATCCGGGGGCGAACAACAACAACATCTGGACATTTGGCGAGCGCTTCGCCCAGTCGTTCTGCTGTCGTAATTCCATAGGACTTGGCGAGTGGACAGGCCGCAAGAATAATACCCGAACGGCGCGCCGGATCTCCCGCGACTACGAGGGGGCGGTCCTTGTATTCGGGATGTGCAGACTTCTCCACACTGGCATAGAATGACTGGCAGTCTGCCAGCATGATGACACGTCTGTCTTGGCGGGGCATAAGACTTCTCTCCTTATTCGTGATGCTAAGCTCTTATGTTAAGAAGCAATTATTTTTATTTGAACATCGATAATTAACAGTTTATTTACAGTATGGAACAAGTGTTCTTGTTTTATAAGCATATCTGACAATTCGAAATGCGGCAACCGGAATTATTTTGCAAATTGGACACAATTATGGGTTAGCCATATTAGAGGCAGAAATTAGGAAATAAGATGTGCTTTTTTACATTTAATGTGAGAGATCCATGACCTACGGTTGATGACCGGGCGTTCATTTGGGTTTTTGTAAAAGGGTTATAAATGGGCACAGTCCTATAGAGGGGGACTGACGTCCTTTTTTGATTTTCTGCATTTTTCAGAAAACCTTGATGTGACGCGGAATATCGCTGATGCGTTATCGGACTATAGTATCAATTTTGTAATCTTTATGGTTAATACTGTAAAAAGGTCCGCAACTTTAAATAATGACTCGCGTTTAATGGGGTATGTGTTCCAACGGCAAACGTTGCCTGTACCCGCGTTGCACATAACAATATAGGTTCCAGAATTGCAAGATCAGCAGGGCACCAATACCATGCGATTCCAGCAGATATTAGTGTTCGGGAATCAGACGTATCTCAGAGGCTTCCCGGTGCTAGTTGATGGCTCTTTTTACGAATTATGGGCAGAATGTTCCATTTCATGTTTGCTTCCATCAGCCTAGTTACAAATGCAGAGTCTTAGCGCTATAGTGAGAACTACACCGCTGACATCTCTACCAAGCGGACATCCGAAGCGGAAAGATTCGTAAACTTCATGTTGGACCATTCGATGTTGAAGCAGGATGCATATTAGAGAGGTGAGCAATCTAAAGACATGAGCAGACAAAGACGAAGACGCTGGCTATTAACGGTGTTGACAGGAGCAGTGGTGGTGACCGGTGGGATATTTGCCGGATGGCACTATATGCTACCCAAGCTCGTTACGTACACAGCGGAGAACGGCACGGAGATGAAATTCAAGACCGATGGAGACCGGTTCATGGAATACGGGCCAGATGGAACGTGGAGGGAGATGTTCGTCAAAGGTGTCAACCTGGGCGCAACTTCACCGGGGCATTACCCGGGAGAATTCCCGCTGACCAAAGAGGATTACTTGCGGTGGTTCCAGCAGATCGAGGATCTGGGAGCCAATGTAATCCGGGTATACACGGTTCACGAACCGATTTTCTACTCCGCATTGGTCGAATATAACCGCGGCCGGGAGCAACCGTTATATTTTATACAGGGCATATGGTCACCTGAAGAAGAGTTAATTGAGAAGCAGGATGCCTATGCGGCGCATATTGAGCAGACGTTCAAGCAGGAGATTGAAAAGGCCGTATCTGCTGTCTATGGCGATGCGGACATTCCTGCCAAGCAGGGAGAGTCCAGCGGCAAATACAAAACGAATGCAGGAAAATACCTGATGGCCTGGCATGTGGGGACGGAATGGGACCCGGCAATGGTAGACAACACAAACGCAAAACATGCGGACGTGCCGCAGTACAAGGGAGTTCATTTCTCGGCGAGTCCAGAAGCGTCACCGTTCGAGAACTGGCTGGCAGAGCTGCTGGATCATACGGCGGTCCTGGAGAAGAAGTATGGGTGGGAACATCCGATGACCTTCACCAACTGGGTAACGACCGATGTGCTGGATCATCCCGGCGAGCCGCTGTATGAAGAGGATCTCGTCAGTGTGGATGCCCGACATATTCAGCCGGAGGCGTGGCAGGGAGGTTATTTTGCAGCCTACCATGTGTACCCGTATTACCCGGATCTGTTCCATATCGATAAAACACTCCAAACCATCAAGGATGAGAACGGTGAGTACAACACGTACAAAAGTTATCTGCGCAAGCTGAAAGCCGAGTTTTCCGATATGCCTGTAATGATTACAGAGTATGGCGTACCCTCTTCTCTTGGTATTTCCCATCTGGGTATGGGAGGACGGAATCAGGGTGGACATAACGAAGTAGAGCAGGGAGATATTGACGCGTCACTGACGCAGGATATCTATGATGAAGGATACTCGGGAGCAATTGTGTTCATGTGGCAGGATGAATGGTTCAAAAAAACATGGAACACGATGCCACTGGAAATCCCGGCTGATCGCCGTGCATATTGGCTGAACGTACTGACAAACGAGAAGATGTTTGGTCTGCTTGCCATGGACCCCGGTAAACAGGAACAGTTGACCATCGACGGATCACTGGATGACTGGGATGATCTGAAGGATGAAGAGGTCACGACCTGGCAGGGCCAAGTGGACGGCATTCAGGAAATGAAGATGACCCATGATGAAGCCTATCTGTATATTGGGCTGACCTTGGATCAACCGTTTGAACCGGCTAAGACAGTGCTGCGAATTGGGACCGATACACTTGCTGGAGGCAGTCAGCCTGACAAGTTACTCCCGGGCCGGACGCTCAGTGATGGTCTTGAGACGGTGATTACACTGGGGCAGGATGAAGAATCACAGGTGGAGATTGCTAAGGATTATGACTTTAATCAGCGTCTGTACGGCAAAGAAGGATACGACATGCTGCCAGATCAGCAGTCCGATTCCGCAGATCCGTTCCACCCATGGAATCTGGCAGTCAGCCTGAGGATGACACCGCCGGATACCCGATCTGCTCAACCGTTCATGAATGAAAAGGTCGGAACATTGAAACGGGGAACGACAGCTCCCGGCCAGTCCGATACGGATTCATTAACGGCATGGCAGTATAACGGCTATCAGGTGGAGATGCGAATTCCCTGGATGCTGCTCGGGTTCGGTGATCCGAGTTCGCTGCAAGTGATCGACTATGGACCGCTCAAGAATGGACGTGAGTTCTCCACAGTTGCTGTGGAAGGCGTTACGCTCATTCCGTGGTTAACGGACCGCGCCACGAAGAAAGTATCCTGGCCTGGGGGTGAACAGACGACCCTGGACCTGAAGACTTTGCCGGTATACAGCTGGCAGCCTTGGGAGCAGGTGCAGTATAGTGAACGTCTGAAGATAAGCTACGAAAAAATGAAGAAGAGCTATGAAAAAATTCCTAGTTTTCAGATCGAATAAATGAGTATAAAGGAGGACCTTTTCACATGTTTCCAAGTTTGGCTTTGGCCTATCTGTTTTTGTACATCTGTATCGCACTTGTTGTTGTAGGCGTCATCGTATTGTTTGCCATGAAAATGTCCCACAATGGCAAACGACGCAAGACGGCGTTTTATGAATTGAAGCAGCGTGACTACTTCACCTATCTGCAAACAGCCTTGACCGAGAATAGTCCACTCAAATTGCCGCCAGGCAAGCTGGCTCCGCTGGAACGCAGAGTCATTCAGGACAGGCTGATTGAATGGATCGACCAGTTCAAGGGTGAGTATCGCGACAAATTAATCGCACTGTGCCGTGAAGCAGGATTCGTAGAGCATGATCTGAAGGAACTGGGCCGTCTGCGTTATGGTCGCCAGATTGATGCAGCTTATCGCTTGGGTGGCATGCGTTGTCCCGAAGCTGTTCCGGGTTTGATGGAATTGCTGAAGGATGAGAAACCGGGCCCGATGGCCATTATGATTGGTCGATCCATCTCCAGATGTACGACTCGGCAAGGTGAACTGAAAGACATGCTGGCATTGCTGTTAACCAAAGGCAAGTCCATTCACCATCTGGCAGCCGATATTCTGCTCGAAACGAGTCTGGATACGAGCAGAATTCTAATTGAATTGCTGGAAGACCGGAATCCTGATTTTGTCAAAGTCGGACTGGTTGCCATGTGGGGACAGGCTGTACCTGAAGTGATGCCTGCACTGGACAGACTGGTAGGCGCAGAGCATCAGGATGTACGTGCCGAGGCGGTGAAGCTGTATCTTAGCGCAAGTCCGGCACTCCGGGATGAGACCATTCTGAAGCTGATCCAGGACCCCGATCCGGAAGTTCGCGCCGAAGTGGTACAAGCGCTTGGTTCGAAGCATGCATCTGGCAGTATTCCATTGCTGCGCAAAGCGCTGCGGGATGAGGACTGGAGAGTTCGATATAACAGTGCGGAGAGTCTGAGCAAGCTCGGTGAACCGGGATTCGAAGCACTGTGTCAGGCTGCGGTGCAAGGTACAGTTGCTGAGCGCGAGATTGCGATGCAGCAGATTGAGAGCACCATGCAGCATACGAGAACCGATGACAGAGCTGTAGAGCAGATGATTGCACATAACAAAAAAAGACTGCTATACGATCGTTATTTTGGCCCTGTCCGAGAGAACAGAACCAGCAAGAAACGCACAGGTGTCGCTACGGTAGGAGGGGATTACACTGCTTAGGGATCTATTATTAATCTACGGCATGGTCGCAATCTACTATGTTGTTTTTGTAAATACGCTCTATTTTTCCATTCTGGCTTTATCGTTCCGTAATATCTGGACGATCTTCCGACGGTCGCATTATTCCAAATACAATACATTGTCAGGCTCGGAACTGGTGCCTTCGGTCTCTCTGCTGGTACCGGCGTACAACGAGGAACTGACGATTATTGAAAATGTGAACTGTCTGATGACGCTGAATTATCCAACATATGAAGTCATTGTGGTAAATGATGGCTCCAGTGATGCGACACTGAATATCCTGTTGAAAGAATATCGTCTGAAGCCAGTACCCAATACGAAGATTCGGGGCAAGATCGCCTGTCAGAAAATTCGTGGAATCTACCACAATCCAGAGTTCCCTGATCTGTATGTCATTGACAAGGAAAACGGCGGTAAGGCCGATTCCCTCAATGCGGGGATCAACCTGTCCCATTATCCGTTGATCTCTTCCATCGATGCCGATTCTTTGCTGGAGAAGGATGCCCTGATCCGCATGGCACGCATGTATATGGAGAATCCGGAAGAGACGGTAGCCATCGGTGGAGATGTACGGATCGCCAATGGCTGCAAAATTGAAAACGGGGCAGTGCAAGATGTATCACTGCCACGCAAGATCTGGCCCATGTTCCAGTCGATTGAATATCTCAAAGCCTTCCTGGGTGGACGGATTGGCTGGAGTCACATGAACGGTCTGATCATTGTCTCTGGTGCCTTCGGCATGTTCCGCAAGGACGCAGTAATCGCCGTAGGCGGATACCGGGATGGTTATCCTGGGGAAGACATGAACATCATCATCAAACTCCACCGTTATATGCTGGAGAACAAATTGAAATACCGCGTTGCCTTCTGCCCTGAGGCCGTATGTTGGACACAGGCACCGGATTCCTACCGGATCTTGTCCAGTCAGCGCAAGCGCTGGGGCCGTGGGAACCTGAAGAACATGCTGGAGAATCGGGGCATGCTGTTCAATCCGAAATATAAGGTTATGGGTATGGTGACCATGCCATATAACGTCCTTTTTGAAGCGCTCAACCCGTATTTCCGGATTACCGGACTTCTGGCTCTCGCTGGATATGTGCTTCTGGATATGACGCAATGGCCGATTCTGGTTCTGTTCGGACTGCTGAACTTTGTGAGTGGTTATCTGCTGAGTGTAGGCGCACTTGTTCTGGAGGAGATTGCTTTCAAGCGTTACAACAAACTCTCCGATCTGGTCAAAATGCTCGTCTACTCCGCGCTGAAATTCGTGGGTTACCATCAGCTGGGCGTACTGTGGAGATTGCAGGGACATGTGCAGTTCATGCAAAACAACAACTCATGGGGTACTATGACACGCCAAAGCTGGTCCGAGGATGAGAAGAAAACAAGCGAAGCTGCTTGATTAAAGAATAATCAAAGCAATTATATGTCCAACTAGACATTTACACGATAACGGAGAGGGCAGAAAAAGCCTGTAGAAGCGAAGCGTTCGCCTTTATTCCCGGATTTCCCCTTGTATAAAGGAATCAAAAAATCTGGGGATAACAGTGATCGAAAGGCTGTTCTGTCATCGGAGTGTCAGTGTAAATAATATTTTTTGGACTTATATAGATAATCGAGGAGAAGGGTGGAAAAGAACATGCCAAATACGGCGACATTGCAGCGTGAGGCTGCCGTTAATGTGTACCGAAGTGTAGAACAGGGATTGAAGGAAACGGGTGCCGAAACATGCGGCTTAATGTTCATCCATTGTGCAGGAAACTCTCAACCTGAGCAGAAGGTCAGGACACATCTGGAACAGACAAGCGGGACATCCTTCCAGGTGTGGAAGGATGGGGCCACTCAGGCGATAGCCGTCCTGCTGCCAGGGTTGTCACTGGATGAAGTTCATTATGAAGGACTTCGGATCAAACATGAGTTGCAAGAGACCGTACCCGGTGCCGATCCACAGATTACACTGGCCAGTTTCCCGGAAGGGGAGCGCCCTTCGAAGGCAACCATTCAGCATATGGCTGAATCCTCGAAGCTCGTAGATTCGTCGGAGATTCATATCTACACGCTGGACAATACGGCGGACGAGCCAGAACGAATTTTGATTGTGGACAACGATCCTACGGTACGCGAATTCCTGCAATTGCGGTTGAAGATGCAGGGGTACGAAACCTATGAAGCTGTCGATGGACTGGCTGCACTGGAGTTAATCGAGAAGGTTACACCAGACCTGGTGCTCACCGAGCTGAATCTGTATGGCATCGATGGTCTGCCGTTCATCCATCATATTCAGAACCTGGAGATGGAGCAGCCACCCAAAATTGTTGTGTTGACCGAACAACGTGTCGAGCAGACGATCAGTCAATGCTTCCGCAGCGGCGTGGATGATTACATGACCAAACCGTTCTCACCCGTAGAGCTGGATGCCCGAATCAGACGCTGCCTGCACTAGAAGACAGCTTGGAACAACTGATTGTGTGAAGTGCAAAGAAAGAGCTTTTTTGACACTATGAATCAGATAGATTAGAGCAACATTTAGAGCACAGACACTCATCTATTTATATGGATTTTAAGCACTACCAAATACACTGCCCGGAGGGAATATCATGGAGAATCAACAATTCCACACATTACTGAATGCGATTGAAAATAAAGAAGCTGTACTCGGCGTTGTCGGGCTCGGTTACGTAGGACTTCCACTTGCCGTGGAAATGGTCAATCAAGGTTTCACGGTAATCGGAATTGATCTGGATGCGTCCAAAGTAGAAAGTATCTATCAAGGAGATTCCTATATTCACGATATTTCGTCTGATGAGTTGAAAAAAGTAATGCAAAGCGGTCGTTTCCAGCCAACGACAGATTACAGCATGCTGCGTGTGATCGACGCCCTCAGTATCTGCGTACCGACACCTCTTAGTGAGAATCAGGACCCGGATACGTCTTACATCGAGACTGTTGTGGATCAGATCAAACTGCACATGAAACCAGGCATGCTGATTACGCTGGAGAGCACCACTTATCCAGGTACAACCGAAGAACTGATCCAGCAGCAGCTGGACAAGATCGGACAAGAAGCAGGTAAAGACTATTTCCTCTGCTTCTCGCCTGAGCGTGTGGACCCGTCGAACGGACGTTTCACAACATTTAATACGCCGAAAGTAATCGGGGGCACAACTGAAGCTTGCTTGAAGCTCGGAACAGCGCTATATGGAAAATATGTAGAAACCGTAGTACCGGTATCCTCACCAAAAGTGGCTGAGATGTCCAAACTGCTGGAAAACACATTCCGCAGTGTGAACATTGCCTTTGTAAATGAAATGGCGATGATGTGTGACCGCATGGGCATCGATATCTGGGAAGTTATTGACGCGGCGGCGACGAAACCATTTGGTTTCATGCCATTCTATCCAGGCCCAGGCATCGGTGGACACTGCATTCCACTTGATCCGATGTACCTGTCATGGAAGGCCAAAGGCTTCCGTTTCTATAGCAAATTCATTGAGCTGGCGCAATCCACCAATGACAACATGCCATATTATGTGCTAAACAAAACGTCAACGATTCTGAACGAATACGCTAAATCCGTACGTAAATCCAATATTCTGCTCCTCGGTATGTCGTATAAACCAAATATTGCAGACCTGCGTGAATCACCAGGACTGGAAGTATATGAACTGTTCAAGGAAAGTGGAGCTAACGTTAGCTACTACGATCCACATGCGGATTCCTTCCAGGACAAACATGGCGAGACCGTACACAGCGAAGCGTTCAATCTGGAACAGTTCAAGAAGTACGATTGCATCGTGCTGATCACCAACCACAGCGATTTGCCTTACTTTGATATTGCCGAGATGGGTGTACCGATTCTGGATACACGTAATGCGTTCCGTTCATACACACATCCGCATATCTACAAGATTGGTCACTCGGTACAGCATCCTGTGCTTGAGCCAAGTGAAGCGTTGCTCGTCTGAGGAAATATATGAGGCAACGGGGCAAACTGATGGGTATGGCGAAATGGGCCATTCTGGCTGTGGTGTTGTGCCTGCTGCTTCTGTCCTGGATGTTCAAATGGTTCTCGGCAGAGGAACACAAAGCGACCTGGCTGTGGGACGCGTCCATTATTGCAGAGCAGACACCTGAGATTATTGCTTTCTCCAAAGAACAGGGCGTGGATACCATCTTCCTGCAAATCCAGGATGAGTTGCCTGACGCAACATACCGCAAATTCATTGCGGCTGCCCGACAGGCTGAGATTGAAGTGCATGGACTTAACGGTCATGCAGACTGGGCCTATGAGGAGAAGCGGGATGAAGGACTTGCTTTTATCGAGCGAGTACGAGCATACAATGCAGCTTCTGCGAAGAATGAACGTTTCGAAGGCATTCAACTGGATGTGGAGCCGTATCAGCTGAAGCGCTGGGAGAACGAGGAGAGCAGCGTCATTGCAGAGTGGCAGAACAACATGAAGGCATGGACAAAAGCCGGCGAGGATGCCGGACTGTACATGAGCGCTGCCATTCCGTTCTGGCTTGATGCCCGTCAGTCGGCTGAAAGTGATGGTACATTCAGTCGCTGGGTCATTTCCCACTTCGATGCGGTAGCTATTATGGCTTACCGGGATAGTGGACAGCAGATGTATGATCTGTCCAAGGAAGAACTGGACGAAGCGGATGATCTCGGCAAGAAAGTCTGGATTGGAGCGGAACTCGCGGATACACACGAGGGGGATCACCTGACCTTTTTCCGTAAACCGGTTAGCAATATGAATGAAGAGATGGCAAAGGTGTTTGATCTGGGTTCCTCTCATTCTTCATTTGCAGGTGTGGCTGTGCATCATTATGAAGCATGGTATGCGAAGGAGAACGGTATTCCGCTTGCGCGCAAGAGCGAGGAGAAGTAGTAGTAGGCATTGAAGCCATTGAGAATTAATCTAATAATTCTAAATAATCATATAGTTTCTTTCGACATGTTGGAAATCTATTTCCTAAGAGATTCTAAGAGATGGGGAGCATATATGGACAAAACGAATATCATGGCTGAATTTATCAGTACAGGAGATCATATTGCACCGAAATTAATCACAGATCAGCTTTGAATTGAACAATCATAATATCACACATGAATAATGTAGAACTATAGCCCTTGATTTGAAGAGCAATTCATCATCAAAACATCTAAAATAAAGAGAAGTAACCGTTTGGACGTAGCAGCATTGCATACGAAAAGCGATTGGGTCTATGGTTATATAAACACACAACCATCCCAAAATGAAATGAACTGGGATGGTTGTTAAGGTGATAGATTGTCAATATGAAGGATGGACGTAAGTTGGTGCTATTTTTGGACAGTAAAAGGAATTTGCAGTGAAGTGTTACCTGGAAAATAAGATGAACTGATATCGTATTGGTGGAATGAACTTATTGTCAAAGTAATAAAATGCTTCTTGGGCCAGTGTTCTCGGCAATCCTCGAAACTTTCCCCGTTTTGGTGCTTACGTATCCACGTTATGATTTGGCTTTCGCTCTTGATGCCAAACTTCTCCATGATGCGGCTGTACGTCCAACCTTCTTCCATTCGAGGCGAATCGCTTCTTTTTTTTGATTTCTTCGCTATATCGATAAAAATTTTTACATTTATTTTCTATTAAAACAAAAATTTCCTCATTTTTATAGTGCTGAGTTCATTTTAACATGATCTCTTTTTTTCACTGTCTACCTTGAGGGGATAATACCAAATCGGACCATTTTTCCCCTATGGAATTCTTTTTAGTGTACACAACTCAATTTCGAATAAAAGATTTATGGATCTTTTTTTGTAATTGGTTTATAATTTTGTTTGAAAACTACAAAATAAACCATAAAGCCCCGCTATAGTAATAAATCAAAAATTTTCGCGAGATGCGGAACTTATAAAAGGAGTATTTTAAATGAATAAAATCCTTCCAGTGCGTTTCCCATTCATATCATCCTATCCATATTATGCCAATCCTTTAACAATCTTAGCTGCTACAGGAAATGAATACATACCTTGGATGTTAAACAATTTTATTCAACTATCTTGTCACCCAGAGAACAAAATTTTGAAAGTTGATTTTTTTCAGGAATGGATTACTTGGGCGCCATATAGCTGTCCTCACCTTGATGTGCAATTTATTAGCAAAGAAATATATGAAGCAGATCGTAATATAATTGATACCCTTATTTACTCAATAAATAAGGGGTATTATATACAGATGAAAGTCAATCATAAGTATCTTTCCTTCTCAAATGCTACATGGTATAAACAGAAAGATATGGCTCATGAATTATTAGTATACGGATACGATCTAAACAATAAAACACTAAATGTTGCTGACAATTTTGGGGGGAAGTATGAATATAAAACCTGTTCATTTGAAGAATTCTTAAATTCATACCGCAATACCTCTTGCTTTAATTTGGACTATTACGAAAAAGTAATGCTATATAAGCCAACTCCTGATCAGAGTATAGTAATAGATCCTCTTAAAATATCAGATTCATTTATTGACTTTTTAGAGTCAAGAGATACCCGTAATCGAGATAATCGAAGTGTGAATTGGGCAAACAATATAGTTTTAGGAATCAATACTTATAATAAAATACATGATTACATAATGACATGTTATGAAAATCACTCACACTTAGATCACAGACTTCTCCATGTTGTTTGGGAACATAAGAAATGTATGGTTGCTAGAATTGAATTATTACAAAGTATTGGTATCGCTTTGCAATCACCAGTGTTAGATATGTATAAAGATCTAGAACGGGTCGCCCTAATATATAGAAATATAATCATAAAGGCGATTGTAACTAAAAATAACTCGAAATTGGAAAATGTTGCAAAAGGAATACTATCTTTTATCAATACAGAAACAAATATATTGAATGAACTTTTAGAACAAATTTACTTTAAATATAAAAATAGTGATGAAATTTCTATTTTAGGAAATTCAAATAATATTTCACGGAAATGGTCTCTACTATCTCCAATTAAGTAACTCCTGAATCCGTGAAATAATCATGGTCGTCCAAACAAGAGGCTTGGTTTTCTCCACAATCGTATCGTCATGAATGACAAATAGCGGCTCGGTTGTCTGCTTGGAGATTTCGGTGATCTGAGCCAAAGCTTCCGCCTTAATCCGATTTTGCAGCACGCTTTCATCCCATTTACCTTCCACCAGAAAATGACCAATCGACGTTCGATGGCGATCACTATATTCGGCTACATCGACCACTTTTCCTCGGAACCCCTTGGCTGTGGAAGCGACCATGTACGACTCGATATGCTTCATGACCGGTTTGGAAAAATAGAGGGGCAGGCGATGCTCTGATAAAAAGTTGCGAATGGCGGCATGTTCGGGTACGATGTGAGTATGAGACATAGTGATCGCTCCTCGTGAAAAAGTTTGTTATGGTGACTACTTTTTAACACAAGGAGAGCACTTTGTCTCTATTTTTTTTGTATTTTACAGTTTATTGGAAGCGAATTTGCTCATTTATAGATAGAAAAAAGGCAAGTCCCGGGTTGAAGGGGCTTGCCTTTTTTGGTGGGGGATTTTGCAGAACGCTAATATACAGGAGTCCATCGCAATCCGTTAAACTTGGCACAGCGCACAGTGCACAGTGCATAGTGCACAGTGCTCAGTGCTCAGTGCTCGGTGCTCAAGGTACGAAGGGGCGGGGGAGTGAAAGGGAGCTCCTCAGCTTTTGCTATTTTCGGTTGTGCGATAGCGATTGGGCGGCAGACCGACTTGCTTTTTGAACGCTTTGGAGAAGGAGAACAAGTCCGGGTAACCTACGGAATGAGCCACTTCAGTTAAGCTTAGCGGGGTCTGCACTAGCAGGCGTTTGGCCTGATTCATTTTCAATTGTTGGATATATTGCACAGGGGACAGACCATAGGCTTTGCGGAACTGTTTGGCAAAATGGGTTCGATCCACACCCGCATGAGCGGACACACCTTCCACGGAGATACCGCCTGCAAAATGAATGTCCATGTATTCCTTGCCTTTCTGAAGCCAAGGCGTGGCTGAATCCGGTTGCAATCCTTTGGTTGCGGGAGACCGGGCGATCCGGTCGAAGAGGTTTAGAAATCGGGTGAGTCGTCCCAGATCACTCGCTCCATCCTGCGGTTTGCGAACATCCTCCATGAACGAGCGCATGGCACTTGCAGTCTCCGGGGTAAGTACACCTGAACGGTACGGTGAGTCGGGTGTAAGTCCAATTCGAGACAGTAACTCGGCTGCATGTGCACCGTCAAAAGCAATAAATATTTTCTGCAACGTATCCTCGGGGTCTGTCCAGTACTCATGGGTAACATGTGGAAACAGACAGAACGCATCCCTGGCACGAAGGGCGTGACGCTGTCCGTTCTGTATGAATGTACCTTCCCCCTCCAGTACAAACAGCAAATAATAATAAGGCGTAGTACGCGGGCCAATATGATAGTTGGTCTTGGCTATATTTCGTCCGATGCGAATCGGCCAGGCGCCACCAGCTTTCTCGAATTCAGATGGAGTGAAGAAAATAATATCCAAAAACTCATGGTGGTCCTCCTTCATGCTCTCGGTCATCAGGAACACCTCTTTATTGTATAAGTATCGTTTGTACATTCTAAAAGTTTCACTTATAGATGTAGTTCAAAAAGTCCACTTCTGATTACGAATCATGCCAAGTGGCATTATCAACATCGAAGCTGAAATTCAGCCGAAATAAGCGGGAGGCTTACGAAGTATGTTTCCTTTGGAAACATTGTGGTTGCTCACGTAGTTTTCCTACGCTCCGCTACTCCATTTCTAGCTTCATTCCATCTTCTTGGTACTAAAAACCAGACTTTTTGAACATGTATTTAAACCTATTATACAGGTGGGTTTTATATATATTCAAGATCAGGAAGACCTAAATCTGAGAAAAGACCACAAAATGACAAAATAAAATTGCCGCGAAATGACATTGATCATAGACAAATCAATTGTTATGATGTCCATACCTATTAAACCAAGTTAAATAATCGGCATTTGGATACCTACTTTGAAAATGAGTTAGAAATTAGGCACACTTTAAAAATAAGTTTTAAACGAGTGCAAACGTAGTGGAGGGGACGAAATCGATTCTGAAGAAACGTAGTGTTCACCTTCATCTCCGGATTTTCCCTTAGAAAAGGGAATCAAAAAAATCTGGAGATAACAGTGATCGGAAGAACGATTCGTACCCGGAACTCAAGGAGGCTTTAACGGTAACTTTTTTTAACATGGGACTTTATTTATTCATAGAAGGGATTGACTTTTGTGAGCGAACAGGAAGAAATGAAGTTTGGATGGTTTTTGCCTACAGCAGGGGATGGTAAGTATGTAGGGGTTGCCCCGGAGCGGGAGCCGAGTCTGGATTATCTGATTGATGTGGCACAGACGGCGGAGAAGGCAGGATTCGAATTTGTACTGATTCCGACAGGGGGAGCCTGTCTGGACGCGTGGGTGGTTGGCTCGGCTGTGATGAGTCACACAAAGACATTGCGTCCCCTTGTCGCCATTCGCCCGGGATTGGTTACACCCGTACTCGCTGCACGAATGGGAGCGGCACTGGATCAGCTCTCTGGTGGTCGCGCCATGATCAATGTGGTGACAGGCAGTTCTGTTCGAGATCTGGAGGAACTCGGCGATCCACTGGCACATGCGCATGATGAACGGTATGTGCGGGCGAGCGAGTATATGGAAGTGATGAAGCGTTCATGGACCCAATCGGCGGGACTGAATCTGACGGAGTTTGCAGGAAGTGGTTCAAAATCTGGCGCAGATGCACCCAGCAATCCCAATCCTGAATTCAACGGCCAGTATTATAATTTCAAAGGACCGGTAGGCATGCCGGAGACGGTGCAAAATCCGCATCCACCATTCTATCTGGGAGGAAGTTCTCCGATTGCCAAGAAGGTCGCTGTTGAACATGCGGATACGTTCCTTATGTGGGGCGAGCCTCATGACTGGATTCAGGAGCAGATCGAAGAGATTGAGGTCATCCGTCAGCAGGTGAAAGAGGAAACGGGACAAGATCGTCAGCTCCGTTACGGCATGCGTGCTCAGGTACTCATTCGGGATACCGAAGAAGAAGCATGGGCAGCAGCTTGGGAGATTATTAGCAAAGTACCACCAGAAGCGATTGAGAAAGCCAAATCCGCTTTTGCAGAGACGGATGCAACCAACCAACGCAGACAGAACGAGCTACGGGAGCTGTCCGAGAAGCAACAGTTTGTCGTAGGTCCCAACCTGTGGACAGGCTTGTCCGTTGTTCGTTCCGGCGGTGCGATCCTCATTGTAGGTACAGCCGAACAGGTCGCAGAACGTTTGATGGAGTATGGAGATCTCGGCGTTACGACTTTCATTCTGTCCGGTTACCCGCATCTGGAAGAGGCCGAAATCTTCGGCCGGACCGTGATGCCTATCATTCGCGAGAAATGGAAAACAAGACAGAAGCAGCATCAAGTTACTACTAACTAAGTAAGTTTAACTAATCTTTTTATACGAAAACGGAGAGGACAGAAATAACGTGAAGAAGCGAAGCTAAAAGCTTTCTGAAAGAAAGCTACTTCGTAAGCATCATCTTGCCTTTATCCCCGGATTTTTCCTTTTATAAAAAGGAATCAAATAAATCTGGGGATAAAGGCGATCGGAAGGTTATTCTGTCATCGGAGTGGTCAGTATAAACATTCTTTAGTTAAAATATCAAGCATCCTCAGGAGGTCGTCTTTCATGAAAAAAAACAAAAAATTAATCCTGCCGCTTGTCAGTATGCTGGTGATGTCCATCCTGCTGTCAGCTTGCGGCGGTGGGGATAACGCGTCATCTGGAGAGAACGGCTCCTCGGGTTCAGGTAAAGTTACGATCAGCTTCATGCACTGGCGTGGAGAAGATTCCGAAGCACTCAACAAGACTATTGACGCATTTGAAAAAGAAAATCCGAACATTAAAGTGGAGATGCAGACGCTGCCTTCCGATCAATATCAGTCCACCGTACAATCCAAAATCAGTGACGGTTCGGTAGGAGATGTATTTGCCTCCTTCCCGGGTGCACAGTTCGAAGCTTTCACCAAAGCCGGCTTGTTCACGGACCTGACCGGATCATCGTTTCTGTCGGCCTACAATTCAAAGCTGATTGAATCAGGACAGCACGATGGCAAGCAATATGCGATTCCGTATCAACTCGTATATAACGATCCAATCTATAACGTAAAACTGTTTGAACAATACGGCTTGACGCCACCAACCGATTGGGAAGGCTTCCTGGCACTTTGCCAGAAGCTGAAAGACAATGGTATCATTCCGATTGCCTTTGCCGGAGCGGACATTGGCCCAGGGCAATTCATGAATACGATGGTGATGAACAATGCACCGAGTGACGACATTTTTACCAAAGTAGAAGCTGGCGAAGCCAAACTGACGGATGAGTTTTGGGTGAAAACGTTGACTCAAATCAAGGAACTGAACGATAAAGGTTACTTCCAGCAGGATGCACTGGGTACAAAAGACCCTGCGGCGGGCGCACTGTTTATTCAAGAGAAAGCAGCGATGCTGGCGAGTGGATCATATCAATTGGCACAGAACAAGCAGCAGAATCCGAACCTGAAGCAAAAACTGCTTGCACCGATTACAGTAAGTGCCGATCAAGCGAAGTATGAAGGGGTGCATACGACCACATTCATGCTCGCCGTGAACAGCAAGTCTAAACATCCGGAAGAAGCGAAGAAGTTCCTCGAATTCCTTAGCAATCCCGATGTAGCGAGTAACTATGCCAACCAAACGGGACAAAATGTAACAGTGAATGATGTGAAGTACGATACGCCTGAGCTTCAGGTAGCCGGAGAATGGGCAACCAAAAAGACCGTGTTCCAGCCACGGTTCACCATCCTGAACGGAGATAATCAAAAAGCAGTAACCAACTCTATCCAGTCTGTACTGAGCGGCACTTCTCCAGAAGAAGCAGCACAGCAGGCACAAGCGATCATTGATCAGCATATCGGGAAATAAACGATGAAAAACCGTCTTCAGCTATCCCTATTTCTGATCCCTGGGTTGCTGCTGTACGTTGGATTGTTCGTATTTCCTACATTGACGGGGCTGTTCTACTCCTTTACGGATTGGGATGGGGTATCCCCGTCGTATGCATTTGTAGGGCTGGATAATTACAAGGACAGTCTCAGCAGCATCGTATTCCGCAAAGCCTTTGGCAACAACGTGGAGTTCATGTTAACGGTTGTTATTGCACAAACCTTTATATCACTTGTCCTGGCTCTACTCTTGGTACGTAATACCAAGACACGCATCGTGCTTCGGGCATTGTATTTCCTGCCTGCGATTCTGTCCTCCGTATCGGTTGGACTGATCTGGGCATTTATGTATGATCCATCTATCGGACTAATCAACTATGGACTTAATGAAGCTGGGATGAGCAGCATTGCTCGTAACTGGATTGGAGATCCCAAAATCGCCATCTATTCCATCGCTGCGGTACAGGTATGGGCCCATGCTGGACAGATGATGATTGTATTTATCGCGGGTCTGCAAGGTATTCCGGCAGAACTGTATGAAGCGGCTCGTATGGACGGCGGCAGCAAATGGCAGGTATTCCGTACCGTGACTTGGCCACTGCTGGCACCTTCGGCAACGATTGTTGTGGCCTATACGACCATTCAGTCGTTCAAGGCATTTGACCTCATTTTCACAATGACGGACGGAGGACCGAACTACGCAACTGAAATTTTGACAACATATATCTATCATACCGCCTTTGGCAGCTATTCATTTGGTCTGGCTTCTGCCGGTTCCATGATCTTCCTGGTGTTGCTCGCGCTCTTGACGCTGTTGCAGTTCAAGGCACTGCGTGCCGACCGGGTAAGCTATTGAGGTTGATGTTGGAGCATTCATCCTGCAATCGAGGCAGAAGGGAGTTCACATGTTTTTAAAATGGTTCAATCGCCTGATCCTATTGGTGTACGCGCTACTTATCCTCGTGCCGCTGTACTTTGTATTTGTATCCTCGTTCAAAACAAGCAGCAACTTCTTCACCAGTCCATTCAGCTGGCCGGACCCGTTTACGTGGGATAACATCACTGGCATGTTTCGCAATCAGCCGATGTGGCAATATTTCGGAAACAGTCTGGTCGTGACGCTTGGTACGGTTGCCATTGAGTTATTGCTGAGTAGCATGATTGCTTACGCCATTGTCCGCTGGGGCGGCAGTGTAGGAAAAATCGTGTTTGCTCTGTTCGTAGCAGGGTTGATCGTTCCATCCCAGGTGAGTATGCTGCCGATCTATTCCCTTACGCGTACCCTCGGCTGGTCGGACAGTCTCACGGGCCTGATTGTCGTATCCGCGGCTATGCTGATGCCTGTCTCAGTATTTATGCTGACAGGTTTCATGCGCATGCTCAATTCGGAGATTCTGGAAGCGGGCAGTATGGATGGGGCCAGCGAATGGAGACTCTATACGCGGATTGCACTGCCACTGGCTGCACCTTCGCTGGCGGCAACGGCTACGTTCCTGCTCGTCATGGTCTGGAATGACTTGCTTATTCCGATGCTGATGCTCAGCAGTAAGTCCAAGCTCACTTTACCGCTCGCACTTATGCAGTTCCGCGGAGAATACGTGACGAACTATCCGATGATGCTTACAGGTGTGCTGGTAACGGCCATTCCGATGATCGCGTTGTTCCTTCTACTCCAGCGTTACTTTGTAGCAGGTCTGACAGCGGGTTCACTCAAGGGGTGAGGTATCGCAGAAATCGGAAGGAAAAGCTTATTTTGCATTGATTTCTGGAGCATTCTGCATAATAATGATTTAGTGTCAGAATGACTACATAGAGATCAAGGGAGCTATAAGTGATGAGCAAACTGGAAGTATTGCGGAATCCCAAGCAGCGCAAGCTGCTGTTCAGTGCCGGCATGAGCTGGCTGTTTGATGCGATGGAAGTTGGTATGATCTCCTTTATCGTGGCTGCACTCGCCAAGGAATGGAGTCTCAGTCCCGGACAAGTCGGCGTGCTTACGAGTATTAACTCGATCGGTATGGCGCTCGGTGCTTTGCTTGCAGGTGCACTTGCGGACCGTTTTGGACGGAAGGCCATACTGATGTGGACCTTGTTAATCTTTACGATTGCAAGCGGTCTGTCTGCATTGGCGACTGGATTTGCGGTATTGTGTGCACTGCGTCTGGTTGCGGGTATTGGACTTGGTGGAGAGCTGCCCGTGGCATCCACACTGGTATCGGAGTCGATGCCTACAGCCGAACGGGGACGTGCCGTTGTATTATTGGAAAGTTTCTGGGCAGGAGGCTGGATTGTATCGGCGCTCATTGCCAACTTTGTCATTCCGGAGTACGGATGGAGAATTGCTTTTGCCATTGGTGCGCTTCCGGCGTTCTATGCACTGTATCTGCGTCGTGCCATTCAGGACCCGCCGCGGTACAAGAATCATACCAAGCTTCATAAAATCACGTTCCGCGAGAAAGTGGCTACCGTCTGGTCAGCACCACATCGCCGTACAACGTTGATGCTCTGGATTTTGTGGTTTACCGTCATTTTCTCTTATTATGGAATGTTTCTGTGGCTACCTTCGGTTGTGATGGCAAAAGGATTCACGTTGGTTAAAAGCTTCCAATACGTGCTGATCATGACGATTGCACAGTTGCCAGGTTACTTCACCGCTGCGTACTTTATTGAACGTTACGGTCGCAAGTTCGTACTGGTTGTGTATCTTACCTTGACTGCATTCAGTGCGATTGCGTTTGGATTGGCTACAACGGAAGCTACGATCCTGACCGCAGGAATCTGTCTTTCCTTCTTCAATCTGGGAGCCTGGGGTGGTCTGTACGCCTACAGCCCAGAATTGTATCCGACTTCCGTTCGTTCGACAGGTGTTGGCCTTGCCACATCGGTTGGCCGAATCGGTGGCGTACTGGCTCCATTAATGGTCGGTATGCTGGTTCAACGCGAAGTGGCAATCAGCCTAATTTTCACGATTTTCTTCGTGACAATCCTCATTGGCGCAGCAGCTGTACTGTTCTGGGGCCGGGAAACGAAGGGTCAGGAACTTGCTGAGTAATTGTCAATAAATACAACGCAACTTTTGTACAGGTCTGCCTGCCTACGGAAAAACGGGTTGGACAAGCGGTATATGGTTGATACAAGAAGGGGCATGACCATGGTGTGACCATGGGCTCATGCCTCTTTTTGTTATGTTCAGTGTCGTTTTTTCACTGCGTCATCGGTCCGATAGACTTCGTTTTTTCTATATCCTATAATGACACTCGGGATGTCCAACCGTGAGGATTCAGGGGAAAGAAGTGGGATCTGGATTCAGAAAAGTGGAGGTTAATGGAATGATGAAGAACAACATCGAAATGGATCAAGCGAATGAAATCAATGAAAAGAATATGATAAGTGAATTAGATAGCGTGAGTGAGATGAAAGAGATGAAGGTGGGAAGCCATATGATCAGTAATGAACGGACTACAGTTGATAGCACAAATGAGGGGCTGGATCAATTAACGTTTGCTGACAACATGGAACCTATCACTGTCAGTCGGAAATTCACTCATGGGAAGGGGAACACGGCTGGCAAAAGAGCAGGGCGGGTCAGCATGCTTCTCGGTGCCTGCGCATTGACTCTGGGATTAACCGTGGCAGCTCCTTCAGCGGGAGCACAGAAGCTGGAACAAGGTGTTCGTAGCGAGCATGTGCTGCAATTGCAGGAGCAATTAAGCGATCTGGGGTACTTCGACGCCGGAATGACTGGATATTATGGTTCGATTACCAAACGTGCTGTCCGTGAGTTCCAGCAGGCGCAGGGACTAAGTGCAGATGGCGTTGCAGGTCCAGCGACGCTGAACAGGCTGAACAAAAAGGCCAAAGCCGAAGGCGAGACGCTGCGCCAGTTGGCGAAGCTAATCCATGGTGAAGCGCGCGGAGAGTCTTTTGAAGGGCAAGTCGCTGTTGGTGCGGTTGTTCTAAACCGGGTGCATTCGAGTGCATTCCCATCATCGATCTCCAAGGTCATTTTTCAGAAAGGTCAGTTCACGGCTGTAGACGATGGACAGTTCAATACGAAGCCGACTCAGACCTCTTACAGAGCCGCTCGTAAAGCTTTAAATGGCGCTGATCCAACAAACGGAGCGCTCTATTATTACAATCCGAAGATTGCCACTTCGGTGTGGAGTAAGAGCAGGCCGACGCTGCTGACCATTGGGCAGCATGATTTTACGAGATGATGTATTAAAGTAAAATCATAATAAGCGATTTCAAATCTATATCTATGATTTGATGATTAATTAAGTAAAAAATGATAACATGAGTTTATTTTAAATTGAATTGCATCATAAGATTGGAAAAAAATATAGAGCATACGGGTTGTTGAATGTTGTTAAGGAATTATTGCGGTTTTTGATGAAAAGAAATTAGTTAAAAATATAATGAGCATTTTTTCATTCTTTATAAGTAGTAAAAAAGACCTCTTTTCAAAAGAGGTCTATACTTATTTAGCAGTTTAGTATACTCTTAAAACCCAGTTAATTGGAGTTGTTCCACCAATGGCATCAACTGCAACAGCCTTAAAATCTACGGCTACTGATGATCCGTCGTAGCTGGCAAACACTGGTGTCCAGTTCCATTCTCTTACAAGTACTGTGCCATGGCTCACCAATTTAAAGTTTACTGATTTATTCTGATTAACTTTTGCAATATTTTCTGAAGCTCCAAATTGTTGCACTGAAATACTATGATCCTTAGTACCTGGTGTACGACCATTGTTTTCCCATCTAAAAGACACTTTATCTATAGTGACGTAATTACCATTCTTCCCTGTGAAGATATAATATACAGTTCCATATACTTTCATGTTAAATTCTTTGAATGTATTGTTGCTAGAAAGTTGACCATTTGTTGCTTGAAGTGATACATCTGTAGCATATTGAGTGACAATTTCACCTGTTTCTTTGTTTTGAAGATCGTACAAAGGACGAGTGGTGTTCTCTAAAAGTTTATAGTTGAAATTTTCTGAATCATCGGAAACTTCTAAATCGACTTTAGGAAGAGTTTCGTTAACTGATTGGATGCCGAAAGTGTCTAAATTAGTGTCATCATATTTTTTTACAATAGTATATTTGCTTGTGTCATAGTCTGGGTTCTCCTGTGCTGCCAAAACAGAATTTCCACTTGAAAAGATGAGAGCGACTGCGATAAGTGGGGTGATGATTTTCTTGAAATTCATAATATTCCTCCATTTTCCTAAGATGTATTTTTTTTGGATCTATTATATGATAAACTAGTATTTACCAAATTTCAACTATAAAGGGGAATTTATTGTGAAAAAAATAATGTGTATCTTGTTTCTTCTTGTACTGTTAACTGTATCGGCTTGCTCAAATAATGTGTCTTCTTACACAGGGGAGAGTGAAAATTGGAGTGTTTCATCGACAGTACAAAGTAATAATTCTACAGCAAGTTATGATTACGAAATTAAATACTTAGGGGATAATGCTGCCTCAATTGAAAAAGTTAATTATAAATTTATGAGTAAAAATATTCATGCTAAAGGAGAGGTTCCTTTTAATTCAGTAATTAGAGGGAAAGCTGAAGGATTATCTCCATTTTTGGATGAGGAGGAATTTATAGTTCAGATTGATTGGGATGGGAATACAGAAAAAGTGATTGTTACTAAGAAATGATTTTGAAATTTTATGATTATTACAGAAATTATTTTTAATGTATTTTAGGGAAATTGGATGCAAGCAGTAATATATCTGTAGGTATAGCTGAGAGATTGGTGCAGTAATTGTCTGATCCAGCTTTTATAAATTGATTGATATTTTTATGATTTAGTTCGAACTGTTATTTTATCTAGGCCAGCTCAATGCGAGCTGGCCTGTTCTCTTTGAGTCCTATGATCATATGGCTATTGTATAGATCCCGCAATCCATAAAGAGTTCAGAAGGCTAATGTGCCTGCTTAAAAATTTAGCCTATGATGAACTCAAAAGCATTATGTGTCCGAACAAATAGTGTGTTATATGCAGAGTATAGAATTAATACAGAAGTAACAATAATTCCTCCGTCAGCAGCAATAACTAAGATGTTTGAGGAGGTTCAATATTTGCATCTCTTCAATGTAGAATTTTGAGCCTTCACAAAGTGGGTGGATATCATTGAAACCTAATACTAATTTACAAAGTATATATAAAGGAGGATATAATTAGTTACCATTTATAAATTTGTACTCGGTTACATCCATAGAGGGGAGGACGGATATGCCATTTATTGGGGGAATCATTTTAATTTTTATCCTAGCATTTATTCTATGGTCATTAATGTTCCCGCTATTCAATAAAATAGGTAGTAGAATTTTGAAGAAATACAATAAATTCAAACAAGAGGAGAATGGTGATGAAAAATTCAAAGACGTTTAGGGTAGGGGCAATTGCGGTTGCATTAGTTATTATAGTGGGAGTGCTAATGGTGACCTTCTTTTTAACACGAATTCCTAATGGATATGTTGGGGTCGTTTATTCACCAAATGGAGGCGTAAAAGATAGCACACTGAGTCAAGGGTGGAAACTCGTTGGAGCGTTTGATAAAGTGACGAAATATCCGATCCGAATTCAAACAGTTGAATACAGAGATATTCAGATTGCTACTTCTGACGGGAAAAACATCACAATTGATTTTGCTTACAACTACCAAGTAGAACCAAGTAAAGTATCTTCTATATTCAATACATTTGGGCCAATTAGCATTCAAGAAATTGAGGATACATATCTCAAAACACGTTTCCGTGACGCAGCTCGTAAGGGGATTTCCAAGTTTACAGTCATTGATGTGTATGGTGAAAAGTCATCCGAAGCAGGAGTAGACGTGCAACAACGTTTTTCTGATGACGTTAAAGAGTTAGGCTTTATTGTATCCAACGTTACTGTAGGTGTTCCTCAACCTGACGCCAAGACTCAGGAAGCAATCGATAAGCGTGTCGAAGCTTCTCAAGAACTGGAACGTAAAACGACTGAACTTGAGATCGCCAAGAAAGAAGCAGATCGTAAGCGCGTGGAAGCGCAAGGTAATGCAGACAAACTATTGATCGAAGCAGAAGGTCAAGCAAAAGCAAATAAAGAACTTCAACAATCATTATCGAGTCAACTCGTTGAATATGAAACTATCAAGAAATGGGATGGAGCCCTTCCATATGTAAGTGGGTCAAATACGCCAATGATTCAATTGCCAACTACAAAAACAGAGCAAAATAGCGGCGCGGGGAGCGTATCTCCCTAATCGCGGTTTGAGTTGCACGCCTTGTTTTCTCACCAATTGAATGTGTTGAATTCTAATGAACAAGCTGGTCCAATCGTGGGCTGACTTGTTCATTTTGAGTCTTTTCAAAGGTACTATGAGGGATTTAGTTAAGCCATGGCATTGGATTCACCTGTCCAATCCTGTACAATGGATAACGACAAAAACAACGGTAGATTAAGGATGGATTAGCACGATGAGAATTATCATATCACCAGCTAAAAAGATGAAGATTGATACCGATCTTATGGCTATCGCGCAGATGCCGCAGTTTATAAACGAGTCAGAACAGCTATTGAGTCTGCTTCAAGAGTTATCCTATGACGAACTCAAAGCGATGTGGAAGTGTAACGATGCAATCGCCGAACAGAACGTGGAGCGGATTCGGAATATGAATATTAAAGCAAATCTGACACCAGCCATCTATGCCTATGAGGGCATTCAGTATCAATATATGGCTCCGGGTGTTTTTCAAGATGAGGAACTGGCGTATCTTCAACAGCATTTACGTATTTTATCCGGTTTTTATGGCATGTTACGGCCTTTGGATGGGGTTACACCTTATCGGTTGGAGATGCAGGGCAAGCTGCAAGGTCCAGGCTTCAAATCGCTCTATCAATTCTGGGGTAGCAAACTCGCAGATCAGCTTCAATCAGAAAGCAACTACATCCTAAATCTGGCTTCCAAAGAGTATAGCAAAAATATTTTGCCTTTTCTGAGTGAGGAAACCCGGTTCATTACATGTGTATTCGGACAAATGGTCAATGGGAAGCTTGTTGAAAAGGCAACCTGGGCCAAGATGGCCAGAGGTGAGATGGTACGGTACCTGGCAGAGCGTAAGATTACAGATGTGGAAGATGTAAGAAACTTTGATCGGTTGAACTTCGCTTTTTCAGAAGAAAGATCCGATGAGAGTACTTATGTATTCATACAAGCAGAGGGCAAGTAGCCTGCTGTGCAACGGTGGGTTCCTATACAAAGTCGGCCCTTTAAGGTCACAATGAGAAAAGACGCAGGGGATGTATATCCCTGCGCCTGATCAAGAATTATTAAATCCGTGTCTAAAGCTGATGAGCTTTTGGGCTTACTTCCCGTATTCCTCATGATAGAACCAGGATAGCCAATTCCGCCAATATTCATATTACATCCTTCCTATTAACGAACATTAATCCAAGCGGTCCACTGTGTTGGAATATTAATGGAATAGACTGTACCTACAAATTGTCCCCCTGTAGTAGGCGCTTCATAAACCCAAGAATAGGCCCAAGCGTCTACGACACGATCACCGTCCAGATCAATAGCTTCAGACCAGTTGTTAGTCATTGTATTGCCGGCGAGTGTGCCGTAGTGACTGCTGTCATAACCGATCTGGAAAGTAATACACTGAATCCAAGCCCCACCATGATCATTGGTTGTGGAGAGTGGGTTGTTATTGAAGCCGTAAATTTCTTGGCCGCCATTAGGAGATACGACACCGTATACATTAATGTGAGATACTTTCGGAGCAGGCGCAAACAGAACTGGACCACCCGCATTATCTGCCTTCTGCGATTCAAATTCAGCCTTAGCCGCTTTCACAGCTTCACGGAATTCTTTGGAATTAATAATTTCTTCCTTTGTCATAGGTTTGGCTTGAGTCACATCACCGTCTGCATAGGCAGCTACATTAAACGAAAGCACTAGAACAAGAATAAGAGCTAAACTAATCAATTTTCTCATAGCAATAAATTCCACCTTTCTTGTTATGGGGATTCTTTTACAAAAAACATGCGGTTACGACAAATAGACCTGCTTGCAGATTAAAGCCTCTTGCCCTCCTCTCTTTTAAAGATGGTTCTTCCCCTTTTTTCTTTACTGAAACAGAAATTAAGGAGGTAGAACTCTACAGGCTAGAAAACTCTATGAAGTAGGAATGTATATGTAAAATGAATGCCTGCCAATGATTATGTGTTGCAGACAAAATGTAAAACTCATTTATACGCATTGATATATTAGCTATGATAGGCTCTGATACCCACCTTGAAAATATAAGATTCCAAAATAAATATTTAAATTGTAATATATTCCATTTATACAAACATATAGTACACCTAATCATCCGCACGAGTCAAGTTCATTCTTTAATTCTATTAATTGTTAAAAATGTATCTAAAAAGACGAAAAAAGCCTAACCCCTCAGTATCATGAACGAGGAATTTGGCTTATGATCTTCAGCTTAAACAGCAGTGTCCGATTAGTGATTAGAATAATGATTTATTTATCCATTTATAAGTAATGAATTTTAACATTTGCCCATTCATTTCAAATTGTTTATCGCTAGTTTCTGTATGCTCGAATCCGTTTTGCTCTAAAACTTTTTGAGATGCTAAATTATTGGTGGTTGTTTTTGCCTTAACTTCTTTTATATCTAAATCAACTATCGTATCGAGTAATAATTTTAATGCTTTTTTAGCAACACCTTTTCCAGTGTGGATTTGTCCCACTCTATAGCCGAGAAATCCTATTTTATCGGAATCAATATCAACTAAATTTATTCTTCCAAGAATAGAGTTATTTTCGTCTTTTATTAAATAAAAAAAGGAGAGTCCTTCGACTTGTTCATCAAGCAGGGATTCATTCCTTACTTTAAAAACCTCAGGTATGTAATAATCATCTCCTCGAGACGGTACCATTTCCTCGAAAAAAATTCTGTTTTCAATTTCGAATTCATACAAGTCTTCAATATCTGTATCTTTTAACTTCTCAATTATTATATTCATGAACCCTTTCCTCCAATCAACTTGAATGCTAAATACTACGAATCTGCTTCTATAAACTATAATTTGTACTGTGATAGTTTTTGGTTATGTTAAATAAATATTGAATTAATTGCAATTAAGTTTTTGTACATCAAGTATAACATCCTATTGCGTTATTCAACATTATGGGCGATTAATGGATATTCAAATCCCTAGTAAATTTGAGCAATCTTTGGATGAACATTATGGAAACCTAGGCTCGAAGATGTGGGCGTATATTATGGGGCTTTTTGAACACATGAGCAATTATATGAACAATGGATCTGCGTTACTATAATTACCTAATTATGATACGTTGACTTCTCAATTGACCGCAAGGAAATGGTCAATGACCAGCAAGGGTAAGATACTTCTTGAAAGCAAGAAGGATATGAAAAAACGTGGTCTAAAGCCACCGGATAGGGCTGACGCATATGTTCTGACTTTTGGCGAATATTTGTTGGGAACACCTCAGGCTATAATGCTTCCGTCAATAGGAAGTTTAGCAGTAAAAAGATGAAATGAGATTTCTTTCTTTTATGTAAAGTTAGGTGAGGCAGCAGTCACGCACGCGTATGTATATAGTGAACTTCAGTTCGCCGATTCGATCAGCAAACAGACAGTGACTATAGCTATAAATAATGTGGATAAAGAAGCTGAACTGAAGGAGAAGAATAGATTACTTATTTTGGCAATGGAGAGACTTTCTTCTGTTCAAAGGGAAGTAATTCAACGGAGTTATTTGGACAACGAGGGTGAATTATCAGTTGTGGTGAGATGAGGACTAGCAACAGTACTTATAGAAGGATAAGATCAGGAGCCATGGAATTAATGGATACAGCTCTTGGATTAGAGGTATATTTACGAGATAGTATAATTATAGGAGTTAGATGAAATTCATGTAATATAAAAATCAATCTTACTGTTATAATGTTGTAATAAAAATGAGTTGAAAAAGACGAAATTACCCAAATATCTAAAAATGATTTGCATTACACAAATTTCTATTGAGGATGGGTGGAATTATGAATAATGGATACTCCATTTTTAACCAAATTTTACTTGGTGGTTATTTTGGTTTAAGAAAGATGATTGGGACACAAGAAGAAAATCTATTTATAGATTTCAAAGAGAAACTAAATGTAAATATACCTGGCGCTCAAAAAGAGGATAGAAAAATTTATGGGAAGGCTTTATCCGGTTTTTCTAACTCCTCAGGTGGAGTCATAATTTGGGGGGGTGAAGCTAGGAAAACAACAAATGACTCTCCAGATATTGCAACTGAGGAAAAACCAATAAAGAACTTAAAAAAATTTTTAACTGACTTGAACTCCTTAGTTAATGAAGCAATCATTCCATTGAATACAGGCATAATCAATTCAGTAATTTATTTAAATGATGATGAAACAACTGATGAAGGTTTTCTCATTGCTTATGTACCTGAGTCAGGTATTTCTCCTCATAGAGCTTTGTTTGGTGACAACCAATACTACACTAGAGCTGGAGATAGTTTCATAAAAATGGAGCATCACATGCTTGAGGACGCATTCGGTAGGAGACAAAAACCAAAATTGAAAATAAATTATGAACTTAAAGAGGGTCCGAGCGTAGGGGAGGATCGAACTTTTAGTATATTAATTGGTATTGAAAATATAGGGAAGTATTTAGCTACTTATCCTGCTATAAGGATTAAGACGGGAAGAGAATTTGTTCCTCTTGCTTTAAAAAGAGGAAACTATAATTTGAATTCTATCCCGCAATCGAACGATAAAAGTTTGAGTACAGGCTATCTCTTTGCAGGAGGCATAAATGACACTATACATCCTTATATCAGCATTGATGCAGTAAGTTTACATCCTACAACAGATTGGTTTCAAAAAGACACCTTATTTAACAAAGATGATAAGGGTATCAGTCTATCCTTCGAATATGAAATATTTGCAGAGGGATGCATGCCGTTAATTGGGAAGGGGGAATTTACCGCTGAACAAATTATAGATTTTTTGGAGCTATAAAAAAGTGACGGATAATTGATCGTAAAATGACAGGATTGTGAGAGTCTGCTGGATTTTTAACGTGATATATTTGTATTGTGGAGATCGAGCGAGAATGAAACGCATAGCTGCACATGCAACATATGACTGGGGCGTTCCTCTTCTCGCTTTTTCTAAACTTTGTGGGAAACCCTCCGATAAAAAAAGAAGGAGGAGATTTAAATGAGTTTAAATGATCCGAAAATTGAAATGAATGATATTCTATTGAGTGAAAAGGGAGGAATTAATAGCACGAAGGGATAAAATTGAGAAGGACAGTTTACTGTTTAAGCGATCTTACATCGTTGGTAATGCAATGCTTATTCTACTAGCTGGATATCTTTTTATTAACATGGGAAATCAAATTAAACATATATCAATTCTCATAGGAACAGTTGCCCTTTATTTAATTGTATTTTTGATTATGTCTTTTATGTTTAACAAGAATAAGGTTTATGATCAGATTGTAGAGCTTGAAAATGAAATAGACCTACAGAAGGTCGGTGCTGAGTCATTAGAAAAAAGGGCAGAGAAACAATTCAGAATTCATCAAACCGATTTAAAAAGATACTATGATCTATCTCTTAATCAGAGCAGATGGATTTTTTTGGTAGGGCTTATATGTATACTCGCTGGTATGGTAATAATCATAACTACATTAGTATTCCTCTTCAACAGTAATAATAATGAAGTAGTAATTTCAGTCACTGGTGGAGTAGCGGGTGTTCTTACGAATTTCATTGGTGTTATTTTTCTTAAAATGTATTCCGAAACTGTTAAGTCTCTCAGTACTTTTCATGAGAGATTGGTAGCAACTCATCACCTCCATTTTAGTAACTTTTTAATCTCAAAAATTTTCAACGATCCTTTAAGAGAAGAAGCATGGGCAAAGCTGGCACTTTCACTATCAAAAGAAAGCAACGAGATTCTTTTGATAATGTTAGGAATGAGGAGAGAGACACTGATTAATTCTAAAAAATCAGTGTTGATTTGTTTGACGTATCCAATACTAACTCAGTAAAATGGTCTTGTTCTTCCTCTATAGTTACATAGAACGTATGCATTTAAAGCAAAGAGCGCAGCGTTTTTGCGGCGACCGTTTCGGGCGCATGCTTTTAGGACGTAACAACAACATCATACATAACACATAACACATTAAAGTCGTTCCTTCACTGGATCGGCTTTTTTTATTGGAGGAATTGAAGTGATCAGTAGAAGACGAAAGAAGATACGATTTCGCCCCAACAAGCAGCCTGAGAAATGCAAAGGTTGTGTATGGGGGAGATGGGATGGAGTGAAGCAGTTCTGTAGTAGACCAAAATGCCCAAAAGAGGTAAAATATACCTAGCACGTTTTGGTAGTGTTAGAGGAGGTGTTGACATGTTTGAAAAGCTTAAAAAACTTATTAATGAAGGCGTGGATCTACAAGTCGAGACTACAGGGTTTACAGTTAATACTGATACCTTAAGTCATGAATTTGAGAATTGGGTTAAAACATCTATTGATTTATTAAACAAAGAATTTATAGGCGATTTTAATGAACACCTACTGAAAATATCATTTAGAGATCGTCATAAAAATCCTGAATCTACACGAAAAACAATTCTTAAGGTTCTTCAGGATAGAAAAAATTTTTACAACTTAATAACCGTGAAAGATAGCGAATAGGAAATATAAAAAAGCATCGTTGTGGTGCGTTTTCTTTTGTCCTCTAACGAATAATAGTATTTTTGCAACTAATATGTTCCAAGTGCGTATATCATCTCTAGCACTCTATTTAAGTGTTAGGGGAGGTGGAGAATATGTTGGAAAAACTTATTGTTGAAGGGAACGAAGTTCGAATTACTTGCGCCAAGCAAGGTATGATGGGGAATTTTTAACTGGTGAAGATTATGAGACTTGGATTGCAAAGGGGATTTTGTTTATGGAGAGAACTTATCCTAACGATACCCTGACCAAGAAGTTCATTGAAGCTAGTAAAGACGCAGCAGGTAATGGCGTGAGTCATTATAACACTATGATTGGTATCCTTAGAGCTTTAAACGAATACGAAGGATAAACGAAGCACCCATCGTGGTGCTTTTTCTTTTGCATTCATATGACAGAATGTGAGCCGTTCTGAGCTTTTAAGCATGAGAACGTCCGTTTGCAGGGATCAGTCCATTGAAGAGCGGAGAACAGCGTCTGAATGAGCCTACGCATGCATACGATGGTCACCCAAACGTTGAAACCAACTCAACACAAATAAATAAAAATAGAACCCGCAGGACTAGGCATGTCCTTTGGGTTCTACTTCACGCTTTTTTACCGAAATCACCTTGCAGCTCTGGGTCTCTAAATGTAGCGCGTTGATTTTAACCGCCATTATTCCAGACGGCAAGTTATCTGCAACTTCAAGTACAGAGATTGTCCAGACATTAGTGCCTAGCTAATTTCTTGAGGCTTGCCACGGCTTTAGCAGACGTGAACCTGCTAATCTTTTACCCCTATAGCCCGTGGCTTCCAAGGAAAAATCCCTAGCTTTCGGAACATGGGGAGCTCAAAAATGTGGACAAGAAGACCACACTCCTTTCTCCCCTCTTTCGAGGATACATGTTCATACGCCGAGTAATAGGAAAGGTTTCGAGATTTCAAAAAAATGGAGGTATAAACATGAACATCAGAATCGTGCCGATCGATCAGATTAATGCAGCAGCCTACAATCCCCGTGTTGACCTTCAACCGGGAGATTTGGAATACGAGAAGCTACGCCGCAGCATAGAGAAATTCGGTTATGTGGAGCCGATTGTCTGGAACGAACGCACTGGGAACATGGTCGGCGGCCATCAACGGTATAAGATCATGGTCAACGAGATGGGACACACTGAGTTGCAGGTATCCTTGGTGGATCTGGACGATCAGCAGGAACGGCTACTAAATATTGCTTTGAACAAGGTATCAGGTGATTGGAATGAAGATGCCCTATCGCAGTTGCTTGCTGAGCTGCAACAGGAAGGCGTAGATATTTCCTTGTCCGGGTTCGACGATGTGGACCTGAAACAGATGCTTGGTGAGATTGAGATCCCGAACTTCGATGCGGGTACTTCCGAGGATCAAGGCGATTTGGGGGTATTGAGTTCAAAACTGGTGACTTGTCCGCACTGCAAAGAGGAATTCGAACATGATTGATTTAAAAGTGGATTGGGCGACACATGCAGCAGCGAAGTTTTCCTGTGAGAACTTCCACTATAGTCGCAGCTTGCCCGCAGGAAAGTCGGTCAAAGTGGGGGCATGGGAGGATGGCCAGTTTATCGGTGTTGTTATATTCAGCCGAGGAGCGACTCAGAATATCGGTTCTCCATACCTGACGCAGCGTGAATGCTGTGAGTTGACACGGGTTGCCTTAACAAAGCATCAATCATTTGTGTCGGAGATCCTTGCCAAAGCGATCCGGTTCTTGAAGGAGCAATCCCCCAATGTGGAGTTGATCGTCAGTTATGCCGACGTTGAGCAAAAGCATCACGGCGGGATCTATCAGGCTACGAACTGGATCTATGAGGGGAAGACGGACGGGGAGCATTATTTCATCATTAAAGGGAAGAAGACACATCCCAAATCGATTCACAGCAAGTACGGTACCGGCAGTCAACGCATCGATTGGATCAGGAACAACTTGGATGCCAATGCCGAATTGTACCGGACAGAGGGTAAGCACAAGTACCTGATGCCTTTGAACAAGAAGATGCGGCGTAAGATTCTGCTGTTGCACAAACCATATCCAAAATAAAAGGGAAGACGCGGTAACGTCTCCCCATTCTCCCAGGGTATCCCCCGGCTGAGATAGCGGCCCGCCACGCGTGGCATTTTGCAGACATCCGCTATCTCGCATTCCATCATAACGGAAAGCTGAGGGGTACGCATGAGAACACCAGATGAAGATTTATTGCAACATGAACTCGCTGTAATGGAAGGTATCCTTGAGAGTAAAGAGCAATACAGGAAGATCGTCAAGGCATCAATTGCCCAGTGGGTGAAAGACCAGCAGGCTGGAAATATAAAGATGCAGACCGTTCAGGATCTGGAACGTCTCATCGAATTGGATATCAAGCTTCAGCAGGACGAGTTGTTATGATGATGATGCGATTCCTGCGTTGTCTTGATTAAGATTTTCAGGAGTAATATCATTTATAACTAACTCTGAATCTGATGTTATTTCGTCAGAAGCTACAATATGAATGTTGATTAACTCTGTAGATCGATTTGTAGAAAATTTGAATATGTAAGAAATAAATATCACACTACTAACGATGAGCATCAACAAAAGTACTATTTCGGATATAGGTTTTATAATAGATAACAGTTCAATAGTTTCTTTGGGGATTTTCAGAGTTGTTGTGATCATTAATCCAACAAGCGTTATAAAGATGGTGATTAGTTTAATAATATCCTCAAAGGGGCTATTATCAGATTGTTTTTCTTTTAGAATCTTCAGATGAATGCGCGCTACTTTTAACTTCTGACTATCATTAGTTTGTAGTGTTCTATAAGCTCTTAGTAACAATTTAATATCTTCTTGTGAAACAACGTTGGATTTCAAGGCCCCATTTGGTAAATTTTTCTCAATATTTAATTTTAAAACTTTAAATCTTTGAATTTCAACTAGAATAGTAATAACAATCAGTAAAATCAAAACCCCTATTATAAGAAATGAATTCATCTAACTACCTCCAAATTCTGTTTTAAGATATATCGGAAGTATTTAGATAATTATTAATTTCGAGTAATATCGAGGATATAATAACGATGGAGGGATGATATGTCCGTTAAAAGCTATCAGAAGATCATTCCGGCTACGGCCATTCAGTTCGAGGGTAACAGCTCGACACATACAGATGAGATCTTCGCATTTGTTGAGGTGCCAATTTCTATTGTTTTTTGATCCATTGCAAGTACCTGTTGGGAATGGTGATGAATGTATGAGGATTGCTGATTAAATCCGTAGTAACTCGATGATATTATAAATCCATAGAAGTATGAAGAACTTTAGGAGGTCAGGAAACTTTTCCTGCCTTCTATTTTTATGTCTGGAGGTAGGATAATGAATGCTTAAACACGAATGCCAGAAAATGAAGGAATACGGTCACCCTGTAAATGAAATGACTTATGACCCGCGTTCACATCGGAGTTGGGAACTTGATCTTGGCTTCATTCATGATGGGACATGTACACTATTCGTTTCATACTGCCCTTTCTGTGGAGAGAAGTTGAATACCGTCAATGAAGGCAATAAGGAACGCATCAAGCCGGTTGTGCCGACAGTTCCGCAGATGGCTCATGATCTTGATGTGAGTCTTCACATGATTGGCGTTGAGATGACGAAGGTAAATCCTGATCAGGAGATTATCAATAAGCTCTTTATCAGGTCTAAAAATTGGGCAATTGCATTGAATGGAACATTGAATAAGTTCTAGGGAGGATTGGAGAACCATGAACGAATTTGTTCAATTCACCATTGAACAATGGAGGGAGAAAAGAGATAAGGCATTCTGCACTCATAATCTCAACCTTGAGGAAGTATACGCAAAAGGTGAATTTGATAGCCTTCCTGCCGAATGTCTCATAGCGATATGTTACGTAGATGCATTTGCTTGCGTTCAGGCAAAGATTGAAGAGAGTAAATAGTATGAATCATGTCGAGTTAGGAGAGGCGGTGAAAACTTGAAATGGTATCATAAAGCAATATATTCATTTGCGAATTCGGTTCTTCCGGCTGCTGTAAAGCGACAGATGATGGGTTTTGGCAGGATGACCTCTCCAAGATCATCAAACGGATGGGATATATTCAATTGACTCCCGAAAAAGTACCAGAGTGCTCATAATACTGATCTGACAAAACTACAGAATCATACAGCAGAAGAATTGCTGGAGATTCTTGTATCTGTTCATCACGATATTTCGCGTGCGCTCTAAAACTTTCTGCGCATGGGTGACACGCCGCTTACATTTACAGCAAAGAAGCAAGTGGTAGTGACGATGAGATTGGGTAGAGGTCTTTGGATGTAATCAAAAACTTATTAGATTATCCACTTCCTTCACCTGGTTATCAGCATGGAAGGCCGCTAGACAAGCTTGATACGATTCAGTGGATGATGATCATGGTACGTGGGACTTGTGCTGGTTAAGTAGTTCTAAACGAGTGCTGTTGTAATGAAGTGATTGATATCGTACCTGTTATCCCTGCGACAATTTGGTTCAGGAGAGAAGAGGGAACAAATCGGCTTGTCCCTTGGCAATACATTTGCTGGCGAAAATAGTTTGGCTAGAATAAGAAGATCGATACGCCGACAATCATTTATAAGAGTTCGATCTTATGGCTAATGATCATTACGGACGAACACCTATAAAAAATTTGAAAGATGAATTCATTAATAAGGTACTATTTTTGGCTTTTCTTCCAGTATGAAAGGACATGGCCTCGGGTACTAAAACTCAAGCCGAATCACTTTGATGGATAAGACATTCTTACATCTGTCCGATTTAAAAGATAATCTGTACTGGTCTGATGATAGTCAGCCAACTTAATCAATATATCCGTTGGAATGTCCCACTCGCCTCATTCATAGTTGCTATATATGCGACTATAGCTAGATAAGCTTCATTTGGTGTTTGAGGCATGGTATAACTTTAATTTCGACTCAATAAAAAACTAGCGGATTTCCCGCTAAATTCCTATCTCACCTCATCCCTTGATGTACAATCTTCCTGAGGTGACCTTACCATGAAGGATAACATGTCAAACCTGATCGAAGATTTGTTTTACGGGAACCTGCGGTTGGACGAGTCGATTCATCCTGAGCAAGAAGAGTATCAGGAGATCAATCGCCAGATATCGGACCTGATGCAGGCCTACAAAACACAGCTTACCGAGAACGAATACGATGCCTTGGAACAACTGATCGACTTGATCGGACAATCCACGTCGATGTATGTGGAAGCGGCATTTGAGCAAGGTTTTCGCACAGGCGGCAGACTGATAATTGAGGTTTTAGCTAAACCGTGAGTATTTACCTACTTCATAAGCCAGCGGCAGACAATACACAACAATTCAAAAATCCCCTCATCCATTACCACCGAGCAGGCTGGCATGGGAGAGGGGATTTTGCTTTTAAATTATTCCTTTATCTCAATAACTACTACTTACCGTGCTCCAATATTCGTACCCGTTGGTGTACCCGAGCCGATCAGATCACTGCCACCCGCAAGCTTGAGGAAATTGCCCAAGACAGGCGTGCCGTCCGCGCTACGTGTTACCGAAGGCACGAGGGAGACAAAGTCGGCTGCGCTGGCGAGCAGGCCTTTGGCGTTCTCGCTTTTTTTGTTCTTCCACCAGACGTTAGTGCTGCTGACGTCGGTTCCGCTTGTTTTGTCACTGGCGCCGCCTTGGAAGGACAGGTTGTTGGTGAAGATGTGGGTGCCTACATCAAAGGCAAAGTTGCTTTGCCCATTGTTCCAGGAGGTGTTATTTTTCATCTGGATCGAACCGGGATTGCTGTTGTAGGTGAAGCCGTGCTTTTTATTATTAAATGCAATGTTGTTCTCGACGATATGATTTACCGCAATCTTCTCACCGCCGAGCTTGAAGCCGTTGCCATCACTGTTGGAGGTAGAAGTGCCGTCTGCGGTTGCGCCATTGGCGTAGGCGATGCTGTTGCGGATCGTAACCGCGCCGATGGCGCCTGTATCTGTTTTACTATACAGATCCCAGCCATCGTCCACGTTATAGGCGGCAATACAACCGTCGAAGACGTTGCCCGGGCCTACGGTCAGTTTGGCCGCAAAACCGTCTGCATCCTCGCCGTCATCCGGGTCATAGTTGTTGTGGGAGTATGAACGAATCACTTCATTATATGCTGGCCATTCACTCTTGGCGGCTGTTGAAGCATAACGTCCCATTTGAATACCCGTATCCCGGTTGTGATGAGCTTCAATCTGCTCCAGACGGTTGTAACTACCTCCGATGAAGATGCCGTTGTCGCCCGCACCTTTCACCTCAAGCCCTTTGACGAACCAGTAGTCTCCGAACATTTGCAGTCCACGATTGGTGGAAGCGAAGGCTTGGGCTGAGAAATCAAAGACCGGTTTTTCCGATCCATACGCCACCAGGTTTTTACGTTGGCTCGATGTACCGCTGTTGCCACGTTCAATGGTAATGGTCTGGGAGAAGTTATAGTTACCGCCGCGTAGATAGATCGTTTTGCCCGGTGCGATCTGGGTCAATGCGTTAGCCAGTGACGTTGGACTGTTGATCGTACCCGGATTGCTGGCTGAGCCGTTAGGAGACACATACAGATCACCCGCAGCAAGTGCGATATTAGAAGTCGCCACCGATTCAGAGGGATTTTGCAAGCTGCTCTCGATCAGTTCTGCTGCACCAACCGATCCACCACCAATTAATAATAGAGGGAACGCGGCGCTCAGACAGATATGGGCCATTTTGGATTTGAGGGAGCGTTCTTTCAGAGAACGTGCAGATCGTGCAGATACATGAGTAGATGTGGATGGGAATAATTTCATTACGTAGACCTCCTTGGTTAATTTGGGAATAGAATGAAGAGCATGTGGTAGCCGTGTACCAGACGTTACCTATGAGATAGATCATGCCGGCTGGTTAGATGTAATCTCTAGGACACAGCTTTATGGTAAATGTTGTAAGCGTTATCATCAATAATCATCTGATCAGATGGAGGTACATGCAGGCAGGTCAGGCCTGCAAGCTTCCAATGCCTGTAATATCACGTGAATTATGTAATCTTTCCATTAGGTGATAGCTCTCATTTAACGAAGAATCATCTGAAATGAACGTAGAGAAGTACGCTTTTCCATCCTCAGAGTACCAGTTTTACTTATGATCCACTCCTATGAACTTCATTCAACCTAAAATAAATAGAAGCCTACATCCTGAAGTGAAGATTATACTCAAACTAGTCATGAAAAAGCCCTGATAGCAGCTGCAATTGGCAACTTGACGATCAGGGCTATGTTTAATCCAGAACGTAATCTCCTTACTCAAAATACCCAAATGTACCAACAGTGTCAGACTCAGCGATCCAAACGCTGTCCATCCACCTTAATATCCGTCCGTCTCACGACTGCGTTTCTCTGCTTGCTCGACACTTGGTTCATGTTTCGGTTGGACCGTTGTACTATCATCGGTTGGAACAGAGGCCAGCCCTTCAGCCACACGACGACCATAATCGGCATCGGCTTGGGTAAAATGAGAGATCATGCGCTCCCGAATATCCGGTTTGCATTGTGCCAACGCGCCGACCATGTTGCTGATTAGCTCATCCCTCTCCCAATCCTCGAATGCCCGGTACGTATCTCCTGCCTGACCAAAGTCATTTGTACGCTCAATCTTCTCACGAACAAGTCGGCCTTCCACCAGTGGTTCATGCTCTTTACCACGTGGCGCCGCTTCCTTTAGTCCACCGAGCGAGGAAGGTTCATAGTTCACATGTGGATTCTGACCCGGTGCCCGATCGACCTGATACTGCATCTGCCCGCCGCTCTGATTGGTTGCCACCCGGTTTTTCGGCGCATTCACAGGCAGTTGCAGATAATTCGCACCCACCCGGTGACGCTGGGTATCTGAATAAGAGAAGGTGCGTCCCTGCAGCAACTTGTCATCTGAGAAATCCAGCCCGTCTACCAATACACCTGTGCCAAACGCTGCTTGCTCCACTTCATTGAAATAATCCTCGGGATTACGATTCAGCGTCATTTTGCCAACAGGTAGAAAAGGAAACTGCTCCTGCGGCCACAACTTGGTCGGGTCCAGCGGGTCGAAATCCAACTCCGGATGCTCGCCGTCCTCCATCACTTGAACGCACAGCTCCCATTCGGGATACTCCCCTTTTTCAATAGCGTGATACAGGTCCAATGTCGCATGATTGAAGTTCTGTCCTTGAATCTCGCTCGCGTCTTTTTGCAGCAGGTTGCGTATCCCTTGATTGAGCGGTTCCCAGTGGTATTTGATGAGTACGCCCGTGCCTTCCTGATTGATCCATTTGTATGTATTAACACCCGACCCGTGCATCTGCCGATAATTCGCTGGAATGCCCCATGGAGAGAAGAGGAATGTCACCATATGGGTAGCTTCAGGACTTAGCGATACAAAGTCGAAAAACCGCTCCATATCCTGTGCATTGGTCAACGGGTCTGGCTTGAAGGCATGTACCATATCCGGGAATTTGAGTGGGTCGCGAATGAAAAAGATTTTCAGATTGTTACCCACCAGATCCCAGTTGCCATCTTCGGTATAGAATTTTACAGCAAATCCGCGCGGGTCCCGCAGTGTCTCCGGTGAATGTCCGCCATGTATAACGGTAGAGAAGCGAACGAAAACGGGCGTTTGTTTGCCTTTTTCCTGAAACAGACGTGCACGTGTGTACTTCGATACTGGTTCACTCCCGGCTGTTCCATACGCTTCAAATATGCCATGAGCGCCAGCACCGCGGGCATGGACCACACGTTCCGGAATACGTTCGCGGTCGAAGTGAGTAATCTTTTCGAGAAAATGATAGTTCTCCAGCGTAGTCGGTCCCCTGCTGCCAACGGTTCGTACATTCTGATTGTCCGTAATGGGATGCCCTTGTCGATCCGTTAATGTCTCAGCTGATTTGTCTGAGGAATGCTCTGGTTGTGAAGACTGATGATTCATGGAGTGGAGCACCGCCTTTCCTTAAAGTGGATTCCTGTATATATTTTCCCTGAAAATTGGTTCTATACATTAAACCTCGCAAATAATCTCGTAAAAAAAGCTTGTCACCCGCTTCATCGCGTGAGATAATTAACTTTTGCCCTGCGGCCTTTTTTGAACGGAAAAATGAAAGAGGACCGCGTCTAAGAATGGAGGCTGACCTAGGATTGTCTACACAACGTTATCCTTTTGCATATGATCCGGCTGAACCTTTTGTATCCCGTCTCGGGGAATGGGTTGCCGATGTTTTTTACGATATTTTGCCAGAGTCCGGCTTCGAGGTACGGGATGAACAGATTTTTATGGCGTACCAGCTCGAACGGGCCTATGGAGATAAAAAGACCATTATGGCGGAGGCCGGTGTCGGAACAGGCAAGACGTTAGTCTATCTGCTCTACGCGGTCTGTTATGCACGTTATACGGGCAAACCGGCAGTGATCGCCTGTGCCGATGAGTCCTTAATTGAACAGCTTGTGAAGCCCGGCGGAGATATTGCGAAGCTGGCTGCACATCTGGACTTGGAAGTGGACGCACGTCTGGGCAAGTCACCGGATCAATACGTCTGTCTGAACAAACTAAGTGCGATGCGATTTGCGGATGAAGATGCGCCTGTTATTGAAGAAGTGCATGAGAGTCTGCCGGATTTTGTGAACACGCCGGGTACACTTCAGGCCTTCCATCCGTATGGTGACCGCAAACAGTATCCACATCTGAATGATCGTCAGTGGAACAAAATCAACTGGGACCCGTTCCAGGATTGTTTTGTTTGTCCTAAAAGACAACGCTGCGGCCTGACGCTGTCGCGTGACCATTACCGACGTTCCAAAGACATCATCATCTGTTCCCATGATTATTACATGGAGCATGTGTGGACCTATGATGCGCGCAAACGCGAGGGGCAACTGCCACTCCTGCCTGATCACAGCTCGGTTGTATTTGATGAAGGACATTTGTTGGAAGAAGCAGCCCTGAACGCACTGAGCTACAAGCTGAAACACCGTATCTTTGAGGAACTCGTCACTCGCCTGCTTGAAGGAGAGATTCGTGAATCCCTCGCCGAGTGTGTAGATGAAGCGATTGAGAGCAGTGAGCGACTGTTTGCATTGCTGGATACGTATACGGTGGCGATCCCTGGTTCGGAACGGAAAGAAGTTCGGGTAGAAGCACCGCTTCTGCGTGAGATTGAACGTCTGACGAGTGTGCTGGATGCGATCGGTGAGGAACTGGTATTTGAGAGCGGATTGTTCTCGCTGGATGGTTATCAGATGCGTGTCGTGGAAGAACATCTCGATATGATTCAGTCTGCGCTTGCCTTGTTCCGCAAGGAAGATGGTTACATCTGTTGGGCGGAAGAGAGCGAGGATGAGACGACCTTATCGATCATGCCGCGCACCGTGAAGGAAATGCTGAACGAGCGTGTGTTCAACACAGGTATTCCAATCGTATTCTCCTCCGCGACGTTATCTGTGGACAGTTCATTCCGTTATGTGGCGGACAGCCTGGGCATTGATGATTTTGTATCATTCTCGGTGGCTTCCCCGTATGATTATGCGGACAAAATGAAGATGAAAATTACCGATGAAGCTATACCGGGTCACCCGGAGAACGAAAATCGCATGCGTGATGCGGTGTCGTTACTTCAGGAGAGTGGAGGACGTGCGCTGGTTCTGTTCCGAACGATGGAAGAGCTACGTGCGTTCAAGCAGGACATCGTTCATGTACCTGAAGCAGAAGGTTTGCGCTTTATGTATGAGGGCGACCGGGAGATCAGTGATCTGATCGCGGCATTCCAGCAGGATGAGGAGAGTGTGTTGTGCTCCGTTAATCTGTGGGAAGGACTGGACGTTCCAGGTCCGTCATTATCCAATGTCATGATCTGGTCGCTTCCGTATCCACCACAGGACCCTGTCTTCAATGCAAAACGCAGTGCGTCGGCAGCACCATACGAAGAGATCGATCTTCCGTATATGCTCTTACGTGTGAAGCAAGGTCTCGGACGTCTGATTCGGACAAGCACGGATTCCGGTTCTGCGGTCATTCTCGATGAATCGCTGTATACCAAAAAGGAAGCCAAAGACCGCATTGCGGCTCTGCTTCCTGAAGGTGTGGAATGGACAACCCTGACACACTAACCAGCTTACGTTAAATATTCTTGTTTTATTTTCGATGATAAAGTTTCTTACCAAAATAAGTTCTTGTTCTCTGCGGATTAACCATCCGTAAGTGAGCAAGGGCTTTTTTTGTTTTGATGGTTCCTTCAATGTACTTCTCTTCCCTTTTTTTCGAGGGGTTTTCCCTCGCTCCTCGCTACCAATCGCTCCAACATTCTAACGAACCTACCGCACCTTATTAGAGTGATAATGAAGAGATGTAAATTCTAACGAATCTCAGTAACGTTATCCCGCCGAAAATAGCTTTTAAGCCTGTAAATCGACCGAATTTGGAGAAATAACGTCGCTGTGATTCGTTACACGTCAGACCTGCGCAAATAGGAGCGAATAGCGTGTGTCAGGTTCATTGCTATGAACGTTTTTGTCAAGTCCATCACAAAAAGCTGCTTTTCCCCGAAGCCCTAAGCGCGGGAGTCCATATGCGAGCGACGGTTGGCACGCTGCTATCCGTGGGTTGGTTACCACATGGTATGCCTTCGTCAAGGAGAGCTTTTACAAGCTAGCCACGCACGTTCAGCCCATTAAAAGCCTAGTGCAAACGAACCTCGTACATTCTCTCCTGAACCTTCCATGAACTCCCGGGCCTAAGGCTCCGGAGTTTTCCCCTTTTTCCTTTTAAACCATCCGTCTCTTCAAGATGAATAACAGATTACTGAGCGTTCGGTAGCTCCAACGTTCGGGCGACCGCCCAAATGAACCCGGTCAGTTCCCTGGCCACCGCGGTGACCGCGACATTTTTGTGTTTGTTTAATCCATAAACTAAACGGCGGAATTTTCGGTGCAGCCGTTCCTGGGCTTTCCATGAAATGAGCTGTATGTCCGCAGGCAGACCTTCCAAACGGCGGGCCAAGTCCCCTTTAATCGCAGGCCGATGGCGGTAACTCCATGCCGATTCAATCAAGGTGCGACGCAATCGTCCATTTCCCGCTTTGGTGAGCGAGCCTCGTTGGGTACGGACTCCAGACGAATGCTCACGCGGAACCAGGCCCAAGTAAGCCATGAGCTGAGCAGGAGAACGGAACCGGGCAAAGGAACCGATCTCCGCAGCAAGCGTGACGGCCGTGAGAAATCCAATGCCACGCAGAGACTGTAAAATCTGAATCAAATCGGCTTTGGAACTGGTCGCTGCCTCTTCAATCAAGGCTTTTTCCAGTCGACCGATGCGTTGCTCGATCTCGTCCATGGCATGAAGGTACTCCGTAAACGCAATCTGCATAGGCGCATTCGGGAAGGTCAGTTGTCCAAGCCATACGCGATATTTTTTCGTCCAGCGACGTTTGATTTGTTCAGGCGGATGGATCTGGTGACGCAATAAAAATTTGAGCACGCGTTGACGAGCCCGGTGAGCATCTTCTTTTGCCGATTCGCGTGCCCGAACCAATTCACGAAGCGCCTCATCTTCACGTGCTGGAACGTAAATCGGCGTAAGCTCGCCTGCACGGAACAGACGTGCCAGTTGCTCGGCATCCCGTCGATCGGTTTTCACGTGATCGCCGGAGCGTTTGGGGATGAGTGAAGGGGCAATGACGACACAATGGGCCCCCATGGATTCGATCCAGCGGTAGGTTTCGTATCCTGTAGGACCGGCCTCATAACAAAACGAGAGGGAGCTTGCCGGACCCAACTCTTTGATGAGTTTGCGTAAGGCAGCAGGCGCATGAGCAATGGTACCGTAATACCGCGGCTTGTCTTTACCCTCGTCAGCAATAGCGACAGAAATTTTTTCTTTGGATACATCTAAACCAATGAATTTTGTGGTAGACTTCATAGGGATAGCTCTCCTTTGCTGTGTAGCTCTGAAATGGTGGTCTTCTTACTGTCCATTTTAACCTACGATGTGCAGCAATATGGAGGGCTATTTTTTGCGGTTACGTTCATCATAGCTAGAACCAATGACCAATGAGCGCTAATAAGGGAGGGCCTCTGTCATGCTCATGACTTATGGGAGATGGAAGCCCCTTTTTGATGTGTACAGATTTATGCTGTGTTAAAAAATACCCATGCTCAGATACCGTTCCCCGGTATCCGGCGCAATGCAGAGCACCCGGTGTCCCGGCCCCAGTTCCTTCGCAATGCGAAGGGAGGCCCACACCGAAGCGCCAGAGGAAGGGCCGAGCAACAGCCCTTCCCGGGCAGCAAGCTGCCGCATCGTATCCAGTGCGTCCTCATCGGACACCTGGATGATGGCATCCCACACGTCGGTATTCAGGATGTCCGGAATGAACCCCGGACTTGTACCAACGAGCTTGTGTGGTCCAGGCTCGCCACCGGACAACACCGGAGAACCTTTGGGCTCCACCGCATAGATGCGGATATCGGGTAACTGCTTGCGCAGTTCTTCTCCCGTCCCGGTAATGGTTCCGCCGGTTCCCGCCGTAGCGATGAAGGCGTCCAGCCTGCCTTCCATCTGCTGCATAATCTCGGGAGCCGTCGTGATCCGGTGAATGTCCGGGTTCGCCTGATTCTCGAATTGCTGCGGAATGAAACTTCCTGGAATGTCTGCCTGAAGTTCTTTCGCTTTGCGAATTGCACCAGGCATCCGCTCCGCAGCGGGAGTGAGCACCACATCTGCGCCGTAGGCTTTCAGAATGTTGATGCGCTCCTTGGACATATTGTCCGGCATGATCAGAATGGCTTTATATCCTTTGGCGGCGGCATTCATCGCAAGACCAATACCGGTATTGCCGCTCGTCGGTTCAATAATGGTAGCACCAGGGAGCAAGTGTCCCGCAAGTTCAGCTTGAACGATCAGGTTGTAGGCGGCACGGTCTTTGACGCTGCCACTTGGGTTGAAGTATTCCAGCTTCACATATACGTCAGCGGAGTCGCTGCCTGTGAGTCGGTTTAGTTTAACAGCAGGTGTATGGCCGATCAGTTCTGTTACATCTGCGGCAATGCCTGTATGTGCGGGTGTTTGTTTAATCGAATGGGTATTCAAATCCATGAAGTACAACTCCTTGATTGATAAGACGTTGAGAGTATATCCGGTTGAAATCAATTCATGCCTTATTGGAATGGTTGGATATCTCTTCTCCATCTTAATGAACGTAACCTTCCTTGGTCAACTTGTTTTGCTGGGGATGGGTTCAATATTGTTAGAGTTGTATCAAGTCTGCGCCAAGTCCATCTGCAGATGCCGACTGAGTTCTTTTTTGACTTCATTGCGTGCGAATGTCCACAGCATATAGAACCGTTGCCAATATCCTCTGCACATATACAGAGTTTCGATTCCCTCGGCTTCCCGTTTCTCTTCCAGTACTTTGACACCGCGTGTTCTCATCAGTTTACGAAGGGCCAACATCTCCTTGAGCACATTGTTCTGAATGCGGGTCAGCGACAGAATGTAGACTTCGGGCATCTTCAGCAGTAACGTATCCAGTGTGTGAATATCTCGTTCAAGTACATCCAGCAAAAGCGTACGCACAACCAGACCTTTAATCAGACGATGGTCTTCATCCGCAGGGGACGGGGCGGAAGTTGAGGATGTCATATGTTCACTTCCTTAACCTTTAATTGGAATTTTATATTTACAGAACATGTGTTCCTATATTATAATCAATATATGTAATGGAGATACACAATACAACCGAGAAATATTGGAAGCACACATTATCGCATTTTCCTAAAGGTACAGATAGTGAGTGAGGCTAGGGATTTAGGGACAAGCCTGCTCCAAAATAAGGTATAATTTATGGGTTTTGCAGGAAACCTAAGGCCATAAACCAAATAAGCCTTATGCAATGCAGTCTGCTACAGAAGTAATTACAAGCAATGAATTACTGCAATGAATTGCTATTACGATTATGATCATGATTTAAGGATGTCTTGCCGCAACACGATGGCACCAGGTCAACGAGTAGAAGCAGTTTTATTTTAGCGAAAATGAGCAACAAAAAAGCCCCTGCCTTGGGCGGCGGGGCCTATGGAATACTGCCGATTCAGCGGCAGGTTTGATGATGTGTTCAGGAATTATGCAAGATATTGAGGCTTTTCGTAGAACGCCTCTTTTTCAAGGATGACCTTATAAGGTCTTTCCTTGCCCTTCAGGGAGGGCCCAATGGTAGTTAGCGGTACGGCCGGCTTGTGGAAACGATCTTCTTCCTTGGGTTCCGGAACCGGTCGTGATGATTCGGGCGCAGAACTGAGGCGTACCTTTTTTTCGTTGCCCCAGCGCTTGCTTATTTTTTTCGTTTCCGGTTTCATTCCGGTTCGCCTCCTAACAAATCGTTGATGGCGTTGAACAGTTGACGATTCTGTAGGTCAATCTGCTGAAATACCGCCTCATCCGCTTCAATATGTCCAATAATGTGAACGGTGATTACATACCTCTTGGCTACAGGATAGCATAGCAGATACTCTTTCTCAAGGTAATCATCATACAGATTAATCTTGATTTTATTCTCCCGGTAAGAATCAATCACCAGAATGCGCTTGGGATCATCCGGTTGTTTGTCGTCGTTAGCGGACAAGTCATACTTTCTCCCCGGTTCTCCAACATTACCACATAATTGCTCAATATAACCACTGTCATCTGTACGGTATATGGCTGTGCCACGTACAGCGAATGGAGGATGAGAGACAAAGGCAGTACGCAGGGCATCGCTCATTCGCTCCAGCATCTTGGCATCTGCTTTGCGTGTACGCAGCAATTCCCTAAAGAACCGCAGCAACTTAAGCAGTTGTAACCTTGCTTCTCCCTCAGTGCGTTTATGCTTCTCAATGATGTTCTCCAATTCTGGATCACTCCAGCGTCCTTGTTCCTCAATACTGTCTGCGATTTTGGAACATGCCACGGATACAGCTGGTGCCCACTTTCCGTCAGAACGGATTTCATATACGAGTGGATTTAATCCCAGCAGATCTGTGGGCATACGCAATCCTTCGACCTTGGTTGTGTCCTTGATGTCTGTAATATCCTCAGGAAGAATGAAAAAGATACGTTTTCGTCCCAGACGCCCCATAAACAGACCCATTTCAAGCATTGTATTATCCCGGACCGACGCGTAGTACTTCCCGCGAATTTTGGATATATCATCCGGATGAAAAATAAAAATGGCAAAGTCAGTCGTACGGACCTCTACTTCCAGATCGTCCATGGTATAGCTGCTTGGATTAAAAACCCCAGAATACCAAGGGGTAACTTCGGCTGAAAAACGCAAGTTTTCGTGTACTGCGGCTGCAATCGGCTTCGCTTCCAGCGAGCAGCCAATAAAGACTCTTGGCTTTAACGTTTTCATCAATCCGCCTCGCTTAAACGGTAGTGGGATTCAATTGTTATATTATACCATAAACAGCAGAGTAAGTCTGGAAACGTCTGAACTGGACAAAGAATAAGCCGATTACGTTTGCTATAGTGTATGTGTGGAAGGAAAATGATTCCTTTAAAAAGCGCAAGAAAATAAAAAAAGGCCCCAATTTGTCACAGTTGGGTGACTGACAGTTATTTTTGGAAGCTTTGGTCATAGAATAAAGGAGCAGGTTGCACCATTAGCAAGCATTGCTTATCCTGGTGTTGCCGTATGACTGCTGGAGCAGTCCAAAGGCTGCTTTATGCCTGTTTTTGAGGGGTCTACTGTTTAGACCCGGTCACGTTGGTGTTATATAATAGAAGAACAAGCAAGTTAGCTTTGGTGTTTAAACTGAATGAACTTGCAACTGCTGTAAGTTGGATTTACAATTTACACAGGAACGAAGAGTGCAGAACCCATCTGTAGAAGCGAAGCGTTCGCCTGAAAGCTTTTTGAATGAAAGCAGCTTCGGAAGCATAAGCGATCACCGGATTTTCCCCAGAGGGAAAATGGAATTCCAAAAATCCGGGGATAACCGCGATCAAAAGAGGGTACTGTAATCCAAGTGTAAGTGTACAATTAAATGTTCAAGCTTATGCATTGTAGTTATTTTTCAGTTTAACTGAGCACAGCTAACCACAACAGAACAGAAAGGATCAGGATACCATGAGTTCCCGAAGGACAATCTCCCCAAGGACGATCTGGAAACGTTACGATCTCTCATACACATAGCGCCCCTTGTAGAGTACACCAACCGGTTTCAAAAAAACGGCTGACTCTGCGAAAGAGGGGATTGGAATGAATATTCGAAGGACGTACACGATGATTTCTTCCAGGCTTACCTTTTGCAGGGTACGGTCGGTCTAAAAAACCAACCTACAAACTGCGAGGGAACCTGAATGAAGAGAACATCGTTAACCTTACAACACGTTAAAACAGAGGCGATCAAATTCGCCATTATGCTACTCGGTACATTTATTTTAGCTTTTGCTTATTATCACATTAACTTTCAGAATCATTTATCGGAGGGCGGATTTGTTGGTCTGGCCCTGCTCGGAAAATACGCAACAGGCTTATCACCTGCTATCGGTATGTTGTTACTGGACATTCCGGTCATGATCCTGGCTTGGTTCCTCAAAGGCTGGAAATTCATGATTCAGGCATTGCTTGGCGTCGGTGCATTTTCCCTATTCTATGACGGCTTTGAACGATACTCCACACTGGTATTGTCGTTTAACGGAAATCTGTGGATTCCGGCAGTTCTATCCGGTATATTGACAGGGGTAGGCGCTGGGATCGTGCTTCGATTCGGTGGAGCGACAGGCGGAGACGATATTCTCGCCGTGCTGGTTAGCCGCTGGAAGGGATGGAAGCTGGGAACAGTTTTCTTTGTCAGTGATGCTTTTGTATTGGGATTGTCGCTTTTCTTTCTTCCGGTAAAAGAAACTTTATATACGATTCTGGCCGTATGGATTGCCAGCAAAGTCATCACGTACGTCGTTAGTGTTCCGGCTCGCGGAACCGTGGTTACAACTTCGGCTGTGAAATTGCCGATGCCATCGGCTGCAGCCAAGGCAGTTAACGCTGCTGCTATTTCACAACGGACTACGGTGGCTAGAGGTGTATCCAATTAACCATACGTTTCAGAACAACCATAACCTGTATGCACATTCAGGTCTTGATAGTTAAAGTTCATACAAAATCCCTTTTGACTGCTCTTCAGTAGCAAAAGGGATTTTGTTGTTTTCCGATTCATTCAAGACTTGATCGAAGAAGCAATCTGACCATCCTGATTATGGATAATCGCTCGAATATTTTGTTTGCTACTCAGTTCTTTGGCCTTATCTACAGCTTCTGCCTTAGTATCAAATGTGGACAGATAGGTAGACTTTCCTTCTTCTTTGATCGCCCAGCCGGAGTCAGTAGGCACGACATGGATGTTGTCATGACTTTTGGACGAAGAGACGGGCTCGGAATGACGACGATCTGTGGAAGACGACTTTTTAGAGTTGGAGTTATCGGAAGAAGATGTGGAGTCCGATTTCGAACTTTCCGGTGCGGGATGGTTCTCATCCCATTCTTCTGCCTTAGCTGTCGCTATGGCAATCGAGCGCCCTTCCTCATACCCGTCATCAAGCAGAGCATTCGCGATTTCAATTGCTTTGTTTCTGACACGTGGTTCCAGGTTCTTCATGGATACCGGATAGTCGTGTTTGTTCCAAGGCATATAAACCCCTCCTATACAATGATGGATTAGTTGTATATTACCCTGTGAGGGGAGGGATAAACGATGAACAGCAGAGGTCGTAAGTGCATTTACCGATGATCTATATAAATTGAAATAAACATTTACACGAAACGGAGAGGACAGAAAAAACCTGAAGAAACGAAGTGTTCGCCTTTATCCCCGGATTTACCCCTTTCTAAGAGGAATCAAAAAATCTGGGGATAACAGCGATCGGAAGGTTGTTCTGTCATCGGAGTGTCCCAGTGTAAACATTCTTTATTTCAACTTATATAAAAGGATCTCGTTCCTATACTTTTGCAAGCCAGAGGAGTATAATGCTGTCCATGAAAGAAATAAGTTCAATAACAGGAATATAAAGGAGTACATACATATGTTTAGTCTTAGCTTGGCAATCCCTATGCTGTTCACCATGCTGATTCATGCCGCAGACAGCTTGTCATACGCGCTCCGCCTCGGTGGACTACGCACCCGCAGAATCGCTCTGGCCATTTCTTTGGCAGGTATCTTGCTGCTGGTTTCTAGAACCTCGAATATGGCGCAGGGCCCAATGGTAGGTAATCTGGTGGATACTGCAACACGTGGAGCCAATCCACACTTTGCGGCGCAGCTGCACTGGTTAATGGGTGCGGCAACAATTGGAACGGCATTAGCCATATTGTGTTTTCCAACCATGGTGAAGCTCTCATCAAGAATGGTTGTACATTTTGAAGCAGCCGGTTCCATCCCTGCGATGGTTCGCGGTATGCTGAAGCGAAGCAAGATTAGAAATGCAACGTATTACATCACCCCGCCATCCTGGAAGATGGCCAAACGATTGGTACAACATGGGATGCCAAGACGGTTAATGCTGCTGAATGTAGCGGTAACCGCAATCTATACCACAGGTGTCCTGTCCAGCTTATACGCAGCGTACCTTTATCCAGCGCAGGCTGTAGCTGCATCCCAATCGACCGGGTTAATTAACGGAATAGCGACTATTTTGCTAACCATCCTGATTGATCCACGGATTTCCCTGCTCAGTGACAAATCATTACGTGGCGAGATCCGTTTGGATCGCATGAATCAGATTTATGGTTGCATGCTCGTGTCCCGTCTATTCGGTACACTGTTGGCACAGTTGTTATTAATTCCATTTGCGTATTGGATCGGTTGGATTGTAAGTATGATGTGACGACTTCTTTCCTGAATTGTAGCCAGGCACTCTCTTGTACATCCTTTTGAAACAGCAAATGAGAGGGTGCCTGAGCAAATTGAATTGACGGGGTATTTGTGCTGTGATACTATTAGACCGAATAGTCGGTTTAATTTATGGGGGTTTTTCCAATCGAAGTTAAACGAAGAAAAGATGTTACCCAGATAAAGAAAGACATTGCACGTAATACCAAGGAACTGTTTGCCCAAAAGGGATATAGTGCAACTTCCATGGAAGACATATGTACGATTAACAATCGGAGTAAAGGCAGCATCTATTATCATTTCAAAAGCAAAGAAGAGTTATTCATGTATCTAATCAAGCTTAACAATGAAGATTGGATGGATGCTTGGCTGGACAAAGAATCCGGGTATAAGACTGCCATAGACAAATTGTACGGACTTGCTGATCATTACGTGGATGATTTGGCTAACCCGCTGAATCACGCCATTAACGAGTTTGTCTCAGGTCAGGTCGTCAGTCAGGAGATGCTTGATGAGATGCTTTCCCTGATCCGTATTCCGTATGCGACATATGAGTCCATTATTACTAAAGGAATGGAAGATGGGGAGTTAAAACCGGATGACCCACAGGATGTAATGCACATCATCTACGGTCTGTTTAGCGGATTGACTACACTCTATTATGAGAAGGACCTGACGGAGATTCGTCGTATTTACCACAAAGGCATGGCCGGTCTGCTGGCAGGCATTCAACAACGTTAACCATGAAAAGCTGATGTAACATCAGTTTTTCTTTTTAAATATTAATAAACCGGACAGTCGGTTTAAAAGAGGAGATGGAAAATGAATACATTGTTCAGAAACAAAGCTTTTTTAATCGTGACAGGGTCTGATCTGCTGCAAAATCTGGCGATATGGATCCGGAATATGGCAATCCTCTATTATGTAATGGATCGAACTCAAGGAAGTCCAATAGCTGTCTCGCTGATTACCGTACTTGAATATGCCCCGATTTTTGTTTTCTCCATCATAGGCGGTGCACTTGCTGATCGCTGGAATCCCAAACGTACGATGATACTGGGGGATATTCTGAGTGCGTTGTCTATTGTCATGATTATTGGCGTTTTATCTTCTGGGTATTGGCAGATTCTATACGTAGCCACGTTTGTATCCTCTATCGTTAGCCAGTTTTCTCAACCATCCTCTCTAAAGATTGTGAGGCGAAATGTAAAGGGAGAACATTTGCAGTCTGCAATTGCTATCACCCAGAGTGGTCAATCGTTGTTTTTAATTCTCGGACCAATCGTCGGAACGTTTATATACACTGCAATGGGCATTCAGGCATCCATGTACGCATTACTCACTTTATTCCTCATCTCTGCGCTTCTACTCACATTTCTGCCTAAAGACGCCACCCAGCGGGAAACAAACACCTCATTATTAGCGGATATCAAAGAGGGGTGGCAATATGTTGCTCGATCTCGCTCGTTAAAAATGCTTAGTTTGGTATTCATCTGTATAGGGCTTTCTGCGGGTCTCATCAGCCCACTTGGAATATTTCTGATCACCGAACGTCTGGGACTTGAAGCAACGTCGTTACAGTTTCTCTCTGGAGCGTCCGGAATAGGTTTATTGATTGGAGGAGGTATTGCGGCTGCTGTAAGTGCCAAGCTGAACCAGACCTTAACTCTGCTTGTAGGTGTGCTGTGTCTGGCTGTAGCCACGATGGGGGAAGTGTTATCCAGTTGGTTCTGGTTGACCCTTTTGATCAGCTTCTTAAGCTCAATCAGTATGGCATTCATCAACGTCATCATCTCCACATACTTGGTCACTCGGATCGATGAGCATTTGATCGGGAGAGTGAACGGCACCATTACACCTTTATTCATAGGAAGTATGCTTCTTGGATCTTCCATGGCAGGTGTACTGATGAACAGCACATCCATTTTTATCGTCTACGCAATCTCGTTTACCGTGATGATCCTGGGTATTGTTCCAGCGATGCGAATTCAATTTCGTAATGATCAGAGGGCTTCTGCCAGCCAATTAAATTCGGAAATCTCTTCGAGCCAAACCTAATCAATGCATTCTCATGCAACAATAGTTCGTCTATGAAAAAAAGAATGTACAACAAAAAAGCAGCGGGATCATCCCACTGCTCTTTTTGTATTTGCATTATAACTTATTGGAAAAGGACGGCGTACTCACCGTATCCTTCTTTTTGCAAGTCTTCTTTGGGTACAAAACGAAGTGCCGCAGAGTTGATGCAATAACGCATTCCACCTGCTTCGGCAGGACCATCGTTGAACAGGTGACCCAGATGGGAATCGCCCTCACGACTTCTCACTTCGGTACGAATCATGAAGTGGCTGAGATCAGTTTTTTCCTTCACGTTGTGGTCACGCAATGGACGTGTGAAGCTCGGCCAGCCGCAGCCGGAGTCGTATTTGTCGGTAGAACTGAACAATGGCTCGCCAGATACGATGTCCACATAGATACCATCACCGTGGTGATCCCAGAATTCGTTATGGAATGCAGGCTCGGTCGCGCTGTTCTGCGTAACTTCATATTGAATCGGCGTCAAACGCTCTTTCAGCCCGTCTTTATCCACGTTACCGGTCCAGTTGCGTTCGATGAAATCTACACGTCCAGAACCTTTGCTGTAGCGTTTGTAATGGGCAGGGTTCTTCCGGTGATAATTTTGGTGATGTTCTTCCGCTTCATAGAACGGTTTGGCTGGCAAAATCGGAGTGAAGATTGGTTTATCAAAACGTCCGCTTTGTCCCAGCTCCGCTTTGGAAGCTTCCGCAATCTGGCGCTGTTCTTCGCTGTGATAGAAGATGGCCGTCTGATAGGAAGATCCACGGTCATGGAATTGCCCGCCTGTATCCGTAGGATCAATCTGCTGCCAGAACAGTTCAACCAGTTTCTTATAAGGGAAGATGGCAGGGTCAAACGTAATTTGCACAGCCTCTACATGTCCTGTTGTCTCCGAGCAGACCTCTTCATATGTTGGATTCTCGGTATGTCCTCCTGTATAACCCGATACGATTTTATGAATACCGGGCAGTTCTTCAAAGGGGGATACCATACACCAGAAGCATCCGCCTGCAAAAGTTGCTAACTCACTTGAATGTTGTTCCATGCTATAGTCACTCCATTTCTGATGAAGATTTAGCGCTCGTGTTCGAGCTCCAGCAATCTACCGTTTTATTAAAACTTGTTACACAAGCATTAGGCTTGCTCTTCTATTATATCCTGAATTGGCAAGCCAACCAAGCCGGAATGAAAACAAGCTGAATCTGAACGGTTTGCGAATTCTGAATTCAGGCTTTGTTGCGTGACCGAAAGCGAAATAAGAGCAATACAATGGCCATGAACACCAGATATCCGGCAAGGATGGCCAAGCTCAGCCAGATTGAGGTTTCAGCTTGTGCACCTGCATAGGCAAATACAAAAATCGCTGGCATTTTCCCAATGGCCGTGGCAAGCATGAAGACCCAGAATGGCGTGTACGTTATACCTGCGTAGATATTAACGGCCATCTGAGGCACGATCGGCAACAGTCGCATCGACATGACACCCATGAACGGATGTGCTTCCATCCATGTGGTAAAACGGTTCAGACCCCGAATACGTTCGAGGTACGATCTCGCCTGATGTCTGAAGATGGTTCTTGCTCCGCCGTAAACGAGCATGGCTGCAAGTGTGGTGCCAAGCCAGCATATCCAGGCTGCTGTGGTGGTACCGTAACTGTAACCAAAGGCGATAATAACAAACTTATAAGGAATTACAGGCACAAGAGCAAACAATGTTGCCATGGCGAGTAACAGCGGAATGGACTGATGAAGATCGGTCCAGGCCAGCAGTTCATATCTGTAAATAAACGTGACTCCTGCAAGTAAAACATATAACAGAAGCCATAACCATTTTCGCAAAATCCCAAACGCTCCTTTCAGATCAGGCAGGTCTGGTCGTGTCCCGATCTGTACTGCTGTTCCTCCTAAGTTTACCACGTTCGCCCATTGTCTGAACAATTCGTGCGAAGTCTGCTGCAATCACTGGCAAGTTGCTGTCCGAAGGGTTACACTATAGGACGTGGAAATATAGAACCGAACTGAAGGTGGAATGATCATCATGGAAACAACCCAACGTAAACGAGTTGCAATTATCGGCCTCGGCGATATTGCACGTAAAGTATATTTGCCGCTGTTAACAGCTCATCCGAACGTGGAGATTGTAGGCATTATGAACCGATCTCCGGAGCCGGTCAAAGCCGTTCAGGAGGCGTATCGATTAGAACGGGGAACAACGGATCTGAAAGAACTGTTGTCCTGGGACTTGGATGCGGTGTTTGTACATACAGCAACGGAAGCGCACTTTGACATTGTCATGCAATGTCTGGAACAGGGATTAGCCGTGTACGTAGACAAACCTTTATCCTATACGATTCGGGAGTCGGAAGAGATGACTGCTTTTGCCGAGGCACAAGGGCTACTACTCGCAGTAGGCTTCAACCGTAGATTCGCACCGATGTACCAAAAAGCGAAAGAATGGATGCAGGGTGGAAAAGGTTTTGAATCCTTGACAGTGACCAAACATCGTACAGGCATTCAGGATCGTCCTGCGGCAGAAACCATCTATGATGATCTCATCCATATACTGGATCTGATGTTGTGGTACTCGGATCATAATGTGGAGTTGCTTCATCAATGGATTCGGAAGAATGATCTGGACAGACTGCTGCATGCAACCGGAACGGCCAAGCTGGGCAGAACAGCCTACGGTCGATTCGATATGGTGCGTGAAGCTGGGGCAGATCTGGAGAAGATCGAATTGCATGGTGGTGGACGATCTGTTGAGGTGGTGAACATGGACACGATCAGCTGCATGGAACAGGGGAGTCTGGAAACCAAAGAAACGTTCGGGAGCTGGGACACCGTGTTAACACGCAAAGGTTTTAGCGGAGCAGTTGATAATTTCCTGGCTTGTCTGGACTCACCTGATGATTGCCTGATCAGTGCAAGTCATGTCATGGACAGTCATGAACTGGCGGAACAATTGATTCGCAAATAATTGCAGAATACACATACGGAGGAATACAAGTTATGGATGAATATGAAAAGGAACGTAATAAACAGATCGAGGAAGCTGTTGTAGAAACCTATAAACAGGAAGAAGAGATGATGATCCTCGTATTTGCCCAGTGGTGTGTCAATAATGGTTTGGACCCGGAAGAGATGTACCGGCAAGCCTACCCGAATCAGCAGAGCAACGAGCGTTTGCAGCAGGTGCAGAAGCTGATTGTATCCAAGGAGGAAGCCGGTGAAATCCCGGATGATACGGTACTTGGCGTGTTGTCCATGTTTGGCAATGAAGATCTGGCGATGGTTGTATCCGAGGCCATAGCCGCGCGCAAATAAGTTCAACTTACGTATACTGGTATGATTACATCTGTTCCCGGTGAATGACGCGAAATTCCTTCGGCGACATGCCGAACCGGGAACGGAATACCCGATGAAAATAGGTATAGTTGTTAAAGCCGGAAGACTCAGACACTTGCTCCAGGGTCATTGGACTGAAAATAATTCGTTCCCTGGCCATGTTCAGCCGTACGTCAAGCGTGTATTGCATGATGCTTTTGCCAAACGCTTCTTTGAAGAGATGTACACCCCGTGAGACACTAATGCCAATATGTGTTGCCACATCATCGAGCTTGAATAAAGAGGAAGCGTTTTCTTCAATGTAGTTTTTGATCTCATAAGCCACATAATTGGTGTTGGTTATCGTTGGATGCTCCGCGAGCAGACGATCCACTTCGAGACATAAAATTCGCATATAATAACTTGAAATTTCCGGATAAGGATTGGAGATGCGGCGCTGTTCCAGTACGAGCTGTCGAAACAGGACCAAAAGACTTTCCGTCAGTTCGACTTTGATCCGGGTCGGCCGTTTGTGCCGTTTCCACCACTCATCCACCCAGGAACCATTAAAGAAGATGTGATAGTCACCACTCTCCACCAGTCGTTCTCCCATCGGATTGGTTTCATTGTCTATTCTCAGCTCATAGGGTTCGTCAGGATCAAAAAGAAGCAGATCGCCCGCATCCACCAGGGACATGTCCCCGTCTATGCGTGCACGGCAACGTCCGTCTGTTTGCAGTCTTAACAGGTAGTTCTTCACCCCTTCAGGCTGCACCATAGCGTAGGGTTTACGATGAAATGAAAAGCCTGCTGTAAGAACTTGGCAGGATTGATCTGTCGGCATGGGCATACTCCTTGCAATTTGAAAATTATGACCAGATAGTTCATGTTTCAATCATATTATTCATTTTAATTGAAGCTGAAACGGAATACCATAGTATTAGATTTAAGGAACAGGAAACATCCAACAAAACATATGTATCTCAACCATTCAAACGCAGATTTTCACCATGCGTAAGGAGATGAACGTCACAGTGGAGAAAATGAAAGCAGGCATCATCGGGTGTGGTAACATCAGCGCCATCTACTTGGAAAATCTCAAAAACAACCCGGTCATTGAAGTCGTGGCTGTTGCGGATTTGATTCGTGAACGCGCTCAGGAACGGGCAGATGAATTTAATATCGCAAACGTTTACAATGTAGATGAGTTGCTGCAAAATAACGAAATTGAACTTGTGTTGAACCTTACGGTTCCTGGCAGTCATGCCATGACCGATCTGGCTGCACTCGAAGCAGGCAAACATGTGTATGCCGAGAAGCCGCTGGCAATTTCTCTTGAGGATGGTCGCAAAGTTGTTGAGTTGGCTGAGGAAAAGGGATTGTATGTTGGTTCTGCACCGGATACCTTCCTTGGTTCAGGCATACAGACAGCTCGTAAAGCCATTGAGGATGGGCTGATTGGTAAGCCGGTTGCAGCGACTTCATTCTTCATGGGTGGAGGACCAGAGGCTTGGCATCCTAATCCGGAGTTCTTTTATGTCGCAGGTGGCGGACCGATGTTTGATATGGGACCTTACTACCTGACTGCTCTGATTACGCTGCTTGGACCGATACGCAGAATCAGCGCCTCGGCAGGCATACAGATTGCAGATCGCAAGATTGGCTCTGGGCCAAAGGAAGGCACAGCGCTTCAAGTAGAGACGCCTACTCACTTGGCAGGAACCATTGATTTTGCAGAAGGTGCCATTGCAACCATGATTACCAGTTTCGATATTCGCGGAGCTTCGGATCTGCCACGTATTGAAATCTATGGTACAGAAGGTACGCTTAGTGTACCGGACCCCAATTATTTTAACGGGGAAGTGAAGGTTCGCAGATACGGTCAAGACACTTGGGAGACAGTCAAACCAGTCTTCGAAAGTGGACAAAACGAACGAGGCATCGGCGTAACGGAAATGGTTGAATCCATTCGTGCCGGAAGGGAACACAAAGCCAGTGGCAAGCTAGCTTATCACGTACTGGAAGCCATGCATTCATTCCAGCGTTCTTCACTTGAAGGCAAGCACATACATCTGGAGAGCAGCTATGATTCTTTTGCAGTAACTCGCACAGTTCAAACTGAGATTGAAACCGTGGAATCCCACTAGTCTGAGTAATAAGTGTTCGAAGCTTGATGCTCTTACGAGTGAAGCAGAATAACCAGTATTCTTACGTTCAATTTCAGGATAGAAACACTCTCGATTTTCCACACTAATCAAACAGGCATGTGATCTGAACGGTAATTGAATACAGTTCAATATTCATGAATTCAGCAATCATACGATATCTAATCCAGGGAGGAATCGCACTTGAAACTCGGCGTATTTTTGGTACTATTCGGAGGACGTAAATTGGAGGATGCTCTTGATTATGTAGCATCCAAGGGATTAAAAGCAGTAGAGATCGGAACAGGTGGACATCCAGGCAATGCACATTGTAAGCCAGATGAGTTGTTAAGCAATCCTACAGCATTGAAAAACTTCAAAAATGCAGTGGAATCACGTGGTTTGACAATCAGTGCACTCAGCTGTCACGGTAACCCGCTACATCCGCAAAAGGATATTGCCAAAGGATTTCACGATGATTTTGTTAAAACGGTAGAACTGGCTGAGAAGCTGGAAGTACCTGTAGTGAATACATTCTCCGGTTGTCCGGGAGACCATGAGGATGCCAAATATCCGAACTGGCCTGTTGCACCATGGCCAAATGACTTCCAGGAGATCCTGAAGTGGCAGTGGGAGAACAAAGTGATCCCTTACTGGACAGAGTGGGGTAAATTTGCAGCAGATCGTAACGTAAAAGTTGGATTGGAGCTGCACGGTGGATTCTCCGTTCATACTCCAGCAACCCTGCTGAGACTGCGTGAAGCAGCAGGTGAAGTGATCGGAGCCAATCTTGACCCAAGCCACATGTGGTGGCAAGGTATTGATCCGGTTCAGGCAATTCACATCTTGGGACGTGAAGGAGCTATCCATCACTTCCATGCAAAAGATACAACGATTGATCCGGTAAACGTGAACAAACACGGTGTAACGGATATGCAGGACTATACCAATATGCTGGATCGGGCTTGGCAGTTCCGCTCGGTTGGTTATGGACATGATAACAAGACTTGGGCAGATATTATGAGTGCCTTGCGTCTGGTCGGATATGATTATGTAGTAAGTATTGAGCACGAAGACGGTCTGATGTCGGTTGAAGAAGGATTCTCTAAAGCCGTGCAAAATCTCCAGCAAGTATTGATCGAAGAACCGCTGGGAGACATGTGGTGGGTTTAGAGCTACACTAGGGGGAAATTGAATATGATCAACGTCACCATTTGGAATGAATTTGTCCATGAGAAAATTCACGATGAAGTAAGGGAAGTCTACCCGGATGGTCTGCATCGAGCACTGGCTGACGGACTTGGCGGCGAAGGCTTTGCTATTCGTACAGCTACACTGGATCAGCCTGAACATGGATTAAGTGATGAAGTGCTGAATTCCACAGATGTGCTCATATGGTGGGGACATATGGCACATGATCGCGTAAGCGATGAGATCTCACAGAAGGTTGCGCAGCGAGTGCTGAACGGGATGGGAATGATTGTGCTCCATTCAGGTCATTTCTCCAAACCATTCAAAGCGCTGATGGGAACAAGCTGCGATCTGAAGTGGCGTGTAGCTGACGAGCAGGAAATTGTATGGTGTGTTAACCCATCTCATCCGATTGCGGATGGCATCGAAGGCAAGATTGTATTGGAAAAAGAAGAAATGTACGGTGAATTCTTCGATATTCCAGTACCGGATGAACTGGTGTTTGTGAGCAACTTCCAGGGTGGGGAAGTATTCCGGAGCGGATGTACGTTCCGGCGTGGTGAAGGTAAAATCTTTTATTTCCGACCAGGTCATGAGACGTATCCGACCTATTACAAACCGGAAATATTAAGAGTGATCAGCAATGCTGTGAAATGGGCATATCCTGCCCGCAGCTTTAAGCCGGAATTTGGCAAGAGCGAACCTGTAAGACCATTTGGGGGCGTGCTGGTCTAATTCGCTAACTCAATCGTGTAATGGAAATTATAAGTTTTATTCAAAAAGAACCCTTCTCCGAGTCATTGATGACTGTGGCAGCTGGGTTCTTTTTGGGTAAGATAGTACTATGGGGAAGTTATACGATATTTCCCATGGTGACGACGTAGCGTGTAATGTATACTGGGATGTATGATCCATTTTGGATGATATGCTTCTAAAATTTAAACTTTTTAGTTGCAGGCGTTTTCTTTGAAGCTTAAATATGTTATTATGAAATATACTAACAAAATGTAAGTTGATTTGAGTGATCTCTAAAGAGGTGATTAATGTGGAAGGTCAAGACTTGCGGATGTGTCCGCGTTTTGAGACGGCGTTTTCTTTTTTGGGCAAGCGCTGGAATGGTTTAATTATTCAAACATTGATGAGTGGTTCGAAGCGATTCAAGGATATCTCCAATCTGATTCCATCCATGAGTGATAAGATGTTATCCGAACGGATGAAAGATCTGGAGAGTGAAGGTATTCTGGTTCGTCACGTCTATCCCGAGACGCCAGTTCGTATTGAATATGAACTGACGGATAAAGGTAGAGCGCTCCAGCCTGTCATGAATCAAATTCAAGACTGGGCTGAGCAGTGGGTTGACTAACGCATAAGCAATATCACCCACTTTTGTTGCATGAATGACATAGACTCCTGATTTCTGTGGAAATCAGGGGTTTTTGTCTTAAGTACTATGTTGATCGGCGTTTTTCTCTTGGGCTATGCACATGTTGTCATGAGTTGTAGTATAATCTATAGAAAATGGCCACAGACGGCCGGAGCGAAGGAGGCCCACTTGTCATGAGAGAAGAAAGCTTATCCCGTGAAGTACGCTACGGCAAAAAAGATATTGCAGAACTTGAGAGCGCATCCATTCAGGTCCATCTAATTTACAAAAAAGCTGCAGAGTTGTTTAAGCGCACAGCATATTCCCGTTTGGTTAAGGATGATCTTGCCGAAGTGAATACGCATTCTGTGAACAGCGATGGTCCGAAATTAGCTCCGGCGGTGCTGCAAAAATGGATTCAAACGTCCAGGGGCTGGAAGTGTATCGGATGTGAGCTGGGACAACCTGATTCAACGATGTCTCAGATGGAAGAAACTATCCGTGGTAAGCAATTGGCTTTAGATGTGGGAGAAGGTCGGTTGGTTCAGGCAGAAATGCTGATTCAGGCGGTTGTCTGGTATCAATATGAGAAGATTCGAATGTTTGCACCATGGCTTGGTGATGAACCCTTTTATAGCGTGCAGGAGCTGGATGTCATTGCCCGTTACATTGTGCCTACCTATTTCTCGGAACGTCCTTTGCATGAGCAAGGGAAGGTATTTAAAGTCCATCAACAATATGGGCAGATTCCGTTGTATCAGGAGTATGTAGACGCACCTTCATGCTGCGTACAGGTGGATGGTGGATTACTTGAAGGGCGATTGCTGACAGGGGTCTATGTGTCTGAGGAGCAGTTCTTCGGGCTTAATCCATATCTGAAAGATGGAGATGGAGGACGGACATACATGCAGGCTTGTGTCCAATGATAACGTAACCAATGATAACGTAAAAATAATTTAGATTGGAGAGCCTGTGTGCAGGCTCTCTTTCTTGTACAAGCCTTATTTGCAGGCGGTACCCTATAAAAGTAACGGCTTTGACACTTTTTTTTGCCGAAGGTTGTGCCATAATAGAGGTTATGGACAACAGGGTGAATGATTTTACGCAGGGTGGTGTTACCTACATGATGAAGAAAATCCCCGGTTACATAGGTGTATGTTTGCTCCTACTGGCGATCTTGGCTGGTTGTAGTGAGACACAGCCTTCTGAGCAGCCAATTGTCAAAGAGACAGAAACAGCGAATACAATCACAGTGGCTGTAGATGGCAGTACGTTTTTGCCTGATGCAACAAAGTCCATTAAGCGAGATTTTAGTGAGGGTTTGACACTCAAAAAAGCATTACTCAATAGCGGACTGGTTGATTTTACGGCAGATGGCAAACGGATTCAATCCGTGGGTGAAGTTTCTCTGGATTCTTCGCTGAGCTGGGCTGTCAAATTAAATGGCAAGGATATAGAACAGGAAGATTGGGACATGGAGCTTCATGCCAAAGATGAAGTGATCATTTACGTAAAAGCCGCTGACAGTGGGGGGGATGGCGTTGCATATCAGACAACGTTACTCAAGGTTAGCGGTGGAAACATTATGCCAACCCTTAATCGTCAATATGCCGGCGTCTACGTTCAGGAGTGCACAGTTCGTGATGTGTTGAAGTCCAGCGGCATTGTAAGAATGTCGGAGAATAACAAATTTGTCGTTTCGGTCGAGAATGTCACGCCTCGTATGAATGAGCGATGGGTCATTATGGTGAATGACAAAGAATTAATGGAAAATGGTCTGGACATGAAATTGAATCCACGTGATGCGGTAAAGCTTGAATTGACCAATGCATCCTAAGTATACCAAGAAGCCCAATCTCTTTTTAGAGAACTGGGCTTTTTTTCATTAAATATATATAAGCAATATCCGATTAGCATAGTCAAATATTAAATACGACAGATCTCGTTCGGGCAAAGCTCACAGTGACAGATCCCTTGCAGCATCTTCAGATCTTTGATGACAATCATGCCATTGTCATATTCAATCCCATCTTTCTTACGCAGGTCGCTTAACATGCGGTTTACACTTTCACGAGTGGCTCCAATCATATTGGATAGATCCGTGTGGGTAATTTTTTTGTGAATAATGACATGCTCTCCATGAGGCTCACCATACGAATTCGACAACCGAATGAGGGTGGAGCAGAGTGCACCCGGTTTGCCATATAACATGAGATCCCGGAATTTGGTCTGTGTTAACCGGTGGTGGATGCCCATCCATTTCATAAAATCGATCGCGAAGTCACAATGCTGGCAGATTAACATTTCCAGGTCTTTATGTTCCAGTACACCGATCTCACTGTCCTCCAATACTTCCGCTGAGAAGCTGTGTTTAGAGCCAAAGAAGGGATCAGCCTGCCCAATCATATCACCAGATTGATACATGTACATGATCAGTTCCTTGCCTTCATCCGTGGATTTGGTGATCTGGGCACGGCCCCGTTTCATATAATAAAGTTTGTCAGAGATGTCGCCTTCCCAGTACAGATGTGTACCTTCCGGATAGGTTCTATCTTTCATGGTAACCAGCAGATGGTTGAAATTTGCTTCCGAGAAACAGTTAGTATTACCGCGCTTTTCCAGTACAGTTGTTAGTTCTCTCATAAGTCTATCTCCCCTTTATGTCCATCGGACGACCTTCTGTAGTAAGCAGTAGCCTCCGAGGTTCGCCGCAAACCGTTGCCGTCCTGATCAGGGTCATCTCGGCCGGGAGGAAGGACGGTACAAATTGCGGTGGTTCAATTTTTAAGTTCAGTATATACCTAATCTTACCGTTTGAGGGGGAAGGAAAGGCGGCAAAAATGACGAAATTTCAAACATTGTGATAAAATTCACTTTTGATGGAGAGGATGAATTTTACAGCTCTATATTTTAAATAGGAAGTGAAAATGGTCGTATGAAGGACACTACAAAACTTAAATTAAATTTGTTATACTTTGTGAAAAAAATCACATAATTAAGTTTAATGTCATGTTACGATGTGAATGTAAACGAGAGAGACAAACTAATACGAACCTTTAGGAGGATGAGGGAGATGGCTGTAAAGAACGAAGTCGCCCCAGCAAAAGAACCGACAGCAGGTCAGTATATTCAAACGTTAATCGACAAAGCGAATAAAGCACACGCCGCATTCATGAAGATGGACCAGAAGCAGATTGACCGGATTGTGCAAGCGATGGCGCTTGCGGGTCTGGATAAACACATGATGCTCGCCAAGATGGCCGTAGAAGAAACAGGCCGCGGAGTGTATGAGGATAAAATCACCAAAAATATATTTGCAACAGAATATGTGTACCACAGCATCAAGTATGATAAAACCGTAGGTGTGATTGAAGATAACGAGTATGAAAGCTTCCAGAAAATTGCGGAGCCGGTCGGCATCATCATGGGTATTACACCCGTCACGAACCCAACATCAACGACGATGTTTAAAGCATTGATTTCCATCAAGACGCGTAACCCGATCATCTTTGGTTTCCACCCATCTGCACAGAATTGTAGCCGGGAAGCTGCCAAAATCCTGCTGGAAGCGGCTGTGAAACATGGTGCACCAGCGGATTGTATTCAGTGGATTGATGATCCTTCCATGGATCGTACAAACGAACTGATGAATCACAATGATGTGGCTCTCATTCTGGCAACAGGCGGATCAGGCATGGTACGTGCAGCGTACAGCTGTGGTAAACCTGCACTGGGCGTAGGACCGGGTAACGTACCTTGCTTTATCGAGAAAAGCGCGGATATTAATCAGGCAGTAACGGATTTGATTCTGTCCAAGTCTTTCGACAACGGCATGATCTGTGCTTCCGAGCAAGCGGTCATTATTGAAGAACCCATCTTTGATCAAGTGAAGAAAAAAATGATCGCAAATGGCTGTTACTTTGTTAACAAAGATGAAGCAGCAAAATTGACAGCAGGTGCGATTAATGCCGAGAAATGTGCGGTGAATCCGGCGATTGTTGGTCAATCTGCGGTAAGCATTGCGAAATTGTGCGGTATTGAAGTTCCAGCAGGCACCAAAATTCTCGTGGCCGAGATTGAAGGGGTAGGTACCAAATTCCCATTGTCGGCTGAGAAATTAAGCCCGGTACTGGCTTGTTACAAAGTTAAAACGGCAGCAGAGGGAATTGAACGTGCAGCAGAAGTGGTTGCTTTTGGCGGCATGGGTCACTCCTCGGTTATCCACTCCACAAATGAAGAAGTGATTGGCAAATTCGCAGATCGTCTGCAAACCGGACGGATTATTGTGAACTCACCATCCACACACGGTGCCATCGGGGATATCTACAACACAAACATGCCGTCATTGACACTGGGATGCGGATCATACGGACGTAACTCGACTTCTTCCAACGTAACCGCTGTGAACTTAATCAATGTGAAAAGGGTGGCTCGTCGTACCGTGAATATGCAATGGTTCAAAGTGCCGAACAAAGTCTACTTCGAAAAAGGGGCAACACAGTATCTTGCCAAAATGCCTGACATCACACGTGTGGCCATTATTACGGATGCCATGATGGTGAAGCTTGGATATGTTGAAAAGGTAGAACACTATCTGCGTCAACGCCAAATGCCAGTAGCAATCGAAGTGTTCTCCGATGTTGAGCCAGATCCATCCACAACAACGGTAGACCGCGGAACCGAAATGATGCGCCGCTTCCAACCAGACTGCATTATCGCACTCGGCGGTGGATCACCGATGGATGCTGCCAAAGCCATGTGGTTGTTCTATGAGTATCCAGACACGGACTTTAACGATCTGAAACAGAAATTCATGGATATCCGCAAACGGATCTACAAATATCCACGTCTCGGCGTAAAAGCGAAATTTGTAGCGATCCCAACCACATCGGGTACAGGTTCTGAAGTGACATCATTCGCGGTTATCACAGATAAAAATCAAGGTAACACCAAATATCCATTGGCCGACTATGAGCTGACACCAGACGTAGCGATTGTCGATCCGGAGTTTGTATACTCCCTGCCTAAAACGGCTGTAGCCGATACAGGTATGGACGTACTGACGCATGCGATTGAAGCTTATGTATCTGTTATGGCAAATGATTATACGGATGGACTTGCGATCAAAGCCATTCAACTGGTATTCCAATACCTGGAGCAATCGGCACTGCAAGGCGACAAACTGGCACGTGAGAAAATGCATAATGCTTCCACGATTGCAGGTATGGCGTTTGCCAACGCATTCCTGGGCATTAACCACAGCTTGGCGCACAAATGGGGCGGTCAGTATCACACCGCACACGGACGCACCAATGCCATTCTGATGCCACACGTCATTCGTTACAACGCGAAAAAACCGACCAAATTTGCATCGTTCCCGAAATATTCGCACTTTGTAGCGGATGAGCGGTATGCCGAAATCGCCCGCATCTTGGGATTGCCTGCTCGTACAACAGAAGAAGGCGTAACCAGTCTCATCAATGCGATTCGCAAACTGAACAAAACATTGGGCATTGAAGAATCGTTCCAGGAAATCGGATTTGATGCCAAAGACTTTGAAGCACATGTCGATTATCTGGCTGACCGTGCCTTCGAAGACCAATGTACAACCGCCAATCCGAAGTTGCCGCTGGTAACTGAACTGGCTGATGTTTACCGCAACGCTTTCTACGGAAAGTTTGAATAATAAACTTAGAACGAAGCGTGCCTTACGGCAAGAAGATCAGGGTTCCCCGAGAGGGGAGCCCCGATTGCCGTCTTTCACACAATAACGAGAGGGCAGAAAAACAGAAGAGCGAAGCACCTGTTTTTCAGGATTTAATCTAAGATTTGATTTGCTCCGAGCATAGAGGAGCAACGGGTTCTATAGAGGTTACACGTAATCCGTGATGTGACCGTTTGAGCCAGATGTTCACACCATGCTGAAGAGGGCAGAAAAACAGAAGAGCGAAGCGTATGTTTTTCAGGGTTTATTCTAAGATTTGATTTGCTCCGAGCATAGAGGAGCAACGGGTTCTAGAGAGGTTACACGTAATCCGTGATGTGGCTGTTTGAGCCAGATGTTCACACAATAACGGAGTGGGCAGAAAAACAGAAGAGCGAGCATCTGTTTTTCAGGATTTATTCTAAGATTTGGTTTGCTCCGAGCATAGAGGAGCAACGGGTTCTATAGAGGTTACACGGAATCCGTGACGTGGCTGTTTGAGCCAGATGTTCACACAATAACGGAGTGGGCAGAAAAAACTGAAGAAGCGGAGCGTTCGCCTTTATCCCCGGATTTTCCCCTTTGAAATATAAAATTGAAAAAATCCGGGGATAACAGCGATCGGAAGTTGTTCTGCCCGCGCAGTGGCTAAGTGTGAATTTACAGGGGTCAATGGGACACAGCGCAGGTGGAGTGAGTTAGTTCACTGGCTTTGTGACAAAAATCACAGATGATGAAAGCCCCAAGTCGTATACTGAAAATGTAAGAAAAACATTCATCCCGCGGTTCCGGTTCCCAAGTAGAGAGAACATGTTCCGGTTTATGTGAAACAATTCACATTAATCGCGGCTCTGGGCACACAATGCTACGAATGAAGCAAGATGTTATGTGTCCAGAAATCCAAATTAGTGGAGGGATTACGATGTCGGTGATTGAAAAAGATGTCAAACAACAAACAGGCTGGAGAAACTTTACCAAAGGAACATGGACCAAATCCGTAGATGTGAATGATTTTCTGGCACACAACTTGTCTCCGTATTACGGTGACGAAGCATTTCTCGCAGGTGCAACCCAGAATACCAAAGAATTGTGGGAGATCGTATCTGATCTGACCAAAAAAGAACGGGATAACGGCGGTGTCCTTGACGTTGATGTGAACACACCAGGTACTATTATTTCTCACCAACCCGGTTATCTGGATCAATCCAAAGAGCAGATTGTCGGCGTTCAGACCGATGCTCCGTTCAAACGTTCCATTCAACCAACAGGCGGAATTCGCATGATGATTGACGCATGTGAGGCATATGGCTTTGAAATGCCACAGGGCGTCATTGATATATTTACAAACATTCGCAAAACACACAACCAGGGTGTATTCGATGCTTATACTTCCGACATGCGTGCAGCGCGTAAAGCAGGAATTATTACAGGTCTGCCAGATGCTTACGGCCGTGGCCGGATCATCGGTGACTATCGTCGTGTAGCTTTGTACGGAGTAGACTTCCTGATTCGTAACAAAAAAGGCGAACTGAATGCACTCGAAGTTGATGTTATTGATGAAGATGTCATTCGTCTGCGGGAAGAATTGTCTGAACAGATTCGTGCATTGCAAGAATTGAAACAATTGGGCGATATGCACGGGTTCGATATTTCCTTGCCAGCGACAACAGCAAAAGAAGCGTTCCAATGGTTGTACTTCGGTTATCTCGCTGCGATCAAAGAACAGAACGGTGCTGCGATGTCACTGGGACGTGTATCTTCTTTCCTGGATATCTACATTGAACGTGACCTGCAAGAAGGGATTCTGTCCGAAGAACAGGCTCAGGAATTGGTTGACCATTTTGTAATGAAACTGCGGATTGTCAAATTCCTGCGTACACCGGATTACAACGAACTGTTCAGTGGAGATCCAACATGGGTGACAGAGTCCATCGGTGGTATGTCCGTGAATGGTGAAACACGTGTAACCAAAAACAGCTTCCGTTTCCTGCATACGCTGCACAACCTGGGTCCTGCACCAGAACCAAACTTGACTGTTCTCTGGTCAACGAAACTTCCAGAAGCTTTCAAAGATTATTGCAGTAAAGTATCCATCGAAACCAGCTCAATCCAGTATGAAAATGATGATCTGATGCGTCCGATCTACGGTGACGATTACGGTATTGCTTGCTGTGTGTCGGCGATGAAGATCGGGAAACAAATGCAATTCTTCGGCGCTCGTGCCAACCTGGCAAAAGCTCTCCTGTATGCGATCAACGGTGGTCGTGACGAGAAATCCGGAGCACAAGTTGGACCTGAGTATCCTGCTATTACAAGCGAAGTGCTGGATTACAATGAGGTTATGAAACGCTTCAAACCAATGATGGAGTGGCTCGCGAAGCTGTATATGAACACCCTCAACGTCATTCACTACATGCACGATAAATACAGCTATGAGCGGATCGAAATGGCATTACATGACCGTGATATTGTACGTACGATGGCTTGCGGTATCGCTGGTCTGTCGGTTACAGCAGATTCACTGAGTGCGATCAAATATGCCAAAGTAAAACCAATTCGTAACGAACAAGGCATCGCTGTTGATTTCGAAATCGAAGGAGACTTCCCTTGTTACGGTAACAATGAAGACAGCGTAGACAGCATTGCTGTTGAACTGGTCGAGAACTTCATGGGCATGATTCGCAAGCACAAAGCTTACCGTAACGCAGTTCCAACACAATCCGTTCTGACGATCACTTCCAACGTGGTATATGGTAAGAAAACAGGGACTACACCGGATGGTCGTAAAGCAGGTGAACCATTTGCTCCAGGTGCAAACCCAATGCATGGTCGTGACAAAAAAGGTGCACTGGCATCCCTTGGCTCGGTAGCCAAATTGCCTTATGAACACAGTCTTGACGGGATTTCCAATACCTTCTCCATCGTGCCAAAAGCATTGGGTAAAGAGGAGACTACACGTAAATCCAATCTGACTGCGATGATGGATGGTTACTTCGGTCAAAACGCTCATCACCTGAACGTTAACGTATTTGATCGTCAGCAATTGATTGATGCGATGGATCACCCGGAAAGCTATCCACAACTGACTATACGGGTATCCGGATATGCCGTTAACTTCATTAAATTGACTCGTGAACAACAGTTGGATGTCATCAACCGTACGTTCCATGGCTCGATGTAAGTAATTTGCTAGTAGAAGACCGCTAGAGCAAGGTATTCCAAATCATATTAAACGCACAGCGGATGCGGATACAGAAAGGAAGAGGCAGCATGGTTAACGGACATATTCATTCACTCGAAACTTTCGGGACGGTTGACGGCCCAGGCATCCGCTTTGTGCTTTTTATGCAAGGATGTCTACTCAAATGTCAGTATTGCCACAACCCTGATACTTGGGCGTTGGATGGCGGAAAAGAAATGACGCTTGAGGAGGTATTGGCTGAAATTGAGCCGTATCTATCCTACTACCGCAGCTCCGGAGGCGGGCTCACGATATCTGGCGGAGAACCAACGTTACAGGCCCACTTTGTAGCTGAGATCTTCAAGGAAGTGAAGCGGCGCTGGGGATTGCATACGACACTGGATAGCAACGGGTTTAACGAACCGGAACGGATTCACGATCTGTTGGATCACACAGACCTGGTTCTGCTGGACCTCAAACATATTGATGATGAGAAACATATCAAGTTGACAGGCAAATCCAACGAGAGAACGTTGAAAACGGCCAAGTGGTTATCGGAGCAAGGTCGGAAAATGTGGATTCGGCACGTGTATGTGCCTGGCATTCATAACGAGGAAGAGGATCTGCTTAACCTCGGACGGTTTATTGGAACATTAAATGGCGTTGAGAAGTTCGAAATTCTTCCATACCATCAGATGGGGATCTACAAATGGGAGGCGCTCGGTAAAGTATATCCACTGGATGGAGTTCCTTCACCAAGTGAAGAAGAAGTGGAGCGGGCGTATCGCCTGATCGAACAAGGTCGCCAGGAAACGGCTGGCATGGCTTGTTCAGGTAAGTAATCTGACCTTTATATAATAAAAACAATCAACCAAGCAGTCCTTGCGAACATGTTTCGCAGGGGCTGTTTTTTGTCCAGTGAAGGATTTTATCCCTCCATTGATGAATTGTCATCCTTACGATGTAAGCTCCGGCTTTTTATAATCAGAGTGTAAAGCCAAACGCTCAATATCTTGAGGAGGGTCAACCAGATGAAAAAAAGAATGACATTACTGCTTTCATTATTGCTTATCACTTCATGGACTTTGGCGGGATGTGCAAGCTCAAGTAACGAGCCACAGCAAGGCGCAGGCAATACACCTGTGGAGGAAACAAGTAAGGAACCGGTTGAAATGCTTCTCCGCCACACACAGGTGGGAGCCGACAAACAGAAAAGACTGGCCATTCTGCAGGATGTTGTAGACAAAGTGGAGGGAGAGATACCCAATCTGACCTTTACGCTGGATGGTGTCGAATCCGATGTGAATCGTAAGGAAAAGCTTCGCGGAGAGATGGCCGCCGGTAACCCGCCGGATATATTTGAACTGTTCGGTAGCCCGGATTCCAAAGTTTACGCCAAGGAAGGTATGCTGCTTGATCTGACCCCAATCCTGCAAGAGCTGGGCATTCAGGACCAGTTTACATCCCTTGAACCGTTTACGTATGAAGGCAAAGTATATGGACTGCCGATTGGCGGTTCGGGCGAAGGTTTTTTCTATAATAAAGAGTACTTCGAACAAAAAGGATGGAAAGCCCCAACTACCATGGCTGAACTGGACAATATACTGGCTGAGATCAAGGCTGATGGCAAAGTGCCGCTTGCTTCCGCATCCAAGGCGGGCTGGGTGCCGCTTATGTTAACCAATCATCTGTGGTCCCGGTATGCCGGGCCGGAGATTACCGCAAAGTTTGCAACAGGTGAAGCGAAGTGGACCGATCCGGGTGTTGTGCAAGGTTTTGCCAAACATAAGGAATGGGTTGATAAGGGTTATTTCAAAAAAGGTGAGCTGGGCTTCGAGTATGCAGAATATACCACGCAATTTACAAGTGGCGAAGTGGTATTGATGTATGACGGAACATGGAAGTCATCTGTATTCAAGGAAGGTCAGAGCGGTGAATCACTTATTGGCAAGGTTGGATTCTTCAATATGCCTCCGGTAGAGAACGGAGCAGGAGATCAGACGTCTTTGATGCGTGATGTGAACAATGGATACGGATTCTCGGCAGCAGTGGCGGATGACCCGCAGAAGCTGGACGCAGTGAAAGCTTTTATCAAAAATTTCTACAATGAAGATATGCAGATCCGCGGCCTTGTGGAAGACGGTGTGTTGCCTGCCATGAAGCTGGACGAGAAAGTGCTGACCGATAGCATTACCGATGATCTGATGAAAGAAATTGTGGCTGTGCTTAATGCGTCCAAGACGTCGTTCCCGGCATTTGATGCACTCGTTCAGGCCGATGTGACGACAGAGATCAGTAATCTGCAGATTCAGAAGTTGATTGGTGGGCAGACGACGCCAGAGAAAATGGCAGAAGAGTTGCAAAAGGTGCAAGAGGAAGCAAACGCCTCAGTGGAATAAACCAATTCAAGTCGAAACTGCGATCGTTGAAGTGACTGAAGGAGGCTGACCATGAATACTTCACTCCGCAGCCCGTTAATCTATACGTTATTTGTAATGCCAGCCCTAATTCTGTTTGTAATGTTCTTTCTATACCCTATTGGTAGCTCCCTGTATTACAGTCTGACGAGTTGGAATGGGGTATCGGCTGAGCCACGTTTTGTGGGTTTATCCAATTATGTGAAGGCACTGGCCGATGAACGTTTTTGGATTTCCACACGGAATAACGGCTTTTTCATCGGATTTTCGGTACTGATTCAGGTACCCCTAATCGTCCTGTTTTCGCTTCTAATTGCCAATGTGAAAAGGCTGAAAGGTCTGTATAAAACCGCTGTTTTTTTACCATCCATCATGTCAACAGCCGTTATCGGTATTTTATGGGGCTTCATCTATGAACCCAATATCGGGCTATTAAACAATATGCTTCATGTGCTGGGCATCGATCCAATCTACTGGTTATCGGATAACCGATTTGCCATGTTGTCCATCTTGGTGACCAATGCCTGGCAGTGGAAGGGATTTTACATTGTCATGGTGCTGGCGGCCATACTGGCGATTCCCCGTGATCTGGATGAAGCGGCTGCAATTGATGGGGCAACGGCAGTACAACGTGCAATGCGAATTACGTTGCCGCTGATCCGACCGATCATTTCGGTGGTGATCATGTTGTCCATCGCAGGTGCCATGAAAGCAGCCGACATCGTGATTGTCATGACCAAAGGTGGGCCCGCTGGGTCCACCGAGGTTCTGGCGACATACATGATCAAATATGCGATTACCAACTTCAAATATGGTTATGGCAATACCATTGCAGTGTTGATCTTTGCTCTGACGCTTGTGCTCACTGCGGTGTATCAACTGCTGGTGGCGAGGCGGGGCGAGAAGGTGGAATATTGATGGCGAAAAGCATAAAAAGCAGTATACCTCATGTGTTGTTAATGTTGTATTTGATCGCGATTTTGTTTCCCTTTTTATTTGTAATTTTCTCTTCCTTCAAGCAGGATAACAATGAAATCGCCCTGAATCCATTCGGTTTGCCTACAACATGGGAGTTTAACAATTACGTGGAGGCTTGGGTGAATGCCAAGATTGGCACGTATTTCTGGAACAGCCTGTACATTTCGGTTTTATCGTCGGCGTGTACGATTGTCCTCGGCGCCATGTTTGCTTTTGCCGTAACCCGGATGAGACACCGGAGATGGAGCCTGTTTCTGTACAGCCTGATTCTGGCGGGCATGCTTATTCCCAACAATGCACTTATGCTGCCGATCTATCTGCTTGTTCGCAAAATGGGCATATTGGATACACATCTGGCATTAATCGTGCCCTATGTGGCCAATGCGATCCCGTTTACCATTATTATCCTGGCGGCTTTCATGCGTTCTCTGCCTGGCGAAATTGAGGAAGCGGCGGTCATGGACGGCTTGAGGGCCCCGGGTATCTTTGCTAAAATAGTGATACCTCTTACCGTTCCGGCTATTGTTACGGTTTTTATCGTTAATTTCCTCGGCAACTGGAACGAATTTTTACTTGCCAACTATTTTTTATCCACCGATAAATTGCGTACGCTGCCAGTGGGCATGGTCCAGTTTCGGGATCAATATCAGATGAACTATGCCCAGATGTCGGCAGGTATTGTATACAGTGTTGTACCTGTACTTGTGATCTACGCTATACTCCAGGAGAAAATTATAGAAGGAGTAACTGCAGGTGGTGTCAAAGGTTAATACCATGAACCAGTTAATAGGGAGAACGGGATATGAACTTGCGAATGAAGCTGGCCTTGGCATTTCTGCTGCTGATTATTGTACCGATGTGTGCACTAGGCATTGGCATGTTTCTGGTCACATCACATACGATTGAGAAAAAATACAATCAACAGGCCGAATATGCGCTTCAGGCCATCAGCTACAATATCGAGAATGTATTTCAGCAGATTAACAATGTGACCGACAACGGGATAGCGACATCGGTTTTTCAAATGGCGTTGAATGCCAAAGATCCGACCAAGCAGGATCTGGGAACCGGTAATCAGTTATCCCTGAATGCCAGCCAGCGCAATTTCCGTTCCCTTCTATATAATTATCCGTTCATTAGTTATGCCTTTTTATATGATTTGCGTTCTTCCGAGAATAACCAGATTGTCTCCATTTTCACCAAAGAAAACTTTCAAGCCCTTCCTTTTCAGCAATTCAAAGTGCATCCCTTATTCAACGAAATTCAGCAACTTAATGGCGTGCCTAAATGGCTCGCACCTCTGGAATATCCCGAATTAACCGGGGTAGAGCCTGTCTTCACCCAGATCAGACTGGTCAAAGAACTCAGTTATTTTCAAAATATCGGCGTGCTTGTTGTTCAGATCAAAAAAGGAGAGATCGACCGGATCTTCCGTCACCTACAAATCAGCGATTCGGCACAGGATACGTCGTTCCTGTTAATTAACGAAGAAGGGCTGATTGTCTATGATCCTGCAGGGATTTATAACGGTGAGAACATGCAAAACCTTGGTGTTGAATCTGGCAGGTACGGTCCCGGTTTTAGCAGTGTCAGAACGGTCTTTGACGGCAAGGAGAGCATCATTTCGCAATATCATCTGAAGAACTATAACTGGAGCCTCGTCAGTGTGACTTCATGGGAAGCCCTATCTGCGGAAACCAATGCCTTTGCCGGTTGGTCTGTCATCATTATTCTGTCATGCCTGCTCGCAGCGATGATCTTTAATCTTTTTTTCATGAATCGCATTACGGGTAACATTGCTGTACTTGTAAGGTTTATGCGTCGTGTGGATGATGGTGACTTTAATGCGAGGGTGGAAGGAAAAGGATTCGATGAAATGCAGCTGCTTGCGCAAGGGTTCAATGAACTATTGGATCGGATCGGGGGATTATTCCGTCGCGTTCGGGCAGAGCAAGAGCAGAAGGCCCAAGCGGAACTGCGTGTACTACAGGCCCAGATCAAACCTCATTTTCTGTTTAACACATTGGAATCCATTAATGGATTAGCGCTGCGAGGGGAGGGCCGCAAAGTAAGCGAGATGGTGACCAGACTTGGCAATATGCTTCGTATCAGCATTCAGGATCAGGAGGAGATTCCGCTGGGTGAGGAAATAAGACATTTGCAGAGTTATCTGGAGATTCAACAGTACAGGTTCAGTGATTTGTTCACCTATGAGATTGACATTCCACCCCATCTATACAGCTCAATTCTGCTTAAGCTTACCCTTCAGCCTCTGGTGGAAAATAGCATTCAACATGGGTTTGAGGGGATCACCTATCCAGGTGTACTGCGGATAAGCGCATATGCAGAACGGGGTCATCTGGTGTTATGTGTTGAGGATAATGGGATCGGTATTCCCCAGGAAATGCTCGCACGATTTGAGTATATGGCAGAAGATCCACCGGAAGATATGCTCGCGGAAGGGGCGGAATCATTATCGTCCATAACGGAACGCAGGGGATTGGGATTACGAAGTGTGGCAGATCGAATTCGTATTCAATACGGGGCCGGGTATGGCATATTTATATGTTCAGCACCGGGGTATGGCACAGTTATTCGATGCATCATTCCATTATATGAGCAGGAGGAAGCCGGATGAATCTGACTGCAATGCTGGTCGACGATGAGCTGCCGATTCTGGAGAATCTGAACTACATTTTACCCTGGGAAGAGATGGGGATTGAAATCACAGGTACAGCGAGAAGTGGTGTAGAAGCGCTGGGGAAAGTAACAGAAAGTCATCCGGACATTCTCTTGTGTGATATTCGAATGCCGTCTATGGATGGATTGGAACTTATTCGTTTACTGCGAGAGCAGGGTGAAACGTGTGAGATTATTTTACTGACCGGGTATCAGCAGTTTGAATATGCTCGAACCGCTATCAAGTATAACGTACATGAATACATATGTAAGCCAATTGATTATTTGAATCTGGAACATAAACTGCGTGAGCTTGCCGGGCAGATCCAGAAGAGACGTCTGGAAAACGAATCGCAACGTTATCGCAGCCAAGAGATGGAAAGCTGGATCAGACACAAACAGTTGATTGACCTGTTGCGAGGAGAAGCACCATTGAAGGTTGCCTATCCTTCCTCTGTTCCTGAATTCATAACAACTACTGCACCGTATACGTTGCTGCTGGTGGATGCAGTCGGTTATTTTCGCCATTCGATCGGCTGGTCCGAGCTTCAGCATCAACGATGGCATGAGACCGTAATTTCCAGACTTAGGGAAGTGGCAGATCGAATTACGGAGGACTGTCAGATTCTTTCGACCCGCAAAGGGGAGTGGTGCATCCTGCTGGAGGCATCAGGTGAGTGGAAACGTCGCTCAGAGGAACTGGCCCATCAACTGTGTCTCGAATTAAATGTGATATTGTCTCTGGATTCAAGTGTGAAGGTTAGGATTGTTCAGGATGCTGTGCCCGTGAACCTGGAAAGTAAAATTCTGGAGCGATACCGGCATTGTCAAAAAATACTGATGTCCCATTCGGAGAGTGAAGACAAGGTGCTGAAGGCAGGTTGTCCCGAAACCACCTTATCGTATGATCATACGGCCACCAAAGGGGCTAACTCATGGATTACAAGAGAAGATCTGGAGTTTGTTACTCGGTGGATTCGTCAAGGGAACAAGCAGGGGTTACGTGATGTATTGGAGCGGCTTAAACAGCAAATGGGGAATTCAGGACAATCCTTCAACAGGATAGATGAAACCAATCTTCGGTTTATGCTTGTACACATGCTTCGGGAACTGCGTGAGGTACAGGCCCTCGCTGAAGAACACGAAGTGAACTTTTGGAATGCACTGCAAGGGGCTGTATCCATGAGGGAACTCCTTGAACTTGCAGAGGTTGTTGCCCATGCCTCTCAGGGCAAACAAACGCAACCACGTCCTTCTGTATCGGAACTGATCCTCTCTGCATGTGAGTATATGGACGCACGGCTGCAACAGGACTTGGGAATAGATGAAGTCTCAGATTGGCTTGGAATCAGCCCGGGATACTTTTGCCAGCTATTTAAAACCCAAATGGGTGTTACTTTTGTGGAATATATGACGCAGAAACGGATGGAAAGTGCCGCTTTATTGTTGAGTACAACCGAATGGAGCATTACAGCGATTGGGGAAGCCACAGGTTTCAAGGAGCGCCGGTACTTCTCCAAGGTGTTTCATAAACACTTCCACATGAAACCCTCCGAGTACAGGCAGAGTAAACAATTGGGTTTGTAGTAGCAAGGGAAACGGGAGGAGAGGTCGAATGAAACCCTTGAATGATCTGACATTGGAGCAAAAGGTAGGACAATTGTTGATGTGTGGATTTCACAGTCAGCACGCAGATGAACAGATTACTCGCTTAATCCGTGACTATCACGTCGGCGGCGTCATTTATTTCCGGCGTAATGTCGAAAGTGTAGATCAATTGACACGGCTGTCCGCCGAACTGCAAGATATGGCTGCTGAAGCGGGAGCCCTACCACTCATGATTTCGGTGGACCAGGAAGGTGGCATGGTTGCACGGATTGACCAAGAGGGAATGACCCAAGTGCCGGGTAATATGGCACTTGGTGCGACAGGAAATCCGGAATATACACTGGAGTGTGCTCGAATTCTGGGTCATGAGTTAAAAAGCATCGGTATTGATATGAACCTTGCGCCAGTGGTCGACGTGAATAACAACCCGCTTAACCCGGTTATCGGTGTGCGTTCGTATGGTGAACATGCTGAAAGTGTGGCCGCTCATGGCATAGCAGCCATCACCGGATATCAATCACAGGGCATAGCTGCTACTGCCAAACATTTTCCGGGACACGGAGATACCGCTGTAGATTCTCATCTTGGTATGGTTACGGTACCTCATGATCGAAACAGGCTGGAACAGATGGAGTTGTTACCGTTCCGCAAGGCGATTGAGGCCGGAGTTGATGCTATTATGACAGCTCATGTGATGTTCCCTTCGATTGAGCCCGAGCCCATTCCGGCAACGTTGTCGCATAAGGTGTTAACGGGTCTGCTACGTGAGGAAATGGGTTTTGAAGGCATTATTATTACAGACTGTCTTGAAATGCATGCGATATCCAAGCCATATGGGGTAGCTGAAGCTGCTGTTCGTGCTGTGGAAGCAGGAGCAGATCTGATTCTGGTGAGTCATACCTTGCAAGATCAGGTTGCTGCGCTGGAAGGCATATACGAAGCAGTTCGAACGGGGCGCATTTCGGAAGAGGTTATTCATCAGGCGGTTAAACGCATTATGACATGGAAAAGAAAGCGCTGTGGGCAGCAGAATGATCATCTTGTTTCGCCGAAAGCGAGTGAAACGGTCGAAGCAACCGATGTTGAACCTGTTGATTGCACTAAACCCACTGAGCCCAACGAATTGACGTTGTTCAAGATTGCTTCAAGCAGTATTACCATCGTTCATAATGATGGGCTGTTGCCGTTGGACCCAGAGAAGGGCGTATATGTCATCTGGCCTGAGGTTGTGCAACGGACAGAGGTGGATGAACCATGGTCCCATACAGAATCGTTGGGTATGGCGTTATCGCAGCTGCGAGGCAGAGTTCGTGAGCACAAAATTACAACGCAGCCCACTTATGATGAAACAGATCGGATATTGGCTGATGTGTCAGATAGTGAACAAGTTATCGTATGTACGTACACATCGGCAGGTCATCTTCCGAAAGGGCAACAGTTTTTGGTTGAAAAGCTTAGTAAAAATCATTCGCTGATTGTAATTGCTCTACGCAATCCATATGATCTGCTGGAGATCTCAAGGCCGGGTAGTTATGTATGTACATATGAGAATACACCTGCAGTTGTTCGGGTACTGTCCCATGTGTTAACCGGTGGACTGCAACCAACAGGAAGTCTGCCTGTCCGTTTGCGCTAGACCTATTCAATCCTTACATCTCTCTGCGATATGGTGCTGATTGACCATCTCCTGGAGAGATTTTTTTGTTGGAATTTTCTATTGGTTAATTTTGGGATATGGATGCCAAAAAGATAATTGATAGATAACTATTTTCATAGTATTTTCCTTCTATTAAAAGTTTACAATTCTCCTCTTAACTTTTTAGCAACTTTTCCCGGTTCCAAGCGTCTAATAATATGACTTTTTGAGGGGGATATTTATAAAATGGGAGCAGAAGGAGCCAAAGACAAAGAATGAATTTGAAGAAGAAATTGTCCATACTTACCGCTTTTGCTGTGTTTCAGGCGTTTGCAGTGATTCCTGCCAATGCACAATCAGCAGATCAGAGCGATACTACATCAGTGAATACAGCCAAAGTTAAATCCGTGGAGGTTGTGAAGAAAGAACAGACCATCGCGGAATCCGAAGTGAAATCCGGAACAAACACTCCAACATCAAATAATGAAACAACTGAAGAAGTGAACCCTGAGACAGATGTTCCTACAGGAACAGACGCGACTCCTGTTGAGCCGGTAATTGAACCGACGGACGAAGAAGGTACAGCTGAGGAAACACCAGCACCTGCACCAGTAGAAGTGGAGCAACCATCTACAGGTGGTTCATCTGTTGCTGGAGGCAGGGGTGGAGACCTCACTCTTTATATGAACAGTAATAAAATGATGCAAGATGGCAAAACGTATCTTGCTGGACAGCCGATGGCTGTAAAAAATGGTGTATCCTATGTAGCGATCCGTGCTCTCGTTGATCGGGTTGGCTATGATGTCAAATATGATAACACAACTAAAGAAACGATCATTATTAGTGGTGAAGATGAGTTGCGTTTCAAAACAAACAGCAAGATCTATACCGTTAATGGTGTGTCCAGAACGATGAAGGGCGCGGCTTATCAACAAAAAAATACGTTCATGGTGCCGTTGACTTCAATTACACAGGCTCTGGACATTACGTATAGAGTAAATCAATCTGCCAAAACGGTTGTATTGAATCTGAGTACCAAACCGGTGGCAAGCTTCACGGTACAAAAAGAGGTTTTTGCCGGAGACCAGGTAACCTACACAACCAGATCCAGCTCTCCCAAGGGACTCAGCATTGTAGATGAGCGTTGGACAGGCCGTCAGGATTCATTCGACCAACCAGGTGTATACACAGTAACCTATGCGGTCCAGGATTCAAGTGGTCAATGGAGCGATCCGTATTCGGTTACGATTAAGGTTGAAAGACCGAATCTGCCTCCTGTCGCGATGTTTACGACAGATAAAGAAGAATACAAAATGGGTGAGAAAATCACTTATATTGATCAAAGCACAGATGATGAGAACGCAATTGTTAAAACCGAATGGGATAACAATGCACTTGCATTCTTTGTTCCAGGACCGAAGACCGTAACGATTACAGTTACCGATAAACATGGTGCTAGCGATAGCTATACCAAGATGATCAATATTACGGGAGAAACACTTTATAGTGTGACTGACTTCAATCAATTGTTCACACCAGTCGGTGAGAAGTTCACTTTTGACGGTGGTGGAGTACCGGCATTGGAGAAAGTACCTTTCACTTATTATGATGAACCAAGTCTGCTGATCCGCAGTAACAGCCCGGAAACCGTGAATACGGAAGGTATTGTGTACAAGGAATCTTCCTTTGGACAGACACGCTTCATGATTCACCATGTGAACAACACGGGCAAAAACGTGAAAATGTATGTTGTAGCGACAAATAACAATGCATACACGGCGTCCATTGACCAGCAAAACATGGGTTTTGCAGGACCGTCTCCTTTTGCAACGGTAGCTGGAAAGTTGTCCATTGACCGTTGGTTCCAGTCCATGCAGAATGGTACCGGACAAAAGAAAGTGTACATCCAGCCAGGAGAAAGCAAGCTGATTCTTAATGATCTGAGCGTTCTTCCGATGAAACAGGGACAAGTCATTTCCTTGTATTCGGATGTATTCAGTGACTATGAATTGGATTACAACATTATCATGATTGAAGAAAACAAGGACCCGATGGAAGTGTTGTCGAGCCTGCCGGTTCTGGATCGTGATGGAGTTCACAACCGTGGTACCTATCCAAATGCAACACGGATCATTACGTATGATCAAGAAGTAGGGTCGAAACCTGCACGTCTTCCACTTGGAGACAATGCAAGTGATCCAAACCTTGTAGGAACGGACCCTATGGCTTTCACTGAAGCGTCCAACGCAGGTAACTTCGGTGTATTGTACAAAATTACATTGAATAATGTTGCTCCGCGCACGTTGATTTCATTCAACCCTCGTGGAGGCAGATATTCAGGTGTGGCACTCGTGAATGGACAGGTCGTTCAGATTTCCACAGGTAAATCTGTAACTGCACCTAATGAGCAAAGCGTAATGTATCGCACAGGTTCGTACGGCGAGAGTGTAACCATTCTCTTCTCGGCGGCACCAGGAAGTAACTTGCCTGTTAACCTGCTGTTCACGCCGCTTCCGGCTGAAAAGTAATATCATGAACATGCACGGACGGTTTGGAGTGAAAGCTTATATCATATATACCCGTTCACCCCAAAAGTCGCCCGAACGATTGATCATCTGAACCGTCAGGAAGGGACTCCATCAAAATGTAATGTCATTAGCTCAAGCTAGACTAATGGCAATGCATGTGCATGGAGTCCTTTTTATGTGATGTTGGAATGACCTAACCCGGTGTCTTCGTTGACTCTAATCGTAATTTGATGCATTATTAGAGGTATACAAGAAAGCAAAAGTTTTCGCTTTTGCCGAATAAACTGTCGCTCTATGAATGATGCAAAATGCTCGTATGACAGGAGGTGCTTTAGATCATGCTGTCGACAGAACAGATTATTTCAACCATGTCCTCACAGGGGCTTCGCATTACCGATCAGCGGAAAACACTGGCCCGGTTATTTGCCGAGTCTCCCGGGTATCTTACACCCAAGGACGTCTATGAATATATGGGTAAGACTTACAGCGGACTGAGTTTTGACACAGTATATCGTAATTTGCGGGTGATGCAGGAACTGGGTGTACTGGAACAGGTCATCTTCGAAGATGGCGTTAAATTCAAAGCGCACTGTAGTGAAGATCATCATCACCATCATATGATCTGTCTGAAGTGTCAGAAGACATATCCTATTATTTTTTGCCCGATGCAGCTTGCGGATGCGCCTGAGCAATTTCAGGTTGTGGATCACAAGTTCGAGGTATTTGGATATTGCAAGGACTGTGCTGAGCATGCGCCGGCCAAAACGGCGTCTGGACATCAACACGCTCATGGGAAGCACTGACCATGAAGTTATCGCGTAGAATAGCTCAGGCACCTATTAGGGTGTACCGCAACTATATCTCTCCATTGACGCCGCCAACATGTCGGTTCTATCCGAGCTGTTCGGCTTACGCCATGGAGGCGATTGAAGTGCACGGTGCGCTCAAAGGTTCGTTGTTAACAGCGAAACGTATTGCCAAATGCCACCCGTTTCATCCAGGCGGTGTAGATCTGGTGCCACCAAAGGCGGAAAAGTCTATGATGGTATCAGAGTAACGATGTTGCCTGAAGTATTCGGGTGGCCTGGAAGCAGGCCAGGATTGAACTTGAGTATGCTGTCCACTTGACAAAGGGGTCCGCATTTCAGTATATTTTTCCTATATATGCGAGTTCAAAAAGTCTAGTTTTAACTTTTTGAACAACTTCTATATGATTTCCAGTGAAGGGATAAGTACAGACACACCCCCAGTGCAGAGAGCCGGATGAGCTGAGAACCGGTCTGGGAGGAGGATGGAATATGGTCCCGGAGGAACCTCTTTCGAGCGTGCAGACAGTGATTTCAGAGCTGCTGTCGTAAGGCTGAGGCGTGATCCAGCGTTAATGGGCGGTCGAAGGACCGACAGAGCCTGTGTTTTGCGAAAAACATGGGGAATTTGGGTGGTAACACGTGAGAGCAACTCTCGTCCCATAGGGGCGGGAGTTTTTTGTGTTCTTTTTTAGTTGTTTTGGACGAAGGGATCACATGAAGCAGGAACATTTGAAGGAGGAGAAGTCATTCATGGCTGACCAAAAAACATTTTATCTGACAACCCCGATTTATTATCCGAGTGACAAATTGCATATTGGGCATGCGTATACAACTGTGGCGGGAGATGCGATGGTTCGTTACAAGCGTCTACGCGGTTATGATGCTCATTATCTGACAGGAACCGATGAACATGGCCAGAAGATTGAGCGCAAGGCACAAGAGAAAGGACAGACACCGCAAGCTTTTATCGACGATATCGTTGTGGGGATCAAGGAACTGTGGAACAAGTTGGACATTTCCAATGACGACTTTATCCGTACAACCGAAGAGCGTCACAAAACCATTGTTCAGGATATCTTTGACCGTTTGCTGAAACAGGGAGATATCTACAAAGGTGAGTACGAAGGCTGGTACAGCATTCCGGATGAGACGTATTACACAGAGACTCAACTGGTGGATGTAGAGAAAAATGAGAAGGGTGAGATTATCTCGGCCAAGAGCCCGGATAGCGGACACCCGGTTGAATTGGTCAAAGAAGAATCTTACTTCTTCCGTATGAGCAAATATGCAGATCGTTTGTTGAAATATTATGAAGAGAACCCTGGCTTTATTCAGCCGGAATCCCGTAAGAACGAGATGATCAACAACTTCATCAAGCCAGGTCTTGAAGATTTGGCCGTATCGCGGACTACATTTGAATGGGGCGTCAAAGTTAAAGGCGATCCAAAACACGTGGTTTATGTGTGGATTGATGCGTTGTCCAACTATATTACAGCACTGGGCTACGGTTCATCCGATGCATCCCTGTATAACAAGTTCTGGCCTGCGGATGTTCATCTGGTAGGGAAAGAAATTGTTCGTTTCCATACGATCTACTGGCCAATTATGTTGATGGCGCTGGACTTGCCTTTGCCGAAGAAAGTGTTTGCACATGGCTGGTTGTTGATGAAGGACGGCAAAATGTCCAAATCCAAAGGTAATGTCGTTGATCCAGTGACTCTGATTGACCGTTACGGTCTCGATGCACTGCGTTATTACCTGCTGCGTGAAGTACCGTTTGGTTCCGATGGTACGTTTACACCGGAGAGCTTCGTAGAGCGTGTTAACTCCGACCTCGCGAACGATCTGGGTAACCTGTTGAACCGTACCGTTGCCATGGTAGACAAATATTTTGAAGGCAAAGCCCCTGCGTTTGCATCGAATGTAACGGAATTTGATGCTTCGCTGGAAGAAGCAGGCCATGCTACGGTGGAAAAAGTGGAACAGGCGATGGAAAACCTGCAGTTTTCCGTAGCACTGACAGCGATCAGCCAGTTTGTCAGCCGCACCAACAAATATATTGATGAGACGCAGCCATGGGCGCTGGCTCGTGATGAAGCAAAACGTGATGAATTGGCATCCGTTATGGCTCACCTGATCGAAAGCTTGCGAATTGCTTCCATCTTGTTGCAACCGTTCCTGACACGTGCTCCTCATAAAATCTGGGCACAGCTCGGCATTCAGGAAGGTGAACTTACGGCTTGGGATACAGCCAAGCAATGGGGTCTGGTTCCAACTGGAAACGCATTGCAAAAAGGTGATCCAATCTTCCCACGTTTGGATTCCGAACAGGAAATTGCTTATATTTCCGAAGCAATGACTGGTGGCCAAAAAGCAGCACAGCCTGAAGCAAGTCAAGCAGATGCTGGAGCTTCAGCACCTGTTGAACCGGTAACCGCACCTGAAGGTACGGAAGAGATCGGTATTGACGATTTTGCCAAAGTTGAACTGCGTGTCGCGCAAGTCATTGCCTGTGAACCGGTCAAAAAAGCGGATAAGTTGCTGAAATTGCAGCTCGATCTGGGTTATGAGCAGCGCCAGGTTGTATCTGGAATTGCGAAGTTCTATTCGCCAGAAGAGATGGTTGGACGCAAAGTCATCTGTGTGACCAACCTCAAACCGGTGAAACTTCGTGGTGAACTGTCTCAGGGAATGATCCTTGCAGCATCGCATGGCGACCAGCTTACACTTGCTACAGTACCAGACAACATGCCTAATGGCGCACAAGTGAAATAAGAATTGAGTTATGAAATTGATTCAAATTCTGTCATAAAAATGACACAAGGTGGCCCGATATAATTCGGGTCCCTTTTTTTTGTTGATATAATTCGTATCTGACGGGAAGAGAACAAGCATATACTGTTATGAACTCCGTACTTCAGGAAAGAATGAATAGGACGGGATAGCTTGACAAGTAGGTTCAGGTTACCTATAATTCTTTCAGTAATGTTTACGATTAAGAGATGCGGAGTGAATCATAATGACATTTTATAAAGTGCAACATCAAGCTCAGGATAACCGGATAGGGAAGACGAGCAAAAGAGGCAACATGAAGTTACTGTGGACGGGTTTGCTTATTCTCACTTTGCTGGTATTGTCAGCTTGTGGGCAGGATAGTTCCAATAGTGCGAAGATTGTGGAAGGCAAGGTAAACGTTGTGACGACATTTTATCCTGTATATGCTTTTACGACTGCAATCGGTGGTGAGGATGCCAATGTTATTAACCTGCTGCCAACGGGAGTAGAGCCACATGACTGGACTCCGAAGAGTCAGGATATTGTTAATACGTCCAAGGCACAGCTGTTTCTCTATAATGGAGCTGGACTGGAAGGATGGGTGCCGAATTTCCTGAAGTCGCTGAATAGTGATACACAGGTGAAGTCTGTTGCCGTCAGTGAAGGTGTTAAGCTGTTAACGGCTGAGGGTGATGATGGGCACGGTCACGGCGAAGAGCACGAAGACGAGCATGCGGATGAACACACAGATGAGGCTGCAAGTGAAGATGTCGCTGATCATCATATTGATCCACATACGTGGGTTAGTCCGAAATCAGCCATGATCATGGCTGAAAACATCAAAAATAGTCTGGTCGAGGCAGATCCTGATCACAAAGCAGGTTACGAACAACGTTATGAAGAGCTTCGTACCAAGCTTGAGACGCTGGATCAGCGTTTTACAGATGAATTGGCTAACGTACCAAACAACGAAATTGTTGTCTCGCACCAAGCATTTGGCTACCTTGCACGTGATTATGGATTAACCCAGCATGCCATTATGGGACTTTCCCCGGATGCTGAACCGACAGGACAGGATATTGTGAAGCTTGCGAAACTCGTTAAAGATGAAGGCATTAAATACATTTTCTTCGAAGAGCTGGTATCTGACAAATTGGCGAAAACATTGGCAAGTGAAGCAGGAGTGGAGACCATGGTCCTTAATCCGGTTGAGGGATTGACCAAGGAGCAGGCAACAAACGGGGATGATTATTTCACCCTCATGGAGAAAAATTTGCAAAATCTGCTGATCGCATTAAAATAAGATATAATGAAGAATTCAGATCGAAGAGTCTTTACCGTTCACGGTGAAGGCTCTTAGGACGCTATGGGATTCTTATATATAATGAAGGGCGGCTTTGCCATGCAGCAAATCATGCCACTATGTCATGATCCAATTATAGAGATCGAGAAACTATCATTTTCCTATGGGGACCAGCGAGTGATTGAGAATCTCGATTTTATGGCCCAGGAACGGGACTTTGTCGGGATTATCGGTTCCAATGGGGCGGGTAAAACGACATTGCTGCGCATGCTGGTAGGACTTCTTCCTCCTGCGCAGGGAGATATCAAACTATTTGGACAGTCAATCCGCAGATTCAAGGACTGGGACCGAATCGGGTATGTGCCTCAAAAGAATGCATTTAACCCGTTGTTCCCTGCGACCGTTCGTGAAGTGGTCATGTCAGGCTTGTATAATAACAAAAACATGTTCCGTCGTATGTCTCGCAAATGCCAGCAACAGTGCACGGATGCGATGCAGGTCATGCGGATCGAGGATCTGGCGAACAAACGTATTGGTCAATTGTCCGGCGGACAGCAGCAGCGTGTATTTTTGGCACGAGCGCTTATCAATCACCCGGATCTGTTGATTCTGGATGAACCTACCGTAGGTATTGATGCTGAATCACAGGCCAGTTTCTTTGAACTGATTACCCATATGCATGAACATCACCGAATGACTTTTCTAATGGTGTCTCATGATATGGATCGGATGGAGAGTTATCTGGGTTCTGAAGCTGCGGTAACGAATGGCAAAATTAATTTTCATGTCCGTCATTCGCATGAGGTACAGGATTGTGCTGAGACCAATCTGCAACATACCACTGCACAGGTACGCTAGCCGTATTTATGGCCCATTAGATTAGAGTAAGGCCGAAGGAGTCGTGTTTGTTTTGGAAATATTAATGAGTGATTTTTTTCAGCGTGCCCTGGCGGGTGGGTTGTTAATTGGCATTACCGCTCCGTTAATCGGACTGTTCCTGGTCTTACGGCGGTTATCCATGATTGGAGACACCTTGTCTCATGTGACCATTGCCGGTGTTGCACTTGGATTCCTGATTGAAGTGTATCCCATTGCAGTGGGCTTGATATTTGCGGTGCTTGCTTCATTTGCAATAGAGAAATTGCGCAAAGCGTACAAGAGTTACGCCGAATTATCAATTGCCATTATCATGTCCGGTGGCGTGGCCCTTGCTTCCTTGTTCTTCACGCTGGGCAAAGGATATAATGCAGATGTCATGAGTTATTTGTTCGGCAGTATATATACATTAGACGCTACGGATCTGAAGCTTGTAGGTGTGGTTACGCTGATCGTGGTAATTGTAGTGGCATTGTTACATAAGGAATTTTTCCTGCTCAGCTTTGAGGAAGATGCGGCAGCGGTTACAGGGTTGCCTGTGAGAATTCTGAACATGTTAATCACTGTGATGACAGCACTTGTCATAAGCACGGCGATCAAGATTGTCGGTGCGCTCCTGGTGTCAGCGCTATTGACCATTCCGGTAGCGGTCAGCCTGTTGATGGCCCGAAGTTTCAAATCCGCCATTATTTTGTCCGTGGTGATTGGCGAAATTGCCGTAGTCCTTGGACTGGTTGTAGCAGGCATCTGGAACCTCGCACCTGGAGCAACCATTGTATTATTGCTTATCATGATGCTGATTCTGACGATGATTGGAAAAAAAGGGTTCCGAGCCTGACGACTGAACGAGAAAGCACGTGAGCCCGGGGAAGGGAGACATCCGCTTCATGCCTGATGTTAATGTATGGATGGCTTTTGTAGCAGGTTTAGTCTCATTTATATCACCATGTTGTCTTCCGCTGTATCCATCATACCTCTCCTACATTACAGGTATGACGGTGCAACAATTGAAGGATGACCGCAATCAGCGCGAAGTCCGCTTTAAGACGATGACGCATACGCTGGCGTTTATTTTAGGCTTCTCGGCTGTATTTTATTCGCTTGGCCTGGGTGCCGGACTGTTTGGCCAATTTTTCAATGATAACCGTGAACTGATTCGGCAATTGTCTGCGATTCTGATTATGCTTATGGGGTTATTTTTGCTTGGTGTGTTCAAGCCACAGTTTCTGATGAAGGAACGCAAGCTGGATATGAAATGGAAACCAGCAGGCTATCTGGGCTCTTTTATATTTGGTATCGGTTTCTCAGCAGGCTGGTCGCCGTGTATTGGCCCTATTCTAACAGCAATCATTGCTATGGCTGCAAGTGAGCCCACAACCTGGCTGGCGCTGATTACAGGTTATACGGCAGGGTTTGCAATCCCGTTCTTCATTTTGGCCTTTTTCATTGGTTCGACACGTTGGATCTTACGGTATTCCAATGTCATGATGAAAGTTGGGGGAGCATTAATGTTGTTCCTTGGGGTATTGCTTTTTACAGATCAGATGACAAAGATTACGATCTGGTTGCAGCAGATTACACCAGACTGGATGATCATTTAAACGGATGAACTGAATTTGAATTTAAAAATGCACGACAAAGCAGGCTACATGTTACCAGAGTCAATCTGGGTCATGTAACCTGCTTTTTAATCGTTTGTTAGGAATGTTTTTAACTGCATATGATTTTGGGCAATCCTGTTGTTCGTTTAGGTGAAGTAATCAATATTGGCTAGTGGGAAATGTTCAAAGATCCGTTCCGTAATGAATTCGCGCAGCGCATCTTGCTGGTCATCCTTATACACATACTTGTACTGACCCCAGCGGCCCCATTTCATCTTACGTTTCTCAATATCCATCTCCAACTTGGTTTTAGGATAACGTTTCTCGATGGTTGCTTTGGCCGTTTTGGTAAAACGGTGCTGGATCATCTCAAAGGTAAGATCCTTGGTTGCTTCTTCTGGAAGCGTATCTGCCAGCTTCTGCAAAAGATCCGAGTATCCTTCTTCCCAGCCTTCATACCACATGATCGGAGCGATAATGAAGCCCAGGGGGTAACCGGCGTGTGCAATTTTACCAGCAGCTTCAATGCGTTCCTCAAATCTGGAGGTAGCCGGTTCAAAGTTTTTGATGACATAATCCGAATTGACACTAAACCGGATACGGGTGTGGCCGTTATGTTTAAGGTTCAGCAACGGATCAACGTGATGATATTTGGTTACAAATCGCAAGCGCCCATATTCTTCTTCCGCCATAAAACGAATCAGGTCACTTAAATTCTCCGTGATATGCTCGAGTCCTACGGGATCAGACGTACAGGCAGCTTCAAATCGTGTAATTTCAGGCGCGCGTTCTTCAATGTATCCTTTGGCAGCCTGAATGATCTCTTCGGTATTGACATAGACACGGACATAAGGTTTCGCACCAAGTGTAGTTTGAAGATAACAATAATGGCAGTGCCCCATACAGCCTGTAGAGATGGGAATGGCATATTCCGCTGAAGGTTTCGACTGGTCAAACTTGAGTGTTTTGCGCACACCAACGACCAGAGTACGTTTTGCCATCCGATATTTTTCTTGTTCGGTTTCACCCGGCAAGTTTGTGATTCGGTTATGGGATGTGGTCATCTGATAAGGTATGTTTTTGGATGTCACCCATTCCATAATCCGTTTGCCCTTATCATATTCCAACGCACCGGGTTCAAAATACACCAAATCGGGAATAAAGGGTTTAGTACCTTTTGCTTTACGAACTGGCGGTGAGGCTACACTTGTACTCACGAAATCACTCCTTTCGATGCGGAACTTTGCTTAGTTTGCCTCATTTGGGGAGAAGTCACGCCTGCCAATTACTTGTGTAACAGCGCGCTCCGAACTGTACAGGACTTGCCAATGCGTATTGATAACATGTATCATTATAAGATAGGGACCAGGCACGAATAGGGGCCGGTCAGAGAGAAAAGAGGGAAGCAGATGCCAACGCCCAGTATGGAAGATTATTTGGAGCGTATATACAAATTAATTGATGAAAAGGGCTATGCTCGTGTGTCTGATATAGCTGAAGGACTGGAAGTACATCCTTCATCGGTGACGAAGATGATCCAAAAGCTGGACAAAGACGAGTATCTGATCTATGAAAAGTACCGCGGACTGGTGCTTACGCCAAAAGGCAAAAAGATGGGCAAACGTTTGATGGAGCGCCATCATCTGCTTGAACAATTTTTGACAACGATTGGTGTTCAGGAACAAAATATCTACAATGATGTTGAAGGCATTGAACATCATCTGAGCTGGGACTCCATTACATGCATCGAGTCCTTGGTTGAATACTTCCGTCAGGATGAGAGCCGGTTGCGTGACCTCAAAAACCTTCAGGATGTCATGAGTAATACAGAATCTTAAGTTTCAGCAGTGGAATACACATGGTGATATACAACGAATCGTATCCCGTGATTCAAAGGATGCTTCTTGCCGTTTCAATGGCAGGAAGCATTTTTTTGTGTGCAATCACACCATAATTTGGTGATTTTCGCAACTAAACGAATGGTAGGAGCGTCTATTAAACTAGTAGAATTTACCGCAAATTTATAATGATTTTGGAGGACTGCACTAATGAACGTTCGTAAAGGATTGATGCTGCTGCTCATTTTTGTACTTGGATTACAGACAGCAGGTATGACGGCACAAGCGGCCGGGCAGAAGGAAATCGCTATTTTTCTAGACGGCAACCGTTTGGAATCGGATGTATCACCCTACATCTTGCCCAAAGTAAATGTAACGATGGTGCCTCTGCGTGTTATTAGCGAAGGACTGGGTGCGTCTGTTTTATGGTCTCAAGCTACTCGTACCGTGACCATTAAGAAATCCGATTCGGTCATCTCTATGACGAGCGGACGCCAGCAGGCGACGGTGGATAACGCTGTAGTTGGTCTGGATGCATCGGTCGAATTGAAACAGGGTCGGGTCATGGTACCCATTCGATTCGTCAGTGAGAACCTGGGCATTCGAGTGAACTGGAATCAGGCTGCCCAGACCATTGATCTGTACACAGGAGACGAATCAGTCCCAACTCCTGAACCAACCCCGGTAACCCCAGCGGAGCCTGGAGGCACGGGCACTGTACCAGCTTCTGAAGAGATGCGGGGAGCCTGGATTTCCACTGTGAATGGAGACTGGCCTACATCCGGTGCCAAGGGAAATGTAGAGAAGCAAAAACAGGAGTATACGAAACAGCTAGATACGTTGCAAGGTATGGGCATTAATGCCGTATTTGTCCAAGTGAGAGCCAATGGGGATGCCATCTATCCTTCAGGTCTGGTACCTTGGAACAGCGTATTGACAGGAACACAAGGTAAAGATCCAGGTTATGATCCCCTCGCGTTTATGGTTGAGGAAGCACACAAACGGGGCCTGGAGTTCCACGCCTGGTTTAATCCGTTTAGAGCAACGAACTCAGCAAGTACATCAAACTTGGCTGCAAACCACATCTCGAAGCTTCATCCCGACTGGATTGTGAATGCATCCGGCAAAATGTACATTAACCCGGGTATCCCGGAAGCCAGACAGCATATTATCGATACGATCATGGAAGTGGTCAATCAGTATGATATTGATGGTGTACATCTGGATGATTATTTCTATCCATCCAATGTGACTTTTAATGATGATGCAGCTTTCAAAACTTACAACACATTAAATACTAAAGACCGTGCTGAATGGCGTCGGGACAATATCAATCAGTTCGTTAAGCAGCTCGGGCAGAGCATTCATAGCGTGAAAGCTAACGTTGAATATGGAATTAGTCCATTTGGTGTATGGCGTAATAAATCCGTTGATCTGACAGGCTCTGATACCAAAGCAGGAGTAACCGCGTATGACAGCATGAATGCAGATGTGCGGACATGGATTAATCAGGAGTGGATTGACTATGTTGCCCCTCAGGTATATTGGAGTATGACATTGAACGTAGCCCGATACGACAAAGTCGTGGACTGGTGGGCGAATGAAGTGGCTAACACAAATGTAAAATTGTATATCGGCCACTCGCCTTATAAGTTAGGTACGCCGGAAATTGGCTGGCAGACTTCACAGGAGATCATCGATCAGCTGAATTACAACAAGAAGTATTCTTCGGTTAAAGGGGATATATTCTTCAGTTCACAGTACCTGACGAAGAACCCTCTCGGCTTGATTGCCAAATTAAAAGCCTACTATGGTCTATAAAACATTTTAACAATACAGTGATAAGACAAACCCTTGTTCTCATAGAGTGGCAGTAGAAACGTGGCTGCCTGGAGAACGGGGGTTTTTTGTTATGTTAATTAACGCGGTGTTTGAAGGTGGAGGCGTCAAAGGGATCTCGCTTGCAGGTGCTGTGCAGGGTGCTCAAGACTGCGGTATTCAGTTTAATCGAGTGGCAGGCACATCATCCGGTTCCATTGTAGCTGCTCTGCTAGCGGCTGGTTACAGGGCCGAGGAGATGAAAGTCATTATTGAGAATACCCCCTTTGTTTCATTGCTTCGTCGTTCCCCCATATTTAATACCCGATGGATCGGACCGGCAGCAAGGCTGTTCTTGAAGAAAGGACTGTATTCGGGGGAGGCACTGGAATCATGGATTCGCAAGATGCTGGAGCAGAAAGGGATTCGCACATTCGCTGACTTGCCACAAGGTAAGTTGCTTATTACCGCATCCGATATATCCAATGGGACCATTCTGGTGTTGCCAGACGATATTCGGCGGTTCGGCATTGACCCTGCGAAGCTGGATGTTGCAAAGGCGGTACGTATGAGTTGCAGTATCCCGTATTTTTTCGATCCGGTAGTCATACGCAAATCACCAGTATTCTCCAAAGGACTTCCTTTTCAAGATCAGTTTGTGTATGTCGTGGATGGTGGATTGCTTAGCAATTTTCCGTTGTGGCTCTTCGATGGTGATCGCTCGGCACGAGGAGGAGATGTTATTCCGGTTGTTGGATTCAAAATGGTGGGGAAGACGGAAGTGGAACCTGCCCGGATTAAAGGACCGCTAAGCATGCTTCAGGCCCTTGTGGAGACGATGCTCACAGCACATGATGAACGCTACATCGAACAGATTAACCGGTTTCGTACAGTGAAGATACCAACGCTTGGCATTAAACCGACGCAATTTCATTTATCGTTACAGGACAGCACAGCCTTATATCGATCAGGCGCTACCGCAGGGAGCGAATTTTTCAACGGATGGAATACGAAAATGTATGGTGAACAGTTGGACAAACAACGAAAAGAATTGCGCAAGAAACAAGCAGAAGCTCCACCTCTGATTCCTGTATAAACGTGAAAAAAGCAATTCTCCGCATGTTGGGAGAACTGCTTTTTTGGTTGTTCAGTAGCTTTTAGTGAAATTTCGGAATATCTTCATCGCTTTTACCTTTTTGTCCCTGGATCACTTGGAAAGGATAATCCTTGCGTTTCTTTGAAGAGCCGCTGCTCTTTCTGGCACTGGACTGTGCATTAACTTTTGCCATGGTTCGTGCAGATGGCTTAATCTTAGGTGATTTGGTTTTGCTTGCCCAGCGACGAGGCGGATATTTGTACAGCAGGAATACGGCTCCGAACACGACCAGAGGAATAATGATCCTGGATGGACTAGCGTTCCCCAGCCAAGTCAAGACTCCAACAGCAGCTAGTGCGATGAACGTCCAAAATAAGATTGCCTGCTTGTTCATATCATTCACCCTTTCACAGGATCGAGTGTTGCAACAGGTACTTCTGACGTAGCAGAGACATTGGCAAGCTTGGCATCCAACTCACGCATACGGTTAAACGAAGCAATGGATACTTCTACCTGTTCGTTGGTCGGCTCTTTTGTTGTCAGCAATTGCAGCCACAATCCCGGGTATCCGAGATAACGCAGTACAGGAATATCACGTACTGAATTCGTGAGCTTTAACAGTTCAAAAGAAATGCCTAGCACAACTGGCAATAACAACAGACGCTGACCCATCCGTTCCCAGAGGTTATCGTACGTGAAGAGAGAGTATAGAAACACTCCAATGATGACAGTCAACATAATGAAACTGCTTCCGCAGCGGTAGTGCAGTCGGCTGTACTTTTGCACGTTCTCCGGTGTCAGTTCTTCACCAGCTTCATGTGCACTGATTACTTTGTGTTCCGCTCCATGATACTGGAAGAGACGTTTAATCATCGGCGTCTGTGAGATTAACCACAGATAGGCGAGTAACAGGATCAGCTTAATGCCGCCTTCCAGTAAATTATGCAAAAACTGATTGTCGAATGCATTTTTGAATAGAAAATTCTCGATAACAACAGGAAGCAATGTGAGCACAACTTTACCAAAAAGGAATGAAAGGATGGCGACGGCGGTCACACCAATGATCATGCTTAGGCTCCAGCCCGAACCTTCTTTCTCTTTTTGCTTGGCTTTCTCTTCCGGTTCCAGTTCATCATCAGCATAGGCGTCAGCAGAATAATTGAGATGTCTGCTACCTTTGACACTTGAATCTATAATGCTGACAATTCCGCGTAATAAAGGAATCCGCCGCAATTTCATGACCCAGGACTTGTCTTGCTTGGGAACTTCCAGATACGTAATTTCGCCGTCTTTTCTACGAACAGCTGTAACGTTGACATGTTTTCCACCGAACATTACGCCTTCAATGACAGCTTGCCCCCCATAGCTGACAGGCTTGGATTGTTGAGGCAAATTATTCACCTTCCTATTCTGTTCTAGGCCTTCGCGATCAAAGGCAGTTTAATAACCCTATTGTATCGAATTTTGAGACCAATTTCTAGTTTGTGAGTCAAACCTTGAAGGATGTTGTTAAGATTGTCCTGTTTTGAACATACTACCTCGTAGAATCGGAGCGGAAATTCGAGGCATAATGCGGGATTATCAACTGAATGAAGGAGAATATCGATGACAGAACGTAAGCATGAAAATACATCACAAGATGAAGGTCAACGTCCGAAAGAACGGCAGCAAAAAGACAAGGGCAGGCGCCCTACCCAGAGGCAAGGTCAAGCACACTACTACACGAAGCCATTTTCCTTTGCATTAGAGCTTGGCTTTTTTGCCGGTTTTATCTGGGGTGGGCTGCATTGGCTATTCTATCTGTTGCATTTTACGATTGTACCTGTCGGATTTCTGGCCGAGCCTTTTTTCAAACATGAATATATATATACCGCAGCAGGACATTTGACAGGCTGGCTGTTTTTTATCGTCTTTTCCATCTTGGCATCCTTACTCTACACATTCACGATTAGAAAACTGAAAGGGCCGTTACCCGGCATGGTATATGGAATCGTTTGGTGGCTGATTCTCTTTATACTGGTCGGACCAAAACTGGGGATGATGAAACCTTTGAACGGTTTAACGTGGGATTCAATCATCACGGAACTCTGTTTCTTTTTGTTATGGGGGCTGTTCATTGGTTACACGGTAGCCATGGAGTACACGGACGAACGCAAACGCGAGCCGGAGCAAGCGGGGGCATAGCGCAAAAAAGCTTCTCAATCCGGCAATGCCTGTGTTAAAATAGCAGATGGTTATTTGCAGAGAGGGTGGAGCAGCGATGAAACGAATTATTGTGATCAATGGTCCGAACCTGAACATGCTTGGTGTACGTGAACCGGGCATCTATGGAACGCTTAGTCTGAAGGATATTGAGGACAAAATTCGCAGACAGGCTGATGAAATTGGCGTCTCCATCGCTTTTTATCAATCGAACCATGAAGGGGACATCATTGACCGCATTCATGCAGCGATGGGTGAGGCAGACGGAATAATACTGAATGCCGGAGCATTTACCCATTATAGCTATGCTATACGTGATGCAATCAATGCTGTAAAAGTCCCTACAGTGGAAGTACATCTATCCAACATTCATGCACGCGAAGCGTTCAGACATCATTCAGTGATTGCAGCGGAAACAATCGGGCAGATTGCCGGATTTGGCGAAGTAAGCTATGAACTGGGATTGCTGGCTCTTGTGCGTCATCTGGACAAACAAACCTGAGCCGGGAACCCGGGAATGTGAGAGAAAGAAGGGTTACCGATGGAAAACAAACGAGTAAATAAGTTGCGTGAAGCCATGCGTGAGCATGAACTCACTGCAATGCTGATTACAAACCCGATTAACCGTCGTTATATGACGGGCTTTACAGGCTCGGCGGGATATGTGCTGATCACGGAACAGGATGCATATCTGCTGACTGATTTCCGTTATATGTCACAAGCGCCTCAACAAGCCAAAGGATTCAACGTTGTGGAGCATGGAGCTAAGCCGATGGATACGGTGCGCGAATTGCTGACATCCGCGAATATCAAAGAAGTGGGCTTCGAGCAGGATAGTGTCACATTTGGCACGCATTCCGCTTATGCAGAAGCACTGCAGTCTATTGAACTGAAAGCTGTATCCGGGATCGTGGAACAACTTCGTATGTTCAAGGATGAAGATGAGATTGCGGTCATGCAGAGAGCAGCAGATCTGGCGGATGCCACGTTCAGCCACGTTTTGCAGTTTGCAAAACCAGGTATGACGGAGCGTGAAGTGGATCTGGAGATGGAGTTTTTCATGCGCAAGCATGGGGCAACGTCCTCTTCGTTTGACACCATTGTAGCATCGGGTGAACGTTCTGCTATGCCTCACGGTGTAGCGAGCAGCAAGGTCATCGGACAGAATGAGTTAATTACATTTGACTTTGGTGCACTTTTGGACGGATACTGTTCAGATCTGACACGTACCATTGCAACAGGTACACCTGTACCTGAACTGCGCAAAATTTATGACATTGTACTGGAAGCTCAGTTACATACGCTGGAGAACCTGAAACCGGGCATGACCGGAAGGGAAGCAGATGCATTGGCTCGTGATATCATTGCAGGTCACGGATATGGAGATCAATTCGGACACAGCACAGGCCACGGTCTGGGTATGGAAGTTCACGAAGCTCCGCGTTTGTCCAAGCTTAGCGACGATGTATTGAAACCGGGTATGGTTGTTACCGTTGAACCGGGTATATATATTGATGGGCTTGGCGGCGTGCGTATCGAGGATGACGTAGTGATTACCGAGACGGGTATTCATATTCTCACGAAGTCGGACAAGAAGTTCACCGTAATCGGCTAAATTACAGCCACAGGGATATAAGACGATTTTTAATGTGTTATTTAAATTGAAATTAAGAAATTTCACCATAACAGAGAGTGCAGAACCAATCTGAAGAAGCGAAGCGTTCGCCTTTATCACCGGATTTTCCCATTGATAATGGGATCAAAAAAATCTGGGGATAACAGCGATCGGAGGATGGTACTGCAATCGAAGTGAACGAGGTGGCCATTCTTGGGCTCATTTTACATATAACATTAACCCATCGTCTTATATCACCTACTTTTTAACCATATCAGGAGGGATTTTTTGTGATTTCAGTAAACGATTTTAAAACAGGCTTGACCGTGCAAGTAGATAACGATATCTATACCGTGCTTGATTTCCAACACGTTAAACCAGGTAAAGGCGCTGCCTTTGTACGTTCCAAATTGAAAAACCTGCGTAACGGTAACACCGTTGAAAAAACATTCCGTGCAGGCGAAACGATTGGTCGTGCCATCATCGAAAACCGTGGCGTATCCTACCTGTATGCAAGCGGTACAGAGCACACGTTCATGGATAACGAAACATATGATCAGTTCACATTGACTAGTGATCAACTGGAATGGGAATTGAACTTCCTGAAAGAAAACATGGTCGTTAAGATTGTTAGCTACCAAGGAGAAATCCTCGGAATTGACTTGCCAACAAGCGTTGAGTTGAAAGTCATCGAGACTGAGCCAAGTGTTAAAGGTAACACTGCACAAGGCGCTACCAAAAATGCAAAAGTGGAAACAGGCTTGAACGTACAGGTTCCTTTGTTCATTAACGAAGGTGACGTTCTCCTGATTGACACACGTGAAGGTAAATACTCTTCCCGTGCGTAACTTTCACGGCTTGTAAGCTAAAAAAGGTTATTAACAACCCTTTGCCATTCCTTTGGCAGAGGGTTTTTTCGAAAAAAGATTAGCCTATCAGGCGCTTTCGTAATATACTGGGTTAAAGTCATTTCTCGTAGAGAATAATGACGATGGACATTAATTATGCATACTGCACAAGGTAGGGAGTGGATTTGCGTTGTCATTGTACGTCATGAAATTTGGGGGCAGCTCGGTCGGAGATACAGAACGCATGAAGCGTGTGGCCGGACGTGTTGTAGAAAAAGCTGATGAAGGACATCGGTGTGTAGTTGTGGTTTCGGCCATGGGGGATACAACAGATGATTTGATTGATCAGGCAAAACAACTGAATAGTGAACTGCCTGCTCGTGAGATGGATATGCTCTTAACGACAGGAGAACAGATTTCGATCTCTTTGTTATCGATGGCTATTCAAGCGCTTGGACGTAAGGCAGTATCGTTTACGGGCTGGCAAGCGGGATTCCGCACAGAGCCGGTTCACGGAAAAGCACGTATTCATGATATTCAACCTGACCGTGTGAATGCAGCACTTGCTGAGGGCAACATTGTTATTGTTGCAGGCTTCCAGGGCATGACGGAAGACGGCGAGATCACAACGCTGGGTCGTGGTGGTTCGGATACAACAGCTGTAGCGCTGGCCGCGGCCATTAAGGCTGATGCGTGTGAGATCTATACGGATGTAGACGGAATCTATTCTACGGACCCGCGGATCGTTAAGGTTGCGCGTAAGCTGAAAGAAATATCGTATGACGAAATGCTGGAACTCGCTAATTTGGGAGCAGCGGTGCTGCATCCGCGTGCAGTAGAGTACGCGAAGCATTCCGGTGTACCTTTAATCGTAAGATCCAGCTTTAACCATAATGAAGGAACGGTTGTGAAGGAGGAAGCAGCAATGGAACAAGGCGTAGTGGTTAGTGGTATTGCCTATGACAAAAACGTGGCTCGCATCAGTATTCTGGGTGTGCCGGATGTACCAGGAGTTCTGGCCGAAGTATTTGGTGCGCTTGCATCCAATCAGCTGGATGTGGACATTATCGTTCAGAGCGGAGTGATGGATGGCAAAGCGGACTTCTCGTTCTCTGTGGCGCTGTCTGATCGTGAGAACGCATTACGTGTCATTGAAGGCCTTCACAGCCGCTTGCCTTACCGTGAAGTTACATCTGAGGAGAACCTCGTTAAAATCTCCATTGTTGGCGCAGGCATGGTCAGTCATCCTGGTGTAGCTGCGAAGATGTTCAAAGTCATTTCCGCTGAAGGCGTGAGTATCAAGATGGTGAGCACTTCCGAGATCAAAGTATCTTGTGTTATTGACGGAGATAAGCTGCATGACGTCATTAAGGCATTGCATACAGCATATGATCTCGACACTGCCGAGCAAGCCGTTATCGGTGGACCTCAAGATCGCAGATAAGTATCTTCAATGTATGTAAATTAGCAAAGGTGTACTGTTGCCAACGGGCAGCAGTACACCTTTTTTTGTTTTTCTCATGGCAATTCTCACATCAACTTGAACATCTTTCCCCCGCGTATGCCTCTATAAGGCTGCATGCGGTTCCCCTCCCCCATCTCGGGAACACAATCCAGCAGGTTTAATTGAGAACAATACGAAATATCATGAACTCTGCCTAACTTTTCAAGCCTCCGCCCGCTAACAGACCCCTGCACCAACTCCGGGATGCTCTCCTTACATTGGGATACCGCCTGATGAAGTACTATGCCGAGATCGTTAAGTTGAAGGGGAGAACAGGATTGACGGTGCAGTTCATCGATGATACATCCAGCACACAAGCCGTCCTCCAGAGCAAATTCATCCTGGTTCCCCGCACATAACAGCAATACATCTCGTTGAAGTTCACATAGAGCTGCTGCAACAGCCTGCACATTGAGAAATGAACCAGCAAATACATGTTTCCCCTTGGAAGCCTTGATCAAAGCTCGGGTTCCATCGGTTGTGGTTAGAATGATTGTTTTATCTGCAATGCCTGCAGTCATATATTCATAGGGGGAATTCCCCACTTCGAATCCGGTGATTTTTTTGTCAAAACGCTCCCCGCCTCGAATGCAATCTTTCACTTCCATTTGTTTGGCTTGTGGAACGGTCTCTACGGCAATCACAGCCGAAGCGTCATACGCCAGAGCCGTAACAATCGTACTGGTCGTACATAATACATCAATGACAACTGCACTTCGCCCTGCAATATCAATGGTACGTACTTCATTCACATTGCCAACGACATCAACTCGCACTCCCCACAACTCCTTTCTGTATCTGGGGATCGGTAGTTCTGTTTTGAACCGGAATGGAACTTACCTATCTGCAATTACTATATGCAAGCACATCTAGACGGGTGCCTAGAACAGAAGGTGGATCTATAGTTTCAACTCTCAACCGTATTCTGAAGAATTGATAGATTTCAGCGTCATAAATTAAATGTACAGGCATAAACTTGAGATATGAACAAGCGCCAGAAGTGTGAACCAAATGATCTCAAGGTTGGAGGAGCCTACTCATGAAGGTGAACTGGAGGGAACTTTTTCCGGAACCGATCCGAACCATTCTCGGAAGAATGCCACCCGCTCTATTGGAACAAGTGGAGGAAGTACGTATTCGAGAAGGCAGACCCCTGGAGATTAATGCAGGCAACACATACCACTTCCTGACACCTCAAGGTTGTCCGACCGGGAATCCTGAAGAAGCGTATGTTCCTCAGAAAGAAGTGACGCACAGGTTGCTGGACCTGATCAGTAACCATTCACTTTATACATTGGAAGAGGAACTGCGCAAAGGGTTCATCACCATACCTGGGGGACATCGAATCGGGCTTGCTGGACGAACGGTACTAAGCGGTGGGCGTGTCGAATACCTGCGTGACATCAACGGGTTTAACGTTCGGGTAGCCCGTGAGGTACATGGAGTGGCTGATCGTATTCTTCCTTATCTTCTCGATATGAAGAGCGGACAGGTCCTGCACACGTTGATCCTATCACCACCACAACAAGGGAAAACGACGTTGCTGCGAGATCTGGCGAGACAAATTAGCAGTGGTACAAAGCTTACAGGGGGAACTGAACTGGTTCAGGGAATACGTCCGCGTCTGAAAGTGGGCATTGTGGATGAAAGGTCCGAAATCGCTGGTAGCTACAAAGGAGTACCTGGCTTCGACGTAGGACCCCGAACAGATGTGATGGACGGTTGTCCGAAGGCTGAGGGCATGATGATGATGCTTCGCTCCATGTCGCCCGATGTCCTGATTGTGGACGAGATCGGTCGTCCGGAGGATGCCGAGGCGGTGATGGAAGCCCTGCATGCAGGAGTCTCAGTGATTGCGACTGCGCATGGCCGTGACCTATCGGAGCTGTCGGCCAGACCCGCCCTCAGAACCTTAATTACGGAGCAGATGTTTCAACGTTATGTCCAGCTGCAACGGACGAGCCGGGGCATGACCTTTCGGCTGGCTGATGGCAAAATGCGTGGGTTGCAGCTGACCGGGGCAGGAGGTGAAGCCTTTGGTTAACATGTTTGGTGCGGTAATTATTCTGTTAGCCAGCACCCTCGCCGGATTTTACAAGGCCAGACAGTATGCATTAAGACCGAGACAGTTGCGAGAACTCATTGCAGCCCTCCAGCGACTAATGACGGAGATTAACTATGGGCTCACTCCACTTCCCGATGCCATGGGCAAGATGGGAGCACAGACCAAAGAACCTGTAAAGACGTTGTTTCTTCATGCAGCTACACAAATGGAACCTCCTCATGGACTCACTGCCCGGGAAAGTCTGCAGTCAGGCGTGGATCTGGCGTGGGGAAGATCGGCCATGAAGGCTGACGAGAAGGAAGTGATGCTGCAATTAAGCTTCAGCCTTGGCACAAGTGACCGTCAGGATCAGACCAAACATATATCGTTAGCCATTCAACAACTAATGCATGAGGAATCCCGCGCCCAGGCCGATCAAATGAAATATGAACGAATGAGCCGAAGCCTCGGGATGCTTGTCGGAGCGTTAATCGTCATTCTGATCTTCTGAAATAGCCGGGATAGTGAGGTGCCAAGGTCATGAATCTAGAAGTGAACGCAATCTTTCAAATTGCGGGTATCGGAATCATCATCGCCATGATTCACACGGTACTGAAACAAATGGGAAAGGAAGATATGGCTCACTGGGTGACCGTAATCGGATTTGTCGTTGTATTGTTCATGGTGGTCCGTATGCTGGACAGCCTGCTACAAGAGATCAAATCGATATTTCTTTTTCAATGAAAAACGGTCATGAAGCCGGATGGTGGTGACCTGTGGAAATTATCCAAGTTGTAGGTTTGGCGCTCATCGCAACAGTGCTCATTCTGGTCATTAAGGAACAGAAACCGATGTTTGCCTTTCTGATTGCTGCCGCAACCGGCATTGTCATCTTCATGTTGTTGATTGGCAAAATCGGAGCAGTCATCGAAGTGTTGAAGCGGCTTGCCGAGAATTCAGGCATGGAAAGTATTTATCTGAAAACGGTGCTGAAAATTATTGGAATAGCGTACATCGCTGAATTTGGCGCACAGATTGTCAGGGATGCAGGTCAAGAAAGCATTGCGTCCAAGATCGAATTGGCTGGTAAGGTACTGATCCTTGTACTTGCTATACCGATCATCAGCATTATTATCGAAACCGTCATGAAGCTGATGCCGGTGTAGAAAGGGCGTGCGGACTTCATATGAAATCAATGCATCTTAAGCCGCAGTGGCGCCTTACGGTTGTGCTGATGTTCTGTTTTCTGTTTGGTATCCTGGGACAGGTTACTGCAACCTCGCCTTCCGGTGAGTGGATGGAGCAGCAGGCCGATCAGCTTCCCAAGGATCAGGTGGAGAAATACTGGGATCAACTGATGCAACAATACGGTGGTTTCTTCCCGGATGGGAAGACCCCTTCCTTCATGGATATGTTAATCCCCGGCAATGAAGGGTTCAGCCTGAAATCGGTGTTTGTAGCGATCGGAACCTTCATGCTGCATGAAATTTTATATAATGGCAAACTTCTGGTCACGATTGTGATGTTAAGCGTACTCAGCATGATTCTGGAGACGCTTCAGACCGCATTTGAGAAAAATAATATTAGCAAAATCGCCTATTCCATCTGTTATATGGTCATCATCATTATTGCAATCAACAGCTTCAGTGTGGCGATTGGATACGCCAAGGATGCCATAACCGGCATGATCAACTTCATGATGGCCATGGTTCCGTTGTTATTCACACTGCTCGCGTCCATGGGTAACGTCATCACCGTCTCCGTGACCCATCCACTCATCATTTTCATGATTCATCTGGTGAGTACGTTGATTCACTTGCTGGTATTCCCGTTACTCTTCTTCTCAGCTGTTCTGCATCTCGTCAGTTCATTGTCTGACAAGTACAAGCTGACACAGCTCGCAGACCTTCTGCGCAATATTAGTGTGGCACTGCTGGGTATCCTGCTGACGATGTTTTTGGGTGTAATCTCAGTTCAGGGAGCATCGGGATCGGTAGCGGATGGAGTCAGCCTAAAGGCCGCCAAATACATCGCAGGCAACTTTGTCCCTGTCGTGGGCAGAACATTTGCGGATGCAACGGATACGGTAATTACAGCTTCTTTACTTGTCAAAAATGCAATTGGACTCACCGGAGTGATCATCATTTTGTTTCTATGTGCCTTTCCGGCACTCAAGATTCTGGCTCTTGCCTTGATATACAACGTAACTGGTGCCATTATGCAACCACTAGGAGACACCCCGATTGTAGGATGCCTCCAGGCCATCGGCAAGAGCATGATTTACGTATTTGCGGCGCTCGCAGCCGTCGGGCTGATGTTTTTCCTGGCCATTACCATCTTGCTGACCGCGGGCAATCTGACTGTCATGATGCGCTGAATGTATGTTGGCAAGAAAGGGGGTGGAAAGGATGGGGTGGCTGAGCAACTGGCTCCAGGAATTGATTATGATCGTTCTGCTGGCGACTTTTGTGGATATGTTGTTGCCCAATCGATCCATGGAACGTTATGTCAAGCTTGTGCTGAGCCTTCTCATCCTGCTGACCCTTTTATCACCCATAACCAAGCTGCTCAAAAGTGATCCGGTTGGCGAACTGAAACGGGCAATGTCTGCAATGGATGCTCCATCGAATGGGAATGCGACACTCGAACAGATATTAGCTCAGGGCAAACGGCTACAATCCAATGAACAGGAACAATCCTTACAATGGACAGCCAAAGAACTGGCTAATGTCATGAAAGGTCAGATTGAAGAAACAACAGGAGCCAAGGTGCGGTCCGTAGAGGTACAGCTGACCATGAGTAAATATGAAACGGAGATGGAAGCTGCCTCATCAGTCGAACTGCCTGTGATCCAGCGTGTGTTGGTCGAGATGGCCGGAGAGGGTGTAGAAGGAGAAGTGAAGGCAGGGCAGCAAGAAGTCGCTGCTAACACACAACCCATATTTGGAACAGACACAGAAGTCGAGAAGGATAAATCACATCAAATACAGCAGCCCATCCAGATCGGTCAGATTGAAGTGCCTGATGTTCAGATTGATGTGAGTAGAGGGCAACGTGATGGAAATGAAGCGTCTTCGGAGCCTGTTATACGTGATCAAGCAGATGAGACGAAGCAGCAAGGTGAGACATCCACAAGGTCCGACCATGCGGTGCAGATTATTACATTGTTGACTGAAAAGTGGGATGTTGATGCAAACAACGTTCAAGTGACAGAACCAAAAAGTGCTGAAGTGCTCTGAGAAGGAGGGTGTCCGATGAAACAATGGTTCAAAAAGATGGAAACCTGGATGGGTGGCGGAGAGGGTGGGGCAAGGCGAAGTCAAACCTTCCGCTGGCTGATTATCCTGGGTTTGATCGGGGTGGGAATCATGCTGTTCAATTCCTTCGTCAATGTCAAAAAAATTGATTCCGAAAATATCGGTCGGGAACCACCGGACCCGGCAACATCCATGGCATCCATACAGAGTGATCCGTCGGAACAGAATCCTTTTCAGGCGATCGAAATTGCATTTGAAGACAAAATCAAAGGTGTGCTGGAAAACATTGTTGGTGTGGGAACGGTTGATGTGATGGTTACCGTGGATTCCACAGAAGAATTGGTCGTTCAGCGGAACGTGAAGGATTCTCAGCAACTTACCGAAGAAACCGATGCTAGCGGGGGCAAACGGCATATGACGCAATATACCCGTGATGGCGAGATTATTACTTACGAAATAGCAGGGGATCAGACACCTATAGTGACCAAAAAGCTCAAACCGCAGATCCGTGGGGTGCTTGTGGTTGCGAGGGGTGCAGAGAACAAGGTTGTGAAGGACCTGATAACCGATGCTGTGGAAAAAGGACTGAATGTGGCAGCCTACCGGATCTCGGTTGTACCGCGCAAACAAGACTAATCTGATGTGTTGAATCACAAGATTCAATTCTCATAAGATTGAAGCCAATTTGAGGAGGAAGTTCTAATGAATAACAAACGTCAAACGGTATGGCTCGTTTCCATGCTGAGTCTGATGGTCATTTTGTCCGCATATTATCTGTTCACTGAGGATTCCGGTCCAGTCAACGCGCCGGTGGCTGACAGTCAGCAAGTGGATGGAATCAAGCAGGGGGAAGCAAAGGAGACGGCAGGCATTCTTGATCCTACAGAAGGTTTGGTTGTAAATGAAGTGGTGAATAGCGGCGAAGTTGAAAGTGATCCAAGTGCGGCTGGCGCTGTGGAGGAACCATCGGCTACGGAAGGTAAAGAAGCTGGAAATACAGAGAAAACACCTGCTGTCGAACCAGGCGAAAATAAGGGTGAGACAGGCAAAGAAACCAACAAAGAGACCGACAAAGGCGCAACAACTACACCGGAGACAGACGGTCAGGCAGGCGGCACTGCAACCAAGACAGATGAGGAAGTCCTCAAGGAAATGGAAGAGCAGAATACGACAGCATCTGCGAGCAGCCAGTTCCAGAACTACCAGTGGCAACGTGAGGAAAGCAACAATCGTAAGTATGAGGAACTGATGACCGTGGCAGGTGATCTGAGCAAAACGCCAGAGGAGAATGCCAAAGCAACCGAGCAACTCCGTACACTGGAAGAAAAAGAAGCTAAAATCACTGGCATTGAGGAGACGCTCTCTCAACAGTTCGCTAATGCGATCGTTCAAGAAGATGCCGACAAGTATAAAGTTGTGGTCCTCAGTGACAAACTGGATGTAAAACAGGCGGTATCCATTGTAGATCTGGTCATGAAAGAATTGGCGGTTTCACAGAACAAAATCAGCGTGCAATACGTCACAGAACAGTAATCCAAATCATGGAAATGCAGTCCCGGGAGCTGGTTGTACTCTCGGGCTCTTTCCATTTTTAATGATTATGATATAATACATAAAGCCATATGACCGTCCTAGTGAGACTGGCATGATGCCGAAGGAGTGAATAATGGAAATGTTTAAATTGAGTGAAATCAAAGAACTGATTAAACTGGTAGATGAAAGTTCCGTTCAAGAGTTGGAAATTGAAAATGAAGGATCACGGTTATCAATCCGCAAACCGGGCAAAACGGAGTATGTTCAAGCAGCTGCTGTGCAACCGCAAATGATTGCTGCTCCGCAAGTACAGCCGGCAGCAGTGGTAAGTGAAGCTGCACCGCAGGTCGATACTACAAGTCATTTACATAAAATTGTATCTCCGATGGTAGGTACTTTTTACAGAGCTTCCTCGCCGGAAGCGGGTCCTTTTGTGAGCGCTGGTGATAAAGTTGTTGAGAAAACAACGGTATGTATCATCGAAGCTATGAAGCTGATGAACGAGCTTGATGCGGACATCAAGGGAGAAATCGTTGAAGTGCTGGTTGAGAACGGACAGCTGGTCGAGTATGGGCAGCCCCTTTTCCTGGTGAAACCGGAATAACCGTTATAGCTGGTTAACAGCTAACCGCATGAGCTTCGAAGGAGGACAAAACGAAATGAAATTTCAAAAAATACTGATTGCGAACCGTGGAGAGATTGCGGTACGTATTATTCGTGCCTGCCGTGAAATCGGTATCTCAACGGTAGCCGTCTACTCGGAAGCGGACAAGGATTCTCTGCATGTTCGTCTTGCAGATGAGGCTTATTGTATCGGACCGACACTGTCTAAGGACAGTTACCTCAACTTCACAAACCTGATGAGTGTAGCTACGCTGACGGAATGTGATGCAATCCACCCTGGATACGGTTTTTTGGCGGAGAATGCTGATTTTGCGGAAATTTGTGAGTCTTGCAATATTACATTCATCGGGCCTTCACCCGAAGCCATTACCAAAATGGGAGACAAGGCTGTTGCCAAACAGACGATGAAAGATGCAGGAGTACCTGTTATTCCTGGATCAGACGGCCTTGTTGAAAATATGGATGAAGCCATCATGATTGCTAGAGATATCGGATATCCTATCATTATCAAAGCTACTGCTGGTGGCGGAGGTAAGGGAATTCGTATTGCCGAAGATGAAGAAACGCTGATTAAGCAGATTACCGCTGCTCAGCAGGAAGCACAAAAGGCATTTGGCAATGCAGGAGTATATCTGGAGAAATTCCTGACAGGTATGAAACACGTGGAAATTCAGATCATTGCTGATAAACACGGAAATGCAGCACATTTGGGAGAGCGTGATTGCTCGGTTCAGCGTCGTCGCCAGAAATTGGTAGAAGAAGCTCCGTGTCCGATTCTCTCCGAAGATGTGCGCACACTGATGGGTGAAGCTGCGGTACGGGCTGCCCTTGCTGTGGATTACTCGGGAGCGGGTACATTGGAGTTCCTGCTCAGCCCGAATGGCGAGTTCTATTTCATGGAGATGAATACGCGTATTCAGGTAGAGCACCCGGTGACTGAGATGGTTACTGGCGTGGATCTGATCCGTGAGATGATCTCGGTAGCTGAAGGCAACCCACTCTCATTCCGTCAGGAAGACGTGGTTATCAATGGCTGGTCCATTGAATGTCGTATCAATGCAGAAGATCCGGACCGTAACTTTATGCCATCACCAGGCAAAATCGGATTCTACCTTGCACCGGGAGGACCTGGCGTTCGTGTAGATAGTGCTGCTTATCCGGGTTATACCATTTCACCTTTCTATGACTCCATGATCGCAAAATTGATTGTGTGGGGAGCGAATCGTGAAGAGGCGATTGCCAAGATGAAACGTGCGCTTGGGGAATTTGCGATTGAAGGCATATCTACAACTATTCCTTTCCATCAGAAATTGCTGGAGCACCCAACGTTCATTCGTGGTGACTTTGATATCAAATTTCTTGAGGAAAACGAGATTTAAAAGGTATATTGGGCTTGTTTGTCATAATGTAGCCCAAATGATATAGTATGAATAATAAGAGCGCATGTCTCCTGCAAAGGATAAGCCCGCACCTCGCGGATGTTTGCAGGAGTTCCGGTAAAGCCGGACCGGAAGGGTTCTGAAGGTTGATTAACCTGAGTCCAGCGCCCTGACGGATGGCCGCAAACTTATCTCGCGAAAGGTGTGTTGAACAGTTATGAGTACACTACCGACTGAATTTGAACGAACGGATATCGGTGAAATCCAGATCGCACCTGAAGTTATTGAAGTGATTGCTGGATTGGCGACCCTTGAAGTGAAAGGTGTTGCAGGCATGAGTGGCGGATTCGCTGGCGGATTTGCTGAATTGCTTGGTCGCAAAAACCTTTCCAAAGGCGTTAAAGTTGAAGTGGGCCAACGTGAAGCTGCAGTTGATGTTTCCGTAATTATCGAGTACGGATACCGTCTGCCACAAGTAGCTACGGAGATTCAACAGAACGTGAAACGTTCCATCGAGAACATGACAGGATTGAATGTGAATGAAGTGAATGTGCACATTCATGACGTTCAGTTCAAGAGCACCGAGAAAGTGGAAGAGATCGACCTGAACAGTCAGCGCGTAAAATAAAAGAAGACAGATTCCCCCGGCATCATCTGCCGGGGGTTATCCCGTCTTGGACAGGTCTTCATTATAGCGAAAGCTAGATGAGGATCTGATTTTTTGCTAGTGAACAGGTTAAGTAATGTTAGTGAGCAAGGGAGGCTGTGCAGTTCGTGGCTAAAATACTGGATCGGCTTCTGTTGTTTATATACAGCATAAGCGTTGGAGCAATATCGGCAGCCGTCATTCTTCTGATTAGCGGTGTGCTGCCTTACGAATTGAATTACCAGCAGGAACAGAACGTTATTGTTGCGTCGGTTATTGCAGCAGCGATTTTGTTTATCCTGAGTTTGCGATTTTTCTACATCTCGGTTCGGCGTGAGCGTGCATCGTTGCCGTCTGTAGATCAACGTACTGAGTTTGGTGATGTACAGATTTCGATGGAGACGATTGAGAATCTCTGTTTGAAGGCAACTTCCCGTTTCCGGGGAGTACGTGATGTCAAGGCACGCATACGTGTGGTTGAGTCAGGACTGGAGATTATGATCCGTGCAGTAGTGGATGGTGAGACACCTATTCCTGCGCTGACTTCTGATCTGCAAAAGGCGATACATGATCATGTGCAAGAGATTACGGGCATCCCGGTTTCTTTTGTCACGGTGTATATCGCTAATGTAACCCAGTCGCCTAACTACAAGAGTCGAGTGGAATGAGGTGAGTTTCACTGATGCTGTGGAAAGAGATTTGGGATAGTCACAGAGGCCGAATTACCGGAATTATCGGCGGCATCTTTTTTGGATTTCTTTATGTATGGATCGGTTTTTGGGATATGTTGTTCTTTGCACTCTTGGTGTTCATCGGTTATACGTTAGGCAGACGAAGCGATTCGAAGCTGGGTTCGTCCATTCCCTGGAGGGAGTGGGGACAATGGCTGGGCGATCGCTGGCGTCCGTTTAAGTGACCTACCTGAACCCTGCAATATGTTTCTTCCGAAAATAGAGCTGTAGTTTAGGTTGCCCGTTTTTTGGAGGAAACGTATTGCAGGTTTTTTTGTGAAAAGGGATAACAATAACAATACCGTGTAAGCCATTGATCTAACCGATACAGGATTTGATGAGATGGATGCATGGATTATAAAATAAGCATGATGACGCTCCAGACGGAGCGCTGCAGGAGGCAGGACATGAAAAGACGTTTGGCAAGGGAAATTGCAGTACAAAGTCTGTATCAGATGGAAATGAATGAGGTGGGTGCAGCAGAAGCTGTAAACATGTTGATCAATGAAGCTGCTGAAGATAATGAAACCGAAGTAGTTATCCGCGATGCAGATGTAATGCGCACTTATGTTACTGAGATTGTACAAGGAGCATGGAACAATAAGGAAGCCATTGACGGTTTGCTTGTGGATTATTTGAAAGGTTGGCAGATCAGCCGTCTGTCACGTGTAGATCGCCAGATTCTACGACTGTCCACGTATGAAATGGTATTCCGTGAGGACATCCCGGCAAAGGTATCGGTCAATGAAGCGATTGAACTGTCCAAATATTTTGGTACAGAAGAATCCGGTAAGTTCGTCAATGGTGTACTTGGACGCATGATTCAGGAAGTTGACGCGATTAAAGCAAAATTATCTTAAGTTAAGATTAATTATAGTGTGTGTTCAAAAAGACCGGTTTTCAGTATCCTTCGTAATCAAAAGCGGGCTTTTTGAACAACCTCTAAATTTATATTCACATAAGGGAGAGAGAGTACAATGACAGCATCTATTATTAACGGTAAAGAAGTATCCCAAGAGATCCGCGCAAGCATGACAACAGAAGTAAAACAGCTTAGCGAACAGGGGGTAGTACCTGGTCTGGCTGTTGTGCTCGTCGGGGAAGATCCGGCATCCCAAGTCTATGTGCGTAATAAAGAAAAAGCTTGTCACGACCTCGGTTTCTACTCCGAAGTGCATCGCTTGGATGCAGATACGTCCCAAGAAGATCTGCTTGCGCTGGTGGACAAGCTGAACAATCAACAATCCATTAACGGAATTTTAGTTCAACTCCCACTACCGAAACATATCGAAGAGAAAGCGGTTATTGATGCAATTGCCGTGGATAAAGACGTAGACGGGTTCCATCCAGTCAATGTTGGTAATCTTGTTATTGGGGACGATAGTCTGCTTCCATGTACCCCAGCGGGTGTAATTGAACTGATCAAACGTACTGGATTGGAAATGTCCGGTAAACATGCAGTAGTCATCGGAAGAAGCAACATCGTTGGCAAACCGGTATCGCTGTTGCTGCAACGTGAGAATGCAACGGTAACCATGTGTCATTCCCGTACAGCCAACATGAAAGAAATTACACGCCAGGCGGACATTCTAGTTGTAGCCATCGGCCGTGCTAATTTTGTGGATGCTGATTTTGTGAAACCAGGTGCTGTTGTTATCGATGTCGGCATGAACCGTTTGGAGAATGGCAAACTGGCAGGAGACGTTGATTTCGAGAGCGTGAAACAAGTTTCTGGTCCAATTACACCCGTTCCTGGCGGTGTTGGTCCGATGACAATCACAATGCTGATGCAAAATACATTGATCGCTGCCAAGCGCGCTCACGGATTGGCCTAGGGTTTTGTCTGTGGCAGATCAAAAGGTCTACTCCATCAAAGACCTGAACCGATACATCCGGATGAAACTGGAATCGGATCAGGTCCTGTCGGACGTCTGGCTGCGCGGGGAGATTTCGAATTTCACACATCACTCCAGCGGCCATATGTATTTTACATTGAAGGACAAGGACAGCCGGATTAAGTCAATTATGTTTGCGTCCCATAACCAGCGATTACCCTTTGTACCGAAGGAGGGTGCAAGGGTTATTGCCCGTGGTAATGTCTCGGTGTATGAACGGGATGGGCAGTATCAATTCTATGCTACCCATATGCAACCGGATGGAATTGGAAGTCTGTATCTGGCTTACGAACAGCTGAAGAAAAAGCTTGAGGATGAAGGGTTATTTTCACCTTCGCGAAAAAGACAGATCCCTCGTTATCCACAGACCATCGGGGTTGTAACTTCACCGACGGGAGCGGCAGTGCGGGATATCATGATCACACTCCAGCGCAGATACCCTTCTGCCAAAGTTGTTTTATATCCTGTTCTGGTTCAAGGCAAGGGTGCAGCGCCTTCCATTGTTAAAGCGATTGGCAACCTGAACCGGATGGGAGAAGCCGATGTACTTATCGTTGGACGCGGAGGCGGTTCACTGGAGGAGTTGTGGGCCTTTAATGAGGAGATTGTGGCAAGAGCAATAGTCGCTTCGGATATTCCTGTCATTTCTGCGGTTGGGCACGAAACGGACTTCACTATTGCTGATTTTGCAGCTGATTTGCGTGCTGCTACACCTACAGCAGCTGCTGAATTAGCTGTACCTAATCGAGCTGAGTTGCTTGATCAGATCGGACAACGTCAGCGCCAGTTACAGCACAGCTTACGTCAGCGTGCTGTACATAATCGTGAACGGCTTGCAAGATTACAGCGTTCGCCAGTGCTGGTGCATCCAAGACGTACCTTGATGCAGCATACGGAACGACTGGATATGATGCACCAACGGCTTTTGAGAACAGTGGATACACGTATGAAATGGACAGGAGAGAAGCAGGAGCGTTTGCGGGCAGCACTGCAACGATTCAATCCTCGTGAGCAGGTCAATGCAGCACGCCGTGAGAATGCGGCAGCACGCAGACAACTTGAACTTGCGATCAGGTCTATAACCAGATCGAAGCAACAACAGTGGAAATCATCTGTGCGGCATCTGGATGCGCTTAGCCCGCTTAAAGTCATGTCACGGGGATACAGCCTTGTCTATGATGAGCAAGAACAGCGATTGATCAAGTCAACGAAGGATGTACAGCCTGGAGATTCAATTAAGATTAAATTAACAGACGGACAGCTGGACTGTCAGGTTTGGGGAATGAAGGAGGACGACAATACCCATGGCGAATGAACCGGAATTGAATTTTGAAGAGGCAATGGCGGCATTGGAAGACATCGTAGGTCAGCTGGAACATGGTGATGTTCCGTTGGAACAGGCCATCGATCTGTTTCAACGCGGGATGAAGCTTTCGCAACTTTGCGGTCTGAAGCTGGAACAAGTGGAACGTAAGATCGAGATGATCGTAGAAGAAGATGGAGAGCTTCGCAAGAAGCCTTTCGGAACTGCTGACGATGAGAGCGGTGAAGTCCATGAGTAATCGTCCTTCGTTTCAAGCATATCTCGAAGAGGTCACAGCTGAGGTGACAGAAGCGTTGAAACACACGCTTCCCGATCACTGGGATGTACCCCAATCGTTGACGGATGCGATGCAGTACTCACTAATGGCCGGAGGCAAACGCCTTCGTCCTCTTCTGGTCGTTGCTGCGGCGGAAGCCTTCGGCGCACAGCGTACAGCTGCAATGCCGGTAGCCTGCGCCGTGGAGATGGTTCATACGTATTCACTGATCCACGACGACCTGCCTGCTATGGATAATGATGATTACCGCAGGGGAAAATTAACGAATCATAAGGTATATGGTGAAGCAACAGCCATATTGGCGGGCGATGCGTTGCTAACTCATGCTTTTTATAGCATTGTTCAAGCGGGTCGTCGCAGCGGTGTGACGGCAGAGGCATTGCTGTCCATCGTAGAGGACATGTCCGAACTTGCTGGAGCAAGAGGTATGGTCGGCGGCCAAGTTGCGGATATGGAAGGCGAGCAAGGCATGACCGATCTTTCACAGCTCCAATATATTCATTTGCACAAAACGGGTGATCTGATTGTTTTCTCCCTCATTGCTGGAGCACGAATTGGTGGAGCAACGGAAGGACAATTGGAAGCCTTACGTGTGTTTGGCCGTGATCTGGGGCTGGCGTTCCAGATTCAGGATGATATTCTCGACCTGACGGGTGACGAGCAAAAGATGGGCAAGAAAACACAGAGCGATGTGAATCAACAGAAGGTAACGTATCCTTATTTTATTGGCATGGAGGCTTCTGTAGATGAAGTGAAATCCCTTACCCAATCTGCAAAAGATGCACTTGAAAGAGCCGAGTTACCTGATGCATCCAGATTGCTGGAAATTGCAGATTACCTGATGAGTCGTGACCATTAGAATCTGACGGAGCGATCTGTTTCAAAAACTATGTAACCGTGTAATGAATGTAATGTCCTTTTTCCGAGTGGATGGAAAAAGTCTGTCCCGAGTGGATGCGGGAATACATATGGAGAAGAATTTTAAATAACTTGCTGGCGAGAATGCTCGTTATCGGGAGTATAGTGCAGTAAATTATGATTCTTGTTCTTTTATGTTATAATGATTTAATGTCATTTGATTCATAATGTATATATCGATTTACAACAATAACTAAACAATCTAGGAAAGCGGGGAGATTCTCGTGCTGCTTCCACAAATTAAACAACCCAGTGATCTAAAGTCGATGTCTCAGGATGATCTTGCCCTTTTGTCGGCAGAGATCCGGCAGTTTCTGATTGAGAAACTGTCTGTTACAGGTGGGCATCTCGCACCCAACTTAGGCGTGGTTGAGCTCACGGTAGCCCTGCATTACTGCTATAACAGTCCAGCAGACAAAATGATTTTTGATGTAGGGCATCAGGCTTATGTGCATAAAGTCCTGACAGGGCGTATGGATCGCTTTGATACATTGCGTCAACATAACGGCCTGTGCGGGTTTGTCAAACGCAACGAAAGTGAACATGATGTATGGGAAGCTGGACACAGCAGTACTTCATTGTCCGCTGCGATGGGGATGGCCCTTGCACGTGATCTGAAGGGTGAGGACAACCAAGTCATCGCGATGATTGGTGATGGAGCGCTTACTGGTGGCATGGCTTTTGAAGCCCTCAATCATATCGGTCATGAGCAGAGAAAACTGATGGTTATTCTGAATGATAATGAAATGTCCATTGCTCCAAACGTTGGGGCCATGCATAAATATTTGAGCAAGATTCGTTCGGATCGTCATTATCTGAAAGCAAAAGATGATGTTGAGGGGATGCTTAAAAAAATTCCTGCTATTGGAGACCGTTTGGCCAAATCGGCAAGCTGGATCAAAGATAGTGTCAAATATATGATGGTACCAGGTGTTCTTTTCGAAGAACTGGGCTTCACGTATTTGGGACCGATTGATGGGCATGATATTCCCAAATTGATCGAAACCTTCAAACAGGCAGATAACGTTGATGGCCCTGTGCTCGTTCACGTGCTCACGACCAAAGGCAAAGGTTATCAGCCAGCAGAAGCCGATTCGCACAAGTGGCACGGGATTTCTCCGTACAAAATTGAATCCGGTCAAGTGCTGAAGGCAGTCGGAAAACCGATGTACACGGAAGTGTTCGGTCAAACGTTAATTGATCTTGCGAAGCAGGATAAGCGGGTCGTAGCGGTAACGCCAGCAATGCCTACAGGATCAGGTCTTATTCCGTTCAGTAAGGAATTTCCCGATCGCATGATTGACGTAGGTATTGCAGAACAGCACGCGGCGACCATGTGTGCTGCACTGGCTATGGAAGGTTTGAAGCCGGTCTTTGCCGTGTATTCTACGTTTATGCAACGTGCTTATGATCAGATTGTACATGATATTTGCCGTCATAACGCCAACGTGATGTTTGCCATTGACCGTGCCGGGTTTGTTGGTCCGGATGGGGAAACACATCAAGGGGTATACGATGTGGCATTTATGCGCCATATTCCAAATATCGTTCTGATGATGCCAAAAGACGAAAATGAATTGCGTCATATGATGAAAACGGCGCTTGATTATAATGAAGGTCCAATTGCTTACCGTTATCCACGAAACAATGTGGTCGGTGTACCTTTGGATGATGTACTTGTTCCGATTCCAATCGGATCATGGGAGCAACTGCGTCCATCCGAGGGATATGCTGTCATCGCTTCAGGTTCGATGGTGCAGCTTGCAGAAGAAGCAGCAGAGATGGTGAAGCGGGAAGGTATCACAGCAGGCGTAATCAACGCTCGCTTCTTGAAACCTCTTGACGAGCAAATGTTGCGTGATTTAGCTGTTCGAGGCACCAAATTGATTGTACTTGAAGAAACATCCCAAGCAGGCAGCATGGGTAGTGCAGTTCTGGAGTTTTATGCAGAACAGGGACTACATGATGTTCATGTACAATTGATGGGGATTCCGGATCGCTTCATCGAGCATGGCAGTATTAAGGAACAACGTGAGGAAGTGGGTCTTACCGTTGAAAATGTATGTGCTGAACTGCGCAAGATGGCTGTTCAATCATCTTACGGCATACCCAAAACACGTTTTCCTTCGTAAATTTACATGATAGGAGACAGACATGTCACTCCCGAAAGAACGAATTGATGTTCTGCTGGTTGAGCAGGGCTATTATGAAAGTCGTGAGAAGGCAAAAGCTGCAATCATGGCTGGACTGGTATATGCCAATAATGAGCCGATCGAAAAGGCGGGCATGAAAATTCCAAGGGAAGCCGAGCTGAAAGTTAAAGGCTCGGTACATCCCTATGTCGGTAGAGGCGGATTGAAGCTCGAAAAAGCGATCCGTCATTTTGGCCTTGATATGAATGGACTTGTCATGCTCGACATTGGTTCATCCACCGGTGGATTTACGGATTGTGCACTTCAGCATGGCGCATCTCACGTCTACGCTATTGATGTGGGCTATAATCAGCTCGATTGGTCTTTGCGTAATGATGAGCGGGTTACTGTTATGGAACGAACTAATTTCCGCTATGTGACTCCTGAAGATCTGACGGGACCCGTGCCGAACTTTGCGAGCATTGATGTGTCGTTCATTTCACTGCGAATCATATTGCCGCCACTTCTGGCTCTTTTGAAACAACCTGCAGATATCGTTGCATTGATTAAACCTCAATTTGAGGCAGGGCGTGAAAAAGTAGGCAAGTCCGGTGTGGTACGTGATACGAAGGTACACAAGGATGTATTGCAGACAATGCTTCATTTTTCCAGTCAACTTGGTTTACATCTGCAGAGTTTAACTTTTTCACCGATAACGGGTGGAGAAGGTAATATAGAATTTCTCGCACATTGGCGTCTGGAAGCACCAGAGGCAACACAACCAGAGATCGATCCAGCTTCACTTGACGCACTTGCGGAGCAAGTTGCAAAGGAAGCAGCTCATACATTTACGGGAAACTCATCATAAGATGGGTTTCTTTTCGCTGGAAAGGTGATTGACGTAAAGGGAAATCATTACTGAACCTCGAATATGTCTTCGAGGTGAGCGATAATGGATGGTCAATATGACACAATCTTTATAGGTGTACTTGCTGTCTGTTTGATCTTGTGGCTGTTCTTTGGCTTGCGTAATTGGGTGAACCGACCGACGCCGGTAAGCTTGTCTGGAATGAAACTGAACGTGAAGATTCAAGATTCCCCGGCCTTGGATTTGCTTGAAGCACAGGGCTACGAAGTCATCGGTGGGAAAATGAAAGTCCCTCTGGCTTTTGAGGCCAATGAATCCGTTTATTACAGCAGATTATTCATTGATTATGTTGCAGAACGTGAGGATCTCAGATACCTCGTGAAAACGTCTCGTCGCAGACAGCCAATCGATATGACCGGTCCTGCGCTAAGGGATCGCTTCCTCAATTATCTGTTGTTATATCCTGGCTGTGAAGGATTGCTGTATGTTGACGTGGAGGATTCCGATATTAAGTTAATCAGGCTCATGGACTATCAGGAAGATGTGTATGATGGGGATGATCTGGACTAATATAAAAGAATGAACATTGCAGGGCAAAGTCTGCGGCGAATTACAAATGCTGCTTTATTGCAATACATCTAACTGGAGGCATATATGAAAGGACAAAGGCACATCAAGATTCGTGAAATCATTAGTCAAAATGAAATTGAGACCCAGGATGATCTGGTTGAAGCACTACGCAAATCAGGTTTTCAGGTGACTCAGGCGACGGTATCCCGGGATATCAAGGAACTTCTGTTAATCAAGATTCCGATGGATGACGGAAGATACAAGTACTCTTTACCGACAGATCAACGATATAATCCGATTCAAAAGTTGAAGCGTGCACTTGTTGACAACTTCTTGCACATTGATCACACAAACAATCTGGTTGTGATGAAATGTTTGCCAGGAACAGCCAACTCCATTGCAGCTCTGCTTGATAATATTGAGTGGAATGAAGTCATGGGCACGATCTGTGGAGATGACACCATTCTGATTATCTGCCGGACTGAAGGTAACAGTGTGACCGTTATTGAGCGAATCATGGGTTATATTGCTTAAAGTGCGTGTTCAAAAAGATCGGTTTTCAGTACCGAGAAGATGGGATGAAGCTAGAAATGGAGTAGCGGAGCGTAGGGAAACTACGTGAGCAACTGCAATGTTTCCGAAGGAAACATACTTCGTAAGCATCCCACTTATTTCGGCTGAATTCCATATTCGATGCTGATGATGCCACCAGGCATCCTTCGTAATCAAAAGCGGACTTTTTGAACAACCTCTTGAATCAATGGTTCAAAAACATAATATCTGAGTTAGTCATCCGGAGGTGTTTTTGCAGATGTTAGTTACGTTATCGATTCGTAATCTGGCTGTGGTGGAAGAAGTGGATGTTGTATTCCACCCGGGATTCCATGTACTTTCAGGGGAAACGGGTGCAGGTAAGTCGATTATTATAGATGCACTTGGCTTAATTGCCGGTGGACGCAGTTCAGCTGATCTGATCCGGTACGGATGTGAGAAGGCAGAGATGGAAGCCTTGTTCGAGATGGAGCAGAGTCATCCGGTATGGCAGACATTAGAGAAGCTGGGTATCCATTGTGAGCCTGAAGAGCATCTGGTCATTCGACGTGAACTGAACACACAGGGGAAGAGTACATCCCGCATTAATGGTCAATTGGTCAATCTCACCATGCTGCGGGAAGTAGGCGAGAAGCTGATCAATATTCATGGACAACATGAACATCAGAGTTTGCTGCGTGCAGAGAGCCATCTGGGGCTTCTCGATACTTATGGCTCGGAAGTCATCGGACCTGTCAAAGCGACGTATCAAGAGCGTTACAGCAAGTTTATCACGGCGGAAAAAGAACTGCGTGCGCTTCAGGAGTCCAGTCAGCGTGCATATCAACTCTTGGACATGTATCGCTTTCAGCTTGAGGAGATCGCAGCAGCAAGCCTTACACAAGGCGAGGATGAATTACTCGGGGAAGAACGGGTCAAACTATCCCATAGTGAGAAAATGATGGACAGTGTTGCTGGTGCATATGATCTCCTCAGTGGTCAACGCGGACTTGAAGCTGTGAGCATTGCTCTTTCAAGAATTGAAGATATTTCTGGATATGATAGCAAAGGACTGCAACCAATCGTAGAACAGCTGCAATCCGCATTTTATCAATTGGAAGATGCAACATTTCAGTTAAGGGATTACCGGGAGAAGATTGAATTTAATCCGGCAAGGCTGGAAGAAGTGGAGCAAAGGCTGAATCTGATTTCTGGCCTCAGACGGAAATACGGGGACAGTGTTGAACTTATTCTGAGTTATTATGATCAGATTAGCCATGAAACCGACCAACTGGAGAACAAGGACGAACGGCTGGAGAAATTGCGAGCTGAACGTGACAAAATGCTTAACCTTGTGATGGAGTCTGCTGAAGAGCTCAGCAAGGTTCGTAAACAATGCGCCGAGGAACTAGCTGCACAGGTGGAAAGCGAGCTCAAGGATCTGCAAATGGAGCGGACTACACTGCGTGTTCAGATTACTCCTTTTGAAGATCCGAAGGGTATTGAATGGAATGGACGCCGTATTCGTCTGAATCGTCATGGTGCGGACAATGCGGAATTCCTGATCTCACCAAACCCGGGTGAGCCATTACGACCACTTGGCAAAATTGCTTCAGGTGGTGAGTTGTCCAGAATGATGCTGGCGATGAAGAGTATCTTTGCGCGACATGACCGGATACCTGTGTTGATTTTTGATGAAGTTGATACCGGAGTTAGCGGTAGAGCAGCTCAATCCATTGCGGAAAAACTGTTCCGCTTGTCTTCGACTTGTCAGGTTTTCTCAATAACTCACTTACCACAAGTGGCTTGTATGGCAGATCATCAGTATCTCATTGAGAAGCATGTCTACGATGGACGGACGATGACGCAGGTGGAATCGCTGTCAGACGAAGGCAGAGTGAAGGAATTGGCACGTATGCTGGGCGGCGTGGAAATTACAGAAAAAACGCTGCATCACGCACAGGAAATGCTGAATTTGGCGGAAGCCAAAAAAGGGTGAAACGGACGGCTGGCGTAATGATTGACAGTAATAAAAGCCTGGGGGCGAGGTTATCTTATAGGTACGCAATTGGCGACCACCTTTCGTCAAGCGAAAGAAGCAAAGGGAGTGTGACAGCCATTGAATTCCCCCCTCAGGAAGAAATTGCTAGGTCTTTTATTTGCCTTCTTTCTTTGTGTGATTAGCCAGGCCATTCAGCCTGTGCAAAGTTATGCTTCACTGCCGGATGAATTGCAGGTGTTTGCTGGCAGGCAAGCGGATGTCCGGCTCGCTGTACCTGCTGTTTCAAGCGCCGTTGTAGATCGTCCTGATATCGTTGGTTTGGATGATCAGGCAGCGATGCATGTTACCAGGCAACAACCTTTGCATCTTCACCCTCAACAGACGGGACATGCCAAATTAACGTTGAAGTTGTGGGGTAAAATTCCGGTCAAAACAGTCCATGTGAATGTGATACCGGATTTGCGTGTTGTACCCGGGGGACAAACGATTGGCGTCAAGGTTAAATCGGCAGGCATTCTGGTGGTTGGACATCATCTGGTCCGTTCGGGTCAGGATGAGCGTGTATCGCCCGGAGAAACAGCGGGCATTAAGCTCGGAGATCTGATTACGCATATGGATGGAAAACGTCTGGATGGCGTAGCAGGTGTCTCTGAAGCCGTTGAACTTGCAGGGAAAAGTAAAAAAGGTATTGATGTTGTGTTAAAACGGGGCAAGGAAACGGTGAAGACACGATTAACTCCGGCGTATGACTCCGAGGATCAAGCGTGGAGGCTTGGATTGTACATTCGTGATTCTGCAGCCGGTGTTGGCACACTTACCTTCTATGCACCCGATCAGGGCGTATATGGCGCACTGGGCCATGTCATTACAGATATGAACACACAAACATCTATTGTTGTGGGTAGTGGTCAGATCGTTCAATCCAATGTGACGTCCATTTCTAAAAGTGAGACCGGTGATCCGGGTGAAAAACGTGCTCATTTCCTCAAGGAAAGCAAAATTTTGGGCAATATTGAACGTAATACGGCTTTTGGTATCTTTGGTAAAATGTCCGGAAATCCTGAGCACAGTTTGTATTCGAAAGGCATTCCCGTCGCTTTTTCTCATGAAGTAAAGGAAGGACCGGCCGAAATACTTACCGTGGTTGACGGTCAACAAGTTGAACGCTTCTCCATTGACATTGTTCATGTGGCAGATCAAACCGAACCAGCAACAAAAGGTCTGGTGCTTCGAATCACGGACCCGAAACTGCTGGATAAGACCGGAGGTATCGTTCAAGGGATGAGTGGCAGCCCCATTGTACAAAATGGTAAATTGATCGGTGCAGTTACTCATGTATTCGTGAATGATCCAAAATCGGGTTACGGTTGCTTCATTGAATGGATGTTACAAGATGCTGGCGTTATGATGAAAAAGGAAAACGAAAAGAACCTCAAGGCTGGCTAAACAGCCCTGAGGTTCTTTTTTGTCGAAAGCAAACATAATATATCGGATAATGAAATAAATTATTTATTATATAGGATCAAGAAAAAAAAATAAAGAAAAATAATTTTCGACAGGAGGAATTTAACTGGCTGTGTCGAAAATTAAACGTGTAAGGAAATGTACGAAACGATGTTTAATTTAAAGGAGGATACCGTTTTGCAAAAAATTGAGGTATTGCTGGCCGATGATAATCGTGAATTTACGAATTTGCTTGCCGAATATATATCTGAGCAGGAAGATATGGAAGTAACCGGTATTGCATACAATGGAGAAGAAGTACTGCAATTGCTGGAGCAAACTCGGGATGTGCCGGATGTATTGATTCTGGATATTATCATGCCTCACCTGGACGGACTGGGTGTGCTTGAGCGCTTGCGCGACCTGAACCTGTCTCCACAGCCTAAAGTCATTATGCTTACGGCATTCGGACAAGAGAATATCACACAGCGTGCCGTGCAACTCGGAGCTTCTTATTATATTCTTAAGCCGTTTGACATGGAAGTGCTTGCGAATCGTGTGCGTCAACTGGTGGGAACACAGACGGCGATGTCCACAAGCAGCGGATCATCCATGTTCATGAAATCATCCAATGTTGTGCCAATGGGCAAACACAAAAATCTGGATGCAAATATTACGTCCATCATACATGAAATCGGCGTTCCTGCGCATATTAAAGGATATCAGTATTTGCGCGAAGCGATTACGATGGTGTATAACAATATCGAAATTTTGGGAGCCATCACCAAAACACTGTATCCGGCGATTGCCGAAAAATTCAAAACCACGCCGTCCCGCGTCGAACGTGCCATCCGTCATGCCATTGAAGTGGCATGGACTCGCGGTAACATCGACAGCATCAGCCACTTGTTTGGTTATACAATCAACATCAGCAAGTCGAAACCAACAAATAGCGAGTTCATCGCGATGGTTGCTGACAAGCTGAGAATTGAGCATAAGGTAAGCTGAAAGGGTCAGGAGTAGTGAGCTGGCAAGTATAGTTTGGATTCGAATTTGATTCTAGACAAATGGATTTTTGGCGGCCTATATCTGAATTCGTTCATTTCATGCCGATAAACTTTTGTAATATATGCCAACGAATACCGTCATTTATTGGATTAAAGATATCCAGTAAATGACGGTATTTTTGCATAACGAAATAACACAGAACATGATGATGAAATTTAGTGTTGCATGATTGCTTCAGAATTTTGAGATCAAGCATTAAAATAAGCTCACTATAGCAAAGTTTAGAAAAGGAAATATTTCATAAACTTTTACCCTCAGTTAACGCTTTTTCAAGTAGAAAGTGGTACGATGTGACCATTGACAAAGACCTACATATATATTTGAAAAGTTCGGATAAGATGCTACGAACAGAGGAGTAGAATAGTATGTTTACGCAAATAGGCGAGATTGCTGAACCAATTCCTGTAGTACAATCTGATACAAAATGTGATATCGTCTATCATCTTTTCAAGTCCAATCCTAGTCTGGAAGGTATAGCTGTTATGGGGGAGAAGGGTGTGTCATTAATGATGCGGCCCCGATTCTTTCAGCAGATTGGTACCCAGTATGGCTATAATCTGTACATGGGACGTCCTGTAGAACTGGTGATGAACACGCAGGCACTAGTTGTGGATTATTCGGAACAGATTACAGATGTCAGTGTTCTTGCCATGGACCGAGATGAAGGGGAAATATATGATCTTGTGTTGGTCACGTCAGGAGAAAGTTTCTTTGGCGCTGTGAGTATTCGGCGTTTGCTACTCGCTGTTGCTGATGTACGGGCTGAAATGGCGATTTTTATGAACCCGCTGACTGGTCTTCCTGGTAATCATATTATAGATGAAAGGCTGTCTCAGGCTCTTCAGATGGACCAATTTAGCGTACTGTACGTTGATCTCGATCAATTCAAATCCTACAATGATAGCTACGGCTTCAAAATGGGGGATCAGCTTATTCAGGCGACAGCTAACTTGCTTCGCAAGCTATTTGTTCCCCCTGAAGCCTTTCTTGGACATATCGGTGGTGATGATTTTATTACAATCCTGAATCACCATGATTACAAATATATTAGTGAGGAAGTCATCTCAGGTTTTGAGGAAATGAAAAGGACGTTTTACAACGAACATGATTGGCATCATCAATATGTTCTGGGGGAAGGACGTTCCGGGCTAAATCGGCCCATTCCTCTTGTGTCGGTATCCATCGCCGTTGTAACCAATAGCAAGCGAAAATATGAAAACATAGATCAGATCATTGATGAGGCCACACGCATCAAAAAAGGTTGTAAAGCGATTGCTGGAAGTATCATCTGTGCAAATGATACCGCCACTACTCCGTGCTAGAAATAAAATTTCGAGAACGTAGAGGACAGAGAGGACCTGAAGATGTTTGTCTAAAAGCTTTCTGTAAGAAAGCTTCTTCGGAAGCTGAGGCTTCGCCTCTATACCCATAACGTTAAAATACAGAAAAACCGCTACTTATCAGGAGTTAGTCACCTGTAATAGCGGTTCTATCATTGGATGCGAGTCAAAGGTTGTGTAGCAAACGAGCCACTTTAATCTTTAAACCCATTATGTATACATATAAGTATGTTTGATCAATGCGTACTCAGATTCGAATATCAACGGATGGATATGAAGCAGCAGGAGATGTAGAAGCCGTAGTTTGCGGACCATTTCCTGATTCCTGATCTGTGGTTCCGCCATCTGATGGGTGCTCCTTACTTCCCGTTTTCTTTCCTTCGTTTACTTCCTGATCATCTTCTCCAGATGTTGCAGAGATAGGTGGTTGTACTCCATTTTTAGGTGCGGGCTGATGAATCTCTTCCACCAGTTCCCCAATCTTCTGATTAACCTTGTTTAACTGGGAGTTGATGTCCTGGACGGTCTCTCGCTTTGCCTGAAAGACGGTGCGTTCTGAATTTTCCAGCATCATTGATTTGCCTATATCTTTGTCTGCATTGATCTCCAGAACAAGTCGGTCGAAGCGGGTTTCTCCTTCGGTGGTCTGAATGGAGCCCTGCATGCGATCACGCAAACCGACCAGCTTACCCAATTGATCATAAGTCTGACTATGCTTGATCAGGTGATCGAGTGAAGGGGCTTGTGCCTCGTCGGTTGGTTTGGGTTGTTGCTGTTGAGTCTTTTCCGGCTGTCTTAATTTGTTCTTTTCTTGCAATTCTTCAGCTTTAATTTGGGCAATCTGGCTGTCGATCTGGGAAATGGAGCTTGTTAGGGATTTGATTCGCTGAGCTTTGGTTTTAGTATCCAACTCGTCATTGGTTTTTACACCTTGCATTTCTTCATTGAGCCGGATCTTCTGCTGCATGAGTCCCTGAATTTCTTTATCCCGATTGGAGACTTGATTCCCGGGAGTGAAACTGCTTTTGGTTGCAGATGAGATTGAATTCATATCCTCTGTTCTCCTTCTCCGCTTTATCATGGTTCTATTTACATATATCGGATGTTAAGAGAAGGATTTGAATAGCTCTTTTTTCTTCTGAATGGATTCATTGAGATCGGTTGTATTGCGTACTTCATCATAATAATTGATAATGGTTATCAATAAGTGAGTGGAAGTTCAGACACAATCTATGTAGACGGAGATGGGTTAGCAAAATGTGGAATGATTATTATATCCTCTGGAACTATGCTGCGGTGAGTATAACAGATATCCGTTATATGGAATTAGAGGCGTATGAAAAGATGAAATACAAATTTCCGACAAGTACCTTTGTACTCACCATTCAAGGTGATGCTGGAGTGACGATTGACAATCAAACATATGAAGTGAGTCGCTTTTATATTATCCATGGGGGAAAAGGGAGTAAGTTGGTGATTCAAGCAGGCGAATCCGGATTGCGCCTATATTACTTGATGTACAAAGCAAACCTGCCTAGTGGAGGGAGAAACGATCTGGGAAGGTTAATGGAGCGTATCAATCCGTTCCAAATGAACTATGGCTTTACCCCCGATATGCCAACCATTTTATATGAGCAATTGAAACAGATGCACTTTTTGTGGGATCAAAAGAACCCTATTCAGCACTTTCAGGCCAAGAGTTTGTTCTATGCATTTGTGGAGCAGATCTCATCACAGATTCCTCGTATATCCAATCGTTATCCAAGTATTATGGATCAGGTCAGCAAAGTCATTGAAATTGTAGAGTCTTCGTACACCCAGCCACTTACACTTCATGTTTTGGCAGAAATGATTGGCACCAGCCCAAGAAGTTTGTCACGCAAGTTCAAGCAGTCGACTGGAACCAGTCCCATCGATTATCTGATTCAGTTTCGTTTGTTCAAAGCCAAAGAGATGTTGCTGCAAACGGACGCCACGTTGGATGAGATCGCTGTAGGAATCGGTTATCCGGATGGATATTATTTGGGGCGTATGTTCAAAAAACATACAGGTCTTTCTCCTCTGCAATTTAAAGAAAAGACCTCAGCAGCTCTAAATTGGCCTGATCTGACATCAGGTGTGGCGCGAAATGACATTTTCAGAGGTGGAAGTGGAAGGTATGTTTATACTGATGGTGATAATCATTATCAATATAAGCATGGAGGGTCAATAAATATGAACAGACAGACAAGAACGGGAATGTTGCTTAGCATTATACTAAGTCTTACGTTACTGCTAAGTGCCTGCTCAACAGGTGTTGCCAGTAATTCGAGCGGGGATGCATCCGGAAGCAATAGCACGTCAAGTTCCACGAAGACAGTAACGGCGGAGAATCAAAGCAAGTCATCTGAACCACGTATAATCTCAACGGTGAAGGGAGATATTACAATCCCGGCTGAACCTAAACGGATTGTGGTTGACTTGTATCTGGGAAGTCTGATCGCCCTGGGGATTAAACCTGTGGGTACACCCGAGATGAACCTGAAAAATCCTTATTTTATCAAATCACTTGAGGGTGTGCAGAATATTGGTGAATATGAAACCATCTCTCTCGAAAAGGTGTTGGAGCTTGAACCGGATCTCATTGTGACAGGTAATCCTGATTTATTTGATTCCTTTAGCAAAATTGCACCTACCTTGGTGGTACCTTATGGCGAACTGAAAAACACCCACGAAGAAATTGCCTATTTCGGTGAAGTCCTGAATAAAGAAAAAGAATCTGAGGCATGGTTAACCGATTATGACGCAAGAATTGCAGATGCCAAGAAACGTGTTGGTGAGGCAATTGATCCGCAGGCCGAGGTGTCGGTCATGCAGTTCTATGATAAAGCACCGTTGGCCTTTGGTGATAATTTTGGTCGGGGAGGTCAGGCAGTCTACAGCGCGCTTGGTTTGAATCCTCCTGCAGATAAAAAAGAGATTTTAATGAAGGATCAACTGGTTGAAGTTTCATCGGAAGCGATTCCTGAGTTCGCCGGAGACTACATCATTCTAACAGCAGATAATCTGACCCTGGAAGAGTTGAAATCGAAACCGGTCTGGAGTTCACTGGATGCGGTTAAAAATGATCGTGTGTTTATCTGGAGCCCGGATCGTTCATGGTACTTTGACCCGATTGCAACATTGGATCAAACAGAGGAATTGGCCGCGTGGTTTACGAAGATCTCTGAAAAAAATAAGCGTAACAAGTGATGGATGAGATGAAATCCAATTCCACTCTAAATTTCAGTTGATAATGAAAATTATTATCATCTATAATAAAGGTACATTAGTGAACCTCTGCTACGCATATGTTATCGGATGTGTGGCAGAATGATGACCTTGTAAGGCCTTTGTTCCGGGTGAGGCTGGGATTGGAGAGTATTCAATGCAATTAGATGAACAGATGAAATGCTGGAATCATGCCGCTGTTAAGGTTCTGGATATACGCCGAATCGTTATGGAGGCAGGGACACAACTGAGTTCCTACACACTTCCGGCAAATGGTTTTATATATACGATTCGAGGATCGGCTGTGCTTCAGTTGGATGGGCAAACATACAAGGCAGAGCGGTTCTACATGCTTCATGGAGCCAAAGGATCTTCACTGGATATCCAAACCAACGAAGATTTCGAATATATTCTGCTCTATTACAGAGCATTCCTTGCCTTTCCTAGTTATCGCAAAAAGTGGTTATTGGTACAGCCGGAAGTTGCACCGTTCTCTTTGCAATATGGATTTACGCCAAGTAGTCCGCTGGGGTTGTTACGTTACCTTGATGAGCTTGAGGGTGCATGGATTCAATCTGGCAGTCTGGATCTGCTTCATACAAAAAGTTTATTTTACCAGTTCATTCATGAAATAATGGTTCAATTGGCAGAGCAGGAGATCAAAACAGAGCTTGCTGACCCGGTGAAACAAACACTTCGTTATATCCAGAATCATTATAGGGAACAGGTCACGCTTGATTTCCTGGCTGAACAGTTCAACTACAGCTCCCGACATTTATCCATGCAATTCAAACGACAGACGGGTCACAGTCCCATTGATTATTTAATTCAGACCCGAATCGCCAAGGCTCGGAATCTGCTTGTACGATCTGATGCAACGCTGAGTGAAATTGCAGCAGAAGTGGGTTATTCGGATGTGTATTATTTTAGTCGTATCTTCAAAAAACATGTGGGAATCTCTCCGATTCAGTATCAACGAAAGATAAGAGAAGAAGCGAGAACAGAGGATCGTCCATTGGTAATCTCTGAATCGTCCATTGGCCGAAGATGGAAGTCGGGATATATTGATTATGAGAATCATTATCAATATATAGACGGAGGGTCTACACCGATGAAAAGAAGAAAAACAAGTTCCAGTATGATTATGGTTGCATTATTGAGCATAACGATGCTCCTCGCAGCCTGCTCTTCAGGTACAGCAACAACACCAGCAGCTGGCGAAGGAACGGGTGCCAGTTCCAATAACAGCAGTACGGCAGTATCATCCGACACAGGAAGCCAGACGAACAAAGACAATGAAACACGCACGGTCTCAACGGTTAAGGGTGACGTAGTTGTTCCAGCGAATCCAAAACGGGTTGTTGTATTGTATCTCCAGGGGGATGTTGTCGCACTTGGAGTTAAGCCAATCGCTACCTCAGATGTATATGACGGGGCTGCATACAAGGGTGAGCTAGAAGGTGTAAACGCATTGGGTACCTGGTTTGAACCGAATCCTGAAGCTGTCATTGATCTTGATCCGGATCTGATCATTGTTCCTTCAGAAGAGACCTATACGTTATTAAAAGATATTGCACCTACGGTATATATTCCGTATGAGAAATTGACTACAGAAGAGAGACTTCATGATATAGCAAGTATCTTTGGCAAAGAGCAGGAAGCCGAGACGTTAATCACCAATCTCAACAACAAAGTCGAAGAAAGTAAGAAAACTCTTGCAGATGCAGGCATACTGGACAAAACAATCTCCATTGTGGAGGGTGGTTTGAAAGGTATGGTTATTGTAGAGAGCAAACAATTTGGCCGTGGATCTCAGGCGGTATATGAGTACTTGGGAATGAAAGCACCTGAAGTCGTACAGAAAAAAATCGACGTGGTTTCGGACGCGGCAGGCTCCACGATCTCCATGGAAGTCCTTCCTGAATATATTGGAGACTATGTGTTTCGCTCGGTATATGAAGGGGCAGATAACTTGACAGATAATCCAATATGGAGCAGTATCCCAGCGATCAAGGAAGGTCGTCTGATTGAGATTGATTTCGATTTCTTCTATTATTCGGATATCTATTCAATTAATAAACAACTTGATTTTGTCGTTGAAAAGCTGTTGGCGGCTCCAAGAGCGCAATAATAAAGAGCAGATGTGTTCGTAGAATTTTTGTACAAGAAATGTTTGTTTTTTAGCCATTGTATTTTGATAAGATTACCATTACACTAGGATTTAAGTGATAATGAGAATCGATATCAAATACTCGATGTTCTGGATCGAATTAACGGAGGTATTTTTAATATGAATCAGCAGTTGGAACTTTATGATGTAACCATTATCGGCGGTGGCCCTGCGGGCATGTACTCTGCCTTTTATAGCGGCATGCGGGATATGAAGACCAAGTTGATTGAGGCACGTGACAGATTGGGAGGTCGCATGCTCTTTTATCCGGAGAAAATGATCTGGGATGTCGGGGGTGTGACGCCAATTCTGTGTGAAGATCTGATCAAACAATTGGAAGAACAGGCAAGAACTTTTGAGCCAACCCTCGTATTTGAACAACAGATCGAAGGATTCGAGCGTCAACCTGATGGCACAATTCTGTTAACTTCTGCAACAGGTGAACAACACTGGACACGTACCGTCATTATGGCAATCGGATATGGTATATATAAAATGGCCAAGCTAGAGCTTGAAGGTGCAGACCGTTACGAGGTTAGCAATCTGCACTATACTGTGCAGGAACTGGAGCCATTCCGTGGTAAACGCGTGTTGATCTCGGGTGGAGGCGACTCTGCTGTGGACTGGGCGAATGAACTGGAAGCTCTGGCAGAGCAAGTTACGGTTGTGCATCGTCGTGACCGCTTTGGCGGGTTGGAGCGTAATGTACTGCGTATGAGAGAATCCTCTGTAGATGTCCGTACACCATATGCTGTAGAGACACTGCATAGTATGAGTGGTGATGTGATTGAACAGGTGACCATCTCACACGTGGATACAGGTGAAACTGAACTGCTTGAAGTCGATGCTGTCATTGTAAACCATGGCATGAAAAGTGACTTTGGTCCAATCCGGGATTGGGGACTTGATCTTGGCGAATGGCATGTCACTACAACGGAGAGATTACAAACCAATATTCCTGGTGTTTTTGCCGCAGGTGATTTTGTAGATTATGGTAGCAAACTGTATCTGATTGCAGGTACTTTTACGGATGCAGCCCTAGCGGTAAACAGTGCGAAGCTTTACATGGATCCTGAAGCGGAGAAAGTGGCTTATGTTTCTTCCCATAACAGTCGCTTCAAGGAGAAAAATAAAGCCCTTGGCGTTGTAGAAGAATAAAGGTTTGCGATCGGTTATATTATGATGACTTCGGGTTCATTCCGAAGTCGTCTTTTTTGCATAAAATGGGTAATAAGAAGGCATAATGGCACAAGATAGAACAGGCTTCGAATTGAACATGAACCACCAAATGTCTATAATAAGCCTGAGAAACTGTGGAATAACATCAAGATACAATAACTTGATCAGAGTGGAGTGCAGCGTATGAAAAAGGGATCACAGCCACAACGAGGTTTCGCCTTCATCCAGCGGTGGTTCAAACGATCTGATAAAAAAAAGATCAAATGGTCTGAAATGTATCTCGCACTGGCTGGCGCGCTTCATCGCTTGTTGGTTGAAGGTCGGCGTGAACGCTCAGCAGCCAAACGGCTGCACCAGGACTTGCCTATTAACGTGTTGGGCGAAATGAAGCTAGAGCCAGGGGATATTGTGTACACGCCAAGCTCGGAATCGACGTATTACGCCGGGCATATGGGCATTATCGGTCTCGACGGCAAGGTGTATCATGTGCACCCTTATGGGCCTGTATTTGCTGATTCATTAGAGTGGTATCTCACGAGGTTTTATGAAGGAGATCGCTTCATTGTATTCCGTTCCAGATTGAATGAGGCAGGAATGAAAGCAGCCGGGTGGGTACATGACCATTACAAGCAGGTAAAATTCTACCGTTTGCAGACCAATCTGCGCAGTATTGAGCGCAATTACTGCTCCAAGTTTATATATCAGGCCTATCAGTTCACATCGGGACTGGATCTGTGGAGCCGCAAATTTACCCGAATGAATCAGGGGTATATCTATCCATTTCGAATTGAGCGCTCATCAGAGCTGGACGTTCTGGGAACTTTTTATAAATAAGGCTGGAACCGACTAAAATACTGTTCTTCCGAAAAAAAGGAGAGCAGGTTCTGTCGGTTTTTTTTATATGTGTAGAGATTAAAAACAGGAAAAACGCCCAAAACGTCGAATAGATTATGAGATAGGCACGCACAACTTGGAATCGTATACATAAAAAAAGACGAGATGATTATTAGCCCAGAGTAAAAAAATGACTACGAAGTAGACGAACAAGAAAGAGTGAAGCGAGATGAAATGGCCGGGTTTCTTACAACGATTCCGACCGAACAAAAACGTGGTTCAGCTATCGGACTATATCCCAAAAAAGGAAAGGAGGCACTACTGTTCCATATGCAAGAAAAACGTTAAATCGGTCGTGCATTATGCGGCGCCACAGGGAAATGTTTCAGGTGTATGCAGTTCTTGTAAGTCTTTGGCGGATGAACGTGGAATGTTTCCCATTTAATAAGAAGAGATGCGCTCAGGAAATAAGATTTTTTTGATTTATGCGCGTTTTTGTAGTACATTAGCAAATGTATTCGAAGGAGGATTCTAATGTACTCAGGTAGACAAGACGATACTTTATACATCATGACCTACACCTTAAACAGCGGTATCAAGGGTACGGTTCCACTGTCTAATAAGCAGATTATTGAGTGGCTGGATTGCTACAGAAATGAGAAGCGCTTCGTGACCGAAATCGGCAAGGAGTTTTTTGGATTGAATGCAGGATTGGTAGCAGACTTCAAGGTTCAAAATCATTTATCGGATTATCAGCAGACCATTATGCCTACACAGCAGCAGGATAACCTGGAACGCTTGTCCAGTGCTTATAAATCAACCGAGTTATTAATGAAGATTGATTGTAAATGTGGCACGGCTTATGTGACGGAATCCCCATACAAGCGCACAAAATGGTACTGCACAAAGTGTAAAGAGATTGTATTTTTGGATGCCAAAAAAGGAATGGTGGAAACGTCGCGTGGTGACGCTTACTACATGACCAACAAATATTTTGTTTCCCGTGACTAGCGGGAAGTGACTCTGAAAGCATCGCTGCGAAGCGGTGCTTTTTTGTGCGAATGTTTGCTCTATAACAAAAAAAGCCCCAAGGGGCCTTTTTGGAAGATATCTAAGATCGATCTTTTAGGAATTATGATGAGCATTCAACTTTGTGAGGAGGAATGAAGCAGCAACGACAGCGTGGCTCGTAAGCTTCTGAATCGCCAATCATGACAACCGGACCCAAGGTAACAGGCTCCCCATTGACGATACGTTGCGTAAAGGCTGCATCTGGGCTACCACATACCGCACAGAAAGCCGAGAGTTTCTCAATGTCGTCTGCCATGGCAAGCAAACCACCGACATATCCGAATTCCTTACCACGGTAATCCATATTAAGTCCGTCCACAATGACATGTTTGCCACAATACGCTAACTCCGAGACAAGTTCCATAATGGCACTGCTGAAAAATTGTACTTCATCAAATGCAACAACATCAGCATCTATGGTTTGGTTCAAGATCATTTCTACGGATTCCGGGGTTAATTGCCGGGGAATGGAATGGGCAGGGAGTCGATAACCAATTCGGCTTACGATCTCGTCCTGGGCAAACCGATTATCCTCGGCTGGTTTGTAGGCCACAACCTTTTTACGGCCAAATTGTATTAATTTCTGACAACGGCGAATGAGTTCACCGGATTTTTCACTGAACATGGGTCCAGTAATTACGGTAATACGTCCTGTTTGCACGGTGCTGCTACTCCTCTCACATACGGGATTCAACAAAAAAAGCGACCTTTACAGAGTACCACAAAATCTTTGGAAAGAGCCAGAACTAATCTGCACAGCTTTGTGTTACTATATGGATTGTTAAGGTATTGGTTACGGCAGCTAGTTAACAGGAGTTGTGAAAAGAGGTGTTTAGTATGAGTGAAGCATTAACATCCCTTCAAGAGCGATATGAAAGCCTGAAAGAACAGGGATCTCTAGATGAAGAGACGCAGGCGTTATTTGCAGAACTGTTCGCAGAAGCGGAGAGACTGCAGGCAAGTAACCTTACCTTGCGTAGAACGATCTTGAAGTCTTCTTCCAAAGAATCGCGTATGTCTACCAAACTGCGGGATGCCTTATACGAATGACCCGGAGATTACTCCGGGTCCTCTTCTGTCTTTAATTTGCGAGGGAATAGAATACCTGCTGTAATTCTGGCAATCATGGCAAAGGTGAGACCAATGCCTGCAAACATGTAGATTACGGTAAAGGCTTTGCTGAATCCGGTGGATGGTACAAACTCAGGATGTCCCACCGTAGTCAGGGTAACCGCACAGAAGTATAACGCATCGATCCAGTGCAGACCTTCAACACGAGTGTAAAATAAAGTGCCTGACAGCAACGTTGCTGCCGTTAACGCGAACAGAGCCAGAAACTTAGGGTCTTTGAACGCATGGAAAATGCCTTTGAGCAATCGTTGTAACGTGATTAGAAATGATACCATGATGATCCATCCTGTCTATGTAAAGTAGGCGGTGTGTTGTATAAACACACAAAAAGCCCGGACTCATGGAGTCCTTCCGGGCGTCTCTGCTTTTTCGGGTACACTTTTGGACCGGAAACGGGGACCTACATAATTACGCTTGCGGTCACGGAACAGGATCCAGCCTCCCAGAAAACTCATACCTGCGGCAAAAAGGACAAGTCCACCGCCAAAGGAAAGCCACTGGAATCCTGGTGAAATTAGTTCGTTCCCGTGCTCGGCATAATATAGGAACAGGGCATCTTTCATCATCAGAAAACCCTTCATTGCCATTAACCCGGGGATGACCAGAACAACAATTGCCAAAAATCGCGCAAAGACCAATCTTGTATTCATGAGCATTATACCCTTTCTGCCAAAGTCGACATTAAATAAAGGTTACGCTTACAGATCATACCTGATTCCATCATAGCTTGGAATGCATAGGCTGTCCATGTGTGATTGCTTTAAACTTTGAGTTGACCGCTCAAGGAGAGTACAATGGCATATAGAGGGTATAAGCTAAACCATGATTTAAGCCATCATAAATGATATTGAAATTTGATTCATAGAGGAGAGCATGAGAGATGCCAATTACATGTGATGTTGCAATTCTTGGAGGAGGAACCGGTGGATATGTAGCCGCAATCCGGGCTGCACAGCTGGGGAAACAAGTCGTTATTATTGAGAAGGACAAGCTTGGTGGAACCTGTCTGCATCGTGGCTGTATTCCGAGTAAGGCTTTGCTGAAAAGCGCGGAAGTATACGCCGAGATCCAGGAGAGCGAGACGTATGGTATCGAGACAGCTGGAGCTACACTTGTATTTCCCAAAGTACAGGCACGCAAGGATGCAATTGTCGAACAGCTCCATCAGGGCGTTCAGTATTTGATGAAAAAAAATAAAATCCAGGTTGTACACGCGAAAGGTCGCGTCATCGGACCATCCATCTTCTCACCGCAGAGCGGAGCAGTCGCTGTGGAGTTTGAAGATGGCGAGATGGATACGGTTGTACCAACCAATCTCATCATTGCCACTGGTTCGCGTCCTCGTGTGCTGCCGGGCCTGGAACCGGACGGCAAATTCATAATGAGCAGCGACGAAGCCCTGCGTATGGATGAACTTCCTGCATCACTCATCATTGTCGGTGGGGGTGTGATTGGACTGGAGTGGGCATCCATGCTGAATGACTTTGGCGTAGACATCACAGTAGTAGAAGCAGCTGCTCACGTGTTGCCTGCCGAGGATGAGGATGTTGCCAGAGAAATGCAGCGATTGCTTGGCAAACGGGGTGTTCGTTTCCTGACGGGCGCCACTGTTCTAACGGAAACATATAACACGGATCAAGAGGGCATCCAGATTGATGTGCAGCTTGGTAACGATAAGCAGGAAACGCTGAGAGCGGAGAAAATGCTCGTGTCGGTTGGACGTCAGGCTAATGTCGAAAATATCGGACTCGAAAATACAGATATCAAACTGGAGCGTGGGTTCATCGCTGTGAACAAACAGTTACAGACCGGTGAAGGTCACATCTACGCCATTGGTGACTGCATCGGCGGTTTGCAGCTTGCACATGCCGCAAGTCATGAAGGCATTCTCGCTGTCGATCATCTGGCGGACGAAACGGTACATGCCGTAGAATCCCACCGTATCCCGCGCTGTGTGTATACACGTCCGGAAGCAGCCAGCATCGGATTCACCGAGCGTGAAGCCAAAGAACGTGGCTATGAACTCAAAACAGGGAAGTTCCCATTTTCGGCTATTGGCAAATCACTCATTCACGGAAGTCGGGATGGATTCGTGAAGGTGATCGCAGATGCCAAGACGAATGATATATTGGGGGTACATATGATTGGCACCCATGTGACGGAATTAATCGCTGAGGCCTCTCTGGCTCAGATGCTGGATGCCACACCTTGGGAAGTCGGACAAACCATTCATCCGCACCCTTCTCTGTCAGAAATTATGGGTGAAGCCATGTTGGCGGTCGATGGAAAGGCCATTGGGATGTAAGCCAAACAAGCTTATGAGAAAGGTCCTTTCCTTTTTTGGGTAAAAGGGATTATAATAAGGTTAAGCCAAGTCTTAGTACCAGGTTATAAGATCGGGTAGTAAGAGTGGCACAGGCTCTGATTAAAAGGAGGTACCTCATATGAGTTCACAAGGTACTGCAGACGCGGTCCACCGGCATCAACAGCTGGGACTTAGCGATGGTGAAGTATTGGATATGTACAAATACATGCTGCTCGCACGCAAGTTTGACGAGCGTTGCTTGCTCTTGCAACGGGCTGGCAAAATTAACTTTCACGTATCCGGTGTAGGACAGGAAGCTGCGCAAGTAGGCGCTGCTTTTGGTCTGGATCGGGATCACGATTATTATTTACCTTATTACCGCGATTACGGCTTTGTACTGGCGGTAGGCATGACTCCGCGTGAGTTGATGCTGTCTGCTTTTGCAAAAGCGGAAGATCCGAATAGTGGCGGTCGGCAAATGCCGGGTCACTTCGGTCACAAAAAGCTACGGATTGTGACGGGTTCCAGCCCGGTTACAACACAGGTTCCGCACGCTGTTGGATTTGCGCTGGCTGCCAAAATGAAGAAGCAGGAATTTGTTTCTTTTGTTACGTTTGGCGAAGGATCAAGCAATCAGGGTGACTTCCACGAGGGAGCCAACTTTGCAGGTGTGCATAAATTGCCTGTCATTATTATGTGTGAGAACAATCAATATGCAATTTCGGTACCGATTCACAAACAGTTGAGCGGCAAAATATCCGATCGAGCACAAGGATACGGGTTCCCTGGACTGCGTGTAGATGGAAACGATGCATTAGAAGTATACGCTGCAGTGAAGGAAGCACGTCGCCGTGCTATAGCCGGAGAAGGCCCAACACTGATTGAAGCGATGATGTATCGGTTGTCACCTCATTCCACCTCCGATAATGATCTGGCTTATCGGACCAAAGAGGAAGTTGAGGAGAACTGGAAGAAAGATGGCGTTCCTCGCATGAAGAACTACTTGATCGATTGCGGCATCTGGGACGAAGCCCGGGATGCGGATCTGGCTTCGCAGCTTGCGATGGAAATGAAAGAAGCAACTGAATATGCAGACAACGCGCCATATCCTAAACCTGAGGACACTCTGACGCACGTTTATGCGGACAGCGAAGAAGGGGGACGGTAAGTATGGCAGTGATGGAATATATTGATGCAATCCGTCTCGCGATGAAAGAAGAGATGGAACGGGATGAGAATGTTTTTATCCTTGGTGAAGACGTAGGTCTTAAAGGTGGTGTGTTTACCACAACTAAAGGACTGCAAGATCAGTTTGGCGAAATGCGAGTGATGGACACACCTTTATCTGAATCCGCTATTGCAGGTGTTGCCATTGGTGCAGCGATGTATGGCATGAAGCCGATTGCCGAAATGCAATATTCGGACTTCATGTTGCCGGCAACCAACCAGATCATTAGTGAAGCGGCGAAGATCCGCTATCGTTCCAACAATGACTGGAGTTGTCCGATTGTTATCCGTGCGCCGATTGGTGGCGGGATCTTCGGTGGGTTGTATCACTCCCAATGTCCGGAATCGATTTTCTTTGGTACACCTGGTCTGAAAATTATAGCTCCCTACTCGGCATACGATGCCAAGGGACTGCTCAAGGCCGCTATTCGCGACCCGGACCCGGTACTCTTTTTTGAAAATAAAAAATGCTACAAGCTTATCAAGGAAGATGTGCCTGAAGATGATTACATCGTTCCGATTGGTAAAGCCAACGTACTTCGTGAGGGTGCGGATATTACGGTGATCGGTTACAGTCAGCCGCTACATTTTGTAATGCAGGCGGCTGAGGAGCTGGAGCGTGAAGAAGGCATTACAGCACACGTCCTGGATCTGCGCACATTGCAACCGTTGGATCGTGAAGCGATTATTGCTTCCGCTCGTCTGACAGGCAAAGTGCTGATTGTACACGAAGATAACAAAACGGGTGGTGTAGGTGCCGAAGTTGCTGCAATTATTAGTGAGGAATGTCTATTTGAACTGGATGCACCGATTCAGCGTCTCTGCGGACCTGATGTGCCGGCCATGCCAATTAGCCCAACATTGGAGAAATTCTACATGCTGAGCAAGGACAAAGCCAAAGCAGCAATGCGTACACTTGCCGAGTTTTAATTTCGTTATTTGGATCGTTTAAAAGTAAAGTTTGGAGTGATAATCAAATGGCTGAACGTATGAAATGGATCGAGGTCATTATGCCGCAATTGGCGGAATCGCTGGTCTCGGCTACCATAGGCAAATGGTTGAAAAAACCGGGCGACCGTGTGGAACAGTACGAGCCGATCTGTGAAGTAATCACTGATAAAGTTAATGCCGAGATTCCATCCACTGTGGATGGAATTATGGGTGACCTTTTGGTGGAAGAGGGCACAACGATTGCTGTTGGTGAAGCAATCTGCCGCATGCAGGTCGCAGCTTCTGACGAAGAAGCGGCTGAGCAAGTAACACAAGTATCGCAGCAACAGGAGCAAGTGCAGCAACATGCGAACCCTACTCCTGTTGCCGCGTCAAATACAGCAGCACATGATCCCAACCAGCCGATGCGCAATCGGTATTCCCCGGCAGTGCAATCCTTGGCAGCAGAGCATGGTTTGAACTTGCAAAGCATCCAAGGCACTGGAGCCGGTGGTCGTATTACCCGCAAAGATGTGCTGGCATTTGTTGCACAGGGAGGTAACGCGGCTGGATCGTCTGCACAAGCATCATCTCCTGCAGCGCAGCATACACCTTCTGGTGTGCCGTCTGCTTCTCCATTCAGCGGAGTGAATCGTGGAAATGGAGAAATGGGTTTAACCGCTGGAGAAGCGATCTCAGCGTCTGATGCAGGTGTTCCTGTGAGACATTCAGGCATTCATCTAACCGAAAGCCCGAAAATTCCACAGATCGAAGTGGAAGGTGGCGGCCAGGGAAGATCGGAGTATTTCATTGATGTTACCCCTGTGCGTAATGCCATTGCCCGGAACATGCGTCAAAGCGTATCGGAAATCCCGCATGCATGGACGATGATCGAAGTGGATGTAACAAATCTTGTGATGCTGCGTAATAAACTCAAGGATGAGTTCAAGCGTAAGGAAGGCATCAATCTGACATATCTGTCCTTCATGATGAAGGGAGTCGTTAACGCGATTAAAGACTACCCGATCATGAACTCGGTATGGGCAGTAGACAAAATTATCGTCAAACGGGACATTAACCTGTCCATGGCGGTAGGAACCGAAGATTCCGTACTTACACCCGTAATCAAACATGCCGATCAGCGAAATATTGCAGGTCTGGCCCGTGAAGTGGATGAACTGGCTCGCAAAACACGTGAAGGAACGTTGAAGCTGGACCATATGCAAGGTGGTACGTTCACGGTGAACAACACCGGTTCATTTGGTTCGATCCTGTCCCAGCCGATCATTAACTATCCACAGGCAGCGATTCTTACATTTGAGTCGATTGTCAAGAAACCAGTGGTTATTAATGATATGATCGCTGTTCGCTCGATGGCTAACCTGTGTCTGTCGCTGGATCACCGAATCCTGGATGGCGTAATCAGCGGACGTTTCTTGCAACGTGTCAAAGAAAACCTTGAAGGATATACCATGGAGACCAAAGTGTATTAAGTAAATAGTTGTCGGGAAAGTGTATGTGCCGGAGGCCGTGCACTTTTCCTGCTGTCTACGGGCAGGTGCTCAATTGTAGACTGAACCTGAAGCAGAAGGGTGTGGGGAATCATGAGCAAGCCGCTGGATGTTGCATACATACCAATGCTTGATTATGAAGAGGCTTGGAACCGCCAGAAAGCGATTGTGCAGCGATTGGACGAGGGCGAGGGAGCGGAGCAGATGCTGCTTTTACAGCACCCGCCAACGTATACGATCGGCTCACAAAATCATCCGGAGCATCTGCTTCTCAGTCCGGAAGAGTTGCGTGAGCAAGGGATTTCTTTGTTTCAAATTGACCGCGGCGGTGATATTACTTATCATGGCCCGGGCCAGTTGGTAGGTTACCCGTTATTGATTCTTGGTCGGGATGAAGACTTGGATCTGCACGGCTATTTACGGAAACTTGAGCAGGTACTTATGGATTATCTCGCAGACCAGGGCATTGAAGCCGGACGCAAAGAGGGTTACACGGGTGTGTGGATTGGCGATATGAAGATTGCTGCAATCGGCATCAAGTTTAATCGTTGCAAACATCGCCGCGGTTTTGTGACCAGTCACGGGTTTGCTTTTAACATCAGCTCAGGCATTCAACATGCAGGTTTTCAGGGGATTGTTCCTTGTGGGATTGAGCAGTATGGCGTTACCTCACTGGAGGATATAACGGGCAAGTCCTATGCGGTGGAGCAGGTAGCGCAGGAGATTGTTCCGTACTTTAATCGTATCTTTCCGTATAAGATTAATTGGGTCACGGAAAAAGAAGCCCTTCAACGTCTGTAAACAGTTCGTCGAAAGGCTTTAGGTTGCTATCCGAACAGCAACGGTTCGAGAGCGATGAAAAGGGTGGACCCGATCATGGCGATCAGCATGAGATAGATGATGATTTTGAACCATTTCTTTTTTTGCATGATGAGAGAACTCCTTTCAACATAAAGTGTATGTTCAAAAAGACTGGTTTTCAGTACCAAGAAGATGGGATGAAGCTAGAAATGGAGTAGCGGAGCGTAGGGAAAACTACGTGAGCAACGGACATTTCGGCTGAATTCCATATTCGATGCTGATGATGCCGCCAGGCATCCTTCGTAATCAAAAGCAGACTTTTTGAACAACCTCATAAAATAAACAAGCCATAGTAATTGTATTGTACCGTATCCACGAGAGGGAGGAAAGTCCTATGATTAAACAACAACGTGTTATCGATCAGTTCATGGAACTGGTGCAGATTGATAGTGAAACGAAAAATGAACAGAACATCTCGAAGGTGTTAAAAGAACAGTTTGCAGAGCTTGGTCTTCATGTCTATGAGGACGACACCATGGAGCAAACCGGACATGGCGCCGGAAATCTCGTCATTACCTGGGAAGCCGAAGGAACAGAAGGGGTTGCACCGATCTTTTTCACATGTCATATGGACACCGTAACGCCGGGACAGGGAATCAAGCCTGAACTGGGTGAAGATGGCTGGATTCGCAGTGATGGAACAACGATCCTGGGAGCAGATGATAAAGCAGGAATTGCGGCATTGTTCGAAGCGATTCGTGTGATCCAGGAAAACAAGATTCCTCATGGTAAAATTCAATTGGTCATTACAGTTGGCGAAGAGTCTGGCCTGGTGGGCGCACGTGCGATGAATCCGAAGGATATCGATGCCGAGTTCGGTTATGCGCTGGATTCTAATGGAGCTGTAGGGACGATCTGTGTTGCTGCTCCAGCGAGAGCTGAAATTCAAATGAGCATCTATGGTAAGTCCGCACATGCGGGCGTGAACCCGGAAGACGGGATCAGCGCCATTCAAGTTGCAGCCAAAGCGATTGCAGCGATGACACTGGGCAGAATTGATGATGAGACGACAGCGAACATCGGTAAATTCCAAGGTGGATCAGCACTCAACGTGGTATGTGACTTTGTACAGCTTGAAGCGGAAGCTCGCAGTATTGTTCAGGAGAAAGTTGAATTGCAGGTTGCACAGATGCGTGACGCGTTGGAAACGACATGTCGCAAATACGGTGCAACAGCTGAATTCAGAAGTGAGATCCTTTACCCTGCATTTGGCTTCCATGATGAACACGAAGTTGTACAACTTGCACAACGTGCCATCCGCAGTATTGGCCTGGAGACAAGTACGTTTGCTTCCGGTGGTGGCAGTGATGCCAATATCTTTAACGGATTCGACCTTCCGACAGTGAATCTGGCGGTAGGGTATGAAGATATTCATACAACCAAAGAACGTATTCGTGCCGAAGACATTGTGAAGTTATCCCAGGTAGTCGTAGCTATTATTCAGGAAACGGCAGCTGACAAGAAATAATATAGAGCACATGTTACCTCACATGTTGTTAGACAAAAGTCCGAACCCGGTCTATCTGTATCGGATTCGGACTTTTTGTGAATTCATGTTATATTTCATGGGAGAAACTCGTTTATTTGCGTCCAGCGAGGAGATCGATTAACTTGGCATCCGGGCCCCACTCGCGCAACCATTGTTTGAGTATGAGCTGTACTTGCCGGGCTTGTCCTACCACGTGTAAGGATTGAGGCGTCATATAACTGTTCATTGAAAGTCCCCCTGATTCGTTTATATTTGCTGTGAGAATCCTATACGCTCACCATATGCCCAAAATCAGAGATTTATACATTAATCGAATGTATAAATTGAGCTAATCCTTTACACAAGAACGGAGAGGACAGAAATAACCAAGAGAAGCGGAGCGTTCGCCTAAAAGCTTTCTGAAAGAAAGCTGCATCGTAAGCATAAGCTATCACCAAATTTTATCTATTAGAGAAACAAATCAAAAAAAATCTGGGGATAACAGCGATCGAAGGGTTGTTCTGTCATCGGAGTGGTTAGTGTAAATATTTTTAGTCCATTTATATATAATCCTACGATATGGAGTTGAAGAACCAATGAAACCAAATCAATCTGCCCAATCCATCCACGAGGCGCAACCTGCCAATCCAAAACTAGATGAAGTGACCGTATCCACTAAGCCAATCTTCGAGGGCAAAGTGATTTCGCTTCAAGTCGATACCGTTAAACTACCGAATGGCCAGACGGCTACACGTGAAATAATCCGGCACCCTGGAGCGGTAGCTGTACTCGCTCTGAATGGGGATCGCATGCTTGTTGTGGATCAGTATCGTCAGGCAATGGGACGCACCGAAGTGGAGATTCCTGCGGGAAAACTGGACCCGGGAGAAGAGCCGGAAGTTGCCGCAGCACGTGAATTGCGAGAAGAGACGGGATATGTAGCCAAGTCGCTGCGTCATTTGCGTTCGTTTTACACGTCACCGGGGTTCGCAGATGAGATCATTCATCTTTACATCGCTGAAGAGTTGGAAGCAGGGGACATGGCGCTGGACGAAGATGAATTCCTTGAAGTTGCCGAAATAACTCTGGAGGAAGCTTATGCGCTTATGGACGAGAACCGGATTAGCGATGCCAAAACGATGATGGCCGTGTACGCGTGGGACCTTTACAGAACGACAGGACGGTTCTAAGGATGCAAGATCAACTGGAAACGTCCACGATGTGGGAGCCCTGTTATACAGACCTGCATATCCACATCGGACGAACCTCACGTGGGGAGGCCGTGAAAATCAGCGGCAGTCGTGATCTGACATTTGAGAATATTGCCCGGGAAGCATCGGATCGCAAAGGAATTCATTTACTTGGTGTTATTGATTGTCATTCTCCGGTTGTACAGATGGATATTGAGCAATTGCTGGAGAGTGGCACCATGTCCGAGATTGAGGGCGGCGGTATTGCCTACCAGGACACGACCATTCTGCTGGGTACAGAGATTGAGTTGCGCGAGCCTGGAATGCGTGAGTTCCATATGCTGGCGTACTTCCGTGATTTGAAAACGATGAAGTCCTTCACGGACTGGATGAAACGTTATATGAAAAATGTGAATCTCAGTTCTCAGCGGGTCTACGTGCCCGCACTTGAGATGCAGGCGGAGATTAAGGCCCGTGGTGGACTTATTGTGCCTGCACATGTGTTTACACCGCATAAAGGCATTTATGGCAGTACTGCGTCCCGTATGGGCGATGTGCTGGATACTAGTCTAGTGGATGCGGTAGAGCTGGGGTTAAGCTCGGACTCATCCATGGCAAGTTATATTCGGGAGCTGGATCATGTTCCGTTCCTGACCAATTCGGATGCCCACTCTCTCGGTAAGATTGGACGGGAGTATAATGAACTGCAAGTGGCTGCACCTTCTTTTGATGAATTCCGTATGGCACTTCAAGGAGAAGCCGGCAGGAGCATAGCTGCCAATTATGGACTGAATCCAAGGCTAGGCAAATATCACCGTACTTACTGTGCAGCATGTGGCAGCATTATGGACGAGCAAGCGATGTCAGCAGAGCGTTGTCCGCACTGTGGTAGTCTGAAGCTGGTGCAGGGGGTGCTGGATCGCATCCTGGCGATCTCTGATCGAGAGAATCCTCATGTTCCTGCAAACAGACCAGCCTATCATTATCAGGTGCCACTGGAGTTCATCCCGGGACTTGGCAAAGCCAAACTGCGCCAGCTACTGGACCATTTTGGTACAGAAATGAACGTACTTCATCGCACGCGTGAGGAAGAGCTTGCTGCGGTTGTTGGACCTGTGCTGGCAGGCCTGATTGTGGCTGCACGGAACGGACAACTGGAGCTGTCCTCCGGAGGTGGCGGCACGTACGGTAAAGTTGCTGTTCAGGAAAAAGCTTCGGAGTGACCCGTGTAAATACTCCTAGGTTCAACTGATAAAGCTTCACTTCACGTAGAGCCAATCTGGACAAGAAGTCATACAGGTGCGTTCCGGTTCATAAGAATGACTATGAGGATGTAACTGAGAATCCTTGCAGCATGATACCGGAAAGGGGACTCGTACCTGTATGCGCTCTTCCTACTTTACATTTAAAGGTCAGACTTCGTTATATGTATTTGTGGCTGTCTTGTTTCTGGTCGGCGTCATTTTTGGTGCGCTCATGGTGAACGCATTGTCTCTTGAGCAACGTCAGGATCTGGAGGGTTATCTCGGCAATTTCTTCATGACCGTGCAGCACAGTGCACAGGTGACTGAGACCGGGGCATATTGGGACATTGCCATGCTCCATCTGAAATGGGTGGGTCTGATCTTTATTCTGGGTTTATCCGTCGTTGGACTACCTGGTATACTGGTTCTGGATTTTCTAAAAGGTGTGCTCATTGGATTCACAGTGGGGTACCTTGTTGGGCAGTATTCCTGGAAAGGGCTGCTGTTTGCACTGGTGTCCGTGGCACCGCATAATCTATTTGTCATTCCGATCCTTCTGATCTGCAGTGTGGCGGCGATGACGTTCTCGTTATACATCATTCGCAATCGTGTTTTGATGCAGCGAACACCTGGTCGACAAAGGCCTTTTGCTTCATATATAGTGTTAACTTTGGTTATGGCTGCATTGCTGCTCGGCGTGGCGTCTTTTGAAACATGGGTTACACCTGCGATGATGCGCTGGGTCACGCCAATGTTACTACCGGCCTAACGTGCACCGTATAGTGTAAAATGTTGACTTTAATTACGCACTCCCCCTATAATGAAAAGAGTGGGTTAAGTTGCAGTGTGCAGTGATTTCCTAGGGGGAGGGAGAAAATGGAAGCACGGATTGATAAAATTAAGCAGCAACTACAGTCCCAAGGATATAAATTAACGCCCCAGCGGGAAGCCACCTTAAGAGTACTTCTTGAGAATGAAGAAGATCATCTGAGTGCAGAAGACGTATTCATGCTCGTTAAAGAAAAGGCTCCCGAAATCGGTCTGGCAACCGTGTACCGTACCCTCGAACTGCTGAGTGAGCTGCATGTTGTAGAGAAAATCAACTTCGGCGACGGTGTAGCGCGTTATGATCTGCGCGGAGATACATCCAAGCATCACCATCATCACTTAATCTGTGTTCAATGCGGAAGTATGGATGAAATACGTGAAGACTGGCTTGGACCGCTTGAAGAGCGTTTGGAGCGGGAATTCAACTTCTCGGTAGTAGATCACCGACTGGACTTTCATGGAATTTGTTATCGTTGCAAAGCTAAAAATGAACAGAAACCCAAAGATGAAGAATAACATAGCATATCTTCAAGCTCTCACCGGCGGTTTTGACGGGAGAGCTTTTTTGGCACCGGACATGATCTGGAGTTTCCCCCGGATGGCATAAACCTGTGTTTATGGACATACCCTGATTCAAGGACAATACCGGATTCGAATCAGGAGGGGGACGCGCCTATGATTATATCAGTGCGGAGAGGGCTCCGTTTTATTCGATTTATTATATTTTTTGCTGCATTAGTTTATCTGTTCTATCATGTTCTGGATCTGTTTAATGGCTGGATCTCACCTGTGGATCAATATCAGATGCCGACTGGCAATGCAATCAAAGTATTTCAGGAAACGGATTGGCCGGGTAATGGAGAAGGACGTCCTACGATGGCAGAGCGTCTCCGTTTGTTCTATTGGTACGGGGAGTAGCTTCAAACAGCCAGGGATGCAAATACGGGAGCAGTCTGCCAGAACGGCAGGTCTGTCAGTTGAGGAGCGTTGTACATGAAACAGACGATACACGCCTATGCCTTATACTTGGAAGATGATAAAGGGATGTCGAGCAGCACGCTTGAATCGTATCTCCGAGACGTGGACAAGTTCATTGAATTTGCAGATAAGGAATATGGCATACGCGAAGCCGATCAGGTCAGACGCACACATGTCGTCCTGTTTGCAGGTCAACTCAAACAGGCAGGACGTGCCAATGCAACCATTGCCCGCAGCATCGTATCTCTGCGCTCCTACTTTCATTTTTTGATGCGGCGGGGTGATATTATACAGGACCCTACGTTTGATGTGGAAGCTCCCAAGGCGGACAAGACGCCACCACAGGTGTTAAGTATCCAGGAGATCGAACAACTGCTGACAGCGCCTGATATTCGTTCACCGCAGGGTGTGAGAGATCGAGCGATGCTTGAACTGTTATATGCTACGGGTATTCGGGTCTCGGAACTGATTGCCCTTGACATTCGAGATGTTCAACCAGGCATGCGCTTTATCCGATGCGGTGGGGCGGGCAAGGAACGTATCCTTCCCATCGGTGCACCAGCAGCACATTGGGCAAGTGTATATGTGGAGGAATTCCGCAACAAGTTGCTCAAAACCGATTCGGACGAGCAGGCACTATTCGTGAATGTATCCGGCAGACGTTTGACCCGGCAGGGCTTCTGGAAGCTGCTCAAAAAAGCAGCGGTGGACGCGGGAATCTCGGAAGAAATTACGCCGCATACGCTGCGTCATTCGTTTGCGGCGCACCTGATTGCCAATGGGGCGGATACACGTGCGGTTCAGGACATGCTGGGTCACGTGGAGCAGCCTGGACAACAATACGGCAATCATGGTCGCAAAACCATGAAAGAAATCTATGAAACCCATCATCCGAGGGCAAGATAGATTTTGACGCAGGGCATTCACAAATAAATGCGGAACATTGGGCCGATTTAGGATAAAATAAATTGAATACATCCAAACGCCGTTATACATAAGACGGATCGTTTCAATTCAAGGAGGAACATACATCGTATGACAGCATTAAACCAACAAATGATTTCGGAAGCAGCATCTTACATTCAAAGCAAAAGCTCCATCAAGCCGGAAGTCGGTTTGATTTTGGGTTCGGGTCTTGGCGTACTGGCAGAACTGATTGAAGATGGTGTAAGCATCGCTTATCAGGATATTCCACATTTTCCGGTGTCCACAGTAGAAGGACATGAAGGTGAACTATTGGTCGGAACCATCAAAGGTCGTCCAGTCGTAATGATGAAAGGCCGTTTCCACATGTACGAAGGATATGGTCCGGAATTGACAGCTTTCCCGGTACGGGTTATGAAAGAACTGGGTGTAAGCAGCTTGCTTGTAACCAATGCTGCGGGTGGTGTGAATACGTCGTATGAAGCTGGAGACTTGATGCTGATCTCTGATCACTTAAATCTTACAGGCAAAAATCCACTGATCGGACCAAATGACGCTGCACTGGGCGTGCGTTTCCCTGATCTGTCCGAAGCATATAGCCGCCGTTTGCGTGCGCTGGCGAAGGATACGGCCGCATCACAAGGTTTTAACGTACGTGAAGGGGTATACGCAGGTATGCTCGGTCCGAACTATGAGACACCGGCAGAGATCAGAATGCTGCGTACATTGGGCGCAGACGCAGTGGGTATGTCCACTGTATCTGAAGTGATCGTGGCACGCCACGCAGGCCTGGAAGTACTCGGTATTTCCTGTATCAGCAACATGGCTGCCGGAATTCTGGACCAGCCGCTGTCACATGATGAGGTGATGGAAACGACGGAACGTGTTCGTGAGTCGTTCCTGGCGCTGGTAGTGGCGGTTATTCCGCAAATGTAAGCAAGATTTGAGTAGAGAAAATTACCTCTTTGGATGAGAAATCATCGGGGGGTAACCTTTTTTTGTTGTGTTAAACGTACGGTTACTCATTCATTGAGTGCAGTACGTTTTTTTGCTTTGACCACATTTTTCAATAAAAGTTCGGGAAATCATGCTTTACATGGAATAATTTACTGGAAACGGGCCGACAATGATTAGCAGTACATGCATGGAACATGCAGTAAGCAAGTCATTTGAGGAGGTAACCTTGTGAAGAAAAGAATAATGGCATCGTTCATGACCCTTTGTATCCTGCTGTCCCTTATGGCATCAACAGCATTGGCTGAAGAAACACCGAAGGCAGCGGGAGGAACTGATCTGGCCCCGTCGGCGCGCTCTGCGATCTTAATGGATGCAGATACGGGAACGGTTATTTATGAGAAAAACAGTCATGATCAGCTGCCTCCAGCGAGCATTACAAAGATTATGACCATGCTACTTACGATCGAAGCGATCGACTCAGGCAAGCTGAAGCTGACCGACAAAGTAAGAACAAGCGAATACGCAGCTTCCATGGGCGGTTCGCAGATCTTTCTGGAGCCTGGGGAAGAAATGACGGTCGACGATATGTTAAAAGGGATCGCGATGGCTTCGGGCAATGATGCCTCGGTAGCGATGGCTGAGAAGATCGCTGGCTCGGAAGAAGCCTTTGTACAGCTGATGAATGAGCGGGCGAAGGAGCTGGGCATGAAGGATACTCATTTTGCCAACTGTAACGGCCTCCCGGTCGATAATCACTATTCTTCCGCCCATGACATTGCCGTCATGAGCCGTGAACTGCTGAAGCATTCCGGGATTACGAAGTACACCGGTGCATATCAGGATTACCTTCGCAAAGATACGGAAAAGCCCTTCTGGCTGGTGAATACAAACAAGCTGGTTCGTTTTTATGAAGGGGCAGATGGTTTGAAAACAGGTTACACATCCGAAGCGAAGTTCTGTCTCTCCGCAACAGCGTCCAAGGACGGACTACGTGTCGTTTCCGTGGTACTCGGTGAACCAAATACCAAAACACGGAACAGTGAAGTGTCTTCGATGTTTGACTATGCGTTTAGTCAATATACGATGAAGGCGCTCTACAAGGCAGGGGATCTGCTGGGAAGTCTGAATATCGAAAAAGGTGAAGTTGCCGAATTGCCTCTGAATGCCACGCAAAATTATAGTGTGCTGATGCGCAAAGGAGCCAAATCCAACGACATCCGGCATGAATTGCTGGTCGCCAAAGAATTGAAAGCTCCGATCAAAGCCGGGCAAAGTATAGGTAAACTGGTGGTTTATCAGGGTAATGACGTCATTAAGGAGTTCGACATTCAGGCTCCGCAGGATGTGAATAAGGCGGGCTGGTGGAAGCTGTTTAAGCGGACAACGTCCAATCTGTTTGACTAAACGGCGATTTCTGCGAGTTGCACGTATCCTTCGAACATATTTTGTAGTTAAATAGGGGTTTTCTTCTAGTTTTGTCGGGGGGCAGGAAAAGCCTTCGGAAGCGTAGAAATCCTTGTTCTAAGACAGGGAGGAGAGTGAGCAAACGTGAACTTGCATGTGGAAATGGAACACCATCGCGGGATTCTGATTGTACGATTATCCGGGGAGCTGGATCACCATACAGCTGACATGGTACGGATGCAAATGGATGAAGCCATCCAGCGGAGACAAAGCGAGCATCTCGTACTCAGCCTGAAAGATCTGCAATTTATGGACAGTTCGGGTCTAGGTGTCATTTTGGGAAGATACAAGCTCATTAAGAATAAAGGTGGCAAGATGGTGGTCTGTGACGTCAATTCGCCAGTGTACCGTTTGCTGGAAATGTCGGGGCTGTTTAAGATTATGCCGATATACGAAAATGAGGGAACTGCTCTCTCAGGTCTGGAGGTCGTCTCATGAATGAAGGAACAGGGACAAATTTCATGAATCTGCAATTCGCGGCCAAGTCAGAGAATGAGTCGTTTGCACGGGTAACCGTTGCTGCGTTTATCTCCCAGCTTGATCCAACGATGGACGAGCTCAGTGACCTGAAGACGGTCATTTCGGAAGCCGTGACCAACAGCATCATCCACGGATACAACAACAACTCCGAGGGTGTGGTGTCCATCCAGGCGGAGATTCGGGAAGACATGATCACTATCATCGTGGAAGACCGCGGTGAAGGAATCGAAGATCTTGAACTGGCCAAGCAGCCGCTATATACGTCCAAACCCGAACTTGAGCGGTCGGGCATGGGCTTCACCATTATGGAAAACTTTATGGATGAATTCGAAGTCAGCAGTGAGCCCGGCAGAGGCACCTCCATCAAGATGAAAAAAAGGATTGAATCCAAGAAAGCATTGTATAATTAGGGGTTGGTGTTCTTATGGATGCTGAAGTGAAACCATCTTCACAGACCTATTTGGACGATGCCGAGGTCAAACGGCTGATTGCGCTCAGTCAGTCGGGTGACCATGTCTCACGGGATACGCTGGTGAACTGCAACATCAGACTCGTCTGGTCCGTCGTACAGCGTTTTATGAACAGGGGATATGATCCGGAAGATCTGTTCCAGATTGGTTGTATCGGTCTGCTCAAGTCAGTGGACAAATTCGATCTCAGTTATGACGTGAAGTTCTCAACCTACGCGGTACCGATGATCATCGGAGAAATCCAGCGATTCCTGCGGGATGACGGTACCCTGAAGGTCAGTCGTTCACTGAAAGAGATGGCGAATAAAGTCCGCAAAAAAAGGGACGAACTGTCCAAACATCTGGATCGTTTACCAACGATTAAGGAAGTTGCCGCAGAGCTGGGGGTAACCCCGGAGGAAGTTGTATTTGCCCAGGAAGCGAACAAACCACCGACCTCCATCCATGAGACCGTATTTGAAAATGACGGCGATCCCATTACATTAATGGATCAGATTGCCGACGAGTCTCAGGAACGTTGGTTTGACAAGCTGGCCCTGAACGAAGCCATCGGTGGTCTCAGCGAGCGGGAGCGGTTAATCGTTTATCTTAGGTATTACCGGGATCAGACCCAGTCCGAGGTAGCTAGCAGGTTGGGTATATCTCAGGTACAGGTATCACGTCTGGAGAAAAAAATACTGCAATCCATCCGCGACCAGATCGCGCAGTGATTTCGTGGGTTGCAACAACAATATTGGTGCATATACACCATTATACGACAACTAACAACCTTCTATCGCGCATTATGGCGAGGGAGGTTATTTGTTGTTAGATAAACAAATAACCTCCCCTCTCTTTTAAATTCCTCCCTGCCACCACCCAGCATATTTATTACAAACGTTAGGAAACGGGAGGACAATTGGTAACGGAGGGATGGAATCGGTAAAAATGAGCGAAGCGTGAGGGTTCATCTAAGGGGATATATAAGCAACACAGGCGGCAGATTAGACCTGAAGAAGAGAAGCATCCGCCTTTGTCTCCAAATTCTACATAGTTGTAATCTAAGTCGGTATCCAGAAGAACATTTCAAGATTCATGAAATTTTGAGCAAAATAACCCCAAATACCCAAACAACCCTCTTTTAATCCCTTCCTGCCCACTCCACAGCATATTTATTACAAACCTTTGGAAACGGGAGGACGATGGGTAGCGGAGGGATGGAATCGGTCAAAAGGAGCGAAGCGTTCGCCTTTAGCACTGGATTTCCTCCTTGAAAAGGAGAGTTTAAGAAATCCGGGGATAACAGCGACCAATGACCGATCCATCCCGCAGCGTCCACCCACCTCACGATCTTTTTCCAACCAGACTGTAATAAATTTGCACATTCTTCAAATACTAACCTAAATTACGCAGTAAAGGAGTGCTATGGATGTCCCAGACACCCACTCCAATGGTCTATATTCGTCTGCGCAGCCGTATTCGCATCCAGAGGGGCAGAGCAGTCAAGCTTGGAGACATTGCACATGTACTGACCTCTTCAGAAGACCAAGAGGGCAGGCTATTGGAGCTTGAACTGCTAAGCCCTGGACCAGAGGATGGCAATCTGATCCTCATTGATATATTGCAGATTATTCCCCAAATTCGGCACATCTTGCCGGAGGTAAGTGTGGAACTGATAGGATCAGGCCATACGTTGGTTGAAGTCATTGCGGGAAATGGTCAACCTTCCAAGTCTCTGTTCATATTGGTTTGGCTGCTGCTGTTCTTCGGATCGGCCTTAACCATTATGAATTTTCATGCCGATGTGAACATGCAGGAAGTACAGATTCGTATTGTGGAGATGCTTACTGGGCATCGGGACGAACATCCCTATCTGTTCCAAGTGGCGTATTCCATTGGCATTGGATTTGGAATGGCAGTATTTTTTAATCATTTGTTCAAGAAAAAGTGGAATGAGGAGCCTACTCCGCTGGAAGTGGAGATGTTCCTATACCAGCAAAATGTAGATAAATATGTGGTGATTGAAGAAAGCGAACGGATGCACGAGCAGGAACGCAGGGAGATGAATGCGGATGAGCGTTCTTAATGGAGCAATCAGCATTGTATTGGGTATTGCAGGGGGGATTGCCGTAGGGAGTGGCGTAATTGCGCTCATTCTGGTGCTCGATATGATTCCCAGGTTGGCTCAACTTACGCAATCGTATGACAAAACTCACTGGTACGAAGGGGCGCTAATTGGTGGTTCACTGCTCGGGACGGTGGCGGACTTCTGGCATTGGAAAATGCATGGGGTGCTACTGCTCAGCCCGATCGTTGGTTTGTTCTGTGGCGTGTTCATCGGTCTGCTCGCCGCGGCGCTCACTGAGGTACTCAATGTACTGCCCGTATTAGCCAAACGATTGGGCATGAAACCTTATTTGTTTGGATTACTGCTCGCCATGATTTTGGGCAAAATGACAGGTTCCCTGTTTGATTTTTTTATATATCAGCGGTAACTCGTGGCCATAGGAGGATGGAAGATGGATGAACGAACGGAGCACACAGGCCAGGAAAATAGTGAAGGTATAACGGAAGAGATGTTACACAAGTCTGCTTATGAGATTCATAAGGAAGAAGAGGAGAAAGCGTACAATAAGAAAAAACAAAATGAGATGTCCGACAGCATTGAGGAATCCGTACAATATTGGCAGGAAAACGATGATATCTCCCCACGCATGAGTGAGAACAGATATACACTGCAACAGGTGCTGGGGCTTGGAGAATCGTTCGACGTGAATATGAGGGAAATGGTCCTGGGTGGTAAGCACGTTGGATTGCTGATGATCACCGGCTTCGCCAAGGATGAGATTTTGCTTGAAGTCTTGAAAAGATTAACCTATCTCACGCCGGATGACGTCTCAGGACATGCACTCAAATCCTATTTTGAATGTTACATTCCCCACATTCAGGTGGAAAAAGTCGAGAAGATGAGTGCTGTCATCAACAAGGTCCTTACCGGTATGAGCGCAATGTTCGTTGAAGGAGATCGCTCGGTCTTAATTATGGATACCCGGAGTTACCCGGTTCGTTCACCAGAAGAACCTTCATTGGAAAGGGTGGTCCGCGGTTCCAGAGACGGCTTTACCGAAACGCTCCTGACCAACGTAACATTAGTGCGTCGCAGAATACGCGACCCTGGGCTGAAGTTTGAGATCATGCAGGTGGGGCGGAGAACCCAAACGGATGTCTGCGTGGTGTACATTGATGATATTGTGGATAAAGTGCAGGTGGATTCGGTCCGTGAAAAAATTCAGCGAGTGGATATCGATGGTATTCCCGCAGCCGACAAGCAGTTGGAGGAAGCGATTATCAACAAGGGTTGGAATCCGTTCCCACTCGTTCGTTATTCAGAACGACCGGATGTTACAGCTTCCCATTTGCTGGAAGGACGAGTTGTCATTTTCGTAGACACTTCCCCCAGTGTGATGATCTTGCCTACAACCTTCTTCGACCTGTGTGAGCATGCGGAGGAGAACAGACAGACGGCCTTGATGGGAACGTATTTACGATGGGTGCGTTTTGCAGGGATTCTCATATCGCTGTTTTTATTACCGCTGTGGTTGCTCATGGTTATTGATCCTTCGATTAAACCGATGGGACTGGACTTCATTGGTCCACAGGAAAATGTAAAGCTACCGCTAATTCTACAGTTTCTCCTGATCGAACTTGGCGTCGATTTATTACGGATGGCAGCGGTTCATACGCCTACACCTCTGGCATCGGCCATGGGCTTAATCGCGGCCATTCTAGTCGGGGATATCGCGGTGAAAACAGGATACTTTGTTAATGAGGTTGTGCTCTATATGGCCATCGCAGCCATCGGAATGTTTGCCACGCCGAGTTACGAGCTGGGGCTCGCCAACAGGCTAGTCAGGTTGTTTCTGCTCATTGCAGTAGCGATATTTAAGGTTCCGGGGTTGGTCGTGGGCTGTACATTACTCATATTGGCACTCACCGTTCACCGGTCGTACAATTCTTCGTATCTCTGGCCTTTTATACCGTTTAATGCAAAGGCCTTGGGCAACTTTTTATTCCGGCTTCCGCTGCTGGAAAATAAAAAACGTCCATCATTCAATAAAACCCGTGACAACACCAAAATGTCCGATGATCCGGACGGGGAACTGCAAAAAAGTAAAAAACACAAATGATCTTCCGAAAAATCCATTCATCTCGCTGCCTAATTTGATATACTGGTGTAAAATCATTGGAATATCAATTGTTCCAGTATATAAAAAGTGAGGAATGCAGATTATGTATTTACATGGTACAAGTAAAATAAATGCGCAAGGGCATCTGGAGATTGGCGGAGTTGATACAACAGATCTGAAAGAACAATTTGGAACTCCCCTGTACGTTGTGGACGAGCAATTGGTTCGTGAGCGTTGCAGAGAGTACATGGAAGCATTCCGTGCTTCCGGACTGGGCTTCCAGGTTGCTTACGCAAGTAAAGCATTCTGTGTAATGGCGATGTGTGCCCTTGCAGCTGAAGAAGGACTTTCCTTGGATGTCGTATCTGATGGTGAACTGTTTACTGCACTGCAAGCAGGCTTCCCGGCTGAGCGCATTCACTTCCACGGTAACAACAAAACGCTGGAAGAGATCGAAATGGCTCTTGATGCAGAGATTGGATGTTTTGTTGTTGATAACTTCAATGAATTGCATCTGTTGCAGGCTGTAGCAGCGGACAAAAATCGTAAAGTAAACATTTTGCTTCGTGTGACGCCTGGTGTTGAGGCACATACGCATGAATATATTTCCACAGGTCAAACGGATTCGAAATTTGGATTCGATATCGGTAATGGTACAGCATTTAAAGCGATTGACTTGGCTTCCAAGCAGTCTAACCTGGTATTGCTCGGTGTGCATTCCCACATCGGTTCCCAGATCTTCGAAGTTGAAGGCTTCCAGATGGCGGTTCAACGTGTTGCTGAATTTGCAGCAAGTGTATATGAGCGTCTTAACGTTGCTTTCAAAGTGGTTAACCTGGGTGGTGGATTCGGAATCCGTTATATCGATGGAGATACGCCACTTGAAGTTGCGCAATATGTGAAGGCTATTACAGATGCCGTTAAAAATCATTTTGCTCAAATCGGCTATGCCGTACCTGAGATCTGGGTTGAACCAGGCCGCAGCATCGTGGGTGAAGCGGGAACAACGCTGTATACCGTTGGAACAAGCAAAGACATTCCAGGCGTGCGTAAATACGTTGCCGTGGATGGTGGTATGACCGATAACCCACGTCCTGCTTTGTATGAATCCAAGTACGAAGCTGTGCTTGCTAACCGTGCGAATGAGGCTGCTCAGGAAACGGTATCCGTTGCGGGTAAATGCTGCGAGAGTGGCGATATGTTGATCTGGGATCTGGACCTGCCAAAAGTGGAAAGCGGCGACCTACTCGCTGTAGCTTGCACAGGCGCGTATAACTACTCCATGGCGAGCAACTACAACCGGATTCGTCGTCCGGCCGTTGTATTTGTCAAAGACGGTCAAGGAGATGTCGTGGTACGCCGTGAGACGTATCAAGATATCATCCAGAATGACCTGGTACCAGCGCGCATTGGCAAACAGCCAGTAACTCGCTAGTTCGTTTACAGTTGAAGCAGATGAAAAGGGAACTTCCTTTTTCGTCTGCTTTTTGCGTATTTAAGCTGATTCATGAAAAAAGTTGCCGTTTTTTTTGCGATCCAGACATTTTCGGTGTACACTAAGAAAAGTGCTGTAATGCTTGGCCCAGGGTCATGCGTTCTGGCACCATTAACGATGGTCAATACGAAAGGAGTCATTTACATATGGCGAAACAAGCGAAAATTAAATTGGCAAACGGCGGAGAAGTTCTGATCGATCTGTTCGATCAAGAAGCTCCAAACACAGTAGCAAACTTTGAGAAACTGGCTAATTCCGGTTTCTACAATGGTCTTACATTCCACCGCGTTATCCCGGGCTTTGTAGCTCAAGGCGGATGCCCTAACGGTAGCGGTGCAGGTGGCCCAGGTTACACAATCAACTGTGAAATTAACCCGAACAAACATGAGCGCGGAACACTTGCTATGGCACATGCTGGCCGTAACACAGGTGGAAGCCAGTTCTACATCTGCTACCAACCACAACCACATTTGGATGGACAACATACTGTATTTGGTAAAGTAACTAAAGGTATGGAGTTCGTGGACGCTTTAGAAGGTAAAGACAAAATGGAAACTGTTGAAGTTGTAGAAGCTTAATACCTTCACCTTAACTGGATCCAAACATGAAGTGCTTCTTTTATAGAAGCACTTTTTTTATTTTTTACATACTTCAAATCGATAATTAGAAAGGATGAATATAACCTTGGATATGGTTACTCAGCTAAGCTTGTTAAAACAAATTTATAGTGAGCGCACGTTGTGGGATGAAGAACTGCAGGCATCGCGCCATGTCGTTCCGGATAGTCTATCGGTAAAGGATCGAGAAGCGCTTGAGGCAGCCGGGCATGAACCGAATCGCTTTGTACGTCCGCAACATGATGAAACGATTACTGAGCTGAAAAAAGTTGCGAATCAATGGACGATCAATGATGCAGCGCAGGCCTTTGTATCCTCTTTGTGGTCAGCACCCATGATCTGGCGTTCGTTGCTTACGGGCAAGCTTATTGCGAGCAGTATGCCAAGCCATGAACATACGCCATATCCATCTTCGAACACTTGTAAGATCTGCGGATTAAGTGTAGATCAAGCAACCGACACAACGCTGCAATGGTATTGGCGGATGACCAATGGAACACCGTTGGACGGTGATCCTTTTGGATATGTGTTGGCACTTCGAGAGCTGGCTGCCGCGCAGGAGCTTCCAATACCCAATGAGTACGACCGCTGGACATTCCGTGCGGTGTTAACGGTGTTGCGCGAATTACCTCCCAAAACACGTTACAGCAAGGCAGCAGTAGCGCTCAAGAAGGAACGTCTTTTGCCTACACAGAAGGAATATGCCTACCGTGATTTACTTGAGACGTTAGCTCTGATTGGCATATTGGATACGCCGGAACATCCTGGAATGATCACGGAATTCACCTCTTACATGCAGCGTGACGCACGCCCCAATGTGCGGGTTGAAGTGCAGGCCCCTCTGGCGTGGTGGGACTCATCTGTCGGAATTAATGAGAACAACCTGAACAAGATATTTCATAATTTTGATCTGAATAACATATCACTTGCGGATAAGCCTGATGAGAGTCCAGCTGTAAAGGACACGATCTTAGGGGCATTGGAGAAGAAGAGAAGTGTTCGCGGAAAAGTACCAAAGGCATCTCCTGATGCAGGTACCGGGGAGGTACAGTCTGGCGATGTGTATGCTGTTCGGGTCCGGGAAGGTGTATGGGTGACTGTATATTGTCATGAAGTCAGAGACAAGCGCGTCATTGTCGAATATCTGGATGGAGTCTTCCCAGAGATGCCGGGAAAAGCAGATTTGCATGGGACGTTTCGACCGAGAGCGAATGGACGCTGGAAATGCTCGGCTATTGCGATTGATTCCACAAGTTGGGTCAGAAGGGTGGCAAGAGAGTTCCCGCTTCCGACTTCGCCCCTGCAAGAACCTGATCGCACTCCATTCCATAATGCCAAAGAATTAAAGCATATGGCTAGCTGGTGTTTTCCTGATATGTAGAATGATACGATGGGTGTGAAATGGGCCTCCAAGCAAAAACCGTGCCTCCTTGAGAGGAAGCGGTTTTTGTTGTTTCTTAGCTTATTAAAAGTTAGTATGTGACAAAAAGGAACAAAAAACAATTGATTTTTTGGCATTAAAGTGCTAACATCCAAGTAATAACGAAAGCAATCCTTCAGGGCAGGGTGCAATTCCCTACCGGCGGTGATGCAGGAAGTGTAAGGACCTATGTGTCCAGCACTTGATGCAAAGTCCGTGACCTGTCTGCCATTGGCAGATGGCTGATCTGGTGTAATTCCAGAACCGACAGTATAGTCTGGATGGGAGAAGGAGAGGTGCAGACCTAACAGGTTTGCATTCAGCAGGAGTATTGCTGCACAGTCACGATTTGTGATGTCATGCACTGTGCAGGGAAGATCCGGTTACGCCGGACAGTTCCATACATATGCCGCACTATAAAAGCTCTTTACCTGTAATTGATGTTCATTAAGGTATGTGTCTATTTTCACTTGCCCGAAATGAAGTTTTGGGCAAAGTGTTGGCGTGCTGTATCCATTTCACTCCTGCTGGTGACATTTGTCTCTCATCATCCCCATCGAACTGATTGTTCGACGGGGATTTTTTAATAAACAAGACTTTAAACCGCGGGGTGAACGGATTTGGAAATGATCAATGATGAATTTTATATGGCACTGGCATTGGATATGGCGGAACGAGCACAGGGACAGACGGGGATTAATCCGGTCGTTGGGTGTGTAGTTGTGAAAGAGGGTCGTATTGTAGGCCTGGGAAGCCATCTGAAACGTGGAACCGGTCATGCAGAGGTGCATGCACTTAACATGGCAGGCAGTGATGCAGAAGGAAGTACGGTATACGTTACACTTGAGCCTTGTAGTCATTATGGCAAGACGCCACCTTGTAGTGAACGCCTGATTCATGAAAAGGTGAAACGTGTTGTGGTATGTTGTGAAGATCCAAATCCGCAAGTATCCGGCAGGGGTATAAGCATGCTTCGTCAACAAGGCATTGAAGTTGAAGTTGGCGTACTGCGTGAGCGAGGAAGACGCATGAATGAAAAATTCATTAAGTTTATTACAACGGGTCTACCTTTTGTGACACTGAAAACGGCTACTACTTTGGATGGCAAAATTGCTACTCGCAGCGGAGACAGCAAGTGGATCTCTAACGAGCCCGCTCGTGAGATTGTGCATGCCCTTCGTCATCGGCACCAGGGAATTATGGTTGGCGTCGACACGGTAATCGCCGATAATCCGGAACTAACAACCCGTTTGCAAGTCGAAGGCATTAGTCCAGTGCGCATTGTAGTGGATTCCAAGTTACGTCTCCCCGTAGGTGCCAAAATGGTTAAGGATGGTCTTGCTCCAACATGGGTGCTGACAACAGACGAAGCCAGTCCTGAAGTTGCTGAACGTTTGGAAGCCTACGGCGTCGAGATTATACGCTGTGGTCCTGGACCACGTGTGGATCTGTTAAACGGTCTTAGCAAGTTGGGTGAGCGTGACATTGGTTCAATTTTGCTTGAAGGTGGAGGCACCTTGAATGGAGCCATGCTGGAGGCAAGGTTGGTCGATCGACTGCTCATGTTTATCGCTCCGAAGATTGTAGGCGGTTATGATACACCTGGAAGCTTCCGCTTCGAGGGTGTGGAACGTATGAATCAGGCGATTCAATTGAATCAGTTGGAGATCGAACAAGTTGGAGATAATATCAGCATTGGCGGTATTCCGGTGTGGCCTGAATAAATAAATGGATTTGAAAGTAGAAAGTTAGGTTCTTTATAACTTGAAAAAGGGAGGCGGCAGCATGTTTACCGGTTTGGTGGAAGAAGTCGGTCAGATCCGGCGTATTGGTCGGAAAGGCGAAGCGATGGTCCTGAATATCGGAGCTTCCGCCATCATGGACGATCTGAAGATTGGTGATAGTGTAGCAGTGAACGGCGTGTGCTTAACTGCGACAACGCTCGAAGGTGGAGGTTTTACCGCCGATGTAATGCCTGAAACCTATCGCCATACCAATCTCAGTCAGCTGCAATCTGGCAGTAAAGTTAATCTGGAGCGGGCCATGCAATCAGGCGGTCGTTTTGGCGGCCATATCGTTCAGGGCCATGTTGATGGTACTGGAGTGATTGGCAGTATAACACGTGATCAGAATGCAATTGTGTTTGAGATCAAGCCTGATGATCACCAGTTGTTCAAATATCTGATCCCCAAAGGATCGGTTACATTGGATGGCATTAGCTTGACCGTTGTCCATACATCGGATACCGAATTCACGGTTTCCATTATCCCGCATACCATTGGTGAAACTGTACTAAATGTGAAAAAGACAGGGGATACCATTAATATCGAATGCGATATTTTGGGCAAATATGTGGATCATCTGCTCCAGTATGGGAGAGGACATCGGGAGACGGGTGCTGGCAAGCCGCGCAGTATCAGTGAAGATTTTCTCTCCAATCACGGATTTGCATAAATAGAGAACAGAAATTAACTGGAGGTGGACCAATGTCAGAACAATCCATTCTGGACACAATAGAAGAAGCCATATATGATCTCATGCGTGGTAAACCCGTCATTGTTGTGGATGATGAAGATCGGGAGAATGAAGGCGATTTTATCGCTTTGGCCGAAAAGGCGACGCCTGAAGTCATTAATTTCATGATTACTGAAGGTAGAGGTCTGGTCTGTGTTCCGATTACACAACAACGTGCGGACGAACTTAACCTGAAACCGATGGTTCAACAAAATACGGATTTCCATGGAACAGCCTTCACCGTCTCTGTGGATCACAAAGATACAACAACAGGTATCTCGGCACATGAACGCTCTATTACCGTGAAAGGTCTAATCGATCCTGAGGCGAAAGCCGGGGACTTCCGTAAGCCTGGTCACATGTTCCCGCTGATTGCAAAAGACGGCGGTGTACTTCGTCGTGCCGGACATACGGAAGCGGCTGTAGATCTCGCTATCATGTGTGGTTCCTACCCTGCTGGCGTTATCTGTGAAGTAATTAAGGAAGATGGCACGATGGCCAGACTTCCGGATCTGCAGGAGATTGCTCGCAAACATGATCTGAAGCTGATCAGTATTCAGGACATGATTCGTTACCGTAACGAAAAAGAGCAGCTGGTTCAACGTGAAGTAGCTGTGCGTATGCCAACGGACTTTGGTGAGTTTCAAGCGGTGGCTTATACAAATGCTGTGGACAATAAGGAACATGTGGCTCTGGTCAAAGGAGAAATTGATGGTTCGAAACCTGTGCTTGTACGTGTACACTCTGAATGTTTGACAGGTGATGTATTCCATTCGCATCGTTGTGACTGTGGTCCGCAGTTTGATGCGGCACTCAAACAGATCCATGAGGAAGGCAATGGCGTACTGCTCTATATGAGACAGGAAGGTCGGGGTATTGGGCTAATCAACAAACTCAAAGCCTATAAGCTGCAAGAGGAAGGTATGGATACTGTTGATGCAAATCTGAGTTTGGGTTTTGCTGCTGACTTGCGTGATTACGGAATTGGCGCTCAAATTCTGAAAGACCTTGGGGTTCGTCAGATCAGACTGCTAACTAACAATCCTCGTAAAATTAAAGGCCTTGAAGGGTATGGACTTGAAGTCGTAGAGCGTGTCGCGATCCAGATGGAGGAGAACGAGGACAATACGGTCTATCTTCATACCAAGCAAGCCAAGCTGGGGCATATGCTCAAGTTTGATGATATCGAGCAAAACGAACAGTAAATATATTTTAGATGAATAACGTTCACCATGTAATTTATGGAAGAGATTAATTAAGATTTCCGTTACTTACATTACATTATACCGTTAGGGAGATGACTTGAATGCCACAATTTTTTGAAGGACATTTAGTATCAGAAGGATCCAGATATGGAGTTGTTGTTGGACGTTTTAACGAATTCATTACCAGTAAATTGCTTAGCGCAGCACTCGATGCATTCAAACGTCACGGCGTTCAGGATGATGAAGTGGATGTAGCCTGGGTTCCAGGTGCGTTCGAAATCCCTTTGATTGCGCAGAAAATGGCGGAGAGCGGCAAGTATGATGCGGTGATTACCCTGGGAACCGTTATTCGTGGATCAACTACGCATTACGATTATGTGTGCAACGAGATGGCTAAAGGGGTAGCCGCAATTAACCTGAAAACTGGCGTGCCTACGATCTTTGGACTGGTTACAACAGAAAATATTGAACAAGCGATTGAACGTGCCGGAACCAAGGCGGGTAACAAAGGTTGGGATGCAGCTACGGCGGCAATTGAGATGGCAAACTTGACGAAACAGCTAAAATAGTGCTTATTTAATAGTAGTGCCCTGCTTTGCGCAGACGAACACGGGAAACCGGATTCGGACGGCTTAGCAGGGTTTTGTATTTTTCTGGCGGGAGGATTCGTCTAGTGACGGTAGTTACATACAAACTGGAGACTTTTGAAGGGCCTTTGGATCTGTTGCTTCATCTGATTGATAAGGCTGAAATTCATATCCAGGATATTCCCATCAGCGATATTACCGATCAATACATGGCGTATCTGCATTCGATGCAGGAACTGGAACTGGATATTACGAGTGAATTTCTGGTCATGGCAGCAACATTGCTGGCGATCAAGAGCAAACTTTTATTGCCCAAACCACCGGTCATTGAGGACTTCGAGGATTATGATTATATGGAAGAAGAAGATTATGATCCACGTGCAGAGCTGATTGCACGTCTGATAGAATATCGCAAATACAAGGGAATTGCGCGTCATCTTCATGAACGGGAGTGGGAACGCAGCCTTATATTTTCCAAAGAGCCCGAGGATCTGCGCCCCTATATGCCCGTAGAAGCACAATCGAACCCGGTTGAGGGTTTACACACCTCTGACCTGATTGCAGCCTTTCAGAAGGCGCTACGTAAGGCTGAGAAGCGTACAACCGTAACCCGAATCAAACGAGATGAGATTTCGGTTAAGGACCGGATACGGGATGTCATCGGCGCTTTGGAAAGTATGGGGCCGGGAGGCAGGCTGTTATTCTCCAAGTTGATGGATGAACATATCTATCGCCATGAGATTGTTGTCACTTTTCTGGCGGTGCTTGAACTGATGAAGATGAAGCAGATTGTCTGTTATCAGGAACGGATGTTTGAGGATATCGTTATGGAGTGGAGAGGGGAAACAAAGAATCATGGATTTTCCGAAATTGAAATCGATTATTGAAGGCCTGCTGTTTTTGTCCGGAGAAGAAGGTCTGAGTATCAAACAAATCGCCGAGATCGTTGACCAGCGAGTGGAGCTTGTAACGGATGCGATTGAGGAGATGATTCATGAATTTTCACAGCAGGGACGAGGTGTACAGATTCTCAAGATCGCTGGTGTAGTTCAGTTGGGCACCTTGCCTGACCACGCTGTATATTTCGAGAAACTGGCATACTCTCCCGCGCGTACGTCCTTATCCCAAGCGGCTCTGGAGACACTGGCTATTGTAGCGTACCGGCAGCCCATTACACGGGTAGAGATTGAGGAAATCCGCGGTGTAAAATCGGAGCGGGCCATCCATACGCTTGTGAATAAGGATCTAATTATTGAAGTGGGACGAGCCGAGGCGATCGGACGACCAATTCTGTACGGAACGACCAAGTCATTCCTGGATTATTTCGGATTGGCAACAATTAAAGACCTTCCGGAACCAGGTTTGTTCGAAGATTCCGAAAACCTGGAGGAAGAGACACAACTATTATTCAACAAACTGGATTTGCAACAACTGGAACCGGAAAGTGCTGATCCGGTGGATGATCTAAGTCAATTTGACAACGAAGACGATAATACGGACTCTTCACTCTAATTTGCAAGCTCATACTAACCGACACCCATCAGTGGAGTCGGTTTTTTTGTGCATTATTTTTAGATAAATGGTGAATAAAACAGTTTCCAAACAAATATGAAATGGGATTTTTAGGTCAGACGTGAATTTTTTCCTATTCAGAGTGCCATACTAGACGAGAAAAGAATTGAGGGCTTGGAGGTAAGGCCTGTGTGGATTTGGCTTGGAGGAATCGGATTGTTGTTCGCATTGCTGATTGCCGCAGTCCTCATCTCAAATGTTCATGTACATTTTACATTCAGTAAACATAAAAGTGATGATTACGCCAATATTAATGTTCGTCTTCTCTATGGAATTGTGCGGATTAACTATGAGATCCCGAGTATTGTTTTTCGCAATATGAAGGAAGGTTTTCTGGTCAAGACCGAACAATCCATGAATCATTCGAGAGGCGAGGCCCAGGGAAGCGAGCGGGTCAACAAACGCAAAGTCAAGAAGTGGGCTAAAGATGTGAAAATTATGCTTAGGGCAACGGACGCGCTCAAGCTGTGGCTGAAGCAAACACTTACACGCGTACATATGACCCAACTGTCCTGGGCTACCCACATCGGCGTTGGTGATGCAGCATATACAGCGGTGCTGACGGGCTGGGTGTGGAGTATCAAGTCCATTATTATTGGTTTTCTCACCTATCAGATCCGCTTTGATGAAACACCTGTGCTTCAGGTTATGCCAGTATGGTCCGATGAAATGGAATTTAGAACGGAACTTGATTTCAGAGTGAAAATTCGGATTACAGCCGTTCTGATCGCTGGAGTTACACTACTCACCCGTGTGCTTCAAGTCGAAGGCGGATGGCGGATGTGGTTCAAGCTTCTTCAGGAACAGCGCCGCAGGCATAAGGAGAAGCAAAAGAAGAAACTTAGTGGGACAACAGTATAAAAACCCATCATAGTCGGTCTGTTTTTGGGAATGTAAGGTTGGGATTTGGTGAGTGTATTTAAAATGCTTATTACATAAGTCCCTTCAAGTTTGGGGATGATATGGTTAGATCAAACCTAGCTTACATTGAAACTGGAGGGAATTTAAATGTCAGATCATCCAATTCAAGGCTTAATGGAAACCGCAATGGAAAATATCAAGGCCATGGTGGATGTCAATACAATTGTTGGCGATGCAGTCGAAACACCAGATGGTACCGTGATTCTGCCAATCAGTAAGGTGGGATTCGGTTTTGCTGCCGGTGGTAGTGATTTTCACGTTAATGGAGAAAGTAGTGGCAAAAGTGGTGCTACGGGTACCTCTGCTGAACATGCGAGTTCAGCTAAAGTTGCTTCTCCGTTTGGTGGCGGTAGTGGGGGCGGTGTATCCATACGTCCTATTGCGTTCCTGGTGGTAGGTAAACAGGGGGTACACATTGTACCACTTGATAACTCCACACATCTGTTTGAGAAACTCATTGACTCCACCCCTTATGTTCTGGACCGTATTCAAGGCATGTTCCAACGGAATACAACACCAACGAATACTACAGGTGTACCGGTTACACCAGATCCATCAACGTACAGCTGAATCATTTCGTTATGATCCCTCCCGCATCCAAGCGTGAGGGATTTTTGCTGTTTTTGCCCTATGGGACATACTCCAAGTTGTCCGAACATAAGATAGTACAAGATTCCAAGTGACCCGGAGGAATGAATTGATGCGAAAAATAACGAAAGTCATTGCATGCATGCTTATCCCTGTCTTCTTGCTGTCTTCATTAGGGGCAACTCAAGCCCAGGCAACGATTCAAGGTCCGTCTACACATGCGCAAAGCGCTGCTCTCATTGATGTCACATCAGGCAGGATCTTATACAGCAAGGATGGGGATAAAGAACTGCGAATTGCCAGCTTGACCAAAATCATGACAGCGATCGTAGCGATCGAACACAGCAAGCTGGATGATAAAGTGAAAGTGTCTCCCACGGCTTTTGCCAAAGAAGGATCTTCTCTCTATCTCAAGTTAGGTGAAGAGATGACGCTTGAAAACATGTTGTACGGGCTCATGCTCCGTTCAGGCAATGACGCGGCCTCTGCGATCGCAGAACATGTCGGTGGATCGGAAGAAGGCTTTGTCCTGTTAATGAACAAAAAGGCGGAGCAAATCGGTCTGACGCATTCTCATTTTATGAACCCTCATGGACTGGATGCAGAAGGTCACTATTCAACAGCTAACGACTTGGCACGATTAACGGCATATGCATTGCACAATCCGGTGTTCAAACGCATCGTAGCCACGGAGGACAAATCCGCACCGAACCCCAATGAAAGCTGGGAATACTCTTGGCACAATAAAAATAAAATGTTGCGGATGTATGAAGGTGCGGATGGAGTGAAAACCGGCTACACAAAAAAAGCTTTCAGATGTTTGGTCAGTTCCGCTACACGTAACGGACAGCAGCTCGCCGCAGTAACGCTGAACGACGGAAACGATTGGAACGATCATGCTCGGATGTTAGATTTCGGTTTTGAGTACTTCCCGTTAGTAGAGGTCGCCAAGCAAGAACAGCCTGTGCAAAATACAGATGTCGTTACGGGCCGGGGATTCTGGTACCCACTGGCTAAAAGTGAAGAAGGCTCATTGACCAAGAAATTGATACTACACGAAAATAGAGGACAGTCGGAAACGGAAGGCAAGGAACAATCGACAGATCCTTCGTTTGGATTGGCAGGGCGCATTGATATGCAACTTGACGGCAAACTTGTGGGCTCAATTCCCGTGTATCGCAAAGGCAGTTATATTCCTCCTGAACCGAAGACAGAAGATGCAACGCTGGGTGGAATCGGTGATGTCTCTTCCTGGGCAACTGCATGGCGTGCCGTGTTAAGCCACCTGTTGTCTCCTTAGCTAAATCGCCATTGAAGGGAGGATATAATCCATGATTAATCTAATTTGGCTGCTCATGATTTTAATCGGATTTGTTTTTGCAGCCGTCAACGGCAATATCGAAGTGGTCACGCAAGCCGCTTTTGATGGGGCGGCAACGGGAGTCACGGTCTGTTTTGGACTGATTAGTGTGCTTGTGTTCTGGATGGGCATGATGAAAATGGCTGAAGATGCGGGTCTCCTGGCTCGGATTGCCAAGCTGCTCGGTCCGGTTGTTGGTTTCCTGTTCCCCGATGTGCCCAAAAATCATCCGGCGATGGGTTATATTCTCTCCAATATGAGTGCCAATTTGCTGGGACTAGGAAATGCGGCTACACCGATGGGAATCAAAGCCATGCAACAGCTGCAGGAGCTTAATCCGGACAAACAAACCGCTTCTCCTGCGATGTGCACCTTACTGGCTCTGAATACGGCTAGCATTACCATTATTCCGACAACGCTGATCGCCATCCGCTTAAACTATCATTCCGCCAATGCAACAGAGATTGTGGGAACAACATTGATGGCTACCATTATCGCTACACTTGCTGCTATAATCGCCGATCGCTGGTATCGAAACAGGGCTTTACACAAACCGCCGCGCATACAGAAAAGTGGCAATCCCGGCATGAAAGGATGAGCACCTTTGTTAACCTTCATCAACTGGATTTCCGTCTGGGCCATCCCGGTTATTATCGCGTTTGTTCCATTATATGCGTTTACCAAAAAGGTCCCGGTTTACGAATCCTTTGTTGATGGGGCCAAGGATGGTTTCTCCACTGCAATCAGTATTATTCCACATCTAGTGGGCATGATGGTCGCAATCAGCGTATTTCGTGCCTCGGGTGCACTGGATTTTGTGATTAGTCTGTTTGCTCCGCTGGTGTCCTGGATGGGTGTTCCGGGCGAAGTGTTACCACTCGGAATACTGCGTCCTTTAACGGGGACAGGCTCTCTGGCGTTTACAACCGATCTGATCAAAACCCATGGCCCTGACTCCATGATTGGACGTATGGCATCTACGATTCAGGGGAGTACAGACACCACGTTATATGTGCTGACTGTTTATTTTGGGGCTGTAGGCATACGTAACGGTCGATATGCACTCAAAGTAGGGTTGTTTTCCGATGTCGTTGGTTTTATTGCTGCCCTCGCCATTTGTTTGCTCGTTTTTGGTTAAAAGATATCTCCTTTCCTTCCGATATATTAGATATGCTAGAATAATAGCGGAGGAGAGTGAGACATGCAGAAGAGTTGGAAACGAATGCTCCGTGTCGGAATGTCAGGCGTGCTTGCTATTGCAATGCTCGCAGGGTCAACGGGGCTGGCGGCAGCTCAAGCCGTTCAGACGATACATTTTACAGGTTACTTCGACAAACAGCTGCGTGCACAAATGGCAGTCACAGCGGATTCTTTTCCAGTCGTGAATGTACGTTTGGTCAAGCAGGATGAACCCGATATGGTATATTATGATGTTGGTACCTCAATATTGATCTCAAAGGATGAAGTGCTCACGAATTATCATGTCGTTCAGAGTTTTGCTGAACTGTCTGATGGTGATGAAGGTACACTGACTGTTGCAAGTCCGGGTTCCCTTAGCAAGCCTGTAAAGGCAAAGATTATTAAGACAGACCCGGTGACAGATATGGCACTGCTGAAGCTGGACAAGGAAATAGAGGCCCAACCGGTCGCATTTGCAAATGCAAGGGATAACCAGGTTGTCTATACGATTGGATTTCCCAAAAATCCTGCTGGTGATCTTGTCATCCTGGATGAAGATTTTCCTTCAACCTTCAATACGATAGCCAAAAGCAGAGTGTTTAGTTCCCAAGCTTTGGACGTTCCAGGTAAAAAGGGAATCGGCAGTATTGTGAAATCCATGGCCCAAGGTAATTCAGGTGGCCCTGTTCTGGATCAGAACAACCGGGTCATTGGTATGATGACATTTGTGTACGGTGGACGTACCTATTATATTACTTCCAAGACATTGCAGACTTTCATTAAAGAGAGTACCACACCTGCCAAAAAACAGGTTGCAGTTGCCGGCAAAGTTTCCAATTAAATGATTTGAGGAAAAGGCTTATCTTTACGCCATCTGTGTTCAACAGGTCGTGTAAAGGCAGGCTTTTTTTTGCGGCAAATCTGGGGGAGGAAGGTAGCCAGAAATGGATATTCGTGTCTCCAGTTTACAAAATCCATGGATTATCCTTGTGATTTCCTTGCGTGATGGGTATCATTAGTGTGAGGTGACATGACAAACATGGAAAGATTACAAAAAATTATCGCACAGGCAGGCATTGCATCCCGCCGCAAGAGCGAGGAACTAATCCTGTCCGGCAAAGTAGAAGTTAACGGGGAGGTCGTAACCGAACTGGGTACAAAAGCGAACCCCGAAGAGGATATGATTACGGTTAATGGAAAACCGATCCGCAGTGAGAAAAAAGTGTACTTGATGTTGAACAAGCCAAAAGGCGTAATCACAAGTGCATCTGACCCGGAAGGTCGGAAAATTGTATCCGACTACCTGAAAGGTGTCAAGGAACGCGTATATCCTGTAGGTCGTCTGGATTATGACACAGAGGGCTTATTGATCCTTACCAATGATGGTGAGTTTGCACATTTGCTGACGCATCCTAAGCATCACGTACCCAAAACGTATCATGCAACGGTTAAAGGTGTGCCACATGGTACAGCTTTGGAGAAATTAAAGACAGGCATTATGCTGGATGACGGCATGACTGCTCCTGCAGAGGTAGAGTACAAAGATGTGGATACAGCGGCTAATGAGTCGGTCATTTCCATTACGATCTATGAAGGACGTAACCGTCAGGTTAGACGTATGTTCGAGGCAATCAACCATCCAGTAACCCGCCTGAAACGGATTTCGTTTGGTGGTATTTTGCTACAAAACCTGAAACGTGGTCTGACACGTCATCTGACCAAAGAGGAAGTCAACAACCTGATTACCCTCGCACAATCAGAACCAGCCAAAAAAATGAAAAAAAGGTAATGTGAGGACACATAATTTTCATAAAACCGCCGCAGTTTTGTGACGAAATTCGCTATAATTGTTCATAGGATGTTCACAGTTGTCTTAGACCAATAAGATGCGAATGCTACAGTCACTTAAAAGGGGAGCAGCACATGGGGAAATCAAGAAGAACGGTGCAAATCGTCATTTTGTTATTGATCCTGGTGTTGGGCGGATATGCGATTACCACATCGGTATCCGGCTCGAATGGCAAGCCAAAGGAAGGGGACAAGTCTCCTTCTTTTGAACTGCTGGGCCTGGATGGTCAAGTTCATAGGTCTGATGAGTATAAAGGAAAAGCGATGGTGATCAATTTCTGGGGCACCTGGTGTGAACCTTGTGTTAAAGAAATGCCTGCACTTCAGGCACAAGCTGACAAATGGAAGGACCAGGGAGTACAATTTGTCGGGATTAATGTTGGAGAAGACCAGATGACCGTGGATAATTTTATACGGCAGGTTGGCGTTACGTTTCCAATCATGCTTGACCGTGAGAAAAACTCGGTTCGTGATTTTGGGATCTCTCCGATGCCAACGACATTTTTTGTATCCGACACGGGCAAAATCTCTACCATTCATATCGGGCAACTTGATTTGGACACACTTGACGCTCAAATTTCGCAACTGGCGAAGCAGCCCTGACAGGAGGTCTATTCGTGTTCCAAAATACCAAATGTGAGTGCGGACACCAGAATCCGGTAGGCACTGTACTATGTGAAGCATGTGGGAAACCGCTGCTGGAGTCTGAAGCTAAATCGGATGAAGTGTTGGAAATGCGTTATGATGGCATGGCGCGCCGCTCACAGCGCAGTAATCCCAACATCATTGACCGCATATGGAACTTTTTTTCTTCCGTTAAAATTGCCGTCTATATGATTGTTTTTACGCTTGTAGGTTCTATGCTTGGCACGATCTATCCGCAAGAAAGTACATTTCTGAATATCGATCCCTCCGTGTACTACAAAGAAACATACGGTCAGTTGGGTCATATCTATTATCTGTTGGGTTTATCCCATACATACGAATCCTGGTGGTTTATTCTACTGCTGGTGCTGATTGGGGCATCATTGGTGATATGCAGTCTGGATCGCGTCCTACCGCTCTACAAAGCACTGAATAAACAGAGAATACGTAAGCATACGCAATTTTTGACAAGACAGCGTCTCGTGTACCAAGGTACCATCGAAGAGGCACAAGAAGACTGGATTAAGAAAGCGGTTACGCCGTTGAAAAAGAAAGGATACCGTGTGCACACCCAGGGGGATGCATTACTCGCCGAGAAACAACGATTCAGTCGATGGGGCCCATATGTCATCCATATTGGACTCATTATATTTTTGCTGGCGGTACTCGCACGAGGACTTCCTGGTCTGAATCTGGACGAGCACGTTGCTTTTCCTGAAGGGGAGATCAAAAAGATCCCGAATACATCGATGTATCTGCAAAATGAACAGTTTAATGTTGAATTCTACAGTGAGGACGAAGTACCCGAGCAATTCCGTAACCTGAATAAGACCGTTCCAAAACTGTTTGAAACAAAAGTTGTTTTGTATGAATGTACAGCAGATTGTTCGGATCTCTCGAAGAAACCTCAGTTAGCTGAGGTAGCCAGACATGATGTACGCGTGAATCATCCATTGAATTATAACGGTCTGAAAGCATATCAGTTTGATTATGATCTAACACCCACCATTCGGTCCGTAACGCCTGATCTGGTCAATACAAAGACGGGTGAAGTATATGGGCCAATTAAGATCGATATGGTAGATACCCAAAGAACATTTGAAGCTGGTCCTTATAAGCTCACGGTAAAAGAAAAGTTTATGGACTTTGGATTAGATGAGAATGGTCAGCCCAAATCAAAATCGCCTTCACCTAATGCACCTGCTTTTCTCTTTCTCATCAAGGGACCGGATCTGCCCGAAGAGGGGATACAATATCTGTACTTTGCGAAGCAGATTGATAAACAACGGTTTCAACAAGATGCAATTAACCAACAGCTGATTGGAGCTGAGATTCCTTTACAGCTGGAAGTAGACAGCATGGACAAGGTCGATATTATTCAGTCCGTAAGTTATCTCAATATAAGAGTGGATAAGGCAATGCCTTTTGTCTGGGTAGGAGCCGGTATTGTTATGTTGGGTCTGGTCATGGGTTTTTATTGGCATCATCGCCGCATCTGGATTCGTTTTGATGATAAACAGCTCACCTTGGGTGGACATACCAACAAAAACTGGTTTGGCTTCAGGCGTGAAGTTGCGGCCGTCTTGAAACAGATGAATCTGGAAGTGGAAGAAAAGTCGTTGGATAACGGGGGGAATCAGGCATGAGATTATTGGATTTCAGCAGCGACGCATTTATCGTATCTTTCTTTCTCTATTGTGCTGCATTCTTGTTATATGCTGTCGCGGTCATGGGCAAAAAATGGAGTAATCGTGATCCTCTGGACCATATGAATCGCTGGGGTAAAAGAGCTTTTATCGCTTCGACTGTCGCCTTGGCGGCACATATCGTATTTTTTGTAACCCGATGGGCTGGGGCAGGTCATATCCCGGTTAGTAACATGTATGAGTTCATGTCTTTTCTGTCCATGATGATTATGGTTGCATTTATTGTTGTATATGCCATATACCGCAAGTCATTACTGGGTTTGTTTGCGTTACCACTTACCATTATTATTATGGCGTATGCCGCTGTATTTCCTCAGGAGGTACAGCCATTAATCCCGGCGCTTCAGTCCATCTGGCTGAAAATTCACGTGACGTTGGCCGCGCTTGGTGAAGCATTCTTCGCCGTAGGTTTTGCCGCTGGGTTCATGTATTTGCTCCGTACCGTTGATTTCAGCGGTAAAGATAAATCTTCAAGACGTCAACGAGGATGGGTTGAATTCACCCTGGTTACGATCGTTGTAGTCATCGGATTCATCGGAACGGTATTTGCCTTTCGTACAGCTGGTTACGAGGCGGTTTTTGTACAGAAAACGGTCAGCATTGACACAGAGGTACAGGAAAATAGTACAATAGAGAAAGTGATTTATCGCATGCCTCCGATTTTTGCACCATATAATAGCGAAGTGGAGAGCATGACACCGTTTCTTGGCATGAAAAAACCTTTACTTGAGACGCCTTCCTGGATGAACGGGGTAAATGCCGGGCGCAAGCTGAATACGGTGGTTTGGTCACTTATTGTAGGTCTGATCCTGTATGGAATTGTACGACTTCTTGTGCGCAGACCACTTGGACAAGCGTTACAGCCAATGATGGATGGAATCGATGCCGATGATCTGGATGAGATAAGTTATCGCGCGATTGCCATTGGTTTTCCGATATTTACGCTGGGAGCATTAATTTTTGCCATGATCTGGGCTCAGATTGCCTGGAGTCGCTTTTGGGGTTGGGACCCCAAAGAGGTGTGGGCATTGATTACATGGCTATATTATAGTGTGTATCTGCATTTGCGTTTATCCAGAGGTTGGCAAGGTCAGAAGTCTGCATGGCTTGCAGTTCTTGGCTTCCTGGTGGTCATGTTTACGCTGGTTGGAGTGAATCTGATCATTGCCGGATTACATTCTTATGCTGGAGCTGACTAGGACAGACTCGTATTGCAAAGGTTGAGTTTAGAAGCGGGAAACACAAATGTACCTTTTTATTGAAGGGTATTCAAATATTGTTCGCCAGATCGAACATAATAGAAGTGATGAGGAGTTATTGCAAAGGGGCTGGAGAGGCATGGCTGAACATGAGAATCGAATACTGGTCGTGGATGACGAAGAGAGAATCCGCAGGCTTTTGAAAATGTATCTTGAAAAAGAAGGTTATGAAATCGATGAAGCTGAGGATGGGGAAACTGCACTGCGTAAAGCAACAGCAGGGGACTACGGGCTGATTTTGCTTGATGTGATGTTGCCGGGTATGGATGGAGTTGAAGTGTGTACCCGTCTTCGTCAGGTGAAATCAACGCCGGTTTTGATGCTCACTGCAAAAGGTGAAGAGATTAACCGGGTTCAAGGCTTCGAAGTTGGCGCTGATGATTATGTTGTAAAACCATTCAGCCCGCGTGAAGTGATTTATCGCGTCAAAGCGATTTTGCGTCGAGCTTCCGCGACAGCTTATCTCTCCAAGGAGAGCAATTCGAGTAACAACATCGTGTTCCCGCATCTGGTTATTGAGCATGATGCCCACCGGGTAACCGCTGGTGGCGAAGAGATTAGTCTTACACCAAAAGAATATGAATTGCTGCACTACCTGGCAACATCTCCCGACAAAGTTTTCTCCAGAGAAGAATTGCTCAAAGATGTATGGAATTACGAATTCTTTGGCGATCTTCGTACCGTGGATACGCACGTGAAGCGTCTTCGCGAGAAACTTAACAAGGTATCGCCTGAATCGGCGGCCATGATTACGACGGTGTGGGGTGTGGGTTATAAACTGGAAGTACCGAAGTAGTTTTAGTTTCTGGAGATCACTGGTCGGGAAGTTATGGATCACTATTATCTGCCTTGTGGGTTGTGTACTTATAGCGCTGGGTCTCTTTTTGCTGCCCTACATTGATACGAACTTTGCAGAATCCGAATCCAGAGATATTAAGCGGTTGTTCACCTATATCTGTATTATCGGATTCAGTTTAACCACGTTTTTTGCATTGTTTCTATTCACCAAAATAACGCAGCCTATGCAGCAATTGATTCAGGCAGCCAATGCGATTCGCAAAGGGAACTACGGAACACGTCTCTCCCTGGTAACGAGTGATGAGATTGGTGAACTTGCCAACACATTTAATCATATGGCTGCCCAACTGGAAGATAATATTCGAAACCTTAACCATGAGAAGGAACATTTGGCGAGTGTGCTTCGCAGCATGACTGATGCTGTTGTTACATTTGATGGTGAAGGCAAAGTTATTCTGACGAATCCGCCTGGAGAGAAGATCATGCAGGCATGGTATGATCTCGATTGGGCAAAAATGGACGAAGGACAAGAATCCGAGCAGTCTGACAAGACTTCGCGGGATGTACCTGAGCCCCTTCTTCCTTTGTTCAGAATGGTGATGGAGCAAGGCGGGGACCAGAACTCCAATGTTCACGTACAGCAAGGTGTCTGGTCTGTTCAGATGGCACCGTTGTACGCTGACAGTGTTGTCAGAGGGGCTGTGGCTGTTTTAAGAGATGTAACAGAAGAAGTGCGTCTGGAGAAAATGCGGCGTGATTTCGTGGCTAACGTATCTCATGAGATACGAACTCCGCTATCCATGATGCAAGGCTACAGTGAAGCCCTTTTGGACGGTATGGCAACCTCACCGGAAGAGAGCGAAGAACTGATCCAAGTCATTCATGATGAGTCTCTACGGATGGGCAGACTGGTTAAAGACTTGCTTGATCTTGCGCGGATGGAAGCTGGACACACGGACATGGTGATGAAGGAAGTTGACCTCGGAGAACTACTCGAACGTGTATATCGGAAGTTCTCGGTGCGTTCAAAAGAACAGGGAATTCAACTGCACTTTGAGTTCGAACAGCCAACAATTGAACTTCAACAGGCAGATGAGGATCGACTTGAGCAAGTATTTACGAATTTGCTGGATAATGCGTTCAGACATACACCTACTGGCAAAAATGTAATGATCTCAGCAGAGCGGGTCACTTATCTTCGTGCTCCATTTGTCAGAGTTTCTGTGAAGGATCAGGGTGTAGGTATCCCTTCATCTGACTTGCCATTTATTTTCGAACGATTCTACAAAGCTGACAAGGCTCGTGTTCGGGGAGAAAGTGCAGGTACGGGGCTTGGTTTAGCGATTGTGAAAAATATTGTTGATGCGCATCAAGGCATGATTACCGTCAATAGTGTGCTTGGCGAAGGAACAGAGTTTATTTTGCAATTTCCTTTGGATTCATCGAAATAGCCTGAATTTCATACAAAAAGTGCGGAAACACCCTCTTATGGAGGGTGTTTTTTTGTTGAAGACTACCGTTTAATCTTGTTCAACGTGGAACAAGAATGGTCTTTTTTTGACTAAAAAGAGTGTCCAAGATAATTTTCCTTCCTATGTAACATAAGCTTGAAAAGCAGGCAAGATAGAGGAGGATTGAGTTAAGCATGTCCGATGATCGAAAAAGGGTCAATATTAAAGCTTTCCTGGAAGGCAGATCTTTTAGAGCAGGCTCTCCGTTTATTCCAATAACCACAAGCGAACTGGAGCAGTTTGAATCTATACTGCGTTCTTTGGCTGTGGCTATTCCTGCTGCAATCAGTCAGCCGACTTCAGCCAATATACTGTCATTACAGAATGGATTACGCCAGTTACTTACTTTTGTAAATCAATCCGGATTTCGTGCCGGAGTAAAGGCAGAATTACAAGCCGTATTGGAATTAACGATTGCAGGTTCAGAGGTTGTTCCTGTTCCTCTTATTAATCTCGCAGGTAACTTGCAAAACTTACTGGATGACTTGTTAAGTGTGACGCTGCTTCTTGAAGTACCACCTGCAGAAAAAGATAAACTAGTGGGATTAATTCGATCGATCTCCATATCGTTAAGCCGGGCGACGACAACTCTTGGAACTGGAGGAATTACCGGACCAGCCGGGCCACAGGGAGTGCCAGGAGTCCCGGGGGTACCAGGTGTCCCAGGAGTCCCTGGGGTGAAAGGGGCTACTGGAACACCGGGAGGAATTGGACCAGTAGGACCGGTTGGCCCAATTGGTCCCCAGGGAGCACAGGGTCCGGCAGGAGCACCTGGTGTGGGCTTGAACAATATTACGGCTTTTGACCCTGCGCTTGGGCCGACATATGCTCAAGGTCAAGTAGTGAGCTACGAGGGTAGTCTTTATGTTGCCAATGTAAACGGTCCCTTGGGTACACCCGGAAGTTCTCCAGACTACACTCTTTTGCTGTCGGGAGGAACGACTGGAGTAACGGGAGCAACCGGAGCTGGTTTGACAGGAGCCGTGGCATTTAATCCAGCGCTCGCCCCGGGTTATCCAGCAGGTCAAGTAATTACGTATAACGGTAGTACTTACATTACGAGTGTAGCTGGTCCTCTAGGAACACCAGGATCTTCATCGGATTACACATTAATCGCTGCTGCGGGGGCGACTGGTGCAACTGGAGCCACAGGTGCAGGATTAAGTGGCATCGTGCCATTCGATCCCGCATTAGCACCAACATATCCAGCTGGACAGATCGTCACGTTTGGTGGCAGTACTTATATTACAAATGTCGCTTCGCCAACGGGTACGCCAGGAAGTTCTCCAGATTATACATTGCTTGCAGGTGCAGGACCTACAGGAGTCACAGGAGCATCAGGAGTAACTGGAGCGACAGGCGTAGGTTTAAGTGGTATCGTGCCATTCGATCCAGCCGTAGCCCCAACGTATCCAGTGGGTCAGGTTGTAACGTTTAACGGCAGTACGTATATAACTAATGTCGCGTCACCAACCGGAACGCCGGGGACTTCACCGGATTACACATTGCTTGCGGGCGCAGGAGCAACGGGAGTGACAGGAGCAACCGGCATTGGTGGAACGGGAAGTACCGGAGCTACAGGAGCATCGGGCGTAACAGGAGCGACTGGTGTGACCGGTGCAACTGGCGTTGGAGTAACTGGAAGTACCGGAGTCACAGGGGCATCAGGAGTAACGGGAGCGACAGGCGTAGGTTTAAGTGGTATCGTGCCATTCGATCCAGCGGTAGCCCCGACGTATCCAGCCGGTCAGGTTGTAACGTTCAACGGCAATACGTATATTGCAAATGTGGCATCGCCAACCGGAACGCCGGGCACATCGCCAGATTACACGTTGCTTGCTGGCGCTGGAGCAACAGGTGTGACGGGTGCAACTGGTGTTGGAGTAACAGGAAGTACCGGAGTGACAGGAGCATCGGGCGTAACAGGAGCGACAGGTGTAGGTTTAAGTGGTATTGTACCATTCGATCCAGCCGTAGCCCCGACGTATCCAGCGGGTCAGGTTGTAACGTTAAATGGCAGTACGTATATTGCGAATGTGGCCTCGCCAACCGGAACGCCGGGCACATCACCAGATTACACGCTGCTTGCTGGCGCAGGAGCAACGGGAAGTACCGGAGTGACAGGAGCGACTGGTCTTACAGGGTTGACTGGGGCGACGGGAATTACAGGAGCGACGGGATTAAGCGTAACGGGATCAACAGGAGCGACAGGCGTAGGTTTGAGTGGCATTGTACCATTTGATCCAGCCGTAGCCCCAACGTATCCAGCGGGTCAGGTTGTAACGTTCAACAGTAGTACGTATATTGCGAATGTGGCCTCACCAACGGGAACGCCGGGCACATCGCCGGATTACACGTTGCTTGCTGGCGCTGGAGCAACGGGTGTGACCGGTGCAACTGGCGTTGGAGTAACGGGAAGTACCGGAGTGACAGGGGCATCAGGGGTCACGGGAGCGACAGGTGTAGGTTTAAGTGGCATTGTACCATTTGATCCAGCTGTAGCCCCAACGTATCCAGCGGGTCAAGTTGTAACGTTTAACGGTAATACGTATATTGCAAATGTGGCATCGCCAACTGGAACGCCGGGGACTTCACCGGATTACACATTGCTTGCGGGCGCAGGAGCGACAGGTGTGACGGGTGCAACTGGAGTTGGAGTAACGGGAAGTACTGGTGAAACAGGAACGACTGGTCTTACAGGGTTAACCGGGGCGACGGGAATTACAGGAGCGACGGGACTAAGCGTAACGGGATCAACAGGAGTAACTGGAGGAACCGGGGCAACTGGTGAAACAGGAGCGACCGGTGTTGCAGGGTTAACCGGGGCGACGGGAATTACAGGAGCGACGGGACTAAGCGCAACGGGATCAACAGGAGTAACTGGAGGAACCGGGGCAACTGGTGAAACAGGAGCGACAGGTCTTACAGGGTTAACCGGGGCGACGGGAATTACAGGAGCCACGGGATTAAGTGTAACGGGATCAACCGGAGTAACTGGTGAAACAGGAGCGACCGGTGTTGCAGGGTTGACTGGGGCGACGGGAATTACAGGAGCCACGGGACTAAGCGTAACAGGATCAACAGGAGTAACTGGAGGAACCGGGGCAACTGGTGAAACAGGAGCGACTGGTGTTGCAGGGTTGACTGGGGCGACGGGGATCACAGGAGCAACGGGAGCAGGTGTAACGGGAAGTACTGGAGTTACTGGTGCGACTGGTGAAACCGGAGCAACAGGTATAACGGGCGCCACGGGAGTAGGCGTAACGGGAAGTACCGGAGCAACTGGTGTCACGGGGGAGACCGGAGTCACAGGTATAACCGGTGCAACGGGAGTCGGGGTAACGGGGAGCACCGGGGCAACTGGAGCAACTGGTGCGACTGGAGGAACAGGAGCCACAGGTATAACAGGAGCCACGGGAGTCGGCATAACAGGAAGTACTGGAGTAACTGGTGCGACTGGTGAAACCGGAGTCACAGGTGTAACAGGAGCCACGGGAGTCGGTTTAACGGGAAGTACTGGAGTTACTGGTGCGACTGGGGGAACAGGAGCGACAGGTGTAACGGGAGTGGGCATAACAGGAAGTACTGGAGCAACTGGTATCACTGGAGGAACAGGTGCCACAGGTATAACCGGGGCAACCGGAGTCGGCATAACGGGAAGTACTGGAGTTACTGGTGCGACTGGTGAAACCGGAGCCACAGGTATAACAGGAGCCACGGGAGTCGGCATAACAGGAAGCACCGGAGTTACTGGTGAAACCGGAGTCACAGGTGTAACAGGAGCCACGGGAGTTGGTGTAACAGGAGCCACGGGAGTTGGTGTAACGGGAAGTACCGGAGCAACTGGTGTTACGGGGGAAACTGGAGCGACAGGTATAACGGGAGCAACCGGAATCGGCGTAACGGGGAGCACCGGAGCCACAGGTATAACGGGAGCAACGGGAGTCGGTGTAACCGGAAGTACCGGAAGTACAGGAGTTACTGGAGCAACCGGTGCAACCGGAACATCTGTAACATCTAACTCGGCTTTTGCTGAGAACACTAATGGTACGATTGTTGTAATATTGGGTGGTACGCTCGTTCCATTACCGAATAACCAAAATATTGGCACAGGTATAACCGTCAATGGGACAAATGACACCTTCACACTGACCAATGCAGGTCGTTACTATATCTCATACAAAATAAATCTGACAGCTGCACTTGCTATCCAATCTAGGGTTTTACTTAACGGTGCAGCAATTCCAGCGAGTGTAGTATCTCCAGTACTTTCTCTCAGTCAGCTGCAGTCTGACTTTATGGTTACCGTTACCGCTGGTTCAACAATACAGTTACAATTATTCGGGCTTGTTGGCGCAGCCGTCCTTTCTCCTCCGGGGTCTACACTAAACATTATTCAGTTAAGTTAATAGTTCGATTTCGTATTAAGACTATTTCCCAGTGGGCAAAAAAAGCGGATTTCATATAGGGGTGAGGGGCACCCCTTTTCCAATTCCACAAATATTTTTTGTTTGCAAGCTTCATCACCGATATTTCAGCGGGTACACGAAAAAAAGACGGGAACCACTAGGGTCCCGTCTTTCCTTTTACATATAGAAATATATTTGATTATTCCAGAACAATCTCAACAGCAGTATTGATTTCAGGCAGCGCAGCAAGCTGCACAAGCACATCTTTTGGAACAGCTTTATCTACGGTCAGAATCATGATCGCTGCACCACCAATAATTTTACGTCCAACCTGCATGGATGCGATGTTGACATCGTTTTGTCCAAGCAGCGTTCCTACACGTCCGATAATACCTGGTTTATCGTTGTGGGAGATCAAAATTTGATGACTTTCCGGAGCGATATCTACCGGGAATTTGTCCAGACGAACAATACGTTCTCCATAACCTGCAAGCAATGTACCTGCTACACGACGTTCCTCAGCATCTTGAGTTGTAACCAATGTTACGGTAATCAGGTTAGTAAATCCTTTAGTTGTTGAGGTTTGGCTTACAACCACATTCAGATCACGGATTTTGGCCAGATGCATGGAGTTGACGATGTTGGCTTCCCCACCCAAATGTCTGGCGAGAATCCCTTTCACAATGTAACGTGTGAGAGGAGAAGTATCTACTTCAGAAAGTTCACCAGCATAGTCGATCCGAATCTCCTGCACTGCATTTTGTGTAATCTGTGCTGCAAAACTACCCAACGTTTCACCCAGTTTGAAATACGGCTGCAATTTGTTCATCACAGTTGGTGCAACAGCCGGCATGTTAACTGCGTTTTTAAACGGTTCATTGCGCAAAATGTGAAGCACCTGTTCCGACACATCGATAGCCACGTTCTCTTGCGCTTCTACTGTGGACGCACCAAGGTGAGGCGTAACGATAATGCTTGGGTGATTCAGGAACGGGTGATCAGCGGCTGGCGGCTCGCTTTCGAATACGTCAAATGCTGCACCAGCAACAATACCTTGATCAATGGCTTCGACAAGTGCCATCTCGTCAACTACACCACCACGAGCACAGTTGATGATACGCATGCCTTTTTTCATCACTTCGAATTGTGGACGTGAAATCATATGCCGTGTTTCCGGTGTTAATGGTGTGTGAACGGTCATGAAGTCCGCATTGCGAATGATATCATCTACACTAGCCAGCTTCACTTGCAGCTTCTCGGCACGCTCCTCCGTGAGGAACGGGTCGTAAGCAAGAATGTCCATTCCAAATGCTTTGGCGCGCTTGGCAACTTCACTACCGATCCGTCCCATACCCAGTACACCGAGCGTTTTATTTCTTAATTCCACACCCAGGAAGGTTTTACGATCCCACGTACCCTGAATAGTCTTGGCATATGCCTGAGGAATGTGTCGTGCCAATGCCATCATCATGGCAAACGTGTGCTCACAGGTTGTGATGGTATTGCCATCAGGTGCATTAATAACGATGATACCGCGCTGTGTAGCAGCTTCCAGATCAATGTTATCTACACCAACACCTGCACGTCCGATTACCTTAAGGTTGGTACCAGCCGTCATAATACGATCTGTAACACGAGTCTGGCTGCGAACCAAGAGGGCATCATATTCACCAATAATGGCAACAAGTTCATCTTCACTAAGACCGGTTTTCTTCTCAACAACAACATCATTTGCATCCACCAGTTGCTGGATCCCCAGATCACTGATTGGGTCCGACACTAACACTTTGTACATGGTTTCTTCCTCCTTAGGTATGTGTATCTATATCGTCAAGGTCTGACCTCAGCGAAGAGGTATTCCTTAAAACCAGATTGATTCTTCCGCCCAACAACGCGGTGTCGCAGCAGAGGGGGAAGGTGAAGCAAATAGAGTGATCCCACAGATATCCTTTAAAATAAATCAAAAAACTCTCAATCCACATACTGCTTGCGCAATAAGGGACGAGAGTTGTCGTGGTACCACCCTAATTCACCGCCGTTTCGCAACGACAGTCTTAGCGGTCAATGAAGACCGAAGAGGATAACGGGTCTAAACCGATTGCACCTACTCCAATTTCAATGCAATAACTCAGGAGCGCTCAAGACCATTTGCCTGCCACCGATTCACACCTACCATCGGCTCTCTGTAAGACGAAGCAACGTCTTTTTTCCATCATCGTGTTTAACGTGACTAATTTTTCATAATGTATCATGGCTGACATGAGCATGTCAATAGGCTTAAATGTTTTAAAATGTTTTGCAGATGTCTTTAGATTCACACATAAACAGAGTCACCATAAGTAATACAATAGTTAATATACCTATCACAAGAAGATGGAAAGTAAGCTGTTTGGTGAACTGAATTTTACTGCTTTAATGAAGTAATGGCACGGACATATAACCAGGACTTGGGGCAGGCCTTGAACCTAATTGGTTTTTTGGCTATCATTTAGTATACTATCCGATTGGACAACGTAATTGTTATCCATCAAATTTAACTCAAGAGGACAGACGCATCCGATGAAAAAATTCAAGTTTCCCAAGTTCAAGATTCAGAAGGCTGAGCCACAGCAGCTTACCGAGCGTTTGCTTTTAATCAATCTATACTTTACACAAGGTCTGACACTGATTATCGGAGTTGTGTGGATCTTATTGCAGAAACGAAACTTGTTAGATGTACTCGCATGGCCTGACAATTACCAATTTATATGGTGGGGTCTGGGTCTTGCAGGAATAATGCTTGTTATGGACTTGGTACTGTCGTATGTTATACCTCAGGAAAGCATGGATGACGGTGGAATTAACGAGATGTTGTTCCGTGGGCGTCCGATCTGGCACATTGTATGTATAGCAGCCATTGTTGCTGTGTGTGAGGAATTATTATTCCGTGGAGCCATCCAACATGCCATCGGTCCTTACTGGACAAGTATTTTATTTGCAGTTATCCATATTCGTTATTTGCGCCACTGGATTCCAACAGGCTGGGTGTTTGTCTCAAGTTATGGATTGGGTTGGATTTACTTGCAGTCCGGCACATTATGGGCGCCTATATTATGTCACTTTATTATTGATTTGGTGTCCGGATTAGCGATACGTTTTCGGAGGGGATCATGAATCAGCCATTAAGTAGAATGAAGACATATGGCAGTCAGCGCCATCGTCAATCGGATAAAAAAGAGAAATCCGAGCGTCAGGTGGCTTCTCAAGTAAGCATCGTTGCTGAAACGGCAGCAGCTGCTGAGGTTGGCGGAATCACACCAATTACTTCCGTTTCTTTACCTAGATCACAGCGCAAGCCCTATACAGAAAAACTGGAAAGTCCAGTACTTCCTCAAAGGGCACCATCACGCTCCAAAAAAACGCCAAATTCAACGGAAGAATCGATCCCCGAAGCGGGTTCGCTTCCTACACGGACAGAATTACATCCTTCACGTCGGTTAAAATTGAGCAAGAGGTTTGTCAATTCACTCATTTTTATTTTTGTCATGTTAACGATTAGTCTGGTTTGGTGGGGGGTTGAAGGGGCACCCGCTCTGAATACGTTCCTTCCCTTGCCGTGGTAATACTTTTACTCGCAGGTTTAATCATTTTGATGGGAGTTTTACTACTTTTTCATATGTGGCGTGAAGCCCATATTCATCAAATGATTGAAGAAGAGGTTGAAGTGCCTCATCTGCCAACATCCTTTGACGGGGCTATGATTTTGTATGTATCCGACACGCACAAGCGCAAGTTGAAGCAGAATGATCTGGCAAACGTTAAAAACAAGGTGGACTGGGTTCTCATCGGCGGGGATGTTGCGGAAAAAGGAATCTCATGGTCTTTAGTTAGACATAACATGAAAATTTTATCGAACATTGCTCCTTCATTTACGGTGTATGGCAACCATGACAAGAGGGCTGGTACCGCTCAACTTGCGCGAATCCTTCGGGAATCGGACGTTAAGCTCCTGCAGGATAATGTAGAATATCTGCAAAGGGGCAACGACAGATTGAGCCTGATCGGCATAGACTATCGTTCCAAACAGGGCGATGTATTACTGCAGCAGATCGGTAACCGTTTATGCAAAATTGCTATCGTCCATGATCCTTTGCAGGCCCTTCGCTTGGAAGAAAATGCAGATCTTATTCTAAGCGGTCATACACATGGCGGACAATTGGTTTTGCCATTTTTCGGACCTGTGTTCCTTAGAAAAGCGTATCGTCCCGTATCGAACGGGTGGTACTCCCTGAAGCGAAGTCCGGAGGACGTTCACCAAGAAGGCAAAATGCTTGTTAGCAGAGGATACGGTACAAATCATCTTCCTCTCCGACTAGGTTGTCCTGCGGAGATGCATATCATCACGTTAAGAGTGCCCGCGGAAAAAGCACTCACAGAGAAACAGCCTTGATCCATTGGGTCAAGGCTGTTTTATTTTAATGCGCAAAATTACAATTTAACGAGCTTCCAATTCAATTGCACGCGGATCAACAAAGGAATAACCTTTCTTTTCGAGCTTGGTCAGCAACTCATCCAATGCTTCAACCGTCCATGGCAACTCATGCATCAAAATATTGCTTCCGGGATTTAACTGGTCCAGTACATTTTGAATGACTTTTTCCGGTTTGTCTTTGGTGCTTTTATCCCAATCGAGCGAACCATTAGACCAAGTCATATATAACATGCCATTTTTCTTCACAGCAGCCTTCAGTGCATCATTTCCCGAACCAAAAGGTGGACGGAAGAATTGCGGTTCCTCACCAATGGTATCCTTCACTATTTTTTGGACATCTGTAACCTGTTTTGCCGCCTCAGCGTTGGACATTTTTTTGAGATCCTCATGATCCCAGGCATGATTGCCTACAATCTGACCCCGATCATGTATGAGTTTGAGTAATTCCGGATGGCTTTTCACCCGATATCCATTGACGAAAAATATCGCTTTAGCGTTATGTTTATCTAAAGTGTCGATCAGTGAAGTAATCATTTTTTCTTCTTTGGGTCCATCATCAAAAGTTAACAAGACCACTTTGCTTGGGCTCGCTTCATCGTTTGGTTTAATATAATAATTTTCATTCATATGATACGTCTTTTCCACTTTCTCTTCTGTAGAAACCTTCTCCGAAGATTCAGGTTCTTCTTCTGTCGCAGTTGAATCTTTCGTTGAAGACTCGGGCACACCAGTTCCGGGTTCTCCTGTTTCAGTTGGGTTAGAGTTACCTTGCTCTTCTTGAACCGTGGTAGTTGATTCGCCTGCTGGTGCGGAATTATCAGATGTTTTTTCTTCTGCTGTCCCACAAGCTGACAGCAGCAAACTTGCAGCAATGATCAATGCGGCGGTATGTCTGAACATGATTTCAACTCGCTTTCCTGTATTTATACGGAATGAGATCGCTCACTACCGCAAACACTAAATATGATTTTAACACTTGAAGGAGGTTGGTGTAATGAAGACGTCATCCTTTTTTTGGGGCATTGTCATTGGTGTTGCAGCCAGTTCATGGCTGTCCAAAGGCAAATTGCCCATGATGTCATCGGGTTCATCAAGAAATATGATGGATCAGGCAAAACATAAGATGATGGAAATGACTTTCCCGGGTATGGACGGGTTCACAAGCAAGCAAAATCAACATGGTGAATCCCACAAAAATCCGGCAGCAAAGACCGCAAGAGCGATCACACCGCAGGAAAAAGAAGCGAATATGAGTATGCTCAAAGATTTTATTCGCACCAATCCGGATGTGAAGCATGAAGTTGAGCAAATTTTAAGCCAAACAAACACAACAGTACCGGGTTTATAAACCAAAACCTCCAATTAGAATCATCCACAGTCTTGATTTGCTGTGGAATGATTCTTTTTTTGTCGATTTTACTTCGTGCATTTAGAGGTATAAAATGATAACATAACTACATAGATTTATTTTCAGCACATATTGTTTTGTGCTTCATAATCTGTTATAAGACTTGCTTATAAAGGGGAGATCCTGTATGAAAATAGAACGACTAAGTCACGATAAGATACGGATTTTCCTGACCTTTGACGATCTGAGCGAGCGCGGAATACAAAAAGAAGATATGTGGCAGGAAATACCTAAGGTTCATGAACTGTTCACTGAAATGATGGATCAGGCCTATTCCGAACTTGGATTTGATGCCACAGGTCCACTCGCTGTCGAAGTATTCGCACTTCCCGCTCAAGGGATGGTTGTCATTGTCACACGTGGAAAATATGATCCGCAACAATATGGTTTAGGTCATGAAGATGATCTTCCTGAAGAAGTATATGAAATGGAAGTTACACTCGAGCAAAGCGATTCCATTGTTTATGCATTCAAGGACTTTGAAGTGCTCATTGAAGCTGCACATATGTTGCGTCAGCATGTTACGGATGCTGGGAGACTTTATTCCTATAAAGACAAGTGGTTCTTGCATTTGGAGCCAGATGAGGTAGATTCCACCAAACATGCGGCATTGATTGCCTTGCTTGCTGAATTTGGCGAAGGCTCCTCAGTTACTCCAGCAGTCATGGAAGAGTATGGTAAGGTTGTTATTCCTGCACAAGCGATTGATGTTATCTGCACCCACTTCAAACGCCAGGATTAATCTCTAGTTGTAATCGCGTCTTTAGTCAGAGGAGGGAATTTCGGTGCTTTTGTTTTCGGTCTTAGCGGCAGCAGTTGCTCCGGGTCTCGCCTTGTTAACATACTTTTACCTGAAAGACCGTTATGATTATGAGCCACTTCATATGGTATTGCGGGTTTTCCTCATGGGGATTCTGATGGTACTGCCTGTGATGATTATTCAGCGTGGCATGATGATGTGGCTCGGGGATAATCCTTATCTTGAGGCCATTATGATCTCAGGTGGTGTGGAGGAATTCGTTAAATGGTTCGTACTTTATCATATCATCTATAATCACACCGAATTTGATGAGCCGTATGACGGGATATTATATGCAGTCGCTGTTTCACTTGGATTTGCCACTGTTGAGAATGTGTTGTATGCCTTTGCGGGGAATGCATCCGTCTCAGCCATGTTCCTTCGGGCACTGCTCCCTGTTTCAGGGCACGCTATGTTTGCGGTAATCATGGGTTATTATATGGGTAAAGCCAAGTTTATCGGTGGTAAGAAAAAGCGGTGGTATCTGGTTCTTTCTCTGGTGTTACCTTTTTTCTGGCATGCATTGTACGATGTCATCATGAACACCATGGTGAATCATTGGTTGTGGTTTATAGCGCCGCTAATGGCGGGCCTGTGGTATGGGGCAATGGGTAAAATCACACGAGCTAATAACCGTTCTCCTTTTCGTTTTGTGAAGCGGGAGGAAGAGGTTAAATTATAAAAATACGGACACACTGGTGGACATAAAGCGCATATTGCGCCTATGACTCCGGTGTGTTTTTATTTTTACAGATAAACTCCCGGGGAATGACCGACAGAAACGGAGATCGTTGTGATGAGAATTAAAATTAAAATCAGATGCAAACAATGCGGTGAACGATTTACATTACGAGGCAAGAAAGATCGGGGCCGGATTGAGACGGGATTTAAGCAGTGCCTATGTGATAACAGAGACCAGTTCGAAATTGAAGAAGAGGGCATGGCAACTGGGATTCAGCTGAATTAAAAGGAGGACCCAAACGCTACTTTAGCAGACTGCTTGTGTAAGGACTGGAAATCGCATGCATAAGAGATCTTTCTTCGATCCACAATAGAGGTAGTGGTTTAGAAGAAAGGAGACTCTACCGATGTATAAACGATTAAGTTCAGTTATGTTTCCGATATTTGCAGTTCTGCTGGTCGGTGCGCTCGTGTGGGGCTATCAGGAGAATCAGGAGAAGAATGCAATTCTGATCAAGGCAGAGAATCAATATCAGCGTGCATTTCACGATTTATCTTTTCATATGGACAAATTGCATTCGGAGATTGGCAACACCTTGGCGGTTCACTCTACATCACAGGGGATGCATCGCAAAGGTTTGATGAATGTATGGCGACTCACCAGTGAAGCGCAGAATGAGATCAACCAACTGCCACTCACCATGCTGCCATTTAACGAGACAGAGGAGTTTCTCTCGCGTATTTCCAACTTTGCCTATCGGGCGTCGATGCGTGACTTGACGAACGAACCGCTAAGTGAGAAGGAAATGGGCAATCTGAAAAAGCTGTATCAGAATTCATCCGAGATTACCAAGAATCTGCAGGATGTGCAGCAGAAAGTCCTGACGGACCGATTGCGCTGGATGGATGCAGAGACTGCCATGGCAACACAAGAGCAAACCATGGACAACACGATCGTTGATGGTTTTCGTACTGTAAACAAAAAGGTACAGGAATACCCGGAGCTTGATTGGGGTCCTTCCGTATCCAACATCTATGCAAAACGATCAGTCAAGAAACTGGACGGCTTGCCGGTGACCAAAGAACAGATTCAGAGCAAGGCTGCAAAATTCTCTGATGCGGATCGTAGCAAAATCCAAGTGCAGGAGAACGGCAAAGGAACAGACTGGGAGTCCTACACTGCCACGATTGATCATGCCAACAATGGCAAACTGATGATGGATTTCACCCGTAATGGCGGAATGCTGATCTCTTACAGTGATACGCGTCCAATCGGAACCAAAAAAGTGTCTCGTCAGAATGCCATGGCTAAAGCAGATCAATTTCTAATGAACAAAGGCTATAAGGATATGAAGGCTGTAAACTACGATGAATATGGTAATCTGGGTAACCTTACTTATGTGCGTAAGCAAGGGGACACCTTGATTTATCCCGAGAAAATGTCAGTTCGTGTAGGTTTGGATACAGGCGAAGTAACCGGCTTCCAGGCGAGTGACTTTGTTTACGAACATAATGACATGCGCAAAATTCCGAAAGCAACTCTTACGGAGCAACAGGCGCGGAAAAAGCTTAATTCGGAGTTCGAAGAAAATTATGTTCGCAAATCCCTGATTGAGAATGATTACAGCAAAGAAGTATTGTGTTATGAATTCGGAGGGAAAATTAACGGTTCTCGTTACCGGATATACATTAATGCGAATACAGGAATAGAAGAAGCGGTTGAAGAGATCAAACCGGTCAATGCAACCTCATAAAAAGATGGATAATTTGAATTTGAAGTTGAGCGAATAACTGCGGCAGACCACGATGTGGTCTGTTTTTTTCTTGTTCAATGTGAGAAAGGTCATGGTATAATAGTCCTTGTACATACGAAGATAAATACATAAAGTGGCGGTGAACAGCTTGTTTCCGAAAATAAATGAAATTTTATACATCCAGATTGCTTCTGCAGATGAAAAAGAGGAACACAAAGAGTACAAATCACGCATTGCAGATATGGATGACAGCAGTTTTCTGATTGAGGTCCCAATGCAACAAGGAAGCAGCCGTCTGAAAAGGCTCTTTTTCGGAGATGAATTGTCCATTTCATATATTACGGAGGATGGGGTCCGGCATTATTTTAATACCTATATCACGGGATTTGAGGAAGATGTGGTCCGTCTTGTCCGTATCCGCAAACCGCTTCCGAGCGATATATCCAAAATACAACGGCGCAGCTTTCTTCGTGTTCATGCAAACCTCGAATTGGCCATCCAGAGTGAAGATCTGACCCGTGCCGTCGGATTGACTGAAGATATTGGTGGCGGTGGATTGTCCATCTACGGCGAAACGGGTTTTTCAATAGCTGAAGGTCAAAAATTGAAATGCTGGTTGCTGGTTCCCTACCGGAATTCAACCATTGAACATGTGAATTTTGAAGCTGAAGTTGTGCGGATCAAAACCCTAGAAACCGGCAGACAGCTATGTATGCTCAAATTTGTGCAGATTTCAGATTCGGAGCGCCAGAAAATTATCAAGTTTTGTTTTGAACGGCAACTTGACTATCGCACGAAATAGGAATGTTGTGGCATAAAGAGAGGGAACTGCGGGTACCGTAATGAAAAAAACGGAGGTATTGCTTTGAATCGTCGTCATGCAACCCGCAGATATGAACGACTTTATTATGTTTTCTCCAGGCGAATGGAACGAAAGGTTACGATTCTGATTACAGTCCTTCTAATCTTGCTTGTGATATATCAATTGCTGCTGTTGGTACCAGGCTTCAAAAAGAATTTGACCACTATTGACCGCCTGGAAGGAACGCCAATTGAAGTGCAAACGATGAATGATTACAAACGTCATTGATTTGTCTGTTTTTGCATCCATGTGTAGAGTGTGGTATAATTTTCACGATGCAGGCAATGCCTGTTTTTTTATTGAGGTTTATCGTTTGAGGAGGAATGCCCCGTTGGCAAGCCAGAACACATCAGAGAACGGGAAAATGAACGTTGCAATTGACGGACCTGCCGGTGCCGGGAAAAGCACGGTGGCCCGATTGGTTGCAGAGGCGCTCGCGTATGTATACGTCGACACAGGCGCAATGTACCGTGCGGTAACCTTGCATATGCTTCGGAAAGGTATTACACCGGAAGATGTGACACAGGTACTTCAGGAAGCCCAAAAGCTGGTCATTGATTTACAACCGGATCCCGACGGACAGAAAGTGTTCTGTAATGGGGAAGAAGTAACCTCGGAAATCCGCTCCCGTGAAGTGACGGGAATCGTGTCCCGATATGCGCAAATCGAGGGGCTGCGTACGCAATTAGTGGATACTCAGCGGCAAATGGCTTTGCGCAAGGGCGTCGTCATGGATGGACGCGATATCGGAACGACAGTATTGCCCGATGCGGAAGTGAAAATCTTCATGACTGCCAGTGTGGAAGAGCGTGCGCTTCGCCGCTTCAAAGAACTGGACCCCTCTGAAGGACTGACGTTGCAACAGCTGGAGCGAGACATTGCCACCCGTGACAGATTGGATGAAAATCGGGAAATTTCCCCATTGCGTTGTGCTGAGGATGCTATCGTCCTTGATACAACGGAGATGAACATTCATGAAGTGGTTGACAAAATCGTATCTTATTGCACAATGGTCAGAGGAGAGATCGGTCTATGATTTACACATTTTGCAGCACATTACTGCGGATCATTTATACCATTCTTTTCCGCTTGGAGGCCGTTGGACGGGAGAATATTCCGAAAGAAGGCGGCGTACTTTTATGTTCCAATCATATTAGTAACTTCGATCCTCCAACCGTTGGTATCAAACTTCGCCGTCAGGTGCGTTTCATGGCCAAAAGCGAATTGTTTGAAATTCCGGTACTCGGCCGAATTATTAAAGCCGTGGGCGCTTTCCCCGTTAAACGTGGAGGTGTCAGCAAGGAATCCATCAAAACCTCACTCAATATTTTGCGTGATGGTCAAGTGCTTGGAATCTTCCCCTCGGGAAGCCGTCACAATGATGGAGGTATCGGCAAAAAAGGGGCAGCGAGTTTTGCTCTCCGCAGTGGCGCTACAGTTATTCCTACTGCTATTATCGGTAACTACAGAGTTTTTCGTAAGATGAAAGTTGTATATGGAGCACCAGTAAGTTTGGACGAGTTCAAGGAAGACCCATCTGGAGAAGCTCTGGAGAAGGCGACTGAAAAGATTATGTCCAAGATTAACGAGATGGTGCAAACGGGCGTGCCAAGCAAGTAATGGCTTCGTCGGTAGCTGAGTGCATGTTTCCATATTTTTGAGGGAGACTAAAGTTTGAGCACTCAGTGATGAAAGTGTTTTGAACTCTGCTACAGGCAGGTTTGAATATAATGGGGTTTTTGAATTGAGGAGGGTATTTGACATGTCGGAAGAAATGAAAAATCAAGAAGCAACCCAAGATGAGTTGGATCAATTCGTTTCCTTGAAAAAAGGAGATACCGTAAAAGGAACCATCGTCAAATTGGAAGATAACCAAGCCTATGTGAGCATTGGATATAAATATGACGGTGTCATTCCAATTCGTGAACTGTCTTCATTACATGTTGACAGCGCGTCTGACGCAGTAGAAGTTGGACAAGAAGTTGAAGCTAAAGTTCTTAGCATCGACGACGAGAAAGAAAAACTCGTTCTGTCCAAACGTGCAATCGACAGCGAAAACGCATGGGATCAATTGCAAAAGCATTTTGAAGACCAAGACGTATTCGAAGTTGTTGTAGGTGATGTTGTTAAAGGCGGTCTGGTAGCAGACGTGGGCGTACGTGGATTTATCCCGGCTTCCATGGTTGAACGCCATTTCGTTGAAGACTTCAGCGACTACAAAGGACGCACACTGCGTGTTAAAGTGAAAGAGATCGACCGTGAGAACAACAAAGTGATCCTTTCCCAAAAAGACGTACTGGAGCAAGAATTCGAAGCAAACAAAGCTACAGTAATGGCTGGTTTGCAAGAAGGTCAAGTGATCGAAGGTACAGTACAACGTTTGACTCAATTCGGTGCATTTGTTGATGTGGGCGGAGTTGACGGTTTGGTTCACGTATCCGAGCTGGCTTGGACACACGTTGAAAAACCATCCGATGTACTGTCTGAAGGTGATAAAGTTAGTGTGAAAGTGCTGAAAGTTGACCCTGAAAAAGGCAAAATCAGCCTGAGCATGAAAGCTGTTCAACCAGGTCCTTGGGAAACAGCAAGCGAAAAATTCAATTCCAGCGATATCGTAACAGGTGTTGTAAAACGTCTGGTAGACTTCGGTGCATTTGTTGAAATCGCTCCTGGTGTTGAGGGACTTGTGCATATCTCTCAAATCTCCCACAAACACATCGGCACTCCTCATGAAGTGCTGAAAGAAGGACAAGAAGTTCAAGTTAAAATCTTGGACATGAACCCTTCTGAGCAACGTGTAAGCTTGAGCATCAAAGAAACAGAAGAAGCTCCAGCTCAACCACAAAAATCAGAAAGACCTTCAAGAAACAACGCTCCGCGTGAAGAAATCAACAATCCAAACGTTTCCTTGAACAATCAAGGTATGAGCACTACGCTTGGCGAACTGTTTGGAGACAAACTCAGCAAATTCAAATAAGTTAACAATGCATGGTTCTAAGTTATATACTGCATATTTTGCTGAATAACAAAAGCAAGATCGGCGAGCCCAAGGCGGGTTCGCCGATTGTTTTTATTGCGAGTAATTTGGCATGAAACGTTAGCCAAGATATATCTTTTTTGCTATGATGAGTATCGTAAGTATGGACAGGAGGAGTGGAATGTATGGCAAGACCCGTTGTGGCAATTGTCGGACGACCGAACGTGGGTAAATCCACCATTTTCAATCGGATCATCGGCGACAGACTGGCCATTGTGGAAGACAAGCCGGGCATTACCCGTGACCGTATATATGGAATCGGTGAATGGAACGGTAAACCATTTAGTATCATTGATACAGGTGGTATCGAAATTGATGGTGAAGATGTAATCTTAAAATCGATTCGGATGCAAGCAGAGCTCGCTATTGAAGAAGCGGATGTTATTGTATTCATGTGTGATGCAAAAGCAGGTATTACGCAATCGGATGAAGAGGTAGCAGAGATGCTCTACCGCTCAGGCAAGCCTATTGTTGTAGCCGTTAACAAAGTGGATAATATCGGACGAAGTGAGCTCATTTATGAGTTTTATGGATTTGGTTTCGGTGATCCTATTGGCGTATCCGGAAGTCACGGTACAGGTGTAGGTGATTTGCTTGATGCAATAGTGGAGAAGTTGCCAGAACTTGAGGAAGAGACTTACGATGAAGATGTCATTCGTGTAGCTCTGATCGGACGTCCTAATGTGGGTAAATCTTCACTGGTGAACGCTATTCTGGGTGAAGAGCGTGTCATTGTAAGTGACGTGGCTGGAACGACCCGGGATGCGATTGATACACCTTTTGAAAAAGACGGCCAACGTTACGTGCTGATTGATACAGCAGGTATGCGTAAGCGTGGTAAAGTATATGAAACAACTGAGAAATACAGTGTAATGCGTGCGATGCGTGCGATTGAGCGTGCAGATGTTGTTCTGATTGTCATTAATGGTGAAGAAGGCATTATTGAACAGGACAAGCATATTGCAGGATATGCATTCGAAGCTGGTAAAGCGTCATTGTTTGTTGTGAACAAATGGGACGTGGTAGAGAAGCATGACAAAACGATGAAAGAGTTTGAGAGAAAAATTCGGGATCACTTCCTGTTTATGACTTATGCTCCAGTCGTATTCTTGTCAGCCCTCACAAAACAACGCTTACAAAAATTGTTACCGGTTGTGAAAAGGGTAGCAGATCAACACTCGTTACGTGTACAAACACATCTACTTAACGATGTGGTGTCTGATGCGGTTGCAATTAACCCTCCGCCAACGGATAAAGGACGGAGAATGAGAATTAACTATGTGACTCAGGTTGCCGTTAAGCCACCGACCATGGTTGTTTTTGTGAACGATCCGGAATTGATGCACTTCTCATATGAGCGCTACCTGGAGAATAAAATCCGTGCAGCGTTTGACTTCGAAGGAACACCAATTCGCATATTTACTCGGAAGAAGTCCGACGAAAGTTAGGGGAGAAGTGTGTGATTTTACAAATCGCAGCGATTGTACTGAGTTATCTGCTCGGTTCGATCAGCTTTAGTGTCCTCCTTGCCAAAGCGATACGGGGGATCGATATTCGTCAGCACGGAAGTGGAAACGCGGGAGCTACCAATACATTGCGTATTTTGGGTAAAGGACCGGCAATTGCTGTTCTGTTACTTGATGTACTTAAGGGTGTTGCAGCTGTATGGATTGGAATCTGGCTGAGCGACGGTTCTGCCTGGATTCCTGCACTCAGTGGTATAGCAGCCATTGCAGGACATAACTGGCCGCTTTACTTCCATTTTCGTGGAGGAAAAGGCGTTGCCACAGCCATTGGTGTTCTGGTGAGTCTTGCTTTCCTGCCTGCGTTATGTGCTGGGGTGATCGCCATTCTGTCTATTGTATTGACACGCTATGTTTCATTGGGGTCTCTGATTTTTGTAGCATTTACACCCATCTTTATCATGGTATTACCCGGATATTCAATGAATATCTTCTGGGGGAGTCTGATTATTTGTCTGTTTGCGTTCTGGAGACATCGTACCAATATTGCGAAGCTCGCCAAAGGACAGGAAAATAAATTGGGATCGAAAAACCCTGGAGGGGGTAAACGAGTTGTCTAAAAAAGTTGCTGTTCTAGTCGCTGGGAGCTGGGGAACAGCTCTGGCCAGTGTACTCGCCGCCAATCAGTTGGATGTGATGATGTGGACACGTGGTGAAGACCAGGCTAACGAAATCAATAACAAGCACACTAATACTCGCTATCTTCCGGATGCGGAGCTTTCACCACGGATTCAAGCAACAACTGATATGGAAGCTGCGGTGGAAGGTGCTATAGCTGTGTTAATTGTTGCGCCTTCATCAGCCATGCGTGCAGTTACGAACCAGCTTAAGGCTTATTACAAGCCTGAGATGTTAGTTATTCATGCAACCAAAGGTTTTGAGACAGAAAGCCTCAAACGGATGTCCACAGTCATTTCAGAAGAGCTTGAATGTGAAGAAGGACGTGTGGTTGTTCTTTCTGGCCCAAGCCATGCGGAAGAAGTGGTGAAGCGTTGTCCAACGACAGTGGTTGTAGCTTCACTGGATAAGGCATCTGCCGAGTCTGCCCAAGCTTTGTTTATGAATGCTTATTTCCGGGTTTACACGAATCGGGATATGATCGGTGTTGAGTTGGCGGGTGCATTCAAAAATATCATTGCTCTTGGTGCAGGTATGTCGGATGGTCTTCAATTTGGTGATAATGCCAAAGCCGCTTTGCTAACACGTGGTCTGGCAGAGATCACACGTATTGGTGTTGAGATGGGAGCAAATCCGCTAACGTTTTCGGGACTTGCCGGAATCGGGGATCTGGTTGTAACGGCTACAAGTCAGCACAGTCGGAACTGGAGAGCAGGTTCCATGTTGGGCCAGGGACAGAAGCTGGATGATGTTCTGAAGTCCATGGGCATGGTGGTAGAAGGCATTCGAACTACGCAAGCTGCCTATTTCATCTCACAAAAATACGGAGTGCAAATGCCAATTGCGGATCAGTTATATCACGTTTTATTCCAGGAGAGACAGCCGCGTGATGCGGTTGAAGCCTTGATGGGACGTGACCCGAAGACTGAAATGGAAGTCATGAAACTTGAAACCTGGGAGCAATGGCATTCCTGATTGTAATCAGCCTAAACGTACCTTGTGAAATAAGAAGCTTATTCACCTTTTCTGTAGCAAACTCATACTATACACATGAGTATTGCCGGAGGAGGGGAGACGAATGGGTAACAACATTTCCAAAGATGCACTGAATGCAATCAACAAGAAAACGGGTAAAACGATAACGGAAGGTGCCGTTAAGAAATTGGCAAGCACGGTGAAACCAACGACGATTCAGAATGAAGTTCAGTTGCGCCAATTGATCAAACAAGTATCCGCCATGGCGAAAGTTCCGGTATCTGAGGATACGGTTAAGGATATTGTGAGTGCGGTCAAGAAAAGCGGATTGAATCCGAGCAGTATGGAATCGTTAATGAAAATGATGATGAAAAAATAATAGATCACACCTGCTTGTGCAGGTGATCCAGTAAGACAAAAAGACGAGTCGGCTTCTGCCGGCTTGCTTTTTTGTCTTTTTTTTGGAAAGTTGAGCTGAATTTCGTGTTATAATGGTTGCAATTGTCACAGTGTCAGTGATGAATAATGGACTGAAGGGGAGACTGCTGGATTATGAGCGCAATGGACAAGATGTGGCTGTCATTGGTGGCCATCCTCATTATGGGACTATCTGTATTCCTGATTACGTTTGCTCGTGCCAAAACAAAAGGTATTGTACGGGGGATTCTTTCTCTGATTGCATTTTTGATTATGCTGATTGGCTTTTTCGGTGGAATCGCTTCTCTGACCTGATTTCCCATGCCTGAAAGATAACATCCGCATAAGCACATCATAAGAACTGACACAATGAACACGGATGAGGGGAGTGTGAGCCTATGGGGCCGCATGATACGGAGGGTCGGACAGAGCGTTATCCGGAATTACACGCGGCTTTGCTGGAAACGGCCAAAGCCTGGAACACACAGCCACAGACATGGTTACTTGGAGGAAGTTGTGGGTTGCTGCTTCAAGGGGTGGAGTTGCAACAGGCTCCGAGAGATATTGATATCTATGCGGATGTTGCTGCTGCTAAAGAACTTCACCGTAGCGCTCCGGGGGGAATGCTTGACGAGCCTACAGTGGATAAGACAGGACCGTATGCTTCTCTGCTGAGCCACTATCAGGTGGGTGAATGTGCGCTGGAACTGGTTGGTGGTTTCGAAATATGGGCTCGCAAAAGTTGGTACCGTATTGAGATTGAACATGTACTTGCTCCGCATGCACCAGTAGCACAAGTGGGTTCATATAGCCTGCGACTGATGCCGCTTGCGCATGAGCTTTTGTTTAATCTGCTACGAGGTCGTGAAGATCGTTATGTCCCCATTGCGAAACAGATGCGCGAGCAGCCAGATGCACATCAACCTATAATGATGCTGTTAAGTCAACAGAATGTCTGGACAAGCCGCTTCAGAGCCGAAGTGGAAGAGCTTGTTGGCTTTACATGGCCCCAGTAGGTTGAGGGAGGAAAATGATGGACTATAAAGTTACTTTTTTACCTATGAACAAATCGATAGCGCTCAAACCAGGGGCAACACTTCTGCATGCAGCACGACGTGCTGGAGTCAAGATTACGACCCGATGTGATGGCAAAGCGGCTTGCCTGATGTGCAAAGTGAACGTGGATGAAGAACATCGGACGGAACTGTATCCACCAACAGATGCAGAAAAGCGCAAGCTGGGTTCACTGTTGGAAGCAGGTACACGACTGTCCTGTCAGGCCAAGGTGTGTGGATCTCTATCGGTTCATGTTCCAGAGGACCCGCTGAAGGCAGCCATTCGGAAACAACTGGAACGTCAACAACAGGAAGACGACTGGTTCTGAGTGTTATAACATTGATTCTCTAATGAGTTATTCAAGGAGGACACGAATGATTAGGAACAAGCCAAAATGTGTGGAAGGAAGCGGATGGCAGCGTCTGAAACATCAGACGGGCGGTCTGCTGTTATTCCTGTTGTTTGCTTTTACAGCAAGTGGTTGTATGTATCCATCCCAGAGCAATTCAGACCCTAAGATAGCCTATCGGGAAAGCGTGAGCCGCATCCAGAGTGCGGTCGAGGCATTTCAGCAAGATGAGGGGATTTTGCCAATCATTAATGCAGATATGGAAACGCCAAAATATGAAAAGTTCAGAGTGGATCTGCCCAAGTTGAAACAACTGGGGTATCTGGATGAAATACCGGGGACTGCTTTTGAAAGTGGTGGGAGCGCTTACTTCCTTATTCAGGACGAAGAAGTGAATCCGACCATTAAAGTGATGGATCTTCTGACCGTACAGAAAGTAAACGATGTGCAACGAATGGTTAATCAATATAAGTCCGTACATAACAATAAGCTGCCAAGCGGGGAAGAACTGTATCCGGGGTTATATGTTGTGAATATGGAGCAGGCTGCTCAGGCAGGTACTCCTTCCATTACGCTGAATAGTGTATATTCAGGTCAGGCGTTACCGTTTATGATGGATGACGAAGGCAAGGTCTATGTAGATTATGCTTTTGATATTATGCAGGCAGTGGAAAAGTCTGACGTGTCTCCAGCAGAGACTGAAGATGTTCGGGATTTGCTGGTGGAACACTCCTACTTCGTACCTGTAAAATCGGTTTTCTACGCTTGGAAAAATAATGCGCCGGTTGCCCAGCCCATAAAATAAGCATGGTTGCAATTCAAATGATTTAGCTGTATGACCACCATGGCTCTAATGGTTCAAAAAGAGATATTCCAAATAAGGGATATCTCTTTTTTCTTTTGTCAATATGAGCAATAACCGTCATAAAAGCTTCGCGGATCACATAAAGTAGATTGAAATAAAGACGCGCAGTCCGAGATCGGGGGATTCTCCTAATGTCATCACCTTAAGATAAAAAAACAAAAATACGCGTCATATTGCCGCATACGGATACATAAGATGATACTAGTCCAATTGCATGTACGAGTTAACGCCGCTCTCGCCGGTTTCATCAGAATGCAACGTTCGGCGGCGGACGACTTCCGGGCACTCACAAAGGCGGCTCTACCGTTGCAGGGATTTCAGTCTTCTGATTGAAAAAACGAAGCGGATGCTCTTTAGCATTTTTCCTTCGGAGTAATTTAGGGAGGGGATTTCATTGGAGAAAGTGGACATTTTTAAGGACATAGCTGAGCGGACCGGAGGGGATATTTATCTCGGGGTTGTCGGCGCAGTCCGGACGGGAAAATCAACATTTATTAAACGATTCATGGAAACGATCGTATTGCCTAACATCGCAAGCGAGGCTGATCGTGCCCGTGCAGTGGATGAACTTCCACAGAGTGCAGCAGGTAAAACCATCATGACTACCGAACCAAAATTCGTACCAAATAACGCAGTCCAGATTAAGGTGGCAGAAGGACTCGATGTCAATGTGCGCCTTGTGGATTGTGTAGGTTACGCGGTGGAAGGAGCCAAGGGATACGAGGATGAGAATGGTCCACGCATGATCTCCACGCCTTGGTTCGAGGAACCAATTCCGTTCCAGGAAGCTGCCGAGATTGGTACTCGCAAAGTCATTCAGGAGCATTCCACACTGGGTGTTGTGGTAACAACAGACGGCACAATCGCCGAAATTGCCCGCAGTTCCTATGTGGAATCCGAAGAACGGGTCATTGCAGAATTAAAAGAAGTGGGTAAACCGTTTGTCCTGGTCATCAACTCTACTCGTCCTCGCAGTGAAGAAGCCCTGCAATTGCGCAGTGAGCTTGCTGCCAAATACGACATTCCGGTGATGACACTCAGTGCAGCGACGATGACGGAAGATGATGTGACGGGTGTACTTCGTGAAGTGCTCTATGAGTTCCCTGTGCATGAAGTGAATGTAAACTTGCCGAGCTGGGTTATGGTACTCAATGAGACTCACTGGCTGCGTAGCAACTACGAAAATTCCGTACGGGATACCGTTAAGGACATTCGCAGACTTCGTGACGTGGATCGGGTTGTCGCTCAGTTCATGGAATATGAATTCATTGATCGCGCAGGCCTGAGTGGCATGAATATGGGGCAGGGTGTAGCCGAGATTGACCTGTACGCGCCGGATGAACTGTATGATCAAATTCTCGTGGAAGTGGTTGGAATCGAGATTCGCGGTAAGGATCATCTGCTGCAATTAATGCAGGAATTCTCGCATGCGAAGAGAGAATACGACCGCTTCGCAGAAGCGCTGGAGATGGTCAAAACGACCGGATACGGCATTGCTGCTCCATCTCTTGCCGAGATGGCTCTGGATGAACCTGAGCTCATTCGTCAGGGCACCAAATTTGGCGTACGTCTGAAAGCAACGGCACCGTCCATTCATATGATCCGGGTTGATGTGGAATCAGAGTTCGCTCCAATCATCGGTACGGAGAAACAAAGTGAGGAACTGGTGAGATACCTGATGCAGGACTTCGAGAACGATCCGATCAAGGTATGGGATTCAGACATGTTTGGTCGTTCGCTGCATTCCATCGTGCGAGAAGGGATCCAGGGCAAGATTGCCATGATGCCGGATAATGCAAGATACAAATTGCAAGAGACGCTGGGAAGAATCATTAACGAAGGTTCGGGCGGCTTGATCGCTATCATTCTGTAAGACATCAAAAGACCGTAAGGGGGCATCCCCTCGCGGTCTTTTTTACGTGGTTTCTTTATTTTGGATGAAATGGATAGGAAGAATAGTACTTTCGAAAAAACTTAGCGAGTTTTAGCTTTAAATTGCTAAAACCCATTTACATACTAGGGATTAGCCGTTATATTAATATTCAACTATTGTGATCGAGATCACAGAGAGTGGACAGGGGGATACAGAGATGAAAAGAAAAGAGACTAAATGGGTATGGTTGAGTGTGTTATTAGTATTTACATTGGCGCTGTCCGCTTGCGGAATCAAAAAAGAACCGGCAGCCACTCCGGCTTCGGGCGCATCAGATGATACACCAAAAACGGAAGCAGTTACAGGCCCTCTAAGCGGCAAACGGATCGCACTTATTATGGAGTTTAATACAGGTACTTTCTCGCAGCAATATGTACAGGGTGTAAAAGAAGAAATCGAAAAATTCGGTGGAGAACTGACAACGTTTGTTGCCGATAATGACAAAGCAAAAATGGTATCCTTGCTTGATAGCGCTATTAACCAGAAATTTGATGCCATTCTCACGGATCATGGGGATTCCCTATTAGAGCCAGGCGTGAAGAAGGCAGTAGAACAGAATATTCCAGTGGTTGTGTTTGACGCAGCTATCAGTGTTCCAGGAGCCACAGTCCTGTCGCAGGATGACCAGAAGATGGCTGAGCTGACGCTGGAGCAAATGAAAAAAGATATCAATGGACAAGGCAATATTGTCAAAGTATGGGTAGCTGGTTTCGCACCGATGGAACGCCGTCAGATTGCATACGGTGAATTCATGAAAACAAATCCGGACATCAAGGAAATAGCTACATTCGGTTCTGCACAGAACCCTGCGCTGGATACTCAAGCCAAAATGGAAGCTATTCTCAAGCAGTATCCAAAAGGTGAGATTACAGCTGTATGGACTGCATGGGACGAGTTCGCCAAAGGTGCAGCGCGTGCGATTCAACAAGCTGGACGTGATGAGATCAAAGTGTATGGTATTGATATGAGTGATGAGGACCTGCAAATGATTCAGGATCCGAAAAATCCTTGGGTAGCTTCAGCTGCTGTTGATCCAACGGATATTGGTCGCGTCCAGGTACGTTATGCTTATCAGAAACTGAACGGGGACGAGACGGAAGATGCAGTTGTCCTTAACCCGGTCTATGTTCAACGTGAAGCTTTGCCAGATAAACAAATCTCCACTTCGGAACTGTCAGAGTTCGTTGAAGGTTGGGGTGGTAGCACACAAGGAATCAAGGACTGGATGAGTGAATACGGAATTACTGCTAAATAAGCAGCGTATGGGAAGCGCGCCGCAAGGCGCGCTTTTTCTACCATAATGAAGATGAGCGAGTCTGGATGAGAAATGGGATACTCCCGTATGGGAACGATTGGAGGTTAACATCATGAGCACTGCACCGATACTGCTTCAAATGGAACATATCCACAAGCAGTTTTCAGGTATTCCTGCACTGAAGGATGTGGATTTCTCTGTAAAAGGTGGGGAGATTCATGCGCTGCTGGGTGCCAATGGTGCCGGTAAAAGCACGTTAATGAAAATTTTGTCTGGTGCCTATCCATTGGATCAGGGGACGATTCAATTGAGTGGACAAGCGCTTCATTTAAGTTCTCCGGGAGACGCAAAGGCAAGTGGGATTCACTGTGTCTATCAGGAAGTGGATGCGGCACTGGTGCCACAGCTGACGGCTGCGGAGAACATCATGCTGGATCAGTTGGCTTCATCTGCTGGAGGTTGGTGGAAAAGTCCACGGAAGCTGAAACAGCGTGCTGTTGAGGCGTTAAAGCAATTAGGGGCGGACATATCCGTTCACCAAAAAGTGGCCGATCTGACGCTTGCAGAAAAACAGATGATTTTGCTGGCACGGATTTTGATCCAGGATGCCAAAGTCATCATTTTTGATGAACCGACTGCACCGCTGAGCCAGGAAGAAACGGATGCATTTTTCCGGATTGTTCATCTCCTGAAGGATCGGGGCGTTGCCTGTATTTTCATTACCCATCGTCTTGCGGAAGTGACGGATCACTGTGATCGCGTTACGGTCATGAGAGATGGACAACATGTATTTACCGGTGATGCAAAGGGACTGACGATCAATGATTTGGTTACACAGATGCTGGGCAAACCATTCGAAGAAGAGTTTCCGAAGACGGAAGCACCCGTGGGGGAGCTGTTATTGGAGGCACGTGGGCTTCGTCGTGGAGTGAAGGTAAAAGGTGTTAACCTCTCTGTACGACGAGGTGAAGTCCTCGCTGTGGTGGGTCTGGTAGGCGCGGGTAAAACGGAAAGCTCTCGTTTGCTGATTGGTGCAGATCGGCTGGAGGGAGGCGAGATCCGGCTTAACAACCGTAATCTCCGCCTGTCTCAGCCTGCGGATGCGGCGGCTCTGGGGATTGTTTCTGTACCGGAGGAGCGACGTAAACAAGGAATCCTGATTCAGGAGAACGTGGAACGGAATTTAAGTCTGCCTTTGCTAAGCCGTCTTAGTACATTAGGTTTCGTAAGCCGCAAGCGGGAACGTCTGAACGCAGAGTCATTGGTGAAACAGCTTGGAATTAAAACATCGTCCGTGAAACAGGAAGTGAAATATCTAAGCGGTGGTAACCAGCAAAAGGTAGCCATTGGTAAATGGCTTAATGCGGATGCGGATGTATTTATATTTGATGAGCCAACCAAAGGCGTAGATATTGGGGCAAAAAGTGACATTTTCCGCATCATTAATGAACTGGCTTTGGCGGGCAAGGGTGTAATCTATTTCACCTGTGAACTGGATGAAGGCATGGGAATTGGTGACCGAATCGCTGTCATGTGCGAAGGTGTTATCGTAAAAGAGTTCAAACGAGGCGAGACTAACCAAGAACAGCTGCTATACTATGCAAGCGGTGGACAAGAGGTGCAATCATGAAGGATAAATCACTGGATTTTGCGTTCCGTTACGGGGCGATTATAGTCATAATAGGTGTTATCGCATTTTTCGGCATTAAATTGCCTTATTTCTTTACGTACAGTAACTTGACCGATATTTTGGGCTCGATCTCTATCGTTACTTTTGTAGCGATCGGTGTTACGTTATCTCTCATTGTTGATGGATTTGATCTCTCGGTTGGGGCGACTGTCTCATTAACTACCGTCGTTACTGCTTCGTTAATGATTTGGTATCAACAACCACTGGCAATTGTAATTATTGTGCCACTAATCATTGGCGCTGTTATTGGTTTACTTAACGCTTTGCTCATTGTAAAATTGCGTATTCCGGATTTGCTCGCAACCCTTGCCACGATGTACATTATCGGAGGTATTCACAAAACGTATGCACAGGGATATACCATTTACAATCACATGCAGTTCCCTGATGGAAGCAAAGCTGCGGGAGAGATGGACCCGACATTCCTGCTAATAGGGCAGGGTAAATGGCTTGGTATGCCGATATCGGTTATCATGCTACTTATTGCGGTAATAGGTGTGCATATCTTTTTGACGTATACGAAATATGGGCGCCAGATGTACATTACAGGTGGTAATGAGGAAGCTGCACGGTTGTCTGGAATCAAGGTGAAAAAGGTGCGTACACTCGCCTATGTAGCCGCTGGAGTGTTTGCAGCAATCGGGGGTATCATCTATGCCTCCAAAGTAGGATCCGGGCAAATTGATGCGGGATCACCGTTGTTAATGGAATCCGTAGCTGCAGTATTTGTCGGTTTCTCTGTGTTTGGTGCGGGTAAACCAAATGTCATCGGAACCTTCATTGGTTCGGTTCTGATTGGTGTACTTGTGAACGGTTTAACAATGATGAACGTACAGTATTTCACACATGATATTGTAAAAGGTGGGGTTCTCGTGCTTGCCCTGGCGGTTACATTTTACGTCTTAAACCGCAACCGGACTTGAAATTGTGGGCTGTCTGTATTAGTATGAAATTTGTTCGGCGTCTGAAATGCCCGTGGTTTCAGACGACATTCTGCCGAAAATGACTGTTGACCGCAGGCGGAGATTTGTGTTCAGCGCTCAAGATGTACGTAGATTTTTTGCGTATGAACGTATATTTCGCTATAAAACGGAAACACAGTATAACATTCAGGACATTGATACAGGAGGTGAAAAACAAATGAACAAATCAGACTTGATTACACACGTATCTGAAGCGACTGAATTGTCCAAGAAAGATGTAACGAAAGCGGTTGATGCCGTATTCGAAGCAATCTCTGAGGCTCTTCAAAGCGGAGATAAAGTACAATTGGTTGGTTTTGGGAACTTCGAAGTTCGCGAGCGCTCTGCACGTAAAGGACGCAACCCGCAAACAGGTGAAGAAATCGAAATTCCTGCGAGCAAAATTCCTGCATTCAAACCAGGTAAAGCGCTCAAAGACGGAATTAAATAAGATTTCTACATATTCCATATGTCGACAAAAAGACCGTGACTTGTTCACGGCCTTTTCTTTTGCCCTTTAACGATGATTCTTACGGTTCATTCGTATAAGGCGCAGGTTGACAAATGAAACAATCTTAATCATCATTAACGCTATCGAACTAAAGAAGGGGACATGCGTGATGGATCATCCAACCGGCAATGATTATATTGTAATTAAGGCAGAGGAAAATGGTGTCCAGGTGATCGGATTAACCCGAGGTCAGGATACACGTTTTCACCACACCGAGAAATTGGACAAGGGTGAAGTGATGTTTGCCCAATTTACCACCCATACTTCAGCTATTAAAATCCGGGGCAAAGCCACGCTGATTACCAAGCATGGACAGATTGAATCGGAGTAATGGACAGATTGAATACATTCAAATGAAGATTGCAGGCATAGCCTGCTTTTTTTCATTGTACAATGAGGTATGAGCCTTTACCGGACAGACTACACTAACAGGTAAAGGCAGGGAGGCGTATATGAAACCGCGGATGATTGTTACTGCTTCAATGCTGGCAACGGTTGCGGCGGTCTTTCTGCTTGTTGCGATACAAACCTTACATATGCGTACATGGGGCGGGGACAACGTACAGCCTGCCTCTGCATCACATCATCCAGTTCAGCTAACGAATGACAATCTGGTTGATGTGCTAAGCTCCATGCAACTATCAACTCCCATTGCAAGAGTGGAATGGAAGCAGTCCATTTTGAGACTGGACCTCAAAGTTAAAGGAACGGGTACAAGTTACACTGAAATCTATGAGAACATGGCAGCGGTGGCGGATCTTGGCTTTCGGAGTCTGGATAACGTGGATCAGGTGCTGCTGCGTGTGATGGCAGAAGATGAATGGATGCATAAACGACATCTGTTACTTGCTGCTGATATTCGGCGTGGAGAGTGGCCTCTGTATGCGATTGAAACATTACGGAACTGGAAAAGTGCGGCCTTTTCAGATGAATTGAAGGACTGGTTTCATTTGATGGAGACCGAACTGTGGAAGAAGCAATTCGAAATGACAAGTCAGGGGTAATAGAATAGCAGGATTCAGTGCGTGCCCGTTCAACATATGCTATAATATATAAGATTGTAGTGCAGAAAAGGTTTAACAATGTTAAGGCTCGGAGGCTGAGAATGAATTCATATCGCGTACCCCAACTAGCAAAGAAATATACGGATTACGACATGATTCGACAACATACGGAAATCCCATCATTTCCGGATAGCCGAGCACGTCTGTTGCAGGTATTTGTGGGCCGCACAGACGAAAAGGTGCATCAAGAGTTATATGCTCTTGCAACTTCGCTCGTTCAGTTGGCCATGGATACGCATGATCGAATCGATACCATTTCCGGTGAGCGGAAAGAGCAAGAGATGCGTTCACGTCAGTTGAATGTACTCGCCGGGGATTATTTAAGTAGCCGTTTTTATCAATTGCTTGCCCAAGCGGGCAGAATTGAAATGATTGGCAAACTCAGTGGTGCTGTATCCGGAGTGAACGCACGCAAGATGACGCTGTATGAACGGATGAAGAAGCTTCTCGTTTCGGCTGACGAATACTTGCGTGAAACGGTACAGCTGAGAATGCAGCTGTTTCTTTCATTTACAGGCATGATTCAACATAACGAAGAGTCTTTATGGAACAGCCTGTTGACCGAATTCAGCTCCTGCGAAACGATCGTGGAAGAACTGAAGCGGATGAATGACGCAAAACGATATCTTCACAGCTATGCATATTGGCACATATACGAGCATGGTAATGACGATGAGCGCAATGTGTTGCGTCAGTCTGAATTGGATGCACGTGCATGGAACGCTATGGTGCTGAAGCATAGGGTTGGCGAGGTTTTGCTGGACAAGCTTCGCGAGTGTACACACCGCATTCAACTGTTGTTGCAAGATGAGGAAGGGCGGATGGGCTTGCATGAGATACATGCAATTCTAGAGCCTTACTTGGCATATTTGCAGCCTTCACATGCGGCAGTAAGGGAAGATTGAGGGGGAGACAGACGAATGGGGAGCGGAGAGACCAAACCGAAAGAAGAATATGTCCATTCGGTTTTTCAGAGTATAGCCGGAAAATATGATGTCATGAATGATATCCTAAGTTTCCGGAGGCATAAGGCTTGGCGTAAATTCACCATGAAAAAGATGAATATGTCCAAAGGCGATACCGGTCTTGATTTGTGCTGCGGCACATGTGACTGGACGCTTGCTATGGCAGAGGCAAGTGAAACGGGGCACATGCACGGACTTGATTTCAGTAGCAACATGCTGGAGGTCGGCCAGACAAAGATCAATGCGGTGCAACGTCAAAAACAGATTACCCTGACACAGGGAAATGCCATGTTACTTCCTTTTGAAGACAACTCGTTTGATTATGTGACGATCGGGTTTGGGTTGCGTAATGTACCTGATCTCAGACAAGTGTTGTCTGAAATGAAACGTGTGGTCAAACCGGGCGGTATGGTTGTGTGCCTGGAATTGTCCAAGCCAACATGGCAGCCGTTCAAAGGCATTTATTATTTTTATTTTGAGAAGGTTTTACCGAATCTTGCCAAAGTGTTTGCTAAAAGTTTTGAGCAGTACAAATGGCTGCCGGACTCACTGGCCATTTTCCCGGGAAGGCAGGAACTGGCAGACATTTTTGCAGAAACTGGATTACAACAAGTGCAGGCCTACCCTCTGACCGGAGGTATCGCGGCACTGCATATTGGAACCAAGGAGAATCAGCATGTTTAGGAAAATTCGCATCTTTTTAGAAATGATCAAGATTGAACACACGCTTTTTGCTTTACCTTTTGCATTTATGGGGGCGATCCTCGGCTCCATGGTAGTGAATGATACCTTCCCAAGCTGGATGCAGATCATGTGGGTATTGCTTGCTATGATCGGTGCACGTAGTGCGGCTTTTGGTTTGAACCGAATTATTGACCAAGCGATTGATAGCAAAAACCCGCGTACCGCGATGAGAGCCATCCCGGCAGGACTGTTGAAAAATGGGGAAGTTGTTATATTTGTCATTATCTCATTTATATTGTTATTCTGGGCCTCATCCAATCTTAATGTATTATCGATGCAGCTGTTACCTATTGCTGTGTTTATGTTGGTACTGTATTCGTACACCAAACGATTCACATGGTTATGTCACGTTGTTCTCGGAATGACGATTGGTTTGGCACCACTTGGTGGCTGGGTAGCTGTAACAGGAACGATGGATTGGACAGCGATTGTGCTGTACGTTACGATTGTGTTCTGGACAGCGGGCTTTGATATTATCTATGCATGTCAGGATCTGGAATTTGATCAGGGTGAGGGTCTTCACTCCATACCTTCTCGTTTTGGCCTGGTTAAATCCTTGCAGATCGCCAAGTTCTTCCATGTGATTACTGCAATTGGTTTTCTTGCGTTATTGTTGATGACAGATCTGAGCTGGTGGTATGGCGCAGGCATGTTGGTGACGTATGGAATTCTATTCTATCAACACTATATTGTATCGCCTAATGATATGAGCCGTGTTCAAACGGCGTTTTTTACCATGAACAGTTTGCTTAGTTTAATTGTATTTACGTTCACTCTGATTGATCTGGCGGTGAAATAAATGGTGCAGCAGCCGGACAATAAACGACTGGTTGTCGGAATTACCGGAGCGAGTGGCAGCATATATGGCATTCGATTAATTGAAACGCTGCTTGATTTGGAATATAACGTTCATCTGGTCATATCCAATGCAGGGTGGCGTGTACTGAAAGAAGAATTGGACTGGGATGTGACGAATCGGGACGCGATGCTGGAAGAAAAATTCGGCAACCGTGCCGGTTCTCTGATCTATCATCCTGTGAGTGATATAGGGGCCTCCATTGCAAGTGGTTCTTATCTGGCCGACGGCATGATTATCATGCCATGTTCGATGGGAACTCTTTCGTCCATCGCGCAGGGATCGTCGGATAATCTGATGTCTCGCGCAGCCGATGTTATGATGAAAGAGGGAAGAACATTGATCCTCGTACCACGTGAGACGCCTCTTCATGCAATCCATCTGGAGAACATGCTGAAGCTTTCTCGTCTTGGTGTACGAATGATACCGGCTATGCCTGCTTTTTATTACAAACCTCAGACTATGGATGAGTTGATTCTGTTTTTGGTGGGGAAAGTGCTGGATAGCTTGCGCATCCCACATCAACTGTTTACAAGATGGGGAGAACCGGATGAACGGGGATAACGACTGAGTTCGATACAAGGCTGTTTTTTGCCAAAGTGTTGCTCGGTTTATTTGTCCCCCGAATCCCGGGGTATTGGTGAGCACTGATGGTGAGTCTTCATGAACCACAGTCTTGACCCATGCTCCGGCAACTTCTGTATTTTGTTTCAGAACAAGTCGCAGAGTTTAATTTTCGGGTGTCGGCTATGACATTCGGAGAAGAAAAACACGTTAGATTACCTTATAGAACAACACAAGCAAGAACGGTAAGCCGGGTTTTTCGTAATGCCTGCAGGCCCGACTTGCTGGAGGGGAAGGTAAGCATGAATTTATGGACTGACAATACGCTGATACGGGTGAACGAATGAAACTATTGGATATTTTCGGGTTGTTAAAAAAGGACATGGATTACATTGAGAAAGAATTGTATCGCAGTGTTCGAGGAGAACAGAAGCTGCTGAGTGAAACGTCACTTCATTTGCTCAAAGCAGGAGGAAAACGGTTGCGGCCCGTTTTTGTGTTACTTGGTGGGAAATTTGGTACATACGACATTGAACGTCTGAAGCTGGTTGCGGTTCCGCTGGAACTCATTCATTCGGCATCCCTCGTTCATGATGATGTCATTGATAATGCGGAGACACGCCGAGGCAAACCTACGGTGAAGTCAAAATGGGATAATCGGATTGCCATGTACACTGGAGACTATATCTATGGTAAGGCACTTGAAATGACTGCCGGATTATCCGATCCAGCGATTCATCGTATCCTTGCCAAAGCTATGGTACAGATGTCCATTGGTGAGATGGAGCAAATTCGCGACTTTTTCAATACGGGACAAAGTGTTCGTAACTATCTGCTGCGGATTCGCCGCAAAACAGCACTTCTGATTGCGGTTAGCTGTCAGTTAGGAGCATTGGCTACACGTGCGCCTGAGCATGTATCTTCCCTGCTGTATACGTACGGATACAATGTGGGGATGGCTTTCCAGATTCAAGATGATGTGCTTGATCTGGTAGGTACTGAGAAACAACTTGGCAAGCCACCTGGCAGTGACATGAAGCAAGGAAATATCACTCTTCCTGTACTTTATGCCTTGGAAGAATCCGATCTGCGGGAACCTTTGCTTAAGGAGATTTCCCGTGTCCAGCATGAAGAAGGACGGGCAAGTGCATCGGATGCAATTGGAATGATTCGCCAAAGTCAAGGAATTGCTAAAGCAGAAGCCCTTGCTGACCGATATATGAAGAAAGCGCTCGATGCTCTCGATCAGCTACCTAACATCAAGACGACCAAAAACCTGCGTGATATCGCTCATTTTGTGGTTAAACGTACGCATTAAACAATGTAAGACCTTCGACTCTCAGATTACTCATACCCAAAGTTGAACAGAACTGTGAGATTCCTCATTGGGAGGATTTGGACATGTATGTTACAATCAGAGGGATTGCGTTTACATAGTGATTAACTTTGAACCGTGAGTGAGGAGTGAGCTGATGGATCGTACATTTTTGATGGTGAAGCCGGATGGTGTGCAGCGTGGATTGATCGGTCGAATTATTAGCCGTCTGGAAGACAAAGGATTTAAGTTGGTGGCAGGCAAATTGGTGCAGATGTCTGAGGATCAGGCAAAACGCCATTATGCTGAACATGAGGGTAAACCATTTTTCGATGATCTGGTTCGTTTTATCACATCTGGGCCTGTATTTGCCATGGTGTGGGAAGGCGACGATATTGTGGCGCTTGCGCGCATCGTCATCGGAAAAACCAATGTGAAGGAAGCAGCTCCGGGTACCATTCGCGGAGACTTCGCCAGCCACACACCACATAATCTGATTCATGGGGCAGATTCACCGGAAAGTGCTTCCCGTGAAGCAGCAAATTTCTTTGCTTCAGATGAACTGGTGGTATACGACAAGAGCATCGCAGCCTGGTTGTAATTATTAGCCAAAAGGGTGATACACGATGCTGGAGCAAGAACAACTACTAGACCCGGATTACACCGGATTCATTCGTAAAATCAAAGAGAGCACAGGCATTGATCTTGCTCAATACAAGGAAGGCCAGATGAAAAGAAGGCTGACCACACTTCGCAACAAAAACGGGTTTCATACATTTTCTAACTTTTTTGAAGCTATGCAGAAAGATAAATCATTGTTTTACGAATTCCTTGATCGTATGACGATTAACGTGTCGGAATTCTGGCGTAATCCCAATCGTTGGGAAGTGCTGCGGGACGAGATCCTGCCTGAGCTGCTGGGGTCCAAGCGTCGTGCTAAAGTTTGGAGTGCGGCCTGTTCAACAGGTGAAGAACCTTATACACTTGCCATGATTCTGGACACGATGGGCATTTTGAAGGACAGCTCCATTACGGCAAGTGATCTGGATGAAGGTGCATTGGCCAAAGCCAAGGAAGGGCGTTATATGGAACGCTCGCTTAAGGATGTGCCAAAGGAAACGGCGAACCGTTACTTCAAGCAGGATGGCTTGGTATACCGTATTGATGAGCAACTCAAAAATTCGATCAAGTTCATGAAACAAAATTTGCTGGTGGACCGTTTTGACGATGGGTACGATCTGATTGTGTGCCGAAATGTCATGATCTATTTTACCGAGGAAGCCAAAAACCTGTTGTATCACAAATTTGCAGCAAGTTTGCGTCCAGGCGGTATTTTGTTTGTGGGCAGTACGGAGCAGATCTTCTCCCCGGGACAATATGGTCTGGAGACAGCAGAGACATTCTTCTATCGGAAAAAATAATGATAATGGTTGTTCAGCCGTCTGAAGCACATGTACATGTGTTCAGGCGGTTATTTGTATACCAAGTACAAGAAAGAGCCGACTTTCTTGTCAAAGCCGGTCAGCTATACTATAATAAGCAAAGAAATTATGGGATTTTAGCAATGTGAAGTTTAACAGTTTAAAGGGGGAACGTATTATGAGTTTACGCTATTTAACCGCAGGGGAGACGCACGGACCCCAATTGACCGCTATTATTGAAGGATTGCCAAGTAATTTGACGATTGATTTTGAAGAGCTGAATTTCCAGCTTCACCGCCGCCAAAAGGGATATGGCCGTGGACGCCGGATGCAGATTGAGAAGGATCAGGCGAATTTCGTTGGTGGTATCCGTCACGGATATACAACAGGTGCTCCGGTAGCGCTGGTTGTTCAAAATAACGACTGGAAACATTGGCAGAATATTATGAATATTGAGCCGATTGAAGGCAGTGACGAAGAGAAACGTCGCGTTCATCGTCCACGTCCCGGACACGCTGATCTGAACGGTGGACTCAAGTATAATCTCAAAGACTTGCGTAACGTACTGGAGCGCTCCAGTGCACGTGAGACAACGGTACGTGTGGCATGCGGTGCCATTGCACGTCAATTCCTGGCTGAATTCGGAATCAAGGTAGCTGGACGTGTACTTCGCATTGGAGAGATCGAAGCTCCATATCAGGACCTTCCGATTGATGAACTGATCGCAGTGACAGAAGCTTCCTCTGTACGTGTTACGGATGCTGAGACAGAGAAGAAGATGGAAGCCTACATTGACCAGATTAAACAAGAAGGCGATTCCATCGGAGGAATAGTGGAATGTATCGTTGAAGGTGTACCTATTGGTCTTGGTAGTTATGTTCAATACGATCGCAAACTGGATGCACGAATCGCTCAAGGCGTAATGTCCATTAATGCATTCAAAGGTGTAGAGATTGGTATCGGATTCGAAGCCGGAGTCATTCGAGGATCACAGGTGCATGATGAAATCATGCATACGGATGAACGCGGCTACCACCGGGCAACCAACCGTCTGGGTGGATTCGAAGGTGGTATGACAAACGGTATGCCAGTCGTTGTACGTGGTGTGATGAAGCCGATCCCAACGTTGTATAAGCCACTGCAAAGTGTCGATATCGATACAAAAGAAGCATTTACGGCTCAGGTTGAGCGCTCGGACGCTTGTGCTGTACCAGCAGCGAGTGTGGTTATGGAACATGTTGTAGCGTGGGAAATTGCCAAAGCATTCCTGGAGAAATTCGGCGGGGATTCCATGGAAGAGATCCGTGCTAATGTTGCTAGTTATAACGCTCAACTGGAGAATTACTAATATGCGTCAGCTGACGGTACAGTTGGAGGAACGCTCATATCCGATTCTGATTGGCAGCGGTCTATTGGCACAAGCCCCTCAATATTTTGAGCAATATGGGTTGACCAAAAAAAGTCCGTTACTCATCATTACAGATGAAAATGTGGCTCCCAAATACTTGTCAGGTTTGGAGCAAACGCTGCGTACGGCTGGTTATACAGTCGTATCGGCGGTTGTACCCTCTGGTGAAACATCGAAATCCCTTTCGGTGTACCAGGATATGATGACCGTTGCGATCGAAGGCAAACTGGATCGGAGTTCTGCGATTCTGGCCTTAGGTGGTGGTGTCGTAGGTGATCTGGCTGGTTTTGTTGCCGCTACATATATGCGTGGAATCAAGTTTGTTCAAGTACCTACAACGATTTTGGCGCATGACAGCAGTGTAGGTGGCAAGGTGGCTGTCAATCATCCGCTGGCCAAAAATATGATTGGTGCATTCCACCAGCCCGAGCTAGTGCTCTATGATGTGGACACACTTCAATCCTTGCCGCCACGAGATGTATCGGCAGGGTTGTCAGAGATGCTGAAGCACGGGCTGATCCGTGATGAGGCTTTTGCACATTGGTGTGAGGAACATGCGGAAGAACTGCTTGCGCTTAATCCGGAAGCACTTGGATACGGCTTGGAACGTGGATGTGGCATTAAGGCGGAGATTGTATCCAGAGACGAACGTGAAAATGGAGAACGTGCGTTGTTGAACCTGGGACATACGATTGGTCATGCCATTGAAGCGATCGCCGGTTATGGAGAATTTCTGCACGGAGAAGCGATCTCGATCGGTATGGCTGGATCAGCATTGCTTGGTGAGAAGCTTGGTGCGCCAGCAGGGCTCTATGAAGATACGGTCCGCATGTTGCGTTCACTTCGCCTTCCAACAACGATGCCTGCGCATCTCGACACGGATGCATTAATGGAAGCGATGATGCATGACAAAAAGTTCCGTGAAGGTCATATGGTGTTTATCATTCCTGATCGGATTGGGGCTGCAAGAATTGTGAAGGACGTACCTGTGTCGGCAGTTCGGGACGTCATTGAAATGCTCAGGAAGGGAGAATAACAGCGATGGTCACACGGGGAATTCGCGGGGCTACAACAGTCACGCAGAACAACGAAGAACAGATTTTGAAGGAAACGGCAGTATTGTTGCAGGAGATCGTGGATCGCAATGAGATCCAACCGGAAGATATCTGCAGTGTGTGGATTACGTTAACTGGGGATCTGGATGCTGCTTTCCCGGCAAAAGCTATTCGCCAACTGGATGGCTGGGAACTCGTACCACTAATGTGTGCACTGGAGGTTCCTGTTAACGGTGCCTTGGCGCAGTGCATTCGTTTCATGGTGCATGTCAATACAAACAAAGATCAGAATGAAATCAACCATGTGTATCTGAACGGTGCACAGGCATTACGTCCGGATTTGGCAACACCTTCTGATTCTTAAGTAGTGGGTTGTCAAACCGATCATAATGATGTATAGTGAGAACCAGTTGAGTAGAGTAGAGATTGAGCTGAGAGCAGCTGAGCTAGTGGAGTATATAGCAGAGTCCAGTGGGTGGTAACCGGGGCAACAGAAACCGGTCAACTGATTCACGGTACGTCGTGCTACGGAATAGGTAACAGGAACAGGGAAAACAAACGTGTCATAGGACATCTTTTGTTTTGATATATTTTGGTACAAACACAATCAATGCACTCTCCTATATTTTACGTAATATTGGAATGAGTAGTTGAAGTGTTATAACTAATTTATTTTCCCGATTTGGATGATGTGAGATGCATCAATTCAGCGACCTGTGAATAATCCGACAGCGAAGTATAGGGACTTGTTATTTATGAAGCATCACCCTGTTAAATACAGCTTATAACCAAACCTCTACCTGATGGTAGAGGTTTTTTTGTACATTGAATTGTTTCTTCTCCCCCTATAAGTTCAACTAAACTTTTACACAAAAACGAAGAGGACAGAAATAACGTGAAGAAGCGGAGCGTTCGCCTAAAAGCTTTCTGAAAGAAAGCTACATCGGAAGCATACGCTATCACCGGATTTTCCCCTTAGAAAGGGAATCAAAAAAATCTGGGGATAACAGCGATCGGAAGGTTGTTCTGTCATCGGAGTGCTCAGTGTAAACCTCTTTAGTTGAACTTACCTAAATCTGAAAGGACGTGATCTGATGATAACGCCAAACGTTAATCAAGTACTGAAAATGTCGAATGAGTATAATCTGATTCCGGTAGTCAAACGGATTCTGGCAGATATGGAGACTCCGATTCGAATATTCCGCCGTTATGCTGACAACGACCGGGCATTCCTGTTGGAAAGTGTAGAGGGGGGTATCCAATGGGCGAGATACTCGTTCATCGGTACAGATCCGTTCCTGATGATTTCGGCCAAGAAAGGCCGGATTGTTGTAGAAGAAGCAGGGAAGACTCGTGAATTGCCAGGCAAACCGATCGAAGAACTGAAAGCACTGCTGCGTAAGTATCGCAGTCCAAAAGATGATGAACTGCCACCATTCACAGGTGGGGCAATTGGTTTCTTCGGATATGATCTGCTGTCCTATTATGAGAAACTTCCAGCTCACGCGCTGGATGACCTGAATATGGATGACATTCGCTTTATGTTCTGTGACCAGATTATCGTGTTTGACCATGTGAAGCAGCAGATGCTGCTCGTTGGTAATGTACACGTCAAGGACGGTGCAACGGATGACGAGATACGTCAAGCGTATGCAGTGACTTCGGAGAAGCTGGAGCAGGCCGCAGAACGTTTGCAGCAGCAAGGACCAGGAGAGAACCTGAATCCGCGTTCCATTCCGGGAGATGTGGAACTGGGGGATATTCGCTCCAACCTCACGAAGGAGCAATTTATCGGTAATGTAGAGCAAGCCAAAGATTACATTCGCGCAGGTGATATTTTTCAAGTGGTATTATCCCAGCGTTTCCACATTGATACGGAAGTTTCTCCGCTTCACGTGTATCGTGTGCTTCGGACCCTGAATCCATCACCTTATATGTACTACCTCAAAATGGATGATGAGATTATCGTGGGTACTTCGCCAGAAGCGCTGGTCAAGGTGGACGGGAATCGTGTGGAGACACGACCGATTGCAGGTACACGTCCAAGGGGGGCAACAGAAGCGGAAGATCGTGCACTCGCTGCTGATCTGCTCCAGGATGAGAAGGAACGCGCGGAGCATCTGATGCTGGTTGATCTGGGTCGTAACGATCTGGGCCGGGTATCCAGCTTCGGCAGTGTGAAGTGTGACATGTTCATGGAGATTGAACGGTATTCTCACGTTATGCACATGGTATCCAACGTTACGGGCGAGCTTAGAGAAGACAAGGATTTCTTCGATGCGTTTCTCTCATGCTTGCCAGCGGGTACTGTATCCGGAGCACCGAAACTGCGTGCAATGGAGATTATCGCGGAACTGGAGAAAGAGGCACGTGGAGCTTATGCAGGAGCAATCGGATACCTTGGTTTCTCGGGTAACATGGACTCATGTATTACGATTCGTACGATTATTTTTAAAAAAGGAAAAGCATATGTACAGGCCGGAGCGGGAATCGTATGGGATTCTGTGCCTGAGAATGAATATGAGGAAACGGTTAACAAAGCTAAAGCATTGCTCAAGGCGATTCGAACAGCAGAAGCAATGTTTCCCGCCAAAGAAAAGGACAGCACGTTGAGACTGGCGAATGCAGACTACTTTGTCACACCAGCGGCCGCTAAGAACTGAGAGAGGAGAGACCGGAGATGAACATAAACCCAATAATGAATGAGAACCCTGTAACCCCTATTGCTGAGATTACTCGTGAGGAAGGCATGAAAAATGGCCTGGCGAAGATTCTAGAGGGCAGCCATCTGGAGCAAGCCGAAGCAAGAGATTTGATGTACTCGATCATGAGAGGTGAGGCAACGCCGGCTCAAATCGGAGGTTTGCTGATGGCGCTACGGATGAAGGGTGAAACGGTAGATGAGATCACCGGTTTTGCTGAAGCCATGCGTGGTCAGGGCGGACGAATTCTAACGGATGGCAGCGGCTTGCTGGACACTTGTGGAACAGGTGGATCGGGTATTCACAAATTCAACATTTCCACAGCATCCGCGATCATTGCTTCGGCCGTCTCGGTTCGGGTCGCCAAACATGGCAACCGTTCAGCTTCAGGCAAAGCGGGTAGTGCAGATGTATTAGAGGCACTCGGTGTAAATATCCATCTGAACGGTGAGCAGGCCAGACAATGTCTGGATGATATCGGAATCTGCTTCTGTTTTGCCCAGGTATATCACCCTTCCATGCGACATGCGGCAGGACCAAGAAAAGAGCTGGGTGTTCGTACCATTTTCAATATGCTCGGACCATTAACCAATCCTGCGGGAGCAGATCGCCAATTGCTTGGCCTGTATGATCGTTCCCGGACGCCGATGATTGCTGAAGTACTGAATCGTCTTGGTCTCAAAAGAGCGTTGGTCGTGGCCAGCCATGATGGTCTGGATGAAATCAGTATCTCGGCACCGACTCAGGTATCTGAACTTCGCAATGGTGAAGTGCACACCTATGATATTGATCCACGTGATATGGGTTTGTCTCTACATCCGCTTGAAGCGGTACTTGGAGGAGATGCGGCACAGAATGCCGAAATTATTAAGAGGATCTTCCAGGGTGAGCAGAGTGCCTATCGTGATGTCGTTCTGTTGAACGCCGGAGCGTGCATCTATGTATCCGGTCTTGCAGATAGCATTGCTGAAGGGGTGACACTTGCCGCAGAAGCGGTAGATTCGGGCAAAGCTGCCGGGAAGCTTGAACAGTTAATTCATACAACGGAGGCGTACAGTCATGTATCTTGATCGAATCGTTGCAACCAAACATAAAGAAGTTGAAGTTCTTGCACAGACATTTCGCATGGATGAAGCTATCCAAAAAATCGAACAACTACCCGCAACCCGGGGGTTTGAACAAGCACTATCGAGCGGACGCAATCGCAAACTCGGCCTTATTGCTGAAGTGAAGAAGGCTTCGCCATCCAAAGGGTTAATTCGTCCGGATTTTCATCCGGTAGAGATTGCTGCTGCTTATGAGCGAGCGGGTGCAGACTGCATCTCCGTATTAACAGATGTGTCGTATTTTCAAGGGAGCAATGAGTACTTGCAGGCGATTCATCAAGCGGTGAACATTCCGCTATTGCGCAAGGATTTTATTATAGATGAACGACAGATTGCCGAGGCAAGATTGCTGGGTGCGGACGCGGTATTGCTGATTGCCAGTATTCTGACACCTGAACAGATTCGTCAATATCTGGAATTTGCCAAAAGTTTGGGGCTGGACGCTTTGATTGAAGTTCATGATCGAACAGAACTGGAGCAGGTATTGGAGATTCCGCAGGCAACACTAGTGGGCATCAACAATCGTAATTTGAAAACATTCGAAACCAGTCTGAACACGACACTGGATTTGATGGAATTGATTCCAAACGGCGTTACCTTGATTAGCGAAAGTGGTATTGACGGACCAGAATCAACAGTCCCTCTGATTCAGGCCGGTGTTCATGGTATTCTCGTAGGTGAGCATCTCATGCGCAAGGATGATGTCGAGGCGGCTGTATATGATCTGATGGGACCCAAATGATGAATACTTCCTTACACGATGGCACAGGCGACAGTATGTCAGAACTGAGAAACCCGCTGCCAGCGGCCGTAAAAATATGTGGACTTCAGGACGTTGAAGTGCTAAAATCGATGATAAACTTGCCTGTGGATTACATTGGTGTTGTTTTTGCCAAATCACGCCGCCGAATCGAACCCGAGCAGGCTGCTGCATTAAGAACGGTGTTGTTCGAATGGTCTACCTATGATCGGCCGAAGCTTGCGGGTGTATTTGTGAATCCTACGCTCAAAGAACTGGAACACATTATGGACATTGCTCAGCTGGATGTTATTCAACTGCATGGACAGGAGACTGCGGAATTTTGCCAGCAGGTGAAGCAGCGGTGGAATGCCGCAGTGTTCAAAGTTTTTTCTCTTCCCAAAGATGAAACGGGACCGGAAGCTGATGATGCAGCCATAAGGGCTCTTGATACTTATGATAAATACGTGGATGCGATATTGCTTGATACCCATGATCCTCTATATGGAGGGGGCTCCGGGAAAACGTTTGCCTGGGAGCGAATCCCTGCCTATGCTGAATGGGCAAAAAGTCGCGAAATTGATCTGTTCGTTGCAGGAGGTTTGCAGCCGGACAATGTACAACAACTAATACAGACATATGCACCTTTCGGCGTCGATGTATCCAGCGGCGTGGAGACTGAAGGTGTGAAGGATATTGCCAAAATTACAGCATTCGTAGAAAGGGTGAAGCAGGCATGACACATCAATTGCCGGATCAACACGGGCGTTTCGGTCACTTCGGAGGCCGCTTTGTACCTGAGACACTAATGAACGCACTTATTGAGTTGGAGGAGGCATACAGCCACTTCTCTGAAGATGAGGAATTTAACAAGGAACTGAACTATCTGCTAAGCGAGTATTCTGGACGTGAAACGCCATTGTATCATGCAGAGCAATTGTCACGCCGATTGGGCGGACCGAAAATTTATCTGAAACGTGAAGATCTCAATCATACAGGCGCGCACAAAATTAATAACGCTATTGGACAAGGTTTGCTTGCCAAACGGATGGGCAAAAAGAAAGTTATTGCCGAAACGGGTGCAGGTCAACATGGCGTTGCGACCGCAACCGTAGCCGCATTGCTTGGACTGGAATGCAAAGTATTTATGGGCGAAGAAGATACAGAGCGTCAGCAGTTAAACGTATTTCGGATGAAGCTGCTCGGAGCAGAAGTAATTCCGGTGACGTCCGGAACACGGACACTGAAGGATGCTGGTAATGAAGCACTTCGCTACTGGGTCAGCAATGTGGAGGATACGTTCTATGTGCTCGGATCAGTGGTTGGTCCTCATCCATATCCGATGATGGTGCGGAATTTCCAACGTGTGATTGGTGATGAGACCCGTCGTCAGATTCAGGAGATCGAAGGGCGTTTGCCGGATGTAATTGTAGCCGCTGTTGGTGGAGGAAGTAATGCGATTGGTATGTTCTATCCATTTATCGGTGATCAGGATGTGAAGCTTGTTGGTGTTGAAGCCGCAGGCAAAGGGGTCGAAACCGAGTATCACGCTGCAACGATGACCAAAGGTACGCATGGTGTATTCCAGGGATCTATGAGTTACCTGTTGCAGGATGAGTATGGACAGGTTCAGCCAGCGCATTCCATCTCGGCCGGACTTGATTATCCGGGTGTTGGTCCGGAGCATTCCTATCTCAAGGATATTGAACGGGCAAAATATGTACCGATCACGGATCAGGAAGCACTGGATGCCCTGCAACTCCTATGTCGGACGGAGGGAATCATTCCTGCTCTGGAGTCTGCACATGCGGTAGCCCAAGTTGTCAAACTGGCGCCTGAACTTACAGCAAATGATATTGTAGTCATTTGTCTGTCGGGACGTGGAGACAAGGATGTTGAATCCATCATGAAATACACGGGAGGTGACTTGGGATGAATCTGATGGACCAGACCTTCCAGCAATTGAAGGAACAGAATCGTACGGCACTTATTCCATTCTTAACCGTGGGAGACCCGGATGTGGACACAACGATTGATATCATCAAGGAGCTTGAACAGGCTGGAGCGGATATTTTGGAACTGGGTGTTCCCTATTCCGATCCGCTTGCAGATGGCCCAGTCATTCAGCGCGCTTCCGAACGTGCGCTGAAAAGCCAGATTACTATTCGTACTGTGATGGAAACCGCTGCAAAAGCTCGTAAGGCAGGTGTGAAACTGCCGTTTGTACTGTTCACCTATTATAATCCGGTATTGCAGACAGGCCTGGATGTATTCTTTGATGAATTGGTCAAACACGATATTAGTGGCATGATCATTCCGGACCTGCCGATCGAGGAAGCGGAAGAGATGCGAGAACGCGCAAATCGTGCTGGTGTGCATCTGGTGCCGCTTGTTGCACCTACATCTAATGCCCGGATTGAGCGGATTGTAACGGGCGCGAGGGGCTTTATCTATTGTGTATCATCCCTTGGGGTAACCGGAGAGAGAGCTTCTTTCTTTGATGGCGTAGAGAGCTTTATTGAGACGGTGAAAAGTCTGACAGACCTCCCTGTAGCTGTAGGTTTTGGTATCTCCAGTCATGAGCAGGTAGCACATTTCTCCCGCATCTGCGATGGCGTTGTTGTAGGTAGTGCCATTGTTCGTCAGGTGGAAGATGCGATTCCTCTGCTTGAAAATCCGGATACGCGTGCAGCGGGACTGTTGCAAATTCGCAACTTTGTGGCACAATTAAAGGGATAGAGATGTCCTGAAAGGACATCTTTTGGACACGTAAGGTGCACGCTGATTCGTGTCTAACATTATTTCAATAACAGGAGGCGGTCGGGTTGAAACCGAAATCCCAGATTGTCAATCTGCCTGTGTACCAACCGGGCAAACCGATTGAAGAAGTGAAACGTGAACTGGGGCTTGAACAAGTCATCAAGCTGGCCTCCAACGAAAACCCGTACGGCAGTTCTCCTGCCGCTCTGGAAGCCATTACGAGAGAAATGACGAATATAAGCATATACCCAGATGGTAGCTCGGTTGAGCTGACGGGAGTTCTTGCCAAGCATCTTGGCGTTGAACGGAACAACTTAATATTTGGTTGTGGTTCCGATGAGATTATTGCTTTGATCACGAGAGCTTTCTTCTTGCCGGGTGACGAGACCATCATGGCAGATCAGACATTTTCTGTATATAAAAGCAATGCAGATATTGAGGGTGCCGTGTCCATCGAAGTGCCTCTCAAAGATGGCACGCATGATCTGAGCGCGATGCTCGCGCAAATTAACGACAAAACCAAAGCAGTATGGGTGTGTAATCCAAATAATCCGACAGGTACGATTATCTCCGAGCAGGAACTTACAGCCTTTATGGACCGTGTGCCTGCTCATGTGATGGTCATACTGGACGAAGCTTATTATGAATTCGTAACCGATGAAGCATACCCGCAAAGTATACCATTGATCGAACGGTATCCGAACTTGGTCATCCTGCGGACATTCTCCAAAATTTACGGTTTGGCTTCGCTTCGGATCGGATATGGTATTGCACGTCCCGAAATTATTGATTTGATTAACCGTGTACGTGAACCGTTTAACACTTCCCGTTTTGGACAGGTTGCGGCAAAAGCTGCACTACTGGATCAGGATTTTGTTCAAGAGTGCTCGAAGCGGAATGCAACGGATCGGGATTACCTGCAAAATGAATTTACACGGCTCGGATTGTCGTATTTCCCTTCACAGGGTAATTTCATTATGGTTGACCTGAATATGCCTTCGGCAAATGCGTTCCAATCCTTGCTCAAACAAGGCATTATCGTTCGCTCAGGATTCCACGTATACCCAACTTACATTCGTGTGTCCGTCGGAACATCAGAACAGAACCGTGCATTTGTCACGGCACTGGAGAACACGCTGGCTGAGAAGGCGGTAGCACGCCCTTAATACTGGCGATGAAAGAGTGAGGACCCATGAAACTAAAAATTGCAATGATTGGTGTAGGACTCATCGGCGGTTCACTGTCGCTCTGCTTCAAAGGCAAGCCAGGTGTAACCGTGATGGGCTACGCCCACTTGGATGAACTGAAGGACAAGTACATAGCGAGCGGTGTAGTGGATGATGCTACGCTCTCTCTGGAAGAAGCGGTAGAGGATGCCGACTTTATTTTTTTGTGCGTTCCCGTAGGTTTGCTAGAATCCTATTTCGAAAAGCTCTCCAAGCTGCCATTGAAAAAAGGATGTATCATCACGGACGTAGGAAGCACTAAAGCTTCCATTGCCGCTTGTGCCGAGCATGTGCGGTTGACTGACGCTTATTTCATTGGTGGTCACCCTATGGCGGGGTCGGAGCGTGCAGGCGTAGATGCGGCCTCAGCCGTGTTATTTGAGAATGCATACTATGTCTTAACCCCTTCAGAACATGTACCTGAGGAAGCCTACAGCAGGTTGTCTGAGCTGCTTGCGTATACGCGGGCTCAGATCGTGCGTGTGGAGCCTCTGCTGCACGATGACATCGTGGGGGCGATTAGTCATCTGCCCCATGTTATTGCTGTTGCGTTGGTGAATCAGGTGCGTGAATATAATGAGTCGAATCCACTGTATAAAATGCTGGCTGCAGGTGGTTTCCGGGATATTACCCGGATTGCGTCTAGTGACGCGATTGTGTGGAGAGATATCTTGCTTAGCAACCGTGATGTACTGCTGGGCTTGCTTAAGGACTGGAATAGCCAGATGACGGCCTTTACGGATATGCTGGAGCATAAGAACGGTGAAGGCATAGAGGAGGCATTCCGTCAGGCCCGCGAGTTCCGCAGTATATTACCAGAACGACGCAAAGGCATGATTTCGCCGTTATTTGATCTATATACTGATGTCCAGGATGCACCGGGTATGATCGGTAAGATCGCAACTGAGCTTGGGGCGAATGACATCAACTTGAGCAACTTGGAGATTATCGAAAACCGGGTGGATGTGCCGGGCATTATGCGTCTGTCTTTCCGTCAGGAAGAAGATATGGAACGAGCCAAGACGTTATTGGATTCCTTAGGCTATCAAGTGTGGATATAAGACGAGAAAGAGGGCGAAAGCCCTCTTTTTTGTGAGGTTATATTGGAGTTGTTATGTGATTTTCAGTCACAGAAAAAAAGGATGTATTATCCTGATTTACCGAAAGATATAATTAATTCAAACAATTTTACTGAAAGTGTTGACAAAATGAAAACGTATACATATAATAAGGGTACAGTATGGTTTCTCTCCACTCCTATCCAATAACTGTATTGCTCCACGTGAGCAATGGCCGCTTATGTAAGCGGTCTTTTTTTTGTCTTAAAAAGTTATGGGAAAGGCATTGATATGTTAATAGTTACATTTGAACTTACATCCTCTATTTACATCTCCCTCCCTAATCTGTTAGGATACCTTAGATCCAATAAATATCACATTTTTGTAACCTTTTCAGTATATCGTCCGTCTATATAAGCAAGTGTTACCAAAAAGGCTCAAAATGAAGTCATGAACGTGAAAATGACCGCATATGAATGACAGGTCGGGTTTTGTGGATGCCAATGGATTTGCCAGGATGATGCAGACCGTTGTACAATAAATACTGTTAATGTAGAAACGTTGGGGAAATTGCCATTACATAGGGGAATTTGGCGGGAAGGCCAGTTATGGCGCTGAACGCTTTTTATATGCGGTGAGAACCGCAACTTTTTTGTGCCTGTTCGGTAATACATGGATAGAGTCGAACGGGGAGAAGCACATGGATGGGCGAGGAGGGGTCGCACTCAAATGACGGATTCCCAGTTGATTCGAGAGATCAAGGAAGGTAACCTGGAGTTATATTCCGAGCTGATGACTCGTTATCAGCGTAAAATACTGGCTTTCGTATATCATATGTTGAAAAGTTCCAATATGGAGCTGCTTGCGGAAGATCTCTGTTCTGAGACTTTCTATAAGGCGTTCCGCAGTCTGCACTCTTTCCGTGAGGTGGATGCCTCATTCTCAACATGGTTATATACCATTGCGAGAAATACGGTACTGAGTGAGCTTCGCAAACAGCGTAGCGGAAATGTCCCACTTGAAGAGAGCGGGATTGTTCCCGTTGCTCCTTCGGAGAATACACCGGAGTATGCTGTACTACGCAGCGAGCGGGTGATGCTGGTTAGGGATGCGATTAACAATTTGCCGGAGAAGCAGCGTTCTGCGATTATACTCCGTGAGTATGATCAACTAGACTACCAAGAGATTGCGAATATTCTTGGGCAGAGCGTCAGTTCTGTGAAATCGCTATTATTCAGAGCAAGATCAAGCGTAAAAACTCAATTGGAACCTTATTTCTTCGAACCGGTGTACGAGCCATATGAAGGGATGAAGAACCGATGAATTGCAATGAAGCCCAGGAACTGTTTGCACTGGTCTGGGACTTGCCGGAAACTCATCCTCAGCGGATTGCATTTCATGCTCATCTCGCTGGTTGTGAAGAGTGCTCCGAGCAGTTTGAGGTCTGGGAAGAAGCTCAGATCTTGCTGCACAGCATTCCGGTTCCAGTGACAGAACAACAAGCAGAGAGAGTGAACCGTAACGTTATGGACCGGATCTACGCGGAGTCTCCATGGTTACTGCCAGAAGAGGTAAAGGTTAATCGTTTCTCTGCTGTGATCCGCAAGCATATGTCTTTGTGGATTGCCGCGTTCCTGGCTATTTTTTTATGCAGCTTTCTGTATATGGCAATGTTTAAGCCAGACGTATCAGAAGCTGAGCAAACCAAAGTTGTTACTACTGGTATCCTGGAGACAGGGGTTGCCGGAAGCGGACCATCGTCCTCTGGCATGTATCAGTACAACATGACTGGAGCGGACAGAGGAAGTATCATAGAACCTTTTGTTGTGAGCATGGGACCTGCATATCCGCAGTATTGGATGGCCCTCTCTTTACTTGCAATAGGAATGGCGTTATTTTCTCTTGGACGTATGCATCGAACAACGAATAAACGCAAACAAGGTGCGAGTGCATAGGTAATAACCTTTCGTTCGCCGTGTGGAGAAATGAGGGATGTAAGTGCGAATCGGGCTTATTCGTCACGGTCTTACAGACTGGAATGCGGCGGGCCGTATACAGGGTCAGACGGATATTCCTCTGAATGGAGAAGGTCGTGAACAGGCAGAGCGCCTGGGAAGACGTCTGCTGACGGAAGAATACCAATGGGACTATATCATCACAAGTGGATTATCGCGGGCACAGGAAACAGGGGAGATTATCTCCAAGCTGTTGAATGTACCTTTGCTCAAGCCAGACGCACGGTTGAAAGAAAGGGCTTTTGGTCAGATTGAAGGTCTGACTTCAGAAGAACGGGTTGCCCGTTGGGGCCAAGCCTGGGAGACATTGGACTTGGGACAGGAGCAGATAGCGGATATCCAGATTCGTGCACTGGCGTTTCTGGAAGATCTATGGTCGGCCTATTCTGACCAAAACGTACTCATTGTCACTCACGGAGCTTTCTTAGCCAATCTGTTAACAGCTTTGTTTAAAGATCGGTATACAGAACGGATTGGAAACCTGTCACTGACGATCCTGGAAAAGGAACGTGATGACTGGAGTCCACTGTTATATAATTGCACACGACATCTGTCTTTGGACACAGCGAAACAACCTGAGTAATCCAACTTGGGTTGTTTTTTTTGCGTTTTATGGGGAAATAAAGACTTTATATGATTTCAAACCTCTCATTTTTCTTCTGATTGACCAACTCGGGGCATAGTATGGTTTAAAACATAAAAGATTTCCAAAAAGAGGTTTAGATTATGGGAATTCCGTCAACGATGTTTACAAAACCAAACTATTTCAGGCTCCGAATCAGCAGTCGAAGTAGTTAACGGGCGAGGCGATGGACCCATGAATCTAGCGGATATGCTTACTTTTGCCGATATTGGCCAGCTTAATCGAATAGCAGACTATTACCAATGTGAATGCAAGCCCAATTCCAAACATGAACTCATCCAGAGTATTCTCACTACATTGGGCAGCAGACCCTTTTTTGAGCAGCAGGTACGTCAACTGAATCAAGCAGATCAGCGCTTTTTGAACAACTTGTTGTTTGATCCTCGCCAGTATTATGGTATGGAAGAACTCATTGCCATAGCCCGTCAATCGATGGACAAAAAGGAGAGTGAGGCTGGCGCGAGTCCACGTGATCTCATCGTTCGCTTCAATAAGAGTGGATGGTTGTTCAATGGGACAACGCAGCAGACCAGGTATTTGTATCAGGTACCCCAGGATCTGAAATTAAGATTCAGGGATGTGTTATCCGCACATCTGCGAGCAGGGATTACCAAAACAACGGAACCACCCATGTATCGGGATGAGTATCATCTCTTAGCGGATGATCTCAAGTTGTTCCTGCAGTTTGTCCAGCAGCACGAAATTGCCCTTAACGCTGAAGGCATGATGTACCGTCGCTCTCAACAGCAGATTATGGAGCATCTGCACATTAGTGAGGAATTGGTGGGCAAAGGTGGATGGAGATTCGGATATGGCCGTTCCTTCAAGGATTACCCGGATCGTTTCGCACTTCTCTACGACTATGCATTTCACCATCGGCTAGTTCGTGAGGAGCAAGGCACGCTGAAGTTATCACCAGCTGGAGAAGACAAGCTGGGAGCTGAGAAAACAGCCGAAATGATACAGCTATTTAGGTTTTGGTTAAGATTGTATAAAGGTGCTATTCCCAATCTGTCCTCTATTGTGTATTGGACAGGCGAATGTGCCCAAGAATGGTCAACCGCCGAGTCGCTGTTTCGTCAGATCGGTCCGTTCATCCAGCCGTTTTACTATGATACGGCCGAGGCCATTTATGATAACAGAATTGTTAAAATGATGTTGCATCTTGGCATGGTCCGTATTGGGGAACATGAGGAAGGCAGGACTATACAAATGACAGCCTGGGGCACACGTCTTGCTGCATCCTGTCGCTCCATCTCAGGAGACATTACGCCTATTATGTTTGACAAGTGAAGGACAAGTTGCTAAAATCACTCCCAAATTAAGGAGTGATAATAATGATAATTCCATACAAAGGTCTACAACCTCAGTTACACCCTTCGGTATATATGGCTGAAGGTGCAAAACTGATCGGTGATTTGAGAATGGGAGAAGAGTCTTCCGTTTGGTTCAATGCAGTCCTTCGGGCTGATTTGGCTCCTATTATCATTGGAAAGCGCTGTAATATTCAAGATAACGTTGTCGGGCATGTCAATACTGATCAACCTTTGATTGTAGGAGATGATGTCTCAGTAGGACATACAGCGATCATTCATGGTTGTTGTATTGGAAGAGGATCATTAATCGGCATGGGAGCCATTCTGCTGAATGGAGCCGATATTGGCGAATATACGCTGATTGGAGCCGGTTCTGTTGTTACTGAGAATAGTAAAATTCCGCCCTATACTCTTGCTTTGGGGACACCTGCCAAAGTGATACGTGAGCTGACTGATGCCGATCTGGAGCGGATGTCCAGAACTTCACTGGGTTATGTTACCAAAGGAAAAGAATATAGGAGCTCTTAAATCCGTTTTGGAGGTGCATCCTATTGGATAAAATGAAAGTTACGTATGAAGTCATGTTGGGGCTGGCAGCTGAGATGGTTTGGGACGAAGCGCTTCGCAAACAGCGCAGCGAGAAGCTCTATTTGGAAATCGATAAAGCGTTAGCTACCGGAGACGAAGTAGCTTTCCGGAGTCTGACGGATGAACTGAGGACCATAAACTGATTAGCAAAATAGTTCCTTTCTGAGATAAAAGGGAATGCGCAGATGCGTGTTTCCTTTTTTTGATATGTGTAATTCCAAAATGAATGTCTGGATTTATAAGATATAGTCATATATAATATGGGAATAAAATGGATAGAGAGGGGATATAGGGAATTGAAATTCAGTGAGATGACTCAAGACAGCTGGGCTGAACTGCAACTCTATCTGGATACATGCCTTATTCCATACACAGCTCTTAGCGGTGAGCAGTCGCCAGTTGAAGCTACCGAGGCGTTGGAGCGGCTGAGAGATTTTTTGGATCTGGTCGAAATTCCTTTCAAAGGGAGAATCATGACTTATCCAGCCTTTCATTATGCTAATTCGGAATTGTCAATGACATTAAATTCCTTGTCCGAACAGCTTAAATCCTCAGGATTCAAATATGTGGTTATTATGTCATCGGATGGTCATTTGGATGACATGGAAATTCCAGCTGCTGATCTGGTTTTGAGTCGGTCCGTCTTAACTCATGAGGTCGGAGAAGAAGGGATTGCGAGATTTGTAGGGGAAAAGATACGAGAGTTGTGGAAAAAATAGTTTTTAGCGACAAATGTGACAATTTTACAACAATTTTTTAATAACGCTTACAATTGAACCTTAAAAATGTGTGACAAATTCTTGACGGTGTTCTAGGGCTACTATATGATTATGTATGTTCTAGTAAGTCGTGGAATTTATGAAAATGAAAACGTTTGAGAGAGTTGGCTGAAAAAGGGGGTTGGAGACAGTATGAGCAGTGAGCATGACCACGAAGCTTCATTGAAATTGCCAAGCCGCATGGAGATGTCACGCAGGCAGTTTTTGACGTACACGCTTGGTGGAGCTACAGCCTACATGGCCGCCGGTGCAATCCTTCCTATGGTCCGTTTTGCGGTGGACCCGATTTTGCAACATAAGGGAGAAGGCACCTCTGTCAAAGTAGCTGAAATCAGCAAAATTACGAATGAGCCTCAAGAATTCACCTTTGAACTTAAACAACAAGATGGTTGGTATCTGAGTAATGCATCGTTAGTGGCGTGGATTCGCAAAGACGAGCAGGGTAAAATTTATGCACTCTCACCTATCTGTAAACATCTGGGATGTACAGTAGGCTGGAATAGTGACAAGCAGTACCCTGACGAGTATCATTGCCCCTGCCATGGCGCGCACTATGACAAGGAAGGGAAGAATCTTGCCGTAGCCCCCAAACCGCTGGATGAGTACGTAGTCAAGGAAGAGCAGGGTTGGGTATATCTGGGCGACATTGTTCCGAACACCCGAGTGAATTAGGAGGCGTGAACGCAGATGTTTAAAAATGTCTATGACTGGATTGACGAGCGTCTTGACATCACGCCAATCTGGCGGGACGTTGCGGATCATGAAGTTCCAGAGCATGTAAATCCGGCTCATCACTTTTCCGCATTCGTGTACTGCTTTGGTGGATTGACGTTCTTTATTACTGTTATTCAGATTCTGTCAGGCATGTTCCTGACCATGTATTATGTACCTGATATTATCAATGCCTACGCTAGTGTGGAGTACCTGCAGACCAAAGTAGCCTTCGGCCAAATTGTTCGCGGCATGCACCACTGGGGAGCCAGTCTGGTTATCGTAATGATGTTCTTACATACGATGCGTGTGTTCTTTACAGGCTCTTACAAGGCACCGCGTGAAATGAACTGGGTTGTTGGCATGCTGATCTTTTTCGTCATGTTGGGCCTGGGGCTGACAGGGTACTTGTTGCCATGGGATAACAAAGCCTATTTTGCAACAAAAGTAACACTGGAGATTGCCAATACGGTTCCTTGGCTGGGACCGATTATTAAAGAATTCCTGCAAGGCGGTACGATTGTTGGTGCACAGACACTAACCCGATTCTTTGCCCTGCACGTATTCTTCCTCCCCGCTGTGCTTCTGGTGCTTCTGGTCGGACACTTTATCATGATCCGCAGACAGGGCATTTCGGGACCACTATAAACTGAGAAGGGAGGAATCGCAATGGCTCACGGACATAAGAAGGATGATGAGGAAAAGGTTATCTTTGTCGGTGATTCACGGGTCCGTAAAGGGGCGGGATTTATTACCCCTCCTGATTACACGGCGTATCCCGGCAAATCAGAAGCCTTTATCCCCAACTTCCTGCTGAAAGAATGGATGGTTGGTGTCGTTGTATTGGTGGGAATTCTGGTTCTCACGATCTCAGAACCTGCACCTTTGGGCTATCCGGCCAATCCGAGCGCATCCGTAATTCCTATGCCGGACTGGTACTTCCTTTTTCTGTATCAGTACTTGAAGTATCCTTACGCATCGGGCGATTACGTTCTGCTCGGGGTACTGGGGGTCAGCGGAGTCGCTTTTGGAGCTTTGCTGCTGGCACCATTCCTGGATACAGGCAAGGAGCGGCGTTTCTATAAACGCCCAATTGCTTCATCACTGATGATTTTGTCGGTCATTTCTGTATTTTACCTGACAAATGTAGCGTGGACGCACTACGAGCATGAGTTGGAAGCAAGTGGACAGAAACCTGAACATATTCAACGTGAAGAAGAAGCGCTTGAGAGGCGTGAACAGGGGCTCCCACCCGTTTCCAATGCACCTGGACAGCAAGAAGAAGTTGCGATCGTGGAACAGGATGATCCTGCAATGGAAACGTACAAAAAGGCTGGATGTATTGGCTGCCATGCGGCTGATATGAAGGGCGCAAGTGGACCTTCACTTCGGGGTGTGGGTGACAAGCATAGCCAAGAAGAGATTCTGACCATTATTAAAGGTGGTTATAACGAGATGCCTGCGATGTACAATCAAGCGATTGCTCAAGGCGTCACGGATGAAGAGATTACTCATCTGACCGAATGGCTTGCGAAACAGAAAGCAGAACAGTAAAATCAAAATAACCAATGAAACCTGATCGTTTATGCGGTCAGGTTTTTTGAAGTGTTTTTTTTGGACAGCACTGTATCGTGCACAATATATGATGAAGGAAGGGGCAGGGATTGTGGCTTTATCGTATTTCTGGAGTAGGGAATTTCTAACCAATCGTTATTTCCTGTGGCTATTATTTTGGTGTAATGCGGTAGGAACGGTATACGGATACATCTGGTACGGAGAGCAAATGAAATTGACGCTGGCTGAGCAGCCGGTGTGGCAGATCGTATTTGTGCCAGATAGCCCAACAGCGAGTTTGTTTTTTACTTTAGCGTTGTTATGGGTCTTGTACCCACCACGGTCGATCATTATCAAACGGATCGGACATGTGATTCAGGCGCTTGCCGTGGTTACATCTGTGAAATATGGCGTGTGGGCCGTGTCCATTATTTTCGCTGGCTGGATGCAAGGCGGTACACAGCACTGGCAAGACTGGATGTTGATTGCTTCGCATAGTGCGATGGCCATTGAAGCTCTTATTTATGTACGCTTTTTCGGCTTCCGCTGGGCTTCCCTTGTCGTTGCAGGTCTTTGGACGCTGTTGAACGATACGATGGATTATACATATGATATTTACCCTTGGTTACCCGCTTCCCTCTATGATCATGTAGATGGTGTGCGTAATTTCACATTCGGACTGACACTGGTAAGCATTCTGTGCGCGTGGCTGGCCTTAAGACAGGCGAAACGAACCTGATATCCGATCTTGAGCTTGTTCTAATGAACTGTCCCCCGCCATACATTGGTGGTGGGAGGGATGTCCATGAAGAGAACGTTTGGGATCAAAACTGGCTTATTGGTGGTATCGTTTATAGCTATAATGCTGTGGACGAACTTAGCATATCGTGTATCCGCGCAAAGTGAAGCATTAAATTCGAATTCAGATCAGCAAGTGTCCACAAGCAATTCAATTGCACAACTGAACGAGGAAGCAGCCATATTGTATCGGCAGGCGCTCGAGAATAATATTGAAGAAGTGCGAGGAAGCATTCTGCGTATCAGTAAAAGTCTGGAGCATATCTCCTTTGAGGGACAAACAACAGTCGAGGGCATACACGCCTTGTCCGAAACCATAGTTGAAGTGAAACAAGCCGTTGTGAAGGTGAAAAATGACGATGCTTCTCTTCAGCAGTCCTCAGCCAAGCTCAGACTTGCAGCAGATAGTCTCGCGAATCCAACCAAGCCTTTATGGCTTCAGTATTATAAAATCGTGAAAAACGATCTGGACGCTTTATCCGCTGCTACAAATCAAGGGCAAACTGCGGCCGTACTGGCAAACCGCTACACCGTTCTGGAGGAGCATTATGAGACGATTCGTCCTGCCGCACTGATTCGCCGTGAACCGTATGAAATTGCTCAGATGGACGCTTGGTTATCTCATACCAAAGGGCTTACCAATGCAAAGCAGCCAGATCTGGCTCAGTTAAAGAGCATGGTTGGCCATGGGGAGGAACTGGTTAACCAGTTGTTTGGTCGCGAGAAGGACGAGAGTGCCTTTGTACCGTTTGTACAGGGTCCCGATCGCAGGGCAGCCGGGCTACTCATTAGTTCGGTCATTGTGGCGACGTTAAGTTACGCCGGATATCGTAAATATCGTGCGCAGCAGCAGGGGATTTTTCCTTTTCGGCGTTAATAGAACATGAACTTGATCGTGGTGTATAGTGGTATATAAAAAAAGACCTCTTTCCGCATGAGTAGCCACGCTAACGGCTCTTCATGTAAAAAGAGGTTTTCTTGTAGTTTCTGTGATATATCAGCTTTCTTTGAAACCTTCGCCATGTACATCGTGAACATCGCTGATGATGACAAAAGCTCTCGGGTCAATGGAACGTACAATGGTCTGCAGTCGCCTGAACTCTTGCCTGGAGATCACGCAGTAGGCCATGTGTTTGGCCTGTTTAGAGTACGCGCCAATGGCTGGAATGAGAGTAACGCCACGATCCATATCCCGTGTGATCTGGTCCGCAATCTCAGGTGCATGGTCACTAATGATCATAAATGCCCGGGCAGAATATGCACCTTCCTGAATAAAGTCGATGACTTTAGAGGCGATGAATACAGCTACAAGCGTATACAGAATTTTTTCTTTGGGGATGTAGATAAGAGAGAGCCCGATAATGACAAAGTCGATGCCCAGTAATACTCGGCCCATGCTCCATCCATACTTGCGGTTGAGAATACGGGCAATGATGTCTGAACCGCCCGTCGTTCCGCCCCAACGGAATACAATGCCAAGGCCGGCTCCAAGGGTGACACCTGCATATAGGGCTGCGAGCAGGAGGTCATTCTCGGTATGTAATGGTTCAATCCAGCCCAGATGAATCAACTTCTCAAACAACCATAGAAAAACGGTCAGTGCCCCGATTCCGATACCCGTATAGACCATCTGTCTGCCGCCCAAAATTTTGAGCCCAATCAGAAAGAGGGGAACATTCAGAATCAAGGTTGTAAGTGAAGGTGAGATGCCAAAAGCGTAATTGATCAGCACCGTAACCCCGGTGAGGCCACCTTCCATAAGCTGGTTGGGGATAATGAAATAGAGGAGCCCAAAGGCATATAAGGCTGTACCCAGTACGATGGGAAGAACCAGTTTAACTTGTATCCAGGTTTTGGCAGTGCTCATAAGATCCCTCGCTGTAGATAAATTAGAATGAAGAAGCAATCATTCCCATCTAGTATACCTGTTTATTGATTCTTTAAAAATGATTTGTCGCTGATGATGGTGGAAGTGAATCTAAATAACTGATATTATTAGGAACAAATACGACATCATTTCAAAGGAGAATCCGTTCTCATGGAGAAAAGCATCGCAGAAATGCAACGTGAGGTTGATCAGTATATCTCCCAGTTCAAGGAGGGGTATTTCAGTCCTCTGGCCATGTTGGCCCGGATGTCTGAAGAGGTTGGGGAGCTCGCCAGGGAAGTGAATCATGAATTCGGCGAGAAGCCGAAGAAATCTTCCGAAGCAGCCAATTCCATTGAACTTGAGCTTGGAGATATTTTATTTATCACGATTTGTTTTGCGAACTCACTGGGAATTGATCTGGCTGAGGCGCACGATAAAGTCATGCATAAATTTAACACCCGCGATGCCAATCGGTGGACTCCCAAAAACACCGATTAGGCGTAGATTACATATGCTGTACCATCACCCGATCGGGGAGGGTCAGCTTAATGATGAAACCGGAAGAATATATGCAGCAGGCTTACCGCTGTATATTGCAAAATGATTTTGAGCAGGCGATTCGTTGGTTCGAGTCAGCCATTCACGCTCATCCAAAACATGCGGAGTTATATTATCGCTGTTCCATTACACACGCCCGCAGCAAACATCTGGTTCCAGCGCTTGAATATGCGCGCAAGTCGGTTGAATTGTCGCCAGGAACAGAAGAGTATATTTTGCATCTGCAGACGTTGGAAGCAAAACAATTGACCTCCAGAGCGAAGTTGCTGTTGGAGCAGGCGGGTATTGCAACACAGGAGCGCTATGTGGAAGCGTCTACGCTTCTGCAAGAAGCGGTCAAACTTGATCCGCTCTCAGTGGAAGCTCATGTTATGCTTGCGCTGGCTTACAGTGATTTGAATGAATTTAACTATGCAATTCAGGCGCTGCGTGAGGCAATTTTGCTGGATCCGCAGAATGGGCAACTGCATCAGTTGTTACAGGAAATCAAGCAACGTATGAAATCCATTCAATAAGAATTCATTTTGCAAAGATTTCTTTCGAGTTGAAATGGATTCTACGATATGATCCAACATAGTGAGGAGATGCAGTCAATATGAGTGAAGTAATCAGAGTTGCCGTGATCGGAGCGGCAGGCCGTATGGGCCGTGAAGTTGTGAAATTGGTACTTCAGGACCCGGAATTGGAGCTTGCAGCGGCTGTCAACCGCTCCGGAGCAGGCACGGATGCAGGAACCCTTGTTGGTTTGCCAGAGTGTGGGGTGCTGGTGACTGATGATATCGAAATGGCTTTTGCCGAAACAAAACCTCAGGTTATGGTTGATTTTACAGTACCACAATTTGCGTTTGCACATACTGAGATCGCGATCCGTCATGGAGTCAGACCTGTCATGGGTGTTACTGGCTTCACGCCGGAGCAGATCGAACAGTTGGACAAGCAGTGCCAGGACAAAGGAATTGGAGGGCTTATTGCCCCTAACTTCTCGATTGGTGCCATTTTGATGATGCGATTCGCAGCACAGGCTGCCAAACATATGCCAAATGTGGAGATCATCGAATATCACGGAGATCAGAAGCTGGATGCTCCTTCAGGAACTGCGATCAAAACAGCGGAACTGATTGCTGCCAATCGGGAAGAACTTCGTCAAGGTAATCCGAATGAAGAAGAAACGATTGAAGGATCACGAGGCGGGTATTACAATGGTTTCCGAATTCACAGTGTACGATTGCCTGGTGTGTTCGCGCAGCAGGAAGTTGTTTTCGGAGATTATGGACAGTCACTCAAAATTCGGCATGACTCCTACGAGCGCGCAGGTTATATGCCTGGTGTTAAGATTGGTGTGCAAAAGGTTATGGAGTATACAGGAATGATCTACGGATTTGACCACTTTATCGACTAAAGGAGATTGTCATGTTGAAAATAGCATTTATCGCCCATGATCGTAAAAAAGAAGAGATGGTTAACTTCGTGACGGCATATGAGCCTGTTTTTACGGACCATCAATTATATTCTACAGGAACAACAGGCCTTCGTATTATGGAAGGAACGTCTCTGAAGATTCATCGATTCGAATCAGGCCCATTGGGCGGAGATCAGCAGATTGGAGCTTTGGTTGCGCAAAATGAGATGGATCTGATTATTTTCTTGCGCGATCCATTGATGGCACAACCTCACGAGCCGGATATTAATGCGTTGCTACGTCTTTGTGATGTGCAGGGAATTCCACTTGCCACCAATATCGCAACCGCTGAGATTCTGGTTAAGGCTCTGGATCGTGGCGATTTTGCCTGGAGAGAGCTGGTACATAAGTACAAGCCGGAGGCTGGATTGAATTCAGGTGATTCCGAATGAGTCTGGATATTCTCATCTTTGGAGCACATGCAGACGACGCGGAGATTGGTATGGGTGGAACGATTGCCAAACATACCGCTGCCGGCTTGAAAGTAGGCGTGTGTGATCTGACTCGTGCTGAGATGTCTTCCAACGGAACAGTAGAGCGCAGAACCGAGGAAGCGGAGCAAGCCTCCCGCGTCCTCGGTCTTTCGTGTCGAACGAATCTGGGGCTTCCTGATCGTGGCTTGTATCTTACGCCTGAACATGTACAGGCGGTGACGGCTGAGATACGACGTCATGCCCCTCGGATGGTGTTTGCTCCGTATTGGGAAGATCGTCATCCGGATCATGTCAATTGCAGTAAGCTTGTGCAGGAGGCTGTATTTAACGCTAAGCTTCGCAACTATATGCCTGACATGCCTGCCTTGCAGGTGAAGGAACTTTATTTTTACTTTATTAATGACATCGGACCTACGGATTTGATTGTTGATATTACGGAACACTATGAGCAAAAAGAAGCATCACTACTCTCTTATCGTTCCCAATTCGAACTGGGAGACGGAGCGGTCTCAACGCCATTGAATCAAGGGTATATTGATCGTGTAAGAGCCCGCGATTCCTTGCTCGGACAACGCAGTCTCATCCCGTTTGCAGAAGGTTTTGCTACAATTACACCTTACGTGGTTCATCAATTTGGCTCGGGTGCCCAATAAGCGATTTCACATTTTACGTTTAATGAAACGAAGGGTTTCATTATTCCATTGCATTATATCAACCTGCATGAAGCGGGAGATCAAAGGAGCGTCCACAGGATGGATAAAAAGCTAAAAATCGGCATCACCTGTTATCCGTCCCTCGGCGGGTCTGGCGTTGTCGCAACGGAACTGGGCAAATTACTTGCCGAACAGGGGCATCAGGTTCATTTTATTGCCAACAGTATCCCGTTCAGACTGGGTACGTTCCAGAAAAATATTTTTTATCACGAAGTTGAAGTAAATGATTATTATGTTTTCCGTTACCCTCCGTATGACCTGTCACTGGCAACAAAGATGGCTCAGGTGGCTAAGTCACAGCAGCTAGATCTGCTGCATGTTCATTATGCCGTGCCACACGCAGTATGTGCCTTTCTGGCGAAACAAATGGTAGGGGACGGCCTTAAAGTGGTTACCACGTTACATGGAACGGATATTACGGTTCTGGCTCAGGATGAATCTCTGAAGGATCTGATCCGTCTAGCCATTAATGAAAGTGACGCGGTTACTGCCGTATCACAAGATTTGATTCGAGAAACGGTCGAATTGCTGGATATTCAGCGTCCAATCGATCTAACCTATAATTTTATTGACAAACGAATATATTATCCGCGGGATGCTGCCAGTCTGCGAAGAGACTTTGCTACGCCTGACGAAAAAATATTAATGCACATCTCCAATTTCCGACCGGTGAAAAGAACTCAGGATGTGGTAGAGGTCTTCCGTCAGGTACAGGAGCAGGTTCCTGCCAAACTGTTATTTGTTGGTGAAGGACCTGATTTGCCGAAGATGCAATGGAAAATTAATGATCTCGGCTTGAATGATAAAGTTCATTTCCTTGGCAAACAGGATGACATTGCTCAGGTCATCTCCATGGCGGACGTGTTGATGCTTCCATCGGAGAAGGAAAGTTTCGGACTTGTGGCGCTCGAAGCAATGGCTTGTGGCGTACCCACGATCGGTTCACAGGCCGGAGGAATTCCGGAACTGGTCTTACATGGTAAGACGGGTTACTTATCCGCGATTGGGGATACACAATCCATGGCCGAGAACACCATTCGTTTGTTGACGGACGATCGTTTGGCTGCTGAGTTCAGGGAAGCATGTCTTCAGCGCGCGCATCACGACTTTTGCAATGATGCTATTCGGCATGAATATGAACAGATATATTACCGGGTGTTGGGAAGGGAAGTTCCGAATCTGAAGCCGGTTTGCGGTTAATCATTTCTTAGACGAAATCATACTGTGCATACCACAACAGGCAAGAGAAGAGGTGATATGTGGTGGTTCAATGGACACAGGTAGATCGTGAAATGGCAATGCAAAGTGAGAATGTACTCACAACATTAAACAAACATGGCTACAAGGCATATTGGGTAGGTGGTTGCGTTCGTGACGAATTGCTGGAACGTGTTGTGGACGATATGGATATCACGACATCTGCTTCTCCTGAGCAAGTCATGGAACTGTTTGACGATTGTATTCCTACAGGTTTGCAACACGGTACGGTTACCGTTCGTTCAGGCGGTTATTACTTTGAAGTGACCACATTTCGAACAGAATCCGAATATCAGGATAATCGCAGACCTGCTGCGGTTCAATTTGTTCAGGATATCAAGGAAGACTTACAGCGGCGTGACTTCACGATGAACGCTCTTGCTATGGACGTCACTGGGACAATCGTTGACCCGTTCGGTGGACAGGCAGATATCAAGGAAGAGCGAGTCAGATGTGTGGGTTCTGCGATGGAACGATTTGGTGAAGATGCACTGCGGATGCTCCGCTGTGTCCGGTTTGCTTCCGTATTTGATTTCAAAATTGCCCATAACACGTGGAAGGGTCTTGTAAGGCAGAAAGACCTGCTTCAACATATAGCAATGGAACGGGTACGTACCGAGATGGTAAAAATGATGTCTGGACCGCATCCTTTAAGAGGGTTGGAGCTGTTATACAGAAGTGATTCCCTTGCGCATATCAAAGCGCCGGTAAGCTCGACCCGATTTAACAAGATGTTGTTATCCAATTTGGAACAATTGTCAGGTCAGCATGTGTTGCTTCGTTGGTCACTCATCCTGATTGCTGGCGGTTATAGCAAGGATGAAGCAGATGTATTATTACGTCAGTGGACATTTTCCAATGAACATCGTTCTCGTATAACAGGGGTCCTCCAGGTGGAACAGTTGATTCATACTTCCGTGCAGGAGCCGAAGGATACGGTCAGTCTCCGTTCCGATTGGATCGTTACTGTTCTGGCTTGTGGCGTTCAGGCGGCGGATGATTGGCTTCGAATACAGTCTGCACTGCCAGCAGAATGGCGGAATCAGTCCGAACCGGCAGAAATGCAGGTTGTATTAGTACAAGAGCTTGCAGCCGAATGGAGTCAATCGATCCCTGTGCATGACTTGAAAGAGTTGGATATTACAGGGGAACAAGTGTTACAAATGGTGCAGCGCAAAGGCGGACCTTGGCTGGGGCAACTAATGAAACATTTGTTACGAGAAACGGCGATTGGAACGATAGCGAATCAGCATGAAGCACTGAGTGCAGAAGTGAAGCGGGTGGTTCAAGATGACCAAACATGAAGATCTGTTACATATGTTATTAAATGCAGAAGGACGATTCGTATCGGGTGAAGAGATCAGCCGTAATCTGTCCATCAGTCGGACCGCTGTGTGGAAACATGTGAACAAGTTGCGAGACATGGGTTATGAGTTTGAAGCGGTATCCCGCAAAGGATACCGTCTGGTAACGAAGCCGGATAGCATTGACGCTACTGGCCTCCAATTGGCCCTGGATACAACCGTATTTGGCCGTAAGGCTGTTTTGTTGGCTTCGACCCTGTCTACGCAAGGGGATGTTCTCAAGCTAGCTGAGCAAGGGCAGGCAGAAGGCGCTGTGGTCATTGCGGAAGAACAAACAGGAGGAAGAGGACGTTTCGGTCGACAGTGGTTCTCTCCTCCGGGTAAAGGAATCTGGATGAGTGTCCTGTTACGCCCTGATCTACCACTTCAGCATACGCCGCAGCTAACTTTATTAACAGGAGTGGCTGTATGTCGTGCCGTTCGAGCTTGTTCAGGAGCTGATGCGGGCATCAAATGGCCAAATGATGTGTTGATTAACGGACGCAAGGTATGTGGCATATTGCTTGAATCTACGGTAGAAGATCATGAAGTCAGATACTGTATCGCAGGTATAGGCGTTGACGTGAACTTTGATCCCGAGGATTATCCGGAAGATCTGACCACAATCGCTACTTCGCTCAAGATGGAGACGGGTCAATCCGTTGATCGCACCAAACTAACGGCTGCCATTTTGACGGAGCTTGAACAGTTGTATTTTTTGTATCAAAAAGAAGGATTTGGCGTGATCTCAGCTCTATGGGAGGCCCTGTCCGTATCGATGAATCGAGAGATTACAGTGACGAATCCTCATGGTGTCATTGAAGGGAAGGCAATTGGTCTTGACCCTTCTGGTGCACTTATCGTGGAGAAGCACGATGGAGAACATACGCTAATCATCTCTGGTGAGATTTCCTGGAAATCATAAACAATTTGTCGAATTTTCACTGGTAAAATGAACATAAGACGTGAAGTTTGAGCAGAACTTTGGTATACTGTGTTCGTGAGGCGATATCGGCTAATGCAGACCGAATTGCACTCCCGTAACAGTAACCTTTGTTCTGCTTTGATGTGTTTTATATAAGCAGACCGCAGTGCAAGAATGAAATACGTTTAAGTGAGTTGTTGGATTCTGCTCTGAGCCGAAGAGGACCGAGACAGAAGGGACGATCGCAAGTGACTCTTTTTTGACTTTTCGGGACTTTTTAGTGGAAAACTAAAAGGTTTTTTTGTTGCGTTTATTTGAAAAGAAGAAAGGAGCCATGAAAAAAATGGCGAACAAACAAGCGTTGAATATTGTGAAAATGAAAAAATATAAGCAGGATGGCGTGCCGCTTACCATGATCACGGCTTACGATTATCCAACAGCGCTCCTAGCAGAGGAAGCAGGTATTGATCTGATCCTGGTTGGTGATTCACTCGGCAATGTAGTACTGGGTTATAATTCGACGCTTCCGGTGACCATCGACGACATGGTATACCACACACGTTCCGTAGTGCGCGGTGCTGAGAAGACATTTATTGTGGCTGATATGCCTTTTATGACGTATCATGGCAGCGTGGATGAGACGCTTAAGGGTGTCCGTCGACTGATGCAAGAGGGGCATGCCCATGCGGTTAAAATGGAAGGCGGAGTCGAGATAGCGGACACCGTCAGAGCAGTTGTGCAAGCAGGCGTGCCTGTTCTTGGACATATCGGACTGACACCTCAATCGGTTAATCAGATTGGTGGTTACCGCATTCAGGGCAAGGATGCAGCGGATGCGAAACGTTTGATGGACGAAGCCAAAGCCTTGGAAGCTGCAGGTGCGTTTGGCATTGTGCTTGAACTGGTTACGGAAGAAGTTGCACGGGCGATCTCGGAGGAACTGTCCATCCCTACCATCGGAATTGGAGCAGGACGAGGCTGTGATGGTCAGGTACTGGTATTCCACGATGTGGTTCAATATGCCTCTCCGTATACGCCCAAACGATTTGTCAAAACCTATGGAGATGTGGGTACATTAATCAGAACCAGCATCGAAGCTTACGTGAAAGAAGTGAAAGATCGTTCGTTCCCTGCCGAAGAGCATGTATTCAATGCGGCGGATGGTGTTCTGGATCAACTGTACGGCGGACAACGCAAGGAAAAGGTGGGGAGTAACTCATGAAAGTATTACGGACAATCGCAGAGTTAAGACAGGAACTAAGCCTGAAGCGTCAAGCGATTCGGTCCAGTGCGTCTGTTGTAGGTCTTGTACCAACAATGGGTTATCTTCATCAAGGTCATGCAAGCTTGATGCAGGCAGCCAGACAACAGAGCGATATCGTGGTATTAAGCATATTTGTTAATCCAATTCAATTTGGCCCTAATGAAGATTTTGACAGCTATCCGCGGGATGAAGCCAAAGATGTGGAAACAGCACGCTCACAAGGAGTGGATATCGTATTTATTCCCTCTGTTGAAGAGATGTATCCACAGGCAACGCAAACGACGGTATCTGTCTCAAAACTGACGGAGCGCTTATGTGGCGCTTCCCGTCCGGGGCATTTTGACGGGGTAACGACCGTAGTCTCCAAACTGTTTAACATCGTACAGCCACAGCGTGCATTTTTTGGAATGAAAGACGCTCAGCAGGTTGCGGTCATTCAACAGATGGTGAATGATTTGAATATGCCTGTAGAAATTGTACCCTGTCCGATTGTTCGCGAAGAGGATGGGCTTGCCCTCAGTTCACGTAACGTCTACCTTAACCCAGAACAGCGTACACAGGCGTTGGTTCTGTCGAAGGCACTGCGTGCAGCTCAGGAAGCCGCAGATACAGGTGTAGCTACTACAGCCGCAGATATCCGTCGTATTCTGCGCGAGCAGATTGCAACCTCACCGCTTGCCGTTATCGACTACGCCGAGATTCAGGCTTTTCCAAGTCTGGAGCCTCTCGCAGATCAGGAGGAAGTTCAAGGCCGTGACGATCTGCTCATTGCACTTGCGGTAAAATTCGGAAAAACAAGATTGATTGACAATATAAGGTTGCAAAAATCGGAGGTACTGTCCCATGTTTAGAACACTGATGAAATCCAAAATTCACCGGGCTACGGTAACGGAAGCCAACTTGAACTATGTGGGTAGTATTACCATAGATGAAGACTTGATGGAAACATCCGACTTGATGGAAAACGAGAAAGTGCAAATTGTGAACAACAACAATGGTGCACGTCTGGAAACATATGTGATTCCAGGACCACGCGGAAGCGGGGTCATATGTCTTAACGGCGCAGCTGCACGTCTGGTACAGCCTGGAGATAACGTCATTATCATTTCTTACGCCATGATGTCGCAAGAAGAGGCAAATACTCACAAACCAACCGTTGTATTTGTTGATGGACAGAATAAACCTGTACAAACGATGAAACAGGAAGTCCACGCAACAATTATGTAATCGACTGGTAAGGAGAATGAAATCGGCCCTTGAAGCAAAAAATGAGTACAGGTCACTGCACTAATCCATTTTTTCAAGGGTGGGGATGCATCGATGTTCCAGCATGTTTTCGCAGAAATGAACGACATGTTAGATGAAATTATCAAGAGCTATCCTTCCGCTGAAGGCCTGAACAAACAAGAATTGCTGCAAAAGTGGAACTTGCTTAAGCGGATGAGTGACGGAATGCTGGATGAATGGCTGATGTTTGAAGAAAAGATGAGCCAGGTGAGGGAGCGAGAGATGGATAAGCCTGCTTCCCTTGAACCGGAACAGGAAGCTGTTACCGCTCTGCCTGAACTCCATCTGGAATGTTTCAGTCGAGGTCAGGGTTATTTCAAATTACAGATGTATCCGCAGGCGATCATGCAATTCTCCCAGGTTGTGACCGACCATCCGGAGAGTGCATTAACTCGTTTTTACCTGGCGCTGGCGTATCTGAATCTGGAACAAATGGCGGAAGCCGGAACACATTTACAGCAGATCATGTACCTTAAAGGTTCACCTCGCTTGAAAGGGCTTGTGTGTAACGCCCTGGGCTGTATTCAAGTCAAGCTTGCGAATCCCGAAGCTGCATGTTCACTCTTTACACAGGCCCTTCAGTATGACCCGACATTGACCGAACCACTGTACAACATGGAAGCATGCAGGTTGAACAGGGGAAAATTGCAATATGCTAATCAGCTGACCACCCTTCATTAAGCGGGAATTCGGCGACAAAAAAACGGTGTTCCCTCCTTTGGCATAGCGGCGGGGACACCGCTTTTTTGTCAGTTAATTTTCAAATCCCCTTTTTTTTGCTATGCTGTAACATAGACTGGAATGGAAGGGACCGTACATTGCAATGAAATTTGCCGTATTGGATTTCGAAACAACCGGCACGCAGTCCGACGGTGAGATTATACAGGCCGGACTTGCCATCATAGATCATGACTACAGCATAACTCAAATATATAGTTCTTATGTGAACCCTGGTGTACCGATTCCCCCGTTTATTTCGGGGTTGACGGGTATTACCGATGCAGATGTGGCGGACGCTCCTTCACTCGAAGAGATGATGATGGAGATGGTTCCGCTGCTTAATGATGTGGTGCTTGTTGGACACAACGTCGCTTTTGATTTTCACTTTTTGCAGAATGCTCTTGACCGTTGCGGTTATTTGCCGTTCACTGGCCGCATTCTGGACACGATTGATTTTCTGAAGATCACATTCCCATCACTGGGTTCTTATCAACTCGGTTATGTGTCTTCCGAATTTGGATTTCAACATGATCGCCCTCACCAGGCAGACAGTGATGCACTGGCGACAGCCTATGTGCTACTCAAGTGTCTGGATGAGTTAAAGGAATTACCGCTCATAACGATTCAGCGCCTCAGTGACCTGTTTGCACCAGAAGACAGTGACTTGGGTTGGTTTTTGGACGGAATGCGCAGTGAGAAGGAAGCAGAGCCGATTCAGGACCTGGACGGACATACCTATTATCGTCAGCTTGCTCTTAATGTAAGTGATTGGACCGATATTGGTGCACCACGCGATGAGCGGGAGGCTAACCCCCTCGATGGTGTAAGCTTCGAACAGTTTATGGACCAGGTTCGGGAGAATCTGAAGGATACACTGGATCATTACGAAGAGCGTGAAGCGCAGACTCAGATGTTCAGCAGTGTAAGGCAAGCCTTGGATGAAGAGAAACATCTCTTGATCGAAGCTGGAACGGGTACCGGTAAATCTCTAGGGTATCTGTTGCCTGCTATTTACGAAAGTGTGAAGCAAGAACAGAAAGTTATGGTTAGCACGCATACGATCAATCTGCAGGAGCAATTGAGAGAGCGGGACATTCCGATGCTTACTCAAGTGGTTCCGTTCCCGTTTAAGGCTGCAGTATTCAAAGGACGTGGACATTACCTGTGCCTGCGCAAATTTGAACACAAAATCAATAAACGTGAATTCGCCACACCGAAAGAGGATTATTTCACAGCTGCTCAGATGATCGTCTGGCTTACGCAGACCGAAACCGGAGATGATGAGGAACTTAACCTTAGCGGACGCGGAGGGGACTTCTGGGAGACCGTACAGAGTGAATCCGAATCATGTCTGGGAAGATCCTGTCCATGGTTCCGTAAATGCTTCTACCATCGTGCCAAACATGAAGCAGGGTTGTCTGATATCGTAATCACCAATCACTCCAAATTATTTACGGATGTGAAAGCCGCGCATCAGCTGCTGCCAGCCTATGAGAGTCTTGTGATCGATGAGGCACATCATCTGGAGGATGTCGCTGGTAAACATCTTGGAATGCATATGAAATATTTCACCTTGGTTCATACACTGACCCGCCTATTTAAAGACAGTCGTAATGGTCAGCTACCTATGCTTCGTTCGCAGTTTTCCGGGCATGAAAATTCGGTGCAATGGGGCTCCATGGTGGATCAGATGTTCCCGCTCGCTCTTGAAGTTAAGGAGCTGTGGGATCGTATGAGCGATGCCTTGTTTGGTCTCTTGCCTGAACGAAGTGATGCTTCACCGGGAGAGACGGGGCAATTTTCACTGCGTCTGAAAGCATCTCAGAAACCTGCAAAATGGCAGGAGTTGCAGGATCTGGAGAACCAGATCTATGTGACTCTGGGCGATTTGGTTCGCAAAGGGGACAAATTGCTGCTTGAAGTGAAAGAGGATCAGGATGATTATCAATCGGATAGTCTGATCACGGACATTACAGGACTGCTGAAAGATCTGACCACATTGAAGGAGAATCTACGTTTCTTCATGCGTATGGATGACGCCAAAACGGTGTACTGGATGGAAGCCAGCGGCCAATTCCGCAGCAAATCTCTCCAGCTGTATGCCGTACCTGTAGATGTGAGTGCACAACTTAAGGATTTATTTTTTGATAAAAAGAAAAGTGTTGTGCTTACATCGGCTACGCTTTCGGTAGATAAGTCATTCCAGTTCATGATTGAACAGCTTGGCTTGCAGGAAGCCGCCGAGAACAATCGGCTATTAACGTCGATGTTGCCATCACCTTTCAACTATCGCGATCAGGCACTTCTGGTGATTCCGCGTGATTTCCCAAGTGTGAAGGGAAGTGTGGGTGATGCGCACTTTGTTAATATGCTGGTGCAATCACTCGCAGAGACGGCAATTGCTACGCGTGGACGCATGATGGTTCTGTTTACTTCATACAAGATGTTGCGACAGGTCTATGATCCGCTGAAGGAGGCACTGTCTGGCAACGACATCTCGTTGCTTGGTCAAGGCGTTGACAGTGGAAGTCGTTCCAAATTGACTCGCAGGTTCCAAGATGCCAAAGCTACGGTACTTCTGGGCACAAGCAGCTTCTGGGAGGGTGTAGATATCCCGGGAGAGGCGCTAACCTGTCTCGCTATTGTGCGACTGCCGTTCCAGCCACCGAATCATCCGTTGGTGGAAGCCAAGAGTGAGTTGCTTCAGGAACAGAAGAAAAATCCGTTCATGAAACTGTCCGTGCCGCAAGCGGTCATTCGTTTCAAGCAGGGATTTGGCCGGTTGGTGCGTACAGCGAAGGACAGAGGAATTGTCATTGTTTATGATACACGGGTGATTGAAGCGTATTATGGTAAATTCTTTTTGTACTCATTACCTGGTCCCAAAATGGAGCATATGCTCACGGAGCAAATGGTTCCACGAATTACCGAGTGGTTGGAAAAACCTGCTAATGAACAAAAATAATGGTTGTTTTGTTCGTTATATCATTGCATGACACTATCGTTTGGCGTTAAACTTTATTAGATATTTCCGTATCCGATTAAAGCAGTTGCACGTAAGAACTTATAACCTAAATTACAAGGAGCATTCCGTATAAAATGTCACGTTTATCTTTGAGTTTTATACAGAATGCTCATCTTTTCATCTATTATTTTATCGTGGCCTTGGTAAGGGGGAGCAAGAATGAAATCGGATAAAATTTCGGAAGCGGTGGTACGACGTCTGCCTGTATACTTGCGTTATTTGAACGAGTTGCATCAGCGTGAGGTGGCTACTGTTTCTTCTCAAGAGCTTGGACAGAGGCTGGATCTGAATCCGGCCCAAATTCGTAAAGACCTGGCTTACTTCGGTGATTTTGGTCGTAAAGGGATCGGGTATGATGTATCCTATCTGATCGAAAAAATTCGTCACATTCTCAAAATCGATCAGCAAATTAATGTAGCTCTGGTAGGAGCGGGTAACCTCGGTCAAGCCTTGTCCAACTACAACGCATATCTGAAAGACAACATGAAGATTGTTGCTGTATTTGATGCATATGGACCGAAGATAGGTAGTCAAATCAACAGTTTGACGGTAAAACCAATGGATGAATTGACGGAAGCGGTTAAAATGGAAAACATTCGCATCGGAATTATCACGGTTCCGGATACGGAAGCCCAAAATGTAGCCGATCAGCTTATTGAATCAGGAATTGAAGCGATCCTTAATTTTGCACCAACCATTCTAAAAACACCGCCGCATATCCGCATTCACCATGCTGACTTTACAACGGATCTGCTTAGTTTGGCCTATTACTTGGAGACTGGAAAGGACGACGAGGAAGATGACAACAAATAGATGGGTAATTCACAACGGCAAATTTGCCGTTAATGAAGGCGGCACAACATGGAACGTGGTCCACGGATACATGGTTGTTGAGAATGACAAGATTGTGCATATTGGTGAGACATTGCCGGATGAAGACAAAAATTGTACCAAAGTGGATGGAAAAGGACTGTTCTTCCTGCCGGGTCTGATCAATACGCATGGTCATGCAGCGATGTCGTTGCTCAGAGGGCACGGAGACGATCTTGCATTGCAAGTATGGTTGCAGGAAAAAATGTGGCCGATGGAAGCGAAAATGACTTCAGAAGATGTATATTGGGGAACTTCGCTATCAGTGCTTGAAATGTTGAAAGGCGGAACTACAGCTTTCCTGGACATGTACGATCACATGGATCAAGTTGCCAAAGTTGTGGAGCAATCCGGCGTTAGAGCAGCACTGGCACGTGGTGTAATCGGGCTGTGCTCGGAAGAAGAACAATTGCGGAAGCTGGAGGAGTCGGCAGCGTTTGCACGTGAGTGGAATGGACAGGCAGATGGTCGCATTACAACCGTAATCTCGCCACACGCCCCATATACATGCCCTCCTGACTACATAGAGAAGCTTGTGCAGGTCGCGAACGACCTAAACCTTCCCCTTCATACACATATGTCGGAAACGCTTCGTGAAGTCGAGCAGAACGTGGCTGATTATGGACTGCGTCCTGTGGCACATCTGGAGAAACTGGGCTTTTTCTCTCGTCCATCCCTGGTTGCACATGCGGTGCATCTGAATGACGAAGAGATTGAGATTCTGGCCCGCCATGATGTGGCTGTATCCCATAACCCGGGAAGTAATCTGAAACTCGCTTCCGGTGTTGCGCGGGTACCTGCGTTGCTGAAAGCTGGAGTTACCGTGTCACTCGGAACAGACGGACCGGCAAGCAACAACAACCTGGATATGTTCGAGGAAATGAGACTGGCTGCATTGATCCACAAAGGTGTATCTGGTGACCCGACGGCAGTGCCAGCAGGCGAAGCGTTATTACTCGGAACGTCATACGGTGCCAAATCTATCTTCTTGAACAATACCGGAGCACTCCAGGTTGGCATGAAGGCTGACTTTATCGCCTTGGACATTGAACAGGCACATTTCTATCCACATACAGACCTGATCTCACATACAATCTACTCGGCTTCTGCTAAAGATGTTGAGCACGTATGGGTGGATGGAAAACAAGTGGTGAAACATGGCGAATGTCTGACGTTGGATGAAGAACGCATTTTGCGTGAGTCTCAATTGGCATTTGATGGTCTGCTTGCTCGTTAATTGCAGGACAGCATCATAGGGAAAGGAAGTTCGGCTTTTGAAGAAAAAAAAGAAGTGGATATGGATTTCGCTGCTTGCACTGGTTCTGATTCTGTTTGGACTTCAGCGTTATTACGTCCATGTCACGCAGGACCAACGCAAGGAAGAAGCGCTCGCCATACAAGCAGCACAGGAGCAACTGGGCATTACATCCTATGATGAATTGCGCAAGTACATCTGGGGAGACAAAGAAGGCTCTGACAACATCTACTGGACCCTGATCGGCAAAAACAAGGATAACCAGGATGTTATGGTCTGGGTTAAATTCGATGCAAACAATCAACCGGTTAAGGGTGCAAACGCTGTACACAGTGAGCTGCTGCAGAATGGCATGTCCGAAGCGCAGATACGCAATCGCTTCAGTTCTGAAGTTCCTGCCGGTGAGATTAAACGAATCATGCCCGGAGTTGTGAATGGAATATATGTGTGGCAAGTGTATTATAAAGACGGTACGCATAACCACTATCGCTTTTATCGTTTTAGCAACGGAGAACAGGTGGACCTGGTCTACACACTCCCGAACAGCTAGAACAAGATAGAGTGAGATAACTAGAGAATTAAAGAAATGAAAGAACCGGCAGACGGATATCCGACTGAACCGGTTCTTTGTGTTGTCTGTAAACATATTTGATTTAAATAGTTAAAATTAATAATTTATTCATATTTTCGCCTTCGAAATTGTATATACGATGTGATATACTCAGATATGTACTCAAAGTTACATTCAAAACAAATAAACCTGTCAAAATTATCGCAGGAGTCAATGTGCACATATTCGTATATACCAATAAGCCAGTAGGTTGGGCCAAATTCTGGGAGGGGTAATTCACTTGAAGCTAAAAGTATTGCCTATTGCTTTAACTGCCGTCATTTCAGCCGTTGTGTTGTTTGGAGGTTGGTTTGTATATCGTCAGGTGGCTGTGCAGAATCCGATTGAAAAAATGGTAACCCAGTACGATGGAGTCAATGACGTTCAATTAACTATTAACCGCAATGACGTACAATTGAAACTGGATCTGCAACCTGATGTTGATTTGGGCAGACTGGTACAATATATTCACAAAGAAGGACAGACCCTGATTGGAACACGCTCACTAAAGTTGGATGTTGTGGATCATTCCAGTGAAGCACTGGAAAGTTGGTGGGGGGATGCGATGTTCACCGTAGCTCAGGCGATGGAGAACAAGCAATACACCGAGATTACACCAACGTTGTCCAAGATGGCGACGAATGGAATGAAGGTAAATACAGCGATGGATGACAACAATGTATATGTCAGTCTCAGAGACGGAGATGCCAGCAAGTTTATTATTCTGCCGCGTGTGCCCGGTCAGATAGGAGTGTGGCCTAATGCCTAAGTGGACAAAAGAAGTTGCCATCGGATTTTTTCCCGTATTGATTATTTTCCTTGCTTTTACTGGTGTTAATATTGTTCCGATCCTGATTGCAGCAGTGCTTGTCGGAGCTTTGCTGTTCATGATGCAAATGCGTGGCGGGATTACAGTAGGCGCTGCACAGGAACGTAAACGGAAGAAAAAAGGACCTTCCAAGCTTACTTTTGAAGAAATTGGCGGACAAGACAGTGCTAAGCAGGAATTGCGTGAAGCGCTTGACTTTCTGATCAAACATGAAGAAATCCGGAAGTTCGGGATTCGCCCGTTAAAAGGGATCTTGCTGACGGGCCCTCCAGGGACAGGGAAAACGTTGATGGCCAAGGCTGCTGCCCATTACACCGATTCTATTTTTGTAGCAGCATCGGGTAGTGAGTTCGTGGAAATGTATGTTGGTGTGGGTGCCAGCAGAATTCGGGATTTGTTCAAGGACGCGAGAACCCGTGCCACCAAGGAAAATAAGGAAAACGCTATTATCTTTATCGATGAAATCGATGTCATCGGGGGGAAACGTGAGGGTGGTCAACAGCGTGAATACGATCAGACCCTGAATCAGCTCCTGACGGAAATGGATGGAATCTATTCTTCTGATACGCCAAGAATTCTGGTTATCGCTGCAACGAACCGTAAAGAGATGCTGGATAGCGCCCTGACGCGACCGGGACGTTTTGACCGCCACATTCAAGTGGACTTGCCTGACAAAAAGGGCAGAAAGCATATTCTGGAACTGCATGCGGTGAACAAACCTCTGTTGAAGGAAGTTAATCTGGAGAAAACAGCGGAAGAATCATATGGTTTCTCCGGTGCACAGCTCGAAAGTGTGATGAACGAAGCAGCAATATACGCCATGAGAGACGGGCTGTTAAACATCGAACAGCGGCATTTATCCCTGGCTATTGATAAAGTCATGATGGGTGAGAAGACAGACCGTGAGTCGAGCGTGGAAGAGAAGAAAAGGGTCGCCATTCATGAGTTGGGACATGCCATTATGGCTGAACTCGTTCGTCCAGGCAGTGTTAGCCAGGTGGCACTTAGTCCGCGTGGTCAGGCGCTGGGATATGTACGTCATAACCCGCAACAGGAACAGTTCCTCTATACGAAGCGCTTTCTGGAAGAGCAGATCATGATTGCACTCGGAGGAGCAGCTGCGGAGGAAATGTACTACGGTGGTCGTTCCACAGGTTCACGCAATGACTTTGATCAGGCCACCAATGTTGTACAGACGATGATGGCTTCGGGGTTGACTTCACTTGGTATTGTGAACATGGATATGGTCACAACCGAGGAACTGATGCGAGAGAATAAATTAATTCTGCAAGAACTGATGGAACAGACAAAGCGGTTACTTGAAGAACAACGGACAATTTTCGACAATTCACTCGACATCTTGATTCGTGAGGAAGTTTTGTCTGGCGAGCAATTTCGTTGTCAATTTCGTGACAGTGCCCTTCTACCAGCATAATTTATTTATGCTGGTTATTTTTTTTTACATTTCACTCGTGCTAAGATATTATTATATGTTGGGTCGAAATTTGTAATTTTCGGCGAACAGGGTACAATAGAGAAATAGAGAACCGAAAGGATGGAGCAGAACCATGTTTTTCAAAAAAATAGGAGTTGTCGGCGGCGGTACGATGGGGCAAGGTATTTCCCAGATGCTCGCAGCCAAAGGACTTGATGTGCTTCTCGTGGAGCATACAACACAAAAGCTGGATCATGCATATGACATGATCGAAACCAATCTGGATAAACAACTAGAGAAATGGGCGATTACAAAAGCGGAGAAGAAATTAATTCTTTCCCGCATTACCAAGGTAGCTCATTTAGCTGAACTTGGAACTTGCGACATGGTCATTGAGACAATTTCAGAAGATCTGGATGCGAAAAAAGCAGTATTCAGCCAACTGGACCAAGTTTGTCCAAGCAATGTCATTCTGGCAAGTAATACATCCACGCTGAGTTTGACCGAGCTTGCAAGCTCGACCAAATACCCAGAGCGTGTTATTGGTATGCACTTTATTCACCCGGTATCCCGGGTTGATCTTGTAGAGATTATTCGTGGACTGAAAACTTCGGATACAACATTCGAAGAGACCAGACGTTTTGTTGAAGAAGTAGCGGACAAAAAAGGAGTTATGATTTATGAATCCCCTGGATTCGTAACTTCCCGTCTGATCTGCCTGCTGATTAACGAAGCGTTGCATGTATTGCAAGAAGGTGTTGCATCTGCTGAAGATATCGATGATGCAATGCGTATCGGATACAACTTCCAACATGGACCACTCGAAATGGCTGACCGTTTCGGATTGGATTCTGTTGAAGCTGCACTCGAAAGAATGTTCCGTGAATTCGGAGAATTGAAATATCGTCCTTCTACAGTCCTGAAGAAAATGGTGCGTGCAGGACACCTGGGTGCCAAAACAGGCGAAGGATTCTTCAAGTACGACAAGGATGGTGACCGACTGTGAAAGTACTCGTAATTAATGCGGGGAGTTCCTCGCTCAAATATCAACTGTATAATATGACTGACGAATCTGTACTGGCTAAAGGTTTGGTAGAACGGATCGGAATGGATTCCTCCATCCTGACACACAAACCGACAGGCCGTGAGGATGTTACAGAAGTTAGTGAGATTCTGGAGCATACAACAGCGATCCGTAAAGTCATTGATATTTTGACTCACAAAGAAAATGGTGTACTGGATTCTGTAAGTGAAATTCAAGCTGTTGGACACCGTGTTGTTCACGGTGGTGAAGCATTTAAAGAATCTGCATTGGTAGATGATGCTGCCAAAGCTGAAATTCGTCGTTTGTTCGACTTGGCTCCACTTCATAACCCTGCAGCAATGATGGGTATTCGTGCGGCTGAATTAAATATGCCTGGTGTGCCACAGGTAATGGTCTTCGATACGGCGTTCCATCAGACGATGCCGGAAAAAGCATATCTGTATGCTATTCCGCGTGTACTTTACAAAAAATATAAAGTACGTCGCTACGGCGCACATGGTACTTCCCATGATTTCGTAAGCAAGGCAGCTGCTGAATATCTGGATCGTCCAGTGGAAGATCTGAAAATTATCACTTGTCACGTCGGTAACGGCGGTAGTGTAACAGCAGTTAAAGGTGGCGTATCCGTGGATACTTCGATGGGTATGACTCCGCTTGAAGGACTGATGATGGGAACGCGTTCTGGTGACCTTGACCCAGCCATCGTACCTTATGTAATGAACAAGGAAGAACTGAGCGTAAGCGAAGTGAACTCCATGTTGAACAAACACAGTGGATTGCTTGCGATCTCCGGAATCAGCAGTGACATGCGTGAGATTACGGAAGGTATGGAGAATGGCGATGCCAACTCCACGCTTGCTTTTGAAATGTACGAGTACCGTCTGCGTAAATACATCGGCTCATATGCAGCTGCAATGAACGGTGTAGACGTGATCGTCTTTACGGCTGGTGTAGGTGAGAACTCCGTTGTACTTCGCCAAAAAGTATGTGAGCAGCTCACTTATCTGGGTGTTGAACTGGATGAAGCGCTGAATGCCATTCGTTCCGGCGAACCACGTCGGATCACAACAGCGAATTCCAAAGTGGAAGTTCTCGTTGTGCCAACTAACGAAGAATTGGTAATTGCACGCGATACACACCGAATCGTATTGAATTCTCAGTAATCTAACTGTAAAGTAAATATAGAATGACAAGGAAGTGCAGAGGACAGGCATAAGCCTGCCCGCTGCATTTTCAAATTCAGGAACCAAGGGGAGATATGGGCATGAATACGAATTGTGTAATTCGTAATGTGAACGAGCATGTGGGCGAAACCGTAACAATCGGTGCCTGGATTAACAACAAACGTTCCAGCGGTAAAATTCAGTTTTTGCAGCTGCGTGATGGAACCGGATATATCCAAGGGGTTGTTGTGAAAAGTGAAGTTAGTGAAGAGATCTGGAACAATGCCAAGAGCCTGACACAAGAAAGCTCTTTGTATGTTACAGGTATTATTCGTGAAGAACCTCGCAGTGCGTCCGGTTACGAGATGACTGTTACAGGGGTTGAGATCATTCACCTGACTGAAAACTATCCAATTACGCCTAAAGAGCATGGTGTTGATTTCTTGATGGACCATCGTCATCTGTGGCTTCGTTCTACGAAGCAACGTGCTGTTATGGTGATTCGTGCAGAGATTATTCGCGCTGTTCAGCAGTTCTTTGATGGTAACGGATTCACACAAGTTGATCCTCCGATTTTGACACCATCGTCTGCGGAAGGTACAACGAACCTGTTCCACATCAAATACTTTGATGAAGATGCTTATCTGACACAAAGTGGTCAATTGTATATGGAAGCCGCAGCCATGGCTCTGGGCAAAGTATATTCATTTGGTCCAACATTCCGCGCAGAGAAGTCCAAAACACGTCGTCACTTGATTGAGTTCTGGATGATTGAGCCGGAAATGGCGTTTGTAGATCACGAGGAAAGTCTGCGCGTGCAAGAGAAATTTATCGCTCATGTCGTTCAGTCCGTGGTGAAAAACTGCCGTGCAGAACTGGAATCTATCGGTCGTGACGTATCCAAACTTGAAGGCATCGTAGCTCCATTCCCGCGTATTACGTATGATGAAGCGATTGAATTCCTGCATGGACAAGGCTTTGATATTCCTTGGGGAGAAGACTTTGGTGCACCGCACGAAACAGCAATTGCTGAGAAGTACAATACACCGGTCTTTATTACGCATTACCCTGCTGGAATCAAGGCATTCTATATGAAACCAGATCCGAATCGTCCAGAAGTTGTTCTCTGTGCTGATATGATTGCACCAGAAGGCTACGGAGAGATTATTGGCGGTTCGCAGCGTATCGATGATCCGGAATTGATGCAACAACGTTTTGAGGAGCACAATCTCTCGGATGAAGCTTACCAATGGTATCTGGATTTGCGTAAATACGGATCGGTTCCTCACTCCGGTTTCGGTCTGGGATTGGAGCGGACGGTAGCATGGATCTGTGGATTGGATCATGTACGTGAAACAATCGCATTCCCACGTATGCTCTATCGTCTGTACCCTTAATGTTTAACCGAGGAGCGTCTATGGAAGACACCACATCCAAAGCTTGGTTGGATGGAGCAGCTTATGGCATGACTTCGGGTACAGCCCATCTGCCGTATGCCTTATTACGTTTTTATCACCAGCTTGGACTATCAGATGCAGAAGTGCTTCTTCTGATTCAACTGCTAGGGTTCCGTCAGGCAGAGTTCAATGAGTTTCCCACGCTTGAAGAGCTTGCGGCACGCATGGGACTTGCACCTGAAGGGATTGCCAGAATGTTGCAACGTCTGATGAGGGATGGGTATATTGCAATTGACGAGCACCGTGACGAAGAACGGGACATCCAGTACGAGCGATATGACTTACATGGATTATATGCCAAGCTTGCAGCGTGCACTGCTGAAGAAGTAGCCGCATTCCGTGCGGAACAGCAGAGTATCAATACAGCACGTCAAGATTCGAACAGTGTTCAAAAAGAAGAGGAAGAACGGAACATGTTCTCCATCTTTGAAAAAGAATTTGGACGTCCGCTCTCTCCAATGGAGTGCGAGACGATATCCGGCTGGTTGGATCAGGACCGTTATCAAGAGGAATTGATTCTAATGGCTCTGAAGGAAGCGGTTTTTGCAGGCAAAGTACATTTCCGGTATATCGATCGAATACTACTTGAGTGGAGTCGCAATCGTGTCAAGACCGTTCAAGACGCGAAGGCGTACACACAGCGGTTTCGTAATGGTGGACGTTAATTCCAGCGTAGGCAGGGACAAGAAACAGGCCAGAAGTCATTCTGTGCCTGTTTTTTTGGATTAAAGATTGGATGAGTGATCAGCAACATCAACCTTTCAGGCAATGATTTCATTTTGTTTTACAAAAATTTGATAGATCACGCAGGGGTTAACGCACAAGCTGTCGTCTATTGTATTGGAGAGGAGGGGAGAGTTATTGATGAAGCGCGCGTAATCGAACAAATCCGTCAAGGAGATACATCCCAGATGCGTACTCTGATTGATAAATATAGCCAGCATGTATACCATGTGGCCTATTCCGTACTCAGGAACGATCAGGAAGCACAGGATGCAGCTCAGGAGGCGTTCATACAGATGTATAAGTCTCTCCCCGACTACCGTTCTGAAGGTTTCAAAACGTGGTTAACCCGAATTGCCTTTCACAAAGCGATTGATGCCAAACGCAAGCTGGGCAGACGAACTGCTGAGGATCTGGGTGGAGAAGAAAAAATAATCAATATGCCCGGACGGGATGAAGACGTTCTTACCCGTCTCGTTCGTGAAGAACGTCAGGATAAACTTCGCGAACGAATTAATCAGTTGCCTGCTCAGCATCGTGACATTATCACTGCGTATTATCTAAGCGAAAAAAATTATGAGCAGATTGCCAGTGATGCACAGGTGGCTGTGAAGACTGTGGAATCCCGCTTGTATCGTGCTCGGCAGTGGATTCGAAAAAATTGGAAGGAGGATGAATGGCGTGAGTAAACAGGAGAAGTATACCGCTGCGCAATGGACTGATTATATTGAAGGCCATATGAGTGAAACTCAAGCGAACCAAATGGAACAGCTTCTGATGGAAGATCCGGATGCGATGGACATCTATCTGGAAGCGCTTGGTATCCATGGAGAACTGCCTCCGCTACATGACCCAACAGGGTTTGCGGATTCAGTCATGCATCGGATTGAGGGCATTCAATCACCCAAGGTACAACGCAGATCCCGTGCTGGGCGAAACCGGCGCTGGCTTGATCATAAAGTGTTCCATTACGCGGTAGCAGCCTGTTTGACATTGATCTTCCTCTCGTCTGGACTTTTTGACAAGGTAGCACCATATCACAAGTTCCAGGATGGCGACCACAGAGGGTCATTTACCGAGCAATGGACGGAGGCAGCCACTTCATGGCTGGATAACCTCAAGCCTAAACCATAAATAGTTTCGCATTGCCTGAAAAGAAAGGATGACGACTGTGCACTCAGATCGTAACAAATTACTCGCATTTCTATTAAACCTGATACCAGGTCTCGGTTTCATGTATTGGGGACGGGCTGCAAGGGCTGTGATCTATCCATTGCTTTTCTTCGGAACAGCTGTTGGCTCATTCATGTTAGCCATGGTCACTAATGAACAAGATTTATTGATTTTCGGTGCACTTTTTGCTGCTTTCTTCTGGGGGATCAGCATGCTGGATATGGTTATTGTTCTGCTCCGTACACCTTCTGCCCGAGAAGCACATTATAGGGGATACGGTGCGGCTTATGGAGCGCCTCCACACCAAGGGGCAGCCTACCAGGGAGCATACATGGGTCAGCAAGGGCCTATGGAGCAGATGAATGAAGATGAGCTGCATCAACATCCAGGTGGTGAATATGGCCATCCTGAGGGCCCCTATGGTCAACCCATGTACCGAAAAGGCAGTGAGGGTGAACGATTCTTCACCATTTTGCTCTCATTTGTTCCGGGATTGGGCCACCTTCATCTGGGATTGTTGCATCGCGGTTTGTCGTTCTTGATGGCGTTCTTTGGTTCATTTGCCATGATGGTTTTTGTAGCTTCGATCACCAATGAATCCGTATTTTTGATGTTCCTACTCATACTGCCTGTAATATGGGTATACTGCATGTTTGATGCGGTGCAACATGTCCACCGTAAGCAGGCTGGTGAGGTGTTGCAGGATCGGACATTATTTGAGGAATTGGAGATGGGCAGAGTAGCCGGACGACGTAGCAAAGTGCTTGCAACGCTGCTATCCGCTTTTCCAGGTGCAGGTCATCTCTATCTGGGATTGCAGAAAAGAGGCATGCAATTGATGTTCCTGTTCCTGGGCAGCATCTATGTTCTGGACCTGCTTCACTTATCGGTGTTTCTGTTCATGATTCCGTTGATCTGGTTCTACAGCTTCTTTGACGGGCTCCAGTGCTCCAGTCGATATGGACGCGAACCATTGGTTGATCAACCGATCTTCAAGGACTGGGCCCGCCATCAGCGTCTGATTGGATTCGGGATTGCCGCGCTGGGTCTATACTACCTGACGATCCGTCTTGTCATTCCACAGCTGAATGAGCTCTTCCCTAATGCATTTATGACGTATGAGATCCGTTCCTATTTAAATACCGTCATCGTATCCTTGCTGCTCATTTTTGGCGGCTTGAAACTGCTGTTTGGCAAGCAACGGGGGACGGGTATCCAAAGTGCTGCTCATCGAAATGATGAGGGAGCAGACAGTCTCTTTTTATTCAAGGATCGGGATGATCGACTGTAATTTACGATCCAAGTTGAATTAAAGATTATTTACACTGACACTACGATGACAGAGCAACCTTCTAATCTCTTTTATCCAACAACAAAAAAACACGCCAAGGGCTATGTATATCAGCCTCTGGCGTGTTTTTTGTTATCCAGCTTTGATTTAGAATAAATGATTGCTATTTCGTAGCACCCTTCAGCAGAAGTTGACGGTACATCACTTCGAACAGGAATTCGAACGCTTCCAGATGACGTTTCGCTTCAAAAGCATCCTTGCCCCACGCATATATGCCGTGGTTACGCAGCAAAATTCCTGGTACGTTGGCATCAAGTACACCTGGCACCAATTCAGCGATAGATGGAATATCTGCAAAGTTAGGCAGGACGGGTACACGAATCTCCGCATTTTCTTCCCAGATGTTGAAAGCCTTGATCAATTCAATTCCTTGAATCGGTACGTGCCCATCTGCTCCAAAGAATTCACTGATCAGGTTGTTAAACACGGTATGCACGTGGAATACAGCGCCACAACCAGTCAAACGATAGATTTCACAGTGAATCAATGTTTCGGCACTTGGTTTCAACGTTGTTGTCTCAATCGCTTTGCCGTGTTTGTCCACAAAAAGAAAGTCTTCCGGTGTGCGAAGGGATTTGTCTTTGCCTGAGGCGGTAACCGCAAAATAAAATTGCTCCGGGTCAAAGTCTCCTACACGCATCGACAGATTGCCGCTTGTTCCAGGGAACCAGTTACGACTGGCAAACAACGCTTTAATATCAGCCAGTTCTTCAAGGACCTGACGTTTGTGTTCCAATGTAATCTTTTCAAAGCCCATCGTTTACAGCACTCCTTGTGTTTGCTTCTGTTTCATATCTTCGATGATATCGTAAAAGGTAGCGAATGGCACATGGTCCACACCCAGCTCAATACATTTGTCCGTTAAAATGGAGCGGGAGTAGACGAGATCGGCAATTTTGGCACCTTCAAAATCCGTCAGACTGTCTCCAATGAGGATTCGATTGTATTGTTCTTCCGGGAAGGTACGAATGACTGTTGTTTTGCACATGCCGCAGCCATTCTCACAAGGAGGCTGGCAGGGATTCGGCCATTCAATCTTAATGGTTTCACCCGAGAAGTCAGCTCCGTTGCAATAGACATGATCCTGCGGGATATGAAATGGTGCGAGTAACGGTTCAATGAAAAAGTCCATGCCACCGCTGGTCACATTGAATTCGATACCTTCGCTGCGAACGTAGTCAAGAAACTCGCTGAATCCTTCACGGATTCCCGCTTGTCCAAGCACAAATTCCACTATTTCATCTTTCTGCGATGCAGGCAACAGAGCAAACATGGCTCCAACACCTTCACGAAGCGAGATTTTTTGCTCAATCGTATCTTTCATAATCGCTTCAATGCCATCAGGTTTGAAATGTTTCATGATCGCTACAATATTGTCCGAGAGCGTAATCGTACCGTCAAAGTCACAGAAAATGACTGTTTTTTTATCACTTCTCATCGTTCGCCACCCCACAGATCCAATGCACTTTTCAGCTCCGGATGCTCGGTTGCATATTGCGCGAGTGGAATGGAACGCTGAGCTGCCTCAATGGCTTGCAGGAATGCACGTCCGCCTGCCTCAGTGCCCATAGGATGCCCATGAATACCGCCACCAGCATTAACGATGACATCTGTGCCAAAGTCACGCAAAATGAGCGGTACAAGGCCTGGATGGATACCTGCTGAAGGCACTGGCATACTGGTTCGTACTGGCAGATCAGCTGTCAGTAATTGCTCCGTGATCGCCATATTTTCTTCCTTCGGCATCGTAACCGAACCATAAGGAGAAGGGAAGAGCACCAGATCGGCACCTGCAAGACGCATCAACTGACCAAGTACAACCGAAGCCGACATGCCATAATGTGGTGAAGGATACAGTGCTCCTGCAAGAGCAGGGTGAGCCATAATTGGCACATTGATATCTGGATCACTGCTGAGTTCATGCAGCACATCATACCCGTAGGACAATACGTTGAACAACAAGGCATTTGCTCCTGCACCAATAGCGCGTTCAGCTTGTTGCTTCAGACGAGATGTAGGTCCTGTAAGATTGGTTGCATACAGAAGTTTCTTGCCGGTCTCCTTGCGTGCCTGTTCGGCAGCTTTCATGCAGACCTCGACTCTTTTTTCGATGGGTGTCAATTTATTCTCGAACAGAATCTCATCGTCCTTGATCAGATCAACGCCACCAAGAGCCTGACGAATAAATTGTTCACGTAGTTCATCTGCATTTAGCCCAATAACTGACTTGAAGATACTCATTAACAGTGGTCGGTCGTGTACACCAAGCAGATCACGAACACCATTCAGTCCAAACTTGGGTCCCGGGAATGCACTGAGGAAGCCATCCGAGAAACCAAGCTTTGTAAGTTTGATCCGGCCATCCATTGAGATTTTGCCAAAGACCGTCACGAGCAGGGCAGGGATATCACGGCTGAAGTTAACATCAGGATATCCGATAGTAATATCAGCGTAACGCTCACCCGCAGCCATGCCATCAGCTTCATGGACTTCTACGCTGATTACTTCGCCCAGATGCTTCTGCATCGCTTCACGTTGTGCTTGCGGCAACTCAGTCCAGCTACCCACGGTCATGCCAATCGCGATGGACTGAGCTTTCTTGCGAAAGTCTGCATGATCATCATGCAGACGATATGTGGCTGTGCACATGTTATTCATTTTAAATCCCCTTCCAAAGCAGCTCCCATCTCCCGTGAGCGCTCTGCACAGCGGTTGACGGCTGCGATTACATTTTCAAAGAAATCTCCTTCGTCCAGCGTTTTCAGTGCTGCTTGCGTTGCCCCTCCTGGGGATGTCACATCACTACGAAGCTTCATCGGTTCCAAACCGGTTTGTTGTACCATACGTGACGCGCCCAGCACCGTCTGAACAGTGAGATCACGAGATTGCTGGCTGGATAAACCACCACGAATACCTGCCGCAATCATGGCCTCCATTAAATAGTATACATAAGCAGGGCCGCTTCCGGAAATCCCAGTGAGAACTTCGAGTTTATCTTCAGGTACGATGGTCACGATACCAACCGCTTCAAACATGGTCATCACCGTACTGCGCTGTTCATCCGTAATCTCCGCAGAGAAGGCAAGCCCGGTTGCACCGAGTCCAATGGTACTGGATGTGTTCGGCATGGTTCTCGCGATCGGTTGTTTACGACCAAGCAAGGACTGCATCGTGCGGATTGATAATCCGGCAATGACAGATACGATCAGTTGATCCGGTGATAACAGTGGCCCAAGTTCGCGCAGCGCTGCGGCAGCATCTTTGGGTTTCATACAGAGTACAATGACCGGAGTGGAGGCAAGGTGATCCAAGGATTGCGAGGCAGTTCCGGTATGTACAGCATAACGGGTGCTGAGCTCCTCCTGACGTTTCTGGTTGCTGCGGTTCAGCATCGTAATATCCTGAGGACGAACGACTAGGCGGGAGATCAGTCCGCGCACGATGGCTTCAGCCATCGCGCCTGCTCCGTGGAAAGTAATCTTCTGTTGTAGTAACGTCTGTTGCTCTTGACTCATATTTATCGTTCCTCCTATATAACTGGTGCTGGGATATTATTGACGAATCTGTCCATTGCCTGTAATCCGATATTTGGTCGACGTGAGTGCTGGAAGTCCCATCGGTCCACGTGCATGCAGTTTCTGGGTACTGATTCCGATTTCGGCTCCATAGCCAAATTCAAATCCATCGGTGAAACGTGTGGACGCATTGTGATAGACGGCTGCTGCATCCACATCATGCATGAAGCGCTCTGCATGGGCTGTATCCCGGGTTACGATACACTCGGAATGTTTGGTTCCGTAATGTGCGATGTGCTGCATCGCTTCGTCCAGGTTCTCGACCACCCGGATATTTAAAATATAGTCGTTGTACTCGGTCGCATAGTCTTCCTCGGTTGCCTCAAGAGCGGAAGGGACAAGACGGCGCACCGTGTCGCAACCTTTCAAGACCACATTGGCCTCACGGAATTGCTCGGCAAGTGCAGGCAGATGCTCTTCCGCGTATGCGGCATGCAGCAGCAACGTTTCCATGGAGTTACATACGGATGGACGTTGTGCCTTGGCATTGATGGCAATTTCAGCTGCCATAACTGGATCGGCTGATTCATCCACATAGGTATGGCAGATGCCCGCTCCAGTTTCGATGACAGGTACCGTTGCGTTGGCAACCACATTACGAATGAGGGAAGCTCCTCCGCGTGGAATGATAACGTCCAGCAGTCCGTTCAACTTGAGCATCTCATCTACGGAAGCACGATCTGCATCTTCAACCAATTGCAAAGCATCAGCAGGCATGTCTGTCGTTGTGAGTGCCTGATGCAGCACCTCCACAATTTTACGATTGGAGGACAGGGCAGAGGAGCCGCCGCGCAGAAGCACTGCATTACCTGTTTTGAGACATAATCCGGCTGCGTCTACAGTTACATTAGGACGAGCTTCGTAGATGATGCCAATCAGGCCAATCGGCACTCTTAATTTTTCAACATGTAATCCGTTTGGACGGGTAAATGTCTCTAACACTTCGCCGACTGGATCAGGCAGATCTGCAATCTGACGTAACCCTTCAGCAATGCCTGCGATCCGCTCTGGATTAAGTGCGAGTCGATCCAGCATGGATTCCGGCGTGCCTTGTTCTCTGCCTCGTGCCAGATCTTCGGCGTTTGCCGTAATGATGGAATCCGTCTCCTTAATCAAAGCATCTGCCATGACACGCAGGGCCGTATTTTTCTGTTCTGTATTCAATCGGTTCAGCTGTGGAACCGCTGCTTGGGCTTTGCTGGCTTTTTCTCTGACTTCACTCATCGTAATTCCTCCTCATATATATATAAAGTTAAAATTTTAACCACTATATAGCTTCATAGTTATTTTAACGTAATCCATTCGTCTCTATGAATAACCTCAAGTCTATGGATGCTAGCGAGTTGTTTCATCACTTCCCCACTGGGAAGTCCGGCAATGAGTCGAAGCTGGTCATCATCATAATTGACAATACCGCGACCGAGCAAGGTTTCATCCATACCAATGACCTCTACGACGTCTCCTGCATGGAATGTTCCCAGTACCCGCTTGACCCCTACAGGTAGAAGACTGTGGCCCCCATGGACAAGTGCTTCTTCAGCACCATCATCCACAACGACGGTTCCCAGCGGAGTAGACATGAAGCCAAGCCACTGCTTTTTACGGGATAGCGAAGCGAGTCGTGTCTCAAAGTAAGTTCCTTTGCCCGTGCCATCAACCGCCTTCTGCATATCTCCGGGTTCTTTCACACTTCCCACGAATACAGGTACGCCTCCACGTGTAGCAACCTTGGCTGCATCAACTTTGGATCGCATTCCGCCTGTGCCAACCGCCGAACCTGAACCGCCGGCAAAAGCATAGATCTCAGCCGTGATTTCGGGAATACGGTCGTAACGCACGGCAGAAGGATCTTTGCGCGGATCTGCGGTGTACAGGCCGTTGGTATCGGTAAGAATGATCAGATGCTGAGCCTTCACCAGGTTTGCAACCAATGCGGACAACAGATCGTTATCACCAAACTTCAATTCGTCTACCGACACCGTATCATTTTCATTAAAAATCGGAATCACTCGCTGTTTAAGCAACTCTTCTACGGTCATACCTGCGTTACCCATGCGTTTACGACTGTGAAAGTCTGTACGAGTTAACAAAATTTGCGCCGTAGTAACGCGGTGCGCTGCAAAAGCCTGTTGATATGCCTGCATCAGTAATGCCTGCCCAACGGCCGCTGCGGCTTGTTTCTCATGTAGCAGTTTGGGGCGCTGAGGGTAACCGATCTCCCGGAATCCGGCCGCTACCGCTCCTGAGGTGACCAGAAGTACTTCATGACCCTGATCAGCCAATGCTGCAATTTCTCCGGCAAAAAAAGTGATCGAACTGCGATCCAGACCGCCTTCTTCCGTTGTAAGCGAGCTGCTTCCAATCTTAACTACAATACGTGAAGTCATGGTTTCACTTCCTTAAACATGATTAATAAGTGCTTCTGGAGCAGGCTTTAGCGGGTACAAAAAAAACTCCCGCCCTTTAGTTAAAAAGGACGAAAGTTCGTTACTTCCGCGGTACCACCTTTATTGATGATTAGATCATCCGGCTTCATGCCCTGTAACAGAAGGCACTGTCCTGCACGTAACAGGCCGCTCAGGGGTAGGTTTCAGAGAAGAGCCGCGGTAAATTCTTTCAGCAGGGTGGAATTTACTCTCTGGGCGCGACTGATATTCTCTTACTGGTCCCGTCATCACGTTTCGTTCAATATTTCTTATAACATACCATGGAAACTTGGCATATGCAAAGGGGTTATGGTCCTGTAAATTACTTGAATAAATTCAGCTTGCCAATCCGCTGGGCAGCTTCGCGTAATCGGTTTTCATCACTTAACAGTCCCGCGCGCACATAGCCTTCGCCATGCGAACCAAAACCAATACCTGGGGCTACGGCTACCTTGGCTTCTCGCAGTAACAAGTCTGCAAATGAAGCGGAGGTATAACCGGCAGGTACAGGCAACCAGCTGAAGAATGAACCTGCGGGTTTCGAAGCTTGCCAGCCAATCGAGGAAAGAGCGTCATAAAACGTATTGCGACGCGATTCGTAGCGTGAAACCAGTGAGGCAACACATTCCTGTGAGCCAGTAAGTGCTTCCGTTGCCGCAGCCTGAATTCCACCGAAGAGACTGACATAGATATGATCCTGAAGCAGATTGATTTTAGAAACAATCTCTGCATTACCAAGCGCGAATCCAACACGCCATCCAGCCATATTGTACGTTTTGGATAACGTATAGAATTCAATGCCCACTTCTTTGGCACCAGGGGCTTGCAGGAAACTTACGGGACGATGTCCGTCAAATCCAATTGCACCGTAAGCAAAGTCGCTGGCAATGACGATTTGATTTTGAATGGCAAATTCAACCGTATCTTCGTAGAACGAAAGGGGTGCCGTTGCTGACGTTGGATTGTTGGGATAGTTCAGGAACATCAGCTTGGCTTTCTCCCGATCTTCGGCTGTAACAGCCTCATAATCCGGCAGGAATGCGTTGGACTCCAGCAAAGGCATAAATGACATGTTTGCTTTGGCGAGTGCAACACCAGACCAGTAATCCGGGTAGCCCGGATCTGGAACGAGAACGGTGTCGCCGGGGTTTAGCAGGACCTGAGGTAACTGAACCAATCCGGTTTTGCCTCCGAACAGAATGGCTACTTCAGTCTCGGGGTCCAGATCAACGTTGTAATCTTCCTTATAACGTTTGGCGACAGCTTCCTTCAGGAAAGAGTACCCTCTAAAAGGGGAGTATTTGTGGTAGAGGGGATTCTCAGCCGACTCTTGCAGTGTTTTCACAATATGAGGTGGTGTAGGTGTATCCGGGTTCCCCTGACCCAGATTGATCACGTCATGTCCACTTGCGATTTCACGATTTACATTTTGAACAAGGGTAGCAAAAAATTGCGTTGGTAGCTGTGTCATCACATCAGAAGTCGGTATCTTAAAAGCTGAACGAGCAGATGTATGGTCTGATTGGGTCATTATATTCATCACTCCGGTTATTAATAATGGCAAATAGTTCTCATTAATTTATCACGTCAATCCCGAGCTGTATAGAGGGAAATCCGCTTGAATATACAGTACATAGGAGCAAAGAGCGGAGTATTGTACAAAACTGAAAGTGCTCATTTAGTTTTGTCCATTGAGCTGAGAGAAGCCATGTTTTATGATAATATCCGATAATGATAATCAATATCATTAATTTCTGGCACAACGCACATGATATAGGGGGAGAGATAGAAATGAAAAAGGGCATACGAAATACGGGAGTATTATTAACGATCACATGGTTATCCATCCTGCTACTGGCTTGTGGAAATCAGGCTGCAACACCTGCTGCTGGCGCAGATGATTCCAAAGCAGCCACAGAAACCACAGAGACCCAAACTGCAACGAAAGAGACGAACGAGGGCGAGACCCGGATATTCAAAGACTGGACTGGCCATGAAGTTGAGATTCCTGTAAATCCGAAGCGAGTTATCTATCATGGAGAAGTTACAGGGGATCTGCTCGCGCTTGGTGTAGTTCCTGTCGGCATACTTCGTCAAGAGGGAACCGTATTTGATGATCAGGTTGCTCAGTCAGAAGATGTAGGATTTCCGATCAGTGTGGAAAAGGCGTTAGACCTGAATCCCGATCTGATTATTTTCTCCAACAGTGACGAGGCTCAATATGATCAGATCGCAAAGGTTGCACCCACGGTTACATTTGATTCGTTTGGTTTAATAGAAGATCGCATGCGTATCCTTGGCGATTTGTTGAATAAGAAGCAAGAAGCGGAGGAATGGGTTACGGCTCATCAAAAAGCGACGGAAGAGATGTGGACGCAACTTCATGAGAACGGATTAAAAGAAGGGGAGACTGCTTCGGTATTCACCATGTATCCCGGGAATCGTCTGTTTGTCATGGCGGGTGCAGGATTGCCACAGTTGTTATACGGAAAAGACGGGCTGAAGCCAACCGCGGAAATCCAGAAAGTATTGGATGAAGACATGGGATTTGTAGAGATTTCAACTGAAAAATTATCTGAATTTGCCGGTGATCGGATATTTATTCTGGATCCTGTGACCGACGATGCGAAACAATCCACCAAGGAATTGCTGGATAGTACAATCTGGAAGAACCTGCCTGCGGTGAAAGATGGAAAAGTATATCGTTTTAATATCGTAAAAGCTTCTAGTGATGCTCTTTCGAGGGAGTGGCTGTTACAAGAGCTGCCAAAACAGATGATTCAATAATGGTGACGAGCTAGTGAGGCAGGAGTAACACCTTTGAGTAATGCAGTTATAAAAAAGTGAAAGGGGCCTTCAACATTTCGTTGAACGCTCTTTTTTGCTGATTAAACTCATATCTGGATTATTAACAATTGCTCGCTTATAATCAGACCATACAGAATGATTGATAATTATTCTCATTTTAGAAAAACGAGGTGAACCGACATGCAGGCTTTGGATGCCGATGGGGGAGCGTTGTTCTTTTCAGCATTCATGTTTCGGCTGGATCATCTGGTACGTCGAATTGAACCACCTGAACAGGTGATGCTGGAAGTTGCTTGCGAGAAACATGCCTTCCTGATCTGCGAAGAAGGGGATGGGCGTTTATATATAGGGCATGAACAGTTTCCGTTTACTACGGGATGTGTTTATCCGCTTTCTCCGGGAGAGGGGTACCAGATTGAACATCGTAATAACTCGGAATTGAAATATATCATAATGGCTTTTGATGTTATTCATGTGTTGACGGGTGATCCCGAACTCTTTACCCGCGCTGTATTTGAGCACAGAAACCAATTGAATGGTTATCCCTATGCTCCGTTAAGTGGGCTGCTGGAGCAGATGTATGTCATTCGGAATTATAAAACAGATGCCGAATACAGTCATTTGAATGCACAGTTCCAAAAATGGATGGATATGATCATTACCCGATACACTTCTCCAAAGACGGAACAGAGTATGGAAGCAAGACTACACAGCACGATTCAGTATGTGGATGACCATTATACTGAAGAAATCACTGTACAGAAACTGGCACGACTTGCGGAGATCAGACCTGTACAATATACGACCCTTTTCAGACAACTCACGGGTCACAAGCCGCTCGATTATGTGAATCATGTTCGCATCAAACATGCCAAGGACTGGCTTCGCAAATCAGATGAACCACTTCGGGATATTGCGAGTCGCGTTGGGTTTAAGGATGAGTATTATTTCAGCAGGCGTTTTCGCCAAATGACGGGATTATCTCCTCGTCAATATGACAGATCGATTCAGCAGCAGAGATTGGTACAGGATTGGTTGGGTCATGATGTGAATATTCCAGTAAATCCGGACCGAATTATGTATTACGGAGATTCCGCTGGGGATCTGCTGATGTTGGGCATTCAGTTACTGGAAGATCAGACATATGACGCGGTCGCTCCGGTTAATGTGGAAGCCGCTGTTATCATGAAGCCGGATTTGATTATTTTTGATAGCAGCAATGAACAGCAGTATGAACAACTTTACCGGATTGCACCGACGCTTGCTTACAATTCACATGCCACTTTGGAAGAACGAATGCGCAGATTGGGCAGCTGGTTTGGCAGACAACCGCAGGTTGAACAATGGCTAACCTCCTATGCGGAGCGTACCGAGCAGATGTGGGCGAAGATCCATACTGTGATTGAAGAGGGGGAAACGGCATCCGTATTTACATACCATCGGGGTGCACGATTATTTGTTATGGGCAATATCGGTCTGGCGCCTATGTTATATCATCCAATGGGATTCAGGCCAGTTACCAAAGTGAAGGAAGCACTTGTGGCAGGCAGAGCCTATAAGGAAATCTCGGCTGAAGCGGTACGTCAGTACGCGGGAGATCATGTGTTTGTTATGCTGCCTGAGGAAGTTGTGGCAAGACAGGCTACAGAGATGCTGATGAAAAGTCCCAGTTGGCAGGCCCTTCCGGCTGTGCAGAATGGACGGGTATACCCTGTGGAGGAGTCAACTTGGAATGTGGGTGATGCGCTCACGAGTGATCGATTGTTGACCCTGCTCCCTGAGTTGTTGTGTGCAAGTTCATAACAAAAACAGACTTGCAGTCCTCAGGAGGATCAAGCTATGATAGCAGGTATTACGGTTCAGAGGAGTGCTTGTCATGACAGAAAAACAACAGGGAGAAATGCGTGTAGCCCTGATTCAGGGCGATATTCAACTCGGAGACCCTGAGGCCAATCATAAACATATGCAGACGTTGCTTGAGCGTGCGGTAGAACAATATCCGGATCTGGGGCTGGCCGTGTTACCTGAGATGTGGAATACCGGATACGCTTTGACTCAAATTCATGAACTCGCTGACCTGGATGGCCAGAAATCTCGGGAATGGCTGTCTGCTTTTGCTCAAAAACATCAAATTTCCATCGTTGGCGGTTCAATTGCTGAGAAACGGGATGGTCAAATATACAATACAATGTACGCTTATGATCGTGAAGGAAAACAGGTAACACGATACGATAAATTACATTTGTTCCGTCTGATGGACGAAGAGAAATATTTACAGCCAGGTGCGGAACCTGAAATTTTTGAATTGCAGAACGGTCTTACAGCGGGTGCTTCGATCTGTTATGACATCCGGTTTCCGGAACTTGCCCGCACCCTTGCTTTGAATGGTGCCAAGGCATTGATTGTACCCGCCGAATGGCCGAAACCTCGTCTGCACCACTGGCGTACGTTGCTTACCGCACGAGCGATTGAGAATCAGATGTATGTGATCGCATGTAACCGTGTAGGTAAAGGGGGAGAGACCGAATTTTTCGGACATTCCCTCATCATTGATCCTTGGGGTGAGATTGTGGCTGAAGGTGGCGAAGGGGAAGAGATCGTGACCGGAATTATTCGTCCATCTCTGGTAGATGAGGTTCGCGGACGGATTCCCGTATTTGAAGACCGTCGACCTGGCGTTTATTTTGGCGGAAAATAAAAACTGAAATGAAATTCTTCAGAAAAAGTGTTTATTCTTCCAGGACGCGGGTAATGATAACTATCCCGTCACCAAGGAGGATGATCAATCAATGGACAACCATGTGAAAGATACGCTCAGGAGACTGGAACAGGATAACACAAGGGAAGATCACTTAAGGGCATTCTTACAGAATGGAGCAGGAGGGCTATCACCCCCTGATTCAACTGTTCAGGACGAAGGCCGTGTAATGAATCAGCAAAACAGGCTGACAAGCGATCGTAATTTGCGTAAATAAACCGCCAGACATGAAGTTTTCTTATGTACGTTTCTACGTTAACATTATAAATTAGCATTGTAGCTAAACAACTTAACAAGCAACATTGTACTGTAACCAGTTACTGTGATTGCAATGTAAGAACTCTATCCTGCGGATGCGGGAAACGAGTATATGACAAAGGCTTGGCCCATAAGGGTCAAGCCTTTGTTTTGGTTCAGTATGAAATGTACCTAAAGAAATGTACCTAAAGAAATGTACCTAAAGAAATGTACCTATACCATAGAGCAATTTCTTAGTCTCCCTTTGACAGTTCGGCCACGGTTTGTTGAAACGTATGGATGAATGCTTCGGCTGCCTTCGACAGCACTCTGCCTTGACGATAAGCCACAACAAGTGTTCTGCTAGGAGTAGGCTCAGCAAGTGGCACATACACAGGCACGAACTCACTGCGCGGCGCACGGGCGATAAAGCGTGGAACCAGGGTAATACCCATACCTGTGGCGACCAGCGACTGAACGGTTTCAATATTGGTGCTCTCAAACACAACTTGGGGATCAAAACCAGCCTGCTCACAGAGATCGAATGTAAGTTTGCGGAAGCCCTGCCCTTTTTTCAACACAACAAAAGGTTCATCCCGAAGCTCTTCAATTCGCACAGGAAGCGGATGTTCCGGATCTGCCCTGCGTGCCAAAGGGTGATTCGGGGGAACTGCCAGATCAATCTTTTCCTCTCCAATGGCAACGTAGGCGAGACTTGGCTCTTGTAAAGGAAGAGATAACAGACTGAGATCTGCTTTGCCGCTTGCTGTCAATTTCTCAAGCGTAAGCCCGGAGTCTTCCAATAAGGTAACCTCAATCTCGGGATAAGCTTGTTGAAACGCAGGAAGCACGTGTGGGAGCAGGTGTGATCCCGTGATCGGCATGCTGCCTACAACGACTTTACCTTTGCGAAGCTGGGAGATATCGGACATTTCCTGACGCAATAGCTCCACGGCATCTACGATCTTCTGGGCTTGCTCGACAAACGTAACACCCGCATGGGTTAACTCCACGGTACTCGTATTACGCTGAAAAAGTAGTACTCCCAATTCTTTTTCCAATTTGGATAATTGCTGGCTTAATGAAGGTTGAGCAATATGCAGCTTCTCTGCTGCCCGGGAGAAATTGCGTTCGGCCGCAATTTGCAACGTATATTGAAGTTGTCTGAATTCCATCGTCATTGGTCATTCCTTTCGTTATGCCACCATTATATCATTACAGATGAAGAAATCATTAATTTCGCTTAACCGCTTGCGCTCCATCAGAAGAGTTGTTATACTGATTTTGAAAACGCTTAATAAGAACCACTTACCCGGGTAAAACAAAATCAACGTTTTCATGTGTACCAGTTTCAAGTGTTAGCACAGAACCATTTCAAATGTTCATATTCTTTTTCGTTCATATAATTGAATAACATTCATCCAACGATGGCGTGTTACTGTTCGGCAGGCAAGACCTAGATTGGGTGGGAAGAGTTTCTCTTTTCCTACCCTTTTTAGGTCTTTTTTTGTTCCCATCAAGAAACGGAGGTGCACCATGAATTACAAACAATTAGCCCAATCGATTATGGAGCTGGTCGGTGGCAATGATAATATCAACACGTTAATTCATTGCTCTACCAGGCTCAGACTTACCCTGAAGAATCCGGATATGGCGAAGACCCAAGAAATTAAGAGCCTTGATGGTGTTATTGGCGCAGTGAATAGCGGCGGACAATATCAGGTTATTATCGGTAATGACGTCGCGTACGTCTACAATGAACTTGCCAAGATGATGGATACTCGGCAATCAAACGAAATTCAGGAGAAACAAAAAGCGGATTATAGCCCCAAAGGACTGTTTAATACTTTTGCCAGTGTCATTGCAGGCATTTTCCAACCTATTATCCCAGCCATTGCTGCCTCGGGCATGCTTAAGGCACTTTTGCTACTGGCGACCGTGACCGGCCTGATGTCTAAAGAGAGCCAGACGTATACCGTTTTGAGTGTCATGTCTGATGCTGCCTTTTACTTTCTTCCGATTCTACTGGCTTATTCCAGTGCAAATAGATTTAAAACCAACCCCTTTGTTGCCGTTCTGTTTGGTGGAATCATGTTACACCCGAATATGATTGGTCTACTTGGCGGTGAAGATCCGGTGTCCTTTATTGGCATACCTGTTGCATCCGTTCAATATGCGACATCCGTGGTACCGATTATTTTAACGGTCTGGTTCATGTCTTACATTGAAAAGTTCGCGGACAAGATCTCACCAGGACCGGTCAAAATTTTCCTTAAACCTTTGATTATTATTCTCATTGTTGCTCCAGTTGCCCTGATTGTACTTGGGCCTCTGGGGATGTATCTCGGAACGGGAATGTCCAACCTGATCTATTGGATTCAGGATAAGATTGGATGGTTGACCGTTGTCATTATGGCTATACTGATGCCTCTGATTGTCATGTTCGGTATGCATAAAGTATTTTATCCCATTATTTTCGCAGCCTTGGCTTCACCTGGATATGAAACACTGGTGCTGGTCGCGATGCTGGCATCCAATATGGCGCAGGGAGCAGGCGCACTGGCGGTGTCATTCAAAACCAAAGACATCAAGCTGAAACAAGTCGCTTTGTCTGCAGGAATTTCAGGTGTATTCGGTATCACGGAGCCTGCTCTGTACGGTGTACATTTAAGGCTCAAGAAAACGCTGTTTGCCTGCATGATCGGCGCCGGAGTCGCTGGGTTGTTCGCAGGTATTGTGAATCTCAAGGCATATGCTGCCGTGGGTCCGGGGATTGCATCTATGCCTATGTTTATCAGTGAAGATCATATGAATATTATCTATGCGATCATTACCATGCTGATCTCTGCCATTGTCGCGTTTGTCGCTGTATATGTCATTGGATTTCAGGATGTTGTTCCAACAGCAGTGTCGATAGCAGGCAGTCCTACAAACAAAGCGAGAGGCGAATCTGAAATCCAGCCATCCAAAGGGATCAAATCGAAAAAGATCGTTTTTGCTCCATTGGAAGGTAAAGTTCTGCCATTAAGAGAGGTGAAGGACGAGGCCTTCTCGCAAGAAGCTATGGGACAAGGTATGGCCATTCAGCCAAGTGTTGGCAAGGTGTTTGCCCCGTTTGATGGTACCGTTGAGACGGTGTTCCGTACCAAACATTCCATCGGTCTGAGATCGGTAGAAGGTGTAGAAATTCTGATTCATGTCGGATTGGATACGGTGAAACTGAAAGGCCAGCATTTTGATGTAAAAGTGAATGAAGGAGAACAGATCTCTCATGGTCAACTCCTGATTGAATTTGATCTTGAAGCTATACAAGCCGCAGGTTATGACACTACGACTCCTGTAATTGTGACCAATTCATCGGATTATCTGGAGATACTGGGCAATGAAACTGCGGCGACAACAGGACCGGAGAAACCATTAATTACGGTGTTATAACTCGCTGAAATATGAATGAAAGGCGGCAGCCTGATATGAAAGTCATAAAAATACTAAATTCGAGCATTGTTCTTGCCAGACGTGGTGAGGATGACAAGGAAATTATTGTGATGGGAAAGGGCATCGGCTACAGGAGCAAACCGGGAGATGTCGTGGGGGAGGATGAGATCGAGAAGATCTATGTCCTTGAAAATGAAACGATCTCTTCAGATCTCACTGCCCTGATGAAGGAAACGCCAAAAGAATACTTGATTCTGGCTGATGAAATCATCTCCCACGCGAAACATACATTGTCCCGCCATCTGAGTGATCATCTCTATGTCTCATTAACAGATCACCTGTATATGGCCATGAAGCGATTCAAGGACAATATGACGATCCAGAACCGAATGTTGTGGGAAGTGAAAAAGTTCTATCCGCAGGAGTTCAGTATCGGGTTGCATGGCCTGTCTCTCATTCAAAAACAGCTTGGACTCTCCCTGCCTGAAGAGGAAGCGGCGAATATTGCCTTTCATCTCGTTAATGCGCAGCAGAATGATGACAATATGAATCAGGTCATGATGATGACCAATACTGTCAAGGATGTACTCAATATTATCAAAATTCACTACCAAGTGGAGCTGGATACACACAGCATCAACTATTCACGCTTTTTGACCCATTTGCAGTTTTTCATTCAACGGCTTTTTGAATATAAAACGTTAAACACGCAGGATCATGAGCTCTTTGAGCAGATCGCGAATAAATATCCGCAGGAGGAAGCCTGCGTATTGCTAATCAAGGATTATATTGAAGCTCGGTTTGAACATACGATCTCCACTGAAGAGATGATGTATTTGATTATTCATATCAATCGGGTCATGAGTCGCAATTGAGCAAGAATCAAAGAGTTACAGAGATAATCCAAGGAGGAATACACAATGACCAATACAACAAGAACGTTTCCAGAAGATTTTCTATGGGGAGGAGCGATTGCTGCCAATCAGGCAGAAGGAGCGTGGAATGTGGATGGCAAAGGTCTGTCTACAGCCGACATTGCTATCTATCGAAAAGGTGTAGCCAAGAGTGAGTATAAAAAGCATAATGCGATCAATGAAGAACAGATCAAAACTGCGATGGAGTCTAGCTCGGACAGAGAATATCCGAAACGCAGAGGCATTGATTTTTACCACCGCTATGAGGAGGATCTGGCCCTGTTTGGGGAGATGGGTCTCAAAACGTTGCGCTTATCTATTGCTTGGACCCGAATTTTCCCGAATGGCAACGAAACAGAGCCGAATGAAGCCGGTTTACAGTTCTATGACCGCGTTATTGATGGCATGCTGAAACAAGGGATTGAACCATTGATTACGTTGTCGCATTATGAGATGCCGATGTATCTGGTGAATCACCATGGTGGATGGACGGATCGGAAAGTCGTCGAGTATTTTGTTCACTTTTGCAAAACCGTGTTCACCCGTTATAAGGACAAAGTGAAGTATTGGATTACATTTAATGAAATTGACAGCATTGTTCGTCATCCGTTTACGAGTGGTGGTATTGTGCCGGAGCGTTTCGAAAATGTGGAGCAGGCCGTATATCAGGGGTTGCACCATCAATTTGTAGCGAGTGCGCTCGCAGTGAAATACTGTCATGAGATCATTCCCGGTTCCCAGATTGGATGTATGCTTACCAAACTGACAACATACGCTCATACATGTAATCCCGAAGACGTACTCGTTGCTTCCCGGGATAATCAATTCAATCTTATGTTTACGGACGTACAGGTGCGTGGAGCGTATCCGTACTTTACGAAGAGATTTTTTGCCGAAAAAGGGATTAACCTGGATATGCTTGAGGGGGATGAAGAGATTCTGAAAGTACACACTGTGGACTTTATCTCATTCAGTTATTATATGTCCCTGGTATCAAGTGTGGATGGCGACCGATTGGAGCAGGTGAGTGGCAATACAACTGGAGGGGTGAAGAACCCGTATCTGCAAACGAATGATTGGGGCTGGCAGATTGACCCGGTAGGTCTGCGCATATCACTGAATGAACTGTATAGTCGTTACGAGGTGCCTTTGTTTATCGTTGAAAATGGAATTGGGGCGGTAGACACGATTGAAGCGGATGGTAGCATTCAGGATGATTATCGTATTGATTATTTCCGATCTCACATTGAACAGATGCATGAGGCGATTCTGGACGGTGTTGAACTGCTGGGCTATACCAGTTGGGGAGTGATTGATCTGATTAGTTATTCTTCTTCAGAGATGGAGAAACGATATGGCTTTATTTATGTAGATCAGGATAATGACGGCAATGGAACACTGGAGAGAAAACGCAAGAAGAGTTTCTATTGGTACAAAGATGTGATTGCGAATAACGGTTTGTAATACAGTAGTCGGACAAGTACTCTATAAAAGGCGTTGATATGATAATTTTCATTTCATAACAGAAACTAGCAAAGCAGCTCTGGATTCAGGGCTGTTTTTTATGTTCTAGATAAAAAGCATTGACAGCGAAGCATCGGAAACGTAGTATAAGACTTATCTGATAATGATAATTGTTATCAATTGAAACCTCTGCGACGAGCAGTGGTTTATTTGTCTTTCTCTCATTATAGGTTAAACCTATTACATCTATAGATATTATATCTTGGAACAATGAAGGACAGGGTGATATATTTATGTCATTCAAGAGCTTCACTTTTTAAAGAAAACAGAGGCTCTTCCAAGGACCGAACTTATAATGAGGTGAAAATGATGAGTAAAAAAACGATGTTTGAGAAAATTTGGGAAAACCACGTAATTCATCAAGAAGAAGGCAAACCAAGCATTCTGTATATCGATCTGCATCTGGTGCACGAAGTAACTTCTCCACAGGCATTTGAAGGTCTTCGTCTCAGCGGACGTAAAGTTCGTCGCCCTGAACTGACATTTGCAACAATGGACCACAACGTTCCAACGAAAGACCGTTTCAACATTACAGATCCTATCTCCAAACAACAAATTGATACACTTTCGCAAAACTGCCGTGATTTCGGCGTGAAATTGTATGATCTGGACACGATTGATCAAGGCGTTGTACACGTTATGGGACCTGAACTGGGTCTGACTCACCCGGGTAAAACGATTGTATGTGGTGACAGTCACACGTCCACACACGGTGCGTTTGGCGCACTGGCATTCGGAATCGGAACAAGTGAAGTTGAGCATGTTATGGCAACTCAATGTTTGCAACAAGCAAAAGCCAAAACGATGGAAGTTCGTTTTGTCGGCAAACGTAACCCGGGTGTAACCGCGAAAGATATGATCCTCGCAGTCATCGCCAAATACGGTACAGACTTTGCAACAGGTTATGTTATTGAGTACACAGGCGAATCCATCCGTGAGTTGAGCATGGAAGAGCGTATGACGGTCTGCAACATGTCCATCGAAGGTGGAGCAAGAGCAGGATTGATCGCTCCGGATGAAACAACATTTGAATATCTGCGTGGACGTGAATACGTACCAGCGGATGCCAAATTCGACGAAGCTGTAGCAGGTTGGAAACAGCTTGTAACCGATGAAGGTGCCGAGTTCGACCATATGGTTGAAATCGATGTGGAGACATTGATTCCGCAAGTAACTTGGGGAACAAGCCCTGGCATGGGAACCGACATTTCTTCGAAAGTTCCTGTTCCGGCTGAACTGCCTACAGAAAACGAACGTAAAGCGGCTGAAAAAGCGCTTGAATATATGGGACTTGAACCGGGAACACCAATCGCCGAGATTCCAATTGATTATGTATTTATCGGTTCTTGCACCAATGGACGGATCGAAGATCTGCGTGCAGCAGCACAAGTGGCTAAAGGTCACACGGTATCCAGTCAGGTTACAGCAATTGTTGTACCAGGCTCAGGACGTGTTAAAATTCAGGCTGAACAAGAAGGTTTGGATAAAATCTTTACGGAAGCTGGATTTGAATGGCGTGATGCGGGATGCAGTATGTGTCTGGCAATGAACCCGGATGTATTGAAGCCAGGTCAACGTTGTGCTTCGACGTCCAACCGTAACTTTGAAGGACGCCAAGGACGCGGAGGACGTACGCATCTGGTATCTCCGGCAATGGCAGCAGCAGCAGCGGTTAAGGGCCACTTTGTGGACGTACGGGACTGGAATTTCAAAACAGAAGCAGCGATCTAATCTATAACAGACAGAAGGGAGAACGTTTAATATGGAAGAATTCAAAACATTACAAGGCATCGTTGCACCGGTAGACCGGGTCAATGTAGATACAGACGCAATCATTCCGAAACAGTTCCTGAAACGGATTGAACGTACCGGATTTGGACAATTTTTGTTCTATGAATGGCGTTTTGATGAAGAGGGCAACAATAATGCTTCCTTCGAAATGAACAAACCTCGTTATGAAGGGGCATCCATCCTGATCTCACGCGCCAATTTTGGCTGTGGATCATCCCGTGAGCATGCGCCATGGGCGATTTTGGACTATGGATTCCGTTGTGTCATCGCTCCATCTTATGCAGACATCTTCTATAATAACTGCTTTAAGAACGGAATCTTGCCAATCAAGTTGTCAGAAGAGCAAGTTGAAGACTTGTTCCAACGTACAGCGACACATGAAGGCTATGAGATGAATGTAAATCTGGAAAACAAAACGATTACTGATGCATACGGACTGCATATCGATTTTGATCTGGATGAGCACCGTCGTCAATTCCTGTTGCAAGGATTGGATGATATCGGTCTGACTCTTCAACATGATGATGAAATCGCTGCTTATGAACAACGCCACGCGGCAAAACTGTTCGGTTAATCGTTAAAGTATCGCATAGCAAAAAGCTTCTGCCTCGCCCAAGGGACCTTGTTCCCATCGGTGAGACAGAAGCTTTTTGTAGTTTCAGAAGTAAATTAGCTTAATAAGTCAGCTATACATAGAACTCCTGATTTTTCTTGACCGAATACTTCAACAGATACAATAACAGCCGACTAAATAGAGAACCTAAAAATCGATTACTGAGGTAGCTCCAATGGGTCGTTTTTTGTATTCAGAAAATAGACATAGATATAACAAGCCAAATGCACGAAATTCACAAGTGACCATACCATAAGCCATATGATTGGAGTTGATAGCGTAGTCCAGATGCCAAACCAAGGCAGCACACGTCCTCCGCCGATAAACGTAACCAAGGGGGACAGAGATAAGAGAATTAGAACCGGGATCAGTCTACCGACCGTGATCATAATCAATTTGCTGATCGTTAGGCGTTGGTTGCTCCGACGTATGCGGAAATAGCCGTAGATGCCCCATGCAAGCGTAGCGATGATCAGCGCAATCATAATCATTTCCATATTCCGACCGTTTACAAAAGAGGTTTGGGGTTCCTGCCCCCTCATAATATCCGCTATTCCATCAATAAATGCCGAGTAATTCACATAAGCGTTTATACCAGAATTAAACATTACGGCAATGCCCATTTGCTCGTTCAAATAAACCTGTTCTTCGGACTTGTAGGTCCAGAAAATGCCGCTGTGGGAGATCGTTTGGCCGTTAGACGCATCTTGGTTTGCAAGCCAGCCCATGCCGTACGGACCGATCGCTCCTGAGGCATGATATTGTTTCATCAGCACAGGGGAAACGAGGCGGCCATTATATTGGGAAAGCATCCATAGGGACATGTCCTCTGCGGTTGAAACGATGCCGGCGGGGCCCTCAATGAACCAAAGCGGTTCGGATTGACTTATAGCGCGTCCCAAGCTCAGGTAATGTCCTAGAGGGATAGTATTATTCTCATAGAATTGCTGCGTTGTATTGACACTGAAGGTATGATTCATTCCTAACGGTTCAAAAATATGTTTTTTCAGATAATCCGAAAAGCGCTCTCCACTAACATTTTCCACGAGGTTCGCCAGCAGCACGTAATTGGGATTATGATAGCTGTAGGCTGTTCCGGGGATATGGGCAAGTTGAACCGTGTTTAATAATTGGTTCGCTTCAGCCAGTGATTGGAATTGCGGAGTCTTTGTCATATCGGGATTAATCTTGTCATTGAGACCACTTGTCTGATTCAGTAAATGACGGACCGTGATATCAAGAACGTGGGGGTCCTGTGGAGAAAGCTCTGGAAAATAGGAAGCGTAAGTCGCATCCAAGTCGATCTGACTCTTGTCCACTAGCTGCAGAACAGCCAATGCAGTAAAGGACTTGCTAAGTGAAGCAATGGGAAAAGGGGTGTTGCCCGTAACCTTCTGGCCGTCCGCCAATGTCCCGTAGCCTTTTGCGTAAAAGACCTCATCGTTATTGGCAATCGCCAGTGAAGCAGCCTTAATGTAATTGGCCTTCATGCTCCGATTCATATATTCGTCGATCTCCTGCAGCACTTCTGTCCTGTCTCTGGCTTCATTGGCGGATAAGGGGGACGCCCACGCGGTACATAACAACAAGCAGCTAAATGTGATATACATTCTTTTTTTCAGTTTTAGCATGATAACACTCCTTGAATTCAAGATAAGGAGATGTTATCAGATCATTTTCAACTATTTATCAACTCGGGTCCCAATACTTGCCGTGACGCTTCCACCTCCGTTAGGACCGTTTGCAATCCGAAGACTACCTTCATGTTTTTCGCAAAATACCTTGCAAACGTAAAGGCCCAGCCCGCGATGTTCGCTTGCATCCCATACTTCGCCTCGGTAAAAAGGGAGCATAGCCTTACTCAGGGCTTCCTCAGAGAAACCAGAACCGTCCTCTGAGACGGTAATCTTCATAATGCCTCCCTGAACGTCATAGTGAACGTTCACTTGACTGGCTGCGTATCTCGCCCCATTAGCCACTATATTCTCGAAAATCTGCATGACGAGATAGGGATCTACATGTACTGAGGCATTATCATATTCCACGGATGAGACGAAACGAATACCGAACTGTTTCGCGATTTGTTCAGCGCTGCCATCCAGCAAAGCCGTCAATGAGATCGTATCCATCGATTGGAAGTTCAACGGCACATCCTCCAGCCTCTGAATGGAGTTCATGGCCTCTGCATAACTCTCCAGACGCAAGATGTGAAGGTTCATAGTATGGATCAAGTCCAGCACCTTTTCTTCCGACAACTTCTTCTCAGGAAGATAGGTGGAGAGAAGCTCGGCGTTTCCTTTTAACACGGACAGGGGTGTTCTCAGATCATGGGCAAAAATAGCATTGATCTGCTTGCGCTCTTCAACCGAACGCCAAAGTGTCTTAAGGTTTTTTTCCAATTGTGAGCGCATGTTTTCAAATAGCGCGATCAGCTCGCCCATCTCATCCTGGCTGTCATAGGAAATGCTGAAGTCTAGATCGTTGGCCGAAATGTTCTTGGATGCTCGTTTTAATAGCTCCAGCGGACGTTTTAGCTTCCATCTGTAAAATAGAACGGCCATGGTGACAATACCAGTCGCTACGGTGAGCAGAACCGCCGTGACGAGGGAGGGCATCACCCAATCCGTTTCTCCGAAACGCAGCCGCAGGTTCTCCGCCCAAGCAAACTCCAAAGTTATAACGGCAAGCACGGCAATGAGTGTGACCACACACAACAGCATAAAAGATTGTAGCAAGGACAATCGCTTTAAAAACAGGAGTCTAGTCATGAACTTGGCCATTTGTACCCTACTCCCCAAACGGTCTCGATTTGATTATCACAGCCGTATTCCTTTAATTTGTAGCGAATTCGCCGGATATGCTCTGCGATGACGTTACTGTCACCTTGCTCGTCCATGCCCCAAATCTTTTCGTATATGCGTTCCTTTCCAAACACCATATCAGGATGCGTGGACAGCAATTCGACAATATCAAACTCTTTTTTGGGCAGTGAAATTCGCTTATCCAGGTAGTAAAGCTCCCTGGCCGTATAATCAATGACCAATTCATTGTTAAACCTTACCGAAGATTTAGTTTGGATTCGTTGTTCCCTGCGTATATGTGCTTCGACCCTGGCGCCCAACTCGCGAATGCTGAAAGGTTTCAGGATATAGTCATCGCCTCCGGCACGAAATCCTGCTATTTTATCAGCATCTTCGATTCGAGCCGTTAAGAATAAGATCGGGCAAGAGACAAAGTCGCGAATTTTTTCACATAATTGAAGGCCGTTCTGTTCAGGCATGTTGATATCTAACAAAACAAGATCGGGTTGTTTTTCCACTTTCCGCAGCGCTTCCCGGCTGTCCTTGGCTGTCATCACGGAATAACCGTTAATTTCAAAATAATCAGTCAGTAGCTTTCGAAGATCTGCTTCATCGTCCACGATCAGTATTTTAGGCATCAAGGCTCAGTCTCCTGTATTCAAGTATTTGAACTCAGCATAGCAAAAATGGATGAGAAATGTAATTTCCATATGATTTTGGGAACTGGACGAATGGAGAAAGTAACCTTTTTGCCACTCAGTTTCCGACTAAATATGACAACGTTGTAACCGGATGATCAGACAATATCTGATAAACTGATTAGTAGATTATGGAAGGTTACATATTGTCATTGATGTTACGCTGCAGAGAATCAGGTCGGATGTTCAAAAGACAAAAAGAATGGTGGATGAGGTATGAAAAAATGGTCGGCAGCAGTCGTTTTTCTTCTGTTCCTATGTTTATTCCCAGTCATGGCCCATGCAGACACCACTCCCTCGATTGTACTCGACGGTGTAACCATTAACCAGCAGACGGGTGCACCTGCAGAGAATATCGGGAAAACGGTCATGGTTCCAATTCGAATTGTTTCCGAGAACCTGGGCTATAAGGTGAAGTGGGAGAAGGAAACTCAGTCAGTCCAGGTTCAAAAAGGAAACAGCATGATTCAAATGACGGCTGGCAAAGATGCAGCTACAGTGAATGGAAACGTGGTGAACTTGGATTCGCCCCCACTGATCAAACAGGGAACTACGCTTGTTCCGTTACGCTTTGTTGGGGAAGGCATGGGTCTGCGTGTTGGCTGGGACAATGGAACCAAGACAGTAAGCCTATTTAGTATTCCTCCCGTAGTTGAAACGGAAGGTGACAGTGACCCCGTCGAGGCACCTGTCCCGGATGGTTTGACAGAGCTTCAAGGCATCAGCTTCAGCGGAGATCGCTTGATTGTAGCAACAAACGGTAATATTAGCCCCAAAGTATCCAGTATTGGTGGGCCAGACCGAATTATTGTTGATCTGCCTTCAGCGACATTTTCTGAGGAATTCATTCAGGGACAAGCCTCTAACCCGGATGGGAGTGGACAGATTCTCGTTACGGATTCATCCATAGTTTCCAAAGTTCGGTATGCCATGTTCAGTAAATCGCCTTCTACCGTGCGTGTCGTTCTGGATATGAATCAGACGGCTACAGCCAAATGGTCTGTTGGAGATAACAATGTCTTGCTCGTTGACCTGACAGCCACGAGTGGAGAACCGACAAGCCAACCGGCATTACCTACCAATGATGGCAAAACGATTGTGGTCATTGATCCGGGACATGGTGGTCGTCAATCGGGTGCAGTGAGTTTGTCAGGAGCTTATGAGAAGGATTTCAATCTGGCTGTAGGACTGAAGGTACAGGAAACCCTTCAAAAATACCCAAATATTCAAACGGTCATTACACGCCAGGATGATACAGAACTTTCGCTCAAACAGCGTGTGGATATTGCTGAATTGAATCAGGCAGATGTTTTTGTATCCATTCATGGAAACAAATTCACTACACCGGTACCAAACGGCATTGAAACGCTCTACAGTCGTAAAGAAAGCAAAACTTTGGCTGACACTCTTCACAAATATGTGTTACCGGTAACAGGACTCAAGGATCGTGGGGTTAAAACGGCTAGTCTGCATGTGACGCGTGAAACAACCATGCCTGCTGTGTTACTTGAACTTGGTTTTTTAAGTAACCCTACAGATGAAGCAGTCATGCTCACGGAAGAATACCAGGACAAATGTGCACAGGCGATTGTGGACGGAATTGTTGAATTTTTGGGACTGTAAATTGAATTGTGCGCAAATATGAAGGTTAGGGTATTACGTTGTTTAGAGATGTATATTTGATAAATAAGGAAAAAAGAAGACATTAAAATGTAAAAAAAGCTTGATCTGACAACGTTTTTTTTCTGTTATGTTGGAATATATTCGCAACTTTTGAGAGCGAGGGGCGTCTAATAGGTGTCTGGTAATGCCCAAGCGGTCAGTCGGAGTTGGAAAATGACAACATGCGGCAAAAAAATATGAGAATGGTAGGGGTGAAGGATGAAGAAGTTCGGTTTTTTGGTACTGTTATTTGTCTTTGGGCTCGTATTCCCGGGCTATAGTCACGCAGCAACAGACACGAAAATTATCCTAGACGGAAAAGAAATCGTACAGCCATCGGATACAAAAGCGGAAATTATCAACAGCAAGGTGATGGTTCCGATCCGGGTTGTGTCCGAAAATCTTGGATATAGCGTGGAGTGGAAGCAGCAAACGCAAACAGTGACTATTAGCAAAGACAACACTGCCATGCAGATGATTGTTGGACAGAAGACGGCAACGGTGAACGGCAGTAACGTAAACTTGGATGCCCCGCCACTCGTGAAAAATGGTACTACGCTCGTACCTCTCCGATTTATTGGTGAGGAAATGGGTCTTAAGGTGGGTTGGAACAATACCACGAAGACGGTAACATTAGTTACCCAGAATTCAGGTTCCGGAAACGGGACAACCACACCCCCGAACTCTGGCAATGAAGGCGGAGGATCGGATCAAGAAGGTCTTGTACTGGTGAACGGCATCAGCTTCAGCGACAACCGCTTCATGATTGCAACAAGCGGAAGTACGAAGCCGAACGTCTTCACGATGACAGGACCAGATCGAATCGTTATAGACTTGCCGAATACCGCATTTGCTGATTCGTTCAGTGAAGGACAGGCTTTAGACAGCAACCAGAATGGACAACTCGTCGTTAGCGGCTATCCGGACGTGTCTAAGATTCGTTACTCGTTATACAGCAACAGTCCATCTACAATTCGTTTTGTAATCGATCTGTCCAGTTCAAAAGGGTACAGTGTGCAAAATGATTCTGGACTGGTCATGATTAACCTCGACAATCAAAGTGGTACACCTGCTCCTCCAGTTGGTAATAATGGCAAAAAAGTTGTCGTTATCGATGCAGGTCACGGAGATCAGGATCCTGGGGCAATCGGTGTAACTGGTAAACGTGAAAAAGACTTCAATCTGGCAATGGCTCTGAAAGTGGAAGCCTTGTTGAAAAAAGAATCCAAAATTGACGTTGTGTTAACGCGCAGCGATGATACATTTTTGGCATTGAAAGAACGTGTGAAGATTGCACAAGACATAAAAGCGGATATTTTCATCTCCATTCATGCTAACAGTGGCCCTACTGCTGCGAACGGTGTAGAGACATTCTATACACGCTCCAACAGCAAAGCACTTGCTACAGTGATGCACAAGTATCTTTTACAGTCTTCCGGACTGAAAGATCGTGGAGTGAAAACGGCAAGTCTCCATGTGACCCGTGAAACGACAATGCCAGCAGTTCTGCTGGAAGGTGGATTCCTTAGCAATAAGAGCGACGAAGCAGCCCTGTTCACTGAGAGTTTCCAGAACAGCGTTGCCAAAGGGATTGTTGCAGGAATCAAGGAGTATCTGGGAATTAAATAAGGGACAAGCCCTTATGTTGAGGAGGCGGAGTTAGAATGAACAAGAAAATATGGATTGCAGCCTTGCTGGTCACGGTTATGGCAGTTGCTGCTGGATGTGGAAGCAAGCCAACAGCTGCTCCGAATCAGACGCAAGGCGCAGGAACTGAAAACAATGTAACCGAGGTTGAAGGCGAAACAATTACTGAACCGGTAACTGCTGAGCCTGAAGAGAATACAACGCCTACAGAATCGACGGAAGGCAGTTCGGAGGAAGCGACTACAACTACTCCGCCAAGCGAAACGTCTACGGAGAAGCCGGCAACTTCCGAAAGTAATGAAAAGAAAACAATCACTGTATTCTATACGGATGAAGAAGAACTGGAGTTACACAAAGCTTCGGCAGAGATTTCATACGCATCGGATGATGCCAAATATAAAGCTGCCTTTGAATCACTGCAACAGAGCAAAGACGCTAAACTGGTTCCGCTGTGGTCTAAAGAAATTGAATTGAAGTCTGTTCAGTTCAAGGATGGAGCTCTTACGCTGGATATTCATATGCCAGATACGGCTCGTCTTGGAGCAGGTGGAGAGTCTTATGCGCTGGATGCTCTAAAACAAACGTTCTTCCAGTTTGATGAAGTAAAATCACTTGATTTACTGGTGGATGGTCAGCAGACAGAGAGTCTGATGGGCCATGTGGATCTTGAACATCCAATGACAAGATCCGAATAGGCTGTACAGCATACTGTTGTACCGTGAATCCACGGAATATGGGTCGTTTTACATGAGAGAGGGGAATCATAGGTGACTTTTAAATATAACCATACATCACACTCTAAAAAAGTAGTATCAGCCGTGCTTGCAGGCATGATGGCCCTTGGCGCCGGCGGAGCTGCCATGGCAGCAGAATCAACAGAAACGGGGCAGGGTCAGACTGCTGCAATAACAAATACGGCTGCACCAACTGGTTTGTTCAGTGACATCAAGGTCGGATACTGGGCTGAGAAACATGTGTACAAACTGGCATATCAAGGTATTCTTCTCGGTAACAACGGCCTGTTCCGTCCAGGAGACGCGGTAACACAGCAAGAAGCTGTAACGATGGCAATCCGTTTTATGAATCAAGAGGGCCAGTTGAATACCGACACGGCTGCGGCATTACCGACAAACATGGAAGTGGGAAATTATTTCAAGCCATATGTCGCGCTGGCACTTCAACTGGGACTGATTGACAAAACGGAAGAATCAACGGTGGATGTATCCAAGACCTCCTGGGGTCAAAAACCGGCTTCACGGGAATGGATTACCAAATTGTTAATCCGTTCATTGGACAAGGATGCTGAAGCGAAGGCACAAAATAATCAATCTACCGGATTTGCTGATAATGCAAGTATTTCCGAAAGTGGTAAAGGTTATGTCAATCTGGCTGTTAGCCTGGATCTGGCCAAAGGTGTTGAAGGCAACAAATTCAATCCAACTGGTTCCGTAACCCGTGCTCAACTGGCTACCTTCTTCAGTCGTGGTGAATCGTTAACGGATACAACGTACCCGAACACATCCACGGGTTATGTGACAGGATTGAAAGATGGGCAGATCACGCTGGTTGTGGACGGCAAAGCCGTTAACTTCGCAGTGAACAGCAGTACGCCTTACTTTACGAAAGACAGTGAAACTCGTGCTTCCGCCACAGATGTGAAGCTGTATACAAAAGTTATGGTTGTAGGTTCTGCAGGTGGGGCTTCCTATGTGGAAGTTGTTGATGCTACACCGCAGGTGGAAAGTGTTGAAGGTACATTTGCACGTTCATTGTCTGGTAATAAAATTGGTATCTTTGTGGGCGAGAATTACGAAACGTACAGTTATGATGAGGCAACTGCATTCATCGATCAGAATGGTAATGCAATCAAACTGTCCGATATTACGGCAGATAGCATCATCGAAGTACAGCGTGAGACGTTCTCGACTGACAAAAAAACAGTTGCTATTCGTGTGAAATCCGGCATTGTTAACAAGAGTGATAATGGCGTAATTGCTGAAGTATCCACTTCTGGCAAAACGATCAAACTTGTCAATGCAGCGGGTGCTACAGAGCAGTTTGCATACAATGACAATCTGCTTATCACATATCAAAACCGTATCATGTCAGTGGCTGATCTCAAAGCCGGCAGTGCCGTAAAATACACTGTAAAGGACAGTGTTTTGCAAACTATCACATTGTCTCAAGGTGTGGAGCAATCTGTGCGCGGAACATTGGTTGAGATCGGTGGCAACCAGTCCACGTTAACGTTCAAACGTGAAGGGGGTTCCCTTGAGGCGAAACTGCTGACTGAAAAGCCGGAAGTTATTATTAATGGTATTCAGGATGCGACGCTAAATGATCTCATCACGGATGCAACGAACGGGGATCAGGTGGAGTTGTCATTGAACTCTGACGATCAGGTAACACGTATTCAGGTGATTGGACGTCAAATGGAACCTATGAACGGAGTAACGGTTGTATCTTACAACAGCAAAACAAAGGTACTTACCGTACTGGACAACAACAAAAAACCGTTTGTATTTACATTGGACGAAAAAACCAAACTGGACTACAATACGACCAAACCTACACTCGCTGGTCTGGAGTCGATTTTAAATGATGGTCGCAAATTGGATCTGACCTATGTGGGAACACGTGCGTTGTCCGTTAAAGTGATTTACAAGTATGAAGGTACGATCAGCAACATTGACACAACGGGCAGAAAAATCAGTGTGTTGTCTGGTAATCAGACGATTACAGTGCCTTATACTACCTTACCTACGGTTGAGATCTATAACAAATCGGGCGCAAGTCTGGGAGATTTGAAGATTGGTGACAAAGTGACCGTAACGCTTGGAGCAAATCAGGATGTAGTGCAGAAGGTTTCACTGAACACTGTGGCTCAATTCGAAGTGGTTGCCTTGGAAGCAAATAGTCGTATTCGAGTAAAATCCGATCTGTTGACAAGTCAGTTCTACGTGGATCAAGCCGTACTGACAGGAGAGAGTGGTCAGACGATCACGCCTTCACAACTGACAGCAGGCAACCTGATTAATGTAACGTTTGAAGGAGCTGCGCCAAAAGCGGTTCAAGTCGTGAAGCGTACGCTGGCTGAAGTTACAGCGGTGGATGCTTCATCTGTAACGCTCAAACAGTTTAACGGCCAGACTGAAACCGTGCCTGTTAGCGGTTCGGTTAAAGTCGTAAAATCTGGCTCCACATTAACTTCACTGACTAGTCTTACGGTCGGAGATCGTGTGGAAATGACAAAAGATACGGATAATTCCACACGCTTCAGAGTACTAACTGTCATGAGCAAACAATTCTGGTCTTATGATGGCGTTGGTAACCAGATTTTGGTTAAACGGGAAACGACAGCAGACACAAACTATCGTTTTGCACTCGGATCAAGTGTATTTGTTCACCAGGGTGACAATACTTTAAGCGTGCAATCTCTCAGAGATAATGATAATATTGTATTGTATCTCCTGAACAATGTTATTCTGGAGATTCAAAAACAGTAATCGTTTCTTTTCGAGGATCAAAAGAATGACCGTCTTGATACGGGATCTTTCCCGCATCAAGACGTTTTTTTTGCAAGCTTTTTGAGGTCCCCGCAATGTACTCGGATGAAGCTTCGAAGTAAGGCTCCGCAGAGTGGAGTCATTTTGTGGGAGGTAGCTCTTCATGAATGCAGCGACGGTTAGACATATACTCGAAACTATGGAAGCAATGTTTCCTGATGCACATTGCGAATTAAATCACAGCAATGCATTTGAATTGACGGTAGCTGTCCTTTTGTCTGCCCAGTGCACCGATGAAACGGTGAACAAGGTAACCGCAGATCTGTTTCAGAAGTACAGAAGCCCAGCAGATTATCTGACAGTTTCTCTCGAAGAGTTGGAACAGGATATTCGGCGAATCGGTTTGTACCGGAACAAGGCCAAGCATATTCAGAACATGTGCCGAATTTTAATAGAGCAGTATGGCGGTGATGTACCGCAGGAACATGATCAGCTTGTGACGCTACCAGGTGTCGGGCGGAAAACCGCGAATGTAGTTGTTTCCAATGCGTTTGGAGTACCGGCAATTGCGGTAGATACTCATGTTGAACGTGTATCCAAGCGGCTGGCGCTTGCAGGTTGGGATGACTCCGTACTTGAAGTCGAAAAGAAACTAATGAAGCGCGTACCCCGGGACGAGTGGACTTTAACTCACCACCGGTTTATATTTTTTGGACGCTACCATTGCAAGGCACAGAACCCTGCGTGTCATATCTGTCCATTGCTGGACATATGCAGGGAAGGGAAAAAACGTATGAAAACGTCCCAAATCAGGAAAGATAAGGAACGTGTCACCACCCGAAAACGAAAAATAAATTAATGAGCAGAAAAGGATGAATAATCATGAAATGCATTTCCGTGTACACTGACAATTTTGAGGCATTCTCCGATATCTTTGAACAAATCGTTGAACAGGAAATGGCTGAAAATGAAGAAAAAGAAGTAGAAGGTATCACAGTAAGCCACTCTGGCGACGTGCCTGAACATTATCTGGAGCGTATGTCCGTTAAACCCGAAGTTGTTGTTATGAGAGACAAAGGCAGAGACATTACAATTCTGCAACATGGACAAGTATTTGAAATCTTGCTGCCTTCCATGGAGAACGCAGTTTCATAAGAAGTGATTACACTATTGGTTCTGTTGTATTAATGTCATGATGATCGTTGTGGTTAAGATGATCGCATCGCATTCATGCAACAGACACTTGGCGTAAGCATTTGCTAAATACCGAGTATAAAACGTATTACAGATAAAACCGACTTGTTCGGTTTTATTTTTTTTAGATTATAGAACTTATACGTCCATTTATGTATATTCAATTCCAACCGTTCAAATTCAAACTTGATAATGTTAAAATAAATGTTGTAAAAGAGATAGACGTCGAAACGGATGTCAAATTAGAGGAGCCAGGGGGAAGGCCAGTCATGTCCAGAACAGATTACCCAAAAGAAATGGCCAAACCTCTGCTTCCGCTGCGTGAAGCGATGGAGCAGACAGGGGACCATACGGCTGTACAGGCTATAACGGATTTAATCAGCAAGGCGGAAATGAAACATCTGACGATTGCGTTCTGTGGTCATTTCTCTGCAGGCAAATCGAGTCTCATCAACAGTTTATGCGGTAAGCGGGTGCTGCCTTCAAGTCCCGTGCCAACAAGTGCAAATGTGGTATCCATACGTAATGGTAAGCCAAGAGCGCTTATTTATACTACTCCAAACGTAAGCGCTGACAATGGAACAGGAACACTTGAAGTTTCTCCAGAGGAATTGGAGGCGTATTGCAAAAATGGTGGAGCTTATAGCTCAATTGAGGTATGGGATGATATTCCTCTGCTGAAAGATGATGCTGTCCTGCTGGATACACCAGGTGTGGATTCAACAGATCGCGGACATAGTCTCGCAACCCATTCAGCGCTCCATCTGGCGGATGTGGTGTTCTATGTCATGGACTATAACCATGTCCAGTCCGAGACCAACCTTTCATTTGCCAAGAGTCTGTCGGATTGGGGCAAACCGTTGTTTTTGATCGTGAACCAGATCGACAAGCATCGGGAGCGTGAGCTCTCTTTTGACCAATATACCGAAGGTGTCGAAGCTATATTTGCGGCCTGGGAAGTCAGATATGACGGACTGTTGTTTACTTCCCTCCGCGACAAGCAGCATCGCTACAACCAGTGGGATGTGCTTCCGGAACTCATTGGACACATGATGCAAGAGAAGGAAGCGTTAATTACGCACAGTTTGGCAAGTTCGGCCAGTCATGTAACGGAGCAACACTTGACGAGAGAAGCCGAGAAACGTGAAGACGAAGAGAATTCCCTGCTGGATGAGATTGGTGGCAAGGAAGGAATTGAACGCTTGGAACGAGAGCTGGAGCTTCTTGATCAACAAGCAACAGACATTCGTACCGGGCCTTCGCGAGTGCGTGAGAAATTCCGGGCAGAGCTTGAACCTCTTCTGGCAAATGCAAATCTTACTCCTGCGGATATTCGTGCGTCTGCTGCTGCCTATTTGGAGAGCCGCAAACCAGGTTTCAGGGTAGGCTTATTGTTCTCAGGTGGCAAAACCGAGCAGGAGAAACAACGTCGTGCTTCTGAACTGGTGCGGTTGTTGCAGGATCAGGCTTCCGGACAAGTTGAGGTACATATTCGTACAATGCTTAGACAGCTGGGTGAATCCCATCAGCTATGGGGAGCGGATTGGGAGCAGTCGCTTAATACGGAGCTGCCTGCTGTAGATGAAGCACTATTGGAGATGAAACGCAGTGCCAGTGCAGAGGTATCTCCAGAGTATGTGATTCAGTTTAGTAAAGATGTGCGGGGCGAGATTGAGGCTCGCTATCGCAGGTCGGCCATGATGCTGGCCGACCGCATGCTGGAAGCGCTGGCAGCGCGAGGCGAAGCCGCGCTCCAGGCGCTGGACGCCAGCCGCGCAGCGCTGCTGGCGCAATCCGCGGCGGCGGCGCGCGCACGGCGCTCCAGCGCAGCGCCGCCGCAGAGGCAGCAGGGCTGCGCAGCCTGCTACCCCATGCGGGCCCCCTCCCCTCCGGGCTATTGCCGGAGGTGAAGGGCCCGCACGTGCCCGCGGTGCCTGAACCGGGCGAAGCTCCCGGTTCGCATGCGGGCACGTCAACGTCTGTGGCTGCGCAGCCACAGACGTCAGAGGCACCATGCGGCGCAGCGCGCAGTCGCAGCGGCGGTGCCTGGGCCATCGGCGGCGGCTGGCGCTGAACGCCGCCGACGCCTGGACGCAGCAGCGGCACGACTCGAAGCCGCTGCTGCGCTGGTGGAGCCGTACCCCGCCATGGGGTCGGCGGTACGGGATCTGCGTGCACGCGCGGCTTCGCTTGCGGGCGGCACGTTCACTTTGGCGCTGTTCGGAGCATTCAGCGCCGGCAAATCCTCCTTCGCCAACGCGTTGCTGGGTGAAGCTGTACTACCCGTCTCGCCGCATCCAACAACAGCGGCGATTAACCGAATCATGGCTCCTGCCGGGGGCGCGGAGCATGGAACAGCCCGGGTCCGGATGAAGACCCGGGAAGCCTTCCAGGAAGACCTCGGCTATTCCTTCCGATTGCTCGGACTGGGTGAGCCTGGAGCGGAGTGGCAGAAGCGAGTACGTTCCCTCTCGCCACAGGATGTGCATCCGGCGGGGCGCCCGCATTACAGCTTTTTGCAGGCAGCGGCAGCCGGCTGGGAAGAAACAGCGGACCAGTTAGGTCAGGATGTGCTGGTGGATCTGGACGGTTATCGTAACTTTGTCGCAAACGAGAAGAAGTCCTGTTTTGTAGACAGTATCGATCTCTATTACAGTTGCGATGTGACTGAACAAGGCATTGTACTGGTAGACACACCAGGAGCGGACTCCGTGAATGCTCGTCATACGGGTGTAACCTTCAATTATATGAAGAATGCGGATGCACTCATTTTTGTAACGTATTACAACCATGCTTTCTCACAAGGAGATCGACAGTTCCTAAATCAGTTGGGACGTGTTAAAGATAGTTCTGCCATGGATCAGATGTTCTTTGTTGTGAATGCCAGTGACTTGTCTTCCTCTGAGGAAGAACTGGAGCAGGTTCTCGATCATGTGAGTACCCAACTGCGCAGTAATGGAATTCGGGCACCACGACTCTTCCCGGTATCCAGCATACTGGCGATGGAAGGCAAGATGGAAGGGGATTCGAAGCTGCTTGAGCAATCTGGTTTTAACCGTTTTGAGGAAGAGTTCAACCAATTTGCAGGCAGAGAATTAGCCGATCTTGCTGTAGGTGGAGCTTCCGAAGAGATGGCACGTGTGATTCAGCGGCTGAAGAATCGTGCAGAGGATGCGGCTCAGGGTGAAGAAGTATTGCAGCAGCGGCGGGATGAACTAGGGACTATTCAGGGACAGTCACGTCAGCGCATACAGCAACTTGCAGCAAGATCCATGAAGGAAGAACTGTCACAGGAAACAGCAGAATTACTCTTCCATGTGCGGCAGCGGCTTGCCTATCGCCTTGGTTTATTCATGGCAGAAGCATTCCATCCATCCGTACTTCGGGAGGATCGGGGCAATCTGAAGATGGCTTTTGCAGCCTGTGGACGTGAACTGTTACGCATGATTGCCATTGAACTGGAGCAGGAACTGCTTGCTACCACCCTCAGACTTGAACAGGCGGGTCAGACCTGGCTGATGAAGCAAGTTACGGAATGTATAGATGAGGTGAGGCAGTTATCAGGGGGCGTGGATGTGTCACTGCCACTGAACGAACGCTGGAGTACACCTGTGCTTGAAGAAGTTCGTCTGGAAGAACCGTCTGGATGGAAAAGCTATTTGAATTATTTCCGCAATCCGAAACAGTTCTTCGAAGGAGATGGACGTCAGCGATTACAGGAGGCACTTGATCCTGTCCTCAAACAGATGATCATTGAAGTTCTTCCTGCTGCGCAAGACAAACTGATTCAGTTTTATGACAACCAGATTTGTCAATCCTTGCAACACCAATCCCGTCAGTTGGAAGAACGTCTGGACGAGGCGGTAAGTGGAATTCAAGATACACTGGAGAGCGGAATTCCGGCGGAGCAATGGACCAGCTTGTCTAACCAACTGGAACAGATTGAACGCAGTTAAAATCACGGCATAACGCGTATTCTCTGGAAGTCTTTGTAAAACAAAATGAATGATACAGCAACACATTGAAAATGTTGCGAAAATCAACCCAAAAGGGCCCCTGCCGAAAAGGCATATAGGGAGCCTTTTTTTGGTACGAACAACCTGAAATAAAGAGAATATTCAAACATTTGATTGAAAGGTGGGTATTTACCTTCGTTAATGCGTCAATAAGCTGAAAGCAGGCAGAATATGGTCTGTTATTCGCTTTGCCGCGAATGGGGTACGGTGATAAACTTCATAAATGTTCATAGTATTTTTGAACGACATAAGAGGAGGAGAAACATGGATGTTCTTAGGCAACTGCAAACCTTTTTTTGGGAAAAGCGAACGTATTTATTTGTATCAATCTTGTTCCTCGCCTTAGCGACCGCACTTGGGTTGGTGTATCCGTACATGCTGAGGATACTGATTGATGACATCATTGTTCCGCGAACTTTTGAAGACGTTCCCATAATTGCCTTGACTGTGTTAGGTGTAGTTATTTTGAAAGCGGGAATGCAGTTTTTACATGGCTTTTTTGGAGGACGCTTGGGTAACTTCCTGGCGTACAGACTTCGTAATGCATGTTACGAAAAGCTTCAATTTTTATCCTTCCGTTATTATGATACGGCCAAGACAGGTGATCTGATGTCCCGCCTCACGGGAGATTTGGAAGCCATCCGTAACTTTATCGGATTTGGTTTCGCCCAGATTCTTAACATGGTTTTCATGGTCGTATTTGGCGCAATCATGATGATGACCATGAGTTGGCAGCTTACGCTGTTCACGCTCATATGCATCCCATTACTTGCCTTCGTTGCGCTGAGATTCGAATCCAAAATTCACCCTGCGTTTCAGGAGATGCGGCTGGCGCTCAGTTCACTGACAACAGCGGTACAGGAGAATATTACTGGCGTACGTACGGTAAAATCCTTTGCACGTGAGCCTTATGAAGTGGAGAAATTCTCCATACGTAATGAGCGTTACAAAACAAATCAGATTCATGCCGCAACATTGTGGAGTCGCTATTTTCCGATCATGGAGATTCTTGCTTCGGTGAGTATCGTGCTGTTGCTGGTGATCGGTGGAAGAATGGTTATACAGAAGACGCTGACACTCGGTGAACTCGTTGCCTTTTTCAGTTTGATCTGGTACATAATCGGTCCAATGTGGAACCTTGGGTTCCATATCAACAACTATACGCAATCCAAAGCTTCAGGTGAACGGGTGCTCGAGCTGCTGAATACGCCAGTGGATGTGGAAGAAACGCAAGATCCAGTCATTGTTGAGGCAGACCAGGTGAACGGCCATGTGACATTTGAATCCGTTACCTTTGCCTACGGCAACAAAATGCCAGCAGTAACCGATATTAATTTTGACGCTGCACCCGGTTCTGTAATCGGTTTCCTCGGGGGAACAGGGTCAGGTAAATCGACCATCATTCAGCTTCTGATGCGTGCCTATAACGTGAACTCAGGAACGATCAAGCTGGATGGCAAAAACATTAAAGACATAGGCATCCGCAGTTTGCGGAGTCAGATCGCTTCTGTTTTCCAGGAAACATTCCTGTTCTCATCCAGCATTCGTAATAATATTTCCTACGGGCTTAAGAACGTCACCATGGATGAGATCATCCGTGCAGCCAAGCTGGCCAAGGCTCATGACTTCATTATGGAGTTCCCGGACGGATATGACACGGTGGTTGGTGAGCGCGGTATGGGTTTATCGGGTGGACAGAAACAGCGGATTGCGATTGCAAGGGCTTTGCTGAAAAATCCAAAAATTCTGGTACTTGATGATGCAACCAGCGCCGTGGACATGGAGACAGAACACGAGATTCAGTCCGGTTTCCAGGAAGTTATGCGCGGCAGAACGACATTTATTATTGCACACCGGATATCTTCACTACGACATGCAGATGAGATTCTGGTGCTCGATGAAGGTCGCGTGGTACAACGTGGCAAACATACCGAACTCATTGAAGTGCCTGGACCATACCAGGATGTTTATAAAATTCAATATGCAGATTATATTGCCCGCGGTAAGCGGGAGGCTGGGGAGCAGGTGAATTCATGAGTGCCGAAACGATAGCAGACAGGCGCGAGGCAAAAGTGGCCTCTGAGAAGAAACTGAATGAACGATTTGTGTATCAGGATGATGAAATTATTGAAAAACCGTTTAACTGGAAAGAGTTCGGACGTTTATTTGCATACATGAAACCTTATGCGAAACAACTGTTACCACTCGTTATTCTAATGATGATTTTGGGCACCATTACAAAATTGTCCGTACCTTTTCTGATCAGTCTGGCAATTGACCGGGCCATCGCACCGGCAACGGGGTTGCCAAGCATGACCATGCTTTATCTTATCGCAGGCTCCATATTTGTGTTGTATCTCATCCAGTGGGCTGCCAATACGTACCGGATCAAATTGACAAACATTATTGGACAGCGTGTTATTTATGACCTTCGCTCGGATCTGTTCAAGCATATCCAGAAGCTGTCCTTTAACTTTTTTGACAAAAGACCGGCAGGTTCCGTACTGGTACGTGTTACGAATGATATTAACTCCCTTCAGGATCTATTCACGAATGGTGCAGTTAACGTCATGATCGACTGCGTACAGTTGCTCGGGATCATTGTGATCTTGCTGTTGATTAACTGGAAACTGGGTCTTGCCGTGATCATTACGGTGCCAATCATGTTTATCATCTCGACCAAACTGCGGGTGCTGATCCGTCGGGCTTGGCAGGATGTGCGCATGAAGAACTCTCGGATTAACTCCCACTTGAATGAATCCATTCAAGGGATTCGAGTGACTCAGGCTTACACACAGGAAAAAGAGAACATGAAATACTTTGACAACATGAATCTGTCTAGCAAAAAGTCATGGGATAGAGCATCAGCGATGAACCAGGGCTTTGGACCGCTGATTGAGATTACCGGTGGATTCGGTACATTAATCCTTTTCTGGTTTGGTGCTTACCTGATTCAACATGACCAGTTAACCGTGGGATTACTTGTTGCCTTTGCCAACTATGTCGGCAACTTCTGGGACCCAATCAACCGTCTGGGACAGATGTACAATCAGTTGCTGGTTGCAATGGCGTCATCGGAGCGTATCTTCGAATTCATGGATGAAAAACCAAGTATTGCGGATAAACCAGGTGCCAAGCCACTTCCTTTTATTAAAGGAGATATCGCATTCGAAAATGTGGTGTTCGAATACGAGAAGGGCAGACAGGCGCTGAAAGGAATCAGCTTCTCAGCGGCTGCGGGACAATCGATTGCACTTGTTGGTCATACGGGCTCGGGTAAAAGTACGATCATCAATCTGATCAGTCGTTTCTATGATATATCCGGCGGACGTCTCACCATTGACGGACAGGATGTGCGGGATGTAACAGTAGAGAGTTTACGCAGCCAGATCAGCATTGTATTACAGGATACCTTCATCTTCTCGGGTACGATTCGTGACAATATTCGATTTGGACGACTGGATGCAACGAATGAAGAGGTGGAGGATGCAGCCAAAGCAGTCAATGCACATGAGTTCATCATGAAGCTGCCTGGCGGATACGATACCGAAGTAGAGGAACGCGGGAACGTATTATCCATGGGACAGCGACAACTGTTATCCTTTGCCCGTGCGTTGCTTGCTGATCCACGCATACTGATTCTGGATGAAGCTACAGCCAGTATTGATACGGAGACAGAGCTTAAAATCCAGGAAGCGTTGAAGGTGCTGTTGCAGGGAAGAACGTCCTTTATGGTCGCTCACCGTCTCTCAACCATCCGGAATGCAGATAACATTATCGTCCTGGATCATGGTGAAATTAAAGAAGAGGGCAACCATGAGCAGCTGATCCAAAAACAAGGCGTGTATAATGGTTTAATTGAAGCTCAATACAGATTTTTGTGATGAAACCTTCGGACGCCCGTTAAGCGTCTGAACACATATGAACTTATAACACTCTGGTGTTTTTTAGCCTGATCCTTCAATAATAAGTGCATCTTATTCATTGAAGACAGCTTAGAGGATAGCCGGAGTGTTTTTTTTATTCGTTAGTGTGGTATGTTATATTTTTGAAGAATGAAATCAATACAATCGTTCATGGCTGGAGGGAGATCAATGCAGATGGACAACAACGAAATAAATTCAAAGCATTTGGATCACCTGGATCATATGAATTTTAGGCTCCTTCACGTGAATTATACAAGTGATCCTGCGACGGAGTGGTTTCTGAGGAAACACTTCATTGAAACATACATGTTATTATTTGTAGCCAGTGGGCAAGGGTGGTTAAAGATAGATGGCAGTTTCATTGAATTAAAGGCGGGCGGACTGTATGTAGGCTTCCCGGGGCAACTGGTTGAGGCAAATGTACATTCGTTGGATGAACGAGGTGTGTATCACATGAGTTTTGATGTCATGTACGCACTGGAGCAGGAGGGTGGAACAGCCCTTGAAATGATGAAGCAACTTTTACGTAATGAAGTGAATGGCGAGGTCAGCTCATCTTCACCCGTTGCTGTTGGTGTGATCTGTCAGATGATATACCACCACACGTTGAAGAAGGATGGTTTGCAAAGGTACTATGGTCAGATTCGTTTTCAGGAACTGTTGTATACCATGTTTTACGACGTGGCCTTTACCGAAAAGACGGACCTGGCTTCACCAATTGAACATGTCAAAGGCTACATGGAGCAGAATTATTCGAAGAGATTAACCATTGAGGAATTAGCAAATGTGGCACGAATCAGCCCTCGACATTTCATGCGTTTATTCAAGAAAAGGTATGGTTACAGTCCAGTGGACTATCTAACGCTATACCGAATTAAACAAGCCCAGATCTTAATGAGAAATGATCACAGTTATCGACTCAAGGATGTGGCATCGTACGTGGGTTATCAGGATGAGACGTATTTCCGGCGTAAATTCAAGCAAATCTCTGGCATTCCACCAGCAGCGTTTATACGTAATAGCAAACAAAAAATTGCTGCAGTTCATTCTGTGAGCATTGGTATACTGCTTGCATTGCAGATCATTCCCTGTGCCGCGCCGGCAAGTCATCCGTGGACATACTATTACCGACGTAAATATGAAACGGACAAAGTTATGCCACTCGCAGAGAGTGAGACCACCTGGCTGGAACAGCTTCGATTAGTTAAACCTGATTATATTATTACTGTTGGGACGGAGTCTGAGGATTTGCAAAGACAGCTTCATTCCACTGCTCCTGTGTGTGACCTCCCGTGGGAAAAAGGAGATTGGAGAGAGCATTTGAGATATGTTGCAAGCTTTTTGGACAGGTCTGATATTGCAGAGGTATGGCTTCAAAGATATGAAGAGAAGGCAACGACCATAAAGGACCAGCTTGAGGATTTCATACGAAAAGACAGATTAGTTGTACTCAAAGTTCATGGTGAAGCGTTGCAGATGTTAGGCCCAAGGAGCATTGCTTCCGTTTTTTACGTTGATATGCAAATGGAGGGTCCCGAAGGAGTTGAGACTTATTGGGAACGGGGCACAGTAACCATTAAGGAGTTATCTGTTCTCAACGTGGAAAGAATATTATTGATTGTGGGTGATGATGAGACATCCAGGCAGACATGGTCTGCTGTGCGTAAGTCTGAAGAATGGCTTGCGTTGTTAGCGGTACAGAATGGCAGAATGGATATGCTTTTGTCGAGCGTCCTGCTGGACTACACTGCGTTTACCCATGAGCTTATGTTGGATGAAATATTAAAGTTATGGCAAGATCGTCCATAGCAAAAAGTCTGAATAGTCAATATCATACCTGAACATATTTTAATATACTTACTCCTATATCAAATGATAATGATAATTATTATTAATTAGACGTTGTCATAACTAAATGCCATATAGGGGGTACATAGAGAATGAGATTCAGATGGTTAACCGTAATATGCACAATGATGTTGATGCTTGTTATTTCGGCTTGTGGGGCAGCAGGCAATGAAGCATCCTCAAGCGAGGGACAAGAAGCGGGTACCGCCAATTCTTCAACAACAGAAACAAGTCAGGTGAAAAAAGTGAACACGGAAATGGGAGAAGTTGAAATTCCGGTGAACCCACAAAAAATAGTTGGTTTGTCCGTTGTATATCCAGAATTTTTATATTCACTTGGCATCGTACCCATCGCTGTACAGAACTACCATGAGGATTTTCCTTCTTACTTGCAAGAGCCATTCGCAAACACGATGAAAATGGGAATAGGAAGAACGCCTAACTTTGAAGCCCTCATGGAGGCAGCTCCGGATTTGATTATCGCCCCTGACTGGTGGTCCAAAAAGGACTATGATCAGCTTACTCTGATTGCACCTACCGTACTTTTCCCACAGCGTGATGATTGGCGCGATGAACTGCGGGATATGGCCAAAATTTTGGACAAAGAAGAACAGGCAGAAAAGGTGATTCAGGATTTGGTGGATAAGGAGAAGGTAGCTGCTGCCAAATTGGATAAGCTGATTGGTGAGGAGACTGTTCTCTACATTAGAGTGATGGAAAAAGAAATCGTACTTCATGGGGAGAACCTTGACCGAGGAAACTTTGTCCATAAACGATTGGGAATGAATCCACTTCCTAATTTCCCGAAAGATCAAACTGCCATGTCCGTATCCTTGGAAGTACTGCCTGAATACGACGCAGATCATCTGATCGTTCAGCTGGATGATGAGACTAATCCGGAAATTAAAAAGAAATTTGAAGATATGTTATCTTCATCGTTATGGAAAAATCTGAAAGCAGTCAAGCAGGACCACGTCTATATGGTGGGTGGCAAGGAATGGTTCAATCTGGGAATGTCCCCACTTGCCGATGAATATGTCATTGATGATATTGTTGCTGCTTTTGAAGCAAAAAACAAATAAAGCAAACGGGTAAAGTTACATGTATCTCGAATTCATAACTAAATTAACAAGGTGTGTTTAAAATGAATGAAGAAGATATCTATGATGTAACCATCGTCGGAGGCGGACCGGCGGGATTATATGCGGCCTTTTATGCCGGGATGCGTGATATGAGAGTTAAGATCATTGACGGCAAAGACCAACTTGGTGGTTTTCTGCATACCTATTCTGAAAAAACTATTTGGGATGTGGGTGGCCTGCCACCAATGAAGTGTTCAAAGTTGATTGAGTATCTGGTTCAGCAGGCGAATACCTTTAATCCAACGGTTGAATTGAATTGCAAAGTAGATCGGTTCGCTCGACTGGACAACGAGATTTTGGCTCTGTATACTGCTGAAGGCGACATACACTATACGCGTACAATTATTGTCGCAGTAGGCCGCGGTATCGCAGAAATTCAGAAATTGGAGCTTCAGGAGCCGATTCAATGTGAGTATGAAAATCTTCATTACACCGTGCAAAATCCAGAACATTTTTCCGGGAAGCGTGTGCTCATTTCAGGAGGAGGCAACAGTGCAGTAGATTGGGCAATTGAACTTGCTCAACTTGCACGGAGCCTAGTGGTCGTCCACCGAAAAAATGAGTTTCGTGCAATGGAACGCAATGTTAGCGAGATGAACAATGTAACGGATGTCAGAACACCATATAGCATCACACGGCTTCATAATCATGGTGAACGTATCCATCAGGTTGTAATTACGCATATGGAGAGTCAGGAAAATGTATTGTTAGATGTGGATGAAGTCGTAGTTAGTCATGGATATAAAAGCAATTTAAGTGATCTTGCCAGTTGTGGCTTAGAAATGGACGATGGAATGGTTCTAATGAGTCACCATGCACAGACGAGTCTGCCGGGTGTTTTTGCTGCAGGGGATTGTGCAACTCACGATAGCAAAGTCAGACTTATTGCCGGAGCCTTCAACGATGCGATTTTAGCTGTAAATAGTGCGAAAAAATACTTGACTCCAGATGCTCCCATGATGGCGTACGTCTCCTCCCATAATGAAATTTTCAGAGAAAAAAACAAACAAATCCCAAGGTTCTAAACTTGGGGTTTGTTTGCTAATTTATGATCACTGGAATATTAAAATCTACTCTTTTGACATTTCCTTAATTTTGGGAGGAATGGAAGGAGTATCGAATCTGTGAGCAGTAATTGTAAAATTTGATCGAAAAAACACAAAAAATCTTGTAAAATTCACAAGAAAAATAGGGAGCACTCTTGCAATCTTTAACCAAAACCCCGAAAATAGAGAGACAGATATAGAAGATTTCTCTTTGGGAGGATTGGAAAGAACATGTGGGGTGCTCCTTTTACGGCTCAAGCCAAAAAAATGCTGCTACTAGGCAGTGGAGAATTGGGAAAAGAGGTCGTTATTGAGGCCCAACGACTGGGAGTAGAGACGATCGCTGTTGATCGTTATGAGAACGCACCTGCAATGCAGGTCGCGCACCGGTCATACTGCATCGACATGCTGGATGCCGAAGCTTTGAAACAATTGATCCGTAAAGAAAAACCTCATTACATCGTACCTGAGATTGAAGCTATTGCAACAGAAGCTTTACTGGAGCTTGAGGAAGAGGGATTTTGTGTAGTACCTACTGCCCGAGCTGCACGTCTAACGATGGATCGCGAAGGCATCCGTCGGCTTGCAGCCGAACAATTGAAACTTCCGACAGCTGATTACCTTTTTGCGGACAACCTGGAACAACTTCAGGAAGCCGTACGTGAGCTTGGCACACCTTGTGTCATTAAACCATTAATGAGTTCTTCCGGCAAAGGGCAGAGTGTATGCCGAACACCGGGCGACGTGGAGGATTGCTGGAACATTGCTCTTTCGGGGGCTCGTGGCAAATCCGTTCGTGTTATTGTGGAGAGCTTTGTGCAATTTGACAGTGAGATTACATTACTTACCGTTAGGTCTGTATCAGGCACCGTATTTTGTCCTCCGATTGGTCATATTCAGAAGGATGGGGATTATGTCGAATCCTGGCAGCCTCATGCAATGACTCCTGAGCAATGGCAGCAAGCTTGTCATATTGCCAAATCCGTCACGGATGAACTTGGCGGGTATGGACTGTTTGGAGTGGAGTTGTTCCTGACCCCGGATGGTGTTGTGTTCAGCGAGGTATCTCCTCGTCCACATGACACAGGTATGGTTACAATGGTGACGCAAGACAGTTCCGAGTTTGCGCTGCATGTACGTGCAATTCTTGGTTTTCCGGTCACAGGTGTACATCTGTTGACACCGGGAGCTTCAGCAACGCTGAAGGCTAATGATGAAACATCTGACTTTACTGTAGGCGGGATTGAAGAAGCACTGGCTCTTCCTCGTACTCAGATTCGTGTATTTGGCAAACCTGAGACCAAAGTAGGACGCCGAATGGCTGTAGCCTTAAGTGCTGGTCAAGATGTGGAAGAAGCTCGTAAAACAGCGGTGCAAGCCGCTAATATGCTGAAAGTGGAGGTAAATCATGTCCAATAATGTTGAGGCCCCTGTACTGATGATCCGAGAGTGTGAACTACGAGATGCTGAAGCGGTAACGGGACTGATGCGAGAGGTCAGCTATCCGACAACAACCAATGTCATGAAAGAACGTATTGAATGTTTGGAAACCAATCCAAACGCATGCATGCTTGTTGCCGAAGTGGATGAACAAATTATTGGTGTGATTGGCTTGCAATGTGTGCAAAGTCATGCCTATCCAGAACCTGCCGCACAAATTACTTCCCTGATTGTAGGTCAAGAACATCGTGGTGGTGGGATTGCCCGTCGTCTGATGGCTCGTGCCGAAGATTGGGGCAGACAGCAAGGTGGTAAACAACTGTTTGTCACGGGTGCAAACCGTGAAGTGACTTCAACAACGTACTCTTTTTATGAGCACATTGGTTTTCAGAAGAGAGGGTATCGGTTCAGTAAAGTTCTTCTATAGTACAAATAAAGTTTCTTCTATTGCATGGAAATTCTCATGATATCCTGATCTGCACATTCTTGTGTGGTGAATGATAAATAGATGGTGAAGCGACATTCGACTAGCATTTTTAGTCCGAATGTCTTTTTTTTATGATTTTGTCAACGGGAGTAGAGCCTTACAGGATAAGCCCTCAGACAAATCTGTAACACTCTAAAAAATGACAAAAAAGTTACTTTTCCATATTTTATAGGTTCACAATCTCCTGTCGAATTGATATACTGCTAGAGTATTAATTACAAAGTTGTAATAACTAATCTTGAGGAGATGAATGAATTTGAAAAAGAAATGGATGAAAACTGTCGTAACGAGTAGTCTGACAGCCGTACTGGCCGTAGGGGTAATGCTTCCTGCTTCCGCGTCTGCTGCAGATTCAACATATAAGACTATCACAACGTACAAAATTACAAGTACAGACAGCTTGAAAGCTTATATTGAGAAATGGCTCAAACAAAATGGATACACCGTATCCGAGGGGCAAATTGTAGAGAAACCTGCTGAGCCGACAACAAAACCAACTCAACCAACAACAAAACCTGCTGAGCCTACAACTAAGCCTGAGCAACCGACTAAACCAACACAACCAGTTCAAGAAGAAAAACCGGAAACTACACCGGCTAAAGATCCTTCAAACACGGGTAACACAGGTAACACAGGTAACACAGGTAACAATACAAGTAATAATGGTAGCGAAAGCACACAATCCGACTTTGCTACTCAAGTTGTAAAACTTGTGAACGCTGAGCGTGCTAAAGCAGGTCTGAACGCTCTGACTTCAGATGCACTTCTGGACAAAGTAGCTGTTGCTAAAGTAAAAGATATGAGTAACAATAACTATTTTGATCACCAGTCACCTACGTATGGTTCTCCGTTTGATATGATGAAACAATTCGGAGTAACTTACAGCTATGCAGGTGAGAACATTGCCCAAGGACAAAAAACACCACAGGAAGTTGTTACAGCTTGGATGAATAGTGAAGGTCACCGTGCCAATATTCTGAGCAAAAACTTTACGCATATCGGAGTAGGTTTCTACAACGGATACTGGGCACAAGAGTTTATCGGTAAGTAATCGATTTATAATGAAGAAAGTATGATTTTCTTTTCCACAAGGTTATGCCAGTACACAGTTCAAATCTGTGTATGGCATAACCTTTTTTCCGTAAAATGACATATAAAAAATGAATTCTGCGAATGCAGCGCCAAAGTTTGCAAATTAACGACAGAACATTTATGTTATTTAGGAATAGCATCATTAAGGCGTGTCTGAAAACTCCGAAGTAAGCGGATTTTCAGACACGCCTTAATGTAAAGTCATTATAAATTATAAAGCACCCGGACTGGTGTACATGAGTGGAGATGTGATGATGAAAAAGAAAAAAAGCCTGGATTCAGCACCATGGATCTGGAGAACTGTCAGTACAGTATCCATCTTGGCAACTTTGTTGTTGTTATTTGGATTTGGTTACGCCATAAAAGACGTGATTTTCCCCGAGGGAGATTCCGCATTAACTACAGGCCAGGAGGCAACTGCTCCATCTAAGGATATCGAGGGGGAACCGGCTGTCGTGGAAGATGGCAAGATTCGGATGGCCGTCATCGGTGATTCTCTGGCAAGAGGCACGGGCGATGATGAAGGACTCGGTTTTGTGAGACGTGCAGGGAATCTGCTTAAAGATAAAGGATATGACGTTCAGGTTCTTAATAATCTGGGTGTAAACGGTTTGAGAACAGATGCTTTATTGGAAAAACTCGATGAGCAAGGCGTACGTTACGTCTTACAACAATCCAATTTTATCTTGCTCTCGATCGGCGCAAATGATTTGTTCCAGGGAGGACAAGTTCTACAGGGGGAAGATCCGCCAACAGCAGAGCAGCTGGCAGCGGCTTTGCCGGAAACGTCGAAGCGCCTTCAAGAGATATTGAAGAAAGTAAAAGAAATTAATCCCGATGCGCAGATTGCGTACATAGGGTTGTACAATCCATTTGGCGATGTGAAGGAACTGGAGAAGCCAGGTAATGCAGTGGTAGCTGCATGGAACGATGCTGCACTGGCTATTTTGAACAATGAGGACAAGATGACACTGGTCCCTACATTCGATTTGTTTGAAAATCATCTGGGGGAGTATCTCTCGTCAGATCATTTCCATCCCAACGGACAAGGTTATGAGCAAATTGCAGTTCGGATTGCACAGGAATTCCAGGCAGATACACCGGCAGAAGGGAGCGGAAATTAAATGGCAGAGCAACTGTATGATTCCGTCCTATCCGTACAGAATCTGAAAAAGCGGATCGGACGCAAATGGATCATTAAGGACGTTACATTTGACGTAAAACCTGGTGAAATCTTCGGATTTCTCGGTCCCAACGGTGCCGGCAAAACAACTACGATACGGATGCTGGTCGATCTGATCAAACCAACAGAAGGAAAAATTAAAGTTTGTGGTTATGATGTGAATCGGGACCCTGAGCGTGCTTTGAAGTATGTAGGCTCCATTGTTGAAAATCCGGAGGTATATACATATCTGACAGGGTGGGAGAACCTGGAGCATTTCGCTCGCATGCAACCAGGTGTGGACAATGAACGAATTCAGGAAGTTGTAGATATTGTGCGTCTGGATCAGCGGATTCACGATAAAGTCAGAACGTACTCATTGGGTATGCGTCAACGGCTCGGTATTGCACAAGCGCTGCTTGGGCGACCGCGTCTGCTTATTCTGGATGAACCGACAAATGGTCTTGATCCAAAAGGCATTAAGGAACTTCGTGTCTTTATTAAGCAACTTGCCAGCGAAGGTATGGCTGTATTTGTCAGCAGTCACTTGTTAAGTGAGATCCAGCTTCTCTGTGACAGAGTAGCCATTATCAGTGCTGGGCGTGTGCTTGCTGTTGGAGGTGTAAGCGAACTGATTGAAGATCATTCGAAGTTGGCTATATGGCATGTTTCACCACTGGAGCAAGGCAAAAAAATGTTGCAGGATGCAGGCATTGCTCTGGTAGGTCGACCTGCGGATGTGATGGATGATACCATTGTTGCGGGCCTTGGTCCCAACGCTGTGGTTGCCGAGATGCACGAAGATCGAATTCCTGATATGGTGCAACAGATGGTTCAAGCTGGTGTACAGGTTGAAGGGGTACAGCGGATCCAGCCTACGCTTGAACAACTATTCTTAAAAATGACAGAAGGTGAATCCATTGAGTAATATCATGCCGCTGATCCGCAATGAAACGATTAAGATGGTGAAGAAAAAACGGCTTTATATTATATTTATTGTACTTGCGGTCCTCGTACCGATGTTTACGTATGCCCAGATGAAATCTGCGGAGAATAATCGCGACAAGTTTGGCGGCGATTGGCGTCTTGAACTGCAACAGGCCATCACAGACAATCAAAATTCGCTCGGTAGCGATCGGGTACCTGAAGAGTACAAAAAATATAGAACAGTATATATCCAGCAGATGCAGTATTATCTTGAGAATGACATTAATCCCAAAGAACCGGGCGGTGTCACCTTTACGCGGGAGTTCATGAACAACGCGGTTGGATTGTTTATTCCACTGTTAATCATGGCTATTGCTTCAGATCTTGTTTCTGGTGAACGTACGACAGGTACGATTAAAATGCTTTTAACGCGTCCGGTTAGACGCTGGAAAGTGCTTTTGAGTAAATTAATTACGCTGATTATGTTTGTTTCGATCATAGTGGTATCAGCCTACATTATATGTTATGTCATATCGGGTGCGGTCTTTGGTTATAAAGGCTTCAACATGCCAATCTTCACAGGATTCAAAGTTGTGGGAACAGATGTCGATATGTCGGCAGTGCATGCTGTAGACCAGTGGCTGTATATGCTAATGCAGGCAGGACTGATCTGGTTTGTGAGTGTAATTGTGGCTATGCTTGCATTTATGGTATCTGTGCTTGTGCGCAGTACTGCTGCAAGTATCGTTATCATGATGGCCGCTTTGATTGCAGGAACAATCTTGACCAGTATGGCAGCGTCCTGGCAGACCGCGAAGTATTTGTTCATGGTTAACCTCGAACTTCCGAATTATTTGTCTGGCGGGTTACCTCCAATCGAGGGTATGAATTTAGGTTTTTCCCTTATTGTGCTTAGTGTTTGGGGCATTGCTTCACTCATTGTGTCATTCCTTGTCTTTACGAAACGGGATATCTTGAATTAAAATGGACAAGGATAAGAAAACATCTGTTTGCATTTTAGGCATTTTTTTAGTTGCAAGTTAAGAAGGGGGAGCATGAATGGTCGAGCAAATCGATATGTCGGCAGGTTCGACAGGCGGAGGACAGGGGTCTTCAGGCTACGACGCGGACGACATTCAAGTACTTGAAGGGTTGGTAGCGGTACGGAAACGGCCGGGGATGTACATCGGTAGCACCAGCACTTCAGGTTTACATCATTTGGTATGGGAAATTGTCGACAACGCTGTCGACGAACATCTCGCCAAATTCTGCTCCAAAATCGATATCACGCTGCATAAGGACGGTTCTATTACGGTTCAGGATAACGGAAGGGGAATTCCGACAGGTATACATAAAACAGGGATTCCTACTCCCCAGGTCGTGTTTACGATTTTGCACGCAGGCGGAAAGTTCGGTGGATCAGGATACAAAAAATCAGGCGGTTTGCACGGTGTAGGTGCGTCAGTTACTAACGCATTGTCCGAGTGGCTTGAAGTCGAGATTTTCCGTGATGGCAAGATTCATCGTCAGCGATTCGAGTATTGGAAGGACAAAAAAGGGATTGAACATGTCGGTGAACCGGTCTCCGGTCTCGAAGTGTTGGGCAATACCAATCGGACAGGTACAAAAGTTACATTTAAACCGGATATTCGGGTGTTCCAGAGCGGTATTCAATTTAATTATGATACATTGGCAGAACGTCTTCAGGAGATTGCTTTTCTGAATTCGGGTCTGAGAATTGTGCTCAAGGATGAACGTTCGGGCAATCAGGATGAATACATGTATGAAGGTGGAGCAAGCCAGTTTGTTGCTTTTCTTAACGAAAATAAAGATGTGCTGCATGATGTTATTCACTTCTATGCGGAGAAGGATGACATTGAAGTCGAAGTGGCAATCCAGTATAACGCGGGTTATACCGAAACGCTGGCTTCGTTCGTGAACTCGATCTCTACTCGGGGTGGCGGTACACATGAGACCGGATTCAGGGCTGCGTATACTCGTGTAATGAATGACTACGCGCGCCGTACCAGCATGATTAAGGAAAAAGATAAAAACCTTGAAGGCAATGATTTGCGTGAAGGTATGATGGCCGTCATCAGTGTCAAGATGTCAGAGGTTGAGTTCGTAGGTCAGACCAAGGATCAGCTCGGCAGCGCTTCCGCTCGAAGTGCAGTGGATTCGGTCGTGTCCGAGAATATTCAACGGTTTCTGGAAGAAAACCCGCAGGTAGCGCAAACGTTAATTCGCAAAGCGGTCCAAGCCTCCAGAGCCAGAGAAGCAGCCCGCAAAGCACGTGATGATATGCGCACAGGCAAGAAACGTAGCGAAAGTTCCAACCTGAACGGCAAACTAACGCCGGCGCAATCAAAGGATTTTACCCGAAATGAGTTATTTATTGTCGAAGGGGATTCCGCAGGTGGTTCTGCCAAACAGGGACGTGACTCGAAGATTCAGGCTATTCTGCCGCTCAAGGGAAAACCGCTCAATCCGGAAAAATCAAAGCTGGCCGACATTCTCAAAAATGAAGAATACCGCGCCATTACAGCGGCGATCGGGGCGGGCATAGGAACCGAATTTGCAGTTGAAGACAGCAATTATTCCAAAATTATCATTATGACCGATGCGGATACGGACGGCGCACATATTCAGGTGCTGCTGTTGACCTTCTTTTATCGTTATATGAAGCCTTTAATTGATGCAGGCAAAGTATATATTGCTCAGCCGCCATTGTACAAACTTACTCGTAAGTCTGGTAAGCTTGCGAGTGTTCGATATGCATGGACGGATGAAGAACTGGCCAATTATATGAAGGAATTCGGTAATAATGTTGAGCTTCAACGTTATAAAGGTCTTGGTGAGATGAATCCGGATCAACTGTGGGAGACAACAATGAATCCGGAAACTCGTGCGATGCTGAAGGTACAGATTGTTGATGCAGCAAAAGCAGAACGTCGTGTATCTACGCTCATGGGTGATAAGGTTGATCCGCGGAAACGCTGGATCGTAGAGAACGTCGACTTTACAGAGTACGAAGAATAGAAGGTGCTTGGAATGAGTCCATCAGAACAATTTATGCCGGCCTTTCTCGAAGAGGTCGTTGGGGACCGTTTCGGTCGCTACTCCAAATATATTATTCAGGATCGAGCCATTCCGGATGTCCGGGATGGGTTGAAGCCAGTACAACGGCGTATTCTATACGCCATGTACGATTCAGGTAATACGCCTGACAAGACTTACCGCAAGTCTGCCAAAACCGTTGGGGACGTAATGGGTAATTATCATCCACATGGTGACTCATCCATCTATGAGGGCATGGTGCGGATGGCTCAGCCATGGAAAATGGGCCATATGCTCGTGGACGGTCATGGTAACTGGGGATCACAGGATGATGACCCGGCAGCGGCGATGCGGTATACGGAGGCCCGTTTGTCGCCCATCGCGATGGAGATGCTTCGCGATATCGAGAAACGGACGGTTCTGTTTAAGGATAATTTTGATAATACGGCCAAAGAACCGGTTGTATTGCCATCCCGTTATCCGAACTTGCTGGTTAATGGTGTCAGCGGTATTTCCTCCGGATTTGCAACGGAGATTCCTCCACACAATTTACGTGAAGTCATTGATGCTTCGATCGCTGTGATGGAGAAACCGTCGATTGAGCTGGACGAAATCATGATGTTTATGAAGGGTCCTGACTTTCCAACAGGCGGATTGATTATGGGCGGTGACGGCATTCTGGATGCCTATCGCACAGGTAAGGGACGGATCTATATCCGGTCCAAAACCGAGATTGAAAACATGCGCGGTGGTAAACAGCAGATCGTTATTACCGAAATTCCGTATCAGGTCGTGAAATCTCGTCTGGTTACAGCGATGGAGAACATCCGACTTGAGAAGAAGGTTGAAGGTATTGCCGAAGTGCGTGATGAGAGCGGACGTGAAGGTCTGCGAATCGTGGTTGAGTTGAAAAAAGAAGCGGACGCACAAGGTATTTTGGCTTATTTGCTGAAGAAAACCGACCTGCAGGTCACCTATAATTTCAATATGGTTGCGATTGTGAATAAAGCACCTCATCAATTAGGATTGAAATCGATCCTCGAGGCTTACATTGCCCATCAGCGGGAGGTTGTAACCTTCCGTACCCGGTTTGAGCTGGAGAAGGCGCAAGACCGTGCGCATGTGCTCGAGGGCTTGGTAAAAGCACTTAACATCCTTGACGAGGTCATTGCGGCTATCAAAGCGTCGAAGAACCGTCAAGATGCTCAAAACAACCTGATGTGGATGTTTGGATTCACGGAACGCCAAGCGGATTCCATCCTTACGTTGCAATTGTACCGTTTGACGAATCTGGAGATCAATTCTCTGGAGAAGGAACTCGGTGAACTGATGAAAAAGATTGCACAATTACAATCCATTCTGGATAGTGACCGCAAGCTCATCGGAGTCATCCGCAAGGAATTGATGGAGATTCGTGAGAAATACGGCATAGACCGTCGTTCTGCGATCCAGGGTGAAGTGGAAGAACTTAAGGTTAATCTTGAAGTACTTGTGAATGCGGAAGATGTATTTGTTACGTTATCCAAAGAGGGATATGTGAAACGTACAGGCATGCAGTCCTTTACACGTTCTGGTGGTGAACGGAGCGGAAGTGGTGTGAAAGACGGCGATTATATCGCTCAGGTTCTGGAAGTAAATACGCTTGAGAACTTGCTTGTCTTTACGAGGAAAGGTCAGTACTTCCTGTTACCTGTTCACCAGGTACCTGAATTCAAGTGGAAAGATCCAGGCACAGCCATTGTGAATGTCATTCCCCTTGCGAAAGATGACCGTATTGCAAGTGTGCTTGCTGTGAAATCCTTTGAAGAGCCAAATCACAGTCTGGTCTTCGTTACGCGAAGAGGACAGGTGAAACGAACGGAGCTGAAGGATTACGTTACCAAGCGTTCCGGTGCAGTTGCGGCTTGTAAAGTGGGCAAGGACGATGAAGTGTTATCTGTACATTTAAGTACAGGTGGTCAAGATATTATGTTGATTACAAAAGAAGCCATGGCGATTCGTTTCCGAGAGGATGAGGTTAATCCAATGGGACGTGTATCCGGTGGTGTTCGTGGTATTCAGTTAAGAGATACAGATGAAGTTGTATCGGCTCTATGGGTAGAAGGAGATGAAGGTGAAGTTGCCGTGTTGTCCGATCTGGGATATGGTAAACGATCATTACTTCTGGATTACGCTATACAGAGCCGTGGAGGCAAGGGGCTTGCCACATTCGAGTTCAAAGAAGGCAAACGTGTGAAACCGAATGGTAGCCGTATTGTTGGAGCGTTTTATTGCAAAGAGCAACGTAAGATCACTGTAATGACCAAAGAAGGCCAAGTGTTCCCGATCTCTTCGGAAGGTGTTCCGATTACAGAGCGCAAACATATTGGCAAGCTGATCGTTCATGTGGACAAACAGGACGAGATCGTTGAACTTCTAAGGGACTTCAATGAGAATCAACCAGCATCATCTTCATAAAAACAAACAAACGAGACTTTTCGCAGAACAGCTAATCCTGTCATGCGAGGAGTCTTTTTTTGTTGTTCAAAGGCGGATTAGAAGAGGGCATTCATGCGAAGTTTAACAACCTTCGTCGATTACGGTCGATCGCTAGGAAATTGAAAAAAGGCAGCAGGAATGCGGCTTTGGAGCGCGAAAACTTAAGCAGGTGAAGTGATAACCGGTTGCAGAGAGGAGCGATGGAAGATGTATAATTCCGATTTTGCCAAGTGCTGGTCCAGGTTGACCAAAGATTATAAATTGCATATGGATCAAGAGCTGGCACCCTCATTAACGGAGGCTCAGCTGGCTGTTCTGGAGGTACTTGAAGACCATCAGAAGATGAAACCTTCGGATCTGATTCCTTATCTGTCAACTACGCCAGCTGCTGTAACCATGCTGCTCGATCGAATGGAGAAAAATGATCTGATTCGCAGGAATCGGGATAATCAGGATCGACGCATTGTGTGGGTATCTCTATCAGAGAAAGGAAGAATGGAGACAGCGCGGGGAATCACCATCCGTAATGAATTCATGAACTCTGTTCTCAGTAACATTTCGATGCACAATCAACAATTGCTGGTATATCTGTTAGGCAAAATGACAACACCCAAGACCAAAGAGCCTGCCTTATCTACTTCGGTATGATACCATGCTGATTCTTATGAATAACCATAGGAGTGCCTGCTCGTTTCATGCAGGAGCCCTATGGTTATTTTATTTACAAATTACATATGCTACACACTGTGTCCAGGTTAGTTGAGTAAAGGCATGGATGTAACACAGTTAGTATGTCCTAATATTATTTTTGTAAATTCATATGTAAAGAGTTGACTATGTAAATATTTTTGTTATAATAAATAATTGTTCCCCTGATATTTCGTGTACGAAATATTATATTCCAAAAGTAAAAGGGTGAAACAATGACTGATACGTATGAAGTATTCTATATTATTAATTCGTTCCGCCAAGTGAATCAAATGCTTTTTCGAGCATTTTGGAATGAAAACAAGGAGATCGAGCTGACTTCGATCCAGTTTATGGTGTTATCCATCCTGAGGGAGCGTCCTTCCATTGGCATCAACGAAGTGGCAGAGCTATGCCATATGGGCAGCAGTTCCATGAGCGCTGTTGTGGAGCGGCTCGTCAAAGGCGAGTATATCGTTCGGACACGTTCGGATGCTGACCGCCGATCCGTTAAGCTTCAGATTACGGATAAAGGGGAACAGGCCCAACAGGAAACGCACCATTTGTGGATGGAAAGAGTGTCACCCATTCTGGATATATCGAAGGAAGACCTTGAGCACCTACTTAGAATTCATAGTCAAATGATTGAAAAGTTAGAAGGAAGAGAGATGAACAACATATGAGTACGACTACTGCTGCAGCTCCATCCTCAGCGATGGACAACATCAAGAAAGGCCCTATTGTAGCGGCATTGTTAATTGGTGCCTTTGTGGCATTCCTGAACCAAACCCTGATGAACGTAGCGCTTCCTAAAATCATGGATGACCTCGGCATCGGGCCAAACAAAGCCCAATGGTTAACTACGGGTTATATGCTTGTGAACGGTGTGCTGATTCCAATTACGGCATATCTGATTGCCAAATTTTCAACGCGTCAAATTTTCATTACAGCCATGACTCTATTTACCATAGGAACGTTAGTCTGTGGTCTTAGTCCAACCTTCACTATTCTGATGGTAGGTCGTGTTATTCAAGCGGCAGGCGCAGGTATCCTGATGCCTCTCATGACCGTTGTATTCCTGACCATCTTCCCGATTGAGAAACGCGGTCAGGCCATGGGAACCATGGGGATTGCGATGATTCTGGCTCCTGCGATTGGGCCTACACTTTCAGGTTATGTGGTTGAGCATTATTCCTGGAGATTGTTGTTCTACATCATCTTGCCATTCTCTATTATTGCAACGGCAATTGGTATTGCTTTTGTCAAAAACGTAACACGTCAGTCCAGACCTAAACTGGATTATCCAGGCGTTATTTTATCTACACTTGGTTTTGGTAGTTTGCTCTACGGATTCAGTGATGCGGGTACCGATGGATGGGGCAGTGCAATTGTCATTGGATGTCTCGTCGTAGGTGCGATATCCCTGATTCTGTTCGTTATTCGTCAACTGACAACAGATCATCCGCTCCTTGAGTTCCGTATTTTTAAATACAACATGTATACATTAACAACGATTATTAACATGCTCGTGACCATGGCGATGTTTGCAGGTATGATCCTGCTTCCTATCTTCCTGCAAAATATTCGTAATTTCTCACCGATTGAATCAGGACTTCTGATGATGCCCGGTGCGATATTGATGGGGATTATGTCCCCAATTACAGGTCGCATATTTGATAAAGTGGGCGCACGCTGGCTTTCGGTTGCAGGTCTTGCGATTACGGCAATTACAACTTTTGGACTGAGTCGTCTGGCAATCGATACTACCTACGGCTACATGATGTTTATCTACACGGCTCGTATGTTCGGTATGTCGATGCTGATGATGCCAATCCAGACAGCAGGTCTGAATCAACTGCCTCAACGTCTGAACGCGCATGGTACTGCGATGTCCAATACATTGCGTACAGTTGCCGGGGCGATCGGTACAGCCATTCTGGTTACTATCATGAGTAGTAAGCTCAAAACACATCTGGCGGATGCAGTGGCTGCTGGCCAAGTTGACCCTAATAATAAGACAGCGATGTTAGCAGCTACAGCAGATGCAACGATTTACGGTGTTAACTATGCATTCATCGTGGCTACTGGAATGACCGTGGTTGCTTTGATCATGGCGTTCTTTATTCGGAAAACAAAACCAGCTGTTGAGCCTGTTACTGTAGAACAGGAAAAAGCAACGGCTACAGCATAACGAATATCAGATAAAACCAAAAAGAGAACTCTAGCAGTCGAAGGGGTAACCCTAACTGCCTGAGTTCTCTTTTTTTGGTGTGCGCGATAGGAGGAGAGTACTTTTATTATTCGGGCTGGATCGTTGGATCGATAAGAAATACAGGATCGGGCTCATGACCGAACTGTTTGAGATTAATGGTTCCGTTTAGTTGAAACTCCACACCTTCGCTAATCAGTTCTGTTTCCTGCATCATGCGCGAGTGTTCGTCCGGTATGGAGATTTCTCCTTTTGCATTGACGACACGGTGCCAGGGCAGACGTTCCTTGCGGCTCATCGAGTGCAGAATACGTACGACTTGTCTCGCGGCTCTTGGACTCCCGGCATGGGCTGCAATCTGACCGTAAGTCATCACTTTACCTTCGGGAATCGCCGCGATGATCGCAACGACTTGTTTGGTAAACGGGGTCATCATGATGTCTCCTCTCTGTATTTTAGGTATACAGCTGAAAATATAAGAAAACGTGTCGTTCAGATACAGAATCTGAACGACACGTTGTATGGACAGATGTAACCTGATCCTGTGCACTTATAGAGGTTGTTCGATAAAACGCTTTTGATCCCATCTTATCGGTATTGAAAACCAGTCTTTTTGAACACGTATTTATTGAGATTGTCCAAAAGCTTTTTGGTACACAGCGTCTGGCCATTCTGCCCAGGGGAATTCTCTTGCAGGCAAAGATTGCAGAATAACTTCTTCCTTAGTAACTGGATGAGGAAAAGCAGCAATCGCAGACCATAGGGCAATCTGTTGCCCGGGTTTATTCACGCTTGCGCCGTACTTCTGATCCCCGTACAGAGGACAGCCGATTTCTTTCATTTGCACCCGAATCTGATGAGATCTGCCGGTGTGCAGTTCGATATGGACGAGGCTGTAACGGTCTGTTTCACCGATAACACGGTAATCCAGAACGGCATCCTTACCGCCAGCCGTACCTTTAGGTACAACAGTAACGGTATTTGTACGTGCATCTTTCAGGAGCGTGTGTTTTAACGTTCCCTGCTGTGTAGGCAACTTGCCATGTACAACAGCCGCATATATTTTGCGAAAATGACGTCCCCGCACAGTCTCGGACAATCTCGAAGCTGCTTTAGAAGTCTTGGCAAAAATCATTGCCCCTCCAACAGGACGATCAAGTCGGTGTACTAACCCGAGATAAACATTGCCAGGTTTGTTGTATCGTTCTTTCAGATCCTGCTTCAGCAATGTAAGCAAATCCGGATCACCTGATGAATCTTCCTGGGTAGGTACATTGACCGGCTTCGTAATGCCTAACAGATGGTTGTCTTCGAACAGAATCGGAATTGCATCGTGATCATGCCGGTGTTCTGACATGATTAAGACTCCCAACGGCCCAGAATACCACAAGGCAGATCAAGACCACTACGTGTAATTGGCAGACCAATTTCACCTGCAGTAATGTCACCACCGTACTGAGCAGACATCGTCATGGTCAACATGTTGCGCAGAACCGTAGAGGAAATCCCTGTAGTGTAGGAGTTAACCAGCATGAATAATGGATTATCCGACAAGATCGTCATACATGACTTCAGGAAAGGATATAGGTTCTCTTCCAGTTTCCATGTCTCTCCATTAGGGCCACGGCCATATGAAGGAGGGTCCATAATAATGGCGTCGTAACGATTTCCGCGACGTTGTTCCCGTTGTACAAATTTGAATACATCATCTGTAATAAAACGAACAGGGCGATCAGCCAGTCCGGATAATTGAACATTTTCCTTGGCCCATTGAACCATGCCTTTAGCTGCATCCACATGTACAACAGATGCGCCTGCATAAGCAGCAGCTACCGTTGCTCCGCCTGTATAGGCAAACAGGTTCAAGACAGAAATAGGGCGTCCTGCATTGGAGATTTTATCCATCATCCAGCTCCAGTTGGCGGCTTGTTCAGGGAACAGACCAGTGTGCTTAAAGCTGGTAGGTTTAATGTGGAATTTCAGGTTTTCGTATCCGATCGTCCAGCGCTCGGGAATGGGTTTTTTCATATCCCAGTTACCGCCACCGGAAGAACTGCGATGATAGTGACCATGCACCTGACGCCATTCATTGGTTTCTTGCTCAAGGGGCCAGATAATCTGTGGATCGGGTCTGCGTAAAATCACATCTCCCCAACGCTCCAGTTTCTCGCCGCCTCCTGTGTCGATTACTTCATAGTCCTTCCAATTCTTAGCTACGTACATAATGATTTATCCATCCTTCAAAAGTCATTTGGATACTATTGTACAACAAAAAAGGGCTTGTACGCCAGTTGGGGGACGGGAGTGCGCCATATACTGAAAAACAAAGATAACCAAAAATTTAATTTGACAATGATAATCATTATCACATATGATTTTGTTAATCCAAAATTCATTCTTTCTTCATAGAGAGAATATAACATGATCAAATTAAAGTGAGGGAAAAATAGATGGCTAAATTGTTAGTGGCTTATGCGAGCATGACAGGAAATACAGAAGAAATTGCAGAACTGATTGTGGAAGGAATTACACAGGGAGGCCACGAGGCAGACCTGAAATCCGTAACGGATTGTAATGCATCTGATGTATTGGACTATGACGGATTCATGATCGGTGTGTACACCTGGGGAGATGGAGAGTTGCCGGATGAATTCCTTGATTTCTATGAGGAGCTGGATGAGCTTGACCTGAGTGGTAAGAGGGCTGCGGTGTTTGGTAGTGGTGACACCTCGTATGAGCAGTTCTGCGGTGCAGTTGATCTCGCGGCTGCCAAGCTGCAAGAGCGTGGGGCGGAGGTATCTCCAGAGATGTTGAAAATTGAATATAGTCCGCTTGAGCAGGAGAAAGAAACATGCCGTGACTTTGGCAAACGCTTCGCTGCTGCCGGATTACAGGTATCCTAAAGATCATGTTAAGACATAATGTTCAGGCAGCGATGCCAGTCGGAAGGAATGACCTTCCTGGACGTCTGCTTGAAGATTACAGATTGGAAGAAATGCTGCGCAGCCCACATCGATTCATCCGCCCTGAACCAGTGTCTGAGCAGCGTCTTCCACTGCAATGGAGGCACCGTGTACAATATGCGGTGAGCCATGCGGTCAATGCCTTTTACAGTCTCGACCCCGATGTTCGCAAAGAGGTACCCGTACAGTATTTACTTGAAAAGTGGTGGCCCAGAAAGACGGATGGTTTCGAATCTGTTCCCCATTACTGGGATGTGAAGAACAAGATTACGGATGAATTGTCACTCGCCATTGCAATGAACGATGATCTGAAGCATCCAGCCATTCTTTTTGAACAGTGGAGAACGGAGTTACCTTCATTATCCATGCATTTATCGATGATATTTCAGGCGGCCTGGCAACCCGAAGGCTGGGATTCGCTGCTTATTCAGAAATATATGGTTGTCCATGATCCAAACGTAGTTGAGGCGTTTCAGCATATGGTCAGTGCATTCTGCTGGGAAGCCTTCGGAAAATTACCGGGTATGATCGAGATATATTGCTTGTTGGAAGGACGCAAAATTAGGTACATCCCTGGACGCCAGTCTCTGATCCGTTCCATGGACTACATTCGCTTGATACGTGACAGCATGCCGCAAGCAGAAGTGGTGGAGTCAGAACAGTTTACGACGCGTGATAAAGCGCGCATCCACGAAGAGGTAGATCGTTGGAGAACGGAAGCCATTGAACCGAAGAAAACATGGTTAATGTGAAGACAGTTGAAGGATAACGATATATCATGCAGATAGAGGAGGGGAAGTTACCATGTCTACCGGTCTAAGTCAAGATATAAGCAGCGGCAAGAGACGTGCAGGAACTTGCGAATTCAGTCCGTTGCCAGTACCCCAGTCGGTTATACGAAAGTTGCTTGATGAAGCTGATCCTTCATTATATGTAATGAGTTCAGAACCTTGGAGGTTTATGTTGTTTGCAGGCGAAGGACGACAGCTTTATCTGGAAGCGGTCAGACAGAGCTATCCACCCCATCTGGCTGATCGCTACGGCGATTGGGCTACATATCAATACACGGAAGCAATTCCAACCCATCTGGTTGTCGTGGCGCCTAGAAATGCCCGTGAGGATGATCTTCTGCCGGCCAAAGCCTGGAGCAAACGCTTTAGTATTCTGGCTGCGGAACAGGGATTGAATGCTGTCTGGAAGATTAATGATTATCAACAACATCCTGTGTTTATGAATTTGATGGGTTTGACAAGTGAAGAAAAGGTACTGGGGGTATTCCATATCGGTTACGGAGACCAGCCTGCATTGCGGGATATGGATGCAAGCAGACCAGCCTCTGAACTGATGACGGTCTATGACCATCTGGTATAAAAAAATAATTCATTAGTTCTCTTATTTGCTGGTGTTGAATAGAAAATCACGAACGAGCTGACGATTCGCCTGATCTTTGTTGTAGACGGAGAACAGCCGATTGGATACCGTAAGGACATTGCCAAAAAAGAATCGTTCGAATTGGGTCTGTCTGCCCCCGAATGAACCAGACCCAAGCTCCCAGATCAGGCGGAACAGAGCGTTGCGTTCGTGAGAAGCCATATCGTTCCCTTTCAGATATATATTCAGTGAAGGAGCGATATCGGATTGAAACTCTTCTTCCTGAGGGATCATAATCACCCCGCTCGAACCCAAGAGCTGCAGAATTTCAATCATCTCAGGATAAAGTTTCGGAAAAAGGAGATTGGCTGCCATCAATGGTTTGGGTGCAGGTAATACAAATCCTCTTCCATCTGGTATGGCACCTGCCTCCGCGGCCAATGCCAATGCTTTTAACGATTCAAGACCTGCGAACACACGTGCAGATTTCTCTATAACATGTGCTTCCGTATTCAGATCCAGCGTATCCGTGAGAAGCTGGATTGTACCGAGAACAAATTCCGTCTTGGCAATATAACGACACAATACCTGATGACCTGCGTGAATATGAAAGTTGCTACCACTGAAGAGACGCGAGGACATTTCCTCACTTCCTGCAAAAAATATCCGTTCATGCGGAACGAGCACCCGGTCAAAGATGACGATATTATCCATTTCTTCATATCTGGAACTCAGGGGATAGTTGGTGTGAGAATCGGCTGCGTAGGTATCCCTGCATACCAGACTGATTCCCGGAAGATCATTGGGGACAGCAAAAGAGAATGCAAATGGATTTTCGTCATCAAATGGGGCGGGAGAAGGTGACGGATAGACAAAAATCTCATCCGAAGTGGCAGCTTGTGTAGCCATCATGAATGCGCCGCTAATAATGAGACCTTCCTCGGTGCGATCTACGACCTTTGCGGCAATAGCATCTTCAGTAGCATCCAGTTGCCCTGAGATTTTGCTGGCATATGGCTGAATGAAGGCATGGGATAGTGTGATATCATGATCACGGCAGTACGCATAATAATTTTTGAGATTTTCTGCATACTGGGGAGATAGTTCTTTCAGGAGATCGGCACCTGTGTAAAAGGACATTATGGCTGTATTCATGTAATCGGGTGAGCGACCAAGAAAGCCATGATGCACATTTGCCCAGATATTCATCCCTTCCCGTCGTTTACGGAGGTCGTCGGCACTGGTTGGAGGCAGGAAGGATATGCCTACAGGTTTGCCGTCTGCCGGGGAGGCATACGTCATCGTTTCTGCAAATTTAGGATCAGATTGCAGATCATACATGTACATCTGAGTCTCCATCAAACCAGCAAATGCTACATGTTCAGAGCGTTTTCCAGTAATAAGTTTACCTTTGTACCAGCAGGGGACGGACTGTGCATCAATTCGTTCGCGATACTGTGTGCCACTTTTAACAGGCATTGTTATTCACCTCTTGGTTCTAATCGTTCATGGGCATACTGACTTCTTACGTAGTGTACGTAGGTCATCTGTCCAATGTGCATTTAAGAGGTGAGAAGAATTTTTACAGAATAGGGCTTGATAATAATTATCATTCTTGTTACAATAGACAAAGAAAAAAGGAACCGGTAAGGGCTCCTTTAAGTGGATCAATTGAAATTACTTATTTTACTTCAAAAGTCTTGCAGTCTGTTTCAGCAGACTGACTTGCTTCTTTGGAACTGTGACTCACAATGTAGATCGAAGAAGCGTTACATTTGTTCTCTTGAGCCCAGTGACGACAGGAATTAACTTCACACAATACGTCTTTTGCCATGATTGTTAACCTCACTTTAATTGGATTACAGTCGTTGGTATAAAGAATCCGGATATAACAAGTTGCCGCTTGCGAATCTGGAAAATTTTGTTGCTCTCACGAAATTCAGAGGGCTTTTTTGCGTTATACACAACGATGCATACTTAGAATAGCAAATTTTATTGATGCTTGCAACCAAATGCCCCCATCTGTGGCAAAATAGTGGACGTGCTGTGGTTATGTTTGCAAAAAGGCAGTAGTATGTTATTATTTAATAGTAATAATTACGATTAAAATCCTAATTGATTCTATATAAATTGAACTAAACATTTACACTAAACTATAAATGAAGGAGCATGTGTGTACATGAGCAAAATAAATCACATGAATCGGATTCCCCGTGCGAAAGGGATCGATATGGCTGCTTTTTACACGCCAAAAGAGTGTAGGCGCAAAGCCCAGCATATTGTATTTTCCGCTGAAAATGAACGCATCATTAATGAATTTGTCACCATTCTGGGCATGAAAGAGAAGTTCAGAGAGCATGATGTATCAATCCCCAACAAAATGGTCATGTTCGGGCCACCCGGTACGGGAAAAACATTAACGGCATCACATCTGGCGGAGCGCCTTGATCTGCCATTGGTTCTTGTGAGATTAGATGCGATCATTCATAGCCATCTTGGGGAGACGGGGAGTAACGTACGTAAGTTATTCGAATATGCACGAATGAATCCCTGTGTGTTATTTCTGGATGAATTTGATGCCATAGGCCGGACACGTGAGAGCAATGATGAAGTGAAAGAGATGGCTCGTGTCGTCAATACGTTATTGCAATGTCTGGACGAATTCGATGGGGACAGCATTCTGGTAGCTGCAACGAATCTGGAAACCCAACTGGATCACGCCATCTGGCGGCGGTTTGATACGAAGATGACCTACGGTATGCCAGATGATGCAAGTCGCAGATTGTATATCAGCAAGTTGGTAGGGGCATTTGAACAGGAGACTCGGCTGGAAGATTACATATGTGAACGCTTGACTGGGTGCAGTTATGCGGATATAGAGCAGATCGTTCTGAAAGCAAAACGGAAAGCAATCATTGCCAGTAGTGCACTTCATAAGCAACTGATCTCGGATGCTTACGATGAATACAGACCACGTGTATTAGAGTGTTGATTGCTTCCATTCTGGCTAGAGCAACAAGGAACATGTTGAAGTAGCCCAGTCTCCTGAATGGAGTTCTGGGCTAGTGGTCATGTTAGCGAGCTGCGTTATACTTTAACGGCTGCTCCGTATGCTGTTTCTGTATTCATAGCTTCTTGTGTTGCAGTCCAGCGTGGCAGGCTTAATCTGAACATGCTGCCTCCCGGGCTGCTGGAGACAAGTGTCAATTCACCGCCCTGTTCCTGAGCGAGTAGCCGGCTATATGTTAATCCTAGACCCAGACCGCGGTTACGACGTTTTTTGAGTTCTCCACGATAGAACCGTTCGAAGATTTTGGGTTGTTCTTCGGCTGCGATGCCTGTGCCGTGGTCCTTAACATCAACGTACAGCATCTGTTCTTCTGTACTTAGATAAATATCGAAGACAGCCTTCTGTTCAGGAGCTGTGGCATGAAGTGCGTTATTAAGCAAATTGACAATGATCTGCTGAATGCGGAGAGCATCCCCCATGGTAAAAAAGTTAATTGGAGGTGCGTGCAGCTGAACCTCTGGCATTTTGTCCTCATACGCAATCTTCCACTGATAGATGATCTCACCGACCAACAGTTTCAGATCCGTCCGTTCCTTGCGAACGGCAACACTTCCTGCAGCCATGGCATTATAGTCAAGCAAATCTGCGACCATTCGCTCCATGCGTTCAGATTCCTTCAAAGCGATATCCAAAAATTCTTTTCCTTCCTGTGGACTCACAACATCGTCACGTACTGCCATAACCAGCCCCTTGATGGAAGTTACCGGTGTCTTGAGTTCATGACTTACCCCTGCCAGCGAAAGTGTACGCCATTCTTCAAGTTGTTGGAGACGAGTAGCCATATCGCGAAATGAATTTACAAGTTCATTGATCTCACGTTCTCGTGTATTCAAGTCAAGACTCACATCATAATTGCCACCTCGAATCTGTTCAGCGGCATAGGCGACCTGACGAATCGGTCTGGATAACTTTTTGGACAGGAGATAGATTGTAAACCATCCACAGAGGATTAGTCCTCCGAGGATTAGAGCCACGAGCCATATCGTCTCTGGACCAAATGTAATGGATTGTTTGGACTGCATGACCCACACTTTACCCAAGGTTTGATCGCCCTCAGATATGTTGACCGTTACACCTGCATATTTGTTGTTTCGCGGTTCAAGATAGTCGTCTGACAGTCGATAATGCACATCTTTTTGCTCCATTTTAGGCTGGGAAAAGATCAATTGATTGTTATTGTCCAAGATCATGACACAAAAATAATGATCTGTGTTGAATAGTTTCTCTCGCTTGGTTACCAGTCTGTCCAGATCGGGTGGAACTCGAAGCATATTATTCTCACTGGTCACTCGATCGGCAATCTCCAGACCAAGCAGTTCTGCGGTTTTGAGGCTTTTCTCAATGGAAGTTGTTCGAATCCAGTAGAGTGCCCCTGCCGCAATAATCGTGAAACCAATGCACAAAATGAGAAAATATCGCAGTGTCCAGTGTGACAGAATGGATATCGTTCGTTTGGGTTTCTTCTGTTTCAGTTGGCGATCCAAAATTGATACCCCATTCCTCGCAACGTCCGAATTTCTCCCGTCTCTGGCGACCAGTGGGAGAGGGCTTGACGTAGTCGTTTAATCGATAGATCCACAGCACGGTCACTGCCATCATAGTCCATCCCCCATACCTGTTCAATAAGATGATCTCTGGTAAATGTACGATTCGGATAATCGGACAGGAAGAACAGTAACGACAGGTCACGAGGTGTGAGTGCAACCTCTGCACCGTTCAGCAGCACTTGCTTGGCAGCAAGATCAATGACGAGATTTCCAAAGGAACGCTTCTCTTTGCCACCTGAGGTCCAATGTGGATTACGGCGCAACACCGCATTAACTCTGGCGACCACTTCTTCCGGTACAAAAGGTTTGCTCATATAATCGTCAGCACCGGCATTTAGTCCGTTGAGACGGTCTGAAATGTCATCCAGTGCAGTTAGCATGATCACGGGACAAGCACTTTTTTCACGAATAATCCGCAGCAGATCCCATCCGTCCATTCCTGGCAGCATCACATCAAGTAATACAAGGGAAGGCGTTACGGTATCAAAAAGGGTAAGTGCAGTCGGTCCATCTGCTGCATGATGAACTTCAAATTCTGCTTTTCTCAGATAAGCAGCCAATACTCGTGCAATAGCTTGCTCATCCTCGACGATAAGTATGGATTTCAAGAAAAGCGTTCTCCTTTCGCTTTGTAAACTTGTACTGATTTTACATGAGCCAGAGCGTAAAGCCAATCCTGTATTACGGATTTCAAAAAAATATGGGACTTGTCTTATCTTGACTTCTTCCTGACACATTCAATTGATATGATTCACTCCAAGAAGCAACCTAAACAATCATGTACTGGAGGAAACATAGAGATGAACAAGAAAGCAAAAGCATGGCTTATTACAGGTGTAGCGGCGGTTGCCGTAATCGGTGGCGGTGGTTACTATATCACAAACAGTTACTTGGGGAATAACGTGGAGATTGAGCAGGTGCTTCCTGCGAGCACAGCGACTTCCACCACAGCTGTAGATAGCACAGGAACGGTTGTAGCCAATGAAACTGCTGGAGCAGAGCAACTGAACGGAGACTGGAGCATCAGCGAAGGTTCCAAAGTATATTTCTCTGTAACTACATCGCAGGAGACCGTTAACTTTGTGGACGAGCAGGTAACAGGGAATTGGACAATTAATGTAGACGATGCTGCTCAGATGAAGGCAGAAGGACAGATCGAGATGGACGGAATTGATTCCGGGAATGGACAGCGTGATGGTCACGTGAAGCAAGCCGATTTCTTCGATGTTGCTACATATCCACAAGCTACATTTACAGCGACTTCATTTGAAGGGGTACCTGCGGAATGGCCTGTCGGTCAAACGGTTGATATCAAAATGAATGGTACCATTACGGTTAAAGGTATTGAAAAAGAAGTAACTTTTGATGCCAAAGCTGCTTATGAGAATAATGCAGTCTTGTTGTCGGCGACATCGATGGTAACGTTCGAAGATTTCGGAATGGAAAATCCACACTCCGTTGTGCTCTCGACTGAAAATGATATCCAGGTACAACTTGAATTGAAACTCTCCAAATAAGTGTAGCAACGATCATCTAGATAGAAATCTGTTCTGTTCTGCCTTACGGTGGACGGACAGATTTTTTTGTTTTTTACAAATAGTGTGATTCTTATCGCTCAAATGTAACTTTTACAGGAGCATATTGTTAAAATAACTGCTGTTTCCTTTGGATAATACCGTGTTACCCATCACTATTAAGCGCTTACAATGAGGAGGATTCATAACATTCATTGATCCATGCACAATCAAACACAAAAAGGGGGAGATCAAGAGTGAACAAGAGGTACATAAGCGGGTGTCTGGTATTGCTGATGCTGTTCTGTGATCTGGGGTTGATGGTTCGTCCAGCGGCTGCAGAAGATGCAAAAGTGAACGTGGCATTTAACAAGGTGGTTACGGTAAGCACAGAATATTTGGAGTGGGAGAGTAAAAAGGAGCACTTGGTTGATGGTAAAAGTGACACGCATTGGACTGCTAAGGCGGGAGTTACATCCGAACAACCACAGTGGGCAATGATTGATCTGGGTGAAGACTACAATCTGTCCGGAGCGGAAATAACGTGGAGAGAAAACACGGTTGTGAAATATATGGTAGAAACGTCTGCTGACCAGCAGGCATGGACCAAAGTTGTTGATCAAAATGAAAATGCCCATCCCAAACAGATCGCTGATCTGACGTTTCAGCAGAATGATGTACGATACATCAGACTGAACATCTCCTTTTACAAGGGTGAGGGAGTTTGGCCGGAAATATTGGAGTTCAAAGTGTGGGGAGAAGCAGAAGGAACTGAACCAGCCAATATTAAAGGATATGATGAGATCGAAGTGAGAACGGTGACCAGAAGTGCGCCAATTCTGCCCAACGAGGTAAAGGCACAGTTTCAGAATGAAAAATCGGGAATGGTACCTGTGACTTGGGATCATATCGACCCTATGCAATACGCCTCTGCAGGCGAATTTACGGTAACAGGAGTTGTATATGGTGCTCCTCCAGAACCTCAGCTTAAAGCTAAGGTGATCGTTGAGGGATATCGTGCAGACTATGTTAGAGGTGTTGATATTTCCACGTTGACTGCCATTGAGGACAAAGGCGGCAAATACGTGGACAGCAACGGTACAGAGCGTGATTTGCTCGATATTCTCAAGGATCGCGGTGTCAATTATGTGCGTCTTCGTCTGTGGAATGATCCACAGAAATCAGGGGGATACAACGACAAGGACGATGTCATTCGTTTGGCCGAGCGGGTGAAGAAAAAAGGTATGAAGATCCTGTTGGATTTCCACTACTCGGATGAGTGGGCGCACCCGGGCCAGCAGCTTCGTCCCAAAGCTTGGGAAGGTCTTTCGCCCGAAGAGCTGAAGCAGGCCGTATACAACTACACGTATGAAGTTGTAAGTGAGATGAAGGCCGCAGACGCTATGCCTGATATGGTGCAGATCGGTAATGAGATCAACAGTGGTGTTCTGAACGGCTTGAGCAGTGACGTGGATTTCGAGCAAAATGTTGCATTGCTAAAAAGCGGAGTTGATGCTGTACGTGCAGTAGAAGGGGAGATCACCGATAACGCGGATAAGGTGAAGATTATGATCCATTTGGCTGAAGGTGGCAAGGTGGATACGTTTAAATGGTACTTTGAAGAGTTACGTAAAGGCAAATTGGACTATGACATTATCGGACTATCGTATTACCCGTTCTGGCATGGGACATTTGCGGATGTACAGAAAACGATGAATGAAGTGTCAGTCGAGTTTGGCAAAGATGTCATTATCGCTGAAACGTCCTATCCGTTTTCCTACAAAAACGGGGATGCACACGGTAACATCATTGGATCAGATGAAGCGCTTCATGTTGGGGGAGCAGACTTCCCCGCAACCGTTCAAGGTCAATATGATGCTATTGCCGGCATTATGGACATGATTGCGAACGTGCCAGATAATCATGGCGCAGGTTTCTTCTACTGGGAGCCAGCGTGGATTCCGGCGGGTGTAGGCTGGATTGCATCCGAAGGTAATGCATGGGAGAACCAAGCGATGTTTGACTATGATGAATTTCCGGCCAACGGCGGGCATTCGTATGAAGGCAGAGCGTTATGGTCACTTGATGTGTACAAACGTGGATTAAGTCTTCTGCCCGCAGACCGCCAGCAACTTGATGCGGCACTTACACGAGCCGAATCATTGGTACAGACTGATTTTACTCCGGAAAGCTGGGTGACTCTGGCTCCGGCAATCTCGACAGCGAATGATGTATACGAACAGGCATACACGCCGGGCGGGGTGACTCAAGCAGATACAGATGCAGCGACAACAGCATTGGAACGTGTGATGCAGCAGATGCAGGTTATCACCCCGCAACTTGACGAGCTCAGAGCCAAAATAGCGGAAGCGCGTACGTATCAGCAGGCTGACTGGTCTGCGGCCACTTGGGCGGTATTGACCAAAGCGCTGGAAGGCGCTGATCAGATCTTGAATGATCCAAGAGCAACACAGACGGATGCGAATACAGCGGTTAAACGTTTGCATGATGCCATTCAAGGTCTATCCAATGTGGACAAAACACAACTGCACCAGTACATTCAACAAATGCAGCAGCAGACTAAATCTTCCTATACACGCCGGAGCTGGTCTGTATTGGAACAGTCTTTGCAGGCAGCGATTCAGGTCCGAGATAACAATGCTGTTGTCCAGTCTGAGGTGAATTCAGCACTGAGTACGTTGAAACAAGCCTTTACTAATCTAGTCTCTCTGGAGGCTTTAACAACGGGAAAAACAGCAACGGCTTCAAGTAGTGCAGGGACAGGAGGCAATCAAGCCAACTCTCCTGAAGGTGCAATTGACAACAATTCGAACACTTCATGGGGAACAGACGAGAGTAAGGATAGCTGGTGGCAAGTGGATTTGGGTCAGGTTGCTAACCTCCGTAAAATCGAAATGTCGATGTGGAGTGGCGGCATCAAATATACGATCGAAGTGTCCAACGATAACAAAAATTTTGTGAAAGTAGTGGACACCACAAGTGATGTTGTTGTATCAACCGCACCTAGCCATGTACTTCCAGAAGGCACGGAGGGACGTTACATTCGGGTAACGATTAAAACAGGTCCCACATGGGTAGGATTCATGGAATTTGAAGCATACGGTACGTTCCCAGCGGACAAATCTGCACTGCAAACTACTGTAGATACCGCTGAGAAATTAAAACAAACCGAATACACGACATCAAGCTGGAATGTATTCAGTAAGGCACTTTCTGAAGCGAAGGCATTCATTCTGGATGTTGAATCTTCAACGCAAGATGTAAGCAATGCGGATCGTGCTTTACAAGATGCTGTGAGTAAGCTTGTACGTCAAGATGTAACACCTGGCCCTGGCCAGCCATCACAACCTTCCAACCCGGGAACAGCTCCTTCAACGGGGAATCCGGCTGTAACACTACCGGTTGAACCTGGTAATCCGCCAGTTAAGGGTCTAATAACGGTAAAAGGAACAGCAACCGGGAATGACAAGTATTCGATTCGTCCAGATGTATCTCAATTAACCCAGGCACTGCAATCCATGGATGCAGGAAATCGTACGTTGAAACTGCTTGCAGATGTACCCGACACAGCCAAGACAGTCACATTCCAGTTGGCTGCAAGTCAACTGGCGGCATGGATTCGTTCCGAGGAAGTGAAATCCCTGGATGTAGTTGTAGGACAGACTACCGTTCGTGTTCCTCTGAGATCACTCCCGCTAACTATTGCGGAGACTGAGGGAACGTTTGACATCGTAGTGGCAAAAGGATCGACAGATACATTGTCCACATCTCAAAAAGCAACGATCGGTAATCATGCAATTGTTGATGTGAATTTGTTAATGAACAATAAGCCATTGGAATGGACAAACAGAGCAGTTGAAGTTGCTCTATCCAATGTGGAGCAACCTAAGAAGAATGATGTAGTGATGGTTGTACATTCCATATCTCCAAGTGGAGAAATGAAACCTGTTATGTATTCCAAGTACGATGATAAGACCAAAACGATGGCGTTCAAACCGCTGGAATCCGGCAGTTATGTCATTGAAGAAGTTGAAGTGCCATTACATGATTTGCAAAATCACAATTGGGCAATCCAAGAGGTACAGAACCTCTACGGTAAAGGGATTATTTCGGGGATGAGCGCAACTCGTTTTGCCCCGCAAGGTGAACTGACCAGAGCACAATTTTTGCAAATGATTATTAAAGGTATTGGTGATACACGCCAGCCGGATCCATCTATTTCAGTCCTAACGGATGTGAAGGAAGGGCAGTGGTATGCCGATTCAGTACGACTTGGAATGGAAATGGAAATAATTCAAGGCCGAGCAGATGGAAGCTTTGGAGCGAATGAACGTATTTCACGAGAAGAAATGGCCGTCATGCTGAACAGAGCACTGAAGGTTGTGCAGCGTGAGGGTGCGACCCATTCTGTACAAGGAAATATGGTGTTTGTAGACAACGCCGAGATCGCAGCATACGCCAAAGAAGCTGTAGCCTCGATGCAACAACTTGGGCTGCTAAATGGCATGCCTGATGGCACGTTTGCTCCGAAAGAAACAGCAAACCGTGCACAAGGGGCTGTTGCAGTCGCCAGAATGATGGAACAACTGTATTAGAGATATTTAGAAAAGTCCGCTTTTGATTACGAAAGGTGCCTAATGGCATCATTAACACGCATGAATAGAAAATAACAAAGCAGGTAAAGAGATCGGATCATATGATTCGGTCTCTTTATTTTTCGAGGAAAAAATGAGGTTCAGACTTCATCCCTTTCTCTAAATAGGCATATAAACATTTTGTTAATGTCGTATTGACAATATCGAATTCATTTGTTATCATTTCGATAATATCAAAACGACAATATTAAAGAAATGGGGAATGAGCTATGTTTGGATTCCGATTTGCGAAATTTCAGCCCAGTGAATATGTCATGAAAGTAAAAAATGGTGAGGTACAACGTCAAGGTGTAGGATTGTCTTTCTATTATTATGAGCCGACCACATCGGTAGTGGTTCTACCCGTATCCTCGGTGGATGTACCGTTCATGTTCGAAGAGATTACAGCGGACTATCAGACGGTTACTGTGCAAGGGCAGCTAAGCTATCGCATTGTGGATTACCTGAAAATAACCCAGAGCCTGAATTACACGTACAATTTGCGCAAGAATCGGTATATCTCTGACGACCCCGGCAAGTTGGATCAACGGGTGATCACTACAGCCAAAGTACTGACCAAGAAACATCTGGAACAAATGCCGCTGAAAGAAGCTATTCAATCCAGTGAACGGCTGGCAAGCAGCATGAAACGCGAGGTTGTGCAAAGTGAAGAGTTGGAGAAATTGGGCGTTGAGTTGATGAGTCTATCGATTCTGGCCATTCTGCCTAATAAAGAGACGATGCGTGCATTGGAAGCACAGGCGCGGGAAGAGATTTTGCGTCAGGCAGATGAAGCGCTCTATGTACGTCGGAATGCATCGATTGAACAGGAAAGACGAGTGAAAGAGAACGAACTGAACACCGAAATTGCCGTAGAGACGAAGAAACAGCAAATTCGTGAGACCCAATTGCAGACAGAACGCTCGGTGAAACAGAAACAAAACGAGATGGAGCAGGAGCAGCTTCAGTTCAATACAGCGATGGAGGAACGTAAGCAGCAACTGATTGAGTTAACTATTGCTAATCACAATGCCGAGGCAGATGCCAAAGCGTATGAGATTGCTGCCGTGATGAACTCATTGCAAAATGTACAGCCGAATGTACTGCAAGCAATGGCGAATATGGGCATGAATTCTGATAAGCTGATCGCACTCGCGTTCCAGGAACTGGCTGAAAATGCAGGCAAGATTGGGCAACTAAATATCTCGCCGGATCTGTTACAGGGATTAATGTCTCCTGCGCCAGGCAGAGATCAGGGAGGTCGAGCGAGATGAGATTAGGAAGAAGAGAGCAAGCAGAGCAGGCAGGGAAATCAGTACGTCAGCAGGCCACGGCAGATGATCGGATGAGTGAACACAAGCTGATTCTGGTGAAACGCCGGACCCGACTGGAAGAGCTGGTGGTTCGATATAACACGGTGCAGCAAGCTCAGTTCTATATTGAACGTCTGGGCGCAGACTTCAGTGATTATATGGAGGAAGACCGTCGTTATCGGCTATCTGTGCAGCAGGCCCAGCAGCAACTGGGTCAATTGGGACGGGTTCAGACGATTGATCGGGAACATGTGCCCAATTTTATCTTTGGAGATCAGGATATCGTGGTCGTGGTTGGACAGGATGGGCTTGTAGCCAACACCCTCAAGTATGTAACCGAGCAGCCGCTCATCGGTGTGAATCCGGACCCGATGCGTTGGGATGGCGTGTTATTACCTTTTACCGTGGAGGATCTGAGCTTCATTGTTCCTGATGTCATTCGAAAGCAACGAACCTTGAAAGAAGTCACTCTCGCCAAAGTGGAACTCAATGATGGACAGTATCTATATGGTGTGAATGATCTGTTCATTGGTCGGAAGACACATGTATCGGCTCGTTATGAAGTGCGTTTGGGTTCATCCACAGAACAACAATCCTCTAGTGGTATTATTGTATCCACAGGCATGGGATCGACAGGCTGGTTTAAAAGTGTGCTGGCCGGCGCCACCGGAATTGTAGGGTCGGCTGCATGGCAGAACATGAATTCCGAAGCAGAGGTTGCTACAGCATCGGCATCCATTCATGGAAGCAGGCAGGAGCTGAATCATTTTAACTGGGATGCGCCGTACTTATATTTTTCAGTACGTGAACCTTTTCCGAGCCGAACGACTGCGGCCAATCTCGTATTTGGGCAGATCCATTCAAAACAACCACTGCACATTGTATCCCAGATGCCGGAGGATGGTGTTATTTTCAGCGATGGGGTCGAGCAGGACTTTCTTGAGTTTAACTCAGGGGTGGAAGCCATCATTGGGTTGGCAGAGAAGAGAGGGCGTCTCGTGGTCTAAAGCTTTATTTTCAAGCCGTTTCCGACTAAAATGGGTAACTAGATGTGATACACTGACGTCAGGAAACGGAAAGAGGGTTAACGATGCAGTCGATATTGTTGGTTGAAGATGATGCCAAGTTAGCAGGATTGCTGGCGGCTTATCTGACCCGAAATGGATTCCAGGTACAGGTCACCGATGATTTTCGTCATGTACTGGATGAATTTGTGGAAGTGAAGCCGGACCTTGTGCTGATGGATGTGAATTTGCCTCAATATGATGGATACTACTGGTGCAGGCAGATACGCACACATTCCATATGTCCCATTTTATTCATATCGGCTCGTGATAGTGGTATGGATCAGATTATGGCATTGGAACATGGGGCGGATGATTATATTACAAAACCTTTTCAATATGAAGTCGTTCTTGCCAAAGTACGTAGTCAGCTACGCAGAGCCTATGGTTCTTACGCTTCTGTTCAACAGGAAGTGAAGGTGAAGAACGGTCCCATGATCCTTTATCCTGAGCGATTTGTATTGGAATATGATGAGCGTTCTACCGAGCTGACACAGAAGGAAGCGATACTGGTGGAAGCGCTGATGGCGAAGGCAGGGCGAGTTGTCAGCCGAGAAAAATTGTTAGAACAGATGTGGGAAGATCAGCATTTTATTGATGATAATACGTTGAATGTCTATATTACACGTGTTCGCCGGAAGTTGAAGGAGCTGGGTGCAGAAGAGATTTTGGAGACGGTTCGCGGAGCGGGTTATCGTGTGTTGGATCTGGATTCATCCGCACAGGGGAAAGGGAAATGAGACTTTTCCTGAAAGACCACCTGATGTTAGTCGGATTTTATGTGTTACAGATGCTGCTCGTTCCGTGTGTCTACTGGCTCTCTGGTGAGGGCCGTCCGATGAAGATTGTCCTTTATGGCATGTTGATCAGTATCGTGGTATTGATGGTTTATCTGGTCACTCGTTACTTCCAGTTGCGAGCATATTACCGTCTACTTCAACAACCACGCAAACTGGTAAACGAGCCTTTTCAAACGCTTGGAAATTCGGTCGTGGCGGAAGCCATCCAGGAATTGTTACATGAACTGGAGCGTAATCGGCAGAACGAGATGGGTCAGTTACGTACTAGCAAGGATCAGCAGGTGGTATTCATGAATCGCTGGGTTCATCAGATGAAGACCCCGTTGTCCATTATCCAACTGACCTTGGAAGATGTAGAAGATGAGACGGCGGGCAGTATTCAGGATGAGCTGGATAAGCTGCGCAAAGGACTTGAAATGGTCTTGCATTCATCAAGGCTTGAACAGTTTGAAGGGGATTTTCGTGTAGAGCTGCTGTCTCTGCATGAAGTGCTTCGGAGTAGCATTGCAGAGAACCGACGTTTGTTTATTCGCAGAGGCATTACGCCGGATATCCGGATGGAGGGCGACCTTCAGATATATAGTGACTCCAAGTGGCTGCGGTTCATGTTCACCCAAATTTTGACCAATGCCGTTAACTATTCTGATAGCAAATCAGGCAAAAAAGTGATTATTACAGGCTATAAACAGGAAGAGCGTACAATCCTGGACATTCAGGATGAGGGGATTGGCATCTCGTCCGAGGATATTCATCGCGTATTCAATCCCTATTTTACAGGTGAACGGGGCAGACAATACCATGAATCTACGGGAATGGGATTATATCTGGTTCGTCAGATCAGTGCCCGCCTGGATAACCGTGTCGAGTTGTTTTCGGAGCCAAATGAGGGAACGTTGGTCAGATTCAGCTGGGTTCATACGAAGTATCCGAAGTAAAGAGCGCTTTGCCCATGGGCGAGGTGCTTTTTTAATGCACAGAATTGTGATGGAGGAGGCAGGGGAACAAAACCTTAAACGGGCTGTAAGAGAAGTTTAAGGTAATTCGATAGCACCGTTAGGGGAGGTCGGTTAGGATAAGAATAGAATTAACGTATAAAGAATAGATGGATCAGGAGGGAAATACGTATGGAAATGTTACAGGTATCTGGACTGAACAAAGTATATCAGGGCAAAGTGCAGACTCAAGCCCTTAGTGATATTCATCTGACAATCAAGCAAGGTGAGTTTGTGGGTATTATGGGCCCGTCGGGCAGTGGCAAAACCACATTGTTAAACATGGTCTCCACCATTGATGAACCCAGCTCAGGCAAGGTGCTGATTAATGGCATGAACCCGTTTGATATGAAAAAGAAAGAACTTGCCATGTTCCGACGTCGAGAACTCGGATTTGTCTTTCAGGATTTCAATCTGTTGGACACTCTGACTGTTGCTGAGAATATTGTACTTCCATTGACACTGGACAAGGTCAAACTAAAGGAGATGGAGAGCAGACTACATCGCATTACAGCGAAGCTTGGGATTGATCATATTCTGGATAAACGAGTCTACGAAATTTCGGGCGGACAGCGACAACGGACAGCCATTGCGAGATCCATGATCAATATGCCTTCGATTGTTTTGGCGGATGAACCCACCGGTGCCCTGGATTCTACGTCATCCCAAGCGGTCATGGAATCACTTGAACAGATTAACCAGCAGGAGAAAACGACCATTATGTTGGTCACACATGACCCGCTTGCGGCAAGTTATTGTAACCGTATCGTGTTCATCAAGGATGGAAAACTGGCAGCCGAGGTACACCGCGGAGATAATCGACAGACGTTTTTCCAGCGGATCATTGATACTTTATCCTTCTGGGGAGGGAATTCACATGAGCTTTCCTCAGTTCGCGTTTAACAATATTCGCCGGAATGGGCGAGCGTATATTGCTTTTTTTCTTAGCAGTGTGTTTATGGTCATGATTTTCTTCGCGTATGCGGTATTTATCTATCATCCATATGTGGCAGAGTTGCCAATGGGTGACACAACCGCTACGGGGATGCAGATCGCTTCGGTTATTGTGTATGTGTTTGCATTTTTCTTTGTTATGTATTCCATCAGTGCTTTTCTCAAATCAAGGAATAAAGAGTTTGGCATTCTGACCATACTTGGTGCAGAACCCGCACAGATTCGGAGATTGGTCATTTTGGAAAACATGTTGATCGGCTGCCTGTCCATTATTGCCGGTATCGGCGGAGGTATGTTGTTGTCCAAGTTGTTCCTGATGTTAACTACTCGTTTTATCGGGATGGATGATCTGCCCTTTTATTTTCCCGTGAAAGCGATTCTGATTACGATCGGGGCCTTTCTGTTATTATTTTTCTGCATTTCACTTTTTACATTGGTTTTTATCGGAAACAAACGGACGTTAGAACTTCTAACGGGAACCAACAAACCTAAAAAAGAGCCCAAAGCTTCATGGTTCTTCTCACTTCTGGGTTTTGCATTACTTACAGTAGGTTTTGTGGTACTCCGCAACGGGTTAAATGGCGGAACAATCATGCTTGCAGCAGTAACAGGGATAGCCGGGACGTATTTTTTCTATTCACAACTTTCCGTGCTCATCATCCGTTTATTGAAGCGTAATCGTAAAACGGTATGGCATGGTACACGTCTGTTGTGGATCTCAGAGATGAGTTATAAAATGAAGGATAATGCCCGCATGCTCTTTATGGTGACCGTGGTGATTGCGATTGCTTCAATGAGTGCAGTTGTAATTTTGTCACTGGATCAGGAGAACCGGGAACAGTTTACAAACAACGATTTTGCAATTCAATACAACGTATTCAGACCAACAGAGCAATTGGATATGAGCGCTATTGATTCGAAACTTGAAGCCGCAGGCTTGGATTATCAGCAAGTCTATATTGAATATTTCTGGTCTAATGCAGATCAGAGTGCAGTCTCGGTTATGCCGCTTAGTCAATACAACCAATACAATCTGACACAAGGGAGAAAGATGTTCGAATTGGATACCGGGTCCGCTGTATTTGTGGATACCCGCAATGAGAAGGGTCAGGATCAGATAAAGCGCAACAGATTTCGTAATTATGCGAAGGGAGACAAGTTGACGTTGAGTCTGAATGCTAGTCCGCTGGAAGTTAGGGTTACGGATACAGATATCGATCCACAGTTTGGAACCCTACTCTATGCTACAGGTATAGTTGTCCTACCGGATGAGAAGTATGAAGAGATTGCCCAACAGATCAAAGATAATATGATATCTGGTAAATATCTGTATCAGATCCCTGCATGGGGTCATGCTGTACCTGATCGCCACTCTTCGGAAGCCATGGTTAGCGATCAGCTTCTATCCTCCGCGGATTCCATCCGAAGCAGCAACGCTTCAACGGATAACCAGTCTGGATATCTGAGTACGCGGTACGGTGATTTTGAAAGATTCAGACAGGGTACAGCACTCTTTACCTTCCTGGGCATATTTATCGGATTAATCTTCTCGATCTCTTCTGCAAGCTTTTTGTATTTCAGACTGCATACCGATCTTGAAGCGGATGGAAGGATGGTGCATTCTCTTTCGAAAATGGGTCTCAGTTTCCAGGAGATGAAACGATCATCCACCGTTCAGATTGCTATCCTGTTCTTTTTACCGATCGGAGTAGCTATCATTGAAACTTTGGTGGTGGTTAAGCCATTCCTGACTGAATTCGGTATTACCAATTATACGATGCCCGTGTTGACTGTATTTGGTGCCTTTGTACTTGCACAGACGTTTTATTTTATCATTATACGTTCGAGATATATCGCTTCTCTGCGCAAAATGATGGTGTAACCATCTTAGAAACAAACGGTCATGAGGACCGACCCATGATTTGTTCATTGCCCGCATTTTCTTGATTCAGATCAAAGAAATGCGGGCTTTCTTGCGATAAGATGAATGTATTCACAGATTACATTATCGAGGAGGACGATTATGATGAGTATCACGTCATTGCAAGAAGTTAAAACATTTAGTGAGGACCGGTTTACGAAACGAGTTTTATTCCAACAGGGTGGTGGAGTGACCTTTGTCCTTCATTTTCTGCCAGGTCAGCAACTTCCCGTTCATAAACATCCGGGCACAGACGTTATTTTGCTGGTGGTCGAAGGCACAGGTACACTTATTCTGGATGGAAAAGAACAAGTGGTGAAACAAGAGGATGTGATCCATTGCGGCGGTGAGGTCGAGTTCACATTTCATAATACAGGAGATCAGGAAGTTCGTTTGTTCGTGGTTTTAAACAAAGTGCCAGCAGCATCCTATGCCAAGGACATCTAACATCTAACATCTAATATCAAGGAATCGATAGAATGATTCACTGATCGGTACTAATATAAGGGAAACTCTATTCTGGAGTTTCCTTATTTATATTTTTTATTCAAGAATGCCTTGACCAAGTGTGGTTCTCATAGCAAACAAAAAGCATACCTGGGTCTGAGAGTATCAGATCTTAAGTACGCTTTTTCGTATTCCGGCAGCAATTTGTTCATTCATCCGGTCACTGTTCATTCTGCCTAGAAGTATCCCAGCATTTCCTTGGCTTCATTCGACATCAGCTGTGGAGACCATTGTGGCTCCCACACGACTTGAACATCAATATCGGTCTTATTTGTATTTTCCTGCAAAACCCATTTCACCGCACCAACAATTGTATCATGCAGCGGGCAACCTGGTGTAGTCAGCGTCATTCGTACATGTACCCGTTCAGGCTCTTCCCTTACTTCATACACCAGACCCAGGTCAACGATATTGACACCTAATTCAGGGTCATACACTTCCTTGAGACATTCCAGCAAATGCGTGGTTTGTTCCATCATGTTCACTCTCCAGTCCACCTTATTAATGTTAACGTCTGAATACCAAAGCAATATTTGTTATATAAACGATGGAGACAAGAGACAGTATCGTTCCTCCAACCATCATGACCTCAGCCAGATTAATCAGAATTCCACTGACTAGCAGAAGGCTTCCAGCCACCATGGCGATCATCCCCCAATTGACGTTCCGTTCACTCAGCATACCAGCCATTAACGGTGTCCCAGGTCTGCCTGCCTGCTTGCCATATTTATGGGTCCACCACAGAAAAGGAACGATTTTGGAGGCATATCCGAGTATGGTGAGGGACACCCAGCCCCCGAGATATACCCATCCAGACAGCAGAACAACCCTTGGATGGAGCAGCAGTTCAGTCCCTTGCGAGGAATGGATCAGTAGGGCCACAGCATATACAGCAAACGCACGACTTACATAGACAGACCAGCGAATGCCCGGACCTGGGTTACTTTTGTGCCGTTTCTCCTGAATTTGCTCCAAGTGATACACATAGAAGAGAAGGGCTGCTGTTAGAAGTAAGAGCGCAAGCCAGAGCAATCCTCCCTTAATACCTGTCAGAAATGCGACAACACCTGTAACTACAGCTGCATTCCACAGAACCAGGACCACTTTTTGCAGTCGAATGGAATAATCGTGGGACAGGTAGAACATCGGAAGCATTTTGTAACTGAAGCCGGTAATTAACATGCCAAACCAGCCAAGTGTTCCCATCCAGATATGTGCACCGAATAATCGTTCATGCAGACCATTCCAATCACCAAAGGCAAAATTCAGACCCATCAGCATACCGGAAAGCCCGGTTAGAACCAGATAAAGACAGGAACAAGCTGCACTGATCGTTACCGGATTCCACTGTGAGGCACGGATGAGGGTAACGGCCATATTCCATCCGAACAACAGAATGCCAGAGAGAGCGAGTGTAGCAGAACCCGCAATCCAGATGACATCTGCACGGATGAAGCCGTATAACATGCCCACGATTCCGATACTGAACAAGAAATAATGACAATAACCAAGAAACAGACTGTAAATATTGGATTGCAAAATAACATGTATCAACTGATAAACGGCACCCATAGCCAGCATGGTTGCCCACCCTAGCACAAACAGATGGGCATGAAACCAGCCTTCGGGTCCTCTGAGTTCATCACCAAGCCAGCCTGTCAGCGAGAGCAGGGAGAATGCGTGATACATTACAAATCCAAAGATGCCCGTGATGATAAAAAGAAACGGCAACCTGGACATGGCCTTTGCCTCCTTACCCTTTTTCAATTCTCACTTTGGCCGTACCATCGGCTTGATCCTCAACGGTGTAGGAACAACCGAGATTGTTTAACTCTTCAATCAAGAAGACTGGCACACGGTCATTATGAATCAGTACGACTTCCCCAGGTTTGCAACGTTCCAGTGCGGCAAGTGTTCGCATCATGGGTTGTGGCGGTTCCAATCCGCGATTGTCCAGTATAACGGTGGGCGCCTGTAGGGATTCAAAGTTTTCAATCGCAACAGCTTGCTCCTCTGGATGGCCATTGCATGAAGCTGATTCTTCGTCTGAACCGGGCTTAGAATCGACTTCCGATCCAGATAAAACCATTGCAGATAATGCTTTGGCACCGGTTTTGTTTTTTTTGTGCACAAACGTGGTGACCCAGTGATCTGAACCCTTTCGTTCCGATGTGCTGGAGTACCCTTTCATCTTGAGAATACCGAGCAGAGGCGTTGGTTTGAATGGAGCATGAAGTACAAAGACATCTTCATGCTGAAGGCCTTTGACCGTGTCCATGATCAGTTGAAACGGCTCTAACTTTTTACTCAGATGAGGACGCACATCCAATTCAACAATATGGACATCAGATGGAGACATGTGCGTTCACATCCGATCCTGCACTAGCTGCATCCGCCTGCTGTACCAACTGTAGCGCTGATTCATACAGGGCGGCCATTCCACCGTACAGCGCATAGAAGAATGACTCCGGCGCATCGAGGGAGAAGGACAGGTAGGCTTTGGGGTCCATGCCGAGCACACGCTCAAAAAGTCTTGCACTGTCATAGGCGTAAAAACAGAAATGAGTATATTCGAACACAGGCATTATTTCGTAAATGGTGATAATCTCTTGCGCATATTCCGCTTGCTCACGCTGTGCCATTTGAACCATGGTTGTAGCGTCTTCCAGCCGCAGCGTGATGCGGAGTGTAGTATCGTCAATGATTTCAACGTGCGCCATAGCGGTTCAGCTCCAATCTATAATTTGCTGATTTTGACCTGGAAGGTTGTAGGACCCTGCTCAATATACTCCCAGTTGAAGCCATCGGGATGTGTGGACTGGAACTGGAATCGTAGGGGCTTAGGATCGTGATCGTTAATGAGCAACATGGATTCCTGTGGTTGCAACTGATCAAACGTTTCGAAAATAACTTTATGTTTCAAATGCGGTGGATACTCCGTGGCATTAATGGTTGCTGCGTATGTGTTCATGTGTCATTCCTCCAAATGGGATAGTGTGGCGTTGCAATTTGATTATAGAAAACGTGAGGAGGGGGCTGTGTGAGCCTGCTCACACATTTTTTAATGTCATAGTCTCGCCTTATTTGAGTCAGAATCCTGTATGGAAATATTGCCATGGGCAAGCCCAAGCTAACAATATCCTGATACGTATATTGCTAATTGTGCATGCGAAAGAGACCTTAACATCGATTACGGTCGTTAAGGTCTCTTTGTGCACACACAGTGTAATGTAATAGCGTAGGAGAAAACAGTGTGTCTGGGTGCAGGGTGGTCACGTATCCCTTTGTTCCTTCAATGCTTGCAAATCATGAATGATGATCCGGCTGCGATCCACTTCGAGTAAATTCTCTTTTGTAAGCTGGTTTAAAAGCCGATTCGCTGTTTCCCTTGTTGTACCAATAGAATTGGCAAACTCCTGATGTGTCATGGGCAGGTTGATGATAATCTGGTCTCCATGCATTTGTCCGTGCTGATCTGCAAGCATGAGAAGGAAGGAAAGTACACGATTGCGTACATCCTGACCAGAGAGCACCTGCAATTTATCCTGTAATTCTCTTATTTTATCACCGAGCACACGCATAATTTTGATCGCAATTGAAGGTGTGCTCAGCATTAATCGTTCGAAAAGTCGGACAGGTATGGCTAGTAGTTCGGTAGGGGTAATTGCTTCTGCCGTAGCCGGGTAAGGGTGCGCATTAAAAAAGCCGGTGTGTGGGAACATATCTCCTGTTTTGAGGAAAGAGACAATCTGTTCATGCCCGTTCTCATCGGTTTTATAGGCCTTTACAATGCCGGTACGGATGAAAAAGACAGCTTCTTTTTCGCTTCCTTCGCTGAAAATAACCGATTTCTTCTGAATGTTTCTGGAAATGGCGATATCTTCGACTTGCTTTAATTCCTCGGGGCTGAGGTCCTGGAAGATGGGGAACTGTTGTAGAAACTCCGCTGTTGTATCTTTGTTTACCCTACTCATGAGAATCTCTCCTCTCTGTGTTCATAGTTCTGAACGACGACATCATTTCATCATAGCGTGATTTTTGAACACATCAGGTGATATAGATCACCGTAAAGCCACATCACTGTTTTTGATTACTCAACCTGGGTTAATGGAATGATAGAATATGATTGAACAAGAGAGGGGTCGGCCCGGATGTGGACTGCATTCATGTGGGGCGGCATCTCTGCCTCAGCGGTTGTCATTGGTGCACTCGCAGCCTTGTTTCTGAAGATTCCCAAACGAGTTATTGGCTGGATCATGGCGTTTGGGACAGGAACATTAATTGGTGCAGCGACCTTTGAACTTCTCGGAGATGCGCTGAATGATGGAGGAATAATACCTACCGCCATTGGATTTACGGCGGGTGCCGTCGTGTACACGCTGTTTGACCTGCTCGTTTCTGCAAAGGGAGGGGCGGGGCGTAAACGTTCGGCAAAGTCGGGAGACTCGAACCAAAGCGGGCTCGGGATCTTTGCAGGAACTGTAATGGATGCTATCCCGGAATCCATCATGCTTGGAGCCAGCTTACTGGCTGGCAACGGTGTCAGTGTGGTCCTGGTAGTATCGATCTTTGTCAGCAACATTCCTGAAGGTCTGTCCAGTACGGTTGGACTACAGGGCAAATACAGTCGTGGCAAAATCATATTAATGTGGCTTAGTGTACTATTGATCTCCGCGATTGCAGCACTGGGTGGATATCTGTTTCTGAAGCAGCTTCCAGAGGAGATGGGTGCAGCGATTGGTGCATTTGCAGGTGGCGGAATCATTGCCATGATCTGCTCGACGATGATGCCGGAAGCCTTTGAAGAGGGTGGGCCAATTGTGGGTTTGATTGCATCCATGGGATTGCTTGTGTCGCTGTTGCTGGATCTGTAGATGACAGAATAAGCTTCCGATCTATGGGTTGAATTTATATAAAAAGAGTATCCGAACAGAGTGGTTTCTGATCGGATACTTTTTTTTGCCAAAACAGCTTCCTCCGCATTCGCAAGTTTTCTACCTAATTCATTGGTTTCGGGCAGGCGGTTCAATTCTTTCCCTAAGCTGCTCCAGTTGAAGAATAAGGATGCAGTTTCCTGTAACCTGAAGCAGTCCCTGAGATTGCATCATAGTAAGTTTGCGACTTAGTGTTTCGGGTGTAATCCCGAGCAGCAGAGCCATATCTTTTTTGAAAACAGGCAAGCGGATCTCATGTTTTGCATGATTGCGGGTATGAAAATACAAAAGCAACTTGGCAATCTTCTGTTCGGTTGTCATCGCACTGAGCGAGCTGTTCCATTCATCTGTTTCACGGAGCAGCTTGGTAATGGCAAGCAGGAAATGATAAGCAAGCTTCGGATCATGTTCAAGTAATTGGTCAAAGTCATGCTTGCTGATAGAGCAGATGGCTGAAGGCTCCAGAACTTCGGCGTTCGCGGCATGTGGTTTTTGGTGTAACAGGGAATCTTGTCCGAAGAAATCTCCGGGAAACAGAAACCGGATAATATGTTCCTTGCCATTTTCATTGTATTTGGATAACTTCACACATCCCTGATGAACCACATAAAGCGTATCGGAGCGTTCTCCCTCCTGGACAACAACTTCGCCTTTGTTATATTTGCGGGTATGCAGAAGGGAGATCAACAAGGCAACTTCGGATGGATCAAGATGCTGGAACAGAGATACTTTGGAGAAACAGGCATCCTTCGCTTCGTGTGTACAGATCATCGTTTAATCACCTCGAATGGTTCAGGATAGGTATAGCCATTATCTATTGTCATGTCTCAGTGAGACATCGCGGGTCCACCATGATCAGTTCCATCCTTGGTCACACGCAGAACAGCGGCAGCTCCTTTGGCTACATGGTTGAACTGATGGGTTACAATCGCATAATCACCTTCTTCGGTCACGGTGAACTCTACGACAGCTCCACCACTTGCGGGAAGCATAACCGTCTGTATTCCATACTGGATGTTGCGTGGATTCCCATCGGTATACACACGGTCCATAATGGTACCCACAACGTGGAAGGATGAGACTTCATTGGGTCCGGCATTACTGACATAGATCCGCACCGTATCCCCTACTTTGGCTAACAGGGGATGTTTTATTAATCCATAATCATTGCCGTTAAATACGACATAATCCGGTTCCCCGTTCAAAAAAGCTTCATAATCATGTTCTTTGTACCATTCACTCTGAACAAGGGTATACTCACGGTCTACCAAGTGATCGGAAGGGTATCCTGCTTTGGGATCAACAATAATCATGCCGTACATCCCGTTTGCGATATGGGCAAGAACCGGTTTAGTTCCACAGTGATACATGAATACACCGGGTGAGGAGGTTGGATAGGTGAACGTACCTTCCTTGCCTGGCATAACATCAATAAATTTGCTGCTGGGAGCAGCATGTACAGCGTGAAAATCCATGGAGTGAGGCAGGCTGGAATCTTTATTTTTCAACGTGAACACCAAGGTATCTCCCTCGGTCACTCGTAGGACGGGTCCGGGGACGGTACCATTAAATGTCCAAGCGTTGTATATCACTCCTTTGGAGATTTCGACATCTGTAACCTGGGCCGTCATTTCAATATATACCGTAGTACCTTCTCTGCGAATGATCGGGTCCACCGGGGGTTGACTGATCGCAGAGGAGGAGGAGGAGGAGACTTCATCGTGGTGAACAGGTTTAACCGTGTCGGTTGAACTACAGTGAGAGAGAGTTGCTGTGAATATAGCAAATACGAGTGACCATTTGTATACATTCAGTAAGGAGAACATAGTTGCACAACCTTTACTCAAGTGATGTTTTTCACAATCTAAAAAGCAGGTTTTCTTTCATTTCAGTAGTTATTTAGTTATAGATTACGTTATTGAGGTGGAGACGGGTGTGATGAGGCACACACTTGGGTATGTCGTATTAGAGGCATTTCCAACAATCTGTCTTCAATTGTTGTGCTGAGCAACGGAGTTTCATATAATTTTAGAGAGATGGATTGGTAAATGTTGAGTATTTTGACGCTGTGTATGTCGTAGTTTTAGAAGAAAGGTGGATACAGGATGAAACGTTTCGAAGATGAAGGTGCGTATAAGTATAGTTTCTATTCGGTCCTTCGACGGGGAGAGCGGATTGATGTGAAATGTCCCAAATGCGGTGGGCACGCTTCGATTGATCAACGGAATGGTCAACTGGGATGGAAGTGTTACGAATGTTACGCTCAAGCTTTTGAAGAACCAGTATATCAATATAAAGCCAAGGGGAATTGTGCTGTATGTGAACGTTGGTTTAACGTGGAAGTCGCAGACGAGAAGAAGACGTCTCACCGATCGACGCATGTGGAATGTCCGCATTGTAGTTCTGTTAATCAGGTTGAATTACACGCCAAGCCGACATACCAAAGGTGTTTTTCCGAGATTTGTGCAGGGAAAGATCCTGTGTTCGGGCTGGAATTATACTTCCTGGATAATTTCAGAGGAAAAATAATATGGGCTGTGAATCGGGAGCATCTGAATTATCTCATCGCTTATGTCTCCGCAGATCTGCGTGTAAAATACGGAAATATGCCTATACGAACGGCTTCACATAGTATTCCGGCTTATATCAAGGATGCGAAGAACAGGGATGTGGTTGTTCGTACACTGTCGAAGCTTCAGCACAAGACTGGATGAGACTGAAATTGAAGAGTTAAAGCCGCAAGGAGAGAAGAAATGAAACTACGAGTTAAACTTACTATTTTTGCAGTCATTCTGGGTATGTTGATGATTCCGGCTTATTTTATTTTACAGACATTTGGTGTATTTCAAAAAGAGACAGTATTATCTGACTATGCTCTCGCCGTTGATGTTAATGGGAAGTCCTATGGGGCCTGGCCGCTGATTAACAGTTTTGCAGCGATGGACAAAGAGGAAGATAACCGTCAGTTTTATTACCGGATTGATATGAATCATATCCAATACCTGTTTAATCTGGCTTATAAGGAGTATGATGTGAAGCCAGGCGGGGACAATCCGTATCTGGCTGGTACTGTAAACTATCAACGTACAGATCACAACTATGTACAGACCGAGAGACAGTATGAGAACGCCAATGATTTCACAACGGTTTTGAATCTGTATGATCAGGATGGGCAGGTGATCTACACCTACAATAACACCGGCAAGGGAGATAAACAGCTGGTAGAATCCATCATTCATCAGGGAATGAGCCGTAATAGTGGCGGTAGTAGCGAAGCTGCCCGCGATCCGTATATCAATATTACGGCGTTATTCCGTGACAAGCTGAACATCGATGTGAAACTGACGGTGGATGAGGAACACAAAGTGGTTACCATTCGAATGAACAAATCGGAGGCGAGATGATGAATGAGTATGGTGTACAACAGGGACCTGCTTATCTGGAAGGATTAATTAGGAAGGAAGAGAACATAAAGTCCGATGAAGTGGAGTGGAAAGGCAAACTTCAAATGAGTGATGGTCATGATAAATTCCATATTTTTTATTATGGTGACTTGACTGAAGATGATCTGATTACCTGGCATGATTCGACACCTCTTCTTGTATATGCGGAGCATACGGTCACGGGTGAGCGCTATCTGCTCATTGATACCGCCAAGCACGGCTATGATGCTATGTTATGTGAGACCTATTCGGAAGACGCACTACATGACAGACCCCTTCGTCCTTACCTGGATGTTGAAGGTGAGGACATATTTGAAGTAGAGTTGACGGCTTACTACAATGTGCCTTGGGATGAAGAGTTTGGCGAAGATGTAGATGAAAATGGTGCATATGAACTGATTACGGGAGAGAGCATGCATTTTGATCAGGTCAAGCGTGATGGATATGATGCCTTTGCCGTTCGCATTCTGAATCGTAAAGGAGTATGGACTGAAATTGTACAGGAAGAACTGGCTTAGATCCTGAAAACGAATGAACCAAACTGAGATGGGAGATGTCGACAAATGTATATTGTATCCCGTGTGCTTAAGCCGGTTCCAACAGAGGAACTGGATCACTTTGAACAACAGCACGGCATCTCGCTACCTTTATCATACCGCACCTGGATTGAGCACTACGGGGAAGGTACATATACGGGGTGGATGAATGTGCAGAGACCGGACCCAGAAGTGTTGAAGCCTTTTGTTGAATATGATTTTTGGATACATACGGATGATTCGCCTATAAGTCAGCATCAACTTGAGCAGTGCATCTCCATCGGCAGTTCTGTAGATGGAGATTTCCTTGCTGTTCATCCGGAAGTTGAGGGGCTGTTGTGGCTACCGCGTCATGATGAAAATATCACCTTATGGACATGCTCGGAGACTGAATTTGGCGAAACGCTGGACCGGATCTATTGTGGGTATTACCATCAGGATAAACCAATAACGCCACTTTACTTTGAGCCGTGGAATGAGCTGCGGAAACATACGTTTTACCATTTTTCAGGGACGGAACAGGGAAGCTCCATGAAGGAACTCGCCGATACATGCAAAACAGAATTTAAGTGGGATGCTGTGTTGGAGAATGAGTACATGTGCAAGATGTTCATGGTGTCGATGGGAGGATATTTACGATTTAACTATGCAGCTGGGAGAGAAGTTGCCCTGTTCTATGAAGAAAAGAATGGTGCGGAGGAGGCGACGGATAACGAAATCAGTATGTTCTTGCAGGCACATCATTGTACGGCATATGAATAGAGGCAGAGTGGAGGGACACCTATGAGTTGGTTAAAGGAAGACATTGCGGAACAATGGCGCAATGAAGGCAAGCGTTATGCAAGGGATGTCAATGCATTTGTCCGGAGAAGTATGCAGGGAGAGCAACCGGATGAATCCGAGTTGGAGGTAGACTCCAGAAGCGGAATGAGTACTGAAGTATTCCATATGGTGAGACAGGCCAATCTCCATGGTGATGTGGAGGTGCTTCGACATGAGCTACCCGCAGCGACGTGGCCATTGAACGAGGCGTTTCAGGCTTCCATGCAAGCGGTCAAAGTTGTAGGTTATCTGAACGAGGAAACGATTGTATGTAATACGGGGATTTTCACGGAGAATAGTCAGATATATACGATGGATCAGCACGGATGGCAGTTGATCTCTCCATATACTTTTGCAGGTTGCTCATCGGATGGACTTGACTTTGCGCTTGCAGGACCGGATGGGATTCGTATCATTCGTCAGCCAGATCGCAAGTTGGAAGGACAGGAGATAGCGACATATCAATGGGAAGATATTCAAGCCCGGATACAGTCGGCATTACCTCGGATTGAATCACTTGCGGACTGTGAGCATCCCGAACGGACACTTGAAGGACTTATACCTATAGATGAAGGCAAAGCACTACTCATACATTCAAGATACGGGATATATCTCGTCACACAAGCCCAGGTAACCTTGCTTCATCCCGATCTGGCAGAGATCGAAGAGTATGAGCTAGAGGATACACAGATAGATATGGGACATGCAGCTGTATCAAGGGATGGTAGATGGATTGCCTATGGCAGCCAAGGAAGCAATCATATGGTGATGGACCGTCGGCTGAGCAAGACATACTCTCTCTATCCAGAATCGAGCTACCCTCATTATGCAGCATTCACCAGTGATAACCAGACCGTCTGGTTTAACGCATGTCATTTCTATAACGGGGTCACGATACAGGTCCCGCTGGAATCAATTGCAGGCAACGAAACGAAGGAAGATTGGCCAGTGATGGATGAGAATGCACGTGTGTATGCAGCAGTGGAAATAGAGGCGGGTATGGTGCTTGGAGATGCATACGGTTATCTGTATTGTGTGAATAACAAGGGAAAGGAAGTATGGCGCCATTTTGTAGGTAGTACGATCTATTCTCTCGCTGTATCACCAGAGCAGTCCAAGCTGGCAGTTGGTACATATGGTGGCATGCTGCATGTGCTTGATCTTTGTTCCACAGAAATGGACGAGTACGGGATCGGTACAGGCACTCTTCGGGAGTTGGAGCGGTATGTGTTGTGGCGTGGAGAAGAACCTCTTCGCTGGTAAGGTCGTATTACAACCTGCAAAGGGGTGAAGGGATGGAACGTGAAGAGGCTGTAACGTTATTAAAATGTCACTCCTTTTCTTATGATGATCTGAGTCATCCCAAGATGGAGAACGGTTTTATTGGCAGTCTGCGGCCTTTCCGTGGACATTTGATTAAGGAGAATTTTCATGAGTTGATGGAGATACTGCGTGTTCTGGCGTCCGAACTTGCACGGCCTTCACTGGATCGGGAAGTCATGGCATGTCTATGGGGAATTACTCATATGGCCCGTGCTTGGGCCGTTGAACCCGAAGGCATGCTTCGCAGCAACAACCTCATTTCCGACGAACAGGTGACATTGATGGAACAATGGCTTAATTTGTTATCTTACGCAGTCATGATTCTAATTGAAGGCGGCGGAGAGGAAGAAGCGTTCTGGGAATATCATCAGTATCTACAAGAAGAGAAGAACTGAGTTAGGGGAGGTGTGGTGAGATTGGAGCCGAATGTATCATTAAACGTGCTAATGGACGAGCTGAATCACTTGTTAGATGAGAAAATACAGGATCAAGAGATTCGACAATTGTTTGAAGAATATCAACAGCGGGAAAGTGCATCCGAGGAAAGTCTGGATCTATTCGAAAAGGAGTATGGCGTCCGGCTGCCTGGCGATTTTCGTGCCTTTTACCAAAGGAAAGACGGCAGTGGCTACGGGTTGCATGTGCTGTACCCGGGTGATGCCGAGACGGGCAGATGTACACCCTTTTATCTGATGTCATTGGAAGAGATTCGAGAGACCAAACAATACTTCTGTGAAGTGGATGAGAAGCTTGAAGAGTATTATTCTGCCGAAGAGATCAGCCAGCTGGACCCGGAGATCAAACCATACCTTTTCCATAAACCATGGATTCCTTTTGCAACAATTGCAGGTGGTTCACTGTATCTGATGCTCGATTTTGATCCAACGGCGGAAGGCACGTATGGGCAGGTTATTATGTACGTGCACGATCCGGGCTTTGTTTATTACCTTACACCTACCTTCACGGATCTCCTCAGCATGTCGAACCGTAATCTGAAGATGATGGATGAGATCACCTATTAAAATCCTGCACGAGTAGACAATTCCTCCAATAATAAAGAAGCTGCCGAAGCAACTCCTTTATCTGAACAAGTACTTTGAATGAGTCTAATGATTACCACTGGAAGAAACGATGTCCATGAAATCCTCCACCTGGAGGTCCTCCGTGTCCACCTGGACCACCCGGCCCGCCTCCATGAGGTCCGCCTGGATAGCCACCTCCTGGGAAATGACCAGGGTGTCCACCGGGGTAACCACCGCCGGGATATCCACCATGCCACCAAGGACCACCGATCGGATATGGTAGTGGAACAGGAACGATGGGCGGGTATGGATAGGGATAGGGATAAGGGTAAGGATACGGTGGGGGTGACGGATAATAAGGGTAAGGATAACCCGCAGATTGCGGGGATGAAACTGAACCAGGGCCGTATGCCATGTAATAAGCCTCCAATGACTGGATTGATGATATCAGCCTATGCCACAGTGGTTTCAGATGATACAGCAGATTGAAGATTGATGAATAATGAGTAATGAGGGGGAACATATGGTAGCCGTAGCTTTTCACACTGATCCAAGAGGAACGGCCTATGAACTGTTGATTGACGAATTGATCGAGAAGACAGACCGGTTTATGCTGGTTGATAGACAAAGGTACGAAGAGAACGAGATACCGGAAGTAGTTCGTGTGTTAGAGAGATTGAAGCCCTATCTTGTGGAACGTGCTACGATGGAAGAAATGATGCTAAAAAGCGGAGCCTATTATTCCGAAGGCACCTATTATACATATCGCTGTACGCCGGAATCGGGTCACGTGCTCAAAGAAGAAGCCAATCGTTTTCATGATTGGTGTTATCCGTCATTGCCGGACGATCTTTGCTTTATGACAGAAGACGGAAATGATTATTTTTTCTCTGTGGCCCATGAGCATATGTACGGTATGAGGATTACATACAAAGAAGCGAGTGAACTTATGGAGCGGATTCCAGGGTTGTTCTTTGAATTGGACCGTCATAAAGAAATTGATCATCTCCTGGACGATGCGATCAGACATCAGACCGATAAGCTGGATATCAGCTTACATGGTTTAAGTGAGCTTCCCGAACGAATTCGGGAGTTGAAGCACTTGAAGGAGTTGACGATTTTTGAGCAGAATCTGTACTCACTCCCTGCAAGTCTGTTTGAACTTACTTCATTGGAAAGATTGGTCATTAAAACGTTGGATCTGGAGTGTATTCCGGCAGAAATCGGGAAATTGAAGCAACTTCAAGAGTTAAGAATTTATTGTGGCAGCCCTTTTGAATCTGCACCTGGTTGGAGGCCCAAACCACAAACTGAGTTGGGATTAAATTGTATCCCGCCTGAGATTGGTGAATTAAGTGAGCTGAAGTATTTGGAGATCGTATATTCTGGTATACGTGAACTCCCCCCGGAGTTGGAAAGACTGAAGAATCTGCGTGCTTTACTGGTGACAAATGCACTGATTGAGGGAACTCCGGATGTTGTCACAAGAATGCATTGGCTGAAGTATGTAGACTTAATGAATATTCCATTTGGAACCCATTGGGAAGAAGTCTGGGAAATGAAAAAGAACATGTAACAAATAGAGCCCTGCTCTCGGGATGTCCGAGTAAGGGATATTTGTTATGCGAGGAGAACTTGGCGGAAATGGGCTCACGTATCTGGGCGCTGGGCATAAGCTGGCATATAGGTTATGACCTAAACCGAGAGCGAAGGGCAGGCGTTTTATTTTGGCAACCTCATACATGGATTACACTTTACCAACCACCGAATTTACTTACGATTTGAGCAATAACCCGTTATTCAAGAAGGATGAGAACAACTATATTAACGCTCTTTCCATCAAGCAGTTAAACACACTGGGCAATGTTTCTTTACTGGATATTTTCCTCAACACGGGCAATGTGGTTGAACCACATACGCATCAGAATGCAACGGAGTTGGTATACTGCATCAGCGGTGCGGCAGTTGTTTCCCTCATTAATCCATTTACCAACGAGCTTCTTCATTTCCCGATTACTCCGGGGCAGGTGGCTAACGTTCCTCAAGGCTGGTGGCACTATGAAGTGGCCACTGCAGATCACACGCACTTACTCGCAATCTTTGATGCTCCGGTTCCTGAAGCGATATTTGGCTCAGACACCTTACGTCTTACACCTGCAAAACTTTTGGCTTATACGTACTGTCTGGATGAGAAAAAAGTTCAAGAAGCACTTGCTCCCATTCAAAAAACAGTGATTATTGGCCCGCCGGCAGATTGCCAGCCTTCAATTGCTCCTGCCTCTAACAGTGCTCCAAATGTGAATCATCAGCCTTACGTAATGCCTAATGTACAACCCAATGTACAGCCAAACATGCAACCAAACATGCAACCAAACACACAACCCAATGTACAACCAAACATGCAGCCCAATACACAGCCAAACAACCAACCAAACATGCAACCTTACGTGAACCGTCTTCCGTACTGGGGCACTTGGGTTGATCCACGTATTATTCATGAGCCGGGCTGTCCGTATTATAGAGAGCTTCCTATGAATACGAATAATCAAGAGGAAAGATGACGGTCATGAGGCGAGGTTTATCTAATACACATAAGTATTTCAGTTAAATTAGGTATAGCAAAAGAAGCGTCCGCAAAGGAACGCTTCTTTTGTTGATTAAAGGTGTCTTCAAACCTGCTGAAAGCCGATGCATACCTGAACGTGTCCAGAGCATGGAGTGCTATCGAATCGTAGGCGTCTTAATCAAGGATTTAAGGCGTGCCCAAAAATCTAAAGAATCTGAGACATGTTATATCAGAATAAACAGCCGTATGAAGTGTTTTTAGCGGGGGATTTTGGGAAATAACGAGTCTGAGTTTCCTTACAATTTAAAAAGAGAACCTGACGGCCTAATAAGACGTCCTGTGTTCCTTAGAAAATGGTCTACCCTTCCCCAGAGTCCGCAGGATGGTGCTTCCAGACTTTTTAGGCGCTGACATCCATCATCGATAGCTTGCCTGAGGTTAAAGAAGAACAGCTATTTAATTTACGATGTGTAATTTCGTCCTAAGCCAAGCTCCGTTAATAATTGACGATAAGCAATCGAAGTACGGTCTGCGGGAATATGGGCCTCGGCATGCAGATCTAGGGGCAGATCCTCCGGTTTCTGTGACTCGACCATCTCGCGGTCTTCTTCAAATACCTGCAAGTTGAACTTGATTGTGTCTTCAATCGGAGCGTCTTTGTCAAAGTTGCGTGTGATTGGACAGAATAGACGTGTATAACGGGCAGAGATCGGCGAAGCACAATTCAGAATATTCAGCTTGTCGTCTCCTGGGAAATGTACCGTAAGAGAAGCCGCAAAAGGTGGGAACACTCGAAACTCGCGCAGCCATTGGAAACCTTCAGGTGCAACAAGATCCTGCCCTTTGCCATAGTTACTCACCGTACTCCAATACTCGGCCAGTAACTCATTACCTTCGCGTTTCACTTTGTATTGGGGGACTTCGGTGTTGTTTCGGTCACCAAACGTTTCGGTATGCACATAGGCAAAATGGGATACATCCAGGAAACCCTCCATTTGTCGTCCAGAGGAACCAGCAATGTCAAAGTTGGGTGGCAAAATATTGATATAATCCGGATCATCCCATCCAGGGAAGGAGGGGATCTGTTCTTCTGCTCCTGCCAGTGTAGTCCATATTAAGCCATAACGTTCGACTGCCGGGTACACGATAAGTTTGAGCTTAGGCGAGATCTTGGAGCTTGGGTGCGCAGGTACGGCGGTACATTTTCCTTCACAATTATAACGGAAACCATGATAAGGGCAGACAATCTCGCCATTTTCTACCCAGCCTTTACTAAGTGGGGCCCCGCGGTGAAAACAAAGATCCTTGGCTACCACAATCTGATCATTACTGCGGTAGAGAACAAGCTTCACATCGAGTAATTGAGCAGCCAAGGGTTTGTCTGTTACTTCGGTTGCTTGGGCTACCGGGTACCAATATTGGGATAATACATGCCAGTCTTCGGCGGTGAACGTACAGCCTCTAGGCAATTCGGACGTCACATTACGGTTTGCATTGGAAGTTATCATAGGAAACACTCCTTGCTGATATGGATAAACGATTCTCTTTTTATGTTAGAAAAGTTAACTTAATTAGCCGTATGTTACTACTCTTTTGGTCAAAATATCAATATATCCAACCTACTTTTGGTTGAAATCACAAACGCTACAGCAAAAACCGTACATGAATACGGAAAAACGCGGATTTTTCTTACATTAGATGTTAATTGTAAAAAGAGAACAACCTTTCCAGTATGTTTTTCCATTACTGATTATTAACTCCATGGAGGTTGTCCTGTCATCAGAATCTAAGTGTGAATATTCGTTAGTTGAGCAACCATTCTTGTGGGCATAAAAAGATTTTCGCAAAGAATGTCACAGATCCCGGCTGTCATTTGTCTACAGTATGTAAACCAAATGACGGAGGCGAATGAGAAATGAATTTAAGAACGAACTACAGAGTAGCGAGTCCAGGCGCATTTAAAGCGATGATGGCGATGGAGCAATATATATCCGGGCAATTTGAGAATAAAGTGTTATACGAGTTGTTGAAAATCCGCGTGTCCCAGATTAATGGCTGCGCCTTTTGTCTCGATATGCATGCCAAAGATCTGATGAAACTGGGAGATTATGCGGATCATATTTTATTGCTGAGTGTGTGGCGTGAAGTGCCTTTCTTCACGGATCAAGAACGTGTTATGCTGGAGCTGGCTGAAGCGGTGACCCGAATCTCGGAACACGGTGTACCCCTTGCGTTGTACGATAAGGTCCGTGAACATTTCAGTGAATCCGAACTGGTGGATCTGATCCTGGCCATTAACACGATTAATAACTGGAACCGCATTGCGATCACAACTGGGATGTATCCGGGTTGCTTTAACTAAAATACACGCACCATGCCAGAGGGGGCCATTCTTATGAATTCCAATCTCCACGCCAATGAGCCAGAAGTGTCTTCTCTGGATGTTGGTGAGTTGTATATTCGTTATAAAAAATATGCATTTTCAATAGCTTATCGCATGTTGGGCAGTGTGGCAGAAGCTGAAGATATTGTGCAGGATTGTTTTGCGGGGATTCAGAGCACGTCTGCTCAGGATATTCGTAATCCCAAATCCTACATCGCCAGATTGGTGGTGAATCGAAGTTTGAATCTGCTAAATTCCGCCCGTAATCAGCGGGAAAGTTATGTTGGTGAGTGGCTGCCAGAGCCGATGGGTGACAGTGAAGAGGCGAACATGCCAGAGGAAACGATGGAGAAAAAAGAGCTGATCTCCTACGCCTATCTGGTCATGTTGGAGCGTCTATCGCCCATGGAACGGGCTGTTTTTGTCCTTCGTGAAGCGTTCCGATATGATTATTCCGAAATAGCGGATTGGCTGGGCAAAACGGAGAGTAACTGCCGTCAAATCTTTAGCCGTGCCAGACGAAATCTGCCCGAAAAACTTCCGCCGATCGAGCAGAGTGATGCGGATATGATAGCCAAAGGTGAATTGCTGAGCCGTTTTACAACGGCTTTCCTTCGTTATGACGTCTCTGCCATGCTGGAGTTATTGGCAGATCAGCCTGTATTTACAGCAGATGGCGGTGGCGTTGTGCATACGGTTATGAGAACAATGAATGTGCACAAAGGTGTGCTTGCACTCCTGACCTCACGGCGAGTCCTTACGCGATTGCGTGAAAGGGAATGGGTACCGATGTGGATCAATGGCGAACTTCAACTCGCGTTGATGAAAGAAGGGCAGTTGTCCGAGGTACTCTGTTTGGAGTTGGACGCTTCCGTAGAGCGGATTGAGGGTGTGTATCTCGTCGTCAATCCGAACAAACTTACATCAATAGTGACTTAAACTCTTTGATCCAAACGTAAGGACTTGATATGTAAACTTAAAAGCGACAACCTCTGTCACGAGGATTGCCGCTTTTTTGGCATTCACATTTTGCGATTCAGCATCCGATTATTCACGGGCAAATTGTTGTTGAACAGGTTCAATGATTGCTCTGACTTCAGGTGTAAGCTCATCATTATTCTGATTGAGAACCAGTAAAATCTTTTCCATAGTGTCCAGAAGAACACTCTGCGTATCGGGCTCCCGGTAAGCCAAAGCTTTCTCGTAAGCCTGTTTCACCACAGGGTCCATGGTGCGAATTTCTTCATCCGTGTACCAATCATAAGCAGGCGTGTTGTCACTTCCGTAAAACAGATAATCCACAAATAACCCTTGCTTCACTGCTGATGTGCGATTGGAATTCGGGAAGTTGTTCAAAAAGGCTTCTTTCTCCAATGCACGCTGGATTAATTCGTTCCAAGAGATGATAATGCCCCCATCTGAAGTCGTCATTTGGTTGGACTCGGTAGCCATAATATTAATGTATGCAGCAATATCAGCCTTAACAAAAGGTTTGAACTTTTGATATATCTCATAATTGATGATGGGGTAATACAAGCCTTCACTGGTTTCAAGTTTGAACCCGAGATCTGATGCTTCCTGCAGAAGCTTCTTCACGGTCGGATCTTTAATTTCTTTGAGCAGACGACTATATGTAAGCTTTTGTTCGTAACCAAGTTGTTCATGGGCTTGAGATATGGCCTGTTGAAATTGTTCCGTATACATTTGGTAGTCCATATTAGCCAATTTCACGTTCTGCATGTTCTCCAGTTGCAGCGTCATTAGTGTGGCCTGCCAAGGGTCGACTTTATCGATATGATTCATCAGGTATTTACGCGCTTTAACCAGACTTTCTGTGGACTTCACTGCTTCTGTTCGATAGGTTTGGAACTGATGATACACCGCTTTGGAAGCGGGGAAAGGTGCAGCTAGTGTTGTTGAAGGTGTGAGTGTTGTGCCAATGGCAGTACAGCCGAGAGCCATAGCCAGTAAACCAAGTTTAGCAGGTTGCTTCCATCTCATTTGTATACCTCCCCATAATGAAGAAAAAGCCATTTGAATTCTCGTATAACGGCATTTCACCCTATTTTATATGTATGATCCGTAAGTTGAATATGTACGGGTTTGTCTTTGATTAAACCAGTTTCTGGTAACCAAATCAAGAGTCTTAAGCAGGATATGATTATAAATAACCAAAGAACAGCCCCTAAAACCCGCATGGGTTGAAGAGACTGTTCTGGGGAATCGGACTTTATTTTCTAATTAATGAAGTGGTTTATTGTTAATAGGCATCTGAGGTGCTCCGGTTGCTGGAATGTATGCCTGAAGCATCTGTTGTGTATCACTTGGGGTGAGTTGAGGTACTTGGTAATAGGCGTTTTTATTCTGGAACATGAAAATTTCATAGGCCATCTCGATAAAATGCTGGATCTGAGAAGCGATGACTCGGCGAACCGTTCCATTTGTGATCTCGCTACAGGACATACCGAGCAGACTCGCATGTGACTTGATCAGTCCCAGCATATGACCGCTAATCCCGGCATCCTTTATATCGGCCAAGCTCTGGTTTGGTTTTTTTGGTGCTGATGGCTTAAGGCCATATACCGGTGGTACGATGTTGGGGATCATGTAGGTTGCTGTCTCCTGATGAGGCTTCTGTCCGGATGCAAAACACTCTGCTGTCAGATTGTACTGGGATAATATGAAGTTGTACTGCCGGTCGAGAATGCCAATCAGTTCCTGGCTCTGCACAAATGTACGAAAGATCATGTATTGATCCAGGACGTTAATGGTGGAGGACAGAATCTCATGCACATCAAACATCTCATGGCCGCCATGATTCATCTCATGGCCGCCATGATTCATGTTAGGGGTGACATTTGGATTAGCATTCAATGTGGGTTGTACTAAATTTTGAGGGTGCATCGAATTTGGATTCATTGTAAATTTGATTCTCCTTTGGTAAATGGTATGATTCTATATAAGTTGAACGAAAGAATATATACACTTGTCACTCCGATGACAGAACAACCTTCCGATCGCTGTTATCCCCAGATTTTTAATTCGATTTTACAAAGGTGAAAATCCGGTGATAAGCTTATGCTTCCGAAGTAGCTTTCTTGTAGAAAAGCTTTTAGCGAACGCTTAGCTTCTGTAGTTTGTTTCTGTCCTCTGCGTTCTCGTGCAAATGTATAGTTCAACTTCTATAGTATGCTTGGAGAGTAGTAAATTTATGTAATGTTAGCAGTATACGCACAAATAGGAATAGGCATGGTGGTGGTTAAGATGGAAGAGACCGATTGGGGTGTAGCAAAGGATTTGTTCGTCAAACATTACGGGAGCGCTATACAGATGCATCGAGAAGGCGTGTATGCCGACTATAAGCGATGGGACGTACCCCAAGAGTTAGAGGAACAATGGATAGGAGAGCGAATTCAACAATTAAGTTCCGAGCTGTCTATCATGAATTGGGATGCGGTGGATGAACTTGCGTTGATTGCCAAACATCGGACAGAACCAAGTATAATTAAGGCCATTACAGCATTTGCTTCAAGACAATTGAAGAGTGCGGACAGTATGGTTCGTCTCGTGTATGCTGAACGTCTGATTGAGCTGATCAAACGGTATGAATCCTCTCTGCCAATGGACAAGTTACGAGAGACCTATCAACTGACGATGGATTTGCTGGTTGACGTGGCGACTAAACCGTTGGTGCTTGATCTAGGCCATGAATTACAGCAGTATGGATTAAAGGATAAACGAGGATTGAATTTGCGTGTGGAAAAGAATAAAGAAGAAATCATCCGATATTTTCGAAACTAATTGAATTTTATCAAGTGAGGTCAGAATCATTGAGAAAACTGAATTATATTCGCATATTTATTTTCCTTAGTGTGGTCACAATAGTAACACTTGGGTTGTACTATGTAGCCGCAGATTGGCTGGATCAGCGTTATTTCCGCTTCCTGATCTGGAATCTGTTCTTGGGCTGGATTCCTTTTGTGTTCTCTTATGCAGCCTATCTTCTAAGTGATGTGAAATGGAAAGGTGCCGCATGGCTTGCAGTCGCAAGTGGTCTGCTGTGGTTGTTATTTTTCCCGAACTCTTCTTACATTGTTACGGATCTGGTTCATCTGACAGCGAGAAGTTCCCGGTATTATGGTGGGAACGGGGTGGACTACACGTATTGGTACGACTTAAGTGTTGTATTAATGTTTGTCTGGACTGGACTCCTGCTTGGATTCCTGTCGATGTATCAGCTTCAGGAAGTGATCTATCACCGAATTGGACGCTGGGCATCCTGGATCTTTGTACTGGTAGGTTGTGCTTTGGGAAGTTACGGAGTATTGCTTGGACGTGTATATCGACTGAATAGCTGGGATGCACTGACGAATCGCGAGACGCTGATTGAGCTGATGCACGAAAGTGTAAGCCGTCCGTCTCTGGCGTTTTGCCTGTTTTTTGGCACGTTTATCACTACAATCTATGCCACATTGTATTATCTGATCAATACGAGGGCTCCCCGTGAAAAGAAGAAGAGTGCAGGAAGTCCCGAATCGGACCTGCAAGCGTTACGCTAACCTATGTTGTTTTGAGGCATGGAGCCAGATAGACTTACGGTAAAACGAGTGGAACAAGTGATTGAACAGCATTTGTGCATGCTTTGTCAAACTTAATCTTACGTTGTCTGAAGAAGGGTTATTTCCTTTTATAAGGGAGTAATCCTTCTTTTTATGAAAATTTGGCAGGTATGCAGGATATGAGGAAGAATTAAGAATGAGAATGTAATGAATACATAGACAAGTAGGTGAACAACAAAATGTTGAATCCAGTAGAGCTGACAACAAAAGTAGAAGAAGTCATGGAACGCGTGAATTTTTCGGGTGTTGTATTACTCCAGCAAGCCGGGAAAACCCTTTTGAATATGAAACGTGGTTATGCGAATCGCAGTGAAGAGCTTGCCAATCAGGTGGACACACGCTTTGGAATTGCATCAGGATGTAAGATCTTCACGGCAGTGAGTGTATGCCAACTGGTTGAAGCAGGCAAGTTGTCTGCGGATTCCAAGCTTACGGATGTGTTGGATGTGGAGTTTCCACTGTGGGACAAAGGGATCACCATCCAGCAGTTGTTAACACACATGTCAGGCATTCCGGATTATTTCGATGAAGAAGTGATGGATGACTTTTCAGAATTGTGGAAAGACAGACCCGTCTACGCGATGCGGCGTTTAAGTGACTTTCTGCCCATGTTTCAGCATCTGCCAATGAAGTCTGCTTCGGGTGAACGTTTTCATTATAATAATGCGGGTTTTATTGTGCTGGGGCTTGTCGTGGAACAACATTCAGGACTGGCGTTTACAGATTATGTGGAAGAGCACATTTTCAAAAGGTGTGGCATGAAGGACTCCGGTTATTACGTAACAGATCAGCTCCCGCGTAACACAGCTTTAGGGTATATCGATCATGAAGATGGCTCTTGGAACACCAATATGTTCTCTATTCCTGTCAAAGGTGGATCAGATGGTGGAGCCTATGTTACGGCACCGGATATGATTCGGTTTTGGGATGCTTTGCTGGGTCACCAATTGTTGAATGAAGAGTCGACACAGCAGTTATTAACTCCACATGCTCATCAAGAGGATGAAGAGTATTATGGGCAGGGTATCTGGATTGACCGCAAGGGAGAAGCGATTTTCAAATTTCATGTCATGGGGTTTGATCCAGGGGTGTCTTTCATGTCTTCCGTGTATCCGGACTATGACCTACAACTGGTTGTGCTCTCTAATCAAGAGTCTGGTCCGTATCCAATAACAATTGCTATCGAAGAAGCTTTGGCATGACGAATAACCCTCAACCTATGGTCAGGTTATGGCCACAAGGTTGGGGGTTAATTGATCGAACAGGAAAGAAGGACTGCCTGCGTTTATAACATTTTCCGTAGCTCAGGGGCAATTAATCGAGGGAAAACATCCAGCGGAGGTTTCTCTTTCTTTCGTTTGTCATTGGTTAACACCGTAACAAGTTCGAGCTCTGGGACAATATATACATACTGACCACCAAATCCTCGCGCGTAATAATAATGGAGATTGGGTTGGTCGTCTTCAGCAGCAATATTTTCGGAGTCAGACCTTCCGTTCGGATAGACATCCACCCACCAATGCCAAGCATAACTGCCGTGATTGGGTGGAGTGACTGTAATGAAAGGCTGTGTCGAACGGGAAACGAGATCACTTGAAATGAGAGACTTACCCTCCCACATCCCTTGCTGTAGAAACAGCTGACCAAATTTCAGCAGATCTACGGGTAACATTTTAAGACCGAATCCGCCAGTATGTACACCTTGAGGGTCGCTTTCCCATTCATAATCCTTAATTCCCAGCGGGCCAAAAAGATAACGTTCTGCGAACTCGGCTACGTCCATACCTGCATTTTGCATCAGGATGGCGGATAGGATCTGTGATACTCCTGAATTGTATTCCATGTATGTACCCGGTTCATGACTTAAGCGTTGTTCCAACGCAAAATCCACCCAATGATCGGTGCGGGTCATGCGAGGAAATGAATTCTGCCCGCCGAACTCGTCCCAGTTGAATCCGGCTGTCATGGTAAGCAGTTGTTCCAGTGTGATCGCTGGTTTGCGCGGGTCAGGATCGGATGTCAACTGTGGAAAAAAGGTGGAGATTGGGGCTGATGCCTCAGGCAAGAAGCCTTTATCCATCGCTATACAGATGAGGGCGGATAGCACACTCTTGGTACATGAATTGATTTTTGCAATATCAGTCGCAGCCTCTTGGTTGCGGTAGTGTTCGTACATAATCTCACCGCGTACGCTGACGAGGCAGCTTCGCAGATCCAGTTGTGGAACGATCTGTTGTAATTTGGATGACAATGATGAAGGATTCATAGTGTCCTTTCTGTGCGGTTGATTTGTTATAGGATTTTGTGATAGCCCGTTATCGCTCTAAAGCATTTGAAGGATGTAGACTTAACATCGTTTGGGATTGTTAGTTTGTCCCAGTATATAGTCTACACTCACATTATGGAATTCTGACAGCTTGATAAGTACAAAGCTTGGAATATCTAAAGCGCCAGTTTCATAACGAGAATATGTTGTTTGAGAAATTTTCAGCATCTTAGCCATTTGTTGTTGAGTCAGATCTTTATCTTCTCTTAGATCACGAATTCTTATATACATAAATATCACCCTTGATCAGCTTACTCTATGCGGAAACTGCATATTGATTTTTATGCAATTTTCGCATAAAATTAAACCGAGCTAATTAATGAGTTTTTACTGTGAAAAGATTATTAGGGAGGGATTGAAATGAAAAGCATATTAGAAGAAATCTATTATGGTAATCTGAGACCAGAGGAGAATATTGTTCCTAAAGATTCGGAGTATCGATCTATTAATAAGGAGATTACAACTAATATCGAGAAATTTCAGAAAAAGCTTTCGGAGGATGACTTTAAACAGTTGGAGGAACTATTAGATATGACGGATCAAGTTCACTCTATGCATTCAAAAGAGGCTTTTGCGAGTGGTTTCAAAATTGGGACGTTGATTATGATCGAGAGTCGTTTCACAAGTTGATACGTTCAACAAAAAATAGATAATTTGTGTAAGTATTGAGATATTTTTTAGCTAAGTAGTGGAAACGATAAATTCTATGCATTATGCTTGAGAAACAAAAGGTTATACGAATTGATTTTGTAATGAGTTATATTGATTTCAAAGGTAAGGTGAATTTAATTGAATAACACAATTTTAGGTAAAGTTTTTACACAGAGGACTTTTAAGGATTTGTTAAATGGAAGAGAAAATGAGAACTACTCTGCTTGTATGAATAAGTACTTAAATAATATTGGAAGTATTAATAACATTTTTGTTGTTGAAGAGCTTTATAATTTTTTGAAAACGAGATATCGTAATGAATATTATTATAAAAACACACTTCTTAATAAGTTATTACTTGGTAAACATAGTTTGAAAACTACTGTAGCATTAAGCGAAATTCCTATTGAGAAATCTAAAGCGGATTTTATTCTGATAAATGGTAAAGCAGTAGTTTATGAAATAAAAACAGAACTGGATTCTTTTGATAGATTGAAAAGTCAGATTAATGATTACTATAGTGCATTTAATCATGTATGTGTTGTAACGTGTGAATCAAACTATAATAAACTAAATAATTTATTGAATGATACTCCCGTAGGAATTTATGTTTTAACAAAAAAAGATACTCTTAGTATTCGAAAAAAACCTATTGAAAACAACACAATGCTTAGTCATCAGGCTATTTTTAAGTTATTAAGGAAAAGCGAATATGAAAGAATTATAAAAAAAGTATTTGGTGGAATTCCCCAATCTAACCAATTTGATCATTACAAAAACTGCTATAATCTATTTATGAGCATTGATATCCATCTTGCTTATAAATTCGTATTAGAAGAGCTAAAGTTACGGAATGTTAAGGAGGTGGAGTGGTTTAAGAGTGTCCCATTACCTCTTAAAAGTCTAGTTTATTTCTCAGATTACAAAAAGAAAGATTATGTTGAACTTAGTGCATTTTTAGATAGTGAATATAGGGGGTAAAAAATATGTATTTTCCATACCTAAGAGCCAAGCAATTTGAATTAATAGCATTAAGAGAGTTGTTGGAGAACAAATTAATTGGAGAGAATATCTTTCCTATTATAGAACCTTTGAAACTCTCTCCAACATTGATAAAAACGATGGAGCATTACACTAGAGAAAATCGACTACTAGGGATTGTACAAAATCCAAAAGTTGGAAATTTTTTGGATAATTTCGATGAGGGAAATGAGAATAGATTTTCTGAAGCATACAAAGAAATTATGCGTAGTCCATATCTTGTTAATTGTTATGTAACAAACGAAAATTTCAAATCAGAATTAAATCAGCAGTTATCATTAGAAAATCTTAATAACGATGAAATTATTCTTATTCATGATTCAAGAGAATATTTAAATGACTATTCCTTAGATTTTTCAGTAGTTCATCCTAAGTATAATCTTGTCCCTGATGAAAGTATTTATAGAAGAACGGTTAAAAAAAATAGGATACTGTTTAGAGATAAGTTTATCAAGCAATCAAGAAACACGGATTATACTAAAATAGAAGACGAATTTTATTCAGATGATCATTTGTACTTTATGGATGAAGGTTATGAGGGATTTGCTGATTATTCAATTATTGGAGCAGAGTATAGCGAAGCTGGATTTGCTCCTTATGCTGTAGCAATTCATATTGTTTATTTTGACGTCAACAAGAATTTAAGAATCAAGCATTTTGTATCAGACTCTAACAAAGATACCAGAGACCCAGCTGGAAAATTTGGAGAAGCGCTAAAAAAATTAGTAGAGTGTAATGAACTTTCCTCCATTAATACTTACGGACTTAACCAATTTCGATATCATTATGATAACGGGACTTATCCGGGATTAGGAACAGTGAAAAAACTTTCTGTAATGCATCATTTTGAATTAATTAGTCGTTATTTGGATGAGGTGAAACAATGATTTGTTGTTCATTTTGTTTCAAAGACCCTGAGATAAAAGATGTCATTAAGTCATTGCATAATACAGGTGATTGCGAAGTTTGTGATAAAAGAAACACTTTTGTCTATGACACTACAGAGCCCAATAAGGATTTAATTCAATTATTTGAAGGGCTTCTTGAAGTTTATAGGTCTACGAGCCTGCTTCCAGAAGGTTTTCCTAAAGAAGAGCGTGATTTTCTGCGCAATGATTTGTATGAAAGATGGAATATTTTCAATATTGATAAAGAAAAGATAGGCCCATTAATGAAAAATATATGTTTTCAGAAATATCTAGAAGATCCAGATCTCTTTGATGAACCTGTTGGAATTATTTCACTGCACAAGGACGACTACATAAAAAACTCAATATTAAAAAATAATACGTGGGAGGATTTTGTGAAAGGAATAAAACATCATAATAGATTTCACACTGACTACTTTAATCTGGATGTTTTTGAACTTTTTCTAAAATTTTCTCAAAAATCATATTCGAAAAATGAAACTTTTTTCAGAGCAAGAATTTCTAACTCAGATGGATTAACTTTAGATAAAATGGGCGCTCCTCCTATGCATCTTGCTTCAGACGGGAGGGTCAATGCATCAGGTATTAGTTGTTTATACGTATCTGATGATAGAGAAACAACTATACGAGAAATCAGGGCGGGAGCACATGATTACGTTACTATAGGAAAGTTTAAGTTATTGGAGGATATTACTATAGTTGATTTGATGAATTTACATCAAATAAGTCCCTTTAAAACAATTGATATTATTGATTTTTCTCAGCATGCGGTTAACAGAAAGCATTTAGAAAAGATAGGTAGAGAAATAGCTAAACCTCTTAGAAGACAGGATAGTGCATTGGATTATCTTCCTACACAGTATATAAGTGATTTTATTAAAAGCAGAGGTTTTCAAGGGATTGAATATACAAGTACGTTGCACGAAGGAGGGAGAAATATGGCAATATTTAATCAAGAATTGTTAGAATGCACAGAGGTTTCAGTAGTCAAAATTAAAGAAGTAAATTACAGTCATGTGCCTCAAGTAAGATAATAATAAAATCATATTGTTATTTTGCATGTAGGGGGAACTGTCTTGTTCAATATCGGAAATGAAGGATAGTTTGAAACGTTTCCTGATTATTCTAGGGCAATATATGAGGGAGATAGCCGGTGCAGTAAAAGAAATGGATCTGGAAGAAGAGATTACGCTCAGTAAATACATAGCATTGACGCCACTCGATCTTGCCTTAATCTGCAATCAACCAGAAGTGGTTAAGTTGTTGGTGGAGCATGGAGTTAATCTGAATGCCAAAAATAATCCGTCTATCCTGAAGGCAGTATTTGAAGAGTTCTTGGCAGATCCTGTTTCAGCTGTAGAGCATTTTTTGAAATAGATGGATTGTATACAAACTTTTTATTAACCTCTTTCCTATTTAACATATGGAAGAGGTTTTTACCATTATGAACATGCCAATATAGGAAAAATATCATATGAAAAATGAACTATGTTAGTGCGTATTAAGGTTAGAAATGGTAAAATATCAATGCCTAAACATGAACAAGTAGATGAAAGATAATTAAATATAGGAAATAGTGTAGAATGAGTGTTTTAGCAAAAAAACTTTATAGTAAATTATAGTAATCTAATACTGAATTGAGGAATTAAACATGGCGATTATTGACGTAATTAAGTATGATGGCTCACCTGATGTATTTGCTTGGAAACATCCCGAGACTGAACTGGGAACATGGACTCAGTTAATTGTGAATCAATCTCAACAAGCAATTCTTTTCAAGGATGGAAGAGCACTTGATATGTTTGGACCCGGAAGGCATACGCTGAGTACTGCAAATATCCCAATCTTGAACCGTCTCGTTAACCTTCCCTTCGGAGGGAAGTCACCTTTTGCAGCAGAAGTATGGTATGTCAATCAAGTAAGCGCATTGGATGTTAAGTGGGGAACGGCGAATCCGATTCAGATCCAGGATCCCAAGTATAATATTATTGTTCCCGTAAGAACATTTGGACAAATGGGAATTAAAATTTCGGATTCACGAAAATTTTTGGTCAAGCTTGTGGGAACACTGCCTGAGTTTAACCAAGCTAATATGATTAATTACTTCCGTGGGTTGATTATCATGAATATTAACTCCATGTTGTCATCATATCTAATACATAGAAAAGTAAGTGTTTTGGAGATCAATGCATATATCGCCGAGATATCACGACATTTTGCAGATACGGTAGCTTCTACTTTTGAAGAATTTGGTATTGAGTTAATCAACCTGTATATTCACAATGTCAATCTGCCCGAAGAAGACCCTTCCGTCATTCGATTAAGAGAAGCGTTGGCACGCAAAGCTGAGATGGATATCATTGGCTACACATATCAGCAAGAACGTTCGTTTGATACGCTTGAAGGTGCAGCGAAGAATGAAGGAAGCATGCAGTCAGACATCATGGGCGCAGGGCTTGGTATGGGCATGGGGGTTGGTCTGGGTGGTTCTTTCAGTGGCGAGATGTCCCAGATGTCTAAAGTGATGTCTACGAAGGAAACGCCTGCAGTAAGTATATGTAAGCAGTGCCATCATCCGAATCAGGAGAACAGCTCTTTTTGCAGCAAATGTGGCAATTCATTAGCCGAAAAATCGGTAGCAACAACAGATTGCAACAATTGTGGACATGCCATGCCAAAGGGAACCAAATTCTGTCCTAACTGTGGTGACAAATACCATGCATGTCCTTCATGTGGGGCGGATAATGCGGAGAACGCATTGGAATGTATCCAATGTCATCAACCGATGCCTAGCCCATGCCCAAATTGTAACCATATGAATTCCGGTCATACAAAATTCTGTGGCAACTGTGGCACAAGTTTAAGCTTGAAATGTAGTCGGTGCCAACATGAAGTAAAACCCGGCCAGAAGTTCTGTCTCGATTGCGGAAACAATCTGCAAGAAGGAGGACAGGCATAGTGATGGTAAAACGGAGCAATCTCTTGATTTTGGATGTCGTCTATTTAATATGCATGTTAGTATCATCAATCGTTTCTTTTACGCTGTTTAATCATGCGCTTCTATCGTTTTCTTTTTGGATGAATCTCGTTGCTTCTTATGTAGCGATTACGGCTATTTGGATCTACGCACGGTTCATCATGCAAAATATGGATCGGTTTAAACGGTTTGTTCCAGGTTACACAGCGTTAGGAGTAGTATTGGTTATTTATCTGATTTGTGTGATGATCTACACGTTGTTAACAGGTTCAGCAGATCATGCGCTTCGTTGGTTCGTATTGTTACACACGGTAACGATTGCGATCGCAATTATTTTGTGCGGAATCATTATGATCTATATTCAGAGTGCGCGCCGTCATGAAGCAGATGAACATACAAAAATCGTAAACTTACAATTAATCGAAAAAGCTTTACAGCAATTGCTTCATACCATGGTGCAACAACCCGTCCTAACTGTGGAAGAGGAGCGTAAAACCGTTCAGTCATTAATTGAACTTGTAAAGTATAGTGACCCAATCACTCCGGATTCACTTGAGAAAAATGACCGCCAGATCTTGCTGGACATTGAATTGATGAACAGTGAGCTTGCAAATCAGTACGAAGCAGGGGAATTGGTAAATAGTGAACGTTTTGCTTCGCAACTATCCCAGTTAAAGTTCCGTTTGAAAGAGCGCAATCAACAGATCATGACAAGCAAATCATAAATTGCAGGAGGAGAAACTTTGAAAAAGAAAATTGGGATTATATTCATTATAATTTCATGTATAACAACTCTGTTCTCTTTATTCGAACTATCCGAGGGAACTGATGTGGCAATTATCAATGCATTTGTACTTTTTGTAAGTGGAATTGTTCTGCTTGTTATAGGAATTAAAATGTGTGGTCGACCTAAATTTCAACTTAAAGCCGATCAACATTATGATGACGATTCTAGTAGTAATGTGCAATATGACGGAGGTAACTATCACGAGGAGTATGAAGAAGTCGAGGAATCTCAAGAACCTTTATCCTTAATATGTTCAGGGTGTGGAGCTAGAGTAAAGGTATATCCTACTTCGTCTGCGGATTGTGAGTATTGCGGAACGACAATGAGGATTTCGTAAACCGTGTAGCGGACTAAATGACTTCTTTTACGGATACTTGTAATATACACTGCTAGGTAGAGTGTGATGTTTTAAGGAGGAAACGCGGTGAAGAAATTTTTTGGCATTTTATTCATTATCCTTTCGTCTGTGACGATCCTGTTATCTTTAATATTAATATCCGAAGGAACAGAAACGGCCATTATCAGTACAATTATTCTTTTTATCCCTGGGGTTATCGTACTTGTTACAGGCATTAAAATGTGTGGTAGACCTAAATCTCATTCTAACACTAATCCATACCAGCATTATGATTCTAATGATAAGCAAGATCAGGAAGATCAGCATCATGAGAAATATGACGAGACACCTCAAGAATCTGTAGCCGTGAATTGTTCAGGGTGTGGAGCCAAGGTAAAGGTATATCCTACTTTGTCTGCGGATTGTGAGTATTGCGGGACAACGATGAGGATCTCGTAAACTGCATAGGAGGAATCGTGTTGTTAAGGAAGTTATTTGGACTCTTTTTCATGTTTTATGCCATTGCTATACCCATACGATTACTTATGGAAGAGAATATCGTAGATCAATTGAATATAGTTCTTGTAGTTGAAATTATTATCGTTGAATTTTTATTTTTGTTTTTTGGTATTAAATTGCTTAGGAAAAAACGTGTTAAGAAAAAACGTGTCCCGGAACGAAAGTTTTATGGAGGAGACTATGGAGGTCATCTTGATCGCGAAAATGCGAATCCACGTACTTATTCAAGCTACAATAGCAACACCGTGAGTTACAGTAGTCATAATACTATTAACTATACAGAGATCAATTTTTCAGACAAGGAAAACGCTGAAGAGAAAGCCGAAGAAAAAGTTGAAGAGCCACAAAGGCCTGTTTCAGTGAGTTGCCCGGGATGTGGGGCGAAGGCAAAAGTACTTCCTAAGCAATCAACGGACTGCGAGTATTGCGGAACAACAGTTGTAGCAAATTAGAACGGTTCAGAATGGATACGTGAAGGGTTAAGCCTGATTCCTATGGAGTCAGGCTTTTAATCTCCTCAATTTAGAATCTCTAAAAGACCCTCAAACGATCAAGTCGTCATATAATTCCACGTGAGTTGCCTTAATGTAGTCCCTTTAATGAAACGTTTCGAATTTCACATTTATAATTAAGCCACATTATATTCAGTATTTGTAAGCGTTCTATTTTCTTGTTTACGAAAATGGGAAAATTATGATAACATATACACGAAACGTTTCGAATCCATTTGAAGGGAGAAAATCATGAAAAAAGTAAAACAATTCAGCTTCATTTTAACTTTTTGTCTGTTAGCTAATCTAGCTTTAACTCCTATGGCTTCAGCAGGTGACTCAAGCAATTTAATTGGATTTCGAACAGAATTGAAAGCGATTGCATATAAAACCTATACGTTTTTTGAGGACTATACGGATCAGAATACTGGCTTGACTTACGATGAAGTACGGCACACTGAAAACGGGATAGAAGAAGCTAAACGTACCTCGCCCACAAACATCGCAATGTATATGATGAGTACCGTTTCAGCGCAACAATTGGGCATTATTTCAAAGAAAGAAGCTGTACATCGCCTGCAAACAACTATAAATTCCCTCGAAAAGTTAGAAAAGTGGAACGGCCTATTTTATAACTGGTATAACACGGATGACGGTTCGGTGAAGAAAGATTGGGGCCAATTTATTTCCCAAGTCGATAATGGCTGGTTATCCGCTGGTTTAATTGTTGTTGGGCAAGCCTATGAAGAACTTCATGGGGAAACAAGCAAGTTGGTTACAAATATGAATTATACTCCGCTATATGATCCTGAAGTCGGCCAATTCCGCGGCGGTTATGATGTGGCTAAAGGCGCGCTGACGGACCACCATTATGGGATGTTTTATACGGAACCACGTGTAGGCAGCTATATTGCTATTGGGAAAGGTGACGTTCCTCAAGATCATTGGTGGAAGATGTATCGCACATTACCTCAAGAATGGGATTGGCAAGCTCAGATTCCTCAAGGCAAATCCGTTAAGTACGATGGAGTGGATGTGTTTGAAGGAAGTTATGTATACAAGGATAAAAAGTTCGTGCCAAGCTGGGGAGGCAGTATGTTTGAAGCTCTTATGCCCGGTATAGTCATAAAGGAAAAAGACCTGGGTACTCAAGCTTTGGGATTGAACAACCAGCGTCATGTCGAATTGCAAATCGAATATGCCAAAGAAAAAGGGTATGCCGCATGGGGCTTCTCACCTTCTGCCACTCCGACAGGTTACACTGAGTTTGCAGCAACGCCGTTAGGTACCTCAGGTTACAAAGATGGAGCAACGGTAACAGCACACGCAACATTCCTTGCTCTGGATTATGCCCCTGAAGCAGTTCGAAAGAACATTAAAGCTTTAAAGAACTTCAAAATGTTTGGCAAATATGGGTTCTATGACTCAGTCAATGTTGAAACGGGAGAACTTGCAAAAGCTTATCTGGCACTGGATCAAGGGATGATTATGGTGTCGATCGCCAACTATCTTCAAGATGGCGTTATCCGCGATTATTTTCACAGTGATGTGATAGGGCAGACGCCAGAAGAATTATTGAAAAAAGAAGTGTTTTCCATTCAATGAAGGGCTGCTTTAGATTAGAGCAAGATCACTAACAAAACGGGACGAAGATAAAAAGATGGGCGGAACGAAGCAGGGTATCAGCATGCTTCGTTCCGTTTTTGCGTTTAATATTGATAATGAAGTCGCAGATCGATTAGATTATGGAATTTATCCGGAAAAAGAAAAGGCATTTACAATGGCGATTTTAAGACTTGCGTTGTGGGGCATAAGCGCAAAGAAAGACGCGTACGCCTTCAGTGATGATATGTTTAGTTTGTTCCTCATCTAATGTCCCGATTTTTCCCGGTTGATTGAATACCAATAAAAACGTTAATGCAGCGAAGTGCTTTGCAGCCATTTTAGGATCAATCACATGGAGCAGTCCGTTTTGTCCAAACTCTGTAAACCTCCTGATAATCCCCTCTTCAGTTGCGTTATCCAGCCTTTCAAAAAACGAGTCTGGCAGGTTGGCAGCTTCCACCATAACCAGACGGATCAAAGCCTTGTAATCTGCCGAACCGTTTGCAGAAGCTACGATTTGCTCACAAAATAAAATGAGCGCCTGCTCAAGATCTTCGAATTTCAAGAGGTGGTCTGAAATCCCTTGCTCAATCATGACCAGAACCGCCGAACTGGATTCTTCCACAACGGCAAGTAGTAGGTTCTGTTTGTCGCCATAATAATCATAAACTGTCCGTTTGGAAACTCCGGCTTTAGTTGCGACCGCATCGACGCTGGAACGATCAAACCCGTCTGAAAGAAACAGCTCTCGTGCCGCTGCAATAATTTTAGCTCGTTTGTCTGAAGAGCCTTTGCGGATTTTCCTGTTTTCTGTATGATCCATTCTTACGTTTTCCCCCTTATATGTATATTTAAGAAATTGATTAGAGTCCTGCTTTACAAACTACACTGTACGGTGTAGTGTAACAAATGTAGCGTATCAAATCAATGCTCAAGGAGGTTTTTGTCCATGAATACCATACCGTCTGTTGTTGATGTTCTCATCGTCGGGGCCGGACCCACAGGGCTTACACTTGCCTGCGACCTTGCCCGTCGAAACGTCAACCATCGTATTATTGAACGAAGCACCGTGTATAACGTTGCATCTCGCGCCAAAGGAATCCAGCCTCGCTCGCTTGAAGTCATCGATGATTTGGAAGCCGTTCACTACATTGTTGATACAGGTGTTGTGGACTTGCCTGTTCGTTATTATACCGCAGATGGCAGAAGTGTGGACAAGCCGACTATTACCGTTGCAGCGAGCGACGAACTTGAGACACCCTATCGTGATCCGGTCTGGATTGCTCAATTTGATGTGGAAAAAGCGTTGCGCGACCGATATGCAGTATTTGGCGGTCAAGTTGAGTTGGGCATGGAAGCTGTAGGGCTTGTTCAGGATGTGGATGGTGTATCGGTAACGGTGAATACACCACAAGGAGAAGAGCAAATTCGTGCTCGTTATGTAGTCGGCGCTGACGGGGGCAAAAGCAATATACGCAAATTTATACACTTACCGTTGGTTGGGGAAACACATGATCATGAGCGATGGTATCTTGGCGATGTACGATTGGAAGGGTTAGATCGTGACCATATCCATATCTGGACTTCTTCGGAGGGGATGATCGGGGTGACGCCGCTGCCAAAATCCGATATTTGGCAACTGCAGGCTACAATTCCGGCAGCCATCGATGAACCAGAGCAGCCGTCGCTAGAGGTGTATCAAGCCATGTTTGACCGTCGTGCCGGGTCCGGACGTGTTCGGCTTACGGATGCTTCTTGGTTGTCCATCTACCGGGTCAACGTTCGTATGGTTGAATGTTACCGAAACAACCGGGTTTTCCTTGCCGGTGATGCGGCTCATGTTCATTCGCCGGCCGGTGGTCAAGGCATGAATACGGGAATACAGGACGCATACAACCTTGGCTGGAAGCTGGCGGCTGTCATACGCGGAGCGGACACCGCCTTACTTGACACGTACGATGAAGAGCGCCGCCCAGTGGCTCAAGCCGTGCTCAAAGACAGCACAAAGAAGATGGGAGGCGTCATAGGAACGGCGACAGAAGGCGGAGGGTTGTCCCAATCCTTGAGCACCATATCCGACGATCTGACGAGCGGGCTTCTCATTTCCTATCGTTCAAGTTCGCTTACCCGTCCGTCTGCTCGAACAAATGCTACCCTTTTACTTCCTGGGGATCGTGCTCCTAATGCTACGGGACTACAAGGCGCCAGGTTTGCGGGAAGTGTCTTTGACCTCTTGCGCGGCTCACACTGGACGCTTTTGGCTTTTGCAAACTACATTGATCCTTCTCTGAAGAACTTCACGAACGATGCACTCCATTTGCATTATATTCTGCCATCGAAGGTGGAGGGGGCGGAAGGCATAATAGACACTGCAGGGAATGCCTATCGAGTTTACGATGTCGCAAGTAAAGAACTTGTATTGATTCGTCCTGACGGTTACATCGCCTTGCGCACCTCCATTGATGATACCGCATCGATCCTGAATTACTTGAATTTGTGTGGCTTATCATAGGATCGAGCGACCCAAGGCTCTACCCAAGTCACGTCGTCTTATTGAAAATAGAGTGCAAGAAATTCTATTCATGCAAAAGAGGGTCCTGCCATTTTCATAACAGGACCCTTTTTGAGTAAACTAAAAATCCCTCAAACGATCAAATACCTCATATAAATCCTCGTGATTGACCTTAACCAAATCATCTTGACGCAGTTCCAAATGCTGCTGTAATTGCTCCAGCAACTCCGTTAGAACAACATAAATCTCTTCCCGCTCAACAGTTTCAATAAAGCCGGTCTTGGCATCCATCTTGTTGAAGGCCTGTGTGTAGTTCTCAACCATGGAGACGAGCTGTTTGTGTATAGCTTCCTGATTGTTCAAATCTTGACTTAATTGCCGGATTTCCTTCAAGCACTGCTTGTACAATTGAGCTGCTTTTTTGGCGTGTGCTGCCTTGATGTGGTCCCGTCCATCCCAATCCCGAAATGGATTGTTCAGGTTCTCTTCAAGCCATTCCGGTTTGCGTGCTTTGGTGATTTCCATATCAAGTCCGGCAGCAACGGATTTTTTATATCTTGTTTTGATCGATCTGGCTGCATCGGCAGGCAGGCTGGTTAGCCACAGCGTAGCCAATTTTGGAAGTTGCTCTGGATCAGGGAATTCTTCACCATTGAAGCCGAACAGGTCATATGTAGTGAAGGTCTGCAAATTTGCCAAATGCTGAATCGATTCTATATGGGATACATTGCCGGGTTTACCCCACAATCGTAACTCTGAAAGCTCAGGATAATACTGCACAAGTGGCTCCAGATGGAGTTCCGTGATATCTCTGATATACAGACCTTCAAGTCGTGAGATACCCGTAACCTGTGGCATGCCCGATGGAACATTGAGAGTGATGCATTTACCGTCTTCATAAGCCGCGATACGCAGATCAGGAGACAACTCTCCTGTGAAATTCAGACTTTTCATCTTTGTGTTCAAAATCAACTCCTTCAACCCACTGACATCCACAATAAGTCTGGTCAGGTGGCTCTTGCTGATATTGAGCATCGTTTGACCATGATGTATGATATGAAGTTCATTAATGAACGGGTTGTCCTCTATAAATGGAAAGATTGATTCCGTATATCCATCCATTTCAATATGTGTCAGACAAGGTAGCTTTGCGAGTTCGGCTACATCTTCAGAAGATGTAGGGCTGAAATCGCGGAGTGTACTCGTACTGCGCCGCATTACACGATCGCCAATCATCACTTCTTCGTCATCATCCGCAGCTTGTTTGAACTGCGCTCTTCGGATCGAATCGATACCTTCCCATTCACGCTGGAGATAGAGACTTTCTCCGATCGGCCAGCCTCCGCCATACGTATTTGTTTCCTCGGTGTAGAGAGGAGGGATGTTGCCTGCAAGCACATACTGTGAAGGAACATTAGCACTCACGAAACTATGGGCAAGTCGGTCATTCCAGAAATAGAAATTACAGATCAGCGGTTTCATCTGATGAAGATGCATTTCATTAGGCAGTTGATCACCAGTCCAATCCAACTGAAGGACAGAGGCAATCGTGTCAGAAGTTTTACCCTCCGTTTCTTTCAGTCCAGTTACCTGACAGGCTGTATATTGTTGTAATTTTTCGACATACACGCAGTATACATCTCCAACATTGGGGATCATGTTATGCTCCTTTCGTTCTGCACCAATCGATGCTAAGCTACTTGTAAACCACGTATTCTGCAGAACTAATAATAGATGAATTATATCAAAGTCATTCAGAGACTACCATTTTGGGATAGGGTCGAATAGGCTTGAATACTTTTATAAAAAGGAACGATGTCTATGGATACAAGTATGAGCCGTAACAAAAAACTGGGTGAGTTTTTGAAATCACGGAGAAGCCGCATTCAACCGGAACAAGTTGGATTGGCAGGATCTTATGGACAGCGAAGAACACCCGGTCTACGGCGGGAAGAAGTGGCGGTATTGGCTGGTGTCAGTGCAACGTATTACACGTGGCTCGAACAGGGTAGAGAGTTGGCGGCTTCACGAGAAGTGATGCAGAGTATAGCGAATGCGCTCCGTTTAAACCTTGAAGAGAAGAGTCATCTGTTTGACTTATGGGACCCTAATACGGAACATGAATTCCTTGCTTCGTATTCGCAACTGGAGCCAGGGTGGCAGAGCATTATTGGCCAGCTGACTCATCCTTCCTTTATTACCAATGAACGCTCTGAGGTACTTGCCTGGAATGAAGCTGCAGATACGAATCTTTTCAACTTCTCGTCGATGAATGTGAATGATCGTTTAATGATGCGGATTTTATTTCTGGATACAGCGCTCAGGGAGCGTATGCACAACTGGGAGGAATTCGCGCGGCACTCGGTAGCCGTATTCCGTACGTATTATGACAAGTATCCGAGTGACCCCGAATTTAGCAGAATCGTGAAACAATTGAGTGAAGAAAGTGTAGATTTCCGAACGATTTGGAACCTGCACCAGGTTGAATTAAAACAAGTCAATCGTGTCCTGCTTGAAACGACGGATCGGGAAGATGGCGTTGTGCATGCATATGATATCTTTTCCATGAATAATCTGAACAGCCAATCAGGCATTCATTGTTGTATTTACGTTCCTGCTGCCATATAGAAAGTTAATCAAACTGGTAATTTCTTTACTAGCATAAACAGAGTGTGGTTGGGGTCTCGGAAGTGAAATAGAATGAACTCAAGTTCATACGTATCTAGTTAACGTTTCTATTTCAAGATGAAAAGAGGGAGCCTCATGCTCAAAACAAGAACACTGGGAAATGATAAATTACGAATATCTGCGCTCGGCCTGGGTGTGATGATGATGCCGGATAATGACGAATCGGTACATACCATTCAGGGTGCGCTGGATGCAGGAGTTACCATGTTTGATACGGCGGATCTGTACGGAGAGTATGAAAAACAGCGATTTGGAGGGAATGAAAAATTGCTTGGACGCGCGCTTCAAGGTCGAAGATCCAAGGCAATCGTTGCCACCAAATTTGGTATAACACACACGCAGGGCCCAAAGGGAGATCCAGCCTACATCAAAAAATCAGTAGATGCGAGTCTCTACAACCTGGGAATGGACTATATCGATCTGTATTATCAACATCGTCCTGATCCGAATACACCCATTGAAGAGACGGTAGGCACACTTGCCGATCTGGTTCAACAGGGGAAGATTCGATATATTGGTTTGTCCGAAGCGCCAGTAGAGATCATTCGGCGTGCACATGCTGTTCATCTGATTACAGCGTTGCAGACCGAATATTCATTATGGAGTCGAGAGCTTGAGGATGAGATTATGCCTGTCCTGCATGAATTGAACATTGGCTTGGTTCCATACAGCCCTTTGGGGCGGGGCTTCCTGACAGGTCAGATCCGTTCTATAGACGATCTGCCGGAAGATGATTATCGTCGTCACTATCCGCGTTTCCAAGGTGAGAACTTTCAGAAAAATCTGGAGGTTGTTGGATTGATCCAAGAGATGGCTAAGCAAAAAGAATGTACGGTCTCTCAACTTGCTCTGGCTTGGTTGCTTGGAAAGGGAGAACATATCGTTCCGATCCCGGGGACTCGCAATCTGGAAAGAGTTCACGAGAACTTAGGAGCGCTGCAGGTGTCGCTTACGGATGATGAGATGAACCAGATAGATCACATATCACCCCAAGGCATTGCAGCCGGAGGCAGATTCCCTGGTCAAGTCTAGTTTGTTTATACAAGATTCTAAGAAACCTAAAGTTCAGGATTAAAAACAATATATAACATGTGTCAACGGTATTATCTTTCTATTCTCCGGCATACAGTACAACAATGAGATGTATGCCCAAGGAGGAGAAATGATCGTATGATGAATCCGATTTTACAAGCCCCGAATGTTCCGCTGGCAGCCGATTCCAATGCGGTTGTCAATTATCAGAGGGATTCACGCAACTATGTAACCCAGTTGTTTGGAGAACAGCTGCCGACCATTGCGAATGGGTTCTTCAACGTATACTTAAGCAAAGGAATCATTGTGCAGCCGCACTGGCACACCAATGTCACGGAGATGGTTGTGGTCATCACCGGTGAAATTACAGCGTCAGTCTTCAATCCGTTTACGCGTGAACGATTGACATATCGTCTGAAACCAGGTCAGGTTGTGGTATTTCCGAAAGGCTGGTTTCACTGGTTTGTCGCTGAGACAGATGATGTATATGTCTTAACAATCTTTGATCAACCAACGCCCGATATTGTATTTGGAGCGGATTTCTTGGCAGCTACACCGCCGGAGGTGGCTCACCGCGCGTACTGTTTGGATGAAGAGGCATATGCGAGAGCTGTTGCTTCCATTAAAAATGATGCGATTCTGGGCCCTCCAATAGGGTGTGATACACAGGTTTCTGATCAATCGACCTCACCTTCCAAGACGTCCGTGTCACCATCCAATAAGCTGAAATCTTAATTCAATATTCCGTATTCATGATCAAAGTACACAGCCTGTAACTGGAGAATATCAGTTGCAGGCTTTTTGATGTGTCGATGTAATAATCGTATGAAGTCCATAGAGGGGCTGGTATTCTATTAGAAAAAATTCAAAATGCCTGAGTCAGTGGGTTACGTTCTCTGTTAGTATAGTATGAACATCCAACCAAAACGGAGGACTCACGAATGAACATGTCAGAAATGAAAACGCTTGAAACTGCAATGAGTTATGCACCTATTTTGATGTTTGACAGAGCCGAACCCTTTTATCCTGATTTTGTTGGCATTTCTGTGTTGCATCAATCTGGGCCTTCACCATCGTTCAGAAGGGACATTAAGTTTCCGACCGAGGTAGTACAATATGTAATTGAATATGCAATCTGGTGGGATTATGAGATTGGACATCTGTATGAAATGGAGCATGTATGGGTTTATGTGGGTCATGACGGAGACGTAGTAGACTGTGAAGCCAGTTTTCATGGGAAGGTGCTGCGCGGATTATTGAAGGAACGGGTCAATGTGGTTGGACATCATGTATGTCTGTACTCACAGCCTGGCAAACATGCTTTCTCACCACTTCCGGTTGTATTTGAGTTATTGCCAAATCTGTATAGTGCAGCAGGTGCCGAAGCTGGATGTGATGGGCTACTTGTGAATGAGTTGTTTCAAGATTATTTTGAAACAAATGAACAGATCGATGCTCAGGTGGAGCGTTATCTACAGACCAAAGCGTTTGTACCTACCATGGAGTTCGAAGAATATTTACTAAAACCGGAGATGTTCATGACGTGGGATAATCTGTTTGGAATTATTCCGCACAGGATTAAGGACCGCTTAATGGAACTGGAGCAGCTATATAACACATAAGTAATTAGTTTTAAACGGGTTTAATGTTAATTTAAAGTGTATTTTTTCGCTTCAAAACCAAACTTTGTTGATTCGGGTTTGGTTTTTTTTATGGGAAAATGGACTCAGTATAAGTAATCATTTATTAGACTAAGGTCTTGAAATGTTGAGTGTGTACAGCAAAAATACATAATTTTTTGTGTGGACAATGATATTTGTTAGGCGTAAGAACTATATAAATTCTTGTATAAATAAAAGAAGATCATGTCACATGAAATTTTGTATAGAGATGTATGTGAAAGTCAATGCAGAATGCTGAATATACGTATATATGTAAGAAAAAATAACAATTTAATAGGTAAAAAGTATAAATTATATTAAAAAGAAGAGTCTTTATATCTGAAATAAAAATTCATAATAGTGCAAATTTATAGAAATAAAAATCTCCTATTCAGTTTTAATATATTTATGTCGAAATAGATCGTAAGTTGTCTGGAGCGCGACCTAGAGAAGGGTTTACCAAGCGTTATATACATAACTGGACACTACGATGCCTAGGAGGAGATTACATGAAGTGGTTTGGAAATTTGAAAACAGCAACAAAGATTATCTCAGCGTTTTTAGTTGTGTCGATAATCCTTGCGGCGCTTGGCGTCTACTCTGTAGTAACATTGAGAAGTACGAATGAACGAATGCAAGAGATGTATAACAACAATCTAATCTCTGTCAAAGAATTATCATCTGCTCAGATTGATTATCAAAGAATGCGTGTGAACGTGCGTGATTTGAGCTTCGAAACCGTTGAAACCGAAAAAACTCGGATCACGGAGAACATCGCTTCGATCCGTCAGAGTGTGAATGATCGCCTGACCATCTATCGTCCGCTTGCAACAACCCCTGAAGAAATAGAGTTACTCCGTAATTTTGATGCGGAATATCCAGGATATTTAACAATGTTTGAACGAGCAACTAATCTGGCTGTCGCAGATGATCAAAGTGCCTTTAATACCTTCCTTAAATCTGAGCTTAAACCACAAGGAGACAGGATTGTAGAACTCCTTACCAATTTGATCGACCTTAATGAAAGTATGGCTGAACAGGCGAATATACAATCTCAGGCTGCCTATTCACAAGCATTTAAAGTAACGATAATTCTTGTGGTTCTGTCCGTACTCTTCAGTATTCTCATTGGATATATCATCTCTCGCTCCATTTCGAAGCCGCTCATGGCTATGCTGGGTCTAGCTACGGAAGTTGCCAACGGAAATCTCACCCTTAAGTCAGACATATCCAGCAAAGATGAAGTGGGTCAACTAGCCGCGGCACTGAATCGGATGGTCGATAATCTGAAAGAGTTAATTAACAATATCGTGATGAACTCCCAAAGTGTTGCTGCTTCTTCGGAACAGATCTCAGCCAGCACACAGGAAATTGCGAGCACCAGCACAAGCCAATCCAGTGAGGCGGGAAATATCTCCGAATTGTTCAAGGAGCTTTCACTTGCCATTAACTCCGTCGCTGCAAGTGCGGAAGAAGCGGCTGAACTGTCCAACGATACGGTGAAGACTGCTCGTGAAGGTGGACTTGTTGTACAGACTTCATTGGAAGGTATGCAAGCTGTTAATACAAAAATGACCAAGCTTGAAGATGATTCTCGTAAAATCGGTGACATCATTGAAGTGATTGACGATATTGCTGAGCAGACCAATCTGCTAGCGCTGAATGCTGCAATTGAAGCGGCACGTGCCGGAGAACAAGGACGAGGATTCGCCGTAGTAGCAGATGAAGTCCGGAAGCTTGCCGAACGAAGTGGCGAGGCGACCAAAGAAATTACAGCCATCATCAAAGCAATGCAGGAAAATACGAGACAAAGTGTACAGGCTGTAGTAGCCAGTGTTGAGCAGTCTTCCATGACTGGACAGGCGTTTGATCAGATCATTGATATGGTCAATAACTCTTCACAGAAAGTAAACGAAATTGCTGCTGCATGTGAAGAAGAAGCAGCCCAAGCCGCAGAGGTGATGAGCTCTGTTGAATCCATCTCGGCTTCCAGTGAGGAATCCGCTGCAGCGTCTGAAGAGACAGCGGCAACATGCCAATCTCTGGCACGTCTGGCGGAAGAACTGGCGAATTCTGCAGCTGCCTTCAAAACAAATTAATAAAATTGAATTGAGGGTGAATCGATGTCTTCACTTCAGAAGGAACAATATATTGAACTGTCTGTAGGTGCAGAGACTTGCGCCATTCGAATCGAAGAAATTCACGAAATTATTAAAATGCTTAGCATTACAGATATTCCATTTAGCCGCCCAGAGATCAAAGGGGTAGTTAATCTGCGTGGCAAGGTTGTATGTGTGATGAGTCTGCGGAACCTGCTGGGTATGCCGGATGAACCGGACACCAGAGCAACGCGTATTATCGTAGTTCGACATCAGGAAGAATATATTGGCTTGATCGTGGATCGGGTGAACAAGGTAACCACATATTCCGAAATTCATCCGCCAACCGGCGGATATGGTCGTAACCGTGAAGGTTTATTCCATGGTGTGGGTCAACAGGAAGACAAGCTTGTGGGCATTTTGAAACTGGACGAAATATTGGGCGGTTAGGGAGGTATATACGAATGATGGATTTGTCTGCCTACCGTGACATCTTTATCGAAGAACTGAATGATCAACTGGAACGTATGGATCAGTCTTTATTGGCATTGGAGCTTTCGCCATCTGTAGAACTGGTTCAGACGCTGTTTCGGGCAGCCCATACTATCAAGGGATCGGCATCCACAATGGATTTCCGTGAATTAAGCGACCTCACGCATGAAGTGGAGTATGCTCTTGAATGGGTCCGGGAGAAAAAACCGGAGATGACTTCGGAGCTAATTGATACGTTGTTCCGCTCTTTGGACGCCATGAAGGTACTTCGGGATCAGTACATTCGTGGGGAAGCCTATGCAGATTTTCGAGCAGTAGTAAGAGAAATAAAGGATTTAATTCAGACTCCGGCAGTAGTCGGAAAACTTATAATACCTCAATTGCAACCAGCAGAATCGATTATGGCACAGGTAGCTATTGTGTCAGGGAAGCAGTTATTGTCCATTCATGTTGTGCTGGAGCAGAAGTGCATGATGAAAGCGGCCAGATATCATATTTTACGACAACGCATTGAGGACATCTGTGGTACGGTTGTCGCTACTTCGCTCATGGAGAGTCAACCGGGCGCGCAGAATGAAGATGATCATTATGGTCAGTTCATCATCATCGTAGCAACGTCGAATGACCAACAGCAGCTTAAGGCAGAGCTGTCTTCAGACTCGGATATTCATATGCTGGAGATTGATCCATATCTGCTGGAATCCAATGAGGTTGCAGCGACGTCTGCACCACTTGAATTAATCTCTGAAACAGAGCAAACGAAACAAAGCTTTCCTACCGTGAATACAACTGGGCCGGATGAGAAAGTGAAAGCTGCTCAACCTACAGTTCGTGTGAGTGTTGAACGTCTGGACCATTTGATGAATTTGGTCGGTGAACTGTTAATTGATCAGACATCCCTTGCAGATCTGAGTGGATCGGGTGCGCGAAAGGAGTCTTCAACACTCATCCGGAGTATTAGTGGTGTATCCGATCATATGGGCAGGGTAATCAAGGAACTCCAAGAAGGTGTAATGAAGACACGGATGTTACCCATTGATCAACTATTCAGTCGCTTCCCGAGATTGGTTCGTGACCTATCACAGAAGCTGGGTAAGGATCTGGAACTGGTTATTCAAGGTGGAGAGACTGAGCTTGACCGGATGATTATTGAAGAACTGAGTGACCCGCTGATCCATCTCATCCGCAACAGTGCAGATCATGGCATTGAAAGTGCAGAGATTCGGGCGGAGAACGGTAAGCCGTCCAAAGGACGTATTACATTAACTTCGTTTCATGAAGAAAATCATGTTGTCATTCGTTATTCGGATGATGGCAAAGGTATCGATGGTGAGAAGATTAAAGCTTCCGCCTTGGGCAAGGGCATCATTAGTGAGGAACAGGCTACACGCCTAACAACACAGGAAGCTGTCCACCTCATATTTGAACCTGGCTTCTCGACGGCTTCTTCTGTCAGTGAAGTATCAGGACGCGGTGTTGGAATGGACATCGTGCGTAGTCAGATCGGGCGACTCAACGGCATCATTGATATTGATACGGAGGTTGGTGTGGGTACCACGTTTACGATTCGTCTACCGCTCACACTGGCGATTATTAAAGGTCTGTTAGTCAAAGTATCGGGTCGTGTGCTGATCTTGCCGATGTATAATGTTGCTGAGATTGTTCGAATTTCACCTGAAGATATTCAGATGATCCAGGGGCAACAAGCGATCCTGAATCATGGACGAATTGTACCTTTTCACCGACTGTGCGACAGGCTCAACTATCTACGAACAGACCGCAAATCCAAGACCATTCCACTGGTGATCGTGCGTTCCGTTGATAAAATTGCAGCTTACGCAGTAGACGAGATTATAGGAAATCAGGAAGTCGTTATTAAGACACTCGGTACGTATCTGGGAGCGATGAACCATCTATCTGGAGCAACGATCCTCGGTAATGGTAAGGTTGCCCTTATATTGGACGCGTCCTATCTGGTGAGTGTTTAATCGTTAGATAAACACAAATTTTTATGCAGGCCAAAAAGCCTCATCATCCATAACTGGACGGTGGGGCTATTTGTTGAACCTTTTGACATTGTGACCACTCAGGATTTGAAAATGAGATCCATAAACCGGTTGGCTGCCAGAGAGATCGGCATATTGCGTTTGGTCATAATCCCCACATGGGAAGGGGGGAGCGGGACATCAAGCTGAATTTCGAAGAGAGAGCCTTCCTCCAGCTCTTTGGAGATGAATTCACGTGTGACATAGGAAATACCCAGTCCTCGACGCGCAAACTCAATCAACAGATCAACACTACCAACCTCAATCTCAGGTTTCAACGTGTAATTATAGCTGTTAAACAACTCAGTTATAGCCATCCGAACACGGCTGTTCCGGGAGAAGAGGATCAGTTGATGCTCCAGAAGCATCTCAAGTGTCATGATTTTACCCTTCAACTGAGCATAACGTTCCCCAGCTACAAAACAGTCCTTCAACTGAATACTTTCCCTGACTTCTAGCTGTGGATCAACAATGGGCATCCGAACAACACCAAGATCGATCTTGCCTTCTTTCAGAAAGGTGATGACTTCCGGCGTAGTTCCATGACTCAGATGTAGCTTGATGTTAGGGTACAAGGTGTGGAATTCCTCTAAATACGCCAGCATGTAATGCTTGAATAGGGAGTCACTGCCACCAATCCGGAGTTCACCATTGTCGAGATTCTTCAGTGCGGCCATTTTTTCTTCCGCAAGGGAGATCAGAATCTGGGATTGTTCAATATAGGAGTATAGACTGGCACCTTCCTGTGTCAACGCTACACCCTTGGAATTTCGATAAAACAAGGTAAGACCAAAGCTCTCTTCCAATTGCTTAATGGCATGACTGACGCTGGGTTGAGTGATATACAGTGCTTTCGCAGCCTGTGTCAAACTTCCCGTTTTGGCGGCCCAATAAAAGACTTTATATAGTTCGTAATTTGTAGTCATAGATGTGGTCTATAGCTCCTGTGAAATATATTAATTACTTGTATGGCTATAAAACGTATTATAGTGTAACTACAACAAAGAAACCAGAGTTACTTGGAAGGAGAACGGTAAGATGGAACCAACTACCATTGTTTTATTTGGTGCAACTGGCGATTTAGCCAAAAGAAAAATATATCCTGCCTTATATAACTTATATCTTGAGCAGAAGCTTCCTGAAACCTTCTCATTGATTGGTCTGGGGCGTAGAGATTGGTCTGATGAATTCTTTCAGGCACAAGTGGAAAAATCATTAAATGAATTTTCCAGACGCCAAGCTGATCCTGAAGTTGTGAAGTCATTTGTGAAAGCTTTCCGCTACAGTGTATTGAATATAAGCCATAAGGAAGATTATATAAAGCTGTTGGGATTAGTTGAACAAAGAGAAGCTGAACTTGGCATTCCGTCCAATCGCTTGTTTTATCTCTCGGTTGGTCCGGAATTTTTCGAACCGATTGCCGAGAACATTCAAGAAAGTGGACTGGGTTCCACAGAGGGATGGAAACGCCTCGTTATCGAGAAGCCATTTGGTCACGATCTACAGTCCGCCAGAGACCTTAATCGCAAATTAAGCGAATCGTTCACGGAGGAAGAGATTTATCGGATTGACCACTATTTGGGCAAACCGATGGTACAGCGTCTGGAGACGTTGCATCAGAGTAACCCAATCATGAAGGCGTTATGGAACAACCGTTACATCTCCAATGTGCAAATTACGGCGAATGAGACTGTAGGTGTCGAAGAACGTGCATCCTATTATGATCATGTTGGTGCAGTGCGAGACATGTTCCAGAATCATATGTTGCAATTGCTCATGATGATGGCGATCCAGCTTCCATACAACAGTACTTCCGAAAAAGTTGGATTGAAGAAAAAACACATTATGGAATCGATCCAGCCGTTACAAAAACAAACTGTGGGCGCAAACATCATCCGTGGACAGTATGCAGAAGGCAACATTCAAGGTAAACCGGTAAATGCGTATACTGCTGAACCGGGTGTAGCCGAGAATACGATGAATGACACATTCATTGCTGCCAAATTGCAAATTGATGATTTCTTCTGGCGTGGTGTTCCGTTTTACATTCGCACGGGTAAAAGAATGAAGGAGAAATCAACACGTATCGTGATTGAATTCAAAGAACCTTCAGGACAGACAAATGTGCTGAAAAATAAGGGTTCCAAGCCAAACCTGCTTGTCATTGAGATGAGTCCGGATCAGAGCATGACATTGCAACTGAATGCAAGTGATCCTGAGAATAAAGGTGAATTCAAACCGGTTCATATTGATCTTTCTCCGGACAAAGGTGACCTTGCGGAAGCTTACGAGAATCTGATTCGTGATGCTTTGCTGGGTGATCCAACCTTCTTTGCCCACTGGGATGAAGTAGAATTGTCATGGGCATGGGTGCAGCCAATTCTGGATGCATTCCAGGAAAATCTGTTGCCACTTCACCTGTATCCTGCGGGTAGCTATGGACCGGTTGAATCAGATGTTATGCTTGAAGAAGAAGGTCACCACTGGTGGTTTGATGAGCCGGCGGATCAGGAGTCTGTAGTTACAAATAGCATACCCTTGGCGGTTAATGCAAATCTCTAAACCAAAATAAAAAATATATCTGGAGGTAATTTAATCATGAAATTTTTTATCGATACAGCTAACGTGGAAGATATCCAAAAAGCATACAAAATCGGCGTATTGTCTGGCGTAACAACAAACCCATCTTTGGTAGCTAAAGAAGGCGTGAAATTCGAAGATCGTATTGAAGAAATCTTGCGTTTGGTACCTGAAGTGGAGTCCGTTTCTGCGGAAGTGACACCAGATGCCCTTACTGCTGAAGAAATGATCGCGCAAGCAGACGAATTGATCAAAATTAACAACAGCGACAAAAACATCACGATCAAATTGCCGATGACACTAGCAGGACTTGAAGCTTGCCGTTACTTGACCAAAAAAGGTGTGAAAACCAACGTAACGTTGATCTTCACTGTGAACCAGGCACTTCTGGCTGCTCGTGCTGGTGCAACATATGTATCCCCATTCCTGGGACGTCTTGATGATATCTCCGAGGATGGCGTACAATTGGTTACCAAAATTGCTGAATTGTTCCGTACACATAACCTGGATGCACAGATTATTGCGGCTTCTGTAAGACATCCGGATCACGTTACACGTGTAGCGATGGCTGGAGCACATATTGCTACTGTTCCATTCTCCGTCATTGAACAAATCTCCAAACACCCACTGACAGATCAAGGTATGGACAAATTTGCAGCGGACTGGAAAAAAACAGTACAATAATCACTGAACATATATTCGTTTCAACTTACAATAAAACTATATAAATCATGGAGCATTGGGAGGACATAATGAGTAAACAACAGATTGGTGTTATTGGATTGGCAGTAATGGGTAAAAACCTGGCTTTGAATATTGAAAGCAAAGGTTTCTCGGTATCGGTATTTAACCGTTCCCCAGAGAAAACGAACGATCTTCTGAAAGAAGCAGAAGGTAAAAACCTGACAGGTGCGTTCACTATTGAAGAATTCGTGGAATCCCTGGAGTCTCCGCGTAAAATTCTGATCATGGTGCAAGCAGGTAAAGCAACAGATGCAACGATCGAGCAACTGCTTCCTCATCTGGATCAAGGCGACATTATTATCGATGGAGGTAATGCTTACTTCCCTGACACACAACGTCGCAGCAAAGATCTGGAAGAAAAAGGTTTCCGCTTCATCGGCGCAGGTGTATCCGGTGGTGAAGAAGGCGCACTGAAAGGCCCGGCAATCATGCCAGGCGGTCAGGAAAGTGCTTATCAGTTGGTAGAACCGATCCTTACAGCGATCTCTGCCAAAGTTGGCGATGACGCTTGCAGCACATATATCGGACCAGACGGTGCCGGACACTATGTGAAAATGGTGCATAACGGTATCGAGTACGGAGATATGCAGTTGATTGGTGAAGCTTATCACTTGCTCAAATCCGTATTGAACGTTTCCGTTGAAGAGTTGCATGAGATCTTCACCGAGTGGAATCAAGGGGAGCTGGACAGCTACCTGATCGAAATCACGGCAGATATCTTCTCCAAATACGATCCAGAAACAGGAAAACCAATGGTTGACGTTATTCTGGATGCGGCTGGACAAAAAGGAACAGGTAAATGGACAAGCCAAAGTGCGCTGGATCTCGGCGTTCCATTGTCCATGATTACGGAATCCGTATTCTCCCGTTTCCTGTCTGCCATGAAGGACGAGCGCGTAGCAGCTAGCAAAATCCTGAATGGACCAGCGACTGAAGCGTTCTCCGGCGACAAAAAAGCATTCATCGAGAACGTGCGTAAAGCATTGTTTGCAAGTAAAATCGTATCCTATGCACAAGGATTTGCACAAATGCGTGCAGCTTCCGATGAATACGGCTGGGATCTGAAATACGGTAACATTGCCATGATCTTCCGTGGTGGTTGCATCATCCGTTCGCAGTTCTTGCAAAACATTAAAGAAGCATATGACAAAGATGCTGAACTCAAAAACCTGCTGCTTGATCCATACTTCCAAAACATCATTGAGTCTTATCAAGGCGCATGGCGTGAAGTTGTAGCGGCTGCTGTAAAACAAGGTGTGCCGGTACCTGGCTTCTCCAGTGCTCTGTCATACTACGATAGCTACCGTACGGAGCGTTTGCCAGCAAACTTGCTGCAAGCTCAACGTGACTACTTCGGTGCTCACACATTCCAACGTGTGGACAAAGAAGGTTCATTCCACTTCCAGTGGATGGACACGAACGAGTAATTTTAATTCCGAAAATATAGCATTCCTGCAGTGGTCCTTGAATTTAATTATTCAGGGCTGCTGCGGGAATGCTTTTTCTCGTTAAAGGTTCGAATTTGAATATCATCAAATTGTAATAAAATGTACGAATCTGGGTTTGGCAAACAGATGATCTGACTCATCAACTACGTTATACTTGTTCAGACGGACCTGTGTCCGTAATGAAAATTCAGAATACAACTTATTGACGTGGAGGTTAGGCCAGGCATGTTCGTATTAGCAGGACTATTATTTGTGGTGGTATATGGTTTATTAGTATTCTACATAGGCAGGAGTGGCTGGAGTTGGATGAAACCTGTCGTGTCAGCCAGATTTCGGTGGTTTTATATTATAGCGCTTGTATTTCTTGCTGTTTCTTTCATTTTGGCACGATTGTTTAGCAGCATCTCTTTTCTCAGTATCATCGGTTCCTACTGGCTTGCGATGTTCTCGTTATTATTGCTAATTCTGCCTGTAGTTCATTTGACACTGTGGTTACTAAGATTAACCCGAATTCCAAGACATCATGCAAACAAGTGGGCAGGTGTCGTTACGCTCGTGTTACTAGTGTCCACAATGGGTTATGGAATTTTCAACGCCTACAGCCCGGTAGTCAGAACATATAATATCCAGATTGATAAAAAAGTAGAAGGTGTAGACAAGCTCAACATTGTCATGGCTGCCGATATGCACTTTGGACTTCTATCTGGCCCTGCACATGCCAAACGCATGGTGGAGGAAATTAATGCACTGAAGCCGGATCTGGTGCTGTATCCTGGAGATATTATTGATGACAATCTGGATATGTACCTCAATAGCGGAATTGCCGATATTATCAGTGATATTCAGGCCCCATACGGCGTCTATGCTTCACTCGGGAATCACGATAAGTTTGATGGTCCCATTGAAGATCTGATTGCTGCACTGGAGAAGAGCAACATGCAAGTTCTGTACGATGACAAAATCGTTTTGGATGACAAGATCACTCTGATTGGACGGAAAGACCGAACAGAGAAGGATCGGACAGAAGTAGCTACTTTAATGCAAGGTACTGACTTGAGCCAACCGGTACTAATGATGGATCACCAGCCTTATGATCTGGATATTGCGGAGCAAAACAATATAGATCTGGTGGTATCCGGTCACACCCACCGTGGACAAATTGCCCCGGCTCAGTTCATCACACAGGCGATCTACGAGAACGATTGGGGTTATCTGCAAAAGGGCTCTATGCACTCCATCGTAACCTCAGGATTTGGCTTCTGGGGACCTCCAATTCGCACAAGTAGTCGTTCGGAGATTGTACAGATTAATGTGACGTTCCAGCAATGATGAAAGGCCCTTCGAAAGAAGGGCTGCCTAATAAGCACGTCAAGCGTAGATTGATGATACCGGCTCCGCTTTTATGATGACAAGATTAAATCTACTGTCGTCATAAAGCGGAGTATTTCTTATGCGATTTTCAATGGGCGCTGGTTGATTATCAAAATAAAACGGCTCGATCTCCCGGAAATCGGCGCTTCAAGCCGCCTGTTTCTTATTATGTAAGTTAGTTTCTTACCCCTTTTGAAGGAATGGCTTCAAACGAATAAAATGCGCCTTTTGTATTGATTTTACCGATAAGCGTTGTGGCTCCTTTTTTCGTGAAGGTGTACTCGTTCTCTTGGATACGAACGGAATAACCTTTTAGCTCAATACCAAATATAGATCTGACTGTAGGTACAGCGATAGATAGCGCTTTGTTTTTGCTGAGCTTGGGCTTGGCAAAAGACTTTTTGAAATCAACATCATTTTTCCAGTTGATACCTAATTCGTTGGTGACTTTCCATACCTTTCCGGTCTTGCTGCCGATATGTACGTAATTTAGATTGTCGTCATCCCTATACTGCCATAACATATCTTTTCCTTCTACGGTAAATAAGGTGTAATCAAAAGCTTTTACTGAGGGTATTCCAAGTGTTTTGAGTGAATTTCGTGCTATGTTTGTCATCCAGGCATAGGAATCATCGATTTTATATTGCAGAATTGCCGACATTTGATTATCTTTGTCCACATCGATGTAAAGTTGTTGACTTGGTCCAAAGATGACCCAGTAGTTTTGGAGTAAATGTCCATGGTCCTGATCATTGGCTTTGAAACGCCAAAAACCACTTTTAATGAAGATATCTTCATCCTCAAACGTTTTTAGGAAGGCATCAAGCTTCAGGCGCAGCGCATTATCCATGACTTTATTCAGATCAGCGTTATCATACATGATATGGGTGGACGCGACACGATTTGTATCAGGATCGTATGTTTGTGTGAAATAGGCGAACCCGGTTCCATCAATAGTTCCGTTAATGACCCACGGATCAAATGATGTGTCTATTGTGGTGAATTGAATGTTCTGTTTCCCCACGAGTTTAACTAGTTCATCACTCAGAAGTTGTTGTGTCTTCCGATCCAGCTGGTCAGCGGACATGTAATTCTCTATTAACGAGAGTTCATTGGATTTTGCGGCCAAGGTGGGCGGCGCTGATAACAATAGCGAGATGACAGCAATGACGGCGGTAAATGAAGTGATTTTTTTCAAAGTGAATCCTCCTGATTAGTTTGGGTCATATTATTAAATATCAAAAATTATATCTCATTTCAAAATAACATAAAAGGTAAATGTTGCATATGATCTAAAAAAGTGGAATAGAGCGGCAGTATTTTTGGGTTGACACCGTTTTCAGGTTATGATAAATTATATCCGAGGCTTGTTACCGGTAATGCGGGCAAAACCACTATGGAAATGATTTTATTATTTCTGTTTTGGTTTTGCCCTTTTTTATTCCTCAAAAAAAACCAGGTGGGTCCATAATGATTATTAAACAGATATTTAATAACAATATTGTCAGTACCGTGGATGACAAAAATCAGGAACTACTGATCCTCGGCCGGGGTATCGGATTTAAGTTCAAAGCAGGCGATGAGATTGATGAAGAGCGGATTGAGAAGGTATTTCGTCTTCAGGATGCATCGATTTATGAGAAATTCAAATCCATCGTAGCTGAAGTGCCGATTGAGATTCTGCAGGCAACAGATGATATTGTGACACTGGCACGAACGCAATTGAACAAAACCATCAGTGACGGGATCTATGTCTCGCTGTCTGATCACATTCATTTTGCTGTTCAACGCTTGGAAAAAGGAATGATTACTCGTAATCCACTTTCTTGGGAAGTTCAGCACTTCTATAAGGCGGAGTACGATGTGGCCAGAGAAGCACTGACCTTGCTGAAGGAAAGACTGGATATTGAGTTTCCCAAAGATGAAATCTGTAATATTGCCTTACATTTCATCAATGCGGAAGTCAATGATTCCATGAACGATGTCACCCATCTGATGCAGCTGTTGCAGGAGATCATGAATATCATCAAATATCACTTCAACGTCGAATTGGATGAAGATAGCGTCAATTATTTCCGCTTCATCACACATTTGAAATATTTCTGTCAGCGTGTCATTACTCATTCTTTACATGATGATGCCGAGGAGTATTTATATGAAGTGGTTCGGAAAAACTATCCGGAGACATTCAAATGTATTGGCAAGATCGAGACTTTTATCCATAAGAACTATCAGTATGACATGACTCACTCTGAGCAGTTATATCTAACGCTCCATCTGGAACGTTTGATGAAAACCAAGCGGGACGAAAAGTCCACGCAATAGAATCAAATTACAACTGGATATCCTATGGGCTTGTTACTGTTCAATCAGGCAATACCCGAATGAGATGGCGCCATCCATATGCGCTAGATTCGTTCGGGTATTTTTTATTGGAAAAATGAGGAGGAAAACATCATGAAACATCAGGATACGGCGCAGGAAATCATTAAAGCCGTTGGGGGAACAAACAATATTAACTCAGTTTATCACTGCGTCACACGTTTGCGCTTTGATCTGAAAGACAACGAGAAAGTTGATAACGGCTCACTCAAGAAACTGGATAAGGTCATGGGAACTAACATTTCCGGCGATCAATTCCAGGTCATTATCGGTAATGATGTGGCAAAAGTATTCGATGCCATGGTGAAGGAAAATCCAGCAATCCAGCAAACTACAGAAAAGAAAGAGCCAAAGTCGGATAAAAAACAAAATGTCGTGCTGAAAATTTTCGAAACAATTGCAGGTGTCTTTGCGCCGATGCTTCCAGCGATTACTGCGGCAGGTATGCTCAAGGGATTACTTGCACTATTCGTGTCTGTAGGTTGGATGTCTGCTGGAACGGATACGTACCGTATTCTTTCAGCCATTGGTGACGGCGTATTCCACTACCTACCTTTACTGATTGCAGTCAGCGCTGCTCGTAAATTCGGCAGTAACCCGTTTGTTGCGATTGCACTAGGTACGGCACTCATGTATCCAGACATGACAGCATTGTTATCTAGCGGTGAATCGGTTGGATTTTTGGGAATCCCGGTTACAGCAGTAAGTTATGCTTCATCGGTTATCCCGATTCTTCTTGCAGTATGGTTGATGTCCTATGTTGAGAAATGGGTTGACCGCGTTATCCCTGCTGCACTCAAGCTGCTGCTTGTGCCGCTGATTACCTTACTTGTTATGGTTCCGGTAACGCTGATTGCGATCGGCCCATTGGGTACATTTGTAGGTAGTGGATTGTCTGGTGGCATCAACTGGCTGCTGAATGAAGGCGGATTGATTGCAGGTATTGTTCTTGGCGGCGCGATGGCGCTCATTATTATGACAGGAATGCACTATGCACTTGTGCCGATCATCCTGAGTAATATCGCTACACTGGGCTTTGATAAATTCTTGCCATTAACCTTTATCTCCAATATGGGTCAGGCTGGTGCAACACTCGGCGTATTCTTCCGGGCAAAAGATAAAAAACTCAAAACCGTGGCATTGTCAACGAGCTTCACCGCACTCATGGGTGTAACGGAGCCAGCCATGTACGGGGTTAACATGAAGTATAAAAAACCATTTGCCGCAGCGATGATTGGTAGTGCAGTGGGTGGCGGATTCGCCCTTGCTTTTGGCGCGAAAGCGTATGTACTTGCGGGTAACGGTGGTCTGCCAGGACTTCCTTCCCTGATCGGACAAACCTTCTGGTATTCCTTTGGGGGTATGATTTTGGCCTTTATCGTAGGTGCAATCATGTCTACGATATTTGGTATCAAGGAAGAAGAAGGAGACGCAGAGGCGTTAGCTCAATTCTCACCGGGTGCTTCTACAGCACCAGCGAAAGTTGTTTCCAACGATGCTGCAACCGTAAATGTGGACGACATGGGCGATCCAACACCAACAAGTGATGCAGTAGCTGTTGCACCGATGACAGGTAAATCCATCCCGCTCAAAGAAGTCAACGATCCAACATTTGGTGATGAATTGATGGGTAAAGGTGTAGCATTTGTTCCAACGGTGGGCGAATTGGTTTCTCCAGTGACAGGTACCATCATGAATGTGTTCAAAACAAAACATGCGATCGTTGTCCGCAGTGATAACGGAATGGAATTGTTGATTCATGTTGGAATTAACACGGTGAAGTTGCGTGGACAGTATTTTGATGCACATGTTGCTACAGGAGCACGTGTACAGGCTGGAGACAAGTTGCTTACATTTGAACTGGCCGAGATTGCAAAAGAATACGACATCACAACCGCTATGGTTGTTACCAATACGGCTGATTACAAGCAGGTTCTACCTGTGAAATTGGGCGAAATCACGATGGGTGAAGACGTCTTGAAAGCTGAGATTTAAACTGTCCGTCTTAGGACTAACAATATCAACTAAAGAAGGAGAGATACGAATGATTAATCGACAAGGGTTTCCGGAAGGTTTTCTATGGGGCGGCGCTATTGCCGCCAACCAGGCTGAAGGTGGATTCGACGCTGGCGGCAAAGGATGGTCGACAGCAGACATGGTTCCTTATTTTGAGAAAAAGGACTACACCAACCTTAGAGAACTGATGCATGTTACCAGTGCAACGGTTGAGAAAGCAATGGCACATCACAGTGCAGAAGGTTATCCGAAGCGTTACGGGATTGATTTTTACCACCGTTTCAAAGAGGATATTGCGCTGTTCGCTGAGCTAGGCTTCAAGACATTCCGTCTGTCCATCAACTGGCCGCGTATTTTCCCAAATGGTTATGATGCCGAGCCCAATGAAGAGGGACTGCGTTTCTATGACGAAGTGTTCGATGAACTCCGTAAATACGATATTGAACCACTTGTAACACTCTCGCATTATGAGATGCCTATGGCGCTTGTCCTCAAATATAACGGCTGGGCTGGCCGCGAAGTGATTGGACATTTTGTAAGATATGCAGAAACGGTGATGACCCGGTACAAGGACAAGGTTAAATACTGGTTGACGTTTAATGAGATTAACACAACTATTATTGAACCGTTCACAGGCGGCGGTATTATTGAAGACCGGGTTGAAAACACGATGCAGGCTTCTTATCAGGCACTTCATCATCAATTTGTAGCCAGCAGCCTGGTAACAGAAAAAGCACGTCAGATTAACCCGAACTTCCAGATCGGATGTATGCTTGCACGCATGATTCACTACCCAGCGACGTCGAAGCCAGAGGATGTGCTACAAGCACAGATCGATAACCAGCTGAACCTGCTGCATACGGATGTACAAGTTCGTGGTAGTTATCCAACGTTTATGGCTCGGTACTGGGCAGAGAACGAAATTACCATTGCCATGGAACCGGGGGACGAGCAGATCCTGCGTGAGCATACGGTTGATTTCATCTCGTTCAGTTATTACACATCCTTGGTGTCTGCAGTGAACCCAGAGGAATATGGAGTAACTGGAGGCAACCTGTACAGTACGATCAAGAACCCGAACCTGGAGCGTACGGAATGGGGCTGGCAGCTTGATCCGATCGGTCTGCGTGTTGCACTGAAAGAGCTGTATGACCGTTATCAATTGCCATTGTTTGTGGTAGAGAACGGCCTTGGTGCCAAAGATACCGTTGAAGCAGACGGTTCCATCAACGATGATTACCGGATTGATTATCTGAGAAAACATATTACACAAATGAAAGAAGCCGTTATGGACGGAGTGGACCTGATGGGATATACCAACTGGGGAGCGATTGATATCATCAGTGCATCCACTTCGGAAATGTCCAAACGTTATGGCGTGATCTACGTGGATCAGGATGACAACGGACAAGGCACATTGAATCGGTATAAGAAAAAGAGCTTTGGCTGGTACCAAAAAGTCATTGCCTCGAATGGTGAGAACTTGGAATAGATTAATCTATAAAGGCACTCCGGGCGTAGCTGGTATTAGGCGCCGGGGCGCCTTTTTAATATAATCAGGTAGAATTCTCATCAACGTTATTGGCATTTCAAGGTAAAAAAGATGACTACATAACATTCTGGATGGTATACTGTGTTCGTATTGGGGGAGGGATAACCATGAAGAAGCCTATTATTGCTGTAGATATGGATGACACGATATGTCATCTGGTCAAGCGGGCTATATATCACAACAACCTCAACTTCCCGACCCATCCGTTGCGCTATGAGGATATGATTCATTGGGATACATCCCATTTGCGTCATCCAGAGAGCACGCATGATGTATTTTATGGTCGGCCGGGTCTGTTCGAGGAATTGGAATTATACGACGAGTATGTTGTAGATGAGATGCGAAAGTTGAACGATGCTTATGATGTTATTGTTGTGACGGCAGCAGAACCAAGAACAGTCGTTGAGAAGTGGAACTGGCTTCAGCAGCATATGCCTTTTATAACCGCAGAACAGTTTATTACATGCAAAAGAAAAAACCTGCTCGCTTTTGATTTGCTCATTGATGATGGAGCACATAACCTGATTCCCGCGCATGAGGACGGCAAAAAGGTCATCTGTATCCCACATCCATGGAACATACAGGAGCGTGAGCGATACAACTTTCCGTTGATGTCTTCATGGAAAGAGGCCAAGGCATACATAGATGAAGTGTTACAGGTTGTTGGTGTCTGAAAGTAAATCTTATTGTCCAGAGTGCTGTGCTCTGGATTTTTTGCGATAGGCGAGAGGTGTTTCGCCTGTTATTTTTTTGAATGCAGCATAGAATGAATCCAAATCCCGATATCCAACCAGCTCTGCAATCAGGCTGACTTTGTGCTGTGAACTCTTAAGCAGTTCACAGCTTTTTTGTATACGGAGGTGTTGCAGGTGGCCGCTAAAGTTCTGTCCGGTATGTCGCAGAAACATTCGCCCAATCTGTTTTTCGCTAAAGCCCGATACACGTACCAGATCAGACATTCGGATTCGGTCGCTCACGTGTTGTTTGAGATAATGAAGAATGTAATCAAAACCGGTGGAATGATGCTCTTCATCATGATCCTTTTGATAAAGTTGTCTGTAGGTCATCAATACGAACTGGCTTACCAAGGTGTATAACATGGTAGACGAACCGATTCCCGGAACGGAGGATTCACGGTACAGCTTCACCATTAGTTCTTCAATCCGGTCGTTGTGATCCACAACGGATATATAAGGAACCTGATTTTGTTCCAGATCCATCAGATGTTGAATGATTTCTTTTTCCTGAATGATTGCTGTCAGCGTGTGGATCAATTCAGCATTAAATAAGCAATTATATATAATTAACGGATGCTCGGTTACGTTGGTGCTGACAGGACGAAAGACATGAGGAACGCCGACAGGAATGACAAACAGCATCCCCTTTGTCACCGGAATGACATCTTCACCGATATGATGAAAGCCCTTTCCTTCGGCAACGTAGCTATATTCAATAAAATCATGTGCGTGAAAAGGAAGCACAAAATCTTCAGAGCAACGATTGACAAAAAGTTGCAAATGATTATGCAGAAAGTATTCACTTTTCATGAGTTGTACAGATGAATTCACAAGCAACCTCCTCGCACAGATGGCTGAATCACCGGATGAAATAGTCCTGATTACCGGGTATTTAGGGCAACAGGATCGATATAATTATATCGTAACCCCGAATGGGAAGCCAAGATGGAAAGGACGATCTGCTAATGTTCAACGTTAGTCACCTTCGCTGTGAGTATAGAATCAATCCGATAGGCCTTGATGTCAAATCACCGAGATTAAGCTGGCAGTTACAGTCTGATCGTCGAAATTGCATGCAATCTGCATACCAGATCCAGCTGTCCCTGTCAGAAGATTTTGATGAGATTGCATGGGATTCTGGCAAGATAAACACGGATCAATCCATACATGTGGAATTAAACCATTTTCAGCCTTCCCCGCAAACGCGATACTATTACCGGATTCAGGCATGGGATGATGCAGGAAATGATTCGGGCTGTTCCGAATCGGCTTATTTCGAGATGGGACTTATGGATAGTCATAACAAGTGGCAAGCAGAATGGATCACAGCTCAACCATCAGATGATGGAGATACGTCATGCCCGCGTATGCACAAGCAGTTTAATGTGAAACAACCTGTTACTTCTGCCCGCATATATGTTACAGCACTTGGATTATACGAGTTGCATATGAACAACACAAGAGTAGGAGAAGATTATTTTACACCTGGTTGGACCTCTTATCGTAAGCGATTACAATATCAAACTTATGATGTCACCCACCTGCTTCAGGATGGACAGAATACTTTAGGTGCTAATCTGGGAGATGGCTGGTACCGAGGATATCTTGGCTGGAACAAAGAACGGGAGATATTTGGTTCAACGTCCGCATTGCTGCTGGAACTGCATATGAAATACGCAGATGGATCAGAGGAATGTATTATATCCAATGGGGATTGGACCGCTGCTCCAAGTGCCATTCGTATGTCGGACATCTATATGGGGGAGACGTATGATGCACGTATGGAGTCCGACTGGTCGGATTCATCTCAGACGAATTGGTCACCCGTGAACGTACTGGATCATCCCAAAGATATCATCGTTGCTCAGGAGAACGTACCCGTTACCCAAGTAGAACAGCTACAGCCAATCGCCTTGTTAACAACCCCAAAGGGAGATCGTGTAGTAGACATAGGGCAGAATATGGTGGGATGGGTGAGATTCAGCATTCAAGGTGAGGCGGGTCAGACGGTTGAGCTGCACCATGCTGAGATATTGGATCATGAAGGCAACTTTTACACCGATAATCTTCGTGCCGCCAAGCAGTGTATTCGCTACACGTGCAAGGGGGATGGCGTGGAATCATTTGAACCGCATTTTACATTCCAAGGCTTTCGCTATGTGAAGCTGGTTGGCTTCCCGGAACACATTCGTCTGGATGAATTCACCGGAGTAGTGCTGCACTCTAATATGGAGCAAACAGGTCAGTTCTCATGCTCCAGTCCACTGGTGAACCGACTGCATCACAATATATTGTGGGGGCAAAAAGGAAATTTCCTTGATGTGCCGACAGACTGTCCACAGAGGGATGAACGGCTTGGATGGACCGGGGATGCACAGATGTTTATCCGAACGTCCTCCTACCTGATGAATACGGCTCCCTTCTTTACCAAATGGCTGCGGGATCTGGAAGCGGATCAGGGAGAAGATGGCGGTATTCCATTCTTCGTTCCGGATCTGAGAGGTTCCACCTCAGAAGGGTGGGGAGACACCAGTCATTCTTCCGCCGCTTGGGGGGATGCAGCAGTTATTTGTCCTTGGACCATCTATGAGATGTATGGGGATGCCAGATTACTGGCCGAACAATATGAGAGTATGAAGCAGTGGATCGAGTATATTCATGTGCAGGGTGACAATCCGTATCTGTGGAACACGGGATTCCACTTTGGCGATTGGCTGGGACTGGACTCCAAGCCTGATAGTTATGTTGGCGCAACGGACACGGAATATGTGGCATCTGCCTTCTATGCCTATTCGGTTTCGTTAACTCAAAAAGCGGCTGAGGTCCTTGGAAAGACAGATGATGCTGAATATTACAAGGAGTTGCACACAAACATTGTTCATGCGTTTAGAAATGAATTCGTGACTCCAGCTGGCAAAATTGCTGTTCCTACGCAAACAGCACATGTTCTTGCGCTCCAATTTGACCTGCTGGACGCCACTGCCCGAACTCGTGCTGTCGATCAATTGGCAAAACTCGTGAAAGAGGCGGGCAATCATCTTACTACAGGCTTTGTGGGTACACCTTATCTGAATCCGGTATTGAGTGATGCAGGTCTTCACTACCTGGCATATACATTACTTTTTCAAGAGGATTATCCGTCCTGGCTATATCAGGTGACTCAAGGCGCAACGACCGTCTGGGAACATTGGGATGGGATCAAAGAGGATGGCAGTCTCTGGAGTGCTGATATGAACTCATTTAACCACTATGCGTACGGAGCGATTGGAGAATGGTTGTATCGTTACGTTGCCGGCATTCGGTCCGATGAACATCAGCCAGGATTCCGAATGGTGCATATCGAGCCGCAACCCGGACCTGGACTGGATTGGGTGGAAGCGAGTCTGGAGACGATGTATGGTCATGTTGCTTCAAGCTGGCACCGGTTGGCGGATGGTAAAATGGATATACGGGTGCATATTCCCGCCAACACGAGAGGTACGGTACGTCTTCCTGGAGCAGGTGCACAGATCGTTCTGGAACAAGGGAAACCGTTGAATCAGTTGGATCAGATAAGTGGAGTTCAGGATATTCAAAACATTGGAGACGATGTTGAAGTCACACTTGGATCTGGAAGTTACCGATTTACGTACAAAGACACGGATGCGAAAAAGGATCGGGATGTTCAGGAGGCTACATTGACAGAGTCCGTATAATGATAGAATAAGTGGTAAGATGTACACTTGAAGAGGATCTGCACACACGCAGGTCCTTTTTCGAACTTGTTGAGAGTAAATTTGTAGTATTTGAACAATGAAAGGAGCATGACCATGGCAAAACCTGCATTCAAAGATGCACCTTTACGTAGTGAAATAGAGGATTTGGCTAAGCAACAGGATCACCATACATTGGCTTGTTGGGCTGCGGAGTGTGCGGCACGTGTCTTGTATATATTTGAGAAGAAGACGGAGGATCTCCGCGCCCATGATGCCATTGATGCAGGAAGAGGTTGGATCCGTGGAGAGATTGCCATGGTTGATGCACGAAAGGCGGCTTTTGCAGCTCATGCTGCTGCACGGGAAGCCGATCATGTCGCTGCCTCTGCTGCCTCTCGTGCGGCGGGACACGCAGCTGCAACGGCACATGTCAAAGGCCATGCGGTACATGCCGCAACCTATGCAGTGAAAGCTATCTTTTATGACTCTTTGATGGAAGAACAAGAACGTCGTGTCTTGGAAGAGAGAACGTGGCAATATCAATATCTGTTGGGAGGATGTAATGATCATGGGGAAAGAACACGTGAGATTAATTAAACCATCAAAAGCCTATAAGGATGCGTATTTGGCATTTTATGAAGACTGGGTCAGAAGTGGAGAATTGATGGTTCCTTGGATCATTTCCAAAGATCCTTATGCGTTCGATGAGATGTTGGCATTTTTGCAGCGTAATGAACAAGGGATCGACATCCCGGAGGGCTGGGTCAAAGACAGTACATATTGGCTGGTCACGGAGAGTCAACAAATCGTGGGTGCTGTGAATATAAGGCATGAGCTTAATGATAAATTGTTCAACAGTGGAGGACATATTGGATATGGTATTCGTCCAGGAGAGCGGCACAATGGCTATGGTTCCGAAATTCTCAGGCTTTCTTTGGAGAAAACGAGAGAGCTTGGAATTTCCAAAGTATTGGTCGTATGTGATGCGGTTAATGAGCCTTCCAGAAGGGTTATCCTTCGAAATGGTGGCATTCGGGATGAAGACTATGTGGAGTCCAATGGCAACGTTGTTGAACGATTCTGGATAGAGAATGTCGAATAATGCAGAATAATGATGAAATAAAACGAAAATAATATGGATTATGATTGTATTACCCTCGTGTGCTGATTAAAATGAAGCATAGAATCTGGATTGCGGCCGGAAACTATCATCCCATATCAGGCACAAGTGAGGTTATCTTTATGAATCAACCGGTTAATCGGCCCCGGCGAATTGAGTATCTGGATCTCTTTCGTGCTTTTGCCATCATGGCAGTGGTAGCTATTCATGCAACTTCAACAGCAGTTGCGCATTACCCCAAGCATACATTAGATCATGATGTGTATTACTTCTGGAACACGTTTTTGCAATTTGCCGTTCCAGCGTTTCTGTTCCTGTCATCCCTGGTCTTGTTCTACAACTACAGCTCCAAGGTGAATGAGAAAGGTTGGATGCTCGCTTTTTATAAGAAGCGTTTATTTAATGTATTTGTTCCCTATGTGGTGTGGTCCCTTATCTATTTTGCCATTAAACAGTTGCTTGCGGGCAAAGAACCTTTGACCCATAGTGTTCAATTTGCCAAACAATTAGTGATGGGAACCGCTCATACGCACTTGTACTTTTTTCTGATTATTCTTCAATTCTATATCGTTTTTCCGTGGCTTCTGTCCCTTACACGCCATCGTTTGTTTAATCGTTATTTGCCACTATTCTTTATTGCGGGCCAAGCGATCTTCTATGCACTACATTTGCAGTTTCACTTCGAACGGACAGGAAGTTTGTTACCCAGTTATCTGATCGTGATTGGATTTGGCGCATGGGTTGGGTTGAACTTTGAGTGGGCATTGAACAAACTGTATACTCACCGTTATGTGCTCATAGCTGCGTTGATAGGTGGAGGTGCCATTTTTATATATGGTAATGCTTATATCAAAACCACTTTTGCTGCATACCCGGTTATTACCTATACCGTGCTGTTCCTGTTCCGTAATCTGTTTACCTTGTCAGCCTGCTTGCTCCTGTTGATCTTTAGTGAACGAATCGGCACAGGAAAACATACCGAGGTTCGTAAAGCTACTCGTATTCTGGACTCCTTGGGTACAGTTGCGTTCGGTGTATTTTTAATGCATCCACTCGTATTGCTCTTCTGGAGACGTGAATTCACAGATGACCTGGCTCGGCACTTCAGCGTGGGCATCATTCTATCTTATATTGTGGCGCTCCTGATCTCATGGATCTGCGCGATGGGATTGCGCCGGATGAAGTGGGGATGGGTACTGATTGGACGTTAAGTTAGAATAAACATATGTAATTTAAGATAAGAGATTTCAAGCCCTCACGCGTTGAGGGAATCACTTGAAACCTCTTTTTTATTTGCCCTAAAGAAGTTATTATAGAGTTTAATGTCCATAAAATTGAATTAATGGAATGAACACTACCTTGTCAGGAGTGATCAAATGAAATTAGTGATTATTTTTGGCCCACAGGCTGTGGGCAAAATGACGGTGGGGCAAGAACTGGAGAAGATAACAAAGCTAAAATTGTTTCATAACCACATGACCATTGAATTGGTGTCTCCTTTCTTCAGCTATGGCACACCACAAGGCAAAAGACTGGTGAGTCTGTTCCGGCAGGAGATTTTTGAAGAAGTGGCAAAGAGTGATTTGCCGGGTCTGATTTTTACATTTGTGTGGGCATTGGACGCGGAGTCAGATGGTGAATACATCCGTAAGATCAGTGAGTTGTTTACATCTCAAGGGGGTCAGGTCTGTTATGTGGAACTGGAGGCCGATGCATCAGAAAGACTAGAGCGCAATAAAAGTCCGCATCGTCTGTTACATAAACCAACAAAGCGTGACATTGCGTGGTCTGAGCGAGATTTGCTAGATACGATGAAGCATTATCGATTGAATTCGGAACCGGGAGAAATCAAGCATGAGCACTACATAAGGATTGATAACACACACAAGAGCCCGGATGAAGTGGCAAAGTTAATTCAGGAACGATTTAATTTGTAATCTGAGAAACGTCTAACTTAGCAAAGTAGATACTTTATATGAGAGGGGCACTACATCATGTACTTTGTTATATTTTTGCTCATAGGACTTGTTCTATGTTATCTGATCCCATTCGGTCCGATTTTGGCTGGGGGCATTGTTTTCGCACTTGTGATAGATCATTACCGTCAGACGATGCATATGCGTGAAGATGTCCGGGATATCAAAAATCATCTGGGGTTAATGAACAAAGGTGAGGCGAAAGAGTACGAGATGGATAAGCAATTTAAAGATGTCGATCGTTTGAGTTCAGAAGAAATGAACATGATTAATCGAAGAATCGAAGCAGAGCTGGAGAAAGAAAGCAAAAACAATAAACCGTGAATTCCTGTAAAATAATTCTTGATTTGCTCACTCCTGTGAGTATATTTACCTAGATCAGGAGTCATGCTAATTCGATATTAACTTTTTGTTGCACTGTGTAGAAATATGTAATATTATGAGGGAAGCGCGTACAACATATCGGGTTGTAACTGTTGAATCAGGCAAAGCCGTATACCTTGAGAAAAGGGATTGGTTTGTCTTTTTCTGTATATTGGAGTGATAAAGTGAAAATCGAGAAGGTGCTGAACAATAATGCTGTAGTTGCAATGAATGACGAGCAGGAAGTTATTATCATTGGCCGGGGGATTGCTTATCAGAAGCGGGCGGGTGATATGGTTTCCGAGCAGCATATCGACAAGATATTTACTTTACAGAATGAAGATATTCAGGAAAACTTCAAGGCATTAATCTCAAGTATTCCTCTGGAATACATGAAAGTATCCGAGGAAATCATCGCTTACGCCAAATTAAAACTTGGCAAGAAATTAAATGAGAGCATTTACTTACATCTTACAGACCATATTCACTTTGCCATTGAGCGGTATCGCAAGAATCTGCCCATACGCAACGGTTTAATCTGGGAGACAAAGCAGTTATACAAAGAGGAATATGAAGTTGGAATGGAAGCGCTCAATATGATCTGTGATCAGTTTGGTGTGATCTTGCCCGAGGACGAAGCCGGTTTTATGGCACTTCACTTTGTCAATGCAGCTTTGAACGAGGAAATGCCCAACATCAAGAGTATGACGCAGGTCATGCAGGAAATCCTGACAATCATCAAGTATCATTTCAAGATTGATTTTGATGAGAACTCACTGACATTTTATCGCTTTGTGACACATTTGAAGTTTTTCGCCCAACGTTTGGTGAAGGGAAAACATTACAAGAGCAACAACGATGATGAACTGTTCCTGATGATTCAGAAAAAGTATCCAGCAGCGCACAAGTGCTCGGAGAAAATCAAGAAATTCATTGAAAGCAACTACACGTATCAACTAACTGACGAAGAATTGATGTACTTAACGATTCATATTGAGAGAGTTGTGAATGCAACTTCTGAATAATCCCATAGATCAGCTTGCAGGGTTGCAACCACTAGGGCAAAACCTGAACGCTTGAATGACCGAACATACCGTTAACCGGATGTTCCATACATTCAGATGTTCAGGTTTTTTTATTCTCTCCAATATGCTCCGAATCCGTGTCTAGCCAGAAAGGAAGAAAAGACTTCATGAAACACGAGCAATTAGCCAAGGACATTCTGTCTGGCGTTGGTGGAAAACAGAACATTAACAGCGTGGTGCACTGCGCGACCAGACTTCGTTTCAAATTAAAAAATGACAATAATGCCAAAACAGACGAACTCAAAAATCTGCCTGGAGTCATTACGGTAATGCAAAGCGGGGGGCAATACCAGGTCGTTGTGGGTAACGAAGTGTCTGATGTCTATAAAGCCTTGTTACAGGTGGGTAATATGAATGCGGATGAACCGGTCTCAAGTGATGATTCAGAATCTTCTGGTAAAAAAGAGAGTCTCTTGGGTCAGTTTATCGACTTGATCTCAGGTGTATTTACACCAATTCTCGGATTGCTTGCTGCAACAGGGATGATCAAAGGTTTCCTGTCCATGTTCACTTCTCTCGAATGGTTGGACCCGGCTTCAGGAACATATCAATTGTTGAATGCTGCAGGAGACTGTCTATTCTACTTCTTCCCGATCTTCCTGGGTTACACAGCTATGAAAAAATTCGGTGGATCTCCATTCCTCGGGATGGCCATCGGAGCATCACTAGTATATCCGACCTTATCCGGTCTTAGTGGTGGGGAACCGCTCTATACGCTGTTTGCGGGCACATTGTTCGAATCACCGATTCATATCACGTTCCTGGGTATTCCCGTTATCTTGATGAGTTATTCCTCATCCGTCATTCCGATTATTATTGCTGCTTATTTTGGAGCAAAGGTAGAAGCGTTCTTCAAAAAGATCATTCCATCTGTTGTGAGAACGTTCCTCACGCCATTCTTTACAATTCTGATTGTTGTCCCTGTAACATTCCTCTTGATTGGTCCAATTGCGACATGGGCAAGTCAGCTGATTGGTGCCGGGGTATCGGGCATCTATGACTTGAGTCCGTTGGTAACCGGTATTGTTGTTGGTGGATTGTGGCAAGTGTTGGTGATCTTCGGGTTACACTGGGGTATCGTACCAATTATGCTGCTGAATCTGTCCACACTGAAAGCAGACCCGATTCTGGCTATGATGTTTGCTGCTTCGTTTGCTCAGATTGGTGCGGTTCTTGGCGTTATGCTTAAAACGAAAAATACCAAACTCAAAACACTGGGTGTTCCTGCCTTTGTGTCCGGGATTTTTGGTGTAACTGAGCCTGCTATTTATGGCCTTACTTTGCCATTGAAAAAACCATTTATTATGAGTTGTATTGCTTCTGCAACCGCTGGTGGTATTATTGGATTTGCAGGTTCCAAAATGTTTGTATTTGCTTCAGGAATCTTTGGTGTTCCAGCGCTGATTAGTCCCACAGAGGGGATCAACTATGAATTCTGGATGGCCATGATTGCCACTATCATTGCTTTTGTACTAGGTTTTGTTCTCGTTTATTTTGTAGGATTCAAAGATCCTGCTAATCCAGAGGCTGCCAAACAGGCTCCAGAGCCAGTAAAAGAAGAGAAGGCTGCACTTGAGCCTAATCCAAACAATCGCTACGAAATTGCCAGCCCGATGACGGGTGAGGTGGTTCCTTTGCAAGAAATTAATGATGCTACATTTGCTGGTGAACATATGGGTAAAGGGATTGCTATTCGCCCAACCAGTGGGAGAGTTGTATCCCCGATTAATGGTGTGGTACAGACGATTTATCGTACCAAACATGCAATTGGACTTGTAGATGATCAAGGTGTAGAGATTCTGATCCATATCGGTCAGGATACAGTACAGCTCAAAGGTCAACATTTCACTGCACATGTGAAAGATGGGGATCGTGTGAGTGTTGGCGATCTGATCGTTGAATTTGATCTGCAGGCCATTATTGAGGCGGGTTATGAGACCGTAACACCGATTATTGTAACTAATACGGCTGATTATTTGGACGTGGTTGCAACAACAAATCGTGAAGTGCAAGAAAAGGATAAATTGGTTACGGTTATTGGTTAATTCTGCTTTAGTGCGTATTTTATTAATCTGAACATTAGCTTTATAGAGGCCACTTTGATGTTTTGAAGTGGTCTCTTTTTTTCATTTTCAGCCACTAAAATGTATTTGTGAAATTAATAAAAATAAGTGTTGCAAACGTAGTTCAGATGTACTATGATGAGTTCAAGAAGTAAGCGCATACATTAATCGGGTTGTAACTGTTCAATCAGGCAATGCCGACCATCCTCAGTTCAGAGGGTATGGAATGTAACTTACTTTCGTTATCTAAATAACTAAATACCAATGTGTACAGCCTTACAGGGTTGCAACCGTTAAGGGCAAAACCTGAATTGCTGAATAACACGACTGATTTCCGGACGATCCGGTATGTTGTGTATGTTCAGTGGTTCAGGTTTTATTTGTTTCAAAAGTCATGGGGAGTCTACTTAGAGAGGGAGAATTACAATGAGCAACTACGATCAATTAGCTAAGGACATTCTGTCACGTGTAGGTGGTCGCGAGAACGTAAACAGTGTATTCCATTGCGTAACAAGACTGCGGTTTAAACTCAAAAATGAAAGCGTAGCCAAAACTGAAGAACTTAAAAATCTGCCAGGTGTTATTACCGTCATGCAAAGTGGTGGACAATATCAGGTCGTTATCGGCAACGAAGTGCCGGATGTATATAAAGCAGTTGTTAAAGCAGGGAATTTGTCTACTGAAGGTCAAGTAGATGAGAAAGATGCAGATTCAGGTCCCAAAGGCAATTTGTTTAACCGTTTTGTAGATATGATTTCGGGTGTATTTACTCCAGTGCTTGGATTGCTTGCAGCGACGGGGATGATTAAAGGTTTCACAGCTATGTTCGTGTCCCTGGGTTGGATCGACAATACTGCTGGTACGTACGCCTTATTGAATGCCATAGGGGATTGCTTATTCTACTTCTTCCCTATCTTCCTTGGCTACACAGCTATAAAAAAATTCGGTGGAAGTCCATTCCTAGGCATGGCTATCGGTGCATCGTTAGTCTACCCAACACTTGCGGGAATTCGTGCTGGAGAACCGTTATACACTTTGTTTGCAGGCACTTTGTTCGAATCACCGATTCGGATCGAGTTTCTAGGTATACCGGTTATTTTAATGGATTATGCTTCATCCGTTATTCCGATTATCGTAGCAACGTTCTTCGCGGTCAAAATCGAACGTTTCTTCAAAAAGGTTATGCCTAAAGTAGTCAGCAATTTCCTAGTTCCATTTTGTACTTTGTTAGTTATTGTACCAGTTACGTTCCTAGTAATTGGGCCGGTTGCGACATGGGCGGGTCAACTGTTAGGTGCATTCACATCTTCAATTTACGGACTGAGCCCTTTACTTACAGGACTTGTAATCGGCGGTTTGTGGCAAGTATTCGTATTGTTCGGACTCCACTGGGGACTCGTTCCATTGGTATTCGTTAACCTTGCAACGCTTGGCTATGATTCGATTCTGGCATTGTCTTTTGCAGCTTCCTTTGCTCAAATTGGTGCAGTGCTTGCGGTTACTCTGAAAACGAAAAGTCAAAAAATAAAAACACTCGGTGCACCAGCGTTTATATCCGGTATTTTCGGTGTCACTGAGCCAGCGATTTACGGTGTAACATTGCCATTGAAAAAACCATTTATTATGAGCTGTATTGCTGGTGGTATTGGTGGTGGTATCCTTGGTTTTGCTGGAACTAAAGGTTATATAATTGGTGGTCTTGGAATCTTCGGTTATCCGAGCTATGTAAGTCCTACAGAGGGAATGAATTCCGTATTCTTCTGGACGGTTGCAGCAACCATTATTGCATTCATCCTTGGTTTTATTCTGACATACGTGGTTGGATTCAAAGATCCGGTGGAAAAAGTAGCTGCACCTGCACCAGTACTTGATCCAAATCCGAACAGCAGATACGAAATCGTCAGCCCAATGGCTGGTGAAGTTGTTGCACTGAACGAAATTAATGACGTAACGTTTGCAGGAGAGCACATGGGTAAAGGGATTGCAATTCGTCCAACCAGTGGTAGAGTGGTATCTCCAATCACAGGTGTTGTTCAAACCGTATATCGTACCAAACACGCCATTGGTCTTGTAAGCGATGATGGTGTAGAGATGCTGATCCATATTGGACAGGATACGGTCAAACTGAAAGGTCAACATTTTACAACCCATGTGAAAGATGGAGACCGTGTTAACGCAGGTGACCTGATTGTTGAGTTTGATCTGCAAGCGATTAAGGATGCAGGATATGAGACGGTTACACCGATCATTGTCACTAATACTTCAAATTATCTGGACGTTGTAGGAACAAAAGATGCATCCGTTCATGAGAAAGATAAATTGATCACGGTATTAAGCTAATTCAAACTAAGGATAGTTAAGGAGGAACTCCTCAATGAATGAAAAGTTTACAGCCTTCCCGGAGAATTTTCTCTGGGGAGGAGCAACCGCAGCGAATCAATTGGAAGGTGCTTATCTGGAAGGTGGCAAAGGTTTAACAACGGTAGATCTGATTCCGATTGGTGCTAATCGATGGAATATTGCTCTGGGTAATCTGGATTCATATGAACCAAAAACAGGGGAATTCTATCCTTCACATGAAGCCATTGACTTCTATCATCGATATAAGGAAGATATTGCGTTATTTGCAGAAATGGGATTTAAGTGCCTCAGGCTTTCCATAGCCTGGGCACGGATTTTCCCTAATGGCGATGAAGCGGAGCCAAACGAAGCAGGCTTGCAATTTTATGATGATGTCTTTGATGAGTTATTAAAATACAACATTGAACCTGTCGTGACGATCTGCCATTTCGATGTACCTGTACATCTGGTCGAAACTTACGGCGGGTGGAAGAACCGCAAGATGATCGGTTTCTTTGAGAAATATGCGACGACGCTATTCAATCGATATAAGAATAAAGTGAAATACTGGATGACGTTTAACGAGATCAACATGTTGCTGCATCTTCCGTATATTGGAGCGGGAATTGTCCTTCAGGATGGTGAAAACAAAGATCAGGTTCTGTATCAGGCAGCACATCATGAATTGGTAGCGAGTGCACTTGCTGTTAAGGCTTGTCATGAGATCATTCCGGATGCACAGATTGGATGTATGTTAGCCGCTGGAATGGTGTATCCATACAGCTCTAATCCGGATGATGTATGGAAAGCCATGGAGAAAGATCGCGAGTCATTCTTCTTCATCGACGTGCAGTCGAAGGGAGCATATCCAGGTTATACAAAAAGATTTTTCAGGGAAAATGACATTCGGATTGACATGCAACCGGAAGACGCAGATATCTTGATGCAGAACACGGTCGATTATATCGGTTTTAGCTATTATGCAAGCCGGTGCACCAGTACAGACCCTGAGATTTTGAAAGATTCGACAGAAGGCAATGTATTTGGTTCGGTGAAGAACCCTTATCTGCAAGCTTCCGAGTGGGGGTGGACCATTGATCCTAAGGGGCTTCGAATTACGCTTAATCAACTGCATGACCGCTATGGCAAACCTTTGTTTATCGTAGAAAATGGACTTGGAGCAACCGATGTGTTGTTAGACAATGACTCCGTAGAAGATGACTATCGCATCGAATATTTGAATAGTCATTTTGCCGAGATGGCTGAAGCGATTCAAGACGGTGTAGAGCTCATAGGTTACACAAGCTGGGGACCGATTGACCTGGTCAGTGCGGGTACCGGAGAGATGAAGAAACGTTATGGCTATATCTATGTAGACCGAAATAATGATGGTACGGGTACACTTCGCAGAGTGAAAAAGAAGAGTTTTCACTGGTACCAAGATGTCATTGCGAGTAATGGCGCACAATATTTCTGATACAAGGTCTCCGGCGCTATAGAATAGACAAAGAGCAGTCTCGTTATTACGGGATTGCTCTTTGTTTATGAGGGGATGAATTTGACCCATGATGTGGCTTTCAGATATAATAAAGAGATTAAGAGAATCTTGTCACTTAAGAAGGGAGGAGCATCCACTCATGAAGAAAAAATCACTTGCGTTTATATCTTCGGGATATGGATACTCCACTGCTGTCTTTTTCTAGAATCTATTCCAAGGGTGAAGTCTGCCCAAAATCGGAGGGAAACTAGGAAATAACGCAGAAAAATCTTAAGAATGATGAGGTAATCCAGATGAATATTGACAAAATTACTAGAACAAATCCAGAAAATATGCCAGCTCCTGTAGGTCAGTACACGCATATTACAAGAATCCCGAGGAATGCAGAATTATTTGTGACTTCGGGTCAAATTGGAGCAGATCATAATGGACTCTTTCCAGAGAGTCTGAATGAGCAAGTCACGAATACATTTAATAATATTAAAACAGTGCTCGAATCTGAGCGCTTAGATGCTGAACATATTATCAAAGTGAACGTATGGGCAACCGAGGAAATCGATTGGGATTTCTTATATGCCGAGTGGGGACAATTATTTAGTACGGATTATCCTGCAATGACGATTGGATATATTACGGCGTTAGGTCTACCAGAGATTAAAATTGAAATAGAGCTTTGGGCAGCAAAAGTGTAACATCGAATACTTTCTAACCAAACGAAGGAGCATCTTACTTACAGATGCCCCTTCGTTTTTTATTTGTGAAAAATGGAAAGGATATGCCCTGTGTGCAATCATGAGCGATAGTAGGTGGATGTATTATGTCACCTGCAAGCTCTGATAAGCATTCAGTCGACCATATGTCCAGTAGATCCCGGAGCCTGATACCGGATCAGAAGCGAAACACAGCGCATCCCGAATTTGAGCATTTGTTTTCCCTTGTGCAGCGAGAAGTGCAGCCACTCCAGCCACATGAGGGGCAGCCATGGATGTCCCGCTAAGGTAGGCATAGGAACCACCCAGGTATGTGGATAGAATGGTATCACCCGGTGCAGCCATATCCACCCAGGAACCATAGTTGGAGAAATTGGATTTGAGATCGGAGGGATTGGTTGAAGCGACAGCAATCACGTTGGGATACGAGGCGGGTACGATTGGGAATGAAGTGTTGTCGTTACCGGCTGCAGCAATAATCACAGCTCCTCGATTCCAAGCATACTGTACGGCAGCTTGAAGGAAAGCATTTCCCATCGGCCCACCAAGGCTCAGGTTAACAACCTGTACACCGTTATTGGCAGCAAAGACAAGCCCGTTACCGACATTACCTATCGTTCCTTGCCCGTTGTTATCCAGCACCCGGAGCGGAACGATGGATGCGAGTGGTGCAGCGCCTGCGATGCCCACACCATTGTTGGTAACGGAGGCAGCGATCCCAGCTACATGGGTGCCGTGGCCGTTCCCGTCCTCAGGAATGTTATCATAATCAACATAATCATAACCGGGGAGGAGCTTGGAGGCCAATTCTGGATGATTCAGCTGTACGCCGGTATCGATAATGGCGATTTTGACAGAGCTGTTACTCTGCGAAATATCCCATGCAGCGGGTGCATTGATTTTGGACAGGTTATACTGATAAGGAAAGAAAGGGTCATTGGGAGTGAAGGATGCCTCAACGAGGTAATTCGGCTCTGCATGTTCAATAAGCTCATGATCTTTGTAATGTTTCAGAATTCTGTGCATTTTTTTGCGGGATTCCACACGGTACCATCCTAAATCTTCATAGGTCTCAGCGACCTTACATCTCCCTTTTTTGTGAAGGGTGTGCATCTCATCCTCGGTTGTACCTTCCTTGAATTTAACGAAGAGCTGCTTGGGAGCGTGAGGATGAAACTTGCTCTCGGCAAGTTGGTCCAGATAACGATACACGAACCCGATTACTAGCAAAATGAAAGCAAAAACACCTAACCATAACCACATGAGCGTTTATCCCTCCAATATGATTTGTGACACGCCTTATCGTATGCGAACTCTATCAGACTGCGCGGGCACTCTTGCAATTTGGATAGTAGTGTAGATAGATTGATAGGAAGGGATAAATTCGGTAAGATGGTAGGAAGAGAGCCGCTTTGGCATGAACAAGATTTAAGGCAGGGCCGAGAGGTAGCTCCTAATACAGAGGATAAGGAATGTGGTTTTATTGACACAACTTCAGAGTATACCGACAGTCACACCAGTTCAGTCACACCAGATTCATGATGCCATTGATTTTGCCATGCGTGTACGCAGAGAAGTGTTTCCGATGATGGATCATACGAAATTGCCTGTAGACTTCGAGCAGTTCAGAGAACATTATCTGGACTCCGATGGTTCGATCTTTCTTGTTGCAATGATGGAGGATGCGGGGATCGTCGGTTCTATTGGGATATTACCATATGATGGACGTATCGAAGCTGTGGAAGGTCGATATGCAGCTCGATCGGCTGCAGAAATAGTAAAATGTTATGTAGATCCCGCGTATCGTAGGTTTGGCATTGGTTCGATGTTGATGAACGAACTGGAGAACGTGGTAAAGGATATGCACTATACGACGCTGTATTTGCATACACATCGCTTCTTGGCAGGAGCCGTAGATTTCTGGAAACGCCAAGGGTTTACGGTTATTGCTGAGCAGGATGATGATTGGCAAACCGTACATATGGACAAGTTGGCATGTAAGTAACCATTGGAATTTATTGAATGAAAATGACATTATGATGGTAATGAGGGATATCTATCCATGTATTCAAGTCTGATTGAGAAACTGGAGCATACCGAGGTTATACGCTGGTTCCCGAATCATCAAGTTCAAGAGAGCTGGATTACCGAAATTGAACAGGAGTTGGGCTTTCCGTTACCTCCGTCCTATCGCTGGTGGCTTCTGAATTATGGTATAGCGATGTTAAGTGGAACCGGAATTCTGACCATATCGCCTCCAGAACACCGAGAGTATGCGGACACTGATATTTTGTATAGATACCGACTTGCCGACGAAGACGCGAAGAAGGAAGGGAAGCTGGAACTGTTTGTACCGGACGAAGATGAATATTACTATTTTGACACGCGGACGGCAGATCACCTTGGAGAGTACAAAGTGATGCGTTTGGATTACTCTTTAATGGGGAACCTGAAGTATACGCGGATTCTTTTGCCGAATTTTTGGAGAAGTTGATCGATCAGCGAACACCACGGAATAGGTAATTTTGTAAAAGGAAAATGCCTGTCGGCACTCGCTCGGTTAGACATAGACAACATACATGATGGGGGCTAGGCAGATGAACGAAACGAAGCGAAAAATTGTTTTTATTGATATTGATGGCACATTGGTCGACGATGATGGAAACATTCCGTTGTCAGCACAGAAGGCTTGTAAACAGGCCAGAGAGAACGGACATCTGCTCTATTTATGTACTGGCCGATCCAAAGCAGAAATTTATGATTCCATCTGGGATGTCGGATTCGATGGTCTGATTGGTGCAGGTGGGGGTTATGTGGAGTTTGGCAAGGACGTGTTATATCACAAAAGGGTAACAGCGGAAGATGTTCGACATATGGTCGATTTCTTTAATGAAAATGGCATTGACTTCTACCTTGAATCCAATTCGGCATTGTATGCGAGTAGCAATCTTCAACCTCACCTGGAACGCCGTATCTATGGCGATGTGGAGAATGACCCTGTAGCCAGAGAGAAGAAGGAGCTGAAACCGCACCCGTTTATTGCCGGATTAACGTATGGAGAGGCCGACCTGTACAAGGATGATGTCAACAAAGTATGTTTCTTGGAGAGCTCAGCCATCCCGTTTGAGCGGATCAAGCAAGAGTTTGAAGGGAAATTCGAAGTCATTCAGTGCACTGTGCCGATCTTTGGTGAAGGAAGTGGTGAACTGATGATCCCTGGCATTCACAAAGCCATTGCGATCGCCGATCTGCTGAAGCATCTGGGCATGTCCCAAGAAGATACATTTGCCATCGGTGATGGCATGAATGATGCCGAGATGTTGGAATTTTGTAACATCGGAATTGCCATGGGTAATGCGAAGCCTGGACTGAAAGCCATTGCAGATGATATTACTGGAACAGTTGAGGAAGATGGATTGTATCATAGTTTTGTGAAGTATGGATTGATCACTTGATAAAGAAATGAGGCAATCTGGAAAACAGTTAATACGTACACCCTTTGTCCCAAACCTTATTTTAGACCCTGCATATATTATTGCAGGGTCTTTTTTTGGTTTAAAACAGATCAATTTATATTTTTACAAAAGGGTTCTAATCAAACCATAACATCTAAGTGAAGGAGAGAATCGAAATGGCCATTCTATCAACCGGACCTATCGAGAATAATGCCGTCAGTGATGTACGGCCAACACAACAAGTTACCGTTAAAATTGATAACAGGAATTCTCTGGATGGATCCGTTGTTTTGATACAAGGGTATAATCTGACCTCTACGAGGACTTTATATGTCAGCGAGCAGATTTCAATTGATCCGGATCAGGTAGTGACAAGAACTTATTTTGCCAATCTTGATGCATTTGAATTTGTCTTTACAGTTGAAGGTGTAGCTATAGAGCAGACAGAGATTTCCGTGTGGGGCAAAAATGAAACCGGCCAGCTTGTTGCTGCACATCGATTAGTTTCTTCCGAACTTGAAATAGAGGGGGATAATACGTCAGTCAACCGCATATATGTAGCCAATTTTAATAGTAACGATGTTTCCGTCATTAATGGCGCTACGAATACGGTGATTGCTACCATTCCTGTGGGGACGAATCCTGCAGGGATTGATGTCAATCCATTAACGAGTCGTATTTATGTTGCGAACAGAAGCAGTAATACCATTTCCGTCATTAATAGTATAACCAACGCAGTGATTGCTTCTGTTCCGGTTGGGAGCGAGCCAAGTGACGTAGGGGTCGATATAGCGACCAATGCTATTTATACGGCAAATTTTAATTCATTGGACACAACTGAAGATATAACCGTCATTGATGGATTAACTAACACGGTGATTGATGCGATCACTATTCCGGGGCTCAATTTTTTAACTGGAGTAGGTGTCAATTCCTTAACCAATCGCATCTATGCAGCTAATTTTAATTCTGATACGGTGTCTGTGGTCGATGGAGAAACGAATACGGTGATTGCTACAATCCCCGTTCAGGTCAATCCATTCCGTGTAGGTGTCAATCTAGCCACCAACCGTATTTATGTATCGAATTTAACCAGTAATACGGTTTCCGTTATTGATGGATTGACGAATACCGTCATTGATACCATTCCGGTCGGCGTTACGCCAGCTGAAGTAGCGGTTAATACCTCCACAAACGCCATTTACGTACCCAATCGAGACACGGATAATGTTTCAGTAATTAGTGGATTAACAAATACCGTGATTACTACTGTTCCGGTCGGGAATAATCCAAACGGAGCGGGCGCCAATCCGTTAACTAATCGAGTTTATATAAGCAATCAAGATGACAATACCATTTCTGTGATCGATGGCGAAACAAATACGGTGATTGCTACTATTCCGGTGGGGGCACGTCCGTTCGCAGTAGGTGTAAATCCGTAGAAAGGTGAGGGGATTTGGATGAAAGAAGTTATAACGGCATCAGACTTAATGGAGCAGCTGATCACCATGAACAAAGAAAATTCTGTATGCCAAGTTAGGATTCCAGGTAAGGAGAATCGTGAGTCTTGAATGATCAGATCAGAATGGAACAGGCATCTCCTCAATGGGGGTGTCTATTTGCATTAAGGAGCCAAAAAAGAATGACGATTTTTTTTCCGTTAATAGAAATAGATGCCCCTCCTTTTGACTTTGTTATTGCATAACTCCTAATGAAAGTTTATTATAAATTTGCAAACAAGGAATTTATTGGTTTATGTTTGTCGAAGTGCATGAAATATAAAGTAGATACATGGAGGATGCTGGATGAGTAATGTAGCTCTGTTGTTTCCTGGGCAAGGTTCTCAGATGGTTGGGATGGGTAGAGACTTTTGGAATAACTTTGATGTGGCTAAGAAGTTATTTGAAGAAGCCAGTGACGCCATTTCTTTCGATTTGAGAAAGTTATGTTTTGAAGGTAGCATGGCTGATTTGACAATGACGATGAATGCTCAGCCTGCACTTTTGACTGTTAGTGTCATAGCATATCAGGTGTATATGCAAGAAATAGGGATGGAACCCGCTTATTTGGCTGGGCATAGTTTAGGAGAATATTCGGCTCTGGTCTGCGCAGGTGTTCTATCATTTCATGATGCCATTAAACTGGTAAGACAACGAGGTATCATTATGCACAATGCAGACCCGGATCAGAAAGGTACCATGGCCGCCATTTCAGGTATTCATTTAGATACACTTCAAAACATATGCGAACAAGTTTCCACGATCGAGCGTCCTGCTTGTGTGGCTTGTGTGAACGCTGACCAGCAGTTTGTCATTTCGGGACATCGGCACTCTATACAAGAAATTATTAAAAGGACAGAAGCCCTGAGAACGAAACATTCGTATATCAATGTAAGTGGTCCCTATCATTCTCCCATGATGCAAACCGCAGCAGAACAATTCAAAGTTGAATTGGATCAATATCAATATGCTCATGCAAAATACCCGGTTATTTCCAACGTTACAGCAGCACCCTATGAGTCTGATCGATCTGTCGTGGATTATTTAACCATGCAGATGACGATGCCTGTAAGATGGTTAGAGTCGATGAACTATTTGATTAAACAGGGAGTCACTGAAGTTGTAGAGTTGGGCTCTAAACATGTGTTAGTTAGTCTTATGAGTAAAATAACGAAGCGTATTGTACCTTACTCGCTAAGTCAACCTTCCGATTTACTAATGCTTACAAATACACAAGAAAGGAAAAATAAACGGTTAACGATTCTTAAAAAGTTGTTATCAGAACTAATAGTAACGGCACTCATTTCACGGAATTATAACCCAGATTCGATATCATACACCCAAACGGTTGAGCCATTATTTCACCAATTACAACGGGCAAAGGAACAAGTAAACAACAATGAATGTGAACTTAGTGAAGAAGAGATAAATGATGCTCTACAGGTATGTCATTCCATTATTATAGCAAAAAAAATTCCATTGGATGGAACCGCGTTCATCGATGCAATCTAGTACCCGATCTGTTCTTTTGCAAGATCTATATTACAGCGACAGACTGCCTTTTTGTAAGGTAGTCTTTTTGTCTTTTAATGCATCTGAACTTGTTGAAGTTTCAGATATTTGTTAATAAATATGTCAATAACTCACAAATCAATCTCTATTTTTTACCATATAGTAACAATAAACTGATTGATTTTACATATATTTCTATGGTAAAATTTTGCTTGAAAATATGTGTAAATAATTAGATAAGCATGTTAGAGATGATTCATTTGGAGGAGAGATATGTATACTAATCAGTTTCAAACACTAGTGGATGTTATCCGCGACAGAGGTAAAATAACGGATCGCGGTATTCGTTTTATCGATGCGGACAAACGAGAAACTTTTATATCTTATCATCAATTATTTACTGAGGCACAAGGGTATTTAGGTTATCTACAAGCCATCGGAATTAAACCTAAACAAGAGATTATTTTTCAGATTCAAGAAAACAAACGGTTTTTAGTCGCATTCTGGGCTTGTATACTCGGTGGAATGATCCCTATCCCTGTAAGTATTGGTGAAGATGAAGAACAAAACTTGAAAGTATGCCGTATTTGGAATTTGCTAAATAACCCTTTCATGATTGCATCTGAGAAGGTGCTGGATAAAATGAAGAGATTTGTTTTGGAACATGACATGCTTGATTTCCATCATCAATTAGAAGTCAGAACGGATCTGATCCAAGATACCATATATCATTATGAATCTATTAATAATATAGTTGAACCTCAGTCTGATGACTTGGCATTTATTCAATTTTCTTCTGGATCAACCGGTGATCCCAAAGGCGTTATGCTCACCCATCGAAACCTGATTTATAATACTTGTGCTGCTATTAATGGCACACAAATTAGTTCAAACGATAGTTTTCTCTCCTGGATGCCCCTTACCCATGATATGGGTTTGATTGGATTTCATCTCGTACCCCTCGTGGCAGGAATTCATCAGTACTTGCTCCCAACGGAATTATTTATTCGCAAACCGATTCTATGGATGAAAAAAGTAAATGAACACAAAGCAACCATACTGTCTTCTCCTAACTTTGGTTATAAATACTTCCTGAATTTCTTTCGCGAAGACAAAGCGGAGGGATGGGATCTGTCATCTGTCAGAGTCATTTATAATGGGGCGGAACCTATATTACCCGAAGTGTGTGATGAATTCCTAAATGTATTGTCAGCATATCACTTAAAGAAAACAGCCATGTTTACCGTATATGGATTAGCAGAGGCCTCTGTTGCCGTCTCCTTTCCCAAGGTAGAAGAAGAATTTACTGCGGTGTACGTTCACCGGGATCATCTGAACTTGGGGGAGCGTGTCATCGAAGTCGAGAAACATGCTGAACATGTAGCATCATTTGTTGCCGTTGGCGAAGCAATTGATTATTGCCATGTTAGAATTTGCGATGAGGAAATGAACAGTGTTCCCGATTTGGTTATTGGAAAAATTCAAATCAAGGGGGATAACGTCACCCAAGGTTATTATAATAATTCACTAGCAACGGAGAAGTTATTAACGCACGACGGATGGGTGAATACAGGAGATCTGGGTTTTATCATGAACGGAAAACTGGTTGTAACAGGGCGGGAAAAAGACATTATCTTTATCAATGGTAAAAATGTATATCCCCATGACATTGAACGTGTCGCCATACAATTAGATGATATTGAACTCGGAAGAGTTGCTGCTTGTGGTGTGTATGATTCGAATAGTCAAAGTGAAGAAATAATTGTGTTTGTCGTGTACAAAAAAAAGATCGAACACTTCCTGCCGCTTGTTAAAGAAATCAAAAGACATCTATATAAACATGGGGGATGGAGTGTCAAAGAGGTACTGCCCATCAAGAAATTACCCAAAACAACAAGTGGGAAAATCCAGCGGTATCAGTTAGCCAAGCAGTATGAAGCAGGCAAATTCTCAACAGAATCTGCATTCATCCATGACTGGATCAAGAATGACAATGACAAGGCAAAGGGAAAGGCTGCTGTTTCGGTTCGAGTCATAGAACGTGAATTAACTTCACTATTTTCTGAAGTGCTGGTTGGGAAAAAGGTTGAACTTGAGGATAGCTATTTTGATATGGGTGCAACTTCATTACAGCTGGCCCAAATCGCTGAACGTATAGAACAAAAATACGGAGAAGAGCTTGCTGTTACGGACCTCTTTACCTATCCCTCGATAACTGAATTGGCAGCATATCTGGCTAGAGGCTACAGCGAGACCATGCAAGTCAACAAAACTCAAGAGGATCATACGCCATCCAAAGATATTGCTATTATCGGTATGTCTTTGAATCTCCCTGGTGCATCAAATGCAAGCGATTTTTGGCGTGTTTTGGAAAATGGAACGCATAACATTCGGGACTACCCGGAAAGTCGGATAAAAGACGCAGCGGATTATATACAATCCATGCGAAGTGAAATGAGCGAAGTTCAATGGATCAAGGGTGGTTACTTGGATCAGATTGATCAATTCGACTATTCTTTCTTTGGCATAACCCCAAAAACTGCACAATTTATGGACCCGAATCAAAGGATGTTCTTGCAAACGGCATGGCATACGATTGAAGACGCTGGGTATGCAGGGGAAGGAATCAATGGAAGAAATGTGGGCGTGTACGTGGGGTATTCCAAAGTTGGGTATGATTACGAACGGCTCGTGACGGCGAGTTACCCCGCAGAACTCAAAAATTATATCATTGGAAATTTACCATCTGTACTGGCGAGCAGAATTGCATATTTCTTGAATTTAAAAGGCCCGGCCTTAACGATTGATACCGCTTGTTCCTCCTCACTTGTTGCTGTTCACATGGCATGTAAAGGATTGCTCGCAGGAGACTGTGAAATGGCAATCGCAGGAGGCATTCGAACGGCATTATTACCGATAAGTATCGGACTGGATATGGAATCTCCAGATGCATTGACGAGAACGTTTAGCGAAGATGCCAACGGCACGGGATTTGGCGAAGGTGTTGGGTCGGTCATGTTGAAGCCAATGCAGCAAGCGATTAAGGACGGGGATCATATCCATGGTGTGATTAAGGGAAGTGCGATTAATCAGGATGGCAAGACGGTAGGAATCACAGCACCTAACCCGGAGTCTCAGACCAATGTGATCGAACAGGCATGGAAAGAAGCCGGCATTTCTCCTGATACGCTTAACTTTATTGAAGCACATGGAACAGGGACAAAATTAGGTGATCCGGTTGAGTTCAATGCTTTGCGTAAAGCTTTTGAGAAGTATACGGATCGGAAACAATTTTGTGCGATCGGATCTGCCAAAGCTAACATTGGACATGGTTTTGAAGCGGCGGGGATCGCTGGATTAATTAAATCTATTCTTATGTTTCAACATAGAAAGATTCCACCATTGGTTCACTTTGACAAGCCTAATCCCCTGCTTAAGTTTGAAGCTTCACCTTTTTATGTGAATCAGGAATTAATGGCTTTTGGTGAAAAAGAGGGTCCATTACGATGCGGGGTTAGTTCTTTTGGTTTCAGTGGTACCAATGCACATGTGGTTCTCGAAGAATATGTTCCTTCCCCAACCGTAGATAAAAGAATGTCCCAAGATCCTCATTTATTTGTTCTGTCTGCTGCCACGGAACGGGCGCTGGATGAATTGGTCAGAACGTATCATGAATATCTAACCGATCACACGGATGTTTTCATTCAACAAATCTGTTATACAGCCAGTACGGGAAGGGCCAATCTGGATTATCGGCTTGCCATCATAGTCACGAGTACACAAGAATTACATGAAAAATTGAAACGAATTGCAAGCGGAGAGGGTAAACTGCCATATGTTTATTTTGGTTATGCCAAAAAAGACAAAACGCTTGTTAGCGATCATCTCTATGCTCGGGGAAAGGCAGAATCTTTAAATGAACTCGGTCAGTTATATATACTGGGGGCAGTGATTGATTGGGAAAGGTTTTATAATCATGAAGTCATTCGGAAAATTCCATTGCCTCTATATCCATTTGAGCAGAAGCGCTGTTGGATTGAAGTCAAACATACGATACCAGCGGGACATAGGTCAGAGAGGAATGAGGTTCAAATGGAGATGAATACAAACGATATTGAATTAAAGATTAAAACAAGCATCTGTCGTGCATCTGGTTTGAAGTTGGAAGAGCTGGATCATCAAGCTCATTTTCTCCAAATGGGATTGGATTCCATTATTCTTGTGCAAATTCAGAAGGAAATCTCAGAGCTGTTCCGTTTGAATATCCCGATGGAAATGTTTTTTGAAACCCTTACAAATATTAATTCCTTAGTTAAATATGTGTCAGAGAATATAAAGCATCATGATGTATCTGAAAATATAAACAATCAAACAGTTCAGGAGCATACTGAACAACGAAATATGGCATCTGTGAACAATATAAACACGGCAAAATCCTCAGGGAATGTGTCGGAGCAAATTGTAATGTCTGCCATTCAGCTCATGGAATCTCAATTAAAAAGTTTGAATGTGCTGTTAGGCGAGCAAATGAATGCTGTTCAATCGCCTCTTTTGGAAATGAAACATCATGAAACCAAACCAACCAAAAAGATCCAACCGGATTCGGAATCGAAGGAAGAAAAAAAACCTTTTATACCGTATCAATCGTTGAAGATTCATGAAGAGAGCGGATTATCACCGCTTCAGAACCAGTATGTTGAACAATTTATAGCCAAGTATACCGCAAGAACCAAAGGCTCCAAATTAAAAACAGGCCAAACACGTTTGGTTCATGCGAATAATCGAAATGTATCCGGATTTCGCTCGTATTGGAAGGAAATGGTGTATCCCATCATTTCAACGCGTGCAGAGGGATCTAAGCTATGGGATATGGATGGGAATGAGTATTTGGATCTGACGATGGGATTTGGAGTAAATCTATTTGGTCATAATCCAGCATTTATTCAAAATGTAATAGCAGACAGCCTCCAGGAACAATTGCCTCCATTGGGCCCTATGTCAGACTTGGCAGGAGATGTCGCAGCAAAAATTTCCGAGTTGACAGGTGTAGAGCGTGTCGCATTTTATAATTCAGGAACAGAAGCAGTCATGGTTGCACTTCGTTTAGCGCGGGCAGCAACGGGGCGTTCCAAAGTTGTATTATTTTCAGGATCTTACCACGGTACACATGACGGCGTGTTGGGTGTAGCGAATCCTGGGGATGCTTTATCGTCTGCGCTGCCTATGGCTCCTGGTATTGTAAATAGCGCTATAGATGATTTGATTATTCTTAATTATAACCATCCGCAATCACTGGATATGATTCAGAACCTGGGTGATGAATTGGCTGCTGTGCTTGTAGAGCCGGTGCAAAGTCGAAGACCTGATATGCAGCCAACACAATTCTTACGGGAACTTAGAGAAATAACAAATCAAACTGGGACTGCACTTATTTTCGATGAAGTCATCACTGGATTCAGAATTGGTCTGGGTGGAGCACAGGATTGGTTTGGGGTTCAAGCAGATCTGGTTACGTATGGAAAAGTGGTCGGTGGTGGGCTGCCTATTGGTATAGTCGCGGGTAAAGCTGAATTTATGAATCCGGTAGATGGTGGAACCTGGAACTTTGGTGATGATTCTTACCCTTCCGATGCAGATAAAAAAACGTTTGTCGGTGGAACCTTCTGTACACACCCTCTTACGATGAGAGTGATGTTAACGGTATTACAGTATCTTCAATCTGAAGCAGAAACCTTATATAAGGAATTAAATGAAAAAACAGATTATCTTGTAAAAGAATTAAATGCGTTTTTCAAAACAGCGAATGTACCGATGCAAATGGTGAACTATGGATCTTTATTTCGATTTATATCATTTGGAGATATGGAATTATTCTTCTACCATTTAATTTATAAAGGTTTATATATTTGGGAAGGCCGTAACTGTTTTATATCAACTGTGCATTCCATGGGTGACATGGATACGATAATCAGAATCGTAAAAGAGACGATCCATGAACTACGCGAGTGGGGGTTTATCCCTGGTGAATCGCCTGTTTCGGAATATCCGCTCTCTTTAGAGCAAAAACAATTATTGTTAACTTCATTACATGGGGAAGATGCGAATGCTGCATTAAATCAGAGTGTTATTTTAAAAATGACAGGTGGAATCAAGCCTTCCACACTGGATCAGGCCGTGAATCAGATCGCACAGCGTCATGAAGCCCTGAGAACAGTCATTCATGCCGATCGTGAAACACAACAAATCAGATCCGTAATGGAATTTCAATGTACATGGTTGGATTTCTCGGCATATGCGGGTGAGGATCAAGAACGGGAAATTTCCAATTGGTTATCTGCCGATGCAAATGAAGCCTTCAATTTACAGTCTGGGGAACCTCTATTTAGAATCACCTTGCTTAAAAAGGCAACTGATCAATACCTTATGGTGCTGACATTTCATCATATTGTTGTAGATGGCTGGTCTATTGCTGTATTCATTCAAGAGTTGGAACATACCTATTCTGCTCTGGTCCGAGGAGTTCCGGTTCAATTACCTGAAGCCACTCCATTCCGAGCGTATTTAAGATGGCAACGACTTGAACATGAAAAAGGGTCATTTACCGAAGGAGTCCAGTTCTGGAAAGAACAATTTTCCTTATCCTATCCCAACATTACACTTCCAACGGCACCGTCCGATGATGTGCCCAAGGGATATGACGGTGAAAGATATTCCATCAAGCTAGATCATCAATTAACAGAGTCATTGCGAACGTTAAGCATCAATAATAAGAGCAGTTTGTTTGTAACAATGTTTGCAGCGTTTCATTTATATTTGCATCAACTAACAGGGCAGTCTCACCTTGTCATCGGCGTGCCTACAGCGGGTCAGTCTCATATGCGAAAAAATGCGCTGATTGGCAACTGTGTCAACATTGTACCTGTTCATCATGCCTTGTTAACGAAGCAATCCGTTGTAGACCATGTTCTTCAGCTCAAGGAAACGCTGGCTCTTGTCATGAAACATCAGCATGTTCCATTGACCCTCGTATCCGAACAGCTTGCTCATATGACTGCACCGGATACCCGGATTTTATTTAATATGGACAGAACGATTCATCATCTCCAATTTGAAAATATCAAGACTGAATTCATGTCGTATCCGATCAAACATATTTCTTACGATTTATTTCTTAATATTACGGATGTTAGCCATGAATTGTACCTGGATTTTGATTACAATACCGATCTCATAGGACCTGAGATGATGAAGCTGTGGTCTGAAGGATTTAAAGGTTTGCTGCAACATATGGTGAGTCATCCAGAGGCTGAAATTTCGTCTTTGACGTTGTTCTCATCCGAGCAACAGGACCAATTACAGGGAATGTATAATCGGTTTGATACGGAGCGTCTTCCTCACGTTAATCATGCAGCCATATTCGAACCTCCAGTCAATGACGTGGAGAAAAAGCTGGCTTTGATCTGGGAGGACGTATTATCCCTTGATCAAGTGGGGAGACATGATCACTTTTTTGATCTCGGAGGTAACTCGCTCAAGGCGACTGTAATGCTATCCAAGGTACATGAGCAGTTTCAACACAAAATTTCAATCGTTCAATTCTTCCAAAACCAACGTCTGAAGCAGCTTGCCAGTCTGATTACAGGCGAGAACGAGGAAACATTCATTCCAATCAAGGCATTGGACGTGAAGGAGTTCTATGAGACGTCAGCTGCACAACAGCGAATCTACTTTCTGGATCAATTTGAGCCGAATAGTGTGTTTCAGAACATGTGCGGTCATATCACGGTCACAGGAAAAATCGATGAAGCTAAACTAATTTCGTCATTGGAACAAATCGTGCAACGTCACGAAGCTTTTCGCACCAGTTTTCATCTGATGGATGGAGAGCTTTACCAGCGTATCGCGCCAACGATTGATTTTGAAGTGAAACGATCTCAGGAAAGCTCTGCTTCATTCGAACAACATGTTAAGACGTTTGCCAAACCATTTGATTGCTCCAAAGCGCCGTTAATACGTGCCGAATTCATTCGTATAGACGATGATCATGCAGAGATCCTCATTGAGATGCATCATATTATATCGGACGGATATTCCGTTGGTATTCTTGCGAATGAATTGATTGATGCGTATGACGGAAGAAGCATGTCGGACATTGAGGTTGAATACAAAGACTTTGCAGCTTGGCAGAAAGAATTTCTGGCGGGTGAGTCTTATAAGCAGCAAGAAAAATATTGGCTAGATCAATTCAAAGGAGAACTCCCGAACCTTAATCTGCCTACTGATTTTGTTCGGACACCTCAGTTGACTTCGGCAGGTTCTAGATTGTCATTTGTGTTGGACGCACACTTGAAGCAGTCGCTGGAGAAGCTTGCGAAACAAACGGGAACTACGATGTTTATGGTGTTATTGGCAGCGTATAATGTGCTGCTTCATCAATATACGGATCAAGAAGATATGATTGTAGGCACGCCAACATCAGGAAGAAACCATCCGGATGTCGAGAATATGATAGGTGTCTTTATCCAGACGGTAGCGATTCGATCACAGCCGGTGGGGAATAAGTCGTTTCGATCCTATCTCGAGGAAATTAAAAAACAATCCCTGGATGCATTGGATAACCAGGACTATCTTTTTGACAATCTTGTAGAGAAATTAAACACACATCGGGATACCACTGGGACAGCACTTTTTAATACAATGTATATCTTTTTAAATACCGCGTTGAATCAACGGCAAGAACAGGATTGCAGCTTTAAAGTTAGAGAATTAAATGTCGGTGTATCGTTGTATGATCTGATGTTCATCGTTGAGGATGATAACGAGTGTCTGGAAATGCACTTTAATTACAAGACGGAGCTGTTTGAACGGGATACCATCGACAGAATGAAAACACATCTGTTCAACATCCTCAGAGACATTGTGATCGAACCTGATATTGCCTTGTCCGATATTCAAATGCTGTCTGAACATGAGCAGAACGTTCTTTTATATGACTTTAATGATACCAACATAGAATATTCCCGGGAACAGACCATTCAGGAGTTATTCGAAGCACAGGTGGAACGGACACCTGATCAATTGGCTGTTAGTTTTGGAAATGAGCGATGGACGTATCGTCAATTGAATGAACGGGCGAATCAATTGGCATATACGCTTAGAGCTGAGGGAGTGCAGCAGGATCAATTTGTAGGCATTCTGACAGATCGTTCGATTGATATGATCGTTGGCATCTTTGGCATTCTAAAAGCAGGCGGGGCGTATGTACCGATTGATCCGGATTCTCCTGAAGAGCGTATCCGGTACATCCTGCATGATTCGGGGGCAACGTTGTTAGTCACGCAAAATCATTTGAAGCAGTTGGTATCATTCAATGGCCAAATCATGGATTTGAACGATAAAGAAACCTATGCAGCTAATCTGTCGAATCTGGAACCCGCAGGGAATTCCGAGCAGTTGGCTTATGTGATCTATACTTCAGGCACAACAGGCATGCCAAAAGGTGTAATGATCGAACATCGTCAGGTTCATCACTTGGTTAAAGCGTTGTACAGTCAAGTTATAGATGATCAGCATAGCGGTTTGCATGTCGCTCTACTTGCGCCTTACTATTTCGATGCATCTGTGAAGCAGATTTTTGGCGCACTACTGTCAGGACATGCTTTGTTTATTGTAGATAAGGACACGGTACTGGATGGACAAGATTTAATGAATTATTATCAGCACCACCAAATTGATTTGACGGACGGAACACCTGCGCACCTGAAATTGCTTTCGAAGGCAAAAAACGTTCAAGGCATATCGCTAAAATATATGCTCATTGGCGGTGAAGCTCTCTCTCAGCAAAGTGTAAATGAAATCACATCATTATTTGCTCTCAATCATATAACGCCGCCAGCCATAATTAATGTGTACGGTCCAACAGAATGTTGTGTGGATGTTGCGACATACCGTGTACTTCCAGAACACCTGGATACAGCGAATCAACGAGCTCACCTACCGATTGGTCGAACATTAGGAAATAATCTCCTGTATGTATTGAACAAACATGGCAAAGTTCAGCCTGTAGGCGTCGTAGGGGAATTATGTATCTCTGGCGATGGGGTTGGTAGAGGATACTTGAATTTACCTGAGCTGACAGCAGAAAAATTTGTACGTGATCCGTTTGTCCAGGGAGCGACAATGTACAAAACGGGAGATTTGGTGAGATGGCTTCCCGATGGCCATATCGAGTATCTGGGAAGAATGGATCACCAAATTAAGATTCGCGGATATCGGATCGAAGTAGGAGAAGTCGAAGCAGCGCTGTTAGATCTAGAGTGTGTGAAAGAAGTTATCGTCATTGCACATGAGGATGATCACGGGGACAAATCGTTATGTGCATACTTTACAGCGAATTCCACGCTGACGGTGGGAGAGTTAAAACAAAGCCTCTCTAAGGTGTTGCCGAATTACATGGTTCCAGCCTACTTTATACAATTGGATCACATGCCTCTCACAGCGAACGGGAAAATCGATCGCAAATCGCTTCCGAGTCCAGAAGAAAACATACAAACGGGAAGTGAATATATAGAACCCCAAACTGGGGTGGAAAAACAGTTGCTGCCTATTTGGCAGGATGTGCTTGCCGTGAAAAAAATCAGTGTAAAAGACCATTTTTTTGATGTAGGAGGCAACTCTTTACGTGCGACCAAGCTGGCCGCCAAAATCAATCAAAAGCTGAATATCCACATATCGGTAAGAAACGTCTTTGAATGGCAGACCATTGAACAGATGGCTCAATCTATTGAACAAATGGAACAGGAAGTATCAGTGTCCATTCCTCAAGTGGAGGAAAAAGAATATTATCCTATTTCTTCAGCGCAAATGAGAATGTACATTATGAGCATCAAAGCCGGCAAGGAACTCATGTACAACATGTCAGGTATGTTTATGTTGGAAGGATCGCTTGATCGGATCAGATTGGAAGAAGCATTCCAACAATTGATTCATCGGCATGAATCGCTTCGGACTGGATTCAAAGTCATACACGGGGAACCGAAACAGATCGTATACCCTAAAGTTAACTTTGGAATTGAATTGATCGAGTCAACGGAAGAAGAGATAGAAGATCGAATTGAACAGTTTGTTCGCACATTTGATCTCGGGCAAGCACCTCTTATGAGGGTGGGACTTATTGAACTTCAGCAGGAGCGTCATGTATTGCTGGTAGATCTCCACCATATCATTGCAGACGGACTATCTGTACATCTTCTCATGACTGAACTTAGCCAGTTCTATAAGGGAGGGGAGCTATCTCCTCTTCGAATTCAATATAAGGACTATGCTGAATGGCAGCAAATACAGCTTCATAGTGAGCGGATGAAAAAGCAGGAGAAGTATTGGCTTACTGTGTTTGGTGAGAGTATCCCGCTATTGGATCTGCCAACAGACTATGAGAGACCTGAAACGCTAAGCTATGCTGGAGATGTATTGGACATTGTTATGGAGGAAGACATCCTTCCAGGCTTAAGGAACATGGAAGTACGGACAGGAACAACGTTATATATGATTCTATTAGCCGCCTATACCATTCTGTTGTCCAAATACAGCGGACAAGAAGATATCATTGTAGGCGCACCGATTGCAGGCAGGACACATGCTGAGCTGGAGCCGGTCATGGGGATGTTTGTGAATACACTGGCTATTCGAAATAATCCTGCTGCGGATAAAACATTCACGGAGTATCTGCTGGAAGTGAAAGAAAATATGTTGAACGCTTATGAGAATCAGGATTATCCGTTTGAAGAATTGATTGAGAAAGTAAATGTAACCAAAGATGCTCGGCGGAATCCGTTGTTTGACACCATGTTTGTATTGCAGAATACAGATGCTTCAGAGATTCAGATGGATGGAGTAACCTGTAAGCCTTATGCTCCAAATACGAGAGTATCCAAATTCGATTTAACGTTGTATGTTACCGAATTGCAACACAAGTTAGAAGTGGCCTTTGAATACAGTACGATTTTATTTGAGAAAACAACGATTGAAGCGATGTCACAAAATCTATTGGTCATATTAACAACCATTGCCAACGACCCTTATATTGAAATCAAGAAGATTCAATTGGTTGAAGAATTAATAGATGGGGATACGCTGGCTGATCTAATTGAAGTAGATTTCTTCTAAGCTAACCTAAAAATAAAAGTGATCGGGGTGCCGTATGTCTATTTTTAAGAAACAGGAATCGTATTGGGCAAGCCGATTTGAAGATGATGATCACCTTGTTCATTTGCCTTATTGCAAGACAACCTCCAAACACCCAGACGATACGCAGCACCAGAATGATATATATAAGTCTTTGTCAGCCGATGTTTCATATAAAATCAAGTCCATGTCGCGAAATGCTCCTATGGCGATATATACGATCTTATTAACGGGAGTTCAGTGTCTGTTATATAAATACACGAATGAAACCAAGATGATTATTGGTATACCAACGATGGAAGAAAAGAACACTGATCTATCGCTCTCGAATAAGGTTCTTGTCTTGAAAAATAATATCAATCAAGCGATGTCATTCAAATCCTTATTTAATCAAGTGAAGATCAGTTTAACCGAAGCCATTCAGCATCAACGAATTCCTTTCAGAAAAATGGTTGAACGTTTAAATGTTCAGTATGATTCGAACCATGTACCACTAATTCATACCTTGGTTTCGTTGAATGAAATTCATCCTGCCCTTGATGAAAATCACGTAAAAGCGGCGACAATGTTCCACTTTGATCTGGAGAACGACTCCATTCAGTTAAGATTAGTTTATGATGAAGATCGTTATGATCGCGATTATATGGTTCAAATTGTAGAACATCTTGACCAATTGTTTTCCGTTGTGCTGAACCAACCTGATCTGGAGTTAAGTCAAGTTGATATGTTATCAGAGTTTCATCGAAACAAGCTGTTATATGACTTTAACGATACAAGGGTTGGGTATCCACAGAACAAGACGATGCATCAATTATTTGAAGAACAGGTGGAACGAACACCGGACCATCCGGCAGTCGTATTTGAGAATAGACAGTTAACGTACAGAGAGTTAAATCAAAAATCCAACCAATTGGCCCGATTGCTTCAAGCTAAGGGGGTGCAGGCGGGTCAGTTCGTTGGCATTATGGCAGAGCGCTCACTTGAGATGATCATAGGTTTATTCGGTATTCTAAAAGCTGGCGGGGCATATGTCCCAATCGATCCGGAATATCCGGCAGATCGTATTCACTATATCCTTGAGGATTCAAAAGTGGCTTGGTTGCTGCATCAAAGTCATATACAGAAACCGGAACATTATGCGGGGACATGTGTCATTCTGGATTCTGAAATAAATCACTATGAGGATCATTTAAATTTGGACGATGGAGCGATCTCCAGTGATTTGGCATATATGATCTACACGTCTGGAACAACAGGTCATCCCAAAGGCGTAATGATTGAACATGCCAGCATTGTGAATTCCCTGCAATGGAAATCGGATTTTTATCATTTTACCGGAGATGATCGGGTATTAATGCTGAATCCTTTCGTTTTTGATTCATTTATTACTCATTTCTTTGGTCCGATGATATCTGGCTCGACAGTGTACTTGTTAAACCAGCAACAGTGTAAAGATGCTGTGGCCATCAATACGATGGTCAAAAAACAGCAAATCACGCACATCCAAAGTCCACCCAGTTTCTTGATGACGCTATTGGAACAAGTAAGCGCGGAAGATTGGGCATCCATGAAAAATGTGGTGGCTGCGGGAGAGAAGATTGTTCCTGCCTTAATACACAAATTGCAGCGCATCAATCCACGCATCGAAGTGTGTAATGAATACGGTCCAACTGAAAATAGTGTTGTATCCACAGTTCTGTCGATCAAGTCGGCAGATCAAATTATCTCAATCGGGAAGCCTATTGCGAACAATAGAGTCTACATTTTAGGAGAGCGGAATGAATTGCAGCCTATTGGAGTTCAGGGAGAATTGTGTGTAGCCGGAGCAGGGCTCTCCAAAGGTTACTTGAACCGTCCAGATCTGACGGCGGAGAAATTCGTGGATGATCCATTTGTTTCGGGAGCAAAAATGTACAAGACAGGTGACTTCGCAAGATGGCTGCCCGATGGGAACATAGAGTATATAGGAAGGGTAGATCATCAAGAGAAAATTCGTGGACATCGGATTGAACTTGGTGAAGTGGAGACGGCTCTTCTAAATAGTACCCAGATAAAAGAGGCCATCGTCATAGCCAGAGAAGATGAAACGGGAACCAAACAATTATGTGCGTACCTGGTAGGAGAGGATGCAATCACGATCGGGGAACTGCGGGAGGCGCTGTCCCAGCAGTTGCCAAACTACATGATTCCTTCCTATTTTGTACAGTTGGATCAGATGCCGCTCACGTCCAACGGGAAAATCGATCGCAAAGCTTTGCCTGCTCCCCAAGAACATATGTTGAAGGGCATGGAGTACGAAGCACCCCGAACGATGGTGGAACAACAACTTGTATCGATCTGGGAAGAGGTACTTGGGGTAGAAAACATTGGGATTTTGGATAATTTCTTCGAGCTTGGAGGAGATTCGATTAAATCCATTCAAGTCTCTTCAAGATTATATCAAGCAGGTTACCAGGTGCAGATGGATCATCTGTTTAAAAATCCAACCATAGCAAGCTTGATTCCCTATGTTCAACCCATAAGTACCCTGTCAGAACAGGGAATCATCACTGGAAAAGTGATGCTGACTCCAATCCAGCATTGGTTTTTTGAGCAATACAAGGTAGATGCCCATCATTATAATCAGTCCGTGATGTTGTATCGGAAAGAAGGTTTTCATGAAGTCACACTTCGCCGTGTATTCGATAAATTGAGTGAGCATCATGATGCACTTCGTACAGTATATCGTCTTACAGAACAGGGTTATGAAGCGTGGAATGAAGGGTTGGCAAGGGAATCCTTATATACACTTGAAGTGATGGACTTCAAGTCATTAGCAGATCCGTCTCAAGAAATCGAGAAGAAGGCAAATGAAATGCAAAGCAAGTTTACATTGGAACGTGGACCCTTGATGAAGCTGGGCGTATTTCAATGTGCAGATGGAGATCATCTATTAATCGTTATTCATCACCTCGTCATCGACGGGGTTTCATGGCGAATTTTGATTGAAGACCTATCAAGGGGATATGAACAATTAAGTGATGGAGAATCGATTCAACTACCGCAAAAAACGGCCTCCTTCCAATTATGGGCAGAACAGCTTCAGTTGTATGCGAACAGTGATGCGATAACGAAAGAAATTGCATATTGGAATGAAATTGAACAAGCAACCTATAAGCCGTTACCTACAGATTTTAAAGCGGATCATGCACTGGAAAAAGACAGCGAAGAAATCACGATGGAATGGTCAGCGGCAGAAACGGAACAATTATTAAAACAAGCGAATCGTGCGTATAAAACGGAGATTAGCGATTTGCTGCTCCATGCATTAGGCATGTCTATTCACCAATGGACGGGCATGGATAAAGTGCTGGTCAATCTGGAGGGACATGGAAGAGAACAAATTTTACCGGATCTCGATATTACACGAACGATCGGATGGTTTACGAGCCAGTATCCGGTTGTACTTGATATGGAAGCAAGTTCAAATATGTCTCTTTTCATCAAAACAAACAAAGAAATGATTCGTCAAATCCCTAAAAAAGGGATTGGTTATGGTATTTTACGATATTTAAGTGCAGATCAGCAAGAAACGCCCTTTACCTTGAATCCTGAAATTAGCTTTAACTATTTGGGTCAATTTGATCAGGATCTTCAGAATAGCGGGATGCAGATCTCTCCCTATCCAGGCGGAGCAACAGCAAGCGACAATCACAGAAGAAATGTTCTTATCGATATGAATGCCTTAATTGTGGAAGGCAAATTGACGTTGTCCCTTCGGTATAGTCGCACCCAATATCAAAAAGAAACGATGGAGCGAGTGGTAACATATTTTAGAGATCATCTGCAAGAAATCGTGATGCATTGTGTGACAAAAGAGAAGCCGGAATGTACACCAAGTGATCTAACGTTAAAAGGAATTACCATTGAAGAATTAGAAGGATTTGTTCAAGAATCGGAACACATTGGTGAAATCGAAGATATATATGCTTTGTCACCGATGCAAAATGGAATGTTCTTTCATCATTTGCTTCATTCAAAATCGGAAGCGTATTTCCTTCAAACTACGCTGGATCTTCATGGTCCGTTAGACGTGGAAGCATTTACGAAGAGTCTGGATCAGTTGATGCAGCGTAATTCGATTCTCAGAACAAATTTTCATAGCAAATGGAATAATGGACCTCTGCAAGTGGTATACCGTCATAAACGGAATGGGCTAACATACGAAGATTTGCGTGAGATGAATGAAAAAGATCGTGAAGCATACGTGGCAGAATATACAAGAGCAGATAAAATAAAAGGTTTCGACCTGTCTCAGGATGTGTTAATGCGTATTTCGATCTTGCAAACGCATGACCAAACCTATCGTTTCATTTGGAATTATCATCATATTTTGATGGATGGCTGGTGCCTGTCTCTTGTAATCCAGGAGTTGTTTGATGGATACTTTGCTATTCAGGAACAACGAAAACTGGAGGCAAAGAGTACGATTCCATACAAACACTATATTGAATGGCTGGACAACCAAGATCATGAAGAATCCCTGAAATACTGGCGTGACTATCTGCAAGGTTATGATGAGCAGACCACTTTGCCAAAAGAACATTCGATTACGAAGAGTGATGAATATCATTCAGAGCATATGATTTGTACATTAAGTCAGGAATTAACCGGACAAATCGCACAAGTGGCCAGTCAGAATCAGGTGACGCTGAATACGTTTATGCAAACAGCCTGGGGAATGTTGCTACAGATATATAACGGCAGTGAGGATGTTGTATTCGGAAGCGTGGTGTCGGGCAGACCTGCGGCGATTGTTGGAGTTGAGCGAATCATTGGTTTATTCATCAATACCATTCCTGTACGCGTTCAGACTCAAGGTAACGAGACATTTGCAGCGGTTATGAAGCGGAATCAGGAACAAGCTGTCGCTTCGCATCCACATGACACGTATCCGTTATACGAGATTCAAGGGGAAACATCGCAAAAGCAAAATTTGATTGATCATATCCTGATATTCGAAAATTATCCTGTACAGGGCATTATGGAACAGTTTGGGGATGAGGAAGAGACAGCTCTTCGGATTACGAATGTAGAAGCAGATGAACAAACAAATTATGACTTTAACCTGATTATCAAACCAGGCCAATCCATGAAATGTATGTTCTATTACAATGCTAATGTCTATGACCGGGCAAGCGTAGAACGCATTCAAGGTCACTTGATTCAGATGTTGGAGCAAGTGGCCAACAATCCGAATATTGCGATCCATGACATTGACTTGACGACAACACAGGAGAAAACACAAATTTTGGAACAGTTTAATGATTCCATGGCTGAATATCCAATGGACAAGACAATTCATGGACTGTTTGAGGAACAAGCAGCAAGAACTCCCGAAAACGTTGCGGTTGTATATGAGGATCAACATGTGACCTATCAAGGGCTGAACAAGAAAGCCAACCAATTGGCAAGAACGTTGAAGGCTAAAGGCATTCAAAATGATCAGTTAATCGGGATCATCGCTGATCGTTCGCTAGACATGGTTGTAGGAATCCTTGCGATTTTGAAAGCGGGTGGCGCATACGTGCCGATTGATCCTGAATATCCGGAGGATCGTATAAACTACATGCTTGAGGATTCGGGTGTACATGTATTATTAATGCAAAGTCATTTGCAAGAACGCATCTCTTTTGCAGGAGAGGTCGTTTGCCTGGATCTACCTGAGTCCTATCATGAAGATCATTCCGATTTGGGAATGACTGCTGCACCAACAGGCCTGGCATATGTAATTTATACCTCAGGAACGACAGGTAAACCAAAAGGGACATGTATTGAACATAAAAATGTGGTGCGATTGTTGTTCAATAGTAAAAATTTGTTTGATTTTAATGCATCAGATACATGGACATTATTCCATTCCTTTTGTTTTGATTTTTCGGTATGGGAAATGTACGGAGCATTGCTCTATGGCGGAAAACTGGTTATCGTACCTCAAATGACGGCAAAAAGTCCGGAACAATTTCTACAATTGTTAAAAAACGAGCAAGTGACGATATTAAATCAAACGCCAACGTATTTCTATCATCTTCTTCAGGAAGAACTGGCAGGTTATACAGCAGATCTGAAATTAAGAAAAGTGATTTTTGGAGGAGAAGCCCTCAATCCCGTGTTATTGAAGGAATGGAAGCTGAAATATCCATTTATCCAGTTAATTAATATGTATGGGATAACCGAAACAACGGTTCATGTAACTTATAAGGAAATAACCAACATTGAAATACATGCTGGAAAGAGCAATATTGGAAAACCAATCCCAACGTTGCAGACCTATATTTTGGATAAACATCAACGCATTCAACCGATCGGTGTTCAGGGAGAATTAGTTGTAGCAGGTGAGGGCCTTGCCAGAGGTTATCTGAACCGGCCTGATTTAACCGCAGAGAAATTTGTTGATCACCCCTGGATTACAGAAGGGAAAATGTATCGCACAGGAGATGCTGCAAGATGGCTGCCGGATGGAAATATTGAATATCTGGGACGAATCGATCATCAAGTGAAAATTCGAGGTTACCGAATTGAGCTGGGCGAAGTGGAAACTGCGCTTTTGCAAATAGACTCCATTCAGGAAGCGGTCGTTATTGCCCGTGAGCATGAGGATGGTTCGAAGCAGTTGTGTGCGTATTGGAAAGGCGACAACTCACTGACAGCGAAGAAAATCAGAATGGCATTATCTCATGAAATTCCGGATTATATGATCCCGTCTTATTTTGTTCAATTAGAGCATATACCGTTAACTTCCAATGGGAAGGTTGACCGTAAGGCATTACCATCTCCACAAGAACATATGCAAAAAGGGACCGAGTATATGGCGCCGCAGAACGCTGTAGAACAAGCGATCGTCGCTGCCTGGGAAGCTGTGCTTGGTGTTCAAAAGGTTAGCACATCAGATCATTTCTTTGAACTCGGGGGCGATTCGATTAAATGTATTCAAGTTTCCTCACGACTGCTTCAAGCAGGGTATAAAGTGGAAATGAAGCATTTCTTCACCTATCCGACAGTAGCGGAGTTGAGTGAACACGTTACATCCGTGAGCACTATTTCTGACCAAGGGGAAGTTACGGGACAAGTGATGCTGACACCTGTTCAGCGCTGGTTCTTTGATCAAAATATGGTAGACGCACATCATTACAATCAGGAAATGATGTTCTTTCGTGAAAAAGGGTTTGATGTTCACTTTATTCACAGCATCATGGATAAGATCGTTAAACAGCATGATGCTCTCCGCATCCTTTATCGACAAGCGCCTGAGGGCGGATATGAAGCGTGGAATCGAGGGGCAGACGAAGAAGGATTATACAGCCTTGAAATCGTTGACCTCAAAACAGATGCAGATCCCGCATCGTTCATTGAAAATAAAGCAAAAGAAATTCAGAGTGGTATGGATCTGTCTCACGGACCTTTGATCAAACTTGGGTTGTTCCAATGTGCTGAAGGGGATCACCTGCTTATTGCCATTCATCATTTGTTGGTAGACGGGGTATCATGGCGTATTTTATATGAAGATATTCAAACAGGGCAAGACCAGTTCTTGAGAGGTGAAGAAATTAGGCTTCCTCAAAAAACGACCTCGTTTAAACAATGGGCAGAACAATTGTCGACGTTTGCAGACAGCCCGGCGATGAAGCAAGAGAATCCATACTGGAGTCGTGTGGAGCAGGCCCAGCTAAGCCCGCTGCCAAAAGATATGGATTGTGATGAGACGATTGGCAAAGATAGTGAAACGATCACTATTCATTGGACAGCAGCGGAAACCGAGCAATTATTAAAGCAAACACATCATGCGTACCATACGGAAATTAATGATATATTGCTAACGGCATTAGGAATGGCTGTTCATGATTGGACAGGCATGGGAGAAATCCTCGTAAATCTGGAAGGGCATGGTAGAGAAGACATCCTGCCAGAGCTGGACATTACGCGTACAGTGGGATGGTTTACGAGTATGTACCCCGTTATGATTACAATGGAGTCCGGGGCTGACTTATCAAGGAAGATTAAGACCGTCAAGGAAGGACTGCGCCAGATCCCAACCAAAGGCATTGGTTACGGGATTTCGAGGTATTTGTCACGTGGAAATGAAGGATTCAAGTTAGAGAAAAATCCCGAAATTAGTTTCAACTATATGGGACAGGTGAATCAGGATTCGGGCCAAGATGGCATTAAATTCTCGCATTATTCCAGCGGACCATCCGTAAGTGAAAACAACAAGAGACCATTTGTGCTTAATATCAATGGCATTGTTACAGAGGGTCGGTTGTCGCTGTCCATTAACTATAGTTCAAAACAATATCGCCGGGAAACGATGGAGCAATTGGCTTGTCTCTATAAGGAAGGTCTTGATAGAGTCGTTGAACATTGTGTAAGGAAGGAACAAACCGAGCTTACGCCAAGTGATATTTCATGCAAGTCATTAACCATTGATCAATTGGATCAAATCGTGGAACACACTGGGCACATCGGTCGAATCGAAAATGTGTACCCACTTACACCATTACAGAAGGAAATGTTGTACGAAAATGAACGGAATCCAATTTCGGGCGCTTACTTTGTACAAATCATGTTTGATATGCGTGGAGATTTGGATGTTATCTCTTTTGCGCAAAGTTTAGATCAATTAATGCAAAGGCATGCGATATTAAGAACTAATTTTTACAGTGATTTCGTGGATATCCCTCTTCAAATCGTGTATCAAGAGAAGAAATTTGAATTTAACTATGAAGTTGTAGCTGGCACAAGTGAGCTACAACGTAAAACGTATGTTGACGAGTATATCGAGCAGGACAAGGCAAGAGGATTTGACTTACAACGAGATTCGCTAATCCGTATGTCTGTTTTGAGAATAGAGCCTGAGGAATACCGCGTCATATGGAGTTTTCACCATATTTTGATGGACGGCTGGTGTATGTCTCTTGTAAGCAAAGAGATATTTGAAAATTATTTTGCGATTCGGGAAAATAGAAAGCCTCAAGTGACTCTATTAACCCCATATAGTCAATTCATTGAATGGCTGGAACAGCAAGATCATCAAGGTGCAATAACGTATTGGAGTCATTACCTGGATGGTTATGAAGGACAAACGAAACTGCCTGGAGAAAAAATCAAACCGAAACATGAAAGACAGGATTCCAGAACGTTAAACTGTTATTTGGATGATCTACTAATCGAGCAAATGAAACAGATTGCGGAACAGCAGCATGTAACTCTCCATACGTTAATGCAGACGGTCTGGGGTGTATTGTTGCAACAATACAATGAGAGCAACGATGTTGTATTCGGAAGTGTTGTATCGGGCAGACCGCCTGTCATTTCTGGGATCGAAAGCATGATTGGATTATTTATTAATGCGATTCCTGTTCGGATCCAGGCTCAGGCCGATGAGTCATTTATATCTCTAATGAAAAGGAATCAGGCACAAGCTGTGGAGTCACATGCATATGATACGTATTCGTTATATGATATTCAAAATCTGACCAAGCAAAAACAATCTCTGATTAACCATGTTGTTGTGTATCAGAACTTCCCGGTAGAGAACCGAATGGAGAGTCTGGGTCAGAAAGGTGAAACACCGCTTGAGATTATGAATGTTGGGGGTACAGAACATAACAGTTTTGATTTTACCTTGATTGTCAAACCCCATGAAAATATGAAAATCATTTTGATGTACAATGCCAATGTGTATGACCCATCTACCGTTGAACAGATTCAAAAACACTTTATTTCCATGATTCAACAGGTGGTAAGTAACCCGGAAGTTAAAATAAACGAACTTGCGTTGAGTATGTCGAACAGTTATTAATGCACAAGTAATGGGCCGATCCAAAAGTGAGTTTCCTCCTCACTCAAAGCGCTAACGAATCTGACGCGTCTTAAGAGGTAGATTCGATGTGAATGGCAAACTTCAACGAACCTCAGTAATGTTATTTCATCATATCAGGGTGTCAGAACCTAAAAATCGACCCAATCGACGAAATAACGTCTCTGTGATTCGTTACACCACAGACCTGTGCAAATCAGAGCGAATAGCGTGTGCCAGGTTCATTAGAATAAAATAACTTTAATAAGGGATGTCCTCAGTCATGCTCATGACTTATGGCATCCCCTTTTTATGCTCCGTTAATGATGATAGCTGGAAAATTACTGTAGATGGAGAAATGAAGTCTCTTATGTGGTCGGATCAACATTGTGATCGACCTTTTAACAATTCCTCCCTTCTGACCGATATATAATAAGTACATCTATGTAATCAGAAAGTGAAAGGAGTGCAGAACATGGATATTGCAGCATTATCAATGGCGATGAGCCAAGCTTCAGTAGTGCAGTCGGCAAGCCTGCAAGTGATGTCGATTACAAAAGACATGGCACAGCAGCAAGGCCAGCAGATGGCGGAAATGTTGAAGTCAATGCCTGCTCCTCATCCCAATCTGGGTAGAAGTCTCGATCTTTCGGTTTAGTTGAAATTACAGCATGTGTTCTTATGTAACACCCATTGCAGCAAGCAAAACCCAAACAGCTCCAATTCAAATGAATTGAAGCCGTTTGGGTTGTTTTTTTTCTAAATCCTCATTCCGAAATTACGATCTTCTCAGCGAAACTTTGACAAACTTGGCAATCTGCCTTCAAAGGCCAGTGTGTCCTTCAATGTCCATAACTCATCGTAACTGGAAATCTGAAGATCGGCTTTGGACAAGTCCTGATTGCCTGATCCCGGATTGCGATATCCGATACAGCGCATGCCTGCACTTTTGGCGGCCTGAACACCATTGCGCGAGTCCTCGATCACCAGACAATTCGAAGGGGATGCACCAATCATCTCAGCGGTGGTCAGGAAAATATCTGGTGCCGGCTTGCCGTTTGTAACTTCTTCACCTGTCATTCGCACCTCAAAGTATTGTCCGAGACCGGTCTTGTCCATGATCAAATCAATCAGTGCACGTGGAGAGGAAGAAGCTACCGCTATGGGGATGTGCTGCTCGTGCAGCCAACTTAACCAGCGTTCCACGGAAGGCATCGCCGTCAAGTTCGGATGGGCAAGCATGGTTTGCATCACATTATGCTGATGATAAGCAAATATTTCTTCCAGCGTAGCTGTCAGCTGATGTTTGTCCAGTACTTGCTGCCACATGGATTCCAGCGTAACTCCAACATAGGTATGATGTTCTTCATCAGTCACCCTTGCTCCAAAATGGGTAAAAGAGCTGCGCTCAATCTCAAAATAAATCGGTTCGCTGTCAATTAGTACACCATCCATGTCAAAAATGACCGCTTGAATGATGTCATCATTGGGTGCTCCCAGTCCGTTAGATTCTTTGTTTGCTGCCATGTTGTATTCCTCCTCCAGGATTGTGTAAACATATGTCTCTAATGTAATCCATTCATGGTTAACCTTCCACTTTAGAAACTGGAACCGCTGGATTGCAGCACAACTTTAATGGCATGTGAAGAGGCTTGAAGTGTGCGTCCCTGAATATCGCAGCCAAGTGTACGGAATGCCTCTTCGTAATCCTCCAACGGGAAGGAGTGGGTGATGATTTTTTTTGCCGGAATAATCCCTTGTTCAATCATATAATGTGCGGTAGCAAATGTCCCCAGAGAATCGATGGAACCAATAATTTTCAGACTGCGGTCCACAACTTCCTTGGGATTGAAGGATGTGTTTCCATCTCTCAGACCAACCAGCATCAGGTAACCGCCGCTGGCGAGTTGGGAAAGTACTTGTGTGCCCACAACGCCCGTTGTATCAACGATCATATCGACCTGCTGGGTTGCGGGTGACAGTGATTCTATGGCATTTTCGAAGGATGAATGAACTTCCCAACGATCAGGTGCAATGGAACCGGCAATGGCTAAGCGTTCTTCGGAGATGTCGACCAGACAGCCGGTAACCCCTTTGGAAGCGAGCGCGTAGCTGTACAGAATGCCAATCGGGCCTGCACCGAGGATGATTGTTCTGAAATTCGGCAGTAGATGAATCTGATTAATCCCCGTCAGCATACAGCTGAGTGGTTCCGTCAAAGTTGCTTCTTCATAGCTCACATGGTCCTTCAATTTGTACAAAAAACGATCCTCGGTCACATAATAATCTGTAAATGTCCCGTCAGCACTCACACCTGTCTCGGTAACAGACTTATGTGTGCAATGATTTTGTCTGCCTGTTCTGCACATGTCACACTGTCCGCAATAGTAGGTAGGATCGATCACAACACGGTCGCCCGGTTGTAATGTCGTTACCGCAGAGCCAACATCAATGACTTCCCCGGCAGACTCATGACCGAGAATGACAGAAGGAACCGCATGATATTTGCCGCTGACAATACCGAGATCGGTACCGCATACACCAGTTGCTCGAATACGAACCAACACCTGATTATCTCTTGTAATTTCCGGGACAGGCCGTTCCTCAAGCGCCACATCCCAAGCCGATTTATATACCAATGCAAGCATGATATAACCTCCTTGTAATTATATAAAATATAAATATAGCGATTCATCTTAAAACAGTTTCAGACAAGATACGAAAGTAGTGAAGGGGACGAAATCGATTCTGGAGAAGCGAAGCGTTCGCCTCAAAGCTTTCTGAAAGAAAGCTACTTCGGAAGCATATGTTATCAATGGATTTTTCCCTTGGGAAAGGGAAATCAAGAAAATCCGTGGATAACAGCGATCATAAGAACGATTCGTAACCGAAACGACCACTTCGAACAGTTGCATTGAAATGTTTTAATTAACGCTGGCGAGCACTGAATCCAGCCGCTCTACAATCTCAACCAGTTCGTCTTCAGTTGTGGTGAGGGAAGGCCGGACCTTAACAACGTTGCCAAATCCATATCTTGAACTTCTCAAGATTAGATGCTCATCTGTAAAAGCACGGTCAACAATGGCATTGGTTTTGAGCGTATCCGGTTCATTACCGTCACCTACAATCTCCAACCCCCACATTAACCCGACACCACGAGCTTCACCGATACTTGGGTACTTCATTGCCAATTCTTGTAGCAATTCACCCAAAATTTCACCTTTGCGTTTCACGGCATCCAGAAACCCGGGTTCGGATACCACTTCCAAGGTAGATTTGGCAGCAGTTACGGAGATCAGATTGCTTCCTGAGGTGAAGGAATGTTCGTGCTTTTCGAGCACATTCAGCCGGGATTGCATTAACACCGCAGCAACAGGTACGCCGATCCCGCCAAGACCTTTTGCAAGGGTAATCATATCAGGCTGGATATCAAACAGTTCGCTGGCGAACATGGTTCCGGTACGACCGATGCCTGTCTGTACTTCGTCGGCAATAAGAATAATATTGTACTCATCACACAGTTTACGCAGTCGTTTGAAATATCCGGCAGGAGGAATGATATTGCCGCCATTCCCGAGAATAGGTTCAATAATCATGCAGGCGACTGAGCCGGAACTGGCATATTCTATGGCATCAGAGATGGCTTCAACACATTGATAGGCGCAGTCTCCGCTTGAAGATTTGAAGGGGCAGCGATAACAGTATGGGGCAGGTACATGGACAGCGTTAGCCACAGCCGAATTGGGGAACCGTTTCCGCCGGAAGGCATTTCCCGAAATTCCGGTGGCAAATTGGGTCTGCCCATGATGGGATAGATACAGGCTGATGATGTCTGTTGATTCGGTATACTTCTGTGCAATTTTGGTTGCACATTCGTTGGCAGTTGAACCAGTGATATCCCGCATCCATCCGGCATTAATGTCGTTTGGAGCATATTCGATTAAGTGATCAAGTACTTCATTTACGTACGGTTCGGTGAAGGAGGAAGACATATGCGTCAGATTGCCGACTTGTTCCTGAATTTTGCTGACTACATGTGGGTGATTATAGCCCAGTGACAGATTGAATGTTCCCGACACGCCATCCAGGTATTCAACACCTGAATCGTCAATCAACTTAATCCCTTTTCCGGCTATGAAGCGGTTGTTGGTTAAAGTTTGCATACGATTTCCTCCAATATAATGGTGTACTAGCTCGAACGAAGCTCAACAATCCCGGATGATGCAGGCATCACCTCCCTTAAGAAACGATGTTTACATTTCCTTGCTATGTTGTGCGAGAGCAGCACGTACTGCATTATTTTTTACAGTCCATAGATGAGAGACCATCAATGTGAGCAGCAGAATCAGACAGAATCCGGCCAAAATCCAGATTGTATTAACGACAGGCCCTGTACTCATACTCCATCCAGTCACATACTGCAAGATGGCACCCCCAATACCCCCCGATGCGATCAGGATACTGGTTGTCCGCTCGGTCATACCGGGAATCAAAACATTTGCATAGACCAGTGCGATACAGAACAGCCCTGACATGAATAGACCGGTTCCGAAGATGAGTACATACGTTGCCCACTGTCCAGTTACAAATACCATAGCGGTTGTGAACAAAAACGTACCGACTGTACTCCAGATCAGGAAAGGCATATAGTTGACGGCTTCCGCTATTTTCCCGGAGAAAAGACGACCGATGATCATCGCAATCCATAGGATGGAGACACTCAGCGATGCGACGGATTCCTGAAGCTGCAATCGTTCTACGAGAATGGAAGGCAGGAAGTTCATCAATCCCAATTCCAATCCCATGTAGATGAAAAAGAAGATGACGAAGATCGTCAGCAGACCCAGATGTTTTCTCGAATATTGGGCTTTACCTGCTGCATGTGCCACTGTATTCTCGCCAGCCTGTTCCAGATACAGTGCGGCTGGCCGCGGCATAGTGATCCACAGCAACATGAGAATCAGTGACAACACGGCCACCGTATAAAACGTAAGATGCCACAGATCCATCCAGATGAATAAAGCAGCGACAGCCGGGATGAGAAGTGCTCCAAGAGCAAAGAAGACATCCAGCTTGGACATGGCGACCGCCTTTTGATTCTCAGTGAATTCGATCGTGAATGCACCTACAGAGGGTTCGATGATACCTGAACCGAAACCTACGATAATCGTGAGAAGAAGAACTACAGACCAGGATGGCAGAAAACCGAGTAATATATAGGCGGCTACAATACAGATCAGGGCAAGGGTCAGCATCGCTTTTCTTCCGATACGGGCTGTCAGGGCAGGAGCTGCGATTACACCGACAAGAAATCCAAGAAACTGCAGAAATAACAAAAATCCGCCATCACTGTAACTGCGCTCATAATGTGACAATAAAACAGGAAGAAGTGCACCGAGCACAACGCTGGTTATGCCGATTAACAGATAAAAACCGCAGCTTAGAGCGAATATTCTTTTCAAAAGTCCGCCTCCTAGTTGGATATAAATTTTATATTATGTAATTTATGTTTATTTCATATATAACGTATACCATAATTGTCCAAATGTACATGCTTTTTGTTGTAAAATAATGTTAAATTTTGATGAAGAGAAATATTTCTCGTACTAAATTTTTTCTAAAACGATTTCGTGTCGAAAGGATAAATATGAGCCAATCCATATGACCTTTTAACAAGGTTTGGCATCTATATTGATCGAGAATAGTAAAACGTGCATATATAAAAAAACGTTCCCTGTCTGAGTAGACGGGAAACGTTCTGATTAACCGTTTTATATGATGATACCTGACCTCAACGTATCGCCATTAAGCAGTTTGCACAAAGAAAATCCCATCGAATGGTGCGTGCGCAGACGCGGGACCACTTCGCAAAAATAAATAACCGTTTGCATCGGGAAGACCCAATATATCCCGATAAGGCTCAGGAAAATCTCCGGAATATATTTGACACACCAGTTGATGTTCCTCTAGCAAATGGTCAATTCCTTTCACACCGTTTGGTAAAGTGGGAGAGAAAAATGAAAATGCAGGGAACTCCTGATCGTCTAATTCCATCTCAATCAAACGTACGCCACTTAGCGGAATGGGTGGAACGGGACATACGGAAGTAAGTGGATGCGAAGATACTGTGACATAAGTGCACCCGGCAAGAATATTCTCGTTCCATTCCAGCTCATCTCCCGTATAGGTTACCAGATCCAGAAAGTATTCGGAGGCGGAGTAGGTCGAGAAGACCGAGATATATTTATCTTTTGGTAAGGAAGGGATATGGACCTGCTGTGAAAGTGTATTGCAATTGATGGAGAACAGATGTAATAAAGGCTGACCCTCAGGGTTGAGCGGCCAGTCGGAAACGTATGCAGTTTCTCCACCAATCCACATGCCAGAGTCTTGGTTTGGATCATTGGGGTCAACTGTAAATCGAGTAACTTTGTACATGAGAGGCTCCTTTCAGAGTGTATTTTGGCATTCATATATAGCGTTGTATGTGTTTTTATATAACAATTTATTGCTTCGTTTCAGTATAAATGAGATGATGTGGAATGAAAATCAGTACAAGGTACTAACTCATTGCACGATGCGAATGAACATACCAGCACTCTAAGCACCAGTGGCAATACTATAGATGAGAAGTGGTGACACATGTTAATTAACAAATACATAAGTGAAACGGGATTCTGCTCCCGCAGGGAAACGAACCGTTTAATTGCGGCTGGACGAATAACGATCAATGGGAGGGTATGTGAAAAAGGGGCGGAAGTTGAACCTCACGATGTGGTACTTATTGATGGGAAGAAGATTCCTCGTAATGACAGCGAACCTGTCTACATTGCTCTGAACAAGCCCATCGGTATTGTCTGCACAGCAGCAGAACATGTGGAGGGGAACATCATTCAATATATGAATTATCCTTCTCGCATATTTGCGATAGGCAGGCTGGATAAGGCATCTGAGGGGTTGATTTTGCTTACGAATGACGGAGGCATTGTGAACAAGATGATGCGTTCGGAGCATAATCATGATAAAGAATATGTAGTGACTGTAGACAAACCCATAACTGACGAATTCGTAAAGTCCATGTCTGATGGCGTTGAAATTCTGGACGTGGTGACCAAGCCCTGCGAAGTGTATAGGCAAAGTGACAATGTATTTCGTATTATTCTGACACAGGGTCTCAACCTGCAGATCCGCAGAATGTGCAAAGCCTTGGGGTACCGAGTCCTGAAGCTGGAGCGCGTGCGAATTATGAATATTACGCTGGATCAACTGGAGCGGGGGCAATGGCGTCATCTGGAGCAAGAGGAACTGGAGATTCTGCTGTCTCAATTGAATGAGATAAAATGAATGACTTCTGCTGCATGTCAACGGTGGTCAACCATGATGTCCAGTTATATCAGTAAAAAATGAAGCAAACACTAACCCCTATGTGGATTAGTGTTTTTGTTGTTAAGCTTGTGTCCTTTTTGTTCTGAAATGTAAGAGCCAAATAGGGTTAAGAACGCACCGAGTACAATCACCCAGGTTATCTGCTCTTGAAGAATCAGTGCAGATGACACAACAGTAATGACAGGCACCAGATAGATATATACGCTCGTTTGGATAGCTCCGAGAAGATTCACGGCCCGGTTCCAGGTCACGAAACACAACGCGGAGGCACCCAGACCGAGGTAGAGAATATTGGAGAGATTGGTCATGTTTGTGAAGCGTCCGAGTTCCAAGTGGAATTCAAACACGAATAGAGCTGGCAGCATGAAGATCAGGCCATAGAAGAATACCTTGCGAGTCGCGCCAATGGTGTGATAACGAAGCTGGCCAATTTTCCGCATTAACACAGAATAAATTGCCCATACCGCAGGTGCTATGAAAGCAAGCAGATCACCTATCGGATTCAGTTGCAGAATGAAACTACCATTTAGTGCGATGAGTAGGATGCCGCTCAAGGCAATCCCGAATCCGATGATAAAGCGGCGAGTTAACTTCTCGCCATCTAAGAAGAAGTGTGCGAGCACGGCAGTGAAGAACGGGGCAATGGAGACAATAACACCCACGTTGGAAGCTGTTGTGTACACCAGAGCAATATTTTCAATAAGAAAATATAACGTCACCCCACATAGTCCTGCTCCAATAAATAACCATTCTTCTCTGAATGAGGCGATCCGCAGTGAACGTGGATAGATCAATAACAGTACCAAATACCCGATCAGGAAACGGAAAAATAGAATCTCCACTGGAGTAAAGTCAATCAGCAGAACTTTGGTCGAGACAAAGGTAGTTCCCCAGATCAGTATAGTAAACAAAGCGAGTAAATGTCCGGTAGAGGCTCTAGTGTTTTGATGATCAAGATGACTTGTCATACGATGTTAGTGGAGGTTCGTTTCAACTCCGAATCATGATTGAAGATACGTCTATATTGCTTAGGTGTCAGGCCGATCAGTTTTTTGAAAAAATTCGTGAAATGGCTCTGGTCACTGAATCCTGTCTGTGCGGCTACTTCAATCGGAAGCAGACCTTGTTCCAGCAGACGTTTGGCTTGATTAATGCGAATCGTCTCCAGATAACGGTAAGGTGATATTCCTTTCTGGCGGGTGAATAAACGCAGCAGGTGGTACTTGCTCATCTCCGTCAAATCGGCTAACTCGTTCAGCGAGATGCTCTCCATGTAATGAGCTTCTATGTAATCACATATGCGTCTGATCTCCAAGGTCACATCCTGTGTGGAAACAGGTGGTTCAGCATCCGAATAATCTCGCAGCAATTGATCCAGTAGTAAGAGTAACAATTCTTCTTTGCAAAAATCGGATTGCTCTTCCAGAATCATCTGATGCAGCTCGTGCAGGGAACCCACAAGTTCACTTTGGTAGAGAACGGGGGATGTAAACCGTGGCAAGTAAGCTTGTCCAGTAATCTCACTCGCATACTCTCGCATAACCTCAGGCTGGACATTGATACAGCGATAATCGAGGGTTCTTCCATCGACCTGTTCGCAGGCATGAGGATCATGTGGATTAAAGACAATCATATCTCCGCTATTCAGCATGTATTCTTCGTTGTTGCAGACGAGGTGTCGCTTGCCTTGTTCAATGAATCCAATGACGTAATAGTCATGAAAATGATTGGGAAACTTCTGCATAATGCCTTCAAATTGATAAGCTTCTAGCTGTAAGTCGGTATCAAATACTACAGTCCGGATTTCCCGTGTCATGATGCACCTTCTTTCTGGTAAGTTAAGATCATTATAGGTTGCAAAGAAGGAATTTTCTTGAACAATATTGCTATTGCTCGAAGTGTTTGATCGGACAGATATCTCTAAAAACAAAATACCCGCAATCCCGGAGGGAAAGCGAGCCCTTTGCTAAGTATAGTTGATTCATGAGTTCAAACCTATATATAGGGGAGAAAAAATCTCTGGAACAATAAGGTATTGTTCTTAGTGTAACGTAGCGAGTACTTCAGGTGTAAAAGCTTGAATCTCGGATACGCGTCCTTCACGTATTTTGGCAGCCCATGCCGGATCGCCAAGGAGTGCACGTCCCACAGCCACCAGATCAAATTCCTGTTGATCGAAACGCTTCATAAGCTCGCTCATACCTGGATGTGTTGTTTTATCTGCTCCTGCTTCAGGCTCATCTGGCATACCCACAGAACCGACGGTAATGGTGGTTTGACCACTTAGCTTTCGCACCCAACCTGCAAATCCAAGCTCAGATCCTTCAAACTCGGGCTCCCAGAAGCGTCGTGTCGAGCAGTGGAAGATATCTACACCTGCGTCAACCAGCAAATGAAGGAATTGTTCCAGTTGTTCTTGGGTGTCGAACAGTCTGGCTTGATAATCATTCATCTTCCATTGGGAAATCCGCATCGCGATAGGGAAATCAGGACCTACCGCAGCACGAACTGCCATTACAACTTCAACCGCGAATTGAGTTCGTTTCTGTAGGTCACCGCCATAGCGGTCTGTTCTCCTATTCGTTGTTTTCCAGAAAAATTGATCGATCAGAAAACCGTGTGCACCGTGAAGCTCAATTCCGTCAAAACCAATGCTTTGTGCATTGGCTGCTGCATCTGCATAAGCTTGAATCACAGTTGCGATCTCTGCCTCCGTCATGGGCGCACCTACTTGAGTACCTTCCATATCAACTCCCGATGGACTAAGAGATTCAGCTTCTGGGTGAGGTTGAGATCCAGAAGGGCGGGTAATACCCAAGTGCAGAATTTGCGGGAAAATCTTGCCGCCAGCTTCATGGACTTGTTTGACTACTTCAGCCCAGCCGTGAAGAGCTGCTTCTCCATACATATGAGGGAGCCTAGGCTCACTTGATGCGGACGGATGCTCAATCGTTGCACCCTCTGTAATAATGAGTCCAACACCATGCTCGGCACGACGGCGATAATATGCAGCTACATCGGGACCTGGCACACCATCCGGGGAGAAGGCACGAGCCATGGGGGACATGACGATGCGCGAGGATAGGGTTAACTTTTGAACAGTGTATGGTTGGAACAGAAGCTCCGTAGAAATAACGTTATGTTGTTGATTACTCAAACTAAGCACCTCCATTATTATGCACCTTCAAGCGGGTACAAGTGCAATCTTAACAAGGTGTATAGGCATGCTCAACCAACAATCGAAGCATTTTGTTGCTTAAGCGAAAGACACAGATTATTGTATGGTGTCTTTGCACTTGCTTTCACTTGTTGAACAATTAACACTTATCTATAATGAAGGAGTCTAACCAAATATTTTGTGTACAAAGGAGGATTGGGACATGTCTGGTGTATTGTCTCCAAACTCGAATGATCCGCGTGTAATCCGCACGCGTCAATTAATTCTTGATGCGTTTTTAAACCAATTGAATATTAAAAATTTCAACAGCATTACGATTCAAAACATTACGGAACAAGCCACAATTAACAGGGCTACATTCTACGCCCATTTTCAGGATAAATATGCACTGCTTGAAGCCTTTTTAGCGGATGCTTTTATGGAATATGTGACGAAAAGAGTGGACCCGGATGCCCGGTTATCAGCCGAAACCATACAGCAGCTTATATTTTCATTATGTGATTATCACGTCTCAAGTAATGGTTGCATCAAAAAATATGAGACAGTTGCACCAATTATTGAAGAGAATATCAAGACTCAACTGGAGCAATTCCTTCTTGAATTATTGAGCAAAGTAGCGGGTGATGTAGATCCCAAAACGCTGAAAATTACGGCAACCACGCTAAGTTGGTCGATCTATGGAATGACGTATCGATGGAATATTGAAGGCGGGCAGGAATCTCCGGCTGAATTAGCCAACAGAGTGGTCCCTTATATGATGGGTGGATTGGAATTGTTGAATTAACTTTCTTTAACGAAATTGCATTAATATTCGGATGGATATGGGAGGAATAACAAGATGTTTGAACATTTGGTTGTTTTTAAATTTAACGATAATACCACACTAGCCAAACAGCAGGAATGGGTGAATCAATTGCTCGCGTTACAGGAACAAATACCGGGGATTGTCGGGCTGACCGCAGGGATCAATGCAACGGAAGAAACGGATCGTATTCAAGGTTACACGATTGGATTGAGAGTGACGTTTGAAGATCAGGAGGCATTGCGCGCCTATGGTCCACATCCTGCTCATCAGGCATTTGTAGCTTCCCTCGATGGTTGGGTGGAAGATGTAATTGTAGTTGATTATGCTATTTAAAGGCGCGAAATCAGAGGTTTAACGAATATAGGAGTTGAAGATTCCCATGTGTTTAATTTTATTTGCTTACAACATGCATCCAAAGTATCCGCTTATATTGGGATCCAATAGGGATGAATTCTATCATAGACCTACGGCTCAAGCACACTATTGGGAAGATCATCCTCATATATTGGCTGGCCGGGATTTGTCGAAAATGGGAACCTGGATGGGCGTAACCACAGAGGGGCGTCTGGCTGCTATCACGAATTATCGTGATCCGAATGAAGATGTACATGCCAAGGGCTCAAGAGGAGATCTGGTTGCTGATTTTTTAAAGGGAACGTACACACCTGAGCAGTATATGCAACATGCGGAGCAAAGCCGAAATGATTATCCTGGCTACAATTTGTTAGTGGGTGATCCTGACGACCTCTATTATTATTCTAATGTGGGTAATGTTGTGCTGAAGTTGAAACCGGGAATATACGGGATTAGTAATCACTTGATTAATACAGATTGGCCTAAGGTGAAACGTGGGAAAGAAGGGCTGGAGAAAATCATCCAAGGGGAGGACGAAGCTACCCTGACAGAAGAAATATTAGGTTTGTTGCAAATGGCAGACCCTTCAGTGGATGAGCTTTTACCCCATACAGGTGTTCCATTGGAATGGGAACGTTTGCTTTCTCCGATCTTCGTTAGAAGTGAGAAATTCGACTATGGAACCAGAGCTTCATCCGTTGTTCTGATGAACAGAGAAGAAGTGTTTTTTACGGAGAGGGTTCACCAGAACGGAGAGGTAATGGAGCAACGTTTTAACATCAAGCCTCTTAACTCGACAAGCTGAGAATATGAAAGAAATGATGTTCTAACATTATGCATTAACATGAATTTACATGAATCACTGAAGTTAAATCCAAAGTTCATGTTTCATTGCTTCTGAGTGTAAAGAGTATTTTTGTTTTTCTATGTCAACTAATATAACGCAAAATAAACGGTTTGAAAGGACCTTTTGTATAACACGCCCAATTTTAGTTGGGCTCTTTATCTCTTATCACAATTCTATGTTATGAATCATGGAACTTCCCTGAATAGTTTATATAATGTGAATCAACATAACATGATTTTGCAGCGGTTCGGTTGATTCTAAAACTCAGGGGGGCAACGTGGGATGAAAGAAACCAAAAAGATGAGAGTTTTTTCACTGGGGATTCAGCACGTACTCGCGATGTATGCGGGAGCAATTCTGGTGCCTTTGCTTCTGGGCAGAGCACTAAATCTGACTGCAGAGCAGTTGGCATATCTGGTATCCATTGACCTGTTAACGTGTGGGATTGCAACATGGCTTCAGGCTCGGAAAGGGAAGTACTTGGGTATAGGTTTGCCAGCGGTGCTCGGAAGCTCTTTTGTAGCGGTGACACCCATGATTGCGATTGGATCGCAATACGGAATTCCTGCCATATATGGGTCGATCATCGCAGCCGGGTTATTTATCGTCATCTTTGCCGTATTTTTCAGCAAAATCGTCAAATTGTTTCCGCCAGTTGTGATCGGTACAGTGGTAACCATTATCGGTCTTGCGCTAATCCCAACCGGCATTAAAAACATGGCGGGTGGAGCTAACAGCGAGAATTTCGGAAGTTTGGACAATTTGGCGCTTTCCTTTGGTGTATTACTGTTCATTCTAATCCTGAATCGATATGCTCGCGGTTTTGTAAAATCCCTGGCTGTTCTCCTTGGTATTATCGTGGGAACCCTCATCGCAGCCATCATGGGAAAAGTGAATTTTGCCTCTGTACAGGAAGCCTCCTGGTTCCATTTACCTCAACCCTTTTACTTTGGATGGCCTACCTTTGAAATCGGCCCCATTATTACAATGATTATTGTAGGTACGGTGGTTATCATCGAATCAACAGGTGTATTTATGGCTTTGAGCAAAATCTGTGATCAACCGATCAACGAAAAAGATCTGGCACGGGGATATCGCGCGGAAGGTCTTGCGTTTGTTCTGGGCGGCATCTTTAATGCTTTTCCATACAATACATTTGCACAGAATGTCGGTTTGGTTCAGCTCTCCAAAGTAAAAACGACCAATGTTGTTGTTGCAGCTGGAGGTATTCTGGTCTTTCTGGGACTCATTCCGAAGGTAGCTGCTTTTGCAACCATTATTCCAAGTGCTGTCCTCGGTGGAGCGACTGTTGTCCTGTTTGGAATGGTTGTCTCATCCGGGATCAAAATGCTGCAAAACGTCGACTTTGGCAAACAATCCAATCTATTGATCGTGGCTTGCTCCGTTTCACTTGGGCTCGGTGTTACTGCTGTACCCGATCTGTTTGCCCAGCTTCCTCAAAGTATTCGGATTATTGTTAGCGATGGTATCATTACGGGAAGCCTGTCAGCGATCCTGCTTAATGTCTTCTTTAACCTTGCTCTGAAAAAAGAGAGCTTGCCAGTACAGCCTGTACAGGCTCAAGAAGCACACACATAATCCTTGTAATAACAGACGTGTCATCTAGTAGTAAGTAAGCGGAATAGATCCAAGATGGTTTTCTGGGAAGTGGAGTGAAAGGGAATGACCCCACTTGTCAAAGAAACCTCTTGGATTTTTTTGTGCTTACGATTCATGAGGAATGCAAAAGACATGCAAATATGCTAAAGTTTCATCAAGAACATTTAATATGTTCGTTTAAGTCAACAACCTCTTGAATTGAATTTCCATGCGACTACATAAATGAGCATTGGTTCACAAGGCTACAATATAACCAAGGGATATCCCTGGTGCAGAAAAGGAGTTGTGATCACCATGCAACAAGAAACGTTGAACAAAGGGTGGAACTTGGAGAATAGTTATGCGAAGTTACCGCAACCCTTTTTTACAAGTCAGGGCGCAGTGCCTGTTGAATCACCAAAGCTGATCATTTTTAATAGACTGCTTGCATCCACCTTGGGTCTGGATGTGGAGTCTCTTGACAGTGATGAAGGAGCGCAAATTTTTGCAGGTAATATGATTCCGGAAGGAGCCGAGCCTTTGGCTCAGGCCTATGCAGGACATCAATTTGGCAATTTTAACATGCTTGGTGATGGACGTGCTTTGCTGCTGGGTGAACAGATTACGCCACAGGGCGAGCGAGTGGATATCCAGCTGAAAGGTTCAGGGAGAACACCGTACTCTCGTGGAGGAGATGGACGTGCTGCTGTAGGGCCCATGTTGCGAGAGTATATTATTAGTGAAGCGATGTATGCACTGGGTATCCCAACGACACGCAGTCTGGCTGTGGTGTCTACAGGAGAAAACATTATCCGCGAAACAGAGCGGCCAGGTGCCATTTTAACGCGTGTGGCTTCCAGTCATATCCGGGTAGCAACCTTTCAGTACGCAGCAAGATGGGGGTCTATTGAAGATCTTCGGGCATTGGCTGATTATACGTTGCATCGACATTTTCCTGAGGTTGCTCAAGCTGAGAATCGCTATCTTCTGCTCCTTCAGGAAGTGATTAAGCGGCAGGCGGCTCTCATTGCCCAGTGGCAGCGTGTTGGTTTCATTCATGGCGTGATGAACACAGATAACATGGCAATCAGTGGTGAGACCATCGATTATGGTCCGTGCGCCTTTATGGATGCTTACAATCCTTCAACCGTGTTCAGCTCCATTGACAGGCAAGGTCGCTATGCTTATGGCAATCAACCGTATATTGCCGGGTGGAATTTGGCTCGCTTTGCCGAGACGCTTCTGCCGTTGTTGCATGAAGATGAAGAACAGGCCGTGCAGCTCGCTCAGGATGCTATTGCACAATTTTCTGAATTGTACCATCATCATTGGCTCAAGGGAATGCGTGCCAAACTGGGCTTGTTGGATGAAGAGGCCGAAGATGAAGCGCTGATCAAGGAGCTTCTTGAACTTATGGAGAAGCATAGTGCAGATTACACGAATACGTTCCTGGCTTTGACCTTTGATAAGTTGGAAGGGACAGCTTTGTTTGGCACGACAGAATTTGCTGAATGGCATGAGCGGTGGCAAGCAAGATTGGACAGACAGCAAGAGGAGAAGGAAGTCTCTCGACAGTTGATGAGAACAAGCAATCCAGCCGTCATTCCCCGAAATCATCGGGTCGAGGAAGCCCTTGAGCAAGCGGAGAACCACGGAGATCTTAGCGTGATGCTGAAGCTTTTGGCAGTTCTTTCAGACCCGTTCGCGCACTCACCTGAGCAGGCTGAATATGCCGAACTGCCAGCACAGTGCAATACTTCGTATCAGACTTTTTGTGGAACCTGATTGAACAGTAGGAACGAATATGAAGAGGCTGCCTTGGGCAGCTTTTTCATTTTTTCATTCTGTCATCGAAGTTACTTTATAGAGGCAGGTGCGTTCATGTCCAACATGTTAAGCAAACAACAATTGGCAGAAATCCTTTTACAGCTTTTAGAGCGTACATCTTTTCCTAGGGAACAGATGCAGAACTATGTTAACCGCTTGTTTGAGACCTTTAAATGGGATGGGGTGCCCTATGTAGAGAGTAGAAAAGATACTTATACTGTTCGAATATACGAACGTGGCCTCGTCTCATTGGAGAAACGGGTGAAACAGCCTGATGAAGTCATCTATTGGTTGCTGGAAGATATTATTTTCACCGCGACGCATGTAGGGTTGTTGGAAAGACATGGCGTGGATAATAAAGAAACGCATTTGAACTACACAAATGAAGTGATGAAGGAACTGAACAGGGGTGTTCAGGAAGCTTTCCAGCAGATCGGTGATCCGTATTTACATTGGTATCAGACGAGTAAACGTCAGGAGTTAGAGGGCATGACATAAAAAAAGTGAGGTGTGTTACATGAGCGAGCATGATATTAATGATGTATGGTATGACTATGCTGTGTTATTTGTCGAAAAAAAGAATGAATCTGAACAGGGCTGGGCATCGTTGACTTCGAACGAGCAGGACATTGCTGCTTTATGGCTATTAGAGGCGGATGTCTTTAATGGCGGTTTTATACAGTTTTTCTGCAACTGGGGGGAAGAGGTATACCGTTACGCGTTGCGGGCATTACATATCATTGGTGCGACTCAAGTCGTGGAGATTATAACGTCAGCATACGGCTGTATTGAGCATCTGAAAGAGGATGAAAGGCTTACCGAACTGTGGGATATTCCTAAATTCCTGACAAAGGAACAAGAGCAGCATTTAGATGCGCTGGATCAGCAGTTTTGGAACAATGAGGATCAGATCGCGGAGAAAGCCTATGGTTATTATCACGGAAAATTGAACATGATGATCATATAATCTGGTTTCAACTATGCAACCGTTGTTCTGTTCGAAGATTAATACTTGGTCTTGCAATGACTGAAACGTTCGGCTATACTTGCTATAAATTGAATACATGAATCACGTTGATAGAGCGCAGTAGCGGCTTTGTCCCTGTTACAGAAAGTCAGGGGTTGATGGAACCTGATACATACAAGGGCTGCGAATTACACTCTGGAGTACTTGGGTAATGTCAAGCGGATGGGCAAACGATATATTGCCAAAAGTGGTATGGATAACGTGTTAAGGTCATGTGTTGTCCATGCAATTTGGGTGGTACCACGGTTATAATAATCGTCCCTGTGTCTAATGAAGACAAGGAGGCGATTTTTTTGTGTCCAAAAAAGCCGTTCCAGCGTGTAATTTCGTAATTTAACGTAGATCATGACTGAATCTTGAGGATAGAAAAGGGGTTATACACATGAATATTATTGATGAACTACAGTGGCGTGACGCCATTAACCAGCAGACAGATGCAGAGGGACTGCGTGAGTTGACTGAAACCAAATCGATCTCGTTGTACTGCGGCGTTGACCCTACGGGGGACAGCATGCATATCGGACATCTAATTCCATTCATGATGCTGAAACGTTTTCAACTGGCAGGACATCGTCCAGTCATTCTGATAGGTGGAGCTACAGGTACGATTGGTGATCCAAGTGGCCGGCAGGCAGAACGTTCTTTGCAAACGATGGAGCAAGTGCAGGAGAATGTGGATGCACTGACAGCGCAGATGAAGAAGTTGTTTGTAACAGACGGTGATAATCAGGTTCGCATGGTGAACAACTACGATTGGACACACAAAATCAATGTGATTGAATTCTTGCGTGACTACGGCAAAAACTTTAACCTCAACACAATGCTGGCTAAGGATGTAGTTGCGAGCAGACTGGAAGGCGGAATCTCGTTTACCGAGTTTTCATACCAGATCCTTCAATCACTCGACTACCTGCACCTGTTCCAAAACGAAGATGTACAGCTTCAAATCGGCGGTTCGGATCAATGGGGGAATATCACGAGTGGTCTTGATCTGATTCGTAAAAAAGAAGGATCTGAAGCGAAGGCGTATGGTCTGACCATTCCGCTCATGCTCAAATCCGACGGTACGAAATTCGGTAAAACAGCTGGCGGCGCAATCTGGCTTGACCCGAACAAAACAACACCATTTGAGTTCTACCAGTTCTGGGCGAATACAGATGACCGTGATGTGATCAAATACTTGAAATACTTTACCTTCCTGAGCAAAGAAGAAATTGAAGCTTTGTCTGAAAAGGTAGAGACAGAGCCGCACAGACGTGAAGCACAGAAAGCACTCGCGGAAGAAATGACAAAATTCGTTCACGGCGAAGAAATGCTAGAACAGGCTAAACGTATTACAGCGGCGCTGTTCAGTGGTGATATCCGTTCCCTGACAGCAGATGAAATCGAGCAGGGTTTCAAGGAAATGCCAACATTCGAAACGGACGGCGAAGCGAAAAATATCGTCGACTGGCTCGTAGATCTGGGGTTGGAGCCATCCAAACGCCAGGCCCGTGAGGATGTCACTAAAGGCGCTATCTCCATGAACGGTGAGAAAATCACGGAGCTTGAATTCACAGTGTCGGCAGAGCATGCCATTGGCGGTAAATTCATCATTATCCGTAAAGGTAAGAAGAACTACAGCCTGGTTAAACTCCAAGCGTAGTGTCTGAGTATTAGAACGTAACACAGAAACGTATAGAGACTACAATAGACACACAAATAAAGCTACAAATACAGAAACAAAAAGACCGCCTTCCATCTCTGTCAGGCGACAGAGGGGAGGCGGTCTTTCGTATATCAGGCCAGTGAGTGACCTATCTTATTGATTAACGATCGCTGTGATTTCTTCATCCAGATCAAGTCGTACATTCTCACGGTACGCCCGGATGTTGTATTCACTGTGCAGGTAACGAAGAATCGCTTCAATCATATTGGACTCCACCAGATATTGACTACGGCCTTGAATCCAAACTTCAGCGGAATAACCTGTATCTTCTTCCCAACTCAGTTCTACATTCACATCGGTTGGACGTACACCCTTACGTTCTGCCATATGAATACAGATTGCATTCACAATTTCATCCATGCTCAGAACCATAGAGACTAGTACCGTCCGTTTCTGTTACGGTCATCATCACGATCATTGCGACGGTCATAACGACCATCCGCTGCAGGTTTGCGACGATTGGAGATGGCTCTGAAGAGTGCCATAGCCAGCATAACAATCAACATAATTGCTGCAACGTTCACGAGCAATCCAAGGATGTTACCCAGAGCGCCCATGCCACCGAACAATCCGCCAAACATCATACCAGCAAGACCACCAAGCATCATGCCTTTCATGAATCCGCCGCCACCGCCGAAGAATCCGCCACGGTTCGTTGTAGCTGCTCCATTGCTGGAATTGTTATTCGTATTCGATTTGCTTACATTGCTGTCGGATTTCTTAGGTGTATTGCTATAACTTTTCGTACCGGATTTGAATCCGCCACCACGTCTTGCATCCGCAGAATCCGGATTCGTTACTCCCACTGTTGCGAACAATAATGTAAAGGCCATAAATACCATCATTAGATGTTTAACTCCGAATTTTTTCTTCATTGTAAAGATCGTAACCCCCCGATTAATTTGTTTGAATCGCCCAAAAATGGGCCTTACTCATGTAATACGGTCAACTTGCAGGAACGTTTCAAATTTTATTAAATTTCTGAAACGCTAGGACTTGGGTCTTGAATTGCAGCTTGGCCATCAAGCAATTGGGTAACCCAATGACACCATTCCAGGCCTGTTTGTGCGTGCATTAACCCTTTTTGTACCAGGATGTAGCTTCCAAAATCTCGGTTGCCTACACGAAGATTATCCTGAGGTATACGTGACTTCAGATCCTCGAAATAACGTATGCGTTCCATAAACCAGCTTTTACGCTCGTTAAGAATGCGTCTCATGCTTCCGTCTTCCGCTATGCCAACACACAAAATACGCAAATTAAATTCATCGCGTGTAACCGGTGCGGTAACAGGAGTAATCATCCATTCCAAGAGCTTTTCAATGCCTTTTTCCGTAACTGCGTACATTTTCTTGTCCGGTTTGTCAGACTGTTGTACCCAGCGGGAGGCCAATAACTCATCGTTTTCCATCTTGGACAGGAGTGGATAGATCTGGCTGTGTTTCGCCTGCCAATGAGGCTGGATTTTCAGCATCAGATCATAGCCCGATGACTCCTCGCGGGTAAGCAGCCCGAGTAATCCGTAGGAAAGTATGTTCATGCACATGTCTCCTTAATATTAGGGCTAGGTCAGAGAGAACAATCGTTTTTACTTTCTTTGACCGCTTTCATAAAAAGTGTACACTGAAACTGTATGGTTTGACAACCTGACAGAACAACTGCCTTAATTTAGACAAAAAAAGTGCGAACCATAAGGTCCGCACTCCAAACCATTTAGAGAGATGCCTGTTGTCCATACCCCTCAGCGACAAGATCAAGCTCACCTGTGGCAGAATCGATAACCATGCCGTGGACGGGTACATTGGGAGGAAGTAAAGGATGCTTCTTGATCACTTCCACAGTATGTTTTACCCCTTCTTCGACGCTGTCAAACCCGCGCAACCATTTTTGCAAACGGATGCCAGAGTTCTCCAGAGTAGTCATGACTTCTTCCGATACGCCACGCTCAACCATATGTCCAATCATGGTCTCAGCGTGAAGGGAAGCCATACCACATTCGGTATGCCCCACTACCAGGACTTCATCTGCACCCAGTTCATAGATGGCGACAAGTACACTACGCATTACGCTTCCGAAAGGCTGAGAGATAATTGCGCCTGCGTTTTTAATGATTTTCACATCACCGTTTTTCAGGTTCATGGCCTTGGGCAGCAATTCCACCAGACGTGTATCCATACAAGTGATGATAACCATCTTTTTGGTTGGAAACTTGCCAGCCGTATACTTTTCGTATTCTTTAGTCTCGACAAATGATTTGTTGTAAGTCAAAATCTCTTGAATGTTGTTCATGTCCATTGCCTCCTGTTATCCAATACGACGAGCACGGCCACTTGCATATGATGCAGCTTGTCCTACACGCCTTTGCTTTAATAGTATTTCACGGTCAGCAGATGGCATTACTCCAACCCTTTAGAGGTTGTTCAAAAAGTCCACTTTTGATTACGAATCATGCCTGAGGGCATCATCAGCATCGAAGTTGAACGCCATTTCTATCTTCTCGGTAATGAAAACCAGACTTTTTGAACACGTATCTTTAGGAGAACAATGCAATTTTCATCTGTTAAAAGTTGATTATACGCAATGCAAAAAGTATCATCAATAGGGTATAACATTTTTTTTGAAGAGGTGAACGATAACAATGGATAAACAAACACAGGAACATTTGGAATCCTTCCGTAATCTGGCTCGTAAAATTAAGAGCTATCATGAAGCCATTGGTTTGCTTCACTGGGATCTGCGCACAGGTGCGCCGAAAAAAGGCGTTCCGACTCGTTCGGAGACGCTGGGTATGTTGTCCACCGAAGCATTCAAGCTGCAAACCTCGGCTGACATGAAGACTTACCTGGATGCATTAACGACTCCAGCAGTATCGGAACAGCTCGAAGATATAGATCGTCGTCTGGTTGAAGATTGCAAGAAAGAATATGATCGCAGTCAATCCGTACCACCTGAGAAAGTACAAGCATATACGGTGCTCACGGCCAAGTCCGAAACGGCATGGGAAGATGCCAAGCATAACAGTGATTTTGCTGGATTCTCACCTTATCTCACAGATATCGTTAAGCTCAAACAGGAGTTTATTGATTATTGGGGTGTGAAGGATACACGTTATGATACGCTGCTTGATATGTATGAACCGGATCTGACGGTTGAGAAAGTGGACGCTGTGTTCGCCCGCCTCAAAGCACGTTTGGTGCCTCTACAAGAGAAGATTAATGCTTCAGAAAACAAGCCAAATACAGAGTTCCTGAATCAGTTGTTTGACACCAAACAACAGGAAAAATTCAGTCTGTTCATCCTGGAACAAATGGGCTATGACTTTGAAGCTGGACGATTGGACGAGAGTGTTCATCCTTTTGCAACGGGTCTTAACCCGGGTGATGTGCGGATCACAACACATTATCTGCAAGATGATGTAGCAAGCGCAGTCTTCAGTTCACTGCATGAGGGTGGACATGCCCTGTACGAGCAAAATATTGATGACAGTCTGGCGGGTACCCTTCTTGCCGAAGGAACGTCCATGGGGATTCATGAGTCCCAGTCCCGTCTTTGGGAAAACATGATTGGTCGCAGCCTGCCATTCTGGACACGCTATTACAAAGATTTGCAGCAGCATTTCCCGCAACTGAGCGAGGTTGAACTGGAAGATTTCTATCGTGCAATCAACCGGGTAGAGAGTTCACTCATTCGGATTGAAGCGGATGAACTGACCTATAACCTGCATATTATTATCCGATATGAGATCGAGAAAATGTTATTCAACGATGGTCTGGAAGTGAAGGACCTGCCGGAGACCTGGAATGCAAAATACAAGGAATACCTCGGTATTATGCCAACGAATGATGGAGACGGTGTTCTTCAGGATGTTCACTGGTCCGGTGGTGACTTTGGTTACTTTGCTTCGTATTCTCTGGGTAATATGTATGCAGCTCAAATTCTACATACATTGCGCAAGGAAATGCCGGAATTTGATACCCTCATTGGCGAAGGAAATCTGATTCCAATTAAGGAATGGCTTACAGACAAGATCTACCAGTATGGTAGAAGTCGCACACCTTCCGAATTGATTGTTGCCGTAACGGGTGAAGAATTGAACCCGGATTATCTGGCCGATTATCTGGAAGCCAAATATGCCGAGATTTACAAGCTGTAGATATCCCATATATAACATATTAAATAACATATCGAAGAGCTGAAGAGCCGGGCAACATTGCCCGGCTCTTTTTTGCATTTAAGTTCTTAACCTTTTGTTGGGCATCGGCATATCCATAATAGAGAGAAACTGCTGAAACCAGTGAAGGAGGGAAACAACATGAAATACACGCCATGGTTCGTCCGGGGCATCGTTATTCTGCTGATTATCATTGTGGCGCTCACCAGCTGTAATAAGGAAGAGAATGAAGCCAAGATTACGATTGGCGAAGTGACTCGTTCGGTATTTTACGCACCGGAGTATGTGGCTGTGGCTCAAGGTTTTTTTGAAGAGCAGGGACTTGAGGTGGATATTCAAACGACTGCTGGTGGTGACAAAACGATGGCGGCATTACTCGCAGGTTCGGTGGATATCGCACTGGTAGGGGCGGAGACGTCCATATATGTCTATCAGCAGGGAGCGGAAGATCCGGTCATTAACTTTGCCCAGCTCACCCAAACGGATGGTACATTTCTGTTCGCTCGTAACACAGAAGGTAGCTTCGATTGGGGGCAACTGAGGGATTCCACATTTCTCGGTCAACGCAAAGGCGGCATGCCGCAAATGGCAGGGGAGTTCTCACTGAACAAACATGGCATTGATCCACAAAGTGATCTGGAGCTCATTCAAAATGTGGACTTTGCCAACATTGCGTCTGCTTTCGCTTCAGGTACGGGAGATTATGTTCAACTGTTTGAACCCCAGGCATCCATCTTTGAACAAGAAGGTCGGGGTAAGGTTGTTGCATCGTTTGGCACAGAAGGTGGTCTTCTGCCTTACACCGTCTTCATGACGAAACAGAGTTATCTTAACGACAATAAGGATATCGTACAGAAGTTTACGAATGGTCTACACAAAGCGCAGGCATGGGTAGATTCCCATACGGCTGAAGAGATTGCCGAAGTCATTTCTCCTTTTTTCAAAGACATTGATCCAGCCATTCTAGTCAGCAGTGTTAATCGTTATAAGGAACAGGGCAGCTATGCAACGGATCCAATCATTGATGAGGAAGAGTGGAACAATCTGCTTGATGTCATGAGTGCCTCCGGAGAGTTGAAAGAACGTGTGGATTTGAATGCCATTGTGGATAATGCCCATGCGGAAGAAGCTACGAAATCAAAGTAATGGGGTATTCAGGAAAGGAAGTGAGCAGAATGCCTGAATCCGATAGTGTGATCCGACTGGAGGGGATCTCTCAAGTATACGTCAGCGAGCGGGAAGCTTCCTTGGTGCTTGAGGACTTGAGTCTGGAGATCCAAAAAGGAGAGTTCGTCAGTCTGGTTGGACCGAGTGGATGCGGTAAAACGACATTGTTGTCGATCATCGCCGGGCTGCTCACACCCACCCGAGGAGAGGTTAAGGTTAAAGGCAAACTCGTTGGCGGCCCCTCAGCACAGATTGGTTATATGCTTCAACAGGACTATCTGTTTCCGTGGCGGACCATTCTGGATAATGCATTAATCGGTCTTGAACTGACAGGCAGACTGGATGAACGGAGCCGTGAGCGTGTACGGGAACTGCTGGTAAGTATGGGGTTGGCCGGAACGGAGAATCAGTACCCTTCAGAGCTTTCAGGAGGCATGAGACAGCGAGTAGCCCTGGTGCGCACGCTGGCAACCGATCCGGGGATTTTATTGTTGGATGAACCATTCTCAGCACTTGATTATCAAACCAAGCTGCAATTGGAGGATCTGGTCTCGGACACGTTAAAACAGTTTGGCAAAACATCTGTTCTCGTCACCCATGATTTGTCTGAAGCCATTGCGGTCAGTGACCGCGTCATTGTACTGGATCGCAATCCGGGCCGCATCCGTCGTGAATTTATCATTCCCGATGGAATTCGTAAATCTCAGCCGTTTCATGCCAGGGAGCAAGAAGGATTTAATGCGTTGTTTCAGGCATTGTGGAGTGAACTGGATCAGTCCGGGGGAGGTGAGGAAGACGCGTGAATCCAATGAATCCGAAGCAGGAAAAGCGTGACGAATGGATGGGGCAGCTGCATCGGAATCATATTCAGCAGGTGGCCAGATGGCGACATCAAGTGCTTGCCGTACAGTTATCTATGTTAGTATGTATGTTTTTGCTATGGGAAGTGGCAGGCAGACTCCGTTGGATTGATGTACTGTTATTCAGTTATCCGAGTAAAGTTTTTGCCCAGATTGGCAAGGACATCGCTAGTGGCGAGTTGTGGGCACATGTTGGGGTGACCGTGGGGGAAACGGCAGTTGGTTTTTTACTGGGAACACTGGTGGGAACCTTGCTTGCGGTTTTAATTTGGTGGTCTCCTTTTTTGTCAAAAGTGTTGGACCCCTATATGGTTGTGTTCAACAGTATGCCAAAGGTAGCACTTGGCCCGATCTTTATTGTGATGTTCGGCGCGGGTTTTACAGCGATTGTTATGACCACATTGTCCATCACGGTCATTATCACGACACTGGTGGTGTATAACAGCTTCAATGAAGTGGATCCCAATTATATTAAAGTCATTCGTACGTTTGGTGGAGACCGTTCCGAGATTTTTACAAAAGTTGTATTACCTGCTTCTTTTCCGGCGATTGTCTCCACTTTGAAAGTGAACGTTGGCATGGCTTGGGTGGGTGTAATTGTGGGTGAGTTTCTAGTCGCCAAACAAGGGCTCGGTTATCTCATTATCTACGGATTCCAAGTATTCAACTTCACACTTGTATTATCAAGTCTGTTAATTATTGCCGCAGTTGCAACAGCCATGTACCAACTTGTTGTCTATGCAGAACGCAAAATGCTGGCTGGCCGCAGGTGATTCTGAAGTGTTTTACTCGTAATGTGACCGGGTATGATATGTATACAATTTCACAAGGGGTGTCACGTTGCCCGATACCGTAAAATCAAGTACCATATTTAGTATGATTATTCCGCGCAGATCCGGAATGAATGCGATGATTGGAGAAGAGGGCCTTGAGGTTCTGTCGCAACGATCTAACTTGCCAGCGTCCCTCATTCGGGGCGTGTTGCTGTGACCGGCATGCATGCGCATGTCGGTTGATGTCGTCTAGTTTACTTTTGGATGAGACATACTAGTCATGATAAATGAATGAGGCGACGAGCTGGCTAAGAATTTTTTTGCAGCTTAGAGGAGATGGAATGTTAAATGGGTTTTAGGGTAATTAAAACTGCAATCGCCGCATTAATGGCTGTATTGATTGCAGACTGGTGTCGCTTGCCGGGACCAACATCAGCGGGATTGCTTGCCATTCTTGGTGTGGATGTAACGAGAAAACGAAGTATTCGCACCATATCGGCGCGGTTCTTTGCTTCCGTAGTTGGACTTTTATTTGCAAGTGTACTTTTTCACTTTCTAGGCTTCCATTATTGGGTGCTGGCGGTATACATATTGATCGCATTCCCGGCTATTGTCCGGGTAGGATTTAAAGAAGGCATTGTTACAGGTTCTGTTGTGGTGTTTCGGGTGTTCGGCGGCGGGGAGATGGACGTGCATGTCGTCCTCGTACAAATTGCTTTGTTGTTAATTGGTCTTGGTTCCGCAATGGCGGTTAACCTGGCCTATATGCCGGCAGCAGATCCACAGATGCTGCGCATTCGCAAACGAATCGATGAACTCTTCTCGAAGATTTTCAAAGAATTTGCGGCCACGCTGCGTAATCCCAATGAAGCATGGGCAGGGAGAGAGCTGATTGAAGCAGATAAAGCGATACTTGGCGGTATTGATGCTGCCAAACGTTCTCTGGAGAATCAGGTGATTCATCCGAATGAGGAATGGAGCGTCTACTTCTATATGCGCAAAACGCAGTTGGACTCCATCCAGCACATGATGCATCTCGTGTCCCAGATCTATCAGAAGATGCCACATGCGGAGATGGTTTCGGAGCTGTTCGATCAGCTTAGTCAGGACGTACTCACTGAATCCTACACGGGACGAACTGAAAAACTTCTTGCAGATGTGCAAGAAGAATTCAAACGTATGGAGCTGCCGGATACAAGGGAAGAATTCGAGATTCGTTCTGCAATTCTCCAGCTGTGCCGCGAACTCGCGCTGTATCTGAAAGTCGCGAAGAAGGACAAAGCACCGTCCCCAATCTCGGACCGGTCCCAATCTACAAACGAATAATAGAAAATAGTTGTCACCCTAGACGAATGCCCTGCATACACTTGTAGTGAATGATTGTATGGAGGAGGTTTAAAGATGTCATTGAGTCATAAACATCAATGTAGAGAGATTATCACGAAGGCGATCTGCGGCAAAGGTCGTAAGTTCTCTACCGTAACACATACCGTGACTCCGCCAAATGGTCCGACAAGTATTTTGGGGGCTTGGATTATCAACCACCAATATGAAGCCGTATCAGCGGGTGACGGAATTGAAGTTATTGGTACTTACGATATCAACATTTGGTATTCCTACGACAAGAACTCTCAGACGGATGTAGCCAAAGAAACGGTCTCGTATGTAGAACATGTGCCTTTGTCCTATCTGGACCCGAAACACCGGACTTCCACAGTGGAGGTATCTGCGGATGCAACGCAGGAACCTAGCTGTGTGGAAGCCACAGTATCAGCAGGTGGAAGCAGTGTAATTATCCGGGTAGAACGGGAATTCGCTGTGGAACTCGTTGCCGAGACTAAAGTTTGTGTGAAGGTCTGCACAGATGGTTGCGGTGACTACGAAGACAAGGACTATGACTTTGGCAGTGCCGATGGAGATTATGACGATCTCGATCCCGATCTGCTCGACGATGAGCTGTGAGTTTGACGCCTGTATTTGATAACCTAAGGTATCATATGCGCCAGAAGGCGCGGTGAAGAGGGCGTAAGCCCTCTTTCTTCTTAAATATTAAAAAATGGGTGGTAACGAGCCTCGCAATGTGCCTGGAATACCTTTCACGGGAAGGCTCCGCATTGCGGGGTTATTTTTATTTTAGTTGCATGATCCGGGAGGGGGGACGTAATGAATGTGATGGAACAAGCGGAGGAAGCGCTGCGCCGATATGAAAGGATGACATCTGGAGAACGTGCAGAACGGTTGAAACAGGCAGGCATTGAAGTGTTGTCACTGCACGATCGGCGCAAACGTGAACCAGGCTTACGTGTACGCTATGACGTAGAGGTAAGTTGTCTGCAGGCGATCCGGATCAAGCGCAAGGATACTAGTGGCATGGGAGGGGCACAGGAAACTCTGTTGGAGCGTGAAGCGAGTTCAACCTTATTCAAGCGCATAGAACGACTTGCGATCAAAACGCTGTATACGCTAGGGCTGGATCATGGAGCTGTTCGAATGGAATCCTCAGGGAACGGCGGCTGTGCAGTGATTTCGATCGACCCGTGTCCCTGGAAAGGGATGACCAACCTTGCTGCTACCTATAGGGAAAGCTGGAAGCAGCATCAGGAACTGCTGGATGAGGAACTGAGTCACAGACCCATTCCAATACTCGGCATGGACCCGGAGTTTCTTCTGGTGCAGATGCCGGAATCCAAAATCGTACCCGCCTCCAGATTTCTTGAACGTACAGGAATGGCAGGCTGTGATTCCGTCACAATTGGTGGACGGCGCATATATCCGGTTGCCGAACTGCGACCGGCTCCCAGCTCCGAACCACGAGAACTGCTGGCTCATCTGATGAGGGCATTCGCAGCCGCTTCCCGCAGCATTAGTGATCACTCACTCATCTGGCAGGCAGGCGGGATGCCACAGCGTGGGTTACCTCTAGGCGGTCATATTCATTTTAGCGGGGTGAATCTTACCGGGGAACTGCTTCGTGCACTGGACAATTATCTGGCATTGCCACTGGCATTTCTGCAAGACCCACGAGGATCGGGAAGACGACCCCGTTATGGAGCACTTGGTGATTTTCGCCTGAAATCCTATGGTGGGTTTGAGTATCGTACGTTACCCAGCTTTCTTGTATCGCCCCTTGTTGCAAAAGGTGTTGTGGCCTTGGCAGGTCTGATCGCGAGCGGGTATACTCAATTACGGCAGCGTCCGTTGGTGAAAGCTGAGGTTCATGCTGCTTTTTATGAGGGAAAGCGCGAAGTGATTAAGGAACACATCCCAGCACTCGTAGATGATCTGAAGAGGTTGGATGGATATGCACGTTATGAAAGATATGCGTCTCCGTTAATCCTTCAATTAAAACTGGGAAGAACTTGGGATGAGAGCCGCGATATTCGCAAACTCTGGAATATTCGGGCAGGTTCATGAAGTACGGACGTTTTTTTGATATAATAATAAACAAGTCTTTTATGAGTAATAAGCTACTACGGAAGATATGGAGCAGCAACCTTTGAAGGAAGTGGCGATTAGCCAACACATAAGGCGGAGGCGCAAACACAGTGCCTGACCGTCTTATTGTCCTTCCAGGACGCGTTTCTTCCTGACATTATAGGAACGGGATGGAGGATATTCATCATGGCTCAGTATACGCCAATGATTCAACAATATTTGCAAGTGAAGGCCGAAGCACAAGATGCTTTTCTATTTTTTAGACTGGGTGACTTCTATGAATTGTTCTTCGAGGATGCGATTAATGCTTCCCGTGAACTTGAGATCACGCTGACCGCACGCAACGGAGGCACGGATGACAAAATTCCGATGTGCGGTGTACCTTATCATTCGGCTGACAATTACATACAGCGTCTGATTGAAAAAGGATATAAAGTTGCAATTTGTGAGCAGATGGAAGATGCAAGTGTAACCAAAGGCATGGTACGACGCGAAATTGTACGTGTGGTTACACCCGGAACGGTGATGGAAGGAAAGACGCTGGGTGACAAGTCCAACAACTACATGGTGTGTCTTACAGGTAATCAAAATACGCTGGCGCTCGCGGCCTGTGATCTGTCAACGGGTGAGTTGTATGTGACATCCGTACCCTATTCCAAGGAATGGCTCAAGGATGAAATCGGCATCTACGAACCATCGGAGCTGGTGGGGGATGCAGCGCTACTTGAAACGGTAGAAGCCGAGGCGTCTCCAATCGGTCGCCCTGTGGTCTACACGTCGTGGACAAAAAATAAGGAAGATCTGGTCCGTCAGCAGTTTGGCGAGGCTGTCTGGGCAAGATTAGAGCCTGAACGTCAAGCGTGCATTGCACGTCTTTTCTCCTATCTGAGTGAGACACAGAAACGTTCTCTGGGGCAGTTAACTCAAATCTCAACGTATGAGCCCGATCATTACATGATCTTGGACCCGTTTACCCGCCGGAACCTGGAATTGGTGGAAACTGTGCGTGAACGCTCCAAAAAAGGTTCATTACTCTGGTTGCTTGATCGGACCGAGACGTCCATGGGTGCAAGAATGCTGCGTCGCTGGGTCGATAAGCCATTGTTGCAAAAAGGGAAGATTAATGAGCGTCTTGAAGCAGTGGATACGTTGTACAACCAGTTTATATTGCGTGAGGACCTGCGGGCAGAACTCAAAGACATCTATGATCTGGAGCGTTTGGTAGGCCGGATTGCGTTTGGTAATGCCAATGGTCGTGACCTGAATGCGCTCAAGTCATCGCTGGAGAAAATTCCAGGACTTCGTCAGCATTGCGCAGGATCTTCTTCCGCAACATTGCAGCATATTGCCGAAACGATGGATGATTGCAATGATCTGCGTGAAGCTATCGGGCAAGCCATTGTGGACGAGCCGCCGGTATCGGTAAGGGACGGAGGTCTGATTCGTGAAGGGTATCATGAACGTCTGGATGAATTGCGTGAGGCTTCGGTTAACGGGAAGCAGTGGATTGCGGAGCTGGAAGCGCGAGAGCGTGAGGCGACAGGCATTCGATCGCTGAAGATTGGATATAACAAAGTGTTTGGTTATTATATCGAGATCACCAAGTCCAATCTGTCCGCGTTGCCAGAGGGACGTTATGAACGTAAACAGACACTTGCCAATGCAGAACGTTACATTACGCCGGAGTTGAAGGAAAAAGAGACGCTGATTCTCGAAGCTCAGGACAAAATGGTTGATATTGAGTATGGGCTGTTCGCAGAGCTGCGCGAGCGGCTGAACAAAGAGATTGCAAGATTGCAGAAGCTGGCCGAACAGGTTGCAGAGATTGATGTATATCAATCTTTTGCGGTGATTAGCGCTGAGCGTAACTTTGTACGGCCTACGCTGACCGACGGTTATGACCTGGTTTTGGAAGAAGGACGCCATCCGGTCGTCGAGGCGGTCATGCGAGATGGCGCATTTATTGCCAATCACACGGCAATGACCAAGGAAGAGGCACGTATTCTGCTGATTACCGGACCAAATATGGCTGGTAAGAGTACGTATATGCGACAGGTTGCTTTAATCTCCATTTTGGCGCAAGTGGGTTGTTTTGTACCTGCCGGTCAGGCAGAGGTGCCGATCATGGATCGCATTTTCACACGGATTGGTGCCGCGGATGATCTCATTGGCGGACAAAGCACATTCATGGTGGAGATGGCCGACATTCAGGTCATGACGGACAAAGCCACACCACGCAGTCTGATTATTATCGATGAATTGGGACGGGGAACGTCAACCAGCGAAGGTATGGCTATCGCACAGTCTGTTATTGAATATGTACATGATATCATCGGCTGTAAAGCTCTTGTATCAACTCATTTCCATGAACTTGCTCATCTGGAGGAGAGTCTGGACAAGCTGGCCAACTACTCGATGGCGGTACAGGAGAGTGGAGACAAAGTTAATTTCCTGCGCAAATTGATTGCCGGGGCAGCCAGCAGCAGTTATGGTATCTATTGTGCACGCCTTGCAGGTCTGCCTGATAGCATTATTGAGCGGGCGAATGGACTATTGCATGGGTTCGAACATGCGGCCGCGCAAGTAGCTGTGGGCAGTGAATATATCGGAAACGAGAAGCAGGAAGAAGGCTTGAAATTAAAAGGTGGAAAATTCCAGCACACGGATTCAGCACCATTGATCCGGGAACACGAGATTGAGGAGAGTGCAGAGTACACACCTTCCATTGAAAATTCGGTTGGGAAGCAACATGCCAAGAAATCAAACAGCAAAGGACAGTCCAGCGCAAACCATTCGGATGTGGTTCAACTGTCTATCTTTGGGGATGATGAGCCGAGTGTGGCAACGAAACCGGATGTAGTTGCGGTGGATAAACCAGCGCGAGAATTCATCCGTACGATGAAAGATATCGATGTCATGAATATGACGCCTCTTCAGGCGATGCAGATATTGAATGAACTCAAATTGAAGGCACAGCAATTATCCTGAGTATAAGGGAGGGGAAAACCTGTGGCGAAAATACATGTGCTTGATGAACATATTGCCAACCAGATCGCGGCGGGTGAAGTGGTCGAACGGCCTGCTTCAGTTGTCAAAGAGTTGCTCGAAAACTCGGTGGATGCAGGCGCCACCAAGATTGAAGTGACGGTGGAAGAGGGCGGACTCCTCAGTATTCGTGTCAAAGACAATGGTACAGGTATTGAGCCAGAGGACATGGAAACCGCCTTTTATCGTCATGCGACCAGCAAAATAGCCCATGGCCGAGATCTGTTCCAGATCACAAGTCTTGGATTCCGCGGCGAAGCCTTGGCGAGTATTGCCGCCGTGTCCAAGGTAGAGGTATTGTCGGCAAGTGACAATGATGGGCGGGGGCGCCGCATCGTAATTGAAGGCGGGAACCTTCGCACTCATGAAGACGCAACCTCACCCCAAGGTACAGATTTTGCAGTGAGAGAACTATTTTACAATACACCTGCCAGACTCAAATATATGAAAACGATCCAGACGGAACTGGGACATATATCAGATGTCCTTTACCGGATGGCGATGTCTCATCCAAACATTTCGTTCCGACTGCGCCATAATGAGAATGTGCTACTTCAGACGTTGGGCAACGGCGATCTGCTACAAGTGGTTGCAGCGATCTATGGGACAAGTGCTGCCAAAGCGATGCTTCCCATCCAGGGAGAAAGTCTGGATTACCGGGTGAGCGGGCTGATCAGCCTGCCAGAATGGACACGAGCGAATCGTAATGGTATGTCAACGATTGTTAATGGGAGATTTGTTCGCAATTACGGTCTCAATCAGGCGATTCTCAAAGCCTACCATACCTTGCTGCCGATCAATCGCTTCCCGCTTGTCGTGGTGCAGTTGGAGATGCACCCCTCTCTTGTGGATGTGAACGTGCATCCGGCGAAGTTGGAGGTTCGCTTTAGCAAGGAACCAGAACTGTATGAATTCATAGAGACGACGTTGCGGGGGATACTCCGGCAGGAGGTACTGATTCCACAGGTCAAAAAACAGCAGATTCGACGTGGGGACGATAACTCCTTTATTCAGGAGCAATTCCTCTTTCCGCGTGGTCCGCTGAAAGATGCATCTGATGCAGAAGGATATGGTCAACAGGGTCCACTCGGGAAACCTACTGCTGCACCGCTGAAGTTAACTACGGAAGATGATGATCTGGATCTGGATGCTCCGGCGGATGTGTCCACACCACAGCCGGTATCTGAACAGGGTCACTCAGTGCCGTTGCCCGAAGCTCCACCTGAGATTACACACCCCCCTGTTCAGTTAGAAAGTTGGAACGGGGATATTTTGCAGAAGATTGCTAGTTATGACGGGGGGCAGACATCCGTTAACGTGCAAGAAGGCACTAAGGATGTAAGTACAAGTTTAAGTTCAAGTACAAGTTCAACCGAAACTGTTCCCAAATCTGACCTCTCTTCTCAAGATGGTGGGGATCGTGGAGCAACAGAGAAACCGCTGGCTGAAGGCAAACCAGCTACGTATCGCTCCGATTCCGTATATTCACCGGTTAGGGAAGCACGTTCATCGTATAATCCGTCTTCAGTTCCGAGAAGTGAACGGACGTGGAAAACTTCAGGTCTACCTGATGCCACTAAACTTGCTGCTGCCATTAAATCGGATGCATCCATGCCTGAATTTCCGGAGCTGAGTCTGATCGGACAGCATCATGGTACGTATTTGATCGCGCAAAATGACCAAGGTTTATATTTGATTGATCAGCATGCCGCTCATGAACGCGTAAATTATGAGTACTATTACGAGAAGTTTGGTAACCCTGCCCAGGCCTCACAAGAGTTACTGCTGCCTATTACGCTGGAGTTTACACCTTCGGAGACGGAAAAGCTGAAAACAAGGCTGGCTTGGTTCGAACAGGCGGGTGTATATTTGGAGCATTTCGGTGGACAGACGTTCCGTGTGCGCTCCCATCCGTTCTGGTTCCCCAAAGGGGACGAGAAAGACATTATCGAAGAAATGTCCGAGTGGGTGTTGAGTGAACGCAGCATAGATGTCGCCAAGATGCGAGAAGCTGCATCGATCATGTGCTCCTGCAAGGCGTCCATCAAAGCGAACCAAAAGCTGACGGATCAGGAAGCAGAAGTGCTAATTCAGCGATTGGGTTCATGTCGTCAGCCCTACACTTGTCCACATGGGCGGCCGATTGTGATTTCATTTTCAACATATGATCTGGAAAAATTGTTCAAACGTGTTATGTAGCTATTTAGGAGGAATCTATGTATATTACAACCGGTGAAAAGGAAGCGGCTTTACTTGTGGAGCGGGCCCAAAACCTTGCTGAAACAACAGGGGGTACTTACGTGCGCCGTAATAAAATGTCTCTGCCCATGATGATTGAACACTATGAGGCGGAGGAGGTTCTGGTTGTACTCCAGGGTAAAGTGCGTCTATTTCGGAAGGATTCACCGTTGCTGGAGTTCCACCCCAGCATGGGATTTGTTCGTGCCAAACGTATATTGCGAGGAGAACCTGATCCACTGCTGGAGGCGGGGGCGGTGAATGAAGGGGATACCATCATCGATTGTACAGCCGGACTGGGCACGGATGCACTGGTGTTCTCGGTTGCAGTGGGTAAAAGTGGACGGGTGATTGCATGTGAGAGCTCTCTTCCGCTATATACACTATTAGTGGAGGGGATGTCTCAATATGAGACGATCAAGCCAGCGGTAAATGAAGCTTTCCGGCGTATTGAGCTGCATCATGCGAATCATCTCGATTTGCTTCGATCGTTGCCAGATCAAAGCTGTGACACCGTATATTTTGACCCCATGTTTCGTGAGCCAATGATGGATTCAAGTGCTATACAGCCCTTGCGAGATTATGCAAATGCTCACGCGCTGGATGAACAGAGCATTATGGAAGCAAAACGGGTTGCCCGTAAACGGGTAGTCATGAAAGAAAAGCGCGGCAGCGCGGAGTTTGACAGGCTCGGATTTGAAATACTTGATCGGGCGAATGCAAAAACCCTGTACGGAGTGATTAATGTTGAAAGTGGAAGTTAAACCAAAACCTAAACTGCTTGTGTTGGTTGGACCAACAGCAGTAGGCAAAACAAGAATGAGCATCGAGCTTGCCCAAGCTTTCAATTGTGAGATTATCTCAGGAGATTCGATGCAGGTATATCGAGAAATGGATATCGGAACTGCCAAGATTACCTCTGAAGAAATGAAGGGTGTACCCCATCATCTCATTGATATCCATGAACCGGAGTATCCGTATTCTGTGGCCGAGTTTCAGGAGAGTTGCACACGATTGATTAGTGAAATCCATGAACGCGGTAAAATGCCTTTTATTGTAGGGGGCACCGGTCTGTATGTGGAATCGGTATGTTACGGCTTTCAATTTTCGGATAGCGGTTCGGATGAAGCGTTCAGAGAGGAACAATTCAGCTATGCTGAGCTAAATGGAGCTCAGGCCCTTCATGATCGACTGAGGGAAGTTGATCCCGTTAGTGCGGATCGTCTGCATCCGAATGACCAACGGCGAATTGTACGTGCGCTTGAGATCCATCATCTCACAGGAGAGAAGTGGTCTGATCAGCTGGCAGTACAGAAGAAAGAGTCACCTTATGACCTTCTTATTGTTGGTTTGACAATGGATCGGCAGAAGTTGTACGCCCGGGTAGAAGAGCGGATTGATCTGATGATCGAACAAGGTCTTGTGGATGAAGTGAAGTCCCTGTTGGAACGCGGAGTAGCCAGAGGTCATATTTCCATGCAAGGGCTGGGGTATAAGGAGATTGCAGCGTTCCTGCAAGGGGAAGTGAGTTGGGAAGCTGCGGTTGAGTGGTTGAAGAGGGATACGCGTCGGTTTGCCAAACGGCAGCTTTCCTGGTTCCGCCATATGAAGGATATTGAATGGGTGGACATGACGGATACCCAAGATTTTGAAGGGAAATACAAGCAGATAAGTGAATTGATTACACAAAAATTTGATTGATTTGAGCGATTATTAGTATTCTTCTGACAGGCATCGATTAGATCAAGATATGTAAACCTCTACCTTTTAGTCATCAAAAGGGTAGAGGTTTTTATTTATCACTAGAACAGATGGTAGAGATTAAGTATTCGGCAAACAACGAATAAATGTGCTTTAAAATGAAGAATTTGTCCCTCTTTTGCAAAACAGACAAGCGGTGTATAATGGATAAGTCTTCTATTTGTTCACCTCGCTAAGAATGGGGGTAAAATAGCAGACAAGGGGTTTTTGTGGATTATATGAAACTGTTCATGATATAATAGCACGAAAGCTACTCAGCGATATTGAATATTACTTGAACACGAATTCAAATGAACCAATGGGGGTACGGCTAATGAACAAGTCCATCAACATCCAAGATACGTTCTTGAACCAACTGCGGAAAGAAAATATTCCTGCTACGGTCTATCTGACCAACGGCTTCCAAATCCGCGGGACGATCAAGGCATTTGACAATTTTACGATCGTCATTGACAGCGACGGACGCCAGCAAATGGTCTACAAGCATGCCATCTCCACGTTCACGCCGCAACGCAGCGTATCGCTGATGCAGCAAGATAACAGCGGCGAAGCTTAAAAAAATTACGAAACCTTTTCACCAAACATTTCGTCTACAAGTATAGGTATTGAAACAGAGCAACCTGAATAAAGGGTTGTTCTTTTCATTCCGGGCAAAATATGTTTAATATATGCCTGAGCCTACAGACGATTAGAAATTATGCAACCGAAAGGGAGTCAGGAGGTAACATGCCAAACGATCCGTTGTCGAGGTCTAACAATCGCAACAACAATAACAAGTCACCCAAAAAAGCGAAGCCAAAGACCTCTAAAAAGAAAAAAATTACGGGTAAACGCGTTGGATGGACACTGTTTTTCACAATGGCAATCGCCATATTCTGTGCACTTGGCGGATATTTATTTATTATGGTGAGTGGTGAAAATCTGCTCAAAGCCAATAAGGACAAAACCACAATTAATGAAACTTCAAAAGTATATGATCGCAATGGCCAATTAATGGGGGAACTATCCATTCAGAAGCTGGAACCTGTCAAAGAAGATGATATTCCTGAGCTTGTGAAGCAAGCCTTTGTTGCAACGGAGGATAAGCGATTCTACGATCATCAGGGCGTGGATATCTGGTCCATTGGGCGTGCAGCGGTTAAGGATGTCATGGCTCGTTCCATGGTGGAAGGTGGTAGTACACTAACCCAACAGCTTGCCAAGAACATGTTCTTGTCCCGTGACAAGACGTTCTTCCGTAAAGCAACGGAAGTATCGATTGCCATGGCATTAGAGCGCAAGTACACAAAAGACGAAATCCTGACGATGTATCTGAACCGTATTTTCTTCGGTCATCAGCGTTACGGGATTAAAGCGGCATCTGAATTTTACTTTGGAGTTACTGATCTCAAGAGGTTGAAGTTGTGGCAAATTGCTACATTAGCAGCTATGCCGAAAGGGCCTTCTGCCTATAATCCGGTGAGCAATCCAAACGACTCAAAAGCACGCCGAGGTGTGGTATTGCAGCTGATGTATGAACAAGGCTACATTACCAAGGCGGAGATGGACGAAGCAAAAGAGATTAACTATAACTACAAGCGACCAGAGAAAGACAGGAAGTATCAAGGTTTTATAGATTATGTGCTCCGTGAAGCTGAACGAGTAACAGGTAAAACGGAAGATGATCTGAATATCGGCGGGTACAAAATCTATACAACTATGGATGCTCAGGCTCAAACAGCCATGGAAACTGCCTTCACAGATGATAATCTGTTCGAGGCAAGTAAAGACGATCAACAGGTTCAAGGCTCCATGGTTATCATGAACCATGAGAATGGTAGCCTCGTTGCCCTCCTGGGAGGACGGGATTATCAGACTAAAGGTTATAGCCGTGTAACGCAAAGTCGAAGACAACCAGGTTCAGCTTTTAAACCGATTGTGTCTTATGCACCTGCGCTTGAATCAGGAAATTACAGTGCCAACTCGTCGCTGAGTAATGCGAAGCAATGTTTTGGTAACTACTGTCCTGGTAACTTGCATGGATATTCTTCAACGATCAGTATGACGGATGCAATTACGAAGTCGGAAAATATCCCTGCGGTTTGGCTGCTTGATAAAATAGGTGTTAACACAGGCATTAATTTTGCCAAGAGTGTAGGCATACAGCTGACAGATGAAGACAAAAACTTGGCGATTGCCCTCGGTGGTCTAAGTAAAGGTACAAATACACTGGAAATGGCGCAAGCCTATAGTGCATTTGCCAACCTCGGAGAATACCGACAAGCCTATGCGATTAAAGAAATCAAGGATAGCGCAGGCAAAACCACTTATAAACATGATAACTCGGACACAACGCGTGTCATGAGTGAGCAAAATGCGTATCAGCTTACACAGATGCTGCAGAACGTCGTTAATGACGGTACGGGACGTTCAGCACGTCTGGATCGTCCGGTAGCGGGTAAAACAGGAACAGTTCAAAGTGGTATCTCTGGCAACAGTGCCAACCGTGATGTATGGTTTGTTGGATACACCCCGGAATGGACTGCCGCAGTCTGGATGGGCTATGACAATCCGGATGCCAATCATATGCTTAAGAACAGCAGTAAGCTGTCGGCAGCTTTCTTTGCCAAAGTCATGGGAGATGCTTTAAAAGGCATTCCAGTGAAGCAATTCAAAGCACCAGCTGGAGGGCAGGCACCTCCGCCAGTAGAAGAACCAGAAAAGCCGGCTCTGTCCGTTAGTGGGCTGAGTGGATCATACGATCCAAATGCACAAACCGTCTCCCTGAGTTGGACTGGAACGGGTGACGCGAGTACGCAATATCGAATTTATCGGAAAGAAACATCTGAAGCCCAGTTCACTCATCTCATTGATGCAATAGGAGCGACCAATGCACAAGATTTAAGTGCGTTGCCTGGTCTAACCTATGAGTACTATGTGACAGCTTACGACTCGGCATCAGGACTGGAGACGGATCCTTCCAATACCATTTCCCTGATGATTGAAGCGCAGGAAGTGCCGCCGGAGGAACCTGATCCTGGTATAGACCCTGGAACAGAGATAGATCCTGAGCAGCCAGGTACGGAGAATCCGGACAATGGTACACCGGATAATGGCAACTCGAACGGTAATAACGGTAATGGAAATGAAAATGGCAATAACGGAAATGGTAATGGTAATAACGGAAACAATGGCAACGGTGGTAATAACGGCGGAAACGGTCAACCTGGGGAAGGCAATACGACCCCACCTGGTCAGGGCACAACAGATCCTGGCGGAAATGGTGAAGGTTCCGATGATGGGGGCGTAACTACGCCGGGCGAAGTTGTAACTCCGGACAGCGGAACAAGTGGGGATACTGGAGGGACAGATGCACCTGCAGATTCCCAAGCTGGCACCGGCGGCTAAGCCAATGAATCACTAAATAGCTACATTGAAAAACTGCTCCCCGGGAAACCGGTGAAGCAGTTTTTTGTGTTATACAGAACCAACTGTAATGGAAGCTGATTTGATGAATAGGTGGGACAAAGCTTGATTTTGAGTGTAAACCTTAAATATGGTAAGCTGTAACTATTCGTAATACGTTGTGCAAGGGCGGACCCAGAGCGCTGGAATCCATCAGGCGGACGTTATTACATTGTTCACCAATAACATCAGAGCAGGTCACGGACCTGTAATCGGCAAAGAGGGGTTCGTATGAAACGGAAATTCGGGGATCGCGCGAACTGGCGCCGGATTACGAACCGACAATTCACATGCCGGTTCGTTCAATCCAAAATTTTCACAGGTTATATTACGTTGTACACCATACAGGATTTGAAAGAACCTCTGTGGAAAACATATGGAGGCAGTACCTTCTGTATCGCAGATAAAGGTTATTCCTGGCTGCAATACTATCCGAAGGGAGAGCACTTTGTTGTTACGGCGATGTTTGACGATCAGGAACGGATTGTAGAGTGGTACATTGATACATGTCGTAGTCAGGGGATAACCGATCAGGGTGTTCCTTGGTTTGATGACCTGTATCTGGATGTCGTTGTACTGAAAGATGGAGAAGTATTTTTGCTGGATGAAGATGAGCTTGAAGATGCACTGTCACGGAAACATATTACAACGGGTGATTATGACCTGGCGAACAAGACGGCTAAGGAACTGCTGCATGCCATTGATGCACATGTATTCCCATACTTTCAGTTATCACTGAAGCATAGGCCGAGTTTGTTTGAGAACGGAGAGTTTCGAAAAAACATTCAGATTTGAGTCATCTAATTATCCGTAGAATTCTTCATGATCCTTCTAATATTGGAGCACCTGATAGAATACATTAATAATCAGGAGAGTTCAGCCCGATAAAATAGAGGTGATGGCGAATGAACGGACGGGTCATGGCTGCAGGAGAGCAACCAGGAGGCAGACCATCCAGACAAATTAATATTGTGTTGCGTAACCAGGAACCTCAGATGTTGGTCAAAGATGAAGCAGCGGCAGTACAGGCAGCCAAGAGTATAACCAAACATGCACACTTCCAGGAGATACAGGGTGAGTTGGAGCAACTGGTTGGACTTGAAAATATCAAAGACTTGGTGTTTGAGATCTATGCTTTCCTACAGATTGCTCAGATGCGTACCGAAGCAGGCTTACTTAGTGGTGCGCACGTGTATCATATGATCTTCAAAGGTAATCCGGGAACCGGTAAGACCACCGTGGCGAGGATTGTTGCCAAACTCTTTCAGAAGATGGGTGTGTTGAGTAAAGGGCATCTTATTGAAGTAGAGCGTGCAGATCTGGTTGGAGAATATATCGGTCACACGGCGCAGAAAACAAGAGATCTGGTTAAGAAGGCTCTCGGTGGGATATTGTTCATTGACGAAGCTTACAGTTTGGCCCGTGGGGGAGAGAAAGATTTTGGAAAGGAAGCTATTGATACGCTTGTAAAATCAATGGAAGATAATAAAAACCAATTTATCCTTATATTGGCTGGTTATTCGGATGAGATTGATTTTTTTCTCCAGACGAACCCTGGATTACCTTCCCGCTTCCCCATTCAAGTGGAGTTTCCAGACTATAGCATTGATCAGTTGATTCAAATCTCTGAGATTATGGCCAAAGAGCGCGATTATATTCTAATGCCACAGACCATACTCAAGCTAAAGCAGCATTTGCTTCAGGAAAAAAATGATTCGCTGCATGCGTTCAGTAACGCCAGATACGTTCGTAATGCCATTGAGCGTTCGATCAGGCATCAGGCGGTTCGTTTGTTGGAACAATACTCGGAAGGCAGTCCAGGAAAACTGGAGTTGATGACAATCCGTACAGAGGATTTGAACTTTGAGCGAAAGTAAGCGATAATATAGTTTTTACACCAGCCGGCCGGGCCAACCGGTTCGGCTTAAGGCATGCCATGGCATATTCGTGGCAATGTATATCAACGGATTAATTTAGTAATTAGAGGGAGTGAACATATATATGACAAATGGCACGCATGATACAGATATGGTCAAAAAAGATCGCGCCGTCTTGGTGAGTCTTGTTACGGATGATGTAAAACGTACAGGTATCAACCCTGAGTACTCTTTAGAAGAACTGGTGAAACTTGCCGAGACAGCTGGAGTGGAAGTGCTAAGTGTACTTTCTCAGAACAGGGAAAAACGTGATACCAAATGGTTCATTGGTAAAGGTAAGGTGGAAGAGCTCCGTGCGATTGCAGAGGAACTGGGAGCAACTACAGCTATATTTGATCAGGAATTGTCAGGTGCACAGGTTCGTAATCTGGAAGAAACCCTCGATCTCAAAATTATTGACCGTACCCAATTGATTTTGGACATCTTTGCACAACGGGCAAACACTAGAGAAGGTATTATTCAAGTGGAATTGGCTCAACATAGCTATTTGCTGCCACGGTTGTCGGGTCATGGCAAGAACCTGTCCAGACTCGGGGGCGGAATCGGAACAAGAGGCCCGGGTGAAAGCAAACTGGAGACAGACCGCCGTCACATTCGTGGTCGTATCGATGATCTGAAGCGTCATCTGGATGAATTGACTCGTCATCGCAAATTGCATCGTGAACGCCGTAAAAAAACAGGTATTGTCCAGGTAGCCCTTGTTGGTTATACCAATGCTGGCAAATCAACCTTGCTCAAGCAGTTGACGGCTGCAGATGTGTATATTCAAGATCAGCTATTCGCTACATTGGATCCCACTTCACGTACGATGGAACTTCCAAGTGGAAAAGAAATCGTACTTACCGACACGGTTGGATTTATTCAAAATCTACCGCATGATCTGATTGCAGCATTCCGGGCAACGTTGGAGGAAGTGAATGAGGCAGACCTGATCCTGCATGTTGTGGACGCCTCATCAGCTATGCGTGAAGATCAGATGCGGACGGTTAATACGATTCTGCAAGAACTTGGTTCAGGGGACAAGCCGCAGTTAGTCCTGTATAACAAAAAAGATGCGTGCACACCAGAGCAGCTTGAGATGCTTCCATTGGATAAAGACCATATTAAAGTAAGCGCATTAGACTCGGAGGATCTGCTTAAAATCCGTGAATTCATTCAGACAGAGCTGACAGGTGATACAAAGCGCTTCCGTATTCCGGCAGAACGTGGTGATCTTACGTCAGTACTCTATAAAATTGGTGATGTAGTGGATACCAGCTTTGAAGAGAATGATGTCATTTATGAAGTTGAATTGCAAAAAGGTGAATATGAGAAATTTGGTTATATGCTTGAAGAATTCATTGAATTGTAATATTCATGACATATTGATGTGATAAGTTACACGATAATGGATATTCGACGTCAGATTCGTGCTATGAAGGGGAATGAAGTAAGATGGTAAGCTTTGATTCAGAAATATCTGAACTTCAACGTCAAGTGGAGCGTCAGATTGAAGGACAACTGCAACAGATTGATCGGATCACAGATCACAATCAATGGAAGGTGATTAATGCTTTCCAACAGCGAAAAGTAAGTGATTTTCACTTTGCAGGTTCAACAGGTTATGCCTATAACGATCGTGGGCGTGAAGTACTTGATGAAGTATATGCTGATGTATTCGGCGCGGAAGCCGCGTTGGTGCGCCCTCATTTTGCTTCAGGTACTCATACGATTAGTACAGCTCTCTTTGGAGTTTTGCGTCCGGGTGACGAATTATTGTACATCACGGGTAAGCCTTACGACACATTGCATAAAGTTATTGGCAAACCCGGTGATGGCACAGGTTCATTAGGCGATTTTGGCATCGGTTACCGTGAGACGGCCTTAACTGATGAAGGTGGAGTGGACTGGGCAGCAGTTGAAAAAAGCATTACACCGGCTACAAAAGTCATTGGGATTCAACGTTCACGTGGTTATGACTGGCGCTCATCCTTCTGTGTTGCTGAGATTGCTGACATGGTTACGCGTGTTAAAGAGCTTAAGGAAGATGTCATCGTATTCGTAGACAATTGTTACGGTGAATTCACGGAGGAACGTGAACCGACAGAAGTCGGAGTTGATCTGATGGCCGGATCACTGATCAAGAATCCTGGTGGAGGCATTGCGGAAACCGGTGGATACATATGTGGGAAGGAACAATACGTACAGCTGGCAGCTTATCGTCTAACAGCCCCTGGAATTGGGGGAGAGGTTGGGGCAATGCTGGGGACAACACGTGGCATCTACCAAGGACTTTACATGGCACCGACAATTGTAGGACAAGCTATCAAAGGAAGTACGTTTGCTGCCGCGATGTTTGCTGAATCCGGATTTGTAACCAAACCCGCCTGGAATGAAGTTCGCACAGATCTGATCCAGGCTGTTAAGTTTAGCTCTGCCGAGCATCTGATCGCCTTCGTGCAGGGGATTCAGCGTGCAGCAGCTGTGGATAGCCATGTGGTTCCTGAACCGTGGGATATGCCTGGTTATGAGCACCCTGTCATTATGGCGGCAGGTACGTTCATTCAGGGTGGAAGTCTGGAATTATCAGCCGACGCGCCTATTCGGGAGCCGTATATCGGGTATATGCAAGGCGGATTAACGTACTCTCATGTCAAATATGGCGTTTTGATGGCGTTACAGACAATGAAAAATCGTAAATTATTGTGAGTTTATCTAACACGTCATTGACACTTGGTAATAACTAAATGTACAATAGGGTGAAGAATAGATGACTGGAAGGTTGATGAACATGGGTGATGAAATCCGCAGAAATATGGCCTTATTCCCAATTGGTATTGTAATGAAACTTACGGATCTGTCTGCACGTCAGATTCGTTACTATGAGCAGCACAGCTTGATCGTTCCTGCGAGAACGTCAGGTAATCAACGGTTATTCTCTTTTAATGACGTAGAGAGATTGCTAGAGATCAAGGCTTTGATTGAAAAAGGAGTTAACATCGCGGGCATCAAACAAGTGATGAATCCTGTTTCAAAAGAATCCGAGGAAGCTACAGTTATCACGCCAGATACTGAAGTTAAACGCAGAGAGCTGTCCGATACGCAGTTGCACCGCTTGCTGAAGCAGCAGCTTGTATCAGGTAAGAGACCAGGACAAGTATCTCTCATTCAGGGAGAGCTTTCCCGATTCTTTAATAAAAACTAAATTCGCATAACTTGGCGAGTGAGGGGAAAACATGCACTTTTGGTGTGAGACTCCTTGACCCGTGGAACTTTCTAATGTACAAATATAACAGGCAAGCCAAATACGCAGATAAGAAAGGGAGAGGTTATAGTGAGTTATACAAAAGAAGACATTCTCCGCATTTCGAAAGAAGAAAACGTACGATTCATTCGATTGCAATTTACTGATTTGCTTGGAGCTATCAAAAACGTTGAGATTCCTGTGAGTCAGTTGACTAAGGCTCTGGATAACAAGATGATGTTCGATGGATCTTCCATTGAAGGTTATGTACGTATTGAAGAGTCCGACATGTACCTCTATCCAGATCTAGATTCTTGGCTTATTTTCCCATGGGTTGCAGAGAACCGTGTTGCACGTCTGATTTGCGACGTATATCTTCCGGATGGTAATCCATTCCCAGGAGATCCACGTGGTATCTTGAAACGTAACCTGAAGGAAGCCCAAGATATGGGATTCACTTCCTTCAACGTTGGTCCTGAACCCGAGTTCTTCTTGTTCAAAACAGACGAAAAAGGAAACCCGACTAACGAACTGAATGACCAAGGTGGTTATTTCGACCTTGCGCCTACGGATCTTGGTGAAAACTGTCGTCGTGACATCGTTATCACACTTGAAGAAATGGGCTTTGAGATCGAAGCTTCCCACCATGAGGTAGCTCCAGGTCAGCATGAGATCGACTTCAAATATGCTGATGCTCTGAAAGCTGCTGACCAGATCCAAACGTTCAAACTCGTTGTTAAAACGATTGCACGTCAGCATGGTTTACATGCTACATTCATGCCGAAACCACTGTTTGGTATGAACGGATCCGGTATGCACTGTAACCAATCCTTGTTCAAAGGCAATGAGAACGCATTTGTTGATGAGTCGGACGAGTTGGGTCTGAGCAAAACTGCTCGTCACTTCATGGCTGGAACTCTGAAGCACGCACGTGCGTTTGCAGCAATTACTAACCCAACCGTGAACTCATACAAACGTCTTGTACCAGGTTATGAAGCACCTTGTTATGTAGCATGGTCTGCTAGTAACCGTAGCCCAATGATTCGTATTCCAGCTTCCCGTGGTCTGAGTACACGTGTTGAGGTTCGTAACCCGGATCCGGCTGCTAACCCTTACCTGGCTTTGTCTGTTCTGTTAAAAGCAGGTCTGGACGGAATCAAACGTGAGCTTTCCTTACCAACTCCAATTGACCGTAACATCTACATCATGTCAGAAGAAGAGCGTGTGGAAGAAGGCATTCCAAGCTTGCCAGCTGACCTGAAAGAAGCATTGAATGAATTGATCCGTAGCGAAGTCATCTGTGATGCTCTCGGCGACCACGCCTTGGCTCACTTCTATGAGCTGAAAGAAATTGAGTGGGATATGTATAGAACACAAGTCCACCAATGGGAACGCGATCAATATATTACTTTGTACTAATAGCTCAATCCCTTGGCGCTCTAGCGCTGAGGGGTTTTTCTGCTTGTGGGCAAAACATTATAAATTCAAATATTAAGAGAGTGCCCACAAAATGCCCACAAAATATTTTTCTATTCGAAAATTTCTTCAGTGAATTTCTCAAATCTATCTATATTGCTTTTCTGGATCTTGCCTGAGATGTGGGCATATACATCTGATGTGATCTGAATACTTCCGTGACCTAGTTGTTCTTGAACGAATTTCATATCTGCCCCGGACTCAAGTAAAAGAACAGCGCAGGTATGTCGGAGAGAGTGAATGGGGAGGGATGGGAGATCACAACGTTGTAAGATGCGGGAGAAGGCATTGAACAATGATGATTTAGGCATGAAGTTTCCATCTTCCCTACATAGAACCAGATCAAGGTCATGGTGGTATCTATCCCCAAGTATCCCTTTGTTATGTTCCTGCCACTCTCTGTGAAATTTGATGTCATTAACTAGATTTGTAGTAATTTTTATTTTTCTTTCTGATTTTTCTGTCTTGGTGTCACCGAATAATTCTTCTTTGTTTTTCGCTGTAAAATCTAGAGTTTCATCAATTGTAATGAAATGATTATCCAAATCAATATCGATCCATTTTAGAGCAGCTGCTTCGCCTTTTCGCATACCAGTTTCAATTAACACTCGGAAAAATATCCAGTATACATAACCATAATGACGAGAGTTTTGCATAAACAATGGTATATCATCGGAATCAATAAAGTGGACTTCCTTTTTGGATCGTCTCAAGCAGGCTTCGGTGATTGATGCGATTATTGACGGTCATGTTCATGGTGTTGTGGCATACCTGGGACTGAAGACTAAATCCGTGAAGGGGGAGAAGCCTATGACGATAGAAGTGATGAAACAGTTGGAGGAGCTGAAGGCCATTGTTAAATCGCAGGCCAAGTGGATTACACTTCATAAGGCAAAGGAGAACATGGAATATCCTAAATGGACAGAAGAAGGTTATGAGTTTTACAAGGACTGCATAGATGATAATATAGGTAGCTATGATTTTTGGAGGTTGTTAGTTATTAACTATCGTAATGAAAGAATAGGAAAACCAGTTCGATTTAAAACAGGAACTGTCGGAGGGACTCCTGACAGCGCCTGTTAATTTAGTACACCTGGCATGGGTGCACAAAAGTTTGTCATTGTTCGTTAATACTAATAGCTAACATGGAATTTGAAAAGTATCGTATAAGTACCGTGGTTTGCACTTACAACTGTAAGCCCAGGTTGAATAGGAGTAACTAAAAAGTCAGGGCCAATATCACAAGCGCCATCGCTATAGATCACATCATAAGTGTAGCCGCTATACCATTGTCCAGGTTGGCCTACTTTTAGGTAAATATCGCGCTCAAAAAAAGCATGAGGTGCTATCACCTGGGACATTTCCGATGGTGAAGAATTAGGTGTTGAAATAGTGGCATCAGCAGCGAAGGACGTGGATCCAATTGAAAAACATGCAGATACAGCTAATAATCCAGCAAGTAATTTCTTTTTCATTTAATCTACTCTCCCTTTAGTTATATTATCCCGATCGGTAAATTTATCATACCTTATATGTAAAATATATACAATAATTAAAAATTTAAGTTTTTACACTACTATTTTGGTTTTGATAAATAAAAAAACTCGCTAACCTTTTGGTCGATGCTTTTGAGTGTGGCAAACGGTATCGCCAAACCGCTGTTGTACTATTATAAAGGGGTGTTTCTGATATATGATTATAATCCATTGGAGCTGTACTGAAGGTTCATTTAAAGTTCGTGGGACATCCCCCAAATTGTCTCCTAAATGTCCCTAATGTCGTGAAAAGCTATGATCAACTACGAACTTTAGTTCCTATTCTATTTCGTAAATAGCGCATAAATATTGAAAGAAACAATAATATGAAGCGATCGTACATAAACTGCACACCAGTCCATCAACGGGAACGCGATCAATATATCAGGTTGTACAATAGCTCAATCCCTTGGCGCTCTATCGTTGAGGGATTTTTCTTTTTGTGGGCAAGCACCTACATATTTAAAGAGAATCCAAAATGCCCACAAAATATTTTTCTATTCGAAAATTTCCTCAGTGAATTTCTCAAATCTATCTATATTGCTTTTCTGGATCTTGCCTGAGATGTGGCATATACATCTGATGTGATCTGAATACTTCCGTGACCTAATTGTTCTTGAACGAATTTCATATCTGCCCCGGACTCAAGTAAAAGAACAGCGCAGGTATGTCGGAGAGAGTGAATGGGGAGGGATGGGAGATCACAACGTTGTAAGATGCGGGAGAAGGCATTGAACAATGATGATTTAGGCATGAAGTTTCCATCTTCCCTACATAGAACCAGATCAAGGTCATGGTGGTATCTTTCCCCAATGTATTCTTCCGAACACTTCCTTATTTATAATCGTTGATCCAAAAATCCAGATAATCTTGAAGCGATAAACCAGATTGTTCATATTAAACCTATGGCGCATTTATTTGTAAATGGACATATCCTTTGGCCGGACCAACTCCTACATCATGAGCATCATACCAATTGAGGAATGCATTTACATCAATCATTGGAAGATCGTATTCTTTCTCCAAGCCTGTTGTCATTGTAATTACAAGTATAGCACGGTCACCTGACGGTAATGGATCGGGATTAGGTTCCACTGGCGTTCATATGTATTCTCCTTCAAATGCATTGGCAGAGTTGATAATATAATCGACGTACATTAGTCGATAAAGCACAATTACTAGAATCAGAACTCCCTCCTAAATTTCACAAATATAGGAGGGAGTTCTGGAATTTATTATGGTTAACTAATGGTTCCTTGATAGTAGGCAATCCAAGTTACACCTGTAAGGCTTTTGATCTCAACTAGCGTTATCCAACCAGATAAGGCTCCTTCAGAATAATAAATTTTATTTGGTATGTCGTTACCATCAGGGTAATCTGATTTTTTGTAGATTATTCCTCTATAAATATCCATCGAAGCATAAGGGGCTACTTTCACATTTTCCGTTGTGGTATTGTTTGAAGTTTTGGTCATATCACTAGCTGCAAAAGATGTAGAGCCAAGAGTAAAGCATGTAACGATGGTTAAAAGACCAATCATAAACTTTTTCTTCATTTGTATCACCCTTCTAATTGGAATATGTTTCTATTTAATAGTATATATTTACATTATAAATGTCAAATTTTTCTATACATTTGAAAAATGTATACTTATGGCGGAGGAACCAGTTTCACTAGTGGGATGTCTAGGGCAATATACGAGTATATTGTGGCTAATGACACATGGACAAAAATAAATAGCTTTAAAACAGCTACTATTTCTGCACCTTCAACTGTTTATAATGGGGAAATTTATGTATTAGGTGGGCTTAACAATACTAACTCACAATCAAGAGTAGAAGTATATAATCCTGAAATCAACGAAGTTAGATCATTCAAAGATTTAACTACCCCAAGAAATCAAAGCGTAGCAGTAACTGTCAATGGAGATATTTTATTATTGGTGGTACTAATGGAAGTAGTACTTTGAAGACAGCCCTGAAAATTTACATTTATAAAAATGAACCCACAAATCCAGCAACGATTTCTGATCCAGAACCTGGACAACCTACAGGAAATCGTGCGATCCTCGTTGTAACTATGACTACCGGCCTGGAAAAAGAATTTGACTTGAGCATGCAAGAAGTAAATAGTTTCATCGATTGGAATGAAACAAAATAAGCAGTAAGCAGAAATGCATCATACGCGATTGACAAGCAAGATAATAACAAATGCCCGTTCAAGAGCGGCAAGGACTAACATCATATTCGATCGTGTACTTACGTGTGAGGTAAGTGAATACTAATGAGGAATGCTCCGTCCACTTATGCTGATGGGGCTTTTTTCTTGTTTCGTTAAGAACTTATCTTCGCATATAGTGTTCACGAAGTGATTTACTTGTTAACGGATTATCAAAGAAAGGTCCTTAGGATCTTATATAACTACAAAGGTGGACGGCGTAGATTTCCTACTATCCATGAACTTACAGTCAAAACGGGCAAGCATAAACCAGACGTCATGGTTGCTATGGACGCTCTAGTGGTTGCGGGATACATACACTGGGATAACAGGTCGGATACGGCCAATATTGTTATCCTTGAGGGTTGGGAACGTGAGGGTGAACGTCCTAAGGTAGACCACACACCATCCTCTGGGAACATTGACTATTGGACTCAATATTAAGGGGGCTTGTCATGCGTAGCAGGCGGAAGGATAACGGATTGTATGAGACATCTAGAATGATTATGCCTGAACACAGAGAGGCATGATTGGCTCAGTGTGAGCAACAGAAGAGACGTGGTAAGCCGGAACTTGACGATTGGGAAATGCAACGGATCAGTGAAGTACTTGTTGACTCTTATAATAGAAGTAGTACGGTTGATTTGATATTATTTAACCCATTCTTCTAAGAGCCGATCTCAGGAGTAGTTGTGGGATTAAATTCTGCACGGTGTGAAATAAAGCTGATGTTAGAGGATGAGTTCCGCTGGGTTCTTTAGCCGAAATTGTTCTCTGTTAATTAATGAGATTGTATCGCTTTAGAATTGCGATCTTATACCTTTATAATATCTGTATAAGCATGTTATTTTAATTAGGAGATTTTCGAGTTAACCAGCGTCATATAGACTAGATATCTTGCGGTCAATGTCAGAGTAGTAATATAATCAAAGTGAGTATTTGAAACGAGTTTCAAGACTTCCTCACAGCAGCCTTGACTCAGGTACGCGTATCCATCTGCAGGAATCCAAGTGGATCCTGAGCAACTCATTGATTATGGCGCTCCATTAAAAGGATATAACCTGTTATCCATTAAGATTATGGGCGGTAGATACTTCCGAAATAGTACGAATTCAGGACACAAAAACGGAGGCCATACATGGCTCCTCAGAACGTTGAAAAATACATAATTTATTATTGAATCGAATCGGGCAAGTTACAGAAACAGTAAAAGCTACAAAAGATCAATTTGGGAATTTCGTTATTCCGGGACTAACTAATGGAACTACATACTATTTTGGAGTGAGTGCTATTGTTAATAGTGTTGAATCTGAATTTCCAATGAGGCATCTGCCACTCCTCAAGGGCCTGCAGTTGAACCTGAACCGTGCTATCCTTGTGGGACCATGACTACCGGCTTAGAAAAAGAGTTCGATCTGATTATGCAAGAAGTTAACAGCTTTATCGATTGGTACGAAGCAAAACAAGCTGGAAGCAGAAAAACATCTTATGCAATTGACAAGCATGAAAATAAGAAAGGGCCTTTCAAGAGCAATAAGGACTAGATCTTATATGATCGGGTTCTGACGTTTGAGGTAAGTGAATAATAAAGGTAGTTATTCTCCAACGGTTATTCTGATGGGTCATTTAGATGTCCCTGTAATAAAAGAAGGCTTCTGATTGAATTCAGAAGCCTTCTTTTATTATTGTTATATTTAATATACGTGAATTTTATTATGATGACAAAATTACTCCATTTTCGTTACGTAACCTTCATAGTTTCCGTAATATAATCCGTTTGAGTAGGTAGTAGATGCTAGATTGAGTACTCCATACCAAACTCCATCAGCATAAGTATATGTCTTTGGAACATACTTCGCATCTCCATACTTATTGTTAGCATCTGAATATCTCACATATTTTTGCGTCGCCTGAATCGTAACACTTTGTGCAGTTACAGAACCTTGAACAGAAGATGAGGCAGAAGCAAGTGATGCTGGAACAGCAATACTTGCTACAATAGCAGTGAGCGCTCCAATTGTGGCTAGTTTCTTTTTCATGTAAATACCTCCTAAATTTTTGTGAATGAATTATAAAACTTTACTTTCTAAAAATACCATATAATTCAATGTAAAATTATGACATATATCACGTTGTGATTTGTATTTCACACCCTACAGATCTACTAACGTAACTTCCAAAAATTCCTCCAACTGATTAAGAATATTTTCATAGTAAACTGGGGATGATGTTACTACTCTCTACCATGAATGCTACTATAAATGTACTGGTCCAAATGACTAGGAAATTTTGTTGTATATTAAAGAACGAACGTTCTAATTTATGTGAAAAAATGGCCCTGCCATCAAATATGTGGGAGGGCCTTTAATTATCTAATGGTATATTCAAAAGTATTGTCTTTTACCTTAATCAGAGCTTTTAACGGTTTATCACTATCAGCGACTTCGTTCGGTATCTCGGCTAGATAATATAACGTTGTAGTTTTTAGAGGATTGACACTAGTGATGTTGCTATAAGTAAAGTCTTCTCCTCCTTTTTCCTCAACAGTGCTGAATGTAGGGTAGTCATACTGATTATCATATATCAAGGTGACATTTGCTATTTCATCTGCATCAATGCCAGTAGTATATAAATTTTTAGCTTTTACAGTGAGTGCAAAATATGTAGAATCTTCTTCCTTTGATTCGTAGTACGTGTAGAAATTACCTGGTTTTGAAGGTTCAATCTTTTTAGAAAACTTTTGTTTAGAGACTGAAAGCTCCGCATACCCGTCTATCGTTACTGTATCATTTTTTTTAATTGTAGTTGCAGTAATTTCTTGTTCCTCATTGACAGAATCTGTTGTTATTTCATCTTTTGACTCTTCTGTTGGTTCTGTTTGCGACACAGTGGACTCCACTTCATTTGCGACGACCCCATCACTTTTTAAATCGGCATTAGGTTGAGGTGAGCAAGCTGCAAGTGTTAAAAATGCGGAAATAAGCAAAATTCCTGGTACTATTTTCATATTACTAATAATCCTCCTATTAATATTCTTATTACATAGTCTATCAGACCTAGGTAAATGTTTCTATATATAATTGCAGATATCTCTGAATTTAATGTTAAAAACGAACTTATTTTCTCACATAGTATTGGTGAGGTGATTGATATGTTAAAGGATTGTTAAAGAAAGGTCCTCCGGATCTTAGATAAGTACAAAGGTGGACGGCGTAGGTTTCCTACTATACATGAGATTATAGCCGAAACGGGTAAACATAAGACGAACGTCATGGCTGCTCTTGACGCTCTTGTGGGAGCGGAAAACTATACATTTGGAAGATGGTCTGAAATGTCCTACAAAGTGATCTTAGAAGGCTGGGTGGGGAGAACGTCCTAAGGTAGGCCGCACACGAACTTCTGGGAACATCGATTTTTGGGCTAATATTATGGGGCTTTCATGCGTAGCAGACTGATAGATAACGGATTGTGAGACATCCAGGTTGATTATGGCTGAACACAGAGAGCCGCGGCAACCCTGATTTGGACGATCAGGAAACACAGCGGACCAGTTAGGTACTAGTTGGCTCTTATAATAGTAGTAGACGGTTTATTTGAAATTATTTAACTCTTTCTTTGAAGAGCCGATTTCAGGAGTAGTTGTGGGATTAGACTTTGTACGGTGTGAAATAAAGTTGATGTTAGAGGGTGAGTTCCGCTCGATTTCTTTAGCCGAAATTATCTCGGTTAATTAAAGGGATTGTATCGCTTATGAATTGCGAGCTTATAATTTACAATATTTGTATAAGTTTAATATTTTGTTTAGGAGATTTTTAATTTAACCAGCGCTATAATTTATTGCTTTTAATGTCAGAGTAGTAATGCAATCAAAATGAGTATTTGAAATGAGTTTCTTCATTATAATAAGAAAAAAAGGCGCCCACAAAATGCCCAAAAATGTCCCCTGAATTCTTCTTCACCAGCCCACATTTCTGTGTTTATTTGTAACCAAGGCTTACATTTATATAACAAAACACATTCTTTCGTCGATTTAGATAATGGTAAACCGCAAAACTCTCTTTTCATTAATGAAAGGGGAGTTTTTTTATATTTGGTAACTAAACCTCTCCATCTGATGAATTGTATCACTTCATGCTTGTTTTAGCGCAAAACGATTGTCATTTATCTACTAACTTATTAAAGAGAAACTGAGATTAGAATTCTTTCTTACAGTGCATCAAACTGTCGGAAGCAAAAAATCTAAATTAAGCTTCCTTAGAAATTCTAATAGCCACTACATAGTAGCAAGTACTAGCTTTCACTCTATAAAAATTCCAACCATCGTTCAAATACATACAAATAAATGTTTCATTTGTATGTTGAAAGTTTCATATAGAAGAGGTATACTTTAATTAAATTTTTAACAATTTAATTTTAAATAATTAATTGGAGATGTTAATATGGATCAGGCAAAACAACTGGTGACAGATCAACGTACATTTTTTTATACAGGACAAACTAAAAATATTGAGTATCGGATTAATTCACTTCAACAGCTTAGAAAAGGAATTGAAAAGTATCAGCAACGGATTCAAGATGCACTTCGGGCAGATTTGAACAAATCAGAGGCGGAAGCTTACGGTTCCGAGATTCGCATTGTTCTGGGTGAACTGGATTTTGCATTAGAACACCTGCAGGAATGGGCTGTACCAAAACAAGTCCCAACCAATTCGGCTATGCCGGATGGGGTGAGCACCATTTACCCTGAACCATACGGAGTGGCTCTTATTATTGCACCTTGGAACTATCCTTTCCAACTGGCCTTTGGTCCACTGATTGGAGCAATTGCAGCCGGTAACTGTGCAGTTATCAAGCCTTCTGAATTAACACCAGCGGTATCTCGTCTGACATATGATCTGATTCAGGAGATCTTCCCTCAGGAGTATATCGCCGTTATGGAAGGGGAAGTTGAAGCCAGTACAGCATTGTTGAAAGAGAAGTTTGATTATATTTTCTTCACAGGAAGCACAGGTGTTGGTCGCATTGTTATGAAGGCAGCTGCGGAGCATTTGACTCCTGTAACCCTGGAGCTAGGGGGCAAGAGTCCTGCTATTGTCCATAACGATGCAGAACTGAAGCTGGTGGCCCAGCGTATTGTTCGTGGTAAGTTCCTGAATGCAGGCCAAACTTGCGTTGCTCCGGATTATTTGCTTGTACATGAACAAGTTCATGACGAATTGATAAATCTGATTGGCGCAGAGATCAAAGATAAATTTGGGGACGATGTGTTACAGAACGCTGATTTCCCGCATATTGTTAACTCGCGTAACTTTGATCGGTTGTCGAAATTCCTAACAGATGGCAAAACGCTGATTGGTGGACGTTCTGTACGAGAGCAGTTGCTCATTGAGCCGACTGTACTTGGAGATGTGAACTGGGAATCAGCTGTCATGCAAGAAGAGATCTTTGGTCCGATTCTTCCTGTATTTACGTACAGTGACCTGAATCCTATGCTAGATGAGATTGTTCGCCGGCCAAAACCATTGGCACTATATCTCTTCACACAGGATGAGCAACTGCAGAATCAGGTTCTGAATCAAGTATCCTTCGGTGGGGGATGTATTAATGACACACTTTCTCATATGACATCACACTACCTTCCGTTTGGTGGTGTAGGAGAGAGCGGCATGGGCTCATATCACGGACAACAGAGCTTTGATGTGTTCTCGCATCACAAAAGTGTTCTGAAACGCAGTGAATAATTAGCCGCTAAAATAACATAAACATGAAAAAAAGAGGTTGTCCTGTTGATCAGGATAACCTCTTTCGTATTTCATTACATCTAGTTTTGTTACTCAAGTTAAATATTAATGAATATCTCGGAAAAGGCCAATGACTTTACCCAGAATACTAACATGTTTCAAACGTAAAGGTTCGAAGGTCGCATTCTCCGGTTGAAGGCGAATATGATCTTTCTCTTTATAGAACGTTTTCACTGTAGCTTCATCGTCTTCAGTCATTGCAACGACGATATCACCGTTATCAGCAGTTTGCTGTTGACGGACAATAACATAATCTCCATTAACGATTCCAGCTTCCACCATACTATCTCCGACTACTGAAAGCATAAACACTTTCTGTTCGCCTACATAATGTGTAGGAAGAGGGAAGTAGTCTTCAATGTTCTCGGTTGCAGTGATTGGAACCCCGGCTGTAACCTTACCAACGACAGGAATACGTGCAACGCTATGAGCAAATTGATGAGAATGCTCAGATTCTTCCTGGCTCAAAAGCTCAATGGCTCTTGGCTTGGTAGGGTCGCGTCGGATCAAACCTTTTTTCTCCAAACGATCCAAATGTCCATGTACTGTTGAGCTGGAAGCCAGTCCAACCGCTTCACCAATTTCCCGTACGGAAGGAGGATACCCCTTCAACCGGACTTCATTTCGTATAAACTCCAGAATAGCCTGCTGCCTGCTGGATATCTTCGACATACCGTATCAACCCCATTTTAGTAACGTTTGGGAAAATTATAACATAGAACCTCCGTTCGTACAAACATAAGTTCTAAATAAAATAGCATTAAATCAGTGTTTTTTAGCTTATAGAACAGAAATTGTCCAAAAGTCAGAGCATAATACTGCAAATGTTTTGCACAAGTACTTGAAATAAGATATTGTTCCTTCTAAAAAAGAAGCGAACAATTGTTCTGAAAATCTATTGAACAAAACAAGTGTTCGTGTTATATTGATTTCAACAGATAGGAACAAACGTTTGGAGGCGGGGATTTAATGAGATATTCTACTTATCAAAGCATTTATGAACCAATGAATTCGGAACTGGTGAAGTCTAACATAGGGAACTACAAGAAGGTTTTAGCGCGTTTCAAGATTTCTTCATGGATGTTAAAGGTAGCCATTACTTCTATGATTATATTTATTGGATGCAGCACCGTTTTAACTGTATTTGCCGGCAATGAGAATGATGTTCTGCCAGGAGGAAAGATAGCTGTTTCACAAGGGGAAACATTATGGAGTATTTCTTTGGAACATAAACCGACGAATATGGATACACGTATTTATATAGAAGCGATTAAGAAAGTGAATCAACTTCATACAACATCCATCCAAGTGGGACAAGTACTAGCTCTACCGCAATTTGCAGAATAAAATGCACATCAATGAGTGTTAGCGCGTGTCAACTTGACAAGCAGCCTTTATAATGGCAAAGTTAATATGACTTTGTATTTTTGGAGGGGACAAGCTTGGATATAGATAGTCTGGTAGCACGCATTAACGAATTGGCTCGTAAGCAAAAGTCCACTGGATTGTCGGAGGAAGAACTTGCTGAACGTGCCGAACTAAGAGAGATTTATTTGAGTAATATTCGCAGCAATTTCAGACAACAACTGGATACCATTGAGATTGTTGATGATGAGAATGACAAAGGCCACCAAGGCAAACTCAAACACTAACGAAACCTAATGATATCATTATGATATTTAGGTTTCTTCCTGTTATTTTGAGTGTGCAATTTATAGGGGGAAATGTTGGTTTGCAATTATGTAAGCCGATACAAAGACACATAAGGGGGATTCTCATGTCGCGTTCGTTCGAGAGAACGGTTAAGAAAAATTCCAAGCAGTTAAATCAGCAACGCAAAAAAAGTGGTCAACCAATCACAGGTACACCAGGTGAAGAAGTCTTTAAGGGACGCAGTCTTTTGTTCCCTATATTTTTGATTGGTCTCGCCTTTTTGTATCTGTTTATGAGCACGTTCCTTGTGCAAGCTCCAATGACAACTTGGGACTGGGTGACCATGCTGCTTTACGTATTTTTGGCAGTCATCTTCATGCTTCGACGTCCATACATCAAGATTAGCAGTAATCGGATTATAACGACGAAGGGTAATCGTGAACGTTCAATTGGGGTTGACGATATCGTCAAATTCAGAATTGAACCAGGTACAGTTGTTATCGAACATAACAGTCGCGGGAAAAGATGGGTGTTCACCAAGTTATTGAACCGTTACGATACAGATGCGATTGCAGAACGTTTGCTGAAGTTTGCAAAAGCACACCAGATCACCGTGGAAACCGTCGAAAAGTAATTATTGCATAAAGGGGTAGATGATCGGAATGGCGTTAAAAGCGATTTTGTTCGACCTAGATGATACTTTATTATGGGATGAGCGTAGTGTTCGAGAAGCTTTTCATGAGACTTGTCTAATCGCAGCGCAAGAGACTGGGGTCAAACCAGAAGAACTTGAAGAAGCTGTTCGTAATGAGGCACGTGGACTGTATGAATCATATGAAACCTTTCCTTTTACCAAAATGATTGGAATCAATCCGTTTGAAGGCCTATGGGCTAACTTTACTGGTGGGGATCAACCTGAGTTCCGTCAGTTGGAACAGCTTGCTCCAGTTTACCGTAAAGAATCCTGGCGTCGTGGCTTGTTGAAGTTGGGTATAGATCGGGAAGATCTTGCTGAACAACTTGCTGCGCAGTTTGGAGTAGAACGGAGATCCAGACCTCATGTGTACGAAGAAACGATGGATACCTTGCGTCAGTTACAAGGCAAGTACAAACTGTTGTTGTTAACAAACGGTTGTCCTGCTTTGCAACAAGAAAAGTTGGATGGTGTACCTGAATTGACTCCTTTCTTTGATGAGATTATTATCTCGGGTAACTTCGGAAAAGGAAAACCAGATCCGTCGATATTTGAACATGCTTTGAGTAAACTGGGTGTTAAACCCGAAGAGAGCATGATGGTTGGAGACAAGTTAACGACTGATATTCGTGGTGCTTTATCATCTGGCATCCAATCCGTATGGATTAACCGTGAGCATAAGACCAACAATGAAGCGTATGCGCCAGACCATGAAATAACACATTTATCGGAATTAAATCAGCTTATTGCTAATTTCTAAGCGGAATCAGTTATAACATCTTTCCTCAGCACCCTGAAACATTGGAAGCTTCAATGAACGATGATGTCGTTCTTGAAGTTACCAATGTTTTTTTATTTGAGCTTGTTGAGTAAATTACCTTGTTAAAAGAGATCTCCATTTTTTTTGCTAAAAGTTATTGAAATTAGAGGGAAGCTGGATTAGAATGTAACTAACATACTAGTATGACTAGTATTTAGATTGTCATAAAGCAATATCTTTTTGACTTACTTCATTAAATGGAGGCAGGGAGTTATTGCTTATTATTTTCGATTGATTGTAAGCGCTTAATATTTTAGAGTATCTTCTTCCGATTTGGAAATCACACCACTTAGTAAGTGCTAATGAATGAGGTGAAGCACCTTGGATTGTGTGATTCAACATAATACACCGAATTGATATCGCTTACATTTAGCAATTATCTATTTGGTAGTGGGGGTGAAGTTGAAGGAATTGTTGCCCTCTACAAGAGGAGAAACGATGGGAAATGTACATGAATTACTCTTACTTATCAAGTCCTGGATCGGAGTGAAAACACATGGAGTCGGAAACCGCTAAAACAATGTTAACCATGACATCTTTACGTAAAGAGAGCAGATTACGAACGGCAGCAACTTTGTTCCGCAAAGACTGGCAGCTGTATTCACTATTAATCCTTCCCATCATTTATCTCCTTATTTTCAAATATGGGCCGATGATTGGTAATGTGATTGCGTTCAGACGTTTTGTTCCCGGGGGAAGTATATTTGGAGAAACGTGGGTTGGATTAAGATACTTCAAAATGTTTATTGAAGACCCTACCTTCTGGAGAGTATTCGGTAATACGCTGATGTTGGGCGGACTTGCATTGCTCTTTACATTCCCGGTTCCAATCATTTTTGCTTTGATGCTTAACGAAGTGAAGAGTAAACGATTCAAAAAGTTTGTACAGACCGCGTCTTATCTGCCTCATTTTCTGTCCATCGTTATCGTTGCAGGTATGATCCTGCAGCTGACAGCAGTGAATGGTTCCATTAATGGACTGGTGGCTTTCTTCACCGGAGACAATATTCCTTTTATGCAGCGGGCTGAGTGGTTCAGAACAATCTATATCACTTCCGAGGTATGGCAGGGTATGGGTTGGGGAGCGATTCTGTATCTGGCTGCACTGACAACCATTGATGATTCTTTGTATGAAGCTGCGCGTATCGATGGTGCCAATCGGTGGAAGCAAACGATTCATGTAACGTTACCAGGGATCTTGCCAACGATTGTGACGTTATTGATTTTGAACATGGGTAATTTCTTGGCTGTTGGATTTGAAAAAATCTTACTCTTGTACAATCCGCTGATCTACGAGACATCTGATGTGATCTCCACTTACCTGTATCGGGTGGGACTGGAATCCAGTAACTTCAGTTATGCTACCGCAATTGGCTTGTTCGAATCGCTGATCGGTCTGATTCTGGTGTTCTCCGTAAATGCCATTTCACGCAGACTGACACAAAGAAGCTTATGGTAAAGGAGGAGCACCATGCAGGAATCCAGATCTTACAAGGTATTTAAAGTATTCAATGTCATCTTTCTGCTGTTCGTGGTATTTATTACGCTCTATCCATTCTTAAATGTCGTGGCACAATCCTTCAGTAGTGAGTCCTATATTAATTCGGGTAAGGTTAGTTTGTTCCCAAGAGGATTCAATGTGGAGACATACAAGACCATCTCACGTGACAGCATGTTCTGGACGAATTATAAAAATACGATTATCTACACTGTAGTAGGTACGTTAATCTCCATGTTTATGACGACTATTTTCGCATATGCACTGTCCAAAAAGAGATTGATGGGTCGCAAGTTTCTGACGATGTTCGCCGTATTCACGATGTTCTTCAGTGGTGGATTGATTCCAAACTATGTGTTGATTAATTCTCTTGGGTTCAATAACACTATGTGGGCACTTGTTGTTCCTGGCGCAATTAGCATATACAACATGCTGATCATGAAGTCATTTTTTGAAAATATGCCTGAAGAACTGGAGGAAGCTGCCTCCATTGACGGTTTGAACACCTACGGGATCTTGTTACGCATTATATTGCCGCTTAGTAAAGCCGTTATGGCAACGATGGTGCTGTTCTACGCAGTAGGTCATTGGAATTCCTGGTTCCCAGCCTTTCTGTATTTGGACAAAAAAGAACTGTTCCCGGTCACCATTTATTTGCGCAATATGATTGCAGGAGCGACAAGTGGGGCATCTGCCGGTGCAACCTCAGCTGATAACCTGACACAGATTGCTGCCAATATTAAGTCAGTAACGATGGTATTAACCATCTTGCCGATACTCACCATCTATCCATTTGTCCAAAGATACTTTGTAACCGGGATCATGTTAGGGTCTGTTAAACAGTAATACGTAGCAGTTCTATGGCAAAGTCAACCTAAACCAAATTCAGGGGGATAACCTAAATGAATCAAAAGCCACGTAAGTTTGTTGGTAAAATGGTGTTGGCATCAATGATGACCGTTGTTCTGGCAGCATGTAGCAGCGGTAATGGAGCAGGAGGTGACGTCACAGAAGTTCAAACCAAGGCAGCGATGGAGACGTACAATGTAGGGGATACATTCAAGGCGACTGAGCCGTTTAATCTATCGATACTGTATAGTGATCAACCTACCTATCCGTACAAAAAAGACTGGTTGCTTTTCAAAAAGATGACTGAAATGACTGGTGTTACACTTGAGCCAACGATTGTTCCTATGAGTGACTATTCTCAGAAGAGATCTCTTCTAATCAGTTCTGGTGATGCACCGCTGGTTATTCCAAAGACCTATCCTGGTGAAGAATCTGCTTTTGTATCTTCCGGTGCGATTCTGCCCGTTAGTGATTATATTGATTTGATGCCCAACTTCAAGGATAAAGTGGAAAAATGGGGATTGGAAGAAGAAATCGAAGGACTTCGACAGGAAGATGGCAAGTATTATGTACTCCCGGGTCTGCATGAAGAAGTATGGCCAGATTATACATTAATCGTAAGAACAGATGTTTTTGAAGAAAATAACATTGCTATCCCAACCACATGGGATGAACTGTATGACGCTGCAAAGAAACTCAAAGAGCTGTACCCGGATTCCGTTCCGTTCTCGGACCGATTCCAATTTAATAGCACATTAGGTATTGCGGCTACCGGCTTTGGTACCAAGGCTGGATGGGGTTTTGGTAACGGATTGACGTATAAGGAAGATCAGGATGAATTTGTGTACACGGCTACTACGCCGGAGTATAAGGAAATGCTAACGTACTTTAACAAGTTGGTATCCGAAGGATTGCTGGACAAAGAAAGTTTCACACAGGATGATGATCAGGCTGTACAGAAATTTGTATCCGGCAAATCATTCATGATTAATGGTAATTCCCAAACGGTGGTGCTGCACCGAAATGATATGAACAAAACGCTGGGAGAAGGTAAATACTCTGTTGCAAAGATTACAGTACCTGGTGGGCCAAAAGGGCAATTAATGTCTGGCTCAAGACTTGAAAACGGTGTCATGATATCCGGGAAAATTCAAAAAAGCGAAAACTTCAAATCCATTATGCAATTTGTGGATTGGTTATACTACAGTGATGAGGGTCAAGAGTTTGCCAAATGGGGCGTTGAAGGCGAAACATTTACCAAAGAGGGTGGAAAACGTAAATTGGTAGAAGATGTGAACTACAATGGCTTGAATCCTAAAGGCACGAAGGATCTACGTATTGACTTTGGTTTCTCTGGTGGAGTATTTGCCTACGGTGGTACGACAGATCTGCTGCAATCGATGTTTAGTGAAGAAGAGTTGAAATTCCAGCAAGACATGAAGGATACCAAGGAAGTGATCCCGGCAGAACCACCAATTCCTTACTCTTCAGAGGACCGTGAACGGGTGACACTTCTGAGTACACCACTGAAAGATTATTCGGATCAAAATACACTTAAATTTATCTTGGGTGAGCGGGACTTGTCTGAATTCGATACGTTTGCCAAAGAGCTGGATAGTCAAGGATTATCTAATTATCTGAAGCTGGCAAATGACACGTACAAAGCCTACAAAGAAAACAAGCAATAATATATTTGATGTTGGCCAGATTACCGTTTCACACCGATATATAAGTGGAACGGTAATTTGTGCTAAGATGATTGAATACGGCTGATAGAAAGAGGTCTAGGCATGTCACTTAATCAAAAAATTAGAGGCTCGACCCGGGCATATTCATATAACCTGTTAAAAGAACGAATTCTTCACCTGGAACTTAAGCCGGGTACCAAGATTTCAGAGAAAGAGATTGCAGATGAACTGCAGGTGAGCAGAACACCCGTGAGAGAAGCATTCATGAAGCTTGCTGAAGAAGAACTGCTGGACATTATTCCCCAGAGTGGAACGATCGTCTCTCATATTAATTTGGAGCATGTGGAAGAAGGCAGGTTTATGCGGGAGAAGATGGAGAAGGAAATCGTGACTTTGGCTTGTGTTTCTTTTCCAGAAGAGTTCAGATTTCGACTTGAAACCAACATTGCAATGCAGGAAGTCTGTATAGGGAAAAACAATTTCTATCGACTTTTTGAACTGGATGAAGAGTTTCATCAGATTTTGTTCCAGGGCACGGGTAAGCTAAGAACATGGAAAATGTTGCAACAACTGAATATTCCGTTTAATCGGTTGCGTTTATTACGTCTAGCGGAGGACTCCAACCTGGAGGTCATTATCTCCCAGCACAAAGAGATTTATCGTCTTATCACAGAGCGTCAGACCGAGCAAGCTGTTCAGGTGATGGAAGCTCATCTTAGACTCGTTGTTATTGAACAGGAATCGATAAGGGAGAAATACCCGCATTATTTTGTATAATGCACCGATGTTGTATACTACTCTCCATATGCATATGCGAAAACCCCTGTTCAATTGAACAGGGGTTTTGGTTAAGCAAGTTGTAACACGAGAGTGTTAGGCTTGTTTGATAAATGTAGGATCAGGGTATGGATCTGCAATCCAGCCATCTTTTTCGATGAACAGACGTACAGCAATAATTTGTTTGTTCTCCATTAATGTGAAGAAGTGCGGTGTATTCTCAGGTACAGAGATAACGTCTCCTGGAGACAGTTCTACATTAAAGTAGCCCACATCATCTGTAGCTTTGATAACAAAGATTCCTTTACCAGCAACAATTGCACGAATCTCATCTTCAGCGTGGGTGTGAATTTCTTCGAACTTGGCGAGCTTTTCTTCGATATCTGGTGTTTGTTCGGACAGCGTGATGACATCCCAGATCTGGTATCCGCGACGTGCAGCCAAATCTCTGATTTCATAATCGTAAGTTTCCAAAACCTCGGTTTTCTGTTCATCAGTTAATCCAAAGTTATTTTGCAGATCAGTGTTCAGTTTGGAAGCGTCCCACTTCTCATATAATACTTCGTATTTGTTTAAGAAATTTCGAACATTTTCGTCACCAGTGATGCGTTCGTTCGTATTTCGGATAACAATTTCAGCCATGTTCTTTCCCTCTTTTCCACTTGGTTTAATTGAATTATATCGGATTGCTTTGTTTTTGTCGATTCTCAAATTCCGTTCATAGTCGTGCAAACCCGCCATCTTTCGGGACCAAACCCGATCTTTCACATTAAGTTAGTTTCTGTTAAACTAAGATCTAACGTTTTGCGGGGGTGAAGATATTGGATAAGATTAGTCTACACGATGCATTAAAACAACGAATATTAATCCTCGACGGTGCAATGGGGACCATGATTCAACAAGTTGATCTGACTGGCGAAGATTTTGGCGGCGAAGATCTGGATGGATGTAATGAAATGTTAGTGCTTACTCGTCCAGAACTGATCCAGCGCATTCATGAAGAATATCTGGAGGCGGGCGCCGATTTAATTGAAACCAATACATTTGGTGCCACATCCGTTGTGCTTGCTGAGTACGATATTCAGGATCGGGCACGCGAGATCAACCTGGAAGCAGCCAGAATTGCGAAAGCTGCGGTTGATCGTTTCTCTACACCTGAATCTCCACGTTATGTGGTAGGTGCGATGGGACCAACAACCAAAACACTGTCTGTAACTGGGGGAGTAACGTTCCAGGAACTTATCGACAGTTATTTGGAGCAAGCGCTTGCTTTAATAGAGGGAGGCGTTGATGCGCTACTACTCGAAACCTCACAGGATACCCTCAATGTAAAAGCAGGCAGCATTGGAATTCAGCAGGCCTTCGAACAGAGTGGTGTTACACTGCCCCTGATGATATCAGGAACGATTGAACCGATGGGAACGACCCTTGCAGGTCAGAACATCGAATCCTTTTATATATCCTTAGAACACCTTAACCCAATTTCGGTAGGACTAAACTGTGCTACAGGTCCTGAGTTCATGCGTGATCACATTCGCTCGCTTTCCGGAATGGCATCGGTTGCCGTTAGTTGTTACCCGAACGCGGGTCTTCCGGATGAGAATGGTAATTACCATGAGTCACCAGACTCGCTTGCTCAGAAGATTGGTGCTTTTGCCGAACAGGGCTGGTTGAATATTGCTGGTGGATGTTGCGGGACAACCCCTGCACATATTCGAGCGATGCGCGACACACTTGCCCAGTACCCCCCAAGAGAAATGAACGGAACACATCCACCGGCTTTATCTGGTATAGAACCGATCTACATCGAACAGGACAATCGTCCATACATGGTTGGTGAGCGTACGAATGTGCTGGGATCACGTAAATTCAAACGACTCATTGTAGAAGGTAAATATGAAGAAGCCTCGGAAATTGCTCGTGCTCAAGTGAAAAATGGAGCGCACATTGTTGACGTGTGTGTACAAGATCCGGACCGCGAAGAGTCTGAAGACATGGTGAAGTTCCTTGAATTGGTTGTAAAAAAAGTGAAGGTTCCTCTCATGATTGATACGACAGATGCTTCAGTAATTGATCTGGCCCTCCAGTACTCGCAAGGTAAAGCGATAATTAACTCCATTAACCTTGAGGATGGCGAAGAGAAATTTGAGCTGATCACACCGTTGCTTCATAAATATGGTGGTGCAGTAGTTGTCGGAACGATTGACGAACGGGGTCAGGCGATTAGTCGGGAAGACAAGCTTGACGTAGCCAAACGCTCTTACGATTTGCTGGTGAACAAATATGGCCTCAAACCAGAAGACCTGATTTTTGATACGTTGGTGTTCCCAGTTGGTACCGGAGATGAACAGTACATCGGTTCAGCCAAAGAAACTATTGAAGGTATAAGAGTGATTAAGGAAGCGATGCCAGAATGTCATACGATCCTCGGGATCAGTAACATTTCATTCGGACTGCCTGAAGCGGGCCGTGAGGTGCTGAACTCAGTATTCTTATATGAATGTACCAAAGCAGGTCTTGACTATGCGATCGTGAACACAGAGAAACTGGAGCGTTATGCCTCCATTCCTGAAGAAGAACGCAGACTCTCCGAAGAGCTTTTATATAACACGAATGATGACACTCTGGCGGCGTTCGTAGCGGCGTTCCGTAACAAGAAGGTTGAGAAGAAGGAAAAAATCTCGAACCTTTCATTAGAAGAGCGTCTCGCTTCATATGTAGTCGAAGGAAGTAAAGAAGGATTGCTACCAGATCTCGAACAGGCACTTGCCAAATATACAGCACTTCAAGTAATTAACGGTCCACTGATGCGAGGGATGGAGGAAGTAGGTCGTCTCTTTAACAACAATGAGTTGATTGTAGCTGAGGTGTTGCAGAGTGCAGAGGTTATGAAGGCTTCTGTAGCATATTTGGAGCAATTCATGGAGAAGAACGAAACTTCGGTTAAAGGCAAGATCATTCTGGCCACGGTCAAGGGCGATGTGCATGACATCGGTAAGAACCTGGTTGAGATCATCCTGTCCAATAACGGTTACCGGATCATTAATTTGGGTATAAAAGTACCACCAGAACGTATCATTGAGGCATACCGAGAAGAAAAAGTCGATGCGATCGGCCTCTCGGGTCTACTGGTAAAATCAGCGCAACAGATGATTCTTACCGCTCAGGATTTGCGAACAGCAGGTATTGATGTACCTATTATGGTTGGCGGCGCGGCGCTAACACGCAAATTCACCAAAAATCGTATCCGTCCTGAATATAACGGAATGGTTGTATATGCCAAAGATGCGATGGATGGTCTGGATCTGGCGAACAAATTGATGAATCCTGTTTCACGTGAAGTGATGCAACTGGAGATGGAAGCTGAGAAAGAGGCTGATGCTTCAGGTGCTGTAGCTGTTCAGGCTCTTCCAGAGCTTACGCGAGTGGAGCGTTCGGATATTGCTGTAGATCATCCGGTTCTTGTCCCGCCTGATCTGGATCGGCATACGATGCGTAACTATCCTTTATCACATATCCTGCCATACGTGAACATGCAGATGTTGCTTGGACATCATCTGGGGTTGCGCGGTTCAGTAGAACAACTGCTTGCTTCAGGTGATAAGAAGGCTACCGACCTGAAAGCAGTCGTGGATGATATCATGCAAGAGGCTGTTCGTGACGGGATTATTCAGGCGCATGCCATGTATCGTTTCTTCCCGGCTCAGTCCAGCGGTAACAGCGTCATCATCTATGATCCAAAGGACACCAGTAATATTTTGCATACATTTACGTTCCCACGTCAAAAAGTCGAGCCGTTCCTGTGCCTGTCCGACTTCCTGAAACCTGTTGAATCCGGTCAGATGGATTACGTTGGTTTCATGGTAGTTACGGCCGGACACGGTGTGCGTGAACTATCCACGGCGTGGAAAGATCAAGGGGATTACCTTCGCTCGCATGCTTTGCAATCCGTAGCGCTTGAAGTAGCAGAGGGATTAGCTGAGCGTGTGCATCATATGATGAGAGATATCTGGGGATTCCCGGATTCTGCACAGATGACCATGAAGCAACGTCATGGTGCACGCTATCAAGGCATCAGGGTATCTTTTGGATATCCGGCTTGTCCGGATCTGGAAGACCAAGGACCGCTATTCAAGTTGCTACAGCCTGAGGATATCGGTGTGGAATTGACGGAAGGTTTCATGATGGAACCTGAAGCTTCCGTATCAGCGATGGTATTCAGCCACCCGCAAGCTAAGTATTTTAATGTAGAGAAGGCATAAATTCAGTAGAGTGTCAGGCAAAGCCCTCCGCATTGTCGGAGGTTTTTTGCTGGCAACAGAAAGAGGTGCGATCCAGAATGGAACTATATTTCCTGGGAACTAATGCTGGTGTACCTACGCTTCAACGGAATGTAACTTCCATTGGGCTACGCATGTTGGATGAGCGCAGAGCTTTGTGGTTGTTTGACTGCGGGGAAGGGACGCAGCACCAGATTTTAAGTTCTCCGCTTAAACTGAGCAAATTGGAGAAAATATTCATTACACATCTGCATGGTGATCATGTATTTGGACTTCCAGGACTGCTTTCGAGCAGAGCCTATCAAGGTGGCACCACACCATTAACCGTATATGGTCCGCCAGGTACGGAACGAATGATCAGTACAACAATGGAGCTGAGCCAATCTCGGGTTAACTATGATTTGAATATCGTGGAACATACGGGCGGCGTCCTGTTCGAGGATGACAGTTTTATCGTGGAAGCTGCATTGCTTGAGCATCGGATTGACAGTTATGGATACCGGATCACAGAAAAAGATCGTCCAGGAAGCCTGGACCCAGCCAAACTGGCGGAATACGGTTTGAAACCAGGCCCATTGTTCGGCCGACTGAAACGTGGAGAAACCATTACGCTGGATAACGGTGATTCGCTTCGTCCAGAAGATGTATTGGGAGCGCCAAAACGAGGCATGGTGATCACCATATTGGGTGATACACGTCCATGTGACAACGTACAGCCACTTTCCATCAATGCAGATGTACTTGTACATGAAGCTACATTCATGCATGATCTGGCCCATACAGCGCATGAGTACTATCATAGTACTTCTAAACAAGCGGCAGAAGCGGCTAGAGCAGCCAATGTAGGGCAACTAATCATGACTCACTTCAGTTCACGCTATAAGGATGAGGATCAACTTCAGCCACTTTTGGAAGAGGCGCAGTCCGTATTCCCTAATACCAGACTTGCAAACGAACACCAGCTTATTCCTGTCGTGCATCGCAAGCAAGAATCTTAACCCTGATTCCGAACCAGCGCACGGCTTAAACACGTCATATAAAGATCCGGGTAATTGCACGGGACTGAGGGAGAGGAACTCCCGCGGTCCCTTTTGCAATCTGGTCAAAAAGCGTGTAGGATGGGCAATATGAAGAGGGAAATGATTCAAATTATTTTCCGGGAAAGCGCAGGAAATGACAAGCTTGTACAGAAGACGCGCGAGTTAAACCGTCGGTGTTCGATCCGGTTCGACTTGTTGCGTGCATATGCCAGCAAGCCATTATTTTTTGCCTGAATACATAGGTTCGCGGTCAAGTTCGAGGTGAATGATTAAGGACATGAAACGTTAATGGAATGAAGAAAGGAAGTGCTGTGTGTGATTAAGGCCTATCTGATTGACTTGGATGGTACGCTCTATCATGGCAGACATCGTATCGAAGGAGCCGATCAGCTTATTCGAACACTGCAAGAGCTAGGAAAGCCGTATTTATTCGTAACAAATAATTCTTCCCGTACACCACAAGGTGTGGCAGATCATCTGAACGGGATGGGCATACCTGCCGACGCGTCTCAAGTATGTACTTCTGCTGTGGCAGCTGCTGAATATGTTGCTGAAGAGTCCCCGGGTGCAGAAGTGGCATGTATTGGAGAAGCAGGACTGCTGGAAGCCATAGAAAAAGCAGGACTACAGCTGACGGAAGATGCACCAGATTACGTGATACAGGGGATTGATCGTGAATTTTCCTATCATAAACTGACCAAGGCGCTAAGGTGGATTAATGCGGGATCAAAATTCATCATGACCAACCCGGATCTGCAGCTTCCTTCCGATGATGGACTGACACCTGGGGCGGGGACTATTGGAGCAGCAATTGAAGCAGCAACCGGAGTTCATCCTACAGTCATAGGCAAGCCATCGAGTGTTATAATGAAGTCGGCCATTAGCCGGCTAAACCTGGCGTCTCATGAAGTGGCAGTGATCGGAGATAATATGCGAACCGATATTGCAGCTGGAGTGGCAGCAGGGTGTGAGACGCTGTTGGTACTTACCGGTGTGACAACACGGGATAATATGGATGGACACATTCAAGCAGCGAAGGCTCGACCTGATCATGTGTTTGAAGATTTGCATAAATTGATGGAGTGGCTGTCGCAAGAGGCAGACCAAGCTTCCAAAAAGGGGTAATGTACGATGCCGGAACTGCCGGAAATGGAAAATTACCGGACCTTGCTGTCCGAGGAAATACTTGATCTACTGATTACAGGTGTTGTAATTAACCGCGATAAAACGATAAATACGGAGCCTGATCTGTTTATCAATGAACTTACAGGTAATCGCATCATATTTGTTGAGCGCCGAGCGAAGCATCTGATTTTCCACTTGGCTAATGGTAAACGCCTGGTGCTGCACCTCATGTTGGGCGGTATGATTTTCTGGGGCACGGAACAAGAACGTCCTGATCGTTCCACGCAAGTGGAAATTCAGTTTGGCGATCACATTTTATTCTTCATTGGACTGCGCTTGGGTTATCTACATCTGCTTACTTCGAAAGAAACCGAAGAGGCGATGTCCGATCTTGGACCTGAACCCTTGGATCGACGGATGAATGTGGAACGTTTTGCTTCTCTTTTGAAAGGTCGGCGGGGTACGCTCAAGACAACATTGGTAAACCAGCATATCATTGCAGGGATTGGCAACTGTTATTCGGATGAGATTGCTTTTGCTGCTGGTCTGAGACCAAGCTCCAAAACGCAGAACATCGCGACTTCACCAGAGTTGACGGAGCGTTTGTTCCATTCGATGCAGTCCGTGTTGCGCGAAGCAGCTTCTGAGGGCGGTTATATGGAAATGCCGCTGATGCAAGGGGATATGAAGACAGGAAGTTTTGACGAGCAATGTCGTGTATACGATCGGGAAGGCGAGACTTGTCCGCGCTGCGGGGGAACAATTGAACGAGTGGAAATTACGGGCAAGAAGGCATTCTTCTGTCCGAAATGCCAGCATGAAGCCTAAAACCGGAATCGGGGCACATGTCAGCACCAGAGGCGGATTTCTTCAGGCTGCCAAGAGAGCGTATGAGATGGGGGCAACGGCGTTTCAGTATTTTCCGAAGAACCCGCGTAGTCTTGGTCTGAAAAGTCTGGATCTCAAGGATGCTGAGCAGTGCAGGGATTGGTGTGAACAGCAGGGACTTGCTTCGATTGCACATTCACCCTATCCCACGAATCCGGCGTTGGGCATGACCCGTGGAGAGGCGGGGTTTCATGCTACAATAGCTTCTATTCGCAATGATCTTGAAATTTCGAATGCTTGCGGTTCTGTTGGGACGGTGGTCCATTTTGGACATATCAAAACAAACAATCCGCTGGAGGGTTATCAGAACCTCATTCATTGTCTGGATACCGCCTTGGAGAATTGGAATGGACATTCAAAGGTACTGATTGAGAATCAGGCAGGTGATCATGGCCCGATGGGCACGACAATGGAAGAGATGATACAGATTCGCAAATTGAGCCGATATCCGGAGCATATTGCATTTTGTTTTGACACATGCCATGCTTTTGCTTCAGGTTTGTGGTCGTCAGGCAACGAAGCGGCGATGCTCGATAAGGGCAGGATGCTCGGATATTGGGATAATGTTGCTGCTGTACATTTTAATGATTCCAAATATGCGTCTGGTTCCTGTAAGGATAGACATGCGAGGATCGGACAGGGATATATCGGAAATGAATCAATGAAAGCATTGTTAAATGCGCCTGAGTTCCAAAAAGCGGTTGTTGTGCTCGAGACAGAAACGGGCGAAGATGGAACGCACCGTGATGATATAGCGCTCATGCGTTCCTGGTTATAATGGGGAGAGGAGCGATTGTATGCATGTTTTTTTGGATGACTATCGGGCATGTCCGAAAGGATTTGTTCTGGCAACGAATGCAGAAGAGTGCCTGATGCTGCTAAGAGAAGGTGACGTGGACATTTTGTCTCTGGATTATGAGCTTGGTCCGGATTCGCCTAATGGTGGTGAGGTCGCGGCATCCATTGTACGAGAAGGTTTATTTCCGCGTGAGATCTATTTGCATACGTCCAGTATGTTTGGGAAACGCCAGATGTACGAGATGTTATATAGCAATAAACCGGATTCGGTAACCATTCATAATGGGCCAATGACGGGTGAGGTCATGCTGCGTGTTGCCGCGGGAGAAGAAAGTTAATGAAGCCAATTACATCCAAAATGTTAATGCGCAGTGTATGGGAAGGCATGCCACAGGCTGTATTTATATATACCCCTTTATGTGGGACATGTGCGGCAGCCCGCCGTATGTTAGAGGTAGTAGAGCATATGCTGCCAGAAGGTATTTTATTGGAAATGAACATTCATGACATTCCTGAACTTGTACAACAATTTCAAATTTCAAGCGTTCCAGCAGTGATGCTGTTTGATGGCCAGTTAGATGTTCCAAAAATGGTTTATCGGATGAGCTCTGTGGAGCATTTGCTCTCGGAGATCCGGAAGGTGGTGCTGAAATGAGTATAATTTCGATGGAACATGTCTCACTTAGACGAGAAGAGAATCAAATCTTGGATAACGTGCATTTGCGCATTGAACAAGACGAACATTGGGTTATTCTTGGTCGAAATGGTTCTGGCAAAACAACGTTGTTGGAAATGATGAACGGATATATGTTTCCAAGCCAGGGACGTATTGAAGTACTCGGTAATTTGTATGGACAATGTGACGTCAGGGAAGTACGTAAGGAAATCGGTTATATCAGCCAAACGTTGATTGAGAAACTCACACCCAGAGATCCGGTATGGGAGGTCGTCGCTACAGGAGCTTATGCTTTTTTGCGTTTTTATCAGACAATTCCGGATGAAGTAAAAGCAAAGGCAATGAGTTTGCTGGATGACATGGGTTTTGCCAACCTGGCTAACAACCCGCTTGGAACGTTATCCCAAGGGGAGCGCAAAAAAGTCATGCTCGCTCGTTCATTAATGGCCGAGCCAAAATTGCTGATTATGGACGAGCCTTGTGCCGGCCTAGATTTATATGAACGTGAGAAAATGCTGGCTGAAATTGATCGTCTGCGCCAGCGTAACATTACAGTTGTGTATGTAACACATCATGTTGAAGAGATCGTACCTTTATTTACACATGTGGCCTTGATCCGCGATGGACGTATTGCGGCAGCTGGCCCCAAACATGAAGTTTTGACACAAGATACAATTAAGCATACGTACGATGTTCCGGTCGATATCCAGTGGGATAATGCTCGTCCGTGGATACGCGTACGTTCTGGAGGGTAACACAATTTGAGTACACAATCGTCTTGGGAAGAAGGCAACTTCTCCCGTTTTATCTGCACAGCCAATCATGGCTTTGCCCCTTATGCTCAGGAAGAGTTGCGCCGTACGTTTGGTGCGGTGAAGAGCACGGTACTCGTACCAGGAGAAATATTGCTTGCGGGTCTGCCTGTAGCTGAGGAAGAAGTTGCAGATAAGCTGTGGGCAGAGTATCCAACGTTTTTACGTCATATTCAACCTGTTCAGTTTCAGGAGAATACTGAAGATTCGGAGCAGTCTATTGAGAAATTGATTGCATTTGTGTTGAATCATAAGGAACTGACCGGTACTCCTGTCGTGCTGCAGGTACGGAAGACAGAAGGGGCCTTTTGGCAAGAAAATGCAGCCTCATTGAAGCAACTGCTAACTGAAAAGCTGGATGAGTTAGGCTGTGAATGGGTTGTACGTGATGCTGAATATGTCATTTCTATATTTGCAACGAATGATATGTTGTATGCTGGCATATCCAGACCTGAACAGAACTTGTCAGACTGGAGCGGGGGAGCCGTACGTTTTCAAAAAGAAGATGGGCAGATCTCGCGGGCCAAATTCAAATTGCTTGAAGCCGAGCAAACGTTTGGCATTGACTTTACTTCATTTCATAAAGCACTTGATATCGGGGCAGCACCAGGTGGATGGACCTCCTTCCTGCTTGAACGTGGGCTTGAAGTAACGGCGGTAGATCCGGCGAAGATGGATGCAACGCTGCTGGCATCACCAAAACTGACTTTCTTGAAGAAAAATGCAGGGGATGTACGCTTCCGCGAAGGAGAATTCGATCTGCTCGTATGTGATATGAGTTGGAGTCCGAAGCTGATGAGCCGACTTGTATCGGATCTTCTATATAGCCTTCAGCCTGGGGGAACAGCAATTGTTACCGTGAAATTATTGCATAAAAAACCGCTCGCACTCATTAAAGATGTGATTGATACGTTTGAGCGTTCGCGGATGCAGATTCAACGGTCCAAGCAGTTGTTCCATAACCGGGAAGAGATTACACTTTATATGGTCAAATATTAAGAGATCTAGCTTTGATTAAAGTAGCTAAAGGCATTATGAAATTGATTCGATTAAGCTCATTTTATTTTGTGCTTTACAATCTATTCCTGCCTGTACTATAATGATACCAATATTAACCATAACAAACCTGAGGGAAAGCATCCCGAAGTGAACAAAACCGGATATCCGGTCTGTTCTTCTTCGGTGAAGCTTTCCCTTTTTTGTTGTGTATTGAAGGAGGAATTGGTATGAGACATCCGGCCAGGCTGGAACGCGGAAGCCTGCTGGGAGGTAGATATCGTATCGTATCCATTCTGGGAGCAGGCGGAATGAGCCATGTATACGAGGCGGAAGATCTGAAGTTGCCGGGCAAGATATGGGCAATTAAAGAAAGCGTAACGATTATGCCATATGAAGGCAGTATGGAGACGGAAGCCGCTCTTCTGACATCACTTCGTCATCCAAGATTGCCGCAAATTGTTGATTTTTTTGTCCCGGATGAAGACGGGTACACATACTTGGTGATGGAATACATCGACGGGTTAACGCTCAGTGAGTATTTCAAGCAGTGTCGTGGGAAGATCCCGATGGAGCAGTTGACGGAGCTTGTACTTCAATTGCTGGATGTGTTGAGTTATTTGCATAATCTGAATCCACCTGTGATCTATAGGGATCTGAAACCATCAAACATTATGATCACGCCGGAACATGAAGTAAGATTAATTGATTTTGGCATCGCCAGAAGTTACAAACCGCAAAGTGCTGAAGATACCGTTAAGTTGGGAACCGCTGGTTTCGCCGCTCCAGAACAATATGGCTTGGGTCAGACCGATGCGCGTTCAGATCTTTATGGACTCGGAGCATTGCTGCTGTATCTTATGACAAGTGGTGCGTATACGGAATGGATTCAGGGTGTGGAAAGCTCTATCCGGAGTGATGTTCCGCGGACATACATCCCTGTGGCGAGAAGACTGTTAAGGTATAATGCCGAAGAGCGATTCCAATCTGCCGATGAGGTAAGGAAGGAACTGCTCCGAATACCCGGCGGAACAATGCCCGGTGGAGATACAACGATGACCTTGAATGGGGGAACAAGAGTTATTGCCCTGACTGGTGCTTCATCTGGTGTAGGGGTTACCCACACGGCTATAGCTATCAGTCATTATCTCGAAAGGCAAAACTTCAAAGTAGCTGTGATTGAAATGTCACCTCGCTCTCAATCCTTTGCAAGGATTCAACAAATCGCTCAAGCGGGTAAACCGGTGCCAGCAGGCAGACAGTTTGCAGTGGATGGTGTGCATTATTGGAAACAATCCGGGCGAGCGGATATTTTGTCTTTGCTTGGGGGGAGTTATCAGTTCATCGTGATGGATCTCGGTAGTGGTCAGGACCAGAACCGGCTGGAAGAATTCCTGCGTGCAGATCTGCCTATTGTTATAGGCTCAGGTGCCGAATGGAGACAGGCGGAGATTGGCGCTTTTGTTCGATCACATCATCGGTATCCAAGAGAGAAATGGATCTACTGTCTGCCCCTGGCAGCAAGTGAAGCTGTTCAGCGCATTCGTAAAGCTCTGGATACATCGAGTGTATATGGTCTGCCGTTACATATTGATCCTTTTGACAAGGACGCACAGATGGATAAAGTGTTTTCACATATTTTAATGCATATGATGGCACAGCAGCCCAAGAAACGTTCATTCTTTTCAAGAAGGAAAGTACATGATTAGAAGATTACGAAAGGAGAGCCTCTTTTGTCTAAATTAAGAAAACAAAGCCGTCAACTGATCTATGCCGGACTTATCGGAGCAGGAGCTGTAGGGTTGGTGTTCGGAGGATATGTTATTTACAATGTCAAAACGATGGGGGAGGTCAGGTCAGCTGTAGAAGCCCGTTATTTATCGGCATATGAGGAAAAGGAAGCTGAATTAAAGCAACAATGGGATTCGGGAGCACAAGGATGGGTTACGATTCGGGATATTGAAGCAGGTGAACCGATATTACCGGAGGATCTGAAGCTCATTGCTGTTCCGGATGCACAAGCACCGCGAAACCTCTGGTCCAGTACCAAGCAGATGGAAGGCCAAGTGGCCAAAATAGAGTTAAAAAAAGGAACAGCCATTACCACCGAGATGGTGTATGAGGATGTACCGGCTCCGCCTGATTTAAGAAATCGAGAGTTGCAAGTTGTATTACTGCCGTCCTCACTTGTTAAGGGAGATATTATTGATGTTCGTATCCAATTCCCTACGGGACAAGACTATGTTCTCTTATCGAAGAAGAAAGTGGAACGACTCAATGCAGCTACCTTATGGATTACGATGACGGAGGAAGAGATTCTGTCACTCTCAAGTGCAATTGTAGATGCCTATTTACATAAAGCTTCAATCTATGCCTTAACCTATGTAGAACCACAGTTTCAGACACCTGCAATCGCGACGTATCCTGCCAATTCAGAAGTGTTAAAACTGCTGGAGAGTGATCCGAATATTGTTCGACGAGCCGAACAGGAATTATCCAGACAGGTGCGAAGTTCGCTTGAAAGTTCACTGGCCGCTTCCATGACAGCACCATCAAAAGGGGTTGAACAGGATGTGGCACAATCCTCAGTTACATATAACAGTCGTCCATCAGCCAATAATCCGGCAACGTCGGATGGAGTGATGTGGAATGATGGTTCAGGAAACGGAGCAGGAGCTAATTCTGGAAGCGTAAATGATCCTGCTGATGCTTTACAAACAGAACAGCAGAGCTTGCTAACGGGTGGAGAATAGAGCGAACTCCGAGGTTCTCTTTAAAATAATTCAGATAACAAGGAGTTTTAGAAAAAGAAAGGAGTTGTAACATCTATGCATACATGGATCTTTGCGGGTTTATGTGAGAAGAATGATCTGATGCTGTATCTTTGCAAGATACTGGCTTCTACAGGCAACAAGGTCTTGCTCGTAGATGGAACCTTACAGCAGAAGTATGGGTACGGTGTAGGTGACAGTCAGCAGTCTTTGCGAATTACGGAATTTGAAGGATTTGATATCGCTTGTCATTTTGTTACTTCAGCAGCTGTAGAGAATCATCTTGAAGTAAATGGAGAGCGATTGGATAGTTATGACTATGTGTTATATGACATGGAGACCTCACATTTTGCTTCACGTAATCTCTGGCTAACCGCTGATGTAAGAGTCTGGGTGAGTGATTATGAGCGTTACAATCTGGAACGTGGCAAGGGCTGGTTGAAGCGGTTGCTTGAAGAACAGTCATTACCTGGTGAGCTGTCATTTCAGCGGCTCTTAATTAACGGGGTTGACTGCAAGCTTGAAGCTCGTTATCTATGGGCGTATCTGGAAGGCAGTCCATTTGTGTGGACAGGAGAATCCTTAGTGCTTCCGTGGGATGAGTTAACAGCTGCGGTTAAGCTTGAGAATGAGCATCATCGCCGAGTTCATCTTGGACCTCTGTCACGAAATTACAAAAAATCGTTGTGTCGCGTGGTCGAGCAGTTAACAGGTTGGGAAAGTGTTCGCAGTCGCCGTGCGATGAAAGAAGCAGAGAGGATGAGAGCATGAGCACCATTACCTTTTGGAGCCCTTTTGCAGGAACAGGTTGCACTTCAAGCACATTAATTAGTGCTTATGCGATGGCACTTCACTACAGGACAAGAGTGTTACTTGTTAATGCAGGCTTTGCAGGAACTGGTACAGAAGCTGCTCTACCATCCAAAGATACGGATTCAGCAGATTTTATGTTCTCCTTTGAAGAGGGCGGCTGGGATGCGATTGAACGGCTGCATTCGAGTGGCAGTCTGAATAAGCATAATCTCAGGGATTATACCAAGCCACTTCTGAAGGAAAGACTTGATTTCCTAACCGGAAGAATTGATGAGATGGAACGTTCCCCGCAGGAACATGGTGAGACAGTGAAAAAGCTGCTAAATGTAGCTAACGAGTATTATGATCTGGTTCTTCTGGATGCAGATCATGCTGGTGTTGATTCACAGCTCAAGCTGCAACAGGCGGACTATGTTGTAATTAATCTCGATCAAAATATGCGAAATCTGGAGTTGTTCTTTGAAGAGATCCTACCAGAACGAATGAACAATAAGAATATACATGTCGTCATTAACAAATACGATTTGCATTCCCGTGCAACGCTTTCCAATATTAAGCGACAGTTCAGATATAAAGGCACGATATCTGCGATACCGTACACAACCGGATACCTGGATGCAATGAATCGGCGAGATGTCGCTAGATACTTGCAGTTGGAAAGTTTGACTGAGGATAAGGATATTCGTAAAGGGAGTTTTGCTGCAAGCATGAGCGAACTCGCTCGCCTGATTATGGACGGTGCAGGTATGCGCACAGTTCTGAAGAGGCTGGAAAGGGGAGCCTGAACCTCCGATGCTCTGGAATACCATATGGATAAGTTTGATTTTGATTCTGTGCCTGACTTATATCTGGTTCAAGTATAGAACGTTTCTTCGTGAAAAGAATGCTCGTGTGCCTGAACAGGAATCATTCACGATTGACATGTTGATTGAGAAGGTGAAGAACTCACTTCATGAGCTTAGTCATAGTCAGCTCGCGGATGCGGGTCTCCATGAAGAAGAATATCGTCGAAGAATTAATCAGCGTGCCGAGATGAGAAAAGCACTGAAGGGCTGTGTCTCAGGCAGTATCAGCGACAAAACGTATGTCAAAAATCTGATAGGGGATCTCCTGACCCGAAGCATAGGGCTGAACAAATCAAATGTGGATGAAGTTATTTTGTTTGCAGAACCAGATTTGCTGACGATCCAGGACCGATTCGAAATTGTATTTTATCTGTACCGACAGCAATTCGGTGTGGATGCACTCTCCCGAATGATTGATACCTACGATCTTGGCAGACTGAGAATGGAGGAAGGTACGGACGATGGAGGAAGTTATTATATCTCTGAGGAGGATATTCAGTATGTGTTCGAGTGCGAATATCGAGAGCTTGGATTCAGAGAAAAGACGGATATCATCGTTCAACGTATCTACCAACATTATAAAGGATTCTCGGTTGTTGATGAGATAAGGGACCAACGTATTGACGGTGTTAGTGGTGGTGTCAGCGGTATGCTTGATGCTGTTCATAATATGGGACTTCGAAAACCGGCATCATGGAATGATTTGCTGGATCAAGGACTGGAGGATAATGCACATGAAGAACCACTTAGCGGCATGGAAAGTGTCTGGATTTTCTATAAAGGTAAGTCCATTCATCTATCCTTTCTGTCCTTCGGCAGTATTCGTGAACTGAAAAGGGTATGCCAGAATATATACAAATACAATTACCCCGGACAGTTGTCGGAAGCAAGTGGATACAAGGTGAACGAGATGAAAGACGGCTCCCGTGTCGTTGTTGTTAGACCTCCTTTTGCAGAATCATGGGCGTTCTTCGTGCGGAAGTTCGATATTCCGAATGCTGCACTTGAACAATTGATTACGGGTAACAACGCAGATCTGCCAATTACATTGCTTCAATACCTGATGAAAGGAAGCCGGATCACAGCTGTAACCGGGGCGCAGGGTTCTGGTAAAACAACGTTGCTTATGGCTATGGTCAAACACATCTATGCATCGTACACCCTTCGGGTGCAGGAGATGGCGTTTGAACTTCAATTAAGACGGATCTATAGTCGGCGTAATATTTTGAGTTTCCGAGAGACTGAACACATTTCAGGTCAACAAGGGCTTGATTTGCAGAAAAAAACGGATGGTACCGTCAATATTCTCGGTGAGGTGGCGAGTGATGAGGTGGCCGCATGGATGATTCAAATGTCTCAAGTTGCCAGTCTGTTCACCCTGTTTACCCACCATGCCAAAACGTTTCGTGATCTGGTCTTCTCCCTCCGTAATTCCTTGCTCAAGACAGGTATGTTCCAGCATGAGCATATTGCTGAGGAGCAGGTTGTGAGTGTCATCAATTTCGATGTTCATATGAAGAAAGATGCTGAGGGACGAAGATATATCGAACGAATTACGGAGTGTCTTCCTCGTGCGAATCAAGGTGATAGCGTGGAAGAGAGGGCAGGTTTTACATTTCATAATGTTGTGGAGTACAGAGATGGAGCGTATGTTGCAACAGCTCCAATCTCTTCTGGAAGCATGGTGGATATGCGAGAACAAATGACATTACAGGATGCTGAGAAGTTCGAACAGTTTATGAAGCAACACTGGGGTGATCAGCATGACAATTAAATGGATTTTGCTCCTCGTATTAAGTATTTGTGCAGGGGGTTTGCTGATTACACTTCTGGTTTTAAGTATGTTACGTCACAGAGGAGGTGGTTCAACAAGTCAATCCGGCGTGATTTTTGTTCCTAGCGGGAAGGGATTCAAAGGACTGGGATCAATCTTGTTGCAGTCCTACCGTCTTGGAATGAAAGTGCCATTGCTATCAGCTTATATTCTACAGGTGCAGAAACGTATTTCATTCCGCCATGTTGGGGATGAGCCCTCACTTCGCAGGCTGACGATGACAGTGGTTCTAATTATTCTTGGAGGTTATGGCGGCATAAGTGTCATTCTGTTTCTTCTGCAGCCGGGTATCGCTTTTGTAATACTGTCCGTGCTCTGTGCTGTGGTACTAAACAGCCTGGTATTGGATATGTGCCTTAGTCGTATGGAGAAAAGGTTGCTGGTGCAGATGTTGGATCTCTTTGCAGATGTAAGGCATCGGTATCATCAGCATGGCATGGTTGAGGAAGCGCTCTATGAAGCCGCTGAAGCAGGTACAGGAGAAGCAGCAGAACAAGTAAGACTGATCTACGAAGCTCTGACTTCTCCAGATCCAAATGAAGCACTTGAGCGTTATTATGAAGTGGCTCCCAACCGTTTTCTCAAAGGATTCGCAGGCGTTTCCTATATGGTCATGGAGTTCGGGGATAAGGACAGAGCACAAGGGTCTATCTATCTCAAGGGACTTGGTAATCTGACTCAGGAGATTCATCTGGAGATTTTGCGGCGTGATAAATTGGATTACCTGCTCAAAGGACTTAATATCATCGCGCTCGCTCCGGTATTATTCACCGCTCCGATCGAACGCTGGGCTAGAGTCAGTTTCCCAACGATGGATGAATTTTATCGCAGCAAAATCGGCTTTGTTACCAAAATATCGATCTATGTGATCATCATCCTTGCTTATTTGCTTCTGCAAAGACTCCAGCAATACGATGAGACCCGTTATCGGTCAGGGCATAAGCATTCATGGTTGGATCAGTTTCTGTACAAGCAAATCTTCATACGGAAATTGGCGATGTTGTTTGCGGCGAAACCTGGCAGTACACAGTACAGTCAAACGATACGGCTCATGAGGGAGAGCAGTTCAGAGTTGAAATACGAATGGCTTGCCATTCGACGAGTGTTGTTATTCGCAGGTTGTTTGGTCCTTACAATGGGTTGCATCTTGCTGTTGCACCAGGTTGAACGTAACCACATCTTGTATGATCCAATCCGCGATGATCGAATGTTTGGTGCAATGGCTGAAGCGGATCTCAGGAAAGCTGAGGAAAAAACAGCGTTGGATCAATCCGTGCTGGAAAGTGTAGAAATGAACCGAGGAGCTACATACGAAGAAGTCTCCAAAGCGTTACAGCAGTTATCTCCAGTTCAGTTAGACCATGATACCCAGAATGAGACCATCACGCGCATTATGCAGAAACTTGAGGTATATAACAAACAATATGTACGCTGGTGGGAAATGATTATAGCCATTCTCATGGGTGCAGCGGGGTACTACATGCCCGTATGGCTCATGTTATTTCAGCGGAAAATGCGAAGGTTGGATATGCGACATGAAATCTATCAATTCCAGACAGTGATTTCCATTTTACGTGAGATGGACCGGATGTCAGTCGAGGAGATATTGGAGTGGCTAAATCGATTTGCCGTCATTTTCAAGCGCCCGCTGCAAAAATGTTTGTTGCATTTTGAACATGGACCAGAGCTTGCACTTGAACAATTAAAGGAAGAGGCGGGCTTGCCCGAGTTCCAGCGACTGGTTGATAAATTACAGCTTGCCCTTGGCAAAATCTCAATACGTGAAGCCTTCGATGATCTCGAGAGCATGATGGCATTTTATTTTGAACAACGCAAGCAGGAATACAGCAAAATGATAGATGTCAAAGCATCATGGGGCAGAACCATCGGATTTACACCTATGTACGCCCTTATCTTTTTGTATCTGGTTATTCCATTAGTCGGTATGAGCTTCTTACAGATGAGCATTTATTATGAGCAAATTCAGAAACTGTAGCACAATTCATCTGTGTGACAGTCTGAAATAGTTTAATAACTTATAACTTGGGAGGATTTATCATGAACAATGCATCAAGCGCTTTAAAGGTGGCAGCAGGGATATTCTTAACAATCGCTTTGATCACAATTGTAGTTCTGTTGTTTATTTCGGCTCAGGAGGCAACCAAGACGGCCCAGAACAATTTTGCTGATATCCAAACCGAGTTGTCCCAGGCTGCATTTACGGTATATGACGGAACAACCATCAGTGGATCACAGGTAACGAATGCGCTGCGTAAATATGCGGACAAGGATCAGTTCGGTATTCAAGTTATTACAGGTAAAAATAAAGCGGGTCAATGGTACGGCAATCAATTAAACATTTCACAGGATCTCAATAATGCGGACTACGGCTCGGTTATTGCACCCGACGATAAAGTGGGGATTATTAACCAGACCATGAGTGAAAAAGAAAATCAATATGTCAATCCAAGTGGTAAATTCAAAGCCATTATCGTAAAAGACCGTTCGAACGTGGTAAGAGGGCTGATCTTCCAGCAATCCTGACAGGAGTTGGTTTAACATGTCCCGGAATACACAGCATCTCATGTTGTTTTGTACGGCGGTTGTCCTGTTTGTGACAGCCTGCCTGTACGGGCAACAGAATGTTAAGATTTTATCAGCGGCCTTGAACGACAGAGTACAGACAACAGCAGGCATGGAAGGTCGGCTGACAACAACACTGCATACCACCAATCCGTATCAGTATAGTGGTGCGGAAGTGTTGCATACCGTGAGACAGATGACAGGCACAGGCATTACTGTGGAGGTAGATGGAACTTCGTATGTGATCGATCCACTTGTCAGCAAAACAGCGACGATTCCTGTCCAGCTCGATGCCACCTACAGACCAGAGTTTATAAGAAATGAAACTGGAGAACTGCTCAAGATTGTTTTTTGGAAGGAGGCGAGTGTGAATTGATTAATGCCGCATCCAAGCTGCTTGCCGTATTGCTCGCAGTCCTTCTGCTCTATGTGTACCCAGCTGCTGAAACAGCCGATCGGCAGGATGATATAACACGTATGACGGCTGTTCAGAATGTAACACGTTTTGTTGATGCTGTCCGAACAAAAGGGTATATTTCACCTCGAATGTTGGCTGAGTTTGAGGGGCAACTGGCCCAGACGGGCAATGTGTATGAGGTGTCGATGGAACATTTACATAAGAAATATGTACCTCACTATATAGACCCGATGGACAATAACAGTTTTAACGGGACCTATGAAGTAGTGCAGGATGGATATTATTCGGCTCAGATTCGAGAAAGACTATTCCCATCCTCAGGTGTGATACCGGTTGATGATCCTGGCCGAAGATATACGTTGACGACAGGGGATTTTTTCACCGTGACACTCCAAAATACAAATCGTACACCTTCCATGCTCATTCGTGAATGGTTGAGTGGTACGGCTCAGGCTTCAGCAGTATTTGTAACATACGGAGGTATGGTCCTCAATGAAGATTACTGAGCTATCCATTGTATTTGTGCTGATCTTTTTCCCGCTCTTCTGGATCATCTCACTCCATACCCAAGATGCCGAGGAGGCTCAATATCTTGGCCAACGATACAGATCTGTACTTCAAACTGCAGTCATGGATGCAGGTGCAGTGATGCATCAGAATGAGAAACAAAATGATGAAGCAGGTTATGATTCAACCAAGTTTGTTAAAGCCGATAAGGAACTTGCCTTGTTGACATTTACGCAGACGATGGCTTTGAATATGGGGATTCAGGATGATCCCGCAGCTATTCGGAACATGTTTAATTACATTCCTGCCGTACTTATTCTGGATTATGACGGCTTTTATATGTTGTCCACAGAAACAGAGTTGACAGGTAACCTTGAAGATTCTTTCAAGCGAGTATGGAGTCCCAAGAAACCTTATACATATTCAGATTCTAATGGTAACAGTATTAACTTTACACTGGACGACTACGTATATGCCTACGACGCAAATGCAGGGAAATGGATTGAGGGATTCCAAAAAGAACTCGCTGCTAGCTCTCAGATTCCTTTACTTCAGAATACCAGCGTATTTGAGCAAGTTAGACAAAGCCGGATTGTGACTACTGTGCAGGATGATCTGGCTGATGTGATTAACCGCCATAATGAGTTTGCCAGAAAGAACGGTATTTCCTATACGTTTACGATGCCCCTGATTGCGCAGGAAGATTGGTACAACTCCATTAACGATACAGGGATTATGGCCTTTATCCAAGGTATAGGTGTGGGTGACCAAAAGATCAACAATTATGCGATCGGTGGAGGCAGACTTGTGAAGAAAACGGCCATCGTAGGTGGGGTAGATCCTTTAACGGGTATCAAGTACTACTATCCCTCCACATGTGGTAATGGTTACCGTGCTGAAGAGGTGTTTACAGACGCAAGACAAGCAGCTGCACAAGGCTATTTCGAATATAAATGCTCTAATCGTTAGGGTAGCCTGTATGATAAAATCATGTAAGAGGTTCCTGAACTGTTTACATTACTTTCAGAAAAGACGGGACCTGTGCTAGAATAGGGTTTCGGAACAATAACAAAAGTAATGTCTAATAGATAGGAGCAACCTCATCTTATGAGTTTATTGTCAGTAGAGAACGTAAGTCACAATTTTGGAGATCGCACGTTATTTAAAAATGTATCGTTTCGTTTACTTGCCGGAGAGCGCGTAGGACTTGTTGGTGCCAATGGTGTGGGTAAATCCACATTAATGAACATCCTTACCGGTAAATTGCTTAAAGATAGTGGAAAAGTGGAATGGACACCTAAGGTCCGTTATGGATATCTGGATCAGCACACGAAGCTTACCCCAGGCAAAACCATTCGTGACGTTCTTAAAGATGCATTCCTTCCGTTGCTTGAATTAGAAAAAGAAATGATGAATATAACGGACCAGATGGCAGATGCAGATCCAGATAAGCTGGAGCAGTTGCTGGAAGAGATGGGCGATATTCAGGAACAACTGGAACAGGGCGACTTTTATCTGATTGACGTAAAAGTGGAAGAGATGGCCAATGGACTTGGTTTGTCCGCAATTGGTCTTGATCGGGATGTCGCAGCTCTAAGTGGTGGGCAACGTACCAAGGTGCTTCTTGCCAAGCTTCTGCTTGAGAAACCTACAGCCCTTTTGCTGGATGAGCCGACCAACTATCTGGATGTAGAGCACATTGAATGGTTGTCACGTTACCTGAAGGACTACCCTCATGCGTTCCTCTTAATCTCCCATGACACGGAATTCATGAATGAAGTAGTAAATGTCATTTATCATTTGGAATTTGCCAAATTAACGAGATATGCAGCGAACTATAACAAGTTCCTTGAGATGGCTGATATGAATAAAGCCCAGCATATTGATGCGTACGAGAAGCAGCAAGAGTACATCAAGAAGCAGGAAGATTTCATTCAGCGTAACAAGGCACGTGCTTCAACTTCAGGTCGAGCGAAGAGCCGGGAGAAACAGCTGGACAGAATTGAACGTATTGATCGTCCAGATGAAGCGGCCAAACCAACGTTCAAATTCAAGGATGCCCGTGCGAGTAGCAAAACGGTCTTTGAGGGCATTGATTTTGAAATTGGATATACGTATCCTTTGCTGCCTAAGATGACAATGACAATTGAACGTGGTGAGAAAATTGCCATCGTAGGTTGTAATGGTGTGGGTAAATCGACGCTGCTGAAAACCATCTTGGGCAAAATATCTCCACTCAGTGGAAAGACCTTTTTGGGAGATTATCTCGAAACGGCCTATTTTGAGCAGGAAGTTCGTGCTGGAAATATCACGCCGATTGAGGATGTCTGGAATGAGTTTTCACATTTGACCCAGAATGAGGTCCGGGGTCATCTCGCTCGCTGCGGGTTGAAAAATGAGCACATTACCCGTCCGCTTAACATGCTGAGTGGTGGAGAGCAAGCCAAGGTTCGTCTATGCAAACTCTTGATGCGTGAAAGCAACTGGATTCTATTCGATGAGCCGACGAACCATTTGGATGTCACAGCTAAAGCTGAGTTACAGCGTGCCTTGCAAGAATTCAAGGGAACGGTGTTGCTGGTATCTCATGAACCTGATTTCTACGAGGGTTGGGTTACCAAAACATGGAATGTTGAAGAATGGTCTGAGAAAAATTAGACAATTCAAGCAACGCTAATAGAAATGAACGGTGACAAAAAAATCCTTCTATGGTAACATAGGCTACAACTTCATATGAACACTAGGGGGGCCGCACGATGTGGCTGAGATGGAAGAATGCGATTCCGGACCCTTTGCACCTGATCTGGATCATACCAGCGTAGGGAAGTGGCGAGCGCGTTTCAGTGAATGACGTGAGCAAACGGCAATTCGAAAGAATTCAACCGTCTTGCTTAGTAAATTGAAACATGCAGTTGCGTGTATAACGTTATGGCTATAAGGTCTATAGCTTTATTGCACGAAATGAACTGTATGTATCAGTCAGTCATCTGGTCCTATAATTAATACGCAGCCACTCCCCTACGGGAGTGGCTTTTTTGTGTTTTCATAGCATTCACGCATGGAAGGAGATGAACAGTACGGTAATTTCTCATGAACGTGTACACGGATCATTTGAACTGCATGTTGTATCTACGGGTGTAGGGACTCAAGCATCTTTTGTAAAAGCTGCAAAGGACGTTTGGCCATGGGTGGACTACATCCATATACGAGAGAAACAACTCTCGTGGCAACAAAAGATCGGTTGGGCTGAAAGTCTGCGTGGTGTTGGCGTTCCGTCTTGTCGCATCGTTATCAATGGTTCAGAACTGCCACCACAGAATGACATCTATGGCGGTGTGCATTGGGGGCAAGAGGCTATACGTAACTACAACCCTGCTGTTATAAGTAATGTCCAGCGAATTCGTCTGGGTGTATCTGTTCATTCAATCGATGAGGCAAAAATCGCTGAAGAACGGGGAGCCGATTACCTTTTCTTCGGGCATGTCTACTCAACCAACAGTAAGCCTGATCTTGAACCAAGAGGATTATATGCTCTGGCTGAAGTGTGCTCTGGTGTCTCCATTCCTGTCATGGCGATTGGGGGCATCGAACCGGGAAACATTCACGCTATTCGCTCTGCAGGCGCACAGGGAGTCGCTGTGATTTCGAATGTATGGGCGAGCGATTCCCCGGATCGGGCCGCTGAATCATTAAGGCAGGCTATCGTTGCTACAGAAAGTTTGAGCCGCTGAATCAAGGAGATGAGAGGATGAAAAAGATCATTACTGATAAATTGGATAAGATTCATGCAGAAACGATTATTGTAGGCGGAGGCGTTGTTGGTTGTGCCATTGCGTATGAGCTTGCTTCCCGTGGACAGGATGTACTGCTGGTAGATCGTTCGGCGATTGCAGGAGGCACTTCTTGCGCAGCTGCTGGAATGCTGGCGGCAGACAGTGAGGATTTTGCTCATCCTTTGATGGCTAAGCTTGCCAGGCAGAGCAGGCAGTTACTTCATGAGCAAAAGGTACTAATGGCTACCCTCAGTGATGTAGAGGTTGGTCTGCAACGCCATGGATTCCTAACTCCTTTTCGTTCATACAGTGAATTAAGCAGCTATAAGAATAATCGGAAGTCTGCGTTGTCTGCTGATGAGGTGTGGTGGGATCGTTCCGTTGTGCAACAGGAGGCACCATGGCTTAACAGAGATACGTATGGAGCCTACTACAGACCTTACGAGAGTGAGATTCTTCCAGTCCATCTAACAAAGGCATATGCTGAATCCGCTCAAGTATTGGGAGCACAGGTTATGGAGGACATACAGGATATACGTGTGCAAGCAAACGAACACGGCGTGCAGGGGATCAACACATCGATCGGCGAGATGAGATGCAAACATGTCATTATAGCGGCTGGATTACAGAGTGAAGAGTTGATGAGACATGTGAATCTGAGCTTGCCTGTGTGGTCGGTAAAAGGTGAAATAGCCGCCGTTCAGTTCGCAGATGAACATGCAGGGTACAGACCTGACAGAACGGTGTATGCAGAGGATATCTATATTGTTCCCAAAGCCAATGGCGAAGTTTGGCTCGGGGCAACCAGTCTGCCAGGCAGAACGGATCTGAACGTTTCTGTACAGGGTGTTCAGAAGCTGATCACAGCGGCTACCCACTGGGTGCCTGGGATGAAAGAAGCGCAATTTATACGAGCGTGGGCAGGCGTGAGACCGGCAACTCCCGATGGACTGCCTTATATAGGTGCATGCAAGAGTATACCCGGGCTGTTCGCCGCCTTTGGGCATTACCGCAACGGTATCTTACTTAGTGCGATAACAGGCAGGCTTATCGCTGAGTTGCTCGCTGGCAAAAGCTCAGAAGAACTCGGAATTGAGGCGCTGACCCCTGAGCGATTGAATAGAAAGGGAGTGGTGCAGTGAATATCATCGTTAATGGTCAACGGATGGAGATTGAAGACAGATTGAATCGTGTGGATAAATTGCTCCAATCTTTTGACCTGCATGTCAAGACTGTAGTTGTAGAGCTGAACAAGCATATTTTAACCCGTGAGTATCATGAAACGACAGCATTAAGAGAAGGCGATCGAATTGAGATTGTACATTTTGTAGGAGGCGGTTGATGATGTTGAACATTGGTAAATATACGTTTGAGTCCAGATTGTTGCTTGGAACAGGTAAGTTTTCGGATCTGGAAGTGCAAAGTCAGGCTGTGGAAGCATCTGAAACGGAAGTTTTAACCTTTGCTGTTCGTCGTCTGAATCTGGAAGAGCGTAACCAGAAGCATTTCCTGGATACGTTGGATCTGGATAAATACACACTTCTTCCGAATACGGCAGGGGCTTCCACTGCGGAAGAGGCGGTGCGGATTGCCGAGCTTGCGCGGGCTTCAGGACTTTGTGATATGATAAAAGTCGAAGTCATCGGAGATGGAATGACGTTACTCCCAGATCCGATTGAAACGTACAAGGCTTGCGAAATTTTGCTGGAAAAGGGCTTCACGGTATTGCCTTATATTTCGGATGATGTCATTCTGGCCAAAAGGCTACAATTGCTTGGCGTACATGCTGTAATGCCTGGCGCTTCTCCCATCGGAGCTGGTAGAGGTATCATCAATCCCTATAACCTTGAGATCATCATTGAGCAGGCCGTTGTAGCTGTAATTGTGGATGCAGGATTGCGCTCCCCAAAAGATGCTGCTTATGCGATGGAACTTGGTGCCGATGGCGTATTGTTAAATACAGCCGTATCCGGATCAGGGGATCCAGTGAGCATGGCTAAAGCTATGCGATTGGGGGTAGAAGCGGGTAGATTGGCATATGAGGCAGGCATGATTCCCGTAAAGCGTTATGCAGCAGCCAGTAGTCCGGTGGAAGGAATGGTTCATACATGACAGATCAAATAACATCTTCCGAGCAGGCCGATCGTTATTCCAGACAGGAACGGTACGCGCCACTTGGCAAGGAAGGCCAGGCCAGATTAAAGGGCAGCAGAGTTTTAATTGTAGGCGCTGGTGCACTCGGAACAGGAATTGCAGAAACGTTAGTTCGTTCAGGAGTCGGACACTTAACGATTGTGGATCGTGATTATGTGGAGTGGAGTAACCTGCAGCGGCAGCAATTATATGTAGAACAGGACGCGCTTGAGCGGATACCGAAGGCAATGGCGGCGGAAAAACGTTTATCTGCCATTAATTCCACGGTTCATGTGGAAGGGAAAGTGTTGGACGTCAGAGTAGATGAGTTGGAAGAACTCGTTCAGCATACAGACTTGATCATGGATGCAACGGATAACTTTGATACCCGACTACTCATTAACGATATGGCACAGAAACACCGTATTCCCTGGATTTATGGTGGATGCGTAGGTAGTTATGGTATTACCTATACGTTTATGCCCGGAGATACGCCATGTTTAAATTGTTTGCTGGGTGAAGTCCCTCTGGGTGGAGATACCTGTGATACGTCTGGCATCATACCTCAAGCGGTACAGATGGTAACGGCGAATCAGACCGCAGAAGCGATGAAGTTACTTAGTGGCAATGCAAATGCATTGAGACGTAAGTTATTGTCATTTGACGTGTGGAGGAACGAATACATATCCATCAATGTGGATGGTGCGAAAAAGAAAGACTGTCCTTCCTGCGGTACTTCGGCAACGTATCCATATCTTTCTGCGTCCAATCTGGAGAAAACCGATGTGTTGTGTGGCAGGGACACCGTTCAGATCCGACCTGCACGGCGCATGAATCTGGATCTTCAACATACAGCGGAACGTCTGGATAGACTTCAAGAAGGAAAAGTGGAATCCAATCCGTTTCTGGTTTCTTTTACAACAGGAGTCCATAGAATGGTTATTTTCCAAGATGGACGTGTCCTCGTACATGGAACAAAAGACACAGCTGAAGCACGTACGCTCGTCCATCGCTACTTTGGTTAAAGCATGAAAGATGCAAAGTCTGTTCCCTTGAGGGAATGGACTTTTTCATTTTACGGCATGCTATCTGTACCAACCATTGCTGCGAGCAGTGGGGATAGAGACAGGCCGGGTGAAAAAGAGTGAAAACAGCCATTTTGCTGATTGGAGCAGGAGAGCAGGTCAGCCTTATTCAGGATGTTTTATGTAGCGAAGGGTATGAGGTGCAACGAATGGAGTGGTCCGAACTAAACCAATCCGTCGAGCCTTCGTTGTTGCATATTAACCTGATCATCCTGGTAGACCCGGAAGAGGGGACGAAACATTGTGGCCAGGATCAGAAATTAGAATTAAAACGATGGTTAGATAAAGGTCAGGTTATACCTCTACTGGTTATTACTTCAAATGCATCTCCTCAGTTCATCGTGGAATGGCTGGATTATGGAGCTAATGACGTGATGGAGGAACCTATCCACTTAACCGTGATGCTTGCCAGAATACGAAATTTATTGCGTGTTTTTGCGAATGCAACACCAGAGGGTGAAGAAGTAATTGTAGTCCATGATCTTAAAGTTAATTTGCGTTCGAGGCGGGTAAATCGTGCGGGTGAATACCTGACATTAACGCCAAAAGAATACGAATTGCTGGAATTCCTGGCCCTGCATGTGAATGAAGTATGTACCCGGAGTGATATTTTGCGAGAAGTATGGGGATATGAATATGCGATGGATACCAACGTTGTGGATGTGTATATCAAACATCTGAGGGTTAAGGTGGATAAGGGAAGAAGTGTGAAACTGATTCATACTGTGCGTGGGATCGGTTATATGTTGCATGATAAAAATTAGATTACGAAGTTAGTTCCATGAATCACCAGTTAGAGTGTGGCAAAAAGAGGGTAAAAATAAAAGACCGGATAGTAACCTCCGGTCCTTACTCATTAGCTATGATGTGATTCTAAAGTACACGACGAGCTTTAACATACGTTCTCTTCCAAGTACCAGAGTCCAGATCAGAGAGGGTTACGCCTGGAGATCCATACGTATGCAGAATCTTACCATTTCCCGCATAAACGCCTACGTGAGTGACATTGGAACCGGTAGAACGGCTACCACTGGAGAAGAATACCAGATCTCCGACACGCAGATTAGCTTTAGACACAGCTTTACCTTCTTTGGATTGTTTCACGGAAGTGCGCGGCAAATCTACACCATACTTTTTGAAAATATATTTCATAAAAGAAGAGCAGTCAAAAACCTTGGTTGTTGAAGTTGAAGCACCAAATTTATATGGAGTTCCAGTGAATTTTTTGCCATAGTTAACAATCTGTTGACCTGTGGATACAGAAGCAGTTGCTGCCTGTGCAACAGGTGCGTTAGTCATTAGTACAGCTCCAAAACCTAGTGTAGCGCACAACCCGACGGTTACGGCCTTTTGGACAAAGATGTTTGTTTTCATGTTAGTTAGTACCTCCAAAATTCGTTTTCGTTAAGTTGCTAGAGCGAGTATAACAGCTTTGTAACAGCCTAGAAATTGGATAGGGGAGTGTAATCCCTTGCGCCACATTGGTTTGGGTATGTTTATTAAAATATGATTAAAAATGTCAAAAAATTAATCATTGACGAATGAAGAATAAAGATGAATCAACAAAGACCCTTGAATATCAAGGGTCTTTATTATGTGTGAACCTATTTACTTCATTGAATCACTGGTTACAAAAACGTAATAAATAACTATAAAGCATACGAGTAGATTCAATCTTTGCTCTGAATAATCAGTAATAAGCCGCTATCGATAGTGACTGTACCGGAGGAGCCTAAGAGCTGATTGCTTACACCCAAGGATTGTCCCATGCGTATGGTGGCTTGATCTAGTGGATACATAAAACCATCTAGAGTTATTCCTGTAACTTCATGAGTCAAGGGGAGCAGAGAAACATATTTATAGTCACGGTGCTCAACTTCAGCTTTGGATGTGGTCAGTGTCATGTAGTTGTGCTTGTCCTGAATGGCACAGGAGATATGATGCTGCATCGCGCGAACCATGATATGTACATTGGCGAGTGTGTGATCCATACGTGTACCTGTAGCACCTAACATTAAGATGTGAGATGGTTCGTAATCTAGCGCTGTCTCAAAAGCCATTTCTGTATCAGTAAGATCTTTATGAACAGGGTCACATGTAATGAATCGAATGCTATTGTTACTTACAATAATACGTTCGTCTTCATTAATGGAGTCGAAGTCACCAACTGAAATGTGTGGCTGAATGCCATGTTCAATTAAAAATAATGCACCGCGATCGGCCGCGATGATCATATCATCTTCTCGTATTTCCTGAAGTAATTCTACAGATAAGTTTCCGCCTGTAAAAATAATAATCCGTTTCGCCGTCATTTTATTTCATCCTTCCTAATTCAGAGAAAAATAGTTCATAGTCCAAATATAATGTTGGAACCTGTACAAATATATTCACCAAACCAGTATAATCCACAAAATGTGGTTGCACAATTTCAGTGCTCGCGGATACAATGGGTAGAGCGACATGGAGATGACTTGAAAAGTGAGGTTTGAACAGGTTGGACTTACACATTTTTGAAGTATTCAGCATTATAGGCACTATCGCGTTTGCAATGTCCGGCGCTTTCGTGGCAATGGAAGAGGAGTATGACATTCTGGGTGTACTAGTGCTTGGACTTGTCACGGCATTCGGAGGCGGGATTATCCGGAATGTACTTATAGGTATACCTGTAACGACACTATGGAGTCAGGGATCACTTATTATGTTAGCCTTAGTATCTGTAGCAATTGCGTTTATATTACCTCTCAAGTGGATTAGTCACTGGAAGCGAACAGAGGCGTTGTTTGATGCAATCGGACTCGCAGCATTTGCAATTCAAGGGGCGCTGTACGCGGCGAACATGGGACATCCCATTAGCGCAGTTATCGTTGCAGCAGTAATGACCGGCATTGGCGGAGGCGTTATTCGTGATGTGCTTGCTGGACGTAAACCGCTTGTATTGCGTGACGAAATCTATGCTGTATGGGCAATGACAGCCGGTTTTGTTATAGGTATGGGTTGGTTAACAACGAATGCTGGATTATTATTTTGTTTTGCGGCCGTTGTGTTCTTCCGGATGTGCTCTGTACATTATAAATGGAAACTGCCACGTCGTTCGCTCGTACGATCTGAGACCGGAAACGTCAGTCCTCAGCCGGAGAACATTGTGACACAGCCAACATCGTCGGTACTTCAACGTACGTTAAGCAAGGGGGATTAATATGATTAATGTTTTGTTTGTATGTCTGGGTAATATATGTAGATCACCAATGGCTGAAGCCGTTTTGCGTCACAAAGTCCTGGAGAAGCGGCTTGAACACCAGATTCGTGTGGACTCAGCGGGTACAGGGGACTGGCATGTTGGTAAACCTCCGCATGAAGGGACTCGAAAATTGCTGGATTCGTACCAGATTTCTTATACCAACATGGCAGCAAGACAGTTCGCCAGCGAAGACTTTACTCAATTTGATTACATTGTGTGTATGGATAATTCCAATGCAGATAATGTGCGCAACGTTCCAGGCGGAGCTGAGGCGGACATCATCAAGTTCATGGACATGCTTCCCGAGGAAAAACTCAGAGAAGTACCTGACCCATATTACACAGGCAATTTTGAAGAGGTGTACGAGCTGGTTAACGCAGGCTGCGATGTTCTGTTGAGAAAGATTGAAGCGGAACATTCCTTAGCCTAAAAGGTAAACGAAATTCATGCTTAATTTGTAATTCGACAAAGAAGCAGGAGTAGAGCACTTAAAGCAAGCAGGATATCCTGCTTCTTTTTCAGGTTACAATTGTAAGCGGTATCATTAAAATAAAAAACAATAGCGGCATTTCAGCCGCCTGTTAAAGTGGTCCTTTTATCTTTCCTGAAGAAAATAAAGTAATGCTTCGGGCAATTCCTTCTGCCAAAAACCCCATTGGTGTTTTCCGTCTTTCTCCTGGTAGGAGACGAGGGCACCACGTTTTTCCAGCAATTCTCGAGTATCCCGGTTTAATTGAACAAAATCATACGTACCTGTGTCTGCTTCGAAATCAGTCTCCTGCAAACCAACGATCATCCAGATCGAGAGCCAAGACAGATCTTCAGCTGCGGCATAGATTTCCTGTGAAGCAGAGTAGAAGGCGCCAGACATGCTGATCACACGTGTGAACAGATCCGGATATAACAGAGCAAGATGAAGCGAAACACTGCCACCGAGCGAGTCTCCGGCAAGAATGCGTTCCTGCGGAGATGGACGCACAGGATATTTCTCTTCTATATAGGGAATAATCTCTTCAGCGAAGCAAGCGGTATATGCCTTGAACCGATCTCCAAATGGAGCATATTCCTTCGTTCTCACGGACACATCGACCTGAACCCCTACAATAATGAAAGGTTCGGCTCCTTCGTCCAGAATAATTTGGTTTGCTGTTGTAGCAATTCGTCCGAAATTAAAAAATTCTTCGCCATCCTGACAATAAACGACAGGGTAGCTAAGCAATTCGTTATAGCCCGGAGGAAGGTAAATACGGAGCGTTCGCTTCTCTCCGAGATAGCGACTTTCAATCTCTTCCTTCACAATCGTGCGTTTCAAATAGCGGGAATCCGTCATAAAACGTCACCTTTCTCGGTTAATTTTTTGCATTCGACCGCGCAATACGGTAAGATTACCCTTGTGCGGGGTTAGGTCAAACACGCAATCATGTATTATGCTGTTATACCAATATTAAGCCCCTGTTATACATACAATCCGGTAGGAAACATAAAAAAATTACGGATTTCTTTGACGTATGGAGTGAAACAGGTGTATAATAATATTATAACAGCGGAACTTGATATTCAAATTTTTTGTTGAGGTGAAGAAAAAAATGAGCAAGGTTCCTTATGAAGTGTATACAGAGGATGTAGAAGCTCTGTCCGTGCTGTCTCCTGACGGCGAAATTGTTAACAAAGACATGATGCCTACACTTTCCGATGATCAATTAAAAGAAATTATGTACCGCATGGTATTTACCCGTACTTGGGATGACCGTGCAGTAAACTTGGGCCGTCAAGGTCGTCTTGGTTTCTATGCTCCAGTATCTGGTCAAGAAGCGACAATGGTTGGTAGTGAATTTGCAATTGAAAAAGAAGACTTTGTATGTCCTGGCTATCGTGACATTCCGCAACTCGTATGGCACGGACTTCCTCTTTATCAAGCATTCTTGTACTCCCGTGGACACCAACATGGTGGACAAATTCCAGATGGCGTTAATGTATTGATGCCACAAATCATCATTGGTGCACAAATTCTGCATGCAATGGGTATCGCTATGGGTTACAAATTGAAGAAACAAAAACAAGTTGTTATCACGTACACAGGTGATGGCGGTTCTTCTGAAGGTGACTTCTATGAAGGTCTGAACTACGCTGGTGTATACAAACTGCCTGTTATCTTCTTTGTACAAAACAATGGTTATGCCATCACTACTCCTTTTGCTAAACAAACTGCAGCTCTTTCCATCGCTCACAAAGCGGTAGCAGCAGGTATCAAAGGTGTTAAAGTTGACGGTATGGACATCTTCGCTGTTATCAAAGCTGTTCAGGAAGCTGCTGAGCGTGGACGTAACGGAGAAGGCGCAACATTGATCGAAGCAGTAACTTACCGTTTCCGTCCTCACTCCCTTTCGGATGATGCTTCCAAGTATCGTACAAAAGAAGAAGAGGCAGAATGGTCTGCTAAAGATCCTATCGCACGTTTCGCTAAATATCTGGAGAAAAAAGGTCTTTGGACTGAAGAAGATACAGCACGTGTGAAAGAAGAAGCAAAAGCTAAAGTAAATGAAGAGATCAAAAAAGCGGAAAAAACCGAGAAAATGACGATTTCAGGCTTGATCGACAGCATGTTCGAACAAACGCCTAAGCACTTGGAAGAGCAAAAAGCTGATTTCCAATAAGTTTTTTCCGATAAAGCATAAACATCCGCGACTTTAATGTCCCGGTATACATGTACGAATTCAAATGTGAACTGTCAATGTTTAAGGAGGAAATGAAGCAAATGGCACAAATGAACATGAAAGAAGCAATCCGTGATGCGCTTCGCGTGGAGTTGAAACGTGATCCTAACGTTCTGCTTTTCGGTGAAGACGTAGGTAATGTAGGCGGCGTTTTCCGTGTAACGGAAGGTCTGCAAAAAGAGTTTGGCGAAGAGCGTGTATTTGATACACCACTGGCTGAGTCCGCTATTGGTGGTCTGGCTGTAGGTCTGGGTGTACAAGGCTTCCGCCCGGTTGCTGAGATCCAATTCGTTGGTTTTATCTTCGAAGCCCTTGACCAAATGGTAGTGCAAGCTGCTCGTATGCGTTTCCGCTCCGGTGGAAAATACAATTCTCCAATCGTATTCCGTACACCATTCGGTGGCGGCGTAAAAGCGGCAGAATTGCATACAGATTCCCTGGAAGGTCTGCTCACGCAAACACCAGGTATCAAAGTCGTAATTCCTTCTAACCCTTACGATGCAAAAGGTCTGATGATCGCTTCTATTCGCGATAACGATCCTGTATTCTTCATGGAGCACTTGAACTTGTACCATGCTTTCCGTGCAGAAGTGCCTGAAGAAGATTACGTTGTTGAATTGGGCAAAGCGAACGTTGTTCGTGAAGGTTCTGATGTAACGATCATTACTTACGGTATGATGGTTCACACTTCTGTGAAAGCAGCAGATGAACTCGAAAAACAAGGAATCAAAGTTGAAGTTATCGACCTTCGTACGGTTAGCCCGATCGACATCGATACTATCGTTGCTTCCGTTAAGAAAACAAACCGTGCAATTGTTGTACAGGAAGCTCAAAAGAGCGCAGGTGTTGCAGCTGAAGTCATTGCCCAAATCAATGAAAAAGCAATCCTGCACTTGGAAGCTCCGGTTCTGCGTGTAGCTGGTCCGGACACTGTATATCCATTTGCACAAATCGAAGATACATGGCTGCCTAACCCGGCGCGTATCATTGCTGCGGTTAACAAAGTCGTAAATTTCTAATTTAATCATCTGACATGCCGCAAGGCGCAGTATGGTGATTCACACCGCAGCGCAAGCTGCACTGTAAACAGCCATTAGCCCCTTGAGTAACAGTTATTTGCATTAGCAGTAACAGTTGTTTCTTGGAGTTAAGGGTTGTTTTCAGGATTGAGCACATAATCAAGGAGGTTTTTCAGTTGGCTAAATTTGAATATAAATTCCCTGAATTGGGCGAAGGCCTGCACGAAGGCGAAATCATCAAGATGCACATCAAAGTCGGTGACAAAGTAACTGACGACGACATCATCATGGAAGTACAGAACGACAAAGCGGTTGTAGAAGTACCTTGTCCGGTTAACGGAACAGTTACAGAAGTATTCGCTAAAGACGGTCAAGTCTGCCACGTTGGTGAAGTTGTAGCGATCATCGATGCAGAAGGCGAACTTCCTGAGCAAGACGACGCTCCTGCTGGCGATCAAGGTGAGCAAGAGAAAGACGCAGCTCAAGGCGGAGCTGACACAAGCGGTTCTTCTGCAGCAGCTTCCAGCTCGGATGCAGCTAAAGAAGGCGGCAACAACAGCGTTCCGGCAGTACCTGCCAAAGACGTTCTGGCAACACCAAGCGTGCGTAAATTTGCTCGCGAACAAGGTGTAGACATCGCTCAGGTTAACGGCACTGGCAACAACGGTAAAGTAACCAAAGAAGATGTTGAATCCTTCAAAAACGGTGGCGGTTCTTCCGCAGCGGTATCTTCCGAAGCTCCGGCTCAAGAAGAGAAAAAATCCGCAGCACCAGCAGCTGCAGCTGATCAACACGTTGAAGAAGAGCGCGTACCATTCAAAGGTATCCGTAAAGCGATCTCTAATGCAATGGTTAAATCGGCTTACACAGCACCTCACGTTACAATCATGGACGAAGTGGACGTAACTGAATTGGTTGCTTTCCGTACTCGCATGAAACCAATTGCAGAGAAAAAAGGAACAAAAGTTACTTATCTGCCATTCATCGTTAAAGCACTGGTTGCGGCTTCCCGCCAATTCCCGGCTCTGAACGCTATGATTGATGAAGAAGCTAACGAAATTGTTTACAAAAAATACTACAACATCGGTATCGCTACAGATACAGACAACGGCTTGATCGTTCCTGTTATCAAAGATGCTGATCGTAAATCCATCTGGATGATTGCTGATTCTATCCGTGATCTGGCTGCTCGTGGTCGTGAGGGCAAATTGAGCGCGAATGAAATGAGAGGAAGCACAATCTCCATCAGTAACATCGGTTCTGCTGGCGGTATGTTCTTCACTCCAATCATCAACTTCCCTGAAGTTGCTATTCTCGGAACAGGACGCATCAGCGAAAAAGCAGTGATCAAAAACGGCGAAGTAGTTGCAGCACCTGTAATGGCTCTTTCCCTGAGCTTTGACCACCGTATCATCGATGGCGCAACAGCACAAAACTTTATGAATTACATTAAACAGCTGCTCGCTAACCCTGAGCTGCTTGTTATGGAGGTGTAAGATATGGTAGTAGGCGACGCTTCTCTCAATATCGACACATTAGTAATTGGTGCGGGTCCTGGCGGCTATGTAGCTGCCATCCGCGCTGCTCAACTGGGCCAAAGCGTATTGATCGTAGACAAATCCGAACTGGGCGGTGTTTGTTTGAACCGTGGATGTATTCCATCCAAAGCCCTGATCTCTGCTGCACACCAATATGAGTCTGCACTTCACGGTGAAGCTTTTGGTATCTCTGCTGAGAACGTAAAAGTGGACTTCAGCAAAACTCAAGAGTTCAAAAACGGCGTTGTTAAGAAAATGACTGGCGGCGTAGCTGGTTTGCTCAAAGGCAACAAAGTTGAAGTTTTCAACGGTGAGTGCATGTTCATCAACGAAAACGAAGCTCGTGTATTCAATGACCACGAGTCTCCACGTTACAAATTTAAAAATGCAATTATTGCAACAGGTTCCCGTCCAATCGAACTGAAACCTTTCCCATTTGGTGGACGCATTCTGTCTTCGACAGAAGCTCTGAACTTGCCTGAAGTACCAAAAAGCATGATCGTTATCGGTGGCGGATATATCGGTGCTGAGCTTGGTCAAATGTACTCCAAATTCGGTGCAAAAGTAACAATCATCGAAGGTTTGGATACAGTACTGCCAGGTTTCGATAAAGACATGACTAGCCTCGTGGCTAAAAACATGAAGAAAACAGGCATCGAAATCGTAACGGGTGCAAAAGCTGAAAGTGCTGAGCAAACGGATAAAGATGTAACTGTTAAGTACTCTGTAAATGGTGAGTCCAAAGAAGTAACTGCAGATTACCTGCTGGTAACTGTTGGACGTCGTCCAAACACAGATGGAGAACTTGGTCTCGACATGATTGGTGTTGACGTTGACGAGCGTGGATTTGTCAAAGTTGACCACCAAGGTCGCACTAGCATTCCTCACATCTTCGCAATCGGTGATATCGTATCTGGCTTGGCTCTGGCACACAAAGCTTCTTATGAAGGTAAAGTGGCTGCTGAAGCAATCGCAGGACAACCATCTGTAGTTGACTACAAATGTATGCCAGCTGTTGTGTTCACAGATCCAGAGTGTTCCAGCGTAGGTTACACTGAAAAAGAAGCTAAAGAAAAAGGTTACAAAGTAAAAGCTGGCAAGTTCCCTTATGCGGGTAACGGCCGTGCTGTATCTTTGAACCACGCTGAAGGCTTCGTGAAAATCGTAGCTGACGAAGAAAGCGGCCTTGTATTGGGTTGCCAAATCGTAGGTCTGGAAGCTTCCAACTTGATTGCTGAGCTTGGTTTGGCAATTGAGATGGGCGCAACTTTGGAAGATCTGGCTCTCACAATTCACGCTCACCCAACTTTGGGCGAAATCGTGATGGAAGCTGCGGAATTGGTTATGGGTCACCCGATCCACATCATCTCCCGTTAAGATCAACTAAGCTTCGGATCCGTCCGGCATTATACGTATATCAGAAGAGACGAATGACGTTAACGCGTTATTCGTCTCTTTTTTTGTTTTAAAATGGGAGAGATCATGTGAAGGTTTACATGTTATACTATAATGTCACACATAGCATAATGTTTGAGGAAGCCCTTTTTATCTAGAGGCTCAAATGATACAATATTAAAATGATCGGACGTGATGTGGTGTATGCCAGTCTTAGTCTGAATAGGTAACAAATAAGAAGTGCGAGGGGATAACAACATGAAAAACTATCTCGATTTATTGCAGGATATTCTGAACAACGGCGTGCATAAAGGAGACCGTACAGGAACAGGAACACAATCTGTATTTGGCAGACAACTCCGTTATGATCTCTCCGAAGGATTTCCGCTGGTAACAACCAAACGAATTCATCTCAAATCGGTTATTCATGAACTGTTATGGTTTTTGAGTGGCGATACCAATATATCTTATTTGAAAGAAAACGGTGTGAAGATCTGGGACGACTGGGCGGACGAAAATGGGGATCTCGGTCCGGTATACGGCTCGCAGTGGCGTACATGGGAAGCACCAAACGGAGAAAAAATTGATCAGATCGCCGCAGTCATTGATTCGATCAAAAATAATCCGGATTCACGGCGTCACCTTGTCAGCGCATGGAATGTGGCTGAGATCAATAATATGAAGCTTCCACCTTGTCATTTTGCGTTTCAGTTTTACGTTGCAGAGGGTAAATTATCTTGTATGCTTACGATGCGTTCCGTAGATACGTTCCTCGGATTGCCGTTTAACATCGCGAGTTATGCGCTCTTGACTCATATGATCGCCCAGCAATGTGATCTTGAGGTAGGTGATTTCATCTGGTCTGGAGGGGATGTTCATATCTACTCTAACCATGTTGACCAGGTCAAAACGCAGTTGGAGCGTGAACCTTATGCTTTACCTAAGCTGGTAATCAAGCGTAAGCCGGATTCTATTTTTGATTATAAGTTTGAAGATTTTGAGTTTGAGAACTATCAGCATCATCCGGGCATTAAAGCTCCAATTGCAGTCTAATTATGTGTTCAATCTCGACAAGAAACTTGGATTGAAGGAGTGTATTACCCTTGAGTATTGAATTGGTATGGGCAATGGGGGAGAACGGTGTGATTGGATTAAATAATTCGATTCCATGGCGATTACCCAAGGATATGGCCTTTTTCAAACAACGTACGCTGAACAAAACAATTATCATGGGACGTAATACGTGGGAATCTTTTGGTGGTAAGCCGCTTCCTCAGCGTCGTAATATCGTAGTGACAAGAGATCTGAACTACAAGGTGGAACAGGCTGAAATCGTACATACGATTGAAGAGGGGCTGAGTGTAACCAAAGGTGAGGAACTGTGCGTAATTGGGGGTTCCCAAGTGTATCGTGAGTTCCTGCCACTTGCAGATCGTCTTGTGGTGACCAAAATTCATGAGAATTTTGAGGGAGATACGTTTTTCCCTGAAGTGGATTGGTCCGAATGGGAACTGATTGAACAGATTGAAGGCGAACAGGATGAAAAAAATGTTCATGCGTATACATTTGAATTTTACGAACGTAAACGGTAAATGTGGCATAAGAAATTCCTGACTTCGGTCGTATTTGTATGATGAGAGGCGCTGATTGCGAAATATTCGTGAACAGCGTCTTTTCTTTATAAAAAAAATGAGTCACTTGTTTAAACTGGAATACACATAACATTAATATAACATAAGTAATTGGTATTTATGTATATTATACATACGGCCAAGCATTAAACAGTAAAAAAGTGTAAAAGTTTTGAGGTTTTAACGTTGTGAAGCCCTAAAACAGGTCTAATAGTCGAAATTGAGAACGATTTATAGCAAAATATGTTGAATTTGATGACAAATTATCTGACATTCACTTAACGTTTCGACCTTTTATTTCTTTAACACACACCAGATTTCGCAGTTCAAAACCACATTTAACACCAAAATAAGGGTATTGACCATGGGTAGACTTGAAAGATATGATGTATAAAATACAAATAATTATGCGGATAATCCATTTAATATTCAGCACAGTAAATGCTACTATAATTGAAATATCTTCGAGAAGATTTTGTGATACAATAGACAAAAACTCAAGTAATGAGTAATCCATTTCATATAGAACCATGCACATGAAGGGATTAAGACAAGAACGGATGGGGGAAAACGTAAGATGTCTACACCTACTGGATTTATGGAATACAAACGTCAACTGCCAACAGATCGTGAGCCAGCGGAGCGGATTAAGGATTGGGAAGAGTTTCATAAACACATGGCTGAAGAAGAGCTCAGAACACAAGGTGCACGATGCATGGATTGTGGTACCCCGTATTGCCATACAGGTATAGATATGATTGGCGGCACGTCAGGTTGCCCCGTGCATAACCTGATTCCAGAATGGAATAATCTTGTATATCGCGGACTGTGGAGAGAAGCACTTGAGCGCCTTCACAAAACGAATAATTTCCCAGAGTTTACAGGTCGCGTCTGTCCAGCTCCTTGTGAAGGATCATGTACAGTTGGCTTAATCGGTCAGCCTGTAACCATCAAAACGATTGAAGAAGCAATTATTGAAAAAGGTTTCGAAGAAGGATGGGTCGTTCCCCAACCTCCTGAAAAACGTACGGGTAAACGTGTAGCTGTGGTAGGCTCAGGTCCAGCGGGATTAGCTACTGCGGCTCAGTTGAATAAAGCAGGACACTCGGTAACCGTATATGAGCGTTCGGACCGTGTCGGCGGATTGCTGATGTACGGTATCCCAACGATGAAATTGGATAAAAACGTAGTTCAACGTCGTGTTGATCTGCTCGAAGCAGAAGGCATTCAATTCATTACGAACACCGAGATTGGTAAAGATATTGCAGCACAACAACTGGTGGATGAATATGACGCTGTTGTATTGTGCGGTGGTGCAACGAAGCCGCGTGAATTCAATATTGAAGGCAGCGACTTGAAAGGCGTTCATTACGCAATGGATTTCCTGAATGGCAGTATTAAGAGTTATCTGGACTCCAATCTGGAAGATGGTCAATATCTGTCCGCTAAAGATAAAGATATTATCGTCATTGGTGGCGGTGATACAGGATCTGACTGTGTGGCTACATCGCTGCGCCATGGTTGTCGTACGATCACTCAATTCGGTACGCATACACAAGCGCCTATGGAGCGTGATCGCATTAATAATCCTTGGCCACAATTCCCGAACGTATACACACTTGATTATGCGCAAGAGGAAGCCAAAGCGTTGTTTGGTCAAGATCCGCGTGAGTTCTCCATCATGACAACGAAATTTGTCGGAGACGATGAGGGGAACCTCAAAGAATTGCATACAGTACAGATCGAGCGTATTGTGGATGAGACTGGTCGCAAGATTTATCAGCCGATTCCAGGTACAGAGCGTGTATTCCCGGCTCAGATGGCCATGATTGCCATTGGTTTTGATGGACCGGAACAAACGTTGGTAGAGCAACTGGGACTTGCAACAGATCGTCGCACAAACGTTAAGGCACGTTACGGCAAATACAACACCAATGTGGATAAAGTATTTGCAGCAGGTGACATGCGTCGTGGTCAAAGCTTGGTTGTATGGGCAATTAATGAAGGCCGTGAGGCTGCTCGTGAAGTGGACAAATACTTGATGGGTGCTTCGGTTCTGGTGTAAAAGTATAGAACAAGATATCAATGACAACCTTCGCGATCAGCGAGGGTTGTTTGCTGTTATTTTAACCAAATTGACTACATATTTCATGTAAGTGTGAGCAATATCATTGCTTTTTAAGTGATAAAGATTTATTATTATATTATAATTATTATAAATAAGGATTAACTGAAACCATGAATCCGTACGATAAAAGTAAATTTCAATGAATATAAATCGGAGGTGCGACCTGCTATGGCAAGTAACCGGGACAAGTCCATTTCAGAACAGATCTTTCACATTAAAAATCAATTGGTTGAAAAAGGATATAAGTTAACACAACAACGGGAAGTTACTGTACGTGTATTGCTTGAACATGAAAAGGATCATTTTAGCGCAGAGGAAGTATTTCTGCTGGTTAAGGAGCAGTTCCCTGAGATTGGATTGGCTACCGTATACCGCACTCTCGAACTGCTGAGTGACCTTCAGGTCGTTGAAAAGATCAACTTTGGTGACGGCGCTGCGCGCTTTGATCTGCGAAGTACAGACGGTTCCCATCACCACCATCATTTGATCTGTACAGAATGTGGTAAAGTGGAAGAGATTATGGAAGATGGTCTGCTTCGTTTGGAACAACAAATCGAGCGTCAGTATGGCTTTGCTGTTACGGATCATCGTCTGGATTTCCAGGGTGTATGCAAAGAGTGCAGACAAAAGCATGTATTAAAGGAACAGGCAGCAGGATAATTCATTTCGGGAAGGTGCTCCCGAATCCAAAATCTGATATAATGAGTTTCAGAAGCAAGGGGCTTCCGTCGGCGGAATGCCCCTTTTTGCCGTCATGCGGACGGTGAAGGAGGAGAGATGGACGGATGAAGACACTGGTTATAGCGGAAAAACCCGACATGGGTCGAACCATTGCCGCCGTCATAGAACCAAAGGCCAAGAACAATCGCACGTATCTGGAGGGTGAACATTACATCATCACTTGGGCGATAGGGCATTTGCTTGGACTGGCTGAACCGGATGCCTATGATACAAAGTACAAACGCTGGAATATAGCGGACCTCCCGATCATACCCGATCAGTTCAAGATTGTACCCAATCCGAGGACTAAAGATCAGCTTAAAATGATTGGAGAACTGGCAAAACGGGCTTCAGCGATCGTTAATGCTTGCGATGCAGGGAGAGAAGGTCAGTACATTTTCGCCCTCATACAACAGCAATTGAAGCTGCGTCAGCCTGTAAAGCGTTTATGGATATCGGATTTGACGGCAGAGAGCATTAGACGTGGTTTTGATGGTCTGAAGGATGCCTCTGAATTTGAAAATCTGACCCATGCTGCTCGCGCCAGAAGTGAAGCCGATTGGCTGATCGGGATGAATGCCTCACGGGCGTTTACAACCCGCCATAATGCATTGTTGTCTGTAGGCCGTGTGCAGACGCCGGTACTCGCGCTAATCTACGATCGTGAAATCGAGATTGAAGCGTTCCAGTCACAGACCTTTTATGAAGTAGCCGCCTGGTTTCGGCAGGAAGGTGTCGAGTACCGGGGACTGCGTCAGGGAGATAAGTTGACCGATGCGGAGGCAGCAGAGGCCATTGCAGCCAGTGTGAAGGGCAAGACAGGGCAGATTACTAAATACGAAGCGAAGCAGACGAAGGAGTATCCGTATCGTTTGTATGACCTGACCCTTTTACAGCGTGAAGCCAATGCCAAGTTTGGATATGGTGCCAAAAAAACACTGGATATCGCACAGGCCTTGTATGAAAAACACAAGGTGATTTCGTATCCGCGGACAAACTCCAACTATGTTACAGAACAGAATATTGAAGGTATGCACAAAACACTAAACCTGCTTAAAAATGGTACCTATAGTGAGCTTGCGCAGGGGGCCAAGCCGGAGCTTGTTCATAAGAATAATAAAGGGGTATGTAATCCGAGCAGGGTTGAGGATCACCATGCGATCCTACCTACTTTGAAGCGACCAGGTACCTTATCCAAGGATGAGCAGAACATCTATGATTTGATTGTCAGACGTTTCTTGTCTCATTTTTATCCTCCGGCAGAGTATAAGCAACATACCGTGCTCACCGAAGTGGAGAAACATCAGTTTAAGACATCTGTCAAAGAGCTGTTGTCCCTCGGATGGAAAGTGGTTCTCGGTTCTGGAGATCAGGAACAGGGCGGTGCAGGCAAGAAGAAGAGTAAGAAAAACGGCAATGAGGAAGAGGAAGCTGAAGAGTGGACGGACAAGGCTTTTGCTGTACAACCTGAATTGCCTGTTCAATGTACGAAGAGTGAGTTTAAGGAGAAGGCGACCCAGCCTCCCAAAAGTTATACCGAGGGAACATTGCTGAAAGCGATGGAGAGTGCAGGCAAGCAGATCGAGAATGAAGAGCTGCGAGATGCGATGAAAGATAGTGGTCTGGGTACTCCGGCTACACGTGCGGCTACAATTGAACGCCTCAAAAACGTAGGTTACATTACGCTGCAAGGGAAGAAAATGCAGTTAACGCTCAAAGGCAGAACAGCTATTGAGTTGATTCGTCGCGCGGGTGTAGATCTGTTAACTTCACCTGAGATGACCGGGCAATGGGAAAGAAGGTTATATCAGATTTCCAAAGGTGAGGCGGGTCAGGACAAGTTCATGGAGAACGTTAAGAAATTCACCTTGTCCATCATTGAGAAAGTGCGTGTACAAGCCCCAGCACCAGCAGATGCTTTTGGAGAAGATTCACGGGCAGGCAGGGGGAAAGGCAAGGGAGCCAGAACCCAGGCAGGCAATACAAGGACATCAGCCAAGACGGCTAGTGGCGGTTCAACTGTAAAAACGTCCCGTCAGACTTCGGCATCTTCATCGAGAGTTGGCAGTGGGAAAAGCACGACCACCAAGGCGCCGTCCTCAAGTGCGAGCTCATCTGGAGTGAGAGAGTTACTGGCACCTTGCCCTTCTCCTGGCTGCTCGGGTCAGATTATAGAGGGCAAGAAGGGTTATGGATGCTCACGTTTCAAGGAAGGCTGTTCATTTGTGGTCTGGAAAGAGTATGCAGGCAAAAAAATCACCAGTACGATGTTAAAATCGCTGATTGAGAAGGGCAGTACACAAGTGCTGTCTTTCAAACGAAAAGACGGGAGTACGGTGAAAGCGCGTATTATTTTGCAGGACGTAGTAACAGGCAAATTATCTGGCGAGAAGCAGGATGCTTGATCTTAGTTAACAGTTAACATACAGCAAAAGGACCCTTATCCAAGGGTCCTTTTCTGTTGCTGCTGTTGTATATTTTCGTGTATGACTTTTGGTACCTCTTCCAGTGCAGTGATGGTATACATCGACGTTTCCGGATTAGGCTGAAGTTCTACGATGTTGTATTGCCATTCATTCGGTTGTTTGATATATATGCTGTGAATTCCGGCTTTTACAGCAGGCATAATATCTGTGCGTAGTGAGTTGCCAATCATCCAGGTTGCACGACGATCAAACGGACCATTAGACAGAATGCCTTCCAGTGCCTCGACGTTTTTGTGTTGTCGGATATAGATCCGATCATCAAAATAAGCCGAGAGTTTCATCTGATCAATCTTGCGCTGCTGAATCACGGTTTCGCCGCCGGTATATAAGTAGAGGGAGTGTCCAGCACCTTTGAGGTTCTCAAGCGTTTCAACCATATGAGGGTAGGGTTCAACCTCCTGATCGTACACACTCATACCCAACTTGCTCAGATAAGATTCTTCTCTGGGAGAGGTTAATCTGGCGAACTTGCCGGAGAAATAACGATAGGTATCAATCAGGGATTGCGGGAAATGATGACTCGCAAAACCAAGCTTGTTCACTCCGGTTACATCGATCTCCAGCTGTTTTTCCCGAATCTCTTGTGTTGTCAGAGAATGTCCATCAAACCACTCTTGCATATTCTCAAAGAATTCTCCCAAAATCAGGTTGAAGTACTTGTTGCAATATACGAGTGTATCATCAAGGTCAAACAAAATATGTTGTTTCATTATTTTCATGATCTAACTCACTCCTTGTAGCCAGTAAATCCACAATGATTCAACTAAATTAAATGCGAATATAGGATTCCAGGAACATATTCAATTCAGATACGCCATCCGGCCGAATACTGTATTTCTCTTTACGGTTACTTCCGAGCAGATGGGTCCGTAGCAGACCTGCGATGCGTAGCGCCATTACCTGGTCTTTGACCGTGTCTTCGTCTTTACCCAATTCTTCACACATCTCAGCGAGGGATTTGGGTTCATCTGATACGTAACGAAGCAGGCGAAGTCTTTCGGGATCAGCCAGCGCATGGGTGAAACGTAAAAGGCATGTTGGCGGCTGGTCTTCGTTCTCTTCAGGTGCATCTACGGGATACTGCATGATCATCATACCCTCATAGAAGCAGTACATATTAATAGGACGATTGTGCACCGTTGGGAAGAGGATGACTTCGTTCAGTCCAGGCATCGGTTCAACAAGAACACCGGCTGTAGCATATTCAATAAGAAGTTCAGGTCCCATTTTATCAAGCAAAATGCGTTTTTCTTCGGCATCTTCTTCCAGCCACACACGCTGATCTTCGCTCATATTCTGACAGTAGTGTTCATCCCATAGTCGCAATAATGGGACATAGCTGTTCCGAATGCGCGTAGATTCTTCTATTGTAAGAGCCGGCAGAAGAGGAGACACACGTGCAAACAGGTCTTCCGCTGCCATTCCGGCAAGCATGTCCAGGAAATCACGATTCTCCGATGTATCATTTTGATAGGCTGCCCATGCAAACAAAACATCAAAATCATCAAAAGGCCAAGTGGCAGCAGGTGCGAGCGCAGCTCGTACATTGGAACTTAGTTTGCCTTCCACTTCCAGAATCCATTCAGGACCAATATCCAGATGCTGAATCCATTTTTTCGTGACATAAACTAGAAAGCTGTTAAGCATTTCATATATCGGTGAAACATCAATTTTCACATGATAAGCCATAATGTTGCAGAATCCTCCCGTCACATCTAAATGTACGCAGCGACTTAAGTACGATTAGTGCGTGTTCAAAAAGTCTGGTTTTCAGTACCAAGAAGATGGAAATGGAGTAGCGGAGCGTAGGAAAACTACGTGAGCAACGGACATTTCGGCTGAAATTCATCTTCGAAGCTGATGATGCCACTAGGCATGATTCGTAATCAAAAGTGAACTTTTTGAACAACCTCTATTATGGCTTGTTTTGCAGGGCGTTGTCCACTATAATGTTCAAGTCCGGGGCAAAGCCCTGATTCAAGAATAGCAGTTTAAAACCATATGTATACCATACAAAAGTCGTCAGCGATGGCGATTTTTCTTTGTGTGCTCGCAGGAGGAATGAATTCGTGTCATCGATTACTCGTCCCAAACTATCACACTCGACAGCCAACTATCTCATTTTGATTACGGTTATTGTGGTGGCGGGAATAAGTCAGGGGCTTTTGCTGCCTGTGCTTTCGATTTTTTTGGAGCAAAAAGGGGTTTCACCAGGTTTAAACGGATTAAACGCCGCCGCGTTGTACATTGGCTCTTTTGCCATGACTCTCGTTGCGGAACGGTTATTGGGAGCATTAGGGTTCAAAAAGCTGATTGTAGGTGGCCTGATATTAGTCATGGTCCCTTTAATACTATTTCCGTATTTACCAGATATTAAAATATGGTTCATATTGCGTCTGATCGTTGGAATAGGAGACAGCGCACTTCATTATGCGGCTCAACTATGGGTACTGCTTGTTACTGCACCTGAAAAACGTGGACGCTACATATCACTCTATGGCATGTCCTACGGTCTGGGATTCAGTATTGGTCCGCTGGGAATTAAGCTGCTTGGCTTCGGTGATGCTGTCCCTTTCTGGGTCTTGTTCATCTGTATTGCAGCAGTGCTTATACTGGTATTAATGAAGCTTCCAGATACGAAACCGGAAAAAGCAGAGCATGGCCAACTGCCGGAACGTCGCTTCCGTCGTAGTCTGACATGGGCCTGGTATGCACTTTTACCGGCACTCTTATACGGATATATGGAAGCGGGTATGAATAGTAACTTCCCCGTGTATGGGCTACGTATTGGATTCGATACCAATCAGATTTCGTCGTTGCTTCCTTTTATCGGGATTGGAGGTTTGTTCCTTCAATTACCTCTCGGAATGTTGAGTGACCGATATGGGCGTAAGAAGATATTGATGTTTGCGGGCATCAGCGGGGGAATCATCTTCATGCTGGTTCCAGTCGCAGGTACGCATTTCTGGTGGACGCTTGTATTGTTAACAATCGCAGGCGGCCTGGTCGGCTCCTTTTTCTCACTGGGCCTGGCCTATGCCGCAGACATTTTGCCTAAGGTTTTGCTGCCTGCAGCCAACGTTGTGGCATCCTTTCATTTCACGATTGGAAGTATTATTGGACCGAATCTGGGTGGTCAGATGATCAACTGGATTTCACCCGGAAGCATGTTCACCTTGCTCGGAATCCTGTACCTTCTTTTCGGCTTGGCAGGTATATTATTTCGTCGTAAACCTGAGTTCGAATCTGTGTTAAAATAGAAGCTGGTGTTCGCATGGAAATTGATGTCCATTTCCGAGTACACTAGTGGTAGGGAAAAACATGGACAAGAGGAGACATCGCGATGATCAGAGTAGAGAACTTGAGTAAATCCGTTGGCGTGGACCGCGTTCCCGTTCTGCGGGATATTCGATTTGATATGCAACAGGGTGAAATGATAGCTGTAGTTGGTTCAAGCGGTAGCGGAAAAAGCATGCTGCTCAAATGTCTGGCTATGATGGAGAAATGGGATTCAGGCCGATTTACGGTGGATGGCGCCGAGATTTTGAAAGAAGGCTGGTCCGGAAAACGGAAAATCAAACGGGAATGGGCATACTTGGAACAAAATCCAGAATTATTTCCTAGACGTACGGCTCTTAAAAATGTATTAATCGGACGATCGGGTCAGACTCCCGTATGGAGAATGGTAACCGGTATGGTACGTTCCGATGATTATATGGGTGCTATGGATTATCTCGAAGGATTGGGATTACTTGATAAAGCACATCAAATAGCAGAGAAGCTCAGTGGTGGTGAGAAGCAGCGTGTTGCTATTGCAAGAGCACTTGCTCATGGTGCCAAAGTCGTTTTGGCCGATGAACCAGTGATTGGTCTTGACCCTCACACAGCAGATTCGGTGCTGGAAACGCTGCGCAAATTATGTGAAGAAGAACGTGCAACAGTCATTGCAGTGCTGCCTATTGAGCTTGCTGAGAAACATGCCACACGGATCTGGGGATTGGCAGAAGGCAAGATTGCTTTTGATATTCGTGGACGAAGACTGACACAGCAAGAAAAAAACCAGATTTAAACTATTGAAAAGAGTGATGAGATTGTTTAATTCACGGTGGGGACGCTTTGTAGCAGCAGGAACTATGGCGATTATGCTTGGTTCTGTTCTAAGCGGATGCACAGTCATAAGTGACCCCAAGGGTTTGATGAGAAAACCAATGATGTCCACCGATAAGGAGAAACTGTACAACGTGGTTCAGGTTAAACTGCCGCCAGAGAGTACATTGATTCGTCCCAAGGATATGAATAATACCAGCATGATTCGGGTGGAAGACCTGAATGGGGATGGAACTCGGGAAGCGATTGTTTTTTATGAGACACCAAATGAGAATGTGCGAATCCATGGCATGATTTTGGAAGAGCAGGGAGGCACATGGGTTAAAAAACTTACATTTGATGTGCCGGGAAATGAGTTGCAATCCTTTAAAGTATTGGATATTACGAATGACGGAAATCCGGATATTATTCTTGGTGTAAGCCTGCAGGAGCAGAAAGCCCTGACTGCATATTCCTACAAGGGCGGGGCACTGGAGCAGGTCTTGGGTGGAGTTCCGTATAATCAATATATCATTGATGATGCGCAGGGGAACACGCTGGATTTGAGCGGAGATGGTAAAAGTGATTTTGTTATCATTTCGCTGAACAACAGCGGTTTTGCAACGATTGCGTTATACCAGTACGAAGATGGCAGCTTCAAGGAAGTTGATCGGGTGCAGACCGATTATACCGTTAAAGAAGTTTATAATGCTCTGGGCGGAGAGATTGCCAAAGGACAGATGGGCATTGTACTGGATGCCGAGCTGGATGATCGGAGTTCCTTCTCGCAAATTATGTATGTTAAAGATAACAAGTTAGTCAATGCTTTCAAATCACCGGATCAAACGTATAGAGATGACAAAATTTTAAGCGGTGATGTTGATAATGATGGTATTATTGAGTTTGGGCTCAAAGAGACTCCAAAAGGTTGGGAGCATTACGTATTTGACTCTCGGTTGTGGTTTTACACCTATTATCAGTGGGATGGCAAAGATAGCAAGAAATTTGTCTCATTCCAATTCCGAGATGATGCTGATTTATTCCATCTAAATCTCAAGCCAGAGTGGTACGGTAAGATCACTATTGACACCAAATCGGAGAAGGAAAAATATATTCGATTTAAAATGATTGATACGGACGAAACCGTAGCAGAGATCAAATATTTCACCCTTTCCAAGTGGGAACAGGAGAAGGGTAAAAGCTGGAAGGAAATTACGCGTACCAAAGATCGGGTTATTGCTTCACGGGTAGCACAATCAGAGGCGGGTAAAGATGCACTGAGCAATACTTCTCAGCTGAATAGAAAGGGAGAACTTAATGAGTAAAGTACTTATTCTTGAGGATGAAGAATCCATCCGCAGTTTTATAGTGATTAATTTAAAGAGAAACGGATTCGAAGTGCTTGAAGCGGGTGACGGTCATGAAGCGCTTCGCATACTGCAGACAGTACCGGATATTGATCTGGCTCTGCTGGATGTTATGGTACCAGGTATTGATGGATTTGAGGTGTGTCGACGCATCCGTGAAACCAATGAACGTCTGGGCATCATCTTTCTGACAGCGAAAGTGCAGGAACAGGATAAAGTGTACGCACTCTCCGTTGGTGCAGATGATCACGTCAGCAAGCCTTTCAGCCCAACAGAGTTGATTGCACGTATTCAGTCATTGTTACGCCGGGTGAACGTGCATCGGGAAACTGCGGCAAAGGTTACGTTCCAGTCCGGGCCATTTTCACTGGACCTGATCTCGAAGCAATTCAAGAAACAGAATGAAGCGATTGAATTGACTCCAACGGAGTTTTCCTTGATTCAGTTTTTCCTGGAAAAAGAAAATACACCGCTCAGCCGCGATGTATTGTTAGATCACGTATGGGGAAAAGAGTACATGGGTGATCCCAAAATTGTGGATGTCAACATTCGTCGTCTGCGTCAGAAAATTGAGAACAATCCTTCCGAGCCCGAATACCTGCAGACTGTATGGGGTCACGGGTACAAATGGAAGGGCCGGGAGCAATGATTAAAAAAGGCATTACTCGGCAGATCGTACTACATTATTTCTTTGTAGTTTTTCTCGCTCTGCTGTTGGTCGAATTCGTATTTATGTTGGCAGTTCAAAGGTATTATTATGAGAGTATCTACAATACGATTAGTACCCACATTTCTAATTCAAAGGACTTTTTCGAGCCGATCGCTCGTGAGAATACTACGGAGGATGGCAATAATCTGTCTAGACTCCTTGTGAACTTGGCATTGTCCAATACTGAATTGGAAATTTTGGATCTGAACGGGCGCGTATTGGCGAGTTCGACTGCTTTTGAATCTGACCGTGCTGTGCTGCAAACCAGTGATATTATGCAGGCTCTGAATGGGGATATGGGACGCTGGATTGGAAGACAACCAGGTACTGGAGAATCTGTCATGGCCGTTTCACACAAGTTTGATCTGGGCGGCGAAAATACTTATGTTATTCGATATCTGACATCACTTGAAGATGTGAATTCAAAGCTGTTGAATATGGGACTACTCGCCGCTGCCGTCGGGGTTGGCGTGCTTGCTATAGTGTTGATCATCAGTATTGGTATGGCAAATTCCATCGTACGTCCAATTAACAACATCACCGCAGTATCTGCCCAAATGGCTAGAGGACGGCTGGATGTCAGGGTTAAAGGGAATTATAAGCACGAACTGGGCGAATTGGCATCAACACTTAACTTCATGGCACATGAGATTGTGCGGAGTAATCAGATCAAGGATGATTTTATCTCCTCGATCTCACATGAATTAAGAACTCCTTTGACCAGTATCAAAGGCTGGAGCGAGACACTGGATTCAGGCGGTTATGATCCGGAAGAAACCCGTATCGGTATGGGTATTATCTCCAAGGAAACCGAACGACTGATTGGACTTGTTGAAGAGATGCTGGATTTCTCCAAATTGCAGCAGAATCAGATGAAGCTGGTCAAAGGAACCGTCAACATTCGTGAAATTGTACAGGAAACGATGTTGAATGTCTGGGCCAAAGCGGAACAAAAACAGGTCCATCTCAAGTTGGAAACGGACGAGACTCGTGCTTATAATGTCCATGGAGACGGTAACAGACTGAAACAAGTCTTCCTGAATGTTGTGGATAATGCGATCAAATTTTCACATGAGAATTCCTGGATCTTCTTGTCGGTCAAAGAGGAGAATGGTCAGATCATTGCAGCTGTTCAGGACACCGGTATCGGAATTAGTGAAGAACATTTAATTAAAGTACGGGACCGTTTCTTCCAAGTGAATCATCAAAATGGGGGAACGGGACTAGGTCTTGCGATTACGCAAGAATTGGTAGAACTGCATGAGGGAACGATCACGATGCAAAGTGAACTCGGATCGGGTACAACCGTTACGGTTACATTACCGGCTGTGGCTGAGGAGATGGGTCCAGAAGAGTCTGTAACCGCGTCTGGTGATGCTGAAGTCACAGATGAGCGAACAGCTAGTGATGCAAGCGATACAAAATCAGATCTAGAAAAGTCTTAAGGTTTTAAAAGATAAGCGATTTTTCTACCTGATGATCGAGCATGTACGCTTTATAATATCCATATCAACATCAACACCAAAAAAAGGCGAGCCATCTGAGGCTCGCCTTTTACATATTATGTTTACTTCATTATGAAGAAAGTTCGCCAGTGCGCAGGCGTCCACTTTTCTCATATACTTCTTTCAACATACGAACAGGTTGCGTACGGACAGCCGGTTTGGCAGAGACGATCTCGTTAGGTCCAACGACCACAATTTCATCTGCTGTACCTTTAACGATTGCACCGTCCTTGATTATTGCACCTTCACCGATGATGGCGCGTTCGATGTGAACCCCACGGCCTATGCGTGCGTTAGGCATAACAACACTGTCTTTAACCTCAGAGCCTTTACCCACTTCTGCACCGCAGAAGATAACGGAACGTTCTGAACGACCTTCGATTGCACAAGAGTCGTGAATCATGGAAGTAACATGTTCGATCTTTGTATGTCTTGCTTTGTAAGCACTTGGCTTGGAGCGCCAGTCGCGAGTAAACATCGGCCAGTTTTCTTTTTGCAGACTCCAGTCTTCCTCGTTGTGTAACAGATCCATATGTGCATCCCATAGGCTCTTAACCGTACCTACATCTTTCCAATAACCATTAAAGTTATAGACAAAGAGGGGATTATTTTCGTTCAACATTTGAGGAATCACATCTTTACCGAAGTCATGGCTGGATTCAGGATTAACGGCATCTTCCAACAGATGGCGTTTCAGATAATCCCATTTGAACATGTAAATGCCCATTGAAGCCAGATTACTTTTTGGTTCAGCCGGTTTCTCGGCAAACTCGGTTACACGCAAATCAGCATCGGCAGCCATGATCCCAAAGCGATGTGCTTCATCCCATGGAACTTCCATAACTGAAATCGTTGCTGCGGCATTATTGGCTTGATGAGCCTCCAACATATCGCGATAATTCATATGATAAATATGGTCACCCGACAAAATTAGAACATTTTCGGGGTTTTGTTGATCAATATAGTCGATATTTTTATAAATAGCATCCGCCGTTCCCAAGTATTCGTCATTTCCTGTATGATAAGATGGAAGCAAGGATATTCCTGCCTCACTTGAGTTGCCATGTCCCCATGGTTCTCCTCCACCGATGTGATCGTGTAAAGATTCCGCTTGGTACTGCGTCAATACTCCTACAGTATCGATCCCTGAGTTTACGCAGTTACTGAGAGGAAAATCGATGATCCGGTAGTGCCCGCCAAACGGTACAGCGGGTTTTGCGATACTCGAGGTTAAAGGGGCTAATCGCTTCCCTTCTCCTCCCGCCAACAGCATAGCGATGCAATCTTTATTAAACATAATCGTTTCCCTCCCAAAATATTGTGCATTGTAGTACATCATTAACGCAAAGTAGAGCAGATGAAACGATTGTTACTGTAAAAATTCAGAAAAAAGACAACATTTTCTAAACCACCGCATTTTTCTTTTCAACTTGGCTAGACTGGGGTAATGGTTACTGTTATATCTATTTTCTTGAGAAGAAGGTGATCTCTTGGCCATTCAACCGTTAGCACACCCGGACATATTGCCGGAGCATATTTATTTATTTCATGAAGGTAACCTTCATCACAGTTATCGAATGTTGGGCGCGCAGCCTGAGACTTGCGATGGCCTTCGGGGGTATCGCTTTACCGTATGGGCACCAAATGCCGTAGAAGTAGGACTGGCTCTGGACCGCAATGAATGGAAAGGCGAAAAGGAACCTTTATATAAGATACCCGAATCAGGATTTTGGAGTCGTTTTTTTCCGGAAATCAGCGAAGGAACTTTATACAAGTTCCGTATATTAACGGAAGATGGAACAGAATTGCTCAAAGCGGACCCATATGCGTTTCAAGCAGAGGTTCGACCTCAGACAGCCTCTGTCACCAGTTCAATCGAAGGGTACAAATGGAATGATGGAGCCTGGAGACGCAAACAACGTGCCATGTATAACAAACCTCTACATATTTACGAAATGCACATGGGAACCTGGAAGCGCAAAGAAGACGGAAGCCTCTATAGTTATCGCGAGATGGCTGATTTGCTTGTTCCTTACTTATTAGAAATGAAATATACACATGTTGAAATGATGCCCCTCAGTGAGCATCCATATGACCTTTCGTGGGGCTACCAAAACACAGGGTTTTATGCGCCAACCAGTCGTTATGGGCATCCAAAAGATCTGATGTATCTAGTGGATACACTACATCAGGCCGGGATTGGCGTATTGCTGGATTGGGTACCTGCACATTTTGCCAAAGACGCTCATGGGTTGCGTATGTTTGATGGTACGCCTTTGTATGAGTATGCAGATCCGATGTTAGCAGAGAAGCCGGGCTGGGGCACACTTAGCTTTGACTACTCGAAACCTGAGATTCGTTCATTTCTGATCTCCAATGCATTATATTGGATGGAGATGTATCATTTTGACGGACTCCGTGTTGATGCGGTTACGAGTATGCTACGGCTTGATTTTGAGAAGCAGCCAGGACAATATCGTACCAATGATGAAGGTGGTCTTGAGAACAAGGAAGCTGTAGCCTTTTTGCAGCAGCTGAATGAGACGGTGTTCAAGTATTTCCCTTATGCATTGATGATGGCTGAAGAATCCAGTGCATGGCCAATGGTGACTTTACCTGTAGATGAAGGTGGTCTGGGTTTCAACTACAAATGGAACATGGGCTGGATGAACGATACGCTTGATTACATGGAATCTGATTTTCATGAGCGTCCTTCCAAACATCATTTGCTGACTTTCCCGGTCGTATACTCCTTTGCTGAAAATTATGTGCTACCTCTGTCACATGACGAAGTTGTTCATGGCAAAAAGTCGCTCCTCGACAAGATGCCAGGAACCTATGAGCAGAAATTTGCCGGCATGCGTGCTTTTCTGGGCTATTTTATGACTTTCCCAGGGAAAAAGCTGTTGTTTATGGGTGGAGACTTTGGCCAGTTCATCGAATGGAAAGATGAGGATCAACTGGATTGGTTCTTGCTGGATTATGACAGTCACCGCAATTTGCATAAGTTTGAGCGTGAGCTGTCTAACCTGTACTTGAGCGAAAAAGCTTTGTGGGAGCTTGATCATTCCTTGGACGGTTATGAATGGATCACTCCGGATGATCAGGACCAGAGTGTCATTTCATACGTACGCAAAGGAAAAAAACCTGCGGATACACTCCTTGTGCTCATTAACTTTCAGCCGGTCAAGCGGGAGCGTTACCGGATTGGTGTCATGCGTCCCGGTATGTATACCGAAGTACTTAACAGTGACCATTCCGTTTACGGCGGTTCAGGCATTACTAATCATATGCAACTGCCTACCGAAAAGATTCCTTTTCATGGGCATCCGCATAGTCTCGAATTGGTATTGCCTCCGCTTAGCATCGTGATACTAAAAAAGAACACACGTCGGAAAACGGATGAATCACCTGCGAGTATAACTTCCGTCAGTTCAAAAACGAAGAATAACAATGAAAGCAACACGCTCAAACCGAAGAGGAGGACAAAGGCATGAATATTCTATTTGCTGCTGCTGAAGTACATCCATTTATCAAAACAGGAGGCCTTGCTGACGTAATCGGTGCTCTCCCGTTTGCTTTGAAGAAGAGCGGGGCAGATGTGCGGGTGATTATGCCTAAGTACAAGGGGATTCCCGATGAGTATAAAGACGCGTTACAGCCCGTAATTACAACGGATGTACCTCTTGGCTGGCGCAGACCCTATTGTGGAATAGAAATGCTGGTTCATGATGGGATTCCAGTCTATTTTGTGGATAATGAGTATTATTTTGGGCGTGATGGAGTGTACGGTTATATGGATGATGGCGAACGTTTCGCCTTCTTCAACCGTGCAGTGCTCGAAGTGTTGCCACAGATTGAGTTCAAGCCTGACGTGTTGCACAGTCATGACTGGCATGCAGGAATGATTCCTTTGGTGCTTGAAGCACACTACAGACACGATCCATTCTACAGTGATATTCGTACGGTATTCACCATACATAACTTGTTGTATCAAGGGGTATTCCCGCATGAGTTATTCAGTGATATTCTCGAGCTGGACGATCGATATTTCACCGTGGATGGAGCCGAATATTACGGTAACGTCAACTTCTTGAAAGCAGGAATTGTGTATGCTGACCATGTGACAACCGTAAGCCCAACATACGCACAGGAAGTGCAAACGTCTTATTATGGATATGGCCTGGACGGACTGCTCAGTTCACTTGGAGATCGTTTCAGCGGGATTGTAAACGGAATTGATACCAAGAGTTACAACCCGGCAACGGACACCAAAATTCCAGTGAAATACAGAACAAGTCTGTCCAAGAAAACGGAGAACAAAATTGAGCTGCAAAAGGAACTTGGACTTCCTGTTCGTCCTGATGTACCACTCATGGTGATGGTGACAAGGCTCGTGGACTCTAAGGGGCTTGATCTTGTGTGCCGTATCCTGGATGAATTGCTGTACTATGATGACATTCAATTCGCGGTACTGGGAACAGGAGAGCCTATGTATGAACACTGGTTCCGTGAAGCCGCTAATCGTTATCCGCTCAAAATGTCTGCCCAGATCACGTTTAACGATGGGTTATCCCGCCGTTTCTATGCAGGCAGTGATATCTTCCTGATGCCATCAAGGTTCGAACCATGTGGTATTAGTCAGCTACTGGCTCTGCGATATGGCAGTGTGCCTCTCGTAAGGGAAACAGGCGGTCTGAACGACACTGTGCAGGCATACAATGAGTTTACTGGAGAAGGGAATGGTTTCTCATTCACAAGCTTTAACGCTCATGACATGATGAGTACCATTCGGCGTGCTGAGGAGATCTACAAACAGCCAGAACACTGGAAGAAAATTGTGAAAAATGCAATGGGCGGAGAATACAGCTGGAACGTCTCAGCTGAAGAATATATGGACATTTATCGTCGGATCAAACTTGACCCTGTAAACTGATGCAATCCTGAATGAGTCACAGCATTTTTGCTGTGGCTTTTTTAATCAAATAAACAAAACACTTCCAAAGTTCAGAATGAAGTATCATCTGAGACGGTGGAAGTGTTTTTCTTTTCTTTTATATGACTGTTCAGAATTTAAACCTCAGCAGTGTTGGATGGTTGTCGGATCAAGCTGTCTATACAAAATGCGGTACCCATAGGGGTCAAGCTTAATATTCATCATTCCATCGGTTGGAAACACAGGCTCTTCAGTTAATGCGTCTTTCCAGTCTTTTGTTTCCATAGGATGAGAGAGCGTTCGATCTTGAGGTGTATTGTTCATCCACACGGTAAAGTGAAGGTTGTCATCCACACGCTCGTAGACGATACAGGGATCATTGTGATCAGCCTTGAGGAATCGGAAGCGTCCTTTGCGCAGGGCTTCATTGCTTTTGCGTAAATCAATCATCAGACGATAGAAATCATACAATTCTCTGTCTTGCTTGGCCGGGTCCCATTCCATACATTTTCGACAATCCGGGTCAGCATCACCACTAATCCCAACTTCGTCGCCGTAGAAGATACAAGGTGTACCGATATAGGTGAAAAGAAATACAACCGACAACTTTAAACGGCGTTTGTCTTCTCCTAACCGGGTGAGCAGTCGTGGGGTATCGTGGCTGCACAGCATATTAAAGATCACTTCGTTGGTTTGTTGCGGATAGCGCATAATCAGTGAACCCATCTCGTTGGCAAAGTTATAACCATCCATTGAACCACAGAAGAACTGAAGCACTTTGTCGGCAAATGGATAATTCATGACGGAATCGAATTGATCTCCCATAAGCCAGGTCAAGGAGTCGCTCCATACTTCACCAACAATATAGGCTTCAGGGTTCGCTGCCTTAACGACCTTGCGAAAATCACGCCAGAAGTGGTTGTCCACCTCATTTGCTACATCCAGACGCCACCCATCCAGCTTAATTTCCTTGATCCAGTACTCAGCTACATCAAGTAGATATGCCTTAACCTCAGGGTTGGCTGTATTGAACTTGGGCATGTTGCCATAGAACCCAAATGTATCGTAGGTTGGTATACCATCCTTGATCTGAACCGGATATTCATTGATGTGGAACCAATCGGCATACTTAGAGTTTTTTCCATTCTGGAGAACGTCTTGAAAAGGAGGGAAGTCTTCGCTGCAATGGTTAAACACCGCGTCAAGCATGACACGTATACCCAGGCGATGACATTCTTCTGTCAATTGTTTAAGCAAGGCATTATCACCGAAATGGGGGTCGACTTTTTTATAATCAATCGTGTCGTATTTGTGGTAGGAATTGGCCTGGAATAACGGGGTAAAGTAAATGGCGTTCACGCCAAGTTCAGTTAAGTCATACAGATGATCCAGCACACCTTGCAGATCTCCACCAAAATAATTGTCCAACTCAGGTTTGCCACCCCAGTCATGCGTTTCTTTTGGATTCAGCTTAGGATCTCCATTAGCAAACCGTTCCGTCATGATCTGATAAAAGACGGCTTCTTTGGCCCACTCGGGCACCTTAAACACATCAATTTCATGTATATACGAGAACTCATAATATCCTCCAGTTGGATAGGGGGTCTCATAATGAATTCCGTTATCCGCAAGAAAAACATCTTCTGAACCGGCAGTTATCCGAAATATATAAGTGAGACGTTTGAATTGTGGCTTGACGGCAGCCTCCCAATAATCAAACATGTTATCAGAAGCAGCCTTCTCCAATTGAATTTCCTTGTATGTTCCGTTCCAATCGTACTTATCTCCGGTCAGTGCAGTCACGTAGTGCACATCATTACGTTTGGTTCGTACGCGCAGATGTATGGTAGACGAATTATAAGCATAAGCCCATTTGTCACGAGGAACATGATACATGGCTTCGAGCAGCATGACAGCACCTCCTGAATATAGGATGAGTTATAGAGGTTGTTCAAAAGACCGCTTCATCCCATCTTCTCGGTACTGAAAACCGGTCTTTTGAACACGCACTTATAGTTATAATTAACCAAGTTAGCCAGCAAACGAATCACATTTACTGTAATAAAATGTATTATTTTCATCGTTTTCAAAGGTTTCTTTCACAGCATTTCCAGCTTTGTGCTGAATATACTTACAGCTAATTTAGAAAAAAGGGTGCCCTGAACAACTTGGAATTCAAGATTGTTCAGGGCACCCCTATATAACATGTTGAAAGTAAATTTTAGCGAATAGCTTGCTCGAACTCCGTGCGGATGGTTTGAAGCAGCTCTGGCTGGCTCAGTACGTCATAGGCTGTTGTTGCAAGTGCCTTGGCTCCCAGAATCATGCCATCCAGCGCACGCTCCTGAAGTGCAAGGTCACGGAAGGCTATGGAGTGCAGTGTATGCACCTCGTCTACAACACGAATGTAGGGATGAATTGCAGGACATTTCAGGGAAACGTTACCGATGTCCATAGAGCCGTGATCATTACCACTCACAATCTCTTCTTGCGGGATCCCAAGTTCCATCAGATTTTGACTAAACGCAGCTGAGAATGCTTCATTGGTAACCATCTCGTCATAGGACGTTTCATAGTTGGATGTCACCAGCTTGCATCCTGTCTGGAGAGCAGAACCTTCAGCGATCTGAATCACACGTTCTGTGAGGATATTCAGTTCTTTACGAGTTGCTGCCCGTACATAAAATTGCGCAGAAGCATAGTCAGGAATGATATTGGCTGCCTGACCTCCGTTGTTGATCACACCATGAATCCGAACGGTGCTTTTCACTTGTTGCCGGAATGCATTGATTCCGTTGAACGTTTGAATGACGGCATCAAGAGCATTAATGCCTTCGTGCGGACTTGCAGCAGCATGTGAAGATCGGCCATGGAATTCAAATTGCACAGCATCAATAGCCAGCGAGCTGCCTGACTTTTCGTAGGCATAATATGGATGCGCCATGAGAGCGACGTCACAGTCATCGAACAAACCTGCTTCAGCCATCGGAACTTTGGCACCACGTGTCTCTTCAGCGGGGGTACCAAACACTTTAATGGTTCCACCTACTTCATCCAGAATAGATTTTAGCCCAACAGCGGCCCCAAGACTCATCATACAGATCAGATGGTGACCACAAGCGTGACCGATCTCCGGCAAGGCGTCATATTCGCACAATAAAGCAATGGTAGGGCCGGGTTTGGCGGCTGAATAGGTTCCGATAAAGGCTGTCTCCAGACTTAGGATTGGAGCCTCTACAGTGAAACCGTGGAAGAGCAGTTCTTCTTTCAAACGGGCAGAAGCGAGATACTCTTCATTTCCCAGTTCGGGGTTGGCACCGATATATGATGAAATGGCTTTAAAACGGGAAGCATATTGATCAATAACCGTCAGAATTTGTGATTTGTTAGCTGTCATTAGTAAACTCCTTATGCAAAAATGAAAATAATTCATTGATTATATCATGTTTGCTTCATTTTTTCAGAAACAAGTCAAGATTTGTAATGTCAAAATGCATTGCATAATCATGCATTGTACTTTATAATGACTCAGTCATCAACATGAGAAGCATACAAAGTATTGTAAGGGGAGAGAAAAAGGTTGAAATTAATAAGTCGTTACACCATGATGCTGTTGACCTTTGTTATTCTGCTGACGACTGCCGTTCCTGTGGCACTTGCAAGTGGAACTACAGATAATTCAAGCAGTAAAAAGCTGGTGCTCGGTACAAGTGCCGATTTTGCACCATATGAATTCCATAAAGTGATTAATGGCAAAGATGAAATCGTTGGCTTCGATATTGAGATCGCCAAAGAGATTGCCAAAGATCTTGGCGCTGAGCTTGTGATTGAGGATATGGGCTTCGACGGTCTTCTGCCTTCATTGCAGAGCGGGCGTGTTGATCTGGTGGTTTCAGGTATGACGCCGACGGATGAACGGAAGAAAAGTATCGATTTTTCCGACACTTATTATAAATCAAAACAAGTGATTATGGTTCGCAATGTGGATAAAGACAAATATCCAAACATGGCAGAACTTGAAAATGCGAAGATTGGCGTGCAGAAAGGCTCCATTCAGGAAACGATCGGACAGAGTATTCCAGGAGCGAAGCTTACTGCGCTGGATAAAATCTCGGATATCGTGCTTCAACTGCAAACAAAACGCATTGACGCGGCAATCGTTGAAGATACCGTTGCTGCAGGTTATCTGGACGATATCATTGGGCTTGCTGCTGCTGTTCCAGACGAAGAGCAAGCAGAAGCGGCAATCGGGATTCGTAAAGGTAATACCGAGCTGCTAGCTGCAGTAAATGGAACACTGGAGCGACTGAAAAGTGAAGATAAAATCAATCAGATGGTGACGGACGCCAGCCTCTTGATGGCGGATAAAGCGAACAAATCACAAAATATTTTCCAAGTATTCTGGGAGTACAAAAGTTTCTATGCTACAGGTGTAGGATACACACTTCTGTTGTCTGCACTTGGGGTTATCTTCGGGGTAATTATTGGATTGATCATCTGTTTGTTCCGTTTGCATGACGCTGCAATCTTGCGCTGGATCGGTACGGCTTACGTTGAAGTGATCCGTGGCACACCGATGTTGGTACAGTTGATGATTATTTACTATGGTTTTTCCCTGAGCTTTGGCATTAACTTCACTGCACTTCAGGCAGGTATCATTACACTTTCAATCAATAGTGGTGCCTATCTGGCGGAGATTTTCCGTGCAGGTATCCAAGGTGTGGATCGTGGTCAGTTGGAGGCAGCGCGTTCATTAGGTATGGGAAGAGGCGCCGCGATGCGTTATATCATATTGCCACAAGCCTTCAAAGCTGTATTACCAGCGATCGGTAATGAATTCATAACTATCATCAAAGAATCCTCCATTATCTCAGTTATCGGTATGGTGGATATTATGTATCAGGCAAGTGTAGTCAAGAACATTACGTACCAAGGCTTGAGTCCATTTTTGATTGCAGCAGCCATCTACTTTGTAATGACGTTCATTTTGTCCAAGCTGCTGGGACGACTGGAAAGGAAGTTGAGTGCAAGTGATAGACGTTAGACAATTACACAAATCTTATGGAAATAACGATGTGCTTAAGGGCATTAACGTGACGATTGGCAAAGGTGAGGTTGTCGTGGTCATCGGTCCTTCCGGTTCAGGTAAAAGTACTTTCTTGCGTTGTCTGAATCTGCTGGAACAGCCTACCTCAGGAGAGATTGATTTTGAAGGCGTGTCAATCACGGACCCCAAGCATAACATTAACGCAACTCGTGAGAAAATGGGCATGGTGTTCCAGCACTTCAACCTGTTCCCACACAAAACGGTAGAGCAAAACATTACGATTGCTCCAATTAAAGTGAAGAAACAATCCACTCAGGAAGCGGAGAAAATCGCCGCTGATCTGCTTAACACCGTGGGCTTGTACGATAAAAAAGATACATTCCCGAATCAGCTGTCTGGTGGACAGAAGCAGCGGATCGCCATTGCTAGAGCATTGGCCATGCAGCCGCATGTGATGCTGTTTGACGAGCCTACGTCGGCACTGGACCCCGAAATGGTCGGTGAAGTGTTGGATGTCATGAAACGTCTTGCAGAAGGCGGGATGACAATGGTCATCGTAACCCATGAGATGGGTTTTGCACGTGAAGTGGGAGACCGAATCCTGTTCATGGATGGCGGGGTTATTGTGGAAGAGGGAACACCTGATGAGGTGTTTGGAGCTCCAAAAAATTCACGTACACGTGATTTTCTTGCCAAAGTACTCTAAACGATGTGATTAAATAGCGTTACTGACTTCGAGTCGGTAACGCTATTTTTTATGGATAATAATCGCGTAAGCATTCGGAAAAGTAACTATTCTGTTACCAAATATAAAGGAATCGGGTCAACAAAATTTTCTGAATTAACCAGTATTCTTACAAATGCTTACATGCTAAAAACCATTTGGTAAGAATTACTACAAGTTCAGGTTACAAAATTGTGATATATTGAACTCTGCCGAAACTTCCGGACAGGGAGTGCGGGGGATGTAACGATGCAGATTGTGCAGGGGGAAGATCTACAGCACACTGCTTGGGGTGAATTAGGGGTACATAACGTTTCAAATGTAACGAAGAACCTATAGGGTGGCTCCTCATCCGAATCCGACAACTAACTTCGCAGGCATAATGAGGGAGGAAGACCATGATTAACAAGAAACGTATAGCCAAAACAGCAGTAGCATTAATGACAACAGCAATGCTCATTCAAGCCGTTCCGGCTCACGCCGATTCAGTTCATGTGGCCAAAGAAGGGGATACCTTCTACACCTTATCAAAACAATATGGAGTAGCACTCAACACGTTGGTTAAAGCAAACAACGACATTTCGGCTTACAACATTTATGGTGGTTTGAAAATTACGATTCCCGGTAAGGCAAACAATGTTGCAGCCGCTGCGGCAACGGAGAGCAAGACCCCAGCCAAAACGGTTACCACAGCAAGTTTGGACGTTAACGCAGATAACAAAGTGGTTCAAGCCTGGGGTAAGACATTCGATTACAGCAAAGCTGTGAACGTAAAAGCAACGGCATACTCTGCAGATCCGTCTGAAAATGGAGGATGGGGTGCAGTCGATTATTTCGGAAATGACCTTGAACTGGGCACAATTGCAGTTGATCCAAGTGTAATTCCACTCGGAACCAAAGTACTGGTAACTGGTCACAGCCATCCAGGATTGCCAAAACAAGCTTTTGTAGCCACAGCACGTGATGTGGGCGGTGCAATCAAGGGTCACCGGATTGATATCTTCATCCCGGGTAGCAAACAGTCCGTAAGCACATTTGGATTTCAGGATATCGAGCTGTACATTCTGAAGTAGAGAGAAAATAACATTTAAAATGAATTCAAACAGGGTGTCTGCCAGTCGCTAATTCGCGATTGAACAGCACCCTTTTAATATTCTCATTATTTGTTATCACGGTCATCCTAATCTTTGGCCTTTGGCAATCCCAGCATTTCGTCCAAGGTGACCAGTTCATATCCCCGATTACGTAGTTCCTCAATAATTTCAGGCAAAGCCTTAATCGTGCCGTTCAGGTTTGACCCTACACCGCCTCCAGCATGTTGCAGAACGATGGAGCCAGGTTTCACGGCAGACAGGATGTTATCTTTCACCTGTTCCTTTGAAAGGCCTTTCCAGTCCAGGGAGTCTACGTTCCAGTTCACAATGCTATAGTGTTGTTTGGCAGCCCATCTCAGCTGTTCTTCATTAATGTCTCCATAAGGTGGCCGAATCATCTTGGGCGTATAACCCGCCAAACGTTGAATAATATCCCCGGTATGTAAAATTTGTTTGCGAAAGGCATTCATCGACAGCTTACTGAATTCAGGATGATTGTAGCTGTGATTACCAACCATATGCCCTTCCTTAACAATGCGTTTCACCAGATCCGGATGTTTCTCAGCACGACTACCCACGATGAAGAATGTAGCTCTGACATTGTACTTCTTCAATACATCCAGTACTTGTGGAGTAAACCGTGGATCAGGTACATCATCAAAAGTCAGTGCAACCTTCTTGGTTGAAGGACCATTGGTTTTAAACGTATCGGCATATTTTTGACGTAATTGTCCCAATGTCAGTTGTTCTTCTTCCGCAGAATCCAAACCTGATACGGATTCACTTGGCGGGCTTGAAACATCCCGCGATGAAACTGGAGCATGATATCCTCCGAGAAAAATAACGATAACCATTAGCATAATGAGGCGTACGCGCATAATAACGGCCTCCTTTTCCAAAATGACGTTCTCCTTGGTATGCCCGGGGGCTCCATAAAATATGCGCAGTGTGAGAAGTTTCATTGCCGATTTAGCTCATGACAGCCATAATTCCTCCATATATAACATATAGAAAAGGATAGGTGGATGGGTATGAGTACATATGATTTGAAATCCATACGTTTACAGGTGATTGAAGCAGGAGAAGATAAGGTTTTTCTCGTTACCGGAGGAAAGGCGCATATTGGCGCCGTAGCCACGTTCTACGTGGATCATGAGCGCGTAAGCGGGACGACAGTACATATTCCTGGGCATAAAGAACAAGAGCTGTGTGAGCGGCTTGCCCGAAAGGCTGCCTTGCAGCTGAAAGTAACCGTTACGGTGATCATGGGTATCCATTTTGATTCCATCACGCGGATGCAGATCGACGAAATCGTGCAGACTGCAGAGAGGTTGATGGAGGATCATCTGAACAAAGATAAACGATCTTCCTGACATAAGAACCATTCAATGTTTTGATTTTATTTGCTAAAATTGAAACGAGTTGTAGATTGTTACGTATGTATGTTTATATACGATGTAATATCGACTAGGAGGAATAACATAATGTCCATTTTCAAACGTTTGCGTGATCTAACCATGTCTAACATCAACGCCATTATTGACAAGGCGGAAGATCCAATCAAGATGACGGACCAATATATCCGTGACATGCAAGAGGATCTGGAAGATGCGGAGAAAGCAGTAGCTCAACAGATCGCCATTGAGAAGAAATTCAAGCAGTTATTCGAAGAGCAGGAAGCTCTTGTGAAGAAACGTGAAGAGCAGGCGCATACGGCGGCACGTGCTCAGAATCTGGATCTGGCTCGACGTGCCCTGGAAGAGAAAAAGGCTGCTGAAGAGAAGATGGCTGAGTACAAAACCAGCTATGACCAAAACAAGGCTTCTGCAGATAACCTGCGTGGCAAGCTTGACGAAATGCGTAAGCAGTTGACTCAAATGAAGAACAAACGTGAAACACTGGTAGCCCGTTACAATGCAGCAAAAGCCCAAACGGAAATCAACAAAGCGTTGAATGGGTTTGGCTCTGATACTGCAAGTGCTGGTATGAAGCGTATGGAAGAGAAAATGATGCAGATGGAAGCACAGGCTGAAGCAAGTAACGAAATGTCTTCCAAAGGAAAATCTTTGGATGAAGAGTTCGAGAAGTTGGGTAAAGATCAGGCTGTTGAAGACGAACTCGCAGCATTGATGAAACAGTACGATAATAAGAACTAATACCTTGGTTGTCAGCAAGGTTAACCAGCGGAGGAGAAGAGTATTTCTCCTTCGCTTTTAAATGCGGTTCATGTTGATAAGTGGGGGCTGTGTAAATGGATTTGAACATTTTGGCGATGCTGGTCTGGACCGGATCTGGTTCGGTTTTGCTGTTTGTCCTGATGTATGTTGATTCACTGTTCACGAAATATAAGGATTTTGCTGAAGTTAAGGCTGGCAATATGGCCGTTACTACACGTATGGTTATGAAATTATTTGCACAAGGGTATGTACTCGCTACGTCCATTTCTACGGCCGGTCACCTGGGAGAAGCACTGCTGGTCTCCGTTGTATCCTTTATCATTTTGTTGATTCTGGAGAGTGTTGTACACTTTATGATTCGCAAATGGGCCAATCTGGATCTGGATACGGGAATTCAGCAAGGGAAGACAGGATACGGTTTGTTCTCTGGCGCTTTACATATCGTGGGCGCACTGATTATTGCAGCTTGTTTATAAGATAAGGAACAGGAGTAATTCTCATGAGTGTATGGAAACGAATTAAAGGAATACTAACGAAACCTGAACCACCGCAGGCAGAGAAAACGATGCTTCAGCTTGCACCTGGTGATATCTGTGAGGTTTCTCTGGTCACTTATGAAGTTGTTGGTCGGGTACAAAATCGCGCTCGAAATGCAGTTGTGCTCACGCTGCAGGATGGTACCGCATTTCGATATTTGCATATCGAAGAACGGGAACTCACACGTTACGCCCTATATACACCAATTGATGGCAGGCTTGATGCGCCTGATGAGGTGCCTACATTGCTGGACCTGGATGGACGCGCATATCATCTGGAGGAAGAGTATGGAGGCATGGTATCAACGGCAGGTAGAACTCCATATGGCCAGGCTGGAGAACAATTGGTATGGCAGTATCAGTCGGATGATAATATGCTTCTTCGCGTGGAGTGGCAAGACAGAAGATTTACACTGTATGAGGGTGAGTCCATTCTTCCTGCGGATATCAAAGTGATTCGTTCGAGCTAGGAGAGGTTCCAATGAAAAAACGCTTGGCACATGGATTAAAATTAATGCTGGTCCTCAGCCTTGTCATGTCTCTGTTGTCCGCGTGCGGAGCAGCACCTTCTGTTCAGGACACATATCCGCTTGAATCGGTTAGTGGCAGTGGTAACTCAACGTCCTATGTGTACCGGGCCTCGGACCGTACCGTTCCGGAAGTGGCTCAGGAATTGTCTGACCAAAGGCAACCGGATCAGATCTCGGCAGAGAACACAGAGCGTATGTTTCTCGTGTATCAGGACGAGTATTATCACCTGCAACAAGACCCGAACAAACCGGAGGATACTTTGGTTGAGGTGGACTCCAAGGAATATGTTCGTCAGAACTACGATTCATCTTTTTTACAAGGTTACCTCACCGCTACATTAATTGGTAATCTGTTCGATTCTTTTGGCGGGCGAGGTTATGGCAACTATCGAGGATATACCAATAAAGATACGTATAAACCGAGTGCAGGATCTTATCGTGCACCAACAAGTAATGACAAGAAGCTTGCTCCACCTATTACTGTTGATCGGAAAGGTACGATTACAAGGCGCGGAAGCGATAAAGATTCAAGCGTGGGATCTGGCGGAGGATTATTCAACCGTAACAAGGATCAGAGCAAGGGAACCATTGATCGCAACAAGAGTAGTGGTGGGTTGTTTGATTCACCTAAGAAATCCTACAAAAAACCAAAAACCAGAGTGGGCGGCGGCCGAATTAAGAGGCGAAGATAATGATTTAATTATAAGCTTGGCTGCCCAACATATAGTTCAATCCAAAAAGAACAGGAAAAGGTATGACGGATTTATCTCTATCCGCGCATTTACCTTGGAGCTGTTCTTTTTGGTTTACAATTTGCGAACATGATTGGATTTACGTACACGGGGAATCGTTGTAGCAGGCTGTTTGCGAATCCAGCGGATAAATGGAATCATTCGTTCATCCTGTCTCAAGGATTGCAGATCAGTGAGACCAAGGGTTACAATGTCGCGATTGGTGTATAGCGAATGAATCTGTTTGTGACAGGGGATACACAGGTTGGCCGTTGGCAGAAATGTTCCGCCCATTTCTTTCGGTGTCAGATGATGAACGGTCGTATTCACAGGTTCTCTTCCGCATAATTCACATCGATTACTCATGATCATCGCCTCCCTTTGTCACTTATATTATGGGCAGACAAGATGCCTTTCATGTTGAACATAGGTCAAGGAATGTTACACCTGTAAGAAATAAGATTTTGTCACAGCATTCAATAAGTGATGTACTTGTTATCTTACAGTATTCGGGCTACACTTTCTTAAAAGATGATAGTCTTTAGGAGGTAAGAATACTTTTGAAAATGAACTCACATTCACATGATATGACAACTGCCAAATTCAATCGTACAGCTGTACAGGTACCGGATGCCCAGGCCAAAATAGCTGCAAGAGTTACTGTAGGCTCCATAGAGAAAGTTCACCTTGAATCTGCTCATGGCCGCACACTTGCAGAGACGATTCAGGCCCCCCATCCGTATCCATTCTTCAGGAGATCGGGTATGGATGGATTCGCGATTATCAGTACAGATACCATAGATGCATCGAGTGATCATCAAGTTTGGTTTCGAGTCATTGATGAAATTCCTTGCGGCTACACCTCGGATCACACCATTGTTTCAGGTACGACGGCTCGCATCATGACGGGTGCACAGGTTCCGGAAGGTGCGGATGCGGTAGTTATGATGGAGATGACCGAGAGCAAGGTAGAGAATGGAGAACAGTGGATTGCATTGAAACGGCACATATTGTCGGGTGCTAATATCACCCCAATCGGACTGGAAGTCCAAGAGGGACAGCAACTGCTCGAAGCAGGAACGATCATCAGGGCAGGAGAGCAGTCCGTGTTAGCTACTTTTGGCATAGCAGAAGTTCCTGTATTTCAACGTCCAAAGGTGGCGATATTCGCAACCGGCACGGAATTGCTTGATGTAGATGAGCCATTACAACCAGGTCGGATTCGGAACAGCAACAGTTACATGCTGCGCTCTCTGGTTGTTGAAGCAGGTGGAGAGCCTGTGATGTACGGTTCTATTGCAGACGATGTGAATACGGCAAGGGCCAAACTGGAAGAAGCCATTCAAGATAATGATATCGTGGTGACCACAGGCGGTGTATCCGTCGGGGATTATGATATTATGGGCGAACTTGTGCTGGAAGAACATGTGGAGATGTTGTTTAACAAAGTGACGATGCGACCAGGCAGTGTGACCACAGCTGCTATATATAAAGATAAATTGCTTTTTGCACTTTCGGGTAACCCGGGGGCCTGTTTTGTAGGTTTTGGTTTGTTTGTTCGTCCAACCATACGTTCCATGCAGGCGGATGCTCATCCTTATATGGAAGAATGGACTGCGATCTTGGAAGAAGAGTACACCAAAGTTAATAATTTCACACGGTTCGTCCGTGGACGCACGGAGATCCGCAACGGCATGGTGTACGCAATACCGGCTGCCGCCCGTGTAGATGAATCCAGCGTGATGATCACCATTAAGGACAGTGATTGCCTGATTGTTGTTCCACCTGAGAAAAAAGGCATTCCTGCGGGTGAGCAGGTACGTATTCTCAAACTGCCCTCAGGTCATGTGAGGTAGTGGTGGATGACTACAATGAGTGATACAAAGCCACATATCATACAGATTGTTGGATACAAAAACACAGGCAAGACAACCCTGACAGCCGCGCTGATCGGGCACTTTTCTTCTATGGGACTTAAAGTAGCAGCAATTAAGCATGATGGTCATGATCATTTTGAGATGGATCAAGAAGGAACGGATTCTTATCGATTTGGAGAGTCTGGGGCTTCGGCGGTGGTTATCATGTCAGAGAAACGTACTGCGATTATGGAGCGACAGGCAACCAAGCTGGAGGATATGCTGAGCTATCTATCGGATTATGATTGGATTGTTGTTGAAGGATTCAAGGATGCTTCTTATCCCAAATTTGTGATGGTTCGAGAAGAGAAAGATCTGACCTTGGTTAATCAACTTAAAGGGGTAGTGGGTATAATCTCATGGTTACCTTCAGAGCAGTTTATAGAGCGGAGTACCGTAAGCAGAGATATAACATGGTACTCGGTTCATGAAACGGAGGATATAGCCAAAGCGTTGCTAGCGATGGTTGAGAGCGAGTGTAGGCAGAATGGTGAAGTCTAATGGTAGAAACGTCAAAAGTGGGATATTATGATCGCTGGATATGATTGAATGTACAGAGAGCGTGATTGATCCCCTTTGAATATAACGTAATTTTTATTATGTAAACCAAATTATTTCTGCTTGTGCTCTTCTCCTTGAATGATGCAAAAAAACAAAAAAATGCAGCAGACCTTTCTCGGATCGAAATCCTTGATGTGGTTTGCTGCTTTTATTATGTTCGGGATGTTACATCCCGTCGTCAGTACGGCGTTCGATGGCTTCGGACATCGTTTTGTCGGTAAGGTGAGCATAGATCTCGGTCGTTTCCGTAGAAGCGTGTCCAAGCTGCTCCTTCGTTTTGTAAATATCATTTTGCAAATAATAGTCGGTTGCGAATGAGTGGCGTAATTTGTGCACGGTTAGATAAGGTTTGCCAAAACGTTTGGCGTATTTCATGATCATAGCCTGGATCGCTCTTTTGGTCATTCGACTGCCTTCAGAATCTCCGTTACGCAAAGCAATGAACAGACCTTTCTCCCGCTTGGGCGTGCGGTAACGTGATTGCCGCAGGTTCATATAAGTTGCGAGTTCGTCCTTGGCCTGTTCCCTGAAATAAACGGGAGTTTTGTACGTCTCATCATTGTTACCTTTGCGATAGACATACAGGAGTTTGTTGTTCAGATCAAGGTCATCGACGTTCAGGTTCACGACCTCCGACACCCGTAAGCCGGAATTCAGAATCAGGCTGGCAATACAGGCGTCCCGTTCTTTGTTGATTTCATGGGAGTATAGGGCCTGCTTATTCTTCTCCATATCGACAGCGTAACCTTCAAGAATATAGCCGATGAATTCCAGCAGCTCCTCTTCCTCCAGAATTTTACCTTTGAGTTTGGCAGCGGTGTCCTTGGGTTTATGGGTACGCTTGATCTCGATTTTGGCCATAATGTTCCGCTTCAGCAAAGGATAAAAGTCTTCATCTTCCGCAATCTGGCTCAGGTAATGAAAAAGGGAGCGAAGGGAAGAGAGCTTGCGAGATACGGTAATTCTGGAATTGGTTCCTTCCCGTTTGGTTGTAAGAAATAACCGATAGGCGGTAACCGAATCCATGCGAAGGACTTCCAGTTCAGTCAAGGTAACTTCTTTATTAGAGCTTGCCTCGGATAGCCCCTCTGCTCGCAACCATCCGAAGAAAGCTTCGTAATCTCTCAGATATTCGAGCAGGGTAGAGGGGGACAGGTCAGGCAGCTTGTAGTCCATGAATTGCTGAACGAACCAAGGCATGGAAGGTAGTTTGTCATCCAGCTTGCGTCGATCAATCTCTTTTTGCACGTTGGTCAAGTTCGACACCTCCATGTGAAAAACATATAAGATTAATATTCAATTTAATAGTATTCTATGCTCTAGTGTACCATAATTTACATGCTCACAGCTTGTTCACCAAAGCAGGCAGTAAGTAGGGTATGCTTCCTTGCCCTTCGGCGCGTAAACCTTTAAAGTAATTAGTATACGTAGAGCAGAGGAGGTGAACCGGATGAATATGAAAATAGAACTGGTTCCCCGGGACCGCAGTCAGGTGATTCGGCATTTAATGCAATTTTATCTATATGATTTTACCAAATACCTGAATATTGATGTGGACAGTAACGGCATTTTTCCGGAATATCCCGGTCTGGAGGCATTCTGGGCAGAAGAGGACCGCAAGTTTCCTTTTTTGATTACAAGTGATGGGGCACCTGCAGGGTTTGCTCTGGTGGAGAAATTGGAGCCTGGTAGTAAGGATAATGACTACTATTTGACTGAGTTTTTTGTGATGCAAAAATATCGGCGCAGTGGGGTGGGCACTCGGGCAGCCTATGAATTGTTTAAACGTTTTCCTGGCAGATGGAAAGTAACTCAGGTTCGGAACAATGTTATTGCGCAGGCGTTCTGGCGAAAAATTATAGGGGAATATACGGGAGGACGCTTTCGAGAGAAGTTCCATCCGGAACTGGGTAATCCAAGCCAGTATTTTGTAACCTGATTCCTATCGGGGTTTACCTACATATACAGCATTCTGCTTGAATGCTGAAATAAAGAATCTGATGAAGGAGTGAGTGACATGAACGTACCCACATTCCATCTCGATGGACAGACAGCACTGGTGACAGGTGCAGGGAGAGGGATCGGAAAAGCAATTGCGATTGGACTTGCCCAGTCAGGCAGTGACGTTGTACTTGTATCCCGAACGATGAAAGAAATTGAGGAGACAGCAGCCTACATCTATGAACAGACAGGGCGTAAAGCGCTCGCTCTGACTGCGGATGTGACATCAAAAGAACAAATGGAAGAGACGTTTCAAGAGGCAATCTCGGAGATGGGTAGTCTGGACATTCTGGTGAATAACGCAGGTATGAACATACGGACACCAGCACTTGAAGTAACGGACGAACAGTGGGAGACCATCATGCAGACAAACTTAAAATCGGCTTTCTTCGCTTCGCAATTGGCGGGTCTGCATATGAAAGAACGTGGGACTGGGAAGATCATTAACATCTCTTCGGTAGGCGGTCACACGGCTTTACGGACAGGGGTTGTATATGGTGCAACCAAAGCTGCTTTAATTCATATGACCAAAGTGCTCGCACTGGAATGGGGCAAGTATGGAATCCGTGTCAATTCAGTAGGGCCATGGTATTTCCGAACACCTCTGACTGAAAAACTGCTGGATGATCCGCAGTATTTGCAGGAAATTGTAAGCCGTACACCGCTTCAGCGAGTGGGAGAACTGGAAGAAGTGGTAGGGCCGGTTGTATTCCTGGCATCAGATGCAGCGGGATACATAACGGGTCAGACGTTATTGGTTGACGGTGGAATGTCCATTTATGGATTTTAAATAAATGAAGTTGGTTACATTTTGGAAAAGTGGGTGGCATAACCCACTCATGGGTAATAACATAGGGAAAGTTAATCAGTATTTCTATTTATCTGTACCCAATTCACTGAACTTGGAGGAAGATAACCATGGAAACGCGCAAGTACGGTAATACTGGCATGAACGTAAGTACACTTGGATTTGGCGGAGCGGAAATAGGCAAAAATGTATCCAAAACGGATGTAGCGACATTGCTGAATAGTGCCCTGGATGCTGGATTAAACGTGATAGACACGGCTGAATGTTACGGTGACAGCGAGGAATTAATCGGCGAGGTGTTGTCATATCGGCGTGATGACTACTATTTGTTCACCAAATGTGGACATGCTGCCGGGATCGAAGGCCCGGATTGGGATGCCAAAGTACTGGAGCAAACGATTGACCGTAGTCTGAAACGGCTGAAAACGGACTATGTGGATGTTATCCATTTGCATAGCTGCTCCGAAGAAGTACTCCGACAAGGAGCAGTGATCGAAGTACTACAGCGTACCAAGGAAGCAGGAAAAACCAGATTTATCGGATACAGTGGGGATACAACAGATGCGCTATATGCGATTCAGACCGGAGTATTTGACAGCCTGGAGACTTCATTAAATATCGCAGATCAGGAAGCAATTGATCTTACGTTGCCTGAGGCAAGAAAAAGAAACATGGGTGTCATCGCCAAAAGACCAATTGCCAATGCGGCCTGGACGTATGATACACTTTCAGAAGAGGCTTATCCATTTATATACTGGAAGCGCTTAAGTGAACTGAACTATGGTTTTCTGGGTGAAGATGCCCAGGTAGCGGTGGAAACAGCACTGCGTTTTACACTAAGTACCGAAGGTGTAGACACAGCTATTGTAGGAACAGCCAAGCCCAATCGCTGGCAGCAAAATGCTGATCTTGTGGCTAAAGGGCAACTCCCACAGGAATTGTATGATGAAATTAGAGCACGATGGAAAGAAATCGCCGGAGCAGATTGGACTGGCCGGACTTAAATCAGAAATATTAGCGAAGCCGCCATATGGCGGCTTTTTTATGACCAACATAAAATATTTTCAACATATGAAAAATTCACAACAACTTTCGGATCAGGGGCTGCAAAAAAATTTAGGGAATAATGTCTATACGTCAGCTTAGTTCAAAACGGGTGACAAAGGATGAAAGAGGAAAAATCCCAGGAAATATCCCTTCTTATAAGCGACTAAATTTATAAAAAACGACGAAGATATTGAGAAAATACGAAAAATGGGCAGTCCGCGTTCGAGATAATAGAAATAAAGACTTAATTTATAATATTTCAACATATGAAAAATTCACAATAGAAAGATCATTTTCTCACCTTAGTTACTATCGCTCATACAGCCACATTGACACACCCCAAGTTTAAAAGGGAAACCATTCTAAGCGATTGAAGTCAACCACTTTTTTTAGGGATAAAGATGCAGTGGATTATCGGAATAATCTGGTCGTGTTCTAATGATGTGCTCTTGAAAGGCCGATATAAATATGAGTAGATTGATCTACATAAGACAGGAGAGTGAAGATTAATGTTAAAAAAGAAGTGGCTAATAATGCCACTGATCGTTGTATCATTGTTTTTTTCCCAATCCTCATTTGCGGCAAATACATTTTCTGATGTGCAGGGCAAAAAATATGAATGGGCTGCTGAATCTATTGATTTGATGGTCAAAAAAGGCGTTATTAGCGGTTATAAGGATGGAAGTTTCAAGCCAGGCAACACGATAACCAAAGCAGAGTTTGTACATATGTTTCATAAGCTTTTCCCAGAAATTAATTATTCAGATGGAAAATCCTCAGAGTTTGTAGATGCACGTAAACATTGGGCAAACAAAGATTTTGCAGCTATATTCAATGGAGATTACGTGTGGAGTTTTTTTGAAGGTTTAGATGGGCAATACCCAGACTATAAATTTTCTATTAAACCTGATAAACCTTTAACTCGCTGGGATATTATGATGATCTCTTCTATTAGAACTAATTTCACCGATCAGACCCTTCACCCAGAAATTGAAGATGTAGTTTCTGCAGCTTCAAACTATAAGGATATTAAAGTTCGTCCTGCAAGTTACTATGATAATTTCTCGGTTAACTATCCGGTGATTTACATTGATCAGGATGAAGGAGAATACTATTATGATGGTGATTCTCAAGATTTTAAGGCAGAAGCGTTTTACACACTGACTAATATGGACATTATTACTGCGAATAACGGATACCTTCGTCCGAAAGATTTTGTGACACGTGCTGAAGCAGCAACCATTTTACATCGTCTGTACGAAGCAACACAAAATTAATTATTGATGCGAGTTTGATTAGATATACCCAATGGAAAAACCTCTCACAATATTTACATGTGGAAGGTTTTTCTTTTTTTGATTTGTATAATAAGAAGTTTTCCATATAACGGAGACAACAAATAATTACAAGTCAATACATCCGAAAAACATATTAATTATTATGTAAACTAATAATAATTCTTTTTGGTAATACAGACATAAAACCTCCATGACCTGTAAATCGTAAGGGGATAAGGCAGAAGGAGGAACTTCATGAAAAGTCAGCAACACCGTAAAAACGACGACGAAAAACTAAGTTGGGTCAGCCTATCCTTGTTTGGCGCGGGTTGCACACTGGGAACGGGATTTTTTCTGGGAACCAGTCTAGCGATTCATTGGGCCGGCATATCCGTACTTATATTGTTGGTGCTGGCGGCGGCAGGTACTTACTTTGTATTTGGTGCGCTGGCACAGATGACGGCAGATGATCCAAAGGAAGGCGCTTTTCGAACGTATGCGGGCGAAGCATTCGGACCTTGGGCTGGTTTTGGTAGTGGATGGATGTACTGGTTCTCTGAAATGCTCATCATGGGCAGCTCATTAACGGCACTTGGGCTGTTCTCTCAATTCTGGTTTCCCAAGTTTCCGCTATGGGCATTTGTTGCGATCTATGCCGCTATAGGTCTGTTCATTGCTGCACTGGGAGCGAAGGGATTAACCAAAACGGAGAATATTCTTGCTGTAATCAAACTTGCTGCAACGGTTGCATTTATAGCTATAGCAGGAGCGGCTTGTCTGGGTTGGTTACCTGTAAAAGTCACACCCGAGCAATTGAAGAATGAATGGTTCCCGCATGGAGGTAAAGGCGTATGGACCGGTTTCATCTATGCATTCTTTGCTTTTGCCGGGATCGAGGTTATGGGTTTGATGGCAGCTAACCTGAAAGAACCAAAAGATGCAGTGAAATCAGGTCGAGTAATGCTATTGACGGTGAGTACACTCTATGTGATTTCAATTGCGTTGATCCTGTTGCTTGTGCCTTCAGTTCAGTTAACTCCAGATGAAAGTCCGCTTGTCAAAGCCATGTCCACCATTGGATTAACCGTTGTGGTCCACATACTCAACGGAATTCTGATTATAGCCGGATTCTCGACGATGGTGGCTTCGTTATATGCCATTACGTCTATGTTGGTGAAACTCGCGGAAGATGGAGATGCACCAAAGCTGTTCACAAAGACCTGGGGGAAAAAGGACATGCCACTTCAGGCATTGTGTTGCACAGCGGCTGGATTAGTCCTGTCTACGTTGATGGCATTATGGATGCCCAAGAGTTTGTTTGAATATGTGACGACAGCAGGTAGTCTGGTATTAATGTATACATGGCTGCTCATCTGCATCACGTACATTAAAAAAATGAAGCCCGTGAAGTGGAATCGCATCAAAGTATGGATTGCCATAGTATTAATTGTAGCTGCTGTGGCTGGGACAGCGATGGAAAAAGCCAGCAGAACGGGTCTGCTGGCAAGTGTGGGACTTCTGGTGTTCCTTGGCATCATCACGTATGTTGTTCATAAGGTACGTGGCTCGAAACCACCGCAGTCAGCACCATCCAAACCATAAGCAACTCCCAGCAACTTTCGTGGAGGTCGCACAACGGATTAATGAGTGCTTTAAGATTATTTCGTCAACTTGCCTAGGGCTTGCTTCATCCGCATGAATGGACATTTGGAAGGTGTCTGCTCATCATCAGGCAGGAAATACTGTTTCCATTCCAGATTATCCTGCTGACCATACCACATCAGCGAAGGGTGAGCAGGTACAGCATCATACGCAGCGAGACGTTTGCGAATTAAGGTTTTCATTTTGCGGCCAAGAGGGGTGTTGTCATTAATGGATTCGAATACCCACCGTGGTTGAAAAGCAAACATGAGATAAGGAAAATGCCGGCTGGCTCGGAGTTCATGTGCAGGAGTTGCACAGAAACAAAAGTAAGGCTCTCCACCAAAGCAAAACTCCCATGATGAATCATGAGGATCGGTTGAAATATGTTCCGGCCACGGCTCGGTATCGTGTGAACTTACTCGATTAAGCATTTGCCAGAATAACGTCTGATATTGCTCTACCGTTGTATGATCTTTCAGATCACTTGGCGTCTCACAGATCACGACCATCGAAGCGTAATGACCAGTGTCTCTGGAGACAGGACCATATTGTCTAAGCAGATCGGCCATATCTTCGGCAGCATGTTCAGATCGGGGGTCACACGTAAAGCCGTACCTCAAATGCCCTGACAGAAATCCCATTCGTCCAGGTACACACGGATACGTATTATTTTCATCGGCGATCATATCTGCAAATTGCGAATAAGCGTCCTGCTGCCAAGATGGAAGACGCTCAAACAAGGTGTTTATTTCGTCGGCACTATACAGCTCCGCCATTGATTCCCAACTCCATTCCACATGATACCGTTACAGTATTAATGTGGGGGAAGTTGGGTGACTGTCCAGCCTGATTTTGTTGTCAGAAAAAAATGGAACGTACAGCTTCGTACCCAAAATACAAACCAAATCCGATCAGGCAGATTCCCGAAATGATAGAGATCCAGCGCAATACATTCTCACTGCTATGTTTGTGGAATCGACTGGCCATTCCAGCCATAATGACATCCCATACCAGGATACCAATGAATATGCCTGAACTGTAGAGCAGCAAATGAGCAGTATCCGTATGTTTCACAGTTGTCGCGAGAATAGAGCCGTAGATCCCCAGCCAAAATAATATATTCAGTGGATTGGACAGGGCCATCAAAAATCCGGAAATAAAAGATTTTCGAACAGTTGCTTCCGCAGTAGATGTACCTTGAATGCCTTGCTTTAGCTTCGAGAGCGTTTCCACTCCCGTGTAAATCAGAATAAAACTGCCAAATGACCAGAGAAAAGAGCGCATGAACGGCGTGTCCAGAAAATGGGCAACTCCAAAATAAATCAGCAGCATATACACCAAATCTGCAAACATAGCTCCGAGTCCTAGAATCCAAGCATGCATGAATCCGTGGCGGGCTCCACGGTCGAGTTGGGCGGCGTTAATCGGACCGATTGGAGCGGACAATGATATTCCCAGAATGATATAACTGAACAGTACAGACATAAACACGTTCACTCCTTAACGGGTTCGATGAATTGTACCAGTTGTCAGAGAAAATGGGTACAAGTCATCGTATTCCCGCAAGGAGTGAATTAGAACAAACTACTTTTATCTCATACTGCGTCAAGGCCTTGTTATTCTGTTAAAGTTCCACATCCAATTGAATTGGGGTGCAGTTGTACCCGTTGCATGAGCTTTCTTCACAAGGACAGGCGGAGAGCCCAATCGTGAGATCCATTAATGCCTCCATCTCGATATAATCACCTGCACGAGAGTCGGGAGCTACAACATCAATCTTGCCTTCACTGTCTACAACGGACTTCATAAACAGGTTAAATGGATAGTGTTGATCCGGCGGTAAGATTCCGAAGGGTTCTAGTGCCGTGTTCAAGTTGTGATAACAACTGGCATGATCCTTTTTGTCGTATAACACCTCATACATCTCTGGTCGACAAGCGGAGTTAAAGAAATCATGTACCCCAACGGTGTCACGGACAATCTTGAATAAGGGTTGATATTGATTGGAATACACAAATTGTCCTGGTTTAATGCGATAAGTACGCAATACGTCCATTGTCACGCCGGGGTCCAAGCGATGGTTAGCATCCATAGCATCGTATGCCACAAAATCAATGACTTGCTGTCCCTCCAGATCCGTTATGCGTAGTAAAGAACCCTTGCTTACTTTCAGGGCATATCCCGTTTTGGCTGGGATACGATAAGACTGTTTATGGCGCTGATTCGTATTCATCCGTCACATTCCTCCGCTACTTTTTGCTTTCAGTATGCGGAGCAGATGAAGCTTTCATGCACTGTTATGGCGCCGTACTCTACTCAGGCAGGAACATCCAATGGTGAATTTAAACACAAACCACATTATATGCCTTTATGCTGGGAACAGTGGATTACCTCTCATTCCGATCCAGAGGTCTGATTGTTCAAGCTGACCAGCGAGATGCAGCAACCAATCTTCGCGTCCCTTGGTTGCCATCACTTGAACGCCCATTGGCAAACCTTCAGGTGTCATATGCAGAGGTACACTTATCGCAGGCTGGCCTGTCAGATTTGCAAGCTGGGTGAACGGTGTATACGTAAGACTTGGCTCAAACATTTCATAGATGAGTTGCTGCTGCTGGGTCTTGTCCAATTCACTAATTCGCATCAGATTACGGATCTGTTCGTCATGAGGCGTTAATTCACCAATCTTAGGCGCAGGAAAAGCATTAACAGGTGTGACGTAGAAGTCATAACGCTCGAACAAAGTGGACATCTGGGCTGCAGCTACATCCCATTCAGCTAAGCTATGTACAAATTCCGCAGCGGACACCTTTTTGCCTGCTTCAGCCAGAACCCAGGATTCAATCTCCATATCATCGGAGGTCAGAGCCCGGCCCATGGATCGTTCCATGGAAGAGATCATCGCAGCCATCTCACCGCTGTTCATCATGTAATAGTTCTCCATCAACCGAACTCCATTGACTGGACTCAGTTTTTCTTCAACATGATGACCTTGATCTTCCAACCAGCGAACGAGCTTGTATACAGACTCTTTGGCTTCTGCGCTGACAGGTGTTCCCACGGGCGAATCCGTTGTGTATGCAATTTTCAGTTTGCGTTGATGTGGATAGCTCATATCAGCCAAGTAACTGCCTGGAAAGAGTGGAGCATGGAACGCAGCTTCGGGCTGAATGACTTGTAACGTATCAAGCAATGCAGCACTGTCCCGAACCGAGCGAGAGAGGGCAAAATCAATCGATGCGCCTTGCCATTGACGACCAACTCCCGGTCCTACAGGTGTGCGCCCGCGGGTTGGCTTTAATCCAAACAATCCGCTAAAGGAAGCCGGGATACGAATCGAACCTCCTCCGTCACTGGCTCCGGCAAGAGGAACAATACCTGAAGCTACAGCGGCAGCGGCACCCCCACTTGAACCACCTGGGGAGTGGTTGATATTCCATGGATTGCGAGTGGGACCATGAAGACGGGGCTCGGTAATATTTTTCAAACCAAATTCAGGCGTATTGGTATGTCCTATGAAGATAAAGCCTGCATCACGGAGTCGAGTGACAAAATTGGAATTGCGTAATGCACGATGCTCGCTGAACAAACGGGAGCCTGAAGTCAGAAATTCACCTTCCAAGGATTGCGAGATATCTTTCAGGAGCAGGGGAACACCGGCAAAAGGTTGTTCTCCAGGTCGAACCAAACCGGCTTCCTCCCGTGCACGAGATTCATATGTACGAATAACCGCATTAAGTTGCGGATTCACTTCTTCAAGGCGTGCAAACGCCGCTTCAAGCATTTCAACCGGGGATACTTCCCGGGATCGGATCAGTTCAGCCAAACCTACGGCGTCGTAGGAGGTATATGAGAATGAAGACATTATGATCGTTCCTCTCTGAATATATTTCATCTGTTTATTCCATATGTCATCGTACCACCGGATTAGACAAAAGACAAAAGATAGAAGAGACGTAGTGCGATGATATGCATACTCGTTATGAGGTTGGAGGGAAAAGAGGGGGATTTGCATTTGCGAAATAGAGATAAAGCAAAGGGTTAATAGCTCATATTGCTAATTGAGAAAATGAACGAGTAATATCGAGTCATGGAAATAAAAAACCACTGCTCATCTAATTGATGTGCAATGGTTTTATTTTGTATTTGACTATTTGTTTATATGCGAACCTCAGATATATCCACTTACTCTGTACGCAGCTTCGGTGCCGCATCAGCCGCAGTGGATGATCTTTCCTGCTGTCTGGAAATGGCGAAGAGGGCCACCCAGATCAGGATAAAACCAAGCAGCTGCTCCCAGGTAATCAGTGTACGGAAAGCGATCCAGTTCACCAACACACCCGCCATCGGGAAGCTAAGTTCCGCGAGTGTTGCAACAGATGCTTTGGTTGACGACAGACCTTTGTAATACAACAGAAGACTGAGCAAACCAGGTAACAATGCCTGACCGAGAATGTTGAGGATGACAGCAGTCTGTTCACCCGTTCCGGACGGAAACGTCCATGCAGCACCTTCGTTCCACGTCATAAAGATCAGGAGCGGGAGAGCAACGACAAAGCGCAGGGAGGTGACCGTTTCATAACGCGCCTGCCCCAGCATTAATCGGCCCATAACGGTTGAACCTCCCCATAAGGCAGCGGCCCCAAGGGATAACAAGCTTCCAGCATGAATCCAGTTGTCCCAGTTACCTAATGGCAATGTGAAGCCAAATGTAAGCAGGTACGTTCCTGCTAATGCAATGAAGAACAATCCACCGAAGCGACGTGGTAACGTTTCTTTTAGTAACAGTTTAGCCAGCACGATAGCGAAGAGTGGTTGCATTTTTTGCAATAAAAGTACCGTATTCGGATCGTTATGTGTAAGCGCCATGGTGAACAATACCGTTGCAAGTGCTGATCCTCCCCATGAGATAAAAATCACGGCAATCCAGTGGCGAGCACGCAGGTTTTTCAGATCAGCCCGAAATTTCCACAGTACGGGAATGGCAATAAGACTGACGATGATATGTTCCACCAGTACAATCTGCGTGGATGTCATCGTGTTTAGCAAAATAATGCGGAAGAGTGGGTCGACACCCCATAAGGCGGCGCCGAGAACTACAAGCCAGAATCCGGTATTACTTCGTTCCTTGCGGTAAACAGGTGATGCTGCTGATGTCTTTTCCATATTCAGGACTCCTTCGTCAGAACACGGAATCTTCAGTTGGCAAAATCGACAAAAGCCCCCGTTTTGGTATATACCAAATAAACGGGGGCTCATCCAAGGACATGCGTCAGGAAAGAGGCCTTCCCGTGAACGGCATGTCAATGTGTTGATCTTCTCTCATCCGGACTGTACCGTCGGCCTTGGATTCACACCAAGTCAGTCGCTGAATGTCCTTCGTTAAGAACAATTAGCGAGTCGCGGGCTGGTTCCGAAGAACATCACCGCCGGTTGGGAATTGCACCCTACCCCGAAGATCCTATTCAATTATATAGTGTGTTGAACAAGCTGTAACATTAATAAGTTCATCTTATTCCTGTAAGCGCTAGCAGTTCAAGCATTTTTTTTAGAAAACGATTTTCCAGCTTCCTTGCTGTCTGCGAAGAAGCACGATCTGACCTGCGTGATACGCATCATGGAGTACCCAGCGAGCTAGTTCGTGTGCCCATTTCTCTTCGGAATCCATATATGCGGCTTCAAGATCTGACTCTTGTAGTGCAGCCAATTGATCTCGCAACTGCTGGGCTAATCGAGTTGTACCCTGCATCAGTGTATTCCAACCAGCTGCATCCGTTGCATCTCCCGGATTCCCAAACGTGTATTCATTGGAGTCTACAGCAGGAAGGGTAGGCTCCTTACCCTGCATGCGACATAATAAGCGATGGTTGTAATAATACATATGGTTAACCAACTGCCAGATGCTTAATCCCCCTGAAGGTGGAATCCAGGCTGCTTGTTCTGCTGTAAGACCCTCCAAGGATTTCGACAAAGGTACAATCCAATTACATTGATCCCAAGTATCATCCTTTTGAATAAGTAACACATCTAGTGCTGTTGTTTTTGTCATTGCCTTTTCCTCCTTGCGTATAATTGTGATTTGTGATGTAACTAGCTAAAACTGATTAATGAGGTTACACTTAATATAACACATCAAAGATGAGTTGTAACCTTCTTTATTTACTTAGATGGTTACATAAACGGAGGTATATATGGACAGATTATGGACCGATTTTGTAAACAGCGATTATCATGACTGGCGTGGGGGAGATAGATCGGAGGACAGGCTCGGGAAGGCGAGCTGGCAGCAAGATTTTCTGGAACGATGGCAACTTAACGCTCCTGTCCCTGCATCTCCAGAAGATGAGTTGTCGATGAGAAATTTCAGAAATGAATTGTTGGCTCTTGGAGCCCGCGTGTCTTCTGGAGCATCATTAACGGATATAGAAAAACAATGGTTGAATGGCTTTATGGAAGCAGGGCATGTGAGAAGAAAATTGAATACAATTGATCAGGAACTGAAACTCCAACTGGTAGCAGTAGAAGCTCATTGGAATCAGGTTATGGCTGAAGTAGCTGCTGATTTTGCTTTGACTTTGGTGGAGGGAGAAGGGGGCAGGATTCGGATCTGTGATAATTCGGATTGTCGCTGGATGTTCTATGATGATACCCGAAGCAGAACACAGAAGTACTGTGATGATAAGATGTGTGGCAATCTGATGAAGGTTAGAAGATTTCGGGCGAAACGCAAATCCCAAAATTGATAAATACTAACAATAACTATATAATGTATATATACTAGCGAAAAAATAGTCAGAAGCAGTACAGATTCGTAAGCAGGATGTGATCGTCTTTCAAACCAAAATAGATGGGAGATGTTTCTTGTGCGGACAAGTTATCTGTTGAAAAATGGCTGTGTGTTGTCGATGGATGCTAAAATTGGACAGTATAAGAGGGCGGACGTTCTGATTCAGGATTCACTGATCATGGCTATTCAGCCCGACCTGGATATTCCGGATGCGGAGATCATTGATGCTTCATCGATGATTATTATGCCTGGGCTGGTGGACACACATCGGCATATGTGGGAATCACTTGTCAAAACAGCGGGAACCAACTGGTCGTTACCAGTTTATTTGCAAAATCTCTATTATGGTGCGATGGGAAGCAAGCTCCGCCCACAAGATAGTTATATTGCCAATCTGCTCGGTTCCTTGGAAGCGCTTAACGCAGGAGTGACGACAGTAATGGATTGGAGCATGCCATATTCCCCTGACCATACGGATGAACTGATTCGTGGACTTCAGGATGCTGGCATTCGGGCGGTATTTGCTCAAGGAGTACCTGGTGAGACGGACTACTGGAATCGGGATAGTCAACTCACGTATTCGAATAATGATGTGAGAAGAGTCAAAGAACGTTATTTTTCATCACGGGATCAATTGCTTACTTATGGGCTTGCCATTCGTGGTCCGGAGTTCAGTCATTGGGATACAACCGTGAAAGAGATCGAGCTAGCACAAGAACTGGATGCGATCTGTTCCATGCATGCCGGATTTGGCAGTTGGGGATCTGTGGATCGCTCGATCAGTCACTTGTACGAAGCGGGACTGTTAAGTCCACGGGTGAATATCGTTCATGGTAACACCATGGGCATGGATGAATACAAAATGCTGGCAGATAGCGGCGCTTCCTTGTCGGTCACACCTGAGGTTGAAATGATGATGGGTCATGGATATCCGGCCACCGGCTATTTTCTTGAACATGGGGGAACACCTACACTTGGTGTAGATGTAGTGACGTCTACAGGCGGAGATATGTTCTCGCAGATGAAGTTTGCACTTCAAGCTGAACGATCCAGAGCCAATGAACAACTTTTGCAGCAGGGTGAGATGCCTGGTGAGTTGAACTTGCAGTCCAGCCAAGTGCTGAGATTTGCAACTTCAGCTGGTGCCCAAGCGTTGGGATTGGAGCAGAAGGTGGGTACGTTGACCCCAGGGAAGGAAGCGGATCTGATCATGATTCGCACCACCGATCTGAATATGTTCCCCGTTCATGATCCAATCGGCGCTGTTGTGCAATTTGCCAATCCATCCAACGTGGATACGGTCTTTGTGGCAGGTAGACTCGTGAAGCGAGAGGGTAAGCTGTTGAATGTTGATCTGGATGCGATTCGTCATGCGGCGATGCAGAGCAAAGATTATTTGTTAACCCAATACAGGATGTCAGATACAGAGAGAATTGCTTTCTCATAATTTACTTTTTCATAAAAACCTGAAATGAAGTCAGTTCGTATTTTTATATACACCTCTACCTATAGTAAGAAATAAAGGGCCGCATAATGATATGTGGCTCTTTGACATGCCCTTCATATCGTCGAATTAGACAGGATAAGGGAGGAAGGGACAGCGAAAAAAGACGAAAAGAGCTCTCTTTTTCTTAACTTCAGATAACAGTGTACCAAAGATGTTTTTCGCAGAAAATTATGCTCATAAAAACTGCGCATAATATAAATTATACGCAGTTTTGTTTTAAATCCATTTTCATATTCATCCACGTGCAACAGATCATGATAAATTTCGCGGAAAAAGAACAAAATAAGTGATCTTCAAAAATAAATTTAACCAAGCAACGCGATAACGTGTAGAATTCGATAGGTTTTTATAGGTGATCGATAAGATAGAACAAATGACTTTTTCATAGAACAGATGGGAAGCCATCCAATTGCTGCTACATCCATAGCACATTCAAGATTCATGACGAGAGGAACATGACTATGCGTGAGAACAAACAACGATCTTCATTATTTCGCAAAAAACCAATTGCCTCGGACGGCGATAACAGCAGTGCATTGAAAAGGGCGCTCGGTCCGTTGGACTTAACCACACTTGGGGTGGGTGCCATTATCGGCACAGGGATTTTTGTGTTGACTGGTGTAGCTGCCGCAACGTATGCCGGCCCGGGCCTTGTACTGTCATTTTTGCTGGCAGGTATCATATGTGCATTCGCGGCATTATGTTACTCGGAATTCGCATCAAGCATACCGGCCTCGGGTAGTGCGTACACGTATAGCTATACGGCTTTTGGCGAAGTGATTGCCTGGATTCTGGGATGGGATTTGATATTAGAGTATGGATTCGCAAGTGCGGCGGTAGCCAGTGGGTGGTCTGGATACTTTCAAACGTTGTTGTCCGGATTCGGGCTGGAGTTACCACATGCACTGACGAGTGCGTTCAGCCCGGAAAAGGGAACTTATTTTGACCTCACGGCTGCTGTCATTACGTTAATTATCACTTTCCTACTTACCCGAGGGGTGAAGGAGGCGGCTCGTGCGAATGGCATCATGGTAGCGATTAAAATTATCGTGGTGCTGATCTTCATTGGTGTAGGTGTTTTCTATGTAGAGCCAACTAACTGGCAGCCATTTTTGCCTTTTGGTATCTCAGGTGTAACAGCTGGAGCAGCAACCGTATTTTTTGCTTACATCGGATTTGATGCGGTCTCCACAGCGGCAGAAGAAGTTAAGCAGCCACAACGGGATTTGCCGATTGGAATTATTGCGTCACTGGCAATCTGTACCGTTCTCTACATTGTTGTATCATTGATCCTCACAGGGATTGTGCCTTATAACATGTTGAATGTAAGTGATCCGGTTGCGTTTGCATTTGAATTTGTTCAATTGAAGGGATTGTCCTGGATTGTATCTCTTGGAGCGATTGCCGGCATTACGACCGTATTGCTGGTCATGATGTATGGTCAGACACGTCTGCTCTATTCCATGTCTCGTGACGGATTGCTGTCTCCGGTCTTTTCCAAAGTTAGTGGCAAGAGTCAGACACCTGCGGTAGGGACATGGGTTGCAGGCATTATCGTGGCTCTGTTCTCCGGGTTCATCTCGTTGGGACATTTGGCGGAGCTTACGAACATCGGAACGTTGTTTGCTTTTGCAGTTGTAAGTCTGGGCATTATCGTATTGCGTAAAAATAACCCGGATCTCAAACGCGGATTTCGCGTTCCACTTGTGCCACTGATTCCGATTCTGAGTGCATTGGGTTGTGTATACTTAATGACACGCCTTGCAGCGCTGACATGGATTACGTTTTTTGCTTGGTTGATCATCGGATTAATTATCTACTTTGCGTATGGAAGGCATTACAGTCATCTGAATCCGGCACGCGGGATCTCGAGTGCTTTCAGAGCAAAGGATAAATAGATTAGTCGAGAACATCTTTAACCGAGAATATCTTCATTTTTCCTCATTTCGTATCGCTTAGGCGAAGCGGGATGGGGATTTTTTTATATAGAAAGATAAAGGATGATAACAGCAGGGGAAGGTTGGGATTTTCTTCATATATGGGTAAGTAATAAGGGACGTGACGAACTTAATCACGGGGGCGGGGTTGCGGCTAAGCCAAATATGAAATATATTTGGGGATGTGACATGCCATCAGACATAAGAGAGGGGATGTATCATGAACACACCATTACATACGAATTCAGATCATCAAAATGCAGCTTTTGGATTTGCATTAGCTGACTCATCCGTACTTGCAGAGGCGCAATTAATTGTTTCACAATTAGGAGGTGCAGGTGACCTACAGTTAGATATTGATCCGCAGCGTCTTCTGAAGGATGGACGTAAGGTATCTGTCATTGCACAACAGTTGGATTCACCGGTCAATCGTCAGGATGCCAATATCATCTATGGTCAGGAGCTGGCATACGTGCAGTATGCTGTTAACCTGAAACCGGATAGTTCAATCTCCATTGTATCTATTGAAGGCGTTGAACATTCTGTTAATCTTGGTTGGGCAGCATTTACAGAGGGGGAATACGAACTTCGAATCTCCCTGCATATGAAAACACCTCGTATTGCTGAAGGTACACTCGAACCTGAACAACTTGCAATGGTTAAGTATGCGCAAGTTATCACCGTATATATATCGCTTTTCCCGGCAGAAGCAGCGTCGTTGAGTTCACCATCTCAAGCTGTGTGGAGCAGAAACCATCATGTGTTTGACTCCTACGGGAGAGGAGGATTTATTCTCGCTGACCTGCCTCGACTCGCTGAACGCGTAGAGGCACTGATGGGACCGGGTAACCATAATCTGATCGAGCAATTTGCCGAAGGGAATCTGTCAGATACGTTGCTGGAAGAGGGGCTGATGGCAATTGCCTGGGGCGTGACTCCGTGGTGTTATTCACTCTATTCTGCACCAGATGAGCAGTCTGCTCGAATACTCGCCGTGGACAAGCTGGGCGATGAACCTGAACGGCAAGGGATCTACCGTATTGATCCGTCCATTCAGCAGTTAAGTATCGTACCTGCGAATGAGCTGGCTTATTGGCCTGCCTGTGTTCAGAACGATTGGCCTGTCATTGATGTGGCGGGTGAAGGCGAGACGTTGCACATGAATTTGTATACTCAGATCTGTGAATCCGTGAATGGGTTGCACGAGAATCCATTGCCATCGTTTGTACTTACTCGCAGTCAAGGCAAACCCGAAGCGATCATTCCGCTAATTGACGTTGTCATTGTGGATGAAGCATAGAGCACTATTCAACTTATAAAGAACCGAATTGAGGTGACGTAGACAGATGATGACCGAGGAGATTCAGGAGCAATATGCGGACGAGCTAGAAGCTTTTCACATATGGATGAAGGACGCCGGATATACAGGCCATACGGTAAAATCATACACGGGTGACGTGGTGGAATTTCTGATCTCCATTCAAGGGAAGTCACTGGAGCAGGTCAAAAAGCTGCATGTGTTGTCTTTTCTGTCCCGCGCGCGGGAGCGTGGGGTTAGTGATGCCACGAGAAATCGCAAACATGCGGCGGTGAACTGTTTTTACAAGTCCCTCATTGAACTCGAATTGTTAACGAATAATCCGGCGTTTGGGATCAAAAAATCCAAAACCGAGAAAAACCGTGCGCCCGTTTTCCTTGATGAAAGTGGGCTGACACGTTTTCTGGAGTCGGTAGAAGGCAAGTATCGTACACGTAATCTGGCTGTTTTTCTACTGATGGGGTATATGGGATTACGGGTTGGAGAAGTGCATGCGTTGGATTGCAAAGACTATAATGCGGAGCGGCGTACATTAGATGTATTTGGTAAAGGTCGTAAATGGCGCTCACTCCCTGTACCGGAGACTGTGGCAAAAGTATTATCTCAAGCGATGGCTGAGCGTCTCGATCCTTGGCGGCCAAAAGAGGAAGCACTATTTGTCTCGCAGAAAGGGAAGCGACTGTCGATTCGCAGCATCCAGCTCATATCTACGGAAACCTTTGAACGCTTCCAGCAGGAATCACCAGCCAATCAACGTCAAAACTACTCCAGTCATAAGCTGCGTCACTCGTTCGCGACCATGATGTTACGGCGTGGAGCCGATCTGCGTACCGTGCAGGAGCTACTTGGTCATGCATCGATTCAAACAACAACCGTGTACACACACGTCACCAGTAGGGAGAAAGAAGAGGCTATGGCTTTGCTGGACGTTAAACTTCCGTCATATTAGAAGTGAAAAGCTAATATTTAACCCGAAAAGGAGTCTGTCCAAGTGACAGGCTTTTTTTGTTATTGATTTGGATGGCGGATATTTAAACATAATTAATATTATGTAAACTAATATCTGAAATCTAAATAGGCCTATAATAGAAATTAAACAAAAGAACCATTCGCCTCTTCTCTTTAGAAGAAACAAATGGCCCTTTTGGCTAAGACAGATATCTTAATTTACAACTTTTAACGTGCTGAATCGTTCACGATATGAATGATTGCGCGATTGAATTACTCGAGTCCAGCGATCTGTTCTTTTAATTTGTTAGCAGAAGCCTGGAAAGCCACTTTTTCGGTTTCATTCAACGGAAGAGGCAGAATTTCGCGCACACCGTTACGATCGACAACACATGGAACACCCAGATAAACATCCGATACACCATTGTAGTCTTCAAGGTAAGTGGATACGTTCAGAACGGAGCCTTCGTTGCCGAGAATTGCAGCTACAATGCGGTCCAGAGCAAGGGCGATTGCATAGGAAGTCGCTCCTTTGGCATTAATAATCTCATACGCTGCATTTTTGGTACGGTCGAAGATATCCTGTTGTGTTTCTTCATCCAATTCCAGATCTGTTCCTGCAACGTTAGCCAGGCTCCATACTGGTACTTCGGAATCTCCATGCTCACCAATAATGTGTGCGTGAATACTACGCGGGTCGATCCCTTTATTTTTACCAATCAGGTAACGGAAACGTGCGCTATCGAGCAATGTACCTGAACCGATGACACGGGAAGCAGGCCATCCGCTTTGTTTCCATGAAGTATAGGACAAAATATCTACAGGATTGGTTGCAATCAGCAAAATACCATGAGAATTCACTTCAGTAATACGCTCGATAATATCTTTGAAAATGCTTGCATTTTTCTTCAGCAGATCAATCCGGGTTTCGCCCGGCTTCTGGGAAGCGCCGGCTGTAATAATAATGATATCTGCATCTTTGCAGTCGGAATAATCGCCAGCCCATACTTTCACGCCTCCCGTAAATGGAAGACCGTGGTTCATATCCAGCATTTCGCCGGTTGCTTTATCATGATTCACATCCACAAATACCAACTCGGACGAACGCTGTCTCAACATTAGCGTGTATCCCGTTGTTGTTCCCACCGCACCCATGCCTACAATCACGACACGACTTGGTTTCAGAGCTGCACTATTTGTCATGTTCAATATCCTCTCCTTTTTGGGTTATACTCCCATCCATATTAAGGGATTAGAGAATATAAAGCGAGTGTTGTCTATAAAATAGTTCACATTTCATGTCTTTTTACCAAGTATTCCGTCGAAAAACAGTTTAGAATGAAATTAATGGTAATAAATGTGCGACCTATAGCCCAGAGTATGAGTTGGAAAAAGGGAACGGGCCAACCAAGAGTGGGCAATGAGCCTTTTACATAAGGTTTGTGGTAGAATAGGAGCAGTGGATTCTGATGAATCGTAAATAAAACGCCATAGGACAGGCATGCGCGCCTGTATATTGGATGAGAGAGGTGGAACCCACTTGCGTTTGCAATGGATTAAAATCGCGCAGACAGCATTGCTGTCTATAGGTATAGCAGCTGTATTGGCTGCATGCACCGACTCAGATCAACCTCCGGTAGCAGAACCTCCGCAGCAGCAGGAGGACGCCGGGAATACAGGGCAGACATTAACTGTCGTTCCCCCTGTGAACAGTACAGAATCTGCAGATATGGCCAAGTACCAAATACAGACCCGTTTGACCGATTTTCAGTTGCTCAATGACAACGGAGGATTGGCGTGGGGTGTGACGCGGAATGCGCTGCGCCTGTACTACACTCAGGATCAGGGAAAGACCTGGACCAATATTTCACCTTCGGAAAATGTACAGTTTCCGGCTAACCCTAAATATGGACAAAGCATTTATTTTGTAGATCGTGCGCACGGTTGGATTGTTCGTGAAGGTATGGGTGGAACAGATACTATGGTGCTTCGCACCAATAATGGGGGCGTAACTTGGAGTCTGTCTTCTCTTTCCAAGACGGATAAAGTGACTGCGATCTCATTTGTATCTCCTGAAAAAGGCTGGATTCTCACTACGGTCGATACCGCTATTGGTAAACAGGACAAGAAACTTTACTTCACCGAGGACGGTGGAATCACCTGGAATCGGATGTCATCCAGTGATGAAGAGGGCAAACAGGAAGCAGAAGAGATTTCCAAACGTGGATACACCACGGGCATGACTTTCTCGGATCCAAAACATGGTTTCTTAACAGCGCTGGAGTTCGGCACACCGAAGTTGTATGTAACATCAGACGGCGGAGAAAACTGGAATACTGGACCATCCTTCTTTGATCGAAACAAATTCAACGGGTGTGGTAATTTCAGTGTTAGTTCACCACAATTTTTTGGACGTGAAGCGCAGTCAGCCTGGATGTCAATGTCCTGTTCTCAAGGAGAGAGCACAACATTCAATGGATTCTTTACCACCGATGGCGGTAAGAGCTGGAAGCTGTCCAATTTCACTTTAAACAAACAAACGGGTCCGAATCGTAACCTTTCACCGGTATTTTTGAACGCGTTGGAAGGTTGGGCGATGCAAAAGGGCATAACCTACCACACCAAGGATGCGGGCAAAACGTGGAGTGCTCTTCCTGCAAGCAGTGTACTGGAGAAAATTCTCGAAGATTATCCGGAGATTGTGAAGATGCAGATGGTTACCCCCAAGCTTGGCTGGATATTGGTTGAAAATACAGATGCCAAAAGATCGTTGTTATTGCAAACGGTAGATGGCGGTGTACATTGGAAAGTACTCTAAAGTAGAGTGTTATCGATGTGAATAGATAGGAGAATGGAGAGGAGCCTAAGGGTTCCTTTCTTTTTTTGCTTAGTTTGTGAAATAAATCACAAATAAATCCACTAGAAGGTGATATATTTAACTCAACAAGAGAAGGAGTGATGAAGATGAGAACCAACGGTCAAACTCAATTCACGCAGGCGGATGAATTAACCAGATATATGCTTCAATTATGCTACACATGTGACGATGCGAATCGTTGTACGACAGAGGAAGCAGTGAAGGCTTGCATGGCAGAACACGCACAGGCAGACCAGCCCGAACCAGCCGAAGGCGGAGAAGTAACTCGCGGGTTTATGGATCAAATGTACGCTTAGGCTAATGATACACGGATCAATCACGGAGAACGCTCCTGCGGGAGGGTTCTTTTTGATTTGGAGAGAAATGTATACGCTTCAAATTCACTTCGCAAATATTGCAGCATGGGTTATTATAGAAATAATTAAGGTGAATTACTCAAAATGTGGAATTAAAGAAGCGCGCTAGAAATTGTTGCTGTAAAGAGTTCGAAATATATTTCAAAAAAACAAAGGAAGGTGAAATTAATGCAGCTCAGTGCTACATTTGACCCAGAAAAAAAATACAGATATCTGCTAACTAGAGAGTGGGATGTTACTCTACCTAAACTATTGTACATAATGTTGAATCCTAGTACTGCAGATGAAGTTTCTGAGGATCAAACTTCAAGACAGTGTCTATATTTTGCAAACAAATTTCAATATGGTTCATTTGAAGTAGTTAATCTTTATAGTCTGATATCAACTGATCCTAAAGGACTGAAACAATCATTAGTAGATCCTATAGGACATAAAACTGATCAATATATTATTGAAGCATCACTGAGAGCTAACAGAGTGATTATAGCGTGGGGTGAAAAACACTTTTTTAATCAAAGAGATAAACAAGTGATAGAAATGTTAAGAAGCAAAGACATTAATTTGTACTGTTTGAAAATGGCTAAGTCTGGTCATCCGAGACATCCTTCAAGGCTTGCACATGATATAGAAGATTTAATTTTATTTTAAGGGATTATTATATGTAGCCTTTGTGTATAAGTATATGAACTTTGAATAAATTAGTAGAGGGAGAATGTATGAAAATCACTTTAGAAATGAGTAAAATGGCTTATCAAATAGCAAAAAAGGTATATTCAGAACAACTTACAAGAAATGAAGGGAAAATACAAATTAATAGAAAAACAGGAATGAATGAAGGATCAGCACAAGCATTTATAACGATATTTTTTGCGATGATGAACGGAGAAGTATACAAGAGGGCCTTTAATAATGAAACCAATAGATTTTTATTTGAAAGTATAAAAAGAGATTTTGGAAAAAAGTATTTTATACACGCTTTAAACGCATCTCAATTGCATGTGAATTATTATTCAACATTACGTAAAGGGAATCTTTCAGGTCTTCAAAATATAATAAATGAAATGAATCTAGTTATTATGAAGGACCAAAACATGGAAAAGAATTCTGTAGATAGAACCAATATGATTGGCGGTAATCAGGTCACTGCGACCTCGGCCGACATGGATAAACGTAGTATTCATTAAACCAATGGCTTGTTTTGGGGTACTGAAGGAAATGATGTTTTAGGAGCGATAGCACTTCCGCCCTATGGAGCGTTTGTCTCCGAAGAAAAGCACCATCTTTTAGAGATATTTCGGAAAAGAAGATATTAGAAATAGGCTGTGGGAGCGGCCAATCCTTACGGTATTTGGAAGAACGTCAAGCGAGTGTACTATGGGGGACAGATTTATCAGAAATCAAATTGAAAAGAAACAACAGCTTCTGTCATCCTATGGCCTTTCAGCTTTTCTCCAGATTGCTTCCTACCTCAAGAAGGACGGTCTATTTATCTTCAGTTGGTCTCATCCTATCCACAAATGTGTTGCTGCAGAAAAGGATAGAATTGTTTTTAAAAAATGTTACTTTGATAATTGATGCGACTGCAAAATGATGATTTTGCCAATAAAGCAAAGATGCTCCCTGCAACCTATGTGATAAAGGCACGAAAACTATAGTAGAACAATAAGGGGATAGCTAATGAAGATTAATCGAAAATATTACTATGTTAATAAAGTAATTGCTTGTGTTCTGATACTTGCATTCATCATTACGACATGTGCGGTACCTGTAAACGCTGAGGTAGAGAATGTAGAGACTACGCCCTCCAGAATTGCGTTGTCGTCGTTAGAGGAAACGATTGATTCATATGTGGCCTCGAATCAGAAGAATACCGCTGCCGTTTCGGTTGTAGCTATCAAGAACGGTGAGACTATTGTGAATAAGGCCTATGGATACGCAGATCTTGAGCAACAGAGAAAGGCAGACACCTCTACTGTATTTGAATGGGGTTCAACTTCTAAACTATTGGTCTGGACGAGTGTTATGCAGCTTGTAGAACAGGGAAAGCTTGATTTGGATACTGATATTCAGGACTATTTGCCGGAAGGATTTCTAAAGAAGCTTGAATACGATGCTCCCATTACCCTAATGAACCTTATGCATCATAACGCAGGATGGGAGGATAGATTGATCGATTTATGGTATTCATCCGAGAGTGATATTGTGGAATTAGGTGAAGCTTTACAAAAATTTGAACCAAGGCAGATCAATAAACCTGGGAGTGTTGTTGCTTATTCAAACTATGGTACGGCTATGGCTGCTTACATCGTTGAATTACAAAGCGGACAACACTTTTACAAATATATCAACGAACATATATTTAAACCACTGAACATGAAAGACACATCGATTCACCCGTCACAGTATGATAATCTAAACGTCTTGAAACGAAGAAATGAGATTCAAGGATACACTACGAATCTGAAACTAATTCCTAAGAACAGAACATACATAAGCTTATACCCTGCGGGGGGCGCCATTGGAACAGCAGAGGATGCAGCTAAATTTCTCGCAGCCTTGATGCCTGTGGATCGTAGCAATTTATTATTTGAGAACAAGGACACGTTAGACGAGATGCTGTCAACAAGTCTATATTACGATGGGACTTCTACTCCACGAATTGCACATGGCTTCTTTGAAGTAGATTACTGGGTGCCTGCATTAGAACACGCTGGAAGTACGGCGGGATTTTCAAGTAAATTTGTTTTTGACCCGGAGTCTAATTTTGGGTTAGTAGTCATGACAAACCAGTCAAATGAAATGGCTTATAACGTTGGTCTTGTCCAGAAGGTGTTTGGAAGTAGTTTCAGCACGAATTCAGTTGAATCTGAGAGTGGAGGATATTATCTGCCTGCGCGACGGGTCGTTTCCGGTTTTACGAAGGCGTATTCAATGTTAAGTCTGCAGAAGTATACAACATTTGACCTTAGTAACTTTGCAAATGTTGTTGAGAGTAACGGTGCTATTGAGAAGGTCTCCATCCCTTATAATGACTTTTTGCCCGTATCCAACTTAACGATAACCTTGATCAAAGCATCTTTTATCGCTCTTGCAATAGCGATTCTGCTCAGTTTGAGAGCGATAATTGGCTATTTTATTCGGTTATCCAAATACAAATTAAAAAACTGGGAAAGGCCCGGTAGGGGATTTGATAAATATCATATGGTTATTAATATTGCCAGTATGGTATTCATTTTGAATACGATCCTATTGTTCATGCGCGCCTTAGGCTTCTCCCCCTATTCTTCATTGCGCATACATCTCATTTTGAACCTGGTTTATGTGATTCTAGCTGTGTCGTATCTTGTCTTGTCGTTCTACAAACTGCTGAAAAGAAGCTATAGTAAAAAGCAAAAGGCGGTATACATCATGTCTGGCATGTCGGCTTTCCTATTTGCTGCTTTTATTATGGGATGGGATTTATACTTTTAGAGCGGAATTATCGACGAGAACATGATCAGAAAGAGCATGAGATAGTAGAAAGGATAAAACTATGAACATTCAGGATCTCCCAATTGAAATAAAAGAACATATAGGGGAAGTCCAGAAAATCACTTTTCCTAAGCAAGGTCATACTTCTACTGTGGCTATACTGGATACGTTTGATCAAAAGTACATCATCAAGAAGACAGAAAACGATCTTTATAATGAATGGTTATCCGATGAATATAAGGTACTCCAATACCTTTACCATACGGGACTCCCTGTTCCAAAGGTGTATTCATTTCATACTGAGGACACATCGAGATGGCTTCTGATGGATTATATTGATGGAATAAGTTTAAGAGAATTTCTCTCTAAGATGCCTGACCTCCAAAGTAAAGAAAAAGCGATTTTCAACTTTGGGCTTTGTTTAAAGAAAATACATGAATGCACTTGTCCAGTTGAATTATTGAACAATGATAGTCCTTGGTTAGATACAATGCTTAGTAAAGCAGAATATAATCTAACTCACTTTGCTGTAGACGGATCAGCAGAACTACTTCAACAGTTGAAAGAAGCAAGACCAAAACCAATAGAGAACACTTTCATTCATGGAGATTTCACTATAGATAATGTGCTAGTTAATGATTGTAATATTGTTGGAGTTATTGACTGGGCAGGAGCAGCTTATGGCGATCCAAGATATGATGTAGCGTTAGCCATTAGACCGAAACATAATGCGTTTGATAATGAAAGAGATAGAGAAATCTTTTATAACGGGTATGGAAAGTTAAGAATAACGGATGAAGAATATAATTATTTTGAAGACGGGATATATAACTTCTTTTAGTCTGGCTAAAAGTCATGTTCTTTCAGATTAAAAAATGTTCCGTTTCAGTCATTGACTCTTGATCTGTTGAATGCATTAGAGAAGTAAGTTCACACGAACACAACCGCACGGACTATCCGCATTGCAACTAGCGATTGGGCTTAATTTGGAGGAAGTCGTGAACTCAAGACCGGCATACGATAACTTTAAGCAAAGGGATGAAATCTTATGGAATCTTCGGAAATCTTCAATATAGTTGAGTTAACTCTAGAGGGTTTGAAGAAAAGATTAGATAGTAATAATTCATTATTAATACAAGGTTCAACTGGTTATAGTGAGCCTGCAAGATTTACGTTTTATCCGGGTTCATCAAATCAGGAGATCGATTCTTTATTTGAAGAGTTAAATTTAGTTATTCCTTGGGACTATAAAGCTTTTTTACTAAATCATAATGGAGCAGATCTATTCGTGCATCCCTTTTATGGAGGGGGGATCCAATTGTATAGCTTAAACATGATTCGACAGGTATACATTGATTATGATTATGTTAGCATGATACCGCAGGGTTGGATTCCAATAGGTTCGGATAATGGAGATATGCTTTTTATAAATACGAATGAATGCATTGATAGATTTTCTAGCTATTTGTATTGGACTGAAATGTTGTTCGTTGATAGCGCAATTAAGGTGAATATGAATTTTGAGAGATGGTTTGAAAGACTGATTATATGTAATGGCGTGCATTTCTGGAATTGGAATAATGAAAATTCTGAACGTTATTATAGGCATTTACAAGGACACATTGAAAATGTGAATAACTATGATGGCAAGAACTATACGCTCGCTTTGTCAAAGAAGGAGTCGAATAAATGAGCCCTCCAAAACATATCTTATCTGCCGCTGCAATCGTGATCAACGAACAAAATGAATTATTACTTATTAGAGGACCACGAAGAGGATGGGAAATGCCAGGTGGTCAAGTGGAAGAAGGAGAATCTCTAAGTCAAGCTGCGATCAGAGAAACGAAAGAGGAGTCCGGAATCGACATTGAAATTATCAAATTCTGTGGAATATTTCAAAATATCGAGAATTCAATATGTAACACATTATTTCTAGCCAAACCAATAGGAGGAGAATTAATCACATCAACGGAGAGTTTAGAGTCTGGTTTCTTTCCGATCGAAGAAGCCATTTTAAAAGTCGAATGGAAAAACTTCAGAGAAAGAATAGAGTATTGCTTAAACCCTGAGATGCAACCTTTTTGCATTGAGTTCAGCGATAAGAATAATATTTAAAAGTTTCTGAGAAGGAAGTTCAATCATTGAAACGAGTCGATGTAAATCGTTGGAGGGAGAGAATAGATATCAAGACCAGACGAAATCTCTGAGATTGCATGGTTGGATATAACACAGGCAGATGAGCTTATGCCTTACTACAAGAATGGCTTTAAAAGCTTACTTAATGGCAATGAGATTACAAATTTCAACGAAGGTAACAAGTAATGTTCTGAATGTAGTGTATAAAGGAGGCTATCAGATGAACAAGTACAGTGTTTATGAAACAAACAGCTTTTATTGGGATACAAAAGGGAATGACTTTTTGAGTGCAATCGTGCTTCCACATTATGGAGCATTTATCACAGAAGAAAAACACCAACTTTTTGGTGATGTCTCAGGATTAAAGATGTTAGAGGTGGGCTGTGGAAATGGTCAATCCTTGCAGTATCATGGAGACCGCAAAGCAGGTGAACTGTGGGGTATGGATATATCCCAGAAACAGATAGAAAAGACACAACAACACTTGAGAACATACGGAATTCCTGCAACATTGATATGTTCACCCATGGAAGAGGAATGTGGGATTCCTATTAATTATTTTGACGCTGTGTATTCGATTTATGCCATAGGTTGGACAACCGATCTTGAAGGTACTTTCAGCCGAATCGCTTCTTATTTAAAGAAAGATGGCATTTTTATTTTCAGCTGGTCTCATCCAATAAACAGATGTGTTGTTGAAGAAAATGATAGATTTGTCTTCAATAAGCCATATTCTGATGAATCTTGGTATGCGGTATCTCCTGATTATTGTCAGGGTGAATTAACCTTGGCTGATCGTCAACTATCAACCTATGTCAATGCGTTAGCGAAAGCGGGATTTGTCATTGAACAAATGATAGAAGAATCCGATGAGGATATCATGCAATTACATAATAATAGCGATAGTCTCCTTAAAAGAGCAAAGATGTTACCTGTATCCTTTGTGATTAAAGCAAGAAAACGGTGATTAACTGAAATGAATCGGAAAGTGGGCTATGTTTAAATATCAAATGGATACTGCTACCTATGTATCGCTATTATTTATGGGTTGAAAGCAGATCAATGGAGAACGTAATAAATCAAATTTTATTTTAACTAAAGGAGCGAGTTATGAGAAGATTACCGCTTTTTATAGTGACAGGCGCAAGTGGGACAGGAAAAACAACGATCTCTTCGCTTGTTCGCAAGAAACTTCCCGAATTTGACGTCTTTGATATGGATATCATCGATAACGTGGATTGGCAGATTGCCAAAGAGAATTGGTTGAGGATTGCGTATAACATATCGCTAAGTGGACGAGGGACTGTTTTATGTGGAACGATGGTTCCGGAAAACATTGCATCGTCGGATTACATAGATCGATTTGATCGAATTTTATATATGAACTTGCATTGTGACGATGTTACTCGCGAGACGCGTTTAAGAGCCCGTGGGTGGGACGAGAACCTGGTTGAAGATCACAAGAATTTTGCCAATTGGTTACTCCAGAATTCGGAAACTGCGTTTGACCCGCCAATGCAAACAGTTGATACGACAGAACTTACAGCAGTGGAAGTAGCTGAACAAATTAAAGAATGGGTTTTAAAGAACTTGTGTGTTGAATGAACATTTAAAATAACCTAATAGTTAGATTGAGTGGGAGGAACAGGATGCTGCCTTTTCAAGTGAATGAATCTATTGTATTAAAGCTGATCCAATCTCGAGATAGAGATGAGTTATATGCATTAATTGATGAGAATAGAAAGTACTTGAGAGCGTGGTTACTCTGGGTTGATAAACGACAATCGCCCAGCGATTTAGATTCTGTAATAGAAGTATGGACACATAATTATGAAGAGAGGAACGGTTTTGATTCCGGAATATGGTTGAATGAACAATTGGTCGGGATGTTAGGATTGCATTATATTGATTGGAATAATCGAGCAACGAGCATTGGATATTTTTTAGCTGAGTCAGCACAGGGCAAAGGGATCATTACCAAATCAATAGAACAATTGCTTAAACACCTTTTTAACGAGTTGAAGTTAAATCGTGTAATCATTCAATGTGCAGAAAGCAACTTTAAAAGCAGGGCTATACCTGAGAAAATCGGATTTACAAATGAAGGTACATCCAGAGAAGCACAATGGGTCTACGATCATTATGAGAATATTGTGACGTATAGTCTGCTGTCTAGTGAATGGCATACTTAAACGGTAGAGTACATCGTCTGATGAGACGAAGGAGGTCACGTATTGTTTCTCAATGTATTACTTTGGTTGATTATTCTCTGGGTGATCTCCCTTTATTTCAGTTTTCCTAAGAAAGATCGCATGTATACAGTCAATGTGCCAAGCACATATTACATTCAATCTTCAAATCGGTTAGATATTCAGAAAAACTACGAATGCGCTGCATTTTCCAGTGCGTTTGTATTGAGACATTTCGGTTTGGAGTCCAACGGAACAAAGCTTTATGAAACCTATCCTCGCAAATTACTGGATGGGACGGTATATCCCAAAGCGGTCGTTGTTTTTTTTAAAAAACTAGGATATCAGGCAATGTACTTACGAGGAAATGTGAATACGTTAAAGAAACAGATCAGCCAAGGGGTACCTGTTATTTTATTTATTAGAGTACATCCCAAACAACGTTATTTGCATTTTGTTCCCGTCGTTGGTTATGATGAAACGCATTTTTACTTGGCAGAATCGTTAGACCACAAGATTAATTGTGATGAAGAATATTACAATCGAAAAATCAGCATAAATGAACTCAACATGTTATGGAGGTCGTGGTTACCTTTTTCTCAAAACTCCTATATCGTCGTACACCCGATGCAGATTTAAGACGGCTCTCTTTCAAGGGACAAGATATATTTCTTTAAACGAACTAATCTGCTTTATTCGGAACGTCTGCTTAGTTAAACCAAGCAACTCATGCCCAAATGGCATGAGTTTTTTTGAACAAATCTCCTCACGTAAACCAGCTCGACTCAATTAATGGTTTTGAACAAAATAGATCAAACGTATAGGCAGTTGCTACTGATTTTATTGTTTTACCTGATAATTAGCGGAGTTTTTTAGTTAAAATGGTTGTTCGTCCACGCATCTTTTCATCTACATACGTACGTTAAACCATGTCTATAGGGAGGTGTCCACACTGTGAGTCATTCAGAAGTGAAGAAACGTATGAAGAGAAAAAAGGCAACATTCCATCCGTGTAAAGTTAAAAGAAAAGAACGCCGATTGAAAGTGGTCAAAAAGTTCGTTCAAGTAAAATGTCCGCCTCCAGAAGTGAATATATCTACCCCTACTGTCGTTGGCCCAACAGGACCACAAGGTATACAAGGCGTACAGGGCGTACAAGGTATTCCAGGTAAACAAGGGGTTGAAGGGCCAACTGGAGCTCAAGGACCAGCAGGGGGGCCACCTGGACCACAAGGGCCTCAGGGACAGCCTGGTCCTGCTGGAGCGGTAGGTTCTCAAGGTCCGGTCGGGCCTGCTGGACCTATGGGAGCACAGGGGATTCCGGGAGAAGCAGGGGCCGTAGGGCCACAAGGTCCGCAGGGTAATCCTGGACCTGCCGGGGCAATTGGGCCTCAAGGTGTTGCTGGAGCTGTTGGGCCGACGGGTGCGACAGGAGCTGCAGGAGCAATAGGCCCGGCAGGCCCAGCCGGTGCAGCAGGAGCGGTAGGCCCTGCTGGGCCAGCCGGTGCAGCAGGAGCAGTAGGTCCGGCAGGGCCAGCCGGTGCAGCAGGAGCAGTAGGCCCGACTGGTGCTACAGGAGTAGCTGGTCCAGCTGGAGCCACGGGAGGTACAGGTGCAACAGGAGCAGCTGGAGGCGTACTGGGGTTTGCTGACTTTTTTGCACTGATGCCACCTGATAATGCAGCAACGGTTGCTCCCGGTACAGATGTAAGCTTTCCTCAGGATGGGCCAACAAGTGGAACAACTATCGCCCGCACAGGGCCTAGTGCATTCAATTTAGCAGCCATTGGTACGTATCAGATTTTGTTCCAGGTGAGCATCAATGAAGCCGGTCAATTAATTTTAACTCTCAATGGGGCAGATTTGGCTCCTACTGTAGTTGGGCGAGCAACGGGAACGTCTCAGATTGTTGGTATGGCTTTGGTGCAGACAACCGTGATTAATTCTATTCTGACCGTGCGGAACCCGGCTGGTAATGCTACAGCATTAACAATCACGCCACTTGCGGGCGGAACTAGACCTGTATCCGCACATCTTGTGATCACACAATTAGCGTGAATCCGTTAACAGGCTAACAAACTCTCCTCAACTTTATTAAATATGCATCCACAACGGTAACATGGGTTTGCTTGAACTGAGATAGCGGTGCTTTATCTGAGGCTGTTATCTCAGTTGGAGCGGATAATGGTACAGGAGTAACTACATATCGGATACCCTTTTTGTTTGCGAGGAATGGTGAAAACGTCACTACTAATTATTTTTTCAGTTGATAATATGATAAAATATTGGAAAAACATCAGAGGTGAGTACATGAAGAATGGACACTGGAGAAAAATTACATGGGTTGTATCGGCATTATTATTAATCATGATCACGGCTTGCAGCAATAGCAAATTCAATCCAAACGAATTTTCAGAACAGGATCTGGCTGTGACGAAGACCGACAGTGAGGATAAGATTACGTATGGAATGAGTCAGGAAGAGACGGAGAAAATCCTCGGTGAGGGAACATCAACCGGTGTGGGTCAATCCTATCAATACAATAACGGAATCACGATTGGTTATAGGGATGCCAAAGTCGTTAGTATCATCTTGAATAAGGACTCGAAAGGGTACTTTAAGACGGCTCGCGGGGCAGAGGCGGGGATGACACATCAAGAGATTCTCGATCTGTATGGCAAGGAACATGTTTTGGTCGAATCTGAACGTAATATCGATTATGCCTATCATATTCAGAAGGAAACATTCCTGGATGAGAAGTCGCTGCAAGCGGAAAAAGATGAGCTGGCTATCTATCGTGCATCGTTTATGCTGACAAAAGAGGGACAGGTTAATCAGATTATATTGTCGGATCATCGATTTGCAACAACCTTTAAGTAAAATAGGGCTGTTAGTTAAGCAATGTATTAGATAATGAATTAGTACTTATTTTTCGTATGAAGCAACCCTTCGGTATTCTGCCGGAGGGTTTTTCCCTTCACACCGTTCGATTTCAATCCAGATAACAAGTTCCTTGTTTACGTGCATATACATTACAGGAGACGGGTCAAGACTCCGGCTGTCCTAAGTTGTATGAACGGAGGGAGAGACATGGGCATTGAATCATCCTGGATGTTTGATTTGTTTGGAACCGTCTTTCCGGTTGTATTTGTTCTGATTATAGGTATAGTCCTTCTGTCGATGGGAAAGGAGGTATGGAGGTGGGGACGCAACAACTCGGAGCCGCTATTGACCGTGCCTTCACGAATCACCAGCAGACGGATGAAGATGAGTCAGTCGCAATCTGAACCGGGCAGTACAGCACGAACGTTATACTATGTCACCTTTGAAGTAGAAAGTGGAGATCGGCTCGAATTCAAAGTCAATGGCGAAGAGTATGGTTTGTGTGCTGAGGGGGATGAAGGACGGCTCTCGTTCAAAGGAACGCGTTATGTAGGCTTCGAGCGATATAATCGCGTATATTCTGAACGCCTACGGGGTTAAACTGAGCAGCTTGCGCCAGAATGGCGTGAGCTTTTTTTGATTATTTACTGGACAAGCGTTTCTTAATGGGCCTAACGTGTTTTTATATAAGAAGAGGCTTAATGAGATTATGATCAAAAGATCATTACCATAGAGGAGGCAATCAATATGTCATTTACAGATCAGGTCGTTGTTGTAACCGGGGCCGCTCAGGGAATAGGACGAAGTGTGGCTGAGGCTTATGCAGTCGCTGGAGCCAAAGTTGTACTTGCCGACTACAAGGAAGCAGAAGGGGCGGCCGCGGCAGCTTCCATTCGTAATGAAGGCGGAGAAGCCATCTTTGTCCAATGTGATGTTCGGAGCGAGCAGGATATTACGAATCTTTTTCGTACAACCGTGGAAGAATTCAAGCAAATCGATGTTCTGGTGAATAATGCAGGACTCGCCAAATGGAAATCACCCTATGAGCTGAAGCTGGAAGAATGGGACGATGTACTCAATACCAATGTGAGAAGTTGCTTTTTGGCGAGTCGGGAAGCAGCCAAACATATGAAAAGCAATGAACACGGGGGTGCCATTATCAACATGGCTTCTACCCGTGCGCTTATGTCTGAGCCGGATACAGAAGCTTATGCAGCATCCAAAGGAGCGATTGTAGCTCTGACGCATGCGCTGGCGGTCTCACTGGGCAAGGACCAAATTCGGGTCAATTGTATCAGTCCGGGATGGATTGAGACAGGAGACGTGGAGAAATTGAAAAAGGAGGATCATGAACAGCATCCCTCCGGTCGTGTGGGTGTTCCTTCAGATATCTCCCGTGCTTGTTTATATTTGTCTGATCCAAGCAATACCTTTGTCACAGGGACCAATCTCGTTATTGATGGAGGCATGACCCGAAAAATGATATATGAGGACTAGAACCGGGATTAAGCCGGGCGAGCCCTAAGATTTTCCAACATAAGAGTAATAAGCCCAAGTTAAGCACTTGGGCTTATTTGTTTTTAATAACTCGGTTGCTATAATAAATGTGATTTTACAACAGTAGAGGAATGGAGGGAGTATATGTTCGGGAAACAATCCCGGAAGGTATTTTGGCTGTTACTGCTGATCGGAGGGATGATAATGATAGGGAATGAGTCACCTGCTGAAGCTGACGGCGCAGATATACGGGCGGCCTGGGTATGGCAGGCACAGTCTGTTAGCAACGGAGATGAGCTGTTGGCCAATGCAGCTAAACATAAGATAAACAGGCTGTACGTGAATGTAGACATGGCGCTGTCCAAAGAGGTATACCAGACGTTTATAGCCCAAGCAAGCCGTGCAGGTATTGCGGTTGAAGCGCTGGGAGGCGATCCATCCTGGGCACTCAGTGGCCGTGAAGGCCCCATGCTCAGATTAGCGTCTTGGGTAAGTGATTACAATCAAGCTGCTGAGCCCAACGAACAATTTGATGCCATACATCTGGATATCAAGCCCTATGTGTTACCAGCCTGGAAAGAAGATGCTAAGCCACTGGTACAATCCTGGGTAGCCAATATGAATCTGTTATTTGAGCAAGTGAGACAGGATGGCGCAGTTGCAGTGAATATTGACCTGCCATTTTGGCTGGATTCCTATACCGTTACAGGAAATAGAGTTTCTGAGGATGCAGATAACGAACCATTGTCACGTTGGTTCATTGAACAAGTGGAGCATGTCACTTTACTCGCTTACCGTGATAACGCGCAAGGGAACAATGGTATCATACGTTTGATTGAACAGGAAATGAACTGGGCAGATGCCAGCAATGTGAGCGTGACGGTTGGGTTGAACACCAAGCCCATGCCTGGCGAGGAGTTCACGTCATTTGCCGGGAAAGGTGCAGCACAACTGGAAAGTGTTATTGAAGAAGTTGCCTCCGCATTCGGCGAGCATAGTTCCTACGCAGGTTCTGCTGTACATGACATCGTATACTGGGGACAACTGGAGCCGTCGGAACTGCCATCACCGGAGACTCCATCCAATCAGCCAGAGATTCGGGGAACGTATATCTGGGAGGCCTCTCAGGTGACGAATGACGGGGGAGAGCACATACTAGCATTTGCTAGAGAGCAGAATATTAACTGGTTGTATGTCAGGTTGGACCTGGATCAACCCTATTCCAGCTATCGCAGTTTTGTGAAACGGGCAAAAGCGCAGGGCATTGAGATCCATGCGATGGGTGGACATCCGATCTGGGGTAAGAAGGAGAATCGTCCACGCATTAAGCGCTTGATTGATTATGTGAAAAACTATAATGCCGAATCCGAGCCGGATGAACGATTTGAAGGCATCCATCTGGATATTGAGCCTTACACATTGCCAGAGTGGGAGAATAGTCGGGACACCTTATTGACCGAATGGGCTGCCAACATTACATTTTTCCAGGAAGAAACAAAGAAGGATAGTGATCTCGAAACAAGCGCAGACCTTGCTGTATGGTTGGATAGCTTCGCGTTGCCAGGAAAGGATACATCTGTGACTGAATTTATGATCCGTACACTCGATCATGTGTCGCTGATGGCTTTTCGTAACAACGCCGAAGGTTCCAATGGGATTGCTGCTGTTGTGAGTCAGGAGATGGAGATCGCCGATCGTTTCGGTAAACGGTTGATGATTTCGGTCGAAATGAAGCAGAACCATGAAGGTCCTCATATTTCTTTTTATGAAAAAGGGGCAAAGGAGATGGAACTTCAGCTTGCCAAGCTTCCGGATCTGCTGGCCGAATATCAGGCTTACCAAGGCAACATTGTTCATGCCTATGATTATTGGATTGAAGCCAAGCCTTAAACAGGCGAGTATTATAAGAAACGAGTTGCTTCGGGACTTCACCTTGGGTGAGGTTCCGGGCTTTTTTTTATGGAAAAAAGATGGAATCGTGTCACCGAATGGGCTCCTGCACAATACGATGTACGGTGATGAACAGCTGAAACAAGGGAGGAAACAGACTATGGCTGTTATTAAAGCCAACTCAGAGGACGTCAAGCTGCTGGCTAGGCTCATGAGGGCAGAGGCTGAAGGTGACGGCGAACAGGGTATGTTGCTTGTAGGCAATGTAAGTGTGAACCGGGTGCTGGTGGATTGTCTGGATTTCAAGGATATTCGCGATATCAATCGTATGGTATTCCAGAATCCAGGAGGCTACGAGTCAACACAGAAGGGGTACTTTTACCAACGGGCAAGACAGTCCGAGATTCGTCTCGCACAACGGGTGATTAATGGAGAGCGCTTCTGGCCTGCCAGCAATTCATTGTGGTTCTTCCGACCTGTGGCCGAGTGTCCGGCAACGTGGTATGACCAGCAAAATACAGGACGTTTCAAAGCGCATTGTTTCTTCAGTCCTTCAGGCGAAGACTGTCCGGAAGTATATTAAATTTTGGGAGGAATCATCATGATTAATCAGCCTTATCAACCAACAACTCAAACAATGGGTCAGCAAGCGAATTCCGTGTTGGGTCAACAAGCCAATTCTCAGGTTCAAGGTACGTCTTACAAAATCGGTAACGGAATGCCTGCCATGTCACCAACGCCAGGGATGGTGTCCCCAAGCTCCACAAGTGTACCCCCACTCGTATCCAGTGGTAGCCCAATGACACCAACAGGTGCAGTGATTACAACAACGGCTCCACAGTTTGAGCAGTCATACATTGAGAATATTTTACGTCTGAACCTTGGTAAATTCGGTACATTCTACATGACATATGAAGGCAACAAAGAATGGAACGCTCGCATATTCCAAGGTATTATTGAAGCAGCGGGCCGTGATCATATTATCATCAGTGACCCGAAGACAGGTAGAAGAATCATGCTGTTGATGGTCAACTTCGACTATGCTACATTTGATGAGCCGTTGTTGTATCAATATCCGGGCGTGGTAGGCAATTACCCGCAAGCTCCAAGCAGATAATCATTTTCACCTCATCATGTTGATTGATAACTGACATGTCACATGTCTAACACATACTGATTTACTTCGCTGTCCTGAATGTGGAGGTAATCCGCAGACAGGACAGCTTTTTACATAAACATATATACGAAGGTTACTATAGGTTTAGAGTTATACGTAACCTTTTGGCGATAACATGGCACTTATACATGAATAGAACAAGCAACATGCTTATATGAAGGGAGTCCATAGCATTGAATTCATGGATTGAAGGAGCGATGAAGGGCGAAACCGAAGCTTACGCACAACTGATGTCTCAATATCGCGGGATGGCTCTTGCTGTTGCCTACAATCGTTTAGGAGATACATTTTGGGCTGAAGATGTCGTACAGGAAGCATTTACTGAAGCCTTTAGCAATCTGTCCAAGCTGGAAGCTCCTGAGGCTTTTCCCGGGTGGTTTAAAGTAATCGTGGAGAGGCAGTGTTATCGCTGGCTAAGACGCAAGCAACATACCATGATCCCAGTTCAGGAGCTGGAGCATGTATTCCATGAAGAGGATCAGTCGCATAATCCGGAAAAACAAGCGGTGCAAAATGAAATGTATCGTACGCTGCGTGATTCCATTGCAATACTGCCATCATCGATGCGGATTGCTGTTGAACTGTTTTATTTGGAAGGATACTCGCTCAAGGAAATATCGGATTTCCTCGGGGTGAAGGTACCTGCATTAAAGAAAAGACTGTTCGATGCCCGATCCAAACTCAAGCGCTCTATGCCAGTAAGGGATCTGGTCTCTGTATTCAGTGACTTGTATGAAGGGGGAAAAGGATTGTTACACATTATGAATGGGGATCACGCTGCCAATCGTTTAAGAGAAAGTGGAATTCAGGGAGACATCTTGGTATGGAGAGAGTTGTACACGTTCGGCCCGGTAGCCAAAGAGATGGGAGATACGAAGGAGCGGCAGAATCGGGCAACCGTGTTAGAGCAGCAGTTGGGCATTCCACAGGCGGAATACTTGAAGATTGAAGAGCTTGAACGCAAGTTGCATTCGTTTCAACAATACAAAGAAATTGTTTTATGGTTCGAATACGATCTCTATGATCAAACGATGTTATCGTATCTATTGCATTATTTCAAAGGACAAGCACTCCAGAATACGAAACTGAATCTGCTCTGTATTGACTCGTATCCAGAGATTGAGCACTTTAGAGGACTGGGACAGCTTACCTCCACACAGATTGAACGTCTGTCTGGCAGTTGGCATGTGATTGAGAAAAACGAGTTACAAGCCGGTGCGCAGTTCTGGGAAGCCTATACGTCGACTGATTTCCGGCATCATCTGGATTACTTGCAGGCAGACAATTCTGCGCTACCCTTTGCGAAAGCTGCCTTTAAGGCACATTTGTCCCGTCTGCCATCTGTATCGAACGGTCTGGGACTCATTGAGCAGACAACACTGGAGACCATAAGAGCAGGTGTGGAGCATCCGTATCCATTATTTCGTGAGGTAGGGGACAAGCTGCATATTCTTGGGATGGGTGATCTTGAATACTGGGCACATCTGAAGCGGATGACAGAAGGACCTCATGCTCTTCTTCAGATGAGCGGTGCAACCACTTTCCCTAATTTCAAGCAGCATGATGAAAAATTCCGTGACGGAATCCTGTCGCTAACGGAACTCGGAATTCAGGTGTTAAATGGAGAAGTCGATTGGGCATTGCTGAAGCAGGATGAATTCTGGATCGGTGGATTGCATAACGAAAGCGGGAAACTAGCCAGATGGCGTTGGAACCCCGCTTCGGAAACCGTAGTGGAGATTGAGTCGACATCGTAATCAGCGGATAGAATTTAAGAAAATAACGTATTACAAAAAAGAGAGTATCCAGCCATGTCGAAGCATGAGCGAGGATGCTCTTTTTGGTTTGGTTATGGTAGATCATTGTTTGTGAAATGTTAAAAAAACAGCGTAATCGAGACTTTTGTTCAAGAAAAAAGGCGTTTGTGCCATTTCGTTGTCATAGGACACGGATTGACTGTGTAGTTTAGAATTATATAATAAAAGAAGCATATCTTTTTTATTCGACAGAACAAGGTGGAGGTGGAAGCATTGGGAAGTTGAAATTGCATATGAGCGGCAGAATGGCAAATATCCTACATTTTCGAAGGAGGTGGACCTATTTGCCGAAGAATGACGGCAAATAGGATGAAAATTTGAGTGACCCCTTACCGAGTATTTTAAATTTAGTAATCATTGGTTTACTTGTATTAATGAATGGTTTCTTTGTGTCGGCGGAATTTGCGATGGTGAAAGTTCGTGGAAGCCGGATTGAGGCTTTGGTGGAAACAGGCAACAAAAATGCCATCTATGCTTCCAATATCGTACGTAATCTGGATGCATATCTATCCGCTTGCCAACTAGGTATAACTTTGGCTTCACTGGGACTCGGGTGGCTGGGAGAACCGGCAATTGCACATCTGTTAGAGCCCATGTTTACCGCACTTGGACTGGGACCAGTCTACGTTCATGGAATCTCTATTGCCATTGCATTTGTGATTATTACGATCTTGCACATTGTACTGGGAGAACTTGCCCCCAAAACGATGGCGATTCGAAAGTCTGAGACGATCACGTTGTGGTCTGCGGCTTTGCTAACGTTTTTCTACAAGTTAATGTATCCATTCATATGGGCACTGAACGGTATGGCTAACGGTTTGTTGAGACTGTTCCGAATAGCACCAGCTTCGGAGATTGACTCGGCACATAGCGAAGATGAAATACGTATTCTGATGAAAGAAAGCAATAAGAGCGGTTTAATTGATAACACTGAATTAGCACTTGTTGATAATATATTTGATTTTACGGATACAACCGCCCGTGAAATTATGATTCCGCGGACGGAAATGATCTGTCTGAATGCCAATGAGTCCATGCTGGAGAATCTGGAGATTGCCAGTGAGAGTATGCGAACAAGGTATCCGGTATATAACGGAGACAAGGATCATATTATCGGCTTTATTCACATTAAGGATCTGATGCGATCCCAACTTACGGATACCATCTCCGTAATCCGGCCCATCCTGGCTGTGCCAGATACCACGCTAATCAGTGATCTGCTCAAACGTATGCAGCGTAGCAAGACACAGATTGCGATTCTGATTGATGAATACGGGGGAACCTCCGGGCTTGTCACACTTGAAGATATCATGGAAGAGATCGTAGGCGAGATTCAGGATGAATTCGACCATGAACGTCCTGTCATTGAACAAGTGGATGAGATGGAATACTCTATTGATGGATTGATGCTGATTGAAGAAGTCAGCGAACGATTCGGACTGGAGATGGATCGTGCCGATTACGATACCATCGGGGGCTGGTTATACTCCAGAGTAGATGCCATTCCACCTGAGGTTGGTCAATCGGTTGAGTATGGGGGTTATGTATTTGTCATTCAAGAGACAGAGCATAAGCGGATTTCCCGAGTAAATGTGATTAAGCTGGAACTATTGGTTGAAGAAGAAGGCGCGTAGCCAGATCGAAATTGTAACAAATGAAGCTGTATGGTGACGTAATGGTCATCGTACAGCTTTTTTTGCATGCTCATGATTCTTTGGGTGCATGAATGACAATATCGGCGTAATGATTCTCCGTGACCAAGCTGTTCTCGATAGAAATTCGCTTATAAGTGACGTAAACATTCTCTCCCGGAGCCAGATCATACTGGATATTTAGCTTTTTTCGAGTGGATTGGGTTGTTGTTGGTGTCTTAATGGTGATGATGGCGTACATAGGCGTATCGACAAAAGTAACCTCGTAAGAATTGTAGTCCCCCACCTTAGTGGTGGATAATACCGGATTTTGCTTATACTGGGTCAGGTGATCATTCACCATGCCAAGTGTTACGGGTAACACATAAAACAGAAGTACCAGAGGCAGAAGGGAGAAAGCAATCCCGAAAACACGTAAAAATTTGACATGGGAAAGGGTTCGTCCGCTCTGCTTGAGTAAAAGAAATGCAAGGACGGGGGACAGTACAAGTCCCCAGATCATAAAGGGCAATACATAGCGGTCAATCCCCATGCTTATCCAGCTTTCTCGAGCTGTAGCCAAGAAATATATTAAGGTCCCTGCGGTAAGCGCACTCACCAAGATAACAAGCCAACGTTTGAACGAGCCGGAAACTTCGATATGTAGTTGATTCGGATTGGAGCTGTGACGATGCCTTCTGGATTTGAATTGAAATTTACTCAAGTTTTACACCTCATTTGCAAATCTTGTTGGTTCATATGGTTTCGTGTATCCATTACCCAATACATACGAGCTGGAATAATTTAGGTTTCAACCATGCTGGAGATGCATGCAATAAAAGACGCTGCCGACAGAAACATCGGAGCGTCTAATTTTTTTTGAAACCTGTCACCCGATCCGTCCGTTTATACCCTTACACAAAATCAAGTATGGAAGCGGAGGATGGATCAATATGCGGAAAATGAAAACAAAGAGTGCAGCATCTATGCTAAAAATAACCCTTGTTGCCTGGTTAATGGTGCCAACAATCCTGGCTATACCTACGTCCGAACCAGCCGTTGCAAGCCCGATGATCAACGTGTCCTCTGGTGCCCTTACACCCCCACCGCCGCCGGAACCATCCATCCATTCGCTTGCTAACACTCGAGAACTTGGACATATCTATCAAGCGGTCGGTGCAGTCATTCCTGGGGGTGGACTATCGGCTATCGTCAATACCAAGACCATGACATATACAGCAATGAAGACACTTTCCGTAGATTATCGACTTGAGCGCTGGACAGGAACAGCATGGGTAACTTTTAAAACCAGTTCCAACAATGCAACGAATACAAACTTACTGAATGCCGCATCGGATTGGACCGTTATGCCAGGATATTATTATCGCGTTACCAGTATTCATACAGCGTATGATGGAAGTACCACGGATACAAGCAAACATGTCTCTGGCACCGTGTTATTTTGATCTTATCGACGGGTGCTGCCTGGAAACTTCTGCTCTTGAAAATCGTTGGCAATAGCAGTCATTTCTTCTTCCGAAAGGGTGCCAAACAGACTCATATTGTTGGAACCCATCATCCACTGAAAGGAGTTATAGGGTGGGCCGATATACATCAGTGCTTCCGAGCCATCCGCCAGCTTTACGGTGCTCATATCACGAAGCATGGCCCCTTCAATTTTCTCCCCAGGCATGACATGGACATAATCAAACTGGATAATCTCATCCTCTATGCTCTTGCCTTCACTCGTATATTGAACTCTCATTTGTGTGGACTCATAATAATCGTCTGGATTCACAGGGTTTTCAGTATCAAGCACAAGTTCGAATTTGACCTTGTTGAATCGCTCGGGAATGGCATTGGATAACAGAAAGTCACCCATGAACCCTTCGCGTGCGATCTCTTCCGTAACAAGTACTGGACGAAACAGATGGCTCGATAACTCATACGAAGGTGTATTAAGAGCTTCTTCTTCTTGTACTTTAAGAATGTCGTCCAAGCTAGTTTCTGGTGGTGGAGGCGTTTTGGCTGTTGACGGATCAGCCCCCAGTTGGGTCGTACGATCCTCAATGATAATGGATTTCATGCCATTGCCCCAATCCTTGATGGATTGCACAAAAGGGGATACCGCTTGCGTACCGGACGGCAGGCTGAAAATAACGGCTCCGATGGTCACGGACGCAGCTACGACGACTGAAAGTCGCAAGGTACGTATTCTTTTTTTACGTAAACCGATTCTGTTAATTTCCCTGTTTACCTTCTGCCAGGATTGCTGCATGGCTTCGGTATGGGAGGCGGAAGGGGCAGAGACGGCCTGATGGAAAGCTTCATCAAAAGCCAGGTCAAACGCAGCGTCGAAATATTCGTCTTCCAGCTCTGAATCGAATTGCTCCACGTTTTTATCGGACTTGCCTTTGCTCAATGCTTCCACCCCATTCCTTATGTAATTTCTTCTTGATACTGCCACGAGCTCTGAACAAACGTTGCTTCACAATGTCTTCGGAGGTATCCAGCAGTTCGGCCATCTCTCGGTAGGAGAGACCTTTTTTCCACCGTAACTCCACCAATACACGATATTCCGGTTTGAGCTGTCTGAGATAATATTCAATGGACTCTTCCATCATCTGCGTTTCTACCATGCTTTCCACGGAAGCTGCCGTCTGATTCATTGTCTCCATATCTATAAAAACACTATCCGTATCCAATTGGTTACGGTTATTTTTATTTTTTCTCAGATAATTAATAGCTGTGTTCCGTGTGACAACCTTGAGCCAGGCTTTCAGTTTGACCTCGTCTTCAAAGATGGGTTTGTTTTTAATGATTTTGATAAAAGCTTCCTGAATAATATCTTCTGCTGCAGCACGCTCCTTGATGATATAAACGATAAGACCATGTACCATATTATAATATTCATAATACACTTCTTCTTGAAGTGCAGAGCCTAAATTATGGAAATCTGAGGCTAGTAATAACTGGAGCCGATTGGCCATGATGTTCTCCTTTCTGGTGAACAGTCCACAAACATTGGTATCATTACATTTTACAACATAATATGGAAACGGTACAATGGGAGGTTGGTCCGGGAAAAACCAGATGAGAGAAGTGTGTATAACATGCGGGAAAGTTTGCTGAAAATTAATAAAAGGCCGTCTCACCAACCATGAATACATGGTTGCAAGACAGCCTATTCGACCGTTCATTGAAAATACCTTACAGGAGATAACTCTCCGTGATCAGTTAGAATGCCCAGTCTCCCTTAAGGAAGATGGCTTCGCGTTCGCCGTTTGCCGTGATACCGTAAATGTCCGTCTCGGGAGAGCCCATCATGAAGTCCACATGGGTGATGCTGGTGTTCATGCCACGGGCTGCAAGCTCTTCAGGAGACATCGTTTTGCCACCTTCGATATTAAATGCATAGGAACTGCCAATCGCAAGATGGCACGACGCATTCTCATCATACAATGTAGTGTAATACAGGATGCCACTCTCAGAGATCGGTGAATGGAAGGGAACCAAAGCGACTTCGCCGAGGTAATGAGATCCTTCATCCATGGAAATGAGTCTTTCCAGCGTATCCTGACCTTCTTCAGCATGAAAATCAATGATACGTCCGTTCTCAAATGTGAGCGAAAAATGATCAATGATACTGCCGCCATAGCTGAGTGGTTTGGTGCTGGACACTTTGCCATTAACGCCATGTTTGGCTGGAGCGGTGAATACTTCCTCTGTCGGGATATTCGCGACAAAAGGGGTGCCTTGCTCATTCACGCTACCTGCCTGCGCCCAGATATGACCTTCTGGAAGCTCGACAGTAAGATCCGTCCCTGGGGAGAGGAAGTGTAATGCTTGATACTTCTTGTTGTTCAGGGCAACGGCTTTGGTCTCCAGTCGTTCAATATGCTGTTCCCAAGCCGCTACAGGGTCCTCCAGATCGGCTCTCACCGCAGCAAAAATGGCTTCCCACAACTGGCTAACCTGCTCAGCTGCCGGGAGATCCGGGAATACTTTGGCTGCCCAATCGGGCGAAGGACATGCCACACCCGTCCAGCTCATTTTATCCGCCTGTTGATAATGACGGTACTTGGCCATCGCCTGACCATATGTACGCTGATGGGTGGAAATCCGCTCCGGGTCAATACCTTTCATCAGGTCTGGGCTGGATGACAATACGGTCAGGAAGGCTGCATTATTGGCCGCCAGTTCTTCAAGCTCCGCTGCATGCCATTTCGGCGGCTCTTGGAAGGATTCCTCAGGGGCCATTTCAAACCGCAATCGATTGACGGTTTCATCTCCGTATTTTACAATCACCTGCTTGGCTCCAGCTTCATATCCCTTACTTACCAGCAAACGTACAAATTCAGCGGTATCAATCATCGCAGAGATGACAAATACTTGCCCTGGTTGCACATTAGCACCTACTCTTACAGCAAGTTCAGCGTAACGATCCAGTTTTTGTTCAAAACTTAACATATGAGTTCCCTCCAATTGTTGAATTTTTGACCTGTTGACGCAGGAAAAGAGAGGAGTAATCTCCTCTCTCCTAAATCACATCAAACGGGATTAGAATGCCCAGTTTCCTTGCAGGAAGATCGGCTCTTCCGCGCCTTCGGAGGTCACACCGTGGATGTTCATTTCTCCGGATCCAATCATGAAGTCTACATGAGTGAGGCTGGAGTTCATACCACGTTCAATCAGCTCTTCTTTGGACATCGTTTTACCACCTTCCAGACAGAAGGCATAGGCATTACCAATCGCCAAATGGTTGGAGGCATTTTCATCAAACAAAGTATTGTAGAACAAAATATTGGTATCGGAAATTGGGGACTGATGTGGAACGAGGGCTACTTCACCCAGATAGTGTGCGCCATCATCTATCTCGATCAGGTTTTTGAGTGCATCGAGACCTTGATCGGCGGTATAGTCAACAATTCGGCCGTTCTCGAATGTTAGTGAGAAACCGTCAATCAGGTTGCCGCCGTAGCTCAGTGGTTTCGTGCTTCGCACTGTACCGTTAACACCCGTTTTCAGCGGAGCCGTGAATACTTCTTCCGTAGGCATATTGGCAATAAAGACATGTCCTTGCTCATTCACACTTCCACCGGATACCCAGATATGGCCTTCTGGAAGTTCAATGGTCAAGTCTGTGCCTGGAGCTGTATAGTGAAGCTTCTTGTATTTTTTGTTGTTCAACAGATCAGCGCGGGAATCCAGGTTTTGCAAATGGGTTTTCCATTCGGCAACAGCATCCTGCTCACCGATCCGTACCGTTTTGAAAATGACATCCCACAGGCGGTCCACTTGTTGCGCTTCTGGCAGATCCGGGAACACTTTAGCTGCCCATTCCGGAGAAGGAACGGCCACGATAGACCAGCTGAATTTGTCAGCCATCTGATAAGAACGATATTTTTCGAGCGCTTTGCCGCGCACTTTTTGGCTGGTAATAATGCGTTCCTGCGCTACACCGTTCAGCAAATCTGGATTTTCAGCGATGACGTGCAGAATAGCGGCACCTTCTTCAACCAGTTCAGTCATTTCAGCTGCAAACCATTTCGGTTCAATGGAGAAGGCTTCATCAGGTGCAAGATCGTAATGAAGACGTGTAACGGTTTCATCACTCCAGTTAACTTTGACCAATTTCGCACCTTTACCGTAGGCTGCTTTGACAATCAGTCGTACAAAGTGTGCTGCCGAGATTGGAGCGTTAACCACGAGTGTCTGTCCAGGATGGACATTGACACCGACTTGTACAGCCAGTTCAGCATATTGCTGCAGATTCGTTTCAAAAGTATTCATGCTATTTTTTCCTCCAATGTGATAATAATATCGTAGCTTGTTGGCTATTATAGTCCTCATTACAACTATGTAAGGACTCAGAATGGTTCCTTCATTGAATAAGGTATACGTTGCTACGTTATATATTGTACAATTAACCAATAATAATTACCAAACTAGGTTTACCAGAAATGTTGGAGACCGACTGTAGATGAAAGATTAAAGGAGAGAATGATTGTGAATATTGAAATTATAAGTGCTGAAATGCGCCGTGAAGGTGAAAAAGGATACGTGGGAAATACCATTTACCGTACAGAAGGCGAAAAGTCAGTATATGAGATTACCTTCATGAGCAAGAACGGAAAAGACTGGGACTATAGCTTGCATTTCACGGAGCAATCCGGTGATGAAGAAGAGTTACTGCGTATGGACGAGTTGCTTGAGAATGATGACGATCTGTACAATCAATTGCTCGATGCTGCTTTGGAGGCATTTCCGGCATAACTGGCCGAGATGTTCTTGTTCTATTGTGTTGTGTCGATGACTATACTAGACGGTGTATGCCCAAAACAGGGTGTATACCGTCTATTTTATTGGAAATGTTGAATAGATGATCCAGAAAAGGGAAGTCTACGAGATGAATGGAACCAGAGAGACAATCCGCCTAATGGGAGGTAACCGTGAATGGCATCTGACAATCTGATTACAGAAGGATTGACGGGACTTGAAGAAGTCGCGCCCGATATTCTCAGTCTACGTACACTATTCGTTAATGTCGTGTTCATCGGAGAGCCAGGAAGCAGGAACTGGGTCCTCGTGGACACCGGAATGGCGAGGTTCACAGATCATATTGTTCAGGTTGCAACAGAACGATTTCAAGGTCCGCCGTCTGCGATCATATTGACGCATGGTCACTTCGACCATGTAGGAACCGTTATTGAACTGGAACAATTCTGGGGTGTGCCAGTGTATGCTCATCCGCTTGAAATTCCGTATTTAACGGGATTAAAAGATTACCCGCCAGCGGACCCTTCTGTAGGTGGAGGTCTAATGTCCAGGTTGTCATTCGCTTATCCTAATGAGGCAATCAATCTGGATGATCGGATATTCAGTCTACCCAAAGATCATTCCGTTCCAGGTCTATCAGGATGGGAGTGGGTGCACACGCCAGGTCATACGCCTGGACATGTGTCGCTGTTTCGGGAAGCAGACCGTTTGTTAATTGCGGGAGATGCAATCATCACAGTGAAGCAGGAGTCGCTGTGGAGTGTGTTGCTTCAGGACAAACAGTTGCATGGCCCGCCTTCCTATTTCACAACCGATTGGCAGGCTGCTCATCAATCTGTCCAGCATATCAGGCATCTGGAGCCGAAACTTGCGATTACCGGGCACGGGCATGCCTTGAGCGGAGATATGCTGAGTGAATCCTTGAAGCGGCTTGATCTGGACTTTGAAGAGAGCACTGTGCCGGATCATGGCAAATATGTGGATTAATTGAACCATCATATGAAAGACAGCAGAGACAGCCGTAACGTATTGCAGCTGTCTTTTTCCTGTCTTTTTTGTTTTTCTATTATGAATTTGTTCTCTATCATAGATTGGTATTTTGCGCTCGGGCATGATATAGTCGAGCCGTATAATATAACCTTAGTATGCAGGAGGTACATATAACGATGACACAGCAAAATGCAGCATTTGAAGAACAATTTGGAGGGATTCCGGCCGTTTGGCTTCGTTTTAATCAGTTTGAAGCGGCAGTTATTCCTAGCGTGGGTGCCAACCTCGTTGCTTTTCGTGATACAGAAAAGGGTTTTCGTTACTTGAGAGAACCGAATCAGGACCAGATGGATGAGTTTATGGCTGCACCTGCGGTCTATGGAATTCCGATTCTTTCTCCACCGAACCGTTATGAGGATGGACGCTTCCCCTGGAATGGTAAAGTCTATCAGTTGCCTGTGAACGAACCGGCTACAGGTAACCATTTGCATGGATTTTTGCATGATGCCGAGTGGAAGGTTGAGGGATACGGTTCTGATCAGCTGGAGAGTTATGTGTTGCTTAGCCAGGACGTGAAAGAAGGACATACATTCCATCAGTACCTGCCGTTTACGTTTACGGTGACGCTTCGTTACTCTTTGAGCAGCCAAGGACTTCAGCAACAATTGATCGTCCGCAACAACGGGACTGAATATATGCCGAATTTGTTTGCATTCCACACGGCGATTGCTGTACCTTTTGCACCGGACAGTCAAGCCTCGGATTACACGGCTAAAGTTACGATTGGACAACGTCGTGAATTGAATGAGCGTTCTCTGCCAACAGGACAATTTCAACCGCTTACACCTGAGGAAGAACAATTGAAGACAGACGGGGTTAGTCCGTTCTTTGCTGCCATGGATAATCATTACACTGCGGAACCGCAGAATGGACGTAACTATATGGAACTTACGGACAACCGTACTGGAGACAAACTGGTATACGATGTGGGTACCTCCTACAAGCACTGGATGATCTGGAACAATAACATGGGTGGCGAATTCTTCTGTCCTGAACCACAGATGAACCTGGTTAACGCTCCTAATGTTGAAGGCGTACCTGCAGAAGAAATCGGATTGATCGGTTTGGAACCAGGTGAACTATTCGAACAGAGCAGCCGATTGTATCCAATTGCGTCACAAAAATAATTCACGCTCATTTTGCGCTACGCTTACAATTTTGTCGAAAAGGTGAAAACCTGCTCGCAAATCATGTATAATATGACGAGATACACAAGCTTTGTAGAGACCCAAACCATCTTTTTGGAGGAGGACAAGCAAGTGGAATACCGCATTGAGAGAGATACGTTAGGCGAAATGAAAGTACCAGCCGACAGGCTGTGGGGAGCTCAGACGCAGCGCAGCAAGGAGAACTTCCCGATTGGCAGTGAACATATGCCGATGGAAGTTATCCGTGCCCTTGCCATTTTGAAAAAAAGTGCTGCGGCCAGTAACCATAAATTAGGTAAATTATCTGCGGCTAAGTCCGATGCTATTGCTTATGCAGCAGACGAGATTATTGCAGGCCGAATTGATGACCATTTCCCACTGGTAGTATGGCAGACGGGAAGCGGAACACAATCCAATATGAACGTGAACGAAGTGATTGCCAATCTGGGGAACCAACTGCTGGAGCAAAAGGGCAAGGAAGAGCGTCTGCATCCAAATGATGACGTGAACATGTCCCAGAGCTCCAACGATACATTCCCAACGGCTCTGCATGTCGCAGGTGTTCTGGCTGTTGAGGATCAACTTTTGCCAGCAATCGCGGTATTAAAAGCCACTTTTGCAGACAAGTCGGATGCATTCAAGGATATTATCAAGATTGGACGTACCCACCTCCAGGATGCAACACCAATTACGCTTGGTCAGGAGATCAGTGGTTGGGAAGCCATGCTGGGCAAGAGTGAGCGTATGATCCGTGAAAGCGTACAGTATCTGAAGGAGCTTGCGATCGGCGGTACAGCTGTCGGAACGGGCATTAATGCACATCCGGACTTTGGGGACTTCACTGCCAAGGAGATTGGCAAACATACGGGGAAAGATTTTGTATCTGCACCAAACAAATTCCACGCACTTACAAGTCATGATGAAGTTGTGTATGCGCACGGTGCGGTTAAAGCGCTTGCAGCTGATTTGATGAAAATTGCCAATGATGTCCGCTGGTTGGCCAGTGGCCCTCGTAGTGGATTGGGCGAAATCCGTATTCCTGAGAATGAGCCAGGCAGCTCCATTATGCCGGGTAAAGTCAATCCAACTCAGAGCGAGGCCATTACTATGGTGGTTACGCAGGTCATGGGTAATGATGCAGCGATTGGTTTCGCGGCAAGTCAGGGTAATTTTGAACTGAATGTATTCAAACCTGTTATCATCTATAACTTCTTGCAATCCGTGCAACTCCTGGCGGACTCCATTATTGCGTTTAATGACAAGTGTGCCGTGGGCATTGAGCCTAATCTGGATCAGATTGAACATAATCTGAACAATTCGCTTATGCTGGTTACAGCGCTTAACCCGCATATTGGTTATGAGAATGCAGCCAAAATCGCGAAACTTGCACATAAAGAAGGCTTGTCTTTGAAACAGGCGACGTTACAAACGGGCCTGCTTACCGAAGAGCAATTTGATCAATATGTCGATCCAGCCAAAATGATCGCTCCAAAGGCCTAAAATCAGCCAAAATGAGCAATATAGATCACTGAAGAGGACGACCTGCACAAGCAGGTCGTTTTTCTTATGATTACCGATGAACTTAAAGCTTGTCAGACTATACGTATACATATAAACTACATATGCACCAGTTTTAATTTAATTATGGGATTCGTATATATTTGGAGGTTTCCGCGTTGTCAAAAACGAGAAGATTTACGATACGCTCCAAAATTTTATTGGGCTATCTTGTGGTTGTGCTTTTGTTTGGAGCTGTTCTGTTAGTGCTTACGGCCCAAATTAATGTGTTACAGAAGGAAAATGATTTTATCTCCCATCATGATCTGGAAGTACATAATCTGACCAACGCGATTGAAAAAAATGTCTTGAACATGGAGACAGGACAGCGTGGATTCATGATTACAGGTAATGAAAGTTACTTGGAGCCTTATTCCCAAGGCCTATCCCAGTGGAGTTCCAACTATGATCAGTTGAATGCTCTCATTAGCGATAATCCTTCACAGCAGCAGAGTCTGCAAAGCATCAAAGCTCATATTACACGCTGGATTGAGATCGCTGGGGAGCCGTCGGTGGACTTGAAAAAGCAAGGGGATCAAGCGAAAGTTGTTGCATTCTTTCAATCTGATCCGGGTAAAACTGAAATTGATCTGCTGCGCTCTCAACTTACAACCTTCCGTAATACAGAGATCGCTCTGACCGAGGCGAGGGTTACTGAACTTGCCAGACGCAGCTCCACACTGCTGACGATTATGTACACGCTGTGGGGTATTATTGCAGCATTATCCATTGCAGCTGCGATTGTGATATCCGGAAATATCGTCAAAACGTTGCGAGATGTTATGCAAACCATCAGTGATATCTCCAAAGGTGGAAACCTGAAGCAGCGAATTCAGGTGCGCACACATGATGAAGTGGGAGACCTGGGCCACGAAACCAACAAATTACTGGATGAAGTACAGGAACAGAATCGGGTCAAGGACCAGATTACAGGCATTGCCACACTCTTACAGAACCCGACCAATCTGGAAGGATTGTCCCGCTTGTTCCTGAACGAGCTTGCCGTGTTGTTTGAAGTTCCCTATAGCGTCTTATATTACTGGAAAGACAATCGACTGCTGCGCTTGGCTGCATATGCTGGGGATGGAGAGAAAGAACGTTCGCTCGGTAAAGTGTCGCTTGCTCCGGGTGAGGGGCTTGTAGGTCAAAGTGCTGTGGAGAAGAGAGTTTTACGCATGAATGATCTGCCCCAGAACTATATCCGAATCTCTTCGGGTCTTGGGTATACATCTGCCACATCACTTACTGTAGTACCGGTCCTCTTCGAAGGCAGAACGATTGCGGTAATCGAGCTTGCTTCAATGAAGCCGTTGCAAGAGAATGATATGAAGCTGATGCAAGAACTGACGGATATTTTTAGTGTTTCCCTACACTCTACCGTCACTCGCATGGAATTACAGCAATTATATGATGAGTCACAAGTTCTAAATGAAGAATTACAGGCACAATCGGAGAAACTTCAGGCTCAGACCGAAGAGATGTTGTCTCAGACGGAGGAACTGCAGATGCAGACCGAAGAGCTTCATATGCTTAACGATCGTCTGGAAGTACAGAAGAGTGCTGCAGAGACATCAGCCAATGAACTTTCGGTTGTGGCAGATCAGTTACGAACGAGCTCGGGGTACAAATCCGAATTTTTGGCGAACATGTCCCATGAACTGCGGACACCGCTCAACAGCATGTTGATTTTATCTGAGATATTGTCTGAAAATAAAAATCAACACTTGAATAGTGAAGAGCAGAACTATGCTTCAGTCATTCACAAATCAGGAAAAGACCTGCTGAATCTGATCAATGATATTCTGGATCTATCCAAGGTGGAAGCCGGACAGATGGAAGTGGATTTCGATGATGTCTATCTGGGCAGTGTTCCTGAAGTTATGAACCAGTATTTCCTGAAAACAGCGGAACAGAAAAAAATAGATTTCCGAATTCAGCTCCAAAGTCCTTTACCGGAAACGATCGTGACGGATGAGATGAGATTGCATCAGATTCTCCGAAACCTGCTCTCAAACGCATTCAAGTTCACCAGTGAGGGTGAAGTTGCCTTAACCATCTCCAAAATGAGTCTGGCTCATCCTGAATTGAAAGATCAAGAGACCGACGTGATTGCTTTTTCCGTCAGTGATACAGGGATCGGAATTGCGGATAACAAACTCGTGCAGATCTTCGATGCTTTCAAACAGGCGGATGGAGCTACAGCACGTAAATACGGGGGAACCGGACTTGGCCTGTCTATCTCTCAATCGCTTGCGAATTTGCTGGGGGGTTCAATCTCGGCAACAAGTCGTGAGGGGCAGGGCAGCGTGTTCACGCTATTCCTGCCACTGCGAAGAGATGAACCTGAGACTATGAATGCATCGCGGTTGTTCCTGGATGAGGTGGCTACCACTACACCTGAGATCAATAAGCTTCCTTCAATCACTTCCGGACAATCGGATGTTTTATTGACACCTCTGGAAGAAGCGTTGCTCAGCGGACGCCAAGTACTTGTCGTTGATGATGATATACGTAATGTATATGCCCTGGCTAACGCCCTTGAGCAATACGGTATGAATGTCATTTCAGCGCAGAACGGGTACGAGTGTCTGGAATTGCTGGAGCGTGGAGGAGTCAAGCCTGATATCATCATGATGGATATTATGATGCCGGAACTGGATGGTTATGAGACAACTCGCCAGATCCGTGAACGACTTGGTCTGACTCAGCTTCCGATTATTGCGCTGACAGCCAAGGCCATGAAAGAGGATCGGGAGAAATGTATTGCAGCAGGTGCTTCGGACTATCTCAGCAAGCCATTGAATATCAAAGATGTATTATCCCGTATGAAATTATGGATGAATCACGAAACCATGGAAATCTGATCTAAAAACCTATGCCGATTACAGGAAAGTGCGCTGTAATTAGGTCATAGGTTTTATTTTTTTGCCGTGTAAGCTTTATTCAGAAAATTGATGTTATAATACTTAACAACAAATAAAAGTTGAACGCATAAATATGGATTTAATTAGAAAAACAATACGAAATTTAGTTTCGTTAACCAGAATGACATAACATTGTGTTATATATATGGGAGGTATTGTCCATGCAACTTACGGTTAAAGAGGCTTTACAGGTGTACCCGTTGTCAGAGGCCAAACTGGTTGCGGGTGGAGAAGGGACTTCACGGATGATGAAATCCGTTAACGTCATGGACGCTCCTGATATCGCGGATTGGATCAAATCCGGAGAAATGTTGTTCACCACCGCTTTTATTATGAAAGACAGTGAGACGGATGCACTACGTTTGATGCGACGTTTGAATGAACGCGGCTGTGCAGGACTCGGCATCAAGCTGGGACGTTTCTGGCAGTCCATTCCCCAAGGTATCGTTGAGGAAGCTGATCGGCTTCGTTTGCCACTCCTTGAGCTCCCCTTTCAATTCACCTTCTCCGACCAGATGAATGCCTTGTTCAAGGCTGAACATGAACGTAGCAACCGTTTGCTGCATGAGGTTGTGCAAAAGCAGAAAAAATTAATGCAGTTTGCGCTGCAACAGCAGCCACATCGGAATGTGTTTGCCGAACTTGCCACGGTACTGAACTATCCGCTTGCCGTCATTGGTTCACGTGGGCATGTGCTGTATGGTAGTGAAGGCATTGCAGGGGATGCTGTAACCCAAGGCTGGCCTTGGAAATCCGTCATGCACCGAGTGAAATGGAATCAAGGGAGCTGTCATCGCGTACCGATTAAGCAAAATGATGAAGAGTACGGGTCGTTGCTTGTGTTTACGGATTCAGCCCTATCGCTTCGAGCAGAGGAGGAGCTGTTTCAACAGGCTGCCGATGTGCTGGCATTTTATATGGATATGACTTATCGCGAGCATATTAATCCGACCGTGCAAGATGAGATGCGTACACTGCTTTCACAGTATCTGGATAACAAAATGACTGTTCAGGAATTGACCACCTTGAGTGAGAACAAAGGTGTACATCTATTCCAGGGAACTTATCAGTGCGTATTGATTACACTTGAGCCGACTCTGTTTGCCGAGGGAAAGTTGCTTAAACAGATTCATCGCGAGTTGCAATACAATCCGCTGATGCAATTCACGGCCTCACAGCATTTTCAGATTGAGGATGGCATTCTGTCCATCTACACCTGTCCAACAGGGCGAGATTATGGAGAGGAGCTGTCAAGTTTTCTCTTGAGCCGTTTCGGTGATGTTCTGGCAGCGCAAGAAGCAAAAGGAGCACCGGCTCCGCGTTTCTGGATCAGCAAAATGAAACATGAGCCCAAATCGCTCCGTGAAGCATACCAGGAGTGTCTGGATACTCGACAACTGGCTCGTCGATTCGGCATGAAAGACCGTGCGTTGCAATTTGAAATGCTCGAATTTGCCTACGTGTTCCAACACGTACCGGATAACATCATGGAGAACTACTGCAATAAAGTACTTGAACCGTTACTTGCCAGGGACGGTGACCCCAATCAGGTGCTGATGAATACATTGGAGTCCTTTATCGAGAATGACGGACTGATCAATGAAGCTGCCAAGCAACTGTTTGTGCATCGCAACACGGTCACTTATCGTATGGAGAAAGTTGGCAGCTTGCTGCAAATGGACTTTAAGAAAACGAATGATCTGCTTAAATTAAAGCTGGTATTTACCTTCCGCAAGTTCGTGCGGGACAAAGCAGTTGCAAGACCGCACAATGTCCAACTCTAGACCGCACATTGTGCAACATGACAATGCTACCGGGTTAGACCCCCAAGAACCGCATTCCGTTGATGGAGTGCGGTTTTTTCATGTTTAAGGGTAACAAAAGCTGCTCTTCCCGTGCACAGCAAACAAATCACAACTCTGATGTTATGTTATATTACAAAATTGCGTAAATATTGTTGTCGCGACATTGAACGGCACTTAGAATGAAGAACAATAATCCACAACAGACCGGAGGTTCTAACATGAGCGACTTAATTAAACTTGTTAACAACTGGTCTATTACACAGTTTGTGCATACGTTTGGCGGCTTATTTGAGGAATCACCATGGGTGGCTGAGCATGCCGGGCTTTCACGACCTTTTGATTCATTTGAACAGATGATGAAAGTGATGAAAAACGTGGTTCAGGCATCGGATGACCAGGTGAAGTTGCAGTTGCTTCGAAATCACCCGGATCTTGGAGCGCGAATCAGCATGAGCAGCAACTCCGTTCAGGAGCAGGCTGGTGCAGGGCTGGATTCACTTTCACAGGAACAATTCAACGAAATTCAACAATTAAACAAAGTATATACAAGCCAATTTGGCTTTCCATTCATATTGGCCGTTAAAGGCCATACCGCAAGTTCCGTCCTCGAATCCATGCGGCAACGTCATCGCCGAGGCAGGGAAGAAGAATTCGAGACTGCAATGAAGGAAGTATTCAAAATTGCGGGCATTCGTTTGGAGCAGTGGCTTGCACAGATCGGTCATGAACATGAGTTCGTGAGCAAGCCAGCCACAGTGCAGCAGCGGACGATGTATTACGGCAAAGGGGATGTGTGGATGTACCGTTCCTACGCCAAACCGTTGACGGGTATCCAGTCCATTCCGGAATCTCCTTTTATGGGACGCAGCAATATTCTGTTTGGATTGAACATCAAGGTGGCTGTGCAGGGGGATGAATTCTTGCCTTCTTTTGCAGAAGGGGATAATTCGCTGGTGGTCGCAACCGATTCGATGAAAAATTTCATTCTCAAACATGCAGCGGATTACACAGGAGCGACGGTGGAAGGATTTCTTGCGCTGGTAAGTCGGCGTTTCCTGGAGACGTATCCGCAGATGAGCAAGGTTCAGATGACAGCGGACCAGATTCCGTTTGAAGATATACCCATTGGATTAGAAGGAAGTTATCGACCGAGTGCGCTCGTATTTCGTTATTCGCAGAATGATCGGGCGACAGCTGCCGTGGAAGCAGAACGATCAGGAGACTCAATTGAATTCAGCAACCATTTCAGTGGTGTAGCCGATCTGAGACTGATCAAGGTCAAAGGCAGTGAATTTGCCGGATTCATGCAGGATGAATATACCACTCTTCCAGAGACATGGGATCGACCGTTATTTATTTTTCTGAACATCAATTGGCGTTATGAAGATCCGAGAGATGGCATGGACGATCAGCGTGGACGGTATGTAGCGGCGGAACAGGTCAGAGATTTGGCTGCTGCGGTATTTCATGAGTGTCGATCCGCTTCCATTCAACATCTGATCTACCAGATTGGACGAAGGTTGTTAAGTCGATTTGAGCAACTGAGTGAGGTTTCATTTGAGTCTAACAATCGGACATGGGAGACAGTGCTGGAGGAAGTAAAAGAGGGGGAAGGCAAAGTGTTTACCGAGCCGAGACCGCCATATGGATTCCAGGGTTTCTCGATGACAAGGGATGATCTGGGAACAGACGGCCGTGACTCCGGGAAAGCAGGTGACGTCTAATGGCGCTGTCTGATGGACGAATTACAACTCATGTGCTGGATACATCCAAAGGCGTGCCTGCTTCGGGTGTTCGGATCGAGCTGTATACCCTGAAGAGGGATGGGGAGCAGGAAAGCAAGACAAAAGTGGCTGAATCGGTTACCAATGCGGATGGACGTTTGGATGCACCGCTGATGGATGGAGGCAAGTTGGAGCCAGCCATATATGAGCTTCAATTCCATGTCGAGAGTTATTACGCACAGCGTTCGTTGGAGGAGCTAGGCCAGGCATTATGGACGATTGTTCCGATTCGTTTTGCCGTATCTGATGCCTCAAGCCATTATCATATTCCGTTATTGATTGCTCCAGGGGGTTACAGTACATACCGGGGAAGCTGAACATGCACACATCCGGTTCTGATTCAGGAGGAGGGTCATCCACATGACAACATTTGATACCATCATCCGGGGGGCCCGGGTGGTGCTGAGAGATCGGGTAGAACAACTGGATATTGGTATAACTGGTGAAAAAATAACGGAACTATCCACGCGGCTGACCGCTGGTGAAGCAACTTGCATCATAGAAGCTGAGGGGCTTACAGTGATGCCGGGTGTCGTGGACATTCATGTACACTTCAATGAACCCGGACTCGCCAGTTGGGAGGGATTTCGATCGGGTTCGGCAGCTCTTGCCGCAGGGGGAATCACGACCTATGTCGATATGCCGCTTAACGGTGTACCACCAACCACAAGGCCGGAAGCATGGGAGATGAAAAAGAAAGCAGCTGCCGACCAATCCTATGTTGATTATGCCTTCTGGGGAGGTTTGGTTCCCGGCAATCGTGAGGAACTTGCTCCACTGGCAGGGTTGGGTGCTGCCGGATTCAAGGCATTTATGTCCGAGCCAGGTGGAGATGGGGAAGACATCTTTGCCAGAGCCGATGACCACACGCTATTGGATGGGATGCATGAAATTGCAACATTAAACCGTGTGCTGGCACTTCATGCAGAGGACGAAAGCATGGTTGCCCAACTCGGTGCAAAAAGCATTGCAGAAGGAAGGACTGAAGCGATGGATTATGTCCGGTCCCGACCTGTGGAAGCTGAAGTCATTGCCGTTGCCCGGGCGTTGCAATATGGTAAACAGACTGGGTGTGCGCTGCATTTTGTGCATATTAGCACCCGGGAAGCACTGGACTTGATTGCAGCGGCTAAACGGCGTGGGCAGGATGTCACTTCGGAGACATGCCCTCATTATCTGACGCTGATTGATCAGGATGTGGTCCGATTGGGTGCCGTAGCGAAATGCGCTCCACCGCTTCGCAGCTCTTCCGAACAGGAGCTGTTATGGGATGCACTGACGTCAGGATTAATTGATGTTATTGCCTCAGACCATTCTCCATGTCCGCCATCCATGAAACAATCCGATAACTTTTTTGAAATCTGGGGCGGTATATCTGGAGCGCAAAGCACACTGCTGATCATGCTGGAGGACGGACATCTTCAGCGCAATATCGACCTCCCGTTACTCGGAAGAGTGCTCTCCCTGCAACCTGCCAGAAGGCTTGGTCTGGAGAGCAAAGGAGAGATTGCAGTTGACAAGGATGCAGATCTGGTCCTGATTGATTGGGAGAGAAGCACAAGCCTGAACACAGAGGATCTGCTCTATACGCATAAACAGAGCCCTTATGTGGGACGTACATTTAACTGTCAGATTGCAGACGTATTTTGCCGTGGGCAACGGGTATATAACTCGGAATCCGGATTATCTCCTGTGCCTCTCGGGCAACACATTGTGGCTTACTCTTCTAGTCCCGGCGAAGCGGGAATGGAGGAGACGCCATGACAGAATCTGGAGTATACCGGTCATCCGGTACAAATAATGCACCTCTTCCTTTGCCGGATGTGGAACAGGTGGAGCTGCAAGCCATGCTTGACTGGCTGTCGACATATGGCGCGGATGCACAGGGCGGCGTTACAAGACTGTTGTATGACTCGGCTTGGTGTGAAGCACAAGGTGCCCTTGCATCCAAAATGCAGGAGAAAGGATTGTCTCCCGAATTTGACCAGTCCGGTAATCTGTATGGCACACTCAAGAGTGAGGGTAAGGAATCAGCGACTGGTGCTGAAGAATTACCGATTGTGACCGGATCACATATTGATACGGTGGTGTATGGCGGCAAATATGATGGTGCTTACGGTGTGGTGGCGGGTGTCCTTGCTTTGGAGTATTTGCAGAAGCATTTCGGAGCACCGAAACGCACACTTCAAGTGGTATCGTTATGCGAAGAAGAGGGAAGTCGCTTTCCTTTTGCGTATTGGGGTTCACGCAGTATAACAGGAATGACGACTCTGGAAGATGTAAAGCATTTGAAGGATCAAGATGGCGTTACCTTTGCACAAGCGATCCGGGATGCGGGTTTTGGACCCGATAGTGCATATAGACCTGCCGCGAAAAATTACGGTGCCTTTATTGAGCTTCACATTGAGCAAGGTCAGGTTCTGGAACGTCTTGGACATTCGATTGGAGTTGTATCCGATATCGTAGGTCAGAAACGGTTTAGTATTACCGTTAGCGGAGAAGCGAATCACGCAGGAACGACGCCGATGTCCTGGCGCAAAGACGCACTTGCCGGAGCAGCCGAGATGATTACTGTGGTAAGGAGTGTCGCATTGGATGCAGGAGAACCGCTTGTAGCCACGGTTGGGCGAATCACGGCCGATCCGGGTGTTGGGAATGTAGTTGCAGCACGGGCGGTGTTTTCACTCGATATCCGCCATATCCGGCAGGAGAGTATTGATCGCTGCTGGCAGGATATGCTCCAGGCATTTAGTCGTATCTCAGCCGAGCAGCAGCTTGTACTGGACTGGGAAGAGCATCTATCCGTCACACCTATTCCCATGAACGCACTGATGATCTCAGACATTCAGGATACCTGTGAGCAGGAGCAGTTGTCCTACTGGTTAATGCCAAGCGGCGCGGGACATGATTCGCAGATTTTTCAGCCGGCTTGTCCGACGGCCATGATCTTTGTGCCGAGTCAGGACGGTATTAGTCATAATCCACTTGAATATACAGCTGAAGCAGACCTGATGCACGGTTTTCAGGTTCTGGTCCGGCTACTCTATAAATACGGTTACGGGAGTTGAATGCAGATGTCCAACTATAAAGAGTTATCTCCGTCCTTGCGGACCATTATGACCCCGGGACCCGTTGAGGTTGATCCGCGTGTGCTAAGAGCATTATCCTTTCCGATCCTGGGACAGTTTGACCCGGAATTCACATCTTTGATGAACGAGACAATGGCGATGCTGCGGGAGTTATATATGACAGATAACGAGTGGTGTTATCCAGTCGATGGTACATCCCGTTCAGGGATAGAAGCTGTGTTGGTCAGCCTAATTCAGCCCGGTGACAAAGTTCTCGTTCCGATCTACGGGCGATTCGGACATCTGCTGGTTGAAATCTCGGAACGTTGCGGTGCAGAGGTTGTCTTTTTTGAAACGGAATGGGGAACGGTATTTGATCCGGAAGAGGTGATCAAGGCGATCCATACCCATAAACCAAGTCTGGTTGCGATGGTTCACGGTGAGACTTCCACCGGACAGATGCAGCCCCTTGCCGAGATTGGCAAAGCCTGTCGTGATCTTGATATTTTACTCGTTGTGGATGCTGTGGCTACCATTGGTGGGACTCCGGTGGAGACGGATGCGTGGCATCTGGATGCGGTAATGGGTGGTACGCAGAAATGCCTGTCTGTTCCTTCAGGGATGGCACCTCTCACATACAACAGTCGAGTGGAGCAGAAACTGATGAGCCGCAAAACAGTTGAACGCGGACTGCGAGATGCAACCAGTGCGAGGGCAGAAGGCCGCACGATTGCCAGCAATTATTTTGACCTGAGCCAATTGCAGGATTACTGGAGTTCAGCACGGTTGAACCACCATACAGAAGCTACCTCTATGCTCTACGGTCTTCACGAAGGATTACGTATTCTGCTGCAAGAAGGATTGGAGGCAAGGTTCCAGAGACATCTGGTGAATGAACGTGCGTTGGTCGCTGGAATTCAAGGAATGGGACTACAGTTGTATGGGGATATGTCAAGCAAACTTCCGGTAGTTACCTGTATCACCATTCCGGAGGGGATTGATGGTGAGTCGGTGCGCAGGATGTTGCTGAACGATTTCAGCATTGAGATTGCCAGTTCATTTGGACCGTTGAAAGGGCAGATCTGGCGGATCGGTACAATGGGATTCAGCTGCCAACGCAAGAACGTACTTCATGTGCTGGGAGCGCTGGAAGCTGTTCTTCTCCGTCATCGTCACGTATTACCAGCCGGTGAAGCGGTGCAGGCCGCATTGGATGTGTATGCAGGGAAGGAGGGTGCCTTATGTTAAACCAGATGCCAATCTCCAGGGAGGTCATGGTTACTACTCCTCATTATCTGGCGAGTGCAGTGGGAAGCTCCATCCTCCAGCAGGGCGGGAATGCTTATGATGCTGCTGTTGCGGTCAGTGCAGCTCTGGGTGTGGTATATCCGCATATGACCGGACTTGGAGGGGATGCCTTCTTCCTGATTCATGACGGAGCCAGCGGTGAGATTACCGCCTATAACGGAAGTGGCCGCTCAGCCGCAGGCATTCATGCCGATACGTTCAAAGCGATGGGCATGAATGCCATCCCTCAACGCGGTGTGCTTAGTGCCATCACGGTTCCGGGAATGGTGGATGCCTGGTGGGAAGTCTGGTCTCGGTACGGTAAGTTACCGTGGGAGCAGTTGCTTGAACCTGCCGCACAGTATGCGGAAAAAGGATGCCCTGTATCCCGGAATCTCCGCCTGTGGATGGAAAGGGATGAAGATTTCATTATGGGCCATACACCGCTGCGAGCGGTATTTGCGCCTTTGGGTACACTTTTGCAGGAAGGTGAGCTGCTGATCCAGCCTGATCTTGCTGCCTCCATTCGTCTGATTCAGACGGGTGGAAGAGATGCTTTTTATACAGGAGAGCTTGCGGATCGTCTGACTTCGGCTATTCGTGAGGATGGGGGCATGCTTGCTCCAGCAGACTTTGCAGGGCATCGTGGCGAGTGGGTGAAACCCGTTAGCACGGAGTATCGTGGCTATGAAGTTCATCAGATGCCGCCCAACTCGCAGGGATTCTCGATGCTGATGATGTTAAATATGCTGGAGCATACGGATCTGTCCTCTGTAGCACGTACCTCACCGGAATTCTATCATCTGATGGCGGAAGTGGTGAAAAAGGCGTTTCGTGATCGTGATCGTTATCTGACTGACCCGGATTTCAGGGATATTCCGCTGGATCATCTGTTATCCAAGGGTTATGGAGACCAACTGTGGAATGAGATTCAGTCTGCTGCACCTGTGGCACAGCCGTTTTTGTCCAAAACGATAGGTCAGGACACGGCGTATGCAGCGGTTGTTGATAGCGAAGGCAATGCCGTTTCATTCATCCAAAGCCTGTATTTTGACTTTGGTGCAGCGTATGTTCCGGGGGATACGGGGGTTATCATGCAGAACCGGGGGTCGTTTTTCTCCTTAGATCCGAGAGATGCCAACGTACTGGAACCGAACAAACGCTCATTCCATACCCTCATGCCGGGCCTCGTTACACGAGATGGAAAACCTTATATGCTCGTAGGTACGCAGGGAGGAGAAGGCCAGCCGCAGACACAATTATCGGTGCTTACCGGAGTGCTTGATTACGGGCTGAACATCCAGGAAGCAATCAGCCTGCCGCGTTGGGTGTATGGACGTACCTGGGGCGAAGAAGGCGATACGATGCGTGTGGAGAACCGATATCATGATGACGTATGTGCAACCCTTGCCCAATGGGGACATAACGTTGAAGCGAGAGCGCCGTGGGACGGCATTATGGGACAGTCGCAAGGCATTGTCATTCGTGAGGACGGCATGATTAGCGGCGCGGCAGACCCTAGGGGCGATGGAATGGCTATTGGATGGTAAACGGCTACAGGAAAACTTATAAGTTCAACTAGATATTTACACGTTAGCGGAGAGGACAGAAGTAACCTGAAGAAGCGAAGTGTTCGCCTTTATCCCTGGATTTTCCCCTTTACTAAAGTAGATAAAGAAATCTGGGGATAACAGCGATCGGAAGGTTAATCTGTCATCGGAGTACAAGTGTAAATATGTATGAGTTGTAATATATAGACAGACACAGATAGGGGAGATTGGCATGGGAACGATCCTGCTGAAAGGTGCACAGCTTGTGACGATGAATGCAGAAGAGGAAGTGTTCATTGGAGATCTGTTGATCGAGGATAACAAAATCAAGGAGATTGCAGCTCACATTGACGTTCAGGCTGACCAGGTCATTGATGCTCGTGGCAAAGTGCTGTTGCCAGGTTTCATCCAGACGCATATTCATCTGTGTCAGACCTTGTTCCGTGGACGTGCGGATGATCTGGAACTGATGGATTGGCTCCGTCAACGAATCTGGCCGCTGGAAGCAGCACATGATGAGGAGTCCGTGTATTATTCGGCAATGCTCGGTTTGGGCGAATTGATCTCCAGCGGAACCACGACCATTTTGGATATGGAGACGGTACATCACACGGACTCGGCGTTTCAGGCGATGGCACAGAGCGGCATCCGGGTCATCTCTGGCAAGGTGATGATGGATCATGGGGACGAAGTTCCGGAACCCCTGCGTGAGGATACAGCAACTTCGCTGCAACAGAGTGTGGATCTGCTAGAGAAATGGAACGGGTTTGGCGGAGGTCGCATTCAGTATGCTTTCTGTCCACGCTTCGTTGTATCGTGTACCGAAGAATTGCTGGTAGAGGTGCGCGACCTGTCGAATAAATATCATGTCAAAGTCCACACCCATGCCTCCGAGAATCGCGGAGAGATTGAACTGGTAGAACACGAACGCGGAATGCGTAACATCGTATACCTCGATCATATCGGTCTGGCGACCCCCAGATTGGTACTGGCACACTGTGTATGGCTGAGTGAGGAAGAGAAGGAGATCATCCGCAAACGTGGTGTCAAAGTCACTCACTGTCCTGGATCAAATATGAAACTTTCCTCCGGGGTAGCGGATATTCCAGATCTGCTTAATCGTCAGATCGCGGTTGGGATTGGGGCAGATGGTGCCGCATGCAACAACAATCTGGATATGTTTCAGGAGATGCGTCTCACGGCCCTGATGCAGAAGATCCCTCATGGCCCAACGGTGATGGATGCACGGACGGTATTACGCATGGCTACCATGGGTGGTGCAGAGGTGCTTGGCTTGTCGAAGGAAATCGGCAGTCTCGAAGTGGGCAAAAAGGCAGATATGCTGTTGCTAGATCTGGATGATTTCCACACGTACCCTTCCTATGAGACGGATGTCTATTCCCGCGTAGTGTATTCCGCAACACGTAGCTGTGTGGACACCGTGATTATCGATGGCAGCATTGTCCTCAAGAATCGTAAGATTCAGACGATTGATCGTGGCATTGTGCTGCGTGAGTCGGATAAGAGTATTGCGAGATTGATGAAACGTATCTGACTGAAGGAAGTTTATGCAATTCCAGAAAGGATGGAGACCGATATGGAAATGCATGATCTGTGTGCAATTGCAGCCCGTGAAACGCGCTGCGTGCTCGCAACAGCGATTAAGGTAGAGGGTCATGCTTACCGTAAGCAGGGAGTCTCTATGCTGCTGACTGACGATGGCAAAATGGTTGGCAGTATCAGTCCGGGATGTCTGGAGAGTGATCTTCAGGCCCGGGTGAGCCATGTGCTGGATACGAAGCAGATGGAATTCGCGGAATACGACATGCGTCCCGAGGATGATCTGTCCTGGGGTGAGACGATTGGCTGCGGCGGACTCGTTGTTGTGTTGCTTGAACCTGTGTGTGGTGAACTCCGAGATACGTTGCAGAAGATGTATGATTGTTTTCAATCCGGCGCTGCAACAGCGTTAACCCGAACGTTCCAAGATGATTATACGAAGGTTCAATATGGCTGGAAACGGATTGAACCAACGGGTACTCGGCGCCAGCCAATCTTGCGTCCTTCGCTCGTCCTTCCTCATGATCGCGTGGCGAATCATAATCCAGCTTCATTGCAAATTGAGGTACAGCACAGCAGTGGTAATATCAAGCATGAACATTCGTTATCAAAACAACATTCTCCCGACATACCTCGCCTTACGCTTGTGCCTGAAGTGGTAATTGCTACTTCAAACGAATCTCACTCATCCCATCTATCCGGTGATTCACAACATATCTCTGAGTCTGATGCTGAAATACCCACAAACGACGGGATTTCAACGAATCCCTGGGAGCTTCCGCAGCAACTTACTTCGCTGTACACGCCTAAACCTCGCCTGATTATCATCGGAGCCGGGAATGATGGTATTCCTGTGGCAAGACTCGCCCAATCCGCAGGATTCCGTGTTGTGGTAGCCGATTGGCGAGAGTCCTTGTGCACCTCGGAAAGGTTCCCAGAAACTGAACTTGTACTTGGTTTCCCATGTGAGATCATGCCTCAGTTAAACGTGCACAACGGAGACTATCTGATTTTAATGAGTCACAATTTTCCCCGCGAACGTGAACTGTTGGAGATGTTAGAGGACTGTGAGTACGCGTATCTTGGCATCATGGGTTCCAAAACACGAACAGCCCGTCTGCTGGATGGCTTACCATCGTTGAAATATGTGCATTCTCCCGTTGGTTTGAGCATCGGAGCAGACGGTCCCGAACAGATTGCCATCAGCATTGCAGCGGAATTGATCGCATGTAAACATAAGGTTTCTTCCTTGAGTTCTGAGTTGCAGAAGGGAAGCGTTGCACATGCGAATGACGGGCATAGTTCTGGCAGCAGGTAAGAGTCGTCGCCTTGGTCGAGATAAACTCTCGGTTGTCATGCCAGACGGTAGGTCACTGGCTGCATGGTCACTTGAAGCTGCGCTGAATTCCGAGTTGGAGCAAGTGATCTGTGTGGTCAAACCGGAAGATTCGTTGGCATGGCTACCTGTAAAATGGTTTGATTCTGCCACGTATGCCTATCATCCCACAGCAAGACTTCGAATTGTGGTCTGTGCTGACTATGCCTGCGGCATGGCCAATTCTCTTCATTCTGGCGTATTGTCGGCCATGGAGTACAAACCGGAGGGCATTCTCATGTTACTGGGTGATCAGCCTTTATTACAAGCACAGGATATTAATCAGGTGACCACAGCACTGGCTATCCACAAGCTAAGTGACTATGTCGCAGCTACCGACGGTGAGGGAGGCAAGCCGCCCGTTGCTTTTCGCTCCCATATGTTCGGCCCTCTGTTATCCTTGCATGGAGATGAGGGGGCACGTAAGATTATGCGCAGCGCTAACTATTCAGGTGTACATGTGCCACTGTCTGAGACTAGTTTCTGGGATGCGGATACAGAACCGGAATTGGAACGCATTCTGAGTCATGTATATGAATCACAGCAGACAGACTAAATAACAGGAGAAGATTAATGACTATGTATAATTTAATGACATGATTAGGTCAGCCAGGCAGTCTGGTTGGCCTGTTTGTCTTCTTTTATCATGTTATGAAAGAGAGTCTGTGTTAGCTTTCAATAGATCGTGATGCATCAGGCACAAATAAAACGCAGGTTTTATACATTTATCCAAAACGATGTAAAGGTAATTGACGTTGCTGCTGAACTCTCATATGATTTGAAGAATTATTTGGATTAGACGGTTGAATTTCCTGCCCAAGGAAGAGAGAGAAAGGGGATGCAGCGATGGTAACACCGGCATACGGTTCTGGAGCATTGCCATCGGTATGGCAACCTGAGAACCTGCAAGAACTGCAAACGTTAAGAAGAAGACTCAAAGGAATATGTTGTTTCACGGCAGGTGGAACATTGCTACGAACCCAGTGGGAGGGGGGCTTGGTTCCAGCGCCTGAACACATGATTAGTCTGGCTCGTATTCCTGAAATGAGCGGTATATCTATTCGTGGAGATGAGATAGTCATTGGAGCAATGACCCGATTAAAGGAATGTGCTGCACAAGCGTTGCTGCATCAACTGCCGATTCTGCAAGAAGCGGTGAATGCAATTGCGGCTCCTTCCATTCGAAATGTGGCAACCATTGGCGGGAATATTGTGTCCGGAGTAGGGGATACGCTGCCTGCTTTGCTTGTATATGATGCGAAGCTGCACTGGTTGACGGATAGCGGAATCGAGACCCGTAGCGTGTCTTCTTGGCTTCAGGGTGGACGGGATGGAAGTCGGAATCCAGGTGATGTGTTGATTTCCATTCATATCCCGATGAGACCGTCATCTCTGCTTGATGTGGACAGTGAGCAGAGACATGCAGCACGAGAAGTTTCCTTTTACCGCAAGCTGGGTCGACGGGAGACGTTCAGTGCTTCGCTGGTGACGGTTGCGTTATACGGTGAAATTGATTTGGATAACCGCTGGACCAAGATTGCGATTGCGGCTGGTGGAGGCTCAGGCATGGCGATGCGACTTCTGGATTCGGAACGACAGCTTCTTGGTAGCGAAGCTACTGTTATGCAAGCGGCGACTCTTGCAGCTGCCGTGGCTAGCGAATTTACGACTTATGGCGATGCATTTGCAACGGAACATTATCGCAAACAGACCGCAGGCAATATGCTTGGTGCCGGGCTATGGGAGGCACTTCACGAATAGATGAATGGGATCAAACGAAGGGGGAGAGGGATCATGCTGCTGAATCGGAAACAGAGCGGGAAACGTTGGCACCTGAGGCCAGATGGGGCACCCAAAGTAACAGGCCAGCTTCAATATCTGACGGATATGACGCTACCTGACATGATTCATGGCAGAGTATTGCGAAGCGAATATCCTTATGCTCGTATACTGTCTATAGATACTTCGGAAGCTGAGGCGTTGGAAGGTGTCTATGCGGTTTTGACCTCCAAAGATGTGCCTGGTCTGAATCGTTTTGGCATAGCGACCCCGGATCAGCCTGTGTTCTGCGAGGATATTGTACGTTATGTCGGTGACGCCATTGCAGCGGTTGCTGCGGATTCCCCGGAACGTGCGGCGCTTGCACTGGATGCGATCCGTGTAGTGTATGAGGAACTCACACCTCTGAATAGTACAGACGCTGCCTTGGCTCCAGGCGCACCAGAGCTGCATGAGCATGGACCAGGTAATGTGCTTCATCGGACGGAGATTAAACGTGGAGATGCTGAGCAAGCCTTTGCCACGTGTGATCATATCGTGACTGAGACGTATTATACGCCTCGTCAGATGCATGCGTACATGGAGACAGAAGGTGGCCTGCTTGTCCCGGATGAAGAGGGAAGGCTGAATGTATACGCGGCAACGCAACACGGTTATAAAGACCGGATGCAACTTGCGCGCATTATTGGTTGCTCTGAAGAAGATATCCGGGTGGTGTCTTCACCGATTGGTGGTTCGTTTGGCGGAAAAGATGAACTAAACGTACAGCCCTATGGTGCATTGCTGGCCTTGAGATGCGGACGTCCTGTGAAAATGCATAATTCTCGTAAAGAATCCGTACGTGCAGGGCTGAAACGGCACCCAATGAAGATTGAAATGCAAACTGGCATGAGTCGAGAAGGCATCATACAGGCGCACCGTGTCCGCATTACAGCAGATACCGGAGCGTACGCCACGCTTGGCGCACCCGTACTGAACTTCTGTACCGAGCATTGCCTTGGACCCTACGCCATTCCAAATGTGGATGTGGAAGGTGTATCTGTATATACGAATAACGGGCTGTCAGGTGAGTTTCGCGGATTTGGCGGGAATCAGGCGATTTTTGCCATGGAAGGCCAGATGGATCGACTTGCAGCAATCATGAACATGGACCCTTGGGAGTTCCGCAGACGTAATATGAGGGAAAAGAATGATCCTGGACCACTGAATCAACGCATTCTGGTTACGGATGGACTGTCCCAAGTATGGGAGGCATTGGATCGCTCCGAACTGTGGCAAAAACATCAGAGTCCCCCGGCAGATCCTACTCTACCGCCGTGGATCAAACGCGGAGTCGGAGCAGCCATCGCCATGCATGGTGCAGGGCTGGGTTACGGCATTCCGGACCCTGCCGGAGGCCGCCTGTCCCTGAACAACGAAGGCAAGATTGAGGTGGCGTTCAGCTACGAGGAATTTGGTCAGGGGCTCATTGCAACGCTGGAAATTATGTTATGTGATCTGTTCCAATGCAGTACATCGGATCTCAGTATTATCATCGGCGATACGGATCGTGTGCCCCACAGCGGATCAAGTACAGCTTCACGTTCAACAACGATGGCATGGATGGCTCTTCAACGCTTGCAGACTCCATTTCGTTCCCGTGTTCTCGCTGTCGCGTCTGAAATGTCAGGCGTTCCGGCAGATGAACTGTTAACAGGACCTGGTGGTATATGGCGCAAAGGCCAGCTTCCTGCCGAAACTTCAGAAGCAGGAAAACTAGAAAAGGATGAAAGAACTAAAGTGGCTGATATCGTTGCGGTAGGGACTGGAATTGATCAAACTGCTGAAAGTTATTTAGGCGCATCTGCATACCAGGCGAAAGAGGGAGTTTCATCAGGCTTAGTGATCTCGTATGCCGAACTCGCGACGCAGGGCGAAGCCGATGAATGGATTTTTGATACAAAGTTTGATTACCCAACTACGCCAGACAACGTGGTAGGCGGGCATTATTTGTATACGTATGCGGCGGTTGCGGCAGAGGTGGAAGTAAATACTTTGACCGGAGAAACCAAGCTTCTTGATACGCGCCATGTTGTTGCGGCAGGTCCAGTTATCAACCCTATGGGTTATATCGGACAGATTGAAGGTGGCAGTGTCATGGCGCTTGGATTCACGTTAACGGAGGATGCGGTCATGCAGGACAGCCGTTATGTAACCACGAACCTCGACACGTATCTGATCCCAACCATTCAGGATATTCATACCAATCTGGAGGTTGAGGCTATTGAAGACTTGCCCGAAGGGGATTCATTTGGCCCTAGGGGGATCGGTGAGATAGGCTCCGTTGCGCTTGCGCCGGCCATAACAGCTGCAATTCACCAGGCGACAGGCGTATGGGTTAACCGTCTTCCTGTACCGAGGGAACAACTGGTCAGACCTTTAAATGTACCTTTGCAGGAAGGAGTGAGTCCATCATGTTTAAACCACTTGAGAATCACTGGACAGCCGTTGTGAATGGCGAACAGAAACATCTGGAGATCGCGCAAACGACCCGACTTGTCGATGTGCTTCGGACTCATTTGCAACTAACGGGTACCAAAGTATCCTGCGAAGTTGGTCGCTGCGGCGCATGTATGGTTCTGATGGATGGAGAACCCGTGAATTCCTGTCTTGTCATGGCTTATCAATGTGAAGGAAGTGACATTATGACGATTGAAGGTCTGCACGGCGAGGAGAAAGGCACTCTGCATCCAATTCAACAGGCTTTTGTAGAGGAAGGTGGTTTTCAGTGCGGCTACTGTACTCCAGGCATGGTGATCTCAACCAAGGCATTACTGGATGCACATCCTGAGCCTTCTCAAGAACAGATTGAAACAGGATTATGTGGAAATCTGTGTCGTTGTACCGGCTACGGTGGCATTATTCGGGCGGTACGCAAGGCAGGGGAACGCTGTGTGGTAAAAGAAACGTCTGCCGAGGAAACCGTAAGTTGAGGCGGGATCTAGGCCGAAGATATAAGCAAGGACAATTGAAGAAACATACGTGAAAAAGCATCCGAATAGGAATGCTTTTTTTTGTTGTTTATCAGTTTTTCTTTCAAGTACACATCTAATGTGAGATGAAGTTTCATACGCTAAATTGATTGGATTATGAACCGTTTTCGTCAATTATCAAGTCGGAAGAGAGAAAGGAGATATAATGTTCAAAGTACTGGTACAAAAGAAGTTTAAACATTTAAATAAACCATATATTTACAAAAATCGATGCGCATGCTATGTTTAAAATGAAAGCGCCATCATGAATGGGTTCATTGACATTTCATTATCATATTTCACTTGGGAAGGAAGATGGAATTGATGAAAAATTTGCTCAAAAAGGCAACCGCAATGATGCTGGCATTGGTCCTACTGCTTGGATTAATGACAGCGCCCGTTCATGCAGACACACCATTGTTCACCATCGAAAGCGAAGATGCGCAGCTCACCCCGGATCTTCAAGTGGTTACTTCAATCTATGGGCAACCCAAGCCCGGATTCTCAGGGGCCGGATTTGTCTGGATGCAGAACTCTGGCACATTAACCTTCACAGTAACTGTCCCGGAAACCGGCATGTACGCGATCTCCACACGATATATGCAGGAGCTCAGTGCAGATGGCAGGTCACAAAATTTAATCGTAAATGGTGTTACGAAAGGGGCGTACATGCTGCCTTACACGACAACATGGTCAGACTTCGATTTTGGCTTTCACAAGCTGAATCAGGGTGCCAACACGATTGAACTGAAGGCTGGCTGGGGCTTCGCGTATTTTGATACTTTTACAGTGGATCATGCTGATCTGGATCCCCTGAATGTGCAGCCAGTTCTCACTGATCCTGAAGCTACACCGGAAACTCAAATTTTGATGAATTATTTAACGGAGGTATACGGAAACAACATTATTTCTGGTCAGCAAGAGATCTACGGAGGAGGGAATGACGGAGATACAGAGCTTGAATTCGAGTGGATTCATGATCTTACTGGAAAGTATCCGGCAATCCGTGGCTTTGATCTGATGAACTATAATCCGTTGTATGGTTGGGAGGACGGTACAACCGATCGTATGATTGATTGGGTGAATAACCGTGAAGGTATTGCAACCGCTTCCTGGCATATCAATGTGCCTCGTAATTTCAATACGTATGAGCTCGGGGAATTTGTGGATTGGAAAGAGGCTACCTACAAGCCAACCGAAACGAATTTTAATACAGCCAATGCGGTAATTCCCGGTACCAAAGAGTATCAATACGTGATGATGACCATCGAGGATCTGGCAGAACAATTGCTGATTTTGCAAGATAACGATGTGCCAGTGCTTTTCCGTCCGTATCATGAAGCAGAAGGCAACGGCGGACTGAACGGGGAAGGTGCATGGTTCTGGTGGGCTTCGGCAGGCGCAGAAGTGTACAAAGAGCTATGGGATCTGCTATATACCGAACTGACCGAGACGTATGGCTTGCACAATCTGATCTGGACCTACAACAGCTACGTATACAGCACTTCTCCTGCCTGGTATCCGGGCGATGATCAGGTAGATCTTGTCGGATATGATAAATACAATACAATCTACAACCGTTATGACGGTTTGTCCGGCGTACCGAATGAGGATGCGATTACCTCGATTTTCTATAAGCTTGTTGAGTTGACGAACGGTACGAAAATGGTAGCCATGACGGAGAACGACACGATTCCAAGTGTGAAAAATCTTACAGAGGAGAAATCAGGATGGCTGTACTTCTGTCCTTGGTATGGCGAACATCTGATGAGTTCTGCTTTTAATTACCCGGCAACATTGAAAACGCTTTATCAAAGTGATTATGTCATTACGCTGGATGAGCTGCCAAATCTAAAGGTTAACAATCCCAATCCCAGTGCATCCATCACACCTGGAAACGTCGAATTTGACAAATACACACCCAATCAAAGTGATAAAACCGTAACCGTGAATGCAAACGGCAATACGCTAACTGCTCTCCGGGCAGGTAACAATGCGTTGACCGCAACGACAGACTATACCTTGAACGGAAGCACATTGCTGTTGAAAAAAGCTTATCTGGCAACCCTGCCAGTTGGTGAGCATTCGATTGTTCTGGATTTTAATCAAGGTCAGGACCCTGTGTTAAAAGTTAAAATTGTGGATTCAACACCGGGTACAAATGCTGTGATTTCTCCTGTGAATGCAACATTTGATAAAGCGACGAATTCAGCACAGGATATTACCGTATCTCTCACCTTAAACGGCCGTCAGCTTACAAGCATCACGAAGGGGAATGCTACTCTTGTATCAGGTCAGAATTATACAGCGTCCAGCTCTGCTGTTGTTCTGAACAAATCCTATCTTGCGACGCTTCCCCTGGGCCAGAACGTGTTGACCTTTCACTTCAATGGAGGAAATAACGCTGTGTTAACGGTGAATGTGGTAGACAGCACGGTTAATGTGCCAGCAGGGGATTTGACGATTCAAGCTTTTAACGGCAATACAAGTGCATCCACCAACGGCGTTTCACCCAAGTTCAAATTGGTCAACTCAGGCAATTCGACTATTCCGTTGAGTGATGTAAAACTTCGGTATTACTATACAATTGACGGGGAGGAAGCTCAGAGTTTCTGGTCCGACTGGGCCAGTATGGGCAGTGCAAATGTAACGAGCAATTTCGTTAAACTGGCGACTCCAGTTGCCGGAGCGGATCATTATCTTGAAGTGGGTTTTACAAGTGCGGCGGGATCACTGAATGCGGGCCAGAGCGCAGAGATTCAAACACGCTTTTCCAAAAACAATTGGTCGAATTACACTCAGACTAACGATTACTCGTTCAAGGCAACCGGTAGTCAGTTCGCAAACCATGATAAGGTTACCGGGTATGTGAACGGTCAGCTGGTATGGGGAATTGAGCCGTAAAGGTAGATAGCACGTTTAATGGGCTGGATCAGGGGTTGAACCTCTGATTCAGCCTTTTTATGGTGTAGACGGTGTACACCGATTAAACGGAATGTTCTTTTTCACTTGTAGTATGTGACGATGTATCCATGTCTGTTAATATGCGATCTATTATCTTTTTCGTATGGCCCATGATGAATTGAAGAAGTACACCTGCACAACATACGGTTATCAACGTTCCAAGCCCGATTGGCCCACTGAACAGAAACGCCAGAATTAAAAATACAAGGTAAATGAATGTTCTCGATACAAATAAGGGCGTTTGAGTGATTTCATGCAAGATTAATGTTAAGCGGTCAATCGGAATGGGTGCAAAATGGGTCTGTAAATAAATCGCCGTGCCGATACTTATGATCACTAAACCAATGACAAAAGTCATTAATTTGCTGTACCAAACTTCGGGTGTGATCAAGGAATCAGATACATAAAGCCAGATATCAATCCCCACACCAGTAATGAATGCAGTGACGAGACCCAGGAACTCGGGTTTTTGCTGCTTCAAAAGCGAATTACATCCAATTAATAGGAAAGCAATGATGACCTCCCAGCTTCCTACACTAAGCCCTACATGATGTGACAGCCCTACCAGAAGTGCATCAAACGGTGAGGTGCCCAGTTCAGATTGGATGGTAAGGGAGATGCCAAGTGTTAAGATGAGAATACCTGCGACAAAAAGTACATATTTCAAATTCATTCAACCTCTTTTTCAATATTATGTTGCAAATACAACAAAATTGAGCTAAATTCAATGTAACTCTTTTTTAGTGCATTTGCAACAAACGATTAACTTGTTAAAGGAATGTGAATATAGATGACGATTCGTATAGAGAGATGTACCATTGAACATGTATGTGAACTGCAGGAGATTAGTTATGAGACGTTTAATGAAACGTTTAAAGGGCAAAATTCACCCGAAAATATGAAAGCTTATCTGGAAAAGGCGTTTAATCGGGAGCAATTAGAAACGGAACTGTCCGTGGCGGATTCACAATTTCTTTTTATTTATGTCAACCATAAAGTGGCAGGGTACATGAAAGTGAATATCAATGATGCTCAGTCTGAGAAGATGGGCTTGGAATCCTTTGAGATCGAGCGGGTATACATCAAAAAAGAGTTCCAAAAACATGGCCTGGGTAAAGTGCTGCTCCATAAAGCCATAGAGATGGCAAAAGAACAACACAAAACGAATATTTGGTTAGGCGTGTGGGAGAAAAATGAAAATGCCATCGCATTTTATGAAAAGATGGGGTTTGTACAGACAGGAGCTCATGCTTTTTACATGGGAGATGAGGAACAGATTGATTTTATAATGACCAAAACGATACTGTAACGGGATCATCGAGGGAAAAGCTTGGGAGAAAAATGCTATTGAGCAGAATTCTTTTGAGCTTTTTTATGTTTTGCCAGAACCGTTGAATAATAAAATGAAGAAATTGACGAAGTTTAATACATAATAAATATTATGTATACTTATTATTTTCGATGACCTTCATAAGCTGCATCTATGGCTTTAGCAAAAGTTAAAGGCCTGATTAATATATAACTGGCAGTATAATTTTGCTCAATAATCTTGAAGGTACTAGGCTGATCTCAAGGATAGTCATTACAATTTATTAGTTTATTTCTACGTTTGGAGAGTCAGCCGAAAATCGTTTTCGTTTGTAGTCTGTTAGATAGCGTTACGTTCTTAATAATCAGTATATAAGTTGTATATACCTCATGTTAAAAGAACTTTTTGCGCATGAAACATGTGTGTTAATCCACCATGTTGATTGTTTAGTTTTTTGAGCGGAAAATGGAAAATAAATTAATATTTCAAGTAACAAATCAGGAGGATTGGACTCTTAAAACCAGCCGAAAAAAGGAGCGAAATCGATCAACATATTAATTGGATAAATAAGGTATAAATCGTTAAAAAGGCGCTACTACGCCGATTATAGATCAATTTCATATGGATTTGCGATGGATTTAGTACCGCTTTCACGTTATGCTTTTGGAAATTGGAAAGGAAGTGGGAAAAATGGAACGCGAACTGGCGTTGGAAATTGTCAGAGTAACAGAATTGGCTGCGTTAGCTTCAGCACCCTGGATGGGACGAGGTGACAAGAACAGTGCAGATGAAGCGGCTACTTTGGCCATGCGCGCCATGTTCGATTCCGTGTCCATTCGCGGCACGGTGGTAATCGGTGAAGGAGAAATGGATGAAGCACCCATGTTGTACATCGGCGAGGAAGTGGGCAACGCTGAAGGGCCTGAGGTTGACGTAGCTGTAGACCCGCTCGAAGGTACAGAAATCGTGGCCAAAGGACTAAACAACGCTCTATCGGTTATTGCAGTGGCCGGAAAAGGTAACCTGCTCCACGCACCGGACATGTATATGGAGAAACTGGCGGTAGGGCCTGCGCTTGTAGGCAAGGTCAGCATTGAAGACCCGGTTGAAGTCACACTGGAGAAAGCCGCTGCCGCATTGAACAAAAACATCTCGGACCTCACTGTGATGATTCTGGATCGTGTGCGACACGACAGTACCATCAAGACGCTACGCAAGGTTGGCGTACGGATCAAGTTTCTCAGTGACGGTGATGTTGCGGGTGCGATGGCACCGGCCTTCCCGGAGGCAGGCATTGATCTGTATGTCGGATCTGGAGGAGCGCCAGAAGGTGTGCTGGCTGCCGCAGCGCTATCTTGCCTTGGGGGTGAGATCCAAGGTCGTCTGATGCCTGCCAACGCAGACGAATTCCAGCGCTGCTTGCAGATGGGGATCGATAATCCCTACAAAGTGTTAACGATGCAGGATATGATCGGCACGGAGGATGTCATTTTTGCCGCAACGGGTGTGACGCCAGGTGAGATCTTGGGAGGGGTACGATATCTTGCGGATGATCGTGCCGAGACCGATTCGATAGTTATGCGTGCCAAAACCAAAACAATTCGGTTTATTCGTTCCCAACACTTTCTGCCGAACAAAGAAGTGCTGCACAAAGTAAGACAGCTCCAATCCACGCCAGAACCCTCGGATCGCATTCCGAGTCATGCGAAAACAATGGAGCAGGCTGAGTTTAGTCAATCCTCCGTTGATCTTGGCGTTACAACGACGTTGTGAGCTGCACTCCCCATAATTGAACAAACAGGATCAACTGAAATCGTTGTAGTGAGTTTGATAAGTAACTTGAACCCCTAAAATTACAGAGCACGGATTCAATGAAAGTACCATCTCTGGCAAGATAATAATGAGGGCTTGGATTAACCCAAACCCTCATTATTTTTTTGTGTTAAAAGCATTGACAACGGTTACATGGCATGAGAAAATGTACGCGCGTACATAAATATCGATTTTTAATTATTACATCATTAATAGGTGAGCTAGAAGGGGGTGAAATTCATGGCATCTCGTAAAGAAGTGGCTGATCTTGCGGGTGTTTCCGAGGCGACGGTCTCCCGGGTGCTTAATGGGGTAGGTCCTATAAAAGAAGAGACACGCCGCAAGGTTCTTGAAGCTTCCGAACAGTTAGGCTATGTGCCCAGCGCTCTTGCTCGCAGTTTTGCCAGAAGTAAAAGCGGGAATCTTGGCGTGGTATTACCTTATGTTCCGAAGGCGCATCTGTTCTCGGCGTATTTTTTCTCGGAAATGCTGAGTGGGATTGGAAGCAAAGCCAGAGACAATAGTATGGACCTGTTGGTTATGTTCCGGACACCCGGTGAAGTGATGAATTATACGGATCTGTTCCGGCGTCAGAAAGTGGACGCCTGCATTATCCTTGGTGCCAGAGATGATCATGAAGAACTGGCGGCCATGCAGCAACTTCATCAGGAAGGACACCCATTCTGTGTTATGAATCAGCATTTTGAGGGCCAATCGTTCACGGAAGTGGATGCGGATCATGTGGAAGGAAGCAGACTTGCCATACGTCATCTTACGGATCAGGGGTATCGCAAAATCGCTTTTCTCAATGGCCCAGACAGCTATTCCAACAGCCAGGAGCGAATGGAAGGCGTTTGTCTTGGCCTGCAAGAAGCAGGTATGGAGCTGGACCCGAGTCTATTGCTTAAAGGGAATTATAGTAGAAGAAGTGGCATTGAGGCGGCAGCGACTGTAGCAGATCGCCTACATGAGATTGATGCTGTATTTGCGGCCAATGACCGGATGGCCATTGGTGTCATGCATGGTTTGCGTGAGCGGGGAATAGGGCCTGCGGATTTCCCGGCATTTGTGGGTTATGACGACTCCGATGCCGCCGAGATGGCGGTTCCGCCGCTGAGCAGCGTCAGGGTTCCATTTTTTGAGATGGGTGAACTTGCAGTATCGAAGCTTATGCATGGGTCTGTGGGTGATACACATAAAGCGAATAACTCTGTTGTAGCGGTAACCGAATCTGCGAGAGCGTTGTTGCCAACCGAACTGATCATCCGTGCTTCTTCTATCCGTCAATAGTTAATTGGTACACATATTGAAAGACTTTTTATTATTCCAAAGGAGGAAATGATCATGTCAAATCGTCTTCGTGTCGGAATGGTTGGATACAAGTTTATGGGGAAGGCCCACAGTAACGCCTATCGCAGTCTGCCGATGTTTTTCCCGTCTGCTCCGTTGCAGCCTGAGATGTCTGTGATCTGTGGACGTAACGAGCAAGGAGTTCAAGAGGCGGCGAATCAGTTCGGCTGGTCCGAAAGTGTGACTGATTGGCGTGAACTAGTGAAGCGGGATGATATCGATCTGATTGATATTAACGCGCCAAGTGATGCCCATAAGGAAATTGCGTTGGAAGCAGCTCGTCAGGGCAAACATCTGTTTTGTGAGAAACCACTGGCCCTGTCGCTTGCAGATTCGCGCGAGATGCTTCAGGCAGCAGAGGATGCTGGAGTCGCACATATGGTCGGGTTCAACTACCGTTTCTCACCAGCGGTGCAATTAGCGAAGGATCTGGTGGAGAGCGGACGACTGGGTAAGATCTATCATTTCCGTGCTTTTTTCTTGCAGGACTGGATCATGGATCCTTCGTTCCCGCTGGTATGGCGTTTACAAAAAGAAGTGGCTGGCTCCGGTTCCCATGGGGATCTGGGCGCGCACTTAATCGATCTGGCTCGTTTCCTTGTTGGTGAATTTCAGGAAGTCATCGGCATGAGCGAAACCTTCATCAAAGAAAGACCACTTGCAGCAGAGATGACCGGGCTGAGTGCAAAGGGCAGTTCGAATGCGGATGCACCGAAAGGAGAAGTGACCGTCGACGACGCTACGTTGTTCCTGGCAAGATTCGCAGGAGGTGCGCTGGGCAGCTTCGAGGCTACACGTTTTGCAGCGGGGCATCGCAGTACGAACTCGTTTGAGATTAACGGCAGTCTCGGCAGTGTACGATTTGATTTTGAGCGGATGAACGAACTGGAAGTGTATTTCACAAAGGATGAAGAGGACGTACAGGGATTCCGCCGTGTACTGGCAACCGATCCGGCACATAAATATGCTGAAGCTTGGTGGCCTGCTGGACATACGATTGGATTTGAGCACACGTTCACCCATGAAATGCTGGAGCTGGTGACAGCGATCTCTGAAGGACGCCAACCATCACCGAGTTTCCACGATGGGGTCGCTTGTCAGGCTGTACTGGAAGCGGTAGAACGTTCGGTAACAGAACGGCGATGGGTGACGCTTGAAGAGATGTGAGCAAGCAAGACAGTGACGTCAGAAATAAGGTTGAACACATAAAACTAGGCGAAAGCGAGTGAATAAACGATGAGTAAAGCACTGATTGTATGGGGCGGCTGGGATGGACATGAACCGGAGCAGGTAGCAGCGATTTTTGAGCGTATTTTGAAGGAAGAACAGTTTGAGGTTGAGGTCTCAAATACGTTGGAGTCTTATGCGGATGCAGAGAAGCTGCTGGGTCTGGATCTGATTGTGCCTTTGTGGACAATGGGACAGATTGAGCAAGAACTCGTCAATAACGTATCAGCGGCTGTCCAGAGCGGTGTGGGCTTGGCTGGTCTTCATGGCGGGATGTGTGATGCCTTCCGAAATAACGTAGACTGGCAGTTTATGACGGGTGGACAATGGGTTGCCCATCCAGGTAACGATGGTGTGGAGTATATGGTGAACATGAAGCGCGGCTCTAGCCCGTTATTGGATCATATTGAAGATTTTCAGGTAAAAAGTGAACAGTACTACCTGCACGTAGACCCGGCAGTGGAAGTGCTGGCAACAACTCGTTTCCCAGTGGTGGCTGGTCCGCATGCGGCGAATGGTCCTGTAGATATGCCTGTTGTCTGGACGAAACGCTGGGGCGCAGGGCGGGTATTCTACAACTCCCTGGGACACCATGCAGACATTGTAGACATGAAACCCGTGACTGAAATGATGCGCAGTGGTTTTAAATGGACAGCAGCAGGCAAAGAGCTTGCCAAGAGTCGAGTAAGTTCAGCAACCGAAGTGTACACAGGTATGGCGGACAACCAGAACTAATGAGATTATAGTTTGATTGCAAACGTAACTTCAGTGTTAACCATCCATCATTAATGGATAAACCATTTCTGATCCACGGCGAAGGGAGCCCCAGGTATGAAAACAATGAAAGTAGGCATTATTGGCTGCGGTAAAATCAGCGGTATTTATATGGAAAACTGTCACCGGTTCGAGGTGCTGGAACTTGTTGCTGTTGCGGATCTCGACCGGAAACGTGCCGAGGAGCAGGCAGCAGCCTATAACGTGCCTAACGTATACAGCGTCGACGAAATCTTGGCTGATCCCGAGATTGAGCTGATCATCAACCTGACGATTCCTTCCGTTCATGCGGATGTATGCTTGCGGGCACTTGAATCTGGCAAACATGTTTATGTAGAAAAACCGCTCGCGGTTACCCGTGAAGAAGGGCAGGCCGTGCTCGAAACAGCGAAGCGTAAAGGATTGCTTGTGGGCTGTGCACCAGAAACGTTCTTTGGTTCAGGTATCCAGACTTCACTTCAATTGGTGGAAGAAGGGGTAATCGGCAAGCCGGTGGCGGCGACCGCATTTATGATGAGCCGTGGTCATGAGCACTGGCACCCAGATCCGGAGTTTTATTACGCGTCAGGCGGTGGGCCAATGTTTGACATGGGTCCGTACTACCTCACGGCATTGGTCCAACTGATGGGACCGATCAAGTCAATTGCAGGCATGACAGGTAAGGCCATGGAAGAACGGACGATTACGAGTGAGAAAAAGAGAGGTCAGACGGTTCCCGTCGAAATTCCAACTCACGTTACCGGTCTGTTAAAGTTTGAACAGGGAGCCATTGGCACACTGATTACAAGTTTTGACGTATTTGGCGGAAGTGCATTGCCACCGATTGAGATATATGGCACGCACGGTACATTGCAGGTACCTGATCCCAATACCTTCGGCGGTCCGGTTCGTTACCGCTTGCTGGGTGAACATGAATGGACGGAAGTTCCGCTTCTCCCAGGATATCAGGAAAATACACGCGGCATCGGTGTGGCAGATATGGCCTATGCAGCACATAGTGGACGTGCACACCGTGCGAGTGGGGAACTGGCATACCACGTACTTGAGGCCATGTGGGCATTCCACGATTCATCAGATGAACAGACGTTCTACCAGATGAAAAGCTCGTGTCAGCGCCCGGCTGTATTGCCAGTGGATCTGCCATTGTATACATTGGATAAATAAGATAGCCATTATGACTTATATCATGATAAACAGCCCCTTTTCCTTCGAACAAGGAAAGGGGCTGTTTTTTATTAAATCAAAAAAATCTGGGAATAACAGCGATCGGAAGGTTGTTCTGTCATTGGAGTGTCGAGTGTAACTAATCTTTAGTCCAACTTATATAGCCATTTAGGGCTCAAATCCCGCCTGACTGATCCAGATTTCATCCTCGGCAAAATAGTCTTTCATCCGCTGAACAACAGTCTGATACGCATCTGGATGATACCAATGCTCCATCCCCACTTGTTGATAGAGCGACTCCATACCGAGTCGGCGGGTGCGCTTGCCCTCACTGCCATCACCCATGAAATAATCGTCAATGCATACACGCTGAACCAGAGGTCTCAAGATGGCTACAAACTGTTCACTGCTGGGTAATACGGGAGCAATCGCAACCTGCGTGGGTATTCCGGCATCCCGCAACTGTTCCAGTGCACGTAATCGGCCTGCAATCGGGGGAGCGGAAGGACTGAAATGCTTGCGTATATCGTCCAGATCCGTCTCTACCGTCATGCTGACCCGAACCCGGTCACCTAACTGCTGTAGCATATCTATATCTCGGGTAACGAGTGGACTGCGGGTCTGGACTAATACGAAATCTGGAGGATACTGTACCATCGTTTCAAGTAATGAACGCGTGATACACTCCTTGTATTCGGCGGGTTGATACGGGTCGGTACTGGATGACATGAACAGAGTGACTTTCCCTTTGGTCAGGGCACGCTGCAACTCTTTGGCGAACACCCGGGAGGCCTCTTGTTTTACATCCACCCAGCTCCCCCAATCCTCTTTACGAAATAGGGAGACAGGCATCTGTCTGACATAACAATAAGAACAACCGAAGGCGCAGCCTGTGTAAGGATTCAGCGTATGTGTATAGCCATTAAGGAACCCTGTCCCCTTGTTGAGTAACGTTTTGGGGACTTTGTAAGTAAGATTCGTCTTCATAAGTTCTCATGCCTTTCGCGGTAGTGTGCAGGTGTGAGACCTGTGTGTTTGCGAAATACAGTAATGAAATAAGCTGAGTTAGGTATACCGACATGGCGGCCAATATCGGTGACGGTAAGTCCGGTATGTTCAAGCAACTTCCGGGCTTCGGTAATTCGTTTATCCTGAATATATTGAACCGGTGTACGGCCTGTAATCCGCTTGAACACACGATGCAGATGATAAGGACTGCCATGACTTACAGTGGCAAGGACATCCAAGGTTAGAGGTTCGGCGTAATGATGTTCGATGTAATCCGTGATCCCGTATATCCACTCCTGATCAGGTACCCGCTCGCCTGTAGGTTTACAACGTTTGCAGGGTCTGAACTTTCGTGCCAATGCTTCTTCAACATGTTGAAATATCAGCACATTTTCAGCTTTGGGTGCTCTGGACTTACAGGAAGGTCGGCAAAAGATACCCGTTGTCTGCACACCGTAAAAGAACGTTCCATCATAAGAATTATCGTTGTTGATGATGGCATGCCAATATTTTTCATCTATAGATTCGGGCAGTATGCGATCTTGATCTGGACTTTCCACGGTGATCACCTCATCTCTAATTATACCCCTGATTCCAAGGGATTGACGAAGTTTTAACTTAAAAAGCAAGATATCAATATTTGGGGATATGGCTCCTTCCTTCAATCTGAACGAAATATGAGCTACAATATACAGGATGGAAGTGGTTTATATCTCAAATGAAATTTATAGATGAAAGAGGTAGGTAAGCATGGTTCGTTTTGGAGTAGTGGGTACCAACTGGATTACAGAAAGGCTTCTTGAAGCCGCAGCACAGGTTGAAGGATTCAAATTAACCGCCGTGTATTCAAGAACTGAAGATAAGGCTAATGCATTCGCAGATAAATATGATGTTGAACACCGATTCACCGATCTGGAAGAGTTGGCGGCAAGTGATGTGATTGATGCAGTCTACATCGCAACACCGAATACGGTTCATGCGGAGCAGGCTGAGCTTTTTCTGAGAAACGGTAAACATGTATTGTGCGAGAAACCTCTGGCTGCAAATAGCGCCGAAGTTCGGAGTATGATCGATACTGCACGAGAACACGAGGTTCTGCTCATGGAAGCGATGAAATCGACTCTTGTTCCCCAGTTCAAAATGGTGCAGAAGAGCCTGCATAAAATCGGTCCTGTCCGCAAATACGTAGCAGGATACTCTCAGTATTCTTCGCGTTACGACAAGTACAAAGAGGGGATTGTCCTGAACGCGTTCAAGCCTGAACTCGCTAATGGGGCGTTAATGGATCTCGGTGTGTATTGTCTCTATCCATTGATTACGTTGTTCGGTGAACCTAACCGGGTTCAATCCCAAGCGATGATGCTGGAATCTGGCGTGGATGGACAAGGCAGTGTGCTGCTGGACTATGATGGGATGGATGCGGTCGTTACATACTCCAAAATCTCCAACTCTCATCTACCAAGCGAAATCATGGGTGAGCTGGGCAGCATCATTATTGACAAGATTGGCTCACCGGAACATGCAGAGATACGTTACAATGACGGTACGGTGGAGCAGCTCACAGTCGAACAAAACCATCCGGCGATGTATTATGAAGTGGAGGAGTTCGTGAATCTGGTTGAGCAGGGCCAAAAGGAGTCTGACATGAACACGTATGAACGCTCTTATGTGACGATGCAGGTTATGGATCAGATTCGGAAGCAGATTGGGCTTGTGTTCCCTAACGATTGATTCAAGCGCAGGAAAGGAAGCTGAGACGAGATGAGCAGAGATGAGCAGAGCAACAGTAAAGAAGTGCAGAAGAACAGTAGAGAAGATCAGCAGTCCAATGATTCTGGAGGTTTGGAACTGAAACAGATCGTTTTCATAGGAAGAACCTTCGAAGAATATATGAAGATGTTCAACCTGACGGTGGACGAGATTAATGGCAAGTCTATTCTGGATTGTCCAGGTGGAGCATGTTCGTTCAGTAGCCAGGCGCGCAAGTTGGGTGCTGATCCCGTGGCCGTGGATATTGCCTACGAATACGAGATCGACGAGCTTGAAGTAAAGGGATTTCAGGACATTGAGCATACGATGAAACAGATGGAACCCGTGCAAGGGATATATGTGTGGGATCAATTTGGATCAATCCAGGGGTTAAAGGAAGAACGAACTCGTGCCATCACAGATTGCATCGCAGATATGAGAATGTTTCCTGACAGTTATGTGGCGTCTGTGCTCCCGGATCTACCCTTTGCAGATGAACAATTCGATCTGACGTTATCCGCCCATTTCCTGTTTACTTATGCGGATCGATTGGATGTTGATTTTCATGTTGCAACCATAATGGAGTTGCTGCGTGTGACCAAACAAGAGGTTCGCATTTTTCCAACAGTGGATCTGTCTGGTGAACGTTACAAACACATGGATGCTTTAAAATTAATACTCGAAGAGCGTGGGTGCACGGTATCCGAAGAACCAACTTCATATGAGTTTCAACGGAATGCTCACACCATGCTTCAAATTGTTAAACATAATTGAACATGATAGGAGGTTTTTTGGATGAATAAAGTACTTATACTTGGGGGTACACGTTTTTTTGGCAAACGTCTTGTGGATCACTTGCTGTGGGAAGGGAAGTCTCAGATCACAGTCGCAACTCGTGGTAAAACGGATGTTGACTTCGGACCCGAAGTAAACCGAATCAAGATGGATCGTGAAGACCCGGAATCTCTGGCAGAGGTTGCGCAGACAGACATGTGGGATGTTGTGTACGATAATATCTGTTATTCCCCAGATGCGGCGAAAGCGGCATGTGAATCTTTTGCAGGGCGCACCAAAAGATACGTTCTGACATCCACACTCTCGGTGTACGGTGATCCCAGACCTGGATTTAAGGAAACGGATTTTGACCCGTATACATATCCATTGCAGTATGGAAGTGCAGAGGATTTTTCGTATGGAGAAGGCAAACGGCTTGCGGAGGCTGTATTTTTCCAGGAAGCAGATTTCCCGGTAGTGGCGATGCGCATCCCAATTGTACTCGGGATTGATGATTATACGAGAAGACTCCATTTTCATATTGAACATGTGCAAAAAGGAAAACCGATCGGCATGCCAAATCCGGAAGCGGAGATTGGATTTATCAATTCCACCGAAGCGGCAAGATTTCTCGCTTGGCTTGGACATTCGTCCATTACTGGCCCGGTGAATGCAGCTTCCAAGGGTTCAATTACGCTGTCAGCCATGATTCATCTGATCGAGACGGTCACGGGCATGCAGTCCCAGATCCTCACGGAAACGGTGAAAGAGGACATGTCACCCTTCGGAATTGAGCAATCATGGACGATGGAGACGACAAAAGCTGAGCAAGCGGGATATACGTTCGAACCTCTGATGGAATGGTTCCCGGGACTCGTTCGTGAGGTCGCTCTTGCATTACAGTCGGAGCGGTAGAAATATCGGCATGGATGGAACTGAAGGAAACGACGAACCTGAATGAACCTGACAAACCAATCGGACCGGACAAACGGGTCATTCTAACGAATGAACATCAAACAGGGTGCAACCAGAGGGTAATCTCCGGTGCACCCTGTTTATGTTGTACATTTTTCGAATTTGAACGGGACCTAATCCAGATAAGTGGGACTAATCATTACACGATAATATTTAGTCAACTCACGCGCTTAACTCTATTTTTGCTCACGTGGAGCAGTAGCTGAAGCCCGTATGCGCAGTTCTGACGGTAGAATGAGGGTTTGGGCTTCGGAAGGGGACTTACCCTCAATTCGGTCAATCAGCATCTGTACACCCTGAAACCCAAATTCATATGCTGGCTGTGCAGCTACAGTCAGGAAAGGATCGAAGGCAGAAGCCAGATCCAGATCGTCGAAACACACAACAGAAATGTCTTCTGGTACACGTAGTCCCCGTTTGCGCAAAAGCCGAATGACCCCAATCGCCAGCATGTTGTTGGCTGCAAAAATGGCTGTTGGTTGATTTGGTTGAGAGAGTAGTCGATCGAGTCCCTCTACATCACTGAAATCCCGGTACCCGGTTCGAAGCACAAGCTCGGGATCAATATCAGCTCCGGCCTCTCGTAAACCCGCTATATAACCTTCCTCCCGCAGTCTGGCGGTAGAAACCTCCGAAGAACCATTGACCAGTGCAATGCGCCGGTGCCCCAATTGCACCAGATAGCGGATCAGAGCAATCGCGCCTTCCCGGCTATCTCCAGCAATGATATCTGACGTAATACCAGGTACGGTGCGGTCCAGAAAGACAAACGGAATGTGACGTTCCTGCAGCTGTTTCAGATGTTGGAGAGAACGATCTCCCGCTGGGGCAAAGAGTACACCATCCACACGAGTAGACAGAATTGCATCCACGTAATCCTTTTCCTTATTGTAATCCTCGTCACTATTGCCAAATAAAAGACGGTACCCACGAAGATGGGCTGCATCTTCAGCACCACGGGCCAGGGTTGTATAAAAAGGGTTGGTAATATCCGTAATGAGCAATGAAAGCATTTGAGTTCGTTGAAGCACAAGGCTGCGCGCATTAGAGTTCGGGATGTAGCCCAGTTCTTCGATCACCTGTTGCACACGTTCACGTGTCGCGGAACTTATGCGGCCTGTATGATTAATGACCTTGGAGACCGTCATGGCGGAGACGTTGGCTTTTTTGGCAATATCGTAAATGGTAATCATTAGAATCTAACCTTTCCGCAACATAGTCTTACCATTCTATAGGATAATGCCAATTGACAGCAAGATAGGCTCATGCTATGTTAGGGTTACCGATAACCCTAAAGGGTTCTGAACTTCTTTACTACATAAACCATTTTGTTGAATTCGCTCATGCACGTTCCATTTTCTTGAATAGAGGAACTACATACATAGCTAATTAATGAAGTGGTTTATTGTTATTTTTTAAAACATGTAAACGCATTCAATCTCAAGTAAGGCTCTTGGTAATCTGTGTATGTAGTTCTTGCGTGCAACTCGGGTATCGGTTATATCTCCGTCATTATCTTATTCCAATCACTGCACATGGATCAGACAGAAGGTTTCTCAATTCAACCCAAATTCTATGAAACGAATTGAAGGAGGACATTCCAGTATGACACATCAGGATTATCGTTATAAACAGGCTTTCCCCAAGATTGGTATTCGTCCCACGATTGATGGAAGACGCAAGGGTGTTCGGGAGTCACTTGAAGAACAAACGATGCGGATGGCGACATCTGTTGCGGAACTGCTTGCAGCCGAACTGCGTTATCCTGACGGGTCCGCGGTGGAATGTGTTGTGGCCGAGACCTGTATTGGCGGAGTGGCCGAAGCAGCCGCAGCATCAGAACTATTCAGCCGTTCCAACGTGGGTGTAACGATCACCGTGACACCGTGCTGGTGTTATGGTACGGAAACGATGGATATGTCACCATCCATTCCTACTGCTATCTGGGGTTTTAACGGAACTGAACGTCCGGGTGCTGTATACCTGGCGGCAGTTCTCTCTGCCCATGCACAGAAGGGGATTCCGGCCTTTGGGATCTATGGAGAGGATGTGCAGGACGGCGGAGATACAACGATTCCCGAGGACGTGCGTGAGAAATTGCTCCGGTTCAGCCGTGCGGGTCTTGCAGCTGCGACCTTGAAAGGGCAAGCCTATCTGTCTATTGGATCAGTATCCATGGGGATTGCAGGTTCGATTGTGAACGATTCATTTTTCCAAGAGTATCTGGGCATGCGTAATGAATACGTGGATATGAGTGAACTCACTCGTCGTATCGAAGAAGAAATCTACGACCCCGAGGAGTATAAGCTCGCACTGGCCTGGGTGAAGGAGAATTGTAGCGAAGGTCCGGACAACAACGCTGCCCATCTGCAAACGGATCGCAAACGCAAAGAGTACGAATGGGAAAACGTTGTGAAAATGACCCAAATCGTGCGTGACTTGATGGCGGGCAACCCAAGATTGGCAGAGCTTGGGTTTACAGAGGAATCGATGGGTCACCACGCGATTGTATCCGGCTTCCAAGGACAACGGCAGTGGACGGATCATTCACCTAACGGAGATTTTCTAGAGTCGATATTAAACTCTTCCTTTGACTGGAATGGCAAACGTGCGCCTTATCTGGTTGCAACGGAGAATGACAGCCTGAACGGGGTATCGATGTTATTCGGTTCGCTGCTGACACATACGGCACAGATCTTTGCTGATGTGCGTACGTATTGGAGTCCAGATTCAGTACAGCGTGTGACGGGACACCAGTTGGAAGGAAACGCAAAGGATGGCATCCTGCATCTGATCAACTCTGGTTCGGCAGCCTTGGACGGCACTGGGCAACAGTCCAGTGATGGTAAGCCTGTACTTAAGCCATTCTGGGAAATTACAGATAAGGAAGTTCAGGACTGCCTGAAAGCAACATCGTGGAGACCGGCATCCGTAGAGTATTTCCGCGGGGGCGGCTATTCAGCGGATTTCCTGACCAAAGGTGGCATGCCTGTAACGATGACACGTCTGAATCTGGTTAAAGGACTGGGACCAGTGCTGCAAATCGCTCAGGGTTACACGGTCGATCTGCCTGAAGATGTGCATGATACGCTGGATCAGCGGACAGACCCAACTTGGCCATCCACCTGGTTTGCACCTGTTCTAACCGGATCGGGAGCGTTTACTTCCGTATACGAAGTCATGAATCAATGGGGCGCCAATCATGGCTCCATCTCGTATGGACACATCGGTGCAGATCTGATTACGCTCGCTTCCATGCTTCGCATTCCGGTAAATATGCATAATGTACCTGAAACGGAAATTTTCCGTCCGCGTGCATGGGGATTATTCGGCACAAGTGAGCCGGAGAGTGCAGACTATCGTGCTTGCAGTGTGTTTGGCCCGTTATATCGTTAAAATAGTTCCATTCCTGTCAAACGCCATGTTCCTTGTGAAATGAGGTAACATGGCGTTCTCTTGAAAGCTGTGCTCAGAACTCGAATACGGCTTATCGCGAAGAGTTAAGGAGGCTTGAAAGAATGGGCAATCAAGCAACACATGTGCTTGCTGCCGATTACGGTGCCGGTAGTGGACGCGTAGTCCGGGGTTCTTTTGATGGAAACAGACTCTCGTTACAAGAAGTGCATCGATTCAACAACGAACCCGTGCAACTGGGGGATGGACTGTATTGGGATTTCTTGCGACTTTTTCATGAATTAAAACAAGGCATTGTGAAAGGGACGCAAGGCGTCTCTCCATCGGTCCGTTCTATAGCAGTGGATACGTGGGGAGTGGACTATGGACTGGTGGATGGTGCGGGAAGGTTGTGCTCGAACCCACGTCACTATCGGGAAGCACGCAACGCACAGTGGATGGAAGAAGTTCTGCACATGGTGAAAGATGAAGAACTGTATGCCATGTCCGGCGTTTTGCCGCAGCAGATCAATACAGTATTTCAACTACTAGGCAGTGTACGAGAGCAGGCCGAAGGTTTGCGTACGGATGTGCGCATGTTATTTATGCCGGATTTATTTCACTATTATCTATCCGGTCAGCAGGCTTGTGAGTATACGATTGCAAGTACCAGCGGGCTGTTGCATGCAGGCGAGGCGCGTTGGAATGAACATCTGATCGGGCGTCTCGGTATACCGGAAACATTATTTCCAAAGCTCGTTCAACCGGGTACCGTTCTGGGCGATCTAACAAATGAGTTGTGCGCCGAGTTACGGACTGGACCGATGCAGGTAGTCTCTGTGGGATCACATGATACGGCATCTGCCTTGGCAGCGATTCCAGCGATGGATTCGGACTTCGCTTTTATCAGCTGTGGAACTTGGTCTCTTATGGGTGTGGAGCGTGATACACCTGTATTGAATAACAGAAGTCGTGCATTGGGATTCACCAATGAAGGGACCGTGAACGGCAAAGTACGTACCCTGAAAAATCGTTCAGGCCTGTGGCTGCTACAGGAATGTAAACGGCAATGGGAGCGGGAGAATCAACTTTTTACACATGAAGAACTCATTCAACTGGCTACCTTGGCAACGCCGCATCAAAGTTATGTATCGCCTGGAGATGGCGTGTATTTGGCACCAGGAAATATGTCTGAACGAATACGGCAACAATGCAGTCTCACCGGACAGACAGTGCCCGAAACGACTGGAGCGATTGTGCGCTGCATTCTGGAAAGTCTTGCACTGGAATTCAGACAAACGCTGGATGAATTGCAGTTGATTACAGGTACAAGACCTCGTGTCATTCATATGGTTGGTGGTGGTGTACACAATCGACTATTATGCCAGTTTACAGCCAATGCAGCCGGTGTCCCGGTGGTGGCAGGCCCGGCAGAGGCGACTTCAGCCGGGAATTGCATGCTGCAATTCCTTGCGCATGGAGAAGTGAGTAGCTTGGCCGAGGTACGGGAGGTCATGGCTGCTTCCTTTTCCCCCGAGATCTATGAGCCTGAGGATACAGAGCTGTGGCAGGAAGCTTATGAAAACTACCAAAGTCTGAATCAAATCAAAAGGTAATAAACAGATTCAATGCAATGAGCATGGATGCAAAATGCTAAAAAGAAAAGGATGAGGAGTGGAGAAAACATGTCTGAACAGCAAGTAAGGGAAGAGTTGACGAAATATGCTCGCAGAGCAGTTGCCCAAGGGTTGGTGGTAGGACCCGGTGGGAATCTGAGCGCTCGCTCTGGGGGAACGATGTTGTTGTCTCCGAGTGGTTATGCACTTGAGGATCTGGAGCCTGACGAATGGATCGCCATTGATATCGAGACAGGGGAAACTAGCGCAGGATCAACACGTCCATCTTCCGAAGTATTAATGCATCTGTATAGTTATCGTGTGAATCCTGATATCCAAGCCATTGTGCATACGCATCCGGCATATACGATCGCACTCAGTCTTGTTTTCGATGAATTGCCACACTTGTTCCCTGATCAGTCTGCATTGGTGGGCGATATCGGGTTCGTTCCATATGTTCTGCCAACAACGAAGCAACTTGCCGATGCAGTCTCAGCCAAGGTAGAAGAACATACGGCACTCATTCTCGTCAATCACGGATTGGTTACGACCGGTAAAAACCTCCGCGAAGCCTATTACCGCACTCAGGTGGTGGAAGAAAGCGCGAAGGTATATATGATCGCCAAGGCAGCCGGTGAACCCAAAGTGTTAACTGCTGAAGAATATAAGGAAATTCAATCCCTTGAAAGTGAAGCCTACCGTGTGCAGTTATTGCAACAACTCAAGTCCTGATACCTGATTTGAGTATTAATGATTACATTCGTGATGTTAAAAGATTGCTACGTTAAGGGCAGATTGCATTCTCCAGATAAACGCTGGAATAAAGGATGTAAACTGCTCTTTTTTAATTTTGAATTTGAATTGAAAAGGCGCACAGTATAGCTGAGGGAATAATTCGCACTATTTTGATGAGAATTATTGAAATTGTGATGTCTGCAAGGTATACTAACGTTAATCATCAGTGAGTAACAACTACGAAGAAGATTAAAAAAACAATTAAGTATCTAAGAGGGGTGAGATCAGTGGGTCCTGAGCTAAACGAAATGGAGTTGGAATACGAACTGTTAAAGCAGCTTCGAGACGCTAATGCTCCCATCGGGGCCAGTACGTTGGTTCATACTTTGGGCAAAACGTATGGTCTGAGTCAGGCAACCATCGGAAGAAGACTTATGGAGATGGATGTTGAAGGTTTTACAGTTCTGGAAGGTCGCAAGGGAAGAACTTTGACCGAACAGGGTCTGGATCGAATGAAGACGTTGGAAAAAGATTTGCAGCAACAAAGCGTGAACTCACAGTTAATTCAGATGCTGAACCATTCCGGGGAAAAGGCTCTGCTGGATGTTCTCGTTGCCAGAAGGGCACTTGAGCGGGAGATCGCTTCCTTGGCAGCACAACGTGCCTCGAAAGAATACATAGTACTGTTGCAAGCATCGATTGCCAACCAGCATGAATTGCTTTCCAAGAATATTATACCATATGAGGAGGACCGGGAGTTTCACAGATTGCTGGCTTATGCTGCGCAAAACCAAATTCTTCTGCATGCGGTTGAACTGGTATGGGAGACAAGCCGCGATTTTCTGGAAACAGCGTATATTCGCAGGAGAGTAGGAAGTGAATTAGTTGTAGATCATCAGCAGATTCTGGATGCTATAGTAGCGGGCTCTCCGGAGCAGGCTGAAGCGGCAATGGTGAATCATATCAACCAAATGATCGATGATGTCAAACGTTATTTCGCCATGCAAAACCAATAACATTCCTTAGAAACAGACCCGGTGATAAAGGAGTTGAGCTTGTGGACACAATCTACCGTCTAGGCATAGATATCGGAGGTACTTTCACGGATGCGCTGGTGATGGATCATCAGGGCAGGGTGATTGCGGCGCTGAAGACGCCATCGATTACAGTAGCTCCGGAACAGGCGATTTTTAATGCACTTGATCAGTTGAAGGCGAGTGGCGTGAATATTCATGAGATTGATCTGTTTGTGCATGGAACAACACTTGGTGTCAACACGTTGATCGAGCGAAATGGCGCAGTTACAGGTCTGCTGGTCACTAAAGGATTCCGTGACATTCTTGAAATCCGCCGGTTGCGACTTGAGGATACAACCAATCTGTATGGTGACAAGACCGATGCGCTGGTACCGAGACATCGCGTTAAGGAAGTCGATGAACGGGTCATTGCGAGTGGGGGCGTACTCCAGCCACTGAATGAGGAACAACTGTTGCAAGCGGTGGATGAGTTGGTGGAGGATGGCGTTACCGCTTTGGCGATTAGCTTTTTACATGCTTATGTGAATCCCGCTCATGAGCAGCTTGCGGAAGATCTGATCAGGGAACGTTATCCGCAACTGTTCATCTGCCGAAGCAGCGCCATCTGGCCACAACAGCGTGAGTTCGAACGAACACTCGCAACGGCCATGAACGCGTATGTAGGTGACCGGATGGGGTCTTACTTCCTGCGTCTGCAAGAAGGGATCCAGGCATACGGCCTCAAAGCCAGCTTGCTGTCGACCATGTCCAACGGTGGAATTATGACGGCTGCCAGAGCGGCTAATGAGCCGGTACGTACACTCTTGTCTGGGCCTGCTTCTGGTGTAATCGCCGCGACCCATATTGCTGAACGAGCTGGCATTCATCAGGTCATCACATTTGACATGGGTGGGACAAGTGTTGACGTTGCCCTCATTGACAAAGAACCGAGCTATTCTTCTGAGAACAAGGTTGGAGATTTTCCTGTCATCATTCCTGCTGTTGATGTAACGGCTATAGGAGCTGGTGGTGGTTCAATTGCCTGGCTTGATTCCGTAGACGTACTCAAGGTGGGGCCACGCAGCGCGGGAGCCAACCCCGGTCCGGCATGTTATCAGCGCGGGGGAGAAGAGCCGACAACCACAGATGCCTATCTACAGCTCGGTATCCTGCATGCTGACCGTTTCCTTGGCGGACAAATGCGTCTGTATCCCGAACTTGCAGAGCGTACTCTGGGCAATCTGGGAGAAAAGCTTGGACTGAATGCCGAACAGACTGCACAAGCCATTCTTGATGTGGCAACTGCCAATATGTACGCCCAGTTTTCTCCCCTCATGGCTCGCAAGGGTGTTGATCCCCGCGATTTTACGTTGCTCGCATATGGTGGAGCCGGCCCGATGCATGCTTTTCTAATGGCACGCGAGGTAGGTATCGGCAAAGTGCTGATCCCGCCATCTCCGGGAACACTGTGTGCCATGGGCTGCACGGTTGCCAATCTTCGCAATGATTTCGTTCATACGTTACACAAAAGTACCCAGACTCTGGAGTCTGGCGAATTAAGCTCTCTTTTCACTGAATTGGAAAACCAGGGACGTAGCTGGGTTGATGAGGAAGCCCGTGGTGGTGTCAAGCTGGACATTATTTATTGCCTATACAGTGCAGATATGCGATATGAGGGACAGGCCTTTGATATAGAGGTCACGCTGACATTGGAAGAAATTGAAGATCCCAAGAAGGCAGGGATTAAATTCCATACGTCTTACCAAAACGTGTTTGGCATCAGTCAGCCAGAGGCAGAGGTTATGTTTGTAAGTCTCAGAGCAACCATTGTTGGTGTTTTACCTACACATAACACGGTAGCTCCGGCAGATTTTCCATTCGATGAGAGTGCAGCGGAAGAAAGGATCATTACCTTTGACCATGTACAGCAGACAGCCAAGGTACTGAAAAGGGGACAGATTCCATCGGTGGATGCTCCCATCCCCGGGCCCATTATTGTGGAGGAATATGATACAACGATCTTTATCCCGCCTGGATATAAGGTATACCGGGATGTGCACGGGAACGTGATTGGGGAGGTGGAAGCATGATCGGCGACAAAGTCTTTCTTGAGATTTTCAACAACCGGATTCAAGCCGCCGTGGAAGAAATGGCAAATGTTGTTCTGCGCACAGGATTCACCGCTTTTGTCAAAGAAACAGGCGATTTTGGAACCTACCTCTTATCTCCATCCGGGGAAACGTTCGGATCGCCGCTGGAGACGGGTTACAATCTTTCTCTGGGCATCCCTGCTGCTGCGACCATTAACAGCATAGAAGACTGGAAAGAAGGGGATCTCGTCATATGTAATGATCCTTATTCCACTAAAGGCATGGTCACACACCTTCCAGACATTCATCTCATCAAGCCTTATTTTCACGAAGGGCGAATCATCGCTTACGGCATGTGCTTTGTCCATTCATCCGATGTAGGCGGCAAGGTACCAGGGAGCGTATCTCCCAGCGCCTACGATATTCATATGGAAGGCATTCGAATTGCACCAGTCAAGCTGTATGAAGCTGGTGTTCTGAACAAGCAGATCCTGCGCATGTTTCTGGACAACAGCCGAATTCCGGAGCAAAATCTCGGTGATCTCAAAGCGCTTATGGCTGCATTGAATCGGGGAGAGCAGCGGCTCGAGGATCTCATACAACGTTATGGCGTGGAAAAAATTCAACAGGGCATCGAACAATTGCTGGAATATGCCGAGCTGAAGGCACGTGTTATCGTGCAGGATATCCCGGACGGTTCCTATGACTTCTGGGACTATCTGGAGAAAGGACCAGGGGGATATCCTATCCGGTTACGCTGCAAAATGACGATTGCAGGCAGTGACATTCATCTGGACTTTAGCGGCACCGATCCTCAGGTCAGGGCTTCATTCAACATTCCTACCCACAACCAACAGGGGCATTACATGCTGGTGCCCGCACTCATTCGTTATTTCCGTACGCTCGATCCGACAATTCCGTGGAATTCGGGCATGATTCGCATGGTGCGAAATTACGCGCCGCCTGCTTCCGTACTTAACCCAGAGCCGATGGCAGCAGTTGGGGCACGTGCTGCGACCTTTATTCGGCTGATGGACGTTATCACGGGAGCACTTGGGAAAGCTCAGGGCAGTATGGTTCCCGCGGCAGGAGCTGGACAAGCCTGCATTGTCATGATGGCGATGACAGATGCATCCGATGGGAAGAAAAAGGTGGGCGTAATTCAGCCGATCTGCGGAGGTTCGGGAGCTAGGCCGATGAAAGACGGCATTGATGGCATGGATTTTGCGGTCGGTCATCTTCGGAATATCCCTGCGGAAACGGTGGAATCCGAGATGCCTGTGTTGATTGAGCATTACGGTCTTCGTACTGACTCGGCGGGTGCAGGAAACTTCCGTGGTGGAAGCGGAATTGACCTGTGCGTCAGAATTCTAACACCTGATACGGTGATGACGGCCAGAAACATGGAGCGTATGGAGTTTCAGCCCTGGGGTAGGCTTGGTGGCGGCGTAGGTTCACATGGAGAAGCGGTTCTCAATGCTGGACGTGCAAGTGAGGATCATCTGGGAAGAATTGATGAGTTGCTACTTCAACCTGGAGAAACGGTTACGTTCTTGTCGCAAGGCGGAGGCGGATATGGTGATCCACTTGAACGTGACCCATGTCTAGTTCTGGAGGATGTAAGAAGTGGGCTAGTATCCCCGGAGAAAGCCCTTGAGTTATACGGTGTTGTGATTGACGGCCTGGAGCTGAACGAGAGAGATACCGAACAACTGCGCGCCAAGCGACCACGGCAGCAGGAGGAATTCGCTTATGGCAAGGCACGGGAGCAATTTGAAACCATATGGAGCGATGAGATGCAGGTATCACTGAATCAGGCATTGCTGCGTGCTCCGCTTGCATTGAGAGACTACCTGAAGCGTCAGACCATGGGCGTTGTAGAGGAGAAGTATAAGAATTCCCTATCTGTAGATCCAAAGGACATATCCGACATTATGGAAGTGTTACGCCAGAAAATAGGGTTGCATTGATCAAGTGTATGGAGACTATCTAGTTCTGTCAAATCGGTAAAACCAACTACATGAATGGGGGAATTTGCATGTTCAAATCCAATAAAAAACGTTTTCTCAGCCTCGCCTCTCTAACACTGGCCAGTACATTGGTGCTTTCCGCCTGCGGTGGGGCAGGCAACTCAAGTAATACTGCCGGAGAGAGCGACTCATCAGGAGCAAGCGGAGACAAAGTTAAGCTGACGATGTTTATCTGGGCTGGCTCCAATCAGGATGTCGTTCCGAAAGAAGTGGTTGCCGAGTATGTGAAAGAACATCCCAACGTTGAAGTCACCTTTGAGGAATCCTCCAATTCGGTAATGTACCCCAAGATGGTCGCAGGCAAGCAGGCTGATGCCAACAATCCGATTGTTAACTTCGGTTACTTCAATGCAGATGCGACGGCAAAAGGATTGAATGATGACATGTGGGAGTCACTGGATACCAGCATCGTGACCAATATTAAGGATATTCCCGAGTCCTTCCACAAGCCAGACAATAAAGGTGTGGTCTGGGGCGTTTCGAGCTTCGCCCTGGTATATAACAAAGATCTGGTGAAAACGCCACCTACCAGCTGGAACGATCTATGGGATAACGAGGAGTTCAAAGGAAAAACTGCACTCTGGGACTACATGTTCTATTCCTATATCTCCCCACTTATTGCTACCAAAGGTCAAGAGATTGGCGCATCCTATGAAAATCCCGAGCCAGCCTTCCAGTTCTGGGCAGATCGCAGTGACCAGATTGGCACATTGGTTTCATCCAATGATCAGCTGAAGGCACTGCTGGAGTCAGGTGATGCGCTCATTGCCCCATTCAGTGCACAGGTTGCACAGACATGGATTGATGGCGGTTCTCCACTTGCCGTAGCGTATCCGAGTGAAGGTGCCATCTCCTTCCCGTACACACTTCAGGTAGTGAAGGGCTCAACACCTGAGCAGACACGTGTTGCAAATGAAATTATTAACGAGTTGTTGAGCGCCGAGGCGCTGTCACAATATGCAGAAGCAACGGGTACGCCAGTAACCAGTACGACAGCTGCAGTTCCGGACAAGTACAAGGATGATCCTTCCTTCTCCGTGGAAACGCAAAGTAACGGCATTAATCCAGACTGGGATGTACTTGCACAGAACAGTTCTTCCTGGAAGGAACTATGGGACCGCCTCGTGAAAACAAAGCTTCAATAAAAGGATTGTTGCCAGGCACACAACGATTCCGGGTTCTGTTATGAACCCGGAATGGATGGGAGGGAATCAGAGATGAGCAGCGGACAAGAGACCATATCCATTGAAACAAGGGAAGTCACGAAGACTTATGGTAAGCGAGCCGCCGTTGATCAAGTAACACTCCAAGTGAAAAAGGGTGAATTCGTTTCCTTGCTTGGTCCGAGTGGCTGTGGCAAAACAACACTGCTGCGCATGCTTGGCGGACTTGAGCAGCCGGATCAGGGCACCATTATGCTGGGAGGTCGGGATGTTACTGGCATCCCGGCTTATGGACGCAATAGCAATATGATTTTTCAGCAGCTTGCGCTGTTCCCTCATATGGATGTATTCAACAACATTGCCTATGGGCTAAAGGTGAAGAAGTTACCAAAAGTCGATATCCAACGGCAGGTAGGTGAAATGCTTGATCTGGTCCAGCTCGGAGACTATGGCAGGCGTGCTGTATCCGAATTGTCTGGGGGGCAGGCCCAACGCGTCGCCATTGCTCGCGCACTGATTAACAGACCTGAAGTGTTGCTACTTGACGAACCTCTCTCCGCATTGGACATGCAGCTGCGTCTCGATATGCAGCGTGAACTGAAACGGATACAGCGTGAGTTCGGCGGAACGTTTATCTTTGTAACGCATGATCAGAGTGAAGCCATGAATATGTCTGACCGAATTGGCGTCATGCGCGCCGGAAAGCTGCTGCAATACGCAACCCCTGATGAAATCTATGAAAGACCGGCCGATAGCTTCGTGGCCAAGTTTATTGGAGATACCAATATCTTTGAGACGGAAGTACTGGGACATGATGTGAATGGAATTCGGGTGGAATGCTTCGGCAAGCCATTATGGGTGAAGGTCAGTGATGGCAATGCTGTACCGAAAGCGGGAGCACGACATTCCTTATCGATCCGCAATGAGTATATTCGACTTGGAGAAGATGCAACTCATTGCCTGAACAAGCTAGATGGACACGTGATTGAAGCGGTGTATGGCGGAGCAAATATTCGATACAGTGTGCAGATTGCTGAAGGTTTTCTGGTTCAGGCCAGTGTGCTGCATCAGCGGGGAGCTTCACGTTATAGTCCAGGTGAGCCAATACAAATTGGCTTTGACCCAGAGGACACGCTCTTGTTAACCGAACCCATTGATGACCGTGTACAGGGGGCAAGAATATGAACCGGATCGCGGAACGGATCGTGAATCTGTATTCCTTTGGAAACCGCACATGGGTAACCCGGTTGCTGCTTCTGTTGCCTGCGCTTGCTCTGATGGGCATCGTGTATCTGGGCGGGTTGCTGATCTTTGGCAGATATAGCTTTGATATGTATGAGAATGGAAAGCTTATTAGGGGCTGGGATTGGGGGGCCTATCGTGCGTTTCTGTCTGATCCTTACTATTGGAAGCTGATTGGCACAACGTTTCGCATTGCCTTCAAGGTTACGCTATGGAGTCTTCTGCTTGCCTATCCACTGGCGTATTGCATAGCGGGTCTTAAGAAGCCTGGCATGAAGCAATTGTTGCTGCTGCTCACGTTTCTTCCGCTACTGGTCAGCGCGGTTGTGCGTTCTTACGGATGGCAGCTGTTACTGTCCAAACAGGGTTTCATGAACTGGCTGTTCATCCGGTTGAGGCTTACCGAGGAAGGGTTCAGCATGATATACAACGAGACAGGTGTTGTTGTGGCCCTTGTCCATATTTTTCTGCCATTTATGGTCTTTCCGATCCTGAATGTACTGTCCCAAAGTGACGCTTCCTTAAAGGCAGCTGCTCAGGATCTGGGGGCGGGCAGCTGGAGAACGTTCCTGACCATTACCCTGCCTTTATCGGCAAGAGGTATTGCAAGCGGGGTACAGATTGTGTTCACGTTATGCCTCACCGCATTCACCACACCTCAATTGATCGGTGGGGGAAGAGTCATGACACTTCCGGTGTTTATATATCAGCGAACCTTGGACACGAACTGGCCGATGGCTGCGGTTGCTAGCCTGTTTTTACTTGTGTCTTCCATTGTTGTCTCGTTACTTGTTAATAAAGGAGCAGAAACGTTGATGTTCCGTCGTTCCCGTAAGGGAGGTCAGGCGTATGGTTAAGTCGAACAGGGGCACCAAGCTGTTACTCTACATCTTTGTGGGTGCCGTAGCGATTTATTTGCTGCTGCCACTGCTGATGATTATGTTGACATCTGTAGGCTCAGGTTCAGCCAGCAAATTTCCCCCGGAAGGTCTCACCTTAAAGTGGTATGCCAATCTGAGTGAGCAGACCCAGTTTCTCGATGCATTCAAGAACAGCCTTATTGCTTCTACAGGGGCGGTTCTGCTGGCTTTGATTACAGGTACGCTTGCTGCGCTAGCTATCGTGCAATACCCTTTCCCGGGCTCGGGTATCTTAAGGGCATTTTTTGTATCTCCGATGGTTATGCCGAAAATTACGCTGGGTATCGCATATTTGATTTTATTCTCAAAAATGCATATTGCAGGCGGACTGTTTGCACTTATTTTGGGTGAAGCGGTCATTGTGCTTCCATTTGTGCTCACTATTGTGGGCAGTGCGTTAGCCAATCTGCACCCGGCTCATCGGGAAGCTGCCGCGGACCTTGGTGCAGGGCCGATGCGTATTTTTTTCACGATTACACTTCCACAGCTCCGACTATCCATGCTTCTGTCAGGGTCAATCGCTTTTGTCTTCACTTTCGATCAGGTCGAGGCTGCACTGTTGCTGCTCCGTCAGGACAGCTACACGTTGCCAATACAGCTATTCCTGTATATGGAGAAATGGCAAGACCCAACGATAGCCGTGGTGTCTGTTGTATTGATCGCGTTTGCGCTGGCTCTGTTTATGACGATTAAACTAGTGTTGCGCTCTGTACCAGGACTTGAAAGTTTGTTTGGTCGCAGGAAAACAAAAGGAGGTCTGGATCAAAATGAATAATTCACAGCATCTATACCATAGCTCAGGTCTGAACTGGGACCGGGTGGAAGAAGTGATGAAAACTCAAGGGCTAAGCGCCCTGATCGCAACAACTCCGGAGAATATTCACTATGTCATCGGGTCCCAGCTACGCGCAAGCAACTGGACCATGCAGATTTATGCTGTTTTACCTGCCGACAGATCTGCAAAGCCTTGTATCGTCATTCCAACGAATCGGTTAGGCGTTGTAGCTCAGTTCGGTATTACGGGGGTAGATATATTTGCCTACAGTGATTTCTTTGTGGAAGGTTCAATTGAAGGCAAACCTTCCACTGACGACATTGATCTCTTTTATTCTCTCCTGCAAACGACGGTTATTCATCCAGGTCCTGTTGAAGCACTCAAGGCAGCATTAAAACAGCTTGAGATCGAAGATCAGCCGATTGGCATCGATGAGATGCGGATCGCTCCCGATATTCTGGCTAGAATCAGGGAGGAGCTTCCTGAAAGGCCGGTGGTTTCCGCATATAAACTGTTCCGACAAATCCGCCTGGTTAAGACACCTTTCGAAATCGAGCAACTGCGCCAGGCTGCTCAATTAAACGAACGGATTGAGCAGGAGCTGATTGACCTGATTGCCGCAGGTGTTCATGAGAAGCAACTTGCGGATCATTATCGTCTGGCTGTGATGCGAGCAGGTGGAACTCCGGCAATGACAGCGGTAGGGGCAGGGCCACGCAGCGCATTACCACTCATCGAAAATTATTTTCATACGATTGAGACCGGAGATCAGATCCGTTTCGATCTTTGCCTGCAGCTGGAAGGATACTGGGGAGATACGGGCCGCACGGTTGTTGCAGGGGAACCTACCGCTTGTATGAAAAAACATTTTGCTGCGGTCAAAAGTGGATGGGAGACGGCACTTGAGACCGTGCGCCCTGGCGTCAAGGCGTCGGAAGTATTCCATGCGGCAGTGTCTCGCGTACAGCGTGAGGGGATTCCGCATTACCGACGTCAGCATGTCGGACATGCCATCGGGTTGGAACTGTACGATGATATAACCCTCTCCCCGGGTGACCAGCGGATACTGGAGCCCGGTATGGTGTTATGTGTTGAGGTGCCATATTACGAGCTAGGTGCTGGTGGGTTCCAAATCGAGGATACAATTGTTGTAACGCCAGATGGTTATGAGTTTCTAACCCATATGGAGCGGAAATTGTTCACTAAATAACGATAGATGGAAGGCTTCACTGACCGGCGATCAGACCACAGTCGATCCAAGAAGCTTTCTTACTGGGAAAGTTGGAACATCCATGATTCAGCAGGGAACTAAGACGTTTCGTAACATTAGCCTTGCACTGTTCGCCGGAGGTTTTGTCACTTTTGCTTTGCTCTACAGCCTCCAGCCCCTGATGCCTGAGATTAGCAACGCATTCTCCATTACGCCGGCACACGCCAGTCTTACGTTATCCGTTACAACGATCGCCATGGCACTGACGATGCTGTTCATCGGGTCCTTGTCTGATTCTGTGGGCCGACGCTTTATAATGACAGCTGCACTGGTGATATCTTCTGTTATTGCTTTGCTCAGCGCATTCAGCCCGGGATATACGGAGCTTCTTCTGCTTCGTATTCTCCAGGGTGTGGCACTCGCGGGGTTGCCAGCGATAGCCATGACATATTTGTCAGAAGAAATTGAACCTAGAAGTCTTGGTTATGCTATGGGCCTATATATCAGCGGCAATTCGATAGGAGGCATGGCCGGCCGTTTCATCAGCGGTGTGGTGACAGATTGGTTCAGTTGGCGCGCTGCTGTGGGGTTCATTGGTATTCTTGGACTGTGTGCAGCCGTTATTTTTTGGCTTGTCATCCCGCCATCCCGTCATTTTGTCAAAGCTGCACCCGGATTCAAAAATCCAATACCTCTTTTGTGGTCACAATGTCGCAATCCAAGGCTGTTATGCCTGTATGGACTCGGTTTTCTCTTGATGGGGGGATTCGTGACCCTGTTCAACTATATCGGTTTTGAATTAACGGGTGGACCCTATCATCTTAGCCAGTCTATCGTTGGAAGTCTTTTTGTGGTATATCTGATGGGCACGGTAAGCAGCACCTGGATGGGCAGGCTGGCAGATCGGTACGGCAGGTCACATGTGCTTGGAATCGCGCTGGGAATTATTCTGGCTGGTGCAGTCTGTACCGTTCATCCAGCGCTTTGGGTCAAGATTATCGGACTCGCCCTGTTTGCCTTTGGATTCTTTGGCGGTCATTCCATCACAAGCAGTTGGGTTGGACTCGTGGCTAATCAGCACAAATCCCAAGCCAATGCTTTGTATTTATTTTTCTACTATCTTGGTTCAAGCGTAAGTGGAACAGGAGGTGGACTGCTTTACAGTCATCTTGGATGGATAGGCATTGTGGGGATGATCGGTGTGTACGTTTTGATCGGTTTTGTCTTGTGTAATTTGCTTGTTCACAGGTTGAAGGGACAGGCTACATAAATCAACTTTTTCCGACAGCTATTGCATATCCTGAAATACCGAGTATAATACTTGGTAAATAGACGAAAAGGGGATGCAATAAACGATGAAAACACATGCTGAATTGAACTCACTTCTTGTTGACGATTATCTGGATCTCCTGAACATTGCGAAACAGCTAGGTGATAACGAGTGGAAAGATGCTATTCTGCAAGCATTGAAGGAAGAAGTCGATGCGAATCATCATCTGGATTCCAAAGAGGTAAGACAGGATTTATGGATTCAATTTGAAGGCATTAATGAACAAATGCATGATCTGTTAATGCAATTGAAGCATGCCGACAGTCCTGAGGAGAAAGAACAGATTATTGAAATGATCTGGGGATTGAAAGTAGACCGTCATGCGATCACACGTAAACTTGAAACCATGAGCCGTGCCAGTGCTGGACATCAGTAAGCTCTAGGTTGATTATACATTGAAAACCCGCGTGTTTCCTGGGATTATCCCCTAGGTCGCACGCGGGTTTTGTTTATGTTTTGAGTGTTATACTACTTTTTGAACAACCTATTTAAAATTGTTTTGCGAAAGTGCGTGCTTGCTCTATAGCTTGTTGCTTGATCTCATCTGCACGGTCTTTATATTGATTGTGCCCCTCAACAAAAATGCCATCAAGCTTCGGCACACCGAGGAATGACATGATAATGCTTAAGTAACGATGACCGGATTCCATCTGAGCCGCCGGGCCTTCGGAATAAATGCCACCGCGCGCCTGAATATGCAGTGCTTTTTTATCAGACAGCAGTCCAACAGGACCTTGTTCGGTATAACGAAATGTTTTGCCAGCTACGCAGATCGAGTCCACATAAGCCTTCAGAATAGGGGGGAACGAGAAGTTCCACATCGGGGTTACAAAAACATATTTATCTGCTGAGGCAAATTGATCCGAAAGTTCATTCAAACGGCTTACTTTGGTCTGCTCTTCGGCAGTCAGATCACTACCCGATTGCAGTTTGCCCCAACCACTGAAGACATCCGCATCGATATGCGGAATATCCGAACGATACAGATCGAGGTGAACAACCTCATCAGAAGGGTGACTTTCACGATACGCATCAATAAATGCTTTGCCTGTAGCCATGCTGAAGGAGGTTTCATGATCATGAGGATGGGCAGTAATATACAATAAGGTAGACATGTAGTTCTTCCTCTCTGTGCGATTAATGGGGTGAAGCGATCTTGGCAATGATGAAGCGACCGCAGTAGTATGCATCGTTTCCCCCGTTTTATACGTCAGAAAGGGATATGAATGGATCGATCATGATACTGAATTGGATGCTATATGGTGACCGGATACTCAATCCATGTATAATATATAGGACGAGTATTTATTTTCCAAAGACAATAGGATGAGTGAGATGAGCGCACATGGGAATGGACCTGGAGAAGCAACGATTAAGCATTGAAGCAGCGAAATTGTATTATCAGTCCGATTATAGCCAGCAGGATATTGCCGCAAGGTTGGGCGTGTCGCGTCCAACGGTGTCAAGATTACTTCAGTACGCCAAAGATCGTGGATACGTCCGGATTGAAATTATGGACCCGCTGGAGGATATCGACATCATTGCCGGAGAACTTAAGTCGAAATATGATCTGGATACGGCACTTGTGTGTTTTGCCCCGTTGAAGAGTGATGAGGAAATACAGAAGCATATCAGTAAACGAGCAGCGGATTATCTTCAAGAGACGGTTCAGGATGCAGATATTATCGGGGTGACTTGGGGAACAACCATGCATGCTGTAGCACGCCAACTTCGTCCCAAGCAGGTTAAAGGTGTCGAAGTCGTACAATTGAAGGGGGGCGTAAGCCACTCCCATGTCAATACCTATGCCGCTGAGATTGTTCATTTGTTCGCTGAGGCATTCCATACGGTACCAAGGTATCTGCCGCTGCCTGTGATTTTCGACAACATTGAAGTAAAAAACATGGTGGAAGCGGATCGACATATCGGCAGAATCGTGGAACTTGGCAGACAGGCCAACATTGCTTTGTTTACCGTGGGTACTGTGAAGGAAGATGCATTATTGTTCAGGCTCGGTTACTTCAATGAAGAAGAGCAACAATTGCTGATGAACTCCGGTGCAGGTGACATTTGTTCACGCTTTTTCGACGCGGAAGGTCAGTTGATCAGTGAAGAGATTAACAGCAGAACCGTTGGAATTGATCTAGCGGAGTTGAGAAATAAGGAAAAATCAATCCTTGTCGCTGGGGGACAACGCAAAATTGAAGCCATACACGCCGCGCTCAAAGGTCATTACGCAAATATTCTGGTCACGGATCAGTACACAGCGCAGGCATTACTTCGATTTTAATTTCAAATGGATATGGATGACAACATCTGCCATGCAAACAGGGCGGATGTTTTGCTTTTTTAGGAAGAAAATATAACGAAGAAGAAATGTAAGTGTAACTGTGAACAAAAGTTCAAGTTGATTTTTACATATGTTCATGTTAGTGTAAGGGTATAGAAAATAACTAGTTCAGATAAGGGAGAGATTCAATTGACTACACCACAATTAGCTAAAATGATCGACCATACGTTGCTTCGTGCGGACGCAACGCAAAGTGAAATGGCCAAGTTAACCGAAGAAGCAAAGCAATATCAGTTTGCTTCCGTATGTGTTAACCCAGGCTGGGTTGCTTATGCTGCTGAGCAGTTGCAGGGTTCTGGCGTAGATATCTGCACCGTTATTGGTTTCCCTCTGGGAGCATCTACATCGGAGACAAAAGCTTTCGAAACGAAAGATGCGATTGCTAAAGGTGCAACTGAAGTCGATATGGTCATCAACATCAGTGCTTTGAAAGATGGCAAAGATGATTTCGTTGAACAAGATATTCGTGCTGTTGTTGAAGCGGCTGCGGGTAAAGCTTTGGTGAAAGTTATTATTGAAACTTGTCTGTTGACGGATGAAGAGAAAGTACGTGCTTGTCAGGCAGCTGTGCGAGCTGGAGCTGATTTTGTTAAAACTTCTACAGGTTTCTCCACAGGTGGAGCAACGCCAGAAGATATCGCTTTGATGCGTCGTACTGTAGGTCCTGATGTTGGCGTTAAAGCTTCCGGTGGCGTACGTAGCCTGGAAGATATGCAAAAAATGATCGAAGCGGGTGCAACTCGTATCGGTGCTAGTTCTGGCGTGAAGATTATGCAGGGCGAACAGTCTTCATCGTCTTACTAAGCAAAAGCATCTTATCAAGAAAAAAGCTTAATAAATAAAAGTAATGTTATATTCTCTGTACTTGGGCAGTCGACTCAGGTACAGGGAATACAACTTACACTTGTATTTTAAATAACGGAACTAATTGTAAGCGCTTCATAAGTTTTCTGAAAGATTACTGATAAGAATGCTTAAGAGCCCTTTGAGCTGAATTTTCACATCCGGCTTAACTACCTTCAAAGGAGAAATCAAATGAAATTTCTAATTGCCATTATCGGCTTACTCGTTGTTTTTGGACTGGCTTATATCGCAAGCAACGGCAAAAAGCAGATTCGTTACCGGCCGCTGGCTATCATGATTGTTTTGCAAGTTATACTAGCTTATGCTCTGTTGAATACAGGAGTGGGTACTTTTTTAATTGGCGGTTTCGCGACCGTATTTAAAAGTTTACTCGACTATGCGAATGAAGGTATCGCATTTGTATTTGGGGGTTTGACTACTGTAGGTGCCGAAAGTGGGGGGGCACCGTTCTTCCTCAGCGTATTGATGCCGATTGTTGTCATCTCCGCCCTTATCGGTATATTGCAGTATATCCGAATCTTGCCTTTTGTTATAAAATATATTGGTCTGGTATTAAGCAAAATCAACGGAATGGGCAGACTGGAATCATATAACGCGGTTGCTTCGGCTGTATTGGGGCAATCTGAAGTGTTCATTTCTGTGAAAAAACAAATTGGGTTGTTGCCAAAACATCGGCTGTACACCTTGTGTGCTTCGGCGATGTCCACGGTATCGATGTCGATTGTTGGTGCTTATATGACCATGATCGAGCCGAAATATGTGGTTACAGCTCTTGTACTGAACCTGTTTGGCGGTTTTATCATTGCTTCGATTGTGAATCCTTATGAGGTTACAGAGGAAGAAGATATATTGGAAGTACAGGAAGAGGAGAAACAGTCCTTCTTCGAAATGCTCGGCGAATACATCCTGGATGGATTCAAAGTTGCTATCATCGTAGCTGCGATGTTGATCGGTTTTGTTGCTTTGATCGCACTTGTTAACGGAATTTTCAGCGCGGTGCTTGGCATTTCGTTCCAGGAGCTACTTGGTTATGTGTTTGCACCATTTGCCTTCATCATGGGTGTTCCATGGAAAGAAGCGATTCAGGCAGGAAGTATTATGGCAACCAAAATGGTATCCAACGAATTCGTAGCTATGCTTAATTTGAAAGAGACTGCAATGTCTGCCAGAACAACGGGTATCGTATCTGTCTTCCTCGTGTCGTTCGCCAACTTCTCCTCCATCGGTATCATTGCTGGTGCGGTGAAGGGACTCCATGAGAAGCAAGGTAATGTGGTCGCCCGCTTCGGTCTGAAACTGCTTTACGGTGCTTCGCTTGTCAGCGTGCTGTCAGCGATCATTACTGGACTGTTCTTGTAAACCGGATTATTGGAAGGAGTGCTTAGGTTATGTCAACATTCAAAAGAGTACATCTGATCGTTATGGATTCTGTAGGGATCGGCGAAGCGCCGGATGCAGCAGAATTTGATGATTTTGATGTAGATACCTTTGGTCACATTGCACGTGAACGCGGAGGTCTGAAAATGCCTCACATGGCCAGTCTCGGACTGTCCAACATCAAAGAAATTGAGGGTGTCCCTGTAGCGGATGCACCTAAAGCGTATTACACCAAGATGCAGGAAGCATCCAGAGGCAAAGACACAATGACAGGTCACTGGGAGCTGATGGGTCTTTACATTGATACACCTTTCCGTGTGTTCGAGAATGGTTTTCCTGATGAGTTGATTCAACGCATTGAAGAGAAAACGGGCCGCAAGGTGATCGGTAACAAACCGGCCAGCGGCACGGAAATTCTGGATGAGCTGGGTGCAGAGCATGTTGAAACTGGCGCGCTCATCGTTTATACATCCGCCGATTCGGTTCTGCAAATTGCAGCACATGAGGACGTTGTTCCACTGAAAGAGCTGTATGAGATCTGTGAGTTCTGCCGTGAAATTACACTTGAAGATCCGTATATGCTCGGCCGCATTATTGCACGTCCATTTGTAGGTGAAGCGGGTAACTGGAAACGTACTGCAAATCGTCATGACTATGCGCTTAAACCTTTTGGTCGTACTGTTATGAATGAACTGCAAGATAGCGGATTTGATGTGATTGCTTTGGGTAAAATCGCAGATATCTATGATGGCGAAGGTGTAACCAAGGCTGTTCGTACCGTCTCTAACATGGATGGCATGGACAAGTTGTCTGAAACGATGGATGAAGAGTTCACTGGACTCAGCTTCCTGAACCTGGTTGATTTTGATGCCCTGTACGGTCACCGTCGTGATCCGCAAGGTTATGCTCAGGCACTTGAAGACTATGATGCACGGCTGCCAGAGATTTTTGCCAAAATGACCAATGATGATCTGCTGCTGATCACAGCTGACCATGGTAACGATCCAACATACCGCGGTACAGACCATACACGTGAATATGTACCACTGCTTGCCTACTCTCCGCGCTTCAGCGAGGGCAAAAAGCTTGATCTGCGCAGCACATTTGCTGACCTTGGCGCAACCGTAGCCGAGAACTTTGGAGTGAAAATGCCGGAATACGGCACCAGCTTCCTGAAAGATTTGAAATAAGTTTTTCAAAACTGGATAGGGGAGGTCGGAGTAGCTTGGGCTGCTCCGGTCCTGCCATCATAATAGACTAATTGTATAACTGGAGGAGATTCATTCATGAGTACACATATTGGAGCAAAACCCGGGGATATCGCAGAAACGATTCTATTGCCAGGAGACCCTTTGCGCGCGAAATATATCGCAGATACGTATCTCGAAGATGTTGTATGTTACAACGAAGTTCGTGGAATGCTCGGTTACACAGGTACATATCAAGGACACCGGATTTCGGTGCAAGGTTCAGGGATGGGTATTCCGTCCTTTGCAATCTATGCTAACGAATTGATCAGCGAATATGGCGTAAAAAACCTGATTCGTGTGGGTACTTGTGGCGGTATGCAGGAGCATGTACGTGTACGTGACGTCATCCTTGCACAAGCAGCATGTACAGATTCCAGCATGAACAAACACGTATTTGGTGGTTATGACTTCTCACCAATCGCTACGTTCTCCCTGCTGAAAGAAGCCTATGACCGTGCAACAGCTAAAGGTATGAAGATTCACGTTGGTAACGTATTCAGCTCCGATTCTTTCTACCGCGATGACCGTTCCGTAACCGAGAAGTTGATGAAACACGGCGTACTCGGCGTAGAGATGGAAACAACAGCATTGTACACTATTGCTGCCAAGTTTGGTGTTAACGCACTGACGATCCTGACGGTAAGTGACCACTTGCTGACAGGCGAAGAAACATCTGCCGAGGAGCGTCAAAAAACGTTCAACGACATGATGGTAGTTGCCCTGGACACAGCAATCACACTGTAATTGTTGCATTTTATATTCATAATCATTTGATTTGGATCGAAACTTTTGTTTTAGCACGAAGTGAAGGGAACCGGAACCGATTCTGAAGAAGCGTTAGCGTTCGGAGGAATCGATCCGGAGCCGGAACGGTCCCAGTACAAAGTGTTCTATACAAATCATTTACCCGAGGAGAGATCATCATGAGAATGGTAGACATTATTGCTAAGAAACGCGACGGAAAAGAACTGACAACAGCTGAGATTGATTTTGTTGTTCAAGGATACACACAAGGAGAAATCCCCGACTATCAAGTCAGCGCTTGGGCGATGGCAGTTTTCTTCAAAGATATGACAGACAAGGAACGCGCCGATCTGACGATGTCGATGGTGAATTCCGGTGAGACGATCGACCTGTCCGCTATCGAAGGCATCAAAGTAGACAAGCACTCCACGGGAGGAGTGGGCGATACAACAACACTGGTACTGGCTCCGCTTGTTGCTGCGCTGGATGTACCTGTTGCCAAAATGTCCGGCCGTGGACTTGGTCACACGGGTGGTACAACAGACAAGCTGGAATCCGTTGCTGGTTTCCACGTAGAGCTTGAAAAAGAAGAGTTCATTCGTCTCGTAAACGAACATAAGGTTGCAGTTATCGGACAAAGTGGTAACCTAACGCCTGCAGACAAAAAGCTCTATGCACTGCGTGACGTAACAGCTACCGTTAACTCCATTCCACTGATCGCCAGCTCCATCATGAGTAAGAAAATTGCAGCAGGTGCTGATGCAATCGTGTTGGATGTTAAAACGGGTGCTGGTGCATTCATGAAAACAACAGAAGATGCAAAAGAATTGGCGCATGCCATGGTAAGCATCGGTAACAATGTTGGACGTAAAACGATGGCTGTTATCTCCGATATGTCCCAACCACTGGGTCTGGCGATTGGTAACGCACTTGAAGTGAAAGAAGCCATCCTCACACTGCAAGGTAAAGGTCCAAAAGATCTGGAAGAACTGTGTCTGGCACTTGGACGTCAGATGGTATTCCTTGCTGGCAAGGCAGATTCCTTGGAGCACGCTGAGGAGAAATTAAAAGAAGTGATCCAGAACGGTAAAGCCCTGGAGAAATTCAAAGATTTCCTGGCAAACCAAGGCGGAGACGCTTCGGTTGTGGATCATCCAGAGCGCTTACCTCAAGCACAGTATCTGGTTGAAGTTCCAGCAGACAAAGATGGCTATGTTGCCGGAATCGTCGCTGACGAAATCGGAACTGCAGCAATGCTGCTCGGCGCAGGCCGTGCAACAAAAGAGTCCGAGATTGATCTCGCGGTTGGTCTGATGCTGAACAAAAAAGTCGGGGATGCAGTCAAAGCTGGTGAGTCCCTCGTAACGATCCATGCCAATCGTGAAGACGTAGCAGACGTCATCGCGAAGATCCAAGAAAACATTACGATTGCGGATCATGCCGATGCGCCTGTATTGGTTCATGATATCGTAACGGAATAATACAATCAGAGCAGACGAGATGTAATCTCATGCCTGACTGAACATGAAAGCCCCGAAGCTATGTAATCCATAGCTTTGGGGCTTTTTATTGTTATTTAAATTATATTTTGTGAGATTATATTTACTCTTACTTCAATATTTGAGATAATATTAAAGTTATATTTTTCCTTTTGAGGAGGGTAGAAATTAGGTTAATATAAGGATCGAAATAGCTCTTTTGAGGTCCGAGGTATCTAAAGAAAGCTAAAATTCAATTCGTTCAAGCTGGTAAGTTAGATTTCTTAGCAAGTACATACTTTAGGAGGAATTCAAGTTGTTTGGGAAATTTCAGAAAACATTATTTAGAAGAACATTTATTGTGTTGAGCGTTTTCATTTTATTGTTTGTAGCGACAGTTCAATTTCAAGCAGAGGCAGCTAATTCAGACTTTGCTTCTGGTGAACTGGAAGCAGGAGCAATCATGCAATGGGGGGGGACGGCACTCTTAGCAGCAGCGGGAAATGCAACAAGTATTGATCCCGTTATTATGGAGCAAGTTCATCAATTTGGACAACAGGCATGGCAAGATGCAGATACATCTACAAAATTAGAAATTACGTCCTCCATTCAGGGGTACGACGATTTATGGGGTACCAATAGAAAGTACAGTCTACAATGGTCCTCAGATGCGCATATTTATTTGGTGAAAAAATGGAATGAATACTTCGGTGCAGGAGCCCTGATTAATGCTTCAAACAATAAAATAGATACAGTTGCTACTATTAATTCGGTTATTATGAATTCAATTGCTGATGCCAGAATGGCTGATACAGGGTTTTATCGAGACTTAGGATTCATAAAAAATGCGTTTGGTAAAGATATTTTCCTTAGAGGAGTTCAGATAGATTATCATGGAGCAATAAATATAAATTTTAATGAACCTTATACAATTCCGGGTGACAGCCCATTATTAAAAAAGAAGTTTCCCAACGCGCTTGTGGCTTATCGCGAAGCGGTGAAGGAGTTAGGGATCAAGCCTACATATCAAACGGTACAGCCTCGTTTTGGATTGCATCAGCATCCTTACACTCGTTATGAACCTTTAGCCTTCCCTGAAGAATTCCCAACTAGACTAACCCTTCCCGCCCTTAAAGGAATTGTTAATAACCAAGGTGTAATTACAACTCTCGAAAAACCAAACATCGGACGGGTCGGAAACAGTTTAACAGGAGAAATCGCTATTAGTTATCCTACCTATATTGGAGACACAGGCACGTTTACAAAGGCGGATTCCGTAACTCAGGTACCTCCAGAAGAGCCGGTTAATGGTGGTGGAAGTGGGACTGGTAATGGAGATGGAAGCTCCAATGACACGCCTACTTATTCACCGCTTGATCTTATTGTATATAAAGCCATGGTTCAATTCATACAAGAATACCGACTTAATCATTCGAATAATTTGGATCAGCTACTAGAGTATATGAAATTAAATGATTCCGGCAAGCCGGATAACAAGCAAGTTTGGAATGAGTGGTTGGGAAGCTTCACCAAATAAAGACTTAAAAACACACTATGAATGTATAGTGTGTTTTTTTATATACGTTATTTTAGGTTTCTTATAGTCTATCGGTTCTCCTTAATTGTTACTAAGCTTCTCATACGCCATCACCGAGTCCGCATTGGTGTAAATATAAGGTGTGGATGGCTCAGCCACAGGTGTCACCTTTGTGGCCCGAATCTCAATTGTGTCCTTACCGTTCACCTGTGCTGAGCCGATGCTGCCATCGATTTGCACCCAGCTATCTGTAGGAAAGCTATCCGCTTCGGGGATGTGAATCATCACGCCAAAGGGAGCAGCATCCGCGGGGCAACACATGACGAGAAATCGTCCCAGCGCAAAATGTGATTCATGATCCATGCTTTTGTCCCGATAAACGAACCCGGTTAAGGAGATATCTTTGCCTGCAAATTGTCGCTGGAACATATCAATCGTGCCGAGGGTTTCAGAGAAGATCTCGGGATAGACTCGGATGACCTGTTCTGCATACAACTTCTCCGCCAGTTCAGCTAATTCGCGGCTATACTCGTCTGGGGGAATGAACTGTACTTTGGTGGCTGATGCAGGCTGAACGGTCGTTGGTTTTTGTGTGAGATCTTGTACATACAATTGCGTTGCCGGATCAGGTAAAGGCTCTTCTCGACGAATCTCGGGAGGGGCATAGGTGAGAGACATGCCTTTCTGACTGGCCATGGAACTGCCGAGAGCCCGATCAGGTAACAGAAATCCCAGCAACAAGGGTATGGCAATCAGACCATATACCATTGAACTACGAAGGAACCCCGAGGGTGGTGGATGCTCACAGTCACAATGAACCTCGTTTCTACCGAAAAGTCCATGCCAAGCCATGATAACGGCAATAAACAATAAGGGAACAGGACAGCATAACAGCAGTTTTTGCATGGTAGGAGCCAAATAATAATGAAGTGAGTCACTTGAATTCAAGTGAATAATGTATACCGCAAGCCCGCCGATCCAGACCGCACGGATCAAGTTATGCCATTGGATGACGTGTGACCTTGGAACAGGAGGTTTGGTCATGGTGTAGATAGTGTGGTTCATAACATCGCCTCATTTCTATTCATCGTCAGGATGAAAGTTCATGGGATTAACCATTCAGGCCATGAAGTATGTTGCTCAACCTTTATACCAGTAGATTAATCAACCACGAGCCGGCAAAAACGAGCGTAATAATCGCTAGACTTAGACCAATAACAAATCGGGTACGGAAGGTGGAGAGCAGCATCAGGGTGCTTTTGAAATCCAGCATTGGACCAAGCACAAGGAAGGATACCAGCGGCCCCAGTGCAAACGTATGTGAGAACGCAGAAGCCACAAAAGCATCAGAAGTGGAGCAGAGAGACAATACATAAGCAAATCCCATCATGAACACATAGGAGGCAACAGGACCATTACCAAGTGAGATCAGATCACTGCGGCTAATGAATGTCTGGATGCAGGCTGTAATCAAGGCACCGATCACCAAATATTTGCTCATATCGACAAATTCGTCTCCGGCATGAATGAAGAAGCTGCGCCAGTTTTTTACATGGTTATGATCATGTGCATTTGCGTGCGGGTGAAGTTGCGCCATTTTAAAACCAGTATGTGTCTTAACCTCTGTCACTGCGACTTTTGGCATCCGAAGGGGATTTCGACGAACAAACACATACACAAGCATGCCTATGGAAGCCGCTACAGCAAAGGCCAGTCCCATGCGGGCAATGGTAATCTCAGGATGGGAGGGAAAGGCGAGCAAAGTTGCGGTAAATACGATGGGATTGACTACGGGACCACTCAAGATGAACGTAACTGCAATATAGGCTGGCATGCCTTTGTGCATCAACCTTCTCACGACCGGGATCATGCCACATTCACAGATGGGGAAAATAATACCGAGTAGCCCTGCGACCAGCACACCACCGATCGGATTTTTTGGCGTGAGTTTACGGACCATTTCTTCAGATACGAACCACTGCATGAGCGAGGACAATAGCACACCCATGAGCAGAAAAGGTGCGGCTTCAAGGAAAATACCTATGAATACGGTTTTCATATTTTGCAAAGCTTCACTGTTCCATGCTTCCTTCAAGTCTGGAGCCATTGTGATCAACACGGGAACAAGAAATGCACAAGGGACCAGGAAGGACAGGAGCTTCAGATTGGCTGCCATTTTCATGAAACAGACCTCCACAACTAGGACTTTGCTAAAATATATGCTTGTACGTGCGGCAACATACATCATTCCTATGTTCTAATCAACATTTTTACGATTAATCAAGATTTTTCATCATATTAGATGTTGACATCGCACGACACATGGTCAGATTGATCCGAGAGAGATATTGAATACGGGACGTTTTGATTTTGAAAAAGCAAGCCAGTCCGCGGGTTGGATCCGCGAATTAATGAAAGAGGAACATACGCCGGAGACTGAAGAATATGGAATTCATTCATTTGTCTATCATCGTAGACGTCCATTCCACCCGGAACGCTTACTGCGTTGGATTGCGAATTGGCCAGATAACATCGTGCGATCCAAAGGTCTGATGTGGTTGGCAACAAGGAACCATATGGCAATCTCTTTCAGTCATGCAGGCACATCGAAGCAGCTTGCGCCAGCAGGAATATGGGTAGGTGCGATGAGTGAGGAGGAAAGGCAACTTCATTTTGGCGACACGCTGCCAAGCATACCGGACTGGGATGATGAGTGGGGTGACCGGGTAACCAAATTAGTATTCATCGGCAGTGACATGGACTGGGCGGAGATTGAACGTACATTGGATGAGACCCTTCTTACGGAGGAGGAGATGTTGATGAACTGGCGTGAACTGAAAGATCCTTTTCCAGCGTGGAGTTGAAGTGAAAAGAAAAGATCTTCAAGTGCAATAGTGCCCCTGAAGATCAATGATTATATTGCATTAATGACTTTAGCTAAAGTACAAATCGCCAAGATAAAAATCACCGTTGCCACTTTTTTGCGGACTAAACACAAAGGTAAGGTACACTCCATAGGAACCCGTCCATCCTTGTGGATAATAAATGGCTTTGTAGCTGTGTCTTGTTTTGGTTTTATCATCCATTGCAATCACTTTAAAATCAGCTGATTTCACATTAATCAACTGATCTGCATATTTAGTCAGCGTTTTTTTATCATTTGCTGCAATGATACCTTTGACTGTAGTCTTAAATTTATCTTTCTGGGATTGCTTACCCAGATCAAAAATGTCGATCTCAGGATTTTCAATAACTTTAGCATCTATGTATTTATCAAATTCACTAGTGCTACCTGTTTTAAGTGCTTTACCATACATTTTGATCAATGTTAAAGATTCTTTCTGCAATTTGACTATCATCTGAGCGTCAGTTCCAGTCATCTTGATTGAACCAGAAGTGCTTGAGTTACTTGAACTACTTGGTTTACTTGAATCTTCAGAACCTTTGGTACCTGTACTGCTGTTATTACTACTCGAACTGCTTGACTTACCGCTACCTGAATTAGTGATACTTACAACTTTGTTGCTAACATTCAGAGATACGTTGGCTCCGAGTGCTTCTGCTGTGGTACTTACAGGCAAGTATACATCACCGTCATATACCAGTGCATTCAGTTTGTCTCCAGCTTCATTCTTGGGTGTCCAAGACAAACCGTTTACTTTAAAGCTAATGTTGCTGTCGAGTGCTGCTTCAATATCTTGAATTCCGTTTGAAGCTGCTACACCCAGGGCACCGAAAGCCAAACTGCATGCTACCAATGACCCAATGAAAGTTGATTTCTTGATCTTCATCTAGTTCCTCCGTAGGTAAAGTATAATGATACCAAAGCAGTATATCATATGAAATTATATTGTGCATACAAAATTTTACTGTAACAGATATGGAGTTGACAAAAGAAAAGCTATAGACTAATATTATTTAATAGTAATTATTACTATTAAATAATAGGAGGCAACCACCATGAGAGTCATTGTAACTTTAGCCTGCACCGAGTGCGGGGACCGCAACTATACAACAACCAAGAACAAACGTAACCATCCAGAGAGACTTGAGATGAAGAAGTACTCCCCACGTTTGAAGAAAATGACGATCCACCGGGAAACCAGATAAAATTTTTTTGTTATTTTTAAATCGTAATATTTACGAAAAGAGGGAGAGGCATGATACTATCCTCCATGCGTGATGTTGTATTTGGATATGGCAAAGAGCCGGTCATTGATCAACTGTCGCTGGATATCCATGTGGGAGAGTTCATAGGCATCACAGGTCCCAATGGTTCTGCCAAAACGACCCTGTTAAAGCTGCTGCTAGGGCTATTGAAGCCCTGGAGCGGCACGATACATATGAATCCGCAGTTGAAACGTGGGAACAAGTCCAATATCGGTTATGTGCCCCAGCAGGTGGCATCGTTTAATAGTGGATTTCCCAGTACGGTGAAAGAACTGGTCCGGTCCGGGTGTTACACCAAGCTGGGATTATTCCGCAGATTCACAGCAGAGCAGGATGCCATCGTTGAACGCAGTCTGCGGGAAGTTGGTATGTGGGATTATCGGAATACACGCGTCGGTGAGCTGTCTGGCGGACAGAAGCAGCGGATCTGTATTGCCAGAGCTATGGCTGGGCAACCGCAGGTTCTGGTACTGGATGAGCCAACAACTGGAATGGACCGCCACAGCCGTGAAGGATTTTACAATCTGATGCGCCACTATGTTGATGCTCATGGGATAACGATTATTATGGTTACTCATGGACTGGAAGAGATGGGAGATCGATTGGACCGAACGATTACTCTGGAGCGGCAAGAAAGTGAGGAATGGCAGTGTTTGAGTACGAATTCATGCAACGTGCCTTCTGGGCAGGTGGACTGATTGGAGTCATCGCTCCAATTCTCGGGGTTTATCTGATGCTCAGGCGGCAGGTCCTTATGGCAGACACGTTATCCCATGTCTCACTCGCAGGGGTGGCGCTCGGTTCAGTCATGAATCTTAACCCGGTGATCTGCGGGTTCGCGATTGCAATTATCGGTGCATTACTGGTTGAACAACTGCGGCGAAGTTACCGAACCTACAGCGAGGTACCTGTGGCGATCATCATGACTTCGGGACTGGCTCTTGCTGTGGTTTTGATGAGTCTCAAAACCAATCTGTCCAAGACCTTCAGCTCATACTTATTCGGATCTATTGTCGCGGTTAGCGATATGCAGTTGTGGATGATGGCAGGAGTATGTGTCATAGGTTTACTTTTTTTCATCCTGCTCCGAAGACCGTTGTATAACTTTACGTTTGATGAAGAGACTGCTTCCATTGGAGGCGTTCAGGTAAGAGGTTTATCGTTTGCATTTGCCATTCTGACAGGAATGACTGTAGCTTCAGCCATGCCGATCGTCGGTGTGTTGCTGGTGTCTGCTCTCATTGTATTACCTGCTGCCTTGGCACTGAGAGTGTCTCGCAGTTTCACAGCAGCGATTATTGTCGCGGTAATTACAGGATTAATCGGTATTTTTAGCGGGCTCACAACATCTTACCATCTAAATACACCACCGGGAGGAACAATTGCACTCATCCTGTTGGTCATTCTATTGACTGGAATATCAGCGCAAAAGCTGATTGCACGATATAACCGCAAGCGTCACCGCAAAGAAACGAAATCACAGCACGTCATTCTGGTCAACCATTCTAGGAGGAATACATCACATGAAATTCAGTAAAAAAGCAACGCTCGGATTGTTGTTCAGTCTCACACTTATCGTCGCAGGCTGCGGACAAAAATCCGCTTCTGATGCAAATACAGCTTCGACAGGCACTTCCGTTCCAGTCAAGACGGAAACCGCAAAATTAAACGTGCAGGTCAGCTTCTACCCGATGTACGAGTTCACCAAAAATGTGGCAGGTGATCTGGCCAATGTGCATACACTCGTTCCAGCAGGAATGGAGCCTCATGATTGGGAGCCCACACCACAAGATATTGCCAGCATTGAAAAAGCGGATGTGCTTGTATACAATGGTGCGGGCATGGAATCTTGGATTGATCAGGTCACCGGAAGTCTGAGCAATGCTTCACTCATTCAAGTGGAAGCGAGCAAAGGAATTAACCTGCTTGAAGGTGGAGAGCATGATCACCATCATGAAGATTCCGATGGAACGGATACGCATGACCATGCCAATGAATCCGCTGGGGAAGCACATGATCACGATCAAGCGGATGAAGCGACTACTGAACAACACGACCATGATCATGACGCAGAGGCAGAAGCAGGACATGATCACGGTGGACTCGATCCCCACGTATGGCTGTCACCTGCATTGGCTGTAAAAGAAGTGCGCAATATTGAAGCAGGTTTGGCGCAGGCTGCCCCGGAACATGCTGAACAGTTCCAGCAGAATGCAGATGCCTACATTGCTCAACTGGAGTCACTGGATCAGGACTTCAAGGCGGCTGTGACGGATAGCAAACGCAAGGATTTCATCACACAACACGCTGCATTTGGTTATCTTGCCAAGGAATATGGATTGCAACAGGTGCCCATCGCAGGTTTGTCTCCTGAGCAAGAACCTTCGGCAGCACAGATGGCATCTGTCATTGATTTTGCAAAAGAGCATCAGGTGAAAACGATTTTCTTCGAAACACTGGTTTCATCCAAAGTGTCTGAGACAATCGCAAGTGAAGTGGGGGCCAAGACGGCTGTATTGAATCCGATTGAGGGACTCACCGAGGAAGAAATTGCGGCGGGAATGGACTACATTAGCGTGATGAGACAGAATCTGGAGGCTCTGAAACTGGCACTAAACGAATAATTTAAAATCAGTTTGATGCCTGTCACCGAAAAAGGTACAATAATACAACATGCTGAGGAATGGATCGCCATTCCTTTGCCTTTTTGCAAAGCAGAGAGCACAGTGATGTGCTCTCTCTTTGTTGAATAAGGTGACCGGATCAAGCAGAACAGGAGGACGCATTGCATGAATTTAAATGAGGAACATGAAGTGCTGTTAAGTGAACAGCCTGCCCATCTGTGGAGACGGCGTAAGCTGGAGCTGATGCACTGGACGGAACGTGATAAACATACAGTATCCGCGAAGAAAACAGAGATTTGGAACGGTGTTGAAGTTGATGCCGAACTCGTGAAGGCATTGTCCATACTTCAGAGTGCGGGCGTGAGGACGGAATTTTCATGTGCAGGGGTGAGTCCGCTTGATGAACCTGTCGATCATTCCCTTTATGCTTATGTTACCCTGATACAAAGTGAGGTAGCAGATCAATTCGTGCACTATGCCCTCCGTCGGATGCGGAATCGACTGCTCGTTACGCTAGAGGCCGAAAAGGGCCGCTATGATCTATCTTCTTTTTTCATTGGACACAATCGGAGCTTCTGCTGGTGGATGGAGCACTGTGCCTTACAGTTCGGAAGCCGAAACGAATCGAGTGAAAAAAGCGTAGTATAAAGGATAAGCTTGTTTACTTGATTGTTTACTTGAAGGTAAAGGAGGTACACACGATTGAATAAGTGGGTCAAAACGATACTGTTCCTACTAGGCTCCGTCTTTCTTACACGATTCATCCCATTTTCGTCCTTGTTCCGTAACCTGGATACGATGATCCATGAATTCGGTCATGCACTAATGACACTGGTATTGTCCGGTAAAGTGTTGCGCATTGAATTGTACGCTGATCATAGTGGTGTAACTTACTCTTCCATGCTGACGCCAGGCAGATCGATCCTGGTTTCTCTGGCGGGATATATCAGTGCATCACTGTTCGCCTTGCTGTTGTTTTACTTATACCGCAAAGGCTTGCACATGTGGGGACTTGGTATTATGACGGCTGTCGCTCTGGTGTCGCTCCTGTTATATGTAAGAGGGGAGTTCGGCATGTTATGGCTGACCGGGTTCATCGTACTGAACGTTGTCATTATGATTTTTGGTGCCAAGATCGTGAAGTACTATTATCTGTTACTGGCGTTTCTTACGCTGGAAGAGTCGGTTGTTAGTGCTGTATACGTTGGATTTATGTCCTGGACTCAGCCCTCACGGGCAGGGGATGCAGCGAATCTCGCTCAACAGACATTCCTTCCCGCGCTGTTCTGGGGCACGCTGTTCGCTTTGTTTGCACTGTGGTGTGCCAAGGGAGCACTCGGTCTCTTTTTCCGCAAAGAAGGCACTTCGCGATCGTCAAGGCCTCGGGGATTACGAAGAGCGTAACGGATATAAAGTTATATCAAAGCAAAGAAGGCACTTCCTTTCTTCATAAAAGGATAGTGCCTTTTGTTTTTAGACTTACAATCTGATATTAAGTCTGATATTAAAGATATTGAACCTAATCTCCAAGATTATCCCATAACACATAAAAGTAATAAATCTCTTCCATAATCGCCTTATCATCCTCTGCTGCAACGCCGCCCTTCATCCGAGCGAGGGTCCCCAGAATATCATAAATTGATTCACGCTCCACACTGAACTGAATGCGGTTGACGACTTTATCCCAAGCTTGCATTGCATAATTAATTTGGGACTTGGCTTCAGTCCATTGTTTTCCCTCGACTTGTTTCTCCAACATCTGTACAGATTCAAGCAAGCGATCATCGGTACCAAAGGGCTTTTTGAGAAAGGCTCCGCTAGCCATAATCGCAACGAACACAAGAATGAGGAAGATCGGAAGCACATATAACAGCCAGAAACGCGTTTTCATTCAACCGCCTCCTTCATGTAAAGAATTTAGAAAGGCCCCTCATAATCGCCCATATCGATTTTTTCGGTGATCTTATCCTTGAACAGATCAACATACAATTTGTCATTAGGCAATATGGCGGCAAAAGCAATATCCTGTATCGTGATCTTTTGTTTCTTAAGCTGTTCACTGAGCCAATTAATATCTTTGTGTCTTTCCTCCAGATTTTGCTTAATCAGCAGGCCATCAATGATAATCTCGGTCATCAGCTTGCTCTTGGGCGGGTGCATATTTATATCTTTGGCGGTTACCGGTTGATTCTCAGGTTTCAAAACAACCGAGAGGCTACCATCCGGTTCCAGAATCGCATAATCCAGCGTTGTAATATCAAATACATCCTTTTGCCGCAGCATCATGGTCAATTCGTCAAATTTGACTCGCATTTTACTCAGGTTCTGTTCGAGAATTTTACCGTTCTGGATGATCAATGTAGGATCAGAGTCCATTAGTTTGGAGATGGTGCGATTTTTCAGCGTAATATACTGAAAGATGATCGTAATGATTGTGAAAATGGTCAAGGCCACAAAATGAATCCACGCCTTGGAGGAAAGATCGGTTGCAAAAGTCCCCGCAATGGAACCGATTGTGATACCGTTAATGTAATCAAAATACGTCAAGTTACCCATCTGCTGTTTGCCCAGCACCCTTGTATAGATGATCAGGGTCAGAAAGGCAATAATAGACCGTACGGCAACAACCCATGTTTCTTCCATCATATATGTATCACCTTCCTTTAGTTCACCGTAGCTGTATTAAGAGGTTGTTTAAAACGTTTGCTTTTGAACATGTACTATAACAAGCTTTTCCTACGCTGGAGGATCTTATGCTTAAACGCAAAAACCGAAACCTGGGTATGTATCCCAAGCTTCGGTCTCTATAATTCTCTATATTAGTTGAACTGATTCATTTGCACGTAACGGAGGTCTTTCATCGGAGTGTCTGTGTAAGAAATCGTTAAACACCGGAATATGCCATAAATCCGCCATCTACCGGAATGACTGTGCCAGTGACAAAGCCGGACTGTCTTTCATCCGCAAGCCACATTAATGTGCCAAGCAGGTCTTCCGGTTTGCCAAAGCGGCGCATGGGTGTATGCGCAATAATTTTACTGGAACGTTCCGTTGGTGAGCCATCTGGTTGCAGTAATAGATTACGGTTTTGCTCGGTCAGGAAAAATCCGGGTGCAATAGCGTTGACACGAATACCGGATTCGGCCAGATGAACGGCGAGCCATTGCGTGAAGTTGTTAATGGCTGCCTTCGCAGCGCTGTAAGCTGGAACTTTCGTCATGGGAGATGGGGCGCTCATGGAAGAAATGTTTATGACAGTAGCGGGAACATCGCGCTCTATCATATGTTTTGCAAAGATCTGAGTGGGGATGAGAGAACCGACAAAATTCAGATCCATCACCTGACGAAATCCCTCTACACTTACATCGAAAAATGTAGTGACATCGCTCTTTTCCAGATCTTCCAATCTAAAAATTTCATTCGTGGTGTTGGCACTGGCGTTATTGCCACCGGCACCATTAATAAGAATGTCGCATGGTCCAAGCTGTTCCAGTACAGCATCTGCCGCCGCTTGTACACTATCGGCCTGGGTTACGTCACAGGCAATAGCAATCGCTTTGCCACCAGCAGCTTCTATCGCAGATACAACTTCCTGTCCTTTGGACACCGTGCGGTTCAGGATGGCTACACTTGCACCGTGCCGAGCGAGTTCTTCCGCCATGGAGCGGCATAATACTCCAGCACCTCCGGTGATTACAGCCGTTCTGCCTTCGAGACGAGATGAGCGTTCATAGTGGTGTTCACTCATGCTTTTGCCCTCCTTTGCAGGGAATCCCAGACGCCCCAGAGATACATGATCCCCAAAGCCCGGTCATAGAGTCCATAACCAGGTCGGCACTGTTCTCCCCAGAGGTGACGACCATGGTCGGGTCTTGCATAACCTTCATAACCGATATCGTGATAAGCCTCAACAACCCCCGCAATATCGACGCTTCCATCTTGACTGCGATGTGACGTTTCAATAAAGTCGCCGTTTTCGTAGATTTTGACATTACGAATGTGGGCAAATGGAATCCGATCCTTGAACTCGTGTATCATCCCGATAATGTCATTATCAGCATTCGCTCCCAAAGAGCCACTGCATAGTGTCACGCTGTTGTAAGGGCTATCATAAAGATTCAAATATTTCCGAACATTCTCCTGACTTGTAATAATCTTTGGTAATCCAAAGATTGGCCATGGCGGGTCATCCGGATGGATGGCCATTCGAATCCCCAGCCGTTCGGCTGTAGGCATAATCTCTTGCAGGAAATAACGTGCGTGCTCCCACATATGATCCTCGGTTACATCCTTGTAGGCTTCGAACAGACCTGTTAAATACTGCAATCGTTCCGGTTCCCAACCTGGCATGGTGAGTGCGGAGTTTTCCGTAATGCGTCGAACGAGTTCTAGAGGTTCTATATCTGCGAGTTTACTGTGCTCATAGAAGAGGGCAGTTGAGCCATCCTCCATTTCCTTGTGCATATCCGTGCGAAGCCAGTCGAAGATCGGCATAAAGTTGTAACAGATGACCTTAACACCAACTTGAGCCAGTTTCTCCATTGTTTTAATATAGTTCGCAATGTATTTATCCCTTGATGGCAGGCCCAACTTGATATCCTCATGGATGTTCACACTCTCAACGACATCCAGATGTAACCCGGCCTTGTCTGCTGCTGTTTTGACAGCGAGTATTTTGTCCATTGGCCATTCCTCGCCAGCAGGAACATCGTGCAGTGCCCACACAATACCTTCAACACCCGGAATCTGCCGGATATGATCCAGCGTTACCGTATCATTGCCTTCGCCGAACCAGCGAAAAACCATTCTCATCACGTTCACCTCATCATGAATAGTAGGAAGAAAAATTCAGTCATTGAAAATAGGACGGATATGTATCCTGCAGGACAGCCAAATCGGTGACAGTTAAATGCAAGTGTTCCTGCATCAGTCGCTCTGCTGTGTCGGCATCATGCTGCTGAATGGCCTTGACCATAGACCGGTGCTGTTCAATCAGGTGATCCCACTGGTGGTCCGAGGACAGGCGTAACATGCGACTTCGATTCAAATGTACATTCATCTGCTGGATAACAGTCCAGGTGTTGCTTTTGTTGCAGCCTGCAAAAAGAGTGCTATGGAATTCCTCATCCAATTGGAACATTCGTTCATCATCCGGTTTGACCCTGCATTCCTGTTGCCAAGCAAGGTTCTGTTCAAGAGCGACCATCTGTTCGTTCGGAAAGTTCTCGCAGGCGAGCCTGATTACGGCTCGTTCGAGCTGTTCACGCATGAACCGTGCTTCCTCAACGAGATCGACCTGAATCAGAGAGACGTATGTGCCACGCTGTGGATACACTTCCAGCAGACCTTCCTGTGCAAGCCTTACAAAACTTTCTCGAACAGGTGTCCGGCTTACCTGGAACTCCAGCGAAATTTCCTTCTCAGAAATAGCTGTTCCCGGAGGCAATTTCAAACTCAAAATGAGTTGTTTCAGCGTGAAGTAAACGACATCTCGCGATGAGTAAGATTGCTTATTATTCATGGAAGACATATTGCTCGCAACAGGCAACAAACCGGCTTTGGATGATAACTTTGGGGTATATTCCACAACTTCAACTCCTTTAATGACATACTACCATACTTGTATGGTAGTGTGGAAGCGCTTTATAAGCATTATATTAAATTTAGTTGATGGTTCACTTGCAGTTCAAGTGATTAAAGAGTACAATTCAGTCATTAGGTTCGAATGTTTAAACCAACAGACATCAAACAGAGAAATATACGTAGAAATAATGAAGAAGAAATAGTATAGAGGTGAAACCATGGGACAAAAAGCAATTAGCGTTTTTCAAACCTGTATTCCGTTATTTCAGGTCTTAAGTGACAACCATCGTCAATCCATTTTGCTGACACTTACCGAGAAGGGCAGAATGACGGTGAATGAAATTACCGAACAATCCAGCCTATCCCGGCCAGCCATATCTCATCATCTCAAGCTGTTGTTAGAGAAGGGGCTTATATCTGTGGAACAGAAGGGGACGCAGCGTTATTATTCGGCTTCATTGAATGCATCGGTGGAACTGCTGAAGGAACTGGTAGCTGCTTTGGAAGAAGAGTGTCTGTAGATTAATAGTGATAAAACATGCTTTTGCATGTGTCTTATAGGTTCGTAAGTTTAAACGCTTGATCAATAATGAATAGAGGAGTATGTATATATGACAACGACTATACAGGAAGTAACCAGTCAGGAAGTTGAACAGATTTTGGAGCAGCAACGCCAGTTCTTTCGTTCCGGGGCAACACGATCGGCAGAAGCTCGAATTGCCCGTCTGACCCAACTGAAGCAGGCCATTCAAAAGTACGAATCCAGACTGACAGAAGCTCTCTATCAGGATTTGGGCAAAAGTGAGTTCGAATCCTACACAACCGAGATCGGATTTATGATGGATAGCATCACACACACCATTCGTAAAGTGAATAAATGGGTGAAACCCGTTAAAGTGAAAACGCAAATGGCGCTCCTGGGTTCGAAAAGCTATATCATACCCGAACCCTACGGGGCGGTTCTGATTATCGGACCGTTTAATTATCCTTTTCAACTCTTAATCGAACCATTGGTAGGTGCGATTGCAGCAGGTAATACAGCCGTGCTCAAAGCGTCAGAGAATACACCTGCGGTGTCGGCTGTTGTACGTGAAATGATTGCGAGCGTGTTCGAACCGGCATACGTACAGGTACTTGACGGTGCTAGAGACACAACAACAGCGCTGATTAACGCGCCATTCGACTATATCTTTTTTACAGGCAGTGTACCGGTAGGCAAGATTGTGATGGAGGCAGCTGCCAAAAATCTCGTTCCCGTTACGTTAGAACTTGGAGGCAAGAGCCCTGTCATCGTGGATGAACAGGCGGATATCAAAGTAGCAGCTGAGCGCATTATATGGGGCAAACTGCTCAATACAGGACAGACCTGTATCGCACCCGATTATTTACTTGTGCATGAGCGCGTGAAGGAACCGTTAATTACGGAGATGAAAGCAGCGATCGTGTCCTTCTTCGGATCGGATATTCAGCACAATAAGGATTATGGGCGAATCGTGAACAAGGGACATTTTAAACGGCTGACGACTTTGATTGAGCGGGATCAGGCCAAAGTGATATATGGGGGAGCTTCGGATGAGGAAGATCGTTTCATTGAACCTACACTGATTGATGCGGAGTCCTGGGATGCAGCAACGATGGAAGATGAGATTTTTGGACCGATTCTGCCGATCATTAGTTATCGTAACCTGGATGAAGCCATTGTAGAAATCGTAAAGCGGCCGAAACCGCTCGCCTTATATCTGTTTACTTCCGACACCCGGGTTCAGGACAAAGTGCTGCGCGAAGTTTCTTTTGGAGGCGGCTGCATTAACGATACCATCACACATGTAGCGAATCCACGTCTGCCGTTTGGCGGTGTTGGTCATTCCGGTGTTGGCTCGTATCATGGGCAGTACAGCTTCGAAACCTTCTCTCATCTCAAAAGTGTACTGAAAAAAAGCACCAAATTGAATCTGCCGATTCTGTATCCACCGTATGATAACAAGCTGAAGCTGATTAAGCGTTTGTTGAAATAACACTTCATATTAAATACAGAGAACATCTTGAATCGAATTATGAAAAAGTTGAATCAAACCCGACAGCCTGCTACTGAACTTCATTCCAGAGCAGGCTGTTCCTGTCGGTAACGGGAGGGTGACATGCCGGACCAGCGCTTGAATTGACGACTGAAATGGGCAATATCCTTATAACCAAGCATGACAGCAATATTTTGAACGGACAGCTTCGGATTGCCCAGAAGAAGCTTCGCTTCATGCAAAACCAACTGGGACAATACAGCACGAGGAGACTGACCGAACACCTCCTTGAACACGCGATTACAGTGAGAAGAACTGATGCCCAGCTCTGCTGCAATATCATCAATGCCATAGTGACCGTTGGACTCGTGTCCCTGTTTGAATTGCTGACTCATCAGGCCTTGCAATCGATTACGAATTTGGTGGGCGAGTTCGATCTTTTCGTGTCCGTCGGTAAACCATTGCGCTGCCTCTTGCGAGACCGCCTCCCACAGATGGCCAAATAGTTCAAATACCGCAGATTGCAGCTGCATACGCTGAACCATCGTATTTGCTGTTTCATCATCCGCAGATGACATCAATTTGCGCAAAACAGGCTCAATCTGCTGTGTAACTGGACTATCCGCACTGAATCGTACTTGTTTGATACGTGCAAGCAACGATAGGAACAACTGATCATCAATGTCAAAATGCATGCAAAAATAAGTGAATCCCTTGCCGTTATGGCTCTGGCTGGAATGAATGCTTCCCGGAGGAATCAGGAGCAGTTCGCCAGCCTTTTGAATATATAAGGTACCGTTCACCATCATGCGTTGCTCGCCTTCCGTGACATAATTCAATTCATATTGAGGGTGCTCATGCGCCGGATAATCCCAGTCCATACCCACACTTCGTAAATGAATGGCGAACAGATTGACCGTTGTTTGCACATCTGGATAAAAAACTTCATGGACACTTTCTCCCAAAGTAGGAGGCAAATACGTTGAAGACATGGAAGATCCCCCTTCATAGAGGTTGTTCAAAAAAATGTGATTTTGATTACGCACGTATATCAAATGGAATGTTTTTTTGTAACCGCTTTAATCTATTATAGTCTATCAGCTTGATTTGGGTAAATATCCGATTGATTTGATCATGGTCGAAGGTGGAACCACATGTTAGGATGGGGCTAATGAAAACGTATGCATACCATTCTGAGAGGGGTTATGATTCATGAGCACATTCAAATCCATCTTTTATAATGCACATCATGCACCGATTGGTGCTTTTGCCAGTTTTACACTGGGATACAAAGGAGCCAAAGGCGGGCTGGGTCTTGAACTCGGCAAGCCGGCAGACCAGAATGTATATATTGGATTACAATCTCGCGATGGCGACAATTATCAGGCGCTTCCTTTTTATGAAGCTTCCGAGGATGAGAGCAGCCGCTATGATGTAGAGAAGTTGGAGAATGGGGACACTGCGTCGACAACAGCGACCAAAGTTCCACAACCTCTTATTACGGCTTTTCGCGATGAAGATATTACCCGTGAATTTACCTCAGGTACGGATACGTGGACTGCTGGAGATCTGACGTTCCGTATCTACTCGCCTGTACGTCCAGTACCTGATCCAACGAATGGGGATCGTGAAGAATTAATGGATGCACTCGTACCTGCCGTATTGGTTGAGATGACGATTGACAATACGGAAGGTCAACAATCCCGCAAAGCCTACTTTGGCTATCAGGGCAATGATCCGTACTCTGCGATGCGTCTGATTGGAGGACCGGAAGGTGGCTCCATCACAGGTGTGGGACAAGGTCGACTTACAGCAATTATGTCAGCAGATGATGGACTGTGGCCCGCACGCGGATTTACGCTGGAGAAACTGTTGCAGGAGAAACATCGGGAGAATCTGGCATTTGGACTTGGCTCAACCGCTGCACTACTGATGGAGGTGCCGGCTGGAGAGAAACGTACGTATCAATTTGCAGTATGTTTCTATCGCGGGGGCATTGTGACGACCGGCATGGACACAACGTATTGGTATACGCGCTATTTCTCCGATATTCAGGCAGCAGGAGAGTATGCACTACAACGCTTTAGTGAGTTGACTGCATCCTGTGGAGAGGTTGAACAGCGCCTCGGATCGGCTGCTTTGACCGAAGATCAATCATTCATGCTTGCTCATTCCATTCACAGCTATTATGCGAGTACTCAACTGCTGGATGCCGATGGTGAGCCACTCTGGGTGGTGAACGAAGGGGAGTATCGGATGATGAACACACTTGATCTGACGGCTGATCAGTTGTACTTCGAGCTTGCCTTGAATCCATGGACGGTGCGTAATGAGCTGGAGTGGTTTGTGAAACGATACAGTTATACGGATCAGGTTCGTTTCCCGGGGGAAGAGAAGTTATATCCGGGCGGAATTACCTTTACACATGATATTGGTGTTGCCAATGTGTTCTCACGCCCTGGACACTCGGCATATGAGCTGGTTGGCATTGACGACTGTTTCTCACAGATGAGCCACGAGGAACTGGTGAACTGGCTCTGCTGCGCGACAGTATACATTGAACAGACACAGGATCAAGCTTTTGTGAAAAATATGTTGCCTGTTATCCAGGATTGCTTCGAAAGTATGCTTAATCGGGACCATCCCGACGCTGAGCAGCGTAACGGTCTAATGGGTCTGGATAGCAGCCGTACCCAAGGTGGAGCGGAGATTACAACCTATGACAGCCTGGATGTGTCACTTGGACAGTCTCGCAATAATATCTATCTGGCAGGTAAATGTTGGGCGGTCTATGTTGCATTGGAGAAGCTGTTCGCAACTGAGAAGTTGGCGGATCTGTCCCATCAAGCTGGACTTCAAGCGGATCGCTGCGCTGCCAGTATTGCTGCACAGTTGACTGATGGCGGCTACATTCCAGCTGTTATTGCAGAAAATAATGATTCTCGAATCATTCCGGCGATTGAAGGTTTGGTGTTCCCGTACTTTACAGGCTGTGAAGCAGCACTGGATGTCAATGGTCGTTTTGGACCTTATCTGAAAGCACTCCAAACTCATCTGAAGACGGTTCTTGTACCGGGAACATGTCTGTTCGAAGATGGAGGCTGGAAACTGTCCTCAACAAGCAATAACTCGTGGCTGAGCAAAATCTATTTGTCCCAGTTTATCGCTAGAGAGCTGCTGGGTGTGGAATGGAATGAGACAGGCAAGGCAGCAGACGCGGCTCATGTCAACTGGCTGCTGCATCCGGAGGAATCCTACTGGTGCTGGAGTGACCAGATCCTGTCTGGTGTAGCGGTTGGCAGCAAGTACTATCCGCGTGGTGTAACGTCGATTCTATGGCTACTCGAAGGAAAAGGGAATCACCTTGGGCAGATCTATGCCAGCAAGGAGGCGGTACAATGAGCCAATCCGTCATTCAATCTGCCTTGTCAGGTCCACAGTACGATGCGTGGCTGGGGTATCACTCCGAATTGCCAGAAGCGAATGGACTTGCCCAAAAGACGGCTCCTGCGTGGAGCAAGCTGATATTGGTGGAAGAGAACCATGGAGTAATTACAACAGCTCTGACCGAACTTTCACGGGGACTAGAGAGGTTATATGGCGTGAAACCGTCGGTCAGTCATCTGTCTGATGCTCAGGAAAGTGAACGGGACAAGCATGCCTCCGCTCCCGCAATACAAATCGGCACTTGGACAGGGAGCGATTCCGTGGCTGGGTCGTTCAGTGAGACAGAGCGTTCAACTGTTCAAGGAGAAGGGTACATCATTCGTGAGAACGAGACAGAAGGTGTGCTGGTCATTGGATCAGAGACCCCCCAAGGTGTGCTCTATGGTGCATTCCATCTGCTTCGTGAGCTGACAATGGATCAAGGAAGTGCACATGAGGCGGATGACGCTGTGAATAAGTGGAGCTTCATTACAGAGCAACCAACCAATGCGCTACGAATGATTAATCAGTGGGATAACGTGGACGGTAGCATTGAGCGTGGTTACGCAGGAGAATCCATTTTCTATGATAACGGGGAATTCACGCTGGACTTGGGACGCATCCGGGATTACGCACGTTTGCTCGCTTCCACGGGAATCAATGCCATATCGATCAATAACGTCAATGTACACCGCCGTGAGAGTCTGTTTCTGACGGAACGTTATCTTAGTGATGTGGCGAAGGTTGCCGCTGAATTCAGAGCGTATGGTATTCGATTGTTCCTGAGCGCCAACTACGCAAGTCCAATTGAGATTGGTGGATTACGTACGGCTGATCCGCTGGATGCGCAGGTACGGGAATGGTGGAACATTCAAACGGCCAAGGTGTACGCAGCGATTCCGGATTTTGGCGGTTACCTGATCAAGGCAGACTCCGAGAATCGTCCGGGACCGTTCACGTATAACCGTGATCATGCCGATGGTGCGAACATGCTGGCTGAAGCCCTTCGGCCATTCGGTGGATTGGTCATCTGGCGTTGCTTTGTCTATAACTGCAAGCAGGACTGGCGGGATCGTTCCACTGACCGTGCACGTGCAGCCTATGACCACTTTACGCCGCTGGACGGGCGTTTTGCCGAAAATGTCATTTTGCAGATCAAAAACGGGCCGATGGACTTTCAGGTGAGAGAGGCGGTATCCCCGCTGTTCGGCGCCATGGAAAATACAAATCAGGTGATTGAATTTCAGATTACACAGGAGTATACCGGGCAACAACGTCATCTCTGTTATCTGGTTCCCCAGTGGAAAGAAGTATTGGACTTTGACACATACGCCAAAGGCGAAGGTTCAGAGATCAAGCGAATCGCGGACGGTTCTCTGTATAAACGACCATACAGTGGCTTCGCCGCAGTATCCAATATTGGTGCAGATGCCTGTTGGACAGGACATCCACTCGCGCAGGCGAATCTATATGGATATGGAAGACTTGCGTGGAACCCGGAACTGTCCGCGGAAGAGATTGCTGATGAGTGGGTGAGACTCACATTTGGACATGAAGACGAAGTTGTGCGGCAGGTTACGGGCATGCTTTTGACTTCACTAGATATCTATGAGAATTATACTGCGCCTCTCGGTGTAGGCTGGATGGTTAATCCGGAGCATCATTATGGGCCGAATGTAGATGGGTATGAGTATTCCAAATGGGGAACGTATCACTTTGCCGATTGTCATGGCATTGGTGTAGATCGAACCGTGAACAGTGGTACAGGATACACATCACAGTATCACCCTGAGAATGCTGATCGTTATGAGTCCGTAGACACCTGTCCGGATGAGCTGATCTTATTTTTCCATCACGTGCCATACACCCATGTTCTGCATTCGGGTAAAACGGTCATTCAGCATATTTATGATACACACTTTGAAGGTGTTGTGCAGGCGGAGACGTTAGCCGAGACATGGAGAGGGCTGGAGGGCAAAATCGACCCAGTTATTTTCAGCAAAGTTGCTTCATTACAGGACAACCAGGCCGAACATGCCAAGGAATGGCGGGACATGATCAATACGTACTTCTATCGCAAGAGCGGCATAGCGGATGAACAAGGTCGAACAATCTATTGATTGGTAATTAGGAAGGAAGAAAGAAGATACCTTGTTTTCTTTGATGTACAATAGACAGCATGGACATACATGAGGAGGAGAACCGTATGGGACAACATCAACTGCCCGAGACCATGAAAGCTGCTATCATGACAGAGCCAGGACACATTATTATTGAGGAACAACCCGTCCCGCAACCGGCAGCGGATGAGGTGTTAATCCAGGTATTGGCTGTCGGGGTATGTGGCTCGGATGTGCATTATTTTGAACATGGGCGCATTGGCAGATTTGTGGTGGAGAAACCGATCATTCTGGGTCATGAGTGTGCGGGGATCATTGCTGCTGTTGGCTCGAACGTATCCCGTCTGAAAACAGGGGATCGAGTTGCTATTGAGCCTGGGGTGACTTGCGGACGCTGCACGGCATGCAAGGAAGGTCGCTATAACCTGTGTCCGGATGTACAATTTCTAGCGACCCCTCCGGTGGATGGGGCATTTGTACAATACATGGTGATGCGTGAAGATATGGTATTCCCGATCCCGGATCATCTGTCTTATGAGGAAGCAGCTATGAACGAGCCATTCTCTGTTGGTATTCACGCTGCACGCCGCAGCAAACTGGCTCCGGGTACAACCCTGGCGATTATGGGCATGGGTCCCGTTGGACTCATGGCTGTGGCTGCTGCCAAATCTTTCGGTGTAGAGAAGATCATAGTAACGGATCTGGAGGAAGTTAGGCTGGAAGCAGCTCGCCGCATGGGTGCCACTCATACCATTAATGTGCGGAATGAAGATGCGCTGGCTGTGATTCGCGAGTTAACAAATGGTGTGGGTGTTGATACTGCATGGGAAACAGCGGGGAATCCGAAGGCGCTACAATCTGCTCTGTATTCACTTCGACGTGGAGGAAAACTTGCGATTGTGGGCCTGCCTGCACAGGACGAGATCGCACTCAATGTTCCATTTATTGCGGACAATGAAGTTGATATCTATGGCATATTCCGTTATGCCAATACTTATCCGGCAGGAATTGAATTTCTGAGCTCCGGCCAGCATGACGTGATGTCCCTGATTACAGATCGTTATTCACTCGAAGAGACACAGCAAGCGATGGAGCGTGCATTACACAATAAAAGCGGCAGTCTGAAGGTCATGGTTTATCCGAATGGTATGTAAGAACAACCTGGAAGAGTCCTAGGGTTCAGGACTCTTTTTTTTGTTTTTTTGCAAAAAAGTATGGGTCAAGCTCCCATAACATGGTATAATTCATGAAGATTTTAATATATAAATGGATACACACCATATTGGTGAATGAATACTTAGCGAAAGGAACTGAAGGTTGTGAGAGTACATGAATTTATGATACACGCTGATTTTCATCGGGATGATCTGATGTCGGTATCTTCTCAAGCGTCGCGTTTTTCCTCGGATATTATTTTGTCGTATATGGAGTCTGAGCATGAGCATCGTGTAGATGTCAAAAGCCTGCTTGGAATGGCGTTACTACCCATTCGATATGGTAGTGTTGTCAGATTACAGACAAGAGGCAGGGATGAACTGGAGGCTTTGGAGTACATGTTGAATGTACTGGAGAAAGGGACGGCTTGACACCTGATTAGGTGCAAAATCACAGATATCATATTTTTTTTAGCTATTCCTCAAAACCTGCTGGTACTTTGTCCAAAAAAAGAGTATAATAAAATGTAGTTTGATTCTAAAGAAGTACCCATATTAAAGGAGTGTAAATAGATTATGCCAAAAGTTGACATCCATCCAAAGACACAACTCGTAATTTTTTACGATGCAAGTGCTGATTTCAAATTCCTGAGTTCTTCCACGAAGTTCTCTAACGAAACTATGGAATGGGAAGACGGTAACTCTTACCCAGTAATCCGTGTGGACACTAGTTCCGCATCCCACCCATTCTTCACTGGTAAACAAAGAAACGTGGATATCGGTGGCCGTGTTGATAAATTTAACCGTAAATACAACATCACCAAATAAGTTTGTCCATACATTACAAAAAAACCTCGGGATTTGTCCTGAGGTTTTTTTGTGTACATTAAAAATTAATTCAACCAATTATTGCGCTTACAACACATTCGGATGTACACTAGAAAACGAGTACGAACATATTGGAGGAGGAAATAGAGATGAGTAGCATCACACATATGGTAACGTTTACACTTTACGCGGGTAAAGATACACCGGAGGCCGAAGCCTTTTTGAAGGAAAGTTCGGATGCACTGGCTGTCATTCCTGGCGTAGAGCAATTTCAGGTTCTGAAACAGGTAAGTGAGAAGAATGAGTTCGATTACAGCTTCTCGATGGTCTTTGCGGATCAGGCTGCGTATGATGCATACAACAATCACCCGGTTCACCGTCAATATGTAGAAGAGCGTTGGGAAAAGGAAGTCAGTCGCTTCCAGGAAATTGATCTTATTCAACATCATAATTAATAGTCTCCACATATAGGAAAAAAGTTGAACTAACATATACAGCATTGAACAATGCTGTATATCTCTCTGAATAACGCGTAATTGATGAACAAAAATACCATATTTCCGAAATCGTTTTCGGGCAAGTGAATTTAAGGAGGTTTTCGCTGTTATGCAATTGGATCTCTCAGGAAAAACGGCTCTGGTTACAGGCGCAACCGGACAGCTGGGGAGAGTCATCGCCCGCACGTTGGCAGCCTGTGGCGCCAATCTGGCTCTACATTACATAAATAATGATACCAAGGCTCGGGAGCTTCAAGGTGAGATTGAAGCACTCGATCGTCAGGCTGTTATTGTACAGGGAGATATTACAAAGCAGGATACAGCATTTCGGATGCGTGATGAGATTCAGTCTGTCCTCGGCGGAGTGGATATCGTTGTTGCCAATGCAGTCATTCAATATGAATGGACAACGGTGTTGGAGCAGTCGCCTGAAGATTACTTGAGCCAGTTTGAATCCTGTGTCATGCAGAGTGTGTATCTTGCCAAAGCTTTCATTCCACATATGCAAGATATCAGAGCCGGTCGGTTCATTGGTATCAATACGGAATGTGCGATGCAAAATTTCGCTCATCAATCGGCCTACACCGCTGGTAAGCGTGGAATGGATGGTGTATATCGCGTGCTTGCCAAGGAGGTTGGTGAGTATCAGATTACCGTAAACCAGGTTGCACCTGGATGGACAATTAGCGAACGTGATCGGTCCAGTGAGCCTGGACATGATGAGGCATATACGCGTACCGTGCCGCTGAAGCGCAGGGGTGAAGATCAGGAAATCGCCAATGCGGTAGCTTTTCTTGCGTCGGATCTGTCCTCATTTATCACGGGTGCCTATATCCCGGTAAGTGGTGGCAATGTGATGCCTGCTATCTAGTGTCTGATTTGGATTAGGGAATTCACATAAAAATGAATAAACTGAGTGTAACCGTAATCCGTTTGTCATTCGACAAGCGGATTTTTTGGCATTTTGCTATAGCTGGAATAAAGGTTTAAGGGGCCGGTTTTGTTTCATATATCCAGACATACATATCGAGTTGGTTCGGTTTTCGAAAGATTGGGGTATAAGAATAGGTATATTAACCGAGTGGAAACATAATCAAAATGAGCAATTAAAGGAGACTCACCTATTATGAAAAAAACAGTCGCGGATGTTCTGGTTGAATCCTTATTGAACGCTGGCATCAAACGCGTATATGGCATTGTTGGAGACTCCTTGAATGCGGTACTCGACTCCATCCGTCGTTCTGGGAAGATCGAGTGGATTCATGTACGACATGAAGAAGTAGCTGCATTTGCTGCTGGGGCGGACGCTGAGGTCAGTGGAAGTATCGCTGTCTGCGCAGGTAGCAGTGGTCCTGGTAATATGCATCTGATTAATGGTCTGTACGACTGTCACCGCAATCGTGTTCCTGTACTCGCTATCGCAGCACATATCCCAAGTGACGAGATTGGCAGTGAATATTTTCAGGCGACACATCCGGAGTATCTGTTCCAGGAATGTAGCGACTATTGTGAAGTCATTACAACAGCAAAACAGATGCCGCGTTCTCTGACGATGGCCATTCAGACAGCAGTTGCACGTTCAGGTGTGTCCGTCGTTGTATTGCCGGGCGATGTAGCAGGACTGGAAGCAGCAGATCTGCCAGTGCCTGAGCATGTGTATCATGCGACCAACCCCGTGGTACATCCTTCTGAGCCTGAACTCGTGAAACTGGCGGAGTATCTGAATCAAGGCAAAAAAATTACGTTATTGTGCGGTGCAGGCTGCGCGGGCGCTCGGGAACCCCTTATGCAGCTCTGTGATCGCTTGAAGTCCCCCATGGTTATTGCGTTAAGAGGGAAGGAATATTTGGAGTATGACAACCCTTATTCCGTGGGTCTTACGGGTCTAATTGGGTATTCATCCGGTTATCATGCGATGATGGACTGTGATGTACTATTGATGCTGGGAACGGATTTCCCATATCGTCAATTCTATCCCGAAGATGCTACTGTCCTTCAGGTCGACATTCAATCTTCCCATCTGGGTCGGCGTACGAAGTTGGATTACGGCGTATGTGGTGATGTGAAAGCGACCATTGAGACTTTGCTTCCTTATCTGACAGAAGAACACAGTGACAAACATCTTCGTAAAAGTGTGGATCGTTATGTGAAAGTACGCAAAGATCTGGACGAGCTGGCCGTTGGAAAACCGGGTAAAAAGCCCATCCATCCGCAGTACCTGACCAAGGTCATTAGTGATGCCGCAGCTGAAAATGCCATCTTCACCTGTGATGTCGGTACTCCGACAGTATGGGCGGCCCGTTATATCGAGATGTCTCGTAATCGCAGGTTGCTCGGTTCATTCAGTCATGGTACGATGGCAAACGCTTTGCCACAGGCCATTGGCGCTCAAGTCGCTGATCCGGGCAGACAAGTCATCTCGTTGTCGGGTGATGGTGGTATTACGATGCTGATGGGTGATCTGTTGACACTGAAACAGCATAATCTGCCGATCAAAGTTGTGGTGTTTAATAATGGAGCACTCGGTTTTGTTGAGCTGGAGATGAAGGCTGCAGGGTTCCTTGAATCGGGAACAGAGCTTGTAAATCCCAACTTTGCAATGGTTGCTCAGGCCATGGGCATGGAAGGTATTCGGGTTGAGGATCCGGGTGAACTCGAAGGAGCTGTACAGCGTGCGCTTCAGCATGATGGTCCTGTGCTGATTGATGTGGTGGTGAATCGACAGGAATTGTCCTTACCACCGAAGATTGATATCAAACAGGCGGAAGGATTCACCTTATGGATGATGAAAGCCGTGTTGAATGGACGCGGGGACGAAATTATTGAATTGGCAAAAACGAATTTGCTGCGTTAAAGTGTTTTGATAAGCGGATATGCACCGTTTGAAGTTGTAGAGATACTGATTTAAAAAGTATTGTATATGTAAAAGAGGAGCATGCAACAAGACGTAATAGTTGTGTGCTCCTTCAATTGAAATGCTGAAAATGTGACAGGTGATATAGTATGAATACATATTATATGATTTGTTTTTATGTCGAAAGTCTATTAGAATAGGTAAAGTCAGGAAGGTTTTATGCCATTTTTGACCTACATATTGCATCATTGCATGTAAGTACGTTTCATATCGTATTCATCGATCCAATCACAAGATGACACACACACATGGAGGAGATCAACATGAGTCACGCAGGAAAAGTAGCCATTATTACTGGAGCAGGAAGTGGATTGGGCCAAGCAGCAGCATTGAAGCTGGCTGAGAAGGGTGCATCCATTGTCGTTGTGGATCTTATCGAAGAGACAGGTCTTGAAACGGTTAAGCAGATTGAGAAGCTGGGAAGTAAAGCTATTTTTGTACAAGCAGATGTAAGTAAAGCACCTGAAGTTGAGAATTATGTGAAAAAAACAGTCGAAGAGTTCGGACGAATCGACATGTTCTTTAATAATGCAGGTATTGCAGGTCCTGGGATCAAGCTTATCGAACATACAATTGAGCAGTTTGACCAGATTATTGATATTAACCTGAGAAGTGTATTCTACGGGTTGAAGTATGTAATTACTGAAATGCTCAAAACAGGTGGGGGTTCCATTGTGAACACGGCCTCCACAGCCGGTATTGTTGGTGTACCCGCAGTCGCACCTTACGCAGCAACCAAACATGGCGTGGTGGGCTTGACTCGCACAGCTGCGATTGAATATGGCAAGGACAACATTCGTGTAAATGCGATTGCACCAGGTACAATTGAGACACCGATGGTTGTTCAGTTCGGTAAAGACAACCCTGAAGTGTTCAAGGCAACGGTTGACAGCATTCCATCCGGACGTCTGGGCAGACCGGAAGAGATCGCAAACTTGGTTTCCTTCCTGCTTGGAGATGAAGCGCCGTATATCAATGGTGCAGTATATCCGATCGATGGTGCAGTTACGGCTCAATAAGAGTTCTGCTTATCGGTAATAGAATAGCCGTTAAAATGGTTAAAGAGAGGCCACTGTATGCATACAGTGCCTCTCTTTTTGGTTTGTTTTTTGTACTACGAACTCATATCAGGCAGCGTTATGAGATGTATCGGTGTGTGTACTTTTCGCAGATCCTGAACGATACGAGCCTATAACGATGATGACGGCAACAGCAACCCCGACAGCGCCAATCCAGGTAATGGATGATAATGAAATGCTGCTGACCGCGATTCCGCCAATACCTGCGCCGGCAGCCATCGCCAGTTGCATCACCGAACTGTTCAGGCTTAGCATAATGCCAGAGGATTCCGGAGCCATGGTGACAAGATTATATTGCTGAGTTGGACCTGAGGACCATGCGGCAAAAGACCACAAAATCAGAACAAGGAAGACAGCGAGATAAGAGCTTGCCGTTATATTCAACAGGACCAGACTCACGATATGCAATGTCATGCCTGTGATCAGCGTTCGTTTGACACCCAATCGGTCAGCACTGAATCCTCCAACTTTTGAACCGATCAGACTTGCTATGCCAAATGCGAATAAAGCTGAACTGAGTAGTGCTTCGCTCATTCCTGAAACGGATACAAGGTAAGGTGAAATGTACGTGTAGGCAATGGAATAACCACCTAACCAGAAAAATGTCACCAGCAGTGCCAAAACAATTCGTGGCTGTTTGAGCAAAGACAGTTGTTTCTTCAGCGGAACAGGCGCTTCTGCTTTGGAAGGCGGAATGGCGGCCGCGATTACCAGCATGGCAAGAATGCCAAGAACGGCGATGCCGGCGAAAACAAGCTTCCAATCCCAAGATGCAGCCACAAGCCTTCCGAGCGGAACGCCAACGATCAAAGAAGCCGTAAATCCAGTGATTACTGTGGCGATTGCACTAGCTTGTTTGCCCTCCGCCGCTATTTGGGAAGCAACCGTTAATGCCGTGACAACAACAACACCCGCGCCTAAAGCCATCAACACTCGTGCTACGACGAACAGTCCATAACCCGGCAACAGGTAAGCAAGAACATTAGCCACAACGAATAGACCGAGGAAGTATAGCAACAGCTTGCGACGGTCCCAGCGTGAAGTCAATGCAATAATGACAGGTGTACCTAGCGCATATACAAGTGAAAAAATTGTAATGAGCTGTCCGGCAGCGATTAAAGAGATATTCATCGTATCTGCAATTCGATCCAAAATGCCGGCAATGACATATTCGGACGTTCCTACAAGGAAACTGACCAAGGCAAGAACATAGATTTTGAGCGTAGAAGACATGGGAACATAACCTCTTTCTGATTATAATTATTATATTTTTAGAAATATAGAAATAAAGACGATAGAACAAGACATGAATGCTCGGAATGCAACCCATCTGCGCGAATGGTAATGTTACAACCTAGATAATGAATATTGGTATAAGCGTAAACTTAGGTGACCTAGTTTTACTAATAAATATTGTACATTGTTTCAATATTTCTAATTATATAGAAATATAACTCAATTTTTTTTATTTATTTAGCAGATAGGGAACAAACTTTTGTGCAGTCTCCGTGTTCAGGCTGTAGTAGATATACGTACCTTTCTTCTGCGATGTGAGCAGACCACAATCGGACAGCTGTTTCAGGTGATGAGACAGAGTCGATAGGGCAACCGTAACAAGGCGGCTCTCCAGATCGGCAGGACACAGGTTGCTTTCGCCCGATAAAATCTGAATGATTTTGTAGCGTGTTTGTTCGCCCAGCGCTTTATGAATTTTGACAACTTGTTCAATCTCATTCGAGTTTGATTGCATAATGATCGGTCCTTTCGTCTTTATTTCTTATTTCTAGTAATATAGAAATAACAGTAGCATATGTCGTTTGAAAAGTAAACTCTCGGTGAAGATTCCAGACTTTCTACTGCGTCTGTGTTAACAGCCGAAAGTCTGGAGTAACTTCCCCCGAGAGTTATGTGAGTTGTATATTACCGATCCAGAGAATCAACATAGTCTTTGGCTTCCTTCAACGAAAGACCTCGGGCTTCACGCAGTCGTTTGATCGCCATAATTTTTTTCCCTTGTTGTATAAGTGTAAGCAGTTCCTGATCCAGATCCGTTTGGGCTGGTTGGCTTGTGTGGGAAGGAGATGCTTCCTTCGGCGACAAGGTGTAATTGAAGTCGGAGCGCGTGCCTGTGGTTGAACCATTCTCCAGACGCTCGACATCTCTTTTCAATTCATTCAATTGGCGTTGCAGGCTGGTGACTCTGACCAGTAACACAAAGATCAGAAGCAACAAAACGATCCATACCAAGGTGTTCATTTCCATGATGTAATGTGCCTCACTTTCATTTATTCATATTTAGCCATTATTTTAGTTGAACCGGGATTTCCTTGACACCACGAACATTCATACCAGGTCTCCATTCCAGTTCATTCACATCTGCCTGAAGTTGTATATTTGGAAAACGATTCAGAAGTGTGCTGACTGCAATCTCACCTTCCAGACGAGCAAGCGGTGCTCCCAGGCAGAGATGAATGCCTTTGCCAAAAGCCAGATGCGAACTCTTCTCGCGTGTGATATCGAAAATATCAGCATCCTTAAACTGCTGTTCGTCCCGGTTGGCGGAATCAAGCGCAACAATGACAAGATCACCTTGAGCGATACGTTGTCCACGGAATTCAATATCTTCCAAAGCCCAGCGGGATGTGCTGAACTCCACCGGTCCGTTATAGCGAAGCATCTCTTCAATGGCATTGTGAATAAGCTCGGGCTGGTTGATGAGCAGTTCGCGTTGCTCCGGATGCTCCAGCAGGGCGAGAATCCCATTTCCGATCAGATTCACGGTTGTTTCATGACCGGCAATAATTAATAAGGAGACAACGCCAAGCAGTTCTCGTTCAGTTAACTGCTGCCCAGATTCTTCCGCAATGACGAGCTGGCTGATCAGATCAGTGCCGGGATCTTGGCGAACTTTCGCAAACCAGGCCGTCAGGTAATCCGTAAACTCCCTGGCATGCTGCTCAAACAGCTCGGCGCTCTCGGCTATGGAAGCATCAATTATCGTATTGGACCAGATGCGGAATTTGTCACGATCCTCAAGAGGGACTCCCAGAATTTCACTAATGACAATGATGGGCAGTGTAAAGGCAAAGTCATCGATCAGATTCATTTTTTCCTGTGACGGGAGGTTGTCCAGCAGTTCATCAGCAATGTCCTGAATATGGCTCCGCATGTCTGCGACCAGTTTGGGTGTGAATGCTTTCTGCACAAGTCCCCGAAGACGTTTATGATCCGGCGGATCGGAGAACAACATATTATTGGAGAAGATGCTTTGATTATCAGCTCCGTAACGTCGGACCATATCTTTGCTGAAGCGAGGATCTTTCAGGATCTGGACCGCATCCTCGTATCGCGTAATAATCCAGCCGAATTCCCCGTGAGGAAACATGAGTCTGAAAACAGGCTCCTCTTTTCTTAACATTTCATATACCGGGTAAGGGTTGTGTGTGAATTCTTTCGTGAAAAACGCTGGCTTTGAGGACTCTTTGGGTTCATTCGGATTCAAATGCAAAATCTCCTCTCATATTCCTGCATAATACCTGCACCATCTATATATTCAATACACAAGCTTTTGAAACCTTGTTATTTCTTCATATGGATGATAGAGCAGGAAAATAGAGGAAGATGGAAGAAGACATGGTAGAGAGAATCGGTTATTATGCTTGGTAAAAATGAAAATGAGGTGAACGCTGACATGTCTTACGCACAACTTCCTTTACATCATCACCAGATTCCGGCAAGTCGAATTGTTCTTGGCTGTATGCGGTTTGGTGGTGAATGGGATGGTCTTCCCATTACTTCAGATCTTGTTGTGGAAGGTCATCGAGCGGTAGAAGCAGCTCTCGAAATAGGCATTAATCACTTTGATCTGGCGGATATTTACACACGTGGTAAGGCAGAGCATGTCTTGGGGCGAGTTTTATCCGAAACTCCCGGCTTGCGTGAACAGATCATTATACAGTCGAAATGTGGTATACGTCTTGTGGGTGATGATGAAGGACCGCAGCGTTATGACACCTCAGGTGCACATATTCTGGCGAGTGTGGACGGTATCCTGGAACGGCTCGGAATCGATTATCTGGATATTTTGCTGTTACATCGTCCTGATCCACTTGCCCATCCGCAAGAGATTGGAGAAGCACTGGCTGAGCTGCATCATTCCGGTAAAGTGCGCCATTTTGGTGTGTCTAACATGGGTTCTGAACAGATTCGTCTTCTTCAGCTTCATAGTAAAGTACCTCTGATTGTGAACCAACTGGAGATGAGTCTGGACAAAATCGGATTCGTAGAAGCCGGTGTGACAGTTAATCGGCGCCAAGCCAGAGACAACGTGTTTCCCTATGGCACGATGGAATATTGTCAGGCAGAGCATATTCAACTGCAGGCTTGGGGTCCACTTGCTCAAGGGCGATTTACTGGCAGGATAGTTGAGGGACAGCGCGGGGAGATTGAGCATACGGCTCAACTGGTTAATCGAATGGCCAAGGAGCGTGGGGTGACACCGGAGTCTATTGTACTGGCTTGGTTAATGAAGCATCCAGCAGGGATTCAACCTGTCATTGGTTCGATTCGACCAAAACGTATTCTGGCCTGTCGTGATGCAACGAATATTGAACTTACCCGTTATGATTGGTACGAGCTGTATTCGTCTTCGTGTGGGCGTAGAATGTAAGTAGAGACTTCTGAGAGATTGGTTCGTTTCGATTAAAATTCATAGATGTTGGGTGAAATTTGAACATATAAGAAGACACAGGCTGCTAATGGCCTGTGTTTTCTTTGTGATATTCAGCTTCATTTGGTTGAAACACATGATCGAAAGTGTAATGATTCCTAAGGTCATATGGCCTACAATGCTTTTAAATGGGTAATAAGCATGCTGATTCTGATCCGAAACCAGTGTGTTGGCACGGCTGTAAGGATATTTCACCTTCATATTTGCGCTAGAGGCTATGTCCATGGACTTAGAAGAAGTGCTGATAAGAAGGACGTTTCAACCATTTTTATCGTTTTACCGGGTAGTTGCTGGAGTGCTGTGATAAAATGATAGGAATAAGAACATACGATCTGTTTACGTGAGAGGAGACACCTTGACGATGGAGATGCTTAAACCACCCGCCGAGACATTATACGAGGTTGAATTACGTGCGCTGCGAGAGGAAGATCAGGGGAAACGTCCCCCGAACTGGCTGTTATCTCCCGCCTATGTGCGCGATTTTATTATTGGCAGGGATAAGCCTGCGTTATTAAATGGAGAAGAGATCACGATTACCCGCAAATTCTATGGCAATGACGTGTTAATTGAACGTGCAGTGGTTACTCTGGCAGGCAATCGAGGATTAATGCTCGTGGGAGAACCCGGGACAGCCAAGACCATGCTTAGCGAACTGCTGACCGCAGCGATCTCCGGTACCAGTCTAAACACGATTCAAGGTACAGCAGGCACAACAGAGGATATGATCAAGTATTCCTGGAATTACGCCATGCTGCTTGATAAAGGCCCTTCGGAAGCTGCACTTGTGCCATCACCGTTATATAACGGCATGAAGAAAGGTATTCTTACCCGTTTTGAAGAGATTACACGTTGTCCGGCTGAAGCGCAGGATAGTCTGATCAGTATTCTCAGTGACAAGGTCATGAGCATTCCTGAACTGGATGGCGGTGTACTGTTTGCCCAACCAGGATTTAACGTCATTGCTACAGCTAATATTCGTGATAAAGGTGTTAACGAAATGAGTGGTGCATTGAAACGTCGCTTCAATTTTGAAACAATCAAGCCAATTCATAACGTAAAAATGGAAGCCAAAATCATTGAATCCCAGGCACGAAGCCTGTTATTACATAGTGGAATTGATATTGATATTAACCCGGACGTGGTTGAATTACTGGCTACAACATTTATGGAACTGCGCACCGGCATGACACGGGAAGGGTACAAGCTTGACACCCCTCAAGCATCCATGAGTACGGCGGAAGCGGTGTCTGTCTATGTCCAGAGTGCGATGACTTCCTATTATTACGAAGATAAAGCTATTGGGCTGGATCGGTTGGTGCAGAACATGCTGGGGACCATTGCAAAGGAAAACGACAAGGATCTGTCCATTCTCAAAACCTATTTCTCCAAGGTCGTAAAAGAGCGTTCCAGAGAAGAGGGAATGTGGAAGGACTATTATGAGGAGAGAAAATGGATCGGTTAAGAGCAGTACTGGACCCTGATGTTGATCAGTTACAATCCTTGTTCGAGTCCCAGGTATATGACCTGAGTAATCATACGGTTTATTATCCAATACGACACCATAGCCCTGCATGTTCATATCACTTGTTACGATTAATCGGGGACTACAAACCGGATATTATTCTGATCGAAGGACCGGAGAGCGGTAATCCATTAATTTCGGTGCTGAGTGATGAGGCAACGATACCTCCTGTCAGTCTGTACTATACCTATGAGAGTGAATTGGAGAGAGAAGCTTGCTATTATCCGATGCTTCGTTATTCGCCTGAATATGTAGCTTTGAAAGAAGCAAAACGGCTGGATATTCCGGCGAAGTTTATTGACCTAGACTATCAACACTTCTCCACTCGTGCATCCAAATCCGGCCAGACAGAACAAAAGGAGATCTCCATTCAGGACGAAACCTTGCTTGCGGGGTCTGATTTCATTAACCGATTATGCCAAAAAACAAACTGCCGCAGTTTTGATGAATTGTGGGAAAAGGTGTTTGAAATTGGTGGTCTGGAAAAATCCACTCAGGCATTCGTGCAGGATGTATTCACGTATTGTACTTTATCCCGAATGTGCTATTCCACGGAACGATTACAGTCTTCAGGTGATCTGGCAAGAGAAGCACATATGAAACAACATATTCAACAAGCGGTGCAGGAGCATGACCGTGTGCTTGTCATTACCGGTGGGTTTCATACGTATGGACTGTTGATGTCAGAGCAACATGAATCCCAATTGGAACGGCCAGAAATGGATAAACGGCATACAGACCATCGTTTGGATGGACAAGGTAAACCAGGAACGTCTCAACAAAGTGCGGTTAATCCAGATACGGTTCACCAACAAATGTACCCAATGGTCTATACCTTTGCTGAAGCGGATCGGCTTAATGGATATGCGAGCGGCATGCCTTATGTAAATTATTACGATCAGATCTGGAACCAGCTGCTTCGCAAAAAGAGTACACCGTATAATCTAACGGCTCTGGACTTGTTATCCCGGCTGATGCGCCAATTACGGGATGGTCACGAACATGTATCAACGAGTGATGCGATTGAGGCGTACAGCATGATTCAAGGTCTTGCCGGGCTTCGGGGTAAAAGGGAAGGCGGCGTCTATGAGTTGATGGATGCAGCACTCTCTTCCTTTGTGAAGGGGGAGCTTACCTTGGCGACCGATAAACCGCTGCAAGAGCTGCAGCAGTTATTGACTGGAGACGTCATTGGAAGCGTGGCTCCCAATTCATTCAGTATTCCCATCGTGGAGGACTTCAAGGCGCGTTGTACAGAGTACAAACTGCAGATTCGTACAACAGGTCAACACAAGAAAGTGCTGGATCTGTATGCGAAACCGGAGCATCGTCAGATAAGCCAATTGATTCAATGCATCACCTATCTGGTTCCGGAATTTGCGAAACGGCAATCGGGGCCGGACTGGATCGCAGAGCGTGATATGAATCTTGTTCGCGAAACCTGGGTTTATATGTACTCATCCCGTATTGAAGCCAGATTGATAGAAAACTCTCTCTATGGCGGAACACTTGCTGGAGCAGCCACACGCAAAATGGAAGAACAGATGCAAGAAATACCGGATCATCATAGCGGTGAACTTGCCCGACTCATGCTTCAAGCGTTGCTCATGGGGCTTCAAGACACAGCGATGAAACTCTATGAACAGGTGCGCTCGGCGCTGAGAACCGACGGGAATTTTCTATCCTTATGTAACAGTCTGCATATCTTGAACCGAATTCATCAACACCGCAGGTTGCTGGGATTATCTGACGAGCAACATCTCCCTGATCTGGTATCCGAAGCTTATAGAAACGCCGTGGACAAGTTGTTACAGCTCTCCAGAGCCAATCCGGATGAACATGAAGCCATTATTCAGGGATTGAAGCTGTTAGCTATGCTCGCGGAGTCATCAGAGGAGAATTTTCAGGATGAGACATTCCGAATTCACCTGAATGAGCTTCTGTCTGATCACCAGCTTCCGGCTCAGCTGGAGGGTGTGTGTGTGGCTATTTCCTCAGGGCTCGGTGACAGGCCCAGGGATGAGATTGTTGATCGTGCTCGCGGGTATATCCATGGTACACCGGATCAGACCCGTCAAACGGCACTTTTTTTACAGGGAGTATTCACTGTAGCACGTGACGCTTTTTTATATGAAGATCAGCTGTTGTCTGAGTTGAATTATCTGATTGAACAGCTGTCATACGACGACTTCATCAGTATGGTACCGGAATTGCGGTTGGCATTCACCTACTTTACACCAATGGAGACGGGCTTGATTGCGGAGCGGGTGGCGAGTCTGCATCAGGTTGAACCAGAGGAGATGTTGAGGCCTGCGGTGGATGAACAGATGCTGATTCAGTCCAAGACGTGGGATGAAGCGCTTCGAAAGGAGTTTGCCGCATGGAAGCTAATATGAATGAAGCGAATCGGACAGCGGAAGGAACCGGAGAAATCAATGAAAGTTCCAATCCGGATGGAAGCAACCGAGGGGATCAACATTCTGCTGAAACCTTAAATCGATGGCGTCTGATTCTCGGTGAATCGGCGGAAGAAGGGTTGTGTAATACAGACCAATACACTTCTGTTGAATTTCAATATACGGAAATCGATGAGATTCTGGGGTATCTCTATAACCGTGAATACGGTGAAGAACAAGGTTATCGAAAAGAGGGAGGACGCGGTGCATCTAATCTGACTGTACCAAAATGGCTGCACAAAGTAAGGGATCTATTCCCCAAACCAACGGTAGAAATATTGGAAAAACAGGCGCTTGATCGTTATGGGCTGACAGAATTGTTAACGGACAAAAAGCTGCTTGAATCCCTTGAACCCAACATGAATCTGCTCAAGAACATTATGCAGTTCAAAGGACGGATGAAAGGTGAGGTATTAAAGAGCGCCAAGGATATCGTGCGAACTGTGGTTGAAGAGCTCCGCAGCAAGCTGGAATCGCAGACCCGAGCCAGTATCATGGGCAAGCGCAGTCGCTATACCACCAGTTCAGTGCGATCCTTGCGCAATCTGAATTTCAAGCGAACCATCACCAAGAATTTGAAGAATTACGATAAAAACAAGCGCAGGTTTGTGATTGATCGTCTATATTTCGACGGGAATATCCAGCCCCATAACAAGTGGAACATCATCATTGGTGTGGACGAGAGTGGCAGTATGCTGGATTCAGTCATCTACAGTTCGGTGATGGCCAGCATCTTCTACCGCTTGAATGCGCTGCGCACCCAATTATTCATATTTGATACGCAGGTTGTTGATCTTAGCGACAGGCTGGAAGACCCTGTAGACGTGCTCATGAATGTACAGCTCGGCGGGGGGACACATATTACGAAAGCGTTGCGATATGGCGAGACGTTAATCGATAATCCAGGCAAAACCATCTTTATTCTGGTCAGTGATCTGGAGGAAGGGTACCCGATCGCGCAAATGTACAAAGCCTGTAAAGATATCATCGATACAGGATGCAAGCTACTGGTTCTCACTGCACTCGATTTTAACGGGGATTCAGTCTATAACAAACACGCAGCACAGACATTAACCAATATGGGGGCACATGTAGCAGCAATTACGCCTAACGAACTCGCGGATTGGATTGGCGAGATCATCACTTAAATTCAAGGAGGAATGTGTAATGCTTACCGCAGACCGCGCAGTTGAAACTTTGGTGGAGAAATTCGCAGTAACTTGTTCAAACGAGTATTCATTAAAAACAGATCGAAGCTCCGAAATTATTGATTACGTCTTGGGAACGACAGACAAGTTCCCGGATATGTTGGGAAATTCGAGTCATTATGTGTATCAAACGATTGATCTGCTCATGAAGCTTGCCAAAAAAGACGACGGAGATATCTTTTACCGTGCCGGGGCTATTGTGATATATCTGGAATCCAATTATTCCAAAAGAAATTCATGGAGAACGGATGCCTTTACTGTCTGTATGGGAAATGACTCCGAAGCTTATGGATTAAGCGGGAAGAGCAAAAGCGCTGATCGCATGGATGGATTGTTGTCTCGGTTGGAGAAGATCAAACAGTTTGCAGGCGAGAACGAAATTTTGACTGAATTAAAGAGTAAATTAAAGCGTGCCCAGTGGCTTTTTGATTCCAAAAAAGCGGACAGTCAAGGGGATTACCGGGATGTAATTAATGCATTAATGCTGCTGCAATTATATTCAAGACTCAGTGACACGGCTTCTCATCTTGCAGAGGTTCAATCTTCTGTTCAATCGTTACCAGTGTTGTTTCAACATGTAATGGCTAATGATGCAGATAAGTTGCGGGACGAGTTACATACGTTGATTGAACCTGTAGTGGTCAGTAATATTCAAGGAAAGCATAACGGATCTTCCCAAGAATTGAAGGATGAATTCCTCAAGGAGAAGCGTAGTCAGCTCATAGCTGAACTGTATCCCAATACGTCTTTCTCTTCAAAAGAGCAATGTTCAAACACAGTATTCCATCAAACTATGGTACTTGTGAGTGGTGCCTTGTTGTACCTGATTAACATTAGTGGAGGTAAACAACGGTTCCTTGATACAAATAGTGAGATTGGGCATGTTTTGCTTCACACAGTACATCAATTACATGAGATTTATCCACTTGAAGTTCGCCGTTACTTGCTGAGTATGGACCCTAGAGCCAAGAGTCCAAATGATCTGCTTGCTGGACTTGTGCCTCTGGATGAACCTTATCAGTTGATTGAAATGTTGCGGGACGAGCTTAATTCGTACACGGTATCTTGGAACATGTTACAATCCGCGATCGCGAATCGTCCTGAACAAGCGATTCGAGCATACGAGATTATCAAACCGCCATTCCTCAAACTCTGCATTCAGAAATTCATGGAGGATCAAGGATTGACATTGCCTAATGCGGAGGGGTCACTGGAGCAAGCGGTATTTAACGCTCTTCGGCATCCTTTGGACGGGGGACGTCAAGGACTTGCGATTGCAAGATACTTAAGTGGGGAAAACACCCTGGAGGAATATTGGGAGGACCCAAATAGTCGCGGGTTGTTTAATCAACTGAATCGGGATAAGAAGCGTGTTCACAACCTCATTAGTATTAGTTTTCTGCCCTTGGATTCGGAGGCGATGCGCAGGTTTGCAATCCTGACTACTCATCCCGATTGGACACTGGATATTATCTCGGACATGTACAATTCATACGCTTTTAGTGGAGAGCAGCTGCTTCAACGTTACGGGCAAGACCCTGAGGTGCAACGTGAGAAATTGCTAACCAGCCTGATCTCACTTAATGGCATGACCGACTACAGATACAAATCGATGCCGCATGACGAATACCGCCGAATCATTCAGCAGAATCTGGACTATGCACTGACACAGTACAAGAAACTGCCAACAGATACACGCATTTTAATTCTGGAGATTACCTTTGAACAGCGTGATGAGTTATCGAAGAAAATATTGGCCGAAGCGATTCGTGCCGGATTGCAGGATTCTTCCAAAAAGGCCAACGGCGTGGCGTTAGCGGAATTCAACCGAATTCCTGATCAGGACTTGTATACGCTCATATACCTCTCGGAGAAAAAAGTGGCGATCAAAGAAATGGCTCTGACTGCAATCCGCAGTCTGGAAAACAGCAAGGAACTGTACGGTGAACTTTTGAAGAAAGAGAAGTCCGACGATTGGAAGAGCTTGATCCAAATTCTGCTAGATACCGCAGATCTAAGTCCAGAGTATGCCCATGCTGCACTCGCTGATCAGGCGGATGCCAAAAAGTTGTCGAGACTGAGCTGGTTGTCCTTGAAAGATCTCCCTTCACTGATACGTATTGAAGACAATCAGCCTTTAGATGACCGGATTAAACAGTATGCTTTGGTCCAATCATTGGATCATACATCCGGTCCTAATGAACGGTTGAATGAATTACGAGATTACGTAAGTGAGGCATCGCTCGCTCGTTTTGCAAGTGAACTGCTCCAGGTCTGGATTCAGGAAGGTGCTCCTGCAAAAGAGAAATGGGTGATGTATGTATCAGCACTCTTTGGCGATATTCACATTGTGAATATTCTGGCTCCGCAAATTAAGGAATGGACAGAAAACAGTCGTGGCGCGATTGCAGCAGATGCTGTAAAAGTGCTCGCTTATCTGAAAGATCCATCCGCTCTTATGGCGATTGACAAGATCAAACGTGGCGTGAAGAACCGTCAGGTGAAAGGTGCAGCAGAAGAAGCATTGCAACTTGCAGCCGATAATATGGGACTCACCTCGGAACAACTGGAGGATCGGCTGGTCACCACACTTGGTTTTGATGAAAAAGGAACCATGCAGCTGAGTTACGGAGAGCGTTCCTTCCTGGTTAAGGTCAATGGAGACTTACAAGTCGTTGTCTTAAATGAAGAAACGGGCAAATCCGTGAAGAGTTTGCCTGCTCCTGCACAGAAAGATGATCCTGAATTGGCAGCGCAGTCCAAGGCACGTTTCACACAGCTGAAAAAAGATCTCAAATCCATGGTTAACATTCAGGCGCAGCGTCTGGAAGAGTCATTGTCCAAGCAACGTCTGTGGTCTGCCGATGAGTGGAAAGCATTGTTTGTACAAAATGTAATCATGCAAAAATTTGCTGTTGGTCTGATCTGGGGAACGTATGAGGATGGCGCTCTGATCAGCACCTTCCGTTATATGGAGGACGGCACCTTCAATTCTGTGGATGAAGATGAGGTCGATCTGCCTTCGGATGCGCAAGTGGGACTTATACACCCGTTGGAACTGGATCAGGCAACGCTTGAAGGTTGGACAACGCAGTTGGAGGATTACGAGATCAAGCAGCCATTCGAGCAATTGAATCGTGAGATTCACCAGCCAGAAGATGAGGATAAAACGAAGAATGAATACGATCATCTGCCCGAGTCTGATTTTTCACCAACGGCTTTCCCCAAAGCACTGGAGAAATACGGTTGGATCAAAGGACCGGCACAGGACGGCGGCTGGTATCATGAATTTTATAAAGAGTACGGAGATCTTGTTGCAGAATTGCAATTCAGCGGTACGAGCATCACGTATTACGAGGGATTGGATGACATTACCCTGGAATCCCTTCATTTCTTCAAACCGAATAACAAGCAATATTATTACTATGGTGACAACAAACCCATTGCTCTAGGCAACGTTCCAGGTCGCGTGTTCAGTGAAACGATCTACGATATTCTGAGAGCAACGGGGCGTTGATGACGTGAAAGGATTCAAGGAAAAATTCCGGATTTTTTCGAAGCTGTGTACGGAGGATTATTTGATTCGGTATGCCAACAAGGGGTTGTACAAAAGGTCTTTGAAAGAGTTGGACAATGGTGTAAGTGTAACGTACACATGGAATGCATCATCTGTGAGTTGTCAGCTCAGTGACGGGACACAATGTACGCTTGAAAATACGCTGGATCATTGGGAATGCTCCTGCCCGGCCGATCATATCTGCAAGCATGTGCTTATTGCAATTCTGTATGATCAACGGGAATATACGGCAGAGGATTCAATGAATGCAGACGAGAAGCATGCGCTGGATAAGGACTCAGGGATATCGGATAATGATCCGTTGGACGTACCAAAAAACGTATCAGTAACAGAATCAGCATCAAACTTATTATCAAATGTGGACGATCCAAGCGAAATTCCGCATACGGTGTCACGTGAGATCGAGTCTCGCTTCCGCTGGATGACGGAGTCTGAACTTCCCGTGTTAATTAAATCGTATAGTTCTTCCATGATTGAGGAAGTTGTTTTCCGACTGAGATACCCAGAGGAAATTAAGATCATTGAAGATTCACTTCTTACGGTTCATCTGACCACCCAGAATATCGAGGTGTCTTTTACGGAGGAACCGAATCTTGCAAAAGCACTATGTAAGGTGAAGCAGACAGCCGGGAAAATGGCCAAGCTTGAAGCTTTGTTACAGTACCGGAACTTTAAAGGTCTGGATGATAGGGATGCATTAAGTGGACGGGTGTACGAGGCCAAGTTCTCTCTTCAGACAGTGCAGGAATGTCGGGTTATGCTGGCAGGATTGTTGAAGACGGGACTGGCCCGCCTTCCTCAGTCCTATATGGCACAACTGGAGACATTGGCAATTGCAGCTCATAGTGGCAACCTGCCTGACATAGAACGCAGTTTACGAGGGATTCAAGGAGAACTACAGTTGTTTTTCAACAGACATATACGTTTCTCCATGCAATCCATGTTGGATCGGGTAAGCAAGCTGTATCTTGCACTCCAGGTTCTTGAAGAAGAAAAGGTGTCTGCCATTCAGCAGAGTCAGCTCATTGGCAGTTTTCGAAGTAAATACTATACGGTGCCTTCACTTCATCTGTATGGACTGGGAGCTGACGCGTGGGAGACACGATCCGGTTTCCGTGGAATCACCTATTATTTCTATTGTTTCGATGATGAGGAAATCTACACTTATAGCGATGTACGTGCTGTATATTATGATGATCAGCAGTTCTCGTATACAGAGCATTATGGTGCATTCACACCATGGTTGCCTAATCTGACCTTTCGCCAGTTCGTGGGTGAAGAAGTTCAATTCCATTCAGTTAAAGTGAATGAAGAACGCCGGATCTCTTCCGGGGAAGGTGCCAAGCTTGCGATTTTGCCACGAACGGGTGTGGAAACGTTGGATCTGGGCAAAACCATGCAAGATGTAACGACTGTACTTCAAGAGGAATCGCGGTCGTTCGACTTGTTTGCTGCTCCCAAAGAACGATTGGCTGTAATCAAAGTTGCTCGAATCGTGGACCATAACTTTGTCAAACAAACGCAGGAGCTTGTCCTGACGGTTGAGAATACCGAAGGGGAAAGACTGGCACTCACTCTCCCGTATTCATCTGACTGGCAGGCGATGATCCAAAGACTGGAGTCAGGATATGGTTCCCAATCGCTTGAACAGTTCTATGCCTTTGTGCGTGTGGAACCAAAACGGATTAGCCCAATCAGTTTCCTGAAGGGCAAAACGGTGCTCAGTCTGAAACTGGATATCGGTAATGGGAGGATGGGCAGACTTGGAAGAATATAATCAGTTTATGCAGAAAATTAACGGCTGGTCAGAAGAGTTGCTGCTGCGCGGGTTATCTCAGTTTACGATCCGAGATATTGAGGTACTTGAGCAGCTCACAGCGGAATCCTTGCGGTTGCAGATGAGTTTCCTGTATGAGTTGTTGAATCACCTCATCAAGGAAGGGCGTAGCGTGGCTCTTGGACAAGGTAATGAAGAGTTGCTGTTATTTCAGTATTGTCGTCTCACCCAATATGTACAATTGAGTGTGCAAGAAGAGGCGTAATATTGGTTAGTATTCCAAGCGAAGACCCATGAGAGCGATATGATGTAATAAACAAGATGTATTACAAGATGTATTATAGGATAAAAAAAGATTTGTAGAAGACCACAAGGTCACTGCAAATCTTTTTTTATCGTGGAGTAAGTAAAAGTCATTTGCCAAACGAATATAGGTAGGAAGCACGGATCAACACGAGCACTCGTGATCATATGAGCATGGAAGGGAGGGGACATCTAATCGTGGAAGAAGAACAGATACGGAAGGCAGTAGCGAATCGTGATCCTGAAGCCATGGAATGGGTGATGAACCACTACGCAGGTTTGTTATGGAAGATTGCTCATTCCATCCTACATCATGCATCGACAGAAGAGATTGAAGAATGCGTAGCAGATACATTTTTTGCTTTTTGGCAGAATCCGGCTGCATTCCAGTCTGGGCGAAGTAGCCTGAAAAATTACCTTGCAACAATCACAAAACATAAAGCGATTGATCGCTACCGGAAACTTAATCGAAGAACTGAGCTTACATATGAAGAGGAGATTCATTCGGTGCAAACGGATGATTTGTTGGTTCAGATGATCAGTAAAGAGACATATACGGAACTTAATCAAATGATTGAATCTTTTCCAGAACCGGAACGGGAGATTATGAAACGTCGGTTTTATGAAGGACAGAGACCCCATGAGATATCGGAAGCATTGTCCCTACACGTTAGGCAAGTCCATAACAAGCTTTATCGCTCCAGGCAACGATTGAGGACATGGTGGATGAACAGGAAATAAAGGAGGCGATCAAATGCGAAAATCCGAGAAAGAATTCACTGAGCAGAACCTCTTTAATATTAAAAAGTTGTTCTATGATAAATTGGCGATGAATGAACCACCAACCGTTACGAGATCAGATTCATCATTTTATCCACCTATATTATATCCATCCGCTCCATCCGCACAGACAAAGAAGTCCATGAATAAAAGAAAAAGGTATCGCAAAGCCATCTATATTCCTGTAACCGCTGCGTTATCGTTATGTCTTGTTACAGGGGCAGCTGCATCGGTGGGCATCATTGATCTGTCTACTGTTCTTCATTTTCTAGGTGCAGATCGGATTGGCATTCTTCAGCCTGTTCATCAGGTGAGTGAAGATCAAGGGATTCGAATGGAGGTTATAGGTGCTGTCAGGGACGGAGATACAACGGAAATCTATGTCTCATTATCGGATCTGACGGGTCATCGCATTGACGATACACTGGATGTATATGATTACAGAGTAACCGGAGGTAATGCAAACAACGCTCAGATTATTCATTATGATGATGCGAATCAAACGGCTATTATCAGATTCCTCATTCAAGGAAAAGTCAGCAAAAATCGGATTACCGTTCAGATCAATACGCTGATGTCGGGTACATCTCGACAAGATGGTTACAACGTACAAGTGGACTGGAAGCAGTTGTTACAAGAAAAGCAAAACAATAGTTATCAAATCCTGGAGCGAGATCGTATAAGTGGCTTGGGAGGTACAACCGATATTCAACTGGAAACTGATCCTATTCCGGTACTGCATCAGGATGTAACGAATATCCCCGTTTCCGGTATTGATTGGATGCATATTTCCAATATAGGTTTTGTGGAGGGCAAGTTACACATTCAGATTAATCCGAATAATGAGATTGGCGAGTATAATCATGGATATTTCTACTTCACGGATGAGCAAGGTCAAAAACTCGATATACCTGAATATTCCGTTAGCTATGGACATTATATGAAAGATGGGGTCGGGTATGGAGGAGATTATGAGGAGTTTGTGTATGATCTGTCTGCTGTTGACAATTTAGATAAGCTGAGAATTCAAGGCAGCTTTACGAGCATAAGTGAAGTTGTGCAGGGAAATTGGAAAACGACCTTTAACTTGAGTCAAAATGCTTTGAGTAAAACAGGAAACATTCAGCTTGATGCAAATGGAGGCTTACAGGCAAATGTTACTCTTTCCCCGGTTGGTGTCACACTTACAGGTGAGGCACTGAGTATGATTCGGATGGGGGGTCTGAGTATTGAAGTGCACCTGAAGGATGGTACAAAGTTGACTGGCGAATCCGGTTTCCTCCAGCTGGATCAGGATCTCATTAAGTGGATTTCCCCTAAGACCATTCCGGTGAATGATGTGAGCTACCTGCTAATCAATGGAGAGAAAGTAACTTTGCAAGATAGATAATATAAAAAGTGAATCAAAGAATCGGGGAATAAGTGCAATCAGAAGGCTGTTCTGTTATCGGAGTGGTAAGTGAGAATATTCTTTAGTTCAACTTTTATAAAATGAATTACATGTCATATCCCGATTTATGACGCATACCATTAGGCGAATGCGGTCATAAGGGAGGAAACTGAGATGTCCATGAGCGAACCGCTGTTAACGCAAATTGTGAATCAACATATTCCGGCTGGCGCAACGGTCGTCACTATTGATAAACCTGTTCAACATCCAGCGATCTATGCGGCAGATCTTACCGGTGACGGTATGCCGGAGATTGCTGCAGTCTATCAGTTGAATGGTGAGCTGTATTTGCTCATTCTGAAATTTGTTCAAGGACATTGGATCAAGATGGCACTAATTAAGGGATTGGGGTATGGGGTGACTTTAATGACTGCAGTCCCTGTAACTTCAACGGCAAGGAACAATCTCATTATCGGTTGGCGGATTGGTTCTATTTGGTCTAAGCTTGCCGTATATGAGTGGACCGAATCAGGGCTCAAAGATCTGGCGCCTGACGATCTATACTATAGCTATGCAGAGATTATAGATATGCCTGGTCCGCATGGTCGAGATGGGAAAGTGGAGATTTCACTCTGGATACATGACACAGGTGAAGCCTATCGTGTGGAGATTATCCGATGGCAGAATGGGAAATGGGTTCCTGCACCGGACGTATATGCAACCTATTATCCAAAAGTGGTGCAATATTACGAGAAACTAACCCAGCAATATCCTGATTATATCTTTTACTGGTATTACCTTGCGGATGCTCAGTACCACGCGGGCCAGTATCCGGCAGCTCTCGCTTCAGTTCAGAAGGCACTCAGCTTCCCGGAAGCGTATCCTTCCAGAGAGGTACTACAAGAGCTGGAAAAGAAAATTAAGCAGGCGATGGTCCCTATAAGCCATGCCCGGGTAACGACATGGTTATATCCAGTCTCCGTTCGAACCACAAGTGGGACGCGTTCGGGGTATATGGATTCCCAAGGCCACATTCGGCTTGAGCCGGTTCTGGATGACGCGCAAGCGTTTCAGCCGAATGGATTGGCTGTGGTTGTGAAGGACGGTCGTGCCGGCGTTATTAATCTTCAGGGGCAGTATGTCGTTCAACCTGTATACGATTCCATCAATTCCTTTTCCGAAGAACGGGCGATAACAATTGATTCTCAAGGATTTAAGATGATTAATGAACAAGGTACAGTCCTGACCAAACGGGCGTACCCGTATATCTCGAATATGAACGACGGTCGAGCATTATTTTACGATTCTAATCCTGGTCAGGCAGATGGATCGGTGAGTCGGTATGGTTATTTGGATGCGTCGGGCAATGAGGTGATACCTGCACAGTTCGCTTCTGCGAATGATTTTCAAGATGGTAAAGCGGTTGTGCAGATTAAGGACAATGAATATGCACTCATTAATCGCAATGGTCATCGGCTCGCAACGTATCCATATGCCTATGTGGGACCACTAGGGGATGGACTGCTTGCTTTTCAAAAAGAAACCTCGGGCAAATATGGGTACATCGACGAACGGGGTAATATTCGTATTCAGCCCAAATTTTCATCGGCATTTCCTTTTAACAACGGGCAAGCGATCGTTAATACAGCAGAGGACTACAAATCGATCTACGGTGTTATTAATACGCAAGGATCGTTTATCATTCAACCCGCCTATAATGACATCCGCGAACTAGGCGAGCATCGTTATGCGCTGGGGCAAGCGATTAACCCGGAGCAACCTTATATCGGCTCAGTGTATGCGATTGCAGATACCAACGGTAGAAGGCTTACGGAGTTCCTATATCGCGAAGTGGGTAATTACAAAAATGGCCTTGCTTCCGCATCGGATGGCAGACAAACCTATCTGCTGGATCTGAGTGGAAGACCTGCCGCTGGGTATCCACATGTAGAAGGTTCGGGTACGCTGGAGGTCGTGGCACCAGATCTGATTAAGGCCTATGTAGACCAGCGTTTATCGTATGTGAACCGGGCCGGACAGATCATCTGGCGGCAAAATACAATCGTTCCACTTCATCCGCCGTACCGTGTACGCGAAGAGAAATATAAGCCGAACAGGGACTATCTCGTATATTATCCGCAGGTGGAGGGATTAACGAACCAAGCGGAGCAGCTTGCGCTGAATGCCAAGTTGAAGCAACTCTCCCAAGTTAAACCGATCCCTGCCGATCAGCAGCTGGATTATACGTATACAGGGGATTTTGATATTACGTTTTATCAGCAACAATTGCTGCAACTGCAACTCACAGGTTATAACTACCCGGCGGGTGCAGCGCATGGTATGCCTACGATGATCTATGCGATCATTAATCTGACGAATGGTCAGTTGTATGAGTTGAAGGATTTATTTAAACCAAATAGTGACTATGTAAAAGTGTTGAGCCAGATTGTGGGGGATCAGATCAAAAATGATCCTCAATACTCGTATGTGTTTCCGGACACCTATACGGGGATTAGTGGGGAGCAGCCGTTTTTTGTCACAGCGGATGCTCTGCATCTCTACTTCAACCCGTATGATATCGCACCCTATGCGGCAGGGTTTCCAACGTTTACGATTCCTTTTGTCCAGATCAAGGATATCATTAATACAGAAGGTTCGTTCTGGAAAGCTTTCCATGAGTGATTGAGGGTACAGCCAACATTTTAACGAAAATATACGCTAGGGACGTTAAGGCACAAAGACAGCGGATTTTTCCTGCTTTAAGCAAATGTCCGCTGATGCTTAGCTTATATAACAGTCAAAATGTTGGCGCTACCCCATATAGAACTACTATAAATCAATCATTCCATCCTTTACATACATCAATCCACTCTGAATAACTAGAGTATTTTTCTAATTGTTCTATTGTAAGTTCAATAGCACTATTGCTACTCCCGCAAGCTGGATAGATTGTCTCAAAACGTTTTAAAGATATGTCTAGATAAACAGAAACATCATTTTTAATAGCAAATGGGCAAACACCTCCAATGGCATGACCAACCATATCCATGGCTTCATCAGGAGAAAGCATTTTTGCTTTTGTTTTGAAATACTCTTTGAATTTTTTGTTATCCACTTTTGCATCCCCGGCAGCAACTACTAAAACCGCTTGTCCATTCACCATAAAAGAAAGTGTTTTTGCGATTCTCTCTGGCTCACAACCTAATGCAGTTGCAGCCAAATCCACGGTTGCACTAGATACTTCAAATTCGATAATTTCAGAATCCATACCATATTGTTTAAAAAAATCTTTTACTTTTTCAATTGCCATAATCATCACACCTCATTTTTAAGTATTTTCTAGAAGATTATAGATGAAACTTGCCTATGTTCTTGGGTAAAAAATCATGTTGTAAATGACACATGGTTCTTGATAGGGATTATTATAGGAATGAAAAACATTAGCACGAAAGCGGAGTGCTTGATTTTCTTTTAGAACAATTTTTTTTGTGTTGACTACCATTTCTAACATACCTTGTACCACAAAAACATATTCTTCCACACCTTCAAGGTGCCTTTCAGATGGATGGTGACATCCAGGATCAAATTCGATATAAAATATTTCAACGTTACGGGTAGGGTCAAAAGGAAAAACAGGAAATGCTCTCATTTTTCCATCATTTTCAATGATAGCGTCTTTGGACCGTGTATCAACCACATTGCACTCATCTTCTAGCTCTTCCAATAATAAAGATAAAGGAACTTTTAAGCCGACTGCGATTTTCCAAAGAGTTGTAATCGTTGGTGAAGACTGTCCTCTTTCAATCTGTCCAAGCATAGGCTTACTTACATCAGTAAGTTTAGAAACATCTTCAAGTGTAAGATTTCTCGTTGCTCGTATTTCTTTTAACCGTTCTCCAATAGTTAATACTGGCGATTGCATTGCATCACTCCTTTTGTATGTTATAACATGTTAAAATATAATATAACATACTAACAGTTGGATTCAATAGGCGACAGTTTAATGATGTAAGTAACTCTTCACATATTTATCCATACTAAATGGAAAATATTACGAGGGTTACAGATCAAAGAAGTCACATTTATCTATACAAGCAAAAAACAAAAACTTTCTCCAACAACAATTTTTTTGTTTGGCAAGAATGTAAATACTTCACCAGTCATTCTACGCGACGAGGTCATATGTCCAATAGGGCTTATAAGATGCTGTGAGACAACAATAATCCGTGATGAGGTATTATTGCTCCGTGAAGAGGTAGTGATCATTCAGGGCTCTATGAGATATTAATGTGCGTATATAACACTGCGCTATATTGAGAATGATTATTAATATCAGGAGGGGTGAGATGAACAACACATCTGAAGTGTCCGGACTAATGCAAGTAACGAAGGAGCGCAAAGGCCTGCTGATTACAGCAAGTATCTTCTCGACCCTATCGAGTCTGTTGCAGATTGTTCCTTTTATCGGAGTGTACAAGATCGTCGAGGAACTGCTAACTCATGCGGGCCAACCATCTGCCATGGACAGAGATCTGTTGATCTATTGGGGGATCGTCGCATTCGTAGCCCTGATTGCAGGGCTTATTGCGCTCTATATCGGGGGGATGTGCTCACACATCGCTGCGTTCAACATTTTGTACCAGCTCAGAGTAAGGCTTGCGGAACATGTTGCCAAAGTACCCATGGGGTATCACACCCGGACGGCAACTGGTGAGCTGAAGAAGATCATCGAAGTCAGTGTGGAGAAAATCGAGAAATTTATCGCCCATCAGTTGCCGGATCTGGTGAGTGCGATCGTTATTCCGTTAATGCTGCTGGGTTACTTGTTCTGGCTCGATTATCGGATGGCGCTGGCGCTGTTGGTTCCGATCGGAATCGGGTTCTGGCTGCAAAGTCGTATCTTCCGCAGCGAACGCGGCCGTCAGGCTTATCGTGATTTTCAGCTTGCTATTGAAGAGATGAATTCGACAGGTGTTGAATACGTGAGAGGTATGCCTGCGGTCAAAGTATTTGGCATTACAGCTGATTCATTTCTGACGTTTAAACAGGCGGTAACACGGTATCGGGATATTTCGTTGAAAATAACAGATTTATGTAAAACATCGTACGGGCTGTTTTTTGTAATCATGATTTCGTTATTTACCTTCATTGTTCCAGTGGGTATTCTGCTGTCGAGTGGAAATGCGGGAAATCAGTCGTTTGCGATCACGTTTATTCTGTTTCTGATCATTACCCCGAGTCTATCTGCACCGTTATTGAAGTTAATGTATCTGGGTAGTGGGATGCGAGAGATTGTGGAAGGACAGAAACGGATAGAATCGGTGTTTGCCGAGCCGGTTGTACAAGAACCTGAGTTGCCTAAAGTTCCGGATACATATGAGGTTGCTTTTCGGCAGGTATCTTTTGCTTATGAACGTAAGGAGAGCGAAGCATATAAACCCGTACTTGAACAGATTGATTTTGTAGCCAAAGCAGGAGAGATGACCGCACTTGTCGGACCTTCTGGTGGAGGAAAGTCGACCATTGCCAATCTATTACTTCGTTTCTGGGATGTGCAGGAAGGTGAGATTACGATTGGTGGAATTCCGATTCAGGAGATGGGTACGGAGAAACTGATGGATACCGTGTCCTTTGTATTTCAGGATGTACATCTGTTCTACGATACGATTGAAGAAAATATTCGGATGGGCAATACATCAGCTTCACGACAGGACGTTATAGCTGCGGCTCAAACTGCTTGCTGTCATGAATTCATTGAGAAACTGGATGCCGGATATGACACCAAAATCGGAGAAGGCGGCACGTACCTGTCCGGCGGCGAAGCACAGCGAATTGCGATTGCACGGGCGTTGCTCAAAAATGCTCCCATTCTGGTCTTGGATGAAGCGACGGCCTACGCGGATGCAGAGAATGAGCACAAGATACAGCAAGGTCTGGCCCAATTGGTTCAAGGCAAAACGGTACTGATTATTGCGCATCGTCTAACAACGATTCGTGCAGCAGAGCAAATTCTTGTGATCCGGCAAGGGACAATTGCTGAGCGTGGGACACATGATCAATTGCGTGCATTAGGCGGAGTATATGAGCACATGTGGCAGGCCCATATCAGTGCAGCTTCCTGGAAGCTTGGAGGTGCAGGACGATGAAGAATTATTTATACAATATATCTGGCGGTAACCCGCGTAGTCTGCTTCCTTCGGTGATGGCAGCGATTCTGGACGGGATTGCAAAGATTGTTCCTGCGGCGCTGCTTGTAGACATATTCAATACGATATATAAATCTTTCGCTGAACCAGACAAAGGACTGGATATTAATCGTATGTGGATTGTATGCTGCATCCTGTTTGCCTGGCTTCTGGTGGAATATGCAGCGTACGCTTCACTCTATGACAAGACCTATCGGGCAGCATACAGCCTTGCGGCTTCAGGACGGTTGAAACTGGCCGAACACATTCGCCATCTGTCACTAGGATTTTTCGGAAAACGTGATCCTGGAGATCTGACAAATCTGATCCTGAGTGATTATGGTCAGGTTGAGCATACGATCTCTCACAATCTGTCACAGCTGATCAGCGCGATTGTGCTTCCGGTACTTGCTTTTGGCGGACTTCTGTTGGTGGATTGGAGAATGGCCGTAGCCATGTTTGTTGCGGTTCCCTTAGGTGTGGCTCTGTTATGGCTTACGGATTCCATTCAGGCACGACTGAGTGAGAACCATGTTCGAGCCAAAAACGAAGCCGCCAGTCGACTTCAGGAGTATCTGAGCGGTATTCGTGAGATTAAGGCCCACAATATGGGGGGCAAACGTTTTGAACGGCTGCGTCGTTCTTTTGACGAATTGAAATCAGCTTCCATTCGGTTAGAAGGTATTATGGGACCGATGATCATGGGCGCGATGTTGCTTGCACGATCAGGGATGACATGGATGATTCTAGTGGGCAGTTATTTGCTTGCTGGTGGTGAGTTGTCCCTACCGGTATTTCTGTTATTTTTGCTGGTAGGTACAAAGGTATTCGAACCGTTAACGGTTGTACTGATGAGTTATGGGGAGATGCGGTACTCTGCATATAGTGCAAGACGCATTATGGATGTGCAGCAGGAGGCCCCGATGGCAGGAACGGGAGATGTACAGCCCAATCAGGCGATTTCATTCGACCGGGTGACCTTTGGATATGATGACCAGCAGCCTGTGTTGAAAGACTTGTCCTTTACGATTGAGCCGCATACCATTACTGCCTTGGTTGGCCCATCCGGTAGTGGTAAGAGTACAGTCACACGTCTTATTGCGCGCTTCTGGGATGTACAGCAAGGAACTATTCGCATTGGTGGCAGCCCCGTTGATCAGATGGACCCCGAGAAGCTGTTGCAGGATATCTCTGTGGTCTTCCAGGACGTGTATCTGTTCCAGGATACGATCGGCAACAACATTCGTGTAGGAAAGAAAGACGCTTCGCAATTCGAGATTGAGGAAGCAGCACGCAGAGCTTGTTGTCATGAGTTTATCTCCAGTCTGCCTCAAGGGTACGATACGCTCGTTGGCGAGGGTGGATCGACTTTATCTGGTGGGGAGAAGCAACGGATTTCCATTGCACGTGCCTTGTTGAAAAATGCATCAATCGTATTGCTCGATGAAGCTACAGCTTCACTTGATCCGGAGAACGAAGCCGCCGTGCAGCAAGCGATTAATGAGCTAGTCGCGGACAAGACGGTTATTTTGATTGCACACCGACTAAAGACCATTCAGAATGCCGATCAGATCCTTGTATTGGACCAAGGTCAGCTCGTAGAGCAAGGAACTCATGCGCATTTATTAGATCACTCAGGCATCTACGCTCGGTTGTGGCAATTACAACAGGATGCAGAAGGCTGGCAGGTAAAAGTAAACGTATAATAATGAGTTCGATGAGATAGATAAAGTAACTGAAGCAAATAAGCCTAATGTGGCTAATGAACTGACATAAAAGGAGAATGACAACGATGTTTAAACGAATTCCTGTATGGATTGCACTATGCTGTATGCTCACCTTGGCGGCCTGTGGAACGACCCAGACCACCAGTGAAGTGGCCAGCTCCCCAGAGGGGACTGCACAAGCAACGACCAAATTGATTACCAACCCAAATGGAGAAGAGATTACGATCCCTTTGAATCCAGAGCGCATTGTTGATCTATCCGGCTCTACAGAAGAGTTACTGATTATTGGGAAAACACCTGTTGCAACGATGAGTGCGGATTACGGTAACCCGGAGGAAATCACTCCAACCATTAAGGATCAGCTGAGTGCAGATACCGTTAATCTGGGCTGGTATGGTTTCCCGTTCAGTATTGAAGCTATAGCGGGTGCCAATCCGGATCTGATCATCTTGGGAAAGGATTTTAACACGGATCAATATGAAACTTTATCCAAAATTGCACCTACAATTGCATTGCCTTACTCTTACTATGATTGGAGAGAACGCCTGACATTCTTGGCAGATACGTTTGGAGAAGAAAGCAAGAAAGATGAATATCTGGCCAAGTATGATGCGAAATCTGCAGAGTGGAAACAAAAGCTGGAGGCGGCTGTACATGGTGAATCCTTTGCCGTAATTGAGACATATCCAAACAACCTGGTCATCTATTCCAATAAAGGGGCAGCTGAGATGTTATACGGTGAATGGGGCCTGAAGCGCACAGAGGGTATCCCTGATCCAGAGGGCTGGGGAGGTAAACAGATCGCACTGGAGGCTCTGGCTACCGTTAATCCGGATCGTCTGCTGCTGATGGAGAATAGCGAGAATAAGATGGTAGACAGCAAGGTGTGGAATAACATGAACGCAGTGAAGAATGGCAAGATCTATAAAATCTCTAATGTCGATAATTATAATTATTCGTACACAGCGATGGGGAGAATGGAGCTTATGGACCGTTTGGGTACGATGATTCTGGAAGGTAAGAAGTAGACGTTGGATTAGAGGAATTGAAACGATAGATTAAATTTAACATTTAACAGAACCTAATGACGCCTATGTTAATTGTGTAATTGTGTAATTTGTTCGAAATCATGTAACTTGAGTGGTTCTGGCTGCGTTTAGACATTGGGGTGATCTGATGTTGGTGAACGCGGTTCAACGGTACATGGTATTAGGACTTATATTTATCGGGATCTTCTTTACAGCACTCATCGTGCTTGAGAGGATTGAAGGGTACCATATTACAACGACAGAGTATTACGGCTTACGTAATCTAGGGAGCTTGATATATATTTTGTCGCTCATCCTGGGATTCGGTCAATATTTAGTCGCTTTTTATGTTGTTATTATTAGCCCGATCTCATGGCTGCTGCGGAAATATGTATGCTTTCCTATGGTGAGAACTTTCATCTATATGATTGGGTTTGGATGGGGCGGGCTGTGGGTTTTTGATCTCATGTACAGTCCATATTTCGTGAAAGGATACTATCTGAACCGAATGACATCGATATGGATATTTGCCATCGCGGGGTTAGTTTATGCCAATGTGGAGAATAAGATTTGGCGAAGAGGGCAGATGCAGAACGAACAGAAGGCTACTTAACAAATGTTGAGTAGCCTTCTTGGTTTACATAATTATTATGGTGTTTTCATTGGGGGCTCAGTTAGAAAGGATTATGTAAGAGTAAGTAGTTAGTGAACATGAACAGCGGTTAAGTTAATTCGATAGTTTGTTATAAATTTCACAAAGGATGCAATTAAAATGAAATATTATCGTAAAAAGGTAAAATTTTCTGTTATACTATTTGGGTTGTGTACATAAAGTTAGATATTTTAATGAAGGGAGTTCATGAAGTAAATTAGCCGTTTAGTTTAAAATTGTAGTTTGGAGGAAAGCATTTTGTATAAAGCAGGTTTTTGGATTAGATTAGGAGCAGGTGTATTGGATAGTCTTATTATTTCAATTCCGTTAGTGATTATTGCAGGTGTGCTGACGGGTAACTTTGATACGGATGAGCCGATTGCCAAACTGCTTAGTGCGTTATACTCAATTTTATTACCAGTTTACTGGTATGGTCGAACCATAGGCAAACGTATATGTGGAATTCGAATCCGCCAATACGATACACACGAACCGCCAAAAATTGGTACAATGCTGATGCGAGTTGTTGTAGCTGGACTTGTGTATGTATTAACTTTGGGTATCGGAGTTATCGTGAGTGCGTTTATGGTCGGTCTGCGTGAGGATCGACGTGCGATTCATGACTTTGTAGCAGGAACAGAAGTAGTTTGGGATTAACTCGAAAAATATAAAGAATTGCTGTACAGGGGTAAAAATCACTGTACAGCTTTTAAATCATTAGTACTGTTTCACAAAACTCGTATTTTGTACATATGTATATAGGCCTTTCTTATATATAAGTAGTTTTACTTTTTTTCAACCACGTTGCCATGATCCCGTCAGGCTCTTCGCCACGTCTTTCCCGCATTAATTGATAAAGCCGGTTGAACTGAATTACTCCTTGTGCCGTCGAGACATATGGAGTCCAATAACTAAGCCACCGCTTTGCCAATACGGGTTCAAAAATATCGAAGAATAGAAATCTCTGGTAGTCCTTATTAAAACCAGGTACCGAATTACCTTGTATCTCATTGATATCCAGTAATGGTTCTTCCAGCCCGTCTACCATTTATACCAACCTCCCTCCTACGGTTTCTCAGTATTCCTAGTGTTTCATCTCCCATATCCGACTCAGCTATCATTTGGGAAGTCATACCCTGATTAGTACACGTTTGGGCCTCACTGGCTTCTCCACCCAGGCGGGAATATGAGCCGATCAATCTGACAAAAAGGTGCTCAGCAATTTGCCCACCGAATTCAATAGGTCTGCCTCCAATCTCAATATCACCTACAAGGAACTCTTTGTTCAAAGGCACCTCATACACAGCTCTTACCGCAAACCCTGGACCACCACGCACTACCTTCCAATAATCTAGTGGATCGCTGTTGTCAGGTGAAGTCCAACCACTTGTGTTCGGCTCAGACATGTAGAGCCCGACAGGATTCTTCAGAGTAATCAGTGCACCCTGTCGTGCCAGTGCATTAACTTCGCCACCGATCAGGGGGTCACTTGCCCGCTTCTCAATTCCATATTTAGCACAACGTATTAGTTCATTCTGATCGCCAATTATCGCTCCTTCACCATTTTTCCGAAGTTTGGTCGCATCAGCTGCCAAGTTAATCTCAGCACTTAATGTATTAGCAGGGTGCGTCATTGCTCCATGACTCGTATTCCATTTATTCAAAGGATCATATTGGCCTTCTGGGAACAGATCATCGTGCTGTACATTAGGAGAAACATATTGGCGGTATAATTCAAGAACTTTCTGTTTATCACCAAGAGCGTTAATTCTCCAATTCATAGATGAAAATGGGTGTCCATGCGCCATTGCCTGCCAATATTCTGGACCCTCGCACGTAAATGTCACTCTTTTAATTTTATTACTTTCTTCGTCGTATTCCACAAACCATTCCAAATACTCGTCATGAATTCGAGACTCTCCTGGTGCAGGACGTTTGTCGGCAGTTGCCATTGCCTGCCTCCATGTTAACATTGAATCTTCAGATAGGATTTTGGGGAAAGCTGGCCATGCAATGGTCGCATCTTCTGACGCATCAAACATACTTGCCCCCAAAGGATTATAGAACTGACTTTTGCCTTGGCTAAGTACATCTTCATTTTCTTGAACAGCAGAAGTGAATACTTCATTGATGTATTCACTCCATGCCTCAAGCTGATTTAAAATATTGTTATAGTCATCCAAATTACCTGGCGGATCAAAGCTAGCAAGAACCATATAAAATGCTTCCTTTCCTCAAAGATGGCTTAAGCCTTAGCAATCCACAGACTACTTTAAAATTGCGCTGTAGCAAAACCTTGATGCTGATGAAGTGATGAAAATACTGAATGATCCAGCGGCAATTGCCGAGGCACACGCAGAGTTTGCCCAAGTACACCGCCTTGGAGTAAACAGCTACCCGACACTTCTTCTCCGTGATGGAAATGAGTTTATTTCATTAGGCGCGACGATGAATATAGAGGAACTTGAAGAGGGTCTAGCTAGTACAGTTATTGCGAAGCAAACTAAAGGGGATCAATGTACACTGGGTAATAAAGAAGGCTGTTGGTTAAGCAAAAAGGGATCTATGATATTGGATGACCCCCCTATCCGTTATTCTAAATAGGCAGGATATAGGCAATGTTAAGTCATCATGACCACCCGTTCACCGAGTGGTCATGATGGTTTCTTTATGTTATACATCATGGGAAAATCATAGTTATTGGTAAATTTTATGTCCCTCCTGCTGTTCTGCAAAGTAAAGTTCCATCGGTGTGATTGCATGATTTTGTCTGAATTTATTCTTGTACGTTTCAAAATCCCAACTTTCCAGAAATTTCGTTGCTGTAACATGTCCTGATGATAGTAAGAAACGCTGGTCTTCTTCCGTCAAATTGAACTTCGTCGTTGTTACTTTTCCAGTAGGGATAAACATCGTTCGTTCTTCTGTATGTTCATCTACATGTCTTTGATCATGGGCCTGTAACATCGTTTTAAATATTCCTTTGAGTAAAGAAACCGGACCGTTGATATCCAAAGATTGGGCATACGTACGCTTTTCTGACAGCCGGAAGCCAAAGGTCGGCCACTGTGGAATCGCCTCCACATCAAAGAGCCAGATCGGAAAGTTACTGAGCATGCCCCCATCCAGCATATAATAAGGTTTCTTCTGTAATGGCGTATGCCATAGATAAGGTTTAAAAAAGAAAGGCAATGTTGTGCTCATTCGCACCGCTGCAGCAATTGGAAATTCAGATGCTTTCAGTCCGTAATGAGGCAAATCATTAGGAAAAACGACGATCTTACCATTGCTTATATTCGAGGCGATAATGGAAAGCTTTCCTTCTGGAAGATCTCCAAACGTTACAATGTTCTTACGTTTCAGCCAATCTGTCATCACTTGCTCTAAAATGTGATTGCTATAGATTCCAGAATCAAATATGAATGGAAGGGTCTTGTTAAACAGAGGCAATCTGCTTATTCCTGTCCGTCCGAGCAGCTTCGTATAATCTAGCGAGCTCATCAAATTCCGAATTTCAGCACTGTTGTAACCGCAAGCTAACAATGTCGCAACAATCGCTCCAGCTGAAGTCCCTGCAATTTTGTTCCAAGTATAGCCTTTAGCCTCCATCGCCTCTATGGCTCCCACAAAAGCAATTCCCTTGACCCCCCCCGCCTTCAAAGACTGCATCTGCCTTCACCTGAATTTCCTCCTTACAAAATGAAATATTTCCTGGTTATTATTAGCTTTGTAAATTAAACTATTCACGTTGAGGATATGTTTGTTATGCTTGCTTCCCCCTTCAATCGTTTAACCCTTGTGCCGAGCGATCCGTTCAATTCCTCCCCAACGGCTTCAAACAGCTGTAATGGCAGACATATCCTCAAGCGTATAAGGAATTTTCGGGCGTTGTCCTGACATAAGTGTTCTGGAGAGGGCTTCAAAATCCAGTGCAGTGTGATGGCTAAAATAGGTAGATAAGTTTGTGTCCCGATTATCAAAACGAATCACCCTGTATCCTTTTGCCGCCAGCATCTCACAAAATGGAACAGTCCATCGGATCATTTGCGTTCCCAGCCCGGCAATCAGGAGCATGGTTTCATGCTTTTCATCGCTATAACTGTCATAAGCAAGATCAATACCGTTAACGTTTAACATATGGTCATATAAGGCAGCATGCAGCACGGTATTACCAAACCGCCATAGTAACTCGTTCATTAGATCCATACTGCCGTCCTCATCACATTTCTTACGGAACTGAGGAACATCAGTAAATGACATTTGTAAATCCTGACTCACAAGACAAAACGCCGAACATCTCGAAAGCTCCTCTTTGTTCTATCCAGTAATTTATCTCGACATCTCCTCTTATTGAGATATGAAAGGACATTCGAGGATAGGCTTTTAAGGAAACGCCTTTATCGCGCGCAGATATCGGCATAGTCCCAAGGAGATTCTTAAACGCCGGTGCGAACGCTTCCGGCGATTGGTATCCATATTTCATAGCAACATCGATTACCCTCGCATCGTTTGCCTGCAGTTCAAAAGCCGCTAATGTCAAACGACGACGTCGGATGTGCTCGGATAACGTGATTCCTTTAATGAAAGGGAACATTCGTTGAAAATGATAGGTAGAGCAACAAGCTATCTGCGCTATTTCATCATATGAGATATTGTTCTCCAAATTTGTTTCGATATTATCGATTGAACTTTTCATCCTCTCCAACCAATCCATCGTTCTCCCTCCCTTCGAGTTAAATACTATCGTAAATAAAAAACTTTCCTTGCATTTCCTGCACCAAATTGTCAGCATCGTTCGCATCCCCTGAAGACCAATCCCAACAAATCTTGTCTAATTAATTTCTCCTAAGAACATGTTCTTGTCCAATACGGCAATCGGTACAAGTTCTTGTCCTTGGCTCGGGACAAGAACAATGTTCCATTGCCTTCCTCTTCTTATCTTTTTGCGACAACCAAGAGCCGTTAATCATCATTGCACTGATTAACGGCTCTGTAAATTTAATCTCTTCACATATGCTTCAACTGATTTTTGTAATACTTTCTTTTAATCATCCTGGATGCTTCTTCTGATCAGCATCGCAACAGATTGAGGTGTATAAAATATTACGTTTGGGCTTTCATGTTAATATGGGCAAACGTATTTGTCAGCCAACACTTCTTCATTTTCTAAATAGTGATATTCGATGGAACTTGATGAGTTCCGGATACAAATAGTTAATCAAGCGAGGTCTTATATTAATGTGGCTTTTATCTCGCAATAGAAGATCCATCATAATACTATTTAGGTGACTGTCTAATCCAAAATGACACAATGCTCGTTTCCTCAGCTTGGAACAAGAACTTGGGTTCCTTAAATCAAAAAAGCTGCTATAATAGCGACTTTGAATGGAACAATGTTTTTGTCCTCCGACATTGATCTGAGGACATTGAATTATACATCTCAAAGTCTTTTGGAGTTAAAAGAAGACCACATATAGAGATTCTCTTATGTGGCCTGCCTTGTTTCCCCTCAAGTATTTATTTAGCACACATACTTGAAATGTTTTTGTCATACTGCTTCATTAAATTAACACGCGAATACTACCGATCAATTAATCAAGGAAATACCCTGCCCCATTATTAGCAATAATGTCTTTGTACCAATGAAAACTTTTCTTTCTGATTCTTCGAAGCGTGCCAGAGCCATCGTTGTTTTTGTCGACATAAATGAACCCATACCGTTTTTTCATCTCGCCGGTACCGTTACTCACAAGATCGATCGGTCCCCAACTTGTATACCCTATAATATCAACTCCGTCTTTTATTGCTTCAGCAATCTCTGCAAAGTGAAGATCTAAATACTTAATGCGGTAATCATCTTCAACGGTATCATTATCCAGAAGAGTATCTTGCGCACCAAGTCCGTTCTCTACGATAAATAATGGTTTATTGTACCTCTCATGCAACTGGTTACAAGTAATCCGCATACCTTTTGGATCAATTGTCCATCCCCATTCTGAGGTTTCCAAATAAGGGTTTATTACAGAACCAAACACATTCCCATCTGTGTAATTCTTCAATATTTCAGGATCAGCGCTGGTACAACGGCTCGAATAATAGCTAAAACCAATGTAATCCACTGTATATTTCTTCAAAATTTCCAAATCTCCAGGCTCAAACTGAAGTTGAATTCCATTCTCGATGAAAAAGCGTTTTGCATATCCGGGATACTCCCCTTTAGATTGTACATCAATCAAGAGGTAGGACTCTCGTTCAATTTCCATAACTTCCCAGTAATCTTCTGGATTACTACTGTATGGATACACATTTCCAGCTGCCAACATACATCCGATCATGGCGTTAGGAATAATTTCATGACAAGCCTTAACCGCCAGAGCACTTGCAACCAGTTCATGATGCGCTGCTTGATACAGAACTTGTTGTTTATTCTCTCCTTCTTCAAAAATAATGCCAGCTCCTGTATAAGGCAGATGCAATAACATATTAATCTCGTTAAATGTCATCCAGTATTTCACTTTGGTTTTATAGCGTTCAAACAATGTTTTGGAGTATTTTTCAAATAGCTCAATCATAATTCGGTTTTTCCAACCGCCATACGTTTTCGCCAAGTTCACAGGTAAATCAAAATGACATATAGTAACGACAGGCTCAATATTATACTTCAGAAGTTCATCAAACACGTCATCATAGAATTGCAATCCTGCTTCATTCGGGGTTACATCGTCACCATTGGGAAAGATGCGAGCCCATGAAATCGACATTCGAAACGATTTGAAGCCCAGTTCCGCAAAAAGAGCGATATCCTCTTTATAACGATGATAAAAATCGATAGCTTCGTGTGAAGGATAAATCTCGCCTTCCTCGGGTTCAAACGAATTTAAGTTACCCATCGAAACCTGATCACGTTTAGGCCCCTTCGGCATCAGATCAATGGTCGTTAGTCCCTTACCATTAGCTAGGTATGCCCCCTCAATTTGATTGGCAGCCGTAGCACCACCCCACAGAAAACCATCCGGAAATTTATTGTTTATATTAAACATATCAAATTACCTCCCTATTTTTGTGCATATACTTTGAGTAACGGTTCTTTTTCATCTACCCTGTCATTTGCAATTCCTACAATGTCGTGATACATGGACGTATTTGTAATAACAATGGGGGTTACCATTTCATAACCGGCATCCTGGATCGCCAGCAAGTCGAACTCTACAATGACATCCCCAACCTTAACCCGATCCCCATCTTTCACGAATGAATTGAAGTGCTGACCTTTTAACTGAACGGTATCTTGTCCAATATGAATGAGTATTTCTACTCCATCATCACTGATAAGGCCAATAGCATGTTTCGTACGGTAAATCGTTTGTACAATGCCGTTTACTGGAGATACAACACGTCCCGTTGTAGGGAGGATGGCTATCCCTTTGCCCATATACTCTCCTGCGAAAGTTTCGTCCTTAATATCTTGGAGTCTAACTACAGTACCTGTCATCGGACTAACGACTTCAAAGGGTTGGTCATTTAATAGACTTGTATTAGGAACGAATTCTTGTTTTTCAGCAATATTGGTTGATATCGTCTCTGTTGGATCTTTAAAACCAATAAAGTAGGTTAAGACAAACCCAAAAATAAAGGCGACGGCAGTTGCAATGAGTGACATATAAAAACTGAAATCAATACCGGCTACCTTATTTACAAAGTTAGGATAGCCGAACACACCGAGGCCTCCAAGAATGTAAAATTTTGACCCAGCATACCCCAAAAGACCTCCACCGATACCTCCGGCAATACAACTCATAATGAATGGTCTTCTTAAGGGTAAAGTTAAACCATATATAGCAGGCTCCGTGACACCAAAAATCCCAGAAATGAATGCCGGTACACTCAACGCTTTTATTTTTCGATTTTTAGTTTTGATCAGAACTGCTAGAACCGCACCGATTTGCGCAAATGAAGCCCCAAAAGAAAGCGCCATAATTGGATCTGATCCAAGTGTTCCAATATTCAGCAGCGCGATGGGGATGATTCCCCAATGAAGTCCAAAAAGAACCAAAACCTGCCACATGGAGCCTATTATTATACCCGTTAAAATAGGGCTAAATCCGTAAATTTCAGTAGCGCCCGCTCCAATTAAATTTCCTGCCCATGTAGATATAGGCCCTATTACCAAAAAAGTAGCTGGGACGATGATAAGCATCGTAAAAAAGGGAACCAAGAACGTTCGTACCACTTGTGGTGTAACTCTTTTTAGAACTTTTTCTAATTTAGATGCAGAGAACGAAGCTAAAATGATGGGTATGACTGAGGAGGAATACGTCATTAAAATTACTGGCAGACCCAAAAACGTAATATGAATTGGAGATTCAAAAATTGTCCCTCCAAACAAAATGAATTGAGGATCTCCTTCACTTAAACTAGATAACGTTGGGTATACGAGTGATGCCCCTATAGCCATTCCTATAAAGGACGACCCACCGAATTTTTTCATTGCAGTGTACCCTAAAAATACGGGGAAGAAGTAAAACAGGCAATCTCCAGTTGCTTTTAACAATTGATATGTTCCAGATGTTTCCGTAATCCATCCAAAAGATAAAAACAGTTCGTTGAACCCTTTAATCATTCCTGTCGCAGCCAACAAACCAAGTAATGGCTGAAAAACACCTGAAATCATATCAATAAAACGATTGAATATATTTCCTTTGGCTGTTTTATTTTCATCGGAACTTAAAGTCTCTTCACCCTCTACAGACCAATTTCCAAGTTTAGTGATGGCCTTATATACATCCGGAACTTCATTCCCTATCACAACTTGGTATTGACCGCCACTTTGCATGACCGTAATGACCCCAGACAGTTTCTTTAATTCTTCTGTTTGGGCCATTCCTTCGTCCCTTAATTGAAATCGCAATCGTGTTATACAATGAACAACGCTGTTAACGTTTTCAACACCGCCAACTCGAGACAAAATCTCCTTGGCCAACTGATCATAATTCATGAGTGCTCTTCCTCTCTGGCTGTGACTTTGCATCAAAAAAACTGTATGGCTGTCCAGTGGATAGACTCTAAACATCATTTCCATGCTGAAGTTCAGCGTTCTGTTTTTTTGCACAACGACGCTCAATTCTGCAAGGTTATTTTAGTAATTTCAAATTTGTCAACAGCCTTCAAATTTTGTGAAAAGTTAGCAAAAAGTACGTCTTTTCTGGCCAGAAATGGTATTGCCTGATTGAACAGTCACAACCCAGTTGATGTACAAGCTCTCTTTGCGGACAATAATAAAACACTTTTTTCAAAAAATGCAAGTGTTTTTTTACTAGGACTTGACTTATAAAAAGGTATTCACATGACCATACTTACATTTCATATATGAAAGAAAATTTAGTTCACATATTCCATATGAATTTTAGAATATTTGCTATACAAGCACATTACTATGTACTCAACTGTTACTGAAGGTGTAGGTTTCCTTTTGACTTTTATCCTCATTCTCTGTCACAGGTTATTGACAAGAACAAACCTTTGCTTTTATACTGATACCGAAATGAACGAAATACTAAAACCCGATGGATGTGGATTTTTCTAGAGAGTGATCTCTATTTTCGCCACACGAATGCCTATGCGCATTTGTGTGGTTTTTTTGTATGCAAAAAAGGAGGAATATTTATGAAATTATGGCATTATGCACTTATTGTATTTTTGGGAGGCTGTTGTTACGGCATACTTTCCACATTTGTTAAACTGGCTTATAACGCTGGCTTTTCAACACCAGAAGTCACTGGCGCACAATATTTCTTTGGTGCAGTTTTAAGTTGGATATTTGTGATCTTTGTCAAAAAGAGAAGCCTTACTCTCAAGCAAATTACAAAACTTCTATTATCCGGAATCCCCTTTGGACTGACAGGTATGTTTTATTATCAATCACTACAGAGCATAAATGCTTCTCTAGCTATTGTCTTACTATTTCAGTTTGTTTGGATTGGAACATTATACGAATGGGTCCTTCAGAAGAAAAAACCTACCGGGGGCAAACTAATCTCGATTGGTGTACTGCTTTTCGGTTCCGTACTAGCGGCTAACGTCTTTTCTCAAGGAAATCTCTCGTTATCGTGGCAAGGAACAATTTGGGGACTACTGGCTGCTTCAACTTTCGCTTTATTTATTTTCCTCAGTGGTTCTGTTGCGAAAGATACTTCGCCCGTATTGAAAAGCGCCCTTCTTTCAACTGGAGCTGTTATTACTGTCTTTGTGGTTTTCCCTCCAACCTTCTTATTCAACCTGGATGTGCTGGCAGGATTGAGTCCATATGGATTAGTTCTCGGAGTTTTTGGCGTTGTATTGCCTCCACTTCTGTACTCCATAGGTATGCCCCATATCGGTTCAGGAATGGGTACAATTATGACCGCATCTGAATTACCCATGGCCGTTATAATGTCTTCTCTTGTACTAGGAGAATTTGTAGGTTGGTCTCAATGGCTTGGAGTGATTATTATTTTATGCGGTATCTCATTTAGTAGCATAAGACAAAGAGGATTAAGACCACAATCTTCTATGAAGGAATATACATCTCTTTAGACTTAGAGATGTAAAGAGAAAGCTATTTGTGAATTCTATCGTTACACATATAGCAATAATCCAAAAATTTCAGAACAAGACTTGGAGCATTACAAGACTGTTTGGAACTTGCCCAGTTGTACTAGTAAACGAAAATGAACCGTTTGGTTCCCTTCTAGCGATCAACAAGGTAATATGTGGAAGAATAATTTAATCTTGTTTCTGGGGGTGATCCTACCCAACATCGAGAATTTGTTATGATAGCTGCTAAGTATAGGATACCAGAGGAGCGCGCACTAACATTTTATATACTTCTAAGGAACTTTGCCCGGTTGCAACTCCTCATGTTTGTTTTGTATATGCGAGTTCTTCTGCTCAAATAGTTTAATGGCTGACAGATTAAACGTGCCCCAGCGCCTATCTACAATTTGTACATTAAGGAGATCAATCGCAATGTACAAATTGATGTTCCTGTACCTGTTATCTGACCGAATCAAAACACTACATGTTGAACTGCACTAACGAACAAATGAGAGTAGATCTATAATAGAAGAAAAAAATTTGAATCTTGTCCAACAATCACTGATGTTTGCATCATTCTTTATAAAGAATGGTCATTAAATTGTTTGCAAAAAAGTACTAATTCTTATTTAGAATAGATAACTTTCTTTTTATATTTGAAGATGTTTTAAAAGAAACCTTATCTGCGAATATATATTGATTGCGGTTCCAGTTTTTCGTATCGCCATAGCTACACTATCCTGAGCGATAGATGCATGAATTAGCTAGGGAAAACCGATTAGCTATTTTCCTAATCGTGCCATATTCTTATCCCTCGACAACTCTTGTTCCATTTTGGGACCAGAATACAGGGTTATTTCAGATTAGATTTTGAACATAAGTAAAAGGGTTTCGTTTTAGGAGCTCGTATACCCGTAACCCTTGTAAATTTCATGGCTCCAAGTTTCTTTTGACAAGAACTTTATAACTATACTCACCTTTGACAGCGTCATTTTTTTCAGCAATGGAACTGAGTTCTTGGTTTCAGAAAGCGAATTGTGCTTTTGTCTCGCCATAAGTTCTGTCATGATACTATTTAGATATTCATCTAATCAGCAATCGGACTATGTTCTTGTCCCTCGACATTTTTCTGTTTCCCTTTCTTCGAGAGTTTAATTTAATATTGAAAGCAGCTAGTTTGGATTGCCTAACGGTCTAGCGACTTGCATTGGCAATATTTACTCATTCGAGATTTAGACCATCCTCCAAACATTCCTGCACTAGCCGGAACCTGCCTGCTATTCGTAGCGAACCCCCAATTAATGAAAGTCGAGAAACGGTACAAGCAAAAATACACCCCCTAGAATTTCATCGGCTAAACTCAGGGGTTTTTCCAATGTCTATTCTAGGGGGTGCACTTCATTCTCAAATGATGAAACTAAATTCTTCATCTTTTTCTTGCGACATTCTTGATCTCTAAAGCTGGCGTTTTTGTTTAGCGCGCTTCATGCATTCGTTGTAGTAGCTTCTCCCCTCCCATTTTATATGTAGCATCAATGTTTAATTGTCTATTCCATCAAATCTGTTACTGCACCTCTTGAAGCAGAGGAAACTAATTTAGCATATTTGGCAAGTACACCGGATTTCACTTTCAGTGGCGGTTGTACCCAAGCTTGCGCTCGAGCGGCCAACTCTTCTTCTGGCACTTCAACCTTAATTTCCTGAATATCGCTGTCAATGGTGATAATGTCCCCATTCTTTAGCAAAGAGATCGGTCCACCTACTTGTGCCTCAGGGGATACATGGCCGACTACAAATCCATGCGAGCCACCCGAGAACCTACCATCTGTTATGAGAGCAACTTTCCCACCGAGACCTTTCCCTACAATGAGTGCTGTAACGGAAAGCATCTCAGGCATACCTGGTCCACCCTTCGGTCCACAATAGCGTATGACCAATACGTCCCCTTCTTGAATTTCATCATTCATGATCGCTTCTGTCGCTTCATCTTCGCTATCGTACACCTTTGTCGGTCCGGAAAACTGTTGTATCTTCATGCCTGACATTTTGGCAACAGCGCCTTCAGGAGCTAGGTTTCCTCGAAGCACAACCAGTGGTCCATTTGGTTTAAGCGGATTATTGAGTGGACGTATAATCTCTTGATCATTCTGAAGTGGAGCAGCTTCTGCTAAATTCTCCGCCAACGTTTTACCAGTTACGGTGAGGCAATCCCCATGAAGTAATCCCTCAGCGAGCAATAGCTTCATTACCCCGGAAACACCACCAATATCATTCAAATCCTGCATGACATACTGACCACTTGGCTTCAGATCTGCCAAATGAGGAACACGCAAGCGAATTCGTTCAAAATCATCCAAGGTTAAATCCACTTCTACGGAGTGCGCAATAGCTAGCAGATGGAGAAATGCGTTGGTTGATCCCCCTAGAGCCATAACAACGGTGATCGCATTCTCAAATGCTTTCTTCGTCATAATGTCTCTTGGGTAGATTTCCTGTTCAAGAAGTGAGATGACCTGCTTACCGGCTGCTTCGCATTCCAATGCTTTATCCGCTGAGATAGCTGATGTCGAAGAAGAACCAGGCAAACACATACCCATTGCTTCTGCAGCTGCGGCCATCGTATTAGCGGTATACATCCCCCCACAAGCCCCTGGACCTGGACAAACACTGCATTCGACCTTATGCAATTGTTCGTCTGTTATTTTTCCATCTTGATATTGCCCAACGGCTTCAAAAGCTGAAACGATATCCACTTTTTTACCGTCGAGATTACCAGGTTGAATGGTTCCTCCATATACATAAACAGAAGGAATATTCATCCGTCCAATAGCCATCAAACATGCAGGCGTATTCTTGTCACACCCACCGATTGCAACAACGCCGTCAAAACGCTCGGCTCCGGTCACAATTTCAATCGAATCAGCTATAGCTTCCCGACTTGGTAGCGAGAACAACATCCCGCCATGCCCCATCGAGATCCCATCAGAAACGGTAATCGTATTAAAAATTAGTGGAGCACCGCCGTTATTACGTGCGCCCAGCTTAGCTTGCACCGCTAAATCATTGATGTGCATATTACACGGTGTTACTTCACTCCACGTACTTGCTATTCCGATCATTGGCTTTTTAAAATCCTCATCTTGAAATCCAACTGCACGCAGCATCGCTCTGTTCGGTACCCGGTTAGCACCTTCACTGATTACCTTGCTTCGAATGCGAAGATCTTTTTTATTTTCCATGTTTCTTCCCTCATTTCAAAGTATTTCGTTCAGTTCCTGCATCGGTCTAATAAAATTTTGTTTCATTAAATTATGGGCATCGTTGCTATTTTTGCCTTCAAAAGCTTTAATAATCTGATCATGTTCTTCAACTGAAGCTAGTGTAGCCGTAATAGGTTGTTTTAAAAATACGTATTTAAATCGCCTAATGTGAATCTGAAGAGATGTATTAAATGTAGCTACATAAGGATTATCTGAGAGCTCCACAATATAATTATGAAATTGCTCATCCACCTCCATAGCCTGATAAACTTGGCCATTCTTAATGGAACTTGCAAATTCCAAATTTAGTGATCTTAGTTTCTCAATCTGTTCTGGAACAATAATTTTGGCGGTAATTTCAGCAGCCAAAGCCTGAAGAGCAGCCATGGTTGAATACATCTTAAAAATATCGTTTTTCTCAATATTCGTTACTTTTGTTTCTTTTCCTGGATGCATGGACACGAGGCCTTGAACTTCGAGTAACTGAAATGCCTCCCGAATCGGTGTCCGGCTGACTCCAAGCGATTCAGCCATTTCCGCATCAATAAGCTTTTCACCTGGTTGCAGTGTTCCATCAATAATCCATCGTTGAATCTGAGAAAACGCTCTTTCTTTTGCGGACATACGGACTGGTAAGGAAAAATCTTTAGGAATTGGCATTGTTTTCATCCTCATTGCAATTATTCTTATATGCAATATATCGCATACATAATCGAGAAGCAATTATTATTTCATTTACGCGCTCAATTAATTTTATCCAGATAACTACCTGTTTTTATTGAGAGTCTGAGACAAAAAAGAGAACTATAATTTAAGAGTCTTTCTTTGAGAAATGTTACATAAGTAATATATTTTAATGTGAATGTTCTTATATAAAATATTTGGTACTAATGAGGGCTTATGTACTTTTTACTTAAGTACACATCTAATCGGCAATCGGACGATGTTCTTGTCCCTCGACAACATATCTCCTGTAATACATTGACACAAAGTTCCCTACCAAAAAGTACCCTACTTTCAATGAGGTATCTGTCGTAACTCAAAGCTTTCTTTTCACCATGCTATCCTTTGCGTCGGGCTGTCCGTACGATTCCATCAACAACAGTTTCAAACAACTGTGCCGGCAGATCATGTCCCATGCCTTCAAGTAACATGAATTCTGCACCAGAGATGGCATGAGCCGTGTCTTTTCCGCATGCTGGCACAAACATAGGGTCTTCCACCCCGTGGATTACTAAGGATGGAACCTTCACTTTTTCCAGTTGTGGACGACGGTCTCCAGAAACTGCAATAGCTGCAATTTGCCGCCCAATACTCCCCGGATCATAAGCTCGCTGAACCTCTTCTCGAATAATTGAATGATATTCGTTCTCTTCAAATGGATAACCTGTACCGGCAATACGTCTGGCAAAAGCTACACTATGAGCTAAGTATCCTGCTTCATCCTCCATTGGGTTCGGTGCTGGCCGAGTCATTAACGCCATTACATCAGGCGATGTTGGTGGAAGTTCGGGATTTCCTGTTGTTGACATGATGGAAGTAAGAGAGAGAACACGCTCCGGATATCGGCTGGCAACAAGCTGGGCAATCATGCCGCCCATCGAACGTCCAACGACATGTGCATTTTTTATCCCCAGGGCATCTAGCAATCCAATGGTATCATCAGTCATATCATCAAGTGTGTATGGAATAACCGGGAGTTGTCCCGACACGAGTGTTTTAGCAATTGCTTCAAAATCCAATGTGTTGTGATGGTTAAAGTGTGTGGATAGACCTGTGTCCCGATTGTCAAAACGAATAACTCTATATCCCCGAGCCGCCAGTATTTCACAAAATGGAACGGTCCAACGGATCATCTGGGTACCAAGCCCCGCGATCAACAGAATGGTTTCATCCGTTTCACTGCCATAACTGTCATAGATGAGTTCTATGCCGTTAACTTTTAACATATTCATTGTTATGTTCTCCTTAAACTTAATTTTATGGTAACTCTGTTATGGGCAATAGTCGAGAATCTTCAATGGCGGCAGTTGGGTGTCCAGTCCCTTCCAAGTAAGATACATGATTCGAAAAGGCCAGGAACGACTCTATGCTGCTCTGACGAACTAACATGACAAAATCTCAATGTTCAGCTTCTGGACCAATCAGGTATTCTCCGTCTTTGCCCATAAAAACAATCTCGCCCCCACTTTCTTGTAGGAACGGGAGCGTGTGTTGAATATAACGCTGGAAAGCTTCTTCTCCGCTAATGGTGATCTTTCGCCACACAAGTTTCATGCCACTGTTTTGAGTCGGTTCAATGTAACCAGATGATTCAGTCACGTTCCATACCCCACTTTCCTTCTTTATCTGCTGTTGTGCACATCGTTTACATGGCTATTAACTCTCTTCCTGTATGAATGCACACTTGGCTAAAGTCTTAATATAGTCTCTGATATCGGTTGTCCAATCATCTATTAATCCGTAAAAGTGATCTTTATTCCCGGCATACAGTGCTCTCAAAACCTCCTCATATTGAGGGAAATCGCCCGCCATTGCAGTCATAAAATGATAACTTGCTTCCTGTGCTGTGCGAACTTTATTTTCGTTTTCCCCCGAGCGGCGAGCTTCATCTATCAATCTTCGCAGCGTTACGGAGGCTCCTCCGGGTTGAGCTTTAAGCCAATCCCAATGTCGAGGAAGCAAAGTAACTTCACCAGACACCACTCCTAGCTTGGGACGGCCAACCCTGCGAGCAGGTTGTTCGTGTTCTTTTGTATCCGGTATATGTCCAGCTTGGCTGTTTAACCGCTCAAGCACCTCAGCTGTGTTTCCACGGAAATCAATATCTATTGGTTTACCCGTCAAATCATTAAAAATAAGCAATTGTACAAATTTACTGTCCTCCAAATTCTCTTTCACGGTGATAACAACATGCTGTAATGTACCTTTGGCGAAACAATCTCTTTCTACAAAGGCAGTGCAGCTTATTGAATTATTAGGTGAAACCTGCATGTAATTCCTCCTCTTTCGTTCCCTTATCAATAATATTACCCGGGTAAAAATAAAAAATCAATATTACGGGGAGTTTTCATTCCCGTAGATAGACAAAAAGAACGACCACGGTCGTCGCGGGGGTGAGTATTGCGTCGGTCAACGCTATTTACCACAACTGATATTCGTATGCTTTTATCTAGTCACATGATCTCCTTCGTGATACTATTTAGATAATAATCTAATCGGTAATGACACAATGTTCTTGTCCTTTTCGGCAAAGGAACCAAGTTCTTGTCCACAACATGGGACAATAACTTGGTTCCTTAAATCAAAAAAGCCGCTATAATAGCGACTTTGAATGGAACAATGTTTGTGTCCCGCTACATTTGGTGATTCTATAATCTTGCCTTCTGGTCATCAGTAAGTTATATTTTCGGATAGTTGAACACCTACCGTCAGCTCAACGACTTGAGCATACTCGATGTGTCGTTTTCTCAAGGATTTGTAAGTGCTATTCTAAAACCAAGATCATCTATTTTAAAATTGGGCATGCTTTTCCTTCTACTCGTAGAACCACAATTGTTCTCCACTTCAGCCCAACTGCCTCCCCTGAAAACTCTATAGTTCCCATATCGTTCAGCATCATATAGATCCCAGCACCATTCCCAGACGTTACCGATCAAGTCATAAAGTCCCCATGGATTAGGAAGCAACTGTCCTACTTTATGAACAGATCCATTGGAATTTCCTTGATACCATGCAATATGATCAATTCTTGCATACCGATATCCCGTTGATCCTGCTTTACACGCATACTGCCATTCAGCGTCTGACAGTAATCGAAATCCATTCGCTATTTTGTTAAATATTGTGTTCTCACTTTCGTTTGTAACTGTGTAACATTCCATCCTGCCAAGCTTTCTCGATAACTCATTACAGAAAGTAATAGCATCCATCCACGAAACTTTCGTAATTGGCAGCTTACTCACAATCGGCTCTATTTATTCTTCATGCATGACAAAATGATATAACTGCTGTGTTACTGGATACTTCATTACATGGAATGGCTCTATAGCTTCAGTCCACGTTATAGTCTTTTTACAACTTCCTGGGTTAGATAAAGTGTAATCAGTGCTAAGCCATTTATCTGTATTAAGAAAATCGCGTAGTTCAATTGATCCGCCTTCTATGGGTACCATCAAATCCATTATTTCTTTTAGAAAACGTGCCTTGTCACTTCCGTACTTTTCCATATCTTATCCCCCCATTCTAACTTACCGCCAACCAAATTCGACCCAGAAACTGTATTATCCTGGTTAATAGTTGCTAACGACGATAAACTCGTCGATACTTTTAGTGTGGTTCACCGCGTCTAATCTTGAAAGTATCCTATCCGTTAGTTGAATAAAGCAACCAATCACAATGATCGGCTGCTTTTTTTTGTTTTATTGAGCTAACGTTTCCCGTTAGCTTAGTCCACAATAGCTAAAGGTGTTTGGTACAGTTATATAATTGGCATGCCCACTTGTTGTTAGTGTGTGTAAGAATGGTTATAGAAGTATTATCTATATACGTTTTTTGGAAATGTTGCGGCAAAAGATGTTGTAATGACAGCCCAATCCATGCTCCATGACTTATAACTAATATTCTTTTATCAACGTATTCTTTAATCAGTTTCTCGAGAAAAGTTAGACCTCGCTTTGCGACCACTTTGAAATCTTCCATACCAAGAATTACTGGAGAATATAACATCCCACTCTTCGCTTGAAAGTCTTTTTGCCAGTGCAGTTGCTTGCTCTATTCCTTCTTCGTTTAGCGGTATATCAGATATTCCTTGAGCCTTGCTAAGAGTATTCCATTCAGTAACCCCATGTCTAATAAGACCTATTGTGGTCGCCATACCCCCCCCCCTTAATGGCTACAATTTCCCCATCATTGCCTAAAAAAATAGTACCACATATTGGAACTATACTGCCCGTTAGTTTAATGAATTGAAGGGCAAGATGACGATTAGATACAGGCCTAATCGGTAATCGGACTATATTCTTGTCCTTTCCGACAATCGGTACAAGTTCTTGTCCTTGGCTCGGGACAAGAACTTGTACCGATAAAATAAAAAGCTGCTAAAATAGCGACTTCAATGAGACCATGTTCTTGTCCCTCGACAGCAATATTACGGTTGAACGCTAAGACCGCTTCTCTGGCTTTCTCAAAAACTCCATCGCTCTTCCTGCATGATCTCGCTCGATGACCTTGTATACACGGGACGGTGGATAGGAAGAAAGGATGGGATCGTCCTTCCATAAGGAACCATCGATGGGCATTCTGGAATGGACACCAACCTCCTTCCAATGCTGTTCTACGTCCGCAGGCTCTTGAATGCCTTCCAACCCTTAGTTTCGGGCTAGATGTTTTTGTTTGTCAGTAAAAAGTATTTTCGTATAACTTCCCCGTATGCGCATCAAGCACTTCGGGCGTCCGCTCGTGCTCGCTACCAATCATTCGATACACTAGTTCGTACGGGGCCTCTTCCGCCCTAGTATTGTGCATCCGTTCCCATTGCAGACGCAGCTTGGCCTGTGCCGTCCATCGGAGGATGGCTGTCTGGTAATCAAATGAAGGCACGGTCTCCAGCTTCTTTAACTGTTCTGGCCTTATGGAGGGGGACATCAAACTTTTGACCCTCCCATTAGAGCGGTCAACAGCTAGTTGATAGCATTCATCCCTGACAGATATGTCTTGAACATATACACCAAAGCGAATGATTTCCAAACGATCTTCGTCGTCGGTCTCTTCAGTTAGAAGCTTGAGATACGGCAACATTTCAGCTGCTAGTCCTCGGACATAGTCCATAGCTACTTCTATACATGCGTCTCGATCCCAGGTTAATGGAGCTAGTTGATCTGGCTTACCATGCGAAACAAAGTCAATCAGTTGTCCGGATTGGCTGTCTACTCGCGCCTTGACTGCTCCCTCCATCTGATCAGCCCAATAGGCCTTCCAAGACCGGTCATTCTTGGCTGGACGCTCTTCATTCTGTTGCTTCCATACCATCAACTTGGTGTTCGAGCCAATATTGTCGTCTTGTACTAACTGAAATTGGTCGTTGTTTACGCCAATCCACTCTTCTAGGCTTCGTGCGGGCGGGAACTCACCTGGCCACTCGTCCAGAGTTCTTGGGTCAGAGGGGACAGCTTCTGCCCTATAGGCTGTCGGAACTTCCTCCTGTGATGATGCAGTATAGATTAGCCCTCTACTTCGGGGGGCGTAAACAAGATGGACCTGATCGTCACCATCCGTGTACACGGCTTTGTCCAATACGCAATATTCCACATGTAGCAAAAAATTCGCCTTCATACACGCCATCTGTTCCTCTTCTGGTGTGATCATGGTTGGGAGTGCTGGCCCTGGAACGGTTCCATAGTACCTAAATCCGACCACGCGACCGCTGGGATGAACCATAATCAGGCATCCCGTCTCAGGAAGCGGCAGCCCCATCGCCTTCTGCTGTCGTGTGTACACAAACATCCCTTCCATCCACTCCATCTCACAATACGGAAAATCACGCAGTGCGCCGGGATAATGATCTTCCAGGAATTGCTCTGCCTGCTGTTTGAGCTCCTCCTCAGATATCCGTGTCTCGTTGTCCAATGAGGCCCAGGAAATGGCATAGTCTAGCAAGTTGCCGCCCCTGGAGAGCGTGGCAGAAACGGCGTCATCACTCCCCGTTTTAACCCATAAGAATCCCGCTTCTCCCTTCCCTGTTCCCCTCCTGGTGTTCTCTTGATAGTCATTGACGATCAGATCATAATCCGGTGAAACGGCAAACTGGTGCTCTGCCTGTTGTCTTAACTGCAGGCGTAATGTATCCAGGTCTCGTTCGAGAAAATCTTGAGCCATTTCGTTGCGCAAATGTTCCAGCCCCTTCCGTAATTGTGTTTTTACAGTACCTAATGGCATATCCAGGAGATGGGCGATTTGCTGCTGGGTCAGGTCCTTCTTATATTTTAAGAACAGGAGCTGACGCAGCTTCGGATTCAGACTGGCCAATGCACGCTCCAGATCCAGGGTTTGATCGATATCATTAACGACCAATGGCTCTTGCGCCTGCGGGTCTTCGCTCAGGTGAACACGCTTGGATTTCTTCAAATGATTGAGCGCCCGGTTCACCACAATTCTGGTAAGCCAGCTCTCAAACGCTTCGGCTTGCTGCAGCGTTTGCAGTGACTCATAAGCCTTAACCAGGGCATCCTGAACGATATCCTCCGCATCTTTGGACTCCCGTACATAATGGCGAGCCACTCGGTGCAGCTTATCCGTTCGATCCTTTATAAGAGATACGAAGGCATCGTGATCTCCGTTTTGTGCGGCGTTGATTTGTTGCTGTGCATCGATCATTGTCGTTCACCTCCTGTTATATAGACAGTTAACTCGGGGGTTTGGATTCAATTAATGTAACATTATTCTTATAGTTGTTCCCAAATAAGTGCATATGCTGATTATTTAGATATACACCTAATCGGCAATCGGTCTATGTTCTTGTCCTCAGCAGCTAGTTTCAGTCCAATTTGAATATCTAGCCACGCGTATTTCTCCCCTCTTAATTTGTTAGTTGTCCATAACAATGTGAACATTTTCATGTATTATAGTGCTAAAAAGGTTTTAGGTCCATGCGTGCATTGTTTAGATATGCATCTAATCGGCAATCGGTACAAGTTCTTGTCCTTGGCTCGGGACACGAACTTGTACCGATAAAACAAAAAAGCCGCTAAAATAGCGGCTTCAATGGGAATATGTTCTTGTCCCTGGACATTTCACCATGCTATCCTTTGCGTCGGGATGTCCGTACGATTCCATCAACAACAGTTTCAAACAACTGTGCCGGCAGATCATGTCCCATGCCTTCAAGTAACATGAATTCTGCACCAGAGATGGATTGAGCCGTATCTTGTCCGCATGCTGGCACAAACATAGGGTCTTCCACCCCGTGGATTACTAAGGATGGAACCTTCACTTTTTCCAGTTGTGGACGACGGTCTCCAGAAACTGCAATAGCTGCAATTTGCCGCCCAATACTCCCCGGATCATAAGCTCGCTGAACCTCTTCTCGAATAATTGAATGATATTCGTTCTCTTCAAATGGATAACCTGTACCGGCAATACGTCTGGCAAAAGCTACACTATGAGCTAAGTATCCTGCTTCATCCTCCATTGGGTTCGGTGCTGGCCGAGTCATTAACGCCATTACATCAGGCCATGTTGGTGGAAGTTCGGGATTTCCTGTTGTTGACATGATGGAAGTAAGAGAGAGAACACGCTCCGGATATCGGCTGGCAACAAGCTGGGCAATCATGCCGCCCATCGAACGTCCAACGACATGTGCATTTTTTATCCCCAGGGCATCTAGCAATCCAATGGTATCATCAGACATGTCATCAAGTGTGTATGGAATAACCGGGAGTTGTCCCGACATGAGTGCTTTAGCAAGTGCTTCAAAATCCAATGTGTCGTGATGGTTAAAGTGTGTGGATAGACCTGTGTCCCGATTGTCAAAACGAATAACTCTATATCCCCGAGCCGCGAGTATTTCACAAAATGGAACGGTCCAACGGATCATCTGGGTACCGAGCCCCGCGATCAACAGAATGGTTTCATCCGTTTCGCTGCCATAACTGTCATAGGCGAGTTTTATGCCGTTAACTTTTAACAGATTCATTGTTATGTTCTCCTTAAACTTAATTTTATGGTAACTCTGTTATGGGCAATAGTCGAGATTCTTCAACGGCGGCAGTTCGATGTCCAGTCCCTTCCAAGTAAGATACATGATTTGAAGTTGTGCACATCGTTTACGTGGCTATTAACTCTCTTCCTGTATGAATGCACACTTGGCTAAAGTCTTAATATAGTCTCTGATATCGGTTGTCCAATCATCTATTAATCCGTAAAAGTGATCTTTATTCCCGGCATACAGTGCTCTCAAAACCTCCTCATATTGAGGGAAATCGCCCGCCATTGCAGTCATAAAATGATAACTTGCTTCCTGTGCTGTGCGAAATTTACTTTCGTTTTCCCCCGAGCGGCGAGCTTCATCTATCAATCTTCGCAGCGTTACGGAGGCTCCTCCGGGTTGAGCTTTAAGCCAGTCCCAATGTCGAGGAAGCAAAGTAACTTCACCAGACACCACTCCTAGCTTGGGACGGCCAACCCTGCGAGCAGGTTGTTCATGTTCTTTCGTATCCGGTATATGTCCAGCTTGGCTGTTTAACCGCTCAAGCACCTCAGCTGTGTTTCCACGGAAATCAATATCTATTGGTTTACCCGTCAAATCATTAAAAATAAGCAATTGTACAAATTTACTGTCCTCCAAATTCTCTTTCACGGTGATAACAACATGCTGTAATGTACCTTTGGCGAAACAATCTCTTTCTACAAAGGCAGTGCAGCTTATTGAATTATTAGGTGAAACCTGCATGTAATTCCTCCTCTTTCGTTCCCTTATCAATAATATTACCCGGGTAAAAATAAAAAATCAATATTACGGGGAGTTTTCATTCCCGTAGATAGACAAAAAGAACGACCACGGCCGTCGCGGGGGTGAGTATTGCGTCGGTCAACGCTATTTACCACAACTGATATTCGTATGCTTTTATCTAGTCACATGATCTCCTTCGTGATACTATTTAGATAATAATCTAATCGGGAATGACACAATGTTCTTGTCCACAACATGGGACAAGAACTTGGTTCCTTAAAACAAAAAAGCCGCTATAATAGCGACTTTGAAAGGAACAATGTTTGTGTCCCGCGACAATAAAATAAAAAGCATGAAATATTCTTTGAAATAGGACAGCCCTTCCGTGGAAGAGCAAAACATACATTCCTGGGTTCGATATTTCCTGAATATCAGACGTTCATCTTCTTCTACAAAGTATTCAAAAGGATTGCCAATATCAATCCCAAGTGTACGCCACAATTCCATCGGTAATATAATACGCCCCAAGGCATCCACGTTACGTAACATTCCGGTATTTCTATCTTTCCTCATAACAACTCCCTCTTCTTTTTTCCTTAATATCCCATATGGGATATTCCCCTTTATTCAGCTCAGAGTCGTTTTTTTCAATTGGCCACACTTTAAACATTCGGGTTTTGAAGAAAAAAAGGCCAGATGCAGGAGCTGGCCATGAGTCTAAAGTGTCTTAAAAACCGAACATTACAGTTCCCATCCTAAATGTCTATGTAATTCGCTTGGATCAAAAAGCAGAAAAAAACATCTCCTGGAGGAGATGCTTTTTTTCTTGAGTAGAAACATTTGTTAGGATTGCTACTGGGAATCATTCGTCCTAAAGTGAGGAAGTATAAATATATTACTCTCTTTTTTCAGCATCTAATCGCCGACGAAATACCAAAGCCGAGACAGCAAATACAATAAATGATGCTGCTGAAGCAGCGGTAACCATCTTCAACACATTGCCTATTGGAGAGTTAAACAACAGAGCAACTGAGATGATTAAAACAGCACCAGTTAAACCCATCCCCAAAACCGAGATCGCTAAAATCTTGTTCATCAAATCACCTCACAGGTAATTGAAACAAGCTACTGCCCCAGCGATAGCACCACCACCAAGAAGTGCATATGCACCAATACATGCAGCACATATCGGAGCAGTCACTGGTGTCGGTACTGCACACGAACCCCCACACGCGACCGCAATAATATAAGCCGCCGTACCACCAATTCCAAGTACTGCTCCAAGACAAGTTGCTACTGCGCCTACACTATTTGGTTGCACTCCAGAGTTAACTGGCTCTTCTGCAAGCATTTCTTCATCTGTGATATAAGGTCTGTCAGTGTCCACGGATTTAACAACTGATCCATTCAAATACGTCTCAACTCGGAAGTTTCCTGCCTCATTCTTGGTCACCAGCATTTCATTTGTCTGCAATACGGTATTATCCTCATCGAAGAATACTGTTACGTTACTAGGAAGGCTGTAATCCCCATGCAAAGGAACTGTAACAACCGTAACTCCACCGCCAACCGTGTACACACTCGATTTTTCCAAATCAAAAGCAGAGACAGGGGCGATATTCTCAATTTCACCTGCTTCTACTCCATGTAGCGTTGCATCGATCAATTCCTTGGCTTCATTACCTATAACTACAGCAAAATCTTGGCTGTTATCCGCTTGTGCTGTAACACTCAAATTTGGAGATAAACTTAAACAGAAAATAGACAAAATCATTAATACTGGCAAAAAGATTTTTTTCGCCTTTAACATAATAAAAAACCTCCTATTTTTTATTATTTCGTCATAACATTTCCTCTTCAAGATTGATACCATCTGTATGCAATTGCTTAGATACCAGTTCGATAGCATCTGCATGTTCAATGAGGGCTTTTTCTTTCTCGTTGTCCGACGTACCTGGGAGTGTATTATAGAACTGAATGCTGCTAGGCCTGGATTTGGATTGCTTTTCCTGCCCCGAGTTGGTCTCCTGACACGTTGCCCATTAAGCTGAAGCTTAGGCCAAACGTACCCGCAATTAACCAAGTCTTCTTATATTTCAATAACATTCACGCTCCTTATAACCAGTTTTGAGGATTTGCCTCACATATATAGACACCCAAAAAGGAAAATAGTTTCCTTTTTATTCATTATTTTGTAACATAGTCCAAAAAAAGTTAGAATAAGCGCCCTATATGGACGACACACCGCAGAAACAAAATCCACATACTAAGTAAGAAAATCCGTCTCTAAAGGTATAGCTTCAGTAATCTGATCTAAGGTCCGAACAGGAACCTGAATAACCCCGTTCATAATTCTACTGAGAGTTCCTGAATTAACCCCTGCTCTCTCGGAAAAATGAGAGATGATTATTTGATTGTATAATTCTGATCGGATTGTATAATGTGTATTTGTGCCAATAAAGCCTTACCTGAATGTACTTTTTACTTAGATATACACCTAATCGGTAATAGGACGGTGTTCTTGTCCATTTCGGTAATCGGTACAAGTTCTTGTCCTTGGCTCGGGACAAGAACTTGTACCGATAAAACAAAAAAAGCCGCTAAAATAGCGACTTTAATGGGACCATATTCTTGTCCCTCGACAATCATCCTGTGTTTTGGTACATGCAAAAAAACTCCTCCGCTCAACAAGACTAAGTCCATCATAACTGATGTCTTTTTTCTCTTGTCTACTAAGAGGAGATAATACTCACTGAGCTATTTTACTGACATCATTTCTGCAGAACCTTTTCATACATTCCAATTTTATGTTTAAAGGACTCTTCTCCCCCTTCTAGATAATTGATAATGTGCTTAGTGACAACATCATTGTCAGGGTATCCCTTTTTCTCAATCCATCCATTTTTACTATCAGAGTCTAATATGACAACTTGTTCAGCATCTGCATTAGTTACAATTGTAGAACTATGTGTCACAATTATAATTTGGCGATTATTTTTAATTTGTTTTAGACTATTCACTAAATTTTTATAAATATATTGATTATCTAAATTATCCTCAGGCTGATCAATAATCAAAGGTGTATTATCGTTAAAATGTTTTCCATATTCAAAAATGAAAGTTAGAATAGCTACAACCTTCTGACCTAAAGATATCTCATTAATATCCTTCATTATCGGGGCAATGGTTGTTACGATTTCTTTAGAACTGGTATTGAACATAATTGAAAAATCATCAATAACTTCAAAGTAGAGTTGAAAACACTTTATTAGTCTTTCTCTGTCAGATAACAACTTATTACGTATTGTTCGATATATATCTGTTATATCCTTAAGCTCTACATGTTTTCGATTTTGATCAACATCAGAAAAAGTAAGATTTCTATCAACTTGGTAAGAAAGTACTGAAACCTGTCTTTCAATTTCTTTAAACTTATTTTGGAAGAGCAATGTTAAGAATTTCATGAAGTCCATTTTATTACATACATCCACTATGAAGCGTTCTATTCCCCCCCATGTTATTCTATATCCTGAGAGAAACTGACGATTATTGAAATCACCGACTAATATGTCTATATATTTTAATGAATTATTGAGTTTTGGAGAATAAATAATACTAAAATGGTTTTTATGAATGGAGTTAAATTCCTTTAAGCTGGCTTCAATATTACCTTTCCGTGCATCCATACTTTTATCGATCAAAGGCAGCTCTGCTTCTAAAAATGTTCTCATTCTTGTTCTGGATAACTTTTCGAAAATTTTTAGAAAGGTATCTCTCTCTTTAAACGGAAGGCCATTGAATACAACTTCTTTTACAAACTCACCAATCTTCCCTTTGTTAATTTGCTCAATAATGTTATTGATTGAATAGCTTTTTCTGTAAACTCCATTTAAAACTTCTTTTTTTTCGTCAACATCATCAATAATTTTAAAATTGACTGATTCACCTATCTTAATTATCTGGTATAACTCAATCCAATGATGGCTTAGAACAATTCTCTGACTATTTACTTCTTCAATAATAGCTTTTTCTTCGAATGGTCTATAATCACTATAAATATGATCCTTTTTTAATTGTGGTAGAAACTTCAGGAGATATTCTTTCTCTAAGTATACAAAATGAATGATAATAAGATCATTTCTACTTATAAATTTCAAAACCGATTTCGAATTAGCCTCAAGTGTGAAAACTACCTCAAGAACATTGAGAATCGTACTTTTTCCAGTTCCTCTTCCCCCTATAATACAATTGAGGTCGCTAGAAAAATCGATAACAAAAGGTTCATCTCCGTTTTTTTTCTTTAAGTATCCATGTTTACCTGAATCAATTAACAAACCCTTTATAAATTTATTAGTACTCGTAGGTTTATCTATGAAAACAGAGAGTTTATGATTTATAAAAGCTTTCTTTAATGATCCAAAACTGGCTATGCTCATTTTGATCCACGTATTTTTTTTACCAATTTCGTTTATCTGATGAGAATCACCTTCATATATAAAACAGAATTTATCTAATTGTTTTGTAACCCCATATGAGCTTATTATCCTTAATTGATTTTCTTTGTCACTTGAAGTTAGTCCAATAACGTTTAGAGCAATGTTATTAAACAAAGTTTTTTTATACAAACTTGTTGTGTTCCTTAAGTTACTAGAGTTAATATGCGCTATGTAACTTATGCCTCCGATTTTTTCAATCTTATCAATCATCGACAGACTTGTCTCGTATGTTCCTGATTCTTTGGAAGGTATGTGCTCTTCAATTAATTTCTCTACCTTTTTAAACATACATTCCTCAAAAATTCCAACTAAATGTATTTGCTCTGAGCATGATATTTCTATTCCTAACAAAAGTTTAATTTGGCTTTTTCCTTCATTAGAGTACTTAATTTTTCTTCTGAAATATTCATTTAAAGCAAAGATTAATTTTTTATATCCTTCAATAGTATTGTGATCTGTAATTACAGCTACTTCAATATCATTCTCATAAAGTGTATAAGCAATTAATTGATACGAAAGATATTCTTTGAAACTACTAAATGGAGTTTTCCGTATACTGTGGTGATATTCAGCACCTTCATATTTACCTAACGCTAGTTCAGTCATCATAAAATCCCTAAGCTCCTGAGAAAACATACCATGCTCATATGCAATTTCAACAATTTCTTTCTCAGTTAGATGTTTATATGATCTATTAGCTACTAGCCTGTAGTCGTGTGAAGCAGGCGTGTGAATGTGAAATTCACATTTCTTTAAATCACCGTAATTTTGTCGAGACTCTGTCAGCATATGATAAGCTTTTTGTAATGCAATTGTCATAATACACCACCCAGTTGATCAAATAGTTTTATTAACAGGAAATAAGCATAGGATATTCTAGTATTTCTAGAAAACAAAGATTTTCAGTAGTAAGAACTACATAACTTTCAAGTAAAAGGTTCGAATTTAATATTATCCTAATTGCAGCAGCCTAATGGCGTTTTTTGTATATCAAATAGGCAGGATATATTCAGCTAAAGATCGCACCCTCTTGAGATACCTACGGAAATAAGTAAAATTTAAACCTTGTTAAACGAGATTTTCTAGATATTTACTCCATCGTAACCCAAAAAATTGCAACAAGCCCAATAAAGTTAGCATATGATTAGTAACCACAATAATATCTGCATCATGACGTTAAAAAACACCATTCACTTTTCTTAGACGAATTGCAGTATTTCGTTTATAGGAACCTGATAGAAATGTATCTAAGTGATAATCTTTGGTGGAACTTGGTTCAATTTCGCTTAAAAAATCAACAAATTGCTTCTGAGTAATCATATTCTCATCGTCTCCTCAACACCTTAATTATCTCTTCGGAAAAGCAATGGTTTGTTTACAAAATTAATACTATGTGCGACCTTTTACAACCTTATTGTTCCAACAATAACTATATCATACGTTACTACGTTACGATGCACTATAAGTAATTCCTTTGATATAATAAACTTACTAATTAAAGGGATCTAGAACCTGAGAGAAATATAATTTTATTTTCCTGAGTATATTGTCGAAGTATTAAAATCTGTGTTCTTCCTATTATATACATAAAGAGAGGGTGCTTCATTAACCAGTGTATCTACTACAAGTCATTCCGGCAATCGGTACAAGTTCTTGTCCTTAGCTTGGGACAAGAACTTGTACCGATAAAATAAAAAAGCCGCTAAAATAGCGACTTCAATGGGAATATGTTCTTGTCCCTCGACAATAAAAAAAGTCGCTAAGCAGTTTGATGATAACCTTCCCTATCCTCGGTTTTATTGAGCTATCGTTTCCCGAATCTTTAGATTGCAACTTCTTCCATAACTCGCCTCAATTTCTTTAGACAATACATTTGTTTGTTCCCCTAGATATTTCAAGTCGTTAGTCAGAACTGTTGTATCGTCGCCTAACCGAGCCATAACTGATACACTTACAACATTTCGAACATCAACATCATTACTTAAGCTATTTGTTCGATAAAACCCAAAATTATCACAAGTATTTTTTCCTCACTTTTGGTTAATTCATGGTTAATTTAAGTGTGAACAACATTTTTATAATTTAACGTTATCTCTTTCCTCTTTAAGCAAGGTTAGTCCCACTCAACTCTTCGACTTATTTGTTAAACTATCCTGCCCTTATGATACGGTTCGGCGTATTATCTGTAGAGCGAAATCGAAGGCACCCAGTAGGGTGCCTTCGATGTTCTAACTGTCTCTCTTTAACAAGTTGGATAAACGAACTCAAATCCATCAATCAACCTTGTTGGGACACTCGTTCACTGTACAGAACGTGCAAGTGCTGCAACAGAGCCGCGGAAATCGGGTTTGCCGTCAGCCGTCCACAAAAGCTCCGTCACAAATGTATGGCGATTCGGATCGTACAGCGGATCTCCTATAATGTTCTTGTACGTTCTTGCGTGAAACACAAATAGCGTATCTTCGTCGTCCTCTGACACCGTGAAGGAATTATGACCGGGACCATACATTGAGATACTCTCATCTGTAGAGAAAACCGCTGCTTGAGACTTGCGCCATGAGGTGGCATCGAGCAAATCAGCATCCGCATCGGCTTCAAGTAAGCCCATGCAATAATTGAAATCGGTGGCGCTAGCCGAGTAAGAGAGGAATACCCGATTACCCTTGCGAAGAAATGCCGCGCCTTCGTTCACTTTATAACCAATGATCTCCCAGTCATATTCCGGCATCGAAATCATCGTTTGCGACCCAGTCAACGTCCACGGATTGCTCATTTTAGATATATACAGATTAGAGTTACCTTCAATATTCGGATCCTTTTGTGCCCATACGTAATAACGGCTTCCATTATGCTCAAAGGTAGTGGCATCGAGGGCGAAGCTTTCCCACTCGGTACGAACCTGCCCTCTTTCCGTCCAAATGCCTTCGAGCGGATTGGCATTCTCATTCTCTAGCACGTACATCCGATGGTCGAACAAGCCTTCATTCGTTTCCGTCGTGTGTGCGGCAGCAAAATACACGTACCATTTGTTATCAATAAAATGCAGTTCTGGTGCCCAAATATTAGCACTAAGGATACCAGTCTCGCGCTTTCTCCAGATCACTACAGGAGTTGATGTAACAAGCTTCTCAAGGTTCTGGGCTCTACGGATTTCAATCCGATCATACTCCGGTACGGATGCTACGAAGTAATAATAACCATCCGAATGTCTGTAAATAAAAGGATCAGCTCTCTGTTCAATTAATGGTTGAATGTCGTGTGACGCTCGTTGTTGGATTTCCATCTTATCACCTGTTTCATCATAATATAGATTACCCTTTAACAGCGCCTGCAGTCATACCGTCTATGAAATATTTCTGAAAAGCAATGAATAGTATGAAAATTGGAATGATGGAGAAGAAGGAGCCCACGATCAATAAGTCATAGTTATTGCCATAAGGAGTTAACAACGTTTTCAAACCGATTGGAAGTGTATATTTACTCTGATCTCCCAACACCATGAATGGCCACAATAGATTATTCCAGCTATTCATACCATTCAATATGGCCATTGCTGCAAACGATGGCTTCATAATCGGCATAATTAGTCTGAAATAAATCGCATACTCGTTTGCGCCATCAACCCGTCCAGATTGAATAATCTCTTTGGGTATGCTTCGTAGATATTGCCTGAAGAAAAATATTGTCGCGGCATTGGCTATACCGGGCAGAATGATTGCCGAATAGCTATTCACCATTCCCAAATCATTAATTAGGCTGTACAAAGGAACCAGCAGTATTTCGAAAGGCACCATCATAATGAGCAAAACACATATAAAGAGGAAGTTCTTACCTTTAAAATGATATGCTGCAAAACCATATGCAACAAATGCGCTTACAAAAAGTGTTAAAACCACTTGAACGATTGTTAAAATCATACTGTTCCAAAACCACACAAAATAATCATGTTCTCCAGTAAACAGAAAGATGAAATTATCAAAACTCATGATTTCAAAATCCAAACTTAGGTTAAGACCATATCTAACTAATGACTCACCTGGTTTAAAGGAAGATAGGGCCACTGCGTAGAATGGGATCATAATTATAACGAATAGTATAATGAATAAACAAATAATTACTATTCTAGAGATGAAATCACTCCTCGTCTGACTTCTGCCCACTTTAATCCTCCTCCTTTTTGAACATTCCACTAAATTTCAACTGCGTTAAATTGATAACCATAGCAATGACTAACAGAACGATACCAACTGCAGCTGCGTAACCCAGCTTATTCTGCTCAATCCCTTGTCTATACAGGTATCCAACAATGGTTAAGCCAATATTTTGGGGTGATTTGTTACCGTTGAACATCATCAGGCTCTCAGTAAACATTGCTAAACCTGCATAAACACTAATTGTGGTAACATATACCGTGGTCGGCTTCAATAATGGCATTGTGATCGTTCTAAACTTCTGCCAAGCAGATGCACCGTCAATTGAAGCAGCCTCATAATATTCATTGTCAATGCTTTTCAAACCCGATAGATAGTAAAGCATATTAACGCCTGTCCATCTCCAACATGCGAGGATTAACAGTGCTGCCATACTCCAATTTCCGTCTTTCAAAAATTTGATAGGCTCTACACCAAATAGACCTAGAAAACTGTTCATTAATGAACCTTCCATCTCACCGAATGTAAGGCGGAAAATGGTACCCGCAACTGCGACAGATGTCAATGCAGGGAGAAAGAAAGAAGATTTAAAAAACTCTCTTCCCATCATTAACTTACTGTTGATCATAACGGCGAATAACATGGGAAAAGGAATCAACAGCACTAAGGTTCCTAACATGTACACAATGCTATTTTTAATAGATGTCAAAAACACTTTATCAGTAAGTAATTTCGAATAATTTGCTTCACCAATCCATTTAGGATCCTGTCCCAGCATCCTATCTTGAAAGCTCATTACGAATGAATTTACAAGCGGAAAAAACCAGAATATCAAAAATATGAGTATAAATGGCAATACAAAAACATAAGGTGCAACTTTTTGAGAGTATACAAATTTCTTTATCATATTCTCAATCTCCCTTGACTATGGTTAAACCTGCCGACCTCTGTACCTGCCGACAGGTTTAATCAAATCATTTACTTATTATATTTATTTCAATTCTTGTTCAATTGCTGCTTGTGCTTCATCCAACGCTTCCTTCACGTCTTGGCCATCTTCAAAGATAGCATTCAAAGTAACCGTATTGAATATATTGCCGATGGTTGGTGAAGCTTTAACGGACTTAATCGCTCTAATTTCGTCTTTGATTTCATTCAAAGTATCAAATGCATTTGTTTTAAAGTATTGGACGTATTCATTTTCAGGGTTTTTCGTAACTGCATCATCTTTCCATACTTCCATGTTGATTGGGTCAAATCCAAGTGTATTCCAGATTTCTGTAGTAGCTTCTTTCGAAAGCTTAGCAAAGGCTACAAATTCTTTTGCCAACTGAACGTCTTTACCATTCTTAGTAACAACTGTGCCAGTACCGCCTAAGCCAACGGAACGAGGATTACCTTCTTCGAATACAGGCAATGGAGCTATTGCATACTTACCTTTAAGGTCTTTCATTTCGTTTACAAAGCGGGACATGTACCACTCAGGCATCAATGCACTTGCGTAGTTGCCTTTGTTATATTCACCTTTTGCTTCTTCTGTGTCGGGTTGTCCGCCAGGGATCGTATGAATAACATTGTTCTTCTGCAGATCGACTAACATTTCATACGCTTTAATCATTTCAGGCGAGTTCACTTTTGGATTACCATTTTCATCTGTAAAATCGGCATTTTGCTGAGCTAGTAGCAGCGATGCTTGCCACGAAGCTGATGTATCAGCAGTACCTAAGTACTTGCCAGTCTTTTCGTAAACCTTGATACCTGCTTGTTTGTAATCTTCCCACGTTTTGATTGTCTTGTAGTCAACACCTGCTTGTTCGAGAATTTCAGTGTTGTAGAAAGCAAGCGTAGCACCTACGTGATAATCAAAGCCATAAACCTGATCAGCTTTGGAGTAAATCTCGACACGTGAAGGAACAACAACGTTTTTGTATGGTGCAAATACATCATTCAAAGATTCCAGGGGAACGTTGTCACCTTCCAAGAATTTAGGGAATTGACCAAGCTCAATATCCGCGATATCAGGAGCACCTTTTCCGCTTGTAACTGCCAATAAGAGCTTGTTGTGCATATCATCGTAAGGCATAACCGTTACATTTAACTTAATCTGCTTGTTTGGGTTCTGTTGGTTCCATAACCCCAGCATTTTATCCAAATGCTTGCCGTGCAAATCTGCGAATGTCCAAAATGATAATTCTGTTGCATTCTCACCGGCATTAGCGCCTAATTGCTGTGTTTCCGTTTTTGAACCAGAAGGATTACCACATGCAGTAAAAACAAGTGACATAATAAGGAGTGTAACGATGGAGATTAAAGCACTACGTTTTTTCATTTGTTCGTCATCCTCTCTTTTTTTGTTATGCATTTGAAAAGTCGGCTGACTGGTTAGTTCTGTTAATTTAAGCGGTTACAATCCATCTTGGCACCACCATCCTTAACATAATTTTAACCTTTCAAAGAAAAGACCCCTTCGCAACAATTTCTCAGATTCCATATTGTAAGCGCTTTACAAGCCGTATTATAATATATATGAAATAAGCTTTATATAACCAATTGATTATAAAATCATAAAGTTTATGGGGAGATGCTACTCTTTGAAAAAGCTGGCGCTCTACAAACAAATTCGAGAAAATATTATACAGAAAATTAAATCAGGGCAGCTTCGGCCAACGGACCGCATTCCTTCTGAACAAGAACTAATGGACGAATTCAGAGTAAGTAAAATAACCGTCAGGAACGCCCTAACCCTACTAGCTGACGAAGGATTAATTATACGCGTACAAGGCAAAGGCTCATTCGTCTCTTCTAGTCTTGTTGTTTCTAGCATCAATTTCTCGCCATCCCCAAGCAGCGCTTGCTCCATGCCGCTCATCGGCTTCATCATTCCGACGATGAGAACCCGTGTCATTCAGAAGCTCGTTGACTACACGGAACACTTCCTACAAGAAGCCTGCCTCAGCATGGTACTAAGCATCACGCGCGAGTCCTCCTCTATCGAATCAAACGTCATTCGTACACTAACGGAGCTCGGTGTGAAGGGGTTGATCGTTTTTCCAACAGAAGATGAGAAGTATAACGAATCATTACTGCGTCTGTCGCTCGATAAATTCCCGTGTGTGTTCATCGACCGCTATCTGCGCAACATTGAGACGTACACCATTACATCCGACAATTACGGCGGTGCGTATAAAGCTGTATCCCATTTGTTATCCAAGAGTCATCAGCAGATTGCGCTCATCTCACCTGAAAATGCCAATACAGCCGTCGAGGATCGCACGCTCGGCTTTGAGCAGGCGTACACAGATCAAGGCATCTCGATTGACAAGAGCTTGTGGTGTCACATCCCTCTCGACATTCTACGCAGCGAGCAAGCATTGGACTATGTAAGCAACTTCTTGCAGAACCACAGTGAAATTTCGGCAGCCTTTTCCTTGACTGAAGAAACAGCACGCCTTACATCCGCCGCGATCAGTCTTCTGAACGTTCACTCAAATATCGACTTGCTATCTTTTGATAATCCACATCTTTCAGGCGTAGCTTATGTGCAGCAGGATGAACAGGAAATGGCACGAACAGCCGTAAAGCTGTTACGTGAACAAATGGATGATATCTATTCTCCTAAGAACGCCGTTATTCCCGTGCAACTCATCTTCCCTTGACACGACAAACGTTGCAGCCTACACAATGATCTTGTCTTCAGCTTGGGACAAGACTTGGTTCCTAAAAACAAAAAAAGGCACCTCTGTGGAGAGATACCTTTACCTATATTATCCGCAAGACATGTTTCTGGCTGAGCAACGGATAAACATTGAATAATGCTGCAGATTTCAAACACCATAAATAAATTTAGTTGTCATTGTATACAGCCTCCCTTTTTCGCAGTACCACTACGATATCTGTCTGAGGTACAAATAAATTATAATTCGTTACATGCACTTGTCTCGTTTCGGTTACTGATTCTATCTTTAATTCAGGAGGAAGACAGCGCTCTATGTGAGTAATTAATGTTTCTTTGGTAAATCTCCAAATTACACCATCAATCGAAGAGTTCGCCATATAACCACCGTCCGTTACAGAACCTGAAAGAGACTTGAGAACAACCGGGTCCGCAATAATGATAGATCCACCGTCACGTAACAGTCTGCAGCTCTCTATGAAGGCTTTTTTGTGATAGCGAATGTGATGAAAGCTTCTTGCAAACAAAATCATATCGCAACTATGATCAGGTAAAGAAGTCGGTTTATCAATGAAAGCATGGATATAAGAATTAAACCTTCCCCACTTCTTTCCAAGTTTTAGAGCATTTATATTCGGATCCATGTTGAGAAAACGAACATCCTTCTGCTTGCGAAGATACTTGTTCAATAAACCTGTACCACAGCCCACCTGAAGAACATCGCCCTTTAAAGGGGGTAAAACTTTATAAACATTACGAGGAATAGGAAAATTTTGAACGTACATGGCCAATTCGTAGAAAAGCGGATAACGCTCTTGCAATCGAACCAATTTACTGGTGTAGAAAGGATTCCGCTTTTTGTGACGTTTAAAGTCCCATTTGTTCAAATAGTAGATAGGGGTTAACAGCAAGAACAGAATAATAAAGACACTTTGGACGCTATAAATTCCAAGTTTACTAAAACGATCATTGGAATTATGAGACATCATTTGTTTAGAAGTATTCAAAATGATCACTCCCCTCTCACAACGCTATAAATGGTGTAGAACCTCTTTAACATGATAAACGAATCCAATATATGGTTGAATGCGCCGAAAAATACAGACATACTATCCGTAAGCAATGCTTCCTTCCAAATGACTTAAGAAGCGAAGGGAATCTGATCATGCACAATTCAATCGTATTTAGAGAAGAGTATTTTTTGACTCCTTCACCCCCGTCCATTTGAAGCTGACAAAAGAAGAGCCGTTTACGATGATACATCACATGTGTTTCAACCACTGGATTTGAAAGAACAGGTTCCGTTATATATTATGAACTGTCTGTATAAGCCGTTTTTGGAGAAATCATTTTTTCGTGGAGGCCTCAATTGGACAATGTTTGTCGAGCGGCGTAACGAATTTCGCAACGTATTTTAACAAATGTTACATCAACAGGAGGCTGATGCTACGCCTTATTTAGCTGCTGCTCAATATCAATCATAGTCGTCTTGGTTTGGAATGGTACAATGTTCTTGTCCCTCATCTGAGCATCGAAAAAGCCGCCCACAGGCGACCTTTTGAGCAAGAATACGATTTTCAATTTGAAGTATGATCATCAGGACGATGGATCATATAGGTATGCAACATGTTCTTCGATCCAATCAATTTGCCTGAATCCATAGCCGGCCATCGTTTGCTGCACATCCAGCACCTCTAATTCCGGTGCCTACCAAGGCGTTTTTTTCGTTTCCATCGGTCGTCCCCTCTTTCTGCAAAAACTGGAACCAAGATGCGAGCACCCTTACATTACTTGTGCGATACAAACTTTTTTAAGATACGATATGTATCTTTGTAAAAATTATAAGACACAATATGTATCTAAGTAAACAACTATTTCATCCCTTTCTATGGGTTAAGTATTTCCCTGTAGCGCTACTGACCCAAGTTAAAGCCCACTCTCCTCTAGATAGCTTTTTTATTTTGATACTCATCTAATCGTTAATCGGACTATTTTCTTGTCCCTCGACAGGAAAAGAAGTTCCCTACTAAAACTCGTCGACACGCGCTTCACGCACTCAACTGGATAAAGCCATTAGGATATATGTGTGTCAACAAAATTCTAATTAAACATAAAGCCTTCTCTCCGAAGGAAAGAAGGCTTTATGTTTATTAAGATAAATTTATTAATTCAATCAGTATACTGCTGAAGTATTCTTTGTTCAGCAGAGATTTTCTCCAAGTTTGAGTGAAACAACTGATCCTCCTCCTATCAAAAAAGCAGCCCCGTCAGGAGCTGCCTCATGTATTATGCCTTATATTGTAATCTTATCTGTTTCCGCTAACCAGCTAACTTACTCCGCACCCGGATAAGGATTGATCTTCTGGATCGTTCCGTCTTCGTTGTATTTCAGCTCGGAATATTTAACGCAGCGCTTGTGGTTGACGCCTTCCGACAGGGAGCTGTCGTGATAGAACAGATACCACTTGTCTTCAACTTGCACTATGGAGTGATGGGTTGTCCAGCCGATAACCGGAGAGAGAATCTCGCCCTTGAACGTGAATGGTCCCATCGGGTTCTTGCCGATCGCATATACGAGCTTATGCGTGGTTCCTGTAGAGTAGGACAGGTAGTAATAGCCGTTATATTTATGCACCCATGGGCCTTCAAAATATCTCCGTTCCTCATCCCCAGCCAGAATCGGATTCCCGTCTTCATCGACAATCGATATCTCGGCAGGCTTGCCTTGGAAGGACAGCATGTCGTCGCTAAGCAGTGCAACTTGCGGTCCAAGCGCCGGCTGGTCAGGAGCAGGTCCTTCTGCATCTGGCACGAAGCTGCCGGTCTGCCATTTCTCCAACTGGCCACCCCAGAGTCCGCCGAAATAGATGTATGACTGATTGTCGTCATCCACCAGTACGGCCGGATCGATACTGAAGCTGCCTTCCATATAATTCGGTTGCGGCATGAATGGGCCTGCCGGAGACTCTGATGTTGCCACACCCAGACGGAAGATGTCGTCATGATCCCGTGCCGGGAAAAACAGGTAATAGGTATTGTTCTTATAAGCGGCATCCGGTGCCCAGAGCTGCTTGGAGGCCCACGGAATATCTCTCAGATGCAACGCTTCGCCGTGATCAACCACCGGGGAATCGAAGTTGTTCATCGAGAGGACATGATAGTCTTCCATTTTATACTGGTCGCCGTTATCGTTGCTCGGCTCGTCATGATCGAGGTCATGGGAAGGATAGATGTAGATTTTGCCCTCGTAGACATGGGCGGACGGGTCAGCAGTGAAGATGTGGGTTACGAGCGGTTGGTGGGGCTTAGGTAGTTGTTGTTGATTCATAAGGCATCTCCTTTGGTATTGGAATAATAAAATACTTCATGTACGGGATTACGGTAATTCATTGATTGCACCCTCAGAATTAAAAGCAAGCGTTTACAACCTCTAATGTTATTGTATAAGCCCTGCTTATTCTTTCCTAGTACACATAATAAAGATCTTCCCCCGAAAAAATGTACAATTCCCGCCCATCTCATAATTCTTATATTCTACAATGAAGTGATGTTTTTTGCGTTGTCTTGTCATCGGTACAATTTCTTGTCTTTGGCTCGGGACAAGAAATTGTACCGAAAAACAAAAAAGCCGCTAAATTAGCGGCTTCTTCATCTCTTTCAAGCGTTTCTTAGCACAAAATATATGCCTAGTTCTCAAGCTCATCTACTTGGTTACAACTGTATGTTATGACCTGCTGAAATCATCACCAATGTTAAAACAGAATGGTATCGGGGGTAACCCCCTCAGGATACTCTTCTTCCCATACGTTTTTCTCTACATAGGCCTGGTACCACATCTCTGCAATTACATCCGGATCATTAATTGCGCCGGTACCTGACTCCTTGATCAATAAACCTAATGAGCGGTGGCCCACAAAAATCCCTTGAGCAGACAATGAAGTATGAAGATTAGCAACATAATTGCGTAACCCTGCAAGAGCAATACCGATATTCCCCATCATGGACACAGGGTACATGGCGGATAATCCTGAGGTAAAGAGCAAGGCTCCCTCTTTCCTAGCGAGCATATCAGGGAGAACAGCATTGACGACATGGATGGCACTAACCACATTCGCCTCAAATGCATCCCTGGCGTTCTCCGCCGTTAACTCCAATACAGAAGTGGGAGGATAATTGCCTGCTGTTGGACTGAATTCCAACACATCAATCTGACCATACTTTTCTTTCATGTTGGTCATAGCCTGTTCAATCTGTTCCTTGTTAAAAATATCTGCTACGAAATAAGATGCCTCGATACCATCCGCTTTCAGTTCCTCCACCATATCTTGCAGTTTTGCAGCATTTCTTGCAACTAATGCCACTTGGAAGCCGCGCTTGCCAAAGCTCTTCGCAATAGATAATCCTAATCCCTTACCTGCACCAACAATCGCCAGTGTTTTCATTTATGATTCTCCTTTTATGAATGAGTTAGTGAGTTCAATTGACAGTTGTAATTGTAAAACGTACAATTAAAAGACTCAATGGTCGATATAATTCAATGTGTTAAATAAACATCACTTTTGATAAATCTGACTATTATTTATGGAGGGGAAGCACGAATTGGGTAAAGATAAAGTGGATCTGCGCATTCTCAAAACGCGGAAAGCCATTAAAGAAGCGTTTCTGAGATTAGTACAAACCAAAGGCTATGAACGAATTACTGTGCAGGACATTGCCAAAGAAGCGATGATAAATCGCAACACATTTTATTTGCACTATGTAGATAAACCTCAATTCATGGAGAAGTTATTTCAGGAAAACGTGGAGAGTTTAAATGCTTGCTTAAGCCTGGAAGTGAGTTCAATTCATGAGATGGATAAAGATATGTTTGCGACCATGTTAAAAACGATTTTCGACGATATTGAAGCCAATATGATATTCTTTAAGACAATGATCACTCAAAATATTTATCCAAACTTCTCCGTTTACTTGAAAGAGGCTTTTAAAACGATCATTTTTTCGGGAATCGGCGATCATCGCCACGATGAGAAGATAAAAATTGGCATCGAATACATGATATCTGGATTGGTAGGAGTAATTTGTCTCTGGATAGTTGAACCGGAGAACTACAGGGTAGATAACTTTATCGAGCAACTGAGTGAAATTCACTATTCTAACATGGTTGACTTGCTGAAGGATACTTGATAATAAACTAGTATGATCTGAACAGAAAGGCTATTCTTGCCGAATCTGATCTGGCTCGACTCCCTGCTTAGATCTGTCAGAACTAGGCAGGCATAGAATAATGTTTGCAGTCAGATACGAAGATAACGGTACTGTCCTAACTCCGGCGTTCTCAACGCTTCCAAGTACCATGAGCCTGTCATGAATCCACATGACAAAAGCTACGTGGCTATAATGCGAGTCCGATATACTTTGAATCAACTTGCTTAATGGGTAATTTCCACCACTACAAAGCAGAATATCCCCCGTTAAGTATAAATCCTCATACATCTTCATATTTGGACACGAACATTTGAATTACTACCTCTGCCAAGAAGCCACAATTTGTGTTCCTAAGCATGAGCGTGAGATACCAAGAGCAATCTACGAAACCGACATCGACGAGTTCGTAAGCACATATACGCGTCCCGATGGTTGGCGCAGATTGATTGGTCTTTACCGGAAAAACGTTATTTCTAATAAAAAAATCGTTATTCACGCGAATTCTTAAATTCATGTGCTTTTTTCTTGCCACATGATCTTCATCATGATGCTATTTAGATAGATACCTAATCCGAAATGACACAATGTTCTTGTCCTTAAAACAAAAAAAGCCGCTGTAATAGCGACTTTAATGGAACAATGTTCTTGTCCCTCGACAATTTCGTTCTGTTTTTGTTTTTATAAGTTCCCCTTTCTTGCTTTTTTTAGCGATGTCACTCTTCGATCGAATTCATAATAACTTTAAGCCTTGCGAAGCATTTGTCTCTCGCTTAGATGTGAAAGCATATCCTTCGTCATGGCCTTCAGGTCGTAGCGTGCATGAAATCCCCATTCTGTTTTAGCTGCCGTTGCATCAATGGAATGCGGCCAGCTATCGGCAATCGCCTGTCTCTTCGGATCAACGTCATAATCGAGGATAAAGCCGGGAAGCTCATCCCGAATCGCTGCAGCGATCGCCTCTGGATCCACGCTCATTGCGGTGACATTAAATGAATTTCGGTGCATCAACCGGGAAGAATCCGCTTCCATCAAATCGATGATAGCGTTCAGGGCATCCGGCATATACATCATGTCCATGTTTGAGTCCTTGGCGATATAAGATGTATACCGGCCAGCCGTCACGGCTGCGTAATAAATTTCCACTGCGTAATCCGTCGTTCCTCCGCCGGGAGGCGTCATATAAGATATCAAACCCGGGAATCGCAGTCCCCTAGTATCCAGGCCGTATTTGTGAAAATAATAATCACAAAGCAGTTCGCCGGACACTTTGTTCACGCCGTACATCGTATTGGGCCTCTGGATCGTATCCTGAGGGGTATTGTCTTTCGGAGTCAAAGGACCAAAAGATCCAATGGAGCTTGGAGTGAAAAATTGGCAGCCGAGCTCCCTGGATATTTCAAGTGCATTCATCAATCCACCCATATTCAAATTCCAGGCAAGCAGCGGTTTCTCCTCTGCGGTAGCCGACAGCAGTGCAGCCAAATGGATGAAGGTATCAACTTCGTACCGCTTGGCGATTTCGAACATCGCCTTATCATTCGTAACGTCCAGCAGCTCGAATGGCCCGGATCGGGTAATTTCGTGGGCTGATGACCTGAGATCCGTAGCAATGACGTGATCCGTACCATAAATTTCACGTAATTTAACAACTAACTCAGAACCGATTTGGCCCAGTGCTCCGGTCACCAAAATCTTGTTCATAAGACATTCCTCCCGAAATGTACTCCCGCGAATGTAGCTAAATCAGCTTCATTTCCTTGCCAACTTTCTCATAAACGGAGATCACCTGGTCGAGCATCTCCTTGGTATGGGCAGCTGTCGGCATGTTGCGTATTCTTCCGGTTCCTTTCGGAACCGTCGGAAACAGGATTGCCTTGGCGTATACGCCTTCTTCATAAAGCCGTTTGCTGAACTGTTGGGTGGTTACTTCATCACCAATGATACACGGTGTGATCGGCGTTTCGCTTTGGCCTACATCATATCCAAGCCGGCTCAAGCCATTTTTCAAATCATCGCCGTTCTCCCACAGCTTCTCGATCAGCTCTTTGTCATTCATCAAAATGTCGACAGAAGCGCTACAAGAAGCGATTGCAGCCGGAGGTAGCGATGTCGAGAACAGAAACGGACGGCTTCTCAGCTTCAACCATTCGATCAGTTGTTTTTTACCCGCCACATAACCGCCGACAACGCCAATCGCCTTGGAAAGAGTACCAATTTGAAAGTCAATGCGGTCGGACAATCCAAAATGCTTCACGGTTCCCGCACCTGCTCCGAGAACGCCCGAACCGTGGGCATCATCCACATAAGTAATCAGATCGAATTCTTCTGCTATTTTCACGATTTCAGGCAGCTTTGCTATATCACCATCCATGGAGAAAACCCCGTCGGTGATGACCATAATTTTATGGTACTGACCGGATTCCTTGGCATCTTTCGCCTGCTGTCTTAAATCATTCATATCCGAATGCTTAAAGCGAATCACCTTGGCTCTCGACAGGCGGCAGCCATCAATAATCGAAGCGTGGTTCAGCTCATCTGATAAAATCGCATCATGCTGGTCCATTACCGCGGATATAGCAGCCATATTGCAGTTAAATCCCGATTGATACACGATAACGGCTTCCGTTTTTTTGAAACGGGCCAGTTTTTCTTCAAGCTCAATATGAAGATCCATCGTACCATTAATTGTTCTCACAGCCCCTGCGCCTGCACCGTATGTCTGCGACGCCTTAACTGAAGCATCAATCAGGCGGTGATCTGTTGCCAGTCCCAAATAGTTATTGGAAGACAAATTGATTAAGGACTTTCCGTCGATACGAATAACAGGACCATTTGCACCCTGCAGCGTATCGATGACGTTATATAGACCTTTAGTCTTTAGATCTTCGATGTTCGAACTTAAAAATTGGTCCAATGCTTGACTTGACATTCCATTCCCTCCTCGATATACGTATGTCCTCGTACAGGAGACACATAATTCTCCGGGAAAAACCTGTTATAAAAAGGGTTATATTGATTTTAATGTATCATCTTTTTATTTTTTTGTACACATGTGGCGGACAAAAAATAAAAAAATCCGCAAAAAAACATAGCGATTTCTTCCCCATTCTCGGAAGCAATCGCTACTAAATCTTTGCTATACTTTTTGTTACATTCTATACTAATTCATCATGTATTAAACTATTATTATGCAATGAGAAACTCTATTTCAACCTGTGAGGTGATTTGATGAACAAGATTTTAGCGATCTCGATTTTGGGAATGGGTTTAACAGGTGCTGTTTTAATCATCTCAATTGCTCTGTTGTTTAACCCCCCAATAGGAAGTGTGTTGAAGATGGTTACTGTTGCTTCAACATTATCTTTTATTATATTTGCTGTTTCGGCTTTGATATTTCGTCGGCGATTAGATGATGAAAATAGAGAATAGTATATTTATACTTCCTCGATTTAGGACGAATGCTTCGCAGTTGCAATCCTAACAATGTTTCTGCTTATCTTCAGAAAATAATGAAACATGTATTCCCCCCTACAAGCACCCATGCCAGAAAATAGAATCTTCTGTTTTAAAATATATAGAGGCAGCGGTTTTCTATACCTTGTTTTTCCATAACAGTCCAATATAGTTATACATCTCCCCATCTTCTTGCCAACGGGCTTATATAATGGGCATAAACCGTTCTTCAAATAGTTGAAGTATACCGTACCGTTCTTCCTGTTCGATCCGTTGTTTCTCTGTGTAGAGCGTTTGAATGGTTCTACAAAGTCACTTCTACTAAGCTTACAGCATGTAAGATACTCAGCATCACCAAAATTATCGATCGGACTGTGAAAAATAAAAACGTCACTTTGCCGGGCAACACCCACTGTTTTCCCTTTATATCCAGGTACGTGATCGCTGACCTGCACTTGGGGCGTCCTAGACTACGGAGGAGCCCTTTTTCGTGATTTGAATACTCATACGTAAACATGAACAAAAAAGGATCGTTAGCATTTTTGCAACGATCCCTGTTGTCAGTCCGCTAGTTGAAATCAGCAGATGATCAATTTGATGCCTTATTAAGTTTGATTAAGCTAACGTTTCCCGTTAGTTAATCTCGACAATAGATCGCTTTCTTTATAACAATCTCTCTTAAGATTTTAGATTCTATAGGATAGCTAGGGAATTAATCTTTAGCTTACTCGAATAACTCTCTGAGCATCCTATCCTTGTTATTCACAAACTCTTTCATAATCATATAATGGTCGGTTTCTTCCAATACTTGGACTTCGATACCATCCGGCTTTAGATTGTAAATAATCGAATCTGGATATGCCATAAGGATTGGGGAATGGGTCGCAATTATAAATTGAGAGTTTTGCAAAACAAGTTCATGGATTCGTGTCAGCATCGCCATTTGGCGAAGGGGAGACAATGCAGCCTCAGGCTCATCGAGTATATATAATCCATTCTCCCCGAACCGATGAATGAAAGTGGAAAAGAACGACTCTCCGTGCGATTGCTCATGCAAGGACTTACCACCGTAGGAATCTTTAATAGGGCGAATAGGGCGACCGAATGAAGGCTGGCTATCCAACTCATCGATCGTCGTGGCTAAATTATAATAACTCTCTGCCCGGAAGAAGAAGCCATCCCTCGGGCGTCGCGGACCTCTGATCAATTGTATATATTCATATAAACTCGAGTGAGTAGCCTGGGTTGAGAAGGAAAAGTTGATCGTCCCACCCTCCGGGTTAAATCCCCATGCGACAGCAATGGACTCCATCAGTGTTGATTTGCCCATTCCATTTTCACCTACGATATAGGTTACCTTGGGGTGGAAATCAAGAGTATTTAGGTTTCGAATGACCGCCAAATCAAAGGGGTAACGATTATAGGTGGGTACTTGTTGCCTCTTAAGCTGAATTTGTCGTAAATAGGGATGCTGTATTTTAATATAGTTCACTCCCTTTTAAGCCTTTGATCGTTATGCTTACCTTTATTGGGAAACGCTGACTCATGTTAGTCTCACCCTTTATTTTACTCCATCAAACAAATAATACCATATACCGAAAATAACCTGTCCGTAAATCAATATCCGGTAAACATTCACCTCTCTCCACTGCTTTGATTTAACCCTTAAATTTTTCTCGCATAAAACATCCACAGTGCAAAAAATACGATTAAAACAAATAATAAGCAAGTTAGTAAGGTGTAGAATATCAAGGAATTAAAGAAACCGGCGACCACGGAGGCAATGCCCAGACCAATGAGAATGATTGCTGTGCTGAGTGTGCCGGCACTCTGGAGTATCATTACACTCCGCTCGTCGTTCTCCTCAATATACTGCTTCTTCAGCTCGGCTTCATTTTTACTGGCTTTTATATACCTGACTAGGAAAAAAGCGATGGCCACTTCAACCCCGATAAAAGCGCCTGTGTGAAATCCCTTTATAAAACTAGGTAAATCGGGTAGTCCACCTCGGTAAAATATAAGTCCTACATAGATCAATAGGGTAGCAGCGGCTACCAGTGACAGTACGTTTTTGCGAGTTTTTACTTTAATCTTGTATTTGTCCATTTACATTTCCTCCACTTTGCTGAAATCAAAAACATCTTCAATGGCGAGTCCGAAAAAATTGGCAATTTTGTAAGCAAGAATAAGGGAGGCCGTATATTTTCCCCTTTCAAGAGAGGTGATGGTTTGCCGGGTAACACCAACAATTCGTCCCAGCTCTTCCTGTGACAGCTTATGCTGCTTACGTAGTTCTGCAATTCTTGTCTTCAAGTGATCACGTCCTTGCAATGTTTACTTTGCATTTTTAGCATAGTTCACTTTGCATTATGTGTCAAGTTCACTTTGCATTATTACTTACATCTGAATGCAAAACAAGCCAAGCCCCTCTTTGTAAAAGGAGGGCTTGGCTCGGTTGATTTTGTTTATATAAGATGCCAGAAGAGTGTACTTTAACAGAGCAAATGGTTGAAGCGCTTGGTGTTACCCCTATAGAAACGTATGTAGGCCGTGACTTAATGTTTGTATTGGAAAGTGAAAAAGCGGTTCAAACCGCTACACCTGATGCTCTGGAACCATAGATGGTATACTCGTACACTATTTATTCGGGTCTCGGTGCCACTTATCATCTCCCATTATTCTATCAACAATATGATGGGCTTCCCAAACAGCCGCAATCTCTAATCCTTTGCATTCTTCGCTATTAGAAGGTCTAATCTCTCCCATATGATAAATCAAATATTCTCCTGATATCTTATCAATGATACAGGCAGGTGGGGGCCAAGCCTCATCTTCATCTGGGAATGGACGATTCTTAATGACCGGCCAATCGCCTGATTTCAATACATCATCATATACACCCACGATAAATTGGTATTCTTCTTCTTGAGGTATCTCTTCTATAGAGTCACTTATAAGATTATAGATTGCAATGCTGGCATCTTTAAGCCTTCTCCCAAAGGCAAACTTACCGTTAGGCAAAGGGATAGCGTAGATATCACCCAATTGTATTCGTTTACGTCTCGTATTTTTCACGGTTTTCCAAACTCCTTCGTTGAGGTTTTAAGTTAGTATTTTTCAAGTTCTGTCTTTAAATCCTCAATTAGTATATCGACTTCTAATACAGCAGAATCAGCATTATTTAAGAATATTGAAGGTTTAAAACCCTCTTTTTTTAAATTGGGTAGAAAATCGTCTATGAACTCGTACAAATCCATACTTTTACTTGAGTAAATTTCCCAACCATCAGTTGCACAGTATTCCGCGAATTCTTTTTTAGGCCAAAATGGAAGTAATTTATTACCTCTATCATCTTCAGTAACTGACCAACCATTCTCATAAAGCCCCCACACTTCTTCTGAATCCACTACTTTTTTGATGAAGTATTCATAACGAATATTTGCAGGGAGATTGATGACTGATTCAAATTCTTTCTGATTCATATTTCCTCCTAATGATGTTGTCCTTCGACAAGAGTTGCAGCCGATGAACTACAGTATCAAGTCTAAAATTAAACGACCGATTCCCAGGTAAAAATATTGGGAATCGGTCGTAAGCCAATTATAGAGTATGAGATTTCAGGATCTCCGGTTTGCCCAGCATCTGTTCCATCTGATCTTCATTCGCTCTATCCGAAATCGCAAATTACTGTTCTTTATAGACGCGCACATAATCCACTTGCATCGTCGCCGGGATATCGGAGGCGTTTGGAGTACGGCCGCCGTCAAAGTTTCCGCCGACTGCCAAATTCATAATGAGGTAGAACGGCTCATCAAAAGGTGCATTCGGATTATTCGGTGCAGCTGCGGAATACCACTGCTCGTTAGTGACTTTATAGTAAAACTTGCCGTCTACATACCATTTAATGTTGTCCTCTTCCCAGACTACCGAGTATACATGATAATCATTGGCAAAAGTTTGCCCCGCCGGGAAGTGATAATCGCCGCCCGAATACTGGTTCCCGGGCCATTGTCCACCAAAGTGTATGGTACCGCTTACTGATCCAGGCAGACGGCCTCTCGCTTCCATAACATCAATTTCACCTGATGCAGCCCAAGTGCCATATACCGAATCTTGTGGAAGCATCCACAGTGCTGGCCATACACCATCACCTGTAGGAAGCTTGGCACGAAAATCTACTCTGCCGTACTTCAAGGACAGTTTATCCTTGGTGTTAATCTTTCCTGAAGAATACTGTGCATACCGATTTGGGTCTTGTGGGAAAGATTTGCTGTCGTTCATGGCTTTGATATTCAGCTTCCCGTCCTGTACATAAACATTTTGAGTGCTGTTTGTGTAGTGCTGCAGTTCTGCATTTCCCCATCCCCAAGTACCGGGATCGTTATTGAGATAATATCCTGTTTCATAGTTCCATTTACTTGTATCCAGCGTAGTTCCGTTGAACTCATCCTGCCAAATGAGGTTCATGCCCGCGATTGCCGGGTCGGTTGGCGTTCCGATTGAGATATCCTCTTGATCGGATACATCAGGACGCGGGGCATTTGGATTGCCGATGAAGGTATAGTTGACGAAGTTGTTGCCAATATTTCCACCCGTCTGTCCATTCAGCGGATATCCAATACGGATCTGCATATTTTCCTGGATTGGCTGGAACCAAAGACCATAGACATAATCGGCCCAGTAACCCCACTGGTTGGCATCGGACATATTGTTATACCCATTACCGGAGTATACAAATTTGCTCTGGCTGGAGTTACTCAAATCAACCCATTGCCCATTCATGTTAATTTGGTATACAAAATTGCCCAGTTCCTTGGCGATTGGCGCCCCCCCATCAATTTTGGGAAGCGGAACCCCAATGGAACCATTCGCATCTGCTGTGAAGGTTGTTCCTTCGTATGGCGTAATGACATATGAATTTCTTGTAGGTTCATTAAACGTAATGGTATAAACAAGATTAGCCGAAGAAGTCTTTGATTCTAATTTGACATTGATCGACTCCGTTACGTTAAACCAGTACCCACCGCCGCCATCCGTGAATTGGCCAAAATTTTGATCGTAGATCCAGCCGCTGGCTGCGTTATTGTCAATATCAATCCAGCTGCTGCTGTTTACAGGTTTGACATACACCTTCAAATCATCCGCAACAGCTTCATAAGTGACCGCAGGATTATTGTTGAACGTTGGATATGTAAAGCCTGCACCGCCTGTGAAACTTGCTGTGATTTGTGGACCTTGTGTCGGATTCATCGCTGTGATGGTTGTTTTGTTGATGTTTTGGAATACAAGTTGATACTCCAGCTTAACACCATTCGCTTTGGAGTACAGTTGGATCTCCGTTGTTGCGGAGAGGGTGAACCAATAACCATTGAAGCCGCCATCGCTCCAGTGCCCCCAGTTTTGGTTATAGATATAACCGCCTGCCTGGTCGATATCAACCCAGTTGTTGCCCACTTTTACATTAACGCCTACATCACTGTAAACATCATTCCATGTCGCGGAGCCTCCATTGAACTTAGGCATAACAAATCCGTAGCTGGCCTTGCCAACCCCCGATTTTGAAATAACAGGCCCGTCTACTGGTGAGAAGTACTCCATTGAGGTTACGGTAGTTCCCGCTGCCTGAACCTTTGAAGGTGGCAGTATGCCAATACTAGCCAGCATCACAACCACAAGGAACATACCGAGTACCTTTTTCATAAACCGTTTCGCCGCAAAGTGAGATGGTTTCATGATAGTCCTCCTTTAATAAAATATTAGCTTCTCCCAATCCATGCGCATTAAGGAAATCGCTTACATGAAGGGGTATCTTTATTCTATCGAATAGATTAATTCGCTGAAAAGGTACAATTGTTTTTGTGGTATCCCATTTTTTTGGCTTTTGATTCAATCTGCCTTCTGCCGCATCATCTGTCGGTACTCTGTGGGTTGGATCTGCATCACAAGTCGGAACGCGCGTGTAAAGCTTTTATAGCTTTCATAGCCAACCATAGCAGCCACCTCCACAATTTTATGATCGGTTTCGGCGAGAAGCCGCCGCGCTTTATCCAGACGCACATCTCGTAGGTATTCAGCAAAACCTTTACCAATATTCTTCTTAAACAGATTTGAAAAATAAGCATAATTAAGCGATACATGATTGGATACCATCGCGAGGTCCAGCGGTTTGTGGTAACTCTCGTGTATAAAACGAATGGCTTCATTTAGATCCTGCGAATGGCGATAGCTGCACTTATAGTCATAATATAACTGATTCAACCGAAGCAGCTGCTGTTGCAGTGCTTGTATATACTCACGCATCCCTTGATAATCAAAGAGATTACGCAATGATTCAAGGTCCAGCACTTCTTCCCCCATATAAGGGTGGATAACTCGTTCGTATTCCTCCATCATCTGAACGGTGGCGGCGCAGAGCTGTTGGGTATAGCGAATAGGATAGCGTTGCAGCACCTTTTTGTGAAATATTGCAGAAATACCCTGAGTAATTGTTCCGCTGTTATCTGTTCCAATCGACTGGAACAGTTCATATAAGTCTTCATAGGGAAGTTGCCACTGCTGTTCCATATGCTCAATATGTGCTGGGAAGATACTGTACTGATCAGGAAACAGATAACTGTGGCGATAGAGCTCAAGCACTTGGGTATAGCTGTCGGGTAGTTCTTTTAACCCCTGAATCGGGTTAGTCATGGCCGTTATGGCATTGATCTTTCCTTCCTTGAGCGCTGCAGGCAAAACACTTGAATCTATGGACGCATCCACCGCAAGGATCAGGTAGGGGCGATGTTGCAGGCAAATACAACCTTGTCTACCAAACACACGATAAGCAATGACTTCCATGCTATGGGCGCTGCTGGCTCCGGGCTGGTTAATGTAAACTTCTTCCCGCAGCAGGGCTAGACGATAATTACGCCATAACGCATCATTTTGTTCCTCAATCTGAAGGATCCATGCGTCATCACTTAACGCACCTTGCATAAACATTCTTAATTCTTTACGATCGGTCTCTTGGGCGAGGCGGGATACACGCTGCATATTATGCGTAAGTGCCTGCCGTGTCTGGATCTCTTGCCATACATGCTCCAGGGAATGTTGCAGATCCTCTCGCTTCAAAGGTTTGAGCAAGTAACCCTTTGCACCAAGCCCGATCGCTTTTTGGGCATATGTAAAATCACTATAACCGCTGATAATGAGGTATTCCACATCCATGTATTCCTCTGTGGTTTGAGCCATGAGCGTCAACCCATCCATATCGGGCATCCTAATATCGGTAATAACGATGTGAATGCAATGCTGCCGCAATAGGCACAGCGCCTCAATCCCACTCGCGGCACAGTATATGTTGTTCAGCTCCAGAGGAAATTGATGCAGCATGGCCTGCAGGCCGTCACGAATGTGTTTTTGATCGTCCACAATCAGGATATTAATCATGCTCTACCACCCTCCAAGATTTACATTTTCCCAAGGCAAGCGTATCGTTACGCAGGTATATGCACCTTGCACACTATCAATCCAAAGACCGCAATTCTTGCCATAATGAAGCTGCAATCGCTTATTCACGTTTTCCAAACCAAGTCCGCTCCTGCTTGTAACCATCGGTGTATCCGATTCGCTCCTCAGTAATGCCTGAAGACGGTGTAACATCTCAGGCTCTAACCCCTTTCCGTCATCTCTTATGTTAATGAAAAGCAGACCGTCATTCTCCACAGAAAAGGTAATCTCTATAGTTACCCTGCCGCCTGAAGGTGCCCCGTGATGAACTACATTTTCAACGATAGGCTGCATACACATCTTGGGAATGGCGTAGCGAAGTATCTCCTGAGGAAGATCCGCCGTCATAACGATACTGCCGCCCTCCATAAAGTTGATAAATTCAATATAATTTTGGATATTGGCAAGCTCCTCACGAAAAGCAACAGTATCGCTGCGCCACTGCATGCTGTAACGTAGCTGGGAGCCCAACGACACCAATGAATTGGCTATAGCAGGCTGCCTCTGTACCTCTGCCACCATACGGATCGATTCCAGGGCGTTATATAAAAAATGAGAATTAATCTGCGAATGCAGGGAATGCAACTGTGCGTTTTTGGCAATTAACTGTTTATCCACGACCTGTGTCATTAGACGTTTGACCTCATGTAACATTTTATTGTAATTCACCGCCACCTCATCGATTTCATCCCCTCTTTCGTTCTCATCAAGGCCTGTATCAATCATTGAATCCAGCTCGCCTTTCCGTACCTGACGCATGGATACCAGTACGCTGTCCAACCGCCGGAAAATACGCCGCGTCGTTTGGGATACGAGTAGCATAATCAGCAGCAATACACATAATGTAATCGTTACCACAAATGCATACCAACTGCGCGGCCCCTTCATCAATGCCTGATGGGAAGCAATCTCGACCACATAAGTGTTCAACGGAGCGATGTATCGATACAATGCATAGAAGCTCTGACCACCCACCTTAACCAGAAGTGGGTTTTCCTGCGGCACTATATCCAGCTGGTGATAAATACTGCCAAGGATCTCCTCCATCCCCTGCCCGTACTTCTCAGAAAACTCATGCTGGGGATTGTAAACATACTGGGGAGGATCACTTGCGTTCATCAATACCGAAAAGAAGTCCCCCTTGCTCTCCTGGAGCAGGTCGCTGAAAAACATGCTGTGCGGGACTCGCACTTCCATAATACTAGGGCGCTTTTGTTCCTGCCCTTGAAGGCGAACCAGACGATAGTAGGATAAAGTGTGTTCACCATCCCTAAAAGAAAATAAACGGTAAGCCGCACCACCTTCGTCCCGTAGCTTTATCCAATAATCCTGCGGCCAAAATTTCTTATAATGATAGATTTCAGGCCAGATTTCATACAAGTTTGGGTTATCAACGTAAAAGCTAAGCTCACTGATCATCGCATTGCTTTGAATGATATTAAGCATTTGCTCAAACTGGTTCTGCTTAAACTTCACCAGACGCAGTCCATCCACAAGCATATTGGAATGAATAAAATCCACAAATGACTTTTGAGTAAGGGCTGTATTAGAAGCGTTCTCAATCATGTCCATTCTTCTGCGCAATTGTTCATTCAGCCATGAAACGTGGCTGTTGCCCGTTGCCATAGCATCCTTATATAGCTGGGTTTCTTGCATGCGGATATACACAAAGGATATCAAAATAACAGGTATGGCAATCATCAGGCTAAATGCCAGAAACAGCTTTTGGGATATACGGGCATTGCGATATAGCTTCCTCAATCTCGTTAGTAGGTATTTCATTCTAATGTATTCACCACCTTTGTTATACCATATATTACTAGTTAGCTGATAATTAACAATGTAGTAGGAATGGTTATCTGGCTATCTTGGCTTTCCGCAGTTCCAGTTCAGCTTGGCGATATTCCATCACCTGGTTAAAGCCGTAGTTCACACGACGTATCAGAAAATTCTCAAAAATTTTGTCAAAGGCAGCTTCATCCTTCGCTGTAATCAGTTCTGGCAGTACTTCTTCCCAATTCTGAGAAATACGTGACCAGGCTAACGCGATATCGGAATCCCCTATAGGATCTAGTCCCTTATAGATGCCGCTGTCCAGGTCGGCCTGTTGGTTGGCGAACTCCTCCATTTGCTTAATGGATGGGGCATTCTCTGGTCTCCACTTGTTAACGAAAGCAGGGTTTCGCAGCATCCAGTAGGTATCCATAATGCCATATTCCTTTTCCAGCCGCTCCCTATCCGTGTCATGCAACTGAACCATTGCCGCTGTCAACTGCGGTTTGCCGTTCTTCATCTCCCAGGTTTCACCTTCTTTGCCCAAAAATAAATCCTTTTGGCCTTCTTCGCTGGCCAGATAGGTCAAAAATCGAATGGCCCGTTCAGGGTTTTCCGTGGATCTGCTAATCATCGTAACCATCCAGCCATCCATGCTGCCGGGAAACAGTTTGGCGGATTCCCCCCTGCTGCTCCGGGGTCCATCTACAGCGATATAGTATGAACTCTGATTCGTAAGGACTTCCAATTTCGAATTGAGGTCCGATATGTCTGTCCATTCCCGAATCATCATAAAATATTGGGCATGGTTGGTTTTTTCCTGCACCTGCGCACTGGAGTCGACCAGAAAATCAACATTAATCAGGCCCTGCTCGTAAGCGGTACGAAATGTTTTCAGCCACTCCATATAATCGGGATCTGTCATTCGGTCGTATACTTTACCGTTCTGTTCATGGGGGATCGCAAGCAGATTTTGCAAATATTCGGTCAACCCATAGGATGCATTCCCCTGTGCCCAAAACGGACTGATCAGCTGACCTTTATAAACAGAATATTGATTCTTCAGCAGTTGCAATGCATTTAAAAAACCTTTTGGTGTGGTAAGGTCCGGTTTGTCCATCGACTCATACAGATCTTTACGTACGAGAAAGGTTTGGTTCGCTCCCGTCAAGCCGGTTGAACGCATCTGTTCGGGACTGTACGCATCATTGGGAATGATATAGGTATGGCCGTCTTCCTGCCGATACCATTGTAGAGCACCATCACCTGCTACCTTGTAAAAGTAAGGATCATACTGGTCGGCTAGCTCATCCAGGGCATAGACGAGATTACTCTCCCGAAGTTTGTTAACCGCACTCTCCCAGGAGCCGATGGTTATCAGATCCGGCAGACTACCGGTCGTCAACATTCGTGATAACATCTCGCTTGGTTCACCAGTTGATACTTCAAATTCGATATTGACCCCTGTTTTTTGGGTGACATATTTGGAAGTCAGGCTCTCACCCCAAGTATGCCCGTACCATTCGGCTCCAACGAACCACGTTAGATTCACGGGGGTGGTATCCAGCTTCCATGACGGTTCTTCCAGATTCAGATTAAGGCTCTGTATCTGCTCCGTGAAGTCAGCCTTTGTCGAAGCACCCTTATCTTCCGATTGCTCTGACTCAGAACAAGCAGACAAGCCTGACATCAGACTCATCATCAACAAGGCTAAAATAAAAGGACTTCGAAACATAAACACCTGAGCGCCTCCTTTCTATACTGGCCATCTCCATCCCCATCTGCACCAGCATTCATACTAGTGGTGGTACAACCGATTTTACTACCCTTGGATTAAAATGGAAATGGTTTAGTGGACGATTCGCAGATGATCCGCAACATTCCCCCTAACGAAACATAACTTGTAATAAATCAATGGAAGGGAGACCAATTCGTGTATTTAATCTGGATACTTATTGTCGGTGGGCTAATTGGCTGGTTAAGTGGAAATCTGATTGGACGGGACGTGCCGGGAGGCGTACTTGGAAATATCATTGCTGGCTTTGTTGGATCGTGGTTAGGGTATGAACTGTTGGGACCGAGGGGGCCTGTGGTGGGTGGATTTCATATCATACCCGCGATCGTCGGGTCAATCATTGCTCTCTTGATTTTCTATGCTCTGGCGCGCGCTGGAGCGTTTCGAAGACGTTAAAAAGGCGGAGACGACAAGTTTTACCCAATTGATTGGGTATTGACGTAAAGCTTCTTTCGCCACCGTTGCATCATCTTCTTCACAAAGCGTAGTTTCCACCCGGTAGTCGAATAAAGCCGCCGATCCTGTTGATCGGCGGCCTCCTTTGGTTTTATGGAAATTAGAAACCACCTCTAGAATGAATGATTTGTCCGGTGATCCATTGAGAATCGTCGCTTGCGAGAAAAGCAATCAGACGGGATACATCTTCAGGAAGACCGATCCTGCCCATCGGAAATCCCGGTAGCAAAGATTTTTTCACTTCTTCCGACATCCAACCCGTATCGGTAGGACCGGGATCAACCGCATTCACAGTAATGTGAAACGGAGCCAGTTCAGCAGATAGACATTCGGTAAAGGTGGAGACAGCGCCTTTTGTTGCGGCATAAGCGAGATTGCCAGGCATCGGCCCCTTACCTTGACCGGACGTGAGGTTGATGATCCGGCCGCCGCAAAGGTCCTGATGGACGGCCAGTTCAACCTCCAGCATACGCGCAAATTCGGCCGATAGCATGAATGTACCTCGAATGTTCATTGCACAGTGCGCATCGATCAATGATGCATTTAATTGACGGAAATCAGCTGCTACACTGTAGGTAGCGTTGTTGACGAGAATGGTCGGCAGCCCGAGAGCCGATCGGCATGCATCAAGCAGTTGCGCTGGAGAATTGGGATCGGTAAGATCGACCTCCATATGCGCTACCTTAACGCCATAGGAGCGAAGTTCTTCGGCAAAGAAATCCGGCCAGTTTTTGTCGGCATCCCCCGGATTCTCTGTTTTATCGTAATCGTACAGATGGGTATAGAACACATTAGCGCCTTCTTGTGCCAACGTGCGGCAGACAGCGGTTCCAATACCTCCGGGGCGGCTTGTGCCTGTCACAATAGCGGTTTTTCCGTATAGTTTGGTCATTTTATTACCTCCGTTTAATAAGGGAGGGAGAAAACCATTTTTCATTGGAGATGGAATTATCCTAGGTATAACAAAAAGCGGATACATCAAGTATCCGCGCCCGGGTTTGATTCAAACGGTTCCTCGCGTCCCTTGAATGATTGCGGATCGGCATCACAAACCAGGCGTGTGGTTATAACCAAAACACCAAGTCGAGCGATCCAGTTTAGATAATCATTACAAGGAAGTCCACATGGTCCGGCGAGTCCCCTTTCCTACATCTCCACTTCAAATATTACGAGTCAGACTCAATTACTGTCAAGACAAATACATGGGATTACATTTCCAGTGAAAATGGTTGGGTGGTCAAGCATCCTGCTAACCTGCAGACTGTTCACTTTTTTGAATGTAACTTTATGTTCGATTTTTACAACTTCAATTCTTACAACTTCAATTCATATCGTATATCAGGTAAATTCTCTTCATTTTCTTGTCCTCTACCAGTAATTTCAAACCCATTATTCTCATAAAATTTTTGGGCATCTTTATTCACTTCAAATGTATATAAAGTTAATTTTCCATTTGCTTGTGCTTTTGCTTTATTAAGCAAGGTTCGCCCTATTCCATTCCCTTGATAATCAATATGAATATAAAGTTGGCTTATCTCAGTTTCACTATAGGCAATCATTCCAACTACTTTTTCATCAATTAACGCTAAATCTATTTGATACTGTTTAGATAGTATATGATTTAAAAAATATAGATGGTTTTCGAAGCTATGGGTTTCAGCCTGACCAATTGCCCGTTCCTTACTATCTCTCCACATTTTCACTGTATGTTCAGCATACTTGGGATTATAGTTAGATATTTTAATTTCAAGTTTGTTCATTAATATACCGCCTTAAATAGAAAGATTTTCAAACGATGCAGTAATGACTTGAAAAATATCTTCTTGATCCAAGATTTCCGTTCTATTGTAAGTAATAATTCCTGATGAGAAATCAATGTCATCAGTGTTCTATGGCCACCATTTACTTCTCCTGCCCGTCTATTATATGCGTTCATTAATTCTGATCAGTAATTTCTTTAAGATTTGCTTCTCCTCGTCATTTAGGGCTTGAACGATTTCATCCTCCACTTTTTGAAATGAGTTATTGAAGTCTTCAATCAAGTCAACCGCTTTTGGTAATACATAAATATTTTTTTGCCGTTCATTATTGGCCGGGATTTTACGTTCGATGAAACCTTTTTGCTCTAGACCTTGAAGCATGCTTGTAACGCTTGCCCCACGCAGATGAAACCGATCTGCAAGATCCTTTTGAATAATATGATTATCTTGATTCTCATAAATATAATCGATTACTTTTCCTTGTTGAGAACTTAATCCTAGCTCTTTTATACTCTCATCCGCTCTTTTCTTTAACTTAAGACCGATAATTTGAAACAACTCCATATAAGGCGTATCTTCTCGGGAAGGCATGACCGTCCATCGTCCCCTCTGTAATTGTTAGGAATCTAATTGTAAGTAGCTAAAATATACAGTGATCCCAGTAGGCTTGTCAAACAATTGTTAGACTATTGACTGTTAGGTATCTAACAGTTATACTGCGAAGTGTTCGGTAACAAACACATTAGGAGGATTTATGATGGAGAAATTAAATCAAAATGCTGGGTTAGAAGAAATTACGGCGATTACAAATGTACGAATCTTTGATGGATATCAAATCATTGCTCCCAGACATATTGTCATTAAAGGGGTGTCCATTATTTCAGTGGGCGGAGACATCCCAAGCGACGCAACAATTATCGATGGAGAAAATGCGACATTAATACCTGGTCTGATTGATGCACATGTCCATACCTCAATTGGCGGATTACGAGATGCCTTAAAATTCGGTGTTACAACAGAACTCGAAATGAACGGCGATTTTACTAAAAGAGGGCGCGAAATTCAGCTAAAAAATGTGGATGACATTGCAGACGTCCGATCTGCTGGTACGGCGATTACCGCTCCTGGTGGGCACCCAGATGAATTGCTGCCTGATGGAGATGAAATACCTGAATTCGTATTAAAGGAACTAGAGAAGCTATCGGAGGAAGACCGGGAAGCAATGTTAGCCGCCTACGCTCACGATCACGACGAAATACCTCAAGTGACGACGGTTGATGAAGCGATCAAACATGTGCATACCCAAGTGGAGAATGGATCCGACTATATTAAGATCATGATTGAAGAGGGAACGGTTATGGGTGCACCCGGCCTGCCTGTTCTAAGTGATGAGATTCTAAAAACAGCCGTTACTGAAGCCCACAAGTTCGATAAGTTGGTCATTGCCCACGTTTTGACGGCTCTTTCATCGAAAGCTGCCATCGATTTTGGAGTCGACGGTTTGGGCCACTTGTTTATCGACAGACCCGAGTACACGTCCGAATTGGTCAAATCCATAGCTGATTCTGGAGCTTTTGTTACACCGTGCTTGGTGTTAAATTCATCGATTATTGGTAATCCGGCATCGGAATTGGCTAGTGATCCAAGAGTTCATTCAAAATTAAGTCCGGATTGGATCGATATTTTGAACTCAAGCTTCAATACATTCCCACAAGGCAATATGGAGAACAGCTTTAAAAATGTGATGGATCTTCACCGTGCCGGAGTTGATATTCTTGTAGGGACGGATGTCGCACCGGTACCCGTTCCGAACCTTGGTGGCCTTGCTCATGGGGCCAGTGTTCACCACGAAATGCAGCTGCTGGTGAAGGCTGGGTTCACTCCGATCGAAGCTCTTCAGTCGGCTACTTCCAAACCGGCCCGTTGCTTTGGTCTACATGATCGTGGCCGGATTACCGAAGGTGCACGTGCTGATCTTATTCTTATAAACGGTGATCCGATCACTAATATTTCAGATACCTTGTCAATCAAATCCGTGTGGTCCAATGGTTCGCAAAAACTAGGCTAAAACTAGTAGTTTATATTTCCTAATTGTAAAATCACTAAGAAGAGGGAGTGCAAAATGCAGTCCCTCTTCGACTTTAATCTATTTTCCCAAATCTTAATTTTTTGGAACGATGCCCAGATCAATGAGAGGTAATTATGCTTTTGGAATTGCCCCTATTTGTTGAAGCAAGCCAAGCATATCGGGTTGACCATACTCTTCAATAATTTGGCCATTAGAGATCCGATAAATATTCATTGCATTTACTTCGATTTTTTTGCTCGTTGGTGGAAACCCGAGAAACTCTCCGTCTTGTGTGCCCTTCATGACAAAATGAGCTGCTATTAGATCCTCTTCTGCTACCAGCTCCTTAACAGTCCATTGTATATCGGAAAAACCAGATCTCATCATATGAATTATGGAGAGATAACCACTTGGACCATTCATTGGTTCTTTTTGCATAGGTACATAAAAAACAGCATCTGGAGAAATCAATTCTTCAGCAAGTTCCTTGCTTGCCGTATTAATGAAGTTCGTGAAACGGTGCATTAATTGTTTGTTTTCTGTAATCGTCATATTTAAACCCCTTTCTATTTTCGTGAGCATATGCCTTCACTTAAATTTTATCGCTACTTTAGATAATTGGTAAGTAGGCACCTTTTTGTTATATAGGCACCTTTTTGTAACTATTATTTTATCTCTAGGTTGCAGAGAAGTTATCATTCGTCTCTACAATATCATTGGATATAACGATCTTACCGTTTGCGGTGTTACTTTCCATTAAAAGATGTGCCTTTCCAATCTCCTCGAGTGTAAAGACTCGAGCAATAGGTGGGACTATACCATGTTTTTGGATATGCTCAAATAAAGAGATCAGTGTACTTTCTTTGATAACTTCACTGGTGAACGCTGTAAAATACACACCTGTGGGTATATCCACTAAAGGTTCAAAGGCATCAAGAGTCCATTCATTTCCTAATATTCCTGACATGCAACATATCCCTCGTTCTGAGATGAATTGCAAGGACTCCTTTACTGTCGTTGTACCAACCAACTCTAGAACCTTGTTTACCCCATTTGGAGCAATAGCATACACCTGTTCTCTCAAATGCTCATTATCGAGCAGTGCATAGTCTGCTCCAGCTTGTTGGAGAAGTGCAAATTTCTCTTTGTCTCGAGTCGTTGATATAACTGTTGCTCCTACACTCTTAGCTAGCTGAAGTGCTGCTAAGCCTACGGAACTTGTCCCACCACGAATAAGCAGCATCTCTCTTGAAGTCAATTGAAGACATTCAAATAAGGATGCATACGCGGTATAATACATTTCCGGTATCGCTGCAAGTTCAGTCCATTTCATATCGCTAGGAATAGGATACACTTGGTCCGAAGGTATAAGTGCATATTCAGCATAACTTCCGTCAAATGCACGGCCTAACCCTCCCATTAATGAAGCGACGGTAGTTCCCTTTATAAATGTGCTATCTGAAGGGTCTTCAATCTCCCCTACGCATTCGATCCCAATAATACGCGGGAATTGAACGGATGGTGAATGCCCCTGTCTAGTAAACATTTCGGAGCGATTTATTCCAAACGCCCTGATTTTTACAAGTACCCACCCAGGTTTGACTGGAGGAATAGGTACTTCTGTTATCTGTAGTTCTTGTGGGGTACAGACCCTTTCCAATATAACTGCCTTCATTATTTATCTCCCCGATCTCAAATGTATTTGTTTCTCAAACAGCATGAATATTGCGTTCGTCACAATGGCAAGTCCTGCTGACAATAAGCCCCCCCACAAAATTTTATCGATATTCATGGTCCGTAATCCATCATTTAATATCGTACCTAGCCCTCCTGCATTAATGAAGGCAGCGATGGTTGCCATGCCAATGGTTGTTACCGAAGCAAGTCGAAGGCCTGTAAACAGAGGCTTGATTGCCAAGGGTACCTGGACCTGAAGTAAGATCTGAAATCGGCTCATACCGACCCCTGTAGCAGCTTCAATAACAGATGGTTCAACATGATTCAAAGCTGCAATGAACTGACGTAGAAGGATATATTGGTTATAGGCAATGAGCACGGTAATGGCTGTCGTTTTCCCCAATCCGGTCACAGGGATCATTATTGCAAACAAAGCCAAGCTCGGAATAGAATACAAGATTGAAAACATGTAAATGAGTGATCTAGATACCTTATCAGAGGCCAGAGCTAAGATGGTTAAAACGATTGCAATGATCACAGAGAGCAGCATGGTCAGAATGAGGATCTCCACATGCTCCAATAATGCTTGTACCAACTTATCCGGATGTTTAATGGCATAGTCGATCATTTTAAGTTCCCCCAGAAGCGTTCTTGCTCCTTCGAAGATTGAATGAGTGAGTGCACAAAATCATCTGCAGGATGAGTTACAATTTCTCTCGGGGTATCGAACTGGCAAACCTTCCCCTGATTCATAATCATAACCCTGGTTCCCATCTTGAATGCTTCATTAATATCATGAGTCACGAACAAAAAGGTTTTTTTCATTCCACCATGAATTTTCAAGAGTTCATCCTGGAGATTTAAGCGCGTAATGGCATCCAAGGCCCCAAAGGGTTCATCCAGTAGCATAATATTGGGATCGGTTGCTAATGCTCGCGCAAGACCAATTCTCTGTTGCTGTCCTCCGGACAATTGTGAAGGATAACGTCGTTTGAAGTTCTCTGAATCTAACCCAACCAAAGCTAACAATTCTTGTACCCGTTCTTCGATTTTCTTTTTGTCCCATTTCAAAAGACGAGGAACAGTAGATATATTTTGTTCAATATTGATGTGGGGGAACAAGCCTACTTGCTGAATAACATAGCCAATTTTCCTTCTAAGTTTTACAGGATCAACTCCAGCGATATCCTCCCCAAATATTTTAATAATCCCGTGGGAAGGATCATTAAGCCGATTCACCATCTTCAATAAAGTTGTTTTTCCTGATCCAGAGGAGCCGAGGATTGTAATAAACTCTCCTTCACTTATCGACAAGTTCACATGATCAACTGCAAATTCATTGGAATCTGAATATGTTTTGCTCACATCATGGAATTCGATTGCTGTTGGATTCATGTTAACGCCATCCTTATTTAATGGAATCATAAAATTCTTTTGCTACATCTTCATATTCTTCTTTGTCTACGTCCACTTTTGCGTTTAGTGCGGTTACGGTGTCTGTATCCAATACCGAACTAACCTTGTTGATCACTTCAGCGATGCCGGGGTCCGTTGAGAGCACATTATCACGGATAACAGGCGCCAAGTTATAAGGTGGCCATACTTGTTTGTCATCTTCCAATAGAGTGAACTCGTCTTTGTTCACCAACTGACCTTCAGTGGTATATGCGGGCGCGACATCAGCCTCGTTGTTTCTAAGCACTTCATATTTCAAACTGTTATCATATACTTTGGATGATTTCCAATTGAACTTGCCATACACTTTCTCTAATGCTGGAATACCGTCAGCGCGCTGGTCAACCTCTCCTTGGGAAGCAAATCGAATCTCACCGGCATGTTTTTGCAAGTCAGTAATGGTCTTGATCCCTAATTTTTGTGATACTTCCGTTCGAATAACGAGACCTGCTCCATCATTTGCTTTTGAATAATCGAGCCATGAGATATTAAATTGCTTTTTGTACTCTTCTTTGACTGTTGTATACACTTCATCCGGATCTGTCATCAAATCCATCTTCAAAACGGCCAACAAACCCGTACCTGTGTACTCTGGGTACATATCGATATCGTTATTAACAATCGATGAATGAATGATGGAACCCGCAATATTGGGAAACCGCTCAACTTGATACCCCGCGCTCTCCAAAGCCAACGCATATAGCTCCCCGACAATTAAATTCTCAGTGAAGTCTTTTGAACCAATTCGTATTGTCGATCCATTATTATTCGTTTTATTACCACATGAACTCAAAATTATGGACAAAACAAGCGTGATTGAAATGGCTAAAACTAATTTTTTCTTTATGTTCTTTTTCATTTGTGTGGACCCTACCTTTGCAAGAATTTATATCTAAACAATACACGTTCAGACAGATCTAAAATAAACCCTATACCAATAGCCAGAATCGCTACTGAAATACCACCAATTAAAAGTAAATCCGTTCGATTGAGCCCTAAACCGGTAAAAATGATCTCTCCTAATCCGCCAGCTCCAATTTTGGCAGCCAAAGTAGCGCTGGCGATAATTTCAATCGCAGCGGTTTTAATCCCTGTCAAAATCAATGGTCCAGCCACTGGAAATTGGATTTTCCATCTAATTTGTCGTTCAGACATCCCTACACCTTGTGCAGATTCAAGTAAAGACATGGACACACTTTGTAACCCGGATACTGTATTCATTAAGATAGGAGGGATTCCTAAAATAATGAGAGCGACAAGGGCCGGCTTAATTCCAGTACCCATGATAGGAAGCAACAGAAGTAAGATCGCTAGGCTGGGAACGATTCGTAATGTTTGAAATAACGAAAGGATCCATTTTTCGGAACGACCGTATTTAGTTGATAAGGTACCTAATGTAATTCCGATAAGTGTAGAACCCATCAATGCCAATAAACTGATCTCTAAATGCTGTCTCCAAGAATTCAAGAACGTTAACATATGATTCGAAAAATAGTCACTCAGTTGCATCCATAAACTTTCTTGCAAACCCCCTCCTCCTTTCATTCATTTTCATTTGCTTTTTCTATCGACAGAACTATAATATAAGCAATGTAGTGGTTTTGAAAGTAGGCACCTTTTTGTTGTATAGGAACCTAATAGTAACTATTGGAGGCGATAATGTAGTGATTCCAAAAAAAGATTTGCCGTTGTGTCCCGTCGCAACGACAGTTGGATTGATAGGTAACAAGTGGAAGTTATTGGTTATGAGGGATCTTTTGAAGGGAACTCATCGATTCGGAGAACTTCGTAAAAGTATCCCGGAGATCAGTCAGAAGGTACTCACTGAAAATTTACGTTCAATGGAAGAGGATGGAATTGTCATTCGTACTGTTTTTGCAGAAGTCCCTCCGAGAGTCGAATACAGCTTAAGTGATTTAGGAAATTCACTGAAGCCAATTATATTCTCTATGGAAACATGGGGGCTCGGGTACCAGAAACTCAATGATGAGCTTCCAAACGATATTCATCAGAGTGAATGATGTCAAATTGTTACTCCACGGTCATTTCAAAATAGAATGAATCCCTCTACATCTTTAAGTTAAATCAATGGAGGACTCATACGTCCTCCATTGACTCGTATGAGAGAGTTGATCTTCGAACACCAGTTTCTGCAATATTTCTATTGCATGAAGAAAAAACGGGCAAGATCCTCATTAAATGAATGGCTATTTAAAATCAAAATGGATATGCACTGTTTTTGGATACATGAATAATTTCAGATGGAAACCTTGCCTTAAAATATTTTTCGACTTTCAGATGAATTCTTTTCTCGTACCATTTCTCCCAGCCGTTCGCCCCAAATAATTGTGGCATCCCTAACCGCTTAGATCTCATCCCCATTTGACCATCACCAATCAATAGCGTATCAATCCAAATTCGATCAGTTATGCCTTGTAACATGTTAGCGAAATTAGGTGAAAAAGGTAGCACAGGGGAAATAGATACTTGTGTATGTATCCCTGCATCATTTATCTTTTTCAAGGCTTTAACTCGTAAATCTATTCCAGGAGCATAGGGCGAAAAAATTCGTTTCACGTCTTCGCGATCTGTCTCGATTGTCATTGAAACCATAATTCTACATTTTTCCTTTAATTTCAGCAGTATATCAAGGTCTCTGGCAACCAGCGGGCTTCTAGTTTGAATTTGAAGCGAATCTGGTGGGTTTTTATCCATTTCTTCCAATAGGCTTCTTGTAATGTTTGCCTTCTGCTCTACAGGTTGATAAGGATCTGTGGCTGATGACATGAATATACTTATGGGTTTATTTTTACGTCTTAGAAGAGAGACTTCCCTTAGATAGTTTTCTGCTGCATTTTTCTTAACATCGACCCACGATCCCCAAGGAATATCCTTAAACTTTTGAATAGGCATTTCTCTGACGTAACAGTATTCGCAAGCAAATGCACAACCCGTATAGGGATTTAGTGAATGAGTAAAACCAATATCTAGATAACCTTTTACTTCACTTAATATTTTCTTAGACACAATGTCTTTGATTTCAATTGGCATGACGCTACCATCCCCTCAATTACTTTTATGCCCACTTCTCCTCTTGCGTTTTATCTTAAAATTTCTCATGCTACTTGAAAAGTAGGCACCTTTTTATTAGATAGGAACCAGAATGTAACTATTGGGTGTTAACAACAAAACAACCGTTTTTATAAATAAAGGTAACGGCGGCTTATCTTTGGCTTGAAAATTGAAAATATCCGCAATAGGACCGTCAAAAGCAATGATGCGGTCGGTAATCGTATTGCGAGGATCGCGGAACATGACATCAAGTACTTTAAACCAATCCTTACATTGAAGCAATTGTTTCCCTACAATGATGACTTGATAATTACGTCCCGCAAGCGAACCCGGAAATTGGGCATCCTGCTGATTTTTAGACTGTCTTAAACCTTCTGCTATTCCTCCCCCTTCGCGGCTTTTCTTTTGAATGTCCTTACTGAATACAGGGGCAGATTTATAATAATGGAGTTTTTTTATCTTTGACATCCAAACATAGTTTACTCTGCCTTTTTATTTATCTTTTTTGTGATTCCCGGTTTGCCAAAAGATCTGCTCGTACTTGTTGCATCCATGAGTTAGATTCTTATTTTCTATGTTCATTTGAGCAAATCAGTAATATCAACGTTCATATGTTCGGTAAGCATTAAGGTTACATCCACTTTCACTTTGCTCCATAATAATGTCATTTTATGAATGTAACCTCTCACCGAATAATCTACCGTTAAACTCAGCTCAGATCTCACTTCATCTATGATTTTAATATGATGTTCCTTTAGCCTTTGTTTTGATTTGTACATTTCTAAAGCAATTTTCTTTTGGGTACCGTCCAAGTAGTCAACATACACAGATTTCATTTTGAAGTTTGAAGCGTATATTTTATGCTTATCTACCTCCAGAGCACCTAAAAGATAAGGGAGCTCTACCACCCTCTTCACGAGTGAAAGTTCCTCGCAAGTCTGTCGCACTTTATACGCCTCCTTCTTCAAGTTTCACAGCGACCAATTGATCAAAATCGACCCATTCAAATCCATTCTCCATTTCAATTTTGATTTTCTTTCCAAAGGTACTGACTGAAGTGACGATCCCGTGTATATACCGATTGCCTGACTCAGTAAATATTGCAAAGGTGGCTTGCAATGTATAATTGAGCGACATATCTATATTTTGTGTAATAATCTCCCACTCATCTTCATGGATCAGCGGTTTCGTTAGATAATGAACTTGAGTACGATGCTGTATAATTCGTTCTTTATGTTGAGGAAGCATCATGCGGCTCGATTCCCATAATCCATTGGCCTCCAGTTTTTTGCTCATTTATAATGCCCCCCAATTTTAGATGCTCGATCGATCGCTTGACCCGCAGCCGTAATGGAGCTCGCTCGTAAAATGGCAATGTCGCCAAATCGATCCTTAATGTCGTCCATCACCTGATCAATGGCCCGTTTCTGCTCTTGATCATCAAAAAAAGATAGTTGATATGTATCCGCGTTGGATAATTGAGATAGGGATACGCCTACACGGCGCACAGGTTGCCCATCCCAGTGTTGATGGAATATGCGTTTGGCTATCTTGCATACATCAACGGTTATGTTTGTAGGATCAGACAGTTTAACCTGCCTGTGAAAACCAGTGGGGTGGTCAAAATCCGCTCCAGACACACTCACAGATACGACACTACTCATCAGTCCCTTTTTGCGGGCTCTTCTGCATACTTCAGTGCAGATATCGAGAATAACCACTTCGATCTCCCAAGCCTCTGTGAAATCTCTAGGCAGGGTCATTCCGTTTCCAATATCTTTTTGTGTACTGTGCGTGTTGACGGTTACCGGCGAATTGTCGAGTCCATTTGCGACTCGCCAGATGACTTCTCCATTAACCCCCCACTTATTTCTTAGTTTAGAAAGAGGTGTATTTGCCAGGTCTCTAATGGTTCGGATGCCCATCTTCCACAGATGTTTTTCCATTCTGGAGCCTATCCCCCACATATCGCGGATGGGCTTATCTCCAATATGGAGGTGTAACTCCTCTTTTTTTAAGTGGAAAATGCCCCCCTCTGCTTTTTTAGCGATCATATCGCAGCATAATTTACTGATGATTTTGTTTTCACCAATGCCAGCTCTCGCGTAAACGCCTGTTTCATTATAGATTTTGTCTTGAATTTGCTTGGCCAAATCGATTGGATCATTACCGAATAGATGCATAGACCCTGTAAAATCAGCGAATAATTCGTCTATACTGTACGGTTCGACCAGATCAGTGAACTCCTCAATAATGGACATGATTTGAGTGGATACTTCGATGTATTCTTGCATGTGTGGTCTCACAATGATCAGTTCAGGGCACTTCTGAAGAGACTGCCAGAGTGGTTCCGCGGTAGATACACCCTTCGCTTTGGCTAGTGGACAAGCGGCAAGGATAATTCCAGAACGTCTTGCGGGGTCTCCCGCGACAGCTAATGGTCTATTTTTGTATTGAGGCAATTTTGCCTTTTCGACTGAAGCATAAAAGCTCTGCATATCAATGAGCATAATGGTTCGTTGCTTAGTCAACACTGTAATCACTCCTGTACTTTTAAGAACGTATGTTTGTATATATTATAAACAGAACACATGTTCCTTATGCAAGAGGTAAATATTTATAGTAGACCACGACGAAGTGATGGATTCAAATCATACTAAGTCACACCAGCTTCTCCAGCATTTGAACTCCCACCTGTAAACACAGTTTTCATTCACAAAGTTAGTTAAACAAAAACAGCCGATCACGTTGATCGGTTGCCTCCTTGTTGTTTGAGCTATCGTCTCATTGGTATATTTACTTTCACCCGGATCTACCCCCGGTTTCACATTCCAGAAGTCAAACAATGCCTCTTCCAGCACATTACAGTGCTCACACTCTACTACTCCTCTATGATATACATCCATCAAATGGGCAATAAAACCATGTTCTTGTCCCACGACAAATAACAAAAGCAGCCGACATCAGCTGCTGCTTTCGTAGTATTTTATGGTTGAATGTTACTCCATCCGCTTACATCACATTGTCCATAATCATTATCACCTACAGCAACCATCGTACCATCCGATTTCAGTCCAATTGTATAGGCACACCCCGCAGAAATAGCTCGAATTTCGTACCAGCCACGTACATCACATTGGTGATGTTTATTCGAACCCACAGCAACCATTGTACCGTCGGACTTAAGACCAACGGAATGATAACTCCCCGCTGCAACTGCTACAATATCGCGCCAACCGCTTACGTCGCATTCACCATCATTATTTCTTCCCACAGCCACTACCGTGCCATCCGATTTGAGCCCCACCGTATGAAGATACCCTGCCGCAACAGCCAATATGTCGTCCCAGTCATTTACGCTACATTGGTTATATTTATTGTTACCAACTGCTGTTACCGTTCCGTCTAATTTTAGACCAACTGTATGCCAGTCACCCGTCGTGACCGATACAATGTCGCGCCAGCTGCTCACGTTGCATTCCCCTTCATTATTTCGCCCCACCGCAACCACGGTGCCATCTGATTTAACCCCAACCGTACGGCACCAACCTGCCGAAACGGTTACTATATCGCGCCATTCACTTACATTGCATTGGTCATGCTTATTCCAACCTATAGCAGTTACCGTACCATCAGATTTAAGACCAACGGTATGGGCATTACCGGTGTTCGTAGCCATATGAACATTACCAGCCGCAACTGCGACAATATGGCACCAATCGCTTACCTTACATTGATCATATTTATTATCACCCACAGCTGTTACTGTTCCGTCAGATATAAGAGCAACGGTATGACGACGACCCGCCGCTATGGTACAGTTACGGAACCGTTTCGTCTCAAAAACCGCTTCATTCCGTGAATTGTAGTCCATATCTTTCTCCCCTCCACCAATTGAAAATCCGCCGATAGTTCAACTGTAAGTCATAAAGTTTGTTGTTAAATCGCATGTTACAAAAGAAAGGCTCGCACAGGCAGGGTATTATTAGTTCCCTGCCCAATACGAGCGTCTATGTCATATTGCACTCAAACGGTTGATCCGAATGTGTACTTTAGCAATCGTTTCATTTCATGTAGCGATAGTCTAATAGATCCTTCAAATTTGAAATTTTCTGCAACAGCTTTTCTCCGACATTGGTTTCCCTCACCAGCTTCCGCGCCAGTTCTTTGTCCACCAATCTTTTTAGAGATAACACGTCCGTTCCGTTACATAACACATCTTCTTTTGAATTAAATTTCTTGTGGGCGACGAGCTGCATGCCAAAGGAATTGTACAACAAGGTATATCCGGCAATGCCCGTTGTGGATTGATAGGCTTTGGAAAAACCGCCGTCAATCACGATCATTTTTCCGTTTGCTTTAACAGGGCTCTCTCCACTAATTTCTTTGACTGGCGTGTGCCCGTTAATGACATGTCCATGATCTGGATTCAAATCAAACTCCTGCAAGATTATTCGACAGATCTCTTCATTTTCACGTAAATGGTAGTAAGGATTCTTTCTCTCTTTATGTGCTTCTTTATCTTGGATAAAATACCGTTCAAAAGTGGTCATTTCTCTCTTTCCAAAGAGCGAGGAACATTCTCCTGTCCAGATGTACCATACCATATCCGTCGCCAGATCTTCTGTCTCTTCCGGATGCGCAAAGGCGTAACGTAAATAATCTTCAAAAACATCAAGCAATTGACGGCCCGCATATGTCTTGTCTTCAATCTGCATTTCTTCCATATTTCCTTCTTCATCCAAAGGAATACAGCCGTGGATTAACAAATTCCCGTTGTATTTTAAATAAAGGCTGCCCTTTTTCATGAGAAAATTCATATGTCTGGCCATCTTTTCGGAATGCTGAACGGAAAACAACAGCTTTTCCATCACCTGGCGTTCTTCCTCAAGCAATTGTTCGGGCTTCTGCGGATTTACGGTTGCGAAACAGGTGTTTTCCAGGTGGTACGTTTTACCGCAGATGTTGATTTCATTGTTGTCGTAATCAATCTGCTCCAGCAAAAGTCTTTCAGACATATTAAAGTATGGGCGTCTCTTGATAATCGGGCTTTCAAGTTTAAACTGAATCATGGCAATGGCTTGGTGAATTTTGGTGATCTGCAGAATTTCCTGCTCCGATACATTATGTCCAGCCTGTAACTTAGGTCTGAAGGACGGATTGTCTTCGTAATATTTCTCCGCCAGGTTTAGCAGTGGGCGCAGATTGATTCCGTATACATCTTCAATGATGTCCAGATTATCGTATCTGGCGCAGATCCGAATAATATTCGCAAGGCAGACTAGAGAACCTGCGTAGGCTCCGATCCAGAGGACATCATGGTTCCCCCACTGTATGTCTACAGAATGGTAGTTGATCAGCGTATCCATAATTTTATCGGGGTACGGCCCCCGGTCATAGATATCTCCAACCACATGAAGATGGTCAACCACCAGGCGCTGTGTCGTATAGGCAAGGCCGATAATGAGATTGTCCGCCTGGCCCAAAGATATAATTTGCCGATATATTTCCTCGTAATAAGGATCCTTATTGTTGGTCGAATCCGTCTTGTATAGAAGCTCTTCTACAATATATACATATTGCTCTGGCAGAGCTTTACGCAATTTTGAGCGTGTATACTTGGAAGAGGCATAAGAAATAAGCTTAAGCATGTGTTCAATTGTCAGTCTATACCACTGGTTCAAAGCCTGTTTATTGCTCAGTTCCCCTATAACCAGCTGAATTTTTTCTTCCGGGTAATAAACTAACGCCGCAAAATCATTGATTTCTTGGTCCGTCCAAACCTCCCGGAATAATTCTTTGATTTTCTCTTTGACGGTACCTGAACCGTTTCGTAGTACATGCTGAAAAGCCTGAAACTCCCCATGCAAATCACTGACAAAATGCTCGGTTCCCTTAGGGAGATTGGAGATCGCTTCAAGGTTGATGATCTCTGTTATGATTTTTTCTTCCGTATCATATTTCTCGGCCAATAAATCTAGAAACTGCTCATCCAAAACAGATGTCCCCCTTCAAGGAAGTATGGTGTTGTATAGCCGGGTCCAAAAGCTTTAGACCTATATCAAATTACACTCTATACTTGGCATTGATTACATGGTAATTATCAGCATCGCCTTTCCCCATCATACTCCAGTTCATCATATATGAACAAATTTCATTGAATGGATTTGAATAAACAATGTTTGTAGTTATTTTAGGAATTAGAATTGTGTTCAATGGGATAATGTTCTGGTCCCTCGACATTTTTTTACTAAATGCTATTTTACACAATGAAAAATAAACGATCTATTCTGAGAATTTGCTTGTTTGAATTCCCAATCACCATATGTTTTAATTTTTGAAAAACCGATTTGTTTCAGCGATTCATTGAATTCTTCTTGATTTCGAAACCTCAGCTGCATTTTTTCATGAACTAATACTTTGTCTGTTTTGGTATTTTTTACAATTTCATAGAAAGTGTAAATATCTCCCTCAAACCCTTCATATTCTGTATAAATTTCTAAAGGATCTCCGCTTAGTCTATCTTTAGCTAAGTCAGGAGTTTTGTCCTTCTCCCATTCTTCCCATATTTTTACCAAAGGGTTTCTTGTATCAAAAATAAAGTGACCCCCGATTTTTAGGGATCGGAATACGTCTGAGATTACTCGTTTCCAGCTGTCATCTGTAAGAAATACCTGTGCAACATTCGCTGTCATAATTACCGCATCATAGGTATTGGTTTGTAAATCTGCACTATCACCTATAATCCATTCCACACTTTCAGAATTATCTTTACTTCTCGCTATTTCAATCGCTTCTTCATTGGGATCTATAGCGGTAATTTTATAACCGTACTGAACAAGATGAGTAGTCCATCTTCCTGTTCCACAGCCCAGGTCAGCTATAGATTCTACTTGTAATCTCTTTAACAATGAAAGGAAAAATTCATCGTCTTTTCCCCAATGGTTAATCTGGTCATATACTAATGGAATCATAAATAATGTCTCCTCACTTTCAACAGCATTTTACTGTGCTCAACAGTTTGATGTCTCGTACATAAGCTATACGGTTTTATTCTTACTCTGTGAACCAAAAACTTCCCTGGTTGCTTCTATAAAAGATAACATCATTGGTGAAAGCCACTTGTCTTTATGCCACAACATCTGTGTATATACCTGCAAGTCCGGAATTTGCCAGGGGAGGACAACAAGTTCTCCACGTTCAACTTCAGATTCCGCGACGATCTCAGGAAGAAAGGCAATACCGATTCCTGAAATTGCACATTGTTTAATGGCTTCAGCACTTTGAAACTCTAAATATGTAATGTTATCAATGCCCTCTTTCTCAAATGACCGATCAAACATCGTTCGATAGGGACAACCCTTCTCATTTGTCAGGAACACTTCATCATGAAAATCTTCCAATTGCAGCACAGTTCGTTTGGCGAGTGGGTGATCTGGAGCAGCTAACAATCGGAAATGTTCTTCCAGCAAAGGTTCCACGGAAAGTCCACTCGAGCGAATGGGTTCATCCAACATATAAACAATATCCGTGGTTCCCTCAAAGAGCGTTTGCTTGAGCTCTTGATTCGGAACTGAGCGGAAAATTAAGCGAACTCCCGGATGCTGCGAACGAAACCGTTGGAAGACAGGTGGGAGCCGATAGGAGCAAATAACCTCATTCGCACTTATCGTTAAGGTTCCACTTAGTTTTTCATTATCATGGACAGCACTACGAGCTTCGTCCATTTTTTCGAGAACGCCTTGGGCGTGTGTTAAAAAGCGTTTACCCGCAGTTGTGAGCGCGAGTTGCTTGCCCAACCGATCAAAGAGGCGAACACCAAGTTCATCTTCCAATGCTTTAATTTGCATCGTGACGTTGGAAGGAACGTAGCTCAGCACTTCTGCTGCCCGCGTGAAATTCAATGTTTTTGCAACCGTACAAAACGTATTCAGTTGACGCAATTCCATCCGATGATCCCCCCTTCATCTTTCAATTTTATTGAATACTATTATGAATTCTATTCACTTTTATTGAGAGTATCACAGCTCTATACTGAGTACAAGAGATCACAGTGAACATGTGGTTTTTCATTTTGAAGGGAGCAATTATACGATGGATTATGAAATTTTTAATTTGGGTGATGTACTCTTACAATCAGGAGTGACGTTACCAAACGCTTATCTCGCTTATCAAACTTACGGAAAATTAAATGAACAGAAAGACAATGTCATTGTCTATCCAACGGCTTTTGGAGATCAGCATATTCAGAATGAATGGCTCATTGGCAGCGGGATGGCACTGGATCCAGAGAAATATTTTATTATCGTTCCGAATTTGATGGGCAATGGACTCTCTTCCTCTCCCAGTAACACGCCTCCTCCATTCGATCGGGCTAACTTTCCACAGGTAACCATCTATGATAACGTACGATTCCAGCACCAACTGCTGACCGAAAAATTCGGTATTCAAAAGATTGCTCTCGTCGTCGGGTGGTCAATGGGCGGCATTCAGGCATTTCAATGGGGGGCAAGTTACCCGGAGATGGTTGAACGAATTGCACCTTTCGGAGGCATCGCCAAACCTTGGCCTCACACATTTGTGGTCCTGGAAGGCGTGAAAGCTTCACTGCTATCTGCAGTCGGCTTCGACTCAAGTAAATTAAACCATCTAAGTTCTACAGACATGCGTGCCGTTGGTCGGGTGTATGCGGGATGGGGACTATCACATGCATTTTATAGAGAAGAGCTTTACCGTGAGATGGGATTTGACACATTGGAGGATTTTGTAGCTGGTGTTTGGGAAAATAGCTTTATGAATATGGATCCGCATAATGTTCTGGCCATGTTATGGACAGGACAACATGCAGATATCAGTGCAAACCCCTCCTATAACGGAGACTTTGATAAAGCACTTCAGAGCATAAAAGCTTATGCCTGTATCATGCCGGGAAGCACGGATCTCTTCTGCACAGCGGCCGATAACGAATACGAAGCTAAGCGTATACCTAATGCTGTCTTGAAACCAATCCAATCGATCTGGGGCCATTTTGCCGGTCGTGGAATCAACAGTGCCGATAATCAATTTATTGATGACAATCTAAAACACTTGTTGTCACTTAGCATTAATGAATAGATCGTCACTTGCGTTGGGAACTCAGTGAAGAGAAGCATTGATCTTTCGGAGGGAGAGCTCCCCCAAGCAGTGGTGTTGTTGAGTGATGATGTAGAAATTAAGGAACCAGCAATAATGAAGTTGAGGATCTTATTCCGATGTTTCTTTGCATCCTCTGCCAGTCTCATTTCTATGTCTTTCATCTTTAATTCCACCGGATAACTCACTCTGGTTGCCATTACAAACACACCTCCAAGATGATCTTGAAGGTGTGTTTGATTAATACATATTCCTAAGGATTATAACTGCAATTAAGTAAGTACAGTCATCGCCTCTCTTGTGAATGGAACCAGATCATCAGTACGTCCTTCTTGAATTTTCTTAACCCATTCAGGGTCGACTAGAAGAGCACGGCCTACAGCAACCAGATCAAACTCATCATTCTGAAGTCGTTGTACCAATCCCTCGATACCGGCGTTACTTGCGCCTTTACCTTCTGTGAACAGACTTGTAAAGTCACCATCAAGACCAATCGATCCAACAGTGATTGTCGGTTTACCAGTCAGTTTTTTGGTCCATCCAGCAAAATTCAGATCAGACCCTTCGAATTCCGGCTCCCAGAAACGACGTGTGGAACAGTGGAAGATATCGACTCCAGCTTGAACCAACGGTGCGAGAAGCTGCTCCAGTAATTCAGGTGTTTCAGCCAATTTAGCCTGATAATCATCTGTCTTCCACTGAGATAAACGCAGTACAATCGGGAATTCCGATCCCACTACTTTACGGCAAGCCTCAATCACTTCAACTGCAAAACGTGTGCGAGCCATCATATCTCCACCGTAACGATCCGTACGAGAGTTGGTTTTCTCATACAGGAATTGGTCGATCAGATAGCCGTGTGCTCCATGGATTTCAACACCATCGAACCCAACGCGTTTCGCTTCTGAGGCTGCTTGTGCGAATTCCTGAACGATTGTAGCAATCTCAGCTTCCGAATAATCATTAACATGACCTTTGGCTCCCATATGCCAGATCTGTGGAATAATTCGACCGCCAGCTTCATGTACTTCAGATACAACATGTGCCCAACCATTCATTGCAGCTTCACCATAAAAGTGCGGCACATTGGCTTGATTGGATGCATCAGGATGATTAATTATTGTCCCTTCCGTCACTATAAGCCCCACTGCGTTCTCTGCTCTGCGGCGGTAATAGCCCGCAACATTCGAACCCGGGATACCGTCCGGAGAAAATTGACGCGTCATCGGCGCCATCACGATCCGATTGGATAACTTCAAGTGACCTAACTCTATAGGTTGGAACAATGCTTCTACGGATTGAGAATAATTCATAATAACCTCCACATATTTCGTTTTATATAAATTGACCTAGGAGATGTTAAACAGCAACCAGCCTGGTTAACAGCTAGACGTTATTTCCAAATGAATCAATACACGATTTTATCGAAAAGCCCCACCTCCTTCAAGGTTTCGTGGTGTATTAATCCGCCTTCAATTATTTTTGACTTCGTAGTCAAGAATTTCACAAAAAAAAGATCAAGACATGATCATGCCAAATGAAGTACGCAGAACCGTCTCGATCTGTTCACGGGATGAACCTGATTTCTCCATAACTCTCACACCAAGAATGGTGTTATTTAGATAAGAAGCAAGCTCTATACTCGTATATCGGTTGGAAATTAACTGTTGTTTCTGGCCACTACTTATGATCTTCTCTAATACCAGTTGAATCTCTTCTGCCATGAGCTCAGCTTCGCGTGTGACCTGCTCGTCATCTGTTCCGAATTCGAGTGATGCATTCACAATTAGACACCCTTGGCAGCTAGTTTCATCGTCTAAAAGGGAATATCGTAAGGTATCCAGTTTATCAACGGGAGACGAATCCAGGGCTTCAATCTCTTTCAGTTTCGCTATAACCTGTTCACGGTAAATTGCCAGCGCCTTCAGGAACAACGATCGCTTGTCTTTAAAAACACAGTACAAACTTTGCTTTTTGACTCCTGTAGTACGCGTAAGGTCCTCATAAGAAGTTGCTTTGAAGCCTTGATTCCAGAACACTTCCATAGACTGGTGTAATACACGATCGACATCAAATTCTCTTGGTCTGCTCATGGGATTAATGTATCAGTTATTGACCACGCAGTCAAGAATTGATCATTTTACATCCTAATCTCTACGGTAATTTCCTGCAGGTCCATTGAATGCGGTCTAACTCTTCCGGTAAGCAACCTTGTGAAAAGCATTAATATAACGAAACAGTGCTTCACCATCATCAGGCACATGCGTACTTGTATCCAGTGGCAGCATCATTGCCTGATATGGCTCTGGTACCATTCTATATTGATGGACATAGGAGGTTAGGATGAACCCGTTGCGTTGCCAGAACTGAATGCGTTTCTGATGAGCCTCCGTTGTCCCGAACTCCGCCTCGATAATCATACCTTTGATCCGGTGTTCCCTTAACGCCCAGGCTCTGAGCTGCTCCAGCATCCAGGTCCCTATGCCCCACCCACGCATCTTCTGTTCAACCGCGAGGTAATCGATGATCAAGATGCGGTCCGCAACCTTCCCCTCCAGTCCAGTAACAGCCATCGCAACCACTTCTCCATGATGCACGCCTGTGTGTAAATAACCAATCTTCCGGTCCAGCATACTGCGCAGAATCGCTTTTGTCTTAGCGCCGCTTTGAAAAGCCTCATGATAGATTCGCTCCATCCGCGCCCAGAATGCTTCATCCCACTCCTCTATAGTCGTAAACTCTAATTCCAGCATCTCATTCGCCTCCAGCTTTAATTCAGATTTATCGTGATTCAAGACATGTAAGAGATATTCCTTCCGGTTTAATGGATTATGATCGTATCTTGTGCATGAAGGCACTTCACCATCGAAGGGCTGATAGCCATAAAATTCGGACGGGTTCGACCTCTTTTTTCTGCGATCGTACTTCCTTTGACGAATTCTGCGATTCTGAAGACTGTAGCATGTCTTTAATCTTAAAAGTTTATATTTTTATCGTTCGCATACCTGGCGTATATTCACAAAATTCATCTATCCTGCCCGTTAGCGTAATAAGCATTAACTTTTAATATCTTCTTTAGCCTTTTGTTTATATCGAATTATGGAAAGAGGTAAATTAACTACTCCAAGAATAAAAGAAGAGCCAATAGATATCCATTGAGATATTGAAGGATAATTCGGTTTTCCGTCTCCTACAGGTCCTATTTTGGGTTGGTGGCTATCCCACAAAACATATAAGAGACCAACAGCAGGTAACAATATGCAAATTACACTTACAACTATATGTAACACATACTTGTTCAATCCTACCCCTCCATTTATTGTATTCATGTCTTGAACTCTGTTTATATTATAACGTTATCTAAAACGGGAAATTACACTAACCTACTCCTTAGTTTAACAAAAATTTTTCTCCTTTAAGATATTTCCTAAAATAGTTTTCAATAACTGATGGAAAATTTGCCGCTAAGGATTGTTGTTCATATCGACCAAATAAAAAATTCTTCTAATAACTCGACATAATTCTCTTCCAGTTGATTTACTTTGCTATACGATGAAATAAATACTTTCCTATTATCAGATGAAAGATGCAAATTTGAGAATTGTTAGTTGTGGTGTAACAAGGCTTGGAGGTTAGTACTCGCCTCAATCGGAACATAAATGTATGCGGAAACCGTCGATAAGCTTGACTTCATTCGCTGTGAACTTAATCCCATCACATCAAGCTTTGGTGCAGTTGGACCTACTATCATTGGGTTAATGAGTTATGAATTATAAAACAAAGAAAGCAGCTGATCACTTGGGTCAGCTGCTTTCTTATTGTTATAGAAGGTTTTATACATCGTTAAGAGGCATGTAACAAACGAAGATGATACAAGTGTTTATTTATTGCAAAGATTTTTTCGTTTGTTTTCTTTTAGATAGAGAGTTATCAAGCAACGTTGTTACGATGCCAATCACAAGGGCAAGCGCACCGATCCATGGGATGTAGTTCAACAAACTGTGGTTGACAGCAATACCCCCGATACCAGCTCCGGCAGCCATTCCAACTTGTCCAATCGCGCTATGCAAACTAAGTACAATGCCTGAAGCAGCGGGAGCGAGACTTATAAGCTGAAATTGGATCGGCGTACCTGAGGACCAGGCTGCTATTGCCCAGAAAATAAGTAATATATATAGAAGAAATATGGATTGGCCTATAAACGGGAACAACAGTAATGCAGTGGCGTGGAGTATCATTCCACCAGCTAGGGTACGGAATGTACCCCATTTATCTGTACTGAGTCCTCCTATTTTGGAACCAATAGCACTAGCGATACCAAATATAAACAGGGCTACCGTTACACCTTGATCACTCATGCTAAATATATCAAGGAGATACGGTGAAATGTACGTAAATAAAATGGAATATGAGCCTAACCACACGAACGTAATCAGTAACGCTGCTGCGATACGCGGTTGCATGATGAATTTAAACTGATCACGCAAAGGAACAACTTCTTCAGCAACTACTTTGGGTATGATCAGCAGCGCTAGGAATAAGAGAATAAGTCCTATTACTCCAAGACCAATAAATATGATGTTCCAATCATAATGGGAAGCTACAACCCTGCCTATGGGTACACCGATAACTAATGCCGTACTATTTCCCATAATAACAGTAGCAATTGAACTGCCTTGCTTTCCTGGAGCAGCCAAAACCGCAGCAAGAGTAAGGAGCGTAACCTGAATAACACCGGCACTAAGTGCTGAAATAATTCTAGCTACGATAAGCATCTCATATCCTGTTATCGTTGCAATTAAAATGTTAATAACAGAGAATACAGTTAATGCATAAACTAAGAGTTTTTTTCGATCTAATTTAGATGTGAAAGCAATTAAAAAAGGAGTACCTACGCCAAATGCTATAGAGAACACTGTAATTAGCTGTCCAGCAGAAGAAACTGAAATGTTGCTAGATTCAGCAATTTTGTCTAGGATCCCGGCAATAACATATTCTGATGCGCCATTAAGAAAACTAATTACAGCTAATAAATATATTTTCCACATATTTTTCAACAATTGCACCTTCTTATTTCTGTATTTCTAGAAAAATAGATTAATTAACTATTCACTAAAATAAATATTCTACATTCACTCATCTGGGACAAAACCATTTTCTATATATGCCCCTTCTATTGAATTAGTAGCTAAAGACCTTCCCACATTAAAACAGCCGCTAATTGAATGGTTAGACTCATTTGTGTGTTCCACCTTTCAGTGTTAACTCCATAAGAGATTTCTCCATATTCAGAGTAATCCTACCTATCCGTCTGTAATAAATTTTGTTTTGCAAAACTTATGTTACTTTTATTATTCAAATAAATATATACATTTTGGCATTTTAGTTTGAATTAACATGAGATCACATTTGTTACTCAAAAGTAACGCAGTGTTTTTTAATATTATGTAGAAAGAACAATTTTTTTGGTTTTACTATGCAGCACCATGACAAAAACGGCAGCGTTCCAGAAATAACTTGGAATCACTGCCGCTATTAATAACACCAAATTAGGCTTTGACTGTGTACATCAATTCTTTTTTATTAATTGTGGTACGCCCAGCCGATTGGACATCGGTATATTGAACCATGTTCGTAATAATGACCGGGGTAATCATATTGTAACCCGCTTTTTCGATCTCTTCACGGTCAAATTCCATCAATAGATCGCCTACGGATACTTTAGCTCCTGTCTGTACCTTTGGTGAGAAATATTGGCCTTTCAGCTTTACAGTATCAATACCGATGTGAATCAGCATCTCTGCGCCAAGATCACTTACGAGACCAATAGCATGTCCACTCTTGGACACAGATATTACTGTGCCGTTAACCGGAGATACTGCACGTCCTTCAGCAGGTTGAATGGCAAATCCTTTACCCATCATTTCTTCTGAAAAAGCAGGATCTGGCACTAGGCTAAGTGGCTTAACTTCCCCATTCATGGGGCTGAATATTTGTTGATCCTGTAATGTAGTGTCTTCAGTTACTACAGGTGTAGTTGTGGATATTGCTGATGGTGCAGCTGCCTCTTCCTGGAAGCCCAGAAAATAAGTAATTACGCTAGCTACAACGAATGCAATTAAAGCAGCAATCAGTGCAAAGAGCAGGTTGCTAATGTCTGGACCGACATATGAGGCAGCTCCCGGAAGACCTACAGTGCTAATGAAATAGGCTTTAACAGAAAAGGTTCCCAGAAACGCCCCAGCGACTGCGCCCCCAATGAGCGCTGCAATAAATGGTTTTTTTAATTTCATGTTAATTCCGTACATGGCAGGCTCCGTAATTCCCATAAGAGCGGTCAGTCCTGTAGAATATGAAAGTGATTTGGTTTGGGTGTTTTTAGACTTGAAGCCCACACCAAATGCAGCACCACCCTGGGCCATATTAGCTGCGAACATTAACGGAACGATAAAATCGTAACCAAGTGTTGCAATCGAACCAACTGCAAGCGGCAACAGTGCATAATGCATGCCTGTAATAATCAGCACAGACATTGTGCCACCAATCAAGATACTTGCCAAAATGGATACGTTATCAAATAACCATCTGATACCCCCAGATAAACCGTTTCCAATAATGCCACCCAGTGGCCCGATCGCGATCAAGGTTAGTGGTACCATGATGAGTAACGTAACAGTTGGTACAACAATCAGTTTCAGTGAAGAATGAGTGATGCGGTCAATCGCTCTCTCCACGTAAGCAGCGATCCAGATTGCAATGACGATGGGAATAACCGATGATGCATAGGATGTGGCAATAACCGTAATGCCTGCAAACGAAGTATTACCCTCTTGAAGCAACGCTGTAATGGTTGGATGCATGAGACCAGCCGCTAGTGCAGCACCTACATAAACATTGCTCCCCATTTTCTTCGCAGCACTAATGGCCAGAATAATGGGCAGGAAGTAGAATGCGCCATCGCCAACCGCAGACAAAATGATATAGGTTGAACTTGTATTCGTCATCCAACCAAGAGCCACCAGAATGGACACGATCCCTTTGATCATACCTGCGCCAGCAATTGCTGGCAGGATTGGCGTGAACATGCCCGAGATGAAATCAAATAATGAGCTGATCGGATTTCTTTGTTTCTTTCCACCTTTTGGAGCACTCTCTCCGTTAGGCTTCATGCTCATATTGTTCACTAGTGCTTTGTACACTTCGGAAACTTCATTGCCAATAATCACCTGAAACTGTCCACCGTTTTCCGTTACACCCATAACGCCAGGTGTGTTTTTTAACGTCGTTCTGTCTGCTAGATTGTTATCGTTTAGATTGAATCTGAGTCGAGTCATACAGTGCGTAACTTGATCGATATTCTCTTCCCCACCAACCAGTTTGAGAATATCTTTGGACAATTGTTGTTTATCCATGATGTAAGGCTCCTTCGACGTATATTAAGGTAGTAAAGCTAAAATTTTGAGGATGGCAAAACAAACTCATTATGTTTTCATATGACAGCTATTGTGACATTCTTAAGCAGACTAAGGAAGCTCAACAAGCTTGAAACTGGAACTAGTTAAGGGTAGGTTGGTTTATTCGTTGCCACCTTCGTTCTCTGACCATGGACGCGTTAGCCAGTTATAATGGAAGTGCGAAACATATGTTATAACGTCATGTTACTCAGAACAGAGAAGAAAATATATATTGTTTAAGTGTTTAGTTTCCTTTGACACGAAATGATTTTTGTAACAAAAATGTAACGTGTTGTTTTTTGAATACAGGTAATGTATACTGCCTAAGCAGGTTACCTATTATTTTTATTATGGTCTAAGGGAGTGCATATCCATGTTCACCAGTGAACAAATCTCATCCTATAATGAATTGGAATTATCTTTATATAACTATATTTCTCAGAACATGGAAAAAGTGGCGTACATGCGGATTAGAGAGCTGGCCGATGAAACTCATGTATCTACAGCCACCATTATGCGATTTTGCAGAAAGAATCAATGTGAGGGATTTTCGGAATTTAAAGTAAAACTTAAGATGCTCATTTCCCAAAAGGGTAAACTAACGAAGCAGGAGTTAAAAAGTCCACATCATGCTGTGTATGAGTTTTTTGAACGTTCTCAATCTCCTGAATTGGAGGAAAAAATTCAAACGGCAGCAAAATTAATTGCTAAAGCCAGTAGCGTCATTTTTATTGGTATCGGGAGCTCCGGAATAATGGGTGAGTATGGAGCCCGATTTTTCTCAAATCTAGGGATATGCTCCGTGTACATAAAAGATCCTCATTATCCTGTTCATATCAAAATGCAAAAAGACAGCGTTACGATTGCATTATCTACGCGAGGTGAAAACCCATATGTTCTACCTTATCTCCAACGGATCAAGCAGGAGCAAAATAAAATTGTGGCGATAACAAACAATCGCCAATCCACCATGGCTAAAATATCAGATGTGAATATCCCTTATTATGTAAAAGAAGAGTATTATGAATCCACTAACATCACCACTCAGGTTCCAGTTGCGTTCCTTTTAGAATGGCTGGGACGAGAGGTTTTCAAAGAAATGGTAAATACAGAATTAGAGCTATGAGAGAGAACCCGATCTTTTTATAAACACGCACCAGAAAGAGAGCCCTCTAGGCTCTCTTTTCAGTCTTAATGACTCTCTATGGGATGACTACGTTAGACGCTTTCCATTACTTTTTTTCCTCGTGTTGCTGCAATTTGCGTCATAATCATTAGAATGATGATCACAATCATTCCAATCATAGCAGGTGTGAAACTATTGGAAGCATCATGAATCCAACCTAGCAATATTGGACCCATCGCTCCAATAACATACCCGGCAGATTGCTGCATCGCTGACCAGGAAGTTGCATCGTTCACATTGGTTGTAGAATCAATCGGTAACATCAGGTTTAAAGTGAACAAGCCCCCTGCTCCAACCCCAAAGAGTACAACGGAAACCATCGGTATGAAATTCATCATCAATAAAATCAAACCAACAATCATGAACAGAGATTCACCAACCATCCATACTCTTCTTGAGGGAAAGTTCTTCAATAATACAGGAAGTATAAAGCTAATCGGGATTTGGATTACAACAAATATGGTCAGACAAAGCGTTGCATAGGATTTGCTATACCCCATTTCCTGAATCATTAACGGGAGCCACGCTGTAAAAGAATAAAACAACATAGCCATTAATCCAAATGAAAGCGTAAGCGTCCATGCGCTTCTATTTCCCCAAGGAAGTTTAATTTGCGGACGTTCTTTTATTTCACTCACATGAACAGATTCAGACCGCGGCTTCACCATGATCCACCAAACGATCGCTGCCACAAAGGCAATTAATGCCCACCCTCCTACCGCTGTCTGCCAAGAATTGAAGTATGCCTCTAAGGGAATGGATACCATTGAACTAACTGCAGCCCCTACAGTGATCGCAATACTATAGAGTGCAATCATGGATGGCACATGATCGGGAAAATACTTTTTAATAAAACCTGAAGTTAACGGGCCAATCGAAGCGATCCCGATACCTACGATCAATGCAGATAAAAGTAAAACGAACGTAGACTGTGTAAATAGCCGAGTGCCTATTCCGATTCCCACCACAATCAGGGAATATCCAATAATTCGTTCTATTCCCCATTTCCCACTTGCTTTGACGGCAAAAGGTGAAAATACGCCCATACACAGTACAGGTATAGAAGTTAGCAAACTGGCTAGTGCAGCGCTCATCCCCAGATCTTCCCGAATCGTATCTAGCAGCGGAGATATAGAATTAATAGCTGGGCGCAAATTCAATGTAGCAACAAATAATGCAATTATTAAAAACATTTTTTTTCTCATATTTTGCTCCCTAATCGTTCAAATATCAATATTAAATTAAGAAAGAGCCGCTGACTGGCGGCCCTTTCTTAATTTATTCTGTAGGCCTGTACGCTAATCTGTAATATACGTATTCCAACATCAGCACCTGTTGCTATTCACGAAACAAGCTGCTCCCGTTGCTCTGAATGATATCTTTATACCAGTGGAAGGATTTCTTACGATAGCGTTCCAATGTTCCTGAACCATCATCATGACGATCCACATAGATGAATCCGTACCGTTTTTTCATCTCTGCAGTTGTTGCACTAACCAAGTCAATACAACCCCATGATGCATATCCCATCAATTCAACACCATCTTGAATGGCTTCAGCAACTTGAAGCAAGTGCTCCTTCAAATATTTAATGCGATAATCATCAATAACGGTTTTATTACCATTTCCGTCCGTAATCAGTTCATCTACGGCTCCTAATCCATTTTCAACGATGAATAATGGCTTCTGATAACGATCATACATCGCATTCATGATGTACCTTAAGCCTTGAGGGTCGATCTGCCAGCCCCAATCACTCGCGGTCAAGAGTGGATTAGGAACACCACCAATCAGGTTTCCTTCTCCTTTAATTTGCTTGGCTGGATCAGCCGTTTCGCAACTACTTTGGTAGTAGCTAAAGGAAATAAAGTCAACGGTATTTTTCAGAATTTCTTCATCGCCAGGTTCAAAATGAATGGTAATTCCGTTATCTTTCAAATAACGTTTCATGTAGCCTGGGTAGTAACCACGCACATGGACATCCGTGAAACCTGTATTCTTATGATCAGCTTCCATCACTTTGATCATATCATTAGGGTCAGGAGTCAATGGGTAAATCGGCATAGCAATGACCATACAACCAATTTTGAAATCAGGGTTAATTTCATGCCCTATTTTAACCGCCAGAGCACTTGCAACAAACTCGTGGTGAACCGCTTGGTACAGATCCTGTTTGCTAAGTTGATCCGCATGCGTGTTAATCCCGCCGCCCACAAACGGGTGTTCCAGAATAGAATTAATCTCGTTAAATGTAAGCCAATACTTCACTTTGTCTTTATATCTGTCGAAAATGGCTCGCACATACCGTTCATAGAAACCGATCATTTTTCGATTCGCCCAGCCATCATATTCCCTAACGAGATGTAGAGGAGTCTCATAATGAGAGATCGTAACTAGAGGTTCAATTCCGTATTTCCGGCACTCGTCAAAAAGGTTGTCGTAAAATTGGAGGCCTTTTTCGTTTGGCTCAAGTTCATCCCCTTTGGGGAAGATTCTGGACCAGGCGATAGACGTGCGGAAAACTTTGAAACCCATTTCGGCAAGGAGTTTAATGTCCTCCTTGTATCGATGATAGAAGTCAATTGCGATTAACTTCATATTCTCCTCTGTTGGTTCTGTTGTTGGAGGTGTCTGAATGCCGTGCGGCATGATATCCGAAATGGATAGTCCTTTCCCGTCCTCTAGATATGCACCCTCAATTTGGTTCGCAGAGACGGAACCGCCCCACAAAAAACCATTAGGAAATTGAAATGTTTGACTCATTTAGTAAGCCCACCTTTCTTTTAAACCTTCAGCTGATCTGGATAAAAACGAATCCCGCTTTATCGGTTTTTTTATCATGTATTTGTTTGCACAACTTATGTTACATAGATTAATTCATAAAATATATGTTATTTCGTATTTAGTTCAAGGTATCACAGATTCACATTTGTAACATAAAAGTAACACAGTGTTTCAAAGGGTTGCTGCATGCTAGCTCGAGGGTAACTTTACTTTTAATAAGCGGAATGGCTCCGGTCAAACAGGGTGCAGCCTCCTCACTTGCGAGCACCGTCACCTCGTTATTCAATTGTACGTCCTCATTCAAACATGAAAGAAACCCAAGGTCTATGAATCACCTGGGTTTCTCGACTATTAGTTGTGGTGGTTGTACTCACCCCTACACACAGCTTTTAAGTTGTTTTATTAGCTCATCGCAGGCTGAAGAGTTTCCAGCAGTTTCTTAATCTCTTCATCATAGTCCAGTTGGAATAATGGAAATACCTCATCTAATTTTTGCTGGTACAATTCCGGATCCTGGATACGAAGCGCTGCTCTTAATTCCATTTCTTCTTCTGAACCATTGTCGTTCAAAATCATGTCCAGGACATCCGCTTTGAAATATTCACTTGGAGGAAGGATCAAAGCATTCATCAGGAATTGCATAAAAAAGAGATGGTTATCTTTTTCCTGATCCGCTTCTTTCATCGCTTTCTTCGTAAATAAGTTGATATATTTCTGAGCAAAATCCACTCCTTTCAGTTCATAAGGCCCACCATGTTCTACCCCTCTCCAACGCAGGTCAGCCACGGAACTAAGCCACCAAGCCGGATCGATGGCCTGCTGCATACGCAGCAATACGTTCCGTTCAAACTGCGGATCGGGATGCAAGCGCTGTGCTTCCAAACATTTTCCTATAGTCTCAGCTTCGATCGCAGCAACGGTGATACCTTGTCCATGAATAGGATCAAAGCTACAAAATGCATCACCAAGGACGAGTAAACCAGAGGGCCAATCTTCCATGAGTTCAAAATGCTGGCGAACAGACTCGGAAATACGGTACCCCCTAGGCCCTTGCAATGGCTCTAACTGCTCCATCAACTCCACAATTTTATCTGAAGCAAACAAATGTTTGAGTTGTTCTTGAAACTCCTCTGGCTGAGTTGAAGGATACTCCTCCCCTCCAGCATTGAAAAGAATGAGTCCAGCGATATCATCTTCAATGCGCGTAAATATGCCTGCACGAATACCTTGCTCAGGATCTGAATCAGACATCACGAATTCATTTGGAATAGAGGATTTTATTTTGTAATAACGAGTGCTATAACCAAGAGATACCTTTAGCACTTCTGGTTCTGGCACATTCAACCTTATTTTATCAAGCCACCTAATCAATTTGGAAGAACGTCCTGAGGCATCAATAACCATATCCGCTGGAAGTTGGTCTTCCCTTTTTTCACCGCTTCTTTCTCTGGTATAAATGCCTGTAACAGCATGCTGGTCTTCAGATACGATGAGTCCGGTAACTTCCATACTTGTTAAAAAGCTTATATGAGGGATATTTTGGATTCGCTTGCGCAGCACCCATTCCAGCAAAGCTCTGCTGCACGATGCAATTTTGAATGAAGAAGGATCCTCCTTGTTAACTAATGTACCGTATCGATTAGTAACTATAAGCTTCTCATCATGTGAAGAGATGGCCCCCAATTCTATCAATTCGTCATTGTAACCTGGGAAATAATGTTCCATAATCAGCGCGCCGCGTGGTTGTACACGGTGTGGATGAAAAGATTGAGGTACCCCCTGCCGGTTATTTGGCTCCGAAGGGAATTCATCCCTCTCAATCACACATACTTCCTCATAATAATCGGCTAACATTCTTGCAGTAATTAATCCAGCAATCCCTGCTCCGATCACCACAGCTTTTTTCATGTCAGACACCGAAGATTCATCCTTTCTAAGAAATTAGATTTTATTCTACACTTGTAGATCAATCAAAATATTACTTATAATACCAATATATAATTAAAATTTCTTTTATAGTAAGAATCAATATAGCGTTGGTATATAGTTAAACTACGATATGGAAGTGGTGTAGATGAAAATCATTGAAAAAAAACTTGATTTAAGAGTTGCCCGGACTCATAAATTGTTAATTACGGCCTTTAAAGATCTGTTATCTGAGCAAGGCAAACTATTCAGCAATATCACGATTAATGAGATATGTGACAAAGCGATGGTTCACCGTACAACGTTTTACAAACATTTTGAGGATAAATTTGCGCTGTTGTCCGCTACCCTCACGTGGGTTCTCCAGGATTATTTACAAATGAGTATAGAAGATCGGCTTCGGCAGCCCTTGCAAAGCCTATCTAGATTCATGTTGGAGAATTTACTGGAGCCGATTGTTCAAAACCAGAAGAATGACAAGGGATTTACTGACTTTTTCAAAAACTATATCGGAAATATATCCAGAAGAGATTTTCTGGAATTAAAAAGAAGAGGTAAACCATTTTCACCTCCCATAGAACTCTTAGCCGAATATCATTCAGGGGTCATTAGTTTACTTGTGACGTGGTGGATATATCATCTTGAAGAAGATGTTACGGCAGAACAGATGGATGAGTATTACTATCAAATGGTTAACGAGAAAATCATGTTAGATTAGCATGAAGCTCACTCTACGCGACGTACCTAGCCAAGTTATCCAGCCTGACCTATTTTCACCACCAGAATAAGAAGGTATCTTATTGTTGAGATAAAATAAAAACCGATGGGCATTTTACTTATGTAAAGTCCCATCGGTTTCTTTAGTTTTAGGATAGTTCGGTTGAAGGCCACAGATGCTGTGAATCTAAAATATAAGTCGATAAAATTATGTCTACTGATCAAAAAAATGGGTTACTATGTAGCAAACTAGCAATGGTTGCTTACCAGAGGCCTATGAAGTAACAACCACCTATATTCATCTTACGAGTTATATTCATTGTAAGCATCTTCAGTCGTCTGCACGTTCTTCAGATACACGATCTGCCCTGACTCGTTCACACGCATAATATCTATACCCGCCTTCGCATACACCGTGCCATCTACTGCTTGCCCGCATACTGCCCAGTTAGTTCGATAACTGCCGTCGGGCTGAAGAACCCATGCATCCGACATATGTTTAATGTCTTTATTGTATTCATAAAAAGTCTTAATAACCACCTCGAATCCTGTACGACTGCTACCGTTTGAAACAATTTCAGCATTCTGCGTGAACAGGGATAACAAGTCCTTCATAGCCCGATCGTCAGTGCGAGATGCATCAAACAAGCGATAATAATTATTTAACATCGTGATGTTTGCATCGGTGTTCAGAGAGTTGGTAGTATTGCCAGCGGTAAGGCCATAAATTTATCCTTTTCAAATTGAAAATTCAGATCTGTTAATACTTGTTGATTACCAAAACTCTTCTTAAACTCTGAAGTACCAATTTCATTTCATTCGGGGTCATTGAACAGTGCATACGGTGGGCGTGACTAGGCGGAAAGTTGTGACTGTGAATGTCTTCTCTTCAGTGAAGAAATCTCGTTTGGTAGTGAAATGTAAAAACTTCATAAATTCCTTCGTTTTTATACGACTCCTTCTTCATTTGCGTCCTGTAGTATGTCTTACATCGGGATAACGAAGGAGCACAACGAATGAAGAAAACGATGATGTTAACCTTACTCATAGTCATTACGGCAGGAATGATCTGGTTCAACTGGGGGCTTGTTAGGACAGGTCAGAATCAGCCGGACTCTACATTTGGCACCAGCGGCTGGCAGGAGAATAGGCTTATTGCACATGCATTTGGTGGAGTTAACGGGGCTAGCTACACCAATTCTTATGAGGCGTTTATAACCAATTACAATAGAGGGTACCGTTTGTTCGAGGTTGATCTGGTGCAGACGACGGACGGGAAACTTGTAGCCAGACATGATTGGTCGCAGAAGCTACAGCCGGATTTGTCCACTCATCGCGGACGAAACGTAACAAAGCTTCAGTTTGCAAACTCGCTTATTATGGGAAGATTCCGCCCTCTTACCCTGCCGGACATACTGCAGATGATGAAGCAATATCCTGATTTTGACTTAATTGTGGATACGAAAGCAGGCAGCAAAGAGCAAATTCAGCAGCAGTTTGCGCATCTAGTCAATGAGGTTCGACGTACGGATCCTGCACTGCTCAACCGGATTATACCTGAAATTTTCAGCCCGGAAATGTATGACACGGTTATGGGGATCCACCCCTTTCCAAACAAAATATATTCACTTTACAAAACTGGCGCCTCCGCCGAAAGTATTGTAGAATTCGTAAGGGACAAACAACTGACAGCGGTCGCCATGCCTGTATACCGTGTGTATCTAAACCCCAATTTAGTTCCAACACTACATAAGTTTGGGGTAAAAAGCTATGTTCACACCGTCAACAGCAGACCGGTTATGCAGATTCTGTCCAGGTTCGGGGTGCATGGATTTTACACGGATCAGGAAAAATCACCAGAGGAGCTGATGCTTGCAGACGCTCCCCCAGGCCATGTTGAATTTTCGGAATACATGAGTTCCGGATTAGTAAATATAAGAAATATCGTGATGAAGGTGAGAAATAATGGCTATAAATAACATTCTTGTTGTAGACGATGAACCGGAAATTCGAGAAGCGCTCGTTATTTATTTGAAAAGCGAAGATGTGGATGTATTAACTGCCTCTAACGGATTGGAGGCGCTGGAAATTCTTGAACAAAAAACCATTCATCTTATTATCATGGACAACATGATGCCACAGCTCGATGGAATTAAAACGACATTTAAAATTCGTGAAAACAAAAATATACCGATCATTATGCTTTCCGCCAAGTCAGAAGATAGCGACAAGATTTTGGGACTCAACGTTGGGGCTGATGACTATATTACGAAACCGTTCAATCCTCTAGAGCTGATCGCTAGAGTCCGATCTCAGCTGCGCCGGTTTACGAATTTAGGTTCCTTCCAGTCAAACGGGGATGAGCTCATTCAAGTAAGAGGACTCGTGCTGAACAAAAGCTCGAAGACTGTTGAGATAGATGGAGAGGACGTCAGATTGACCCCGAAAGAATACAAAATTTTGGAGCTGCTGATGGAGAACAAGGGCAGAGTTTTCTCAATCGAAGAGATTTATGAGCGCGTGTGGAATGAACTGATCTTCACTTCAGAGAATACGGTTGCCGTACATGTGAGAAACATTCGTGAAAAAATTGAAATCAATCCCAAAGACCCAAAATATTTAAAGGTGGTATGGGGAATTGGATACAAAATCGAGAAAAAATAAAGCCGATCGGAAGGTTCCAATTGACCTTATTGTCATCATTGTCGCCGCGATTTTATGGAGCCTCGTGCTCATAAACAGGTATTCATACACGGGGTTGAGTCTGAGCTATTCAACTTCAAGTTACATCCAGGCACTGCTTGCCATTATTATTCTTTGCCTGCTGGCAAGCAGACTGTTTCTTTATTTTAAGGCACCCCATAATAGTCGTTCCTTCTGGCATGGCAGTCTGCTGATGGATTACTTTCATATTTGGAGAACCGGTCTTAGAGCCAGTTTACAAAACTGGAGACTAACGTTTGGCCTCATCATGATGCTTTTGCTAACCGCGATGGCCGGCATTTGTATTTGGCAGGCAGTCACATATTACGGACAGGGGTGGCTTCTACTTTATTTGTTGCTCTACGTGCTGTTCTTGGTTCCATATATACTTTCCAAGCTTAGAAGATTCATCGCCATTATCAACGGGAGCAAAGAGATTGCCGAAGGGAACATTCAGAACACAATTCAGGATACCGGCAAGGATGATCTATCCAAGCTTGCTGGTTATATTAACAATATGAAAGCCGGGTATCAAAGCGCGCTGGAGAATCAGATGAAGAGCGAACGGTTAAAAACAGAGCTGATTACCAACGTATCGCATGATTTGAAGACCCCACTTACTTCTATTATCAACTATGTTGATTTATTAAAAAAAGAAAATCTGTCTACAGAGACCACCCGATCCTATATTGAAACCCTGGACCGGAAGGCGCTACGGATGAAGCTGTTGATTGAAGACCTGTTCGAAATCTCAAAGATGGCCAGCGGTACAGTAGAGCTGGATATTGAGTACGTCGATGTCGCGACATTGTTGACACAGGCGATTGCCGAGTCCAACACCAGTATAGGACAAGCGTCGCCTGTGATTCGGGAGAGGATTGCGAAATTCCCGATCCATGCACATTTGGACGGCAATAAAATTTGGCGTGTATTCGAAAATTTAATTGGCAACGCGCAGAAATATTCGCTTCCGGGAACCAGAATCTATATTTATTTGAACGAGTCTGATGATCTGGTGCTATTCAAAATTCAAAATACTGCTGCTTATGAGATTGATTTTGCTGCGGAAGAGTTGTTCGAACGTTTCAAAAGAGCAGATGAATCCCGCCAGACAGAAGGCTCCGGCCTAGGGCTGTCCATTGTGAAAAGTATCGTTGAGCTGCACGGCGGGGAGATCAAAATTGAAATTCATGGTGATCAATTCAACGTTATTCTGCATTTGCCCAAGCAGCGCTTAATTTAAAAGTCCTAAAACTACGTTAACCCTCAATGCTCCTTTTCAGGAGTATGAGGGTTAACTTTTCATTTTTATCAGGTACTAAAGGTGAATCGTATGAATGGCTTACCAACATCGATTCCTAAATATTAGTCCAGAAGGCTGTAGATCTGAATGCTCTCCACCTTGGCATCCTTGATATGGAACGACATCACATCCACATAATTGGATGGCTCGTAACGGAAGTCATCCTCTTCATCTGGAGCTCCATCACCAAGCAGTTTCCCTTCAGGGTAGGCGTTTTTGAGTGTATCCAGGCTATCTCCTGCTTTAATGTTTCGTGCTGTCGTGTACTTAGGATCTGTGATTTCGATATGAAAGATGGAGTCTTGTTTTCCCTCTGGTATACTGATTGTTTTAATCTCCAGACCAGGATACGTATAGACCTTTTCTGTAAAACCGATTAACGTATCCATGTTTGTTCCATCATCAGCACTATAAGTATGAGATTTCAGGTTCTCCGGTTTGCCCAGCATCTGTTCCATCTGATCTTCATTCGCTGTATCCGAAATCGCAATGGTGTGCTCATTATAGACAAAAGCAAGCTCCTTTAGCACCACATTGCCTTCCTTCTCCATGGAACCTTCCTTAATAGCTTCAGTACCCTTTTCTTCAGAACTTTCGGAAGCAGGCGCATTAGCATTTGTTGCTCCTTCGCCTTTGCTCTGTTCATTCGCTGTGTTCTGTCCGGTTGCTGGGGGCGTAGCATCATTGGACTGACAGCCCGCTAATGCCACCGTTAGTAGAGCACCTAGTACGATAACACCTGTTGCTTTGTTTATCAATTTCATCATGATCCCTCCATAAATGTGTGATTTGTTCTTATGAAGTGATTATAAATAAAACATTTGTTAGTCTCATAACAGAAATGTACCAATCTTGTAACGTTAATTATTTACCCGCGTGTTTCCGCACGAGGCAAAACAATCGTAACGGTTGTTCCTTCCCCGATCTGACTTTCCATGTCAATATATCCATTAAACCGCTCTACAATCTCTTTGCAAATGGAAAGTCCAAGACCTGAACCGTTCGCTGTGCTTGCATTTTTCGCCCGGTAAAAACGTTCCTGCACTCTCTCCAGCTCATCGCCCGCGATACCAATACCTTGATCACGTATCCGTATAACCACCTCACTTGGCGTATGTTCCATCTCTACTTTAATCTGCGAGTGATTGCCTGAGTATTTGATGGCATTGTCCACAAGATTGGCGATGGCATGGGACATCAACATTGGATTGACATCGGCGTAGACTCTTGTCAGACCTCCATCTGTTGATCCTCCCTCCACTTTACTAACCATAATCTCGATTCCTTTATCCTTGGCCTTGGCACCCATACTCATTGCGACTTGCTGAATCAGTTCATTCATTTCCGTTTTCTCAACTTCCAGTTCGTTAGAACCAGCCTTGTCGAATCGGGATAACAACAACAGTTCATTAATCAAACGTGTCAGCCGATCTGATTCCTGCAGCAGATGAGCATAGATTTTTTGCAACTCCTTGTCCTCGTTCTCCCCTTCAACCAAGTACTGAGAGAAACCACGAATGGCTGCCAAGGGTGTTTTTAACTCGTGAGATACGTTGGAGACAAATTGTTTCTGGTACTGAATGTAATCATGAAGCTGCCGCCCCATGGAATCCAGTCCATCTGCCAGCATGCCCAGTTCATCCTTCCGGTTGAGATGAACTCTCCGAAACTCCTGTCTAGAGAAACTTTGCGCAGCGCTAAGCAACAGTTTAATCGGCTTGGTTGTGTTGCGGGCAATCCACAGGCTGGATAAGGTAATCAGCACAATAAATCCGCCTGCACCCGCAAACAGAATATAACGGATTTGATCCATAATCGCATAAAAGTAGGAAATGTCCTCCACGAACTCATACACATAAGCGTTTTCGTAGAATTGATCCTGAATGGGAGTCGCAAAATAAAGCAGATGATCTTCCGTTACGGTGTAGGCATAACTGCCGCTCAGTGCTTTCTCAATATTCTTTTCAAAAATAAGAGGTTTGCCATCATTAATGATGATGCCATCCGCAGCCAAGCCCAGCAACTGCTTGGAGCTGTCATAGATACGTACTTCCTTGCCCGAAGCTTTCAGCTTCTCTAGAGCAAGTCTGACAATTTCCTTGGTCTGGGGGTCTCCTGAAGATGACCTATGCTGTGATAACACCTCACGGAAGGACAACTCGGACAGATCCGCTTTCTCCATCATCTGTTTCTCAATGGTAATGAAGCTGTAGTAATCGATGGCTTTATTCACCGCAAAAATGATGATGCCAAAGGACAGCACGGAGAAAAATAAATAATTCAGCAGTAACCGGGTTGCATACTTCAGGCCTCGCCACCTCCAAGTTGATAGCCAAATCCATAGATCGTCCTGACATACTTCGGTTCGTCGGCGTTATCCTCCAGCTTCTTCCGTAATCGCATGATGGTCATATCTACACTGCGACTGTCTCCCATAAAATCATATCCCCATCCGATCTGCAGCAGTTCATCCCGGGTAAAGATTTTGTCTGGCCTTCTGAGTAACGTTTCCAGAATTTTAAACTCTTTGGCCGTTAAAGACACGGGTACATCGTTTTTTAGCACCCTGCGGCTTTCCAGATCAAATGTCAGCTCTTCATGAATGATGCGTGTAGATTTCACTTCTGTTCCTTCACTTGATTCCTCCTTGCTCTCGTTTCTTCTCAGAATGACCTTGATCCGTGCGAGCAATTCACGGTTGTCAAAGGGTTTGGTCATGTAATCTTCCGCCCCTAGCTCTAGTCCCAACACCTTGTCGATTACCTCGTTCTTGGCAGAGAGCATGATCACAGGAACGGCACGTTTCCCGGTGATTTCCTTGCACAGGTCATATCCGGAGCAGTCAGGCAGCATTAAATCAAGCACCACTATATCGGGTTGAAAAGAGTCGAGCAGCTGCAAGCCCGTTTTGCCGTCCTCTGCGGTCTGCACATCGTAGTTTTCTCGCCTTAGCACCAGCTCAAATAAATCTCGAATTGCGATTTCATCATCAATGACTAGGATTTTCTTCAACTGTACACCCCTATCTAGCCTTGTTTTCACCAGCTTCAATCAACTATTAACCCATCTTAGCACAGACACTTTAGATTCCTCCACCAACTGGAAGGTGAGGTATATTCCACTCAGCCCAACATAACTTGTAATAAACTCGAAGAAAGGAGAACAATCCATGGATCTGCTTTGGGTACTCATTGTTGGTGGACTTATTGGCTGGTTAAGCGGCAACTTGATTGGGCGGGACGTACCGGGCGGTGTACTTGGGAACATTATTGCGGGTTTTGCGGAGCCTTCCGAAGACGTTAACATAGAGAGGCGGAAACCGATCCCGTCGTTCATTAGTATGGGATAAACATAAAAGGACCTAAAGCATTCATCGATGGAAGATGAACACTTACGGTCCTTTTTTTATTTTTGTACTGATTTCATCCATTGTCGTGTTTTCGGAAGATTGGTTTTTGGCGGTTATCATCCCCTGAGCCAAAAGACACATCCACCATCCTCTTCATTTCTTTTCTAAAGTGCTTTGACTAGTTTGTTTTATCTAATTCAAGCCCGCCGTTTATCTTGCTTCTTATGTTTCGTCATGTTGTTCAGAAGATACTAAGCGATGAGCTGAGACAAGTTGTCCGGCGGCATCCTTACCCCAAACTGAAATTTGAACTTGTTGTTCTGCTAAACCGCTCGTTGTAAAGACAAATTCAAAAGAATTAAAATCTGCATAATAATTTTTGGTTAGGACTTGATTAGGATTTATAGAAACTAACTCAAGTACATATAGTGTTCTTGTTCCATTCAAATAATAACCTTGAATCAGGATATTCGAGCCATCGACTAAGTTGCGATTATCTATTTTGATCGTCAACTGTTGTGTCGGTCTTACATTATCTACAGGATTATTTTCTATCGGTCCGGTGGATAAAATCATTCTCTCTTACCCCTTCCCAACATCTATTGTGCATCATTATGACCTGAGGTTTTACCAGCTCTCAGCAACTCTAAATACCACATCAACTATATTTGAGCCTGCCCCACCAATATTTGATACAGCTAATGTTACGACCTGATTTTCAGGAAGCGTGAAGTCCAATAGTTCTGATGAAGCTAATATTCTGGCAACACCTGTTCCGCCTCCTGTAACACCTTGAAACACTACTTCTCCTCCGGTAATTGTTGTAGACGAATTGTTTACCAACAAAGCTGTTTCACTATCGGGAATGATCGTTGTAGCTGTTGGATAATTAATAAATGCTCCATCGAGAATTCCACCCACAAGTACTTGATAACTAAGATCTACGGATGAGATAATGTTTATTTCTTCTAGATCCACCTGAACAGAGTTCGTTCTAGCTGATCCCGAAGGGAAGATTGCTTTTCTTGTAAATGATAGTACGGGTGTTAGTGCTGATGTGAGATTGGTAACCCTCCTCCTTTCCGAAGTGACTCTAAAGGTGGGATTATATTTTCCGATAATACTATATTGTCTTCCTCCAACAAAAAGGGTATAGGTTTCGGCAGTTCCGTTATTATCAATTTGTGCTCTTATGGGAAGATTGGGGTCAATAAAACTCGTTTGACCTGTTGGGGAGAATCGGTGGACGGTAATTACCTCTTGCGCTAAAGTCGACGGATTAGGAATGACCACTCTAAATTCGATTACTCCATACCCATACCAAGTAAATACGATTTGAAATATATTCCCTTTAGATAGATTTAGTGTCGCTCCGCTTAATCCAGTACCATCCAATCGGTCCACATTCCATGAACTTTGAGGAAAAGTTGTATCGGAGCCTCCTCGCCGTATGGCCACGAATACATTTGTGCTATCCACTCCAAAAAAAGCCCCGTTCTGATCGTCAAAGAATCCCCATCTTCCAATCTGATTACCTATCGGCAGCATAGGTATTCGAACGCCGATTCCGGCTTCTCCTGCGAATCCTGGCTCGTATCTACCTCGTAATACACTTTCTAGAATGGCTGAATCTATTCCGTTAGTGGTATTGCTTAGATTAAATTCCGTTGCATCATTAGTAACCGTACCATCCCCAATGGTTGTAACGGAATCTCTTAGAATGGATAGACCATATGCAGATGTTAACTCCACAATTGGGGTTTTTTCCGATACAATTAGCTCATCGAATTGCGAACTTATATTGGGACCCACATTTGAGATTATAATATCCGACAAGTTAGTTCCTCCTTCGCAGGAAGGGAAAAGTGAATTCCCTCCTTCTCCTATTACTTTTTACCATTCTTCAGTAAGACTGAAGGTGGCCGTAACAGGATTAGTCCCCCCGCTTAAATTCGCTACGGCTAAAGTCACAATTTCAGAGTCAGGTAATTGGAAATCCAATAATGAAGCTGAAGCTGATATTCTGACACTTCCCGCAACTCCGGCTACTAAGCCTTGTAATAGGACTTGACCATCCGCAATTGTCGTTAGTGTGTTGTTAATTAGAAGAGCTGTTTCCGAAGTTGGAATATTAGTCGTTGCTGTTGGAAAGTTTACGAAGCCTCCATTAATCGTTCCGCCTAATATGATCTGATAATAAATATCATCTGTAGTTATAAGATCAATACTTTCTAATTTGACACTCACTGAATTTGCCCTACCTGAACCTGGCGGGAAGGATGTCTTTCTTTGGAAAGACAAAATTGGTGTGAGTGACCCTGTTGCTGTTACAGTTCTCCTTTCGGAAGTAACCCTGAAAACGGGATTATATTTACCCAATATACTGTATTGTCTTCCTCCAACGAATAAATTGAGTTCTGATTCTGTGCCATTATTAAAGATTTCCGCACGTAGCGGAAGATTAGGATCGGCCAGACTGGTTTGCCCATTGGGGGAAAAGCGATGAACGATAATTACTTCTTGTGCTAAAGTTGAAGGATCAGGGATGACGACTCTAAATTCGATTACTCCATACCCGTACCATGTAAATACGATTTGAAATATATTCCCTGTAGATAAACTAAGCGTTGCGCCACTCGGACCTGTTCCATCTAATTTATCCACATTCCAAGATGCTTGAGGAATAATAGTGTCAACACCTGCTCTTCTGATCGCTACAAATATTCCATTCACTACGCTCTGCCCAAAGAATAAGCCGTTCTGATCGTCAAAAGCGCCCCATCTGACCACTTGGGCCCCTGTCGGTGGAGCCGGCAATCGAACACCTATTCCTATTTCTCCCGCTAAACCTGATTCATACCTTCCTCTCTCCGAGCTTTGAAGAATAGCAATGTCAGATCCGGATATAGTTGTAGTTAATTGAAATTCCGTATTATTACTTCCAACTGTAGCATCGCCCAATGTTAAAACAATGTCTCTTAGGTTGGATAAGCCATATACAGAAGTCAACTCAATAATCGGCGTTTTTTCACTGGTTCTTAATTCGTTAAATTGAGAGCTGACATTTGGTCCTACTCCCACGATGGTCGCATTAGGCTCAATCGTACCTGGGGCTCCCGTCGCTCCTGTAACTCCTGTAACTCCTGTAACTCCTGTAACTCCTGTAGCCCCTGTAGCCCCAGTGGCTCCTATGGCTCCTGTAGCTCCCGTTGTTCCTGTGGGTCCTGTTACTTCATTTGCGCCTAGCAATTCTGAAGATACAATGCGATGGGGAATTACAAGTTGCCCCTCTACATTTTTTCCCCAAACCGAGATTCCCATCTGATCTTCTGCTAAACCGCTCGTTGTAAAGACAAATTCAAAAGCATTAAAGTCCCCATCATAATTCTTCGTTATCACTTCATTTGGATTCACATTAATGAGTTCGTGTACGTACAACATTCGGGCTCCGTCTAGATAATATCCTTGAATCAAGATATCGGCACTATTGATTAAATCTCGATTATCCATTTTAATTGTCAGTTGCTGCGTTGGCCTTACACCACTGACCGGATTATTCTCAATCGGTCCGGTTGATAAAATAGCCATAAAATTTTATTCTCCTTTTTTTCCAAATGATTAGAGGCAGAAATATTCATCCACCTCCACCCCTTTGGTTTTAAACTAACAAAATTTAGGATCTAATCTTCCACTCCGTTACTGAACCTGAATAATCGAAACAGAACCATCTGTAAGTGTAGCTGTTGCCGATCCATTATAAAGAAAATCGATTGTAAGCGCAGTTGAAGTAGCATCAGCTAAAAACGTACCCGATACACTTACATTCGCATCTAAAGTTCCTGTAACTGCTCTCCCTGAAAACCGACTTTGAAATACGAGGTTAGTTCTTGGTGTGACCGTAACGTTCCCAACTACAGAACTCGTTGCTCTAAACGTATACGAAACCAAATAAATGTGGCCTATTGCCAGTACAAAGGTTGTACTTGTAGGATGCAATATGTTAGTGCCATTAATAAATACGGTCGTATACGAAATAGCTGTCGCATTTACAACAGAAGGTACACTAACATTAAATAACCCATTTTGTATTGTGGCATTTGCCCCGGTTGCACCTGTGCTCCCTGTGGCTCCAGTTGAGCCCGTTGCACCTGTTGCCCCACTTGTGCCTGTTTGCCCAGTCGCACCTGAGATCCCCGTTGCCCCAGTTATGCCCGTTGTGCCTGAGATGCCTGTGGCTCCGGTTACCCCCGTTGCACCTGTCCCTCCGGTTGCGCCTGAGATGCCCGTGGCTCCGGTTACGCCCGTTGCCCCAGTCTCCCCGGTTGCGCCTGAGATGCCTGTGGCTCCGGTTACACCGGTTGCCCCAGTCTCGCCGGTTGCGCCTGTCTCCCCGGTTGCACCCGTGATGCCCGTGGCTCCCGTTACGCCCGTTGCACCAGTCTCCCCGGTTGCACCCGTGATGCCCGTGGCTCCAGTTACCCCCGTTGCACCAGTCTCCCCGGTTGCACCCGTGATGCCCGTGGCTCCCGTTACCCCCGTTGCACCAGTCTCCCCGGTTGCACCCGTGATTCCCGTTGCACCAGTTACCCCCGTTGTACCAGTCTCCCCGGTTGCACCCGTGATGCCTGTGGCTCCCGTTACGCCCGTTGCACCAGTCTCCCCGGTTGCACCCGTGATGCCTGTGGCTCCCGTTACCCCCGTTGCACCGGTCTCCCCGGTTGCACCCGTGATGCCTGTGGCTCCGGTTACACCCGTGGCCCCAGTCTCGCCCGTTGCACCCGTGATGCCTGTCGCTCCCGTTACCCCCGTTGCACCAGTCTCCCCGGTTGCACCCGTGATGCCTGTGGCTCCGGTTACGCCGGTTGCACCGGTCTCGCCGGTTACGCCGGTTGCACCGGTCTCGCCGGTTACGCCGGTTACGCCAGTGATGCCCGTGGCTCCCGTTACACCGGTAGCACCAGTCTCGCCGGTTACGCCAGTGATGCCCGTGGCTCCAGTTACGCCGGTAGCACCAGTCTCGCCGGTTACGCCCGTGATGCCTGTGGCTCCGGTTACGCCCGTTGCCCCAGTCTCGCCGGTTGCACCCGTGATGCCTGTGGCTCCCGTTACGCCGGTTGTACCAGTCTCGCCGGTTACGCCAGTGATGCCCGTGGCTCCGGTTGCCCCAGTTGCCCCAGTCTCGCCGGTTGCACCCGTGATGCCTGTGGCTCCCGTTACGCCGGTTGTACCAGTCTCGCCGGTTACGCCAGTGATGCCCGTAGCTCCGGTTACGCCGGTTGCACCTGTGTTCCCCGTGGCCCCAGTTACGCCCGTTGTGCCTGTTTCACCCGTGGCTCCTCCAGCGGGGCCAGTAATCCCAGTTGCTCCAGTTACGCCAGTTGCACCTGTTTCACCGGTTGTGCCTGTGGTACCCGTAGCTCCAGTTACGCCCGTGGCTCCTGTTTCACCGGTTGTACCTGTGGTACCCGTAGCTCCAGTTACGCCAGTTGCACCTGTCTCTCCAGTTGTACCTGTGATGCCTGTGGCTCCACTTGCACCCGTTGGACCTGTTGTCCCTGTCTCCCCGGTTGCACCTGTGGTCCCCATAGCTCCAGTTACGCCAGTTGCTCCAGTTACACCCGTTGTGCCTGTGGTGCCCGTAGCTCCAGTTACGCCCGTGGCTCCTCCAGCGGGGCCAGTAATCCCTGTGGCTCCAGTTACGCCAGTTGCACCTGTTTCACCGGTTGTGCCTGTGTTCCCCGTGGCTCCAGTTACGCCAGTTGCCCCAGTCTCACCGGTTACGCCTGTGGCTCCATTGGCTTCTAACAATTCTGAAGATACGATACGGTGAGGCGTTACGAGCTGTCCCGTGGAGTTTTTTCCCCAAACTGAAATTTCTACTTGTTGTTCTGCTAAACCGCTCGTTGTAAAGACAAATTCAAATACGTCTAGGTTTGCAAAATAATCTTTTTTGATGGCTTGATTTGGATTTACGCTAATTAATTCGAGTATATATTCCGTTCTAGTCCCGTTTAGGTAATAACCCTGAATTAAAACAATTGCATTCGTAACGGCATTTCTATTATCAATATTAATGGTCAACTGTTGTGTTGGTCTTACACCGCTAACGGGATTATTCTCGATCGGTCCAGTTGATAAAATGGCCAATTATTCCCCCCCTTTCTTTACGTTTTCAGGAACAGGTGAGAAATCTGCATTCCTTATATCCTAATCCTTTTCTAACTCCTATAGACCGACAATTTCAGCGGCTTGGTCATCCTCCTTCTCTATGCCACATATTTGTATCCATTCATGGTGTACTTTTATTTTTTCATTAAAGTGAACTACTTGACTCTGGAAAGCACTTGTACCTTTTATTTACAACAAAAAGAGCCGCTAAAATAGCGACTTTAAAGGGTATTCGTTCTTTTACATCGACCTGAACCGTTCGCTGTGCTTGCATTTTTCGCCCGGTAAAAACGTTCCTGCACTCTCTCCAGATCATCGCCCGCGATACCGATACCTTGATCACGTATCCGTATAACTATCTCGCTTGTCGTATGTTCCAACTTCAATTCGATTAGCGATGGACTGCCTGAATATTTGATGGCATTGTCCACAAGGTTGGCGATCGCATGAGACATCAGCATTGGATTCACGTTGGCGTGGACTTTCGTCAGAAGCTTGTCCTCCGATTTCGCTTCATCCTCCCTGAACATAATCTCGATTCCTTTATCTTTGGCCTTGGCACCCATACTCGTTGCGACTTGCTGAATCAGTTCGTTCATTTCTGTCTTCTCGACTTCCAGTTCGTTAGAACCAGCCTTGTCGAATCGGGATAGCAACAACAGTTCATTAATCAAACGTGTCAGCCGATCCGATTCCTGCACGATTATGCGAATAATGCTAACAATGAGATTGTGCAGCTGCGTAATGATTTAATGAAATTTTTAAGTCAAAATGATATCAAATCGGAAATACATGTTCAGTAATTTTTCTGCAGGGCTGATTAGAGCAGTCTCTATGAAAGCATCAAATCAAGCACCACCAGATCCGGCCCAAAAGTATCCAGCAGCTGCAAGGCTATTTTACCGTTCTCAGCCGTTTGAACGACTTAGTTTTCTCTTCTCAGTACAAGCTCAATTAAATCTCTGATTGCGATTTCATCTTATATTCCACTCAGCCCAACATAACTTGTAATACTCGAAGAAAGGAGAACAATCCATGGATCTGCTCTGGGTACTCATTGTTGGTGGATTTAGGTGTACTCGGGAACATTATTGCGGGTTTTGCGGAGCCTTCCGAAGACGTTAACATAGAGAGGCGGAAACCGATCCCGTCGTTCATTAGTACAGGATAAACATAAAAGGACCGAAAGCATTCATCGATGGAAGATGAACACTTACGGTCCTTTTTTAAAATGTAATGACGATTTTACCTACAGCGTGGTGAGTTTCACTCAAAGCATGTGCATCATAAATCCCCTGTCTACTAAACGGGAATGTTGCCCCTACAATCGACTTTATCTTTTTCTCTTCCATCAGATCTGCCATTCTCTGCAATTGATCACCATCTGGCTGTAGCCAAATCCCCTTTGCCGATACATTGTGAGACTTAGCAGTATCATGATTGGGTTCACCAACAATGGTAATCAGTCTTCCGGTATTTGGCTTAAGCACCTTATAGCTATTTTCAGCTACTTCTCCACCCATCGTGTCAAACACTAAATCTATATCTTTTAGAATCTCTTCAAAGTTTTCCTTTTTGTAATCAATGACCTGATCAGCACCTAACGAATAAAGAAGTTCATGATTTTTTTCACTTGCTGTTGTGATAACATGAGCGCCGGCATTTTTTGCTAATTGAATGGCATACATACCTACACCACCAGCTCCAGCGTGAATAAGTACGGTTTCACCTTCTTTTAGATCGCCATGAGTAAACAGTACCTGCCATGCTGTTAAACCAGCCAAAGGTACAGCCGCAGCTTCCTCATATGAGATTGAATCAGGTAGTTTTGCCAGAAGGTGTTCATCAACTGCTGTATATTCAGCATACGAACCGAATCGTGTTGTATCAGGACGACTGAATACTCGATCCCCAACTTTCCATTTGGTAACGTTTGAACCAATTTCAGTTATGACCCCAGCTACATCCCAGCCTAAGATAATAGGAAATTCCCAATCATACATTTCTTTTAAGTAACCCTCTCTTAATTTCCAATCGATTGGATTAATGGATGTAGCCTCTAATTTTACAACCACTTGATTGGCTTCTGCCCTCGGTTTATTCACTTCCTGCTCAACTAACTCTTCTTTACTTCCATATTGATTAATCACAACTGCTTTCATTTTTGTATCACTCCTCTAAGCTAATAGCCTTTTACGTGCTATTCCTGATTATTTATTTGTATCTAGTCACTGGGGTTCATGCATATGATCCTTACTCATTTTTAAACAACCAGGATAAAATTATGCAAAAGCTTTAGGGATTTTGAGTTGTGTACACCAACAAATAAACGATTTTAACGAAATTATTTATGGACGCCGCTCCATTAAGATATACGATTCATCCGTAAAAATCAGCAGGGAAGAAATGACTCAAATCATCAATGAAGCTAGCACTGCCCCTTCCTGAATCAGTGAAGAAGAAGTTGCAATGATGACCGACATGCTTACACGCATGCAATTTAATCTGAAGGATCTGTAAATTTACGATGACAGTCAGCCTTCTTCAGATTTCTTTTCATAAATGAATAAAACTAGTTAGATGAGATGATACAATATCTCAGATTAACAAGAGATTATAGGCCATATATTATTCAGGCAAGATCAAAGCAAACCGCTGAGTGTTTCATTACATGGCGGTTTGTTTTAATTTATCAACAGCTAGCTTTTCGAAATATTACAAGTTGGACTAGCACATACTAAGGAAACAGTTGGCTGAAGCTTACATAATGGAGGTCTCATCATGGTATTTACAATCACAATTATCATCGTTGCACTGTTTGCAATATGGGGAGCCGTCGCTCCTGATCAGCTGGCGGATGTGGCTAATGTTGCCTACAACTTCTCTATTCAGAATTTTGGCTGGTTTTATTTGCTAGCGACACTGTTCTTCCTGATCTTTGCTTTTTATCTGGCGTTCAGCCGATTTGGCGGTATTAGGCTTGGGGATGACGATGATGAGCCGGAGTATTCTACGGTTTCCTGGCTGTCCATGCTGTTTAGCGCGGGTATGGGCATTGGGCTGGTTTTCTGGGGAGTTGCTGAACCGCTGTCCCACTATTTATCTGCACCTGAGGGGGCGGTACCCGAAACAACGCAAGCAGCCATACTTTCAATGCGTTATTCCTTTTTCCACTGGGGGCTGCATCCTTGGGCTATCTATACCGTCATCGGTTTAGCGCTTGCTTACTTCCAGTTCCGGAAAGGATACAAAGGGCTGATCAGTTCCACCTTTATTCCTCTGATCGGTGAGCGTCTTGCTGCTGGCTGGCTTGGTAAGGTTATTGATATTCTGGCGGTCATATCCACCATCTTTGGTGTTGCGACCTCGCTTGGATTGGGTGCTCTTCAGATCGGCGGGGGTCTGAATCACTTATTCGGTATTCCTAACTCGACTCTGTCTCAGGTTGTCATTATCATCGTTGTAACCGTACTGTTTTTAATCTCGGCAACCTCCGGTCTGGATAAAGGTATTAAGATTCTGAGCAACGTCAACCTCGTTATAGCTTTGTTATTGATGTTGTTTGTATTGGTGACTGGACCGACTTCTTTTATATTTGACACATTCACAACAACCTTGGGCAGTTACATGCAGAATATTATTAACATGAGTTTGAGACTGACGCCGTTCTCAAGAGAAACCTGGATTGGAGCATGGACGTTATTTTACTGGGCATGGTGGATCTCGTGGGCTCCTTTTGTCGGCACTTTTATCGCAAGGGTATCCAGAGGAAGAACCATAAAGGAATTTGTAATTTACGTCATGGTTATTCCAAGTCTTTTCGGATTTATCTGGTTCTCCGTCTTTGGCGGAACAGGACTTCACATGGAATTGTTCAATGCCGCTCATCTGGCGGAGGCTGTCAAGGAAGATACGACAACCGCTTTATTCCTTATGCTGGAGCAGCTGCCTTTGGGCACGATCGTGGCATTCATCGCCACAATGCTGATCATGATCTTCTTTATTACGTCGGCTGATTCAGCTACCTTTGTACTGGGCATGCTCACTTCAGATGGCAAACTGGACCCAAGTACAAGAGTGAAATTAACCTGGGGAATCATGCAGTCCTCCATCGCGGTAGTACTGCTAATTAGCGGGGGGTTAACTGGCCTCCAGACGGCATCCATTGTAACCGCATTGCCGTTCGCTATTGTCCTTATCGGTATGTGTTTCTCCCTGCTCAAGGCTCTAAAGGCTGAGGACAAAGAGCGCCGTCAGAAGGAAAAACGGCAGCGCCAAAAGCTGAAACGACTGCTGGAGGAACAAGAAATCTCGCTGAATGAAATTTCCGGCAGGTAATATCTGCTTTGCCCTGGAACAAAAATATAGTAGATCGTTTGGCCAATTCACTGCATTGTTTTCACTTTTAGCTATGTATACCATTTCAACAAGTTGCAGAACTTGCCGAACATTCAACCCTCTCTAAATCAAAAAAGCATTGAATCTCTTCCCTCCTACATTACATAGGCTCTCGTGGGGGTTGAGACTCAATGCTTTTAGTATTTATACCCGGGGATAAAAACAAATTACAACGATAACGATCTCAAAACTTTAAATCGCCTTCTCATCTCACTCTAAAATTGTTTTGAGCATATTTGGATACGAGAAAGACAGCGCTGGATAGATAGGCTAAAGTCAACACCGTGATGACAGCCGTTAGTCCCCATAGTGTAGGACCTAGAAACATCGCCACAACAAAACTCAATGAAACAAGGCCGTTTACGAATGAGAAAAGAGGACTGTTGGTTTCCAACTCCGTTGTGTAGGGTTGAATTACATAGTATAACAACAGATGATGTACTGAGAAAAATACAGCCAGTGCAATGGTTATAACCCAGATAGGAAGTAGCAAACTGATATCCTGTCCTCCAGTTAATACAAGTATAGATACACTTATTACAGCTGCTAAACAAGAACCTAACTTTAGATTTATCCTTAATATACTTCTAAACCTTAACAGAAAATGCTTCTTCGCATGCTGGCGGTAAAATGGATAGCGCATCAGCGGCTTATCAACATGGTAGAATAGAGCCTTACAAATCTGGCCACCTACTGTCATATTTAGCATGACCATAATGATTAAAGGTGAGTATCTTTCAATTGAATTTAGTGAAAGATGATCTTTGAAAATGAGTACCAACAAAGGTAGGAGTATGCCTATGATCATAATAGCCAATAAACGTCTGTGGAACGGTGCGCGGAGGAGAGCGGTATGCCTGGTAACAAAAATTTCGTGTAATTGCTCGTATCCGTTTTTTTCTAATATGCGCTGCTCGTTGAGATGAAGGTTAGACGAGGTTGGCCTGCTAAGATCATGTTCTTTTGACTGAACCATTCTCTGTTGAAGATCAGCCATCCGTATTTCTGGATTTAACAATGGATCAGCATGGTTTGTTACTGCGCGCACTGCAGATGTGAAATCCGTATGTTTTAGTAAAATATACCCACAGATAACCCCAGATAACGATATCAGTATCAAAAGCCCCGGTTGATCAAATATCACAGATCCAAATAGAGGAAAGTTCAGTTTTGTGAAAGGAAGGTAAGCAAAAGTCAGTGCCAGCAACATGCTCAGACTCGTAGCCCATGTTTTCTGTACAAGAATAATGCCTTTCCATTTAAATAATGCCAAATGTAAAAATTCACATATCACTCGCCAAAAAGTCATCATTCCCACAACCAGCAATGCATGAGTAATTGAGAATTTAAAGAGTACGGCAACCAGAGTCATTGCAATCCCTTGATAGAAGAAAAATGTCGTATACCGATAAAATAGCGTAGCTCGCATAAATTTGGTTGGGTTTATCCGCATATGGCGTATAGATGTATACTTCATTTTGTTTGATTCCAAGACTTGTGCACTCGTTATCCCAGCCATTACGCCACTTATGCAAAAATACATGTGAAGAAGAAGGGTAAAATGCTCCGTACGATTAACATCTTCCGTCCATAAGAGCATGGGCAATGCAAACATTCCCCCGAAATATAATAAGCTTTCCAATAACCCAGCGACAAATAATAAAATAACCGCAATTGCACCGATGGTACGTTTAGTCCGAAAAGCAGCATAAGTTTGTTCACTGATTAATTTCCCTACAAACGGTAACTTTTGCGTGAAATAGATCAAACGGTTGACCAACGTAATCATCTGTAACTGCCAGATGCGAGAAATTGTACTAATCATTCCCGTCATCGGCGTTCTCCTTCGTACTTCCATATTGGCTTTCATCCCGTAATAATTCAATTACCTGCTCTTCAAAGTCGGACTGAGTAAGGATTTCGGGTGAAATCCGTGTTAAACTCCCATGATTTAAAATAATTAACTCATCACACAGATCCGTTGCCAATTGCAATATATGGGTCGAGAAAATTAGGATATGATCTTTTTTTATATCACGTAACAATTGTTTCATCTCACTCGCAACGATGACATCAAAGGAAGTTAAAGGTTCGTCCAACAGAATCACTGTAGGTTTTATGAGTAAAAATAACAACATTTGAACTTTATTCTTCATTCCATGCGAGTAATGTTTAATGAGCTTATGTCGGTCATCCTGCGCAATGTGCATCATATCAAACAGGTCATCGATATTGTTTCCTCGTCCTTCAATTACATCTACGTTAACATCAATAAAAAAACGTACAAATTCATATCCCGTCAGAAATTCTGGTAACAGTGGCAATGAATATACGTATCCTACATCATCCATTTCCAAGTCACGCGATTTTGATTCGTTGACAAGTTTCATTTTGCCGCCATCCACTTGGATCTCGCCACCTAAACAATTGAATAACGTTGTTTTGCCGGCCCCATTGCGCCCAAGAAGGCCATAGATCTTTCCCTTTTCAAATTGAAAATTTAAATTAGTTAATACTTTTTTTTCACCAAAACTCTTCTCTACATTTTGTAAGACCAATTCCATTTATTTGTTCCTCGCTTTCAAACCAATTCATTATTTGTTTACCTGAAAATTCAATAAAACCAACCATGCCATTGTTCACGTTTTTATTCATATCCGATAATTGTTTAGTTTTCATCCGTATCAATCCCTTCGATTTTTTTCATAAAAGGATATAGCTAATATTAGAAATAGACAATCACACTAAACTAATATTCTATTTTGAACGCTATAATTCCTTGTATTTACATATAAAAGAATATTTGATACAACACTATAAACGTTCCCGCTCCAATATATTAATGCGTCATCTAAACAGTTCCCGGGTTAATCCCCGCAGACGTTAATTTAGATTTGGCTTGATGCAACTGTTCCAAACTCACTTTCTCCACTCCGGTTCAATAGAACGTGATGAGATTTTCTTGATAAAATTGTATTAAAAGGATAAAATGACGAGCATCAACGGTTTTATTCGAAGAATGGTATAGCTTATGAAAGGTGGTTTAGCAATGAAGATTCTCATAGTGGGCTATTTTAGCGAGACCTCAAAATCAAATATTGCAAGGAGTTTTCCGCAAGACTGGAACGTTGTAATTGTTCCGCCCGGAAAAGAAATGCTGGATCATATTGAAGATTGCCAGGTACTCATCCCTGAACATATTAAAGTGGATCACAGTCTGCTTTCTAACGCAAAAAAAATAAAATTGGTACAGACGGGTGCAGGATTTGATAATGTGGATGTCCCTGCCTGTACACAGCGCGGCATTTGGGTAGCCAATGCTGGAGGAGTAAATGCACAGGCAGTGGCCGAACACGTAATGGCACTGATATTGTCTTATTATAAAAACATACCGTTTCTTGACTCTTTCATGAAAAACAAGATGGATGAGAATCAATTGGACTATGTAGGGAGTGAGTTAAAAGGAAAAACGATTGGAATTATCGGTTTGGGTGCTATTGGAAAAAAAGTTGCTGCGTTTTGCAGGGTTTTTGATATGAATGTGCTGGCTTATGCGAGAAATGCCACTGCACAATCGGACGGTTTTGTGAAAATGACGGATTTTGATACTCTTGTAAGCACATCGGACATAGTCAGTGTACATGTACCCTTGAATCAGCAAACCAAACAGCTGATCAACAAAGCGGCATTCAAAAAAATGAAAAATACCACTCTTTTTATCAATACAGCCCGCGGAGGCATTGTCAACGAAAGAGACTTGATTGATGCATTAAAAAACGGGGATATTTCAGGCGCATGCCTGGATGTGTTTGAATCTGAACCGCTTCCTATTGACAGCAAGCTCCGGAATCTGGGTAATGTGATACTTACTCCCCATACAGCAGGAATGCCTGATGGTCGGAAATTTCATAAAACAAGATTTGATTTCTTTATAAAGAATATAAAACGTGTAGAAAATGGTGAAGAGCCTGAAAGCAAGCTCAATCAGTTATGATGTTTTGGTGCAGGGGTACCTTTCCCCGTGTACCGATAAAATAAAAAGTCGCCTAAAAAAGCGACCTTGATGGGAGTATGTTCTTGTCCGTCGACAAAAAACATCTCCGAAAATATAGTATCATATCTTCAGAGATGTTGTCCTCCAACAGCTTGTATATTATTATCTTTATTCGCTATCTGGTTTATTGGCCTGCTCTTCATATATGAATGGATAGACTTGACTTCCGAGCAATATTCTTCGTCCTTGGAACTCATCATACAGATTGATTCGAACTGTCCCACTATTTATGATTTTGCTTAAGTTGGTATTCAAGTTCATGAAGTATGATTTATTATTGCCAACGGTTAAATCGGTACCAAGTGTTAATACCTTCTCTATGGATTTCCCGCTCGGGTCAATGACTTCCATAATGAGCTTATGGTCAGTAGAACCTGTCTCATAATCTCCATTTCTTAAGAGATCATAATAAATAACGATATTAAGCATATCTTTCGCTGCGCTAAGCATTCCCTCACCTCTCGTAATGTTGAGCTGATACGGAAACAATTCCACATGTTGCAGATTCGTTGCTGGTTGTACAACTCTAGGGCTAAGTGCTAAACGAACAGTATTAATAGAGCCCGTGAGTTCATCCCCCACATCTGCCATCTTTCCATTCGCAACCCCTTCTCCGACATACAGTTCAAGCTGCGAAGTATTCACATTTAGTGGAAGCTTGCTCCAGACCGTCACCAGGTTTTTCCCTTTCGGACTGGTTTTGGCGGACGATTGGCTAACCTCTGCCTCAAAATACTCGTTATCTGGTGTTTTGTAGTAAGCAACTAACTGTGACTGCTTGGATTGCCGTTTTTCCTGGTTGGTCATTTCCAGTTCCGTGTACATTAGATTGGACTTAGCGTCATGGTAAATGGTGGTCAAGCGTTCACGGACTTCTGATTTCTTGCCCGGAGTATGGATGGGATAAGAGTCGCCTGCAGGAACCAGGCTCATAGCGTTGTTGAACGCGTTAAAGTTCAACGACAGAAATTTAGTAATGTCCTCGCCTGCTGTTTCCTGGAGCTCAATTCGTAATTGATTGAAATTATACGAATACGGTATGTTGGCAAGGATATAGAGTTCCACGATTTCATTGGGCGCCAAGGTCGTTTGGTTATCCTGTACCACGATTTGGCCTGTATTACTGAGATCCCGCATTCCAGCATTTATTGCTGCTTTTAACACAGGCAGCTGCACGGTCGTCGTTTTGGTATTACGAATGCTGATTCGGGCTACGATCTGATCTTTATCTCCCCATGGCAGCCGCTGATATGAGCTAAGCTTCACGCCAAATGTCCCGTGACTATTCTCGATGATATTCTCTGAGCCCTGATGGCTTTTGCCTTCCTGAGCATATGGAATTTTATAAAGGGCCGTCGGGAAGCTAATCTTCCCTTCCGTAGCAGGCTCCGTCAATTGCAGTTGCAGCGTATTCTGTTTTATATGCAATGGCACATCTACATCCAGATCGATAAGCTTCTCCTCCATCGGCTTCAGCGTTTGTTGGTCAAATGCCTTGGCATTCACCGGAATGCTATAACCTTCATCCGTAAAGATGGAAAGCTCATAAGCTGGCAGCTTCACGGATTTTTCACTGAGATTTTTAATGCGGAATTGAATATTCCATTTGCCAGTATTGTTCTCAGTATATACAGAAGCATATTTCAACTGGGTTTCAATCGTTTGATGGTTCACCGAAATTTTTCTGATGCCATAATCCGGCACAGGCTTATCAGCGGTAACAGCTGGAAGTTTGAAGGTTTTTACTGGTAGCATCATGTTCAACGTTTCGTCTTCTTGCGTAAATTGCATCGTCATAAGTTCTGTTTTAAGGTTGGATGGAACCTCTGCCAAATAATATATCGTTCGTTTCTGCCCTGGCTGGATCTTGAAATTACTCCCTGTATCATCCTCAGGCACAAGATCGAATACTGAGCCCCCGGCCGATTTCAGTTGTGCTTTATATCCGGGATCGCTTAGTACCTTCTTGCCCCCGTTTGCAAATTGAACGGCCACTCTCATGTATACTTTTCCATTATGATTCATTCGCTGCATCCGTTCCGCCTTGACCGTGACTGGCTGCTGTTTCATCATGATCTTGGTGCTTTTGCCCTTCACTACAGCAACATCCGGGGCTGCATCGGGAAGGTTGAACGATTGCACTGGGATCTGGATCTTCAATACTTCATCTTCCTGCGCAAGCTGCAGAGTCATGCCATGTGTCTTCATCGTGGAGGGTATCTCAGCCCAATAACTGATGACTCTGCTCTCCTGAGACTGAAGTTTGTAGCCGGAGCTGGCTGAATCGGGTACAAGCTCAAATGTTGAACCGCCCGCTGACCTTAGATATGCTTTATATCCAGGGTCACTTAGCATCTTGGTTCCTCCGTTCGAGAGCCTGAGTCCTAATTGAACATACACTTTTCCATTAATTTTATACCTCTGCAAGGTATCCACCTTGGCTGTGACAGGAAGATTATTTATTGTAATCTTTTTGCTCTTACCTATCGGAATTATAGATGAGTACTGAGCAGGAATCGTGAATTGTCCCAGCTTTTTCTGATAATTTGCGCTGTTAAAATCCCATCCGAACATGGAAATTTTGATCCCGTTGACCTTTGTCGAGTTTCCAATGTTTGCATAGTACGTCACAGACAGGCTGCTGTTCGCAGGCACCGTTCGTTTATCAGCATCACGGGTCACTGCTTTTCCTTTTATAGTCGTACCACTCGGCGTAGAAATCTTGGAAAAATAATCGATAAGATCCACCCTATTGCCGCTGCTGTTACTGTAACGAAGCGTATATATGAGAATACTTCCACCTGGCTGAGTATAAACATCCGTCCCGGTCAGCTTTACATGGACGCTCTGCTTCAACGAAACTGATCCCAGTTGATCTAATGTCAGACCAGACGCGGCTACAGCAGATTTGGAAACGAGGTGATCAGCCGTGGATGCCCCGTATACGTCAAGGGCCATGAAATGACCCAACACGGCGGCACTGAGTAGTATTGTCACAACTGTTTTTTTCGGCCTATACATGAATCTACCTCCCTGTATAAAAAGACATTTGCCCGCTTTTCATTCTGTGAAGCAGGAAGCAGCGCACGAATGCAGGCTGCTTCCCGCCATTTACCTATTCGTTTAGATAAGTTGTGACCCGGTTTTGGATCAGTTTGGCTACTTCCTCGGCAGTTTTCTGTCCGCTAAAGAATGCAACGGACTCTTCTCCGGCAATACTTAACACTTTAACATCCAGATCTACATATTGATCGGCGGATTGAACAATTTGTTTAAACACGGCGAACTGTTCATCCGATACTTTTGCCATCTCCCCATTTGGAAGCTTGTATTCGCCATTTTTAACTTTTTCTTGAAGATCATCAATTTTCTTTTCATTCATGGATTTAAGCATCGAGAATCCTTCTCGATCTTGTAGCATTTGCACTTCTTCCGACAATAAGAAGCTGATGAACTTCCAGGCTTCATCCTTTACGGGCGATTTAGCATGGATTGCGAACTGTTTTATAGTAGCTACTCGCGAGCCTTTTCGATCTCCGGTTTCTCCCGCCTGCGGTGATTGCAGCAGCTTGGGTTGATCAAAAATCATGTAGGGACCTTCGATAAAATCAATTGGCGACGTAATTGACGTGGAATTGAACATTTGATTGCCCGGCTTTGCTTCTTCCGATGTCACAATCTTTTCCTCGTACATTTGTTTAACCTGCTCGAACAGATTCACAAATTCGAGAGAATCGAATGTTGCCTTTTTGGCCAAAGGATCGACAAATGCAGCGTAGTTCTCAACAAGCATCTCCTGAAAGAGGAGTTCGGGCGGGTAGGACGCTAACGCATAAACCTCATCGGTACCGCTTTTCTTTTGGATTACTTCCTTTGAAACCTTCTCAAACTCTTTCCAGTTCCAAGTCTTATCATCAAACTTAACATTAGCGTTGCTCAGCATTTCCCCATCTCCTACAAATGCTCGTAACATGTACCCCAAAGGTACGGTATACATTCCATCATTCACCTTCAAACCGTCCAAAATATTCATTTGCAAATCGTCTTTATCCAATGTCTGATCTTTATTGAGCAAGTCGTTCATGTCGAGAAGAACACCTTTGCTTACATATTCTTTGAATGGGAGGTCATCAACTTCAATGATATCCATGCTTTTTCCCGATAACATGGCTGTATTCATAGAATTCCGATACTTCTCGTAGTCCCCTGATCCCCATTGTTCTCCCGTCTTATATGCATTGATCTGCAGATCGATGTCCGGGTATTTCTCTTCGAACTTTTTCTCCACTGTTTGATAGAATGGGGTCGACTCTGTCACAGAAAGGGTAAGGATTGTTTTTCCATCTTTCGATGTCACTTTATCCGCTGTACTACTTCCCCCGGAACTGCATGCGGTTAAACTCGTGATAAGAACCCCCATAGAAAGGATCAAAATCCACTTTTTCATTGTATAATTCCTCCTGAACTCTTCTTATTGTTACGTCTCACTATTCCAAGCGGATACGGTCGCCATCTTGCAGAGGCTCGCTACTTTTCAGAATGATCTTATCCTCTGCATAGATGATGTCGGTTTGGATCATCGTTTCTTTGTCATTCTTCTCGCTGGACTCAATCTTGACTTTGCGAACAACAAATACATTACCGAGTGCCCCCGGCTGCTCCTCGACTACAAAAACATAAGTGTCTTCCCGGTCCTGATGAATAGCTTCATTGGAAACAAGCAGCCCTTGATCGAGAGAACTTTTCTCGATTTTAACCCGAGCCTGCTCACCTCCCTTCAGTTCGGCATCGAGGAGCTTAATACGAAGGATCTTTTGAGGGAGGGTTACCATCCCCGCTCCTTCATCAGATGCTCCCTCTATAAGTGGCTCTGCATTAATGATTTCTTCAATGATGCCGTCCATGCTGTTGGCTTGCCGCTCTTGATCTGTATCTACCTCTACCTTGATCCGCTCTCCGATGGATATCCCTAACCTGGACAAACGCTTTGCATCCGCATTAACCTCGAACTTGTACCCTTGCCCGCTGTTTGAGACAATGATATCTGGCTCGCCTGCGGAAGCCAGTCCTTCTACCGCGTTCAACTTCGTTATAATACCGTCGAACGGAGCGATCAGTACCTGATCTTTGGTCAGTTGTTCTCTCATTTCGTTGATCTTGCGCTCCTGCGCAGCAATATCAAGTTTGCCTTTTTCAATTTCACGTTGTGCGCTGCGCAGCTTAAGTTCATCTTCTTCGAGGGACGATTGGATGAACTGGTCCTGAAGATTCTGCTGCTCGATCTTCTGCTTATCCAGATTTGTTACTTCAAGTTCAATTTCTTGTTTTGTCGATTGACTATCATAGGTGACGAGCTTCTGTCCTTTCTTTACACGATCGCCTTCTTTCACAAGAATCTGCTGAGTCTTCCGCTCGGTTGAACCGGATAACTTGGCTTCAGCGATCGGCTGAAGGATTCCGCTACCTTCAATAACTAACTGGATGTCTCCCATTTTTGGCTGCTCCGTAGTCACTTTCGGTAAGGTCAGCGATTGCAGCGTATTGCTGAACAATGTGAAGAGCAGTAGCAATCCCATAAAGCTTATGAACACGACTAGAATGATTCGCTTTCGTCTTTGCTCAACAGCCCCTGTATTTAACTCCATATCCTTTCTTCTCCTCCCAAAACCAGCACTGAAAAGTTAACCTTTAACTCCGGATAATTGAATACCCTCAATGAAATACGACTCCGCATACAGAAATACCATCACCATCGGGGCCATATAGAGCATGGATGCAGCAAAAGCAATACCCTTGTCACTCTGATTAATCGTGGATAAAAAGACGGACAGCGGCTGCTTGAACGGGTTGTCTAAAAAAATAAGAGGCTGTTCCACCATGTTCCAATAATCAACGAAGAGCAAAATCACAAGTGCGGCTAATCCTGGCTTGATCATCGGAACAATCATCGTAACAAATATCCTTAAATGTCCTGCTCCGTCCATTTTGGCAGCTTCAATATAGGCGTAGGGAATGTCCAGCATGAATTGTCTGAGCATAAACACGCCAAAAGCTGCGAAGATGCCAGGAAGAATGATGGCACTCGTACTATTCAGCATCCCAAGCATATCGACCATAATGTAATTGGGTACCAGCGTGACTTGGAATGGCATGAGCATCGTCATGACATATACCAAAAACATAGAATCCCGGCCGCGAAATTTTAGCTTGGAGAATGCATAGGCAGCCAGAGCCGCAACAAGAGTCTGACCTACAATAATCGGTACGACCATGAACACTGAATTCCAGAACATCATCATAAATTTCGGGTTGTCGATAAATACCTTCCCGTACTGTGCAAAGGAGACCTTATCCGGAATCAGCTTCAGGTTTGCAAATGCATCGTCTCTACCTACGGCTGCTTCATTCATTTGCCCGATGAGGCCATAATTGATCCCAATTTCCTGTTCTGTCATCATCGAATTTGTGAATATAATCACAATTGGTGATATTAAGATCAAGGCAATAACACTCAGGATGAATGTTAATACACCATTTTTCAATATGTAGACTATTCGCACAGACTTTGCTTCACCTCCTACTCCATGTACTGCCGATGCCGACGCTCCATCGCAAACAGAGCTAGAACGATCAGCAGTATACTGACAAACATCAAGGATGCCGCTGCGGTTAGTTTCTGAATGTCGAGTGATATGAACATATTATTCATATAGTGCTGCATCATGTAAATACTGTCATGGGGATAACCGCCAGCAATGAGATACGTTTCCCGAAACACTTTAAATGAGTTAATAATGGACATAATCACTACAAAAAACATCGTCGAAGTCAGATAAACCAGTGTAACACTCCGAAATTGCCGTAAACGACCAGCACCTTCAATTCGAGCCGTTTCGTAGTAATCCTTCGGTATTTGCTGAAGTCCGGCAAGGAATAAAATAACGTTGTAACCTATGTTCTTCCATATATAGACCATAATCACGACTATACGTGCCGATTCGGATTTCATCCAATCCACCCGTCCGTATCCGAAACTATCCAGCCAGGCGTTAAGGGACCCGTTCCAATCAAAAAGGATCTGCCAAATCATGATGATCGAGGCGGTGGGCACAACAAGCGGCATCACATAAGCTGTTCGAAGCCATTTTTGGATATAGACATTTTTATGTAGAAGCATCGCGAGCCCCAATGACAGCATGATCATAAGTGGAACACTGATCGTACTGAAATATAACGTGTTGGAAGCTGCTTTGAGGAAAGAAGCACTTCCGAGCAGCTCACGATAATTATCGAGTCCCACAAAATGACCGTCTACCGAATGGCTCATAAACGAATAATACACGCCCATGGCAAACGGGATAAGGTAAAAGAGTGCAAATCCGATGCCGCTTGGCACAAGGAAGAACATGGCCGCCGAAGCATCCTTACGGAGCCATTTTTTCATGGTTTTCTAAATTCATCCTTTCACTGTTAACTTTAGTCTTTCATTCTGTTTCCTGTTTTGCCTCCCTTCCACTCATTTTAGAAAAGAGTGTTTAAGAAAATAGTGGTAAGATATTAAAAAATTCTAAAGTTTCTTACTGATTTTGCGGTTTCGTGAACAGCTTAACGAATTAAAGGGCAAAATAACGATTAGATACGCCTAATAGGCACTTGGTAGAAGCTCTTGCCCCGCGAAATCACTTTACTTTTTTTCTATTCTTATTTCATCTAGGTCTGCATTTTTTCAATGCATAATGATAAAGAAAAGAACCTCAGCCGGGTTAACCGAGCTGAGGTTCTTTTAACTTTCTAGAAGGTCTCGCGTATGCTTTATTTAATAACTTCAACCTTTTTATCCCCTGCTGACTTCGCTACTTCTAACGTTGTTACGCCAGTAGCCAGCATAGAAACGATTAAAGCTGCACTGAGTGCTGTGGACATTTTCTCTTCTTGACCATAATCATACCTCCTATATTTATTATGTAATAAGCGGCTCAAGACGATGACGAGCCGAGGTTTTCCATTTGGAGTCTCATCCCATCATATCCACCCCTACAGCAGTTCAAAATGAAGTTGAGTCTCAGGTAACTTCGTATTTCCTTTCCACTGATTTGCACCGTATCCCAATTCCAGAACCGCAGCAATGCGCTCGTTACTCAGTACACCAAACATTTCAGTACGGCTCGGGTCGTACATCCAGTCATGCAAGGTACAGCGCACACCCAGACTTTGCTCATGAGCCAGCAAGCGGAAATTCTGAATTAGGCAACAGACAGCTGCAAAGTCCTCTTCCCGCTTATATTGATCCGCCTCTTCCTTCACCAAGACCAGAAGATACGCAGGAGCCTGGTTCTGTAATCCCTGCATGATGTCCCCATACCGGTTATCAGCAAAGATAAATCGCCACGGCTCTCGGAGGCCATCATTTGGCGCCCATACGGCATGATTGAGCAACTCAAGGATTAGGTCCTGCGATACCGGTTGATCCAAAAACTCAATCGGACCGTCCATGTCTCCTTCCAAATCTGACAATTTCATTTTCTTATCCTCCTCTTCTATGTAGGCTGCCCTCGCAATACGGTCCACTTCTGCTCGGCTGGTGTCCTTTTCCGACTTCTTGGCGCTTTGTCGTAATACCCTATATGAAGAATACCAACAAATCTTTCATCCTCACGTAAGCCAATTCCATTGAAGAACCCTTTATGCTGAATCATGGACTCTGTATCCCACAACATTCCTAACCCTCGTTCCCAGCCCAACAGTTGGAAGCTCTGCATCACCCCACAGGTAGCCGCATAATTACGGTCATTGGTCAGACGATTCGGTCCTACAGTCGACATAACAATGACGTGGGCAGGAATATCGGTAAATCTCTTTTTAAAAACATCCAGAAGTTTCCCTGGAATCAGCTTGCCGAGCTTGCTTTGTGACATCTGTTCCAGCATGCAGTCCACCAACCGTTTGCGTGCTTCTGGAGTTCCGGCATATACTACACGCCATGAGCCAGACTCAACAAATGGTTGAAGCCGTATAGCCTTACGCAGTAGTTCAACAACCAACTCCTGGTCCACCGGCGTAGAGTTACATTTACGAATACTCCTGCGCTCCCTGATCAATTCCGCCAGACTCATATGCTTCACTCTCCTTTGTTCTATCTGGATTCAATATTTATACTGCTGTCTTGTAGAAATTGATGGATTACTTTTAGCTCCGTTTCCGAATATTTGTCAAGAGTACGATAGAAGCGCTCAGCCTCATGTATATGCAGACGTTCATGCAATTCAAAGATTTTTTTGCCTTGCGGTGACAACCGGAAATAGCTCTCCTTTTTGTTGTCGTTCATTTTCGTACGTTTGACGAATCCTTCCTCGAGCAGTTTGTTGCCAATTTTGGTGATACTTGCTTTGGACAAGTTCATCGCCTCGGCAATACCCGTGTTGTTAATGGGCTCATGCTTGCCTATGCAATCTATCATATGAACCGCGGTCAAATGCTGAGGGATTTTCTCGATGCTTTCACGCTGGGCGATACTTAGGAAATGCTCGATTTCTGTATCCTTGTGGTTCTCATACACATGTAAAAAACGGATAAATTGGTCATAAAGCAACTGTTTTGTTCGATCTTTTGAGATCATTCTTTGATCGCTCCTTATTTACTTGTAAACAAAAATATTCTTTTAAAAATAGAGTTATTCTAAATAAATTCTTATATTTAGTTTACTGGTTAACAATATATCATGAATGATAATGCTTATCAACTATATTCTCTGACATTATGAATGATGAGTTTAGAGTACTAAACCACCAGATTAATGACTTTAGCCCTCACACATTTAGGCTATTGGCCATATCCTAACTTGGAATTGTAAGTAACGATTAAAGGGAAGGATTTTTCAATGTTCCCCCAACAACATTTGAAAAGAGGTCATGATATGTCTTATTTACCTTATTGTTATAATTGTTATTAGTATAACTTTGATTTACGACTAATATATTGCTCTACTCTCTTCACTTTTTCTAAGTAGATTCGTCCCGTAGTTCCCTGAAGCCATGCACCATTACCTGTCCAATTAACATCAACCGCTCGATTTAAATCAAAAATCCGCTCCCAACTTTCTTCTTTCGTCATTTCTAGTATCCCCTTATTAAACTCACCTTCTTCATGTTCATTATCAGAGCAAAATCCATTGTTCAGTACCAGGTTCCATCTATCAAGATCTGATATTAGTACATCTGTCTCCTTGAGATCAATGGTCAATCTTACGCATTTAGTTCCTCCCTCAAAATGTCCGGTAGATCTCATATCCGGCTTTTTGATCCATAGCCAGATTGGATACTCACCTTTATAATTAGGTAATCTTGTTTTCATTTGTTCCATCATCCATATGTATTGTTTTGGAAACATTAAGTGTTCAGAGCTTCCCTCCAAGTAACCTGTTTCTTGGGCTTGTTTCCAAACCTCTAATGTCTGCATACTCCAATAAATCATTTTTTTGGGTACCTCCTTGCTTTAAATTTCTCGCCAGTCTTCCCCATATTCTCTTTCTAACTCATCTTTAAATTTAAAGTATAGATCTTCAATTTCCTGATATACTTGCTCCTCTCGTAACTCCAAATCATTGTATCTAGCCTCGATCAAATAAAATAACAGAGCCTTTTCCCTAAATTTTAATTCCATCTTACGTGTCTCCTTATAAAATATAGTTCAACTAAGATAAGTTTTGGATCTCTCTGAAGTACAGATAACTCATCTTTTTTGCTTAATTCCTTAAACAAGTCCCGTTGCTCACCATATATATTCTGAGTTGGCGTTCCAAGCTACATTCCCTTCTCTTTGTATCATGCCGCTTGTCCTTTCTCTTTTCTATAACTGATTGAGCCACAAAGATAAATTCCATATAACACATCGTAACGGTTTCTAGCTGACATGACAAACTGTGAACAAAAGTATGCAAGCTATTACGAATGGGGCCTGATACGAACATGATCATTTTAAAAAGTGATTATGAAATCGAATCCATCCGTAAGGCATGCCAAGTGGTGGCTGAATGCCATCGTAAAATTGCCCAGGTACCTGCACGAGGTGCCAATGAATAATTGGTAATTGCGCACCATGATCTTGTCCCTCGACATCAATTCATAATGATAATGAAAAAACCTCAGCTCGGTTAACCGAGCTGAGGTTTTCGCATCAGGTGCTTCGAATATGCCCTAATTGGGACGATATAGTCGCACCTAAGCTTCTTCATAGTAAGGTCACGCTTGTGCTTTAATAACTTCAACCTTTTTATCACCTGACGATGCCTCTAACGTTGTTTTACCTTGGATAGCGACTATCACGCCAGTAGCCAGCATAGAAACGATTAAAGCTGCGCTGAGGGCTTTGGACATTTTCTTCTTGACCATAACCATACCTCCAATGTCTAATTACAATATTTAACTTTGTTGGGTAATCCATCGGGTGATTGTATTATAACGTACTGACAATGATTGTAAAAGGATTTGTTCCTTCCTCCGGTTGCCCTCTATTGCGACTGAATATGCCAGTGAATTTTCCGTGGTTACATAAGAATCTAAATAACCTAAAAATGGTTTACAATTACGACATTAAATGTTACATTAATTTGAAATTGAGTAATTTAATAGATTCTACTGGAGTTAAGGATCTGGGGATTACGAAACTGAGGCAGTGTTTGCCGTTTGACAGTCTGGTAAGTATGAATATGACGGTGGTTCTAAAACACCATTCATTCAACATTAGGAGGATATTCTAATGAAAACAAAATCACTAAAATTAATTACAGTTGGTGTGACTTGTGCTTTAGGGATTGGAATAGGAGTTTATGGCTGGGGAGCTGCATCTGCCGATACTAGTCCCTCTAAAGATCAAATGGAAATAAAAATCAATGATAACGGTCAAACATATGGTTCATTTATTTATCATGATGAAACAGAATTAGATCTAGTTAAGGCTTTTGGTGTAGACGGAACTGAAGGTTACATCAAGACTTCAGATATGAATCAAGATTTGCCACAAACTCCCGAAGAAGCAATTCAGAGTATGAATGAACCAAAAGTCGATAAGTATATAAACTTGTACGATAGCAACGAGAATATTATCGGAAAATTTCTACTCACTAGTTCAGATGATTAACACTAAACTATACTACTCCCCCAAAAAAAGGCTCTCCATGATGATTGAGGGCACTTTAAAATGCCAACATCTATAAACAGGATACCCACCTCATTTCTGAGAAGGGTTATTCTGTTTTCTTTGCTCCTTGATCGGCTTCCTCGTTATCTACCGCAAAACCCGATTTTTTAATTTGCTCGAGCTCTTTAATAAAAGGAATCATCATTCAAGACACCGATAAAGATGGTTTCGCCAGTTAATGTCTTCAACTCGTCAGCAACTCGAAGAATACCTAGATTAAAATTAAAGTTTAAACTATGATCTTGAAGCTTACTCATTAAAACACTACAATGTCTTTGATTTCAATTGGCATGGCGCTACCATCCCCTCAATTACTTTCAATGAATCTCCCACTTAATCGGTTAATTTGACGATCACACTATGCATATCTTCTACAAAGTAATGGTGCGATCTATATTCTCTGCAACTCCTTCGGGATGATCTCTATTACGTCAAAGCAACGTTGCATATAACTTTTGTTCATTACATACGCCCTCTGTTTAACCACCTTTCGTTTAATCTTAAAATGTCTCATACTACTTGAAAAGTAGGCACCTTTTTATTAGATAGGAACCAGAATGTAACTAATGGGTGTTAACAACAAAACAACCGTTTCAAGAACGATTGTTTTGTTGTTACATTGTCATGAAAGATTAAACTATTGTTTTGTAATGTTGATTTATCGCTTCCCGTCACTTTAAATTAACTTTTTCTCTATATCAAAAAGCTTAGAAATACGGGGAAATAGACGAAAGGCATTGCCATAAGCGATAGCTTTCGCGTTTTCTTCGCTAACCTGCTGTGCTTCATGGAATACCGACTCCCGCTGTATCCGAAGGACGCTGTCCGCTGGCCAAGGTATGTCCGCTCCGAACAGAATCCGATCAGGCGCAATCAACTTTTGGATCGTGCCGAGGTTCAACGTGGAATCATAATAAAGGTGGTCCAGTTTGGCTATTTCAGCTTGAAATTGTTCCGGTGTTGTTTCAACCTGAATCGAATCTTGCCCGATGGCGGCAAGCGCAATTCTCCATTTGATATACGGCACCATGCCCCCTGTATGGGGAAGAATGAACGTAATGGATGGATATTGGTCGAAAATGCGATGAACAGCCATCGTAGTGACAGCCCGCGTTGTATCGAAGGTGCCCTCAAGCAATGCAGGACTAAGCCCAGCGATTTTTTGCGGTATGAGGATTGGATGCAGAAACACAACAGCACTGCGCCGATCCAATTCGGTTAACAATTCGGTGTAATCTGGATGGCTTAAATATTTCCCCTGATAACTTGTCAGCATTGCAACACCATCCATCCCGAGAACATCAAGTGCATACAATGTTTCTTCCATGGCTGCTGCGGGATCGGGGAGTGGAAGCGTTGCAAATGCACCATACCGCTCAGGATAAAGTTGAGCATACGATGCGAGCTCTTCATTCATTTTACGTGCCAATGCGTTGGCAGAAGATTGGTCGATGAACGTCAGGTCTGACGGGGCTGAAAGGAATGAAAACGAGATGTCACATACATCCATTTTTTGCATCCCGATCTCGGGCGTCCACTTTGGCATAAAACTTGGAATCTCCATTCCCAACTCCCGCTGCTTTCGTTGCATTTCTTTAGAGATGATATGGTGGTGAACATCAATGACAGGATTAAACATGCGTGATCAGCTCCTTCTATTTATTTTCAAGCCACTGGTTTAACTGGTTTTGCTTTTCCGTCAATATTTTCTCTACGCCTGCATTCTTTAGTTTGTCGAGATAAGCACCCAGTTCTGACGGGTCAAAAGTTCCTGTCTGAAAGCCTGCATCATACTGGTTTTGGACGTTGGCCACCGAGGTAATTTGTGTTTTGACCGGATTGATGTCGAAGCTGAAACCCATCGCCCTTGATTTTACGGCACTCTCATTTTCGCCCCTCAAGTGCTCCCACATGTCAGGATCGTTCCCTTCCCATATATAGGACAGGAAATTGTTCCCCACGGCATATTGGTTTGAATCGTATCCTGTTGCAGTAACGCCATCCGGCTTGCCGATCAGGTCATTATCCTGCTTAACATAATGCTTGCCCTCAATTCCGTTGGTAAACAGATTAATGACTGCCTCGTCCGAGTAAAACAGTTCCAATACTTGAATCGCCTTATCCGGCTGCTCACTGTTCCTTGCCAAAGACATCATGTTGGAAGCTACGCTATTACGCGTCATATACGAGTCCTCAAGGGGTACGCATACAAGTTCAGTCCCAGCCGCAAGTGATTCCGAGTAACACTCATTGATATTCCGGATATACGAGAAGGCTTTGCCTGCCTTGATCAGATTGGAGCCCGTTTCCTGTGACGTTGCGACGTCTTTGCTGAAATAACCTTTTTGATACCAATCACGCATCAGGTCAGCCATTGTGGAGAACCGCGAAGTCGCAAAAAGGTTCTGCACGGTGAAGTCCTCCCCACCAAAATCCAGTACGCCAGGTGCTGTTCCCAATGGATCAAAATTCAGCATGGCTTGTCCGGGTGTTTCCTGCGAGGTATAGCTGACAATCGGCGTGACACCCGGCTCCTTGTCCTTGATAAGCTGCAATACAGCAGAGATATCATTCCAAGTTTTTATGGCGCTAAGGTCAATAGCATGTTTATCGGCAAGCTCTTTGTCCATCACAAAACTGGGGGAAAGTGCCCAAGCTTTAATGCTGGGAACGCCATATGTTTCACCATTCATCTTCCCGGCTTCTGCGGCTTCCTCCGGAATAGCCTCCAGTATCTTTTTACCAAATTCATTCAACGATTCGTCCATGGGCAGTAACTGCCCCCTGCCGATTTGGGATTCAAGGCCGAACCACACGCTGGTATACACCAGATCCAGTTTCTCGCTGCCCGCCAGCATCAAGTTCATTTGATTGGCATAGTTCGATCCATTAACAGGCAAGAGCTTCACGGTGGCGCCTACCTTTTCCGCTGTAATATCACTGATGGCTTCCTGAATTTCCTTAACATCCGTTACATCCCCAAAAGCCGGATACGTCATGACCACTTCATACATGTCTGTTGCTGAAGCTTTCCCAGGTTCTGCTCCGTCCTTACTGTCTGGATTTCCGCATGCCGTCAACAATAGAGGGGCCGCACAAATTAAGGACATTACCTTTATGAAACCCACAGGCAATCTTTTTCTGAACATCTTCATTCACTCCCCATGTTTGCTTTTGGATGAGACATCTTGGATACGAAGCATAACTAACCTTTTACGGCACCAATGGTCAATCCCTTGACGAAGAACTTCTGGAAAAACGGATACGCTGCGATCAGCGGCAACACACCGATTACGGCAATAGCCATTCTCACACTGCCGAGAGGTACGGATGAGACAACCGCTGTCTGACCAGACAAACTGCTTTGCTGCAAGTACTGGACATCAGACAACATTCGATTAAGCAGGTTTTGAATGCTGTAGAGGCTTCCGTCATTGATGAAGATCAGACCGTTAAACCAATCGTTCCAATACGAGATCATGAGCATCAGACCAATGGTTGCCAGGCTTGGAAGAGCAAGCGGGAGAACGATTTTGCAATAAATAATCCATTCGTTGGCTCCATCCACATAGGCTGACTCCACGACTTCGCCGGGAATTGATGTGGAAAAGAAACTGCGCATCAACAAAATGTAGAACCCGTTGGTCAGTAAATTTGGGATGATTAGCGACCAGATGGTATCTTTCAAATGGAAGAGGTCCGTATAAATCAGGTACATCGGCACCAGCCCCCCATTGAAAAGCAGGGTGAAAAATACGAAGAATGACAGGAACGAACGAAATGGAAGCACATTTCTGGATAGCGGATAAGCGACCAGGGTTGTGATCAATAATCCAACGACCGTGCCCACGACCGTGATGAACGTCGTAATTCCATACGACCGCAGAATCAACGAATACTGATTAAACAGATACACATAAGCATCGAAGCTGAATTGAGCCGGTAATAAACGATAACCATCCCTGATAATGGCTTGTTCCTCGGTTAGGGAAGCGGATATCAGAAGTATAAACGGAAACACTGCAGCGATTCCCATCATGATGAGCACGAGGTGAACAGCCATTTGATATATCCTATTTGAATACATGTTGTCCTCCCCCTTAGCTAAAACAGCGCCAAATCCCGGTTTTTGCGACGAACGATCGCATTGGTCGTTAATACTAACAGAAAACCGACAATGGACTGGTACAGTCCGGCAGCGGATGACATTCCGAAATCCCCAAAAGTCATCAATCCACGATAAACGTATGTGTCAATGACATCGGTAGTCGTTTGCAGTGCACCCGAATTCAGCGGAACCTGATAGAACAATCCGAAATCGGAGTTGAAGATGCGTCCCACTGCAAGAAGCACCATAATGACCATCGTGGGTTTAAGCAGAGGAAGGGTAATGCTCCAGACTTGCCTCCACTTGGATGCCCCGTCCAGCGTAGCGGACTCATAATATTCTTGGCTGATACCTACGATTGAGGCCAGATAAACAATGCATGTATAACCGACGTTTTTCCACAGATATACGACACTTAGTATAAAGGGCCATTTACCGGAATCCGCATACCACGACACGGGGTCTATCCCCAGTAAAGGAAGCACGTAATGGTTGACGAATCCGTTTTCCTCGTTGAGCAATGCCAGAACCAAGTAAGCGACAATGACCATCGAGATCAGATAGGGCAGCAAAATGATGCTTTGATACAGTCGGGAGGCAAATCGCTTTTTTACCTCGTTCAACAATACGGCCACAGCTATGGAGAGTACTGTTCCAAGCACGATAAATGCGCCGTTGTAAAGTAACGTGTTTCGGGTAATCACCCAAGCATCCTGCGTTTGGAACAGATAGGCGAAATTATCGAAGCCTACCCAGTCACTTCCCCAGATTCCTTTTGCAAAATTGATATCTTTGAACGCAATCACAATGCCGAACATGGGCAAGTAATTGTTGATGAACAGATAGACGATGCCTGGCAAAATCATGACCAATAACAGCCCATGCTTTCTGATGTTTTGGATGCGGTTTGCATGGAAACCTCGACGCATGTCTCTCTCCCCCTGTTCGTAACAATGATGTTTGGTTTGTGTAACTCCTCCAATATCCCTCCTATTCTATGAATGTCAGTTTATGTGACTCAAAATTGTTCTTATATGAATAATACGATGTAAGGAAGCCTCAGTCATTGGTGTGATTCACTAAAAAAAATGATTTCATTTGGATTATTACACCAAAAGAAAAGCCTGTCTAAATTTTAATGTTATGTATTATCACATTCACTGCATTAAGCAACGTATTATAAGCCCTGTGATCAGCCTTTTCATGTCAAAAAGCAACGCACCTGAAAAAGGATGCGCTGCTTCATGTATAATTAAAGATTGTTACGAATGGATGGCTGCCATCTGTCTGCTGTTGGGAAACATTCGACCACCAACAAGCACACCACCCGAAAATACAGCTTCGCGTGGAGGTGCCGCCGCCAACGCATGCATCGCATTTATGGCATTTACCAACGAGAAAGTACCTCGTTCACCCACTTTTGGAGTTAATGGCGCATTGGAAATAAGCTTGTACGTTTCTAGCAACCAGAAGTCTTCTACCCAACCGGATGCTTCAGCGAGACGTGACCCACGGGAGAGCATATCGCCATTTCCGAATGGGCTCCACGAATCCAAAATGTTATCGGAACCGATATGCAGGGACACTCCCGTTTCCATCAACAGTTTGATGGGGGGCATAGGCCTGTCAATGGGCACACTCGTCATGATGGCTACGCCGGTCGCACACAACCTTTCTGCGAGTGAGCGCACCTCTGTTTCCCCAACCTGGCCCAAACAGTAGGCATGGCTTACCGCGGTACGGCCGGACATACTGGCTTGTTCTGTCAGTTCGGCGAAGCGGCTGATCGTGTATATTCCGAGATGACTCGGGTCATGCAGATGCAAGTCGATGCCCGCAGAGAATTCTGTCGCAAGTTCAAACATGGCTTCCAGACTGGCATCCACTCGGCGGTCCAGTCCGGCCGGATCCACACCGCCAACATAGTTGGCTCCAGCACGAAGCGCTTGCCGCATGACGGAAACGGAGTCGGATCGAAGCAGGCCTTGTTGGGGAAACGCCACAATTTCCATATCGATGCGTCCCCGGTACATCTCACGCACTTCCAAGACCTCCTCAAGATGAGAGAGGCCAATTTGCGGATCCACGTCAACATGTGTGCGGATTGCCGTTGTACCTTGGGCTAACATTAAATCCAACATTCGTATCGCACGTTCTCCCGCCCCGGTCGGTAGTTCCCCCAACATACTTTTCTCAAATTCCAACTGGCCGGGCAGCGTGACAAACGGCTGCAAAGATTTCCACGGCTCACCAATAAAATGCTTGTCCAGATGGGTATGCATATCTGTCATTGGCGGTACATAGTGCAGCCCATCCGCGTCAATGACGGTTGTCGGCCTACCGGCAATATTTACAGATGTGAGATCCGCATCCGTTCCGGCAGTCTCAATGCTGACAATAAGTCCAGTTGCTTGTTCAATCGTTAGATCAAACAGGTTTTCCGACCATTTGACATTTTTCACGAGTGTTAAGCCTTTCTCCATAACTCCATCCCCTTACTTCATAATTAGATTGTTTCCATCCCATCCGACAACCACGGTAATTCCAAAAGTTTTGAGTCAGTACAAGCTACCTGTAATCCCGATTTCCAAACCGTGCGGGCCTCCGGTTTATTAAGCAGAACTTCCCTTTCCGACCGCTCTCGGAACAATACCATATCAGCCGGAGCGCCAACCTTAACGCCATAATTATCAATGCCTAACGCCTGTGCTGCGTTATGCGTCAGCATGTTGGCCAAGATGAGCGCATCCCGTTTGCCACCCATGTACGAAGTAATCGCCAATAGCCAGGCAACCTCAATTGGGTCTGTTTTGCCAAACGGCGTGAATGGGTTGCGCACATTATTGACGCCAATTGCCACATTCACTCCACAATCCTGCAGCAGTTTCACGGGAGTCAGACCTCTATGATAACCTTCTGGACCTTCTCTTCCATTCAAAAAGAGGTCCGTCATCGGCAGCGTAATGACGCTGATTCCGGCAAGACACAGAAGCTCCCCGATAGCCGAAGCTTCGTGTTCAGGGAGGGAACCGAGCGAGGTTACATGTCCGGCGGCTACATGCCCCTGCATGCCTGCAGCAATTGTCCTTTTTGCAATTTCCACAACGGCACGGTCGTTGGAATCGACCGAGAAATCCGCGTGAAAATCCAACGGTTTTCCGTACTTCCCTGCCAGACCAAATGCAAAATCCAAGTGCTCCCCCAGGTCTGCATCCTGATAAGTGATTCCTCCAATCACATCGGCTCCCATACGAATGGCCTCTACCATCAGCTCAGCAGTTCCCGGACTCTTGAACACCCCTTCTTGCGGAAAGGCAACTACCTGTAAATCCAGTTGATGTTTTAAGGATTGTTTGAGACGAAGAGCAGATTCGACAGCTCTGAGTCCAAGAATCGGATCAACCTCCGCATGGCAACGCATATGGGTTACACCATTCCTGACGGCTTCCCGAATGACAACCAGCGAGCGACGATACATGTCCTCCCTTGTGAACGAACTTTTCAGTTTGGATGTTATCTGAATCGCGTCCTGGAGAGACTCCGCCTCCCGATCCATGGAATCTAGCAAATATGCTTTTTCCAAATGAATATGCGGCTCGACGAATCCGGGCAGCAATAAGCCTCCTTTGCCCCGCACTACACGAGACGCTTCGGTTTTCCTTTCCCCGCATGGCGTGACAAATGCAATCTTGCCTGAGGATATCCCGACATCCATTCGCCTTTCAGCCCCGGAAATCACCGTATCTGTGATAAGTAGATCAATCATTACATCCTCCGTTCATGTACGCTTTTATTACACGCAAGACACACTTTAAGCATAATTCACTCTTTCTGAGAAATCATTGGATGAAAAGGATAAAAATAATTAGCAATCTTGGATGATCAAACCAAAGATATTTACTCCACATGATCGTAGTGTTATATTACTTAACAATAAAATAACTTGTTCCAGAAAGGGATGGGTCGATGTGCTGCTGACAGATTTGCTGAAAAACGGCATTTACGATGATGCCAGAGTGATTACGGGGCATAAGGGTCTAGTACGTGAGGTTCAAACGGTCAACATTATGGACTGTCCGGATATCATTCACTTTCTAAGGCCAAACGAGCTCTTGCTGACCAACGGTTTTTTCATGAAACAGCAGCCAGAGATGTTTATTCAACTAATCAGGGACATGCAGCGTCTTAAGTGCTCGGGGTTGGCCATCAAAACCAAGCGATTTGAATTGCCGATCCCTGATGAAATACTTTGGGAAGCGGATCAGAACGAATTTCCCATCATCGAAATTTCCGATGTCCGTCTATCCCTCGGCGAAATTTTGCAGCGATCGACCAGTGTGATTCTGAATAACAAGAGCGACGAACTGCAGTATGCACTCAGCATCCACAAAAAATTCTCCGAGATGATCATGCGCGGCAAAGGAATTTCCAGCATTATCGATTCTCTGTCCAAACTGTTCTCATCCCCAGTCGTTCTGTTAAACTACAAATGGCAAACTATCTCTGCTTCCAGCCAGAATACAAGTGTTGCTGAACTCACTGCAGCCGCTGTAAATACACTTCAAGACTTGTCCGATATTTCTAGTCCCACTTCGTTGTGCTTCATCAACCCATCAGTCCGAGAGCGTTGCTGCATGCTGGTATATCCAGTAAAAACTTACCGCAACGAAGGCTATTTGTTATCCTTTCATTCGCCGGATCAATGGACTGGACTTTTTGGTCTGACGCTTGAGCAGGCCTCCAACGTCATTGGAATGGAGCTGACCAAATCACAGGCTGTCAAAGAGCGCTCCCGCAGGCACAAAAACGAATTCTTCTCCGATCTGATTGAGGGATATATCACTTCTGAGCAGGAGGCGCTGAACCGCGGCAAGAGATGTGGGCTTATCAAGGGGCGTTCAAGCGTCGTGCTGACCATGCGTAATGACGAGGTGCATCACATGCATCAAAGATTTCCTAATTACGAAGGGTCGGCGCCTCCGAAAGGAGATAATGTCACGGAGCAAGAGGAGCAATACGAGCACATCAAACGTGTTTTTGGTGGGTTAGATCATTCCTTCGTCATGTTTACCAAACATGATACCTACTGTCTTCTGTTATCTATCCCTGAGTCGGGGTGGGATGAGGCGAAAATTACCGAGCAGCTGTCAGGAATGCTTAGAGAGCTGCATCATGAGACTGGACTGAGTCTGTCTATCGGCATTGGCAAACCTGCAACAAATGTACTCGGCGTTCGTCATTCTTATACAGAAGCGGTTAATGCAATGCAATTCGGCTACTGGCTAAAACGAAAGCAATTCGTCCAATCTTACCAAGCCAAGGACATCGGATATTTATTCCACATGCTTCCCCACAATGAACTGAAACAATTTTACGACGCGACCTTAAACGGACTGCTGCAGATTGCAGACGAACATGAAAAAAAAGAGTTGCTGCGCACCTTAAACGCTTTTTACGATACACAATGCCAGCTTGTCGAAACATCCAAGCAACTTTTCGTTCATCGAAATACGGTGGTGTATCGACTGGAAAAGTGTGAAAAAATCCTGGGTGTGAAACTCAAAGATCCAACTGAAAGCTTACGAATCCGCATAGCGATAGCCATCGAACCTCTGCTACTTCAATAAAATTTGTCCTTGCCTTGGGACAAGCTTAAAACAAAAAAAGCCGCTATAATAGCGACTTGAATTGAACATGTTCCTGTCTCGCGACACTTCTTTATTGGAATATCTATGAGATACGCCATCATGGAATAAATTTATTATTTCGTTAATATCCACTTTTGTCGATCAAGTGATGGATTCAGTTCACTTAAGAAGAGTTCGGTACCATCTTCCGATACCTCTAATGCTTTTTGATGATGAGCTGAAGTAATATGAACTGATCCGTCTTTGTTCTCGTGAAGGACCCAACGCTGGTTGTTGTACCCTAAGTAATGATACAGCTGAAGTTTGTTTTGCCCTATATCCAGATCAAGTGTCTGACCGGCCGTAGTACGAATTGAATACGAACCGGCTTCGTCGCCTGTCGGAACAAATACCCACTTCTGGGTGGAAGCTGCACTTGCATCATGCAAGGTAACCGGCTCTCCGTTGACAAGGTTAGCTGTGTAAATGGATTTCTGCGTTGCGGCATTTACAAGGCTGGACTTGGTGAGGTTTGCAGCTTCACCGTTGCTGACATTGACGTTCTGATAAGATGCGGAGCCGCCAAAAACATGGAGTCCAAAGTGGCCTTCTGCAAAAGTACCATCCATGATATCTATCACTTTTTGACTGTCCACGTGAACGACAATATGCGGACCATTCGCTTCTATTTTCACCTTATACGTATGACCTGGCTGAATGAACGTTGGTACTTTTGCAAGAACCTGCCGTTCTTCAAATCCTCCATTGATTTTATAGAACAGACGAATGGCCTTCATGTTAGGGTCTAGATTCAGATAATAACCACTGCGACCATCTTCGCTAGCCCTGAACAAAATAGAACCTGCCCCTCCTGTTTCACCGAGCATCATGTCTGCTTCATACGTAAAGTTCCCAGCCTTCTCTTTGGCAATATAATTCGCATCGCTAAAATACTTACCACGAATCCCATGTTCACTAACTAACCATGAAGCAGCAGACAGATCTTTAGTCCATCCACTCAGGTTTGTCCGGAACTCGCCACCTGAGACTTTAATGAGCACACTACTGGAAGCTTTACCATTCGGAGTAGATACAGTGACTGTGGACTCCCCTTCTTTTTTTGCCTTAATAACTGCATGTGAATTGTCTACCAAGTCTATGGCTATTACGTCGTTATTACTGGAACTCCACTTCAGCGGTTGAACGCCTAGACCTGGGCCATACTCGACCATCGCCTGCAGTGTATCCGACTCGCCTACCCCCAGTTCCCGAACCCTCGTATCCATCTTTATTTGAGCTTTTGAAGGAATGTCCTCATTCCAGACAGATTGAAGTTGATGCACTTTCAAGGAAACAACGTTCACATTCCCACCTTTCACGTAAAAACTCATCGCTCTACTAGCAGGATCCGGAAATATTACATCTGAAAAGACGACTTTGCCGTTGTTACCAAAGGCTTCAACAGAAGATTCATCCACAAGAATACGCATCTTGATCCGATTATTCTCCATTTGCGTAGGCGCTTCATGTTTCTTACTAAATAGGTTAGAAAAATCCGTTTCACCGGATGCAGTTCGGTCCACAAACATATTACTATCGCTTGCCTTATAACCCACGACCGTCTTCTGATTTGCACCCTCACGAATGTTAAAGCCAAACTCGGTCGCTGTGCTGGTTTCAGGGATTTCAATTTCAGCTTCAATTTCGTAAGCACCTGAAATAATACCTTTTAGCAGATTCCCGGAAGAAGGACTCACCGACTTGTTAGAAGCAGAGTACAAAGGTTTACGCAGTGATTCCAATTCTTTGATTGGACTTTGCGTCATCCGAATTCCATCTTTGGTTGTTACCAATGATACTTCTCTCGGAATGGTTAGTTCACCTTTCCAATTGGACGTTGGGAAAGCGAACGGATAGTCCCAATTCGTCATCCACGCCATCATCACTGTGCGATGATCAGGCATGTTAGCGAAAGACATCGAAGCGTAAAACTCTTTACCAAAATCTGTTCTTAGTACCTTACCCGCCGGATTATCGTTCACGAATTTACCATCAGCTGTTAAATGACCGATAAAATACTCGGCATCTGATCCGCCTGTTCTGGGATTCGCTCCTGTACTGATCATCATAACCCACTTCTTCTGTGACGTTCCGTCTACCGGAAGCTGGAACAAATCAGGGCATTCCCATACGCCTCCGCGGACGTAATCCCCATATCCCCAATTATCTGTCAATGTCCAGTCAAGTAAGTTCGTTGACGTGTAGAAACGAATATGATCTCCTCCGGACACAACCATAACCCAGCGGTTATTCTCATCATCACGGATCACTTTCGGATCGCGGAAATCCCAATTCCCAGCTTCATTTCCGCTCTTACCCGGGTTCTCGATCACAATCGGGCGTTCCTTCGAATACTCCCAAGTACGACCTTGGTCTTTACTGTATGCCAGACCTATACGCTGGTTCCCATTCGGGCTATCTGGGTTAAAGGAAGTATAATATGCAATAAGGCCCTTGCCTCCTGAATCTCCGAATAAACCAGATGCATTTGTCATATCCGCAACAGCCGACCCAGACCAGACATGTCCGTGATCATTCCAGGGAAGTGCAATCGGAAGCCGTTTCCAGTTCAGCATATCTTTACTTACCGCATGCGCCCATGTTCCTCCATCCTGATGGAAGAGATGATATTCTCCTTCGAAGTAGACAAGTCCATTCGGATCACTCGCTGAACCACGTATTGGCGTGTAATGATATTGTGGACGATATATCTCATTGTAATATTGGCTCAGTTCCGTTACATAAGTATCCTGAAAGTAAGCCGTCCCCTTTTTTACGACGATTCCGGTACTTCCACTCCTGTAGGTTGAATCTTTCACGTCAATCGCGGCCGTAGTGTATCCGTCCAGGAAGACCTGAATTCGATCTCCCTTTGCCTTGATTTCCACATGATGTTTGGCTCCCATCTGACTCGGATAAGTACGTTGCGAACTTGCAATTACTGTTCCTTTTGTATTCGTCAAACTTACACGGACCTGATCTCCTTCCTTCGTAAGAGTAGCTTCATATCCTTCAGCTCCATCGGTTGAAGATCGAAATGCGAGAGCTGCAATAGAATCAGGACGAAGGGTAATATTCCCTTCATAGACCATATCAGTCGCCTCTTTGTTATAGATTTGCTGTGCTATGCTCCCCTGTTCTACCGTCCCTCTTTTGCCGTTGATATCAGGTTGCCATTTTCCCTTGCTAGAAATCACCGGCCCCAAATTACCTTTCAGATCGCTCACCACGATGTTCGAAAACAAGGCGGATCCATCCCATACATGGAGTCCAAGCTTTCCGCTTTGATACGAAATGTCCTGAACATCAATTAATGGTTTATATTGATTGCCCCAATATACTTTTAGCGAGGAACCCACTGCCTTCACTTTGAGATGATAGATTTGCCCCATTTCAACAGAAACTTTACGCTCCTCCTTTAATTTCCCATCTCCATTTCTTGCATCTCTTAACCGAATCAGGCCTGCGTCCGGAACGATTTGCAGCATGTACGAGCTAAAGCCATCCTCATTAGATCGAAACAACAATGTTGCATCCGCCTTCGTATCCCTGATCATGACATCAGCTTCATAGATAAAATCATCGGACACTGTCTCTGAGATGGCCATTACATTTTCTTTAGGCTGTGAAGTTAGCAAGATTCCTTCTGAAGTATCCTCTAATCCTCCTTTTCCTTTCACTTGCCAGCCTATCAGATTGGTATTTGATTTGGATACGCTTTCAAAAATATCAAGCTCCTCCTTTGCCTGTTTATTTGTTTCCTGATCAGCAAGTACAGCACTAGCCGCAATTGATTTAGATGTAAAAATCCCGTTTGAAGTCAGAGTTAATCCCGTTGCCATCAGAAGACATATTGCGAATTTAGATTTATCTTTCATTCCATACCCTCTTTTCTAATAATATTGTGAAGTTGGTTCAAATTTAATTGGTTTTGGACAACCAGTTCAGTTCGGTTGATTTTCCCAAATGCTTACGAGATCATTGATTTGAAGCGACACGACCTTTAGTTCTCCGCCAATGGCATAGAGTTCCAGCCCTCTACTTCCCAAGTCGGGGAAAATCGTGTCTGAAATGATAGTTGTCCCATTGTTGCCAAAGATCTCTACACTTGACCAATCAACATAGATGCTCAACTGTATCCGTCTATGCTCTGGCTTCATAGGGGCCTTGTGTTTTGTAGCAAAATCGGGATGGAAATCAACAGCGTTTGACTTCGTTCGATCGACAAACAACTCCTCATTCAAGACATTATATCCGATGACTGTCTCCTGGTTGGAAGAGGAAGACTTTCGCACCTTGAACCCAAATTCTATTGCATTACCGATTTCGAATTCCGCAATAATTTCCATCTTTGTAGCAGAAACATCAGACAAAACGTTCATATCTGGTTTAATCGTAATGTCTTGTAGAGACAGAATTGATCTTCTAAGTTGATTTAACTCACTTATGGGTGCTTGAATTAAGCGAAGTCCTTCCGAATACGTCCTGAGCTGAATCTCTCGTGGGATGGACATATGGCCACGCCATTCTTTAGAAGGAAGAGTGGAAGCATAACGCCAATTATTCATCCAGCCGACCCAAATCTTTCGCCCATCCTCATTCGGTATACCATCCCAGGTCACGGCCGCGTAAAAGTCAGATCCGTAATCTATCCATTGGATTGTATCGAATGATTCCAATGTTTCATCTAGTGTAAAAACCTTACCATCAAAGTGACCTATAAAATACATCATGCCAGAACCGCCTGCGGGTGGTTCTGAATCGTTTGGATTTACGCCATTTCTATCTCCGACACTTAGTGTCAGAATCCATTTAGTGGTATTAGGGTCCTCATCCACTTGGAGTTTAAAAACATCAGGACATTCAAAAATCCCACGATGTATGCCTGGAATATCAGAACCGAAACCGCTTGCAAAAAGCCAATCCTTAAGATTCGAAGATGTGTAAAATTCTACATGGTCACTTACAGCAAGAACCATTACCCAGTTTGAGGATTCTTCATGCCAGAATACTTTTGGGTCTCGAAAGTCTAGCGTCTCCGTGGGGAATAAAACAGGGTTACCTTCATACTTTGTCCAGGTTCGACCATTGTCCTTACTGTAAGCGATGCTTTGAACCTGCGGTTTACCGGGTTGAGCGTTGTTACCATTATTAGTATAAATTGCAACCAATCCTGATCCTGCTTCGTTGAAGAATCCGCTTGTATTGTTCTTATCGACTACCGCACTTCCCGAAAAGATCGCTCCATCTTCCCCAGGTGAGATGGCTGGTGGGAGTTCATCCCAATGTACTAAATCATTACTTACTGCATGTCCCCAATGCATTCTGTCGAAGTCAGGCTGCGTATCATGGGGAGTATATTGGTAGAAAAGGTGATATTCTCCTTCGTAATAAACCATTCCGTTAGGATCGTTAATCCAATTTCCCTTAGGGGAATAATGTATTTGCGGTCTGTATTCATTTTTATAAATAAAGTTTTCTGGATCTTTGCTGATATTATTTTCACCTGATAGATGTACTTTTTTAATTTTATTCACGCTCCCTTAAGGCTATTTAAGATCTAAAAAAAGTAATATGCATTCCTTATTAACAAAATAAGCCACCTGTTTTCATTTGTCAAATTATTTTTGTATAAATGAACACTATTTTTTATGTATAAATCTGTTTTAGTTTACATTTGCACAATTTATGACTGATTATAGAAAATAACAATTTTTAATTTAAGTTGACTTATTCATTTTTTTTATTGCTTTAAACCCATTGGTTTACAAATGTAAAAAAGGTTGTATCTAAACTTCTCTTTACTTGTTCAGCAAAATATCGTTAGTATTAAACCTAATTTTACCGATAAAACAAAAAAAGCCGCTAAAATAGCGACTTCAATAGGATTATGCTCTTGTCTCTTAACATGTTCTAAATAAATTAACGGCTGGCTTATGCTTTAACAACTTCAACCTTTTTATCCCCTGCTGACTTCGCTACCTCTAACGTTGTGTTACCTTGGATAGTGACTATTAGGCCAGTAGCCAGCATAGAAACAATTAAAGCTGCGCTGAGGGCTGTGGAAATTTTCTTCTTGACCATAACCATTCCTCCAATATCTATTATGTTGTGTTATGCGGCTCAAAGAACTATGATGAGCCGGGTGTGACTAGATATTACAATATTTCACTTTTTTGTTGGGTAATCTACCTGGTGATTGTATTATAACGTACTGCCAATGATTGTAAAAGGATTTTTACCTTGTCTTCAAATACAATAAAGTATGATTGTTTTCTCAGAATTTCTTTTCAAAACTAAAAAATTTGGCGGTCATTCTCCTTGATGTAAAGTATCCACATATTCAATAAACCTTTTCGCTGCTGGGGAAATATTATGATCATCTCTCCACTTTAATCCTATTTCCCAGTACCATCCTTCATCAATGATAGGGATCCAGACCAATTCATCTAACATCAACCCCAGCGTCTTAGGCAGTACTGATACACCTAGACCCGACTTTATAAAACCGGCTACAGTGATCAGGTCCTCCGCTTCATAAGCCGAAGCAAGAAAAAATCCGGTATGTCGGAACCGGGATATGATCGTTGCTTTTAATCCACAGTTGTTTTTCAATCCAATAAAAGGCTCGCCAGACAGCTCTGTCAAACTAAGAGCGCTACAATCTGCATAACGATGTTGGGAGGGAACAACAATGTATAAAGGAACATTTTTAATCGTCTTCCAGTGATGATTATTCAAACTAGATTCCCTCGATGTAATCATAATATCCGAGAATCCTTGCTCCAGATGTTCATCAATATCTCCTAAGTTCCCTTGTGTCAATTCGAACCGAACTTTGGGATACTTCAATTGATAACTCCGAATTAGGCTAGGGATCAATTCAACACCGAGAATATTTAGATAAGACAACGTAATCACACCAGTATCCGGGTTGGACCACTCTTCGATTTCCTTTAGACCATTTTCAATATTATGTAGGGCCCTACCAATCCATTTAGAGAACATAGTACCGTTCCGGTTCAGCTTAATATTTCGTCCATTTCTCTCAAATAAAGGAGCTCCTATCTCGTTTTCAAGCTTGGCAATTGCATGACTTAACGCTGGCTGAGTAATACCGAGTTTTTTGGAGGCTAAGGTCATATGTTCAAGCTGTGCAACGGTCATAAAGTATTCCAATTGTGTAAGTTCCATTAAAACACCCCTCCATATATTAATAATATTCATCATTTCTATTATTATAATAAATTGGACGTTATGAAAGTAGCAAGTGTAGTATTAGTTCTAGCTCCTCTCGAACTACACATTAAGGTTTAGAGACAGTGCAATTTCAAATTAATCATTGAATACCATCACTAGGAGGAATAGTTATGCATAAAGAGTTTGAGTTCTCTGTATCAGAATTTAAAGGTAAAAGGGTGCTTGTAACCGGAGGAACAAAGGGAATGGGGCAAGCAGTTGTGAAAAGACTTGCAAACGGCGGAGCTACAGTTCTTACTACTGCCCGTTCCCTATCTGCTGACTTGCCAAATTCGGTCAAATTTGTTCAAGCAGATGTCGCCACAACTGAGGGTGTAGAGCAAATAATTTCAGCAGTAAAAGAACAACTTGGAGGTATCGATATTATTGTCCATTGCGTAGGTGGATCAACGACACCACCAGGAGGCGCACTTGTATTGAGTGATGAGGATTGGCTTCATACATTAAATTGGAATTTACTCGCAGCAGTTCGACTTGATCGTGGCTTAATTCCACTTATGTTAGAAAATAATTCAGGTGTTATTCTTCATTTCACTTCCATCCAGAGACGTTTGCCTTTATATGAAACTACACTGGCTTATGCATCTGCCAAAGCCGCGCTGACTAATTATAGCAAGGGATTATCGAATGAATTTTCCCCTCAAGGAATTCGCATCAATACATTGTCTCCCGGATTTATTCAGACAGAAGCATCTGACGCATTAATTGATCGGATCGCAACGCAAACCGGAAGTCGAGAAAGTGCGCTCGAACAACTTATGACTTCACTCGGAGGTATTCCAATTGGTCGGCCAGGATTTCCTGAAGAAGTCGCTGAGCTGGTCGCATTTCTGGTCTCAGACCGAGCAGCATCTATTACAGGTAGTGAATATGTCATAGATGGGGGAACTATCCCTACCGTCTAATAATTAATTAATAAAGGGAGAGAACAATATGGATCTCAATCATTTACCGTCTGTAATTGCCAAATACATTACTGCATCTAACAAGCCAGACCCAGTAGTATTTGTAGATTGTTTTTCAGAAAATGCCGTTGTGATGGATGAAGGAAAAAAGCGAAATGGCAAACAGGCGATTCGGAAATGGAGTGATCAAAACCATTTCGCGGCGAATGTAACGTTAGAGCCAACAAAAGCCAAAAAAATAGGTGATGAAATTGTGTTAACATGCAAGCTGGATGGTACCTACGATAAGACGGGTCTACCCGATCCGCTATTATTGGATTATCATTTTGTTATTGTTGACGATAAGATCATTAGACTTTCCATTTTCTAAAGATATCCAAATGGCTTGTCCGCCACGGGCTGCAGTAATAAGCTCTCTTTGTACATGATTTGAACAAAAAGATGCCCCCACAATGATGTATTTGATCATGTAGGGGGCATCTTTTAAATCACGACAGCCGTTCAACATTAATCAAAGGCTGTATTTTGATGTCGAAGTCAACATTAATTTTCATATTTTCCCAATATCTAAACCATTGCTCTTCCGTTATTGGTTTAGAAAAAGGCTTAAGTGAATGTGTTCCGACCTCTAAGGGATCCACTCTCAACCGTTGCATACTTTTTAATAATTCTGACGTTTGTTCCTCAAGGTATACCTCAATCTCATGAATTAAATGTTCCAATTGTTCCTCGCTTTGTATATTCTGTTCTCCCTGGTATTCCTCAATTCTTCCTTTCAATCCCACATGTAAAGACAAGGATGAATAGTCACTTGATAGTTTCATGCGAATATTGGATCGAACACGTCCCAAACTGATAGATAACTTTGGAATGGCCAAGACTTTTAAGAAATGATCGTTATCCAGAAGTTGAAAAATTTCATCACTTACGTCTTGAGTAACCATTACTTCTTTATCATTTTGGAAAAAGGCCGTTCCTACGTAATTGAAATTGTTTTTATCCGCATGAAAAACCGGCAGGATCGGATCCTTAAGAGGGGAATATAACATCTTCATGAATTGATGAATATTGACAATGCTCATTTCACCTTGGTTATGTTCCTCGTAATGCTTTAACATCCGATAAAGAAAATAATCTTGGTTTTCTTGCTTCGTCAATTGATTTTTTATGTATTCATCAAAATCGCCTCTGACAATCAATAAATAGACATGCATTGAAATATCGGGATCAACCAATATCGTATTGATCAGCTTTTCAATGCCTTCTTTTGTTGCCAGTTCCTCATTGATTAATAACATTCGCAGCTGCCCCTGCTTTAATTCCCGATAATAAATTAAATTAAACTCCTTGCCCCCCTGTTTTAACAGATCAACTTCCTTGGAGAGAAAGCGTTTTTTTTCTTTGATGAGTGGTGGCACTAAAGTGCTGATTTTAAACTTCCCCTCCGTCCCCTTGTCAACCGACCAGAAAACTACCGGAGCGATCTCTTCGATGATATTGTTCTCGGCATATGGAGAAGAGCAACCGGCCATCCACATAAGGCTTACAATCGCCAATAAACCATAATGCTTGTATGGTATCATGCCTACACACTCTCCTTTCGTTTAACCATAGTGAAAAGGATCGTAGGAACAAGTAAATAAATGAATGCACCAAGCCAGATTTGAATGTTCAGTAACATCTTTTGACCCGGAACCGTTTGCCATAACCATTGATCCATTATGATAATACTTATCAAAATGACAAACCAACTCGACAATAATCCGATCCGAGTAGTGCTTTTGTTCATTTTTTTCATAAAGACTCTTCCAGCTCCATATAAACACAACAAAAGAATTGAAATGTCAAATACATAATTAAACATATGGAAAGAGATAAGGATGTAATCGATTCGTTCTAAACCACTCATTTGAATGTAACTTCCCATATATACTACCGGAAAGTTGATCTTGCTTAAAAAGTTTGAACCGTAAAACAATACCGAAGCAATGAACAATAATGAATATTCCATAATCGTCAGCATGTTTCCAATGACAAGATATTTTGATATTTTTTTATTGGAGCTTAACCATGGAACCATAAAGGCCAAATATACTGGACCGGAAAATGCCGACCAAATAAACAACAAGCCCTGCCATGAATGTCCTGACCATTCGGTGGGGATTAGAGGATACAAATCGCGGTAATTTGCAATCGTTGGAAAGAAAAAGGGAATAAACATGATTAAGATCCACGCCCCGCAAAGAAAGGCGATAACGACAAAACGCAATGTTTTTTCCATGCCATGTGAAGCCACAAATAAACTGATCGAAAGAATAACTAGGATCAGCCACTTTTTATTCATTGATGGATATATAAAATTATGGAGCATTTCAACGTAACCCAGTGTGATGATTGAAATTTTTAACAGTATTATTACAAAACCAAGTATTGCGAAAACTTGAACCGCCCGTTTCCCAAAAAGCTGTACAAATCCTTGATAGCCTTTCGATGCATAACTGGAAGTAAACCATTTGGATAGCATCATCAAATTAAGTTGGGACAGTAGCCCCAAGGCGACAATTCCCCAAACCATATAGGAATGAACCAAATAAACCGGCATGATTAAAATAAAATAATGCATTTGCGTTCGATTAACTAATAAAAGGAAATGGATGCCGCCAAGGGTGGAAGTTTGATTGAATAGGGATAAAGTCTTCATTTCTTCATCTTCTCCTGTCGCCATTTCTGTAGTGGTTTTAGATTATGCGGACGCGTTTTCATCCAAATCAAAGGCCCGCGAATAAAGAGGTCAATCCAATCCTTCCCATAAAAAGGTGAAAGCGGCGCTAAATAAGGTTGACCTAATGACGTTAATGCATGGAGATGCGCAAGAATGCCGATTATCCCGACCACGATTCCTGGCAGCCCAAGAAACGATGCAAGGATAAGAAGAAGCAATTGCAACAGAACCATGGATTTTGTCATTTGATAATTGGGAACTAAAAAGAAAGCAATAGCGGATATACCCATCAAAACAATTAATACTTTACTTGCAAAGCCTGCCTCTACAGCCGCTTGTCCAATGACAATACCACCGATAACCCCTAGAGTTTGACTGGTTTTGGTCGGCATTCGCAAACTTGCTTCTTTGATGATTTCCAGCGTTACGATCATGAAAATTCCTTCCACAAACGGAGTAAAGGGCAATTTGCTTCTCGATTCCAATAATACGAAGAGAATCGGCAGCGGAACCATTTGGTAATGAAATGTCGTTAACGCAACATAAAAAGGAATCATCGTCAAAGAAATAATAAAACTTCCATACCTCATTAAACGTAAAAAACTGGCTACCGGCCAACGAAGGAAGTAGTCTTCTGGCGATTGGAATAGATGGAATAATGTAATGGGACAAATTAAAGCAAACGGTGAATTGGAGACTAATAAAGTCAGCTTACCCTCACCTAAGGCGAAGGCGCAGGCATCCGGCCGATCCGTTTGTAGAAACTGGGGAAAGACCGTATGGTTATGATCTTCAATAAAAGCTGCAAGCTGTGCGGAGTCTAAAAACTGATCGAAATCCACACTTTCAATTTTCTCTCTTGCAAGGGAAACAAATTCCGGATTAATTATTCCGTCTATGTACATTAACACAACTTTTGTTTTACTCAGTGATCCTATAGTGAAGCTTTCCGTTTTTAATGTCGTTATAGGCAAACGTCTGCGCAACATTGTAATGTTATTATCGATTTGTTCGCTGAAGCTATCTTTCGCTCCATATATAACCGTTTCCGTTTGGGAAGGTTCAATTGCCCGGCCAAGAGGATTTTCCAACTGTATGCCTAGCCATTGATCGTTGACTGAATCGTATAGAAGAATATATCCTTGCATTATTTTTTGCCCAGCATCTTCGATCGATATAACTTCTGAAACATCAGAATTGATTATGCATGAAGGAAGCGAATTTCCGCCTGATTGATGAAGTGGCTGAATAATCGCCTCGTTTAAACGCTCTTGATCTATTAATGTTTTTATAAATAAAAGATGGACTGAAGCACTCGTACCTATTTTGTGCTCAATGATTTCGGCATCTTCCATATGGTTTAATATCTGTTTTAAATCATCAAGCCATGTAGACTTTTGATGATTTTTCATTTGAGGCTCGTGTTTTTCAACCATGGTCGTCTCCTTTATCAAAGTAATAAAATGGTGATAAGGTTAATATCTTGTCCTGTAATCGAAAAATCATACGACCGGCAATTTGTAGTTTAACAGCAATATCGGGAACAACATGCTACCAGATTAATCTTAATCGAATGAGTGTATTATGGTACCCTACCCTTTGTATCTGTCTCCGGCTTTCCTCTTGGGCGACAAAAAACAAAAAGACAGGCATCAACTGATACCTGTCCCTATCTTAAGTTCATTAGAATTACTATATTGCCCTTAGATAAAGGGCCTACGGTCCCGCAAAATGAACTGAATAATCTGCTATTAAAATCTGCTTTGAAAAGTGGGATGTATCAAAAGGTAGGAGCAGGTAATTCATCAATGTTCATGCGTAGTAGACTATAGGGTTTTTGTCGCAGGTCTTTTCCGTAATGAAATCTGGCCTGCCTATGTAATTGGTTCACAATTACATATAAGTATTGATCCGGACCAATAGAAAAAGTATCCGGCCATAAAATTCGGGGATCATGGGCGATGGTTTCCATGATTCCATTTGGCAATATCTTTCGAATACTATCGTTTTCGTAATCTCCAGCATAAACGTTTCCTTTAGCGTCTGTGATCATCCCATCAGATGCACCCTTCTCTCCCCAATACTGCACAAGATCACTTAACTTAAAATCCGGTATCGTTCTGTCTCTTAACGATTCTGTTGAGATAGAGAATAACTGGCGACTGGTTAATGGACAATAGAATAACATTTTTCCATCAGGGGAAATCGCTATACCATCAGAGGCCAATCGAAACGGAGATGTCGAACCATCCGCGTTTCGATTCATCAAAATTTTACCTTCCACTTTCGGCACAAAATACGGATCGGGTGAGGTCGAGCTTGCTCCATGCAACCGTCTATACGCATTTCCGTTTTCTAAATTTACGACGATAATAGCGCCTGGACCATTGGAAGAAGAATCCGTTATATATGCGTAACCTGCTTTTCCTACACGAAAGTCAAATCGGACATCATTTAGATACGTTGTCGGCAAGACTACATCATCTGCAAATGTATATACTTTTCTAATTGTATTTGTTTCTAAATCTACCGCGACTAATTTTGCCCCTCCTTTAATAGGCTCTGAAAAATTTGGTGCAGCCGTGTCCAGTACCCACAGGGTTCCCCTTCCATCTGCAACAACACTCTGGACACTAATGAAGGACATAACGATATTCAATGGGTTGATCAAATTCGTTTCTTCATTAGGATAAGGTTGCATCTGACCATCAACAATTTCCGCTACCGTAAATCTAACGTCATCTCCCCATTTTGGAAAGCAAATAAAGGTACGCCCGGTTTCGGATACACTAACGCCTGTAGGCATAGCCCCGTAAAAGGAATGAACGAGTTCTAACTTACCAAAATATTCTTCCATAGGTAACATAGGCTGTATGATGTCCTCCTCAACATAGTTGAATAGATATTACCTATAATTATGTTCAAGACTTTTTCTAATGCCTGGCCCTTAATCATTCTTTTTTAACCTCGATTTTGAAATTGTCCGATACATTTAAAAATACAAAAAAACTTCGGCGTAAGCCGAAGCATGTTGACGTTAACTATATGTGCTCTAGGAAAAATGCTTCTTCCGATCGTCAACGCAAAACTTTGCCAAGCTTATCAGTACCAAAACCGTTTTATTGTTGGTCCGGTAAACCTAATGCATTGGCTGAAGTTATCGCTTGATCTAAAAATTCCTCTGCTCGGGTCAATTGCTGCCTGGCAATCTCCAACGCTTGTGAATTTGTTGCCGCATTAGATTCACTTAACGAGCTTATTGCCTGATTTAAAGCCGTCTGCACCTTAGAAACCGCGTTAGATGCATGCTGCTCCAGCGTATTACTACCACTCGAGTTAAGTGCATCTTCTGCTGGTTTTCTTGCGTTTTCGGTTGCTAGATCAATTTTGTTTTTATTGGGCACCGTGACTCCTCCTTCCATGAGTAAGATCATTCATTTAAACAGAAATAAGTATGGGATTGAGATTTTGTTTATATCCCTGCGACTGTATGGGAATATTCGGATCTTACCTCTCCGGTGATCCATATTAGTATAAGATCCGATGCATTGGAAAATCTAATCTTGATGAAAAAGGAGGGGATCATTTCTGAATGGCTAATCCAACGCTAGCGCCGCACGAATCGATGGAACTGCATGAAGCGTTAAACTTCAAAACGCTCTGCATCGCTAAGTCGAAACTTATGCAAGGCCTGGTCTTTGACCAAGAGCTAAAAGCATTAATGCAGAAAGACGTAATTCAATCCATACAACAGATTGCTGAGCTGCAAGCAATCTACGCAAGAGCTCCTTTTCAAGCACCCGTTCCGAATAATCCGACACCTATAACACATTAAGGGGAACTCAGATGAATACCGATTATTTAGATCCGATTAATTCATTGAATATGCCGGAAATGGCAGATATGACTTTTGCCATGGACTTCCTTCTTCGTGCCAAGGAGGGTGTACGTAATTTGTCCATCGCCCTGACGGAAACGGCTTCACCGGATGTAAGAGCCCTGTTGCATACTCATCTGAAGCAGGGAATTTCAATGCACCAAGAAATTTCGGAGCTCATGATTCGCAAAAAATGGTTTCATCCTTATGAGCTGAACGAACAGTACCAACTCGATCAGCTTTCGGCGAAAAATACGGTGATGATCGGGCAGATGAATCTGTTCCCGGGTGATACGTCACGTAAAGGGATGTTTGATCGGACCCCAGATGAACATATTGGAGGACATAAAGCATGAAGGCGGTAACGTATCAAGGGGTTAAAAATGTCGTGGTCAAAGAGGTGCCGGATGCGAAGATTGTGAAACCGGACGATATGATCGTAAAGATCACCAGTACCGCGATTTGCGGTTCTGACCTTCATCTTATTCACGGGATGATCCCTAACCTTCAGGAAAACTATGTCATCGGACATGAGCCGATGGGGATCGTAGAAGAAGTGGGCCCTGGCGTGACCAAGGTAAAAAAAGGCGACCGCGTAATCATCCCGTTTAACATCGCATGCGGAGAATGCTTTTTTTGCAAAAATCAGCTGGAAAGCCAATGTGACAATTCCAACGAACACGGGGATATGGGCGCATATTTCGGCTACTCCGGAACGACCGGCGGATATCCCGGCGGGCAAGCGGAGTATTTACGGGTCCCATTTGCTAATTTTACCCACTTTAAGATCCCTGAAAACTGCGAACAACCGGACGAAAAGCTAAGCTTGATCGCCGATGCCATGACGACGGCATTCTGGAGCGTAGATAACGCCGGCGTTAAAAATGGAGATACGGTCATTGTGCTCGGCTGCGGCCCGGTCGGACTCCTAGCCCAGAAGTTCTGCTGGCTGAAAGGAGCTAAGCGGGTCATAGCCGTCGACTATGTCGATTACCGCTTAAAGCATGCGAAGCGAACAAACAATGTGGAAATAGTAAACTTCGAACAGGATAAGAATATTGGGAACACTCTCAAGGAAATGACCAAAGGCGGCGCCGATGTTGTCATTGATGCGGTAGGAATGGACGGCAAGATGAGCGATCTTGAATTTCTAGCCAGCGGTATGAAACTGCAAGGCGGCACCATGAGCGCATTTATCATTGCATCTCAGGCTGTTCGCAAAGGTGGCACCATTCAAGTCACTGGGGTATACGGCGGACGTTATAACGGATTCCCGCTCGGTGATATCATGCAGCGAAACGTGAATATCCGTTCCGGACAAGCTCCGGTCATTCACTACATGCCATACATGTACGAGTTGGTTACGTCTGGCAAAGTGGACCCTGGCGACATTGTTACGCACGTCATTCCGCTCAGCGAGGCCAAACGGGGCTATGAAGTGTTCGATACAAAAACGGACGATTGCATTAAAGTCATCTTAAAGCCTTAAATATGAATAGATACATGGGAGGACAATCTGAATGGATTCCACATACGCTTTGCATGAGATGCTCGAGGTACATGAAATAGCTGCGTTCAAGACGGTTTGTATGACTAAATCCAAGACCATGCAAGCTCTGGTAACCGACCCGGAGCTCAAGCAAATTTTGCAACAAGATGCGATCTTATCACAACAGCAGCTTCAGGAGCTCGGTGGAGTGCTGTCTAAAGCGACTGTATAGGAGATAAAAAAATGAACCCAATATTAGAACACATGACTGGTCTTAATACGCTGACCGATGACGTGATCGCAATGGATTTTTTGATGAACGCCAAGAGCGGTGTCAGAAACTACGCCATGGCTGTGACCGAATGTGCCACCCCCGAAATCAAACAAATTTTGATGAAACAGCTCGATGAAGCCATAGATTCTCATGAAAAGATATCAAATTACATGGTGCAGCATGGTTTATACCACCCTTACCATATTGCAGAGCAAATTCAGCTCGATCTGAAAAACATTCAGACTGCTATGAACATTCCGTCCTGACACCCTTTTTGATTTTAGCCAGAGACTTCAGAGAACAAAATGTCCCTGTGTCAAGAATTTCAACAATGAAAAAAGGCGGATACTATCCGCCCTTTTTTTGGCATCGTCACGAAACACGCTTATTGCAAGCGTTCCTTTACGTATTCTACTTATTTCTATCCTGAGACTGTTTATGGCCGCTGCTCTCTACTTTAATTGACTACAGTGAACTTAAGGCTCCAGCTTCCATGACATTTCCCAAAAATCAAGCTCAAAGCGACTGCACATCACGAAAATATCCTCCATCCGTTGGTACGTTCCCTCGCTACAGCCTTCTAATAGCTTATCAGTTAACGTCACTAGGGATTGATTGTTGCTGTTGTATTCAGAGGAAGCATATCCTGTGATCCACTCTCCGTAAAAAGGATGCTCAGCTGCACCTGGCTTTTGGGCAAGGACTTGACCAATCTCTGCATAGCTCCATGAGCAGGCCAGAATGGATACAAGTACTTCTGCTATGCCACCCGCATGGGAAACAGAGAGCATATAGTTAGTATAGGCTGCATTTTTCAGGGCAGGTTTTACCTGGAAAACATGATCCTCTGTAATTCCTAATCGCTCCATATAAGAACGATGAATTTTCATTTCACCATTCAGGATGTTATCTACGTTTTCACTAAAAAACTGCATCAATTTGGGGTCGTGCGACTTGACAATACCTAGTGCAAATACGCGGGCATAATCGAACAGGTACAAGTAGTCTTGCAGCAAATAATAACGAAATTGTTCAACCGTTAAGGAACCATCTCCGATTCCTTTAACAAAGGGATGCTCAAGACATTCCTTCCACACAGGCTGTGCTGCCTGATATAGTCTCTCTGAAATAGTCAACATGTGTTCCTCCAATTCATAATGTACGTATTTAAAAACAAAAAAACGAAACATCCTATGGATGTTTCGCAGACAAATACACTAAAACAAGGGGGTTCGCATGAGCTACCCAAGTACAGTGTTTCATCGTTGCATCCCTACGTTGGCATTATCCAAATCAGGTAAGGTCGGTTTAACACCCTCTCAGCCGGTTAAGGCTCCCTCGCAAACGGTTGTATGTAGTTGATTACTTTCCTATTCCCATAAAAGATAAAATAACATCCATTTAGTATATCAAGGGCTGTTAAATATAGTCAAGGAAGATTGTATCGCCCCTCATCACCTTTGGTGACGTATGTAAACGATGAAAACCATCACAACAATGGTTGAGTTTCAGCCACTGTTATGATGGTTTCTATTCTTGCAACTACTGCCGATGGTTTAATGCCCGAGTTTGTTCTTTCCGACAAAAGTGAGTATTCCGTACTGGGAAGTATTTCTCCAGCTCTCATTGGTCGTATCATTCCACTTGGCTACGCTCTGCTTACCTCCGCCCTGGTTGTCGTTAATTTGGAGCTCGAAACCGAGAACATTTCCTGCTTTGGGCGTCAATGATTGTAAATGAATTCTGGCTTCTACGAGATATCCTTTATTTGTTTTCTTCACAGCACTTACAAGGCGTCCAGGTGAGGCACCCCCTGCAAAGGTTCCCACATTGTCTGCACTGATTCTGAACTGGGCATCATCATATTGAAAATACGGTGTGCGCTGGTGATTCTCGTCCAGGAAAATCTCAACCGAATCCTGATCCCATGGGTTGATACTATCTGTAATGATGTTTGGATCAGTGACGTCGATCAGCAGGTATAGATACTCACCTGACCACATTGCGCGAGCCACTGCCTCTGCACCTTCGCTCTGGTTCAACCGTTTTACTTCAAATGGTGCAGCCTTATTCCATGATGTGTCTTTCTTCCCATCAATCTGAACAATCCCTTGCACAGCTTGTGCAGATTTGGGCATAGGGGCGAGTTGAATCACGCCGTATTTGCTTGTATCCTGTTCCTGAGATTGTGTTCTATCATTCCAGTACAGTGGATTATAAGGTTGTGTCCCACTTGAACCGCCATCAGTCACACGGATATCCAATCCGGCTTCATATTCTGATCCGACTTGGATACCACCCCACGGAATGGACAATTCAACCTGATATCCGGCTTTTGTCTCGCGTACACGATATGAACGCTGCTCCACACCCTCAGCTTTGCCCGACCGCTTAATGATTACGTGTCGGTCATCTGCTTCATATGAAGTGGTCTTGCCATTATTGAGATCAACAAAGATATCTACTCTGTCATTCACATCTGCCTTTGCATCCTGTACATCCACGAGGATATACAGGTTACTATGATCCCATAAAGTGCGGAAACTGGCTGATCCCGAAGAGTCACCCTTCAGTGGAGTAGACACCGCTTTGTTCCAGAGCGGATCTTGTGTCTGTTTTTTGATATCCGGTTTACCCGAAAGTGAGACGGCTCTCTGCGTCAACACAGGCAAACTGGATTCATCCACGAGTCCCCAGTATGCCTTTTTGGCCTTCAGGGCTGAATCAAACAGCATAGCCTGGTTGTTGTAAGACTTCTCATCTTGGAGTCCCCATAAGGTAACTGAAGAAATGTGGTCTTTGTGTTTTTTGTACAAATCCAACAGTTCCTTATATCGATACGCCTGCTTTACTGCAACTTCATCGGACATCTCTTCACCAAATGGAATTCCGCTATCCACATCCAGTTCCGTGATCTGAATATCCAATCCAAGTTCGGCGAACATGCTGATCGTTTTTTCAATTTCCTTGATGGGCGGGGATTCCAGGTTATAGTGGGATTGCAAACCCACACCATCGATGAGCCCTTTCTCTTTCAGTCGTTTGACCAACTGATACATATGCTCTCTTTTCTCAGAGATTTCCGTGAAGTATTCGTTGTAATATAATTTGGCATTCGGATCGGCTGCACGAGCGAATTCATAGGTTTTCTCAATATAATCCGGACCAATTAGTTCATAAAAGGGACTTTTACGTAAACCGTTGGCATCACCATTGCTATCCGCAATCGCCTCGTTTACCACATCCCAGGCATAGATCTTACCTTTGTATCGGGTCATGACGGTTTCAACGTAATCCTGAATCCGGGCAAGTAGTAATTCTCGACTCGCAGGGTTACCCTGAGGATCCTTGAACATCCACTCTGCTGCATCAATATGCCACAACAACGCATGTGCGCGTACGCCCATACCATGCTCCTCGGCGAACTGAACATATTGATCGGCTGCCTCGAACTCATAAACACCTTCGGAAGGAGACATGTACTTCGGTTTCATCTCGTAGGTTGCGGTCAAGCTGTTAAAGTGCTTTGTGAGCAGTTGTCCATATGCGCCTTCCAACTGCCAGCGATACACCGCTGCACCAATGGGGAAATCATCTTGATACAGGTCTTTCAGAGACAGAATCCCTTCTTCAATCTCCAGTTGCTCGGCCAGAGTAAATGATACATCATCCACATAGAACGATAACGTATCTACGCTATCTTCAGAGATGTAGGGTGTTTCGATGAACAAATTCAATTCAGTGGGATCATCGCTATACTGAAATTTTCCGGTGATTTTGTGCCATGTATTCCATTCTGCTTTGGCAATTTTCACGCTACCGATTGGGTTCCAGCTTTCGGCAGTTGTTTTTTTATATGTGGTGAGCTGTAATGTTTGATCCGTGGTGGGCTCCTGAGTAAGTCTTACATATGCCGCAATTTCGTACTCTTGGTTACGCTTAAGCAGATCCTTCATGGATAACATCGGTCCATGATAGGAACGCTCACGGTTGGCGACCAGCATACTGGACTGACCTTCGTGTGCTTCCTGCTGTGTCACTGTCAGCCTTTCGTTACCTGTACGTGGAGTCCACCCCTGAAGTGTACCGTCTTCAAAGTTTGTACTCAAATGACCTCCCTCCACTTCCGTAACTGCTTTGGCTGCATGTGAGACATTCGTAAATGGAAGCATGGCGAGTACGAGCACAAGAACCAAGGCCGTTATATTCCATTGACCTAACCGTTTCATACAATTCCTCCTCTTGATTTGGTCTAAGTATTTCTGAACGGATTAACATCCAGATAAATAGATTATAGCTCTTTGGATAACGCTTACATATAACAAATTTACAATAATTACAATAAAATGTTATCACTTGGTAATCTCGTGTGGGTTTAGGAAGCTGGAGTTCGTTCGCAAGGGATATCAAAAAACCGCTACATATTTGCAAAAATAAAAGACCGTTTCCCGATAAAATACGAGAAAACGGTCATCGTTAGAAAGTATCTTTTTTCCTGTCTGCTAACAGGCATATAAACTTTGTTTTATAATCGTCCCTCGTGACCCTGATCCTCCTGCACAATTCGAGCTATGTGAATCATCAAATATAATAATTCCTCGTTTGATATGGAGATATCCAGCATATTCTGCACGTAGGTTTTAATCATCTCCGCGCATTTGTATTCAAACGGATGCTCCTTCACCATGTGTTGAAATATAAAATCTTTCGCCGAATTGCCCAGACGTCCTTCTTGTAAACGCTGGATGAAGAATTGCAAATGTGTGACAAGTCTCACATAATGGATGGAATTTTTGTTCAATTGCATATCAAAGGTGTATTGAATCAGGTTAAAAATATCTTTTAACATCTTAACGGATTGCATCGTTCGCTCCATATTCTGTTCATGCGTTTGGGCATTCACGAAATGAAAAGCGATATTCCCTGCTTCTTCTTCCGGCAGTTCGATACCCAATTCTAGATTCAGCATCTGAACGGCTTCAAGGCCCAGTTCGAATTCGACAGGATGAAACCTCTGGATCTCCCATAACATGCGATTCTGTAATGCTACACCTTTTTTCCATCGTTCAATGGCAAATGACAAGTGATCCATAAGCGTGAAGAAGATTTGATCGTCAAGAGACAGCTTTTCTTTTGCATTGGTAATCAGTTTGTTTATGACATTCACATGTTTTTCTGGCATGTTTTCGATGGTTCGTACGTAAGCCTGGGCAGACGGATTATTTTGCAAAATGAATCGTTTCTGGATGTGTTCTTCATCCAGCCGCTCGCCGACTTTGCCTTTGAATGCCAACCCTTTTCCCATGACAATCATCTCTTGTCCCTGTTCATCTTTGGTCAGAAGCAAGCTGTTATTTAATATTTTGATTACTCTCATGCATTCATCACGATCCTTTATTCTTTCGTGACCGCCTGATCCGAATTTCCGATACATCTGCCATTCTGTTTAATGACCTCTTGATACCACGAGAAGCTTTTCTTCTTCAAACGCTTCAAGTCTTTCAGATCCTGTTCACCGCGGTTTACATAGATCATTCCATAACGTTTCCCATACCCCTGATGTGTGCTTACCAAGTCAATAACGGACCAAGGGCAATAACCAATCACATCTACTCCATCCGTTAGAGCCAGTCTGATCTGTTCCAGATGTTTCTCGATAAAATCAATCCGGTACGTATCGTTAATGGTGTTATCTGCCTCAAGTACATCCGGGGCTCCAATACCATTTTCCGTAATTAGAATAGGGAGACCATATCGTTCACATACCTTACGCAATGTCAGCCTTAGGCCAACCGGGTCAATGACCCAACCATATTTCGTTTTTTCCGTATAAGGATTCTCCGCGGCCCGGTATACTCCCTGCTCGCCAAGCATAATTTGCTGATCACCCGCACGAGCTGTAACATCCGACGCATCGCCCATACTGGCGGCAATGGTTGCCGTCGAGTAGTAGTTGATTGCTACCAGATCGGGGCGGCCAAACTGGATATCTTCCATGTCACCCTGCTCAATAACCGGCTCGATGCCGCGTTCCTGTAAATAACTCCAGAATAATGGATTATACCGTCCCCACACCGATAAGTCGAGAAAACCCCATCCACGAATCGTCTCCCAGTTATGAGCAGCGACTGCATCGGCTGGTCTGGAGGTTGCCTGGTACATGGAAGTCATGTTTAAAGCAGGTCCGATCTTACCTTGCGGGAGCATATCATGAAATAGTCGCATCGTTCTGCCTTGAGCTACAAACATGTGATGATTTTGCTGATACAGTTCCTTATTGGATGGCAAACGCCCGCCTTTTGGTGTACCAATAGCACCTGGATGAAGAATCATCGTATTTTGCTCATTAATGGTCAACCAATATTTCACTTTATGCCCGTAATGCTCAAACAAGATACGCCCATACTCGACGAAGGCATCGATCGTCCCCCGGTTGTTCCATCCTCCGGTTTTCTCAAGCTCGTAGGGTAAGTCGAAATGGTACATGGTCACAATGGGCTCAATACCATGGAGCAGCAATTCGTCAATTAATTGGTGATAAAAATCGAGTCCCTTCTCATTAACAGTCCCTGTGCCTGAAGGCAAGATTCGAGTCCATGCAATTGAAAAACGATATGCTTTGAGGCCCAGCTCTGCAAAAAGCTTCACGTCTTCTCTGAACCGGTGATAGTGATCGCTCGCAACCGTGAAATCGGCGGTTCCAGCCGGATGATCACACATATCGATGACGGACAGGCCTTTGCCATCTTTGTTCCAGGCTCCCTCCACTTGATAGGCCGAGGTAGACCCTCCCCACAGAAATTCATTGGGGAATGGTTTGATCTGTTGATATAACATCTCAAGCACTCCTTCATTTTAAATGTTGATCATGATATATGACGGACCATATGAAGTATCGTATTACGTTTGTTACGAAAGATGGATAATGGTTGCTCCAACCTCCACAGGATTCTGCTTCTCCAGCTTAATATCCGAGAAACGATCCGAATTGGCGATAATGATCGGGGTTATGACTTCATACCCTTCTGCCTTGATGGCATCGATATCAAAGCGGATCAACAAGTCACCCCGTTGTACGCGATCCCCTACTTTAATGGAAGAGTCAAAATGTCTCCCCTTTAGGTTGACGGTATCCACTCCAATATGAATGAGCACCTCTTCTCCATCATAACCGTTTAATTTGACCGCATGTTTGGAGTCCATGAAAGCCGTAACTTCACCTGCGATTGGTGCATACAGTTCTCCTTTGGCAGGAATAATGGCAGCACCCTTACCCAGTAATCCCAAAGAGAAGACATCGTCTGGTACACGGTCTAGATGGACTAATTCCCCTTGCATCGGGCTGGCGATCGTAAGTGGACGTAATTCATTTTGGCTCGGTACATTTGCATTTGTTATTGTAGAAGACTGTGTGCTTGGGCTGTTGTCTTGAACAGGCTGCCCGGAAAGTGTCTTGTCATCGTTAACGTTGGTAGTTCCTTCTTCTTCATCTTCCACTGGATCTTCAAAACCAATGATCCATGTCAGAGCAAAGGTAACGATAAAAGCGATCATACAAGTCACAATGGCATGAACGATGTTCATCGGATTGCTGCCAATGAATGCAGGTAACGCGGCAAGCCCTGGAGACACGAAGGCATAACGTACTAATCCGGTCAGACCAGCGTATATCCCTGCTACACCACCACCGATCATTGCGGCAATTAAGGGTTTCTTCAGTTTCAGCGTTACACCGTACAAGGATGGTTCCGTGATGCCCAGCACAGCGGTGAAACCGGATGAAGCAGCGAGCTGTTTCAGTTTTTTGTTTTTGGTTTTCAATGCTACAGCAAGGGTGGCCCCACCTTGAGCAATATTGGACGCGAGCATTCCGGGACCGTTGATCATTTCATATCCATTTTTGGTCAGTTGGCTAGTTGCAATCGGCGTCATGGCCCATGCGGTACCTGTTACGATCAGGAATGGTTGCAAAGTTCCCATTAACAACGGAATCAGCCAACTGGCTCTGGCATTGATCGCTTCTGCACCCATCGCAACCAGATCATTCAGGTACGTTCCGAAAGGCCCAATCGCCAACAATGCAAGTGGTGCTGTAATCAATAGTACAATCATTGGTTTCGTGAAAAATTTGATCATTGAGGGCGATACCCGATCCGCGAAACGTTCAATATAGGACATGAGCCAAACGACGATAATAATCGGCAGTACGGAGCCCGCGTAATCGGTTAGTCGAACTGGCACACCGATGAAAAACACGTCTTTTCCTTCCGCCATCAGGGCGCTCCATCCCGGGTGTAATAACACGCCGGCAACTGTCATCGCCAGAATGGGACTTGTTTCAAATTTAATGGAAGCTCCATAAGCCAGCAGAATAGGCATGAAATAAAAAGCCGCGTCCGCAATGGTATTAAGGATATAGTAGTTTTGGCTTTCCGTCGTTACGAGGCCTGTCAGCACAAGTACGGCTAATATCGCTTTGATCATACCTGCGCCAATGATTGCCGGAATTACCGGAGTAAATGTTGTTGAGATCACGCTGATGAATCTGGAGATCCAGCTCTGTTTTTGCTTTGGTCCGTTATTTTTGCCAGAATTCGATTTGGAGTCCGCACTTCGGGTAGCCGAACCCATCTGCTGAGTGATAACTCGGTAGACCTGCTGCACCTCATTGCCCACAACGACCTGGTATTGTCCACCATTGTTCACAACGGTAATGACACCTGGAAGTGCTTTGAGTTTTTCTGTCTCCGCTTTGGAGATGTCGTGCAGTTCGAACCGAAGTCGAGTTGCGCAGTGCGTAAGCCGAGCGATATTCTCTTTCTTCCCAACCAATTCCGTTATCTCTTGTCCCAACTTGCGATAATCCATACCAATGCCTCATTTCTGAATTTGGATATAAAAAAGACCAAAACGATATGCCCTCCCCTACTCACATAAGGAAAATGCAAAATCATTTTGGTCATGCCTGCTTTACCAGTAACAGCCAAACACTGCTAATATTCAATTCGTTATCGATGTAAACGTTTACTGGATCATAATATCACACAATAAATTAGTTAGCAATCACTTTATTCGACATTTTTCTGCATTTTAATTTGCTTGATTCGACTTGATTATTAGCAGCCTTCTATAGGCTTCCACCCATTCCCCTTCTCATTTGCCTACATACAATACATTAGACTAATGAACAGGAGTGATGTGATATGACATTTTTACCTCCTTTTGGACCTGGTGGAGGGTTTGGCGGACCTGGGGGTCCCGGAGGACCAGGAGGACCCGGCGGATTTCCTGGTCCGCCATCGTTCCCCGGGGGTGGAGGTGGTGGCGGACCACAAGGCGTGCAGGCACCTACCGGACCGCCACCATCATTCGTTCCACAGCAACCCGCTTCGTTATATGCGGTAGATCCAAGAGCCATATCCGGCTGCCTGTTTCGCTACACATATATTTGGCCGGATCGTGGTCCCGGCTTCTGGATGTACCCGGTATTTGTAGGTAGAAACTCGGTGGCTGGCTTCCGTTGGAATGGCTTCTTCTGGCTATACACCGGCATTGATCTGCAGCGAATCAGCTCGTTTAGCTGTTTCTAGAAGTAAATCCCCCTGTATGCGGATTAATCCACATACAGGGGGATTTAGATTTTTGGAATATTCACCTTGTCTAAAGCAACTTAATCAGCTTTTCTAGCTCATCAACCAAACTCTTTGCAAGTTCAAAATTAGTATCTTTTAAAGCCAATTCAATTTTCATTTCAACAGACTTTTTCTTTTGTTCATTTTCTAGATAGTTTTCATCAAAATGACTCGCATAAATCATCTGTCTAAATTCTTCTATACTCATTTTACTAATCGTTTTGTCCTCGATAATTAAAACATAATCCATACCATTTACAACCGAATAGAAATCATGAGAAATCATGATAATCGCACCTTTGTAGTCTTCAATGGCTTTCTCCAATGCGATTTGTGTATAGATGTCTAAATGGCTTGTCGGTTCATCCAGGAGCAATACGTTGGCTTGACTGGCAGAAACTTTAGCCAGTTGAAGCATGTTTTTTTCTCCACCAGATAACGATTCAATCTTTTGATCAAGGATTTCTCCTTCAAAGCCATAGTTTGGAAGATACGATCTAATTTCATCATACGTTTGAAAGCCGGAATCAATGAATTCATTTAGGATGGTATTCGAATCTTTTAGCATTTCGCCTTGAACCTGAGATAAATAGGCCACTTTAACATCAGCATTTATTTCAATGGCATCCTGATTATTTTTAAAGATTTCTCGGAGTAAAGTCGTTTTCCCGGTACCGTTAGGACCGATCAGGGCTACTTTATCTGTAGATTTGATCTCAAAGTTCACATTTTCCAAAAGCAACTCGTCAAAGGAAACGTTATAGTTATTGACGTTAACCACAACGGTGTCTTCCATTTCCTTATCGATTCCAAAACGGATATTCGGCTGTTTGATATCGACAAATGGCTCTTTTATTCGACGTGCTTCCAATCTCTCTTGAAACTTGACTCTGGCTTTTAACGCTCTGCCTCTGGAGGCTTCGGAATTATATGTGGCGATCTCTCTAAGATTGTCGATGATGTGATCGTATCTCTCAATTTCCTCAGCTTCAGCAACTGCGATTTCTTGCAGTTCGATCTTAGACTGAAGCAGTGAGAAGTTGTAATCGATATATCGCCCGTCAAACTCTTGGAGCTCTGTGTTTTCTAGGTGTATGATTTTGTTGAAACAATGGTTCAACAGATATCGGTTGTGCGTAACGACCAGCAACATTCCCTTGTGTGTGTTAATCAATTTTTTAAGCGCGTTCAGGTTTTCAAAGTCTAAAAATACATCAGGTTCGTCCATAATCATGAAGTCTGGACGATTCAGCATTTCCTTCATCACTTGAATAAGTTTGAATTCCCCGCCGCTTACGGCGGATATACTAAGATCTTTGAGCTTCATGAGGTTGGCAAGGTTTAACTGTTTATTGATGTTTTTTTCGTAATTATCCCCATCCATCGCCTCGAATGCATCCAAAGCCAATTGAAGCTTTTCCATCAGGGAATCCATATCCGATGTGGTGGCCATCTCCGCATAAATCGCTGTAATTTCATCTTGTATCTTGATGAATTCTTCTGCGATATATTCAAAAACGGTCATTTCTTTTGTTTTGTCTACTTGCAAAAACTGACTCACATACCCGATTCTGCAATCGGGGTCTATCTCTAACTTGCCCTCGAACAAATATCGTTCCGGATCCATCAGGATATCGATCAATGTACTTTTTCCACTGCCGCTTGTTCCGATAAAAGCACAATGTTGTGCCTCTTCAAACGTAAATGAAATGTTTTTATATAGTTCCTTTTGTGGAAATGAGAAGGATAGGTTTTCAACTTTTATCATAGTGTTACCTTTCTTTACAACTAAATTGGTGGCTAATATTAAATATATTGTCGAACACAGACTTTTAGAGTAACACTGTTTACCACCAAGTACAATCGATTTTTAGCACTTACCCTCACTTTGAAACTCTAATACGTTCTATAGAATGATGGCTAGTGGACGGTGGTTTCTTCGTAAAACACTACTGACATACTGTTGTCAGTAGTGTATTTGTATAGTTGGAGTAAGCAATTGTAAAGGAGTAAAAGTAAATGCGAAGTGTTTTTGATCCAAAATGTATTACTTATTATAGGAAGGATGATATCTCGTGAATTTTGCTTCTGTGCGTATCATTACTGATGACGTGGATCGTCTTGTCGAGTTCTATGAGAAAATTACGGGTGTTTCAGCAGAACGCCCTGCACCTGTCTTTGCCGAACTCGTTATGCCATCGTGCACTCTAGCGATCGGCCACTCCCAAACGGTGCAACTGTTTGGCGCTGGTTCCGCTGTGGCGGCCAACAATCGTACTGTCATTATTGAGTTCCACGTCCACGATGTTGATGCCGAATACGAGCGCTTGAAGCCGTTTGTTGATGAGTGGGTAAAGGAACCTACCACAATGCTCTGGGGGAATCGTGCTTTGCTTTTTCGCGATCCTGACGGTAATCTGGTTAATCTCTTCACGCCGGTGACCGAGGAAGCAATCCAACGGTTCAGTGGTAGGTTATAAAGGACAGTTGAAATGAGCTTACCAAAGGGAGGCATGCTTTCTAACGATCTCAATAAATGCTTCTACTTGGGGAGAGATCCACTTGTTTTTGGGATACAGCAACTGCGTAGCTAGATTTTGTTTGTACTGCTGACCTGAAAGTTTTTCTTCCTTCAGCTCCTTCTCTACCGTAATTCGAGGTAACAAGGATATGCCCATACCGCTCAATATCGACTGTTTCACAGCTTCAATACTCCAGAATTCAATATTGGAAGTAATCCCAATCTGATACTCTTCAATGCATTGTTCAAACAATGTGCGATAACCGCAACCTCTTTCGGTAAAAAGTAAATTGCTTCGTACAATGTCCCGTTGTAGCTCAAATGAATTGGGGTACAGCAACATCATGGGCTCCTCAGCCAATTTCTCACTGTACAGATTGGGATCATGAACCTCTGTCCCCAACATGAAGGAAATATCACTTTTGCCTTGCATCAAATTCTCTTTATAATGTACGGAATCTAATTGGTGCCACTCGATGTTGACATGAGGATGCAATTTTTTGAACTCTTCAATAATAGGAGGAAAACGATAGATCAATAACGTTTCCCCAATACTGATCACGATATTACCCGTTAATTCACCTTGTGCAGCAGTCACTTCCTTAATCATATGATACAGCTCAAGCATTTTCTGTGCATGTGGCAACAATTTTTTCCCAGTCTCCGTTAAAATAACCCGCTTACCAATTCGATCAAATAAAGGGTAGTTAATCTCCTCTTCCAACGCCTTAATATGCAATGTAATTGTAGATTGCGCGTATCCAAGATGCTCAGCAGCTTTGGTAAATCCCTCGTGTTCCACAATTGTAATAAATGTGACCAAATGACGTATTTCCATCATTGGCTCCCTTCTTTTTAACATCATTAAAACTGATCGTTTACATATAAACTATCAATTTAACTAATGGAAAGCAATCGTTTATATTCAATGTAGCTCATTAAGAGCCCATTTCATTTTTAATTTCAATCGTTTATGGAAGGGAGTAATCACTATGCAAACAGCAGCAACGTCATCCATCTTGATTAATGGATATCGAATCGCTTATGAACAATATGGAGAAGGCTCTCCCATATGGCTCCTTCATGGAACACCGTCTTATAGCTATGAATGGAGAAAAGTAATACCCGCTCTGGTTCAAAAAGGGTACAAAGTCTACGTTCATGACCTTCTGGGATATGGAGCATCCGAAAGACCCCTCGAAGCAGATACTTCTGTGGCAGCACAATATACGCTGTTTAGTCAGCTTTTAGACGCACTCGGAATGGATCGTTTACATGTCGCAGCCCACGATCTAGGTGGAATTGTCGGAGTCCAACTGGCCTTGGAACAGCCTGAACGTGTACAATCGCTTACGTTACTCAACATGCCCAGCTATGATTCGTGGCCCTCACCAACCTGGAAGAAAATTATCGAAGAACAGCTTGAACAGGTTGAACAAATGTCCCGTGCTGATTTTGATACCATGCTAAAGAAACAATTATCCATGGCAGTGTATAATAAAGAGCTTATGACTGGCAATGCACTGGATGCATATCTGGAACCCCATACAGGTTCATTGGGCAAAGCCTCTTTTTTCTCCCATCAGGTAGCTCATTATAATGCAAAATATACTGAATCCTATGGAACAGATTTACCCAAGCTGAAAGTTCCCGTTCAAATTTTATGGGGGGAAGAAGACGAATGGCAGCCCCTTATGTACGCAAAGAGGCTTGTCCAGGATATTCCCCATGCCTGCCTACATGTCATTCCCAAAGCTGGTCATTTCGTAATGGAAGATGAGCCGGGGCAATGTTCTGATTATATCGACCGTTTCTGCAATAAACATCCGTGAGTAGGTTTGTATATTGAACAGAATCTCTAAGAGAAAAATTAAGCGCTCCACTGGCATAAAGCTGGTGGAGCCTTTTTTTGGTTAATGGCAAGGTGTCCTTGCATACTGTTAGTTTATAATCTGCGTATATGTATATACAAATTTAGGATTAGTCTTCATTTCCCCCTTCAATATTACGATAAATAGTATGGGGTTATACGAATAGCCATATTTACTTTATTACATCCAAGGGGGAACCGTACGTGAAACAGACTCGCAAAAAAAAGATGGATTTAAGGTTCAAACTGTATTTGATTATTCTGGTTCCGCTACTGGCCATGGGCGGTCTAATCATATGGGCAACCATCGACTCCAGTGAAAATGCATCATTAATGACCATGCAGCATAACAATCAGCAGCTGGCTGTGAATACCGCCTCTCAACTAGGTCAGGAGTCGGAATTAATTAAGACATTATCTTCTCCTGCTTCAGAGGAGAGCAACGAATATAAAAGTCTTAGGGACGAACTCGTTAAAGTTAGGCTTCAATCGGGAGCCTTGTATGTTTATATGTATAACAAAACTTCGGACGGGTGGATCTACACCGTAGATGGAGCGAATTGGGACGATACGGAATATAGTCCTTACGGCACTGCAATGGAATTCAATCCCCAGATTCAGGAACGCTTGTTACGCGGTGAAGTCGTCACAACAGGCATTGTAGATGATCCAACTTGGGGACAGCTATTGTCCTCCTTTACACCAATCAAGGATTCGCAAGGTGCTGTCATTGGCTATCTGGGCATTGATATTTCTGCTGGAGCAGTGAATCAAGTCTCCGCGACATCTGTGAATAATGCTTATCAGACCATTATCCCGATTTTTGTGGTTGTACTGATTCTTTCTTTGGTCATGATGTTATTCGTAGTACGAGGTATTCTTAGACAAGTACGCGATATTAAGTCAAGTCTCGAGCAGGTTGCTGATGGGAATCTCAAAGTCGTATCCACACACATGTCCAATGATCAACTCGGTGACATTAGTGATTTGATTAACATCATGGTTGCCCAATTGACGAACATTCTGATGGGAATACAGCAAGGTTCAAATACATTACAGCAGTCATCAAAAGATATTTCGGAAACCGCTCAGACAAACCAGCGTCAGAGCGAAGAACTTTCCAGAGCGATCGAGGAAATTGCCATAGGTTCAATGAAACAGGCTGAAGAGACAGAACACTCCGTCCAGCATTCAGAGAATCTCGGCAAAATAATGGATGAAGTAGGTTCATATGTGAAACAGTTTACTTATACTTCAGAGCAGCTATCTTCTGTTCAAGTACAAGTTACACGTGAACATGAGGTTCTGCTTGAGAAGGGCCGAGAGAATGCCAAGCGTGTTGAGCATCAACAGGATATTTCCAGGTCTCTGACGACTCAATCCGAACTCGCTTCCTCTATTAGCGGTCAGATTCACAACATTTTAAAACAAACTCAAATACTATCCCTGAATGCTTCAATTGAAGCAGCCCGGGCTGGAGAAGCGGGTAAAGGCTTTGCAGTCGTTGCTGGGGAAATGGGACAGCTCGCTCAACAATCCGAACGTTCGATCCAGGAGATTGATGAGATCCTGGGTTCATTTGTTCAAGAGATACATCGGATGGGCAGTCATTTTGATGCGAATATGGTAGCTGTTAAGGAACAGGAGAAACAAATCGCTGATTGTCTCCAGGCATTTGGACAGGTTAGCCGCTTATCGACCGAAGTGCATGAGTTGGCTCAGAGTTTGGACAGCCGGACGATGGATATGCACTCTATTCGTCAGGAGTTGGAACAGAATCTCAGTTATATTGCTTCCGCAACCGAGGAAACTTCAGCCATGGCCGAAGAAGTCACGGCTAGTGCTGTGGAGCAGCAGCGATCGGCAAGCGAACTGTCGAACATCTCCGGGGAACTCGCTGGTCTTGCAGGCAACCTCAAATCATATTCCGATCAATTTCAGATCGAAGTCACTAAATAATTTCCCAATCTCATTAAGGGTGTTGTTAGATGACAATTTAGAATCGCCGCCGGAAACGTAACTTTCTTGGAGCGTTAATTTTTCGGAGGACTCAGGGTTCTGATCAGTAGCTTCCACCAACGAATTAGGAGATTCGTCACGTTGACTTAATAATGATTCCTCATTTATAATTCGAACATTAAGAGCCTGCCAGACATGACTTACCATGGATGCCTGGGATATCGATCTGTAAACAAACTCAAACTCAACAGTGAAAGATGTGAATGCATTATGGTTAAAGAGAAATTATATTACGGTAAAGATATCGAGGTTATGTTTAATTCGGATGTCTGCATTCATTCTGGTATTTGTGTAAAGGGCCTTCCTGCTGTTTTTGATTTAAGCAAGCGTCCTTGGGTTGATCCTGATGGTGACACTTCGGAGGCCATTGCCCGGCATATTGACACATGTCCAAGTGGAGCATTGACGTATAAGCTTCTGGACGGTGAATATTCAACAAAGAAAGAGGATGAACATGCATAACGTAGAACATGAACCTGCCAATAAAAGATTCCTTATTCAAGATAACGATGATATTGCTGCGGTGATGACCTATGTAATCTCGAGTCCAGAGCTATACATCATTGATCACACTTTGGTGGAAAATGCTTACCGCGGACAAGGGCTTGGCGATGAACTTATCAAAGCGATGGTGGAATACGCGCGGGAAAACGGTATTAAAATTTTACCTTTATGCCCGTTTGCCAAGGGACGTTTCGAACGTATCTCCGAATACGCGGATGTTCTCCATCAATAACGAATATTCGAAACTGATTTTCATGTGGTTACACAACAATAAAAGGCGTCTATATCATTCAGACCATGATATAGACGCCTTTTTCGTATCCTAATTAAACTTTATCGCTTAATCCAACAATAGTTTCAAACGGTCGCAACACCAGTGGCAGCAATCCATTCTCATAGTTGGTAAGCCAGATCTCTGAGAAGTTGAGGCCAAACTCATCTTCCTCAAGCTCGACGACGTGTTCAGAGAGATTGATTACTACCAGCACCTGTTGGTCTGCCAGTGTACGTGTATATGCATATACACTCGGATGATCCGGCATAAGAAGCTCATAAATACCATAAGTCAACGTATCGTGCTCTTTTCGCATCTGAATCATTTTTTTATAAAAGTGAAGGATGGAACCTGGTTCCTGGAGTTGTTTCTCTACATTAATATGGACGTAATTGTCATTCACTTTCAGCCATGGCGTACCGCTGGTAAACCCGGCCTCTTTGGCCGAAGACCATTGCATCGGCGTTCTGGAGTTATCGCGACTCGATGCCCAGATGATGTTCATGATCTCCTCATGCGACATCCCCTCTTCGCGTTTGATCTGATATAAATTCCGATCGGCTATGTCGTTATAATCCTCTATCGAAGGGAAAGCCACGTTTGTCATGCCTATCTCTTGCCCCTGATATATGAAAGGGGTTCCTTGCATGAAAAAGTACATGGCTCCAAGTGCTGTGGCACTTTCATACCAATACTCCGTATCATTTCCCCAAGATGAAACTTTGCGAGGTTGATCGTGATTTTCAATAAACAATGCATTCCAACCGACGCCTTCCAGTGATTTTTGCCACTTGGTCAAGACGTTTTTCAGTTTGGGAACATCCAGTTGCCTGTCTGTGCTGTTTTTCCAAAGGTCCAGGTGTTCGAATTGAAAGACCATATTAAATTTCCCTCTGACTTCACAGATCCAATCCCGCAGATCTTCTTGGTCCTCCACCTTAACTCCATTTGCTTCCCCAACAGTCACCACGTCATATCTGGATAATGTGTTCTCTTTCATTTCTTGCAGATAACTCTGGATTCCCTTGACATTCATATGCTTTTCAAATGAAGAGACGTACTTGACGCCTTCTCGGATTGGCATATCCAAGAGGCCCTCTTCTTTGTGAATATGGCTGATTGCATCCACACGGAAACCATCAATCCCTTTATCCAGCCACCAATTCATCATTTCATATATGGATTTCCGAACTTCCTGATTTGCCCAATTCAAGTCTGGTTGTTTCTTGGAGAACAGATGGAGATAGTACTGTCCGGAGACTTCATCATATTCCCATGCAGAACCGCCAAAGATGCTCTCCCAGTTATTCGGTTCGTCTCCATTCTTCCCATCTCTCCAGATGTACCAATCCCGTTTGGGGTTATCCAGTGAAGCTCTGGATTCAATAAACCACGGATGTTCGTCACTTGTATGATTGATCACCAAGTCCATGATGAGTTTCATGCCGCGGTGATGCACTTCATGCAGTAATTGATCAAAGTCCGCCATCGTGCCGAATTCATCCATAATGGAACAGTAATCACTGATGTCATAACCATTATCGTCGTTAGGTGACTTATACATCGGACAGATCCATATCAGATCAATACCGATATCTTGAATATAATCCAGTTTAGATATGATCCCCTTGATGTCACCAACCCCATCTCCGTTGGAATCCATAAAACTTCTCGGATAGATTTGATAAGCTACTGCTTCTTTCCACCATACTCTTTTCATTGAATATAATCCTTCTTTCTTGAGAACTGAACATTATATAACGTAATATGCTTTAATCATGGATAAGGTACATTCTGGCTTCATATGGACGTAATTCGCCCTCCGAGAGTTCACCTGTATAGTTAGCTGTCAAAAGCTGATAGGACCCTGTCAATTGCTCCTGAAGCGGAAGTTCAGTCGTATATCCTTGGAAATTGCATACCACAAGAATTGTCGTACTATTCAACGTTCGGGTATAAGCAAACACGTCTGGGTTCTCTGGAAAGATCAGCTCATAATCACCATATACGATGACTTCATGATCTTTTCTGAGTTGGATTAACTTCCGGTAATAATGGAATATGGATTCAGGGTTATTCAAACTTTCCTCGGCATGGATCTGCTTATAATTTGGATTCACCTTAATCCAAGGTTCCCCTTGTGTAAAACCCGAGTTATCGGAAGTATCCCATTGCATAGGTGTGCGTGCATTATCGCGGCCCTTGGCGTAGATCGACTCCATCACGCTTTGTTCAGGATAACCTTTCTCCATTCTTTCCTTATAAAAGTTGAGCAATTCAATATCCCGATAATCCTCGATCGCATATTGAACATTCGTCATACCCAGCTCTTCACCTTGATATATGTAAGGCGTACCTTGCATGCCATGAAGAAGGGTAGCCAACATTTTAGCCGATTCAACTCTGAATTCTCCATCATTTCCCCAACGTGACACGATTCGAGGCAAGTCATGGTTGTTCCAGAACAGACTGTTCCAGGCGTCACCCTTGAGCTCTGTCTGCCATTTGGACAGCACTGTTTTTAATGCCATCACATCCAAAGGTTTAAGATCCCACTTTCCTTTGCCTTCTTGTTCATCCAAGCTGATGTGTTCAAATTGGAAGACCATTGAAAACTCACTGCCGTCTGGATTACTGTACAGTTTGGCGATTTCCGGAGTGGCGCCCCATGTTTCTCCAACGGTTAGCAGGTCTTCCGCTTTTTGAAACGTCTCCTTGCTCAGTTCCCTGATATATTTATGCAGATTAGGTCCGTTTCCCGTAATCTTCAAATCCGGTTCTTTACCGATTAAGTCGATCACGTCAAGGCGAAAACCACCCACACCCTTGTCGATCCACCAATTGATCATGTTGTATATCTCCTGCCGGACTTTGGGGTTTTCCCAATTGAGATCAGGCTGTTTTACGGAAAAGAGATGCAAATAATATTGCCCGATCTCAGGCACCCATTCCCAGGCTGAACCACCAAAGGTGGAACCCAAGTCGTTCGGAGGTGTTCCTTCCACGCCATCTCTCCAGACGTAGTAGTCATGGTACGGATTGGCTTTGCCTTTTTTGGCTTCTAGAAACCAGGGGTGTTCATCCGAAGTGTGGTTCAACACCAAATCCATGATGATTCGAATGTCTCGTTTCTTGGCTTCCAGAATTAACTGTTCCATATCTTCCAAAGACCCAAACATCGGATCGATGTCCTGATAATCTGAGATATCATATCCGTAATCATCTTGAGGAGACTTGCAGACAGGTGATAACCAGATCGCACCGATGCCGAGTTGCTGCAAATAATCCAATCGGGATACAATGCCCTCCAAGTCGCCAATTCCATCACCATTACGATCTTGAAAGCTGCGTGGATATATTTGATATACAACGGTTTCTTTCCACCACTTTTTATTTTCCATGTTCCATTCAACCTTTCTAAGGTTATTCTTTGACAGATCCTACGACAATGCCCGTCACAAAGTATTTTTGCAGCAGCGGATAAATCAGCAATAGCGGGATAACAGCAACTACGATTTTGGCTGCATTCAGGTTTTTGTTCGATATTTCAGTCAGGTTACTGAGTTCGCTGGAATTGGTGCCGGCTTGAAGCAAATCAGCAATATTCACGTTAAGGGACTGAATATAGGTCATTAACGGATAATTACTGACTTTGGTCATATAGATCAACCCGCCGAAAAAGTCATTCCACGTACCCACGATACTGAATAAGGCGACTGTCGCCAGTGCAGGAATGGATACGGGAACATACACTTTGAACAAGACCTGGAGCGGATTGGCCCCATCGATGAATGCTGCTTCTTCAAGCGCTTTAGGTACAGCGGAGAAGAAATTCATCACGAGAATGACACTGAATATCGGGACAGCGCCTGGCAGAACAAGTGCCCAGATCGTATTCAGCATATCCAGGTTTTTGATCAGCAGGTAACTGGGAATCATGCCTCCGCTAAACAACATGGCAAAAATCATGATATTCATATAAATGTTTCTGCCTTTAAAATCTCTTTTTGATTTGGATAGCGGATAAGCCATTAAAATAATCAGAATCATGTTAAGCACAAGAGCTAGCGCAACACGTAGAACGGATATACCAAAGGAGCGCCAGAACTGTGCATCTTCGATAATTTTGGTATACGCTGCTGTTGTGAAATTAACTGGAACGAGACCTACAGCATTCGCGGATACCGCCTCGCTGCTACTGAATGAAATGGCGACGATATTCCATAACGGAAGAAGGCAGACCAATGCCAGCATGATGACGATGGCATAGATGGCAAACCGGCCAATTCGATCTTTTAAGTTTGCAGAATAGGACACAGGTTTGGCCTCCTTAGAATATTTTTCGGTCCGTATATTTTTTGGCCAACTGGTTGGCAGACATGAGCAAAACAATACCGATGACGGACTTGAACAAGCCAACTGCCGTACCGAAGCTATACTGTCGTCCAACGAGACCGATCCGATAGACATAAGTATCCAGAATGTCGCCTGACTCATAGACAACCGGGTTATACAGATTATAGACTTGATCGAAACCGGCGCTCAAAATGTTGGTCAAGCTCATTACGCCCATGAGCAGAATAATAGGCAGCATGCCTGGCAATGTAATATGCCACACTTTTCTCCACCAACTTGCTCCATCCATTCCTGCCGCTTCATACAGACCGGGATCAATGGACGTAATTGCAGCCAGATAAACGATGGAACTGTAACCAAACTCTTTCCATACGTCTGTACCGATAATCAGTGGCTGGAACCAGGTGTTGCTGCCAAGGAAATTAATATTTTCGAGGCCAAAAAACGCCATCATTTGATTCACAATGCCATCCAAACTGAACATGTTGACAACAACCGATGCCAGTACAACCCAGGATAGAAAGTGTGGCAGATAAACAATCGTCTGCACGGATTTTTTAACGTATTTGATACGAATTTCATTTAATAAAACGGAAAAAATGATGGCCATCATCGTTCCGAGCAGAATCTTGCCAATCGCAATCACCAACGTATTGCTGACGACCTGCGCGATATCCGGCAGCTTGAACATATACATAAAATGCTTCAGGCCTACAAATTCGGAGCCAAACATGCCCTTGGCCGGTATATAGTCCTGAAACGCCGTAATGATGCCGACCATTGGAACATAGCTGAATACAAGCAAAAACAAAATGCCCGGAAGCATCATCATATGGTACATGGCACCTGGGCCGAGCCGCCCTCTCGCTTTCCAATTCCCCTGTTTCATGGATGAACCCCTTTTCTGAAGAAAGGCTGCGTATCGCAGCCCTGCTACTGTTCATGGATGTCTATTGTTTCGATGCGATCTCGTCTTCAATTTCCTGAATGACTTGATCACCACCTTGTTTCTTCCAATTGCTGACGAATGTATCGAAATAATCGAGCGGTTCTGAACCCGTTACAATTTTGATAAACGACTCCTGCTCCAACTTTGTCAGATTGGCCCACGTCTGTTTCATGCTTGGTGTAGTGCCAGAGAAAGCAGGTGTCATCCATACAAATTTGTTTTCTTGTGTCAGTTTGTCGATCAGTCCAACACCGTTGATCCGCGAATGATATTTGGACCAAGCAGTCACATCATCCGTATCCATGTCGCTCAAATAGGTTTTGATGCTTCCGATATTGTTCTTCGATTCTGTAGTGCGAACCTCATCCAGGCTGATCTCTCCTTTAATCCCGCGAACAACGTCAGAGTAATCATCCAGTAGCGATGTAGCCGAATTGACTTCGATATTAAACGGTCTCGTTGAACCGTCTACCCCGGTCTCCTGATACTTGGCAGCTTCCGGCATGGTTGCTGCGGCATTTTTATCATTTGCCAGTTTATCGTAGAACAGGTTTACAATCTTAACCGCCAGTTCAGGGTGTTCATATCCCTTTCTCACCACGATAAACTGATTGGATGGGTTGGCATGCGCCACGTTGACCTTGCCGTTTGCATCCTCCAGCGTATAAGCCGAAAATTTCGCATTTTTATCCATCTGTTTTGCACTGATCAGTCCCCAGTCAGGGATATGCCACGGTCCAAAGGCGATACCGCTTTGGCCATTGGCGTAGAGTGCGGTAATATCATCAAACGTGCGGGTTCCGAATTGCGGGTCAATGATGCCATTCTTGAACCAATCCGCCATGGTGCCCAGCATTTTCTTCGTTTCTTCTGTCGTGGAACCATACACGATTTTGCCGTCTTCACCATTCATCCAATATTGCGGGAATGCTCCCTCGGTTGAGGCCACACCCAGCATCGTATAAGCAGAGCCATTATAATCTGTTGTATTCATCGTGTTCACAAATGGAATACCTACCGGGTTCCCGGATTGGCCAGGATCTCTTTTCAGAAATTCCAGCGCTGTTTTCTCCACTTCATCCAGTGAAAGGGCGCCGTCTCCGTCTGCATCCAGTTGAATCCCCAGCAGATCCAGCCAATCTTGACGAACCCAAACCATTGTTGGTGCGGAATCCAGGGAAGTCGCCGGAAGTCCCATCAAACGTCCATCAATCGTTGCATTGTCTAATGCACGCCCATCATAGGAATCGTACATCTGCTTAATGTTATCTGTGGCATATTGATCATAGATGGCGGTCAGATCCTCAATCAGATCGTTATCCACCAGTTCTTTCAGTTCGTCTTTGGAATCAACACGCATCATGTCAGGCAATTCCCCGGATGCGATGGCAAGCGATACTTGACGACTATAATCTTCACCATTGGCTTCAAATTGATCTGTAATCTGAGCGTTAAACGTGTCTTTGACCAGCCGAGTATATGCGTTGTTCTCATAGGTATCACCAGCCGGCAGTTTGGGATTGGCTGTGGTTACCCTTCCCATGGTTACGGTAATTTCGTCTTTATAGGCACTGAACGGATCTCCAGGCGTTACCTCATATTTGCCTGCTTCCTCTGCAGTAGGAGGAGTGGAAGAGTCTCCACATGCCGCGAGGGTTGCAACCATCAAGGCAGACATGGACAGCACAGCGAGACGCTTCGTCAACCGGTTGCTTTTCATAGACCATTTTGTTCTCATCTAGTTCGATTCCCCTTTATTCTGATGTTCAACATATTTGTTTACGCTTTCATTATAAATTGAAGTGAAGGCCAATCGAGATAGGGATTACACGTCCGTTTGGATAGAGAAATGGTTACAGTTTTCAGTCCGTATGATGAAGTATGGTTAACTTGTGATCATTTACCCTACCTACTGACCAACATTTGTCTATCTACCCCTCTTCTCGATCAAAACAAAAGCCGGCAGCTCCTAAAACAGGAGACTGTCGGCTATTTATTTCCTCTACCTAGCTGCCGATATTCGCTTGGCAGAAGACCTGTCAGTTCGCGGAAAATCCGGCTGAAATATTTTTCATCCGAATAACCCACTCGCTCCGCAATCCAGAAAATCGTATTATTTGTATTGAGCAAGTACTCTTTGGATTTCTCTACCCGGATGAAGCGGGAGTACTCATTAAAGGTTTTCCCCATCAAATCTTTGAAACATTGACTGAAATAACTTCGGCTGATATTGAGTTGTTGGGAGAGACCTGAAGCTGTATAGGCCTGTTCCAAATCCTGCTGCACGATCATCACCGCTTTTTTCACGGCATCGATGATTTCCTGTGAGTACGAAGTCTGTTCATCAGCCTTGCGAATGCTTGCAGCAGTCTGTTTGATCCATTCTTCAACCTCGTACCAAGACTCGAAAGAATGGATCATCGCGATTCTTCCAAGCGTAGTTTGGGCAAAAAGGTGGTTCCATTCCATCACGATTGAGTACAGCAATCCCATCAACTGACCTTTATGTAATCGTAAGGATATAAACTGGTCAATGAGTTGGTTATAGTAACTGTCGTGGTGGGTCCATGGGGTTTGGAACCAACTTTGTTTAATCCGGTCAAGGTCCTCATCCTGCGGTTCTTTTGAACATGTATCTTCCTCATTCATCGAAACGGCAATGACTTGGTTATTGGGGTTGTAAACATAGAATAAAGACGTCTCTGTATAATTCATAATCCAGTTTTTGATTTGCGACCATGTTCGCTCTTGTACATCAGACAAAACCAACAACGTACACTGGGGAACTTGATGCAGGCATTCCTTCAATTGATGAAATAGTTGATCCTCTTCGGACGGGGGTACAGCCCACATGCAGCTATTACGCTCAACCTCCCATCTTATCTCATCTTCATGCGCAGTTAGCTCCATTGGCCACTTATGCTCTGATTTCCGATCTTGTGAAACAAGTGCATACACATTTCGATAATGGAAATTGATTTCATTCTGTGAAGGCATCTTTCTTATCGTGCTTGTCAACCCGTTAATTCGGGTATGAATCCGTTGCAGAACATGTTCGAATTGCTCTTTCTCCAGCTGCACTTTGGCTATATAATCGATGGCTCCGAGTCTTAGCGCTTCCTGGATATAATCGAAATCCTGATGCAGTGTTAACACAACGATATGAAGTTCAGGATAGAGCTGCCTCGCAGCTCGCATCAGTTCGATCCCTGACATGACGGGCATCGCAAGATCCGTTAGCATCAGATCGACCGGTTGGGTTTTCAGAAAATCCAGCGCTTTCAACCCGTTGCTTGCTTCCCCTACAACCTCCATGTCGAACTCGTTCCATGGCATCGCAGAGCTAATACCTTTGCGTACCAGCTTATCATCATCTACAATCAATACCTTAATCATGCCGAGATATCTTCTCCTTTAATAGGCAATACGAGCAGTATGCTTGTCCCTGTTCCCAATTCACTCTCAATCACCAGTTGTGCTTGGTCCCCGTACTGTGCCTTTAACATGCGGTGAACATAATTGAGTCCGATGCCCATCCCTACTTTTTGTTGTTCAGCTTCACGATTGTTCAGCAGATTATGAATGGTTTCCTCAGTCATACCTGCACCATTATCTTGTATCATAATGTTCAACGTTGAAGTGCATGTCACTTCAATCTGAATAAAACCTTCGTCACTCAATCCATGATATAACGAATTTTCAACCAGCGGTTGCAGAATAAAGCGGGGCACAGGAATTTGAAGCACTTGTTCATCTGCAGTAATGCGAACGTCAAATTCAAAGTCATAGCGAATTTGCTGCAAAATCAGATACTGTCTTAACGCATCGATCTCCTCTTCCATGGTGGATACTTGCCCTAATTTGCCTAGATTGTAATAGAGCAGCTTATTCAATGACTGCACCAGCTTGTCGATCTCTCCTTGTCCGTTCATGACGGCCAGCCAGTGCACCGTATCGAGCGTATTCATTAGAAAGTGCGGGTTGATCTGATAGAGCAGTTTTTCCACTTCCAGGTCTGCACGAATCTTCTCTTTCTGCTGAACTTCCTTGAAGAGGTCACCAATCTGATGCTGCATATTCGAAAATTCACCCAACAGAAAATCAAATTCAGGAATCTGAGTGCGAGCTCGGCTCCCTTTTGTTTGTGGATTTTTGGACATCCCATTGATCTCCGAATGAAACAGACCGAGAGGTTTGTAGACCATCTTCCACAGGAGCCAAGCAAGAAACACGGTAAAGCCGAGGAAAAATAAAGCGACCAGCAAAATTTGCAGCAACCACTGGTTTTTCTCCTGTTGATATTGAGACTGCGAAATGACCGATACGACACTCCATTTCTGTGAGGAATCCTCCTTGAACCAGTGATACCCGCGGGATATTCCGTCCTTGGCAGGATCGACCGTAAAGCTGGAGAAATTCTCCCCTACCTTCACGGCTTCCGGTATTTCACTGTACACAATGTTTCCTTCACCATCCAGGATGAGATGAGATAATGCGCCGTTGTATTGATTGTAGCCCAAGATATCCTGTGTGAGACGAAAGCCTGATTCTACGTAAATGAACACGTCGCTCCTCTCGGAAAGTTGTACTTTTCGCATAGCAGATAGAACGAGTTGATCATCAAATCGGTTCATACTCATATGGGGGCCATAGTACTTAATGCCATAGGTTTGGAAGAGCACAGGCAGAGACTCAGGAGAGAAACGATCCTTGATTGGAAAGTTGCCGAACTGAGTAGTACCTTCTTTTTGAAAGTAATACAGGGTTAATCCGATATTAGGATTGGTGAAGGTGACAACACTTAACTCGTTCTTTATTTCGTCCCTGGCCTCAATCAGTTCGAAGATATCGGAGGACGGATTCAAGAATTCATCCATTCTTTTGCCTAAAGTACCCCTGTAAGATAATTGTTGCGTCACATGATTCAGATTGGTGATGGAATTCTCCAATGAGGATGTCACCTGTTGTAAATTGCTGCGGATACCATCATCGATCTTATTTGCGAAAATGGAGTCGATCGTATAATAAGAAATTGCAAATATACTGATAAAGGGGATAAACGCACTGAGAAAGAACAGTAAAAAGATTCTTTTTTTAAGTGTCATGGGAACCTATTCTCCTTCTGAAAATGAAACAGCAAGCCTCCTGCGTATGGAAGCTTGCTCTGAATATACATTCAAGCGGACAGGCTGTCTGTATCCTGTCCAAGTCCAATTTCCTTTCATCATTATAGATTGATATTCAAATAAGTCAAACGCTTTCATACTGTGCATATACAAAAAGTGCTACTCCTCAAAATGATGAGGAATAGCACTTTTATATGCGTACATTACTTCAGTTGTAATCACTTCTTGTTAATGGAATGCTCAAACATTTCAGTCTACTCTCGTACCGTCACATTTAATTTGTGTGATCTGGTTTCCCCTGAAGAATTGCGAAGTACAGCTTCATACTCGTAGATACCGGGTACCCTTCCAGAGATTGAGGTAACCGCAGACTGTGCACCAGGCGAATGAGATTGCAGCGATTGTGTGTCAATCGATACACCATTTTCGTAAAGTTCGTATTCGGCTGCGTTTGTTCCCCACCACAGATTCATGGTGACATTATAGTTGCCGTCACCGTCCCAGTTGTCGTTCGACAGAACGGCTTGCCCCGGGGAAGCATCCGTGACGATGACTGTCAGTGGAACACTCATGGTTGAACCCAGTGCATTGATCAATTCTCCAGTATAGATATAGGTGCCATTTTTCTTTCCAGTAATATCAACTTGAACAGATTGGGCGGACGGGGATTGATCGACCAGAGAAATTTCCTTAATCAATTCACCGTTCTCATACAGTTTGAACTGATTGCCGTTATTACCCCACCATAGATTCATCGTGATCGTGTAGTCGCCGTCTTTGAGCCCTGTGTCGTAACCATTATTATCAGATAACACCGGAGTGCCTGGGGCACCGTTTGCAAGTGGCGTTGTCTGATGGAGCCATTCCTCCCACTTAATCAGCACACTTGTCTGCTCATCCGTAAATACGGTTCCTCTAGCTGCTTGAACGTCATTACCGTAGGATGCAAGCAATTGACGCGCTTTTGCTCCTTCACGATCGTTTGTTGCCTGTTTGGCCTGCTGTAACGTGTTTGTGAGCTGATCAGCAAGAATGCTGGCATTAGGATCGATCGATTCATCAGCAAAGGTGTTGGTCAGATTAATCAGGCTGTCGAATGTAGTAATAACTGCAAAACTATATTCTACCGTCTGTTCCCACCCAGCCAAATCGGAGACGGTTGCCGTAACCTGGTTCAGTCCGGGTTCCAGTGTATACGCAGGTGTGTCGAGAAGCACACCCTCTGGTTCTTCTACACCGGATACCGAATCGGAGGCTGTATAGCCAATTTCCACCTGCTGATCAATGGTGTATTCGGTTTGACCATGAATTTCAATGGTTGGAGGTACGAGATCAATGGATATGGACAAAGACTGTTCGCTCTCTTTGTTACCGTCAACATCGACGCTCCAGTAGGTGATGGTATGTGTTCCTTCTTCAGTTAGGGTCAACTGTGTGCCACTCACCGTTTCGCCACCATTAATTTGATAATAGGTCCCTTCGATATCGGAATCTTCATCGCTTGCTGTGAAGGTTACTTGTGCCGGAGAAGTATACCAGCCGTTCTGCAATTCTCCTTCCACAGTTGCCATAGTATGCGGGGCCTTCTGCTCCGGAGATTCTCCTTCCAACGTAACAAAATCAGATAAAGGTATATTCAATTCCTTCACAAGTCGTGCTACGAGTTCAGACACCTTGATTGCGCCATTCATCTGCAAATGTGTATTGTCTTCCGTTGTGCCTACCCACATGAATATCGATTTGGTTCCTTCAGTGCCAAGCTCCTGGAAATGCTCCCAACTGGCTTGGTTCAGATCGATGATAAGCGTTTCCGTTTCCTGCGCCGTTTCTTTCATCGCCTGTACGTATTCCGGGAAGCTTTTGTTCAGCACCTCTCCGGTAAAATCACGACGATTCACTGGCGTGACCAGAACTGGAATTGCCCCTCTCTGCAGAGCACCGTTAATGTATTCTTTGAGATATACCTTAAATTGCTCTGGTGTCAGATAACGCTCTGGACGTGAAGGTGTGGAATCATTATGAGACCACTGCATGAATAGATAATCGCCTTCTTGAATGTCGAGTAAAATATCGTTGAGATATCCGCCGACCAGGAAGGTTTTGCTGCTCAAACCTCCAACTGCCCGGTTATCAATACTGACTTCATTTGGATCAAAATATTCACCCAACGTTTCTCCCCAGCCCGCTTGCGGACGATAGTTTTCCGCGTAATTGGCCACCGTGGAATCGCTGGCCAAATAAATAACTGGTTTATCACTTGCACTGTGATCTGGCAGTCGCTCCAGCTTCAGCGCATTGATCTTCGGTGCATTTCCGGTAAAGTTGAAGTTAAATACCCCATCAATCAGGGCAACGTCATACGTGATTTCTTTGAATTCGCCCTTGGCAATGCTTGTAAGCGGCAGCTTTGTCATCTGCTCTACAACGACATTTGCGCTGGTTGATTCCTCCGCATCCCCGATGGTCATCGTTACCCGGTAATTCGCCGGCTGCATTTCCGCCAGGAAAGAGGTACCGTTTACTCGTGTGAAATCCTCCTTGAGCAAATCTCCGGTTCCCCGGTTCTCATCTTTGGTGAGTGCAGTATCAGCAAAGCCGTACCCATTGCCTTCAATGTACGCTCTTTTGGCATCTACTTTGATGTATCCGTCGGCTGCGTCGCCAGAACCAAAGTCAAATTTGTATTCACTTATCTCTTCGTTTGGTTCACTTGTCAATGAATCCTTCGCAACAGTTAACATGTTAAACGTATGGTCAACTTGAGCCTGCGTGGCTTCCGTATTAAATATAGCTTCCGCAGCTACCAAAGCCCGGTTCACCACGGCCTTCGATGCATCTGTATATTCCGACAGATCAATTGCTTTGATCTCATCGTACAGAGCGATTAAGGCCGTCTGATCGCCACTCTCTGAAGAGAGCTGAGTGCCTTCAATCCGCACGTTGTCGATCTGGGTAGTCCAGTTCAACGTGCCTCCACCGCCTTTTCTCGTTCCCAGGAACCGCATGGATCTGACGTTGTCCGCATATGCACCGGAACTCAGCGAGATTTCTGCAATCGTTTGGGTAACTGTCGGATCGGCTAGGTTCGTTAATGTCAGATCCAATGTTTTGTCGGCAAAATTAACGGTTGCATCCACATTGACCCACTGGTTCTTGGAAATATCTGTAGCCGTTCCCCCTTCGGGTATGGCTGTATCCCCTGTGCCGTAGTCTGGGTTATATGCACCGACAAAATAATGAATTTTGGTGCTTCCGGTTTTGGTATACAGCGTGAACAGGGCATTTTCGTTTGAATCCTGTATTGTGAGATGACCTTCTGATGGATAGGCACTCACATTACCGGACTGCCAGTCAAAGTTCACGTTCACCTGATCGCCGTTTACGGCATCGAACAGACGGAATACCTTGGCCCGATTGCCCGATCCGGAACCCGCGACGGACAGTACCTTATTTCCGGACTGGTCAACAACGGTTCCCGTCATGGTTCCTGCAATACCCGTGGCATTGACCATCGCATATTGGTAGTTGGCAGCGTCGCCTTCAAAATCCTCCTCATATAGCTGGGCTTCCGGCTCTGGCTCTGGCTCGGAAATATCCGGGTCGATGACCAGTGATGAAATGCTCAGCTCCATGTCTTTGACTGCACCAGCAACGAGTCCGGCAATTTTCTGTGCACCATAGCTGCTGAAATGCGTATTATCGTTGATCCCATTCGGGTATTTTGGATATTCACCCGGATTAGCATATAGGAATACTTTTTCCGTAGCGGTATTACCAATTTTGTCGTAGTACGCAATACTTAACTTGCTCAGATCAATCAGCGGCACGTCAAGCTCTTCTGCCACTTCTTTGGCAGCCTGAACGTATGCCGGGAAGCTGACGTTGAATTCTTGAGTCACCGTGTTGAAATCTCTGCGTCCAACCGGAGTGAGCAATACCGGTGTAGCGCCGCGCTGTTTGGCACCATTTACATAACGAGCCAAGTAAATCTTATAGTCCTCTGGTGATGCGTAACGGTCCGGTATCCCTGCACTCGCGTCGTTATGACCAAAGGAAATGAAGAAGAAGTCCCCCGGCTTAATTCGCTGCAGGGTCGTATCGAGACGACCGTCTACCATAAACGATTTACTGCTTCGGCCACCGATCGCATCGTTCACGACGACTGCCCCATTGGAGAAATAACGTCCGAACTGTTGGCCCCATCCTTCTTGAGGAGCCTGCGCTTCACTGTAAGATTGCATGGTTGAATCACCAGCCATATAGATCGTTGTTGCCGCACCAGCCGCTTTCTCTGGGTATTTCTCGATGCTGACGTCTTGGATGTCTATGGCTGTACCCGTGAAGAGAAGATCGAGCTGTCCATCCACCAATGCAACATCATAGGAATACTCCAGTGGTGCTCCTGCTGTCACATTGGTTAAGGCGAGCTTCTGGACGAATTCGGATTTGACTCCAACGTTCGAGTCATTTGCATCATTGCCCAATCGCAGCGTCACCTTATAGTTTGCATTTGGCAGGTCAACAGCAAATGTCGTACCTGTAGCGACCGAGACCTGATTTGCCCCTACCCTAACACCACTTGTATCCTTGAAGCCGTATCCCGGATCTTGTGCGTAGAGCGTATCCTGTATGTTCGTACTTCCTGACGCAGTCTCTGTACCGAAATTAAAGCGGTAGACCGGCTCCAGCATTTCAGCTTCGCGGGTCAGAGTCAGATCGGCTTTAGGGAATGCTGTAGCTTCCGCTCCAAGATAAAAGCCGGTATGAGGCGGCTGGTTGTAGGCTACATTTTGCCAGGCTACGCCAAGTCGATATACAGGGTCCTGCATCAGCGTAGGGATGCGATAGTCTGAAGGAATGGTCGTTGTGTAGAGACGATACTCCGAACTATCTTCGCTCCGCAGCAGAAGCTCCTCACGCCAGTCGCCCAGAATGTCCGCCTGAAGTGCCGGATTGCCTTTGGTATGGTTGTTCGTTAACGTACCGGTCGCCCGGAAGATTTCATTCAGCTTTTTGTTTTGGTAATCCCACTTATAGATGAGTGGAATACCTTTGGCTGTGCTATTATCCCACTCATGGTCCAACAGCTCCCGCTGAAGATCTCCATCCCACCAGATGGCGAAATTGGCGGTTTTGGGCCCTTCGTCCACGGTGTAGATAGCCTCTCCTGCTGCAGAATAGGTATTGGTTACAGGTACACTTTGCCCGTTGGTAACGGTCGTGGCCCATGATTCGTAACCTGGATAGTTCGGATCAATGTCCGCCGACATCCCGCGACCGGTGTCAAAACCTGTTTTCTCACCCCAGAGGATTTCACCTGTTGCCGCATCGCGCATCTCCAGACCGTATGCCGCATCAGAATGCTCATGCACGCTTACGACCTGATAGCCCTCCCGGTTCGGATCGAGCTGGCCGGCGTGCATGGCGTCACCGTGGCCGAGTCCGGTGCTGTACAGCAAGCTGCCGTCATCATCAATGGCCAAGGCGCCAAACATAATTTCGTCCTTGCCGTCCTTGTCGACATCCAGCACACTTAGATTATGGTTGCCCTGTGATTGATATTGTGATCCTGCTTCGTTTGTGTCGAACGTCCAGCGTTTGACGAGTTCCCCGCCAACATAATCATAAGCAACAAGCACTGTGCGGGTATAATAACCCCGGCTCATCACGACACTTGGCTTCGTACCGTCCAGATAAGCGATGGCGCCAAGGAAACGGTCTACACGGTTGCCATAGCCGTCACCCCAATCACTGACGTTGCCTCTTGGAGGATCATAGTTCACGGTAGATACAGCCGCGCCAGTCTCACCGTTAAACAGCGTGAGATATTCTGGACCTGAGAGTATGTATCCGCCGTCGTTGCGATAATCCTTCGTGCCGTCACCAATGACCGTGCCTTGGCCGTCCTTTGTGCCGTCCGCCGTCTTGACAACAACCTCAGCCTTTCCGTTGCCATCGAGGTCATACACCATTAACTGCGTATAATGCGCTCCGGCGCGGATGTTGACTCCCAGGTCAATCCTCCACAGCTTGGTGCCATCCAGTTTGATGGCATCGATATAGACATTCCCCGTATAACCCGCCTGCGAATTGTCCTTGGAATTGCTTGGACTCCACAGGAAGACAATTTCATACTCGCCATCCCCGTCCAAGTCAGCTACGGAAGCATCTCCAGCATAATAGGAGTACGTTCCGCCATCCTTAGTCCGACCATCGGCCGGTTTATCGAGCGGAATAGGTAGATAATCGTTATGCCAGACCGATACAACCTCCGGTTGCATTTGCTCTTTGCCTGCAATAACGGTGGAGATCTGATATTGCGAACTGTCGAAACCAGTGGTGTCCACGTAGTTTGTCACATCGCTTATGGGCGATGTGTTCACTTTGGTTCCATTTTTATATATATTAAAAGCGATATCATCTGGATCGTTGTTTAAATACCTCCAGCTTAAAAAAACGCCGTTGTCTACAAGAACCGCAACCAAACCCCGGTTAAGATACTCAGCTTGGCGACCCGGCTGGCTGCTTGATGACTCTGCACGTATCGGCGCCGGAGGAACAGCCAGTGAAATAATCATAAGGAGTGCTAAAAAAGATACAAACATCGATTTCTGGATGGAAACAGTTCTTCGGATCATTCGATTAACTCCCCCTTATCTAAAAATTCATTTTTAGAATCATCAGTTCGATCCTGCCCTGCTTGTTGTCATATGAACACAATTTACAGCCACCTCCTTTTTATGTTACCGCTTACATTTATCTTACAGGTCTAAAAAAAGACAGACAATCTAAAAAATGTGACGTATTATATAAGATAATTGACTTTTTTAGGAAGGAGATGAAACGATGGTTCATACGGTTTCTTATGCTTTTCGTAATGACGATACATCAATCATGACACTGGACTCTATTGGATGGCAGATCGTTTCTAGCGAGGAATATCGTTGTCCAAGTGATGATAGACCGGACCCGGGGCATGTCGTTTTTCAATACACACTTAATGGCCAGGGTTATCTGGATATTGACAATCAAACGCTCCTTTTACCGAAGGGACATGCCCTACTTGTCAAAATTGCAGGAGAACATTGCTATTACTATAAACAAGAGAACAACGAGCCATGGGAATTTATATGGATCAACATTCGCGGGGATGAAGCTAACCGAATTTGGGATATGATGCATGATAATGAGGGGCATGTCATTCGACGAAACGCGGACTCTCCCTTGATTCAAGAGTTATGGCAAATTATCCATTTGATTCATCAAGAGAAGGTTACGGACAAGTATCGCTTGTCCATGCAAGTCTATCGGTGGTTGCTTATCCTAGTACAGACGAGTCGGGATGCGGAGAAGGATATCGGTGCCCTATCCATAACAACGATTGAGAAATGTAAAAAGTTCATCCGAGAGAATTATGCATCTCCATTGACGTTGGATCTTCTAGCCAGCCATTGCGATATCAATAAACACTACTTGTGCAGGTTATTTCAGAAATCCGAGAAAACATCACCGCTAGCCTATCTCAAAGACAGACGCATTGAGGTTGCAATCCGACTACTCCGCACAACGGAACTTCCGATTTCTCAAATTGGTCAACAATGCGGGTTTGAGAGTCCCAGCTATTTCGGCAAAGTTTTCCGTCAATATATGTCCATGTCGCCCAAAGAATATCGCTTTAATAAGTTAGTGTTTCCTTATGAGGCCATCTATTATGAATAGCTAACCTCGCTGTTTGCTAGTTGTCCTTGAATTGGGAACTGCTCTTATATCAATACAATAAAAAAAGCCGCTAGAATAGCGACTTTTAATGGAACTATGTTCTTTGTGTGCTTCGATAATTGCTACACTTATTGAGCGGTGTATCCTCCGTCTATGATCAAGCTATTTCCTGTCATATATGAAGAATCGTCGCTAGCCAGGAACAGAACGGCTTTGGCCATCTCATCTGCTTGACCCAGACGTTTCATTGGTGTTGCCGCTGAAAGTGCTTGTTTGCTCTCTTCCGGGATAATCGGTGTATCGATAAAGCCTGGGCAAAGGGAGTTCACCCGAATATTCTGCTCAGCATACTCCAGCGCGAGCGAACGAGTCAGGTTCACAACGCCGCCTTTAGCTGCATTGTAGGCTGCAGAGCCAGGTGAACCAACCCATCCGTACATGGAAGCCGTGTTGACGATTGTACCTCCACCAATTTTGAGCATTTCGCGAATCGCTTCACGTGCAACCAAGAATACGCCGTCCAGGTCAACATTGACTGTATTGCGCCATTCGGTATAATCAAGCTCATGCGTAGGATGAACACGTCCGATTCCCGCATTGTTGAATACGATATCGACTTGACCAAATGCTTCTACGGTTTGTTTGAAAATCTCAGAAACCTCTTCTTCACTTGTTATGTTTGCTTTAATAAAGAGAGCCTCTGCTTTAAGCGCTTTCAGTTCCTGCTCAAACGCCTTACCTTTTTCTTCATTTAGATCCACCAAGACCACTTTAGCTCCTTCGGAAACGAATAAGCGAGCTGTCGCTGCGCCAATCCCGGATGCTCCTCCTGTGATGACTGCAACTTTATCTTGAAGTTTGCCCATGAATAAATCCCCCAGTATAATATTTTGAATAGCGCCTATATAAATAGTGCTATATGATGTTTACAAAACTTATTTTATGCTTAAAATTGTAACATTCCAATCATTAAGATGTGACCAAGTGTCTACCTCGTAGACACTTTATAAAACTATGTCTATATTTATAGGAGTTTTTTTGAATGAATAATGAACTTATTGTGACATCTCAACATCGTAATCGAACCAAGGAGCACCTAAAAACTGCTCTGATTCAGCTCATTAAGAAAAAAGGATTCCATGGTGTTTCTGTCAAAGACATCGTTGATCAGGCGGGCTATAATCGCAGCACGTTTTATTTACACTACCAGGATAAATATATTCTCGCCGAAGAGTTGTTGATTATGACACTCGAAGGATTGAGGGGCGCAGTAGGCAAACCTTATTGGCACGGTCAAAAGGTTTCAACAAACAAGCTGGATGCCGAATCTTTTCAAATCGTGGATTATATCTACGAACACCGTGACTTCTTCGAGTTGATTCAATACGATGATACGTTACCCGGTTTACATACAGGCTTCCCACAAACCATACTCAAAATCTATCAGGAGCAATTTGTCTTTGAGACGATCAACAACTCCCCAGTGAACATGGACTATTTCAAGTACTACACCGCCTACGGTTTTTTTGGACTATTAAACAATTGGATATTAAGCGGATATCGTGAATCACGTGAGGCATTTATCAAAAACGTAATTGATCTCACCAAAACGCATATTCACTCTTTTCATTATGTCGGTAACACGTTTGAATCTTGATCTCAAGTAAGTTGATTTGTGAACATCACGATGAACGATATGTCTGCTTTAGATAACAGGCTAGTTGCAGATGGAGCAGATGCTCCTGATTACTCAGGGACATGCCCAGACACCAACAGGACGCAAAATCACAAGGGGATTTAAAGCATAAATAAAAACGGGCATGTCATTTACACGAGAGGAATGAAATCCTCAAGATAAATGCATGCCTAAGTGAAAATTAATTAGATACAAGCCCAAGCGGTAATTGGACTATGTACTTTTCTCTAGACCATTGAACATAGACTACTCTGTATAAATTAAATCATTATAATACGGGGCCCATTCTCCAGTTACAAATCTAGCAATGACTGCTTTTTCTAAACTAACAGGTGACCAAGACTCCAGTTCGGAGGCAACTTCAATCTGTGAAGCACTGGGAGTTTCAGTCACAATATCACCCTTATGATCTACCAATGTATATCCATCTTCAGTTTCCTCTTTGTACATGGGAAATGTCATCCTAGGTATTGGAGCATTACCAATCACTTTCCAGATACCATCTTCAATCCTGGAGGTTGCTTCGTTGTACTCACATTTTTGTTTTTTTATTATAGATTCAATATTTTCATCATCTACAATATACGGTAAATCCAAATCAAATTCTTTTAGATACATCCGATTCTCTCCTTAGATTACTCCCGATGGTTAGTGCATTATTAACTTCTATCCAAACTTGAAGCCCAATTTTTGAAGCAATTAAGCATTTCTTCTAAATTTTTTGCTCCCCCTGCACTGTGAAACACTCCATCTCTCACGATACAGTAGAACCAATCTTCTTCATTTCTCTCTTCTTCAATCGAATCAAATGGCACATCTTCTAAATAGGTATCCGTCAAATCGATTTCGACAGACCAACCAGGATTATCCACCGTATCAATTCGCACACCGTATGAATGCTCCCAATCACCGTCACAGTTTTCATAATACCAGCTTTGAATCCATTTTAGCATATCCATCATCGTGACCTCTTTTTTTGTTTTTTCTACTCTAGGGACTTATTATTTAAAGGAATTCTCATGCCATGTTGCATACTTTTTTCGTATGAATTACCTTTTAGTAATAATTTGCTTTTTTTACGTAGGGTATACTTAAAAACAAGGGGAAAACTTTATTTCAAATCAAGGAGGTCATTATGAAAAAAATAATATTGTTTATCTTCATTAGTATGATTATACTTTCGGGCTGTTCTAACAAGGATGAGAAAGAGAATTATCCAGTTTTCGAGGGCACTGTAGTATTTAAAACAGATGAAAATGACAAGTACAAATTTCTTGTTCTTCAAAATGTAAGTAAGGAAGACCTGGAGAATGGAAATCTTGAGGATTTTATAGAATTAGCACAAGACCAGGAAGGTTCGTATTATTTGGTCAATAGAGAAACATATGAAACAATTGAGGTAGGGCAAAGAGTAAGAGTTACTACTGGCTTTGACCAACTAGAACCCTCGCCACCCATTAGAACGGTTGTGAGTATTGAACAAATCAATGATTAAAACTTATTAAATATGAACTATTTTAAGTTATGTATCATTCTCTCATTCGAAATATATTTCCCCAAATGATAAAAAGACCTTAACGTTTTAAAGCAAAAGTAAGGTCTCTTTATCATTTTAATTTCAAGATCAGAGTTGAATCACGTGCAGTTAAATCCGACCACCCGGTTCTCTCCTTTTATTACGCGATAAACCCTCCCGAAATTCAGGCAAATCAATACTAAGGCTTTTGAGGTTTTTTAATCATCTCTACGCCGTCAAAGGTAAGGCTATCAATATCCGCATCCTTTTTCAACATATATTTATCAAAGAACGCCTTTGTATAAGAAGTGATAATGTTGCGCTGTTCCATCGCGTCCCGGGTTCCTCTGGATGCTTTATCCGTAGTTGTAAACAAGGAATCGGAGAAGTCACCATGGACTACATTATCAATAATGGCAAAGTAGGTGTCCTTGCTGTTGGATTCAAGAAGAAATGCATTCGTATTATAGGCAAGTACAGTGCTGAGCTGCATGAAGGGTTTCTTAAAATCACTATCCAAGGCACCTAACATATTACCGTCAAGGTTTACAGCGCCGACAAATCGGTCATCGTCACGGCTAACAATTGCCGCTGTCGTTCCTCCAAAAGAATGTCCGAACACACCCATACCGAGATCAAGCTGCAATCTGCCTTTAAACATAGATTCCATGTCACCTGTATTCATTTTGTACAAGTTATCTGCAACATATCGAATATCCTCGCTCTGTAAAACGGCATAGTTAGCAAACTTGACTGCTTCAGGCGCGGAAGTTAATTTGCGAGCAATCTCAATAGCTTCTTCTTCCTCAAGCTTCTCTGTCACAATTTCAGGTGGGGTTAGGGTGGCCGCTTCCATTCCGTATTTCGTTACTTCGTCCATAAATTTCTCTGACATACCCATCGTTCGTCCATCTTTAAGTTTGTACACGCCACTTTCGGCATGGCCGATGGATACCACAATATAGCCGGCGCTTGCCAGGTCTTGTGCGAACAAAGTGCCTTGCTGTGGGTAAGCGCCTGCGCCATGAACAAAGAATAAAACCGGATATTGTTTTTCCTTTTCAGACAAGGCCAGATCGTCGTAAGACCATGTCTTGAAATTGGAATCAAAAAGCTGCTCACCACCCGCGGTGCCCCCTAATCTAACCAAAAGCTCATCCCTCAGTGAATGAAACTCCGGAAATGCATACTCTGCCGTTGGTTTGCCCTCATTGCTGTCGGACGGATAGAAAAATAATGCTGTCAGTTCTCTTTCTGATTGGTCTGATGCTGTGTACTTGAAGTCCATCTGTGTACGCCCGACCGTATAACTTCCCATTGGTTTCGGAAACTCATTCTGTGCGGAAGCAACGTTATTTTCAGGTTTCGGAATTTCCTCCTGTGTTGAAGTCCCGCTATTAGTGATGCTGCAAGCGGAGAGCATGGTCAGTGAGAGAACAGTTGCTAGAATCGTTGTCAGTCTTTTTTTCATCATTTCTCCTCCAATTTGTATTCATGCAACTATCATAAACGGATGAGAAAAATAAAAAATCGTACAAAAGGGCAAGACCCAAGTGTACGATCGGGCAAATCTATGAAATGTTTGATTATAAATGCAATATTCCACGCTCTACGGCGACGGCGACGGCCTGCGACCTCGAATCCACACCCAATTTATTGTAAATACTCGTTAAATGAGTCTTTACAGTCCGTTCGGATATGCCCATATCAAAGCCGATCTCTTTACTTCGAGAGCCACGGGCAATTGCTTGAAGCACGATCAGCTCTTTGTCTGTAAGAGATATCCTCGCGGAGGATGACTCTTTCGCCTTTTCTGATGTCTTGTGAGCAAATACTTTCTCGCTGATCTCCGGAAGTAGCAACGTTTCCCCCCGCATCGCTGCATCAATCGAGCGAAATATCATCTCTCTTCCCGTGTCCTTTAGCAAATACCCTTTAGCACCTAAAGCCAGCCCGCGGATCATCATTTCATCCTCGTTATATGTAGTCAAAATAATGATCGGTATATCCATTCCTTTAGCTCTGAGCGCTGTCATGGTATCCAGGCCGCCCATTTCAGGCATGTTTAAATCCAATAGAATTATGTCCGGATTGTAAGTATCTACCCGTCGAATCGCTTCCTTACCGTTAGATGCTTCTGCAATTACCTCGTACCTTTGATTGGTTTCCAGGATCAGCTTAAGTCCCTCCCGAACGACGAAATGGTCGTCCACGATAAGAATCTTGATAGTCATGCGTTGGTTTCCTCCTGCTGTAATGGGATGCGAACAGAAACTTGGGTTCCTTGCTTTCCGCTTTCAATTTCGATCTCCCCGTCCATAATTCGAGTTCGTTCATATAAACCAATTAAACCATAACTACCGGATTGTCTCTCGATGAGGTTGGTATCGAACCCTATTCCGTCATCCGTTATGTTTAGCTCGACTTCCTTTTCCCGTGCAGCAACCACGATTTCTACATTCGTAGCATTAGCATATTTAGCTGTATTGGCCAAGCATTCTCGGATGATATGTAAGCTATGTTCGAAGATCAACTTCGGCACCACCAGATGGGGCATCGATAACCGAGTGACAACACGAATCCCTGTTATATGTGAGAAATGTTCAGCCTCTTCCTTCACTGCTTTAGAAATATCTATGACCTCTGCAGAATACGAACGCAAGTCGTCAATTGCGCTTCTCGCTTCTGAAAGCGTGCGCTTTGCTTGGGCTTTTGACAACTGAACAATCTCGTGGGCACGATGGTTATTATCATTTTCTAAATGCGCATCCACGGCATCAAGCTGCATGATAAGACCTGCCAGCCCTTGTGCAAGGGTATCATGTAAATCACGGGCCATCCTTTGACGTTCATTGGCAATCGTTAGCTCCTCCACTTTCCTGTGCGCTCGTTCCAATTCACGTAAAAACGACTGGGTCCGCAATTTGGCACGAACTTGTTTATAGAACAAAGCAGCATAGCCGATTACGAAAAACATGATGAAGAAGAGCGATGGTACTGTAGATGGCAAATCCTCGGTAGTCCCGAGCCAAACCAGGGAGGCAGAAAACAAGGTACAGTAAAAGGTACATACCAGAAGCACCTTCATCCGTTGAGCGTATACGCCAATACTCTGACCGGCCAAAGCCGTCAATAGACTTACAAAAATGAGAGAATGAGCATTAGGCATGAATAACGCACACCCCCAGACAATACATCCTTGTGTCACAAAATAAATCCAGGGTCTTCGATCGACAACGTATCCGGCATACCAATGCAGCAGAATGTGAACCAGAATGAGAACTGTAAACATCATAAATTCAAACCATGTGGGCAACATCGGTAGCTGGGAGTACAATGCAGAAAAATAAATCAGAATGCCCCAGATCAAAGCAGGCAGACGAGAATCACGCAGAACATTTTGAATATCAGATCGGGAGCTTGTATACGGTTTGTTTATCGAATAATCACTCATGCTTGATCACCTCTATCAGGTACTATCTCAAAACAATCTTCCTAAACACAAAAAAACGGTACATTACTGTACCGATCATTATCTCACTCCATCTATGTTAATGTACGAAGTGTCTCGAAGTCCAGCCCCAGCAGAATCGTCACAATTCCACGCAGCCTTCCTGTTCCGCACTATGCCCTGTTCCTTTACTTCTGCGAGCATATATTCCTCTATTCTGCTGCTTTACTTTCCATGTTCATTCCATGCTGGTTTCCATTTTTGTCACTAACGCTATCAACTGATCATATGGAATAATGTGCCTTTTTAAAGACCGTCACATGTTTTCCAATACACCAGCTGCATGCTTTGTTTCTTTATACATAAAGTAATCAAAATCGGCATGTTTTCGGGTTCCACCTAGATCCTGCACACAAAGACCGATATAGGTTCCCGTAAACCGGATATACTCCGGAGATTCATCGGACAGATGTGTGATATCAACCCACCCGCCTGCTGTATTCCAGGATGAATCAGTATTTAACGCATAATAAAAGCGGGCGCGATCTTGATCCACCACAACCTTTAAACGGAGCGTGCTCACCAACTCTAGCGGAATATCCTCCAGCAGTTCGTCGTATACCCCGTATTTGGACTGAATGATCCCCAGGCAGAGCCCTTTCTCCTCATGATAAGTTACACGTAAGTAGAGATAGTCCTGGGTATCGTAGTACAAAATCAATCCGGCCATTTGCTGTGGATGGTCCGGCGCAAATTCCAGACACGTCTCGGCTTCACACTTCAAGGCCTGAAGTCTCCGTGCGATCATGCTTTGCCTGTGCGTTGAACTCATCGACTCCATGCCGTGCAATCGTAAGTAACCGGGACGTTCCGTCAAGCTGAGCCAAGTCGAATCGGGTGGAATGCGAAGTGTATTCCAATCATGCAGAAGCTCAAAGTGATCGAAATGATCCATTTCAGCAATCGGCTCAAACGGATGGGACTGGATCATCGGTGCAGGCACTTGAACCTCCGGATATCGGTCACCGCTCGCAAGTCTCAGCCAGCCGTCCTCACTCCACGTACATGGCTGAAGTGCGGTCTCACGTCCAAGAATGCAATATTTGTGCTGAACGGGTCGTCCGACCAGATGAGCCATGTACCATTCGCCGGTATGCGTTTCGACCAGACTACCGTGGCCTGCCTTTTGCATAGCTAAATCCGGTCTGCCGTATGAAGTGAGGATCGGATTGGCAGGATCGACCTCATAAGGACCTTGTAACGTACGGGAACGTGCTGAGGTAACCGCATGCTCATAACCGGTTCCACCTTCAGCCGTAATGAGATAATAATAGTCCTTGTGTTTATACAGGTGGGGTGCTTCGGTCAGGCCTAATTCTGTTCCCTTAAATATGTTCATGGCCGGTCCGATCAGCTTATGTTCCTGGACGGAATATTCCTGAAGAACGATGCCTGCAAACCGGTTTTTGCCCTTACGGTGATCCCATATCATATTGACCAGCCATTTGCGTCCGTCTTCATCATGAAACAGGGAAGGATCAAAACCGCTGCTGTTCAGATAAACCGGCTCGGACCAAGGTCCCTCGATATCCGTTGCTGTCACAAGGTAATTGTGGGTATCTTTAAAAGCGCCTACCCGGCTTTTGACATCGGTGTATATCAGGTAAAACACACCGTTGTCGTAACTAAGACAGGGTGCCCATACGCCTCCGGAATTAATGTTGCCCTCCATGTTCAACTGCGTTACACGAGTCAGCGGAGAAGCGATGGGCCGCCAATGAACCAGATCCCGGGAATGGTGAATCCGTACACCAGGGAACCATTCAAAGGTGGAAGTGGCGATATAATAGTCCTCCCCTGCTCGGCAGATGGACGGATCGGGATGGAAACCGGGCAGGATGGGATTGGTGATCATTTTCTTGATCTTATTCATGGAAGAAACCTCCGGTATGAAAGTAATGATCTGTACAACAGCAGATTCACGAAAGGTAGATATCAGTACCAGCCTAGCGCTTTTTTGCCGGCTTCCAGGGCGGTTATGATCCGCTCGACATCATATACATTCCCTCTCCAAGTCCCACCGCTGACCGATTGCAATGCAGCCCAGAGCTTTGTATCATCCGGCAAAGCTTCATCAGGCCTCATATCTGGATGAAAGGGCCTTTGTGCCAGGATGAGAGCACCTTCCTCCGGTGAAAACTCCAATTCGCCTTCTCCGACAAAGTTAATGCTACCCTCCAGCGTGTTACGATCAACCGCGATGTCAATCAGGTCTCCGTTCCGCAGCTTGCCAATCGGTCCGCCTGCCAGCGCTTCGGGGCCAACATGACCAATACATGCTCCGGTGGAAACACCCGAGAACCGGGCATCCGTAATCAGTGACACGTATTTGCCAAAAGGCAAATGTTTAAGCGCAGATGTAAGCTGGTACGTCTCCTCCATTCCAGTTCCCGATGGACCTCGCCCGAGAAGCACAACAACGTCGCCAGCCAGAATACCTCCGGTCTTAATCGCATGGATCGCCTCACGTTCAGTGGTAAACACCTTTGCTCTGCCACGATGACGGTATACGCCATGCTCATCCAGTACAGCAGGATCAATAGAGGTGGATTTGATGACAGAACCTTCTGGAGCGATATTCCCGGTTGGAAATGTTACAGTCGATGAGATTCCAAGCCGCTGAGCGTGTTCTACACTCATGATGACACTGTCCGGATCGATGCCGTCCTGCTCTTTTAACTGCTTCCGCATGAGATGACGGCGTTCCGACGATTCCCACCAGTCCAGTACCTGACCCAATGAAGTACCTGTAACCGTTGGTACAGACTCATCCAACAGACCAAGCTGTCTGAGGTGTAGCATGACCTCCGGTACACCTCCTGCCTGAAAGACACGTATGGTCGGATAAAAGATCGGTCCGTTTGGCAGGGCGCTAACCAGCCTTGGAACATTTTTGTTGACCTGTATCCAGTCCTGTACCGTGGGTACGGTTAAACCGGCGGCATGGGCAATCGCCGGTATGTGAAGAAGCAGATTGGTCGATCCGCCAAACGCAGCATGAACGGTCATCGCATTGCGAATGGATGCATCAGTGACAATGTTTGCCATCCTCATCCCCTGTGACTCCATATGGATGAGTGCACGTGACGATTGGCGCGCCATTTCAAACCAGATGGGCTGCCCGGAAGGTGCAAGCGCGGCATGTGGCACTGTCATACCCAGTGCCTCTGCTACAACCTGGGCCGTAGCCGCGGTACCTAGAAACTGACAGCCTCCTCCCGGTGTAGCACAAGCTCGACATCCTAAATCCGAAGCCATTTCCAGAGAAAGTTCCCCGTTGACGTACCGTGCACCGATGGTCTGAATTTTACCGGCATCCTCTCCATCGGTAGGCGGAAGTGTGACGCCACCGGGAACGATTACACCAGGCAATTGCGGCATGCCGGCAAGTGCGAGCATCATCGCTGGAAGACCTTTGTCACAAGTGGCGACACCAAGCACGCCTTTACGAGTTGGCAGCGAGCGAATCAGTCTGCGAAATACCATAGCGGCATCGTTCCGGTACGGAAGCGAGTCAAACATGCCGGTTGTCCCCTGTGATCTGCCGTCACACGGATCGCTGACATATCCAGCAAACGGGATTCCTCCCCGGCTTGACAGTTCTTCTGCGGCAGCCTTCATCAGCAGGCCGACCTCCCAGTGGCCGGTATGGTAACCGAGTGCTGCCGGGCTGCCGTCTTCATTGCGTATGCCACCTTGTGTACTCAAGATCAGAAATTGTTTTCCGTTCAATTCCCCGGGCTTCCAGCCCATTCCAACATTCTGGGACATGCCGAACAAGTCGCCGCTTGGAGCATTCCGCAGCAAATCATCCGTTAAAGGCAGACGTCCGGCAGCCCCTGGAGCATGTGCTATGATATCGAAGCAGTTGGACGCGGTCTCTCCCATAATCGACGTAATCTGTTCGTACATGATAGCCTCCCACAGTTTATGACTTCACAAAGACCGTTTTGATGGCCGTGAAAAACTCGATAGCCGCTTGCCCCTGTTCTCTGGAGTGTGAACTTGACATCTTCATTCCGCCAAACGGAGCCTGCAGCTCTACGCCGGCTGTTTCTGCATTAATTCTGACCAGTCCTGCATCCATGTCCCGGATGAAAGACAACATGGCTCCGACGTTCTGTGTATAGATGGAAGCACTCAAGCCATAATCGCTATCATTAGCCGCTTCGATGGCTTCCTCCAGGGAATCTACCGCAATCAAGGCCAGAACCGGGCCAAAAATTTCTTCCCGGGCGATGGACATATGGGATTCGACCCCTTCAAATACGGTCGGCTGCACATAGAATCCCTCTTCTAATCCCGGACCGTCCCCTCTTTTTCCACCAGTGAGCAGAACAGCACCTTCATCTTGGCCTTTTTGAATATAACTCAGCACGGTATTGAGCTGTCCTTCGCTTGCACATGGACCCATCCAGCTTCCAGAAGACATGCCGTCACCCAGCCGGATTTCCTGGATTTGCGAGAGCAGCTTTTCTTTGAAAGCATCGTATACTTTTCGTTCAATAATGACCTTGCTGGTGGCCGTACATTTTTGCCCGGTCGATTTCAACCCACCGCTGATCGTGGCTTCCACAGCCAAATCCAGGTCAGCGTCAGCCGCGATAATAATCGGGTTTTTCCCACCCATTTCAAGTTGATACTTGGCCCCACGTGCCAGTGCTGCGCCGCCGACCCGTTTGCCCACTTCATTGGAACCTGTGAACGTTATTCCGCCCACATCCGGATGCTCAGCAAGTGCAGATCCGATCACTGAGCCTCTGCCGCATACCAGATTAAGAACGCCTGCCGGAATGCCCGCCTCTTCAAAACATTCCATTACTTTAGCTGCAGTGACCGCAGTTTCCTGAGCAGGCTTCAACACAACCGTATTACCGTAAATCAAGGCCGGAGCCGTTTTCCAAATCGGAATGGCTACTGGGAAATTCCAAGGAGCAATAACCCCAACAACGCCAAGGGGTACGCGAGTCGTAAACATCAGTGCTTCGCTGTCCGTTGATGGAATGACATCCCCGGTTTTTCGCATGCCTTCTCCGGCGTAATACCTTAAGATTGCTACACCGCGCAGTGTCTCTCCTTTAGCTTCTGGGAGTGTTTTGCCCATTTCCCTGGTCATCGCCTCTGCAACTTCATCGGCCCGGCGTTCCAGCACATTGGCTGCTTGAAATAGATAGTTTCCGCGTTCCGCGCCCGATAACCTCCGCCAATCTTTTGCTGCTTCCTTCGCCGCTGCAACAGCCCGGTTCAGATCCTCTACGCCTGAGGTGGGTACGTAGCCAACTACCTCCTTCCGATTCGCCGGGTTGATGCTCGGTTCGGTTTCACCGGATGTCGCCTTCACCCATTCTCCGTTAATGTAATTGCTGTATGTCTGCTCTACCTGAAATGTGGTCATTGTATTCATCCTCCTTGTACATTAGTTTGAAATGACTGGATTAATAAGTGTCCCGATATCGCTAATGGATATTTCAATGCGGTCCCCTGGTGCAAGTGTAAAATCATTAGGGGGCACAATGCTTGTGCCTGTTAATAACACCGTACCGTCAAAGAGATCGTTATCTCTGGCCAGAAAAGAGACCAGCTCATCGAGTTTTCGGTTTAACTCACTTGTGCTTGCCTCGCTTTTGACAACTATTTCACCTTCGCGATATATTTCGCAGACGATGCTGAACGCATATGGATTCTGCACCGTTTCCGCTAGACGAATGGCTGGCCCTATCGAGCAGGAATTGCGCCACATTTTTGCTTGCGGTAGATATAGCGGATTCTCCCCTTCAATATCGCGGCAACTCATGTCATTGCCAACGATGTATCCCACAATGCTGCCATCCCCGGCAAGCACCAACCCCAGCTCCGGCTCAGGGATCTGCCAATTGGAATCGCTGCGAAGTGTGACAGCCTCATTGGGCCCGACGGTGCGGGCCGCTGTAGATTTAAAAAAGATCTCCGGTCTTTCGGCATCGTAAACTTTATCGTAAAAGGTCTTTGCATCTAGCTTGCCTTCCGTTGCTTCATAATTTCGCGCTTCCCGGCTGCGCTGATAAGTCACACCCGCCGCCCATACTTCCGGAGCTTCCAATGGAGTGATTAGATGTAAGGAAGTCCAATCGTCAGTTAACTTGTTTGATGGTTTAAAAGCGCTTTCAACAAGTTGAATTGGAGAAATCCCCTGCTTTCTTGCTTGATGGATCAAAGTCATAAAATCTGCTTGTGGCAAACGATACGCTTGTTCATCATCCGTAACGGCTGCCAGCCACTTCTGTTGTCCGTCCAGAAATCGAATAATTCTCATTCAAGCTTGCCTCCATTTTTCCCCATCGGGTTGATAATACTACCATAGCACCCGCTATGGTTCATGACGATGTTCTAATCACTCCGACGATTTACCCTTTTCACGCATTTTTTTCTGTTAAGATGAGGTTAGATCCATTAAACTAAAGATAATTTACGAGGATAATCCGATGACAGGATGTTGGAATATAGAATAGTACAAGGGGGTTGGTTTGCTGTGACCAAGCTTTCGGATGCTGTGTATTTAGGTCGTCTACCCGATGTTCGCATGTCTTTTCAATTATTGGGGCTGCATGCAAGAAAAGTAGATTCCAGCTGGACTTATCCGTCTCATGAACATTCAATGTATGAAGTGCACTGGATGATGGACGGGCAGATGAACATGGTTGTCAACGGGCAGTCTTATCGTCAGTCGGTTGGTGACCTTCTGTTCATCCGGCCTGGTATGACCCACTCTTGCACCGGAGCCGGACCGGAGGGGTTCACTTATTTTTCCGTGCATTTCAGCATACACGATACATCCTTTTGCAGAGAACTTAACCGTTGCAAAGACATCTATTATCCGGCAAATTCGAATTTGGCTCTGGGGCTCTCCCCTTCCCTGTCTACCTTGTATGGTCTGGCCACAGAGCATTTGTCTAGCTCGCTAACTTCCTCCAAACAAATGAAGGTACATGCCGCCGTGTTTGAACTGCTCGGTTCCCTGGTCGGTCAGTTATCTCAGCAAGCCTCCGTTACGTTGTCGAGAAAAGAAACCATTGCCCATCAGATTGCTGAGCACATTGAGGATTCGGTAAGATATATCCATCTTCACGGGGAAATTCAGGAGAGCGATCGAACCTGGATTCAGGACATTGCCAAGTCGCTGAGCATTAGCCCGTCACAGGTTAATCGTATTTTTCGGCAGGTATACGGCATCGCTCCGCGCAAGTTTCTATCCGAAACCCTTCTGAACGAAGCGCAGCGGCTGTTAAAGCAAACCGACCTGAACATAGATCATATTGCGATGATGCTGGGGTATAAGACCAATGCGCATTTTAGCCGCCAATTCAAGCGGTGGACAGGCATCGCGCCAAGCGAATATCGTAGCCATTCGCAGCAGGAAGGAGAAGCCAACGTTGTGGATGACTAAAAGTTTAATCATAACCCCCCAAAATTGTCTGAGCCGCATAGGCTGATCGGTCAACAAAACAGCTACTGGATGACCAGCAGCTGCTTTGTTTTGTCTGGATTGCTCAGATCATGTGTTTGAGGATTACGCTAAAATAAATGATGCAAGGCTTGCACTTCCAGAACCTTTGTACGTAAAATACAAAGCCTGTATACCATCTGGAATGGTCATCTCGACTGAATAGGGTTTCCAATGATTGGTGAAATGTACCGGGATTGTACCCAGGACAGGACCGTTCCATGCGGTTTTGACCTCAAATACCCCGTGACAATATCCCCGTACCTTGATCGAGACCTGGCGAATTCCTCGGCAATCAAAGTATTTAAAACCTGCCGTTGCGGATTCAACCATATTGGCGATATATCCGACTTCTTCATCACCGTCTCTACCATCTTGGGTGATCTTTGGAAAGCGGCTGTCCAGCCAGGCTCCTGCCCCGAAACCTCCAGTGTACTTCTGATCATCTTTGGTCAAAAGATTACATGCAAGATATGCGGGGTACTCGCCTTTTCCTTCAAGCGGTCTCCCACTTGGACCAGAGGAGGTCATTTCCACCTGAGGAATGCTGCCGTCCTCTGCAAAAGATATCTTCTCAATACAGCCCTGCCGGTTGAATGCGTCCCCATTGGTATGACGGTGATAGAAGACATACCAGTCTCCGTTGATCTCCACAATGCTGCCATGGTTGTTGCCTCCATAATACATGGGTTTGTCAGCAGGTTTGTAGGAGTCGATATGGAGATCACAGTTGCTTACGATGACGCCCTGATATGTAAATCCTTTATTTGGAAATCGGCTGGTGGCATAACATAATTCATGCATAACGATGGAGGAATACACCAGATAGTAGGTATCAACTCTTTTCCGGATGGAAGGCGCCTCAAAAAATTCATGGCCCTCATAACCGCTGCCCTCACTGTAAGGCTCGCTCGGTGCTACGAATACAGGATCTTCCACAATCGTCAGCATATCCGGACCTAGCATCGTGGCCATCGCGCCATGTCTTGATTGGTCTCCGGCCGCACAGAAGCCGGTATACAGATAAGTGTGCTGTCCTTCAGTCATCACGCCGGGATCGAACTGGGGCTCGTCCCCTTCTCTTTCGCCCAGACGAGTGCCGTCGTCATATTGTACATAACCATAGAATTCATATTTACCGGCAGGTGCATCACATACAGCCACCGAAACAACGGGTACCTTATCCAGCACATAATACAGATAATACCGCCCATCGGGACCCAGCGTAACATCTGGCGCATATAAACACATATGGCCATTCGGATTCAGCGGGTCATCTGTTTTTCGGTAGATCACCCCTTCATTTCTCCAATTCCCAAGGTCATTCACGGGTGCAGACCAGCATACATAATCGTTCAGACAGAAGGCATGTCCGTTAAAACGGTCATGTGAACCATACACATACACTCTTTCATTGAATACATAAGGCTCACTATCAGGTACGTACTCCCAGGATGGAAGATATGGGTTGAACCCCTGCTTGTTCATTCCAGCTACACTCCTCATATCATCGTAATAGTACATTCGTTCTATGAAATAAAGATAACTCTCGTATAATAGAAAATAGCTTAAGTAGAGTATGGGTTATTCTTTTCTACAACTTAAAGATAAAGGGGAAGAACCATGACATCTATTTTTTACGTTGAATGTGACGCGGTACATCAGAATCATTTTGTTTTTGATATCCCTGAAGGACATGATGCCTGGTTATTAGTCATTACACAGACCCCTGCCCAGTTTTGGGTTGATGGACAACTTAAGGAATACCCGGCTCATTGTGCTGTACTTTTCAAACCGTATCAAAAAATATATTATCGGGCTTGTTCAGAGCGCTATATAAATGATTGGATTCGTTTTGAAAGTGATGAACCGTTTGTAACCGATACCTCCCTTCCGCCAGGCACACCTTTCCCGCTGGATGATCCGGAATACTGTCATAAGCTGTTCCAATTGCTTGTTGCAGAGCATTCCTTTCAGAACGATTACCGGGAATCATCGATCAATTGCTTGCTGCGAACCTTGTTCAATAAATTGCTTGAGTCTTGTGTCCAAGAGGATATTAGTCCTCAGCACTATCCTTTGTTGAAGCTTCGAACGGCAATTCATAACCATCCCAGCCATCCTTGGACAATATCAGAAATGGCGAAGATCATAAACGTCAGCCCGGGGTACCTGCAGTTGATGTACAAGAAATCGTTTGGCCTCTCGTGTATGGAGGATGTTATTCATAGCAGAATACGTTTGGCCAAAGAATATCTTAGACATCATTTGTATACGGTTGCAGAGATTGCCGATCGATGCGGTTACCGTAATGTCGAGCATTTTTGCAGGCAGTTCAAACAAATGACCGGTTCCTCGCCTAAACAGTTTCATAAACGACGTGAAGGTGTCCCGGCTGACTTAACAGAGTTGGGATATAAATCTCACTTTTAAGGGGGATGTGCTTTAGATCAATGGAAAAATTCCCACTCTGTCCAATGGGCGTTTACATACTTTAGCCATTTAATCGGTATAAACGTCATCGAGGTTGTTAGCGTTCTCTGCTGTCATTTTAAGTTAAGGTTTTAGACTGTATGATGCAATGACATATTCTCAAGCATGATTGATCAATTATCATATTGTGATACCTTATAATGACATACATTGGAAAGACCAAATCCAAGAGTCTTCCTGATTGGAATCCTGGAGCTTAACCCCATTTCGAACTTTTTGGATTATTTATCTATACTTATATCTCCAAACAAAAGAAGTCACTAATTTAGTGACTTCTTCTGACATAAAGTTTCCTATTATAAATTTTATTTAACCTAAAAGGTTCTGATTCATCAATCCTTAATTAAGGGTTCTATTGGGATGAAGTGCACGAGCCATTGCATCCATATAACCCTTAACAGTACGTTGACTCACTTCTGTTTCTGGAGCAAGAATTTCGAAAAGGTGGAAGCAACCTGGATAGAGGTGAAATTCTACATCCACACCTGCTTGTGCTAATCGTGCCACATACTCCATCGTCTCGTCTCGGAATAGATCGAGCTGACCTACACAAGTATAGGCTGGTGGCAATCCGGCCAAGCTCTCTGCTCTCGAAGGTATTGCATAAGAAGAACTTCCACTGATATCGTTCTCCTCACCAAGGTACATATTCCAAGCAGCCACGTTGTCCGTTCGGTTCCAGATTGAACCCTCTTCTGTAATCTCATGACTAGATGGCGTGATGTTACGATTATCTAACATCGGATACAATGGCATTTGGAAGATAATAGACGGACCTCCTTTATCACGTGCCATCAGCGCGAGTGCTGCTGTCAGTCCTCCGCCACCGCTAGCACCGGCAATCGCAACCCGATTCACATCAATGCCAAGCATTGCTGCTTCCTCCGTCATCCATACCAATCCAGCATAACAATCTTCAATCCCCGCAGGATAAGGGTGCTCAGGAGCGAGCCTATAATCGACTGATACGACAATACATTCTGCTGTCTGAACAAAACGTTCGCACAATTTGTCGTCCATATCTGGATGTCCTAACACGTACCCACCCCCATGAATCCATAACATGGCTGGTAGTAAATCATTCGTTCGTTCGGCTGGCTCATAAATTTTGACCAGCATCTCACCTCCATCCCTCGGAATTTTCCGGCTAGTTGTGTTTACATGCTCTGATTTTTTCACCGATGCAGCCGATACTAAGGTTCTGCTCCACTCTAAATTTTTCTCCAATTCAAACCCTGGAAATTGTGAATATACCTCTCTTAATTCTGGTAATATACGTGTCTCAATACTCATGATAATTCCTCCAAATATAATAATGAATTCGTTCATTTATGTTTTTTAGTTAATCCTTATCTCATTTCAGCTTCCCACTTGGAAATTTCCTCTCGTACTCGCGGTGCAACCTCTTTACCGAGCAGTTCTATAGCCTGCATTACCAACTCATGTGGCATCGTGCTTAAGGGAACATACATCATGAAACGTGTAATTCCTACATGCTTGCGCAGATGAATAATTTTTTGAGCAACTGTTTCCGGATCCCCTACATACAACGCACCATCAGAGCTGCGGGCAGCGTCATAGCTGGAACGATCGTAATATGCCCACCCCCGCTCTTTGCCGAGTTTATTCATGCCGTACTGAGTGGACGGGAAAAAGAGTTCTGCGGCCTTTTCTGTATCTTCTGCAACAAATCCGATAGAATGTGAACCTACCCGAAGCTGTGATACATCATGACCAGCATGAGTTGCCGCCTTTTTATACAGTTCTACAAGTGGCGCAAATTTCGTTGGATTACCACCGATAATTGCCAGAACTAGTGGCAGACCTAGAATTCCAGCACGTATGGCAGACTCCTGAGTACCTCCGCTACCAATCCATACAGGTATAGAATTCTGAACAGGACGCGGGTATACCCCCAGATTATGTATCGCTGGTCGATGGCCTCCATTCCATGTTACTTTCTCGGATTCCCGTAATTTAAGAAGCAATTCAATGTTTTCATTAAATAAATCCTCGTAGTCATGCATGTTATAACCAAACAGTGGAAAGGACTCAATGAAGGAACCTCGACCCGCTATAATCTCGGCACGTCCATTGGAGAGACCGTCAAGCGTGGCAAAATCCTGAAACACACGGACAGGATCTGCTGAAGATAGGACCGTCACAGCACTTGTCAATCGAATCCGTTTTGTGAGGGGCGCGGCAGCGGACAACACCATTGCTGGTGAAGATGCTGCATAATCATCACGATGATGCTCACCTATGCCAAACACATCAAGTCCTACCTGATCTGCAAGGACGATTTCTTCCACGACTTCTCGCAATCGCTGTGCGTGACTCATCACAACTCCGGTCTTAGTATCAGGCTTTGTTTCTACGAATGAAGTAACACCTATTTCCATAATTAATCTCTCCTTAGATTTTCTTTCCTTAAGAGGAATGCTCAAGACAACGGATTAAAGCCGTCCAATCCAACTCACCATAACCATGGGTAATTCCTTCAGAGAGGTGTTGATGAATAAGCTGACCTAAAGGTAGTGGAGCTTGAACTGACTTGGCTGCTTCGATAGCTAATGCAACATCCTTTAACCCGAGCTTCATATTAAAACCGGCTGGTTCAAACCGCTGTTCGGTCATGATCGCGCCATAGTTCTGATATACCGGAGATTGAAAAAGAGCATTCACAACATCCATATATCGGGACGGCTTAATGCCGTGCTTTTCAACCATGAGCTGCGCTTCCGACAAAGCTTCCAGCATTGAAGCAATTAGAAAGTTAACGCCTATTTTGACAATGTTACCTTCTTCGCCACGATCCCCGATCTCAAATATCTCTTGACCTAGTGCTGTTAACATGGGAAGTACTCGTTGTCTTGCATGTTCAGGACCAGCTAAAATAATGCGCAATGTAGCTGCTTTAGCGGCATCCGGGCGCCCCATTACGGTGGCAGACACAAAGTGCTGGTGTCTCTCCGCATGCAAAGCGGATAATTTCCGAGCCAGATCTACGCTGATCGTACTGGCAGATACGTGAATTCCATTTTCAGATAATCCGTTCAGAACTCCATTTGGTTCCTCAACAATCTCTCTCAAAGCAGCATCATCAGATAACATGGTAATTACAAGATTGCTTTCTTTCGCTGCCTCTAGTGGTGTTTGGACATAACGTGCTCCCTGTTTTATTAACGGTTCAACTTTTTCAGGGGTCCGATTAAAGATGACTAATTCATACCCCGCGTTCAACAGGTTTTGTGCCATTGGAAGCCCCATATTACCAAGTCCAATAAACGATACCTTCATTGGTTGCATCTCCTTATTGTTGATGGATTGTTTCGATAACGGAATGAATGTTCCGGAATGATTAAAAAATTATGGTCTTACAGATACTCTTCAAATGACACCTTCAAAATATGAGGAATATAATAACGGAACAATCATTCCAATATTGCTAAAAAAAATTATATCCCTGCAATTACAAAGCTAATCATCTCTTTTGCACGTTCTGGATTTTGACCTGTTTTGGCCATAATATTTATGCTTTGATGTAAATTCAGCAATAAATAAGACAATGTTTTGATATCTGTTGTTTTATCTATCTCTCCCGATTGTTGGCCCTTTTCCAAAAGCTCGCAAAATGCTTGTTCCAAATCCGAAAAACTAGTCTGTATCAAGACATTTATCTGTTCATCTGGTGACTCCAATGTTGTTGCTGTATTTGTTACAAAACATCCGCCCGGTAGGCTGGTATCGTATGCTGAAGCAATATGATACTCAAAAAATTGAAGAATTCCTTCTCTAACGTTGGACGCTTGGTCAAGAATGGTCTGTTTATTGGAACTCCCTTTTTTATAATGCTCCAGAGCATCTCTGTACAAGGTTTGCTTGTCGGAAAACGTATCATAAAGGCTGGATCGGCTAATGCCCATCACTTCCAGTAAATCCGGTATACTAGCAGCCTCGTATCCTTTTTTCCAAAACAACAGCATCGCTTCGTGTAACGCTTGATTTTTGTCAAATTCTTTAGTCCTGGCGATAAGTAACACCTCCCGTTTCAGAAATATAACATATCTGAACTGATCAGTCCAGAAAAGAATCTTGCCGGTTGTTAATCGTTATTAAAAATTTATCCATTGAATAATATATGAGCTATATTTTACATCTAACTCCAAAAATATTAACTTTGTTATACACCAAAAAGATCTCTTGAGCAGTGAATGCTGAAGAGATCCTCTTTTTATTTTACTCATAAGCAAGAATTTACCCATCACTGAAATTACACTGGATCTGGAGTTCCAGTCCTGCTTCTCGATTTCTTAAATAGCAGTATGGCAAGAAGTAAAGCAATTCCTACAGCTCCAAACCCCAACCAATTTAAATACAGGACAGATGTACGACTGATCACAATCCCACCTAATCCAGATCCCAATGCAAAACCAAATTGGATAAACGACGTATTTACGCTAAGGGCAATGTCGGGATTACGAGGTGCCAGTGTAACCAGATATAGTTGCTGGGCCGGAGATATGCTCCACGTTGCTAACATAAAAATCATTAAAACCAAGATTAACATCATAAGATTAACTCCAGCTAGAGCAAACAAAAGAAGAGTTATGCCTTGTAACAGAAGGCCTAGACAAATTGTAAACTTTGATCCCTTTGCATCTGCCAATTGTCCGCCCACTTTTGATCCCACAAAGCTGCAAATTCCCGCGAGAAACAGAACACCGCTTATCTCGGTCATGGAAAGAGAAGACGTAGCTTGCAAGAAAGGCGTAATATACGTGAACAGTGTCGAATAGCCGCCGATATACAATAATGTAATAAGCAAGGCAGTCAGAATGAGTGGATTTTTTAAAATGGAGAGCTGCATTCTGAGGGTGATCTTTTCTTCCTCTTTGATTGCCGGAACCTTTTTGTAGATAATAAGTAATGGAAGAACACTTAACAATCCAATGAATATAAATAGAACTCTCCATCCAAACATTTCACTAAAAAATGTGCCCAATGGGACACCGAGCACTAGCGAACTGCTTAGCCCCATCAAAATGATGCCGATGGCATTGCCCCTTTTTTCTTTTTCAACCAGTCGTGTCGATACGGCCATCGCTACTACGGTAGCCACTCCTCCGCTAGCCCCTTGAATAATTCGCACCCATAGTAAAGTTTCATAAGAAAGGTCAACAAGCATAAGTCCGTTGCTGGCAATAAACACACTGAGGGCGGACAACAGTAACTTCTTGCGATCCATATTTATTGTAATTGCAATGAGAATCGGAGCGATAATGGCCGCTGCCAGAGCAAATACAGTCACCAGTAAACCCACTTCGGAAGTAGATACGCTCAAGTCTGAGGCGATCATTTCAATGACTCCTGTAATAATGTATTCAAGGGTTCCAATCAGAAAAACAGCCAATGCCAAGATATATATAATCCATTTATTTTTCACTTTAATCCACTCCGTCTTCTCTAGTTATCTATTTAGTATTGGAATTTGTATTTCTATAAACTGTACATCTTGTTCTTGAGATAAGGGTAAATATAATTCCCTACCAGCTCCGTTCTCCTTGATCTGATAGTTATTATTCTCAATCCATGTAGCTAGATGAACACAGGCTTTACAGGCAAAGGTGGCATTGGAACGATAAGCTATGGTGGCCATCATGGGCTCGGCAGGAAGAGTCCGCTGTTGAAATGGGTCGGGAGGTGATCGCAGCTCACAGGTTAAGAAGTAACCTATTTCAAACTCGAACTCTTCCTCTTGTCCTGCGATTTCTTTCCACAAAACAACCTGAGGTCCGTCGATCAGTTGGCGCATTTCTTTTGTTAATGATTGATCAAACTGATGAAATAAACTCGGGATCTCCTCTTCCCTCCCGCACCCTGTCTGAAAAAGAAACTGCCGAGCACCTTCCTCTTTGATTCGGATTTCTTGCCCAGTTTCGACGTGCCCCTCTTCCTCTATAAGCTGCATGCGTTCCTCAATCCGGACGAGTTTGGCTTGTTCCGTATCGATAATCTGCTGAATTTCGCTTCTTTTTAGCTTAAACATGCCTTGAATATTCTCCAATGTAATATGCTCCTGTAACAGCTGTGTGATTTGTGGCAACGTGAACCCCAATTCTTTATAAATGAAGATTCGGTTAAGCTCGAGAAGTTGATCTGCGGAATAGTAACGGTAACCCGTATCGTGATCTACCTTTCTCGGCTTAAGTATGCCAATCTGGTCATAATAACGCAGTGTTTTTAATGAGACTCTACTTAGCCTGGAAAACGCACTGATTTTGAACAACATATCATCTCCAATCTTTTAACATAATGCGAGTATATAGTTTCCCGTACAGGGGAAAGTCAAGGGTGTATATGCTTCTCATTTACCTAGCTAAATCAACCACCGTCCTTGTCATCACTCTATGTTGCTGTTAAATGTAAGTCAAAGAACCGTTTCTGAATGAAACGTTCATTTTTTTTGAACAAAAAAATGCCACTCAACGTGGCATTCTCTTGGTACGCATTCAATTATCCTGCTCAGGCAGGTTTGTATTATTTTCCGGTTTCAGCAAATGTTTTAATGCGTTCCCCGATCTGGTCACGAACTCTTTGGAATACCGCCCATTTCTCTTCATCTGACCCTTGCGCTTTGGCAGGATCATCAAATCCCCAGTGTTCTCGTTTCACATGTGGAGGCGTCATTGGACATTTATCTGCTGCATCCCCACACAACGTGACTACGAAATCAGCGTTGTTCAACAACTCTGAATCAATGATGTCCGAGGTTTGAGTTGAAATGTCCAGATCAACTTCGTTCATGGCTTCAACCGCTTTTGGATTCAGACCGTGGGCCTCAATTCCTGCGCTATAGATATTCCAGTCCTCACTCAGATATTTCTTGGCCCAGCCTTCGGCCATTTGACTCCGGCAAGAGTTACCTGTGCACAGGAAGTACAGTGTTTTTTTACTCATGTTCATCGTCTCCTCGTTACTTGAATTATAGATTGCTTTTATAGAATGCTTAACCACAGATACAGACCCACTAGCGTAATAAGCAGAGTCGGAACAGTGATAATGATACCTGTCTTGAAGTAAGTGCCCCATGAGAACTTGACGCCTTTCGTGCTAAGCACATGAAGCCAAAGCAGGGTCGCGAGTGAACCAATCGGGGTAATCTTGGGACCCAGGTCTGATCCAATAATATTGGCGTAAATGAGCGCCTCCCGAACCGTTCCTGTAGCCGTTGTTGCATCAATGGCAAGCGCATCAATCAACACGGTAGGCATATTGTTCATCATGGATGAGATGATTGCCGCGATAAAGCCCATACCCATTGTTGCAGCAAACAATCCTTGATCAGCCACAGCCTGAATGACTACGGCCAACAGATCGGTCAAACCTACGTTACGTAGACCATAAATCACGACATACATGCCGATGGAGAAAAATACGATGGCCCAAGGTGCTTCTCTGACAACCAATGTAGTCGGTACAGCAGAACTCCGGGAAGCCATGATCAGGAAGAATATCGCGACAATACCTGCCACAAGGGAAACGGGAATTCCGATAAATTCACTGGTAAAGTATCCAATGAGAAGAACCCCTAATACCACCCATGACAACCGAAACATCTTCATATCCTTAATGGCAGTTACCGGAGGTTTCAATTCACTCGCATCAAATCGTTTGGGAATACTCTTACGAAAAAAGAGATACAGTACACCGATACTCGCCGCCAGTGAGAACAGATTTGGAACAAACATCCTTCCTGCGTACTCCATAAACGTAATACCAAAGAAATCGGCAGACACTATGTTGACCAGGTTACTTACAACCAACGGCAAGGAAGTTGTATCCGCAATAAATCCACTGGCGATAATAAATGGAAATACTTTTTTCTCATCGAAATTCAGTCACGTACCATGGCTAGAACAATCGGCGTCAGAATCAGTGCGCCTCCATCATTGGCAAAGAAAGCAGAAACCACCGCTCCCAGAATGGAGACGTAGACAAACATTCGTACACCATTGCCATGAGCGGCTTTGGCCATATGTAAGGCAGCCCATTCAAAAAAGCCAATACGATCCAGAATTAATGAGATCAGAATGATTGCCACAAAAGCAAGCGTGGCGTTCTATACGATTTGTGTCACATCCCATACATCTTCCAAATTGACCACACCCACAAATAAAGCAAGGATTGCTCCGCCGCAAGCAGACCAACCAATGGACAGGCTTTTAGGCTGCCAAATAACGAGTACAAGTGTAATCAAAAAGATGATGCAGGCTAACAGCGTAGAAAACAAAACCATATCCCCCCCCCTTTCAGTTCATCTTAATTTTGTATTTGTATATAATGATATGCTTATATATTGAACAAAAATTAATTACACCCTGAAGTAAAGTTTTCTTTATTTAACGATTTAAGAATAGTTGCTGTATCTGGCATCAATTTCAGGACAGATGTAATATAGGGTGTATTCTCTACATTTAAAGAGTAGTATACCCACTGACCACGTTTATTTTCTTTAACCAAGCCTTGATCCTTCAGCTTGCGCAAATGTTGACTAATTCCAGGTTGTGACATGTCTAAAATCTCTACAAATTCACACACGCACCATTCACGTTCTTTGAGGAGTGTAAGGATAGTAAGACGTGTTTTATCACCCAGCAATTTAAGCTTATCCGCTACCTCTTGCATAGAATCCATAGCACTTCCTCCTTCAATCACATATAAGTGTATGCTTATATTATAATATCAAAAAAATGAAGTCAATGTTTACTTGATGATTAAGTCCAAAAAGCGTTGGTTCGAATTCGAATCAACGCTTTTTGGAGTTTGTGATAATTTTTTTTAAATAAACAGATTATGATTGGCTTGTGATGCTTGTCCAAGATAGTAACCGACACCACCAATTTTGACTTGGTCTATTAATTCTTCGCGCTGAATTCCCATTAAATCCATGGACATTTGGCAGGCAACGATCTCTACTCCTTGTACAATTGCGCTCTCTATCAATTCTTCCAACGAAGGCACATGATGTTTTTTCATCAAACCACGGATCATCTTCGGGCCTGCTCCGAGCATATTCATTTTGGACATGCCAAGCTTCTGGCTCCCGCGAGGTAACATCATATCAAACATACGGCCGATCATAGTTTTGGATAACTTCTGCGGTTGCTGCTTGCGAATAATACTCAATCCCCAAAACGTGAAAAATAGGGTTACTTTCCGTCCACTGGCTGCTGCGCCATTTGCAATAATGAGTGAAGCGATCGCTTTATCCAGATCACCACTGAAAACAACCATCGTGCTGGCAGGATCGCTGATTGGGGCATTGGATACGGGTTGTGCTGCATTTTTAGCAATGACAGACTCAATCGTACCGCCTTTCAGTCTTTCCAACTGCAAGATTGTGGAACCCGACATTGTCGCCCATGCTTTGACATCTTCATAGAATCCTGGATCGGAAGCTTTCACGCGAAGTGTTTCCCCGTTCGAGAGTTGATCCATTTTCTGCTTAACCTGAATTAGCGGACCAGGACAACTTAATCCACATACGTTCAACTCATGATCAATACGTTGCGGCTGTGTTGAGGCAGCGGGAAAAGACTCCTTTTCCTTAGCGTCTATCACAGGTTCAGGACGGTCTTTTTTTGCAGCAGTAAATGTAGCAGGCTTAAACTGGGCTTGACGGTATGTTTTATAACCACCACTCAAGTTTTTTACACTAAAACCATGCTGGCGCAAAATTTGCGAAGCAGTGTAACCACGTAAGCCGACTTGACAGTATAGCCAGATTTCTTTGGATGGGTCTAATTCATCTAAACGTTGACGAAGCTCATCAACTGGAATAGAGATTGAGTCCGGAATATGACCATTTTGATGCTCAATTTCACTGCGAACATCCAGAAGTATCGACTGCCCCGGCTGACGATCAGCCAGTTGATTATAGGTGAACGTCTGAACACGTCCAGTGATCATATTCTCTGCTGCATATCCAACCATATTCACGGGATCTTTGGCAGACGAATAAGGTGGTGCGTAACTCAGTTCAAGCTCTGTTAAATCCCGTACATGTCCTCCAAAATGAATGGCTACAGCAATATCATCAATTCGTTTATCCACTCCATCATAACCGACTGCTTGTGCGCCCAAAATTTTACCTTCCGGAGTAAACAGCAGCTTAAGAGTAATTGCGCTTGAACCTGGATAATACGATGCATGAGAAGCAGGGTGTACGATAACGGTTTGATAGTCCACGCCCAGGCGCTGTAGTGTTTTTTCATTACTGCCTGTCGTAGCTGCGGTCATTCCAAATACTTTGATAATGGACGTACCTTGTGTTCCTTTGTAGGTAGATTGAAGCCCTGCGATACGGTCGGCAACAATACGGCCTTGTTTGTTGGCAGGTCCGGCAAGTGGTATCGTTGCCTTCGTACCATGAATAGTTTCCGTTACTTCGATGGCATCCCCAACAGCATAAATATGTGGCACACTACTTTCCAAGGCTTCATTTACGATAATATGTCCACGTGCACCCAGTGAAACGCCGCTATCTTTCAAAAAATAGGTGTCCGGCATTACGCCTATCGCAAGAATAACCATGTCAGCTGTCAACACATGACCATCGGCAAGTTCAACCCCTATGCCCTGCTCTAGGGAATGAAATCCCTGAACACGTTTGGAAAACAGCAGGTTTACACCATGATTTTCCATTTCCTGTGCTAATGCGGCTGCTAACTCGGTATCATAGGGTGTGAGTACTTGTGCGTTCCCCTCAATAAGCGTTACATCCAGACCAGCTTCCTTTAGATTCTCAGCCATTTCTACGCCGATAAATCCACCGCCTATGACGATCGAATACTTGTTGTTAGAAGAACTTATCTGTTCTTTGATCCGATCAATATCAGGAATACTTCGTACGGTATAAATTAGTGGATTGTCCTTACCCGGCAGATCGGGAATGATCGGTTTTGCACCTGGTGACAATATCAACTCGTCATAGCTTTCTTCATATGCACCGCGCTCCTGGGATTGTATCTTAACCACTCGCTTCTGCGAATCAATAGCTACGACCTCACTTCTTGTACGCACATCGATACGAAAGCGATCTGCCATCCCTTTTGGCGTTTGCACCAGCAGACGCTCTCGATCATCGATTGTGCCACCTATATAATAAGGTAAACCACAATTGGCAAATGAGATATAGGGTCCCTTCTCAAAGATAATAATCTCGGCATGTTCATCCAGACGGCGAAGGCGTGCAGCTGCAGATGCACCTCCAGCTACACCGCCAACAATGAGTACTTTTTTGCTCATGATTCACAATCATCCTTTTCAAATAAAGTTTTGATAATCTGTTCAACCCGTTGATCGGCAAGCACATAGTTCACTTCAAGACCATTCCGCTCCGTAGCAACAATGCCTGCACTACGAAGTTTCTGGAGGTGTTGTGAGACTGTTGATTGGGGAAGATCCAGACATTCCTGCATATAAGAAACATTACATTTTTTTTTCATCATCAGTCCGCGCACAATGCATAAACGAATGGGGTGAGATAAAGCTTTCAGCAGATTAGCAGGTTCATCGAACTGTTTAATGTTATTGCTGTCAAAAGCGGGAGTGTTCAAAAGTATTCCTCCTAAATCGTTATATCGTAATAATACGATTTATTGATTCGCCTGTCAAATGTATTCTGGAATTAATGCGTTTAATAAGTCGCATACCCGCTCAACCCTACGGCTTTGCTTGTTCCAGGTGGATGATAAAAATGCCTGCCAAAACCGCTAAAAGCGACATTTGACAGGCATTCATGCTGTATCAAGCCTTCATTAAATAGCGATTCAATTGAATTGCTTATTTTAGAGTATAACAGGCTGAATCAGTCCGTCCTTACCAAAAAGAAGCGGGTCCATACATATTTCGCGGTGATACCCCTTTCCAGAGGAGAATCTGGACAGTGGTGTTACAAAACGGTGATAGGCAATCCGTAGTTGACCGGTTTCATTTTCATTAAAGATACAGTGATGACCTGTTCCCAGCATGCCCTTCTCGACATTTTTGCTCAGGATTGGGTATCGATAGGTAATTGGACCATATAATTGCTCTGCCGTACCGTAATTCACATGATAGTCTTCACTGCCTGTGTCATCACAGGACCACGTAAAATGGTATAGTCCACCCTGCTTCAGCACGGTTACAGCCTCACGAAAATCATGCAAGCCCGCCAGATTGCTCATTGTGTCCTCAACGACACTTATCATGTCTTCACCAAGCTCCACAATGGCACCATGTCCATTGCCAAATAGCAGATACGGTCTTCCATCATCTTCGACATAGATGGAGGGATCAATAGCTTGGCCCATAGCAATGCCCAGACGTTTCAACTGCTCCATTGTGATCAAAGGTTGCGACTCGGCCAGGAATGGTCCAATCGGTGTATCCGCTACAGCAACGCCAATGGCACTGTCGCCGTTCAGCATTTTGCCACAGAAATAAAAATAGAACTTTTCGTTACGGCTGGCAATTGCCGGTGCCCAGGCATTACCGGTTGCCCAGGTGACATCCTCTGTTCCCAGATCAAGGATAACACCTTCGTCTTGCCAATGCTTCAGGTCTGAAGAAGAAAACACTTTGAACTGTGTCCCCGACCACCCCTCGAAGCCATCTGTTGTTGGATACATATAGTAGCGATCCCCAAACTGTGCGACATCAGGATCGGCATATTGCCCGGGAAGCACCTGATGACCATCCCCAAAAGCCGCGAGAAGCCGGCTGCACTCCTCAGCTGTGATTGGCAGGACACTTCCATGCCGCTTTTGAGTCGTTCCCATATCGAATTCACCATCAGGGACGATTCGGAATTCTCCACTTCCCAGATCTGTAGTCAGCAGAGGAAGATAACCCTTGCCTTCAGCAAATCGATCAACAATCAGACACCATTCCTCCCGGTCATTGAATTTAAAGATTTGAGGTCCCTCCACACCTGCCATAGCCTCCAGTACCGGAGCTTGAAGTGTAACAAATGCCCCTTTGTCGAGAGAGTCTCCTTTTTCTACCCGTATGTTTTTGGTTGTTTCATCCTTGGAGTATCGATAATAAGAGCCATCCGCAGGAAGAATCGTTGTATCAATAATATGATTATCCCGCTCAATGTATTTTTCCGATGCAGAAAACGTACGAAAGTCTTTTGTACGAGCGCTGTATATTTTTTGTTTTCGTTCTTGCTCCTGAGGTTCCTGCGTCGCAGAAGCCCAGAATACAAGAAACTCATCTGCCATTTCATCATACACAGCTTCTGGTGCCCAGACACATCCAGCGCCCTCAACACCTAGTGTAACGTTCCATGGGGATGACCAGTTTACGAGATTGCTGGATTCCCATATAATTACGTCACGGCTCCCGGCATTAACGGCATGAGTCCATCCTTTGCCGCTTGCGATGCGGAGATCCGTAGCAATCAGATAAAATTTATTATCGTTGACTGAACGAACCAGAAACGGGTCCCGTACCCCTTTTTCTCCAAGGTCGGAAAACAGCACAGGCGAGCCGCCATTAAGATCCTTCCAGTGAAGGCCATCCTCGCTATAGGAGAAATAAACCTGCTCTCCGTCTGGTTGTTCGCCAATAAAATGTACAAAGAGATACCCATCATAAGTTGGAGTTGTTTTGATCAATGGTAAAGAGCCTCCTGAAAATGAAATTGATTTTATACTAACAGTAATATAAAAATGAAAGCGTTCTACTTATGTTGTATCATACTTCAAAAATAGCGGAATGAGTATATTTTTGTAATCTCGTATGTTGCAGATCATGTGAATCTTTCAGCGGAAACACATTGCCTTGATTGTAATGTTTGACTTGCTCCTCATGCAAAGAATTATCACATCCCCTTTATTTTGTTTATTTTACCTCAGGTATACAAAGTTCTTGGTGTTCATTTACATATAAATGCTAATCTTCTTAATGATGAACAAATGAATATAGATTCATGCATTCATTTTTGTTGTTGAGATATTACGAGGAGGAATCATTGTGAAATTATCCAAAAGAGTACTACCAGCGGTAGCGCTGACTCTGGCTGTATCGGCTTCTACTCTCTTGTCCGCCGGACAAGCAAGTGCCGTTCAAGCTGTAAGTGTGGAGAAAAAACAAATCAAGAACATCATCTTCCTCATTGGAGATGGCATGGGGACCTCTTATACTTCAGCCTACCGTTATATGAAAGATGATCCTTCAACGAAGGGCATGGACAAAACCGTATTCGACCCTTATCTGGTTGGGGCACAAATGACCTATCCGGATGATGATAAACAAAATGTGACGGATTCCGCTTCCGCGGCAACGGCCATGTCCGCGGGCGTGAAAACATACAATGCGGCCATTGCGGTTGACCCTGAGCAGAAGGAAGTCAAAACCGTACTTGAGCAGGCCAAAGAAAACGGGAAAGCCACCGGACTCGTGGCTACGTCGGAGATCACTCATGCCACACCAGCTGCATTTGGTGCCCATGATATCAGTCGAAAAAATATGGATGCTATTGCGGACGATTATTATGATGAGTTGATTAATGGCAAGCATAAGGTGGATGTACTTCTGGGTGGAGGGAAATCCAATTTTGTACGCGAGGGTCGTGACCTTACAAAGGAATTCCAGAAGGCCGGATTCAGCTATGTGACGGATCGTTCCTCTCTCCTCGCTGATAAGAATCAACAAGTTCTTGGACTGTTTGCGGACGGAGGTCTGGACAAGTTGATTGATCGTACTGCTGCAACTCCATCATTGGCTGAGATGACCAATACAGCGATTGATCGCCTCAGTTCGAACGACAAAGGATTCTTTCTAATGGTCGAAGGTAGCCAGATTGACTGGGCAGGACATGATAATGATATCGTTGGCGCGATGAGTGAAATGGATGATTTCGCAGCAGCATTTCAGGCAGCTATTGATTTTGCCAAAAAAGACGGTGAAACACTTGTCGTAGCTACTGCCGACCACTCCACGGGCGGACTTACGCTTGGAAAAGACGGAGAATACAACTTCTTCGTAGACCCAATCAAAGCTGCACTGCGCACACCTGACTTCATGGCAGCACAAATTGCAAAAGGTGCTTCGGTTGAAGAAACACTGAAAAGTTATCTCAAACTGGAGTTGAAACCTGAAGAGATTCAATCGGTGAACGAAGCAGCCAAAAGTGCGGATGTAACAAAGATTGATAATGCTATTGAAGCGATTATTGATAACCGTTCATTTACCGGCTGGACAACAGGTGGACATACAGGTGAAGATGTTCCGGTCTATGCCTACGGCCCGGCAAGTCATCGCTTCGCTGGTTTGATCGACAACACAGATAATGCCAAGATCATATTTGATATTCTCAGCAAGCACCAGTAAAAAAAATCTCTAATAAATTTCGGTTAATCTTTGAAAAAGCTTAAGCCCTTGTCTCCATTGGTTGCCGATGGAGACAAGGGCTTTTAATTGATCATTCGTGTACTTGACGAAGTGTTATATTATCTTCCCTTGACTTTTAATACATTCTTTATACCAGTAGAAAGAGTCTTTTTTAACTCGCTTTAATGAACCCTTTCCATCATTGTCTTTATCGACATAGATTAAGCCATATCTCTTTTTCATCTCTCCTGTTCCGGCACTGACAAGGTCAATGCAACCCCAGGGAGTGTAACCTATCACTTCAACTCCGTCTTCCAGAATCGCTTTTTTCATCTCACTCACATGCTGTCTAAGGTAATCAATCCGATATGGATCATGCACTGCCCCATCCTCTTCGAGCGTATCCACTGCGCCTAAACCATTCTCTACAATAAATAGCGGGATCTGATACTTATCATACAGCCAGTTTAATGTAATCCGGAGACCTACCGGATCAATCTGCCATCCCCATTCACTGGCAGGCAAGAGCGGATTTTTATAACCGCTTATTTCATTCCCCTCACTCTTGTCCTGATCGGTTGGATTAGCCATAACGACAGAGCTGGAGTAATAGCTGAATCCGATATAATCTACGGTTCCTTCTCTCAGAATCAATTCATCCTCAGGAGCAGTTTCAATTTCCAATTGATGCTGCTTCAGGAACCCATAATATGAGCGCGGATATTTGCCTCTGACATGCACATCGAGAAAGAAGTAAGCTTGTTGAAGTTTTTTGACCTGGGCAAGCACATCATCAGGGTCGCATGTAGCTGCGTATGACGTTGGATGAAGGAACATGCCACCGATCATAAAGTCCGGGTTGATCTCTTTACCGAGTTTGACTGCTTTGGCACTGGCTATCAGCATATAATGCGCAGCCTGGTACATGGTCTGAAGTTTGTTTTCCCCATCGTTCCACTGAATGCCTCCCGGTTTCCATGGCTTGCGCACAATCATATTGATTTCGTTAAACGTCATCCAGTATTTAACCTTAGTCCGATATCTGGTGTAGACTGCTTCACAGAAGTTTAAATAAAAGTCAATCAATTTACGATTGCGCCATCCCCCATATTCCGTCACTAGATGATATGGCATTTCGAAGTGAGATATGGTGACTACTGGCTGAATCCCGTATGCCAAACAGGTGTCAAACAAGTCATCATAGAATTGCAGACCTTCCTCATTCGGTTCCGTCTCATCTCCGTTTGGAAATATCCGTGTCCACGCGATGCTGGTTCGAAAGCATTTGAATCCCATCTCATGAAACAACTGAATATCTTCCTTGTATCTTGTATAAAAATCACTAGCCTGATGACTAGGGTAATATACATTCTCCTCAATTCCCTGTGTAATTCTTCGCTCCAAGCCATGTGTTGCTGCTGTCATGACATCTGCAACACTGACTCCTTTGCCGCGCTCATTCCATCCACCTTCTAACTGGTTGGCCGCTGCAGCGCCTCCCCAAAGAAAGTCTTCAGATAATTTACTCATATTTACCACCTCTAAGCCTGAATGCGTAACAATGCTTCGTTTTGGACAACCCGATCCTCAGCAATCTGCTCAACACTCTGATATTCAAAAGTATTGGATATAATGATGGGCACGACCGTATCAAATCCTGCTGCCCGAATAGCTTCATGATCATATTCGATCAGCAGATCTCCTTGCTTAATCACCTGATCCTGCTGCACATAAGCTGTGAAATGCTTTCCTTTCAACTTGACGGTGTTAATCCCTACGTGAACAAGCATCTCCACTCCTTCATTCGACATCAGTCCAATGGCATGTTTGGTTGGGAACAGCGATACAACTTTACCGTCAAATGGCGCGTATACTTTGCCATCGATTGATTCAACTGCAGCACCGCTCCCCAGAGCAAAGATGGGATCGTCGATTTCAGTTATATTTTTAACTGTTCCGTTAATCGGAGAGCCAATGATTAGTGTTCCGGTTGGTCGAGTCAAAGCATGGGATTCTGAGGTCGCCGCAATCGCATTAGCGGCAGCAGAACCATCTGTTCCATTGCCAACACTTGCAGTAACTGGAGCTGGAATCTCTTCTTCAATTCCCCAGATCAAGACGGCAACCAGTGCAAGCGTAATGCTGATTGCTACCCCGATAATGATGTGTATATAACTGTCAGCGATATAGGTTGGCAAGGCCAAGATACCTGGCAGAATCAGAGCCGTTGCTCCTCCACCCCAGAAATTGATGTAAGCTGCTCCGATACCTCCTGCAAGCATCGCACAGATAAAAGGACGCTTGTACTTAAGGTTGAATCCGAAGATGGCCGGTTCGGTAATACCAAACATCGCCGTTACACCACTGGATAGAGCACTGGATTTGCTCGTTTTATGTTTCAATAAGAGGAATACACCAATACATGCCCCGGCTTGAGCCAGATTTCCAGTCAAGTTTGCAGGTGAAATTACCGAGTATCCATATTCAGCAATCAGCTGGCTGTTAATTGGAGTAATCGCGTAATGCATGCCAAATATAATTAGAAGGGGTCTGAATGTTCCAAATAAAAATGCACCAATGACGCCATTCACCGTATACAAATACGTTACAATTTGAGCAACTCCACTGCCGAAGTAGGTTCCTAAAGGTCCGAAAACAATTAATCCAAGTGGAACCATAATGAACAACACAATCATCGGCACAAACAAAATTTTAAACATATCGGGTATTCGCTTATTAACAAATCGGTAGACGTAGCTCATCACCCAAACCGAAATAATAATCGGAATGATCGTTGATTTATAGTTCACGAGCAATAATGGAAGGCCGAAAAAGCTTAAACTGGTAACACCCGCCTCTGCCACTTTTGCTGCACCTTCCATAATGGTGGGATACATGTAAGCCCCGGCAAGGGCCACAGCCAGATATTCGTTGGTTTTGAACTTCTTGGCCGCGCTGACTGCAAGGAAGAAGGGGAAAAAATAGAAAATAAGATCGCTAATCAGACTAAAGGTTTGGTACGCACCACTTGTTGTCTCAAGAAGATTCATTGTCGTCAGGATTGCAAGCACAGACTTCACCATACCGCACCCAATCAACACTGGAATGACTGGCCCGAATATGCCTGCCACCGTTTCCACGACTCGGGAAATCACATTCTTTTTTTGTTGTATTGCTTTCACTTCAATGTCCTGATTTTCCAAGTCAAGCTTTTCACTTACTGCGTCAAAAACGCTTTTCACTTTTGCGCCAATGATGATCTGTAACTGACCGCTGTTAAACTGGGCTCGCAGGACACCTTCCAGTCGATCAAGCGCTTTCAAGTTAACCTGAGACTCATCTTTTACGTTGAATCTCAATCTGGTTGCACAATGCGTGGCATACGTAATATTATCCTGTCCAATGTTAGCGATAATCTCCTTAGCCAATTCCTCTGTTTTCATATGATTCCCCCGCCCTCTTAGCTGTCTTTACTTGCCTCCGGCAAAGTTGTATAACATCTTTTCACGTAGGCCTGATGTATCTTTGCCGAAGATTTCTGCAATTTTGTATGCAAATGGATAAGGTGTTGCAGGCCCTTGGCTTGTAACGAGATTCTGGTCAGCTACGACGACTTCATCCTTGAAGATGCCGCCAATCAATTTCTCAGCGTACCCTACATAACCTGTTACCTGTTTTCCCTCAATGACCTTGGCATCGGACAGTACCACCGTACCGGAACACATTGCGCCAATGTACTTATTGTTCTGATTGAAGTACTGCACCATGTCAATCACATCCGGATTTTCCTTCAGGTTTTGTCCACCTGGGCGGCCTCCCGGCAGAACGATCATGTCATACTGCTTTACTTCTTCGCCAAAAGGTTTGTCTGCTTCTACAAAGATGCCGTGCATGCCCTTAACCAGCTTATCGCCAAAATAAAACGTGTCACAGGTTAATCCAGCTCTTCTCAAAATATCAACAATCGTCAGCGTTTCTCCCTCTTCGTAACCTTCCGCCATCAATACTGCTACTTTATTCGTCATTTCAGTTCCCTCCTATTCAGCATCAAATGCATTGAAATAAACCATACGATTTTTGACAGCCATACTGTCTCCGCCTAAGGCATCCACTAATGCAAAAGCGAAAGCATAAGACGTCGCGGGGCCGCGGCTTGTAATCAGATTTCCATCTTTAACAACAATATCTTCTTTAAAAGTACCGCTGGTTTCAATTTTCTGATCATAACCTACATAAGCGGTAAAATTTTTGTTCTCCAACACACCTGCTTTGGCTAGTGCAAGGGGTGCCGCACACATGGCTGCTACATATTTGCCGGACTGGTTCATTTCCTGAATAAGTTGAATTACATGGTCATCATCACGAAGATTAGCGGCCCCAGGCATTCCTCCAGGGAGTACAATCATATCGTAGGTTTTAACATCTTCACTGATGAGCGCATCAGCCTTGACCACGATGTCATGACTACCACGAACCATTTCACCCGCTGTACTAATCATGTGACATTCGATATGTGCTCTTCTCAAAATATCAACAATCGTCAGGGTCTCACTTTCTTCAAATCCTTTTGCTAATAGAACTGCAACTTTACTCACGCACATAACCTCCTGTTAATTATATTTTGGAGCAGACATTTGCATATTGCTCACGCTTACACCGCTATGGACATCGTGAATACATTCATAATTTATCATAGATATTCGCAACCCCAAAGCACATTTAGATTGCTTGTATGTAACTAATAGTTGCAGTATGATGATCTTTAACCGTGTTGCATCTATAGTGTTTACATCAGAGTCACACAAAAGATTACCTCAGGAGGTATGCATGCTTAATAACTATAAATATTTTTTGGTTCTGTCCGAAGAGTTAAACATTTCCAATGCAGCGAAACGACTATATATTTCCCATCAATCACTCAGCAAATACCTAAAAAGCTTGGAAGAAAAACATGGTGTTGCGTTCTTCGAAAGAAAACCTAAAATTGCGCTGACAGCAGCGGGGAAAATTATGCAAGATACGCTACGTCAAATTGAGTTGCTGGATCTAAATATGGAGAATCAACTTACTGATCTTAAAGAGGATAAGTCAGGCACGATTCATTTTGGCGTTACCGAAGGGCGCTATCCCATTATCGTGCCGAAATTATTAAAAGAATTTTATGCCCTGCATCCCAAAGTGGAGCTTAAAATTCATCGTACAACCTCACCGCAAATGCAGGAGATGGTGTTAAACAATTCACTGGATCTGTTTCTCTCGGGTGTGGACAATATCGTAACGCAAAATGTAAAGTATGAAACGATTCTGCTTGAGCAGATGTACATGGTGATCTCGGACAATTTGCTCAAGCAGTATTTCCCTGATCAATATCCCGAGTGCATCGAAACATTTAATCAGGGCGCGGATTTGAGTCTGTTTCAACATGTCCCCTTTGTTCTGAATAAGAAAAACTTCAATTCCCGTATTTTGCTCGATAAACATCTCGCTGAACGTAACATATCCCTGCATTGTATTAACGAATTGACGCAACCGGATATCCATCACCTTTTGTGTGCTGAGGATTACGCGGCCAGTTTTTCATTAACGATGTATCTTTCAGGGATTCATGCATTAAATGAGTCTAATCATACGAATTCTCACCTTCATGTATTTCCAATCGCTGATTTTTCTTATCTTCACCCGCTCGCATTGATCTATCACAAATCTAAAATTTTCCCCTCTTACGTAGAGGATTTTAAAAAAATAGTCAAACGTTATTGCACCCCTTCATTACATCAAAGCAATTGAATCATATTGGCGTTCAATTACTTATGTGCATACAAAAGTTGAGTTAGTGCAGTTAACTTGTGCTTGAGTTCAACATCATGACAACTTTATATTTCTGTTATGTAAACTTCCCGTGTATTTGCGGATTGAAGTCAAAATAACGAGGTGAACTGTTGTGAATCATATGATTGTAGAACTTGCCAACTACATAACCCGTCTTCAATATGAGGATCTCTCCGAGAGGGCTATCGAAGTAGGTAAACAGGTAATACTGGACTCTTACGGTAATATGGTATTTGGTCGATACTCTGAAACAAGTGAACGTATTTTGGAATATGCAAGATTGGCAGACTCTATTATTAAAAATGAAGACTTGGTCTCATTGATTGGTGAACAGGATGTCCGCACTAGCACAGATCATGCTGTCTTCATTCATACCATGATGGCACGTTGTGCAGACCTGGATGACGGCTATCGCCACGCCATGGGTCACCCTGGATCTGTGCTTGTTCCGCTCCTGCTAAGTATGGCTCAGCTTCACCGAAACGATGGCAAACAGATGATCACCGCCATTGTTGCGGCTTATGACGTATATGCTCGGTTAGGCGAAGCGATCAATCCATTTATGTACCGGGAAAGAGGATTTGATGCTACCGGGGTATGCGGCGCTGTCGCAGCAGCGGCCTTGGTAAGTAAATTAACAAATGCAGATGCCAAGCAGACCAAGGATGCGATGGGGATTGCTTCTCTGTTCACAGGAGGTTTGATTGAATATCAGAATGATGGAACTTCAGGGAAAATTTTATGCAGCGGCTGGGCGGCATTGACCGGATTAAGGGCCGTGAGACTGGCATCCTGTGGTTTCACAGGTCCTGATGCAGCTTTGGAAGGAAAATATGGATTCTTCCAGGCCTTCAAAGGAACAAGCGGGCATTGTGACACAAGTCATGTGCTGGAAGGACTGGGAACTGATTTTAAAGTGACTTACATTTATTTCAAACGTCATGCCTGCCAGCGTGGATTACACGCCACTCTGGATGCTATGTTGGAACTTCGAGAAGACTATAGTTTAACACCATCCAAGATCAAGTCTGTTGATGTGAGGACCTCTTCATTTGTATATCGTCTGACAAATCCTAAGCCCAAGACCGCAATCGGAGCACAGGCCAGCACACAATTCACTTCAGCCGTGGCTCTCAAATACGGTCGTATGGACTCAGAGGAATTAATATTCAATAGCTTTACCGATCCGGAGGTTCAGGAACTGGTGCAAAAAATTACAGTAACCCTGGATGATGAAGTGCAGCAATATCTGGCTGATCATCCAACTCATTTTTGCGCTGCCCATGTTGTTATAACAACCCATGATGGCAATATATATGAACGGTGGATGCCTGTACCTCTAGGCGATATGGAAACTCCGTTTGGCTGGAATATGCTTGAACAGAAATTCAATCAATTTCTTGCAGGCACACCTTTTGATGGATACAAACAAGAACGATTCGAGTTTATTCGTAATCTGGAACATATGAATCATGTGGATAAGCTACTCCGTTTTTAAACGAATTTAAACTGCATTAATGTAAGTTTACTAAATGCGCTAAAAAAGGTCGCTTACCCTTGTTGGATAAGCGGCCTTTTTAACGTTTGGACTCACACATGCCTATTTCGAATTTGCTAATATGCATTATAAACCATGGAGTTGGTTAACTTATACAACACCACTTGTATTGAAGTGAGAGAAATCCGATAAATGCTGATGCCGCTTATAGTGAAACTACAGAAGTAACAAAGCTTTGGAGGAAAATGGCATGTTAGGAAACATTCTGTTGGGTATGGTCATTCCCATTATATTGGGTGTATGGATTCTGCGTCGGAACTTTACAATCCTTATTCTATATTATCCACTTGGTGTGGCTATTTCAGCATCCATCAACAATATCGGGTTTAATTACTTCTGGAATATTCTGCCGAATACTCATAATCAATCCTTGGCTGCTCTTCCAATGGATCTTGGAGTCTATCCGATCGCTGGTTGCCTGATGATGTATATGATTTCAGAAAAAGGCGCCAAGCCATGGTTGGCGATTCTTGTTGCATCATTGTCGCTGACATTAATCGAATGGGTTGCCAAAATGATGGGGCATGTCATCTATTTTAATGGATGGAACATAATTTGGACCTTTGTGTCATATCTCCTGCCATTTGTTCTTGCTTATGGTTACAGTAAAATATTGAGGTATACCAAGTGAAGTTTTACTGAAGCTTTCCACAAATAAGGCAGGACAGATGATATGGGTTAACGCTGATGGGCATACGTGCATATCTTAACTCATATTTGTCTTGGAGGGATTCTTAATGTATGTGGCATATCCTTATGGTTACAGGTACACTTTTACTCCGGTATGGGCAACATCATCAGCCGAAGCACTCGAATTAATCAAAACGGCTGTGCAAGGAGAACGAAACGATGAGGTGTTCTATGATTCACTGATTCAGTTGTCACCCGATGCCAATCAGGCTGCCATCATCACGAGCATTCGCAATGATGAACGCGGACATAATCAAATGTTCCGCCAAATGTACAAGGATCTGACAGGTCAGGAGATTACGGGCATAAGCAGTGAGCCGGTTGAGACGGTCACCTCTTATCTTGCCGGACTGCAAAAGGCGTTTCAGGGTGAATTGGCGGCCGTGGAAAAGTATAGAAAAATATGGTTTGGTCTCCCTTATGGCATATATAAAGACACGGTGTGGGGAATCATCCTGGACGAACAGAAACATGCGGATAAATATAACAATCTGATTACCTATAATTTGCCGAGATAGTCATGTATGGGATAAACAACGCGCGTATTCTTTTAAAAATGAAAATTGAAATCAGCAAAAAACCAGTGAATAATTAAAGCTCACTGGTTTTTTGCTTTGCCGAGTCGCTCTTTTATAATCCTGAGTTTAAATGCACTCTTCCAACGTATCAGGTTCCACATGAACGTGAACGGTGTATACGTCATGTTCCTCCATTAACTCGTTCTCCACGTCTGTACAGATATCGTGTGCTTGTTGAAGATCCAGCTCAGCATCAACTGTTATGACAACGTCTACTACGACGTTATTGCCATAATTCCGCGCTCTCACGTCTTTAACTGTCTCTACGCTGTCAATTCCGGCAATCGTTTTTTTGTACTCCTGAATCAGTTCAACATCAAAACCATCCGTCAGATGATGTGTGGCTTCCTTGAAAATGTCCCAAGCGGTCTTGCAGATCAGGAAACCTACAATGACAGCCGTTACAGGGTCCAGCCATGGGAGGCCGAACTGGGAACCCACGATCCCAATGACCGTACCGGTGCTCACCCAGGCATCGGAGATATTATCTCGAGCTGCAGCCATGACTGCCTGACTTTTAATACGAGTAGCAAGTCTCTTGTTATAGCGATAGACCAGATACATGATAACTGCGCAGAAAATGCCTGTGTACCCAGCGATGATATCCGGAGATTCATGTTTACCCTGAAACACAGAACCAATGGCTTGAAACAGTACTTGTAAACCTACTGCCATCATAATGAAAGAAGCAACAAGTGACGCAACGGTCTCTGCTCTCCAGTGACCATATGTATGATCTGTGTCGGCTGGGCGTTGGGCAAGCTTCAAACCGATCAGTACAGCTATTGAGGCCACAATATCGGTGGCATTGTTTAATCCATCCGCCTTGAGCGCTTCTGATCCGGCCATATTGCCAACGATCAGTTTTAATACGGTCAAACATATGTAGGCGATAATGCTGATGATAGCTCCGCGCTCCCCCAGCTTTAGATTATCGTATTTAAGTTGATCCACATGATATCCTCCTGCAATCTTCAATTCAAGCACGTGTATGATGGTACCATTGAAGATTTGTGTGGGTCTAGAGAAACGTTTTGAGTGTGACGAAACATAATCTGAACGCGGCAATTTTTTTACGAGCATCCAAAAAAGTTGGATTTGGCAAACTTAAGTGATTAATGGGTGGTAAGAGGAAGGTGGCCGACTGCCTTCCCTTGTAACCACACTTTCTTACACTTAGACACAAAGAGCCAAATGGATCGTTCTGATCCACTCGGCTCTTAGCGTTATTTTACAATCATTTGTTTAACATCACGTACCGTTGTTCCACTTCCATTCATAAATCACTGCCCTTATTCAGAAAGTGTCGATTCAACTGGCGCCTCATTGGCAAGCTGCTCCGAATCATCGGAATGCCGTTCGAACATAACTGCGTCAACCCTCGTATAGATCATATCCGCAGGAAGCGTTGGCGGGTCTACCGTGGTAGGCGAAACTCTGGTTAACCGGACATACTCGCTACCGTCACCCGTAAAGTCGAACGTTCCCAGATTAACCCAACCCGATGAGCCGGCCGTTGCATCGATATAGGTGACCTCGGTACCCGCTTTATGTTTCACTTCCACTTTGACATTGTTATCGTTTGCCGTCGTATGGACGAGTTTGTAGATCGAGACCGTATATTTACCTTCTGGAAACTCGCCTTTCCACGTTGCTGATGAGCCTTGAACTGTTGAATAGCGGGATTTAACCCCAATTTTGTATCCAGCTAAATTGCTTTGGCTCCACGACCCTTCTGTCGTGTATAACCCCGTTGTATTTGTACTATCGACGATAACCGTTAGGTCCCTGATCGTGATGTTCAAAGGTGGTGTGGTTAAGGTCACTCCGTCAATCGTAACAGTAGCCCATACCTCAATGTGATCCGTGTCTCCATCAAGATTAAGAAGGGTCAACACCCCACTGCTATTCACTTCGGCCAGATCCGTACGATCAACGAAATACTGCACATCGGCCTGTGTAAGATCACCGACCAAACCGTTATCCAAATAACCGGTTACGCTCAGTTGTGCGGTTTGAGTCATCTGCAGTTCGTTCCGATCGGACAGGATCACAGCAGACTCCAATTGCGGTACCCTGTTTGGGTCCACCCACATGATTGCATCGGCAACGACTCTGGACTTATTGGCCTTATTGGTTAGTTCCACGTACCCGCTATCGCCTGCAGCAAAAGGATAATCCCCCAGGTGCACCCAAGTACCATTCGCTGTTGTCTCATCAACTGTCACCGTATCGGAGCCGCCGCTATGATAAACGGTAAATGAGGCATTTGTTGCCCAATTTTCACTCGCAGCCGTGATTTGCGGAATCTTATAATACACACTGTAAGTGACACTTTCTGGCAGCTCAGGCCGCCATCTCATTTTGCTTGTCGCTGTGCCGGTCGTAGATTTGGCATACACATAGTTATCATAATAATAATCGTTAGCCGTCGTATCCCTTATCCAGACGCCTTCTGTCTCCGCCTCTGTATTATCCACAATGATGGTTGAGCTATCCTGCCCATCGGGTTGGACTGGAGTTTCCGTTACCTGATCAGGCAGATAAAGTGTCCGCTTGCGGGTTTGTTTCCCCTCCGATTCCACGTAATACGTGAAAGTTTGGGATAAATCATTCACTCGTATCGACCATTCCATCGGATAGATCGTATCTGGGATGGTCGTGTACGTTGCCCCGCCATCCAAGGAATAGTGGATTGTCGCTGGTTTCGTTGTTTTGGCCTGTACATAAGCATCATAAACCGTTTCGTCAGGCTTAACGATCAGCATGCCTTTAACCGCATCAATTGGACTGTGGGTATCAAAGAAATAACTTGCATCCGATGTATCTGCCGTTCTGACCTGATGCAGCGGTACATCAATATCGAGTCCCTCTACAATGATCGCGGTGATGCCCTTGCCTGAAACCGTGGCTTGAATGATTCCACCACTCATTACCGTTTGCTCTGGTGTGCCATTGTCGCGGATGATCGTTACGGTATAATCCTGCGCCGGATTGAATCCAATGATCTGTTCGTTTAATTCAATTGGAGTCTGAACTTCTTCAGACGATGCATTGCTTAATCCGATGTAAAATTTATCCCTGCTCTCACCCGTTATCCAATTCAATTGAGGATGGTTGGTCTTAATAATCCCCTTAGGCATCCAGAGCCAAACGTCCGAATTACCATAAAATTGACCTGGTTTATTCCCATAGAGGTGATATTTGAACCATAAAAAATTCGTTTCAAAAACGGAAGGAAACGTAATACTGCCGTTCGATTTCAATGATTGTTCGCTGATCAAATAATCCATCGTTTGCCCGAGCTGCCCCGGGATATGGTGATAATAGATGGATGTAGCCCCGCTTGGGCCTTCCAGAGGAAAGTCCGGTTCAAGTTGGCTAACGGCGAAGCCTTTATAATAATAACCTGGATAACTGGAATATCGTCCAATAACCGCATTATGAGCAATATCCTGTAGCAGTTCATCCCCTGTATAAAGCGACAATCTCAGCATGAACGGAGCTTCCTGAGCATTCATCCGATAATAGCCGGTTGTACTTCCTGCTTCAAACGTCAATCCGCTCGGTGAAACAAGCCAACGCTCCGCTTGAACACCTCCGGCAATATCTTCGGGAAGCTTGAGCCTAGGATATTGAAATTTACCACTTTCCGGCCAATGGAACGACTCCGCATAATTATATGTCTCCGGCTGCGGAATCGTAACGTCACCTTCAGGGACTGGACGAGCAACAAACATTGTTGCATAGCGTTTGGCTTCCTTATAGGCGGCATCCAAGTATTTGGGATCCTGAGTTTCCTCATATAGCTCCAAGATCTCCATCCACAGCTTGCTGTAATAATAAATGAACTCATTTTTACTCACATCGACGGATGAAGGCGTATCGATATGTTGCGTGATATAACTGTCGGCTGCATCCTTCGCAGCTTGCAAATACTGTGCATCTCCCGTCATCCGATACATCATCAGGGGCTGAATGACAGGCCCGCGGTCTTTCTGATCCGGGTCACGTACGAGGTATTCTTCCTGTGCCAGCGCCCCAATACCAGCTGTAGTGCCCATCATCTGATTAACTGCCGCTACGCTTGAAACATCAAAAGGCAGAGTAGCCATTTTCCATAACGAAGGCACACCGTATACTTTCTTCTGCGTTGGCGACCAACCGATACCATTTCGCGATACGCCATACTGGACGGACGGCAGTGCTCTCGTATCGTAAAGCTGGTCGTCCCCAGTTAAATAATAAGCTCCCAAAAGAACTGCATTTGAGCTTGTTCGGACGCTATCCTCGTTTTCGATATCAATAAAACCCTTGGCACGGCTCCACCACCCGCTGGGTGATGGTACATAATTCACAGAGTCGTCCCCTTGCGGCTCAATTTTAAGTAGATCAATCATATTAAACATCGCGTCAGTAAGCGACTGATCTGACACATTTTCCCGGTAAGCTGAATAACCATAATCATTGCGAAGAATATCCGTGTAGGACTCATACAGATTGCTTTTTTGAGCGATTAGCCCCATATGAAATTGATACGTGCTTTCTGCGGTCATTTGCGAATAAGTCCCTAATTGAGGGGCATACAGGATTGGTTGCACACTGCCTTCGTTGTTGACCAGGCTCATGCCAAGCCGTTGTTTCGTCACACCTCCCGTCGGTTCAAATTCAACCGGAAGCTCTGCCGAAGGTACAAATACGCCATACGTTAATGGATTTCCCGAACCATCTTTTTTCTCAACCAGGCTCATCGGAGCGCTCAGCTCTCTTAAACTTGTTGATTCCACCGTACCTACCATTTTGGCATGTGACCTGAATCCATTTAACACTTCATTGATGCCCGAGACTGCCTCTGTTGTGAAGGACTGATATCCAATCACATAATTGCCATCGCGGCGAGGCGTAAAGGCAAAAGAAACATCTGGTTTATCCCCTGCCATGGACCAGTTCACTTCAAAATCGTAATCACTGCCATGCGTAGAATCGGTCAATACCGCCGTGTGGCTGTCGGGAAAATGGACCCCGTCGAATGTAATCCAGCGTTTGTTCATCGTATCATAGTAATTGGTTCGGCTCCCCGCATTCCCGTCCAATAAAACCCATTGCTCCTCAAGTCGTTCTGATTCATTATTGATTGGAACCCAGTTCCCTGTCTCCGTGTTTTTGTAGAACATGTCACGAACGATGGATTTGCCTCCATCCCATACTGCCTCATGGAAGGTTGCTTTGTAGTTCGCATTTTCGATGCTGCCTTTCTCTGTGTAACTAAGATTTGCTAAGGTACGGCTCCTTAGTGGGGGGAGCGGTGGCTCTTGTTGACGGATATTCCCCTCGAACTTGACTGCATCAGCCCGCGTAATAATTGTACCCGTAGAAGGCTGTGTTCGAGTCAGCCTGACAAATTCGCTATCATCACCACTAAACTCATACTCCCCCAGATCCACCCAACCAACCGATGGACCTGACGAAGGTCTTAGATCCATAAACTTGACATCTGTTATCCCGTTATGAACAATCTCAATTTTCACATTACTATCTGCTTTATCCGCCCAATCCAGCTTATAGAACGATATTCTCGCCGTCCCTGCTTCCAAGCGTGGATTCCAGGTGATGCTTCTACCTACAGCGTCTGTAAATTTGGAACTGGAATTATTGTATCCCTTCACTCCCGCGCTTGTGCTCCAATATGGAGCGGAGAATCCGTTATTAGCGTTGCCGGAATCAACCGTAACGACATGATCAATTGTGAGGCTCCCATCATCAATGATGATTGTCTTATGTGGCTCTTTCTGCGTTATATTCCCTTCGAACTTGACCGCATCCGCGCGTGTAAGGATCGTGTTTGTGGTGCCGGTAGAACGGGTCAATTGAACGAATTCTTCACCAACTCCAGAAAAATAGTACTCTCCCAAATCAACCCACCCTGCGGGAGCGCCAGATGAGGGTCTTAGATCCATAAAGACTACATCCGTTGTTCCATTATGAACAATTTCGAATTTTACATTGCTATCAGCCTTATCCGCCCAATCCAGCTTATAGAACGATATTTTCGCGGTTCCTGCTTCCAAGCGTGGATTCCATGTTATCGTTCTGCCTGCTGTACTCGTATATTTGGTGCTGGAAAGATCATACCCCTTCACCCCTGTGCTTGTAGTCCAATTTGGAGCCGCATATCCATTGTTCTCGTTACCCGCATCAGCTGTCACAACATCATTGATCTTGATACTCCCGTCATCGATGATAATCGTCTGATAAGGTAAGGTCTCCGCATAAACGGTCCTTATTCCGATCAGGCTGGAAGGAACTACGACCGTCAACATGAAAACGATGAAGAAAAACAGCTTCCTTTTGACCATACAATTCACAGCCTCTCCTCATAATGATAACGCTTCCAAAAATGAGTTATCTGCCTAATCCCGCTCTGTCGTTTTTATCTTAGCATGTTAGATTACGGTGAAATTTCTTTCATTTCAAGAATTTCTTATACGATTTTAAGTAAAAAAAGAAACCTACATCCTAATTGATTGCTCAGTTGCAGTCAGATAGAATATAGGTCTTCCAAGTGTCCCAAGTGAATCCATCAATTATAATGGCGGCTGCACCAATAACAATTTTCCAAGCTGAATGACCGTTTGATCATACCAAGCTGGATGCTGCCTAATATGCTCCATACTTCGTTCATTGCCACTTGTCTCAAACACGGCCGCTTTGTCAGTTTTCTCGTGATCGATCTCAAAGCGAACTGTATGTTTCCCATTTGGTAGCTCCGGTAAGAAAACATATTGATTTCGATTATGATCGTTATAGGGTGTGAATCGATCAATAAGGAAGGGTTCCCCTCCATCCACCGACACCTTCAATCGGCCAGAATCCGGCCCCCCGATATCAAATAGCCCGATGTGGGTTCCCTCAAACTCCACTGTGATCGCCTCTCCAGGATCAACTGCTCGCCACAGACCGGGGAACAACCAATCATACTCACGCACTAAAGGAAAATCATCAGGGGTCATGTAAGACCACCCTGCGGAAAAATGAGTAAGACGATCCAGTGGCAGCATGGTTGCATACTCCCAAGGATTGGACGGGACCAAGGGGTCCTGCGGCAAGTGATGTTCGACTTTTCCCACGTGATCTCGAAGTTCTCTGATTTTCTCTAACGACCGGGTGATTGTATCTGTGTAGATCTGGTGTCCTTCGGGAATCGTCGGATGGATCGAATCATGCGTGAAAATAACGGCTCCGGGGATGGACACGTCTGCTCTTGAAGTAAAAATAAGCTTTCCATCCGAAACCAATTGACTGACCGCTACGCCCAGATGAATGGAAGGAATGCCGTAATAGTCGGCGACTTCCTCTTGCATAAGAGCGCCCTTCTGGTACTCGCCGGATTGAAATGAGGTCAAGTCCCGCTCCTTAACCGTATATACAAACAGAATATCGGTAAACCGGCTCCGCTTGCGAATCTGTCGGACAATGCCTTCGATCCGCGCTTTGGATTCGGGCACTCCGCCATCGTTGCCAACAAATTCAACAAACACGAGATCAGGCTGATGACGCAGTACATCTGTCTCCAAACGGGCGCAGCCGAGGTCCGATCCTGTCCCATCAATGCCTGCATTCACAGCGTGGATATCGGCATGGGGATATTGCCCCCGCAGCCAATCCGCCGTCATGACCCTGTATCCTTTCGAACGTGTATTACTGCCGCCAAAATAAACGATTGTTACTGTTTCCCCATTTTCCAACTTCTGAATGACATTAGGTAGCCCTCTTCGTGGGAAAAATTCCTTCATCACGACTTCACCCGCCCTCACTTAGTGTTTTTAGGAGCAAAAAATTTCACAGCAAACACTTCATAATAAGGCGAACCATACGTTGCACAGAAATCAAACCGGATTCGGGTTACACCAGTTGCATGCACCTGATGTTTATTCAACGAAAGATAATTCCCACGGACTTTAGTTACACTCTCGGTTCCGTCTTCTAAGGTTAAGGTCACATCATAGTCTTGAATCAATGGCTCGATCGGATCGTCGAAATGTTCCAAATTTAGCTGCGAATTGAAAACAAGATGGATCTCGTCCAGATTCTTGGGGCTTGCAAAACCAAATTCCAACCATTCCTGTCCTTCCGTACGTTCCGAAATCCAGCCGTTAGGCAGACCATAAGGTCTAGAGAAGCCGTTGACGACATTCGCGGGATTATACATATCCTGGGATGGTATCAGGTCTTTGAAGCAAATGCTCTTATTAAGCTTCTTCAGCCTGGATGGCTCTTCCGGTCTATAAAGGAAGCTCACCGCTCCAGTCATTTTCTCTTCATTGCCATACACGGCAAGGCTCGCCGTACCTTCCAATACGATGTAGATTTTGTCGTCTTCTGGCTTCTTGCAGCTGAGTTCCAGTGTAATCCAGTCATCGTGACCCGCTGAAATCACCAAGTTGTAGCCCTTCAGTTCGTTGGCGGGAATATAGTTTTCCTTCCGCTCCCCGCCAAACAGCTTCACTTGCAACGTTTCCAAATGCTCGGATCTATTTTTAATTTTGATCTGCACGCTTTCAGCCACGGATGTCATAATCGGCAAGACCAAACATAACGCTTTCTCCAAGGAGATCTCTTCGGTTGGATAAAGTTGTTCATAGCTTCGCTGAGACGAGGCACGAATCGTTAATCCGTCTGTGAAATAAGGATCTAACGGCTCTTGAAGCCCTACAATCGTTTGCCCGTCGCGAAGCAGCTGCGTCTGAAGCTCATCCATATGTGCTTTGACGATGTCCCCAGGGTCTGTATCATATTTTACGCATAACGCAGCAGCCGTTCCTACCGCCTGCCCCATACAACCACAGGTTGCCATGACCCTTGTAGATCCAAAAGCCACATGAGTAGCGCTTATATTGCGGCCAGCGAACATGAGATTAGGAATATTGCGTGAAAATAAGCTGCGAAAAGGGATATTATACAATCCCGGCACAAAGTTCCACGCGGTAGCCGGCCCTTCATCGTAGATGCCTTTATTTGCATGCAGATCCATGTACCAACCTCCGACGGATACCGCATCTTCGAAATGAGTCTTTGTTGTAAGATCGTTCTGAGACAGCATGTGTTCACCTATAAACCGTCTCGACTCCCGCTTTCCCGGAATCGGGCATACATAATCCAGGATAAGGTTGTCTACATCATCAAACTCACCGCTATTTTTGATATAATCCCATATCCCGTAAACCAATTTCCGCAGTTCCAAGGCGATGTCTTCATTATTCTTGATAATATCCATATGTCCGCCGTATTCCAGCCACCACAATCCGCCAAGCCCGTTGATTTTCCTTGGAAAAGATCGATGGTTTAATCCTTTTCTGATACTATCAAAAAACTCCAGCTTCGTAATATCATACGCAAAGCCTGGCCTTTTGTAAGGAACGGAATAGTTTACGTCACGGGCTTGAAACAGAATCGTATCACCCATCGTGTAATGATCTGCCACTTCTGGAGCGAGCTCCTCCTGGTATTCATGCTTCGCCTCTCTTCCCCATCGGAAGTGAGCACCTGCTTGGTATCCAACAATTCCATCACCGGAGCAATCGATATAGGTTGGGCTTTCAAAACGAAATTTTCTTTCGGAAGCCAATTGAAGGCCCTCCACCCATTGAATTCTGCCGTTCTCCATGCCCGTTTCATGCACACATGTATTCAGAAATAGAGAAATGTTGGGCTCATCATACACCATGTCAAGCAAGACCGTATCCGAAAGTGAAAGCATAAGCTTTTTGTTGTATAACGGATTATAATGAAAGATCTTCAGTTTGAGTTCTTCCACCAACCCGCCTTCGCGAGCATAATAGGATGGACTGTTTCCGAGATATGCCGACCCGTTAATGTGAACTCTGACCTCGCTGCTCGCATTTCCACCCAGAACTGGCCGATCATTGATAAGTGAAACCAGCAACCCTTGGCGTGCGGCAGCAATGGCAGCGCATATCCCGGCAATTCCTCCACCTATGACGGTTACATCTGATTTCATAAGCTCCATTTTGATAACCTCCATGATTAGATGCTCCTATCATGGTAATGGTTTTGACCCCTTTTTTTTTACAGGATTTCGCGAAAAAATCATACATTTTTTTGTATCCTTATTTGAATTCCTACCGTGTCATTTTTATCCGATATTGCTTAGGTGTATCCCCCGTATATTCTTTAAAAAGTTTGCAAAAGTACCCTTCATTGACGATGCCTACTTCCTCGCACAATTCCAATAATGAATAATCTCGAACGTTTAACAACTCGAGGGCGAGATGGATTTTTTTACGGTTAATGTAGCTGATCACGCCTTCGTTCATTGTTTTTTTGAATAAGCTGCTAAAATACGATGGTGCTAAATTCACTTCTTCGGCAATTGCCTCCAACGTTAAACGTTGTTTCAGGTTTGTCTCTATATAATGCATTGCACTCATAATTTCTGCACGATGTAATAGTTGGCCCGCATGCACGTATTCGAATGTGAAGTCGCCAATATAGGCGAGCTGCTCCTGAAAAGCCATAAATTCCATGGGGAAGTCTGGAACTTCCGTGGCCATCTTATTCCCCGATTTAAATTTCACGGTAATGTCTCTGTACAAATCTCTAATCATTGGCGCCATGATAGACTTGTGAATTTTATGGTCCGTAATAAATTGCGATAGATCGGCGAGTGCATTGTCCAGCTCTTCCTTGGAAATCTTTCGTTTCAGCCGTATAAGAAAATCAGCCAGCTTCTGCTGAAAGTCTGCTTTTTTGTCATTATGGTATTGGAACCGATGCATCGGTGTTTTTACGACTTTTTCGGTATGATAATAGAAATCCTCACTCACATTTTTTGCTTCCGTATACGCCTGTTTGATCGATTCCCAACCTCGGTGTGGACTTCCAAAAGCGACAGACACCCTTTTATTCAAATATTGATGCAAATGAGAGATGATCTGCCCTCCCAAGGACAGGCAAGCATATTCCGTTTCCATATCACTGCGGTTATTTTCCCAGGATAAAAAGCCAATAAAACGATTATCGGACAGATCCGCAGCTACGCCACTGCTACCATTCATCACTGTTTCTTCGATGATATTTGTTATCGCATACTTCAAGATGTTTTGATCTGCGGCCGCGTATTCGTTTCGGAAACTTTCGTACGTATTCATCTCAACGATGAAGCAGCAATAGTTGGCTTGAAAGAAATGAAACTGCATGCAATTGGCAAAATCTGATGCCCGATGAGAAGGAATTTCACCTCGGATCAATTCGTTAAAAAATTGCTTGCGGACTCTGTATTTATTTTCAAGCACGGATACGTTTAATGAGTGAAACTCCGCCTCTTTTTTCTCAAACTCATTTAAAATTCCGGCTGCCTTATCCAACGCTCGATTCAAATCGGCTTCCCGCAGCGGAACCTTTACAATGTACTCCAATACGTTGGCTTGAATCGCCCGCTGAGCGTATTCGAAGGATGAATAGGCGGTCAGAAGTATGTATTGGGTATGGGGGAGCTCCGCCTTGAGCTGCTCAATCATGGAGATTCCGTCCATTCGCGGCATTACAATATCGGATATGACGATATCCGGTTTAAGTTTTATGATCTCCTCGATCCCATTCAGCCCATTATTCGCTTTGCCCACCAGAACAAATCGTCGATCCCTATGAGAGAGTTCATTAAAAAACAATTCCAATCGCTGAATGATCAGGTCTTCATCGTCAACAATGAAGCAGGTATAGTCTCTCCCCATTATGCATCTCCTTTTGGCAATTCTGCCGGGAATACAGCGCGTATACGGGTTATTTCCTTAGGTATGCTAATGATATCCAGCCCGAATTGATCTCCGTAGTGGAGTCTTATTCGCCCATGAATATTATTCAGTCCGATTCTTTTCCTTTTTACTTCCTCTTCACTCGGTTCTGAGATTAAAATATGTTTTATTTTATCAGCTGGAATTCCCTCTCCTTGATCAATAACTTCGATGATGACGATGCTGTCCTCCCTGTACGCATGAATCGTAATTGGCCCCTCAATTCCCCCTCCGTTATAACCATGGAAGATACTATTCTCCACAAGGGGCTGTAGCAGCATTCGGAAAACTGGGAAATCCATCAGTCCTGCTTCGATATTTTCAATCAAGTGGAAGTTTCGGTTATACCGAATGTTCTGGATCTCAATATAGTCTGCTACATTGCGTAATTCCTGGCGTAGGGAAACCTTCTCTGAAGCGTCGTCTATCCCGTACTCCAATAATGAAATGAGCGACCCGATCACCACATCTACTTTCTCTATTTGTCCGAGACGTATCACATTGCTGATTGAACCAAGTGTGTTATACAGAAAATGTGGGTTTATTTGAGACTGTAACACTTGGATTTCCAGCTTCCGCTCAAGTTCATTATGAAGCTCGGCCCGGCGAATCAGTTCCACAATTTGCTGTAACATACGATCGAATGCTCGTGAAAGATCGCCAAACTCATCGTTTCGATTAATCGTAACTGTTGTTGTAAGGATACCTTGTTCCACCTGCTTCATTTTTGTTTTGAGCGTATAGAGTGGTTTTCTTATATATTTGGCAACCAAAAAAGAAATGAACAAACTTAAAATAAGACCTGCAGCGAGCAACTCGAGGTAATAGGTTTCCAATCTGGACAACGCTGCTTTTAAGCGTGATTCATCGTTGATCGAGATGATGGTCCAGTTGAACTTCTCCGTTGGTTTTTTCAAAAGGGAGACCGGAATACCATCGTTGGTAAACAGTTGAAGGTTTGTTTCTGTCGTATCCAGAATTTCTTCCGCTGACGTCTCTCCGATCGAAAAAGAATGATCTTGAATATTCAGAGGTCCTTTATTTTCAGAAAATCCGGCAATGATCTTACCTGACGCAGTGATCAGAGCCAGATTCATTTGTTCCTGTTTATTAATCTTGAACAAGGTTTCTTCAATGGCATTTAGATCCAAATCAACCGCAATAGCCATAGGAAACGGAGCACCGTTCAGATATCGAACCATCGTAACGGTCCAGCCGGAATACTTCGATTTGTAAGGTTCACTAACAAAGGTAGTCCTTCTATTTTTGTCAGCCGCATCAAATAAAGGTGCTCTTTCAGATAAAGGTTCATCGAATATTCGAGTAGGTGTACTTCCGCCCAGAATGGATAAATCGCTTTTGATCAAATAAATATTACTGACATAAATACTGTTGAGTTCATACAGCTCCCTTAATTGCTTTTTAATCACTTCGGTATTGTTAATGTTGGCTTTCACTGATGTTTCCACTGAGAAGAGAATCGTCTGGAAGGAGGAAAAATTAACGGTAAAATACTGGTCAACCTTGTCTAGTATTTGATTGGTGTAAAAAATGTCATTGGTTCTTATTTCCTTTTGGACATAGCGATAAGACAATTGGCTTATCAAGATGATGCAGCCTAATACAAAGGCAAACACGATAAAAAATAATTTTAAAGGCAAGCTGATTCTTCTTCGCATCCATCATCTTCCTTTTAGTTCCGTTTTAAACTAAGAATAGCATATGCTAATAAAGAGAGGGGCTACGAATAGCCACTCTCTCTTCGTTTATTTTTACTTGATAAGGCCGGCTTCTTTAAATTGCTGGATTGCTGTTTCCTTATATTTCTGCATGTCAAACTTGGTATCCAGCGTCTGGAGGAAATTGTCCCAGTTGGAAAGAGGCTCTTTGCCCGTCATAAATTTAACCAAGCTTTCATTAATGAAGCGTGTGCGGTCAGCATCCAAGCTATCGCTTGGGTCTGGGGTCAATAAATTTCCGGGCAGCGTTGGCCCCACATATTGCTGATTATCCTTGAAAGCTTCCGCTGTCTTCGGATTCTGGAAACTGAAGTACTCCGCATCATCACCACGGCGCGGCATTCTATAATGATCGACCCACAGGTACTTCTCTTTCATTTCCTTTGATAACTCGGAGGTTTTATTTTTGATCTTGCCGTCTACGACATCCCAATGGATTCCTTTGATTCCGTATGCAAAGTTTGGATAAGCTTCTTCATCCGTAAAGAGATAATTCAGCATGGACAAGATCCGAATGATTTTATCCTCGTCCGCTTTTGCGGATATGGCCCATGAATTACCTTGGAATGATTTTCTCTCTACAATTTGATCACCGTAAGGACCTTTCATCGGAGGAATAACGATCCATTCCGGCACCTCGCCACTAATTTCTTTCATTTTCTGCTGATAATCCGGCTCCAGTCTGCGAGCATCTCTGATCATGAAGCCAACTCTACCCTTAAACATCTTTTGGTCCAACAGATCAGGCGAATTCATCGTCACCCAGTCCGGGTCAACCACCTTGGCTGCCATCATTTTATTAATGTAAGCAAGCGCCTCTTTCATTTTGGGATCGATAAACAGAAATACCGGTTCATTATCTTTTATCTCAACGGCTGAAGGAGGATTGACGCCAAACATCCACATCAAGCTATCAAAGCCATAGGTTTGCAGATTACCTTCTTTATTCATACCGCCGATGAATCCGTACGTATCGTTTTTGCCATTCCCGTCCGGGTCTTTCTCTGTAAAGGCTTTCATAACTTCGAACAACTCATCAGGTGTCGTTGGTACCTCCATATTCAGCTTTTTCAGCCAATCGTTACGGATAAAGAAGCTTCGACTGATACCGTTTACATTATCATAGCCTGGAACTCCAATGGTTTTTCCTTGATAGGACATTGCCTCCCATGAGTCGGTGCCAAACCGTTTCTGTAGTTCAGGGAATTGGTCCATATACGGTGTTAAATCCGCAAGAACTCCTTGGTCGTAATATTGCGCAAGATCAGCACGACTTTTCAAGAAGATCAAGTCTGGAATATCCCCGCCTGCAATGAGTGTATTCAGTTTGGTTGTTGCTTGCCCAGCCTGAGGAATCATCATCTCCAAGTCGATGTTCATCTCTTTTTCCAACATTTGGCGTTGAATATCTTCATCACGTGGAGGTACCGGAGCAGCAGCATTAAAAGTGCCTTGGTTAAACATTGAGATTTTCATTTTGGTTGCAAACTGGCCAGTCTGGCCTTGCGAATTACCCGAATTTGTCGATGTAACTTCTTCATTTCCCCCACATCCTGACAAAAGCGTTCCAAGTCCTAAGATTGCCGACAGAATAGCAAATGAAATCTTTTTACGCTGCATATTGACCTCTCCTTTGCTTGTATATTATCACGGTTTCCCCGTAATAAGTTAGGTTGGTACACCTTTTATCCTTTAACGGATCCCAGGAGTACACCTTTGGTAAAATGCTTTTGCAAAAATGGATAAACGATCAATATCGGGACTGTAGTTACAACTACTGTAGCCATCTGCACAGCGAACGTACTGACAGCCCCGGAATTGGCGAGCGAATCAGCGCTTTGAGTTGCAACGTTAAGCAGGATGTTACGCAAAATCACTTGAAGTGGCATGTAGTTGGAATCATTGATATATACAATGGCATCAAAATAACTGTTCCAATGCCCGACTGCGTAGAATAAGGAAATGGTGGACAGTACGGGTAAGGACAGGGGTAAAATGATCCGCCATAACGTCTGAAGTTCACTGGCACCGTCTACCCTCGCTGATTCCTCAATTTCACCAGGTAATTGTTCAAAAAAACCTTTGATGATCACCAGATTAAATGCACTAATGAGATTTGGAATAATCAATACCCAAGGACTGTTTAACAATCCCAAAGAGCGGATTAGTAAATAAGTCGGAATTAATCCCCCACTGAACATCATGGTAAACACAATGAAGAGTAAAAATGGACTTCTTCCGGGCAAATATTTTTTGGATAACGGGTAGGCCGCGATTACCGTAAAAAACACGTTTAACGCAGTCCCTACAATCGTTCGGAACAACGTAATTTTATACGCCTGCCAGATTCCATGAGAAATGAATACTTCTTTATAGGCCAGAAAGGTAAAGGATTCTGGTATAATCACAATCCCTCTTCTTAATACTTCCGATTCTGGTGTTACGGAGACAGCAACCACATATAGAAAGGGCAGCACGCACAGTAGGGATAATATAATAAGAACTACATAAACGACGGTTTGCCAGACTTTTTCCCCGATTGTCATATGGATCATTCTAAAGACCACCTCACCAGATTTGCCCATCGAATTTTTTGGCGAGCTTATTCGCTGCCAACACTAAAGCAAATCCGATGACAGCTTTAAACAATCCTACAGCAGTAGCCAAGCCAATCTTAAGACGCTCCAACCCTTCCCGGTATACCCATGTGTCGATAATATCGATCTTCTCCTGGTTAAAGGTGTTGGCAAACATGAATATTTGGTCAAAACCCGCATCCAGGATATGGCTTAATTTAAGAATCAGCATCAGAATAATGACTCCTCGAATACCAGGTAACGTGATATGCCAGAGCTGTCTCCATTTGGATGCACCATCCATTCGAGCCGCTTCATACAAGCTTGGATCGATTCCTGCCAAGGCGGCAAGGTACAAAATCGCCCCCCATCCAATATCCTTCCATACTTCAGATAAGATGATCAGCATTCTGCCCCAGGCAGGTTCGGTTAGAAACGAGATGGGTTCAACACCTAAATCCTTCAAAATCATGTTAAAGAGACCATCGCCTGGGGCTAGTAATGCTACCATAATTCCATACACAATGACCCATGATAGAAAATGAGGTAAATAAGTGATCGTCTGTACGATTTTCTTAAACCATTGGCTATACACTTCATTGAGGAGTAAAGCAAGCACGATGGGCGCGGAGAAACCGAACAATAGCTTATACAGCGATATAACAATCGTATTTTTCATGATGTCCCAGAAATAAACGCCGTTCATAAAATCCGTAAAATTTTTGAATCCCACCCATGGGCTATCCCATAGTCCCAAAGCCAGGTTGTAGTTTTTAAAAGCAATCATAATTCCCGCCATAGGAATGTATTTGAATACCGCAAAGTAAATTAAGGCTGGTAATAAGAGAGCATACATCACTTTGTACCTTTGTATCGTCCTTATCCATGTCTTTCGCTTTTTGGAGATGGGAATGGCGTCCGCTGCCAACTTTGCTTGCATTTCATCACCTTGTCTTTGTTTGTATTTGTATAATAGCACCCGCCTATCGGATAAATTTCTGAAATATCAAGAATTTCTTATAAGATTTTAAGGAAGTGTGCCTGGCTCGTTCCAACAGCTAATCCCGGCAGGTGAGACAAGAACTTTTCTACTAAAATAAAAAAAAGCCGCTATAATAGCGACTTTCAAATGCCGTATTTATACTTCTCCCCAAAAAATCTCAGTTTCATAATCGAATTCAACAATTATTGTTCATCGATCGTCACGCTCCCATCACTATTTTGACATCCTATATACTGGCTTCAGTAATAGCTTCAAAATCTTACTGCCCCAAAAAGCAAATACCGTCGTTCCGGTCCATGAGCTGCGCTTATCTTGGCTGTATTGATCGTTGATCATATAGGTTCGAGTCGAAATAGGACTCTTCAGACCGAACTGTTCCCATTTCTCGGGATCATTCGAACCTCCAAGTTTTCTAAGCATATTTGCCGACTCATGATCTATTTTAGCCGGAATTTGCTCGAATGCTTGGGTGATTTGCGTATGAAACTCGTCGATTGGGTTACGACTGGTAATGCTCTCGAGATGAATGCTTTCACGAATGTAAGAAACAAATGCCAGATGGTCAGCCCAGAACTCGTCGATATAAAAAAGCCGTACACGCCGCTCCGATGGACTCATCAGTCTCTCAGCTTTCAAAATTCCGAACCGTTCTTCATATAGAATTCGCCTCTGATCCTCCACCATATCCGAATAACAGTTCAATTCCCGCTGAATATCGAAGTTTTGACCTATAATAACGCGCTGGATATGCTCGATTTTGCTGTGGAGCGCCGGATCATGAAGAACCTCGTCCTGATTTGGAGCGCGAAACAGTTTATGAATGCCAAAGCGAAGCATCAACTCGTCCTCCAGGCTAATATAAAATACGGAAGACCCAGGGTCACCTTGGCGGCCGCAACGTCCGCGCAACTGGTCGTCAATCCGCATGCTTTCGTTCACATATGTACCTATCACGTATAATCCGCCCAGTTTGGCAACCACTTCTGCCTGTGCGGGATTACCGCCACCGAGACGAATATCGACGCCGCGCCCTGCCATATTCGTAGATACCGTTACCGCGCCTATTTCTCCCGCTTTAGCGATGATTTCGGCTTCTTTTGCATCGTTTTTTGCATTCAGAACCTGGCAAGGTACGCCAGCAATGGTAAGCGCCTCCGCGAGCATATCAGATTCCTCGACGCTTGACGTACCAATAAGAATGGGGCGTCCTACCCTATGGACGGAAGAGATTTCTTGTACAAGCGCCTTATATTTGGCTTCTTTATGGGTGTAAATTCGGTGTTTGTGATCGATCCGTATGTTTGGCTGGTTTGGCGGTATTTGCACGACTTGCAGCGCATAGATATCCTCAAATTCCATTGCTGAAGCATGCGCCGTAGCCGTCATTCCGCAAATTCCCGAATACAGGCTAATAAAATGTTGAATAGTGATCGTGCCGAGAATTCTCCCACCGGCCTTCCACTGCAACCCTTCTTTTGCCACCAGCGCAGCTTGTAGCCCGTCTGGCAAATACCTGTTCTCGGCCACGCGTCCGGTGTGTTCTTCGATTAGCTCGATTACACCGTCCCTGACGATGTAATCAACGTCTTTTTTTAATAACGATTCCACATGCAGCGCACAATTCAATGACGTTAACCAATGACTGTTATGGCTATCGTACAAATTGCCACATCCCAGCAGCAACTCTGCTTTTGCAGCACCCGCTTCATTCAAGTAAACGTTCCGCTGGAACTCGTCAAAATCGTAATGCTCTCCTGGCTGCAGCTGCCGGGCCACTTCTGCGAAAAGAACGCCATCACTTTTGGAAGCACTCGAATCGCCACTAATGACTAACGGCACTCGTGCTTCATCAAGAAGCAATGAATCTGCTTCATCGACGATGACGTAATGGAAAGGACGATGCACGGTATCAGCTTCATTAAATGCGATTGTGTCGCGCAAATAATCGAACCCTGCTTCTTTAGCTGTAACATAGGTTATGTCCTTGGCGTAAGCTTCCCGTTTCTCGAATAGGCTCATGCCCGATTGAACCGAGCTTACCGTTAACCCGAGGAAGCGATAGATCGGGCCCATCCACGCCGCATCTCGATTTGCCAAGTAATCGTTAAAAGTAAGCACATGAACGCCTTTGCCTGTCAAAGCGTTGAGATAAACAGGCATAACGGCAGAGAGTGTTTTTCCTTCACCGGTATGCTGCTCGATCAAAAATCTCTCGTGCAAAGCGATAGCAGCCATAATCTGGACATCATAAGGCTGTAATCCGAGTGTTCTCTTCGCAACCTCGCAGACTAGAGCATAAGCATCAACAAGCAGATCATCCAAAGGCTTGCCTGATCTTGCTTCTTCTTGCAGCCGAAGAGATTCCGCTTGCAGGTGCTGATCATCCCAAACTTCCAAGTTCCGTTTCCTGATAAGCTCCACTTTGTCTCGATAATCCTTCAACAAACGCCGGTTATCTCGCTCTTTGAATTCACGTATCAACTTGACGACTACATTCATCGGAATTTGATTCCTCCTTAGTAGAAATAAGTTGTGAAAAGAAAAGACTCCATATGGAGTCTTTTTTGTCGATGATTAAAGTGCCACCAAACCATTCGTTATAAGAGAAACCTACATTACTTCTCCGATGGGAGTGGTGTAAAGAGCAGATTGACCGGCAGGTTGCTTCCCGGCGCGGCAGAGAATAGAATGGTTACGCTCTCTCCAGTTGACCCGGTGCGGTAAAGCACGCTTTGTTCACTTGAATTGGCAACCGCAACGTTACCATCGGCAATCGATACCAACTGATTGTTCACCAGAGCTACTCCGGAGTACTTCCCTCCACGAGGGTTAAAGGAGATAAGCGTACGTGGTGCAACATTGGTCAGCGTGATTTTGTACAATACGCCGAAATTACCCGCATTGGATGCGTCTGTGTAAGCCATCGGATCTGTTCCTACCAGATTGGGATCGCTTGAATTGTCACCAAGTGGCAGACGGGCAGGTTTGATTCCCACGTGCTCATCGTACTTTATAACGCGAGTCGCATTCGGGTACGTACCACGGTTGTGCACTCCGTCACGATCAAGCACAGGTAGCAATGGCAGAGCTTCGAACGGATCTTTATTTTCTTCCACCAGGATAACGTTATAGTCTAAGGAATAATCACTATAAGCGTCCGAATAGAGAGAGATGACTTGTCCTTCTTTCATCGGCGTTTTATTAAGTTCGGTCAAAATGAGTTTGCTTTCCCCAGGTTGAAGGTACTCTTTCTTTTGATCCGCTCCAGTCTGAATCGACTTGAACCATTTATCAATAGACAATTTCCCAGCTACGGTAGCATACGGAGTAGGTCCGGCAAAGCCCATATTCTGTTGTTCAAATACCGCTGGATTTGGATTGTTATTGGTTGCAATCACATACATTTTTACTCTTTTACCTGTATTGTTCACGTGATGAATCATGAAACGGGTCTGCCCCGAAGATGATTCTTTATATACAATGCCTTCCGTATTCACAGTTTCCGGACTGTTACTGCGGATCAGCAAACTTGGCTCATCCATGTACGTATAAGGCACTTTCTCCATCGTAGTCACTTCACCGCCGTTAAAGGTGAACTTCTGTCCTACCGGCGTGAAGAGTAAATTAAAATCGGTAAATGAATATAAGGTCTCATTGGTTATGGTGATGACTTTGGAGTACGTGTTCGTAGCACCGTGATTGTCAGTTACCGTAAGAGTCACGGTTTTTGGACCCGGTTCAAAGAACGCAAGTGAATTGTTCTCCCACGCCGCTTTAACAATATTATTTTCATCATCTGTACTTTGGTCTGTGTATGTTATTTTTTCGCCCATTTTATACTCTTCTTTATCCGTGGCGAACATGGCTACAGGAGGAAGATTAGGAGCCAAAACTTCAATCGTAGTTGAATAGGGATCGCTCCATTGACCATTGGAATCCTGTACTTGATATGAAATCGTATATGTACCTGCTTGATCAAATGAATCCTGGCGACCAGTCCAGCGTTCGTCAACGATATCCATTCCATTAGGTGAACTGGAAGAAGTCACGTAGTCTACTTGATCACCCGCAAAAATTTCCTTTTGGGAAATGGTAAAGCTTGCAACAGGTTTTGTATTAAGATTCAAAACAACCGTTTTAGCCGACTGATTCACTTTATAGGTGATGTTCAGAGCTTGAGTAATGGAAGTTAACGGCACCATGAATGTACTTTTTTGCTGATAAGCAGGGCCTTTCATCGTTCTGGTCTCTCCATTTACCGTATAGTCCTTGCTGTTAGTTTTGAATCGGAGTTCATCTTCACCACTAATAATGATGGTTTCCTTGGTTTTGTTATCATATTTGACGCCATATCCCACACGGTCAACCAGCGCACGGATTGCAACATAGGATACACCATTTTTTACAGCCATTGGCTGTCCAGCAAGATACGTTTTTCCATCCTGTTCCATTTTGTTGCTATTCATGTACAACGTCAGATTTCCACCTGCTACTGCAGGAGACGTCCCATCAACGGATGGTTGCTCTATCTGAGCAGGCGTAGCTGGCGTTTCAACCTTCTCAGGGGTTTCCTCTTGAACTACAGGTTTTGTACCCGTTTCGTTTGCAGGGGTCTCTCCCCCATCCAATGCAGGTTTCTCGATATCTGTTTTGGGTGTTGCCTCAGTGCCGGTTGAGGTTTGAGTGTCCTTGGCTTCAGTGGGCGGAGTATTGATAGATTTGTTATTGCTCTCCGTCTTCACTTCACGCTCTGCAATCGGCTGCTCTTGCTGTAACACCTCAACTGATTCTACATTGGCTGTGTTTACTGACGCGGTGTCACCTTGCGGTGCTGATTGCGCACTCACAGAACCGACTGCAAATGCTTGGAAAACGGCTAAAGCGGTAAAAATGGATAATTTCTTCTTCATATTCATGTGTTGTCTTTGGCTCCTTCTACTCTCTAGTAATGTATAACCCCTCAAAAAGTCATAGTATTAGACGCTAGATTTAGGAAAAAGTTTCTAATTGAATTGTAAATTATGGATTTTTGTGCAACTTTTTTTTCAATGTTTGGTTATAAGTTCTTTGAATAAGAAGCGCCTATTGCATAATAGTCTTGATTTTGCACAAGATAATCCATGTCGCATTTTATAAAGAGGTGGATCAATGACCCCAACCAATCAGGCTTTTTCTGAATTAAAAATGAATATTTCTTATGTGGAACAGTCCCTCTACTGTACTGACGATTTGAAACAACAACAGCTTCTACTTAATGGTGTACAGAGTGTGCTTCTCTATATCGATTCACTTGCAGATCAGGAGATCATTCAAACACATGTCTTAACAGCATTGAATAGCCAAGCTCATTCGGAAATCTACCCATCGTTCACCACTTTAGAAAGTCGAAAAGATACGGATCTGCAACGTGGAATAGATTCACTTATTCAAGGGAAATGTCTTTACATAATCGATGGGTACCCGGAGTTTTACATTCTTTCTACCGAGAAAATGTATGTCCGAAGCACAACCGAACCGGAGAATGAAGGCGTTATTCGAGGGCCGCACAATGGATTCGTAGAGCAGCTTTCGGTTAATTTGAATCTGATCCGTAGACAAATTATTAGTCCATCTCTAATCGTTCGATATTTTAACGTCGGCGAGAAGACACATACCAAAATTGCAGTTGTATATCTTCAGGACTTGGCCAATCCGGAGTTAGTGAACGAAGTAAAAGAGCGAATCACGTCCATATCTTCAGATATGGTGCTCGCTCCAGGTTTTATTGAAGAGTTTATGGAGGATAACCCCTTCTCTCTGTTTCCCCAGCAGCTCAATACAGAAAGACCTGACCGGGTTATTGCCAACTTGATGGAAGGACGTGTCGCCATACTTGCCGAAGGAAGTCCTTCAGCTCTTATTGCTCCAGTTACGTTTTTTGCTTTTTATCAAAGTCCGGATGATTACCATGGTCGCTGGATTGTCAGTTCCTTTTTACGGTTAATTCGCATGATGAGTTTTGTCATTGCTTTTACATTACCTGCTGTTTATATTGCTACCATCTCTTTTCACTCTGCTATTTTACCGATCGAGCTGGCACACACAATCAAGAAATCATTGCAGAACATCCCCTTTCCTGCACTTGTAGAGGCAATGCTGCTTGAACTGATCTTTGAAGTATTGAGAGAAGCCGGGGTCCGACTTCCCAGCCGAGTGGGCCAGACCATCGGCATCGTTGGCGGATTGGTTATCGGAGATGCTATCGTTCGTGCGGGGCTTGTCTCCTATACAATGATTATTGTGGTTTCACTAACTGCTATCTCGTCGTTTTTGGTGCCTTCGCATGAGATGAGTTCGGCAGTCCGTATTCTCCGCTTTCCAATGATGATTGGAGCGGCGCTTTTTGGATATATCGGCATCGCATTTGGTCTGGTGATTCTAACCATTCACCTCTGTAAGATGGAAAACTTCGGATCGCCTTATTTTGCTCCAGTGGCCCCTTTCCGATTAGCTGACATGAAGGATGTATGGATTCGATTCCCCATCTGGGCGCTTCGCGGGCGTCCTCATGATGCCCGCCCGCGGCGGCTGAATCAGCAGAAGTTCTCTAGGAGTTGGAAAAAACGTGAATAAGGAAACAACAATCACTCGGGGACAATTATTCTTGCTCATTTTGAAATTTGAGATCGGTGTAGATATTCTGTCCCTCCCTTACCGTATACACCTTATCTCTAAAGGCGGTGGGTGGATCTCTGTATTCCTTGGAGGGTTCCTGATCCAACTTGTCATATTGTTATGCTGGCTTTTGATGCGAAGATTCCCGAGTTCATCCATTTATGACATTGTAACGCTGATTACGGGTAAATGGATTGGCAAGTTACTGATCATTGCCTACGTTGGATATTTCCTGTTAATGGGTACTTCTGTTCTGGTGAACGCCTACAGTGTGATTAACCGCTGGATGCTGCAGGATACGCCTCGATGGGCTATATTAGCCCTCTTCTTGTTCAGCAGTATCTATTTGGTTCGACAAAAATTACGAATCATTGCCCGAGTACTGGTACTCATCTCCTTTTTGGTCTTGCCCATGATGGTATTGATCAGTTATGGACTCAAGGAAGTCAATCTGTTATATCTTTTGCCTTTAACCGAAGCAGGATGGCCCAATATCATTAGTGGATCAACCGAAACATTAATGGCTATGTTTGGATTCGAGTTTTTTCTCGTTGTGTTTCCTATGGTTGAAGGTAGCAGCGGTGGCAAACTCAAGTCTGTTGCTCTAGCAAGTGCTGTAGTTGTGTTGTTGTATGCATTCACCGTGTTCATTTGTTCAACGGCGTTCAGCCCCCAGCAACTTGACTTAATGCCTGAACCGGTCATATATCTGCTCCGCTCTATCCCACTCGGAACAATGGATCGGGCCGATTTCCTGTTCCTCCCTATCTGGTTAATTTCCATTTTTGGGGCCATATGTGGCTATTACTATACGGCATCCTATGGTATAAGTTATCTTTTCAAACAAAAACACCATAAAAAAGCGGTGCCTTATGTCGTTCTTGCTTCTTGCATAATTGCCTATCTGCCACAACAGAAGGAAAAACTTGAGTTAATTAGTACGATAGCCAACAGATCGGCATACTTTTTTCTCATGATCCTGCCTCTGCTCCTGTTGGTTCTATCTTATATAATGAAACGAAAAGAGAAGATGATATGAGTAAACGGGGGAAAATCCTCATCCTGCTGACCCTGCTCATGGTGATGACGGGATGTTGGGATCAGGATAGTTTAAAAGATGCAAGACTGGCTAATGCTTCGGCGTTTGACATCACCTCAGAGGGTGAAATTAAACAGACGCTTGAAATTGTCGATGATTCTGAGAGTCAACAAGGGAGCAGCGGTAATGAAGTCCACTCAGGCACCGGGAGATCCGTCCGTCAAAGTACAGATAGAATTCGCGCTAAAGTGACTGGTGATATCCGGTTTTTCAAATATGGGATGATCTTATACGGCAACAAACTCGCACAAAATGATATCTATCCCTACCTGGACGTCTTATATCGGGAACCCGATTACCCAACCTCACATGTGAAAATTGCAATTGTGGATGGCGATGCCGGAGATCTGTTACACCAAAAAAAAGTTGGCAGCATATTGATTGGTGATTTTATTACCAAAAAAATTAAGAGTCTGGAGGAATTATGTATTTTTCCGGAAATGACGTTAGAGACCCTTCTCCCTCCCATGCTGGATCCGGGACAGGATTTTACGCTGCCTTATCTATATAAGGATGGAGAGGAGATTGATGCTCGGGGAATCGCCCTGTTTCATGGGCAAAGGTTCAATGGGAGTCTTACTACCGAACAGGCTCCTCTATACATTATTATGAGTGGGAAATGGAATAAAACAGCGCGTTTTGTCAAAAAGGTCCACCCAGGGCCTTCCAACAACCCGCGGAACTATGTCACTTATGAAGCAAATATCGCACAAATTAAGCGCAAACTCGCGGTAAAGGTAGCAAGTGATAGCCAAATTGATGTGAACCTCCGTATCGAACTTCCAGTAACGATCGTTGAGTATGCAATGAATCATCTTCAGGAAAAAGACACGATTGAACGTCTGAACAGCCAGTTATCCGATGACATGACTCAGGACGCAGAACAAATTATCAAGACACTTCAGCAAAGTGGTTGTGATTCCTTCGGTATTGGCAGACATTTAATTGCCCATTACCCGGACTTATGGAAAAGCCTAAACTGGAATAAAGAATATGCCCAAGTTCGTTTTCATCCGGAAGTAAAGGTTACAATAGTCGGCAGCGGCGTTTTAAATTAATAACATGCTGTCGTACAATTGGGAAAGCTCTCTTCCATTTGGAAGAGAGCTTTTAACTGTTGACTTAAAAAGAAGGATTTGCTAATACTCTAGTCGTTAAGAAGCACTTCAGTGAAAAGTTTTATCGTGCCTGGTTGAGTATAACATCGGCAGTGAAGCTGACCTATAAAATAGGTGAAAGAAGACGTGATATTCCTTCTTTAAATTTTATAATAAGGGACCTGTTTCTATAACGATCAGAAGTAAGTTCTGTACTTAACTGGCTATCTTGATGAAACAATTCTTGAAGTTGTTTCGCAACTCGCTCGTCATATACAATTGCATTCACCTCAAAATTCAACCTAAAGCTCCGGGAATCAATATTCATCGTCCCTACTGAAGCGACTTCTTCGTCTACTACAATGGTCTTTGCGTGTAAGAATCCATTATCATACAACAGAATCTTGGCTCCATAGTCCAATAATTCACCAGCATACGCCCAAGTCGCCCAATATACAAACGGGTGATCGGGCTTATTGGGAATCATAATGCGCAGATCCACCCCGGATAGCAGTGCGATTTTACATGCATCCATAAAAGTGCTGTCAGGAATAAAGTAAGGCGTTTGAATATACACACTCTTTTTGGCATTTACTATAAGCTTGATGTACATATTCTTCAGGTGTTCCACCTGTGAGTTAGGGCCACTAGACACAATCTGAACTGGACTTGAACCATCAAGCCTTGCTGTGTTGAAGGAGTATTGTTCGTAACTTACTTGATCGGATTTGCTGGCGTGTTTCCAATCCAAAATAAACCTGCCTTGAATATGATTAACGGCATCTCCGTGCATTTTAAAATGTGTATCACGCCAGTATCCAAACTTTTTATCCATGCCTAGATACTCATTTCCCAGATTAAATCCGCCAATATAAGCAATCTCCCCATCAATAATACAAAGTTTTCGATGATTTCGATTATTCATACGGAAATTTAATGGCCTAATCAGTGACGGGAAAAAGACCTCTACTTCTCCACCGGCAGAGATCAGTTCTCTGAAAAACTTCAATGAAAGTTTCTTTGAACCAATTTCGTCATAGAGAACTCGCACTTTTACGCCTTCTTTAGCTTTTATAGTTAATTCATCTCGTAATTTCTTCCCTAAGGAATCCGGTTGAATAATGTAATATTGGATGTTAATCTCTTTCTTGGCTTCCTTGATATCAGCAAATAATGAATCAAATTTCTCTTGTCCATCATCGAAGATGAATATCTCATTGTCATTGGTTAGGATTGCATTGGATGATGTGAGATTCAATTGAATCAGGTCAGCATATTTCATGAGCAGGGGGTTGTTTTCCTTACGTTGCTCCTTCAATGTCACTAACTGGTTCTCGACAATTAACTTTAGGGAGTTTCTCTCTTCAACTGAAAGTCCGTAGAAATTTTTCTTTTTAAGGTTACGTCCCAAAAAGAGATAAACGATAAAACCTAAAATAGGAATGAAGTAAAATATCATGAGCCAGGCCCAAGTATAACCAATGTCTCTCCTTTCAAAAAACAAAAATACCGCTGAGAGTAATATGTTTATAATCATAACGAGCGAAAGTATCAGCGTGACCATACTGCTATATCTCCTGCCTTCCATTGACTTTATGTAAATAATAAAAAATGCTTATTACTTAGCTGTTCTCGAATGAAGCCGTCATTACAAAGAATATGATAACATATTTGAGGAATACTAAATCTAGTAAATGATAATCACTAGACATCGAACTAAAAAAAGAATCCACTTCCTATAAAAGAAGGGATTATTTCACATTAAATATCCTATACTTAGAATCTGTAATTCAAAGAGAACGCAATTTTGATACTTGTTGTTCCCGCACCGGCTCCAATGAGACTTATAGAATTAATTGTTGGTGCAGTATAAGATCTACTGCTACCTGGGGCTACGACAAAACCAGGAATTTGAACACCGTCAATAAGCAAAGCAGCGGTGGGTGAAGCCCCCACTCCGTTATTCTCAATTAGAATAGTTCCGTTTATCAGAAACGTTGAGGAATTTTCGTATATAATTGTTGGTGTCCCACCCGTATCTGACAAACTTATCGTAGTACATACGGCATCGTTTACCACCGCTGGAGAAACCGTATTATTACAATTACCAATTTGAGCCATTAATGAACCTCCTTAAAAATACTCTTTCTATAAATATATGTGGGGAGATAGTAGTGGTTCGGGCTAATCCAACTTTGTTTCCATCTATTCCTCATCTTCTTCTCCATTTAGAACCTGATAGTATATATCTATTCCAAATGTACCGCTTGCAATATTGTTTAAGCTCTTTTCAATCTCCACTTCAATATGATGCATTCCGGCACAGCTAAAAGCACAGGTGTTACCCGGTAGAACAGGAAGCGAACACGTTCCTTCATTATGTATTATGTTCAAAAAGACAGATGAATTACTTTGTTTATGATTATAAATACTTACTGTACCATGTACGTTTAAGGTTGAAGATGCTGACCACAGGGTTAAAACCTCTGTTATGGTTGCTGAATTGATATGGAACTCCCCACAAATAGTTGTTTCAGCGAGACGAGTATTCACTCAGACTGCTCCCTTCCATAATTCTTCCTTTCATCTATTTTATTAGTGATCTGCTGTTTTCATGTATGATTATGCTCCTAATGAACAACATAAAAACCGCTACATTAGCGGCTTTTAATAGTACTATGTTCGTGACTTTAAACGATATACGACCGACTATCCAATCTCCCCTGCTCGTTAGTTCCTTACAACAGGAATCCACATTTCACCATATACCAAACCGTTTTTCTCTCCCATTTCAACTGTTGTATTTGGACCGCCAACATAGGCATAATCTTTTTCTACGGGGAGGGCTTGACCAAAGGCAATGCCAGTAAGCATATTATTGAGCGCATCAGCCGTTTCAGCTTCGCCCTTCACAACAAGGTATTCTCCCTTAGGAAATTGGATTACTCTCGTTGCTTCTGGCAGAGATTGTTCTGTCATGACACCAGCATAATGCATCATCTGGTTATTCACTGCTTCGTTTACGGCAAAAATGTAGTCGTTTGTTGCCAGAGACTTTAGTTTGTCCAGGCTTCCATCCTCTTTCACCGTGGACCAAAAATCCGCCTTCTCCTTGCTGATGCCAACATAGTCTGTATAGTCACTCTTAAGATCCGTTCCAATACCTAACACGATAAAGCTCTCTTTTTCTTCGAAGTGATAATTACTCATGGTTTACACCGTCCTCTTTCAATTTTCAATTGATTTGTGTTTTCACTTGATAGGTTTATAATAACCTTAAATCATGTCAGAATATGATACTGTTTAGGGGGCCCAATGAAAAAAGTTGAACGCATTAATACCATCACGCGGTATATCAATAACCGTGCACACTTTACCATCTCTGAAATCATGCGAGAATTTAATATTTCTCGTTCGACAGCCATTCGAGATATCAGAGAAATTGAAGCCATGGGAATGCCACTTGTCGCTGAAGTTGGGCGGGATGGGGGTTATTTTGTCATGAACAACTCCCTCCTGCCCACGGTACGGTTTACCGATAATGAAATCAAAGCGTTATTCATTGCCTTTATGGCGACAAGAAATCAACAGCTTCCTTATCTAAAGAGTCGTCAATCTTTGGCTGAAAAATTATTGGGCCTTATCTCAGAAAATCAGCAAGATGACCTTGTGCATTTGAATCAAATATTGCTTTTTGAAGGGACCAATCCCCATAATCCAGACTTGCTTGATCTATCAGACCTGCCTCACCCTACCTTGGAAAAACTCATCCAAATTCTTCTTATAGAACGTTATTTGTTAGTTACTGTCCAAGAAGAGAAGAAAACAAAGTCCTATCCCATCGTTCTCTTGCACCTTCATCATCAAAAAGGCCATTGGATCATTGAAGGTTTTGACCTGGAGGAAGAAAAAAGACGAATCGTATCCGTTGACAACCTCATCCATGTCGAAGCATACCCGGCGAAAAAAAGACTGAGTACAAAAAAGATTGTAGAACAACTCAAACGAAATACACAGGAAGAAGTTATCAACCTTGTTCTGGAACTTGGTCCAAAGGCAATTGCGCAATTCAAAAAATACCATCCTTTAAAGTTTTCAATTGCCTATACAAATCCATACCAGACTACGGCTCTCCTAAAGGCATTTATGAATGTTCATAACTCAGAAGAGTTAACCGAAATCACCAATTGGTTGCTTTTTCTAGGAGAAGATATCAAGGTGAAGGAGATTCCGGAAGAAGTTCTGGATGCTGTACAAGAGAGATTAAGCTTATTCCAAATGAAGCAGTGAGCATCCCCTCCTCCCTAGTCTCTCCATTATCTAACAATGCCTTACCTGAATTCAGGCTGAGGGGGCAGTACGGAAAACCAAAAAAAGCCGCTGTGTTAGCGACTTGTAATGGAATCATATTCATTCATGTCTCACGCCAATGCTTGGCGAGCTGTTCCTTCTATACTAGAAGTCAGCATTAGACTGGGCATGATTAGGTGTATGCTGCGGGACGTTTTTAACGAGTAGGAAATAAGTAACAATCGCAATGATACTGGTCATTAATAACGTGAGTCCTAACGGGACGGCAGTGTCCTCACCCGCGATGCCGACCAGAGGAGCAACCAGTGCACCCAGAAGAAAAGGAACAACGCCGAGCAGTGCTGCTGCACTTCCGGCCATCTTAGCTTGACTCTCCATGGCAAGTGGGAATGCCGCTGTAGATGTAATGCCGATCGAGCATACGAAGAAGAACAATGGAATCACCAATGCGAAAAGTGGACCATGAGCCAGGGTTACGACCAAAGCAGCCACACTTGCTATTATAGCAAGCCATAGTCCCGATAATAGCAGCGTCTGCTCAGGGATACGTTTGGCCAATCGACCCACGATTTGAGATCCGATGATCAAGCTGATTCCGTTTGAAGCAAATAATATAGCAAATACTGTGGGTGTAACTCCATATATATTTTGGTAAATGAATGGGGTTCCGGCCACATAAGCAAAGACCCCTGCCGTCATGATTCCCTGTGCCAGCATGTAACCAACAAATTTGCGGTCACGCAGAAGCATTCTGTAATTACCCAATTGCTGTTTGAAGTCAGGAACTATACGTCTTTCGACGGGGTGTGTTTCTTTTAAGCTCCACTTTGTCATGATTAATAAGAAAATTCCCAAGAATGAAAGGCAGATAAACACGCCAATCCAGGTTGTGAATGAAAGAACCCCACTTCCCGCGATGGGTGCTGCCAAAGGCCCCAAATTCCCTACAAGCAAAAGCAAAGAGAAAAATTTAGTGAGTTCATGTCCACTATACAGATCTCTAGCTATCGCACGGGAAATGACAATTCCAGCTGAAGCCGCAAATCCTTGCGTGAAACGAAACAAAATCAATAGTCCGATATTCGGAGCAAAAGCACATGCCAAGGAACAAATAATGTAGGCTGCCATACAGATCAACAATGGTCTACGTCTACCGTACGCGTCACTCAAAGGACCCATAACGAGTTGTCCTACACCCAGTCCTAATAAACAAGCAGTAAGGCTAAATTGTACAAGTGATGCCGTTGTATTCATATTTTGTGCAATCTCCGGAAAAGCCGGTAAATACATATCAATCGTAAATGGACCTAATGTAGAAAATAAACCTAGTAGTACTGCAAGTCCAAAAACATTCCAATTCGTGCTCTTCGCCATAATAAATAAAATCTCCAATTCCTTTATAATTTGCAAGCCTAATCGAGTATAAGACATAGAGTTAACTGTAGGTCAAGTCTTAAGACTATTAAAACCAAAAAAAGCCGCTTATTAAGCGACTTTGAATGGAAAACCATTTAAATTGTGTAACTCCCCCGGCCTGAACCCATATGACTCATAATCATTTCAGCGGCTCGCTTGTAACCGCCAGCCTGCCTTAAAGATTCACCAATCAGGTAAGCCTGCCGTCTATAAAGTGAATTGTGTAGTACTTCTGTTAATGCCTCTCTCAAATTAGTTGCATTGAGATTATGTTTATTTAAAGTAATACCCGCGCCCAACTCCTGTACCCGATTGGCGACAAGAGGCTGATCCGATGTTAATGGAATCATCACCATTGGAACGTTATAATATAACGCCTCACTTGTGCTGTTCATTCCAGCATGTGTAATAAAAACATCGGTATGCTGCAACATGTCCAACTGGGCAATGTATGGCTTCACGATAAAATTAGGAGGTATTTGATCAGCCAGCGGCTCCATATCCGTGTATTTTCCTGAAGATAAAACAACATTCACGGGTAGGTCCCCTAATGCTTCAAAGCAAAGCTGATAGAAATCCAAATTTTTATTTAGAATCGTACCCATAGCAATGTACACGGTTTGCGGGTACCGTTCACGAAGCAACTCAAACGAGAAGGTCGGAGCATCTTGACGTGTTATGATCGAAGGACCCGTGAAAATAAAACGATCATCCAGCTTTTCTGCCTGCGGCTGAAAATAACGGCTGGTGTACACGAGCTTTAACTGACCTGTATGTGCCGGAATCTCTTCCATGGCTGGAATACTCACTTGAAGCTCTTCAGCTAACTCCGTTGTGATCTTCATCGTAGCCTCATAAAGCTCCTTCGTCTCCGTCTCATTCAGAACTGAGCTAGATCCCAGAGGCTCCACAAAAGCAAAGGACGCAATCGAGCACACCGCAGGAATTCCCAGTTTTTCTGCAAGAATAGTCCCTCCCCATCCCATCAGGGAATCAAAGATCATATAATCGAACTTTTGATCCTCGATCACCTGTAGCACATTGGGGATGATCCTCCGGATAATACCGCTTACCATCATATAAATGAACTGATAAGAATGCTTGTATTCTTGGGGTTTCAACACCGGATCATGAGAGAAGGCATCTTGTGGAAACGGATAGGTAATGATCTGGGCACCGGTTTGTTCAATTCGGGAACGGTACTCCTCCGTGCACACATAGATGACTTCCTCACCATTGTCTATCAACTGAGTAACTAATCCTAACGATGGATTCACATGTCCTTCAGCTGGAGTAATGACTACTAATACACGTGCCATCTTACCCACCTCCCGATGCAATTAGTCCCCCCGTTCTTCATGATGTATTTAACGACGCGGTCGTCATCCGTTACATGGAGATGTTATCCTTCACTTGGTTGATTGGATGATGTTCTTGATGAACGAGTTTGGTAATTCGTAGTGATGCCAAGAAACTTAACAAGACCCATAATAATTGCAGTGTTAACACGATCAAAACACCTGTCGATATGCCCCACTGTAACGTTTCGGACAAGGCAATCAGAGCGCCACCAACGCCAATGCTTACGCCCATATAGAAGGAATCCACAAATTGCAGATTCGCAGACATTTCTCCCTCTTTCCTGGGCAAGGCATGTTGTAAAGCAATGGCTGCTGTTGTAGGGTTGGCCAATCCAACACCGAACCCTGTAATCATTTGTGAGAGAAGGATGAGTATAATCCCGCCGTCCGTCAAAATAAGAGCCAGGATCACAAGTGCAGTTCCAACGATCATAATCCCAATGCCCGTCATGACCCTACCCTTTCGGGCACGACCTTGATCTCGTGCATCAAGCTTGGCTTGTAACCACGCTGCGGCGGACCAGCTCAGAGAACCTGCTGCTACGATGAGGCCAGCAAGGTCAGCTGATAACCCCTTCACTTCGGTTAGCGCCAAGATCACAAAACTTTCCGTTGTAAAATAACAAGCAACATATAGCCCTCTCGATACCAAAGTAGCAGGCAATCCTTTTTTTACCGAAAAAGTCCCTACTGGCAGCAATTTACGCATTGGTTGGATCATGATGACTAATCCAGCCAAAGTGAGTACTATGCCTTTCCAATCGGTTATCATACCAAGTCCTGTGAGTAACAGCCCCGTTCCAACCGCAAGCAGAATCGCATACATAATCTTTGAGTCGGTTGCTCGCGCTGGACCTGACAGATCTTGCTGAAGCTGCAAATTACGGAAAGAACGGAATGTGAGACTGAGCGCTATTCCAATCAAGGGTAAAACGATCCAGAAAACATATCGCCACGAGATGTAGGAAGCTATAAGCCCTGCTGCATAAGGTCCGATTAAGGTAGGCAGGACAAATGCCATGGAGAATGCGGCCAGGATTTGAGTACGAAGCGTATCTGGATAATGTAACGTCACACAGGTATAAACACATGTGATCAGGGCCCCTGCTCCAAAACCTTGAAGGGCTCTTCCGGCAATAAGCATGTGCATATCGAAAGAAATAGCGGAGACCACAGTTCCTAATACAAAAACACTAAAAGATATCAGCATAGATGTAAAAACACCGCGCTTGTCAATCTGCTGACCCATAACCAAAGTTCCAATAAGCTGAGATAACAAAAATGCGCTGAAGATCCAACCGTATAAATGAATGCCATCTAAACTTTGTGCCATTTTCGCGGCAATCGTTGTGATAGCCAGTCCTTCAAAAGCTACGGTTGCCAGAACCAGCATAATCCCAATTGTAGGCGCCCTGTACTGAGCATCAAAAATCCCAATCTGATTGTTGTTTGTCTTCCACACCTCCATAATTTGATGGGTATTATGGTAAAATAAACCTTTTTACTCCCTGAATATACATGAAGTGTTATACTTTGTAAAGTTAAATGTTTAAAAAGTAAGATTATGGTCTAGAATAGGGTTTCCCATGTTCAATAGGAGATTTTGCTTGAAAATATGCCATGTTCATTACAGTCAATTTGGAGAAGTTCATCCTCCAGGATCCAGGCATCTGTTTTTTCAACAAAGAAATGAAATCCTCCAATGGATTGAACCAATGCGGGATCGACCGGTGTAGCACTCGCATTTATGCCAATTGTAAAAGCATCGGAGCCTCCTCCGACATATTTTGCGTAAATCCTTACATATTGGTCCTCTTCCAATTCCCATTCATTCTTAAATGAATCAATTGCTTGTTCAGATACTACAAATGAAATCATTGCTCTGCACTCCTTCCTACATTAATCACATTTTTTCACTTCGCCACGATAATTGGCCATTCTGAAACTGGCTCCGCATCCACACGAAACTTTGGCATTTGGATTATTCATGGTGAATCCACCTAACATTCCGCTCTCTTCATAGTCAATCTCAAGACCATCAATATATGGAATACTGTTTGCGTGAACCAATATTTTAAATTGCTTTTTATTTAACACAATGTCTTCTTCTGCCTGCTGTTCATCCACGATAAGGGTATAAGATAAACCACTGCATCCCCCTTCATCAACGCCTACTCTAAGAAAGGCATTTTGGATATCCGCACTTGATAAGATCTCAACGATTTTGTCCGATGCTGTATCACTGACCTCAATGATCATCTTTATTCCTCCCGGTGGTATCATTTTGAAATTTGGTATCCCAGTCCATTAGACAGGGTATGAATGCTGCAAGAGCAGCTCCTTTTGGCGTAAGTTCATAAATAATTTGTGTAGGGCGTGTTCGTATTGTTCTTTTGACCAAATGATCATGTTGAAGACCCTTTAAACGTCTGGAGAGGATCATTTCGGAAATGGAAGGAATGTTATCGAATATTTCACCAAATCTCTTCGGGCCTTGAGACAGAGCACATAAAATATGGATCGTCCATTTCGTTCCGATGATGCGATAAGCTGTAAATAGTTTATTCGGATCTTCAGTGAGCAATGGTCTGTACACCCACTTCCTTATTCATCTTCGTGGTGAGATCCGAGTGCTGGCAATGATACTCGTGATGATTAACAAGAGATGGAAACCCATGGCTACAATTAAGCCGGATTGAAGTGACATACCGCCAGCCTGACACACGACAAGAATGGAACCACCAATGCCGATCACTACACCAGGTGTAAAAGAATCTGCAAATTGCAGATTTGCCGAGGTTTGGCCCACGCCTTCTTCCCCCGTTTGGGAAAATGCGACAACACCACTAATCGGATGCGCCAATCCAATACCAACTCCTGCAATGATCTGACCAATAACTGCAATGGTAACGGTCACAACAGGTACCCAAAATACGATGGCAATCCCTATGGCAAGTAACAATACGCCAAGAATAATTCTCATATGACGTCCACTGCCCTGATCTGCCGCATCCCACCGTCCTTGCAGATACGCAATGATACACCAACTTAATGCTGCACTCGCCACAATTAATCCGGCCTGAGAAGGTGTAATTCCTTTCACATCGATTAGAGCCAATACCAAGAAATTCTGTGTACTAGTATAGGCAGCGAAGAACAATCCACGTGTTGCCAAAATAGCTGGCATTCCTCTGAGCAACGTAAGTGTTCCCTTCGGTAGCAATTTACGGAGAGGAAATATCATCAATACCAGGCCAATCACGACTAAAACAAATCCCATAATGCTCGGAAGCCTACTTAGACCAACCAGGAAAATCCCTGTACCCAACGTTAAGAGTAACGCCATCCAAGTGGATGAAGATCCGCTATCCCCTCCCGTCTTCTGCACTTTCAATTTCCTAAAGGCAGGTAAACTAAGCAATGCTGAAACCACCAGCACAGGTAAGATCCCCCAGAAAACAAAGCGCCAGGACCACTGATCTGCGATAACTCCTGCTACATATGGACCGAGCATGGACGGAAGAACATAGGCAGTACCAAATGCTCCAAGAATTTTGGCACGTAACTCATCCGGGTAACTTAACGATATAGCTGTATACACACAAGTCATCATAGCTCCGGCACCCAAACCCTGTAGAGCCCGTGATCCTATCATGGTATACATGTCGCCTGCGGTTGCGGCAGCGATCAGCCCTAGGATAAACAACAGAAGTGCAAAAGTGAACGGTGCTGCAGGTCCTCTTTTATCAATGATTCGACCGACGACCAGCGTTCCGATAATCTGCGCAAGCAGATAGGTACTGAATATCCATCCGAACAGGCTAAGGCCGTTCAAGTCTCCAGCAATTGAAGGAGCAATGGTGGTGACGGATAAACCTTCGAATCCAACGGCCATCACTGACAAAATAATCCCTATGGTTAGTGCAAAATAACGCGGGCTGAAAATACTTTGATGATTAGACGACATGAAATGTGACCTCCAAGAAAATTGGTATGTATACATCGTATCCGGATACTTAGTAAACATTTTTGTTTATAATGTCTAAGCTACAGTTCGGCTTTGACTTTGTCAACATTTTTGTTTAAAATGTAGTTAGTCATGTAGATTCAGTTCGTCACAAGGAGGTGCACCATGAGCGGAAATCAAACCAAAAAAGATGTCTCGACCAGTACCCGGAGAGCAATTATTAATCTGTTAAAAGAGCGCGGGGGAATGGATGTTGTCACTCTCTCCTCTCAGTTTTCGTTATCCGGAATGGCTATTCGTCAACATCTGAATGCGCTAAAAGGAGAAGGGTTGGTTACCACTATGGAAGAGGCCCGTCCCATGGGTCGCCCCACCAAGTTATGGATATTAACTCCCGCGGCTAATCGTTTTTTCCCAAGTGGATATTCCGATTTATCCGTCAGCCTCATCAATTCGATGAAAGAGGCTTTTGGTACTGAAGGGCTGGACAAGCTGCTGGATGTTCGAAATAAAAATATGCAAGAACAATATCTTCAGCATCTTGGTGATTCATCAGGAGTTAAAGAAAGATTGGAGAAATTGGCCGAAATTCGTACCAATGAAGGTTATATGGCCGAGGTTAAGGAGCAGGATGATGGCAGTCTCCTACTCATTGAGAAGCATTGCCCCATCTGTGAAGCGGCCGCGGTATGTACCGGGTTATGCAAGAATGAGTTACATTTATTTAAAACAGTTCTAGGCGATAATGTTCATATTGAACGGGGAGAATACATTCTAGCCGGAGGAAGAAACTGCGTATACACCGTTAGGCAAAATAAGTCATGACCAAAAGAGCAACCTCATTGGAGATTGCTCTTTTGGTTTGGATTTTGAACTGATTATGTAATTTTGAATTGAGGTAGAGTATAGTAAGAGTGTCGAAAATATACTCTAGGAGGCTACTGCCATGTCACAAAAAATCTGGATGAACCTGCCGGTGAAAGATGTTGTGAAATCCACTACCTTTTTCAATGAGATTGGATTCCATGGGGAGAATGTTGGCAATGAGAGAGCTCAGCTTGTCATAGGCTCAACAACGATTCTCCTGTTTCCGGATGCAACGTTTGAGAAATTTACAGGTGCTAAAACCGCAGATACTTCCCATAGCGCAGAAGTGATATTTTCCATTGGTGCTGACAGCAGAGAAGAAGTTGATGCTTTTATTCAAAAAGTAGAGATTGCCGGAGGAAGCATCTTTGGCAAGCCGAGTGAAATAGACGGCTGGATGTACGGCGCGGGATTTGCCGACCTGGACGGTCACCGCTGGAACCTATTGTATATGGATGAGAGCAAAATGCCGAAACGGTAATGTATAACGGCTATCACTACATCCGCCTCTTATCCTTCAACTTTGGAGCCCTCGAATCGGCCAGTCATGGAGATTCTGAAGTAATTCGTTACGATACTAAAGATAAGGAACATGATTCCTCCAACTACAATATATTGTGTACTTATTCCAGTTACGATTAGTCCACATACACTAGCACCAAGTGTTGTTCCCAGGTTGGAAGAGGTTAGAAAGATCCCATTCGACAATTCGGGTGCCTCTGGTGCTGCCGATACCACCCAATATTGAGTGATATTGCCTCCTATGCCTCCTATGGTCCCCCAAATGAAAATAAGGAAGGCTGTTGGTACACTGAATTGTCCGAAGGTGAACAACAAGATGTATACCGTTATTAATGCAATGGGATACATCTTGATCGTTCTTAAAGGGAAATTAGCGAGCAGTTTCCCTGCTATCATGTTCCCAACCATATTGGCCAAGCCATATAGAAATAACAACACACTGACGGTGTTCCACTCATATCTTGTCACGGTTTTCAGAAACTCGGCAAGGTAACTATAGACCCCAAATACAGCTCCGTTCATGAAAATCACGCCAGCAATGGATAGCCACATCACGGATCTTCTCAATACATACAGATGAGTACCCATAGAGATTCTTTTCGTAACTGGCATTGAGGGCACAAAAAGAAGTGTTGATACAAATGCAACGATCGTTACGGCGGCAAAGAACAACATCGCATAGAACAACGATGTGCTGGTGGCAATCAAGCTCGAAAGGGGTACTCCAAGTACCATGCCTGCCGACACGCCTACAAATACTTTAGCCACTGCCTTCGGCGCTTCTTCCTTGGGGACTGACGCCGCTGCGACCGTAAATGCCAATGAGCAATAGACCGGATGGAAAAAAGCCGGAACGACACGTGCAATGACCAATACCGTAAAGTTTGATGTGATGGCGGAGACCAGGCTGCCCACAATAAAAATGCCAAGTACAAACAACATGACATGCTTGCGGTTCATGCCCGAAAATAATAAGGGCAAAATGGGGCCAGATATAGCAACCGCAAGCGCAAAAAGACTCACGATCAAACCAGCGGTTGAGATACTGACCTCGTAATGTTCTGCAATCAAAGGCAAGATTCCGATTACGCCCATCTCCGTATTTAAAATACTGAATACACCAAAGGTCAGAATGAATACAAGCAGGTGATTTCGTTTAGTTGTCATATGCCATGGATTTAGAGAGATCCCGGTAAGCATTGATCTCTGTCTGAAGGTTGGCAATTTTCTGCTCTGCATCAGCAGTTAAAGCAGCCTTAGCAATAGTTGTGCCCATACCTCGACCAGCGCCATTGATAAACCATACTTTTGTCTTATCCATATCATTCATTCCTTTCAATTTCTTCTCCAGTTGCCTTGCTTTTTAGTTTAGCGTTTTTACACCACATAGCAAATACTCATATCTTATAACAAGTTATGCTTGAAAGGCATTTCTGTAAGGTTTATTGTAGAATATAAAGGATAAAGGAGGAGTTACGATGGAGATTAGAGTATTGCGTTATTTTCTTACGGTCGCCAGAGAAGGAAGTATTACACGCGCTGCTGATTTCTTGCATGTTACGCAGCCCACCTTGTCCAGACAATTGAAAGACCTCGAGCAAGAGTTGGGAAAGAAATTATTTATTCGCAGTAGTTACAGTATTGTTCTCACAGATGAAGGTATGCTTTTAAGAAATAGGGCTGAAGAAATTGTGGGTATGGTCGATAAATTAGAGGCAGAATTTGAATCCATGGAAGAAACCATAAGTGGAGATATTTATATAGGCGGTGGAGAAACGGAAGCCATGAAACAGATTGCAAGAGTGGCAAAAGAAGTTCAGAATAAATATCCCAATATACGCTATCACCTATACAGCGGCAACGAAGATGATGTAACTGAGCGGCTCGACAAGGGGCTCCTTGACTTCGGTATTCTAATCCAGCCAGCGGATGTCTCCAAATATAACTATATCAATTTCTCCGACAAGGATGTTTGGGGAGTGGTCATGAGAAAAGAAAGTCCACTCGCCTCCAAAGATACGATTCGATCTACAGATTTATTACATGTTCCACTGATCTGTTCACGACAGTCAATGAAGCAGACATTTTCAAAAAATGAGTTTGCGGACTGGTTTGGCGAAGATTTTGACAAATTAAACGTCGTTACTACATACAATCTTGCATATAATGCTGCCATTATGGTTGAAGAAGGCATTGGTTATGCATTAACACTAGATAAAATAGTGAATACGTCCAGTGAAAGCGATCTTTGCTTCAGACCTCTAGAGCCAAGACTTGAATCTGGCTTAAATATCGTTTGGAAAAAACATCAGGTCTTTTCGACTGCTGCGGATTTGTTTTTAAAAGAAATTCAGGCTAAATTTTAGACTGATAAAGGGATTAACGTGAGTACAAGAAGAAACCCACCGGAGTTTAATTCTCGGTGGGTTTCTTTATGACTTGTTCAATCCCGAGCAAAATAAGCTTCAAGCCGAACTCGAAAGCTCCGTCGGTTCCCATCACCTCAAACAGACCGTTCTTATACATCCTGCTAAAGAGTCCAGCTTCCTTCTCACTCATAGAATCCAGAAGGTGGATCATCTCTTCACCCTGAAGTGCTTCCTGGTCCTTAATAACAGCAGAGATATTGCGCTGATGCTGATAATCATCCAGAACGAAATAGAATACATAGTTGACCAGTGTAAGAACGGCTTGTAATTTCTGCTCTTGCTCTAGCGGTGTTGATTCCATGCAGAGCAACATGCGGTTGGTGAAGCGGATCATGTCCGGTTCATGGGGCAACGTCATCATCATGAGCTGTGTGGAGCACGGGTATCTGCTGAGCACACTCCGTACCGTCACCGCAAGCCCCTCCATCTGCTCCTTCCAGTCCCCTTCAGTATGAAACTCGTCCAGAATAATTTTCGATATCTGGTTGGCCAGACGCTGGTAGAGCGTCTGCTTGCTCTTGAAGTACCAGTATAGAGATGGAGCCTGAATCCCCAGCTTGTCTGCCAAGCGTCTCATGCTGAATTTCTCGATGCCCTCTTCCCCGAGAAGCTCCCACGAAATTTCCAAAATCTTATCTTCCGAAATCTGAGGCTGTTGTTTTTTCATCGGTATCCGCCCTTTAATCTAACAGTGTAAGTTTATGCTTTACAGGTTCATAAGTTCATGATAACATCTAACACTGTAAGGCTCAATCTAACGGTGTTAGATTAGATCAATATTAACGAAGAAAGTAGTGACCCACATGGATGCAGAAAACCTCCATTACTTTGAAAAAGCACCAATCGCCAAAGCCGTAGCTCATTTTGCTGTCCCAATGATGCTAGGCACGTCAATGAGTGTTATTTACTCCATCTTGAATGCCTATTTCCTTGGCACACTGGGTAATACGGCAATGTTAACCGCACTCGCATTAACTTTACCTTTATTCGCGGTTATCATGGCCCTTGGTAATTTAATTGGTATAGGCAGCGGCACATTCATCTCCCGTTTGCTGGGAGAGAAAAAAGTAGATGATCTGAAGCATGTATCTTCATTTGCCTTTTACAGCAGTTTAGTTCTCGGAATTATTGTGATGGCCGTTGGGCTCCCGCTGATTGAACCAATCGTTCATGGGCTGGGGGCAACGCCAGAGTCCTTCGGATTTACGAAAGAGTATGTCACGATTATGCTTATGGGTTCACCCTTCGTCATCTTATTCTTCACCCTGGAGAATATCGTGCGCTCAGAAGGTTCAGCAATGACTTCTATGACCGGTATGATTCTCAGTGTTGTTATAAATATTATCCTCGATGCACTATTCATTTTTGTCTTCCATTGGGGTGTGATTGGCGTTGCATCTGCTACCGTCATCTCCAACTTGGTTGCGAGTGCATTTTACGCTTACCATATGAGTTATAAGAGTCAATTCTTAACCGTCTCCCTGAAATGGTTCAAGGTGACCAAGGACATCCTGAGCAATGTGTTCAAAATCGGTGTTCCCGTCTTTGTTATGAGTGTCTTCTTGGGTGCAATGTCGCTTATTCTTAACCTTTTTCTTGTCGAATATGGGGATCAGGCCGTTGCGGGGTATGGAATCTCATCACGTTTACTGCAATTCCCTGAATTTATTCTGATGGGCTTGTGCGAGGGAGTTGTGCCGTTGATTGCCTTCTCATTCACAGCGAACAAATTACGTATGAAACAAACGATTGGATTCACGATCAAAGCTATTTTGGGCTTAGCCGTCATGTTCGGTGTTATTGTTTATCTGATCTCTGACCACTTGATTGGTTTATTTACGACTGACCCGCAATTAATTGAAATGGGTAGCTACATTCTTCATGTAACCTTCTTATCCTTGTTTATTACAGGAATGACTTCTTTGTTTATGGGGATTTTCCAAGCAACAGCCCAAGGAACCGCCGCGTTTGTTATGTCCATAATTCAAGGGATTACACTAATTCCTGTATTGTATATCGCTAATCAAATGAATGGCTTTCATGGAGTGATCTGGTCGCTCGTTATTGCGGATGCCGTGGCGTTCCTAGTTGGGGCCATCATGTTATATGTTTTGCGGACCAAATTGCAGCCGGATCTGGAACATTTGGCACAGTAATTAACATATAACACGCAAAAAGGCAGGATAAGGGCGCTCCCTGACCCTGCTCTTTCATTTCCAAATGACAATTATCTATCTGGTGATACGAAGAGATCGTAAACCGTCTTTTATAAGGAAGAAGTGGTCAACATATGTTCTATTTCATCCATATACCCATCCACTGTAATGCTTCTCGGAGCAAACAGAAATCGTAGTGATTGTTTCCATTCCGAGCCTGCAATAGAGGTTGGTAACATCGAATGTTCTGTATTAGAGAAGATTTTCACATGAAGCAAGGAAGATGGCTGAATTCCTTTACGGTATGCTTGCTCTGTATCAACAATGTCCACATTCACATCTTCTTCTCCAAGCAGAAGTAGTACAGGGGTTTTGAAATGATGCAAATCCGCCGTGGCATCTGAAGCAAAATTTTTCTTTATGAAGTTCCAGCGTTCTTTGGAAATCAGATCATGCTCTCGAGCAATCTTGGTGTACTCTTCATATGTGCCATGTTTCTTTAAAATCTCTTTAATCTGGTTTTCATAATCGACCTGATTTTGAATCTCCTCCGTGGAATAACCATCTTTCGCCATTTGGCTGCGTGTGTTGTATTCTCCCTGTTCCAACCAGTTTATCGCTGGTGATACCAAGATACTGAAGGCGAGATGTTCTTTCCCAGCAAGCTTAGGAATCACCCAGCCTGCTTGGCTGGCACCCCATACGCCTATTCTGGAATCATCAATGATGGATTGTTCTTTCGCCCATGCAATAGCTTGCTGTGCCTCCACAACACGATCATCCATGCTTTGATCTAGCCAGTTTCCCTCTGAACCCCCGATTCCCCGTTTATCTAGCGACAAGGATGCATACCCGATCGATGCCAGTCGCTCCCACAACGGTTTGTATCCCTCACCATGAGTAGAGTCTATCGGACCGTCACCGTGAATAAACAGTACTAGACCTAGCTTGCCTGAATGGTTTCTGGGTAACGTGAGCGTACCTGTTAACTTGCCCTGTGGAGATTGAATTTCAATGGTTTGTTCCTCCATGTCAAAATCACTTTGATCGACTATGTACAGTCCTGCACCAACCATCAGTAAGATTGCCACAATAACTGAGATGTATCGTTTTTTCCAATTAAACATAACTATCTCCTTTGTAAATCATGTAATGCCATTGGTTTTCGCCTAAGAGCAGGCCGGTCAGAAAGCTGTTTGTGCTATACTGCTTGCGAAATTGATAGCGTTCATATAACTGTATCGCTTGATGATTCTGACTTGCCACATGCAAGCTAAGAGATGACATTGATTTGGATTGCAACATATATTTCTGTGCCCATTGAAGCAACTGCGTACCAATTCCCTTGCCTTGGTGCTGTGGATGTACAACCAGATCTTCCACATAACATTCGCCTAATTTAGGAGTATGCTTCAGCAGATGTAAACCAGTTATTAACTGAAGCAGTTTCCACATGCCAACTCTATTGCAGTGGCTCCACCAATGAGGATTGGCACGAACGCTTGTTATTGCTGCTCTGTTATCTGCTTCCTTCCATTTCAAGCACATGGTGCCAACAATCTCCTCATTTTCACGTGCAATGACTCGAAGAGTACTTTTTTCTATGGGCGGATGATTGAGCAACTGTTCAAATACGTAAGCCAGATCAGTTATGGACAATGAAGTGATCTTTTGAAATTTGTGTCCAAAACCATAAGCCATGAGTTCAGCAACAGCTTGATGAAACTGGGGACAAACGGGTTCTATCTGAATGGAAGTTGTCACTGTGTGCCTCCCCTAATCGATCATTTGTAACAACAGCTCATAATGAAGCTTTTCTGGTGTGAATAAAGATAAATAAGATTTTTCTACCATAATAAGTGGACCGTGATAGGGATAGCCCTGATCTTCTGCGTAAGCATAAAATTCGTTGATATGTTCTTTGAGTTCAGTTTCAATTTGTACATATACATGACGAGAAAGGTATTTTCCTCTAGGCAAAACTAAATCGTTCGCTCCCTCCTTTTGTGTATAAATTCCTACGGTGTCCGTCTCATCGTACGCATAATGGATGTCGGCTTCAAATAAATTGGGAATGTTTTCTTTAAGTTGGATCAGTTGCCTTGCTTGCAAGTACTCTTGCGCTTCCATATGGAACCACAGGGATAAGTGAATCTCCTCACGAGTATCAATATAATAAGTCACTTGATCCTCATCACGTGGAATATGATCTTTCTCCTGCAGCAACTTGCTGATAAGGTGCTTTGTTTGCTGAAGCTGAGTGATGGCTGCTTCCGTGTCTGCTAACGCTTGGCGAAATAATGATGTGATTTGAACGGTTGTCAGGTTACTCAAACATTCCTTGATCATTTGAACAGACAGTCCCATTTTGCGAAGCAATAAAATATGAGATAGACGGTAAATTTCATCTACCCCATACATCCTGTATTGGTTTTCTGCTATATAAGCAGGGTGTAACACCCCTTTTTCTTCGAAGTATCGAATTTGATGTACAGAGACTTTCATCAGCTTTGCCAGCTCACTAATCGTAATTTCATCACTCAACCAATTCACCACCTTTGCTGTTTTTCATATTACAAGCATAAACCTTAGGTCTGACCTAAGGTCAAGTCTTTATTTTAGCCTCTCCTGATAACAAAAAACCACGGCACCAGATTCGGTACCGCAGTTTATTAATCAATCATCCTATTGGATTTGTTTCATGTAAGATTTGAATTCCTCGGCAATTTCTTTGTATTTGGTATGATGCAGGTAATGTGAACCTTCCATTGGGATCATTTTGCCCTGCGCGGATTGTTTGGCTTGTGCTTCATGTAGCGGAATCCACTGCGGGTTTTTCTCGTTATTGGATTGAACAAAGAGAAGCACTGGCAGATCACTAGGATACGTGAGTTTTTCTCCATTTTTGAAATTGGAACCCAGATGTTTAAGCTCATTTACTAATGTCGGATTTGTCGAGACTTGATTCGAAATCAACTTCATCTGTTCTTTGGTATGTTCATCATAGTCAAGTGATGCATATGAATCACCACTCACTTTATTGAGTACTCTCATTAAGCCTGATTTTTGAAAGAATTTCATTAAGTTCAAAGGTAATTTAACATCCATGCCAGGTTGATTCGGAACACTGCTATCGATCCCGACAAAAGCAGAGACTTCATCCGGATACGTGTTCACATAAGTCGCCGCGTACAGTCCCGTGATGGAATGCCCCATCAGAATATAACGATCTATACCGAGCTGTTGTACAGCTTCATGAATCTCACTAACAATATTCTCGGTGGTTCTCTCCGTTTCGGTTTGGTCACTTAACCCATAACCGAAAGGCTCAATCGCCACAACTTTGTAATCAGAAGTTAATTCATCGATTAACAATTTGAAATCAAGTACTGGTGACGGTGTTCCTTGTCCGGGAAGTAACACGATGGTTTGTTCACCGCTACCTTGAATGGATACATTCATATTCTTCCCATCAACATTGACATATTGGCCGTACGATTCGATTTTCTTTTTCTCGGACCCATTACTTATCGTATGAACGACAAACGTGATGCCCATGAACAGCACCAGCGCGCCGACAATACCACCTATTATTTTCAACCATAAGTACCGTTTTTTACGGCCCTTAGTCCCCGTTGTTGTTACATCCACTTCTTCTGCCATTTCCATCTTCTCCTGTCGTTTATATCTGTAGAGCCGCTCTTGCGACATAGGTATAGTGTAACCATGGAAGATGTCCCCTTCGTGACGGGAATATGAACGGAGTATGAACTACATAAAAAAGAGAACTGCTTGTTGAGAGCAGTTCTCCATAGGATAAGACAGTTTTAGTGGTCCAGGAACACAAGCTGAATGAAGAACAATACCGCAAAAATGTAGAAGATTGGATGAACATCTTTACCTTTTCCACGAAGCAGCTTGAGTACCGGATAAAAGATGAAACCTACGCCGATGCCTGTCGCAATACTATGCGTCAATGGAGTAAGGATGATAATCAGGAAGGCAGGGAATGCTTCTTCGAGATCATCCCATTTGATTTTGCTGATAACGTTAATCATAAAGTATCCAACAATGATCAGTGCCGGAGAAGTGATCGCCGGAATGCTTGATATTACACTTACGATCGGTGTGAAGAACAAGGTCAGCGCAAGCAGTACACTTACCGTTACAGCGGTCAGCCCCGTTCTTCCTCCTGCAGCTACCCCTGTGCTGGATTCGATGTAAGCCGATGTTGGACTTGTTCCGAGCAAAGCACCTGAGGTTGTTCCTACGGCATCTGCCAATAATGCGCCACGCGAGCGTGGGAATTTACCATCCTTAAGCAATCCTGCTTGTTCAGCAACGCCGAGCATCGTGCCTGTCGTATCAAACAGCGTGATCAACAAGAAGGTAAATATGATTGTATATAAGCCATTCGAGAATACCCCTGCCAGATCCAGTTGCAAAGCCGTTGACGCGAGGCCTTGCGGCATGGATACAATCGATTCCGGCATTTGGAATAGTCCCATGATCCAGGCAAGTATCGCTGTTACCACCATTCCGATGAACAGGTAACCTTTCACATTATAAGCCATCAGCACAACGGTAATAATCAATCCGATAATGGTCAGATAAGCCATCGGCTCAGCCAAGTTCCCGATCGTAATCAAATTCGATTCTGAATCGGCAATAATCCCGGCATTTTGCAAACCTACCGTTGTAATAAACAATCCGATCCCTGCGGTTATGGCATGTTTTAAGCTAGCAGGAATTGCATCAAGCAACATGTAACGGAATGAAGTCAGTGATAAAATAATAAACAAAATCCCTGCTATAAATACGGCTCCCAGTGCAACCTGCCAAGATACGCCATACCCGGCAACTACGCTATAGGCAAAGAATGCATTCAGGCCCATACCCGGCGCAATGACGATTGGATAATTGGACCATATTCCCATAATCAGAGTTCCCACAATACTTGCAAGTACCGTTGCTATGAATACTCCGTTAAAGTCCATGCCTGTGCTGCTGAGTATTCCTGGGTTTACGATAACTATGTATACCATTGTGAAGAATGTTGTAATCCCTGCGATAATTTCTGTGGGGATGGTCGTGCCTCGTTCTTTAAGTTTGAACCATTTGTCCATGGTAAAGCCAGCCTCCAACTTTCAAATTATACTCCAAAGCTAAAAACAAAAAATCCTAATCTTCATATAGGATTGTAATATTCGCGCTCCTATATTCGTTGTTAGGATTTAAAGATTCAACAGCTAAGCTCTAAACTAAACATAAAGATACTCATATCTGTTTTCAACCTGAAGTCCATTTCGTATTCTAATTAAAATTACATGCAATGTCAATGAATTAACGATTTGTTCACAGTTATTTACGAACTATACAGACATTATATCTTGTGTTCATTCGTTTTTAGAATAGAGTATGTACGTATCGCTCAATGTCTGCAATATATGAAGAAAAGACTGCCAGCAATGTTTACTGACAGTCTCTTGCTTAATTCGTAGTAGGTTTCTCTTCATATTCGCTGGATAATTCTTTTAGCGATTTGATTTTGCCATGGGGATGCTGTTCTTGCTTTCGTGACTTCCAGGCAGCTTCTTTTCTTTTCTTCTGGTCAGCCATACAAGATATCCTCCTCTGGAAACTGAGATGTTTACTACTTCTTTATGATGTCATTCCTGGACAACTTTATTCTGCATGCATAGGTAATAAGAGAATTAGGCAAGCATATAAGACAATATATAGAGAATTCAGAAGTTAATTGGCAGGACCCAAATTAATCAAGCTGACCTCGGATAATGAGACGGTTGTGTTGCCATCTTGCTCACCATCAATGTTACCCAGATCAAATGAAATTCGAGTATTCGCATAGCTGTCTTCTGTTGCATCAAATGTAAACGTGAACTCCTGTTCTTCTGGAGTCAAATCAACTCGTGCCCCAAAAAAACCATGCCATTCATAGTTGGCAGTTGCATCAACCCATCCAATCCCCAATCCCAATTTCCTGGACTTCTCCGCTTTGGCTTTAAACGTTAATTTATATTTAAAACCTTGCTGTATGCCAAATCCTTCATTGATGACTTGACGATCCCATGGATGCTGCCCTGCATGACCAATCTTGGCTTGAAGCTGTTGATTGCTAACTTGCATCTCAAGGTCCGCTGCATTACCGTCCGCATGGGTAAACCAACCTTCCTTACCTTTGGAGAAGTCTCCATTAGGAATAAGATTAACATGAGCAGGCTGCCCTCCTTGATCTGCATTCGGATTAACTTCATATAATTGGACGTTATTGATGTGAATCGAGTGTTCACCTGTAGAGAGCGGATATCCTAATCCAAATGCAAGCATGGCTGCCGAATCGGAGGTATCCCCCATAGTGAAGGTGTAAGTATACGACTTTTGATCCGCAGTTAATTCCACTTCTTCTTCAAAATACTTCACAAAATCGCCTGCATTCTTAGAGAGAACCGCTTGCATGGATTTAGGACTTGAAGCAGATGCCTCGAAGGTAAGTCGGTACGTTTTGTTTGCATCCAGTTTGATCTGACCTTGTTGCAACAAAGCATCCCACCAATGTTCACTTGTACCAGGCAATTTAACCGTTAATCCTTCGCCCTCGTCATGAGAGGCTGTCAGATGATTAGGAGTCAGCTCCCAATGATTCAGATCAGCTGTTAGCTCACTGTTCTGAATTTTGTTTTGTGAAATATCCACCCAACGTGTATTATAATCTGCTCCTTCAAAATTCACATAATAGGGTTTGCCTGCTGTCAAGTTGACCCCTGGAAAATACACCGTTTTATAGGCTTGCCATCCACCCGTGTCTCCGAGACTCAGGTCTGATTGTGCAACGGTTGTCCCTTGTTCATCCTGAATGCTGAACTGAACCTTGGAATCACTTTTTCCACTGGCCATTCGGGCAGACAGAACATATACTCCGTCGTGAGCTACATCGATTTTATATTGCAGCAGATCTCCCTGATCCATGTAACTGACATGTTTTCCTCCTTCTACGGAGTCTTCCAGTTGTAAGCCCTGCATCATCCAGGCTTCGGTTGCAGGTACATGTGCGTAGCCATTCACTGACAGAGGTTTTCCGCGTTTCGTCAGACGAACATTGTCCACATATACCTTACCTTTAGAACTGCCGAATAACAGTTTTAGCTCGGATTGTGCGATTGATGCTCCATCTCCAATGATGATTTCTCCGGTGAATGTTTTCATTTCTTGGTTCAAGGAGAGGTTTTGTCCTTGATGAACCTGTACTGTATGCCCATTACTGCTGACAACATCAATGTCGATACTTCGCGGTGTGTCTGCCTTGGCATCTAAGGAGAAACCATACGTTGTATTCGCTTCCAGTTTCAAATCCGGTTGGTTCACCGAAACTTGTTGTGGGTCATTATTCGTTTGAGTAACATCAACAACCAGCTGACGCTCCATAATTGGGAATTTCGAAAAGTTATTTACACTTATATTGGCTGCCGCACTGCCGTGAATGCTGCTTGACCAGAATCCCAGACGCTCCTTGCCTTGATCGAATGTGCCATTGTAAATAAAGTTGCCATCAGGTAGCGCGTTTCGTTCGACAGTTAACGGATCAGCTTCACCCACCTCGATCAGCCTGACATTGGCAAACCAAACGGTTGTATCATCCAACCCCAGATTAAATTCGAATCTGGCATTGTTATCCGTGCCATCCCGCATATTGAAGGTATAGTCATAGGATTGCCAATCTGTCGTGAGTGCAAAGGTGTTATCACCCGAATAATTGGTCCAACTTTTTTCGAATTGGTTCAGTTTGGACATGATCGTACGGTTAGCAGATGCTTTCGCATCAAATTGTATCTTGTACTTTTTGTTTTTCTTGATGTACATCGGCATCTGAGTGAGTTGAACCGAGTAGTTTTCAGTACCCGATGCATCAATGGTAACTTCTGCTGCTTTCCCTTTCTGCTCATCCGTTACAACTTTGACACTGCCAGCTCCATCAGCATTTGTGATGAATTTCCACTGAAGAGGCACTCCATTGTCTTCAGACCCTTCCGCAAAACGTTCATTGTATATTTGATTGCCATCGGCTTGTGGGTCACGCTGTTGCACAGGCTCGATGGGATTTGTTGTTACATCAGGCCATGTGTCTAGATTTTTGTAAGAATATACTCGCACAAAATCAACATTCATCTTTTCGGAAGTGAAGTTGCTTTCAGGTGCCCCCGGCCAGTCTCCTCCAACTGCCAGATTCAGAATCAGATAGAATGGACGATCAAATGGTGCAGGGAACGTATAATACTCGGGTTGGCCGGCGGCCTTCGTTTGCCAGTTGGTCACTTCATGATGCAGCTTTCCATCCACATAGAAACGAATCATACCCGGCAACCATTCCACCTGGAAATCGTGATAATCGTCAGCGAAAGTTTCTCCCTTCGGAAGAGTAAGACTTCCCTGATCATGTCCATGGGAGCCGTCAGGCTTCACACTGTCATAATGCAATGTGCTATATACCTTGTTATTACTCTCTTTGCCACCAATTAGCTCCATAATATCGATTTCTCCAGAGGCAGGCCATCCACCATAATGTGCTTCATCTGTTGGCATCATCCATATGGCAGGCCACATGCCTTTATCAATCGGAAGCTTCGCACGTACAACTACTTTACCGTAGGTCCAGTCGCCTTTTCCCATGGAGATCAGTTTGCCAGAGCTGTAATCTTTACCGTTTTTCGGACCCTTTTTTGCTTCAATCTGCAACACGCTTCGATTCTGATCTTTTGTAATGCGAGTGTTATCCGGGCTGTAATATTGCATTTCATTGTTATAAACGAGTCCTGTATCCTGCACGGTCCATTTGGAAGCATCAATCGAAGGCCCGTTAAACTCATCATTCCAGACCAGCTCCCATTGATCATGCGGAATCGTTGTTGCTGGAACCGGTTTTTCGCCCGCAGGATTGCTTGGTGTTGATGGTGTAGACGGTGATTGCCCGTCTGGAGAAGATGGTGTGGGTGTACTTGTCACATTTGTTGAACCACCAGGCTGCGATGAAGCAGGTTGTTGGGCTTCACCCACCATGGATGTGCGCAATCCTTGTTTTACTTTCTCTCCGTTGATCACAACATCATCGGCATCTACACTCAATTTTTGGATTGTACCTTTGGTATCCATTCGAGTCTGACTCGCTTCTGCATGAATATTCATGGAATCAATCAGGCTGTTTGAAGAGATCTCCAGAATGGATTTCTGCTTTACATGCATCTCCTGAATGTTGCTTTCTTCCGTAATGGCAATTCTGACGGGTTCCCCACGTTTGTCAACGACTACTCGCTTCAGCTTGGAGTTGTTAATGTTGATGGAATGACTGCCTCCGCCTTTAATGATGACACTTCCTGTAACAGTTACGCCCTGAAGAACAACAGATCCCTCGCCTATGCCTTCTGCCAGCAGTAGATTTCCATTGACAACCATATTTTTCAACGTGATATCCGTTGATTTAATAATCAAGTTGCCATCTACCCGAGACTCATATGTTCCAGGAGTGCTTTTTACATCTGCAATCATCGCCGACAACATTGTTGCCGTCTCTGCTCGTGTAATCGGTGCTTTGGGATTTAATTTGCCTTGGAAACCTTTAAGAATATTTTCGTTCACTAGATAGGTAAGCGCTTTCTTTGCATAACTAGAAATATCATCTGCATCCTGAAATTTCAATTGTTCACTATCTTCATTTGTAACCGCTGAAAGTTGAAAAGCTCGATCTACCATCACCGCTGCATCTTGGCGTGTAATCGGTTGTTGTGGTGACAGATGTTCACGGTCTGTCCCTTCGATGATGCCAGAACCATTCGCTCGTACCATCACGTCATAGTACCAATCGTCTGAAGTCATATCCGAATATGAACCAGTCGCCGCATTACCGGTGAAACCAAAGGCCCGATCCAGAATCATCACGAATTCAGCTCGGCTAATGACCTGACTGGGCTTGAATGTACCGTCCGTATAACCTTTCAATAAATTCAAGTCTTGCAACCGTGTAACTGCAGATTGTGACCAATGCCCCGTCAGGTCTGTATAGGGAACAGAGAAGTGCAGGCTTTTCGCCTGCACATTTCCCACCTCCGCTTGACCCTGTACACTTTCTGCTCCAGCAGTTGCTGGATAAACGAGAGAAGCCATTAAACTCCATGCCACCATACATGCCAGTCCTTTTCTCATCCTTCTTCCTCCCTCAGCTCAGTTATCCTTGCATTTGCATAGCCTATTCCTTAACTGCTCCAATAACGATCCCCTTAACGAAGAAACGTTGTAAAAACGGGTATACCATCAGGATCGGAAGCGCGCCGATAAAGATCTGTGCTGCGCGTACGGTTCGCTGCGAAATATTCTCCAACATGGAAGGATCGACGTTGATTTTGCTGAGATCTTGCTGAACGATAATGGTCTGTAATAGAGAAGCAAGTGGATAATTTTTAATATCGGACATATAGATCATGCCGTCGAACCAGGAGTTCCACTGATACACCATCGTAAATAAGGACAAGGTTGCGATAGCTGGAAGTGAAAGCGGTACGTAGACCAGAATCAACGTTTTGATATGACCTGCTCCATCCAAATAAGCTGCTTCCTCAAGTTCTTTGGGCAGACCGCGGAAGAAGTTCATCATGAGAATAACGTTCCACACGGACAGTGCGCCAGGCAGAATAAGCGCCCAGATTGTATTCATCAAGCCAAGCTTCTGGATCAGAATGTAACTTGGAATCAAACCGCCGCTGAACAAAATGGTAAATACGAAAAACCACGTATATAAGGAGCGACCTTTAAAACTGATATCTTCCTTCGACAACGGAAATGCGGTTAAGAGCATGATGACCATACCAATGATCGTCGCAATTACAGTCCGTTTAAGTGATACGATCAAGGAGTTGATGAAGTTTGAATTCCCGAATGTTTTTACATATGCGTCCGTTGTGAACCCGATGGGCCAGAAGGTAACCAGGTTTGATGATGCTGGCGCCATACTGCTGAATGAAACAGCCAATATATGAATAATTGGTAAAATGCAGAGTATCGATAATATCCCAAGAAAAGTATAGTTAGCGATGCTGAATATGCGGTATCCTTTTGTTTTATAATACAAGCCCTTTTCTCCTCTCTAGAAAACTCGATAATTAGCTAGTTTGTAAGCCATTCTGTAAGATATAACAATCAAAATGGTAGCAACCACAGATTTGAACAACCCTACTGCTGTGGCAAAACTCATCTTCCCGTTCAGAATCCCGAGTCGATATACAAAGGTGTCAATGATGTCGCCTTTGTCATACACAAGCGGATTGTACAAGTTGAACACCTGATCAAAACCGGCGTTCAGGATATTGCCGATAGAGAGTGTCATCAGTACGATTGTAATCGGCATTAATGCCGGAATCGTAATATGTAGCGTCTGTTTAAATCGGTTGGCCCCATCCACCTCGGCAGCCTCGTAGAGTGCAGGATTAATTCCTGAGAGAGAAGCCAGAAATACGATCGTACCAAAACCAAATTCTTTCCACACATCACTGAGGATCAGCGTTATCCGGAACCATGTACCGTCTCCCAGGAAGAAGATCGGTTCTCCTCCAAAGGCTACGACAAGCTGGTTGACCATGCCGCCCTGAGGAGACAGGATATCGAGCAGAATACCACCGAGAATAACCCATGATAGGAAATGCGGTAGATACACAAGCGTTTGACTTACTCTCTTGAATGCCGTCAAGCGTACTTCATTGAGCAAAATGGCAAACAGGAATGGAGCGAATAGTCCTGCGATGATTTTGAAAAATGCAATGACCAGCGTATTCCAGATCACCTGACCTACGTCCGGATATAAGAATAAATATCGGAAATTGTCCCAACCCACCCATTTGGATTCAGAAAATCCCAAGTATGGTTTGAAATCCTGAAAAGCAATTACAATGCCGCCCATCGGTATGTACTGAAACACCAGTGCCAGCAATACAGCTGGAATGAGCATCATATGCAAGGTCCAGTTCCGTTGCATATTCCAGCGCTGTTTAACCCTGGTGGAGCGCCGTTTATGCGGCGTTTCTAACGTATGTTCCTTCACTCCTGCATCCCCCATGTTCTAAATTTTGTATTTTACAAGTCATCGTGAACTTGTATATTAAAATTATAGCAATGGAAATTTGTGATCTATATCCTAATATTGCAACAACGATATCAATATTTTAATAAGATTAAGGAGGTTGGACTTTGTTCACACGCTTGAATGTCTTTACCAAAATTACACTGTTGTTTGTGATGTTGCTTATTCTGGTGCTGTTTCTCTATACATACTCGAACCGGGAAAGCGTGCGTGTTATCGAACACGAGATTCAAAACAATACGATGAATCATCTCTCAACATTTGCTGATTCAGTAGAATCCAATATTTACCAACTGTCATTGTATGGGATGTCTATTGGGCAAGATTCGAGTATTCAGGAATATCAACGTCCCGACTACAAGGACATTCCCTATGAACGTGTGAAAGTTGGAAGCGCCATTCTGGAGAAAATGAATCTGTACAACGCAGCAAGCAAATGGCATTCGACCATCACATTATACTTCCCAAGGATGCAAAAAGTGATATCAACGGATTATTATGCTTACATTCCGTACATGGATGATGAATTTAAGGAGCCTCTCTCGCAATCCTGGACCTATGCCGACAATCTGTTTATCTGGTACACCACCGATCCAACGACAGCGATGGCGAGACCTGGCAAAGCCAGATTGATTACCAAAATCAGTTTTCCAGTTCATCACTTAACTGCACTTCTTAATCAAAACAAGTTAAATAATAAAGGTGACCCGTTCATGTTCCATCCCGATTATGGATTAATTAGCAATAGTTCTGGAAAGGAAACCTTGAACGCAATCCTGCCTTCCCTGAAAGAAGCAAAACTGCAGGCCAGCGGTGGATTCAGTACAACGTTGAACAAAACGGAATATTACGTCTCTTATATTCAATCCAAGAGCCTCGGCTGGTATTATGTTGACTATGTGCCTATGCAGCAAATTTTGAAACCGATTACGAGCAGCCGGAATCTCTTTTACGCTTCAATTGCCGTTCTGATCGTGATGAGCGTTGTTGTATTATATACACTCTACCGAAGTGTGCAGCTTCCACTTTTACAGTTGGTTAAGGGGACAAATCGCTTGTCCACCGGGGACTTTTCCGTTCGGCTTCATCATTCTGCACGCAATGAGTTCAGCCTGTTATTTGCACGTTTCAACATCATGGCTCAACGAATTCAAGAATTAATCGAGAATGTATATGAGGAGAAATTAAGAAGTCGGGAAGCCACGCTCAAACAGTTGCAATCGCAGATTAATCCGCATTTTCTATATAACTGTCTGTTCTATATCAAGAACATGGCCCGAATGAAAAATGAAAAGGCCGTGGTAGCCATGGCACTGAATCTGGGGGAGTATTACCGATACATAACCAGGTCCGAAAAGGATCAAGCCACGCTTCGTGAAGAGCTGACAATGGTCAAAAATTATTTGGAAATCCAGTCACTTCGTCTGGAACGAATGCATTTTACAATCGACGTGCCCCATGATATTTTAGATAAAACAGTTCCCAGACTAACCCTCCAGCCTATTATTGAGAACGCTATTATTCATGGTCTGGAGCCCAAATCGGTAGATGGTGAGATTAAAATCTATGCGGACTGCGAGGATGATGTGTACACAATTATCGTGGAGGACAGCGGGCTTGGCATGTCTGAGAAACAACTTGATCATCTGAGAGATAATCTTCTTAAACCGCTGGATGAGAATATGGGATGTGGTACATGGAATGTCCATCAGCGTTTATCTTTTCTGTACGGTGAAGGATCTGGACTATCTTATGATCATTCTTCAATGGGTGGGATTAAAGTTAACATCACGTGGCACGACAATACAGACAAGTAGGTGAACGACCCATGCTGCAAATATTATTAGTTGACGATGAACGTTCCGTCGTGGAAACGCTGGCAGAGACCATTCCGTGGGAAAGCTGCGGGATCGGTACAGTTCATGAAGCATTATCCGGTGCAGTAGCGCTGGAAATTATGGACAACCACGACATTGACATTGTAATTACGGATATACGTATGCCCGAAATGTCAGGCATTGCACTGATTACAGCGATTCATGAAAAGTGGCCTCATGTGCAGACAATTCTTTTATCAGGTCACGCCGACTTTGAATATGCGAAACAGGCCATTGCGCAGGAAAGCTTTGATTACTTACTGAAACCCGTTAGTGATGAAGATCTGATCGAATCCGTGCAACGTCTTGTTCATCGAATTAAAGAAAAGTGGGAAACCGCAGCATCTCATCAAAGAGCCTTACACGCCTTTCAGGATCATCTGCCATTGCTTCAATCCACGATGCTGCATGAGTTGCTGACTGGAAAAGTCTATGATCAGAAGACGCTGGCAGACAAGCTTGATCTGCTGGAGCTTCCCTACTCCGTAGGAGAAGATCTCGGCATGTTGATTATCCGTATGGAGAAACATCTATCCGATATGGCGCACGGCGACCTGGCCCTAATGGAATATGCGATATGTAATATCATAAGTGAAGTGATGCATAATCATTTTCATATCTGGCACACACGAGACGTTCATGATTACATTGTTGTTCTGGTAAGCATGAAACATTCCACAACGATGAGTTATAGCAGGAGTGAGACGCCTCAGACATTGCTTGAGCAGTATGCTGCCCAGATTCAAACCAATGTTCAGTTATACCTGAAAGGTGCAATCTCCATTTCCGTCTCCAGTTGGGGCAAGTTTCCCCACGAAATTGGAGAACTCTATGAGCGAACGGTTATGTCCATGCGTAAACGGATGGGTCAGGTGCAAGGTTTGTTTGTCACCGCTTCCGATGAAACGGATGCCAACCCTCTACATACGATCAGGTCGCTGTATCAGCCACCAACGTTGATTAGCCTGCTCGAAGCTGGTCGCTTTGAGGATGTGGAACAGAAAATCGAGCACATTTTTGAGGAACTGCTGCATTCCAATGAACATCATGATATTGCTGAGTCAACTTTTGAGGTGTATTTTGCTATTGCGGGCGCGTTTGCGTACATCATTCATAAAAATGGCAAACAAATCTCTTCTTTGATACCAGCAGAGTCCTATCGTTACTTTCAAGCTCCCAGCTATTCCACTGCGCAGCAGCTACAGGACTGGTCCGTGCGTACACTTCATTACATACGAGATGATGCTGAACAAGAGCTTAGAGACAATCACAGCACCATTGTGCGCAGCGTCAAAAGTTTTGTCGACCTTCATCTGGCTGGAGATGTATCACTGCCTGCAATTGCAGACCATGTGCATCTGCACCCAGTCTACTTGTCCAAGGTATACAAGGCGGAGACAGGTGAAGCACTTACTGCCTATGTGTACCGGTTAAGAATGGAGAAAGCAGCCTATCATTTGCGAACATCAACCGCCAAAGTGTTTGAGATTGCAGAACTTGTCGGTTACAACAATACCGCATATTTCATCCGAGTTTTCAAGAAATTTTATGATCTTACACCGCAGGAATATCGGGAAAATCTGCCGGTTTAAGAGAGTACACAGACCAGACTTGACGTTCTAGTAATCTCTCCGGTTTCCCCCTTCTCCATATCAAATACAAAAAGGCATTGCCGGAGATCTTCTCCTGCAATGCCTTTTTGGTGCTTATGTGGCCGCGATGATTCAATTCAGCCAGCCCTGCGTCATCCTATTTTCCGCTTTTCACGGAATCATACCACTCGTTAACTTCTTTCGTAATCTGATCTCCACCTGAAGACTTCCACTTCTCAACAAATGAGTCGAACGCATCCACGGAGGTTTTACCATATACAATTTGAGAGAAGGTGTCCTTCTCCATCTTTGTCAAAATGTCATTGTTCATCTGCATTGTCATTGAAGGTGCACCAGTAAACATCTGATTGAACACGATATCTTTTTGATCCAAAACAATCTTGGCTGCATCAAGCATAGGTACTGGTACACCTGATTTGATTTTTTTCTCAAACGGTGTAGTTGCTTCTTCACCACTTGCCAGCTTGGCAAGTGTTGTCATACTTAGATTGGGAATACGCGCTCCATCAAAAGTCAACGTGTACTTCTCGGGAGCATAACCACCCGTAAGACTTGCATCGGTTGATGGTTTCCCATCTACCATAACCCAATCGTATCCTTCCGCAAATCCATGCTCAAACTCATCGCCCTCTTTAGGATTTGCATAGTGATCAAAGAGATAGTTCTGATAGGTGAAAAAGGCTTCCGGATTTTTCATGTCTTTGTTAATTAGAACTACGCCATTTCCGTTTGACGTACCATGTCTTCCTGCTTGACCATTTGGACCAGAAGGAATTGGATACGCCTTGTATTCAGCCTCAGGATTGTTTTTCTTCACATCCTCCAGCGGCCAGGATGGCATCCAGTGAGGACCAACCACAATACCTGCTTTTCCGGCAGTAAATTCTTCAGCTGCTTTTGTCTCGTCATACACGCCGGCTTCTTCCGGGATATACCCTTTGCTCATCCAGCTCTGTAATTTGGCCAAAGCCTGTTTTGCACCAGGTGTAACGGAACCGTATTCAAGTTTTCCGTCTGCCGTCAGATTCCATTGGTTTGGCATTGTACCATAAGCGCCAAATACCCACCCAGCTTCTGACATCCATGTGTTCAGCCAGTTCTTGAAGCCAATGGTGAGTCCGTAAGTGTCCTGCTTCCCATTGCCATCCGGATCTTGATTCGTAAACGTTTCCATAATGACTTCAAGATCATCTATCGTTTTAGGTGCTTCCAGATTGAATTTCTTCATCCAGTCTTCACGGATCCACATGACAGGATCACCATTATAGGAATAGTCCAGAATCGGAATACCGATCTTTTTGCCATCTTGCATGTATGGATACCATACGGAAGGATCTTCGTTTACGGCTGCTTTCCATGTGTCGCTGGCATATTTGTCAAACAACTCGCCCGCATCGACAAATTTTCCGGACTCAATCAATTCACGCACCAGATTGAATTCGCCGCGATACGAAATAATGTCCGGCATGTCCGCATTGGAAGCAAGCGATAGACGCAGTTTTGTCTCAAATGCATTATTGGTGGATGGAGATATCCACTGGTTTTTCAACTCAATTCCGAGTTTCTCCTTGGCCCATTTTGTATGGACGTTGTTATCCTGATCCTCGCCTGACTTAAACTTCACGTCTGGACCCCATGGTCGTAAATACGTAATGGATACTGGTGGATCATACTTCCCATTTTTGAGCTCCAACGTTGTCGCTGGTGTACTCGATTCTGTTTTCTTATCGCTCCCGTTACTACACCCACTCAAGGCTGCAGATAGGGCCAATACACCGATCATGACCAAACTGCCTACTCGTCTCTTTTTACTTGTGTCCAACTTCGTTCCCCCAGTCTATGTAATGTTGCTTACAGGTTAATCATAATGAATTTTTGATATTTATGCCCATACTAATATTGCAACATTTATTGCATTAATTTAGGATATTGGATATTGAATACATATATTGAATAAATACAATGCCTGAATATAGAAAAAAGCAGCCGCTAACGGCTGCTTCAGTCTGCTTAATTACTCGTATATTTAACCCAATCGTACTCAGCATAGAGCGGATTAGCCCCGTTATAAGGACCGAGCCAGCTATCTACTCCTGTTCCATTCCACAAGTTCATCATGATTTTTCCGGGTGTTTTAGGAATATTGCTGGTTGCCGTGTGTTTCAATACACCATCAACATACCATTTGATATGTCCCGGCTGCCAGTCAAATGCGTAAGTATGGAAGCCCTGGGATGCATCAAACCCTAGATTGATAATCTTCTCATGATTACCAACCCCATTGGTATAATAATTAAACTGCACTTTGGTTGTGTCTTTTCCTAAAAATTCGATATCAATCTCATCCCATTGGGTGCCATGTGCAGGGCCTGTGTATGTGAAAAATGAGGAAACTACACCTGTGTTCTTGGCAGGTTTCATACTGACTTCATACAAGCCGTACCCATACGTATTCGTGGTACGATACTCTCCGCAATCAAACTTGTTCTGTGCAGAGCTGGTCAAACCAAGCTTAAGCTTGCCGTCACTTGTAAAATTAACATTGTTAGCCCTCCACGTACAGTTAAACATGTTCCCATTGGAATACCCATCCGCTTTTTGCCACGTACTTGCGTTAAAATAGGTTAGAGGTTCCCAGAACACATAACCCGCGAAAGCGCTTACCGAAAAAAACAAAGAGATGACACCAGTTACCGCCAAAGTATACCAAGACTTCCTCTTCATCATACACCTCCATGAATGATTCCAACATGTATAAGCAGCGCAATGATAGATAACGCTTACATGGTTGGTATTTCCATTTTATCTGGAAGTATAGTGGTACACTATAGCAAACTTCAAAGCAGAGATATTCAATTTTTAAGATCCTCGTTCTCGTATCTAATCATTTCATGTTAAGACTATGCCAGTTTCATACACGTAAGATGGATTGAATGAAGCGCCTGCCCTTCAGCATAGAAGGAATCAGGCGCTCCATGAAAACCATTTTTACATATATCTCAACATGTTTGTTAATTTATTCACCCTAAAAGGGTTTTATTTCGCACCAGCTTGTACCAAAATGTCTTCAATTTCTTTGAAGCCATTATTCTTCGCATGACTGAGTGGTGACACCCCATCACGGTCCGATATGTTTACGTCTGCTCCGTGGTCAATGAGTAATTGTATCGTCTCCTGCTGCAGAGAATTGCCATCGTTAAGAATGATCGCTTCGAGTAGTGCTGTCCATCCCAATTCATTCACATGGTCCACATCCACCGAAGTTTGAGTGAGTAGTTCTTGCACTACATCCACATATCCATGCTCCGAAGCTGGAATAAGTGCTGTCCCTCCATATTGATTCGTTATCGCTGGGTCCGCTCCCGCCTCGATTGTCAGCTTCAAAATATCCAAGTATCCTTCAGCGCCAGCATACAGAAACGGAGTATTTTTCATATCGTCCTGAATATTCACATCTGCCCCCGCTTTAATTAACACTTTAGCCGATGTTAGATCATTATTGTAGGTTGCAATCATTGTAGCGGTTCGTCCACTCTGATCTTGAGCATTGATATTGGCACCTGCTTGAATCATTTGTTCGATGCGTTCAGTATCGCTGTCCTCTACTGCCTTGAACAGCTGTTCATCTGCTGAAGTCATGGCCTTTTCCCCCACGTTGGAGTCGTTTCTCATTTCAGGCACGCAGCCTTGAACGATCAACATACTGCTTATCAGGACAACGATGATCAGAGATTTACTCATACTGCCTCCTTTACTCCAGTGTCAAGGTGACCGAAGAAGCGATACTCCAATCTCCAACTGGGTTTATTGTATACGTAGTACCCGGAGTCAACTTCCCATCATTTGTTAGGTCGAATACACCCGTCGCACCTTTTCGACTTGAATATTTATAAGTGGCCGTCAGAACATCCCCGCTAGGTGAAGTTAACGTTACACTTCGACCAGAGAACAGTTCATCCCCAGGGTCCTGGTCAAGTGTAACTTCAATGGAGGTTTCACTCACTGCTTGAGCACTTGCAACCACTAGTGCATCAAACGATTTCGCCGTAAATGAAGCATTTTCGATGTTGGCCCAATCCGAAGAAACCGTATATGTGACACCTGATTTCAGCGTTTGTCCCTCAGGCAAACGGAACTTCGGTTCTTGTTTACCGTCTGTGGATTGCGTGAACGGGACATATCTGGCAACGATAGGCTCGCCACCTTCTGGCGTAATTACAACTTGTCTTGCCTGCATGGAAGAGATGATTTGATACGTTTTGCCTCCTGCTTGCTCTTGATCATTCAGCACAAATGCATTAGCTCCTCGACCACCACTGTAAGCCGAAATGATGTAACCATAATCCACGACACTGTTCACTTGCAATGCTTCAATCTCGAATGTATCATTCGTTACTTGACTAACCGTTGTCATGTTTATTTTCGTATCACTGCCTTCAAAAGAACCAGCGTCTTGGCCTTTGTAAGTCAGGTTGTACACTTCACCAGCATCTTGTACGGACGTTGGAACGATGTAAGTCGCGATTGACCCTGTTTTCAAACGGGGCATATTGGTTAACGTCAACCCGCCACTAAACGCAAAGTCCGTTTGTGCCTTGGCAAAAGCTTCATTCGCTGCTGTCAGCGGCTTGTCAAAAGTTACAATTAACGTAATGGCATTCAGTGATCTAACGCTCTTGATTTGAGCTTGCTCCGAAGGAATAGCTTGGTGTGCAGTTTGCAACAGCACTGCTGTTTCGCCGCGCGTTGCTGTACCGTTCTCGGAGTAGAACTCGCTCATCCAATGGTGAACGGACTTTACATCACGTTGCATCGCTTTGGATACGACCTGTTCGAGTTCAGCATCCGACACTTGAGTTTGCGGATTGAATTGTCCATCGTTAGCCTGCATGATGCCAAGTTCAACAAGCTTTGACGCATATGGCGCATACCATGCATTCGGATTCACATCCTTCAATTCTACGGTTTCTCCCGTCTTGCTCTCCAAATTAAACGTTTTGAAAACCAATGAAGCTAACTCCGCACGGGTAATTGCTCGATGTTCACCCATAGATTGATCTGCATATCCGTTCATGATCCCCAAGCTATTCAGATCCTTGATAGCAGCTTCAATCTGTTGTTGGGTAAGCTGTGTGGTTGTTGCCGCAATGTTAGTAACGTATGTAGCTGCATGTACTTGATTCGCAGTTAACGGGAACACTGCTGTACCTAGTGCAGTTATGGTTAGAAATGTAGCGATTTTGCGGGTTGTAGAATTCATAGTTGAATTCCTCCTCTATAGGTTGTAGTTGCCTGTATCTATAGAATAGAGGACAAAAAGAAACTCCCAAGGCTAAAGTTATTAACAAAATATAAACTGGCTCTAAATTTTCGCGAAACTTATGCAGTAAACCGGTAGCCTGCACCCCAGACGGTTTCAATATACTCCGGATTTTTGGGGTCTGTCTCCAGCTTCCCCCGCAGTTTGCGAATATGGACGGTAACCGTTGCAATGTCTCCGGTGGAATCCATGCCCCAGATCCGCTCGAACAGATCTGATTTGCTGAATACACGGTTGGGATGACTCGCAAGAAATACAAGTAACTCGAACTCCTTGGTTGTAATCGCCACCTCTTCTCCATTAACAAAAACGCGGCGTGATCCTTTATCAATGTGAAGTCCGCGAATGTGGATTTCATCCTGCTCAGCTGGTTTGTTTTTGCCAAGTAGTCTCTCGTATCGGGTCAAATGAGCCTTTGCTCGTGCAACCAACTCACTTGGGCTAAACGGTTTTGTAATAAAATCATCCACTCCCAGATTAAATGTCCGGATCTTATCGATTTCTTCCTTTTTTGCGGAAACAACAAGGATGGGCACTTCCTTTACCTCGCGAATGCGCCTGCAACATTCGAAGCCGTCGAGTCCCGGCAGCATCAGATCAACAATGATCAGATTATAGTCCTCCTCCAGTGCCTGCTTCAGACCTTCATCTCCAGTATGGCAGAGATCCACGGAAAATCCGTTGAGCTCAAAATAATCCCGTTCCAGTTCCGCAATCGTTGTTTCATCTTCAATGATCAAAATGTTTGCCATTACTCATTAGTCCCTCTCTTCATTCAGCCGTTTCAGCTTGATATATATACTCGTGCCATCATTGGGCTGGCTTTCTGCCCAGATAAAGCCCCCATGTCCATCAATGATTTGGCGGGCAATTGCTAGCCCGAGCCCACTTCCGCCCGTTGAGGAATTCCGGGATTGTTCTGCACGATAGAAGCGTTCAAATATATAAGGCAGTGCCTCTTCAGGTATTCCCCTGCCATTATCTTTAAACGCCATCGTAATCCAGTTCTCATCAGCTTGAAGTGTAATCTCGAATCGTTTATGTTCATTCTCCATGTATTTGAGTGCATTATCCACTACATTAACAACGGTACGTTTTAACTTCTCCGGATCCACAGCAGCCATAGCGGGACCAGACACCTGGTTATTCCAATCCAGGGCAACACCTTTATCCTCCAGATCATATCTCAGCTCTTCAATGCTATCTTCAAGGAAATCAGCGAGATCAACTGTTTTAAACAGGAAAGGTTCTTGGTTCAAGTCGAGCTTGGAATACAAAAACAGTTCATCCACCAACTTATCCATGCTAACTGCTTTGGAGTGAATGATATTAACATAACTCTCCATTTTCTCTGGAGTATTAGCCACGCCGTCACGAATACCCTCAATGTACCCTTTGATATTGGTAATCGGCGTACGGAGATCATGCGAAATGTTGGAGATAAGCTCTTTGCGGTTCACTTCGTCCTGCTGACGTAACGCATAGGAGAGCTGTAATTGATTCCGCATGCTCTCAAACGCTTCGCTAAGTTGACCAACCTCGTCATTGGAGTTTAGCTGAAGTTTAAAGGATAGATTACCATCCTTAATATGTTCGGCTGAACTTCGTAGTTGATTCAATGGTTTAATGAAGCTGCGCGTGATCCAGCGGAACAAGAGCAGATTTGCAATGATGAGGACGCCAATAAGCAGAAATGACATCACAGGTAGCAACTTGCGAGTAAGCTCCGCAAAGGGGCTTCTCTCACGAATGACAAAGATACTCCCCCGTTCCCCATCTGAATATTGAAAATCAAATTTTGCATACGCGTAAAATCGCTCACCAATATTGAAGGTGCTCCGAATCTGATAATTGTTAAGATCATAGGCAGGCAGTGCTTGCTTCAGTTCTGGCTGGTTGAAGGTCAGTGATTCGAAGATCTGACTATTCTCTCGTCTGATGTAGAGCCCTGACTTCTCAGCTCGAAGCTTCATATCATATTCACGCAGCAAAACCTTGTTCTGCAGGTCATCCGGGTCATTTTTGGCCAGAAACTTCATCTCTTGAAAGATCGATTCTCCCTGTTCAGTCAGGGGGTTGATCTGATAATGTACCTTGTATATATCACGGAAACTCTGTAGATCCCCTGTGGCCGCAATCGTATACAGACTTGCCGTAAGCAGGATGAACAGTAGACTTATAACAAGCATGCCCGTAAAGGACAGCAGCATTTTTATTCGAATTGACATGGGTTCCCCTTCTCAAGCAAACAATTGGATTAGTTAGTGCACATGTTAACACAAGATGGATTCTATTGCCCATATGTAAAAAAGAGCTTTCTTTTTCAATATATATGTTGACAGTGATAATCGTTATCAATAATGTTGGAGTAAGGTGCACAACGATTTATCTTAGAATGACTGGCAAACACTTTTGAAATGAGGTACGTAATGTGAAAGTAGACGTTAATCAGTTAGCAGCGCATTTTGCACACATTCCTTTTCAAGTCGAAGGAGTATATCGATATGCTAGAAATCCAGGAGTTCCCCAGTCTGACTATACCGATTCTTTTCCTGGATTTGTATTTCCTCTTACAGGAAAAATACAATTTCAATTTGATGGTACACCCTATATTTTTTCACCAGGAAAAGTTGTACATGGGGGCGCGAAAATGAAACTGGATCAAACCGTGTTTCATAGAACGGACTGGGAATATATCCTCGTTTTATACCGGATATGTAGTTCGGACCTCGAAGAGACAAGCTTTTCCCATCAGCATTTTGAATTATCAACGGGTCAATCCCCACGTCTGATCGAATTAATCATGCGTCTTTGGCATGTGTATAATCAGCGCGGAGGTATTTCAAAGTTTCAGACAGAGATGCTGTTTCGCGATGTACTGAATGAGACTTTAATATGTGTTGATCATAGGCAAAATAGTTGTGAATCAGATACTTTATTCGAACGGGTCTCTACCTATATCCAAGAACACTATGATCAAAGTCTGACTGTCGCATCACTTGCAGAACAAAATAATGTTAATCGAAATCGACTTTCCTACGTGTTTAGAAGACATGCAGGTATGGGGCCAGCAGAATATGTATTGAAATATCGTATAAACATGGCACAGCAAATGTTATTGGCAAGTGATGCGTCTGTACAACAGATTGCCGAGAGCGTTGGTATTGCTGACCCCTTTTATTTTAGCAGAGTGTTTAAGAAACAATGTGGTATTTCTCCTACGGAGTATCGGCTGAAGTTCATCAATAATCCATCCTGATTTCAATAGGCATCCATGTTATACCAAAGCTTAGATCAGTATACTGAACATATAGGATTAATACACAGGAGGAATGACGATGCACTATCAAGCAATTAAATTAAATGAGGAATTTTCGAAATTAAACGATCTTTGGTCTCCGAAACTCATTGGTGAAATGAATGACTATCAATTTAAGATCGTTAAGATTGCTGGAGATTTTGAGTGGCATGTTCATGAGGAGACTGACAAGTTATTTTTTGTGCTCGAAGGGGAAATGATAATTGATTTTCGTGATGGGCAAGTGAAGATTTCCAAGGGCGAGATGTATATTGTCCCTAAAGGAGTCGAGATCAAACCTTCCGCCGAAAAGGAATGTCATATCATGTTGATGGAGCCTGGAAGCGAAGTAAACACTGGCGGGACTAAGGCGGAATAATCGTCAGTTATTGGAACCAGGAAGTTAATTTGCAGTATCAAAAAGCCGATAACCCCGTAATAGGGTTATCGGCTCTGCGTCTGTACGGCTAGCTCTTCGACATGCATTAATTGACATATATTAATCAGTAGTCTCTCGGTTATGTCACTTGTTGCTGGTCTTCTTGATCAATTCCACACCATCGTATGCCAGGCTTTCCACACTTGTTGCCTTCTGCAGTATGTAATAATCAAAAAAGTTCTTCGCATAGTTTGTAACAATATTTCGCATCTCCATAGCATCCCGTTCACCTCTGAGTTCCTCATTAACACTGGTAAACACGATGTCACAGTAATCCAAATGCGCAACACGATCAACTGAGAAATAATAGGTTTCCATGCTATTGTTAGCGCCAATAATCGCATTCATATTATAGTTAGGTTCACAAAACAGGAACAAGAAGGGTTTCTTAAGATTGCTGTCAAGAAGTCCAAACGCACCGCTATCCAAGCCAATCCCGCAGGCGAACCGGTCGTCATCCCGGCAAACCATCGCCGTCGTAGGCCCTCCATAGGAATGTCCGACTATACCCATGCCGATGTCAAGCAACAATCTGCCCTTAAAGATGGAATTCAGCTCTCCAGAGTCCAGTTTGTAAAGATAATCAGCTACATACCTTACATCTTCTGCCTGTGATTCACTATACTCTGTTATCTTGGAAAGTATCGGCAGTGCAAGCACGTTACGGCACATCTCAATGGCAGTTTCATCGTCAGGCCGCATCTCCATCTTATCAGCTAACGCCAGCATCTCCGGATCTTCACCAAAGGCTGTAATGACATCCGAAAAGTCCTTTGATACATTAAACAGGCGCCCATCTTTACGTTTATACATCGTGCTATTCTGATGGCCGATGCTTACCACAACATACCCCATGCTTGCCAAGTCTGTACAGAGCACTGTACTCCATTCTGGAGAACCGCCTCCACCGCACACATAGAATAACACTGGATAGCGCTTTTCCTTCCCAGAAAGAGCAAGGTCGTCGTAACACTGGGTCTTGATATCTATAGAGAAAACATCCTTCAACGCGGTGACAAGTGGCTGCTCATTAAACATCTCGTAGACTTCAGGAAACATGTACGTTGATGTAGTCTTACCTTCGCTACTGTCAGACGGATAGTACACAAAAGCGGTCAGTTCTCTTTTGGAGTAATCTGATGCCGTGTACTCCAAATCCATCTGGGTTCGACCGACAGTATAGCCGCCAATTGGTTCTGGAAATGCATTGTAGGTTTTCATTTTCTTTCCCCCTTGAGATCGCTAACCATTTCAGAATATTTATGATCTTCAAGCAGCCCATGGCCCATAAATTCAGCAAAGTACTTGCTGATCTTATGTTGCAGCTCAGAGTCCTTAATATCGAATTCCCTAAAAAACAAGATTAAATTAAGCTGCATTGACTCAAACATAAAAGAAATCAGGTCGTCGTCAACATCCGGTCGGAGATATCCATCAACCCTCATTCGGCGTAAAATGTCTTTGATCATGGGGAATGACTCGCCCTTTAAGACATTCACATATACTTTCAGCAAAATGTCCTCAGGAATATATGAAAATGTTTTAGTCAGTTTGATTTCCAACTCATTCAGTGGCTCGGTCACCATGCCATTAACGTTACCAAATAAGCCAGTAAGGAAATAGCTGTAAAGGGAATCTTCATTACTGTTACTGAAGTATGCAGCTCTTTTCTGGGTCACATTACGTATTAAGTGACAATAAAGGTCATCTTTGTCTTCAAAATACCGATAAAATGTTCCGGGGTGCATGGACAAACTATCCAAAACCATCTTCATAGTTATATCCTCGTAAAGATTATCAACAAAAAGATGCATTGCGCTACTCGATATTTCCTCGCGCCTTGCTTCGTCTAAACGAAAGAAAGTATTTTTTGGCATAGATTACTCCTTAATGTATAGTGTGAACTGATTCACACTATACCGATAATACATTCACAAGTCAAATCGTATTAAAATAGAGTGTTCACTCCATTCTCGCTATCATTCAGGCTGACCGGGAACAGCTTTAGACAGGAATTTGGTCCCTGATAACAAAAAAAGCCGCTAAAATAGCGACTTTTAATGGTACTATGTTTTTGTCCTTGGCTTCATTACAACCCGAGATCATCAGCGAGTCCTTCAACACCTGTGAAGATGGAATCCCCGTAACCCCAGAAGTTGTTGAAATCAATAATGTAGATTTTTTTGTTTTTAACTGCGTTAATGTTTTGTACCTGTTTGTTGGCAAGCAGCTTTTCAATCGTCTGCTCAGGATCAATACCACCTGCATACCTCGAAATAATCATTGCATCTGGATTAATCTCGATTAACTTCTCCAGACTGAGTGTGCCAGTTTCATTAATCAGCATATTATGCATATTGATTAATGACATTGCACTTTCAATAAACGTATCTCCATTTCCGTTGTAAATTCCAATGGTTCCATCACCATTATCCGAAAATGATGCATAATTGATCGTCTCAGCGCTAGCTCGGGCCGACAAGGCATTCTCGCGTGCTTTAAGCGTCTCAATATATGCCGCTGCATTGGCTTGTACGTTGAATATCTCACCTAATTCAGTAATATCCTGATACAGACTATCTAACGATGCATCAGGAACACTGGTGCTTTGTACATATGTTTTGATCCCCATATCATTCAAGCTGCTTACTGTACCAACACCCCAATCCGCATCCTCAAACAATCCACCACGCCCTACAACCAGGTCAGGCGTAGCCCCTATGGTCACTTCCTTACCTACATAGCCTTCAGCAAGCACAGGAATTTGTTTAAACTCGTCAGCAATATCTTCAGGTACACTACCAAACAACGCAGCTACACCTACAAGTTTGTCTGTCAAACCAAGGCGAATCATCAGCTCGGCTGCACCCTGGGTATTGGCAACTACTCGTTCAGGTACCTTGTCAAACGTTTGATCCTTCTTCACCCATGTGCCGTTCTCTGTTGTATAGTTTGAAACGGTTAATGGATACGTTGTTTGAGCAGCACCTGAAGCGTCTGCATCCGATTTCTTCTCATCTGTTGCAACATTTTTCGCTGCTTGCTGCGAGTTATTGTTTGCCTGATCGCTACCATCACTACTATTGGAGCAGGCTGCAAGTACAACAACAAGTGCAGCAATAAAACAAAATAACATTCCTTTTTTAAAGCGTGTAGACATTTAATTCTCTCCCTTTTAAATCCTTAATTTTCTATTTATGCATTATGTAAAATAGTTATTTTCAGTATACAGCAAATGTCGAATCTCGTAAATGATAATTATAATCATTCTCAATTGATAAGAAAATGGACATTCTCCTCTCCGTCTTTGCTTTTACTTTCGTCAAGAATAACCAAAAAAGCCGATCAATTTGTATCCATTGATCGGCTTTGCTTGATACTATTTATTCTCCAGTTGTTCTATCTGCTCTTACCAACCGCGGTTGGACATGCGCTCTTCTGGAGCCAATTTAGAAATTTCGATCCCTTTCATAGGGGCGCCCAAGTTTTTGGATACTTCGGCAATCAGTTTGTAATCTGTGTAATGTGTTGTAGCTTCAACGATTGCACGAGCGAATTTCTCAGGGCTATCGGATTTGAAGATACCTGATCCTACAAACACACCGTCTGCTCCCAGGTGCATCATTAATGCTGCGTCCGCCGGAGTAGCTACACCGCCTGCGGCAAAGTTAACGACAGGAAGTTTTCCATTTTCATGAACTTCGCGCAGCAACTCATAAGCTACACCCAGATTTTTGGCTTCAGCGTACAGCTCGTCTTTGGACATGTTTTGCACTTTGCGGAGCTGGCTGTTAATTAGACGCATATGACGAACTGCCTCAACAATGTTGCCCGTTCCAGGCTCACCTTTTGTACGAATCATCGATGCACCCTCACCAATACGGCGAAGAGCTTCTCCCAAATCTTTGGCTCCACATACAAATGGTATAGTAAACTCATGTTTATCGATATGGAACACTTCGTCTGCAGGCGTAAGAACTTCACTTTCATCGAGATAGTCCACACCTAGGGATTCAAGCACTTTGGCTTCTATGTAATGACCGATACGTGCTTTGGCCATAACTGGGATAGATACAACCTTCATAACCTCTTCAACGATGGTTGGATCTGCCATACGAGCTACACCGCCAGCAGCGCGAATATCGGAAGGTACCCGTTCAAGAGCCATAACAGCTGTTGCCCCTGCCGCCTCAGCAATTTTAGCTTGCTCTGCATTCATAACGTCCATGATGACGCCACCTTTTTGCATCTCAGCCATTCCTCTTTTTACACGATCTGTACCTGTTTGCATGATTGTAATCCTCCTAAGTAACTTTTGGGTGGTTTTCAATAAAGGCATCGCTCTAATCTATGATTTAGTATAGAATGAGAATGGTCATATAAAAAGATCCAATATTTTTTGTTTTTATTGTACCACTTCATTTATAAATCTGGAGGTCCTATGCAATTTCATGTAGCTTACAGTTCATATTTGAATCGAAAATATACGAAGATGAAGGCTCTCTATCATGCCATTCGTGATGCAATTCATGAAGGTAATCTTATACATGGCGAGAAGTTACCCTCTACTCGAGAGTTAGCCGCGACGTATCACATTTCCAGAGGGACCGTGAATCAGGTCTATGATACGTTGACTGCTCAAGGTTACATTCATTCAGAGCATGGAAGAGGAACCTTTGTAGCTTACCAGTTGGATTTGAACAATAATGCGTCCACCGAGAAAGCTTGTACGCATCACTTATCCGCCTGGGGAAATCGTATTCAGCAGTTTGAACAGCAGACGACTCAAAGAAATACACCAGCCAATGCTCATACACATGATTCCAGAATGAATAGCGACGAAGTGATCGACTTTAGCAAATATCAACCTGATTTCTCCAAGTTTCCTTACGATGAATGGAATAATCGATTGTATGCAGAGATAAGGCAGCGTGAGCATCACCTGATAACAACCTCTGCTATGGTTAGTTCAACCGGGGATCCAAAATTGAGAGAAGCCATTGCTGCCTATCTGCGGAGGATGCGGGGCATTCAAGTTGATCCGGATCATATTGCAGTAACTGCAGGCTCCATGCAAGCTATAGCTCTACTCACTCAATTACTTGCAGATCCTGGGGATTATGTAGTGACAGAGAGTCCTTGTTATGTCGGGATTTCTAAAGCCATATTGGCTGCGGGTGCTAAGTTGATTGAAGCTAATCTCGATGGTCAGGGCGTTGTGCCCCAGGACTGGGAAGCACGTATGTTGTTTGTCACGCCGTCACGACAATTTCCTACTGGTGAAATGCTCAGTCTGGAACGCAGACAAACCTTGCTAGACTGGGCACAGCGAAATGATGCCATGATTGTTGAGGATGATTATGATAGTGAATTCCGATATCGCGGAATGCATGTTGAACCACTGAAAACACTTGATAAAGCAGGACGTGTAATCTACCTGGGTAGCTTTACCAAAACCTTGCCTTTAGAAGTACGACTTGGTTATGTGGTTCTTCCCCCTACGTTGGCTGACACCTTTAGAAAGGCACAGGCATTATACGAGCCAAGACCCGTCAACCTGATCGAACAACGGGCATTAGCTGCATTCATGACAAGCGGTCAATATGAGCGTCATCTGCGCAGAATGAATCGATTATACAGTCGTAAATTCCATCTGTTACTCAAACTTTTGAACAAACACCTCTCTACATGGTTTGATTGGGTGGAGAATGAAGCGGGTCTCCACGTGTTTGGCTGGTGGCGAGGTAATGTGTCCACTTATGAGGCCTTTCGGGAATCAGCTCGGTCACAAGGTGTGGTATACTCAGAAGTCAGCAGTTCAACGGCTGTTGGTATGAAGTATGGTATCTATTTATCTTTTGCACATTTGTCAGATGAACAATTACAGGAAGGCGTATCCAGATTAAAAAATGCCGTTACAACTGCATTGTGAGGTAAATCGTCTCCAAAATGTAGTACAAGAAGATCATCATTCGGAAGAGGGGCGATCGTTATGAATTGGTTAAATGAACTTTATAAAATAAATAAGCAAGAACCAGACAAGGAAATCGAACGTTCTTTGGTGAACGCCATCTTCCGAATTTATGACCGGTTCCCCCGAATCGGCCTTAGAGAACGAATCGGACAACAAGAAATGTCTCTCGATATCGCCGATGCTTATATCCATGGGCATAACGCCATGATTGAAGCTGGTGTCGGAATCGGTAAGTCTTTTGCGTACCTGATCCCAAGTCTGCTCACGAATCAAATGTCTCAGAAACCAGTCATTATAGCGACATCCTCCATTCAGCTCTCGGAACAGATACATAAAGATTTAAGGATTATTGGTAGCCGGTTGGGATTCTCAACGGTTCGCTCCGTGGTGGGAAAAGGCATGGGGCAGTATGCCTGCCGAAGTAGAGCAACTGAATGGATCAGTCTTGATGATGCTAACTCCTCCGTGTCTACCCTTGCGCAGCGCATATTAGATTATGAAATTGATGAAAGAGCCGATATTAAAGCTGGTGTTAGTGATGCCGAATGGTCCCACGTTTCCGTGAATGATTGCAAATTTGAACGTTGTCATCATAAAACTGCATGTTTGTTTTACGATATGAGAGCGAAATTAAATGCAAAAGCTCACGAGATTGATTTTATTATCGTAAACCAGGACTTGCTCATACGGGATTTGATGAAGAAAAAAGAAGGAACTAAAAGCATCATCTCGGAACAGCCTGCTCTGATCGTCATTGATGAAGCGCATAATCTGGAAACAAAAGTTCGGGATGCCAGAACACTTGAGTTCACTTATCGGAGAATCTGCCGCATTCTGGATACCACGGTGCAGCTTCTCACGAAGCAGTCCGGGGATAAAAGTCTCTTCTCACAATCCAAGTTCATCAAAAACTGCGCTGAGCGCATCTTCAAACAGGTAAACGCGGATCTGCTCCACCATGCCAAGCAGGATAACGACCGAATCAAAGTGTCGGAAATCAAAGGAATACCGTTAAACCAAGTCTTAAACGATTTAAAAGATCTCAGTCTGCGCCTTTCCATTTTGACCTCACGCCACGAGCGGGAGATCGATGACGCTTTTGAAGCCATCAACGGGCTAATTACCCTTATTAGTGTCTTATCTGAATTTGAGGACAACTATCTTTTATGGGCAAGCAGTCCCCTTAGAGTAACCACAATCAGCATCTGTCCCAAAGATATAAGCCAATTTCTGAAATACGCTTTATTTAATGGCAAGGTACCTGTAATCCTAACATCAGCAACGCTGTGCCAAGGCGGGGATACGCTGGAGGAACAATATTCTTATATGACGGACTCCCTCGGTTATAAGGGAGATTTCCTAGAGCGCCAACCCTCCCCTTTTGACTACACCAACCATGCCATGATGTATATTTCGAACAAAGTTCCCTATTACCAACATGACCAGCGGGAAATCTATCTTGAAGCAGCTTATAAGGAATTGGTTCAACTCTGTAATCTAACTCAAGGAAGAACAATCGTCCTTTTTTCAGCAAAAGAGGACATGAAGTACATTCACAAAAAGTTGATCTCAAAGGCTAATGAATACACATGGGCAGTCCATGTTCAAAAAGAAGGATCTTCCCAGGACAGTGTCATCGCCGATTTCAGGAAAAGTAAAGGTGTACTCCTGGGTACTGGTGTATTCTGGGAAGGTGTGAATATCGAGGGGTCTGACCTGTCACAGGTCATTATTTTCCGGCTGCCCTTCCCTGTTCCTTCAGATCCTGTTTATGAATATAAGGCATCTGTATCAGAGAATCCGTTCATGAAGGTGTTTGTACCGGACATGCTTCTGCGGTTACGGCAAGGAACGGGACGCTTGATTCGTAGTGAAACGGACCTTGGCATACTCAGCATACTTGACTCCCGTCTCAGCACAGCGGGTAAAAAGAGTTATCGGGAACAGGTGCTGGACACGTTGCCGTTCAAAAAAGTGACGGAAGATTTTGCGGTTTTGGAGAAGTTTGTCCAAAATAAAAGGATACGACGTACGGATTAGAAGTGGTACACCCAAACGCTATAAACTGTTCAAATCACATAAAACGGCCCTTCCACCTATCAAGCGGAAGGGCCAATTTTAATGCTGGAAGTAAGATTTATGCTACAATATATTCCAGATTTACGAATTCCAAAGGAGGCATTACCATGGTTGAAAGACCAACTACAGAGGAATATGCAGCTTATTATGAAGGGTACATCCAGCTTGTTCCTGAAGGGAACATCATCGAACGCTTAGAGCTGCAAGCCAATATCATACCAACTTTGCTCTCTTCATTGACAGAGGAGCAAGCAAATTATCGCTACGCCGAAGGCAAATGGAGCGTGAAAGAGGTCATCGGTCACCTTTTGGATAACGAACGCATCATGAGCAGCCGATTGCTTCGCATAGCCAGAGGTGAGCAAGCGAATCATCCCGGCTACGATCAGGACGTGCTTATGCAGACCCACCCTTTCAATGCGTATACCCTGGCAGATTTGAGCGAAGAATATGCCGTCATACGCCGCTCAACCATTCTTATGCTTCGTCGCCTCACCCCGGAAGCATGGCTCTGTAGAGGGATTGTCAGTGATAATCCTGCTTCAGCTCGATCGATTGCATTTGTTATGGCTGGACATGAGCTCCACCATTGTTCAGTACTTCGCGATCGTTATTCGTTGGATTTGAAATTATAAAATTCATTCAAAAAGACTTTGAACCTACATTCGCTGTAGGAACAAAGTCTTTTCTCATCAGTCGTTTTATCGTTCAAATTATCGTTCAAAATGAATCAGATGTGCGTCTTCTCGCAAAGATAACGTGGAATAATCATTCAGAATCGGAATGTCCCCATTGAATTCAATGGGCAGTACCACATAGCTAGATTGAAAATAATCCGATCCGTTCCAGCGATCCGAAAAGTACAGGTACTCCTCCTCTGATCGTTTCAGCACAAACGCTGGTTGCGTTTGGTACGTCGTTTCATCGCCAAAATCGCTGAGCATCCCCCATGGTCCATCCATCGTATTAGCCATCGCGTATTTCCCTTGATTTGGAGCCCAACCCGTGCAAAATGAGGTCACCATATAATACTTCCCTTTCCGTTTGAAGACAGCTGGCGCCTCCCGATATTCCCCCTGCCACAGCTTTCCGACAAGACTTTCGACATTAAGGTAATCTTCCTGCAGACGATAGATGTGCAGGTCTGCATTGTCTCTGGCAGCTGAAATAAAATACGCTGCCCCGTCTTCGTCCTGAAAGAGCGTGCAGTCACGCGACATATACCCGTACGGATTAAAGCTGCCATGATACACGAAATGACTATCCGGAGAATCCGATGTGGCAATGGCGCATGCGGCATCGTTGTAATGGTTACCATTCTCATAGTGAGCCCAGAGTACAAACTTTTTGGTCACCGCGTTGAAAAGCACTTTAGGCCGTTCGAGATTTACTTTTCCACCTTTATCGTTCACTAATGCCAGATTTGTCCGAACTCGAATGGGTGCAGCTGGTGTAGAGGTGGTCAAGATATGGTTTCGAAACTCCCAGTTGAATAGATCTTTGGAACGGTAACAACTCACATATATATCGTCTCTCCGATCTTCGCCATACCAGTAATAATAGTCATCATGGAATAACATATGTCCACCATGAGCATGGATTGGATTACCGCTTGAATCATTCCAGATGCCACCATTGGTTAATTGATTATTCACACCGTTACCTCTCTTCTTTTAAGAACATCGTTAATTGGTCTCCGATCCAAATACCTTCACTTCCCAAAGTCTTGGCGTGTACCAATTGTTGGGGTTGTTATGAAGTGCCGCATTTTGCATATTAATTCGTACATACCTGGCAGCAGTGCTCGATAGCGTATCTGATGTGAAACCGTAAGATGTATTATTGGTTCGATCCAATGCCACGGTCCAGTTTACATTATCCGTACTGGTCTCGATTTTGTATTTGTAATAACCTTCGGAGCCTTTTTGCATCCACCAGGAGATTTGCACATTATTCAACTGTTGAACGGAGCCGAGGTCGACCTTCCACCAATGTGGCCAGGAACTGCCTGTGCCTACCCATTCGGTTTGATAGTTACCATCATTAGCATAACTTGCCGGGTTTGTTCCAGTAGCCGTTTGGGCTGTTGCCGGTTTGCCTTGTGACAGTAGTTTTCCATTCTGAACGGGAACGACAACATCATCGCTTGTGTTGTACAGGACTTGATCAAAATAATCATAAAATGCGTAACCATCAGAGAACCAAACGGGAAGCAGTCGTTCCTCTGTTGTTCCATTTTGCGTACCTGCCCAGCCGAACATCCAGCGATACGCAACCATGACCACGTTGTTACCCGTATCTGGCTTCACCCGCATGACGGAACCCGACTGCGCCGAGAAGGTTGACGTGTTACCAATCGTCCGTAATTCAGACCAATCTCCGTCTATGTTTGTTGCTGATGAATACAGGGGTATACTCGGATACCAACCTGCCGCTTGGGAAGAGAACAAATAATAAATACCATCTTTTTTGATCATCTTGGGCAGTTCCCTGTGTTGATTTTGATAAATAACAGAAACTTGATGATCCACATCCAACCAATCGGAGGTTAACTTATATAAGATGGTGTCCGAATTATTATTGGCCGTAGAGATTAGATACGCCGAATCATCATCATCTTTGAAAATGGAGATATCCCGGGATTGGTTCCCTTCCGGCCGAAAGCTTTTGTGAAATGTAAAGTCTTCTCCAGGCGTGGCTGAAGCCACCGATACTCTGGCAAGCGTGTAGTCTGTACTGTTTTCATAGTGAGCCCAAAAAACAAACTTGTTCGTTGGCGCATGGTAGAGGATATTGATCCCCTCAAATTTTGAATTCGCCAGATCGGGATGATCCGTGTAGGACAGGACCACTTTGTCGTTACCGTATGTGATGTCATCCGTTGATGTCTGTTGAATCATTTCGCCAAAACCGCCTGATGACTTTTGCACGAAATTAAATCTGTAGTAGGTGTCTCCAACTTTAAGTTCATTCGGGAGCATAAGCGTTGATTGCGTTGTGTTATCAAAAGTTGTGAGGTCCTCTGGAAGGCTGTAAGGGGTATATTCTGGCGAGACAGCAGAGGTTAACAAGGAAGTTCCGCCATATGCCTTCACTTGATACTTGTATGTGTTACCTATATTGAGTTCATAATCATCCGTCGTTGTACCTGTTAAGGTCTGTAATAACGTATAAGGCGCATTGTTCTCTGATCTGTATAACTCGTATGCAGTCGCTCCCTGGACAGGTGCCCAATGAATTTTGGCATTGGATACTTCGGATTCATTCTTCAGGACAAACAGTGTTGCGGCGATCTTGGTCTCTTCACCAGCAGCAGCGTGAACGGTTTGAGCTGAGGACGTGAAATGCACTGTTAACAACATCAATGCAATGACGATAGCCATCCACGATTTACCTTTGATCATGTCTCATCATCTCCTTTTTTAGAAGACCAACCTTCCTGTTGTAGGAAGGCTGATCCAGGTGAAACTTGACTTTATTTCAAATTCATCAGTGTCATTACATCCGTCTCGCTGGCTTGGTTGTACCATTCGTTAACTTCTTCGATCACGGTGTCTCCGCCTTTTTCATGCCACTGTTTCACAAAGGTATCAAATGCTTCAAGTGGCTCATTGCCATATATGATTTTGGTGAACGTCTCCTGTTCCATGGTGGTCAACTGTTCCCACACATTTTGCATCGTTGGCGTTGGCGGACCGTTAAACTCATTTGGCAGTAAAACATCTCTGTTTTCATACGAAATCCGATATCCATCCTGTGTTGTTTGATCCTTCGAGGCGCTCTGAATGAGGACACCCGTGTCGGCTTTAACTCCATTCGCCAGATCGTAGTAGGATTGGCCGGGACCATCAACACTCGGTGTATTTTTGGTAAATGCCATTTTTCCAACGCCTTGTACAGCCTCTAATGGTGCATTGAATTTCGTTGGATCAAAAGTGACTTCATCGTTAACGATATCGTAATCGTATCCTTGAGCGTACCCGTACTTGAAATCCCCGGTGCTGAACGCCGCATCGTACATTTTATCGTAGTACAAGAAGAAGGCTTCCATGTTCTGAAAATCCTTGTTAAACATGAACACACCATCGTTCAACTGGGCGGATTGATAGGTCTTATCACCGTTCACGCCTTGAATGGTCGGATAAGCACTAATTTTTGCACCCTCCACATTTTTCTCCACGTCCTTCACACTGTCGTAAAGCCAAGGACGACCAATGATGATACCAGCTTTCCCCTCCGTAAAATCGGACAGAGCATCCCAGGCCCCTTGGGTGGCCAATTCTTTGTTCAAGTACCCTTTTACATACCAATCGCGTAACTTGGCAAGTGCCTCTTTGTTGCCAGGAGCCACAGATCCATAGGTGAGTTTGCCATTGTCGTTATGCCATTGCCTTGGAAGATGTTTGCCCGTGTATGCGCTGAAAATCATGACCGGATCGCTGACCCAGCCCGTATTGTAGGAATCTTTACCTGAAAAAGTAAAGCCGTATGTGTCTTTCTTGCCGTTCCCATCTGGGTCCTCATTGGTGAACGCCGCGATGACTTGTTCAAACTCATCAATCGTTGTTGGCGCTTTCAAATTCAACCTGTCCAACCAGTCCTGGCGGATCAACATGACTTCGCCTTCCGTCAGATTCGGCGCAATCGCCATCCCGTAGACCTTACCCTCCCTAACCACTGGATTGAAGGTGGTTGGGTATTGTTTGTATATTTCTTTTATCCGGTCAGGCATGTAGGTTGAGATGTCTTCTGTAATCTCCTTGACCTGCCCCGACTCGATCAGATCATTGACCAGCATGGTATCATAGACAGGCAGAACGTCTGGTAGTTTCTCGGAACCCGTCAACGCCAGCCGCAGCTTGGTATTATATTGTGAAGCATCACCTCCCAGCAGGGTGGTTTGGATTTTGATACCCAGATTTTGTTCGCCCCAGCGAGTCAATACATTGTCATTCAACGTCTCACCGTTGATGTACTTTCCAGCATTTTCATCCTGTTGTTTGGCGATGGTGATTGTAAACGGTGGATCATATTTTCCGTCTTTAAGCACCGATGCCGGTGCGGTCTCGGAAGCACTCTCCCCTTTGCTACAGCCAGCCATAAGAACAGCCGACAGCATAACCATACTTACCATTTTCCATAAATCAGTTCTTTTCTTCATGGAAACATGCCCCCTTCACTCATACTCAATTTGTTTTCTATATAAGTTCAACTAATTGCATATTTACACTGGCACTCCGATGACAGAACAACCTTCCGATCGCTGTTATTCCCAGAATTTTTGATTCACTTTTACAAAGGTGAAATTCTGGTAATAAAGGCGAACGCTCCGCTTCTTCAGGTCTCTTCTGTCCTCTCCGTTATCGTGTAAATTTTAGTTGAACATATATAGCGATCCAATTTTTCGTCATCCTAACTATTCTTTGACGGCTCCTAGTACAATTCCCTTCACGAAATATCGTTGTAAAAAAGGATAGACCAAAATGATCGGTAGCGTGCTTACAAAAATTTGGGCTGCCTTGATGCTCTGTTCAGACATTGCGGCAACCTCAGACTGGCTCATCGCCATATTCTGCATATTGCTCTGCACGACGACCGTCTGTAAAAACGAAGCCAACGGGTACTTACTTGCATCCGACATGTACAAAATCCCGTCAAACCAGGAGTTCCAGTGCCCTACCATAATGAACAAGGATACGGTCGCGATGCCAGGCAGAGATAATGGTAAATATATTTTGCTGAGAATTACGAAGAAGGACGCTCCGTCAATGAAAGCTGCTTCTTCCAGGGCTTTGGGAATCGTTTTGAAAAAATTGACGAGAAGAATCAAATTATAAGCACCAAAAGCGCCCGGTAACACAAGCGCCCAGATGGTATCCTTTAATCCAAGGGCTGTGATCAATATGTAAGAAGGTATCAATCCCCCCGAGAAGAGCATGGTAAAGATAAAAAACCACATGAGCACATTGCGTCCCCGGAATTCCTTGGACAGGGCATATCCTGCACAGGTAAGAATAAACATGCTGATGGTTGTACCCAATACGGTTCGAGTGATGGATGTTAGCATGGCACCGTTGAAATTAGAATTGTTGAACGTTTTTACATAGGCGTCCACATTGAACCCCACCGGCCAAAATGAAACCATATTACCGCTAATGGCCGCTTTGCTGCTGAGCGATTGCGCCAATAGATGAAGCAGTGGTAGGAAACACGCCAGCCCCGCCAGTATCATAAACACGTAATTAAAATAGGAGAATACTCTATAACCTGTCGTTTTATGGTACATAATCCCTCTCCCTCCTTGTTAGAATATTTTGTAATTGGCATACTTATAGGCCAGCCTGTAAGAGACAACGATCAAGATCAAGCTAATTCCCGATTTGAACAGTCCTACAGCGGTCCCGAAGCCGTATTGCCCGTTTAACAAGGATGAACGGTAGACATAGGTGTCAATGATATCTCCCGTACTGTAGACAAGTGGATTGTACAGATTGAAAACCTGATCAAAGCCCGCGTCCAGAATATTGCCCAGACTCAGCGTAGAAATGACGATAATCATGGGCAACATGCTAGGCAAAGTTACGTATCGAATTTGCTGCCGGCGTGTGGCACCATCGATCTCGGCCGCTTCGTAATAAGATGGATTAATTCCCGCAATGGTCGCCAGATAAACAATCATGCCAAAGCCAAAGCTCTTCCACACATCGCTGATCACAACCGTAAATCGAAACAGATCAGGATCACCCAAGAAGTAAATGGGATCGTTCCCGAAAATACGTGTCAAGATGTGATTGATTCCTCCGTCTAATCCCAGAATGTCAATCATCAACCCTGCCACAGTAACCCAGGACAAGAAATGCGGCAGATACACCAGTGTCTGTACACTTTTCTTAATGCCCATATTTCGGATCTCGCTCAGTAGAATAGCCATGACGATCGGAACGATAATACCAACGATAATTTTAGAAACGGCGATAATTAACGTATTAACGATCGCTTGTGTGGCTTCTTTGTACTGGAAAATTCGTTCGAAATTATCTAACCCGATCCACCGTGAACCTGTGATGCCCAGCCATGGTTTGTAGTCCTGAAATGCCATGAGCAAACCTACCATCGGGCCATAAGAAAAGATGCAGACAAACACAAATGCGGGAATACACAGTACGTACAAAGGCCAGCTTTTCTTAATTTCCTTTTTGAATGAAGTCCGCTGGGATAGCTTTGTTTTTGTTTTTTTCGCAGATCTGGCGGGTACAATCTCGTTAATGTTGCATACCTCCTCTATGATGGCTTTTTGAAAGCGATCCTTGAAGATAAGCTTAACAAAAGCGCTCTCACTCCAAAATGCCAAAATTTCAAGATCATCACCCCACCCTGAAGCACTTTAAAACCGCTTTCATTTATCACTCTTGCTGCTCTTCCGCTTTTCGAAGGTTTGGCTTATATTAAAGTTAATCCGATCTGGATTTTACACTTCTGCGTTTGGCGATATGAAAGGAAACACATATGATCAGAAAAATGTATATGAAGCGATTCATCTATTTCTTTGTTTTTTTTCTGCTGCTGACGTTAAGTTTGTTTTTCGTGATGAACCGATTAAGCTCCAAGACACTTGAAGAAAATCTGATTGGCGCTTCCAAAAACCAGCTTGATTATGTGAAAGGCATTCTGGACGGGATTATATACGAGGCTAACATGTACGGAGTTCAATATGCAGCTGACAGTGATGTCCGATTTTATCAGAGGCATGTTATCGAACTGAGCAATTACGATTCCCAAATGAAGAAAAACGATATTGTTGATCGCTTGCGGCAAACGCTCCTATCCAGTCGATCGATTGAATCGATCGGCATTTACTGGAAGTCTGAAGAAACGTTTCTGTCCACCAACAGTACGCCGGAGGCGAGACTTCCGTTCAAGGATGTTCATCAACGGGGATGGCAGATCGTCGGCAATAGCTTGTATTACTTTGCCCTCTACCCTTACATCCAAAAATCCGGACAAAATGAACCGACTCAGTACGTCGTTGGTGTAAAGCTGAATACCGATTATTTGAAAAATCTGCTGAAAAAGGCTGTGAACAACGACAGCTCAAACGCTTTTTTTTGGTTTAATTCCCATCAGTTATGGAGTGAGAAAGAAGTCGACAACGATCTATTGAAAGCGGTTACTGAAATGATTTCTCCACAGCCGGAGATCACTTTGAAATATGATTATCACACCAAGTCGGACGACTATTATGTTCTTTCCCGATATATTGAATCAATCGACGCCTACCTGATTACATATACACAGACGAATGATTTTCTGCAACCGATTGACCGCAACCGTAAAGTTTTTTTTGCTAGCATTTTAGCCGTTTTCACGCTTGGTCTGGTTGTGATCTTTACGTTTTATCGGAACTACTACCGTAATATTCGTTTGTTGGAGCGGAAGTTTTCACAGGTCGAACAAGGCAATCATAATACTCGTATTACCGAAAATACGGATAGAGAGTTTTACAGCCTGTTCAGAAGTTTTAATCATATGGTTACCGAGATCCAGGATCTGTTCGTATCCTTGAAGACTGAAACGGAACTAAGACGAAGTGCGGAACTTCAACAACTCCAGGCTCAGATCAATCCCCATTTTTTGTACAACAGTTTGTTTTTCATCATGTCGGTGGCTCAATTCTCACCTGATTCTGTCATGCGCATGAGCAAACATCTAGCTGAATATTATCGTTATTTAACCAAGTTGGACCGGCATGAAGTCACGCTGGAAAGCGAGCTTCAGTTTGCGGAACATTTCTTGATCATTATGGCTCTTAGCAAAAAAATGGAGTACAGCATTGATTTGCCGCCAGAACTGTCCTCCCTGCCCCTCATGCCGCTGATCATCCAGCCAGTGGTTGAAAATGCGATTCAACATGGCATTGAAGGACAACAAGGTGCCCATCGGGTGACGATTGAAGTAAAACAGACGGAGGTTGCGATAACGATCAAGGTCTCCGATGATGGCAAAGGTCTTTCACTGGATGATATCCGTAGCCTGGAGGCCCGGCTTGAGAGTGATACCCCGCCTGAAGGAATTAAAGGCGTAGGGCTCTGGAATGTAAATCAACGTCTGAAAAATACGTACGGCGAACATAGCGGGTTACATTTTACTACTAATGATTGGGGCGGCTTGTCCGTTCTGCTGCTCATCAGCATTCCCGTGGTGAAAGGAGATAACTAATGCGATTATTAATTGTGGATGACGGACATTATGTCGTTGAGTATATGAAGCACTTGCTCGATTGGAACACCTTTGGCATTGATCAGATCGAGACGATGACCAATTCGATTGAAGCCCGAGAGATGTTGACTCAAAACCACATCGATATTCTGATCACTGACATACGAATGCCTGAGGTTTCCGGTATTGATCTGCTTCAACATATCCACCAACATAACTTGCCAACCAAAGTGATCATCCTTTCTGGCTACTCCGAGTTCGAATATGCGCAACAAGGAATCCGTTTAGGTGCGCTGGACTACTTGCTCAAACCTGTCGACAAAGATGATGTGGAGAAAGCCATGTCCAAAGCCATCAACAATATTACAAAGACTAAGCCCGCTCAATCTGTTGCATGGGAGAACTTCGATGGATTGGAGTATCTGCTTTCCTTGCTTGTTCACAATGAGACATTAAGGAAGCAATATGATGCGTATACTGAATTTTTAGGTCATCGTCGTATGTGCTGCTTCAAGCTGGAGGGTTTCACACAGGAACATGAGGATGCTATAAAACATGCTGTCGGAGACAAATTGGATCGTCTCGTGTGGGCTGCGGGAACGGGACTGTTCGGTCTGGTTCCGGAAGAAGCTGCTGCAGAACTGACCATCAAACTGGAGCAATCGGTCGCGTCTCCTCCATTTTTGTTGACTGATCGAAATTTGACCCGACAGATGTTCTACAGGTTCTTTCTTAATGAGGACGTATACTCAGACGACTTCAATGGCATATTCAACCATTCTCCGTCATGCGGTGATTGGGAGTCCGCGGGAAATATCATTAAAAAATATGATCACTTCCATCTCCATAAACAAAAAATAATCTTTCTCATGGAGACCATTCTATATGTATATCTAACGGATAAGGATCGCGATCCCTCTGAAACCGTGGAGTGGATATTCAACCAGTTACGGTATCCTGATGAACTATCCTCAACTCTCATGGATCGGGTCAGTCGGATCAGAAACAACAAACAGATGTCCATTCAAACCATCGTTGACAAAGTACAAACGTATATCGAAGACCATCTGTCACATGGCCTTAGCCTGGACGAACTGGGGAAAGTTGCACATCTCCATCCCGTTTACTTCTCCAAACTGTTTAAACAAGAAACGGGCGAAAATGTGTCAAACTACATCTCCAGGAAGAGGTTGGAGAAGGCTTCTCAACTGCTTCAAGATTCGGAACTCCGTGTAGCCGATATAGCCCAGATGGTTGGTTACCGAAAAAATCAATATTTTATCCAGTTGTTCAAAGTGGAATATGGAGTTACGCCCTACCAGTACCGCAGAAATATGATCCATCAATGACTTCGGTTGAATATGTTACATAATGGATATGTCCAATGCATTACCGAAAAAGCCCAACTTCCACTCTTGTGTTTACAGAGTGAGTTGGGTCTTTTTAGTACAATTAATGGGTTAGGTCGATCACCTTATCAAAGCAATATGAATCTTTGTCATAGCCGTTATGCTCATAAAAAGCATGGGCGTCGGTTCGCTTCATTCCGCTGCATAAAATAATACTTGATATTCCCCGTTCTTTAGCATAATTTTCAGTCTGTCTTAGTAGTTTTGTACCTATCCCTCTATTTTGCAACTCCCTTTTAACAGCAAGCGCCTGAATATGTAGATAACCAATTGGAACTCCTACAGATAATGACTGTACAATAGTTACAAAACCGACCACATTATTTTCTATCAATGCGACAAATGTTTTGTAATTCCCGGCCTTATTCATCTCTTCCATAGTCACTAGGAAGTTTGCATCATTAACATTACGAATTTCAAGTACATCATTCCATAAAAGAACAACTTCAGCATAATCATCTGATATAATTTCTCGAATTTTAATATCCATACTATTTGTGTTAAGGTTCTCCGCGCTATTTGCAACGGCAAGTTATAGGGCCATCCTTTGTGGGGATGACCTTTATTAATCTAGATTTGTTCAGTTTACATCTTCGTTAACGCCTGCAATTCGCTCTCATAAGAGGGTTATTTTTTCTTCACCGGTATCCAGATTTCTCCTGAACCATTCCCATGCCGTGCCATTCCATAATACATTTCGAAAGTAGGGCCCTCAACCTGTTCGTATTCAGATGTCGGAAACCACTCAGAATAGATTCGTTCCCATAGTTTTTGCATATCACACTGCGGCTCCGGGAATACCGCCCACGTTAATGTTGGGATAGCAAGTTTTGTGAATCTCTCCGGAATCTCAAGCCCCTTAGGTACATGATAACAGATCATGTATTTGAAAGATTCTTTAGTGTGATCATAAAGGGCGGCGTGTAACATGGTGTCACCAAAACGTCCCAGTAAGTCGTTCATCATATCAACGCTGCCATCATCATCACATTTTATACGGAATAGAGGAACTTCAGAGAACGCTGTTTTCTGGTCTGCATTTATAATTCCATATACTCCAAACATCTCAAAAGAATCTCTTTGCTCAATACGGTAATTCATTTCGACATCCCCTTTTATTGAAATATGAAAGGACATTCGAGGATAGGCTTTTAGAGAAACGCCTGTATCACGCGCGGATATAGGCATAATACCATGAAGATTCTTAAAGGCGCGTGCAAACGCCTCCGGCGAATCATATCCATATTTCATAGCTACATCAATAACCTTTGAGCCTGTTGTCTGCAGTTCGGAATGCCGCCAATGTCAACCGTCGACGTCGAATGTATTCCGATAACGTTACGCCAGTAATAAATGGAAACATTCTTTGAAAATGATAGGTAGAGCAACAGGCTCTATGTGCTATTTCCTCATATGAAATAGTGTCCGCTAAATTTGTTTCGATATATTCCATGGCACTATTCATCCTGACCAACCAATCCATCCTACTCCCTCCCTTCAAGGTGATTTTATGGGAAATAAATAATGAATACCTTGCAATTTCTGCACGAAAAAGTCAGTAAAAAACTTGCTCTATGGATGATACGCTTCACCGGGTCATCACTGGAGTAATCAAGAACAGAGTAGACATGAGCGAATCATCTGGAAGTACGACGATGGGACTCGTTTTTCCTGCATATCTTAATCGGATACTCTCGCAATCTATGTTACGAAGTATATCGATAAAAAACTTTCCATTTAGTGATATCACAAATTCTTCCCCACACATCTCTAATAGTGGAATTTCATTGTGAATATCTCCAACATCGGCTGTTTTGGACAATAGTTTTAATGTATCTGCATTAGCTACTAATCTAATCACTTGTTCACTAGCCATTACAGTTACGCATTCAACTGCTCTCAACAAACATGCTGTATCAACTGCGATTTCACACAAATAAGATTGAGGGATTACATTCTTTATGGATGGGAACGTTCCTTCAATAAGAGCAGACTCCACTTTCAGTCCAGTTGTCACGAATTTAACTCGATTATTACTCACTTCAATTTCAGTTGTGTCATCTGTTTTGTTTAATATTTTCGATAATTCATATAGATTTTTCGCTGGAATAATAGCGTTCAAACTGTTGTGGGTAGCGTCTTCTAAATGCAAAGCGCGGTATGCAAGCCGCACTCCATCTGTAGCAATTAAGTTAAGACAATCATTACTGCATTCCAAAGAAACTCCTGTTAATATGGGGCTGGTCTCGGACGTTGATGCTACGATTGCTAGCTGTTTAATAGTCGAACGAAGTAAGGAAGTATTAATGCGTAGTTTAGTAGAAGGGAACGCCTCTCCATCATCAATGGAAGGGAATTCTGTAGGGTCCATCCCGCATAAACGTAATTGAGAATGACCGGATACAATCGAAAGAATCATTGGCTCTTTAATTTCAAGTATAACTTTGTCATCATTAAATTTACGAATAATATCGTGAAAATAACGCGATGGTATAACGATAGCCCCTGTTCTTTTTACAGTCAGAGAAACATCATCTTGAACAATCATAGACTGTATCGTCATACTTGTATTACTTGCCGTAAAAGTAACGCCATCTGCACCTGCTTGAATATGTATTCCTTGAAGAATAGGTATTGGACTATTCGCTGCTACTGCCTTTATCACATATTGTATGGCATTCATAAGAGAATTTTTTGTTATCTCTACCAGCAAAGACCTCACCTACCTCGAATAAAAAAATTATTTTGTATAGAAGGACTCAATGATGTTACGAATAGCCTCCGAACGAGAAAGTTTATGCTCTGTGCAATGGTTTTCGATTTCCCCCCACATGTCCTCTGTTAGAGTTAAAGATATTTTTTTAGTCACACCTATACTCTTTCTCCCGGAACCTTCTCGCAGACCACCTCTCGAAAAGACAAAACCTAACTGCCCTTCTTTATTAGCGACACCAACTTTAACCTTATTATTGTTCAATATAATGACGCTCCTTCATTTTGATTTAGGTAACCTCATTCAAATGGATCTCTTCTCATATTATCATGTCTCTACATGGATTTACAATATTTCAAAAGCGATTGCTGAAGAACAACTCATCGAATGTAAAGCTGGGACTATCTCAAAAGGAATTCCCTTCGCTTCAAGCGCTAACGAACCTACCACACTTTAAACGGCGGATTTTTAAGGAACGCAGCATGTAACGAACCTCATTAACTTAATTCCATCGTAAACCGCCTAAACATCAAATAAATGGACCAACTCGATGAAATAACGTCTCTATGATTCGTTAGAATTCAAACCTATGCAAATGAGAGCAAATAGCGTGTGCTAGGTCCGTTAGAACTGTATAATCCTGACAAAGGGCTGTACCCGGTCATGCTCATGACTCACAGGACAGCCCCAAGAAAATAATTACGTATAGACACCTTTTTATATACTCAACTGAACTTCGGGAATCGAAGTGTCGCTTCATGTTCGGGAAGAAAGAAGCTTTTGGGGAATGACCACCAGATTTGAGTATCCGGTTGTTGTTCAAAATCGAATTATGATCCATCAATGAGAACGAATAAATAATTTCATCAAATTGATATAAAACGGGTTGACCATGTAGCCATTTGGACTTACGGAATATCTCTTACCCGTGTCCAACCGTCGTATTTGTTCCATTTCCTTCTCATTCAACTCAAAGTCGAATGTTTCTTTGTTCTCTTTTATCCGTTGAGGATTCGATGATTTGGGGATGACAATAATTCCGCGTTGCAGATGCCAGCGCAAAATGACTTGCGCAACCGATTTCTGGTGGCAAAGGGCAATTGCCACCAGCTCCGGATGCTCCAGCAGCGCTTTGCTTCCCTGCCCCAACGGTCCCCAAGCCTCATGCAGAATCCGATGTCGAACCATATAATCATGCAATTCGTGTTGCGGAAATTCCGGATGGGTCTCGATCTGATTTACCATCGGCGAAATCCGGGAATGTTTCTTCAGATGCTCCAGATGCCGGATCTCGAAATTGGCTACACCTATAACTTTGATTTTACCTGCGTCGTATAACTCTTCCATCGCCTTCCAGGCGTTCACGTATTGAGGACCGGCAAAATGAATCAAATACATATCGAGATATGTTACGTTCAGCTTCTGGCAAGTCTGCTCGAACGCCTTTTTCGTCGCACGGTACCCCAGGTCTGTCGTCCATACCTTGGAGGTAATGAAGAACTCCTCCCTGGGAATGCCGCTGTTTTGGATGACCCGACCTAGCGCCGCTTCATTACCGTAAATTTTGGCCGTATCGAAATGGCGATAACCCATTCGAATAGCCTCCTCGACAGTCCTTTCGAAGGTCCCCCCGTCTTTGATCTTATATAGGCCGAACCCGAGTTGAGGAATGTCCACTCCGTTTGCCGCTGCGACTGTCTGATTCATTCGCAACTCCCCCTCCCCGTTTTTTCTAATTGTTGTTCCGATGCTTGTTCTTCACATTGCGTTAGCAACTTTTCTATCTCGTTCACCAGGTTTTTCAACAATTTCAACTTGCTACCGGAGTCAAGGCTGTAATAGTTGAGAGTTCCTTCTTTACGAACACTTATTATCTGTGATTCTTTCAATATTTTCAGATGATGTGATACGGTCGGTCGGGAAAGATGAGTTTTCATCCTGATCTCTCCTACGCGCATGCCGGGTTTTTGCGGCCCTTGAATCAAGGCTATGAGGATGGCTTGCCGGGTTTCGTCACCGATCGCATTCAACACCTTCTGATTGTTCTTAAATTCGATAGCAATCGTGGTCGCAAGTTCCTGATCCAGGTAAATCATCCCCTCCCATTTAGAATGTGTAATACTTTTGTAGATACAGCCTATCACAATCTCGGATTCGGCTGTACATCGGGAAAGAAATTCAAGAACCTATTTTTTCCACGTCTTAAGAATACATTAGCAAAAGAAGAAGCCACCCCTGACGAATGGAGTGTCTTCTATTAATGGTTGTTATTTTTTTAAAAAGGCGTGAAAATTCCAATCAGTTGTTGAAGTAATGAGACTGTTTAAGGTCGGGAATCAGTGCAGGTTGCACTGGCCGCCATCCCATAAGTTCCTGAGTTGCAATGCTTGATCTCGGGATATCGAGCGATGCGAGTGTGCTGAGAAAGCCAAAATGGGCATCTGCCTCTTCGCGTGAAATGCTGACTACAGGTACGTTCAGCTGCTCACCAATAGCACTCGCGATGTCGCAAAATGGCACTCCTTCATCTGCGACCCCATCTAGTCGTGAACCAGCGGGTGCCTTTTCTAACGCCAGACAATATAGATGCGCCACAGCCGGCCAGCGGTTGTTCCCCTCTCCCACATAGGCTGAGAAGCCCTTAATCTTGGCAATATTGATCAGGCTCGGCACAAATCCTGTGTCACCCTCACCGTGTACCGATGGACAAAGCTCTACAATCGATGTACGCACTCCACGCCCTGCCAGCGCTAACACCATGTTCTCCGTTGCCACTCCATTCACATGTGTGGTGATTACGAACGGCTTGCCAGATCCTTCAAGTGCCGCCCCCATCGCTTCTACGGCATGCAGATCTGTTGTGAGTGCTCCAGCGAAGTTCGAGAAGTCGTGATGGAATGCCAGATGAATGACGCCATCCGCAGCAGCTGCACCACTACGGAGGCTGTCAAGATCGTTGATGTCACCGCGGTGTACTTCGGCCCCGGACTCTTTTAGTTTCGCTGCACTACTGTCTGAACGCACGAGACCGATGACCTGATGCCCCCTTTCAATAAGTTCGCTGGTGACAGCGGAACCGATGTAGCCTGTTGCTCCTGTTACGAAAACGCGCATCATGAAATCCTCCTTAAGTTACTCACCCTCATTGTATAACTATGATCACCAAGCAATGGGTCCATCCTCATCTGAGAATGTTCCTGTTGGGCCATCCGCTCCAATCATCGCCAGCCGGACCGCTTCACTAGCCCCTTGTTCAACACTACGAGTACCAGCAAAATTATTAAGCGCAGTGGATGTGAAGCCAGGACATGCCGCATTGACCTTGATGTTTGTTGATTCAAGGGCAAATGCAAAGGCAAGTGTCACCGCATGAACAGCTGATTTTGATGCCGAATAGGCACCAAACATCGCACGATGCGAGTTTTCCGGAATAGAGTTCCAGCTAAGAGACCCCCCGGTACTGCCTATGTTGACGATACGTGCTGCCGGGGCCTCCCGCAAAAGTGGCAACATCGCCTGCGTGACAGCAATAACACCAAAAACATTAGTCTCATAAACTGTACGAATATCTTCAAGCGAAGCAACGGTCAAAAGACCACTCGCTGCGCCACCGTTTGGAAATGGTTCACCCGATCTGCCTGCGTGCGAGATCCCCGCATTGTTCACGAGTACATCGAGACGACCAAATTCGTCCCGAATACGTTCTGCAGCAGCAGCGATGGAGTTTTCATCTGTAACGTCGAGCTGGAGAGCGTGTGAATCTGAACCGATGCTTTTTGAGGCAGTTTCTCCATTCTCGAGGCTGCGAGATCCAACGAGCACGGTGAATCCCTGTTTCGTGAGATCCTTCGCAATTTGAAGGCCGATACCTTTATTAGCCCCGGTGACCAGAGCGACAGGTTTATCTTGCATAGTTATAATCTCCTTTTTTTGTGATTGGTGGGTCCATATGAACTAAGTTGACGCGTCAACCTTGGATCAAATTTAGCACATTGAAGTTGACGCGTCAACCATGTTATTATGCTCCTATGGATAAAAATGAACTTAACGAAGAAGAAATGCGAATATGGCATATGTGGAAAGGTTCCTTTCAAACCATCTTCGGTCGTATCGTCAAAGATATGGCCGATCACTCAGGATTGTCAGAGGGTGATTTTGGAGTATTGGACCGATTAGTCCTTTTTGGGGATGGTAGCCTTCGCCAACAGGAATTAGCCGACTCTATGGACTGGGATAAAAGTCGATTATCTCATCATCTGAAGCGTATGGAAAAACGTGGACTCGTGATGAAGAAACCATTAGACAACGATCGTGGAGTACAAGTCAGTATCACTTCTTCTGGAAAATCAATGTTAGATGATGCCCGTCCCTACCTCTCCAAGGCAATACGCAAACATTTTTTTGAACAATTAACCGAACAAGATATCGAGTTGATTACTAAACTGGCGGAAAGGACAAACTCAAGCTCTTAGCGTCTTATCTAGCCGCCGTCTCGATCACGTTTGTTAAAGGCGAGCTTCTAACAAACGTGGTTTTGGTTTGTCAACCAACGTAGAAGGTATATGAAAAATACGTGTCACTTTGTGAGGATTTAAGTTTTTGTTCTCAACATCTAACATGCCATTACCTGGTCACAAATCGAGATGATGGCCTCTACCTTGTAAACAATTAAAATCGTGCTATCCTTATGATGAGGTGGATCAGATGGCAAATATTCAAGAGATTGCACGTCTTGCAGGCGTTTCTACAGCAACCGTTTCAAGGGTAATTAATCGACATCCTTATGTAAGCGATTTAACAAGAGAAAAAGTCTTGAACATCATTGAGCAATTGGATTATGTCCCTAATTCGAATGCAAAGTCCTTAAAAAATGGAGCGACAAAAGTCATCGGTGTTATGGGTGTTACTTACAATCCCCTTTTGATGTCACTTGTCCGTTCATTCCACATGATATCCCAAAAATACGGATTCAACATTATGCTTTTTATGACAGACGGAGATCGTGATAAGGAGCTTGTAGCGCTTGAAATGTTACGCAGTAAACAGGTGGATGCCCTTCTTTGTCTGGTACGGACGATTGAGTGGGATATCATCGAATCCTATACGAAATATGGGCCAATTGTAACATGGCAGCGTCTTACCAGCGACACCATACCGTCCGTATTTATGGACCAATATCAAGGTTATACGCTGGGTCTCGAATATCTGTATGCCAGAGGTTATCGTAAAATTTTGAACGTGTATTCGTCCAAAGGACAGAATACCTTGGAGCGAATAAGAGCTTATGAGGATTTTGTACAGAAGCATGGGTTGAAGAACACTGGCTTTCCGCAATTTCATAATAAAGTCACCATTCATGATGGTGAGGAAATAGCGCGATGGTGGATAGAACAAACGGACAAGCCGGATGCCATTTCCTGTTCGACTGATGAGGTAGCAGCAGGTATTTTAACGGAGATTCAACGCTCGGGGTTTTCGGTTCCGGATGATGTGGGAATCATGGGATTTGATAATACAGACAGCGCTCACCTGCTGGATCTGACAACGATCCATTACCCCGTGGATAAACAAGCAGAGAATGCCTTTAATATTATTATGAATATGCTGGAAAATTCGGCATCCAATCTTCATCCTCTTCAGTTTAGACTGATTGAACGAAAATCTACATAAAACAACATCCATCCTTGTAAACGAAGAAAAGAGCCCATTTGAGATCATGAGTTCTTTTCTCTTCCATCCCGTTAAACTTCATGAACGAACAACATTCAGGCCTGTCCCTATATGAGGGACAGGCCTGAATGACTTCAATCTCTAAATAAATTATTTGTGAAATTGCGGAAGATGTTCTTTATGCGCTTCCAACATTTCATCTAAAACTACCTTAGCAATGTCACCGCTGGTAACGAGCGGATTAAGTGTGAATGCTTGTAGAGCGGTTGCATAATCTCCTGTGACCGCTGCTTCGATCGTCAGTTCCTCCATTGCCTTCATCACCTGCAATAGCCCTTTTTGGGCGGACGGGAATGCGCCAAAGTGAACAGGCTCTGCACCATGGGCTGTAATGATACTTGTAACTTCGATGGCACTGTTATATGGTAGATCGCTAATTGCTCCGCGGTTCTGTGTGTTGACTACCATATGCGTTCCCTTGTTGTTATATACGGAATTAATAACTTCACAAGCTGCGTCGCTGTAATAAGCACCTCCGCGTTTTTCCAATTCCTTAGGCTTGTAATTCAGGTTAGGATCTTTATAAAGTTCAAACAAACTTTCCTCCAGGCGTTTCACAACCTGCCCACGAGTTCCTTCGCCATTGACCGCTTCTACTTCCTCTTCAAGCATGCTGTCGGTCATGTAATAGTACCGGTGATAAGGACAAGGCAGCATACCCAGTTGGAGAATTTGCTCATACAAGAAACGCATACTTTTTATATTTTCTACCATTTTTTCTGGCTCGGCATCAGGACCGTAGAGCTTTTCGATGGCCTGTTTAGTTAGCTCTTTACCATCTCGGTCATGAATTTTGTGCCAGTGAAGGTGATTAATACCGGCAAATTTGAAGAACAGTTCCTCTTCATTTTTTTCCAGAACAGCAGCTTCATTCTTGGAGGAAATAATCGGAACATTGCACAAACCAATGACCTTCTCCCATTTACCATATTGGAGCACAGCTTCCGTTACCATTCCCGCAGGGTTCGTGAAATTGATTAACCAAGCATCTGGGCAAAGTTCCTTCATGTCCTCAACAATTCCAAGAACGACCGGAATGGTACGGAATGCTTTGAACATCCCACCTGCTCCGTTGGTTTCCTGACCAATCATCCCATGGCTAATCGGAATCGTTTCGTCCTTAATACGAGCTTCCAAAAGGCCGACCCGGAATTGGGTGGTGACAAAATCGGCATCGGCCAACGCTTCTCTTCGATTAAGCGTCAAGTGAATATCACAGTCGATTCCCGCCGCTTTTACCATCCGTTTAGCCATAGCTCCTACAATTTCAAGTTTCTCTCTTCCTGCTTCAATATCTACAAGCCACAATTCACGTATTGGAAGTTCATGATGCCGTTTGATAAAACCTTCGATCAATTCTGGGGTGTAACTCGATCCGCCGCCAATCGTCACAATTTTTAATCCCTTTTTCATTTTGAAGTCCTCCTTGTTCTATTGTGTTCTCAATTTGGACTCTATCTTGTGTAATGCATTACATGTCAAGAACTTTTTTAGTGGAATTAAATGGGATTGATTTGTAACTTGAAACCGCTTTATCACTTGTGCTATAGTTACCTCAAATAAGGATTGTGACCGTTGATTCGGGCAATACCTAAGAAAGTTTGAATGCCGTTAACCAATTGGCGGCGTTTGAACTATCTTAGGTTTTTTTTATGCATATTGCAGAAAACAAGGAGCCGATGCACATGATTATTGAAAAAGTATTAAACAATAACCTTCTGCTGACCCGCAATACAAAGGGGAAGGAAGTCATCGTTATGGGTAAAGGCATCTCCTTCCAAAAAAGTGCAGGTGATGAGGTCGATGAACACAAGATCGATAAAATCTTCCATTTAGCCGAGCATGCATTTGCTGTAAAAATGGCTGAACTGATACATGAATTACCCGCCGTTCATTTCGAAGTTGTGAACGAGATCGTAAAACACGCCAACCATGTACTTGGTACTGAACTCAGCGACAATATTTATCTGTCGTTAACCGACCATATTAGTTTTGCCATCCAACGTAAGAACAAAGGTATGGAGATTAAAAATGCCATGCTGTTCGAAATTAAACGTTTCTATAAAACGGAATTCAGTATCGGATTGGATGCTCTGCAGTTAATCAGCGACATGATTGGGGTTTCGCTCGGGGAAGATGAGGCTGGGTTTATCGCCTTACATGTCGTCAATGCCCGACTTGACGGCACTGAAATGAAATTGACGATAAAGATGACTGAAATTGTCAACGAGATTTTGAAAATCGTCACGTACCATTACGGCACCGTTCTTGATGAATCGAGCTTAAATTATTCGCGTTTCTTAACACACCTTCAATATTTCGCCATGCGCTTATTGCGCCACGAGATTCACCAAAGCGGCGAAGATTTTTTATATCAGCAGGTGAAAAAGACTTATGTCAGAGCCTTTTCTTGCACTTGCAAGATCAACGAGTACTTAGAAAAAACGTATGTACAGTCCTTAAACAAAGATGAATTCGTTTACTTAACCATTCATATCCAGCGGCTTACTGAACGAAGCACTTTATAGCCCTATTTCTTTCAAGCTAAAACTTCATATACAACACATTAGGATAAAGGATTGTGACTGGTAAAGCAGGCAAAACCTGGACTGATGGCAAAATGATTTTTCTTTTTATTTTGCCACGAGTTCAGGTTTTGCTGCTTTTTGGAAGTGAAACGATGTAAGCCGGCACATCAGGAACGAACAGCTCACAACCTGAGATCAATTACCCATCATGAAGGAGGCAATATGCTATGAGTAATAAAGACAAAGAACTGTCCATACGTGTTATTGAACTTGTTGGAGGTGAATCTAATGTGAATGATGTATATCACTGTGCAACCAGGCTTAGATTCACACTGAAAGATCATACAAAAGCGAATGAACAGGCGTTGAAAAATACAGCTGGAGTCATCACCGTTGTGAAAAGCGGCGGTCAATTTCAAGTCGTCATCGGCAACAACGTGTCCAAAGTTTATGAAGGAATCATGGAGCACACCAACCTTCAAGATGGCGGCAGCAAAACGGATACTAAAGAGAATGCAGAAAAAACAGGAATATTCGGAAAAACCGTAGATCTTATTTCCAGTGTTTTTTCCCCGCTGCTCAGTGCGCTAGCTGGAGCTGGATTGCTCAAAGGTCTGGTTGTTTTGTCTGTGGCGCTCGGCTGGCTAGATGACACCTCAGGAACTTATCTAATTTTAAACGCGGCATCAAGCAGTGTATTCACCTTTTTGCCCATATTTTTGGCAGTTACTGCCGCAAGGAAATTCAAAGCTAATATGAACGTATCCTTGGCTATTGCAGGAGCCCTGGTCTTTCCGACCATTTCCGCTGCGTTTAATAGCGGTCAAACTTATGATTTCTTAGGCATCCCCATTGTGCTTGTGATGTACACTTCCACCGTGTTTCCAATCCTTCTGGCGGTGTGGGTTCAATCTCATATAGAAAAATGGTTCAACTCGATTATTCACCAGTCTATCCGCAATATTCTTGTGCCGATGCTGTCGCTTCTAATTGTCGTCCCGCTTACCATTCTTGCTTTTGGACCGATCGGCAACAGTGTTAGTCAGGGGTTAGCTAGCGGTTTTACCTCACTCATGCAATTCAGCCCAATGTTGGCAGGAGCAGTCACTGGTGGTTTCTGGCAGGTCATTGTTATCTTTGGACTCCACTGGGCTTTTCTTCCAATTACACTTAATAATCTGGCGACAATAGGCTATGATTTAATGCGCCCGATGTTGACCGCAGCCGTGCTGGCTCAAGCCGGTGCTTTGCTCGCCGTTATGCTGAAAACCCGCAATTCACAGCTTAAAACCCTTTCCGGATCTGCTACGATTACTGCGATTTTCGGAATTACGGAACCAGGCATTTACGGAGTTACTTTACGATTGAAAAAACCGTTCATTTACGCATGTATTTCCGCAGCGATCGGGGGCGCAATTATCGGAGTCGGGGGTGGTCGGGCAGTCGCTTACTCACTTCCCAGCCTGCTCGCTTTTCCTACTTACGTGACAACGGGGTTCGCCTCGGTTGTGATCGGTGTTTCCGTATCTTTTGTCCTGGCTTTTCTACTCACGTTGCTGCTTGGATTCAAGGATCTTGAGGCTACTGTTGAGGAGCCGCAGATTGAAACTTCTGGACAGGAAAAACAAGCGATTGAGCCAAGTGAATCTCGGTTAAACAAGGAAATCATTGTGAGTCCGCTTAAAGGCAGTGTTCAGCTACTTGAAGATTTGCCCGATCCCGCCTTCTCTTCAGGTGCCATGGGACAGGGGCTTGTCATTGAACCCACTGATGGAATTTTGGTATCGCCAATCAATGGTGTCGTAACCACCGTATTCCCTACCGGTCATGCGCTCGGTCTGACCACGGACAGTGGCATGGAGCTTCTGATCCATATTGGAGTGAATACGGTAAAGCTAAAAGGACAATTTTTTGAGAAAAAAGTTAAAGAGGGCGATCGGGTTTCTTGCGGGCAACTGCTTGTAGAGTTTGACGCGGAGCAAATCCGGACAGCGGGTTACATCACTGCCACCTCAGTCATCGTTACCAACTCTGCCAACTACTTGGACGTGTTAAAAACTACCGAACAGGAAGTGAAGCAAGGCGATTATCTAATGTCGGCGGTAGTCTAACGATTGGAGATGGATTACCTGTCGGTAATCGAACTATTTTCGGGTTATATAACTGTCTACTAAATCACTTATTCCGTATGATCCAAAGAAGCCACTCCGGCAAAGGAGTGGTTTTTCTCTGGATAGCACTTTCCGTTTATTTATCAGCTACAATTGTAAATTCCCATGGAAGTTTTCGGTTTGCCAATCACGATGTCGGATGAAACTCTTGGACCAGTAGGCATCTCTGACTCCACGCTTAACTAGATAATACCAAACGCCTTGTTTCATGAAGACGAAGCAGTTTTGTTGTGATTTTTACATTTCTAATCTATATGAGCGATTAGCTAAAATTGCTCAAGTATATATAATCATCAGTACATCTACCAATTTTCAAAAACTCTCTTTTAGTTTTTTAGAATTGGCATATCCTTAAGTAAATTTTTTAAGTTTATAGCATCCCATGGAAGATGTTCTGTGATACCTAGTCCAACAACCGTAGTTAACAAGCTAACTTCTTGTATTAAAGTTATCAGCTCTGTAAGTTGCATCGTACCCATACGAGTATGAATTTTGTCAGACAGCGGCTTAGCAAATGACAATGACCTGAAAATCTTCGGATCAAGTACATCCAAATCCAAATGAATTACTACGTATTTGATTTGATTTTCTGAAATCCAGTCCAATATTGGTTTATTATTATCCTTTAATTCGGCGCTAGTTGCTGAACTAATAGATAACCTAGAAATAAGTTCCGATTCATGTTCAGTTGTTTGAACAAGTCCCGCTAACATAACGTTCTTCGGTAAGAAAGGCTTTTTAACCTTTTGAGAAAATTCTGGCGCTCCCTCACCTAACAGATTTCCTAATATATGAGCATGCCCGTTGGGCGTCACCTCTGGGGTTGCCACGTCAGGATGTGCATCGATCCATAATAGTCCAACTTCACTATTATAACGCTCATTTAAATAGGCGAATGGCGCTTGTTCAACCAAACAATCCCCGCCAAACATAACAATTCGATCGGGTTTATAAGCTTCAATTAGATGAGTTGCTGCATCCAGTTGATTCAACAATTGGTTCTTACCTACGATTCCTCCTAAAATACCTTCCTCTGTGTGGAGAGTCATATCTTCACTGTAGGATACAGGTACTTTAACTGTCGTATGATTATTGTTTTCTGGAGCTAACCATGCTAGGAGCTCAGCTCCAAGAATATAACTTGGTTTGTTTCCTCCCTGCCACTGGGGCATTAGCATGCGTAACGTTTTAACAGTTTTATTATCAGTCACTTGTTTGTTCTCCTATCTAATACAGATGTAGTTCTTATGAATGCTACTAAGGAGACTAACTATATGAAGAAAGTGCTTCTGTTCCTTAATATCGATGGTCCCTTTCATTAAGCGCATACTTTTGAAGCATTAGCATCTTAATCGTTAAGGATAGGCATTTTCTGAAGTAGTTGTTTTAAGTTTATTGCATCCCATGGAAGATGTTCGGTTATCCCGAGACCAACTACATCAGTGACATCACTAACTTCATTGATCAATTTTGCTACCTCAAAAAGTTGCATTTTGCCCATAGGAAAATCAATCTCTAAGTCTGATAACGGATTTGCAAAGAGCAATGATCTGAAAATTTTCGGGTCAAGAACGTCCAGATCCAAATGAATCACCAAATATTTAATCCTATTCGTTTCGATCCAATCCAGCACAGTTTTGCTACTTTCTTTTAATTGAGAACTGGACGCTGATTTAATTGATAATCTTGAAATTAGTTCCGATTCTTGGCCAGTCGGTTGATCTATTCCCGCGATCATTACGTTCTCTGGACGAAAAGGCTTATCTACTTTAGCAGCGAATTCAGGAGCTCCCTCACCTAATAGATTACCCAATACATAAGTATGACCATTGTAGTATTCTTTTGGTGTTGTTATATCAGGATGCGCATCAATCCAAAGTAATCCCAACTCACCACTGTAACGTTCGTTTAAATAAGCGAATGGGGCTTGCTCCACTAAACAGTCTCCCCCAAACATGACAATTCGGTCTGGTTGATATGCTTTGATTAAATGATTTGCCGCATCAAGTTGATTTAATAATTGCTCTTTTCCCACAATATCACCTATAATACCTTCCTCTTTTTCCAAGGGGGTATCATCGCTCATTGAAACAGGTACTTTAACGGTTATATGCTTGTTATTCTCTGGAGCGAGCCATTCAAGAAGCTCAGCTCCAAAGGAGTAATTAGGATTATCTCCCCCTTGCCATTGAGGCATTAACATACGCAACGTTGTCGAATTTTCTTTGCTTTTCATGATCTTTTCTCCTTTACATCGAGGTACAATTTAGTATACATGAGTCACATATTATGAATAGTACGCACTTTTATGATAGGTACTTTCCAAAAAGATAGTGTGTAACTTATAGATGAATTCCACAGGCGGTATCAAAGATTCAGGCATCTTTCGTTGTTATCTGAATAAGAACGTTAAAATCACTTTGAAATGGATATTTCCCAATATTAATTAGTATATAATTGCAACCCACTAATTGAATGTCTGTTTTCTACCTTAATTGCCACAGGTCATCCGTTTAAAACGACCTATGGCAATACTATTATTGCTCAATAAGTTCTGAAAGCCATTTATTTGGTGTCAAGAATGCATACCACTGATTGAGAGCTCTACACAGATAGTATGACATCCTCAGTTTGAAATAATTGAGTAAAATACTTTTGTCTGTTCCCATTAAAGGATTTCAAAATTTTTGATCGTTGCATCTGGTCGCAGTATCTTATCCTCTCTCATCTCAGCTAGTAGCTTACCTTCTTTAACTTTAGTAACCCAATCGTGGTTAGCTAGAGCTCCCTTTCCTAATGTCACGAGATCAGCCTTATCATCAGTGATGATTTCAGATGCTTTTAATGGATCTTCAAGTTGACCGTTGGCAATGACAATTTTACCTGAAAATCTTTTAGCTAGTTGTACCAATGAAGGCCCGTTCTCTTCGAAAGCAGGCTTCCATGCCTTATATTCAGTCACATGAATGTAATCAAGCCCGGTTTGCCCTAATCCACCGAAAATGACTTTAGCATCTGCTTCACCTCCACCCCATTTATGGATATAGTCATTGACTTTGGCTTGAGAAATTCGAATACCTACTGTAAAATTCGGTCCAACGGCTTTACGGACTGCAGATGAAACTTCAATTAAAAGCCGTACCCGATTTTCGGTCGAACCGCCATACTCATCTGATCGTTCATTAGTGTAGTCGGTCAAGAATTGATCAAGCAAGTAACCATTGGCTCCATGAATTTCAACACCATCAAACCCTACTGCTTTTGCCCGGATTGCTGATTCCACAAATCCCTGAATCACTTGTTCGATATCTTGCTTTGTTGCAGCTATCGGAGTAGGAAATTTATCAACTCCACCATAGAACGCCAAAGGATCTCCTTTAGGTTGCACTTCTGAAGGAGCTAGGTTATGGGAACTGAAGCGATTTCCTTGAGAAAGTGCTCCTGCATGCTCAAGCTGAACTATAATTGCAGCATCCGCTTCATGTACAGTATCCACGACTTTTTTCCAAGCAATAGCTTGTTCTTCATTTATCAAGCCAGGTTGGTTAAAGTAACATTGACTGTACAATTGATCTGTGTATGTTCCTTCTGTAATGACAAATCCAAAACCTCCACGAGCAAAAGACGCATAATATTCAGCCATCTGCTCCGTGGCAAGACCTTCCGGAGTAGCACTCGTACGAGTCATTGGAGCTACTCCTACACGATTTTTTAGAAAGTTATAACCAACGTTGACAGGTTCAAACAATTTATTTTTTGGTACCAAGTTAACCATCCACCTTTAACAATTATGTTTATATATCTTTCAGAATATGAACATTATAAAATGAATGAAATGAACAGTAAAATTGATGTTATTGAATCTTTAGTTCATTAAAAATGAACTCACTTTAGGAGGGTATCTATGGAACTCCGCCATTTGATTACATTAAAAACTATTGTTGAAAAAGGAGGATTTAAGAAAGCAGCTGAACATCTCGGTTATGCTCAATCTTCTGTCACGACACATATTAAAGAATTGGAGGAAGAGTTCGGTAAGCCTATTTTTGATCGCTTAGGTAAACAAGTTGTGCTCACACAATACGGACATCAATTTCTGCCGTATGCTCATAAAATTATTGAGTTGTATACGCAAGCACTTACTTCAAATGATGAGCCCTCGGGAAATTTGACACTAGGTATTTCGGAATCCTTAATGATCTGTCGCATCCCTTCTTTATTGGTTGAGTATGGTGAGAAATATCCGCAAGTTAACCTTTCGCTCAAATCACTTGACTACCAAGATGTCTCTCAAGCTGTTCAAAATGGTGAGATTGACCTTCTTGTTGCCTTAGAAAAAGAGGGATGGGGGGCTCCCGAACTACACTGCGAACGTTTGGTGAGAGAAAAAATGGTCCTTATTAGTCCCCCTCATGAGAAAAACCATGCAAAAGGAACTGTGTTATATACGGAACGTAGCTGCAGTTACAAATCTGTATTCAAGGATTACATCAATTATAAAAAAGTCGATGTTATGAACAGTATAGAGTTCCAAAGTATCGAAGCGATTAAGCAATGTGTGAAAAACGGACTAGGCATTTCGATGGTTCCTTACTTTTCTGTCAAAGAAGAATTAAAATCCAAAAAATTTCAAGGCGAAGAAGTTGGGTCTGACCGCCCTACAATATCCACATATTTGGCATATCACAAAGATAAGTGGATTTCACCTGCAATGAAACAGATGATTAATCTAATTCAAAAACACGCAGCTAATTGGGAATAGCTCACTTTTGAATAAAAAGAAAGTCAGCTATTAAATATAATAGCTGGCTTATTATTATGTGCATAATAGAAACTCCTTACTCAAAAAATCTTGGGATATCTACTAAAAATAAGTGTTTCATCTTTCACATTTTTGTTAAATATCAACGACGATAGAACATTTATTAGCGCTGGGGCTCAAATCCTCAGGTAAATGTATCAACTTATCTAATAGGAACAAATATACAAATCATAAAATCATCCAAGGCATATTCAAGAAAGTGGTCAACCACGCTTCAATCTAATCCGAAATGACACAATGTTCTTGTCCCTCGACATCAACTCATAGTATATGGTATCGACCGAACCATTAAAGGTTACGATGACATCAGGTCTCGCATCCATAATCTTTTCCAGATTCGCTTAGTCACTACCCAAGTCAATAATCTGGGCAGGACAGGCGTAAGGCTGTAATGTAGCAAACTCCTTCATTGCTTCCACCCCACTAGTGGATGCGAATGGAGACCTATTCAAAGCAAAAATTATCTAATCGATCATTGTAATAAGTTCTTTCCCCTCAACCTTTTAGATAGGCAATTACATGAATAAACAAAAAAAGCCGCTGCTTTAGCGACTTTGAATGATATTATAAAACCAACGATTTAAACTCTTGAATACCTAATCTCCAGCAGAGTATCCTATGAAAAATATTTCCCTGAGTGCAGATCTTCTATTTCTTGAGAAAGTCTTTTAGTATGTAACTTCATAATTCTCCAACCTCCATACTTACACATACTCACTGTTCTTTTCGTTTAAAAAACATCTTGCCAACCATAAGTCCCATAGCCGATGAACAGATCAGATACCCAAAGAACAAGAAAAGTAAATAAATAACATGAAGATCTGCAGGAATCTGTTTCAAACCTTCAAACCAAGCAAAACGAAAAGGATAAAAGATGACTACCCAAATGATCAGCAAGAAAAGAAGAAAATTAATTATTTTTAGCACAATAATGATCCTTTCAAGCTTGAGTGGAAACAGTTGAATGTATATGCTTCATCTTTCATTTCGCATTAACTTACCACTGCCCGCACTATATTAGTTAGCTTATGTATTAGGGTTGATATGTTGAATCTATAAATAATTACTAATTATAACAGGAAACATTAGGAAGATGATCGTTACGGCATAAAGAAGCCCTTTCTTTTGGTGGAACGAGCTTCTTTTTGCGTTTCACGATAACACTTTATGCTTACTGGACACCAGGCGCGTTTTCATTCGTAGTTAAATTTGATCTTTTCTTCTTTCTTGGCTGCCCTTTCCAGGACAGATAAGTCCAAATCCGTAGGATATACTCGACAGGTCCATTGCTAAATTTCTTAAGATATAGCGGACTGAGCCACAATTGAATGCCGTAGACTGCAAATGCAATAATTGCTCCGATAAACACGCCAGCACTTCCAAACAGTCCCAGGCCATATCCATAGAAAATTGTTGTACAGATTACGCTCTGCATCAGATAATTCGTCAACGAGAGACGGCCGACCGCCTCGAACCTGCCCATCAGGCTGAAACGGCGGTTTCCAGCATACAACAGCGCGAATGCGTATATGTATCCGAGTGCAAGCAACGCTCCTCCAAGCGTCCCCCCGATTCCGATTCCGAGCCAACCTTCCGCACCCAATTGTGGCGCCAATACACCATATGCTTTGAGTATCAGACCTACCGGAATCAATAATGATGCCCGGCGAAGATATATAGCTCGCATCGTTTGGGGATCGCTAAACGTGCCTATTCTGGCAGCGTGCATGCCGAGCAGGAACATCGGCACCGTCATGAGTGGTGCTAACATCAGGGCTATCAGGGCAAATGACAGCTCCAAATCCCCGCCGAATGGATCGCCGTTATTACTGAAATTCCTGATTTCCGCGTATGTGCCGTTGCCGTATACATCCTGACTTTGAATGATGTAGTTCTCCATATGAATGGACTCAATCGCCAGCGGGTTCATCGGATTAGATGCCGGGAGACCAAGTATGCCCGCTCCCATGAGTAGCAGTACCGCCCATATGAGCAGCGTTTTGGGCTTCCGATTAAGGAACATGAGCAAGAAGAAACCGAGTACACCATAAAATGTAAGGATATCCCCTTCCCACAGATAGATGATGTGCAGTAATCCGATTCCAAACAGTAGTAGAAAACGGCGTGCCAGATGACACTTTGGTCGTAAATCTCGTGATTTTAGGCTTTCCGAGAGCTTAACCATTCCAAAGCCAAACATAAATGCAAAAATCGGCATAAAACTTCCCACCACAGTGATCAGCAGGAATGAGAGGAAAGCCTGATCTGCTCCGCCAATCCCGAACAGTTGGGGTTTGCTCTGGCCATACATTCCATATTGGAAAGCCAGCATATTCGCCAGCACAATGCCGACCAAACTGAATCCACGCAGTCCATCAATGACTTGAACGCGCTTTTTTGATGTGCTCAATCAATCACCTCTGTCTATAACATAAAGATCAGATCTAAATATACGTTAAATCCTTCCATAATTTCAACATAAATTAATAAGCGAACGTTTATATTTTGATTTACTTTGACGTACCAATAAAACAAAAACAAAAAAAGTCGCTAAATTTAGCGACTTTCAGTTTGAACACCTTAAAGAGTGACAATAATCGGACCATTTTTAGTAAGAATAATGGTATGTTCTATTTGAGCTACATAGCTGTTTTTAGTAACAAAGGTCCAGCCATCTCCAGTTTGGACTACTTCTTCTTCTGAAGTTGAAATAAATGGCTCGAATGCGATAACCATACCTTCTTTTAACAATTCATCATCCGATGGATCATTATAATTATAGATGTGGTCAGGTGCTTCGTGTATTCCACGTCCAACACCATGTCCTGTAAGGTTTTTGATAACCGTTAATTCATGCTGTCTAGCAGTTTGGAATACGGCTTTCCCGATTCCGCTTTTTTTGGAGCCTGGTTTTGCTTTTTTTAGACCTGCTTCAAATGCCAATTTAACAACGTCGCATATTTTCGTTAACACTTCTGCACCTTCGCCTACGACAAACGAGAGTCCCGTATCTGCAAAATAACTGTTCTTGGAGCCCGACACATCAATATTGACGATGTCCCCTTCTTGAATAACCCGATCTCCCGGAATACCATGTGCCACTTCTTCATTAACACTAATACAAGTAAATCCCGGGAAATTATATTCACTTTTTGGAGCAGAAACTGCGCCAGCTTTCTCAAAAAGCTCTCCTGCCAAATCATCAAGTTCTTTAGTCGTTATGCCTGGGATGGTTCTTTGAACCAATTCATCTCGAATAGAAGCTACAATTTTGCCAATTTCCTTCAAGCCATTAAAATCTTCTTCTGTTCTTGCGATCATTTTTTCTTACCTCACTATCTTTTATCATTAATTGATTACATAAGTGTTATCTTTGATTGCACATTAGATAATCATATCCAAAGCAGCAAAGCTTCGCAACTTTTTTATCAACATTATGAGTGTGGTTATTCTCTTGTACCTTCGTATTATTGAAGTTCAATTCTCCATCCCTTCATATATTCTGCGCCATAAGTGAGCGTATAGTTTTGAAGTAGTCCTTGTATGGTGGTTATCTGTTCTAGAATAGAGTTACTACTAGTCCTGACGATAAATACAGGCAAGATATCGTTTTCCCTGAATTGGTTGAGCAGCCATGTCAAAACTTGAAAATCGTCACGGTTTGCATTATCCAAAGTTTCTTCAAATCGAAAAATGTTGTTGGGGCTTACGTTATTTTCCTGAAGGATCTTCTTAAGATACGCATGTGAATCACCTTTTACTAATTCAGATAGCTTGATCAAATATGGAGAAGTTGAATTTTGTTCATCATGTCCAAATATATCGATGTGAATCCATTTATTTAGTTCGCTGTTTATCGTCTCAGGAATTTCAAATAATCTACGATGTCTTGCAAAAACTAATGCTGGATCGATGATTTCCCTACAGTGATCTTTCATCTCCTGTTTCTTTTTATGTTGTTCACGAAATGCTTTCGGTCCTTCCGGGAAAATCTTATTAAATCGTTGATAAAAATATCTGGGTGAAGAAAAACCACTCTCAATTGATATTTCTACCAGACTTCGATCTGTCGTCAATAATTGTTTGATTGCGTGCTCAATGCGCAAGTAATGAAGCAAGTTTTGCAGCGTATCTCCTATTAATAACTTGAATTGTGATGATAAATAATCCAAATTCAAATATTCCTCTGTGTGCTTGGCGATATCATTCAAAGATGCCTTGTTAATAAACCCCCTATTATTGAATAAGTAATCATATATTCTTCCTATTCGTTGCAGCTTGGTTGGGTTCCCTTCGAACATTCTTTTCGCATCAAAATTCATAATAAGCAGGTCCAATAACTGTTCGACTGTATTCTTTAACGTGAAAAATGGCATCTCACTCTTAGTTACAATTGGAGTTATTAACATGCATATGGCCTCAATGATTCCTTCTGCTCGTTCTAAACCTAGATATGCTCCAGGGCTAAATTCATGCGCAAACCAGACATAGGATAAATCAGGGTAATATTCCTTTGCAAATGCAGCATCGATATTTATTTGGAGGACGACATTGTTTTCATCGGTCTGCCATAGACGGTGAACTTGATTGATATTGAAAATTTCTATTGTACCAGCACCTAATGTTTTTTTCTCATCTGCAATGGCAACATGAATGCTACCTTCCAATATAATCACCACTTCAATGGAATTATGCCATCGGAACGGTTCATCTTTGAAATTTAGAAACTGTACGTTCATGGGAGAACTGTCGGTGAAATAACCCCTACCACTCATCTTGTGATCTCCTCCTTCCACTCCAATCCAACGAGTCGCAAGCAACATACAAAGGAAATCTAAGAAATGAACCCACAACTCAAAGAAATGTGAATTGTCCACGCTTCTGCATTTTAGGAAAATAAATGATAGAACATCAACAAAATCTTAAATGAAGGATTGGGGAGATATGAATGAACCAAATTCAAATCACACAGCAACTTAATGCACAACAACAAGAACAAGTTGCTCATTTATTTTACGAAGCTTTTCCATTGAAAGTAACACATCGTTGGTTTTATGCAAAAACGAAAAAACAAGCAGTAGAACTATTAGCTCAGTCTATTCAATTTGAACAGGGCATTTACGCATTAAGAAATGAAGAAGTAGTTGGATTTCTCGGTTACAATTTAGGAAAAAAAGCGTTCACACCTGCCAATTATGCAGCTTTTCGGAACGTGTACTCCCCAGTGGTAGCGACTTGGCGATTTTTATTTTATGCGTTTTATTTGAAATTTCATTTGTATCACGAACATGTATTGCATATTGACCCTATTGCCGTATCTGAAGAAGCACGTGGTCATGGCATAGGTAAATTGCTATTAAGTAAGTTGGAGCAAGTCGCAAGAAATAAGCAAATTACTATAATCAATCTAGAGGTCGTCGATACGAATCCTTCAGCACAAAAATTATATGAGCGGTTCGGTTATATGCTTAAAAAAGAACTGAAATCGGGCCCGTTCACTGCGAAGGCAGGCTTCAAAAAAGTGATATTTATGCAAAAATGCTTATCGAGCACCCATTCATCAATAAAATCAGAATAAAGGAGGCCAAGCGGATCTTGTGTCCACGTTAATAACAGCAACCGTTTCTTTAAACGCTCTGATGACAACATACCGATTTCTTGCTCAACAGGCTTACCATCTTTGAATAAAATGGTTGCAGGAATGCTCATAATCTGAAAACGTGACGGGATTTCCACATTGTCATCCAAGTTAACTTTAACATCTTCCGTGTTTTCCTTAGCTTAAACATGTTCCCTCCTTTCATTAGTGTGATGGAAACATGGGAATGGATTATAAGAAGCTTAATGAGGATACTTCGACCGATACAGACGAATAGGATTACGGACAGTAGAAAACGAGCGCATCCATGTTTAGGATGCGCTCCGAACTAGCTGTTCATGGAAAAATCGCTTTTGGCCCACTCAGCGACTCTTCGACTACTTTCTTCTTCCGATAGATCTTCAATCCGAGTCAGAATAGACCACCGTACGCCAAAAGGGTCTAGTATACTTCCGAATCGATCACCAGACGCAAAGTTAATAATTTCTTCTCTTACTTTCGCCCCTCTGGATACGGCGGTTGCAATGGTTTCATCCACATTAATGACATAAATCCCTAAAGAATAACATGCATGATCTTGATCTGGGGGCAAAGCCAATTGATATGCCGAGTTTGCAGCCCCCAGCTGTAAAAAACCATTTCCAAAATCTAATTCGGCATGAACAATAATCTTATTACGATTTCCATCTGGATGCTCAGTGATATCTTTCACCCTTGCATTGAAAACAACTTTGTAGAACTCTATTGCTTCAGAAGGGTCTTTCACTGTTATAAATGGGGTAATCGATGTAACGCCGTTAGGTGTACCCTTCTTTGTATATTTTCCTGAAACTGCCTTGTGTTTTGTCTGTTCACTCATATGTCTACTCCGCCTTCCTTCTCAGTAATCCGAGATTGTCATCATTATAAAACAACTTCACTGACATCTACTGTCAGTGAAGCTGTTAAAGTTGATAGTATTCTATTAACTCGGATACAACAGCAACAAGTCTGTCCTTCACACGCAGTGGTTCGATGACTTGAATGGACTTCCCATAGGATAGGAGAAAATAGGGGACGTATGTATCAATTGATTTTTCATCAAATAAAAAGATGGCTTGATTAGAAGTCCGCTCTTTCAGATAATGTCCCATAAACCAATGCAGCCCCAAGTCATCCAATGCCTCTGATCGGCCTTCGATAACCAAGGAGATTAACCCCTCTTTGCCCCCTACATCAGGTAATAAATTTTGCAGAAAAAATTCACGGGCTGAAAAGGCTTCCGAACGATTAAAGCGGAGCGGAGTATGCTTGATTCGCAGAATACGATCTGCTCGAAAACTGCGGAATTCATTCCTCAAGTGGCAAAACGCAATGGTATACCATTTATTATTCCAGTAAACCATTCCATACGGGTCTATTACTCTATTCTTGGGTTGTTCATCGCGGCTTCTGCGATAATCAATTTCGACAGAGCAATCATTAGCCACGGCTTGCTCCAATTCCGCCAAGATCGGCTGAACGGATGGATCTCCCATGCGATTGATAACGTTAAACCCGGCTAAATGACGGCGAAGTGTGTTTTCCTGATCCTGATTTGTATACATTTTCAATTTGGATGTTGCATTGTCCAATGCCTCACTCAAAGGATATCCAGCTTCTTTTGCAAACACAGCAGCTTGGAGAAGTGCCTTTTTTTCATCGATATCAAATAACAGAGGTGCTTTGATATGCTGATTCAGCAAGCTATACCCGCCGTTGTGACCTGTATCGGAAATGATCGGTACTCCACTGGCACATAATGCATCAATATATCGATATACGGTTCTTATATTGATTTCTAACTTTTCGGACATCTGTTTTGCAGTTACTTTGGTGCCTGAATTCAGCATCCATAGAATGGCTAACATATTATCGTTCTTTGGCATAACCTGCATCCTCATCTTCAATTCATTATTGGATATCTCTACATTATATCAGTCCAACTTATTTTACATAAAACAACTGCGTTGGGCGATACTACCTAGAAATATATTCTCCGGTTTGGAGCGAAGGCCAAATGAAGCAATCCACATCTAATATTAATACCTCCGAGGTCATTATTGTAGTTATCAATTCAATACTCGGAGCTGGAATTCTAACACTCCCTCGCACAATTAGTAAAGCAGTAGGGACACCAGATGTTTGGATTTCTGTCATTTTATCAGGATTAATTGTAACCACAATCAGCATCCTCCTTGTAACGTTGTGTCGTAGATTCCCCGGTAAAACGGTATTCGAATTTATACCCGAAATCACAGGTCAGTGGATTGCTTATCTATTGGGACTTTTAATTATCGTGTATTTTGTTGTTCTTTGTTCATTCGAAGTTAGAGTCATGGCCGAAATTACAAGTATGTACATCCTTGAGCGCACGCCTACTTGGGTCACCATTATGGTCAGTTTGTGGATTGGTATTTATATGTTAACGGGTGGTCTTAAGGTCATCATCCGGGTCTTTTCAATCGTGTTGCCCGTTACGCTTGTGTTGTTAGCCCTGGTTTTCCTTTTAAGCAGCAAGATGTTTGAAATTAATAACCTCAGACCACTCCTGGGCGATGGATTCATGCCTGTGTTGAAAGGGCTTAAACCTTCGTGTCTCTCCTATTCTGGATATGAAGTTTTACTCATCATCACAGCTTACATGGTAGACGTGAAAGCAAGCTATAAAGCTGCTATATACAGCATACTTAGTTGTACGATCATATATTTGGTCACGATTGTTACCGTTGTAGGAAACTTATCTTTGCCAGGAATTCAAACACGAATGTGGCCAACGTTCGACATGGTTCGAAGTTTTGAAATTGAGGGGTTTCTTTTTGAGCGATATGAATCGCTTTTCATTGTGTTTTGGCTGATGCAGATCTTTGCAACCTATGCTTTTAAACACTATTTTGCGGCAATCGGGATCCGAGATTTGTTTCGTCTCAAAAATATTACGAGCATACAATTCGCGATGTTGCCAGTCTTATATGTAATTGCTTACTTGCCCAAAAACCTGGAGGAAACATTAGCTTTGGGTGATTTTCTTGGCAATATGTCCATTTTTTTGTTTGGCTTGTTACCCCTGCTACTGCTGATCATTAGTTTTGTTCGTAAAAAAGGCGGGAAGCAGGCTTCTAGTGAAGCACTTAAGGCAAGCTGAATGTTTGGTTCTTATTGTATGTAGACAGTAAAAAAGAAAAAAAGCCGCTAAAATAGCGACTTTAATGGGAGTATATTTTCTTCATTATTTATTAAAAGTAACCTTTTCTGTACCGCCTTCAAAAATGATGGACGTGTCCCGCGGCTTCGATTCCGCAATTTTACGGCCGCCTCTGTAGGAATAAAGTACGCCGGCTTGTTTGCGAACAGCCTCATATTCGTTCTCTGCTTCAAGTACGATGAAGTTAGCAGGTTTACCTTCTTCAATACCGTATACATCCTCAATGTGTAACGTTCTTGCGCTGTTTTTCGTAATGAGGTCGATCGAATTCACGATCTGGTCGTAACCAAGCAACTGTGAAGCATGAATCCCCATGTGCAGTACTTGCAGCATGTTGCCTGTACCGAGCGGATACCAAGGATCGAAGATGTCATCGTGACCAAAGCACACATTCAGACCTGCTTCCTGCAACTCTTTGACACGCGTCAGCCCTCTTCTTTTTGGATACGTGTCGAAGCGTCCTTGCAGGTGAATATTAACCAACGGATTGGAGACAAAGTTCAGATCAGCCATCTTCAGCAAACGGAACAATTTGTACGTATAAGCGTCATTATATGACCCCATTGCTGTCGTGTGGCTTGCCGTTGTTCGTGAACCCAGTCCACGCTCGTAAGCCTCCTTGGCAACGACTTCAACAAAACGGGATTGCTCGTCATCGATTTCATCGCAATGGATATCGATCAGACGGTCGTATTTTTCGGCCAGATCAAACGCAACTTTCATTGAATCAACGCCGTATTCCCGTGTGAATTCGAAGTGTGGAATGCCGCCGACCACGTCAACGCCCATTTTCAGTGACTCTTCCAGCAATTCTGCCCCGTTTGGATAAGAGTGAATGCCTTCCTGTGGGAAAGCAACAAGCTGAATGTCCATATATGGAGCCATTTCTTCTTTTACTTCAAGCATCGCTTTAACAGCAATCAAGCTTGGATCGGTAACGTCCACATGGGTCCGTACATGCTGGATACCTTGTGCCAATTGCCATTTCAGTGCCGTTTTGGAACGTGTTTTGACATCTTCATGTGTCAAGAAAGCCTTGCGCTCTGACCAGCGTTGGATGCCTTCGAACAGCGTTCCGCTTAGATTCCATTCCGGCTCGCCTGCAGTGAGCGTTGTATCGAGATGAATATGCGGCTCAATAAACGGTGGCAGCACAAGCGATCCGTTAACATCCAGGATCTCTTCATTCTCGGTCACTTCCAGCGATTGTGTAATTCGTTCAAACTTTCCGTCTTTCACAACGATATTCCATAGTCCTTCTTTACCCCGCAATTTTGCGTTCTGTATAATCATTTATTTTCCCCATTTCTTTGGTTTCTTTCGCAGGAACAATCAGCATCAAGACGATATAGGCCACTGCTGTACCAAGCAGTGCGTTCAATGGTGTTACGCCAGGAGCCAGTTGAGCGAATGCAACGCCGATGGCCCAAGCCACCATCGCTACCCAGTTTACATTTTTGAATGACATGTCGGCAAATGGCTTATAGTTTCTACGTTTCACAATGAAGTAATCTGCGATAATAATAGCCCCGATCGATGGTACCGCAGCGCCCAGTACGTTTAGGAAGCTGACGAAGTTGTTGTACATCCACATGGCGAATACGGTACCCACGATACCGTTTACGACGACGAAGAATTTCTTTGAGATTTTGGTGATGTTCGCAAAACCAAGACCCGAAGCGTACAGTGCATTATCATTGGTCGTCCAGATATTCAGGCCCAGAACGATAATTGCCGGGATGATCAATCCTTGCAGGAACATGACCTCCGAGATATCAGCCAGGTTATAAGCCATCGCACCAACTGCACCGAACAGAAACATGAGTGAGTTACCCAGGAAGAATGCAATCACTGTTGCGGTAACTGCCTGTTTCGATGTTCGGGAAAACCGGGCAAAATCGGGTGTCAGCGTTCCGCCGCTTATGAATGATCCAATACAGATCGTTAATGCCGCCGCCGCGGTAAGCGACTGTGTTGGCGTGTATTCTAGCAACCCTTGCAGACCTCCCAGCGAACCTGCACCTTCGAACATGGAGTAACCACCGAGAATCGCAATCGCAGGAACCGCGATATATCCGAGAATGACGAGTGACTTCATACCAAAGATAGCTGATGCTGTCATGGCAAGTCCGAACACGATAATCAACAGGTACACGTTCCAGTCCATGGCTTTGGCGACTGGAATCGCGAACATGGCTACGCCTACTCCGAACCATCCGACCTGTGTGAAGCCTAGCAGGAATGAAGGCAGATACGACCCTTTCGCACCGAACGCATATTTAGCGAGCAAATGTGTCGACAGGCCCGTTTTGGCAGCGATATGTGCCAGTGCCCCTGTGTAGATACCGAGCACCAGATTACCCGCAAGCACGATGCCAATGAACTCCATGAACGTCAAGCTTACTCCCAACGTGCCTCCTTGCCAGCATGCTTGCTGAGAAAAATGTGAAACCGAGCATGACGGATAACGTCTTCCAAAAGTGGTTTCTTTGCGATTTCGGCACAGCTTGCCATGAAAACTCTTGATCTTGTTTGCTCATCAGAATACCCCCAACGTAAAGTGTATCTGATACCAAAAAAAGCAGAAAAAAGAGGCTACTCGTCAAGTTATACACTGACAAGTAGCCTCTTTTTGCATCATAATCCGCGCGAAGACACAGAGCATCCCATGACGGGATAAGCCCTGATTCTCGCGTGATTATGAAATCCGCTGCCCTTGCCAGCCTCTCTGGACTGAATTAAAGGTACCAGTATTCAATTACATACTATTATTTTGGAAAAACCTGCAGTTGTCAATGTCATTATTATCCATAGGTTATTAATTCCTTATACAGCAAGCTGTTTTTGATCACGCATACTCCGATGACAACACACCTGCGGATTGAAAACAAAGCAACGAACAAATAGATGCACGCATTGACATTTGTACAAATAAATTCACTGCGTTTTTTTCATTGTAAGCCGCTGAAAAGGCACCTATAATTACGTTGTAATTGATAATGGTTATCAATGAGAAAAAGAGAACTCAGGGGGAAACAATGATGAACAGTACAATTAAGAAACACCTATTCATATGGGGAGCATGCTTCCTTCTTCTATCCGTCCTTGCAGCATGCAGCCGTTCGGAAAGCGCCCCTTCACAAGAAGCTGTGAAGATCAACGAACAAACGACAAAAAGCTATACAACCCAAACAGGCGAAGTGATTGAAATACCCACTCAGCCGCAACGGGTGATCTATCTTGGTTCAACACTTGGAGATCTCCTGGCCATGGATATTTCCGTCGTTGGAGCCAATCTGATTCATGCTTCCGAAAGCTATATTGTAGACCGATTAGAAGGTATTGATGATGTCGGAAATCCTGGTGATTTGGAGGCAATAACAGCCTTGCAGCCTGACTTGATTTTGAATGGTTATAACCAAGATGCTGACCGAAACACCGCTTTTTCGAAGATTGCGCCTACCATTCCGTTCAACTCGGCGTTACCATTTACGGAACGCGTACGCGAACTTGGCAACATTTTTGGCAAACAGGATGAGGCAGAGCAATGGATCAGCAGATTTGATACAAAAGCGGAAGCGATGTGGGACAAGCTGAATGTGGCAGAGGGCGAGACAGCGACCATCTTCTTGCAGTTGGGTAAACAGCTCTATGTGATGGGCAATCGTTCATTGGGTGTAGTCTTGTATCAAGAGCACGGATTTGCAATTCCACCAGCAATTCAGCAAAACATTATCGACAAGGAGCTAACATTCGTCGAACTTTCGGAAGAACTAATGCCGGACTATGCAGGAGATCATCTCTTTGTCCTAACGCTGGATAATGACGAAAGTCGAGCTGAATCTGATCGGTTGTTACAGAGCACACTATGGAAAACATTGCCGGCCGTTCAGCAAGGACACGTTTACACAGCATCAGCCGATTGGAATACCGACAACCTGCTGGCACTGGAGCAATTGCTTGATGAACTACCGAAATGGATGAATCAATAATATCGCATAGATAACGTCAAAAATCCTCCAACCTCTTTGGTTATGGAGGATTTTTGGATTCTGTAAACTTCAGCATCGTGTAATAAGGTCTGCAACGAAACATTCTCTAACGTGTAAAATGTGGTAAACTAGTAATTGAGAATTATTATCACTAGATCGGAGTGCTCCAGAATGCAAATGGCTTCCCTATACATCCAACTGCAGCAGCATGATCTGCTTCAGCTCACACCACTGCAGGAAACCAATCATCATAATCCATCAACCAAGAGCAAGGCTGCCAATGAATATACATTGCTTATTGCTCTGGATCATGGAATTCGGCTGTTAACAAACAACATCTCCCAAGATCTGAGCCAAGGCAGTTGTATTCTGCTCCCTACTCAGCAATCCTACATTCTCAAAACGATAAAAGAGCAAGCGCATGTAGCCCGGTTGACCTTTCTTTCTTTTCAAGTGGATCAGTTGACTCTGCTTCCGGCTTGCCCTCCTCTTATTCTGGGATTTCCTTACAGGCTGTCTCTTTCTACTATAAAACTTGCGTTGGCAAGTGAAGACTGGATTTCTCCGCTGCCTTTGCAATCCAACAAGCAAAATCGGTTGCAGGAGAAGAAATTTACGCCTACGCATCATTCAAAATTAGCAGTTACTCAGTCCCGGCTGCAACTGATACTTGGCCTGATGGCTCAGCTAGAAAGCGCTCCTCCGCCAGTGCAAAATGATCAAGCGGTACAGCGTACACTCAGCTATATGGAGCAGCACTACAACGAAGATCTGACCGTAGAGCTTTTGGCGGAAATGGCCGGCATGGTTCGATGGCAATATAGCAAATTGTTTAAAGTGATTACTGGCAAGAAGCCGACGGACTACCTAACAGAGCTTAGGGTCCAACACGCTAAAAGACTACTGTCCAGTTCTACCGAGACCTTACGTGAAATATCCCGACAAGTCGGTTTTAAGGATGAGTATTATTTCAGTCGACGCTTTCATCAGCTCACAGGACACCCTCCCCGGGAATACGCCAATATACTAAGACGTACCAGGCAAAGAACGATCACCGATTCCCTCGGCAGGCAGATTTCCCTCCCTGATGTGGCTATACGAATCGTGGCCACAGGTACCAATACCCTTGGTGAGTTGCTTGCTATCGGTATCCGTCCAGTCGGTGCGGGTATAACTACAATGAAATCACAAGTCATATATCGAAACAAACTGCATCACATCCCCGACATTGGACTGCAAGCCGCACCGGAACAAGTCTCCCTGCTGAAGCCTGATCTTATACTGTTAGGCAACTATAGTGAGCAGCAGTTACCTCGACTGGATGCCATTGCACCTACCATCGTTTATCGCGAATCAACCAGCACTTTTGAGCGTCTTCGTTATATTGCGGATCTTTTCGGTCGAAGCAGAACGGCTGAACAGTGGATCGACCGCTATGAGGAAAGTGTCAGGAGGATACGGCGACAATTGGCGGATGATTATATTGCAGGAGAACGAGCAACTGTCTATCTGGTGCTGGGTAAGAACATATATGTTATGGGACAGACGGGATTTGCCGCTACCGTGTATGAATCACTTGGCTTTCGACCCACTGAATCCGTAAATCAACTGATCATTAATGGCAGACCTTGGATACAAATTGATTACAATAAAATCACACAATACGGTGGAGACCGAAACTTCGTGATGGTACCTCAGGAGGAGATGAATGTAAATATACCTTCTCCGCTACAAAGTTTGGTTGGCATGTTGGCACCCAGTAAAGTACATATAGTAGAAGCTGGCTGGAACTACGATGATCCCCTTACCCGTGAGAGGTTATTGACGATTCTACCCTCTATTTTTGCTAAGGATGGACTCACACCTCCGCTAGTAAATGAAAAAAAATAAACCGTGAAGCACGGTTTATTTTTTCAAAACATTTTCTCCATCTTACGATATGTGTCCAACAACCTCTGGTAATACTCTTTCGTATTCCTTATATAAAACATAACGATTAACACCTCTGGAAGAGTTAAGTGCTTCATGCGCGTGCTGAATAGCGATATCATGGTTTTCTGCTTTAAGTTCAATACCCGCGAGCAATGTTGATCGCATCCACTGTTTTTTAATGGATTGAAGTCTTTCACGCGCATCTTCACTTTTCCCGTCTTCCAAGAGTAGAATGGTTTCGTAATATGTACGGTAGTCCGATAAGCCGATATGAGGTACAGCTTGCCGAATGGCAAACATATCCTTGCGATATAATCCGTAAGCTGCCTTGAACTTTGCTTGTGTTGTTCTTCGCTTATATTTCTGCATAATTTGCTCCATAACTAGTTCTACCTCATCATCAAGTCTGTTTGCAAGAACATAAATAATGTATGTCCCATACAACCAAATAAAAGACGAATTCCCCCCAAGATTTACTCATATGTATCTCCTTCGAATAGAAAAATAACCAGCAAGTCTATATTATATCAAATTTAATTCCCCTTTTTGTATAATCTTAGGAAACAAAAATCACGAAGATTATTCTATCTGTCGCAAAATCAAGCCTGACTAGATTTACTGATACAACAAAAAAGCCGCTATATTAGCGACTTTCAGTTGAAATAATTGAATTTATTTTTGAACACTTAATAGTTCTTCAAAAGCTTTTATGTTCGTGTCAAAATCAGGAACGGTTTGAGTTTCTTCAGCAGATTTAACCAGTTTTACAACTAAATCATTATAAGGTGTCGCAATTCCCGTACCTTCTGCCCTGCTTGAAACAACTCCGTTAATGTAATCAATTTCCGTTTTGCGGTTCTTCTCCAGATCTTGAAGCATGCTTGCTTTGAGCAGTCTGGAGGGCTCCATCACGTAACGTAATGTTTTCACCCGTTCAGGGATATCTTCTTTGCTGTTCAGTTCGAGTGAAGCGATGTCGAATCCATTCATTTTAACCAAGGTAACCCCATTGGCGCGAGCAACTTTAATCGTCTCGTCCGCAATATGAGCTGCACTCACAATGCCGGCTTCATGATCAATAATGTCCCCGTATTCCCCATTCAATGCAGCGGACAAACCACTGAATGCATTGTTGATCAACAATTTGGACCATTTGGTTCCAACCAAGTTATCGGAAATATGTGTTCCACCCACAAGATCCAACACCGATTTCACGCCCTGAATTCGTTCGGTGAACTCACCATTTAATTCGCCAATCTGAAAAGCGTACTGCTTAAATTGAGTGTACTCGGTAGTCAGACTTGATACACCTGGTTCAATGAACGTAGCGCCGAATTCAACGGAGCCAGCAATAACACGTTTTTCACCCACGATGGACGCCACTTTTTCTTCGGGAATCCCGTTCTGCAAGGAACACACCATACTGTCTTCATTCAAGAATGGAATTAATTCCTGAAGGATGGAATCGTTGTAGAGTTGTTTGGTTAAAAGTAACACGAGGTCATATTGTCCTGATTTCTGATCAGGAGTAATGGCTTTTACTTTTGCCTGAAACTCTGTGGTACCCGTCACTTTAGCACCGGTCTGATTTAAAGCATCTACATGTTCTTGATATGCATCAATTAACTCAACGTCCAGTCCACCATCCGCAAGATATGCGCCTACGATGGTTCCCAAAGATCCTGCTCCTACAATTGCAATTCTCATTTTATTTTTCCTCCTTATTTTTCTTCCAGGTAGTTATATACAGGTTGTGCAGCGTTTAAGGTTAGGTTGGTAAGGATATGAGAAGCTGACACCACTTCCAACACAGGCAGATCTGCAAGAGGAGCCAACGCATGTTCGAATAGTTGAAGTCGGGCAGGTCCTGTCCAAGCTTCCTTCACTTCGACGTCCGTAATTTGAGTACGGATCAGATCACATATTCTTAAATTCCCGCTATAGTCTGTAGCAATCTTAATCATAAAATTAGGTCGGCATATTTCACGTTTGGCGAACTCTTTATCCATCTCCACATGTTTATATCCCATCGTTGCCGTGGCTACACGCAACGATCCATAATCTAGTGTGCCAACAAGTGTATCCGAATCGGTATACAACTTGGGTGCGCCCAGCTTTTTCGGATAGGCCGTGAGCTCTCGACCACTCGCAATCGCGGGGAAATTGTCTACGTACATCGAATGCACATAATCACCTTCCTCCCCATTGAATTGCACAGGAATGACTTGTCCAGCTTCTGTATATGCACCCAGTCCAGAAACATCTTGCATCCACATCACTTCGAATTTAACCAAAGGTTCCGTAATTTCGAGAGGTTCTGGTACGGCTGCTCGCAACGCTTTTTCATCAGTTCGGTAAATAATATTCAAGTATTCACGATTCACGAATTTGTACGGTGGCATTGGGTATGCCGGAGCTGTTAGGGGTGTATTCAGATTTTTAGCTATGTTATTCACATCGATTTTCATCAAAGACACCTACCTTATGTTTTGGTTCTATATAAGTTGAATTAAAGATTATTTACACTGACACTACGATGACAGAACAACCTTCCAATCGCTGTTATCCCCAGATTTTTCGATTCCCCTTCTAATAGGGGAAAATCCGGTGATAGCTTATGCTTCCGATGTAGCTTTCTTTCAGAAAGCTTTTAGGCGAACGCTTCGCTTTTTCAGGTTTTTTCTGTCCTCTCCGTTATTGTGTAAATGATTAGTTCAACTTATATAGTCAGGTTTTTGTTATTTAAAATTTGATCTGTATCTCATAAAAAAATTCTACATCAATATTTAAATTTAATATAATACATAATAAGTACTATATATATTTATCAGAATAAATAAGGAGTGCACGTGAATGGAATTGCTTCAGCTCAAATATTTTCAGACCGTTGCCTATACCGAACATATCTCCAAGGCAGCTGCACAATTGAACATCGCTCAACCCTCCCTGAGCTTAACGATTAAAAGACTTGAGGATGAACTCGGTACCCCCCTATTTCATAGGAGAGGACGAAATATTCAATTGAATTCCTCAGGTGAGATTTTATTGAAGCATGTGAACCGGATTTTTATTGAAATTGAAAATGCAGAGATGGAGATTAAAGCGGAGGAACAGCAAATATCCAATACAATCAGGATCTCAATTACGAATACCCGATTTCTCACTGGTCTCATTAGTGACTATATCAACGGTTCCCCCAAAACCAAGCTGCATCAGGGTATTGGGACCCGCAGTGAAATTATTACAGGTTTGAAGAAAGGTGAGATGCATCTGGGCATTACGGGGCATCCGATTCAGGATGAGGAGATTGAGAGTGTTGTTCTTGTTGAGGAGGACATTGTTCTTGTTGTGCCCACGGATCATGCATACGGCGGAGAAACAAGCATTTCATTAAGTGTTGTTGCAAATGAGCCCTTTATTTCCCTTGCCGATAATAAGGAGTACAGCCGCTTTACAACTATGCTCTGTGAAAAAGCAGGTTTCCTCCCCAATCATGCATTTGAGGTCGATTCTCATACCCTGCTTGAAATTATCAGCCTTAATCAAGGTGTTGCATTAATTCCGATCTCCGTATGTAGAGCACTGGGGTTACGTTATGTAAAAATTGCTGATGATTCAGCCATATATCCCATTAGCCTATCCTGGGTCAAACAAAAATGGTTATCTCCTATTGTTCGAGAATTTCGTGATTTTATTACTTCGTACTATGAAGACCATGCTAGCTTGTTTAAAGTGGAGTAGGATTTCTTGATACATGACAAAAGATAAAAACAAAGACCACGTTAGTCCCATGGAAGGAACCGACGTGGTCTTTGATCGTTATCGTTCTTAGTTATACTGCAGTCTGTCCTTATACCAAATGTCCGGAATCATCTTACGCTCCAGCTCCAACAATTCATGGATGATCTTGTCCGCGTCACTGATGGAACTCACGAGCGGGTCGGTGAGCATCGCCCTTCTCAGCTTCTCGTAGCTCTGTTCCAGCACAGCTTCAACCGTAAGCTCATGCGTATCCAGTACAAGTTCTTGCATCCCTCTTATCCCACGCGGCATCTCGCCTACATGGAGTGGTTTCGCCCCATCCATATCTACATCGCATAGTAGTTCCAGGAACGAATCGTTATTCATATTGGTTACCGCACCTTGATTGAGCGTATTGATGAAGAACTTTTTGCCCAAGTTCCCCACCATATTTTCGATGATGTCAGTCGCATGATCTGGTCCGAAGGTATTCATATAATCGGCAATCGGGATGTTCCCTGCAAGAAAGTCATCCACCTGACGCCACATTTCGTCATGACGCTGATATCTGTCCTCTGTCTCCCAGATCGATAATGGAGGAATGGTATCTGCAGTTTTTCCAAGACCCTGCCAATACCGAACGTATTCCTTTGTATGCGCCGTACAAGTAGGAATGATTCCGAAAATATCATACAGTTCATAGGTAATCGCATCGTTAAAAAGAGCTTTTGCGCCGCGATCACCGCCGTTATTCTCATCACCTGCCAGCTTGCGCATGGCTTCTGCAATTGTGGGCATCACATTTTTTCCTTCATACTCGGCTTTGAGCAGCCAAGTGAAATGATTGACACCCGCGATACGAAAATCGAATTTCTGGTCTATTCCTGCGGTAAACTGGCTTGTATTTTCGATGATTCCGGCTCGTACGGCATAATAGGCTTTCTTATGCGGCATATGATGACTATCGCACAGCGCAAACGATTTAAGCTTCGGAGCATATCGATGTAAAGCGATACCGTGCACGGTAGAAGGGTTAATATAATTGATCACCCACGCATCCGGACATAACTCCTCAATGTCCTTGGCACATTCCATAATAACCGGCAGTTCCCGCATCGCGCGAAAGATTCCACCAGGGCCAATTGTATCGCCGGAACACATGCGAATTCCATACTTTAGAGAAACCTGGCAGTCAATGCCCCGATATTTCACCGATTCTTCCGCAAAGCTGAGCACAACGAAGTCGGCTCCCGGTAGTACCTGTCTTCGGTCCACTGAACCCTCAATCTTTAGGGATACGTTGTTCTCCTTGGCGACCATTTCCGCTAGTTTTACCATTTTCGAAAGCCGTTCCTCGTCCGTATCCACCAAAGCCAGCGTTCCCTGATTCAAATATGGGGAGTGTACCATCTGCCAGATGGACTGCCGACCAAAAAACAGGCTGCCCGCCCCAATAACAACTACCTTTGGATGCTGAGTACTTGTAGCATTCATTAATAACCCCTCCTTTTAACGATATAAGTTCATTATAGGTGAGTGGGCTGGAATCGGAATGTGTGATAGTTTTCAAAACATGTCATATCGTACGATAGTTAACAAGAGATAAATCCTTTGTTATGATAGTCAAAAATGAAGGATGTCATAAAGTAGAGAGGAATGAGTTGGATTAGATGCATACAGGAACTGTAAATATGAGTATAATCGATGAACTTTCGGAGTATATCACACTTCGCATGAGCTCTTATTTGGAACAAACGCATGACAGCAATTGGACGGAGCGCAAGTCTCATTCCGATTATGATCTGTGGTTCATTACAGCTGGCTCCGTACTAATTACCATCGATGGAATCGAGCATATGGCGAACCCGGGTGACGTCGTGTTTTTTTATCCGGATATGCCCTACACTGCTTCCACGACAGGAGAGTTGTGCCGATTCGTATACATGCACTTTGATTTCAGCATCGCTGAGCAGAAGCGGATTCTCGGCGAGTTTCAGCTCCCGGGCATCGTACCTGGCAATCTGATTCAAGAGGAATCAACACTCTTCACCTCGTCCTATCGAAGATTCAAGCAGAGTAGCGGCGCTTCTGCCAGTCCACTTTACTTGAAAGCCTCTCTGCTTCTCGTCATCGCCAAAATTTTGGAATTGCATAGGCAAGGCTTATATCACGGTGAGTTTCTGAAAGACCGAAAACCGAGGAAGATCGAAGGAAGTCTGGAGGTTCTGCAAAATGTCTTCCCATACGTGGATGCAAATCTGCATCGTGCCATCCGAGTTAACGAGCTTGCAGACATTGCTGGCGTCTCTGAGAAATATTTTATTTCGTTGTTCAAAAAAATTCTCGGTATTACACCGGGGCAGTATATCAATCAGATCAAAATGAACCGGGCCAGAGACTATCTGTATGAGAAAAAATATACGATCCAGCAAATTGCCGGATTTCTGGGTTATCCCGATCCCTTTACGTTCTCCAAAGCATTCAAAAAATTCTACAACGTGCCCCCTTCCAAATTCGAATAAAATGCCGCAGACAAACAAAGAGGCAACCGGTCGATCCGGCTGCCTCCCCACTTGATGAATCCTTGGTTATTCAGGGTTTAGTTTACGTACAGGTCCCTTCAGCGTCCCTCATACTCAAAAGGAGCTTCAGTGGAATACATCTCATGGAAAAATCCTTTATACGGTATATCCTCTTCCAGACATTTAATGAGATACAGCAGTTCTTCGTTAGCTTCCGGTTCTTCGCCAGCACGCTGCATTTCCTCAAATTGACCTAGAATATTCTCCAAGAGAGTGACTTGAATAAATAAAGGCAGCTTCTCCAGCATCGAATCTTCGATCTTGGTTTCGGAAGTATATCCAGCGAGGGCGGTTTGGAAATAGTCATCCATGAACTGTTTGCGTTTATCCGCATCCGGCTCAAATTGAACCCAGCCCATACCATGTGACCATAGATCAGCCAAATCATACATATACCAACCGAAGCATGAATTATCAAAATCATACACGGTGATCTCACCGGTATCAAAATCGATCGAGTAATTTCCATCGTTATAATCAAAATGGATCATGCCGAATGTCTCTTGGTTTGTATCCAAACCTTGTAAGGTATTCAGGAGCTCAACCATCTTCTCCTTAAGCAGAGGGAATGATTCAGGTACCAGATTATCGATATATTCACCGCTGTAATTGTCAATCAAATGATGCCGGCGATGGACGGGAGTGTACCCTTTCGATAGTTGATGCATCCTGCCCAGAACTTTTCCGCTATTATAATAGTATTCGCTAAGTGGGACCCCTTCACGGTACTGATAATGGTTTTCTACCAGCAACTTCCCCTTGGCTTTTACAAACATACAGATAAAGAACGTATGCTCATTATAAGTGATCTCTTCTAACAGATGACCCTTTTTCGAGCTAACTACATTCGAGACACTTGCACCGTGCTCAAACAGATACCGGACATACTCCAATTCGGCAATGTAATCTTCCCGCTTTCTGTCAGGCAAAAAAGACACCCGTAGAATTAGCGATTCACGCCCCTCTTGCTCGCAAGTGTAAACGACATTACGTCCACCCTCATGAGGCGGAATAAGCTGAATATTGTAACCCTCCAGATGAAACAACTCGGGTACCAGCGTCAGTACATGTGTATTGCTGATGTTAACAGCTTCGTTAAAATTAATAATAATCTCCTCCAGTAAACATTGTTTGGACGGTTTCCCGCACTGCAATGTCCACAAAAGGAATCTCTGTAACGCAAATATCCTTCTGTGAACCTAAAGCAAAATCACCTTGTTAGACATTTAAAAACGCTCCTTTTTGTTCAGATGGTTACATATTATCCTAATATTCCACATTTTACTAGCCAAATTTATAACTCAGCAGCCTCGTAATAGTACCTTATCAAAATGTCCTGATCGTAGTTGCCGAACCCTTTCCCGAACAACGTAAGTCCGCCTCGACCGGGCACCCCTTCTTCCGGTCTTAATCCAAACGTCCAGTAAGTGGATGAATCCAGCTCCAGATCATGGATACGCACATCTGAGATGCGCTGGCTATCCATAAACGTCCCTTCTCCGTTAATACGCAGCACCTTCAGTACACCATACTGGTTGACGTCCAATTTCCACCATAGCGGTGTATGTTTGCCCTTCCGATCTCCAAAATCCCCTGGGCTTGTCCAAGTTCCGAGGTGATGACCATTAAGGGAAAAACGGATGTCAGAAGGCCAGTTTTCATTAACTTGGGGTGCTTCCGAACTGAGTTCGAGTGAAATTTCAATTTCCTGGAGATGCTGTTCTGTATTCAGATAATTGGGAATCTTATATTCAAGAAAACCTCGTGCCATCCAAAGGATTCCCGCGTTCACCCGATCCGGGTCCATAAAGCAGGCAGGCGTGTCGTACTGTCCAATCATCTGCGTAGTTGTCGCAATCCCGCAGGTCGGCCACGCTTCATAATCTGTATACTGACCTACCGGTATGGATATTTCATGGTAAGGAGCGTCAACAGGCTCTGGTGACAGGTTAATAGTCATGAACTCTCGTACGATAAAACAGTACTTATAGGTTCCGCCGTTCTCCCGTTTCATTCGGCTACCGACAATTCCGGCTTTTTGCAGCTTGCTGACATGTGTACTTACAATAGCTTTGCTCAGAAAAAGCTCTTGGGCAAGCGCATTGATATGCATTTCCCTGTTTTGTAGCAGCAGGCGCACAATGTTTAAACGGGCTTCACTTGCCAGTGCCTCGTAAATTAGCAATGAAGCTGCATCTGTCCCAAGCATCATGATGTCCACTTCCTTTTTGAGTAAAATCGATCTATTTCAATTTCAGGATTCGTTATTTAGCGAACTCATAAAAATGAACTTGCTCAATATATAAGCATTATGATACATATTAGATAACAAATCAATGATTTGATTTTGCTTTTAAACGAATTCAATACCACTGTTAATTCTTTTGAAAATATGAATTCATCCAATGGAGGTACATACCATGCTTACATCCAAAATGCTTATCGATAAAGACTTTCAGATTGCTGAAGTAGATCCGCGTGTCTATGGTTCGTTTATAGAACATCTGGGAAGGGCCGTATACGGCGGAATTTATGATCCAGGTCATCCTACGGCAGATGCTCAAGGTTTCCGTCAGGATGCCATTGAAGCGATTAAAGCTTTGAATGTGCCAATTGTTCGTTATCCGGGCGGCAATTTCGTATCCGGTTACAATTGGGAGGACGGCGTTGGTCCGGTATCGGAGCGTAAACGCAGACTTGAACTCGCTTGGTGGACGATTGAAACAAATGCGGTAGGAACAAACGAATTTGCAGATTGGGCCAAGCTGGTTGGAACCGAAGTGATGATGGCTGTAAATCTGGGTACTCGCGGCATTGATGCGGCCAGAAACCTGATCGAATACTGCAACCACCCATCTGGCACATACTGGAGTGATCTGCGTATCTCTCACGGTTACAAGGACCCGCATAAATTCAAAACCTGGTGTCTAGGCAACGAAATGGATGGCCCTTGGCAGATTGGTGCAATGACTGCATATGAATATGGCCGTATTGCCAATGAGACAGCCAAAGCGATGAAATGGGTTGATCCGGATATCGAGCTTGTGGCTTGCGGCAGTTCCAGCCGTGACATGAGTACATTTGCAGATTGGGAAGCAACCGTGCTGGATCTCACCTATGAAAATGTGGACTACTTGTCCCTGCATCAGTATTACAACAACAATAAAGACAACACGTATGACTTCCTGGCGACATCGCTGGATCTGGATCAATTTATTGATAGTGTGGCTTCAATCTGTGATTTTGTACAAGCCAAGAAACGCAGCAAAAAGAAATTAATGCTGTCTCTGGATGAATGGAATGTCTGGAAATCCATCGGCACAAGCCGTATGGAAGAACGGTGGCAGATTGCTCCTCCAGAGTTTGAAGATGTGTATACACATGAAGATGCACTGGCCGTGGGCTGTTACCTGATTACCATACTCAAGCATGCCGACCGTGTAAAAATGGCTTGCCTTGCTCAGTTGATTAACACCATTGCACCAATCATGACGGAAAATAACGGAGCAATCTGGTTCCAGACGACGTATTTCCCATTCATGCACGCATCCAACTTCGGCCGTGGTACGGTGTTGCGATCCATCACAACTTCACCTAAATATGATTCCAAAGACTTTACAGATGTGCCTTATCTCGAAGCGATCAGTGTGCATGATGAAGAGAACGGCACGATCACAATCTTTGCGGTGAACAGACATCTGGATGAGAAGTTGGAACTGAATGTGGATCTGCGTTCCTTCGGAGAAACCACATTTGTGGAGCATATCGTATTGGAGAACAACGACTTGAAAGCCACCAATACCAAAGAAAACCCACGTAACGTTGTTCCTCACAACGGCGGATACACAACGGTTGACCAAGGTAAAGTGCAAGCAGTCTTGAACAAAGCATCATGGAACGTGATTCGCCTCAAAACCAAACAGGCTTAATAAGAGCGGGATAGAATTTTCTCCTACTCTGCAACATCAGCATTGTTTTCCGCACCGCGTGTAGCTCCCTGCGCGCGGTGCTTTTTGCTGTATGAGGGTAGTCGGCCGAACTACACAGTTCCAAAGTTAGACGTGTGGTGCGTATTGGAAATCTCAGTTTTTATTCCTCGCAACGAAGGAATTTAACGAACACAGGGAGTCTTATTTAACCCGTTTCGGGCGGATTTTAATTCTAACGAACACAGGAGAAGTTATGCTGCAGAATCAGCCCCTTTTTCATACTATGTCCTACATTTTGCAGCAAATAGGGTTTGTCATATTCGTTAGAATTTTAATGGCTTGATATTGACTCGAATACGGTTTCTGAGGTTCGTTAGCGCTAAGCAAGCATGCTAAATCGAGCTGGTTCGAACCTCATTTACAGCATAAGCAAATAAGCCACCCTCCGTTTGGCGTACGGAGAGCAGCTTGCAGTGAAGCATCTAGCGAAGAAGCTGAAACAGAACAGAGAAGAAGATAAGGAACAGACCAGACCAGAAAGAGATCAAATCACCCAACATACTAGCAATGCTTCCTTCCCAAATGCAACGAAGGTTGTGTTCTATTTCACGATTTTCATTTCAAGTATTATCCTTGTTGTGCTTCCTCTTCAACTTCGGTTTCAGCCTGAGCTGCTTGGCTTGCTGGAGTCATCAGCCCTTGAACTGCCCCCATAAATGGCTGAATCTGCTTAATCATGCCATACCCCATTTTGACCACAGGTGTAAACCGCTGGATCATGCCAAACAACCGCATACCCCCGCCTAACATACCTCCAATCGAGCCTGCACCGCCAAAGCCACCTAACAATGAGCCTAGCATAGGCATGAAAGAGGATACCTGGGCTTGCCTAGACGTTGAACGAGACATCGACCGGGATCGTACTTGCGACTTACGTGTGCTGTTCACCCGTTTACGGTTTCGAGAGGATGCTGTTTTTCTCGTAGCCCCTGCTTTAGGTTTGGTTTTGCGAGCACTGCCTTCAGATGAGGGTGCTGTGATTGCGGACTGTGTAAGCTTTCCGCCCCCGGTAAGCATTACGCCTTCGCTGTTAACACCAGAGATGTACCCGACGTACGTCTCGCCATTATGAAGAGTCACGCAGACTGGGCGATCCTTGAGCCGTTTCACCCGGACGTGTATTTCATTGGTTTTAGCCATGGAATTCACCTCACTTGACTTGATCTACTTCAGTCTACGCAATGGGTGGACGACTTGCCTGTGCGAATAACACATCCGTGTGCCGAAAGCAGGAAGATTCTTACATGGCTCCTGTCTCAGATATGCTCAATATACATCTCATTCAAAATATGACCCATACGATATGTGTGCTCTGCCAATTCAGATTTCACATATGATTCAATATCACTCTTTTCGATACTGTACAAGACCTCCATTTCTTTAGAAAAAAGAAGGTGTCCTTCATTGATTTTCTGCTCCAACGAGATTATCTGTTTGGGTTTCAGATCACCACCGAGCACCTGCTGAAGTGCTTGCACATATGTTTCAAGAGAACGCGCTCCGACAATTTTCATACCCTGGTTCTCTTCATTCACAATGATAATTGATGGGAAACCTCTAACTCCCAAACTAGCGACACTCTCAAAGTCTTCCTCTAATAACTCTTGTGCTGATTGCTGTGCAGCCGCCTCAACCACTTCTTTTCCATTCAAGCCCAGTTGATTGACGATATCCGTCAGCACATCATCTTCTCCAATATTTCGATTAAATACAAACACGGCTTCACGCGCACGTCTTAAAAAGTCCTGCTCTTTACCAGGGTGTGTACTCTGAATGACCTTAAATACGCGAGATGGCGGATAGGAAGAAAGTATTGGATTATCGTGCCATAAGGAACCGTCGATGGGCATGCGTGAATGTTCACCCACTTCCTTCCAATGATGTGCAACGTCCGAAGGTTTCTGAATCCCGTTAGCGCCATCCGAGAAACCATTCCAGTTAGCCAATAGCCCACCCATTTTGATTTGCAGCGTAAAATAATGGCGGTATTCCTCAATAAACCGATGAAGCACAGGCTCAAGCGCCCAGCAGTGAGAGCAGATCGGATCTGTTGCGTAATATAGGGTTATCCTTTTCTCAACGTGATTCAGATTGATTTCTTGCATCGCCTCTTCTTCGCTCACACCACATACGCCTGTTTCCAGATTACACATCATTGATTCGTTACTCACGTTTATCCCGCCTTTATATTGTCTTATGAATTGATTTTCTTGTGTTAGTTTGATTATAATGTCTACAATCTTCTGAACAAGTACGATTCTTTTTCTGACTTAGTATCAAAAGTATACTATTGGAGGGTATCAAGTGAAATACGAGTTTAATTTTGATCAGTTATGTCCAGCGACTTATGCATTTCAGGTCATTGGAGGCAAGTGGAATCTTCCGATCCTGGCAATCCTCAGTGAAAATGACTGTATACGTTACAATGAATTAAAAAGAAGACTGCCTGGCATTACCGGAACGATGTTAACGAACTGCTTGAAGGATTTGATTCATTCCGGCATCGTGCATCGGGAGCAATATAACGAGGTGCCACCGAGAGTGGAGTATTCGCTCACAGAATCAGGCAAGGAATTGGTTCCTTTAATTGAATCCATGGTAATGTGGGGTCAGAAAAATATGACAGCAGGCGTGAAGCAACAAGATATATAACTCCTGGCCTAATGTAACCCCGTATCATAGATGTTCATTATCTAATCGCTCTGCACAATTTGTTCAACGGCAAAAAGACTATTTCACTGGACCATCATGTCCTTTGAAATAGTCTTTCCTTTATAAATACAAGACGGCCGCTTGTTTACGACGTGTACACATCTAACTATTCAGGTCGTCATCTTCCTCATTTCCTAAATACATAACCGTTTTTTCTCCCTCAACCAATCTAATGATCTGCTTTCGTAATTTTGCAGGAAATAAAGGTAGTTCGTATATATTTTTAATTTCGAGCCATTCATATTCCACTTGATTTTCGTCATTTGGCAGAATAGAACTATCTTGGTCCATCAAACCTATGTACTCGCATAAAAAAACAAAATCTACACGATGAAGAGCTTCACCGTATACCCCTTCAATGACAAATTCCAGTGATAATGGTTCTACATCTATTCCGATTTCTTCCGCAACTTCACGCTTCACAGCATCCGTCAGGGTTTCACCTGCATTCTGGCTCCCACCAGGCAGGATGTAGATGACTTCATCGTTATCATCCTGCTTCATTGCAAGCATTCTCCCGTCTTTAATGATCAATGCTTTTGCAGAATTTCTAATCTTTCTCTCCATTGCTAATCCCCCATATATATCTGTATCCATGTTGTTGAAGGTTGATTCCAATTAACCTCACGATCTCCATGAAGAATATTTTAACACATACATCTAAACAAATTCTGAACAATCAAATCAACTCACTCTTGGCGACCTCCATGAAAGCAGCCATAGACGGAGAGATCCATTTTTCCCGATGCCAGAGCATTTGCGCAGAAAAGGATACATCTGATAAATCCCACGGCAGTGCAACCACTTCCCCTTCTCTCAACTCTTTCTTCAAAGCCATTTCAGGTAATAAAGCGATCCCTAGACCAGCCACAACACATTGTTTAATGGCTTCTACACTATGAAACTCCAGCTCTGTCAGAGCATCCACACCTTTCTTCGTTATGGATTGGTCAAAATGAGTGCGATACGAACAGTTCTTTTCGGTCAGCAAAAAATGCTGTTTGTGGAAGTCATCAATGACCAACGCGGAACGCGATGCTAACATATGATCGGGAGAAACCACCATTTGAAAGGTCTCATCCTTTAATAACTCTGACTGAAGGTCTCTGGAATTCATAGGCTCATCCAATACAAAAACGACATCGGCATGCCCTTCTCTCAGACTTGATTTAAGCTCTTGCCCAGACAAGGGGCGGAACAATAACCGCACACCAGGATAGTCCGCTCGGAAGCGTTTGAACAAGGCTGGAAGAAGATATGCACACAGCACTTCGTCTGCTCCGATCACAACCGTTCCTGCCAATTCTCCGTGCTGACTGGATATGCACTTTGCTTCCTCTACATCGTTTAATATCTTAGTGGCGTACGGCAGAAACTGTTGGCCAGCATCCGTTAACACGACCTTTTTGCCTAATCGATCCAGCAATTTCACCCCGAGCTCTTCTTCCAGCGATTTGATTTGCATGGTTATGGTAGACGGTACATAGCTCAATAATTCAGCAGTTTGACTAAAGCTGCAGGTCGATGCAAGTGTCCAAAAGGTTTTTAGCTGGCGTATTTCCATGAGTCAGGCACCTCCTAAGTTCAAAATAAATGAATGATATGTTCGATAACGTTTCGTTGAATTGATAATAGACGTATTGTAGAGTGAAATCAAGTTATTACTATTTTATAAGGAGAATCAATCTATGAACGATTATGAAACATATAACCTTGGAGATACATTACTTCAATCGGGACAACAGCTCCCTCAAGCCTTTATCGCTTACAAAACCTATGGAAACTTAAATGCGGCAAAGGACAATGTTATTGTTGTCCCAACATGGTTTGCTGGAATTCACACAGATAATGAATGGTTAATTGGAACGGACAAAGCACTGGACCCCAGTCGTTATTTTATCATTGTGCCCAATATGTTGGGTAACGGATTATCGTCTTCTCCAAGTAATACCCCTGCCCCATATGATAAGGACAACTTTCCCCTCATCTCCATGTATGACAATGTGCGTGCCCAACATCAACTCATCACTCAAAAATTCGGTATCTCCAAAATCAAACTTGTTGTGGGCTGGTCTCTGGGAGCCATGCAGGTTTATCAATGGGGAACTAGTTATCCTGAGATGGTCGAGCGTATTGCCCCCTTTGGCGGGACGGCAAAGAGCAGACCCCATACACAGTTGGTATTCAAAGCAATGATCGCGGCGTTACAGGCAGATTCGAATTATAAAAATGGTAGATATGAACGCCCTCCGGTTGCCGGTCTCGCAGCGATGGGAAGAGCTTATGCTCCATGGGGGTTCTCGCAGGCGTACTATTTGGAGAAATTGTACCAATCTGAGGGTTACGACTCTTTGAAATCTTATGTAGAAGATTACTGGGATCAAGTATTTCTTCCCTTCGATGCTAACGACTTGATTACCATGTTGCGTACAGGAATCTATGGAGACATTAGCGATAATCCCGTAGATGACGGCAACTTCGAACAGGCGTTAAGCAAGATCACTGCTCCTGCACTCGTTATGCCAGGATCAAGTGACTTGTTTTTCACGCCAGAAGACAGTTCGTATGATGCTCAGCATATGCCAAACGCGGTGTATCAACCTATAGAGTCCAAGTGGGGACACTGCTTTGGAATCGGAGCAAACGAAGAGGATTCACTCGTTATCGATCGTCATCTAAAGCAATTTTTGGAGACCTGAGTAAAAAAAGAAGGAGTACAAAGTAAAAAAAGTGCACAAAGCTCACAAAGCTCATTATTTTTTTCTCCGCTACAACTCAAAAGTAAAAAAAGATACCAGTTCTCGTCAATAACCTTTATATCACGTTCCCCCTTTCTCGTTTAGAATATTTTCAAGTAAGCGTTATTGAAATATGACTGATAAGGGGGAAAAGAAATGAACAAGAGAACAAAAGCCTTAGTCTTGTCTGTGTGCATGTCAACCTTATTACTCGCAGCCTGTAGCAATGGAAACGGTGCTGATAAAGGTTCAACGACGGACACGGATTCCAACGAGGCTGGAACAACAACCATTCATACCGTAACATCAGAATACTCTTCTGCAAAATATCCAAAGGGCGACGATATCACCAACAATGTATGGATTAAGCGATACAAAGATAAGTTTGATATCAACGTCAAAACAGACTGGGTCAGCGATGAGTACGATACAAAACTCAATTTGGCTATCGCATCGAACGATCTTCCTGACGTATTCAGAGTTAATCCATCACAACTGAGACAGTTAGTCGAAGCAGATATGGTCATGGACCTTTCCGAGGCCTTTGATCAACACGCTTCAGATCGTCTCAAAGGTTACATGGAAGCAGATGCAGACAGTTACGAATCTGGAAAGAAGGACGGTAAGCTATACGGGATACCACAGATGCACTGGGGATTAATTGAACAACCAGACTTCATCTGGATTCGGAACGACTGGAAAGAAGAATTGGGAGTCCAAGATCCGAAATCGGTGGAAGACATCAAAAATATCGCACTAAAATTCATGGAAAAGCACGGTGGTTATGGTATAGCGGTAGACCAATCGTTGGATTACCTCAACCTGCTGGCCATTGCATGGAATGCGCATCCGGATATGTGGATGGAGGATAGCACTGGAAAACTCGTGTACGGCTCCGTGCAGCCTGAGATGAAAAATGCGCTGGCTGAGTGGTCAGAATGGTACAAGCGAGGCATCATTGATCCGGAATTTGCAATCAAAGACTTTAATGCGATGAACGCGGACATTGTAGCCGGCAAAGTGGGCATGCAGCCTTATTACCAGTGGTGGGGTTATAATCCGGGTGTCGATACGGTATCCAATCTGGGTAAGGACGCCATCTTCTACCCTTATATCATCCCTACCGTTGATGGGAAAGAAGCCAAACAATCCATTTTCTTCGCCAACAACAATTATATCGTTATGAAAAAGGGATTTAAGAGCCCTGAAGAAGTGATCAAAATTTTGAACGACTATGCTTATATTGTGGATGAAGGCAATGGCAAGGAATCGACAGAAACGTTATCCGCCTTGCTGGACAACGATATTGCCCATGTTGTTGGAGCGTTCCGTGTACTTAATCCGAATTCCGATTACGAGCAATTTGAGGCGGTCTCCGCTGCCCTTCAATCCAAGGATACCAGTGGACTCACAACTTCGGGTATGTGGCAAAAATATAACAACAGTGTGGAATTCATGGAGAATGCAACCCCAGGAGCAGTTGGTGATTATTTGCAACAAGGGGCTCCAAAGAATGCGTATGGTCTTGCCAAGAAAGTACTGGACAGCGAGAACTATACAAAGACGGCCTTATGGGGTGTTACGCCAGAAATACTTTCAAGCTACGGAACAACCTTGGATGATATCCTGACCGAAGGTTTCACCAAGATCATTATGGGTAGCGAAAGTATCGATTATTTCGATGTTATTGTCCAGAATTGGCGTGCAGCCGGGGGCGATGACGCAACTCAGGCAGTTAATGAAGCCTACGGGAAGAAATAATCTCGTTTGTCACAAAGAGGGGATGAGGGTCATCCCTCCCCTTTATTTGATAGCGATTACATTTGGCGTACAAGGAACGGAGGAATACGAATGCTGAGAAAATGGCAGCAGCAGCGTGCTTACCATCTCATGTTAATTCCAAGCCTGGTCTTGGTCTTCATCTTTTGTTATATCCCTTTCTACGGACTTATTATTGCATTTCAGAAGTACAATCCGGGCCTCGGATTCAACTCGCCATGGGTAGGATGGGATAATTTTACCCACATATTTAATCAGCCGAACTTCGTAAGAACGATCTGGAATACATTGTACATGTCTGTCTTTAAGATTATCGGTGGTATAATCGTACCCGTAATTTTTGCATTACTGCTTAACGAGGTACTACACAGTGGAATCAAACGTACATTTCAAACCCTTGTCTACATTCCGAACTTCCTCTCTTGGGTCATTATGGCTGGCATCATGCTGGATATCCTTAGCTCCGACGGCATTATCAATACATTTCTAAGTGTATTTGGGATTGCACCGATCTCCTTTCTTGGCACACCCTCTATTTTTCCTTGGACGATGATTGTGAGTGACATATGGAAAGGTTTCGGGTTTGGCACGGTTGTTTATTTGGCAGCCCTGACCAGTATTGATCCGGGACTTTACGAAGCCGCGGTGATCGACGGAGCGAAACGGTGGAAACAAACCATCTACATTACGTTGCCTCTACTCATGCCAACCATTGTTTTAATGACCGTACTTTCACTTGGGAACGTACTCAATGCTGGCTTTGACCAAATCTATAATCTCTACTCCCCTGTTGTCTATCAGACGGGTGATATTATTGATACCTATGTCTACCGTTTAGGAATTCAACAAGCACAGTATTCAATTGGTACCGCTGTCGGGTTATTTAAATCGATCATTTCCAGTGTTCTCGTTGCTGTATCGTACATCCTGGCTTACAGAGTGGCTGGCTATCGTATCTTCTAAGAAGGAGGAACTTACATTATGATCTATGATAAAAGTATGAGCAGACGTGTGTTTCTTATCTTAAACTACACCATACTGCTTCTAATCTCTCTCCTATGTATCCTGCCGTTTATCAACCTGCTGGCTGTTTCATTCAGCAGCAGCGCGGCTGTATCTGCGGGGAGTGTTACGTTCTGGCCTGTGGAATTTACGACAAAAGCCTATGAATTTGCATTAACTGGAGGATCATTTTTCTCCTCTCTCTGGGTAGCCATTCAACGAACCGTTATCGGAACGGTGGTGAATCTGGTTCTGATCGTACTCACGGCTTATCCCCTCTCCAAATCCAAACAAAAATTGATGGGGCGTAATATCTATATGGGATTTTTCATAATAACCATGTTATTCAGTGGAGGTCTAATTCCAACCTATCTGGTAGTCGTCAAAATGGGACTGATCGATTCCATATGGTCTCTGATCCTGCCTGGGGCCCTCCCCGTATTCAGTATGATTATCCTCATGAATTTCATTCGGGGGCTGCCCGAGGAGATTGAAGAATCAGCCATTATCGATGGTGCTGGGCCTGTACAGGTATTACTTCGTATTCTACTCCCGCTTCTCAAGCCCGCTCTCGCTACGGTTGGGTTGTTCAGTATCGTTGCCCACTGGAATTCATGGTTCGATGGCATTATCTATATGAACAATCCAGACAATTATCCATTACAAAGTTATCTCCAGACCCTCCTGCAAAGTTTTGAGCAAATCATGCTGAAATCTGGGTCAGATTATACGCAGCTGTTGTCCATGATGAACGCCAGAACGGGGCGCGCCGCTCAGATGTTCCTGGGTGCCATTCCGATTTTACTCGTGTACCCATTCTTGCAGAAATATTTCACCAAAGGTTTGGTGTTAGGTAGCGTCAAAGGGTGAACAAAAGGGCTTGCAGTTCATACTGCGAGCCCTTTGTTTATATCTAAACTTATGTTTATGATCGCTGTACCGTATTATGAGATGCTTAAGTGGAAACATGAATGACTATTTGGCTTCTAGGATGGCAGGCAGCAGAATGGAGAAAATGGTACCTTCACCTATTTTACTCTCCACCTGTATTCCATAGGATTTCCCAAAATGAAGTTGAATCCGCCGCTGCACATTATGCAATCCAATCCCATTCGTTCCCGTACCTTCACCGGATTTCTCTTCCATTAAATTCTGCATCGTATGATGATCCATACCGACGCCATTATCGCAGACTTGGATCACAACTTCATCCAGCTGTGATTGAATCCGAATGGTGATGATTCCGTCTTCTTCGAGTTCAGCGAGTCCATGAAATATTGCATTCTCCACAATGGGCTGTAGAATCATTTTGGGCATGCGATAATTTAGCAGTCTATCCTCAATCTCGTATCTCATCTGAATACAATCGTAGTACCTGACATTCTGGATCGTTACGTAATTCGTTATATTATCAAGTTCCTCACGAATGGTTACGAGGGTTCCATCGGATTTTGTTGCATAGCGGAGCATCGAGATTAGTGCATCGGTCATTTCCACGATTTTATCAGCCTGCTGCATTGAGGCAATCCATTTCACCGACCCAAGGGTGTTATACAGAAAATGTGGCTTGATCTGATCATGGAGCGCACGCATCTCGGCCTTGGCTTTCTCTATTTCTTCCTGCTGCATCCGTTCGACCAACCGCTTCAATTCGTGTGACATTTTGTTGAATCGAATGGATAAATGTCCAATCTCATCTCTTGATCCAATAGGTTCAACTTGTTCAAACTGACCTTTCTCGACTAGAGAAATATTCCGTAGCAGTTTTTTAATGGGAGTTGTGATCACGTGAGATAAAAAGATGGATATGACGGCAGCAAAAAGAACAATGACGATGGCAAGCGTCACCAGATTACGGCCCAATATTTTGCCATCAGCAGTCAACTCATCCAAAGGCATATATAAGTAAGTTGTCCATTTTTGCTGACTTAGGGGACTGGTCACCACGACATTTAGTGCTTCAGGCGGACGAACGTTGTCCCGGAACAGTGTCCCGATTAATCGTTCATTCACGTTATATACGATCTTGTCATCCTCATCAACAATCATGAATCTGGAGCGCAGCCCTTCCTGCAAGTTGCGGTTGACGATTTCAATGAATTTGATATCAATGCTGACAACAATCACGCCAAGCAGTTTTCCACTAGTCACATCATGAATTTTGCGAGCGTGTGACACTGCCAGTATTTTATTCTCCAATTGCTCGTCGATTCGTGTTGTGAGGGTAATGGTTCGATCCTTATCATGCATGAACTTTTTAAACCACAATTCGTTTGCTACTTTGAAGTTTGGATCAATGGGTTGATGTGGACTGACAAAAAGGTCTTGCCCCCCGTTCATATTGTAAAGGTAGATGGAGAATACGCGATCTTTCATCATGATATAATTCATCAGAATATTGTATGCGGCAATCTCATGTTGTTCATCACCCTCTCGTAGGAAATCCTGGATCGGAAAACTCCCCTCATGAGTCGCAGACAGATTGTCACTAAGCCCATTGCTGGCGAGCAGCGAAATTTTCTCAATCTCCTTGAGGAACTCATCAATGCGAATATTCGTCTGTTTGGCCAGATCGTTTAGCAACGTTGTATAGTTCTGTGCCAATAAACGCTCTGAGGAGTAATACGAGTTGATTGTCATCACCAATACCGGAAGGATAATGACCGTCATACAGATCACCATAATTTTGTACTTGATTCGGAAGGGCCGAACATGCTTCATATGCTGCACCTCTATTCACCGATTACATTCATCCCTGCTGTAATTCTCGATATTCCTCAGGAGTGACACCTACCGATTTTTTGAAAATCTTACTGAAGTACGTGTAATTATGGTAACCCACCTTTTCTGCGATTTCATACACTCTCATTCCTCTGCTCAATAGATACGCCTTGGCATGTTCAATTCGAACTCGGGTCAAGTACGTAATAAAGTTCTCTCCTCGTTCCTGTTTGAACACACGGCTGAGATACGACGGATTCACACTGATTTGGCTAGCGATACTTTGCAGTGAGATATCTTCCGCATAATACTTGTCGATCAATTCGGTGGCGAGATCGGTGTACGTGCTTTCCTGTTTGATTTGGGAATCGGTTTGGAAGTAATACGCAATATGAGCAAGCATATCTTGGTGGATATCCTCCCAATACTCCCCCTTTAGAACGATTTCGTAGGGCGATTTCTCTGTTAAAGAAGGTGCACCTCTTTCCGTAGCTCGGGATAGATGGGAATGTATCGTTTCCATTACCATGATATATTGCTTGCGAATGCTATTCTCATCCGCTCGTAGCTGTTCCAGATTGGATCGGATTCCTTCAAGGAACTCTTCCGCCTTTTTGTTGTCTTTGCTTACCCATAACTTCAACAAATCTCGTTCTTGTTGCGGGCTTAAAGCCCCCTTAACTTCATGTCGATCTGGGGATTGAACCATATCATCGTAATACAACACCTGGTTGCTTCCTGTGAAGAAACTCTGTTGTAGAGCCGTTTCTGCCTCTTGGCAGGCCTTCCTGATGTGAAGGAAACCGGAAGTCATTCTACTTACCCCAGCCGTGAGCGATAGATTCATAAAATCCTTGATCGAAGACAGCAATTTATTACATAGTTTATTCAAGTCGGCGTGTACAGATTTGCTCTCAGGAAGTACATTGACGATCACCCAATATTCAGAGGAACTTTCAACAAAAATCTCTTTCTCCCACTTCGATGGAATGATCTCTTCCATAATATTAAGAATCGAAAATCGGAGCAGCTTTTCCCCCTTCTCAACATATTTCCGCTTTGCATCCTCGTAATAGTTCACGATGAACTTCATGACAACCAACTGGTCTGAACGTATACGAAAATGCAGTTCTTCCGCTTTGGTGACGATATCCTCCTCACTAATGAATCCGCTTACAATATCTTGGAAGAAACTATCCTTTAGATATCTTAGGCTCTTGGAATAGTCCTGTGTTATAGAGGGTGTGTTGGTTGGGTGAACATGTTCACTTTGCAGTTTCTGTCCAACAGTGCTCAGGAGGTCAATAAGGGAGGATTCGGTGATCTCACTTTTAATCAAGTAATCTGAAGCGCCAAGTTTTAGCGCCTCTTTCACATAATGAAATTCGTCAAAATTACTCAGGATGACATACTTACATGTTTTAAGTACGCAGGAGGCCTCTTGTATAAGCTGTAGCCCATCCATAATCGGCATCTTAATATCTGTAATAATTAGATCAGGCATCACTTCAAGCGCAAGGCTTAATGCCTCTTTTCCATTTCCCGCCTCACCAACAACATAGAAATTATACTCTTCCCAATTCAGCATGGAACGAATTCCAACCCGCATGAGCAATTCATCATCTACGATCATCAGTTTATACATGCGTATCCCCCAACATGAACCATTTTTAGATATTTTACCATTAAACGAACCGTTGCAAAGATGTCTAGCGAACCTTATTGAATTGCGGGTATCATAAATAACACTTTTACAGAACATATGTTCCTGTTATAATCAGATTATCGTATTTGGTGTAACATAACATGCCCGCCTGGAAAGGATACATATCATGAATTTATACAAGTTTGAATTAACGGTGAACGGATATCTATTACGTGTTCATTTCAGTGCATCTGAAGAAAGTGGATTGAAATGGTGCAAACGAATTGCTACTGAATTCCAGAACAACGTTGCCAATCTGGAGATCAAGGTTGATATACATAAAAAGCAGAAACAAAAGCATGCACGGGATTATCACGGAAAACCGTATCTGTATGATAGGACACTCAGGAAAAAGCCGCTTGCGAAGAAAAATAAGGCGTCTGAATCATCTGCTATTATGTAAAGGTTACTAAAAGACGCTAAGATTCTCATCATATAGGCTAATTGGTTGGAGAGAATTTAATTCGGGTGTTCTCCACTATGCCGAACAGTTTAGCGCCTCTGTATACTCTTGTCCTTCCTGTCCTTCCTTTAATACCAAAGATAAAAGCTTGCTCCTATGTGGAACAAGCTTTTATCCGTGTCAATTGTACTATATGCCAAGAAAGATTGTTGTTCACCGTTTGAGACACGCCCTAGTATCTCTCTGATTCCTTAAATATCATATAACGATGGACACCTCTGACAGCATGCATTGCTTCCTGTAATAGCTGAATCGCAGTTTCGCGTTGTCCCGCTTTTAGTTCGATCGCTGCAAGAAGCGAAGATCTCATCCAGACCTTGTTAATGGATTTCAAGTGTTCCCTCGCCTGCTCACTTCTTCCTTCTTCCATAAGCAAATACGTTTCATAATATGTACGATAATCCGATCTACGCATATTCTGCACCGCAGTACGAACAGCTACCAAGTCGTTGCGATAGGAGCCGTAAGCTGCATTATAGACTGCTTGGGTCCTTTTATTTGTGTCCTCATTTCTGATGCGCTCTATTGTGTGTTCCAATTCATCATCAAGTCTGTTTGCAAGAGCGTAATAGATATAAAGCTTTGGGGTATTCTCCTGTCTGCGTAGAAAAGCCTCGACGCGCTCCATGCGTGTTTCCCAACCCAGAGGATAAAAAATACGAATGGTAAACATGATCAGAGTAGCGGTGAGAACGACCCCAAGTATCCAAAACAGAGATTGGTCATTCATCTTCATGTACACAACAAATAAAAATACGGCCAAATAAAAAACAATATCCCACTTATACTTTCCCATCTCCATCTCCATCTCCATCTCCTTCATAGACATAAAAAAACTATTATATCAAAACAAACCCCAAGGAGTATATGCACTGCATCCTTTGGGGTTTAGTTAAATTTATAAAATTGATTTATTGAAATTTTCTTCATTAACGACAATCGACCGTATTGTCTACTCAATAGACTAGATTCTTACGCCCCGACGTCTCCAATCATTTGTCGTTCAATTTGTTTCATTTCATAAAAATAGCCTTTTTGCTCCATCAGCTCGGAGAAAGAACCCGATTCTACAATCTTGCCTTGGTCCATGACCACAATCCGATCCATCTCTTCCAATCCCGTCAGCCGATGGCAGATCAGGAGAAGTGTATCTTCGGATGCCTGTGCCAGAAGATGCTGCAATACACGTTGTTCTGTGACGTAATCCAGTGAAGACGTCGGTTCGTCCAGAAGCCATAACCGTCCTTTGCGCAGCATGGCCCGTGCAAGAGCCAGCCGCTGCTTCTCACCATCCGACAGGTTCTCCCCTTTTTCATACACCATGTCGGTCAACAACTTATTCGGCAGTTGGACTTTATCCAGCACAGCCGACAGTTGTTCATCCGAATGATCTTCTCCATTCAGCAACAGGTTATCCCGGATGGTTCCCCGGAAGAAGTGGCTTTGCTGCAACACGACATTCGTCCCTTGCCAAATGCTCTCTTCATTCAGTTCCTTCACCGAAACATCGTTTAATCGTATATCGCCAGACGTTGGTGCGCGCAGCTTGAGTAACAAATCAATAATCGTTGACTTGCCTGACCCGCTCGGCCCGACAATCGCTGTTTTGGAGCCTGCTGCAAGTTGCAGAGATAGCTCCCTCAGCGCCGGTCTCCATTCCCCTTCATATTGGAAGTTAACAACGGATAGGTCAATCGAAACCGCCTGATCGGCTGAAACTTCACCGCTTGGCTGTACAGGTTGTACATCGGAGGTTGGCACTGTTTCCGCCAGTCGCTGAGCGGCGTGTTCGCTGTCCTGCTTATATAGAGGCAATATAGCCATTGAGGCAGCTTCTTCGAACACGGTCTGCGTGGCCAGGATCAACATGGCGAGGAATACACCGGCAAACGCTCCATTCACAATTAAAAAGGCGCTCAGTGCCAGCACTCCCCATGTAACAAGATACGTAACAAAAACGTGCATGGATTGCCCGCGCAGCAAGTGCGAAGCGGCTTGCCTCTGTTCCGTTGCCAATGCAGCAGAAGCCTGCTGAAGCTGTTGCTCACGCTGTTCCAATTGGCCATATACTTTCAAATCCCTGAAACCATACAACACTTCGGTTACTTCCGTGGACAGCAAGGCCCGTTGCTGGTGGACACGTCCGTTTATTTTTCGCTGACCTAACAAGACAATACCTGGTACAACAAATGCCGTAATTAGCATACCTAGTACTAACAAACACGCAATCCAGATCGAAAAGGCCGAAGTGAACAGCATGGTAGCCAAAAACACCATAACGACCATGATGGGTGGATACGCGACCCGCAAAAAGTAATTTTGCAAACTTTCCACATCACCCACGATCCGCGCAAGCAGATCCCCGCTTCGGTTTTTGTTCAATATACCTGGCGTTACCGGGATCAGTTTGGCAAAAAAGGACGTCCGCAAACGGCTCAGCATGGAGAATGTCGCCCTGTGCGAATACAAGCGTTCCCCGTAGCGACTTGCCGCTCGAAGGAAACCAAGTAGTTTGACCATGGAGGTGAGTACAATTAAGGTGTACAGCGGTGGCGCAAATACTGTTTGAGATATCATATAACCACTCGCGGAAAAGAGAGCTACCCCTGCTATGCCGGCGATAAATCCGCCCAATATCGAAAGCAAGATATCCTTGCGCTCCTGAATCATCGCTTTTGACAGAATCGTCAGCTCATTCATGCTAACCCTCCTTTCCGTTGTACATCAACCATCTCCGCATATTGAGGCAGGCGCGCCAGAAGTGCTTCATGATGTCCTGAATCCACTAATACCCCACTATCCATAAACAAAATGTTGTCCGCATGTTGAATTGTATATAAACGGTGTGCCACCGTAATCATCGTTGCCGTTTTGGCTAATGCCGCAATGGATTGTTGCAATACCCGCTCGGTGTGTAGATCCAGACCAACGGTGGGTTCGTCGAACAAAATAACAGCTGGTCGCTTCAGAAAAGCACGTGCCAAAGCAAGTCTTTGCTTTTCCCCACCAGACAGCCCCCGGCCACCTTCACCAACAAACGTATCCAAGCCCTGCTCCAATTGTGCAACAACGCTAGCAAGCCCTGCTTCCTCTGCCGCCTGCTCAATTTCAGCTCTGGAGACGTTCCGACCCGCGCCAATCGCGATATTTTCGGCAAATGTACCTGCAAAAATATACGGATGCTGTGTAATATAGCTAACACGTTCAAACCATGCAGCCTCATCATGTTGCGAAAGCTGGCTTCCGTTAACCAGAACCGCTCCCGAATCTGGTTTCAGTAAACCAGCAATGAGATGAAGCAGCGTGGTTTTACCTGAGCCACTTTTGCCTACAATAGCAATCTGTTCTCCCGGTCCAATCGAGATCTGTCCTGTCTCAAGTCCAAAGGAATCAGGTGTGTACTGGAATCGGACATCGTTCAGTTCAATGGTTGGTGGCATTGGAATCAACTCGGCACGAGCTGTACGAAGCTCTTCCGTCTTTGCAATTGCATCGACATCGGTTAATTCGCTTTGATCCGGTCCTTCTTCAGGCTTCGTTTGTGTGCTCTTGACACTAGTGTCCGCGAGCATCTGTTCCACCTTGCGAATGGCCCCCATACTGGTTCGCCCGCTGTGAAAAGCCGTTCCTGTATTCTTCAACAGACTGTAAAACTCAGGGACGAGTAACAACACGAGAAAGGCTGTGTGGAAGCTCATCGATTTGAACACGAGTAACTGGATAGCCAGTTCAAGCGCGACAATACCAATGCTTAACATCACGATGGATTCCAGCATAAACGTATTTGTAAATGCAATCTTCAAAATGCCCATGGTGGCATCACGATACCCCAGACTGCTGCGTTCAATCTCCTGCTGTTGACGTTTAGCCCGTCCGAATATTTTCAACGTAACCAGCCCTTGAAGCGAATCCAGAAATGTACCGGAAAATTCAGCCAGTTGCGCGTATTTTTCTTCTGATTTGTTCTTTGTCTTGAGCCCAACCAAGATCATGAACAGCGGGATAAACGGTGCCGTAAACAACATAATCCAGCCTGTGTTAGAGTGCTGCGTAAACGTAACAACCAGAATCAGAATCGGGATCATCGCAGCTTCCATCATACGCGGCATGTACTGACTGAAATAACTGTCGGCCTCATCCACAGCATCCAAAGCAACACTGACCTTTCCTCCCGTCTGTCCACTCAGGGTTGAAGGCATGGAAGCGCGGGTCAGGTTCTGCAACACAGATGCTCGCATATTTGTCTTGGCGCGTGCTGCCATATGCAAGCCCACTTTCCCATTACCATACGACAACAGTGAGCGTACGGCCATAACAGCCAATAATAGGACAAGCAACAGGATCACTGATGAAAAGGAAGCTTTCTCTACAAAGATTCGCTGGACTGCTTCAGCCACCAAAGTGGCCTGGCTTATAATAGCTACACCAAGGGCCAGCGAAATGATCGCAAGGAGAAGTCTGTTTTTTCGTTGTAAAGACATTTGCTGCGAGATCAGATTGGATTTGCCTCTCCTTTTCATTGAACGCTCCTCCTTTATTTTTTCCCTTTCACATAATCCGCATCAAACAGGAACAGTTTGAAGACCAGGATTAGAGAAGGAATTAACAAGCACAGACCACCGATAAACACAACGACGAGTGCAAAGCCCATTGCAGGTGATGTGGCGCTACTCTGAATGGTGATGTATGGATCGAGAATGTAAGGATATTGCCCAATCCCGTAAGCGAAAAAGGCTGTGAGAAATTGCAGCATGATGCATATAAAAGCTAAACCATAACGGCGTCCGTTATATAACAGCCACATGGCAATCATGAAAAACGCAACGGAAAGCGCCAGCAGCCACCATAAATCCATCATATTTTGAAAATGACGCTCATTGTGTTGACCCAAATATATAAATGCAGTCAGCGCGAGAATAATGGTCGGTGTGCTCCAGAACAAAGCATAGTTCCGCATCAGCTTCAATGCCGAATGGTCCTCTGCGCGAGAAGCGTAAAATGTGAGAAATGACCCACTAATGAACAATACGGACACGATGGCTAGTCCAACAATGCTCCACGATAATGGATTCGTAAATAGTGCCCAGTAATCCAGGGAAACGGTATCTCCCTGCTTCAAAATAAAGCCACCTTCAGACAGGGTCAGTGCCACTGACAATGACGCTGGAATAAGTAGACCCGTAGCTCCGTATAAGAACAAATACACGATACTTTTTTTGGAACCATAATTTTCGAAAGCATAGAATGAACCACGAATGGCAAGTAAAATGACGGCAATACTTCCCGGAACAAGTAGCGCGGAGCCATAATAGTAAGCAGTATCCGGAAAGAATCCAACGATGCCAATATAGAAAAAGACAAAAAATACATTGGTGATCTCCCAGACCGGTGATAGATAACGGGAGATCAGACGATTAATCAGGTGATCCTGCTTTGTCAGGCGTGCATAAAAGGCGAAGAAACCTGCTCCAAAATCAATGGAAGCTACAATAAGATAGCCGTACAAGAACAGCCAGAGTACCGAAATACCAATTAATTCATAACTCATTATGCCTGGCCCCCTTTCTCGGCTGATTGATCATGCTTCTCCTTCAACCATTTCTCCATCTCGAGTTCAGCAGGATTGTTATTGAACAACCGTCTCAGTACGACGACACACATAACGCCTAGCAGGATGTAGAGAAGCAAGAAGACGAAAAATAAAATTCTCACACTCGGTGAAGAAGTAGCGGCCTCTTCTACCCGCATATAACCTCGGATGATCCATGGCTGCCGCCCGATCTCTGCATAGAACCAACCCATCTCAACGGCCAGAAAAGCAAGCGGTGCACTCAGTGCAACCATACGAAGCATCCACTTGTTAAACTGATTACGTTTCTTCCAGAATACAAACAGGAAGTACAGACTTGATATAGCAAGCAGAGCGAATCCAATACCAGCCATTAGATCAAATAAATAATGCACAAGTAAGGGCGGGTGTTCATCTGGTGGAAATTCGTTCAGCCCGGTTACCTCGGCGTTAAAGTCTCCAAAGGCAAGGAAACTGAGCAGTTTCGGCAAATGAAGAGCGCCTATAATTTCATGTTCTGCATTCAGCCATCCCAAAAAAATCAAATCCGCGCCGCTTTCCGTCTCGAAATGCCACTCGGCAGCTGCGAGCTTCTCCGGCTGATGCTCAGCCAAAAATTTGGCAGACACATCTCCAGCTAAGGAATTTAATAAACTGAATACCAGCACAACGGCCATCATGAGATTCAAGCCTTTTTTGTGGTAGGCCGACACCCCTTTTCTCAGCATCGCAAAGGCTGCTATTCCTGCCAACAGGGCAGCTCCTGTCAGATAAGCCGAGCTTAATACGTGGAATACTTTGGAGAAGGTCGCCGTATTCAGCATCGCTTGTACGGGGTTCACTGCCATGAATTGACCTGCTTCCATGACAAAACCTTCAGGCTGGTTCATGAATCCGTTCACTGTTGTAATAAAAACAGCAGACATGCCTGCCCCGGCGACAATTGGGATGGTCAGCAACCAGTGGATATATGGATTTTTGAACCGATCCCACGTGTACAGATAAATACCCAGGAATATTGCTTCAAAAAAGAATGCAAATACTTCCATAAATAGTGGCAGTGCAATGACATTCCCGGCCAGCTTCATAAAATTCGGCCATACCAGGGCCAACTGCAGTGATATCGCTGTACCTGTCACAACACCAACAGCCACAGAAATGACAAACCCTCTGGACCACCTCTTTGCCATAAGTATGTAATGGTGATCCTTCTTCCGAATGCCGATGAACTCTGCAATAGCAATCATCAAAGGTACACCGACACCAAGCGTTGCAAAAATCACGTGGAACCCGAGCGTCAAACCAGTCACCAGCCTGCTCCATAAAACCGTATCAATAGCCATTCTTTGTGTTGCCTCCTTTCAAACTCTGTTCAATTTAGAAACATTCAATATCAGATTTGGCCAAGCTCAATGCAGAATTGCGAAAAATTTCACAAAGTTAGGTATGACGATATCTTGCCACACCTATAATGCGTTTACTCCTGTAGGCCCCCGATAATAACAATCATTGGATGCCTATTAAAATCTGATATTGATGCACTTAATGTACTAACCAAGCCTATTAATCAAAATTATTATATCTTTATTTTTACCTAATTCAATCAAAGACACGTCTTCTACCCTAAACGTTCAAGAAAGGATCAACTCTTTCTGACAACTTGGTGAAAATCAAAAAATACACCCAATGGAGCTATTGATTCATTGGGTGTAAACGTGTTATTGCACGGAAGATTCTCTATTTTACTTTCTCCGGACTCACCGCACCTGCCTCGCGACGTACGCTCATGATGATCAGTGATGCAGCTAATACCGTAAGGATGATTCCAAGCATCTGAAATCCTGTCACATTGAATGTATCCCCCATAACAATTCCAATCAATAACGACGATAAAATGGTCCCCAGGTAGCGTGATGTATTAAAAATACCCGATGCGACTCCAATCATTTCTTTCGGTGTGCTTTTAAACAGTGCTGCTTGCATACCGACCGCGTTTAGGCCGTTACTTATGCCAAATAAAGCTAAGGCAACAATGATTATGAAGATTGGAGAAGTTTCATTCATAACAACGATCAATATGGATCCAAATGTCATTAAAGAAGCGGATACGATCAGAGCTGGCCGTGATCCTGATCTGTCAATCCAGCGTCCTGCGATCGGAGCAATAATGACTGAGCATAACCCCAAAGCTAGCATGCTCATTCCTGTATGAACTTCGTTGAGATGACGTACCTGCTTCAAATACGTAGGAACTCCAAAAAAAAGTGCGTAAAACAGGATGTTCACCAGCATGTATTGCACATTCACCCAAGTCATCTCGGGATATGAGGCAAACGTTCGCAGAGGGATAAAAGGCGTGGCTGCTTTTAATTCATGTCGGATGAACATGACGAGTGCGATTAACCCGATCCCCCCTGTCAGCAGATGCCATGTTGAAATATCTCCTGTGGAATTTACTGATAGTAAACCGATGAGCAGAGTCACCAAAGCTACCGTAAACATCAGGATACCTGGTGCGTCAATTAACGCAAGCCATGGCCGAATGGACATGTGACCAGAGATAGACGGAGATTGCTCGTCCTTCGGGATTGTTTTCCAGGCGAACCAAAAGCTTGCCATGACAAACGGAATATTAACGAAGAATATGCTGTGCCAGTCCCACCAATGAATCAATACTCCACCAATAAAAGGTCCAACTGCAGCCGCTCCTGAAAGGAATATAGCCAAGGTGGACAAGGCGGAGGCTTGTTTTTCAGTCACGTTCATTCTGACAATCGCCATTCCGACGGCCACCATCATGCTTGTGCCAATTGATTGAACAATCCGGAATACGATGAGCCACGAAAAACTGGGAGACCACGGAGCTAGCATGGACGACACAAAAACAATAACAAGACCCATGAGGAAGATCTTCCTGCGGCCAAACAAATCACTACACTTGCCCATAACGGGTTGAGCGACAGCACTGGCAATATAAAATGATAAAATAATCCACGAAACGGCTGTAAAATTAAGTTGATACACTTGTTGTAGCCTGGAGATTGCCACCGAAATCATGGAGGAATTCAACGGATTCAACATAATTCCGAGTCCAACAGCTAACATCAATCCTTTATTTCGAACGTTCATTGGTGCACCTCTCTCTCTTCTGCTGTTATTTTACTTGAACGTATTCATTTATTCCAACGCATTATATGTTATGATTTGATGAACTAGAAGGAATGAAGGAATGGTGCAAATGGAGCTTCTTCAACTAAAATATTTCCTTACGGTGGCCCGATGCGAGCATGTTACGGAAGCTGCGGGAAAGCTGCATGTCACGCAATCCTCCCTGAGCAAAACGATACAACGATTAGAGGACGACCTTGGAGTCCCTTTATTTGATCGAATCGGGAGAAAGCTGCGACTAAACGACTTTGGAAGAACATTTCTTCAGCGAACTGAAAAAGCCTTATTTGAATTGGAACAAGGAAAGCGGGAAATTGCTGACCTCTCCAATCCGGATCAGGGTACACTGCAATTGGCGGTGACTACGGCGAGCACATTGCCAGGTATACTGCGGGAATTCCGGAAAAACAAGCCGGATATTCAGTTCCATGTGCAAATGGTTTCGTTAGAAAACATGTCCAGACTTCTGCATCGGGGCGAGGTGGACTTTTGTCTCTCCTCCCCTCCGATTGAAGGTGACGATATCGAATGTCAGATACTATATGACGATCCGATTGTAGTCGCTGTTCCTATGGGTCATCGATATGCAGACCGAAGCAGCATTCAATTGACAGAGCTTAAGGACGAGTGGTTTGTTGGGGTGAAGCAAGGGTATGGGGTTCGTGATATGGTGGATTCCGTATGTCAATCCGCTGGTTTCCTACCGAAGTATGTATATGAAGGGGATGAGCCTGCAAGATTAACAGCCCTTGTGGAGGCGGAGATCGGTCTCGCTTTTATACCTAGCACAGCCAGAAACCCGCACGAGCGCATTAAATATCTTCAGGTAGAGGAACACCAGCTCGTTCGGGAAATCGCTCTACTTTCGCACAAAAACAGGTATATTTCCAAAGCCGCTTTAGAGTTTCGCAGCGTAGTTATGGACTATTTCAATGCTATGCCACGAGCATAAATTCAGTCCAGAGGAGTCCATTCGAACATCTGAAATTCCACCGGATAGAGGCTCATATCAATGTGGATAACACCCCTTCCATGAAACTGGCAGAGAGTGTTGGTATGGAATTTGAATGTCTACGTAAAGGGTTTATACACGAAAATAATGAATGGACCGATCACTTGGTGTATTACAAAAATTATAATTAAACGGTTCATACAACTCATTCTAAAACAAGGGAACTCCATATCAAGAAGTTCCCTGTTTTCTATGTTTGTTGAATATTCTTCTTTTTGCGATGAAGGGTTACTACTCCCAAACTAACTGCTGAAATCGATAATAGGATTATTGCATTACTTGAGACTAATGATTGCACTGTATCTAGTCGTAATAATTGCGTAATTAACCTTCCTTCATACGGTGAAAGTGTGGCTCCCAAGTTATACGCGATCAGAACAATGGTCGTACCCAGCTTTGCCATTTTGGCGATTTGTTGTGCAAAAGTATGCAATAAATAGGGCATTATACAGCGGAATGAAAACCCGATGATCATTGAGCACACGGTAGTAAGCATGATACTTTGCGAGATCGTCGTAACGAACATCGAGCTTCCAAGTAACAGAATCGATAATGGAACGATATAGTTACCGAGTGTTTTGTATACTTTCCCAAAAGAAAAGCCGGCAACAAAAGCTCCCAAACCTATAAATGCAATCATGTTGCTTCCATTTGTCGCAGTTCCGATATTTTTTTCCAAAATCAAAGGAGTAATCTGTAAATTATAATTGATGAAAATAGCTACTATTACAAATAATAAGAGACCATAGCCAATCATGACTTGAAGGGCTTTTTTATTATTTGTGTGGCTTGGATTCGTGGTGACCTCTTCTCTTATATTAAGCTCTTTTTTATCAGAAGGAACGAAAATCAGGAATGCAGTGAAAATAGGAAGTGCCAGGGCGTAGACATAAAATGATGTGTGCCAGCCCATTTTCAATAGTTGACCAACGAGTAGTGTTAGACAAATGCCTCCTAATCCCTCAAAGGCACTTTCTAAGCCAATTACGGTTGCTTGTTTAGCTGGATTCTTATGATACATATCACTGATCATCTGAATGATGAGCCGGTTAAATAAACCTACACCTAACCCAAACAAACAGCGAGAAATGAACAGCAACGAAAAGAGGTCATGATACAATGCAGGGAATACTCCCGCAATGAGAACAAGCCCTAATCCAGTTAGTATAGTTGCTTTCTTCCCAATAAGAAGTTCAAGTCGATTAGCAATTAACACACCAAGAATGACAAATAATGAAGGTATGGTTGTTAATAATCCTACGTGTGTTACCGATATCTCTGGAAAATCATTGGTTATTGCAGGAATGTTAGCGGCAATCACTGGACCTGAAGAAATTAATAACGCAACGGACAATAACGAATATGTTCTAAGCTTCTCCATGGATATTATAAAAAACCAACTCCTAATGTTTGTATTTGCTCCATATGGCCGATAGTTAGCCTTAATGCTGCGATAAATGGATAAAGCAGTAACGCATAAGTCGATGACTTCATACGTTACTGCTCAGTCGATTAGAGTTCTTTGCCGTTACTTTGAATAACTTTTTTGAACCATTCAAAGGATTTTTTCTTGCTGCGTTTCAACGTACCATTTCCAGCGTCATCTTTGTCGACATGTATGAAACCGTATCGTTTACTCATCTCTCCAGAACTTGAGCTTACTAGATCAATGCAACCCCAGGACGTGTAACCCAACAACTCTACGCCATCTTCTTCCACTGCTGTTATGAAAGCTTGGATGTGTTGACGCAGATACTCGATTCTATAATCATCAGCAACATATCCCGTCTCATCAGGAGTATCTATCGCTCCTAAGCCATTTTCAACGATGAATAGTGGCTTTTGATATCGGTCATACAAGGAGTTCATTGTAATTCTTAGACCTTCAGGATCGATTTGCCATCCCCATTCACTCGTTTTCAAATGAGGATTGCGCAGTGTTGGAAACAGGTTAGCTGCCGTTTGTGTGTTTACTTCCGGATCTGCACTGGTTAATCGTGAACCATAATAACTGAACGAAACGAAATCAACCGTATTATTTTTCAAACATTCCTCGTCCCCGTCTTCCATGGCTAAATGAATATTCATTCGTTCTAACATTTTCTTGGCATAGTTTGGGTATTCTCCTCGGGATTGTACATCGACGAAGAAGTAGTGCTCGCGATCTCTTGTCATGGCTTTCCAGACATCATCTGGTGCACATGTATACGGGTAAGTGTTGGCACCTGCTAACATACAGCCAATCTTAATTTCCGGGTTAATTTTACGCGCAATTTCAGTTACTTTTGCACTTGCGATCAATTGATGATGAGCCGCCTGATACTTCACAGCATCCTCATTCTCACCTTCTTCAAACACTAGGCCTGAGCTGCCAAAAGGTAGATGCAACAGCATGTTAATTTCATTAAAGGTAAGCCAATACTTCACTTTATCTTTATAACGGGTGAAGATCGTTTCACACAGTCTCTCATAATAATCCACCATTTTTCGACTTCTCCACGATCCAATAGTTTTCACCAAATGAATAGGGACATCAAAATGGGTAATGGTGACTAACGGCTCAATGCCATACTTCAAACATTCGTCAAATACATTTTCATAGAATTTCAAACCCTCTTCGTTGGGCAACTCGTCATCTCCATTAGGGTAGATCCGAGTCCATGCCAAAGATAAACGGAAACACGTAAAGCCCATCTCTGCCAATAAAGCAATGTCTTCTTTATACCGATGATAAAAATCAATAGCCTCATGACTCGGATAAAAATGTTCTTGATCACACTCCAACATTTTTAACTGTCCTCGCATGACAGGAACACGATCTTTCCCTGCCGGGATTACATCAACTGTGGATAGTCCCTTGTTGCCTTCTGCATATCCACCTTCACATTGGTTAGCAGCAACTGCCCCACCCCACAAAAAGTCTTTTCTTAAAGTCATTAAAACACACTCCTAACCTGTAGTTTTGTTAAGCTTTGACAACCAACAATGTATTGTTAAAATCAATATTTTTGGGACTAGTCTCTGCGATCACATCCGAGTAACTATACGAATTGGTTACAATAACGGGCGTTTGAGTGACATATCCTTCTTGTCTGATTTTGTCCAGATCAAAAGTCAGCAAGGTCTGTCCTTTTGTAATTCTTTGACCTTCTTCAACGAACGCTTCAAAATATTTTCCGTTTAGCTTAACCGTATTTAAGCCGACATGAATAAGAATTTCGACTCCTTCATCGGATAATAGTCCAATAGCATGTTTCTTAGGAAATAGGGACACAATCATGCCATCAAATGGAGCAATGACTTTCCCCTCGCTAGGTTCAATAGCAATTCCTTTACCCATTGCTTCTGAGGCAAACGCTACATCTTGTACATCCTGAAGTTGAATAAGCTGACCTTTAAGTGGAGTTGCAATAACAGAATCTTTAATTGTAATGACTTCATCCGCAACCCCACTCACTTCGTTCGCATTTGAGCCAGTGTTCTGTAAAGGTGCGGCTTTTTCATATTTCAAACTGAGCAAATAGGTAAGCACAGCAGTTACGACAGTTGTTATAACAAGTGCGATCCAAATGTTATATAGATTCCAGATATTTTCACCAATGTACAGAGGAATCGCCGGGATTCCTGAAGCGCCTGTTGCGTAACGAGAAACATCCATTAGCCCTGCAAAGAGTCCCCCACTGGCAGCTCCAATCATACCCGCGACAAGTGGGTATCTCTTCGGTAAATTTACGCCGTAAAGAGCTGGTTCCGTGATTCCCATCAACGCGGTGATCCCACTGGAAGCAGAAATTTGTTTTAATGCTTTATCCTTGGTTCTCATCCCTACAACTAATGCCGCAACACCTTGACCTATACAATTGATCATCGCTCCAGGACCGAGGATATTCTCATAACCTGATGTGGTGATTTGAGCAATGGATAGAGGAACAATATTATGGTGCAGTCCAAACATAACCAGTATTGGCCAGAAGGTTGCTACCAGGAAAATAACCAGCCAGCTACCATGTGCACCCAGGAATTCAAAACCCATCGCTAAATAGGTTCCAAAAAATGACCCCAGTGGTCCCAATACGGTTAAAGCCAAAATTCCCGTTACTAAAATAGTGCACATGGGAACAAAAATAACTTTCACTGCATTCGGAATGATCCTTTTAAACAACGATTCAATATATGATTGTGACCAAACGATTAAGAGAATTGGAACTACAGAAGAACTATAAGATACAAGAGTTAGCGGGATTCCAAAAACACTTACGTCAGTCCCATCCAAACGCAATTGTGTCAAGTTGGGATGGAGTAAAACACCGGCTAAAACGAGTGCTAAGACGGGACTGCATTTTAGTTTGTTTGCGGCTGAAAACGCCAACAAGAATGGTAAAAAGTAGAAAATAGCATCTGACATAAGACTTACGACATAGTAGGTTTGGGAATCTTTTGAAATCCAGTTGAACAAAATAAGTAGAGCGAGTAATGCCTTGATCATACCAGCCCCAGCTATAGCAGGGACAATCGGACTAAATGTCCCCGAGACGAAATCGATTAATTTCCCCAAAATACTAACTTTTCTAGCTTGAGTTGGTTCACCCGATGAACTCGCGTTAGGTTGAAGATGCTTGATCACTTCTTTGTAAACGTCTTCAACATGTGTGCCGATGACGACTTGAAATTGTCCACCGCTCTCAACCGCATCAATAACACCGTCAAACGACTTAAGCGCTTTTTGATCTGCTTTACTAGTATCATTCAGTGCAAATCTAAGCCTAGTCATACAGTGAGTCAGAGTGGATACATTCTCACTACCGCCCACTTTCTCTACAATATCTTGAGCCAACTTCTCGTATTTCTTGCTCATCCAATAATGCCCCCTCTTGTTGTTGCCACCTAAATGAATGAAACCGAAAGCGCTCTAAATAACTTCTCTTTGCAATAAAAAAAGCTATTTATCTGAAGTACATAAAGGCTGCATTCATTACACCTTTAAAATATCATCTGATAAACAGCTATAGCCAATACCTATAATTTATACTTTATTATGCCTGAAAGGCATGCCTGATATGTTCCAAAAAACGTACCTCCGTTTGACTGAATACCTTGTGTTTTTTCCAGACAATCACTGTTGGAAACTGAAGTTCCGGTTGAAAAGGTCTAAAGCATAATGTGTCAGACTGCTTCATTGCAAGCGCACCCTCAATACAGATTGCTGTCCCTAACCCCTCCTCTACGAGGTTCAGTACGTTAGATATTAAATTATAGGTCGCAACAAAGTTTAAATGTGCATACTCATCGGCAAACCAGCTTGCAATCTCATTCTGTACGACAGATCGGCTGGATATGAGCAGAGGTACTCCGGCTAAATCGGTTGAAGTTACATATTCTTTCTGTGCAAGAGGTGATGAGGTCTTCATAAGGACTCCCCAGCGTTCCTTCTGGGGCAGTCTGATAAAATCGTATTTCTCAATGTGAATGGGCTCTAACAAAATGCCCACATCGAGCAGTCCTTTATCGATTCGCTCCTTTATGTCATCCCCCGTTCCACTATAGATGTGATATTTAACCTGCGGATACTCCATATTGAAGTCTTTTAATAATTGTAAAATAACATTGGATGTTAATGATTCAACACTCCCGATCGATATGGTTCCTCCAACCAGGTTGTTCTGATCTTTAAACTCTTTCTCTGTTTTATCCGCAAGTGTGAGAATTTCTTCTGCTCTTTGACGTAGAAGCATGCCTGCATCTGTCAGTGTTATTTTACTTTTCCCGCGTATAAACAATTGAGTTTCTAAATTTTTTTCCAGATCAGCCAACTGCCTGCTTAACGTTGGCTGTGTAACATGTAAGATCGTTGCAGCATGTGTGATATTTTCTACTCGAGCTACTGTCAAAAAATATCGAAGTACTCTTAACTCCATAATTCCTCCTGATTTACATTCATTTAAGTGTCTCCTGAATCGTTCATTTCTTTACTATACCTTCCTGTTAACCAGAAGAAGACAGTTGATTGGGATAATCAACTGTCTGTTGCTTCAAATAAAGAAGATTATTTCTCTGGAATGATTTCATTCACGCAGGCTAAAGCATTTAGTGTTCGAGGAAATCCCATGTAGGGAAGGCAGTGAGTTAGAGCGGTGATCATGGTTTCTTTATTATTGCCAACATTGATGTTACCCTGAACGTGTGCTTTGACTTGACTATCAGCACCTCCGAGTGCACTTAGTATACAAAGAGTAAGCAGCTCTCGTGTTTTCAGATCCAGACCACCACGGGTATAGAAGTCACCAAAGCAAAATGCTGAAAGATAGTCCTGGATATGCTTCTGATTTGACGAGGCATTTTCCCGGTTTTCCTCAATAATATCGCCAAAAATCTCTTTCTGAATACCAAGTCCTTTGTCCAAGCGATTATCTTCTTCAACCCGTTTCTGACTTTCAAGAGGCAGTGCAACATTTCGCTCTTTGAACACTTCATTCATTTCCGATATGGCATTTAAGGTTTTGGGGAATCCCAAATAAGGTGCGCATTGATAGATTGCTTCTTGGATCTCCGTTGGTGTCAACCCAACATTTAGCGCTGCACGAGTATGTGCTTTGAATTGTGGCAACGTTTGATTAGTAGCCAGTACGACCAAAGTAATAAGCTCACGTTGCTTATCGTCAAGGACACCTTGATCGAAAATTTCACCAAAAATGAAGCGACTTAATATGTCCTGTAACTCAGGATCAGTAGCATATGCCGCTGGAACTCCATCGCCGAATAGTCTTTTATATGTTTCCTGGCTCTTTTCGATTCGATTCATATCCATCAAACCTCCTGTTTCTTTTTTTGTTAAAACTAGGTGTACCCATTTTACATTGAAAGAGAAAAGAAACTATATCCTATTCATATCATTTTATTGCCTAATCCTATCAAGTGTTTCTTTGTTGATGAAAAAAGCGAACAAAGCACTTGCGTGCCCTGTTCGCTCTTTTGGTGCAGCCAGATTGCTGTCTTCGCCTTACTCGCCCAAGCTGTTCCAGAATGATTGGAACGCGCCTTTCTCCACTTCCAGGAATGCCGGAAGATTACCATAACGCACCAGACCATCACCAAACAGAACCAGTGGGACCTGCGTTTTGTCTTCCAGTGTGAGATAGATGATCTTGCGATCCTCCTTGCCGTAGAGGTTCTCTTCCAACTCCGGGCTCGTTGCGATCGGTTTGGCAGCATTTAGCGATGAGATGAAGCTTTCCAGTGATTCATCCGCTGCTAACGGTTGAAGCTGCTGCAATCCGTTGTTCCAGCTATTAAACGTCTCCCATTGCGCCGAGGCGATGTTGCCTTCGAGATGAAGCTTGCCGATCAGGTCGGCACCAGTACCAATGGTGATTCCGTTGTTCTTGTCGAATAACTGAGCATACACCTGACCATCGATCTCGGTGTAAGACATGATGCGGAAATCCTTGTCGTAGCCATTGACCGCATAGATGTCTGCTTCGCCAATGTTGGAAGCAAGCTCCGTATATTTATCCTGGCCGCTCAGTTCATTGATGCCACCAGTTGTAGTACCAAGCTTTTCACCCCGCAGGTTGAGTGCATTTGCGCCTTCAAGCAATGTTGGGGACTGTGTATATACGTTTCCTCCATATACAACCAGTTGCATCATATCAGCCATCGCGCCTTTGCCCTGTGAACTCGGCAACTCCATCTTCGGAATCACGATCGGATCAAACGATGCTCCTGGAGTCAACGCTGCCACCTGTGGTGTTGGTGCGGCTGGTCCATTGAATTGTTGCCATACACTTGGCGCAGCCAATCCAATGCTTGCAGCGATAACAACACTTGCTGCAATGTATAGTGGTTTACGTTGACGTTTTGGTCCCTGATGTTGCGTGTTTAAGGATTGCTCTACCCGTTTTTTCATTTGCTCGTTTGTTTTCATATGATCCACCGCTTTCTTGTAGTTTTGTTTGAATTGTTCTTCGTTCATTACAGTTCCTCTCCTTCCAGCTCCAGTTTTAACAGCTGTCTTCCTCGTTTCAATCTCATTTTCACTGCTGATTCGCTAATCTCCAGGATCTCGCTAATTTCTCGAATCGGATAATCTTCGTAATAATACAGATGAACCACCGATCTATACTTGACGGGCAATGACAGCACAAGTTCGATCAGCGCGTGATCTTCAGGGTTGTCTGTTGTAAGAGGATCGACTCCCTCCAGCTTGACCTCCCGTTTGCGCCAGCCTCTGCCTAATAAGGATTTGCAATGATTGGTGATGACCCGAATCAACCATGCTTTTTGATGCTCCGCATCGTTGAACGTAGGGGCTTTTTCTATTAGTTTGATGAAGGTATCCTGAGTGGCTTCCTCCGCGTCTTCTCGTCTGCCGAGGTGCACCATGGCAATCCGGAACAGCGTATCCGCGTATGTCTCATAGACTTTCATCACATGATCGCCCAGCTGGGGCACTGATCGCTGCATGGTTGTTATGCCCTCCTTTATACCTCTAACACTCTTACGGACGGCATTTGGTCACATTTTGTTTTAGGATTTTTTTACTGGTCCATTTCATTCAAAATGCAAAAAAAGAAAGCAGCTCCATGAAAAGGAGTTGCTTTCTTCATCTTCGTCTTTATTTTCATATAAAATGCATATCGTTTCACCGATTAGAATTTCTTCTGTAAAAGCTCGATATTGTCTTCCAAACTGCTGTCCAAGCTTACGCCTACCTTCTGCAGTTTGTTTTGGTAATATGCTTTTACATCTTCCCACTTATAGTATGGATAGGTCTTTGTTTCGATCGGGAAGGCGATCTCTTCTTCATTTCTAAGCATTTTCACGAGAACATCCTTACCATTGGAATACAGAATCCATTGAATATTTGCTCCCATTGGTGAGATAACCGAGCCATTCCAGTTTTGGGTCACGTCCTGCGGTTTGTCGATACTCACATTAGCTCCGGCGATATCCAGGAATGAAGATAGTGGAATAATTGTTTCTGCGTGAGCAAAACGAAATATACCAGCCGTGTCTTTCTGCTGAATGGACTGTTCGGTAGACACGATCAACTCTTTGACCAGAGGTGAAATGATATTTTGCGGCAGATCCGTTGACGTTAAAGATGGACCTTTTTCATAAAAGTCATTGATATTGTCAATGCTCTCGTACCATCTCAACTGATTAGCCGTGAAATACCGCCCGAATTCGAAGTCACCTTCTCCTTTAATATTCGAAGATATGATGTAGAGTTCATATAGATTAGAAGCAGCCTCGGTTGGGTTGCTGAGCTTCACTTTTCCCTTCTCATCTTTCAGTTCAAACTCTCCAGCGTTCAGCCGTTGATAGAAGTCATCAGAGAAAAATTGCAGAAGGACCTCTTTTGCATAACGCGTTCCAGTGCTCTGTGTGACATAATCCTCGTATAACTTAACCCAGTCTCCATCTTCTACGTACTCGTTATACTTCGTAGCCAAGTCGTAGGGCCGTAGATAGGGGTCTTTCCCTTCTTCAAAAGCTGAAGCCAGAATGTCTACCTTGTTATCTCCCAAGCTTTCCTTTAACCCGTCAATAAACTGATCTCTGCTCTGCGGCGTTCGATCTTTGAAGGTTGCTTGTGCAATCACTTTTTTATCCGAAGTAAAGAGTTCTTTGAAATTCTGCCCAACTCTGGCCCCTATTCCTTTCAGTTCTTCTCCACCCGTAGTGGATAACAATCCATAATGATCTTTTTCAACCTTCATCAGATTGCCAATTTCCTTCTTCAGCTCTTTGCCCAGATTAGTGATCTGCCCGTCCTTTTCAGCGATGTCGAGCAGTTCAAATAACGTCTTGTCGTACTTGGAACTGGATAGATGTCTGGAACCATGTCTCCCTATGTAGTTAATAAATATGGGTTCATATCCAATAGGAGCTTTTGTATAACTTGTTTCCTTAAAAGGATATGGCGTTTTGGTACCGCGGTACCCCTGCTGATCATCCATTTTTTGTCCAACAAACACCGATTGGGTGTTGTTATCCCAGTCTACCTCTTGCCCCAAGGCTTCACCAATCGCTCTTGCAGGTACATAAGTGACCCCATTGTAGAGAAATGATTCGCCTTCCACCCTTTGTCCGTTCACAACCACATTAGCCGATTGTTCAGAAACTTCGATCATGCGTTTGGAGCCTGCACCATATGCGTCAAACACACTTACAGACGTTAAGATGGCGAGTGATGCTACTGAAATCCCGATTTTTTTGATCATCATAATGAATAGTTTTCTCCTTATTCCGCCTGATATGGGTTTATTTTCGCTCATCATACTATAGGTGTGAAGTGTCTGCGCCGTATCCATCCTATGTTAATTAATTGTAAAAGAGTACATATAAATATTGACGTAAAGTCTCATACGACAAAAAGAGCCGCTCCTTAGCGACTCTCGATCTGCATAACCGGCTATCTTGCTCCGAGACACATGAACAAAATAGTTATCACATGTCTCGCACTATCATAGCGCCCTATATATTTTTATATCTATCCCTGACTCCGTCGGATGACCTTCTCCAATAAGTGCCTCACGGTTCAAGAAGGATAAGGCTTTGCTGTCTGTAATCATTTTGGGGGAAGTACGAAATAAAGCAGTTTTCAGCGTTTTATCAATATTTCCGTTATTTTCGATATAAATTTTGCAGGAATGGCCTGCGTTGTCGGTTCCTTGGAGCATGTATCTTGCCGATAGCGTATGCGGACCACCATTCTTCCCGATGATCTGCGTATCTACTCCTCCACCCAACACAATTCCCTCAAAGTACTTTCCGGTTACACTGCCTGTAAAAGTAATCATGACAACCGAATCATCTTCGCTATTCTGCAAATCAAATGATTCTTCGATGTTCACATGTACCGTAAACAATTCCTCTAATTTCACGTGTTCCCACCTCCATATGAATTCAATTATAACTCTACTCACTAAAAAAAAGATTTACATATTTCCTTCAAATCATTTAAAATGGTTTACACAATGTAAAGGTTAACAAGTTGTAAATGAAGGGGTTAATGACGTACATGAGTACATTACCAAAATCAGTTCGCTTTCCACTGTTCATTCTGATGTTAAATCTGTTTATTGCTTTATTGGGGCAAGGGATGCTCATCCCCATATTGCCGGAGTATTTGAAGCTTTTTCATGCGGGAGGCGCAGTAGCAGGATTTTTAGTTGCAGCCTTCGGTGCCGCTCAATTCTTCTTTTCCCCTCTCGGGGGACAACTGTCTGATCGATTTGGACGCAAAAAGTTGATCATTGCGGGTATGTTTCTGTCTGTCATTTCAGATATCATATTTGCGCTGTCGACGTCATTGCCGTTCCTCTATGTCGCACGGTTTATCGGTGGAATCAGTCTTGGTTTAATGGTTCCTGCCAACCTCGCATATGTCGCCGATATTACAACGCCAGAGACACGTGCAAAAGGTATGGGCTATTTCGGCGCAGCTATGAATTTGGGGATGGTTCTCGGACCTGGTCTGGGCGGTCTCATCGCCGAGATGGGCATTCGCATGCCCTATTTCTTCGCAGCGGGTCTGGGACTGATTGCGGCCCTGATGACGCTGCTATTGCCTGAGACACTTCCCCCCGAGAAAAGAACGGTCTCCATCCGTCTTCAAAAAGGAGATCACTTGGGCAAGAAAATCTGGAGTTCTTTTAAAGTCCCCTATTTCAAATACTTGATTGTGTTGCTTGTCATGACCTTTGGTCTCATGAGTTATGAGACAGTATTCGCGCTTTTCGCAGAGCAAAAATACGGATTCGACGCTGCAACAATCTCCATCATTATTACTTTGGGCGCGATTATCGGTATCGTTGTGCAGATCTGGCTTTTGGATTGGTTCGTACAGAGAATAGGTGAAGTTAAGTTGATCCGTCTCTCCTTAATAATCACACCCATAGCTTTATTGTTAATGTTAATTAAGGTCAACCTTGTGTTTCTGTTGTTCGCTTCTGCGTTATTCTTTGCCTTTAATTCGTTTTTACGACCTTCGGTCAGCACGTTAATATCCAAAAATGCAGGAGATCGGCAAGGTTATGCATCGGGTCTGAATACTACATTTTCCAGTCTCGGCACGGTGATTGGGCCGCTGATCGCAGGACTATTGTTTGACAAAAACATAAACTTCCCGTATATTTTTGGTGCAATTATGCTACTCGCTTCTCTCGGACTGACCTTGAACGCATTTCGTTCGAAGAAAGGACAATTGTATACAAGTGAATGAAAACTGGCATCAACAATTGGGAAATAAACATCGTGATGATTTGATTGCAGCAGGTAAGGAGCTTTTTTTGAAATATGGATTGCTCCAGGTGAAGATTAAGGATGTATGTACGAAAGCTGAACTTAGTAGAGTGACCTTTTATAAACATTTCCAGTCTATGGATGAACTTCTTCTAGCCATTCAGATGCAACTGATCGAACATTTAACGGATGAGGTTAGCCGTGCTTCAACGAAGGACTTGAACGGGCGGGAACAACTCACGGTTATGTTGAATGCATGGGTTGTTTATGCCGAGAATCATCCAGACTACATCCGGTTTATTCAATTGTTTGATATCAACTATGAGATGTATGATTTTAGCCCTGAATTAAGAGAAGAGTATGATAAGTTCAACCAGAACGGGAAAGAAAATCATTTCCTGTTGGACGCTTTATCCCAAGGCGTTGTTGACGGCAGTATTAAGAATCCATCTCCTCCGCTGGATCTGGCTCAGTTTATCTTCACAACGATGATGGGCATGCTCCAGCGCATGGTAACTATTCGTGGTGCTCATGATAATTCATTGGATATGCGGATGACGGAGCAATTTGTGAAGATGCTGCTCCATTTTGTTTGTAGCGAAGAAATACCCGAGTGATAGCATGGTAGATGGATCGATAAAACAAAAGTTTAAAATAAAAAACGGATTCCGTATTTTGGAATCCGTTTTTTTCTTCATTAATTAAGCGTTAATCCGTTAGCACGGGCAACTTTCCTCCAGCTTTCAGTTGACCAAGCAATTCTTTGATCCCGGCAGACGTATTGGGCTCCTGCTTTCCATACACAGCAAGCCCTGAGCGCACGTTCTGCAAATAGATCATCTCGTATGGGTTACCCAGTGAGAACAGCGTGTATCGCTGATTACTCTTGTTCATCGCATTAATCAAGGTTTGATACTCACTCCAACCGAACTGGCTGGCCACATTACGAAATTGGTAAGAAGCAAGAATGACATAATTGGCTTTGCCAATCGCCTGGAGCGTTTCATTCATTTTGCCTTGACCAACAAGTGATATTTCAGTCTTTAACGACAGGTTATTAGCGGCTTGCAACAGTTGTTTTTCAAGCTGTTTCGCCTGTTCCTGTTCAGCTGCGACAATAACAACCCGGTCGCCTTGCTTCATTGGATCAGGAAGCACACCTTCACGACTGCTGATTACAGTGACCGCTCGCTCTGCGATTGTCTGCTCCACTGCTCGGTGTGCCTTTGATCCGATGATACCGTTAAGCTGAGTTAGCTTTTGCGCAAGAGTTTGACTGCGTTCAAATAAACCATATTTCGCTTTCATCTCCAAGATTCGTTTCACAGATGCATGTATGGTTTCATCCTTGATCGTTCCATTGTTCACCGCGTTTACCAGCGTTTGATGGGCCGCTACTGAATTTTTTGGCATAAGGATGATATCAACACCTGCGGAAACGGCTCGTTCTACCGATTGATTCTCCCCAAAATGCTCTGCAATTGCATTCATGGTAAAGGCATCCGACACAATGAGACCTTTGTATCCCAGCTCTCCGCGAAGCAGTCCTGTCAGTACCTTTTTCGATAAGGTGGCAGGAATCGGCACACGTTCACCGTCCTTGAGGGAAGTAACATGTTCGTTGTCAATGGCAGGGAAAGCAATATGCGCGGTCATAATCATCTCTACATCATTTTTGATTGCAGCCCGAAACGGTTTTAATTCTACCGCATCAAGCCGTTCTCGGTTATGGGCAAGCACAGGCATACTAAGATGGGAATCTACCGTTGTATCTCCATGTCCCGGAAAATGCTTAACCGCCGCCATCACCCCTGATTGCTCTAGCCCTTTTATTGTTGCCAGACCAAGCCGTGTCACCAAATCCGCATCCGAGCCAAACGACCGTATACCAATGATGGGGTTATCTGGATTGCTGTTGATGTCCAGCACTGGCGCAAAATTAATCTGCAATCCCAGTGCCTTCAGCTCCTCCCCTGTCAGCTGACCAGCTGCTTCGGCTAGTGTTGCATCTCCAGTTGCGCCAAGCGCCATTTGACCTGGCAGGTTCGTACCGCCTGGTATTCGCTTAATAACGCCACCTTCTTGGTCGATGCTAAGAAATAGAGGAATGTCACCTGCTTCTCTTTGTATATCATGTGTGAACGTTGTAAGCTGCGTCACGTCTACAATATTTTTGTCAAATAGAATGAGTCCGCCCAAATCCTGATCATGGATCGTGCGTTTCAGCCCCTCATTAACGGTCGTTGTCGCTTTACCATTCCATTGCCTAATGTCGGGCATAAGCATCTGACCAACTTGCTCGCTTACCGTCATATAGGATATCAGTTTGTCCCAATCTTGTGTCCGAATGGCCTCTTCACGTTCGAAGCGAATTACTCTCGCCATAAATACGGCATATTCAGCACGCGTGACAGCTTGATTCGGACGGAAGGTGGCATCTGAATAACCGCCGACCAAGCCGTTTGAACTCATAATAAGAATGGGTGCTGCTGCCCAATGCCTGTCCGTGTCTGTCCATTTTGCGGCGTTCTTACCTTCCACGAGTGCATATGCCCGTGTAAGGAAGGCCGCAGTCTCTGCGCGGCTAAGTGGTGCGTCCGGACGGAAAGTTCCGTTAGGAAAACCACTTGCAAGTCCATTTTTAGCAGCTATCATGATTTCTCGATGGAAAGGATGTGTAGTTGGAACATCGGAATAAGTTGTGCCTTCCACTGCTCTTTGAAGCTGATCTGAATAGAGCTCGCGCACCATAAAAGTGACAGCTTGTGCCCTTGTCACAAGTGCCTCTGGCTTGAAGATCCCATTGCCGTATCCGGCTACTGTTCCCCGTTTCGCCATATACGTGATGCCATCCTCTGCCCACTTTGAATACTTTAGATCAACAAACGTTTCTTCCGCAGCTGCCGTTCCCACCCCTATAAGCATAGAGCCAACAACGGCACCAATAATCGTCATCCATTTTACATGTATTTGTTTCACTCCTGTTGTATTCTATGGATGAATAGACGTTACTACGGTATAGTTTGTTGCGTTTTCATAAGTTCAATGAAATTATATTCAGGTCATGACTATCCCTTCACGCCACCAATCGTCATACCCTGGACAAAGTATTTCTGTAAGAACGGATACACCATCAGAATAGGAACACTTGCAATAATGGTCATGGTCGCTCGAATCGAGGTTGGTGTGACCGCCGTTGCATTGCTTTCGGCAGACTGATAAGCATCACTTGCTGATGAAGTCGCTGAGGTTGTCGAAGTTTGCAGAATTTTCATCAACTCATATTGCAATGTGCTTAATTCTTTATTGGAAGAGTTGTACAGGAATACATCGAACCAGGAATTCCATTGTCCCACGGCTACAAAGAGTGATACGGTTGCCATTGCGGGAATCGTTAGCGGCAGGACAACGCGGATAAATGTCGTGAACTCCCCTGCCCCGTCAATACGGGCTGACTCCAGAATGCCTTCAGGAAGACCCTCAATAAATGAACGGATGACGATCATATTGAAGACACCGATTACACCCGGAATGATATATACCCAGAAGGAACCGATCAATCCAAGGTCTCGAATCAGCAGATAACCGGGGATCAACCCCCCGCTGAAATACATGGTGAATACAAAAAACATCGTAACAAACTTGCGAAGCACAAATTCCTGACGACTAACCGTATACGCGAGCATGGCTGTACAGAAGACGGACACCACGGTTCCAATGATCGTACGCAGCGCCGAGATCAGAGTTGCGTGATAAATATCTGATTCGCCAAAAATGTATTTGTAGTTGTCCAGTGTCCATACACGAGGCCATAGATATATTCCACCCCGAATAGCATCATTTGCATTATTGAAAGATACGGCAATCATATTAACAAAGGGATAGATCGTCACAATCATCAGACATACCATGAAGATGATGTTAAAGGTGTCAAACGCTCGATCCCCGGTGCTGCTATTACGCAAGCGGGATGTGTTTCCTTTACGCATGGCATAGGCCTCCTTTTAGAATAGTCTGCTCTCTCCCATTTTTTTCGCTATATAGTTCGCTGAGAAAAGGAAGATGAAGCTGACCACCGTTTTGAATATGCCAGCTGCTGTACCTAAGGAAAAGTTCCCCATCCCTAATCCATATTTCAGTACAAAGATGTCCAGATTCTCCGAATAGTCCATATTCATCCCGTTACCCAGCAGATATTGCGGTTCGAATCCGGATTCAAGAATACTTCCCATGTTCATGATCAACAAGATCACAATAACCGGTTTCAAGCCAGGCAGGGTGATATATAACATCCGTTTGAAGCGACTGGCTCCATCAATCTCGGCAGCTTCATATTGCGCAGGATCAATTGCCGTAATCGCTGCCAGATAGATAATGGTGTTCCAACCGACATCTTTCCAGACCTCAGTTGCCCCCAGAATACCCCAGAAGTATTCTCCTTTCCCCATCCATAGTACCGGACTGTCAATCAGGTGAAGCTTCATCATCAGCAGATTGATAATTCCATCTGGTGACAGGACTGTTAATACAATGCTGGAAGCAACAACCCACGAGATAAAGTGAGGCAGATAACTGACGGTTTGCACAAAGCGTTTAAATATGACATTTTTCAACTCATTCAACAAAAGGGCCAGTGTAATTGCTGTCACAAATCCCAACACCAATTTAATGGAACTCATAACGAGTGTATTTCGCAGCACCCGGTAGAAGGTATTGTCTTCAAATAACGTACTAAAATGTTGCCAACCTACCCATTGCTGATCCGAGAAGGACCTTGCCGGTTTGAAATTCTGAAAAGCCATGGTCCATCCCCATAACGGCAGGTACTTGAAGATAAAAGCCCAGATGACAAAAGGAATACACATCCAGGCAAGCGTTCGTTGCTGCACAAGTCGCTTAAAGAACGAGTGTGCTCTGGTTCCCTTCGGACTCGAGGCCGGAGGCGTCGAGTTAAGGGAGACATTAGGTTTCTCCACGGTGAACCTGCTCCTTTCCTGTGCTGTTATTCATGCGAGGAGAAGCCGGAGTTTATGCTCTTTCGTCTTCTCCTGCGCATGTAACAGTTTGTTTTAAAGAGGTTGTTGAAAACCGGTCTTATTGAACACGCACTTAAAGTGTTCGTATTACCATTTTCCTGCAACACGATCCTTCACAACTTTGGTAATGGTCGCTTCATAACCAGCTTTATCCAATTTGTTCAGTTCAGCCATGTAGGCATCCCACAATTTATCAAAATTCGATGGCGCTCCCAAGATCATCTCCGGCAAGTATTTACGTTGCAAATCATCCGATTTGGTCGTGAAGATCTGTTCAGGTGATCCTTGCTCCAATGCGATGGACCATGCCGGGAACCAAGGCCGCTCTTCCGGTTTGTTAAACAATTCACTAAAGGTTTGGATACCGTAGGCTTCAAGGAATTTCTTATCTCCCTCGGTGTAAGATGCAGCGGCCACTTCCGGCTGGTTGCCAGGGCTATAAGCGTTACCATCGGTTAGTGTAGATTCACCGCCATATTTCGGCCAGTCTGTCCCAAAGTAGGTGAACCCGAATTTACGGCTGAGCTCCAGATCATCATGAGCCTTGCGTTGATCTTCATTTACATAATAGAATCTGCCCTTTTCATCCACACTGTACGTCTCATCCTTGATTCCCCATTGCACCAGAACCTGATTCTCTTCCTTCAGCAAATTATCGAAATATTTGATGATACGAACAGGGTCTTTGGCATTCACCGAGATACCTGTTGCATAGTTGTTGACAAAGCCGGGAGGATCCACATACTGATCCTTGATTCCTTCATCAAACACAATCGGAAGTGGAGCGTAGCGCTTCTCATCAATGCCTGCAGAGAGCAAGTTTTTCGATGCATCCCCAATCTGCCAGCCATAATTGAAGTATCCTAACACACGACCCGAAGTCAGCTTGGCCAAATACTGGTCTTTGTTCATCGTAAAGGATTCCGGATCAAGCATGCCTTGAGCATTGATTTCATTCAACTTCTGAATCCATTTTTTCTGGGCATCTGTTCCGGCGACAACTTTTGCCTCATGGGTAGTCATGTCGACCATGACACTGCCATCGTTCGGATAACCGGCAAGATGCATCGCTGGATTTTGCAGTGTGAAGAAGTTATTAGCCACACCCGCAAGTGACACAAATCCGATTGTGTCTGCACCGTCGACAGTTGGATGTTTTTCCTTATAATCCTGAATTAGATCAAAATATTCATCCAGTGTAGTGATCTTGGGATAATCAAACTCTTTGAGCACAGATCGTTGAATCCAGAAAGCTCCTCCGCCCACATTTGGGCTACCTGAATACTCACCCTGATTAGCCGTATAAGGCAGGGCATAGATTTTTCCATCTTCGGCATTTTTCATTTTATCGAAATATGGTCCATACACCCTTTTGATATTAGGACCGTATTCCTCAATCAGATCATCCAGCGGAATATAGGCACCTGCATCCAGTAACTTGGACATCTCACCACTGGAGCTAATGACATCAGGATAGTCTCCACTGGCAATCATGACACCGGCTTTTGTAGCACTATCACCTACCAGATATTCCAACTTCCAGTCCACACCCGTCTGCTCTTGCAACGCTTTACCGATGGTAGTTTCGCTTGCCAGAACATCCTTCTTGCCTGGAGAGAACATGTAATACGAGAACGTGACTGGACTGTTCTCATCATCACCTGTGGCTGAAGGCGCTGATGACGAACTGTTCTGACTGCACCCAGCCAGCAAAGCTGTTAGTAATACAGCTAAACCCGCTGTTCTAAATTTTGGCTTTAACATGTGAATATTCCCCCGTTCCGTGTTTTCTCTTATGGATTACACTCACCATTTGCCAGCTACACGATCCTTAACTGCCTGTGTTATCGTAGCTTCGTATGTTTTCTTGTCGAGTTGATTCAATTGACTCATATATTCATTCCATGTGTTCTCGAAAGTGGAAGGCGAATCCATAATCATTTTGGGTAAATATTTCTTCTGGAGGTCTTCTGCCTTGGTGATAAAAATCTGTTCAGGAGAGCCCTGCTCCAGTGCAATAGACCAAGCAGGAGACCAAGGACGCTCATCCGGTGTGCTGAATAGTTCTGTGAATGTCTCCACACCATATTTCTCTAACAACAGCTTGTCACCGTCCGTGTAACTAAAGGTAGCCACTTCTGGTTGGTTGCCCGGTCCATAGGCGTTACCATCCTCCAGCACGGAGTTATTCCCGTAACGAGGCCAGCTGTAATTAAAATAGTCAAAGCCGTATTTACGACTTAATTCTGGATCTTCATGTGCCTTGCGTTGGTCATCATTTTCAAAGTAAAAACGACCCTCATCATTCACACTATACGTCTCGTTCTCAACACCCCATTGAACCAGAATCTGGTTTTCTTCCTTGAGCAAATTATCAAAATATTTAATAATTCGCACGGGATCTTTGGCATTTACGGTAATTCCGACACCGTAGTTGTTCACAAAACCTGGCGGGTCCACATACTGGTCTTTGACACTGTCATCAAATACGATCGGTAGAGATACGTATCGTTTATCGTCAATACCAGCCTTCTTGAGGTTGTTCGTTGCGTCTCCAACTTGCCAGGAGTAACTGAAATATCCCAGCACCCGACCGGACGTCAACTTGGCGAGATACTGATCCTGGTTCATTGTGAAGGATTCTGGATCAAACATCCCCTGTGCGTTAACCTCGCTCAGCTTCTGAATCCATTGTTTCTGATAATCAGATCCGGCTACCAGTTTGGCTTCATGACTCTGCATATCCACCATCACACTGCCATCGTTTGGATAACCTGCCAGATGCATAGCCGGATTTAGCAGGGTGAAAAAGCTGCCCGATTCACCAGCAAGTGTGGCGAAGCCGATGGTTTCTTTTCCATCGATCTGCGGATGCTTTTGCTTGTATTGCTCAATCAAGTCAAAATATTCGTCCAGCGTTTTGATCTTGGGATAGTTAAACTCTTTTAACACAGCACGCTGAATATAAAAGCCGGTCTGGAAATTAGGCTCTGACACATAACCGATGTTGGCAGTGTATGGCAAGAAGTATATCTTTCCATCCTCCTGTCTGAATTTGTCCATATAAGACCCGTATACCCGCTTGATGTTAGGCCCGTATTGATCGATCAGTTCATCCAGCGGGATAAAAGAACCTGCATCCATCAATTTGGCCATTTCACCACTGGAGTCGATGATGTCGGGGTAATCCCCACTCGCAATCATTACACCTGCCTTGGTTGCACCGTCGCCCACCAGATATTCCATCTTCCAGTCAACGCCTGTTTGCTCCTGTAGCTTCTTGCCAATGGTCGTGCTGCTTGCCAGAATGTCCTTCTTGCCACCGCCAAACGTGAAATATTTAAAGGTGACCGGGGTGTTGTCATTACTGTCAGGATAAGAGGCTTCCGGGCTGGCTTTATTACAACCTGCCAGGGTTACAGCCAGTAAAATGGCCAGACCTGTTATAATGTTTTTTTTTCTAAACATGTAGCAAATGCCCCCTTAAAGTATTGTTTGTGTCTTTAAGCCTTCTCAATATATCAAGATAGCGCTTTCAAAGTTACCCATGAAAGTGTACCTCCTACTTTGAAAAGTATATCCCTCGTATTTAGTCGCCTGGCATGGCTGATGGATCAAGTGGAAGCTTAATTTGGATATGCGTACCTTCTCCTTCCCATGTCTGGATGTCGAATGTAAAGTGATTTTTATAACAAAGTTTTAAGCGACTATACGCATTTTTCATGCCAACATGCTCTCCCATATCGGTGTTTTGATCCAGGTAACTTAACAACTCTTCCAATTTTGCTTGTGACATCCCTATACCGTTATCCGTTAGTCTGATATGGAGCTGGTCATTTTCCATTGAAACAAAGAGTTGAATGATGCCTACACCCGGAGATGACTCAATTCCATGAATACTTGCATTCTCAACAAAGGGAAGGATAACCATCTTGGGGATTCGGTACATCAGTACCGCAGGATCTGCCTCAATGGTATATTGGAGTTTTTCTCCAAAGCGGTATTTCTGAATTTGCAAAAAACTCTCGATGAGTTCCAATTCTTCCTTCACTGTCACATCATTCTGATTCCAACTAATCGACTTGCGAAACATCTTGGCCATGTTATGCACGATTTTGGCAGTCTCTTTCTCACCTTTGATGAGGCTCCGCATACGTACCGACTCCAGCGTATTAAACAAAAAATGTGGGTTGATCTGACTATGGAGCGCATGAAGTTGTGCTTCCTGCTGCTTCAACTCCAGGTCTTTCTTTTGGATGTCGGCGAGATATACCTCATGAATCAGGTTATGGATCGTCTCGGTCATTCGATTAAATTCCATCGTGAGTTGACCTATTTCATCTCTTGCATCTTCAGGCGGAATCGTCTGGAAATTCTGTGTTTTTACTTTTTTCATATGTTTTAGAATACGCACCAGCCTGACATGGATGGATCTGGACATCGCCGCGATGATAATAGAAGGCAGGACAAAATTAATGCAAGCCAGCCATACGACGAAGGAACGGGACTTCCGCACCTCCTTCAACACAATTTCTTCATCCATCACTCCATGCAGGGACCACCCTTCCAGATAGTTAATACCTGTATACGTAATCTCAAAGGGAATCATTTTGTTTGGAAACTGGATCTCGCTGTAACGTTTCCCTATCTGAGCTTCTTCTGCTGTAGGATCATTTGAAAATTGGATGTGTCCCCCCGGATCAAGAAGATACACTTTTCCATCAAATCCGCTGTTGTGAAAATACTGCTTGATCATATCCATATTCAGGTCAATTTTAAGTAACTGCTCTCTCCCCCCAGTGTCCAGATTGTCGAGCCTTTGAACCAGACTTAACATCTGATCCGATGAGATCAATGCCGGATAAGGGGCGGAGTATGCCTGAAATTGAACGTACCAGTCCGAGTTGCGGACATCGTCAGTTAAACGATCAATATAACCGGAAGATAAAATGGTAGAATTATCGGTATACACTTGATACCAGCGAATCCCCTGATTCATTTGCCCGGAGAATTGCCCTTTTAGATAGGAATTATAAGCGTCAATATACTCAAAATGACTCTGAAATGAACGGGAGATGGTGTCATTGAATACAGGGTCAGTATATAACGAATAAGAGAGGCCGACGCCCTGATCAATGGTTACCCGCAGGTCATTCTTCAGATTGTTCAGTGCCATGCCGGCATCACGAGTTTTCTGACTGCGAATATTGGCAGATGTGACATTGTAGAACACCACATTGGTAACAACGATGGGAATAAACACAGATAAGACATACATAAGCAGTAGCTTATCTCGAAGCTTCATGTAATTCAGGTTCCATCTTGGCATTGTGCACCTCGCTGCTCATTTCCCATAAGGAGATTGCGATACTCTGTAGGTGATAACTTAACCAGTTTCTCAAACTGGGTTACAAAATAATCCGCATTCTGAAATCCTACACGTGCAGCAACCTCGTACATTCTCAGATCCGTCTGGCGCAATAACTTCTTCGCTTCATGAATCCGCAGGTTGAGCAGATAGTCATTGAAATATTGATTGTAGCTTTTGCGGAATAATCGCCCAAGATAAACGGGATTCATATAGAAGAGCGCAGCAATGCTTTTGAGATTGATGTTCTCGGTATAATTTGCATCAATATATCGTTTGATCTTGCTGATATCCCCTTTGGATCGTTCCATCCGCAGATGAGAGACATAATCCTCGGCTTCCTCCAGCGCGATGAGAAAAGCATCTTTCAATAGTCGTAAATTCCAACCTTCATGACTTTGTTGTGCCAGCTCCTTCAGTTGTTGCAACCCTTCATCATTACCACCCATTTCGTGGACCACAGCGAGAATACCCGTTATATAACGCAAAAGAGAACCCGATAAAGCCTGAGAAGAAAATCGATTCATATGAAACAATTTGAATTTCTCTTCTACAATCTTGTGGTAAGCTGACCTATTCCCCTCTTCCAGGCTCAGAATTAATTGATCCACCTCGTCCTGGTATACATTGAAAACAAACAGTGGTTTGTCCTTGATTTCCGTATAACGTACGACACCACCAGTTTCAGCATATTTATGCTTGGCTGCTTCTTCAGCCGCCATAAGGGATTGTGTGACATCACCAATTTCTTTGACGAGTGTTCCTGCGTAAAGACCGATATCCAGGTTGAACCTTTTGCTCAGTGTTATATGAATATTATGCAGGTTATCCTGTAACGCCGAGTCTCCTTGATGATGATCAGGCCACAACAGTAATAAAGCAAACGTGCCGCGTTGTTGCTCACTGATGAACATTTTACATAAATTACTCTCCAGAGAATGTACTGCTTCACGTAGCTGTTCAATCGTAATTTTAATTGCATCTAATCCGGTCTGAAGTTCAATCAAAGTTATGAGCAGACTGGAGTTACGATTGATGCCAAGCATCTCGGCATATCGATGTTCATCCTCCTTCTGTACATGGCCTTTGATCACATCCTCCAGCATGATGTTACTGGCCTGTCCCTCAGTCCAAAGAATATGTTTTCTTTTATTGCAAATCAGATTAGCTGACTTCTGCAACGTCGCCGTCAATTCTTCATCATCAATAGGCTTCAGGATATAGTCATGAACACCGTACCTGATTGCCTGCTGTGCATATTTGAAGTCATGATAACCACTGATGATAATGAACACAGGTTCCAGATGTGGTATTTTCTCTACGGCACGTATCAGTTCCAGTCCATCCAGGATTGGCATACGGATATCTGTAATAATCACGTCTGGTTGCAGGCTTTCAATCAGATTTAATGCCTCTACACCGTTCTCTGCCTCTCCGATAATCTCCATATTAAGATCCATCCAATTTATGAGTTCATACAGCCCCTTTCGTATATACATCTCGTCATCTACCAGTAATACTTTTAACATCCTTGTGTCCCCTTTCCTCCAACGAAAATAAACCGCCGGTAGCGTGTCTCCCTATCGGCGGAATCTAATATGGTGACTGTTGTAGTTATTGCATAATAAATTCATTCATGTCGTGCATAATCCCAATAGTCGCCAACGAGGCCTTCAATGATCGATCCACTAGCCCATGGCATCAGGCAAAACCAGGTGCTGGCTGGCGTACCATCCGCATATTTTTCAGTGACCAGTCCTTCCGAATGACAGAAGCGTTCAGACATCCATCCTTTTTTGCCATAGCCGAATTCTTGATCATAACGATTATAGGTCTGACAACCCCACCCGATGGTATCCATCATACGTTGACGAACATAATTCTCTTCCCGCTGTCCAACATAATACAACAGCTCATCCACTAGATTGCTGGACATGGGGTGAATATGCGGATTAGCTACTGAAGTAACACTTCCCCCGGAACTGGACCAGCCTAATGTACTGAGTGGCGGAATCTTAACAGGTGAGTTGTAACAAAATTTGAAACTGAATTCATAGCTGATTGCATCTCTCATGTGATCTAGAAACAGCTCGTCGCCAGTCAACGCGTGTAGAAACCGAACAGCTTTGATGTAAGCCAGAATGCCTTCCGAATCAACAGCTTTATCCGCATCCAACGGAGCGCCGTAACATTCCATGTGTTGGACATAGGTGCTGTAATAGTGGGCTTCACTTCGTCTGAGCTCATCCAGAGAAGAGGCATCATGGGTTAACCAACTGTAATATGCCTTGGCGGCAAGACACCAGACTCCGCTAAAGGCATCATATTCAAGACCTGCTCCTGTCTGCTCTGACAAAATGGTGGGATATTCTCCATCCGTATTCTTTGTGCACTCCAGACGATCAAGCACTTGCTTGACGTAACCCAGCCAATCATCGTGTCTCACATTTCGAATGCGCTTCTCATAATCGTAGCTTTTCAGAATGTAGAACATCGCTTGAGCTACAAGGTAAGAGGAATGTCCTGGGGTACGCATACCGTCGAACCACCAGCCTTTAACACTCCATATCCCATCCTGATAGGCATCGTATGGAAGTCCGGATTCGGAATTCATGGCATTCTCGATAATATTGGTAATGCAGGATAACGCCTGCTGTCGCATAGGCTCATTATTCAGGCGCAGTGCGGCCATAAGCATTGGAGCAGCTATGGTCATACCATTTGTCCAACTGATTGAGATAATTTTGTTGTATCGGTAGCCATCAGTTTCAGCAGCATCTTCATATACAAATGTTGAATAATGACGATCCTCCGGAAGCCAGGCATATTCATAGATGGCATTGGACAAATCCGTTACCGTTGTCTGAATGTCACTTCCTTCTCTTGGTTTTTCGTGATACCTCCTATAGATTGTTTCCAGTGCAGGATTGATACCCAGTTCTGATTCAGACTCGTAGTTATATAGTTCAAGAGTGAGCCCAACTGATTCACCTGCCGCAAGTTCAAAACAATTTTCTCCAAGGGCAGCTCGCTCATGGACAAGTCTGGATTTGATAAATAACAACGGAGCATTCTCATATCCCAGCGTATATCCGACCGTACCCTTTTCAATAGAACATGTGAATCCCCCATATTGCACGAACGTTCCTTCCATTCCTGGATACCATTGCTGCTTCTGGTTTCCCGTATTGATCCAGTAGGGACTTGCGCTTAGACCAACAATCCGACCTTCATCATAGATAAGTGCAGCCGGATGAGACAGACGATCGCTTCGGACCATCCACCAGGGTGATGAAGGGCGAGAAGGACTGCCCTCCCTTAGTCTAGGGAACTCATTTGGGACATTCTGGGGTGCTTCGCCCCGGTTGCGGCCATACATAAATGCAGGCAAAAAAAACCTCGGATTCTGTTTGTCCAACGGCATTTCCACATGAATAACTCCTGTCCAGGCATTCTGTCCCTCGTTGTAAATCTGAATGTCGGCTTGCCATGGAGCTTCTGCACTGCCGTTTCCGCTTATTACTTTTACGTCAGCCTTGAGAGCATGCTTGTCCAATGCTGTGTACTCTACGGTGTCCTGCGCTCTACTTCGTGCCGTGAAAATCAGATCCATCTTTTCCTCCAATCGCGTTGTACACACCTGAGTGGAAACGCTTGCAATTATGTATCCATCATGCTAGGATGGTTACATTTTATAGGTTCACGTCTGCAATTTCATTGCACAAACGGCTATATTTATTGCGCGAAACGACAAGGAGGTCATATATCTGATATGAATGAGACTTCAGAATACCTGTTTGATCCAATCCAGAATGAGCTGTTGTAGCTTCATCGCACCACCACGTATAATATGGGAACGTTTTATCATCGACATAATGCATACGAACTCTACTTATTTCTTCGTGGCAATGTAAACTTCTATATTGAGAACCGTTGTTACCATTTGCAACGTGGAGATCTGCTCGTTCTTAACCCGGAGGAGATGCACCGTTCCTTTGCCTTGGACAAAAACGAATATGAGAGAATCACCATAAATCTGAAAAAGTCATATTTGAACCGCTTGTCTACTTCAAGCACCAACTTATCCGCATGTTTCGACTACCGTCCCAAGGGTAAGGGTAATATCGTACATCTTGAAGAGGACGAACTTCAACGAGTGCTACAATTAGCTGGCGAGCTTGAACAGTGTCTCTCATCAAGTGACTATGGAGCGGATATTCTGAGGAATATTTTGATTACACAGCTACTTCTTCTAACGAATCTAACTTTTCAAAATACGGATTTTGTTGCTACGGATATTATGCCTGAACTAGTTCGAAACACGATGGATTACATTGAATGTAATCTGACGAGGCAACTGACGCTCAAACAATTGTCAGAGGCTATGTTCACGAATAGCAGCTATATTAGTCGACAATTCAAAAAACATACCGGACTCACGATTCGTGCATACATTCTTAGTCGCCGTATAGAGCTGTCGAAATCTTATTTAATCGAAGGTTTAAGTATTACAGAGGCCTGTTATCAATCCGGTTTTGGAGATTATGCCAATTTTATTCGCAGCTTCACGAAGATGGTCGGCACTTCACCTGGTAAGTACGTTAAATATGGAAGTCTTCTTTAAACATTGTATTGAGCATAAACACGCCAACTCTTGCCTAAATCTTATCTCAGCAAATAAAAAGAGCGAATTCGCACGGCAGTTTTGTCAGCCGGTATTCGCTCAGGTAATCGGTAAATTCTTATTGATTATTCCAGTCGTATCCTCTTAGTTCAATTATTGAATTGGGGCCAGGAAAGTTTAATTCTATCTTTTGGTCCAGATAGGATACGGTTACTCTTGATTCTGCAATAGAGCGAATTCTGGCATTTAACAGATTACCATTTTCCCATTCCAGATCTATTTCAAATCCCCCACGAGCCCGAATACCACGAATATATCCTTTTGGCCAAGCTGCTGGCAAAGCAGGTAATAATCTGATTACTTCGTTATGGCTCTGGAGAAGCATCTCTGCTATACCTGCGGTACCTCCAAAGTTCCCATCAATTTGAAACGGAGGATGGTCACAAAACAGATTGGGTAACGTGGAGGAACGTAGAAGTTCCACGATGTTATCGTGTGCAAGTTCCGACTCCTCTAATCGTGCCCACATATTGAGAATCCACGCCCTGCTCCATCCTGTGTGACCACCACCGTGTTCCAGTCTTCTGTCGAGTGTTACGCGAGCTGCCTTGGCGAGATCAGGCGTTGATTGCAACGTAATTTGCGTTCCAGGATGCAAAGCAAATAAATGGGAAATATGTCTGTGACCAGGTTCCAATTCATCATAATCGTTACTCCACTCTTGGATCTGGCCATGTTTGCCAATGGAGGTCTCCGGTAATTTGGTTAAAGCACTACGGAGTAATTCTCCGAATTCCTGATCTTCTTGCAATATCCGGGTGCTTTCAATGCAACGCGTGAAGAGTTCTCTAATAATCTGATTGTCCATTGAAGCACCAAAACATAAAGCCCCCGACTCTCCATTATCTAATATATAGCGATTCTCCGGTGAGGACGAAGGACATATCACCCAATTGCCGGAAGGATCCTCTATTAGATAATCCAGAATAAAGATAGCCGCATCTTTCATCGTGGCGTAAACTTTTTTGAGAAATTGAACATCCTTATTGTATTCATAGTGGTCCCATAGATGTAATGAAAGCCATGCTCCCCCCATGGTCCAAAACGTCGATGTCATGCATACATCCTGCGGAGCAGCGTCTGCCCAGATATCCGAATTGTGATGAGCAACGAACCCTTTGCATCCATACATGGTTCTAGCGGTTTCCTTTCCCCGGACTTGCAGTCGATCTATAAAATCAAACAATGGAACGTGACATTCAGACAGATTGCAGCTTTCTGCAGGCCAGTAGTTCATCTGTGTATTAATATTAATCGTATATTTGCTATCCCATACAGGAAGCATGTCTTTATTCCATATCCCTTGAAGATTTGCCGGTAAAGAACCTGGACGACTACTTGAGATAAGCAGATAGCGACCAAATTGAAAGTATAGACTCAGCAGTTCCGGATCATGCTGACCAGCTCTAAGCCGCTCAAGGCGCTGATCGATTGGAAGTTCGGAACATATCACATCTTTATTTTCATCTTCGAGATGTATATCCATCTTTTCGAATAAGGATTGATAGTCCGAGACATGATCGGCTAGCAGTTCGCTATATGGTTTTGCGGAAGCAGTATCAATCCTGCGGAGGCACTCCACTTCGAGTTGTTCCTTAGGTACTCGGAAATCCGTGCACGCCGTGATTAGAATAGTCGCTGAATTACCATCCTTCAGAGAAAGCTGACCGCTTGAATAATGAACCTGCCCTCCTTCAGATATAAGGCGAATCGCACAACAAAAACGGATTCCTTCTTCTCCCCCACTTCTTCCCCGGATGATCAAGTCATTCGTTCCACGCTTCTCGATCCGGTCCAGATAGGATTGGAAACCAACAGGATGCTTAAGAATATCGGAATAGGATGTTGATTCCAGAACGGTTCCCCTGCCAAAAACAGTGGAGAAAGATAACTTTCCAGGCACGCTAGATTTGAGATGAACAACGAGCACTTGATCCGGGTAGCTAGCAAAATATTCTCGGCTGTAAATGGATTGATCTGCGGTATAATTCACGTTTACCTTGCCTTGTTCCAGATCGAGATGTCTTTGATATCCATTTGGTTCATGTTCACTGTGATCCATAGCGATATAGAAGTCCCCTAATGGCTCATAATGCCTTTGCCCGTCAGGAACACCTACCAGAGTATCTGCTGCGAGTTCTTCTGCTTCCCTAATCTTACCGTCAAAAATCAGGCTTCTGATCTGAGATAAAGATTCAAGTGCTTGAGGATTATTCCGCTGCATCGGACCACCATACCACAGACTATCTTCATTAAGCTGAATTCTCTCGATCTGTGTTTTTCCAAAAATCATGCCTCCAAGAGTTCCATTTCCGATAGGTAATGCCTCTTCCCATGTTCCAGCAGGTTGATTAAACCAGATATTTTTGGTCTTCACGTTAAAACCTCCAACGAATTATAATTCCTCACATTTTCATGTTTAGTGTGTTCCGTTTGTATGTTCTTTCAGTGTACTGTAATCTCTTAAGCATCTAAATGAACAAAATTAACTTGAATTATCACAATCTTATCCCAGCATTAGAGATGTAATCGTGAATTCCGAAACTGACAGTACAAATTCTTGTTCCGGGCAAGAAAATATAGCTATTGGCAATAAAAAAACCGCTATAATAGCGGCTCTGTTTCGTTCATTTATTTAGATTACGTGAATCTTGGCATAAGTTATAAGATATTTCGCTCCATTTGTTGCATAAATTGTCTCAATATCAGCCGATCTTCCGAAGAAATGGATTGAAGTAGTTTCTCTTGTTGCTCTCTCCATTTATGCTCAACCGGTTTTTCTAATTCTTTGCCCTTATCGGTTAGAAAGATACGCATGATCCTTGCATCCTGTACATCACGTTTGCGATATATAAATCCGTTCTGTTCCAGTGATTTGACCATGTTTGTAACCGTTGGTGGTTCGCATTTCATATGTTCACTTAGTTGCATCTGGGTTACCCCATCACCCAACCACAGCCGATACAACAAATTATCTTGTCCTACATAGAGATTAAGTTCCCGAAGAGATTCACTATAATTTCGTCGCATTTGGGAGGAAATTCGATCTAAAGACTGTCGAATTTCACAATCTACTATATCTGTCATGAACGATCCCTCCCTAACATCCGAATTATATTTAGCAGACTAAATGTATCATGGAGATATACAGGTGTCAATTCACCTTAGTGTCGTCTTTAAGGGCCTTTTCCTATCCAAGTTTCACCCGAAAGATTGGTTTAGTCCTTATTTTTTGGCAAAACCTTGCTTGTTCAAATAGGCCATCATTTGCGGTTGGATACTTCTCTCGAGGTGATCCTGGATATGGTCACTCCATCCTTTTACTTTTTTTACGGTGAAAGGGGCTCTCGTCGGACGATTTTCATAATACTTCAGCATGGTCTCATCATAGATTGCTAATTTCTCTTGATCCATTGGTTGGTATTGATTATCAAGCAATACCATGGATTGAGGGAGTCGAGGTTTCAGTTCCGGCTTATCTCCAGCTGGATTACCGATACATAACCCCACCAGAGGGATAACATATTTAGGTAAATTCAATGCGTCAGATAGTTCGCTAATATTAGCTCTGACCGCACCAATGAACACTCCGCCAAGTCCCAGCGATTCAGCCGCGGTTAACGCATTTTGTGCCATCAGGCCAGCATCGAATGAACCAATCAACAGAAATTCAATATATTCAATATCCACATCCGGAGCGATTTCATGATTTCGGTTGAAATCTGCACAGAAGATCCAGAATTCGGCCGCTTCTTCAATATAGGGTTGATCGACACACAGATGTCTGAGTTTTTTTCGAAGTACTGGATCTGTGATGCGTATAATGGATACCGCCTGCAGAAGACTGAACGATGAAGTTTGATTTGCTGCCTGAAATATTGCATCTATTTGTTCCTCAGTTAGGGGTTGAGATGTGTAAGAACGAAACGATGTATGGTTATGAAGCAATTCAATTGTGTTATTCATTAAAAAAATCTCCTTTATTCGTTGATTCCATGTTCCTGCAATCCGTATTCGTAAGGAACGCCCATATTCTCGCGTAGTGTTTTTCCTTCATATTCCTTATGGAACAAACCGCGTTCCTGCAAGATAGGTACTACCTGATTCACAAAATCTGCAACGCCATCAAAAGATACATCGGGCACGACTGAGAATCCGTCACATGCTTCAGCCAAAAACCATTCTTCCAAGAAGTCAGCAACCTGTGTCGGGGTGCCTGCAACAACCGGATGATAGTTGATGACCCCGTGAGCGAGAACATCCCTTACAGAGAGTCCTTCTTTTAATAACTTTAAGGCTCTCGGAGAACGTGGGTCCATGGGGTTGGCATATGCATTTTTCAACAAGTCTGCCGCTAAAGGTTGATCTATATCTACGGAGTTTACCGATAAGGGTAAACCAACCATGGATCCGAGGTAACTTACCCTGCTGGGGATTTCCTGGGGGTTAAAGCTCATAAGCTGTTTCCGACGATCCAGAGCTTCTTCCTCCGTTGAAGCCAGAGAAAACATAAAACCAGCAAACATTTTGATATCATTGGGGTTTCGACCAAAACGGGCAGCACTTTGCCTTATCGCTTGTCTGTGTTCCAGGGCAGAAGTAATATCATAAGGATTGGCGTACACTCCGGAAGCATATTTCCCAGCTAATTCTAATCCTTCACCTCCTCCCCCTGCCTGGAAAATCACTGGCTGCCCTTGCTCAGAGGGCGGAATGGGCAAAGGACCACGAGATGCATAATATTGACCCTGAAGGTTAATAGGCTGGATTTTGTCCATATCCGCAAATTCCCCTACTTCTACATCTAACGTCCAAGCGTCTGGCTCCCAACTCCCCCACAAGGCCTGAACAATTTGTATGCTTTCATGTGCCTTGTCATAGCGTTCTTGGCGATTTTCAACCCGGGCACCGAAATTAGCCGCCGCTAGGGGGTCGGATGTGGTAACCGCATTCCATCCCACACGTCCATGACTGATAACATCCAGTGCTTTGAACTGACGTGCAATGTTATAGGGATAGTTAAATGTTGTAGAGAGTGTAGCCACAAGCCCAATGTGTTGTGTCTCTCTTGCTACTGCCATCAGTGCCAACATGGGGTCCATAGGAAACATAGGCGTCTGTGGGCCTAAATTATTGGATAATGCTGGAGTGTCAGCGATGAAAATCATTTGAAACTTTCCTTGTTCAGCTAATTTAGCCCGTTCTACATAACTATCCATATTGGTGTAAGCTGCAGGATCCGTGCCAGGCATTCTCCATGCGCTAAATTCGGCACCATAACCCGAAACCATCTGTAAAGCCAGTTGCATTTCACTTCTTTTTTTCATAACGATTTTCTCCTTCGTTCTGGACAGGCACAGATATTTGTGCCCTTACTATAGCGTGAATATATTTAGCATGCTAAGTATATGGATGGATCAGATTTTGTTCCGTTTAGTGAGGGTTATAGATATTGACGTTCACCGGTCTGGGCTGATTTCTCGACGGCATCCAGTAACTGATGAAGTTTCACCGCATCCGCGAAATTAGGTGCTAAGGTAGTACCTTCTTGAATATCTTTGGCAAACTTACGATAAGCCTGAGCCATGTTCAGAACAATTCCGGAGTCGTTATATAGAGAATGTGGAGCCGAGTAATAGGCATCGGGAATGGGTAGTTCACAAAGCTCGTTGTCCGTAGATCCTGCACCGCGTAAATGGTGTGATCCGAATTGAATGGATGCAGGAGCGCTCAGAACAATCGTGCCATTGTCTCCGAAAATTTCAAGTGTGAGTCCTGTCTGATGTTTGACTCCACCTTGAATATGAACGCTGGCTGCTGCCCCATTAGTCAATTTCCCTGTAATCATGATCTGATCATCCGTTGTTTTCTTGATGACTTTCTGAATATCTACCAATTCAACTTCTGAAAACTGTTGAGCTGTGGTGGCAGACAATTCTGTAAAGTCCCCAAGCATGAAAGTGAAGGCATCCAGATTATGTCCACCTACAATGGTCAGCAAGTTCCCTCCAACTTTCCGATCAAACAAGTACGCACTCGACTTATCACCAACGCCACCCATGCCATCAATGGAGATCTTCAGGTTGGCAGACAACACTTTACCGACATAACCTTCTGCCAATATATCTTTTACATATTGAACGGCCGGGGCTTGTCTTGCCTGTAATCCAATCGCATTTGGCAGTTGTGCGGACGCTATCCATTCCTGCATTTCAAGCGCTTCCTCTGTATTCGACCCCAGTGGCCATTCACAATAGATTGGTTTGCCAGCAGGCACGACGGCTTTAACGGCGTTATAATGTTCCTTGACATTAATACTGACAACAACCATATCCACATCAGGATGCTGAGCCAACTCCTTCATATTGTCAAAGCCGTGATCTGCATAGAAAGCTTCTGCGCTTGCCTTTGCACTCACCATATTACTTGTCCCAACCGCTGTAAGCTCGAACTCATCCAAATGCTGAATAGCTGGAATATGTGTTCCACTCGCCCACCCGTTATTAATGGATGCCCCTATGATACCTGTACGAATTTTTTTGCTCATTGTTAAACATCTCCCTTGTTAAAATTTACAGTATGATCGAATATCAGTTTGTCTCCAGCCCTTATCAGTCACTCATTTCTATGATATATTTATTTAGCTTGCTAACTATTCAATCGAGATAACATTAATTATTCTTTCATACTTTAGGTAAACTAAAATTGTTTTGGTGTTGACACCATCATAGGTGTATTTGTTTTATTAGCAAAGAGGGCAATTTAAATGAACATAGTACATCTTTATGTACCTTTGGATCAGGAGTGATATGAATGAGAGTTTGCAACGAAGGTTTTGAACAAGAGTTTATAGATGGAAAAAGTGACATGTACGCCATAGCTTTTACTCAGAATGTCCTTTCTGGGCGTTGGAAATATTTTATCTTATGGTACCTAAAAGACGAAACACGGCGATATACGGATATCAAAAAATTCCTTGGAGATCTGTCTCAAGGCTCCCTTACAAAGCAGCTTAAAGAGTTGGAGAATGATGGTGTTATTCAACGTGATGTATATCCGGAAGTTCCTCCGCGAGTTGAGTATTCGTTAACAGACAAGGGAATGAAGTTACTACCGATCCTTGAAAAGATGGAGGACTTTGGAAAAGAATACGGCTAAGCAACTTAATTGAAATGGATAGCTTAACCCAAAAAAGCCGCAATTTAGCGGCTCTTTTACTCTGAAAAATTTCTATTCTACTTTATAATCAGTAACTACATCAAATTCTCCAATAATATTGTCTCCTTCTACATCATACAAATGAATCGTTCGAACAGTACCATTCACTTGTGTTTGTGCCAAGGCTTCTTCGATGGTAGTGATTTTAGGTGTAAGATCTTCAGCTTTTAGATAACCCTCGATTCCATTGGTGCCAATTGCAGCAATCAAATCGGGTTCAACCCCAATGATTGGTTCAGATAATGCTGAGCCATAGGTATCGCCCTGTGAATTGACATCATATTTAGTTTGAAGCAATAATTCGTGAATCGTTTCCGATGTTTCAGTGTTGTTTTCAAATAAAACATTTGATGAATTTACGTTCGATAACTTTAAGTTTGGCGATTTGTATCCAGTATAACGAGTGTATCCATTCCCATTATAGAATTCACCAACGTTCTGAGCATAATACGTCGTTTTAGTCGTTATTCTTGGAGAGTAGACAAAAAAACTAGAGGTTTTCGACGTATTATATGTCATGGAACTTGAAGCTGTTAAGCTTCCGCCAGATGTGTACAATCTAGCCATAGCTCCCATATATCCATTTGGAACACTTGCTGAAGCCTTCACTGATGCAACGGCTTCAGCAGTCGTACCTGTAGTGAAATTTCGAGTCCATACTTCAGATGTGAAAGTGTACGTGTGTCCCTTAATTTTGGGTGTACTATACGGTGAAGATGCAGTATTAGCCAGGACTGTTGAAGATGCCAAAAATAACGATAGAATACAAATCATTACCGTACTAACTTTCTTCGTTTTTCTCTTATTCATAGTTTATCCTCCTCATAATAAAAAATATTTGGATTATAGTTTCAATCTTTAATCCCTCTCTGTAAATATATTAAATTTATTGTAATAATTAGATTTATTTTCCTTTTATATCATAGCACTGTTCCAGTTTTTTTGAAATAGATTCGCTAGTTTTCTTGCCTTAACATCAAAGACATATTTTTGACACCTTGCTCCGTAATTCACGAATCGCTCCTTTTCAGCTCTGCCATTCGATGTGGGTCTCTTCCTTATGGCTGGATGTCTTATGATATATTATATTAACAGGCATCGAGCACATCCATGGTTAGTAGCAGTTGTATCAGCTCTCATATTGACTATTGTAGAGTGGATCGCCAAAGATTACGGAAAAGTGTGGTATTTTAATAGATGGTACATCATCTGGTCTTACGCTTCGTATTTTAAACCTATGGTTATGGCGTATGTATACAGTTTGATCTTCTACAAAATGTTCAAACCACGTAACCCTTCATAAAGTATGTATTCTCAGCCAGCATAGGCAAATCAATAGGTTTCCATATTACTTATCTTTGTTAAAGGGGGGATGATATGTTTTTCTTCTTTTTCTTTCTGTTGCTTGGAATGATTGGTTTATTCTTTGGGGTTAGAGCACTGAGACGACCTAATTCATGGCCTTTTAATCGTACGAAGGATGAACTTCATGAATACGATATGATGGGCATCAAGTTTAGAGGCGTTTTTCTCCTTGCTTTTGGTACTGTTCTGACTATCGCCTCTTTCAGACTTCTTCTTATTTAAAATCCAAAAAAGCCGCTAATATAGCGGCTCTCAATCGGGCCTTACTCTGGTCCCGCTCAATATCGTGGTATCAACATTAATCTATGGTTTAATAGTAGCTTGCTGACCATCAGGAGCCACCGACTTATCGTTCGTCTTCACACCCCTGCGCTTCTTGTACCCTTTAAATATGAAATACCCCACTATGATTAAGATAATCGGCATTCCGTACAGTAATAGAATATAGAAACTGAACAGCAAAAGTACGATTATCGACCCATCTATTACATTCAATATGCACACTCCTTTATAAGTATTACTGGCTGAATGATTACTACATTACTCAATAACTACTCTCTCATCTTCATATGTAAAAAAATATTATTCATAGAAAAAATGTATTTTTTCTTATGTTAATTGTATAGACAAATAAAGTTGCTATTATAGCAACTTTATTAAAAGACATTTTTAGATTTCTTAAGCATTTTCAGGTTCATAAATTCCGTAACCATTCTTGCCATTCTTTTTAATCTTGTACATAGCTCCATCCGCATGTCTCAGAAGTTCGGAAGGCTCCTGTCCATGCTTGGGAAATAGGCTGATACCAATACTCATCGAAAGGTTGATATAGTTTCCGGCAATTTTGAAATGGGTACTGAATGCAGCTTCCAATCTTTTGGCGATGACTTCAGCATCGTGATCATCTTTCAGATGGCTTAAAATGATGAATTCGTCCCCGCCAAGCCGAGCTACAGTGTCCGCACTTGGAATTGTTTCACTTAATCGCTTTGCCATTTCCAGCAACACTTGATCGCCAACATGGTGTCCATATGTATCATTCACTTGTTTAAACCCATCAGCATCCACAAACATGACGGCTAGTTTGTTATGGTTTCTTTTGGCATTACTGATGGCCCAGGCAAGACGGTCATTATAAGCAAGACGATTAGGCAGACCGGTAAGTGGATCATGCAAAGACAAATGCTTGCTGATTTTCTCGGAGATTTTGATTTTGGCGTACTCCGTCTCCAGTTCTTTGATCAGATTTTTAAGTTTATATACCCTGGTATTGGTGTTAGTCATGTCAGTAATCTGAATAAGGGCGTAACTCCGATCTTCATGATAGAGCGGTTCAACATGCATATTTTGTCTGAATAATTGTTCATCCTCTCCTTCATTAGGAAGAATGAACGCCTTATGTAAAGCGCTTGAGCAAAATCTGCTCTGTCCATGATACAGCGCATTTTGCAAAATATTTAAATACATGTTCGACTTAAACCGTGGGCAGATCTCAAGCAGATTCAAGCCTACTACCTCTTCTACATTCTTGCCAGTAAAGCGCTCCAACCAGGCATTCCACACAACAATTTTTAAATGCCTGTCCACGATCATTATTCCCATATGGGCTTTGTTCAAAGCTTGTGAAATAAGATTATCCATTGCCCGCCTCCAACAAAGCGTCCATTTTGGCCAGCAGGCTCGATATGGAGTTCATACTCAGTGCTATGACAATGATACCTGTCACATCCGTATCGGCAAGTAAAAACGAGGTATGTAAAACCAGGACATAAACTTCATTCTGAAGCAATATTTGTTGATCGGAATTGGTGACATAGATCAGTTCAATATCAGGCAGGACGTATTCCAGTTTGATCTCCAGGAAGTTACCGAATTCTCCAATAATGGCGTTAAGCAGGACATTGCTAACTTCCTTCAAAACGTCCAAATCCGTGTCCATCAGGTTCGGATCGTTCGATATAACGCTCTCACCCAGTTCTCCAAGACAGATGTTTGCCAATACTTTAGCCTGCTCAACAGGAAACATCAGAAATGCTTTTCCCTGAAATTCGTATCCAAACTGTAAAGATGACCTAAACAGGTGACCTTCACTAAAGAAAATATTGTATCTTCGATCTCCAGGATCAACATCGGATATGGAGATTAGTTCCACTTCCGGAATATTCAAAACGATACGCTTGTCTACAATCTCTGACAACATGTTAGCCGCTTGTCCCACGTAAACGTTCACTAGTTCAGTAAGCAAATCCTTCTGTAAATCATTCAGCATGATAGGCCGCCTGAATCAGTTGAATCATGGTAGTTGCCTTCTCTGCGGTTAACGGTTTATTCAAAAAACCAGAAATGCCTAACATTTCAACTTCATCCCTAGTTGTCTTCTGAATATCTGCAGATAAGATAATAATTTTGACATTGCTATCCGTTTCTCGAATCATTCGAAGCATTTCTTGTCCGTTCAAACCAGGCATCAGCAGGTCGGTGGTTATAAAATCAGGTTGAAATTCCTTGAATAGGTTGTATCCTTGCTCTCCATTGTTAGCAATCTGAATCTCGCATTCTGGAATATGATCAACAATCAGCTTTGTAAGTAATTTCTGTACGAAAATGGAGTCTTCCACGATTAATACTTTCATTTTCTCTTCAGTCTCCTTGATAAAATGGTAAGAGCTCGGGATGGTCAGGCGCTGTGGACAGTTCTTGATATAGGGCTTTCGCGCGCAGTGGCACCCTGAAAAGAGACTGACTGGTGAATCAAGTAAATATAAATTATAGTAACTTTAATTTAATTGTCAACAACATTATTGAATAAGTTCGATTCGTGTGCAATTGACATACTAAGGTCCGCCGTTTAAAAAACATAAAAAAACGGTCACCTAGTGACCGTTTTTGATCGGTTATCTGGAACTGCATTAAGTTTACTCTTTTACCCCTCCAAGCTGCAAGCCATGAACGAAATACTTCTGCAAAAATGGATATACAACTAAGATGGGTAATGCGGCAACAATCGTAATCGCTGCCCGAATAGATACAGGTGTGACCATGTTACGCGCAGCACCAAGATCTGCACCATTGGCAACGGCTGCACTGCTGTTGGAATTCATAGAAGATGATAATAGTTTCATCAACTCATATTGCAGCGTGCTCAGGTTTTGTTTGGAAGATGCATACAGAAACGTATCAAACCAAGAATTCCATTGACCGACTGCAATGAACAGTGCAACAGTAGCGAGAACCGGTTGGCACAGCGGTAGAATAATGGAAATGAATGTTCTGAAATCTCCAGCACCATCAATTTTGGCGGATTCGATCAATCCCTCGGGTAGTGTCTGGATATAGGTTCGAATAACAATCATATTAAATGCACTGATCAGCCCAGGAATAATGTACACCAGGAAGTTGTTTAACAAATGCAAATCTTTCATTAGGAAGTAAGTTGGAATAAGACCTGCACTAAAATACATTGTAAGAACAACTGTAATGGTAATGGGCTTTCGTAATATATAATCTTTTCGGCTTAGTGTGTAAGCCAGCATGGAGGTTAAGAATAGACTTAAAACTGTTCCCAAAACCGTTCTCGCCACAGATATACCAAAGGCGCTGAAGATGGTCCCTCCTGCAAATACTGCTCTGTAGTTTTGATCTGTCCATACCCGAGGCCACAGATAAATCCCACCCCGGATGGTGTCATTACCGGCATTGAAAGATACGGCGAGTGTATTCACAAACGGATACAGGGTAACAATCGCGATTGCGATCATCAGTATACCATTTAACGTATGGAAGACAATCGGTTCAAGCCGAGATTTATTGATTCCCATCTCTAGTCCCCCTTATATTAATCGGTCTTCCCCGAGCCGTTTGGAAATTGAATTCGCCGCAAAGATCAGCGTGATACTAACTACTGTTTTGAAGATACCTGCCGCAGTAGCCAAAGAATAATTCCCGATCTGTAGTCCGTATTTCAGGACAAATATATCTATCGTCTGTGACCAGTCGACAACCACACCATTACCTAACAGATACTGAACCTCGAATCCAGCTTCCAAAATCCAGCCCATATTCATGATCAGCAAAATGATAACAATGGATTTGATTCCGGGTAAGGTCACATACAGCATTTTCTTATATCGGTTCGCACCATCAATCTCTGCCGCTTCATAGAGGGAAGGATCGATAGACGTGATGGCCGCCAAATAAATAATGGCATTCCAGCCAACTTCTTTCCATACATGGGATGCGCCTACAATGCCCCAGAAGTATTCCGGAACGCTAAGCCACATGATAGGTTCTTGAATGATATGCAGCTTCATGAGTACCACATTCACAATCCCACCATCTACAGATAGTGAACTTGCTACGATACCTGTCACAATAATCCATGAGAGAAAGTGAGGTAAATACGATATTGTTTGAATGGTTCGTTTATATAACTTATGTTTGATCTCATTAAGTAAAATGGCAAATATAATTGCTGTCGCAAATCCGAGCACCATATTGATGACGCTCATCGCAATGGTATTACGAAGCACGTTAAGAAATGCATCGTCTGTTAACAAAAACTTAAAGTGTTTGAGCCCGACCCATTCCTGCTGCGTGAAACTCTTCGCAGGACTGTAATTCTGAAAGGCCATAACCCAGCCCCAAATGGGATAATACGAGAATACGAGAATGTACGCAACGATGGGCAATGACATGAACATGAGTTGTCTTTGTCCGCGCAATCGTTTTAACAGTGGTGCTTTGGGAACGACTGTACTGGTGGTTTGCTCTGGTATGGCTCCAGGCGTGTTCGCCATCTTTCACTCCTCCTATTGGCTTGCAGCGACTTTAAGGATGATGTCCCCGGAAGGCACTCGCCTGAGTAATCCTTTGGTTGATACCTTCCGAGAGAATCATTGCCGCATTTTTTTATTTAACAGACCAGTTCTCGATTCTCCATTTCAGTTGATCATTAATTCGATCTTCATAGGATTTAACATCGATCTTCTTGTAAGCGTCTACATATTCAGTCCAAATGTTATCGAACTCATTCGGTTTTGACATGATTGCTTTAGGCAAGAATTTCAATGAAGTGTCTGTCATTTGTTTGTTCGCTACCGCAGCATCAGAGCCTTCTTTCAGATCGACCTGCCATGCTGGATAGTACACTGGATTTTCTGGTGCAGGAGAGAAGAAGTCACTCCACGTTTTGAAGCCGTATGCATCCAGAAGTTCTTTATCTTCCGGTTTGAGGTTGTCATAGAATTCCTCAGGTTGGTTGATCGCTCCAATTGCATTGCCATCTTCAAATGTTCCTTCAAGCTTCGGTGCAGCAGCGTAGAAACCTTCAGCTTTGTTAACCAATCTCCATGCTGGATCATCCTGCTCTGTCCGTTGCTCTGGTGTACGATAGAATCTTCCCTCTTCATTCACTTGATAGTCTACACCCTCTTCACCCCATGACAAGAGCTTCTGGTACTTCTCGTCCATAAGCTTATCGAGGAATTTGATGAGTGCGACAGGGTCTTCGGCATCTTTACTGATACCAAAACCATTGTTCAAGTTAATGACCGGACGATCCAGATAATGATCTGTGATACTTGTATCATAGACAAGCGGGAAGCCTACGTATGTCTGGCCAATTTTCCCCTGTGCTACGAGTGGGTCTTCGCCGGCTTGGAAATTCCAGTGCTGGTCGAACATACTAAGCACACGTCCCGAAGAAATTTTGGCCAGATATTGATCGTAGTTCTGAACAAAGGCTTCTTTATCCAGCAATCCCTCGTTGTACAGATTGTTTAGTTCCTTATAATACCGTTTGGAGATATCTTTGTCGGCAAAAACGGTTGCGACTCCACTATCATCTACGACTACGCCCCCGTCGTTGGGGTGACCCGTAAGATGTTCAGGTGGGTTAAGCAAAGGGAACGTCCGCCAGTCTGAAGCCAATGTAGTGAAACCAATCGTTGGTTGACCATCAATAGTTGGATTCTTGGCTGCATAATCACGGACCAACTTTGTGAAATCATCCAACGTTTTAGGAGTTGGGTACCCGGCATCCTTCAGTATGGACTTTTGGATCCAGAATGCAGGACCAGAATAATAGTTACTAATGAACTCTCCTGTATACACTCCATAGTTAGGCAACCAGTAAATATGTCCGTCACTGGAATCTTTCATCCGGTTCCAGTCTTTACCGAAATGTTTCTTCAGATTAGGTGCATGCTCTTCAATGAGATCTTCGAGCGGAATAACCGCACCCGCTGAGACCAACTTGGTGTCTGCTGTGATCAGATCCGGGAAATCGCCCCCGGCAATCATAACGCCCAACTTCTGTTGAAGATCACCTACTAGAAACTCCATCTCAAGATTAACGCCGAGTTCATCCTGAATCTTCTTGTAGATTCGGTTATCTTTAGCTGGCGCCTGATTTGGCGTTCCGATAAAGGCCGAGATGTTCAGTACCTCTTTCCCATCCTTTGTAGTCGCTTTCTCATTGTCACCGCTGCATCCTGCCAGTGCCAAACTCAAAGCCAGAACGAGTGATACGGAACCCCAAAGCTTCTTTTTCTTAAGTCCCCCCATGTACTTGCCCTCCTTGGAAGTGGTATGTCTTACTGTTTTTAGTATGAAGAAATGTATGCGGTTACAAAATATATACATTTAAGGTCTACCCCCCTGTAATTGTAGGTCTTATTCAGGAGGGGTTCTTCTTTTTCATGGATCAATTCGCATACTTTTGCCTGTATTCTACTGGTTTCATGGCTGTTCGTTTTTCGAAGTGTCTGAGAAAATGCTGGTAACTGCGGTACCCTACTTGCTCCGCAATCGCACTGGATGTTTGATTCGTCTGCTGGAGCAGACGCTTCGCTTCTTCCATTCTTAGATCATGTACTACCTCGATTACACCCTTACCATACTTTCGCAAAAAGGATTGCCCTAAATGGACAGGATTCACGTAGAATCGTTCTGCGAGCTCCTGGATCGTAAATGTCTCCCTGTAATGCATCTGCACATATTCAGCAACCGTCGCCTGGATGCCACCCATTTGCCTCTCCCGGAAAATTGCCAGTGCTGACTTGCATTGTAAACAGAAATGTTCCAGATTGTTAGCAACCTCTTCTATATTTCGATGGCCCTTCTCCAGAATTCCGCTCGCCAATTCGTTCATTAGAGCATTAGGTTCTCCTCCTAATTCTCTGCACAGGGACAATCCGCGGAATATAATATGGGTAGAGAAAATATGTACAATCTCTGGCGCAGCCTTCATCTGTACAAACAGTTCAAAAGCACTCCGAATCGCAGACGAGAGGTCCTCCACAGAACCGTTTTCAAGCAAATCGCAAATATGGTCCACCTCTGACAGCGTTTCCGGATCAAACTGCCAATTCTCCAGCTGAATATCTTCGGCAAACAAAAGATGCTCTTGATTAAAAAACAAATAACGCCCAACTTCCTGAGCGGAGCGGAAGGATTCAGATAAATGCTCCAGTTTGTTGACCGTTAATCCAACCGCGATATGAATATCTCCGCAGCCGTTATGTTGCATATTATTCATCAAACGCTGGGTAAAAGCTTTAATTGCTTCAAACGTCTCATTTCTATTATTCGTTTCCTCCCCCCATACAAGCCCCAATGAGTCTCTTGTTCTGTCTATCACATAACAGCAAGTTGTTTCTTCAGCCGTTTGTTCGACTACTGAACAGACTTCCTGAATATCTCCCTGAAAGGCTATCCGCAGGTATGCCCAATGGGACTTGTTCAAACGAGGACGTATCTCTGACATCTCCTCCTCCGATATATTTTGCTTATCCTTAATCAGTGCGGACAAAAACGCTTTGATCCTTTGCTCGTTTGCATGTTCCCTTATACGCTCCTGGGTTTCACGCTCCTGCAATTGCATACGGAGACGGACCAACATATCCTCTGCTTCTGTACTGTCAACCGGTTTGGTTAGATAGTTGGAGACACCTAATCGAATAGCTTGTCTGGCATAATTAAAGTCACTGTATCCACTCGTGATGACAAACAGCACAGACTCATGTTCCAATCGTCGTGCTTCTTCTACAAGTTCCAGCCCATTCATCACAGGCATACGAATGTCTGTCACCACGAGATCAGGTCGATCTTGTTCCATCATCCGAATGGCTTCCTCACCGTTGGCGCACACGCCTCTGATTTCGAAACCATACTTTTCCCAATTGATCAGAAGCTGTAACCCTTCAATGGCATAAGGTTCATCATCGACTAACAATACTTTATACATGAGAGTTTACCTCCTATTTCCTCTGTTCCAGCTTGGAGATCGGTATACGGTACCCTGCAATGGTTTCCTTTCCAGGTACACTGCTTAGATCAAATATCGCATTTCCTTCATAAAAGAGTTCCAACCTGCGGTAGACATTGCGGAGTCCTACATGCTCGCCGTTCCTGGGTCTTTCAGAACGAATATCTCGCAGGAGCTCGGTTAATCTCCCTGCATCCATACCGATTCCATTATCGATCACCTGAATAACCAGTTCAGAAGCGTTTCGACTCGCCGTTATCTTGATCTGTCTTCCATTTTTTCGCGCCTGCAAGCCGTGTTTGCAGGCATTTTCGACAAGCGGTTGAATACTCATTCTGGGAATGAGCAACGAAGCTGCATCAGGATCAACCTCGAAGGTGTAATCAAACAGTTCTCCAAAGCGAAACTTCTCAATCTGGAGATAAAGATTCGTAAATTGCAGCTCTTCTTGCAAAGGAATCAGATTGTCAGAATGACTGAGCAACTGTCGCATCAGTTTGGACAGACTTTTAATAATCTCAATTACTTCCGTATATCCATTCTTCGTACTAACGACTAGCAAGGCATTCAATGTGTTAAATAAAAAATGGGGATTCATCTGACTCTGGAGCATGGACAATTCAGTCCTCACTTGATCCAGCTCCAGATCTTTTTGGCGGATTTCCAGTTTATATACGTCATTAATCAGCGTATGAATTTTACCAATCATGATGTTAAATGTACGAATAAGCCCGCCAATTTCGTCGCGGCCTTCGTGAATTTCAATCAGATCGAATCGTTCGTTACGAACCTTCTCCATATGTCTGGATAACTTGCGAATCCGATAGTGGTAGGAACGCAAAATAATGTAGATCAATACAGAGGGGACCACGATACTTAATGCCAGCAACCCCAGAATTGATTTAAACGCTTCTTGCAAAAGGTGGTCAAGGTGACGCGTATCGGCAACTCCAATCAATTTCCAACCCTTTAGGTAGGCTAGATTCCCCAACGATTTTTCGAGCGTGTAAGCAGAATCTCCAGATTCCTTGAGCATTGATTCATTATCAAGGGGGGATAAATCGGTTTCGCTGAACTCCCCACTTGAAACGACAGTTCGATTGTTGCTGTCCACCAGTCGCAGCTGAAGACTGTCTGATTCACGATTTAAAATGCTGTACACCCGGCTAAGTTCCAGATCAATCTTGGAATACTTGTTGTAATTGGCATAGGAAGTATAGGTATCCATTTTGCCAATCACACTGATTCTTCTTCCCGCGTTAAATCCGGATGGCTCAATATAATCAACGACAAGAATGCCTCCACTGGTGGATTTCAGCTGTTTCAATCCAGGGAGTACATTCTTGTCTTTCATCACGATATAATGACTGCCCGTCTGAATGGTATCGTTATCCGTATAGATACGCACCTCCAGAATATTCGCTGACATGTACCGTGTTAATTTATCTCGCAGGAATGCATGGTAGACGTTGTAATAATCCACGGGGGAGTGATAGGTCCGATCCAGTGCCTCATAGAGCGAATCGTCTGCTGCAATAATTCGGCTCAGGGCAACGCTCTCATCAATCATGCCTAGCAGTTCCCCCGCAGCCCTGTCGATGGATTTACGTAGATTTTCCTGTTCTCTAATCTTGATATCCGCAGAGGTTCGTTCATAAAAGAAGATATTAATCGTTATTACAGGAAGGAGAATACTAAGTACATAAATAAGCAGAAATTTGGATCGGAGAGGAATATCATTAACCTTACTGAACATCCAGAATTTATGACGCATATAATCACCCTTGGTTTTTGTTTTTATAGACTGACGGAAGCTCCCCTGTATGCGCTCTGAACTTTTGGGTGAAATATTCAGCATCATGATATCCTAGCCTGAATGCAATGTCAGTGATCTTCATATTGGTACGTCGCAGGAGTTTACGGGCCTCCTCAACACGAAGCTGGTGCACATAGTCACTGAAACTGACCCCCATCTCCCGCTTGAACTGTTGACCCAGGTAGGCAGAATTCACGTGAATACGATTAGCTACATCCTGTAATTTAATTTTACTTCGATAGTGCTGCTTCAATTCATTCACTGCTTCTGCAACCAGCCCTCCCGTACCCGTCTTTTGCTTCAATTCAGACTGGGAAAGTTGCTTGGACAGTCGAACACACAGGTCTTGCAATGTGCCGGAAGACCAACTCGCAGCCTCATGCCAATCTTTTTCACATAGTATTTCTCTGCAACCCTCTCTTTTTCCATATTTACGTAGCAACTCCCCATGGATATATCGGATGACATGATGTATCCATTCCAACGAAACCTCTGCTTTCTCACTTTTCTCTAACAGTGCACTCACTGCAATATCGATAGAATACGTATTTTCTGCTTCAATCAACGCCAAGATCTCTTTGGAGATGTTCATCATTTGCTCTAAATCATATTCTTCGCTTATTCGATATTCATTAAGATGATTCTCATAGGCTTCATCTGTAACCGTGACTCCATTTTGCTGTTTTTGCTCATTTCTGCGTTTGTCCAGAGGTTCAATCATGTCCATAAGGATTTGATGAATCTCCTCGGGAACAAGAGGTTTAAGCACGTACTGATCGACCTGATACCGTATGGCTTGCTTCGCGTAATTAAAATCGGAGTATCCTGTAACGATAACAATTTTAGAGGTATAGGCGAGATCTTCTCGCAAGGTGTGAATCAAACCAAGACCATCCATAACAGGCATTTGAATATCCGTGACGACAAGATCCGGTTCAACCGAGTTAAATAAAGCAAGTGCTTCCTCCCCATCTGTTGCCGTTCCGCAGAGTTCATATCCACAAGCTCGCCAGTCAATCATTGTTCTCCATCCTTCTAGCATAAACGGCTCATCATCCGCGACAATGACCTTGTACATTAGCTCACCTCACTTTTATCCTTGATCAGCTGCATGTATTTTATCTATATCAATAGGTAGATTCCAGTTGTTCTGAAAACGCTAAACAGCAGAACAACAGCAGGATTGTTGTCTGCTCGCACAACTTTGGAGAACAAAATTTCTACCAGTCTCATCGTCATTTATCAATAACATAGAACATGGTTCCATCGGACTGTACTATAAGAACGCTCCGATTTTAGCGAAGCGCCGGGATAACAATTCAAGTGTAACGCTTACATTTTGGTACAACAACCTGTTAAACTATAGGTTTTCACCCGACAAAGTATAGGTTTAGCTCAGAAGTAATCTATTTCCAGGAAAAAGAGTTTTCATTCTCCACGCACAATACGGAATCCTTGATCGGGACCAAAACCATTTGCATCAAATTTGCCTCGAAATGATATTTCATTGTTATTGACACCGCCGATCCAGCCTCCGCCTTTCACAACTCGCCAAGTTTGATTTGGACTCTCCGAATCGCTGTACCAGTCCCAGCACCATTCTCTCACATTCCCAGACATATCATAGATTCCTAACTCATTCGCCTTCTGAGTTCCGACTTTTTTGGTTTGATTACGATTGCTCTCAATAGCGGGCCAGCTCCAGTCACCCGTCAGAATGTTCTCGCCGGCATTTACCCAGTACCAAGCAACTTCATCAGGATTGTTACTTCCGCTGTATGTGTAATTTAAGCTCTTTTGACCTCCGCTTGCAGCGTATTCCCATTCTGCCTCTGTGGGTAAACGGTAACCGTTGGCGTCCTCGTTGATCGTTACATTCCATTTTATAGTGTCATTTTCATTGTGATTATTCGTGTCCTGGTTGTCTTTATCTATATTGTAATAAGGTTTCAGGTTTTCTTTTATACTTTTTTGATTACAGTATTCCACTGCGTCATACCAGCTGACCATTTCAACAGGCAGGTCATCTCCCTTGAAGCCAGAAGGGTTTTCCCCCATAACCTCCATCCATTCTTTTTGAGTTACTTCGTATTTGCCAATATAGAAGGAATCCAGCGTTTCATTCCTATCGATCTGACTCGGCTTACTGCTCTTGAAGGCTCCTCCTTCGACGAATACCAAGTCATCGCTTAATTTCGTATTACTTGCTGAACAAGCACTTAGACTAACAACTATAGCGATTAAAGTTAACCATACCAGCTTCTTCATTCAATTATTCTCCTTTACTAGCTTAAATCCGGGAACGTCGAGGTCCGTTAGTCTGGAGAATAACGTTACTCAACGCTACCGGAAAATTGAATTTCAAATGCAGGTGCAGAAGTTGAACTGCATCACATCATTTTTACCAAACCGTCACGTTTGCGCTTCCGCTACTTTGATAACCTTCCGTTGCCATCACCTGATAGGACCAGCTGTTGCCTAAGTACATCCCTTTGCTCGCCCATGCATTCACATGATTACTGAACGTGATGGTAGAATTGACTCCGATTGGTTTCTTGGTCTGTCTAACACTCCAATACTGAGGGAAAGTCTGAGTACCATCAATGGAAGGTGCATTGTATCTCATCGTTGTATAGATGTCATATGTGCCGCCATCACTAGTCATCGAGCCCTTATACGTTCCGGTAGGACGATACGTTCCCCAGCTATCCACCACGTAATATTCAATTAGAGCGTTTCTAGTCCAACCATAGAAGGTGAGATAGCCGTTACCTGAAGGAGAGAATACGCCGGCATTATAATTGACCACTCGATTAGGCGTACCATATGTCCACCCTTTCCCGACAACAAAGTTCCCAGTATTTTGCCAATTCACGCTGTAATTCCCGCCCGATCCATTCACGGCGTTGACCGTTCCTCCGCCATCTGTCCAATTTTGCCAATAATCTGTTGCTGCGCTTGATGTTGCTGCGAAGACACCAAAACTCATGGAAGCTGCGAGAACAACGGTCATTAATTTTTTTCCGAATTTGAACATGGATGATACCTCCTGATATTTTAATAGATTTGGTTGATGCTACAATCCGATATGAATGTTCTTCAGCAAATTCACTTGAAAAGACGTTGCGAAAACAGATACAGATCGTTCTTCCACACGGGCCAATCATGTCCTCCACTTTCCTCATGCCAAATGTGAGGTACTCCGTGTTGCGCCAAATATTGGTGAACCCCAAGACTAATCTCTATAAGATTGTCCTGTTCACCGCAAGAGATCCATAATAGCGAGAGCAATGAAGGCGCTTTCGAAAGATCAGGGACAAGTAGCTCCGGACTTCTGGTGTTTGGGGCTGCGGAGAAAGCACCGATCCATGCAAAATGGTCTAGATTACTTAATCCGATATTTAAGGATTGACCTCCACCCATGGATAAACCAGCAATCGCCCTTTTATCCCGGCTTTTATGCAAAGGGTAGTTCGACTCCATGTAAGGTATCAAATCGTTGAGCAGATCGGATTCGAACCGTTTAAATGCTTTGATTTTCTCAGGTTCAAACAGGTCTCCTACGGCTCGATCATTCGACATTGCGCGACCGTTGGGGAAAACAATAACCATCGGTTCAAGCATATTATCGTTGTACAGATTATCGAGAATAATTTGCGGAGAACCATGAGTATGCCATTCGGTTTCGTCTCCGCCAATACCATGCAAAAGAAAAAGTACAGGATACATCGTTGTCGAAGAAAATTCTGGTGGGGTGTACACCATCGCTTTACGGGAATTGCCAACCGTGGTGGAAGGATATTCTACCGTCTCCATGACTCCACGTGGTATATTCTCCCGATACTGGTCATATCCCGTTACTGCTGGTGAGATCAATTCCATTCTCTTTTCCTCCGAACATATGAGTGACTATCAGTCTTCAGTTAATCCACATAGCCAAAACCCAGAATGGTGAAGCATTTATGTTCATGGCCTTCCGCCATTTCGATCTCGATGGAGTGCTCCCCCACATGCTCTTCGTTAAGCAGAAGTGTGGCATGGCAATGGGTCCAGTTTACTTGACGCGGATCGACTTTTTGGACAAATACCCCATCTACCTTGATATGTGCAGTTCCGAATTCATCGTTACCAGAATCCTTGAAGATCAGAATGAGGCGTTTGCACTGCAAACTTATCCGAAAGCTACTCTGATCCTCTTTTCCCTCTCCTGTACGCATCCAGTTGTTGGGGAACTGAGGTGTACCATAGTCATGAGCATCCATCTCAGCCATCTGCAGATCCGTGTCCGTTTTACAAAAAGAGCCTGCATCGATTCGGGCAATATGATTGCCATTTTTCCGATCCAACAGCTTCACATTAACAAATTCATTCCCAATTAGCGGAGCTTTTTCAATATGATGATCTTTCTCATCCCACTCAGAACGATTCGTCACGTCGAACAAATATTCCAAACAATCGGCCATAATTCGATGCCCTATATTAGTTGGATGATATATATCATGGAAAAATTGCTTTTTGGAAATAACGTTGCCTTCACCTTTTGTCTTATTGAACTGATCTACGACAGCATCTTTCACACTTACCATTGGCAGATCATAATGCCAGCCTACCGGAGCGAGACGATCCTGTAGATTCCAGTCATTTTCGAATACACTGAATAACAAGATGACCGCTGGCTTGTTATCGGCAGTAAGTGCTTTGAGTACCAGACTCTCGTAACATTTACCTTGGGTTTCATCATCTGCGTCATTGACTGCGAATTCGATTATGACAATATCCGGCTGAACGGCACCTCCCCTCAGCACATCACGATCATAACGTACAATCCCCAGTTCTGAAGGAGTTCCACCCACACCTGCTTTAATCAGATGAATCGGACTATCTTTTGAAAGCGCAAACATAAACTTGAACGACTCATACGACCGATAAGCGTAACTTTGGAGATGAATAGGTACTGCACCAGCACCATGGGTAATGGAGCCTCCAATATAAGCGATAACGACAGGTTCGCCGTTTTTTGCCTTCTCAATGGCTCGTTTTAATCTGACATTATTTCCTTTGTTCAGAAGAGATCGGCCAATCATGTCGCGATATCTAGGTGACCCAAAATCAATTGCGGGCTTGACTGCCGACGCTGTCACTCCAACTGGATCGCACGGTGCAGTGAATTCCGTGTTTTCACCTGCATCTCCTGAATCCTGGAGCATAAATCATCATCACATCCTTCCGGTTTAGATTCTGACCATCCTCAAACAACTTTTAAAGAATCACAGCTTGTATTATTAGATCAGATGTGATCCTTCTCCCAAAGTGTATCCCTTACATAATTTTACAACAACCTGACAAAGTATAGGATTTTAACCAATATATCATTTTAATTTGAGTACAATGACATGCAGATATGAACACCTATAATTTTTCATGTAAACGCTTTAATTTGTATACTATTTCCATGTTATAATTTTGAAAAACCGCATTGATGAAGGAGGATACTCATGAATATCACGGGTCAAGGCGCGTGGGATACGGGTACATATACAAATCTGTTCTTGAAGCTAGGCTACGATGAGAATGAGATCACGAACAGATTGGAAGAAACATGGAACGAGCTGTTTTACGGCGATGATAATACTCGAATATATTACCCCATGGGTGAGGATAAGGGTTATTTGCTGGACACTGGTAATCTCGATGTTCGCTCCGAGGGCATGTCCTATGGCATGATGATGGCTGTTCAGATGGACAAAAAAGAGGAATTTGATCGACTCTGGAATTTCTCACACTCGTTTATGCAACATAAAGCGGGTCGTTATAAAGATTATTTTGCCTGGCATTGCAAGCCTGACGGAACCCAACTCTCGCAAGGTCCTGCTCCTGATGGTGAGGAGTTTTTTGCCATGGCGCTTTTTTTTGCCTCCAACCGCTGGGGCGATGGCGCTGAACCTTATGATTACAAGGCACAAGCCCGCAAGATTCTTCGTGCATGTATACATCAAGGCGAAGACGGCGAAGGCGATCCCATGTGGGACCCGGAAACAAAACTGATCAAATTCATACCAGAAACACCGTTTAGCGACCCATCCTACCATCTGCCTCATTTTTATGAACTATTCGCGAAATATGCGGATGAAGAAGATCAGCGCTTCTGGAAAGAAGCGGCGGCCGCTAGTCGCGCTTACCTTCATACAGCCTGCCATCCCGTAACGGGACTATCACCTGAATATGCGAACTATGACGGCTCTCCGGCACCAATACAGCCGCATGGTGATTTCAGACATTTTTACAGTGATGCCTACCGTGTTGCTGCAAATATAGCGCTGGACTGGGAATGGTTCCGCAAGGATCACTGGCAGATCGAACAATCCAATCGGATTCAATCCTTCTTCAGTGATATTGAAATGTCCGATAATCGTCGTTATACAATAGAAGGTGAACCTTTCGATGAACCTTCACTGCATCCTGTAGGTTTGCTGGCTACCAATGCCATGGCTTCACTGGCTGCGGACGGTCCACATGCTGACACATTCGTTCGCAAGTTCTGGAACACACCTCTGCGTCAAGGAGAGCGACGTTATTACGACAATTGCCTGTATTTTTTCAGCATGCTCGCTCTAAGCGGAAGATATCGCATGTACTAAACTAAGGAAATGTGCATGAGCCGTTGAACCTGTCCTGTGAACATTTGGCTTGCAGGACAGGTTCAATCACTGAATTTTAAGAAAAATGCAACGATATTACGATTTAATCTATATCAATAAAAAACGTTCCCGGCTCGCATATGTTGACTGCGAACCGGGAACGCGTTTGGTTGTGCAAATACAGGCAGTAACTTTTCCCGCTCTGTATGATCCAGATACTTTAATTATTTGGAGACAGAGGAAGTATCATAGGAAGACTGCATAATCTCCAGATATCGATTAATGTTCAGTCCCTCCAGGCCTTTCACATATTCATCCCAATCCTTATCCAGACTTTTGGCGCCAGTAATAAATTGCAGGGCGTTCTGATCGATGTAATCCTTGAGATTGGTCTGCATCATGCTGGCTTCATCAGCTTGGGACGGATCTACCCACAATGCCCAATGAGGGAAAATCTCTTTTGGTTCCTTGCCCTCCATTAACAATGTCGCCTCATAGAGACGTCGCTCACCACCATCATTGGCATAGATGTCTGTCCCCTGTACTTCGGAGTCCCGATATGCCTGATAATGATTGTACTGACTTAATGCAGCCCAACTGTCATTACGAGGTTCTTCTCCAGAAGGAAGCGGAATGGCTTTATATAACGGCTCAATCTGATCATTGAGCGCCACTTCCCCTTCTTGTGGTTTGCGCCAGCTTACGCCCTCTTCTCCCAGATATGATGCCATGGTTCCTTCCTGGGTATAGAGATAATCCAGCAGCTTTATGGCCGCGATCTGTGTTTCCTCACTGGCTTTGTTTGTCAGTACAAAAGACGCTCCGGGATCAATCGGATAGTTGTACGTAGCATAAGCAGCATGGGGTCCCTTCAATGGAGGGATGGGATTGTAATCATTCCCGTAAGGAGAACCTTCGGCAGTGGTTACGAATAATGATGGATGCATCGCTGCTCCCGCACCGAGAAGCTGTGCATCAGCGTTATCTCCAATTTTTTTGAAGGCCCCGACGTTTTGGGTAAATGCCCCTGGATCAATCAACCCTTCATCGTACAGGGATTTAATATAGGCAAGCCCTTCTTTCCACTCCGGTTTGTTCACTACGGTCTCCACTTTCCCCTGATTGACAATGAGATAATTCCGATCGTCGTCATAGATAAAACCGTTCATCAAGTACGGAATAATGTGCACACCGAAATTTTCAGTCGAACCGCTTAGCGGTACTTCGTCGGCTTTGCCGTTCCCGTTCGGGTCTTTCGTTTTAAATGCCCGAAGCATTTCCTTAAATTCTTCTGTCGTCGTGGGTTCGGTCAGGCCCAGTTGTTCCATCCATTTGGTGTTGACCCACATCTTGTTTGGGTATGAACAGTGAAAACATTCATTCAGACCCGTCAGACCATAGATATTTCCGTCAGGAGCAGTGTTCATGGCCCGATAATAGTCATTGCTCTCAAGTACTTTTTTAATATTGGGAGCATGCTCCTCAATCAGATCATTCAGCGGCAAAATAACCCCCTGCTGACCAAACTTCAACAAGTCTGTCTGGGAGAAACGATCTACCCAAGGGATGAGCAGATACAAGTCCGGATAATCACCGGAAGCCAGTGAAATCTGTCTTTTCTCCGCTGCACCGTCGAATGGAACCGTAGTCCAGTTAAACTGAATATCAAACTTCTCTTCCATTTTCTTCGTGAATTTATTAGTGGACAGGTTGGTATCCGAACCCTGGTGAGCAAACACATTAATGGCCGTCTTGCCTGACGGATTGCTGCCTTCCCCGTTCCCCTTATCAGAACTTGAACATCCGGCAAGTACCAACGAGGTAAACAGCATACAGGCAAGAATGATGAATCCCGCTTTTTTCAATACAATCATCTCCTTCATGAATAATAGAAAAAATGAACTTATCCTTTAACTGAGCCAATCAGCATACCTTGCACGAAATACCGTTGAACAAAAGGATAGATGATTAGCACCGGCAAGCTGGCCATCACAATTAACGAGTACTTCATGAGTTCAGCCATCTGCTGCTGTTTGATCATTTCCGATGCATCCATGCTCCCCGTACTGCTGTTCAGAATAAGAATGCTGCGTAATATCAGCTGTAGCGGATAGAGCGACTGTGATTTCAGGTAAATGAGGGCGTCAAAGTATGCATTCCACTGACCGACAGCGTACATAAGTGACAACACGGCGATAATCGGTTTGGCGAGTGGCAGGATAATACTGAAGATAAACCGGATGTCACTGCAGCCATCGATGTCTGCTGCTTCGGACAACTCTTCCGGTATCGAATTCTGAAAAAAGGTACGGGCAATGATGACTTGCCATACCCAGACGGCATTGGGAATCAGCAACGCCCAGCGGGTATCTATCAGTCCCATGGTTTTGACCACCAGATAGGTAGGGATCAAACCGCCTGAGAACAGCATGGTAAAAGTAATAAACATCATTAACGAGCTGCGACCAACAAACGTTTTTTTGGATAATGGATAAGCAATCATAATGGTCAGTGCCACGCTGATGAAGGTGCCGCAGGCTGTATAAAAAAGGGAATTGGCATACCCGGTAAGGACTTGATCATTCCGCAATACAGACTTGTAACCGTCAAACGTCAGGTCAATGGGCCACAACCAGACTTTTCCCGAGGAGACGGCAGCAGGGCTGCTGAGCGAAGAACTCACAATATATATCAAGGGATACAGCACGGCAATCAGCACCACTGTCAACATGAAGTAAACAACCGTTATAAATACGCGGTCTCCCCAGGATTCACGAATCGTACTGCTGCTCTTGATCCGCGAACGACCTGCATTTGTCTGTGTGTTAGGCATGGGTTGGTTCTCCTCCTTTCGCTCCCGTTACCATAAGCTTGTATTGGACAGTCGCTTGGCAACCGCGTTTACAATTAATAGCAGAATCAGGTTAATCACCGAATTGAACAGACCAACCGCAGTAGCGAAGCTATAATTGGCATTCAGCAATCCTATTTTATAGACATACGTGGAGATAATCTCCGAAGCAGACAGGTTGAGCGGATTTTGCAGCAAATATATTTTTTCGAACCCAACAGCCATGATATTCCCTACACTCAGGATCAGAATGATGACGGCTGCCGGAAGTAGTCCAGGCAGATCAACATTGATGATTTTCTGTATTCGGTTGGCTCCGTCCACTTTGGCGGCTTCATACAGGGATGGATCAACACCTGCCAGAGCAGCCAGATATATCACAGCCGAGTACCCCATTCCCTGCCACACATCGGAGAATACGTAGATGGATCGAAACAGTCCGGGCTCACCTAGAAAATTCACCGCTTCGAAACCAAGGGCGCCTGCAATCGTGTTGACAATACCCAGCCTAGGAGACAGAAAGAGCATAATGATGGAGACCATAACAACGGTAGAGATGAAATATGGAGCATACGTCACCATTTGTACTGTTTTTTTGAATCGTATGTTTTTGATTTCGTTCAGCGCCAGCGCCAGTAATATAGGAATCGGGAAACCAACGATCAGGCTGTAAAACGAAATGTAAAGCGTGTTCTTGATCAGCGTGACAAACGCCGGATTCTGAAAAAGTAATTCGAAATACTTGGTTCCGGCCCATGGACTGCCCCAGATCCCCTTGATGACGTTGTAATCTTTAAATGCCAGGACCGCATTCACCATGGGAACATACTTGAAAATAATAAAGTAAGCAATCGGTGGCAGGATCAGCAGATATAGCTGCCAATGTCGCCTCCAGCTTCTGGATAATGCTTGCTTCAAGGCAAACGGTTTACTCGGTTTCTCCACGGACTTTGATTCACTGGTCATTGTGGTTCTCAGAATCATCCCCCCATTCTTGGCTTCCAATCGGGCTGAACTTCAGCTCAACTTGGTAGCGCTTACTTTTTGAGTAATCATAAGATTGCGCTGGGGATGCGTAAAGGTACAGTTACGCTGAGAAAGTACAAAAAGCGAATATAGTTCCCGAGAAACAGCCTACATTAACCGCTATGAACGTCCATTTTCCGAAATACACTCGGAGAAATGCCGCGTACCCGCTTGAAAGCTCGGCGGAATGAATGTGCACTGTTATACCCGGTGGCCTCCGCTATCTCGTCAATGGTCTGACCGGTGGAGTGCAACAAGTTCGAGGCAGCATCAATGCGTACTCGTTCTACATAATCGGAAAGATTCTCTCCCGTATGTTCTTTGAACAGTTGGGATATAAACTTCTCGGATTTGCTCATGTGCTCGGCAATCCGATAGATCGTCAAGTTTGCATCCCCATAATGTTGTTGGATAAAACAAATCATTTCGCTTACAGTATCCGCATGTGCTCCTGCTCTTCTTCTCTGGAAATCACCGCAGATGTCTTCCGTTAACCGTTTGAATTTTGCACGCAGCGAAGTAATCGTTTCTGTCATCTGAATGGATGTCACCCGAGTTTTATATTCCTCCAGCAGGGAGGCATCCAGCTTGAATTTGGGTTCGTCCAGCTTCAGAAAAGTCCCCTTCAGCTCCATGATGAACTGCTGTGTCATCTCGTAGGACAGTTCCCGCTCTTCTAAATTACGAAGAAACAATTGCTCCAGAATGCGTATCGCCTCTTCAGGCTCCCCGACTTTGATTGTGTTCAGCAGGCGCTGTTCAGACTCAATCGGATAATAGAACATTTCATTTTCCTTCATCGTATCTTCAAATCTCACCAGATGGTCTGTTCCCATATGAATGGCATAATCCAGAGCTTGTTTGGCTTCGTCAAAGGAACGCCCTGCATCATTCCAGACCTCGTAAGCTGCACCTGTGCCAATTGTTGTGGATATCCGATGCTCCCGGTAGATCACTTCCATCAAGGTGTTCAGCTCTTTTTCACATCTCCCTATAGCTTCATTCAGTTGGTTCTCATCCAATGGACAGGCAAAAGCGATCTGGTCTGTTCCCCAATCCGTGATCAGCAGCTGCGCATTCCACTCTGTAAGTACCTGTTTGATGAGCAGCCTTGCGACACCCAGTTCATGGATCGTTTCTTCACTGTCCGGATTGGCATATCCGTTTACCTTCACTAAGCCTGCCAAGCCCTTGCTGCTATGAAGAGAAATGTGCGCCTGGGATGAGATAACCTCCAACTCAAGTGAGGTATAGACTTCTCCCGTTAACAAACGTTTGATAAAACCGTCTCTCAATAACGGAATCTGCTCATTCATGGCGTTTTTAAGTGAGTCATTATTAGCAATGAGATTGTTAATATGGCTTGCCAAAAAATCATATTCATTGCCCCGTCTGCCTGGGGAATCGGTGATTTGTTCCCTAAAAGAGGCCAACAATCTGTAAACGGGTGCACTATTCCGATAGGCCAGAACTAGCCCGAATAACAGTCCCAAGGCAATGGTTGCCAAAGTAAAGACCAGCGTGACTTGTTTGATTTGGTCCGCTTTTGTCATGAGTGCTTTCTCCGGAATCCCTGCCATGTAATTCCATCCATTTTGACTGGACTGCATCGATATCAGCAGCCGACCATCACTTCCAGGCTGTACATTCTGCACGTTCAGCTCCGTTTCCGCAGCGTTATCTTCTCTCTGGCGACTCTGTGCCATTTGCTCGGCTTCGGCTTGTTCAATGCCATGGGAGAAAATGATCTGTCCTTCCGCATCAGTGACGAGAGTCCAGCCGCCATATTGATCCACAATATTTTGAGTAAGGCTGGCCATCTGATCCTGATCAATCATGACACCAATCGTCGCTTGCGGTTTGTTGAAGCTGTTCAAAGGCAGAGATTGCAGAAACGTAATGGCGGGAACGTCTGCAAGCACAGTGCCGAGTATTTCACGTTTATAGTTTCGAAGCGGTATGATTTCATTAAAGTGTGGTTGTTTGAGAATTTGGTCATGCCATTGTTCAAACGACATACCGTCCAGCTGATTGGCAGCATAATAATGCTCTGGACGATAATACACAGTTCTTGGTGTGATGATGGCATTGTAGTTCGGAATGTGAATGAAGAAATGGGACAAGTAATCATTGGTACTGCTGTACATGGAGAGGCTCCGCTGCATACGGTTCATACCGTAGACATTGTAGAGATCATGCGGCTTTGGGCCAGCAATTAAATTTTGCAAATCGGGATTGACGGCAAGCTGTCTGGTAAAAGCTTCGACTTGAAGAAGATTTCGCTCAATGATCTCTTTGCCAAGACTCAGCGACTTCAAGCTGTTTTCAATGGAACTGGAACGGGCCGCTTCAATAGAAGCTCGGTAAGAGGCATATCCCGCAATTTGAGGAATCATCAGAATGACAAGATACGAAATGAGGAATCGGCGGAACACGGGTGAAAATTTGGACCATAGGAGCTGCATATGTACCCTCCCTTTTTTTATCGAGCGCTTACATTTCTCTGTATTAAGGTAGCTGTTCAATGATACACCGGGCATTTCTTCCTGGTGAAGGTACAACTTCTTCCTTATGGTACATTTACATACTGTAGCGTACAATGCTTGCATGAAAATAATTGTTGGTCTGCGGGTTAGCGCACAAATATAGTTGTATTTTACCTTCGCATGACATCCATCCCAAAGTATCAAAAATAAACGCAAAAAACCTCCCCAAGACATGGAATGACTTGGGGAGGTTTTTGTTTAATGTTGTGCTTATTAATTGCTAACGGCAACAAATTTCCATTGTTGGTTTGTAGCACCTGTGTAGGTGCTCTGCTGCAGCAAGGCTCCATCCGAAGTGGAAGCGTTTGCCACTTCAATCGCTTTATTGCTGTTCACGTTGATGATACTCCAGTACCCGTTACCAAGATCGTTGACCTTAAAATGCTGAGCGGTTGTGTTCAGATTGCTCATGAGTTGAACCGCTTCCCCATTGGTGAGGGTACCGTTGCGAATATCGATGACTTTGTCCGGTGAGTTCACACTTGTCAGTGTATAGTTGCCGCTACCGATCGAGGTCAGAACCCACTTCTGAGGGTTACCGCCCAGATCACTCCACTGCTGGAGCTGAAGATTATTTTCATTTTGACCACCAGGAACATCAACAACTTTGTTGGAATGCCGGGCTACGATTTTATAAGTTGCACCGGATACAAGACCCGTTGTCGGTCCGCCGCCTTGTCCACTGCCCGGGTAAGTCTGAGCACGTTCATGGTACCAGTTGAACAGGAATCGTCCCATGGCACTCCGTGAAGCATCTCCATCCCATTTCAGTCCAGCCGTTGGGTCGGCAAAGGAGCTTCGTGGTCCTTCACTTAGAATGAATCCGTTCATATGAGCTGCAATGCTGACATTACCTGATGCGTTGAAAATCGTTTTGGTATTGGTGCCAAAACCTTCATTGCTACCATTAAACAAGTTCCAATAGGCCGAATCGCCAGGTTTGTTTTTGAACCAGGTTACCTCGGTAATATTAATCGGATATTTGTCAGCAGCTGCCTTCACGTTGGTATTCCACTGGTCTTGCAGGATAGAGAAGTTGTCATATGCGCCATAACCAGGGTACCAGTGAACCGCATATCCATAGTTATTGAGCGGATCAGTCAATGGATGGCTTGCCGTCAAGCTGTAAAATTGGTTGTATCCCAGACCTGCCGCCCAGATGACGTTGTCCGCACCTTTGCTACGAATTGTTGAAATCATGGAATTTTGGAAATTACGCAAGTCATTCCAGTGATCCACAAAGTCATTTTCCCCGTTGTATCCACCCCAATGTCCATTGGCATAGGATTTCACCGGTTCGTTGATCAGTTCGAAGTGAACGTTGTCTGCACTTTTGATCTCCGGGCGTGAAGCGAGATAACCCCAGATTTCGTTGAATTTTTGCAGGTTGGCAGGTGTTGTTGCCTGATCATCCTTCAGTGTGAAGTCCAGTCCCAGGACAACATAGACACCTTTTGTTTTGGCATATTGAATGTACGGAATAATTACATTTTGCGTAACGGTCTGCACACCGGCAAAGTTATATGTACCAGCAGCCACATCTCCCATGTCCTGACGATCGATGAACAGACGCACCTGATTCATATTCCAGCCATGATTGCTTCCGTACTTCGCGCTGGTGTCAGCAAAAGTATCGGTAATGTCTTTCAGATAAGCCAGTGTAGCTGCATGACGGTTATTGCCGTGCAGATTGAGATAATAATTGCTGTCCTGATATGTCCAGTAGGCACCTGAGGGTTGATGCCAACCGTTCAGTAGCACAGGCTGGTTGTTGCTGTTCACCAGGTTTTTGCCGTTTACGTGCAGCTTGCCCATCGGCATGCCCACCCATGCTTCGGCACGGCTGCCTCCCCATGGAGCAATTGTGATCAATAAAGCCAGAATGAGTACAAGTTTACAAGATGTCATGAACTTCTTCACTTTAATTCCTCCTGATCTGATATATTGCCTTGCAATAATGCGAGGTAAGTTCCGTCAGAGTATCTCTGATCAAACAGATCGCTCAGGGTCGGCGCCCGCTCCCGCAACCCGTTCCACACCAGCAGGGGGATCCTGCGCAGGGAAGGATCGCGGTTCTGCTGTGAGCAGACGTTCATGAGATCGTTACATGCCCCCTTTTCACAGATGGAATGTTGCATGAAGTTCCTCCTCCCTCTTCCAGTCTGATCCCACTCCAAACGTACAGAAGAACTTAACTTAACCGACGATTCCCGTACGCTCTACACTCTCTACGAAATATCGTTGCACAAACAAATAGATGATGATCAAAGGCAGAATGGCAAGAAGAATTCCTGTATCCTGGATCATGCTCAGATAGAACGGATCGGCCTGGGAAGCTGCACCGTCGGTAACCTGCTGGGCCAGATTATACGGAAGGGACGATAACTGGGTCGACATGACTTTACTTGAAGTCAGATAAGTCGTCGTATAAAAGCTGTCGTTCCACTGCCATACGAAGGAAAACAGCATGACTGTTACCATGGACGGAATGGCATTGGGCAGCATAATTCTTGAAAATGTTCGTCCGATGCCCGCGCCGTCCACATAGGCCGCCTCCTCCACTTCCTTCGGAATACCTCTGAAGAATTGCCGGAAGATAAAGATGTACAAGCCGGCCTTAAGTGAATTGGCCGTAATCGCCGTCAGAATAAACGGCCAATAGGTATTAAGCAAATTAACAGGTTTGCCGGCTATAAGCGTCATAAGCCCCATGAGATCAAAGCTTTTCAGATTCAGGTATACCGGAATGAGAATGGTCGTTGGCGGTACAAGAATCGTCAGAATTACACCAGCAAACAGCCAGTTGCTTCCCCTGAATTTCAGTCTGGCGAATCCGTATCCTGCAAGTGCACAGGATGCTGTAGTCAGCAGTGTAGTCGTTGCAGACAGGGCAAACGTATTAAACAGCGTTGCCCAGTAATCCATTACGCGTATCGCCTCTTTGAAATTGTCGATGGAGAAGTTCTGTGGAATCCACACCACCACTGCCGAATACAGATCACCTTTAGCTTTGATGGATGTGGAAACCTTCTGAAATATGGGAAACAGGATAACGAAGGAAAGCCCGGTAATCAGAACGAATCGGATCATGGCCCACAGCCAGCCTTTCCAATGCTCCAGCGATAATAATCGTGATGTTGTCACGTGGGACACCCTCCTTTCTAATCTTGATAGAAGACTCGCTTCGAGAAAATGATGTTTACGATAACCAGAATGATGGCAATGGCCAGAAAGTAGACCCATGCCATGGCAGAACTTAATCCAAAGTCAAATTTGACGAAGCCGGTATCCCGGATCAGTTCCGTCATGGCGTTATTGGCAAACGAATCAATGATTGTATAGATCGCATTGACAAAAATAAGCGGGCTGACCATTGGGAACGTAATTTTCCAAAAGGCTTCATAACCCGTTGCCCCTTCCATCTTCGAAGCCTCATACAGTTGAGGGGAAATCGTCTGGATCCCTGCCAAAAAGATCAAAATCTGTACACCGGATTGACTGACGATCTGATAGATCCGATCTACGGCGCTGCTCAGATACGTAACGATCCAATCGCTCACTCCGGCGTTAACCATCAGATTTTCGAGTTCAAATGTCCCGAGTGAGCTTCCACCTGTGCTACTCTGATTAACCGCTTCAATCAGGCTGGTGCTCTCCAGTGTCATAATCACTCCCGATGCCAGAATAACGGGCAGGAAAAAGATCGACCGCGCTACAGCCCGGCCCCTGAACTTCTGATTCAGGATGACGGCAAGGAACAGACTGAATATAACGATAAGCGGTACGTTGATGAGCACGTCTGTGATCGCCTCAATTAACGCACGGTTAAAGCTTGTATTGACGGTCAGCGCCTGAATATAATTGGCAACACCGTTGAACTGAATTGCTATGCCTTCCGCGTTAGCCTGAATTGTACTCATGCTGTATCGCAGAGAGGCTAACAGCGGAATGAAGAAAAACAACACAAAACCAATGAGCCAGGGAAGCACGTAGATTACGCCCCACATGGCTTTCTGCTGAGCATACGTACGACTTCCCCATTTCCATTTCAGGAGCGTCTTCAGAGCTGCTCACCACCAGTCACATAGCTTTGGGCTTCCACTGTATCGTTGTTAACTTCTACAGGGAAGTCGTTATAATTGACGATTACGAACCCGCCACCTTCATATGTTGTCCGGAAGACGCCCTCCTCCAGGGATTCATGGGACATCATGGAACGTCCGGCAAACGGCTGGTTCACCTGGTTCACCTCGTTGTAAATCTCGGCAGCCAGATCGATCCATTGTTCATAATTCGCCGCGTAGAGATCATCATAATCCGTTTCTTTCACAACATGGTTTGGCGCATTGAACCATGCAAAGTAAGGACTGGCTCCATATTCAATCAGCTTCAACACATATTGCCTTGCATTGGTATATGTGGAGAGATTGTATGGCGTCCCCGTATAACCGATGCTGCCGTGTACAACGAGCTGATAGAACGGAATCTCTTCATCCTCCAGCTTGAAACGACTGCTTTTCATTGGCGCATCTGTCAGACCAGTTACATACGGCAGGGCATAAGCGTTCCCACCTTCAGCAACAAGCGAGCCAGACTGCTGTCCGATCTGTTCAAGTGCCTTCTTCACGGAGCCAAGCGCTTGGGTTCGGTCCACCAGCTTTTTCGGATTCATATCGCTGTTTAACTGAGCTGCCAGATCATTCAGGCTTAGTGACAGTCCATCCTTTTGAAGGGACCTCAACTCATCTAACATGTCTGCCGTCACGTCCTCCAGCATGTTGGGCGAAAGCACATAGGATGGTGAACGATCCCGGTCCCGCCGCTGTATGGCCTGGTTCATCGGATATAAGACCGCCGGTTCCTGAGTTAATGTGCGTGAAGCTTCTTTGGACGGTTTAAACCCTTTTTTGGATTGCACATTCAGCAGAGCGATATCGGGATAGAAACCGATGCCCGCTTCTTGTGTATATGCGCTGAATTCCCGCAATCCCTTTTTCCCGCCTACCGCGCCGTCTACTTGGATGGAATCCGGCAGTCGATGATGGAGTCCGCCGTTAAGCCATCCCGCATAGCGCACCTGAATATTGGATACCTTCTTCTCCGTCAAGGCGGAAAGAATGTTTTTGGCTTCATCAAACGTGGTCAAAGCCTCCGTTGAATCATACGGTATGCCCAGCATATGCTGCCTTGTTGTCATGCCACCGAACAATTGCAGATAAAAGGGAACGTTACTCTGCTCCTTGCTGGCATTCAGCTCGGGAAGTCCGCCGTTTTGCACCAGATAATCCCGATAGAGTGATGCAAGTCCCGAGTACGAGGCTTTATCCGCCCCGACAAAAGCATATCGAACGACGAAATCAGACGCGGTCGGTTTCTTCTGGAATTTCGGAAGTGTACGAACCATATCACTTGCCTGAAGCGTCACATCGCTCTTATTCACTACATAGAAGCTTGGATATACGTTGTTGTAACTGTTCAGTTTGCCGCTGATATCGGCATTCACAACTGCAACGGCATCCCCTTCTTCAATAATGCCCAGGAAAGCTCCCTCTTTCCGAATCAGTCCAAATACCGGCAACCTGGCTCTGGCTTCATTCGAACTTGCTTCCCGTAGTTTCATGGTCATATCCGGTCCGTATATATCTTGTTGATAGGCAGGATACTGCAGCTTGCCATTGTTAAAATGGATCAACGCTCCCGAACCGTCCGGCACCAGTATGGAGCCCTCTTCTTCTGAACCCCCGGCCCCGAAGTAATCCATTACAGATATGCTGTTGATCGGATATTCCTCCGGAAAATGAATGCCTGAGGACGGAACACGCACGAGCAGATCCTCTCCATCCAGCTCATATTCCATCGTAAGCATAAACAGCCGTGGTCCACTTCGTTCCTCTTCAATGCCAAACTCGGCATGATCCTGAGCCAGATCCTCCGATGTGTAACCGGCTGTGTCAAAAGCCTTCAAGGCCCGGGACAATTGCAATCCTTGCATCGCCTTATCAATCCGGACGTAAGCGCCTTCATCCTTGTCTTCCGCATAGCCGACCTTCAAGGCCCGTTGCCCGGCCTTGTCTAGCTGTGCAAGCAGCCTTTGTTCGAATCGCTCCTTGCTGATCTTCATCGGCAAGTCTTCTATGGATCGCTCAGTGCTTCCAAACTGGTAGTGGACCCGCACGCCGCTTGGCAGCACCTCGTAGCTTATCTGCTTGTGTGCAACACTATCCGTGAAGGAATTCACGGTGCTGCTCTGTCCGAGGCTGTTGAAGAAGCTGAGCTTCGTCTGTGATGACAAAAGGTCTTTGTTTATCCCGGCAGCAACCCCATCCTGCTCACGATCTGCAGGATTGCTGCGCCAGATCTGGCCGCTCTGCGTGTGAATCACTGCAATTTCGGCAGTCTCTTCGTTAATGAACAACTGCAGCGCAGCATTCTGCGCAATACCTACCATGCCGGGAAGGCGGACATCGCTGAACGATGATTTCAGTTTCTCTCCGGGAGGCAGGGAGGGAAAGTCCGTCTGATCAGCGGCAGTCACTGTCTCGTGAGCGAGCGGTGTTGGCGAGAATTGACAACCGCCAAGAAGCAGACTGCCCGCGAGCAGCATTCCTGTTATTTTTTTGGCTACGGTATAATTCATAACAAATTCCTCCTCCCTTAGCCCCGAAGCACTAATTCCTGATAGATGGTTACGACAAACGATACAATCTGCTGTACAAGACTGAAGAATAACAGGCACAGAAATGCCATAAACGCCATCGCTACAAGTGTCAGCAGCATCGTGAGCACCGTTTTGGCTGGTGTGTACTGATGAACCGTCATATTCCCCACAAATAACAGATATACCGTCCATACAACGGCGAGTGCATTGGAGAAATAATAAAAGGCAGTTTCCTGCGCAGAGATCACAAGACTCAGCCAGATCCATGGAAAATGAATGAGTAACAACGGTACCAGTGCAAAGCACGTTGACATGAAAATCTCGGAGAACTTGCCTTCCCCGTCCATCAATGTGGTTAACGACCAGTTAGCCACACACCAAAACAGTACCGGTATAATGACATATAACATTTCGAGCAGACTGTTCAGGTACTTTGGATTACTGAGATTAATGAGAAAACCGCTGTACTGGGCATGCAAAATTTTGGTGATGACCAGAAGCACCAGGATCATGAAAGCAATCAGCAGTGAGTTTCTCTGGTTCCGTTCATACTTCAATTCCCAGTATCCGTCAAACGGATGAAAAATCAGATGCAGCGGGTACTGGTATAGTTGCTTACTTGATGCCTGCATTCGTAGTCCTCCTTTTCTGCCTGCGAACGATGATGACGGTGACAATCGCAGCGACAGCCAGGAATATACCGGACATCATCCATGAAAAATGCTCACGCATCAGCTCTTTGCGGTACAAAAGAAAAGCTTTGGAATACCCTTTGGGCTCCATGCTGCGCTTGAAATATTTCGCAGACTCGGCGTATTCCTTCTGACGAAGCAATGCTTTGCCAATTCCCGCATACGCATATTCCAAGTTAGCGTTCATCTCGGCAGCTTGGGCAAACAGCACCGAAGATTGATCTTCATCACCGTTATAATAGCTGCGCACCGCTTCGTGGAGTGTACGTCCGTATTCAGTTGTTTGAAAGACGGTGATTTCACCCAGCGCTTTATCCAGAACTAACATCCGGTCTCCCGCACGTTCCAGGGCAACAGGTGTATTAAACTGGCCCAGCCGGTTCCCGATGCCCCCATAAATATGGAGCAGATATCCGTCTCCATTGTAGGTAAAGATTCGGCCCTTGCTGGAATCCAGTACGGAATACATGTCACTGTCACCCACATCCACATCAATCAGGCGGGATGGCCCTGCTTCTTGGGTATACAGCAAATCACCCTGCGGAGTCTGATAGCCTTCTCTGCGCAAAATGTCTGTACCCTGGGCATTCAGCTTCTTGACCGGATCTTTGCCACGATCCCCGCTAGTGGCGTAGATGAAGCCCTCTTCATCCATATCCAGATTGGTAAATTCCGTTGGAGTGAACATCACCATCTGGCTCCGCTGCTCCCGTGTTGCAAACCGTTTCCACAGATACTCCACCGGGTCCACCTGAACTCTGTTCGCTCCAATGAAGGAAGAGAACGTACCATCGGCGCTGAACTCCATGAATCCATCAAATACGCCTTCGGCCATGACGTAGATACGCTCCCCTTTGTCCATAACAATCCGCATCGGTTTAAACTGGAAGTCTTCTTTTAACAGATCCGATTTTGGTTCAGACACGATCTTGACCAGCTTCCCCTGTTCATCCAGATGCACCACCCGGTGATTATCCGAATCAGCGACCAGCAGATGGCCTTTTTCCGTGACGTACAATCCCTGTGGATTTTTAAAATGATCTTCCTTGCCTTCCTGCTCAAATGAATCAATCGTCCGTACCAGCTTGAAGTTGCGATCCATCTCAATGATGCGGCCATTGCCCGAATCGAGCACAAAGACGTGCTGATTGGCGGTAACATGCATGTCGCTTGGCTCTTTCATAGGAGTTGTGTTCAACTTCTTGCCGGTGATAATGGTTGTTGCCTCATATGCCGCGGGTGAAGGAACTGCGTCACCCCAGAAGGAATAATGATACGCATCCGTTTTACCGTCTGCACTCACATAGGGCGCCTCTTGAACGAACAACAGGAGGCAGATCATGCCCATGATGATCGATTTACGTTTTTTCCATGTGCTTCTCCGCACCTCGCTGCCTCCTTTCTACTCTTTCATGCCCGAAGTGGCCATCGTCTGCATAACACTGCTCTGAGAGATGATAAACAGAGTGATCGGTACGATCATCAGCAGCAAAGCAACAGCCGCACCTACACCAGCTCTTGCAATCCCTCCCTGCACAATCTGACTGAGCGCATAATGCAGCGTTTTGAGATTTTCACTGTAAATGAAACTCCCGCCATCCGTTCCCCATAACGCTGGAAACTGCAGGATCATGAGCGTGAGCCATGCCGGCTTCACATTGGGCATCACGATGCTCCAGAATATCCGGTATTCATTGGCTCCGTCGATTTTGGCTGCCTCCAGCAAAGCATCGGGAATCTGCTCCATGAACTGTTTCATCAGGAAAAGTCCCAGCGAGAACGCAAGTGATGGCACAATAATGGACGCATGAGTGTTAATCCAGCCAAGCCAGGACATGACCATGTAGTTCGGAATCGCCGTAACATGCGGCGAGAACATCAGGGACAGAATGACAATGGTGAACAACACTTTGGAACCCGGAAAACGATACTTCGCCAGCGGATAAGCCGCTGCAGATGCAAGAAGAATATGTCCCGCTGTGCCAAGTATCGTAATGAGCAATGTGTTGGCAATATAGCGGGATAACGGCACCCACGAATTGCCCATGAGATTGATCAGATCGGCAAAATTCTCCGTTGTCGGATTGTTCACCCAGAAGCGCGGCGGGAAAATAAACAGCTCATCCAGCGGCTTGAATGCATTGTTGACAGCATAGATGAGCGGAAGCACCATAAAGGAGCCGAACACGCCCAGCAATGCAAATAACATCAGGCTGACGGTAAATGACCGATTAAGCCTTTTTGGCATGCCAAACACGGCACGTACTTTGCTGGTCATCGTCATTCACCTATCTTTCTAAGCATTTTTTGCGTGAAAACGTTTGTACCCAGCATCAGGGCAAACAGAACCGTTGCGATGGCCGAGGCATAGCCCATCTCGAAACGAATGGTTCCGAAGTCCATCAGATGTGTGACAACTGTGTGTGCCGCATAGTTTACGCTCGGGAAACCTGCCAGTGCGATGGAGATCTCAGCTACGGCGAAGGAAGCGGTAATCTGCATTACCGCACCAAACATCAGCTGCGGTCTCATCGAAGGCAAGGTGATGTACCAGAGCTCCTGCCAGCGGTTTTTGATCCCGTCTACGGTTCCTGCTTCAACCAAAGAACGATCAATGGTTTGCAGTCCTGCAATAAAGGCCAGGAAGCTGGTTCCCAGGCTCAGCCACAGCTGTACAATAATGACGATTGCCAGTACATACTTCTCGTCTGCGAGCCATTGGATCGGTTCCAGTACGACGCCAAGGCGCATCAGGAATCCGTTCATATACCCGTAGCTGTCACCCGAGAAGATGATCAGCCAGATGAAAAAGACGTTGCCCGATATGGATGGGGCATAGAAAACCAGCGTCATGACCGCCCGAATTTTAGGAGACAGCTCATTGATGATCCACGCAAACAAAAAGCAGGCTATATAACTGAGAGGGCCTGTAATTACGGCAAAAAGCAGCGTGTTTTTGAGCGCGATCAGAAATACGTCATCGTTCAGGAAAAGCCGGGAATAGTTCTGCCAGCCGACAAATCGCGGCAGCTCCAGCATATTGAAGTGAAAAAAGCTGAGCCCGAGTGAAATGCCGACCGGAATGACAGTAAACATGAAAAAAATCAGCATAAACGGTGCCATCAATACGTAATAATGCCTGCTGAGATACAGATCCCGCTTCAATAGGGACCACCAGCCGACCTGGCGGGTATGGACGGCAGGAGCGGCGGCTGTCTTGGTAGTTTTAGCTTGCAACCGTTACCCTCCCTTTCCTCTATTTCAGATTAAATTCCTTGCGTTTCAACTCTATTTCATCATCAATGTACAAGACATAATCCGATAAGGCTTCACGCGGATTTTCATTAGCATTGACCACTTTGCGGAAGGCGTTGTCCAGATGTCGTCCCGTGAAATAACCTCCAGGAAGCTGTGGGATTCCCTGTACCCATTCCCATTGTTTCTCGAGATTTTGATAATCCTTCACAGGCCAAGGCAATTGCTTCAAGGCTTCGATATTGGCCGTCGGGTAACGGGCAGCCGCTCCCATAAGACCTTCCATTTCTCTCCCATATTCAATCTGGGTCTGCTCAGCAGTCCACCACTTCATGAACTTCCACGCCGCTTCCTTGTTGTCAGCATTTTCGAGCATCATCACCGCGCTCGTAGCGCTGGCCACTTCATGCCGTATGGACCCATCCGGAAGCTGTGTACCCGGAACAATCGTAAAGTCCCAGAGATTGCGGATTTCCGGAGCCATAACCGTCAGCATGTTATACGTGGTGTAATCAGCAATTCCGATCGGCATTTCCCCTGTACGGAAGCGGTTCGGAAAATCGGCTTTGAGCGGAAACTTGTAATTGGTATAAAATTGCGTCCAGCGTTTGAACGCGTCCATTGAAATCTCCGAATCCAGTGCACTTTTCTTCTGGTCTTCGGTGTAGAACGTTCCGTCATTCTGATATAACAACATCGCAAAGGTTGAATTCGGAACCAGGTTGGCATTGTTCAGCGTATCTTCTATAGGCAGATAAAACTCCATGTTATGCTTCTGCAGCACAGCGATGGCGTTATATACGTCTTGCCACGTTTTCGGCGGTTCGAGGCCCAGTTCATTCAGAATATCTTTGCGGTAAAAGAGCATTGGAAAATGCTGTTGCTCCGGAAGGGCATATACCCCGTCGTTGTAGCGGTAAGGCGTCAATCCGCTTTCACGGAACCTGCCCGAAATTTCCTCGAAATCGGGGAACTGGCTCAGATCCGCTGTTGCATTCCTCATCGCATAGTTCACCGGAATGTCTTCGCCCATCTGCATGGCAACATCCGGTCCTTCTCCCGAGAGTGTTGCGGGCAGCAAAATATTCGGCGGAACGAGACGTAACTGCACAGATACATCCGTATCCGGGGTAAACGAATCGTCGATCATGCCTTTCAGTACTTGGGCCTGATCTCGTCCGGTTGTGATCCATACGGTGATGGCATCCTTCTTTTGTTCCACGTTACCAATGCTGTCGTAATCTTCGGTATACGAGGCAACATATGCGCCCAGTTCGTGCTTCACCTGCTGGACGGTGCTCGCTTCCGCTTTTGGCAGCGATTCACCCGGCGGAGATACAACAAGGTAATCCAACGTAATCGGCTGTTCACGTACCGATAGAATCCATGTGCCGAGACCACCTACGTTAATTTTGAACGTATCCAGCCGTTTGGGAACCGTCTCTGGTCTGGCCGCCATATCTTCAAGCTGCAATACCATAGCGTGCAGTACGGCCACTTTGTCACTTTGCTCACCCGTGGCCTTTTCCAGGTAATCTGCAACGGAACGCAAGGTGTCAGCTTGTCGTTCAAACACCTCCGTCATCTCCGGAATACGCCGTTCCAGCTGGTAATCCCGTAGTGGGTCCGGACTGTTGGAGGTGATCATTAATATTTTGCGATACATCTCATTCAGTTCCAGCACGCTGGATTCCACGGTCCGAAGCAGCGGAGCGATGTCGCCAAGTGTAACCGTCATTCGGATTCGATGTTTTCCTTTTTCTAGATGAAACTGATATGGCTGATCTTCTCCCGAACCCAAGACCTGAGTTTGCCAGGCCGGGCTGTAGTTAAATCGAATGCGTTTCATTTCCTTAAACGGAACTTCGCCGTTAATCGTCAGACTTCGGGTGGCATAAATGCCACGCAATTGATCCTGCTTCACCTTAAGCGCCAGTTGATACAGTCCGTCTTCAGGCACGTCAATTTCCCATTCAATCCATTCGCCCGGCAGTTTCCAGTTAATGCCCCCGATAGCGTTCATACGAATTTTCGATACATTATAAGGCTCGAGTGAAGGACTTGATCGGTCCGAGATTGGTGCCAGTGTAGGAGATGATTTGCTAACAGCTTCCTCCCCCTGAACTTTCAGCATGACAGGAGCCGATTGTTTCAAGCCGAGTGAGGCATAGGTTTGCTCCAGCTCTGCATAGGAAGGAACTTCGCTTTCTTGATATAGCTCAATATAATCGATCGCCATGCTTTCTCTTAATGAAGTAAGCGATAACTTCTGACTGCCTTTTTCAAAATAAAACTGAAACGGTTCCTCGAAGTACCCTGCGCTGTCCTTGAAGGAAGTCAGCTGCCATTCGGGCTGTTCCACTTGTCTTGGTCTAAGCTCGTTGCCACGATCGTCCTGCCGGACGTTGTCCTCGCGATTCCCCCATACCCTGTCAAACAGAAGAATATCGGCCCCTCTGAACGGGACCTTACCATTAAGCTCAAGCCTGCGTTCGATCCCGGAGCTTTTGCCTTCTACGGGATAATAGTGAATGCGAATGTTGTACAAACCGCTCACTTGAACGGGAACATCCCATCGAATGGTTCCAGTTTCCGGCGTAATTACGGCATTTCCGTCTAATCCGGCGTACCCTTGCACAACCTCAAATTCTCCATCCTCTGCCTGAACATAAGATTCGCCTTCGATGCGTACAATTTCATCCGGTTTGGCCGTATTGTCATGAGCAGTCAGATAATGCTCATAACTGAATGAATCCTCGGTTCCCGATACCGCCTCAAAGTCCTCAAGCGCATGTACCGTTCCCGGATTACGATCCCGCGATGGATATAGTGTCCATATGGAGAGCACCAAGGCCAGGACAAGCACCAGGATTAGTCCCTTTTTCTTACGTGACCGCATGTTTGAATGTATCCCCTTTCCTGTAAGCGTTGAGAGAACTGAACGATTGACTAACCCGGACAGACCGCACCTTCACTGGTGCGTTCTGCCCGTGTAACGTGATACTTATTTGTAAACCTCATCAATCGCAGCCTGGAAAGGAGCCTTGTATTTCTCGATCAGCGTAGATACGGATACCCCTTCTTTGAGTTCCCCATCAAAATCCCAGAACGGCAAGGACGGGAATGTGTTATGGTCGAGAACCAACATACCTTCCGCAACCTCTCTGGCGTTGTTGATATCTGCTTCATCGGTCAGATGTGTCTCCAGTGTGGATTGTCCTGGATACTCATAGATCGATTCGATCTCATTAATTTTCTCCCAGATGTACATCAGTTGTTCCGGATTCTCTACCGCTTTTGGAATCGTTATAGCTTGGTAACGTGACTCACCGGAGTGATACGCTGTTGCACTTGGACCTTTTGGAAACGGTACAAAACCAATATCGTAGTCCTGCATATCCGTCATAATACCTTCGACTTCGTACATGGCACCTGAATACATCAAGGTGTTGCCTTGACGGAAGAACGTGGATGGCTCTGTCCAATCGCCGCCCTCAGAAGCTCTGCCGACCTTCTCGGTAGCCAGTTTGGACAGGAAGTTCAACGCTTCTTTTGTTTTTGGATCTTCCAGGTTCTGCTTATCCTCTTTGGTCAGAGAAGCCTCGTTGGAATACAGAATCGGTTCCAGCAAGCCCGTTTGAGCGAGTCCCCAAGTGTCTAGCTTGCCATCATTGTTTCGATCTTTGTTCGCTTGCTTGGCAACACTGATGAACGTATCCCAGTTCCATTCATCGGCATCCACATACTCCTGAAGTGGCTTCAAGCCGAGCTCTTGCATGAGTGTGCGATTATAGAAAATTCCGTTGATAAACGAGGACTGGTCCTCGGTAAAGCCGTAACCTTTGCCTTCATACTGCATGTATTCTTTGGTTGTTTTCTGATTGAATACCTTGTCGTTTTTAATATAATCATCCACCGGCCATAACAGATCCTGTTTGGTCAATGCCGGAATGGCATAGTTTTTGCCCAGTCTCACCAGATCGCCAAGCGGTTCACCGGCCATCAGGGAAGCAACTACTTTTTCCTGATATTCACCAAAATCGATGGAAACATATTCAATATTAAAGTTGTGTTTTTTCTTCAGCGCTTCGAGATTCTCAAGGCGTTGAATGTTGTCCGGGTTGTTCCCCTGTATTTCCATGTCCCACCAAGCAACAACCTTGATCGTTCTGCCACCCATGTCAAAGTCCATTTCTGGCGTGGAGTTTTCATTCTTTGGCTCGGTTTCCGCGGGTTTTTGTTCCTCCTGTGGTGTTGTCTTTTCCGGCTCGGGTTGAGCAGTAGGTGCAGAACTGCATGCAGCAATCACCAACAAGACCGCAAATACCAGGCTCAGTAGCATGAACTTGTTTTTTCTCATCGTCTTCCCCCCTGATTGTCGTTTGCTATCACAGTGTATCGTTCAAATGAAAGCGCAAACAACCTGCCGAAATACAGATGTTTACCCGGGCTGAATATAGATTTGCGTAATTTTGCACGAGCAAAGTGCATTATAGGTTTTAATTGGTAAAGAAATGCACTGTCTACAAAAATATGCACATTGTATGCGCTTTCTTTTATTACCATAATGAAATTAAGTCAAATTTCAGTTAATCTAGCGCATTACAATTCAGCAGAAGGTGAGGTATTGCTTCATGTATGATATTTTACTTGTGGATTTCAGCCGTCGTTTGTGCGGAGAGTTGCAACAGATGTTGCTACGGAGCAAAGCTCAATATACTATCGCAAATTGTGTGTTCTCATCGGCCGAGGCTTTGACCGCATTGTCAGAACGAGACTTTTCCCTTGTTATGGTACATACAGAGAGGTTTGATACCGCGGGGCTCTGGTTATGCAATGACATTCGAAAAAAAAGTCAGATACCTATCCTCCTGATGGGTGGAAGAGATCACTTCAGGTTTGTACGCAAAGCCCTGACGTATCAGGTAAATGATTATCTCCCGTATCCTGTTAGTCCTTCTTCTTTACTTAACAGTCTGCATGGACTTAGATCCCACCTTGAAACCGACCCGGCACACAAAACGTCGTCGTTCTTCAAAACACCCGTTCAAATGAACGGTAAACCCATGCACTCCAGTCATGTTATTCGTATCGTTAAGGCCTATGTACGGGATCATCTGAGTGATGAAATCACGCTGAAGAAGATCTCTGACATGCTTCATTTTAACTGTGCGTACCTTGGACAGAAGTTCAAGCTGGAAGAGAAGATGTCTTTCAATGATTATATGCTCCAGCAACGTATGGAAAAGGCACAGCAGTTGTTGTCTTCCACGAATCTGCGAATATATGAGATTGCTATTGAGGTAGGTTATAAGGATATTGATTGGTTCTATAAAAAGTTCAAAGCGTATGCCGGATCGAGTCCCAATGCTTATAGAAGACAAAAAATCCACACGGCCTAAAGGTGGGTCGCCGAATCGGTTTGTTTATCAATTAGATAATAACCACAAAAAAACGCAGGGGATGTATTCTACTTCCTGCGTTTTTTTGTGGTTGTTTGGGTTTGGTCAATTCCAGAATATTCACCGTTAACGTACCAAAAGGGATTCCCGGTATTCTTGGGGAGTCATTCCCGTTATTTTCTTAAAAAGTCGGGTAAATGAATGGGCAGCCTCGTACCCCACTTGAAGTGCGACCTCACGCACCATAAGATTTGTGTTCTGAAGCAATTCTTTGGCTTTCCGTATTCGGCAGTCGTCAATGAACTCTGACACGTTTATTCCCATTTCCTGCTTAAAGAATCGCGACAGATAGGATGGATTAAAATGATGAAGTTCTGCCAGTCTCACCAGAGAGAGATCTTTCTCCAGATTCTCCTTGACGTAACTGCATAAGGAATGAATGACAACGTTAGCGCGTTCCTGTTCATTTGATCTTTTGTAGCGGACTAATTCATCAGCAGCACGATATAGAAATTGTACTGCATCCTTCATGCATGTATACTCCCCTAAGTGCAGCAAGCTTCGTTGATCCGGGATTTTCTGTTGAAGACCCCAACGATTGATCGTTGAATGCAATAATAATGCCAGATTGTAGTATGTCTCCATGGCACGTTCCATCGTAATTTCCTGTTGCAGCAGTTCTCCTGCAAGCTCCTCAAATATATCGTAAAATGGCTGAATTCGTCCCGTTTCCAAATATCCTGACATAATCTCGATCCGGTTTGAGATCCGCATGGATTCTTTGGGTACATCAGATGAGAGATCATTACGATGATCCGTGAGTACCATGGATACACCATCCCCAATTTTCATCCACTGGAGTAATCTCAGACGTTCATATTGTTTGGTTAACTCGGACCAATTGCAGCTGCGACTACTTAATGAAAAAGCAATGGATACGCCGAGTGATACCATGCATGCTTCCTGTACCAGTTCCAGTGTACCTTCTAGAAATCGCACAAGTTTATCATTAGTCATCTCTTCCTCCTGCTTCGGCTGAAGCAGCCAGATCGTATCCCCATAATGGTCCGTTACACTTGCGCACACTGTACGCTCATTCATTAGAGAAGAGCCGATAATGCGCACAGATTCCTGAACTTGTGTGAGGTCCGAACCTTTTTCTGGCGGATTATTGAACCGACCCAGTATGAGATAAACAGGCGAGTTGATCTGTAATCTTATATCTCGTTTGGATAATTCGTCCTGCATATCCATAGTAGAATCTATAACCGCCGTACAGTCTTGAAGTAACTTCCGTAAATACTCTTTTTGCTGTATCAGTGCAAGCTGCGAATTGACTTTATGAGAATGTTCCAACAACTCAACCATGCTGTGACTTTGCCGGATCTCTTCCATCACATCTTCTACAACAGACATCACCTTGTCATAACCTTCCGTTTTGAGCAAATAACGCACATTAGCCATCTGAAAAGCTTGATATGCATAATCAAAATCGCTATGTCCTGTCAGAAAAATGACACGACAATTCGGCCAACTGGCTTGAATCCGCTCTGTCAGTTCCAACCCACTCATACCCGGCATACGGATGTCCGTTAGAACAATGTCAATTCTCGAACGTTGCATCCAGGACAATGCTTCTGTTGCAGAGTAGGCCTTACATACATCAAGCTGTTCGGGTATATGTCTGGCGAACGTTTCATAGAGACTATCCGTAATAATCTCCTCGTCATCTACAATCAAAAGTCGATACATTCGTTTTCCCCCTCTTTCCACTGGATTCGAATTGTGACTTTTAACCCTTGCAGTTCACTTCTGGATAGAAAAAGCCCACTTCCTTCTCCATACGTCAGGACCAGACGTCGATGAATATTTATTAACGCCGTCATTTCGTCTGTACCTCCGTCCTTATGCAAGCGTTGTTGAAGAGTTTGAATGTGTTGCTCTTCCAACTCATTACCATTATCCTCTACGGTGATCTCGGCATATGAACCTTCCATATTAAACCCAATAATTAGAAGACCGGAGTCCGTATTCTTTTCAAGGCTGTGTTCGTAGGCATTCTCAATAATAGGTTGAATAATGAGTCTGGGAACTTTAATATGTTCCATCTCAGCAGGTAGTGACCCAAAATCAACTTTGATTCGTCTGGAGAATCGTAATTGTTGAATCTCTGTATAGATCCGTGAATGCTCAACTTCCACTTTCAACTTCACATGATCTGTTTCATTCCGCGTAATGAACCTGAAATACTCTCCGAGCATGTTGGTGAATTGCTCAATACGTTCGGTTTCTCCTGTCCTTGCCAGTGAATTCAGAATAAAGAAGCTATTGTACAGAAAATGAGGATTAATCTGCGATTGAAGCTGTTTCAACTCGGCCCGCTGCATCATCAATGTTTTCTTAAAATCTCGATCGATAAGGGATTGAAGATTTTCAATCATTAGATTGAAACGGGTGTAGAGGAAGCCGAATTCATCCTTTCGGTTATGCGCAATGGGGACATCAAGCATGCCTCCCTCCATTTTTTTGAATCTTTTCACCAACAACAGCAACGGGATATGAATCAACTTGTAACTTGAATAGAGATACGCCGTGATGGCAACAAATGATGTAATTGCAAACAGCCAAGCCCAATGATAGAACTTGCTAAGTGGCTTCGTAACAATTGCCTCGGGTAGATATGTAGCTACGGATAAGCCCAGGGAGTCCATATGCAACTGACTAACATGGTACATGGTGTCCCCCACCTTCATCCGAAAGCCATCAAGTGTACCCTTTACACTGTGCTCACGGTAATTCGCGAGAATAACACTAGCTTGTTGTTTATCTGTGATGGCATGCCCCGTTTTGTCCTCAATCAGAAACGTTGAACTCTCCGGGTACAAATTAAGCCGTGTGAGTTCATTCTGAAAATGGTATGTATCCAGCTCCACCTGAATGACAAAAAGCGGGGGTTCTCCTCTCGTGCCTGTCAGCCTGACGGCACTTAAGTTCAAGGCGTCCTCTTTCACCGTGAAACGTGTACCTTTTCCTTGCATGCCTGAACTGAAATATAGATAAGAACTTTTATCGAAATCATCGATGCCTTGGATCGCGGATATACTCTTGCCAACAGAAGGGATATGTACATGAACGTTTTTGATATAAGCAGTGCTATTCTTGAATGAAGCGAGTCGTTCAGTCAGGTAATTTAATGTATCACGCCGCTCAACCTGATCCATCATGTCCCAGAGAATCGCCAGACGATTGAGTTTTCGATCCTCAACGATATCAAACTGCTGTAATTCCATCCATTCTATCTCTCTGTTCAATTCCACCACATATTGATTCAACCGTCTCTCCGTTGACAACGATATCTCCTGGCTTGCATTGTCATAACTCCAATGATACAGATACACGCCAAGAAGAATAAGAGGAAGCACAAATACCAGATAGGTGATTATTAATCGCGCAAATATACTGTTAAACCATGATTTAGCAGGGATCTTGATCAATACATTCACCTCCAATGCCAAAGGCTGAGTGGGTTCCTTGTATGAATAAAGTGAACATTAGCGCTCCTTTGGCTTGCTGGCGCGAAACCACGCGTTAACCTCCGATGTGATCTGATCTCCCCCCAGCTTGCGCCAGTTCTCAACGAATTGATCAAACTCATCTATCGACCTGCCTAGAATAATGTTCATATAGGCTTCAAGCTGAAGATCCCGAAGAATAATTTGTCGATCAACCATTGTGTCCGTAATTCCGCCCGTGAATTGATCATAGAGAAGTTGGCCGTTCTTCTCGTAAGAATCTGCAATGCTAAAAGCACCCGAAGGCCCATAGGTTTGTTTCCAGCCCCAGCCGCTCTCTACATCTTCCAATTCATAGGCGACAATGCGTTTGTGAATGGCGAGAGCTTCATTCTGCAGAGCCCAGAAGTCTCCTGTACTTCTGGCATCACGAATTTGTTTGTATGCATCTATATTTTTATTACCGGGAAAAGGAGTTACCGGTGAAAGCATCCACACAGCTCGGGAGTCGTCATTGTAGTATGTTTCATACTGTGCCTGATCCCCCCAGTTGATGTCCAGATGCAGATTCATGAGCTTTACAACAACTTCCGGATTAGAGAATCCCTTTTTTACAGCAAAGTATTGCCCAGTGTTGGAACGTAGCGGTACGAACAGGCTCCGGTCCGACTTGGCAACAATGGGATATGCCTGCCATTCTACATCTATATCTGTATCTTTATCACGGGTGCTCTGAAGCATAAAGGATGTCCACTGTTCGCCGTAAAGCATCCCTATTTTTCCATCTTGAACTAGACGAAACGCCTTGTTTCCACTTTTATAACCAAAATCCGGATCAAGTTGGCCTTCACGATACAACGTTTGCAGTACTTTCAGAGCCTCCCGAACTTCAGGCTGTATACCTCCATAAGTGAGGTTTCCTTCTGCATCTTTAACCCATATATTAGGGTAGGCACCGTAGCCGGACATGAACCCTGCAGCTCCCATAACTGGATCCCATAGATGGTTCGTTAGCGCAAGTCCGTACGTATCATGCTCTCCGTTCCCGTCGGGGTCCTCCTCTGTAAACGCTTTCGAAACCTGGAGAAGCTCTTCCATCGTTTCAGGCGGCCGTAGCCCCAGTTGCTCCAACCAATCGGTTCTAATCCACAGGTACTGCGCTGTCTCAATGGAGGAAGATGATTCGGGAATAGCCATGAGTTTGCCATCAATGGTTGCCGCATCAAATGCGCCTCTTCCCTCCGCCTCCAATATACTCTTTGTAAGTGGGGAAGCATACTCTTGGTACACATGGGTTAAATCTTCGATCATTCCAGCATTGCTCAGTTGTCTAAGTTGATATGGATTAACTTTCACTACATCTGGAAAACGTCCTGCAGCAAGGGATACACCCAACTTCTGATTGTATACATCCCCATTAGCAGTCCAGTCATAGTGAATTTGAATACCTAGCTCTTTCTCGTACAAACGAGTCCAGCGATTATCCAGTATCGTCTCACCAGGTAACTGACTAATCATGCGCTCAAGGTCATCTCCCGTTTCCCTGACAAAAGAGACCACGATGGGAGGAGAATACCTCTCAAACGTAGCGGGAAGTTGAATCTGCTGCCCATCTTGCTGCGGATGATGTTGTTTGCTATTACCTTCGGTATGACCTGCTGGTATGGATACAGCAAGGAACAGAATGAAGGTCCATCTTGTTATGTCCAGACATCTCTTATACATGACGACATGCCCCCAGTTCGGTTTGAACAACTCTCTTCTCTCTGTCAACTTTAATCCATATCATTGTACAACAACTTGTACTCATTGAATACGAAAAGCCGCCGTTGGGCGGCTTTTACGTATTTTCATTGTTTCTCATCAGGATTAATCACGCGATATTCAAAATTCGAAAAGTCAGCTGTTCCTCCAGCTATTTCAGTTGAATATACAAACAACCCTGTTCGGCAACCCATAAAATGATCCAGTTTATATATCATTTTGTGGACAATCCCTATATCTCTCCATTCAGTTCCATCGAAATAGGCAAAAGAGCACTCATCCAGATTGTTCTCAAAATTTCCGAATGCTTTTAGTTTAACTACTGAATCTGATACCGGGATACGTTCATGTTCAGTGGCTGGCTTCTGGTCGATCAGATTACCAAATATGGTGGAATCCTCACTATCTCTGGCATGCATGACCAAGTAAAACTTGTTATCCTGCTTCGTGAGAGCGATCATACCGTACGAACCGATTAGAAAGCACAACCCGGCATAGTCCCCATCATTCAGACGACTGCCGTCAAGCGTAACTATTGCTTCGCAAGCGGGCCCCATTGAACGCTGGGTTAGTGTGTTGACCGCAAACGTCAGATTTGGGCTGATCTGTCCCGTTCGAACACGATACACCCCCGATTTCTCTGTAACGGACCAGAGTTCATGATTAGGTGTATGATTCCATTGCCAAAAATCACGGAGGCAGATGTTTCCATCTTCCTCGGGTTCATAATTAAAACTGTCGCTACCCACTAACGGGTTATAACGGTGCTCTGGTCTCGTGCTCGGGATATCAATCTGTTTCGGCGCTTTGCTTGCAAACACGGGTTTACCTTGATCAAAGTGTAGCGGAACCAAAACAGGAACCCGGCCAACAGCCCCATGATCCTGAAACAGCATTGCATACCAGTCTCCATCCGGCGTATCCACGATACCGCCCTGAGCAACACCTGAATTGAAATAATCCATATCGTCATTGAATACTTCTCCACCAGTGAAGACATCTTCCAGAGAGTCTGCCATATAAAACGCCTGTGTTCTACGTCCGGAAGCTTTCGTGATATGAATCAGGAACACAATATATTTACCACTGATCTTGTAAAAATGTGCTCCTTCATAACCAAGGTGATGAGGCTGCTCGTCTTTTACAATCAAGCGATGCACTCCACCATGTTTGGGCCCGGACAGATCAGAGCTTAATTCGGTCAGATAGATCTCGGTATTACCGTACACGAGATATGCTCGTTCATCATCGTCAAAAAATAAGGAGCAATCATGGTAAAACCCTTCCACGATCTGTTTCTTCCACACTCCCGAGATGGAGGTCGACGTATACAAGTATGTCTTACGGGTATCATTCGCAACAAAGATCACATAGAACATCCCTTGATGATAGCGGAGTGATGCAGCCCACATGCCTTTACTGTAAACGTGATGACCATCCACCAGCCGTTGTGCAGGTGTATCGTCCAATGTGTCGTATACATATGTGGCTACTTCCCAATGGATCAGATCATATGAACGCAGGATGACACATCCCGGCATCATATGCATGGTTGTACTGACCATATAATATGTGTCATCTACACGAATAACGTCAAGATCCGGGTAATCGGCCCAAATAATCGGATTCGGATACATGCTTCAATTACACCTCATTTTTTCTGTTAAACTTCCATTCTCTTAAAAGGATGGTTGGGCTGTCTGTTGAACTTTTAAGCTTAATATACAAGTCGTGCACACCTTTCGCACCCGTAACATTAGTTGTTAGTTCCATCCAGTGAAGGGATTCGGTCGCAGGCGGAACAATGATTTCTCCAATTAACAGTCCGTCTGTACGATCAAGTCGAAGTTCTAACGTACCTTCGGTTCCTTGATTCGCAATCGTGGCTGTGAAGGTTGTGGGTCCTTCAATTTCAAAGTCCACCTTCGATATAGCTATCCAGCTGTCATTTTGCAGTTTAGCCGAAATCATATTCGAATCTGATGCAGACATCTCACCAGAGTCAAGATATTGCTCTGTTGATACTCCGCTACTCCATCCAATCGTTGAACCGCTTACCCACCCATAAGGATCGAAGCATTTGATTTGATCTACGCCCTGATAATCGGCATGTACCTTCTTGATCTTACCAGTGGCCTCATCATGTTCGACTCGATTCAGATGCGTTGAACGGTAACCTTCGGGAATATCCATGGCTTGGCATAATGTCTGGGCATGATAGGCAATGTACCATTGATCCGATAGTTGAAATATAGCATGGTGATTGTTGCCGCCAATATCAAAAAAGTATCCTGGATTCTGGAGTAGCGTACCCTGATATGTCCATGGCCCCATTGGCTGAACACTGGTCATATATGCAATCTCACCAGGTGGTGGGCTGTCATCTGGCCGATCACCCTCAATAAAATTGGAACAATACGTAAAGTAGTAACTATTATTATATTTATGTATCCCTGAATCTTCAAACATATAAGGCGCCTGAATAACCTTTGCTTTGCCAACAACGCTGATCATATCGTCTCCCAATCGCATCACTCTTGCCGTATCCGGTCTTTCTGCTTTCCCCTGTGGAATACCACCACCGAAATAGATGTAGGCCTGATGATCATCATCTACAATGACAGCCGGATCGAATAGCCAGGTTACTTCCTCCACTCCCGGAGTCTCTCTTGTAATAAGTGCTTTTCCTATAGGGTCTATCCACGGACCTACAGGTGTGGGTGCAGACAGTACACCTATTCCACTGGCATTGTTGGCGAAATAAAGAAAGAAACAGTCCTTGCCATCCAAGATTCGATGAGCAGCTGCCGGGGCCCAGGATTGCGAAGCCCATGTTGCCGCGCCTTGAGGTCCAGCCACTCTGATCTCTCCATGATCGGTCCAGTTGATTAAGTCATCCGAAGAAATGACCGTAATCCGGTTGATTGAACTGTAGCTGTTTTTCTGAGGAAGACCGTCCTTATCATATTCCAGCTTATCACTAGTCATATATAAGTAGACTCGATTGTTAAATACTAAAGCATAGGGATCGGCTCCAAATTTGTGGGCCACCAAAGGGTTACCGTTGGGACGAAGCTTTCCAATCTCCCCTGGAATACGCTCCAGATTGGCAACTTGGTCTTGCTTTTGCTCACCAGCATGTGGTGTAGAATGATGATTCATCAAAAGAATCCCCCTATAATCGTTTTTAGTTGTGTCTTTTTACGAGAAAGCGTTTGCAATACAAAAGGTATCATGATAGGATGATTACATTTTAAGGTAAGCTGAGTACAATTTCATTGCGTTAACCGCTCTATTTATTGCGTGAAATGACGGGAGGTACTTCATGAGTGGATCCTCTGAGTGTTTTTATGATCCCATCCAGCCTGAGCTCTTATATCTACACAGCGTAACGACGTATAAGCTGGAAACGATCTATCATCGCCATAATGCATACGAAATCTACCTGTTTCTTCGTGGAAACGTTCACTTTTATGTAGATAATCGATGTTACCATGTACAGCCTGGTGATCTGCTTGTGATGTCACCCGAGGAGATGCACCGAGCCTTTATTCTGGATGAATCTGAGTATGAACGAATTACAATCAATCTCAAAAAAACATATCTATTTCAGCTTTCCACACCATCAACCAATCTATCGTCATGTTTTGACCATCGCCCCAAAGGAACAGGCAACATCGTACATCTAGACGACGATAACTTGAAGCAGATGCTGCAATGTACAAACGAACTGGAAGGATTGCTTGCTTCCGATGCTTATGGCACCGATATCAAAATAAATGCAGCCGTAGCCCAATTGTTGGTCATGATTAACGTCTGGTTTCATAACAATTCCTTTGTTCCCAATGACATTATGCCTGAACTGGTTCGTGAAACCATGGATTATATTGAAACACATCTGAATCAAGACATAACGCTTCGCAAACTTGCCGAAGTGTTCTACATGAACAGTACTTATATCAGCCGCCAGTTCAAAAAGCATACTGGATTGACCATCCGTTCCTACATTTTGGGTCGTCGTATTGAACGGGCCAAATTCCACCTGTCAGAAGGAATGAGTATTACGGATGCATGCTTTCAATCGGGCTTTAGTGACTATGCCAATTTTATTCGCAGTTTTACCAAAATGGTCGGCATCTCCCCCGGTAGATATATCAAACAAAGACGTGATGCAATGGAAGCACTGCCAAGATAATGATGAGCTCATTTAATGTAAACTAAAAAACATCAAGCCATCCTGCATGGCTCGATGTTCTTTTAGTTCTTGATATACTTCGGATCTGCAAACAATTTTATTGTAATTATACGCCAGTTAATTGATCTCTTTACCCGTCCACAATCGAACGCGATCTTTAATCCACTCCGTATACTGCTGTTCCATGCCTACTGCACCTGCATTATCAAGTTCGGTAATCATATTGTCATATATGCCTTCAAAGGCACTTGGAGAGGATGTAATCGCTTCGGCGATCCGTTTCTGAATAATATCCTGCGTTTTCTGATACACAACGTTATAATCCCCGCTATCCGAAGGAATCGGCATATTGTAAGCCGCGCCCCACTCTTTCACCGGAAACTCCTCTTCGGAAGGGAACAAGTCCTTCCATGTAGTGATGCCATAACCTTTCAAAGCTTCTTTCTCCTCATCAGAATAACTTTGCTGTATCTGTTCAGGATAATTCGTTGTATAGTAGTTATCCGTTGAATCTTTAACGCCATCCCCGTAGTGAGCACCAAAAATGTAATACAAGCCTACTCCGGTTTCTTTGGTGAATGTGTTATTGTCTTTGTTTTTACGTTCCTGTACATCGGCCGGGATGGTGCGAACACCGTCTTCCACATTATATTGCTCGCCTTCAACGCCCCAGTTTCTCAATACTTGCCCTTCTTCAGAAGACATCCAATCCAAAAATTTGATGGCACGGACAGGATCTTCACAATCGACTGTTATGCCAATGCCATAACCATCAAAGCCGATATTCTGGAAGTCTTTCCGCTGAAAACTGTCATCTAGCGTGACCGGATAGAATCCGTAGGTCATATCATCTTTTCCTGCGCTTTTCAAAGCATTTTCCGCATCACTGAATCCCCAGCTTGGATCAAGCAAGGATAACACGCGACCACTGGCGATTTTGGACTTATACTGGTCATCCTTCTGAACAAAACTGTCCTTGTCCAGCAAGCCTTCATTGTACATCTTGTTCAACCACCGGAAATATTCCTTCTCCTCGGGACGTTTGTAATGCAGAACGGCTTCGTAGGTGTCCGGATTGATGAAATACTCACCATCTCCAGGTCCTCCAGTAGACATGACAGCGGGATCAGTAACAGTTATCATTCGTCGCCATCCATCTGCACTAAGCGTCAACGGAATTGTGGGTTGGCCATCATCTGTGGACGGATGTTTCTCGTAATATTCACGTAGCACATTTTCGAAATCGTTTAAGGTTTTGATCTCAGGATACCCGAGTTCCTTGACTACACGATGTTGAATGGCAGTACCATTCGTCGCATCAAAGCTGACCTGATCGATCGCACCATTCGTTGGAATCCAATAGATTGAAGGATCGTCATTGCTGTATTTCAACCGATTGAAGTGCTCACCGTAGATCTTTTTCAAGTTGGGGGCGTGTTCTTCGATCAGATCCGTCAGATCAATCATTGCCCCGGCATCAACGAGTCTGGTCAAGTTACCTTTGGGGAAAATCAAATCCGGATAATCACCGCTTGCAGCCATCAAGGAAATACGGTCGTTTCCGCCTCCGCTCGAAATATCGAATTCAGCATCAATGCTTACACCGGTTTCTTCTGTAATTTTCTTCCCTACCGCATCCTGCATTTTGTTCCAGTTGGGACTTGCATCTGCGCCGAAGAAGGTAAATGTGATCGGGCTGTTGGGGTCACTCGTATTTGATTCGGAATTCTCTCCAGCATTTCCGCAACCGGCGGAAACTAACACAACACTTGTTACGAGACATGCTCCTAGCACTTTTGATACGGCTCTCATTATTTTTCTGCCCCCTAAATGATGTTAGTCGTAATAACCAATCCAGACATTACGATGGTTCACTTTGAGATAGTATACGCTTACATATTCAACCGTTAGTAAACGACTACAACCCTGCCTACCCTATTCCATGTTTAAAGTATAAGGAAGTCTAATAACCCCAACCTTGATTATTAAGCCATGAAAATAGCATGATCTAGACATGAGTCTCAGTAAAAATGTAAAGACCAAAAAAGCGATGGTTGCCCATCGCCTCATAAAGCCAAACCTACTTTTCAATAATATAGTTCTAACGTAAATCCTTGGATTTCTGCTTCAACTTCCCTCAACAATTCCATTAGTTGGTCAGCGTAATCTCCAAGAATCTCTTTGCTTTTCTCAAAACCAATCCATTGAACAGTAAGCGGCATGCTTACAGCCCCAGTTAAGACATCCCATAGTGCGTCCAAATTGCCTCCATAACTCTCGTCTAACTCAAGCTGGTTCTGCAAAATTTGATGAAGCTCTTCCTTGCTGTGAAAGTCGTTTCCGTTAATCTGAATGATGCTCATATCATTTCCTCCGTTTATTTTAACTGTTCAAATGACTTATAATGATCTGTCGTCTGGTAGATTAGACCGTCATTCGAGTATAGAATTCGGTCGCTTCCGCGCCGTCCTCCTGAGTAATTTATATCGGCTTCGTACCAGATCCGGCCTTTTTTCTTGGGAAGTAGTCCTTCCCGGTTTCCGAACACGTCGCCGCCAATGCTTTTGCCTGGAGCAACTTCTCGCAGGTTACCTTCACTTGGTTCCCAGCCCAGTTCTCTGGCCTCTTTCTTGGTAATGTAATTTGGTGGGAGTTCATTGTGCTCCGAGATATAGTCGGCAACCTCATCAAATCCCATATCCTCCGAAACTTGAGGTGATCCAAGATCACGCAAAGACTCTGACGTACAACCTGAGAACAATAATGCAGCCAGGATGATCATTAACGTGTAAGCAAATTTTCTGAAAAACATAATCTTTTCTCCTTTTGATGTTCTTGCTCTTGCTGTCTTCCGTTTTGCTACTATTTCGATGACAATGCTTCTAATGTTAACGATTTGTGGTAATTAAAGCAATTCTGTAAGCCTATTATGGAATTGAAATGCAATCAATTAAAGTTGTTGCCCTGCTCCATTGAAGCAATATTTTTATTCTACAACAAAAAAAGCCGCTAAAATAGCGACTTTAATCGTACCACGATCATTACCATTCAATACATTCATTTAATACATTATTTTAATTTACCCATCCAGTTCTCTAGGGCTATAACTACCTCTTCCAACTGCTTTTCTTCTGTAATTGCAGGTTGATTATCTCCTTTTTGCATGCCATATGAGCCAAACTGACCGTGATTTCCACCCTCAATACTCACATATGTCGTATCTTCCGGAAGATTTGCTTTGGAGTTCTCCCAGTCTTCCCAGTTAAGCACTCCGTCATCCGAGCCTGTAATCTGTAAGATAGACAAGTCCGTATTCTTAACGCTCCCCCCTTCATCTGCATAAGAAGCCAAGAAAAAGACGCCTTCCAACTTCTCATTGTGCTCCGTAGCATACCGTGATGCAAATGACCCTCCCAACGAATGGCCACCAATAACAAACGCTTCGTCAGGATGTTCCTCGATAAAGGAATCAGCCTTGTTCTGACCGAAAATCGCCAAGTTTATTGGCATGTTCGCGATATATACGCGGTGACCCTGTTCTGCCATTTCTCTGGCAAGTGGAGAATAACTTTCAGGTTCAACCAGACCACCTGGATAAAAAATAATATTCGGTTTGGTTATCTCTTCTGTACCCACGGGTTCAAATCGGTAACCGTCCTTAATCTTGGCGACAATAACCTGAGCATCACTTGTCATCGCCGTTTCAGCTCGCTCAGTCGGACTATACGTAACCGAATTGAGATATACGTAAACGCCGGCCACGATGATAACAATGGACAAGATGGTCCACATAATTATTTTCTTCCATTTGTTAGTACGTTGTGCTGTTTTCAACCTTAAAACCACCTTAGTATGAGGATAATGATATGCCTTTTTTAACTCTTCATAATTATACTTACCGGTAAGTATAATTACAAGATGATTTTGCTTACTATCGTTATTTGTCATAAAATATTCATGGAGGGAAGTCCAATGACAGAAAAATCACCCAAACGATTGCCTGGAAGACCCAAACATGGCAACGATGATATCTCAATTCAGCAAACCATTATTCAAACCGCTTCACAGTTATTCATGGAGTATGGCTACGAAACAGTCACGCTTCAGCAAATTGGCAAAACATGTAGCGTGTCAAAACCAACCATTTATTATCATTTCACCAGCAAACCCGAGCTTTTTAAGGTTGCCTTTACAACGATGTTACAGAATGTGAGCCGGTTAACCTCGCATATCCTTGATCAAGCCGAGAATCTGGAGTCGGGGCTTGTGCATCTGGCAGAGGCCAGACTGGGAAATCCACATGCGGAGATTGAAACCATGCTCAGAGAAGCTGAGCCTTTTCTTGAACCAGCTCAAATTCAGGATATACGCAACGCGGAGCATCAGATTCACGAAGTGTTAGCCTCCCATTTCCAACGGGCAATGGATGAAAACAGACTGCGAACGGACGATCCATTTTTCCTGGCAGAGACCTTCTCGACATTGATGTTAATGGGTAATCGGGAAGATAACCTGCATAAATATGGTTCCAACTTTTCTCTAGGCCAGAAGCTAGTAGATATTTTCATTCGCGGAGCGCAGTAAAAATTCAGGGCAACAAGGAGAGCTGACATGAATATCCCTAGAGGAACCTATGGGTTTCGATTCGCGGAAGACAAGGAGCTCCAACTGTGTGTACTGTATGCGGCTGGATGTGATTCAATAACCGATCCTTCTTATCATTGGGATGGACTCGAACGTTCGGACGGGCCTCTCCTGTTATTCCAATATACAATCTCGGGTGAAGGTGTATTTGAGTCGAATAATCGCATCCATCATGTTACCGCAGGACAAGCTTTTTTGGCAGAAATTCCAGGGCTACATCGCTATTACTACCATTCAGCATCAAAAGAGCCTTGGGAGTTTCTGTTCCTGCTGTTCAGACCCACTCTTATTCTGCCCCATTGGAGAAAATTTCTTCGTGAAGCGGGAGAAGTTCCCTATCTTCCCGCTGATTGTACACCCATCCGACTGTTGCGGATGATCGTGACTGATGCGGCAACAGGCAGAATAACTGATCCTCTGATCGCATCATCCAGCGTATATCAGTTCATGACAGAATTAACGCGATTACAGAGAACAACATTGCGCAACAGGGAGAATTGGTCTGAAAACATTCAAATAGCCGTTGAATACATAGAAAACAACTACTCCAAGATGATCAGTATCGATCACCTAGCGGAGCATGTTTCCCTTTCCAAATATCACTTTATACGTCGCTTTTCCTCCAGTACGGGCTTGACGCCTGGTGCTTATCTAACCCGTGTACGTACCGAGAAAGCAATGGAACTGCTGCGCGGAACTTCTCTTAGCATTGAAGTCATCGCCGAGCAAGTCGGGTATTCCAGCGGAAGTTATTTTATCAAAGCCTTTCGCAGCATAACAGGCGTTACGCCAGGTGAATTTCGTAGTGGCGGAGAAAGCCTTGTGTACCGTAAATTGTTCTTCGACTAACCGCAATATTTTGCTATTCGACACTCAACATTACTGTAGATATTAATAAAATCCTTTATTATGATGAATTAAGCGAGAGCAATAATTAATCCATAAAGGAGCATTCCCATGAATCATACACTTGCAGCATCAACTCCACCGCTTGGCTGGAACAGCTGGGATTGTTACGGCGCAGCCGTTACGGAAGACGAAATTCGTGGCAACGCCGAGTACATGGCAGAACATCTTAAAGACTTCGGATGGAGCTATATTACGGTCGACATTCAATGGTACGAGCCTTTGGCCAATTCTTCGCAATATCGTCCGTTCGTTCCACTCATCATGGATGAATATTCGCGGCTTATGCCTGCCGAGAATCGGTTTCCCTCCGCTGCAGGTGGACAGGGATTCAAGCCATTAGCCGACTACGTTCATAGTCTGGGGCTGCAATTCGGCATTCACATCATGCGCGGTATCCCACGTCAAGCTGCACATACTGGGACTCCGATCCTGGGAACAACCGCCACTGCGCGCGATATTGCTCATCCGAACTCCATCTGTCCCTGGAATACGGATATGTATGGTGTTGATAGCTCAAAAGAAGGCGCACAAGCCTACTACGATTCGCTTTTTGAACTGTATGCAGAATGGGGCGTTGACTTGGTGAAGGTTGACGATATTGCTGCTTCAAGGCTCTATGACACCCATCAACCTGAGATCGAAATGATATCCAAAGCGATTGAGCGCTCCGGTCGGCCCATGGTACTAAGTCTCTCTCCTGGCCCTGCTCCAGTAGAATACTCAGAATTCTTGGCTGATCATGCCAACATGTGGCGTGTCACGGACGACTTCTGGGACCTCTGGCCATTGTTATTGGATATGTTCGACCGCTGCCGGACGTGGCAAGGCGTTCCCAAAGCAGGCTGCTGGCCAGACTGTGATATGTTGCCTTTGGGTCATATCGGTATCCGTTCTGTAGACGGTGGTGGAGCAGATCGCTGGACACGGTTCACACCTGACGAGCAGTTGACGATGATGTCACTGTGGAGCATCTTCCGTTCCCCGCTCATCTTTGGTGGTGAACTGCGAGATAACGATGACTGGACACTATCCCTGCTAACTAATCGTGAGGTTCTGCGGATGCATCGCGAGAGTTACGGAGCCAGAGAATCCTTACGCAAAGAAGATCTTATTGTGTGGACTGCCCAGCATACGGATGGCTCCTCTTACGTCGCTGTGTTCAACACCGGCGAGAATGCTCTACCTGTGGATCTGTCCATTGATGAGGTCGGACTGTCCGGCATTACCGAAGGTACCGAATTGTGGAGCCAAGAAGCGGCTCAATTAACAGAGAATTCCTTAGTTACTACTGTACCTGCGCACGGTGTGCGTCTCTATCGGTTTTCCTAAGCTTGCAAAAGAAAAAGAGAGGTCTGTCGTTCATTAGACAGACCTCTCTCTCATTTCATCAGTATGTATCCATGGCTTGAACGGCCAGATGAAATGCTTTAATCCTTCTTTCTAGAAGAGTCTTTTGTGGGCTACCTTCTTTGGAATTGGCATACATGCTCTCAAGAGATGGGAACAATCCCATCAAGACAAGACGAGCTTCTGCGATATCTTCCTCCGTGTAGGGATGAGATTTCTGATTCCATACCTTTTCCAACAGTGCTAGGCCGATGTATAAAGTTTGGAGACGTTTCTGTAACAATGTCGTGTTATTCCTTTTCTGAGTCATATTCACTAAGGCATTTTCTGATTTGCGGATCGTTGATTGAAAGGCTTTAATGGATTGCAGTTGATCTTCTTGTGACACGTTTTCCATAGAGTATAGACCTCACTTTCTTGGCTTAGTTTGATCGGTCTTTCTATTAAATCACCTCATAAATATAACAAAAAAAGCCGCTAAAATAGCGACTTTCAATGTATTCATTCTCGATTCAGTGCTAGAGTACCTTTTCCAAAAAGCTGATCGTCCGTTCATTCTTCGGATTTCCAAATATCTCTTCAGGAGTGCCCTGCTCGACAATATAACCACCGTCCATGAAGATCACACGATCAGCTACTTCACGAGCAAAACCCATCTCATGGGTAACAATCATCATCGTCATGCCTTCGCTCGCGAGGTCCTTCATAACACCGAGGACTTCTCCTACCATCTCAGGGTCAAGCGCCGACGTCGGTTCATCAAATAACATAACATCCGGATTCATAGCAAGCGCACGAGCGATAGCTACACGTTGTTTTTGTCCACCTGACAGTTGTGTTGGGAAGCTGTCTGCTTTATCAGACAGACCCACACGCTCAAGTAATTTGAGTGCTGTATCACGAGCCTGCTGTGCATTTAATATCCCGAGTTCTCTGGGCGCAAACATGATGTTTTTAAGCACACTAAAATGAGGGAACAAGTTAAAATGTTGAAATACCATTCCAATATTTTCGCGAGCTTTGTTCAGGTTGGTTTTAGGGTCATTCAGATCCTGATCATCCACAATAACCCGGCCTGCCGTAATCACATCTAATTGGTTAATGCAGCGCAAGAAGGTACTTTTTCCCGAACCGGAAGGCCCGATGACACAGACAACTTCTCCTTCGTTGACCGCCACATCAATTCCCTTGAGGACCTGATTCGAGCCGAAACTTTTCTTCAAACCTTCAACTTTTATTTTAGCCACGACGAACCTTCACCTCCAGATAATCAGCAATTTTGGTCAATGTGATAATGACAATCAGGTACATAACCGCAACCGTTAACCAAATGTCAAAAGAGGAGAACGTTCTTGCAATAACAATTTTACCCGATTGTGTCAACTCTACGAGACCAATAACGGATAAGATTGACGTATCCTTCAACGTGATAACCATCTGGTTAATGAAGGACGGAATCATAACCCGCACTGCCTGCGGAATAACGATCTTTATCATCGCTTTGCGATAAGGAATGCCCAATGAACGGGCAGCTTCCATCTGACCACGATCAATCGATTGAATCCCGCCTCGGATAATCTCGGTTACGTACGCCCCTGCATTCAGACTAAGTGTCAGAATAGCCGCCAGGAACAATGGCATCGTGAAGCCCATCGCCTGTGGAATCCCGAAATAGATAAAGAATGCCAGGACAATCAGCGGAATACCGCGGAAGATATCCACAAATACGGTGGCAACAACTCGAAGGAATTTGTTCTGTCCCACCTTCATGAATCCGAAAATCAGACCGATGATAAACGCGAAGAACAGGGACACAATCGTGTATAAAAGTGTTTTTCCCAGACCTTTAAAAAGTGCAGGAAGAGATTTCTGTATTAACTCCCAACGCCCCAGATTTGCGACTTGGGAATTCTCTCCAACATATTCTTCGATAATGCGCTTGTACTCACCGTTTGCTTTGATATTCACAAGACCAGCATTGAACATCTCCAGAAGCTCCTGGTTTTTCCCCTTGCTTACTGCAAAACCGTAAGGAGCGCCATCTTCTTTGTCGGTAACAATTTTCAAACCGTTGTTCTGATTAACTCCATAGGCCAGTACAGGATAATCTTCAAAACAGGCTACGGAATTACCGGTTTTTACATCTTCATACATTTGGTATGACTCATCAAACGGAACGATCGTAAATCCATACTCTGAAGCGATGGACTCTGCAAAACTAAACCCTTCTGTTCCGGTTTTCACGGCTACCTTCTGTCCACGAAGGTCTTCATAACTCTTAATTGTGTCATTGTTGGCACTAACACCCATAACGACACCTGATTCAAAATAAGTATCCGAAAAATCAAATTTTGCTTTTCTTTCATCCGTAATACTCATCCCTGCGATTACACCATCGACTTGATTCGCCTCAAGTGCCTGTACAGCTGCGTTAAATCCCAGGGATTTGATTTGATACTTAAAATTTTGATCTTTGGCGATGGCATCCAGCAAATCCATGTCGATACCAACAAAATCACCATTCTCATCTTCATATTCGAATGGAGCAAATGTGACATCAGTTCCGATAACATAGGTTTTACCGGAATCGGACGCTGCGGCAGCGTTCCCTACCCATCCTGATAGACCGCTCACCAGGAGCAGCATCAGTGAAAGTATAAAAAATGAGATCTTCGTTGTTTTCATGTGTCCTCCCCGTCTCGGTATTGTCCGAATAATCATTATTTTCTTTGGAATCGGTATTACGGTTATGCTTTTTGTCGATATTCTGCCCATTTGATTGTTATTATTTACTGTATATTAACAATCAATGCTTTGCCTTTCCACTTGCAACATTTTCCTCCATCATTTTTTTCCAACCAGTAAAAGTCCTTTTAATACTTACCCTTTAAGTAAGCTTCGCGAAACCCAATATTACATTGTGAATCTGAAAAAAGGTACATTTACTTTAAAACGTATTATTTAAAATTTAAAACTCAAAAAAAGCCGCGATTTCCGCGACTTTTTATTGTACAGTTTTTTATAATCTATTAATTTGCTCTCGTTGTCAATACAATCTCGAACTTCGAACCAGCTTCACCCGCGAATACAATAGTTCCGTTCTCAGGCAACACAATTTCGTTTTGTCCACTGACCACTGTATGATTAATGCCTATGCCAGCTTGGTTATATACAGCAAATGCGCTGTTTGCAGACATCTTGACCTTCATTTCTTTACCTGCAGCTGATGCTGGAATCGAATACCATGTGGCATGACCATTCGCCTGAATCGTTGTCTTCGATTGTTTTCCTGCATAGATCGGTTTGATGACGTCTTGAGCAGCATAAACGTTGCCTCCAGCTGTAACATATTCCACGCCATTTTCCTCATAGAAATTAAACTCCATCGTGTCACGGCCCGCTAATCCAGGAATTTGCAATTGGTTCACAGCTTGGTTAGCTCCAACGATTTTATTCGTGTAGACATAACCCGGCAGCTCATTAAAAGTATGAATGGGAATCATCGGCATCGCTGCGTTGTACAGTGTTGATGTGTATTTTTCATTGACCAAGACGTAGGCTTTGCCTTCCCGTTTCTGCCATGCGGCCTTTACTTCTGCAGACAATTCATTGGTTTCAAGTTTTTCTGCCTTATATTCAGAGGAAGCAACTTGTCCAAGTCCAGGAACAGACTGATACGAGCGAGACCACAAATATGTGTTCCCATTGACTTCCTGAACGAACTTCAGCTTTTCCGTAGCCGCATCATTAACAAATGAGCCATCAGCGGTGTACGTATAGGTCTGATCAGGACTGTTAGGAGACGACAGATTAGATAACGTTAATTGCCCATCATCTTTTACGTCCATCTTCATTAACATGTTTGCCCCACCCGCGTACATGCCTGTGTGCTGTGTAAGTTCCTTCGGCATGGTTGTTTTCATCGGTGCATCATGTGACTTCTCCGGCTTACGCTCAGGAATGATATTCTTCTCCTCAAGCGCGCCAAGCAACAGCTCAGTTGCCAGCAATTGATCCGTTGAGCTATGACCACCGGAAGAGGTTACGGCAGCAGCCATATTATACTCCGGAAGTACAATCAATGAGGAATGATAGGTTATTGTATTGCCGCCTTTGCTTACTGCCTGGATGCCGTAATCATTAAAAGGAAACAGGTTCACGCTGTCCCAGCCCAGGCCGTAACCAATGGACGAATCGCCTTCTTCTGGCCACATGCCTCTCTTGTATTCTTCTTGCTCCATGGCCTCTACGGATTCCTCCGAAAGAACACCTTCAACCTCACCTGTAAAGATTTTCGAGAACTGAACCAGATCTTCAGCGGTGGAATAGATGCCTCCCGAGGCAATCATATTTGTAGTCTCTAATGGAAGTTGCTCCTCATGCGAAGGGGCATATGTTGCTGCCATCTGGCTAAAGTCCACAATATCCTGCGGTGTTTTGGTATGCTCCATACCAAGGGGTTCGGTTATGTACCGGTGCATGAAAGTTGTGAAGTCCATGCCACTGACACGCTCAACCAAAATTTCAGCTAATGTAAAACCGTCATTACTATACACCGAGTATGCGCCAGGATCGGCCTTCAAATGTTGCGTCGCCAATTGTTCCAGTAACGTATCATGTGCATAGGTATCATTATCTCCAAACAGTATTGCACTGTTACTTGACGTTCCGAGAAGTCCCGATGAATGATTCAGTAACATGCGTGGTGTAATCTGTTGGTAACGCTTGTCTTTCATTTTAAAGTCTGGAATATACTTCACAACAGGCTCATCAAGATCGATCTTGCCCTGGTCAACGAGCTTCATTACGGCGGTTGTGAGCATCATTTTGCTGGTTGAACCAATGCCATACATGGTATTAGAAGAAAGCGGAATGTTGTTTTTCAGATCATTTTTGCCTGCCTGACCGGAGATCACAATCTCACCCTCATCCATCAGTGCGTACTGCACACTTGTCGTAGCGTATGATTCAGTGAGTACCTTGGCCTTTGCACTTACTGCCTTTTTAGTTAGATCATACGTAGAGCTACTACCGTTACTGGTAGCGGGTGTGGCCATGGCCGACATTGGGGACATCATTGCACACACCAAAGTTATGGCGGCGATAGACGTTCGTTTCTTTCGTGTCAATCTCATCTTCTCCTGTCTAGTCTATGGATTGGGAATCTCTGTGTTTGTACTCCCGTAGTGTAACCGAAGAAGATGAACTGTCTGTGGCTTGAATATGAATCGAGTATGAACCAAGTAGGATCAACCCAAATAGGTTGGACACACGGTAAAAATCGCTTTCGTTCAGCTTTGTTTTGTTTGCAAATTAAACTTTTGCTATAATGGTATATCAGTCAATGGAGTGTCAATAACATGGCTAAGTACATGAATAAATGCAATCCATAATTCAGCATGAGTAATGGAGTTGAAGCAATGCTAAAAGTTAATCGGAATGACCAACGCCCGATCTGGCAGCAACTTTTGGATCAAGCGATCCATAATATCACAACCGGGAAATGGCAACCAGGCGAACTGCTACTCCCTTCACGTGAACTTGCTCAATTAATTGGTGTTTCACGCTCAACCATACAGATTGTGTACGAGGAATTATTCAGCCGAGGGTATACGGTAACCTCCCGACGAGCCGGGACAAGAGTTAGTGATTGGACATATGCACCTCGTTCATCAGAAGGCATCACGATGCAAGGGCCTATTCCGCCCAATCTGCCTGCACTAAACGAATCGATTGGTCATCTGCATAGTTGGTTTGGCAATAGAGACAATCGCAAAATAGAAATTGATTTTAATCCCCACGAGCCTTATCTGGATGAAAGTTTCACAAAAGCCTGGAGGCAATCCTTTTTACAAGCTTCTACTGAACCCAATCTGGATCTTTGGGCTTATGGCGATGCCAGAGGGTTATTGGCGTTAAGAGAGCAGATTCAACGTTATTTATCACTTGAACGAGGCATTCATATCGATGTTGATCAAATCTTGTTAACCTCAGGTGCACAACATAGCATTGATTTAATTGCCCAGGCACTCTTAAGTGAGGGTGACACAGTTTCCGTAGAAGATCCCGGCTTCCCTGCTGCTTGGATGGCGATGAAATACCGCCGGATGCAAGTCGATCCCGTTCCAGTTGATGAGTATGGATTATGTGTAGATCATATTCACCCACAGACAAAACTCGTATTTGTCACACCTTCTCATCAATGCGCCGTTGGTGTTATTATGTCGGAGCCACGCAGGCAACAATTGATGCACTTGGTAGCTCATCATCGATATTGGATTGTTGAGGATGACTACGATAGCGAATTTAGGTACCGTGGAGATCCACTTCCAACTATATTTAGTCAGCAACCTCAGAATACGCTTTATATGATGAGTTTTTCCAAAATGGTTGCACCTGGCATTCGACTATCCGCTATCATCGGCCCCAAAATAGCCATCGATCGCCTTACCCAAGTTCATGAATTAACCTATCGTCATCTGCCGATTATGGAACAATTAACGCTAACTCATTTTATTGAGCGTGGTCATTTTATGCGCCATATGAGAAGAGTTCGGAACATATATCGACGCAGACACGAAGTCATGACCAAAGCCATTGTTGCTTCTGGGCTAGGCTCACGATTTACATTAAGTGGTGTGGAAACGGGATTACATATGCTTCTAGAATCTGAAACGTCATTTGACGAAGAAGCGCTGACAAATGCTGCCCTTGATCAAGGTGTACGCGTGTATCCGCTTAGTAGATATTGCTTGGAGAGTCATCGAAAAGGATGGATATTAGGTTTTGCGAAAGTGAATGAGGAGCAGATTGAGGAAGGCATACATCGGCTTGCAAAGATTGTATTATGATGGAGAACATGCTCTCCAATCGGATTCGAAAGGATGTTTTTTGTAATGAAAATTTTAGTGTTAGGAGCCACCGGACGGGTTGGAAGTCATTTCGTCTCTAATGCCCTACGTTCCAATCATCATGTAACTGCACTGGTTAGAAGCCCGGAAAAGGTACAAATCAGTGATGACAATTTCGTTCTACATCAAGGAAACGCTTTAGTCAAAGAGGATATTCATCACGCCATACAGGGTGTGGATCTCGTTGTTAGTTCCTTAAGTACCGATGGAACAACTACATTATCGCAATCCATGGGACATATTGTTGAGGCTATGGCTCAGGAGCGTATCAAAAGAATCATTACCGTTGGTACAGCAGGAATATTGGAAAGTCGAACGGATCCTGGCTTGCTTCGTTTTCAATCCCCTGAGTCCAAACGTAAGTCCACGCGAGCAGCTGAAGAGCATCTGGAGATGTACAACATTCTCAAGGCTTCAGAGTTAGAATGGACAATCGTGTGTCCTACCTACTTATTTGATGGAGAATCTCTTGGTAAGTACCGGGTTGAGCGCGACTATTTGCCTGACGGTGGAACTTCTATATCTGTAATCGATACTGCGGAGTTTGCTTATCAGCAATTAATGTCTGATGAGTATGTACAGTCTCGTGTAGGTATAGCCTACTAGGGCTGTCTTAAGTTTCAATATAAACAAGCACATTACGAGCCTGCAATTGTTATCCATTAGGAACAATTGCAGGCTCTATTTGTGTCTGCTGTTGAGCTATTTAAGCCCTTCATATAGAGGAAATTGCGAAGTGATTTCACGGACACTACCTAATATTTGATTTTTCACATCCGAGTTCTTTGGATTTTTAAAAGCAAGCCCTATCAGCTGAGCAATTTCTTTCATTTCCCTGGCTCCAAGCCCTCTTGAAGTCATAGCCGGAGTTCCAAAACGAATACCGCTTGTAACCAAAGGACTTGCCGTATCGTGAGGAATTGCATTTTTATTCGCCGTAATCCCTACTTCATCCAGTAAAGCTTCGGCTTCTTTGCCTGTAAGGCCCATAGTTCGTAAGTCAACCAACACGATATGATTATCTGTTCCTCCCGATACAAGGGTAAGTCCTTCATTCATTAAAGTTTCTGCCAATACGTTGGAGTTATTCAGAACACCTTCAATATATGTTGTGAACTCGGTTTGCAATGCCTCGCCTAATGCCACCGCTTTCCCCGCGATAACGTGCATGAATGGCCCGCCCTGAGTCCCCGGGAATACAGCTTTGTCGATCGCCTTTGCCCAGGACTCCCGGCACAAAATGGCTCCCCCTCGTGGTCCTCGTAAGGTCTTGTGTGTGGTGGTTGAAACAAAATGGGCATGTGGTACCGGGTTAGGATGCAAACCTGCCGCAACAATTCCTGCTATATGCGCCATATCTACAAAGAAAAGAGCTCCCACTTCGGCGGCAATCTGGGCAAATAATTCAAACTCAATGGTCCGCGGGTATGCACTTCCACCTGCAACAATCATGCGTGGACGATACTTATAAGCAAGTTTACGTACTTCGTCAAAGTCAATGCGGCCCGTCTGTGCATCGACACCATATGAAACAAAATTGTAAAACCTACCTGAAAAATTAACAGTACTTCCGTGTGTTAGATGACCACCCTGGGATAGATTCATGCCAAGTATTGTGTCCCCAATCTCAACCGAGGCAAAATATACTGCCATGTTGGCCTGAGAACCGGAGTGAGGCTGCACATTCGTATGTTCAGCGCCAAAAAGTGCTTTAAGGCGGCTATTTGCTATCTCTTCGACTGTATCGACATGCTCACACCCGCCATAATATCTTCTGCCCGGATACCCCTCCGCATATTTATTGGTCAATACCGAACCTGTTGCTTCCATCACAGCTTGACTTACAAAATTCTCTGATGCAATCAGTTCTATCTTATCCCGCTGCCTTCCAAGCTCTTGCTGGACAGCCATTCCTATTACTTTATCTTGCTTCTCCAAATGTTTCATGAACATCTTCCTCTCCATATTACGGTTATTTATTCGTTCCAAGTTGTTTTTTGGGAAATTTACTATTCATCAGTAGATGTGCCATCATTCCTGCAAACAGTCCCCAAAATGCACCACCCACACCAAGCAAAGTCACATTCGCTGCTGTCGCCAAAAACGTAATCAATGCAGTTTCACGTCCCTTAGGGTCCGTTAATGCATTGGCAAGACTGCCACCGATCGTTCCAAGTAAGGCTAATCCCGCTAATGTTGCAATAAAGGTAGCAGGAAGAATCAAAAACAGAGCAGCCAATGTTACGCCAAAAATGCCGACAAAAATATAAAAAACACCACAAGCAATACCTGCAATATAACGTTTGGTTGAATCCTCATGTGCATCCTTTCCTGTACAAATCGCTGCTGTAATAGCTGCCACATTAAAAGCATGTGATCCGAATGGGGCTGCAAGAAGCGAACCCAAACCTGTTACAGCTAAAATAGGATTGGCACTTGTCTTGAATCCATCATTACGCAGAACAAGCATTCCGGGCATATACTGCCCTGTCAAGGTAATAATGAACAGCGGTAGCGCAACGCCAAGTAAGGCGTTTAACGAAAACGCTGGAACAACAAATACAGGCGATGCTACAGCCAATTGGATTGTACTGAAGTCTGTTTTCCCCATGCATATCAAATAAATCAAACCTATTGCCAATATGCCAACAATGGCGTAACGGGAAGTAAACCTTCTTAGCACGATATAGCCTGCAAACAGTACAATCACAAGCAAAGGATCTACCTTCGCCCCTCCAAAGGCCGAAATACCAAACTGTAGTAAAATACCGGCTAACAATCCGGAAGCGATGCCTGGGGGAATAAGTCGAACGAAACGTTCAAACATGCCTGACAAACCTAAAATAATAAATCCGACTGCTGAAATCATGTAAGCGCCAATAGCTTCTGGATAAGGGGTTACCGCTAATGCTGAAACGAGAAACGCAACACCCGGTGTAGACCAGGCTGTAATAATCGGTTCCTTATATCGATAACTGAGCCAAATTCCCGTTACGCCTACCCCAATCGAGATGGACCAAATCCAGGAAGTGGTCATTTCCGGGCTTAAACCAGCCACTTTTGCAGCTTGAAAAACAAGGATAAACGTACCCCCGTAATTAACAATTACGGATATTAAAGCGGCGATCACCGGAGATATCAAATCACGGCCGCGTAACGAAGGGGATGCTGTCTTCATATTTAACACTACCTCTCACTTAATCATCGATGCGTGTGTTTTCATTCCAGTAATACTCGTCCGGTAAATAGCGTTGACCAAATACACTTGTCCCTACACGAATCATTGTAGCTCCTTCTTCGATGGCGACTTGGAAGTCACCAGACATACCCATCGATAAAATATCCATTTCTACGCGTGGAATATTTTTCTCTTTAATCTGTGTACGGATCTGGTTTAACAATCGAAAACAATGTCGTGTTTCTTCGTTTGTCGCATTCAGTTTTCCAATGGTCATTAAACCTTTCACGTTTAATGTCTCGAATTGAGACAACTGTTCTACAAGCTCAACGGCTGTTTCTGGAGAGGCACCAAATTTACTTTCTTCGTAGGACGTATTAATTTGCACAAGAATGTCTAAGGTCTTATTCTCTTTGAGAAGCTGGTTATGTAACGCTTGACCCAGTTTCAGACGATCTACGGAATGGATGAGAGTAACATATTTAACTACGTCCTTTACTTTATTTGTTTGCAGATGTCCGATAAAATGCCATTCCACCTGCTTGCTTTGTTCCATGAGTGGGAATTTGTCTCGGAGTTCTTGAGCTTTGTTCTCTCCAAACAGGACCTCACCTGCTTGAATAGCTATTTGTAATTTCTCTAGCGGTACCGTTTTGGTTGCGAGCAACAACTTGATGTCCTCTATGTTGCGACCTGAAGCCTGGCAGGCCAATGCCATTTGCTGTCTTACAGCTTGAAGATTTTCTTCTACTAGATGTTTCATGTAAGCCACCTTCTTTCTATTCCGAACAGGAATGAATCAATGAGATTAGCTCCTCCTTATGTATTGTGAAGACTGTGTGGAACGTCATGCTAGTATAGCAACGCATGGATTGGATATACATATCCAAAAATGCTATTCTGGAACAGTCCAAAACGACAAAGTAGACATTAATTCAATTGGGGTTCCTTTAATATGCTTTTATAAAGTCAATAATCTGATTGATGTGATGCCCGCACGCTTCTTCCAAAATGAAAAAAGCCGCTAAATTAGCGGCTTGGTTTAGTTCTATGTTCATGTCCAAGAAGATACATGTTTTATGATGATTTACTCATTCACATTTTCCTTCGTTACCAGCTTCAATTCAGCGGGAATCGATGACTCCACCTGCTTGCCACTGAGCACATCCAGAGCTGCTTGCAACGCCAGTTGGCCAATCAGTACAGGCTGCTGAGCAACTGTTGCCGTCAATTTCCCATCCTTAATGGATTTGATTGCATCATCATTGCCGTCGAATCCGATGACCGGAATGTCTTTACCTGAGCTTTGAATCGCTTCAATCGCACCAAGTGCCATCTCATCATTATGGGCAAATACCGCCTGCACGTCAGGATTACCCTGAAGCAGGTTCTCCATGACATTCAATCCTTTGGACCGATCGAAATCAGCAGATTGTTTGGAAACCACATCGAGTTGCTTGTCGGCCACTTCATGGAAACCTTTCCCCCGTTCTCTTGTTGCCGAAGCACCAGGCACACCTTCAAGTTCAATGACTTTTGCTCCCTCACCCAGTTGTTCCACAAAATATTCAGCTGCCATGCGTCCACCTTTAACGTTATCAGATGCCACTAGTGCCGCCACTTCGCCTTTATCTGCGGAGCGATCCAGCGTGATCACAGGAATGCCCACACTATTAGCGGATTGAACCGCTGTGGAGATCGCTGCAGAGTCCGCGGGGTTAATCAGAAGTGCACTAACACCTTGCTGAATGAGATCATCCACATCATTGGTTTGTTTCGCCGAATCGTTCTGCGCATCCACCACGATGACCTGTATTCCCTGTTTTTTGGCTTCAGCCATTACCCCGTCCTTCAGTGATACAAAGAATGGATTGTTTAGTGTAGATATCGACAAACCTATTTTCTTCTGTCCGTTACTTTTGTTTGGGTTAGGTTTCGCCCATTCCGGTGGCTCCAGAGAGCACCCGGCCAGAACGATGATCATCAGCATACTTATGAGTGTTACAGTCCACTTTTTCATATTCGCTTCTCTCCTTATGCTGTTTTCTTGCGGTCCAGCAGGACAGCAATGGCAATGACGATACCTTTTACAACCATTTGATAAAATGAGTTTACTTCAAGCAAGTTCAATCCATTATTCAACACGCCGATAATCAGAACACCGATCAGTGTACCAACGATGCGTCCGCGTCCTCCAGCAAGACTTGTACCACCCAATACAACTGCTGCGATTGCATCCAGCTCGTAGGATGTACCTGCCGTTGGTTGCGCTGAATTCAAACGCGATGTCAGAATTGCACCTGCCAGAGCAGCGAGCATACCTGTCAGGGAGTAGATCATAATTTTCACGCGATTAACTTTGATACCCGAGATAATGGAAGCTTTCTCATTACCGCCGATGGCGTACGTTTTACGACCAAAAGCCGTTTTATGCAAAACAATCCACAGAATCATGAAGGTAATCAGCATCGTGATTGCAGGTACCGGAATGCCCAGCAGGTAACCGCGGCCAAACAGTTGGAACAACAGGTTATCCCCGAGCCCTGTAATTGGATTACCATTGGTGTACACCAATGTCAGTCCTCTGAATATCGTCATGGTTGCCAATGTAGCGATAAACGGAGCCATTCTGCCTTTGGTAATCATTAGTCCGTTCACCATACCCATGACACCACCGAGTGCTACACCAATAATGATGGACAAGATCGGATCGAGACCAGACAACATCATATTTGCTACAAAAGCACTGGATAAAGCCAGGATTGAGCCGACCGACAGATCAATTCCACCCGTCAGGATAACAAACGTCATACCAAAAGCAATCAGCGCATTAATCGAGACTTGACGCAATAAATTCAAGATATTGAGCGGTTCCAAGAAACTTGGATTCAACACCGATACGATGAGAATAAGAATGATTAAGCCAAGCAGCGGTCCCAATTTTTGTATCACGTTTGAGAAACGGAATCCGCTTTTAGCCGTTTTGTTTTCCTGCATTGTTGTCATATCACTGTCCCCCTGTGGCCAATGTCATAATGTGTTCTTGTGTTGCTACTTCCCTTGCAACCTCGCCACTGATGTGTCCCTCATGCACAACCGCGATCCGGTCGCTCATGCCAAGCACTTCAGGCAGCTCCGACGATACCATGATGATTGCAACGCCGCGGTCAGTCAGTTCATTCATCAATTCATAGATTTCGCGCTTCGCCCCGACATCCACTCCGCGGGTAGGTTCATCCAGGATAAGTACGCTTGGTCCGATACCAACCCATTTCGCGATAACCACCTTCTGCTGGTTACCCCCGGATAGATTCCTTGCCGCCGTCTCGGAGGATTGCGTTTTGATCTGTAGACGTTTGATCAGTGTATCTACGAAGTCTTGTTCTTTTGAAGTTGAGATGAAACCTTTGCTTGAGAAACTGAACAGATTTGGCAACGCCATATTCTCGCGAATAGAGAAGTCTAATACCAGCCCCTCATCCTTGCGGTCTTCTGTAATAAACCCGATTCCATGTTTCACTGCATCTGCCGGTTTACGAATGTTCGCTTTTTTGCCGCGGATGAAGATTTCACCGCTATCCAACGTATCCAAACCAAAGATGGTTCTCATGATCTCTGTTCGTCCAGAACCCATGAGTCCAGAGAAACCGAGTATTTCCCCCGCTCTCACGGTGAAGTTAATATTCTCGAATAGACCTTTGCTGCTTGCATTCCTTACTTCGAGGACAACTTCACCATAAGAAGGATTCCGGACAGGATAACGCTCGGTTAGTTCACGACCTACCATTTTCCGCACCACTTCATCAAAGCTTGTCTGCGGAATAGCTTGTGTGTCTACCGTTCTTCCGTCACGCATGATGGTAATCCGGTCACAGATCGTGAATATCTCCTCCATTCGGTGAGAAATATAGACGATGGATACGCCTTCCTTCTTCAGCGAGCTGATTACACCAAACAGCTTCTGGATCTCACGCTCCGTAAGTGCTGCTGTTGGCTCATCCATAATGATGACCTTGGCATCTGTCATTAGCGCTTTGGCAATCTCGATCATCTGTTGCTGCCCGACAGAGCACTCTCCCGCAGGACGTTCCAGTGGTATGTCTACGGAAAGCTTGGCGAACTGTTCTTTGGCAAGCGCTTTCATTTGTCTTGTATTGAGCAATCCGAACGATGATGTCAGTTCCTTACCAATAAAGAGATTATCCAGCACCGTCATTTCAGGCCATACATTCAGCTCCTGATGTATGAATGTGAGACCCAGTTTCTCGGCTTCCTTCGGACTTGCAAAATAGTTTTCTTCTCCGTCTATGGTAATGGTTCCCTGATCACGCTGATGAAGACCAATCAGAATATTCATCAGTGTGGATTTGCCGGCTCCATTCTCCCCCATCAGGGCATGAACTTCACCATCCTTTAGTTCAAAATCCACTCCGCTCAGCACCTGATTCGTTCCAAACGCTTTATGAATGTCTTGCATCTGAATGTGCATTACGCAACCTCCTTTTAACCGAAATGGACTCCCGATTGTAAAATGCAATTGGCATAGGGTGTGGCTTCACCTGTGCGGATGACCGCTTTCACCTGCCGAGTTAATGCTTTGAATTGTTCATGGCTGACGGAAGCATCAATTGCTTCTACCCCGAATTTCTCTGTGATGAATTGCATAGCTACGGGATTGCCTTCGCAAATCTCTTCAGCCACAATGACTTTCTCAATGACCATATCTTCAGCGATCGCTTCCACCACTTCGCAAAAACTTGGTGTTCCCAGTTTAAGGGCCAGATCAATTTTGAGTACCCCGTCCGGTACCGGCAGACCTGCATCCGCAATCGCAATCATGTCCGTATGGCCCAGATCAGACAAAATCTTGGAAATGTGACTATTCAACATGCCATTTCTTTTCATTACAAGCTCTCCTCTACTTCATCACGCGTCGGCATGCCGCCCTGCGCTCCGAACTTGGTGACGGACAACGATGCAGCCCGATTGGCGAAGCGTATACTCTCTTGCAACGCTTTTCCTTCAGCCAAAGCAACTGCAAATGCGGCGTTGAACGTATCCCCTGCCCCCGTAGTATCAACAGCCTCAACTTTATAAGTTGGGACTAGAATTTCGTCAGTGCCATCAAAGTACCGTACACCTTTACTGCCCTCCGTGATGAACAACTTGTTTGGATACTGACGTAATGCCTGTGCCGGACTCATGCCCTGAAACAAAATCTCGGCTTCATGCTCGTTCGGTGTGATATATGCAGCGTTGTCGATCACTTCTTGCGGCAATGTTCTCGCCGGTGCGGGATTAAGCAGCAGCGGTGTTCCGAATTCTGCACACAATGCACTCACATGCACAACCGTTTCCTCCGGAATTTCCTGCTGAATTAATACGATATCTGCATCGCGGATCACTTCAGCTGCTTCATCGACATATGCAGGAGTGACTTCCCGATTCGCCGCTTCAACCACTACGATACTATTATCACCTTCTGCCAGAATGATATGAGCCGTACCACTTTCTAAATGTGTAACCGGTTTCACATTTTGCGTATTTACAGCATTTGCTCTAAAGTTCTCTACAATATCTTTGCCAAAAGCATCGTCGCCTACCCGGCCGATCATCGCAACCTCGGCACCCAGTCGTGCAGCGGCAACAGCCTGATTGGCTCCTTTGCCACCAGGAACCGTTTTGAAGCTATCGCCAAGAACGGTTTCACCCGCCCCCGGCCGTCTTGACGAAGTAACAACCAGATCCATTGAACTGCTTCCAATTACACATATTTTAGCCATCTGATCTCACCTTTCTCGTAGTGCCCCGTTCGATGAAACTCACGGGCAACTGTATGTTTTTATTCTCTATTGCAGCTTGTTCCACAAGCTGGATAAGTAATCCCGCCGCTTCTCTTCCCATCTCGTATGCTGGCTGACGGATGGTGGACAATGCCGGCGATAACAGGCTGCTCATCGGAATATCATCGAAACCAATCACTTGTACGTCATCAGGAACCTTTCTCCCGATTCGTGATGCCTCATGCAGTACTGCCATGGCTGCGATGTCATTGCTGGCAATGACCCCGTCTGTGTCCGCATACTTCCTGAATAATTCTTCAGCCCATACACCTGCCTCGTTAATTGAAAATGAGGTCGTCTGGATTACCCGGTAGTCTAACCCAGCATCACGGATGATTTCAATCGCCCCTTCAAAACGATCCTGAGCGGGTCTGATCTGTGACGGTCCCTGCATAACTGTGATCCGGCGACTGCCGCGTTTGATAATCTCCCTTGCCGCTAGTCTTCCACCTTCCCTGCCATCCGCATACACGGATGGACGATCCAGTGAAGTTCTGTCCAGAAACACCACGGGAATCTTCAGTTTTTCATATATTGAAGAATGAGGGTAGTTCGTTGAAGAGATCACACCGACCACGTTGTTCTGGATAAACGTCTGGATGTAATCCTGCTCCTTCCGTTCATCCTCATCACTATTTCCAAATATCAGTCTGTAATCCTGCTCCTGCATCCGGTCCTCTACGCCGCGGGCCAACTGCGGGAAGTAAGGGTTCGTAATATCCGGCAACAACAGGCCAATCAGTTTGGATTTACGCTTATATAATGAGCGAGCCACTTCATTTGGCGAAAAGTTAAGCGCCTTCACAGCATCTTCCACTTTTTTGCGTGTGTCCGCATGAACATAACCTCTATCATTAATGACCCTGGATACGGTGGCTACAGATACGCCAGCCAGTTGAGCTACGTCTTTAATTGTTGTCATAAGTTGCTCTCCTCTATGTGTAACCGGTTACAGACATTAAATTATCATATTATTTTCAATTTGACAAGCGTTTTCATTCTGGAAATTTCTCCAAGTATACATAAAGTGCACTGGAATTCATCTATATCATGGCTTCTTCCTGCAAGTGAGGACGATACTTCATAGACGCAAAGAGGCCATCACTCGATTAAACTCAGAGTGATGGCACCCAGATCAACATAAGAATCAGCAATCTCCTGAACTTAATTAGCCTTTAATTTAACAAATTAAACAGTAACATTTTCGAATAAATCAATTCATAGCGTTTATTTTATAACTCCCCATAAACTTCATCTGTAACAGGTTCCAACCATTCCGGTGTACCTGCAGTGATCGCAATGTGTTCAAACCAACTATCTTTGGCGGCCCCATGCCAGTGTTTCACACCATCATGAGTCACAATAACATCGCCGACTTTGAGGAATTGAGCAGGTTTTCCTTCTTCCTGATACCAACCTTCCCCACCAGTCACTAACAACAGCTGAAATCCACCGCGATGGATATGCCAGTTATTTCTGCATCCCGGTTCAAACGTAACATTCCCAACACCCACATTCACTTTGGGATCAGCAACCAAGGATTGGAGATAACTTTGCCCTATGAAATATTGGGAAAATGCTTCGTTTTTTTCTCCTACCGGGAATATCACTCCACCTTTAACTTCTTCATGTTTAGCCATTTCATTTCCTCCAATGTGATCTTATTGATTAATGCTTCCTGCTCCTATGTTGACCTAAATATGATTACACACATACGTGCGATATCGCACATTTGTGTATAATATAAAATAATTGCACTGCCTCTGCAAGGATCAAATGAACCCGATCTGTGCCTTATGGCGCAAAGGAACAACATTTGTGCAATTACTCTCTGGAAAGAATGGTGATTACTATCGTTTCTGTCACAGATCGAAGAACACTTAAGTCTCAGGAAGCGATCAAATCCGCTTTTATCAAACTCATGAACGAGAAACCTTTTGATACCATTACGATGCAAGATATCTCTGATCATGCAAATGTCGGCCGCAGAACGATATACCATCACTATTCGGACAAATTTGACTTGCTGGATAAATTAATTGAAGAACATATCGATGAACTACGAAGATTGTGCAAAGAAGCATCCGATCTGGATTTTATAGAAAGCAATGTACTTTGGTTCGAATATTTTGAAGTTCACTATTCATTTTTCTCGGCTATGTTACTGAGTAAAGGAGCCCCTTTTTTCCGCAATCGCTTCCTGGCTCTTGTCATTGAAGAACTAGAAGATGAGGTGAATGTGACGGAGGGGAAAAATAAAGGACTAACAAAAGAAGTGATTCTCACGTTCTTTGGTACAGCAATCGTGGGTATCGTGGAATCCTATTTCACGAATGGATTACCCCGGCAACCTCATATTGTCGCAGAACAAGTAGGGATTTTACTAGAAAGGAATCTATAACAAGACTCCTCATGAACCGTTCCTTCTTGATATTCTTATCAACTGAGGAGCGGTTTATTAATTATCATTACAAAGATTAGCGATATGTGATATGGTCAGTGAGGATATTAATAGATTCATACATACATATGTACATGAAATGTGAGGAGAAGATCGAAAGTGATAGAGAGAAATACCCTTGAGAAACCGAGTAAATTTAGTGATCCCATTTTTGTCATGCTCGTGGCAAGCCTTTGTTGCTTGTTATGGGGAAGTGCGTATCCATCCATCAAACTTGGATATATCGCGTTTAACATTCTGCCAGAAGATATTGCTTCCAAGTATGTATTTGCCGGATACCGGTTTACACTGGCGGGCTTGCTGCTCTTGCTCCTGTCTCGTATCGTTAGAAAAGAGAAGCTCCAATTATCCAAGCCGCAGTGGACCAGCCTCATCATGCTAGGTATATTGCAAACGGGTTTGCAATATATGTTTTTCTACGTCGGCGTAGCCAATACAACGGGTGTCAAAGGCTCCATTATGAACGCTACTACAACCTTTTTCAGTGTTGTTCTGGCCCATTTCATCTATAAAAACGACAAATTAAGCAGAAATAAAATCGTTGGTTGCTTGCTTGGATTCGTTGGTGTAATCATCGTAAACTTCCATACGGATCTGCTTGCTTTTTCCTTTTCATTCACAGGGGAAGGATTCGTTATTATAGCGGCACTTGTTTTTTCCGTTACAGCCCTTTACGCAAAACGTCTCACCGCCACCATCGATGTTCTGATCATAACAGGTGTCAGCTTATTCGTCGGGGGACTGGTACTTACGCTGTTAGGTCTATCACTCGGGGGTCGAGTCACCCATTTCACCCTGGAATCCACCAGTAACTTAATCTACCTGGCTTTGCTGTCATCTGTCGCATTTTGTCTATGGAATATGCTTCTCAAGTACAACAAGGTCGGAAGAGTGTCTGTCTACAACTTCCTTATCCCTGTGTTTGGAGCTTTATTATCAGCGTTATTTCTGGGGGAAACGATCTTGGAGCTGAAAAATCTGGTCGCATTACTGTTCGTGTCAGTCGGCATTTATTTAGTCAATCGTGTACGTTCTGTGCAAAGCTCTAATAACACTCCAATGAAATAGACTACGCGTCCACTTCCATGGATAACAAAAAAAGCCGCTAATCAGCGGCTTTTTTTGTAAATGTGATTAAGCTATGCTTCATTTCTTTACGATGTTATACCTTAATATATATTCGTAAAGTCAATTAAGTCTTCTTCTTCCAAATAATTAAAAACTATAGTGTGCTTACCCAGCTCATATTCCATCTCATAACCACCAACAACTTCATTATAATATTCCGAGGTGGGTTTTCCCATCCATCGTTTCACATTCCATGGTGAGAGATACTGCTTTTCATTGTACAGCTGGATAACCGCAATACGTGATTTCTTGCTAAGCTCGTGCATGTATGAATCAAACCCGATGCCGAATTTAGAATAATAATAGTACGCTCCCCATTCCCCGTTTGAACGAGAATTGGGTTTCCCTAATTTTTTTTGCATTGCTTGAAGCGTCATACCAATCTTGATGTCCGTCCGGCCTGGCAACACACCCTTTAAAGCGGCTTCCTTCAGGCTTTTCAGGTAAGCGCGATCGCCAACACCCGAGTTCGGCCAAGCTTTTGAACGAAGGTTACGCGTATCTTCCAACCGCATTTCCAATTTATTCACATTCAACTTAAATGTATCGAATTCATAGACAAAATGAATATTGTTGTAATTTTTAAATTGTACTCGAGCACCTGAAAGAGTACGTATCCCACCATCCCTGATGGCGTAGAACGAGTCTCCCATTTTTTTCCCATTGTTCTCTACATACGTTACACGACGCAGTTCACCCGAACGAACTATATACGTTTTGACTTCATTCATATTTGAAGTTCCCCAATCGGTGATCATCAGCATGTCTGGTGTACTGGCCTCTTTGCTCTTCACAACAAAGTTCCAGGTTTGAGGCAAAATAATCGTACTCAGATCCAGTTTTGCTGCCTGAACAGTTCCGTATACTGCACCTTTTTTCAGCAAGGCTGCACGATACGTTCCTGAATAACTCTTGTCGCCTTTTTTATTGTTGGTCCAACCATTTTCTTCGGTCAGCGTTCTCTTCTGTTCATCATAAGCGAAAATATAAACGGTGTAAGCCGTTTGTTTGGCATCACGAAGCGTAAATGAAAGCCGGCTCATACTTTCGAGCTGTTTGGCGGAGATTTGCTCTCCTTTGGCAGCAGCATTGGGTGGTAGCAGAAGCAATGCGCTCAGAACATAGGCGATTAAGGTAAGTACGGCCAGAGAAGCCCATTTTGCATTGTGTTTAGGGTGTATCATTGTTGACTCTCCTTTGAGTAAAAAATAAAAATCTAGTAGCTCTTTTCTAATTATGAATCGTTCACAATCTCAACATTCAAACAGGTACTTGCTAGCGTGTAATCTTGATCAAACTATGTAATTAATTTAGGTTCATGTTCAATAAGCATATCCTCCTACTAGTACTATTTTCCTAAGAATGATAACATACCCTTTCTAATAAAGAAATAACAATCTAATTAATAGATTTCGTTCCATATAACATAAAAAAAGCCACTATTTAGCGGCTCTTCAAGTAACTTCGAATACGATATGATTTACAGGCAGGAATACACGACATTTCGTAAGCGTCGTTGGACGTACGGCTCCTGACTGTTCAGCAGGTGCTGTGCATACATGACTGTAAGCTCTGAATCCGGATCAATAATAGCCATACAACCAGCAGCGCCGCTCCATCCAAATTCGCCAATTGGACTCAGTGAGCCGCTTGCTGCTTTGGAGATATGTGTGCGAACACCCAGTCCATAGCCGTATCCATACATATGATCCCAGGAATAATCAGCACGAGTCATCTCGTTCAGGTGGTCCGTTCGCATCAGTTCCACTGAAGCTTGTGACAGAATGCGCACGCCTTGTGGACTCGTACCATGCCCAGTAAGCGCGTTCAGAAAACGTGCATAATCGCTAACGGTTGATAGCAACCCTGCACCGCCGCTTTCCAGCTCCGTACCCACACGGAATCCATTACCGTCCAAACGTACAGCCTTTTCAAGCTCATCATTATAAGCATACTGTGGAATCAGGCGTGTCTGCTGTTCATCGTTCAGATTAAACGCTGTATCATTCATGCCAAGGGGTCCGGTGATTTCGTCCCGCAGATACGTACCAAAGCGTTTGCCACTTACCACTTCCACCAAGGCTCCTAGCACATCATGGCACATGCTGTAATTCCAGTGTGTCCCTGGTTCAAACAGCAACGGTTCTTTCGCAAGCGCTCTCGCGAAGTCGCGTGTTGGCAATGTTCCATCGGTGCTTTTTACAGCTTCTTGAATACTTGGACAACCCACGTCATACGAGAACCCGGCAGTCATGGTGAACAAATCACGTACTGTAATGGCTCTTGTCGCCTTTTCCAGTCGGATCTCCCCGTTCGCCATCGTTTTCTTTACCGTCATCTCAGCATACTCTGGCAGATAATCAGACAAGGGATCGCTTAACAGCATTGCCCCTTTCTCCACCAGTTGCAGCCCTGCCACGCAAGTCATAATTTTGGTCATGGAGTATAGATTGAAGATCGCTCCATCACCGATAGGTGTTTTCTCTTCCAGATTGGCGTATCCATTACGATAATGGAAAACGGTATCATTTCGATGCATCACCAGCACCTCTGCCCACGGTACACGCCAGGATGTAATGCGGTCAATAAATGAAGCAAGCGGTTTAAAGTCCATTTTTTCCCGTCCTTCTATGTAAAATCGTTTATCATTTTGCGATGTGGTACATGTTCACTCCCACAATCGACATATTATTAATATACGACCTTTTACAACGATTGACTACCATCTATATTGCTTCAATGATCGTAACAGGAACAGCTGGTTAACTGAGATTCTCTTCCTGTAATACAACAAGCCAGACAGATGATCTGTCTGGCTTGTTGTAATTTCATAAGTTCGTCTACAATGAGCACGATATTGAATAAGTTGGATTACAGTCCTTTCTTGCCATAGTCAGTCAAGAATTCTACGGTTTGAGGATCATAATGTGAGAAAAAGGAGCTTGTTCCTGTATCCAGTGCTGCTACCTTTTCCATATCCTCCAAGGTCAATTCAAAATCAAATACATTGAAGTTCTCTTCCATTCTATTTTTGTTGACCGTTTTCGGAATAACAACCACTCCTCTTTGAATCAAGAAACGCAGAGCGACTTGGGCCGTCGATTTGTTGTATTTTTGACCTACTTCATGCAACGTCGCATTCGTGAATAAGTCATTTTTGCCTTCCGCAAATGGTCCCCAGGATTCAATCTGCGTATTATATTTTTTCATGATCTCATGTGCCTCTGTCTGCTGATTGAACACATGGGTTTCAACTTGATTAATTGCCGGTACGACTTCGCTGAACTGAACAAGATCGATATATCGGTCCGGATAGAAATTGCTTACTCCGATAGCTTTGATTTTCCCCGCTTTATATAACTCTTCCATAGCTCGATATGTTCCATAATAGTCATTAAACGGTTGATGGATCAGGACCAGGTCCAGATATTCCAGTTGGAGTTTCCGCAGAGATTCCTCTATGGATGCTTTGGCTTTTTCATACCCTGCATTTGAAATCCATACCTTGGTCGTGATGAAAAATTCATCTCGAGGTACTCCGCTTTTTTGAATAGCGCGGCCCACGGCTTCTTCGTTACGGTAGGCTTGTGCTGTATCAATAGAACGATACCCAACGCTGATTGCATCAAGCACACATTTCTCGCATTCTTCCTGATCAGCAATCTGGTACACACCATATCCCAAAATAGGCATCTGAACTCCGTTATTCAACGTTACATATTCCATCGAGTGACACTCCTTGTTAGTTATAATTTTTTGAGATTTACAGTCTAATAACCTTAAACTATACTTAGGGTATCACCTTCGAGTAACTCGAAGTCAATCTTTTTCTATCATTTTTCATTCCATACTTGAAGACATAAGGAGTTTCGTCATGTATAACGTCAAAGAAGTCGCCAAACTGCTCGACCTTTCCGAACATACGGTTCGTTTCTATACAGATAAAGGGCTCGTTCCAAATCTGCAACGCGACAAAAACAATAACCGTCTTTTTGACGAAGAATCCGTAAACTGGCTTACGGGTGTAAAATATCTAAAACAGTGCGGTATGTCTGTGGAACAAATTAAAGCTTATGTGGATCTCTGCCTTGAGGGGAACTCAACCATACAAAAGCGCTATGAGATCATTTTACGGCAGAAGGAAGCCGCGTTTGCTCAGTTGGAAGAAGCCCAACAACGAGTCCAATATATGATCAATAAAGCAGACCATTATCAGGATATTATTAACTTAATCATCCCAGATGATACCAATCCGGGACATTGGAACAAAATGAAAGCCTGACTGTTACGCAAAATTCAAAGATCGCCAAAAAAGCCGCTAATTTAGCGGCTTGGTGAGAAATATTCTATGAATTTTTGAACATCTGATAGTACGTTACTAATGGCAACTAATGCTGTTGCGCGTCTTCTCCTGCCACCGAGACACAGGTCAATAACTCTTCTGCTGGAGTACGAGGACGAGGCTTGGGAATCTTATCCTGATCAAAGTACCCCAGATGAAGTGTGCCAACAATTCTCTCCCCTGGTCTCACACCGGTCTTGAAGTAGAAATCAGGATCGAAATTATATTCATTTGTCTTCCACACTACGCCGATATCCTGCTCCCATGCCAGGAGTTGAATATTTTGAATAAGGGCAGCACTAGCCCCCACAGCATCTTCCCATACCCGTTGTCTCGGATCAGCCTCAATCACAACCAGCAGATGGGCTTGGATAGATTCGCAATAGTCCTTTTGCAACTTCTCTGTCCAGCGCTCCCGCTCATCTTTGGAAAACGTATGTAACACCGCATCAGCAAATTGCTTCCGACCTTCTTCTACAAATAATATGAAGCGCCATGGCTCTTTACGGGAATGAACAGGTGCCCACACGGCCGCTTCCAGCAAGTGCATGATCGTTTCTTTGGCCAGCGGTTTGCCATTGAACTGACGAATGGTTCTTCGTTCACGAATGAGCTTCTCTACGACGGACGTTTCCATATGCATTAATCCTCCTGTCTAGTTTCCTTATTTATTGGGTAAGGAAATTTACCGCTTCGTCGATAATCTTGCTCTGTCCAATGGGTCCTCCCGGACCTTGGAACCACAAGCCGTAGTCAACGATGTAGACATTGTTGTTTTTAACAGCATTCAGGCTTTTCCACACTGCTGTTTTTTGCAATTCTGTCGTTTCATTCTCGTCTGATGACAACAGGAAAATATGATCGGGATTAATCGATGGTAACGACTCCATGGAGATTACTTTCATTGAATCTGTCGGGTCAGGTATGGATACAGGAGGTGTCAGGCCTAGATCGTCGTACAGAACCTCATAGTTTCTTTTACTGTAATAACGCACTTCTTTATCGGATAAACGCAGGAACATCACGGTCTCGTCTCCGATGGATTGCTTGATTTTCTCACGGGCTTCTGCAGCTTTCTTTTCGTATTCTTCAATGACCTGTTTGGCCTGATCCGTCTTCCCTAACATATCTCCCATATGTAACAGGCTTGTCTTCATACGAATAATACCTTGCTCGTCCTGCAGCTTCTCTGCCAGCAAGGTAGGCGCAATTTTGCTGAGGCTGTCATAGGCATCACTCATGAAATCCTGACCGATAATCAGGTCTGGCTCTGCCGCCAATATGCTTTCGTAGTTGGGATCAACCTGCCAGCCCAGATTTTCTTTTCCTTGTAGTTGATCGGACAGGTAGGTAGGAAACTGATCACTCCCCTCCTCATTACTGGATGCTGCCTGGGGTACAATACCGAGTGCTAACAAATAGTCAGTTGCAGCCGGGAACAACGAAATAATATGCTGAGGATCACCTTTGATGACAGTTTCTCCCCAAGGATGTTTAACAACACGCTCCTGTACTGCTGATTCGGTGGATTGCGCGACTTCGGTGGTTGGAGCATTGTTACCGCTTGTTCCATTACTGCTTGTTGCTGAACTGCCCTGAGAAGGGGAACAGGCTGATATTAATAAAGTAAGGCTGAGCATCAAAAGCAATGCAACGGGTTTTCTCGATCTCATAGATGTAAGTGATTCTCCTTTTGAGTTGTATTGATAATAATTATCATCATCAATAGGATCATAACCGCGATGCATGGGACTGACAATGGACAATTCTGATTCTTGGATAGCATTATTCTGACCGGTTGGCAGGGCGATACATTTTTGTTTGAACCGACCTGGTGAAAGGCCAAAATGCTTTTTAAATAAACGATTAAAATAGATCACATCTGGAATGCCGATTGCCTCAGCAATCTTCTGAAGAGATGCATCTGTGTGCAACAGCAGCTCCTTGGCTTTGTACATCCGTATCCGAGTTAAATAGGTAATCAGACTGCTGCCTGTCTCTTTCTTGAACGTTCTCGACAGATGCCCTGAAATGCAATCCAGAAGTTCTGCGAGCGGATCGACCATAACGGGCAACATGTAGTTCTCTTGAAGATAACGAACGGCTTGAGCTACCAGATCGGGCTTGGCAGTCTCAATTCCTTGTGCACTTAACTGCCTCATTAATTCATTAATAAATTGATAAAATAACGTCTTCACCTGAAATTTCGAGAACGCATCCGTCCGTTCCCAATGTTGCTCTATTCTTTGGACTTTATCATATAAGTCAATGGGATAGCTTGGGGCGAAAGCATATTGCACGTGAAACGGGACATGTTGCCTGAGCAGAGCTTGATTCTCACGAGTATTGGATAACGACAAATTAGCCCGATAAAACATCAAATAAAATTCGAATGAATCCTCGCTCAGGGAGATATTCATCCATACCCCCTTGCCTCCATGTAAGACTTGCATCTGATCGATCGCGTACATCGTGTCATCAAGCGTAATCGTTGCATTGCCGCGAACTGTATATATAAAACCGCTAATTGGAAATCGATAGGCATGGATGGGTTCGCCAGCGCGCACGACGACGTGACGCACATCCCATATTTTAATTGAGGCCAGATTCCATAACTTCACATGCTCTTCTACGTGCATCTCTTCCTTCACCTTCCACAACCCATTAAGTTAGCAAAACATCAGCAAAATCAGCGGATATTTTCACTTTTCTCCATTCTATCGATAATCATTCTCAACTACAACATATATCTTCCTGTTCGATAAATTGCTACGCACGAATAAGCCGATCCATGAAAGGATCGGCTTATTTTGTAACGGTTTAGACTTCGCCGCGTCTGTTCTCAACCGATTTCATACGGTTTTGATCATCTGGTACCCGGTCAACACTGAACTCTTGACCAGCTTCAACCTCACCATGACCTGAAATATTCCGCGAAAAATTAGTGAACTGTCTTTTTTGATCATCCAGTTCATGTTTTTGCTTCAAAAGCTCTTGCGGGTCCTGCTTTGTCACTATGCTAACCTCCCATACATACTTGAAATCATGCAATTTAATTCGTACTACAGAAGTTTTCCATAAGAGAGCTGTACTTATGCATGAATATAGATGAGATGGATATCGTTCCGTTGTTAGTACAGCTAATTTATCCAGTTAAGAGACTAGTTTCAATCCCACAATACTGACGATAATCCCACTAACGATAGCCAATTTCTTTGCATTTTTGGGCTCTTTGAATACATACATCCCTAATAGTACACTGCCCGATGCCCCAATACCTGTCCAGATTCCATAACCAATGCTGATTGGTATCTCTCTCAAAGACAGGGAAAGAAAAATGAAACTTAATCCCAGAAACATAGCGAACATCAATGTATGTTTCAATTTGGTGAACCCATCTGAAAGTTTCAGAAATATTACACCACCAACTTCAAATAAACCAGCTAAGATCAGGAAAAACCAACTCATATTCTATACACCCGCCTTTGGTTTAGGTTCATTGGATACAAATTTCAGACCGATGATGCAACTGATTAATATCATGACCAGCACGATTTTGATTGCACTTACGGAGTCCCCCAAAAAAATCATTCCCACAATTGCGGTTCCAAATGAACCAAGTCCGGTAAACACCGCATACGCCGTTGATACAGGAAGTACTTTAGTGGATTTTGCAAAGAAGTAGAAGCTGCCAATCATTAAAATAACCGTGGGGATTACGATCTCGATTTTGGAAAATCCATCGGAGAATGACAAACCTAATGCCCAACCTACCTCTAAAATCCCTCCAAGAATAAGGAATAACCACGCCATAAAACATTCTCCTCTTCTACATTCATGTTGTTGTTTTGTAATCACAACATTCACATTCAATAATGATAGTAATTTGTATCATTTGATATAATAATAAACCATCTTTATTTTATATGCAATTTAAATATTCGTATCAAACTAACAAGAAAATCCGCCTGTTAAAACTCCAAGTTACGCTGTGGACATACAAAAAAAGCCAACCAGAAGTTCCTGGTTGACCAACTACGTATAAGTTAATTTTGTTTTTCGGAATCAGTGAATATCTTTCTTTTTGAAATTGCCGCCTCTCACTTCAGCTACATCGTATACGACTACAAAAGCAGTTGGGTCAATTTCGTGAATGATATCTTTAATTTTACTCTCTTCCATCCGGTTAATGACACAAGTAATTTCCTTGAATTGCTCATTAGAGTAGCCACCGTAAGCCTCGGTATACGTTGCTCCACGGCCTAAACGGTCCCGAATGGTTTCAACCATAATCTCAGGTTGATTCGTAATAATTTTAAACGTTTTGGAGCCACTCAAGCCCTCTTCAACAATATGTATTACTTTAGAAGCAATAAAATACGCAAGTCCTGACAAGATCGCGCCTTGCAGACCAAACACGGTAGAAACGACAATAAATACAAACATGTTGAGGAACAGGATGAGATCACTGGTTCCAAAAGGTACTTTTCGCGAAAGGAGTACAGCCAGCATATCTATGCCATCCAATGCCCCGCCATTACGTAATGCAAGTCCCATACCAAAACCGATGATAATCCCGCCGACAACCGTAACAAGCAAGGTATCACCTTCAATGATGGTTGGTATATGGTGCATCAGACTGGTGCTGATTGCGAGTGAAGCAATACCGATGATCGAATATAACGCAAAGCTTTTTCCGATTTGCTTGTACCCGAGCCACACAAATGGAATGTTAATAATCCCGATGAGCATCCCCAGTGGTAATCCGAACAGCTGTGATCCTACGATACTCAGACCTGTGACACCACCATCTGAGACATTATTCGGGATCAATATGGCTTCGAGGCCATATGCCGTTATAAATCCCCCAATGATAATCAATAATACTTTGGAGAGGATCTTTAACTTGTTTGACTTTTGTTTTCTGTTTTGATGCATTGCATTTCCCCCTTGATGAACAACCGATAAAAAACAGTCTATAATAAAAATCACTGTTTTGGCAATAGATCGTCATTTGTGTGTGTTACTTCATTGTCCGATGAGCGCCCGATACGACGAAATTTTATGCTCAAGCATCTCATCTGCTGTGTTAAGTATGTGCATCTGTTTTTGAATCGACTCTTTATGCTCCTCCAGCAGCTTTAAACGATCCGCCGCCGTATGCTCCCCTTCCTGAAACAAGGACGCATATTTCTTAATAATAGCAATGGGCATTTGAGTCTCTTTTAATTTAATTACAAATTGCAGCCATTTCAGGTGTGACTCGTTGTACCGCCTGTCTCCACTGGCATCTCGGAGAGGAGTTACAATCTGTTCCTTCTCATAATAACGCAACGTATGTGCACTGATATGGAGTAATTCTGCCACTTCACCAATGGTATGCATGGTTAACCTCCCCTCCATTTTCCCGCTTGACTTAGAGTAAGCTCTAATCAGTATAATCAACTCGTGGTCACATCACAATAAAAAATGAAATCAGATCCAGGAGGAATTCCCATGAAATATACAGTGATTACCGGTGCCAGTTCAGGCATTGGATATGAAGCGGCTTTAGCTTTTGCAGCTCGTGGCAAAAATATAATTCTGGCAGCACGCAGAACCGATGAATTGGACAAGTTAAAAGCAAAAGTAGCTGAAATCAATCCTGCTCTGGATGTTGTCATTCGTACAGTGGATCTGTCGATTGCCGCTAATGTGCATGGATTCTATGAGAGTCTTCAGGCTTACTCCATCGAGACGTGGATTAACAACGCCGGATTCGGAAATTTTGCTTCCGTTGGCGAACAACATCTGCCCAAGATTGAACAGATGCTTCATCTAAATATAGAAGCTCTTACGATTCTTTCTTCCCTGTATGTACGTGATTATGCAGATGTTGATGGCACACAGATCATTAATATCTCCTCTGGTGGTGGATATACGATTGTAGCCGATGCAGTAACCTACTGCGCAACCAAGTTCTATGTAAGTGCCTTTACGGAAGGACTTGCGCAAGAGTTAAAAGGTAAGAACGCAGCGATGCAAGCCAAGGTTCTCGCACCGGCTGCAACCGAGACAGAGTTTGCGAAACATTCCTTTAATGTAGACGAGTTTGAATATGAAGGCAGAGTTCCCAAGTTCCATACGGCGGAACAAATGGCTGGATTTTTGCTAGAGTTGTATGACAGTGAAAGTGTAGTCGGCATTGTGGATGGGTTGACGTATGATTTTGAACTAAGAGAACCGATCTTTCCATATGCTGCGAGAGCATCCTCGAAACCACAAAATTAACCTGAAAACTGAAGTCGAAGCTAAGTCGGCTCAATACCGGTAAACATTCACCTAACCTCACTGATAAACATCATTAAATCTAATCGTTAAACTTCATTGGACGTTAAAAAGGGAACCTGTCTCCAGGTTCCCTTCTTTGTATTTATTTTCAATTCTATATTAATACCTACTATATAATGAAGTAATTATGCCAGCCTCATTTTGAAATCCTGATATCCGAATTCGCGAACAACTTCGCAATCGCCGTCTTTTCTTTTGACTGCAATCGCTGGAAGCGGCATGCCGTTGAACGTATTGGTTTTCACCATTGAGTAAATCGCCATGTCCTCGAATACCAGACGGTCGCCTTCTTGCAAAGGCTGATCGAATGAATAATCCCCAATTACGTCACCAGATAGACAGGTTTGTCCACCTAGGCGATACAGATGAGCCTTCTCGCCCACTTCTCCCGAACCTATCAGCGGCGGGCGATATGGCATTTCCAGCACATCCGGCATATGGCATGTAGCTGAAGTATCCAAAATAGCGATGTCCATACCGTTCTTATGGAAGTCCAGCACAGAGGTCACCAGATAACCCGCGTTCAGCGCAACAGCTTCTCCCGGCTCCAGATATACTTCCAGACCATAGTCGTTCTGCATACGTTTGATGCATGCTTCCAGTCTCGGAATATCATAATCTTCACGTGTGATATGGTGCCCACCACCGAAGTTGATCCATTCCATCTGCGGCAACCATTGTCCGAACTTCTCGACCACTGCATTCAGTGTAGTCTCCAGATCGTCGGAGTTTTGCTGACACAGTGTGTGGAAGTGCAGTCCGGAAACGCCTTCCAACAGGTCTGCATCGAAATCCTCCAGTTTCGCGCCAAAACGCGAACCCGGAGAACACGGATCGTAGATCTCATGTCCTTCTTGGGTGGAGCATTCAGGGTTGACGCGCAAGCCGACCTTACGGCCAGCTTGAAGCGCCTTATCCTTGAATTTTGCAAGCTGTGAAAATGAGTTGAAAATAATGTGGTCGCAGATGGAGAGGATCTCGTCGATCTCTTCTGCGCGGTATGCTGGAGCAAAGACATGATTCTCTTTGCCCATTTCCTCATGGCCCAGACGCGCTTCATACAAACCGCTTGCCGTTGCACCGCTCAGGTATTCTCCAATCAGCGGATACATCGCAGTCATGGAGAATGCTTTTTGAGCCAGCACGATTTTGGCACCTGTACGCTGCATAACACCGTTCAGGATTTTCAGGTTTCTCTCGATAAGCGCCTCGTCAACAACAAAACATGGTGTCGGTAATTGCTCGAACCGCATTTTAACGAACAAGCTCCGATTCTTTAACTTCTTCTGGCAGCTCATCAACGAGTACCGGGTTGAAGTCTTCTACCCATGGGAGGCCCCATTTGTTCAACTCTTCCATGAATGGATCTGGGTTGAACTCTTCTACATTATATACGCCTGGTTTGTTCCATTTGCCTGTCATGACCATTGCTGCACCGATCATTGCTGGAACGCCTGTTGTGTAAGAGATCGCTTGGGAACCCACTTCTTTATAACACTCTTGGTGATCACAGATATTGTAAACATAATATGTTTTGTCTTTGCCGTCTTTTTTACCTTTGAAAATACAACCGATGTTTGTTTTACCTACAGTACGTGGTCCAAGGGATGCTGGATCAGGCAGTACTGCTTTCAGGAATTGCAGTGGAATAATTTGTTTACCTTCATATTCAATAGGCTCGATTGAAGTCATGCCTACATTTTCAAGAGCTTTCAAGTGAGTCAGGTAGCTTTGACCAAATGTCATGAAGAAACGGATACGTTTCAGACCTGGCATGTTTTTTGCCAAAGATTCCAGTTCCTCATGATACAACAGGTACATGTCTTTCTCGCCAACTTCTTTGAAGTCGTAGACACGTTTGATTTCCATCGGCTTCGTTTCGATCCATTCACCATTTTCCCAATATTTTCCGTTCGCAGATACTTCGCGAATGTTGATCTCAGGGTTGAAGTTGGTTGCGAACGGATAGCCATGGTCGCCGCCATTGCAGTCCAGAATGTCGATATACTCAATTTCGTCAAAGTAGTGCTTCAGGGCATAAGCGGAGAATACGCCAGTCACACCTGGGTCAAATCCACTACCGAGCAATGCAGTGATGCCTGCTTGTTCAAAACGCTCTTTGTAATCCCATTGCCAGCTGTATTCAAACTTCGCTGTATCATGTGGCTCATAGTTCGCTGTGTCCATGTAATTTGTTTTAGTTGCAAGACAAGCATCCATGATTGTCAGATCTTGATACGGCAAAGCGAGGTTCATAACGATATCCGGTTTAACTTCGTTGATCAGAGCGATCAGTTCGTCAACATTGTCAGCATCAACTTGTGCTGTTGTAATTTTTGTTTTTCCGCCGTCCAGCTTGGCTTTGAGTTCATCACATTTTGATTTTGTACGACTCGCGATGCAGATTTCCTCAAAAACTTCGCTGTTTTGAACGCATTTGTGTACTGCCACGGAAGCAACGCCGCCGGCGCCGATGATTAGTGCTTTTCCCATTTTACATTCTCCTATCCCAATATGTATTTTTTTTAAATTGGTTTAATACGGTGACAACAAGACAACAAAAAAAGCAAGGTGAAAAATGCTCGCAATCGCGCATCATCACACTTGCTTATCGATATACATCATAAAAAAGACGTGAAGTCTCCATGACCAAAAAAGTTCACAAGAACTCCTTTGGCGGAAAGCTTCTTCATGTATATCAATATTGGATCAGAGTCTATATAGCAAATAATTCGCCTTTACCACTCTTATTGACCGTTTCACAAGTTGATGTGCAATTGCACTGGTTGTAAAGTAACCAACTTATAAAATTTGAGCTTTGAACTCAATCAATAAAGCAACATAAGTTGCCAATCGGCGTTTGACCCGGCTGTCCGTATGGCCTTAACTTCCTGGTGAAGTGGTCAAAATTATCTGCTGGAAAGCTCTAATTCATATTGATAAATTAACTTCCCAAAATCACAGGTCTTACACTATCAGACGTCGAAAAAAAAATCAAGCAATAATTTAAAATTAATTTTTTGATCTGATTACGCGTTGGAATGAAATTGATATCCTTCGAAAACTTTTAAGCCTTCTGTGTTAAGTAATTTCCCTGTTACTTCAGGCTTTTGAGGACTTTTGTCGAATACTTCTTCACACGAGATCATGATGTTGCCGCCAGCAATTTCCGCTAATTGATCATGAGCCGAATGGTTCGTTTCCTTCTTTGCGAGCTTGCAGAGCAATCTCAATGGCTTTATGCATGAATTGTTCATCTTTATTCATAAGGTTTACCTCCACCACAAAAATTATGTACCCCACTTTATCTTTTACATTAAGCAGTGTTCAATCCATTAATATGTTTCTTGTTCATTCCATTCTATCATCTATACAAATAAAGAGTATGACGAAAATTCGTCATACTCCAATGGGTTACACTAAGTTTATCTATTAAAATTTTACGGGCAATGTTGCCAATCCCTGGGATGACAAAGCAGAGTGCCAATGAATCTCTTCCTGAGGAATACTGAGCTGAATATCCGGTAGCCGACGTAAAAGCGTAGTAAACGCCACGTCCCCTTCTACACGAGCAAGCGGAGCGCCAAGACACATATGAATGCCGTGTCCAAAGGCCAAATGCCGTTTTATTTTGCGTTCGATATCCAACTCTTCGGGGTCAGTGAACTGCTGCTCGTCCCGATTCGCTGATTTCAGAAGGGGAATCACAACATCTCCCTTTTGAATCAATTGTCCATCCAACTCCGTGTCCTGTGTTGCATAACGAGGACCTGAGGAAGTCGCGGGTCCGTTATATCGTAGCAACTCCTCCACCGCAGAAGGAACCAGGTTCAGATCTTGTTTCAGTTGTTCCAGTTGTTCGGGATGGGTCAGAAGAAGATAAGAACCAGTTGCAATCAGATTGGAAGTAGTCTCATGTCCAGCAAATATCAATAACGTGATCATGGATATTAATTCATCTTCATTCAGTCGATCCCCCTCTTCCTCAATCGCAATTAATTGACTGATGAGGTCATCTGAAGGTTCTATTCGTTTGTTCGCCACAAGCTGTGAGGTGTACTCTGCGAATGATCGCAAGTGCTGCGCTACGGCAGGGTCCTGTTTACCAAAACCAAGACCTTTGGCAATGGCTTCAGACCATACATGAATCTGAGGTCGGTCTTCCTGAGGTATACCCAACATTTCGGAAATAACGTTGATTGGGAAAGGATAGGCATAGTCATTTACAAGATCCATCTCTCCCTTTCCTTCGAACTGGTCAATCAACTCATCGGCAATTTCCTGGACGCGTGGACGCAGGCTTTCCATATATCTTGGCGTGAACGCTTTGGAAACCAGGCTACGCAGTCTTCGGTGATCCGGTTCATCAACAAAGAGCATCGACTTTCCGGTAAAAAAGGTCTGGGGTTCCGATGAACCAAGCTCACCTGAGAGATTCTTTCGAATATCATTGCCACTATCAATAGAGTTCATATCTACCGTAAATCGAGAGTGATCTTTCAGCACTTCCATGGCGACGTCCATCCGAGTTACAATCCAGGTTTGTCCTGCTCCACCCATTGGATTAGGAATAGGGACAACGGAACCTTTGGCACGCATCTGTGCAAACATGGCAAATGGATCTTTACTATTTTCTTCGCTAAACAAATTAAATTCTACTTTTTCTGATGTCTGGTTATTCGAGTTATTCATATAAATCTTCCTTTCGAAGTGAAGTTATTCAAATCTATGGAAATATATGTTCATTCCGATTATATACTACTCGTATATTTAATTTCAAATCTAATAGTTTGAACAGTAAAAACATCTGTTATAACAACAAATAATTAATATACTAATAGTACATTAATAATAACCACAGACATAAAAAAGCAAAAAAAGAGGTCGGCTACGAGCCAACCCCCATATTAATTACGTTGCTTCACTAGTTCCAAATACCACCAACAGGCTTCAGTCAGTCTATTGGCTTCAGATTGAAACGCACTGGATTTGTACTCTTTGTGAAACGCTTGAAGCACCACTTCGATTACAGGAATATTTAAATCCTCTTGATCTTGTAATAGCGCTAAAAGCCCCTTCGAAAGTTGCTTGAATGATGCAGATTCCTTGGATTTTTGTACACGGTTGTTGAACTCATCAAATTCGATCAATATATTATCGATGTCCAGACCCATATCATGGTTACGCTCATCGGCATTCAGGAAATAGAGAGACTGAAAGTCGAAAATATGTTCATTTCTCTGATGCATTGTTCTTAGGATCACTTCAATGTACGTTAATACTTTGGGAACCACTTCGCTCCATACCGGTTTTTGCGTATTTAGACTTCTTGATGTGTTGGCAATCTGATGTAATATGCCGTAGCACAATATGGCCCCTTCGTTGGCATATAAGCTAATATCGTTCCCGTAAACCTGAATCAAGCGTGTGGACAGCCATTTTAGGTGAACTGTAGCCAGTTTGGCTGAGTTGATCTCCCCGGAATAAAAACCCGTCCAATATAATTCCCATACTCGCTCTTTATTAGGTACAGACATAGGAATCGCAATCTGATCTACGAGCAGGTCATAATCCGATGTATAGTGATTTTGTTCAAGCTCTTTACGAATGAAAACATCCTCTTGCATACGCTGATCAATAATAGAATATAAACAGTCTTCTTTGGAACTGAAGAATTTGTAGAATGTGCCTTTGGATACACCCGATTGATCCAAGATCATCTGGATTGTTGTATTTGCATAGCTGTGCTCTAAAAATAGTGCAAGTGCTGTTTCCAATAAACTTTGTTTACGACTACTCATATCTCGTTATCGCCCCAAGTTTTTCTATTGATTTTAACATTCATTCCTCAGGAGTTGAAGCATTGATTCGCAGTATAGCTGTCATATAAAATAATTGCACAATGAGTAAATTTGCACAATGGGCAACTTGTTTGTTATGATAAACCTCACAAAGTGCATATTAAGTAAGTGTGCTCTTCTTAAAGGAATTAAACCATAGTCATTGGTGTTGGAGGTGAACGCATAAGCGGAGAATAATGATCAAACGAAACTTGCGACATTTGAAGAAAGAAGCAACTGAAAAAGCACTTGCTAGTGCTGCATTTGAACTTACCCTTGAACATGGGCTTGATGGCTTTACGGTCGAAGATATCGTGCATCAGGTGGGTTGTTCCCGCAGAACATTTGCAAACTACTTCACATGTAAGGAAGAGGCAGTAGCCAGAGGCGCAATATCCGTTCAGAATACAACGGAACTCGAAGAGTTGCTTACCGAATTGCCCGACAACGTCTCCTTGCTTGACGTACTGTATAACCTGATCAAGATGCAGCTTACAACAGAACTAATAGGAAGACTTCATCAGCTACTATCGCTATCCCAGACCTATCCCGTGCTTGAACCGCATTACCTTGGAGCCATGCACCGGATGCAGACGCAGGCACAAGATACCTTATTAGACTTATCTAACGGGAAGTATGACGAGATCTATACTTATCTTTTGATCAACGCACTATATGGAACAATACTGCCATTAATTGATGGAAGACTCAATGTGTTACTGCCCGGACAAGTCATTACTGAAGATACCAAGCCCGGTGTTTTAACATTCGATCAATTTTTGGAAACCACGTTTAATCATTTACGGGCAGGATTTGAACATGCCAACCATCCACATTCATCATAGAGGAGTGTAAAATAGAGAAATGTCTACATTATTATACAGAGTGGGGAAAACCGCTTTTAGCAAACCTGCCTATTTCATCATTGGCTGGGTTTTAATTCTGGGAATTGTCATCTCCATGATCAGCATCAATGGTATTCACATCAGTTCCGAAATGAAGATTGAAGGCACAGAGTCACAGAAGGTTCTGGATCAATTGGCAAAAGAACTGCCTGCCGCCTCCGGCGGTCAAGGAAGTGTTGTCTTCAAAGCTCCAGACAACGAGCGTTTGGATACGCCTGAACGTTTGGCGGCCATGATGAAAGGTGTTAATGAGGTTTACGGATTAGACAAAGTCATTAACCCTGCGGACTATGCAGCTGAAGCGGGTAATTCGGGTGCTCAGGCGGAGATGGCTCAGAATGCTCAGGCTACTGATATGGCGCAATCCGCAACAACCACGCCTCCTCCCTATGGACCTTTGATGGTGGATGGTGTTCCTGTACCTGGAATGCTGATCTCTTCGGACGGCAGCATTGCACTGTTCCAGTTCCAATTTACAATTGAACAGTCTGCCATAACACAGGATGTATTTGATTCCGTTATTCAGTCCGTTATGACGGTAGAGCAAGGAACCAATATTAAGGTGTTGCCGGGCGAAACGCTCAAAACGGTATCGATTGGAGTCGGCTCGGCAGAGATTGTTGGACTGGTCATTGCTGTCATTGTATTGCTGATCACCCTTGGCTCCGTTGTTGCAGCAGGTCTGCCTCTGATCACTGCACTCCTAGGAGTTGCCATTGGAGTTGGTGGTGCGTTCTCCATCTCCAAATTCATCGAAATGCCTAGTGTCACTTCCGTTCTAGCTCTAATGGTTGGATTGGCTGTTGGAATCGACTATGCGCTCTTCATTGTTAATCGCCAGCGTCGAATGATCATTGATCAAGGCTTGAGCGCAAAAGAAGCAACGGCCAGAGCCATTGGTACATCGGGTAGCGCAGTATTTTTTGCCGGATTAACCGTCATTATTGCACTGTGCGGTATGCTTGTCATCGGTCTTACATTCTTGTCTACGATGGCTTTAGTCGCAGCTGCCACCGTGCTCATCAACGTATTTGTTGCTTTAACCCTGTTGCCGGCTTTACTGGGATTGGTAGGAGAACGCATCTGTTCCGCCAAAGCTCGTGAAAAAAGTACGAAACATCCTAAAGCCACTAGCCACGGAGTCGCGGATAGATGGGTGAAATTCGTTATCAAGAATCGTTGGGCTACCATTATCGTCATCATCGTCATTCTTGGTTTTGCCGCGACGCCGATCACCAAAATGGAAATGGGTATCCCCGGCGCTTCCTCAGCGAATCTGGATACAACTGCAAGACAAAGTTATGATGCCATCTCCGAAGGTTTCGGAGAAGGATTCAACGGACCCCTTATTCTGGTCGCAGAGCCTAATCAAACTTCCGCAAAAGTTACACCGGAACTCTTGGGTGGTCTGGTGATGGAACTTCAAGGTCAGAATAACGTTGCACAAGTCACACCGCTTGGGATGACAGAAGATTTGGCTATCTTTAGTCTCATTCCAAAAACGGGTCCTAACGATAATCTCACTAAAACACTGGTCACTGATCTACGCGCGGCTGATTCCAGCATCGCACAGACCTATGATGTGAAACTCGGAGTTACTGGACTCACAGCTGTTAACATCGATATGTCCGCCAAACTGGCGCAGGTGTTCCCTATTTATGTAGGCATTATTATCCTGTTGTCACTGATCATTCTGTTACTCGTATTCCGTTCGATCATCGTTCCCATCAAAGCAACAATTGGCTTCCTGCTTAGTATCCTGGCTACATTCGGGATCACCACTGCTGTATTCCAATGGGGCTGGCTGCATTCGCTCTTTGGTTTCGATACAGGTGGCCCGCTGCTGAGCTTTATGCCGATCATCGTAACAGGTATCCTGTATGGCCTGGCGATGGACTATCAAGTCTTCCTTGTGAGCTCCATGCGGGAATCCTATGTGCATGGTCATCGCGGGACCGAATCCGTTGTTCATGGGTACAATCAGGTAAGTCGCGTGGTTGTTGCCGCAGCAGTGATTATGGTCTCTGTATTTGCAGGATTTATATTCACTGACGATGTCATGATCAAACAGATTGGTTTCACTTTGGCGGTAGGCATTCTGATTGATGCTTTTATCATCCGTATGGGCTTGGTCCCTGCCATCATGGCTATTTTCGGAGACAAAGCTTGGGCACTTCCAAAATGGCTGGATCGCATTCTGCCAAACCTGGATGTTGAAGGCGAGAAGCTGATTGCTTCCCTGAATGCTGAAGAGCATGCCAACACGAAGTCTGGATTAAAATAATCCTGCCAATAGAACGGTGATACCATGATTACTATTACGACTATATTCACCAATACAAAGACCTCCTCTGTTTTTATAAACAGGAGGTCTTTTTTCTTTTTCACATTTTATGCGGTGATGTCTTCAATATGGATAGTATAGCGTGGGGATTTAGCAGCATTAACAAACGCCGCAAATAACTTCTGACTGTAGTCATCTACTTTGTAGCTGTACTCTGGATGCCACTGCACAGCCAAAACAAACGAGCGGTTTGGCATGACCACGGATTCAACGAGTCCATCTTCAGCGACGGCCACGGCAGTTAACTTATCCGATAACATCTTGATTCCCTGATGGTGGTAGCTGTTCACTTTTATCGTATCTGTTTGCAAAATATCGTATAGGATATTATTTTCCTCAATATGTACATCATGTACAAGATTCGTATACGGCGGACTTTGCTTATGATTAACGATCTTGTTCCCATGAAGTTGAAGGCTAGTTGGAATGTCTTGATATAACGTTCCACCCAACATAACGTTAAATAGTTGTAGTCCACGGCATATGCCAAAGGCAGGTTTATCAAGCTCAATTACCTTTTGTAATAATATCGACTCCATCATATCGCGTTCAATACACAACTCTCCACAGGTAACCTCTGCATGCTCATGATACAGCTCAGGATTGAGATCATGTCCCCCGGTGAACAGGAACCCCTCGAACTGATTAGCCAGCGTTGCTATAATCTCGGTATCCGTTGTCAAAGGCAGCATAATTGGAATCCCACCTGCTCCCTCTATGGCGTTCATATAATCTGGAAGCATCCAGTAACTTTTTTTGTCTGTATCGTACAAAGGCAGAACACCGATCATCGGCTTTTTCATGGGTTCCCCTCCTATCTTTTCATTCATTTTATCAGATCTCTTCATATACAAATTCACTGAATTATTGCATTATCCTACCTCTATCATCTACGAACCCGTTTCGTGCGTAATGCTGGGCTGGAAAACTAAAAAAACAAACAAAGTCGCATAACAGCGACTTTGTTTGTAGTTCATATACCATATATATGCATTCATCCGTTTAGTCTAGACAGCATCTCATCTAAGCTGCTTTTACAGTGGTTGCTTCGTCTGAATTCAATTGAATGGAACGCTGGCATATCAGGGTTATGACAAAAGCCAGCAAGGCAAGCATCACAGCAACTGGAGGCACCCAATGAACACCACCCATATTAACGGCAATTCCCCCGACACCAGAGCCTAGCGCTATACCTACATTGGCCGCCACAGGCAGGAGTGTAGATGCAAATGCTTTGGACCCCGGCGCGATCGATCCTGACACATCAAACAAATATAACTGGGATGCCGCGCTCATGGAGGATGACAGACATCCAATCAGGAATAGAAATGCCAAGCCGAGCCACACATTAGAAACGGTAAAACTCATGCCAAGGAACAGGATGGCTTGGATGACGAAAAGCCGCTTGAGCTTGGGCAGGAAGTCACCCCTGGCTATTTTGGCACCAATCCAGTTACTCAGGATGCTGCAGGCGCCATAGATCAGGAGTATGGCACTAATCCATTGTACTGGCACACCCATCGTCTCACTCAGGAGTGGTGTAATGTAAGTAAAAACGACGAAAATACAGCTGTTTCCCAGTACCGGGATCAGACAGGCCAGCAATATCCGTGGTTTTAAAAAGAGAGACATCTGATCACTGAACGAACCTGCAATCGTTGTTGTTTGGCGTGGCAGAATACGGAACATGAACACCAGGGGCACAACACCTATGCATGCCGTAACAACAAACGTCATGGACCAGCTCAGATGTTGTCCGATAAAAGTACCGAGCGGAACACCTAGCACATTAGCGATTGAAAATCCGCCTAAAATCCAGGCGATAGCTTCCCCTCTTCGCTCCCGGTTCACTGCGTCGCTTACGATCGAGATCGAAAGCGATATCGTAAGTCCACAAGCAACGGCCGACACGATGCGAATGGCCATCAGAGAAGAGAACGTTGTTGAGAACACGGTCAATAGATTTAATGTTAACACGATTGCAAATCCGATCAATATGGAACTTCTTCTGGATATTTTGGCCAAGAAAGCCACAGCAAATGGTGTACCCACTGCGTATGCAATCGCAAAACCGGAGACAAGCATACCCGCGGCAGCAAGTGATACTTTCATGTAACTTTCAATTTCCTTCAACACACCCACGATAACATACTCGGTTGTTCCCAGTACAAAGCTAACAAGCGTAAGCGTTAAAATAAGTAGGTTCTCTCTATTTCTAGTCATAAATCAATACTCACTAATCCTTTCTATTGTTGCAAGCGCTTCAATTCTGTCTACGATCATTAATTCATGTATTTTCTGCTTTCCCATCCCTTCACTTTCGATATATAGTACATTTTGGATAGTGAAATTGTACTGTCAGATATACCATGGCGACAATCAAGGTTGTTGTGGTTTTATTGCAAAACATTATATATGTTGTCATTTCAACACAGACTTTCATTACTGATTCTGAAGGGAAGACATAGATGAATACACACCACGAATCCGGCCAACGGCATCCAAATCGAGATTGCACCATTATTTATGTAGGAAAACTGGCCGACAATCCCCATTGGAGTTTTCCGACGCATAAACATGACGATCTGCATGAGATTATCTACGTAACTGAAGGCAAAGGATTGTTCACCATTGACGGCACCAAACACTGGGCTCAAAAAGGGGACATGCTCATATATAACAAGGGTACTCTTCACGAGGAGAAATCCAATCCTGAATTCCCGTTATCCACCTTTTATTGCGGCTTTCGTTTTACAGAAGGCACCCAGACCCTTGAGGATTGGGTCATCCCTCCCTCTAACAATCCGATCATTCGAGCCAACCGATATTCCGATGAGCTCCATTCGTTAATGCAGACTCTCTTCAATGAATTTTCAATCCGGGAACATGGATACGAGTCGATCTCTGGGCATGTCCTGAAAGCAATACTTCTGATCATCGATCGGCAGTCCCGTCAACAGCTTCCTAGTGGGGAGATCGTTGAGAGCAATACCCTTGCTGAGAGCATTAAAGACTATTTGGATACCAACTATCGGCAAAACATTAAGCTCAAAGAATTGGCAGATCAATTTCATATCGATTTTTATTACTTAATTCATATGTATAAAAATCACTATGGCACTTCTCCTTATCATTACCTGATTCAACGAAGATTGGGTGAAGCCACCCGATTATTAGTCTCAACCAACAAAAAAATATGGGAAATTGCCAAACTGGTCGGTTACGATAACCCCAATTACTTTACGATTCTATTTACCAAAACCGTTGGTGAATCACCTCGAAGTTTCCGGAAAAAGAATCAAAAGGATATGTTCGGGGATGAGGCGTCACATTCTTACTAATCTCTCTAAATGCAAAAAAGCGCTCCATTGGGGGGAGCGCCTTGTGCTTTACATATTTCTTTACACACTTACTTCTACTCTAAAGCTTAAAGCGGCGAACCAATTCATGCATGTTCTCAGCTGTTTTGGAGAGCTGTGCAGATGATGCCGATATCTCCTGCATCGCCGCCATTTGTTCTTGGGCTGCTGCTGAAGTTGTCTGAGCACTATCAGCCGACACTTTAGAGATATGACTCATCGCGGCAACGGTAGCCGAGACTTCTTCCGTACTGGCTGACAACTGTTCTGAGACAGCGGAAATATCCTGAATTTGATCCACGATATGCGTTGTATATTGTTCAATGTTCGATATGGTTGCAGAAGCTTCTTGGCTGATCCGCATTCCTTCACCGACTTGATTACGAACTTTATCATTCATAAGAGACGTGGATTTGGCAATCAGATCAAGCATTTTACCAATGGTAGCGCCAATCTCGTCCGCACTTTGTTTGGATTGCATCGATAACGTGCGCACTTCACCAGCAACGACAGCAAAACCTTTGCCGTGTTCTCCTGCTCTTGATGCTTCAATAGAGGCATTCAGTGATAGAAGATTGGTTTGCCGAGAGATATCCGCAATCGCTTCATTCATTCGATTGGCTTCAGCGGATAGACTGGACAGCTCGTTAATCAATGCCGAGGTTTCTTCAACAGCTCCGAGAATATGTTCCATTTGTTCTCCGACCTGGTTTATCGTTTTCCCACCATTAGCAACAGCGCGCTCCGTCTCTTCAGCCGAGTCCACAATCGCACTCGCAGATTCTGCAATTGCACTGATGCCTCTCGCCATCTCTTCTACAGCATTCGCGGTTTGTTCCGAATTCTCCGCCCCAACGATAGCTGATTCCGCAGTCTGTTGCATGGTTTCAGCCACATGTTGAACCGATTGGGTGGTTTGTTCTGTACTTTCCTGAATCATCTGGGAAGAGTGACTTAACAACGATGAAGTCTGGTGAAGTTCATCAACCACCGATTGAAGGGAGATGGTCATTTGGTCAAAATCATTTGCCAATATACCAAATTCGTTTTCGGTTTTAAGATTAACCCGTTCGGACAGATTCCCTTCGCTTACGCTGCGGGTGGCCTTTCGCAGTTTTTGCATAGGTACGATAAAAGATCTCAGAATGAAGAAAATAATTACACCGGCAATCAATACAGATATAGCAATGACCGTTAGACTCGATACCATAATGGGTTTCGCTGCGGCGATAAAATCTTCATGGCCCATCAAAGCAATGACATTCCAACCCGTCAAAGCATTAACACCGTTATATACCTCCAGATCATACGCCAGATCCGTTCTAACAAATTGGGAAAATGCCATCGGTTCATCGGAACTTGAAGCCGTATTTGGATGGACTGGAATTCCCTCGATCAGTGCTCCGCCGAGCTCTCCTCCTCCACCTTTTGCAATCGCACCGGACCAAGCTGCAATCGTTCGATTGGAGTCCACTACAATCAGACTTCCATTGCCTCCTACATCAACATATGATAACGCTTTTGCTAATGGCTCCAGATCAAGTTTAATACTTGCTACACCATGTTCATCTGAAAGAGCTTTTGAAATCTCTACATAAATCTTCCCGGATGCCGGATCATTCATAATACTCGAAAAATAGAGTGATCCATTGTTACTTGTACCATTGGCATACCATTCTGTGCTGCGTGGATCGTATGTTGCATCCTCTATTGCTGGAGATGATATAACACCGCCTTGGTCGTTGCCCACGGTTATGGCAAGAATATCAGGATATGTATCAGCTAACTGGTCGATTCCTACTTGTATTACTTCGTTGTTCGCCTGACTGGGATCGGAGCCATACATACTGTCTATATAACTCAATAATTCTGCTTTTTCCCCTACCAGATTGTTAATATGCTGTCCGGTCATCGTTAATATGGTATTGATGGGCTCTGTCATTTTTTGTTGTACTTGATCTTTGGCACTATGATACGAGAAATATCCGATAAGTGCAGTGGGGATAATAAGTACCGCAAGGAAAGCTGCAATGAGTCGAGTGCTCATTAATCGTAAAACGGCTCCTCCTTTCTTATAAAATGACCTTTTTTCACTTTCCTTTTTCAAGTTCAATCTTCCTCTCTTTATTCATTTTTGGTAGATCTAATCGGCCAGTAAACGCAAAAAAACCCATATATATGCACACCCAAAGAAACTTTGAGCATGTATATACATAGGTATTGCCTGAATGAATTCAGTAACAAGCCGTATTTGTTTAGTATTATAACATAAATAAAAAGGGTTTGTTAACTATGATTGGGTCTTTATACCAGACATCTGTTGTTTATAATCCGTAGGACTTAGCCCCGTATACTCTTTGAACACCTTCGAGAAATAGTGCTGGTCGCTAAATGACAGTACATCGGAAACCTCCTTAAACTTCATGTCGGGTAGACTTTCCATCAGTCTGCATGCCTCCTGAATGCGAAGCCGGGTGTAATACTGGACAAACGTAATTTGTGTTGCATTTTTGATCACTCTGCTGACGTACGACGGGCTAACGTGAAACTTCATGGCAATGTCGTTGATAGATAATTGAGAGTATTTATTTAGTTTTACGTAATCGTCAATCTGTTCGAACAGGATCGCCTTGCTTTTTCGAACGTGGGATTGCAGCATATCGAAGCACTGTCCCGTCCATTCCGCCAGTTCCCGGCAAAAATCGGCATAGGACTGTGCCTGGGCGAATTGTCTTGACCGAAGCTCCAGGCCCAATCTCATGCCCGACCCCTGTTCCTCGTACAGATGAGCAAACGTGTCTACAATCAATCCGATAAACCGATCCACCTCGGTCATATGTACATTTTCCTCTGCCCATCGATTCAGCAATTCGGATAACTTAAAAGCAAACCGTTCTTTCTGCCGAGCCTGTATCATCTGTACAAAAGCAGATTCCTGCACCGGATCCAGACAGCCTGTCTCAGATCTGGCCATCGACACCGGATTCCCGGTATCCAACACTATTCCTTGTTTCAACCGTTGCTGCTCAGACAAAATCGACGACATGCGGTGATAGAGCTCAGGCAGATTACCAGACTCAGTGAATAGAAGTTGTCCTCCAATGATCGCATCGATGTCATGCGCAACCAAATGCCGTCGCAACGACTCAAGACATTCATGTACGGAAGAGTACACCTCAAGTGCACTCTTGTTGACAAAAGCGATAAATTGATATGAAGTTTGACTAGTGTAAACACGACAAGGATGGAATGCAAAAAAATCCTGCACTATGCCCTCAAGTTCCACCTGCACCCATCGTTCATGCCCTGCGGTAAAAGGCTGTTTGCTCATAATGATCATCATCTGGCTGAATAAAGGGGGAAACTCCTCCCCTTGTTTGGGCGTAGTCTCACACTGGGGATGAATGATTTCCTGCAAATCCAGCAGTTCCTTGGACATCTGTTGATCAAGTTGGTCAATTACCCGACTCATGACTTCTTCAAGCGCCTCTCGCTCGACAGGTTTTAACAAATAGTCAAACACTTGCAGGTTCAATGCTTTTCTTGTGTATTCAAAATCGCTATAACCGCTAATCAAGATGACCTTCAGATCCGGGTTGGCAATTTTGGCTTGCTCAATCAGGGACAGCCCATCCATTTTCGGCATTCGTATATCGGTCAACAGCAGATCAATCGGTGACTGCTTTATCGCCGCCAAGGCTTCCTCTCCATTTGTTGCCGTAGCCGTTACACGAATCGGGAAGCTAAGCGTCTCCAAGAGCATTTTAATATTACGTAATATCGGTTTGCTATCCTCAACGATCATAACGTTATACATCGCCTATGCCTCCTAGTTAGGTCGTGTCTCAAAACTCGCTGAAGTGCATCTTTTTCCGCCTTTTCGCCCCCTGCTGCGTCACTTTCCCTTGACGTGCCCCGGCACGCCTGCGGAAAACTTCCTTGCTTGGAACGAAAATTCGACAAAATCTGCTTCCTTCGGAGTTTTCAGACACGCCCTAGTAAAAATCCTTCGTCAGTGAGCCGATGATCTGAATCGTTGCTCCATGTTGCTCTTCCGCATGATTGTTAAATATATTAATAAAAAGCCGGTTGTTATACATTAGTTTGAGTCGATTGACACTGTTGATAATCCCCATGTTACCAAGGGCTGTGGCACGATCGGCAGTCTGGTTCATTCCGGAACCCGATGCCTGAATATTGGCTAAAATCTCCTGGATCTTATCCGGTGGAAAGCCCTCTCCGTTATCTTTGATCTCCAAAGCCCATAATCCGTTATATTGCTTCACGGTAATCTGGATACGCCAAGGCGGCACGGTGTTGGCAAAGGCATGTTCAATGCAGTTTTCCACAAACGGCTGAATGACCAACCGTGGCAATCGGATATCGTTCGCCAGCTCGTCAGCACAGATGTCCCACTCCAGATCCTCTTCGTACTTTTGTTGTACAAGGGACAGATAATGTCTCGTATGTTGAAGCTCCTCAGCCAAAGTCACATGCGCGTATGGTGAAGAGACAATATAACGCAGACTGTCCGAAAGATGTTTGCACATATCCGATACAACTTTGGTCTTCCCCTCTTGGGCGGCAATACTGATCAGGTATAGAACATTATGAATAAAATGCGGTGCAATCTGGGCTTGCAGCGCCGAATTACGCGCCTTTACTTCTTCATGAAGCGCCGATTTTTCCCGGTCAATGGATTGCTGCAACCTCTCCATCAGATCCTGAAAGGCTTCATTTAGCAATAAGAGATCGTTATTCTTCGGCGTTTCATCCACTTTCAGATTCATATTGCTGTAGTTCATGCGCCAGATCTGACCGCGTAGCTTGCGGATAGGCAGCAGCAGGTTACGTGTCGACAAGAAGATATACACAAACGAAACCAGCATCAGTGCTGTAATCAGCAGAATGGACATCGTCTGAACCGAATGGATCGAGCCTAGAACAGATTTTTTGGGCGTTATGATATACGTGATCCAGCCTGTAATGGGTGAAGTGGAATGCGTGATATAATTATCGTCTTTGTCCACATCCAGTCCCTCGTCTGATGCAGGCTTTGTCCAATTGGTAAATGTCACACCCGCTTCCGAACCTGTCATCTGCTCGCCTTGTTCATTCAGAATATAGACATCGCCAGCGGTAATGCCCTCCGTTAGGTTCTGTATATAGGCCTGTTCCATCTGGATGCTAAGATAACCGTACACCTTGCCGTTCTGATCATTGATCGTGCGCACGAATGAGATCGTATCGTCTTGACGCAGTAGAACAAAACCACTTTCCGTCCAATCTCGTCCGACCTGACTACTCTCCATCATGGTGTTCAGGATTGCGGGAGGATTACCCGAACCCAGATATGATGTCAGGAGAACCCCGTGATTGTCGTAGATGGACATGTCCTTGATATTCATGCTCGGCCCGATGGCCTGAAACATGATGTCTTTGATGATCCGAATTTGCTTCAGTCTTTCATAGTTACTATGAGCTGAGGAGCTCTTGTCCATGGCTACAAATATATTTTTGCTGGATAATATTCGCTGCGACATCTGGTTCTGTTGTTCTACGTATAGATCAACTTGCTCTCTTACCTTCGTAGCTGTAACGAGCGTATCCTGCTCTGTTTTCAGTTTGAGCGGGCGGACAACGATCACATTTACATACACGATAAAACAGCCCAGCACAAACAAAAGCAGAGCCAGAAATGTCAAAAACACCTTTGTCTGCAAACTGAATTGAGTTGCTTTATGTATGAGCTTTGCCATTCTCAGAGATGCCCTCCTGTTCTGACATGATGTTAAATCCCTTATATTCATGTCTACTCTATCACGGTATTTCATGAAATGATAGCGATTTCAAGTTCAGGATTTTACACATCAACGTTCAAGCACAGACATGTACCGGGGCGAGAAAAGAATCTATAATCGGACTTGTAAACGGATTCACTACACGTTTCAGAGGGGGATTTGCATTGAAAACAATAAAAAGAAAAAAGGTGTTTTCTATTATTCTGGCCAGTTTATTATCGGTCTCATTAACGGCTTGTGGATCAGGAGGTACGGATTCCGGCACAGCTGCTGGCGGGGACAGCAAGAGTGGCAAAGTCACATTGGAGCTGGCAATCTCTAAAAGTTCTCAGGACTCTGCTTTCATCCAGCAGGACATTCTCGATGCATTCGAAAAACAAACGAACATTCGTGTCAATTTGCAGCTGATTCCAGCGGAACAAACGACAACTGTACTGCAAACCAAACTGGCTGTAGATGAAACGCCTGACATTATTCAGTACAATCTGGCGAGCGCAGTCACAGACCTGAACCTTGAACGTAACTTCGAGATTCTGGATAACGAGCCTTGGGCAAGCAGAATTGTGAACAAAGACGTCCTCTCTTCTGGTGGTCATCTCTACAGCTTCCATGTCAGCCAAGATACGGGGATGCAAGGGGTCGTTTATAACAAACAAATCTTTGAAGAACTCGGGTTGTCGCTTCCAACCAACTACGAAGAATTCCTGGCGATCTGTGAAAAAATCAAAGCAAGTGGCATTACACCTGTATTTATGCCGTACAAAGATGCCTGGGCTGCCAACATCTGGCCTGCTGCAGCTTTTGCCGATTTTGTAGCCAAAAATGAACCGACTTTTTTTGATGAGTTGAACAGCAACAAGAAAAAATGGTCTGATATCCCGGAATTCAAAACATTCCTGGAACAACAATATGAGATTTACACTAAAGGTTACACCAACACGGATGTGCTTAGCGACAGCTATGACATGGCCGTAGGTAAATTCCTGAACAAGGAAGTTGCCATGATGTTTATGGGCGATTGGTTAATTGAAGGCGTGGCCGAGCAAGATCCAAATATGGAACTGGGCGTATTCCCGATTCCATCGTCGGATAATGCCGGTCTGGGTGCAAGTCCACTGGGCGGACAACTGTTCATTCCGAAGAAATCCAAACATTTGGATGAAGCCAAACAGTTCCTGGACTATATCGCTTCCAAGGATGTCGCACAACAGATCGTCGATTCCAAAGGATACGTATCCAATTTCAGTGACGTTACTACACCGGAACTGCCAGCTTACAAACAGGATATTGTAGACAATTATATTACGCCGAAGAAAACCGTGCTGACAACGGATGCATACATGCTGGTCGACCGCAGCGAACTGTATCGGTTGTTACAGGATCAATTTGCAGGTGGGTTGTCACCAGAAGAAGTACTGAAATCCTGGGATGAGAAGTTCAGTCAGTTGATGCAGGATAAAGGCGTAGAAGGTTTCTAAAGAGTGAAATACAAGGCAGCATAACATAATCATTCGTTATGCTGCCTAGCTATAACGGAGTGTGAGACATGAAAAGGACTAAAAATCTGTACTCGTATTACATGATATTTCCCGCACTGATTATCTACTCCATCTTTTTCGTTGTGCCTGCTCTCGCCGCTTTCTATTATTCATTCACGGATTGGCGGCTGGATCGGCTGGAGCTGAAGTTCATCGGGTGGGATAATTTCGAGAAAATTTTCTCGGACAAAACGCTTATTCTGGCGCTGAAAAACACGGCGATATTTGCAATCGTCACCGTAGTTGGCAAAAATGTCATCGGTCTATTGCTGGCCGTAGGACTTAACATGCGATTAAGAACAAAGAACCTACTGCGCGCGATCTTCTACTCCCCTTCCATTCTCAGCATCCTTGTGATCAGCATCCTGTTCACTCCCATGTTGCGTACCGAAGGTACAATTAACAATTTATTGGAATCTGTTGGGTTACATTCGTTAAGCCAAGCTTGGCTGACCAACCCATCGATTGTGATCTGGACGATTGCCATCGTCTCGATCTGGCAGAGTGCCGGGTTCCAGATGGCCATCTATCTGGCGGGCCTGCAGTCCATTTCTCAAGAGTATTATGAGGCAGCCAAGATTGATGGCGCAAGTTCGTGGAGAAGTTTTTTCAAAATCACACTTCCACTCTTGCTGCCCGCGATTAACATTAACCTGATGCTGACATTGATCGGCGGACTCAAAGTATTCTCCGAAGTATATGTCATGACCGGTGGTGGCCCGGGTAACGCCTCACAGGTGGTAGGTACAATCATTCTGCGATCTTTCGGCGAAGGCAACTGGGGACTTGGTACCGCGGTCAACACACTTCTCTTCGTGGTCGTTACCATTATTGCTATACCGCTATTGATCTTCATGCGGCGTAAGGAGGTTACGGAATAACATGGGCTATACCCGCAAACTCGCCATCCGCAACTATATTGTGGAAGGTTTCCTGATCCTGGCCTCTCTTATCGTTCTGTTGCCGCTAGTCATTCTGATCTTTGGTTCATTTAAAACCAGCGCCGAAGTGCTTAGCTTCTCCCTGAGTTTCCCGGAAACATGGCAGTTCTCGAACTATGTTCGTGTCTTCCAGGAAGGCGGCCTGTCGCGAGCGTTCTTCAACAGCATTTTGATTACTGGTGTATCTTCCATTATTAATATCGTTGCCTCTTCAGCAGCGGCATTCATTCTGGCACGTCGGGAAACCAAGCTATCCGGCACGATCTACATGTATTTCTTCATGGGACTGATTGCGCCAATGTCGATTATTACGACCATACGAGTTGTACAAGGATTGGGATTCTACGGCAGCATCACAAGTGTTATCCTGATCTACGCCGCGTTAAATACAGCCTTCAGTGTATTCTTGTATAGTGGATTCATCAAAACCATTCCACGAGCGCTGGACGAAGTGGCATTTCTGGAAGGAGCAAGTGTGTTCGGGGTGTTCTTCCGCATCGTCACACCGCTTATCCTGCCCGTTAACGCAACGGTAGCGATCATGGTGTTCATGTCCGTCTGGAATGACATTACAATTCCGGTATACTTCCTGACAGACAGTTCCACCTGGACGATGCCACTATCGATCTACAATTTCTACGGCAAATATAGCCGGGACTGGAACCTGATCTTCGCTAATCTCGTGCTTACTTCGCTGCCTGTATTCATCCTGTATCTATTTGGGCAAAAATATATTGTCAGCGGCCTTACTGCCGGTGCAGTTAAAGGTTAAACCTTATATTCTCACGGTTCTCAAGGCATAGAATTGGATTATTCATGACGTACTCAACCCCCACCAGATCTGGCGGGGGTTGTTTTATTTATAGCGAGAAAATGCATCTACGCCTCTTTATTTTTGAAACAATTGCGGGTAAAGGGCAGCAACACCACCAGCAAGACCCTGTTGTACATTCCGACTGGTATCATCAGCAATAATCTCGTAGAGATCCGCTTCGATGGAATCTATTGCAATTTTGGCAATATCCGTTGGGCTCGTTTTTGGTGCGTCGATACCTGCCGTCATATCCGTATCCATGAACGCCACGTGCAATCCGGCAACGCTAACGTTCTTAGGGGCTAATTCGAGACGTAATGCATTCGTAATTCCCCACTGAGCGGATTTTGCAGCTGAATATGCACCTGAGTTACCAAGGCTTAGCCAAGATAGAGCGGACAGGATATTCAGTATCGAACCGCCCCCATTCTTCTCTATTACCGGTGCAAACGCACGAATCATTGAAAGCGTACCGAATACATGTGTATTGAACTCCAAGTGAATATCGTTCAGCTCACCTGTGAGCAGAGAAGCACCCGTAGCGGAACCAGCATTATTAATTAGAAGGGTTACATCACTAGCTACCTCAGCTGCAGCCATGACAGATTGTGGATCCGTAATATCGAGTTGCAGTGGAATAGCCCCGGGCAGATCAATGGATTCAGGGTTTCGCGCGCCAGCATACACTTTGGTTCCCCTCGCCAGCAGTTCAAGAGCAAGTTCCTTACCCAACCCTCGATTAGCCCCACTTACAATAGCAACTTGTTTGGAAATATTCATTTATTATTACTCCCTCTCATTGAGAATGTATTCATTTTCGAGCTGTTATGGGAATGATCATTCTCATAACTCCCAATATCAATCTATCACATCGGGAACGATCAGTAAAGAATAACTTTTATAATCCATGTCTTTAATAAAAGAAGATGCCCGATAACCTTTGAAAAAAGGCTCCGAGCATCTTTCTTTGGTCCTTCATTGAGAACGGATTTACATATGGATTATGATTTTATGTCATACAGATTCGCAGGTAACGCCTGCACAAATGGTGACCAGTCACTCACTGTATATAGATGAAGTCGGTGCATGGCTCGTGTGCAGGCCGTATACAGAAGCTTGCGATCATATTCCTGGCTGTAAGCAACGGGTGAAGCATCATAGACCAGGACAGCATCGAACTCAACGCCTTTGGCGAGATACACAGGAATAACCATGATTCCTTTTTCGAAAATCTGTATGTCCTTTGTTATGAGCTGCAACCCTTCGCCGCCTTGACTTTGCAACCTTTCATAGGCGTCACGGCTTTCAGCCGCGGTCTTTGTAATCACAGCGAAGGAATCAAACCCCTCCGCCTTAAGCACGGCGATGTCTGCGAGAATCTGCGCACCACGCAGTTTTTCGTCCTTCAATCCTGTTAAAAGAGGCTTCTGATCTCCCCTTTCAAACGGTCTGATCTCTTCTCCCCCTGGTAACATCTGTCTCGTGAACTCAACAATCTCTTTGGTTGAACGATAACTGCGTACGAGCCGTATCAAAGTAGTTTCGCCTTCTCCGTAAAGGTGAACCAGTGGCGAGTTGGATGCTGCCAAATCCGTAGCCTGCATAAAGATCGCCTGCCCGAAATCCCCCAGCACCGTCATGCGGGCACGAGGAAACAGTTTCTTGAGATATTCGTATTGAAACGCCGAATAATCCTGGCCTTCATCGATAAAGACATAACGAATCTCTGTGTTCGTCCGGACGCCTTCGATCATCTCTTTTACATATAAATACGGAGTAGCATCCTCATGGAACAGCTCGTTCTGAAGGATCATGGCCTTGGTCTGTTTACAAATCTCAGGCCAGTGCTGTGGGGGGATTGCCCCATTTGTTTGTTGTCGATAAGCCGCTTCATCTACAAATAGTTGTTCGTATATACCTTTCACATCCACGAACTGGAATTTCCGCACACTCTTTCTTAAAGGTTTAAACATGTCTTTCACCAATTTCTGACGAAGCAACTCTTCTTCCCGCACTGCAAAGTTAAAGGCACCCTCATCTTGCACTTCCTTGTTATTTCCGTTCTCACGGGCTGCATATTTTTCCGCCACATCAAACACAGGCTTTTCTTTGTGCAACATGCGGAAAGCTTCCACATACTCATCCGTGTCCAGATAATTCAACTCCTCCAGAACCCAGTCTGCTTCCCGTTCCAGACGTTCCAGCGAAACAAGTTCTCTCAGCAGCCATTCCTGCAAAAGAAGTATACGGTTGGACAAGGTAAGATTCTGATCCAAACTGTAAAATTGGGTCTTGATTTGGTCTGAACTGATGAATTCACGTCCCCGAAATTGAATGCCGTTAAACCGCATCCCCTCTCTTCCTAACCACTTACCGTAGTTTTGGAGCACTTGCAGGAATGTCTCGGAAGCTTTGTACTTGATCGCCTCCATACGAGCTTCATATCCCGGATCATTCTGAGCTGTCAGCATATATTCAATCTGATCAAAGGCATCCTCTGGTCGTAAGGAGGAATCCAGCCAATAATTCAGATATTCCTGGAAAGTTGTCTGCTGCATGTTCTCTTCGCCAAGTTCCGGGAGTACGGTCGAGATATAACTGGTAAACATCGGATTCGGCGAGAAAAGCACAATCTGATCTGCTTTGACGGTCTGGCGGTGTTTGTATAGTAAGTAGGCCACTCGCTGTAATGCAGCGGACGTCTTACCACTGCCAGCTGCCCCCTGAACGATAAGCATTCGGCTTCGGTCATCACGGATAATGGCGTTTTGTTCTTTCTGGATTGTTGCTACAATGCTCTTCATTTGTGAGTCTGCACCCTTGGCGAGCACTTGCTGCAACAGTTCGTCACCAATCGTCTCAGTTGAATCAAACATGCTATGAAGCTGCCCATGTTGAATCTGGAATTGACGCTTGAGCTCCATCTTTCCGTCGATTCGTCCTGAAGGTGTGTCATAACTTGCTGGCCCGGGAGAGTGATCATAGTACAGACTCGCAATTGGCGTACGCCAGTCATAGATTAGAAAGTTCAATCCATCTTCATCCATGAAGGATGATACACCGATGTAGATCTGTTCAGTCAATGTCATGCCTTTTTCCTTATAGTCGAAACGGCCAAAATACGGCGTTGGAAGCAGTCTCTTTGTATTTTTCCATTGTTGTGTTAACAGCTTGTGCCCGCGCTCCCTCTCCGCCAACACTCTCGACTGCTGATTAATGGTATAGAATGCATCTTCAAAATCCGTGTACGAACCGGTATTAATCGTCACTTCTTCCCAGAACCGTTTACGAATTTCGGCAGCCTGTTCATGCAGTCCGGCAACCTTCGGTTCTAACTCGTCGAGTCGTGCCTGAAGCTTGTTCCTCACCTGCACTAGTCTTTCCTCTTCCAACTTCCATTCCACTGTTTTATCCATGAATGAGTCCACTCCCTTTTCCATTTATTAGGGCCAAAAAAAAGAGCATTGACAAATCGGAATGTCGGATGTAAAATTAAATTAGGAGAAATAATGATTCACCCTTTACATTCAATATAAATGTCAATTGCGCTATAGATTATATCATGGCTTTTTTTCACGTTCAATGCTTTTTTTCGTTCTGTCTGAGTTGAACAATAATTTATATTATATAAGGTGTCCCTCGAGCTACACTAGGGGCATCTTTTTTTGTGTCCTGGGCATGGTTCATATGCGCTGTAAGCTATACACCCCTTTATAAATTCGATAAAATGAACGAAACATGAAACATGAGTTGATGCTTTTGGGAGGGATACATAAATATGAATATAGAACCTGTGGAGGACCGTTGTCCTGTTGAGTTTGCAGTCAATATGATTGGTGGGAAATGGAAGTTATTAATTATAAATCGTCTCATCCGCCATTCAACAATTCGATTCAATGAATTACAGAAAATGCTGGACCCCATTACGCATCGCACATTAACCAGGCAATTACGAGAACTTGAAGAAGCTGGTTTGATAAACCGTGTTACCCACCCTGTAGTTCCGCCTAAAGTCGAATATTCCCTTACAGAAAAAGGACAAAGCCTGACTTCGATCTTGTTTCAGCTAGGTGATTGGGGATCGAAACATATGTAAAACGCCTTCCCATAGTATCCCAAGGGATACTTTATATCATTAATGTGCGTACTTACGCTCCTATTCTAAATCCGTTATGCTGAGGTCAATGCTGAGTGTTAACTCATTCATTCCAATCACATATTGAAAGGAAGTTATTGACCATTATGACACAGAATGATCGATTTTTAGTATATGGGGCATCGGGCTCCCAAGGCGGCGCTGTCGCTCAATTACTCGTTCAACACGGTTGTGAGGTTCGCACGATTACTCGAAATGAGGCAACAGCCAACACACTGAAGGAACAAAACATTGAAGCTTTCATCGGGGATCTATCAGATGTGGAACAGCTCCATACGGCGCATGAAGGTGTAAGTAAAGTATTCCTGAACCTGCCGGTGGAGTTCAATCCGGATAAGATCAGACAATATACCAAAAATGCAATTGATGCTGCTATACAGGCAAACGTTAAATTGATTGTAGTTAACACGGGTACCTATGTTCCTGACCCTATCACCCATTCCAAAGGAATTGAATTGAAACGTGAAGTTATCCATGAATTGCAGCAAAGTGGTCTTCCATATATCATTGTGGAACCCATTGTATACTTGGAAAACTTTCTGATTCCCGGAATACTGAACAATGGCGTTTTGGCCTACCCGGTACCAGCAGACAAGCCGATCTCCTGGATTAGCTTAAACGATGCAGCTCAATTCCACTATTATGCCTTGACTCATTCGGAATTGGCAGGAAGCATTATCCCAGCACCCGGATTAGAAGCCCTGACAGGTGCACAATTAGCGGAACAATTCAGTGCTGTATTAGGTGAAAAGATCAGCTTCATGTCTCTACCTTTTGATCATTTTGAAGCAGCGATTCAGCCTTTGTTGGGAAGTGAGACAGCAGCAGGTCTTAAAGGATTGTACCAATGGATTGATGGGCATACAGATCTTCTTCCACGGTATGAAGAGTTAGATGATAATATCAAAGCCAATCTTAAATTAACCAAAATAAGCGATTGGATTCATCAAACAATGATTAAATAATATTTTATGAACAAGCCCTTTGAATCTCCACTGGAGAAACGAGTGGCTTTTTCTTTTTATATGAGAACCTCAATAGACTCAACTGATTCAAATTCAGAGATTCTGATAGGATTAGGCAAAACTTTGATAGAAATGTGGTACAGGTTGTTCCCTTCGTTATGACATAATAATGTGTATATAGATCACCCTACAGGTGGCAATAATAAACATTAGAAAGGATTTGAACATGACATGGAATATACTAAACTTGGTAATACAGGCTTGGACGTATCTCGATTTTGCCTAGGATGTATGGGATTTGGGGATGCCAGTAAATGGGTTCATGAATGGGTACTGAATGAAGAAAATTCTCGCCCGGTGATAAAGAAAGCGCTGGATCTAGGCATTAATATCTTCGATACAGCGAATGTATACTCTCTGGGTACAAGCGAGGAGTATCTTGGTCGGGCGTTAAAAGATTATGCAAATCGGGATGAGGTTGTCATTGCTACCAAAGTACACGGACAAATGCATCAAGGACCAAACGGTTCTGGTCTTTCCAGAAAAGCCATCCTGAGTGAGATTGATAAAAGCCTGAAACGATTGGAAACCGATTATGTGGATCTGTATATCATCCATCGTTGGGACTACAATACGCCTATTGAAGAAACCATGGAAGCCTTACATGATGTGGTGAAGTCCGGTAAAGTGAGATATATTGGCGCTTCGGCCATGTTTGCATGGCAGTTCCAAAAAGCATTACATGTAGCAGAGAAAAATGGTTGGACCAAGTTTGTCTCCATGCAAAACCACCTGAATCTCATCTACCGTGAAGAGGAACGAGAGATGTTGCCTTTATGCAAGGAAGAAAAGATTGGTGTGACTCCCTACAGTCCTCTTGCTTCAGGCAGGTTAACCCGTGACTGGTCCGTATCAACACTTCGATCCGAGACAGACAAAATTCAGAAATCCAAGTACAATGCGACAAGTGATGCGGATCGGCTTGTTGTTGAACGAGTTGCATCCATTGCAGAAAAATACGGTGTCCCTCGCACACACATTGCACTTGCCTGGTTGCTGCAAAAAGACACTGTAGCGGCACCAATTATCGGTGCCACCAAAATATCGCATCTGGAAGATGCGGTAGGTGCTCTTTCTGTTAAGTTGACCTCAGAAGACGTCTCATTCCTTGAAGAACCCTATGTACCTCACCCTGTAGTAGGTGCTCAATAATCGCTTTTGCTTAAAATATAGAAGACCTCCTCTTTCCGTATCCGGAAGTTGGGGGTCTTCTTTTTATATCGCGATTTATTTACGCCAGAATGTTGAACATTCTGCCTTATCCGCTATATTGAACTCAATCATTCTCTCAAGTAACGAAAAATCAATCTCCTGTTTCCACTTCATCCGCACCAACTCTTTGGTGTGATCATAACCCGCCTGTGTGATCTCTTCCGAAAAACGATTAATTCCTGCCTTCTCGGGAGCAACAGCCAAGTGTTGCTTGGATACACTAAAGCCAATAATAAAGGTCTCATGGTCGGTAAACATCGGTTGATTCCAGGCTATTTTTTGTTTTAAATTCGGGAATTTTTCAGTGACCCAGTTCAAAACTTCTTCCGTTCGTGCCTGGTGTTCCGGGTTATCGATGCGTGCTGTAAATTCTGCAAAGGTCTCCATTAGTTTCCCCCTATAACAAGAAATCTACTACTTATATTGTCCAATTCAATTTTATTCTATCATGAATATCAAATTCAAAAACCCTTATCTGCCGATAACTCAACAAAAAATGAGCAGCCTGCTAGACTTTAAATGTTTTCTTTTATCCAAGATCGCAACTGATCAGCATAAAAAGCGCGTTCATTTGGATCGGACGGAGAACCATTTGTCAGATAAAGTTGATCGTTCACGTATCTGGGGTAAACATGGAGATGATAATGCCACACATCTTGATTACCAGCAGGTTCATTATGTTGCCGTGTCGAAATCCCATCACATCCATATGTACTTTTCATTGCAAATGCTGTAAGCTGAGCCGCACGGTGAATTTCAACAGCGTAATCCGCAGGGAGTTCAAAGATGTTCTCGAAATGTTGATTCGGAACAATAAGAACATGTCCTTTATTGTTTGGCCACCATTTGCCCGCTATAAATGCCGTTACCATTTCATTCTGATAGATGATATCCCTTTGTTTTGTTCCCTGATCAGGTCGCTCGATACCCCAAATACGACAAAATGGACATTCGTACCCTTCAGGCTGATGTGAAAATGATACTGTCATCTTTCTCATTCCACTCCCTTCATGTTTACTTCACTAGTTATTAGACGCAGGTATCTTCTGTTCGTTGCGAAAAGAGCACGGGTTGTAGAATGATCAGCAATTAACAAACTGAAAAGCAAAAAGCAGCTGACCTTGGCGGCGGCTGCTTTCTACTATCTTTAACTATCACTATTGCACACTTCACAATTACATGGTGCTGATATCAATAACAAAGCGATATTTCACGTCGGAAGCCAGTACACGTTTGTATGCTTCGTCAATCTGATCGGCGGAGATGACCTCAATGTTAGGTGCAATATCATGTTCTGCACAGAAATCAAGCATTTCCTGTGTCTCACGAATGCCACCAATCATGGAACCCGCGAATGAACGGCGATGGCCGATGAGTGAGAATACGTTAACAGCTAAAGGCTCTGCAGGAGCACCCACGTTCACGAGTGTACCATCCAGTGTGAGCAGTGAGAAATAAGCGTTAATGTCAATATTCGCACTTACCGTGTTAATCATCAGATCAAATGTGCCTGCAAGTTTCTCGAATGTTTCCGGCTCGCTGGTGGCAAAGTAGTGATCTGCACCAAATTGTAGTCCATCTTCTTTTTTGCTCAAGGATTGGGAGAGAACCGTTACTTCCGCACCCATCGCATGTGCAATTTTGACAGCCATATGACCTAGACCACCCATACCTACAACGGCAACCTTCTTACCTGGGCCAGCTCCCCAGTGATGAAGTGGTGAATACGTCGTAATACCGGCACACAGCAAAGGTGCAGCAGCATCAAGTGCAATGTTATCAGGGATGCGCACGATGAAATCCTCTACGACAACAATGTGAGTTGAATATCCACCTTGCGTAGGCTCACCGTATTTGTCTACACCAGCGTAAGTAGGAATATTTCCTTTGAGACAGTATTGCTCTTCACCTTTGCGGCAGTTATCACACTCGCCACAAGAGTCAACCATACATCCGACTCCTACTCGATCACCGACTTTATATTTGGAGACCCCTGTTCCTACATCGGTTACAATCCCGGCAATCTCGTGTCCAGGAACAAGTGGATAATTCACAGGGCCCCATTCACCGTGGGCAGTATGGATGTCAGAATGGCAGATACCAGCATATTTAATCTCAATTAATACATCATTAGTATCCAGATCACGTCGTTTAATTTCAGCACTTCTGAATTGTTGGTCTGGTCCGTCAACGGCTCTGGCTTTAGCTATAATCAATGGGATAACCTCCTAGTAATTTAAAGTTCAAAATAATCTTACTCCCTCTAGTTAACTCTAGGTCAAATGTTTATCTTATTTTTTTATCTCCAACGTACTTTGACATCCAGTAATCCAACATGTTAGAATTCACTCGGATCAATCCTAGAGTTAACTCGAAGTCTACCCCAAGTAGAAAGGAATTTTATGAAAATGACCTATTCAATCGGTGAAGTTGCCAAAAAATTAGACCTTACGGTATATACATTGCGTTACTACGACAAGGAAGGACTCATGCCTTTTGTGGAACGTACCACGAGTGGAACACGTTTGTTCAAAGACTCCGACATTGACTTTCTAAAGATCATCCAATGTCTGAAGCTGACCGGCATGCCTATTAAAGACATTAAGGACTTTATTGAATGGTGCTCTGAAGGGGACTCCTCGCTGAAGCAAAGATATGACATGTTTACGGAGCGAAAAGCTATTGTGGAAGCACAAATGGAGGAACTAAGAAGAACCTTGGAAGTCATCGAGCACAAACGCTCCTACTACGAAACAGCTTTGAAGGCTGGGACCGAAGAGATTCATAAAATTAAACCGATGGAAAATGCCATCACCAATTGATGGTTCATACTTTCTATTTTCTAAAATTAGCGCACAAAAAAAGTAGCTTGAAGTCCTCTAACGGATTTCAAGCTACTTTTTTGGGTATGTCTCTACTCATCATTTTTCCAAAAGTTTCATCGTTACATGGATAATACGGTTTAATTTTTCCTTATCCGTCGAGGTTCTTGCCATGGCTCTGATGCCGACAGAAATATTGTGCAGGTACTCTGCCATTTCCTTCGCATCATGATCAGAAGAGAATTCCCCCTCCCGCTGCCCCCATTGAATGATTTGCTCAAACATCTGCTCTGCTTCATTAAATGAATCAAGAGATCGTGTATCCACGTCCGGATCGCGTGTACCAAGCTCTACGGCGGAGTTCACGATCAAGCATCCCGATGGCGTATCCTCTACTTCACTGATCATAACTTCGAAGATTTTATGCAGTGCTTCCACTGCCGTCTTGGATGCCTTGATTTCTGCAAGTAATGTGGTGCTGACCTTACCTCTGTAACGATCCATTGCCTGCAAAAATAGCGAATGTTTGTCGTCAAATGTATCATATATACTTCTGCGATGAATTCCCATATGCTCAACCAGGTCACTCATCGACGTCTTCTCGTAACCTTGTTCCCAGAAGATCTTCATTGCTTTATCCAATACTTCGTTCACTTCAAACTCTTTACTTCTAGCCATTCGACTTCCCTCCCAAAATCAATCTAACACATCGGGAACGATCAGTAAATAAAAGATGCAGAACCCTTTTCATTCTCATCTGATCATGTATTAGCTGAACCGTAAGTGTATATCTTCTGTACTTGTTGTATATCATGACCTGTGTACTTGTGATTATGTAACCAGCAATCAGAATGTTTTATCCATTCACATCAAATGTTTGCCTATTCCTATCCGTTTTCTACCGCCTTCGGTCAATATACGATAGAATGTGATTATTATGTTGTGAGGAAAAAAGGAGAACTTTGCATGTCTGATCAAATACACGAACAACAGAACGAATTAGCCACACTCATTGATCGTTATTCTGACAAGGATGGGGTACATCCTACGGCAATCCCTTCATTATTTCTAATCCGTGAATCGGTCGTTACTGAACCTATATTTAGAGTGAATGAACCATCCTTTTGCATTATCGTTCAGGGTGAGAAAGAGGTCCTGCTGGGACAAGATCGTTTCCGATATGGTCCAGGAAGTTATATCGTGGCAACCGTTGACTTGCCGGTTAGTGGACAAGTAATTCAAGCCTCGTCTGAGGCTCCCTATCTGGCCCTGAAACTTGAATTCACATCCAGTGAGATTCTGGAGGTATTGAACCATTCCGATTTCCCAGCAAGACCGCGAAAAACGACGAGACGTGCCATGTTTGTCAGCCAAGCTGAGCCGTCTCTGCTGGATGCAGTCGTCAGGTTAGCCCGTTTGTTGGAAGATCATTCGGAAGATATCCCTCTGCTCGCTCCTTTGTTCAAAAAGGAAATTCTCTATAAAGTTCTGAAAGGGCCACATGGGATTGCACTAGAACAAGCTACCATGGAAGGCAGCCATACCTATCGAATCAGAAACGTTATTGAATATATTATGAATCACTCTGAGCAAAATTTTCGGGTTGAGGAATTGGCGGATTTGGCAAATATGAGTACTGCCTCGCTACACAGACACTTTAAAGAAGTGACTGCCATGAGTCCGATTCAGTTTCAAAAACAATTGAGGCTGCAAGAAGCGCGTCGCTTGTTATTATCCAAGTCCACCGATGCAGCAGATGTAGCATTTCAGGTAGGTTATGAGAGCCCTTCCCAATTCAGTCGTGAATATTCTCGCATGTTCGGATTCCCACCCAGAGAAGATATTAAACGCCTGCGAAGTAAAACCGATGAGACCAGTACCATCTCTTGACTGGTTACTGGCTAGTATCGTTCCTTTACCTCGTCTAGTTTAACCTCAAAAAGGACTCCTTCTGTTTTGACAGTCGGAGTCCTTCTCTTATGCAAGGATTAATGAAGATCATTTAATCGTTAAATTATTAATACATTAAAAACCATTCGTATATTGTTTTGGAACGTCCGTTGTCTTGCGCAAAGCAGACGCAGCTTCCAAGGCCCAGTAAGGATTTCTTAACAACCCTCTTCCGACTGCAACGAGATCAGCTTCTTCATTTCCGATGACTGCATTTGCCAATTTCGGGTCGTCCAGCCTTCCAACAGCAATCACAGGCACATCAAGAGCTTCTTTGATTGCTTTAGCGAGAGGTACTTGATAAGCTGCGTGAGTTCCTGGTCTGCCCGATGCACCAATAGGTCCCTCGCCACCAGATGAGATGTCAAATACGTCAACACCTGCCACTTTATAAGCCTTGGCAAACTCGGAACTTTCGTTAATGCCATAGCCACCTTCGACGTATTCCTTAGCCGAAATACGCATCATCAAAGGCATATCTTCGGGCATCTCTGCCTTTGCAGCCTGAATGATCTCCCGGCCAAATAAAGTTAAATCTTGACCATATTCGTCTTCTCGCTTGTTTGTTAGTGGAGAATGGAACTGATGAATCAGATATCCATGTGCGCCATGAAGCTCAATTGCATCAAAACCAGCTTTAACAGCACGCGCTACTGCACTCCGGAATTTTTTAACCATTCCTTTAACTTCATCCGTTGTGAGTGCTCTAGGTTGCTTGGAATTCTCATCAAAGGCGATCGCGGATGGAGCAACTGGAACTTCGGCATCTTCTGCTTTGCGGCCTGCATGAGCAATCTGAATGCCAACCTTGGCCCCATAACTGTGACACGCATCTACGATCCGCTTCAGAGCTGGGATCTGTTCGTCTGACCATAACCCAAGATCATAATCTGAGATCCGGCCATCCGGTTCCACATCTGTCATTTCAATGATAATGAGACCTGTTCCTCCTACAGCACGACTAACGTAATGCATATAATGCCAATCGGTTGCAATACCATCTTTTTGCTCAACTGAATATTGGCACATTGGAGCCATTACGACACGGTTTTTAAGCTCCAGGCTTTTAAAAGAATATGGACTAAACAAATCTGTCATCAAAATAAAACTCCCCTTTTCATGAATCATGTCTAATAAAAATGCATGCGCAAGCATCAAATCAATGCCTACAATTAATAACTCCGTATGATTTAGAACTCACATATATCTTTTACTTCATCACATAAAGACAATCAAATCCATGCTTTCGCAAAATACGAACAGCCTTTTTGGATTGAAGCATACCAGGTGACATTATAATTACGTTATCTTCTCGAAGAAGGTATTTTTCCCATGTGAAAGCAAGGCGTCCCAATGAGATGTTAATCGTATCCGGAGTAGGATTAGCCATATAATCCGTCGCATCTCGAATATCAATCACTTTATACTGCCGAAAATCACGCTCTTGTCTGAGAAATACTTGATAATCTATATATTCAAGATTGCGTACTGGCCAAAATTGACGTACAACGATGAAGATACCTAATATGAAGGTCAAAAGCATCAACATAATCATTGTATAGCCCTCTCTTAACTCATCAGATATCGTCGAAAATTTTGTTTTGGATCAGAGCCCACTCAATGCCTCAGATATTGTAACCTCACCAGCGATTAGATCAAATGAACGCTTGTAGGTATTCTTCTCACTCAAACTGGCCAAAATCACATGAGCTACATCTTCACGAGCTATGTTACCGGTTGTTATATTCTCAGCAACAGTAACTTTACCTGTTCCCGGTTCATTCATTAGAATCCCTGGACGTATAATGGTATATGTTAATCCACTGATCTCTAACAATTTATCAGCATAGTGTTTCGCTGCATAATATGGAAGGATGTTATCATGCCAGTTCTCACGATTATTGGCTTGGATCGCACTCACCATGATAAATCGATCAATACCCGCTTTTTGAGCCGCTTCAATGGTTTTCCCGGCACCATCCAGATCAATCAGGAGTGTTTTATCATATCCAGTTGTACCGCCAGAACCAGCCGCAAATACAATGGCATCACAACCCGTTGCAGCAGCTACAAGTGAGTCAACCGTACCTTCCAAGTCGGCAAGCACCGTTTCCACACCCTGTGCTGCAAATGAATCTACCTGTTCTTGTTTTCGTACCATGGCAAGAACGGTGTGTTCTTCACTATTCTTCAAAAGATGAATAAGCTGTTGACCAATCTGTCCATTTGATCCCACGACGAACACCTTCATGTTCAATACCTCCTTTATACAAAATCACCGCACCCATATTAAATTCATGCGCATGCATTTAATTTAACTGATATATTAATGAGTGTCAAGTCTTCTTATAGGGTAAATGACTACATTACCCTATATTTCCCCTAGCCTTAGAACAATTCTTTAGTGAGGTTCTCTAATCGAGTCTCAAATCCATCCTGTTCCAATTCAGTTTGCAAGACCTGATTAAACGTTTGAAGTGCTTTCTTGTATTTATTCTCTCCAAGCTCCGTAATACGAGTGTAAATGCCACGTCGGTCATCTTCACATGCATGTCTTTCCAGAGCCCCACAGTCTTTGGCTTCCATCCTAACGACGAGCCTGGAAGTAGCACTTTGGCTCAACCCTACTAGTTCTTGAAGTTGCTGTAAGCGTAATTCCTTACCCTCCGCATTATATATGAAGTTTAACACATAAAATTCCTTCAAAGATAAGTCATATTGTTGAAGCAGAGCTTGTTCCAGCTTCTCGTTCAGATGGGTATGAATGTTAGAGAAAGCCAACCAAACATTCAAACGTTCACTCTTTTGCTGCAATCTAGATCACCCCACTTGATATTTAATTTTCATCAGCTGTTATCCTATTGTATCAAGCTTAATTACATTGGTCAAAACCCATCCAAGTTCGACGTATATAACATCCTAAGCTCATAAGAAGAGCATTTCCCCGTCTTGTACCGACGTTTAGAAATGCTCCAGTATTACCATTTATGCAGTCTAATCTTACTTCGCGGTAAGCAGGCTATCGGAAATAAATTGAAGCTGACCTTCCAACGTTAACGGATCGTTGTACGAGTCTGAAGTTGGATCAAGCTGGAACACATGATTTGCCTTCACCGCAGGCAAGTTCTTCCATAATGTATTGTCATATACGATCTTGGGATCGGTTGTATCTCCCGACCACGGGCTGGTGAAGATGATATCCCCCGCATACTCCGGTAATAGTTCCATGGAGATTGAAGCCCATCCAGTTCCGCTGTCAATCGCTTCAGCTTGGGCCTTGGCTGGTGCCTTGAGATCAAACTCCCCGTAAATAATTTCACCACCTCGACCATAGTTATGACCGAATACAAATAATCCTTTGGCGTATGGATTCAGTATGGAAACGGTACGATCGCCTACAGCTTCCTGAACCTTGGGCTTCAGTTCGTTGATCTTCGCTTCCCATTTAGCATTCCAAGCTTTCGCTGCGTCTTCTCTATTGGTGAGCTTACCCATTTCAAGCATTAGATCCTTGAAATTGCGCTTACCATATGCAATCTGTACAACAGGCGCAATCTGCTCCAGCTTGTCGATGCCCTCTGTTCCAGTGTACACGATAAATAAGTCAGGTTTTAAACTGATTAGTTTCTCTGGTGTAGGCTCTTGACCCAGATCACTGGTGCCCGCTGCTGCAAGTTGATCCTTGATATATTTGTTGTTCATCGCTCCTGATAAAGCGCCGACTACCGGTGCATCCAAGGCAACAAAGTAGCCTGTCGAAAATGATGTCAAATCAATAATACGCTTAGGATTCTTCGGTACCTGTACTTCGCCTGCATCCGATTGATATGTAACAAGTTCCTCTTCGGCAGTTGCCGCTTTATCAGCGGAAGAAGCTGAATCCGCGTCCGTCTTGGTTTCTGTCTCCGTAGCCGCATTCGTGCTGTCCCCGTTTGTACTATTGGTCGTAGCAGACTGACCACATGCACTAAGTACAATCAGCAAGATAAGTGCCATCATGATCCATATTGATTTTACCTGTTTACGCAAAATAAACCCACCTTTTCGTTGATATTGATAATCGTTATCAACGATATCATGCTATGCAGGATTTGACAAGCTATGTTTATTTCACCCCTCTATGAACTCTAACTTGCAAGTCACCAAGTTAAACAGCTATCATCAATAGAGTAAACCATTCACTTTTTTTAAAAAAGAGAGTTTTGAAAAGCCAATGAAACGTATTTAAGGAGGACAACATGGAAGAGATTATATTGTGGTTAAAGTATTTGTTTTTAGGAATTGTTCAAGGTGCGACGGAGCCAATCCCCGTCTCCTCAAGCGGTCATCTGATCATCGCCCAGAAACTTATGGGCATCAAGCAGAATGGATTGTCATTTGAGATTTTAACAAACACAGCATCACTTATCGCTATTATTTTTATTTTCCGGGAAGATATCAAAAAGTTGATTATTGGTGCATTAGGTTACCTGCGTACTCGTAAAGAAGAATATCGAGCAGACTTCATGTTTTGCTTATACATAATTATTGGTACGATCCCTGCTGCTGTCGTTGCAGTCCTGTTCAAGGACCGGATTGAAGAAATCTTCTCATCCGTATATACCGTTTCCATCGCGCTATTAATCACCGGGGTTGCCTTGTGGCTTATTCGTAATCTTCGTGGTCGCAAGCAAGACGGTGATCTGTCTACGAAAGATGCATTGTTGGTAGGTCTGGCTCAGGCGGTCGCTCTTATTCCGGGGATTAGCCGCTCAGGGGCAACTGTAATTGCGTCCATCGCTGTTGGCATGAAACAGGAAACAGCTTTGAAGTTCTCCTTTATGCTGTACATTCCCATCAGTATTGGCGGACTTATCATGGGGGTATCTGACATTGCCAATGATCCGAATCGATCACAACTGGCTATCCCTTATCTGATCGCATTCATCACGACGCTCTTCGTCACGTATTTCTCCATGAGATGGTTTATGGGCATTATGGCCAAAGGCAATCTGAAATACTTTTCGTATTACTGTTTTGCCGCAGGAACATTGTTACTGATCTTCTTGTAAAAAATAGTCCACACACCAAAAGGAACAACCAGCGATGGTTGTTCCTTTGTTGTATAGTGGCAGAACCTTAATGACCTATAGCAAGAGCTAGACGGTCAGGCGCGTAGCCTTGTTGCTTCTGTTAACCAGCTCTGTAGCCGCGAACATAACACTGAACAGAATCAGCAGGATCAGGGGTACCATGGACATTCCCCATTGGCTGGCTATAAGTCCCATACCTAACGGGATAAGTGTTGAACCTGTATAGGCACTGGCCATTTCAAGTCCAATTACACTTGGGGATGCCTTCTCACCGAAGCGTTCCGGTGTCGCATGAACAATACTCGGATAGATCGGTGCTCCGCCCAATCCCACGATAAATAAAGCCCCTGCGGCAATCCAGTAAGGAATCGGCATAACCAGGATAACTAATCCGAAGCATCCGACGATTCCACCATATCTGATGAGATTTTTGCTGGATACATGAGTCGAAAGAAAACCTGAGATTACACGTCCCAAGATAATGCCAATGAAAAATAGAGAGGATAGTGCTGCGGCAGTGCCTGGAGAAACTCCTTTGCTAACAATGAAGAAAGAAGCCATCCACAGACCGGCAGCAGTTTCGGAACCGTTGTAACAGAGCATCGCAAGCATCGACATTTTCACGCCGGGGATACGTATGGCCTCACGGTTGCTTACGCGTTTCTTCTCATCGCCTGAACCCTCTACTCTTCCCTTCTCAAAAATCTTCCATAGAGACAAAGTTGATAATAAGACCACAAAGATCCCAAGCAAAATCAACCCCACAGTAACGTATCCTGCACGCCAGTTGTTTGCTTGATTCAGCCAATATGCCATAACGAGTGGGCCTGTCACTGCGCCAATTCCCCAGAAACAATGCAACCAGTTCATATGCTTGGCCTTGAAATGCAATGCTACATAATTACTTAGTGCCGCATCCACCGAACCTGCACCTAAGCCGAGAGGGATCGCCAGAATCAGTAAAAACACAAAATTCTCAGAGAATGAGAATCCCAACAGCACGATCGTTGTTGAGAGGATACTGAATAACGTGACTTTACCCGTTCCGAACCGGTGTAACAATCGGCTGGCCATTAGACTGGACACTACTGTACTAAATGAAATGATTAGCGATATGTAACCAGCCATTTCTGTTGTCGCATGTATATCGTTTTTCATAACGGACCAGGCACTGCCAAGTAAAGCATCAGGTAATCCCAGCCCTATAAATGCGAGATAAATAATAATTAACAATAACGTGACCATCTGGGTGTCTCTCCTCAGTTTGTTTAATTTCTGATTCTCGTCGAACCACCCATATAATAATATTGATATTTCTATCTGTAATCTTCCTATATTTTGACTCCTTATATCAGTATTCTGATATATTCTGGCGACTTATTACCTATATCACTGGTTCAGGATAGGTATTTCTCCAAGCAAATTCTTCAAGTTAATGGCATCCCACGGCATATGCTCAGTTATCCCTAATCCAACTACATCTGTTTCTTCAGACAGTTCTTTGATCAGACGAAGCAAGTGAGGTATTTGCATGGTTCCCGCTGGTGAAAACACATAAGGTTCCCCTGGTTTGGCGAATAACAATGAACGGAACATGTTGGGATCAAGCACATCCAGATCAAGATGAATTGCCAGGTGTTTGAACCCAGTCTCTTTAATCCACTTCTTAATCGAATCCAGGCCATGGGTTAATTCTTCAGTTCCAGCCGTTCGGATACCCAATCTTTGAATCACTTCGGTTTCCTGTTCCGTGGGGGTTGTCAACCCGGCCATGAAGACATGTTCGGGCTTCAAAGGGACACTCACATGTTTGGCAAACTCCGGATCGCCTTCCCCAAGAAGGTTCCCGAGCGGTAAAGTATGACCGTTGTCATAGCCCTCGTATCTAACCAGATCACCATGTGCATCAATCCATATCAAACCAAGTTCTCCGCCATATCGTTCATTTAAATAAGCAAACGGGGCTTGTTCAACCAAACAGTCACCGCCAAACATGACAATGCGATCGGGCTGGTGAGCTTGAATAATATGTTGGGCAGCCTGCAATTGCTGAAGTAGTTGTGTTCTACCTTTTATCCCGTTCTCGCTTACCAGAGATGTTCCATCATAAGCCTCAACAGGAACATGAATGAGAGGCTGATCATTGTCAGGTGCAAGCCATGCAAGCAGCTCCGCTCCAAAAGAGTAGTTAGGATTATCTCCACCTTGCCATTGTGGCATAAGCAGACGTATTGTTTTTTGAGTCATCGTAAATCTCCTTTACTTCAAAGTAAGGTTAGTATAAACTGATCCCAAACAAATAAATAGTACGGTCTTTTATGATAGGTACTACCCGGAAGGATAGTGTAAATGATGAGTATGGCTGAATACCACGGTAAAGTTAAAAACATTCAAGATACCCCTTTTGGATATACGTTGTCTGTTATTGGTGGTAAATGGAAAATGGTGATTTTGTATCTTCTGGCAGAAAACCCACCTGTCCGTTTCAATGAACTAAAAAGACAGATCGGCGCTATCACGTATAAAACGCTGAGTTCACAACTCAAAGAATTAGAAGCAGATGGTATGGTCGAACGGAAAGAGTATCCCCAAGTCCCTCCTAAAGTCGAGTACCGTCTGACAGCCAAAGCTGAAACGTTATTGCCCGTTTTGGAAGGACTATGCGAATGGGGTGTCCAACATCAAGAACCTTCGATCAATAATAGCGCAACGGATTGAACGCTTTTGTCTATATTTCAGATGAGATAATTGGAGTAAATGCAGTATGTAAAATGCAAAAAGTCGCCAATCGGCGACTTTTTACTTTTTCTCTTGTGTTCCTCTGTCCGTTCAGCAAATAAAAGCTGTAATTCGTAGAATTATACTTTTTCGTGTATCAGATCTTTCTGGTAGGCCAACACTCTGTCCCAATTGCCACTGAAAACAGGAATTCGATAATACCCTACACGCTCATACAGCGCTGCAGCTTCTGGTTGCAAGGGACCTGTTTGCAGTTTCAGATTCGTATAACCAAGTTCGTTCGCAAGACGCTCTGCCTCGGCCAATATAGCCTGGGCAATTCCCTTACGGCGGTAACCACTGCGTGTATACATGCGTTTAACCTCTACAGATGTATCATCAAGGGGTCTAAGTGCTCCGCAACCGACCGGATACCCGTCGATCCTGGCAACGATAAAAGCCGCACGTGGCACCTCAACGTCTGACAGTTGAAATCCCGCCGTTCCATCACCGCCATATAACAAACCGAGTTCTTCACTCAGTTCCTTGATCAATAGTAGCGAATCCTCGCTCCGAATATCTTCAGCTGCTGCATGCACGATATGTGTCATTCCACATACCCCCTTTATCTTATTGGACTTATTGGTTTAAATGATATATCTAAATTATCATTCCCAACAGCAAGCGTCAATTCCCCCATTCATTGAATATTTCTATAAGTACACCCTATAAACACCCCAACGTATCTTTTTGCAGTCTTTATTCGTTTACATAAGAAATATAACGAGCAACGATGTATATGAAATTCAACTCTCGGAGGTCTGATATTATGGAAATTTCAAAGGGAATAACGATGCTTCAGCTTGATTTTGAGGGGAATATAATTCACCCTGTGTTGCTATGGGATGAAGAAATGGTTGTGTTAATTGATACCGGATTCCCTGGACAATATGACGATTTGTGTATCGCACTCGAAAAGATTGGTGTGCCGATCAGCCAACTTAAAGCAGTGATTTTGACGCATCAGGATGTGGACCATATCGGGTGTCTTCCCGAGATTTTGCAGGAGTGTGGCTCACAAGTCAAGATATATGCGCATGAGCTGGATAAACCATATATTGAGGGGCAGCTCCCTCTTCTCAAAGATGGTCACCTTGAACATCCTCCAAAGGGCAAAGTAGATGAAACGGTTACTGATGGTCAGGAACTGCCGTTTTGCGGTGGAATTCGCGTTATTCATACACCTGGTCATACGCCAGGTCATATCAGTCTATATTTGATGGACAGCAAGACGCTCATCGCCGGAGATTCAATGTACAGTGTAGACGGCATGCTTGGAGGCATTCATGAACCTACTACGCTTGATACAGAGACTGCTCGAATCTCTTTGAAAAAGTATATCGAACTCGACATTTCATCTGTGGTTTGTTATCACGGTGGACTAAGTCATAGGAATATAAATGAACAGATCTCAGAGCTATATAAAATGAACTAACGAATATTTACACTGGACACTCCGATGACAGAACAACCTTCCGATCGCTGTTATCCCCAGATTTTTTTATTCCGTCTTTAAAAGGGGAAATCCGAGGATAGCGCATGCTTCCGATGTAGCTTTCTTGCAGAAAGCTTGTAGGCGAACGCTCTGCTTCTTAATAATATTTCAATTGGTTGTTTAGCGAATAAATCCTGTATATGCCACTATAATTCTCTATAATTATGCATAGTCTTCCTATTGTTTGGCATACTGCAAAATGGCTGTAGCCGCACGGATTCGCAGCTCTTCTTCTTCACTGTGTAACGCTTCTCTCAGCACATTAAGAGCTGTTTGAATCGTGGCTTCATCTACCCCTGTTGAGAGAGAGTTCGTTGCTTCGGCTGTTATGCTGACTGCAAGACCTCGATCCAGCTGTGCTTGTGATATAGGATACTCAAATTTCGCAAGGATGGCTGAATCATTTTGCAGTGCCTGCACTCTGTCATTCAGCTCAGCGAGAGGAATACGACCCAACCATGTAACTCCCCGACGGTGACAGATCAAGTCGTTTTCTGTGCCAGCGGAATCGTCGTAATAATAATCCCCGATATCCCCAACATACGTCCATTCATCATCGCTAATTAATACATAATCTCCATCCTGCATGAGGTTACCAAACATATGTAGTGTCGCGAGTGTGCTCGCCAATTCTGCTTCATCCAAGGGATAGTGTTGAACCAACTGTTCCTTCCATAGCTCCGGAGGCGTTTGCTCTAGATCCCCTGTACCTGACCAAGCAATACCAATATAATTGTCTTCCAAAAAGGATGTTACCCTGTTGATTCCGTGCACGGTGGACTGGATATGATACAGATTCATGCGTACCGCCTTCCTTTCAATCATTCGTATGAACATAGCTCACCATTGTAACATTAGTGGGGTCTATTTCAAACGTAATGACTTCTTCAAGTTCTATACTTCATGCTGAACACACCTTTTGATATAGCCCTAGGCTATAACTAGGTATAATTTAATGGAATTACATTATAACTCCGGATCTGTGATAAATTTTGTGTAACATAAAAGCAGAGGGGTTTTATACGATGACAAAAAGTAGTGTATTGGGATATCCGCGTATTGGTGCTGATCGGGAATGGAAGAAAGCGTTGGAAGCGTTCTGGGCAGGTAAGCTGGAGGAATCAGAATTTCACGCACGTTTGCAGGAGATTCGTATCAATCATTTGCGCAAGCAACAAGCAAAAGGAATCGACATCATTCCAGTTAATGACTTTAGCTATTATGATCATATCTTGGATACGGCCGTGATGTTTGGGATTATTCCTAAACGATTTGCTTATGATGGTGGTTCCGTTCCGTTGTCCGTATATTATGGCATTGCACGGGGAACGAAAGATGCCGCAGCAAGTGAAATGACAAAATGGTTCAACACGAACTATCACTACATTGTACCTGAACTGGACGGGGCTTCCCCAACTCTGACGGAGAACAAACCACTTCTCGCTTATCGTGAAGCAAAAGAAAAACTCGGCATTGAAGGCAAGCCGGTTATCGTTGGACCGTTAACCTTCCTGAAGCTCTCCAAAGGCTATGATAAATCCGAGACAGACGCTTGGTTGGACCGCTTGCTTCCACTTTACACTCAATTGCTTCAAGAACTTGCGAGCGAAGGCGTTCAGTGGGTGCAGGTCGACGAACCTATTCTGGTAACCAAATTAAGCGATGAAGACGTACAGCGTCTGAATAAAATATATGAAACATTTGCAGCAGCCGTTCCAGGCCTGAATATCATGCTGCAAACATACTTTGAATCTGTCGAAAACTACAACGACATTGTTGCACTGCCAGTTCAAGGTGTAGGACTTGATTTTGTACACGGACTCTCTGGTAACACACAATCTATTCGGACATCCGGTTTCCCGGCAGACAAAGTGCTCGGAGCAGGTATTATTGATGGACGTGGGATCTGGAAAGCTTCCCTTCAAGCAAAACTGAACTTGCTGAATGAATTAACTGAGTTCGTGACACCTGAACGTATCATCGTACAATCATCTTGCAGCCTGCTGCATGTGCCAGTTACGACAGACCGTGAGGCAAAACTTACATCTGAACTGAAAAATGCTCTTGCATTTGCAGATGAAAAGCTGGATGAGATTGTTCTTTTGACTACAGCCTTATCTTCACCAAGTGCAGAGATTACTGCCAAAATAGACGAAGCAGAGCTTACCCTTCAAGCGCTTCAGCAATCCGAAGATCGAAACCGTACCGCTGTACAGAAAGCCGTTGCTTCCATCAGTGTTCAACAGCCAGAGCGCTCCCGTCCTTTTGCAGAGCGTCATGAAGCTCAACAGGCCAAATGGCAATTGCCACTCTTCCCGACAACAACGATTGGTAGTTTCCCACAATCTGCCGAAGTCAGAAAAGCACGTCAGTTGTGGCGCAAGGGTGAGTTGAACAACGAACAGTATGCTGCCTTCATCCGGGAGCAGATTGATATCTGGATTAAGATTCAGGAAGAGATCGGAATTGACGTATTGGTACATGGTGAGTTTGAGCGTACCGACATGGTTGAATTCTTTGGCGAGAAACTTGCCGGTTTTGCCTTTACACAGTTTGGATGGGTGCAATCATATGGTTCACGTTGCGTGAAGCCACCTATTATCTTCGGTGATGTTGCATTCACGGGTGAAATGACAGTGGAAGAAACGAAATATGCTCAATCGCAGACAGAGCGCCCTGTTAAAGGCATGCTGACTGGCCCGATTACCATCATGAACTGGTCATTCGTACGCGAAGACATTGCTCGTGAGCAGATTGCCTATCAATTGGCGTATGCGTTGAGACAGGAAGTCGAAGCACTTGAACAGGCAGGCATTGGTATGATTCAGGTTGATGAGCCGGCTGTCCGTGAAGGGCTTCCGTTGAAAGAAAATGAACAAGCGGATTACCTGGCTTGGGCAGTTAAAGCGTTCCGTATCTCTACGTGCACGGTGCATGAAACGACTCAAATCCATACGCATATGTGCTATTGCGAATTCCATGACATGATTGATTCCATTGAAGCTATGGATGCGGATGTTATCTCCATTGAAACATCCCGTAGTCACGGTGAACTGATTCATAGCTTTGAAGAAAATACGTATGAGCTCGGTATCGGTCTTGGCGTATATGACATCCATAGCCCACGAGTTCCGAGTGTAGATGAAATGAGCAGCATGATTGAACGTGCCCTGCGTGTTCTTGATCCGAAGTTGTTCTGGATTAACCCGGACTGCGGATTAAAAACCCGTGGACAGGAAGAAACGGTAGCTTCTCTGCGTAACATGGTTGACGCAACCAGAATCGCTCGTAACAATCACGCTTCAGCTGCTGTATTGTAATCGACTGCGAAGCAGTATAGCTTCAAAAGTAAAGCCGGACACCCCTTCGTTAAATGGGTGTCCGGCTTTTTATGCTTTTATTATTGTAGTTACTTTTAACGTACATTCATTTCACCTATAATATTGTGCGATCTTTGGCGTTCCTATCCCTTTTCTCACCACCACCCAACGCTTACGACTAGATACTCTCTTCCAGCCATTGCTGCAACGGTGTATCTTCGGTCAGTTCACCGAGCAGTATGTGACGGAACTCCCCATCCCTATCAATGACCATTGTTGCGGGCAAACCCGTTATACGGTACATACCTGATATGTTGCCAGTCACATCAATGATCACCGGAAAATCAAACGCCTGCTTATCCATAAACTCACGAATCGTGCCCTTCGATTCCCCCACGTTAACAAACAGGGTTTCCACGTCATTCTGATAGTCCTGAGCAATCTGGTGAACGAGCGGCATCTCCCTTACACAAGGTGTGCACCATGAAGCCCAAAAGTTAATCATCACAGCTTTGCCCCGATAATCGGACAGGCTGACCTGTTCGCCTGCTGAATTAACCGCTGTGAACTCAGGGGCCACGGCACCAGCTTTAATGGCGTTACCTCGCTGAGATTCGGGTGTCGATACATTTTCGAAAATAGCCCATGTACCAACTAACAATGCGATCACACCAATCAAAATTGTAAGTGTACGTCTGCTTTTAATACTTTTTTTCTGCAATAAACTCACCTTCACTTTAAACCAAGACTTTGATGGAATGCTGCATGGAGCGAACCGAATTGATCACAAAAGTCGTGAGTAGAGCCCTCTCCAACATTACGTCCATGGTTCATGAATATCACCTGATCCGCAATGTCGTCTGCAATCTCCAACTGATGGGTCGAGAACACGACCATGTGGCCTTCCTGTTTGATGCCCTTGAGCAGCTGAGTTAATTCCTGCATCCAGAATGGGTCCAGTCCATTCGTTGGCTCATCCATGATGAGCAGTGGAGGTTTCGACAGCACAGCCTGGGCGAATAACACACGTTGGCGCATGCCTTTGGAGAAGGTCGTAACCCGGTTTTTCTTTTGATCCTCCAAACCTACCATGGTCAGTACTTCCTGTACTCTCTCCTTGGGAACTTTCCTCAGAGAAGCCCAGAACAGAAGCATTTCCTCCGCACTCAGTCCTTGATTAAATTGATAATCGTCCGGCATATATCCAATCTGCTCTGAATAACGCTTGCGCTCCTTCAACCATCGTACATTGTTCACCGCAACATCACCGGAGGTAGGCCGAAGAATTCCTGCGATCATACGTAGCACCGTGCTCTTTCCTGCACCATTCCCTCCACAGAGGGCAAGCACTTGGCCTGAAGTAATGCGAAAGGAGATATCCTCAACAATCGGTTGCTTTTTAATGGATTTGCACAATCCCATCACTTCGAGTCCCATCTTATCCATGAGAACGCCCCCTCTCCCAGATCGCATATACCGCCAGGACAGAGAAGGCAATCCAGAATAGGCATATCCCGATGAAGATCCAACTGCCACTTGGTTGCTGCACCCACTCCACCCATCGATAATATTCTGGTCCAAGAATGGAGCCGCCTCCCAGTTTGATGACTACAAACAATCGCACCAGCTCGGCCGGATTGATGAGTGTTAGCATAACCAGCAGCGGTTTCACCCATAGATAAGGCATCAGTCCCAGCACAGAGAGCAATAACGTCGGCCATCCAATGACTGCGAAAAACCATATGGTCACGGATATGGTTAACGCCTGCCACCGATTGCGTGACAACGAACCGATAAATAGAGCCAGCGTCAGGAACAACAACACCAGTCCACAGGAAAATGCCAGAAAAAGAAGATATGTCATGACATCCAGTGGATTCCCGATTACTCCGCTAATGACCCCCATCAGGCCGTATCCAAACGCAACAATGGTAATTAAAACAATCGACAGCCCAAGATACTTGCCCACAATAAAAGACATCGTGCCGATGGGATACGTGGACAGCAGTTGCCAGCTACCGTCTTCCTTTTCGGATGTTAGTGAGAAGGAACCGAGGAACAGCGTCATTAATGGCAGAAGGTAGAGAATGAGATTCAACATCGAACCTGTTGTGCCCGAATATCCTTCAACCAGATTCTGCGAATTCAGAAGTAACAAGCTTAAGCTAAATGTGCAAAAAAGAATCAGAAACGAATACGCCCAAGGATTGCGAAATCCCATTTTCACTTCTCGTCTTGCAATCTGTATCATATCTGACATCATTGATCACCATTTTCTATTGTCATACTTAGTGGCCTGACTCTTCTTTCATCTCACCTTCCTGATGCATCTCATTACCATCTCCTTCTTCACCATGTCCGTGCTCATCATGCCCATGTTCACCCATCATGTCCATATTTTCTGTGTTCTGTTTCCAGTCATGGGAGACAAGATCCTCAGCGGTCATAATGGTTCCAACACCTTGCTCTGCAATGAAAGCTTCAGCCGAGGGCTTGTCCTTAAAATTAAGAATTCCATAGGCCATAGGCGTACGCAATGAAGCGTCGTATACATACGTGGCTTTGCTGTATTCAATCCATTCCTTGTCATTATAGTCACGTACATAGTCCATGCCGATGTTATCTGTGCCATTTTCTGTTTTCCACTGGTTCATGCAGCCGATATCATCGAACTTGTAATTTTGGCCGTCTTTCGTAGTGAGCTGTGTTGCATATGCATCGTCCTTCACCTGCATTTTACAGATCGCACAGATATCCACGTCTTCATTGATCGGCAATGCCGCGTATTTTGTTCCGCAAGCGGTTAACAGCACCATGCCAAACATAAGTACCATGAGGAATGTCCATCTTCTGTTCAAGCTTTTGTTCATTTTCGTAATACCCCCATATAGATGATTATAAAAGTTGCCATACTCAACAGAACTAACCCGAACATCCACACTATCTTGGAACCTGTAGCACTTTTCACTGACTTGTGCAGATCAGATTCCGTATCCATGCTCATTCGTGGCGATTTGTCGGTAGTCCATTGTTCTCTGCCTTCTGTAAACAACTCACTCAGAAAGACCATACCCGGTGATTGGAAAAAGAGCTGATAGGCTGAATTTCGACTGACCAGTTGCTCATAAAAAGGATTGATGGCATAGGATATTTCACTGATCCCATCCCGATTCAGATCGAGCCCCTGAAAGGAGTCCCAGTAGTTCTCCATCAGGGCATTATTCGGGCTATCCAGCGCCGAAGCTTCAATGACATTAGACACCAATTGGTTACGTGTAAACTCATTAGCTTCTGCCAGAACAAGCTGTATGCCAACAAAATTCCGAAGCACCGCATTGTCATGGATCTCATTGCCCGATGACTCTGCAATATTCATGCCGACACGATTACCCTCCACCACATTGTTGTGAATTGAGGATTGATGCACGTCATACAACAAAATCCCTTGAGAATGAACATTAGTACTCTGTTTGCGAAAAGAATTGCCCGATATGACCGTATTCTTGACGCCCATAATCATGGCACCTGTCATGTTCTCTTCTCCGGTATTGTCCATGACAGAAGAGCCGTCAATATACATGCAATGGATGCCATACCTCGTATGTAACAGCCTGTTATTTTGCACGATAGACTTGCGACTGTTCTCCAGATAGATTCCATCCCTCATGCCGGTGATCTCATTGGCTTCAATGAAGCTATCATGGGAGTTGTACAGATCAATGCCATTGCCCTTCTGGCCACTGGAAGCAGAATCAGACCCGGCCCACGTAATGTTGTTCCGCTGAATCGTTGCCTGACTCGAATTCCGGATGATCATCCCATACCCCTGGGTCTGAATATGCAGATCCGTGATTTCACTGTTTTTCCCTTCAACCTGAATCGCTGCAGTCTGTTCATTCGTATCATGTTCAATTGTAAAACCGCTCAATTTCACCCCATCCGAGCGAATCATTATCGTAGAGGTGGCTTCCGCATTTACAACTATGACCGTAGGATCACCCTGAATGGTGATGTTTTTGTCAATCGTCACGGGTCCAGAATAACGACCTGATGCAAGTTCAATGACTTCTCCAGGTGCAGAACGGTCAATCATAGGCTGAAGGGGAATGAGCTCACGATGTCCGGAAGAGGCCATGACTGCACCGTGCGGAAGGGATAGCAGGAGCATCATCATTCCGATTAGAAAAATGAAACCTGTAACCCGACTTTTCTTACAACTGTTGAATGTAACCAAGCCTGCCCAAGGATTACTCATAATTCAAACCGCGCAATTCCGGCTTCTTGTTACAGTTGCTTATTGCTGTGGCAATGTATTCAACGGGTCTTACGTTAATCCAAAATATACGTTGGTTGTACACACCATCCCTCCATTCCACTTAAAATCAACTCTCCATGTTCCTCATCCATTGAAGCAACGTAATTAATGAAGCGTTATCACAATCCTGATCATAGTGTACTTAAAATGATATTTATTCCATATAGCTCAATTAGGCTATAGACGCTCCATTTTTGTGTCGATATTGTGATGTAAATCAAAAAAAGCCGCCATATAGGCGACTTCTAAGTAATATATTATTCAAATGGATAGGTCCAAAATGTTTCTCTGCCAAAACGTTTCTTGATTTCTTCATTATTCAGTTCACGATTTCCTACAAGCTCTGCTGCCTGGAATTGTGAACGATGAGCACGAATGGACGCCATTTTTCGATCCAAAAATTCGGATACGTCAACAAATACATCCGGTTTGCCAATGTACTGTTCCTGATTATTAGCGAACGCAACGCAATGAACAATCGGACGTTCATCCACAGGAAGTTTAGTGATTGTACGTATAACAGCGGCTCCCGTTGCATCATGATCGGGATGAACACTGTACCCCGGATAAAACGTTATGATCAGCGTAGGGTTCAACTCTTTAAGTAGCGACATGATGGTATCTTCCAGTAACTGTGGGTCTTCGAACTCCAGCATTTTATCGTGGAAACCCAGCATTCTCAGGTCCTGAATACCAATCGCTTCAGAAGCTTCGATGAGTTCCTGTTTACGGATGCCAGGCAACGTCACTCGGTTGGCAAATGGAGGAATCCCCATATTGCGCCCCATCTCACCAAGTGTTAGACAAGCATAGGTTACATGGGCACCGCCATCTATGTATTTGGCTAACGTTCCCGATACAGAGAAAGCTTCATCATCTGGATGTGGATATACCACCAAGATGCGCTCATGCTCGTTGTGTGTAGTATTCATGGTTATTCAATCCTCCGCTTTCATCAGAACATCTCTCGGCTTAATTGTAACGCCACAACTAGTTTACCTTGGCTGTCGTGACCGGCGAGAATCAGTCTTTCTTGTTCCTGCTCATCAATATGTGTAAGTCCTTCGGCGTAAAGCCATCCCTGCGTTGTTTTCAGACCAACACGGTATGGACCTGTACCTGAAATGGACCCCTGCGTATATCGTATGGCCGCATTAGTAATGAATGCCGATGCTGGATGTTTTGTACTGTCCATGTGTTGTGCGTAAGCACCTGACGTAAGTTCTAGATGTACGTATAAGTCCTGATCAGCAAGATTATTGATCCGGAGCTGAATGTCTTGAGGTTTAATCGGTTGCATAGCGGCCTCCTTATCTAATGTAATTGTACGAACTTCATTTTAACATAACCACACAAGAGAATATACATGGAGTGACCCTGTCGACCTCACATAGAGCCCTCTCATGATGATTCCAGTTTGAAAACAAGAACAGATTTGCGTGGTTTTTTCTCTTTTTATTCATGGATCATATCTATATTATGAAGTGTAGGCAAAAACGCCCGTGATGAAGAACCTTAAATTTTAAATGAATCTTGCTCCAACATGTTTGGAAAGGAGTTTAACTCGACTTGAAATCTCTAATACAACTACTTCATTTTGGCTATCATCAGGCCATGAGCTGCATATTTCCCGTAGCGATCTTTGGAACACTGGCACTGTCCAGCGTAATCCCGTTCCCCTTCCTTCATCGATATGATGCCATTCTGCTCGTATTGCTTGCTGTGCAGTACCTGATGTATCGAAGCGGCTTGGAAACCAAGGATGAAATCAAGGTCATCTGTGTATTTCACATTATTGGCCTGGTGCTAGAAATCTATAAAGTATGGATGGGATCATGGTCATACCCTGAGCAAGCATACAGCAAAATCCTGGGTGTCCCTCTTTATAGCGGATTCATGTATGCAAGTGTAGCCAGTTTTATGTGTCAAGTGTGGCGAAGACTGCGAATGGATATGACCGGATGGCCTGGTTTTGCACCTTCGATGCTGCTCGGAGCAGCCATCTATATTAACTTTTTCACTCATCATTTTATGCCCGATTTTCGCTGGTGGCTGACGGCGCTTGTATTTATTGTCTTCTGGAAAACCTGGATTATTTACCGGGTACGAGCAACGACCTATCGAATGCCCTTATCGCTTGCTTTTATCATTGTCGGATTCTTCATTTGGACTGCTGAGAACGTCGCTACATTTTTCAATGCCTGGAAATATCCTGATCAGCATGATGCCTGGCAACTGGTTAGCTTTAGCAAAATTAGTTCGTGGTTCCTGCTGGTCATCATCAGTGTCATCATCGTTGCGCAGCTCAAATATGTGAAGGCCAATCGAACCGCAGATGATTCAAAGTCCAGGTAACTATTTATTCTCTAACCGTAAAACAGCAACAATCTTATACTCGTACCTAAAGTCTTCGAATGCCGCTGTTTTTTGCGTGGTTCTATTTGAGATTATTCAACAAATAATGAGCCAAAGCCGTCTGCCTCTTCAATGTCTTTATTGATTAAGAGGTTCTCCTTTTGATCATATGCTTTGATTGTATAAGGAGGAGTCGCTGATGAAGGCATGAATGCGTACCAGATTTGTTGGTTCTCCCCTGCCTCAACCAGCTTCGCATCGAAAGTGGCGGGCTTTCCATTTTCTTTGATTTCAACAGTTACACGTTTGATAGTGGAGTCTATGATGTCACCAAATAACATCGGTAACGGGGCCGAGACTTTTTCTAATTTCGGTATGCTCATATAATTCAACGCAAACTTGGATTCAACTGATTCATTAATGGAATATCCTCCACCCCATACCCATTTCCATCCGAAAATGTTCTTGCGGGTATACTCCATCTGAAGATTACTGTTGTTTTCCCGACCCTTTTTGTGTGTAAACAAAATCATGCCCCCGTCCACAGCCTCCTGATGAATGAATTGGGAGGTATAAGATTCACCTCTAAATTCTTGAACGGCCCCTTGAGGACTGTTCGCTATAGGAATATGTATAGGTTCATTCAATCCCCAAACTTTGGATATCCGTTGATCGGCTAGCCCGCCAGCTCGTTCATTCATATACATATATGCCAAGATTGACAGGGGCGATAGTAAAATTACCATTGCAGTGATTAGCAGAATTCTCCTGTTACGCTTGATTATCTCCATGTACACTCCTTATGATGACGATGAAATATTAAATACAATCACTCTGATATTACCATAATTAGCATATTAGTTCTTGTTTAAGTATAATTCACACAATCAAAAAAGGCCGCCATTGGCGACCTTTCAAGTCATTCATCAAAGCTATTCTCCCAGAAAGATTACTTCAGTTTCCAATTCAACTTGGAACGTATCATATACTTTCTTCTGAATAAATTGGATCAGATCCATATAATCCTGGGCAGTAGCGTGATCCACATTTACGATAAAACCTGCATGCTTCATGGAGATTTCAGCACCTCCGATGCGAGTGCCCTGCAAGTTACAATCCTGAATCAGTTTACCGGCAAAATGTCCTTCGGGTCGTTTAAATACACTTCCACAAGAGGGGAACTCAAGCGGCTGCTTGGATTCTCTCAGGAACGTTAATTCCTTCATTTTGCTTGCAATATCTTCCTTGTTTCCTTTTTTGAGCCCGAATTCGGCCTCCAGTATGATATAGTGATCCATCTTGAAGAGACTATTTCGATAACCAAACTTCATCTCTTCTCGCGGGATCTCCAACACTGCGCCGTCTTTGGTGATCACAGTCGCACGTTCAACAACATCGGCGATCTGACCGCCATAAGCACCCGCATTCATGTAAAGTGCGCCCCCCGTGCTGCCGGGAATGCCACAAGCAAACTCCAAACCGGTCAAGCTATGCTCCAAGGCAAGTCTGGATACATCAATGATATCAACGCCGCTTTGCGCAATCATGCTGTCCTCATTCACTTTAATTTGATCGAAGTGGCTAAGAGAAATCGTTACTCCCCGGATGCCCCCGTCTTTAATAATGACGTTTGAGCCTTTTCCAATGACCGTCAGAGGTAACTGATGTAAGTTGGCAATTTCCACGATTTTAGTGATTTCGTCTATCGTTGTTGGATGGATGAGAATATCTGCGTTGCCACCTATTTTAATAAACGTGTGATTTTTTAGTGGTTCATTGAATTTCACTTTTTCCAAAGGTATCTGATGCTCAAAAATATTCATGATTTTCTCTCCCTGAATTCATAAAGAAATGATTGCATCATCGCGAAAATGAGATGCTCCTTCTTTATTATATGCTAAATAGGAGATTTTGTTTGAAATTATGTTGTTTTCATTATAATTAAACACATTCTCTTTAGATTTTGAACTTTTCCGTGAGTTCCTGCATGGGAGCAAGCTGTTGCTCTGTTGCCGCAACTACATGACTATCAGAGTTCTATGTCTGTTTGAGTCAGCTTGGCTGATAGCTCCCATAAACGAATAGCTTGCTCAGGATCGATAGCATACTCCTTGACCCCGTAGAAACCTCCATCCTCTGGAGCCAATTCACTGATGTCACAATCCTCGCAGTAGACACCGCCTTTACCCTCAAGCTGAGGTGAAGTTGCTGCCCAGACTTGCGTCGCTGCCCCCTGCTCAGGTGTTTTGAACGCAGGATTGGCCACTTGTCCAGATTCATCAATCCAGCCCAGAGCAATCATTTCCTCTTTTGGCATATGACGCTGTAGTGGTGTCATAATCCCGCCTGGATGAACTGAGAAAGCCCGTACGCCGTGCTCTGCACCTCGACGATCCAGCTCAACGCTGAATAAAATCGTTGCTGTTTTGGACTGTCCATAGGCAGGGAATTTCTCATAGCCATGTTCAAATTGGATGTCATCCCAACGAATCGGTGAGAAATGATGTCCCGCTGATGCCAAGGAAACAACACGTGCTCCCCCCTGACTTGCAAGTGCTGGCCATAACAGATTAGTCAGGGCAAAGTGGCCCAGATGATTTGTTGCAAATTGAGCTTCCCAGCCAGGACCAACCCGCGTCTCCGGGCAAGCCATGATGCCCGCATTAAGAATCAGCATATCAATGTTCCGATCACTCGCCAGAAACCGCTCGGCAAAAGCACGAACGCTGGATAAATCAGCGAGGTCCAATTCATCTATTTCAACACCTTCCAGACCCGAAAGTGCTTCCTTCGCAACCGCTGGACGACGTGCAGTAACCACTACACGGGCTCCCGAATTAACAAGCGCACGTGTCGTCTCCAACCCCAGGCCGGAATATCCACCCGTTACAATAGCAAGCTGTCCGGACAAGTCCAGATCCCTCAATACATCCTCCGCTGTACTATTATGGTTGAAGCCAGAGTCCATTTTATGTTGTAAAGTTCTAGAATTATTTTTCTGTGTCATTCTGATCATCTCCTTGGTAATATTTCTACTTCTTCAAAGTCTACACCCTAGAGCGTACTCTAAGTCAAATGGAAGTGAATACATCACCTCGCAACTTCTCCGTGCAATCTGCAAAAGTAAAAAAAGCCGCCAGTTGGCGACTTTCGTTGAAATGATTATAGTCATCCAAGTTACGAATCACCCTCAACGGTGGATAACGAAACAAGGACCGGACTGGCGAAATCAGAGGCCTCTTCTCCTTTTGGATTATGAAGACGGAATAGAAATGCGTCCCCTTCCTCTGATTTCCAGACCATATAATCGCTAATGCCTTCTTCACCAGAGGCCTGAAGATAGAGCTCGGCATGACCAAGCGGGTGTTCTACCAGTTCTCCACTATAATCAGATACCTTACCGTTTTTTTCTAATTCTTTTTTACCCGCTGTCTCCAGTTCTGCCAGATTATAATCCGAAGGCAGTGGTTCAATATCCACATAATAGTCAGCGTTACTAGTCAGTGACAGACGGCCTTGAGCAGTATCAAATGTGAAATTCTCGAATACGTACAAGGAAAATCCTTCTCCTTGTTGCAAGGTCGCCTCTAGTGATTGATTGCCATCTGCGGTCAACATTTCAAAACTTGCGGTCTGTGGACGCTCCGTTTCATTTGCTTCTTCTGTTCCATCTGTTTCAGATGGTTGTTCATTTTCTGTTGAAGGTGCTGGAGCAGGTTCACCTACTGGCATTGATGGTTGAGGGCTAGGCAAAGGTTCATTACTACCAGAGCAAGCTGCAAGTGTTAGAACTATAACGATTAACGAGATACTCATCATAATAGAACGTGGTTGAAACATCAGGTTCATTCCTCCCTGTCTATATTCTGCGCTTACATGTTATTACCCATGGCAGAGACTCGGAACCCATAGGTCCAACCTATGAGTTTGAGTTTATCCATAATCAGTATTCCCCCAGGGTCAGGTAAGAACCCTTGATACGGACATCTCGGCATCGATTGAAAGACGCAAGGTGGATATCAATGCCACGCTGGAGGATCAATTGTTGTGCTTGGAGGAAGCGGGGTTTCGTGTGGCAGATTGCATGTACAAATACTTGGACTTTGCAGTGTTTTATGCGCAAAAATAAAAAAAGACCGGATTATGAGCAAGCTATGCCGTAATCAGTCTGCTCACATATTCTTCATTCTAAATCACTTATTTCAGCGATGCTGGCAACTTAACGCCGAGAAGTTTGCCTTCGGCTTGGATGATGATCATTCCGTTTGTCTTCAATGTCGTGTTGTGCAGATCTCCACCGGTGGAGACGCGGAAGACCGACTGACCTGACATCATGTTGAGGACAAGCAGTGTGCCGTTACGTTGTGCTCGATACATCCCTTTACCATAAACATCAATCTGAGAGACGGGGGCATCACCATGCCACTGGACCTCTTGACCATTAGCCAGCTTGATGCCTGTAAGTTCTCCCGTGTTTCCGTTTTTGAAGATCAACCTTTCCTGTGTAACGCCAAGCCATACCATATTTTCGCCGTAAGGACGGTGAAAAGTTCGAAGTGGCGCGGTTCCCGGATTGCTTGTGGTCAACGGATACTCTGCTATCGCATCCCCTTGTAGAATGTATAGTTTGTCTTTATTGGAAAATATCCCTCCATACCCATTCACATACGGTGGATCCCCCGGCATGGTCCACTTTTACTCCTGACTTCCTTTCAACACACCGGTCTTCAAGTTGTACGCATTAACTTTCCATTTGCGTTCTGGTGAAGACTCGTCATTTTCCAAAATCGAAGAATAGTAGTCCGCTGAGTATACAAGACCGTCTTTAATCTGAATAGCTTCCCCCTGACCAAAATGACCCCATAGCTTCTTGCCCGTTTTCTTGTCATATGCATTAAGCTGTAAGGATGTAAGTGCCCCTTGGACAAAAAAGGTTCTCAGCACTACACCATTAGATTCTCTCAGATACTCAGTACCATTACCTTCACCTAATGGTTCATCTGCTTCCCAGCGCAGTTTGCCTGACTGGATATCCAGTGCAAACGTTGTACTCCCCTTAATCACGTAGAGGGTATCCACCGTTGGAATCAGAGCTTCCGTACGGTTATACGTATCAATCCAGGTGGATGTGCCTGACTGCCATTTTGCTTTCCCTGTCTTCGCACTCAAGGCATATGGCTTGTGATCAATGGTCAGTCCGTAGAGAATCCCGCTTTGATAGGTAATATGAGGAGTCAGGTCTTTGCCGTAAGTCCACAGCTGTTTACCTGTTGTCGCATCGAGTGCAATCAACTTCGATCCAGCAAACGTGAATACTTTACCTTCTTCTGCGATGGCATTAACTCCAACATACGTCTCGTTCATATTCAGATAGTTATCTACTTTTGCTGTCCAAGAAGGTTTCAGTTCAGGTACAGTGATTCGTTGATACAAATACCAGTTACGGATGGATACATCCGATGCTTCAGCATGTGCCTGCGATGGCAACACGCCGATAACGCCGTGAACCATCAGCATTCCGGCAGTAATACCTGCAATGATGGGTCTTCCTGCTTTTCTTTTCCATTCCTTATTCATTTGACGTTTATGTATATTGACCATGGTAAATCCTCCTGTTATTAAAATCCTGAGATATAACTACATAAACATAACGTGTGATAAGTCCAAATAGTTACCGGATTGTTAAATTATTCAAAGGAAATATCAAAAAAGCCGCCACCAGGCGACTTCTTGATAACTGTATTTTTTCGGAGATAAGTTGCGAACGTGACTCATTAATGAAGTTTCTGCTTTACTTTAGTTGGATCTGGAATACATCACCGGAGTCCCCACCAAAAACGATAAAACCACTTTTCGGGAGCTTCGTCGATTCCTGATTGGTTGCTACAGAGAAGTCAACCATTTCCCCTTTATCATTATACACTGCATAACCTCCGGTCTTGGGAGAATCCACCGTGATGGATTTGTTACCCGATCGGGCGTCGATCGCATACCACCGGGCTTGACCGTTTGCCGGAATAGTCGTAATTCCTTTTTTTCCACCAAAGATTGGAGTAATCGCCTCCTCAGCAATGTATTCCTGCCCATCCTGGAGCAAAATCTCGGCGCCATTCTTTGTGTAAAATTGCAGATCAAACGCGTCTCTTCCGTTCATTACAGGAATCTCGGCGATATTCTCTGCGTTGTTTGCATCCATGATTTGCGTGCCATTAGCATAGCCATTTTTGGCATCAACAGACAGGTTCTTGATCAGCATCGATGGAAGCAGATAAAAGATCGATGTTATTTTTTCATCCAACGCGTAATATTTCGAGCCGTCACGAGCTGTCCATTTCTCTTTCGTTGCTACGTCAAGCGCATTATGATCCAGTTTTTGATAATCATACGTGTTCATTACCGTTTGACCTATGCCGGGTAACGATATCATGCCTTGAACTTTAACATACACCTTGTCATTACGTTCCTTCACAAAGCTAGCTTTTACACTGCCATCCGCACTTGTAAAATGTTTGTCGCCTGTGTACACATATTTCTGCTCTGGAATAATTCCACCCAGCAAAGCAGGCAGTTGCATCTCACCATCCTTAATCGTTATATCCAATGTCTCTCCTACCGTACCATAGAGACCGGAGTACGCGCTTAATTCTGTTGGCATCTTCACTTTGTCGGGTGACGAGAAGGTCTGATCGGGTTTAACCTTGTCAATGATGCCTTGATCCGCCAGAACTTCCAGCAGCACTTTGCTGGCAAACATCTGATTGTAGATGGAAGATCCGCCAGATGATAGAACCGCCATTGAAATATCATGTTCAGGTATAGTGATTAACACGGCATGGTACAACATGGTATCCCCGCCTTTGGCAAGCGCGGTAACCCCATAATCGCTGAAAGGTGCAAGGTCAACCGAATCCCATCCCAAGCCATAATTGATCGTATTATGCTCATCAGATACCCATATGCCCTTACGATATTCATGAGATTGCATGGCCTTCACAGCAGATTCGGACAGAATATCCGGTCTGTTCCCCATTAAAACCTCTCCGAATTGACTCAATTCTTCTGCGGTAGAGTACACTCCGCCTGTGCCGATAATGTTTGCATTTTCGGTAGGCATCTTCATCTCAAGTGTAGGCCAATAGGTATCGGATAATTGCGCTCTGTCAAAGGAATCTAGTGGTGTCTTCGTTGATTCCAACTTCAACGGCTCGCTGATGAACTTGGCGATATATTCGCTGTAGCTTAATCCACTCACCCGTTCAACCAGGATTTCAAGCAATTGAAAACCGTCATTGGCGTAGACGGAGTATGCGCCAGGTTTGGATTTCAGTTTTTCGGACTGAAGTTTGAGCAATAACTCATCATGATTGCGGGTGTCATTATCTTCAAACAACATGCTGTTTCCATAATGTGTACCGTAAAGACCGGATGAATGATTCATCAACATGCGCGGTGTGATTTGAGTATAGCGCGCATCTGCCATTTTAAAGTCTCTGATATACGAAGTAAGCGGCTCATCCAGATCTATTTTACCGGAATCAACCAGCTTCATGGCGGCTGCCGTAACAACCATTTTGCTAACCGAGCCTATGCCATACATGCTATCCTTGTCTATTGGCTTCTGTGATGCCTTATCGTGCAATCCGACACTATCTGATAAAATATATTCCCCTTCATCCATGATCGCATATTGCACACTGGTGACACCGTAGTTTTGCACCATCTCCTTGGCGATCTGCTCCGCCCGTGCCTCAATCGTACCGCTGTTATTCGCCTCTGCTCTGACATCTGCCAGCGGTGTAATTACAAGCACCGCTGTACATAAAAGACTAATTAGTTTCTTCATCATATGTCCTCCCTCAAATGTTCTTATGAATGAATTCATCATATCCGGGAAGAGACTGATCAAACGAAAACGGACCCTGAATGGAAAAAAACAACCCCTGAACGGCAGGTTCAGGGGTTGTCGGTGTGGAACGGAAGCACGACCATGTTGTTAAATTTCCTATGCTGATGCTCAATACTCATATGTCCACCATATTTCTCGCACATTCGCGATATATTGGTTAGACCGATCCCATGGTACTCCGGATTGGGCTTGTCACTTTTCAAGTCAACGATTGGTTGCTCCACATGATTCATAATCTGGATGACCAGTGTAGATGATGTGGAGTGAATGGCAATGAGGATGTATCGATCCTCGGCCTGTCTAACTTTCTTGGAGGCCTCAATTGCGTTATCAAGCATGTTACCAAGCACCACACACAGATCATATCGATCGATCTGGATATGTTGCGAGTGGAGCTGGACTTTGGTGTCGATTTTGATCCCGTTTGCCTGCCCCATAGCCAAGGTATTTGTAACGAGTGCATCAATGACCAGATTGCCGGAGTTCACCCGCTGGTACGCACCTTCAATGGTATTTAATGTAGACTTGATATGGTCACCTGCCGCTGCCAGTTCGTTACGTTGGATACATTCATCAATATACAGAAACTGCTGATTGATATCATGGATGATGGATTTAATGTTTTTGAAACTGTGAACGGTCTTCTCATAGTTGGCATCCTGGTAGTCCATCTGACGCTGTAACTGGGTATTTTCATGCGCAAGCTGTACCTTTTCCACCATGTTATCGAATACATATACAATGAACACGTTGAGAAATAGCGAGCCTAGTACAGAAAAGACGTAGAATATGTTTTTTTCACTATATATGGAGGCTACATTGATCTGATAGATCGTAATAATGGGTACGATAAGAAACAGCAAATAATAACGATAATGCACGGCAAAACTTCTGCGTTTGGCCACTAGACGCACAATTTGAATAACAATGAACATGATACTGCAACCAACCAGCATCACTTTGGAGAGAATCCAGTGGTTTTCTCCGTTGAACTGTTCCCATGAGATGAATTCTGTGGATTCCAAAACTCCGAGAATATATACAGCTATCGTATTTGCCATTGTAATCAGAACCGCATACAGGATGGTAAAAACAAGCTTGATTTTAAACTCCACTTCATAGGACTGTGCCAGACTGAAGATTAACAGCAGAGCAACAGCAGTAGAAATGATATCAGAGAAGGAAGAGACCAAATAAAAATAACCCAACATGAGAAATACCATGAAATAGATCGCTCTGCGCGGCTTTCGTCTGGACTTGCCCAACACAGAATCAAAATAAAAGTTCGCCTGAAATGCCATAAGTAAGGTCACAAAAATGATGGAAAAGATCATATAGGTACCCATATCATTGAATCCTCATGATCATGTATTTGGTGTAGGCATCCTTGATTTCTTTGACTTTGGATCGGCCTATGGGCAGTTCCATTCCATTCAACATGACGACTTGGGTACCGGAAAACTTCTGAACATGCATCAGGTTGATGATAATCGAGCGATGAATCTGCAAGAAACCATGGTCTTTCAAACCGGTAGCATAACTGGATAAAATGCCTTTGGTCTCATGTACATTTTCCTGTGTCACAAAATTCAACTTGTTCTTGATCGTTAAACTTTTGACGACCTCAATCCAGAGAATATCATCATATTTCAGCAGCAGTTCATCATAGTCTGATTTGATTAGTACATACTTTTTGTCCAATGCCTGAAAATATTGACACAGCTTAATCATCTTTTCCTCGAAAACTTGCGGCTGGATTGGCTTGATCAGATATTGAAAGGTGATGACATCAAAGCTCTCCACCATATATTCCGGGTAACTGGTCAGAAACATAATCTGTACATCCAGAAACTTCATGTTCCTGATCTCTTTAGCGGTCTGAATCCCGTTCATTCCGCCCATCTCCACATCCAAGATGAGAATATTGAATGTATCCCCAACCTCTCTGTAGTGTGAGAGCAGTTGTTCACCAGATGTGAATAGGCTAATTTGAAAATCAAAATTGGTTTTTAGAGATAAGGAGACCAGCATGGATTTCACACGTTCTCGTTGCTGCTCCTCATCATCACAGATTGCAATATTGAACATGGGGGAACATCCGCCTTTCATCGACATCGACTCTGAATTTCACTCTCGAATATACTATTTTAGCATAGGTTTCGGAGTCGAATGGGGATGAAATGCATTATTCCGACCCTAAAACGCAGATCAACAAAAAAAGTCGCCACATTGGCGACTCTTGAGCTTGTAACCTTCTCCAGCATTCCTATGAAAAGTCCAGTCTGTTATTTTGTTTTTTTGGGGAAAGCATGGCGGTAATATCGTATTACCTTGCGATACATCGTCTTGTCCTTTAATTGATTGAATATATATGGGTCAGGTTTGACATTCACTTCAATAATCCAGGGTTTCAGACTGTGGTCAAGGCCGATATCCACACCAATTTGCTTAAGATGCGGGTACTTTTTTTTCATATGACGAGCTATGCGCAGGCTAAGCTCATTCATCTCTTGAATCAGTTCATTTCTGCGTTTGGTGGATGCATGTGATTTTAGCAGCTTGTGAATATCCATCGGTGTACCACCACTATGATAATTGGTTACGATTTTCTTTGGATGACCCAGTCGCCCGATGATTCCGGTAGCTTCCCAATGTTTGGTCGGGCTTAGCTGTATCATGACACGGATGTCAAAACGTCTGTTATTGTGCTTAAGCAGATGGATTCCTCTCTGAATCAGATAACTTCTTTTATTCACCAGACGAGTCAGACTGTTATAAAACGATTCAAAACTGTCAAACGTCAGGCGTTTTTGCTCGATCTGATAGACAAAATGTTGCTGACTTTCCCTCTCTGCCTTAATAACACCCATCCCGAAAGTACCTCTCTCGGGTTTGACATAGACCATTCCATATTTGCTGATCATGGATTTCAGATTCGTTTTGTTATATTTCTGTGTGTCGGGGATGAACGGTTTAATTAATTCATTATTAATGATCAATTTTGTTTTTAACCACTTGCTTCTTAACGGCTGCAACTTATCAACTCCCATGTCGTAAACTCTCCCTTCAGCAACCGCATCAAAGCCTGCTGTTTGATCAAGATCCTGCAAGCATTATATGTAATACCGATAAAGGAACCCTCAACAAAAGCCCCTATTCGTAAAAATGTATATTTGCACATGCCCTGACCAAAACACTTTTGCACACATACCATATAATGAGTCATCACGATTTGTGCAAGGAGTTGAGAAGATGTCCGTCCAGCCTGGAATCCGGTTGAATAATGCGCCTAAGATTGATGTTCTTATACCAGCGATCGAGAAAGATTTGGCTACCCTTCCCCTCGTCATCGATAACATTCGCCGTTATGTAAAACATCCCATTGGAAGCATATATATTGTTTCTCCGGTCAGCACCAAAATCAGAAAACTTTGTTCCCTTAAAAACTGCATTTTTGTTAATGAGCGATCCGTCCTGCCTATAACCAAAAACGACATACACTACCAGTCCTCCCGATGGAATCGGTCAGGCTGGTTATATCAGCAGTTGCTCAAAATGAACGGAGATTCCATTGTGAAGGCAAAGTACTTTCTAGTCATGGATGCAGATACCGTACTGATTAAACCTCATTCATTTCTTGTAGAAGGCAAAACAGTCTTTTACTGCCGTGACTGGAGCCAGCCGGAATATTTCAATACCTACCGCAAGTTGTTAGGCATGAAAGCTCCTCGCCCCCGCTCTTTTGTCACCCATTATATGCTGTTCGACAAATCGAAACTCGCTGCCTTAAAACAGAAAATTGAAGCGGTTCATAAGTTGCCATGGTACAAAGCCATCATCTCCAATATCAATAAGAAGAAACAGTTTGGTTTCTCCGAATATGAAACGTATGCCAATTTTATGTATACGAAAAACCCAGGCAGCATGGTCCTTAGAAGTTCCAAGAATAAAAGTCTGAATGTGAACGCTTCTTCGTTAAAAGAGCAACAAATCCGCAATCTGGCTCTTAAATATCGTTCTCTTTCCTTTCATAAACGGAAAATCTATAGTAAAGCTCCCTGAGCTTAAGGAGGAAGCCCATGCATATCGTAATGCTGTGCGGCGGCTCTGGCAAAAGGCTCTGGCCGTTATCCAATGAGCTTCGCTCCAAGCTGTTCATAGATATACTTCCATCACCCGCTGGAGGTAGGGAATCCATGATCAGCAGAGTATGCCGCCAGCTTGACAGTTCATCCCTAACGGATTCAACACTCATTATTTCACATCAAGATCAGGCTAATATTACGGCACGACATACTCAAGGCAAAATACCAGTCATTGGGGAACCTTATAAACGAGGCACTTTTACTGCGGCGGCCTTAGCGACGTTATATCTGCAATCCTTCCGAATGGCCAAAGATGACGATGTGATCTGTATCGCGCCAGCTGATGTGTTCGCAGGTGAAGATTTTTTCAGCAACTTCCAATTACTGCCGGATATACTGAAACACTCTCAAGCCGATATCGCTTTAATTGGGACAAGGCCTACACATGCTTCAGAACAGTATGGATACATCCTGCCGGATGGGGAAGAACGTAATGCTTATGCGCCCATAACACAATTTATAGAAAAACCCGAAGCCTCCATTGCTGAAACGCTGCTACAACGTGGGGCACTATGGAACTGCGGTGTGTACGCGTTCACTGTCGCGTTTATGATATCCCATATTAAAAAAATGGGGCTTCCGGTTCATTATGATCAATTGTCGTCCCTGTATGAAGCGTTGCCTGAACGGAGTTTTGACAAGCATGTTGCAGAAAAGGCACAGCGAGCCGTAGTCCTGCCTTATGAGGGAGTATGGCAGGATATTGGAAGCTGGGATACGCTGTGCGCACAGTTAGATACCCATGTAATCGGACATGGCGGAATCTCGGGTTCTTCCTCCGATTCCTATATTATTAACGAGCTTCCCTACCCCATCCAAGTCATTGGCGTGCCAGGTATTATCGCTGCCGCAAGTCCGGATGGCATTCTCATTGCCAACAAAAATAATTCAAATGAAATTAAAGCGCAATTGGGTAACTTGCCATTAAAACCGATGTATGGTGAAGCAACCTGGGGCAGTTATCGTGTCATTGAGAGTTCGTTAGACAATGAGAATACAACTGTAACCACATTAAACATAACGGTTCTACCGGGCAAACATATCGGGTTGAACTGGCATAGAACTGGGTGTAGAGCATGGACCGTGCTTGCAGGCAGTGGGCAAATGCTTGTCAACGGAAAGGTCATGCAAGTGAGTATGGGCAATCAGTTCGCGATTACCAAGGAGAGTCTCTTTTCTATTCTGGCTGAAACCAGGATGGTGATCCTTGAGGTCCGGATCGGAGTAACAGAGGAGAAAGACAACATACTTTTTGAAGAAAAAGATTGGAATGTAATCCTAAAAAGTGCAGGTTCATTTAACGCATAATGATAGAATGAACCGGTTCAATCTGCGTGTCTTATAGCCCCTTCCATTCGCGGAAGGGGCTCATTGGCATAATTAAGGGAAACCTGACACTTCTTCTCCCTATATCTTAGTTAAACAACTTGCGAAGTTCCTCTACTTCCAGACGTGCAACTGGCTGGTAAGCGGAACTTTGTACATAACGCTGGAAGCTGTATAACAACTGTCTGCCCTCCAATGTAGTCATCAGACGCTCCAGATTCAGCGCTCCCATCAGCACTCTCCCCTTCCGAACCCGACACTCCATCAACAGGCCGAGCTTGTGGTTTCGCTCAAAATTGTCAATGGTCTGCACGATCGGATTCAAGTCTTTATCCAACTCATCCAAGATGATCGATGACGACTCGGACACGATGCTCCACCACGGATAAGTTGAGTGCTCCTCTGTGACAAAATGTTCGAAGGCCGGATGATCCTGTTGAATTAACAAGCCCATTGTGCCCACAGGAACTTCTCTTTTCATATTCTCCGAGATGGATCGGAACATAGGGTAAGACCAGAAATCGGTGCTATAGAAACCTTGGATCGCGTGTTGAAGCTGATTGGGATTCGGGAAAAGTAAAATATCCTCGCCCTGCTCAAGCAGCGCCAACGCCTGTTCCGAGAGTTCGGTAAATAGATTCAAACCGCTCAGGTCCACTTCCTCCTGACTCGGGTAGATCCACAGGTCGTAAGACTTACGGATATCCGTACCCGGAATAGACAGTCTAAGTTCCACTTTGGTCATATTGGAGACTTCAGGAATGCGAATGCTGAGATCCGCGACATTCACATAGTGTTCTCCATGGGTCGCTGGCAGGTCTGCTTTCCCTTCTGTAAGGGTGGAATCCTCACCATGTAGCTCCCACTTCAGATGACGTCCGTCCAATGCCTGTCTGCGGAAGTAACTTAGTTCAATGCGTGCTTCGAACAATTCACCCGCTTGATAATTATATTTGGGGAATCTCGCCAACAACACAGCGTCGGAACAAAACGTTCTCCACTCCTCAGGTGTAATCATGCCTTTGGAATCCATGAATGCGTCCAGTACACCCACCAGCGCTGTTCCCTGACCACTGAAATCCTGGAGATCCAGCAGCTGGAACCCGGCTAGTTGCTGCGAACGAAAAGCAGCTTCCAGTTCTTCCTTGTAACATGCGACCGCGAGTTTACCAGAGGCTCTGAAGTATGCTTCCGCCAGATGTCCCAGCCCGTTGGCATTCAGACGCTCTCGAAACACTTCGAAATTCTTGGCTTTGAGAGAACCCGTATACTTGTTGATCTCCTCGAAATTAGGAAACGTGGCGTACTGTCCAATTTCATGCGAGATGATTGGTACGTGTGAGACAAGTTGGTCACTTCCAGCTTCGGCCTGCACTGTTTTGGAACCTGTCCCATACTGAATCTGAATCTCTTTGTCCCCAGTCTGACCAGAAGGGTCAGCATCGCTGCCTTGCTCAGGTACAATGTTTGAATCGTAATCTTTCAATGTATTAGGCAGGTCGGTCTGCACGTGACCGAGCGGAGCATCACACATCGCATATGAACCTCTGAACAGGCGCTCTTTGGAGAAACGAACCCCGCAGAAGAATTCACTTTCCTCCAGAATGTCCGGCACAAACTGAAAGTTATTCGAACCTTCGGTGTATAGATGACGATGATCATATGCTTTGTATGCCTTCAGGATCGAATTCAATCTGTCCTTGCTTCCCCATAGTTCATTCCCCATGGACATCATGACAAACGAAGGATGATTACCAAAAGCACGCAGCATCGCAAATCCTTCGCTAATCAAGTAATCCTGCTCGGCTTGATTATGCCCATCCGAAGATTCATCCGTAATCGTTCCCCAGAACGGAAGCTCAGGCTCCATGTAGATGCCGAGCAGATCCGCTGCAATAAAAGCAGCCTCTGGAGGACAACAGGTATGGAAACGGTAGTGATTGATACCGTAGGACTTGGAGATAGCGAGAATACGAACCCATTCATCCACATCTGTTGGAGCGTATCCCGTGAGCGGAAAGATCAGCCCGTCATGTTTGCCTCGAAGAAACGTTTTGCGACCATTAATGGTGAATTTGTCTCCGGCAGCCCGGAATTCCCGTAATCCCGTCCATACTTCGGTGGAATCCAGCACTTCCCCGTCCTGATCTTGCAGATGAATATGAAGTTGGTACAGGTTAGGTTCATCATCACTCCATAACATAGCATCTTCACCAATCTTGTACGTCAGCTGGATTTCCTGCGAATTCGGGGCGAAAATCTGTTCCTCGGTCGTATACACCGGATCTGCACTGACTGCAACAGCTGAAACCACGATTCGTACTTCTTGCAGGTCACCAACAAGTGCTGCCTTGATATCGAAAGATCGAGTCGCAAGATCGGGATAGACCTGAACATTATCCAGGAAAACACGCTCGAAAAATTGAAGTTCCAATTTCCCTGTGATGCCGTTCCAATTCGTCTGTGTGTCTTCGGATGTAAGGTGACCCCCTTTGGTTGGATAATTGGTATTGTCCACTCGAATGGTAATTGTATGAGTCCCAGCGGTTAACCCTGCCTCAATCTCGTAACGGTGAGGTGTGTTCAGACTGTTTTGTGTTCCGCATTCCACCCCATCGATCCAAACTGTGGTTACTCGTGTTCGTTCCAAATGCAAGAAGCAACATTTTCCAGCCAAGTGTTCGGGAATTTCAATCTCTCGTGAAAACCAGGCATAACCCTCAAATAAGTACTCATCCGTCAGCGCACCGATTAACACATTCTCGTTTTTCTTGCCCTTGGCCGCATGAGATGTAGTATTTGGCAATGTAATAACGTCTGAGAAATTCAGACCACGTTCCACCTTATGTTCATCAAGTTGGAGTTTCCATATGCCTTCCAGATTTATTGCTTCTATCATGATATTGTCCCCTTTTAGATTCATATAATCGATACAAGTAATCGCTTCCAAGTAACAGAAACCGTTTTCGGATAAAATCATACCTGTATTATAAACTTGATTGACGCCCCTCGCATAGATCATTTACAAATAAAAAAGTCGCCAATGCTGGCGACATCTTATGGAACCATATCCTGTATCCTGAACAATTTTAAAATATGGTGGGAACCATGCCCCCGTCCATCCGGATGGGAGAGCCTCTGAAGGCTGAAGCATATGGGCTGCATACAAATGCAGCGAGTCTGCCTATTTCACTTGGCTTGATGAATCGCTGTAATTCGGACTGTGGCAGATTACTCTTCATAAAGTCTTTCTCTTTTTCCTCAAAAGTCAGTGCCTCATCAGGGTATATGCCCTCAATGATTTCTTGTACGTTTTCGGACAGTGTTGGACCTGGCAGGATCGTATTGATCGTAACCTCGGTTCCTGCTGTCAGTTTGGACAAACTTTTAGATAATGACAGCAGCATTGACTTGGTCATGCAATATTGTGGCATCTGGCCTGAAGGCATAAGGGCTTCTTCACTTGCGATGAAAATAATACGCCCGTCATTGTTCTTCACCATTTTAGGTAAATAAAATTGGGACAAGCCATTGGCAGCAAGTACATTAGTCCGGAAATATTTCTCCCACACTTCATCATTTATGTCTTCATAACTCATGATTTCATATATCCCCATGTTATTGATTAATATATCAACTTCAGGAAATTTCTCGAATAAAGCTTGCCGTTGCGCCAGATCCACAAGATCAGCGGTAGCCTTTTGCGGAGAGGTCTCCGGAAAAGTGGACTTGATTTCACGAACGGTTTGTTCCACCTCTTCATCATTACGTCCATTAATCAGAACATGAACACCTTCTCGAGCGAGTTCTATAGCAATCGCTTTGCCGATCCCTTTTGTCGATCCTGTAACTAAGGCTGTTTTCTCTTTTAGTCCCATATCCATCCTGCATTTCTCCTTCATGATTACAACTATCCGGCTGCTTCTTCTTGAACATTGCCAACAAGCTTCATACACCGGATAGATACAATATTACGCAGTCTGAAGGATCTAGTAACTAGCACTTTGCGCCAGAGTTATTGCCTGACACGCCAATTTGAAGGTGTATCCCCTTCCCAGATCTTGAAAGCACGATAGAACGAATTCTGATCTTCATACCCAACCAGAAATGCCACTTCTTTGATATCAAGTGAAGGATCTGCAAGGTACGCTCGAGCCTGCTCACGTCTGGCCTCGGTTAATAATTGCTTGAAGTTTGTGTTCTCCTCCGTCAGTCGCCGCTGCAAAGTACGATCACTCATGCGAAGCTCTTTGGCGACCGTCTGGATGTCAGGGCGCTTTCCTGTGAGGCTGCGTTTCATAATCCATTTGACCACTTCAGTAATGGAACGATTGCTCTCTTGTTCGTCCAGCGACCGATCCAGTGCCGGGGTCAGAATCTCCAGTAACTCCTCGTTATACGATAGAAATGGAAGACTCAGATCTTTCCGTTCCAGCGTCAGCCGATTATAGTTGGAATTCGTATCAACTCGGCAGCCGAAGTAATCCTCAAGGGTGGCTACGTCACCCATCGGTTGGGAGAACTCAGCCCGTTTTGCAATCAAAGGCTGTCCTGTGCCCCTCCGTCCAAGTTCGATCAGAAATGCCAGCGTAATACCGACCAGTAATGGCGGACCTGGTTGCTCCTTATGTAACCATCCTAGTTCAATGATACATTCCTCCCCTGCTTCGGTAATCTGCAAACTCTCGGGAGGACACATTTGCTTGTAACGCACCATGCGATTCAACGCATCACGATAATCACGAGCATGGTACATCGCCAGAACAGGTGGAGGATACTTCGATATTTCATATCCGGTTGCAAGTTTGATGATGCCCTCGGCGGTGTCCCCATTGAGATCAGAGTAGGCCTGCCAGATTGCGAAGTATTGAGATTGGGTCACTACAGGTTTATTTATTGTCTCAAGAGATAGTTGTGCTGTACGAGCGATGTCATCAGCACCAATCCCTAATTGATGTAATCCAGCCCAAAAGCCTGGATGAACTTTAATCCGATCATTCGGTTGAGGTTGCATGTATACAGACTCCTTTAACTTGTTCCATTTTTATTCTGATTTCTAATTATAGAATGGATGTACCTATTTTTGAAACTTACCTCAGCGAGCCATTTCCGGGTAATACGAAAACACGACTAACCATGAATGGTCAGTCGTGTTCAAGTCAATCATTCAGAATATTATGAAAGAATGCACATTTTGTATGTTCAGCTACTCATTCAACGCAGTTTTGATCAGGGCATTCACCCGCGAGTTAAACAGCAGACCGATATGGGATACGAGGGAAACCGAAACGTTGTTCGCCCCGTTCAACCGGGAAAGTACCGGGGACACAATCGTGTCACTGGTGGAATAGATCGAAGTCACCTTTATTCCACTCGGAGCTGTCGTTGTGGTCAATCGATTAGCCCCGCCAAGGGTAATCAACTTATCCACTTTGGAAGCGCCTCCACGGTTAAGTATGTAATAGAGACTATTAGCTCCACCCATGCTATGAGCTATAATATTGACTTTTGTATGACCCGTTTGGCGCAGAACATCATCTACGAATCGACTAATTGCTGCGGAGTTCAACAGCTGGTTTCCTTGTTTGCTAGGAAGGTCAATCGCGAATAATTCGTCTCTTGTCCACCCTTGACTACGCAAATAACTCTCAATTGCTGTAAAATTGCTATCTGAACCGGTCAATCCATGTACCAATACAATGGGTGTACGTGCCGTAGCTGCAGAAGCCTTTGAACCCGATCCTATTCCAGTTATTGATAAGGCAAGGATCATGCTCAGGAATACAACAAGTATTAATTTGGTCTTTTTCACTTCATTACCCTCCTGTAAAATGTTTTATATTCCATATATTACAATCTAACATATGGAATATAAATGAATCTTTAGTCTCATTTTTACAGGGATGTCTAAAGTATACTACAAATAACATCATTACATTTTATTAAACTCTAGTTCTCTACTTCTTATCCTTCAACGATATCTGCACGTAGATCTGTTGCAATCTCAATCATTTTGGGTACAATAGCTTCGTTAGAAATAGCTACATACAGATCCCCCATGTACAAACGAAAAGCAATCTGTGCACCCTCAAGGTCCCACATAAAAAAGTCCCCCTCGATGGTCATGGTGCTCTCAGCTCCTACAATGTTAAGAACCGCTGAATAGGTAAAATCGGGTTGGGATTCGAAGTAGAGTTTGCACTCTTCCAGCGAGATGGATTGTTCCGCATTGCTTTCCTGCATGGATCGGGTAATTCGAAAACGCTGATTCATTGATTTGCCTCCAAAACTTTATTAATATATACATGTTGCACAGCATTATATTTTCTCATTTCCGTCTTCCACTGTCAAAACCATACATGATCGATTCTTCAAATTCATATATACTGAATACAGTGCACAACGAATTTCTACAATCAGGAGGAGTCAAATCAATATGTTAAAAACAGAATTCATTGATGTACTATCCCTTGTCTCACATAAATTATATGATTCGGCTGCTAATGTCATGGACACGGCAAGCAGGTTAATTCCTGCAAACACGTTTTGTATTGCCCAGTTGGATCATCTATCCACCAAGGTTCTGAACGTATATAATCGTGAAAAACTTATTCTGGGTGAGGGGCTGGTCGTTGATAACGCCGAGTCATACTGTGCACTTGTGACTGAACATTCCCAAGGCCCGTTAGTAATCAATAATAATCTAACACATCCATTAACCAGACATATGGACGCAACCGAATTCGTAGGTGGGTGTTCATTTGTTGGTGTGCCTATACATAATGAGAACGGAGAAATCTACGGCTCCCTTTGCTCATTTGATCAGGATTTCTATTCCTATCAACAAAAGGACGTGGATCTGCTTCTCTCCTTGTCTTCCTTTTTCACGAGTCTTCTTGAGATGGAAACAACTCTGCAACAATTAAAACAGGCGGAAGAGACCGCTGCAAAAGTGCTTGAAGAAAAGAAAAATTTGCTGGCCGTTCTCAGCCATGAAATCCGGACGCCAATGAATGGTGTTCTTGCAATGGCCAATCTGTTGCAATCGACCAGGCTGAGTGAGGATCAATCGTTATATGTTAATGTCATTGAGTCAAGTGGCGCCAGCCTTCTGTCGATGATGGATCAGATTCTGGACTACTCCAAAGCAGAAGCTGGTGCGATCTCTCTGGAGATCAAGCCCTATAGTGTCTCTGACACAGTTGAACATGTATTACAATTATTCTCTTCTGAAGCACAGAAAAAAGGAATTAGGTTGTACGCAGAATATAATATTAATGATCATCTGATGCTTATGGGCGATCAGCACAAAGTTCGTCAGATTTTAATCAATCTCGTTGGGAATGCGCTAAAATTTACGGAGACAGGTGAAGTATGCATCTCTACTGAGGTATCTGCTGATACAAAAGGTACTCTCCATGCATCCTACGAAATAAAGGATACGGGCATCGGCATCCCACAGGATCGTCAGGATCTGTTGTTCAAATCCTATTCCCAGATTCATGGTAATTCAGGAAAGTATGTCGGTGCAGGGCTGGGCCTGTCCATCTGTAAACAACTCGCCGAATTAATGGGTGGCATTGTATGGCTCAAAGAGTCCAGTCCTATGGGCAGTCGGTTTGTCTTTAATATTTCCAGCGCTGCACCCTCCGTCCATGCGAAAATCTGAATGATGAATATATTATTCTATCTGAAAAGATAGGAGGTATATACATTGACACAATTTCTGGATGCAAGATCATCGCAAAATGCTGCGTTGTTTAATTCAATCTCCATACCGATTCCAGTGATTTTTACGCCACAATTATTCGGCCAGATTGGTCTCATCACCGCTGGAGCCGGAACCAATCTAAGAGTTTCATTAAAAGGAACCATCACGGTGCAATTGCCGCGTGCACTTTTTATAGTGAGGATTACTGTGGTAAGAGGAACAATCGCAACCGATCCAATTGTATACTCGGGAAACCACACATATGGTCTGAATGGTCTGCTTAACCCTGAAGTGATTGTCTTCACTTCCACTGACTATAACCCACCACTTATGCCTCAATTAACCTATACCGCATTTATCAGTACAAACCTGCTCGGTACTACTCGGGTGGGACCCGAGAGTTTCGACGGATTTGTCGTTTCAGATTGAACAAACATGTACAACCCCATACCTCTAATCGGTTTCCCGTAGATTAGTGGTATGGGGTTGTTTTTACGATTAACATAACTTTTTTTAGAGAGAGCTATTAATCAGAGACCACAAATCCATCAAAATTCTCGGGACCAACACGGATTGTTCCCAGCAAGTTGGAGCTTACAAAAGCAGTGTAAGTTAATTGTGGTAAAATCGGTGGATTAAAATCATTTCCAGAGAATGTAATTACTTGTGGTGCCAATACGCTTAAACCAAATGTGGACGTTGCGGAATATATAACCGGGTCCGTTGACAAGGTACCTCTTACAACGGTAATCGTTATGCCCACAAGAGCTAAAGGTAATTGTACAGAAACCGTCCCTTTAAATTGAACTCTGGGATTGGCTCCTGCTCCGGCAGTTTGCAGACCAATTTGACCAAAGAGCTGTGGGGTGTTCAGGAATAATATTGGAATAGCTATTGAGTTGGCCAAACTGGCATTTTGTGATGTTCTTGCATCCAGAAATGTGCTCATCAATCTACCTCCTAATGTTGGGATAGGATAGTATATTCGTAGCGTACTATTGTGTTTGGACTTCTAGCCAACAACTCACCAAAGCTATCATTTAATTTCACTATGGTCGGAAGAATCTATTAAACAGCGATATGATATATACGACTAAATTCCGGACTCTTATATTGGAACGATATGAAAATTTTGTTATGCTACATATGTTAGATTACTAGATTCTGTTCAAAATACGATTCTACTATTATGTACGGAGTTGGAGGACACAAACGATGCTTATTAAACGTGTAGGGAAAATCGCCGCGGTTACTGTAATTGCTCTCTCTATTCTTGGAAGTACCCCCAATATCGGTGGAGCCTATGCTGCCCCGGCCATTTCAGTGCACTTGGATGATGTTCCCCTGAAATTTGATGCAGCTCCACGTATTGATAAAGGTGTCACTTATGTTCCGTTTCGGACAGTCGGTGAAGCCCTAGGTATCGATATTACCTGGAACAGCAAATCACAGACTGTAAAAGCGACAAACACTGTGAAAGGACAAACTACCGAGGTACTATTACAAGTTGGCAGCACCACAGCGACCGTAAATGGAAAAAAAGTTACACTCGCAGCTGCACCCGTTCAGCGGGAGGGCCGCGTACTTATTCCACTAAGTTCGTTCAGTAACCAATTCGGTGTACAAGTAAGCTGGAATCAAGCAACCAAGACGGTCTCCCTTGTCTCCCCACAACGCGAGATGCACCTGAGAGCCTTCTATGCATTGCAATCCTTTCAAGAAAAGGACCTTATTTCTTCCATGAATTCCGTAGCCTTTGGCTGGAGCCGCATTGATCGTGAAGGTCAGTTTACGCTCCAAGGAGAAGAGTACCGCCTCCCTGCTGCTGCGGGTGATATTACACCGCAGTCCATCGTTGCTGATGCAGCAGATCAACAGATCCAACCACAGCTCATGGTGTATGCCTTGGATGGAAACGGAGAACTGACCAAAGTTCTGAGCGACAAGAGCCTGCGGCAGAAATCGATTGAAGGTATAACTGCTGCTGTCACAGAGCATGGTTTTGACGGAGTTGTTCTGGATTTTGAAGGACTGGGCTTTAAACTGGATGTAGTAGAACAACAGAAGCTGCTCAATGCTTACGTGAAACAACTAAAGAGTTCCTTGCCCCAGGACACAGCTTTATCTCTGGCGGTACCACCGCTAAATAGTGCTTATAAAGGTTATGATTACAAAACACTTGCCTCTATTGCAGATGATCTTATTATTATGGCCTATCAGTATAATCCGGTTGGCACCAAATCTCAGGTACCTGAGCCAAATAGTCTTGTGGATCAAGCGATTCAATTAGCCATACAGGCTGGTGTACCAAAGAGCAAGCTTCTGCTTGGTATCAGTCTAAGCAGTGAAACGCCCTCCTCTGTTGATGATAAGCTGGGTCTCGCCAAACGTTATGACCTCAAAGGAGCCGCGTTCTGGCGTCTGGGTCTGTTCCGTTCTTACAATACGAAAATGGAAGATGCCGTAAATGCTTCTGTGATCAAAGAGTAAACTTTCTAACTGGCTACAACTTAAATAAAAGAAGGACCAAGCCTCTGGTACGCAGAGACTTGGTCCTTCTTTTTCCCATCATCTTATTTTATAAATTTATCCACACTTCCAAATATAAGCTTCACAAACTGGGTAGGACCAGGCAAACGGGGCTGAAAGAGAAGAATGATCCCAATTACTGCCGCCACAGCAGTAAATCCCGCGCTCACTATTCTGGCTCGCTTCTCTTTGCTGCTCTTCCACTCTCCATACACTATCGCAGTCGCCAGCATCAATATTCCAAGGATTGAGCCTAGTTTCATGCAATCACCTCTCTTCCAGGCTTGTACAGGAGCCGATTCTGTTCAACTTTCGTCCTCATTAGGTATCCCCTGTGGTCCTGTTGATTTTCCGGTGCGTACTACATGTGCATCTACGTTGACTTGCACGTCCATATCAGGATAGATGGTTTCCCAGTTCTTCTCCTGCGCCTTCCATTGATGCGGGTAATATCTGCGGAATTCAACTGCGAATTTGAAGAAATCGGAGCGCAGCTCTTTCTGGGACATGTCTAAAGCATCATGAGCCAAAGATGTGAGTTTAGCCGACCATTCCTTTTCCAGTTTAGTTAATACAGCGGGATCCGTCAGATTGGCATCCGTCGTATTTAACACCACTTCTCCCCTGGTTTGGATGTCGACCTTCATACTCCACTGTTTGTTTACAATTCGCGGCTTCAAGGAGGTTTTATTTTCAATGAGTCTTATCGAAAAAGAACCCTTTAACGGCTCAAACTCAACGGGCATGATAATGCTGTTCAGTTCTTTTGCAAGTAGTAATACACCTACGCTTAGTGGTTCTTTGACCGTCTTGACATAACGATCCTTCTTATACATACTCAGACCTTTCACATATGGCGTTGTCGTCAGTTTATCCTGATCGGGCTCCGGGGGTAAGATTAACATGCGAGACAAAATGGCTGAACTGCTCGGACCTTCAATAGATTTAGCCAATTCAAGCGCAGTAACACGTGTACCTAACTTCAAATTGGCCATCTCACGCAACGATTCAGCAGAACTTCGCTCCAGTGGATCAAGTAACGCAAGAATATCTTTCGCAGCCTTATCGCTGGAAAAGACATATGCATGCTCCCTGAACTGAGGGTAACGCAGGAAGAAATCGATATACTCGCGGATACCGCGTTTGCCGGCTTGCTCACTAATGATTATGACTTCGCAGTGGCCCCAGAACATATTCCGGGGAACTTTACGTTGTAACCGATTCAATGCCTCGGCAATTGTACGTCCTTCCGCTGTTCGAATCATTGTTACCCCGCTTGGACTGCCTCCACTCCCACTGCTATCTCCTGCACTCGCCTTTCGCGGAATGAAAATCTGTGAAGTCAATTGTACTTCACCATCCTCATAATCTATCCCTGTAGCCAGCACGATAGCCAAATCGTTAATCTCGATACGATCCCAACATCCACTTAAAAGCACACAACACAATATTGGCATTAGTAGTACTCTAAATATTCGCAAGTGCTCCTCCCCCCATCAATCAGGTGTTCGCTCGATTCTTCTTCCGAAAATGTGCCCACCCTTTCTTCAGCCATGCAACACCGTAGATCATAGCCGGAAGGATTAATAAAATGCTGATCGTATACAAGTTGGCTGAAGCACTAACCAAACTGGAAACACCAGATCCACCGGACACAACCCAGTAAGCAAATACCATGCACAGAAACGAAAGTGGACCAACCACAGGTTTGTAGTCCCGCAAACCAAACCATTCCGCGGTTGATGTAGCAAAGATATATAGAAAAACGGAAATTTTAACGAAAATACCGAAAATCCAGATGGCAATAATAAGGGATTCGATATGTTGCAGAAAGTCCGCAATGGTTATGTATCTTGCTGCGATCATGACTGGAAATACAAATGTATCCGTCAAATCACCAATTAAAAACAGGCAAAACAGATTGGTAACTGTCATCGCAGTTGTTGTAAATACAAGGGAACCCAGCATGACCCGGGTTATTCGTTTTTTTTCATTCACATAAGGTAGCAGAAAAGCCAACACGATATATTCACTAAACCATGCAGCAGGTGCAGCAGCCCCCGTAATAATGGGAATTGGACCCTTCTCCATAAAAGGAAACAGCTCGGCAGGATTCAGTTCACCAATCAACAATATAAAGATCAAAGCCAGCAGAACGATCAGCAGGGTAACAAACACCTGAGCGGTTCGTCCGACAACTTCAATCCCAAGTCTGACATTAATCGCACATACAACAACCATCGTACCCATCACAACAAACAAAGGTGTACGCGGAAGTGCATTATTGACAATGAATTCACCGTATTCCCGAATAATCAAGCCCGTCAGGTGGGGCAAAAAAGCGATATATATCAGACCGAATAACTTGCCTGGAATCCGACCAATAATCAATACACTGGATTGAATGAGCGTTTTTCCAGGGTACAGACGATCAAGTCCAACGGAAATACCAATAGCAGCCAATCCAACAATAGAACCTATAATTGGAGTCATCCACATGTCATGTCCTGCATAGTGCATTGTAATTCCCGGAACAGATAAGATAGCCGTCGCGAGAATGGCGGGAAAGACCATAAATGCCAATTGAGTCACCGATATTTTCCCTTTGTCCGTCAACATATGTAATCCCGCTCCCTTGTTTGCTCGAATGTAGATTGTTCTAGTGTGGTTTGTTCCTTGGGGATGGACGCCACCATACATCCTTAAGTTCCTTAGCCATCGTAGGTGCTACCGGTGAGAGATAAGGTGTTCCAAATGAACGAAGACTGCTTAGATGAATGACAACCAAGATGACTCCCAACATGACACCCGTGAGTCCCAGCGTTCCCGCCAGAAACATCATGGGAAACCGTAGTAGACGAGTCGCGATGCTGGCAGCATAGCGAGGGATCATGAAAGAAGCGATACCAGTAATCGCGACAATGATAATCATGGGGGCTGAGACAATTCCGGCACTCGTCGCCGCTTGCCCAATAATTAAGGCGCCCACGATACTGACCGCTGATCCGACCTGCTTGGGCAATCGGACGCCAGCCTCACGCAATGCTTCAAAGGCAATTTCCATAATGAGTGCTTCCACCAGGGCAGGAAAAGGGATCTCTTCTCTCGCCCGAGCAATACTGAGAAGTAATACGGTAGGAATCATCTCCTGATGAAACGTCGTAATCGCTACATAAGCCGATGGAAGCAGCATGGATAAAACAAAAAAAATGTATCGCAGCCAGCGTACAAAAACACTCATGAACACATTTTGATAATAATCTTCGGGAGATTGTAACATGGAAAAAATGGTTACTGGCGCGATAAGGGTAAACGGCGTTCCGTCAACGAGAATAGCAAACCGACCTTCCAGCAAGTTGGAAACAACAACATCCGGGCGCTCCGTCGCAATCATCTGTGGAAATGGTGAATAGCGCTGGTCAACAATGCCTTCTTCAATGTATTGACTCTCCAGTACGTCTTGGAGTTTTAAATCGGCAAGTCGTGTCTGCACTTCCTTAACAAGTTTGGGGTCAATAATCCCCTCCATGTATACAAGTGAAATACTGGTGTTTGTACGTTCTCCCATGTTACGTGTATGAATCTTCAATGCAGGTGTCTTGAGACGTTTGCGCAGTAAAGACATATTCATGGTCAACGACTCTGTGAACCCATCCCGTGCACCTCGCACGGTCGATTCAGCTAACGGTTCCTCCGTTGAACGATTTGCAGCTTGGTATAGTGGGTATGTTGTTCCGCCTATTGAACCATCCAGTAGTAACAGAGCTTCTCCTTCAAATATGGCCTGTACTGCCTGAGTAGTCGTTTCAACTTGCTTAACAGAAGCTAGCGGAACTTGCGCAGCTTCGATCCCCATTTCCTGAAGGGGGGTTAGTACCTGTCTCTCCAGCCGCTCCGTATCGCATACACCAACACAATATACGCATAATGCTGAAGTAAGACACGCGGTTTGGAATGTATGAAATACAACGTCCGAGCAACCCGCAAAAACGGAGCGTAACATTTCTTGATCAATAACAAGTTTTCCGGTTAATGGCAGGTCCTGTTGTGTTATCGCTGATGTGTCCATGACGCCTCCCCTTTCCGTAAACGCTCCGTCCAGATATTCTCAGTTAAAGGTATCCTTTACTTATCAGATGGGATATATACGCAAAATAGTGAATGCCAAAAAAGCCGCCCTCATGAGCGACTCTGATGATATAGAACACTATTCATTCCTATGAATTCGTTGATCTTGCTCTTTGCAATTCCCTATTTTCTATTGATCACTATCCTTTCACAGCACCCAAAGCAACACTCCCAATAATCTGTTTGGAAAATATAGAGAATACAATGATAATAGGCAGGATTGAGATCGCTACACCCAAATACAAGAGCCCATAATCCATCCCATAGTACCCCTGCACTAGCGCAACCAATACCGGAAGCGGATATTTATCCAGGGAGAAAAATAGCACCAGCGGTGTCAGGAAATTATTCCATGATCCGATAAACGTGAATATGCCCAGGGCGGCGATTGCCGGCCCCAGAATAGGCAGTACAATCTGATTGAACGTCCGGAACTCACCGGCACTGTCCACCCGCGCAGATTCAATAATCTCATCCGGGATGCTGCTCTCCATGAACTGTTTGATAAAAAATACATTAAACGCGTTAGCCGCAGCAGGCAAAATAATTGCGGCATAACTATCCAGAAGTCCCATCATGCTGAATAGTCGATATACGCCAATCAGAGCCAGTTGACCCGGTACCATCATGGTTGCTAACAGAAACAGGAACAACCCGTTTCGTCCTTTGAATTTAAATTTGGCAAATCCATACGCAGTTAAGGCCCCAATATACAGAGATAATACGGTCGATGTTCCGGCAATAAATATGCTGTTGGCAAACCCACGCCATATGTTGATTTTGGATACCATGTTCAGATAGTTATCAATCAAGAATGATCCGGGAAGAAATGTGAACGTTGAAGCAATCGTTGCATTGTTATGTGTGGAATAGATAAGCATCAGATAAAATGGAATAATGCAGAGCACGGCAAGACCTGTCAGCAACAGATAGATGATGATTTTGCCTGCCGTCAGGCCCCTTGTATTGGCATATTGCTGAATCGCCGCATTTGGTTGTTCAACTGATTTTGCAGTTTGCATAAGAACTCCCCTCCCTATGAACGGCTCTTCCGCTTGGTCATGATGAAGGATGCAACGGACAACAATATGATGATAATAAACAGGCAAAATGCTATGGCAGCGCCGTAACCAAATCGTGTGCTCTGAAATGCTACATTATAGAGATACATAATGCTCGTCATGGCTGCTCGGTCAGGACCGCCATTGCCGTTGGTTAGTGTAAATGGCTGATCGAAAATCTGGATGCCACCAATAATGGATGTAATCATCTGAAACAGAATTATTGGACGGAGCATCGGCACGATAATATGGATGAAAATATGTTTCTTTTTCGCGCCATCCATCTGTGCAGCTTCCAGCAATGAAGGATCAATGCCCTGAAGACCTGCAAGGTAGATGACCATGGAATAGCCGAAGTATTGAAAAAACAAAATGGATGATACAATCAGACGCATAAACCAGGGGTCATTTTTCCAGTTAATTGGATCTTGTATTATGCCGGTCTGCACCAAAAAATGATTCAGTCCGCCAGACTGCCAGTCAAAAATCAAGCTGACAAGCAATCCAAGTGATGCCGCCGTAACGATGTTGGGAAAAAAGTATACGGCTCTGAAAAAGTCCCGTCCTTTAAGCAGCTTATCATTCAGGATAAAAGCCAACACAAGTGAGATTGTGAGTTGTGGAACTACAGATACGCCCCAGATGAATAACGTATTAAACAAGGTTTTGTAGAACAACGGGTCTTGTAATACGGCGACGTAGTTTCCGATCCCTACAAAGTCAGGTGTCGTGATCCCATCAAAGTTGGTGAAACTGATGTAGAGCGAATATAAAATGGGATACAGCCCAAAAGTGGTAAAAATAATAAAAAACGGAGCAATGAAATAGTAGCCGTAATGGTCCTTGCGAATCGTTTTGGCAAACATGTTCTATCCCCCCAGTTATCATCGGATGTGTATATTCAATCGCTTACTTCTAGGGCGTGTCTGAGAACTCCGAAGGAAGCAGATTTTGCCGAATTTTCGTTCCAAGCAAGAAAGTTTTCCGCAGGCGTGCCGGGGCACGTCAAGGGAAAGTGACGCAGCAGGGGGCGAAAAGGCGGTAAAAGATGCACTTCAGTGAGTTTTGAGACACGTCCTAAGCTAATCCACTTCCAGTTCCGGAAATCTCAAGGTGACATCACGTTTGATTCGCTTTACGACTTCTTCCTTGGTCTGTATGTCCTTATTGAGATATAACTGGAGTACAATCTTGTAGATATCATTGTTAATCGTGGCATCATATTTGGTGCGTTCATATACAGGTACTCGTTTTGCAGCCTCCGAGAAAAACTCGAAATGCTTTTGTCCTCCCAAATAAGATGATGAGAGAGACGGGGCAAGTTCATCATTCACAACCATGTTACTGGTGAAATAATCCTGTTCTTTCGCTAACTCGGATAGAAAATCGTGGTCAAAATTATAGAACTCAATAAACTTCCAGGCCAAATCCTTTTTCTCACTTTTACTGTACATCGCGATATAGGTTCCACCTGAACTAAAGGCTGACGGTCCCTGTGCCAAGCCCCACATGCCTTCGGTATCCGGCGCGTTGGCCTTGAACGTATATTGCAAACCCCAGGTTGCCCCGGGATAGAACATGACCTCTCCTTTTTGCATGGATGCAGCGTAACCGGCACTTCCATCTTCATACTCGGCAAGTACATTCCGCTCACGTGCTTCACGTACAAGATCGAGCACTTCCAAGTACGTTGGATCGATAACAAGTTTGCCGTCCTTCACCCAAGGTATACCATCATATGAATTCGATATAGCATTCCAATTCGCCAATGCATGTACTTTATTCCCGCTAAGTTGCTGTACCTTCTCTCCAATCTCGAAGATCTTCTCCCATGTATCGATCTGTGAACCCACCTTCTCAGGATCATCGGTGCCCAGATATTTCTTCGCCAAATCCCGACGATAGTAGATGCCCCCTGGTGTTCCCTGATAACCTATCGCTCTGACATTTCCCTCACTGTCCTGTTCATTGGCCTGAACAAAAGCATATTGTTCCTGGATAAGTTCATTGGCGTTATACGGCGAAGCTGATAAATTCTCCAGATATGGAACGTCAATCAGCTCTCGAATATTCGCATTTTCAATCATAAATACATCTGGAGCCTTCGAGGTTGTCTGTAGCGCAGATTTCAGCTTGGTGATATAGAAATTACCGGGGATGTTGACAAAGTTCACTTTGATGTCAGGATATTTCTGTTCGAATTTCTCGATGGCGTACCCTGCTTCATCTGTAAAACTCCACACGGTAATCTCCTGTTGCTTGGTTTGATTCGATGGACTGAACTGACAACCAGCTAACAACATCGCTGCACATACAAATACAATAGTTGGCTTAAACCACTTCTTCATAGGCCCCCTCCTTCAAAAAGGAAACGCTTACAATTTATTAGAGTATATTGATTTTGGAGAGGGCTTTCTCCACAAATATTGTGCATTACCCTCCATATTTTGTGATATTCGTACGATGTTTCTTACGAAATTCGGAGGGTGTGCAGTCATTATATTTTTTGAAAAGACGATTATAGGAGTTAACATTGTTAAATCCGTGTCCGATCGCAATCTCCAGAATCGTATCCTGACGGAACAATAAAGCCCACTCGGACTTGATAATTCGAAAATGATTCAAGTATTCCATCAGTGTTACTCCCTTGATCTCTTTGAACAGCTTGCAGACATGGAACTTGCTGAATTTAATATGTTCTGCCACCTGTTCCAGCTTAATGGGCTCAGCATAGTGCTCCTCCAGGTATTCACAGACCGATTCAAGGAATTCAAATTTTTTGGAGGAAGTACATGCCCATCCTGAAGATGAAGATTCGTCGGTGGTAACCGGTACTTTGGTACGTAATAAAAGTATGATGAGATCATACAACCTGGATACCATTAACCATCGGTATCCCGGCTTCTGATTTTTCTTCTCGGTAATGATGTCATCTATATATTGAGTCAGATTGCTCTGACTTCCCGTATTCGAGGGAATAACTGTTGTTTTGTTGAAAAGTTGTCCGAGATCCTGAATTTCGGCTTCGGTCGTGAAACTCCCGGTTAACAATTCGAGTCGGAACAAGATGATGGTCAAATGTTCGGTCCCCGGCAAAAAGCAGTGCACATCCCCTGGTTTGATCAGCAGCACATCCCCCTTTTCCAACTCACACACGTGGTCGTTCACGCCAATTCTGGCGCTCTTACCATTGACGAGAACCAGTTCAACCTCATCATGCCAGTGTGCAGCATAATTGAACTGATTTCCTGTATGAATTACCCGAATGGGAAAACCTTCTTGCATATGGCCTGTCTCCAAAAAAGTGGGTACGCCCATCGTATCAACCTCCATTTATTTCCAATGCAAAATACTCCTCATCTTTATATTATGCATTAATGGCTACTCTCCTTTCTTTTTAAGAATTTAAAATTCTATAGAATGCAAAAAAAACTCCTCAACTCAGGTTGAGGAGCCGAACAGAATCACGTTCCACGCATTGGATGTCCAGTGTATATAACGTCTCTACGATCTCTCCATTCAGCAGTTGGAAGAGAACATGACCTGCAAGCTGGCCTGCATCCCTCTTCGGCTGACGAAATGTGGTTAGAGGTGGATTCATGTACTGAGATGCAGGTATATTGTCAAAGCCAATTACGGATAACTGCTCAGGTATTGAGATATCATGCTCCCTGAAGGCTTCCAAGCCGCCGATCGCCATCTCATCATTTGCAAAAAATACAGCGGATGGCAGCTCTCCTTCAAGCAGTTTCTTGGCTGCATCGTACCCATCTTGCTTCATGTATTGTCCGCCAATTTTCCATTCGGGGTTCTCTTCGATGCCTGCCTCCTTCAAGGCTTTCAAATAACCTTGATAACGATGGAGATTACATTCCGATTGTGACGGGCCACTAATATAAGCTATAGTCCGATGCCCTTTATCTATCAGATAACGGGTAGCCAAGTAACCGCCTTGCGTATCACTCATCAAAACCTTTACAATATGTTGAGCATCCAGATCCCGATCCATGACAACAATCGGAAACCCTGCTTCAGATGCTTCAATCAGCAACTGATCTTGAATATTCTGAGCAATAACAATAGCTCCGTCAATTCTTCGTTCACGAATGTAACGATGGGCTGTCGACTTCTCTCCACCCAACGAACTACATACGATCATATCGTATCCATGACTCATGACGACGGTTTCTATTCCGTTCACCAAATCGGAAAAATACGGGCTGGACATGTCATGGACAATAATACCAATGGTTTGTGTACTATTTCGTTTTAATTCCGATGCAGGACCATGCCTAACGTAATTGAGTTGACTCGCTGCCTCAAGCACTCGAAGTCTTGTCGGCTCACTTACATTCCCTTTATCGTTGAGTACGCAAGATACGGTCGAACTGGCTACACCAGCCATCTTGGCTACATCTTTAATCGTTGTCATCATATATACTCCTCAAGACAGTTTCATCTGTTTAGTTCATTATGGCAGTAACACAGCAATACACACGGGATAGTTCACTAGCATTTTAACACGTCAGTCCAGTCATGTCTCTTAGCAAAACATCAACTACGAAAAAACATATTAAAGAAACCGAGGTGCCTTCATGAGATTTAGTGAATATGTAATAGGTCAGCGCTACGAAACCACATCCTTGGCATTATCCAAGAGTGATATTATTGAGTTTGCCACAATCTATGATCCACAGTACATGCATTTGGATGAGGAAAAGGCCATACAAGGCCGATTCGGCAGTTTAATTGCTTCTGGCATGCAAACGATGAATATCTCCTTTAAATTATGGATTGAGGTTGGGGTCTATGGAGAGCATGTCGTGGCGGGCACCGGAATGAATAACATTCAATTCCTGAAACCGGTCTTTCCGGATGATGAACTTCATGTCATTGCAGAAGTCATTGGACTGTCTCCCAGACGAAAAGGTAATGGGATTGTTACGGTGCTGCTGAGTACTTTCAATCAGAAGAATCAAAAGGTATTTCAGGCAGAATTAAGTGCTTTAATTGATAATTAAGGACGAGAAAAAGCCCAAAAAAGCCGCCAATTGGCGGCTTTTCGTAGATATATCACATTGAATCATTTTTAAGCGTTATACCCTTTCAATACCTGCCCTAAAATCTCTACGCCATTGACAATCTGTTCGTCTGACGGGGTTGAGAAATTAAGTCTGATGGCATTACAAGGGTCTTGCTCGTTCACCAGGAATGCATTTCCCGGTACAACCGCAACCCCTTGAGCTGCCGCTGTCTTGGCATAATCAAGCATTGGCACATGTGCTGGCAGATCACACCAGAGGAACAGTCCACCATCCGGTTGGGTATAGGTAATGGACTCACCCATATGCTCTTGCAGCTTGTCCATCATCAATGTTGCTTTTCTCCGATAGACCTCACGAATACTGTTAATGTGCCCCGCGTAATCATACTCTGTCATGAATTTATATGCCAGAATCTGTGGAAGCATGGCCGTATGTACGTCTTCTCCCTGTTTGGCAACAACCATCTTCTCCACGACTTCATGGGGCGCTTGTACAAAACCAACGCGCAGTCCCGCCGATAGAATTTTGGAGAATGATCCAACATAGATGACCAGACCCTCATCATCCATAGACTTGATGGTTGGCACATCATCTCCATTGAATCGAAGTTCTCCGTACGGGTTATCTTCCAAAATCATAACGCCATACTTCTTAGCCAGCTCGTATATGGCCTTACGTTTTGCAAGACTCGTTGTTACACCGGTAGGATTCTGGAAACTTGGGATCACGTAGATCAGTTTTACATTAGGCTCCGTTTGCAGCGCCTGTTCCAGCTTCTCAATATCCATACCGTCCATCTCCATCGGAACACCTGCAAGCTTTGCACCGGATGCCCGGAAGGAGTTCAGGGAACCGATAAAGCTCGGGCTCTCACAGATAATCGTGTCCCCTTCATTACAGAACACTTTACAGGCCAGTTCAATCCCCTGTTGTGCTCCAGATACGATGAACAATTGATCGGATGGTTTACCGGTATCAAAACCTGTCTTCAAATGTTGAGTCAATGCTTCCCTGAGGGGAACATATCCTTCCGTAATCCCATATTGCAGAGCTGTGACCGGGTCATGCTCCAGAATGGATTGAGTGAATGTACGAATCGCCTCAATAGGAAAGGTTTCCGGAGCAGGATTTCCCGCGGAGAATGGAATCACATTTTGGCCCGAAGAAGCCTTCAGAATCTCACGAATAATGGATGGTTGCAGTGCTGCGATACGATTGGAAAATGAATAGTTCATCTTAAATAGTGCCTCCCGACATTTCATCTGAATTAACTCTCTATCATTACATTAGATTCTATTATACGAGCATTTTCCGAATTTCCAAACTGTCTCCACAAAATTAATGTTTGTACGCCAAAAAAGAGGCCGCCGTCAGCAACCTCTTTCCCATAAGTATTGAGCAAAATCCTGTTAGCGCGCTGTGTTCATCTCGGATAACCGTGTGGCCTTCACTACATAAGCGGCTAGACCGGGGATCATCCGAGCCAGACCAGGATAGAATTTATTGGTCTTGGCAAAAGCCAGCTTTTGAATTCTTCTTGCGCGTCTGAGCAATTGGGTGAATTCACGGCTTGCTTCCAGCGTGTAATTACTCTGCCAATCGGCATGTTCAATGTCACCTTGCAGGTACTTGTCAGTCCACCTTGCACACAGGAGTGAGGAGCGAAGAGCAATGGACATTCCGTCTCCACATAAGGGTGGTATCATCAGCATGGCATCCCCAATATGCGGATATTGGGACCACGGCTCAGGAACGTTGGACAGATGCAAGGGCGCAATCGACACTTGCGTTCCATCTACAGGTTTTCCCTCGGCTAAACGGGCCGCCAAACTCACGTTTGTCAGGGATGCCGCCTGTAAAATATCGTTTACAGATTTGCCACTTCCCTGGACGGTATCCAGTGTCAACAATGCGGCGACATTTACAATGCCATCCTCAATCGGGGAAATGCCCACGTAACCACCCTCGCAAAAATATAACTCTACCCTTGCGGGAATCTCTATCCCGCTGAAGTGGGACTTAACGCCAACGTATACGGTTTGGTCCCGCAGATCAGGTGCGGAAGCCATCCCGCGCGGCTTTTTGGTCCCATGTGCCCCGATAACGGCTTTGGCTCTGTAACTGATCCGCTCATCTCCCTGTTTCACCTGAACCTCATAACTGGCATCCTCAAGCTGCTCGATACTCGTTATGGTCGCTTTGGTCACAATCTGGGCTCCGGCCTCCAGCGCCTTCTGATGCAAAATCTGGTCCAGCTCATATCGACTTATGCCATATGCGAATCCCGGCAGCGGTGCTTCGATCACTCCGCCATGTGGCATAACGATTTTGGCATGATCCATGGTGCTGGGTTTCTTCGTCTGGTCCAGAAGGTGAATGTCCAGAACTTCTAACATCTCCTTGGTTTCGGGTGACATGAACTCACCGCAAGTTTTGTGCCGCGGGAACTCCTGGCGATCCAGCAAAAGGGTCCGATGTCCTTTTCCTGCCAGTTGCATTGCACATGTACTGCCGGCAATTCCGGCTCCGATGACAATCACATCTATCGATTTCGACACGTAAGATCACCTGCCTTTCGTGGGAATAACAACAGAGTAACGGAATAATGGCTTCCATTCATAGGTCATCGTATCATGATTGAGACGTTGTTTAAGTTCCTTCCAATCCCTTCCTGTAAAACCTTTGGCTACGGAAAGAGGCCCATCATGACGAATATAACGATTGCGCGAGATCATACGTGTAGTAATCCAGACCGCCTTATAGGATACGGGGTGGCGGTGAATATCATTAATAACGACACCGTATCTGGATGCTCTCAGCATATGAGAAACCATATCAACCAGCTGATCTCCGTCAAAATGATGCACAAACTGGGAACCTGTCACAATATCTGCTGAAGCATTCGGCAGTTGTGTAAGATCGGCACGTTGTACCCGAACTCGGGGTTCGTCACGGAATAGTTGTCTCGCTTCCTCACACGCTTCTTCCGTCAGATCAACCAGCGTAATTTCCAGCTGAACACCCTGACGATCCGCCCATTGCAGTAGTTTCTGGTTCACATCCCCTGAACCTGCCCCCACATCCAGCAGAGTCAGCTTATTCGGCTTACCGACTGAATTCCATAACTTCTCTACACCAGCCAGAGTTGGGCCAGGTGCTGCAAATATTTTGTTAAGACGTCTCAGATGTCTAAGCGCTTCACGCAGCTCCTCCCCTCCCAGAGAGAAGTCATCCATCAGTTCATCTTCCTTGGCGCGAATGGACAATGTTCTAAAAAAGGACATGATCATGCTCCTCCATCACTGAAGATAATGAGGGTACATAAGTGAATTTCATCAACTCTGCGGTGAGTCCCGGTCCAAATGCCATGGCTACACCATCCGTAGAGGATTGACCCTGTGCCTTCATGTCCTCACGCATCGCGTTCAGTACAAACAGAATGGTATTGGAAGATAAGTTACCATACGTTCTGAGGACATCCCTGCTATACTTCGTTTGCTCGTCTCGCAGCTTCATTACATTCTGCACAGAGTCCACAATCCCACGTCCTCCCGGATGAATGGCCCACAGTTCAGGCAGCTGTTCACTTTGCAACAAGAGACGCAGTTCCTCTTCCAGATGAACACCTAACAGCTTCGGAATGCGTGGGGATAAATACAGGTCATACCCCAGATTCCCCACCTCCCAGGTCATATCTTCAGTCGAATCCGGAAGAAGCACAGAATAACCCGTTCCCAGACTCAAAACATTCTTGTGCTGAGGTTCTGGTGTGCCCACTACACAGGAAGAAGCAGCGTCTCCGAAGAATGAAGCTGCAAACAGCGCTTCACGATCTTGTACGGGCTGAAAATGAATGGTGCACAACTCTACACAGACCACAAGGACCTGTGATCCGGGAGCTCCCTGCACGACATCTCGTGCCATCTGAATGGCTTTCAGCCCTGCGGCACAACCCTGAAAGATTAGCGGCAGTCGATTAACTCGGGCAGACAAACCCAAATGACGGATGAGCATAACATCAAGACCCGGCAGATATTGACCTGTGCAGCTGACCGTGATGATATGTGTGATGCTCTTTGGAGATACGCCTGAATCCTCCAGGGCTTTCTCTGCAGCCTCACCCCCGAGCGGAAGGGCCTCTCGCTTGTATGTATTCATTCGTTCCTCGGTTGTCGGGATGTCTGATCGCTCACCAGAGGGCAGATAACGGCATTCTTCCAGTGAACCCAGATAGCTCGGTTCCACGGTATATCGTGTTTCAACACCACAGGACTTGAATATTCGCTTGGCAAAACGGGCCAAATCTGGCCGATCCTGAAGAGAAGAAGCGATTAATTCTGCAATATCTGACTGCGCTACGGGGTGAGCAGGTAGAGCCGTCCCCATGCCAAGAATCGCGATATCGGATGGACTGTTATATTGGTTCATAATAAACCTCCTGGTATTGGTCATTATTTCCTCTAATTTAACAACTCTTACCCTTAACGATATCGTTATAATCTCAATAAGGCTCCTAATCTAGTTTATTAACACATCCGCAAGCTCAGAAGCTTGGTTTCACCAAGCCATTGAAGCAATCACACCAATGAACGAAAAAAGCCGCCATTAGGCGACTTCAAGGTAACCAGATTCCTTCTAATCGTCATTCTGATACACGTTATTTGGAAAATGCTTCTCTGATCTTGTCACTCATCAGGTACCAGGCATCCTCAGCCATTTGGAGATCGCCAAAATGCGTAAATCCATGAGCGGCTCCCTTATACTCCTTAAGTGTCACCTTCACACCGCTTGCTTCCAGCCTTGCTGCATATGTTCTTGCTTCTTGGGCCAGTGAATCTTTCTCCGCGGTAATGATCAATGCTTCTGGAAGTCCCTCTACTGATGTTGCAAGCACAGGTGAAGCCAACGGGTCTTGCGCATCTTCTGGCGTTTCAAGGTACATGGCATTGAACGTTCTGGCGATATCGGCTGGAATGGCTTCTGCAAAACTCGGTTTCTCGGCCGGATCTGTAGCCACATCCAACACGGCATAATCCATAATTTGCAGAACAATTGGCAGCTCGCTACCTCGTTGCTGATTCAGTAAACACACTGCTGCAGCAAGATTACCACCAGCGCTATGTCCCCCAATAGCGAATAGAGACGGGTTAACCGAGAAGGATTGCGGGTTGGCCTGGACCCACTGTACAACGTCGTAACATTCATGAACCGCCGTTGGGAACTTGTGCTCTGGTGCAAGACTGTAATCGATATTAACGACCACACAATCAGATCGATCAGCAATCAAGCGACACCATGGATCATCCATCTCTGCTTGTCCCAAGATGAAACCACCCCCATGCATATTAAAGAAGACCGGCAGAGGCGCGGAATGCTCCCTATCCGGTGTATACACAAGTACACGTGTATCCCCTTTAGTTGTAGGAATCATGACTTCTTTTACTGTGACCGCATACGTGGAACTGGGTTGAAGAGCTGCACCTGTAACGACGACATTTTGACGCATACGTTGTACCATTGCCAATTGTTGTTGTTGATCCATAGATATCACTCCTTTAGTGGATTGCCAATACGCCTTCTTCCGTTGTCACTTTAAGTATAGATGACACTCGTCTATTCCGTCATGTGCAAATCATTTGATATGTATTGATCAACATGCTGAAACGTCAACCAAAATTACCTTCCCCTGCTCTTAATGCTTCAATGTTAACATTCAGTGCCAGGAGATTGGTTTGGGTCCGTGCTTGTTTCCTTTTTTTTGTGGAACATCATCCAGACCCCCATCAAACAAAATAAAACGCTGCACCCCATGCCAAACAAGCTACTGGTTTTTAATGCAAGAGGTGAGCCTTGCATGGTAAGTAACGTCGCTTGGGTCACCACGATGGATACCATCGCATCGGTGAAGTTAATCATTTTCAATGTAGATATGATCGGGTTATGGAGATGACGGTTCGCCCAGGTACCATACACGGCAAAAACCAGCTTGGTAAAAGCAACTGTAGATACGATATACACGATGTTACCCTCATATATGAAGGCATCGCCGATTAGATACATTCGCAGGCAGACCATCGAATAGGACACGCCTAGTAAACACAGGAACAGACCTCCGCGCTTATATACCGTAAGTTCTAATCTATATCTTTCTTCGGGAGAGTCCATTCTCTTGGTAACTGTATATTTATGGAGCACTTGTCCTTTTGCCACACACAGAATCAGATAATATACAGCATTTGTAATGAACCATCCCGAAAGCAGATATATGCCCAGGATTAACTTGCCTATCCCTGTTACCGCATTGATAACAAGGGAAGCCACATTAAACAAGGCTGTTCGATCTTGTTTATTTCCAAGGTAATGGAACCAAATGGACTTCAAATATGTCTTCATTTTCATAGGATATTCATTCTGTTAGAGAAGCAGACCATTAGCCTTTTCACCTACCTCTTAAATGTCAATAACATGATGAATGAGGTGTAGAGAAAGTGGTATACGTTCTCCTCATTCGGCCAAAGATTCCCGAACGCTTTTTGGAAGGGATTTAATAACCATATCATAAGAGTGATCGATCATGACGTAGACATCTTCATCGGATAGTGAACCATCCAGCGTAATGGTATTCCAGTGTTTTTTGTTCATATGATATCCCGGTTGAACTGCTTCATGCTGCTCTCTCAGGTTCTCTGCAATAATGGGATCACATTTTAAGTTTAAACGACAGTTCTTTTCTTTGTTTTCAAAAATAAGCGCGAACATCTTACCCGCAACTTTAATCGCGACTGGATCAGGTCCAAATGGATAATCCTTGGTCGCACCTTTCTTCTTCAAACTGTATTCAATCATCGTATCCTTCAAGTCAGTACCTCCCTTTCACCAGTGGACGATATAATGATACCGAATGTAAGTTCGTATGTAAATAAGCTCGTTGCACATAAAAGCACATAACAAAACCTCCCCCAAATGAATGGAGAAGGCTTTATCTGGATTTATTTAACTCTTAATTGGCTCTATCATTCCTAGTTTTGCTGCTGCGGCTGAATGAGCCATGGTTTGATTTACTGCTACTGCTGTTTGATCTACTGCTATTGGGTCTACCGTCGTTTGAACGACTACTGTTTGATTTACCACTCTTGGCAAACCATTCGGATTTGGGCTTGCGTGCCGGGTTAGCTTTGGACTTCGCCGGTTTGCCTGCAGCCGATTTGTTGAACGAAGGTTTACTGCCTGATGCTTTGCTGGTTTTATCAAACACAGGTACACCTGTCATTGGATACGGATGACCTTTCACTTCAGGAATCGTCTTTTTGATTACTTTCTCGATATCCTTCAGGAATGGAAGTTCATCCTTCTCGCAGAACGATATGGCCATCCCGCTTTTGCCAGCTCGCCCTGTACGTCCAATACGGTGAACATACGTTTCCGGAATGTTAGGCAGGTTGAAGTTAATGACATGTGAAAGTTCCTCTACGTCAATTCCTCTTGCCGCGATGTCCGTCGCAACTAATACACGTGTTGCACCACTCTTGAAGTTGTTCAGTGCCCGTTGTCTCTCGTTCTGAGACTTGTTGCCATGAATAGCCTGTGCCGTAACATTCGCTTTGGCCAAATCACGTGTAACCCGGTCAGCGCCGCGCTTCGTGCGTGTGAACACCAATGCCGTGACGATGGATTTATCCTCCAAAATTTGGTTCAACATATGTTGCTTCTTGCCGTTCTCCAACAAATAAATAGACTGCTCAATGCGGTCTACCGTTGAAGAAACCGGTGTGATTTCTACTTTGACTGGATCAACCAGCAGGGTTTTAACCATTTTGGTGATTTCAGGAGGCATCGTAGCTGAGAAGAACAGCGTCTGCTTTTTGTTAGGCATTTTGGCAATGATTCTTTTCACATCATGAATGAAGCCCATGTCCAACATCCGGTCTGCTTCATCCAGAACGAGAATCTCAACCATCTTCAGATCAATACGTTTCTGGTTAATCAGATCGTTCAATCTGCCAGGCGTTGCGATAATAATATCTGCACCTTGATTCAGCGCACGCTCTTGTACTTTTTGCGAAACGCCGCCAACGATTGCCGTACAACGAATGTCCGTATACCGGCTATATACCTTGATGTTATCCGCGATCTGAATCGCCAGTTCTCGTGTTGGTGTCAAAATTAATGAGCGAATATGTCGTGCGGACTTCGATCCTTGCCCTTTGGATCTTTCGCTTAATAATTGAATGATCGGCACTGAAAATGCTGCCGTCTTGCCTGTTCCTGTCTGTGCACATCCCAGCAGATCTCTGCCAGCTAATACAGCTGGTATGGCCTGTTCCTGTATAGGGGTAGGATTAGTATAGTTTGCTTTGCTTAACCCTTCCATAATAGAGGGGATAATATTTAAGTCCTTAAATGTCATGTTGTCTCCTTCATTTACGCACATCTATCAATAAGACGCATCTTTTATTTCACACGTAACGTATAAGGATACCATTAAAAACGTAATTTGTACATTATCTTTTTAAAATCACTTTGTTTAACTGACCAATTTAAGACCAACTGCCGATCCGAGCACCATAGCGATAAACAGAATTCGTAGGGCATTTCGAGGTTCTCCATAAAACACCATGCCCAGAATGGCACCACCGGAGGCTCCGATTCCCGTCCATACGGCATATGCTGTCCCCATCGGAAGAGTTTCCATTGCAATGGACAGGAACATGAAGCTTAAACCAAACCCGACTACCAATAGAACCAGTGAAATGAGATTACGGTCTTTGTGCAACTTGTTTATCATCAGCACTCCGATCATCTCAAATATACCTGCCAAGATAAGAAATACCCAGTTCATTATAGCTGCACCTCCTTATTCTTCTCTTTACTCAGCATTTTAAGACCAATTACGCCGAGTAAAAGTACACCAATCAGCACCATTTTTCCGCTTTGAACAGTCGCATTAAACAGAACAATCTCTGCAAGTACCGTACCAGCGGTACCCAGGCCAACGAATACGGCATATACGGTTCCCACAGGCAGTGTCCGCGAAGCTGCAATCATCAAGGAGAAACTAATGATAATTGCAACCAACGTAAACCCCCATTCCAGCAGACCACTGGCATGTTTCAATCCAATGACCCAACCCACTTCAAACAACGCAGCAATCACAACCGACATCCACGTTTTATTCATTCTTGTAACACTCCTTCTCTACTACATTTTTTGTACAACCCGTAAGGTACATTAGCGAAAAAACAAAAAAAGCCCGGGAAACAAACTGCATGTAGCAGTTCATCTCCCAGGCTTTTATCCCTCCGTGGCACAACCAACAGGTTGCGGGTTTTCTCTCGGACCAGACCGACACATCCATCGCGGAACCCTAGAAAACCTGTTTTTATTCTAATGTGTCTCCAATTATACACACTTCCACTATCTTGGCAACCCCGTAAATGTGATCACGCCCTTTATTTGATAATCAAACCCATTAATCCCACAAATGTGGCGGCTTGATGTGGTGAAATCACACAACCGTTGAGATCTTCCATCGTCAGCACCAAGGAGTCAAATTCGCAATCGCTAAGATCCAAATCCTTCAGTTTGGTGCCTGTTAAGGAAGCTTGGTCGATGTTACATTGACTGAACTCCATTTTTTGCAGTGCCAGATAGGCAAAGTCCGCACCAATCAAGGTACTTTCTGAGAAGGAGACCTGTTTCAGATGGGCAAAACGGAAATTGCTGTAGTCGCCTAGACCATGAAGGAAATTGACATTTTGCAATCGGCTATTGGAAAAATCAGTTCCGACAAACTTGCAGTTATGCCATTCGATTCGATGCATGAAGGCACTAGAGAGATTGACATTGGAGAAGTCACAGTGTTCGAACCGGACATCGGTGAATTCAAATTGTTCCAAGGTAGACTCCGAGATTGTCACATGTCTAAATACAACATTTTCAAAGGAAACCTTACTCGCTTCCTGTTGATCCAATGTAATGTTCTCGATCAGTTTGTGTTTGTACTCCACTTTGGATTCCAGGAATGCAATCGTTTCCGGTTCGAGCAACTGCTCCTGAATCTTGGGTTTGTCCATTTTCATCCCGTATTCCCCTATTCCTTAATAGCTACAACTCGCAGTCGGCTTCTGTCCAGATACCACTGTCCATCCCGCATCAGTTGTGGCTGTACTTTTTTCTCAACAGCTTCCATAATAACATCCTGTTCCGCAGGTGTGATACCACTGAATAAATACTCCGCGAAGCTGGTCAACCACTTTTTGGCACCTGGCTTGAACGGGGTAAATTGATCCACATGCTGAGCCAGACTAACTCGAAATCCGTGTTGCTCCAGAAGATTAGCATATTCGCCAATGGTCGGGTGATACCACGGATTCCGTCCTTCCCATTTGTATCCACGGGCATCCAGTTCTTCCTGTACCGCTGTAATTAATATAGCCGTGTTACCATTTGCAGCAAACTCAGCCACGAATCGCCCGCCCCTCTTGAGCGCTAACTGTATTGATTGTACTACAGCTGGAGCATCCTTTATCCAATGCAGAACGGCATGAGAGAAGACCGCATCATACGGTTCTTCTGTCCGATAATGACAAGCATTTGCTACTTGAATATTCATATCAGGGTATTTCTGTTTAGCTTGCCTAATCGTCTCTTCTGAAAAATCTATACCTGTTGGCAGCGCTCCTGCGGCTGCAATTTTGGCTGTCAGACCGCCATTACCGCAACCTACATCAAGAATACGTTCACCTTGGGATGGCTGGAGCAATGATAAGATAGGTGTGCCCTGTAACGTAGCAAAAGGAGCGGAATGACCACTCGATGATTCGTTCACTTGACCGGATGAATGTCCGTTATTCATAGATTATAATCTCCTTCTCAATTAAGGATCTAATGTATCTATAATAACTTTAATATAAAGGAACTGTCAATTCACTTATCAGATCACTATAAAAAAAGCCGCCGAATGGCGACTTCAACATTAAGGATTCGGATCAACTGAGATTTCCTGTTAGCCCACATATTCCATATCTCACACTCTCCTTGAATTTGTTCTGTAAACTGATGTTGTCTCGACCTCTTCGGTAACTAGCTCTAACCAGCATGTGAAGTATATCTCTCGATGTACGGAATTTTCTTCGAACTTGATCTGTGATTCGAGCCTGTCAATCAAAATTTGCCTCACATGGTTTGATAACCACTTCATCACCTTACTCACCCAACTTTTCAAATAAACTTTAATCGCTTGGCTCTGTTAACATACTCTTAGTATGCCGAGTCATGGGCTGCAAGCGGTATATCAATCGTCTTAATTGATTGCCTGATCCTCTCAGGCCCTCTTCCAATTACCTGATTGCTTCCATGAATCTCCCGGTCATCGGGCAGATTATCAAGGCATCCGCAGATGCACCCTACTTAAGTCTTAAGCTCGAATTCACACCGAACCAAATTCTCGAAGTACTTAACGAATGTAATATCAAGGTAACATTCAACGAAAACGCCAGACGAGCCATGTTTGTAGGTCAGATGGAATCGTCCATTCAGGATGCTGTACTCCGACTTGTTCGATTGCTGGATACGCCAGGAGAGATTCCGTTTCTGGCTCCGTTGTACGTTAAAGAAATCCTGTTCCGTCTCCTTCAAGGGCCTTACGGAGGAGAACTGGCGCAGATTGCGGTTGAAGGTAGCAGCACTTATCGGATCAGAGAAGCGATTGAGTACATCGTTCATCATTGGGAACAGCCTTTTCGCATTGAAGATCTGGCTGAGACCGCGAGCATGAGCGTCTCTTCATTCCATCGTCACTTCAAAGAGATCACAGCTATGAGCCCATTACAATTCCAGAAACAATTAAGATTACAGGAAGCCCGGCGACTTCTGATGGCCGAATCTGCTGACGCGGCAGATGTAGCGTTCCGGGTTGGTTACGAGAGTGCTTCTCAATTTAGCCGCGAATATGCACGCATGTTCGGTGCGCCAAGAGCCGATATCCGACGGCTGAAAGAGAAATATGACATGGCCTTGAGTGAGTAACCGAGTATGTACTCTCTATCTCACAACTATCACACAAAAGGCAAACCAAAAAAGGACAACCACAACGGATTGTCCTTTTTTCAGTATCAAAATTCTGCGTAATATCTTTTGGAATTTTCAAAATACTCGTATTTATGAAAGGAAATCGGAGCTGTTCTCCTTAATTAATGAACAAGATTAGACCAATGCTTCGACCCGTTCTGGCACGTGGATCTCTTCGTGCAATAATTGAGTGATGTCACGAGTCAGTGCATCCACATTCTCCTGCTGCGTTGCCCAGCTGGTACAGAAGCGCACCGCACTGTGTGTATCGTCAACCTTTTCCCAGAAGGTGAACGTATAACCGTTGCGTAATTTCTCAAGCAAACGATCAGGCAGAATCGGAAACTGCTGGTTGGTTGGTGAATCGTACAGGAAGCGTACCCCCTGCTGTTCGAGTGAGTCATGAATTCTCAAGGCCATATCTATGGCATGGCGAGAAATATCGAGGTACAGACCGTCTTCGAACAACGTTTCGAATTGGATACCTAGCAATCTGCCTTTGGCAAGCAGGCCACCTTTTTGTTTGATCATATAACGAAAATCAGGTTTCAGTGCATCATTCAGGATAACAACCGCCTCTCCCATCAATGCGCCAATCTTGGTTCCCCCGATGTAAAACACATCACACAAGCGAGCAAGATCAGCAAGTGTCATATCGCAAGCGCGTGAAGCGAGTGCATATCCAAGGCGTGCTCCATCCACGAAAAAAGGAAGACCACATGCTCTGCTCACTGTATGCAATGCTTGCAGTTCTGCCTTGCTGTACATCGTTCCATTCTCCGTTGGTTGGGATATGTAGACCATTCCTGGTTGAACACAGTGTTCCGGCGACGACTCATTCATGTGCGCATCGTAGACTGCTCTAACCTGCTCAGGCGTGATCTTTCCGTCCTCGCTTGGAACTGTGAGTACCTTATGTCCCGTAGCTTCAATAGCTCCGGTTTCATGAACCGCAATGTGTCCCGAGGACGCAGCAATCACACCTTGATATGGACGCAAAATAGAGGCAATCACCGTTGTATTTGTCTGTGTACCACCAACCAGGAAATGAACATCAGCTTGCTCATTGTCACAAGCCTGACGAATAAGCATTCTCGCCCGTTCGCAGTGTCCATCCGTGCCATACCCGCTCGTCTGTTCCATATTGGTTTCCATCAGTCTTTGTAAAATGCGTTCATGCGCACCTTCGTTATAATCACATTCAAATCGTATCATCGTGTTGTCTCTCCTGCCTTCTTGTTCAACTTCTCTTGTATGTTCATCATGGAGGTGTATACCTCTTGAATCTCTTCTTCATTCAATTCTTGCATCAGCTTCAGGATCTGTTGATCGGATCGGTCATTCAATTGGGCATACAGTTCCTCACCCTTGGCTGTCAGACGAATCAGACTGACCCGGCTGTCGGCCGCAGAATCCACTTTCACCAGCAGTCCTTCCTTGGACAGCTTGTTCACAATTCGGCTCATGTAACTGCGATCAATGGTCAGTGTATCTACCAGATTGTTCGCAATGCTCTCACCCCGAATTCCAATCTCAATAATGACTCGTACTTCTGCAAACGAATACCCTGTTCCAAGAATATGCTTATCGAGTACACCAAGTATGTTGGTATAAAAACGGTTAAAACGTCGCATGTCAGCCAGTATATCTGGATTTATGTACTGAGAGTTGATGTCAAACCCTCCTTTTTAGTGGACATTGTCAACATTATAATAATCACGTTAGTGGACGTTGTCAACATTATATTTTGCTTAGCATTTGATAACCTCATTATTAACATCCAAACAGAAAAAAGCCACGCATATGCGCGGCAAGGTTGTTCTGTCATCGGAGTGACGAGTGTAATTATTTTTTTGTTCAATTTACCTGGATTAAGAGTGACTATATTGCACCTGATGAAGACGGCTGTATATCCCTCCAGCGGCGACCAATTCCTCATGGTTGCCCTGCTCAGCGATACCATCTGTGTTTACTACGATGATTCGATCTGCATTCTTGATAGTTGTCAGTCTGTGTGCAATCACAAGTGTAGTTCTGCCCACCGACAATTCAGCGAGTGATTGCTGGATCAGTGCTTCCGTTTCCGTATCCAGCGCTGAGGTTGCCTCATCCAGAATAAGAATGGGTGGATTTTTCAAGAACATACGAGCAATAGATAACCGTTGCTTCTGTCCTCCGGATAGCTTGACTCCACGCTCGCCAATGACAGTATCCATACCATCCGGCAACGTAAGAATCAATTCCTCCAATGAGGCACGACGGGCGGCATCCCAGATTTGTTCATCCGTTGCACTCAGATCACCATAAGCAATATTCTCCTTAATGGTACCCGAGAACAAAAATACATCCTGCTGAACGATTCCGATATGTTTGCGCAAGGATTGAAGCTTAACGTCGCGAATGTCCACACCATCTACAGTGATACGTCCCTCTTCTACCTCATAGAATCGGGGCAACAGGCTACAGATTGTCGTTTTACCTGCACCCGAAGGTCCAACAAAAGCAACCGTTTCGCCTGGTCGAACAGACAGACTGATATCACTTAGAATTCGCCGACTGGATTCATATCCGAACGAGACGTTCTCGAAGCGAATATCACCTTTCACACTTTCGAATTCAACGGCGTTTTTGCTATCCGCAATCTCAGGTTCTGTATCAATGATCTCCAGATAACGCTTGAAACCAGCAATGCCCTTTGGATAACTTTCTATGACGGCATTGATTTTCTCAATCGGGCGGAAGAAGATATTGGACAGGAGCAGGAAGGCCATAAAGTCACCCATATTGATTCTGCCATCGATATAAAACCAAGCCCCGCTGATCATGACAAACACCGTAACCAGTCGCATCATCATATAACTGACCGAGATACTTTTCGCCATCGTTTTGTAGGCAAGCAGTTTGGTGTTACGGAAATTCTGATTGTCCACTGCAAAAAGTTCTTTCTCATGTTCTTCGTTGGCGAACGATTGCACAACACGCATACCCCCGACGTTGTCTTCAATACGCGCATTGAAATTGCCGACGTCTCCGAAAAGTCGCCGATACGTCTTTGTCATGCGACCACCAAATACGATAATGACCCAAGCCATAATTGGGATAATGATAAAGGTAAGCAGCGCTAGCTCAAGATTAATGTTAGCCATCAGCCAGAACGATCCGATTAATGTCATCACTGCGATGAATACATCTTCAGGTCCATGGTGAGCAACCTCGCCGATATCATTCAGATCATTCGTAAGATGACCAATTAAGTGGCCTGTTTTACGATTATCAAAGAACCGGAAGGACAGCTTCTGCAAGTGAGCGAACATCTTCTCACGCATGTTGGTCTCAATGTTAATGCCCAGCATATGTCCCCAGTATGTAACTACATAGTTCAATACGGTATTAAGTGCATAGATGGATAACAGCACAACACAGGCAAGCATAATGAGAGGCCAATCCTGACCTGGCAACAATTCATTAATGAATTTGCTGACGGCAAGGGGGAAAGCCAACTCCAGAAGACCTGCGAGTACAGCGCATCCAAAATCAATCAAAAACAGTTTTTTATAGGGACGATAATACGAGAAAAAACGACGAATCATACTTATTCACTCTCACTCTCTAGATCCTTATTGGGGTTTACATCTTCATTTTGCAGCTCGAACAGATGGATATACTCGTCGATGACCTGATCAATAGCTTTTAACTCCCCACTGATCACCGGGCGAATATGTTCATACTCCTCCTGTCCAAGTTGTCGGACAAGCGTTGTTCTCCGATTCTGCATTTGTTCCAGAAATACAAGAATTCGGCCGCGACGGAATGTCTGCGCACCACGGCCCCGTTTTCCCTCATGTTCACCATGACCTCTTCCACGTCTGGAACGTTCACCACGTTGCTCATTGTCACTCATATCGCGTCTCGGACGCTCACCTTGACGTACACTTCCATCCATCTCTTCGATAGGACGATCTCTCATTTGTGCCACCCCCATTACGTGTATACATATGTATACAACATATTCATGTATACGATTGTATACGTGACAAAAAGAAGTGTCAACCTAAATTTTCCAATAGATAACGAAGTATGTATATTCACCATCTCCCTAACAGAAAAAAGCCGCGATTTCGCGACTTCTTTTGTTGGCGACACTATTTTATCTCACTTATAAACTTTCTATATTCTTGAACCATTTCTTTGGATCGGGTGTGATGCAAATAATGTTCTCCCTCAAATGTCATCACTTTTCCATGTACAGAAGCTTTGACTTGCTCTTCATGTAATGGTATCCATCCTTCCGTTTCGGTATCATTCGCTTGTAAGAAGAAAATCACAGGAAGATCTTTGGGGAAGGACAGGTTCTCAGCTTCTTTGAAATTAGGACCAAAGTTTTCACCTTCATTCAGGTTGTTCGGATTAAACGTATTTTTGAGTGAAAGTATTCTAATTTGTTCTCTGGTTTCTTCATCAACATCGGGTGCAATCAGTTGATCAGGGGCCAGTTTCATTAACAATCGGTAGAATCCTGATTTTTTAAGCAGTTTGTACGTTTCGGTTGGAAATGGATCATCATTACCTCCCTGCGTTGGGACACTGCTCTCAATTCCGACAAATGAACTTACTTCGTTTGGATATTTATTCACATAATCCAGGCCGTATATCCCTGAAATCGAGTGAGCCATAAGCGTGTAATTATGAATACCAAGTTGCTGTAACGCTTCATGAATTTCACTAACCATATTTTCAGTGGTACGCTCTTTTTCAGTAATGTCACTTAATCCATAACCAAAAGGTTCAATGACAACAACTTTGTAAAATGGAGATAGCTCATCGATAAGCGGTTTGAAATCAAGGGCTGGGGCAGGTGTTCCGTATCCAGGAAGCAATACCACCGTTTCTTTGCCTTCTCCTTGAATCAACACATTCATGTTTTTCCCGTCAACTGCTACAAACTGACCATAGGGTTTTATTTTCCCTTCTTCCGATTTGTTGCTAAATACATTAACAATAAAAACAGTGGCAAGAAATAATGCAAAAGCGATAACGATGGCTCCGAATATTTTGAGCAAAATGATTAATATTTTTTTCATCATGATGGTTCTCTCCTGTTGAGTTCGTTTGGTGTTCAGCCGTTTGGAAATCCATTCATTTTATTTTTTTAATGAAATTTCGAATTTGGAACCAACCTCACCTGCAAATACAATACGGCCGTTTTCTGGTAAAACAACATTATTCTTACCGCTGACCACGCTGTGATTAATACAAATTCCGGTCTGGTCATAGACAGCAAAGGCTCCCTTTGCAGGCAACTTCACTGTCATGACTTTTCCTTTCGCAGTAGCTGGTACCGAAAACCATTTGGCATATCCATCTGCTTGAATGGTTGTTGCGGATTGTTTACCCGAATAGATTGGTTTCACCATTTCCTCACTAGCGTATACATAACCTGAAAATGTAAGATACTCTCCTCCGTTCTTTTTGGAGAAATGAATGTCCATCGTATCACGTCCGGCAGTACCCGGAATCTGCAATTGATTGGCTGCTTCGTTGGCTCCAATAATCTTATTATTGGACATATATCCCGGATTCTCTTTATTCAACTGAATAGGCAGGATCGATGTAGCATTAAGATAGAGCATTGATGTGTATTTCTCATTCACCAGATAATATTTTTTACCATCGCGCTTTGCCCATGCAGCGTTAATCTCCTTGGATAATTTATTGGCTTCAAGCTTCTCCCCATTATATTCTGAGAAAGCCAGCTGTCCGAGTCCTGGAACGGATATATAAGATCGTGACCACAAGTAGGTTTTCCCATTTTTCTCCACAACGAATTTCAACTTGTCTGTACCTTCGTTATTAACAAAAGTACCATCTGCTGTATAGGTGTATTCTTGAGCCGGATTACTCGGAGCTGTAAGTGAAGATACAGTCATTTGTCCAGCCGTATTTATTTTGATCTTCATAACCGAATTATTGCCGCCATATATACCTGCATACTTGGATATTCCTTTAGGCATATTTGCCTTCACAGTTACGCCAAATGATTTTTCTGGCTTCCGCTCTGTAATGATGTCCTTTTCCTCAAGTGCACTGAGTAATAATTCATTCGCAATGAAATTATTGGTTAAGCTTGACCCGCCTGAAGAGATAACGGCTGCAGCCATGTTATATTCCGGGAGTACCACTAATGAGGACTGATAAGATAAAGTATCTCCACCTTTCATAACGGCCTTAATGCCGTATTCGTTGAATGGGAACAAGCTCACACTATCCCACCCCAACCCGTAAGACATCAGCGTATCGCTATCCTCTGGCCACATGCCTCTTTTATACTCTTCTTGCGCCATAGCTTTGACAGACTTACTGGAAAGAATACCATCAACTTCTCCCGTGAAGATTCTTGAAAATTTGACCAGATCTTCAGCGGTGGAATACAGACCTCCAGTACCGATGATATTATAATTCTCTTTTGGTAGTGGTCCCTCATAAAAAGGGGAATAGATTGCCGCCATGTCTGACGGATTAACCACATCCTGTGGTGATTTGGTATGTTTCATATCCAAAGGCTCCGTGAAATACTTGTGTATAAATGCGGTATAACCGATGCCGCTCACTCTTTCGACCAGAATCTCGGCTAACGTAAAGCCATCGTTGCTGTAGACTGAGTATTCGCCGGGATCTGCTTTCAGGTTTTGATTCGCCAATTGCTCCAGAAACGTATCATGTGAATACGTGTCATTATCTCCGTACAATGTGGCATTGCTGGTTGAGGTGCCCAGAAGACCAGAGGAATGATTCAGCAACATACGGGGTGTGATCTGTTTGTATCGGTTATCTTTCATTGTAAAGTCAGGCATATAGTTCACAACAGGTGCATCCAAATCAATCTTGCCTTCGTCAACCAGCTTCATTACAGCGGCTGTAAGCATCATTTTACTGGTTGAACCAATGCCATAGACGGTGTTCGAAGTAAGAGGTACCTTGTCGTTTATATCGTTCTTGCCCGTTTGACCGGACACCACAATCTCTCCACCATCGATGAGCGCATATTGCAGACTCGTCGTACCATATGTCTCGGTCAGCAATTTGGCTTGTTCGATCACGGCTTTCTTTGTTGTCTCATACGTAAGGTTGCTGTTGTTCATGGGAGCCGGTGCGGCCATTGCAGACATTGGGGCAAGTATCGTCAGCATGAGAGTCACAGCAGCTATAGTATTTCTCTTTTTTGCTGCCCTCACACTTATCTTCAGTTTTGTTACCTCTCTTGGTTTCATTCTTGCATCTACTCCTGTCTTCATCATTGTGTTAAGCCACCTTAACGTGGGCGCTAAAGACAATATAACAAACCAAGATGTCCCCCTAATGACTGCAGCATGAACGGAGGATGAACAGGCAAAAAAAGTTTGCATCATCATACGCAAGGAGGTTTATACAGGGCGTCATAGCTTTGAGAAGGCATGAAATCCAATCACTCTGTGGGTGTTGTGATTGGCAAGATGACTATGAAGGTCGTTCCTCGTCCATATTCGCTCTCCACCCGGATGTCCCCTTGATGAAGCGAGACGATCTGCTTTACAATAGCTAGTCCCATACCGCTTCCTTCATATTTCTGACTGTGGGAACGATCAGCTTTAAAGAAGCGGTCAAATATACGCTTTTGGTCTTCCGGGAGAATACCAATACCCGAATCCGATATGCGGATCGTCACGTTCTTGATATTCTGTTTGATCGTGACGTTAATTCGGGCACCATCTTCGGAAAATTTGATGGCATTGCCGAAGATATTGATCCACACCTGATTTAACTGGTCATGATCAGCCGTGATTTTGGTGGGCTGCAAATCAAGATCAAACTGAATGTTACGGGCCGACCATTGGGGTTGAATAGCGACGATTACTTGTCTGATCTGTTCATCCAGACTGAGCGTGGCGAGCCGCATTTGCAATGATTGAGATTCAAGCAAACTCAGCTTTAGCAGACTATCACTTATTTTGGACATTCTTGCAGTTTCAGTGATGATAATATCGAGATAATCGCTTCTTTCGTCATCCGGGAGGTCTACCTGCTTGAGCGCTATAGCAAAACCGGAAATGGAAGTGAGCGGAGACTGAACTTCATGGGACACGTTTGCTACGAATTCCCTACGCATATGCTCAAGCTGCTTTAGATCGTGCATCATTTCTTCGAAACTACGAGCCAGAGTACCTATCTCACCCTTTTGTTTAATATTAAGCTTGACATTGAAATCTCCGGCAGCTATAAGCCGGGTCGCTTCTGTCAGCTTTTTGATCGGTCTCACCAGAAACATAGCCGCAATTAGTATCAATAGGCTTCCTGCTATTAACGAACAAATCATAAAAGTTAAAACAAACTTGATGAGAAATGAGGTGGAAGAGGAAGTGAGGGGCTCTACAAACATTGCTTTGCTTCCCATTTCAGTTTTTATCGGCAATCCCAAGAAGAACGTATCGATCCCATTGAATTGGACCCTTTCCCCATCCAGCACTTTCTTCACTTGTTCCGTCGTCACCGGGAAAGGATGTTGTTCTTTAAGTTCTCCGTAGGATTGGAATTGATCCGTTGCTTTATAGATTCGAATGTGATAGGAATTGAGTTGTTTCATTTCACTTATAAACATTTCTGCTTCATGTAACGGCAATGTCTCGTAGATGCGGACGATATCCTGGCCAAAGTCAAGCAAGGAGCCTTGTAAGTTTTCGTTTAATTTATCTTGAAATATCCAGGTTGTAGCAAGAAAAGAAAGGATTGTGCCCCCAATCACGGAGACCAGAAAGGTCAGGACTACACGTGTATAGAGGGAGCCGGTCACTCCTGCACCTCTAGCCGGTAGCCAAGTCCCCGCACCGTTTCGATACGAAAATCGGAGATAGCTGCGAAACGTTCGCGTAGACGTTTAATATGCACGTCTATCGTTCGATCATCGCCAGTATAATTAATTCCCCAAACTTGATCGATTAATTGCTCCCGCGTATAGACTTGTCCCGGTAATCCAGCAAGTTTATACAATAATTCGAACTCTTTAAGCGGCAAGGTGAACGACTCTGTACCCCTCAGGACCTTATAAGTCTGCCGGTTCAGAATAACGTTTCCTAATTGGATGGTCTGCGTTAATCCTATACGGTATCGTTTCAACAGTGCCTTGACGCGAGCCATCAACTCAAGCGGATCGAATGGCTTCGTCATATAGTCATCTGTCCCAAGCTGAAATGCTTGTACTTTCTCCCAGGTCTCGTTTCTTGCCGTCAACATTAGTAACGGAAGATCCGGATTGGCTCTTCGAAGTTCCTCGCATAATGCCCAACCGTCCATGACTGGCATCATAATATCAAGAATAACCAAATCGACTGGCGTGGAGGTATAGATAGCCAGGGCTTCCTTTCCGTCTACGGCGTTGATGGTTGTAAATCCGTCGTTGCGCAAAAATAAACAGACGAGTTTGCGAATGTTCGCATCGTCGTCAGCAACTAATATCGTAGGCACCGTTTCCACTCTCCTAAAAAAGAATAATTCTTCAGTTGAGCAAGAGCGAAGAATTCTAACTGAAGTGACAAACTAATTATAGTTAAATTGAACAAAAGCAGCCGATTACTTTGATCGGCTGCTTTCTTAGTTTCTTTCATAAAACTAACTACGGTACAACATCTATTTTAATGAAATTTCAAATGTGGAATCCACGTCACCTGCAAATACAATGCGGCCGTTTTCTGGTAAAACAACCTCGTTCTCACCGCTGACTACGGTGTGATTAATACAAATACCCTTCTGATCATATACGGCAAAGGCGCCATTTGCAGGCATTTTAACCGTCATGACTTTTCCTTTCACCGTTGATGGTAACGAAAACCATCTGGCATATCCGTCTGCTTGAATCGTTGCTAGAGATTGTTTACCCGAATAGAGCGGTTGTACCATTTCCTCACTGGCGTATATGCTACCAACGGCTGTAATGTACTCTACTCCGTTCTTTTTAGCAAAATAAATCTCCTTTGTATCACGTCCAGCCAGGCCAGGGATTTGCAGCTCCGTGACTGCTTCGTTTGCTCCAACAATCTTAGTATTGGATACATACCCAGGGGTCTCTTTGTCCAAATGAATAGGGAGAATTGGTGCCGAATTGAGATAAACCGTTGATGTATATTTCTCATTCAGCAGGTAATATTTTTTACCTTCACGCTGCTCCCATGAGGCCGTAATATCCTGGGATAATTCATTGGCTTCCAGCTTCTCCATTTTATATTCGGAGAAAGCCAATTGTCCAAGTCCTGGTAAGGATATATAAGATCGATACCACAGATAAGTCCTTCCATTCTTCTCCTTAACTAATTTCAACTTTTCCGTGCCTTCATCGTTAACAAAAGTACCATCTGCTGTATAGGTGTATTTTTGAACCGGATCACTTGGAGCTGCGGGTGTGGATACAGTCATTTGTCCAGCAGTATTCATTACGATCTTCTTAACTGAATTATTGCCGCCATATATACCTGCATTCGTGGCTATTTCTTTAGGTATATCTGCCTTCACTGGAACACCAAACGATTTTTCCGGCTTCCGTTCTGTAATAATGCCCTTTTCCTCAAGTGCGCTGAGTAATAATTCACTCGCAATGAACTGATCTTTGGCACTTGTCCCACCTGATGAGGTAACGGCTGCAGCCAGATTATATTCCGGCAGTACGACTAATGATGAGTGATACGATATGGTATCTCCACCTTTTGTTACTGCCTTGATACCATATTCACTGAATGGGTACAGATTTACACTATCCCACCCTAATCCGTAAGATATAGACGTATCGCCACCCTCTGGCCACATGCCTTTTTTGTATTCTTCTTGCGCCATGGCTTCTACAGACTTATCGGTAAGAATGCCTTGGACCTCTCCCGTGAAGATTTGTGAAAACTTCGCAAGATCTTCAGCGGTGGAATAAATGCCTCCAGTAGCGATAACATTATAATTCTCTTGTGGAAGCTGACCCTCATACATAGGAGAATAGATTCCCGCCATTGCTGCCGTGTCAACCACATCCTGTGGTGTTTTGGTATGTTTCATGTCCAAAGGTTCCGTAAAATATTGGTGTATAAAAGCTGTAAAACTCATGCCGCTAACACGTTCAACCATAATCTCGGATAACGTAAACCCATCGTTACTATACACCGAGAACTCGCCGGGATCTGCCTTCAGGTTTTGACTTGCCAATTGGTCCAGAAACGTATCATGTGAGTACGTATCATTATCCCCGTACAATGTGGCATTACTGCCCGTGCCTCCCAGCAGACCGGAAGAATGATTCAACAGCATGCGTGGTGTGATTTGTTTGTAGCGATGATCTTTCATCTGAAAATCAGGTATATAGTTCACAACAGGCAGATCCAAATCCACCTTGCCTTCGTCAACTAACTTCATAACAGAAGCTGTGAGGAACATTTTACTCGTTGATCCTATGCCATAGATCGTATCCGGCGTAAGAGGCACCTTGTTGTTTTTATCGTTTTTGCCCGTCTGACCGGACACCACAATCTCGCCACCATCGATAAGGGCATATTGCAGGCTTGTGATTCCATGTTTCTCAGTGAGTAACTTGGCTTTCTCCATCACCGTTTTCTTGGTTGGTTCATACGTATGATCACTGCTACTTGTAGTAGGCGCAGCCATTGCAGACATTGGAGCTAACATGGTTAATGCCAGCGTTAACACGGCGATTGAAGTGCGTTTTCCCTTTTGTCGTCCCATTCACATCATCTCCTGAATTTTAAGTGTTTTGGTTATTTGATTTCTTCTGGGTCTACAAATTTCACCTCCGGATACAAGTCGTTTGGTCCCTGAATGAGATCTCCACCCGTTCCTTTCAGTTGCTTGTTAAAGAAATCGAGTACATATTGATTTACGATGTTTGATCCTCTTTTACCATTGATATCTCCTGTGATACCGGACAGTTTAACCAGCTCTGAATAGAACTGAAGGTCCGTGAAATTGAAGTGCTGGGTTCCTTCTACATAGATCACTTTTCCCCCATGATTCATAACATTTTTCATAATGTGCAGCTCATCTGAAAGAGATTTAGTTACTTCATCATCCGAATTTCTATCTATTTCAAAGTTGGCGAACCAGTCTTCAAAACTTCCCGATCGGATGAACATAAACGGCTTGTTTATATCATCTCTATTTTCCACTTCATATAGTGACCCATCCATATTAACCCCGGCCTTGATTCTCTGATCTAAATACGTTGCATTAAACGCGGTTGCACCCCCAAAAGAATGCCCCATCGCGCCGATGTGATCTAGATCGATTTTCCCTTTAAACTGACTTTCGATTGCACCTGAATTCAGCTTTTCGATTTGATCGATTACAAACTCCACATCTTTCGTCCATATACTCCCTGTTTTTGTACGTTCATCTAGTGTAGTCGTGCTTTTTTTATAATCCGTTACACGGCCATCTGGAAAAAGAGTAGCAAAGGTGCTATACGTATGATCGATGGTGACCACGATATACCCATGACTGGCCAGATTCTCGGCCTGTGATACATGTAGAACTCTACTGGTTCCCATACCATGAGATAGTAGTACCACGGGATAAGGACTTGTAGAAGGTAATATTTCTACATTTTCATAAGAGTTGGTTTGACTATACTTCAAGTAGTCGAGCAAAAATTCGGGCAGTTTTAAAGAATTAGAGAAGCTCTGAATATACTTTTTGAACATTTCTTTATCTTTTGGAAACAGCGTGTCACGCTTGTTATTATTGCTGTTTTCAGTTGGGTACCAAACTTGAACCATTAGTTCTCTCTTATCGCTTTGATCTTCAGTGAAGATTTCGTCTCTGTTCTGGTCTGTTAAATGAAATGTTTGAGTACCCACCTTCTCTGGACCATCAAGCTTCGGCAGATTAAAAACAGGTAAGTATACAGACAAGACGGTAGAACCAACAAGCAGAATAACGATTAAGGAAGATAAACTATATTTCAAGAACTTCCCTATTTTAAGATTCGCCATCTTATCGGAATGTCTGAATAAAACGATGATTATGAATAGAGCCGTCATGATATATACCAAAAGCAACTGCCATCTGTATCCCTCAACAAACAATTGAACTAATAATATAACGCTACTTCCTATACCCAAACCCAAACCTATTTTCTTTGCACTTCTTTTAATAAATAGTAGGTCTATGAGTAACGCGAAACAGGATAGAACTAACAGTATCTCAAATAATCTCAATTGAATTCCTCTCTCTCATCACGGACTTTTACAGAATTATTATTTCGCTTCGTTCATGAATGCTCTAACATCTTCAGCTATTTCTTTGAATAACGTATGGTGCAAGTAATGTTCGCCATCCATGGTGATTACTTTCCCATGTACTGAATCTTTGATCTGCCCTTCATGCAGCGGTATCCATCCTTCTACACCTTCATTATTCGCTTGTACAAAGAGAAGAAGTGGCAGGTCTTTAGGGAAGGTTAAACCTTGGGCTCCTTTAAAATTGGAAGCAATATGGTCCATCTCATTCAAAGTCGTGGAACTGTTCGAGTTTTTATTCGACAGCATGTTCATCTGCTCTACGGTATGTTCATCAAATGCGAGTCCAGCATAGGGGTCACTACTAAATTTGACCACCAATCTTTGGAGACCTGATTTTTTAAGAAATGCGAACGTTTTAGTAGGTAATTTGGCATCCATACCCGGTTGTGTTGAAACACTGCTATCAATTCCGACAAATGCCGTGACCTCATCCGGATATTTGTTCACATAATCAATGCCATAAATGCCTGCAATGGAGTGACCCATGAGCATGTACTGATGAATATCGAGTTGCTGCAGAGCTTCATGAACTTCACTTACGATATTCTCTGTGGTTCGTTCTTTTTCAGTAGCATCACTTAATCCATAACCGAATGGCTCAACCGCCACAACTTTGTAATATGGTGATAGTTCGTCAATGAGCATCTTAAAATCAAGCGCTGGTGCTGCTGTTCCAAAACCAGGCAGAAGTACAATCGTTTCCTTGCCTTCACCTTGAATGAGTACATTCATATTTTTCCCGTCTACAGATACATGCTGACCATAGGAATCGATTTTCTTGGCCTCTGAATTACTACTGATCACATTGGTGATATAAACAATACCTAGAAATAGAATAATGGCGATTACGATTGCTCCTACTATTTTCAGTATCATGTTTCTCACTTTTTTGGCCTTTGATCTATTCTTTGTTTTCTTTTCCGCAGGCTGCGTCGTCAGTGTTATCTTCTCCTGTCTTGAACTGATAGTTCGATTTTCTTTTTTGCTACTAATGAAATCTTATCCAATGAAAATGTACTCCCCGTGACGTCAATATGAACTGAATATGAACAAGCCAATTCATTTATATTTACTGCTGCGTCATAAATCCCCTGAATTTTTCAGCAATTTCTTTGGCATGGGAACGATACAAATAATGATTTGCTTCCAGCAACACCACTTCACCACGCACAGAGTTCTCTATTAACTTCTCGTGTTCCGGAACCCAATTGTCTGCTGCCGGATGATTCTTTTGAACAAAGAAAAGAACCGGAAGATTAACAGGGAAAGTTAGTTGTTCAGATGCTTTAAAGTTGGAATACATACTTTCTGCCTCATTTAATTGCGTGGTATTATACATATTTTTGCGTATCAGAATGTTCAATTGTTCTTTCGTTTGCTCATCATAAGGCAGTCCATCATAAGGGTCAGCACTCAGTTTCAGTTGCACTCGGGCGAAACCCAAGTTGCGGAACCATTTAATCGGTTGTGTATCTGATGAATCAATCTTCTGTTCACTTATCGCTGGAACACTGCTATCCAGCCCAACATATGCACTTATTTCATCTGCATACTTGTTCACGTAATCCAGGCTATAGATCCCCGAAATGGAATGACCCATGAGGATATAACGATCAATATGTAGACGCTGTAACGCTTCATGAATTTCACTGACGATATTTGCTGTGCTGCGTTCCTTTTTGGTCTGATCGCTCAATCCGTAACCAAAGGGCTCAACAACGACAACTTTATAATATGGAGATAACTCGGAGATAAGAGGTTTAAAATCAAGCGCTGGTGCCGCTGTTCCAAAACCAGGCAGAAGCACAATCGTTTCCTCGCCTTCGCCTTGAATGAACACATTCATATTTTTTCCGTCTACGGATACATGTTGACCATACGGCTCCATTCTTTTTTGCTCCGAATAACTGCTGATTTTATTGACGGTATATACGATAGCTACAAAAAGTAAGATTGCTATAATGATTGCGCATAGTACTTTAAACAAAATACCTAACACTTTCTTGGTTTTGCTTTTACTCTGGACTCCTCTGTCTGCTTGTAGTTTCACATTCATCTGCTCCTATCCTCATCTGTATATTGGCCTGGCAGGCTGCTTAAGAAATCCTAATCAAGAAAGATGTACTCCCCATGACCGGAATATGAACGGAGTATGAACAAGCAAAAAAAAATGTCCTATGTAACATACAAGGAAGCTTGCATGTTACATAGGACATGAACATTTGGTTTAGATAATCCGATGGATATTCTATTCATTGACCCTATCCTGTGAGCCTAACTATCCGTTGGTGGATGGATGGGCAACGTGACAATAAAGGTCGTGCCTTGACCAGGTTCGCTTTCCACTCGGATGTCACCCTGATGAAGGGACACGATCTGTTTAACGATAGCAAGTCCCATACCACTCCCGTCATATTTGCGGCTGTGGGAACGATCTGCCTTGAAAAAACGGTCGAATATACGCTTCTGATCTTCCAGGGGAATTCCAATGCCCGTGTCGGATATTCGAACAGTCACATTTTTGAAGTCCTCTTCGATACTGACTTTAATCATACCGCCATCCTCGGAAAACTTGATGCTATTTCCGATGATGTTTGTCCATACCTGATTTAACTGATCGTGATCAGCCGTTACCTTCACGTTCTCCAAATCAAGCTCGAAATGAATGTTGCGCCCAGACCATTGCGGCTGAAGCGCCACGATGACCCGCCTGATCTGTTCATCAAGGCTTAAGGTGGTGAGCCGTAGTTGCTGTGACTGCGATTCAAGCAAACTCAGCTTCAGCAGGCTATCGCTCATTTTGGACATTCTTTTTGCTTCTGAGATGATAATATCCAGGTAACGGTTTCGTTCTTGTTCTGAGAGATTTACTTGCTTCAGTGCCGAAGCGTAACCGGATATCGAGGTGAGCGGAGACTGAACCTCATGCGAAACATTGGTAACGAATTCCCTGCGCATCTGCTCCAACTGCTGAAGATCATGCATCATTTCTTCAAAGCTGCGGGCCAATGTACCAATCTCCGTCGTTTGTTTAATGTTCAGCTTGACGTTGAAGTCTCCAGCTGCAATCCGTTTGGTCGCTTTGGTCAATTTTTTGATCGGTCTAACCAGATATACAGAAGCAACCACAATCAACAAACTTCCTACAATCAAGGAACAGCTTGCAAAAATCAACCCAAACTGGACCACAAAAGAGGCTGAGGGGGGTGAGAGTGTTTCTAGAAACATCGCTCTTGTACCCGTTTCCGTCTTGATCGGTAGCCCCAAAAGAACGGTAGCGATACCTTTAGGTGTGTCCTGCACAACCCCTCCGTTTAACACCTTCTTGAGTTGATCCGTCGATACGGGGGATGATTTATGTTCGTTGAGCTTCCCATAAGACTTGAAATTGCCCGTTGCATCATAAATTCGAATATGATACGAATCAAGTTGTTTCATTCTACTAACGAATGATTCTGCTTCATCAGCAGGCAGCGTCTTATAAATCTGCACAACGTCCTGGCCAAAATTGCGTATGTTAATTTGAGCATTTTCATTCAATTGATCTTCGAACATCCAGGTTGACATAAAAAATGAAATAATCGTGCCTGTGATGACTGACACCAGAAAGGTCAGAACAACACGAATATATAAGGATCTGATCATTCATAGACCTCAAGTCTGTACCCTAGCCCACGCACCGTTTCAATCCGAAAATCAGGTGTTGTCGCGAATCGTTCGCGCAGGCGTTTAATATGTACGTCTATTGTTCGATCATCTCCCGCGTAATCAATACCCCATATCTGATCGATTAATTGCTCCCGTGTATAGACTTGTCCTGGTGTTCCAGCAAGCTTATACAGCAATTCGAACTCCTTAAGTGGTAACGTAAGCGACTCCGTGCCTCTCATCACCTTATACGTCTGACGGTCCAGAATGACGTTGCCAAACTGGATTGTGTGTGTGGAGCCGATTTTGTATCGTTTCAGTAATGCTCGGACACGAGCGGTCAGCTCTAATGGATCAAACGGTTTGGTCAAATAATCATCCGTACCCAGTTCGAATCCTTTCACCTTCTCCCAAGTCTCTCCTCTCGCCGTCAGCATGAGTAACGGGAGGTCGGGATTGGCTCTTCGGAGTTCTTTGCACAGTGCCCAACCATCCATGACAGGCATCATAATATCAAGGACGACCAGATCCACTGGAGTTTCGCCATATATAGTGAGAGCTTCCTTACCGTCCGCAGCTTCCACTGTTGTGAATCCATCGTTTTTGAGAAATAGACAGACGAGTTCACGAATGTTCGCATCGTCGTCTGCAACGAGTATAGTAGCCATATGTTTTTTCTGTCCTCTCCGTTACGTTTAAATATATAGTCCAACTTGTATAGTAAATATTAAAACATCTTGCTTATAGTATATCCACAGCAAACATCGTATGTTCTTTCAACGTTCCCTGGATTGGCACAGGCTGTGACCCATTCTCCTTGAATCCTGCTTTTTGAAGGACACGAATGGAACCTGTATTATCGGGTACAGCGCCAGCTTCGATTCGAGTAATTTCAGTTTCGTGTTTGGCAAATTCCAGTACACATTGCAGGGCTTCGCTCATATATCCTTTTCCTTGATGCAGAGTATCCGTCACATAACCAACGATCCATTTTGGGGTAGAATCCAGTATGATCTCGAACAAAGAAATTTCACCGACGAGTTCATCCGTTGTATGTAGAAAAATACCAAAAGAATAGCGATTTCCTTCTTCTCTCTTCTTGTTCCAGCTCTCAATGAGTGACCTTTGCCCTTCCAAGCTGTAGAAAGACTCGTCCCGATCACTTGCTGATATGTTCTCTATTTCCCCACGGTTGCGAACCTGTAGATCCAGAAGCAATGCGGCATCATCCACATTCCAAAATCTCACATAGATACGTTCTGCACTATATTTCATCACATTATTCCTCCTCTATTAACGTTAGGTGCAATTGTAGCATGATTATATCAGGTCATTATAAGAGTACGAGCGGATCAACGAGAATTGTTTCGCCAGAAAATGCGGGGAATATGGCATATCATTACGCAACCAGGCAACGATGGTTCCAATCAGAGCCGAAGAACCGTACCATATTGCGATTTCTTTGTGAATGCCGGATTCTTCGAGTTCATCTTCCATCTCTACCCGATCAATTTTGGCTTTGACCAGCGTACTCAACAATTTAAGCAGTCGTTCGGTAAAAATCGGTGTGCGCTTTGTAGCAAGAACCACTTGATAGAACGAGGCGTTCTCTGCAAAATGCTCCAGTAACTTGACTAGAACAGGCCAAGCCTCTTCCGTTCTTTGTTTCTCAAAATGAGGGGCATATTCATCCACGATCCGTTCAATATTCTCAATCATCTCATCCGCCATCTTCTCCATCATATCCGTAATATCACGATAGTGCAGGTAGAAGGTTACCCGATTGATCGTCGCTCGTTCGGCAATTTTGTTGACTGACAACTTCTCAATATCCATTTCCTGCAGCAATTCAACAAATGCACCTCGAATTAACTGACGTGTTCGCAATATTCTTGGGTCCACGGCTGATTTCTTCTCGTCTTTCACGTGTATCCCTCCCATCAAATTTTAAACATTACAATTTTAAACAAACAGTCGTTTATTTTTGATTTACACAACAAATTCATTTTATTTGTAAAATAAACGACGAAAACACGTCATAACGTAAATTGTAATCTGTCCGAATATGTATATAATTCAATAAATACAATGTAAACTATACAACACGTTGTAAATTTAGTCACGTGTGGATTGAAAGGATGAAAAGGATTGAGTCAGGCTAGAGTACAAGAAGAATTATCCGTAAAGAAAGGCCCCATCCTGTTTATCATGATTTTGGGAGCCTTCCTTGCAACGTTGAATCAAACGATCATGAGTGTCGCTACACCGGAACTGATGGGTGATTTTAACATCTCCGCCGCAACAGCACAATGGTTAACGACAGGTTACATGCTGGTGAACGGGGTGCTTATCCCGATCACGGCCTACTTCATGCAACGCTTTTCAACCAAGCAATTATTCCAAGCTTCCATGTTTATTTTCCTGATTGGTACTATCGTATCTGCTCTTGCAGATAACTTTGGCACACTGCTGACAGGACGTATGATTCAGGCAGCGGGTGCTGGCATTATCATGCCGCTCTTAATGCACGTTATTTTGACCTTGTTTGCTCCTGAAAAACGAGGATCTGCAATGGGTATGGTTGGTTTTGCCATCATTTTTGCCCCTGCAATCGGGCCTACCCTTGCCGGTTATATCCTCGAGAACTACTCTTGGCAAACGATGTTCTACGGCATGATTCCATTAACTCTTATTGTCATTGCTTTTGCGTTTGTATACCTGAAGAATGTATCCGAACGGGTCAACACAAAGTTCGACACAATCAGTGTGGTGCTCTCCACGATCGGATTTGGCGCATTGCTCTATGGTTTCAGCAGAGCAGGAAGTCTGGGATGGTCAAGTGCAGAAGTTCTTATCTGCATTGGGGCTGGAATTGTTTCTCTTGCCCTGTTTACATGGAGACAGCTCGTTTCTGAAACTCCGCTGCTTGATCTGCGGGCATTCAAATACAACATGTTCTCCTTGACCACGGTCATTAGTATCGCGATTACAATGATCATGTATGCTGACATGATGTTGCTTCCCTTGTATCTCCAGAACGCACGTGGTTACACTGCACTGGAGTCCGGATTATTACTCCTTCCGGGTGCTCTTGTCATGGGCTTCCTGATGCCAGTAGCCGGAAAATTGTTTGACCGATTTGGAGCGAAATGGCTCGCTGTTATCGGGATGGTGATCACCATCGTGACAACAATTGGTTTCATCGACTTAACGGATTCAACCAGTTATGGTTACCTGGTATTAATGTCTACCGGCCGCCGAATTGGTATGGCTCTGCTCATGATGCCGATTCAGACTGCGGGACTTAACCAACTGCCACCAAGACTTGGTGCACACGGTACAGCTATCTCCAACACCGTCAGACAAGTGGCTGGTGCTGTAGGTACTTCATTACTCGTAAGTGTCATGACCTCCCGTACAACAGCGCACGTACAGGATATGATGGGGACTGGTGCAGCCAATGGTCTCAGTCAAAAACAGCTTGCTACAGAATCCATGATCCAGGGTATCAATGATGCTTATGTTGTTATCATCGGTATCGCTGTTGTGGGATTGGTCCTTTCCTTCTTTATCAAACGCACCAAACAAGCCAAAGAGGAAGAAATCAAACAGGTGGTAAGACAAAAAGTTTCTATGAATTCAAATTAAGGTGTCCAACCTCATACTTGCTTGCATAACAAAGCGGCAGATCAAGACGTTTACGTCTGATCTGCCGCTTTTTAGGTTGTGTCCCGTATGATTCCTTCTCACTCCGCAACGATCTTCACTGGCAGATGGGTCAATGACTGTCCCGGAGCTGAAGTGGCCAGATTATTCTCCAGATCAAAGGACTCCACCGGTTCAATCCGAGCAATCTTCTCCACAAATGCTGTCAAGGCAATGCTTAGTTCCATTCTTGCCAGCGGGGCCCCTAGACAAAAGTGTGGGCCATTACCAAAGGTAAGATGTCTTTTGTTATTACGACGATGAATATTCAGCTCAAAGGGGGCTTCAAACATCTGCTCATCCATATTGGCTGCACTCATCCAGGAGATGACAACATCTCCTTTTTTCAAATCCACTCCGAGCAGTTGATTATCCTGCTTTACTGTCCGATGCCGCTTGGCATTATGGAACCTATAACGAAGCATTTCTTCCACTGCGAGCGGAACCCATTCGGGGTTCTGCCTGAGTTGGCCATACAAGCTCGGGTCATCGTAGAGGAAGGAATAGAACGTATTTGAAACCATATGACTCGTTGTCTCTATACCGGCTCCAAGCAGAAGCATGGTCGTGCGAACAACCTCATCCTCCGTGAACTTCTCCCCCTCAACATCCACGTTCAACAGATCGGTAATGATATCCTCACCAGGATGAGTCCGTTTATGAACCACAATAGGATACAGGAATTGATAATACTCTTGAGCGGCAGTTTGCTTTTTCAGTTCACTCTCCTCAGCCGTCTTGGGATTGATGGGTTGAAACAGAATATCTACCCAGTTCTTGAAGCGATGGCTGTCTGTAAGAGGGATGCCAAGCAGATCGGCCATAACCATCGAAGGTAGCGGAGCGGCCAATGCTTGAACAATATCAATCGTCGTATTTGGCTCAATATCGGCTACCAGCTGCTCTGCAATGTTGCGAATTCGTGGCTCCCAGTTTTTCAGACTACGCGGTGTAAAAGCAGCGGATAACAACGAACGACTTTTTTGATGACGGGGAGGATCGATACTTGATATGTTTAATTTGTCTGGAGGTGTGCCTTCATTGTTCTTTGCTCCAACGGCAATGGTCGTCCGGGTTCCTTCGGCCGAAAAATACTCATGATTACTGAGAACCTGCTTCACATCATCGTATCTGAACACATTCCATGTGTCTGTATCTTCGTGATAGTACACTGGTTGCTCAGACAGCATTTTTCGAAACCAGTGAAGTGGGAAAAACTCTTCAGATCTCGACTGAAACCCCGTAATGTCCTCAACACGTATCACTTCTTTATACATTTGGAATCCACCTCTCAGCATAGTTTCGTGATTGGTTACATGGGTATCTGAATTGACAGTTCAGCACCTGATTCCATTTTATACCATATGTTCACTTATTGATATAAACCATTTGAACAAAATCAGAAAAACCCCTTAATATAAGGGGTTTTCGTTTTATACGTATCGTATATTATTTCTGTCGATGTCTCAGAGAGATAAGCCATACGAGCCGATCAATCGCCTAGTCTCGCTAATGCTTCCTGTAGTTGCTCCAGTTGTTCAGACAGGGTTTCAATCAAGTTCTTCGTTTGGCTTGCCTTCTCCATTAAGACTTGCTCTTCAGAATTGTCTTCGGATGCATTCCTGATTGGTGATGACTTCAATTCCGACAATTCGTTTTTGTATGTTTCTTTTTTCTCCAAAGCTATGCGCAGTTTTTCTTTTGTCGTACCGATCTGATGCTCCAGATATACGATATCGGACGAGTTCGCTCCATCGGATACACGTTGTGAATATGTCATGACTCACCTCTTTCAATTTCATCCATTGCTTTGCCAACAGTGTAGGGCTCAATATCGATATCCAGCTCCATGCCGAGAGCTAGTTTCGCCAGTTGACTCCCGATAAAAGGACCCATGGTCAATCCAGAGGCTCCAAGTCCATTCGCGGTAATCAGACCTTGCCAGCCTGGGACAGCCCCCATTACTGGCAGAAAGCCAGGTGTGAACGGACGGAACCCAACTCTTACCTCCTGGAATGTGCTATTGGCTAGCCCCGGCGCCAGTTCCAGACCTTTATTCAAAACTTCCTGCATGCCCCCTGCAGTTACTCTTGTATCATAACCCTCCACATCACTTTCATGAGTGGCACCAATCACAATCTTCTGTTGATCAAAGGCCAGCAGATATTGATCAGAAGGTGGCATGATCACAGGCCAGCGGCCTGTATCCTCCCCATCCGTGACATGTAGATGCATAATTTGTGCCTTTTGATAATGCACTTTAAAGTGTATGCCGAGTGGCTTCAGCAGTTCGTTGGCCCATGCACCTGCACAGACAACGACTTCATCTGCCAGGAAACTCTGATCATTAACACTCACACCAATGACCCGATCTGCTTCGAATTGAAGCGTGGCGTCTCCATGGATCACTTCCGCTCCATTTCGCTGTGCAGACCGGATCAATGCATCGCGCAGCGCTCTTCCATCTATACGTGCAGCACCACTGATATGTACCGATTGATAACGTTCATCCAGCAATGGAAAACGTTCACGGGTTTCTTTGTCATCTAGAGGTGTAATGTCGCCAATCTCCGGCGCATCTGTTTTGCGAAGACGGGCCCGCTCTTCCATCTTGTTGATTTTGTCCACGTCCGTATGAATACTAAGCGCGCCCACTTGAGCATAACCGGTTTCCGTTTCTCCTTCGGCTTTAAGCTCCGCTATGATGCCAGGATAGAACCGCGCACCAGCCTTGGCGAGCTGATACCAATCCTGATTACGTCGCTGTGACAGCCATGGACAGATGATACCGGCAGCTGCATCCGTTGCCTGTCCTATATCTTTTCGATCTACGATGATGACCTCTGCGCCATGTTTGGCTAATTGATAGGCTGTTGATGCCCCCAGAATACCCGATCCGACTACGATGACTTTCTTCATGTTTGCATCCCTTTCCTTAATCACTCATTCGTTATAGCGTATACCGTTTCGCATTCTGTTGGCAAGGCGGGCGTACTTTTAGATCCATAAATCAAAGGCTGATCAGACCACAGTTCATACTCATTCATCCAATTAATAATTGTTGAAGCATTTATATGAAAACGTTTTATATATTGCCCGTCATTAAATTAAAATTATTCCATTTATGTAATATAATTCTTTCTAGGTTTCTTTTAACGCTGTAACCACGCCACTTACGCACATGATCCTTTAACGAAAAGAGGAATAACACGACGATGCCGAAACCTAGTATGGGGAATCCACTGGATACCGATATGCCGCTCATGATTACAGGGCAAAACCAGTTGACCGTTGATGAATTGATGAATTGGAGCGACCATTCACGGGATTACAGCATTGTACAGTGCATCGGAGGAACAGGGCGAATCGCAGCAAAGAATCATGAATTTTCGATCAAAAAAGGGACCGCTCTCATTTTGTTCCCGGAGGTAACCTACCGTTACCACAATCTGAGTGATTCATTACGATTTGATTGTCTGTCTTTCAATGGCTATTTATTGCCACGGTTCTTGCATACCTTGCAGATCGGGGAGCTGCGCGCCTTCAAGCCGGATGGAATGCTTCATATCCTGTTGCGTGAAATTACGTTGGCGCTGCAGTCCCGGCACAAGGATCAGATCTGGCACGTATCCGCATTACTGTACATGCTTTTGGTCAGATTAACCATTGAAGGTGAACGCTATAGTGCTTACGAACGTTCTGATGCCCGATTAAGATTGGATGAAATCATTACTTTTATCAAACAAAATTATCATCAGGATATTTCTCTCCCCATGTTGGCTGAGCAGATGGACGTTACCGAGCAACACCTCAATCGGATATTCAAAAAAGAATTTCAAATGACTCCACTAGAGTATCTGATGCGATATCGGTTGTTGAAAGCCAAGGAAATGCTCATCGAAAATAACGCTACGACCGCTCATGAAATAGCCAAAGCCGTTGGTTTCAACAGTGCCAGTTACTTTGGATCAGTGTTCAAAAAATACGAAGGGATCTCCCCTATCGAGCTACGCAAGCAGTATCTGGATTAAAGCGCCTCCATATCGATCTCGGCCAGCGAGGATAACCGCAGTTCATGCATGGCGAATTCCAGACCACGCGTTACCTCGTTAGGTACGATGATACAACGAATACCTGCCGCATTGGCTGCCTTCAAGCCATTAGGTGAGTCTTCGAACACAATCGCTTCGGAAGCCTCGATCCCAAGACTCTGGAGAGCAAGAAGGTACAGTTCAGGGTCCGGTTTCACTCGTTTCACATCCTCGGATGTATGAACGACTGTGAAATAATCGAAAATGCCTAATTTCTGCAAGTAACCATGCACCCAGTCCCGTGTGGAGCTGGAAGCAACCGCTAGCTGAATCCCCTTTTCCCTCGCAGACTGAAGCAATTCATATACCCCCGGAAGAATGGCAGCCTGTCCCAAATAGACTTCGTATTTCTGTTCAGAGAGAAGTTTGATATGATCATGATCTATCTTTTTTTGGAGCGCTTGCTCCAGATACAGAAATGGATGAAATTCCTCAAAGGATGTCCCCACATTTTTCGACCATAGCTCCAGACCAAGTTCAACTCCGTGCTCTTCATAAATATCCCGAAACGCATAATACCAAGGTGTCTCTGTATCAACAATGAGTCCATCAAAATCAAATATAAATGCTTTTACCATGAACCTGTTCTCCCTCCAGGGGAGCGGATTAGAAACGTGCGGTCAAGTCCGGATGAGTAACGTTCACCGATAAAAAGTGACACGTACAGCCCGTTCCAGTTGGCGACTGAACAACTAATCCAGCTCGAAGTTCCCCTTGTATCGGCATGCCGAAATAACGAATTAGTTTCCACTCATCCCCATCGGGTGAATAAAAGAATGATATGCAGCCCTCTACTTTGCGTATACGCAGATAGGGATTAGGTACGGAGACTTCAACCGAATTACAATCATCGGATGAACCATCACGTGTCACCACCGACACGATGGTAGGCGCTTTTCCATCATATTCAAAACAAATTTTGCACCAGTTACGATCATCCGCCATCACCATCAGACATCCGGAATCATATTGATTTTTCATATCAACGGTTAATTGGGTTGTGATTTCGAAGTCCTCAGGCACAGGTATGGACAGAAATGGTGCGGTTGCACGAATATGCTTGCCCGCAGGGTCTTGGAAAAAGTCGGTGTCCGCCTTCGCTTCCACCAGCACACCTCCCTGATCCGTGTAGGACCAGATTTCGGGCTCGTTCATCCAACTCCATTGCTTCCGTGCTTCTGTTGTCATTACGTTAGTCATTTGTTAGCAGCCTCCCAAGTTAAAATATGTTCTAGAGGTAGTTCTATTTTTTTCTGTACTACATATTCGCTCCAGATACAGTAAACCCCTTTTTCTACATATTTTTGTAAGGTTCCAGCACTTGGGAGTGCTTTTGCGGATCTGGCAGGAAGAACATGATGACCATGAGTACAACATATAGACCAAGAATGACGCTGAATAACAGTGTTGGATTGTGATGGTAGAGCAGGCCCGTCAGGTAACCGGATGGAATGGCTGTAAGCGTCATGACGGTCTGCACGGCCGAGAACATATCGGCTTTCTCATGCGTACCCAATCGGTTCATCAGCAGGGAATCCCGGTACGTCTGCAAAATGAAGTTACCCGCAGCGAGCACTATTAGCGTGAGAAACAACATCCCTATATTCCCCACAGGGATCAACAGAAACAGAATGGCTCCGGCCGTGCTAAGCACGATGGAAAAACCAACATACTTTTCTTCCGAACGCCGTTTCAATCGCGGAATGATGACCAGATAGAGCAGCATGACGGTTACCGCAGTCACTACTGGGATAAACGAAATGACACGGTCATCAAATTTCAACTGTTCCTTGAAGAAAATGACCTGAAAGAAATTCAGCTGCAAGATCAGATTGGACAACACCGTGATCAGAATAATCGGAAAAAGTCTCCGTTTGTAGAACGATTTTCCAAACAGGCGCAGACTGGAACCCAAGCTCTGAAGCACGCGGGTTTTACTATGCAATCCCATAAGTTCCTTGCCGACCTCGGTCTCATCCGTGTATCGGTTACGAATGAAAAACATGGCGGTCATGAGGATGCCTCCGACAAAGTAAATGCTGGCGAGTGTAGGCACAATACCATAATCAGCAATGACCACCCCGGCAATAGGCGTGAGTACACCTGCCCCTGTAATAATCATGTTGAGAATGGCAAACACCTTCGATCGTTTGTGTTCCTCCACATCCTCTATGATCAGACAGTTAAAGGCGACCGTTACAAACTTGGATGTTGCATTCAGTAAATAAGCGATCAGGAACAGCCAGAAGTTCTGGGAGAAGGCCCAGATGAACATGGGAACACTCCAGGCAAGCAGATCAAAAATCAGTGTTGTTCGTTTCCGGCCCAGCTTATTCGTAATGGAACCCGCAAACAATTGAAAGATAAAGGCAAAATAAAGATTCACCGAATTGATTAAACCGATTTCTATGTCCGAAAGTCCGGCTTCCTTCATATATAAAGGAGCGTAAAAGAGAACGATCGTGCCCGGAATGGCCCATACCGGTTCGAGTAAAATGGAGTAGCGTGGATTCTTCGGCAAATCTTGAAGCAATTTCAATCGATATCCCTTCCTTCTGCGGTTTTCACCGCTGCGAATTCAAACTTCTCGCAGCGGCAAACCCGCTAATGTCTACATGCTTATCGTACCTCTTATAGGATAAGAGCTGTTTTGACCGAATTCATCGGCAACTTCTCTCCAGTATGCATGTCATAACCAATCGTTCCATTAAAGGCCTGTTCATAATCACTCAGCAGTTCCTTGGCTGTCACCATCTGTTCCAGTTCCGGGATGCTTTGGGCAAATTTCAGTGCCGTACTGATCATCGAGTGATTAGCAACTGCACCGATGATACTAATACCATCATTAATCACGGCTGTTGATTTGAACGTCACCTCATAGCTGTCGTCATATCCCATAGGAATAATTTTGCCGCCTTTGGCAATCAACTCAAACCCTACATGAAGTTGGTTACCAACCGCGTCCACTACAATATCAAACTTTTTGTTATTATTGATCTCGTATACTTTATCCAGTGTCAGATCCTGAGGATAAAACACATGATCCGCGATTCCTGAAGCGAACTCTTTGCGGTATGGATCAACTTCCGTACCTACAGTAAGCCTTGCCAATCGTTTGCTAACAAGCTGACACAGGGAACCGATTGCACCAGAACCGAGGACCAGTACGGAGTCACTTGGCTTAGTCCCTGCTTTCATGAACGTCTGAAGTACACATCCCAGTGGTTCGATCATCATGGCCGTTTCCCAACTCATGGAATCCGGAATGGCATAGATATACTTTTCGTCCCCAACAAAATATTCAGCAAAGGTTCCGTGTGTCGTCATCCCTACTTGATAGTCATCAAAATTCTCGCAGTAGATGAACAGACCCTCACGGCAGTATGAGCAGGTACCGCAAGATTGCGTGGGATCAACCAATACCCGATCACCGATCTTGAAACCACGAACGTCGTCGCCCACCTCAACCACTGTGCCTACGCCTTCATGACCAATGATCGTTCCTTTATTCGCCGGCACTTTGCCTTTGACAATATTCAGATCTGTCCCGCAGATGCCGGAACCATAGATTTTAATTTTTACCTGGTTTGGCTTTTGAATGGTTGGCTCCTCAATCTCCTGGTAAGTCACCTGTTTGAGATCCTGATATACGAGTGCTTTCATTGAATAATTCCTCCTAGTAGATTGTCGATTATGATCTATGGATTAAGCTTCAAACGTTTTCGAAAGTTGCATCGCATGAAGATGTTCCTGCTTCTGAATCTCTTTCCAGTCTGACAGGATCTGTAACAGCGCTTCCTCGACCCACAGCAATTCTTCCCGTGTATGGGCATCAGAGAAAATAAAGTAACCCTTGGTGAAAATGCCGAAGTGAGCCATTCTCTTCACCATGAACTCGCGGAAAGGGTCTGTCTGGAAGTTATCTTCAGCCAGGGATTGAATGCAGAAGCTTGCATACGTCCCTCTCACTTCCAATTGATCCGTCAATCCGAGTAATACAAGTTCAGATTCCAGACGATCCATGATCCGGGTTGCCGGATCACGCCAAGTCGGCCATACTTTCGCATTTTTCATTAATCGTTCACAGGCAATGGCTGCTGCGAGCGCTGTCGTTTCACTGGAATGGGCATTACTGAATCTGACCTGTCCTGACAAAGACATCAAGTGCTCAGGCCCCATAACCGCTGCGAGCGGTAAACCGTTGGCCATACCTTTAGAGATACAGAGCAGATCAGGCCAGATGTCATATTCTCCTGCTGTAGCCTGCTTGCCCATTCGAATACCGGAAGTTACCTCATCGAATATGATAATGATGTCCAGAGACCGACATAGGTTTACGGCTTGCTCCAGCGCGTCCTTTTTCCACTCGTTGGGGCATAGAACAATACATGCGATATCCTCGGGAGACGCGGTAATCTGAGCCTCAATTCGCTCCGTAGTAGGCTTGTTAACCCAGATCGTTGAACGCTCGATATCCACCGGTATGCCACGTTCTTTTGTCTGGCCACCATAATAACCGTAGGCAGACCAGTCGTGCCACCCATGATAAGCTGTCGCAATAACCTTGCTTTTGCCACTAGCGGCACGGGCCAGACGCACGGCCCCGCTCACTGCATCGGCACCACTCTTGGTGAAGCGCAGCGATGGATAACGCCCCTCGAACCGCTCCAGAATCAACTCGGCACATTCAAGCTCGATGTCGGCAGGTAAAGAAAAGCTTGTCCCTTTTTTCAACTGGTGAATGACGGTTAATTGGACTTCATGTCTGGCATGGCCCCATGGCGCCGTACCCATAGCCATTTCGCAATCCAGCCATTCATTCCCGTCGATATCTGTAAATCGGGAATTATAAGCCTCTGCACAACATACGGGGGTATGGCCCGGAAATAAACGTTCAGGTGCTTTGGCTAAAGTGCTGCATCCGCTCGGAATTACCTTCTCGACTTGTTCCAACCACTCCAGATTACGGGTAAACCGTACGGCACGATCGAGCGTGCTCTCTTTTTCTTTCACCTTAAGTACCTCCCTGTTTATTTTTGTTGTGAGTGAATTACCGAACTTTGGTTCCAGGCCAGCATCCATCGTATATGCGATCCATCGTGATCACATTGCCATACAGATCAATGATCAGATCCTTGGCTCGATGAGCATGTCTCATCTCAATCCAGTAGCGGTTCTCCAGCAAACGGGCGAAATTGTCCACCAAAAACAGTAACCGGTTCTCACTATGAATCAGTTCCTTGCCTAGTACCTGTGGCAGCCAGATGGCCCCATTGGAATTAAAGCGGTTTGAATAGTCCCGTACTTCGGCTACATTTGCAAATTCGGCTTCCTCCAACTTGGTCCAGAATGTATCGGCATCACTTCGAACCTCGGCAAGGTCAATCCCGACAATCGGCAGATGCTGGTATTCCTCTTGGCTTTCCAGCTGTGCTTTCAGATGACTGAAAACGAATGGCCATACATCAGCCTCGATTTGACCGCCCCACTTTTTCCAGAAGCGTGCCAGATTGTTCTTGCGGTTGAAGTTGCGGTGAATCCCGCTGCTGCGTTCCCAGTGATACGCTTGAATATTCGGGTTAATGACCGTATCGTATCCGGCAGCTCGTGCCCGCATCTGATAATCAAAGTCCTCGTATCCGTTAAAGAACTTCTCATCGAGGTTACCGATGGTCTCATACACCTCCCGCTTCATGCCAAACATGGCAAACACCACCAGTTGAACAGAGAAGGTTTCTTTTGGGATATCATCAGGAGATGCGTTCAGGAACAGGTGTCGGCCGATGGTGTCCGCAAAAGCAATGCCGCAATGCTGCACGCCTCCTGTTTGCGGATACAACAGAACCCCTCCAATCATGCCGATCGTAATATCGCTATCCAGTGTCTCTTTCATCATCGGTTGCCAGTTCGGTTGAAGAATGGTGTCAGAATCCAGGAAGAAAATGTACTCTCCCTTGGCAAGACTCAGTGCGCTATTAATCGACACGGCGCAACCGAGTGGAAAATCATGCTGAAGAATCTCGATGGTCACACCCTCTCTTACTTCTTGCTTCAGTTTATCCAGATGTTGAAAGACTGCTGAGCCGGAACCATCGTTGATGAAAATAATCTGAGTGGATGGACTTACCGTCCGGAGTAGCGAATCTGTGAACAGGTTCAAAATGTTATAGTCCTGGTTGACTGGCACAATAATGGTGTAAAGCATGGAATCCCTCCTGATTTGGGTTGATGGAATGAGTACATAAGCTGATTTTGAACTGCACAATTGCTGGTGCTTCTGTCCGGCCCCCTCGTTTGAATATTTTGTCTTTATTTGGTAATGATTTGAATCTACTAGAAATTTATATCATTTTTTGTAAACTGAAAATCTTAAATTCTGAACTCTGTTAATATTTGAATATGTGAGAAAATCAAGTCGTTGCAGCTTGCGCACTAAGAAACGCTGTTGTGAACGCAAAAAAACACCCTCAAAGAGTCTGTGTATCTAACGATACATTCGACTTTTTTTGGGGTGTTCGCTTGATGGAAATCTATTGATTCTCGCTGAATTAACCTTTAGCTATCGCTGCTTAAATCCATGATAAAACGTATCCACCACAAGCGCGGGGGCTGCTTTTCTCGCGATGTGACCACTTACAACCTGCTGCCACGTCAGGAACATGATGGAATACAACACATCGACAATCCAGGTTTTATCGAGATCGGAGCGGAAATAACCTTTCTGTTGTAACAGACCGACCGCGTGTAGTACAGGTTCTCTCAGTTTCAGATCCGCTCCCTCAATCTCGGGATTATAGTTAATGGTGGTGTCATGAGCCAGAAAATAAATTTTGTCGCCTAATGGAATCAGCGCCTCGATCAGCTCAGGTATGTACTTTTCACAGTGCTCCTCATCCAGTTGGATTTCTTTCATGGTCTCACTGACCACCTCGATTGCGCGTAATCCGAGATATACCATGAGCTGTTCACGGCTTTCCACATATCGATGTAACGTAGCGATCCCGATTTTTGCAGATTCTGCAATCTCATTCATAGAAGCATTCGGTTTTTCAATCAGCAACTTGGTGGCCTCGTCCAAAATGGAATGGAGCCTGGTTTGTTTGATTGTTGTCATTTCCTTTTTCATTGGTATTACACCTCTTGGCGAATTAGTCTACAATTGATCTAGTCATCCATCAAATGATTGGATGAGATTATAAAATTATAGCATACTTCCTCACGAGTAATACTAAAAGCCGCCATTTGGCGGCTCTTAACATGGTTATCTTTCACGTTACTTACAGTTCGATGATTCTCGTTGCAATATTTGTACAAAATTCACGATCATGCTCTACAAAAAGCAGGGTTGGCGAGTATTCCAAGAGTAAATCTTCGATCTGCATACGTGAAATGACATCTACAAAGTTGAGTGGTTCATCCCAAATATGCAGATGAGCTTTCTCACTAAGACTTTTAGCGATGAGCACTTTCTTTTTTTGACCTGCGCTAAACGTTGAGATATCTTTCTCCAATTGCAGTCTGGAAAAATCCAACTTTCGAAGTATCGATTTAAACAGGCTTTCATCAATCCCCTGTGTGGCCGCATACTCAGATAAATGCCCTCCGAGATCGGACGTGTCCTGCGACACATACGAGATTTTAAGCTGATGATCCTTTCGGAAAAGACCTGTATAAGGGATATCTTCACCACAGATCAGTTTAAGAATGCTTGATTTGCCAGATCCATTTTTACCGTACAGGGCAATACGACCCCCGTTTTCAACCGTGATACTGACATTCTTACACACCGTATTGGAGCCGTATGATATCGACACATGTTCCAATTCAACAAGTTCCTGCTTGTGAAAATCCAGCTGATGAATCTGTAAACGTTCTGCACTCTCGATGTTTTTGAGAAGTTTGGATTTCTCTTGAATCGCAGATTGCTGCCTTTGTTCGATATTTTTGGAACGTTTCATCATTTTGGCAGCCTTGTGCCCAATATATCCTTTATCCACCTTGGAACCGGAATTTCTCGTACCATTTTTGGTTTTTTCAACTTCATGCGACCATCCACCGGTCCGTTTGGCTGAATCGGATAAACGCTTGATATCCTTTATTAATTTCTCATTACTCGCAAGTTCAAACTGATCTTGCCTTCTTTTATTTTCCCACCAAGCGGAGAAATTGCCTTTCTGAATCTCGATGTTACTTTTATTGATGGAAAGGATATGGTCCACGCTGTGATCCAGAAACGCCCGATCGTGAGATACCAAAATAAATCCACTCTTGCTGCCAAGATAATTACTGACAATTTGTCTTGCATGAAGATCAAGATGATTGGTAGGTTCATCAATGAGCAGAAACCGATTATCCTTCAGGAACAAAGCAGCCAGCATCACCTTTGTTTGTTCTCCGTTGGATAACGTATCAAAAGGCCGATACAACACATCTTCTGACACTTTTAACAGGTTAAGCTCGCGCACAACTTGCCAGTGTAGATATTCAGGATGAATCTCGCTGATGACATCAACGGTCATGGCTCCCTTATTTTCTACCTGGAAAGGAAAGTATTCAAAGCTAACATTCGCAGAGATATGTCCGCTGTATTCATATTTGCCAAGCAACAGATTGAGGAAAGTCGTTTTGCCTCTGCCGTTCCTTCCGGTAAAACCCAATTTCCAATCGGAGTCCAACTGAAAACTAACATTTTCAAATATATTATCGTAACTGCCTTCATAAGCAAAGGTCAGGTTGGTAACGTTGATTAAAGACATGCATATCATCCTTTTTATGTGAAATATAAAAGTAAACTGACGGGATTTCACCATAGAACATGGCATGGATTCCCTCACTTTAATATTTGAACATAATCAGAATTTAGATTCGCTTATACAATAAAGAAACCTGGCGATAAACCACTCAGCGCCAAGTAGATCTATGCATAGGAGGACAAAGTGTCGGATTCTGATTAGTCATATTGTGAACCATGCCACTGTTCATGTTTGTTGACAGGTCCACATAAACATCCACAACCTCTAATTCAGTCATGACTCTATCCCCCCTTTGAAAGTTCAAAATTTAATACAGAAAACTTAACATGGAATACGATATGGGTCAAGACAGCGTAGCCTCGATCTCATCTTCCATCCCCGTACCGTTAAACCATTGTGTTTAATGGCTTACACACCTCTACGTAAATTTTGATGATGTACTCATCGGGATTACTTTCTGCAAAATAAGTGAGCAGGTCCAGTGCATACACATGTCCACAGACTTGCAGTCCCTCTTTTTCTATCTCCTCTTTCATGAGGGAATACGTCTCCGGCATGCTTTCGTATGAACCTCGATGATTCATGACGGCATACATCCCTTTTGGCTTAATCCATATCGTTTCCCCTGAAATGGGAGCTTTTATTTTGTTGCCAAAGTAATCCGGATAGTATTCTCCTGCCTCATAGTGCTCCTGAGTTAAGATCGTCCATACCGGAAACTCATAGTCGATCATCTGTTCATCACAATGGGTCCTGTATTCAATGAATTTACGGAAGAATTCCTTATCCCCATCCCCTTGTTCCAGTTGTACAGCAATAAAATACTCCAGCTCACATTGTTCAATATGTAGCCCTTCAGGAGAAGCATCCGTGGCTTGTTTCGTCATTTCAATGGCACCACTTAGCAGCTTTTGCATACGTTTGATTCGTTGTTGCTCCAACTCAAGTGCCTTTAATTTCTGTTCAAACAGCTCAATTAACAATGGTGTATTCTGATTTTGAATAAACGACTTAATCTCTTGGAGTGAGCTTCCTGCCTTCTTCAGCACATGTATGACATCCAGCACATACGTTTGTTGCATACCATAATAGCGGTAGCCCTTGGCATTGGTATATTCAGGCTTTAACAGCCCAATCTCGTCATAATGAAACAAGGTATGTTTGGTCACTCCGCAGATCTTGGCAAATTCACTGGTGGTAAAATGTTGTGCGTGATGTCCAGCCATCTATGGGCCCTCCATGTACATATGTAGTCTAAGTTTTATCAATATAAATGCATTATAGTGTGTAAAGAAAAGTTTGACTATAGGGTTACCCGATAGTTTAGTCTTGAATTGTAAGTTATTCATATCGTCGGAGGGAAACATGTCTAAATTCAAACGTTGGATGATTCTTGTTATTGTCTCAAGTGCACTATTACTCATTGTGATGGATATGACCATCCTGTACACAGCCCTACCCAGCTTGACCCATGATCTCGGTGCATCTGCTTCGGAGAAATTATGGATTCTGAACGGTTACTCCCTTGTCATGGCGGGTCTTCTTCCTGCAATGGGAACACTCGGGGACCGTCTTGGTCATAAAAAAATATTCACCCTGGGCTTGCTCGTCTTTTCTGCTGCTTCTCTTGCTGCTGCCTTTTCTCCAGTACCGGCTATGCTGGTCATGAGCAGAATTCTTCTAGCCGTAGGTGCCTCCATGATGATGCCAGCGACATTGTCGATTATCAGAGTTACGTTTACGAATGAGCGAGAACTCGCACTGGCAATCGGCATCTGGGGTTCCATTGCATCAGGTGGTGCTGGATTGGGACCGATTGTTGGTGGACTGCTTCTTCAACACTTCTGGTGGGGTTCTGTGTTTCTGATTAACCTGCCCATAGCCATTATCGCTTTTGTATTCGCCTTGAGAATGATCCCTAAACATCAAGGGGATGCATCGAAAAAGTGGGACTTCACCAGTTCCATTCAGATCATGATTGCCATGGTCGGAATTATCTATTCTATTAAGGAATTCACAAGACGCGAAGGATCTCTCACACTCGCTATCATTGCTGCTGTGATCGGTGTTCTGTCCCTGATCATCTTTATTCGCCGTCAGTATAACAGTCCCAATCCGCTGCTGGATCTGTCCTTATTCAAAATCCCAAGATTCAGCACCGGCTTTATTACCGCACTGGTTGGCTTGTTCGCACAAATGGGTGTGCAATATATGGTCACTCAGCGGCTTCAGCTGGTGGAAGGCATGTCACCTCTTCAGGCTGGACTATTCACCGTATCCATACCTGTTGCAGCACTCATCGCCGGACCTGTTACGGGGGTCATTATGCACCGTGTGGATGTTGTATATATCAAAAGCTTCACTCTTTTCATCGCTGCCCTTGGCATGGGGACGTATCTGATGTATTTCAATGCTGGGTTCACCGGGCAGATTATCGGCTTGGCACTGCTTGGTGCAGGTCTTGGATCAGGGATGACCGCTGCATCACATTCCATTATGAGTTATGCCCCACCACACAAAGCGGGCATGGCCGCTTCCATTGAGGAAGTGGGTTATGAGCTGGGCGGAGCATCCGGTATTGCAATCATCGGAAGCATGTCGACCCTTTTCTACACACTCGCTATGAAGATTCCTGCGGGGATTAGTGTGCCAGCCAATGCGAAGGACAGTCTGGATGAAGCGCTTATCGCTGCCGAAAGCTTGCCTGCTGCGTCTGCTGAATCGCTCAAAAATGCCGCCTTTGCTGCATTTGACCAATCCTTCTTTGTTGTCATTGCAGGTGTGACCGTATTTCTGTTCATTGCTGCTCTGATTATGAGTTGGGTTGCTGTGCGGTTGAAACGAACCCACAAGCACAGCGTTAAAACGTAATCAAATTCATTTCATGAAACAAAGCGAGGTATATACGAAATATGTCAAAAGAAGAGGATTAACTCAATTAAATTCACATCAAAAACCACTACCTGAGTTGTTTCAGGTAATGGTTTTTGATATGCCTGATAACCGAAGCTTACCACCATGCGGCACCTCACGGAACATAGGCATCCTCTACCTCAACTTTTCGTTCATTCCCCATCGCAATGTATCTTACGTTAATGACATTTCCTTTCTGAAAATGGGGAATATGTGTGATTGGAATATAAGTCTCTACAATTGTTGGGAAGGTGCGGCCGTCAACTTGGGTTACAGTCAGATCCAATCGCACGCCAGGCCTTCCATCCCTACTGGATGATGTCTGCACAATATCATGAATTATTGCTTCTGTTGGAATTCCGTCCATCAGAATGCTCTTGCAAAGGTGATGTTTCTCTTTATTGTTACGTAGCAGTTTAAATGCCATAATCGTAGTGATCGTGCCTGTTATAAGCCCAAAGACAATAATAGCAACAATAATAATTAATGTGACGGTCATGATAACCTCCTTTTAGTTGAAACTTATGTTAACTACTTCTTGTTTAGATCTCTTTTTCCTGCCTATTCTCTCTGAATCGGAAAACCTCAAAGTCAAAAAAGCCGCCTTAAGGGCGGCTTCATGCTGTGTATGTTCAACTCAATCTACTTTCGCACCATACGATCGTACAAACAGAACAGCTTGTTCGCGATCCAAACGTACGCCTTTGATATCCAGTGATTTCAGATCGATGCCTTCCAGGTTAGCCCCTCTAAGATCGGCTCCTTGCAACTTGGCTCTGCTTAATACAACTCGGGTAAGATCACTGTCTCTCAAATCCGCTTTGGTGAAATCCGTGTCCGTAAAGTCAGCCTCAAAGAAACGAATTCCTCGCAGATCCTGTTTCCCCAAACGTGTATGTCTCAGATTTGTGTAGGACCAATCGCCGTGACTCAGGGTAATGCCATCCATTTGCGCACCAGAGAAGTCTGAGCCTGTCATCTTGCAAGAGCTGAATTTGGAAGCAAAGAGATTTGCACCACCGAAGGTGCAGTTTTCAAAAGCCGATTCCGTATGAATCGAACCATTCATGGAAGCCCCTTTGAAGTCACACTCGATAAAACGACAGTTACTCGTTTCGATTTCTTCCATAGAAGCGTTCATAAATGTACACTGCTTGAAAACACAACTTATGAGTTCTCCATAGCGTAGATCACGTCCCTCAAAATGTACTGCTTCATATTCCTGATCCTTATATTGATACACTGGTTACACCCCACATTGTATATTTCTCCGTCTTTCTTCATTAAAAGAACTTTTTATACTATACCACACCCCTGTCAAGTACCTGCTTAAACACCCGCAAAAGTCAAGTTACTTTTTTTATGAGAAAAATCTGAAAACTAAAAAAGAGACGCATAAAGCGCCCCTCCAGCTCACACTTTTAACTGTTCCAATGTGGGCTTATATATATGAAACTCTCCAGTTAGCTGTTTGTTCTATTCCTATCAGAAAACATTACACCAGTTTTTTGGACATCCTGTACAGGGATAACGAAGGTTTATTGATTTCCCCTACTCTCTGGTATCCCAAACGCTCGTAGAGTTTAATAGCTAGCAGATTTTCCTTTTTAACCGTAAGTGAAGATTTGGACAGACCTTGTGTTATAGCTTGCTCCTCAGCAAAATGAATGAGCTGTGTCCCTACACCAAGACCTCTGCTTTCAGGCAAGGTAGCCAATGTTCCGATGTGGTACTCGTCGTTCTCCGCTTCTTTTAATGTCACCATGGAGTAGAACTCTTTCCAGTGTTGGAGATTATACTTAATCAGGCTCCATTTACGAAGTTCAAACAGTTTGGAGAACGTTGGCAAAGCAAGTTTGTTCATTATAGTGGTCGGATAACACATGATCATGCCCAGCGTTTGGTTACCCATTTTAGCTTCATAAGCGTACTGGTGACTGAATCGATTCTGATTCGAACGCCATAACTTGTTAAATGTTTTTTCTATAACGCCTTTATCCTTGGTACCTGCAAGCGAATAGGCCATATATTCAAGTGCCATCTGATTTAGTTGCCCGCCGACTACTGATTGTGGACTGGCTTTTGTTATGGAAATCTTATTCATCGCTGTCACTCCTCTAGGTAGCTGAAATTGGATTAAAGCTTGGCAGCAGGTTGGTTAAATGATAACCCCTCAACGATCACATTCACCGTATCAATGGTTAATCCGGTCAGCTGTTCCACATGCAATCTCACATTGTTTTGCAATTCCCTGCAGACTTCATGCACTTTGGTTCCATAACAAATGACAACCTTTACGTTTATCTCCAGTCTTGATTCTACCTTGCGGATATCTATGCCATTTTGCAGACTTTTCCCGCTCCACTTTTTGGTGACCCCTTCTATAAGTCCTGTCGACATGGAGGAAATCTCACTGGTGGTATTCGCGATCTTGCCGACAATTTTGGAGATCACATCATCCGATATTTGAATTTTTCCCAAAACATTTTGAATGGACATCCCATGTCCTCCTTTTTATACCTGTATTTTTGATAGATAATAATATCATTTAATATAAATATAAATCATGCGGTGTCCGATTTCAACTTTTGAATTCAGTCGTCCTCATTTCTACCTGTACATAGCAAAAAAACCGCGATCGTCGCGGTTTCTTCTTGGTCCATATTAAGGGAACTTCAATTGAATACGGACAGGAATGCGGGAGGATATCCCACTCTCTTTGCTACCTTCTTCTGCTGCCTCTGTTTCTTCTGCTTGCACGATCCACTGCCTGCCAATTAACGATTGTAGCAGTTCAATCTCTTGTGCGGTCAGACGAATATGCTTCAGTGACAGTTCATCTTGAACGTAATCCCGATCCACCTTACGGTCAAACCGGAAATCGAGCAATCGTTTCAACCCGTTAATATGCAAAAACTTGAACTCATAACCTTGACGTATCGCCTTTTCCCAATCGTCTCCGATATCAGCTGCTGTCTGTAGTCTTTCATCAAAATCCATCGCGGATTCCTTAACCAGAGGCAACAAACGGGAATAGTCTCGACGTTGTAAACATTCAATAATCACTTCTTTTGGTTCCCCACTTGTCAGAACATTCTCTACAAGAAGCCCTACAGGAATGGACAGCTGAGTTCGATTCATTGCTCGCCCTCCTCATTCCCGAGGTACTGATTGAACCAGGCATTCACCTGTTCGAAGCTATCGATACGTAATGAAGGTTTACCGCTTTTCAGCAAACTGTGGTTGGAGCCCGGATAACGAATCAGTTTGGTCTTTTTGCCGTAACGTTTTAGCGTAGTATATAATTCCTCCGCTTGCGCAATCGGTGTCCGATAGTCCTGCTCTCCGTGCATGATCAGAAGTGGCGTCTCAATGTGATGTGCATGGGCAAGAGGTGAACGGGACCACAGGAATTCAGCGTTTTCGGCCGGATTACCACCGATGACTCCCTCAACATAAGAAATTCCGATATCGCTCGTTCCATACATGGACAACCAGTTGGAGATGCATCGCTGAGTTACAGCCGCCTTGAATCGGTGGGTATGCGCTACAATCCAGTTGGTCATCACTCCGCCATAACTGCCACCCGCTACACCCAGACGTGATGCATCAAGGAAATCGTATGTAGCCAGGGCATAATCAACAGCTTCCATCAGATCCCGGTAATCCCCTCCGGCAAAGTCACCACGGCAAGCTCTGGCAAACTCCTGACCGTATCCCATACTTCCGCGAGGATTGATCCACAGCACAGCATAACCTTGCGCAACGAGTGTCTGCATCTCATGACTATATGTTCCCGTATACATTGCGTGGGGTCCACCATGAATCTGCAAAATCAGTGGCAGTTTCCCATTGGTGTCACGTATTGCCGGTGTGGCTAACCAACCTTGAAGCGGCCATCCATCGGAAGACTTAAACTCTACACGTAGAGGCACATTAACAGCTAATTCAGCCAAGAATTCATCATTTCTGCGGGTGAGTCTGAACATTTCACCACTGTCGATATCCACGCGATATAACTCTCCAGGGTGTTCATCCGTCAACGCAGCGATAACCAGCGACGTACCATCTGACGTTAAGGTATACTGATACACATCCTTTTCACCAGCGCCCGTAACGGATTGACACGCCCCATCTTCTTGAATACGGTACACGTCCACATTCCCGTTATGTGTTCCGAGTACATATACACCGCGTTCCGGATGATGGGCATCCGAGATAGGAGAAGGTGACGCACCTGCCGACTTCATATCTCCAAGCGCCGCGTTACCAATCTGCATATCTAATTGAGGTGCGATTGGCCTGGGTATACCTCGATGAACGGGAACAGCGTATAAGCTGTTGTGGCTCCCGCTTCCATACTCACGATCACTGGCGATCAGAATCAGCTGCTGCCCGTCGGACGAATAGGAGAATTGGCTTATCGCCAGACTGGAATCCGTCACTTTGAACAGATCACTTTCTCCCAATCGAATGCTGTATACATCGGTAAAGTAAAGCAGATCCGCATCAAGTTCCTCGTCCTCTACTTGCTTCGAAATGAAAGAAAGCTGCTTGCTATCTGGCGACCATGCCGGAGCACTGATATTCCATAGCCCGGAAGTCACCTGTGTGATCTCCCCGCTTTTGATCTCATATACAAACAACTGGCTGTATTGACCATCCCACCAGCCAGCCCCTTCCGCCTTCGGCGTTGTACGCTCGAAGACTTTACCTCGCAGTAAAGGTACAGACTCCTGTTGGACGTCTGCTTTCTTCTGTTGGTCCTCCGGTTGTACTTTGCTGGTAAACGCAATGTACTGCCCGTTCGGCGACCAGATATAACTCAATATTTTACATGCGGGAGATATCAGCATAACCGGCTCTTTTTGATCTGAATGGAGCGTCCATAATCCTTTGCCCCCATCTACTGAGCGAATGAATGTGAGCTGTGTGCCATCCGGCGACCAAGCAGGTGAGGAATCCTTTGTTCCATCCGAAAGTGCAATATCTTCATCACCATCGAGGGAAATCCCTCGAATTTGCGTGTTATATTCGTTTTTATCCTGATCTATGGTCTGTTCCACATAAGCCACTTGTCCGTTAGAACTGATCACCGGGTGACTTATCCAACGATAATGACGCAGATCCTCCGGCATAATTGGTCTTTGGTTCATATTGATGGCTCCCTTCTCCGTTTATTTATGGGTTGTCTCCGTACGTGGATCAAGCACATCACGCAGCCAATCTCCAAGGAAAATAACACCGAGTACGGTAAATGTAATGGCTAGTCCCGGGAATGTAGCGACCCACCAGCTTGTTGCAACGTATTGTCTGCCATCACTGAGCATCCCTCCCCAGGATACATCAGGTGGTTTGATACCTAGACCCAGGAAACTGAGTGAAGCTTCCATAATAATCGTTGTGCCGACATTCATACCGCAGATGACGATAAAGGATGAAAGGATATTCGGCAGAATGTGTTTCAGAATCAATCTTCCATTCTTCGCACCAATCGATCTGGCCGCATGAACAAAATCACGCTCTTTGATACTAAGAACCTCACTTCTTACCACACGGGTGAATGGAACCCAGTTCGTCACCCCGATGACAAAGATCAACGTTGTAATACCCGGGCCAACAATTGCCATCACAACAAGCATGAACAGAATGGTTGGAATCGCCATGAATGCATCACCTACACGCATGATGACAGCATCCAGCCATTTCCCGTAGAATCCGGATACCAGCCCCAGAATCGCGCCAATGATTCCTGACACAATCACGGCACCCATACCCACGATTAAGGAAACTCGGGCACCATATACAATTCGACTCCACATATCTCTACCAAGATTATCGGTACCCAGCCAATATTCGGCCGTTCCACCCTCAAGCCATGCCGGTGGTTTAAGTCGGTTGAGCGGATTCACCGCTGCCGGATCATGACTCGTCAATAGAGGTGCACCTATGGCAATTAACACAACCAACAATACAAGCACAGCACCAAACATTCCGGTCTTGCTGATGATCAGTTGTTGCCAGATATAACGAAATCCCGTTGGTGCACGCCCATTATCTTGTTCCTGTTCTGTACCCGGAATTGGCATTTCATTGCTGCCTGTCATATGATTGCACCTCCTTCTAGTCGTATTTGATGCGCGGATCGAGTAGCCTGTAAGCTACATCCGTCAAGATGTTGATTACCACAACGATAAAGGCAATGACAAACACCGCTGCCTGTACAATCGCCATATCATGTGTGTTGACTGCAACGACCAGCAACTGACCCAGTCCAGGCCAGGAGAATACCGTTTCCGTAATCAAAGTGCCCCCGATCAGACTTGTAAACTGTAAACTCATAATTGTCACGACCGGAATCAATCCGTTCCGAAATGCATGTTTTACAATGACAACCATTCGGCCAAGCCCCTTGCTGCGAGCTGTTCGAATATAGTCCTGGTTGAGAATCTCCAGCATGCTGGAGCGAATCAGTCGGGTCATCTGCGCAGCCAGTCCAACGCCAAGTGTAAATGCCGGCAAGATCAGATGTGACAATCCTCCGCGACCAGATACCGGCAATACGCCCAGCATGACGGAGAACAAGAGGATAAGCATAATCCCCATCCAGAAGTTTGGCATCGCCTTACCAATGACGGATATTCCTGAAATAATGAGATCGGTAAACGTATTGCGTTTGACAGCTGAAATGACGCCAAGTGGCACAGCCATAAGTACAGCAAAAAACATGGCGGCTACCGCCAGTTCAAAGCTGGCAGGCAATCTCTCCAGCACAAGCTCTAGCGCAGGCTGATTGTAGCGAAAAGACTGACCAAAGTCTCCCTGTATCGCACTGCCCAGAAACTTCACGTATTGCGTATATAAAGGCTGGTCCAAACCAAGTGCCTGCGTCAAGACAGCACGATCTTCAGCGGTAGCCGTTTCAGGCAACATTAACGCAACCGGATCACCGGTGACTCGAACCAAAATGAACACAATTAATGAAACAATGAACAGCACCGGAATGATCTGCAGTAATGACTTAAGTACGTATTTGCCCATTCCTTGTTCACCTCCCTTTTAAAAAAGAACGGCAGGAACATGGTTATCCAGTCCCTGCCGTTCACGGCCTATCTTTTCAATGACCGGTTGTTATACCCGATGTTACTGTGCAACAGGTGTAATCTCGTCAGCATAGAACATCTCGTCACTGCGCGGCGCGAAGTTCACTTTAGCATTTGTTCCGTAGACACCTTCCATTTGGTACAGATATACGGCTGGGCGTTCTTCAGAGAAGATCTGTTGTACTTGCTGATACTCTTTCTCACGAGACGCAGGGTCCATGTTCACCAATGCCGATTGAAGCAGTTTCTCTACTTCAGGGTTGTTGTAATCCGACTCGCCTTTTGCTTCTTCCAACATATAACGATTGTAGTTATTCGAAGCATCGAACAAGGAGTTACCAATACCAATCATGAAGATTTCTTTGAATGATTTGGAGCTGTAACGTTCACTGAATGCACTTGCTTCCAGGACATCCAGATTGATTTTGAATCCGGCTTGTTCCAGCATGGCTGCAACAACTTCAGCCTGTTCTTTGTATTGTGCGGAAACGGAGATAGTCATCTCGGCTTCACCTTCCGCATAGCCAGCTTCTTGCAGCAACTGTTTGGCTTTTGCTTGATCATAAAGTGATGTTTTGTACAATGAAGGATCAGCACCGAAGTTGCCTGGTGTTACGGATGTGCGGGTTACGATACCTGCTCCGCCGGCAATGCTGTCCACGATCCCTTGTTTGTCGATAGCCAGGTCAATCGCTTCACGTACTTTCGGATCAGCTGTGATGCTACCTTCTGTCTGACGGAATATCAACTGAAGCACACGCTGGATTGGCGCTTTGACAATCTTCTTATCTGCTTCGCCTTCGATCCGGGCAATGTCAGTGGAGGGAATGGAAGACGCCACATCTACACCACCAGCAAGCAATTCGGATACACGTGTGGAGGCTTCAGGAATAACGCGGAATACCACTTCATTCCATTTTGGTTCACCGTCAAAGTAGTTCTCGTTTTTTACCAGTTCCACACGATCATCTTTGGTCCATTTACTGAACTTATAAGGGCCTGTGCCTACTGGTTGTTTCAGGAAAGCATCGAATCCTTTATCCGCAATATATTTTGCTGGCAGAATGCCTGCTCCCATTTTGGACAGACGATTCAGGAGCAACGGATCTGGACCATCCGTGATGATATCTACGGTATAGTCATCCACCACTTTAACTTCTACGATATTTTTGAAATAACTGTTTTGTTTCAGTGTCTCGTCCTTGGCTACGCGCTCCAGCGTGTATTTTACATCTGCTGAAGTGAATGGATCGCCATTGTGGAAGGTAACACCTTCACGCAGCTTAAATCTCCACGTTGTATCATCGACTTGATCCCATGATGTCGCAAGTCCCGCAACTTTTTTCTGTTCACTGTCATTTTTGATCAGATAATCAAAAACGTTGACCAGAACCGCCTCACTGGAAGTATTGTTGTTGTTGTGCGGATCAAAACTCTCAATATCGGTTGCCGCAGCAACGGTCAGTGTTGTACTTGCGCTTCCACTGCCCGTTCCTTCTGTTGCGGAACCATCATTTGTGCTTGTCGATTTTCCTCCGCAAGCGCTGAGTACCATTACGACTGCCAGTAACGTGATCCACAAGCCTGTCCATTGTCTTTTTTTCATTGTAATTGCTCCCCCTCAGAAGTTGTATTCCGTGCCAAAAATTCAAGTGCTACTGCGGACAACATGCCCACACCATAAGGCATCGCTGTCTCATCAAGATCAAACATGGGATGGTGGAGTGGATAGCGAGTACGTTCCTCATCATTCCCAGATCCTAGTCTGAAAAACACACCCGGAACCTGTTCACAATAAAACGCGAAATCCTCGCCCCCTGTGGAGGGTTTGATATAAGTCCATCCCTTCTCCGCATTAACCTGATCACAAGTCTCTGTTAGCAGGTCAACCATGCCGAGATCATTCACGACAACAGGGTATCCATCGCCGTAGACAACTTCGCATCCTGCTCCGAATGAATCACAGACCCCTTTAACAACCTGCTCGATCAGAGCTGGCATCCGCTCACGAATGGCAGGTGAGAGTGTACGAACCGTACCGATCATCTCCACTTCGGGGGCGATGGCTGTTCCCATATAACCTCCCGTGATTTTGCCAATCGTGACTACTGCCGGTTCAAGTGGATCAACCATCCGACTGACGATATTTTGCAATGCGGTGATGACCTGAGCGGATACCGCGATTGCATCAATACCCTCATGCGGACGAGCTGCGTGGCCACCCTTGCCAAACACCTTAATAATCAAGGGATCAGCTGATGCAAAAGCAACGCCCTGACTTACGCCCAAGGTTCCCGTGTCCTGTCCAGGTGTCATGTGTAATCCTGCGATGGCATCAACCTTTGGATTCTCCAGAACACCGTCCTGGATCATGGCTCTTGCACCTGCAAGTCCCTCTTCTGCTGGCTGGAAAATAAATTTGATGTTGCCTGACTTCGGTCTTCCAAGACCAGTAAGCAGTTGGGCGGCTCCCATCAGGATGGAGGTGTGAGCGTCATGCCCACACAGATGCGCTTTGCCTTCTACTTGCGAACGGTATTCCACCGCTTTCTGATCCTGGATTGGCAAGGCATCCATGTCTGCGCGCAAAGCAAAGGTTGGTCCGTCGGTCTCTCCGCGAAGCAGGCCTGTAACCCCGGTCTGTCCGACATTGCGTGTAACTTCCAACCCCAGGCTTTCCAGATGCTCAGCTACGATAGCAGATGTGCGATGCTCCTCATAACCGATCTCCGGATGCTCATGTAAATCTCTGCGCCAAGCGCTTAACTGGGCTTGTAGTGGCTGAGCCAGCTGTATTAGTTCTGAACGATTCATTCGCTGTCATTCCCTTCATTTTTGTCCGATTCAGAAACCAAACGGGCATAGATTGCATCCGCTGAGAATTCGATATGCTTTTTCATCATCTCCTTAGACTTGATGCTATCATGGGCTTTCAATGCTTCAAGAATCTCCATATGTACACCGTGGTTGACGGTACGTATCCGGTCATCATAAGGCATCAGGTCGAGAGCCGGATTAATTTTCGTCCGAATCTGTCTGACGGCTCTCTCACAGTATGGATTCCCCGAAGCCTTGGCGATGGTCAGATGAAATTTCACATCCAGCGCCCTGAACCATTCCCTTGTGCAGTCTGGCTCTATACTTTGTTCCATGTAACCCTCAAGCAGCTCCAATTCGCCTGCGGTGATCCGCTCAGCAGCGAGAAAAGCTCCCTCTGGCTCGATGATGGTTCGAAATTCAAACACCTTCAGCATCTGTGACCAATCCCGTTTAATTTCTTCTCTGGTCCGTTTATGCGAATTGGCTGTCAGAGGCAGTACAAATGTTCCGCCTTTGGCACCCACCCTTTTCTCTATCAAGCCTTTCTCTTCCAATGAAGAGAGTGCCTCGCGAACGGTAATCCGGCTTACGTTAAAAATCTCTGCCAGATCTCGCTCGGCTGGAAGCTGTTCTTCACTCATTAATTCTTTCAGAATAATGGCTTCTTCCAGTTGTTCCCTAATGAATTCACTAACCTTTTTGGTGGATACTTTCTCAAAACGAAATGAAAACGTACTGGACATCTAAACACTCCGATCTGTATATGGTCTAGACCTTATACCATTAATATAATTCCGACTAAACTTATATGCAATACTTTTTTTCAAGTAAATTCATATTTTTTTCTGACCACCTCCAAATTGAAGCATTTTGGCACAAAAAAGACGCATCTACACGCAGCAGATGCATCTTCGCTTTCGATATTTGACGACACACGGGCACTACGATTACAGACTATAACTTTTTATTAGCATAGGGTCTGAAATCCTCTGTAACCGCAAGTTTTTTGCTTCCCTCCAGGTAAAAGCTGTCATCCGCTCTCCAGGTATGACTCTTTTTGTTCTGTCTGCGGTGATAGACATAATTATAAGGAGAGGTCGCGTACGCTTTGAATCCTCTTTTCCTGCATTGTCTGAGAAAGGTTACATCTTCCCCTATGGAACGGTCCGTGAAGCGGACTTTTTTCAAGATCTCTCTTTTGAATAAAATAGTGCCCCCTTGAACAAATTCAACCGGTTTATTTTTTTCAGCCGGAGATCTGACCAACAATGTCTTGGATGCGCCCAAATAGACCAGGCACGAATGTTTACCCACAATATCACTTTTGGTCCGTCTAAGTTCTCTCACCTGCTCTGTTAAATAATACGGCGAATAGTAGTCATCATCATCAAATTTGGCAATCAGCGAAAAGCGTGCCCTTGTCATGCCAGCGTTCAGGCTTTGTCCTAGGGAAATGCTCTCCGGAACTTGATATACATGAACATTGGCAAGATTCCGAACCCGGTTTTGGTATAATGCCAGATTCATACTGTCATGATTCAGGACAATGATCAGCTCTTTGCTTTTATAAAGCTGCCGATTGTAATTTTGCAGGATGTTTTCAAAAAATTGTGGCCGATTGGTACATACAACAATGGAAACACCATGACCCGTTTTGTGTTTAGTCAAGACACACCCTCTTTTCAGCTCATTTTTCTCTCATCATATGTGCCGAAATAGATTCTGGTATGGACCAATAGCTAGTATCCAAAACACCAAAAACCCTCTGTCCTCAATAACGGGACAAAGGGTTCTGTAATCTATTATTTTATGTCTGTTCTATGCTTCGTTACCGTTATTCAAGTACACAGCCTTGCCTGTGCGAGCAGATTCATAGAGTGCTTCCAGGATTTGAGATACAACCAGCGCTTGTTTCGGTGTAACGACTGGCTCCTGATCGTTCTCAATCGCTTCAATCCACTTTCTCATCTCAACATCCGGTGCGCTCTCGCTCTTACCATCGTAGAAAGCTACCCCGCCTGCACTCAGTTCAATCTCATTGGTGTATAGACGGCTGAATTTCTCACCATTGATGCGCAGTCCGTTCTTCATATCCGCACCCGCTTCGCTACCGCTCAAGCTACATTTCGCCTCATCCACATCCAGTGAGTTCAGTGCCCAACTGGATTCCAGCATGATCGTTGCCCCATTCTCCATCACAATCATGCCAAAGGCCGAGTCTTCTACGGAGAATTGTTTTGGGTCCCACGGGCCCCAGGCATTGGCCGCATTTTCACGTTGTGAAAGCTCATGATAGGTCGTACCCAGCACAACTTTTGGTTGATAGTTATCCATCATCCAGAGCGTCAGATCAAGTGCGTGCGTACCAATGTCAATCAGCGGACCGCCACCTTGCTTCTCTTCATCCAGGAAAACACCCCATGTTGGTACTGCTCTACGTCTAATCGCATGTGCTTTGGCAAAATAAATATTACCCAGGTCACCTGCTTCGCACACCTTCTTCAAATACTGACTGTCTTCTCTGAAACGGTTGTTGTATCCGATAGTCAGTTTTTTGCCGGTACGTTCTGCCGCTTCCAGCATGAGCTGTGCTTCAGCAGATGTCTTCGCCATTGGCTTTTCACACATGACATGTTTCCCCGCTTCCAGGGCGGCAATAGAAATCTCGGCATGAGAAATATTCGGGGTAAGTACATGCACAATGTCCAAAGACTCATCCTTAAGCAATTCCTGATAATCCGTGTAGACTTCGGCTTCAGTAGTGCCATATTTCTGTTTAGCTTCATCCGCACGTTCCTGAACGATATCACAGAAAGCCACCAGTTCAACATTATCCAGTTTACTCAGACTCGGCAGATGTTTACCATTCGCGATTCCACCACAGCCAATAATTCCGATACGATATACTTTACTCATATATATTCACCCTCACATAAGTATTGGTTGTTTCATTTTGCGAAAAGCCGACGGGGTCATCCCCAGACGTTTGCGAAATACAGCATGCAAATAGTTGGCATTATTGAATCCTGAAGCAAGTGCGATCTGTTCAATGGATACGTTACTTTCCTTCAGATTGCGGCACACGGCGCGCAGACGAATATCCTCCAGTACACGGCTGAACGGCATCTCCGGCTGTACTTGGTAGAAGATTCGCTGCAATTGTCTGCTGCTAATATGAAGTTTCTCAGCTACATGCTCCAGTGTGACCACTGAAGGGTGATTCGCCTCCATATACTGCACTGCATACTCATAGCGATACACCGACATATCCCGCACAGGGGCTTCCGGTCGATTACCCCCGGTGTCGTATGCTCGCACGGTTTTGAGTAATATGCTGATAACCAGTTGCTTGATCGACGTATAATAACCTAACAATTTCTGATCACATGCCTCGTAGGCTTCCAAAAAACAATGCATTGCACGATGATAATCATTCACCGGAGTAAGCGGAAGCGTTCTCAGCTTTTCAATCGTTTCCTCGGATTCTGCTGCTTCCCAGGGATCGACATTTTCCCTTGGCTTGTGAACGATATCTACATGAAGACATAGTTCATCCATGTCCTCTTTGGCATCAGCCTCCTGATAATGAACGACACCCGGTCCAGTCAAATACAGCATACCTTCCGAGAGTGCATGTGTCTGATCATCCAGAATAACTTTGCCTTTACCTCTCGGGATAAAATGAAACTCAAACTCCGCATGATTATGGAAATCCACAACTCGGCCCGCTGGAAAAGAAGTCAGATGAAATCGCATCACGCGAATCTCATAATGTCCCCAAACCATTAGAATATCCAGTCTCTCCAGGAGATCCTGCCGTTCAAGCATTTTCTCATAAGGATACAGGCTCAAGATTGCACACCTCCTTAATAAAAACTAACCCTTCAACTCTTTCAGAGTAATTCTGCGCCCTTCTTTGGCAGAGAGATTCGCAGCTTCCATCAAACGGGTCAGCTCCATAGCGATCTGCACGTTTTCAGTTGCATCCGTATCATTCTGTATATGTGCAACCCATTGATTGAATGCGCTTTCTCTTTGGTCTGCCAAAGGAAGTTCAGTCCAGTCATCATATTGTCCCTGTGCTGCTTTCGTGCGAATCAATAACTTTTCTTCGGGTGTTCCGTACAGAAGTGTACCTTCCGTACCATGAACCTCAATCGTAAATGGAGAATGGCTGTTCACAAAACCGGCTTCAACAACGCCGACTGCTCCAGAATCCGTAAACAAGGTTGCAACGGCATTATCTTCCACTTCTTTGCCTGTAATATATCCGAAGTTGGCGTTAACCGCAGTTACTTCCTGACCAAGAAACAGTTTGGCGAGATACATTGGATGGCAACCCAGATCAATGAGTGCACCGCCCTGACAATCCTTCAGATTATAGAAGTGTTCAGGCAACCAGTTCGAAATCGCTCCATCATGCGATAAACGCGCTCTTACATAAGTTATTTTACCAAGTAATCCTTGGTTAAGGACATCCTGAATCGTTAACGTATACCCTGCATTCAGTCGAGGTAAGGATACTGTCATCTTGACGTTGTTTGCCTTTACCTCATTAAGGATTCTATTGGATTCCGCCTGTGTCGAGGCAATAACTTTCTCCGTGAAAATGTGTTTACCTGCTTTTACAGCAGCGGTGATCACATCTTCATGGATGCGAGTTGGCGCATCTACAATAACGGCATCGATGTCATCCTTGGCCAGCATATCTTCGAGTGAAGCATAGAATGGTACGTTTAAGCGTTCAGCCGCTTCCTGCCCCCGCTTGGCATCTTCATCCCAAACGGCGGCGATGACTGTATCCTCATGTTCCTGTGCCTGCTTGATGTAATCCCATGCATGAACATGCCACAAGCTAATTTTTCCAATTCGAATAGTCACTGTTGTCTTACCTCCATACTATATAATATTCTGACATTTATCTATAAGTTATCACAGACTTAATCTATTTTTAATAGAAACTCACGACAATAAATGTATAAAATCACGACATGAATGGTATTAGACATTTATACACTTGCCCAAATCCCTGATATATTTTACATAACGGAGCACACACCAAAAACCTCCTGTCCACGCTACCGTGACCAGGAGGTTTCTATAATTATGATATTCAATAATCAACTCACCGTAACGTATAACCTTGTGTAACAATCTTGTACCCCGATACCGTTTGGCTTTGACCCTGCAACGTGTCCTTAACCCGTTCCAGCACATCGCTCTCATAAACGGAGGCAGTTTCGAATCCAGTTTGCACGTTCAACTCAACGGGTTCGGAGTTTAGATTATACCAGCGAGCAATCAAATCTCCGGTTTCCTCTGCGATCTTCAATGTGGAGAAGGCTAGTGACGAACCTTGTGCATTCCATGCCAGCCATTGCTTCGACAGAGGCAGTTCCACCTTGTACCCATCGGCACCGGCATGACTTTCTCGCTCAAATGTATACGCAAGTGCCCCTTGCTGTACAGTCGTCCACGGAATCGGATACACGTATGCGGATGCACATGCAGCTGACTGTGCAGCATCGCCCGCAAATGGAATAATCGCATATTCCACACTCTGAGGTCCCAGACATTGGGCTTCCGGTGTTTCAAACACACCCCAATCTCCCAGTTCCGAAGAGGCACGCAGCAGCGTAACTGCAATCGTACTGCCCTCTTCATGCTGTAAAATCTCGTATTCATTCAGCCCTTTGTTTGCAATCATCAAGCCATGATCACCATCGGTCACATGTACAAATGCCTGCTGATGCTGTGCATTACTCGGATTCACCCATTCTTTGGCCGGTGTATTGGAACGTTTAGCGATTTCAAAGATGGAATCTGCATAATGATCCTCTGTCACCAGTCCTGATGCAAAGAGTGCGCGCAGTCGATGATCCTTGGCCTGATTGTTAAAGTCAGTTTTTACCTTGACCATATTACTGCCCGCTTCCAACGTATACGTTGTCGTAATCACCAACGGAACAGTGTTCTTGACTCGCTGTGCCTTCCGTTCTGTAAAAGGAACCATTTGGCGCTTCTCCAGCTCGAACAGTTCATCTGCTCCAGCAGGAATATCCCAGCGTAATACACTTTCCATAACTGCCCGATACGGAGACTGCTCCACAATCCGCAGGTCCGCCTTCAGATGCTCCGTGGTCAGCGTCGTCTCTCCCTCCGGTTGACGGTAGACATATTCATTGCCGATATCACCGGTATTCTCATATGAATTTAATCCCCTGTATACAGCACCGGAGACCTTATCTTCAATTGTAGCCGTACCATTCTCTTCAACCGTCACTCGCAATTGACCGTTCTCCATCATCATTCCCTGCACCTGGATGAGTTCGCTCGTATCGGGCACTTCAACAATCTCAACAATCTCTGCTTGTTTCTCTACTGGAATGAGAGCATAAGTCTTATATCCCAGCGAAGGTACATCCACCGCCTGGAAAGTCACTCTTACTTTACGAGCCATATAAGGTTGTCGGAAACGATCCTTCGGAAGTTCATAGCCAAAATGTGCACCCAGATCGTTAATTTCTGCCGAATACACTTGTCCATCCGAATCGACCAGCTGATACGATGGTAACGCATCCTCTTCCAACTTTTGCGCAAGTGCCTGAGGGTTAGGACCCTCCGGGAAAAATGCTTTGTCCACAATCAGGTCCATCTCAATGATTCCATTTCGATTCCATCCAGACGTGTTGAACACAGTAAACGGCACCGCTTCCTCTCCCCAAGCCTCAGCAGGTTGCACATGAATGGACTCGGCAATCGCCTGCGCGCTCTGGGAAACCAGTTTCTCTGCAAGTTGTCTGCTCTTGGCGAAGCGAGTCACCATCTCACGGTGAACCTCATCGACACTGCACCCGCAGATGCTATCATGTGGGTGGTTCTGCATCAGCATCTTCCATGCATGTGTCAACAGATGATGCGGATAATCTTTTACCCCGGCTATGTGGGCCATGGCTGCCAGTGGTTCGGCTACTTTTTCAAGCAACGTCTGTCCCTGCTGATTCAACTGTTTCAGATAAACCCTGGCAGATGCCGTATTCACCAGTGTTCCCCAACCATCCGTGTGTTGACTGCGAAGCTCGCCCTCAATGGTCGCCAGATGTTCAGGCACATCCTTCGTAACCGCCTCAATGTAATCGTCAAAATTGGAGTGAATAAATTCAACATCAGGATATAATGCAGCCGCCGTGCGTAAAGCCTCTGGCAGATTCGTCTGGATCGGCTGATGATCACAACCATTCATGAACAACAGATGGGGAGTCGAGGCAAACTTCTCGGCATCCGCCAGATTTTTATCCCAATAGGCTCGGGCTTTCTCCGAATCAACCGGAACTTCCATCCCATTGCAGTACCAATTCGCGAACAAAATGCCGAGCACTTCCGAACCATCCGCCGAACGCCAGATCATCTCCGAATAGGGAGATTCATAACTGTCTGCATCAACCACAGCATTATTGAATCCCGTAGGCTTCACCCCACGCCCGAAGATCGCGTTATGAATATCCGCCTGTTGAAGAATCTGCGGTGCCTGTCCCATATTTCCGAATGAGTCTGGGAAGTATCCCGTTTTGGATATCACACCCAAAGGTCGAGCATCACGATGACCGATAAGCAGATTACGCAAGTTGGCCTCGCTGCTGGTCAGAAACTCATCCTGTAACACATACCATGGACCAAAATGGATGCGTCCTTCGCGGATATAACGGTCGAGCCTCTCCTGTTGTTCGGGCCGAACCTGCAAATAATCTTCACGAATAATCGTCTGCCCATCCAGATGGAAATAGCGATATTCCGGGTCCTGATCAAGCGTGTCCAGCAGTTTATCCATCAGCTCAATGAGCAGTACATGATGGTGTTCATAAGGCATATACCATTCGCGGTCCCAATGGGTATGCGAGATGAGATGTGCCGTCTTTTTGGTTGTCATGTTGCGTACCTCCTGTCATTAACCTTTGGTTGCTCCGCCCATGCTGAATCCTTTGGACATGTAACGCTGGGAGAAGATATATAGCACAACCGAAGGCATTGTATAAAGTAGTGAAAATGCAGCCAACCTACCGTATTCAACCATACCGTGGCTGCCGAAGAATTGATAAATCGTGACCGATGCCGGAAGTTTCTCCGGTGTCTGGAGCAGGATGTATGGTACGAAGAAGTTGCCCCAACTTCCTGAAAACGTAAATATCGCTATCGTTGCAATACCCGGCAACATCAGTGGTGCTACAATTCGTCTCAATCCGTTCCACACAGATGCACCGTCAATCCAAGCCGATTCTTCCAGATCAATTGGCACCGAATCCATGAAGTTTTTCATCATCCAGATGCCGTAAGGAAGTGAGGATGCAGTCAGGAACAGCATCGTGGCAATGATGCTATTTTGCATTTTGAAGAACAGAAACATTTGAAATACCGGAACCATCACGGCAGTAATCGGAAGAGCTGTCATGAACAAGATGGATAACAAGAAGCTTTTTTTGAATCTCATTTCATAACGGGATAATGGATAAGCAGCAAGGACCGATACTAGAACAACCAATATCGCTTGCCCTCCCGACAGAATCAGGCCCACACCGAATGAACGAAGATTGCTCGAATCTCCGAGTACATCCTTGAAATTTTGAATGGTCCAGGTACTGGGCATTTTGATACCCTGTTGCGCGTTCGGGTCAAATGAAGCCAGAATGATCCAGAGCAGCGGCAATAAAAAACAGAGCCCTAGAAAAACTAGAATCCCGTACTGGATTTTGCGTTGAAGCCCATGTTTGACCATAGGGATCGAACCTCCTTCATGGTTACACTTTCACTTTCATGGATCGCATGTAGAACAGGCTGGCGATAATACCGATGAACAACAGAACCAGAGATATGGCTGTGCCGTATCCAAATTGATAGTTCACAAAGGCCTGGTTATACATGAAGATCGGCAAGGTTTGTGTTGAAGTACCCGGGCCACCACCGGTCATCGTATAGATCAACGTGAACACGCCCAGTGTCTGTAGGGTAACCAACATCATGTTGGTCACGATGGAGCCTTTTACCATTGGAATCGTAATGTGTCTGACAATCTGGAACCCGGTGGCGCTGTCAATAATCGCAGCTTCTTCAACTTCCTTCGGGATATCATCCAGTGCCGACTGATAGACCATCATCGAAAAGGCTGTGCCGTGCCAGATATTTGCGATAATGACACTCACCATAGGGAAACTGAACAACCAGGAGACTGGATTCGCTCCAAACCAGCCGAGGATCTGATTCAATGAACCATTGTCACTGAAAAAGGCGACCATACAGAATGCCACAACAATCTCGGGTGTCACCCAACCGGCAATGACGATGATGCCAATGACCCGGCGGAAGGTCACATTTTTCTCCTTCATTAGAAGAGCCAGAATGAACCCAAGCAATACCTGACCAATCACTGCGGAGAAGATGAGAAAAACCAGCGTGCGCCAAACACTAATCCGGAAATCCGGATCATGGAACATATTAATGAAATTCTGGAATCCGACAAACTCCAAACTCTTGGCTGCCGCCCCGGTCAGAGCCATATTCGTAAAGGCAAAACAGATCGTCAGAATGATGGGAACAATGAAAAACACAAGTAATAACAGTACGGAAGGCATTAGAAACAGAAATGAACCTGGTGCTTTCCTTTTCATAAGTCACTCTCCATTCGAACCGGAAAAAGGGGAGATTGTGCCTCCCCCTCCGAATATATCGATATCCTTATTTCTCTTCGATGCTGTCCGCGCCAAGGGAACGGGATACGTTGTCCTTCAATTGCGTAACTCCCTCTTCCGGCGTCAGCTTGCCAGAGGCAATACTCTCAACAATGCTTTGCAATTGTGCGGATACCGCTGCATATTGATCGTTCGCTGGACGGAAGTGGGCCACATTCAAGAGTTCCTGTGCTTCTTTGGTATAAGGACGATCCGTATAACCTTCAACTTCTGTGGAATCATTACGTGGGCTGAGGCTGCCTTCCGCTACTACACGAGCAGTCGCATTTTCCTTATTCATCAGAAACTCGATAAATTTCCAAGCCTCTTCCTTGTTTTTCGCCTGTGCAGGAACAGACCAAGCCCATCCTCCAGACATCGTAGTTGCTCCAGGTTCTTCCCCATTTTGTGTTGGGAATGGTGCAAAGCCTATTTTCTCTTCAACGTTGGCGATTGGAGCAGCACCGTTCTCGGCCCATGTCGAACCTGCCCAGCTACCATCTACAGCCATCGCCAATTTGTCTTGCGGGAACTGTTGCTGGAATGCAATACTGCCAGCTTGTCCATTCAGGGCAACCTGCATGGTTGGACCTGTTTTATCCGTGTTAAACACTTGATCTATGAATTTGAAGGAATCCAGCAGCCCCGGGCTGTTCACGACCCATTTCTTGCTGGTGTCGTTATACAGCGTGTCCGCCGTACCATAGAGCAGCATTTCCAGTGTTTGCATGGTGACACCTTCACCGTTTGCTTTGCCCACGATCATATTAAGTGGTGTCACACCCGGCAGTTTTTGCTTGATCGTACGTGCTGCTTCGAGTACTTCTGCCCAGCTTGCAGGTTTGAACGGAACTTCAAGTCCCGCCTGTTGAAACAGTTCCTTGTTGTACCAGATTCCGCGTGTATCCGAGGTAGCCGGAACGCCGTACACTTTGCCGTCTTCTCCGGTAACCCCTGCCTTCAGGTTGTCGATGATGTGTTCTTCCCAATCGGGCCATCCCTGAACCTGTGTATCCAGCGGCTCCAGATATCCCGCAGCAGCATCGGATTTGATGATGGATGTATCTTCAGCAATGACATCCGGTGCCGTATCCGGGGATTTCATTTGCAGAACCATTTTGGACGTATAATCGCCTTCACTTGCCAGTACAGGCGCAATGTTGATTTTGATATCCGGGTTTTCTTTTTCAAATTGATCCACCAAGCCTGATTGGAAAAACTTCGTAAGTGTATCTTCAGATCCTGAAGAACGGAACGATACAGTTACTTCCTTCTTGCCATCACTGGTTGTGCCTGTGCTTGAGCTTCCGCCCGAACAGGCTGTAGTAAGAATGAGCAAGGATGTCATAACTGCTGCTACCGGCATTTTCAATGATATTTTTCTCATGATTCGCTCTCCTCTTGTCGGAATTTAACGAACTCCGAACGTTATAATGTACTCGCAGGTTATCTCTTGCTTCCCTATCTATTTCTGTACGCGGAATCCGCAATAATCCATAATCAGTTCACTAAAGAGCATGTTGGACCATGAAAACCATGGACGTGTATATTCATGTGGATTGTTGGCCGAAAAGCCTTCATGGGTCAGTCCGGTATCCGCATCCGTCTTATGGATAAGCTGAAGCAATCGTAGTTTTTCATTGCGATCCTCTGTAGTCAGCCCCTGCATCGATAAAGCGATATGCCAGATGTACCCTTCCGGTGTATGCGGACTACCGATTCCCGCTGCTGCTGTTCCCTCATAAAAATACGGGTTGTGCGAGGAAAGAATGAAACGGCGTGTATTCTGATACACCTCGTCGTTCTCCTCCACATATCCGAGATAAGGTAAAGACAGCAGACTTGGCACATTGGCATCATCCATCAGATTGTGATTGCCTTTCCCATCCGTTTCGTACGCATATATGGTTCCATATTCCGGATGTTCAACGGTGCCATAATCCTGAATACCTTTGTTGATCTCTTGCTCCAACTGCTTAGCATTCGCTGCCAGCGTTTCATCCTCGAACACCGCTTCAGCAATTTCCTGAAGATATCGAAGCGCCACAACAGCGAACATATTGGATGGAATCAGATAACCATATTCACAACGATCGTCGCTGGGACGGAATCCCGACCAGGTCATGCCTGTGTAGGCTGTTTCAGTACCTCGTCCCTCTCGGGTGAGCGTATCGGTTTCGGGAGCATCCAGACGTTGGAACGTGTAGGGTGATTTCGTCTCATGATGTTGCTCCACTTGCCATAACTGCATGATGATCTGGGATGCTTTACGGAACGTATCATTGAATTGAGTTGTTCTTCCCGTGTTCTTCCACAAGAGATAACTGAGCTGAATCGGATAAGCCAGTGAGTCGATCTCATACTTCCGTTCCCAGATCCAATCATTCATCTGCGTCAGGTCTTCCTGATGTCCTTTTCCACTCTCCGTCTCATTAAAAGCGTTTGCATAAGGGTCCAGGAGAATATATTTCAGTTGACGTTCAACCAGTCCAGCGATCATGTCGGCAATATCTTCATCCTCTGAAGCGAGAAGCAGATAAGGTCTGACCTGAGCGGCAGAATCACGTAACCACATGGCAGGAATATCTCCCGTAATCACAAAAGTTGTTCCATCTTCTTTGCGCTGAATTGTAGTCGCCATCGTATTGGTAAAACAATTTTTGAACATTTGGTTGAGTTCCGGATGGTCCGGCATACGTTGCTTAACCTGATCAATCATGTCGTATATCGAGGGGGAAATTTCTTGATTATCTCTGGGTGTCAGCATGTTGTCCTCCTTATGTAATCCAGTTTGTTAACCGCTTTCATCATCCTAAAACGAATATAATGTTATGTCAATATATTTATTTGTATATTAGCATGTTATTTTAATTTGAAGACACCAAATAATATACCATTTAAAGCAATTCTCCCCATTTTATCCGCACCAAAAAGAGGCCTCGTTTATACGAAGCCCCTGATTGAACACAATGAATATTAAGTTGTTATAATTAACCCTTTTGTTTCACCATACTCGTTGACTTACCCTTCACCAATCGGGCAGGTAAAACAACTCTGTTCACTGTCATTTCGTTGTTCTGCATACTTTGAAGCACCATCTCGAATGCCTGTTTTCCCATATCAAACTGGCTTTGTCTCATATGGGTTACACGGCTTCCTTCGGCAGCATTTGGACTGTCAAAGCAAATGATGGACATATCTTCCGGGATTCTCAGACCAAGCCGATCCGCTGCCTGTTCTGCAAGTAAAGCAATATGATACTCCGCAGCAAAGAGTGCAGTAATTTGGGGATATTTCTGTAAATGTTCCACCAATGTCTCCACATCACGGACCTCGACTTGAGGATCAAACACACTTGGCAGTGTCGAAAGAAAAGATTCTAACCACAGTTCCCTGTTCACCAGCACCCCTTGATCATTATGAGCCTCAATGATTCCTTCAATTCGCTCTTCAATCGGTGTAGTGTTCGCCGGAGGCTGTGTCAGAAAAGCGATGTGTCGGTGACCGAGATCGAACAAATAATTCATCCCTTCTCGCGCCGCGCCTACATTATCCGTACTGACAGAAGAAGCCGGAATTCCTTTCAAGTACCGGTCAATCAGGACAAACGGGAATTTGTTAACGACCAGTTTAAGAATCTCATCGCTGAAATATTCACCCTGTGCCGGGAAAATAATCAATCCATCCACACCCAGTTCCAGCAGTTCCTGAATGCTCTGTTCCTCCTGCTCGGGAATCCCGAAGGAACGTCTAAGTACGAGAAAACAATCATGCTCTCGCGAAGTTTCTTCCATCCCATATAACAGTTCTGTACCATACATATCGCTGAAGTTAGTAATGACCAGACCAATGAGCAGCTTCTTTTCTGGATCTTTGATCGCAGCACGCGGAGCAGGTCTGTTAGATCTTTCTTGTAACATTTCTGCTGTGTCGGCTACAAAAGAACCCCGTCCCGGCTGACGAACAATTAATTGTTCACTCGCCAGCATCTCAAGTGCTTTTTTAGTTGTAATCCGGCTCACTCCGAATTCATCACATAATTCCTTCTCCGAAGGAACACGCTCACCCACTTGATATTGATGAAGCTGTATCCGTTCGCGCAAGGATTCAAAGATCTGTTCATACATCGGCTTGGATGCCGAGTCTTTCCCCAATACAAGCACCTCCATAAATACCCATACTTCTCATGTTCTACATCCTAATATATCATGTTATATCATTAATGTGAAGAAAGGAGACAACTCACATGTTGCCATGTGAGAGCAAAAGAAAAAGCATCCCGATGGATGCTTCATTAATCTTAGGCGTCAGTTGTGAATCGAGACAACAAAAAGCCGACAAGCCCTGATACGTCGGCTTATCGGCTTCTTGCTTAGATGGTCAAAATGCAGTTATCGTCCAAGTCATACTTTGCATAATTAAGGTTGCAGACCCTCAGCGGACGGTGGACCTACTTCTGTTTCAGTCTCTTCAGGGCTCGAATCTGGTTCTGGAACGGATTGTTCTTGTGCTGCGCTGACGAACAATCGTCCAGCTGCTTCCGCCTCTACTTTGTTGCCTGCTGCATCCTGAGCTCGAATCACAATGACTCCACCATCCAGAACAAGGGATGAAGGTGTTGTGTACGTACCCGTGTAACGACCAGGTTCAGTCTCTACCAATGGAATCTCTCCTGCCCCTTGGGCATCCAGATTCAAAGGTAACTGAATACGGAAAGATGCTTGCAGACCAGGTTTACTATCAAATGAAACGGTAACACTCTCCCCTGATGTGATTCGAACATCCTCAGCCGGAGTAATATTCGTAAGTTCTGGCGACGCCGTTTCCACATAGACGGTGCGGGTTACGGTTGTTTTGTTACCAGCGATATCGGTTGCTGTAATGGTTATTGTGTTCTCGCCTTCATTGACCAATACACGGTGACTGAAACTTCTGTCTTTACCCACTTGTAGGGTTTGTCCGTTAACGGTTACCTTATCGAGGAATTGTTCCACGACATTACCCGTTACGTGAACCACTTCTGCATTGATGCGATCCCCTTGAGCTGGCGTGAGAATCGTCAATTGTGGTTTGGTCTGATCCAGAATAATGACTACGGGGAGTGAACGGTCCGTTGTTTTACCGTCTACCACTGCCTCCGCAGTAATCGCATTAATGCCAGAACGGAGCTTCACACCGTATGAGAACTTCCCATTTGCCACCGTTGTGGTGCCAGCCAGATCCTTGCCGTTGTAGATCTTGATCTGAGCTCCAGATGCCGGAGACGTTCCCGACACAGTGAAGGTCGATTGATTCGTATACGTGTTTGCAGGTACTGTGAGCACAGGTGCATTTACCGGATATCTCACGACTGCACGAATCATGTAATTGCCTTCTTCTACCGGTGAAGTACTCCATGCTCCGCTTACACGCTGCCAGCTTCGACCAGCATTCGTGCCATTCTCATCGGTAGCGAGTCCCGGAGCACTTGTTCCGGCTACGCTTTGTACATACACGATATAGAAGTCACCCGTTACAATGACCGGTTCTGGGAATTCAACGGTTGTCCATTGATCGTTACGAAGTGCAGTACCGTCGAATGGTCCAGCCAGCTGTCGTCCTGGAGCTCCACCCGCACCCGATGCATCATATACGGCATATTGGAACGTTGTACCTCCAGGCACAGGCCACTCGGTGTTCCAGAATCGGAACGATGCACCTGTCAGTTGAGCGGTCTCCAGCTCTGGTGTCATTCGAACTGCCCAAGCGTTATCTGCAGCGTTAAAAGCTCGTGCGTTCTCTGCTGATCCATCATCATAAGCAATTTCCCCTGGGAAACCGATGAATGGTTTCAAGGCAACATTTGCCTCTGCTGTCCCATTACCAGGTACAGTTACAGTTACGGTTTTACTGTAATAATCCGCAGCCCGGATGGATAGGGTATAACTTCCTTCCAATACCTGAATATCGAAGCTGCCATCTGAACCTGTGCGAACTTCACCTACATTGGCATCTTCGACCACGAGAACGGAAGCATCAGCCAGTGGTTGTCCTGTCCGCTCATCCGTTACTACACCTTCTATCTGTCCATGCGGGATTGCCTCCAGATTAAAGTTGGCTTTGGCTCCACTGCCATCGGTGATCGTTACCTGCTGAGTTCGAGGATAATAGCCATATGCTTCAGCTTTTAACGTGTAATCACCTGCTACGTGTGTGAAGTTATACTTGCCTGTAGCTGGATCTGTCTTCACCGAACGCCCGGTTTCCAGTACGGTAACCGTTGCACTTGCAGGCAGGCTTTGTGGATTAACCGAACCTGTTCCTGGTTTTTCAACTTCCGGTTGTTGCTGTTTCGTTTTGTTAAATTCCGCTTTGTCTGTCCGCGAAATTTTGTACCATGGATTATCATAGGACGGTTTTGGTTTGTCATTGTTAAGCACAACCGCACTGTCCTCCGTTACCGTCTCCGCAGCAACTCCCAGTACACGGAAATCATCAATGAACCAGCCTGTCTTCACAACACTGTTGTCTGAGGTCAGACGGAACCGGAATTGTACTTCACTGCCGGTAAGTGCATCCAGGTCATAGAATACCGGTGTCCATTGTTTACCGTTTGTACTATGTGAGAATTTGCCCAGTTCTGACCATGTGGTTCCACCATCCTTGGTGACTTCCACATACCCGTAGTCGTATCCACTCTCAATCTCGTACCAATGATTAAACGTGAGTGTTCCTTCGGACACATCCGTCAAATCAATGACCGGAGATACGAGTGAATAGTTGGAGCCACTCTCGTACGTATTGTCGAGATCAGTCGCCCAGACATTCGGTGGAGAAACCGCGCTGGCAGGTCCCGTTACCGGAATACCGCGTTCCCACTCATCTTTGGTTCCTGAATGAGTCCAGCCGTTATCATCACTGCCATCGAAATGATCGATGTAGATATCCTGAGGCACCTCTACGGTAATGGAGACCTCATTCGATTTGTCGCTTTCATTGCCACTATAATCAAGTGCGGCAACGGTATAATAATACGTCGAATCTGTCACCGTAGCCGTATCTGTAAACGTTGTTCCTGTTGCAGTTCCAATGGATTCATAACCTGCACCTGCGGTTGTGGAGCGATATACGATATAGGATTCGAGATCCTCATCGCTCGGACCCGTCCAGCTCAAGGCTACATTACCAAGAATATCGGCTGTCGCAGACAATCCGGCAGGAGCGCCTGGAGCAATCTCATCCAGTTCTTCTACAGCGAAATCATCAATGTACCAGCCAGCCTTTTGCAATGAATTATCGCTCGTCAAATTGAACTTGATGAACACCTGCTGTCCCGCGTATTCGCGAAGATCCACATATTGTGTCTTCCAATTGCCACCTGTACCCGTGAAGGTTAACAGCTCTTCGAACACATAATCGCTATCCTCGGAAGCGATGTATACCTTGCCGAAGTCGATGTTATTCTCCAAGTCATACCAGTGCTTGAAGGATAATAACGCACCTTCTGGACTCTCGGTTAGATCAATAGGCGGCGCAAGCAGATATGCATTGCTATTCGCCATATAAGTTCCTTGCAGATTGGTTGCAATCACCTTGTCACCGGAGTAGGCACTTCCAGGACCACTACTTGGTGCTCCCCATACCCAGGTACTTCCGGTTCCACCAGTCGTGAAGCCCAGCTGATCTTCTTCAAAATCCTGAAGATATCCTGGCTGAACGCCATTGGAGACAGCCACTTTATATACCTGACTTTCGAATCCGTTGTTGCCGTAGTCGTTCACACGGATATAATACTCCACACCTTGTGGCTCAATCAGAAATGCCGGAATGGTCGCTGTGTACGTACCATCTTTGTTATCTCCAGCAATCCGGTTCATCGGTAGATAAACGTACTGGTTGGTACCTGTCGTTTTGGCAAAAGCCTCGACGGAGACTACTGCGACGTTATCTGTCACATGAGCGGTTAATGGTATATCAATGCCTGTAAAGGCAGAATTAACAGGGGTATGTGCCAGTACCGGCTCTTCCAGATCATCTCCGGCCGTAACCACTCTGCCGGATACTGTGCCGATCCCTTCGAGTACAGAACCCACAGCATCAAGGGCATTAATAATGCCGTGACCGTAGCCGTTATTAGGAGATGTCGGATACTGACTATCCGTTCTCGGCGTGGCTGTATCTGTAATGATCTGCTCCAGCTGATCCACCGTAAGGGAATGATTGGCCTGAAGCAGCAGTGCAGCAAGTGCAGTTGTATGCGGGCCTGCCATGGATGTTCCGTTCCAGCCTCCCTCATATACTCCGCCCGGAACTGATGAACGGATATTCACACCAGGTGCAGATACTTCCGGTTTGATCTCACCATACGGGGATGGGCCCAGCAGGGAGAACGAAGCCAGATTTCCGTTGATATCGGTTGCTCCTGTAGCAAAACTTTCAGGATAGTTGGCTGGGTTAGCAACAGAACCAGGTCCGCCCGGGTTACCCAGTCTCACATTTCCTGCGGAGAATTCCGGGAAAATCTGAGCATCACGCCAAGCTTGGACCATAGGACGGAACCATTCATCCAATCCTGCGCCTCCGCCCCACGAGTTGTTAACAACATCCGGTGCAAGTTCAGGATGCAGATTGCCTTCCGCATCCACCGGAGCGATCAACCATTGTCCGCCATCCAGAATAATGGCATCTGTTGTTTCCGGATTGAATATCCGTACACCAATCCACTTCGCACCGGGAGCAACCCCGATCTGGTTGGTACCATCTGCTTCGGAGCCAACCATCGTACCCATCGTGTGCGTACCATGCCCGTCTCCGTCCGCAGGGAGGGAAGCATTACTGTGCGGATCATACCAGCTCAGTTCGGGATCAACGATATTGCCCGAAGCATCCAGTCCCCGCCATTTGCTGCGAAGCGCCGGGTGGGTATAATCCACACCGCTATCCAGATTGGCAACAACAATCCCTGTTCCATCGATGCCCCGATCCCACACGGCTGGCGCATTGATGTAATCCAGGTTCCATTCCACGTTCTCTGTCGCAAGCTTGTCCTTTGCAGCAGGCTCTTTGTCTTTGACTCCGACTGAAGAGTCTTTAGTTGGCGTTTGGACAACATCTTTGCCTGATGCCGCATTCGCTGGTTCTTTACTCACTTCGGCTTTCTGTAAGTATCGTGTCTCATTCGGTAGAATCTTCTCCACCTCAGGCAGCAGCGCAATCTGTTCCATGACTTCTTTCGTACTCGTTACTGCCAATGAATTGACAATAAAATAGCTTTTATATTCTTTGACCTTACCCAGGTCAACTTCCTTTTCCAGATAAGTTTCCAATGGATATTGTGTACGCGAGGCCGTTTCTCGCAGAGAGCTGACAACCGAATTACGAACGGACAGCTTTGTGGCTGAAGCCGTTTGTTTGGCTATGGTCGCCTTTTCAAGGGCCTGTTTGGAGACTGCTGCTGTATCCACCTGTTCCTTCATTTTCACCAGATAGGTCACATATTCACTACCATCAAATTCTTTGGTCAACTTGGCGTTTACTTTGGACTCCGTAACTTTGGCAAGTCCAGATTTCATATCCAATTTGGATGATGTGGAGTTTTCAGCTGAAACCGGATGAATGATCGAAAATGCAAGGAGAAGCGAGAGCCCCATGGAGATGGGCTTGCGTAACCGATTAATCTTTATCAAACTTTTCCACTCCTTTTACCCGGTTTTTTAATTTAGTCTGGTACATATGCCCTTCTCTGCAGAATGAAACGGTAAAATAACCTTTATTGCGTACGAAATAGATACCCTGGATTTCACATAAAGCCTCACCTCCTTTACAGGTCTGGTTAGGGAACAATATGAGTCAGAAGAGATAACAGATCAGTCTATGATTTTTTACTTGGAAGTTTAGGAGATTGAATGAATCAGATTAAACCATGTGAGTGAATAGTTTGGGTGTTTGAATAATGCAATGAGAGTGAATGTCTATAAGCATTCATGTGGAAGGGTAATCTGGAGCGTTAGCAGAACGCTTGCTAAGGAGTGGTGGATATGACTTTCGATCGTGATTCGAGTGAGTGCTTAAACATTTTAATTACATATAATAGTCGATTAGGAATTTAATTGGATTTTATTGGTATAGTATAAAGTCATTATTCGATATACACAAGCACTATATTGAAAAATATAGAAAATAAGTCTATTTAATGCTTTTATGTGTCTGATGTCGCTTACGTATTTCAGCTTATTTTTCGTATTTATGCATTCTTTTGATGAATAATAGTTTGTAGTAGTTCTATATAACCAAGACCTGACACTCAAAATTTCAAATCAAGAAAAAGAACGACATGAGAACTCTCATGTCGTTCATCTCAAAATTTATATCTCATCATGTAATGTTCACGCCGCCACTTGCATACCCGACAACCGTATTCACAAGTGTGAGTCCGGCTGCCGTTGCCGAGAACACCAGCAGCAGACGTGTCTGTGCAGTCACAGGTATAGTTAATCCGGTTGTTATGCCATTGGAGATACTACCCAATGCAATAATACCGGTGAGTGGAGGTGCCAGTGTAACGACCGCCCCCGGAACCGCAGTAAATGCATTATCAGGAGTAGGTGAACTGAATAATTGCGCAGTGATGGTCACCGTTGAACCAACCAAGGCCAAGGCTGCTGTGGTACTGAAATAGGCAGCAATCGAAGTTATAACGCCATCCCGTGGGACAGAGAACGCAAAGTTAATGAGTGGTCCGACAATCGTTCCTGTCAAATCAATCGTGCCACCCAGAATACTGACTCCTGTTGCCGAGCTGCCGAAACCGATAAGGCTTGTCGTTCCGACCAGTCCACCAAGAATCGTTGTTAATATGGCAGGTCCGCCAGAAGCAAACGGTATGATAGCTCCAGAACCCGTAGCCCCAGTAACACCAGTGCTGCCAGTTACTCCCGCAATCCCAGTTGCGCCGGTAGCCCCGGTTACCCCTGCAATTCCCGCTGCACCCGTATCTCCTGTCACACCCGTTGCCCCGGTAGCCCCGGTGACTCCCGCAAGTCCAGCTGCACCCGTATTCCCTGTGACTCCCGTGGCTCCTGCTACGCCAGGATCACCTGTTGCTCCTGTAACGCCAGCTGCCCCAACAGCTCCTGTACTCCCCGTTGCACCTGTCGCTCCTGTTGCGCCACCTGCTGGGCCTGCCGCACCCGTTGCTCCAGTAACACCTGTTGCACCTGCTGGTCCCTGGGCACCAGCAGCTCCCGGTGTACCAGCTGGACCTACACCACCCTGAGAACCAGCAGCGCCAGCCGGGCCTTGTGGACCAGGTACGCCCTGAGGACCCGCTGGTCCTGCAGGTCCTGCCGGACCTTGACTGCCTATGTTTCTAAGCCCTGTTGTGATAGCCAATTCGGTCGCCCGGATCAAAATGACCAGTTGATCTTTCTCAGCCGAATCGATATTCCCCTGTAAAATGACAGATAGGAGCACATCCAGCAATTGCTGCAAATTGGTTCCCACACTGATCGGAGAAAATGGAACGGCCTCTGCAGATACAATGGTAAGCTCCAAGATCGCTTCGAGATCTGCCTTGGTTCCCTTTTTCAAATCCGAGCAATGAACCAGAGCCAGTAATTTACGCAGTACCTCAATCAGAAGTGAAACATTGTGAGGCGTGGGATTGGCAAAAACCTGTACAATTGCTCCCTTCAACTCACCAATTAATTTGAGAAGGAATTCGGCTTCTTTGTCAAAACACTTATGATGGTGGTTATTGTGATGATGATTGTGGTGGTTATGATGGTGCTCGTGATGGTGTTCTTTGTGCTGCTCTTGGGGATGGTCACAGTCCTCAGCTTTTTTTTTCTTAAATCCGCTCCAACCATATCTGATGCGTTTCTTTGGTTTCATCTTTTTTGCAGATCCTCCTTAGTGAGTCTCAATCAATCCATTACAGGCGAACATCACTGGTTTGATGATATCAGTATATTAGCAAGTAAGAATTTCGTGATTATTATATAAGTAAATTTCCGAATTACAGTTTTCAGCTTGGAGGAGCCTCCATTATCATGGAGAGGATTTTGCATGGAAGTCAGCCTTATGTATAACCCAACCAAAAGAGCGCTATCCGATGAGTACAATACTCCTAGATGCGCCCTTTTTATATTTACAGTATTTAATTTATCTTTGTTGATTAGTCCAATTTAATTTTGAAAACAATAGGCGCATTACTTTTCACAGTTGTCGTTGTGATCATCAGTGCGTCCGCTGTTCTCTCCCATTTCGGTTGTTCCTCGTAACCAAGTACCTGAATATCTTGAATGACCCCTTGAAAATGGTGAGAATTTTCCTTCAGGGATTTAATCTGCACCACCCCGTTATCTGGATAGGCAAGAACCGTGGCATACAGATCGCTTTCTTTTAACGTAAACCGTATATCTTCACTCGTAAATATCTTCGTATCCCCGTCCGTGAATTGCCCTTCCTTCACCTCTGTCGGACCCTCACCAAACGTACGCCAGAATGACGTGTCATAGATCGCTTCCCCATTCACTTCCAGCCACTTGCCAATGCTCAGCAAAATGTCACGATCTTCTTCCGGTATGCTTCCGTCTGCTTTGGGCCCAATGTTCAGCAGTAAATTTCCGTTTTTGCTTACAATATCGACGAGATCCCGAATGATCTCCTCAGCCGTTTTATAGTTATTATTTTCTGTATAACACCATGAGTTTTTAGCGACAGCTGTATCCGTTTGCCAAAAATAGGGCTTGAGCTCAGCGAACTGTCCCCGCTCCACATCCGGAACGGCACTACCAAACATGTAGGCCTCATGTTTATAATTGATAGCTACAGGCACGCCCCATTCTTCGCCTTTGTTATAATAATAGGCAGCAAATTTTTTAAGATAGGGTTTGAACGCAACCGTTTGAATCCACCAATCAAAATAAAAGACCTTTGGCTGGTATTGATCGACCAGTTCACAGCATCGAATCAACCAGTCCTCCAGATACTCCTCGGTTGGAGGTGAGTCATACAAGTCGAAGTGATCCTTGGGTTCAGGCATGGCAGGCCAATAGAAATCCCCACGCTCCAGAGGTTCCTTAATATCTGAATCAAACTCCTTCCCGTGAGACATGAAGAACCAGTGCTCGGCGCGGTGAGACGACACGCATAATGTCAGCCCCTGCTTCTCGTATGCAACCTTCATCTCACCCAGAAGATCCCGTTTGGGCCCCATTTCATATGTGTTATAGTGAGAGATAGAGCTTTTGTACATCTGAAAACCATCATGGTGCTCTGCCACAGGCATAACATATCTGGCTCCAGCCTGTTTGAATAACGTTGCCCATTCGTCTGCATCAAACTTCTCTGCACGAAACATCGGAATGAAGTCTTTATATCCAAAGTCCTTATGAGGTCCATACACCTCAAGGTGATGTTCATAAGCTTTGGTGCCTTGTATGTACATATTTCGCGAATACCATTCGCTATCATAGGCCGGTACAGAATATAGCCCCCAGTGAATGAATATGCCGAATTTCGCTTTTGGGTACCATTCGGGTACTTGAAAGGTGCTAAGCGAACTCCAGTTGTCCTTGAATTTACCGCTCTCAATCGTTGCTTCAATATGTTGCAAATATTCGTTTTTGTCCATGAGATGTTCTCATCCCTTCTGTTATTGTCTGTAGTTGTATTGTAGTGCTACGGCCGAAAGATAGACATGCAGAACACTAACTTTTAGATGGACAATAATAACCTTGTATGGAGATGAAAAGTATGAATCATCAAACTTTGCTTACGAACTACCTGTCCAATCTCCAAGTCGAATTATTCATGGTCAATTACAATCGGTGCGATACGGATTGGCGGGATCTGGATTACACGCCCGATTACAGCAAGTTTTATTTCATATGCGAAGGTGAAGGTTGGCTCAAAATTGGGGATGAGGAGTATTACCCTGCACCTAATCAGCTTATTTTAATGCCAGAGGGGATCCAACAGTCCTACTCTGCCATTAATGACCGTCCTTTTCTCAAATATTGGTGTCACTTTAGCGCAAAGGTTGGGGGAATCAATTTGTTCCAAATTCTGAAATTCCCACACATCTGTACGATAGATCAACCTGAGTTGATTCAAGCAATCTTCAGCAGTATCCTTACATATGCAAAATCCGATGAAGTCTATGGCCATATGATGGCCAAGAGCAAACTAACCGAGCTACTGTCCCACTATATAATGAATCTGGATCTGGATCAGATCTCTTTTATTAACGTGCCTGTCATGGAGAAACTGTCCACCATTCTGGCTTATATTGATTCCAACATCGAAGAGAATATTTCGGTTCAGGATCTGGCCCAGATCGCCTACATGCATCCGAATTATTTCATTCGATTCTTCAAGCAGCAGATCGGTGTTCCTCCGATCCTCTATATTACTGGCAAAAAAATCGATAAGGCCAAGGAGTTGCTGGCCTGCACCCCGAACACAATAACCACCATCGCCGAGCATCTCGGTTTCAGTGATTTGTATTATTTCTCCAGACAGTTCAAAAAGCATACAGGGTTAACTCCAACGGAGTACCGCAAACAACAAACGGTACTTACAACGAAACATGGTCTATAAATAAACTCAAAGCAAAGAGAGAGTTCCCTCATTCGGAACTCCCTCCTATAGACTTGTTTCTGTTCGATTCATGCTGAGTTACTTTCTTGAGTTCTCTCAAATAAGCATAACCATAGTTTTGATCCGGCTCAAGATATGCCCCTTCCGCCCACTCATTCCAGGCATTAACAAAAAGATATTCACTTTTGTACAGCGTCCTCGCTCGTTCCATCTGTCTGGACAGATACAGCCCAAACTTCTCTGGGGTGGCCCCGAGCGTACTCTGTCCGTCAACACCTCTCCGCGGTGTATTATCCCAATTGACAAAAGCACCTGGATAGACAATTTCTCCGTTACGGTGTGGTGTTCGTTCGAGAATGGAGGACCATACCTTGTCGTAATTCACAGCAATATGCTGCTGTCCCTTGATGTTCATTTCGATCCATATTCCATTCATATGTCCATGTGCAAACGTATAATGCGGTTCAAATTCCATACTCGCATCAAAGATCTGACCATTAAATGTAGGGAATCCACCAATGGTCTGAACAAAATGAATCCCATTCAGGCCATGTTTCAAAGCCAATTCACGCCAAAACTGAATCATTTCCTCACATTGCGGAATACTGGCTGGTCGATAGATCAGAAATAATGGCTTACCTTCCACTCGAATATATCGTTTGTCCTTAAATACTTTTACCAGATAATTAAAATGTTCTTCCCAATCCTCTCGATCCCCATAATTCTGGGCCATGAGAATATCGGATTCTTGCCCATCCCATTTTCTTGTCCATGTCTCATTGGCCCAGGACAAGCAAAAAGGAAAATCAGGCTCCCCACTATCTAAAATTTCATTCACTGGTTTTTCCAGCAAACGCTTGCCTTTGAACCAATAATGATAATAACAAAATCCATAAATGCCATGCTGTTTAGCCGTTTCCGCTTGCCACTTTCGTACATCTGGATCGGAAAGGTCATAATATTTCCCCTGAAATGGCTGTTTAGGCTGATGATGACCCGAATATAAAGGCGCGGCTTTTTTTACATTCGTCCATTCGGTAAAACCGTCCCCCCACCATCGGTCGTTCTCCTCAATCCGGTGAAATTGGGGCAGATGCAGAGCAATTACCTTCAATCAGAACTCCTCCAATGCAGCAACATGATGCAGCCTACGCTCCTGTGATTTTTGGGATGATTTATATGAAAATGATATCCAGCAGTCGCAATGTTTTTTGTAGATGGGATTGATTATATTTCATGTATGCCAGAGCATGGCTAGCGGCCAGTCTCCTTGCATCAACACTCTGCCAGTAATGTTCAAACTTCTGAGTGAGTTCTTCACAAGAGTTGTATTGTTGAAAGTTACTAAGGTCAATCCCGTTGCTCTGATTCACAGATGGTCCTATGAGCTGAAACGTCCCACATGCGGCAATTTCCATCACGTTTTTGATTGATTCGCCACGATGAATAACCAGTTTGCTTCCGTTATATAACATCTGACGAGCTTCATTCGTATGAACAGGCTTGAAATCCCCGATCTGTGCCCAACCCTTTCCATCTACCCGAACCTTTTTGTTATCCAAAAGACCCGATTTGGCAACAGCGGTGACGATGTCATCCGGTTCTGCATCCCCGATGATATAAACATCCGATTCGTACTCCGGGGGAACAGCTTGCGGACAGAATATATGTGGATCAGGCGGCATGAACAGTTCATGACTACCAGTGCTTCCCATATGATGCTGATCATCGCTTATTTGGGTTGATTGTTGTGTAAACACGTGATCAAAAATCGGTAGAATAGTTTCGCTTTGGTTCACTTGTTGATCGGCAGACAACCAGATGGCCTTTTTCACGGTGGATGTCCTTAATGCTGTAATATTCTCATCCGGCAAGTTTTCTCCGCTTCCGATAACCATAATCAGGTCAACATCATAGGAAGACAAACAGGCTGACACGGATTCGATATATTTAATCTCATTCACATTTCTCACGAGATGTTTCAAACTCTGTTCAATCAGGACGCAATGTGATGACATTTCTCGGTCATTACAAGGGGTAATAAGAAGCACATTTAACTCCTTATAGATCACTTTTGGCACTTCTCGGGCAGGTATGCTTCCCACCTGCATCATTTTCAGCCATTGCTGATTCAGTTCCAAATGCTGTACTTCCATATGTTTACGCATGGATTTGAGTTTCCTGTTCAGAACCACATTCATCTGTCTCAGGAATAACCGGTTCGCATCATGAACTGAACGTTTCTTTTTTGCGGACTTAACCTGCGTTCTTGACTTCTTTTGGATAACAAACCCTCCTGTTCCATGCGAAAACATTCTCTGCCTACAATATGCACGAAATAGTGTTTCGCTAACTCTTTTTTTGCAAAAGGGGCTTTATCCCAGGTATATAATGTGTGGCCACCCGGATCATTCCAGATCTTGTCCTCATAGAATATAAGAATACTATATAGGAGATGATATCTTTGCCAACTTTTGATAGCATCCTTGTCACCGGTAATCAGACCATTAACCAAGATCTGCAAGTTAATGGTAATCAAACCGTTGGTGTCGATCTAAACGTCAATGGCAGTCAGACCATAACAGGCAGCCTTCAAATCAACGCCAGCTCCTCGATTGTCAACCATTTGGGTGTAGGCGGAGTGATTGAAGCTGGAGATAGCGTTAAGGCCGCTACACAATTAATGGCACTTAATCAACCTACTCTTCCACTCTCCCTACCCGTTTTGCAACAACTCAGATATTACAATCCTGGTGTTGCAGGTCAACCCGGTCTGGTCTTAACAGGGACTGCTGGCAATCAATATATACTGTTTGTTGATGAAAGTAGCGGGACACCCCATCTCGCCATTCAACCCGTATAAGATAACCCTGAATCAGATGAGTTTCACCAAAAGAAGCGATATCCGTGTACACTCCGGATATCGCTTCTTTTGGTTTCATTTCTGATGAAGCCTACTTATAACTCCATCTATTTATTTATTAATCTGTGATCAATACGGACAAGACACTCTTGCTTTCCAGCTGAAACTGCATCAATACATCGTCACGCAGCTTAACCTGTATGTTGCCCGTCTCCTCTCCATCATTGAAGAGGACTAAAGCTACGGAACCATCGGCATTTTTAAAAGCCACAGAACAAATTCCATCATCACTGGATGTTGATTCGATCCGAACAGACTTCGGGCGGATCACAGCACTGAAATGAGCCAGAGCATAATAATCAAGTGTATACGTAAGTTCCTTTGTTTGCTGATTCACCTGTACGATCCCACGGCACGTACTGCGGCCAAATCCCGGAACGGTTGGCCCGTTGTTCTCATCAAGTGCCATATTCCAAAGTACAAAGGACTTGCTGTAATTGCGAAGAATCTGAATTCCCGTTCGCATCACATTTGAGAAAGCTTGCTCAAATGGCGGAATCCACTCTCCACCCGAACCTTCAGTGAAATGCACTTCTTTCCCTGCAAAAGCTTCATAAACCTTCGTTTGAGCAGAAGCATCGCCCCCGTACCAATGCCAGGCTACACCATCCACTTCCTCTCCCGCTTGTTCCAGCACGGTCAGTGGATAGTCCGGTTGATCCCAGTTGTGATCGTAACAGAGAATTTTGGTTTGAATATCGTTTTGCACAAAGGCTGGTTTGAGATGATTTTTGATAAAATCTGCTTGGGCCTCGGCTGGCATCAACATACCCGGATAGTGCCCGGGTTCATAAAGCGCCTCATTCTGTGGTGTAATGGCATGGATGGGTAATCCATGCTTGCCATATGCTCGAATGTATTTCACGAAATATTCAGCATAAACGGGATACCATTCAGTCTTTAATTGTCCGGTAATCATGGATCCGCTCGTTTTCATCCAGCCGGGTGCACTCCATGGTGAGGCAAATAGCTTCAGTTCAGGGTTCAATGCCAACGCCTTTTGCGTTAAAGGAATAACGTCCTCTTCATCATGTGCAATGCTGAATTGGGTTAATTTCGGGTCTACCTTCTGTTCTGGCATATCGTTATAACTGTATATCGTTCTCGCATAGTCCGAAGCTCCCATCGGATTTCGGATGACCGAGAGCCCAATCCCTTTCTCTGGATGGAACAGCCGGGTCATAACCTCTTCCCGCTGCTCCTCACTCAAGATTTGGTTGATCAAATAGGCAGATGAATCGGTAAAAGAAGCACCAAATCCGTCCATCTCCTGATACGTTAACTGATCATCCAGATGGATGGTCGTTTTCTCCTTATCAGCATCTAGTGGTTTCAATTGCTCTTGGGATAGAGATACGAATAAATCTTCTTCACCCGTAGTTTTGTACATTTTGAATGTAGTCATAGGATTCTCCTTTGTATTTCTATTATTGAATTCCTAGTTTCTCTTTGTTCAATTTCATCTTTTCACTGCGTACCTTCACAATCTCTTCCCAACGGTTCTCACCTAAAAATGACTTGTAAGAAGCCAGTGCATTGTCATACGAGGCATCATCCTTGGACCGTACCATACTGACCAGCGTTGTATTCCACTTCGTATTGATTGCTGACAACGCACGAGCTTCAGGTGTACCTTGATCCGGGCTAATATTCTCCAGAATAAAGTGTGGTTTCAGCTTGCCTTTGCCCCACTCCTGCATCTGTTTAATCGCTTCCGGAAAAGCATCTGCACTGAGTGCTTTGTGGCGGTCATGACCAAAGAACATAAACTCGCCCATCCGATAATCCTTTTTGAATTGATCTGCGTTATTCAGTTGCATGTCTTTCACTGCTGGCAGCAATTCTACACTACCGTCGGCTTTGGTTTGGTAGCTTTCCCCTTCGATCCCGTAATTCATAAGCGTCTGTCCTTCTTCACTCAGCAAGTATGTGAATATCTGAATGGCCTTGGCCGGATCTTTACAGTCCTTGGAAATGAAATTGATCATCCACCCGGTTATTCCGGATTGATTCAATGTTGGTGCATTACCTTTGGTACTCTGCGGTCCATCGATAGCAACATATTCTTTGCCTGGATTGGCACTCATGTAGATTTGCAGGTTTCCTCCTTGTTGAGGTGTACCGTCGAGCAGCATCGTTGCATATTTACCCGATTTCACTTTCTCTTCAAAAGCCGTACCATCATCCGCAAAACTGTCATCACTGATATTGCCGTCTCTATACACGGTGTTCAATGTTCTCAACCACGTGAGGTAATCTTCATCCAGATTACGATCATAGAATTCTCCATTCTCGTTCTCAAGCGGAACACCAATGAAGTCTTGCAACGTATCTCCGAGTGAACCCGTTCCTTCTCCTACGGCATTAAAGCCGAATGGAATCAGCGCAGGGAACTCTTGCTTAATTCGTTTCATCACATTCTGGAATTCTTCTGGCGTTCCAATGACCGGACTACCCAAAGCTTCGTACACATCTTTACGAATGATAAATGCCGTTTTGGCAGGAATATTACCGCTATCATAATCCTCTTGTGTATTGGAATAGTTCGGGTAACCATAGGTTTTACCATCCGCCAATTGGAACCAGTTCAATGTATCGGCAGCCGCTACTTTATTGAAGTAAGGATCATATTTTTCCGCCAGATCGTTCAGCGGCATCGCCCAGGTTGCAGCTTTTTGTACCACAGGAGAATTGGAGTCAAATACGGTCAACAAGTCAGGCATATCTCCACCTGCGAAAAAGGTGTTTAACTTGGTATCATCACCCGTGATGAATTTAATATTGATGTTCAACTCCTCTTTGATTTTCTTGGTAACAATGTCCTTGCCAAAATCGGTGTTCCACCAGTCAGCATTGACGTACCATGTCAGGTCGGTAGCCTCTTCCTTTTTATCCAACTGCCAAGCTGGCTTTTCCGGGTCAACCGTATAACGATCTTCAATGGAAACCCAGTTTCCTTCACTTGAGCCCCCAGATCCACCACTGCAACCTGTAATCATAAGTACGGCTGTGAGCAGTGTTGCGAGCAATTTAATCCCTTTTTTGCCTGATGCCTTATTCAACTTCAACATATTTTTGTTCCTCCTCAAAATGGGGTATTTGTTGCTCCTATTCCTTGACTGCTCCGAGCATCATTCCCGAGATAAAGTATCTCTGAACGATGGGATAGATCAGCACGATAGGGAGTGTTGTAATAACAATGGTGGCTAGCTGCACGCCTTTGGTCGTTGTTTCAATAACAGCCGAACCCCCGACATTTTGCATGGATTGTGTCTGTGACTGCACGATAATCTCATACAACATCATCTGAAGTGGATACAGTGACTGATCGGTAATGTATAACTTGGTTGTCATAAAGTCGTTCCATTGCCCCACCCCATTAAATAGTGCAATTGTAGCCATGGCAGGCATGGAGAGTGGAATGAAGATTTTCAGGAAAATATGCCAATCCCCTGCACCGTCAATCTTGGCCGATTCTTCCAACGAATCCGGGACATTCCGGAAGAAATTCATCAGAATTACGACATCATAGAAGCTGAATAACGCCGGGATAATGTACACCCAGAAGCTGTTAAGCAGGCCAAGTGATTTGATTAACAGGTATGTCGGGATCATACCGCCCGAGAAGAACATTGTAATAACACCCATGGCAACGTATAATTTACGGCCTCTTATGTACTTTTTGCTCAGACCGTAACCAACCATGGCACAAAAGAACACATGTGTAACAACGCCGATCGTTGTTTTGGACACCGATATGAAGAAGGCCTGCCAGATGCCCTGATCATTGAATACCGCTCTGTAATTCTCCAGCGAGAATTCCGGTGACCAGAAGATGAATCCACCTTCCGCCAACGCTTTGCCTGAACTAAAGGAAGAGATGATGACATTCCAGAGCGGAACCAGAATAACGATCGTACAGATGATTAACAAAATCATATTTAAGGTATCAAAGATCCGACTATCGAGATCTTCTTTTGCCACCTTTCCATTCACGCGGGATGCCTCCTTCTACAACACAGATTGATTATCGTTTAATTTGCTTGTGATTTTGTTTGCAGTGACGAGCAAAATGACAGAGATGATGGAGACACCCAAGCCAACGGCCGTTGCATATGAAAAGTCACCCTGAGACATCCCCATACGATACACATAAGAATTGATAACTTCCGCTTTGTCGCGGTTCTGGGAGTTCATGAGAACCAAGGTCTGATCCAGATTCGACCCTAATAAACCGCTTACAGTTAGAATCAGATTTAGGCTTATGATTGATTTCATGTTGGGCAATGTGATATTCCAGATCTGTCTAAGACGGCTTGCACCATCAATTTTGGCAGCTTCATAATACGTAGGATCAATCTTTGCCATGATCGCCAGATACAGAATCGTTCCCCAACCTGCTTCTTTCCAAATATCCGATAACGTAGCAATCCACCAGTACTTGCCTGCATCCAGCAAGATGTTCTTCGGTTGCGAGATCACTCCCAGGCTAAGTAACAACTGATTAAATAAGCCCGTTGTTGAAAACCAGGTGATCAGCATTCCCCCAAGTACGATCCAGGACAAAAAGTGAGGTAAGTATGAAACCGTTTGCACAAACTTCTTGAAGCGTCCGCTGTTTAACTCGTAGATCATGATTGCGAGAATGATCGGAATGACAAACCCGATACCTAATTTCAAAAAACTGATCCCTAACGTATTCACGACTGCATCCCAGAAGTATTTATCTGATAAAATGATTCTGAAATTATCCAGCCCTACCCAAGGAGCGGTGGCCAACGTATCAATGACCGTGTAATTTTTGAAGGCAATTGTCAAACCGTAAATCGGAATATAACAGAAAATAATCATAAATATAATGCCCGGGATAATCATCGATTGAATCTCCCATTGTCTCCGATAATCGACTATGAATTCTTTAATCCGTTGTCCGATGGGTTTCTTCCCATTGGGACTGATCGCATTTTTACCGGTTGATGTCTCTACGGCTAATTTATCCACGTTTTTTTACTCCCCTCCATCATGCATACATGTTTATAAAAACGTTTTTATTTTTCGGCATAAAAATCCCCTTTGCTTTTATTTATGTAAAAAAAGACCGGAGAAGAAGCTGAGTCAACTTATGTACGGTAGTCTTTCCGGTCGATCTTCACATGGCTTGAACCTCTAACCACCAGCTCACCCGCCAATTTCTGTGCAGCCCCTTGTTCTTTCTCCTTGATCATACCCACCAGTTGATTGATTGCCAGAATACCCTGTCTTGCAATTTGATTTCTTACCGTTGTGAGTGGTGGAGAAAAATACTGTGCGATATCAATATCGTCAAAACCCACGACACTAACATCCTGAGGCACTTCAAAGCCCTCAGACTTCAACGCATGCATACAGCCAATTGCACTCAAGTCATTCCCTGCAAGAAATGCATCAGGCCGCTTGCCGGGGTGTAAATGAAGAAAAGATTTTATCGCACTATACGTGCTCTCCTCCTCAAAGTACCCTTGTATAATGTAATCTTCATCGATTGGAAGCTGGTACTCCCGCAAAGCAGCCAGATAGCCATCCCTACGCTGTACACTGTCAAACATCGTATCCACACCCGAAATATAAGCAATTTTCTTGTGCCCCAGCCCAATTAAATACTTGGTTGCTTCATAAGCCGCCACATACGAGTCAAAAATGACACTTCCCATCGTATCACTCTGATAGACCCGATCCAGAAAAACCGCCTTGATCTTGTCTTTCTCCATGGCGATAATATCTTGCTCATCAATCCGAAGCTCTTCGTAAATAATGACACCATCCACCCGCCGACCCAGAATATTACTCATAATAACGTGTTTATCCTTGGTCACAAATACATTCAAACCATACCCAAGACGATCACATTCGCGAGACATTGACTCAACCAGCTTATAGAAATACGGACCTGATACACTTGTGGTGAAAAAACCGAGCATTTTGGTTTGACCGGACTTCAATAGCTTGCCATTCAGATTGGGCACATAATTTAAACGCTCTGCCACCTTAAGAACATGTGATTTCGTCTCCGGGTTCAAGACATCCACACCATTCAAAGCGTTGGAGACCGTAGATATGGATACGCCCGCTTCCCTTGCTACATCTTTAATCGTTATCTTTGCCATAAGTTTTGTTCCTTTACTATAAAAACGTTTTTATAATGTTTAAATTATCATAAAACCGTTTTCATGGCAACACTTTAATTTGCGAGTTCAGGCATCATATACTTTATTCATAGCTATATGCCACTGCGGGCGCAAAAAAACGGCTCATGTATGAGCCGCCGTTCATGAAGCTTTAGCTTTCTATTCCTCATCCTGGATATACATGGAGTGAATCTGTTGCAGCTGCTCTTCCAGACGTTCCAAGCGAACAAAACGATCCGCTCGAATATATTCCTTCTGCTCCACAAGCATGATCATTGTTGGAACGGTAAAAATAAGAAACTTGGAAGCAACTTCTTCCACGTCGTTAGCATTGATGTGACCGAGGTATATTGATGGATAAGGTTCAAGCAACGCCCTGATCTTGGGGAGTAAAGCGTGACATACACTGCACTCTGGACGAGATACATACAAAAAAACCAATTCATGTTGTTGAATAACTTCTTCAACCATTTCTATGGATGTTAACTCATGAATATCTTTCATAGCAACTCAACCCTTTCAATCATTCAATAGCTTGCTCATTTAAACTTTTTCTTTTCAAGTATAGCCTATATGCGTTAGAATCAAATGGAATATATCCCCATATGAAAGAGGTTATGGTATGAAAAAATCATTCTTATTTCTGTTCACTGCCCTGGTTGTTGTTACTTCCTTCTCGGCGTATACACCTGTGTCGAATGCCTCAGGCGATATTGGAGTCAGCTTATTGTCCGATCGTCAGCAAGGTACAGTAAAGTAGAACTTGTACAGAAAGTAACAGGCGACAATTCGGATAACATCTGAATTAGTCGCCTGCTTTCATTTATTCTTATTGATTTTTATTTCCAATCTCTCTTTCGAAGATAAGATTCGAATACAAAAGTACCAAACGGCAGTAGACCGGCGAGTCCACCCATTAACCAGCGTGTTATCTTCCACTTTTTGACCAGAGCCAAATGCACTAGTGCAATAAGATACAAAGGAAATAAAATACCATGAATCATGCCCATTACGGCTACAGCGGAAGAGATATCTGCAAAATATTTCAGAGGCATAGCAATAAAAATCAACAGAAGTAAGGATATGCCCTCCCATATGCCCGCAATTCTGAATCGGCCTGTCACTGTTTTCATAAAGTCCATTCTCACCTTTCCCGCTAATCGTTTGTGAAATATGTAACTTGTAACATGATACAAAAAAGCTCACGCCACATCTCCTTACAGATATGTCGTTCTGAAGCTCATATTCAGTATAACGTATGACTCCGATTCGAAGATGCTTCAAATTTGAATAATTATTGAATCCATAAATTCAAATTCCAACATCAGGTCTTATGGATTCAAGTTGTCTCACGCTCAATCAGCTGGTATGTCAGCTGCTCTGTCTTCAACTCTGTTTTACCCAATACAGCCCACAAGTGATGGAAAGCCTGGGTGGCTTGCTCCGCAATTGGATTGTGTATGGTCGTGATCCCGAGGACACGGGAAAGCTCGATATCATCAAACCCTACAATGGCGAGTTGTTCCGGTACCTGAATATTCCGTCTGCGTGCTTCACTAAGAATGCCGATGGCTGCATAATCATTCGAACATAATACGGCCTGTGGAAGTTCTGGCCCCTCAGCCATTCTTCCCATCGCTTCTTCGCCATCGGAGGAGCTAAATACGGAATATTGATATGCTTCAGTCCACACATGCAACCCTCTGCTCTTCATGAAAGATTCATAGGCTTCACGTCGGCTCTGGGTATTCAAACTTTCAGCCCTGCCAAATGCATTCGCAATTCGAGTGTATCCTCTTGATACCAGATGCTCCAGAGCTAACTTATACCCTTCTGCCTGATCCATCGCAACAGACGGAATATCGTCATTTCCCATTCGCTGCCAGGAGACAATGGGCCCATACTCCATATAAGCTTTTAATTTCCGAGGATCATTGACACAAGCAATAATAACTAGCCCATCGACTCGTTTACTGCGCAGATCTTCGAACGCCTGCAATTCAATCTCCGGATCTCCACGGGATGTATAGATAATCGTCTGAAACCCAAAATCCATGGCTGTATCAATGAATTGATTCATGAAGGTAAGAATGATCTCACCTGTGGTAGAGGTCACAATTCCAATCTGCTTTGTTTGCCCTGTCGATAACGATATCGCATTCCGGTTGGGAATATAATTCAACTGTTTCATAATATCCGTTATGATCTGCCTTGCTTCATCACTAACATGCGGAGAATGGTTAATCACTCGTGACACTGTCGCTTTTGAGTAACCAGACCGCTTCATAATTTCATCAAACTTGGACATCGGAGACTCCCTTCTTGCTAACGAACTATAGAATAATAGTATGCCTCAGATCTGGGTCAAAAGTAAAACTTGACGTGTAACCCGTTACAACGTTTAAGCTTTTTTTATGTCATACATGAATCATCTTAATATCAATTTGATGAATGGAGCGATACACATGAGTAATCAAACCTATCAATTCCCGGAAAATTTCCTGTGGGGTGGTGCAATTGCAGCCAACCAGGCTGAAGGTGCATACAATCAAGGCGGCAAAGGATTATCTACTCAGGATGTAGCTCCCAAAGGCATCATGGGTCCAATCACGGAAGAACCAACCGAAGATAACATGAAACTGATCGGTATCGATCTGTATCATCGCTACAAGGAAGATGTGAAACTGTTTGCCGAGATGGGCTTCAAGGTATTCCGTACTTCCATCGCCTGGTCCCGTATTTTCCCAAAAGGGGACGAGCTGGAACCAAATGAAGAAGGTCTGCAATTCTACGACGATCTGTTTGACGAGTGTCACAAATACGGGATCGAACCACTGGTTACGCTATCCCACTATGAGACACCTCTTCACTTGTCCAAAGAATACGACGGCTGGGTTAACCGAAAAATGGTTGGATTCTACGAGCGTTATGTAACTGCCGTATTTAAACGTTATAAAAACAAAGTAAAATACTGGCTTACTTTTAACGAAATCAACTCCATTCTCGAAGCGCCATTCATGAGTGGTGGTATCTACACACCTAAGGAGAAGCTTAGCAAGCAAGATCTGTATCAAGCGATCCATCATGAGTTTGTAGCCAGCGCTTCCGCTGTGAAGCTCTGTCATGAGATCATTCCTACGGCACAGATTGGTTGTATGATGCTCAGTATGCCTACCTACCCGCTGACACCGAATCCGGACGATATGATCAAAGTCATGGAATTCGAGCATAGCAACTATTTCTTCGGTGATGTACACGTAAGAGGTCGCTACCCTGGTTATATGAAACGTTACTTCCGTGAAAATGGAATCGAGATTCAGATGGAAGCTGGCGACGAGGAAATGTTGCTGAATACAGTAGACTTTATCTCTTTCAGTTATTACATGAGTATCTGTCAGACAGCAGACCCGGAGAAACAAATCGCAGGTGAAGGTAACCTTCTTGGGGGTGTACCTAACCCTTATCTGCCAGCAAGTGAATGGGGATGGCAGATTGACCCGCAAGGATTGCGTTATGTCCTTAACATGTTCTATGACCGCTATCAAAAACCACTCTTTATTGTAGAAAATGGTCTTGGTGCTGTTGATGAGTTGATCACGGGTGCGGACGGGGAGAAAACAGTTGAAGATGACTACCGAATCCAGTATCTGAATGATCATCTGGTTCAAGTTGGTGAAGCTATTGAAGATGGCGTTGAAGTTATGGGTTATACATCATGGGGTTGTATTGATGTTGTCAGTGCGTCTTCTGCCCAGTTGAAAAAACGTTATGGCTATATCTATGTGGATCGTCATGACGATGGATCAGGAACACTCGAACGTTATCGCAAGAAATCCTTCCATTGGTACAAAGAAGTGATCAGCAGTAACGGGAAAAGTTTGCAGCGTTAAGGTTTTTTAAGCAAATGTAACAGATACATTCTTCTATCCCCCAGACATATCACATGAAAGAGTGTCGGTTATACAGTACCTTGGCATGTTTTCTGTCTGGGGGATTTTATTTTTATTTTCAAAAAGAAACACCCGATGATACACATCGGGCATTCTCCATTAGCGACTATCACGTTGTTCACTATTTATTCTTCACTAGATGTTCTTCACTACATCCCTGCTGTACTTTGTTTTGTCTTCTTCTGTTATCTTGCGAATGACCCTGCAAGGATTACCCGCAGCAATCACACCAGACGGTATACTCTTGGTCACTACGCTGCCTGCGCCGATGATCGTATTATCTCCAATCGTCACACCGGCAAGAACTGTCACACCGCCACCGATCCATACATTATTGCCCACCGTGATGGGTCCAACGATCTCCAGACCTTCCTTGCGTTGCTCAACATCATAAGGGTGGCCTGCTGTATAAAATCCGCAATTGGGAGCAACAAAAACGTTATCTCCAAAACTGATTTTGCCTCCATCCAGCATGACAATATTATGATTGCTGTAGAAGTTCTCACCAATTTCAATATTATAGCCGTAATCACATACAAATGGCTGTTCAATCAGGAAACGATCCGTCGTTTTCCCCAGCAGTTTCTTGATTAACTCTTCTCTTTCATTGATCTTGGCTGGATGGAGCTGGTTATAATCGTAACAAAGCCCTTTGGCATGTAAACGCTCTTCAATTAACTCTTGATCATAATTGGCGTTATACAAGAGCCCCAATTGGGATTTTTCTTTTTCAGTCATCATTTCGTAAGAACTTCCCATCTTCTATCTAAAATAAATTAAAGCTCAATCTCTCTAATAATTCTAGCAGGATTACCGCCCACAATCATATTATCCGGAACATCCTTTGTAACCACAGACCCGGAAGCAATGACCACGTTGTCTCCAATGGTAACCCCTGGATTAATAACAGCTCTACCACCAATCCATACATTATTGCCAATCGTGACTGGCTTGCCGTATTCTGCACCCGTATTGCGTTCATGCGGATGGAGTGGATGAGTAGCCGTATAGATATGTACATCTGGCCCCATTAAGCAATGGTCTCCAATACGAACTTCACACACATCTAATATCGTACAGTTAAAATTGCTATAAAAATGATTGCCTACATGAATGTTATATCCATAATCCACATGAATATTAGGTTCCATGCCCAGGTGTTCACCTGTAGATCCCAACAGTTCCTTCAATAACTTGGTGCGAAGCTCACCATCCGTTTCCGTCGTTTGATTGAACGTCCGCGTCATTTTCCTTGCATACTCTCTGTCCTCAGACAATTGAAGATCCGAAGCCATGTACAGCTCGCCATCCAGCATTTTTTGTTTTTCCGTCTTCGTAGTCATGATCACCGCTCCCTCATTACACATCATGTAATTCAACATTAAATAATACTTTTAAAAACTCTTTTAATTATATAGATTAGTATGAATAAAGCAAGTTTTGCTCGATATGAAAATGGTTTATTCTACTGACGCGTACTCTAGCGAAACAGCAAAAAAACCTCTACACCCATTAGACTATGGGAATGCAGAGGTTCAAGCTTTTTGTCTAATTTCTTTATTCTAAGCAACCGCCTGAACGGTTTTTTCCTTAACGCTAATGGCATAGATGGCAGTCACCAAACCAAGCAGAATCAGAACAGAACCAACCCATCCGGTGTTCAGAATCGATGAATGATCGATCACCATGCCGCCGATATAGGTACCCAGTGCAATACCTGCATGTGCAATACCTGAGTTGGTGCTGATTAGCGTTTCGGCTGTTTCCGGCGACGTTTTGATAATGAGACTATTCTGCACAGGCGTAACGGTCCAACTCAGTGCACTCCAGATGCTTAACAATAACAAGAAGGCGATCAAAGGCAATCCCACACTGAACGGAATGACAGCCATACTCACGATAAAGGGAATCAGCACAATGATAATGGCTTTAGCAGGATGCAGACGATCGGATAACATGCCCCCGATTCCTCCCCCTGCAACAGCGGCGATCCCAAACATCATATAGATAAAGGTGACCATCGTCGCACTGGCACCCAGCGTTTCTTGCAAGAATGGCGTGAAATACGCATATAAAGTCAAATGACCCGCAAGCACAAGCAAAGTTGTAGCATGGATTGCCAACATTTTTGGATTCCACAGTGCCGTAAGCTGTTTCTTCAGGGATACAGCAGGAATAGGCTGTACACGATCCATCGCAATCCAGATGGCCACCATAACCACTGCTGTGAGAATAGCGATCAACATAAACACCTCACGCCAGCCTGCCAAGTTACCTACAAAGATTCCAAGAGGCACACCTAGGATAAGTGATGCACTGCCTCCCATGGTAATAATCCCCACGGCGCGTCCTTTATATTGTGGTTCCACAATACGTGCTGCAAGGGTCAGGGAGAGCACAAAAATAAGTGAACCCGTGGCGGCTCCGAGTGCTCTGCCCGCCATCAGCATATAAAAACTGGAACTAAATGCAGAGATCAGATTACTGATCAGAAAAACAAACAGCGTACACATATATACCTTTTTACGCTCGAATCTGGCCGTCATATTTAATAAAATCGGTGCAGACAACGCATAGACAAGTGAGAAAATAGAGATTAAATACCCCGCTTTGGCCAGGGAAAGATGAAGATCCGTAGCAATCAGGTCCAGAATTCCGCCCAAGATCAGTTCAACGGTTCCGACCACAAATGCTGCGATAGCGAGCACATATACTTTCTTATTCATTTTTGAATCCTCCTCAAAAAGTTACAACTACGATAGTAACCCATAAGAATGAAAGTTTCAATAGTTATTTTCATGATTGTTTTCAAACAAAGATATAACAAAAAAAACTATCCTCCGAGAGAATAGTTTTAATAGATCAACCTGGTGAGCAGTTTCTCGATTTCAGCATCCTGTAACAGTTGGTCACCGTATTTTTTGGTAATCTGAGTAAGGGCAACATCATGGTAGAAATAATCAGTCATCGCTTTGACAATCGGTTTGGACATCGTCTTGATCGCTCGCCATGAATCATGCTCCACACCGGCAAACAGCAGATATGCATGATCCACAATAAGCAGCTGTGAAGGTTCTGGCGCATCAAGCAATGGAATCAACGAGTATATCCGGTTTAAGGATGTCTCCATTCCCCCAACGGCAAGCACTTCAACGTACACGCCCTGCTTTTCCTTCTGCTCCAGCAGTTCACGATATTTCTCCATACGCTCATTCCAGGCCAGAAAAAGAATTGATGAATCTGCTTCCTCGATAAGCTGTTCGATATTCGATGCGATGGACGACTCATCTTTTAACGTCCAGATATGCTCATCTGTAAATGTACGTTTGATTTTGTAACTCTTCAATTCCTCAATATCTTTCTCAAAATCAGCCTTGATCTTATGAATGATGGACTGAAGATCCACAGCCATATATAGTTTCTTCTTCCCATCCATCGTTGTCAGCACCGTTCCCTTGTCGATCAGACGGTTGAGCACTTCATAGATTTTGGCTTTGGGAACGTTGGAGTAATTTACAATCGATGTGGCATCAAGCGGTTCATCCTGGGCAAATATAGCCTCGTATACCTGACTTTCATATTGTGTAAACCCGAATTTCTGCAACATGGTTTGGATCGGCGCATCCCTTCTTAGTGTGTCTGGTCTATCTAGTTTAGACGCATGAACTTCCCATGTCCAGTTTATCCCACGTGGCTATGTCCGATCCCAAAAGCGCTGCTGGGTCATCGCTTGAATGAATTGCTCTGCAAACGCCGCAGGCTGCTGTTCCACAATGACGCCAGGTTTGCCTATAATGCCGACCGGCTGGATCACCGCTGCACCCGTCGGTGTAGCACCGATCGGTTTGAAATGATTGTACGTTTCGATCGCATAGGATCGGGTGTATTTCTGAACATAATCGTTTTCCTGCTGTCCTCCAACAATGAACAGACCATCATATACCAAGGGCGAGCCGGTCAAAAAGCTGTCGTCCACCTTGAGCTCCACATTCCCTGTTCCACGCACCACACCCTGTCTTTCATGTACAATGACCGGTTGAAGTCCCGCTCCCTTAAGCTCTTCCAAAATGTATTGTGTGCTCGGGCCATCGAATCCTTCCCCAACAATCACTCCGACACGCAATGTCTTGGGAGAAAACACCGTATTTGCCATGCTGAGCGCAGGTGAGGACTTCGTCACTGGAGATTCAGGGACGTTAGGTACATTGACTCCGAGTTCCACGGCCAGAATGGTCGCCAGCTCCGTGCTGATATGACCTAACATATTGACAACCTGCTGACGAATGGAAACATCCTTTACCTTCCCAAGTTCAAACGTAAGTGCCTGAATGATATGGCTTCTCTCCAAGCCTGACATGCTGTTCCAGAAGAGACGTGCTTGCGAGAAATGATCCAGGAAGCTGGGTGCCGTTTTCCGTTCTTTAAGACCTTGCACTGGGGAAGGATATGTCACAAATCCCCCTTTTGTTCCCGGCACAGTATAAGGTGAGTTATTGGCAAGCGAATTGTCATGATAGGCGACTCTCCCCTGATCAATGGTATAGCGAGAGGCTCCATCTCTCTGGTTGTTATGTACAGGGCATATCGGACGATTGATCGGCAGTTCCTGATAATTTGTGCCCACCCTCGCCAATTGAGTATCCGTGTACGAAAACAGTCGCCCTTGAAGCAAAGGATCATTGCTAAAGTCAATGCCACGTACGATGTTCCCTGGATGGAAAGCAACCTGTTCCGTTTCCGCAAATACATTTTCGACATTGCGGTTAATCGTCATTTTGCCAATGATTCGCACCGGAATGTCTTCTTCAGGCCATAATTTCGTTGCATCCAAAATATCAAAATCAAACTTGAATTCATCCGCTTCCTCCAAAACTTGTATTCCGAGTTCAAACTCCGCAAAATTACCCGCATTGATGTTTTCCCACAGTTCCCTGCGATGAAAGTCCGGATCCGCACCTCCCAGCTTTTGAGCTTCATCCCACACAAAAGAATGCATGCCAAGTACGGGCCTCCAATGAAATTTCACGAATCTGGATTTGCCTTCATTGTTCACCAGTCGGAAGGTATGTACTCCAAATCCCTGCATCATTCGAAAGCTTCGCGGTATCGTGCGATCCGACATAATCCACATGACCATAGCAGCCGACTCCTGGTTATTCGCAATGAAATCCCAGAAGGTGTCGTGTGCAGTAGAGCCCTGTGGAATTTCATTGTTAGGTTCCGGCTTTACCGCATGAATCAAATCCGGGAACTTAACTCCGTCCTGAATGAAAAAAACAGGTATATTGTTGCCAACCAAGTCAAAATTGCCTTCCTCAGTATAAAACTTCACGGCGAACCCACGTACATCCCGATTCGTCTCGTTAACCCCTTTGGAACCAGCAACTTCGGAAAAACGCACAAACAGCGGTGTTTTCACTCCTGGATTCTGAAGAAAATGAGCCATCGTTAACTCTTCAAGTGATTCATATAACTCAAATTCACCGTAAGCTCCATATCCGCGAGCATGCACAACTCTCTCCGGGATGCGTTCCCGGTCAAAGTGAGACAATTTCTCACGCATCAGAAAATCTTCAAGCAGCGTGGGTCCGCGATCCCCCGCTTTTAGCGAGTTGCTGTCATCTGATATTTTAACCCCTTCGTTGGAAGACATCTCTTTCCCGTTATTGTCCCGAAGAAAGGTGTTTCTTTGCTCAATCTTTTTATTCTCATCCATAGGTTCCTTGCTCATCCCAATCACCTCCAGAATATATGTATGGGATTGAAAATGCATTTATGAGTATCTGTTATACCTATGAATTGTTGTGAATTCCACAGGCACTAGATATAAATGGAAGGTGTTAACCCCATTTATTGCTCATGACGTCTTTTGTCTAGCACCTTCTACTTCACATTGTCATTTACTATAGAGAATCTAATAGAAAAGAGATGATTAGTATGGCTCGTGTCAATGCTGTTCCGCAACCGGATCTGGTATTAATCTATTGGTCAAGAAATCCCCTCGTCCCTGGTTCTGCGCGCAGAATCCAAAGTGTGCGCGTGATTGGTAATACGTCTCCATGTACATTCACACTGGTTCCCGGTGCACGGCTAATCAATGCACTGAACTGTTTGCTGGACAATGATATTGGATTCAAAGTGGTCTATCGCCATAAAACGTCGGCAATCAGTGGCGTTCTGTTATTAAAACGCAGATAATCAGACCCAAAGAAATGGTGCCTTCCTTTAGGAGAGCACCATTTCTTCGTTCTTTGATCATCAATGGACAGATTTCGAACGCCAAAAAACCGCGATATACGCGGTCTCTTGTTCACGATATGAATTTAATTCAGAATATCCATCACCAATACATTCACTGAATGAGCTGTTAAGTTAACCACCACCGATGTATCGGATAGTGTTATCTCCTGTTCTTGGGGAACCACTTTCTCATCATTCTTCTGATTCACATTCGGAATATGCACCAAATGATCCTCTCCAGTAAGTGTGATCAGTTTGGCTGAAGCATCAACTTTCAGATCCTGAAGGCAAATCCGGGTTGATTTATCCACATCATCTGCATTCACCAGTTTCACATATATATGCCGTGCGTCCTTCGTGACAGAGTGGAATACTTCCCGGTTGTAAGCTTCCAGCTTGTAATCCAGAACCTTGCTGATATTACGTCCGTCTGTATAGGAGCAGACCAGATTCTTTCCTGTATCCCCACCATAGTTAACCGTGATTGTATAATCGGTCCCATTCTCGAGTGGTTCATAGTTGGCCGCTCTCAGGTTACCTGCTGCCGAGCTGGATGAATAGTCTCCCAGTGTATAACCCTCAATCCCTTGTTTGTACACCTTCACGCCTGTTGCGTTCCCGCCGTAACTAATTGCGTACTCAATGACATCCTTGTTCTCAGGCGAGATATCCGTCAGTCCCACACCGATGTAAAAACCATCCTCACCTGAAATTCTTTCAGCCTCAACGTGAACTTTGTAATTGGTCCATTCGTCATTCAGCAGATACAATCCATTCAATCCACTTGATTGTGCCTTCAAAATGAGTCCTTTTCCTGCCGTTAACGCATATCCTTCCGATCCGGGAATCTGGCTCCATGCGTCACTAGGCTCTGTACGTTCCCTGAAATCTTCCTCAAACATCAAACTACCATCCTCATTGGACGTCACCGTGACTCGTTTCACCACGATGTCTGCATGACCTGTTGCAATCTCGATGCCTCCACGAGGAATGAGATTCAGCGGTTTGCCTTTGCTATATGTGGAGAATGAAGTCTCAAGCACCTGATCCCCTACATATTTTGCAAAAAGCTGCTGTACATAGTAATTCGGTGTATACCACACGGTTTCATCATCAAACCAGATGCAGTCTGGCGTCCAGCGGTAAGTACCGTCCGTTAGTACTTTGTTGAACAATGGCGCATAGGCAGCCAAACGAACAACGTCTGCATTATTTTCAAACCCAGTCATGATCGCAGCTTCTGCGACCGCTCCTGCCAGCGTGTTTTTGTCCGTGGAAGCATATTCTCCCACAAATACTTTGGATGTTTCTTTCCAATCGATACTTCCGTCTTCAAGATAAGCCCGGTCATAGTAGTTGTATCGATCCGCGTTATTCAGCAAATATTCATTGGAGCGGTAGTAGTGCTCATCTGCAATGGTGTCCATATAATTGTCCTGGTTTTCATACCAGGTTACCGTCTCCTCAATCACCTCTGTGCCATCTGCAAAAGCAACTTGAGCCGATCCGGTCAGATTCCCGCTGAGGAATTTCCATCCTTCCTGGTACGCATCATCATCCGCCTGAGCACCAACCGTCGAGATAATGTGCAACTCATGATCAGGATAGTTCTGCTCCATGTAGTCATCTATTGAACGTTTGAATACTTCGAAGTTGGCAAAAAATTCAGTGCCCCAGTTCTCATTGCCTACGCCCAGATAACGAAGATCAAACGGTTCAGGATGGCCCATCTGGCTTCGTACAGCCGCCCATTCGTTTTGTTCAAAGTCTGTACTGAGCGCAAAGTCAATCAGATCTGTAAAGTTGCGGATATAATAATCCCTTAAAGCGCCACCCGCAGGGTGAGCATAATCCGAGCGTGCCTGACACAACACACCGCAAGCCATGACTGGAACTGGAGCGGCATTGAGATCTTCCGCCAGTTGGAAGTACTCCATATAACCGAGGCCCATCGTCATCATGTAACCCCAGACATTATAATTTTCTTTGCGGAGCTCAACCGGACCCACAGAATCCTTCCAGTCATATACGTTATCCCAGATAAAAGATCCCTCCGAGATACATCCTCCCGGAAAACGCAAGAACTTCGGATGCAGATCTGCGAGTGCCTGAATTAGATCTTTTCTCAATCGATAGTTCGGGTTACCTGTGTAGTTGGCATGTGCTGTAGCCGATATTCCCTCTTCTGTCGGATCAGCTCCCCATACATTTTGAGGGACTAAGGACACCATATCGATCGAGATGTCACCTGCAAACGTAAGTGCCAGTTGACCAAGTACAGTCTCCGTTCCGATCAGAGACAAACCGTATTTCTTCCATGTGTTCCCGCCTTCAACATGCAGCGTTACCGAATCACTGATAGAAGTGTCACTTCCATCCTGCAATTGAACAGTGATCGTTCCTGCCAATTCTGCTTTTGCCCATACGGTAAAGTCATATGATTCACCCTGCTTGATGGACATGGCACAATGCTGGTTGGAGTCTGAGAATCCACGATTCCGAATCGTAGCCCCATCCTGAACCGTTACATAATAAGCATTTACTTCAGGGTCTTCCACGTTAAAGTGAACGTTTAGTCCATCCGTATGCTGTACGCGCATTTTCTCCGTATCGCCTGACCAGGCAAACAAAGGTTCACGATTTCGTCCTGTCGAACAGCCACATTCTCCAGAGTCATGCGAGTATGTATCAAATGCAAAAGACTCAAATGATCGATTCTGAACAAGCTCTGCATAGATTCCGCCATCTGCCGCGTTGTTAATATCCTCATAGAAAAGCCCATACATGACTTCACTGATGTCAGCCACCTTCTGATCTCCATGGATGGTGACCGTATAAGGCGGGAGATGGGCTGGCACAACAGACACGTCAAAGCTTTGGCTCAGCTTACGATCACCTCTGTTCAGAAGCGCACGGAGCGTAACCTCTTGTGCTGATGTGATTGCCTGAACTTCTCCGTTCTCAGACAGAACTTCTGGAGCACTGGAACTCCATTCAACAGACACTTTACCACCCAGCAAGTCTGCGGGTAATGATACATCCTTGGTGATGATTCGGTTGCGGAAGGACAAGTACTTGTCCGCCGCAAGCTTCACAATCGCTTCATCTGTCAGTGATTCACACATCACTTCAATGACTTCATCCATGGTGAGCGTTGCCCCATAGATCCGAAAGTCGGATAACGAGCCTGCAAAGTCCACATCCGCTGCATACTGGGAACGTCCAATATAATTCTGGCTATAATTCTCAGGATCGGTGAACGAATCAAACCATTCGCGCAATTTGGCATAATTGCCGCTCGACGTCTGACTGATCGAACCGTCTGCCGCCTTCTCCCCATTCACATATACAATCGGACCCGCACTGCTCAACGTTCCCCCTAGGCTGCCTGCTACGGAGAGCACGATATGCAACCATTCTCCGCTTGCAACTCCTCCACTTGGGTGGACAACCAGATTATCTCCGGCATATAAAGTTCCCAGAAGCTGACGTGTCAAAAATAAATACGGCCCCTTCTCCCCTTTGCCAAAGTCAAAAATGCGTTCCCACACATTAGACCCCTTGCCGAGAAACACCCAAGTAGCAATCGTAATTCCCGTGTTATCGCTTACATCACGAAGCAGATTCGAGGGTAATTGCAGATAAGAAGTTCCATTCGCTCCCCCGTTGAAAGTCACCGCCGTTCTACCTTTCAACTCGGATATCACAGGTAGAATCTCACCTTTGGCTATACCATCATGTCCCTTACCGGAGCTGTCCTTCCCGATCTGAACGTTATCCTCGAACGTGTATTGTGCAATTAATTGATTTTGATATGTGCTCATGTTCTTACCTCCTATGTAGTTGAGAATTGTCGGTTCACGCTTTTGATTCGTATTAATATAAAATGATTGATAAATAGTTAAACACATTTCTTAAACGTAATAATATCGCATCATCGATCCCCATTTCAATCCTAAATTTGAGAAAGACAACTGGTTTATTTGAATGTAATGACCTTTATCGGCTCTTCCCGTCTCTTATTTATTTTTCATTTTACTCTTATAAACATTAGATTTATGGTTTACAAACATATAAATCAATTGATAATATAACAAATGAAAGCGCTTGATATAATGAAATACTCAAAGGAGGTCTGCCGAACCTTTTATCGTGTGTTGCCAAGTATCGGTTGATTTTTCATTCCGGGAAATAGGAAAGGGGAAACGTATGAAACGTTATTGGGTTCGCGTACTTAAAATTTCTGTACTAAGCACCACTTTACTTACTGCAACAACTTTGGCACCGGTCTCGGTGTTCGCAAATGGTTCAGGGGAAACCGTGGGTAACTCGCAGAGTTCCACCACACCTATCGCTAATCCTGCTCCAACATTTAAAAATGTTTCCGTTCATGACCCTTCTGTCATTAAGGTGGATGATACGTTTTATATTTTTGGTTCACATCTGCAAGTGGCTAAGTCCAAAGACTTTCTGAACTGGGATCTGGTCGCCTCCGGCGTTACAGATAACAACCCTGTTGTCCCCAATGTAACCAAGGAATTCGCTGAAGCGTTGGAGTGGGCGCAGACGGATACGTTATGGGCAGCAGATGTCATTCAATTGGCGGATGGCAAGTTTTATATGTACTACAATGCTTGTAAAGGGGACTCTCCGCGATCAGCGCTCGGCATTGCTGTCGCAGACAATATCGAAGGCCCTTATAAGGATCAAGGCATTCTGTTGAAATCCGGCATGTGGGATCAGATCAGTGAGGATGGTACCATTTACGATGCAACGATTCATCCCAATGTGGTCGATCCGGATGTCTTTTATGATAAAAACGGCAAGTTATGGATGGTGTATGGCTCGTATTCAGGAGGGATTTTCATTCTGGAGATGGATGCAACGACAGGTAAACCACTGCCAAATCAAGGTTATGGCAAAAAGCTGACCGGAGGCAATCATAGTCGTATTGAAGCCCCTTATATGCTCTACAGTCCCGAAACTGATTATTATTATCTGTACCTGTCTTACGGTGGGCTAGGTGCTGATGGAGGATACAACATTCGCGTTGCTCGCTCCCAAACACCGGATGGACCTTTCCTCGATGCGGAAGGAAACGATATGATCAACGTTAAGGCGGACAAGGATAAACCATTGTTTGATGATCGTTCTATTGAGCCTTTTGGAGTCAAATTGATGGGGAACTTCCTGTTCGAGAGACAGATCGGTGATCCGGGCACAGGCCTAGGTAGCGGCTATGTATCGCCAGGGCATAACTCTGCTTATGTTGATCCGGAGACTGGCAAACAATTTCTCATCTTCCATACCCGCTTTCCAGGGCGTGGCGAAGAGCATGAAGTTCGCGTACATGAGATGCATATGAATGCAGATGGTTGGCCCGTTGTTTCTCCATATCGCTATGCGGCTTTGGGAGAAGATACCACGCAACTGACAACTCAGGAGATCGCCGGTCAGTACCAATGGGTGAATCATGGTAAGGACATCACGGCGGACATCAAGCCATCCCAGACCGTTCAGTTCACGGCAGATGGGCAGATTCATGGTGCCGTGACAGGAACATGGAGTCTTGGTGCAGACAACAAGGTTCAGATCACATCGAATAACGTTGTGTACAAAGGCGTTTTCACACATGAATGGAATTCGGAATCTCAAAGTACGGTTCTGACCTTTAGCGCCCTCTCCTCCACCGGGATAGCCATCTGGGGAAGTCAAAGTGTTGAACGGAGTGATCAGGACATTGTAGATGCGGTGCAAAAGGACCTGAGCATTAGCAATACGGATCACGTGTTCTTCAATCTGTCTCTGCCTACCAAGGGAACAAGTGATGCAGAGATTACGTGGAAAAGCTCCAATGCTTCGGTTCTATCCACTACAGGTGTAGTACAGCGACCTCGCGCCGGTAAGGGCGATGCCAAAGTGAAATTAACCGCAACGATTCGTAAAGGAACTGCGGTAAGCTCCAAAACGTTTAACGTTATCATTCCACAGCAAGCGGTAAGCCCATTGCTCGGGGAGTATACTTTTGAACACAAGAAAATTGGCAAAGTCGCACAGGATTACAGCAAAAACGAATATCACGGACAAGCCTTTAACGTGGTCAGTTCTGCTGCTAGTGGCAAAAATCAGGCTGCTACATTCAATGGGACAGACAGTTACATTCAGTTACCTGGACTCATTACAGATACAACGGATTTCACGTTTAGCGCCTGGGTCAATTGGGATGGCGGCGGGTCCTGGCAGCGTATTTTCGACTTTGGAAATGGTTTAACGAGGCATATGTTCCTCACGCCCTCCCAGCATAATGGAGCATTACAATTCACCATTCATAATGAGGGACGGGATCAGAGCCTGATTGCAGCAAATCCACTGCCTTCCAAAGAGTGGGTTCATGTCGCTGTAACCCTTCAGGGTGATGTGGGTACTCTGTATGTGAATGGTACATCGGTTGCAAGCAGCTCTGAGATTACTTTTAACCCGAAAGATCTGCAGGTAACGGAAGCTTATGTAGGCAAGAGTCGTTATGCGTCTGATCCGTTCTACAAAGGCAGTCTGGATAACGTAAGAGTGTATGATAAAGCATTAACAGCCAAGGAAATACAGCGTCAGGCCAAAGAAAAACCATAAGTTAGAGTCCCCTTCGCTAGAGGTTGGGGGCTCCATAGTGCACACATCAATAAAGCAGCCAATGTTTTGAACTGAACCCTTTGTGAGACACGACTAACGAGGGAGTTGCAGTTCATTACATCAGGTTGCTTTATTGTCATTCCTTTCATGTATGCATTTATTCGTTCATCGTTCGTTACATTCACAGATGGATCTTTGCATCTCACTTCGAATAATGAATGACCATGTTGAATTTGTTCGTCTTAGCACCGGAGTTAACGTAGGCGTGAGGCTTGTCCGCTCCAAAACGGATCGACTCCCCTGAACTCACCGTATAATCTTCCGCCCCTACTCTAATCGTAACTTCACCTTCAAAGACCGTAATAAACTCTTCCGTACCTTCGATATGCGGTTCAGCTTTCAACTCAGACTTGGGGTCCATCTCCATCATATATATTTCAAAGCGGCGTCCTTCTTCGAAAGGGAAATGCGGATAAATCCGAACCCTTCCCTCATCCTCCATCAATACTTGAATATCATCCCCCGTTACAACGGTTGTATCTGACTTCGGCTCGTGAATCAAAGCAGTAAAGGAAGTTTTCAGGCCATTAGCAATCTTCCATACGGTTGCAATGGATGGATTGGATTCACCACGTTCAATCTGACCAAGCATGGTCTTGCTAATACCAGACATTTCGGCGACCTTGTCCAGACTGAGTTTTCTTTGTTCCCTAAGCTGTTTCAGGTTCTGAGCAAGAATACTATTAATGTTTTTCAAAAATCCATCCTCCTCATTTCATAATTTTGTTGTGCTATATAACGTACATGTTGTACAATGATAAAGACCGTACGCTATAACGTACATTTGAGGTCATTATATCACACAACTAAGAAGACGTGGAGGAACCATGAACATTATACCTTTAGTGACCTATGCAATCATCGCTTCATTTACACCCGGACCCAACAACATCATTTCCATGACGCATGCCAGAAATCAGGGGTTCCGCAAGACCCTTCCGTTTATTAGTGGAGTTGCAGCCGGCTGCCTGCTAATTATGTTTCTGTCAAGTTATTTCAATCTTATTCTTCATCAATATATTCCCAGGATCGCACCCGTATTGAACGTGTTAGGGTGTGTGTACATGCTCTATCTGGCGATCAAAATCATGCGAAGTAAACCTGCAGATGCGCAAGAAAACAAGGTCAATCATTATTCATTTCTATTTGGGTTCACCCTGCAATTCATCAATCCCAAAGTCATTCTGTATGGACTTACTGCCATATCCGTTTTTGTTCTGCCTCTTGGGCAGTCCCATGTACAATTAATTGTATTTTCCTTGCTGCTCACCTTCATTGGTATTAGTGCCAATATGACCTGGGCGTTTGGTGGCATGTTATTCCAGAGCTTTTTATTAAGATACGAGCGTCCTGTTAATATCGTCATGGGTGTGTTGTTAATTTACAGTGCATTATCAATCCTGATGTAAAATGCAATAGAAAAAGCGTCCACTCATTTGATGAGCTGAACGCTTTTATTTTATTTATCCTAATTCCGGTCTCCACCATGGATGTGTAGGGTATTCCTCCGTATGAAGCACAACCTTCTCGCCGATTTTGGGAGTTGCAATCTTAACTTTCAAAGCATGTGCAGCCTTCGTGATTCGTTCAACCGGTTCATTCCAGGCATGATAGGCCAGCGTAAATGCGGCCCAATGAATCGGGATAAGCAACTTCCCCTTTACATCCAAATGCGCTTGCACCGTCTCTTCCGGCATCATGTGAATGTTGGACCACCGCTCGTCATATTGCCCACATTCCATCAAGGTGAGGTCAAATGGACCGTATTTACTGCCAATTTCCTTGAAATGAGGACCGTATCCACTGTCACCACTAAAGAACACCTTTGTATGTTGTCCAGCGATAACCCACGAACACCATAAGGTAGAATTACGGTCGAATAATCCTCTGCCCGAGAAATGTCTTGCTGGCGTACAAGCCAATGTTAAACCTTTGAACGATAACTCATCCCACCAGTTATGCTCGGTAATCTGTTCCGAAGGCACACCCAGTTGAATCAGCCGACGACGGACGCCAAGCGGTACGATAAATCGCTTTGTTTTATCCTTCAATCTGCGGATGGAGTTATAATCCAGATGATCATAATGGTCATGCGATATAATGATTGCATCCAGCGTTGGGAAATCCTCCGGTTGAATCGGTAGATTGGTGCTGTAACGTTTGGTGCCCACCCAGGATACGGGGGATGGACGATTGCCCAGCATCGGATCAAAGAGTAATCTGTGCCCTTCAATTTCGAGTAAAAAAGCCGAATGTCCGAACCATGTAACCTGCGGATTATCGGATGCATTCAAGGTTTCAGCAGGTTCACATATCTCCATGGGCATCGTGCCAGATGGCCTCCGCTCTACATTGCCACGCATGGAATCTCTCAATATACTGATTAGGGATTTGAAGTTCATGCCTGCCGATGTCGGAAGCTGATTTTCGTATTTTGTCATTATACATACCTTCTGTTCTATATAATCAATCTATGGTTCAACATTTGATTAAGATATATTCAACTATATCAGTTGAACTACACATTAACACTAGAACGTAGAGGACAGAAATAACCTGAAGAAGCGGAGCGTTCGCCTTTATCACCAGATTTTCACCTTTATAAAAGTGAATCAAAAAAATCTGGGGATAACAGCGATCGGAAGGTTATTCTGTCATCGGAGTGAGCAGTGTAAATATTCTTTAGTTCAACTTATATCGTAGCTATATATTAATTCATTGGCCGTTGATATACAATTTTCACTAGAACACGCCCATTCCCCATGATCGGAAATAAATTCAATTAAGATAGAATTAAGACTCTGTTTTCTCTCCTATAAGATTGGGCATATATGATAGAGAAAATACATGGAGAGTATGTGAGAGAACATGAAGAAATGGCGCAAAAGATTAGTTAAGTTTTTGATATTTGACCTCGCGGTAATTCTGTTGCTTCTGGGTACTGGCGTGATCTACCAACAAGTGGGTTTAAGGCAGGATGCCAAAACACTCGTCCCCCCTGGTAAGCTGTATGAAGTCCATGGAGACAATATGCATCTATATACTGGTGGAGAAGGCGATGTAACAGTCGTACTCGCCTCTGGCTGGGGGACCGCTAATCCCTATGTAGATTATTATCCATTATATGAAAAGCTTGCTCCCAACACAAAATTCGCTGTATATGACCGATTTGGCTATGGATATAGCGATCAGACCGATAAAAAACGTGATGTCGATACCGTAGCTGAAGAATTACATGAGTTGTTGCAGGTATCTGGACAGAAGCCACCTTATGTATTAGTTGGACATTCACTCGGCTCGCTGGAAACCATTCGTTTCGCACAAAAATACCCGGATCTCGTCAAGGGTATCGTCATGATTGATGGCGGAAGCCCCGAATATTATTCGAATGACGATGACTCTTTGGCAGACACAATTGGTGGTTTTGCGAATAAATTCCGTATCCAAACCGGACTATTCCGCCTCTCCATGCAATCTGATATGGTTGTCGAAACTTCTAATGCCAATCGTAATGAACTGAAACTTGTACCCGATGATCTGAAAAAATTGGATACAACTGCGCTGTTGCACAACTATGGTAATGTGAACACGTTGGATGAATTACGTGAGATAGCTGCCAATGCCAAAGTGGTTGTAAATCACAAGCAAACCTTACCGTTTCCACTCACCATACTGACGGCTGATTACCTTGGTGCAAGTGAACCCGAATGGGATAAATCCCAAGTAGAGTTCAAATCCTGGTCAGATGATTCTAAACAGGTAACCATTAAAGATACCGATCATTACATCCATCAATATCGCCCTGATATTGTTGCGGATGAGATATTGGCCCTGGTAAAGAAGTAACGTACACTCTGCAAAAGTAAGACTATGTTATATCATAAAAGAAACCCCAAAGATTCTCTAATATCTTTGGGGTTTCTTTTATGTGATTTATTGTGCTATCGCCAGTCTTGGCCGTTGGGACCTGAAATCGCTGAAAGCTTGTTCGATCTCTAATGAAGTCAACTGGTGACGATAAAAGTACTGTTTCATCGCCTCCATTTCGGTTCGATCGCCATTGTAGATGTTATCAATTCTTCGAATGACCTGGTTATATAAGTTCTCACGTCTGGAGTTTACAGGCTCACACAACCAAAAGTTCGTTCTTTTCACATCACCTGTCTTGGTCCAGAGCAAATTCTCATATCGGATGACATCCCAGTCCCAATATCCAGCATGAATCTGCTGAAGTTCCGTCGTAAACATATCGTATATCAAGTTGGGAGGAATGTGTCCATAGGTTACACGGTACTCTTTCAGTTTTAATGCTTCAATCCACTCTGTCAGGGTGTACTCCCCTGGTGAATACGCATACAATTTAGGTGCATAAGAATTACTCTGCAATGCCCTAAGTGCCTCACTTTCCATCTCCCCATCCAATCTTGCCCGTGAAGCATATACCTTGAGACAATAGTCTTGCAATCTATATACAACCGAGCTATTACTAATAAGCGATGCCTGTAGAGTGAGATGGCCGTTTTTTTCGTAGTGCAACAGCATCTGTTCAATGTTATTACCAATGGGATTGATGATGATCATAATGAAGTCTCCTTGATTAAAAATAAAATATAAACCGTTTTCGAATTGGTTAAAAATTGTACTATTACATTCTATATTACCCTTTTATATTAGTATGAACATATACAATTTTGCCGGAACATGAAGTATTTGCTCTGAAATTCATTCTTTGAACCACCGTATTCCGGCTACATTTTTACTCTAAAGGCTGTAACCCGTTTCACGTCAACATCAAAAAAGATAGAATAAATACGCAAAAAGGCGATGCGTCCCTAAAGTTAAGGATACATCGCTCTTATACAATATCTAATTATTATTGTTAGTTAATGGATTAATGCATAGGACCTTGTTGTCCTGGTGTTGATCCTACTTTGACCCGTTTCACGAAGAGTGAAGTAATCAGACCGATAATCGACAGAACTAATGCGAATACAAACGCATTCTGTACACCTGACGTGAAACCTGCCAGTTGATTTTCTGGACTTTCCGGGTTCGCCACTCCGCTCAAAAAGCGGGATTGTCCTGCGCTCAGTATACTTACCGCAACAGCCGTACCGATCGCTCCGGATACCTGTTGCAACGTATTCATGATGGCAGTACCGTGAGGATAATACTCACGTGGCAATTGGTTCAGACCATTCGTCTGTGCAGGCATCATAATCATCGAGATTCCGACCATCATGAACACATGCAGCGTAATAATTTTGGCCAGTGTTGTTGTAGGTGTAATTCCAGTGTACATGAAGAGTACAACCGTTACGACAGCCAGACCAATAATCACAAGCCACTTCGGACCAAACTTGTCAAACAGTCGGCCCATGACCGGAGACAGTAAACCATTCAGCAGACTACCCGGCAATAGAACCAGTCCGGCAGTTAACGCTGTAACGGCCATACCTTGTTGCAGATACATTGGCAGGATCAGCATGGATGACAGCATCATCATCATACAGATGAATATCAGGATCAAGCCAATCGTAAACATCGGATATTTGAACGCTCGCAAATCCATCATTGGCTGTTTCATTCTCAACTGACGGATACTGAATAACAGCAAGGACAACACACCAATAACGAGAGTGGCAACAACGACCGGACTCGTCCAGCCTCCACCAGTTTCTCCATGTCCCCCTGCACTACTGAAGCCGTATACGATACCACCAAAACCAAGGGTAGAAAGGATAATGGACAGTACGTCAATTTTGGGCTTGGTCAATTTCGAAATATTCGGCAAGAACAACAAGCCGCATACCAGTGAGATCAGGAAGAACGGCAAGGAGATCCAGAAAATCCAATGCCAACTCAGATTAGCCAGAATCAGACCGGAGATACTCGGACCGCTTGCTGGTGCAAACATAATAACCAAACCAATCAATCCCATGGCAGCACCACGTTTTTCAATCGGGAAAATAACCAATATGGTGTTAAACATCAGTGGCAACAATAGCGCTGTACCTATCGCCTGCAGTACCCGTGCCACCAACAGAATTTCGAAGCTAGGTGCAAGTGCAGCAACAAATGTTCCTGCAATCGAGAAAATCAAAGATGTTGTAAACAACTGTCTTGTGGTAAACCACTGCAACAGCATACCGGATACCGGTACCAGGATTCCCAACACAAGCAAGTAACCTGTAGTTAACCATTGAATCGTTGTAGGACCTACTTCCAGTAGAGCCATAAGTGGCGTCAATGCCACGTTTAATGCCGTTTCTCCAAACAGACCAATAAAGCCGCTCAGCAGCATCGCGAACAAAATCGGAAATACCTTGTATTGCTTTGTTTCTTGTTGATTCTGTGCAGAATCAGCCTTCATGGAAACCTCCACGATCCCATCCTCCTCAAACGTATCGAACTTTCTTTTTCTCTGTCTCTTGGTATAAATTATTGAATCTGTTTGGCGTTCTTCGTCACAACCGACAAATACTCAGCAGCCGTCAGCAGAGGCTGTTTATCCTGATTCGTCAGGCTGATAATCAGTGCTCCCTCCATCAAAGAAATGATCAGAAGTGCCGTCTCCCGCGCCTTCTCTTCACCAACGCCATCCAGAATCAGATGTTTCTTAATGACATCCTGCCAATCTGCAAATACACCCTGACATGCAATACGCAACTGCTGACTAATACACGATGTCTCCACAGCTGCCCAGAAGCTGAATGGCAGAAATCCGGTAAACCCGGCTGCTTCTGTTTCATGAGCCAAATCATGAATAAATCTCTGAATGGCATCCCCCGTATTGTCGTGGGCTGCAAATGTTTTCTCAAATGTCTGCAAGATATGTTCATTGGCTTTTTGAATACACTCGTGCGCGAGCTCTTCCTTGCCTTGCGGGAAATAATGATACAACGACCCTTTCGGCGTACTACTCTCTTTGATGATCTGATTCAGACCGGTCGCATGATATCCTTGTGAAAAAAACAGTCTCGCTGCTGTGCTGACAATAGACTCTCTAGCATTAGACTTTTCACTCAACGAAAGCCACTTCCTTCAAATAATTATAACAATCGGTCTATATAATTAAACTCGTTCAGATAAGGACTGTCAATCATTTTATTTCAAATTTTAATGCAAACGCTCACAGTTAAGGAGTGAGAAAATGAACCGAGCAACTGCTCATGGTCAGATCATCATAACAGCCGCTAATTTGGAGACAATGCTCCAGATTAAGCGGCTGTTTGTTAGCTTGAGTATATTAAGGACTGTATATTAGTAGATATTGGAGTCATCTCCGTCTTAATGTACCTCCTCATGCACAGCTTTAGGAGTTTCACCTGTTCGTTTATTACCTGCCCACACGTCTTGCACGTAGCGTCCTTCGGCCTGAAGCTGAATGAGCCAGTCCTTCGCTTGCTGCACCGTTGCTCCCTGCACCTTCTGATACGCTTGTTGCAAAGTCTCTTCTACCGCAGGAGCCATCTGGCTTCCATCCCCGCATACGTAGAGTTTCCCTTTGTTCATCAGCATGTGAATTAACTGTTCGGAATTCTCTTTCATTAGATGCTGTACATACGTTTTGGGCTTGCCATCCGCACGAGAAAAAGCAGTGTGTAGCTTAACGATCCCTTCTCGCTCGTATTGTTCAAGCTCTTGACGATATATGAAATCTGAATCATTCCTGCACCCAAAGAACAGATGCGCCTCACTCAGAGACAAACCTCTCTGTTTCATAACAGCTCTCGCCTGGAGGAAACCTCTGAATGGTGCAACACCCGTCCCCGGTCCCACCATGATCATTGGAACATCAACCTCTTCGGACAGATGAAATTCGGATTCAGGTGTACGTACAAACATCAGAATATCTTCTCCGGATGAACAACCAGCGAGGTACGATGAAGCAACTCCCAGATATTCGCCCTTACCACTCCATGCTGGCTCTCTTACTACCGATACGGTTATGCTCGCTTGCTCGGAATTCAGACTTGGCGAGCTGGATATTGAATAATATCTGGGCTTAAGCGGAGGTAATAATTCAAGGAACCTTTCGAATGGCAGTTCACACGCCTCATACTTTTCTAGCAGGTCCAGCATGGTGATACGATTGGCAAGAATATCATCCCTGTAGCTGTTTTCGTCCAACATGCCTTCCAGTTCACGCTTATGAGGTGGACATATCGTATGATTAGCTAACTCCTGCAACTGTGTTCTGGAGACTGGTGTCTGCAATTCCAAACAATAAGCGATCAACTCATGAATCTTGACGGGTCTGTTCAGTGGAAGGTGTGTAAGATGGCTGACGTCCGAAGTTAATTGGATCGAAGTATCCCCACGTAGTCCGAACCGACGGAGTATCCGATCCACATTCTGCTTCTGATTGTTAGGCAACACGCCGAGATGGTCGCCTTCTCTATAACTCATGCCTTCAGGCAGTAAAACTTCGATGTGACGCGTGCTTCTTCCACTTCCCAGCGCCTGAAGCTCTTTATTAACTACAACCGTGGCATAGCTGGCATCATAAGTTCGTGCAAGAGGCATATCCGTTTTCTCACGTACAAACTCCATTTGAAGTCTGCTGGCGCTTGGCTTGGAGGATTTGATTGCTTCCTCGCTAATCCCCAAGACACTCAACACCTGTGGCCACAACATCTGCTGCCACGCCTCGACTTGTTTCTCCATATCACCTCCGGCATCGACTTCTCCATGGGATAACAGTCTTTTACCTCCCAATTCTTCAAGCCTCTCATCTATTAATCGAGGAATGCTCTGGTACGTCCCGGACCAACTCCGATCTCCACAGCCCAGAACGGTATAATTTACATCCCTTGCTTCCTCTGACTCTGCTCCCTTTAACCAGTCTACAAATGCCGTAGCATTTTGCGGAGGTTTTCCGTTATACGAAGCAGTGACGATGAGAACGACACCTTGGCGGGGAATGCGGCCAACCCACTCATTCAGAGTGGCTGCTTCACTTGGGATTCCATAAGAATGGCCTTTCTCCGCAAGCTCTCGGGCAATGCCTTCTGCCGTTCCCAGATTGGAACCATATAACACCAGGAGCGATGGGTTACCGTCTGCTTCAACGGCCAACATTTCTCTCGTCTGGCTATCACTTGCTACATTTTTATGAACAACAGGAGCAGGTTTCTCTTTCGCAGATACCGTCGACTTATTCCTTGTTTGCGAAGCCACGCGGGCTTTCACCTGGATCCGGAAGTCTCCCGGCTTCAATGTCAGCGTCTGTTTAACATCCAACTCATAGTTGCTATAATCGATCAGTTCAAAATGTTTAAGGACCATGCCAAGCACAAGTGTTGCTTCATATAAAGCAAACTGCATCCCGATACACGCTCTCTCCCCATTACCAAAAGGTTTATACGCATGATGAGGCACTTTCGCCGTATCTTCAAATCGCTCTGGACGGAAAAGCTCTGCATCCTCTCCCCATGCCTCTCTGTCACGGTGTAGCTGGGGCAGGAGAATACTGCAACTTTCGCCTTTCTTCAAGGGGTATTTGCCACCTATGACGGTGTCTTCTTTCGCATATACGTCAAATCCCGGAGCGGTTGGCCAGAGACGTAACGATTCACTGAGAATCATGCGAATGTATGGAAGCTGAAGAATTTCCTCGTACTGCGGTGAGTCACTGACCAATATCTGATCCACCTCGTCATACGCCTTTTGAAGCGATTCCGGATTTTTCAGTAGAAAGTAAAGAGCAAAAGATAATAGACCACTCGTGGTTTCATGTCCGGCAATGAGAAATGTAATAATCTGATACCGGATGTTCTCATCATCCAGCATTTCGCCAGTCTCCGGATCTTTGCCATTCAACATACGTGCGAGCAAGTCGACCTCTTCGGGTGCTGAACTCGCTTTACGTTCCTCTATAATCTGATCTACCAGAGAGAACATCGTCTGAATATCCTCCTGGAACTGTCGTTTGGTTTTCACCATAAGCAGATTTTGAATTTTCAAACGTGAACTCTTCTGCATAGCTTCATTTAATGCCCTAACCATGCTTTCAATAAAAGGACTGTGGTCCTGTCTGTAAAAACTGTTAAACCGATAATTGAATCCACATAGTCCAATGGTATCCAACGTAAGGCGTGTCATATCATCCGCAACATCAATCGTATCGTTGGAATTGAGGCGTGCCCACTTATTGATCAACTGTTCGGCAATATCAACCATCATCGGATGATAACCTTTCATGGCCTGTTTGCTGAAGGTGGGAAGCAGAATGTTATGGGCCTTTTTCCAGTTGGGCTCCGATGTTCTGCTTGTAAATAAACCATCGCCTCCAAAGGCACGTACGTTTTCGAGTTCATTGTATACAAATTTGTCAAAACGGGACACATCGCACAACTCAGCGACAAGATCTGGCCCAGATACGATTAAACCGGAATAACCGGGAACGGTAAGTCGATATATTGGTCCATGCTGTTCAGCCAGAACGCCTAGCGACAGCGTGGGTTTATCTTTATCAATTAAGGGCAGATTGCCAAGTGGCCCATACATTTTGGGCTGTGGAATGTAAGTTGCATCACTCATGATGATCACCTCTTATCTCTACGCCGTGGAGCAAGGTATTCGTTAGCCATATGATGGCTGCTCTGCTTTCATTCATAAGTGATCTCTCCTTTGAAGATTATATAAATGATAGTAATATGTATCATTTGATAATACAATAAACCATAATTGAATTAATATCAAATTTTCTTCCGGCTGAATTACTTTCTATTGAACCGTTCAACGTTTAAATTGAATAACAACAAATAGAGGATTGCATATGCAATCCCCTACTGTATGAACCAATGACGCTATGATTTTATGACTCTTTTTAATGTATTCTAATGATGACTTGGCTCATCCCACTTCTCGAAATTCAATTCATTATTAATGCTCACCGCAGACAATGCCCCCAGAGACGCAGCCGTGATTGCCTGATACATCTCGGATGCTGCATCACCAGCACTGTATACACCCGCTACGGATGTTTTGCCGGAAGCATCAACGATAACCGTTCCTGACTCTGTAATTTCACAACCGATGGCCTTTGGCAGTTCTGATCCGGTAAACAGTTTCGGTTGGAAGAAAACTCCTGTGCATGGAATCGCTGTACCGTCATTTAGTACAACTTGCTGTACCATCCCTTCTTCAGAGTTAATGGATTGAATCGGTGCATTGAATACAGTAACATTATGCCGCTTCAGCTCTTCACGCTGCTCATCGGTTAAGGAATCTGATCCATTCGTACAGATCGTATAACGTTCTGTCCAGCCGGATATGACTTTTGCCATATGTAATGCCTTATCTCCACTAACGATGATGACCAGCGACTGGTCTCTTAACTCCCATCCATCACAATATGGACACACAAACGCACTTTTACCGTAAACTTCTGTTAATCCGTTAATATCCAAGGGAAGGTCTTTCTTGCCTACCGCAAACAAAATCTTTTTCGTGCGATAACTTGCCCCCTGAGTAGTCTTAACTACAAAATCACCATCGCTACCTGTTATCGCAGTTGCCGTATCGGATGCAAATTGAACTGAGGGATACGCTGCAATCTGATCTTTGGCAGCTTTCCGGAATTCACGTGGACTTGCCCCATCTCTTGTCACAAACCCATGAGTCTCCCTTGTAACCCAGTTACGCGGTGTCTCATCATCAATGACCACAACGTTCTTGCGGGCCCTGCCAAGTACTAGAGCTGCATTAAGCCCCGCTGGTCCTCCACCAATAATAAGTACATCCAAGAGTTGATTCATATTACTCATATTATTCACCCTTTCCAGACATTTAATATCTCTAATTAAGTTTTAAAAATAACCTCCGCTTTCTCTTAAGAAAGTAATATCGGAGATTTACAAGAACACATTTTAAACAAGACTATTAAAGATATCTTATATCTACAATAAACAAAACCTAACCATTTTGCAACATATATCTTTAACTACGTTCTTCAATCCAGCCTGTGTGAGTTGAATAAAAGATTATTTACACTTACACTACAATGACAGAACAAACTTTGGATCACTGTTATACTCGGATTTTTGATTTCTCTCCTGTAACACAGAAATAATTATTTAACAATTAAAAACAACCTTGTTTTTAAATTGTTCACAATCAAATGACATTATTTTAAATACTAAAACGTTAATTAAATCACATAGTGTATTGAATGGTATAATAGCGACATAATATACAAGTATAGATATAGGAAGTGAGTTCTTGAAAACATTGAACAATGGTTCACAGACCAATATCAGCCTGGAGTATAGCTCGATTCCGAAAGTATTCTTCGATACGATCAAAATCGGAATCATCAAGTCCAACCTGATCGCCATGTTTGCGGGTTTAAGTTTGGCTTTATATGTATTTGATGCTTCAATCTTAGCTAATATTGTACCAATCATCCTTTCCTTTATTGGATCTTCTCTCATTATTGGAGCTGCAGGGGTATTTAACAACTTGTATGATCGTGATATTGATGCGATCATGGAACGTACGAAGAAACGTCCTACCGTTACGGGACGCGTAGATACCAAGTCGGGTCTAATTCTCGGTATTGCAATCACGATCATCGGGGGCATCATGTTGTACATCGCTTCCCCATCCGCTGCTGTATTTGGTATTTTGGGTCTGTTGCTTTACGTGTTCCCTTACACGATGTGGACCAAACGTACAACGATCTACAACACGGAAGTGGGAAGTCTTTCGGGTGCTGTGCCTCCACTCATCGGTTGGGCAGCCATTTCACCGGAACTGGGTCATTTCGAGATCTGGGCATTGGTCGTTACGATGCTCTTATGGCAAATGCCTCACTTCTACGGGATTGCGATTCGTCGTTTTGACGAATACAAAGCTGCTGGTGTTCCCATGCTACCCGTTGTTAAAGGCATCAGACGGACATACATTCAGACAAACGTGTATCTGGTACTGTTACTGATCTCCAGCTTTTTATTCTGGCCGATGAGTCCATTTGTCGCTATTGTGGCATTTCTGGTTAGCTTGGCTTGGCTCATTCTCAGTGTGGCTACCTTTGACAAGAAAGAAACAGAGAAATGGTCCAAACGGATGTTTATCTTCTCCATTAACCATATCACTATTATCTTCCTGGTCATCATTGCGTATTCCTTGATTGCTCAGATGATGAGATAATAATATTCCATCTTTCCACTCGTTATAACGATAAAAAGCCTTACAGACTGTCCTCTTTTAAGGAGTCGTCTGTAAGGCTTTTTGTTTTTTTATTATCTTTTCTAAATTTTCAAAGCTATCCAACTTTGGCGGGGGTTTGTTCCCCTTGCCACAACAGCTGCATCTCTTCATTGGTGGCAAGCAATTCGGCCAAACTTCCCTCGGCTTCAATGCGTCCATCTTTCATCACGATAATGTGATCTGCTTTGGAAAGTGCTGCCCTGCGGTGAGAAACTGCGATGCAGGTGACATCCGGCTCTTGGAACAGCCCTTCCCATACTTGTTGTTCTGTCTCCACATCCAGTGCACTGGACAGGTCATCAAAGATAAACAGGTCCGCCTCTGTCATTAACATGCGTCCTGTGGCCGCGCGCTGAATCTGCCCGCCTGACAGCATCACCCCTCTTGGACCAACCGGGGTCTCAAGCCCCTGATCCAGATGTTTGATATCCTTCTCCATCACAGCCAGACGAATGGCTTTTTCTAGGGCTTGCTCGGTGTTACCCTGTTTGCCCTGGACGATATTTTCTTTCAACGTATCACTAAACAGTCTTGGCACTTGCGGGGTATATGCGGCTCTAGGCGGCATCAGGAACGTGGCTGGATCAACAGCCGCTCCATTCCAGTGAATGTCCCCTTTTTGCTTGGGTAACAGTCCAAGAAGTGTTCGTACCAGCGTTGATTTACCTGATCCAATCCGTCCCGTAATAACAAGAAATTGTCCACGTTTCAGACGGAAACTGATCTCTTCTATGCCATTTGCAGAATTCGGATATTGATAAGTCAGCTTATTCACCTCAAGAGATTGCAACTTCTCCTTAGGGTCCCTCTGTTCACTTACAAGCTCCGGCGGATCTTCATACAGATAGATTTCCCTCGAATCCATGATCTGGTCTTCTTCCCCTGGGCGGAATAGCTTACGCATACGATCATAGGATACCTTGAGCCTTTTGTGCTGAAACACCATATAACCAAACAGTGAAATGCTAAATCCGATATTGGCCAGATAACTGGTGAATAAGGCAAAATCACCTACGGTAAAGTTCCCTGCTTTCATCTCAGCTGCACACATCAGTAGAATCAATCCGGTACAGATACTTAGAACATGCTGATTCATTGATCTCATCCACTGCTTGAACAGATTGTCTCGAAGTGCAGCCTGGCGACGATCTTCATTCAACTGGTTAAAACGTGAAGAGACATTCTCTTCGGCCTGACCCAGTTTCAGGGCTTGCACTGCTCCAAACGTTTCCGCAATAAAACTGGTAATTCGCCCAGTCGATTCACGATTAACCTGTGCATACTTCCGAGCCCGATTTCCGGACAGATTGTTAAGTAAGGTCACAACCACCAATGGTAACACGGCAACCAATGTGATCTGCCAATTAATGTTTGCCATAATGACGATAGACACAACAGCAAATACAAGTCGTCCCCAGAAGTCCACCCATGATTCTACATACTCGACGACTTCATCGACATCATCCCGAAAGCGACTCATCGCCTCTCCTGGTGAAGCCGGAAGATTACGCCCAGGCCAGCGCATGATTGCTGCGAGCATGTTGGTTCGCAAAATCGCCTGAACATGATACAGATACGTAACCCATGCATAGAAGGCTACAAAAAATGTGCCCACCCGTGCCATTCGGACCAAAGCAATAAAGATAAGCGGCACAGCAAGCCACATGTAGTCATTAGAACCCGCTGTTGTGCGATCAAAAAACCACTGCATCCCAATACCAATAGCTAACGGCAAGGAATGAAATATACACCATAACAATCCGTTGATTATAAACAACAAAGGCCTGAATCGAAACAAACGGCCTATAAATCCTGCTACAGTCATGCCAATTCCTCCTCTCGGCCTGTAATGAGCAGTCTGGCATAGTGAGATGCCGGGTTACTGGCAAGTTCTTCTCTCGCTCCAAACTCCAGTACCTTCCCATCACCTAGCACCATAATCCGGTCCACTTTCTCCAGTGTAGCCAGTCGGTGAGCAATGATGACTCCGGTGGATCGTTTCATTAACTGATCAATTGCAGATTGCAGCATACCTTCGGTCGCGGCATCCAGACGTGACGACGGCTCATCCAGAATAACCAGACTCGGTTCGGTCAGGAATACGCGGGTTAGGGCAAATAACTGCGCTTCCCCTGCCGACAATGAAGCTCCACCTGCAGCCAGATACGTATTAAGTCCTTCTGGTTGTGAATTAATCCATTGGCTAAGTCCAAGGCGATCCGTCGTCTCCTTGATCATCTGATCCGATACATCCCCATTGAACAGGGTCAGATTGTCACGCAGCGTGCCATCAAACAGCTGTACATCCTGTGTCACCATACCCACCCGGCGATAGAGTGCTTGTAACGAAAGCTTTGTGATATCCGTTCCACCTACACGAATCGTACCCCGATCCAGATTATACAGCCGGAGAAGAACACGACTAAGACTCGATTTGCCGCTCCCTGTGCGACCGATGATTCCCAGACGTTCACCAGGCTTAATAGCAAAAGTAATGTCGTGCAATACCGGTTTATCCTGGTTATAACTGAAGTGCACCTGGCTGAATTCCAGACCAAGAGGTCCTTCCGGCAATTGCTCCTCTGTGCCTTCTTCAATCACACTTTGCATGGACAACAGCTCTCTGGAGCGCAGCATGCCTGATTTTGCTTTTTGGAACTCCTGCACCTGATCTCCGAGCATCTCAATCGGATCATTCAGCATCTGCGTATATTGGTAGATCAGAAATAATGTTCCGATACTAATTAGACCTTCCATATAATAATGCACACCCAGCAAAAGCACCGCAGTGACCGCCAGAGCGAACAGGACTACTGTGGTATTCCACGGAATAACCCGTAGCAGCCAGGCTTTTCTCCCCTTACGGAATACCGTGCGCATCGTGCGGTAAAAGCGGTTCATCACATAGGGCACATGACCATTCGCTTGCACATCTTCAATCCCGGCAATGCGTTCTTCAATTAATCCGAACAGAGAGGCACTTGCTGCCCGTTCATTTTTGGAAGAGTCCACGCCCAGATTTCGGATGAAGACCATGAACAGGATCGATAATAATGTGAACACGGTCATGACCAAAGCAATGGGCACATTAACACTGAACATGAATCCGAGAATTCCGGCCAGCAGCACAAAACTCCCGATCACTTGCACAATGAACATTGCGAAAAAATTGGAGATACTCGTTACGTCACCATCCACACGTTCAATCATCTCTCCAGGTGTTTTCACATTATGAAAACGCATATCAAGACGCAGGCAGTGCTTCAGCAGATCTCCGCGCAGTTGATTCGTGGCCCGCCAGGCCACGTCGTTCCCCAAATAACTGACCGCTACCGTGATGAGTTGATTAAACACGGCAACAACCAAAAATATTCCTGCGAGCTGAACAAGATTGGTGAGGACTCCCCCACTTGCTGCTGTATCAATAAATCGTTTAATAATCTGTGGATTCAAAAGCTGAAGCCCCGTTGATGTGAGCAACATGATTAAAAGTAAGGCCAGCCGTCCTTTAACTGGTTTTAGATAACGCAGCAGCCATGACATGGAGATTTTCTCTGTTTTGGGCACAGGTCCCACCTCTTTATAGGTTTATTTAATTGTTCTTGGCTATTCATATTTGTTGATGATCTTAACGACAGCAAATTTGCGATCACTAGGATGAGTCATACATAATGACATTAAAATCGGGATTTCCCGCCCATAATTGATATGTAGAACGTAAGTTGACCATTGTACATTCTCCTTTTAACAAGTTAGTTTTTTATAAAATAACGCTCCAAACGCTCCTTTCCATGTGAACAAATTGGGTGGAATGCATGAAAAAAAGCCATAGATGAACTAATGTTCATCTACAGCTTGTAGCCAAAAGAGATCGAATGAAATGCAAAGCATTTCCCGTATCTCCTCTGCATCGCAATAATGATGAGCGTCCACGACAGGGGTGCACAAACATGACTGTCCCAACGCGATCATTGCAAAAAAATTGGATTAATGTCACTATGCTCATGCGTATTCAGTTATCGATTCGAAATCTGTATAGGCATAAACATAATCATCATCCCACCCGTTTCACATATTTGTTGTTTATTGTATTCGCTGGACTAACATCCGTCAAGATAATTTTAACTGAATTGTTATTTAATTCATGCCATTAAACTTTTAAATTCTCGCTACATACTTATGATGTAGGCTCTGTTTGTTTTTCTCTAACAACAAGACGTCGATGCGCGATCAGAAGAAAAGGTACTCCCAGGGCAGTTGTCAGTGCAATCGGTAGAAAAACAGCGAAACCATTCTCCGCTCCAAATTGACTTAACAACACCCCTCCCATGACAGGAGCAATGACACTACCGATATTATTGAAGCCGATGGTACCGAAATACGTCCCTTTCCATTCCGGCTTTGCAATCCGGTCAATGAGCATATCCATCATGGTGAACAACAACACTTCCCCAATGGTAAATAGTATGACACTCATCATCATCATGATGAGCACACCTTCAGCGATTCCAACCATCATCAGACTGGTTGCCACCAGCAAGTTACCCACAATCAGAGGAACAAGCGGTGGGAAGTTTCGGAAGGTTCGCACAAGAGGATACTGAATAATCAGTACCGTCACGGCATTCAGGGATAGCATGTACGAGAACATCTGACTTCCGTTCTCAAAGATCGGGCTCCTCGCCAAGTACTGTGCCAACGTAGAACTGAAGTGTCCGTAACCCAGCACACAAAATGTGGTACCGATTAATACCGGCAGAAATACCCGGTCGCGACCGGTGGTCATCAGTGCTTCACGCAAACGTGGGGCAGTAGTCTGGTGACGCTCCGGCAAATTGGCATGCTGTAGCTTGAATTGCAGAAATAATACAAGTCCATAGGCTATGTATACCAAGCCGGAAATCACAAACGGAAACGTCGATTCAGATGACCCCAGCTGAAATCCGATAATTGGCCCAAAGACCACACCGAGATTAATTGCAGCATATCTGAGGTTGAACACCAGCAATTTGTTCTCCGGAGAAGTAATATCCGATAACAGTGCTCTGGAGGTGGGCTCAAATACTGCGCGGCATAATCCGTTTAACGTATTGGCAACAAAGAACACCCATAGATGCTCTGCTGCTGAAAAGATAAAAAATACACCTGCCCAGCTAAATACCGAGATTAACATCACGATTTTGCGACCGATCCGGTCCGAAATATAACCTCCATAAAAGCTGACCATTACACCTGCCAGCGAGCTAACGGCCACAGTAATACCGGTCTGGGTCGGTGTAGCATCTAACACACGTGTCAGATAGATGGATAGAAACGGGATACTCATGGACGTCACAAGACGTCCAAACATGGTTCCGATAATGATCGTCCATGCCAAGGGGTGAATCTGCCTTAAATATTGCTTCATGCGAACTTCTCCTATTCTTTCTAGATGCTTCAAAAACGGAATTTTTGAACTACCTCTTCTAATGAGTGTTCAAAAAGTCCGGTTTTCAGTACCGAGAAGATGGGATGAAGCTAGAAATGGAGTAGCGGAGCGTAGGAAAACTACGTGAGCAACGGACATTTCGGCTGAATTCCATATTCAATGCTGATGATGCCACCAGGCATCTTTCGTAATCAAAAGCGGACTTTTTGAACTACCTCTACTAATGTATAATTGTAAAGATAAAAGGGGGAAGTAAAAGTGTAAACATATGATCACACTTTTCACCTTTAATAGAGGAGTCATGACCATGGATACCCTGCATACACACTTTATAAGGCTCGCCGGGGCCGAACAACTTTCATTCAAACTTCATGAACCTGTAGCGGTAACGATCGATAGCCTGTCCGCTGCCTTGTGCTGCACACCTCGCAATGTGAAATTCATTCTCAGAAAATTGGAGGAGCAAGGCTTCATCCACTGGCAACCCGGTCGTGGACGGGGACATCATTCGGAGTTAACGATGCTGCGTAGCATGAATGAAGCGTTGGAAGCGAGTTTTACCGAGCTTTTGGGTAAAGGCAAAATGAAAGATGCCATTGAACTCATCGGAACCGTTCAGATGGATGATACATTGCGAGAACAGCTCATGCTCTCCCTTCATCAACAGATGGGATTTCACGGCCACGATGAAACTGCCTCTGGTCAGGATATCCTGCGCATCATGAGGTCACGCCAGTTAGGTGGTTTGGACCCAACCTTTGTTTATACTGCATTTGAAACCTACCTATTAAGCCAGGTCTGTAATACATTGATCACTTATGACGCCAAGACAGAATCATTCCTGCCAGCACTGGCGCACATGTGGGAGTGTAGCGAGGACCATCGCTTATGGACCTTCTATCTCCGGAAAGGTGTACGTTTCCACAACGGACGTATCATGACGTCCCGGGATGTTCAAGCGACATTGCAACGATTGATTGATGTACATAGTCCCTCCATCTGGTTATATCGGGATATCGAACGTGCGGAAGTAGCTGGTGATTACTGTATCAAGTTTGTTCTACATCGTCCTAACCGGTTTTTCTTGCATCTGTTCAGTTGTATTCGGATGACAATCCTGCCCTACGATTACAATGTAGCCAATACATTGATAGGTACCGGTCCTTTTCAGATCTCTGAGCTGAATGAAGATGTGCTGGAGCTTACCGCTTTTGATGCGTACTACGGCATCCGGCCACATCTGGATCAAGTGCATTTTTGGTTTGTGCCTGACCTGAGTCCAAATGATCGCTATTATGAGCTACCGGGTACAGATCGATTAAGTCTGGCAACAGGCTGTGATCAGACCAACAGTATCAATTATCCGGCGCTGGGTTGTCAGTATATGCTGTTCAATTTTCACAAGGAAGGCATCCATCATCATCCCTTATTTCGACAAGCCCTGCGTATCGTCTATGATTCGGTCGCACTTGTAAGAGATCTCGGCAGGAATCGGATCACACCGGCCAGCAGCTTTCTGCCTTGGAGAAGTGCAGCCCAAGACTGGACCGCTGCCTCTCTTGAGCATGCTCGTGAATTGCTGCATAACTGTGGGTACCAGGGTGAGACGGTAACATTATCGTATAAGCATAATAAGGATGCAGACGTTGCGGAGTGGTTCCAGTGTCGGGCAGCGTCCATCGGAATGAACATCAGCATGCAGGCCGTTGTGGATTATTTCAACTCAGAGGAAACCACAAACGCACAATTGATTCTGGCTGAAGAGATACTGGAGGAAGATTGGCAGTACGGCATGATTCATTTTTTCAAAAACCTGTCCAACCATTTTCATATGTGTATGTCTCCTGCATTCCAGTCTCTATTGGATGACAAGCTCGATCATTTTGCAACGCTTCATCGGGCAGAACGTACTGCGCTCCTGGATGAAGCTGAAGCCTTGCTACGTGATCACTGCTGGATCTTGCATGGCTGTCACATGAACAAGCAGGCCGAACTGGATCAGAGCATCTTTGGCATGCAGATAGCAGAATTCGGTTATCTGGACATCTCCAAATTGTGGATCAAAAACCCTTAGAGATTTGTGCATAAAAAAGCTGCTAGCTTATTTATGATAAGCTAGCAGCTTTTTTGCTCATGAATCCATTTTTAGCGCGCTCAGAGATTATTTTTGATGTAATAGGTCTCCAATGCTTGCATAATGGACTCAATTTTGATCGGTTTGCTGACATACGCATCCATGCCTGCCTTCAAGCAGTTTTCCATGTCTCCTCTTACGGCATTTGCAGTTACCGCAATAATGAATGGGCAACTCTCGGGATGCAAAGCATTTTTAATCGCTTTTGTCGCTTCAAATCCATTAAGCCTTGGCATATGCACATCCATGAAGACAATATCATATGAAGTGTGTTTGACCGCCTCGACTGCCTCAACACCGTCCGCCACATGATCCACGAAGTGCCCTTTTTTCTCAACGATTCTGCTAAGGACGAGTTGATTCACCTCATTGTCTTCTGCAATTAAAATCCGCAAGGCTGATGTTCTGCTCTTCTTCTGCTGTTGATCCAACCTGTTGCTTTCTTCACCGTTATTTAATTTAAATTGGGCGGTAAATATAAAGATTGTACCCGGTTCATCCGATTCCTCGATCCAGATCTCACCCTGCATAAGCTCCACCAGTTTCTTGCTAATGGCAAGGCCAAGACCGGTACCTTGAGGTTTGCGGGTCATAAAATTCTCCAGTTGGTAGAAAGGTTCAAATAATTGTTGTTTCCTCTCAGCCGGAATGCCAATGCCCGAATCTTTTACCTGAAAATAAAGCTGCACGGTATTGCCGCACTGTTCCTTAACTCCCACTTTAACTTCCACGCCGCCTTCTGAAGTGAATTTGACCGCGTTGCCGATGATATTGGTAAGTACCTGTTTAAGACGATAAGCATCACCATACACCGGAGTTGGAATGACATCTTCTACGCACATGCGAACATCCAGCTTCTTTTCACGAGCCAGCGGTTTTACGATTTGCACCGTCTCGGTCACGATCTCTACGAGATCAAAAGGATCTTCTACCAGATCGGTTTTGCCTGATTCGATTTTGGAAAAATCAAGAATATCATTAATGATGGCCAGCAAGGAATCTCCACTCTTCTGGATGATTTCAATATATTCCTTTTGTTCCCCGCTAAGTCCAGGAGTATCCAAAAGCAAATCCGTCATCCCAATTACACCGTTCATAGGTGTGCGGATTTCATGACTCATCATCGCCAAAAATTCACTTTTTGCCTTATTCATTCTCTCCGCTGTCTCTTTGGCTACCAGCAGTTTTTTCTGCTCCGTAATATCCTTCGCAATCAGGTAAAACCCGACATTGGATGTATTAATAATGATTGGAGCAAGCGTAGCCAAGACTTCTGTCTCAGATCCATTCGTGTGCCGAACAGCGTTGATCTCCTTTTCAGCCATCTCATAGTTACTGCCCAGAATCAGACCCAGATTACTGGCTCCGATAAATCTGCTTATGCTTGTACCGATCATTTCAGCCACGGGACAACCCGTCATTTTCACCGCTACTGGATTTGCATTCATAATATTACCATCCATGTTAAACGAAATAATGGCGTCATGATTGTATTTCTTAAGCGAAGTGTATCGCTCCACAGATTCCTGCAATTTAAATTCGATGCGTTTGCGTTCAGTGATATCCTGTAGTGTTCCGTTCAGCTGAACTGGCTGACCATGCTCATCAAGCGTAATTAATCCACGCAAGTGAAGATACTTCTCATTTCCATCTGAGCTGATGTGTTTGTATTCAAAATCGAGCGGTTCACCCTGTTTTACCCCTGCAATATGTTTTTGTAAAGAGGTTATATCTTCGGCATCCATAACATCAAAAACATCACTTATCCGATATGGTTTGCAGGTGTGTTCAAGTTCAAAAATCTCAAAGATCTGATCTGAAAATGTAATATGGTCTAAGACCATATCCCATTCCCAACTACCAATCAAGGCGATACGTTCAGCCTCTGCACTGATATCCTTTTGTTTTTTTCGCTCTGATATATCTCGTCCAATTGTAAAAATCTGCTGTTCATGCTCTGCATCACCAAAGACCTTGTATGTGGTTTCAAACCAAAGATAATGCCCGTCTTTATGGCGGACTCTAATATTCAACAGATTACCTTTAGTCAAATCCATCTGTGAGATCCGTTCCAGATCTTGTGGGTGAAAGGAAGCATTATTGTTTTGGCCAATGACTTCTTCCGGGGAATAACCTAATATTTGTTGGACTGACGGTGAGCAGAACCGACAAACTCCTTCTCCATCGGCAATATAGATGATCTCCTGAGCATGATCCGTAATAAGTTTGAACATTTCTTCACGATGGAGAAGTTTTTGTTCAGACAGTTTACGATTGGAAATATCAACAATATGGCAAACGGAATAAAGAGGTTCATCCGTAATTTCGCTTCGAACCAAGGAAACATGTATTGAACACCATAAGATGTCACCATATTTATTAATGTAACGTTTTTCGTATTGATTTTCTTTTGATTTACCTTCAAATAGCTCATAACTACAGATTATATCTTGTGAGAAATCATCCGGATGTGTAATATCCTGATACGTGAGATCCATTAATTCATCACTTGTATAACCTAGCATACAGCAAAAAGCAGGGTTCACTTTCATCCATTGCCCTGTTGGAGCAACGAGTGCAATCCCAATAGGCGCTTGGTTATAGATCTGCTCGAACAATTCATGATGATCGACCTTTTGAACCTGCATTGTAAGTTCTCCTTTTGGCATAGACTCCATATAAAGTTTGTCGAAATCTAAAGTTTTTACTGATATAAGATGTTCTATAAAAATTAGTCAGTTTTAAAACAACAGTACCTGCTTAATACCCAGAATTTCAACCGTTGAAACAAATCTTTTTAAGAGATTTGTGTCTTTAAACCAAACAAGGCCCGGAATCCATCCACATGGAATCCCGAACTTTGTCATTATATATCATTATGAGTCATATGCAACACGGAATCATTAGAAAAATGGGTTAGCGCTCGCGACCAATAAGATAATCCAATAAATGTCTCAAAAATGGAATAGGTTTCGGCATCTCGTTCAATGCATCTGTGGCAAGACAATAATGCTCCCACATCGCTTTCTTCGCGCCTTCATCACCCAGAATAGACACAAAGGTTGAATTGTTGTTCCGCTCATCCTGACCTGCAGGTTTCCCAAGAATGAGGTGATTTCCCTCGAAATCCAGCAAGTCGTCCTTGATCTGGAAGGCGATCCCCGCATGATAAGCGAACTTTTTCAGCGCAGCCATCTCCGGTTCCTTCACTTGGGCAAGTATCGCTGGCATGACCAGGGCAGCTTCGAAGGCAATGCCAGTTTTGTAAAAACAGATCATGTTCAACTGATCCAGCGTCAATGCCTTGCCCTTGGAATTCAGATCCATGGCCTGCCCCATACACATATCCTCTGCTTTTTCAGCCGAATACTGAATGAGTGTGAGCACGGTTGCCGCATCAAAGCGATCCAATGAAGATTGCTCTCCAATCGCCTTCTGAATGAGAAACAGACCCGTAAGCTCTGCTGTGGCACTATTGTGTACCTGGTGCAGCGTGGAACGTCCACGTCTTGTCGAAGCATTATCCTGCGTAGGCAGATCATCAAAGATCAGGGAAGCGGTATGCATGTACTCCAATGATCTTAGCAGCGGAACGATGGATGATTCATGAAGACCATACTCGCGCACGCCCATAACCCAAGTTAATATCGGACGTAACCTTTTTCCGTCGCCTTGCAAACTGTAATTGGCTGCATCGATCAGCGTTTCTTTCATCTCATGAAGGCCACCGGGCTTCGCAATCTGCAACTCCACATTAATCTGTTCGCGAACCGTTCGAATGGTCTGTTTGAACTCCTCTTTTTCCTGCTTGTCATTTTTCAATTGAAGCACAACCTGATCCCGTAACAATTTATCAAGGAAATCAACGTCATCTGCTTTTCGCACCATCTGTTGAACCAGTTGATTGAATTCAGGCTGCCCAGAGGCAAAGATCGTCATCACTTCATCATATTTTTGCTGCCCCAACCGTTCTTTACAACGCTTCAGACCGTTAATGGCACGATCTAGTATGACCTCGCGGGTCTTGGCGTCTGAGTTATATACATCATGGATTAGATGAGAGATGACTGCCCAATACAATTCATATGGATTGATCAAGTCGGGACGCAAATCTCGATACTTCAAATAGTACGTATACGGAGTTACTGCCCCTTCTTCCATATCGTCAAACATATCGGCAAAATCATCGGCCAACTGATTATATATTCCGTAATAGAACGTCCGTAGATCAAATCCTTCATCCACTGGCGCACTGAGAACAGACCGGACGATTAATCGGGAAGAAGAAGATTTGATAATAATCGGAATGTACAATTCTTCATTCGTATAATTCGCATTGGCTAATTTCTTGTTGCGATCGATCTCCTGAGACTGAAAGAACACATAGGATTGCTCTAAGAACGTCCGCTGTTTCTCTGGATGCTGGTAGTTCTTGATGTACTCAAATGCTTCCCGAAGCTCGGAATGTACATATTCAATCACTTCAAGGTTGCTGCCTTTCCAATCCCCCAGATCAGGGACGACCCCGGTAAGAAGTGCATCGCGTATCATCAGGGAATATTGTTCTTTTTCATGAACAGTCAAAGCTTGAGAATCCAGCAGATCATCCACAAATGGATATGTCAAACCGTACGAATAACCAAGTCGGATCGCCGCATCAAATCTCCGGGCGCGTTCTTCAGGTAGCGTCTGCTCATTCATCTCATCGTCCACATGAAGGACCACGCCAAGAATGATCTTGATGAGCTTCCGTTGCGCCTGCTCTGCATCCAGCTCCTTCGGGATGTTGGATGCTACATTCTTTAATTTGTTCATCACCCAGATGACAGCCGTTTCAATGTGCTCCTTCTGTCCCCACCGGTACAACGCAGCCAGACTGATATAATCAGGCTGTCCTTTTCGCCCAGTAGCTGAGTCCATAAAGTATTTTTTAGTATTCTGGACAACGTTCTGAATTCGGGCCTGCGTACCCGGAGAATCAAGGGCTTGCCCCAGATCTCGCATATAAATATAGGAGATACTCCGATCCAGGTAATCATCCAGCTTTCCTGTAGTATTCAGCCAGTGGATATATCTATGAACATCCCGAGGATCCGGTTTTCTTTTGCTAGGTGATAAAAGAGAAAGCCAGGCAAAACGATGAATATGTTTCTTTTGCCATACATGAATATCTTGGGTAAGTTCTGTTGTATACGTATTATCCATAAGTTGCTGCCTAAGAGAAGTGAAATACTGAGATGCTTTCTGCTCAGCTAGCCGATATCCTGCATCAGCCTGTTCTGTAAGTACGTTATTCATAGGGTGGATACCTCAAATTCTATTAATGTTAAACATGTATCCATGAAAGGAGATGAGGTGCTCCATGGACGAAAACTGAACTCATTTGATCGTGTATCCAACGCTTCAGCTCATGTTCATAACCTTTATACGGCGATCCAACCGTTTGGTTACGAAATCGTCATTGTTCATTCCCATATACGTGATTTTACAGAATGGATGACCAGACTTTAACCGCTGTGATGGCGATAAGTACGATTAATGCATATCGAAGTACCCTCACATTAATCATCGAACTAACCCGTGAACCAAGGGATGCCCCGAGCAGACTGCCGATCACCGTATAGATGATGGGTTCTATCGGAATTTCTCCACCCGTAATTTTCCCTATAACGCCGCCGATTGCGGAGATAAATACAATCGCCAGTGAAGAAGCAATCGTCGTTCGTACGGGGATGTTGAGAATCGTCAGCATGATAGGAATAAGGATAAAGGCACCACCCGCGCCAACAATTCCTGATACAATGCCTACTGCAAAAGCCGTGCCTGCTGCAATCCATCGGTTAAACACCAGTGGAGCTGAGGTATCAAGCTTTCCCTTTCCGGGAATCAGCATAAGCACAATCGCCATGATCGCCAGAATGCCATAGATCAGATTAATAACCCTTCCGTCCAGATGACCGGATATGAACCCGCCGATCAGACTGCCAGCAAGAATGCTGGAGCCCATGTATAGCACCAAACCTCGGTGAACGATCGCCCCACCGCTTCTACCCGTTTTTACTTTTCTGCGGAATGCAATCACACCAGCAAGTGAAGCGAAAAACACTTGAAACATACTGATCGACGATACCTGATGTGCTGAGAACGGCTCCAATCCCACCCAGGATGGAACATATAACAGTAGCGGATAATTGATAATGGCCCCACCAATACCCAACAAACCGGAGAAGAATGAACCGACCAGACCCAGTATAAACATGATGACAAAAAGCAGAAGATCCATCGGTTATGCGCTTCCTTTCGTGCAATATAAATCTCATTTCGATATCACTCAAAAGTGCTATACACAGCGAATATTATCCGTTATAATAAAAACCAAGTAAATTAATCCGAAATGAGTGATTAAGCATGTTTAACGTGTTGAAGACTCTTTTTGAAAATAAATGTCCACAGTGCAACGAAAAATTACAAGTTCATAACGATGCGTTATGTTCGACGAAAACTTGTTCTCAATGTCATTACAAAGAAGAGAGTTATGGCTCTCTTGGCGTTCGAATTGTATATGACACCACAAAATGATAAAAAGCTATAGCCTTGTTAATTGTATCACGATCTCTGAAATTTCGGGATGATTCGACAAACTTATTTCCCTCTCATATGCCATGATTACTTTATAATGAAAATACAAAAACGGTGCAAAACGAATAAATCGTTCTGCACCGTTTTTTTCTGTTTTTTTGAGATGAGTTCTCTTAATTTTAGAAGGTTATTTATTTGGTTTTGAAGCTGAGGAATCCATCATCTACGGCTACGGTTGTACCATTAACTGCACTGGCTGCATCACTGAACAGGAATGTAACCACACTGGCTACTTTCTCGGGTTGAATAAGCTCTCCACGCATATGTTGAGTAGCAAGCGCATCCTTCATGGCTTGGTCATCACCCAGAATCGGTGTTTCGATAAAGCCAGGTGCTACACCAACTACACGAATTCCATGCTCAGCTAGTTCCAATGCACCGGATTTGGACATCATAACAACAGCAGCCTTGGCTGCGTTGTAGTTGAAGCTACCTACTGCAGCAACGCTTCCATAGATCGAAGCTGTATTTACAATGGTACCTTGTACATTTAATTCAACCATTTTTTTCGCGCCATAATACATGCCGTAGTATACACTGTGTTGATCTACATCAATGACTCTGTGATAGGATTCCGGGTCCATCTCCAGAAACGGCTTCACAAGTCCAATGCCTGCGTTATTGAAAATACCGCTTAACGTACCATATTTCTCTACGGTCCAGTCGATCAGGGCTTTGATCTCGTCCCCTTTGGATACATCCACTTTGTACGCGCCCGCTGTTCCGCCTGCTGCTTCAATCTCTGCCGCAAGCTTCTTCGCTCCGTCTTCATTGTAGTCAGCGACAACAATAGTCGCACCTTGATCCGAAAGTTGAAGTGCTGTTTCTTTACCAATACCACTGGCTCCGCCTGTAATAATGATTACTTTTCCATTGTGTTGAGTCATGACTCAGCTCTCCTTTGGCAAAATAGTTTTAAGGGAAGTTCTAAACTTATAGTAAGTAACTATATTTTATTAACTTATATACTTATCATACGCCTCTGTCCCAACCTTGTCAAACCATAGATCATCTTCACATAAATAAGAGATAAATGTCATATATATCTCCTATTTACATGATATAGTCTAGCTCCTGTGATATTAAATATGCATGAGTTTTGGGAAAATAAAAAAGCGAGCATAACGGTAATTCAATCATTCCGATATCTCGCCCTTCTCAAGTATTCGATTCCAAACTGGATTGTCTTAATGTGGTAAGATCAATTCAATTTATTCACCCTGAAGTCCGCTAAGCGGATCTTTCAAATTATTGATGTTGGTGATCAGTTCAGGAATGCCTGTCTTCTCCCAATTCTCTGCCGTAAAACCTTGCTCTGCAATTGTATTCTCGAAATTGTCCACAACTTCTGTTAATTGAGTATTGTAACTAACCAGATTCTCATGAATGCTCTCTCCTATTGCAGGAGCAGTCAACTGAGAAAATTCGCTTGCCTCTGCTTGGATCAGATCGATTTTCTCCTGAATCTGCGTTGTAACCTCCGGATTATTCACCGCACCCGATGCAAGCTCTTGCAGATCAGCCCCGGCGGTTGATACCTGTTCTATATAATCAGTAGCCCCACTCACATAATTTAAACTTTGATTAGCTTGTTCCACGACAGAACAGGCTGAAATCAGCAGAATACTTGATGCAATAAGGCCTGTCATCATTAATGTGTGCTTTCTTTTTCTTATGAACATGATCATCTCCCCTTCTCCTAATCGGAATCCTTGTTCCAAGTCCATGATACCTGTTCAGACTACTTCATTGCAAATGGGTCTGCAGCCAACATTATTAAGATGTATAATAGTAAAATCACACGGTAAAGGGATGTCATGATTATGCTTCAAGCCTTGAACCAACGCTTGAACCGCATCATGCCACTGATTACCCCAATCAGTATTATTATTGGCGTGTTATGCGGGAGTTTTCTTTCTTCTTATACCTTTTTATCCCCTTGGCTTTTTGCGTTCATGACGTTCGCTGGAAGTATCAGTCTTGGGATACGGGATTTTGTGAACGTGCTGAAAAAGCCGTTCCCCCTGTTTGTATGTCTGTTTATTTTGCATTTGGCGATGCCTCTAATTGCTCTTGGTATGGGTCATCTGGTTTTCCCTACAGATGCGTACACCATAACGGGCCTTGTTCTGGCAGCCGTGATTCCGACAGGAATAAGCAGCTTCATCTGGGTCAGTATCTATCGGGGCAATATCGCACTTACGCTATCCATCATCCTGATTGACACCATGCTTGCTCCTTTTGTAGTGCCCGGGGTGTTATCCCTGTTAATCGGAACCAGTGTCACACTGGACACAGCAGCCATGATGAGCAGTCTGTTTTGGATGATTGTTGTACCGTCCCTGCTCGGTATGCTGCTGAATGAGTGGACCAAAGGCGCCATTGTCCCGGTCTGGGGACCAAGGTTGAATCCGTTGTCCAAATTGTTCATGGCATCTGTCGTTGCGATTAACGGATCTGTCGTTGCGCCCTACTTGGCTGATTTCAACTGGAAGTTAGCTGGACTTGCGGTCATCATTATTTTCCTGGCATCATTCGGTTATGCGCTAAGTTACTTCATCGCCCGATTGCTGGGCTGGAACGAGGCCGATCAGGTCGCTCTGGTGTTCAATGGAGGTATGCGTAATATCAGCGCAGGTGCAGTACTCGCTGTTTCGTATTTTCCGCCACCAGTTGCTGTCCCGGTTGTGCTTGGCATGGTATTTCAACAGATGCTCGCTTCCCTGACAGGTTATCTGCTCGGTCGTCGCTCTCAGCTTCTACAGAAGTCGGATAAGACATCCGCGGCCTAACAAAATACTGGATGATTAAAAAACGCCGACATGATTGTCGGCGTTTTGCATTGGATTGCTATTATTACTACAAGTGCTACGATAATGCTACGTTTCGTAAACCTAGTAATCAGTTCCTGAAAATGCTGCTGTTAAACCTAAAGCTAAGATAAGAATGTAAAACACAATTCCGATGGCTAACCATAACAATGATGCTTTTGCGTAATTTGCTTTGGAAGGGTTGGAATTACCAAACGCCCAAACAAACAACATGATGATGTTAACAAGTGGAATAGCCAAAAGCAATAACGTGAGCATCCAACTACCAAAACTAACTGGCTGTGATCCTGGTTTATGTACGGCTTGATTAGGAGCTGCTTGCATAATAATAAAGTCCTCCTTTCTTCATCTATATAATAGCTACCTGCTAAGACAATGCCCTTCTAAATTAGAGAAGAAAAGTTTGCCGTTAATAAAAATAACTGAAATCTCATGATTTTACAATGTAATATTTTCCATATAAAAATTAATATAATAAACCCTTGAATAGCAGCATGAGTAAACCTGCTTCGCTTACCAATGCTTGTCCACAATAGAAAAAACCATCAACGAGTGATGGTTTTTATCTAATCATTTTTCAGAAATCTGTTGCTGCTTATGATGCCGTATGCTTATTTCGTTTGAATATATCCTTCAGCTTTTAGCAGTTCTGCGATCAGAACCGCACCACCTGCCGCTCCACGGAGCGTATTGTGGGACAATCCCACGAATTTGTAATCATAGAGTGAATCTTCGCGCAGTCGGCCTGTAGAGACACCCATTCCGCGTTCGATGTCACGATCCAGTTTTGTCTGTGGTCTGTTCTCTTCTTCAAAATACGTAATGAACTGTTTTGGTGCACTTGGCAGAGCCAGTTCCTGCGGACGACCTTTGAACTGCAACCAACGCTCCAAAATTTCGTCTTTACTTGGTTTTTTCTCGAAGTTTACAAACACAGTAGCCAGATGTCCATCCGTTACCGGTACACGAATACATTGTGTTGTAATTAATGGAGCCGATGCTTTGACGATCTCATTATTTTCGATGCTACCCCAGATCCGCAGTGGTTCCTGCTCACTCTTCTCTTCTTCGCCACCGATGTATGGAATGACATTATCGAGCATATCTGGCCAGTCCGTAAAGTTTTTACCTGCTCCGGAGATTGCTTGATACGTGGAAGCAACAACCTGAGTCGGGTTGAACTCACGCAAGGCGTGCAGTGCAGGCACATAGCTCTGAATCGAGCAGTTTGGTTTTACAGCAATGAATCCGGTTTTTGTACCCAGACGTTTGCGTTGAGCTTCAATCACGTCCAGATGTCCCGGGTTAATCTCAGGGATTACCATTGGTACATCTGCTGTCCAGCGGTGAGCCGAGTTATTGGACACGACAGGTGTGCCTGTTCTAGCGTAAGCTTCTTCGAGCGCTTGAATTTCATTCTTTTTCATATCAACCGCGCAGAAAATAAAATCAACCTGGCTGGCAAAAGCCTCAACTTGGGAAGCATCCTGAACAACGATTTTCTTCACAGCTTCCGGAATAGGAACTGCGAGTTTCCATCTGCCTTGTACGGATTCTTCATATGTTTTACCCGCCGAATTGGCGCTTGCAGAAATAGCTGTTACTTCAAACCATGGATGTTGATCAAGCAGGTCCACAAAACGCTGACCCACCATTCCCGTTCCTCCGACGATACCAACTTTCAATTTTGCTGACATTCAATCATCATTTCCTTTCGGTTTAAGTGATTCTTCTCTTCAAATCAATTTCATAACTCACTAAAAACGTATTATGAAATTGACTTCCTAATTAACACTATTCAGGCAATTCCAAAGCGTGTAGTCACACCCCGGAAAAACCAAAAAATCCCATCCCCAAGACAATAGTCTCAGGGACGAGATTGAACTCTCGTGGTACCACCCAGATTCGCCAATATGTCACCATATCAGCCTCTTCAAGTAAAGGTTTACAAACATGTTGAAAGCTGTAGACCGTTCATACTCTAGCTCTGTAACAGGAGCTCCTGTCACACCATCCCTTAAATGCTAAGTTCCGATGTGCTGCTCTGAGTCTTTATTCAATAAAAAGTTCTTTGCTCCTTTTCAGCTACCGGAGCTCTCTTTGAAAGAATGATTTTTATCTACTCGTCTCTTCGTCGCATTTGATATTGCGATTATAATATCAAAATTACTGTGATGAAGTAAACACATTTTTTTAGATCATGGAATTTATATGTTTCCAGCGGAGCTGAACCATTCAATTACCGCAAGAAAAATTTCAGCTACATGCGGTCAATCTTCTGTGATAGCACGTCGATAGACATCTTTATTATAACATACTACAAATGGCTATTTCCTTACTGCTTTTTGGCAACCATCGCATACGTTCCCAGTGGGCTCCCGGGCCCCGAGACATGATGTGTCTTAAGTAATTTCAGTTCGGAAAGAAGAAGTGTTTTTACTTTGTCCGGGATCGGAAGCAGTTTCAGTTCCACAGGCGCTTCTGCCAGTGTCATTTCGGTTTCCCAGCGACCGTCCTGCAGCTCGGGAGAATGGATCGAAGTCTCTTCCTTAATCGTCCAGCCTGCCGCAGAGACAAGCTCTTGGATATCCTCCGGTGTAAAGAGCGTGCGCACATTGGAGAAGCTGTTCTCCTTGTAACATTCGACCTGGGACTGAATCAGAACGGATAACCAATGTGAGAGCTGGCTCACATCTGTAACTCGGGCATCCCATTCTGCAAAACATAACTGATGTCCCCACGTCCTAACCTTGCTAAGAATCTCAGCGAGTTCGTCAAACGATTTCAAGTACCAAGAACAATGGGAAAGTACAATAACATCAAACTCATTCTCGGTGAATTGAACCTGATCACTTAAAATGTCAAAATCATAATCCATTCGAATTCGATCACCCAGTGGAGATCTCCGCAGCTTGGCTGCCGCTTCGCCTACGGTCAGCGGTGTACCATAATCCTCCGGTGCAATATCTACACCATGAACGTACCCGTGCTCCCCCACCAGATGTGCAAGCACGGCCGTTGTATCTCCCTGACCACACCCGATTTCCAGAACCCGGCTGCCTTCCTGTATCCCCCAAAAGAGTCCCAGTTTCATCCGATGCTCGGTCTGAATGTACTGAATGGCGGCGTTGTCCTCCACGTCCATATACTTAATAAGGTCCCTGATGATAGATTCATTCATGATTCCTCACTCCTCAAAGAGCAACCTAAACTTCTTGCTAATTGTAGCGTTACTGGAATAATTGTACAACACTAGAGTCTATGACAGAACCATGGCACGGAGGAGAACTCGTCCTATAGCAGATCTAAACCTCTGCTACATATCAATTCCTATGCCCACTGAGTTGCAAGCTTCTGAAGATAGGGTGTCAGCATGGGCTGTAATTCCTTACGCAACAGTCCGATCTCCAAGATCGCCTGAATATATCCGAATTGATCTCCTATATCGTAGCGACGCCCCTCCAGTTCAAGGGCCAACAGTTCCTCCACCTGACTTACTTCTTTCAAGGCATCCGTTAACTGATATTCCCCTCCAGCACCTCTCTCGATCTGATCCAGGATTGGAAAGATGGAAGGTTTCAGAATGTATCGTCCCATTACAGCTGTTCGGGATGGCGCTTCTGCAAGGGAAGGTTTTTCGACCAGATTGGTGACTCGGTGAACCCGGTCCTCTGCACCATTCGAATCAATAATGCCATATTTGCTCACATTTGCCGCGTCTACCTGACGAACACCAATGATCTGGTTGCCTGTCTTTTCATAGAGATGGACCATCTGTGCAAGTGCAGGTGGATCAGACACCATAATGTCATCTCCGAGCAATACAGCGAAGGCATCATCTCCTACAAATTGCCGTGCACACCCAATGGCATGCCCCAGTCCAAGCGGTTCTTTTTGACGAATAAAATGAATATTGGCCATCTCGCTGATGGCCTGCACCTCTTCCAGTAAAGACTGTTTGCCCTTGGCATATAAAGAGTGTTCAAGTTCAACCGATTTATCAAAATGGTCCTCTATGGATTTTTTGTTGCGTCCGGTCACAATGAGGATATTCTCAATGCCTGATTGTACTGCTTCTTCAACAATGTATTGGATGGCCGGTTTGTCTACAATCGGTAACATCTCTTTAGGCTGTGCTTTGGTCGCTGGCAGGAAACGGGTTCCGAGACCCGCTGCCGGAATAACTGCTTTTTTAATTCGCATATCATCATAGACTCCTTTCATTTACTTCTTATAACCAATATCGCACGCTGTGGGCAGCTAAGTAGCGATACGAAACACCCAATATCTGCTGGCCATATAGTTCAGAACCATCCCCATCAAGGTCGCCAGGATTTTACTCATCACGAGACTCCAACCCAGCATATCGTGCAAAGTCATCAGTATGAGAGCGGATAACGCGAGAACGATAAGATTAGTGATTAGAAAACGAACAAGTTTCGCTCTATCGCCGCCCCCTCGTGCCGTATCTCGAAAAGTCCACCTGCCGTTCAGCCAATAACTGTTCGCAACACCGCAGCTGTACGAGATTACTTGAGCCATCAGAACCGGTACACCGACCACTGCAAGCAAAGCAAACACCACCGCATCTACTGCCGTATTCGCAACACCCACAATACCGAACTTGAAGAGTGTCACCAGACGCTTAGTCATGATGAGCAACTCGAACTGTCAATTGGGATTTTGCTTGCTGGCCCTCGGCCTGCACCACATCTCTCACAATGTATAGCGGACGCGCCTTGGTCTCATCATAGATGCGGCCCACGTACTCGCCTAGAATGCCCAGCATGATCAGGATGAATCCGTTAAACATCAGCATGATACTTACAATGGATGGCCATCCCTTAATCGTTGAATCCGTAAAGATGGCCGAAACAATAACCGTTAACATATAGATGAATCCGCCAACCGACAGGATTGCACCTACATAACCTGCGAGCTTGAGCGGTTTATACGAAAATGAAGTAATGCCGTCCAGGCTTAGTTTCAACATGCGTTTCAGCGGATATTTTGTTTCACCTGCCAGACGTTCATCACGTTCATATTCAATCGCAGTCTGACGAAATCCGACCCAACTGACCAACCCCCGCACAAATCGGTTTTTCTCCGGAAGACGTTTCATCTCATCACATACTTTGCGGTCAATCAGGCGAAAATCTCCGGTGTCTACCGGGATATCCGTATCCGTTGAAGCACGAAGTACACGATAGAACAGACTTGCCGACCATTTCTTAAAGCGAGTTTCCCCACTTCGTCTGGTGCGACGGGCATATACGACTTCATAGCCCTCTTTCCATTTGGCGATCATATCCAGTATCAGTTCGGGAGGGTCCTGCAGATCCGCATCAATAATAACTACCGCATCCCCAACTGCATAATCCATGCCCGCTGTTATCGCAATCTGATGTCCGAAGTTACGGGCAAAATCAATCAGTTTGACACTCTCGTCCCAACGGGCGTAATCACGGATCATCTGTGCACTTCGATCCACGCTACCATCATTAACAAACAACAGTTCATAACTCTCTCCTGTGCTGCCCATGACCTTCTTCAGACGCCGATATGTCTCCTCGATCACCGCTTCCTCGTTATACATGGGAATAATAATGCTGTACCGGTACGCGTGAGCCATGTTTGTCCCCTCCCTTTTCCAATGGACTTCGTTCGAGATTTTTATTTCAGTTTATAATTTCACTTCGTACAAGGTGGTCTGTCCGCCAAATCCGAATCCAGCTCTGTTTCCGGTGTCTCCGTTATCCGTAGATTGGCTGTCGGTGCCTGTCTTCCATTCTGACGTTGGAATTTCGGTTCCGTGTTCTTTGATCCAATCGCTAATATCTGAGTTCCCTCCGCGCCCACCCATGCCACCAACCATGAAGTATTTCAATTGCCCGCTCTTGACGAGTTGCTCCAGTTCCTCCGTTGTGTACACCGGGTCTGACCCGGAGAAACCTCCAAGCGTAATGACCGCTGCTCTTTCATCGATGATATAAGGTGCTGCCTGATTATAGTCCGTAGTGGCGAATAGATACGTTTCGCCTGTATTGTGCTCTTTCAGATAATTCAGTGTAGCTGTATCCACTTCTTCGTTACGATTACCCATTCCGCCACGGCCACCAATTGCAGGCATTTCTGTGTCTCCTGCACCCTTACCCATCGGCATGCTCATTCCTGCTCCACCAAACATACCATTGGAGCCAGTAGGTCCTGCTGCCGGAATCATGCTGTTGCCACCATAAGTAATTGGGGTGAATGCCCAGTAGATTGGACCGATCAGCATCGCCATGAATCCTGCGATAATGAAGCCCTGTTTCCATTGATGTGTGCGATGAAGCATACCGACAAGGATGACCGTGATCAGAATGCCTGCGATCAATTCACTAATGGACCAGCCTGCACCAATCGTATCGTTATACACCTGCATGATATACCAGCCGAACAGAGTCGTCAGCAGCACGGACACCGGAAGCAACCATGCCTGCCATCCATCGCGATCACGATATGATTTCCACATCGCTACAAATCCTGCGCCAGTCAGCGCCGCAATTGGAGGTGCAAGCATAATCAGATAATATTGATGGAAGAAACCTGCCACACTGAAAAAGGCAGCAACGGGAAGCAGCCAGGCCAGCCAGAACAAGGCCTCCTTGTGCTTGTTAGTTATATTTCTCCGTCTTAATCCTGCAAATATGGCAATGCATCCAAGCAGCACAACTGGCAGAAGCCAGCTCGCTTGACCTGACAGTTCAGTCTGGAACAGACGCAGAGGACCTTTCTCCCCTGTACCAAACATGCCTCCCATGCCTCCGCCGAAATCTCTTCCGTTTGGCATTTCCATATCATTTGGCATCTGCCCGTTCGGGAAATTGCCATTCGGACCATTCATGCCGCCCATGGTGTTCAATCCATTCGAACCATTCATATTATCGTTATCCAGTGCATTGACATCTTGCCCAGCACCAGGAACACCACTGTCTGTCTGATTAGGACCTGAAGACAAGTTTCCTCGATTGCCACGATTATTTCCCTGTCCCATACCATTTGGCATACCTGCGTTACCTGCAGTATTCTGCTGACCCGTTAGGCGAGCCAGACCATTGTATCCAAAGGCGAGTTCCATGACCGAGTTTGTTTCACTGCTACCGATATAAGGCCGCTCGTCTTCAGGGATAGAATCCACAGTGACCGCCCAGGATAAGGAAACCACCGCCAGAACCGCTGTGCTGCCGATCAGCAGGATGATCTTCCTTCTCCATTTCGCCTGAAATGCAAGCAGATAGAACAAGTAAAAAGCCGGGAGAATCATGTAGGCTTGAAGCATTTTCATATTAAAGGCTACGCCTATTAACCCAAAAGCAACCAGAATGCGCCAAGTACTGCCTTGTTTGATGCCTTTGAACAAAAACCATGAACCCAGCAGTAGTGTAAACACCAGCATGCTGTCAATATTGTTGGTCCGGCTGACTGCCGCCACGACAGGCACAGTTGCCAATGTAAGTGCCGAAATTCGTGCTGCTGCAAGACCATATGTAGGTTTCACCATGAAATAGATCAGGAGCACCGAACCGATTCCCGCTAATACTTGAGGCAAAATAACGCTCCATCCGTGCAATCCGAAGACATAGGCAAAGGCCGTCTGGATCCAGAAGACAACAGGTGGTTTATCTACAGTGACCGAGCCTGCCGAGTCGAGTGAAGCATAGAAAAAATTATGGAAGTTGCTGAGCATACTCCCAACGGCAGTCGTATAATAGGAATTGGCATATTGATCGTTCCAGATACCGTACCCATTCAGAAATGCCGCCAGTAATACAATCGGCAGAAGGACAAGATCCATCCTTCTTTTGGTGTTATTCAAAGTTAATCACTCCTTCAAAGTTCTTCATGTCTAGTATTGTGACATGCCAAAATAAAGCTGGGATGAGTGCCCGCTGAAAGTTGTCTGAGGATAATTCACAATCCTTTCAGCTAAATTTCAGTTTGGCAAGCGATAATACTACATACAGTCCCTCCGAAGTGTGGGAGAAATCTAGATGGATCAGGCAAGGAGAGAAGCACATTATGAAGCTTAGCAGCGGAATTAAAATACTATTGGCTGATGATGAACCTCATATTTTACAATTTCTAGAGCTTGGACTAAGCAATGAGGGCTTCGATGTGCGCACAGCACCCGATGGAGCAGCTGCGCTTGAGTTGGCGCTTGAATTCAAGCCACATATGGCTATTCTGGATGTCATGATGCCAGAGATGGATGGATTCGAAGTGGTCGAGCGTCTGCGTAAGACCGGTGCCGAGGTTGGTGTAATTATGCTGACAGCGAAGGACGAAGTCGAGAATCGGGTTAAGGGCCTTTGGTTAGGTGCTGACGATTACATGATCAAACCCTTTGCCTTTGACGAACTGCTCGCCCGGATTCAGGCCAGACTGCGGAATCAATTTCCTTTATTAATAGGAGCCGTCACCCACGGTCCCTTCCGAATTGATGATCAGCGCAAAGAAATCACCTATCAGAATCAGGTCATGGAGTTATCTCCTACCGAATACGAATTGCTAAAATTCATAGTGCTTAATCATGGGATTGTACTGAGTAAAGCGACCATTCTGAGCCGGGTATGGGGGTATGATTTTGGCGGGGAAGAAAATATTGTGGAGGTATACGTTCGCTCCTTGCGCGACAAACTCGGGGATAAAGAGCATAGACTCATTCGCACACTTCGGGGTGTAGGGTACAGGGTGGATCTCTGATGAACTCACTGCGCAAGAAAAATAAACTTCGTTTAGGTCGTCTTCACCAATGGATCAGGCCGCATTCATTACGTTCTCAATTGCTCTCACGTTCCCTGTTCGTGCTTGCTGGGTTACTATTGTTAATCGGTATTTTGCAATTCTGGATCATGGAAAGCTTTCTCTACCGGAATCAGGCAAAAACCATGGAAGAACAGCTCATGTCCATGCCCCCGGTTTGGCTCGGAATCCAGTCACGTAACGGCTCTTCCAACAATCCTTTTGGTGGACAGGCAGGAAATGGGTCTGGTAATCGGGTGCTGTTTATTCCTGACCGTTCACTGGCCCTGTTTGATAACCAAGGTACGTTCGAGGATGTTTTTGGAGAAGACGGTCTGAAAGCCCCTCAACTATCAACCGCTGAATATCAGGACATTACAGATGAGTTGAAAGAACAAAAACACATTCCCTACCGGATCGTCACGGATAGCCAAGGGAATGAGCAATTGATTGTATTCGCTTCACCCGGTCCACGCAATCGCGGTTTACCGATGGTTCAGATGGGCACGGCTACGAAGCCACTTAGAGACTTGATTATTAAACAGCTTCTGATCTTCCTCATGTTATCGCTGTTGGCCATGGTAGCCGGTCTTATTCTATACACTAAGGTATTACGCCGGACGCTGGTCCCCCTATCTAACATGGTGAATAAAGTACAACAGATCGATGCAGGCAGCCTCGCAGAACGCCTTCCCGTCGTTCAGGGACAAGAGGAAGTGGATCAGCTCGCAGTTTCATTCAATGGCATGCTTGAAAGGCTGGAGAATTCGTTTGAAGCAGAGCGGGAATCGAAAGAGCAGATGCAGCGTTTCTTGTCTGATGCTTCCCATGAACTTCGTACCCCGCTCACCTCCATTCACGGTTTCATTGAAGTTCTACAACGGGGTGCAGCGACCAATCAAGATCAATTGTATAAAGCACTGGACAGCATGCACGGCGAATCCGTCCGAATTAACAAGCTGGTTGAAGATTTGCTGTTACTAACCAAGCTGGATCAGGCTCCAAAGCAGGAGCGGGAGGTCATTCAGCTGGACAGTCTGCTGCTCGAAATGCAACCACAACTCGCCATGATGGCTCAGCAAAGATCCATTCATCTTGATCTGACGGCTGAAGTGTATGTACTTGCTGACCCTTACAAGGTGAAGCAGGTGGTGTTGAATCTGTTCCATAATGCGGTGCAGCACACCGATCCTGAGCATGGAGCCATCTCCATAACGTTATATGCCACGCACCATAAGGCTGAATTATCAGTGAAAGATAACGGAACAGGCATTGAACCTGAACATCTGCCCCATATCTTTGAGCGATTTTACCGCACAAGCAGTTCTCGTTCGCGCAAACAAGGTGGCGCAGGTCTCGGTCTAGCCATTACCCGCTCGATTGTGGAGTCGCATGGTGGGAAAATTACCGTACAAAGTCAGGTAGGCTCAGGAACTGAATTTATGATTTTGATCCCACTGTATAAGGCAGATGTCTAAATAGAGCGTCGGCTGCAAGTAGGTATAACTTGGTTATAAGCAGCTCTACGTAAGATCTACTTGATCATTACTCATGCTCTAGTCAAACTCTCCAAACGATGCTTTTCTTCTATTTTAATTTCGGCTTTCTCATTGCATGACGAATCCCCCACTCATTTCGGTTGAGGAATGAAAGGGGGATTCTTTTTGTATCTGATTGATAGAGTATAGAGTAGTAACCCAGTTGGTTTCAGCCTTTCGCGCTTTCAGGCTAACGAATCTGAGACGTCTTATTCAAGGATTTGGAGCGCGCGCAGAAATCTAATGAACCTGAGCCACGTTATATTAGAATAAACAGCCGTTTACTGCGTTTTTCTAAGGGGATTTCGGGAAATAGCGTGTCTGATGTTCCTTACAATTTAAGAAATGTACCTAAAGGCAGAATAAGACGTTCTGTGTTCGTTAGATAATCGTCTAGGTATTCGTCAGGATCAGCCATCTTGGACCTCAAGACTTTTGAGGCCTTGGTATCCATCACCGCATAGCTTGCCTAGGTTTGAGTTTTAAGATACACGCTATAATTCATCCCGTTCTATCGCTGCTTTTGGCAACGGTGGATTACCAAGGGTACACGCCATTCTCATCTAGGAATTCTCCGTTATGGCGTTTACCATCTGTCGCATAGCGCACGATAATCGCAGCGCCGGCTTCTTTTGATTTACCGCCTTCGGCATTGCCATTAAGATCTGTTGATGTAAATCCAGGCGTTACTGCAAAGACTTGCGCCCTGCTGTTTTTCACTTCATAAGCCATCGAAAGTGTCATGGCACTGTTGGCCGTTTTGGATGAATTATAATCGAAGGCATTTAAAGTAAATTCCGCATTTTGCATATGGTCCAGAGAAGCCATGTCGGTTGATACATTAATGATTGTGCCTTCATTATCTTTGATTAACGGGAACAATCGCTGATTCAAACGGAAGGTACCGAAAAAGTTCACTTCGAAGGCATTCCGCAGATCTTCCTCTTTTGTATCCGTGAATGAATGAGAGAAAGCACCCGGCATACCCGCGTTATTGATCAAAAGGTTTATTGATGGATAAGTCTTCTGAATCGTATCGGCTGCCTGCTCAATGCTCTTCAGGTCGCACATGTCGATCTGTACAAATTCTACATCTAACCCCTTGGAAGTTAACTCTGAAATAGCTGCTTCACCCCGTTCAACACTACGTGCGCCGAGGATAACTTTCCAACCTGCTTCACCCAACTGCTTTACGATTTCATATCCAATTCCTTTATTTGCCCCGGTTACAAAAACAATCTTTTTCATGCGAATCCTTCTTTCCGTAATTTGATTTATATTTAACAATGAATAAGTTACTATGCTACACTTAGTGTAGGTCAAATTATTTTTATAAAAAGAGGGATTAACATGTTAACGATTGGAGAAGTAGCAAAAAAAGTTGATATCTCAATTGGAGCGATCCGCTTTTATGAAAGAAAAGGACTGCTGAAACCTGCTGCACGAAATGAGCAGAATAACCGTCTTTATTTGGAGGAGGATCTGAACTGGCTGGTTTTTATCAAATGTCTTCGTGAAACCGGGATGAGTGTGGAAGACATCAAAAAGTATTATGATCAGGTAAATGAAGGTACCTCCACTCTGAAGGAAAGAACCAAGCTGATTGAGGATCAAAAGCAAAAGTTGCTGAATGATATCGAGGAGAAAAAAGCACAGCTTATTCATCTGGATAACAAACTGGAGCGCTATTATCGCGGAGAAAATTATTAACATAAGCCTTGTCCAATAGGCCAATTTTTTGCGTTTTATGTAAGAGAACACGTACCCTAACAAGGTTTCCTCAGTAGCTTCTTAAAATAAATACAAAAAAATCAGGCAGCCAGCAATAACTGTCTAACCTGATCCGAAATTTTCATATTATAGCTATTTTCAATGAGGATAAACGTTCAATCAAAAATGACCTTTGCCCTTACACAGTTGATAATGGTTATAGGATTCATTCTCGATCTCGATCAAATTTAACCGTTCAAAATTACATTTCTGTATCACCTTATTGGATGCTTGATTGGTAGTCAAAGCGATGGCATTTAATACTTCCACGTTTGTATATTCAAATAAATAATCTGTCATTCCTTTGAGCGCCTGCGTTGTGTAACCACGATTTCTGAAGTGTTTCGAAATACCGTACATAATCTCCCGATTGGGTGCTGGCAGTTCGTCCTTGATCCCTGAGCAGCACCATCCGATAAACTCATCATTTTCTTTGAGTATGATAGCCATACGTAAACATAACTCTCCGATATCCCCTCCCGCCACTACAGCTTGTTTAAAACGCTGATTCTCAGGGATTTCATATTCGGTGAGCCACAGGGTCCTATCTTCAATCGTAGCGTTCCATCCAGGTAGGAATTCATACACCTCAGGTTGCCACGTAATTTCTTGCAGTTTCTTCAAATCCTCGAGTCGATACTCACGTAAATAAATATCCTTGCAATTGATGATTAATTCATCGGTTAGTATGGGTTGGTTCATAGTTCCTCCTACTACACACTTAATTTCAGCTTATTAGCTTTACTTCAAACAAGCCCCTCTTTTTCCATAAACTCACCTTTGGTCAATCCAAAGAGGATCAGATCTTGGTATTTTCCATCCATATAGATCACCTGGCGACGCACACCTTCCTGAACACATCCAAGTTTTCTCATCATTGCTGCGGAAGGTTCATTTCCTTGGAGTACATAATCATTAAATTTGTTGAGCCTGCGCTCGAAGAAGGCATAGTTCAGCAAGATTCGAACGGCTCTGGTTCCGTATCCTTTTCCTCGATGATCCCTGTCAATTTGAATGCCAATGCTAAAGGTACCGTTCCTTTCATCAATGCTGTTCAGATTCACACCTCCGACATTTTCACCATCCATATTTACAATTGTAAACATGATCCTTCCTTTGGTTAAAGAAAAATCAGAGAAGTTTTCCGTGAAACTCTTCGCTTCAACATGGGTTGGCGGCAACTCTACTGCACACTCCAATAACCGACGGGCAGGTGTATCAAAGCGGTTATAATAATGATCCTCCCAATCTTCTTCACGCAAAGCACGTAGTCTGATCTTATCATCCTGCCAGAAATACTGACTATAATCGATCTCTCTCATTCCAAGTCCCCCCGCATATTCAACCAAATTTTTACTTCGAGTTACAAATATAATAACCCATATTGTGGAATTGGAGGAGATTTGTTTTCATTAAACACAACGAAAATAACCCCCGAACAGGAAAAACCTGTTGGAGGCTACGCTCTATTTTATATCAAAATCTCATTACGATTCTTCCGTATATTGAGGCTTGGATAAGTTGTCCGGAACCGTTTCGTCAAAAACATCCTGACCTGGATAATCCCGTACGTCTCCCTCGTGAAGCTCATGATTTTCATAATCAAAACGATGTGCAGACCGCTGGTCCACCCGCCACGGAGAACTTTTCCCAAGAGACTCGGATAACAGAGATGAACCGTAAGGACCCTCCGGGAATTCTTCGAGTGTGATATCGTTTCGCTGCGACTCCACCGTAGACACATCGGTATATTCTTGCCGATCTTCACGCAAAAACTTATCTTTCATCGTTTATCCCTCCTGATCCACTTCAGATGACCAACGTCCACTTATTGTGAGCGAGGACAAACGCATTTATGCATGACCTTTGGAAAACACTGCGTTTAGGTTTTGATCCATTACCGGATCCATCACGATCATTATCGCCATCACAGTTAGCGAATCCATATTAAAAGTACAAAAGCAATGAGGCCAGCCATGCTAATCCAGGTATCGCGTTTGGACCATACCAATAACGATGAACGTCCTCCGAGCGTAGAGTGCTCTCTAACTTTACGCATTTCCATCGCAATGGTCATATCCTCTGCACGTTGGAACAGTGCCATCAACAAGGGAATCACCATCGGACCCAGGTCACGAATTCGAACGGTATTTGGTCTTAAAGCTGCCTTTCCACGTGCCCGCACGATCAGTGAGAATCGCTGCCACTCACTCCAGATCATCGGGATAAACCGAAAGATTAACGATACAGCAAGAGCAAACGAAGCTACGGGCAACCTGATCTTTTTACCGATACCGAGTACCCAGTTAAGCCCTTCTACCATTCGCCCATAAGGCGTCGTCAACGAAAACCAAAGGCTTGCCAATGTGACGATAAACAAACGATACACATTCAGCAAAGTGCCCTCCGCCTGCATCAGGGAAAAGCCAAAGTGCAGACCTCCTCCCTCTGTTGAAAGAGTTGTCCCAGATAACGCCGTTGAGATGATGAAAAAGAATAATAATGGCTTCATTAACTTCATACATCCAGCCAAAGTCTGACGCGGGAGCACGGCAAGTGCTACTACTACCGGCACCAGTGTTAAAGTCAATCCCAGCCATCGCTGTTGAAGCATAGCTGCGGTGACCAGCAAAATATACAAAATCCATTTCAGACGCGGGTCCATAACGCCATATAATCCGCCTGAATGAGTCAAGGTGTTCGGAAGAAGCTTTGGATCATCTTCAGTTTCAACGGACGACAGCTTCTGTGCTTTTTTTTCATACTTCATTACATCGCTCTTGAGTTCCATCGTTACCGTACCTGATGTTTCTTTCGATTCGGTTTGAATCTGTAACTCAACTGACTTGGATTGAACAATACTTTCAGCCATCTCCTCTGGCGTCATCGCGGTCAAAGGCAGCTCTAGACCCGCTGCTCTAAACTGCTGTGCCAGTCTCATCGATGGTGGCAGTCCAATCCCTGTCTGCTCCAGCAGTTCAGGCCTTTTGTGAAGTTCTCTCGGCGTAAGATCGGCAATTAGACGGCCTTCCTGCAACAACAATACTCGATCCGCACAAGGCAAAAATGTATCCAGATCATGGGTCGCTACCACACCCCCACCACCTGCCAGACGATGTTGCTCCAATACATCCAGCAGAAGCCCGACACTTTGCGCTTCCAACCCTGCGCTCGGCTCATCCAGCAGAAGCCAGTGTGGATTGGTCACACTTCCGAGAGCAAGTCCAAGCCTGCGCTTCTCTCCCCCACTTAGAGCAAATGGCGACCTGTCCAGATGAAAACGTCGGCCCAACTCCGAGGATACTGGCGGGTCCCATTGGTTCAGTGCTTTTGTGATCTGCTCTTGTTGCTGTTTCTCTGAAAGTCGATAGGGACGCAGAGAATATGAGAATTCACGCTGAATACTTCGGGCAAACAGTTGTTGTTCCGGAAATTGAAACAATAGTCCCATTTGCAATAAAATCGACTGCGGCACTTTTCCTTCTTTCCAGAAAGGAGTGTCATCCAATGTGATACTTCCTGCATCGGGCGGTCTTAGACCAGCCAACGTCTGTAGTAAAGTCGTTTTTCCTGAACCCGTACAGCCCAGCAACAAGGTGATTTCCCCACTGTTCAACTGTACACTCACATCTTCAAGCAGGGCACGTTTGCCCGATTCTGATGCTTCTATACGTATATCGGTCAGCTCAATCCCCAACGTGCGACCTCCTTAGCCAGTTGCTCGGGTCGCAGTGGCATGGCTTCTGGCATCATACCTTTTTGCTTGAGCAATAACGCAGTTTTTACAGTAAAAGGAGGGTCCAACCCTAACCGTTCACAGGGAGAGAGCTGTACATTTTCCCAAGTAGCCTTCTCATTCAACTCTGTTTCATAGAAAAAGGACTCAGGCGCCCCGTTGTACACACAACGTCCCCTCTCCATAGCAATGATTTGATCACACAGGGTTGCTTCCTCCAGATGGTGTGTAATCCAGATCACCGTTGTACCCCGCTGGGTAATCTTCTGAACGATGGCCTCGATACGGTCTCTTGCTCCCGGATCAAGCATGGCTGTTGGCTCATCCAGAATCAGTATATCCGGTTTGGCTGCGAGCGCTACAGCAATATTAAGCAGTTGTTTCTGTCCACCGGATAATTGTGAGACCGCCTTCTCCGGGGGATATTGAAGTCCTACGGTATGTAATGCATCCTGCCTGCGCTCCAATTGCTCTTCTACAGATTCCATCAATGGTGACAGCGCAAAATGAAACTCCTCTTCAATCGTATCGCCTAGTACCTGTGCATCCGGTTGCTGCAGTACACCCCGAACGGTAAGTTCATCCGAGATATCCCGTACCCCTCCAGATAGTGGAATGAATCCAATCAGTAGTCCAGCGAGTGTGCTTTTTCCACTGCCATTCGCCCCTACAATACTAATCCATTCTCCTTGGTGCAGCGTAAGTGAGACCCCATCCAGTGCTTTTCTCACCTGACTACCTTCGGAAGCATAATGCACTCGAACATCTTCTAATGTAATTATAGGCAGGTTGCCTTGCATCGTAAATTAGTCCTTTCCCTTTCTATTGTTATGTGGTACGATCCTAATCGTTAACCACATTTATATAATTGGTTAACAATCATATTACCAAAATGGAGAGGATTGTTCAAACATGAAATTATCTTTGCGAGGCATTGTATTCAGCGCACTTATGGCCGCAATATTAGTACTTTTTGGTTACATAAGCATTCCCATTGGCTTCTCCCCTGTACCGATAACATTACAAACTTTGGCTGTCATGCTGGCCGGAGGATTACTTGGTCCACTCTATGGTTTTCTAAGTGTCACGATGGTTGTTCTGCTCACCGCTCTTGGATTCCCCTTGCTGCACGGGACCGGAGGACTTGCAGTACTTCTTGGACCTACCGGAGGATATGTGATGATGTGGCCGTTCTCCGCATTATTGATTGGATTGTTGCTTGCACGAATCAACATCAAAGGTGTAACAGGATTCATACTCGCTTTTGTTGTATTTGAACTATTTGGTTCACTGCTCGTGTATGTCTCGGGGGTCCCTTGGCTTGCTTATGCTTTCAAAATGGACTTACCTGAGGCCATGATTCAAGGGTTCTATCCTTACATAATTGGGGATCTGATCAAAGCTGTATTTGCTGCCATCATCATTGCGCCAGTGCGAATGGTTTTCCCACCTCAACGTCTCACAGGTAACATGCATTCCACGGTTATAAAGGTGGATTCTTAATAGAAGCTACATATCCTATTAGATCACGAGCCTCCATATTCTAAAAAAAAACAGCCAAAATCACTTTGGCTGTTTTTGTTACTTCTCTTCCTCGAAGGTTATTCTATCATCGGAGTGATCCGTGTAAATCTTCTTTAGTTCAACTTATATATTCACCTGAATTAATTGGCGCTCTGTAATATGAAATTGTTGATCCGCTGTATTTTCAACAAACCTCTGATCATGAGATACATACAGAATCGTCCCTTCATACGCCTTAATAAAACGCTCCAATGCTTCCAATGCATGCATATCAAGAAAGTTCGTCGGCTCATCCAACAATAGAATGTTATATTGTCCAAGAAATAAGTGACATAATTGAAGACGAATCGCTTCTCCTCCACTTAATGTCCCAACATTCTTCAGCAAGTCATTGCCTGTAAACTGCATCGCATGCAACGCACTTCTCAGCTCAGATTCCTCATATTCCGAACGATTTTTCAGGAATTGTAATACGGTCTCTTTTGTCGTGAAACGATAGCTCATTTGCTGAAAATAACCGAGCTTTGCTTTTGGAGACATTGTGATGTGATCCCCAGCATGGAAAACATGGTTAAGCAATGTACTTTTCCCGCTGCCATTGGCTCCGGTTATCGCTATTTTTTGTTTTAATGGAACCTGAAAACTTACATCCTCCAGCAATACGTTACCTTCCACTTCAAGTGTAAGGCGATCTGCCATAATCGGAAATCGGTTGTGCAGCTCCAGTGTCTTTGGCTGACGGAAGATCATAGGCCGATCCTCTTGCACCGCTTTAACCTCAAGAAGTTGTTGCATCCGCTGTTCAATCGCTTTGGCTGCGCGGTGGACCGCTTTTTGACTGGTGCCTTTGGATTTGGTTTCAACCATACGGTTTGTTTTTGCCTTGGATTCTTTTTTGGACATGCTTCCAGCCTGCGTGATTTTCTCGGCTTTCTTCATCTTTTCCCGGGCGGCCAGCTCCAATCGCCTCTTCTCCTTCGAGAACTGCTCATGGGCCTGGTTTTGTTGTTCACGCTCCAGCCTCTTCTGTGCCTGGTAATCGCTATAGTTGCCGGAATATACGCGAACCTCACCTTGATGAATTTCCCAGATCGTGGTCACCAGTTCATCCAGAACCGCACGATCATGACTGATCAGCACAAGCGCCCCATAATAATAACGCAATTCATCCAGTAAAAATGTAATGCCCGCTTGATCCAGGTGTGTCGTTGGTTCATCCAGTAACAGTACTTCATGATAATGAGTGAACATTTGAGCCAGTTTTAGACGGGTCTGTTCTCCGCCACTCCATGCTTTATCATGTTGAAGAATCGCTAATTTACTGAGTAAAGCCCCGTCAACTTCGATACTTTCGTTAGACTGGGGTGGTTCCACTTGTTCCAAATAACCAAACTCAGCATGACGTTTTATCTTTCCGGCTGTTGGTTGGATCTGCCCCGCAATGAGTTTCAACAATGTACTTTTACCCTGACCATTACCACCTACTACACCAATGCGATCCAGTTGATGCACAGCCAGTCGCTCAATGTTCAGTATTACTTTATCCATATAGGTCATCTCAACCTGTTCTAATTCAAAACATATCTTTTCCATATTCGCTACCTCCGAAATAAGATTTATTTCGTATCGATAGCGAAGCACACTTCTATCGATACGAGCTTATCGTGCCAGCTCGTATCAATAGAACAGTAACGTCATCATAGCGGTTACCTCCAGTAGTCTGTATTGAGCGCCTTTACCTAATTATTTAACTGATTAAGATAATCAGAAGAAAAACAAAGAATCACAGGCCACGGCCTGTGATTCAACGTAAACGGGAAAGCGAGTATAACACTTATTTTAAGGTCAGGATGATTGAAAATGACAGACTGATCCCGTTTACTCTGAACCAATAGTCAGAGCCTTTGAACGTATTCAATTACCGATTCAAAGGAAGGAAGCGCAGTCTCATCGCATGTGTCATGTTCAATAATCCACCTTTCATTATCATGTATAGATGTACAATTCCAATTATAATTTTCCAATTCCACCATGTCAACGGAATGATGAAAACACTAGCCATCAGATTAGTACATCAATCTACTTTTGTTCCTGAACATTACCGCTACTTAACTTTAATAGAAGCTCTTGGCTACTAACCCGACCTGTAGCCTGCGGAATCACTTCTTCGTAGTTGGCTGAGTTGGTTACAATAATAGGTGTCACCGTATGATAACCAGCAGCCTTAATCTGTGCAATATCGAACTCAAGCAACAGATCTCCCGCTTGGACCCGATCGCCTTCTTTGATATGGGAAACAAAATGTTGCCCATCCAATTTAACGGTATCAACTCCCACATGAACCAATATCTCAGCACCGGTGTCTGATACTACAGCCAAGGCATGTTTTTTCTTGAATGCAACGGTAACTGTGCCGTCAAAAGGCGCTACAACTCTGCCCACAGTTGGCTCAATCGCAATCCCTTTACCCATTGCTCCCGATGCAAAGGCCGGATCTGGAACTTCCGACAATTCAACAATTGTTCCTTCGATTGGGCTAAATACATTTTCGTCTGAAGCATTCGTTGCACGAACAGATTGCTTAGCGGATGACGTAGATTCGGTTTTTGTTTCTTCTTCAACTGGATCTTTGAAGCCCATGATGTACGTCAGTACAGCCGAAACAACAAACGATACTACGATACCCAGAATCAATCCTGGGAAACCTTGTCCACCTGGTCCGTAGAAGATTGGCAAGGTCAGCAACCCTGGTGCACCGGATGCAAATGCCAATGTGCCCGCTTGACCAATGATAGCTCCACCAACTGCACCACCGATTACCCCTGCAATGAATGGGCGTTTCAGTGGTAATGTTACCCCGTAGATAGCCGGTTCCGTAATACCGAACAGAGCCGTCAACGTGGATGATCCCGCCAATGTTTTCAGTTTTTTGTTCTTGGTTTTAAGCATAACCCCAAAAGCAGCGCCCGTTTGAGCAAAGATCGAAGCTGTCGCAGCCGGTTTAACGCCATCCTGTCCATACACTGCAACGTTGTTGATAAATACCGGAATCAAGCCCCAGTGTATTCCGAAGATAACGAGCAACTGCCAGCTTGCACCCATAACGGCTCCTGCGAGCAATGGACTGAATCCAAATGCGGCAACCAGTCCAGCTGCAATTCCATTACCAACGTATACGCCAAATGGTCCGAATACAAGCAATGTCAGAGGTACCATAATCACTAGCAAAAACAATGGCGTAACAAAGTTTTTCACACTATCGTGAAGTGTTTTATTAAAGAACTTCTCCAACTTGCTCATGACAATGACAGCTAAAATGATAGGGATAACTGTAGATGAATAGTTCATCAAAATGACAGGGATACCGAAGAAATCCGTTGGTGTTCCCTCTGATTTCAACGTGACGATGGACGGATAGATCAGTGCTCCTGCAATCGTCATCGCAACAAACATATTCCCCTGGAATTTACGTGCTGTTGTAACCGCTAACAAGAGAGGCAGGAAATAGAAGAGACTATCTGCTGCTGCATACAGGATCGTATATGTTGTTTCTGTCGTTTCCAGCCATCCAATATTGCTTGCAATCAACAATAACCCTTTTAGAATACCGGCTCCCGCCATAACACCCAGAAGTGGTGCAAAGATGCTGGATATGATATCGATAATACCCCCGAGTCCTTTGGCTGCTTTGCGAGGTTTTTCTTTATCTGACGAATCGTCCAGAATGTTACTGATCTGTCCAATGGCACTATAGACTTCAGGCACCTTGTTACCAACAACCACCTGGAATTGTCCTCCATTTTCTTTGACTGCGATGATGCCTTCTGTTTTCTCAAGTTTGGCTTTGTCTGCCTTGGCATCGTCCTTCAATACAAACCGTAATCGTGTTGCACAATGAACCAGCGATTCCACATTTTTCTCACCGCCAACCAATTCTACAATCTCTTTGGCCAGTTTCTCTTGACTCATGATCTGCACCCCCACTTTTTCTCAAACAGGCCTCTTACCGATTTTTTTGCACGCAAAAAACCTAAGCCTTGAGCAAGGGGACACAATGGTCCTGACCTTCTCATGACTTAGGTTTTGCCTGCATAACCAGTAACAATCCCAGTTAAATCGTATTCAATTCCTGTTAATCACATATTATTATAATAAAACCATTTTTGTCAACATTTAAATATTATCGATTAACCACTCGTTCGATATGAACCGTCAGATACAACTTTTCTTCATTGGTCAACTCATGGTTGTATTCCTTTTTGACAAACAACTCAATTTTCTCCGTGCACGCTGCGGCATCCGGATGTTTCTCCTTAATCATGTCATAGAAATGATCATAGTTGTTGTCGTAATGCGTACCACTGAGCACACGCTGGGAGAAGAACTTCAGATGTGTGATAAAGCGAAAATAACTGAGAGAGTCCTCATCAAATTCCATTTTGAAATGATATTTCGCTATATTAATAATCTGCTGGATAAACTTCGTAATATTCATCGTTGTAATAACTTCTTCGTTCATCTCTGCGTTAACAATATGAAGAGCAATAAAAGCGGCTTCATCGGGTGGAAGCTCAATATTCATACGGGTGTTGATCTGTTCCAGCGTCCTCAGGCCGAGTTCGAATTCGGACTTGTACAACTGTTTGATCTCCCACATTAATGCGTTCTTGATCTCCACGCCTTCCCGATAACGTTCGATGGCGAAGTTAATATGGTCTGTAAGAGATACATAGATGTTCTCATTCAGCTTTCGACCCAGATTCTCACGCGCATACGTGATAATCTCTTCCACAATTTCAATCAGTTCCATCGGAACTTCCCGCAGCAGCATTTTGAAATTATCGGATGTTTGTTTGTTTTTTAATGCAAATACTTTCTGGATGCGGGTCTCGTCTACTTTATCCCCCGGCTTTTTCTTAAAGGCAATCCCACGTCCCATCACCACAAGCTCTGCTCCATCCGCCTGATAGATGCTAATGACGTTATTGTTGATAACCTTTGCTATTTTCAATTCAATCCCCCCGTCACGTTCCACTCTCTTGGCAGTTATACATCGTCTTTTGGGCATACAAAAAAAACCTGAAGCATCACAAAATAAACAAGACATAGTGGTCTGCTTTTTTTGGTGCTTAGGTTTTGCCTACTTCAAGTAGTAACAATCCCAGAAACGATATAATTGCGTCAAGTATAGCGCGAACCTGACTATATGTCAACGCTTTCAATGTGAGGACAATCGGAAGTTCCGTGAATTTATGGTCCTTCCGATTGTTTGATGTCTGAACTAATCCAATTCACCTTTTTGACTACGCGTCACCCAAGTTTGTTCCGTTGGATTCGATCACATTTTTGTACCACTCAAAACTCTTCTTCTTCAGTCGTGTCAGCTCACCTTGACCTTCATTATTACGATCCACGTAAATGTAGCCATAACGTTTTCTCATCTCACCTGAGGAGGCACTTACAATATCAATAGGTCCCCAGCTGGTGTAACCAATGATGTTAACGCCATCCTGAATGGCCTCACCCATTTCAGCTACATGTCGTTTCAAGTAGTCAATCCGGTACGCATCATCCACTTCACCTTCCGGTGTAACCTCGTCATTGGCACCAAATCCATTCTCAACAACAAACAGCGGCTTCTGATAACGATCATGTAGTTGATTGGCGGTAATGCGGAATCCTTTGGGATCAATCGTCCAGCCCCACTCGGACTTCGCCAGATATGGATTGGCTACCGAGCCAAATACATTACCACTGGTCATATTTTTGATAACTTCCGGATCGGTACTGGTTGTACGACTTGAATAATAACTGAATCCGATATAATCTACGGTATGATTCTTCAAGATTTCCGCATCACCCGGCTGCATAACAATGTTCAACTCGTGATCTTTGAAGAAACGTTTGGCATAACCCGGATATTCACCACGTGACTGCACATCGATGAAGAAATAGGACTCTCTATCTTTTTCCATGCCCTGGAACACATCTTCCGGATTACAAGTATACGGATAGAAGCTTCCTGCGGCGAGCATACACCCAATCATGGCACCAGGAATAATCTCATGACATGCCTTGACTGCCAGTGCACTTGCAACCAGTTGGTGGTGAGCAGCCTGATATTGAATTTCCTTGATGTTATCCCCTTCATTAAACGCCAGCCCCGCCCCAAGGAACGGAAGATGTAACAGCATGTTGATCTCATTAAATGTCATCCAGTATTTCACCTTGTCTTTGTACCGAGTGAATACCGTTGTAGCGTATGTCTCGAAAAGAGTTACCAGTTCACGACTTCTCCAGCTGCCATACTTCTCGATCAGATGCACAGGCACATCAAAGTGAGCCAATGTAACCACAGGTTCAATGCCGTTTTTCAACAATTCATCAAATAGGTTATCGTAAAATTGTAATCCGGCTTCATTTGGCTGTGCATCTTCTCCTGTCGGGAAAATCCGTGCCCAAGCAATGGAGACACGCAGTGCTTTGAATCCCATTTCGGCAAATAAAGCAATGTCTTCAGGGTAACGGTGATAAAAATCGATTGCTTCATGCGAAGGATAGAACTCGGTAGCAAGCGGCGTAAAAGCTGGAACATTGCCTTTCATAATGCTTCTGCGGTTCTCTCCTGTTGGCAGCAAGTCAACAATACTCAGCCCTTTGCCATCTTCCAGATACGCGCCCTCCGCCTGATTGGCAGCAATGGCTCCACCCCACAAAAAGTCTTTAGGAAACTTAAAATTCGTCATCATCATTCTCCTTCCAAATATGTAATTCAGCTATCCGCTCCAATCGTAAGAATATTAAAAAGATAAAATAGAAAAAACCCGAACCAGCCTGGGTACACGATTACGTGTAAACAAGCCAGCTCAGGTTATGCCCATATCGGTAACATTCCCAGATCATGATTATGCGGATTGGATAAAACTTTAGCAAGAATCAGAACAGTTGTCAACTTCTTGAAACCGGTTTAGCTTCGGATTGCCCACTACGATATTTGATAGAACGTAGCACATGTGCCGCCAAGAATCATCTGTTGATCTAGTATAGGTAGGCCATTAATGTGACTTATAATGAGACCGAATACTTCAGAATACGTAGCTGAAACGTTGCTCACAGGCCAGTCGGACCCAAACATTAACCGTTCTGCACCAAAGGCTTCTATGGCGATATTCAGATAGGCTGTAAAATCCTTTGGAGTCCAATTTGCCCAGTCTGCTTCCGTCACCATCCCTGAAAGTTTACAGTACGCATTGGGTTGTGCGGCCAATGACTCAAGCGCTTCTTTCCAGGGTGAGAGTATACCTGATTTTATGTCGGGTTTGGCTAGATGATCAAGTACAAATCGCTGTTCAGGAAACGCCTTAACCAGTTCAACGGCATAAGGCAGTTGCTCCTTGGACACCAACAGATCATAGGCCAAATCATACTCCTTAAGCAATGAAATTCCGCGCTGAAAGTCTTCTCTCAATACATACTTCAGATCAGGTTCATCCTGTATGACATGACGTACGCCCTTCAGATACGGATTGGACGCGAACAATTCAAGCTGATTCCGAACTTCATCCGAACAAAGGTCCACCCATCCGACAACACCTTTGATACATTCATGCCGATCTGCCAACTGCAGAAGCCACTCGGTTTCTGTCAGTGATTGTCTGGCTTGTACCGCAATACATCCATCCAGTCCGGATTGGACCAATAAAGGTTCAAGATCTTTTGGAAGAAAAGATTGACGAATGATTTTCATCTCTTCTCCAATCCATCCGTACTCGGCGACGTTGTATTCCCAAAAATGTTGATGTGCATCCAGCTTCATATTAGATCCCTCCCAGGGTATTTAAATCTAATTATCATTCAAAAGCAACCATATGATTTTCATTTCCAATGAAATAAACGCTCACTACACAATCTATTCATATGACAAAATCACTGATTTTTACATGATTTTTATTCCAATTGTGCAGGTATTGTCCAATATTAAATCATGATATAGTAAATTACGAAAACGCTTTCAGTACATAAATCGGTGGTGATTCCAGTATTAAACAAGTGAATTTTTGTTTGCGTTGAGCTCTATTTTCACCCTGCTTAACCGCTATTCACGTTCAACCATTCTCTATTCGAAGGAGACTATATTAATGAAAAAAAACCGCAAATCAGTCCTTTCTCTTACGCTTGTGACTGCCATGATTCTATCTCTATTCTCCTCCGCTATGGCTTCAGCTGCAACTGACAACAGCGAACAGGCCAATACCTCAGCCGCTCCAAGCAAAATGCAGACCTACGTAAACGCCATGGAGCCTGGCTGGAATCTGGGTAACTCTCTGGACGCCGTTGGTGAAGATGAAACTGCCTGGGGCAACCCACGTATTACGAAGGAACTAATTCAGTCGATCGCAGCTGAGGGCTACAACAGTATCCGTATTCCTGTGACCTGGGAAGCCCACATCGGTGACGCACCAGACTACATAATTGATTCCGCTTACATGAATCGGGTTCAAGAGGTGGTAAACTGGGCCCTTGATGCGGATCTCTACGTCATGATCAATCTTCACCATGATTCCTGGCGCTGGATCAGTTACATGGAGAAAGACCATGACAACGTGCTTGCACGTTATAACTCTGCTTGGACTCAGATTGCGGACAAATTCAAAGATGCATCCGATAAACTCATGTTTGAAAGTGTTAACGAACCACGTTTCTCCGAAGGCGGCACAACGGATGCAGCGATTGGATATCGCATGCTGGACGAATTGAATACTTCTTTTCACAAGATCGTAAGAACTTCGGGTGGAAACAACGAGACACGTCCACTTGTGCTTCCAACGATGCATACCTCTTCCGCTCAACCTGATCTGGATGAACTAAATAAGACCATTCAGAAATTGAATGACACCAATATTATTGCAACCGTTCACTACTACGGGTTCTGGCCGTTCAGTGTGAACATCGCAGGTTACACCAAGTATAACGAGGAAGTACAGGAGGACGTTACCGATACATTTGATCGAGTATACAATGCTTTTACAGCGAAAGGCATTCCGGTTATCGTCGGTGAGTATGGCTTGCTTGGGTTTGACCAACACACAGGTGTCATTGAGCAAGGCGAAAAACTGAAATTCTTCGAATTTGTTGGACAATATCTGCGTCAAAAACAGATGACAACGATGTTGTGGGATAACGGTCAACACTTCGGTCGCACAAGTTTTACTTGGTCTGATCAGGAATTATTTGATACCATGAAAGCCAGCTGGACAGGTCGCTCATCCACAGCCGAAACGGATCTCGTATATCTTAAACAAAATGAAGCCATTCAAGATAAGAAGGTAAAACTCAATCTGAATGGGAACAAATTCAATTCGTTGAAAAATGGCACTACCCCTCTTGTAAGAGGTAAAGACTATACGATCAAAAAAGATGTGCTTACGTTAAAATCCAATCTGTTAACCAAATTGACAACCTCTGGTGATTTGGGTGTAAATGCCACACTCACGGCTGGATTCAATGAAGGTGCTGACTGGAACTTCAATATCATTAAATATGACACACCTAAGTTGAACGATGCAACAGGTACAACCAGTGCATTTGCCATTCCGACTACGTTTAACGGCAATCAGCTCGCCACGATGGAAGCAACATATGCAAACGGAGAGAACGCCGGCCCACAGAACTGGACTCCATTCAAAGAATTCTCCTACACATTTAGCCCAGATTACGAACGTAATGTGATTGAACTGAAACCTAACTTCTTCAATGAAACCAATGATGGCGAAGTCACGCTTAAGTTCCATTTCTGGAACGGAGATGTGCTGACGTACAAAATCACGAAAAATGGAACAAGCGTTGTTGGCGTAACTTCCAAATAAGAACTCATCTAACGTTCTGTTCAGAGCTTTAAGCTCTGGCAGAACGTTTTTTTGTTTCACCAACGACCGAATAACGTACAAGTAACCCTTCATACTTTTACAGTAACTAGGACTGAGGGGGAAATGTCATGTTTAAACGTGTAGACCGTCTTGCCATCGAACTACCCATATCCAATAATCCGGACCCTAATGGAGCTAGTGCAGTTCAGGAGTTGCTTGGTGGAAAGTTCGGGGAAATGTCAACATTAAATAACTATATGTTTCAGTCATTTAATTTCAGAGGCAGATCCAAGCTACGTCCTTTTTATGACATTGTTGCAAGTATTACCGCGGAGGAATTCGGCCATGTCGAACTTGTCGCGAATACGATTAACCTGATGCTTGAAGGTTCAACTTCACCAGGCGCCCCGGACTCTACCCCGCTACGTGTAGGCAAAGACGCACGGATGACTTCACATTTTATCGAATCGGCTCAGACAGCGCTCCCTTATGACTCCATGGGAAGACCCTGGAATGGTTCATATGTCGTGAGCAGTGGCAATCTGATCTTTGATCTGCTGCATAATTTCTTTCTTGAATGCGGAGCCAGAACTCACAAAATGAGAGTCTACGAAATGACGGACAACAAAACAGCCCGAGAAATGACAGGTTATCTGCTTGTTCGCGGCGGTGTGCACGTTCTGGCGTATGCCAAGGCACTGGAAATTGCAACGGGTGTGGATGTAACAAAGATGTTTCCTATTCCAAAACTGGATAATAAAGCTTTTGAAACGACACGTAAATGGGAAGCCATGGGCGAGCACCGCAGACTGTACACGTTTAGTGACAAGGATTATCAGGGCATTGCCCAGATCTGGAAAGGAACACACCCAACCGATGGCGGTAAACTGGAGGCTTTTGCAGGCTTGCCGGGGTATGGGGGACCAGTGCCTGAGCTACCTGATCTGCCGGAAGAATTTGCGCCAGGGATATCCGCGGAAGATCTAATGCAGATTGCAGAGCGACTGAAGCGTCACGCTGGCCTGTAGGATCACGATTAACGTTTGTTTTTCATAGGGTGTCGATTGGATAATCCTACACTGGTGTTACCTTGTGTGCTAGAACACTTTGTTTAATTAGAATATTGATGATCCGTTTCTTTAATTTCATACGATTGTACACAAAAAAGGGGAATGGGAGAGATACATCTCTCCCATTCCCCTTATAACGTGCCACTATTGTGGCTCAGTAAATTTCACTACCAGCACCGCTTCCCCATTGGCTTGAACATGACCTGTTGAGGCTGCTGTAACAGTTGCTATGGTTTCGTTTCCACTAGGGATCAACACAGGTGTAATCACCGGCAGACCCGCAGCCTGAATGACATCCATGTCAAATTCGATCAACAATTGACCTGCAGTTACACGATCTCCGCTATTCACATGCGCGGTAAAACCGTTTCCTTTCAGTCCAACCGTATTAATTCCGATATGAACCAACATCTGTACACCCGTCTCATGCTCCAGAATCACCGCATGTTTACTCTTGTTCATGACATGTGCGATGACTCCATCAAACGGTGCGTACACTTTACCTTCTGATGGCTCAATGGCAATGCCTTCACCCATGTGTTTTTCCGAGAACGCCGGGTCAGGAACCTGCTCCAGAGCAACGACTGTACCATTCATCGGCGAAGCTATTTCGAGCAGATCTACTTTAGGACGATTGCTTGTAACGGCATCGGTAACTGAATTAATACGCGGATTAGAGTCCACTGCTTTAACTTCAGTTGATGTTACTCCACTGTTGTCATTGCTTGCGGATTCCTCTGCAACTGGTTGATCCTTATAGCCAAAGAACCAGGTAAGTGCAAATGCAATCGCCATGGCAACTACGTTGGACAAGATATACAACGGCAGTTGGCTGTTCAGATAGAGCAGTGTACCGGGAATAACCGTTACAGCCATGCCCGTACCTTGCAGATGGAACAGGGAAGCGATGAAACCACCAACACCACCACCAACAAGTCCCATAATGAATGGTTTCATATAACGCAAGTTAACTCCGAAGATCGCTGGCTCCGTAATGCCCAGAAATGCGGACAAGGAAGAAGGTAATGCGAGTGCTTTGAGTTTCATATTTTTGGTCTTCAGACCGACTGCGAGACAAGCCGCTCCTTGTGCTGCCATGGCACAGGTAATGATGGCGTTGAACGGATTGAATCCCGTTTTCTCCAGTAGCTGAATCTCCAGGAAATTAAAGATGTGATGTACACCGGTAACGACAATAATCTGATGGAAGAATCCAATGATAATACCTGCGATGCCAAACGGAAGATCCAATACGGCAGTTGTTCCATGCAGCACCCACTCTTCTAGGGAATGGAATACGGGACCAATCGCGAATAGTCCAAGTGTGATCATAACCGTTAACGTAATAAAAGGAGTCAGAATTAAATCCAGTGCCTCGGGTACCCGTCTTCTTAATACCTTCTCAAACTTGGCTCCAATCAAACCTACAAAGAACGCGGGCAGAACCGAACCTTGATAACCCACGACAGGTATAAAACCGAACATATGCAGCGGCTGTGCTGATCCATCTGCCACAGCGTAAGCATTGGGTAATGCAGGATTGACCAGCATTAGCCCCAGTACGATACCAAGTACTGGACTTCCGCCAAATACGCGGAATGCGGACCACGCTACAAGTGCAGGTAGAAATGCAAATGCCGTATCCGTCAGGATTTGAGTGAACAACAGGAAATTGGCCGAGATATCATCCGGTGTTGCACCGAATAACGCCAGAATTTCATTCTGGGTAAGTAATCCGCGCAATCCCATGAACAGTCCTGTAGCTACCAGTACGGGAATGATGGGTACAAATACGTCACCAAACGTGCGGATAGCCCGTTGAAAAGCATTTCCTTCTTTTTTCCCCTGACTCTTCACATCTTCCTTGGACGTTCCTTCGATGCCCAGCTTCTCAACCTCTTCAAAGATTCGATTCACTGTTCCCGTACCAAAGATAATCTGATATTGACCTGAGTTGAAAAAGGCGCCTTTCACCTTCTCAATATTCTCGACCGTTTTCTGATCAATCTTTTCTTTATCTTTCACCATGATGCGAAGACGAGTTGCACAATGTGCAAATGATGCGATATTCTCTTTGCCCCCGATGGCATGAATGACTTCTTGGGCAATCCGTTGATTCTCCGACATGTTATCTCATTCCTCTCACGTAATACTTAATAATTCCATTGAGTTGCTTCAAAATCAGCTTTGCCTCCGCGTGCAAAGAAACGAATGTCCACGCTGTCCCGGCTTGGGAAAATGCGGCTGGTAAAGACCTCTTCCCCATCGTTCACAAAGATCTCGACCGAGGACGAATCTACGAACAGATGGAACTTAATCACTTCCGCAGTAAGTGTGCACTGCCGTACAACGCCATTCTGCTCTGCCAGCTCGGTACCAGACATGGTCCGATCCAAGACAACTTTCTGCTGAATCCGATCATACAGAAGAACCGTTTTTTCAGTTCCATTTGCCCGGAATTCGATGCCTACAACCTCTGCTTCTATATGGCCTATCTCACATATCAGTTCATAGGCAATCCCATTAAAACCAGTGAAAGATCGACTCTCATTATCAATTGTTGCGCGAACATGTGTACCTTTATCCTGCTGACGTAATTGGACCATCTCTGCAACCGGTTGTTGAATTAACTTGCCGTCACGGAATGACAATTGCCGAGGAATGGTCAGGCAATGAGCCCAGCCACTATCGTCTGTTGGATATTCCAGATCGGGAAGTCCCATCCATCCAACCAGAATACGTCTTCCGTCCGGGCCCTGCATCGTCTGCGGCGCATAGAAGTCGAATCCACGATCCAACTCCTGAAATTCATCATGATTGAACTCTCTCGTCTGAAGATTGAGCGGCTCACCGATCAGATAACCGGATTGAAAAATATTCTGATAATGATCTCCCGCTGCATCTAAGCCTTGCGGGGAAAAGACAAGTACACCTTTCCCGTCCATCTCCATATAATCCGGGCACTCCCACATGTAACCAAAGGAGGTTAATTGCGTACGAATTTCACCAAGGAACTCCCAGTTGTTCACATCAATGGAGCGATACAGCACTGTACATCCCGTCTCGTCTGATCTCTGCGCACCAATTACACAATAATACGTGTCTCCTTGTTTCCACACCTTGGGATCTCTGAAGTGTTCCGTGTATCCGGCTGGCACAGACGAGATCACGGGATCATTCAGTTTGGTTACTGAACCGCTTTCATCCATAACTGCCAAGCATTGATACGGATGTCTGACCCAATCCTCATCTCTGGTATTGCCCGTGTACAGCAAGTGCAGCTTGCCGTCTTTTTCAATTGCGCTACCGGAATAAGCTCCGTGTGAGTCATACCTGCCACCCGGTTCGATTCCAATCCCGACATTTTCCCAGTTCACCAGATTCTTCGAGCGGGTATGATACCAGTATTTCATGCCATGTTCTGTCCCAAGTGGAAACCACTGATAGAACAGATGATAATAGCCTTGATAATATGCAAAGCCGTTAGGATCATTAAGTAGACCTGTTATCGGCTGAATGTGATAACTTTGTCTCCAAGGACATACGGATATCTGTGCTTCAAGCTTCGCAATCTCTCCAGGCTCCGCCTGCTCAATTCGTCTGTAGCGTTGCTCTCTAGTCATTTTCATAGCTGTTCTCCATTCTTGCTTATATAAGTTAGACCAAGAAATTTCACACTGGGACTACGATGGCAGAACAATCCTCCGATCGCTGTTATCCCCAGATTTCCTGATCCCTTTTCTAAAGGGTGAAATCCGGTGCTAAAGGCGAACACTACGTTTCTTCAGTTTTTTTCTGCCCTCTCCGTAAATGTTTATTTCTTATTTAACTTATACGAAAATCAAATATAGGAACCGGTTCCATTGGGCACAAAAAAATAATTCCATATGGCATTAGTGCCTGCCCGTGTTCGCATATCCCAATTGGATATTCACAATGGAACCGGTTCGATGGAATTATCATAAAGGATGTTTTTATAATTTGTCAACGCTTTCTCGAGGAATTAGTTCTACGTCCAGTGTTGTTCGTTCCTCCACCGACTCGCCTTTGACCAGTCGAATAATGTGATTCGCCGCTACTTTGCCCGCCTGCAAATAATGATATTTCACCGTCGTCAGCGTGGGATGAATCATTTCCGTAATATCATATCCGCCAAATCCCGTAACAGACAAATCTTGCGGTATGCGGATTTTATTGGAGAACGCAATCTTCATCACACCCAGTGCGATATTATCCGTGGCCCCCACGATGATCGTTGGTGTGGTCTCTTTCAGTATGGCTTCAGCGGTAACGATGGCTTCAGACATCTTAAAGCTTGTCTCATAATACTTCACTTCACATCCACCACACTCGGCGATTGCTCGCTGGAACCCTTGTTTACGATAGATCCCTACCGCCCGATCCTTCTCGCTAACCCCCATATACACGATCTTGCGGTGACCCTGTTCGACGACATATCTGCCCATCTCATAACCTGCCTGATCATCATTGTGAACCAGACTGTGCAATTGCTCATGTTGCTGCCCTACCAATAACACCGGAATCCGTATATCCTCAACGGCCTTCAGATGTGCTTCGGTCACTTCAGCAGCCAGCAGAATAATACCCGATACCTTCTGTCGTGCAAAATCATAGATAGCATCAATCTCGCGCTGCATGTCCTGACTTGTATTTGCGATCAGCATCTGATACTGATTACTCCGCAGTTCTTCATCAATTCCGATCAATGTCTGTGATGTTGCAAAAGAATCAAGACGTGGCACAACCGTACCGATGATACTGGTCTTCTTAGCCTTCAGACTCTGTGCAAATGTATTGGGAACATAGTTGTATTGTTTGATAATGCGCTCAATCTTCTGGCGTGTATCCTCACTAACCGATCCGCCATTCAGGAAGCGAGAGACCGTGCTTTTTGCCACACCTGCCATCTGAGCGATATCAGAAATCGTTTTATTCATAAAGACTCCTCTTATTTTCATTAACTTGTTTACCTTTTATTATACTTCGAATCGCAAACCTATGGCGAATTTGATTCATACTCAATTTAATGCACATCACGGTTGTACAACTCCGAATAAACAGCAAAAGCCCGATGGCAATGTGACGTTCATACAGAAGTATGATCCTACATTCATCAGGCTGTTAAATTTCAATATACACGTTTGCTCAGACCATCCGCACAAAAACATTCCCTTTTCCTTACGGTCTCAGACTTCAATAATAATAGGCAAGATCATAGGTCTTCTTTTTGTTTGAGCGTAAATATAGTGACCGATCTCGTCTTTCAGCTTCCTTTTGATCACATTCCACTGATTCACACCTGCACCGGTCAACTCCCCCATTCGGTTTAGAACCAGCTCATGAATCTCATGCATGAATTCTTCCGAATCCTTAACAAATACAAACCCTCTGGAGATAATTTCAGGTGACGTGACCATCTGTTTTTCCGTTTTGCTCAGCGTAGTCACAATCACCAGCATGCCATCGGATGACAGTTGCCTGCGATCACGCAGTACAATATTGCCGACATCGCCCATGATCAGACCGTCTACGAGGCTGTTGCCCGACGCAATTTTGGGACCCAGAGAAGCAGTGCCGTCTTTGTATTGGACCATGTCCCCATTATTCACGATGAACACATGATCACGCTCTACACCTACGGACTCCGCAAGCAGTCTGTGCTGATACAACATGCGGAACTCACCGTGGATCGGAATCAGATAATCCGGTTTCATCAGGGTCAGCATCAACTTGAGTTCTTCCTGACTGCCGTGTCCGGAGACATGCATTCCAGCTGCACCACTTGAACCATATATCACACGTGCTCCGAGAACATACAAGTTATCAATCACATGTGCAAGATTCCTCTCATTGCCCGGAATAGCTCCGGCCGCAATAATGACCGTGTCCCCGGCGTTAATTCTAACGTGAGGATGTTTACCGGATGCCAAACGTGACAATGCTGCCATCGCTTCTCCCTGGCTACCGGTGCATAATACAACAACTTGTTCTGATGGAAACTGATCCGAATCGATAGCTTCAATCAACAATCCGTCAGGAACTTGTAGATACCCCAATTCACTGGCCACCGATACCACATTCACCATACTTCTGCCCAACAGGGCCAGTTTGCGGCCTGTCTCGAATGCTGCATTCACAATCTGCTGTACCCTGCTGACATTCGACGCAAAGGTGGAGATAAATACTTTTTGTTTTGCACGGATAAAGGCATCCAGGATGTGGTCTCCCACAACACGCTCGGAAGGTGTAAATCCAGGTCTTTCTGCATTCGTACTCTCGGAGAGCAAAATATGGACACCCTGTTTGCCAATCTCGGCCATGCGGTGCAGATCTGGGAAAGGTCCATGTACAGGCGACATATCAAACTTGAAATCTCCGGTATGCACAACATTTCCTGCTGGGGTCTGAAAAAAGATACCAAGACAATCCGGTATACTATGACTGGTTGCAAAAAAGGAAACCTCGATCCCTCCCAGCGTAATGCTGGAATGAGCATCGATCGTATGCAAGTCGGCCTTGCGCAGCAGCCCATGCTCCTTCAGTTTAAGTTCGATCAGCCCACGAGTGAGCCTGGATGCATACACCGGGATGTTCATTTGTTTTAACAAATACGGAATGCCACCAATGTGATCTTCATGTCCATGGGTAACCACAAGACCCCTTACTTTATCCAGATTCTCCAGCAGATACGTTACATCCGGAATGATCAGATCAATACCAGGCAATGTCTCATCAGGAAACTTCGAACCACAGTCAATCACGATGATGTCCTGATGGTACTGGATGAAATACATATTCTTCCCTATTTCATTCACGCCGCCAAGTGCAGCGATATACAGTTTGTTGTGGGCTAGATTCAACTCTATTATTCCTCCTCTGCGTGGCAATCGTATGCGATACGGATCTATATTCCTAGTATGGAAGCAATCGCCTCAGTTATGCATTTCAGCGTGATTATGCCAAAAAAACCACCATGGAATAGTCATTCCATAGTGGTTTATACGAAAAATAAATGCGGTTACACCAATGATTTATCACGCTGTAGTAATACGTCTTGTTCATAGGTTTTGATATCGGTGATCCACTTTTCACGAACTGGTACGCCTTGCTGAGCACAATAGTAGTCCCAGATTGCGCCAAACGGATAGGATTTGAACTCTTCCGTTAAGGCAAGGCGCAATGTGTAATCCCCTTCCAGTTCGGCTTGTTTCAAGGCATCCACTGGTTCGAGCATCGCTCGGAGAAGGGCTTTGATCGTGTTGCGAGTCCCCACAACCCATGCAGCTACACGGTTAATGCTTGCATCAAAGAAATCCAGTCCAATATGTGTGGTCGCAAGCAGATCATGTCGAACCAGTTCACGGGCAATTTCCAGCAACTCATCGTCCATAATTACCACATGGTCACTATCCCAACGCATCGGGCGGCTTACGTGAAGCAGAATGCCACTTGTAAACAAAGACAAGGACGACAGTTTATTAGAAATAACCTCTGTTGGATGGAAATGACCCGCATCCAGGCAGATTAACGTATCATTTTGCAAACCGTAACCCATATAGAATTCATGAGAACCCACCACATATGCTTCCGAACCGAGACCAAACAGCTTACTCTCTACCGCGTCCAGGTTGTGCTCCGGGTTAAGTGGTTCGCCGAATACTTCATCCAGCGATTCTTTGAGACGTTTGCGTGGTGTCAACCGATCAACCGGATTATCCTTGAATCCGTCCGGTACCCATACATTGGTTACACAAGTCTGACCAAGCTGTTCCCCGAAATAAGCACCAATCCGGCGGGATGCCTTGCAGTGATCAATCCAGAACTTGCGAATCTCAGGGTCTGGATGACTGAGGGTGAACCCATCACTTGATTTTTCATGGGAAAAACATGTTGGGTTGAAGTCTAGACCGAGTCCTTGTTCTTTGGCCCATTTTACCCAGTTCTCATAATGCTTTGGCTCAATCTGATCCAGCTCAACCTGCTCGTCTGTATCTGTGTAAATCGCGTGCAGATTGACCTTATGTTTGCCGGGAATCAGAGCAAAAGCTTGCTCCAGATCGTTACGAAGCTCTACAGGTGTGGTGGCAGCCCCCGGATATTGACCTGTAACGGAAATGCCCCCTGTTAACTCCCCATCTTTATTCAGAAAACCTTTGACATCATCGCCTTGCCAGCAGTGTACGGATACTTTGATCTCCGCGAGTTTGTTCAGTACCTCGTCCGTATCAATTCCGTGCTGGGCATACAATGCCTTGGCTGCTTCATACGCTTGCTTGACTTGGTTATCCATCCGCAAGAACCCTCCTTTATTAACGTGTAAATGCTGCCGGTACACCGCCATCAATGGTCATCATACAACCGGTTGTTTTTTCGGATTTCGAAGAAGCAAAGAATGCAATTCCTTCCGCAATATCTCTTGGATAGATATTCACGAGCAATGTCGTCCGTTTGCGATAATACTCTTCCAATTGATCCGGTTCAATTCCATATGCCGCTGCTCGTTCATTTCTCCAGGAACCGTTCCAGATCGCTGAACCCTGTAGAATGGCATCTGGAAGAATCGTGTTGACACGAATGCCATACTCTCCACCTTCTGCTGCAATACAACGTGCCAGATGTGCTTCCAGCGCTTTCGCTGAGCTGTAAGCCGAAGCACTTTTACCTGCATACACCGAGTTCTTGGACCCGATAAATACCATGCTTCCACCAATACCCTGCTGTTTCATCAGCTTGAATGCTTCGCGAGCCACGAGGAAATACCCTGTACCCAGAACATTCATATTCAGGTTCCATTCTTTCAGGGACGTTTCGTCAAATGGGCTGGATGTGGCCAATCCTGCATTGTTTACGATGATATCCACTCCGCCATATTGCACAGCAACATCTGCATAAGCAGATTGAACGGCTTCCTCATCGGTTACGTCCATTTTCAGCGCATAAGCACGATTCGCACCGTACTGATCATTAATTTCCTGTGCTACTTTCTGTGCACCCTCCAGGTTGAGATCAGCAAGCACCACATGTGCGCCTTCAGATACCAATCTGCGTGCTGTTTCACTTCCGATCCCGCCTGCTCCACCTGTAATAAACGCCACTTTACGGGAGAATTCGGTTTCTGCCGGAGCCAGAGACAATTTGTACAATTCCAGCGGCCAGTACTCCACATTGTAAGATTCGTTTGCACTGAGTGATACGAATTGACCCAGGCTAGTAGCTCCACGCATAACGGCAATGGCTCTGTGGTACAACGCTCCGCTTACTTGGGAAAGCGCCCAGCTCTTGCCTGTGTTGATCATGCCTACACCTGGAATGAGGATAACGCGTGGTGCCGCTTCGAACATGACATCACCTTCGTTTTTGTTGCTCTCAAAATACTGCTGATATTGCTCTTTGTAGGCAGCCACACCTTCTACCAGCTTGGCTTTTAAACCTTCAATATCTTCCGCATCCGGTGTCCAATCGATGAACAAAGGTACCACTTTGGTATGTACCAGATGATCCGGGCAAGCTGCGCCCACCTGAGACAATTCCGGGGAATCTGCTCCGCCCACAAAAGCAAGTACGTCCTCTTGATCGTCAAAGGACAAAATCATTTTTTTGCTATCCGATACCGCTCCACGAATCGTTGGCATCACACGTGATACGATCTGACGACGAACATCAGCGGCGAGTGCCGGGTGTTTCACACCACCGAACAAACTTCCTTCGTCCACCCGTGCTTCAATGAATGCTTCCGCTTCATTGATAATCTTGATCGTTTGAGCGTAACATTCCTCGGATGTTTCTCCCCAAGTCACAAGTCCGTGTTTTTCCATCAGTACGAGTTCGGCATTGGGGTTCGAGAATACGCTTTCAGCAATCATTTTAGATAACGTAAACCCTGGACGTACATAAGGCACCCATACAAATCGATCACCGTAGATCTCTTTCGCCAATTCCTTGCCGTTATGCGCACAACACAGGCTGATAATCGCATCCGGGTGCGTATGATCAACATGTTTATATGGAAGGAACGCATGCAGAAGAGTCTCGATAGAGGCACGCGGGTGCTTGGCATCAATCATGCAATGTCCCAGATATTCAACCATCTCTTCATCCGACATGGATTCACGTTCAATTAATGGCCTTATGTCTTCGAGCCCAAGTCCGGTAAAATGTTTCGCTTCCATGGAACCCAGATCAGAGCCGCTTCCCTTCACATACATTACTTCTACATCACGACCACGAAAGTCCTTCACTGTCGTTTTGGTAGAGGTATTACCACCGTAAATGTTACATACACTGCGATCAGATCCAATCAGATTGGATCGGTAAACCAACTGCTCAAGTCCTGTTGTTTTCTCAGATGCCTGCGATGCATTCCATAAACTCTGTACCATTTGTTTCCCTCCGATAATGTTTGTTTTATTCCTAATCCGAGTTTAACATCTTTGTTTTATTTTGAAAACAAAATATTTTAAAAATAAACGGAAATATTCAAAAGTCATTATAGATTGAGTCATTTTATTAGAAAAACACCCTGACGTAAACGTCAGAGTGTTCCTGCTTCATCGGCGGATTAGAAAATTCCCGCTTTTTGGGAAGTGTTTTTAATACCATAGGTATCATTAACTACGGTGTTGCCAAAGCTCGTTAAGCTTCCGTTCGGACCTGTGGCCATGTCCAGATAGTTCAGACCGGAGCTGTTTCCGTACCAAGACCAGGCAAGCCAACCTACCCCTTTTTCCTGACCATATCTCATGATGGCATACTCGTCCACATCACCGTTTGTGTGATATCCCCCGAATTCACCAATGATCAGAGCCAATCCTTTGTTCAGCACATTCTCCATATTGGCTTTGACCGTTGCAGCATCTTTGCCAGCATACTCATACATATGAATGGAGAAGACCGTATTTTTCTGAGAATCGGCTGCAAATACACTTTGTCCATAATCCACGATGGATTGAGGGAACTGTCCCCATCCGGCTGCATCCACAATTAGGGTATTTTTAATTCCCGCATTTCGGAGTTTCGGAATGGCTTTTTTGTATCCATCAGCCCACGCACTTCCATTCCACGTTCCATACCATTCATTGGCGATGTTGACAATTACACGATCTTCTTTGCCAATCAAAGCTTCCTTAATGCTAATCCAGTAGTTCACCGCCGCATCCAACGAGTTATAATCATCTTTCCCTGTGGCGTCATGCACCTCGAGTACAGCTATCATTTTATTTTGGTTAACCACATTAATAATATTTTTAACAGCGTTCAGATCATCTTTGGTGTACAGGCTACCATTCGAAAGAACAATGCGTACCGTATTGGCACCTGTTTTGGCGATTGCAGGGATAGCGGTATTTAGATCATTCTTGAACCAGGAATGTCCGTGATTAACACCTCTCATGACAAAAGCCTTGCCTGTGGAATCGTATAACTTGTTACCGCTTACATAAAAACCTGTAGCAGCAGATGCTTTGGGTGCTGCACTCCCTAATACCATGAACATGAGTGCAGCAATAACCGTGAAGATTGTACACTTTTTCAGATTAACCATTCGTTTGGAACCTCCTGTATTTGTTTTTTATTTCAATTAACCCTGCTCCAGGCAAGAAGTTAACTAAAATCGTTGGTAATGGAAGTTTTTTTGTTATTAAATAAATAACAATTAACTTTATCTAAGTTATGTTATTTAGTTTAAATAAACTTTATCGTTAAGGTTATGAAGTTATAATAAATTGAAAACGCTTACCAGTCAAGATCTTTTTACCATGATTAGGAAACATTTGTTTATACATAACACAGCAAAAAAAGGTTCTCTCCCCTCACAATCGTTCGGAGAAAGAACCCTCTGTATTATTAACGAAAGTTAACTCTTGTTTAAATCTTGTTAATCTGTTATTTTGTTTAACTCCTGATTTAGACTAAGTGTCTTCTCTAACTCCCGCCAATATCAAACCAACCCGATACTGTGGTCTCACCCGAATTTCATTAAACTTTCCAATCTCCACGCCCTCAAACCGCTCCACATAAGCCTGATTAACATAACTCTCAGTCGTCCCTTTTCGAATTGGGGTTATAGACAGACGAAGCGCGTGATCAGCCAACAAATGACGGGATTGCTTCAAACCAAGCATCCAGCTGCATCCATAGTGAATATGATCCGTTAACATCTGATGATGAATATGTGCTGTTGCAACGTCTCCTTCATAATCAATCTCAATCCACACGTCATCTACTTGTTCCGGCCACGCTGTGTCCAATCTCAGTGTTGCTGCATACTCTTTCGGATAATCAAACTCTACAGCAGGCTCGTAAGGCGAAACTTGGAATGTATACGTACCGAATATTCCCTGCTTCGACTGGGATGACACAGCATATTTCGAAGCTGAAACATGCTCTGGAACCGGATAAAAGGATACCTCCATCTCTGGTTGCTCCACAGATGTACATAGGAGCATCTCATTCTGTACATACAGATGACTGCTGCTAATTACAAGCCTTTCTTCTCCGCCCACACGGAAAAGGTAGGCATGTAATGCCTCTTCACGGGTTAATGTAATGATTCGTATGATTATACCGTCCGATGTTGTGATTCGCAGATGATGGTCCTTGCCGGCAATCGGATGTATCACAACTTCATTCCCCTGCTCCGATACTGTACCTTCAGGCATATCCACATTTGTAACAGATGATGTATCAATAACATACTCAGGCGCCATGCCATCATGGACATAAAAGACAGCCGTAAGCTCCTGATTTACCATAAATCGGGTCAGTGGCTGAACGGTAGCACTAATGATCTTCATTCCATTCAGATTCATATGGAAAGGCAGAATGGCTGCCATGCCGGATTTCAGCCGCATCGTTCCTTCTCTGGGATAAGAAGCAGTCCCTTTGCTGGTATGCAGCTCCAATTGGATATCACGATCAGGCATCGCCACATGATCCTGATAATTATTCATGAACAGAAATCCAGAACCATCTTGTTGCCGAACAGACCAACGCAGATCCAACGTGTTCTCCGGGGTTATAGATTGTTGACCATCCGGTACAACACAGCCCATTGGTGCAAGTAACTCACCGTATCCTTCCAGGAACATGGACAAGGTACGAATGCGGTCATACGATTCACCAACACGCCCAAATTCCCCGAGTGGCGATTGGTAATCATACGTCATTTTCGGCAATGCCTGCTCGTTCATATATGAATTTTTGCCTATCGGATTGGTCCCCCCGTGATACATATAATACCCAACCAGATTGCTGCCGTTCGCAAGTTTCACAATGGTCATCGCCTCGACACTGTCCGCATCAACAACCGGACGAGCGTGATAACTGACCTGCATGCCTCCAGCAAGCTCGCAATACGCAGCAGGGTACTCCGGACTGTCATAATCCACTTCTTCCACAGGATTCATATGCAGATCCCGGAATAAATACTCCCGGCTTGGAGGCTGATTGGGAATCCATGGTGTGTACGCATACCCCGCTAGCATAGGCAATGTTCCTTCTTCAGGCACCGCAGCATTGCCCCAGGCCGTGGCAGTATAGAACATCGGCTTCATACCGACTTCTTCGGCAATATGGCGAAGCATCTTCAGATGTTCTCGCCCGTCCCGGCCGGAGGAAATGTATTTTTCGCGGGTATATCCCCAGGCATCCATGGGTGCGCCAGCGTGCATATACTCATTTTCCAACTGTACCCCGATAACAGGGCCACCCTCCTGATAAAAGCAGCCGTTGAGCTGACGGGCAATCTCCCGATATAATCGCTTAGCGTAATACAGATATCCTTCATCGTTCGACCTGACTTCGAATGGATAACTGAATAACCAATCCGGCATTCCACCATTACGCACTTCCCCATGACAGAATGGACCAATTCGTACGATCAGAGGCAGCTCATGTTTGCCACACAGATCCACAAAGTGCCGCAAATTCAGATTTCCTGACCAATTAAATTCGCCTTCCTGCTCCTCGTGAAAATTCCAGAAAAAATAGGAAGCGACAATGCTCACCCCGCCTGCCTTCATCTTCAGTAATTCTTCTTCCCACTGCAAGTAAGCGAATCTGGAGAAATGAAACTCACCTACCACGGGAATATGGGGTTTAGCATTACGAGTCATATAATAGTTTGTAAAATCATACGATTCCCCTCGTGGGCTTTTGCCGCCACTGCCAGTCATGCGACCCGCACGAATCTCTTTATCTTCCGCATCCAATATAAAGCGAATATGGCTACCTGCTATAGTATCATTCATGGATTATATAACTCCTTTCATATAAATGGGATGTGTTGAAACGATATCAATTATCGATGGATGATTGCCCCTTGATGATTCGGGTTTTTCTCCAATACCCGGTCCAACTCAAGTTTGGCTTCACTTGTCCGCCCCAGCCCCAGAAGACCCAATGCCCGCATATATCGGCAATGTTCTTCATTTCGCTGATCTAGATCGTCGTCGAATACTAGAAAATCGGGCAGAGATACCGCAAAATAATCCATTCGGATGTGATCATGCATATGTCTTTCCGCATAGTCAATGAGTTTGTTAAAACGTCGGTTTGCTTCCTTCACATTGCCAAGTTTCTGCCAGGCCAGACCCTGATAATAGATGGATTCCGGCGGTTGATCATTATAAAACATCGCGCTTGCCGGTTCATTCAAACCGATGGATGCTCTGTGGAAACTTTCCTCTGCCGCCTGATTACTCTTCAGTTGCTGGTAGGCACAGCCAAGATAAAAGTAAACTGGGTTGTCTCCGGCTCCCTCCAATTTACCTTCACCTAAGTTCTCCGGGTAAACCAAAGCCTTCTTCAACAATTCCATTGCTAGTTCAGGTTGTTGTTTCTCCAGTTTTCGCTTCGCCAGTTCCGTCAGTGCCGTAACATATTGTCCTGTTACCTTGCCTTCTCCACCCTCCCATGGATGAAACCGCCGGGTCTGAAGGGCATTCCATGCTTCTTGATGACTACCTTGCATATTCAATAACGTCACCCACTCGATATACAGATCATCACGGTAGTGAACCAACTCCATATGTTGTTCCAGCAATTTGACTCGATGCTCGCAGGAATACCCTATCTTCTTGTGCAATTGATCCAACTCGTAGAAGATTCGGGCATCCTGTGAATCCAACCGGAAAGCTTCCTCTAATGATGCCAGTGCAAGATCGGGGCGATTCAGCTTGTTATAATAAGCCAGTCCCAGATTCCGATGTACAGTCGAATATGCAGCATTCACCTCGCGTGAAGTTTCCCAATGGGTAATTGCTTCCTCGTAGCGTTTATGATCATATAACCAATTTCCCAGGTAATAGTGAGCACGCGCATCATTCGAATCCACTGCCAATGCATCCTGAAGCACCATGAATTCAAATAACGTATTAGGAAAACAATAATCCGTTGGAGCAGCTTTTCCCTGCTTTTTACATTCTCGGGCCTGCTCCACATCCCCCAGCTGATGATACAAGTAAGCCTGAACATAACCAACCATAGGATACGGCTGTGCAATTTCGGATTCAACATAAGAGAGTACCGTCAGTGCTTCTTCCCACAATCCACAATCCGCGTAGTCTGCGGCTAGATTCAGATAATTATAAACGTCTCCTCGCATCAGACGATGGAAATGCTCACGTGTTTGCCCCGCTTGTTCTCGCTCTGAAGGTGCAGTTGCTCCGCTGTAGATCAGGACTAATTCATGTGCAGCTCCAAATTCAACCGGGTCCAGTGCCAATGTTTCACGCGCAAATTGGATTGCCTGTTTATCTTGACCCAATCTGCGCAGCAGAGCCACCTTCAGATGCCGAGCCTTATAATTTCTGGAGTTACGAATCAGCGAACGTTCGATGTGATCCAACGCTTCGATGTCTCGATGTAACCCCGTATCGATCTGAGCAAGCATGTAATAACCCGTATCCTGATACTGTGCAGACCATACGGCTTTATACAGGGCTACGTAGGCTTCTTCCTGTTTCCCCTGTAATTTCAAACTTAGACCTAGTTGGTAAAATGCTTCACTATCATACGGATTCGTATTTTTCCAAGTCAGCGATTGAATGGCCTGTCTGAAATGCTTCTCTGCATCTTGGAACAACCCTCTACGCAGCAGCAATGTGCCATACGTTATGTTTAGACGAATATCCGTTGCATCACGCTTTAACCCTTCCAGATAATAAGGTTCCGGTTCATACGTGGCATGCCGATATTGTTCCAGATGAAGACCAGCCAGATATAGTTGTTCATTCGTACGAATCTCGGATGGTAGCGGGAGTGGTGTGGCCGGATCTGGAACTTCCTGAATCTCAGAACGTTCAGGTTGATAGGCTACAAGTACTTTTCCTTCCGCAGTTCGAACACTTAACTTCAACTGATGCCATTCATCTTGTCCGCTCCACGGGAATGAAGATTTATATAGTTCCGTAGGTGAGATATTACATCTCTCATGGAGATATACCGTGGTTGGACCTATCGCTTCAACGGTCACTTGTTCAAAAACCGACGTCGCATATACCATCACGGTTACCATTCCGGTCGTTTCGTCCATTTCCAGATTAACCGCTGCATCAATCGTTGCATTTTTGACCATACCAATTCCTTTATACGGCATAAAATACTGCGAGAATGATTTCGCTTCATAGGGCTGTAACCACGTAAAATCAGGCTGATTATCGGTATAGATCCCGGTCATTAATTCAATATAAGGTCCATCCTCGTCCGTTAACTGACGATCCCAGGCTTGCCCGAATTCCCCGTTCCCCCAGGTCCATTGCTTCTTGCCTGGTGAAGTATGATGATTGGCTACATGCAACAAACCCGCCTGAACCCCGTGGTCATAACCCCCTACAAAATTATAATCCGACTTATACGCCATATAGGATGTTGGAACCGGTATGTTTTTGTATCGCGAGATATCCACACCTTCAGAATAGTCCATCTTGTAATAGGTACCGGTTGCGATGGGAAAGCGGGATACGTCCCGTTTTCCATGGTCCAGCACAGCCGTTACATCAGGTGGAAACACGGATTGCGTATGATCGTTGACAGCTACAGCCGGGTTGGCCCACCATAGAAAAGTTTGAGGTGCGCTGGTGCGATTGTATACCTCGGCATGGATTTCAAGATAGGCTTTGCCGGGATGTAATGTGAAGCCAGCGGTCATTTTGGTACCATACATGCGGTCAATCTCACCCACCCACACGGTAGCGCTTCCATCTTGATTACTGCCAAATGTATAATCGACTGGACCAAACGTGTTGGGCCGATGATGCTGTGGCCAGTTGAATTCAATTCCTCCGGAAATCCATGGCCCTGCCAGACCCACGAGCGCAGGTTTAATCACCCGGTTATAATATACAAAATCGTAGTTGTTGGTCCGATCCAGCGCACGATAGATCCGTCCACCCAGTTCGGGCATCATCTCGATACGTACATATTCATTTTCGAGAATAACTAATCGATACGACTTCATTTTGGCCTCATCTTCAATGCTGTCGATCACGGGATGCGGGTACACCTTACCCGAACTCCCCTGGTAGATTCTCTTTTCAAGAAACATCGGATTTTTGTCCGGTTTACCTGTACCATAGGTTGGAATATCTCTGGTTTCTTCCCATATGCGAACATTTGATTTCGCTGTCACGTGATTCAATTCCCTCACTCCTCGGCCTCGTATATATTGTGATCATACGCTCCGACATGCAGGAAGAACATTGACATTAAGCGGTTCTTGATGGACGATCTTCGGATTCCCCCATAACCAAAGAGAGTACCGATCCACTGAATAATGCAGTGATAGGTACTCTCTGATTGATCTTGATTAACTTATCTGCGACGCGCAAAATCCACAAATCTGAACTTGTCCGGTCGATGCCTCGACTCCGTATACTGAAATTGACTGGCATCCTCCAGGTAGACTTGGCTCCTCACCACAACTACATTGTGGAAACCTTCAAGGTCAAGTAGTTCCCTGTCCTCTGCGGTGGGTTCTTCCACCAAAATCTCTTTTTTGGCAAACGAAATCGAAAGCCCCAGCTCTTGCTCAATGTACTGATAGATGGAATCATTACAGATCTCTTTGCTGAGCCCAGGAACAAGCCGCTGGCTAATGTAATCTTTGTCCAGTATGACATGCTCTCCATCCACTTTGCGCACACGTCTGATCTCCCAGACCTGTTCATCCAGACCAAAGTTAATCTTCTTGTGCAACGCCTGATCCACCTGCTGCTCCTCGAAAACCTTCACATACGTTTGAGCACGATGTCCCATTTTTTTGGCCAATTCCTTGAAGCTAACCAGACCTGAGATGGGAAAATCGATCTTGCGTATATCCAGTACAATCGAGCCCTTGCCTTGAATCTTCTGAATATAACCTTCTTCATACAACATTTTCAATGCTTTGCGAATAGTCTCTCGAGACGTTTGATAACTTTCCGATAGATCCAGTTCCGATTGAAGTAACGTCCCTGCCTCAATCTCTCCGGTCCGAATACGATCTGCAATATCTTCATATATCCGGATAAATTTATTATTCATTATTCATCACCATTGTTCATTACCCTTTTTTTATCATATTGGCAACCATTATAACATTAAAAACCAATCAAGCGGTAATGTCGTTACTGCCGATGATTGCAGTATCACGTGTAAGAATCAATACAATCTAGATATGACGATCAAACGCTGACGCTTTCTCCACTTGATCTGTACGCTTCTCATTCATAACTTGAATCAGCTTATTTAAACGGAAGATGAGCGCTGCAGCTTCGGATCTGCTTAAGTGCTGCATGGGACGGAAGCTGCCGTCTTCATATCCGGTAATCATGTACAAACCTGCAAGTTCCTGCACTTCTTCTTTGGCCCAATCAGATACATCAGTCTGGTCGGTAAACGCTCTTGGGGAAGTCAGCGGTTCCGGTCTGATTTTACGAACAACATTTGCTATAATCTTGGATGCCTGTTCCCGTGTCACCAGCGCATGTGGAGCGAATTTGCCGTTCCCCATGCCTTGAACCATCTCATGATGAACGGCTGCCTTAATCTCAGGAGCAAACCAATCCTCATCGTTCACATCCTGAAATCCATGTTGTTCATTAACCGTTGTGTCCACACCCATCAGACGCACGATTAATGCAGTGAACTCCGCACGGGTGATCGGACGGCGTGGCTCGAAGCGAGTTTCACTTACACCTTGAATGATATTTTGTTCCGCCAGCCATGTGATCTGATCTTTATTGAATGTTTGGCTGATATCAATAAATTTGATAATTTTTTTCACAGGTACATCAGGCTGCTCAGACGGTTCTGGTTGTGAACTCACCTCATCGGCTTGTTCCGATGTAACGTTTGGACTCGGGGTTGCACCGCCACCGCTCCAGGCGGATGGTGGATACGGAAAAGTCATGGCTGCTGCCCGTTTTCTTTCACTTTTTTCACCTGCTGAATTCTCCGTCCATACTTCTACCTCATAATGCTGCTCGGCATTCAGTCCTGTCCATACATGACTGCGCTGCGTGCCACGGTAGATCTCACGATCTTTATGGGTGATCACAATCACCTCATTTATTGAATCCAGTTCCCAAGTTAGCTTAATCGTGTTAGTACCTTGCGCTATGGCTGCTACTGTCATTTCCTCGGAAGGTAGCGTCTCGAATTCCGGTACTTGAAGCGTCTCACCCTCCCCTGCCTCATTAAATGGAACGATTGCAAAGTCTGTATAACGCTCTGCACTGTTTAATTCAGACACATGTATGGATGTCTCCGTGGTCGTTCCTACAAGCTCTTCATTTCGATAAACTCGATAACCCGCAGCACCAGGAATCAGTTCCCATACAATGTCTGCACCATACATGGAACGCCCCTCTACTACAGGAGTTGAAGCAGCACTACCGGGCAAAGTCATTGCATGAAGGTAATAACCACCATCACTACTGCCGGAGGCATTCATGGTCTTCACTGTATAGATATAGTTCACGCCCGGTTCGAGTTCCTTGTCGTCATAGAACAGTTCGTCTACAGGAACACGAGCAATCTCTACACCGTCACGCTCAATGATAAACTGCTCGGCACCTTCGACCCGGCTCTGTTCTAATAAAAGACGAATGTGGTCCTTCGCCGAATGATACTCGACTTTGACAGGAGCTGCTGGCTTGGTCAGGACAGAATACGCCAGCTTCTCCGATGCATCTCCCTGATCATTCTCTGTGTAGATTTCAATCGAGTACTGCTTGCCTGCATCCAGTTGATCAACAATAAACTCTTTTGTTTTGCCTCGGTATACTTCTGTACCATCCAGTAATATAACGAAAGTTTCGTTCCCATAAGGGAAGTCCCATTCCAGTTTGGCGTGATCTGTCTCCGGATATATCTTCATTTCCAGTGAATCAACATGAGGTAAGGTGTAAAAAGGAATCACGGTCATTATACTTCCTGAACCAGCAGTATTATAAGGAATAATCTGTACCTGACCATATCGGGTTGCAGTCTTCAGATGCGTTAATCTCACCTCTGTGATATCCCCTTCTTCAATCGTGGTGAACATCTGATCTCCGATACGTATGGTATATCCCTCCGCACCTTGTACCTTTGGCCAAGAGATCAATCCTTCCTTTTCCCCAATCTTGTTTGCATGTAAAGGTTCATTAATGGTCGCAGGCAACGTACGCAAGTGAACTTCGAAACCGGAATCACTCTCCCCCGTTGCATTCGATGTTTTGATGGTATACGTGTAATGCTCTCCTGGTGTCAGTCCATGATCTTCATATGAAGTTTGATCTGCTGGAACCTTAGCGACTTCAACACCATCCCGCATAATAATGAATTGCTCTGCTCCCCGTGTTGAGCTTCCAGTCAGGTCCAATACCGCGGTCTGATCTGTGATGTGTGTTATGCCTGCCGTCTGAGGTGATATGGGTTTCGTTAAAACCTGAATCTGAATAGGCTCTGACTGATGACCATCTTCATTAATCGCAACAAGTTCGAATTCATACGCTGTGCCATCCAGCATGCTATTGAGATGTACAGAGGGTTCAGACACGCTCTGTACATCTCCCGTTACCCGATTACGAATCTCATATGCAGCCGCTCCCTGAACAACATCCCAAGCCAGATCCACCGCATGTGTTCCGGCTTTCACTGTGATACTTTCTGCAACCAATGGCAACGTTTGAGTCATTACACTGAAAGTAAGCGGCGCACTCGTTCCACTCGCATTGACTGCCCTAATTACATAAGTATATTTCGTTCCTGGCGACAGATCCTTGTCTATAAATTGGGTTTCACTTGAATCCATCTGAGCGATCTCTCTTCCATCCCGTTCAATGACGTAATGATCTGCCCCTTGGACACCAGTGTTACTGAAATCCAGACCTAGGCTGTTTTTTGCCACATCATATACTGCAACCTTAACGGGTTTCTCAGGCAAAGTCAGCAGAGATACATCCGTCGCTTCAGAACGAGTCTCCTGTCTGTTGACTGCCCATAGTTGATAGCGATGCCACGTTCCATCCTGGAGACCTGTAATCGTTGCTTCATTCTCCATTCCTCTATAGATCTCCTTGCCATGCTGCTCAATCACGTATTCAGCGGCACCTTCCACGAGAGACCAGGAAACTTTTGCATAATGTACTCCTGAATCAACAAGTACTTCGGCAGGCGACACAGGTTTGGACAATCGGATGAGCTGCGCTGCCTCACCTGAACCAGAAGTATTCGCAGCTTGAACTTGCAAAGTGTACTCTGTACCTGGCAATAATCCCTCAACCGTGTAGGCCAGTTCTGATGTTCTGCCCACTTCTGTTCCATTGATTTTCACAATATAGAGATTCGCCGTATCTACAGCTTGCCATGCAAGTCCCATACTTGTCTCGCCAGTCGATGTGACATTTAGTCCTTCCGGCCTGCTAGGTAGCGTAAGAATTGTACTACTGTTGGAAGCACCGTACCCGGCAGCATTGCCCGCCTGTACTTCATAGGTATACTCACGACTGCTTGACAGGTGGTGAACTGCGAGTTGTGTATCTGATATCTCATGGCTATGTCCATCGAGGACCACCCGATATTTCGTTGCCCCAGCAACAGGCTCCCAGCTCAAGATTGCTCCCTGTTCAGTTACTTGAACAACGTGAAGTCCCGACGGGCTCTCCGGTAGTGTTGTTCCTGATACCGAACTGCGTATCCCCTGTCCACTTCCGTTCACTGCTTGTACATCCAGTTGATAAGATGTTCCTGAACTCAGTCCCGCAAAGTTCCATTCTTGGGTTCCAGCAGGAACCGTTCCCGACTTCTCTCCATTCAACCATAACTCATAACGATCGGCTCCTCGTACTTCTTCCCAATTCAGACGAAGGCTCGCTGTTGAAGCATCTGATACCTGTAAGCCCGACACCTGCCCAGGTAACGTCTTGAGCGAAGGTAATCCTGCCAACGGTCCTGGTCCTGTCTCATTTCCGGCAATTAACGTATAGCTGTACTCCGTTCCGCTATCCAGACCCGAGTCCAGATACTCCGTCTGCTCTCCTTCATATATGGCTGTTCCATCGCGTGAAAGACCATAATACGTTGCAGAGGTCACTGTCTCCCACGTTAATGAAATATCATGCTCCTGAATTTGAACGGCCATAAACTCACCGGGCATTGCCGGCAGTGTGAGAAATCCGGTCCTACTACTACCACCTGTGCCACTTTCATTCATTGCTGTTACCGAGATGTTATGCATGGTTCCTGAAACGAGGTTGCTGACATAGGGAAGGCTGCCAGGATCAGATACCGTCTGATCAAATACGGTGGCACCGTCCGAAGTAGTCACGATGATGCGGTAAGCATCTGCTCCTCGTACTGAATCAAAATGAATTTCGGCTAAATTGGGCTGTGAATCTACTTTTCGAACGTGCAACGTTCCGGGAGCTGCCGGGATCGTTAATACTTGAGCGCTTACTGCATCACTTACTCCGGTATGGTTTCTCACTCTAACTTCATATTCATAGACCTGACCACCGCTTAGGGAGTGATCGTTTATACTGTGGTTAGGATAATCCAGTGTCCATGACTGTCCTGTTGTTTTATTCGTTATCTCATACTGATATCCATCGGTATACCTTTCCCCAGTTGGCAAGTCCACTGTAAGTTCAGCTGATGTCTCAGCGATCTGTGTCATTCTCACATGACTCGGTTGCTCAGGCTTTCGTTGAATATGGTAAGGTGATGATGTTGTCTCATATGTATTCCCTGCTCTGTCCATGGTTTTGGCATGGACGTACCACATCCCTTCCGATTCGATGGATATTTTATGCTCGTCAGAGCGAGCTTCAAGCCAATGCTCCGGTGATTCTGCACTGTTCGTAACTTGATAGAATCGTTCCAGTTCCTGAATGCCTGAGTGGGCGTCGGCATACTGAATGGTAGTGGATATGTCCAAGTCCGTCCAGCCATGCCCGTTCGGTGCAAATGTAATCGTTGGAGCCATCTGATCCACATAGGCGATTCGACTCACTTCCTTGCTCACATTGCCAACGGTATCTCTTGCTCGGGCTCGAATGGTGGTAGCGCCGTTTGTACTAACTGTACCTGTATTTCCTGTCATATACGGGGCATCATTCATGCTGTATTCATAGAAAATCGCTTGTTCATCCACACTTCCAGCGATAGTGAATTGCACATGTTCTTTACTCCATCCAGAAGGACTTAAACTAATCACCGGCTCGGTCGGAGCTGTCGTGTCGATTCGAACTGTAGCCTGAGCGGACGTGCTTATATTGCCTACACGGTCAATTGAGCGTGCATATACGATCGTTTCTCCCTCATCGGTAACCGTCACTTCGCCCGTGTAATCGATCCAGGGACCTTCTTTGTTAAGTCGATATTGACTCTTGGCAAGCCCACTGCCCGTATCTTCACCACTGTTTATTGCAAAAGTTACATCCTGATTCGTCCAATTCTCTTCACTTAGCGTAATCGTTGGTTGCTCAGGCCCAGTCTTGTCGATTCTGGCTGTTGCCGAAGTGGAAGCACTGACATTGGACGCCCGATCTACACTTCGTGCATAAATCTCCGTTATTCCTTCTTTACTGAGTGTAAAAGGGGTGCTGTAGTCGATCCATTCTCCCTCGCTTCCCAGCTTATACTGTGTCAGACCAATGCCACTTGCTTCGTCCATACCCTCCGTTAATGTCACAATTACTGCCGCTTTTGTCCATTCGGGCGGATTCAACGATATGACAGGTGGCGTTGGTGCCGTCCGATCTACTCTGGCTGTCACAGCCGTTTCCTGTCCCGTATTACCAAACGCATCAATACTACGTGCCATAACAGTTGTGTTGCCTTCACTGCTTACGGTAAACGGAGTACTGTATTCACGCCATTCTCCTGCCGGACCAACTTTCACTTCAGTCTTCTGAGTTCCGCTTAAGGCATCTTTCCCCTCTTCAACCGTGACGAGAACATCTTCCTTGGTCCATGAGGATGGAGTAACTGTAACAGCAGGTGCAGTTGGACCCGTTGTATCTTTCATCATCTCTCCAGCGGATACAAACGGGGTCTGTATTCCTTCACCATTCAGTGCCGCCACAAATACTTCATATTTTCCGTCAGCAAGTCCGGTCAGGGCAAATTCTGTACGTGTGGACGTTGTTGTTCCCGTTGCGAGGACTTGCCCACCTGGACTGCGTATTTCCGTTTTGTAATGAGTGCCCGCAGGGTTGCTATTATTATTCCAACTCGCTGTAACAGAGTTGCCTGATTGTGTCACAGCCGCAGCAGCCGGTGGATTCGCCAATGTATATTTGGTGGATGGACTGGAGTACCCCGTGAAGGAACCACTTGAATTTTTGGCACGTACAGCAAAAGAATAACTCGTATTCGGAGTGAGCCCAGTCACCTGACGACTGTTTGATGCACCTGTATCCACGATCTGATTCGTCGTCATATTTTTCAGTTCATACGTTACGGATGCATCATTAGCCTTCTTATCCCAGTTGACCGTCAAGTTATTAGAATTAACCAATGTGTATGTCGGCGTTCCGGGCACAACAAAACTTCTTACTGTAAAGTTAACGGTTCCTGCTGAGGACACCCCACCTTTGTCATCCATGACCCATACTTGCAATGTGTGTGTACCATCTGGCAGGGTGTCAGGCAATGTGTAATTGGTGTTAAAAGACTGATTTGAACCCGTCGCGGTCATCTGGGTCAGAATGTTCTCGGACCCACCATCAATGGACCATTTCACGGTCAACAGGTCGCCTACATCCGTATCTCGCGTTGTACCAGAGATCTGAAGTTGCTCACCTTTGTAATAGGTTTGACCAGAAGAGGGTGCTGTTAAGGTAAATGAAGGTGGAGCATTTTTGGGGCCAATCCCCACAATGGTTGAAAATTTACGTGAAGCCTGATTCGCTGTTGCTTTGGCATTCCACCAGAATTGCGCAGCTGTATCACTCGCCGTAACGGTCTGGCCTGGAGTGAACGCTGAAGGTGAAGAACCCCCTGTTAGCTGCGCATTGTCCGGACCGCTGTACTGTCCCATGTATATGCGATCTGCATTCACAACATTGTACGTATTCGCATAAAAAGCCGTGACCTGAACACCACCGCTATAATTGCGCCATCCATTCTCGATGACTTCAAACGGAGATGCATCATTGCCATTCACCATCGTATCCCAATAAAATGTTCCACCCAAATTCAGTGCCGATCCACTGCGATTGATAGCTTCCAGTTCAACCTTCATGTACCCACCTTGTGAGGTAGCATTAACGATAGATACACGCAAAATATATTCCACATTGTCTTTTTGCCGGGACATTTCAATCACATTATTGTTAATTCGGTAATAATTAAGCGGCAATGTTTTGAAGTTCACGGCTGATCCATTATGGTCGATAATCGTAGATACATTCCCTGTATCACCACCATAAAATACATTTGTGTTTGGTAGTAATACAATTCTGTATTTGCCGTCACTGTTCATCTCCACTTTCACCTTGGAGGACTGTACAGCCTTCATGCTGGACGTATCGGATACAATCCCGATTGTTTCAACCGTTTCAGCCATTACCGTCGTTGCGCCCCATTCAAGCAACAAGGCTTGAGGTGATAATAACGCAAATGCCAGCACCACTTTGGTTAACTGTTCCGCTTGTTTCTTCACACGTTTTCCTGATTTCTTCAACGTCTACTCTCCTTTTTGGCACACCAAAAAAAGGAGGCACCCCAACAAAGGAACGATGTCCTAAGTTGGGGTGCCTCCCCTAACAAGTGTCATTTTTTCTTGATTATAACGATTAAGCGCATGAATGTAAACACTTGATCATGAACGCCTTACTTCTCATTTCTCATCTCTGATCTTTAATAACGCTTCGTCCAATGCGCCAACGACCTTGTCACACCAGGCATCAAATTCCGGATCTTCGGTCTGTAACTCAGTATGCGCCAGAATGTGCTCAATCGTACGTCGAATGCCCTGATCAGCTCTTGTCGTTGCTACAAATTCCGGAACAAGCCGCTTCAGCTTGCTGTTATCAAACACAACGGTATTGGCTTTGTCACCCAGCAATCCGCCGCGAAGATCCTGATCACTGCATGCGGCCAAGAACTCAGAGGGTACATGTACCGCATGAAGCTTAACACCCAACACGCCAGCTATAATCTCATGAATCTGATTCCAGGTGACGGATTCATCCGAGGTGATATGTACCGATTCACCAATGGCATGGATATTTCCCATCAGCCCGATAAACCCTTTGGCAAAATCAGTATTGTGCGTAATGGTCCACAGTGAGGTGCCATCTCCATGGATGATAACGGGTTTTCCTTCACGGATACGTTTGAGAACCTGCCAACTGCCTTGAGCACCATGAACACCGAGAGGTACCGATTTGTCGCCATACGTATGGCTCGGACGCACGATGGTCACAGGGAATCCATGCTCGCGGTATTGTTTCATCAGATAGTCTTCACAGGCAATCTTGTTGCGAGAATACTCCCAATATGGATTCGATAAGGGCGTACCTTCCGTGATCCGGTAATCAGCCAGAGGAGTCTGATACGCTGATGCTGAACTTATAAATATAAACTGCTTTGTTTTATCCTTGAACAAACGGTAATCTCGCTCCAATTGAGACGGTACAAAAGCGATAAAATCCGCCACAACATCAAATTCCAGATCAGCTATCAGTTCCGCTACACGTGCCTCGTCATTAATATCCGCTTGAAGTACCTTGACTTCTGCTGGCAACTCATCGTTCCGATTGCCGCGATTAATTAAATAAAGTTCACAGCCTTGCTGTGCAAGCATCTCCGTAATGGCCGTACTGATGGTGCCTGTCCCTCCAATAAATAGCGCTTTCATTTCGCCACCTCCTGATCGATTTTACCCACTTTTCCATGATATCACGCACCAAAAAAAGGAGCAAAGCTCGGTGACCCGAAACCTTGCTCCTTCTGCTTATACGACCTTAATCGTTGCATATATCATGTACATGCCGCAATGGATCTCATATTCTCCCTTGGGCAAATCTTTGTCGACCGTATAATAATTGGGTCCCTTTTGCATGTATAGATCCATGCCAAGCTTTTGTGATCCCACTGATTTCACATGTGTCACCGACCGGGTCAGAATAAAGTTGATTTTGGTTGGTACGCCAGCTTTCACCTCGATAACGTCTGGTCCAAAACCATCATTACTTACGTCCACATCAATGACTTCATATCCCTTCAAATCCTCCGTTGTCTCGGCTTGTGCAGTTACAGCACTTCCCGATCCCGGGGATAAGTCTTTGCCCATAAAATAAACCAAAAATGATCCAAGCAGTACAACAACGGTAAGACCCAGCGTTAACCAAGGCCATGTTTTTCCAAACCAGCTTTTCATATAAACACTCCTCATTCGATGTCCCATCAATATTCAATCCACAGACGGATGTATTCTTTAAGCATACCTGATTCGCATGACAATGAAAATGACCCCTCTGGGCTATTGCGTTTGAGCAAAAATATTTCAATCAAAAAAGCCTGATTTCTCAGGCTTATCTACGGGTATTCCCGTTCACGCTTCGCAATATCCCTTTTGGTATAATTCAGGAATAGATCGGTGTATTCCGACTTCGTCTCATGCGTAATTTATACAACTCTGGCAGGGCTACACCAATGAGTACAATAATAACTCCGAACCATTGCAATCCGCTGACATGCTCATGGAGCACGATTGAGGATAACAAAACTGCAATTGGAAGCTCCACTGCACCCAGGATTCCGGCCATGTCACCACCAATATGCGGAACGCCGATAGCGAACAGTACTGGTGGAATGAATGCCCCGAAGAATCCAAGCAGCAATCCAAATACAAGCAACTGGCTCCAGATCAATCCGTTAAAGAGGAATGTCGGCGGGAACAAAATGCACAGCAGGATCAATCCGCCTGTAACCATCCACGCACTGCGGAAGGCTGGATGCGCTGAAGGAACCGCTTTACCGCTGAACAAGACAAACAGGGAATAACTTACGGCTGCCATTAGTCCAAGAGCAATACCCAGACCGTTGAACTCACCCAATCCTTGTTCCAGGAAACCCGCTGCCAGCAAGGTTCCACCAAACAGAATGATCAACGTCAGGAACGTGACTTTGTCTGGACGTTGACGTTTGCTTATCGCCTGAATCAATACGCTAATCCAAGTGAACTGGAACAACAGGATAATGGCAAGTGAAGCCGGGATATAACGTAAAGACTGATAATACACGAGACCTGTAATTACCGTTGGTGTTCCGGCAGCCATCAATATCAGACGTTGTTTCCACGTCAACCGCTTGAATACCTGTGCCATGGCTCCTGATGCTTTGCCATTTGCCTGTGACTTACGTTTTGTTCTAAATTTTGTGTATAGCGCCAGCATCCAGGATAGAAGAAAACCCGTGATCAGCTGTGCTCCCACAACCTCTCCAAGTTTGTATCCTTCGCCGTACGCCAGAACCACAATCGTGGATAATATGCCATAGCTCATCGCTCCCGCGAGAACGGACAGATAATATTTCATTGTGAATAAACCTCCTGATGATAAGAAAAATACGCCTGCATGTTGGTTCATGCCAAGGTCACAGACACCATCTAAATGCAAAAAATCCTAACTACGAGCAAGGAATACATTGATTCCTTGGCATCGTAGTTAGGAAGTATAGGCTTCCCGTAGAGACCCTCGCCCTGTGTACACTTTCGGCCTGCGAGGTTATACGAAATGATATATGCAATTTGATGTAATTCGTGTGTGACGACTTTTCATATATTACATGGGAGGTGAGATGGTGTCAACCCTATTCCGTATAAAAAGTTGAACTAAATTATTACACCGAGTCGCTTCGATCGCTGTACCATGCTTCGAGTACTCTGATTACGTAAAAACGTCATGTCCGATTGGAGCCTGAGGAGTCCCACTCCAATGTTTGCTGTAAACCTTCCTTCAATCCATCCAGATCCAGCCCATCCACAGCAAAAGCCTCACGGATCAAAGGCGGCGCGACAAATTCATCATACTTGCCCAGATAAGGCGCTTCATCTTCAGCCAGTAACGCAGATGCGTCTTCAGCCGTTCGACACTCACTCATGATCTCGGCTAACAATGTTCGTTCGTCGACCTTGCCAGACACTACAAAATAATATGGCTCCATGGGCACAACCGAACGCAAGGCAAGTTTCTTGGATAGATTATGCTTCATCAGGCGCTCCAATGTACGGAATGATTTACTTCCTACCCAAGGAAGAACATACATCGAATCTCCCCCTGCCGGAATCACGACCTGCTTCAACAGTCCGCTTTCACGAGCTAGGCGGCGCGCCCGTTCAAGTCGATTGACGGCTTGTGGTGACAGATAGGGATAGATGGTCGAGTCGGACAACACTTCACGCATTTTCTGTACTACCGACGTATGAATATCTCCTCCCGCGCCAAGCCATAACGTATCTACTTTACCTTTTGCAGACTTTACATACACAGCCTTGTGCTTATGATCAACCTCTTCCACTTTCCACAGTTTGCCTGCGAGCGAGAAGCAATAGCCAGGTGGGGGCACGGTTGTAATCGAACCAATCTCTTCCGAGCCGTTTAGTACTTTATGTTCCTCATCGTCTTTAAACACGGCATAGAAGCGATAATTATTCACAATTTTCTCACCTGTCAGACCGATGATCAATGTTCGATCCTCTGTCCATTGCAGATGATCCGTCTCAATGAGGTAATTCAGGAATACCTGATATTGATCAGGTCTAATCAACGCAAATGGGGCCAGCGAAAGGATGGCTTCCGCAAGATCTCTCGGCTCCACCTCCCCCATACTTTTCAACGTGCTCATCGTCTGATGGTAGAGCACACCTATGGGCATTTTGCGAGCTTCAAGCGGCTCGACCCATTTGGTTTTTACATATAGTTCGATAACAGCAATCGCACGCATCAACGTCCACGGCATACGTGCTGGCAATTGCGCTTCCTCATCCTCTTCCTCCGGACATACAAAAAGCATCTCCGATGCCATGTCCTCTCGTCTCCCTGAACGTCCAAGACGCTGTACAAAGCTGGACGCACTATACGGTGCACCGAGCTGAACCACACGTTCCAGTTCGCCCAGATCAATTCCCAGTTCAAGCGTGACCGTTGCCGCAGCAACCGCGGGCCCCGATCCAGTGCGTAGGGCAGCTTCCGTCTCTTCCCTCAGCATGGCCGAGATACTTCCATGATGCACATGGAACACATCACGCTCTTGCCTGCGAGCCGCGACTCGCCGCATCTCAAGAATGGTGACTTCTGCATCCGTTCGGCTGTTGGTGAAGATCAGCGCTTTTTTACGATGTGTACTCTCATAGATGAAGTCGTAGTAGGCTTTGCGTGCGTTATGAAGTTGCTCCGCCTGCTCCTCGTCCTGCGCATCTGGAAAAGAGAAATGTTCCACCCGCAGTCGCAACTTGCGACCGCCCGGGGAAGAGACCACATCCACCCCCTGCTGCGTTCCGGCAGCAAGCCAAGATGTAGCCGCATCATAGTCACTAAGTGTAGCCGACAAGCCCACTCTTCGCGGTGCACAGCCAGCCATACGCTCGATTCTGGCAAGCTCGCTGAGTACTTGAATGCCCCGATCCGCTCCCATAAAGGCATGTACCTCATCGATGATGACATATCGCAAGTCATGAAACAGCGCCGGGATTGCATTTGGTCGATTCATGAGCAGACCTTCCAGCGATTCTGGCGTTATCTGGAGCACACCGGACGGATTCTTCATCAGTTTTGTTTTCTCCGCCTGAGGTACGTCCCCGTGCCAATGCCAAACCGGAATATTTCCTTCGGATAACAGATCCTTAAGCCGTTCGAATTGATCATTAATCAGGGCTTTCAGAGGTCCAATGTACAAAATACCAACCGACTTGGAAGGCCGTTCATACAGCTCGGTCAATGCAGGAAAAAAAGCCGCCTCCGTCTTGCCGGAGGCCGTTCCCGCCGCAATCAGCATATGATGCGGGGTATGAAAACAGATATTGCAGGCCTCAATCTGAGCAGGACGAAGCGATTCCCATCTTTTTTTATATATAAATTCCTGAACAAACGGAGCCAGCCGATAGAACGGATTATCACTCATAATTCAAACTCCGCCAGAAAGTCGTCCAGATCATCTGTATTCGCGGAAGCATCTGCCCCTTTACCCGTTTCCTGAGGTTTGGCAACCCGCTCGCCAAGTAATTGAGTATAAGTCACTTCAGGGTTCTGGTGTAGCGTATGCAGTACATCCATAAAGTCGCGTACCACTTCACGCGTGGTCAACAATTCATCCGCACCCAGCCGGTTCACCGCCGTTTGCATAAAATCAACCAATTGTTCATCCGTCAGACTTGCGCTGTATCCAAAATGCAGGGCATGAATCTGTCGCAGCTTCTGGAGCAGAATCAGAATCTCTTCATGCGATAACATCGCCAGCTTCAGGATCGGTCCTGTGTAATTCGCATACGCTTTGGCTGCATAACGACCATCAATAAGCCTGGAGCGAAGCGCTTCATAGCTGTATAATCCACGCCGTTCATCCTCCACAAATTGCGGCGTACCGCCTACAAATATGCCCAGATGCTCCGCTTTGCCCTGCATCGTATCATTAAACATCGTCAGCAATTTCTCATAGTTGCTTTGACGGGAGACACTGTTTGTAATTTTGTACAGATTCACCGCTTCATCAATGAACAACAGTAATCCTTTGTAACCAATGCGCGCTGTGAATTCAGACCACAATTTGAAGTAGTCATACCAGTTGTCATCATCAATGATAACCCCAACAGCCAGTTCTTTTTTTGCTTCCGTTTTGGTTGCAAATTCTCCTCGAAGCCAGCGAAGCGCCGCCTGTTTGCGATCATCATCAGCGAGCTTGTACCCATTCCAGTAAGAAGCAAGTACTTTGGCAAAATCAAAGCCGTGGACCAGATTCTGCATCTCTCCTGTCACCGCGTAGATCTGCTTTTCTACCTCAAGCGGCAGAGCGGGATCATCCGGGCGCAGGTTCTGACTCTGCATCGTGGATTGTTGCAGTCCTGCGATCCATTTTTGCAAAATTGGCTCCAACGCTCCCCCATCCGGGCGTGTGCGTGTAGACAGACGAGTCATCAGTTCGCGATATGTCGCAAGTCCCTGCCCTTTGGTTCCCACCAATCGTCGCTCAGGTGACAGATCCGCATCTGCCACAACGAAATCACGGTCCATCGCATAGTTACGAATCATCTGCAAAAGAAAGCTTTTACCGCTACCGTAACGGCCGGTAATGAGTTTAAACGCAGCGCCACCCTCCGCAATATTGTCCATATCCCGCAAGATGGCTTCCACTTCCGGTTTCCGACCAACAGCAATCTGCTCCAGTCCTATGCGCGGGACAACACCCGCCGTTAATGAATTTACAAGTGCGGTGGTCAGCCGCTTTGGTATTTTAAGTTCTGTCACTGCGTATCACCTCTTCACATGTTCGAACACATCTATATAATCAGGAACAATCCGATCACCATCAATCAGAAGATCACCAATCGTTTCCATAGCCACATCATTAATTTCATCCAACAGAAGCGTAGGCATCGTTCCATATTGCTCAGCCAGACGCATCAGCTCCGTATCTGGACTTGCGCCAAGTAGAACATGAATCGTTTGCACCTGCTGAGAGGAGAGTTCCTGGGCAAAGAGCAGCCATTTTTCATCCAAATCAGCCTCTGCCCCCACGTCCCATTGCAGCCCAATTGATTCTGCTGACACTCCTGTTGCATTCTCTACTGCGGATGGCTCCGACTCCACGGAACCTTCAGTTGGAGTGATCTCATTCCTTGCTTCCAGTACATCGAATGGATTACTTGTAACATTTGCGCTATTAACCTCTTCATCCTTCACTTCAGAAGGGTGCTCAGCCTCAATTGTAAGCGCCAATCGCACGTACTCACTTTCCTGCTGTAACGATGCCAGTTTCTCTGAATCAATACGAATCATCGGTTGTTCCACAGACTCCGCCTGCTCGATCGCATATGTTTTGTCCAGGTAACGTTCAATCAGATTTGCAAGTTCAGGCTCAAGAGTCTGTCCTCGCAATCGGCCTCTGAATCCGAGCAGTTCACGAAGTTTATTTTCAGTACATCGATAGATTCGCGTGACCATCTGCACAAATTCAGCCTGTTCACCTATGGGCATATATCTGAACGATACCGATCTTCCATAGATCGAATCTTCATAGACTGCTTTGCGAAACAGAATACGCTCCATCGTGCGTTCATCGTTGGGATCACACTCAGGCAACAGTCCAACTTGTCGCGTACGTTCCAGGTACGAATCAATCAAAGCCATGACCCGCGGGATGTACTGCTCCATAACTTCTTTGCCGCCATCTCTATAAAATTTACTGAGTGTAATATCGTAATCATAGTATCTTTGCAGCATATTCAGCGAGATATCCGATACCTTATCCTGTAAAATACGTTGCAGTTCCCTATCCAGCATCTCTGCTGGCAGGTATCCGCCCGAAAGGCCCATGACCTCGGATAAGGACATCTCCATCTGATGGACCAGCACATAATCGACCATCCATTCTTGCATATATATATTTAATTGAGGCAGCCGTTCACGGTAGTTCACCCATAGCTGCTTCAATTGATCATAACCATCCTGAGGATTCTGCCAGCCAATGCCATTAATTAACTCGTAGATATGAACAAATAGATAGGACAGATCGGTATCCGGGTATCTCCCCTGACGTACTTCCTTCCTCCAAAACATATACCACTTTCGCTGGGCTTCATTCATCACGCCATACGTTGGCCAGTAACTCATAAAGGGAACCCACGGGGATACATCCCCCTCCATCTCTACCCACTGCTTTGCTTCCTCTACAAAACGTTTCTCTGAGGACAATATGCCTCCACGATGCTGCATCGGTTCATGTGCAGACTGCACAATGGTTGAACGATCAGGAACCGGAACTGCTGCTGTTTCAGGTTCTTCACTCAGATCTATCTCCATAAATTCCAATTGTCTTGAGTTGTCTTTCATAGAACGTTATCTCACCCTCCTCCAAGACAGAATACGAACAAGTGTATCCATAGGGATCATTATATCACTTGTCCTGTGTCTGCGGTGACGAAATTTAGACATTCCTGGACACAAAAAAGAAGGCATTTCTGCCCTCTTTTCATCATGTCTATTTAACTTTTTTCAAATAATGATTGTATCGTTTCAAAACGATCCTTGCAAAGGCGTAATTACACGACAATTGCCCGATTTTTCCCTTCACTTTTGGCTTGTACCAACGCCCGACTGGCTTTTTCGATCAGATCGGATGCATTGGAATGCTCATCTGGCACCATTACTGCACCACCGACACTAACTGTGACGATTCCACTCGGACCGGATGATTCCCTTTGAATCTGGAGAGCCAGCACGTGCTGTCTAATCTCTTCAGCAAGTTCTCCTGCATAATCAGACGTTGTACTCTTCAATTTTAACATGAATGTGCCTCCACGAAGACGAGAGATCAAGGCATGATGCTGTTCGCTAACCACCGTAAGCACCTCACCGATCCATTGCAGACACAGGTCGCCTCCTTGAAGGCCATATGCAGCATTATACGAACGGAAATCATCAATATCTATAATGAGCAGTCCCAGACTGCATTTTTCAAGTAAACAGTCATCCCAATCAGTCTGAAGCTGTGACTTGAATACCGTCTGAATCGGCATATCCGTTAACGGATCTGTCGTCAGATAACTCTGCAGCTGGCTCGTCGTTTCAGTGTAATTGTCCTGTTCATGGTGGGACGCGCCGCTGTGCAACAGAACCATCACAGAAGGTTTACCCGCGTGCGTAACAGAAGCAAGTGTAATTTCAAGCAACAATGAGGTACCTGCTGCTGTGGTGAAATACGACTGGCTGGTAATCAAACTTGTGTTATTGTGCTTTAATTCCTCAAAATTCTGTTGTAACGTCACTCTCGTTTGCTCTGGTACAAACGCCCTGAAGTCCTTGCCCATCAGGTTTTTGGAACTCTCGAACCCGAGCAGCTCGGCAGCCTTCGTATTACAGTAGATAATCTGACCGTCAGTCAAAGTAAAGAATGCTACGGGCGAGTAATCCATTAACTGCAAATAACGCTGTTCATTTTGTCGCAAAATACGAGCATTCTGCAGCGCTTGTTCTTCGGCCTGAACCAACTGGTTTTCTGTCTGCCGACGTACAATGGTTTTGAGTAAAGGTAACACGCTCAGCTCTTTGGATGTCCAAGGATACGAAGTGGATTTTACAACCTCACGCCACTTCTCGAATGATTTACGAGGGGACAGACGCATGCCGTCATCCGTCTTGAGCACCGCTTTGGCTGGGTCACCCGCCCAATCGACAATCTGGACGACCTCAGGTCGGAACCAGAGCATGTAGTTATGCTGTCCAGGCGAAATGGCAACATAAATAACTCCGGAAGCCTTATCCTGATAAGCTTTGGATGTTTCATACTCTGAACTAAGTTTCGACGTGTAATAACTATAATCCTCGGACTTTCCTGCAAGCCAACCTGCCAGTTCACGAATCTGTCCGCTGTTTGGCGTTTCACCATACAACAACAGCTTGTCCTGGTAACAGATCGCTGCTCCGGCAGCATCCATCAGGTTTAACACTGTCTCTTCTTCTCCCTGTAATTCCTCTAGAACTCGGGCAGGACTTGTATTTCCAATAAAAATGTTGGCAATTCGTGAAGCAGCTTCACGTGATTGAATCTCTGCTTGATAATCATCGAGTTGCTGACGCTGGAACAATTCATTCGAGAAAAACGCGCCCAGAAAATTGCACAGATTCCGTACGCGATGGGGTACATATCTGGCCGAATAATGATGGCATGTAATGAGTCCCCACAGTTGATTGTTATGAATAAGCGAGATCGTAACGGTCGCACTTACACCCATATTATGCAAATATTCGATATGAAGAGGAGATACGCTGCGCAGGACCGAAAGACTCAAATTTAGCGGTTTGCCTGTGAGCGGTTGGAGCATAGGCACAATCTCGACGGGTTTATAATCGACATTCACAATGGTTCGTAGCCAATTGCGAAGATACAATTCCCGAGCCTGTTTTGGAATATCCGAAGCCGGATAGTGGTGTCCAAGGAATGGTTCGAGTTCTTGTTCCCGCGCTTCAGCAATTACTTTACCATTCCATTGCTCGTCAAACTCATAGATCATGACTCGGTCATAACCGAGCATTTCCTTCACCTGTTCAGCCGCAATCTGACTTGCTTCCACGCGACTATCTGTACTTTTGATCCGACCAAAGAAACGGGATATCCACTCAAAGTCGGTAGTCTCCATGTCCTCTTTTTCATATAAAGGCTCAATTTCCAGAATAAGCAGACCTTCACTTTCATGAAGAACAGAAGAAAAGATCCGGTCTTCACCGGATACCTTAATGGTCAGGTCCATGTAATGCAAATCAGAGGTTACAGCTGCATTGAAGCTTCTAGCCAACAGTTTGCGTACATCTTCCTCGCCAATCAGATTTTCCAAAGGCATGCCCAGAACGTCTTCATAGGCGATACCCAGATGGTCCTCCGTATTTTGGCTACACTGAACAATGGTTGGCGTATGAGTGGTATTGATGGCCAAAAGAACACCATGAGGTTGAATAAAGCCGGGGATATGAATGGGTTCTTTATCACAGTTATTCAGATCTATAGGATCATTCGTGTAAGTCCCCTGATGAAGCAGTGTGCGGTTTAACAAATTTTGTTCTTTCTTGGACTTCGGTTCGGCCATGGCCAGGAAAATCCCCTCTCATGATGTTATATAAGTTGGAATGATTATTTCAACTTATATAGATACCTTTTAATATATGAAAAATGTCCGCCCTACAGGCGTTCAGGTTGATGAAAAGGGATGTTACTTGTCCGTATTAATCCACTGGTCCAGCAGTCGGAATGTCTCTGATGCACTGTGCACCATGTTGTCATGATCTTCAGGAGTGCTGATGGATTGCTGCAGCAAACCTGTAAACTCACTCCATCTTGTTCTTGTCTCTGAGCCGTAGGCATTGAAATATTCCAATCCACGATCGGCTTCAATCGGCAGGAACTGCGACAAACGTTTGGTCATAATCTGTCCACCGTTCGTGGACCCCTCAATTACATACAGATATCCGAACAAACGGGCAGGTGTTGAAATATCCGGCAGTTCTTTACAGAGCGGAAGTTGAGTAATCTCTTCTTCACTGGCACCCAGATTACGTAAATCTTTTTCCAAGAGTCCAGCCTTGCCTCTAATCTCAATATCCAGTCCCGTACTTTCCCAGAAAGGCTGCTGTACAGCCTGATCCTCCAGCGGTTTCAGGAATCCATAAAATTTCTCTAAATATGTTCTATATTCTTCTATAGTCACAGTTTGATTCATAATGGCTTTTGCATAAGGGTTCTGTTCTACTTGTCTGTGGTGATGAGCTGTCTCGCTCTTCAAACGTTCCATAATAGTTGTTGCTGTCATCGTAGTTATCCCCTTTCACAATCTGTTCTGTTGTTGCATATGAGTGCTTATCCTCAATCGAATCTCAGTATATATTGAAATAGAAACCGTGTTTGTTGCAAACAGCTCCATTTAATGCAAAAAAGACTCTATGTAAGTATACTTATTCTTGTTTGAGAAAACTATATGAATCCAACATCTGTACATAGTTAACACTTTTCTTGGTTGTTATCTTAACTGACTGTAATCTGTATGTTTTAGTATTAACCGAAAACCATAAAACTGACCCCTATAATCTGGAAGGCAGTAGATTTCAGATGTCAACATGGTACACTATTTTTATATCCTATTATTGGAGGAATGTATTCTATGGATCTTACAGTTCAAGACGTTGTACTTCATCTCTTAGATAACATTGCACTGCCGGAAAACACGGTGGATCAGCTCATTACCGGCTCACTTGATCGTAAGGTCACAGGTATTATCATAGCTTTTATGCCCACACAATATGTGATTGAACAAGCCATACAGCAAGGTGCTAACTTAATTATTGCGCATGAATCTCCGTTCTATAACCATCACAGTCATACGGATTGGCTTGCAAATGATTCGGTTTATATGGACAAAAGAAAGCTGATCGACGAAGCAGGCATTTCCATCTATCGATGTCATGATATCATCCACCGCTTCCAACCGGATGGCATTACCGAAGGACTGATTCAGGCCTTGGGGTGGTCCTCTTATGTGGAGCAACGAATACCAGAAGCAGACATCCTTTCTTTTCCGGAAGGAAGTACCGTTGAAGCTATTGCTCACCATGTGAAAAGTTCCCTAGGCATCGATTATGTACGCGTTGCAGGCCATGCGGAAATAGTCTGTAAACGCGCAGCGGTACTGGTAGGTTTTCGTGGTAATGGACATGTCACGATTCCCTTGATTCAGAACGAGCAAGTGGACCTCATCATTGCTGGAGAAGGATTCGAATGGGAGACACCGGAATATATCCGTGATGCCGTGCAACAGGGCAAGTCCAAGGCACTGATCATGATGGGGCATGCAGAGAGCGAGGCTTCGGGGATGAAGCTATTAGCAGACAGGTTGGCAGAACGTTTTCCCGAATTGTCTGTTCGTTTTGTAAACGAGAAGCCTGTGTACACTGTGATCTAGTAGGATCATTGGATTTGTACGGAGAGGATCTTCTAACTGATTGCTTCTAATCTCATTGCCTGTCCTACCCTGGAGCTTTGGATACTTACTATGCTCCGGGGACGCTGGGCAGACTCTCGTTTCAGTTCTTGGGTAGCAACGAACCTGACACACTCTATTTAGCGAATATTTGCCTATTTTCGAAAGTAACGAATCGTAGACACCCTATGCCTCCATTCCCCCTGTTTTACCGCCCATTTCTACCCGACATAACCCATTTAACGTTACTGAGATTCGTTAGATCTCTCAATTCAATCGAATTAGTACAATATGGTGTCACTAGTTCGTTTGATTATGATGAACAATGAGTACTGAGCACATATGCCACGCCTCTCTTCATGCCCCATCTGGATTTCCCGAGTTCTTTATTGTACTCTAAATGCTGTGACTTCAAAGGTCAGGACATTTGTCCTTGGCTTTCAGAGTTAATTTATCATTTAATAATAGAAGTCGAAGTGATTGAATAAGGAGCGTACATATGAGAGGAATTATTTTTGCACTACTGGGCGGCGCGTGTATCACGCTCCAAGGGGTTGCCAATACTCGGATTAGCACCGACATGGGCACATGGCAGGCCGCTACGATTACACAACTGACAGGATTCATCTTAGCTGCGCTGATCCTAATGTTTGTTAGAGACACCAACCTTCAAGGACTCAAACAAGTAAAACCTATGTACTTGGCTGGAGGTGCTTTTGGCGCCGTCATTATTTTCAGCGAAGTGACAGCAATTCAGCAAATTGGGGTTACATTCACGATCTCGGCCTTGCTCATTGCGCAGCTGTTCCTGACTTTTCTGGTGGATAGCAACGGATGGTTTGGCGTGGTAAAACAAAAGATGAAACTGCCGCAATTTTTGGGCATTGCCTTAATGGTGACTGGTGTCATTATTATGAAACTATAGTTTTTGGAGAACGATTGAAACATATCGTCGGGGGTGAATCACAGCGTGCAAGAGATCCATAACGAGCAACAATTAATACAATATCTGAAGCATTATCAACTCGAAACTGTATTTCACGAGCCCCTGCGTACACATATGACATTATGCCACTTTGAGAAGTGTGAACTGATCTGTCGTGAAGGGGAAACTTCCGAATATTTGTACGTACTGGTCGAGGGTAAAATCAAGATTTTCACCACCTCCGCTCAGGACAAAACGCTGGTGCTTTGTTTCAAAACACCGCTTGAAGTTGTCGGTGACATAGAGTATGTCCGTGAAAGCGATATTGTTAATACGGTCCAGGCCGTGTCACCTGTGGTGATGCTTCGCATTCATTATCAATGGCTTGCTGAGCTTGCCAGCGATTATGCACCTTTACTTAAATTTTTGCTTAAAATCATCTCTCACAAATTCTACATTGACTCGAATTTTTCCAATTTCAACCTGATGTATCCCGTTGAGGTTCGTCTAGTCAGCTACCTGCTCTCCATCTCAACAGAAGAAGCGGGCAATGTCGTTCATGAAGAGCTGGACGCGTTCAATCTGACCGACATCGCGAATCTGATCGGCACCAGTTACCGACACCTGAACCGGGTCATCCAGAAGCTCTGTGCAGACGGGTTAATTGAACGACATCAGGGATTGATTATGATCAAGGACCGGGCGGGTCTACGTGAAATAACAGGCCACAACATTTATGAATAAGGAGTTCGACAACCATGTTAATCACAGGTATTTCGCTTGCGCTACTGGCAGGTGCACTTGTCAGTCTGCAAACGATTTTTAATAGTAAAGTCAATGAACGCACCGGTTCATGGTCTACAACAACGATGGTGCTTTTCACCGGATTCATTGCTTCTTTCCTCATCTCCTTGCTAGTGGAGGGCAAAAATACATTCAGCTTCCAGCATATGCAACCCTGGTACTGGCTCAGTGGAGCCATCGGCGTTGGCGTGGTCTTCTGTCTCGTGCAAGGCATGAAGTTGCTTGGTCCCACATATGCCATCTCGATCGTGCTAACATCCCAACTTAGCTTTGCTCTATTGTTTGATTCCATGGGGTGGCTCGGTCTGGAGCAAATTCCTTTTTCGTGGAATCAGCTGCTGGGTGTACTTGTCATAGTGGGAGGAATTGTGTTGTTCAAGTTCGGTGGGGGTAAATCGGAAAAATCAGAGCAGTCCCCTGGAACGTTGCAGTCTGACTCGTAAACGAACAAAAAAGAGTGTCCGTCCAATCCCATAGATTGGTCAGACACTCTTTTTATACAATCAAACCACGTATCGTCTCGTTATCTTAAACAAACTCTACGTTGTGGTAAACTTGCTGAACATCTTCTAGGTCCTCAAGCGCATCGATCAGTTTCTCGAACTGAGCTTGTGCATCCTCTGGAAGTTCAATATGGTTTTGCGCAAGCATGGTCAGCTCGGCTACTGTGAACTCAGTAACACCCGCAGCTTTGAATGCTTCCTGTACAGCGTGCTTATATTTGTATTTCTCTCACTTTTTGTATGGAATTTTATACATTTATCATACCAAATTATGAGTTATTTTACTATGACAGATTACATGTTTATCCTTCTTAAATGTAGTTAAAGCATTAGAGACAACATCAATGAGGCGTATCGGTAACTTTATCTTTAATAATCCGTTTTAGTTCTTCAATGGAATATGCCGGTTTACGTTTATGTAACATAGCATGGCAGTTCGGACATATAGGGCGTAAGTCTTCCACTGGATCAATTTCATATTTTTCACTAATCTCATGCAAAGGCTTCAAATGATGAACATGGATAAAGTTCTCACCGATAATTCCGTAAATGTTAACAAAGTTAAACCCACATACTTGACAGCCTAATCCATAATGTTCTATACACTTCTTCCTAGCTATTGGATTTCTTTCATATACATTTACTGATACTTTCTTTACAGAACCTTCAGTATATATTTCAAGTTCATTGACTTCTTCCGCAAGAATTTCTGGATGATTTTCAGTTTCATTATCAAAAGACCATATTATTTTAACTGGACTTTCATCAAAATAGTCTTTTGCTCTTCCATTTCCTAAAAACAAAAATTTAGGATCATTACTATCTTCTCTCGCGAATATATATGTTCGTCCCTCTGGATTGATTAGGGATTGTATAGAACTCTGTGTTAATGTACTTTTATTTCGCCCATACCAAATAAGATCATTTCCATCAAACCGATTTGGATGGTCATGTCCGGTTCGCCCTGCGGTTCCCACATTTGCAAAGATGAAAGAATCCTTCTCATATTGAGTATATCCAGTATTCCAATGGCCTTTTTGTTTAGCTTTTGGAACATTTAATTTCTGATATATATCATTCCGCGAATAATACTCTCCCACTCTAAATGTTTGTTCTTCTGACATTTGCATTTCATTTTTTGTAGCTAAAGTTTCTTCTATAACTTCAAACCCTAATCGCTTAAGAAAGTTGTTAGTTTCTGCTCCCCCATTAAACCTATCACGACTTAAAGCATGTCCATTAGCAAACCTATTTGCAACACTTATTACATATTTCGGTGGATACAGCCCACCATTATACCTTAAATGATATTTAGTTGATTCTCTCTCTTTTGGTACACCCTCTTTATGTATTACAGCTATAGCATCTAAGATATTTTGTTTAACTATGTTTTGTGGAATCATTTAATAATTAGCTCCTAATCACTTGAAATTCACCCTTAAATCTCAACAACATAAACAGTTGCAGCACTATACTAAATACACAAGATTAAATTAAGATTATACAATATTACATTCTTTGTCGTACTATATTTAATCATTTTGTGTAATATAAAGATACAGTGCAATTAGCACTGCATCAATCTTTGGTCAACTTTATGTAAATTGATGATCTTCTATTCTTCTTCAAGATTTTTATAATCTTGTACAAAGAGCCTACCCTGATGCTCAGGCTTTCGTAGCAAGTCTACATGCCGCTTAATTGTATTCACGTTATTTCTATGTATGAAGAAGTGATTTTTAGTAAGCTGTTATTGAAAATCTTCTCAGCTATTTCTTCGCTTGATTTGTGAGGATATTTCTCCAAAAACATGTAAATAGCTAGATTTTCAGATTTTGTCCATTCAGGTGCTCCAGCCATATAAATATACCTCCACTTTTTTATGAAATCCTTTACCTATCGTATCATTTATGGTTAAAACTGTATATAATTATAGTTACTATTGTGAAAAGGAATGAGAACATGCCAAAGGTGTATATCATTAATACAAATAAATCAAACAACCCCCAAGCTGAAAGTGACATGATTAGTAACATGAAATGTGCCGCTTACTATAGCCCTTGGAAGCATTATATCGACACAATCGAAGCAAACGATATTGTTTATCTCTATAGTAGTGGTGTAGGAATAATTGCAAGAGGGATAGCTACAGGTATTGTTGAAATTGATGATTACAATGGGGAAGAGAATGAAGAACATTATATGCACCTAAATCGATTTGAGAAATTGAATACACCATTAACAGCTGATAAAATCACGAATATACTTACAGAGGCTACAATTGATAAAAAGGAATATAAGATTCAATGGAATCAGACTATGATTCTCATTGCTTATTCACTAGGATTAAAAGTTTGGCAAGTGATCACCAAAAAACACATTTAGGATGTACTGTTTTAACAGAATACAAGGAATGATCGTTAATGACCGAAAACAAGAATGCATCTAAGAAGAAAAGTCTATTGGATGTGGTCGGATCATTAGGACCTATACATGGTGATATACAAGATCAAACAAAGGGTAAAACATTCGATCAAATTAGAAAAGAAGCCATCACTAAGCACTTTCAGGAACAGTATGAAATGCTTAATTCATCCAATGAGAAAAATAATGAGACACAAAAAACACTAATAGCTCAGTGCTAATAGTGTTTTTTCGCACAAAGTAAATTAAAAGACTATCTAACGAGATTGTTCTTCCACTTTCCATGAGTTAGAGTCGATTGGAGTACATGAGCCCGAAAGTTTCACAAACTCTAAAACTGTTCAAAACTCGCAGAAGGATTCTTCTCTGAATATTTAGTAACGAATTGGACCATAGCTTTATATGTCATCAAGTCCAGAACGGAGTATGTTCGTTCTTCAATAGATGTATCTCTTTCCTACGAGTAAATAACTTCATACATATGATTCAAACTCGATTTACTCTGGATAAATGTAATAGCCCTGTCCCAATTCCCTTTTTGCTGAGAAGCAGAATAGTCAACACTATGCTCACTTACTGGTTGTGTTTTATCCTTGGAGATTATAAAAGCATCGATTCCTAAGATGCTAAAGTTATTATCCTTACAGTAAGTAATTAGATCAATCGCATCCGAAAAACTATATAAATACAGACCACCACGTATTGTTGCTTTGTCTATAATGTTATTCTTTGAAAGACTCATTTTTTTCTCCTTTCTTGGTGAGTAAGAATTTTTATTGTACTATCCGGTTCCCAATCTGGATCGTTTCTGTTACTTACTTGAATAATTAAACCTGATTCATCCTCAACAGTAACATAACTTCCATCTTCGTTAAAATATGCTGCTTCTTTACCATTCGCCTTGTTTTCAGCCTCACTAGTTTAACTTTAGGTTCTCTCATCCATTTCAAACCTAGCACTGGATTTCTTTTTTCAGCAAATTACATAAGTAATTCAGAAATACCCTATATCCTTTTATAGTGGGGATACTATAGTCCTTGATCTCCTAATCAAAAAGAAACTCTTTGTAACCATCTTCAAATAACATAAAAAAACTCACTCCTTATATGGATTTTCCCATACAAAAAGTGAGTTTTAATACTGCCCTTAGACATCTTAGATAGGAAAACGTATATCATCATAAAAAGCACCAAGCGCAAACATGTATACCCTTGCTGAGCTATAAAAATGATGAATTCTTCATATTTGTCCTACCCTGACAAGGCTACAAAGATGCAATCAAACCACGTATCATCTCGTTCTCTTATACGAACTCTACGTTGTGGTAAACTTGCTGAACATCTTCAAGGTCCTCAAGCGCATCGATCAGTTTCTCGAACTGAGCTTGTGCATCCTCTGGAAGTTCAATATGGTTTTGCGCAAGCATCGTCAGCTCGGCTACTGTGAACTCAGTAACACCCGCAGCTTTGAATGCTTCTTGTACAGCGTGGAATTGATCCGGTTCTGCATATACAATTACAGCATCGTCTTCGTCCACGATATCACGTACATCCACATCTGCTTCAAGCAAAAGTTCCAGTACTTCCTCGGAGTTTTTGCCTTCTATACCGATAACCGCTGTTGGATCAAACATGTAAGCAACAGAACCACTGACACCCATGTTGCCAGCGTTTTTGTTAAACGCAGAGCGCACTTCAGGCGCTGTACGATTCACATTGTTAGTGAGTGCATCAACGATGACCATCGCACCATTCGGTCCGAAGCCTTCATAACGCAACTCTTCATAGTTCTCATCCCCGCTGCCTTTTGCTTTTTCCATCGCACGATCAATGATGGCTTTGGGTACATTATACGTTTTGGCACGTTCCAGCACGACTTTCAGTGCACGGTTCGCTTCCGGGTCCGGTTCGCCCTTCTTGGCAGCTACATAGATCTCAACGCCGAATTTAGCGTAGACCCGGCTCGTGTTTGCATCTTTTGAAGCTTTCTTTTCCTTGATATTATTCCACTTACGACCCATATCGTTTCCGCTCACTTTCAACATTTAATCTGCTTTCTACTATGCCATTATATCTTGTTGAGCGTACTTCAACAAGTTAATACACACGAAATAATGGGAATAACTGCGGTGATTATCCATCTCCATTTGAAGATTAGCCTCAGTTTATCCTCTCATAAATCTCTCAGTAGCAACTAACGTTACCTCTATTCACTCCATATATAGCAGACAAGAAGCACCCCATAAAGGAATGCTTCCGCCCTAAATCAGTCCTAATTTCAGTTATCTTACTCGGTCAATTAAGCGTGAAATTGTCGACCATCCAACACTTCAGAAACATAACCCGCACGAATGACAAAGTCTCCGAAATGTTCCCCTTCATTGCGCTCTTTGGCATACTGATTCACCATTGGAGTTAACGTGTCCAGAATCTCAGTTTCACCAATGTTTTCTTTGTACAGCTTATTCAAGCGATGTCCAGTGAAGCTGCCACCGAGATACATATTGTATTTCCCTGGTGCTTTACCGATAAATGAAATCTCTGCCAGCATAGGTCTTGCGCATCCGTTCGGGCAGCCGGTCATCCGAATGACAATTTCTTCGTCTCTCAGCCCGGCTTCGTCGAGTACAGGCTCCAGTTTGTCGATCAGGGACGGCAAGTAACGTTCGGACTCAGCCATCGCAAGGCCGCAGGTCGGAAACGCAACACAAGCCATTGAACTTCTGCGCAGCGCTGAGTAATGTGCACCATCGGTCAGATTGTACTGCTGAATCAGCGCTTCAATCTTTTTCCTTTTCTGGCTGCTAATATTACCGATGATTAGATTTTGGTTCGCAGTCAGACGGAAATCACCCGTATGCACTTTGGCAATTTCACGTAAACCCGTCATGAGAGGATATCCATCAACATCCTTTACACGACCATTCTGAATGAACAGCGTGTAGTGCCATCTGCCATTATTACCTTTTACCCAACCATATCGATCTCCGTTAGTCTCAAAATGATATGGACGTGCCGCATCCAGTTTCCATCCCAGACGGGTGGTCAGCTCTTCGACAAACCACTCCACACCACGATCATCCAGCGTATATTTGAAACGAGCATGTTTACGAACTGCACGATCTCCATAATCACGCTGAATCATAACTGTTTTCTCTGCAACATCAATCATTTGCTCCGGCGTACAGAAACCAATGACTTTGGACACCTGAGGATAGGTTTTGGCGTCACCATGAGACATCCCCATGCCGCCTCCTACGGAAACGTTGAAGCCTTGCAACTTGCCGTTCTCCACAATAGCAATAAAGCCAAGATCCTGTGAATAGACGTCCACATCATTGGATGGTGGTACAGCAATACCGATTTTGAACTTCCGTGGCAAATACACTTTGCCATAGATTGGTTCAACTTCTTCGTCCGAGTCCTGGGAATCAACCACTTTCTCTCCGTCCAGCCACAGCTCATGATAAGCCCGGGTGCGAGGGTCCAAATGATTGCTCACCTGACATGCCCACTCATACACTTCAGCATGCACATCAGATTGATTCGGATTTGGGTTACACATCACGTTACGGTTTACGTCACCACATGCAGCCAGTGTGCTTAACAACGAATCGTTCACTTCGCGAATGGTGTTTTTAAGATCCCACTTCAGTACGCCATGCAGTTGGAAAGACTGACGTGTGGTCAGACGAATCGTCTCATTCGCATATTTATGCGCTACCCGATCCATCATCAACCACTGCTCCGGGGTTACAATCCCACCGGAAGCACGCACACGTAACATGAATTGGTATGCAGGTTCCAGCTTGGATTTGTGACGCTCGTTACGCAGGTCACGGTCATCCTGCATATAACTACCGTGGTGTTTCATCAGACGGTTGTCGTCCTCTGGAATAGCCCCCGTGATACGATCAGCCAACGTTTCGGTCAGACTTCCGCGCAAGTAATCACTTTTGATCTTTATATCTTCCACATCGCTATTCGTGCGCTGTGGGTTAAGTAAGTTATTATAAACCATGCTGCTTTCTCCTCTCGTCTCTGCGGGATGGTGCAATCCGGCTGGGCCGGTGATTAATAGACGTCCCGCTGATAACGTTTCTCCTGCTGTAACCGTGTCAGATATTCCGATGCCTGCTCAGGCGATAAACCGCCTTCTTGTTCAAGAATCGTGGTGAGCGCAGCATGCACATCATGTGCCATTTTTTTCTCGTCACCACAGATATATACGCTTGCACCTTCCTGAAGCCAATGGTACAGTTCTTTGCTGTGTTCCAGCATGCGATGTTGTACATACACTTTCTGTTCCGTATCACGTGAGAAGGCTACATCCATCTTAGTGAGCACACCATCTTTGAGCCAACGTTGCCATTCCGTCTGGTACAAGAAGTCCGTGGCGAAATGCTGATCTCCGTAGAACAGCCATGTCTTGCCCTCTGCTCCTGTTTCTTCACGCTCACCAAGGAAAGATCTGAACGGCGCTACACCTGTACCTGGGCCAACCATGATGATCGGTGTATCCGGGTTCTCAGGCAGCTTGAAATTCGGGTTATGTTGTATATATACAGGCAGGGTGTCGCCAGCTTCAATTCGTTCAGCCAGATGTACCGAGCATACACCGTAACGTTCTCTGCCACGCGCTTCATAACGTACCGAGCGAACGGTAAGATGAACTTCATCCGGGAAAGACTTCGAACTACTCGCTATGGAGTACAGACGTGCCGGAATTTTACGAAGAGCAGCTACGAACTCTCCGGCAGGAATCCCTTTCAGATTATAATCCTGAACCAGATCCAGCAGATCACAGCTATTCATGACCGTGCGGAATTCGGAATCATCTGCGAGTAACGCTGTCAGGCCACTCCCAGGATTCAGTTTCGCAAGTTGTTCCACGACCGGTTTCGTCACAGCTGTAATTTCAAAATAACGCAGCAACGCTTCGTACACAGATGCCTGATCGCCGTTTTTATTCACGGTCACGCGTTCATCGGCATTCCATCCCATGGCTGCAATCAATTCATCTACAAGGCGCGGATGATTCTCAGGGAATACCCCAAGGCTGTCACCTGGCTCGTAATCCAGGCTGGAGCCTTCCAAAGACAACTCAATGTGGCGTGTTTCACGGTCCGATCCTCTGCCATTCAGATTGAGATTCTCCAACACTTCAGCCTTGAATGGATTCGTGCGATCATATTCGGATTCCCCGCCGCTCACCGCTGCTGTGACAGCCTCAGTGGTTACCGTACTCGCACCAGCAGATGTACTGCTTAAGGATGCCAGTACTTCATTCATCCACTCTGCAGCTGCTTCATCAAAATCAACATCACAGTCCACGCGTGGTACGAGGGCTGTACCACCCAACTCCTGCAACCGATTATCGAAGTCCTTACCTGTCTGACAAAAGAACTCATAGGAGGTATCTCCCAGAGCCAACACCGAGTAACGAAGTCCTTCAAGCTTCGGAGCCCGTTTGCTGTTCAGGAATTCATGCAGCGGAATCGCATTATCTGGTGGTTCGCCTTCGCCATGCGTACTGACGATGATGAGGAGATTTTCAATTTTCTTGAGTCCGTTCGGTTTGAAATCTCCCATCGATGACAACGTTACCTGAAGACCTTGCTCTTCAAGTTTCTTGGCCAGCTTTTTCGATAGGCCACTGGAATTCCCGGTTTGTGAACCAAAAAGCACGGTAACTTCCCGGGATACTGGCGGAGCACTGACAGGTGCAATACCTGTAGCTGGTGCAGCCTGTACCAGGTTAGCTGGAGCCGCTATTGTCGCGCTTGCCTGAATTGCTGCAATATATCCGCTCAACCAAGTACGTTGTCCATCGGTCAATGTAGGAATAAGACGATTAAGCAGTTCAACTTGTTCTTGATTAAAAGGGCTGTTTGTCACTTGTAGTTCCACTGTTTGCCACCTCGCGCATTGCTTCGATTTTAATTCCGACTAAAATCATCACATTAATTTAATTTCTTCTCTCTAAAACCTAACACACCGGGTGTTGAGGGTCAATTTCAATGATTTTATAGCATTTATCAGTTTCGCTGATAAAGGACAAAAAACAACAAACACCCTCCTTTTTAAATCAAGGACGGTTTTGTTTTATTTTTAATTTGGCGGCCAGCTCAAGTTGAAGTTGAAAGTGGAATATAGTCACTAAAATGATTTCCCAGCACTCTGCTTTTATCTCCGTATACTTTGTCCAAGTGATTCTCTCCCCACAAACATATGCGGTCAATGATGTCCTGCAGTGTCAAGCCGTACTCTGTCAGCTCATACTCTACCTTGGGCGGAATCTGGGGATGAATGATCCGATGGATGATTTCATTCTTTTCCAGTTCACGCAGCTGCTGGGTTAAGACCTTCTGGGTAATACCTGGAATAGCTCTGCGAAGTTCGCTTGTTCGTTTTTTACCTGATATCAGCTGATGCAGAATAAGAATCCTCCATTTTCCACCGACCAGTTCCAGCATCGCCTGCACACCACTCTCATATTTTTTCATTTCTTGTTCCACTTGTACTCCCCCATAATTCACATATATGTATATCCGTTATTAAAAGTAACCGAAGAACCCCAAAGTATCTACAGCACTCTCAGGTGCGTACTTCTCAAGAAGATGTCATGAAACTTATAATAACATTGGTCAGAATGTTTAACCAAAATAAAAAGAAAAAAGGATGGTTACTCCTACATGAAAGTTAAACTGGTCGTTACTCACCCAAGACAGGATTCCCTAACATTTGCCGTGATGAATCGTTTTATAGAAGGTATGCAGGAGAATTCCCATGAAATCGATATCCTCGATCTATATCATGACGGATTCGATCCCCTATATCGTGTAGAAGATGAGCTAGACTGGCAAAATCCCGAAAAACAGCATGCCCCTGTGATTCGTAAAGAGCTGGATCGTGTGCTTGCGGCTGATGCCATTGTATTTGTTTTCCCGATCTGGTGGTACAACGTCCCCTCCATGCTCAAAGCGTATCTGGACAAAGTATGGAACATGGGTCTGCTGAACAAGGCAAACTCCAAAAAGGCACTATGGATTGCACTAGCTGGGGGGACAGAGGCTTCGTTCCATAAATACGACTATTACAACATGATTTCCAACTATCTGAATAATGGGATCGCAGGTTATGCGAGAATGCAGGAATCCCGAGTCGAATTCCTCTATGAAACCATTTCAGAATCCAAAGAACATATCGAAGGCTTGCTTGAGCAAGCATATCAAATCGGCAAACATTACAATTAACAATTTGCAAATATTACAAATAAAAATTCGCAGACATTACAGATAACAACTGAAAAACGATATGAGGTTACTCGTTCGTTGAGTAACTGACTTTTCGCCCATGACGGGCGTACAATCAAGAAGGCTTACTCCAACCTGAGTTCCAGGTCAAAGTAAGCCTTCTTTTTCACACGCTACGATTCTGGTGTATCATCATTTCTTCCATACCAGTTTGCTCATCATCGCATATAACAACGTAGCCGATTCGGCTCGGGTTGCTTCGGCAAGAGGTTTCACCTCACCGTTGTACCCGTTAGCAATGCCCAGATCCACAAGTAATGCCACACTATCCCGGGCATAAGAGCGAATCTCGGAAGAATCACGGAAACGAGTAAGGTTATCTGTTCCAGCCTTCTCGGAGTCAACCAGTCCAGCCGCTGTAAGAGCTCTCACCGTCAGCGTCATCATTTCTTGACGGGTAATCGTGGACTCTGGCAAGAAGCGCCCGTCACCGGTACCACTGGTGATACCTAGCGAACGCGCAGCTGTAACGGCTTCGTAATATGGAGCCTTTTCGTTTACATCAGTGAACGCATTCCCGGAAGAAACATTCAAACCCAGCGCAGTCATCAACCACTGCATGTATTGGCCGCGGGTCATCTCCTGTTTTGGATGTAACTCCGTGGAATCACCACGTGCCTCTGCATCAATTACACCTCGGACAGCCAATGCTTCCATCGCTTTCTTGGCCCACTGCACTTCTGCAAGGTCTGCAAATGTCTGCTCCACAGACACAACAGCATAATTTCCTGTGAATGACGTTAAGGAAAATACAAGCTGCCCGCTATTTGGATCGTAGTAACTTTGCGGCAATGGACTTGCCACACCGTTCGCGCCAATGGCAAATGCTACAATCCGATCCTGCTGAGCATTTTGTGATGATTGGAATGGCAGACGAAGTAATAACTGTCTTTCCGATGGCCATGGTTGACCATCCAGTTGAAGTTCAAGCTGGACTCCATATTGCGTGCCAAGCTGATCTGCGACTGTTTTTGGTACCCCCGTTCTGACCAATCGGATTGATGCAACCCCATCACCAACGACATCCTTCGTTAATAGTGTCGCAGGAAGCTCCAACATCCCCAGCTCTGTAACAATGTTGAACACGTGTGACTCACCCTGATCTATTAACGCAGAGGCAGGCAGAGAAACTTCATATGCCGTAGCTCCCGAAACCGGCTTCAGCCGAAGTTCAACCAAGCGCTGACCCGCATCTGTTGAGGGTGCAACTTGAAAAGCCTCTTTAATCGTTGAAACATCCACGTTGGACTGCACTACACCCTTCTGGTCAGACTGTCCCTGCAACTCCAGAACTGAACGGTCTTTCTCCGGTTTAGGCTGTGGTGCAGCATTCTCTGCACTTGGGCTTCCACTTCCTGATTGTCCGCCCTGGTTGCCTGAACCAGAACCATTTCCTGAATTCCCACCGGAATTACCGCCTGGATTACCGCCCGAACCAGGGTCCGTACCTCCAGGGGAAGGAACAGATGCAAGCACCTTCACCGTCAACGGTACAGTCAGGGCTCTGCTGTCGTCAGAAGTTCGAGTAATTTCCAACTCCAATGTTACTGTTGTTTCCTTAGATGGTGGGATAATCGTTCCATCGGTTTGAATGACGGACGGTACCGAACTGGAAGCGATCTTCACCGTGAAACCTTCCGGCACGGATGGTAACTTCAGTTTTTTCGCACCTGCGGAAGGTTGTTCCAATGCTGTAATGCCTGTAGCTACATCGGCAGCGCTCTGCTGAGCCGTGTGCACCTGATAAGCCGAAGATACACCTCTAACGGATTGCCCCGTCGCATCAAAAGCTTCCACTTTGTAATAATATTCTGTGCCGGGGTTCAGTTCACTGTCCGTGTACTTCCGTCCATTGCCGTTATAGACCACCTTGTACTCACCTTGCTCACGATCTGAGCGGTAGAGCTTGTAGCTTGCTGCACCAAGATGAGCATCCCAGCGAAGCGTTGCGCTCGTTGAATCTAACGCATCAGCATTAAGGCCAGCACTATCATTTGCAGGTGGCGCGGCGTCAGGTTTAACGATCATAATCCAGCTAATCATCGGGTCCTGCGATGCCGTATTGCGTACGGTCAACTCCAGTTTGTTGTCCGACACGCTGATGCCTTTGTGGGCTCTAACACTGGCAGGCGTAAAAGTAACTGCACCGGTATTGGTGCCATTGATGATGAAATTCGCTCTGCGCGATGTGTTGGTCCACGGATCGTTGAATCCGGCGTAGACATCGTATGTCCCGTTTGGCACATCAAATGTATAGGTTAAGTCCGTGCCTTTAGGAGAATTGCTGACATTGCCACCGTTCAGATAACGTACGGTCGAGAATATATCCCCGCCATTCGAACCGGATGCCAGTGCATCTGCGCTGACATAACCCCAATTGCGTCCCTCAGCTGGAGCGTACATCTGGTCCGCCGTTCCCGGGTTCGCAAGCGTTCCTTTCATATAAGCACCCATGAGACTGTAATCAGCCGTTTCGTAACCTCCGCTATTCAAGAAATATAGTGTATTCTCCGGAATGACATTTACGCGAACTGCCTGCTTTTTGTTGTTATATTCCGGTGTCGTTACCTGTAATGTGAGCGGTCCTGGCTTGGCAAAATCTTCTGCCGTCATGGCCCGGTTATCAATCGTCCATACTGCTGGCGTTGATACCAGTGCTCCACCGTCGCGTACATTCAATGTCGTTGGCAAGGATGGTACTTTGCCAAGCGCCACGGCTTCTGGCAAGGGATCAGCGATATCAACCTTGCCCATCGAATTCAGCAGATCAGGTGTCCAGCTGTTATACCACTTGATCGCGATGTCGGAGCCTATTCCAAACTCAATTGGCAAGAACACGTATTTTGCAGCATCATTCGAGAAATTGCCACCATTCCACGTATCCCCCACGTAAATGAACTTGCCTTTTTCCGGATCGACCGGAATGACGGAAGTGGTCTGTGTGCCAAATGCCTTGCCTGGATCAGGATCGGGTGGCAACGTACGCACGAACGGATTGGTCTGCGTTGACCACGGGCCAAAAATGTTATCCGCCACCGTCACTTTGTTTTCGTTAGGGGCCCAACCAGAAGCTCCGGAAGTCAAAATATAATATTTCCCCTGATACTTGAACATCGCAGGTGCTTCACGTTGCCCTCCCGGGAACACACGCACGTAATCGACGCCGTATTCCGCCTGATAGGTGGAATCTCGTACCGGATTGCCTTTGTCATCCGTTCGTCCTTCCTTATGCCACCCTGTTACGTCACTGTAGTCTTCATTCAGTTTGGAGATATAGAGCGTCAGGTTTTCTTCGCTGGAGTAGATTAGATAACCGGTACCGTCATCGTCCTTGAACAACGTCATATCACGTGCCATACCCCGGTCGCTTGGGAAGAAATCTTTCTCCCCTTCGGGAGCTCTGTCCATCCGGTAACTCTTCTGATACACAAAAGGTCCTGTTGGAGAGTCACTGATCGCATAACCGGCCCGCGCCTTACCATAATTCGCATTATCGTTATAGGGGTCTTTGTCGCCGTCCATGTGGGCCCACATCACGTATTTCTTCGTTTTGTCGTTGTAGATGACCTTTGGTCGTTCAATAATCCGTCCTTTGCGGATATCTGCCCAGATATCCACGCGGTCTTCACGCCCCGCATACAATTTGGAGATCAACGGGTCATTGTCAAAATCATCCATGGATTGAAGTGTTGTTAAAGCCATGCCTTCATCCGTCCAATTCATCAGATCCTTGGATGAATACACACGCACACCGACAGCTGGCCATCCGCCCGTGTGGTATTCACCATACCAGTAATACATCTCCGTCTGTTCATCATAGAAAAAGCCTGCCCCATGCGCATCAATCGGCTTACCGTCCAGATCCGGCCACAGTTGCCCTGGTGTAATGCTTGTGCGAACTGTGGCAACACCAAGCGGTGCGGATGCTGGAGAAGTTACGCCGTCCACGGTCGCCTGAATGATGTAAAAATATCCTGTGCCCATCGTCAGACCGCTATCGTTAAACGTGTTTTCATTGCCACTATAGACCTGCTGATACGTACCCGTAGCACTGGTTGAACGGGACACGATATACGTTACATCAGATCCAGGCAAGTCATTCCACCCCAGAGAGATTGATGTGTCCGTCACAGCTGTGGCAACGAACTCTGCTGGAGAGTCAATAGAGTATGTCGTGGCTTCTGCAACAGTAGCCGTTGACTCACCAGCTGCGTTATAGGCTGTTACGCGATAGCTGTAGCTGGTGCCCGGCTCAAGTGCATTATCCGTGAATGTGAGCCCTTTCCCTTCGTATATCTGCTCGTATTGCTCACTGCCAGATTCGGCCCGAACCACGCGATAACCAGTTGACTTGTCCACGGCGGGCCAAGATAGCTTCACACTCGTGGCATTGAGTGCTTCGGCCTTTAATTCGCCCGGAGCCTGTGGTGCTGCGGCTGTCGTCCGAACTTCCAGCGGAGCAGTCCATAATGATTCGGTTAGGCCTCCGTATTCATAAGCGAGCCTGTAATAATACACCGTATCCCCGGTTAATCCTTCATCCATGTGTTCCAAAGTTCCGGTACTGGTTACCAGAGAATAACCGCCTTCAGGCGTAGAGGAACGGTACAAGCGATAGGCTGATGCTCCCGCGATTTCAGACCATTGCAGTGAAACCGAAGAAGCCGTCTGCTCAGCAATAGAGAGCTGAATATCGTTCCCAGGCGGTTGCTTGGCAATGGTCACGTCATCTGCATGTACCGACTGCCACTTATTCCGAATGCCCACAGTACCTGACCCGTATGTAGGATCGACCAGATCAAATACCAACCGATCGGAGCCGTTTTCCGCGATATACCCGCGAATGGTGGTACCTGATAACACCACTTTGAGCGTGTACCATGTATCTTTGGCAAAAGCATAGTCCACCGTTTTCAAAGTTGTGTCTGATCCGTTCACCCGTTTGGAGAAAACGAGTTTATTATTGGGAACCTGCATTTGAAAATAGTAAAAGTTGCTCTTATCCTGAAACCGCGGCAATATTCCCGGATACCCCTGACCGGCTCCCGTGTAAAAGCGCATGGACACGGTCATGTCCGACATGGAGTCTCCAGTAGAGATGATGCCTTCATTGGTATCGCTCTGGAAAAGCGTAAAGTTGGACGCATCTGTCGGGTCAGCGAACACTTCCCAGTTGCCTGAGCTTACGTTCCACGCGGGTGATTCCGTGAAATTCCCATCCGAAAAATCGTCCTGCAACAACGTGGCGGGTATACTGCTCAGATCGGCATACGCCTTACTCGGCAACATCAACGGTCCCGAAGACAGCGCAAGTGTTGCAGATAACATAAATATCATGGGTTTCCTGAGTTTATCCAATGTTCATTCTCTCCTTTGGCGTGAAAGATGAAAGCATGGTTCTTGTATGCGCGGTGTTGTTGTTCAGCCTATCCTTAGCAACCAGTGGTCAGTAACGAGCTCTTGTCCACCTCCTTATTTTAATGAAACCGGTTTCATTGGAGCGCAAAAAAAGACCCGTCTTCCCTTCTAAGTGCAATGATACTCATACGGAATACCGTGTTTTCTTTGCCCCTATGCAGTGAAACAGGTTTTTAATATATAAATGTAATCGCTTTCCTGAATTATATTATTGCCTTATTCAAGCTGTCAACTGTGAATTGGGCTCAAACATTTTTCGTTAAAACCACGCAAAAAAGGCGCGAGTTCTGCTTGTTCTGCAAGCAAAATTCGCGCCTTTTCTCACGCTTCGAGCTTGTTCGCAAGCTCGCACATGATTCGTAATCAAAAGCGGACTTTTTGAACAACCTCTATTTAGAATACTTTTGTTGTCCACGACTCACAGTTCCACGTCTCCGTAACGACATCACGGTAGAATTCCGGTTCGTGGGAAATCAGAAGAATACTGCCTTTGTAAGCCTTGAGCGCACGTTTCAACTCTTCCTTGGCATCAACGTCCAGATGGTTCGTCGGCTCATCGAGCACAAGCAGGTTGGTTTCATTATTGATCAGCTTACAGAGACGCACTTTAGCTTTCTCGCCACCACTCAGTACAGCTACCTTGCTCTCAATGTGTTTTGTAGTCAAACCACATTTTGCAAGTGCAGCACGCACCTCGAATTGGGTATACGAAGGAAACTCCTGCCAGATCTCTTCAATACATGTATTGTAGTTGGCATCCTTCATCTCTTGCTGGAAGTAACCAATCTCCAGATGTTCACCACGTTGAACGGTTCCTTCCAGAGCTTGAATTTCACCCAGAATACTGCGCATCAGGGTTGTTTTACCAATTCCGTTCGCACCAACGAGGGCAATCTTCTGTCCACGCTCCATACGCAGATCCAGTGGTCTGGACAACGGTTCGTTGTAACCAATCACAAGTCCTTTGGTTTCAAAAATGAGCTTGCCGGATGTTCTTGCATCACGGAAGTTGAACTGCGGTTTCGGTTTCTCCTTGGCGATCTCAATGACATCCATCTTGTCGAGTTTCTTCTGTCTGGACATCGCCATATTACGTGTAGCTACACTTGCTTTGTTCCGCGCTACAAAGTCCTTGAGGTCAGCGATCTCTTGTTGTTGGCGTTTGTAAGCCGACTCCAGCTGCTGTTTTCTCATCTCATGCACTTCCTGGAAGTGATCATAATCGCCCACATAACGAGTTAGATTCTGGTTCTCCATGTGATAGATCAAGTTGATTACACTGTTCAGGAACGGAATATCGTGAGAGATCAGAATAAAAGCATTCTCATATTCCTGCAAATAACGTTTCAGCCATTCGATATGCAATTCATCCAGATAGTTCGTAGGCTCATCGAGCAGCAAAATATCGGGTTTTTCTAGCAGCAGCTTGGCAAGCAATACTTTGGTACGCTGTCCACCACTCAGGTCATTGACGTCTTTATCCAGACCGATATCCGTCAGACCCAGACCACGTGCGGTTTCATCCACTTTGGCATCGATCATGTAGAAATCCTGGTTTGTCAGTGTATCCTGAATCGTACCCACGTCTTCAAGCAGTTGTTCAAGCTCCTCCGGTGTAACATCGCCCATTTTGCCATACATATCATTCATTTCCTGTTCCATATCAAACAAGTACTGGAACGCGCCGCGAAGTACGTCACGGATCGATTGGCCTTTGTTCAATACAGCATGCTGGTCCAGATAACCAACACGCATCCTTTTGGACCACTCCACCTTACCTTCATCCGGCTGAAGTTTTCCTGTAATAATGTTCATGAAGGTGGATTTACCTTCACCATTGGCCCCGATCAGACCAATATGTTCGCCCTTCAACAGGCGGAATGAAACGTCGTTAAAGATAGCACGGTCACCAAAACCGTGACTTAATTTTTCTACATTTAATATGCTCATTCATGACACCTTTTCTATATAGACTTAATTCTTTGTATATTATAAGCGTTATATCCTGCACAACTCAACGCCATATTAAAAATTATTCCACCTTTTTGTCTGAAATTTGCCTTATATGAAAGTATGGGTTAAAATTTTGCCTTAACGAATTACTATTATATAGAACGGAGCTCTTCGAAGAGCATCAGGTGAAGATTATGATTGAAGTGAAACAATCCAAGTTGGGTGATGGTGGTGAGTTTAACCGCGGGGTATTTGCTACCGTTGATATTGCCAAAGGAACGCTTATCCATCAGGCACCCGTTGTGCCTTACCCAAATGAAGATCATGAGCATGTCGAAAAAACGATTTTGGAAGATTACGTGTTCGAATATGGGGCGAATCATACCGCAATTCTGCTCGGTTACGGCAGTCTGATCAACCACTCTTATGAACCTAACGCTACTTACGATATCAATTTTGATAACCATACCTTTGACTTCTACGCGTATGCAGACATCAAAGCTGGCGACGAAATTGTAATCAATTACAACGGTGAGGAAGACAGCATGGACCCGTTATGGTTCCTGGACGATTACGAGGAGCGTATGTTGGAGTTCAATAAGTCCAATGATGATGAGGGTGAAAAAGAGACTGAACCCCATTCCCTGGATACGGACACGAGTAAATAAACGTTAAACTCAAGTAAAGTTCGCAAGCACTCTATTGTATGTGCGAAAAGAACTCACTGTACCCGGTGAATGATGAAATGAGTAACTGGAGACTTTTCACAGTCCAAAGTTTAAACACACAAATAAGCAAGTCCTCCGTTAATGGAAGACTTGCTTATTCATGTTGTCTTGCTTTCTAAGCCAGCTACACCTGTTCATGTTTCATTGTTTATCGTGCATCTTAACTTGTTTTAATCTGTAATCGGCGGATCTGTATGCAAGTCTTGATCGGGTGTCGTGGATCTCCACTTGGTAAAGGCTACCTCGAAACCTGCTCGCTTTGGTGAACACAGAAATGGACCTGCATGTTTGTTCGTTGGATAGGCAAACCGCGCAACCCGAATCGTACGCCAAGGATGCTCATCTGTGCGTGCACGAATGACAACAGCCTCATTACTGTAGGAGGCTCTGATTGTTACGATTCGTCCACCCCACTCTGGCACAGGAGAGAGTGACCAATCCGAATATGTATCCGTCACGACGGCTCCAACATGTGCCGCACCATCATTGACCTCAACTCCGGCCTTGATCCATTGGTCTTCTCCGTACCATAACATTAATCCCGCCTGATCATATAATTCGGTGAATGAGCTTAGATCAAACGATACCTCAATTGCTTCCGTTCCGTCCCATGGAGCAAGCATGGCATGTCCATCCCGATGACAGAACCCGTAGAATGTGTTCTCCCAGAAGTCACTGCCTTCCCGAGCTTCCACAACGAAACGATCCCCATCCATCCGTGCAGCAACGGGTTCCTTAGTCCACTTGCCTTCATGAAGCCCAATAAAATCCGATGACATCGTTATTTTCATCCTTCCTTCCATCCCAAAGGGGAGTTCATCACCACTTCATCACTTCTAAATTAAAGAACCCAGATCCGATGCAGCAGTAGGATATGCAAAATTCATGGTGTTTAACTGATCGATAGTCAGATTGAACTGAATCGCCATTGCAAAAAGGTTAATCAATTCTTCTGTTTTGCTCCCGAGCACATGCGCACCCAGAATACGTCCAGTTGATTTGTCGATCACCACTTTGGCCATGGCAAATTTTTCATGAGTTCGTTTGTAAGTATACCATTTCGACATATCATTTACCTGCACCTGGTAGCCCTCTTTCTTGGCTTGTTCCGTGCTCATACCTACAGCTCCAAGTGAAGGAACAGTAAACACAATGGAAGGCATCACCTTATAATTTGGTTTGTGTTGATTTCCCTCTAACAAATTGAACGATACAGCCCGGGATTCCTGACCTGCTAACGGGGTTAAAGGCAACCCTTTAGTATCCGTTACATCGCCAGCAGCATACACTCTCGGATTACTTTCACTTTGCAAGTACTCGTTCACCGTAATCCCCTTTTTGCTGTAGCTGACGTTGGCTTTCTCCAATTCCAGCCCATCCACATTAGGAACACGCCCGGCTCCATGAACGACAAGTCCGCACTGCCACTGGTGATCTGCACCATTACGTGTGCCATGAACGACATAGGTGTTCCCCTCTTGCCGTATGGACTTCACCTCCGCGTTCAAGTGAACATGAATGCCGATCTCTTTTGATTTTTGCAACAAAGATTCTACAAGCTCTACATCAAACGACTTCAGAGGCTGTTCACTCCGATGCAGGATATGGACTTCTGTCCCGGCTCTGGCCGCAATATGCGCAAACTCAAATGCAATGTATCCGCCGCCTACCAGAACTAAACGATCCGGCAACTGTTCCAGATCCAGAAAGTCATCACTATATATAAGATGCTCTGAGCCCTCAATCTCAAGTGGCGCAGGTCTTGCACCGGTAGCAATCAGAATGTGTTTCCCATGGAGAACTTCTTCACCAACTCGAATATGATTTTCATGGATAAATGAAGCTTTACCATGGAACGTATCCATTCCGGCCTGTTTGAATTGATCTTCACTTGCTCTAGGTATGCTCTCGGTAAAGGTGCGTTTAAAGGCCATAAGTTCAGACCAGTTGATGGTCGCCTGTCCCTGAATTCCTTTCCCTTGCATCCGTTCATTCCAGTCAATCAGCTCAGCCGCTCCAGCCAGCACTTTCTTGGGATCACAGCCACGCAGTGCACACGTTCCGCCGAACTCACGTTCATCAATTACAGCAACTCTCCAGCCAGCTTCAGCGCAACGGGTGATAACAGAGCTTGCCGCGCTTCCTGTTCCAATTGCAATCAAGTCATACGTTTTTTGTGTCATCATGGTTCCTCCTCATCCTTTTGGTACATCTAGTGCAGGGATGTCTGAAGTTACAGCAATCCAGCCTGTTTAAGGTACTCTGCTGCAACCTGTTCAGGATTCGCTCCCTCTACGTTCACGTCATAGTTCATCTGACGCATCTCATCATCCGTAATTTTGCCAGCAAGCTGATTCAGCACCTCAACCAGTTGTGGATATTGATCTGCCGTTTCTTGACGAAGCATCGGCGCGCCTTGATAAGGTGGGAACAATTCCTGGTCATCCTCCAGCACAACGAGTTCATATTGTCTCAACTCACTATCTGTGGAATATGCATCTACGAGGTTGATATCGCCACGTTGAACAGCACCATAGCGAAGCTTCGGTTCCATTGTCGCCACGTTCGGGAATTCAATCCCATACTTCTTCTGAATGCCAAGGTAACCGTCTTCCCGATCCGAGAATTCAAGCGTGAATCCTGCCTTCATCTGCTGTTCTACCGGTTTGAGATCCGAAATGGTCTTGAGATTGTATTGATCTGCGATGCTCTTTGGAACGGCCAACGTATACGTGTTGTTGTAATCCATAGGGTTCAGCAGCACCATGTTGAACTGGCTCAACATTCCATCTCTTGCTTGTTCGTAGACCTCTGTTCGATCCGTACTCACAGCCGTTTCCTTCATAAATTCGGAGATCGCTGTCCCCGTGAATTCGGGATAGATGTCAATATCACCCGACTTGAGTGCATTGAAAAGGAATGGTGTTTTGCCTAATCCGGGTTTTAGTTCAACGGTCAGGTCTGTATCTTTTTCAATCAACAATTTGTACATGTTAATCAGAATCTCCGGTTCCGCCCCCAATTTCCCAGAAATGACGAGATCCTTCTGTCCACCACGTGCCACGAAGGGAATGGTAATCACAAGTATCGCGATTATTGCCAGCGAACCAAGGGTAACCAATGTTTTCTTAAAGGATAACCGCTGGAACTGACGTAATAGTACATCAAACAAAATAGCCAGCAATGCGGCCGGAATGGCTCCAAGGATGATCAATGCCGTATCGTTCCGATCAATGCCCAGCAAAATTAATGCACCCAAACCTCCTGCGCCGATCAAGGCAGCAAGTGTCGCCGTTCCTACAATAAGCACCATAGCGGTCCGAATTCCGGCCATAATGAAAGGCATCGCCAGTGGCAGTTCCACTTTGATTAGACGTTGCCAACTATTCATGCCCATCGCATTCGCTGCTTCCACCATGGAAGGATCAACTTCGGATATGCCTGTGTACGTGTTGCGGAGTACGGGAAGCAGTGCATACACCACCAGTGCAATGATTGCAGGAAGTGTGCCTATGCCGAATAACGGGATGAGCAATCCGAGAAGCGCCAAGGACGGTATCGTCTGCAACACAGCCGTAACCCCGATAATGGGTTCAGCCACTTTTGGTTTGCGTGTCAGGTATATACCTAGCGGAATAGCGATGAGGACAGCAAAGAACAATGCGATAAATGAGATCTGAATATGTTCCAGCAGAGCAGACAACAACTGACCTTTGCGCTCACTGAACACCTCCGTGAATCTACTCATGTCCTTCACCTCGTTCCTGTAACTGACCAGACCAGTATTTCATCAGATCAACTCGACTGATCTCGCCAATAATCTGGCGGTTACGTTCAACCAGCAGATGGTCATGGTAAGCCATGATATCAACTAACTCCGTCAACGTAATGGATACAGGAACGGCGGTTTTGGCTGATTTTGGCACATGACCCGGTGAGAGTGGTGACATGATGGATTCGAGATCAAAATCAGATTGTGAACTCGTATCGGTGTTAGGACTTCCAACAAATTCACGTACGAAATCATTAGCTGGCTGTCGGATCAGTTCTTCCGGGGTGCCTACCTGCAAAACCTGTCCATCCTTCATAATGCAGATGCGATCCCCCAGCTTCATCGCTTCCTGAATATCATGGGTGACAAACACAATTGTTTTTTTCATCTGACGCTGGATATCCAAAATATCATCCTGTAATTTCTCCCGACTCATTGGATCGAGTGCACTGAACGGTTCATCCATCAAAACGATCTCGGGATCGGCAGCGAGTGCACGCAACACACCAATTCTCTGCTGTTGTCCTCCGGATAACTCGGACGGTTTACGCTCACTGTACGTATCTCCGTGCAAACCCACCATGTCCAGTAACGTATGTACACGCTCCTTAATTTCATCTGACTTCCATTTTCGGAGTTCAGGAACAACTGCAATATTTTCGGCAATTGTCATATGCGGGAATAGTGCAATCTGTTGCAGCACATATCCTATATTCCAGCGCAATTCGTGAATGTTGTATTCATCGATTGGGCGTTCATTAATGCGCACTGTTCCATCTGTTCGTTCAATCAGGCGATTGATCATTTTGAGCATGGTGGTTTTGCCACATCCACTCGGACCAATCATGACGAACAATTCTCCCTTGTTAATGTTGAGGTTAACCTGACGCAAAGCCGTTGTTCCATCAGGATATTGTTTTGATACATTTTCGAACTGGATCATTCGCTCTCTTCGCCCCTTTATCTAGGGCGTGTTTCAGACACGCCCTAACATTCATCTTCATCTATTTCCCCAAAAGTGTGTTCGTATAATCACTGCTTTCCTTAGTGTCCCTTGTTAGGGAGAGATCCATATTCGAATCAACGATGTCAATATGCTGGTAGACATGCAAAAAGACGGGCACTAGGCACCGTCTTCTCATATTATGAAAATGTTTCTTCCATTATTTCCATACTTCCATATGATTCTGAATAAATTGCTCGAATGAAATCGGGTTATTCCCCGTTAATTTTTTCACCGTATCCGTCGTCTGATCTTCTCTTCCCTCCTCCCGGATAGGCACATCCAGTCCTGCGAGGGCAGCAGCGTATTCTTCTGACATTCCTGCGCGAATCATGCTGTTCCTCAATTCATCATCGGACAAAGATTCATGCTGGATGGACTGATCCAGTACACGGCTCAAGACGTCTGCAACCTGTCCATAGGACAACGACTCCGGCCCTGTAATGATATGCTCCGTATTATGAGGAACAATATCCGTCAGAGCATGGAACGCAACTGCCGCGATATCATCTGCACTAACAAATCCAATTTTCCCGTCACCCGTAGCACTGTATATTTTCCCGAGTTGCTTCGTCGTCTCCCGATGCGGCCCTTCCGTAAAGTTCTCCATAAAATAGGAAGGCTGCAATACAGCCCACTCAGGAGCATGAGCTTTTATATACTGATGTACTTTGCCAAATATAGGACCCTCTTCATCAATTGAAGCACTGCCAAGTAAAACGAATCGCTTAACGCCGTTCCACAATGCTTCCTTGATGAACGGAATGATGACGTCTTCTGGCTTCATATCCATGACTGGCATGACAAGGTACACCTGATTCACATTTTTCAGCGCCAGCGCATATGTCTCGGAATCATACCAATCAAAATAGACATAATTATCGGCAGAACCAGAAAGAGATGGTTTAGTTCTTCCTGCCAAACGCACCGGATAATGATGCTTTTGAAGTATGGCCGCAACACGGCTTCCTGTCTTTCCATTAGCTCCGGTAATAAGTGTCAACGGTTTATCATTGATCATGCTTGTTTCCTCCTAAGTCCGATTCGAGTACGACCATCGGATTCCAATAGTCTTTATAATGTGTAATTTTTCCATTAGAGTGGCTCACTACAGAGATGTACGTTTGGTTGTATGGCTTGCCTGTAACTAATGAACGCCCTTTACAAGTAAATTCAGCCACAAACTGTTGTTTCGTGGAATCAGCCAAGATCACCGGTTCAGAAAACTGCTGAATTTCAATCATCCCCAGTAGATTATGAAGATGATTCGTAATTGCGGCTTTGCCTTCCAGTTTCTGAGGATATCCTGCTGGTGCATATGGGAATTCGAAAATAGCGTCAGATGTATATAGCTCCAACCATTGTTCTAGTTTTCCCTCCAGTAGCAATTGAGTAAATCCATGCATGATCCGATACGGTATACTATTGCCCTCTTCCAACTGCTGAGATTGTGTCATCCTATTTCCTCCTTCAGTTTGTTTGGTGTTCTTTTTCCAGACCAATCGGTCTATAATAGTCAAAAAATAAACGCCTTAAGCGTCCATTTTCAAGAAAACATAAAGAATTCTTACTCAAATCATGTAAAACGTTAATCCAAAGCCCTTAGGGTCATCTGTACAAAATCTCGTAGCGCTTCTGCGCTTGCACCGCTCTTCGCTGTAAAGGTCAATGAGAGTCGGGAATAATTCAGAAAACGGGCAAGCCCGGGCAATTCTTCCTCAGCGTGCCTCAATTCGCCACTCCTCTGGCCTCGTAACAGCGCAGTATGGAAAACATCTTCCATTTGTTGGTTAGTGGTTTGAATAAAGACCGCGATTTCGTGATTTTGTGGTGCCTGTTCAACCGCGCTATTAATGATGAAACATTCATTACGACGTTCGTTGTCTGTCAACACGTTAACCGCTTCGTTGAACAACTCGGTCACGCCTTGCCTCACACTTGTGCATTCGTTTAATAGTTTGATCCCCGCCTCTGTCTTCTGCTGAATATAGAATTTAAGAGCAGAGACAAATAAATCATGTTTAGTTCCGTAGGTGTCATACAGGCTTTGCCGCGCAATGCCAAGTTCACTCAGCAGTAAACTCAAAGATGTACCTTCATAACCGTACGCTCCAAATACAGACGTTGCTTTTCTTAGAACAGTCTCCGTGTCAAACTCCTTGGCTCTTCCCAATTTCAGACCTCACCTCCCTACTCATTAACTAAAGAATACCTTTTCCAGACTGATCAGTCAAGAAAATAAATGCTTTGATTTTTGCCAAAGTGGTATAATGGGAAATAGAAGCTGAATGAATTCTTTTACCACTTACCAACCATGACCACATATAAAGGAGTGTACCTATATGTATATTCAAATTACAGATTTGGCTGCAAAACGATTGACGGAAAGCTTGAATGACCAACCCGGATATTTCAAAGTGATCTATGACTTGGAAGGTTGCGGATGTAACGGAGTTATCGCTATTATCATTGTTGATGAACTTGCGGCTCTCGACGCGCAGATTGAAACCAATCTGGTTCCGTTCTATGTTGATCCGAAGCAGCAGCTAAACCTTGAACAACACATGAAGCTGGATACAGAAGAGAACTATCCTTCTTTCAAATTAAGCAGTGATTCTGGTGTGCTCAGCGCCAACGTTCGCGTTCGTGACACCCGTACTGTAACTGCGGGAAGCTCCGGTGGATCTGACGCCTGCATGTTGTAATACAGTCTCCAGCTTACTTGAAGTAATCTAGCATTATCTCTCTTCACATCAAAAGCCGTTGCATCTAATGCAACGGCTTTTTCATGTATACTGCCTCTACGAGAGTTGAAGAAGAAGAATCTAGCAAACTTTGTTTACAACTCGGAAACAATTGGAGAACCTATGGATATAATCCTCTAGTATACTCGGTATATAGATTCATATATTCCGAGGAGGAACACACATCATGAAACCTTTTACTCGTAAATCCATCATATCTACAATTCTCGTAGGCTCTGTTGTAGCAGGTTCTGCCTTTACTACGTTTCCCATCACTTCAAGCCTGAATCCCGTCGCGTCTGCTGCAAGCTCCAGCTTCACTCAATTTCTGCATGATAATGCACCTGGTCGTACGATCAAAACGATTAAAAATGTGGCAACTGTGACCAATGTGTCCAGTACAGTTGTGCTTGTCAATAAAAAGAGAAATCTGCCTTCAACTTATGCACCTCAAGATTTGGTTGTACCTAATATTCCTTTTAGCTTCTCAGGTTCCAGTCCGAAGAAACAAATGCGTAAAGTAGCTGCAACAGCGCTAGAGAAACTATTTGCGGCTGCCAAAAAAGACGGCATCGATATCAAAGCGGTGTCTGGCTATCGCTCTTATGCGACTCAGAAATCGATCTTTGACCGTAATGCCAGAATCAAAGGTGAAGCTGTTGCCAATAAAACAAGTGCTCGGCCAGGACAAAGCGAACATCAGACCGGTCTAGCTATGGATATCTCCAGCGCTTCGGCTGGTTATGATCTTCAGCAAAGCTTTGGCAACACCAAAGAAGGCAAATGGCTGAAAGCCAATGCCCACAAATACGGCTTCATCATCCGTTATGGCAAAGATCAGGAGAAATTGACTGGTTACTCCTATGAGCCATGGCATGTACGTTATGTTGGGGTATATATTGCTGGTGAGATTACCAACCAGAAACTTACGCTGGAGCAGTATTTGGAACGTGCCAAATAAGGCAGGTTTGAACCCAAAGCGTAGACAGTTATGTGATTAGATAAAAGAAGAGTGACTATAGATAACATGACTGAAGGAGAAGATGGGGCCGCAACTGGCCCTCTTCTGCTTCAATTTTTCATTTACACACTTCATCATGTCCCAACGATTTTTCTAAAGACCAGTGGCAGTCTCTTCAGACCTTCTGTTCCAGCCCAAGAGCCTACTCCAGCAAGTATTACATTATGGCACAAATAAAGTGCGACATTGTACACGATAGGGCCTAGAATAATCTCCACGACTACAAAACGTTTTAACGTAGAAGATTGGATCACATATACCCGAAATTCATGAGGGTCATGTCCTCCCATATACCTTGCGATCAATGCTTTCATGAATCACCTCTAGTGTTTTATTTTAGCGTATGGCAGACGATCCTTGTCTTATTCTAAAATAATACTTACATAAAGTAACTAAGTGTGTTATAGTCAGTTTATAAATCATACATAAGCGAGGGAAACTACCATGAGTGAGTTGGAGAATCTAGTCAAAAACCGTAGATCGGCCGTTATTTTTGAAGAAGGAATTGAAATTTCGGATTCGGAACTGCAAGAAATGTTTGCCCTGAATAAATTTGCACCATCTGCCTTTAACCTACAACACACGCACTATCTTGTAATTAAAGACGAGGAACAGAAAGAGAAAGTCTATGAAGCTTCCCAGCAATATAAGGTAAAAACAGCTTCTGCGGTCATCGTGGTATTGGGCGACGTCAATGCGCATCATCATATCCGCACGATTAACGAAGGCCTGCTGAACCTGGGCGCTCTTACTCCGTTCCAATACGAGCAGGAATCCCAAAGTGTCACCGAATTTTACGAATCTCGCGGCAGATTCTTCCAACGTGAGGATGCGATTCGCAATGCCAGCCTGTCTGCCATGCAATTGATGCTGATCGCTCAGGATCGCGGTTGGGACACTTGTCCAATGATTGGCTTTGACTCGGAAGAACTGCAACGGAGCCTGGAAATCCCTAACCATTACGTACCGGTTATGCTGATCACCATCGGCAAAAAGTCGGAAGCCAAACAGCGCCCACGCGGTTACCGTAAACCGATTAACGAATATGTTAGCTTTAACAAAATGCACGCTGAATAACATATAATATAACCAATTATATAAGTTGAACTAACATTTACACGATAACGGAGAGGACAGAAAAAACCTGAAAAAGCGAAGCGTTCGCCTAAAAGCTTTCTGAAAGAAAGCTGCATCGGAAGCATACGCTATCCCCGGATTTCCCCTTTAGAAAAGGAATGGAAATAAAATCTGGGGATAACAGCGATTGGAAGGTTGTTCTGTCATCGTAGTGTCAGTGTAAATAATCTTTAGTTCAACAAAGCAAAAAAGCCACGATCTCGTGGCTTTAATACGTTTCATAGATCAACGTATCCAACATGTGAAATTCATCGTCAAACTCCGCATATATGTACAGTCGACCAGCAGGTGTATCCCCCGCATCATAACCCAATCGGAAATATTGATCTCCCTGAAATTCTGCATCAGCCAAAATCAATGTATTGATATCTTCGTCCGGATGAGCCTCGGCAATGGTTTTAAGTGCCTGCTCACCAAGCATGTCCCACCGTTTCCACGTCTCTTCCATATATGGGGATAAGGCCTCCAACTCTGTCTTGGTTGAAACCTGTGCAGTGACTACCAGTTCTTTATCCTGAATAAGTAAGTTCATCTGATAGTTGGACATCGAGACGTCATACTGAAACAACCCCATACCGGGAACTTCATAATTGGATTCAAACATTAGATTATCTGCATACTGCAGTCTTTCCAGCTTGGGATTAGCGCTATAATCCAACTCGTTTAATTTGTTCTCGGAACAGTACAACTCTCTCAGTTGTACGTTATGGCGAATATCCAGCTTGCTAATATGGTTGTTAAAACAACGGACACTCTCTAAAACCATATTTGAACGAAAATCCAACTGTTTGATATGGTTGTGGTTACAACGAAGTTCAATCAAGTTTGGACAACTTGTTACATCAAGTTCCAACATATAATTGTTGGCGCAATCAAGTCGCCGCAGTTGCTTATTGTGTTCAAGTTCAAGTGAGAAAAGAGCGTTATAACTGCAACTAAGTTCCTCCAACTGCTCAAGGTGCTCCGAAGCCAGCTCCGATAACATATTCCAATGACACTCCACCATTACAAGCCTGGAATTATGAGAAAGATCCAATTTGCGAAGTCGATTAAAACTGCAATCCAGCACCTGCAATTCCGAATTGGAGCGGAGGTTCAGTGTAAGAAGCTGATTCTCTCTGGAACGTAATATCCTCAGCTTGTGATTCTGAGCTAGATCCAAACCGGTCAATTGATTATAGGCACAATCCAGCTCTTGAAGACCCCTGAAATACTCGATTCCATCAAGATTGCTAATATTGTGATTTGAGAGTTCTAATATCTCAACCTCACAAACGTCTCTCTCCTGGATGAAATCCCGCTGATCACAAAAACGATCCAACACAACTTGCTTGAAATGTTCATCCGTGAAGGCATAAGTAATATCCATGTCTAACGCCTCCCCCTCTCGTTTCGCTCTATTGGAACAGTCTTCCAACATATTATCACTATTCTATGAGTTTCGTCGCCGGGATTCAACAATTATCTAAGCAAATTCTTTTATATCATGTTAGCATCCAACATGTAAGAGAAATCATACAGAGAGGAAGATTTTCATGGAAATGGTTATCGAAAACCTCCCGTCATACCGTATCGCCTATGTTCGACAAGTCGGTCCTTACGGTCCAGCCAATGCTCAAGCGATGAATACGCTAAAACAATGGGCAGACAAAAACCAACTGCTTCATGAATCAGCAATTTTATTCGGTATTCCACAAGATGACCCAACTACCACACCGCCCGAAAAATGTAGATATGATGCCTGTATTGTTATTGCCGAATTTGAACGTCTGGAAGATGATTCTATTGAGTTTGGCGAGCTATCAGGCGGAGATTATCTCATCTGTAAAGTGAAGCACACGGCAGAAGCTATTCAGCAAGCATGGAATGTGATCATCCCTCATTTACAAACAAGTGGTTATCAGATGGACAACAAGCCGGTTATAGAACGATATCGTTGGGAACTGCTTAATCAGCATTATTGCGAGATATGTGTACCTGTAAGACCCGTGTAATCCATGTTACGAGGAAAAAAAAGTGACTTCAAGTTGAAGTCACTTTTTCGTTCAGTAATATTACTGCTACTATTTATGTTGAACTAATCATTTACAAGATAACGGAGAGGACAGAAAAAAACTAAAAAAGCGAAGCGTTCGCCTTTATCCTCGGATTTTCCCCTTCGGAAAAGGGAATCAAAAAAATTCTGGGGATAACAGCGATTGGAAGGTTATTCTGTCATCGTAGTGTCAGTGTAAATAATCTTTAGTTCAACTTATATAACTAAATTAGAAATTAAAATGCCCAGTTGCCTTTACGGAATACCGGCTCGATTGTACCATCCTGTAACTCACCATCGATATCCAGCTCAGCGGAACCGATCATGAAATCAACGTGAGTCAAGCTCACATTACACTCATGCTTCAGCAACTCTTCATTCGACATCGTTGTGCCATCTTTCATGTTGAATGGATATGCACTTCCCACAGCCAAGTGGCAAGATGCATTTTCATCAATACCCGTATTGTAGAAAATGCGATTCAGGTTGGAGATCGGAGAGTCATGTGGTACGAGTGCGACCTCACCCAGATAACGTGCTCCTTCATCGGTGGCAAACAGGTTCTTCAAATGCTCTTCACCGGATGCTGCCGTAAACGCTACAACCTGTCCATCCTTAAATGTGATTCTCATCTGGTCTACAAGTTGTCCGTTCAGGTTCAAAGGCATGGTACTGCTGACATATCCATTCACTCCGCTGCGTTTAGGCATGGTGAATACTTCTTCAGTTGGCATATTGGCAACGGTGTATACACCTTGTTTATTTTCGCTACCACCGCCACCCCAGATGTGGTTGTGGACCAATTCAATTTTCAAATCTGTACCTGGCGCACGGTAATGCAGGCTCTTATAGTTCTTTTTATTCAGGAGATCACTCATGGTATTCAGGGTATCCAGATGTTCTCTCCAATTTTGTACGGCGTCTCCGCCATCTACACGGTTCATTTTGAAGATCGTTTCCCACATCACGTTGATTCGGTCTTCTTCCGGGATGTCGGCAAATACTTTGTTCGCCCAAGCCTTGGTCGGTGCTTTGATCAGACACCAGCTAATTTCATGGTTGCGTGTGTATTTGGCATATCCGCGACGTGCGTGTGCAGCTGCCTTGGTAGCACGGGAAACGCTGTCGGAGTCAATTCCGTTATACAGTTCAGGATCTGGAACTTTGATCGTCAGGGTAGCGCCGCCTGCTTCTGCAAACTTCTCCATCATATCCGCTTTCCACGCTGGATAATAGTCAAAGCTGTCATTGGAACCATGCTCAAAACGACTGCGGGTAATGTTGTCATCATCGAAGTCCACTTGTACATAGTTGGCACCAGCCGCATAGGCTTTTTGCACAATGAGACGTGTGAATTCAAGCGTTTCGATCGGTGCAGTAACGAGCAGATCCTGTCCTTTTTGAATATTCACGCCAACTTTAACAACTAGTTCTGCGTATTGTTCCAATGACTTTTCAAAGGTTTGTTCAAATTGACTCATGGTTGTGTTCACTCCTGTTTCATATATTATGACATGGTTTGCAAGTGACTTGGAATCTGCTGAGTGGCCGTTACAGCGAAGGATCGTTCTTTAGATCGTCGTTGTCTCCAAATTTTCTTCATCGTATTTTTCAAAGGTTAATATTCGGAGACAAATACGACCGCTTTCGCTTCTACAGAATCGATTCCTTCTCTTTCACTACGCAGGCTTAATATCTAAAATTTCATCTATACAAAATGATCTAACCATTACGTTTTTCTTGTTCACGTAACTCGATCCGGCGGATTTTACCAGAGTTGGTCTTTGGCAGATCCGTAACAAATTCGATCTTACGTGGATATTTATAAGGTGCTGTGATTTCCTTGACGTGGTGTTGCAGTTCACGCATCAGTTCCGGTGAAGCCAGTGAATTGTCTCTCAACACAACAAAAGCTTTGACAATATTGCCGCGGATCTCATCCGGACTTGCAACCACCGCGCATTCCTTCACACTGGCGTGTTTCATAAGTGCTTCTTCCACTTCAAATGGTCCAATCGTGTAACCCGAACTGATGATGATATCGTCACTACGGCCTTCAAACCAGAAATAACCTTCTTCGTCTTTACGTGCACGGTCCCCTGTTACAAAATAATCGCCACGCTGACTCGCTTCCTTCCGTCCCTCATCCTGATAATAGGACCGGAACAAAGCTGGCATCTCTTTGTGTACCGCGATATCTCCCACTTCACCCGGAGGCACAGGTTGTCCCTCATCGTCAATAATTTCAATCAATCCAGGTGTAATCGACTGACCCATCGAGCCAATACGTACAGGCGCATCTTTGAGACTGCCGATTAACAACGTGCTCTCGGTCTGTCCATATCCGTCCCGAATAGTCAGGTCGAAGTGACGCTGGAAGATTTCAATGACTTCCTGATTGAGCGGTTCACCCGCTGAAACAGCACTGCGCAGATGAGACAGGTCATAATGTCCAAGATCATCTGCTTTGGCCATCAACCGATATTCTGTTGGTGTACAGCAAAGGACATTAATCTGATGTTCCTGCATCAGTTCCAGATAACGCTTGGGCTGGAATGATCCATTATAGACCAGTCCGGTCGCGCCTCTTCCGAGTACCGACAGGAACGGGCTCCAGATCCATTTTTGCCAGCCAGGTGCAGCCGTTGCCCATACGGTATCTGAAGGTTGAATATCCAGCCATAATGAAGAAGCGATCCGCAGATGGGCATATCCCCAACCGTGGCTATGTACAACTCCTTTGGGATTACCTGTTGTGCCCGAAGTATAAGCAAGGATAGCCGTATCATCACGATGAGTCTCCACCGCAACCATCTCTTCGGGTTGATTCTGCATTAACTGATGCACATTCACCCAACCTTCAGCAGGTACGCTAACTTCTTCATTCGGTGATGCCACGATGCGATGTGCCAGTGACGGCAGATCCGCGTCCATCTTTTCCACTTCCGAGGTCGTCTCGGACCATACTATAACAGCCCGCGCCTCAGAGTGACGCAGACGATATTCCAGATCTTTTGCCCGTAACATCTCGGAGGAAGGAATAACGGCAATCCCCAGTTTAAGACAAGCAATATAAATGACATAGGCAATAATACGGCGTGGTACCATGACCAACACCCGATCACCCTTCTCTAGTCCAAGTTCACGCAGACCTCCAGCAAGACGATTCGCCTGCTTAAATAAATCACCATACGTGATCTCTTCCACCTCTCGTTGATCGCTGAGCCATCTAAGTGCAATCCGCTCTGATGGATGATTCTCCATCTCGGATGTCAGGTTATAGCTTTCAGGCGAAATCCACTGTTCAAAGTTCAAATGGAGCCTCTCCTTCGTAGTTCAATTGTAAAGCTTCTATATATTATACCCTAAATCCTAGGACCAGGTGCTATGAACTAGGTTCATTCTAAAAAAAATAAACATAGGTCAATTAATGAACTATTATAATAGATCTTATCCTATAATGAAAATGACATATACAAAATGGCGCCTTCCTGATTGATCAGGTAGGCGCCATTTTCATTCTTCATTTATATTACATTAGTTTTACCTAACTATAATTTTCACACAGCTATACTGTGGATGTTACCACGGATAATTACCCATTCCGTCCAAAATGCTTTCGATCTCATTCAACTCTTCCGTTGTCAGGTCAGGTGCGCTGAGCGCAGCTACATTTTCTTCAATCTGGGACACACGGCTTGCACCAATCAATGCAGAAGTTACACGGTTACCGCGCAAGATCCAGTTCAGGGCCAGTTGAGAGATCGTCTGCCCTCTTCGCTCGGCAACTGCCTGAAGTGCATCGAACTTGGCAATCCGTTCGTCTGTGTATGCTTCTTTTTTCAAATTTTCTGTTGGATTGGCTCGTTCTTCCTTGATCTTGTCGACATATTTATTCGTCAACTGACCGCGGCCAAGTGGACAGAACGCTATGGAGCCTACGCCCTGCTCATCCAGTACGTCTTGCAGACCGTCTTCAATCCAGCGATTCAGCATCGAGTAGTTTGGCTGATGAACCAGACATGGCGTACCCAGATGACGAAGAATGGTTACCGCTTCTTGCGTCTGTTCTGCATTATAATTGGATAAGCCCACATACAGTGCTTTACCTTGCCGCACGATATGATCCAATGCCGTCATCGTTTCTTCCAATGGCGTATCCGGATCTGGACGGTGATGATAGAAAATGTCTACATAATCCAGTCCCATCCGACCAAGACTTTGATCGAGACTGGCAATCAGGTTTTTGCGGGAGCCCCACTCGCCGTAAGGTCCATTCCACATATGGTAACCTGCCTTTGAGGAAATGAGCAGTTCATCCCGGTAAGGACGCAGATGTTTTTTGTAAATCACGCCAAAGTTCTCTTCCGCTGATCCTGGAGGTGGACCATAGTTATTCGCCAGATCGAAATGGTTAATTCCGAGGTCAAAGGCACGCAAAATCATTTCTTCCTGAATATCCAATGTACGGTTGCCACCAAAGTTCTGCCATAAACCCAGCGCAATTTGCGGCAGTTTGATTCCGGATTTGCCGGAACGTACATATTTCATCTCATCATATCGTTGTTCACTCGCAGTATAGGGCATCGTTATTCTCACTTTCCTATAAGGTTTGTTGAATTCCTTTTCATCTTAGACATTTTCCTGGATAAACGATATGGCATTTCACTTTGAACATATGGAATAATGATTGTTATATATATATACTAATGTTAAATAATTAATCTTTTCAGCTATGTAGTATGTTAAAATGCAAGATGAGACGAAATCGTACAGGAGTGAATACCCTTGATTACGTATATGTTCAAAAACAATCATTTTCAGGAGCTTCAGCTCCTTCATTATGGTACGGAAGCCTGTACACCAGGTCACCACTTTGGCCCTGCCATGCGAGACTATTATAAAATTCATTATATTTTGAATGGCAAAGGCACCTTCGAAGTTGGTGGCAAAACGTACACCCTGCACAAAGGGCAAGGATTTCTGATCGTTCCGCATTCCGTCGTGCATTACGAAGCAGATCAGGATGACCCATGGGAATACAGCTGGGTTGCTTTTCAAGGCAGCAATAGTTCTTCCTTTTTACAGCAGGCCTGTCTGTCAGAGCATCATCCGATCTTTGAACTGGGCAATGAGGACGACGAGATGCGATCCTGCCTGCACCGAATGATCAATTCTCGCAATACCCATAAAGGCTGGGAGATGAGCATGACTGGTTTGTTGTATCAATTCTTCTCTATTTTGATTGATCAGGCCAACTCCGAGCATCTTCAACCCATGTCGGATTATTCGAAGGAAACGTACGTTACGCAGGTAATGGACTTCATTGAAATGAACTACGCCAATGCCATCACCGTTCAGTCCATCGCGGCCCATGTCGGTTTACAGCGCAGTTATCTGTGCTCTCTCTTCAAGGATCAGATGGGAAGCAGTATTCAGTCGTATCTGGTCCATTATCGGATGCGCAGGGCAGCCGAACTAACGCTTGATCCCGGTCTGACCATTGGTGATATTGCCCGTTCTGTGGGCTACACCGATCAATTGCTTTTCTCCAAAATGTTCAAAAAAGTGATGGGCGAAGCTCCCACCTACTACCGCAAACATAAAACAGCACCCTCCCAGTTAAGTTGTTAATTGGGAAGGTGCTGTTTTTGTTAATCGTTTATCCTTACAATTGTTATTCCTTACATTCTATACGTTTGTTTATACCGTCTCCGGCATGGATATGCCAACAACTTGCACTTTGATTTCATCCACCATAACGCCGGCTAATTGTTCTACAGCCTTTTGAACATTATGTTGAAGTTCACGGCAAACCTCGTGCATCTTGTTACCATATTGAATGTTGATGCGCAGCTGGATGGTTGCCTGATCGTCTTTGACGTGTACATCAATCCCTTTTTGCAGACTCTTGCCGCTGATACTCTTGGCAATGCCTTCAGTCAGTCCAACCGACATGGAGGATACGCCCGCCGTTGATTGAGCGGCCATCCCCACGATCTTGGATAGCACATCATTCGAGATATGAATGGTACCCATTTGAACAGATTGAGATGCGATATATTCAGGTTCATTGTATTGTTTTTCGATAATTTCAGACATGTGCTCCACTCCTTCGAATAATTTAGATCCTATGCATTCTGCCATTTGTCCTTAAAGAACATGTTATAGATTCTAACCAAAAGAATTTTAACGATCATATAAACCGGGATAATAATCAGGATGGCAATAATTCCACCCAGGTCGCCTGCACCCAACACCAGAATGATGGTCGTGAGCGGGTGAATATCGAGCTTTTTGCCGAATACATAAGGTGCTACCAGGTTGTCCTGAATCTGCTGAGCGACAAGAATAATAATCAGGGACCAGATGGCAACCGATGGTGATACCACGAGACCCATGATCACAATAGGTACGGACGACACAATCGCTCCGATAAACGGAACAAAGTTCATGATGACCGCGATCACTGTCAACAGTAATGCGTACGGCAGTCCAATGATCAAGAAACCGATATACATCAGTACACCCAGCGCCAGATTGACCAAAACTCTTCCCACGATAAAACCACTCAACGCCTGATCAATCTCAATTACAACTTCACGGCTGTCATTCTGGAAACGTTTCGGTGCAATATGTGCCAATTTACGGCCAAATTTCTCGCCTTGTAACAGCATATAGAACAAAAGGATCGGTAGTGTAAACAAGATGATCGCAAAACTGGAAACAAGTGAGAAAAATCCACTTACGTAGTTGGTTACAAAGTTAAATCCTTTGTTGATATACTCCGTGATCTGGGAGAAAGGTGTCGAGCCCTCAGGGAACAAAGCCTGAATGGCACCATTTTGCTCCAGCTCTCTCAGCTGGTCACTTAATGAATTAATTAAACTTGGTGCGTTATCAACCAGATTGAACAGTTGCTCACGTAACGATGGCCATAAACCAATGATGAAGAACACTCCCAGAATAGCAATAACCAGATAGATTAGCAAAATACTTAGCGTGCGATTTATTTTCTTTTTCTCCATATAATTCACAAGCGGCCTTAGCAGATAATAAAAGAACACCGACAACATCATCGGCACGGTAATGACCGTGATCATGGTGACGAGCGGCTGAAAGATGAAGCTTACACGTGATAATAAATAGATATTAACCAATATCAGCGCCAGTGCAATACTGAACCGAACAAACGTATTTACTTTGAACAAAATATTTCCCTCCACATGGACATTTCTTCTCTTATTTAATTTGGAATCTCAATGCTAAACACGGTTGTTTCTCGCCCACGCCGGGAAAGGATCAGCCGTCCGCCCATTTTCTCCGTATTACGTCGTGCGATGGACAAACCAAGTCCGGTGCCTCCGGTCGCTGTCCGCGCCTCATCCCCTCGGACAAACGGGTCAAAGATCGTTGACCATAGTTCTTGAGGTATGCCCACTCCGTTATCTGCCACCTCTATCACCACATGGGTATGAAGCGGAATGAGTTCGACGCGCAGTTCGGTCCCGATTGGATTATAAGACAGAGCATTGGTAATCAGATTCTGAATGACTCTGGATAACAACTCCGGATCGTACCTCGCGTAGATCACCTCATCAGGAACAAGTACATGAAGGGCAAACTGTTTCTGTTCAATCTCCCCATAGGTATCTGCCATAATCTCACGCACGAATTCTCCAATCTCTCTTCTCTGAATATGCATGCGAAAATCGGGCGAATCCACCTTGAGCAGCTCCAGCATATTCTGTATCATGCGTGCAACTTGAACAGACTTGTTATAGATGTATCCCAGATATCTTTGCTGTCTGTCCTTGTCCTCCCCACGTCCTTCCACCAATGCCTGCGCATATCCCTGTATAGATGTTATCGGTGTCTTCAGATCATGTGATAAATCTACAATCAGTCGCTGTTTGCTCTCTTCGGCGTAACGTTTCTCCGCAGAGGTGTTCTCAATGACGTCCGCCATGTAGTTAAAGGTCTCACCAATCTGGACAAATTCCCTCTCGGCTGAGATCGACATCCGTGTACTATAATTTCCCTGTATCATCTGCGTAAGACCCGATGAGAGGATACTGAGTGGTTTTTTGATTCTCCGTGCGACCCAATAGCTATAGACAAAGATCAATAACAATACTAAACCGATGCCAATCATAATGTAAAAGGATAATGGATGTTTCAGATTAGTAATCAACTGATTATCATTAATCCGCACGCTGACCAGATCACGCGGGATTTTGAGCAATACATACGCTACCGCTCCTTCTGTCGAGAGAGGAGTGATCGAATAATAGTATTCCTGGTCACTCCGATTTTCCAATCCATCATATAGATCAGCTTCACTGTATTGCGTGATCGCATCTTGCTTGTCTCCCACATGATGAATGACATTGCGATTCGCATCCAGAATTTCAATCCAGCCCCCGCTATCCTTGAGACGTTGAATCTCTGTGTCTTTGCCTTTCGACACCGAACCTCCACCGGAATAAAATTCGTTCTCCAGCTCCTCCACATACATGTGGGCTTCAACATTCAGATTCGGGTCTACCACCTGATCCGAAATGCGAAAATCCACGACATCAAGTGAAACCATAAGGTACACAATCAATACCAGTAACAGCAAAAAGAAGTTGAACAGCAAGAAGTCCAAAGTCAGGGATGTCTGCAACAGTCGCTTTTCTCTAGCTTTCCATGGGCGCTTCAATTTTGTATCCAAGTCCCCTTATCGTTTTGAGATATTCCGGTTGTCTGGAGTCACGCTCGATCTTCTCCCGAATGTTGCTGATATGTACCATAATCGTGCTGTCCTCGTGCGCATAATAGTCGCCCCAGACCGCTTCGTATATTTTTTTACGGGTGAACACTCGGCCAGGTTGATCAAGCAACAATTCCATAATTTTATACTCTGTAGAGGTCAATGTTACAGGACTTCCTGAACGAAAAAGGATACATTGGGATCGATCCAGCGTCAGATCACCTAATACCAGATTCTGTTCTTTCGCTTCGGGGATCTCCGCTGCATCAAATTGATTAACTCTTCTGAGCAACGCCTCTACTCTGGCGACAATCTCAAGCGGGTTGAACGGCTTCGCTATATAATCGTCTGCCCCAAGTCCAAGTCCAAGGATTTTATCGTGATCCTGACTTTTAGCGGATAGGAACAGTACAGGCATGTGATATGTAGCTCTGATCTGTTTGATCAACTGCAATCCATCCATTACAGGCATCATGATGTCCAGTATGACCAAATCGATCTGTGTTGAACGTATGCATTGTAATGCCTCGGCTCCATTCACCGCAGTTTTAATGGTATAGTCCTTCTCCAGATAGAGTTGAAGCAGTTCAACAATCTCTGGTTCGTCATCTGCAATTAATACGGTGTATCTCATGTTATTCCTCTCATTTCCTATACTCTATGCCTATCTCTACATTATTACTATATACTACGTCTCTTAATTCAACCTAAATCATTTCTAAAGATAATCTAAATAAATAGAAATAGAGCCCTGGCTCATGCCAAGGCATTAACTAAAAAAGGGCTGTTTTCAGCCTACATTCAAGCTTTTCGTTCTTCATTCAGGCTTTTCAATCTTCATTCGGACCATTTGTATTAGATCATCAGATCAGTCCTTAAGCGAACGTAGCCACGGCTCCACTTTTCCGAATAAACGTTCCTTGTCATACTGCACATATTGGTTCGCCCGATTGCGCACGGGATCACCCGCGTAGAAACGTTCATATAGATCATGCCTTGCTCCGAGTGGACTTCCGGTCAGCTCCCATGCGAGTTGAAAGAGTCGAATCTTCTCCGGGGCTTGCATCGTTACTCCACCAAGATATTTGCCAATCATGGAACCCATCATTTCATTCAACTCAAACGTACCGGAGGGGATCTGAATCAGACCACCCGCAGCAATGGTCTTCAAAATCTCCACCGCGCGGGGATAATAGTGATTGCCCAGATTACGTGCGGTTTCAATATATTTGAATTCCGGCAACCAGTTGCCAAATGCGTCCGGCTTGGATTGTGCTTCAGCAGCAATAATCAGTCCCTCGATAGTCTGCATCTGACTGATCAGCTCTCCGAGTTGTTCCTGCACATTCAGGAAGGAGTCCACCCCGATCTCCTTGGCAATAGCTGAAGTCACGGCTGTAATAAACTCCAGTTTCGAGTGTAATCGAATGACACTCTGATGGTAGGCCAGACTGGCCGAAGCTGTATTGCAGCGAATCTGCCATACGGCTTCAGGGTTATTGTGCAGTAATACACGTTCCCAGGGTACAAATACATCATCAAAAAATAATACAGCATCCATCTCATCATACTGCGCACTGAGTGGATGTGATCTATCTGTATCTTTTGTGGCAAAAGATTCACGACACATCATGTGCAAGCCCGGACTGTCCGCGGCTACAATTACCATATGGGCCAGCTCTGGCAGGTGGCCTGGAATTCGTTGAACGGGATAAGCAATGATATCATCCGCATAAGGCGCTGCTGTTGCCACCATTTTGGCCCCGCGGATCACTACGCCCTCTGTATTCCTTTTGACAATTCGCAGCATGGCATCCTCATCTTCACCAACAGGCAAGGACCGATTAATCTGCGGGTCACGCTGGACAATTGTCAGGAATGCATCGTTTCGTTTGGCTTGTGCAAAATAATCCGATATTTTGTCTGCAAATGCCGGGTCATGCGCTGTCATCTCTTGTCGTGTTGCATACCAACCGGTCAGCCTGGATCGGGCATAATCAGACAATCGGCTCATCACCCCATACGTCCGATCGGCCCACAGCCGAAAAGCATCCGCCCTGCTGTTTACGTCAGGAAGTGAACGAGGCACAAGAAAAGAGCGATGCACATAACTTCCCGTCTGTTCGTCCCAATAGGCCACGGTTTCCCTTGTCTCCGGGTCATCCACCAGATTGAACAATCCTTCTATGGTTTGAAGTGTTCCCTGAAAGGCCCGATGCCCAGTTACCTGGATACGCTCTCCGTCCAGCCATACATTCCGCTCATCATTCAAACGCTGAATGTAAGCTTGTCCACGAGACATCGTGATACTCATGATATGTCCTCCCTCTCAGGCACCGGCCTGACATTTCTGTAACTCCATCCTTCTAACTGCTTGAGAAACTATGTAATGATACATTCTGTATCTAATGAAATAGTACTGTGCCTCAGCTAGAAAAGTCAACAGACACCGAGCGATGAGTCCGGTGTCTGTTGGGCCATGCTATTTTAGACTAATTTGGAATACATGTGACGCAGATACCGCCAGCGCACGAGTGCAAAATACAAAATCTGCATGGAAGCAAACACCAAGAAGATGCGCAGGCTGTATCCAAAGACCGAGAAATCAACCAGTTGCTGCAACGCCACAAAGGCAACCGAGCTGTGGATGACCGCCACCAGAATCGGCAGGAAGAACATAAGCAATAGCTGCCTTGTTACGATCTTACGGAGTTCGGGACGACTCAGTCCCATTTTGCCAATCATGCGATACTGCGCTTCATCCCGTTCTAGATCTGCGTAAAGTCTGAAATACGTGAAACTTGCTGCAAAGGTGAAGAAAACAATGCCGATCAGGCCGCTCAAAATTAGAATGATGCCATTGGTCTGCTTGGAATTAAGCCAATCCACCACAAGCGCGCTGACCTCGTAATAACCTTTTTCGGAATGATCATCTTGAATGGATTTGATCAATTCAGGAGCAAAGCTGCGTGTACCCATCCAATCTTTCACGATAAATTGTATCGTTCGACTCGAATAGAAACCTTCAGGCATGCCAACTTCCTCGTTGTACGCAGGTCTCATCTTATTAAACAATTCGTCGGTTACGACGTAGAGATAAATTTCATATTGAAAAGGAATCACAATATCGGTACCAGGTGTCGATAGCTGGACAGGTATGTGCTGATTATCAACCTCCAGATTGATCTTTCCTCCCGAGGCTCCTTTTTCAACCTGTTCACGGTACTCCTTGCGCATCGCCAAATTGCTTGGTGTCATAAATGACTCATCGATTTGTTTCAACGTACGTTCTTCATACCCCAGTGCCTTCGCAAGACGGTTATAATCACTCAGTTTGATAATATTCCCATTATTATTTTCACCTATAGGAGCATAACTGCCCTTCACGTAGGGAACTTGATTATCAATCAACGTTTCTTCAATCTGCCGAATATGTCGCTCGGAGTTTGGAGTATACCAGTTATTCATATAACTGAATGCGTACGGATTCGACATGGACGACAACCCCGGGTCAGCAATAGCAAGCATGGTGCCAATTCCCGTAAATGAAGAAGCCGAGATGATACTTACCATGAAAAACATGATGGCGTTATCTTTCATTCGATAGGTAAGTTCAGATAGGAAGAGCAGATTGGTTTTACGGAAAAACAACCTTGGATTTCTTTTCAGTGCCCGAATGATGTATACACTGAGCTGCGTGAACAGAAAGTACGTACCTGCAATAACAACCACGACACTTGCGAGTAATAACGGAAAGGAGAAGCTTATCCATACAAAAGTGAATACTCCTGCATAACCCCCACCAATCAACAATACGGATAACAAGGCGAGTAGACGTGAGGCTTTGGGTTCCGGTTTCGGTTTTTCCTCTGATTTCACAAGGTCAATGAGAGTTCCTTTGCGAATGAGCAAGGATGAGGACATCGCGATCACAACAAACAGCAGCAGAAATGCACCTGCCGTCAGGGCAATGCTTTTTAGCGGAAAATAGAATCGAAGACTGCTCTCAACAGCCAGCATGGAGCCACAGATCAGCAGAATCAATTTGCCGAAAATAATTCCGAGTCCAATCCCGGTAATGATGGAAGCTAATCCGATACACATGTTCTCCATAAACAGAAGTCTGTTCATCTGCTTACGTGTCATGCCTATCATCAGGAAAATACCAAATTCCTTCTTGCGAGTCTTCAGAAATGAACCAACGGAATAGAGCAGGAACAAGAATGAAAAGATGAATATAATGATCTCTGCAATCACAAACCCCTGATTCGCAAGCAACGTAACCGTCCCACTTGACCCCTTTAACCCTGCTTTCAAATCAGGATGGAACAGGAGCAATGCGTAAGTAAAAAAGATCATAACGGAAAATGTACTGCTCAGAAAATGAGCCAGATAAATTCGTTTGTTGCGAACAACGTTATTAATGGCGAACTGGCGAAAATTCATGTCCTGAACCTCCCATTAGGGATAATACATTAATAATCTTCTGGTAAAAGGCTGCGCGATTATCGCCGTAGTGAATTTCATTATACAGTTTGCCATCCTTGATAAAGACAACCCGACTGCAATAACTTGCAGCTACTGCATCATGAGTGACCAGCAGCATCGTAGCCTGATCCTCCTGATTGCGAGTTTCGAGAATCTCCATGACATCTCTTGCCGCCTTCGAATCCAGGTTGCCTGTTGGCTCATCGGCCAGAATCAGCTTCGGGGAATGGATAAGCGCTCTGGCAATGGCCGTACGCTGTGCCTGTCCTCCTGATATCTCATATGTCCGTTTGTTCAGAATACCCTCGATCCCCAGCTTGTTTGCCAGCTGTTCGACACGTGTGTTCATCTCTGCTAGCGAAACACCGTCAAGAGTCAGTGGCAGCACAATGTTTTCCTTGACTGTCAGTGTATTTAACAGATTGAACGATTGAAAAACAAATCCAAGCTCTTTGCGCCGGAACAGCGCGAGTTCGTCCTGATTCAATTCAAACGGATTCTTTCCTGCAATCCGCAGTTCGCCTGATGTTGGGTGATCAATGGTTGAGATCATGTTCAGCAGCGTTGTTTTGCCACTACCCGATGGTCCCATGATGCCAACAAACTCACCTTCCTGAATACTGAGGTCAATACCTGATAACGCTTCATAAGATACGATGCCTTTGTAGATTTTACTGATCTGTTTCACAGAACAAATCTCCATGGTTACAACTCCTTAGTGATGTATGAATTCAAAATTAAGTTACTTTCATGCTGTGTGCATGTGTATTGTGCGTGGCCTTTCCTGTACTTTTATGACTATAGTCTATCGAAGTTTCGGCCATTCTCCTATGGTTTAACCTTTCATCAACATGACAATGTTGTAAGGTTGCATCATAAAAATCAAAAAGACGCCTTCGCCCCGATCAGGCAATAGACGTCTATACTTACACTTACACTGTAATATATACTCCACTCACACTTCTTCAACAAAAATACACACCTCACGGCCCAATCTTACCTCAATCTGTCACTTCAGGAGTTGAATGTGATTCGGACAGTCGTTCCTTCGCCGTACACGGATTCAAGATCAATCCGATGATTCATCCGTGTTAACACTTCTTTGGCAATATACAGCCCCATGCCAGTGGACTCTTTGAAATGTCGCCCGTTCTCCCCGGTGAAGAAAGGCTGGAATACCCGATTTAGATCAGACTTCGGAATCCCAATGCCTTGATCCTGCACTTCCAGTATGATGGAGCGTTCGGCTTCATACGCACGCACATAGATCTTTTGCCCGCTGCCCGCGGAATATTTGATTGCATTGGACAGTAACTGTACTAAGACAAAACGAATCCACTTGGCATCGGATTGCACAACCAGCGCAGAATCGATATGCATCTCTGGATAGACGTGATTGCGAATAAAGAATCGCTTGAGTTCATGGATCGCCTCTTCCCCAGCGGTCTTCAGTATCACAGGTTCCACACTGAAATCCTGCTCGAAGGTATCCAACCGGGCCACATACAGCACAGTCTCCAAACCTCGCCTCATCTGGTCCGCTTCCTCCCGAATGCTTATGAACCGAGGATCGTCATCTTCCTGGCCTTCCACGGTCAACTCAATAACGGATAACGGTGTCTTCATCTGATGGACCCACTGGTTCATGAATGTCAGATATTCTTGCTGTCGTTGTTCCAGCCGATGAAGATGAGCATGATACTGGCCGTATTGTGAATCCAACAACTTCTCCAGCGCCAGTGATAAAGGACTTGTTTCGTTCAATGGTACAAATTCCTTCAGCGAATCCATCGACCGTGACATCCGGGTATAAAAGGAGCGATGTGAATAATAACGATACACCAAATATCCGATGTATAAAAATAATCCCAACGCTACGGCATAAGCAGCCGTGACCCAATCGTTGTAACCGTCATACCAGAACACTGCAACAACGGTGAACAAGATGGCAACAACCCAGCACGTTAAAGCGAGATGTTCTCGTATAAACAATCTCATGATGGTGAAGAGGCCTTCCAGGTATTGTTCAATCGGTAACCCGAACCTCTGACCGTTTCCAGTGCATCCGTAATACCAAGTTCGGCTAATCGTTTACGCACCCGGGTAACGTTAACGCTGAGTGTATTGTCATCCACAAAAGAGTCATCCCACAGCTTCTCCAAGATGGTCTCTCTGCTCACAAGCTTTGGACTGCGGCGCAGTAACGTTTCCAGCAGAATCGTTTCCTTCTTCGTCAGCTGCACTTTGCGATCACCAAGCTGAATCTCCAGTCTTTCCAAGTACACGACCAAGCCGTCCAGTTCCACCTTGCGTTCTTCGTCACGTGCAGCATAGTCCCCATATACCCGGCGCAGCTGACTTCGAATTTTTGCTATAACAATCTCATGCTCAAATGGCTTCGTAATATAATCATCCGCCCCGTTCTCCAGTGCCATGACCTGATCCATCTTCCCACTCCGTGCGGAGATAAACAAAATGGGGCATGTAGACAGCGTACGAATCTGGCGGCACCAATAGAAACCATCGTAACTGGGCAAGTTGATATCCAGAAGTACCACATGTGGCTGTACCTGCTCAAACTGTTGCACAATCATCTCAAAATCCTCGACCAGTACGGCCCGGTCCCCGTAGCGTTCAATATGTGATTTCAATAATCCCGCAATCTTGGGATCGTCCTCTATTATCATAATGGTATACATTATTGGATCTCACCTCTGGCAAAATCATAACACAGGATTTATTATCTAGCATCGATTTGCTTACGCCAATCCACAATATCTGCATTCAATTGCTTCAGGTCTCCGGAAGCTTTCTGATCATCGGATAACTTGTATTGTTGCTTCAATGCCAGGATACGATATACACTTTCATCAATTCGGGACTCAGTGATTTTGCCTGACTTTACTGCACTTATTAACGTATCAAAAATCGTCTTGGCACTCTCATAACTGTGAGCTACCAACAGAATGTCACTTCCTGCTTTAACAGTTGTTAGGGCTGCCTGGTCCAACTTGTAGTTCTTCGCGATTGCACCCATACTCAGGTCATCTGTGATGACGACACCATCATACTTGAACTTCCCGCGCAAATGTTCACCTATAATGACATCCGATAAGGAAGCCGGATGATCCGGGTCCAGCTTCGGGAACAAAATGTGTGCAACCATGACCGCCTCTACCTGCTCCTTCACTGCGGCCTGGAACGGAATCCATTCAAGCTCGGCCAGTTGTTTTTCCGTTTTATTCACGACAGGGAGATCGAGATGGGAGTCCACGGACGTATCACCATGACCCGGAAAATGTTTCACTACCGGAATAATGCCTTCATTACGTAGTCCCTTCATCTCTGCAATCCCCATACGTGACACCAGTTCTGCCGAGCTGCCGAATGAACGATCTCCAATCACCGGGTTCTTCGGGTTACTATTCACATCCAACACAGGAGCAAAGTCCACATTAAAACCCGCAAGCTGAACTTGTCTCGCCAGTAATTCGCCCATCGTTTCAGCAAGCGCGCTATCTTTCGTCTCTCCTACTTTTCTACTGGAAGGAATGGATTCCACCGTCTCCGGCATACGGCTCACTTTGCCGCCCTCCTGATCCACACTCATGAAGATCGGTACCGGGTTGGACTGATTCGCTTCCTTGATGGATTGTACAAACTTGGCTGTTCCCTCGAGTGTTGATACATTGTTGGCATAGAAAATAATGCCCCCTACCTTTTGATCGGTAATCATCTGTTTGGCTTGATCATCCAACGTTGTCCCTTGAACACCGGCCAGTATCATCTGTCCAATCTTCTCTTCTAACGTTAATGAACTAAGCTGCTCCTGCACCAGATCGACTTCTTCATGCGGTTCCTCTGGTACTTCTTCCTGCGGTGGAGCGGTATTCTGCTCCGGCGATGAAGAAGATTGCCCTGAGTTGGAGCCAGCGTTTGAGCCGGTGTTCGAGTCCGTTGCGGAGGAAGGTTTCTGTGCTTGGCCACATGCCGATAAAAGCAGTACGATCCCCAGCAGAAGACACATCATATGCAGTGGTTTTCTCCATGTATTGTTCGAGTTGTACCTATAGTTGTGCAAGGATATTCATCCTCCTTATGTAATGTCATCTTGGTAACCCTTGGGTTTAGGCCTAACCTTATCATAAGGTGGTGGATTTTCAAAATGAGCGCTTCTGAAGATCGAATCGTTGTTCAGACACTTAAGTGGCAAAAAAAGTGGTTGCACTGGAACCTGAGATGTGGAACTTAATGGTGTTGTGACTAGGCGCGTGTGCGATGTATGTGGAGAGTAAAAAGGAGTAACGGTGCAGAAAATGATTTTCTATTGTGAATTTTTCATATGTTGAAATTATTAGTATAGTTAAATTAAAAGGCCGCCCAAAGGCGGCCTTTTGTTCGTTTTTGTTTTACTTTTCGTTGTAAATCGTTGCCGTTCAGCGTTGGTTCACCTTTCACCAAACGTTCTTAGGCTTCTATTAATGGAGTGTTTGCAACACTTCCGTTGTAAATGGAATGATTTCGGATATGCGACCTTCACGAACTTTGGCAGGCCATTCGGGATCACTAAGCAGAACACGACCCAAGGCGATCAGGTCAAATTCATTGTTCTCCAGCTTCTCATTTAATAGATCCAGATGGGCATCCCCTGTTCCCTGGTTTTCGGTTGCTCTATCCACAAATTCAGCTTCAAGCCCTACCGATCCAACCGAAATGGCAGGTTTGCCAGTGATTTTCTGTGTCCAACCCGCAAGATTCAGCTCAGATCCTTCGAATTCCGGTAACCAGAACCGGCGTGTAGAACAATGGAATATATCCACGCCAGCAGCACTAAGTGGGGCCAAGAATTGCTCCAATTGTTCTGGCGTCTCCACCAGACGTGCCTCATAATTCCCCATCTTCCATTGGGAGAACCGGAGCACAATTGGGAAATCAGGACCAACCACTGCACGACAAGCTTTAATCACTTCAACCGCAAATTGGGTTCGACGTACCAAATCACCACCATAATTGTCGGTCCGTCGATTCGTCTGCTCCCAGAAGAATTGGTCAATCAGGTATCCATGGGCTCCGTGCAGTTCAATGCCGTCAAACCCGATTCGCTGTGCATCCGCTGCCGCTTGGGCAAATGCCTGTACAAGACCTCGAATCTCCTCTTCCGTTAATGGTTCACGTGATGGTTCACCTGCCATGCTAACCCCTGACGGACTTACAGGCTCAGCTTCTGCGTTAGGCAAGTCACCGGAACGACGTGCTGTACCCACATGCCACAATTGTGGCATGATTTTGCCACCCGCTTCATGTACTGCTTTCACTACATTAGCCCATCCTTGCAACGAATCTTCACCATGGAATAATGGAATACTCGCTCCACTAACCGAAGATGGATGATTAATGCCTGTGCCTTCCGTTATGATGAGCCCCACTCCACCTGCTGCTCTGCGACGATAGTATTCAGCAACTTCTGGTCCAGGTACACCCTCTGGTGAGAATCCGCGAGTCATGGGTGCCATAACGATTCGATTAGACAATGTTAGCTTGTCCGAGGTGAAAGGTTTGAATAATGCTGAAGGTACGTTCATAGTACATTGCTCCTTTGCAATTGGAAGTGTGGAACTCCGCATCCACATGAAATGCGACATGCTTTTGTATATTGTAACACGTGTAATCCAGTTGACTGGTTTAGGATTATTTCTCTATCCATTTTATAGTTTCTTAATTTTATTTTCAAATTTTCGAAGTTGGGCGTTCAAACTACTCTTATAGAAAAAAAAAGAAAGCTACCTTACGGCAGCCTCTGTTGGATCACACTACCGAAGCAGTCTGACATGCACTCTACTACATCTTAAAGTATTTTCCCGGTCACCAATAATGTGGATGTAGCATAGTATATAATCCATAATCTTCCTTCCAATTTAATTAGCATTCACGGGGATATCACTGCGATTCACTCGAAGCAATTTCCCTGATGAAGTTGATAACACATCCGGATCGGTACCCAGACCAAAGTAGAAGTCACCCTCGTTCTCTTCGAAAGACTTGGCATAGGTGTCCTGGTTAAAACGTAAAATCTCATTCCATGTGGTCAGATCAGTGGATTGGTAGACCCGATTGATATACAGATTGGCACTTTGGCGAGTGTACGTAAGCACATACACCTTGCCATCACGCAACAGCACATCGGTTGGGAGCGCCTTGGCATCCGGGAGATTAACTCGCCTTGCCTGATTGATGTCGGTCATGACATTCAAAGATTTGGGCAGCAGCTGCCCATCATTGAACACGCCTCCCGCTATATAGAGCAACTTGTTATTGAAGTTAACATTTTTGCCTATTTTATTATAAGGAATCGTGCCCGTTTGATAGGTTAGTCCAGGCAGCATTTTGTTACCATAGATGACAACATCCCGTTTCTCAAGATTTTCATTAATCTCCAAAATATTAGTTTTGTCATTCCATATTTTATTGGCAGGATACATCATGCCAGATGCATATAACTTGCCATTAAGATGGAACATGGTATAAGCCCGGAAACCAAACGTATTAATCGTCGCATATTTCTGCCAAGTTTCACCTTCATTATGAGAGATTAGAATGGTTGGTTTGGACTCCGTACCCAGCGCGGCAAACATCTTGCCCTGATAAGATGCCAAATCGTATACGTGTACACCCAGCGGCAGATTGCGATATTTGGTCCACACCTCGCCATCCAGACGATAGAAGTTACCCAGTTCCCACTGTTCACTATCGGAATCATTGCCAGGAATATATAACTTGTCGTTTAGTACTCTGTAGATATCAATCTGTTCCTCATCCACATACATCTTCGTTGATGGCAAAATGCCCGGGTTGCTGTTCGTCACCGACTGGGTCTTAAATTTTGCATTCGCTGTATCATAATAAATGACTGGAATAGGGCCTGAATTAGGAGCTACGCCCAGATTGCTGCTATTTCCGTGGCCCAAATATATCTTGCCGTTGTACAGTTGCATGTCCCAGACGTTATTAGCATATGGTGTTTTGGTAAAAGGTCTGCCTAGCAGTTCGATCTTCGATGTTACATCCGCTGAACTGATCGGTGCATTCGACACCTTGGCAAGCCCACGTTCCGTCGCAGGGGGTTGGCTCGTTGACGTGGTGTTTTTTGGCTTGGAGTTCCCCATAAGCATCCAGCTCATTCCTGCGACAATGGTCAAAATTACGGCTGTCCATTTTGTATGTCTCTGCATGTCCGCTTCCTCCTTCATTTTTTCATCATCATTACCTTCACACCAAGATGATACAAATTGTATCTTTTTATACTATGTAAAACCACCCGCACATGCAACAAATTCCGCCCTATTTATACAAAAAAAGTAGACAATCACATCTGTTGATGTGCTGTCTACTTGTTCTTACTGTCTGTGATTTCTATTCAGCTTTTACCAAAATCTTAACCTGATTTTTCTCTTTCAACAGTGCTTCAAATCCATGCTCTACCACTTCATCCAACGAAATTCGTTTGGTCACCAGCTTGTCAGCCGGGAAGAAACCTTTATCCATCAGACTGATAACAGCCGGGAACACATCGCGATAACCAATAATGCCATTAACTGTACGTTCTTTCATGACAATTGAGTTCGGGTGAATCGGCGCTTCCTGTTCAAAAATACTGACGATCATCAACTCTCCACCAATACGTGTCGAATCGATGGCTTGTTGCAGAACACGTGGAACACCGGTTACTTCATAAGCTACGTTAACGCCACCTTGTGTACGTTGATGGATCTCTTCCACGACATTAAACTGCGTTGGATCAATCACAATGGCACCGAGCTCTTCGGCTTTTGCTTTCCGTTCATCCGATAACTCCACTACATAAATATCCGATGCTCCCGAAGCTTTAAGCGCTTCGATGACCAGTAGTCCGATTGGGCCTGCGCCAAACACGGCTGCCGTATCTCCCACTTTCAGCTTGCTTTGGCGCACAGCGTGAAGTGCTACAGCTGAAGGTTCAACCAACGCACCTTGCTCATACGAGATTGAATCCGGAATGGCATGTACCATATTTTCTGCAGCAGTTACATACTCGGAGAATCCTCCTCCGCCTCCAGCGAGTCCAAGGAAACCCATCTGATCACACAGATTGTATCTGCCCTGTTTACAAGCTTCGCAGTGTCCACATGCATAGATGGGTTCTACCACAACACGATCGCCCGCCTTGAAACGCGTAACACCTTCCCCTACTTCAACCACCTGTCCTGAGAATTCATGCCCCATAACTATAGGCGCTTGTTCCCCTGTTAGCGGATGCGGTGCTTGAGCGGGAATGAAGATTGGACCTGCTGTGTACTCGTGCAAATCACTGCCGCAGATACCGCACCATTCCACTTTTATTTTAACCTTTCCTTCTTCAGGCTGAGGTTCATTAATATTTTCGAGACGTAAATCTTTGACTCCATGCCAACGTAATGCTTTCATTCATTTCATCTCCCAGATCATAATTTGTTATATAATCGGAAACGTTTCCGTAAATTAAATATGTCACATTTTAGATACGCTGTCAAACATATTTCTCCACTAATATGGCTATTTCATGATCATATCGAGTTCACTTAAGAATGCTCGCACTTTAATTCAAGTGATCTTAGGGGTATTACAAACGATGTAATCCTTGTTATTAACATATATCATGGCAAATATTATTGTAGTCCCATTGAAATTTAATCAGGCGTTGCCATAAATCTGGCCCATTCACGGGATACTTCATTGTTCAAATGTTATAATCAAGTTATATAACTATCGTGAAGTTCATACATATTCCTAATAATTCGGAATCGTTTCCGATAAAGTGAGGTAACCGTACATTGAGGAAAGAACAGAAACTTACGATCAAGGACGTTGCAGAGCGTGCCGGCGTGGGCATCGCTACCGTATCCCGGGCCATCAACAATTCAGAAGGCATCAGCAGTAAAACACGGGATAAGGTGATGCAGGCCATTGAAGAACTGGGGTTTGTACCCAACACCTCGGCACAGAGTCTGAAAATCCGGCAAACGCACCAGATCGCTCTTGTTGTACCCGACATACGTAACGCCATCATTCCGGAAATCTCCTGGTCTGTAGAGCAAACGGCGAAGCAGCATGGGTACCATGTCGTGCAGATCAATACGGCAGGCAATGCCAGAACGGAGCTTGAAACCATTCGTAATGTCAAAAAATTGCATGTGGACGGACTAATCTTCATGCCTCTGGCGTACCCCAAAACGTTACCCGGACTGATTGATAAGGCGCCGCTCCCTATCTCCATGATTAATTACGGCAAGAAACTGGAACCGGGTATGAAAGCGGATATCGTCTCTCTCTCTCAACCTGAAGGAAAATTGGTAATGGAACATCTGTTCAAGATCGGTCGAACTCGAATTGCATATGCGGGAGCACCGAAGGACATTATTGAAGAACGCTTTCGTGCGTATGAGCAAGCCGTAGGCCATGTGGACATTTCTCTCGTCTACTTTGGTGAGGACTTTTCATTGAATACAGGTGCCAATGCTGCAGATTATTTTTACGGACTTACGCATATGCCAGATGCCGTCTATGCCATTAATGATATGGTTGCCATCGGATTGGTTAATCGGTTCAAGGAGTTAGGGGTTCGTGTACCTGAAGATGTGGCTGTTGTGGGTGTGGATAACAATCAATGGACAACCGTCACGTCTCCTCAGATTAGTTCCGTGTCCATTATGGGCGAAGAAGTCGCCAGACTTGCTACCGAGCTGTTGTTAAAACGAATTCGGGAGATGAGCACGACCGATTACGAACACATCCAATTTGAACCGCGCTTAATCGTTCGTGAATCAAGCGTCGCCATGATTCATTCCTCCCAGCGAGGACCACACAGTTAAGCTATTCCTTCATTTGTTCTACTACACAGATATACTAATAAGGTGTTGCTCAGGTCTAACTCTTTCCTGGCAGCACCTTATTTGTCGTTGATTCTATATAACTATAGCAGAGTCATACTAAGCATACGTTCATTCTAAGAAAGCAGTTGTCTGATCGGTGTTCCCTTCAGGAACATCGCTATATTCTCTACGGTATGATTATAATAGATCTCATAATTGCCACGAGTCACATAACCCAGATGCGGTGTTGCCAGGACGTTGGGTAATGTTCGCATCACATGGTTAACGGGGAGCGGTTCCTGCTCATATACATCCAGACCTGCACCAGCAATCACACCACGCTGCAATGCCTCCACCATAGCTTCCTGATCGACGATGCCCGCTCGCGACGTATTGATGAGTAGCGCACTCGATTTCATTAGTTGAAACTCGGCTTGTCCGATCAGATTCCGCGTACGATCACTCAATACTAGATGTATGGATACGATGTCGCTCTGTGCAAGCAGTTGCTCCTTGGTCTCGGACCAGATCACACCATGTTTTCCGGCTTTTTCTTGTGTTAGATTCTCGCTCCAGGCCATCACATTCATGCCAAATGCTTGTGCAATCTCAGCCATGCGAGTACCTATCTTGCCCAAACCAAGCAATCCAAGTGTTCTCCCATGCAAATCCAATCCTACTGTGCTCTGCCAGTTACGATTGGAGCGAAGTGCATTATTTTCCGTAACCAGTTGTCTGGACAGCCCCAGAATCAGTGCCCATGTAAGCTCCGTCGGCGGATTAGAGCTTCCCTCAGTTCCACACACAATGATGCCGTTCTTCTCTGCAGCCTTGAGATCTATCGATGCGTTGCGCATACCACTTGTAATCAGAAGTTTGAGATTAGGGAGCTGCGAAATGACCTTCTCTGGAAACGGTGTACGTTCCCGCATCAGGACCACAATATCAAAATCCTGCAATTCCTGAATGACTTTTTCTTCCGAGCCCATATAGTTGTTGAATGTCTGAATCTCCACCTGATCCATCAACGGACCCCAGTCCGCCGACGTCAGCGCAACGTTCTGATAATCATCCAAAACGGCACAGCGCAACTTCGTATTCATTTCTGATCTCCTCCTATATCTGCTCAATTCTTGTCTATATTGTAGCAACTCCGCATCACTTTAAACAGAATAAATCCCTATTACTGCAGCAAAGACAGCGTAACTTGGATGCTCTGCTCTACAAATAAGCGGTCTGGTCCTGATTTCATCAGAACAGTCAGTCCAATCATGGATACAACCAGAGACTGTGCGACCGCACTCGCGTTCATGTCAGTGGACAACTCCCCGCTCTGTTGCCCTCGTTCTATCGTTTCTTCGAAAAGAACACCCAAGTACATCTGATGCTCCCGTGTAAGGACAGCGAATTTGGGATCATGTGGAGCCAGCTCAACCATCGTATTAATACAAAAACAGCCATGACTAGGCTCGGTCACACTCCCCTCTGCTCCAATATGTTCAAACAATCCACGAAAGGCTTCCCGCACGGAGGAGCCCTGTTGAAGTCTGGCTCTGACTTGAGCCGCATGCTGAGTGGTATACCTGCGAAGTGCTGTTTCGAATAATTCCTTTTTATCGCCAAAAGCCGCGTACAGACTGGGACGTTGTATGCCCATTGCGGTCGTCAAGTCATTTAAAGATGCCGCTTCGAACCCTTTGTCCCAAAACGTATGCATCGCTGCATCAAGTGCTTTATCCGTATCAAATCCCCGTTGTCTAACCATACAATCCACCTCTTTATGTATCGATCAGTATGTTTATATATTTTAACCTCACTCTTATTACAAAGTCAAAACCTAATAACCGGAAAGGAGTTTTTAGCTATAAATGAATCGAAAAGTCTGGAATAGAAGCGATCGCATACCCTCACCCAATTCTCTATTGACAGAATTCACGCAAATAAAGTATGGTTATTCCGAAACATAACATACTGATCAGTACAGAATAGAAAGGTGACATCCATTTATGCAAACTTCTTCTCCAGATGCACAATTATCCAATAAGGATCGTCCTGCCATGTCACGGTTAGTTGCTCTTCTTTTTGCCGTGTGCAGCGGACTTGCGGTCGCCAATATCTATTATGCTCAGCCTTTACTGGACTCCATCGCTCAAGAATTCAGCCTCTCTCCATCATCCATAGGGATTGTCATCACAGTGACTCAAATATGTTATGCCTTGGGGCTGTTCCTTCTTGTTCCGCTTGGTGACCTCTTAAATCGCCGCAAGCTGATCATCATTCAAATGCTCTTATCCGTGCTTGCACTGGTTCTCGTAGGAACCGCACAATCCAGCTCACTTTTATTCACGGGCATGGCTGTCGTAGGTCTACTCGCGGTCATTACGCAAACGCTCGTTGCCTTTGCTGCACACTTGGCAGCCCCTTCCGAACGTGGTCGCATTGTCGGTCAGGTAACCAGCGGAATCGTCATTGGCATTTTACTTGCACGAACGGTTGCAGGTACGCTGAACGATTGGTTCGGGTGGAGATCGGTATATCTCTTCTCTGCCAGCCTTACATTACTCGGAATTGTCGCCTTATATCTTGTTCTCCCAAAGCAGCAGTCCCCGCAAGTAAAACAAAGCTACTTCCAATTACTCGGTTCCGTCTTGCAACTGTACCGTGAGTTGCGTGTGTTACGAGTACGAGGTGTGCTGGCCATGCTGATTTTTACAGCCTTCAGCATCTTATGGACTTCTATGGTACTGCCACTAAGCAGCCCTCCACTGTCCCTGTCTCATACAGTCATAGGTGCATTCGGTCTCGCAGGAGCGGCGGGAGCATTGGCTGCTGCCCGTGCAGGTAAACTTGCCGACCGGGGCCTTGGGCAGAAAACAACCGGTGTCGCCCTTGTCATTCTGCTCTTGTCCTGGCTGCCCATCGGTTATGTCCATCATTCTCTCTGGTTTCTGATCCTGGGTGTTATCCTGCTCGATCTCGCCGTGCAGGCCGTACATGTTACCAACCAGAGTCTGATCTACGAAGTTCGTCCCGAAGCGCAGAGCCGCCTGACGGCAGCTTATATGATCTTTTATTCCATCGGCAGTGCAACCGGCTCCATCGTTTCTACCCAAGTGTATGCATGGGCAGGCTGGACAGCCGTTTGCTGGTTAGGTGCTGGCGTTAGTGCAGCAGCCCTTGTATTCTGGATGATCGATCGTTATATGCATCGGAATATCGATCGTTGAATTAGTCCAGTTTATTCCACACCACAATAAAAAGAGTTGCCAACGGACCAAATAACAGGGAAATCAGAAACCAGTTCCGACCACTTCTGTTTTTTCCCTGAGCCAGTCCGGCATTAATCAAGGCAAGTGTGCCCCAACCTACAAAATATTCATTATCCATCAAATGTCTTCTCTCCTCTATCCATTCAATTCTGGCTACTGCTCAAGCATATCTTTGAGCTTACGATTACGATCCTCTAGAAATGCCTGCATGTATCTCTTCAGCACAAGTCGCTCCGTTGCCCATCCTAGCAATCCAAGTGGTGCTTCGAATCGAAGTGTGTCTCTCATGCAAGTCATCTGATCCCCAATTACGCTGAAATGATGTTCATGTCGCATGCTCTTGAAAGCCCCTTTCTCCATCTGATCCACAAAGAGGAAAGGTCGTTCAAACTGCACAATTCGGGACTTCAACTTCTGTCTGACCCCAAAATGAGTAGCCTGAAATGTAACGGTATCCCCTGCTCCAATTCTTCCTGTGGTTACTCCTGCAACTGCTCGCTCTCTTGTATGTTGCCAGACGGTCTGAGTATGTACATCAATATCCCGGGCATAGTCAAAGCATCGTTCAATCGAGGCATGTATTGTAATCTCGGTTGTCACTTCATTCATAGCGATCGCTCCTTGGCAGGAAAAATAAGGTCTTTGCAAAGTATACGCTTGCTTCCTTGGTCGAACAACACATCTAGGATGATATAACAAAAAACGGGTCCCCTGTCTTCGTACAGGAGGCCCGTCCTCAATATAAGTAAGGAATACAGATCATATTTAGATTAAATAAGCAATTCATCAATGGCAAGCGTACGCTCTTTGGAGAGATCGCGATATTCTTCAGACTCCACTTTGATGAGTGGTTTGAAAATATCGGACGTATTGTTCATGACAATAACACCTTTTTCTCCATTGCTGAGCAGTACCTGTTTCCCGATGAAATTAGGAAGCAAATGTTGCATCAATGCCTGAACCGGTTTTTCATTCAGTTTACCAAATCCCATTCCATAGATATCTCTAAGGTTGTTGATCAGGTTTGGATTGCTTCCTCCGTGGTTCCCGGATCTCATGCCTATATAGATATCCGCTACAGATACAATCTGTGTATATGGATGAATTTCACTTTTCTCAAGTTGCATCGGATAACCCGACCCATCTTCCCGCTCGTGATGTTGCAGAGCAACCAGTGCTGTCGCTTCATCCGTCATCGAATTTTTGATAATTTCATGGCCATATATGGTGTGACGCCGCATTTCAAGCTGCTCATCCGCCGTCAATGGTTCTGTTTTGTTCCGAATCCGGTGGGAAACTTTGCACTTTCCAATGTCATGCAGATAACCACCGCGACTAATCTGATAACTCTCCTTCTGAGAATATCCAAGCCAATTCGCGAGGTAGAATGACAACAATCCTACCTGGATTGAATGTGTATAGTTATTGACGTCATCCCGCTCCAGCATCATCAGGAGATGAACGACATCTTTTTGCTCATCCAGTCCTTCAACCATCGGTTGCAGTGCATCATCCACCATGGTGGCGTTGAACTTGCCAACGGTCAGAGCTTCGAGAAAAGCATTTTGATAATTATGTACAGTCTGAATAAATTGGGACTTCAGCTCTTCTTCAGGCGGTTCTTCCTTCGTAGTTATCCCCGAAGCATGCTTTGCGGCTGCTGCAAAAAATTCTGCTTCAGTGATTTCCTCTTCGCGTGATTCAATATCTACATAATCTACACGGTGCTGCATAAGCAAGGTGATATCCTCACCTTTGATCACAGTTCCCTTCCCGAGAACGTGTAATCCTGCATCGCTGAATGTATCCGCAGTTAGACGGTCTCCGTCTTGCAGGTTCATAATATGGATTCTCAAATCGGTATTCCCCCTGAACAATTCATTATAGTAACAGCACCCAACGGAACGGGGCCACAAAAATACCTATACTTCTTTATATCGTTATAATTCTTCATTTCATACATAGTTCAAACGACCTTAATCACAATGGTAAATACGAACGCCTAAGACTTTATCCTCACTCCAACATCCAAATTAGTCCCGGTTTTAAACTTTTACACACTTTTGTGCCTCATTGCCGTATCAGAGTAAGCCAAAGAAGTTCAAACGCTCCGTTTGAACTTCTTCAAGACATCTCAAATTAGATTTTGATCGAACCCAGACTAGCACCTTTAACAAAAAATCGTTCAATGCTCTTCTCGACCGAAGCATCGGGAATCAGCGGCGGTGCCTGATGGGGTTTGGTACGTGCATCAATAATCACCTGATCACAGCCCCAATGCTTGTGGTCATATCCGCTATTAACCCCGTACATGTCATGTGAAGGGTTGCTGCGAGTAAAGGTTGCCCATAAGAAGTTGCTGAGGTTAGCACTCAGGAACGAACTGTCGTCACATAGAATGATCATCGGACACGAGTCCAGACCTCCCTGTTCTTTCAATAGAGACGTGAATGCTTGCATCTCCTGTGCTGTATCCGCATAACTCGTAAAGGCCGATGTCTGGATCGAAACGATACCCGGCATGATGAGCTGTGGATTCTCATAACCACGAATGTTTTTCAAAGACTCTGGCACTTCCGAACACAGCTCCCGAATCTTGTCGCCATACGCTGCAAAAACGACCTTGCTGCCGCTGTTCAGTCCTGTACCCGAATAATCCAGTGTATCAATCGTCGTATGGGTATGGAAATGAATATCCCGCTGCATATCCATACGTTCCAAAATATAGGTCAGGAATTCAACTTCCTTGTGGGTATCCAGAGGTTGCTGATCCTCAGCAGTAATAAACAGGTACTTCGCAAGACTGAGCTGACCCGTACCCAAAATACGATTGGCAATCGTAAGCAACTCTGTCGGCTGCTTCACCGCCTGATACGGCGTGTAACGTTCACTGCCGATGGCAAACAGTAATGGATGGACCCCTGCCGCATCGACCGCATGCACTTCTTTGACACCTGGAATCTCCTGTTTGATCGCGTCTCCAGTAATCTCATGAATCAAATCACCAAACGCCGTATCCTCTTGCGGCGGACGACCAACAACCGTAAACGGCCAGATGGCATTAGGTTTGGCATAGACTTTATGCACACGCATTAACGGGAATTCATGTGTCAGACTGTAATAACCCAGATGATCACCGAACGGCCCTTCGGGTTTTGTCTCACCTGGGTAGATATCACCCGTGATGACAAAATCAGCATCATTACTGATGCAATATCCGTCCTTGTAACTGTACCGGAAGCGACGTCCAGCGAGCAAACCGGCAAATGTCATCTCACTTAGTCCTTCAGGCAAAGGCATAACCGCTGAAAGTGTATGTGCAGGTGGACCACCAATGAAAATACTAACTTTCAGTGGTTCTCCCTTTTTGACAGCTTTGGCTTGATGTATACCAATTCCGCGATGAATCTGATAGTGTAACCCTATTTCCTTGTTCATTTCAAAATCATTGCCATCCAGTTGAACCCGGTACATCCCCAAGTTTGAATTCATGATTCCTGGTTTGTCCGGATCTTCCGAATACACCTGCGGTAGAGTCACAAATGCCCCACCGTCCATAGGCCAGTGCTTGATGAGAGGCAAGTCCGATATTTGAATCTCTTGCGCGGACACGGGTAGGCTTATAGATTTCTGTTTAGGCAGCGCCTGCCACGCAGCTAGACCTGTGCTTACATGCTGAAATGGCGTCTTAAGCGCCTTCATGGGATCGTCACGAACTGCCATGACCCGTTGTACGCCTTCCAGCGTACCGCGGAACATGAACTTGCTTCGTTCCACCGTGCCGAACAGATTGGATACCGCCTGGAACTTTGAGCCTTTTACATTTTCGAATAACAACGCCGGGCCTTTAGCCTCGTGCACTTTCATGTGGATCGCTGCCATCTCCAGATGAGGGTCAACCTCTTCTTTGACCCGAATCAAATGACCGTGCTGCTCCAGATCGTTAATACAATCTTCCATATTGCGATATTTCATTGGATGGCTCCATTCTCTGTATGATTAAATTAATTAAGTTCATAGATTCACATAACGTCTCTTCTATTTTATCAAATGATCCACTGCTAAACAAAACTATATGTGAAATTTTGTCGCGAATACAGATATTAAAAAAAGCAATCTGGCAGCAATCTGAATCCTGAACGCACAGGGACCGATTGTTTCCATATTGCTCTCTCTGTTCTGGCTTGCCTTAAGGTGTAATGGTCGATCTGGGGATCGTGACAATAAACTGTGTGCCTTTACCCATTTCGCTCTCTACATCAATTGTACATTGATGCAATTTCAATATTTTAATCACAATGGACAAACCCAATCCATTCCCTCGAAGCGAGCTGCTCCGCGCTTTGTCCACCATGTAGAATCGATCAAAGATATACGGGAGAGCTTCCTCAGGTATTCCTTGTCCAGAATCTCTAATCAATACCTTCACAAATGAAGATGACGTCTCAATTTCAACATGAATGGCACCTTGTGGACCGGTGTATTTGATCGCATTGTTTATTAAATTTTGCCAGACCTGATCAAACAAATCTTTGTCCACTGTGATCTCGCAGGGCAACAAATCCAATTCGATCTGGATGTCCTTCTGAGCCCACTGCGGCTCTGCCAGTAAGATCGCCCTTCTTAATTGTTCATCTACCTGGAATGTGGTGAAATGAACCGGATGATGCTCCGAATCCAGCGAGGCTAGCCGAAGCAGATTATCACTGAGCCTCGATAAGCGCAGCGTTTCCTCATAGATAATATCCAAATGCTCTTTCTGCTCTTCTAATGGAATAACACCATCTTGAAGTGCTCTGGTGAATCCTCTAATTGATGTGAGCGGAGACTGCATTTCATGAGAGACGTTGCTGACAAAGTCATCACGAACCGAATCAATTTTCTGCAACTCACTGGCCATATGATTAAAGCTCTCCATCAGTTCGCCAAACTCATCCTGATTATTATGTTTCAAGCGGACCGACAGGTCACCTGATGACATCTCCTTCGCTGCAACCGTTAATCTCTTAATCGGTTTCACAATGTACCCGGACATGAACAGGATTAATAAGCTGCCAATCACCAGAACTGTTAATAGTGAGGTTAAGAGCGTGTTTCGCAGTGTATGAAAAAGAGAGGAGAAATCGCTTTGAATCAGAAATGTGCCGATCCCCTCGTTTGTTCCAGGAACACCTATGGTCGCGACTCCATCTTTACTGGACAGAAAAATGGCATCCGTTGTACCCGCCTCAAATAACGAATGAACTTTGGCCTCTGGCAAGGAAGATAACACTTCACTTTGTTCATTCACGGGAGTGATATTTAAGCCGTAGCGAGCAAAGATACCTAAGCTTGATTTCACTTTTTCCGGATCATCGATCAGGTTAATCAGTGTAGCGAGGTCTTCAGCAAAAGTAACCATAAAACGATTCGGTGTCTTTTCTTGGGACCCGTTATTTATCATAAAGGAGAGAATTAAACTCACCAGAACAATCCCGATAAACGTAGCTACGATACGAAGTCGCAGGCTTTTCCTAAACATTTTCATGCCCGCTCCAGGCGATAACCGAGTCCTCTTATCGTTGAGATCACTAGCTCAGGTACGGGTTCAAGCCGTTCCCTTAACCGTTTGATATGTACATCAACAGTACGCTCATCTCCTTCGTAATCGATGCCCCATATGTCATCTATAAGCTGTGTACGTGTGAATATTTTCCCTGGCGAACTCGCCAGAGAAAATAACAATTCACATTCCTTCTTTTTCAATTCGATGGTTTGTCCATCCGCAATGACCATCAGGTTGCCCAAATCAATCGTTACACCGCTGATCTGAATCATGTTTGATGAACTTTTGTTATATCTTTTCAGTAATGATTTTACACGCAGGATTAATTCCACAGGATCAAATGGTTTAACCAGGTAATCGTCTGACCCGGCATTAAATCCTCTGACTTTGTCCTTGGATTCTCCCTTGGCAGTCACCATCAGGATGGGAATATCCAGATAAGACCGAATATCTTCCGTCAGTTCAATGCCGTCTATTCGCGGCATCATCACATCCACAATCGCCAGATCAACTTTTGTATGAGAGAGGATATCTAACGCCTCTTGACCGTCTGGTGCTTCCAGCACGGAAAATTGATTCTTTTCAAGATAGATTCGGATTAATTTGCGGATATGGGAATCATCGTCCACCACCAGAATTGTGTTCATGTAGCCATTATCCTTTCCAAAATTGATATTTATTCGTATCGTAAGGATTCCATCGGGTCCAGCCTCGCCGCTTTTGATGATGGCATCAAACCGGCAACAATACTAATCGCTGTACTTACCACGATACCAAACAAGATATAATATCCAGAGAGATTAATGAGTTTGGCTCCAAACGCATTGTCCAAAAGAATGTTTAATACATAACTAATGATCACTGCAAAGATTACCGCAATAATACCACTAAATACGCCTAATAAGGCAGATTCGGAGAAGAATATTCGCTTGATATCTTTCTTTCTTGCTCCAATCGCCCGGAGAATTCCGATCTCCTTTGTCCGTTCCACGACACTAATATAGAGTACTACCAGTATCATAATACCGGATACGATCAACGAAATACCTGCAATACCCGCAAGTACAATGGAAGCCATACTTACATATGTGGTGATATTCTCCATGACCTTGGCCATTTGGGAGCCTGCGAAACCAGCGTTTACAGCAGCTTCATTGATATCATTTACATACTTCATATCGGTTGCATAGGCGTTAACTTGAATTGGCCCAATCGTTATTCCTTCGTCCGCATACATTTGCTCCAACGTCTCTGATGAAATGTATCCCGGGGATTGTTGCATTGGAGATTGCCGATCTGCCGCTTCGTAGATCCCTGAGATTGTTACTTCTTTCTCCAAAGTCACTGGTTTATTATTACTATCCATCTCATTGATATATAAAAACACGGACTTGCCGATCATGGTTTCAGCTTGATCATTTCCGCTTAATTGTTTCGCTGTATCGAGAGGTAACAGCATCTGATTTTCTACCGGCAGAACACCAGTTGTCATCAATACTGGATCAAAAGCATCCGTTAACGTTGTTAACTGTGTGAGTCCTACACTTTGTTTTTCATTCACCATAGTGGATTTGCCTGTAATGGTCGTAATTGTCTCTACATGATCCACATTAGGAAAATTGCGAATCGTCTCTACATCAGCTTCGGTGAACGGTTCACCTGGTGCCATCAAGGCCTCGGGACCTTGCATATCCTTGGCTTCTTTACTCGGCTTGGTTATATCCACGAGCAAAGGGTCCATACTTGAATTGATTTCGTCATTCATATACGTCGTTATTCCATTCCCCAAGGAGAGCATCAGGAGTACACTTAGTATACCTATAGATCCACCCAATGCTACCAGTACATTACGCTTGCCGTTGAGTTTCATATTTTTAAGTGCCATCTTGAATGAAGCAAGCAAGCTCAGGCTCCGGGAAGAATCCTGACCACTCTCGTAAACAGCCGTAGAAGGATCTTTCAGGTGAATATCGTCACTAATGCGCCCCTCTTCAACCTTCACAATACGTGTACCGGAGTCAGCGACTTTCTGCGAGTGAGTAACGGCAATCACCAGCATTCCCTTTTTGGCTATACTGTCGAGCAGAGCGAGGATTTGATCTCCGTTTTCCCTATCCAGAGCACCCGTCGGTTCATCTGCAAGAATAATATCGGGATTGTTGGATAACGCCCGTGCTATGGAAACCCGTTGCTTCTGACCGCCAGATAACTGGTTGGGACGTTTGTTCAGATGATCCTTCAGTCCCACCTCTGTCAATATATCTACGGCACGTTGGTTGCGATCCTTCTCATTGGTATCCGTCATTTGCATCGCAATCGTCACATTTTCGAGGACAGACAGATGCGGGATCAGATTGAAATTTTGAAAGACAAAGCCGATATTATTCTTCCGATAATCATCCATTTCCTTCTCTGTCATGGCACTTAAGTTCTTGCCACGAACAACGACGTCCCCTTCATAGTCGGAGTCCATACCACCAATGATATTCATCAGTGTCGACTTACCACAGCCAGATTCGCCGAGGATGGAGACAAATTCCCCTGTCTCAAAACTTAAGTTCAAACCGTGGAGTACCGGAACTCTTTCTTTTCCATATAAGGTGTATGATTTCTTCACATTTTTAACTTCTAGTATTTTCATATGGATCTCTTCCTCTCCTGATCATGCACGATATCTATCTATTTGATGTTCATATCGTAACAAATCAGTATGAACTGATAATGAACTGGACCAGTGCACCTATAAGAGGTTGTTCAAAAGAACTATATACAAAAAAACACCTACAGCTTGCTTGAAACAAATCATTTCAAGTAAGTGTAGGTGTCCAGAAATTTGATTAGATTAATCCCGCTTTTGCCAGCAGCCTTTTCACAATCGCTGCCGACTGCGCACGACTAATGTCTGCATCTGACATCAGTTTGCCATCGGTACCTTGTACCAGCTCTTGTTTAATCGCCGATGCAACTGGCTCTGTTGCCCAAGCCTGTACTTTAGCGCTATCGCTGTATGTGCTAAGCAGACTTGTTGTCTCTGACGCGTCGGCCTGTGCCAGACCGACCAGTTTCATCGCACGTGACACAATAGTCAGCGCTTCAGCACGAGAAATTTCGCTATTCGGACGGAAGCTGTCGTCAGCATAACCTGAGATTAGGCCGTAGGACACAGCCGTCTGAACCTCATCCTCATACCAGCTGCCAGTCTTCACATCTGTGAACGATGCCGCTTCTGTACTGCGCGGGGAGTGCAGCCCCAAACCTCTTAACAGAACAGCCGTAAACTCTGCCCGTGTAATACTCCGGTCTGGCGCAAACACGTTCTCACCGGTACCTTGTACGATCAGACGGGATGCCAGATCCTGTACGTCATCACGACTCCAGTGACTTGATACATCGCTGAATGTTGCCGGATGATAGATCAGAGCGTAAGTGCTGTTCGTCAAGCTGTTAATAATAGCAGAATCTTGCACGTTACCTTTGATAACCTTTGTCGGTACATGCAGAAGGCTGCCATCTGGCTGAAGCACAACTCCTGTCGTGATCTTTGAACCATCGACACCTTCTGGCAAAGTAATGGAGCGCTCTACATAAGAGTTGAAACGATCTACATTAACTTGCTGTCCATTCCAGATCGCTTTTACTTCAAAATCAATCGGAGCTGCGATCACCGTTGTGTTCTCCAGCTTATCCGCTGCAGCCTGAATTGCTGTTTGTTTAGATGTGGCACTAGGCACAATAGCGATTTGGATTGTGATATCTTCCAATGGAACCGTGCTTCCGAATTGGTTCAGAATCTGATCCATTTGAATCTGGTTAGCTGGAAGTGTGTACGTACCGCTATCAGTCTGAATGACAACTTCGGCATTACTTCCTTCCATCGTTTTGACCAGCTTGCCGTTCAGTTCACCAACGACCGCACCCTTGCCAGTACCTGTAATAGGCAGCAGAAGCGTTTTTAGTCCACTTCCAATCTGATTGATGACTTTGTCATTATCCACATGAACCGTGGTGGTAACCTGATTGTTTACCGTTGATGTGCTAGCCGTAGCAGACTGTTCCTGTTTCTGACCGTTCACATAGATGTCTACACCTTTAGTTACCGCCGGAGTCGATGGAACTGGGGTAACGACTGGTGAAGTTGGCGATACGCTACCTCCTCCTCCACCCGAAGAGTTACCAGGATTCGGTGTAGGTGTCGAGCCGGAATTGTCGCCACCTGAGTTTGCTGCTGTAATTGTGATTGTTCCACCAGACAACTGAGCACCACTATTGTGTTCTACATTTGTAAAATGCCAATGTTCTGAATCAGTTTGATCTACGGATAGCTGTTTCGTTCCAGGCGCCGCATTGCTTTTGGCTTTGATTTCCATATCAAATAATTGGGTTTCATCTACAATTGAGTGGTCACCCCCAGTAAAATCAACCCAGATGATCCGTACCCAGCCTTCCGCATTATTAATTTGGTACTGGAAGTCTGCTACACCATCTTCATTTGGGGATGTGCTGATGACGTTGACAGATTTAGGCGTGATCCGAACAATTTCCAGTGCAGACGTATCATAATCAATCTGCATATTATAAGCTTTCACCCCGAAATAGGACTTCTTCAATGCAACAGGTACATGAACGGTCTGCCCTGCCTGTACGCTCACATTTGCAAATTGTACTTGTGATGGTTCTACCGGTTCTGCTCCAGCTACATTTGGCAATATGAGTGAAGAGAGTAATGTCAGTGCGATCAGACCTGACATTGTTTTTCTGATTCTAGGACGTTTCTTTTTCGGTTGAAACATGTGATAGCCTCCATGTCTGTATCAATTGATAGATCGTATGGTAAAGATAGAAAATGTATTGTTATTCGTTATCTAAAATAAAAAATTGAATTAATCAAGGCGTTGTATTTTTTCTTTTCCAACAATGTATACTTTTCTAGGCTCCGTATTCGAGTCCCAAGTGGACTGAGTAATAACTTCGAGCACAAGATAATAACCTTCGTCCTCATCTTTAACGGTATACTTTGCTCCTGTTTCCCCCTCGATTGGCACCATATCTTCTCTCGAAGCTTCTGTTGCGCGGTACCACTGGTAAGAAGGAGTATTAATGTAATCATTGTAATCAATATCCATTATATAATGACTAACGCCAATTTCATTTCCAATTAACATGGCATTCTTCAATTCACCATTTAGTACATACGGCGCATCATCTACTTGCTTAAAGGTCAACACATAGTCATTGTTTTTTCCACCAAGTGTTTTGCCTTTGTATCCTATTAACAAAGCATCCATATCCCCCAGAGTGGGTTCCGTATTACGATCTACATCCATTCGGTTCATCTCTACATAAGAAAAGCTGCGGCGAGTCATCATGTTACGAATATAATTGAAAAGGTCTACGGCATCCAAAGAATTCACTTTTCCGTCTGCATTTACATCCCCTTTTTTACTAATGTAAAGTTCAATGTTATCCGTAACAGTCTCTGGTGCACCAGAGATCATATAATTCGCTTTCAATTCGATGTTGATTTTGCCGCTTTGGCGAGGAATAACCACCAATGTACTGACAGGCGTTGTCATATTCTCATCCTGTCTCGTTTCTACATACGCCTCAGCGATGCTGTTATCACTTGAGCTGGCTGTAGGCGGGCTATACTCATCGGATCGAAATTGTGTACTTAGATTGATTCTGATGATATTATTGGTGGTTACCTCAATAGGCACTTCGGGCACAAAAGAAGGATTATCTTGTGCCGATGAATAACTTAACCAGTTAATGCCATCGTTAAGAACAGGTTGTGAAATCTTAATCTCCGGACCAATGACTCCTGCGTTAGCCTGCGGGAGCGCTCCACCTATAGGCAACGCAATGCCCAATCCGAGCGCAGTCAACATGCTTTTTTTCAATATTGGCTTAAGCCGTTTTTTGTTTTGTTTCCCCTTCAATTCATGTTCCTCCTCGTATACATTTCAAATTTGAACAACTACATGCTCAGTATAACGAGTCATTCTGAACCGATTCTGAACAGGACTATGGAACTATTTCCAGTTGTAATTCGACAAAAAACGCTATGGAGTATGCCTCCATAGCGTTTTGAGTACAAATCATTTTCCAGTTCGGATCATATTCACCTAAAATTAAATTCCCTCAACAATCCGTTTGGCTCTAACCTTCACCTCACGGTAAAGTTCATCCTCATCGATCGTGAGCAGCTTTCTGCCTCTCATGAGGATCTGACCATTCACAATCGTGGTGTCCACGTCCGCCCCATTTACGCTGTAAGCCAGTAACGATTCTACCTCATGTACCGGTTGAAGATGTGGTTTCGCCAGATCGATCAGGATCAGATCAGCTTTGCACCCCACCTCAAGCATACCCACTTCATCCTGTAGACCAAGCAGACTAGCACTTCCGCGTGTAGCCATGCTTAGTACGTCCTTGGCTGGCAAGCGAGTTGGGTCGCCATAATCCAGCTTTTGCAGCCAGGTCGCGGCTTTGATCTCCTCGAACATATCCACGGTTGTGGCACTTCCCGCTCCATCCGTTCCGATTCCAACGTTAATTCCCTGAGCCAACATCTCGGTAATTGGAGCAATTCCACACCCCAGCTTCAGATTGCTGACTGGGTTATGTGCTACACCGCCGCGCATGCCCTTCAATCTGCCGATGTCCCTGCGATTGAGGTGTACACCATGCGCAAGCAACACATGTGCCTGTTCGAACATACCCGCCTCTTCCAAATACTCCGTCGGTGTCATGCCATAGCGCTCACGAATCTTCACAACTTCTTCCTTTGTCTCAGCCAGATGAATATGTAGCGGGATATCCTCTGTGACAGCCATGGCAATGACTTCACGAAGCGGCTCCATGGGACAAGTGTAGGGTGAGTGGGGCCCATACATGGTTGTTATCCGTCCCTCGGCCGCTCCAGACCAGCGTTGCACAAGATCAATCGCCTCCTGCAACCTGCGTCCCCCATCCTCCTCCATGAATACCATCCCACGTGTAAGCGATGCCCGCATACCCGTTTGTTTAACCGCTTCTGCAATTTCGTTCATATGGATATACATATCCGCAAAAGCAGTGGTACCCGAACGGATCATCTCCGCGATGGATAACTTGGCACCCCAATAGATATCTTCCGGGTTCATCCGTGCTTCGGCGGGCAGCATTTTGCGTTCGAGCCAGTCCATCAGCTTCAGATCATCCGAAAATCCCCGGAGCAGACTCATTGGTGTATGTTGGTGGGCATTAATTAGTCCTGGCATGGCAACCTTATTACGTCCATCGATAATCTCATCTTGCGGTTGAGGCAGAATGTGATCAGCAATATGAGTAATGCGATCACCCTCAACACGAATATCCCCCGTAAAGGGGGCATCGGCATCTTTCATCGTTAGGATCGTAGCTTGCTGAATCAGTATACTCATTACATTCACGGCTCCTCTGAATTGGTTATGGTTCTTGCCATATCCGAGGGTAAGCCTTCACGTAACGGCAAGGTCAAGTCATTTTAATTTTTGGATCGTCATCTTTCTGAAATGTTGTATAAACGGTTTCGGGTCGATTTCGACCATATATGGATATACTCCTGTGCTTGTGTGCAAATAGAAAAATCCACCTTCATCACCCATACGGCGAAATGACATATCAAACACTTCCGTGATGTTGAACTCGCGGTATTTGGTCACGATTTTATCTGAATACAGAATCATGGAGCGGGCATTCATCTCAATCTCTTGGGCGAGACCCGTCACTTCTCTCTGTACTTTGTAATAAGGTAATACAGCAACGCAGTTCATGATCTCCCTCCATTCATGCCATGATTATTGTTCCATCATAGCAGATCGGAGGTTCTCAGCAAAAGAACATGAAACTAGGTGATCTTGGTCGTCACCTTTAGTGGCGTATGAAGTGCATCCTGAATGTCTTGCAAAGAGAGACACTGTTCAATATGAAATACACCATGTGGCAACTCTGTTTTATACACACGTTCTGCCACGGCTGCAGCTACCGCTGCTGTTGCATCTGCTTCCTTTGCACCGATCAGTAGTTGTTCGACGCGGATTTGCTCACCATTTTCCCATCCTGCGGCATCGACCTTGACTGCATACATCGGTTCTCCCCCAGGAATAAGGCCAAATGCCTTAACCGTTCCATTCCGAATAGACGGGATACGCAACAACGAAAACAACCCTGCACGTTTGGAGATTGCCATGGATCCTGTGATCCAGCGGGAGTCCAGACAGAGTCTGGTAGATACGGTTGGAATACGTAACGTCCGAGCAACCACATGCTGATCCGAAAAGTTAAATCGATAGGCCTTCCGCTGCCCAAGTTTTGCTCCAAAATCAATACGTTTGCCATCTCCGAAACTTTGTACCTCAGCAGGTTTGCCCTTTTGCATCACTTGGTAAGTGGCATTCATCTGATCAACGGTCCACTCCACGGCAGCTTTTCCGTGCTTCTCTCCAAGTCCCAGCATTACGGTAATGTCTGCTTCCTCCACCTGATCCATATGCATGGTCGCTTCGCGCACAAGCAAATTAGTCACTCCAGGTGATAATCCAACGCTGAGGATCGCGGTCGATTTGGAACGTTGCATTTTGGTGTGGAGCTGTTCAACCTGAGCGAGAAAATCATATTTTGCAGAAATATCAATATAGTCGGTTCCGGCTTGTGCACAGGCTTCAACAAACCGGGTATCGCTCTGATCCACACACATGATGACCAGCTTCACAGGCCGTAACATGGAAGGCTCCACAGGTTTTGTTACATCCAGTTGAAGCGGTAGTACAGCACCACCTGTAGACCTGCTGAACTCTTCCGCACGGTTCATGCGTGTACCCGCAGCCCATACTTTACCCGGGAACAATTTCCCCAGTCGAGTACATATCATCTGCCCCACTTGACCATAACCACCAACCACCCAGATCTGATCTTTAATAGGCTTCACGCTAGTTTCGAATTGCATAATACCCCTCCACCCAGAACGCCCCGAAGTAACGTGTAATATGTGAGAAACCGCATTCGGTCAGTAGCTGAGTCATCTCTTCAGAGGATATTGGATCGGATTCACGGCCCAGGGAAGCAGCAAAGCGCTCCCACTCTTCTGGAAGGACGCCCACACTCAACATGTGATCCTTCCAAGCTTGCATCATGATTGGATGTGCAGGTGAAAAAAGATCGGCATTCACAGCCGCAATGATCAGTGGTGCACCCGGTTTAAGTCTCGCTGCGAGGCTGGTCAGAAACGTTCTCTTGGCCTCCATCCCCTGAAGGAAATGTAACATGAGCATGCTTGTCGCCCCATCATATACAATATCCTCCGGCAATTCTTCAACCGTGACAGATTGCAACTTCACTCTGGAACCGATGCCTGCTTCCGCGACTCGTTTCTCAGCAAGTTGCAGCATCGGCTGTGATGGATCTACTCCAGTCAATGTCCAACCGGCATGACGTGATCCGAGCAGAGCAATCTCTTTTCCCCCTCCTGCTCCGGCAACAAGGATATGAATATCGTTGTTATTCGCAAAAGATGCTGAAAGCAGCCGTTCCATTAGATCATGCATATGAGAATAACCCGGAATTTTCAGGGCTATCGATTGTTCGTAACGATGAACATCTGCTGTTTCCCAGCTCATTGGTGATGGATTGTGATTCATAGACACCGCACTCCTCTTGAATTGAAGTTAGACTTGACTCGTTGTTCGTCTAATTTCATTATAGAAGGATACGGCGAGCCTACAATCCCAGAACATTGGGATATGCGCACAGAGAGAGGAGTAATCTTGTTGACATCACGTATTGATCGGAACCACAGACTTATCATTTCTCTTGAAAAAGGAACCTGGACCTCACATACCTATCGGGAAGCTGTTCTTAAGCAGATCCATACGGTTATACCTTACGATGCATACTGTTTCACTACCGTTGATCCTCTGACTCTTCTCTCCACAGGAGCCGTGACAGAAGATGGCATTGAGGCCATTCATGATCGGTTATTCATCAATGAATACATGGAAGAAGATATACATAAATACGCTGAATTAATTCGCAGCGGTGAGCATACAGCTACACTTCATACGTCCAACTTACAGCTTGAACAAAGCCCTCGATATATCAACATTCTTCAGCCAGCGGGGTTCAGTGATGAACTACGTGCTGTATTGGTTAGTGGAGACGCTTGCTGGGGATATCTGACCCTATATCGTAAGACAGAAAGTGCTGTCTTTACAGAGGAGGAGCGGTGGATGATTCAGTCCTGGACCGCTTCTATTGCATCGATGCTGCGGTCCACGAGCTTGACACTGATCGATGAGATCACGAGTGAAAGTCCCGAGGAACCCGGAATTTTGATCACCTCAGACACGTTCCAGCTCTTATCCCTGAACGCCTCCGCTCAATATTGGCTGTCCCAATTGCGCATGCTGGAACATGTAGGGCCTGATGTTCTGCCCCGTCCGGTACGTGCAGTGAGTTCCCACCTGCAGCGCAAGAATCGGGCAGAACTGGTCGTGGATACTCAGATCGCTCCCGAATCACCCTCCAAAGTTTGCATCCAACTTCCGGATGGGCGTTACCTCATACTTCATGCTAGTCTCATGCAACAGCTTACAGGGCCGGATCAGATTGCTATCCATTTGGAGCAGGCGATGCCACAGGATTTACTGCCCTTGCTCGCTGAAAGCCATGGATTATCCAGTCGAGAGCGGGAACTGCTCGGATATGTGCTACGTAGCTATTCGTCCAAGGAAATTGCTGCTGCGATGCATATTTCCGTCTACACGGTTCAGGATCATTTAAAATCCATTTTCGCCAAAACCAAGGTATCCTCACGTCGCGAGCTCATCTGGTATTTCGTTTCCCGTTTTCAGCTGTCGGATGAACCTGCCATATAAATCTTGAATAATTCTCCAGTATCAAATTAACTATCACATGAGAAAAAATCAAAAGATGCCAATACGATATCCTCGTAATGGCATCTTTTTCTATAGCTATTGTTTAAAAAGCATAGCGGTAATACAGGGTAACTTCGATGTTTGAACTTTTGATATCGTGCATTCTGCTTTAAAATGCAGCGCACAGTCCTGCCAAGCCGTTTTCCACAAAAAATTCCGACTATATTATTGATTGTGTTATTTGGCTTTTGCTAGTAAATAAAGAAAATATGGAACACTAATAACTGTAATAACGATTCCTGTTGGCACATCTCCTACGAGGCTAACCGTGCGCGTAATCGTGTCAGCCAACACCACGACTAGTCCCCCAGCCAAGCTGGCAGCCGGAATGAGCAATTTGTGATCGGGACCGACCAGTTTTCTGGCCATATGCGGAGCGATCAATCCAACGAAAAAGAAACTACCTCCCACAGCTACACTGCCAGAGGATAAAGCAACAGCAGCGATTGACAACCCCAAGAACTGTCGCTTCACGGAAACACCAAGCCCCTGTGCTGTCTGATTGCCCAAATGGAGGGCATTCAATATGCGAGCCTTGTAAAAAATATAGCCGAGTAAGATCAAGACCCATGGTGTCAGTATGGAGATATAACCCCAATCATCGCCCCATAGGCTCCCCGCCAGCCAATACAGCATGAAGTTCATCTGCGAATCATCCAGCTTGAGTGTCAAGAAGGTCGTCAGCGCCCCGTACCCGCTTCCTAGCGCGACCCCGGTCAAAATCAAACCGATTGGCGAGATGTCTCGTCCGCGGCGATACGATAATAAGAAGATCAACCCCGCCGCCAATAGTCCGCCAACAAAAGCCAACAGAGGCAGAGCAATAAAGGAACTCTTGCCTGTGGATGCAATGAATACAACAAAGAACAGGACAAACAAACCCGATCCCGAACTAATTCCCAGTGTTCCCGGACTAGCCATGTCATTACGCAGCAAACTCTGCATCACGACCCCCGCCGCTCCCATTCCCAGACCTACCAAAATCGAAAGTACAATTCGTGGCAAACGAAAATCAAACACAATCAGATTTTGCTTATCGGTACCGTTTCCTATGAGAACGTTCAGCACTTCTAGCGGTGAAAGATTCATTTTGCCAGAATTCATGCTAATGATCGCAAACACAAGGATGAGCACCATAAGCACTACATTGATGATAATGCCTCGTTTCATCGTATAACGCCGCTTGATCATTCATATTCCCTCCTTTGTCTTCGAGCCAAGAAGAGAAAATACGGCACACCAATGATAGAAAATATAATGGCAATCGGCGTTTCGAACGGTTTATTGATCAAACGTCCAGCCAAATCAGCCGATACGGTCAGCAACGCACCATATAACGCCGCTGCCGGAATAATGTATCGATAGTCGACACCTACCATATATCGCACAATATGCGGGGTAATCAGACCCACAAAACCAACCGGGCCAACCACAACAACAGCCAATCCAGTCAGTACAAGTACAATAATTGTCGACAAAATCTTGACCAGTCCGCTACGAATGCCGAGTCCACTTGCCACATCATCTCCCAAACTGAGCAATGTAACGGAAGGGGACAGCGCCAGTGCCAGCAGTATACCCCCAACAAAGAGCGGTGAGATAATCAGCAATTCTCCCCATTTGACACCCGCTGTACTACCCGCCGTCCAGAATGTCAATGCTCGCCCCAAATCATAATTGATTGCCAAGTACTGACTGAGTGCGCCAAACAACATTGAAATAGACAGACCTGCCAGTACAAGCCGCTGAGGCGTCATTCCGCGATTGCCCAGTGACGCGGTAAAGTAAGTCATACCGGTGGCGATCGCTGCTCCCAGACAAGCGAACAACATCATCTGCCAATACGAATAACCCGGCAGAAAGGCCAGGCATAGTGCAATTGCAAATGCTGCGCCAGAGCTAATCCCCATCAGCCCGGAGTCGGCCAGCGGATTACGCGTTGTCCCCTGCATGATAGCGCCACATACCGCAAGGCTGCACCCAACGATCAGATCAGCTACGGTACGCGGGAGACGCATGGTTTGAATAATTTGATGTTCAGTGAGCATTGGATCAAATCGGAAAATAGCCTCCCATACCGTTGCTAACCTCATATCAGCAGCACCAAACATAATGGATGCCGCCGACATGAGAACCGTTAATCCAAGCCCTATTACCATGTACATGGTGAAGTTCATCGCCCCACGGCGTTTTTGTTCAGGCTTGCTTTTCATCTCGTTTCCCTTTCATCACCTATTTACAATCCAAACGAATATGGATATGAACGTCCATAAATTCGACTGGTCATGTTTGAAAATTTGGAGTGCTCAATTAAAATTTCGTTCTAACTCTTATTTAGCTAATGCTAGCAATTGACTAACAATATAATCAATCAATGCACTGGAAGTCATTACGTCGGTGGACCAAGATAGCGAAGAATCTACCTTTACGATCCGATCATGTTGCACAGCAGGTATGGCATTCCACACTGCATTATCAGAAGCAACGTTTCCATCTCCTAAGAAGATCATATAATCCCCAGAGTAAGCGGGTAATACTTCCATGGAGACATCGCCCCAATATTTATCTGCATCGATAATATCCGTTTGGACTTTTGAAGGTGCCTGCAATTGAAGTTCATCGTAAACAAGCTCGCCAACGGCATGCTTGGCTCCAGCTATGTAGTTACTTTTATCACTGAATTCTCCAACCGTAATCGTCACATCGGATAGGCCCGCATTCTGAAAGGCTAGCTTTGCTTCTTCGATTTTTCCGGTATAAGCATTCAAAACATCCTTAGCCTCTTCCTGTTTGTTCAAAACATCGCTAATAAATTGTATCCGCTCTTCTGTAGTCATATCACCATAGGGAACATAAATGGTGGGGGCAATTTTGGATAAATCATCATACGACTCATCACTCCATGCCAAAATGATAAGATCAGGCTCAAGCGTCATGATATCTTCCGGCTCCATGGCTACTTTTATGGAGTCTGTAATCTGGTTAGCATAAACAGGCTCTGTCTCCCCCCGTGCAGCTCTAGCCACACCTAAAGGAGTTACACCTAGGGCTACCACATCACCAACCAAATAATCGACTACAACTCGCTGAGGGTTATCAGGTACCTCAACATCACCCTTAACTGTGGATATCGTTCTGGTCTGCGAGACTGCTTCTGAAGCTTTTGTCTCCGACCCTTCCTGTTGTGTCGTTTGCTGTGTCTGCGCAGGTGTTGTATTTGCCGTTCCCCCATTATTCGCTGGCGTCCCTGACGTACATGCCGTTAATAAGAGCATCATGCTTATCGCCGCCGCCAAAATCATTTCTTTACTTCTTAAAGATCCAAACATCGTTGATTCCCCATCTCTATAAGACTTGACTAGACTCGCTAGTTCCCTCTCATCGTAAGGGAGATGAGAATCATTATCAATACCATCAACCTGCATGGATAGTGCGTTTATTTTCCGATAATCACTTGGCGTCATCTTGTAATGCTTCTTAAACATGCGGAACAGGTTTTTCTCATCTGTGAAACCAGCTCCTGTTGCGATTTCTTTAACTGTCGCTTCTGTATGTTTCAAGTCATGACAGGCAGCTTCAATCCTTCTCTGAATGAGATACTCCTGTAAGTTCATCCCTTCCCTTTTTTTGAACAACCGCGTCAATTGTCCACCACTGATCCCAAACATATCGGCAATTTGCTGAAACATGATCGGCTCCCTGTAATGTTTATCGAGATATACCTTGGCAGAACAGGCTGGATCTGGCTGGAGATACCGAATCTCACCACCCTCCAAATCCCTGAACACCTCATGAATCAATTGATATAAAAAACTTTTGGCCTGTAGCTGATCCATCGCTTTGCCACGTTTCCAGCCATTCATCATCCGTTGGAACCAATCGCGTAGCAAGATGGGATTACTTGGCGTATAACCAAACTGTTGAACAAATGGATTTACTTGCTCCAGTAATTGTTGCAGATGTTTCTTGAAAAAGAGAGGTGATTCTGCTCTATAAAACACCATAAAGGTCTTCACCATCTCCTCTTTAGGTGTAATACTGAGCAGGCTCCCCTTCCCGCCGTGAACTAAACCGAAGCGTTCCATTGCAAATGTGGTTTCATTCAGTTGGATTTGCGCTTCTCCCCCATATGCATAGATAAACATGCTACTAGGCATTTTATATTGCTCCAACGGGTATTGTGACGCTACATTCTGAAAGCGTACATCTATTAATGTAATGATCGAACGTGTCCAGATACTGGCCATCATATCAATCATCTCTGGTGTAAATCCCTGTCTTGCTTCTTCCTCTTGCATCTACCCGCACTCCTCGTTTCACTTTTTCCAATGTATACATCACTCAATAATTGATATTGATTATCAATATCATATTTGATCAGGTAAGTATATATCATTAAGTGATATTGGGGAACAGGCAGTGGACGTTATGCTTTCCATCCGCTTTCGTAAAAAACTAAAAAGGAACACCTGATTGTACAAAAAAGAAGCCTGATCCATATGGATCAGGCTTCTTCATTATGTTTATTGTATTTAACAAGATTACGTAGTCACCATGTTTCTCTTGTCACCTGCGACCAAATTTATTAAGACTTTGCAGGTTTCCGAGAAGGTTTGGCGGAGCTGGATTTTTTATTCTTTTTCTTACTTACTTCCACAACCACAGGCTCCTGTGGGTGTTCCACCGGGTACATTTTACGGAACAATAATGTCTGTAGTACCAGGAACGAACCCCCAACGGTCCAGTAGAGCGGCATCGCTGCCGGAGCTGTAAGAGAAAAGAATGCCATCATCAATGGGGAGAGATAACCCATAATGGCGAACTGTTTTCGCTGCTCAGGCGCCATATTGGCTTGTGATACCTTGGCTTGAATCAGATATATGACCGCGACCACCACAGCGAGTACGTAGTCCGGCGCTCCCAGTTTGAACCACAGGAACGAGTGGGAGGACAACTCCGGTGTAAGTCGGATGGCTGTGTAAATACCTGAAAGTATAGGCAGCTGAATGAGCATCGGCAAGCAACCAATGTTCAGCGGATTGAACTTATGTTTCTTGTATAGCTCCATCGTTTCCTGAGACAGCTTTTGCTTATCAGCAGGATCATTTTTGCCTTCATATTTTTTCTTGAGCGCATCCATCTCGGGTTTCATGGCGTTCATGATGACTCGTGTTCCCTGCTGGGACTTGGCTTGACGCATCATCAATGGCAACAGTGCCAGACGAATGACAAGCGTAATTACAATAATCGCGATCCCGTAGCTTCCACTAAATATGGTGGCAATGTGCTGAATCAGGTACGACAGTGGAAATACAATGTAGTGATTAAAAAATCCCGGTGTCGATGAAGTAATCTCCGACACGTTGTTACTGCATCCGGCAAGCAGCATGACTGCAAACAAAATGACAATCAGGCCATAGATCCGTCCCTTGCCCGAAGTAAAAGTGAATCCCTTGTTAGTCTTATGTTCCATATATATCCTCCTCGTTGATTTGTTGACCAATCGTTCAACGAGGAATGACAATCTGGTTCATCTTCATCGGGCGCTTCTCTTCGTCTAATCATGCGGCTCCAGTCTTCCTGTCTATGCTGTCTGTCCAAACACAGGGCGGGAAGAACAGGTTCAAGTCCACCACCGGCGCCACCTTCCATCCAGTACTCCGTCATGCCACAGTGAAGATGGGCAATATAGGCATAACTGACGGTGAAGATGAGTCCAATCGAGAATAAATATGGTAATAACTCCTGCAGTTCAAACAAGGGATTCACCCCCTTTATAGGTTAGTTTTTATATTATAACACTTACATATTGTTTTTGCATAAATCCGTACGTGAAAACAACTACTATTCAGCTATTCCGTTCTCAATTTGGACATTTCTAGTTCAGCTCGGTGTCTCGCCACGTTATAAGAAGGCCATGAACGATCTGATGCATCCTCGTCCAGGTAGGCTTGACGTTCCAGCATTTCCCTCTTAAGATCCGGATACTCCTCCTGGGCAAACTCTCGAAGTAACGGAACTGCATCTGCCGACAGACTTGCCAGATAGGTTGCATCAATATTGCCAGTCTGATGATAACGTTCAATATTCAGCTCGGCAATCCGTTTATCCATGCCCACATAATTGACAGCAACATATGCAGTGAGCGCAAGCACAATATACCAGCGGATCAGCGGTATTGACGTGTACCGTATACGAAGGCCAGCAATCAGCAACAGGAGTGCGAGGAAGATCATGAATGCGTGTACCAGGAAGCGGATGTACGTATATCCATATGCCTGCTCATAAAGATTCAGGCGCATAAACGCGGAATACAACATAATTGCTGAACAACTGACCAGAATCAAGAGAAGTACCTGATGCACGATGGAACCCGTTTTGCCACTCGAACGGGTATACTGCAAAGCAACAATAAGAATAAAGAAGTTAATACCTGTGACGAGAATTAACTCTGCGAATCCACTTCTCGCATAATCTGCGTAAGACAGATCTACCGGAAGATGCCCCTCTCCTGCACCAAACAGATACGAAAACTGTACAAGTACAAACAAAACGTACACACAGTTAATGACAATCAGCATCGTCCCCACAATGATGGGGTCCAATCTGAATGGTTCCCGCTGAACTGGAGTGCGTTCGGGCTCGGGTGTAATCTTATTGGTAACCTGACCTTCAGTGGCCGGGTCCACAGGAGAGAATATATAGGTGTGATCACGCTTATCAACCGTGGATGCTGCTCCATTTTTCCAATGTGCATTCGCTCTCTTCTCTGCCTCATATTGCATTGGCTGTACAAATCCCCATACATAACCAAACAGCAATACACCTGCGATGACAATCCAGATGATTCTCGGTATCCCTGGAGTAAAAGCCAATTGATTCAGCCACTCCGGAAAACCGGCTAAATACTGATCAAAGACCCCGTCAGCAGAGGACAGTAATGCAACGACTACAATGAGGATAGGCAAGGACGCCACAAGACCAATGAGCACTTTGAAAACAACTGTTTTCTGGGATTTGCCCATGCCACGCCCGCCTGCTCTCACAGCAATAGCAGCAACAGTCCCCCAATGACGTATGGCTTGAGGTAGCAAGTGGTCAATAGCCGTACCAATCAAACCAATCTCCCACCACTGCTTCTGTTTTCTGCCCATCAGATACGTCATATGTAAGATAACTACGCCAGGTATGACCAGAAAATTAAGAACATACAGCAGTTCATTGTCGTATAACAGAAACGTTAGCGACAACAATAGCACTACAGCCGCTACAAAAGCATCAATGAACTTGAAAGACCTCATGCGATCCCTTGCAAACAGATACATGAACACATAAAAGAGAATTACAAAGATAGGATACGATACGCCAATCTCATTACCATAGAATAAATACTGGTGAATGATCGCCAGCATCCATGCAGACAGTAACGTGATTAGAGCGCGTTGCGGTGAAGCCATTATTTTATCAATCATGGGAAAAACCTCCATTAACCTTTCTATGCTATATTCTAGATGATAAAATAGGAATATAAATAGAAATTAAAATCGACAAAACTTCTTATTTTAGAGGAATACGTCAGAGTTCACCTCCAGGAGGGAATCAACACTTGAAATTACATCAGCAATATCTGCTGTTGCATCGTCATTACGGCCACCATACAGAACATGAACTTACACTCGCCGATCTCGCTGAATTGCTAAATTGTACACACCGCAATACGTTAACAATTGTCAAAAAGATGGTTGCCCATGATTGGATTCGTTGGGTTTCCCAGCGTGGCCGGGGTCGGCGTTCTTCACTGACCTTGCTTGTTCCGGCTGATCAAATCGCCGCAGAATATATGATGCAGGCCATGAATCGCCGGGAGTTACAGGAAGCTGCCGAGCAGGTGAGCGCATTCTCCAGTTCAACAATCATGCAGGATCATCTAAACCAGTGGTTGCTTGGGTATTCAGGACATCATACGGAAGCCGGCACCAATAATGAGCAGATTGATACGCTTCGGTTGCCCCTGCGCCAACAGCTTCATGCCCTTGATCCGCTGTTCATTAATCTATTAGCTGAATCCTTTGTTACCAGCCATGTCTTTGACGGGTTGGTTCAGCGGGGTGAACAGGGAGAGATCCTTCCATGTCTCGCTCATACCTGGGATGTCAGTGCAGACCGAAAGACCTGGATCTTTTATTTGCGAAAAGGTATTACATTTCACGATGGTCAGTTGTTGACAGCCCATGATATAGTGCATACGTTTGAACGACTGCAGTCTACAGATCGCCGGACACTGTACCGTGATGTAAGTAAACAGATTCTATCTATTGAAGCGGTCGATTCCTTAACCGTGTGTTTCCAGCTTAAAAATCCTCATGAATTGTTTTTATCCTTCCTGACAACAAGTCGTGCGGCGATTGTACCCTCACCAGGAACAAACGAACATAAGATGAAGCATTCGGGTGATGTGCATGGGATGCAAAAACCTGTTGGGACGGGACCGTTCAAGGTCACCGCCTGGGATGATCACTTGTGCAGACTTGAAGCCTTTTCATCGTATTTTCAGGGTAGAGCACATATGGACCGGGTAGATATCCTGCAGATTCCGTGGAGTGCCTCGGCAAAAATGGACGATAGCCAAGATATCGAAACTCCGTTCTTTCATCTTGTTCATAATCCGTCTTCGTCTGCGGGTGCAGACTGGACACAGATTAGTGCAGGTGTAATGGTTCATAAATTACTCACGTGTAATACACAAAAAACCGGACCGTTAAACGATCCGGAAGTAAGAGCACACCTTCAGTCATGCCTTGCTGGCATGTATAGAGATGACCGACATGGAGATAACTCTGAAGTCGTGGAGACTGATTTTAGTGCGGTGAATACCAAGAAAGTCCAGGTCCACTCGGAGGGATTTAGCGATATATCGATAAGTTCCGTATCCTCCAGTCCCATCTCCTTGCACATTGCAACCATTCCACAATATCGCAGAGATGCCCAACATCTGGCGTCCATACTGGAGCAGTGCGGTTTCTCGTGTACCGTCCGTACTGCTACGATGGAGCAGTTCAAAGGAAATCTGCGGCTGGAGTCTGATCTGATTCTCTTCTCTCTCATTCGGGACAGGGACGAAGAACTGCGAAGATACGATCTTTACTCTACGTTATCTGAGCATCTGGAAGATTCTGCTCGTATAACGATCCATGAGATCTTACAAACCATCGTCGCCTCTCCCATCGCTGCGGATCGAACTTGTGAATTAGATCGAATTGAGCAATTTTTGGTTGATCAGAATTTACTGTTCCATTTATCAGAAAAACCGGTAGAAACCGCTTATCTGCCTTCGGTACGTGGTCTATCTTTCAACAGCCAGGGCTGGGTGAACCTGCGTCATATCTGGTTTCCTTCTGACGCACGAGGACATCAATCTGATTAAACATCGTATTATATGACTTATACCATCCGATCACGTATCTTTTTTATTTTGACATTGTCGTGATCGGCTCTCCCTGTTTGCTTCTCAATGAAATAGTATCTTTACGTCGATATACTCCAAGTAGTAAACCCATCATGGCGTATTCTAAGATCACATGAGAACCAAATCCAATAAAAGGGAAAGTAACGCTAACAATCGGAACCTTTCCGGTAGTCATAGCCAGCGAGTAAAGCATTTGCAATGCGAACATCATTGTAATACTGAACACGATCATACGACCAAATTCATCGAGTACACGAGGTAGCATTTTCAGCATACTAGTAAGAAACCATACGATTCCAAGCAACAGCATTATGCCTGCTAACCAACCAAATACATCAATAAGCATTACACCGGGATAGTCCATATAAAATCCTGTAAAGTGGTCCAAAGACGTGTCAGAACCGTTTCCCCACCATCCGGCAGAATGAAGAATATTCATAATCGTTTGGTTATAGTAACCGTTTCCTAGCGGATCATTCTGGAGATCCAATACAACAGAGAGTCTCTCAAACCGCCTGTATTCACCACCCAAAAACAACTGTATCATAGTGACACTTCCCTTAATTGCAGCACCCACAAACGTATAAAACCATTTTCGTGTGATCCAGGCAAACAAGATAACAGTTGCCATTCCGAATGGAAACAATCGCACCCAATCTGAAGCCTGAAACAGGCTAAAAGACGGCAAAGCAACAAGAAGAATATACGTGGAGACAGATTGTACATCGCACTTAGTACGCAGCTTATCCATCATAATCGCACCTATGGCAAGGGGCAATACCCACATGGATATCGTCGTAAGATCAATTGTTAACCCAAATATGCTCCAGAACCGTTGTACACCATAATCAAACGGTGATACCAGCGGATTAATCCACAACATACCACTTAACAAAATATAGATCCACCAGGCAGATTTTTTCCATTTTTGATAATCAAAATACATCAAAAATACCATCAGCACTAAACCAACAATAGTGTAGAGCAAATGACTTTTATACAAAAACTGAAATCTTTCAACCGAGATATTTGTCGTATAAATCCATGTCAGCAGCAGGCTAATGATTAGCAAACTGGCAAGTCCCGTTAGCAACCCCCAATGCATACGATGGCGATGCAACCGGTGCATACTCTTGCCTACGACAGCGGGATCGCCCATCTGTTCAATGGCATATGCAATTGCTTCTTCCTCTGTATAACCTTCTTGTTTTTTATCCAAAATCATCTCTTCCATGTGGTTTCCCAACTCATCACACAGGTCGTTATGTACTTCGCGAGCTTTAACCTCAACACACATGTGATCAAGATAATGCTGAATTCGCTCATCTCGATTCGTCATGTCAGGCCTCCTTCCCCAAGAACCCGATCCACAGCTCTACGGAACATATTCCATTCTGCTTTTTTACTTTGTAAGGCCTCCATCCCCTTGTTACGAATTGAATAATATTTCCGTTTACGGCCTTCAACCTCCATCCAGTACGACTCTACCCATCCTTCAATCTCCATAGCATGCAAAATAGGATATAACGTTCCCTCTTTCAGATTAAACACACCCTCGGATTGACGATGTAATTCCTTAATTAATTCATATCCGTACAACGGTCGTTCCTGAAGCAGGGTCAGAATCAATGTTTCGGTACTGCCTTTAATCATTTGTTTGTTAACCTGCAACGCGCTCACTCCTTCCTTTTCAATTCATTTAGCAAGAATTTTTAGATTTTGAAAAATACACTTTTAAATCTCTTCTTTTTATATACATCGGAAACCTATGCATAGAACAACTAGGTATAATATTACCTTATCCTTCCTTTTTTGTCTAGCCAACAAGCTTCTTTATTTATGTTAAAATAAACAAGTCCTTTCATTCACGAACTCTAATGATAAATCTATATACTCGTGTATTTTTCAATTACATATACTATTTTTTGAATCTAATTAAAGGAGGCATTACATTCATGAGCAAACTAATTTTCTTTCTCGGCGGGGCCGGAAGTGGCAAGACCACCCTTGCCAAAGCCCTTTCCCGTAAACATAAAGCGGCTTTCTTCGATATGGATATTCTGCTTCGTCCCGCGGCTGAGGCGATCATGACCCTTCAGGGACTTGATCCCTCCGACCGAGATTCACCTGAATACAAAAGGTTATGCCGTGATCTTGGGTACCGCATTACGATGGATGCTGCTCTGGATAACGTTCAGTTGGGTATCGATAGTATCGTTGTGGGGCCATTTACCAAGGAAATCGGTACCCCTGACTGGATCGAGCAGGAACTCGCACGGATTGGACGTTCTCTGAAAGATACGGATGTGAGGGTTGCCTATATTTATCTTGAGAATGAAGCATTGTATCACAAACGGATCACAGCGAGACAATCCCCACTAGATGAATGGAAGTTAGCCAACTGGGATGCCTTCACAGCTTCTCTCGTCCGTAAAGAAATAGCCTGGCCCCTCCCTGCTTCATCCGTCGCTTATATTGATAATTCCAGTGATGATCCTGCGATTGCCTATGCTGAACTTGAACGACGGATGTACGGGTAGTTTTATAAAATCTACTTCCCAATTACTTTGCACGATGTCGCTTTGCATGGAAAATAAAAAGACGAAACAAAAAGAGGTATTTGTCGAGACCCCCGTTGGGTCATCATGACAAATACCTCTTTTCATATATTCAAGATTATTCAAAACTCACTCTTCATCCTCAACAATTGCGGGATCACGCAAAAAGGTTTGCGGTAGTCCTGCCGTAATAAGTGCGTACTACGGAATCGCCATTACATTCGAACTGATAGATTATAGATGTACTTGAATGTAAGAGAACGAACATATCTCAACTCAAAGGAGAATTTCATGAAATCTCACGTAGCAACATGTCCAACTCAACAACAACACAGCTACAAATCAAATCCTAATTGGAAACGTGCCGTAGCCAACATCTTCCTGGTGGCATCTCTGAGTTTCACCACGATGACCAGTGTATCGGCAGAGAGCAGTCTCCCTCTTCCTCAGGTAAGCCCTCAGGAAACTGAATCGTTCATCAATCAATTCTTCGCCCAACCTGAAATGAAGTCTGCTCTGAAAGGAGCGGTAGTCACCGTTGTTCACGATCAACAGATCGTTTTGAATAAAGGATATGGTTATGCCAATGTGGAACAACAAATCCCCGTCGACGCCGACTCCACTCTATTCCGTGTAGCCTCCATCTCCAAAACGCTGACAGCAACCGCTATTATGCAATTGACCGAGCAAGGTAACGTAAAACTTAATCAGGATATCAGCGCATACACAGATGGTCTTAATCTGACCAACCATACCGGAACAGCGTTAACATTGGATCATCTGATGACCCACACCAGCGGGTTTGATTTCACAGATGTAGCAGCTACAGACAGAGTACTGGAAAGTTCTTATCCGCTTCAGCAATTCATCCAAGACAACAAACCGTCCGTTGTTCGCAATCCAGGAGAAGTTTTCTGTTACGACAACTACGGCTATGCACTCTTGGGCTACATTGTTCAGAAACAGTCCAAACTTCCGTTTGAAACTTATGTACAACAGCATATATTCAACCCTCTTGATATGTCGGATAGCCATTTTACACTAAGCAAAGACACGCTGAGTAAACTCGCAACTCCTTATGGCGCTGAAGGACAGGAGCTTCCGCAATATCCCAATATACCGGACAGCTCCCCTGAGGGCGGATTAATTACAACTGGACGGGATATGGCTCACTTTATGCTTGCGCAGCTCAATCAAGGTTCGTACCAGGGTGCACGTATACTCGAACCGTCATCCGTCCAAGCGATGCAAACGTTGGATGTCTCCATACACCCGGATATACCTGGAACAGGTTACGGATTCGAATCCACCTATTCGCAGTATAATCATGGACGGAAAGTCGTGAGTAAAGCAGGCGATCTGGACGGATTCCATTCCAATCTGTGGCTGTTGCCTAACGAGAAGACTGGACTATTTATCGTCTCCAACAGTGATGGACCAGATGTGCGAGAAGCGCTTTTTCAAGCATTTATGGATCATTTTTATCCAAACAACGAGACGCATTATAGTGATTATAGCGTACCCAAGTCTTCACTCCGTACCTATGAGGGACTATATCGGGATATCCGTTTGCCCGCATGGTTATATGATATTTCAGCAACAGAGACAGGGCTTCAGGTTATAGATGCTTATGGCACTCACACTTTAACACCCGTTAAGGACATGTTGTTCATGGATGAGGACGGCAAGCTTGCTGGTTTCAAAAAAAATCAGTCCGGTGAAATCACGTATTTCTATTACAACAAGTCAGATAGCTGGTCCGAGAAATTGCCAGAAGCCAGACCTTATGAAGATGTGCCAGAAGACCATCCCTATGCTCCGTACATCTATCGCTTAACCCAGATTGGCCTGTATCCACAGGATCAATCCCTATTTGAACCAGAGAAGCCTGTTAGTCGTGGGGAGTTTGTAACACAGGTTGTGGGCATAAGCGGAATGTCCATTTCAGCTCAATCTCCAACATTTAAAGATACCCAATCAAGTCCCTATGCCGCCTACATTCAAACCGCTCTTGAACTGGGCATTGTGCAAGGTAATACCCGTGGATTGTTCCATCCTGACCAAGCCATAACAAGGCAAGAGGCCGCGGTGATCATATCGAGAACGGCACAACAACTCCTTGGCGCACCTGCCGTAACTGCCGATCTCATCGGTTCACAGGATCGCTGGGCTGAAGAAGGTGTCCAGTTTGTAGTTGCTCTAGGTCTCTACGGTCCTGAAGTATCTGTATCCAGCACCGGTGCTGTGGATTATAGATCGAAGCAGCCTATGCTCAGGCAGGAATCATCAGTTTTGATGTACAAAATGTTAGGCACTCTGCTACATTAACATAGAGTGATGCTCGGCAAGCCATGTCATTGCTACATGGCTTGTTTTTCCACTTCATTTTACCAATGATGCATTTTATAAGAACGGATGATTTTACCATGCGACTAGGACTCTCATTACATAGATTCATGAAAACTAAATTTAATTTCGTGTGGTTTGTAACGATGTTGTGCTTTGTACTGACAGCCACGTATATCCATATCTCTTCATTTATGAATCCTTATATCGGACTTTCGTTGACACCAAATGCCTCCATTTCTTGGGCAGTACATGATGTAGATCCACAAGGTTTAGGATATACATCCGGGATTAGATCAGGTGACACCGTTATCTCGCTGGAACCCAAAGGAGGAGTCCAGTTACTCCATCAAAAAGGTGTATTCTTAGTGACTGAAGCCTACACCATCGGCGTTGAGAATTCTCATGGTCAGGCATCCCAACATACAATGAAGCCTGGACCACGTGAATGGTTCAACATCGGCTTCTCATCCATAGTAGAATTATTGCTATTGTTGACCGGAACCTATGCCTTGTTTAGCCAACCCGGTTCACGAGTGATACGTCTGTTCTACCTCCTTAACCTGTCCATGGCCATATGTATACTGACGATATACACTTCCCAGTTGCCTTTATCCAATTATATTTTGGCCTTTTGTGCGGCATGGTTACCTTACTGTCTAACTGCTTTTTATGTGTCTTTTGTATTCCGTACCCGTCTGCATCGTTTTCGATGGTTATTAATCATCAGCAGATGTATTGCGATTGCCTACTCTACTGGCCTTGCCTTTCTGTACATCAAGCAGTGGATGATGACCGATATTCAGATCAATCAAGGCATTACTACCGTCAGTACTCCTGTTGCACCGTCTGGTCCAACCAATCTGCTCAACTTTATTCTTTGTGCAACCCTTCTGATCTTAATCTGGATGACATGGGTTAATCGTAAAAGCTACAATCGCAAGGAGCAGAACCAGCTATTGCTCATGTTAACAGGAATTATTGTCAGCCTGATTCCCTTCATCATCTGTTTTGCTATTCCAACCCTGCTTCAAGGTGAACCGTTATTGCCTGTAGAGTACACATTAATTGGATTTCTGCCTTTATCATGGATGTTCACTTATGTACTTGTACAACGGAGTATGCTTGACCTCAAACTGGTTATGCCAAGATTGATGATTCATGGACTATATGCTTTAATCGTTTTTTTACTGTTTCTGGCCGCCTCTCACCTGCATTCGTTAATTCATATCAGCTTGCTGTTTGTCTCGTTTTTGCTGATCACTTGGGTGTATCAGTACACGCTCACACGCTCACGCAAGAAAAACAAACTTAACAAAGACTGGTTGGAACACCAGCAACTCCGGTTGACTGTGCGAATGGCTGAGCAGCAAAACATGCGGGACATGATTCACGTGTTTGCCGAGATGTTCCACAAGATGCTGGATATTGAAGGTGTAATTGTCATATGGATTGATGATAAGCACAGATATTCTCAGGAAGGTACAGGGGTTTTTGCTTCCATTCAGAATATCGATATTCAGGCGTTGGATATTGAAGTTTTACGACAGAAAGTTGATTTGGCGCAGGTTTGGGAGCTGTCAGGTGAACCCACCACGGAGACGATAGGATTTCTGGGCATTGGTCACAAAGAAAATCGCACCCTTTTTTCAGCAGAAGAGCAGGATATCATTGATAAAGGCAGGCTGGAAGCAATTCGAATGCTCGTCAATGGCAGACTCTTATCCGATCTGCAGAAGCGATACGAATACCGTGTAGACCAGACAGCTCTTCATGAACACCAGATACGCCGTCATCGGCAGTTCAATGATATTATGATGGAAGCCCAACAGGCAGAGCGTATGAAAACCTCTTATTTCCTTCATGACCAACTGCTTCAAAACCTGATTTTCCTGTCTCGTGATTTGGAGGAATTACACGATACCGGAGAGACGCATAAGGATCAAACGGCTGTTTGGCTGGAGTGCCTATATGCTTCCCAGAGAGATATACGTCAATTGTGTGATGATCTCTACCCTCATATTATGGATCGAAGTGATCTTGAGGAAGCGTTACAATGGCTCATCCGCACACTTCAAATACAAAGTGGCATCAGAATGGAACTAAACTACAACGCCCTCTCTGAAGAGTTGAAGCACGAACCTCTGAAGTCCACCGTCTTTCGGACGGTCCGCGAACTCATTATGAATGTGATGAAGCACGCACAGGCGTCGTTCTGCTCTATTCAGGTACATACAAGGGATACTGACTTGATTCTCCAAGTAGAGGATGACGGCTTGGGGTTCAATGTTCATACCACATTTGATACTGAAACAGGGCACTTCGGTTTGATATCCATACAGAGCAGCATTCAGCATCTCGGTGGAGAATTCACCATACATTCCAGCCTTGGCAAAGGAACCTCAATCAACATCCGTTTGCCTTTAACCAAAGGAGCAACTGAACAATGAGCGAACCCATTACAGTCGTACTACTTGATGATCATCCTCTGGTCATGGAAGGTCTCAACAACCGCTTAAACCGCGAACCCGGCATACAGGTACTGAAAACATTCAGCGATCCATTGCTTTTTTTATCCGAAGTAGAGGCGTTGCGACCAGATGTTGTTGTGATGGATATCCGCATGCCCCAGCTTGACGGGTTCGAGGTTGTGAGAAGATTGAAAGATCAATACGGGTTATCCGTTAAAATCATACTGTTATCCGGATACAACTATCACGAATTCCAGTTAAAAGCTTATGATCTGGGCGTCCATGCCTACTTGTCGAAACAAGCAACGTATGGACAGATTATCAACGCCATTCACCAAAGTATATTGGGACATGTTCTTATTCCAGAGACCATGTTATCCCCTAATCTGGAGGAATCACTCACAGCAACTGAACGGGAAGTGCTTAATCGTATTGCACTGGAGATGACCAATAAGGAAATTGCACAGGATCTGGCGATCAGTCAACGTACAGTGGAGTATCATATAACTTCTATTACGCAGAAATTTGGTGTAAAGTCCAGAATTGGTGCTGTAGTCAAAGGCTATCAGGCAGGGATTCTCGGTGACGTAACACTCCCTGAGAAACGGTAAAAATATGTACCCGTTTAAAAAAACAACAAAAGAGCGGCAGAACACCCTGTAATGCAACCTGAGGTTTGTTCTGAACCGCTCATCTGTTGGTTTACTTTCCTATAAGGTGCATTCATGCTTGATGCGTGTGCTCCCTATCCGCGCTGACGTTCAGCAATACGAGCCGTGATTATTCCATGACTCTCATCAATCTCTTCCGGTGTGCACGCGGCTTTCAGCTCATATACTTTCACCGGAGAACGGTCGATAATATCCAAAAACGAATCAAAAAATGTCATGTCTTTACTATGGATGTATGGACACCAATGATCTGATAACCCTACGGTTTCATGAATATGCACGCCAACCACGTGATCAATCAACGCGTTAGCCTGACGTACATTATCGTACAGCCCCATTCGATCCATCATCATGCCGTGACCAATATCGTACCAAAGACCAAGCGGTGCGCCCTTCATTTGTCCAATAATCGTTCCCGCTTCGTTCAAAGTCGGCATCTGATAACAGCGTGAACGGGTCTCAATACCGAAATTCACCCCGTATCCCCGCTGCTCCGACAAGTTACATACCTCTTCCAGACTCTCCTGAATAAGGCTCAGGTAATGTGCGCTGCCATCTTCCCGCTTCTCCAGCATCTCTTGCCATAAAGATTGATATGCCAATGAATCCGGTCCTTGATCGTGGTATATCTTTTTCAACGCTTCATCTATATTATATTCAAACGGAACCTCACCGGGATGTACAACGACAGCCTTGGCCCCATAACGATGTGCGTACTCGGCTGAGCGAAGTAACAGCTCAATCGCCCGTTTGCGGCGCGGTTCATCATCGAACCCAAGCAGGACGGAATCCGTCCCGTAATCGGAATCAGCCACATACGGGAATGTATTATGCACACTGGATACACCGATCTCGCCCCGTTCAATCATCGGTTCTATCGTCTGCAGCATCTCTTCCGTTACGTTGTAATTCAGTTCCACCTGTTTGAATCCAAGAGACTTGATCTCCTCGATCATACCTTGTCCGTTCGTATGACGTTTGATATTCCAACATGTTGAGAATGAATATTCCTGTTTGTCCGTATACATCATTGGTTCCTCCTGTCTCTCATTCTATCGCCCATTCATATTCCATTTATCTCTATCTATATAAGTTGAACCAATAAACTTTACACTAGATCACTCCAATTGCAGTACCATCTTCCGATCGCTGTTATCCCCTGATTTTTTTGATCCCCTTCTCCAAAGGGAAAAATCGGGTGATAGCTTATGCTTCCGATGCAGCTTTCTTGCAGAAAGCTTTCAGGCGAACGCTCCGCTTCTTCAGATCGGTTCTGCACTCTTCGTTCTCGTGTAAATGTTCAGTTCATCTTATATACCTATTCATCCCTCAAACCGTTGTCTTCACGAAAAGTCAATTCAAATCTCATCTTGTTTGCCGTCTTCCCAGGCACATAACGATAGATGATCTCCGCATGATTCACGTACATTAACACGAATGGTTCAGGTGCTTCAGCCTTCACGGTACACGCAAGTCCAGGGAACTGCCATAACACTGGTGTAATGTCCTGCTGACGAAGGGATGGCCCTCTGATTTCAAAATAAACGTCGATCTCTTCCGCCGTATCCAGCTCCACATCAATGGTTAACGAATCAGGTGTGAGATCCGCAGCGAACGTTATTCCGCGCAGATGACTGTTCCACCCCTCGCCCACCTCACGACGGATTAAGCGAATATAATAAAGCTCACCCGTCTCTGTCTGCCAGTGGATCGTGGCTGGATGCATCTGGCCATTGGTATTCACACTTCCCGACATGGCCCCGATCATCCGGTGTTCTCCGATCCAGGCTCTGGCAGTACATAGATTCCGATTGGACGTTGGATCATTGCGCTCACACAGTTCCATGAACTGTTTCTGCACAAGCCGATCTTCTTGATGAGCCTTGAAATACGGCACGGCTTCAGCAGGCACATCCACCCCAAGGAGCGCAATCAGTGGATCATGGCCTGACTCACAGTTGATTCCTGCCAGATATTCATACCCTTCTCCAAGCAAGAGATAGATAAAAACACCGATCGAACTATGCTCTCGCATCTCCATGTCGTACGCCCGGGAGAACGGGCCGGAGAGATTCTCCAAGTTGGCATTATAATATAGCGCAATGTTATTCCACAGCCCATGTTCAATCCGGTGTCCAATTTCGATCAAACGTTCCGTGAGTCCATACTTTCGATACATGCCAAGCACGGACAGATCCACTCCGTAATACGTTGTCGTATTGAACTCCGCGAATGTACCGTTGTATTGTTCAAACTCCTTCATCAACCCCTCCGCCTGTTCATCCGAATGCTGAATCCAATCTGTTCGGTTCAAGCGATGGCCGTAGTAGTGGGTAATGAAAATATGCATTAACTCAATATTCGTGTTCATTGGGATTACGTCGGATAACCTGCGTTCTATTGACCCTTGGACAGCCAACTCCATCGCATGGTCCATCCGTTTCATGAGTGTCTCCGGCATAAGTTCGGCGAATTCGGCAGTTACGACCACACAGACACAAGCGATAAACTCGCGCCAGTTGGGATCATAGCTGATCCAGACCGGTGGCAGAACCTGATTCACTGCCGAATAAAAAAGGTGTTTCAGTTGTTTGGGATCTGCCGCCTCTGTGCGCAGAGAACCCTCTTCCTGTAGTTTATGGATAAACTGCGCAGACACCTTCTCAAAGGTGCGTTCCAGGAAATAGGCCGTGCCTGGCGCAAAAGATTTCCAAGCATAGTGACCCGCTGGTGGATGCACATCATTGGGTCGGGTCGCGAAGGTTCCGTGATAGATCTCATCCGGAGCGTCATATTGAACATCGAGCACCTTGTGGAACACTCGTATCGCGCGTTCCACATCACCAGGCTCATTTCGAATTAACAATCCGAGCGCATAATGTGCACTGGCTCGTGTGCTGTGTTGCGATGAATCCTCTTCTTCGAAACTCCGAATCAGATCCACTTTCTCGTCATAAAAGCTATCCATCATCAACATGGACTGATTTATAAGATACTTTTGCTCTTTCGACATCTTCTCTACCCTTCGTTGTGTCATGTCATGGACCTCCCGAGACTATAGGTGTGTGTTCAAAAAGATCAGTTTTCAGTACCAAGAAGATGGAATTAAGCTAGAAATGGAGTAGCGGAGCGTAGGACAACTACGTGAGCAACGGACATTTCGGCTAAATTTCATATTCGATGCTGATGATGCCACTAGGCATCATTCGTAATCAAAAGTGAACTTTTTGAACAACCTCTATTAACCTTTTACAGCACCTACCATTACGCCACTGATAAAGTACCGCTGCAACCACGGATACACAAGCAGGATCGGTAACGTTGAGAATATAACGCTGGCTGCTTTCAGACTCTCAGGCAGGACTTGAACAGCACCAATACCTTCGTTCTGCATCAGTTCTGTAATCTGGTTTTGCTGAATCATCTGATACAATTTCAATTGCAAAGGGTATAGTTCAGGCTTCGTAATATACATGAGTGCATCCTGGAAACCATTCCATCGTCCTACCGCGTAGAATAGGCTCAGTGTCGCCATAACCGGAAGGGATAGCGGCAAAATAATGCGCATAAGTGTTCCAAAGTGGCTGCTTCCATCAATGCCTGCTGCTTCTTCTAGACTTTCGGGAATACCTCTGAAGAAGGTAATGAGGATAATCATATAAAACGGACTAATCAATCCAGGCAGAATAAGTCCCCATGTGCTATCGAGTAGATGTAGATTTTTGATCAGAATGTACTCGGGGATAATGCCGCCACTGAAGAACATCGTCACCACAATGACAAGCATGAACCACTTGCGCCCTTTCAGATTGCTCTTCGCCAGTGGATAAGCTGCTGCAATGGTCATCACCATGCTTAGCACCGTACTCAGGACGGTCAGCCAAATGGTATAGATGAGGGAACGAATCATTGATCCATCTGCAAATACCTTGATATACGCCTCAAACGATAACTCTTTGGGGAAAAAGGAAACTTCTCCTGAACCGATCGCCCGGTTTGAGCTGAGCGAGATCGCAATAATATGAATGAATGGTGCAAGACACAGCACCATCGTAATGATAATAAGAATGACGTTTACCGTGTTGAATATTCGATTCGCCGTGTTTTCAGACATCTCACTCACTCCTTACAGATCATATGTGAATCAATCCACTACATAATGCTCTCATCGGTTAATTTCTTGGACGTATAGTTCGCTCCGAGTATGAAAACAAGTCCAACTAAAGCCTGGAACAAACCTACAGCTGTTGCGAGCGTAACCTGACCAGATTGTAAACCGACACGATAGACAAATGTGCTGAGCACATCCGAGTATTCACGTACAGCCACGTTACCGATAATAAATGGTCGGTCGAAGCCGATAGAGATCATGTTGCCGACATTGATGATCAATAAGGTAACAATCGTTGTTTTGATGCCTGGCAAGGAGATGTGCCAGATTCTACGTAGCCGACTTGCTCCATCTACTTCTGCGGCTTCGTAGAGTTCCCGGTTAATGCCCGTGAGAGATGCGAGATACAGAATCGTACCCCAGCCTGCACTCTGCCACACGCCTACCGCAAGATACGTAAAGAGCCAATAGTTTTTGTCTGAAAGGAAAGGTAACGGATCAAATCCCATGCTCATTAAGATATTGTTAATGAAACCAGATTGCGTACCGAATACTTGAAGTACGATCCCTCCAATAATAACCCACGAAATAAAGTGAGGAATGTACAGTAAAGTCTGTGCCAACTTTTTGAACCAAGCCTTCTTCAGCTCGAACAATAAGATGGCCAATATAAGTGGTGCCGGGAAGGAAACCAGCAAATCCAGCATGTTAAGTACTAACGTGTTGCGTAATGCCGTGTAGAATCCCTGATTTTGAAACACTTCTCTGAATGCATCCAAGCCAATCCACTCACTACCGGCGATCCCTTGAAAGAAGTTAAAGTCCTTGAACGCAATCTGCACGCCATACATTGGCCCATACTTGAAAATAATGAAGTAGATCATGGGCAGTAGGAGCAACGCATATAGTTGCCAGTTTCTGCGGAAATAGATGCTTGTTTTCATATACCTTCCCCCCATGTCATTCAGGATTCTTCATCAAGGCGATGTTGCCATCGCCCTAATGAAATCCCTGTTCTTTGTTGTCATACACATTAGATGTGATCTCTACTCTACTTATTTCATCGCTTTGTAAGCTTCTGTACGTTCATCCAAGATTGCTTGACCACCGCTCGCCATGTAGTCCTTCATCATGCTGTCATACGTAGCTTCAAAATCAGCGGGTTTGGAAATGGTTGTTTTCACGAAAAACTCCATAAACTTGTCTTTCAAGCCGTTACCGTAACGTGCTTCTGCGTCAATCGGTTTGGAGAAACGTACGGGTTGAATGGTGTCCGTGTTAGAGATCACTACCGACTTGCGCATATCATCCCGATACTTCGACTCTACCTGTACGACATAAGCCTCTTCATTTTTCTTGTCATCTCCAACGTATTTACCATTGACGATAATGGCAATGTCACCGGAATTATAGATACGACCTGCGATTTCAGGAGAAGCATCATCTTTGATCAGTGGAACTCCATCCACAAGTTCATAGTTCTCATTCTCAACACCAAATTGCAGGTCGAACAGGTTGTTGCCCGAAGCCATCCAATCCAGATACTTCATCGCGGCTTCCGCATTTTTGCTCGATTTCGGGATCATGACATACATCGCATTGGGTGCATATGCCGGTTTGGCAAATTTGCCTTCGGAGTTTTTGAATGCATCAATCGGTGTCATCACTGCACCCGGTTGATTGGTTTGCAGGTTTTTGTACGTACCGGAGATATAAATCTCCCCTGCATCCTCCGTGTAGAATCCAACTTTGCCGTTAGATACATCTTCCCACAGCTTTTTCTTGTCTTTGTCGAGTCCAAAGTCCTTGCTCATTAATCCTTCATTATAAAGTGTGTTCATATATTTCAGGGCTTCCTTGAAACCAGGCAACAACGTTGGATAGTCATTGGAACCCAGTTGTTGCGTTAATGTATACTTCTGTTCTTCCGTCAGCGGTTCAATGAATGACCAGATCAGTGGTTCATATTGAGCCGAGGCAATGGACATCCCCATCGGAATAAGTCCTGTGCCAACCTTACCCGGATCTTTTTCCTTAAAGGCCTTCAGTGTTGTATGCAGCTCCTCAGTTGTCTCAGGGGAAGGCAATCCGAGTGCATCCAGCCAGTCCTGACGAACATAGGATGCGTACTTGCCAAGTACAAGACGTTTACCTGGAACCGCGAACTGTTGTCCATCGTATTGACCGTAGGCCAGCGTTTCATCTCCCAAGAACTTCTTCAGGTTAGGACCACTTTGATTGATCAGATCCGTAAGTTCGGTCAGACCTCCTTGCTCTGCATACCGGTTGAATGTTCCCGAATCGTAGGTAAAGACGATATCAGGTACTTCAGAGCCACTCGCCATCAGAACGTTAAGTTTCTGTACTTCCTCCGAGCGTGGTACCGGAACAAACTGAACATCGATGTTGTTTGGATCACCAAACTTCTCTTGAATGAAGCGAGTCAGATAACTGTCCGAAATGGTGTAGCCCGCCGGAGTGTTTCCCCGATCGAAGATTTCTACTTTCAAAGTCGTTTTTTCCCCCGAACCCGACTCTCCTGATGAAGATGTTGATTCGCTTCCTGACGAACATGCAGATAATAATAGAGTGAATGCTGTTACCACTGCGAGGATTGAACTTGCCTTGCCTGCCTTACGTCTTTGAAATAATCTCATTTGACCTTTCCCCTTTCGCACACTCTCTGAATGGATTCACATGATTGCCACTCCACTTTGTTCATCCCATTTTGTTGCACCTGTGAATGTCACCAATCATTACATACGATCTGGTATTTAGACAATAAACTATTTTCAAAATGTAGATTTCACGTTTCTCAAGTTAAATACCGCGATATATAAACATATTTCCTGACAATATACAATTTTCACACCTTTAATGTTAACTATAATAACACTTTGTGTTGTATTTCATTTTGATTTCTCATAGACAATCTGGCATCGCCCATCTTGCAATAATCTTTTTTCCATTAAATCTCTCTTCAAAAAATGAAAAAGAGACCACATCTTATGTGATCTCCTTGTTTAGCAACACGTGTAGAACGATTCCACGACTAATTCCTCGGCGGAAGATTAAACTTCATTTGACCAAACAACGTATCGATGGCATTTCCCGCAAATTGATCGATGACATGTTCGTTGGTCGTGTCCGTATGTTCCAAAATCAACACATTATACTTCTCATCATAATGCATTCCGCCCAAAATAAATCGTACTGGAATGTTCTGAGCTGCCCCTGCCTTCGAAATGGCCTGAATAAGTTCGGATTCATGCCTTTGTTGACTTGTCGTGTAGGTACCAACAGGTATAGTTATCGTATAAGACGAGTCATCTACATGAAATGTAAATGTGTTGTTGCTTGCTGTAATGGTAACCCGTTTACTGATATCTACCGATCCCCACACTTGCTGTCCGTGTTTGTACACCATCTTCACTCCTGCCCTATTAATCTATGAATTGTCATACTGCTAGTATAGGACATTCGTAAAATTCCTTAACAACATATCAGCCACACTGGCCTAAGATCGTGGTTGAACAGCCAAAAAATCTCCTGTAAAGTACGATAAGGGACAAAACCTTATTGCCTCATACAGGAGATTTCATTGATATCTCTAAGATTATTGGATTTCACCCGATACTCGGATGTTCTAACACGTGCAATTCCGTTATTGATCCCCTTGCTTTCCACCCTGCTTGCGGTAGTCTCCTGGTGTCACGCCCATAATCCGTTTAAATACTCTGCCGAAGGAAATTGCATTGGCGTATCCCACTTGAAGAGCAATATCCTGAACAGCCATATCGGATGCAGACAACAGACGACAGGCCTTTTCGACCCTCAGTTTCACCAGAAAATCAACAAACTTCATCTCAAACTCTTCCTTGAACAGATAACTCGCATATTTGCCCGAGATCTGGAACCGATCACTCAGATGTTTCAGCGACAGATCCGGATCATCAAAATGCTCTTCAATATAAATCCGCAGCTCGTTGATCATCGCTCGATGACTTTTCGTTTCATTTACAGATACATAATTGCGATAAACTTCTTTAAGCCACTCCTGCAAAATCTCTTGAATCCCCTCGAGTGTCTCCACCTGCTGGATATCACTGCGAAGACGAGTCAGGATTTCCTCGGCAAATTGGCTTTGCAACCGCTCAGACAGTTCCCCGAATTCACGGGACAACATCTGGATTAACGCCTGCAGCAACATGCGAATATCGTTATCTGTAATCTGATCTTCGTTAAACGCAACAAACATCTGATCCAGCTGCGTCCGCCAACCATCACCTGTAAGCCTGAATTCACGGACAAAGTCCGCGAGCATCTGCAAATACTTGTACGATTGCAGCTCAATACGATCCGGCAGTTGCTCACTGAGAACGATCGCATCTTTACCAAGGGTAAGTCTATGTTGCAAACCCGCATCTGCACTCGCATAGGAACGAGTAATCTCCTCCCAGCCCGATACGGTTCGTCCAATTCCGAACGTAAACCGCAGGCGGAAGTTTTCCGCAATCCACATATGCATCTGCTTAGCCAGATCCATATGTAATTCACGGTCCAGTCCTTCCTGCTCATCCGATGCAATCACCACAATAAGCCTGCGGTTCCCAAACCATTCAGCCCAACCGCCGAACTGGGTCTCATTCTGCACAAGTTCTTCCACTACGTTCATAAGCGCAATCTTCAGAATATTCTGATTGGCCGAGAGATCGTCACCATTCATCTCCGCAATGAGGACAGCAACACTCTTCGGTTCCATGAATCGTTCCTCTAGCGGTTGCAGATGGCGAAGTCGCTGACGGAACGAATCCATCCGCTCCCCTTCCATCAGATCAACAAGCAACTGTCTGCGATGAATCAGCAAGTTTTCATGATGTTGTTTCTCATAGTCAACCGTTTGAGCAATCAGATGTTCCAGCGCACGATCGATGAGTGCCAGTTCATCTTTGACGGATGGAGTTGCTTCATTCTCCTCGGCACGTGGCTGTAACGCCTGAATTCGATTCATGATCAGCTGGATGGGGCGTGTATTTCTTCGAGTAATGTAGATTAGTCCCGCCACCGCACCAACAATCGTTAATAAACCAATACCGATCCACACATAAGAAACAAGGGATACCCATGAATACAGCTGTCCGGATTGAATACCACTCTCAAAGATCAGACCAAGTTTGTCCGCAGTCACACGATTAAGGATTTCACCTGCTGAAGGGTCCATTTGATGCGCGGTATAGATCAGATTGTCGCTCTTATCCCGAACCTGAAGAACTGATAACTTTTCATTGGTCATGTTATCAATCTGCCGTTCCACTGCATACATGCGGATGGTAATGACGAGCAGACCTTCCCCGCCCCACGGTAACGGAAGCCACTTATTCATGCTAATCACCTGTGAAGGTACGTCGAAGGAACGTTCCTTATAATCACGTGGCAGGTTCCAACCGAGGTTCTCCCGATCTTTCAAGGCTTGCTCAATATAGGCACGATCTTCGAAATCTTCCAAACGCATCATGCCTCTGGGCGTAAGAATCAGGGAATCGGACATGCGATAGAGATAAATGGATTGAATCATATCCTGCTGATCCAGCATACGTCCCAGCCCACTTGCCGCATCATAGATGAACTGACTCGATAATTGTCCCTGTCCAGCTTCCAGAAAGCGACTATATGTTTTGTTTGCACCAATGTCTTCAAGCAACCGAAGTTCAATGTCACTTAGCGATCGCTCCAGTGTATCCACGATATAGCGGGTGGAGATCATGTCGGCTTTTTGTGTTTCGTTACGTGAGAGTTCGTTGACAATCAGGAAGGAGAGAAAGATCAGAATGGAAATCGTAAGCAGAAAAATAGGAAAATACGAATACATCAACTTGGTGTGCCAATTCCGCTTCAGATTTACTTTCATAGGCTCCAACTCCTTCCATCTCTATTCTAATGAGTATGCTCTTCTCTGTTCTTTGGCCTGCCTGCTGACGATATACAGAATCACTGATCCTAGTGCCGCACTGATCGTGCAAGCCAGATACATCAGTGATGGACCGCCGGAATCGAGTAAATATCCGTTAAGCATATTACCAACAATTCCGCCCAGGCCAGCAAACACCATGTTAAATAAACTTTGTCCTGTGGCCTGCATTTCCCGTCCTGTAACCGAAGCCACATATTCCACTGCTGCGATATAAAAGAATCCGAAGGATAACCCATGTAGCACCTGAACGCCAATCATGACCTCAGGTGTCGGCCATAGCCATTGTATCCCCCAACGTAACATATACGCCCCCGCTGCAAGCAGCATCGTGCGTTCATGCCCCCATTTTCGGAGTATGAATGCCGCTGCCAACATGGATGGAACATTGGTAATCGACGCAAGCAACAACGCCGTACCTGTCATGGTCACAGAACCGCCAGCCATCTGAAATGAAATAACAAAAAAGGAGTTAAACGCAGTGAGCGTTTGGTTAACCAGGAAACAACCTGTTAGAAATAGAAGGAATGTCCGGTTTCGGAGCAATCTTGCCAAACCTACGGAGAAGGTTACCGAGGACGAGGATATACTCGTCTGCCGGGGGAGTGTACTTGCCAGTATAGCGCTCAGAATGTTAAACAGGAGAAATGGCAGCCATAACATGTGAATGGAAAACTGGGAGAGATACATCCCTGCGGCAAATCCCCCAACTCCCGTTCCTATGCTGCCGAAGAGTCGGATCATGCCATATGAGGTATTGGCTGCTCTCGCGGCGGTAACCGCATAGGAGTCAGCCACGGGTATTTGAGTCACTTGGAATATAGTGCATAAAGTATAAATCAATATTAATATAAAGTACACTTGAATATTGTAGAAATACGCTAACGATGCAGGAACAAGCAGGCTTATCACCAGTACGAACCGTGTCTTTTTAAACTTATCTACCAGAATTCCCCATATAGGTTGAAGAATAATGGATACAAGTGTGCCAAACGCCATAATAAATCCGGTTTCTTTACTGGAAAACCCTTGTGCTACCAATATGGGATTAATATACGGGTTAAACATCCCCCCGGCAAGCCCCATAAACAGATATAGGCCCTGCAATTGGAGTAAAACATGTTTTGCATCCTTGGAATCGGCTTTTATTTTCTCTGTATAAGCCTTCATATGTCTACTTCTCATCCGGATCTCCATCCTTTATTTCTGTAGTTGCTTCGCCTATTCTCTATTTTTTTTAAGTGCGTGTCAGACTCGACTTGATTGCAGCCAATGCCCCGATTGCTCCTGCTTTGTTCCCCAGTTCAGCTACAGCTAAAAGTGTAGGCAGAACAGTGTAACGTTGGAGGCGTGTGCGCACTTCATTTAGATAATAGGATGGGTTGGATGCAGCCACGCCACCACCGATCACTATAATGGAAGGATTGAGTAAAGCCGTAATATTCGCCAGACCTCTCGCCATATAACGCATGGGTAGTTCCAGAATCTCCAGGGCAGCAAGATCTCCCGACTCCGCTGCTTTGAATACATGCCTGGCTTCAATCTGTTCCGCTTCCCCTCCTGCCAGACTCATGATCAGGGATAAGGAACTTCCCTTTCCAGTAGCAAAATAACGCCTCGCCTGTTCGGTAATTCCCGTACCTGAAGTCACTTGCTCAAATACGCCAAAGGAATCCGCATCCGCAACGTAACCGGTATAAAGCCCTTCGTCTCCTGCAATGAAATGCCCAATCTCACCTGCTGCTCCATTCTGGCCGCTATAGAGCTGTCCATTCAGGATAAGAGCAGATCCAATGCCTGTTCCAACCGTGACCATTACACAGTGTTGATGTCCCTGTGCTGCCCCTTGATCATATTCTCCCATTGCCGCCATATTCACATCATTATCCAACATGATATTCCCGCTGTAATACTTCGCAATAACAGGGCGAATATCTAGCTCAGGCCACTGAAAAGCCGGAGCATTTCGCAGTATTCCCTCCTCCTGTAGAACCACACCAGGGAATCCCATGCCTACACCGTTAAGTTGATCCAGACTGCATCCAACTTCGCGGCAGAATGTTTCCAATTCAACGAATAACCATCGGAAGAACTCATCCGGCTGATCACTGGCAAGCGTAGGCAAGATACGTTCATGAACTTCATTTCCAGCCTGTTGTGATGACAAGAGCATTAATGTTTTGGTGCCTCCAATGTCAATACCTGCAATCCAGCCGGATGGATCACCTCCAACCGTACCATTCTGATTGGTCTGATAATTAATGCTTACGTTTTTCACGGATTCTGTCATCCCTTTTCCCTCCTCACATGTTGTATATCCAATCTCTTATTCCATTGCCTGCTGAAGGTTCAGCATCGTTTGTTGTACGGCTACCTGCACTGCACCAGTGACAACAGCTTGCTCACCAAGCTTGGAACAGATTAACTGTGGTTGCACCGGGAATTGCTCAGAGATGATCTGCCTCAGTAAAGGCAATAACACATCACCGTTCCCTCCTACACCTCCGCCAAGCACAATGAGATCCGGAGCAAGCACAACGCTAATCTGACGCAGAGCTGAAGCAATCTTCTGGCTGTATTGTTGTAGAATGTCTAACGCCTCTACTTCTCCACTGCGCGCAGCTTCAAATAACTTCTCGGGAGTCAGGTGTCTGTGAAGAGCATCTGTACCCGAATCAGCAGCCTCCAATAATAGTTCATCATGCTGATCTAGATAATCTTTCGCCAGTTGCATCAGACCATCAGCGGACAGCACTTCCTCCAGACGTCGGCCATCGTCCACCAGCATCTCCGCGATCTCTCCAGTTAAGCCACCTAAACCTCGAAGCAGTTGGCCATGTACCATGATGCCAGCGCCTGTCCCTGTACCGATGGAGAAAAAAACAAACAAGGGATATCCTGCTGCTGCACCACTCCGATACTCCCCAAGGGCTGCAAGATTCACATCATTTTCCAGAATTACTTCACAGGGAAAAGCTCCTGACAACGACTCTAAAGAGAAAGCTTCTTCCAGACCCGCTAAAGGGTCCACAATACGATTGATACGCCCTGATTCAGGCAGCACTACGCCTGGTATACCGAACCCGATGCACTGAATCTGATCCCAGTTCAGATGATTCTCTTCAAGCAGTTCGTTCATATGGCTTCGAAGAAGTTCCAACATCGTCGCTTCCGCTCGCTCATAAGTTCCTTGAACAACCATGGGATATGTTCTATAGGCAATGATCTCTCCATTCAGATCGGATAATGCAACCCGAATACGTGTTGCCCCGATATCTATACCACAGACATAATAAGCCGTTTCGTTGAAACGAATGAGGGTTGCTTTTCGACCCTGAGCGTTGTCAGCTGGCCCCATTTCCCTCACCAGATTACGGTCAATCAGATGTTCGACTGCCAAAGATACTGTTGGTTTACTAAGTCCGGTCTGACGGCTGATTTCCGCTCTCGACATGGTTCCCTGAATTATGAGGGCATCCATAATGAGATTTTCATTCAGATTGCGGATATACTGCGGTGTGCCAGCCATGTTATCGCCTCCTCTTATAGTTAGTTAGCATTTTTCATAATTCGATTAAAGTCGCTCTCGGGTACAAAATATAGACGAATATCACCGTTTCGATCTATATCTTGCTGATTGTAAAACGCTCTTGGAAATTATGCTAAATGCTTAGTTAGTTAGGTTTATTAACAAATTGATTAAATTCAATATATCATCGTGTTTGGTAGGTGTACAGCTTTTTGTCATTGCACTCTTTTAGTAGAAAGTTTTACTAGAAAGAACCAACCTCCACCTGTAACACAGAAGCCCAATAAAGGAATTATTATACAATAATAGACGTTTATACATTTCCGAAACAGTGACACGCTCATAGAATACCTTATCACGATCAGGGAGGTTTTAATATGTATAGAAAACATCATAAATGTCATCATCCAAGACCAAAGTGTTTTTACAAAAAAATTACGAAAACTTGTGTTACCAAAGTTAAATATGTCCCTACAAAGTGTAAAAAACACTGTCATGTCACTGTTGAATATTGTGGAGTCAAAAAAAGAAGACATTACTAATACTCTTTTGCCCTTCTCTTCGGAGAAGGGTTCTTTCTTAATTGAACTAGATTAATATCGGATACCATTAACCTATCAAAAAAGTTGCGGTGATATTCACCGCAACTTTTTTCTTCCTTATATACATATATTCATCAAGTTTTAGAGAGTTCAATAAATCCTTCACCGAAAACATCACGCACGTCATGAATGGTGATAAAAGCAATCTCATCTTCTGCTCGGACAATCTTCTTCAGCATTGAAACTTCCTGTTTGCTAATCACAATGTATAGAATTTCTTTCTTATTTTTTGTGTAATAGCCATGACCGGACAGGACGGTTACTCCGCGATCCATCTTCTCAATGACTTGCTTCGCGATTTCATCCTGTTTGGAAGAGATAATCATGACTGCTTTTTTCGGATTGAGCCCTTCAATAATGAACTCCATTGTTTTGGTTCCAACAAACAGCAAGACAATTGTACACATTAATCCTTGCGGTCCAATGATGAAGTATGAGGAGAAAGCCACAATCAGATCGAAGAACAGAAGTCCGTAACTGATATTCCAATCCAGATATTTGTTGGCAAGTCGGGCCAGGATCACTGTTCCCGCCGTTGTGCCTCCTACTCTAACAATCAAGCCAATACCAAGACCGGCAAATAATCCAGCAAAAATGGTATTGATCCAGAGTTCATCCGATGCAATCGTCCAACTCTCCGTCAGATGCAGGAACAACGAATTGAATACCACTGCAATAATCGTATATACCGTAGTCGTTTTATCAAGAAACCGATATCCCACAATTAACAAAATACCGTTCAGGATCAAGTTCATCAGTCCAGGGGACCATTCAAACAGGTAATACAAAATAATCGTGATACCCGTGACGCCGCCTTCAGCCAAATCGTTCGGGATGACAAACAGGTTCACCGCCAGTGCAAACAGAAATGCACCTGCCATAATAAATAGGATATCCGTAATTCGTTTCTTCATTATGCATTCCATCCAATCCATCAGAAATCAACCTAATCGACCCGTCTCATAAGTTGTCATAATCACTCAAGGATAGATTTTACCATGCTCACAACAAAATTTGTATACATAATACAAATTGTTGCGTAATTTGTGCAAAGGAATTAGTAAAACCTGCTCTTCTGTCTTCTGCAGAGCTATTGAGCATCATACACCCATGACAAATGTCATGGTCCGTCATTGATATTCATCATTACAGAAGGCTGACGTTTATGACTTACTGTCATGTTCGGATTGTTTTACAATGATAAAAACGCTTCCTACAGGAAAGTCTAGCGGGAAACGCCAAGTTGTAGCTGATTACAGTTATAACGATTGAAGGAGGACACAATTTTATGAACAGATCAAAAGAAATGGCCTTAAAAAAAGAAGTTACCCCTTACGAAAAAAATGATCTCAGACTAAGTATCCGCCAGTTAATCAATACATTGCTCCCGCTCTTCTTGTTATGGGCTGCAGCTTACTTTAGCTTATCGGTTTCCTACTGGCTGACCTTCCCGATTGCCTTGGTGGCATCCGGATTTGTACTGCGGACCTTTATTATTTTCCATGACTGCTGCCATGGTTCATTCTTCAAGAGCAAACGCGCCAACGATATTCTCGGTACCATTACTGGTGTATTAACAGTGACACCCTATCAGCAGTGGAAAAACGAGCATTCTATCCATCACGCAACAAGCAGTAATCTTGACAAACGTGGTGTAGGTGATATCTGGGTTATGACGGTTGACGAATATAAAGCAGCTTCTCCTTGGGGTCGTCTCTTCTATCGGATTTATCGTAACCCGTTTGTATTGTTTTGTATCGGACCCATTTACGTGTTTCTGTTGGCTTACCGTTTTAACCGCAAAGGTGCTAGACGTAAAGAACGTATCAATACACACCTGACTACCGTATTGATCGTAGTGCTCTATGCATTCATGTCCTGGTTAGTCGGATGGCAGGCTTTTGTAATGGTGCAGGCACCTATCTTCTTCTTCTCCGGTTTCTTTGGTATCTGGCTGTTCTACGTTCAACATCAGTTCGAAGAGACGTATTTTGAACATGAAGATGAGTGGAGTTATGTAAAAGCAGCTGTTGAAGGCAGTTCTTATTACAAATTGCCAAAATTATTGCAATGGATCAGTGGTAATATCGGGTTTCACCATGTGCATCACTTGAGCCCACGTGTACCTAACTATTTCTTGGAAGAAGCACATAACGCAACACCACCTTTGCAAAAAGCAACGACTATTACACTACGTTCCAGTCTGGTTGCCCTGCGCTTCCGTCTGTGGGATGAAGATTCTAAACAGTTTATTAGCTTCAGACAGCTCAAAAAGCTATCCCGCAAGCCGTATGTTCAACCGCCTATCCGAGTAACCAATCCAGCGGGTCTGACAGAGAAGCCTTAACTCTGTCGGATTCGTTTTCTTGTGTTCAAGCCATAGTCATGCTACAGTCATGCTAAAGTTGAGTACAAGTTTGAGGAGGAGAATTCCATTCAAAAGTGGATGCAAAATTTTTATAAAAAAACAGGGTTGAACCTTTATGTATGGCTCGCCTTTTTCATCCTACCATTCTATTTTATATCGCAATATTCTAAATTATGGACGATGGTAACCGGCATCATCATTATCCTCGTTTTCTTCGTCTGTTACCTGCTCGCCTTCATCACCAAGGGCTGGCAGGTGTACATGTGGATTGGAATGCTTATTGCCATATCCATTACGATGACGATCGCCTATGATTATGCGTATTTCTCATTGTTTCTTGCTTTCTTTATTGGGAATATTAAAAATAAAGCCGGTTTCTTCACCCTCTACTCGGTGAACCTGGGAGCCAGTTTCGTAACCATTAATTACGGTTTCATTAATCAGAGTTCTCTGTTGGTGAGCCAACTCCCGTTTGTATTCATCAGCTTAATGGCCTCCATCCTGCTCCCAATCAGTACGTATAACAAAAACAAAACTGAACATTTGGAAGGCCAATTGGAGAATGCGAACAAGCGACTTGATGATCTCGTAAAAATGGAAGAACGCCAGCGTATCGCTCGTGACCTGCACGATACACTTGGACAGAAGCTCTCTTTGATCGGTCTGAAAACCGATCTGGCGAGACGGCTGCTCCGCAATAATCCCGATCAGGCCGAGATTGAATTGAACGACCTCAGACAAACGGCAAGTACAGCTCTGAAGGAAGTCCGGGAAATGGTCACCACTATGCGTGGTACACAATTGGTCGATGAACTGTTCCGGGCGGAGCAGATTCTGAAGGCCGCTTCGATTGAATTTGTGCTGGAAGGTAATCCGAAGTTACAGGATACGTCACAATTGAATGAAAATGTGCTCGGTATGTGCTTGAAAGAAGCTGTCACGAATGTCGTCAAACACAGTCAGGCAACAACCTGTACTATCATCATTAAGGAAACACTAGCGGATAATGTAGTAACCGTTCAAGATAACGGTGTTGGAATAGAACGAACTCGCAAACAGGATCGGCGCGGAACAGGAATTTTGGGCATGAAGGAACGACTTGAATTTGTGAACGGATGTCTGGATATTCCCTCTGCGACAGACATCCCGGGTACAGCGATCATTATTCATGTTCCGAAACTCGTTCGCAAACCGATAAAGGAGGCAGAATCATGATTAGAATTGTAATCGCGGAAGATCAGCGCATGATGCTCGGCGCCTTGTCCTCCCTCCTCAATCTGGAGGAAGATATGGAAGTCGTCGGACGTGCCAGCAACGGCCAGGAAGCCCTTGCCCTTGTCCAAGAGCTCGCACCAGACATCTGTCTGATGGATATAGAAATGCCTGTAAAAAGCGGCCTTGAAGCCGCAGAAGAACTCAAAGGAATGAGCTGTAAGGTCATTATCCTGACCACTTTTGCCCGGACCGGATATTTCGAACGTGCCCTAAAGGGCGGTGTCCGTGGTTACCTGCTCAAAGACAGTCCAATTGAAGAACTTGCCGAGTCGATCCGCCAAGTTATGAATGGCAGACGTATCTTCGCTCCCGACTTGGTAGATGAAGCTTATGTAGAAGAAAACCCACTGACAGAACGGGAGAACGCTGTACTAGGCCTCATGGCAGATGGGAAAAACACCAAGGAAATCGCCGGGCATCTGTTCATTACAACGGGAACGGTGCGTAACTACATCTCCATTATTCTCAACAAGTTAAATGCCAGTAACCGCATTGAGGCCATCACTCGCTCCAAGGAAAAAGGGTGGTTCAAATGAAAGTACCGCTTTAACCCATTGAAACAAAAATAAGCATGTACCCCGGCTGCATAAGCTGCGATAACATGCTCAAAATAAAAAGCTTGGCCCAGCACTTCCTGGGCCAAGCTTTTTTAGGTGTATCGTAACAATCCCACACTCATCTCTTCTACATAGCAGAATATCCGTAAAACACTCAAGATTTATTTCACAGATACAACCATGCCAAGAGCTTCTAATGGCACTTGATCGGTCTTAAACTGATGAATTTGGTTACCGTCCTGCCATGAGATCGTTACAAGAACAGACTGTCCACCACTTGGATATTCAACCTTGATATACCCTTTATCTTTAGGTACAGGCAAGGTATGTAACTCCAGGTACTCCACCATTTTTTTCGCTATGCCCGGATTATTCATTTCATCTTCGGATACCGAACGAATTTCCAGCGTCCATCTACCTTCTTGCCAAGTCAGATATTGACTGCCTGCGGCACCTTCACTCATGCCTTTGATGCCATGTCCCAGATCCACAGCCATATCTGCTGGAATATCTTTCAGGTCCGTCTCAGGGAATATTTCTGGCTGATCCGGGTCCTTATAGGTCTTCACTTCATAGGAAGCCAGTACAGGTATCTTACTGTCGGATGCAGTTAAAGATTGATCATTAATGGCAACAGACTGAGTGGTAGCGTAGAAGTTTACCTTAAATGCATCCGCAGTATTGGACAGTATTGCCGCCCCCAAAGATGTACCCTTGTCCAATGTGAATGAAGTGGGTAACGCTGCATCCTTCATCTTCAACTGGTTGCGAACTTGCTTGATCACATCATTCACACCTGAATGACCAGTGGCAACTTGGTTGTCATTTGCCTTCGATCCTGATGTGTCTACATTATCTGTTGTGCCCGTATTCTCTTTGGTTCCTGTTTCATTTTCATTAGAGAAATCAGCACCACCGCTGCCGGTCTCGGTCTGCTCCCCCACTGTTGTTGTTGGTGAAGAGCTATTCTCTGATGATGCTGCATTTGAATCCGGTCCGCCACATCCTGCCAGAGCAAGTAAAACGGCTGTCGTTACTGGAATCATGATCCATAATGGCTGTTTCTTCATGATGTGTACCTCCTTCGTTGTAGCCAATCTAAAAATTCAAAAGATTAACGCTTGTCGTTCCAGAAGTTAACCGGCTGTACTTTTTTGCTTAATACTTCAAAACGATACCCTTCTGCCTTCAATGTTTTCAATACTTGCGGTAATACTTTCAGCGTTGCTTCCTGGTCGTGCATAAGCACAACAGGTGTTGTTCCGCTCTTTTGCACATTGTGGATCTGCTTCATTACACTGTTATAGACTTTCTGGTGATCCTTCTTGTATTTCCAATCTTCCGAGTCGACATTCCAATCCCATAGATGGAATCCACCCTGGCCCAGAAGTACACTACGGAACGCAGGCTTGAGGTATGGTTTACTACCGTATGGCGTCCGCACGAGACTTGTTTTAACTCCGGCAACCTTGTTCAGACTTGCATTGGCCTGTTGCATTTCTTTCAATCCGCTATATGCAGATTTATAGAATTTGCCTGGAACGTGAGTCACACCATGCAGACCCAATCCATGCCCGTCAGCTACGATACGTTTGGTAGCCTTCTGAAATTGCTCCATTTGAGGTCCCAGCATGAAAAACGTTGCCTTCGCATGATATTGATCCAGAATATCCAGTAACTGACCCGTATGAGCAGTTGGCCCATCATCAAACGTCAGGTATATGATTTTGGAATTTGCTTTGCTTGCACCATCCTTGGATGCAGCTGATTTGGCAGATACCGACTGCGGCAATAATAGTGGAATGATTAATAAAATAGCAAGTGTGACCATGATAGATTTACGAATATGTAGCATAATTAAAAGTCTCCCTTGTGTGTTAAATTTCCCCGGGTGTCCATGTTTTTCTACCTTCATCCCTTGGCGATTAATCCTAATACTATCAAAGATAGTGGCTCCTGTTCTCGCTCCAAAGGCTACGGTAGAGTTACACTTTTGTCAGATAAACCTAAAATTTAATACGAATTTGATAGATTTGCGCAAAATAAGATCCCGTCAGGATAGATCAATTGTGACATATCCTCTATTACCCACATTCAGAATTTTGATAGACCTTTCCTCCAATTCAAGTAAATCTATACAATCATTAAATATCGTTGCATGCAAAAAAACCTGCACAAGTGCAGGCTTCTTTGTCTTCAATCAGCATATGGCATCAAACCATCATCCCTTGCAAGGGGATTGCCCCCATTGCTTTCAGGATCATTACCTCATGCTGTATGTAAATGGTGTTTTGACGCTGGAATCTTCTCGACTCCCAACATGCATTTATTCAGCAGGAGCAGTGAACGAACGTTTGCCAAACTCGGCATCCAGCATGTAGAAGGCATTGCTGTCTTTTTCAATGCGGCGCAGCTTCTGAATAATATTGTCAAACAAAGCTTCCTCTTCAACCTGCTCATCAATGAACCATTTCAGGAAATACATCGTTGCATGTTCACGTTCATTCAGAGCGATGTCAGCCAGATTGTAGAATTTTTTCGTGTTTTGCTGTTCATGAGCATAACCATGCTCAAACACATCCAGCATCGAAGCATATTCATTCTTCGGTTCTGGCAAAGCCTCAAGTGTGGCACGTTGCCCACGATCATTCAGGAATTTGTATATTTTCATGCCATGGAATCGCTCTTCTTCCGCTTGCACGATGAAGAAGTTCGCAAATCCATCCAGACTTTTGCTGGAACAATAGGCTGCCATAGCCAGATATACATGAGCGGAATAAAACTCAAAGTTCATCTGTTCATTTAAAGATTCTGTTAACGTCTGGCTCATAATCAAAACACCTCTTTCTTTCTCTAGGGATGGTTATATTCTAACATAACGTAAGCAGGACTTACACCGATTTTCTACAAAATTCGCCAAGGACTGAACGAACAAAAAAGCTCTGCCGCGATGGCAGAGCTTCTTTCATTCTTTAGAGATATGCAATTATACCAAGAACGCTTTGGAGATGATAACCAACAGGATGAACAGAACCAGAATGGCACCTACAGAAGTGAAACCTCCGTATCCGTAGCCTCTTGTTTCTCCACCTAATACTTCGCTCATTGACCGTACCTCCTCTGCAACAGGTATGGGTTATCTTATGCAGGAAGAACGACTTTGACAGGGCGGATGCCCTAATTATTCAGATTGCTGTTTTTTTCGTTCAGTACCGGGGAGATTGCACACGCATGATATCCAGAAAAGGTACCTTCGCTGTGAACTCTTCTTCGGTATACTCTACATGCACAAGTCGTGTACGGGAGTCCATTTTGACGATGACTCCTTGCACCTGATCTTCTTTGCCCCATACCGTCAACAGTACTTCCGAACGTTCCCGAAAAGCTTCAACCAGCTGGTTTCCCAACTCTTCGAGTTCAAACTCATCCCGTGTAGGTCTTTTTGCTACTTTTGCTTTTGCCAATGTGGCTGCCTCCTCTACTCCGACGTCCCGATTCCACGGGTTGATTGCCGAGTTCATATTCAATTAGTATACCATTCATTTACGTTCGTGTAATCTCATGGCAACCAGAATGAGCAAATTCCTCAGGCAAGTTACCGTTAACCGTGATACCTCCTATTCTTCTCTATACTCCACAATGATGCTGTACTCATTCGATCGGGTTTCGCCAGCCCGTTTTTGTCCATTCCATTCATACGTGTACCTGGCAATCAAGTCTCCTTGCAGCGTCCCCACCTTCTCAGAAGCTAACTTCGCTACATACGAGATGTTTTTTTCCGTTCCAGGCTCAATCACGCCCACATGCAGAACCCGTGGTGTGGAATACTCTGATATGCTCAATTGGAGCTCACCCGTAGCTTGACCAAGCCATCTGGCACCCTCAGGTAAAATGCTCCCAAGTTGTACACGTGCCGGCAAATTACCCGTATTCCCCACACGTACCTGAAAAGTGACGGTACCTCCCTGCTCGACCAATGTGGGTGTCACTTGAACATAAGCCTGAATTATCGGCGCTTTCAATTCGACCACAGCTTCATTGGATGTAATCATCCGCTGCACTGACCGTGAATCTGGCAATCGAAATGTATACATCAGGCTAGCATGATTCACATACCTGTAGTCATCAGGCATCGATTCATCTCGATCTGGAAGTTTCGCTTCGAACTGAATATTCAGAACCGACCGGGCTGTCAACGTCCCCAGATTAAGCCCTTTAGCCAGATTGGTTCCGGGACGTTTAACCCCATTCCAGCGCAGGCTGCCTTCGACAAATGTCACACCTGTGGGCAGTCCATCCAGGAGAGTTCCATCGACCGCATAACTGCTTGCATTGGAGACGGTAATATTATATTGGACGACATCGCCTAATGTGGCCGTTACCGGGAGCACACTTTTCACCACAGAGACCTGGGGCTGTATCACTTCCAGGGTAACCTGATTGGAGTAGACCGTCTCCTGCTGTCCTGCCGAGATATACGCCAGTACAGCTACACTTGATATTCCGTTTGCATCGCTTCCCCCAATAACCTGAACCCGATATTGTATTCTAATTGAGCTTCCGGGTAAAATCTCTCCAAGTTGTATGCCCGTATCAGGCGTTACTTGTGGCGCAAACATTTCATCTACGATGACACTCGCAGGTATAAAAACAATACCTTGTGGCAAAGAAATCGTTACTTGGGCATTCGTGGCTGCAATAAAACCCGGATTGCTAACGATGACGGTGTACATGACAATATCCCCTGAGAAGGTATAGATGTGATCCGCCTGAAAGGAGATCTCCAGCCGGGATGAGACCAGATTGACCTCCACGATATTGGATTGTTCCATACCTGTAACCGTTCTGCCTTCCGGTGTCAAAAACTCATAGTTAACCTGTGCCTGATTCAGCAGCTTCAGTGTCTCAGGTAAACGCAAGATTACAACTTGGAAGTGGTATCGCAACGTGGCTCCGGGCGCGATTTCAGCTGGAGGCAATCCTCTCTCCGGTGATGCTCCCGGTAACGGAATACCATCACGCAGTACACTGTTGGGAAGCAGTGCCGTCTCTGCAGATAGCTGATCCAATAGGTACACTAGGGCCGTAAGATTTCCGGTGTTAACAATTTCAACACGGTAGATAAGAGACTGCCCTAAGGCAGCCTCCGTGACATTGCAGACTTTTCTGACTTCAAGCCTGGGGCCGATCCACGGTGTTACAACCGTATTCGAATAGGATACCTGTTCCAGTTCAGTCGCACCAGAGCTGAATCGAACCAGGGACTGATTCTTTAGCCAGTGGGACAACGGACCGGAAGATTGGCTCATATCACCACAACCTCTACTCTGAATGTAACCGTAACGGAAGCACCCGCAGCAATCGAACCAAGCGTGATGCCTGTATTCGGATTCCCTGTTGGTCTTGGCACACCATCCACCGTAACACTTCCTGGCACAAATACTGTACCGACAGGTACCGGGTCAACCATGACCACATTATTCACCACTTCAATGCCGCTATTGGTTACTACAACCGTATAGGTGATTACATCACCGACAACAGCATCAATGGCACTTGTACTTTTGGCAACAACAACATTTGGTGCAGATACCGGGATAACCAGAACATTCGAAGATACGGTCCCCGTCAACAGACGGCCATCGGGTGGACTAAATGTATAGTTGGCCACCGCCTGGTTAACCAGTTGCTGATCCTGCGGCAACGTATCTACAGTCACCTCGAGGGTAACCGTTACAATAACCGTACCTCCGGACGGTACGGTACCCACAACGATACCCGTCTCTGGATTGGCACCTGGCTGTGGAACACCATCAATCAGAACACTGTTGGGAAGCAGTACGGCTCCATTCGGTATATTGTCCGTTAATGTCAAACTTGCATCCAGATTCCCGCTATTGTTAATGGCAAAAGAATAGGTGATGGTGTCACCAATGGTTGCATTGGAGGTGCTCCCTGTTTTGGTTACGGCAATAATCGGCTGATAGATTGGTGTTACAACCGTATTGGAATACGCTGCTCCCGAGAAAACACCCGATGTGAAACTTACGGAAGACTGACTGCTCACTTGTGGTGGTGTTGGAAGCGTATTGACCCGTACTGCATACGATACCGCTATCGATGCTCCAGGCGCTAAACTACCAAGGGCTATGCCCAGCGCCGGGTTTGCCAAGGCCCGTGGGACGCCGTCCACCAGAACACTGCCTGTAACAAATGTGGTGGCTGGGTTAATCGGATCGGTGATCACAATGTTGTTTACCGGGTCAATTCCTTCATTGGTCACAACCATTTCATACACAATCGTGTCGCCTACCACGGCATCAACTACCGAAGCCGTCTTAACTACACTCACGTTCGGAGCAGATACTTGAATGTTGAGTGCGTTGGACGTAATCGTGCCTCCAAGTGTTCTACCATCAGGTAATGTATACGAAAATGTCGCAGAAGCCTGATTGGTAATGGACTGGCTCAAAGGTAACGTCACAATCACAACGGAGAAGGTAACCAGAGTTGTTGTGGAAACGACACCAAGCGGAATACCCGAAGCTGGATCTGCACCTGGTGCAGAAGCCCCGTTAATAATAACGCTATTTGGAACAAACTCTGTTCCTGCCGGAATGGTATCCGTTAACGTGACAGATGCCCCATAGTTCCCGGCATTGGAGATGGCGATGCTGTACACAACGGTATCCCCTACCGTTGCTATCGTCTGATCTCCCGTTTTGACTGCCGACAGAATAGGTTGATAGACCGGAGTTGTAACTGTATTGGAGAATGTGGTCGCTGAGAAAACACCTGATGTAAAGCTGACAGTAGACTGATTGTTTAACACTGCACTTGCCGGGAGCGCCGTAACCTGCACACTAAATACAACGGTTACCGTAACACCAGGTGCGATGGAACCAAGTGTTATTCCCGTAGAAGGATTGGCACCAGGGCGCAGAACACCATCGACAAACACGCCGGTTGGCGCAAGAACGGTACTTGTCGGCACTGCATCCGTGAAAACCACATTGTTGACCGTTGCAATTCCGTTATTGGTTACAGCGATGCTATACGTTACGATATCACCAACTGATACCGCCGTTGAAGTTGTGGATTTGACGACATCAACATCCGGTGCCGATACGGTAATGGTCAACACATTGGATAGAACAGACTCCGTGATGTTTCGCCCATCCGGCAATGTATATGATAGAGCCACCGAAGCCTGATTCACCAGTTGTTGCGGACTTGGCAGCGTATCAACAACTACTGAAAAGGTAATGGTGGTCGTAGCTCCGGGAGCCACATTACCTGCGGGGATGCCCGTTGCTGGATTTCCTGCTGGCAGCGGTTGACCGTTCACAATAACGCTATTTGGCACAAGGATGGTTCCGGCTGGAAGGTTATCTGTCAGGTTAATCTGGGCTCCATAGTTTCCCTGATTGCTCACGGTTATCGTGTAGCTGACTGTATCCCCAACGGTAGCATTTTGTGTACTGGCTGTTTTTTGTGCTGAAAGAATAGGCTGGTACACCGGAGTGACCACGGTATTTGAAAAGGTTGTGCTTGAGAATGTACCTGAGGTAAAACTGACCGTAGAGCGATTGCTCAACTGATCACTTGGCGGGATCGCGTCGATACGGATACTGAATGTGACCGTCGCGGACGTTCCGGGCCCCAATGTACCAAGGGGTACCCCACCTGCCGGATTGGCTCCGGGTTGCGCAACCCCATTCACTGTGACACTCCCTGTAACAAAAGAGGCTCCAGCTGGAATCGGGTCTGAAAACTGAATATTGTTCACCGGTGCAATTCCGCTGTTGGTCACCAGAATGGAATAGGTCACTGTATCTCCTACCGTAGCCGCAGTGGAAGCTGTGCTTTTGACAACAGCGACGTTTGGTGACGAGACCGGGAACGTGAGTGTATTCGAAGTGGCTGAGCCAGTCAACGTCCGCCCATCTGGAGGTGTAAATGTAAAGGATGATGTAGCAAAATTGCTAAGCTGCTGTGGGGATGGAAGTGAATCCACAACAACGGCAAACGTGACAACAGCCGTCGCCCCCGCTGCTACAATGCCTACCGGAATACCTGTTCCTGGTGTTACTCCCGGCTCTGGCACACCGGATACAACCACACTGTTGGGTACAAAAGTAGTCGCAGAAGGAATGTTGTCTGTGAGAGTAACATTTGCTTCCAGATTGCCAGCATTGCTGACCGTTACCGTGTATACAACCGTATCACCTACAGTTGCATTTACGGTATTTGCTGTTTTGACAAGTGAAATCTGCGGTTGTATGACCGGAGTCTGAGTGGTATTGGACGATGATGACCCTGAAAATGAACCGGATGTGAAGCTGACCGTCGACTGATTGTTAATCTGCGAAGGAATCGGCATGGTAATCGTCACCTCAAAAGTTACGGTAACCTCGGCTCCTGGAGCCAACGTACCGATTGGAATGCCGGCGGTCGGATTGGAGAGCGGGAACGAAGTCCCGTTCACAATGACACTTCCGGGTACAAATGGGGTATTCGAAGGAAGAGGATTGACATATACCACATTATTAACGGCTACTGTGCCGTTATTACGAATAACAGATGTGTATCGAATGACATCTCCGACTACGCCGTACTCTACATTGTCACTGTTGACAATCGTAACATTGGGCAGAGACACTGGAATAGTGATGGTGTTTGATGACGAGAGACCGGCAATCGTTCTCCCACTTGGGAGTGTGTAGGCAAATGAAGCAACCGCCTGATTAATTAACTGCCTTGCATCTGGCAAACTGGTAACCGTTGCAACAAAGGTGACCGTTGCACCTGAGCCCGCAGCAATCTCTCCTAGACTGATACCCGACTCCGGGCTGACTCCAGGTGTAGGTACGCCATTAATAATGACACTATTTGTGCTGAATACTGCTCCTGCTGGAATGGGATCTGTCAAGGTAACCGTTGCAGCTATGTTACCTGTATTGTTAATTTGGATGGTGTAATTAAACGTATCGCCTACAGTCAAACTTGTTGTACTTGCTGACTTCACCACTTGGATCACTGGCAGAAATATGGGGGTATTTACTGATATAGAAGAAGAAACACCGTTAAAACTGCCTGATGTAAATGCTGCATTGGCCTGGTTACTAACCAAACCCGTAGATGGAACGGAATTCACTCGGGTCTGATAGGTCACAGTTACACTGCTTGAGCTATTCAATGAACCCACTGCGATTCCCGCAACGGGGCTTGCGCTGGGAACAGCAGATCCATTAATCGTGACACTACCCGGGACAAATTCAGAGCCGGATGGTGCATCCGAAATCACCAGATTTTGTACTGCACTAATTCCTGCGTTTGTTGCAACAACGGTATACGTAAGCACATCTCCAACTGTCGCATCTGGTGTGTTTACTGTTTTACTAAGAGAAATATTGGGAGCCGATGCAGATATACGAACGATATTGGATAAGCTACTGCCTGAGAGATTCCTTCCACTTGGAAGCTGGTACGTATAACTTGCTGTCCCTTGATTCTCCAGTGTCGGGGGAGTCGGAAGTGTGGTGAGTGTAGCGCGAAACACCACCGTAGCCGCAACTCCCGGCAGGAGGCTGCCCAGTGTTATTCCCGTTAATGGGCTTGTTCCAGGACGTGCAGTACCATTCACAGTTACCGAATTCGGGACAAACGTCAGCCCCGCTGGAATCGTATCCGTCACATTCACTTGAGTCGCTATATTCCCACTGTTCGTGACCACAAGTGTGTATGCAATCTGATCCCCCAGTGTCGCATTGGTTTGGCTTGCCGACTTGTTGATACCAACAACAGCTTGGTATACAGGGGTTGTAATGGAATTGGAGTTGGAAATGCCCGTGAACGAACCAGAGCTATAGGACACTACCGCTCGATTAACTAACGAACCTGAAGCAGGCAAAGACTGCACATTCACCTGAAACGTCACCGTCGCAGAACTTCCGGCCGCCAATGTCCCAATAGAGATACCACTGCTCGGATTCGCAGACGGTACAACAGTTCCCCTTACGGTTGCACTGCCGGGAACAAAAGTTATTCCAGCAGGGAGCGCATCTGTAAGTACCACATTGTTAATCACCTGAATACCACTGTTGGTAGTAACTACGGTGTACGTGAAGGTCTCCCCGACAGCAACATCGGTAACGGATGCTGATTTTACCGTGGTCACATTGGGCAATGTTACCGGGATCGTTAAGGTATTCGAGGCGATGTTTCCCGTGATCGTCCGACCATCAGGTGAATTGAAGGAATAAGAAGCTGTCGCCTGATCCACAAGAGTCGGCGGTGTCGGCAAGCTTGTTACAAGTACCTGAAAGGTCACGGTATTGGCACTTCCTGCCGCGAGGCTCCCCAGATTAACGCCGGTAACCGGATTGGCGCCAGCAATCACATTTCCATTCAGACGAAAGCTGCCTGCTACATATGAGCTACCACTTGGAATGTTATCCCTCAATGTAACGTTGGCTGCAACATTCCCTCCGTTGTTCACTTGCAGTGTATAGGTTACTAGGTCACCCACCGTGGCATTGGTGGTACTCGCCGATTTCACAATGGACAGGTTTGGCGAATAAACCGTAAGGGTGGAGTTGTTGGAAGGAATAACTCCGGTAATGACCGGCCCCCCTGCTACACTTTGAAATGTAAAGGCTGCATTGGCCGAATTCACCAGTTGCAGGATGCTTGCATCCTGACCGATGAGTGCTCGATAGGTTACAACAACACTGCTGGATAAAGTTAACGAACCCAGCGGGATGCCTGCCGTCACATCAAGTGTTGGACGGGATACACCTGCAACCGTGACACTACCTGGAATAAAGGTAAGACCTGCAGGAAGTGAATCGGATAAAACAACACTGGCCGCACTCGCAGTGCCTGCATTGGTAACGGTAACCGAATATAGAATACTATCCCCGGCAACTGCACCGGCGGCGACCGTTGCCTTAGCCAATGTGATCTTGGGTGCATTAATATCAACTTGAATTGCATTGGCGTTGACAATGTAGGCATCCCCCGAGGTCGTTAATGTCAACACCGCAGATGACTGGTTATTAATCAGTCTTGCTGAAACATCCACATTGGTAATATCCCAGCCTTGACGTCCACCGATAATATTCGTACCTGGAGCTCCGTTGATCTGATTTCGTGTCCCAAACGTTCCTGTTGTATTAAGCGCTCCGGTATCTCCGTTAATCTGAGAGGCAAAAAAGTTCGCAGCTAGATTATTGGGCCCAGACAAAGCAACCGATGTAGCTGAGGTCGGCCCGAATAATGCCTGGTCACCGGTCCGGTTCGCGTCGCCCTCCTGTGCACTGAACAGTATTCTTCCTCCCAATACACCGGAAAGGGGCGTTGCAAATCCAGTCAGTGTGGTAACAACAGGTGGTGAAGTGGATTGAACGAGTACGCCCCCGGCACGCAAAGACATGTTGCGAAAAGGCAGATTGGGATTCTGATAAATGACTCCAAGTGTCCACCCCGCATGATTGGCCGTGGAATCATTTGTAATAACTATAGTCCCTACCACTGCACCGGTGATATATGTACCTGCTCCCCCATTTTGTACAAGTGTGGTCACGTTGGCGGAACGTACATAGCCAGCAGCACCGCCCCCCAGATCGAATTGATTGTAGGTAAGTGGATCAGGGGTAACACTGGAAGTCCCTGCGGGTGTAATAAACGTAACCGGATTGTTAATGGCAGCACTCAGATTGACTGTACCATTGATGTAACTGCCGCCCCAGATCAATTCTGCATACAGAACGGTACTTCCAGCAGGTAGTGTAAGAATGGCTGCTGAACTGTTGCTCTGATACAGGCTTGTCGTTCCCAGTGGATAGGTGCCGTACTGGAGGCTGGTGTTGGTTGTGATAAAACCTCCAATACTGTCCTGTGTTCCGGGAACCCCCGCTGTTTCCGAACGACTCAGTCCAAGCGTATTTCCTGTAAATGTAATTGCTCCCGTAGCATTAACGGTTGAACGAACGACAAGAGGAATGAAGATCACCTCCCCTTCATCAATGATTTCCTACATATGGAACGGAGCCATGTATATAGTCTATGAGTGTATTGTTGAGTTTTGTTTGTCCTCCATAAAAAGTTTGTGACAACTCGAAACTTCTGTGAGTCTTGTTCTCACATAACAGTTAAATACATTTGCGTTTTGTTCATTGTGATTTATAATTATCATATACGAGAGTAATTCTGTCGTACCATTATGATGCAGTCAGCGGTGATATATGAAAGGTTTCCATACGCACAATAGCCACATTCCAACAGAGTACGAGTTCAAACATTCCAAATGGATCCAAAAAATGCTCCATGCCTACTGGATTGTTATCATTGCACATTTCGCCATTCAGATTGGCTGTTTCCTGTTTCTGAAGTATGATCGCACACCTACAGATTTCTTGATGAATGTCCTCTTCTGGCCTACGGCCGTCAGCAGTTCATGCATTTTGTTCGCAAGTTGGGTTGATCGGCGCTTCAGTTCATATTCCTTTTACACCATGTCTATAGCCAGCACGGTTATCGCCTGGACGATTATTCATGTCAATTATGACATTCGGATTATATTAGCAATCTGTCTGTTGCCCATCTTTGCTTCGGTGCTGTTTTTCAGTAAAAAGAGAGTCTGGATTGTCTTTCTGATGCAGATGACTGGTTACTTTCTGGTTTTGTTCGATCCGGCCTACCGGTTGTACTTGTCTTCATTTGACATGGTATCCATTCCTGCTTTTCTAATCCTAGGTACATATGTAGCACAGGTTATCGTAACCAGCGGCGTTGAGGTGCTCGATGATCTTCATGCCAGCATGCTTGCCAAGCAGGACCTTATTGTGCGAAATGCAATTATGACCAAACAGTCCAAAACAGACGGTTTAACCAACCTTTATAATCAAAGCTCATTTAAGGATTATTATGAAAAAGCATTTGAGTATGCCAACAGTGGCATGAGTCTGCATCTGGCCCTGATCGATATTGATGACTTCAAATCCATTAATGATACGTATGGTCATCGGGTTGGAGACATTATTCTGGAGAAAGTGTCCCTGATCATTCAGGAAACCATTACCTCAAGTGATATTGCAGCACGGTACGGGGGCGAAGAGTTCGCCTTATTGATGTTTGAGCAATCTTTCAAGCAGGCTTATGCCTTGGTGGAACAGATTCGTCAGAAGATTGCCCTGATGGGCCATCTGGAACTTGAAGGAGCTTCCATCACCGTGAGTATCGGTCTCAAAAGCTACAGCCCTAATCTAACCAAAGACAAATTGTTCGAGGAAGTGGATGCCTGTCTGTATGCCGCGAAACGAACAGGTAAAAATAAAACCGTAACATCACTTGATCTGACTTCGTCCTTGTCAGAGAAAATATAACTAAAAAAGTTGTGCTGTACACCCGAATTCCGGTTTGTACAACACAACTTTTTTTGGGTTTGAATATGATCAGCACGCCGATCGTCTTCATACATCTATGTTTTCATTCCGCCCATTCCCAGCGATGGCGATTTTGCTCCAGCATCGGATGCAGGTATTCGGACGATCCGTCAATGATGAGACGCAGCTCTTTGATCCAATCCTTGAAGGAATCAAATGAAGCAAACATATTTGCCATCTCTATCGTCAAATACAGAAAGTGAGGGGCTTGATATTCCGCAGTGATATGGCGCAGCGCGCTATCCACAGGTGTATATTTCTTTCTCTTGCCCTCAAGCCCCTCCACACGTATACGTGAAGTTGGATGTTCCCGCCGCCAATCATGCAGGCGGTCTTCTCTTTTGTAATATGCCTGTATCGAATCCTTGCTCATTCGTTTAAACGTGCTCTCGTGTAAAGGATACAACACAAGCTGTATGAATGAACGGGTATCTACCGTTGCAGCGGCGCGCTTGAGTTGCTCATCAGTCACATGTTCAAACGAGTCATAAAAAGTCAGTGTGCCTTTGCGGCTGGCCGCAGGTGGCTCATAACCATAAGGTACAGATGCATATTTTCCAGACATTTCACCCCTCCTTGTTTATACGCACATTCGCACAAAGGTGATTGGGATAACCCAGCTCATGTTATTATACGCTAACGATCTTGCTTCAACTCGGAATAAAATGTCATTCTGTTCTTGCCTGCACGTTTGGACTCATACAAAGCTTCGTCCGCCATCCGAATAATCTCACTTGGGTTGTCGCTGTTGGTAGGATATTCGGCTCCTCCAATGCTACATCCAATTCGAATTCGCTCGTAATCGATAATAAACGGCTTGTTCAAGCTTTGAATGATGGCTTCTGCATAAGCCATGGCTTCTTCCCTCGGATGACTTCCAACAGACTGAAGTACAATCAGGAATTCATCTCCGCCCAATCGGACTGTTATCCCCTTCACCTGACCAAGAGTAGACAGTCGCTGGGCCACTTTCTGTAACAGCACATCTCCAGTCTGATGTCCAAGTGTATCGTTGACCCGTTTGAATCCATCGAGATCCAGATAGAGAAAAGTCAGCGTGTGATTTTCACTTTCGGTCTCCAGAGACTCCTCCAGATACACTTCAAGGGCAGTGCGATTTGGCAGTCTAGTTAACTGATCAAAATGCGCCAGATTCTGCATCACGATCAGCTCTGAGTTTTTATTCATAAGAGAGGTCAGCATATCCCGAAGCGAACGGGACAACACTTCAATCTCCTTAATCCCCTTAATCGCAGGAATCTCAAGCTCTTCCCCTGCACGCAGTCGATTGGCTACTCTGGTAAGACGCACAAGTGGGGCAGAGATCAGACGTGAGACAACCCAGCCAATCAGTGCAAAGAGTAAGGTAACGGCGAGTCCAGACCACACATTAAACCACATCAGGTCAAACACAGACGCAAAAGCAGATGACTTGACTTGACGAATGACTACGGTCCAGCCTAATCCGGGATAATCCAGATGACCCTGGCTGTAGGCAAACCCTGTCACATATTCATTACCATCAGGCCACTTTTCAATGGACCAACTGCTCTTGTTGAGCTGGGCCTCTTCAATGCCAGGCAATACTAACGGTTTACCGATCCATTCCTTCGGCCCGAGCAGCACTGTATGTTCCTTTTTGCTAGCGATAAAGAACTCAATGTCCTTTTCTTCCCTTTTTAATGGGGCAAGTACGGATTCCTCGACTTCCTTCGCCCATTCCCAGCTTAAATGTGCAGCGAGCACACCTTGAATCATTCCTTTGCTATCCTTCAGCGGAAAACTGATATCGACAAATTGCAACGGCTCTCCCGTTGGATTCGGAAGCAGCTTGGCAAGAAGTACTGCATTATGCACATCTCCAATGAATTTACCCTTGATTCCCTCCTGATACACAGGTCGCTCTGATAAATTTTCCCCAAGCAAGATACCATCCGTAGCAGCTAACACTTTTCCCTTCGGGTCCATGAATCCAACCCATGAGAATGAGGGAAAGCTATCTTGTAACTGATCCAGCAGCATCTGAATCTCATCAGGTTGGAATTCATCTTCCAACGAAGCCATTCGGCCCAGCAGGTCCAGTTCACCCACGCGAGCCGACATGAATCGATCCAGCTTGTCCGAAGCCTGTGAGGCCGTGCCTGTAAGCGAGTGACCAATCTCAGTCTCTACAGCAACAAATGACTTTTGGCTAAAAATAGACCCAATCGTCAGGGTAACCAGCAAGGATAACACAGCAAAGATGACTGTAAGCACAGTTCTAATTTTGAATGACATTACTTCCTCCATTACACGGTGAAACCATCTTGCTTCTCAACATAACTATGCTGTAAAGAGTACACGGAATGTCACCTCGGACGTGTCTCAAAACTCGCTGAAGTGCATCTTTTACCGCCTTTTCGCCCCCTGCTGCGTCATTTTCCCTTGACGTGCCCCGGCACGCCTGCGGAAAACTTCCTGGCTTGGAACGTAAATTCGGCAAAATCTGCTTCTTCGGAGTTTCAGACACGCCCTAATCGTTTTCATATTTATCGGAACTTGTGTGTTTTTTTATTATACATGCCCATACAATATTATACTGAAATTTTCACCGTGTTTCTTCCATTCAAAGAATAGACACGATTCTGTATATACATACTTGGGTTATGAATATAGAGAGCAAGCATATCCTTCAAAGGATCATGCGCCTGTATGTCACAGAGAGAGTAATCGAAATACTAAACATTGGGGGTGTAATGTTGAGCCTGCTTCATGTTGCTGTTATTCTGCCTTTTGCCGCTGGCATTCTACTTGCCATGCTGCATCGTTTCTTCCGTAAATTACATTTGGGATGGCCGGTTCTCCTTGTTCCGGCACTATTATTTGTATACTTTGCGAGTCTCATACCCGCTGTGTCACAGCGCAATACCGTATCTGGAAATATCCCATGGATTCCTTCACTGGACATTGGATTTAACCTGTATCTGGACGGTCTGAGCCTCATGCTGACACTGCTAATCACCGGAATCGGTGTCCTCGTTGTTCTCTACTCAATCTTCTACATGGATATGAAAGAAGCGCTGAACCGTTTCTACCTGTATCTGTTGATGTTCATGGGAGCCATGTTGGGCGTGGTGCTGTCTGATAATATGATCGTGCTCTACGGATTCTGGGAATTGACCAGTATTACGTCATTCCTGTTGATTGCATTCCATTACAAACGTAAAGCCTCGACTTCAGGAGCACAAAAATCATTCCTGATTACGGTATTTGGCGGTTTCGCCATGCTTACCGGATTCATGATGATGTATCTCATTACCGGAACATTCAGTATTCGTGCAACCATTACAGGATTGGGTCAGTTTCAGGAAAGCGCACTATTTCTACCCGCACTTATCTTGATCCTGATTGGAGCTTTCACCAAGTCAGCTCAGTTCCCGTTCCATATCTGGTTGCCGGATGCCATGGAAGCTCCGACACCTGTGAGTGCCTATCTTCACTCAGCCACCATGGTCAAGGCCGGACTGTACGTTGTAGCACGGTTTACACCAATCTTCGGTGGACAGGGACTCTGGTTCTGGCTCGTTACCGGCGTTGGTCTTCTGACTTTGTGTTATGGATCATTCCTGGCGGTGAAAAAAAACGATCTCAAAGCGATTCTTGCCTATTCGACCATCTCTCAACTTGGTCTGATCATGTCCCTCTTAGGGGTTGGATCTGCTGCTCTCTACTTCGGATATGGCGAATCCTCTGCGATGTACACTGTTGCAATAACCGCTGCGCTGCTTCACCTGTTTAATCATGCAACCTTCAAGGCCGCTCTGTTCATGGTCGTAGGGATTGTTGATCATGAAACGGGTACACGTGACATACGGAAGCTCGGTGGACTTGCTTCATTCATGCCAATCACATTCACCGTGGCATTGATCGGCTCACTTGCCATGGCGGGTATTCCGCCCTTCAACGGATTCCTGAGCAAGGAGTTATTCTTCCAGGCGATGGTGGAAGTCACGCATCTGCGAATCTTTGGACTTGGGTCCTGGAGTGTTCTATTGCCGGTATTCGCTTGGCTTGCAAGTGTGTTTACCCTGATCTATGCGCTAATTATCGTGTTCAAAACATTCCTCGGTCGTAGCCAAAGCGAGATCCCTGCCGAGAAGTTGCACGAAGCGCCAGCTGGCATGCTCATTCCGCCTGTTGTTCTAGGTGTTCTTGTCATTGTATTCGGACTCTTCCCGAATCTGCTGGCCGGATCACTGATTGAACCGGCAATGGCCGCTGTGCTTCCATCCCTCTTGAATGGAAATGAGCGCTTCGATGTACATTTCTCACTGTGGCATGGATGGACTCCGGAACTGATTATGACAATCGGAGTTGTGATTCTCGGAATCACTCTCTACAAGCTGTTGCCACGATGGAGGAATATTTATGAGCATTATCCACAAGGATTAACAATTAACAATATGTACCATGTTGTGCTGGATAATCTTCAGCATTATGCACGCAAATGGACGGAAGCCTATATGAATGGCTCGGTTCGTAATTATCTCGTTTACATTTTCTCATTCACGGTCGCGTTGCTGGTCTATGCCTTCTTCCATTCAGGAGAAAATATTACCTGGAATCTGCAAGGCAATGCACCTTACTCATTCTATGAGGTGGTACTGCTAGTCACGCTCATCGGTGCTGCAGTTTCGATTCCTTTTGCCAAGAACAGACTGTCGGCAGTCATTATGACCGGAGCGGTTGGTTACCTCGTAACTCTGCTATTCGTACTCTTCCGGGCGCCGGATCTGGCGTTGACACAGATGATTGTTGAGACGGTATCTGTTGCACTGTTCCTGCTCTGCTTCTACCATCTGCCTGAGCTTCAACGTGGCAAATCAAGCCGCAGTTATCTCACGGTAAATATGATCGTAGCGATTGCAGTCGGGATCGTGATGACTTTTGTGGCACTGGCTGCAAGCGGAACAGCATCACTCGACAGCATTTCTACTTTCTTCCTTCAGGAAGCGTATGACTCGGCTGGTGGTAAAAATGTCGTGAACGTGTTGCTCGTAGATTTCCGAGGCTTCGATACGTTATTGGAGATTATGGTGCTTGGGGTTGCTTCATTGTCCATCTACTCCATGATTAATCTGAACCTCGAAGCGAAGGATCTCGGAGCCCGCTTGAAGTTCCGTAAGAAAGACGAAACTAAGGATTCCGAGCCCGATCTGGATGATGAAACAGACAATACTAAAAAGTATGGTAACCGGGAACGCAGTTCATCCTCGTGGGATACTGTCCCCTTGCAGAGTAATGATGTATTGCTGCAAACGACCACCAAGGTCGTTGTGTTCATCATTCTGACGTTTGCCATGCATCTCTTCTTTGCAGGTCACCACAATCCGGGCGGAGGTTTCATCGGCGGCTTGGTAACAGCGGCAGCGCTCGTATTGATTGCCCTGGCATTCAGTACTGATACAATACGCAAAGCGTTACCCGTTGACTTCCGTGTTCTTACAGGGATCGGATTGGGTATAGCGTTACTTACGGGTGCGGGTTCATTTATATTCGGAGTCCCGTTCCTAAGTCAAACCTTCGGCTATTTCGAACTTCCTTTGCTGGGAGAGACAGAACTCGCCACGGCCATGCTGTTTGATCTTGGCGTGTATCTCGCTGTCCTGGGTGTCACCATGACCATCATTCTACAGATCGGGGAGGATCGCTGATATGGAAATATTGATGTGTGTAGCCGTTGGCATTCTGTTTGCGGTTGCCGTCTTTTTAATCTTGTCGCGGAGCCTGCTCCGCATCGTACTTGGCATGTCCATACTAACCCATGGCGTGCATCTGCTCTTGATCACCATGTCACGTCTCAAAACCGGGGCACCACCACTGCTTGGGGAGATGGCTGAACGTTATGTCGATCCACTTCCTCAGGCTCTGATACTAACTTCGATTGTTATTAATTTTGGCCTCACTGCGTTCTTCTTTGTTCTCTCCTATCGTTCTTATCTGAAGTTAAAAACAGACGATATGGAAGAAGTAAGGGGGCGTCCATATGAATAATCTCGTCGTTCTGCCGATTCTGTTGCCTTTGATTACAGGTGTTCTGGCTCTGCTGTTTTTCCGGAAAACAAATATCCAGCGGATCATTAGTGTCATTGGACTTTTGTTCACAGCAGCGGTCTCAACGATACTCATTACGCGGGTAGCTCAGACTGGAGTTCTAACGCTTAATATGGGTGGATGGGCACCTCCCTATGGTATTGTGCTTGTTGCGGACATGGTATCGGCGCTACTTGTCGTTGCCGCTTCCATCATTGCACTGGCGTGTCTGCTGTATGCGTTTCGCAGTGTGAACAAGGAGAGGGAAGAGCACCACTTCTATCCGTTCTTTCATTTTCTAATCGCGGGAGTTAACGGTTCATTCCTAACCGGAGATTTGTTCAATTTGTTTGTCAGCTTTGAACTGATGCTCATCTCTTCCTATGCACTGATCGTATTGGGAGGTACCGAAAGACAGCTTCGGGAAACGATCAAATATGTCTTGATTAACATCGTTTCTTCAGCTCTTTTTGTCGCTTCCATCGGCTTCCTCTACTCCATTACTGGCACACTGAACATGGCAGATTTGTCCGTCAAAATTGCTGAAGTGGGACAGAGCGGAGTCATTACCTTAATTGCTGTTCTCTTTCTGATCGTATTTAGCATCAAGGCCGGACTGTTCCTGTTCTTCTGGTTGTCGGGCTCTTATGCGGCACCACCTGCTGTTGTCACTGCATTGTTCGCAGGATTGCTTACAAAGGTTGGCTTGTACGCGATTGTGCGAACATTCACACTGATCTTCTATCATGATCCTGATTTCTTCCATGCACTAATCGGATGGATGGCTGGAGCAACGATGGTCCTGGGTGTCATCGGTGCGATCTCATACCGCGATGTAAACAAGATTCTCATCTACAACGTGGTCGCAGGTGTAGGGTTTGTCGCTTTTGGTATGGCTGCAGCCAGTCGCCCTGCACTTGAAGGTCTGCTCTTCTATATGCTGCATGATATGTTGATCAAAACATTGCTCTTCCTGCTCGGTGGTGCCTTGATCGCTGTTGCCGGAACATCCAAACTTGATAACATGGGCGGGCTAATCCATCGCTATCCGCTGCTAGGCTGGATGTTCTTCATTAGTGCACTTGCCTTGGCAGGTTTGCCGCCATTTAGTGGATTTCCGGGGAAGTTGCTTCTCTTTGAAGGAGGCTTGCAGGCAGGCTTGTATGGTCTCACCGGCATTGCGGTGCTTTCAAGCTTGTTGATGTTATATTCGGTACTTCGTATCTTCATACAAGCGTTCTGGGGCGAACCACCTGCCGGGGTTACAAGACGCCCTTACGCGGTGAACGGCCTTCTGATTCCTGCCGGAATTCTGTTTGTATTCATCATCGTAATGGGTGTGGGGGCTGAAGGCATGTTCCAATTGACCTCCCGCGCAGGCGATATTCTACTGCATCCCAATATTTATATTGATGCCGTATTGAAGGAGTAGATGTCTATGGCCTTTCAGATTGTACTGAATCTTATCATTGCTTTTGTATGGATGTTTCTGAACAACGCCTGGAATGGTGTTGGTTTTCTCATAGGTTACCTGCTCGGACTGCTTCTCATCGGGGGGATGCGCAGATTCTTCCCCCAACGCTTCTATGTTGTGCGAGTCTGGGCCATCTTCAAACTGATTACTCTGCTATTCAAGGAACTGGTGCGAGCCAGCATTGAGGTTATACGCCAGATTATCAAGCCCAAGTTAGATATAAGGCCCGGTATTTTTACGTATAAAACTCAATTGTCCTCGGATTGGGAAGTTACTCTGCTCTGCTTACTCATCTCATTGACACCAGGTTCTCTGCCGCTTGAGATCTCGGGTAATCAACGTAAACTGTTTATCCACGCACTCGATATCAAGGATGAACAGAAAATGAGAGATGATATCCAAAATACATTCGAAAAAGCAATTATGGAGGTGACGCGTTAATGTTATCCTCACTGTTGTTCATCTCATTGCTCATTCTCTCCTTAGCCATTCTGGGTTGCTTGTACAGGGTGCTGCGGGGACCATCCATGGCTGATCGGATCACGGCACTGGATACCATCGGTATCAATGTGATTGCGATCGTTGCCGTTCTGTCGATGATGCTGCAAACTCAGGCCTATCTGGATATTATTTTGCTGATTGGCATCTTGGCTTTTCTAAGTACAGTGGCATTTGCACGTTATATTGAACGGGGGGCGGTATTCAAAAATGATGGAGATCGTTAAAGTAGCCGCTGAAACCGCTATAGGTCTACTCGTACTGCTCGGTGCACTACTCAGTGCACTCAGTGCATTCGGACTTATTCGTCTGCCTGATGTATATCTACGTGCCCATGCTGCAACCAAAAGTATGACGCTTGGTGTGTTCTGTGTATTAAGCGCTACATTTTTCTACTTCTGGTATTTCGATAACTATATCAGTGCCCGCTTGTTGTTAGGTATCCTGTTTGTATTCATCACGGCTCCGGTCGCCGGACATCTGAACGGACGGGCCGCCTATCGCACAGATGTACCACTGTGGGAGCAGAGCGTACAAGATGAATTGGAACCCTTGTTAAAAGGGAAAAAAGTGAACCATGAAGCCAAGGATATGATGGAGTAATCCCCAGTCTAGGCATAACAAATACCCCCGAGGATCAGCCGCCCGTTTCGCGGCATGTTCCCGGGGATATTTGTTTATTTTGCATACACGGATCATATCAAGCACTGATTATGCAGACTGATTAAGTAGTAAAGTCAGAATCCATTCAGTCCCTGTCTTCTCAGGTCCGCAGCCACAATACGTGCAAGCTCCGCAGCCCCTTGACGATTCGGATGCAGACTATCCCCTGTCATATACAGAGCAAGTGTTGCCGCAGGACCAATGGACGTGAAATAAGCAGAACTTAACTTATTCAGTTCAACCAGGGTGACTCCCTCTTCCTGAGCGAGTGCACGTGTGGATTGATTGTACCAGCGGTTCTCCGCTTGATGCACATTGGCTGTATTAAAATCTGTTGCCCGGCCCTGAGGCGTGGAGAGGATAACCGTTGCTCCTTTGTTCTTCGCCTTACGTACCATATCCCGCATAATCTCTTTGAACTGCGCCTCCGTTGTATTGTTCTTGGCATTGGTATCGTTAATTCCGAATTGCAAAATAAAATAATCTCCCGGCTTGATATACTTCAGAATCGCTTCCATCTGACCATCATCGCGGAAACCTCTCGCAAATTGACCACTTGACGCCATATTTCGAACCTGGAAGGTGGAATTGTTCACATAGGACGGAAACAACTGTCCCCAACCTCCTTGTACACTGCTACCCAGCGGATAGTAATTACAAACTGTTGAGTCACCACCAATGTAGATTGTGCGGTTGGTAACGGTCTGATTGGATAACTTCCGGATTTCGAGTGCACTAAGTGTGAAGGCGGTGCCTGCCTTTCCTTCTGTAACCAGCAGGTTTAATTGCCCGTCAGTCACCGGAATTTGAAACTGGTCCGTTGCCCCGTTGCCCGTCATATTAATGATCTGGTAGACACCTTCTGCAGCCACACTCGCTCTGGCAGTATTGCCCAGGACCACTTTAACTTCATATAGGCCATTGGACAGATTCACATTGAAGGTATTGGTGCTCTTGGTGCCGTAAGTCAGAAACTGCACAGCGTCACTCTTAACCCCGCTTCCTGAGGCAGGCACATTTCTCATATTGGTAGGTGTGTTGAAGCCATAACCTTTCGTAGGCGTATAGGCATCTCCTGCGGACACGCCTGTGTAACCGCTCTCAACACCACCCGAACCAAAATCAAATCTGTAATTGTCCGTTGCCGCTTCGGCGACTTGCCCTCCACTGCTTCCCAAACCGATGCCCGTTGTACTTGCAAACAGAACAAAACAGAGCAGAAGCTTTACCGATATTGACCATTTCATCACTTAATTCTCCTCTCGAATCAGAATTATATTAGTTGACGATCCTCAGTTTCACAGAACTTGGTCAAGCCAGTCATAAGCCTTCGCTCCGCTAATCTCATGTCCACCGGTAAAGAAATCCGCATCCAGTGATTCTGCTGCTCCCGCCTGCTCATATATGTGTGTCAAACGGGCATACGCCTCTCTCGCTGCATGGATTGGGAACACCTGATCATCACTTCCAGCTTCAATAAAAAGTGGCCTAGGCACAATCAGGCCGATAAGATCCGGCAACTCCGCTTCACGCAGGATACCTGGCACATAGTTGTCCAGACAATGGTTCCGATCCAATATGCTACCCTGGAATGTATTTGCATAACCGCTTACCACAGTTGCCCTGAACCGTTCATCCAACGCGGCTGTAAATGCGGTCACCAGCCCACCGCCCGAGATACCCATGCTTCCAATTCGCTCCAAATCCACTTCTGGCCGAGTCGATACATAATCCAATACACGTGTTGTTTCATACACCCTATGACCGGCGAGGGTCTTCCCCACCATGAGCAGATACGCAGCAATCTTCGTACAGGAGCTTACCCCTGGTGGCGCATCGCGGTCCTCTTCCAGTCTTCGATCACCAAATCCGAGCAACTCTGGAGCCGCAACCACATAACCACGCTTCACAAGAGCTACTGCAAAGTCCTTGTGTAATCCGGGCTCGCTTGTCCGTAGTGACCCATCCGGTTCCATACCCGATATCTCTCGGCTACCGTAGCCATGCCCATGACAAGCAACGATAGCAGGTCTCTTGTTTTCGGTAATGCTTCCATCACCCGGAATTAATAAATACACTGGCATGCGAAGTCCTGCATAGGTCGTGATTTCAATCCGCTCCCGAATATATCCGTCACATGTAATGCGCTCCAGTAAGACAGGATTCAGTGCGGCCGCCATCGTGGGAAAACCTCCCAGCCGTTCTTTCACACGTGTACGTAACTGACTGCGCCATAACTCCAGGGGTTGATCTGGATGATACGCGGAACGACCACGAAGATTCGTTTGTTGTTGTAGATAGGCTTCAATATCAGACATGGGCCTGTGTCCCTCCTGTTTTTCGTAGGATAACGTAGATAAAAGACTGTCATATGGAATTAATCCCATCCATTATAGAACATCTAGATCTCCCATGAATTGAACATGTTTGCCTGTTTTGAATGGAATCACATGATTTCTAGCCAAAAAAAGGATATCTCCAACCTGAAGACAGGTTACGGAAATACCCTTCATTTCATCTGACCTGGCAGCCACCAGTTCCACCTGCCCATTAATTTCATCAATGCAGGTACCAGTATTAGACGGATTAATGTAACGTCAATCAACACCGCTGCCGTGATTCCGATCCCTAACTGCCTCACACCTGCGACTTCAGCAAAAGCAAACGGCACGGTCACCGCAAGCAGAATTGCCGCTGCGGAGGTAACCAGACGGCCTGTAGAAGCCAATCCCTGTTGGACAGCCACATCACTGTCTCCGGTTCGTCTATACACTTCCTGGATACGGCTCAGCATAAACACACCATAATCCATGGATATGCCAAACACCAATCCTGCAATGAATACAGGAATCATAATGGCAATGGCTGACGGCTCCATACCTAGATGTCCTTCATTGAACACCCACACCAATATGCCAAATGAAGCGGCTAAGCTGAGCAGATTCATCAGAATTGCCTTGATTGGAATGAGCATCGATCGGAATGCCGCCAGTAACACAAGATAATTGGTGACCACTACAAATACCAGCACTTTGGGCAGTTGACTTGTGACTTCCTGCATTATTTCATACTGCTTGGCAGCTTCCCCACCATAACGTAGTTTTACGTTGTTGGAACCTGGTGCATGATCGCTATTCCTCATTCGTTCCAGCCAGTCTGCAACCTGTTCCGAACCAGGCTCCCCGTGCACGGTGGCTATCAATCGTATGGAATGGTCAGAGACCGTTGAACGCAGCCATGTCGTCCTGGTTGACTCCTTGCCTTCTATGGAAGGAGTTAGCGCCGACGGTGGAATTTGAAAAAGGCTCTGCGAGTCCGTTTGATTCGGCTGTAATAGGCCCCATGGTGAAACAATGCTCAATACGTCTGAGTCCTGCAGTAGTTGACGGGCTTTGTTGTGGGCCATCTGCCAGTGAGAGGAAGTCAACAGTTCCTGCTGTCCGCCAATCACAATCTCGATGGCGGAGGTATTCTTTTGCCCCAAATCATGTTGCAACTGCTCTGCTGCTTGGCGGGACTCCATTCTCTCTGGCAGTGAAGAGGCATCCGGGACGGACAATTCCAACCGGGTCACTGGATAAACACACAGGAGCAGCACAACCGTACCTCCAATGGTCATACTAACTGGTCGTTTCATGACCATCGATGACCATCGATGCCAGACTGAACCTCTAGGTAACGAATGAACTGACTTTCGCCTGAAGACCCGATCCGCAGACAGTGATAGCAGAGCTGGCAGCAGCGTAACATTTAACAGTAGCGATAGGAGCAGAACAATAATAGCCCCCAAGGAGACACTCAGAAACATCGGCAGTCTGATCCAGAGCAGACCCAGCAACCCAAGGAGCACGCAGGCTGCCGAGAATAACACCGCTCTGCCTGCTGTACGCAATGTTCGCTGAAGAATCTCGCTCCGCAAAACCTCGCTCTGCATATCCAGGCTACTGCCCGTAACATTAGCTTTGCCTTCATCTTCATAGGCCCGCTGGACTTCTTCCCTGTACCTGCTCAGGATGATCAGGGCAAAGTCTATACTCAGTGCCATACCCACCATGGGAATCACATTAATGATAAAGTTGGACAATTCCAGATGATAACCAAGGAGTGTCGTGACTCCCATAGCGGTAATCACAGCACTGATCCCCATCATGACAGCAATCAACGCGGCATATAGCCCCCTGAATGCAAAACACAAAACGATCAGGGCAATCGGCAGGCCCACCATCTCTGCCCGTTCCAGATCACGAAAGCTCAGATGATTGACATCCTGCTGCACGACTGCCTTTCCCGTCAATTGCACCGTACCTGGACCGTCTGTTGCCAGCACGGCGCGCAACTGCTCCAGTGGGGGACCCATCTGATGCGCGGGCACATCCATTTTCACAAGGGCATATGCCCTTTGGCCTTGCAGCGTCACTCTTTCGCTAGCATCCAGAGGGGACGTGATAGAGGTTACCGCAGACAACACTTGAACCTGTGTCAAACGATCCTTGATCCACTGCCGGAACTGTAACGGCGAGGTATTTTCCTTTTTCTCAAAAACCAGAATAATCGGATCAGCAGGAGATCCGAATTCGTCCTCCAGAACAAGTTCAACCGCTTGCGCATCCCCGTGAACCCGTTTTAATCCGTGATCCTGAACAATGTCAGGTAACTTCCACGCCCAGACCGCTGACATCCCGATGATAAATACCCAGCAGAGAATAATGAACCGAGGATATCGGCTGATGAAGGCAGCAAGTCTGCGATAACCCATACCTTAGCTCCTCTGCGATCAGATTAGTCATTCGATTATGTTCATCGGTAAGATCATAAGCACATTCATACACTTACGGTGTATATCTCCTTCACTCGGGTTCGCGAACTATTGAATGCCATGATTCACAGGTGTTCTGTTCGCAATGGGGGCAGGGATGTATGTAAAAGGAAGTAACTCTGCCGTCAGTCCCGGGCCAAAGGCCAGCGCTATCCCACTGGAATGCTCTTCCTTCTGTCTGTAATCCTCACGGATGGCTTGAAGAACAAAAAGAATCGTCACGGACGACAGGTTGCCATAATCCCGCAGGATGTTTCGGCTGTAGGAGACCTGCTCATCTGTCAACTGATACAGCTTCTGAACGGCATCCACGATGCCTCTGCCTCCCGGATGGATCGCCCATATTTCCGGTAAACCGCTCCCCTCCAGCAACCGTTCTACCTCTGGACCGAGATGCAAACCAAGCAGCTTCGGAATCTGTGGTGACAGGTAGAGATCAAAGCCTGTATTGCCCACTTCCCAGATCATTTCTTCTGCACAATCCGGGAGCAGCGTTGAGTGCCCTCGGCCTAGTCGAAAACATTCATTGCGGTCTGTTCCAGACGCACCAATAACACAGGCAGAGGCGCCGTCTCCGAAGAATGATGCTGCATACAGGTCGTCCCGTTTGGCAGATGGCTGAAAGTGAAGTGTACATAGTTCCACACACACGATGAGAACCGTAGCCTTCTGATCTGTAGTTACAATGGAATTCGCCAGTTGGATCGCCTTCAGACCGGCTGCACATCCTTGAAACACCAGTGGAATCCGGTTGATCTGCGGTGACAGTTCAAGCTGTTGGATCAGCCGAACATCAAGTCCGGGCAGGAATTGCCCCGTGCAACTCACCGTAATGAGATGTGTAAGTTCCGAGGAGGATATGTCTGCATCCTGAAGGGCCTGTTCGGCCGCTTCCAGACCAAGTGGAACAGCAGCAGCTTTGTATTTTGCCATACGCTCGGCTGTAGTCGGGACTTCCTCCACAGAAGTAAAGGGTAAATATCGGCAAGCCTCCACAGGCTCAAGCAGATTCGGTTCACATGTATAACGAGTCTCCACACCGCACTGATTAAAGATTCGCTTCGCCCATCTTCTCGCATCCGGCTCATGTTCCAGCGCCTGTGCGAGACGGGCAGACACATCCTTTTGCTCAATACGGTGGGCAGGCCACGCCGTTCCTATTCCCATAATACTTGCCCCAGTTGTTGCCTCAAGCTGGTTCATCGGCTTAACCTCCTATATCGTACGTGTTCAAAATTAGGCTTTTTAAACAACCTATATATAAAATAGGTTCATATGACATATGTGCAGGATATAGTACAAGTCTATTCACTACCTGTCCTGTTTATGTTCATATTAACAAGCAAAGGCGGACAACATATGCGAGTTTCGCACGTGCTGTCCGCCTTTGCTACCGGATTAAACCCATTCCTTATTACATGTTCGATCTGTCAAAACTATTCAGGTCGAATTATAGTAAATCTCTCCCCAAGTTTGGCATAATCATTACCCGCCAGTCGGCTGACTGGTTTCAAATGATCCATCAGGATATAGCCCTTGTCCGGATTGTAGACTTGTTCGCTGAAATGATACTGTACAATGCGTACCAGCAGCAGGTCACTCACCGGTTTGCCCTCATCATTCGTGATCGGAATGTGCTGATACAGCTCACACTCCATCCGGATGAGTGCTTCCTGAATTCCTGGCACAGCAACCTTGGTACTTGGCACTGTAGTCAGTTTTGTCCGCTCAAGCTCACTTTCGTGGGGTTCCAGTATGGCTGCTGTCTCATTCACTTCTGTTATGATTGCTTCATCACAGATATGCACGACCAGTTCTTGATGAGCAATCACATTACGTGCAGTATCTTTCATGATACCGTCTTTACGTGCAATAGATATGGATAACAGCGGTGGGTCCGAACTAACCACATTAAAGAAACTAAAAGGCGCTGCATTAATTACACCATTCTTATCTGAAAGTGTCGTCACAAAAGCAATTGGGCGTGGTACCACCGAACCACTCATCAGTTTATAGTTGTCTCTTCCCGTTATTTCACGTGGATCCAATGTATACATATGTAAATATCCCCTTCCATGCTCGTGTAACAAGTGTCAATTTCACTTCAGGACACGATAACACACTCATATTTATTATATATCGTAAAATGCTAAATTAACAAAAAAAACTCCCTGGTGCCCACTGCACCAAGGAGTTTGAACATGCCATTTCGTATTGGCTATTTCTTATTTAACGATGCTGTTCTGAATGTCTTCCATAATTTGAAGGTTCGCTTGAACTCCGCTGTACAACCAGCTACTGGACCGGGTGAATTCAAAGACATTACCTGTCTTTACAGCAGGAATGCTCTGCCATACGGCATCTTTCAGCGCTTCTGAGCCTGCTCCCTTGTCACTGTTCACCAGGAATAGATAGTCTGTGTCCATTTCCGCGATCTTCTCCAATGAAATCTCAGACCAGTTACCCGTTGCCTTCGCAGATGCTTCCTTCACAACATTAGGCTCTGCAAGTCCAAGTTCGTTGTACATCACTTCACCACTGGAAACATTGTTGCTTACAACATAAAACTTGTTATTGAACAACCACAACGCTGCGGCCGACTTTGTTCCTCCAGTAACAGCAGTTACTTTTTCTTTGATTTCCTTTGCCTTGGCATCATAATCGTCAAGCGCCTTCTGCGCTACATCCGATTTGTTCAGAAGCTCGCCGATCTTGAGCAGAGCCTGACGCGAGTCCTTGTTGACCTCATCTCCGAGTACATAAGTAGGGGCAATTTTGTTGTACTGTTCGTATTTCTCCCCTTCAACTGTACTTTCAGAACCCATAATAATCAGGTCTGGTGAGAAACTGGCCATGGCTTCAAAAGGTAGATCACTTGCAATACCAGGTATACCATTCAGATCGGTTTGCAGATAATCCTGCAAACCACTGCCGTTGTTGATGGCCCATTGTGCTGCTGGCTTAACACCGAGTGTAACAAGATGGTCTTCCAGATAAGACGCGATGATGCGCTCCGGATTTGCGGGAATTGTTACTTCGTGTCCCATTGCATCTGTTAATGTGCGCTCTGTAGCGGCTTCTGTTTGTGTCTCTGTCTCCGTTGTTGTCTCGCTCTCTCCTGCTGCTCCATTCTCTGCCGTTTTTGTTCCACACGCGACCAACCAGATGGACATAACCATCACCGTCATTAGAAGCATGATCATCTTTTTATTTCTCTTAAACACTTGATATATCCCCTTTCAATTCATTATAAAAACCTTATTCGGCGTTATTGTGACAGATTTCAATGTTCAAAAATATTGAAACTATTATTGATACATATAATATCCGTATGTACATTTGTCCGATTCCATTGACAATGATAATTGTTATCAGTTCAGTTGTCAATTCGATTATGTGGCGAGGCGATCATATAAAATCTTCTTGACGGCATTCACATATAGGCGGATGCCGCCATATGCTGAATGCAGAATACGACGACAGGAAGGATGTTCTGTACATGTATTACGAATATAACCCTTATCTAAGTTATGGAGAAGACCGTTCCTTTCAATTGCCTCCCCTGTTCCCAGGAGGTGGCGGTGGCGGCACACCGGGTGGTCCGACGTTTCCTGGTATCCCTGGCGGTCAAGGCGCCTATCCTCCATACATTCCAGGCGGAGGACCCGGTCCATATATCCCTGGAGGCATTCCAGGTACAATTCCGGGTACAGCACCGGGCGTACCTGCGCAACTGACTCAAGGCAACCTGCCCACCCTACTTAGTGCCTATCCTCGTCCGGTAGGTCAGCCTCCGGCAGAAATGCTTTTTTTTGTATAACCTGATCAAAAGCAGCCCGGGTCTGCTTCCGCTCTTCCTCCAGCAACAGCCGCAAAGCCTCACTCAAGCGGTTCAATTTGCACAGACTGGTGCAGCGGCACCTCGAGAGAACGAAGAACGTGCGCTGCCCAACTTTTGCTATAACCGGTGGTCCCTTGTCTTCACATACAATGATGTCTACCTGATGTGGCCTGCAATTAATCTGTTTGGTTTTGTGGTGGGGTACTTCTATCCATTCCTCACGCCAGGTATACTGTCCAATACACAGATTTTGTTTGCGCTCTGCTAAACCTGTCCTTACCTACAGCAAGAGCCCCACTTGGAAGCATAATTCCTTCCAAGTGAGGCTCTTTTTCGTCCTTTTATCCAGATGTACCTTTACATTACTAAGACTCCATAAACGCAAGGTGTACAGAATCAGTACATTTAACTCAACACTTGATCGTTCTGGCGCTTCCCGCCTCTACTGACCATTAGGAAGTAAATCACCAAGGCACCGAGATCAGCACACGCGATAACGATTCCCATTGGCACAGCTGTTCCTTCTCCTCCGAGACCTACGAGGGGAGCGACAATACCACCGAACAGGAACGTCATCACACCAATAAGCGCAGACGCACTGCCAGCCGATTTCTCCTGATTGGCCATCGCCAAAGCGAAGGACGCGGTATTGACCAACCCAACACTGGATACCACCAAAAATAGCGGAATCAGTACAGAGATTAGATTACCTCCAGCCAGAATGGCGATGAGCAATGAAGTTCCTCCGAGCGCCGCGGTTAGCAGCCCCGCGATTAACAGGCGAGTCTCTGATACCTTTCCTGCAAGTCTGCCGGCAATCTGACTGGCCAGAATAATGCCTAACCCGTTAATGGCGAAGCATACACTGAACATTTGCGGGGATACCCCGTATATTTTCTGAAGCACAAACGGTGAACCTGATATGTACGCAAACATGCCAGCAGCTACAAATCCTTGGGTTAACGCATAACCCATAAACTGACGATCCCCCGCGATTTGGCGAAACGTAAGTAATGTCTGCTTCAATCCTCCGCTTGATCTGCGATTGGAAGGCAATGTCTCTCCAAGACCGAAAATGACAGCCAACAGCGTCAGTATACCGATAAGGCTGAGCAAAATAAATACGCCGCGCCACGATGTATATGTCAACAATTGTCCACCAATGATTGGTGCAGCAATCGGGGCTACGCCGTTTATCAGCATTAACAGAGAGAAGAACCGTGTCAGTTCCGGGCCCGAATATACGTCTCTGACGATTGCGCGCGAGATGACAATCCCTGCCGCTCCAGCTACACCTTGAATGAACCGCAGCACAACAAAAGAGCCCATCGTCGGGCTAACCAGGCAAAGTATGGAGGCGATCGTATAGAGCACAAGCCCTGCAATGAGCGGTGTTCGCCGACCACGTACATCACTTAGAGGTCCGGCAAGCAACTGTCCAACCGCAAGTCCAATCATACACGCCGTCAGACTGAGTTGAGCATACGATGTAGATGAACCAAACTCATCAGCCAGCGTGGGCAATGCGGGTAAATACATATCCAGGGACAACGGCCCGAAGGCCGACAATGTCCCCAGAATTAAAGCCATCCGTACACGAGATGTGGAGTTTGTGTTCAATGAGGCTGGTGTACTTTTCATCAAATACTACTCCCCGCTACCCAGCAGTTTGAGCAGGTTGGACGGCAGTGTGAACTGTTGATTGTTAATAATAATACGGCGCAGTTCTTCTTCATCCCGCTCGTTATCGGCGTCCTTAATCTCCTGAATTTCCCGGTGAAGTCGCTCCATCTGTTGATCCAGCGCATTTGCCGAATCTGCCGCACTCTTTAACTCTCTCGTCAAATGCTCGGGAACATCCTTATTGTATTTATAAAAAATCTTATGCTCCAGACTCGCCCAGAAATCCATCGCGATTGTACGGATCTGGATCTCCACACATGCTCGTTCCTCACCATTGGACATGTACACAGGCACTTCCACCAGAAGGTGAAGGCTTTGGTAGCCGTTTGGCTTTGGATTCTCGATGTAGTCTTTGACCTCCAGTACACGCAGATCACTCTGGTTGCACAGCATATCCTTAATGCGATAGATATCCGAGATAAAGGAACATGTAATCCGTACCCCGGCGATATCCTTGATATTTTGCTTAATGCTCTCAAACGTTAACTCATGATTTTTGCGGAACATCTTGTTCATAATGCTCTCAGGAGATTTCAGTCTGGACTTTGTATGTTCAATTGGACTGTAATCATGCAAAGACTGGAATTCTTCCTTCAGGACTTCAATCTTGGTCTCCATTTGATCCAGAGCAAATTTATAGATCATCATAAATCTGGTAATTTCATATTTGAATTTCTTGAATTGATCGATTGGATGTGGAGCGTTCATCATGGCTTTCTCCCTTTCTTTCTGCACACTAAAATTAGTTTTATGAATATGAGGACAAGCGGTCAATCCACATGTCTCCTGAACCATTATAAATCATATGGAGCCAATAAACGAATTTCTCACATTTGGGCTGGTGATTCAGCCTGGAAGGTATGGGAACTTATTTTACGCGCATCCTATAGAAGCATCCCTGTCATTTGGCCTGTTATTATTAATAAAAGAGGTGGATTTTCCTGCTCTATCAAGTGACATATTCATCCGATACACTTCGGGTTAAAGCTTATTTATACCTGCCACAAGGTTGCTCATTACCTGATATCACGACATATGAAACTTCTCATCCCGGCTCTGTCTCCTCTGCCTATCCGGAACTCGCTTCCATACATAAGTCTCTACATTTGCAACCGCTCGCCAGCCATTATCCTGCTGCAACAATGCATGATACGGATAACATACCGGAACAGTGGCCAGTTCTGCTCTATTGTCGCGGCGGACTTGGCAGCTATGGCGGGGTAAATACCGTTTGGCTTGAGCAATTTGTACATAAAGGTTATATCGTGTTCGCCCCATCCTATCGTGGCAACGAAGGCGGTGAAGGTCGTGACGAGTATGGCGGAAAAGATGCCGAAGATGTGCATGCCGCTTACCGGTTGATACAGCGTTTACCCTTTGTTGACCCAACTCGCATATCGTTAATGGGGTTCTCCCGTGGAGCCATTAATGCTGTACATACCGCAACTGCCTATAATGAGGGACCGGACAAAGTACATAAGTTAGTTCTTTGGAGCGGTGTCTCCGATGTGGAACGCACTTACCATGAGCGAACCGACCTGAGGCGTACATTGAAACGGGTGCTAGGTGGTTCCCCACGCACGGTTCCAGAAGCTTATCTCGCCCGTTCTCCCTTGTCGAAAGCGAACAAACTATCTTGTCCCGTGCTAATCATGCATGGTACATCAGATACACAAGTGAATTATAGTCACGGAACCCGAATGTATCACTGGCTTAAGCGCCAAGGTGCGGATGTCACATTTCATGCTTATGGCGGGCAGGATCATCATTTTCACGAGAAAATACATCAGTCAGCGGTGAACAATATGTTTGATTGGCTCGCTGCACCTTAAATCTTGCGCGATGAATTTCATTTTGAAGATGCATGGGTTATGGCTGTATACTGGAGGAGCTACGTTTTTTTGAAAGGACGGATAGGATGAATCAAAACACCCTCCAAAAATACGCCATGTTGCTACTCTGCATGTCTGCCGGAATGGTGGACCTGATCGGATATCTGGGACTGGGGCATGTGCTCACAGCCAATATGACGGGAAATATTGTACTGCTCGGTATTGCCATTGCCCGTGCTCAGGAATTTGTCGTGCTGCGGTCATTGCTTGCTCTCATCGGTTTTATTGCCGGCAATGCCATTGCAGCACATATGGTTGGACCTGTGCAGACCAAAAATGGCTGGTCTTCTAAGGTCACAGCTGTATTTACTGTTGAAAGCATATTGCTCCTGCTGTTCGCGATCGCCATGATTAGTCCATTTTCAGAACAACTGTCCTATCTGTTAATTGTCATCCTAGCCGTTGCAATGGGGATGCAAACAACTGCGGCACGCCGCATTGGCATTGCTGGCATCTCAACAACCGTGCTCACCAATAATTTGGCCGCTGTGGTCGAGGATACCGTAAACATCCTCAAAAAGCTGCGACATGCCAATATCCGATCGTTAACCAAAGCCTTGTCCACAGACTCCTACCTTCGTGCAGGTGCTGTTGTCATCTATTTGATCGGCGTCATTGCAGCCGCATTGTTATTCCACCGTGTGCCCATGATTGCAGTCTGGATTCCTGTCCTGATCATTGGCGGCGTAACCCTATACGCCCGATTACATGCATGGGGAACTTCACAACAAAGCGAAAGTTAATAAAAGTTAATAGTAGAAGAAGTAACCTGTCCATGTTCAAGTGGCTGTTCAAAAGTCCGCTTTAGGATACTGAAAACTGGTCTTTTTGAACATGGACTTTAAGTTATTTTAAGTACAATCACGCTATTTATTTCATCAAAGCAGCTTCTTGGCGGATAAGCTTGACCAGATGCTGTGCAGCAGGTGATAATACCTCCCCGGCTCGTGTACATACGGCAACCGTATTTCTCAGCTGTACACCTCGAACAAATACACGCGCCAGCCTGCCTTGCTGCACATCTTCGTTCACAACCAAAGAAGATATAAAGTTGGCCCCATAACCTGCCTTCACCGCACTAATCGTTTCGTTCAGCCCGTTGAACTGAAGCGCAATGCGGGGAGCGGCCAGGTTATTTGTTGTGCAAAGGGAAACGAGTCGCTCACGCGTGGCACTGCCTTCTTCGCGCATGATGAACGGTTCTGCCATCATCTCATGCAGCTCGATTTCTTTGCCCGCATACGGATGGTCAGGGTGCACAACAAACCACATCTCATCGTCAAACAATTCATCCCATTGGACACCTGCATGTGTAATGCCACTTCCACCATACACTGCAATCTCTGCCTCATAACGAAGTAATTGGTCAAAAGCCATCCGGGTGTTGGTTGTGCTCACAACAATCTCCACATCCTCGTGCATTTGCTTAAACCGCGCAATCCAGCCCGGCAACAGAAAATTTGAAGGCAAGTAGGTTGCCGTAAGACGGATCAGTCCTTTCTTGCCCTCCCGAAAATCCTGCACAAAATTCTCGACATCCTGCTCCAGCATGAACAGACGTTCCGCATAACCTGTTAACTGTATCCCCGCATCCGTAAGCACCAGTCTTCTTCCCTCCGAAACAAAAAGCTGGATTCCCAATTCACGTTCAAACTTCTTCACCTGAGAAGATACCGCAGGTTGACTAATATTTAGTTCCTCTGCGGCACGAGTGACCCCGCCATATCTCACGATGGCATGAAATAATCGTAATCCATGCAGATTCATGTGTTACACCTCTTCCACGTCAAATACATAATCTAAATATATATTAACATACATAATATATATTTTATTTATGTATCAAATCCATTTATAGTTGAAATATGAAATCCAATACAAGGAACAAGGGAAGGAACATGTGAACATGAAAAATATAAATACGACCAACCTACAGCATACCTGGACTCAAGTCGACGACTACATGAACGATCTGCTGATTCCATCAGATTCCCTGCTGGAACATACACTGCAAAGCAATGCCGAAGCTGGACTCCCTGCTCATGACGTAACACCGAATCAAGGAAAGTTACTTCAGCTCCTGCTGCAAATCCAAGGTGCATCCCGTGTACTTGAAATCGGCACATTGGGTGGATACAGTACCATCTGGATGGCAAGAGCGCTGCCTGAACACGGACGCATCGTCTCACTGGAATCGGAATCACACCATGCAGACTTGGCCCGAGCCAATCTCACACGAGCAGGACTGATGCACAAGGTTGACCTGAGAGTTGGTCCTGCCCTTACCACCCTTCCCGATGTTCAGGAAGAATACAGGGAACCGTTTGATATGATCTTCATCGATGCTGACAAACCGAGTAATCCCGATTATCTGAGATGGGCCCTGCGACTGACTCGGCCGGGGAGTCTTATTATTGGTGATAATATCGTCAGAGACGGTGAAGTGATCCGCACAGACAGCACAGACCCTAGAGTTCAAGGCGTTCGATCATTCCTGCAGTTGATCGCGGATCACCCTCGACTTGAAGCTACAGCACTGCAAACGGTCGGTAGCAAAGGTTACGATGGATTCGTCATTGCTCGTGTGATTGATGCCCCTGAACCAAAATAAACAGTGGTCAATTCTTCCGCAAATTCCCCTTTCCTGTTAAACTGGAATCACTGCACAGGCAGACTGGGGGGAACCACTTGAGAGTTTTACAACATATTAATGATGAAATTCGCGGCTGGTCCCGCAATATTCAACTGTTTTTCCTGGCTAGCATTCTGTATCAGATCGGAAATGGCATGTTCTCTGTCTTGTACAATCTGTACATTCAGGGTCTGGGCTATAATGATACAATGAACGGCCAGATTGTAAGTATTCAATCACTCGCAACAGCCATTATGTTTGTTCCTATCGGTCTATGCGGTGATCTGTTCAGCCGCAAGCGATTACTCATTACCGGGGCGTTATTCAGCGGAATCTTTCTGATTGGACGCTCCTTCGATTATTCGGCTACAGGACTGATCTGGTTCGCGGTATTCTCTGGCCTTTTCGCTGGGGTGTTCCAAGTACTGGCCATTCCTTATCTGGCGGAAAACGTCAAGAAAAGCCAGCGGCTGAAGATGTTCAGTTATTATTCATCCCTTGTGCTCGCTTCCCAGGTGCTTGGTAGCCTGGGCGGCGGTGTATTCGCAGATTTGTTACATACGGCTGGACTCGCCAAAGTGACCGGATTGCAGACGGTTTTATTTGTCGGGGGTGCAGCAACACTGGCTGCATTTATTCCACTGTTATTTGTAACCGAAGGCAAGGCTGCTCCGCAGACAACCATTCCGGCGCAACCCGTTCTTCAACCCAATGCGGAGCTAAAAGAAAGTTCAACGAATACCCCAAGCACGGTGGATTCGATCACGAAGAAAAAAGATTCCCGACTGATTGGTCAGTTTATAGTGACTCAGTTGTTAATTGGATTAGGTTCTGGACTGGTTGTACCGTATCTGAATCTGTATTTCACCAATCGGTTCTCGGTTTCTCTGAGCGGCATGAGCTTACTGATTGCACTTGGTCAGATTATGACTATTGTATCCATGCTGATTGGTCCTACCTTGGCGGCAAAGGTCGGAAGCGTAAGAGCTGTTGTCATTTTCCAGGTCATGTCGCTGCCCTTCCTTCTATTAACAGGCTTCACCAATCTGTTGTTCATCGCTTCGCTCAGTTTCTTATTCAGACAAGCATTGATGAACGCAGCCAATCCCATTCATTCAGCCATACTGGTGGATCGGATCTCTGACAAACGCCGCGGCATTGCCAATTCACTAATGCAGACCTCGTTCATGATTGGTTGGGCGACCATGGGACCCGTTCAATCCTATCTGGTCACCACGTACGGAACGTATTGGGGTTATGCGATCACTTTCAGCATCACAGGCTGTCTATACGTTATTTCATCACTGATGTACTTTGTAATGTTCAGAGAACCCAAACCTTCCGCTACGGCTCTTGCAGGATCTTAATGAGTTGAACAGTAGCAGTCTGGTTGTTCCGCAGATAACGCAACGTATCTCATCATCAGGAGTGATCACACATGAACATGAATCCTTCATTAAACCTGAATGCATACCTGAATCTCATACCACCTCATTCAACCGGTAGGCTAAACGGATGGAACTGATGCGCAAGCTTGGTTCCCACGTTGTCTTTCGGTTTTTTCTTAGTCTGGGTGTCTCTGTTCTTGGCGGATTGCTGTTCACAATCATTCATACACCGATCCCGTGGTTGCTCGGGCCAATGGTATTTATGCTGCTTGGCTCCCAAGTCGCCAAATGGCCGCTCATGTGGCCTGCCTCCATTCGGGACTATGGCATTCTGATTGTTGGTTATTCGATTGGACTCACCTTAACTAAAGAGGCACTGCACGGCATTTTGCAACAACTTCCCATGATGCTTCTGATGACGTTGCTGTTAATCGGATTGTGTGTAATTACGGCCTACATCGCTTCAAAGGTAACCGACTTTGATTTCCCCTCCCTACTGGTGGGCAGCATTCCAGGAGGACTATCCCAGATGGTGTCCCTTGCAGAAGAGATGAAATCCATCAACTTGACGCTAGTTACCTTTTTGCAGGTGACCCGGCTGATCATGATTGTCTTCTGTGTTCCGTTCCTGCTGTTCAGTCCGTGGATTGGAGGTACCGCAGGTGGAGGTTTGGATCATCCGTTCATTGACGTAGGGACGTGGGGTTCCCTTTTCCCGGAGATTCTTGTCTATGCTCCGCTCTGTGTAGCGGGTGCATGGGTTGCACGCAAACTCCAATTTCCGACGGCCTTTATGCTGGGTCCCATGATTGTCATGTGTGTCGTTCAATTAAGTACATCGATGCACACACCCAGTCTGCCAACCTCCCTCTTAAACGTATCGCAATTGATGATTGGCAGTCACGTTGGATTGATGCTCAAGCCGGAACAGTTGCAACGCAAGACACAGACAGTCACGCTAGCGGTGATGAGTAGTGTACTGCTCATTGTTGGTGCGCTTGGATTGAGTTATCTGTTAATGAATGTGTTCTCCCTCTCCGCGGCAACCTCACTACTCAGTATGGCCCCTGGCGGGATGGATCAGATGAGTATCATGGCACATGAAGTGAATGCCGATCTTTCGGTTGTATCCGGGTATCAATTGTTCCGCATCCTGTTTATCTTTTTCATCGTCTCTTCCGTACTGAAGATGATTCTTGTACATATGTTAAAAGAAAAGAAAGCAGAGCCCTCACTTCAATGATCATATTTTGTCTGATCCCATGCCAAAGAGAGTATCCATTTGTTTCCACATCCTGCGGATACTCTCTTTTATTTGTACAGACTTAACTTCAGCATTTGGCTTCATTCAATTTTAAGCATAATGACTACTTATGAATAAATTCGGTTGTACATCCAGCCTACAATGCCCACCGTAACCACTGTTGCCCCAATAATAAATGCATAATAGCCAATCTTACTTTTGGACTCCGAAGTCTGATGGTCATAATAATCCGAGTTACGTCGGTAAAACCCCATCCATAACTCTCCGATCATATTCACTACAACCAATACAAAACGTTTAACAAGCCCCATGGATTCGCGTCTCCTCTCCCTAATCAACCTTCTTCCCTATTAAGTATAATTATCCCAATTCATTAAAACAACCTACTCATATTACCTTTGGTGCAGTTTCTTGCTCCAACCAGGTTAGAATATCAAATGCTTCCTGATCGGTGTTACCACATATCTCTTCCTCAGCTTGCAATCCACTGCATACCGCAGGACGATCTTTTTGGCCAAAAATTCCGCAGCGATTATCATCCGTAAGCTGCACACAACGTACACCTGCCGGCTTGCCATGAGCCATGCCCGGTATCGGTGATGATATGGAGATCACGATACAACATGCGGCACAGCCTGTCCTGCATTCCATACATATTCCCTCCTAAATTCAATACACTTACAATACGTGTTCAAAAAGATCGGTTTTCAGTACCAAGAAGATGGGATGAATTCCATCTTCGATACTGATGATGCCATAAGGCATCCTTCGTAATCAAAAGCGGACGTTTTGAACTACCTCTTAATTATGAGCGATTTATCCAGGTCCAGGTTCGAGCCAGCCCCTGAGCAATTCTCCGATTCATGCTTCGATTGGAAAAATACCCCCCATGACTTAGCGGATTCCAACTCATAGCCACGCCGCCAGAGTTCACTTCAATATCTTCTTTGACCGTTTTCTCATAAGCGGGATCAATGGGGCGTAATGGATAACCCAGAATATCATCCCGATCGTAGAAGTTCACCCATTCCCCTTCCAGCCCGGCATAATACTGATTCACATGGGAAGAGGGCACCTGAATTGGGCAACTAAAGTCATGGTAACGCAAACTCCATAAGGGCAGGGTTGTACCAAACGAGTAAAAATTGGTCAGCGTGTCCCCCCGCTCCAGAGCCGAGTTCACATCCACAACCTCAGGAACACGACTGGACGGATATTGCAGATCGTAGAAGAAGTTACTGGCGATTACGGCACCCAAACTGTGGGCAACCACACAGAGCGGAGCTTCCGGTCCATTACGCTGTGCAAGAGTATGCATCGCCTGATTCAACGTTCGATGTACGGCATCATAGTTATGGCCTTGATTTTCCACCGGTTGATAAGCAACCGCATCAGCCAGGTAATGGATGACAAATCGGCGCAACGCCTGAAAGTTCAATCCCGGAGAGCTGACGAGCTGTTGAAAGAGCGCCTCTTCCCGCTCCTCAAATACATCCGCCCAATATACAGGTTCGATATCGAGCATCTGTTTAGAGGCTCCAGGCAAGACCATCACCTTGTCCAATTCCTTATGCAAACAAGCAATCAGCTTGTCCGCGTACCCATCCTTCCGCATACCCAGCCCATGAATGACCATCACCGCAATACGTGTCATGGCTCTCCTCCTCATCGATCTAGGAACTCTTTCTCCACCATATGAACGCCACGACTCGAACATGCCTGAAGCTTGCTTTGTCAGAAGAACCTTTCCAACCACCATTATTTTAAAAATGTGATTCTTCCATTTTATATACAGTTTACCATGATCGTCATGAAAATAACGACCATACAGCAAAAAGGAGCTGCGCATCATGCAGCCCCTTCTTGTTGTTGTATTCAATTAACCTTTCAGATGAACCTTCAACACACCATTTTGATTAGATGTAACATCACCTGTCGTGACTTCCACCCGTTCAACCATATCTTGACCATCTGGAATGATAATCGGTGTAATCAGCGGATATCCCGCATCTTCAATTACCTTACGATCAAACTCCAACAGCTTTTGTCCAGCTTTTACATGCTCGCCAGCTTCCACATGCATGTTGAAGCCTTCACCTTTGAGGGATACCGTATTAATCCCGACATGAATCAGAACTTGTAATCCACTCGCGTGTTCAAGAATCACCGCATGTTTACTTTTGATCACATGAGCTACCTGAGCATCAAACGGGGCAACAACCAGGTTGCCGGAAGGTTCAATCGCTACACCTTCACCCATCTGTTTCTCGGCAAAAGCCGGATCAGGTACTTGCTCCAGTGATACGGCCTGGCCTGTTAATGGCGCCATGATTTCCAGTGTATTCACGCCTTCGTCCCCTACTTGAGCTGCACTACGTGTGAGCTGGTTTGGATCTGTTTTTGCAGTTGAAGAGGTAACACCCGAAGCAGACTGCGATGTAGCCGCTTTAGGCTCATTAACGGTTTCATTGCTTGCACTACGATCTTCTTTTCTCAGTTTGGCTCTGCCAAAAAGGACCGTCAGTACAAATGGTACAACCAGGACAATCGCCATGCCGATGAAGAAGACACCCCATTTGTTAGGGAAAATCGACAGGAATCCCGGCACGCCACCTACACCGATGGAGGTTGCCTGAACATTATTCATCGTCAGCAGCACACCACCAATCGCGGAACCGATCATACCAAAGATAAACGGATAACGGTAACGAATGTTAACACCAAAGATCGCCGGCTCGGTTACCCCGAGGAAGGCCGATACCGAGGACGTTGCCGCAAGTCCTCTCATTTTCTTTTCACGCAGGACAAGCATCATCGCAAGTGCCGCTGAACCTTGTGCAATATTGGACAATGCCAGCATCGGCCATAGGAACGTACCGCCCTGACTACCAATGAGCTGAACATCTACCGCGAGGAACGTGTGATGCATACCGGTGATAACAAGCAAAGCGTATAGACCACCGTAGATCAGACCACCCAGCGCCGCGTATGAATCGTAAACATAGATCAGGCCGGAAGTAATTGCATTTGCAATAGCAAATGTAACTGGTCCAATGATCGTAAATGCCAGGAATCCGGTAATCAGCAACGTGACTGGTGCAACGACCAGCAGTTTAATTGAATCATGTACCCTTTTATTCAGGAAAATCTCCATCTTCGCAAGCAGATACGCCGATACCAGTACCGGTAGAACCTGCCCTTGATAACCGATCTTCTCAATCTCCCAACCGAACAGATTCCATGTTGGCACCGTGCCATTATTAACGGCATCAGCGTAACCATATGCACTCAGCAGATCGGGATGTACCAGAATGAGACCAAGCACGATCCCGAGCAGCGGACTGCCGCCGAACCTTTTTACAGCTGCCCAACCAATTAGCGCCGGCAGGAACGTGAAGGCTGTACTTGCAATCGTATTAATAATGGACGCAAGATCCTTCCAGGCTGGATAAACATCCACCAGTGATTTTCCATCAAAGAAAATGCCTGGACCTGTCAGAATATTGTTAATTCCGAGCAAAAGACCTGCCGTAATGATTGCAGGCAAGATCGGAATGAAAATATCCGAGAGTGTTTTAATCGCTCGCTGGATTGGATTTTGCTTTTTACCAGCCACCGCCTTCACATCATCCTTGGAAGAACGATCTCCCCCAGTAATCTGAATCATCTCATCATAGACTTTATCCACCAGGCCAGGCCCAATAACGACCTGGAATTGTCCTTGGGAAGAGAACTGTCCTTTAACCAGATCATTCTGATCCAGACTTTCAGTATCCACTTTACTCTCATCGTACAAGGCAAACCGGAGTCGTGTAACACAGTGCGTAGCAGCTTCAATATTCTCTTTGCCACCGACAGCCCGGACGATCTCCTCAACCTGTTTTTTATCGATTGCCATAGTGTCACTTCCTATTTATAAAATGTGATTAGTCCTGTTGTGGCACAAGCCACATATAGGATGCATACGGACTGAGAGAGATTTCCTGCGTCAGCACAGGGGCTGCCTCCGTATTTCCTATGAGTAACTCTGCTGATTTGCTTGCAATGTGATCATTCCAGACTGCTTCCGGAAGCGAGAACGTAACGTCTCGTTTACTGAAGTTGGATACAACAATCAGGGTTTCACTTCCATTGGTCCGTGCGTACGCAAATACATCCGGGTGTGCATCGTCCAATCGTTCATACAGACCGTCGATCAGCACGTTAACCTGTTTACGCAGGGCAATCAATTTGCGGTAGTGGTAGTAGATCGAATCTGGATCAGCCAGCTGCTGTTCCACGTGTATGGAAGGATACCGCTCATCCACCTTCAGCCAAGGTGTTCCGGTAGTAAATCCGGCGTTCTTACTTCCATTCCACTGCATCGGTGTGCGGGAGTTGTCCCGGGAACGCTCTTTTACAATGTTGAAAGCTTCTTCAGCGGATTTACCTCGTTCTTCCTGAAGCAGACGGTACATGTTCGTTGATTCGATATCGCGGAACTCGCTAACGTCATTCCAGACCGGATTCGGCATGCCGATCTCTTCTCCCTGGTAGACATAAGGTGTACCTTGCATGCCGTGTATCGTTGTTGCAAGCATCTTCGCACTCTCGGCACGATAGTCACCATCATCGGCAAATCTGGACAGTGCCCGAGGCTGATCATGGTTATTAAGGAACAGCGCGTTCCAGCCACCACCAGCTTGCATGCCTGTCTGCCACTCACTAAAGAGTTGCTTCATCGCTTCGAAATCATACGGCATCAGTTCCCACTTCTGACCATTCGGATAATCCACTTTCAGGTGATGGAAGTTAAACGTCATCGAAAACTCCCGGGAAGCCGGGTTCGAATATTGGATACAATGTTCCAGTGTTGTGGAGGACATTTCCCCTACGGTCACCATGTTGTAAGGCCCGAATACTTCATCGTACATCTCGGTGATGTACTCATGCACACGCGGTCCATCCGTGTAATATTTGCGTCCATCACCCGGTGACACGCTACCATCATCATCAGGGAACCGCTGGTCTTTGGAGATCAGGTTGATCACGTCCATACGGAAACCATCCACACCTTTTTCGGCCCAGAATTTGATCATATCCCGTACAGCTTTGCGTACTTCTTCATTCTCCCAATTGAGATCTGCCTGCGTTTTATCAAATAAAGTCAGGAAATATTGTCCCGTCTGTTCATCGAACTGCCAAGCAGGCCCACCGAACTTGGATTGCCAGTTGTTTGGCACACCGCCATCCGGAGCAGGATCTTTCCAAATATAATAATCCCGATACGGATTATCCTTGGAAGAACGGGATTGCTGGAACCACTCATGATCGGTCGAGGAGTGATTCACCACGATATCAATCATCAGTTTCATATCACGAGCCTTCAGACCTTTCAGCAATTCGTCAAAATCCTCCATCGTTCCATAATCCGTATTAATCCGATAATAGTCCGCTACGTCATACCCATTATCATGCTGCGGAGATACATATACCGGCTGCAACCACACAATATCGATACCCAGATGCTGCAAATAATCAAGCTTCACGGTTAATCCACGAATATCTCCAGTACCCGATCCGGTTGTATCATTAAAACTCTTCGGATATACCTGATACACCGTTGATGTCTTCCACCAAGATGACGGAGTTGTGTTATTAGAACTCATGTTAACGCCTCCAATAAATTGTAATGCTCTTATGTGATGTTCTCGGCTAACTTCATATCTATATTACATAAGTAAACATGTATATACAAGTTGAAACTATAATATGTATATTCTCCGCCTCTTCTACACATTCCCCATAAATCTTTCCTCTGTAACATTTATTTTGGAACCTGCGTTCGTGAACCCAATGATATCTGTATTGAGACAACAAGAAACCGTCTGTTCTTCCCACCATTGGTGCGGGCAACAGACGGTCTAATTTGGTTGAACTTGGTTGAACTTTTTAAATGTATTCTACTGTTTTTTACTGTTGTAATGGATTGTTATTATAAAGTTGCTGTCACTTGACTTCATCACCACAGCGGAGACACGCCTCTTACGACATCTCTGGTGAAACAACGGCTTTCCCTTGTTTTTCCTGCATATTCAACTTCAATAAAGATAGTGCAGCTTGCTCTTCCCTTTCCAGTTCAGCGGCACTGATCTCACCAGAGAGTACGGCACGCATTCGCTTTTGATCCAGCAGACCTTCCCATTTTGCCACCACAAATGCTGCGACACAGTTGCCCATCAAGTTGGTGAATACACGCATTGTATCCATGAATCGATCTGCACCAAGCAGCAGAGCAACCGCTGCTACCGGAAAAGCATTGACAGCCACTGCCGTTGCGGACAGGGCCAAGAATGCGGAGCCAGGTACTCCTGCCATGCCTTTGGAACTTAACATCAACACCAGCAAAATCGTAATCTGCTGCATCAATGTCAGTTCAATCCCTACGGCCTGAGCAACAAAAACCGTTGCCAAGGATAAATAGATCGAAGCGCCATCCAGATTAAACGAGTACCCCGTCGGCACTACAAGACCCACAACCGCACGATCACAACCCGCCTTGGTTAGTTTGTCCATCATGCGTGGCATCACCACTTCTGATGATCCGGTTCCAATCGCCAGCATCACTTCAGAACGGGTATATTTCACAAATTGCAGGAAATTTAGCCCGGTAATCCACCAGGCAGCCAATGCCAACATGACCAAAAACAGCAGTGCTGCGCCGTAACAGGCCAGAATTAGCAGACCAAAGGACGACAATGTGGAAGCCCCATAAGCACCTACCGTGTAAGCCATGGCTCCAAATGCACCAATTGGTGCGAGTTTCATGATATAACCGATGATACGAAACACAATGCCGAGCAAGTTCTCAATCAGCGTCAGTACATTCTCTTTTGCCTTACTCTCTGTTGCTGCCAGGGCAACCCCGAACAGGCATGCCACGAGCAATACTTGCAGAAGTGCATTTTGTGCAAAGGCATCTACAACACTTGTCGGAATAATATTCATGATAAAGTCTACCGTATGCGGTAACTCGGAACCATTGGTTTTTGCTTCAATGCCGCTTGCATCTATGGTTGAAGGGTCCACGTTCATTCCGGCACCGGGGCGAAGCAGATTGGCTGTTCCCAATCCAAGTACCAGTGCCACTGTAGTTGCAATCTCGAACCACACGATGGCTTTCAGCCCGATGCGACCTACCGACTTCAGATCACCGATCTTGGCAATACCTGTTACAATCACCATGAAAATCAGTGGTGCGATGATCATCTTGATCAATTTGATGAAACCTGTTCCGAGCGGTTGCAGCAGGCTACCCAGATCCGGCCACAGGATGCCTACGCCAATCCCGATGATTACCGCTACAATAATTTGAAAAAATAATGATTTCATAAATGACATGAACGCTCCCCCTGTTTGCGGTCAATTCGGATTTCCGTTTGGTTTCCGTGTAACTTTTTATATCATTCCGAAACGGAGTTCAACAATGGAATTTCAATGTTTTTGTCATTTGTACCAACTCTATCGGTGAAAATTGAACCTGGAACCGAAAAAAGACGAATATCGCGTCAGTTATCTTGACGTGATATTCGTCTTTATCCATAAATCCATTTATTATTGAACAGGGGTTAAATGTGCATCACAGGGTAATCGATTCTCCCGGGGCCAGCACACGTCCTTCCAACCCTTTTGCAGCCAGCTGCTGCACAAAGTGTTCCGCATCCTGACGAATTACCGGGAACGTATCATAATGGACCGGAATCGTCAGTTTGGCATTAAACCATTCGGCCGCTTGCAGCGCATCCTCAGGTCCCATGGTGAAATGTCCACCAATCGGCAAGAAAGCTACATCAATATCATGACGATCACCGATCATTTTCATATCCCCGAAGAGACTTGTGTCTCCGGCATGCAAAATTGTTTTACCACCAATATTAATGATATATCCAGCAGGCAAACCTGCGTACATGATCCGTTGTTCTTCTTCCAGCACAATCCCGGAAGTATGGAACGCCTGAATCATTTTAGCTTGAGCAAAATCAAGATCTACCGTTCCGCCCATGTTCATGCCGAGTGTATCCAGGCCTTTCCAAGACATATATGTAGCCAATTCCACAATAGCCACAACTTTGGCGTTATTTGCTTTGGCAATAGGTTCAGCATCGAGGATGTGATCCATATGTGCATGTGTCAGCAACACAACATCGGTCTTAATATCTTCAGGCTTTGTGACGGCAAGCTCGTTGCCACGCAGGAAGGGATCAATGATCAGAGACTTTTCTTCTGTGCCCAGCTGTACACTGGAGTGACCGTGGAACGTAATATTCAACAACTTGGATTCCTCCCGACATATGTTTTGATTATTTTGAAAACCACTATTTATTATAAATCATAGCTCTTCACCAACGCAAAATTACGCTAGCCTCCGTGTCAACGTTGCTTACGATACACCCTTGCTTCATACGGCTGAAGCTGAATGGCACCTTCATCGGTAGAATAACGTCTGCTCACATTGCTGATGATCAGCTTGGCATGCTTGGAAGTCCAGTCTTCTGGCCAGTGCATCTCAGGCTCATGCCCACGGAAATTCAGAATGACCAGCATCTGCTCATCATCCAGCGTTCGGGTATAGGCATAGATATCCGGATCATCCGGCAACAGCAATTCATACGCGCCATAGATAAGCACTTTATGTTGTTTGCGAAGCGCAATTAACTTACGGTAATAATGCAAAATGGATTGCGGATCACTTTCGGCATCAGCCACATTAATCTCAGGATAATTATCATTCACCTGAATCCACGGCTGACCCTGGGTAAAACCTGCGTGTTCCGTCTCATCCCATTGCATCGGCGTGCGGGCATTATCGCGACTCTTCAGCCAGATCGCCTGCATAACTTCATGCTTTGATTTACCTTGACCAATGTAATGATTGAAATAATTTTTGGTCTCGATGTCCCGGTATTGTTCGATATTCGGGAAAGCGACATTGGTCATGCCGATCTCTTCTCCTTGATAGATGTAGGGGGTCCCTTCGAGTGTAAGCATCCATGTCGCCAGCATCTGAGCAGAACGCACCCGATATTTACCGTCATCACCAAAACGAGAAACCGGACGTGGCTGATCATGGTTCCCCATATAATTGGCGTTCCAGCCTCTACCATGCAAAACCGTTTGCCACCGGCTCATGATTTCTTTGAGATCTGTCAATTTCCATTCCTTATAGTTCCATTTACCAATTCCGGAGGATTTGGCATCGATAAACATATGCTCAAACTGGAATACCATATTAAGCTCATCACGATCCGTCCCCACATAAGCCAACGCCTGCTCAGGTCCAAGTCCTGAAGTTTCGCCAACTGTCATGGGTCCGTAGGGTTTCAGGATCATGTTATTCAGTTTCTTCAGGATGGAGTGTACCTGTTCCAGGTTGGAAAAGAGCTGATACGCTGGAACCACCGGCAGATTATCCGGATTGTGGGCACTTGGCAGACCCTCTGCCTTGGCGATATGCGCTACTGCATCAAAACGGAATCCGTCGACCCCTTTTTCCAGCCACCAATGCACCATCTCATACATCTCTTCTGCCATCTGTGCATTGTTCCAGTTGAGATCCGGTTGCTGTTCGGAATACAGATGCAGATAATATTCATTTGTCTCGGGATCATGCTTCCACACCGAACCTCCAAAATAGGACTCCCAATTATTCGGCACCTGCCCATTTTTGCCTGAACGCCAAATATAATAATCCCGCTTCGGATTCATCTTTGATGAACGCGATTCAGCAAACCACGCATGTTCATCTGACGTATGATTCAGCACCAGGTCCATCATGATCTTGAGACCACGCTTGTGTGCCTCTGCCAATAATCGATCAAAATCCTCCATCGTGCCATACTTGCGTAAAATGCCGTAATAATCCCGGATATCATATCCGTTATCATGTCCTGGTGAATCGTAAATGGGACAGAGCCAGAGCACATCTACGCCCAAATTCTCCAAATAATCGAGCTTCTCATAGATTCCCTGCAAGTCGCCATATCCATCCCCGTCCGAATCTTTAAAGCTGCTCGGGTAAATCTGGTATACCACACTCTCTTTCCACCAAACGATATCGCCCACCTCGCTCTCATCATTGTTCAATATATAATCTCTACTCACGATATAAATAAGCCGTTAATATGTTTTATCCGAAATGATTCCCTTGTAAACATTTGAAAGGTATCTTATGCAAAAAGACCCGGTCATGGACCGCTATTTGCGGTTCAATTCCGAGTCTTTTTTTGTGAATATAAGACTAACTTAAATCCAGCGTAACCTATCCAGGCACCGATCGTGTTCAGAATAATGTCATCCACATCAAACGAACCTACACGTGTAATCAATTGTGTGACCTCAACACCCAGCAGAAGCAAAACAACTGTAGATGTAAAGGTCAGGAATGTACGACACCTCCGAAACAACCATGGGATCCAGATACCCAGCGGAATGAACAATACGATATTGCCAAACAGGTTTTTCACCCAGGTATCTGTATTGTACCTCTCCCTCTCCATAAGAAGTGGACGAATCGTCTCGAAGGGTACGAGATTATATTGATAATACATGCCTGGTGTTCGACCACTGACAAACAGTAAAATGCCCATAATCAGTATGTAGAGCGCTGCCATGCAAGCAACAATGGTCAGCATCCACTTGGAGTGGAGCCACGACTTTTCGCTCATTCATCTTTCCTCCGACCTTGAATTCCGCGAAGCGGTAAGGTCTATTTTAACGGGATATATATCTTCATGTCCAGTTGTTCAGGGGTCGATTTCCAGACATCCGTCACTTCAAAGTCTGGTCCTTCCCTCCGTTCATAGTTCGACTGCGGCAACCAGCTGCCATAGATCATTTTCCGAATATCCTGCCCGGAGCCTTCCACGGTGAACTCTGCATACAAGCCGCCCGGAATTTCAATCGAAGTAAAACCGGGTTCAAGTACCTGCAATGCTCCACTGCTTTCTTCACCCACAATAAAAGAAAATGCTCCATCCTCTTCAAAATGACAGGCCACACCATAAGCCATATCAGGGCGTGTCCTCTCCGGGATCGCCATGAATTTCTGTTCCATGCCAAAATCGTGATAAAATCCGGGTATTTCAGCATAATGCTGATTGTCATTCAGGTTGGTCTTATATTCATAGCCGACAATCCAGTTCGGTTCCCGTGTGACCAGACGGGGTGTGTTCATGTGGAAAGTTCCATCAAGCCGAGTTCGATAATCGTTAAAATCAATGCTCTGTTGCATCTTCAGAAGAGACAACTGATCCACTTCCAGCTTACGCAGCTTCGCCGGTGTCATTCCAAAGTAGGCTGAAAATGCACGGGTAAATGCCTCTTGAGATTGATAGCCAAAGCTCATCGCAATGTCCAGTATGCCTTCCGATGTGCCCCGCAGCATCCCTACAGCTTCCGTTAATCTGCGTCTGCGCACGTACTCCAGTACCGTGAATCCCGTGATCGCCTGAAATAAACGCTGAAAATGAAACGCCGAAAAGCTCGCAGCAGCGGACGTCTCTCTGATATTAAAATCATCTTGCAAATGCTGCTCCAAATACTCAATAGCAAGCTGAATTCGTGTGTAATGATCCATAGTGACGGCTCCCCTATCTAATTCAAAATATCAAACGATTTCTTATGTAGTATGACTGAGATCCAGATCTTTTTTTTGATTTTGTGTGCGAACTTGTATGACGAAAGATACGCGAGTTCCGATTCTCTTCAAGTTGAATGACACTATGATACACTGTATGCCAAAAACCCCTTGTTCTACAAGGAGATGCTCTCTACGCTGGTTGACTTACCAACAGAGATAGCTCTTGTGAACAAGGGGACTTGTTTGTTTAACAATCTATGCTTAACCTTTCCAGTTCCCGGACACGGGATGAATACCCCAGATATCTGTCGCATACTCACTAATGGTACGATCACTGGAGAATATGCCGGAATGTGCCGTGTTTAATATCGCTTTCCGAGTCCAGCCCGGAATATCCCGATACGCCTGGTCAATCGCAGCATGCGCGTCTGCATAAGCAGCAAAATCACGCAATACAAAGTATTCGTCACCATGGGCCAGCAAGGAGTCATAAATATCCCAGAACTCCCCGTCACGATAACAGAATGCGCCTGGATGTACCAGTTGCTCCACGACCTCGCGAATGCGTTCATCGTGCTGCACAATCTCATTCGGACGATAGCTGCCGGAACGATAATACTCAAGTACTTCGTCTGCACGCAGACCATAGATGAACATATTTTCTTCCCCAACCTGCTCCGCCATCTCCACGTTGGCTCCATCCATCGTGCCAATCGTTAAAGCCCCGTTCATCATAAATTTCATGTTGCCCGTACCGGAAGCTTCCTTACCTGCGGTTGAGATCTGTTCACTAACATCCGCAGCGGGAATGATCTTCTCTGCAAGAGAGACGGAATAATTTTCGAGGAAAAATACCTTCAAGCGGTCATTCACGGCCGCATCCCGATTCACCGTGTCAGCCACGTTGTTGATCAACTTGATAATTTTCTTGGCAAAATAATAACTCGGCGCTGCCTTGGCACCAAAGATGAACGTACGTGGTACCATATCAAACGAAGCATCATTCTTAAGCCGGTTATACAGATGCATAACATGCAGAATGTTCAACAGTTGACGTTTGTACCCGTGTAGTCTCTTCACCTGTACATCAAAGATGGAATCCGGATTCACTGCTGTCCCGGTATGATCCAGAATATACGTAGCAAGCCGGTCTTTGTTATCCCGCTTAATTGAACGGAACTGCTCCTGGAATGATGTATTATCCGCAAAACCAGCCAACTGGTCCAGCTTGCCCGGCTCTGTTATCCATTCGTTACCGATTGTATCCGTGATGAGATCCGACAGTTTCGGATTGGCATGCATCAACCAGCGGCGATGGGTGATACCATTGGTTTTGTTATTGAAACGCTCTGGATACAGTTCATAGAACGGAGCCATCTCGCGCTCTTTCAAAATCTCGGTGTGCAGAGCTGCAACACCATTCACGCTATGACTGCCTACAATCGCCAGATGTGCCATCCGTACCTGATCGTTTGCAACAATAGCCAAATGCCCTATGCGATCCTGATCTCCCGGATACCGGTCCAGCAGCATGCCACAGAAGCGTTTGTTGATCTCTTCAATGATCATGTAGATTCGTGGCAGCAGCCTGCTGATCATGGATACAGGCCACTTCTCAAGCGCCTCACTAAGCGTTGTATGATTGGTATACGATACAGTACGGGTTGTGATATCCCATGCTTCATCCCAGCCGTACCCCTTCACATCAATCAGGATGCGCATCAGTTCTGGTATAACCAAGGTTGGATGCGTGTCGTTAATGTGGAAGGCCACTTTATCAGGCAAACGATCATACGGTAGTTCCAGTTTGTTGAACGTACGCAAAGCGCTCTGTACACCTGCCGAGCACATGAAGTATTGCTGCTTCAATCGCAGCAGCTTTCCTTCATACTGGGAATCATCTGGATATAGAAACTCCGAGATCGATTCAACCGATCGGCTATAATCCAGATAACCGTAATAGTTCGAAGGGGTGTCGAGTGAAGTCTCGCGCTTTGGCTCGGCACTCCAGAGACGCAATGTATTCACATGGGTTTGACCATAACCGATGACAGGCACGTCATAGGGAATGGCGACAACCGATTCGGCATCTTTTGTAACAAACTGATATTCTCCATCCTGCTCATGAGCTTCTACCCGGCCCCAGAACTGTACTTCCACCTTTTTGTCTGGACGGCGGACTTCCCATTCATTGCCCTTATCCAACCAATTGTCGGGTAGCTCTACCTGATTACCATTGATGATTTTTTGCTCAAACAACCCGTATTTATATCGAATCCCGCAACCATGTCCTGCATATCGTAGTGATGCGAGTGAATCCAGGAAACAGGCAGCCAGTCGTCCCAGACCTCCGTTACCGAGTCCTGCATCCGCCTCTTGTTCTTCTATCTCTTCCAAGGAGAAGCCCAGCTCAGCTAAACTGTCACGCACCAATTCCAATTCATTCACATTCAACAGATTGTTGCCGAGCAGACGTCCAATCAGGAATTCCAGCGAGAAGTAATAGACCTGTTTATCCTGGCGCTGCTTGAACCCCTGATTCGACGCTGCCCAATCCTGGCCTGCATATTCACGAATCATGCTTCCCAGTACATGGTACACGTCTTCCTGTGTTGCTTCTTCAATCGGTTTGCCCAATTTGCTGACCAGATTCCGTGTAAATATACTCTTGAACGTTTCCTTGTTGTCAAACAAAAGTAGGTTCCTCCCGGGGAAATCCTGCAGGATGGTGGCGGTTCATATAAATTGAACTAGAGAATATTTACACTGGACACTTCGATGACAGAATAACCTTCCGATCGCTGTTATCCCCAGATTTTTTTGATTCCTTTTTAAAATGGGAAAATCCGGGGATAAAGGCGAGCGCTACGCTTCTTCAGGTCATTTCTGTCCTCTCCGTTTTGTGTAAATGTAAGTTGAATTTATATAATCAAGGATAGAATTTGGAGACAGCATATGCTTTCGAAGCAGCTTTCTTGCAGAAAGCTTTTAGGCGACCGCTACGCTTCTTCAGAATCGATTTCGTCCCCTCCACTACGTTTGCATGCTGGTGAGAACTTTCGAAGATACAATTCATGCGTCGAAAGTGTATGAACCTTAAATCCATCCTACAGGATTTTTATTTTATATATATTTATAGAAGATATCGGTTACGTGTGGGCATTAGATAATAGTACTTTTCGCTAAAATGTATGGATTTGACGGGTCACCGATCAGCGTCTGTCCTCCGGTCAGCTTCACGTCTTTATCGAGAATGACGTTCTCAAGTACGGTTCCTTCACCAATGTAGCATTTCTGCATGATGATGGAACCCTTAATTTTGGCACCTTTAGCCACCTGTACGCCCCGGAATAAAATGCTGTCTTCCACCTCTCCAGCTACAATGCAGCCATTAGCAAGGAGTGAATGTTTAACATCTGCGGTATCCAGGTATTTGGCAGGCGCTTCGTATTTAATTTTGGTCTGGATCGGATCTTCCTTGAAAAGTTGTTCATATTGCCCTGTGTTCAGCAGATCCATACTGTTGCGATAATAACTGTCAATGGAATTGATGACTGCGTGATAGCCATCATATGCATACGCAGCGATATTCAATCCATCCGGATTTTTTTGAATCACATCCCGGAAGAAATGGCTCTCGCCATGATCGATGCAGCGTTGCACCTGGCGCAAGAACAATTCTTTTTCCATGATGAAAATTTCTGTATATATATTCGGGTGATTAGCGCTTTGGTGAATATCCACCACGTTACCGTCCCCGTCATGTTCAACTTTGACACAGGCGTCATGTTCAGGCAGCAGCTGATCTACTTTTTTGCAGACCAGTGTAACGTCCGCTCCTTTACTGATGTGATACCTGTAGACATCCTGGAGGTCTGCTTTGGTCACATGGCGACTGCCCGCATGCACAACATATTGTCCTGCCCCTCTGTGGAAAAAGTCCAAATTGTTATGGAAATGTTGCAAATCCCCTTGTGATGTATCTGTTGGATCGTTCCAGTCTGGTGGCAAAATAAACATGCCACCATGCTTGCGATCCAAATCCCAAGGTTTACCGTCACCAAGATGGTCCATCAACGAGCGATATTTTCGCCGTACAAATACACCAATACTCTCAATGCCTGCATTCATCATATTGGATAGAACAAAATCGATCAGACGGTAACGCCCGGCATAAGGCACCGCGGCTCCGCAGCGAAAATACGTCAATTCCTTCAATTCTTCAAGTTCATGGTCAAGGTTAATAACTCCGATCAATTGTTTCATCGCATGCACCGTCCTTTTGACTTCAATTAGGCCTTGCTAGTTATTCCTTGGCGAAGCTGACGTTCCAGTTCTTCCTGATCCACGAGCAATATATCACTCTCATCTCCCGGTGCAGGCGAAATCTGTGTTCCATCCGGAATAACCAATCCTTCTGCGATAATAGCTCGGTAAATGCGCACATTTTGCCCGATTTTCACTCTTGGCATGATGACCGAATCGATAACAGCACTGTTCTCGCCAACTTCAATTCCATAGAACAGAACAGAATGATTGACCTCACCATGCACTACAGTACCTTCACTAATAATACAATTCCGCACCTTGCCCGAAGGTGAGATGTATTGTGCAGGTTGGTTCGGATTACGTGTGAAAATACGCCAGTCCGGATCATTCAGATTAAACGGTGTGTCTTCGTCCAAAAGGTCCATATTGGATTCCCACAGACTGCGAATGGTACCAACGTCTTTCCAATAACCTTCAAATGGATACGCATATAAGGATTTTTCATTTTCAAGCAATAAAGGAATAATATCTTTACCAAAATCATAGGAGGTGGATGCCTGTTGTTCATCCTGGATCAGGAAACGTTTCAGTACATCCCACTTGAAGAGATAGATACCCATGGAAGCCAGTGTGCTCTTGGGCTCAGGAGGTTTTTCTTCAAATTCATAGATGCTATAGTCATCGTTGGTGTTCAGCACTCCGAACCGGCTGGCTTCTTCCAATGAGACATCAATGACCGATATGGTGCAATCCGCATCTTTTTCTTTGTGATACTGGAGCATTTTTTCGTAGTCCATCTTATAGATATGATCCCCTGACAGAATGAGCACATGCTCAGGATCGAATTGTTCAATAAAGTTCAGGTTCCGGAAGATCGCATCCGCTGTACCCCGGTACCAGTTGCTACCGTCTTCACGTTCATGTGGAGGAAGTACATATACCCCGCCGTTTTTCCGATCCAGATCCCAGTCACTGCCAATGCCAATATAGGAATGTAAGACAAGTGGTTCATATTGGGTCAATACACCCACTGTATCAATACCAGAATTAGAGCAGTTACTCAGCGGGAAATCAATGATTCGGTACGTGCCCCCAAAATATACAGCTGGCTTAGCCAGTGATTTGGTCAATCCTTTTAACCTCTTACCTTGCCCTCCGGCAAGTAGCATCGCTACAACTTCTTTTTTCGCCATCATTACAGCCTCCTCCACGTGCATTCGTTCTGATTCATTTCAGAGCCCATAATCGATATTCTGTTGTGTGGACACTGTTGTCTTGATTAGGAGCTTGCTGTACAGATGTGTAACCGGTGAATCTTTGTTGCAGTTGAACTTCTTGGATTGTAAAGCATGAAATAGAGATGATGCTGGTGTAGAATTGCTTGACTGTCTTACAGAGGTGAATGTTTAGATGCAGAACTTAAGGTGTAGCTCGTGAACAATGAAATAGTCTACTCCTATTTAACATTAAACACGAAACGGACTGGGGAATCTTACTGGAAAACATCGACATCAAGTTGCGGGTAAGATTACCCTTTCTCTTGCCGCTGTTATTCATATTGTATTCGATAATAGAGAAGCAAAATCCTTTAGTTTTTGTGCAAACATTAAGTGGAAAAATAAGTAAAAATAATGAGTTCACATGACAAAAAAGCCGACTTTCGATCCCGGCTCATTTTGTCTGTTATTTTGATGTATCCGATTCTGAAACTGTCTATATAATTTTGCGGAACAGCTCCATCACTTCATCCTTGGACGGTTGATAGGGATTGCCTGGTGCACAGGCATCTTTCATCGCGTTATCGGCAAGCAGTTCCACATCGGGATCTTTTACACCCAGTTCAGACAGTTTCTCAGGAATGCCTACTTCCTTCGATAGCTGACGTATGGCCTCAATGACGTAATCGGAACACTCCTCATCACTTCTACCCTTCACATCCATACCAATTGCCTTAGCAATATGACGGAATTTGCCGGGTACATGCTTGGCGTTCAACTCTTCCACATAGGGGAGTAACATTGCGTTACAGACACCATGCGGCAGATCATATACGCCACCCAGTTGATGCGCCATCGCATGGACATAACCCAGGCCCGCATTATTAAAAGCAATCCCGCCAAGGAAACAGGCATACGTCATATGTTCCCGCGCTTCCAGGTCACTGCCGTCTCTCACAGCTCTTGGCAAATATTCAAAGATCAGTTCAACAGCTGCAGCAGCTGTCGCACTTGTCACTGTAAATCCACCCGGTGTAACCATGGCTTCTACGGCATGTGTCAACGCATCCATTCCTGTGGCCGCTGTGAGACTTGCAGGTTTACTGAGCATCAGCTCAGGATCATTAACCGACAGGGAGACCAGACTGTTGCGGTCCACCATCACCATCTTTACTTTACGTTCCTCATCTGTAATCACGTAGTTAATTGTCACCTCGCTCGATGTGCCAGCCGTTGTGTTAACAGCCACAAGTGGCACAGACTTATGTTTTGATTGATGAAATCCTTCATATTCACGGATATGCCCACCGTTCGTAGCTACAATGCCAATGCCTTTGGCAGCATCCTGCGGTGAACCTCCGCCTATCGATATAATGGCGTCACAGCCATGATCCTGGAATACTTGTAGTCCATCATGTACATTCTGACATGTTGGATTAGGCTGAACCTCATCATATACTACATAGTCTAACCCTGATTTTCTTAGTATAGACAGTACCTGTTCAGCAACGCCTGAAGTAATCAATTGACGATCACTTACAACCAGCGCCTTGCGGATACCCATCTGTTCAATCATCTGACCTGCTTCTTGTAAACAACCTCTACCCATCAAGTTCACGGGCGGAACATAATATGCATGTGTTGCCATTTGAACCAGCCTCCTGTAACCCCTGATTTACTATCTTCATTGTAACTGAATCCGTTTTCAGATATAGTGAAATAAATCACAATGAAACCGATAAATGTTACACTTGCGGTTGATTTTTCCCCGTAATGAAAAAGACGACCCAGACACCCGAAGGTCTCCAAGCCGTCTTACTTATCTATCTTAAAGCTTTATCCACTACTTATACCTTACCGAAGGTACTTACACTAAAAGCATCCTTACGAAGGCTTACAGCGCCTTATCGTTCACGCCGTCAAGCCATGCCTCAATCTCCCCAATTACGGAGGATACACAGCCATCCTCGAATGGTGAGTTCAATCCAGCCAGTTCAACCAATCCAGTGAAGGACAGGCTTCCTCCCGCTTTGCACAATGTCAGATAGTCGGCCCATGCGGACTTAATGTCCTCATTGCTGCGTTTCCAGAACTGGAATGCACAGATTTGTGCCAACGTGTAGTCAATGTAATAGAACGGCGATGAGAAAATGTGACCCTGTTTATGCCAGAAACCACCTTGCTCCAAATACGCATTATCTTTGTAATTGATGTGTGGCAGATAGGTCTTCTCAATGTTGCGCCATGCCTGCTTACGCTCAGTTGGAGTTGCATCCGGGTTCGCATACACAAAATGCTGGAATTCATCCACAGCTACACCATACGGAATGAACAACAGACCGGAAGACAGGTGATCAAACTTGTACTTGTCCGTATCTTCCTTGAAGAACAACTGCATCCACGGCCATGTGAAAAACTCCATACTCATGGAATGAATCTCAGCCGATTCATATGTCGGCCAGTTGTATTCAGGCACTGCAAAATCACGGCTCTCATACACCTGGAAAGCATGACCTGCTTCATGTGTCAATACATCAATATCACCGGAGGTACCGTTGAAGTTGGAGAAGATAAACGGCACTTTGTAATCGTTCAGGAACGTACAATATCCGCCGCCCTGTTTACCTTTTTTACTTACCAGATCCATAAGCTCGTTTTCGGTCATCATCTGGAAAAATGCATCCGTCTCTGGTGATAATTCAGCGTACATTTTTTTACCATTATCAATAATCCAGTCCGCGTCACCTTTAGGTGTCGGGTTACCCGTCTTGAAGCTGAAACCCTGATCGTAATAATACAGCGTATCCACATCAATCCGATTACGCTGACGCTCTCTGAGTTTGGTCGCCACAGGCACGATATAATCACGGACTTGTGCACGGAAGTTGGCAACCATCTCGGCGTTGTAATCCGTACGGTTCATACGATCATAGCCAAGTTCCACATAGCTTGGATATCCCAGTTTCTTCGCGATCTGTGTACGTACTTTAACCAGTTCGTCGTAAATGCGATCGAATTCAGCTTCATGTTCAGCCATGAACGTGTATCTGGCTTCCGAAGCACGCTCCCGCATGGAGCGATCCGTGGACAGTTCAAATGGATGAAGCTGTGGCAACGTGCGCTCTTCACCTTCGAACGGAATTTTGGCCGATGCGATCAACTGATTGTATTCTGTGGAAAGTTTGTTCTCCTTCTGGAGCTCTTCAATAATTTCCGGGCTGAATGTTTTCAGTGAAAGATCCGCCAGTTGGAACAGCTGTGAACCCCATTTTTGTTCCAACTCGTTGCGGAATTTGGAGTTAACCAATGCACGGTAAAAATCCGTGATATATTCCTGCACAATTGGTGCATTCTCATCCAGAAATTCGTTCTCCGCCTTGTAAAACTCATCATTGGTATCAATGGAATGACGGATGTAGACCAATTGGGCTTGTGTCTCAAAATCACTGCGCAGCGCGTTAATCTGATCCATGAACCCACTCTGTTCTTCAACCGTTGCCGCAGCTTCAAAACCGCTCAACAGCTCACGGAAAGATGTCTTGATGTGTTCCAGATTCGGACGTGTATACGTATACTCACTAAATTTCATTTATGTACACCCTTTCCTGTTTGGCAGAATTTCGGGAGTATCCCGAGTTAAACTACCCCCTATTATACAAAAGAGCAGCTAAAAAATCCCATAATTACGAAAAATATTTGTCCATCGGTCAAATTGTGCAACATGAATGGTTACAAATATTACTTACTTATGTAAGGTCAGTGCCTCAAAATTTTTCCCCACACTAATAAGCCCGCCTCGCGTTAGCGAAGCCAGCTTATAGGTTGTCTCTCTTCTTTTCACATTTAAACAATACTAGCTTTGGTCTTTATCCATAATCTGATAGAACCAGCCCATTCCGACCATGCCCACGACCATAATAACGGCCATAATAATGATATATGTCATGAATGTAACCTCCCTGCTTCCGTATATTCATCACACTACTACTAGTGTACACGGTGAAGCGCCGTTTGAATTGACCGAACATTGACAAAAATACGAAATCTTTAATTTTAATAAATGGATTATTTCCCCGATCACACTAATTCATACGTACCTCGCTGCACGGGTTCAAAGTTTCATCCGCCATGCTTACGGTGTATACTATACTTCTATGAAATGGAATTTGGATTTTTACGCAGAAAGGTTGAAAGACATGTCAACTCGCATTCCCTTACGTCAGCTATTTCTTACTGTTTTATTAGCCCTTATGTTATCTGTTTTGACCGCCTGTGCTGATGGAGAAGCCCATCTAACGGTAAATATGGATGGATCAACGGATCTGGATCTCAATCTCAACGTAAAGAACTCTGCTCTTGGAAAAATTGGACAAGACAATCTCATGCCTCTGATCGCAGATGCATTGAATCGAAATAACTTCCAGGCAGAGGTTTCGGAACAGGGAGATCAGAAGCAGCTCACAGCGACCACCCATTATGAAAAAAGCAATAAAACCAGCTTTGATACGTCCAAGTTACCACAAGGGATCAAAGTTGAACAAACAACTTCCCCCGGCTTCTTCACTTCCAAGATGCACATTACAGCAGAAGCCGACCTCATGGAGTCCATGCCCGATGGTGAGATCAAAAATCAAATTAACAAGGTGCCTAGCTTTCTTAAAAACCTCTTGTTAAAAGATGTTAACTTTGACTTCAAGTTGTCTTTGCCCATCAAGGCAGCCGATTCCAATGCCGATCAAGTAGAGGATGGCGGAAAAACGCTCATTTGGCACGTTTCACCCCTCCAGATGAATAAACTGGATCTGACTGTACAGGTTCCTAATATCCGGAATATCATCATCATTGCAGTCATTGGTCTATTATTAATCGCTGCTCTGCTCATGTGGTTTTTTGTTCGTCGCAGGCGGGCCAGACAGCGCCACAGTGCAAGTTCATATCGCGGAAAAAATTAATTCTTCACACCAATTTTATTTGTGACTTGCCAAACGGTGTTATGGATAGTAGAATACATCCGTACTGTGTGAACGGTTAATTTTTTATTAAGCAAAGCTAAAGAGGTGACAGGTTTCATGAATATCCGCGAATGCCCACTACCTGGTATTGGAGTTAAGTACCAGTTTGATACAAAGGGCGGCCATCAGTTAGTCATTATTGTGCATGAGGACGGACGCCGTGAATTATTCTCCGTTGATCCACAAGACAACGAAGAACTCACTCTGATTGCAGATTTGGAAGATGACGAATGTGTGACTCTCTCCGGTTTAATCGGAGGCTGGTCGTAAATGACAGAATAACCTGTACCTTGAATTTCAAGGCGCAGGTTATTTTTCCGTTACGTTACCCTTTGAGAGCGGATATATGGAACCCATGTATTCAGTACACGGCTAATCTCTGTGGAATGAAACGGTTTGCTGATAAAGTCCTGCATCCCGCATTTCAGACACTCCTCACGGTCACCGGCGCCTGCAAAAGCTGTAATCGCTGCAATAACCGGTATTTCTGGGTGGGTCTGTCTGATGTGGCAGGTCGCTTCAATCCCATCCATAACGGGCATTTGAATATCCATAAACACCAGGTCATATTGAATCTTGTTCAATGAATCGACGGCCTGTGCACCATTCTCAACAATATCACATACTCCGCCAAACTTTCGCAGCATCTCCTCCAACAGATGACTGTTGACCGCTTGATCCTCAGCAATCAAAATTTTGATGTCATGGGCAAGACTCGCTCGATCCAATTGCAGTTCATCATTCGTGGTGATTTCGATCGGGTCATTACTTTCCTCTAACCACCGCTCCACTACGAGGGTGAACTGGAATTCTGCCCCCTCACCGAGCTCACTCTGTACTCCAATCGCTCCGCCCATTAACTCCACCAGTTTTTTGCTGATCGCAAGGCCTAGACCTGTCCCGCCAAACTTACGATTGATGGCCGGATCAAGCTGTGAGAAGGATTGGAACAACTGATGCTGCTTTTCTATTGGAATGCCAATCCCCGTATCTCTTACCTTAAAGGTCAACATCAGGTTATCCTGACCATGCTCATCTGAGAAATCAGCACCTACGCTCACCATAATACGGCCCTGCTCTGTGAATTTAACGGCATTACCCACCAGATTAATCAAAATCTGCCGGATTCGTGTCTCATCCCCTCGAACTCGTTCAGGAATATGGTCCGACACTTCACAATAGAGTTCAATATTTTTCTCTGATGCCTTCAGTGCAAACAGCTCGATCACCCCACCCAGCATCGCCTTAATATCTACAGGTGCACGCTCAAGATCCATTTTGCCTGCTTCGATTTTGCTGAAATCTAAAATTTCGTTCAAAATGTACAAAAGGGATTCGCCGCTATCAATCATGATTTCCGCAAAACCTTTCTGTTCATCATCCAGCTCGGTTTCCATTAACAGATGGGCCATGCCCATGATGCCGTTTAATGGCGTACGAAGCTCATGACTCATGATGGCGAGAAACTCGGACTTTGCCCGGTCTGCATGCTCTGCTGCTTCCTTGGCACGTATGATGTCCTTAACAGATGTCATATCACGGAAAACCAATACTGCTCCGCGGGTTCTACCCTGATCCATAATCGGCTTCAATTGGAACTCCGCCAGGAAACTGGACCCATCCTGTCTCCAGAATACGGATTCGGTACGTGGCAGACCTCGTCCCTCACGAACAGCCTGTAGAATTGGTGTATCCTTGGATGGGTAGGGGATGCCTTCGCTCTGCATTTGGATCATCATCTGCTCTAATGGTCTGCCATTCAATTCACTTGGACAGAAGTTCATGATCTCCGCAGCGGCCGGATTGGCAAAGTTCAGATTCCCTTCCAGGTCCAGTCCAATAACACCCTCAGACATGCCATTCAAAATCAATGCCCGTTCATAACTAAGATTCTCGATTTCTTCGACGTAACGTTTGGACTCAGTAATGTCACTCGTAATCCCGTAGATCCCAACAACTTTGTCCTCGAGTATAATAGGAACATTAATCACATTTGTTTCAATCCGCTGCCCATTTTTGTGAATTAAACCTATCTCGTAGCTCTGTGCATTGCCCTTCACCGTTTCCTCAAAATGATATCGAGTCTTCTCCAGATCCACAGGATCAATGAGGTGATCAAAAGGCCGACTCAGCAGCTCCTCCTTGGTGTGTCCTGTCAGCTGTTCCTGACCCATATTGGCTTTCAGCAGATTGCCTTCCAGATCAAGAGAAGCCACACCTAGGGGATTACAGTCAAATAAAGATCTGTACTCCTGCATGCTTAACTGTTGTTGCTGGCTGGCTGTGATATCCCGGGTTACGGCGACCATCTCCATTAATTCACCTGAATCGTCATATACATAGTGCGTAATCGTATCTGCCCATACCGTAGATCCATCCTTATGTAACAGGCGATAATTGAGCCGTTTGGGAGCCAGACCCTTTCTCTGCTCTTCTACGTACGCTTCAACCAAAGGCACATCCTCCGGATAGATCACAAATGTTCCCGGCTTACCTATAACTTCTTCCAACTCATAGCCCAACATGCTTTTACATGCATTCGATACATATTTAAATGTACGACTTGAATCGGCATCATGTATTGCAATCAGGTCTAGTGAAGACTCCGCCAGCAGGCGAGAGATGCGACTGCTCTCTTCCAATTGCTTACGTTGCACAATGAGGATTTCCTCTGCATCTTTTTGTTTCGTAATGTCAGCAGCCTGTACCAACAAATACAATGGCTCACCATTCGTTTCATCCCTAACAATGCAAGCTCTAATGGTTGCCCACAATAACGAACCGTCCTTTCGTTTCAGACGAACCTCCGTCTCGTACATCGGACTTGTTTCATGAGTCATTTCCCAGAACTTGCTGCGGAATTCCTCCATATGCAGATCTTCTTCGTAGATCATATGTATGACCGAAGTATCGATCAGTTCATCTTCACTGTATGCAAGCATCTCGCAAAATGCAGGATTAAGCTGCAACCACCGTCCATTTACATGCGATGCGACAGCAATGCCGATTGGTGCGTGCGTATACAATTGTTCGAACAGAGATCGGCTCTCTGTAATGGATTTCGACATTACATGTCCTCCTTTATGAGAATCTGAATGTATTCCGTATGAATAGATCGACCTGAACATAACTTCATCTATAGAGTACTACCCCAAATGCCATGTTTGATAAACGAGATCGGACAAAATCCCTGCTTGAATCGACATATACTACACAATACCCGTGCTCTCCCGATTATACAATGTTGAATATTCGAATAGGAATGGAGGTTATAGATTATGATCATTGTCGCAAATCAACCCGTAGAACTGAACCGCTCGGAATGGTCTGATTTTGAATGGTATTGGTTACAGCAACTCCAGAATCGTCCAACGAGGTATGTGTACCAATCCATGGATCATCTTCGATTTGAATGGGACTTGAGGGGCTCTCTCGTGGAAGCCGCGGAAGGACTGGATCGAAGCGGTGTGAGTTTTGCATCCTTTGAAAAATCCAGATGTAATCCTGCCTACTGGAATCGTAATGCGGAAGGTGGGTTTGAGCTAAGATCAAACGTGACCCCCGCCGACGGCATCCGGGATATCTGGAGGAATGGACACTTATATGCCTTTGAATGTGCAACAGCCACCGTTATTGTGCTTTATGGTGGCGTACTGGGAAGCATTCGCGAAGACGCCTTTAATTCCCTGTTTCGCAATCTGTTACTCTTTGACTGGCATTATGACAGTGACCTGCGATTAACCGAAAAAAACGGTAGCGAAACCGCCCTGCCAGGAGATGTGCTGTATTTCAAAAATCCAGATGTTTCTCCGGAAACCCCCGAGTGGCAGGGAGAGAATACGTTCATGCTGCGCGAGAACTTGTATTATGGTCATGGCATTGGTATTGCAAGTGGCGAAGAGATTATACGCACCCTGAATCAGTTCCGCGTTCCAGGTAGCCGAGTCTCCGCCTACTTAATGGATATGGTGATCTATCCGGACTTCTTTTATTTATCCCGATTCGCCAAAAACAGCCAGAATAATATGGCCGCTGGTTCTACGCCTGTATTACCAGGACAGTTATATGTACGACTTGGTGGCAGCCGTTATTTACGCAGCTGAACTACTGAAACGGAAACGGATTTTGCATTCAATTGCGAACAATACCTCAATCCAAGTGATGACAAACAAGCCCAATACAGTAGCAGTTAACCTGCCACCTCATTGGGCTTTTTTACATCCAAAAAATCATTACTATATCGACATTCGCGTTACCTTTGTGCTACATCGAGGATCGCTTCTGGCAGTTTACGCATTCGGGTCCAGTTGCACAACAACCTGTTTACCACTTACCTGAACACCTGTCGTTTTGCTACCGAATTCAGCCAGCGATTTGCTCAGTTGTTCAGCCCACTCCTTGCCTGCAACTCCTTCTTTGGCTCCATGCACCTGGATGACGAGTTTTACCGAATCACCCTTCTTCAGAATGCGCTCCGCCTGAGACTGCTTCGTCTCCCGGTCATGATCTTCCATCGCAAGGTTCAAGCGAATTTCCTTTACTTTACGTTTATCGGGAGATTTACTCGCTTTTTTCTTCGCCTGCTGCGCTTCTGCTTTGGCTGCTCCAGCTCCAATCAGCTTGCATGGCGGTGGACTTGTCATCAAGGACAAGCACACCAGATCTACTTTATGCTGCTTTGCAAGTAGAAGTGCTTCCTGCGTGGACATCACACCCAGATCTTCACCATTCAGGCCGGTCAGCTGCACTTCGGCTGCTTTGATCTTTTCATTTTTGATCATGATTCTTCCTCCTCTACATCAAAAGCCTGTCCTGACCATTTACGGATCAGAGCAGGCTAGGATGGTGTTGCTACTTATTTGTAATACGTATTAGCGTACAAATACGCCAATCGGTTTGATTTACAGCGTGTTGAATGCTTCCGTCAGAACCGGTACAATTTGTGATTTGCGTGATACTACGCCTTTCAAGATAGCTCTGCTATCAGACAGCGTCACATTGTAGGCTTTCTCCACTGCTTTAGTGGATGTACCATATGCCAAAGCTACGGAATCGTTGTTCAGAATGTCTGTTACGACAAATACAAACAGGTCGAGACCTTTACTCGAAATGATCGCTTCAATAGCTGCTTCAAGCTCAGGTTGCTTCACGAGAACATCATTCACGTCAACGGCATTAACCTGTGCAATTTCCACTTTGGATTGACCCATTACGAATTCTTTGGCATCCAGGGAAATCAGTTCAGCAATTGTTTTTTGGCTCAGATCCGCGCCGGCTTTCAGCATGTCCAGACCATAAGTGTCTGCATCTACACCAGCAATGGCAGCCAGTTCACGTGCAGCGGCTACGTCCTGCTCTGTGCAAGTCGGGGATTTGAACAACAGGGAATCGGAGATAATCGCAGACAGCATCAGGCCAGCAATCGGTGCACTCACTTCGATGCCATTTTCTTTGTACATTTTATTCAAAATGGTTGCTGTACAACCTACAGGCTCTGCACGGAAATACAGAGGACCGCTTGTCTCAAAGTTAGCAATACGGTGATGGTCGATAACTTCAACAACAGTCACTTCCTCAATATCGCTTACACTTTGCTGACGCTCGTTGTGGTCAACCAGAATAACTTTGTTTACTTCATTTGCAGCTGTTTTAATCAGACGTGGTGCTGCAATTTTGAATTGATCCAGTGCAAACTGGGTTTCACCATTGACTTCGCCGAGGCGAACAGCTTCAACATCTTGACCCAATTTTGTTTTGAGATCCGCATAGGCGATTGCCGAACAGATCGTATCCGTGTCGGGATTTTTGTGACCGAAGATTAACGCTTTTTCCATATTCATAGCCCTCCGTCAATTCTGATTTATATAAGTTTAACCAAAGAATGTTTACACTTGCCACTCCGATGACAGAATAACCTTCCGATCGCTGTTATCCCCAGATTTTTTGATTCCCTTTTAAAGGGAAAATCCGGTGATAAAGGCGAACGCTCCGCTTCTACAGCTTTTTTCTGTCCTCTCCGTTCTCGTGTAAAAAATTTTGTTGAACTTATATAGAAAATATATGTCATATTTCAATCATACCCTACTGATTATAGCGCTAATAAGGCTTAATTCCAATCCCTTTACAGCGAATTAATTGCAAATCATTCTCAGGCAAGTCATTTTGGAAAATAGCCAAGCTTGGTTCATTACCCTCAAGTCGATATGGTATGTATCCTATTTACTCCATCGTACAACCTTATAAATTAGCATACGAAACTCTGATACGCAACGAAAACATTAAATCTCAGGCTCTTCCGCGCTCTGCCCTTGCCGTACAAAAAAGGTCTGTAGACTGCCGTCTTCGCTAATCTCCAGCAGGTTCAATTGTGCTCCGTAGGCACAACCACCATCAATGCCAATTTTGTCTCCGCTCGGGTCAAACCAAATACCTGTCTCATCATGCAAATGCTTCACGGGGGTGTGTCCAAATACGACTGTCTCTCTAATCGTCGTTGGTCTGGAATAGAATGATTCACGAATCCAGATGAAGTCCCGCTCGGACTGGCTTCTCCAATCCTCGATATCCGGGTTGATCCCGGCATGCACAAAAATATAACCCGGAATCTCGTACACCAGCGGAAGCTGTTCCAGAAAACGAAGATGGTGTTCATAGTGTGTACGTATCCACTTTTTGGCTTCAGCATAAGCTTCCCAATCTATCTGTTGCTCATCATAAGTAAGCTCCAGATCCAGATAACTTGCCATCGTCTGTAATCCACCATTACGGATCCAGTGTTGATCATATTGCTCAACATCCTGGGTTAACGCCTTGACCATCATGGCATCGTGATTGCCTTTGATCACTATAATATGGTGCTGTTGCTGAAGCTGCATAATCTGTTCGATGACCTGTTTACTGCTTGGACCGCGATCCACATAATCACCGAGTAAAATCAATTCATCCTGCTGCGGATTATAATCTGCAAGCTTAAGCAGTGCATTAAATTCATCGTAACAGCCATGAATATCACTAATGACACATCTGCGCATGTGAATCTCTCCTCCCCCTGATCACGCAAGAGTATAACCGGAACCTTGCATGAGCAAGATTCCAGTCTGTTTAGAGTAGTTATTCCCGCTTGCTCACCATTAGTCCTGCTTGAGTCCAAAGGCTTCTGCAATCAAGCCGAATGAGCGCAGACGTGCTTCAAACGAATGGACCGCTGACGCAATAATGACTTCATCCGCTTCATGGCGTTCAGCCATTGCGGTAATTTTGTCTCTCACCTGATCCGGTGTTCCCACGATGGAAAAAGAACGACGTTGACGAATCTGTTCCATCTCCATCGCTGTGTATGGATAGTTGTTCACCGTCTCCAGAGATGGGAATGAACTTTGTTCAAGACCTCGTCCAAGGCGTAAGAAGAAAAGTTCATTGCTGCGCGCAAGTTCAGCGGCTTCTTCCTCTGTCTCCGCGCAGAATGCCGAAACAGCGATCATTGAATGTGGTTTGTCATTCAGGATAGACGGCTTGAAATGTCTGCGGTAATGCTTCATCGCTTCTTCGCCGCCTGGTGTTCCGAAGAATTGGGCAAACGCATACGATGTCCCTTGCGCTGCAGCAATTCTAGCACCTTCGGAGCTGGAACCCAGCAACCATACTTCAGGAACCGTTGGAACCGATGGTCCGGCTACCAGGGATGCGAACCGATGATCCTCGGGCAACTGCTCGTGGAAGTATCCGCCCAGATCCGCGATCTGTTGCGGGAAAAATTGTACATTCGATGATTTGCCTTCATTCAGAGCTCTGCTGGCAATCGGCATGCCGCCCGGTGCTCTGCCAATCCCAAGGTCAATCCGTCCCGGATGCAAAGCTTCCAGCAGACGGAAATTCTCTGCAACCTTATAGGCACTATAATGAGGAAGCATAACGCCACCGGAACCTACGCGAATTCGATCCGTATGTGCAGCCACATGTGCAATCATAACTTCAGGACTGGAGAATGACAGTGCACCACTACCGTGATGCTCCGACATCCAGAAACGGGAGTACCCCAATTGATCCGCATGTTGTGCGAGTTTCACCGTTTCCTGCAACGTATCCTGTACACTTCGTCCTTCATTGATATGTCCATGTTCGAGTACACTCAGCTTCATATATATTCAATCCTCTCGTCTGTTAGGTTCATAAGTGCTGTGAATATGAGATCTGCGTATATTACGCGCTCTTGCTCACTTCATTCTTGCTCATTACATTGTAACATTAATTATTACAGTTTCAAACTTTAGTTATTCTCTTTATTACCACACTTGTGCAAGAAACATGCAAAAAACGCCACCAGTTCTTAGACCGGTGACGTTTTTACTAACTACTATTGGAGAAATAATAACTTATGGTGCACGTTTTGGTAACAACTTCACATACTCGTCAGACAGTTTCATCAGGCTGAGCACATGTTCATAATCGGCACGATACGGTTCCAAATCCGTTACCGGCTCGTATGTCTTCAGCGAATAGGCTGTTCCATCGTCAAAGCCCGCACCCGGGATAAACATAATGTCATCGTTGACAAATGAACCCGTTGGCAAGTAATACCGGATACCAAAGGCATTGTGGTCCATGTTGAGCAGATCATGTCCGAAGGCAGTGAATTTCTCATCTTGAAGGGAAACTCCCATCAGGTTCATGATCGTTGGCAACATATCCAACTGACCGCCTGGCTGCTCAATCACTTGTCCTTTGGTCTGTTTCGGCGTATGAATCATTAACGGAATGTTGAAACGACTTACTTTGCCATCATACGGGACGCCCAGATTGGCCTGAATCTGCTGTGTAATCTCTTCGTCAGCAGGCAGACCAAAGTGGTCTCCGTAGAGCACTAAAGTAGTATTATCCCATAATCCATTCGCCTTCAACTCATTAATGAGTTGACCGATGGCATAATCCGTATAGTTGATCGCTTGCAGATAATCGTGAAGCAGTTTGTTCGTAATGGTCGCAGGAATCGTGATCCGTGCGCGATCAGCGGGAACCGTAAACGGCGAGTGGCTCGATGCCGTAATGAACTGAGCATAGAACGGCTGATTCGCAGCCTGATGCGCAGTCATTTTTTCCACACCTACACGGTACAACTCTTCATCCGATGGTCCAAAGTCATTGAATCTGTCATTCTCAAAGCTGGGCTTGTCGAAGTAACGAGTGAATCCGAGTGCCGGATACATCTTGTTCCGGTTCCAGAAGGTGACGTCATTGACGTGGTACGTCTCGGACTCATATCCCTCTTTCCCCAATAACTTGGGAAGACTCGGCAGTTCGCGGTCACTGTACCCTGCCGACATGGGAACAACTCCGGTTGGATAGATAGACGTGTTCGACATGAACTCAGCGTCTGATGTGTTTCCCTGTCCGATCTGTTGGAAAAAATGAGAGAAATAATAGCTTTCTTTGGCCAGATCATTCAGTACCGGTGTTAACTCCTGACCGTCTAATGAAGCATTAATCGGGAAATTCTGAAAGGACTCCAGTTGCAGTACGATCAGATTGCTGCCTTTGGCCTGACCAAAATATTTGGCTTTCACAGCTGTGCCGTCACTTGGTGTATCCTGATACGGATACTGGCTAACCAGCTCATTGATCTTGGCAATGGTTTCGTTAATGTTGCCATTCGCAATGGCCTCATTTTCTTTGCTCGTCAGAATGGCAGACGATACCTGATAGTTCAGGAAACCGAGATTCTCGGCTCGAACCAGCTCGTTATCAATCGTTTCACCTTTGACAATAAAACTGCCAGACAGCACGATGCAGAATGCAGCCGTAAGCGCAACGCCGAGTTTGCCCCAGTAACGTCTGCGAATTCTGCCAAACGTCAAACCGCTATCGCGGTAACTGCTGTAGTTACGCCCGCCAGCACGTCTGCGCATAATCAACCATATTGGCAATGCCAGTACGATGTCTGCAAAAAACAGAAAGTGTTCCGGTCGCACCAGCGGTCCGATACTTCCCCGCACTTGGGCAACCTGCCCCAGCTCACTTAGCACGGTATAGGTAGGTACCGAACTGAAATGAACGTTATACAGCGTAGCCGCGAACAGAACCAGAGAAAACAGAATATTGAATCCCCCGTATACTGCTCGCTTCCAGCCTTTGGGCACGATCAGATCCAGCAGGCATACCAACGTTAATGCACCTAATGCGTCAGTTAACAGACCGATGCCGGACAGACCCTGGAAAAAGAAATACCGCAGTAGTGACAGCTTGAGCAGCATAAGAATGAATAACACGGCGAATAAGGTCCGTGATGAAGTTCGTTCATTTTTGGAATTATACATGGTCGCTTTCAACCCTTACCCTGAAATTTTACGTTCCTTTTACAAAACGTATATTTCAGTATAACAGTTTTCTGGTTGCTATTCCATGGAAGTTCCGTGTAGGACAGAGTGATCGTTACGCAATTGTAGAGATATCCGTGTTCTGCGTGTCCGCTCCCTCTCTCTGTCCCTTAATGGCTGCTTGTGCAGCAGCAATTCGTGCATAAGGGATCTGTTCAGGCAAACAACTTACGTAATCCAGACCAATGCGGTGGCAGAACGTAATCGACTCCAGGTCCACAACATTTTCTCCACAGATCCCTGTCTTCAGATGAGGTTTTCGAATTCGACCTTGGACGACAGCCATCTCGATCAGTTGTCCGACTCCCTCAATGTCCAGCACATGAAATGGATTATTCGTTATCGGACGAGAGTCCGTATCACGTTGAAGGAGAAGGAGCCGCTTCTCAGCTTCATGACGACTATATCCAAATGTCATCTCTGTCAGCTCATCCGTGCCAAACGAGAAAAAGTCAGCCTGGCGAGCAATGTGTGTCGCCGTCAGCGCCGCTCTCGGAGCTTCGATCATGGCCCCCACTCTATAGTGACAATGCCGCTTCTCCTCACCCAGCACTTGGTCAGCCACATGATCCACCAGATCTCTCATCACCTGAAGTTCATGCACATGACCGATGTGCGGGATCATAATCTCGGGACGTACCCACCAGCCTTGCCGGATGCCTTTCACCGCTGCGCGGAATATCGCTTCCAGCTGCATATCAACGATCTCCGGGAACACCGTACTCAGCCGACAAGCCTGTTGCTCCAATGTCGGATTATGTTCATGCAATTCACTGACTCTGCGAATGACACGCTCCAGTTCCTCCAGTTCAATCTGATGGTCTTTTTGCTCCTGCCACTCCTCTGCTTGTAACCACTCACGTCGTTTCTCCAACACTCCCAGATCCGGTAACAGTTCATGCAACGGCGAATCCAGCAAACGTATCGTTACCGGATATCCATCCATCGCTTCGAATATCTGTTCAAAATCAGACTGCTGCATCGGCAACAGACGCTCCAAACCACGCCTGCGTTCGGATTCACTGTCTGCCAGGATCATTTTTTGTACAAATGGTAACCGCGCAGGCGATAACAGCATGTTCTCCGTCCGGCATAGACCTATTCCCTCGGCCCCTTGTAGCCGTGCTGTCATGGCATCCTGTGGATGATCTACATTGGCCAGTACCTTCAACTCTTTCACTTCATCAGCCCAATTGAGCAGTAGTTGCAGATCTGCTGATAAAAGTGAATCTGAGTTGTTATAAGCTGGACATTCATCATTAGTTACTGGCTGGATCTGTACGGGCAGATGTCCATTGCTCGCTTCGCTGTTAGAATCTGTGTAGTGTTGCTTCAACACTTCCGTGATATGCGCAGGTTCGATGCGAAGAAGTGCATCCTCCTTGGTGAGGAGTCCTTCATGGACAAAATCCACAGTACTCCTCAGTGTGGCTGTTGAGGATAATCGTGCGGGCTGGGTCTGCACAACATACAACGCGCCGGATTCAATCACAAAGGTGATTTCCTGCACTTCTCCCTTATGCGTCTCCAGCTGGCTACCTATCTCCAGCAAACTTGTGTACAGCTCAGGTTCGTCATTCCGTAAACGCTCCAGGCTGTGATCTGTTTGGCTCGCGTTCCCGGTTGGGACATATTGTCCTGTAATTCCCTTTTCTCCTGTAAGTGGGTTACACGTATATATTGTTCCTGTCCCGCTTGATTCTCCACATTTTCCATGCATCATCGTCTGTATAAGAACAGGAGCGCTTTGCTCCGAAGAGATGTAATATGATTTACGCATGATCTCGTCCTGAGATCTGGATGCTTTAATACGCTGTGAATGATATACCGCACGTACTGCTTCTTTGAATTGAAGTTGAACATCTTGAGGAAAAGGGTTACGCCCCTCCCCTTCAATTAAATATTTAAATTCGGTAATGGTTAATTCAAGTTCCGTTTCATCCCGACCCTTGACGTGACTCGATATTTCTGTGAAAAATTCAGACGGAATTGCATATACCAGCTGTCCATATTCCTTTAAGTAATCTAGATAACATTGGAGTGCATACAACCGATCACCGGTTTGACGTGCGAGTCCTTCCACAGTAATATCATTCAGACCAACATTGAGCAGTGATCGTGTCGCAGTTGCTGAGGCTCGATCCTGGTCCGTACGTACCGCGAGTAGTAGCGGATTCTCCGAATGTCCGAAGAACTTCCCGGTTTGCTGTTCCAGATGCCGGATAGCGTTAATAATCTCTTCCTCTCCTTCACCGGAAAGATGTCCAAGACGGGTACAGAACTCGCGACAGCATTCCGTTGTGACTACAAATCCGGCCGGGACAGACCACCCTGCATGGATTAGCTCTGCAAGATCAGCCCCTTTACTGCCCATTAGCCCTTTCATCTCTGCCGTACCTTCTTCCAACAGAATTACCCGTTTTGTCATTACAGCTCTCCCATCCGCCATTCATGGCTATGCTTGAAGACTTCAATCCCTGCGTTACAGATCAGCCTTCACTCTAATGGTATGTCACAATCGTTCAGTCAAGGACATCCGCTTTTGCATTTTGTGCTCGTTATCCTTTTTTTTTGTAAACGTTACACTAAAATAAGATGAAACAAGCCTTTCGAGCAGTTGCATTTCACTGGGAAGCAAAAAGAAGCCCCTTCAGCTAAGCTGGAGGAACTTCACATTTTTTAGTATTCACTTACCTCAAACGTCAACACCCGATCAAACAGGATATAATCCTTCCGACTCTTAAATGGCCCTTTGTTGTTGTCGTGTTTATCGATCGCATACGAAGCTTTTCCGCTTCCAGCTTGCTTGGCTTCATACCAGTCGATGAAATCATTCACTTCTTTCAAGCTTAGGTCGAATTCCTTCTCCAAGCCCGTTGTCATGGTAACGACGAGAATCGCACGGTCGCCAGGAGGTTGTTCTGGTGTTGGAGTGTCGGTCTCCTTCTCATTCACAGCTAATACAACTTCATTGGAAATTACGGTTTCCACTCCATTAAATATGGCAACAATTTGAAAGTAGTAAGTTTTACCGTATTCTAAATTAGGCACTTGGTAAACTGAACTTTCTTTCCCTTCAATTGTAACCGAATCTTTATAACTCCATGAATCAGTACCATATTGCAGTTTATATCCTGTTGCATCATTTATTGTATTCCAATTTAAGGTGGCAGTCGTTCCTTTAACGGAACCATTTAATCTAATATCTTCTAAAATACCTAAAGTTATCTCATCAATTGCCAACCAAGAAGACCCACCTTCTCCATCAATCTTTATTCCTTCGTATTTTCCTTGTGTAACTTTAATTGGCGGAGGTGTGTTGAACCTTTCTGATAATGATTGTGTTTCTTTTTGACTTATAGCGGTCCATTTTCCATCCTTTAGACCATATATTTGATATGAAACCGCTCTAATAGGCTCTGCTGCAGTGCTAATATGAACAAAGTTTAACTCAGTTGGCTCGGGAAATTTAAGCTCTATGCTACCATTATATGTACCAGCATTCCATTCGTTTTTTAATTTCCTATCAATTACATTTTTCGCAACGTAAATAGAATACTCACTACTTGCCTTAACTTCAGTTCCTGTAGGTGGAGAAAATCCAAGCATGCCATCTACCTTATTACTCAATGGAGATGCCGCTCTTGTTGTCGACTGAGAAAACAACAGTACTATAAGCAAAACAGTCATAAACGCCAAACAATTTTTTTTCATCGTTAATCTCCTTATTCATTATTCTTGAACTAACTATAGCGACCTTCCAGATTAACGTCTAAACATAAACTTGCTGATCTATAAATATCAGCTAATTTCTTGAAATTTTATTTTTTATTGGATTTTACACTTCACAAAATACTCGTTTCTATTCATAAAAACTGAGTTTAATTACATTGCATCTAATAAGATACATAGAGATACGAAAAAAAAAGCCTTATGTATAATTGAAGTTAAAGTACCCCCATTAATTGTCTGAAATCATTCTCTAACTCTTCTTTCAAATGAGGTATGGATGCATTTATAGAGTTCCATGCATCGTGCCATACATCTTTTTGTCTTACTTGCGAGTCTTCAGTGCCGTCTATTAATGAATCTCTCATAGCTTCTATAATACGCAAGGACTCCTTAATTAGCATATCTATACTTTCGCAAGTAGACTTACCGAAAAATATCTTATTAAGCTGATAAAACCTCAGAAATTCTCCAACAGCTTTGTATGCCTCTTTTGCTCTATCTTCAAGGTTTAATGGCCCTATGTACTCTTTTGGCCAAAAAGTTTGCACCAACCAATGCTCCATTTTCACTAAATGGCTATACATAATTTTTATCACTTCTGCCCGATCATTATGCAATTTAATATTTCTAATTTGATGCAACTGCAACTCTCTTTGAATTTCATACTTATATTGCTCCACTGATTTATTTAATTCGGATTTGTGGGATTCAACATTTTTATTGAGCCAACTAGAAAATATGGACTTTGTAAGCCAACCAGCCCCACCCACTATCACTGCAGTTTGACCTATTTGAGTAAAAACTTCAGATACAACATCCATAAACTCATCCTTTCAAACAAAATAAGAGGGCCGCCATCAAAATACTGACAACCCCTTTTACCATTGTCTTCGGAATTATTTTTCCCAAACTACCACACTTATCCTTCTGCTTTCGGGTCTCTCATGTCTCCATTTACCTCGCGGAACACTGCTAAGAAATAGCGTCTTAACCCTATGACATTTCTTCCATCTTAAATTGGTGCACCAGGATGCGATCCCTCAAGCCATAAACCTCAGTACATCCTCAATCTTCTTCCCATGTGAGATCACACCGTAATTCATCCACGACATAAAGTCCACCTCATACACATTGCCGCTCTTCACCGCAGGCAGACGTTTCCATTCATCCCTATCGAGCAGTTCGCGCTCATCTCCAGGTTTAGCAGAATTTCCAGTGTCAAATGTAATCAACAAGTGATCCGCATTAAGCTGACTTAACTGCTCCAACCCAATGAAAATCCTCCGCTCGTGTCTTGTCCATTGCTGCACACGGGAGTGCGGAGTCAGTCCAAGATCATGATATATTACAGGGCCAACGTAGCCCTGCTGATCCCCATAGAGAGTAATATCCGAAGCAGATATGCGTAAAAAAGCTACCGTCTGACCACGCATATAACGTGATAACCGACTCTTAGCTTCCATTGCCTTGTCCTCATACGCACCAATTACATCTTGAACCCGATTCACCTTTCCCAACACATCGGCGGTTGATCTCAAGATGGAGCGCCAATCTTCTCCCAGATGTTCCACGTAAAACGTAGGTGCTACCTGCTCGAAGCGGTCCAGATTCCATCGATCATATCCCTTGTCCAGCATGATAAAATCAGGTACATTGCCCAGATTAAACTGCGCATCCATCTGACTCACATCAAATTCAGGTACGTCATCCAACCCCAAATAATGCTGTCTACCCCAGGAGTGATGCGAACATTGCAATACGGGTTTTACGCCAAGAGCCAACACAAAGTCTTCCAGATACGGGGCAAAGACACGAACATCTTGACGATGATGACGGCGATACAATCCAGGTGAAATACCAGCATATTGCTTGAAACGGCGACCAAAATAATACTCACTGCTAAAGCCCACATTCTGTGCAATTTCATGGATGCGATCATCCGTCAGCTGCAATAGTTGTTTCGAGCGCTCCAGCCGAACCGCATTTACATAATCAAGGGGAAGCTTGCCTGTAATCCTTTTAAATTGTCGAGTGTAGCTGGCTCTGGTAAGACCAATATCTGCCGCGAGCTCATCCACGGTTATCGTCTGATCATAGTGGTCGCCAATATAACGAATTGAACTTTGAAGACGGGCACGATCATCAGGCACTTCTGTTTCGGAGGCACTCTGGCGAAGCAAGGCACGGAACCACTCCTGGAAACGAAGCTGTACCTCCCATTGCTCGATCCAATCGCTAGTGATCTGTTGACGCAGTATTTGTTCCAAGGCTTCCAGACAGGAACTCCACGGACTGAAGCTGAGTTGCATAAGCGGCGGTAATAATGTCGGAGAATCTGGACTTTGGGAAAGTTCCTGCTGCTCCTCCGTGTTTCTTCTAGACAAAGCGTTCGAAATATCTTCTTTTAGCTCAGCCACCATTAGATCAAGCTTATAGTACTGCAATTCACTTTCTCTCCAAGACGAACCTTCTATTTTAACGGATGTTCCAGCCGGAACAAACATAATCATTCCTTTTTCCAGATGAGATTCCCGATCTGAGCAAACTATTGAACCTTTCCCAGACGTTACAACGAATATAGCGTGTGAAGACGACATTCTGTATAACAAACGTTTATCGATATGAGATTGATGGTGATCTACGTATTCCATATGCTGAAGTGAGCATAGCCAGGGCTTGGGAATCAGTTGTATTATCGTGGGGCACATGTTCATCGTCCTTAACTGAGAATTATTATCATTTAAAATAGTGTATACGAAAAAAGAAAGCTCTTCAACCCTGGCTGAAGAACTTTCTTTAAGTAATCGATTCAATTATGGAGTCATTTTTTCCAACAGATCATCAATTTTCATGGAATTTGCTGTAATCGCACCTGATTGCCAATGTGCTCTTTCCATGATATACACCTGATTGTTCTTAACCGCTGGAAGCGACTGCCACAACTTGCTGTCAAGTACCTTCAAAGCTTCCTTGTTCTCAGGGGATGACCATTCTCCATTGGAAGGGAAAATAATAAGATGATCCGCATCAAGTTGCGGGATGGCCTCCTCAGACAAGATTTCCTGATATTCTTCCATCTTGCTAACCAGAGGATGAGGTGTTAGACCAAGCTCCGAATAAATAAATCCGGTAAATCGATTCTTCACACCGAACAACGCCAGTGTATCATCGTTAACATTCAACCGGACAACTGCGACGGTCTCGTCTCCAACCGCTTCCTGCAACTTCGCCTTAGCATCTGCAACCTTAGCTCCGAATGCCGTAGCAACTTCTTCACCCTTTTCCGGTTTACCCACAACATCGGCAATAGTTTTCAAAATTTGATTCGAATCCTGCAATACGCTCTCAGGCAAGCGATACGTCGGTGCCACCTTGGAATACATCTCATATTTCTCCATATCCACTCCACCATCTACAATGATGAGATCCGGATCATATGCCAACAAAGCTTCAATGCTCCCTGTGGTGTCAAATTGCGGAACATCCAGTCCTAAATAATCCTGTACACCCCACAAAGGATGATACCACTGCACTACAGGTGTAATATCGAGCGCCTTCAGATAATCCTCCACATATATTCCAGCAATCCGCTGTGGTTGAACCGGAATCGTCACATCTCCAAATTCATCCTGTACAACCCGTGTAGCAGGCTCTGTCTCGGTTTCAGTAGTATTTTCTCCAGAAGCTGCACTTTCAGTTGCAGGAGTCTGTTCCGCATTCGTAGCGGTATTTGTACTACATCCTGAAATAACCAGACCCATGAGCAGTAATGTAATCGTCCACCCTTTGAAACTTTTAACTAAACCTACCATGTTACCCTTCACCCCTATGTGATCTGTTGATGTAACCGTGAGAATATCTCACATATAATGATTATCATTCTCATCGATTGCTTAGGTGAATTGTACCTTATGCCTCAGCCGACCCACAATGTACATTTGATGTTGTTTTTTTATACAAACGAAAACAACCCTGTTGGTCCTCCCCCGCTTATCGCAGGGGCAACCTGCCTTGACGATAACTTTCCAACAACTGATCCACAAAGAAATCGTTCGCCGTACCCTGTAACAATGCAGCACCAATTAAACCCATATCATCACTCACATACCCCGCTAACTCAGGTTCGCCGGTGAGAGCCAAAGTCTGTTTAAACGCCTGTTCCCTGCATGCGCGCAGCACCTCTTCTTCAGCTACCGCGGTATCTTGAGCCCATCGTACAAAAGCTTGCATCCACTCGTCAGCAAATGCAGAAGCATCCCTTTCATCCAAGTAAATTTCCACATCCAATCCTTCGAATGTCTGCTGAGTCAGAATCCGTCCCTCGTTAAGATCCAACAGTAGCTTCTCCACATCCGTTTTGCTCATTGATCTCTCCTCCAGTTCCTCGTCAAGTCAGATACATCTCTGGTATAACGAAACGTTTCATCATCTGCTTTGGATCGGCTGTAAAATGATCCAATTGAAGTTCCTCATATTCGCTAAGGATACTTTCAAAGATACCAGCGATCACACCACAATCTGCCAAAGCATTGTGCCTGTGAATTCCATCTGTATTCAGATCGTAATACCGAATCAGAAAATCCGTAGAGACGGATTAATGCCTGTACCTTCGAGATCAAATATGCAGTACATTCTATCCTGTAATGAAGATACGCTTAGATTTTCAATAAAGTATGTATCAGGCAACAGCGTAATTTTCATCGGCCAACTCACTCCTCCCCACTATCATTCTGGCAAATGCATTTCTCATATATAACTCTGTCACTCCCACAATCGGGTGACCTGGACCAACTTGCGCGTTCCATCAAACTGCAACTTATAGATATCCGGCATCGTAGTCTTCTCCCAGAAATCATAACCGTAGGAAGAATCATAGTGTTGTAAAATAAGTGTCATTACATCTCCATGGGTTCCGATGACTACCTTGTGACCCACATGTTTATCCAAAATTTTCTCGATTACCGCTACTGCCCTTGAGCGAGCCTGTGCACCAGACTCCCCACCTGAATACGCATACGTAGGATCACGATACAACTGCTGCTTGGCTTCACGAAAATTAGCATGCTTCACATCTGAACTCGACAACTGGCGTTCACGCAAATCCTCCTCTGTCACCACAATTCCATCTGACCAATCTGCCAGAATCTGAATCGTATCTACCGCTCGCCTGTAGGGGCTAGAATAAAACAGTTGAATCTGCTCCCCATGGAGCAGACTGGCAACCGTTCCCGCATCTTGATGACCTTGCTCTGTCAGTCCACGCTCGCGTTCCTGTCCTTCAACATATCGAGACTCCGCATGTCTGACAAAATACAAAAACGTACTGGCCTCACTCATCATTCATCCGCCAACCCTTTTTTCTTCTCAATGACAATCAGGCAGGTACTGTCTGGCAAAGGCGCAGGCTCACCATTTTCCTTCATGAAGATCATTCGTTCTCCAAGTGCTTCCGTGTACCCCTCCTGGAGAAAATGTCGGAACGTAATCATCTCGGCTTGTTCACCCAGCGCTTCTCGAATACAGTTCTCATAGGCTGTCGGCGTGAATATACCGAACTGTTCCTGAATTTCATGCACGTATGCCTCTTCGCCCCACGTATAGGTGTAGAGAAACTCCATTGCATCGTTGATCGGCAATACGACCTCATTGTCTGAGACCCGCTCATATTGAATTGCACGTCCCTGAAAATCCTCTGCATACCGCTCCAGCCAGCGCATCCCATCCGGTTCCAGGAAACGAATCCGGCGCTTCTGCGCCTCCGGCTCACTCATGATCCCATCCCGAATCAGAATTCTTCCTCCAGGTGACAGCACACGGAATGAACTTCTCAGCGCTGCTACAACCGTATCGGAATTAAATCTTCGACCGTCCAGTTCAATATATGAATATAATTCATGCAGAATGGATGAAAAAATAACCGTATCCACTGTGCCCGGCTGCACATATTGCTCCAGTTGTAGGGCATCGCCCTTCATCACTTGCCAGCGATGTCCCTCACGTTGTTTTTTGCGTTCCAGCGCTTCAATGACATTGGCTGAGATATCGATACCAATCGGCTCCACTTCCGGTTTTTCCTGCTCAATCAGATCCAGCAGAATTCCTCCACCTGGACCAATATCCAGTACTCGTTTACCAACGATATAGTCGAGCAGTACTTTTTTGTAATCACCGGAGCTGTTCATATCGGACAAATACGTCTCTTCGTTGTGGAAACGATCATACGCATCCCGGCGTAATCCGAACAGGTCAAATAACAGCAGTACAGCCTTCTCGTATAACGGCGACTTCTCCGCTTCAATACAGAATGCAATCAGCTTCTCGGCAGCCGGAGAAAATTCGAAGGTCACGAATAATGTATCCGGCAGATCCGTATGACGTTCAATGCGATGGGTTAGATGGGGATAGACGATCTGCTCCCCTGCCACAATCTGTTCCCACGAATACTGTTCCAAATATTTTTCAATCATTCGTTTCTTGTAAATATTGAGCTTCTTGACGCCCTTATAGTCGTAATACATCGTATTCATCAATGGTTCAAAGCTGATATGGCGAACGATTTCAGATCGACTCTCCATGGATGTTGGATGCATTCTCTCGCTGCGAAGTGTCAACAGGAACACTTTCACCATCTCCTGCAACGAAAAATCCTGCATGGCCGACTCCACATACCATAATGTGCGATGAGCCAGCGGAGCCAGCGCCTGTTCTACATCCAGTTCCGTTTGGAGCCTGGCATAAGCCGTATCCATAGCTTCTCCTTGCCGAATGGATGAACTTCTTAAGCGGGATAACCGTTCCTTCACGCTCCAGTCCTCATGATTCGGTCCGGTGATAATCCAGCCTACAATTCGCTGTACCTCAGCCTGAACCTGATTCCATAACGCTCGATCAACGCCTGCAATAATGCACTCATTTAATGCCATCAGTATGGTGTGCAATTCATCTGTAGCAAGCCATCCTTTGACGATCAAGCCGTGAAGCGGAGCATTTTCGGCAAATGGAATCTCACCCCGTATGTATTGACCAATAAGTCCATGTGTAGCAATTAGAGTACGTATAATCTCATGCCTTGGAGTGTGTGTATTCAGCGCATCATGCTCGCTTATATCCGCATTGTTACTTAGAGCACCACTCGGAGAACCAAGTTGATATATACTCGTCTCCTTGGTCTTATCGATGTCATTATCCAGGTGCTCTGCCACTGCGTATAAGTCATATAACTGAGCGGACCCCACATTGTGTACAAACAAGTTAACGCCCTGCTTTTGCCATACCCGCCGTTGCTCCCGTGATCCGGCCTTCGCCGTCTCTGACCAGGTTAATACGTCTTCCAGAATTTCTCGCACCCAAAAAGAAACCTGAAGCTCCTCCAACACATGCAGTGTACGCTCGGTGTACTCCAGTACCGGATTTGTTCCCTCAAGTTCGGCAATGGAATGAATGCGTTCGAGGTTAATATGGGGTTTCTCCGCTGCTGCCAGCAGTTGCAGCCATAACTGCTGGGCTTCCGGCGTATTACCTGACTTGTATGATTGTATGGCCTTTAATGAATGCAGCATAAATATGTCCCCTCTCTTTCTCTAGCCTTTTTTATAAAATCATTAGATTCGTCTATAGAAGTTGAACTAATTATTAACACTATAACGAAGAGGTCAGAAAAAACCTGAAAAAGTGAAGCGCTCGCCTTTATCCCCGGATTTTCCCCTTCGGAAAAGGGAATCCAAAAAATCTGGGGATAACAGCGATTGAAAGGTTATTCTGTCATCGTAGTGTCAGTGTAAATAATATGTAATTCAACTTTTATAACAGACGAATTCGTTCCTGAACAAACTTGAGCAGCTGTTCTACCTCTTGAGCGGGCAAATCCTCGTCAAGACGCGCGGCAGCAACTGGCAGCATCCAGGACTCTATTGCTTCACGTGTAATCCCGGAGAGTTGCATATAATGATGGATGTAAAATTCGACCAGCGATTCACGAGCCTTTTCAAAACCCATTCGTATAGCAGAATCTGTATCTTCCGGCAATGTGGCACTCATTAATATTACCCAGCTTCGAGCCACATCACCCGCAGGATCACCCGACATACCAGTCATCCAATCAATGACCCAGTATTGATCGCCAGCCTCACTGAGCATAACATTATCAGGGTGAAAATCGCCATGACAGATCTGTTGTTGATCAGGCAATGTTGTTAAGTAAGAAAGGACTCGCGCTTGATCGTCCTCCGACAATAATTGAACATTGTGAATCGCTCCAGATAAAATCTGCTTCTGTAAGGGGAGTGTTCCTTCATCATCTCGCTCGCAATGAAGTCTGTAATGGCAGTCAGCCATTTTAAACGCCAGCTGCTCTAGTAACTCCGGTTGCTGAATGATAAGTGATAACAGGGTAATCCCCTGGATTCGCTCAAAAACAATGCCAGCACGCGACGTAGTATGTTCTATCAAGGATACTGCCTGTGGGACGGGGAGTCCTTTTTTGAATGCCAACTCACTTATTCTAAATTCATTCTGGACGGCTTCGTGAGGAAAATCCATTCGATATAACTTCATAATGTGCTCGTTCGAATACGCATAGATTTCCGCAGTTCTTCCTTGACCGATTCGCTCCATATCTACCCTCCCTTTACTCGAACTCACTGCCTCTGATTTTGGAGAAAACCATATAATCAACCAGCGTACCTGTACTGTCCCGCCGCATCTTACGTAGTGTACCTTCCAGCGTATAACCCGCTCGTTCGGCTACTTTGGCACTTCGCACATTGCGGGCATCACAGCGGATCTCCAGCCGGTTCGCCTCCAGATGAGTAATGGCAAATTGCTCAATGCCTTTCACCGCTTCTGTCATCAAACCCTCACCAGCTCGCGATGTTCGAATCCAGTAACCAATCTCAAAACAGCGTGCATTCCAGTCAATACGATGTAACCCGCTGCTGCCTACGAATTCATCCGTATGTCTATCACGCAAATGTAACATCATGTCGGTACGTTCCAGATATTGCAGCCTTGCTTTGCGAACAGTCACTTCAGACTCTTCCAACGAAGGGATTTTCTCGGCAAAAGGTAACCACAACCGCAGCTGCTCCGCACTCTCACGGACCGCTTCATTAACGGCTACGCCATCCCCCCACTGCGGTGCTCGAATTGTGAGGCGTTCCGTGTGGAAGCTCTCGGGAATCGTTAGCATAATTGGATTAAATGAAGACGATTCTGTCATCGTTATACCTACTCCTCCACTTGAAAAATAGAATCAATGATCAGCGGCAAATTATCCCTTACGGACACTGTACCGAATACTGAACGAGCGTGTACTCCCTGATCCCCAAATACCTCCATCATCAGATCCGAGAATCCATTTAGCACTTTATGATGCTCCTGATACGAAGCGGACGCATTAATGAATCCCTGCACTTTAACCACTCTCTTCACCCGATCCAGTGAACCCAACACATCTCGAACGACAGCAAGCACCTCCAGTCCAGCATTCCGGGCAAAATCATACCCCTGCTCTGTTGTGAAGTCTGATCCCAGTTTGCCGCGTTCGGAGGTATCCGGTCCTTTCCCGGATACATACATAATTCCATTCACAATAACGGCATTGGCGTATTTCGCTGCAGGGGCACTGGCCTGTGGCAAAATGATCCCCAGTTCATTTAATCTCGCTTCAATCATCGTATATTCTCTCCCTCTTTTAGGGTCCTCACGGAACCCGATTCCTTGTATTCCTGTCTATAAACTCTGGGTGATACCTGAACGGTACGTTTGAACATCTTGCCAAAATGAGAGAAGTTACTGAATCCCGCAAGCCAGGCGATATCCGTAACGGATTCTTCACTTTCTCGCAGCAAACGCTGTGCTTCCTTTACCCGTAACAGATTCAGATAATCACTGAAGGTAAACCCCGTCGTTTGTTTGAACAATCGACTCAGATAATGCGGACTAATGCGAAACATGCCCGCCACCTCCGGTAATGTCAGTGGTTTCTGATAGTTCTCATTCAGGTAACGTACAACTGCCTGTGTCTTGGGATGAAGAACCGGCTCACGATCATCGGAGCTTAACCTGCCCAAGTGTTGATTACGATAGGCATGGAGCAACAATTCAACAGCCCGGTGACGGAGCAACAGGTTGCTTCCAGGTTGAGGACGAAGCATTTCATCCACCATTTCGCTAACCATCCGTTCTAGAACCTCAGTGACTTGAGATGGAAACCTTACAATAGGAATCTCCCAACAGAAGGGTTCCTTCAAGCCTTCAACTAACTCCGCGGAAATAGCTATGGCTGCAAAAAGCTCAGGCTTCAAATACAGCACCATCCGCTCATGGTCAGGCATACCGCTCTCCAATGTTTTATGAACCGTATTTCGGTCAACAAACACCAGATCACCAGCCTTTACCCGGTAAGTCCGGTCCTTGATGAAATAGATACGCTCACCAGACAACAAGTAATATAACTCATAATGATCATGCAGATGGTCATCCGTCATCGAGAAATATCCAATGCGACGATCATATTCGATGTGCAGTAAATCCGAGGGATCATGAAAATCTGCACTGAAAGGTTCTGTCATGTCGCCCTCTCTCCTTTCCATAAATTATAGCAAAATATGCGGCATTTGAAAGCGGTTACGCATAAAATGCGGCGAAAGAAGTACTCCCTTGTTATAGTCTAGAGCTATATTCAAGGAGGCGATAGACATGAGTAACAAGAAACGTTATGTATTAGTCGGAACTGGCGGCCGCGCCGAATTTTTTTATGGTGCTTTGACCCGGGATTATAGGGATACATCCGAGCTTGTCGGCTTTTGTGATATAAATCAAGTCCGCATGAACTACGCGAATCAACTATTGAAGGAAAAGTACGAGTATCCTGAGGTACCCACTTATCCTGCAGATCAGTTTGATCAGATGATTGAGAACGAGAAACCTGACTATGTCATCGTAACGAGTGTTGACCGCACCCATCACAAGTACATCATTCGTGCGATGGAACTGGGTTGTGACGTTGTCACCGAAAAACCGATGACCATCGATGAGGAGAAATGTCAGGAGATTCTGGATGCTGTCAAGCGGACTGGCCAGAACGTAAGAGTCACCTTTAACTACCGTTATGCACCGCACCATACTAAGATTCGAGAACTTATTCTGAATGATACCATCGGGAAAGTCACTTCCGTTCACTTTGAATGGCTGCTGAATACCCGCCACGGGGCAGATTATTTCCGCCGTTGGCATCGGGACAAGCGTAATAGCGGCGGATTACTCGTGCACAAATCCACCCATCACTTCGATTTGGTGAATTTCTGGATTGGCTCGCAACCGGATACCGTGTTTGCATTTGGTGATCTGATGTATTACGGCAGAGAAAACGCAGAAGAACGCGGTGTAACGCAATTCTACAACCGGGCAACCGGCAACCCGATCGCAAAGGATGACCCTTTTGCACTGCATTTGGATTCAGACGCACATATGAAGTCCATGTATCTGGATGCCGAATCGGAAGATGGTTACCAGCGCGATCAGAGTGTATTTGGGGATGGCATCAACATTGAGGATACGATGGGTGTTCTTGTGAAGTATCGGAACAAAGCCATTCTGACCTATTCCCTCGTTGCCTACCAGCCATGGGAGGGTTATCGCATTGCCATTAATGGCACCAAAGGCCGGATTGAAATGAACATTGTGGAGCAATCCTATGTCAATTCATTGGGTGACAAAAGTAAAGAAGGTGCTTTAATCGGTAAAACGTTGCGGGTTCTTCCAATGTTTGATACGCCATATGAGGTTGAAGTGGAAGAGAAAGCAGGTGGACATGGCGGAGGTGACCCGGTTCTGCTGAATGATCTGTTTGGAGAGCCTGTTGAAGATCCGTTCCATCGCGCTGCTAACCACGTGGACGGTGCCAGATCCATTCTGACGGGTATTGCTGCCAATCGCGCCATCGCGACGGGTTTGCCTGTCAATGTCAATAATCTGGTTCGTTTCTAAGTCTCCCAGGTCTGCACTACATTATTAATTTCATTTAAAGGCTGCGCATATCACGCAGTCTTTTTTATATTTTTATAATTAATCTGCACGTCGACTCGGTAGAAGGAGGAAATCTATGTTCTTCTCTTTAAAAAACCGCCTGATTGCCTTTATCGTTGTCCTGTTTGTCCTCGCTTTTGGCACACTCTCCTACCTGCTCTTCAAGGAATCACGCACGGTCATTCGCTCTTACATCGAATCCTCTGCTCTTGAGAAAATGGAGGAATACGGTTCATACGTAGACATGGTGCAGTTGCAGATCTACGATGTCGCCTCTCTTGTTTTCAATAGTGATATGGGCAAAAACTGGGATAACGCGATCGGTGATCCGAACCTGCCCGAAGGAGAAAAGATGCTGGCCAATCTTGCGATGAGCCGTTTTCTTACTCAGGCAACCAACAGTTACACCAGTATCTCGGATGTATCCATCTATCGTCGGAATGGACTGCGAATTGGCAGCGAGAATCAAGTAGCGTATGATCCTGCCTTTCAACAAGAATCCTGGTATACGAATTTCTACACGTTGGGGGAACGCTGGTTACCTGCACACATCGACCAACATGAACGTGTCAGAGATCATGGTAATCCGGTGGTCAGTCTGCTGATGCCCATTGGCACTTTTCATCATGCTACAGCGCAGAGTGTCATGAAGGTGAATGTCAGTGAATCTTATTTTCTGGAGCCGCTCCGGCGCATACATCTTGCGGAGAATAGCACTATTTTTCTGCTGGGCGAGCAAGGAAATCCTATTCTGTCACAGCAGGTAGAAACGTTGGGTGCTGTAGCTACCGCAGAGATCGATCGTATTCGAAACAGCCCGCTCAAATCCGGTGTGGCATACCTCACAAACCAGGAAGGACAGCGAGACATTCTTGTATTCAAGAAACTGGGACGTACCGGCTGGATGTTGGCGGGTATCGCACCCGAAAAGGAAATGTACCTCTCTCTCCATAAGCTCCAAAGCACGATTGTCGTGGTGACGATTGCCCTGATTCTGGTCTCCCTCTTGGCTGCTGCATGGCTATCCCATGGCGTAACCAAACCTTTGACCAGACTGGTGCTGGCGATGAGACAGGTTCAACGAGGTGCTTTTGACCAAGCGGATTCACTTCTGCCTCCAGATAAAAATGTAAAGAGCGAAATCAGTTATGTAATCTTCACTTTCCGTTATATGATCAGTCAGCTGCGGCAGCATATCCAGAATGAATTTGAACTGAAACTGCTTCGCCAGCAAGCAGAGTACAAAGCACTTCTCATACAGATTAATCCACATTTTATGTTTAATACTCTGGAGCTGGTAAGCAGTCTTGCCATTCAGCGCCGAACGGATGATACGGTTCAGGTCATTGAGGATCTGGGTAAAATGATGCGCTTTTCTATCAATACCAATGACGACCGTGTTCCGCTAACCGAAGAGCTGGATTATGTGCAGCGTTATATCTCCATTTTGCAGACTCGTTTCGGTCATAAACTCGACATTTCGGTAACGTTAGAAGGTACACTGAACTCCGTGGTCATCATCAAGTTTATTCTTCAACCACTTATTGAAAATGCAGTGAAATACAGCTTCCAGCATCAGACGACAGCTCAGGTACAGATACGGATCAACCGGATGTATGATCGTCTGCACATCAGCGTTTCAGACAACGGACCGGGTATTCCAGCAGAAATAATCAATAAGTTGCAACATCCGGTTGCTCCCTCCTCATTGGAATCCATATTGCATAATGGAGGCTGGCATATTGGACTGGGCAATGTTATTGCTCGTTGCCGTCTGCATTATGGTGGCTTGTTCACGGTCCACATGGAGAACGATGAAAACGGAGGCGCATGTATTGAACTGACTCTACCCGTACAGGAGGAATATGATGTACAACGTATTAATCGCAGATGACGAGATCGAAGTTCGCGAAGGATTAAAATTGAAAGTCGATTGGCATGGCATGGGTTTTGTCATAACAGGAGAAGCCTCTAATGGGATCGAAGCGGATGAACTTTTGAAATCTGAACATTTTGACTTGCTGATTACCGATATGAATATGCCTGTCATGGATGGCATCAGACTATTGGATGTCTGCCGCAGTTATAATCCTTCTATTCAGATTATCATTATCACGGGTTATGAAGATTTTCAATATGCCAGAGCGGGGGTCCGCAGTCAGGTCATGGATTATTTACTGAAGCCTGTAACCCGGGATGAACTGAAAGCCACATTAGGCAAAATCAAAGCGGATCTGGATGAACAACGTAAAGTTCGAGGCAATTCCGAATTGATGCAATGGCGACTCTCTCAGTATTACCGGGAAATGAAGGAACGTTTCCTTCTTGATCTCGTTAAAGGCAATCGCCTACCGCCTTCCTCCATGCCAGAACGGCTCAGATTATTTCATCTCGAATCATGGCAAGATCAGAAGGTCTGTTTCATCACCGCCAGTATAAGTCAATCGGACAAGCAGGATATTCGAAAAGATCGCTCACACGAGCAGATGCATCTTCCTTTTGAGATGGTATGTTATGAAATCGCCCAGTCTGATTCAGACAATGTCCAGGTTTTTCATGATTCGGCACACGCAGGGATCATGCATTTCATAGTGCAAGATGGTATGCAGCATGAATTCATCCAACAGCTTACGGAACATACGGCATCCGTTTTTTCCATGGAACTCAAGATTGGGGTGGGGCTTTCTGGTTCCGGACTTGAGCACTGGAAAGAAGGTTATATCCATTCCCTTCTGGCATGGAATTCAGCTGAACGGGCTGTCAGCGGGCCAAACCTTCAGGCAGGAACAGACTATAGTCCATTACTGCCTGAAGAAACAACACGCAAGCTGCATCGTTGCCTCATTCGAGGAGAATTGGACTCCTTCCGCAGCATCATCCACAAGGAACTTCACGAGGCATTCCAGCTTTCTCCCTCTCGAATGACACGAAGTATTTTTCAAATTTCACTGTTGATGGATTTTCCTATAGCCCCGGAATGGATACTGTGGCTTAAGACGCCAGATCAAGCAGAACGCTTATTAATGCAATGGGCTCAAGACTTCCTGAGTCGACAACTTCCTTCAGAAGATGGGGATGAGACGGTTATAGACTTAGCCAAGCGATATATCGAGGAGAACTACATGCAGGAGCTAACCTTGACGTTACTCGCTGAACGGTTTAACTATTATCCTACCTATTTCTCCGAACTGTTTAAGGAAGGTGCAGGGACCTCTTTTATTCAGTATGTGACGGGTGTTCGGATGAAACACGCCTTGCAACTGCTGAAGGAAACCCAATTAACCGTGTGGGATATTACAGAACTGACCGGCTTCAGTTCACCAAGTTATTTCAGCTCGAAATTCAAAAGAATGTTCAACATGAGTCCGTCAGACTATCGCTTGCTGCATTCCGAAAAAATCGATAGCCATGATCCGAAGAAATGAGATTCAAGCTTCTCCCCTTCCCCGGTATGATGTGGTTACCAAGAGAACGCCGCATGTTGTAAGCGGATTCATAACTGGTAACTATTATTCTTACCCATTCAGAAGGGAGGCACATGATGAAAAAACAGACCAAACCCTTATACGGTCAGCACAATACCACAGCCTACTTGTTTCTTCTGCCCTGGCTGATCGGACTCTTCTGTCTGACACTGGGACCGATGGTTGCGTCCCTATACTTATCCATGACCAAATTCAATCTACTGTCATCACCGACTTGGACTGGACTTAGCAACTATGTTCACATCTTTACCGAGGACGATACCTTTCGCAGGTCCCTTGGGCTGACGTTTTATTATGTTTTTCTATCTGTTCCACTAAGGCTTGCCTTTGCTCTACTGGTGGCGATGGCGCTGAACAAAGGTATTCGAGCCCTCGGCATCTACCGGACTGTATATTACATCCCTTCCCTCTTGGGCGGCAGCGTTGCGATTGCAATCGTCTGGCGGCAACTCTTTGAGGGGAATGGATTGGTCAATCAGTTTTTAAGCTGGTTTGGTATCTCGGGACCATCCTGGATTGCGCATCCAGATTATGTGGTCTACACCATCATTACACTATCCGTGTGGCAATTCGGGTCTGCCATGGTCATCTTTCTTGCTGGCCTGAAACAGATCCCGGCAGACTTATATGAAGCGTCCGATGTCGATGGAGCGGGAAAAATACGTCAATTTTTCGGAATCACTCTGCCCATGCTCTCCCCCGTTATCTTTTTTAACCTGATCATGAGCATGATCAATTCATTTCAGGCGTTTACACCAGCTTACGTGATCGGAGATGGCCGCGGGGGTCCACTCGACGCAACGATGTTTTATACCTTGTATCTGTATCTGAAAGGTTTCTCGTTCTTTGATATGGGTTATGCTTCAGCTCTGGCTTGGATCATGTTGGTCATTATCGGGGTATTCACCGCAATCGTCTTTGTTACATCCCGATTTTGGGTGTTCTACGGGGACAATCAGGAGGGGAGGTAATGCATATGCCAATCAAACGACAACTGGTTCAGGCCGGGAGGCATGCCGCCATTATACTCTTCGGTCTACTGATGTTATATCCAGTACTATGGTTGATTCTCAGTTCGTTTAAACCAAACCATCTCATTTTCACCAGCGGCAGTCTATTCCCAACCAGCTTCACGCTGGAGCACTATATTAATGGCTGGAAAGGTCTGCAGGGCATTTCTTTCGGCCGTTTCTTCGGCAACTCCGTGCTGATCTCGGTCATGAGTGTGTTAGGTAATGTGATCTCCTGTTCCCTTGCAGCCTTCGCCTTCTCCAGATTAAAGTTCAGATTCAAAGGCCTGTGGTTCAGCATGATGTTGGTTACGATTATGTTGCCTTACCATGTTACCCTGGTGCCTCAGTACATTCTCTATAATGAGCTTCAATGGATTAATACGTATTTCCCGCTGATTCTGCCTAAGTGGCTTGCGCAGGATTCCTTCTTCATCTTGCTCATGGTTCAATTCATACGCGGTATACCGCGGGAGCTGGACGAGAGTGCAACCATTGACGGTTGCGGGCAATCACAGATCTTTTTCCGAATCGTAGTGCCACTGCTCGTTCCAGCACTGATTACAACCGCGATCTTCACCTTCCTGTGGAGCTGGGATGATTTTTTCAGTCAGATGATCTATCTGAGCAAAATTGATCTGTTCACCGTGCAGTTGGGCATTCGCTCACTCTTCGATCCATCAGGACAATCCGATTGGGGCGCATTACTTGCCATGTCCACCCTGTCACTGCTTCCCGTGACTATCATCTTTTTATTGTTTCAGCGATATTTCCTTGAGGGCATTGCAACCACAGGTCTGAAGTAACAACACGTTTCTCATATCAATAGACAGGGGGATTTACCATGTTCAAACGTTTCATGATTGGTATGATTACTTCACTTTTGTTACTCGTAACAGCTTGCTCTGGAACAGACCATACAGGTGCCAATGATAATGCAGGCAATGGTAATGATAATGGAACGACCGAGGGCGGACAGGTCGAACTTCGCATCATGTGGTGGGGTGACCAGAAACGGGCAGATATTACGAATGAAGCCCTGAAGATCTTTCAGGCGAAACATCCGGATATTAAAATTGTAGGTGAATTTGCACCCTCCTCCGGATATTTCGACAAACTGAATACCCAGCTGGCATCAGGCACAGCACCAGATATCTTTTTCCTTGGCGGAAATGTCGTGGACTATGCCAAAAAAGATGTCCTGCTCAATCTGGACCCGTATGTTGGCAACGAACTGAATTTGGACGGTATGGATGAAACTATGATCGAATACGGACGTCTTGACGGGAAGTTGCAACATATCTCTGCCGGTGCGAACGCACGAGGAATTGTTGTTAACAAGGCACTCTTTGAGAAAGCCGGCGTGCCTTTGCCAGCATCCGATTGGGACTGGACGGACTATGCCGCCATCAGCAAAGAGTTGTCCGACAAGCTCGGAGATGGCTTCTATGGGACGTACAATTTTACCGTCGACGGGATGGATATTTTTCTAAAACAAAGGGGTAAACAACTGTATGACATGAAAAACGGCACACTCGGATTCACCAAGGAAGACATTCTGGAATGGTTCCAGTATTGGGAGAAGACTTCGGCATCCGGCGGTGTAGTCACACCGGAATTGCAGGTGTCCAACCCGCATGATGACACCAGTAAATCCCTGTTAATCACAGGCAAAGCAGCCATGACTCTACTACCATCCAACCAACTTGCTGCATTCCAGAGCTTGACGGAAGATCCTCTGGTGCTACTCCCTGTACCACGAGGCCCTAAGGGAACGGGTGTTGTATTTGAATCCAGTCAGGGATTATCGGGTTATGCAAATACCAAACATCCGAAGGAAGTAGCTATATTAATGGACTTCTGGATTCATGATCCTGAAGCAACCAAAATCCTTGGTAATGACCGTGGCGTGCCCGTTACGGAAGCCAATCGAAATCTTCTTCAGGAAGGTGCAGGCCCTGTGGAGGAGATTGTCTATAACTATACAAACCTTGTCTCTGAAGCTACGAAAACTGAACCTTTTGAGGTGAGTTACAATCCTCCGGGATTTGCAGAGTTCTCCAAGTTAGCTCAGAAGACAAATCAAGAGATCGGATTTGGACGGAAAAGTGTGGAGCAAGCTGTCTCCGACTTCTATAACGGGACCGTTCGAATCTTTGAATCGAATCAATAACCAGAAACCAGACACTGTGAGGAGGAACATATGACAGAAGAGATATTAAATCGGCTGCGCAACATTTCGATTATGGATCAAGTTCAGCCAGTTAAACCGGAAGATCAGCAGTTATTACAAGAATGGCATGCGTCGGGTATCCGGTTTGCGGCATCGGGCGGACAACTGGAAGCTACGTATTATGCAGCGGTGGAGAAGTTGCTTGCTTGTATCCTGCCCATGGGAGACAACGATCCTATTTTACAAGAAGGTGGCATCTATCTGGGATGTTGGTTAGAGAGCACAGGTACCATCAATGCGGAGCTGCTGTCTCGCCTGCTTCCTTCCGTGTCCGAAACAACATACCTCGCATTTGCCGAGCAGCAAAGAGAAGATGGATTGTTCCCGTATAAACTCACGGCAAACGGGCCCTCTTTCCGGCAAATCCAGTTGGTCACTCCACTGGCACGCAGTGTATGGAACCACTATCAGCTTCATAGCAATCATGGCAAGCAGTCGCCTTTCCTGAACACGATGTATAAGGCTATGGTTCGTTACGATGAGTGGATTGCACACAACCGTAATACCCGAGGAACTGGCTGTGTAGAGGCCTTCAGTACGTTTGACACCGGACATGACTTATCCCCGCGTTTCTGGCATGTTCCGGATACACCTTATATGAATGATGCTTCTGCCTATCATCCGGATTCTCCGATTCTGCCTTTTCTGGCACCGGATCTGACCGCCAATATCTATTGTCAGCGCATGTATCTGTCCCGTATGGCTGAAGAACTGGGAGAATCGGGAACGGATTGGAAAGCAAAAGCCGAGTCTAGCCTGGAAAGTCTTTTCCGTTATTGTTACGACGAACAGGATATGTTCTTCTATGATCGGGATCGCAATGACGAATTGGTCAGAGTCCAATCCGATGTGTTGCTCCGCGTAATGGCCTGCGAGGTGGGCGACCGTGAATTGTTCGATAACCTACTGCGTCGGTACCTGTTGAATACAAGTAAGTTTTTCGCTAAATACCCGTTTACATCGATTTCAATGGATGATCCCAGATTTGATCCCTTTTCTTCCTACAACAGCTGGGGAGGGGCATCCAATTTCCTGAGTCTGATTCGGGCGCCACACGCATTCGAGTATCATCATCGATATGTGGAGCTAACCTGGGTAATGCAGCCTATCTTGTCCGCCCTATCCAAAGATAAGCGATTTGGTCAGGTACTAAGCCCATGGACCGGAGAACAAGGTTTTACCGAGACGTACTCCCCCTCCATCCTCTGTCTCCTCGATTATGTGGAGCGACTATGCGGAATTATGCCTGTTGGATCGAATCAGCTCTGGTTTACCGGACTGCTCCCCATCGACATGGATCATGGCGAGATCGTATCTGGCAACACAGCTTATAGCCGGAAAGTCAACGGAGTAGGATATGAATTGGTCAACACGTCTGATCGCATGACGGTATATCTGGATGGCAAGGTTCATCTGGATGGCCCGTCAGGGATTCGACTGGTGACGGATCATAGTGGACATCTGGAAGACGTTATTGGAATGAGCGTTCGCACCGTTGAGGGAGAGCTTTTCTATCAAGGAGAGCGCATTCCGATTCGGGTCAAAGGAAATGAAATGCAGCGTTACGCTGATGGAAGTTTGAGCACCGAGCGCGATATTGGCATCATCCATCCTACGTATCGTTAATTGTTTGTATGCAAAAAGCGCAAGTTGCCGAGGTATACTTCCCTGCACTTGCGCTTTTCCCTTTTGCGCGTTTATATTTCTTTATTTCTTATTCATAAGGACACAAGATAGAAATTGACTACCACTGCGGAAATCATTCTCTCTCTGGTTACAGTGGAGATGAGTTTCACCTTACACCTTCCGGTTCCACGCCGGGTGACGATAAAATTCAATCGTATCAATATAATTTACCGTGAACTGCTGTTCCACATCCGACAGGTTCAACAGTTTGCGGTCGATTTGCTTCATCCCCATGACCACATCATGCCTTAGCAGGTCCATCGCAATTTTGCCTACAAATCCGCCTTCCATCTCCTTATGCTTGGCACGGAACTCTTCATTGTAGATCAGTTCAGGCGTGAATGCCGCTTCAACGAAAGCATTAACGAGCGTAAGCTCATTGCCCTCGATCTGCACTGCCATATAATAATTGCCACGCTCATCCTTAATGAGGTCTTTATACATCTCTACGATCATGTGAATCACTCCTCTATTATAAAAGAAACCCCGTTAGCCTTAACGAACATGGGCTATCAAACGTACACCTTCCTACCCCGTTCCTTCATATACTAGGTACAAATGGCGAACGGAGGAATACTTATGAGCTGGCAGCATCTCCATACTGGAAAAACACTTCAGCAGCGTCTGGCAGAACTCCAGGGGCACCTTGCAGAACTGAATACTCCACTCTCCGGGTTGGAACCGGGACGTATTCGTCGTGTCTATCCAAGGCAGTTTATCAAAGTAAACCGGCAGTTATTCATTCCACTCAGTCTGAATTCCATTCGGGTATTTGATATTCCTCGAACACGGCGAGGCGTCAGAGTGGGAATCCGTACGACTTTCCCTTCCAGGAATGCATTTAACAATATCAGACTTGTGGGCGTGGGACTGGATTATCTTGAACTCCAGGGAAAAGGCAGAGTCCCTTCCCGTATATTATTTCCTCTCTCCAGCGTCGAGTCGATCTATCGGCCAACCACCGGAAGAAAAAACCTGAAACGGCCTTGTAGGCGGAAGTAAAGCTGGTTCTTTTCGCAAGCCATACAATGGTTCCCTAATGTCTGCATACGGGTGCTCCCTTCCAATATATAATTATAACCCATGCAACCACTTATCTGCTGAAGAATCATTTTATGTCAAAAAGCGGTGAGAACAGAACTGCTTCTGTATCTCACCGCTCAGCCAGTTACGGATCAAGCTGACCCTTCACATGTGTACATCAGATGCCTGTCCATACGTCCTTGGCATAACGACCTTCCTGCTGAAGCTGATTAAGCCAATCTTCTGCTTCCTTCGCGGATTTGCCATGAATATCAGCGTATGCCTGCTGGAGTGTAGCTTCCACATCAGGTGCCATCTTGCTGCCATCACCGCAGATATACAGATGCGCACCCTCTTCAAACAAAGGAATCAGATGATGGGCATCGTCTCTCATCAGATGCTGTACATAACATTTATCCTCCCCATCTACACGGGAGAAGGCCGTATGAAGTTTTACAAGCCCTTCTTGCTGGGCTGCTTCCAGTTCATTTTTATACAGATAATCATGCTCGGGATTCCGGCATCCAAAGTACAGGTGGGCTTCGCCAACCTCTTGACCTTGTTCCTTCAATACATGCCTTGCTTGCAAGAAACCTCGGAATGGAGCAACACCTGTACCCGGCCCTACCATGATGACGGGAACTTGTGCATCCTCAGGCAGTTGGAACCCGGATTCCGGTGTCCGCGTGAACATTACGATCTCGTCACCCGACTTCAGGTTAGCCAGATAGTTGGACGCAATGCCTTTGTATTCTCCCTGTCCACTCCATGCCGGGGCGCGAACAACACTGACCGTAATACTCGCTTGATCAGGCTGAACACGCGGTGAACTGGAGATCGAATAATATCTGGCTTTTAATGAAGGCAATAATTCAAGGAAACGCTCAAACGGCAATTCACATGCCTCATATTTCTCCAGATAATCCAGCATGGAGATCCGTTTGTTCCGAACTACATCCATATACACAGATTCATCAAGCAGCGCTTCAAGCTCCTTCTTATGTGGTGGACATACGGTGTATGCTGCCATTTCTCTCAACTGCGCACGAGTTGCCGCCTCCTGAAGCTCAACGCTATGACTGAGCAGATCATACAGATTAACCGGTTGATGCAGCGGCAGATGCGCGGCACTGCGACCGGATGCATCCAGAACCAGATGCTCCGTTCCGGTGAATCCATAACGACGAAGTACACGTTCCACCAGCTCCGGTGGGTTCTGCGGCAGAATGCCCAGGTGATCCCCTTCCTTGTAGGTTATGCCTTCAGGCAATTTGATCTCCAAGTGACGTGTGCTGCGTTCACTGCCCGCGTCGTGAAGCTCCCTGTTCTCAAATACTTCTGCCACATGTGCATCATACGTATCGGCAAGCGGTGTTACGGCGAGTCCGCTGACAAACTGTACAGACAGTGAACTGCGTTCGCTATTGGAGCTTGTGTTCAGTTTCAGTCCCATCGTTCGTGCGAGATCTGGCCATAATTGCTCCGTCCAATCCCCCACCTGTTTCTCAAAATCACCGCTGGCATCTGACTCACCCAGCGGTGATAACCGCTCTGCTCCTCTGGAAGATAACTGTTCATCTATTAAACGCGGAATACGCTGATAGGTGCTGGCCCAGTTGTGGTCACCGCATCCAAGAACGGCGAAACGCACACCTTTGAATTCATTCGCATCTGCATGTTCGATCCACTCGACAAACATCTTGGCATTACTTGGCGGCTGACCATTATAGGATGCACTGACAATAATGACGGCACCCTCCTTTGGCAGTTTGCCAACACGATCATCCAGCGTAGCAACCTCACTCCGGAAACCCTGATATCTGGCGGTATCTGCAATTTCACGTGCAATGCCTTCAGCGGTACCCAGATTGGAACCGTACAGAACAAGCATCGGTGTGTGGTGGGCATTGGCTGCATCCGGCTCCGTTCTTTTGGCAACCGGCTTTGGTTCTTCAACCGCTACACCCGGAACGGCCATGACTGGCTGCCCGCCACGCGCACGTACACGAATTGTGAAGTTATCCGGTTTGAGCGTCAGCGTTTCTTTCACTTTTAACTGATAATCAGAATGATCTATGAAGTCAAAATGCTTCAACACCATGCCCAGTACCAGCGTTGCTTCCTGAAGTGCAAACTGCTGACCAATACAGGCCCGTTGACCATTACCAAAAGGTTTATAGGCATCATGCGGCACTTTGCTCGGATCTTCGAACCGTTCCGGGCGGAATTCCTCTACGTCGTCTCCCCAGGCTTCGCGGTCACGATGCAGCTTGGGAATAAGTACACTGACACTGTCTCCTTTTTGCAAAGGATATTGACCCGCAAGTACAGTGTCCTCTTTTGCATACAGAGAAAATGCCGGGGCCGTAGGCCATAACCGCAATGCTTCATTCAAAACCATACGAACGTACTTCAGATTGCGAACCTGGTTGTACGTTGGAACCGGATCTTTCAGAATCTGATCCACCTCAGCTTGGGCTTTAGCCAGCGTATCCGGATTCTTCATCAGATAATAAACAGCGAAGGATAACAGTCCACTTGTGGTCTCATGTCCAGCGATCAGGAATGTAATAATCTGATAACGGATGTTCTCATCATCCAGCGTTTCTCCTGTTTCCGGGTCCTTGCCGCTGAGCATGTGGGACAACAGATCATCTGCGCCTTCCTGCGGTTTCTCTTTGCGCTCGGCAATAATGTGATCCACCAAAGAAAACATGGAACGGATATCCTGTTCAAACTGTTTCTTTTTGGTGATCATCAACTTGTCTTGCAGACGCAGTCGCTGCAATGAACTCATGGATTCATCCAACGCACGAACCATACTCGTAATGAATGGATGTGGTTCTTCCCGATAGAAGCTGTTAAACCGATAGTTGAACCCACACAGGCCAATCGTGTCGAGCGTAAGACGTGTCATATCATCCGGAACGTTAACCGTCTCATCCGGGTTCAATCGTGACCATTTCTGAACCAGCTGCACAGCCAGATCAATCATTTTGTTGTGATATCCCTGCATCGCACGTTGACTGAAACTTGGCAGCAGTACGTTATGGGCTTTTTTCCAATTCGGTTCCTCGGTCCAACTCGTAAATAGCCCATCTCCTGCAAAAGCACGAACCTTCGCAAGGGGTGCCCACACCCGTTTGTCGAATTTGGATTCATCTGTTACCTCGGCGACCAGTTCGTGACCGGAAATATACAATTCACTTCGTCCGGGGTACTCCATACGAAAGATCGGTCCGTATTCTTCAGCCAGTTTCACCAAAGATTGTACCGGCTCTTCAAAGTTCAATTGCGGCAAATTGCCCAGTGGGCCAAATGTTTTTGGTTGAGGCACTGAAATTGGTGGCATGACACTCACTCCTTCTTTCCAAGTTAAGAGTTCTACAACTAAAAAATAATGACTTGATTTACAGACTCGATTACACTTACTCTTCAGATCAACAGATTCAAGTTATTTTTTGCACATTTTCATATTTCATCCAGATAACGATAAAACCACAATAGAACTAACTGACCAAAATGGTATATTGGTCATTTTTGATTAAAAAAAATGGAGCCCTTCGTTATCTTCTTTTACCCTAACATTTCCAGTTCTAATCTTCAACAGTCCCAAAGTCATAGGACCTCAGGACAGGGATTAAGGTATAATTATGAATTCTTTAACAGAACCTGAATAACAGACTCCATCTCTAATGGAGCAACTGTCGTTTCATAACGGCCATGGATGTCCCCATTACGGTCAATCAGGAATTTGGTGAAATTCCATTTGATGCCGTCACCTTGATACAATTCTGGATGCTTCTCTTTCACAAAGGTGTCCATCCACTCTCCTTCCTTCGTGTCCAGATCATAACCTTGAAATGGCGCTTCTGTAGTCAGATAACGAAACACAGGATGCATCGATTGCCCAACGACCTCAACCTTCTCCAAAATCGGAAAGGATATCTGAAACTGACTTCTGCAATACTCAGCTACCTCAGCGCTACTACCAGGTTCTTTGTCGTTAAACTGGTTGCACGGGAACGCCAGAATCTCCAGCCCCTGATCACCATATTTCTCATACATCTGCTGAAGTTCACTGAATTGCCGGGAGTAGCTGCACCGACTTGCTGTATTCACAATAAGTAGCACCTTCCCTTTAAAAGCAGAAAAATCACCCTTGTGTTTATCCATAAACGGAACTTGGTAAGAAAATATACTCATCTGTATTCATCCTCCTCTTTCTCTTTTATATCTCATATGAACTCTCTCTTGAAATGGATTATACACCTCCATTATTAATAGGTGAAATATATAATTAATATAATTTTAATAGCTTTTAACTATAAATCGTGAACAAAAAACTGCCCTCAGCAGTCAAATACTGCATCTCGGACAGTTATCAAAATCATGATGTGCCATCACACTCAACACACCGTTAACCCATAATTAAACCATATACAATGCCTGGTCCGTGAACGCCAATGGTTAAATCATTTTCAATATCGGAAGATCGGCTTGGCCCTGAAATAAAGTGGATGCCTGCTGGAAGATTCTCTCTTCCCGCTTCGTCAAATCGATCCAGCGTCTCACCCAGTCTGGTGTACAGTCGATCTACTGGAATAATGATGATGAGTACCGTAGGCAAGAGACTGACTGAACGACCTTTTTCCGGTGAAGAAAGCACAGTGACCGAGCCTGTGTATGCTGTTGCATAATCCGCCACAACCACACCGATATCCGCCTCAGCTGCCCGAGCCTTCCAATTCTCATCAGCCTGACTATTCCAGACTGAGATCTGCACATCGGGAAGCTGCTCTTCCAATCCGAGATCCTGTAACGCCTGTTCATTCTGACGAATGATATACCTGGCACTCAGTTCATGAGATTTGTTGGCTATAAATTGAGATACTTCTTCCATGTTCTGAACCCGGGCGATGTGTGCGCCTACACTCACAAAGTTATCCGTAAATGCTTGAATACGCTTCTCTTCATCCCATTCCAGTTCAGTCCAAAAGTCGGGTGCTCCCCGAAAGGGTTGGGTCGGTGCATGGCGTTGCCTTGGTCTTCTCAATTTCGAAGCAATATCATTCATGAACTGCTCCTGTTTCTCCATGGACTTCTTCTCCAATTGTGCAAGCCATTGCTGATGTTCAGTGACCATGCTTAGTACCCTCCCCCTTCTTCTCGTTCACGAATAATCTGCTCCATACGGCTGCGAATGGAAGAATCCATGGCCGATTGCTTCTGGTTCAGTTCCTGATCCAGCTTGTTCCATTGTTGCCGGAAGGATTTCTTGGCGAGGCTTGGCGCAACCCGATAATTGTTCCAGCCTTTAAGTGGACCCAATTTGAGTGAAATGCCGTTGTTGCGTACAACTGCCTTCTGCCCGATCTGTCCGAGACGTATGGCCGCACTGAAACGTTTGGAATTGGATACAACAGCGGCAAACCCCTTCATGCCCATGCTTTCCATTTTGTTTCCATGACCGTCTTCCACTTTACGCCTACGTAAATAAACGAGCATATCATGCAGCGGAATTTTAACTGGACATGCTTCATAACAGGCTCCGCACAGACTCGAAGCTCCCGCAATATCGTTCCATTCATCAATGTTGCCATTGAGTGCAGGTGTCAGTACCGCGCCAATCGGACCACTGTATGTTCCACCGTAGGCATGACCTCCAATATGACGATATACCGGGCAAGCATTCAGACAAGCACCACAGCGAATACAATTCAGCAACTCCTGGAATTCAGGATCACCGAGCTGTAAAGATCGACCGTTGTCCACGATTATAATGTGCATTTCATCCGGTCCATCCGCATCCGCTGTTCGGCGAGGACCTGTGATGCCTGACATGTACATCGTTAATTTCTGACCTGTTGCGGAGCGTGGCAACAAGGTTGCCATGACCTCCAGATCCGTCCACGACGGGATGATCCGCTCCATGCCCATCAGTGTAATCTGCGTTTTTGGAACAGTGGATACCATACGGGCATTGCCTTCATTTTCGAACAAAACTATGGAACCTGTCTCTGCAATCGCAAAATTGCAGCCGGTCATGCCGATATCTGCTTCGAGGAACTTCTCGCGCAACTTTTTGCGAACAAATCCAGCAAGTACCGTTGTGTCCGGCTCCAGAATTTCACCCGCTTCCCTCGATAACAACTCTGCAATCTGGTAGCGGTTCTTATGGATGGCTGGAATGACAATATGAGAAGGGGCTTCACCTGCCAACTGTATGATGTATTCACCCAGATCGGTCTCAATGGCTTCAATGCCCGCCGACTCCAGCACATGATTGAGATGTACTTCTTCCGACACCATCGATTTGGACTTCACCACCGTAGAAGCTTGCTTATGCGCCGCAATATCCAGCGCAATCGCCGCTGCTTCCACCGATGTATCTGCAAAATGAATATGAACCCCGTTCGCACGGGCGTTATTCACAAATTCATTCAGATAATAATCCAGATACGCAATCGTATGCAGGCGAATCTGACGGCCACGCTCCCGCCATTCATCCCAATTCCCATGTTCTTCTGAGGCAGACTTCTTTCCGTTACGCAATCGTTCTGTCGTGAATTTGACCGCTTTACGCAGAAAATCATCGTTCAAGGCCAGTCCGGCACGTTCTTTGACCGTAGTATCCATGACTCCCGGTTGGCTCATCCTGTTCGCACCCCCTCATACAGTAGTTCCGCCAGATGCATTACACGCACCGGTTCATTCCGATAACGCAGATTACCTGCGATATTCATCAGACAGGCCATGTCCAGCCCCACCAATACTTCGGCTTGCGTCTCTTTGACATGATCAACCTTCTCCGTCACCATCGCTCCTGAAATATCGGACATTTTGATGGCAAACGTGCCCCCGAACCCGCAGCAATCCTCAGCAAATGGGAGCGGAACCAATTCCAGACCTTTTACTTGAGAGAGTAGCGCCATCGGCTCATCCTTCACACCAAGCAGACGGCTGCCATGACAGGATGGATGATAGGTTACTTTGTGCGGAAAATGTGCGCCCAGATCGGTTATCCCGAGTACCTGAACGAGGAATTGAGTAAACTCATAAGCTTTGGCTTCCAATCGTTTTGCCTTCTCCAACCATACTGGTTCATCCGCGAACAGCTCGGGATAATGATGAATCATATACGTACACGATCCCGAAGGACATACCACAAAATCACTGTCGTCAAACGCTTCAAGAATCGTTTTGGCCGCTACCCGAGTCTCATCCCAGTACCCGCTATTGTAGGAAGGCTGACCGCAGCAGGTCTGCACCGGCGGGAAATCCAGCCGAACGCCATGAGCGGCGAGCAATCTGACCATGGCTTCCCCCACTCGGGGATAGATGGCATCGCTGAGGCAGGTAATGAATAAGGAGACCTTCATAATTACACGCTCCTATTAACTGATTAGTAGATAAATTGACTAAGAATATTTACACTGGACACTCCGATGACAGAATAACCTTCCGATCGCTATTATCCCCAGATTTTTTAATTTACTTTTTAAAGGGTAAAATCCGGGGATAAAGGCGCACGCTTCGCTTCTTCAAGTTATTTCTGTCCTCTCCGTTTCGTGTAAATGTTTAGTTCAATTAATATAAGTAAATTCTAAAATCTTAAACTGTAATAATCCCTATGTCGTATCCGCTCAAACGTTCTGTCTGTTCAGCCTCCAATGGCTGATCGGTAACGATCATATGGACTGCATTTAACCCGGATACTCGGGCAAAAGCACGTACACCAAATTTACTGGCATCTGCAAGTAAGATGACTTGATCTGATATGCCAACCATCTTCTGCTTCAGCCTTGCCTGGAGTTCATTGGATTCACTGATTCCGCCGCCTTCGAGATGTACACCTTTGCACGACATGAACATTTTATCCACGTGATACGTTTCCAGAGAACGCTCCGCGAGCGGCCCAACAAAAGACAACGAGCGCGATGCCAACTGGCCCCCTGTTGAGATGACCTCAACCTTGTCACGGTTGCTGAGTTCAGTGGCGATTTGGATCGAGTTGGTTAAGACCGTCAGCGGAAAATCCGGCATGTTCGCTGCCATATAACCTGCCGTTGTGCTCGCATCCAACAGAATGCGATCACCCGGATTAATCATCGTCAGAGCCGCTTGTGCAATCCGTTTTTTCTCTTCCGCATGGGTTGTCTCCCTGATCCGGTAAGGGATCTCCGGTTGATCTTCCTTTACACTCACTGCACCACCGTGAGATCGGCGTAGTCGTCCTGCCTGTTCCAGCCGATCCAGGTCACGCCGGATGGTTTCCTCCGTCACCCGGCAGCGCTCACTAAGCTCGGATACACGCATACTGCCCTTTACATTCACCATCTCCACAATCCGGTCATACCGCTCGGCTGCCAGCATGTTACACCTCACTCCCCGCTTGTGAATTAGATGAAGCCGTCACACGCAGAAATCTGCCGTAAGCATCTTCCCAGATTGATCCGTCCTGCGGCTCATACACAGTTACCGGAAATGAATCACGAATGGCCTTACGAGCTTCCCAGATATCTTTAAAAGCTCCGCTCGCCATCCATTGCACAGCCATATTCCCGATGGCACTTCCCTCTGCCGGACCTGCCCATACCGGCTTACCAATGGAATTTGCAGTCCACTGACATAACAGGCGGTTCTGGATGCCTCCACCGACCATATGCAATCCGTTGAACGTCTGACCCGACAATTGCTCCGTCCATTCCAGCACTCTTCTATACTTCAATGCAAGACTCTCCAGAATTGCCCGGGCAATAGCCCCCTGATCCTCTGGTACCACTTGCCCTGTATCACGGCAATACTGACGTATACGGGTCGTCATATCTCCTGCTGGCATGAATAGTTCATCATCCGGATCAAACAAACTGGCAAATGGAGGTGCTTGTTCCGCCTGCGCCAATAACGCATCATAGCTAATTCCCTGCCCCTGGCGCTCCCACTCCCGCATGCTTTCCTGCAAAATCCATAGTCCCATAATGTTCTTCAGCAGACGGAATGTTCCGCCCGCCCCGCCTTCATTCGTGAAGTTCAAGGCCAGACTCTGGCTACTTATCGCAGGATGATCTATCTCCGTACCCATCAGGGACCAGGTTCCACAGCTCAGATAAGCAAATGAACGTTCCGTTGCAGGAACAGCCACAACGGCTGAACCCGTATCATGCTCCGCAACAGCGATCACGGGAATCGGGGACAATCCCAGATCGTTACAGATACTGCTTCGCAATTGTCCAACACGGGTACCTGGCAGCACGGCTTTACCAAACAGTTTCTCCGAAATACGAATATGCGCCAGCAACTCACTATCCCACTGCCCCGCTGATGGATTGTATAATTGTGTTGTGGTTGCATTGGTGAACTCATTCACCGCTTCCCCTGTCAGGAAATAACGTAGCAAATCCGGAATCATGAGAAAACGCTCTGCTTCATGAAGCAACGGGGAACCGCTGCGTTGAAGCGTTGCCAATTGATACAGGGTATTAAAGCTAAGAAACTGTATCCCTGTACGTTCGAAGATTCGCTGAGAGCTCAGCTCTTGGCGTACCTGATCCATCATGCCGTTAAACTGTGTATCACGGTAATGATACGGGTTACCAAGCAACTCACCATTACTGCCAAGCAAACCAAAATCAACGCCCCAGGAATCGATCCCCAAGCTCTCTGGCTTTTCTCCCTGCTGTTTCACCAAGGTAAGCCCCTGCAACAATTCATGATGCAATCGCAGAATATCCCAGTGCATCCGCTCGCCAACCTTCACTGGTTCATTCTTGAACCGATGAATTTCGCTTGTTTCGATCCCACGATCATTCAGATGTCCCAGTAGCGCTCTCCCGCTCCCAGCGCCCAAATCATATGCCAGCACACTCACCGCGCTTCACCAACCTTTCGAACCAATCCTATTTTCCAAACCGTATCACTTGATTCAGTCCGTAACCCTGTACTTTATTCTGTATTTGTTGTTTGTTTGTTTTTGTTTAATACTGTTTAACTTTATTTTACGAGTATATCACCATTGTAAGCGTTTGAATACCCTTCGGTTTTTCTTTCTTTTGGGTATAGCAAAAACGACTCTCTCCCACCTGGGAGGAGCCGCAGTTCTTCTTTCACGTATAAAATTGACCTTTGCTTACCCCCGACTGGGGTTGTACATCTCTCTCAAAATGCTTGAAGCGTGTCCCCTGATACGTCAGCATCCCTCGATCATTTTCCACCATCATGCCATAATGGTTTCCGCCAACAATCAGTTCAGTGCGCTCCCCATTGTCGAATTCAAATGTAACATAATACCGGGTAGTCGCACTGCTATCGCCGCTTCCACCTGAGACTTCCGTTCGTTTAGCCACCACTGTTGAGTGCAGGGTTAACAAGGCTGCTGCGTTATTTGACATCCCTGAGCGTATGCCTGAAAAAATAACAAAAACAATGACTCCCGCAATGATGAGAAATATGGCACCAATGAAAATCGAAGCAAATGCATTCATTGCAGCAAACTCACTAAATCCCGAAAAAAAACCACCCTGATTGCCTTCAAAACCTGGTACTCCATTCATGTCGTCAAACACACCAAAGCCATCTACGCTTAATCGGCCCATCGATGAGGACACGCTTGTTAACGCCATTCATCATCGTTCCTTTCCCCTTGCAAAAATAAGATGCACCGCCCCCACGCAAGGAAGGCGGTGCATGCAGACAACCCGTCCTGCCTTGTCCATATACTATATGAACCAGATCAGGAATACAGACGTTCAAGTTCGTCGACCAGACTGCCGACATAAGCAACCGCAGAGCGAATCGGCTCAGGTCCGGACATATCCACACCCGCAAGCTTCATTAACTCCTGTGGTGTGAGACTTCCACCAGCTTTGAGTGCATCAAGCCAGCGGTCTACCGCAGGCTGTCCTTCTTCACGAATCTGCTGTGCAGCCGCTGTGGAAGCCGTCAAGCCTGCCGCATAGGTATACGGATATAGTCCCATATAATAATGAGGCTGTCTCATCCATGTGAGCTTGGCCCCTTCATCAATTACCAGATCAGGTCCCCAGAATTCGGAAAGGATGTCTCCCTTGAGCTGACTCAACGTCTTCGCCGTAATGGGCTCATCATTGGTTGCGCGTGCATACACCCTGCGCTGTAATTCACCTTCCAGCAGATGTGTAACAAAGTTATGGTAATACGTGTTCAACAGTTGCAAAATGACCCAGCGACGCATTCTCGGATTATCGGAACGCTTCAATAGATGATCGGCCAGCAACATTTCATTCATGGTCGATGGTGCCTCAATGAAATAAAGAGATGGCCGTGTATTCGTGAGCCGTTGGTAACGTCCCGCAAGCATGAAGTGGCCTGCATGCCCCACTTCATGGGCAAGTGTAAATGCTCCGCGCATATTGTTTGCCCATGAAATTAAGATATAGGAGTGTGAACCATATATCGAGGAGCAGAATGCACCTGTTGATTTGCCTGCGTTATCTGCGTAATCCACCCAGCGATCACTGAATGCGCGCTCTACGATCTCGCCGTACTCCGGCCCAAGCACATCAAGTGCTTCTCGAATGAGTATGCACGCCTCATCATATGTAATGGCAGGGCTAAATTCAGGATCAAGCGGCGCCTTCAGATCACAAAACATCAGTTTGTCCAGACCCAGCTCACGTTTCTTGAGAGCCGCCAGTCTGCGCATATGAGGTGCGAGTTCCTGCTGGATAATATCCAGAATATTATTGTACATCTCTTTGCTCACTTGCTGTGGGCTGAGAAGCATATCTGTAACATCGTCGTAACCACGCAGCCTGGATAAAACAACCTGTTTCTTCACCTCGGTTGCATAACCTTCTGCAAACGTATTTTTGTAATCATTTAATGTCGAGCTGAATGCAGCATAAGCAGAACGGCGCAGCTTTGTATCAGACGACATCTCATAATTATTTTCATAGAATGACCAGGACAGTGGACGATTATTGTCCTCTCCATCAAGAGCATCGTCAAACGTCATGTCTGCCAGTTTACCGCGCAGATAGATACGGTATGGCGAATCCAGTACCTCTCCTAATGAAGCAAGTACCTTCTCGGTCTCGGGCGTAAGCCGATGTGCTTTTTCTCGAATTAAACGCTCCAAACTGCGCGCATACGGCTCCAATCCCGGAAGTTCTTCAAGGTAACGTTCAACGGTTCCCTCCGGCAGATCAACGATCTCCGAATTGACAAAAGACAAGGACGAAGACAGATTTGATAGGATATCTCCTGCCTTGGCTGAATTCTCAATATTGACCGGATTGGTGCTGTCCTCTGACTGCTTCAGTCGAGCATAAGAAGTCGTCTTGCCGATCCGCTCCTGTAAAGCTTCACGCGCATCCAGACAAGCCAGCAATTGTTCAGCGCCTTCGCCCAGACGTCCTTTGAACGTTTCGATCTGGGCAGCAGCCTGAGGAAGTGATCGAAGCTCCTGCTCCCACTCTACATCGGTTACAAACAAGTCTCTCAGATCCCAAGTGGTTTCTGGGTTTACCTCAGCACGTGTACGTATTTTTTCCATCTTTAGTTGTCATCCTCCTTGCATTTTCCAATATCTCTCATCGTATCATATTCCAGTTCAAGGGAGTATAGATTGGACTAAAGATTATTCTCACTTACCACTTCGATGACAGAACAACCTTCCGATCGCTGTTATCCCCAGATTTTTTGATTCCCCTTTTTCAAAGGTAAAAATCCGGTGATAAAGGCGCACGCTCCGCTTCTTCAGGTTCTTTCTGTCCTCTACGTTCTCGTGTGAATGTTTAGTTCCATCTATATAAAAGGGGTATCTAGGATAAAGGCCAGTATATGCTTTTGCTCATGTGACCATGGTCTGAAAGTAACTAAAAAAACCGCCAGGTAATGGAAGAATCCATTTACCCGGCGGTTCATTATAGAACTTACTTATTTAGCTTTCTTTCCAGATTACATTTTCACCGTAATTTTTACCCCAGTTATACATTGCGTGCAGGACGGGCATCAGGCTTTGACCGTGATCTGTCAACGTATATTCCACCCGAGGTGGTACCTCTGCATACACCTTGCGCTCAATCAGTTTGTCTTCCTCCAGCTCACGTAACTGGTTGGTCAGCATCTTCTGGGTAATATGAGGGATTAGGCGTTTCAGCTCACTGAAACGTTTGGTGCCTTCCAGGCCCAAGTGCCACAAAATAATCAGTTTCCACTTGCCACCGATCACCGCAAGGGTCAATTCTTTCTCACAGTTGATTTCTTTCAGATTAATCCGTTCCTTCACTTCGGACGCCATGGCTCCGAGCCCCCTCATCTTCAATCTTATATCGCGTATATTACGCATATCACGGGGACACTTCACACGAGGTAAGTTTTCCGCTCCATGCATGATGTAATAAGTACATTCATTCGATACAGCTATCTATTAATTCTACTACAGCCTGGTCGGGATGCAAAGTTTAACTGAAAATCACGGATAAAACCTATACAGATGAATGATTATGTATCGCAGAAAAGACCAGAACCCTTCATAATCAAAGGATTCCGGTCTTTCATCTATTCACTATTCCAGGTTCGCGTGGCGGCCAAACATATCCGCTCCGGTCATACCCTTCATTTCCATCATCGTAAGGATGAGAGCATCCATGCCGATTAACAGTCCTTGTTCGAACAACGAGCCCATCGGCTGAATGGTTACTGCCGCTCCGGAAGTTGCTGTGTCCTCTTTGGCTGAAGCCGGGAGACGCACTACCGTAGTTGCCAATTTCCCAATCGTGGACTCTGGCTTAATCGTAATGAGACCTACAGGCGCACCAGCCTGACTAGCCTTTTGAGCCATGGCCACCAGACTGCCTGTCTCTCCTGAGCCAGAGCACAGCAAGAGGAAATCTTTCGAGCTGATCCCAGGTGTTACGGTTTCGCCCACCACATATACACGAAGCCCCATCTGCATCAGTCTCATGGCAAAAGCCTTCCCCATAAGTCCTGACCGGCCTGCTCCTGCTACAAAAATCTGTTCCGCAGCCAGAATGTGCTCAGCCATCGCTTGCATCTCTGCATCGTCGATCTGGCTTAACGTACGTTCCAGCTCCTTCAAGATGTCAGCTGCGTACTGTGTTTTGCTCATCTGCTTACCCTTGTTTAACGAGACGTTGCATTTCAGCTGCAACTGCCGCTTTGTCTGCTTGTCCTGTGATACCGCCGCCTACAATAACCAGATCCGGTTGTGCTTTGATTACTTCTGGCAATGTTTCCAGCTTGATTCCACCAGCAACAGCCGTTTTAGCATTTTTCACAGCAGCTTTGATCGTTTGCAGATCTTCGAACGGGCTTTGTCCTTCAGCTTGTAGGTCATAACCTGTGTGTACACAGATGTAATCTACGCCAAGCGCATCAATTTCACGAGCACGTTGTTCCAGGTTAGGCACGTTGATCATGTCCACAAGAACTTGTTTGTTTTGTTTCTTCGCTTCTGCTACTGCACCTTTGATCGTACTGTCATTGGTTGCCCCAAGCACAGTGATTAGATCCGCACCAGCTTCAGCTGCTTTCATGATTTCATAACCACCAGCATCCATGATTTTAAGGTCTGCAAGAACTTGCAGATTAGGGAATGCTTCTTTCATTGCTTTAACCGCGTGCAAACCTTCATTAATAATGATTGGAGTACCAATCTCAACGATATCAATATATTGTTCAACCTCTTTAACCAATGCGATACCTTCAGGGATATTTACCAAGTCAAGCGCCAATTGCAATTTCATCATTTATTTCTCCTTTGTTGTTCAAATATGATTCGTTCCTGTAAAAATAATAATCAGATATTTAGCCTGCACCAATTGGTCTGTTCAGATGCATGCAGTGTTTGTTTTGGCTACTCACTCATTGTAGACCCTGACTATCCATTCAGGAAGTACGCACTTTGAAGTGGGGTAGTTACTTGCACGATACTATTGATAATTGTTCGTTGTTAGGTGAACCTATATAGAATTAATGCTCTATTCCAATCCACACGCTTACAGCTGAACAGCAGCCTAATCTTCCAATTATATATTCAATATAAAAGACCCCGCCACATGGCAGGGTCTTTATCTTTATCGTTTCATTTTCAATCCAGCCAAAGCTGGTTTAGAAATTTATCATTTTACAGATATACAGGTTTCACGCATACCGGCTTGGATACACCTGTGCTGTGACCAGTGTATTTCAGACGTCCGCTCTCCTGATCTACCGTGAATGTCACAAGGTTGTTCGTATCGCGGTTAGCTGCAATCAGCAATTTGCCGTTAGGTGTCAGCGCAAAGTGACGCGGGTGCTCACCTTCTGCAGATACATGCTCAACCAGTGTCAGGTGACCTTTGTCTGCATCTACTGCAAATACAACGATGCTGTCATGTCCACGGTTAGAACCATATACATAACGTCCATCATTGGAAACTGTGATTTCTGCTGTTGTATTCTCTTTGCCATCATATCCATCAGGCAGTGTGGATACAGTAGACAATTCAGTCAACGTGCCCGCTGCTGCATCATATTTGAACGAAGTAATGGAAGAATCCACTTCATTGATGACATATGCGAACTGACCATTCGGGTGGAACGCCAAGTGACGTGGGCCTGCTCCCGGATGTGTTTTGGTTTCACTGTGCAGCACAAGTTCATTCTTGTCTGCATCAATGGAATAAATCGCGATGTTATCTGCGCCCAGATCCTGTACCATCATGTATTTTCCATCCGGGCTGAAGAATGCGGAGTGAACATGTGGCTTGTCCTGACGTTCAGGATGCGCACCTTGTCCTTCATGTTTCTTCTCGTCCAGAAGCGCTCCAACTTCACCGTTATCCGTCAAGGCTTGCAGACCTACCAGACCACCGTGGTAGCTGGAGAGGATCAAGTATTTGCCGGAAGGATCACGCTGGATATGACATGGTGGAGCTGAAATGGAGTTATTCCGGTTCAGCAACGTTAATTTTCCTGTATAAGGATCAATGCTCAGAGCTACAGCTTCAGACATTTTGTTGCCTTCAGCTGACGCTGTTTCACCAATCGCATACAGTTTGTTACCCTCAGCATCCACGTTGACAAACGTTGGGTTTTTCACGCCCGCGATGCCATCAAGCTTGGACAAGCTACCTGTATCCTCATTCAATTCATATGCATAAATGCCCTCATTTTCCGCTTCGGCGTAAGAGCCGGCAAGTACGAGCAAGCGTTTTGATTCACTCATTACAGTTTCCTCCTCTATGTGTATGTAATCTTGTTGCACCTCTTCTATAATAAATCTGCCATATCAAAATAGCAATCCGCTGTCGCTACCCATCAGGGAAATCCTTAGTTAAGCAAGGCGATTACTACACATCATCATACTGAAATCCATTCATATGAGATGCATCTTCTGCTATGATAAGATAGGTTTTTCATCCAGAAGGGACTGAATTGCATTGCTTCACTCATTTTTACTCACGTTATACCATGTGTTCCTGCCGATATCACTTCCCGTGATTGGAGGTATTCTGTTAAAACGCTTTAAGAATTGGGATACCCGGTCGCTCTCGACCTTTTCCCTTTATATTTTGAGCCCTGCGCTCATCTTCAATACATTGCTGCATGCAGAGATTACCTGGACGGACGTCACCAGCACGTTCTGGTTCTCTATTATTAATCTGATTGCTCTGTGGGCCCTCGCCGAGCTATTAAGCCGGGTTTTCCGTCTGGGTGCAAGCGAAAAAGCGGGTCTCACCCTCGTCTCCACGTTTACAAACTGCGTGAATTACGGGCTCCCGCTTGTACTGCTTGCCTTTGGTCAGCTTGGACTGGACAAGGCTTCTGTCTACGTTATTGGACAGATGATTATTGTTAATACGGTAGGTATCTTTTTTGCCGCGCGATCCGAATTCACGGTGAAAGATGCGATTCTGTCCGTTTTCCGTATGCCATCCATCTATGCTGCTGGCATCGCCATTGCGCTGCGTGCGTCCAATCTGAGGCTGCCTGAAGCGCTGGATGGAGGGATCTCCATGCTGGCTGCGGGCTACTCTCCTGTCGTTCTCGCTATTCTGGGAGCACAGATGCTCAGACCAAAAGGTGCAACGGTGCCTTGGTTGCCCAATGTACGCCGAGCTTTCTGGACCGGACTTGTAGTCCGTCTCGCAGCTGCGCCAATCCTGTCCTGGCTGATACTGACCGCGCTTCAGGTCGAAGGTACGTTGTTCAGTGTACTGCTGATCCTCGCATCGATGCCGACCGCAGTGAACGCCGTTATTTTGGCTGAACAGTTCAATGCTTCTCCGCAGTTTGTATCCCGCTGCATTCTGTGGACCACCGCTGCATCCATGTTGATGCTACCCATTATGATTGTGATGGCTTCCTGATTAATACCGGAGGTGATACCGAAGCGATATCCGCTTGGCGGCGTTTCTCCAGCCGGCGTTCATAACGCCGGTTGAGCGCTCTGACGTAGAAGAATTTCACGACAAAGTACGAAATCACACCCAGAATGACACCAAACACGGACATGCCTGCCAGAATATCCAGTCCACCAAGCAACAATTCACTCACGGCCGACCAGTTCCCGCGAAACAGCTCCATGAATGCACTCTCATGTACCGGTCCTTGTCCCATGCTGTGAGCAGGTAGAATCCAGGAACCAATCTGCTTCGCGAGCGGCATCAGAATGATAGGCAAAAACGTAAGTTTTCCAATCACGTTACCAACAATCGCTGCTGGCATCGAACCCCCAGACAGTCGCACAATTGGGTAGAATATGAGATATATCAGGGATGCGGTCGAGATCACGATCAGCTCCAGTCCGAACCCTATTGCAAATCCGGTGGATACTTTATGAGCACCTCCGGGAGCACGTAACAATTTGAGGAAATTCAGCTTCATAGCACGTGTTAAACGTACCCAGCGGTTAGTCTTGCGCTTCTGTGTGTTCATACCGAATTACTCCTTATTTTACACAAATGACAACTTGAATCGTCTATTCTTCAGTATATCACACCGCGTTAGCACCTGTAGTAACAATGACCGGTTGTGTCTCCATCTGGACATTACCTGCCACCGCTCGGGAGATCATACAGGAGGATTCAGCCTTATGCGCCAGGCGCTCAGCCTTGGTCAGATCCGCTTCCGAAGCATCTTGGCTGAGTACAATCCGGGGTCTATGTACGATCCGTTCGTACGTAAATACGTTATTTGTAACATCTACCGTAGCTTCCGATTCAAGCGTTAATTCATCCGGCGTAATATCCGAACGCTCCAGCATCGCTGCCAGCGTGATCAGGTAACAGGTGGAGGCTGCACCCAGCAGCATCTCGTCCGGGTTAGTTCCCGTACCGGGTCCGCCCATCTCCTGCGGAATCGATATGACCGTTTTTAATCCGCCTGCATCGATTGTTCCCTCACTGTTACGCCCACCATTCCATACCGCTCTCAGATGAAAAGGATGTTTCATGACATTCATTCCTTTCTTGTTTACACACGTATACACGTAATATTCTGCTCAATCAATGCGCTAACGTGCTCTTCGTCTACACCCTGATCTGTAATCACTTTGCCCACACTGCTCATCTCAGCAACTCTGGTAAACGCCTGTATGTTAAATTTGCTGGAATCTGCAAGTAAAATGACTTCATCCGCAATATGAATCATTTTCTGCTTCACCAAGGCCTGTAATTCATTGGATTCACTGATGCCTTTGGTCAGATGTACTCCTTTGCAAGACAGAAATACTTTATCCACATGATAGGCATCAAGCGAACGTTCCGCCAGCGGTCCTACAAAAGACAGTGACTTCGAAGCCAGTTGCCCACCTGTGGCAATAACTCGAATCTGCTCCTTGTTACTCAGCTCTGCGGCGACCTTAATTGAGTTGGTTAATACCGTCAGTGGAATGTTTGGCAATCCTGCCGCCATATACCACGCCGTTGTACTTGCATCCAGGGCGATCCGGTCGCCGGATTCCACCATTTTCACCGCTTCGCTTGCAATTCTGCGCTTCTCTTCTGCATGGGCTACAGCCCGTTCCGGATATGGAATCTCCGACTGTAACTCATCCTTGTATTTTACGCTGACCGCCCCGCCATGGGACCGTCTGAGCCTGCCCGCCTGTTCGAGCTTGTCCAGATCACGACGAATCGTCTCTTCCGTCACCCCGCAGCGCTCACTAAGTTCGGTCACACGCATGCTGCCTTGCGTATCCACCCATTCCACTATTTTCTCATACCGTTCAGCTACGAGCATATTCCTTCACTCCAAACCGTTGATTATCCAGTTGATCCTGTTCATACATCATACCACAGAGCGATGACAAGGAGAATTTGGACCATGTGCAAAAAGAGGGAGCTTTCGCCCCCTCCATTCCAGTTCTGAAGTGTATCTTATTTATCTTCTGCCATAGGGAACCAGCCCGGTGTGTGGATGATTGCATTCCACAATCCGTCAGGGATAACCAGACGTTCCTGATCGGATTTGGTCAGAATCGTCTCGATATCTTCTTCACGTCCGCTCTCGATTTTCTCGACCCAATCCGGTTCGATAATCAGTTCACGTCCAATGGCTAGCAGAGGTACTCCCGTTTGGAGCGCCTCAGCGGCCTGATCAGCAGTATGAATTGAACCTACGCCGATTACAGGCAATTTGCCATTCACACGATCCAGGATGAATTCCATTCTCGAACGCGTGTCTGCTTCGCCACGTCTTGGCTTGGACCAGAATTCGTTCAGGGAAACGTGCAGGTAATCCAGGTTTTTATCTTTAAGCGCATCCACTAGTAGATACGTATCTTCCATTGTGAGTCCCGGTGTTTCCGGTTCTTCCGGGGAGAAACGGTAACCAATGATGAACGGCAGTTTGGTATGTTTGGCAACCACTTTCTGAATCTCATCCACTACAGCAAGTGGGAATGTCAGACGTTTCTCGACACTACCACCCCAACGGTCTTCACGTCGGTTGGAATGCGGGGAGAAGAATTGTTGGATCAAGTAACCATTAGCACCGTGAATCTCAACACCATCAAAGCCGGCTTTGATTGCACGACGTGTCGCTTCACCAAAGTCTTTGATAATCGAAGTAATCTCGGCATCCGTCAATTCTCTTGGTTCAGGAGATCCTGGACGCTCACTTGCAACCGCACTAGGAGCAACCACTTGACCCGCAGGTACAGCTTGTTCAGGCGTCAGACGGCCCGCATGGAAAATTTGCAATACAGCTACGGAGCCCTGTTGTTTCATGGTATCAGCCAGTTTTTTCAGACCAGGAATGAAGCGGTCGTCATATACGCCAAATTGAGCTGGGAAACCAATGCCTGTCTCTGTTACATGCCCTACAGCCGTAATTGACATGCCCGCACCACCGGTGCGACGTGCATAATAAGCAAGTTCAGCGTCGGATATTGTACCATCAGCATTCGAGGACATATGAGTCATGGGAGCGAGCACGATTCGGTTTTTCAGTGTAATGCCAGTCGGTAGTGAAACTTGTTCAAACATCTGGTTAAACTTTGGATTCATTCGTGGTTCCCTCCTGATTATAAATATCTCTTTTAATAGATATATGAATATATGCGTTCACTTACTGTAATGATTATAGTTACGTTTCACTGCAATTGCAACTTTTCATTTTCAGAAAGGAAAAAAAGAGCAGAGTGTCTCCAGACTCTCAGCCCTCTTCATTTTCTTCACATCATCCAAAAGATACTCAGAAACTCCGAACGTAAGCCAGCTTCTGATCCATCTCTTCTACGCATTCGTAACAATCGTGTTCATCGTTGGCGACCATTGGGGTTACTGGATACAGATTCATCTCTGTACTGTTATACGATTTCAATAGCGGTAACAACTGAGTCACCCGTGTATTTGCCGGGTCAAGCCAGGTGTTGATCTCTTCTTCGGAAAGGATCGCTGGCATTTTACTGCCAAACTCACGTGTAACCATGTTTGCGCCTGTCATAAGCATCGTGCAGGTACGAAGCGGCTCTTTCCGTGTATCTCTCCACACCTCATATAACCCAGCAATACCGAACAGGCCACGATCCGGCATAACAACACGAACCGCATAACTTTTTTTGCCCTCTTGCCGCCAGTAATATAATCCATTGCAGGGAATAACGCAGCGCTTGGTCTCTACCAGTTTGTAATAGGAAGGATTCTCATGCACCGTCATGAGATTTGCGTTAACGGCATCACGACCCCAGAATGGAATGAACCCCCACCGGAACTCATCCAGTACACGCTCACCATCCTGATGCAAAATAATCGGCGTATGCTGGGTTGGACTGATATTGTATCGGTTTTTGTAATAATACATCACTCGCTGAATCTTGAAATGATCTCTGACATCGTCCAAATCGGCTGCCAATGAAAAACGGTTGCACATGTTCAAGCACTACCTTTCCCTATGAGAAGTTGAACGTATTGTTTGTAATTTTAGGGAAATTATTCATGAACATTGAACAGGAAATGACTTATTTTGACACCATTATGGTCGGATCAAGATATATTTCATGTTTTTCACGACAAAAACAACGACCTCGGACTCATTTCAACTCCAATATTACTTGTTACTATAATAGAGAATAAAATACATTTATTGGAGGTTTTAAGTATGAAAAGGAAGATTTTGATGAGCATCATGTTGTTCTCAGCGATTGCGATGTTTGGCAGTACCATCTATGCGGCAACCTTTCTGACCTACGGTTACCCCAGCACCACCATCCCCATTCGTACGTATAATTACGCCTCCGCATGGCAGACTCCCATGGACGCATCCCTTACCAACTGGAACAATGCAGGTGCCAAAGTTAAATTCACCAAAACAAGTAACTCCCCAAACACCATCACCGCAGGAAACTTCAATAATACAGCATATGGTGTCAACTACGCCTCCGTATCCGGCAGTCAGGTCGTAAGCTTCCGCATCGAACTCAATGCATCCACGATCACCCCTGACGCGACCAACTTATCCAACTTCATTCAAAGCGTATTTGTCCACGAACTCGGACACTCCATCTGGCTCGGTGACAACCCGACAACAAGCAGTCCTTCCATTATGTCTTACTCCCGCAACCGCAATTCCATGACCCAACCCCAAACTTTTGATATCAATAACGTAAAATCCAAGTACTAATCCGCTACGAACTTATTCCAAAAATCCAAGGAGGATTCCTGTCCATGAACAAAAATCGAGTATTAACGCTGCTTCTCTCTTCCATTTTCATTTTATCTGCTGTTGGATGTTCTTCTGTTATACCTACCGCGTCCCCATCCGATGCACCCATGACCATTATTGCTTCTGAAGATTACCCGAGTTATGCCAGCATTGGTGACCTGTCCGAGAGAGCAAATACCATTGTGAAAGGCAGTGTTGTTGAGACTCGTGTGGAAGCTTTAAACGATATCGTACAAGTTACCGATGCTGCCAATGAAAACGAGTTAAACCCCGCGTCCGATCCAGGCGGAGAGCCAGCTTCTTTTGACAAAATCTATACGATCCACACGATTCAGGTCGCTGAATCCTATAAGGGCGGTTACACTGCCGGGGAAAAACTTGAAGTGAAGCAACTTGGCGGACAACTAGGCAACACCGAGATTATTAATGATGACAACCTCAAGCTGATTCCTACCAAAGACTATGTACTCTTCCTGGAAACGTATGAAGACACCCCTGCCAGCCTGCTCAACTCCGTTCAAAGTCTCTACGTGATCAAACCTGAGGCCAAGTCGAATCAGCCAGGTCAGCAACAATCACAGTCAGAAGTCATTGTGAGCGCAAACCCCGAGAATGACCTCACACTGCAACTGGAGGATCTGCAAGAAATTCAGAACGAACAAAAGAGCGAATAAACTCTTTATACGGTAATCACACCACACTGTTATTTCATCTCCGTACAGGCAGCTAATCCCCTCTACTGTTCAGTCCTACATAAGAAAATGAAAACCGTGCTGCTCAGCAAACTGGGCGGCACGGTTTTTTGAAGTTCCTTATTTAGACGGTGTATTAAGTCCAATAATCCATTCAGCCAGATCCTGTGTCTGTTTCAACAAGGCAATAGGGTCACGGAACCAGGAATGTTCTTCCGTCCATATGTACACTTTTCCATTTTTGATAGCAGGCAATGAACCCCAGATCGGATCTGCCTGAAGGTCTTTCAACTGAGACTTGCTGGTCAGCACAATGTAATCTCCAGCGTATTTGGAGAGCAGTTCTATGGAGAATTCATGATAGGCGCCCTGCATCAACTCGGATGGAATGTTCTTTGGTGCTTGCAAACCAAGCAATTCGTAGATGTTACGCCCTCCCCGGCCCGACTGATTGCCAAAAATGAAGACTTGGCGATCATATTCCTGCATAACGGAGAATGTAGCATCAGCTGGAACAACACTCTGCACCTCCTGCTTGATTTTGGCAATCTCCTCATCAAAATCAGCCAGCCACTTCTCTGCTTCCGCTTCTTTGCCAAGGACTTTACCGAAATAGTTCACTTCGTCCTTGAGTGTCGGAAAAGTGATGGATGCGATCGAAACGGTCGGAGCAATCTTGCTATATTTCTCATAAGCCGCCTTGTCCGGATTCAATGTAATAATGAGATCAGGTTCCAGCTCCATCAATTGTTCAACGGAATCCCCTATCGTTTCAAGACCATCCATGTGACCTTCCAGATAAGGACTGTTCATTAGAAATTGGCCTCCACCAATCGGTTTGACACCAAGAGCAAGCACCGTTCCCAGATAATCTATGGCAGCAACTCGCTCGGGATGTGCAGGAATCTCTACCTCACCAAAGGTCGTATTTACCATTTGGGTCTCCACGACTGCCGGTTGTTCGGGTTCAGCCGCAACTTCGGATGTTTCTGCCCCCTGCTGGGCTGTTCCACAAGCACTCAATGTGAGTACAAGCGCAAGCGACATGATCGCTGATTTAAAATGGTTAAACATGTTGATTTCCTCATCTCCCTTATATTGATAATGATTATCATCATCAATTAAAGGATAACGTTCATCCCCTCCTGTTACAATGGATTGATTTGTTGCATTTAATGTACTTTTTGAAACTGATTTCGAGTTTTCCTGCTGCTTCAACCGATATTGCCCTGGTGTGATTCCAGTCTCTTTTTTGAATATACGATTGAAATAAAACGGGTCCATATAACCCACATACGCAGCAATCTCCTGTAATGAAGCTTCTGTGGACGCAAGCAGACTCCTTGCCTCACCCATTCGTAACCGAATCACATATTCTGTAGGTGTACATCCCGTCTGTTCCTTGAATTTGCGTGATAAATATTGCGGACTGTAACTCAAGGATTGGGCAAGCAAATCAAGTGAGATGGATTCCCGGTAATGAGCTTTGATATATCGCAAAACCTGATCGGTAAGCGAAGGCTGTTCAAATTCGTTAGACATGCGACTCCGCTGTAACAAGACAAGCTGTACCAGTTGAAAAAAATACACTTTGACCTGAATTTTGCCCACTCGCTCCTGCCCTGACCAGCATTCATGTATATTCCGCACAAGCTCACGCAGCTCAAGTGTATGATCCGGCACTGTCGCCCAGGACTCTTCAAACGGATTACGCTGGTTCAACATCATTCGGTACTCCACAAGCACATTGGAGGGCAAGGTTGATTTGTACAAAATCAGATGTACCTCCATAACCCCTGTCGCTTCAAGTGTCAGACGTCTTCCTTTTCCCCCATGCAGCAGCAAGAACTGGTTTGTAGTCCATACCTCTTCATCCAGCCAGACATGACCCCTGCCTTGAACATACACAAATGCACTGGTTGGTAACACATAATTGCGTATGAACTCGTGTGTTGCGAGTGATATAAGACGCACATCAAGCACGCGAACCTGAACCTGATCCCACAGCTTGATGTCATTCTGAATTCCCATATAAACTCCCTCTCCTAAGCGATCAAACACACACAATACCTTGGTATTGTAACTAAAAACCCACCTATAATTGATAATGATTATCAATTATAACAATGATGGAACCATCTTTGAAGCCTACCTTCGTTTTTGTTAGATGCTGCAAAATAAAAAACGGTCGAAATCCCTCATAGAGAGATCTCAACCGTTCTAAGATTATGGCCTTATTATGTTTTGATAAAGTCAGCTGCCCTTCTCTACTCGATAAATGACAATAAATACCCGTACCGTTCTTCCTCCATCTTGTCTAACGGAATAAACCGGATCGATGCACTGTTAATACAGTAACGTTTGCCGCCGCGATCTTCGGGACCATCATCGAACACATGACCGAGGTGGATGTCACCTGCCCGGCTTCGTACCTCCGTGCGTTCCATCCCAAAGCTCGTATCCGTTGTATAGGTAACAACCTCAGGTACAATCGGCTTTGTAAAACTCGGCCACCCGCAACCGGAATCGTACTTATCCCGGCTGGTGAATAACGGCTCTCCCGTTGCAATATCCACATACAGACCGGGCTCCTCATTATCCCAGTATTCGTTACTGAACGCATGCTCCGTATCATTGTTTACCGTGACCGCATACTGTTCGTCTGTTAATCGTTCCTTTAATTGTTCATCTGTTGGACGTGGATATTGAGCGGGATCAATTCCAATCTCCAGGTCATCCAGGACAGTCATATCAATGTGACAATATCCGTTCGGATTTTTTTCCAAATAATCCTGATGGTACTCCTCCGCCAAATAATAATTCTGCAGAGGCATCACTTCCGTTACAATGGGTTGGTCATATTTTTCTTGCTCTGCCTCTACAGCCTGCTCGATAATTTTGGCATCTTCAGGTAACGTATAATATATGCCAGTCCGATACTGAACTCCACGATCATTGCCCTGCTTATTCAAGCTGGTAGGATCAATAACTCGAAAATAAGATTCAAGCAATTTCTGCAAAGATACTTGCTGCGGATCATATTTTACATGAACAGTCTCCGCAAACCCCTGCTCCCCGCGAATAACATCCTCATAGGTTGGATTCTCTCCTTCACCGTTGGCATAACCGGAAGTCACATCCTGAACCCCCGGAATACGAGCCATATATGCCTCCACACCCCAGAAACAGCCTCCTGCCAAGTACAGGTTACTCAGGTTTTCCTCGGAGACACTCGATGCCTTGACAGGTTGAGTGGATATCGAAGATGAAGATGAATGGCTCTCAGCCCTGTTTCCACAAGCAGACACAACTATCGCTATAACAAGGAGGCACAGGCCCAGCAACGTCCTTTTCATGACACTTCCTCCTTTCTCACAAAATCTCTTGTAATGATTCCATGATCTGTTCATTGGATGCATGCCCTGGCTGCGATTTCGTTAAAATACCATCAGAGCCAATATAAAAGGAACTAGGATATGCTCTTACACCAAATTTCTTGGCCCATACACCTTTCTCATCCAAAAGAACAGTTATGTTATCATATGGCTGTTGGTCAAACCATTCAGTAAACGCTTGGGAGGATTTCTCTCCCTTGTAGTCTGGCGTCACAATCGTAATGACTTGAAAATCATTGTTTTGACCAGCCAGATTGTTCAGGTCTTCCAAACCCGCAAGGCAGATGGAACACCAGGAAGCCCAGTATTTCACATACACTTTCTTGCCTTGAACATCAGAAAGTCCAACCGTGTTTCCTTTCAAATCACGCAATGAAAATTCAGGAGCCGTCTCGCCCTTGTTCATCATGGTTGACGAACTCATATCGGATGTTGATGCTGGGGCTGATGATGACCCCGTTTGTTTTGATTCAGTTTGCTGTGCTCCACATGCGCTCAAGATCAACAGGGTTCCAGCAAATACGATTACAGATACCATCCATTTCCGTGCCGTCTTCATACCAAATTCCTCCAATGATTATTGAAACCAGGTCACCAAGCTGTTTAGTCGGTCTGTCATTAACAATAGTCCCATGACAATAAGAATACAGCCGGAAGTTATTTTGATGACGCCCATGTACTTGTATAAACGACGTATCCGCTTCATAACATATTCCGAAAAAACGGACAGAATCAGGAAAGGAATCGCCAATCCAAGGGTATACAGGAACATGAGAAACCCGCCATACAGTGGAGAGCCTTCTCCTGCGGCGATACCAAGAATGGCCGCCAGCACAGGCCCGATACAAGGCGTCCAGCCAAAACTAAACGTTAGACCCAACAGGAATGCTCCGACATACCCTCCCCGTTTGGCTTGATTGCTTGACAGCTTTCTCTCCCGTTCCAGCCAGGATAGTCGGATCAAACCGGTTTGATAAATCCCAAAAAGCACCACGATGGCTCCGCAGATCGCAATAAACACAGGACTTGAGATCAAATTACCAACCATGCCGGAACCAAAACCGAGTAAAACAAATACCAGGGACAGCCCAAGAACAAATAAAAATGTCCGCAAAACAAGTGTGGACCGCAACCGAACCGAATGGGTGTCAGGCTGCTGCTGATTCGTACCGTTGACCATGCTTCCGGATAGATAAGACACGTATACCGGGATCAGCGGCAGAATACATGGCGCAAAAAACGATAACAATCCTGCACCAAAAACCCCGAAAAGAAAAACCAAATCACTGGTCAAGTCATTCACCACCTGAATAAATACTACGTTTGATTAACCAAGGTTAACGACTGACGTAGATCGGAAGCGTGAACCAGAAGCAGCTTCCTTCTCCTTTTGTACTCTGAACCCCGATCTCGCCACCATGGAGTTCCACAATTGATTGAGCGATGGCAAGGCCAAGCCCGGCCCCCCCATTACTCTTGCTGCGTGATTTGTCAATTCGATAAAAACGTTCAAATATACGTGAAGTTTCCTCGGCTTCAATGCCTTCCCCTTCATCCGTAACTGAAATTCGTATAAACGGCCCCTTTTCTTCGGCAGCCAGAATGATTTTCCCTTCAACAGGAGAGTATTGAATGGCATTTTGTAGCAAATTGGAAAGGACCCGCTTCATTTGTGCAGGCATCATGACCGCGGCTGGTAATTTATCGGGCAAATCGATTTCAACGTTCAGCGTTTTCTCGGCGAGATGAAACGAAAAACTCTCCAACGTACTGAGCAGCAACTCATCGACGTGACAAGGCTGAGGGTCGAATACCTCCCCTTGCGCTTCCAGGCTGGATAATTCAAACAAGTCTTGAATAAGCCCTCCCAAACGCTTCGTCTCAAGTCGTATCGTGTTCAGGTAACGTTGAAAGGTTTCTTTATCCTTAATGACATCATCCTCCAACGCTTCGACGAATGACTGAATGGATGCCAAGGGAGTCCGTAAATCATGGGAAACATTGGCGATCAACTCTCGTCTCGCGGTTTCTGAGTGATGCAGATGATCAAAGCTTTCCTTCAGCTTGGAACTCATTTCATTAAATTGCTGTGCCAGAAGCTTAAATTCCTGCGTACCGATGAGAGGGACTTCCGTATGGAAATCCCCTTCGGCAATTCGTATCGTCTGCTGTGTAATTCGCGCAATTGATTTCTCTAATGGCTTAGTCAGCAAATATTGAAGAATAAACGAAAGTAAGCCTACCCCTGCCGTTATAGCCGATAACCAATACAATTGTTCGATCGTAAGCAGCATTTTGGAATAACTGATGAACAAACAAATTAATAATACGCCAATGCCTGTGAGACTGGACAACACCAAGTATGTGCGAAGTTTCATGAACTGCCACCCGCAAACTTGTAGCCTATGCCCCAAACTGTTTTAATATATTTTGGCTCAGAAGGATTCTGTTCGATCTTCTCTCGTAATCTCCGAACATGTACAGTCACCGTTGTTGTATCTCCCTCATAGCTAAAATCCCAAATCTTGCTTAACATCTGGTTACGGGAGAACACCTGACCCGGGTGACTTGCCAGCAAATACAACATCTCAAACTCTGTAACGGTCAATTCAATGGCCTGCCCGTTGATGTGCACTTCACGCTTGGTAAAATCAATGGTAAGCCCTTCATAATTAATCGTATATTCAGATGTTGTTACAGGTGATGCCTGCGCAGTTCGCATTCTCCGCAGGATTGCCTTCACACGCAAAACAAGTTCTCTTGGACTGAATGGTTTGGTCAGATAATCATCCGCCCCCATCGTCAGTCCCATCAGACGGTCCTGTTCCTCACCCCGGGCCGTCAGCATTACAATGGGCACATCCTCAGTTTGCCGAATCTCGTTGCAAACTTCCCAGCCATTCTTATGTGGCATCATCAGGTCGAGCACAATCAAGCTTGGCGTTTCGCTGCGCCACAGCTCAATAGCCTCCAAACCGTCCTTAGCCGTCACGACAAGATAACCTTCCCGTTCCAGATACCTGCGACAAACGTCCGTAATATTTGTATCATCATCAGCAACCAGTACACATTCATTCAAACGAACCCACCCCATATTCCAGAAAATACATTTGAGCCAATCATATCATATGGTGATGGCGATGCTTAGCCCTTAAATTACTTCATTCCCATGGCTGGCATCATGTATTGTTTAATTACTGACTCAGCCGCATACGTATTCCCATCATGGATGACAGGCATCGATTTCAAGTTAACTTGCATACCGTCTACCATGATTTTTTTCGATCCAATCCACAATTTAATCGTTTTTCCCGCAGGCATCATCGTTTCTTCCATCATCATGTCATCTTTCATCATCATGTCATCTTCCATCATTTTGTCGTCTTTCAGCTTCATGTCGTCTTCCATCATGGTGTCGTCTTTCATCATCTTGTCGTCCATTTTGCCCATATACATCAGAGTTACAGATCTATCCTTGCTGTCCCACATAATGCTGTAATCATACATTTTCGCCGCCTGTCTCAATTGAACAAGCTCCATGCCATCCTTTTTAATCGTTTTCATATCTGCAGCACTTGCCAATCCAGAAAAGGCCATAGACATCACCAATACCGCTGCTACCATCACTTTTTTGCTCTTAATTGTTTTCATCATTCTTATCACTCTCCATTCGTTTATTACTTACATGGATTACAATAAGCAAGACAGCTTACGATTCTCTAAGCGAAGTATTACGAAACCATTACGATATATAAATGAGGTCAGGTTTCAATAAAAAAACGGTTGAAATCTCTCTTACGAGAGACTCCAACCGTGTCTTCTAGGTCAAACGAATAAAATCAATCATGGATCGAACCTCGATCGGTCCCGGATTTGATATCACATCATTAGACTGCAATCCCTCTCTGGAAGTGAACTGCACCTTCACCGGAATGCCAGGAATCAAGTCGAAGAAGTTATCTGAGAAGACACCCTCCACATCCGAAGATAACCATACCTGTTTAGCAAGCACGTCACTTTCCAGTACCAGATGAACGCCGTTCTCATCCGCTCCCCCGCTTACATTGATGTTTGCAGGCTGCAGAGCAAGGTCTTTGGACGGTACAAAATAGTGTTCCTGTACGATATTCGTCGCACCTTCCTGTTTCAGATCCAGGCGCAGCAGCGTGTTAGCTGTATCATGACCTTCAAGCCATTCCACGTTACGTAATGACAGCACTCGATCACCTGTATTAGATGCCAAGGTCACGTCATGTGTTTCATCACGATGCACCGTTCCATCGAACCCGAGCAAACGAATCTGTAACTGCCCTTTTACAGGTTGTAATTGATCCGAGATGATATATATATCTGTTGTATCTTCTTTTGTTCCATCTACCGATACCAACACATCGCTGAAGCTGCGTTTCGCATAATATTGCAATGCTTTCCAACGACCAAGGTAGTCCATACCTGCCCATGAAGCCACTGGCCAGCAGTCATTCATTTGCCAGTAAAGTGTGCCCATGCAGAATGGTTTGCGGCGACGGTGCGCTTCAATGGCTGTCTTCATCGCTTCCGCTTGAAGCACCTGACTCATATACAGGAACGATGGGAAGTCCTTCGATTCATGCATGTACATATCCATGTACTGTTTGATCAGACGATTACCTGCTCCATTCTTTTGATGAGCCAGCATGACTTCCGACTCCAGAGCCAGATCCTCTTCTTCTGCGTAAGTGCGTACTGACTTGTACTCCGGGAAAGACTGGAATCCGTATTCACTCATGAAACGACCCACATGCACGTTGTAGTTCTCGAATGGTTCTACATTGTGCCACACGCCCCAGTAGTGGATATCCCCTTCAGCTGTGGATGGGTGCGCATGCTGCGTCTCATCCCCTGTCAGTGATACCAGTGGTGAGGAAGGCCAGTAATCCACACCTGGCGAATACGCTTCAACGACTTCTGGCAGCAGATCATGGAAGATGGCTTCGTAATCGGCCCAGATGCTCTCACGCTGCTCGGCAGTATATTCCTTTTTCCAACCCCAGCCACCATTCTCAACATAGTGAGCCCAAGCCGAATCAATCTCGTTATTCCCACACCAGAGTGCAATACTTGGATGGTTGCGCAGACGTTTCACATTATCAATCGCCTCATGTCTCACACTGTTCAGGAACGCTTCATCTCCTGGATACATGCTGCATGCAAACATGAAGTCTTGCCATACCAGGATTCCGTATTCATCACACAGTTCGTAGAACACATCCTGCTCATAGATTCCGCCACCCCACACGCGTAGCATATTCATATTAGACTCGGCTGCGGATATGATCTCATGACGATAACGTTCATGAGTAATTTCAGTGATGAAGCTATCATTTGGAATGTGATTGGCCCCTTTGGCAAAGACCGCAACACCATTTAGTTCAAAGTAAAAGGATGCTCCTGCTTCATCTTTGTCACGTACCAGCCGAATGGAACGAAGCCCCGTCTTCACTGTAGATTCAGCCACAGCTCGCTCACCTTGAAGCACTTCGGTAAGGAAGTTGTACATATGCGGATCACCAAGTCCACGGCTCCACCACAGTTTCGGTTCATTAATAGAGATTGGAATCTCCACAGTCTGAGTTCCGGGTTGTAGTGATACGGATCTTTCCCATCTCTGTCCATCTGCGCCGATACGAATAATCGTATCTACCGCTTGTGATGTCTCGACTTCCACAACAGCAGTTAATGAAGCTGAGGTAGCGCTTACTTCATTTTGCTGGATATACACATCATTGATTCGTACCTGTGTCCAACCTTCAAGACGTGCTTCACGCCAGATCCCACTGGTTACAAAACGCGGCCCCCAGTCCCAACCATAGTGATACGGGGCTTTACGTGCAAAAATACTTACTCTCTTGTCGCCAAGTCCACCAACATCGGACTGATCATTCGATGCAGGTAATGCATATCCGAGCTTCTCCAGCTTCGGCAGATCTTCCTGAATTGGTGACCGAAAACGTATTCGAAGAATGTTGCCGTTCCCCTTCAATACAGACTTTACATCTGCCTTCCATACCCGGAACATATTATCTGCTGATAACACATGCACATCATTCACATACACATCCGCATATGTATCCAGACCATCAAACACCAGTTCCAGATGTTCTTGGGAGAACAACCCTTCGGCAACGTCAAATTCCGTCTGATATTCCCAATCTATCTTATCAATCCATTGTACTTCCTTCTCGTTTGTTCCATAAAAAGGATCTGGAATCTTGCCCAGCTTCAGCAAATCTGTATGCACACAGCCGGGTACCTGAGCCGGCATCCACTCTTGATCTTCGCAAGCCTTGAACGTCCAATTCTGAAAAACATGTGATTGTATTGTGCTCATGACAGCCTCCATTGTTGTTAGAGTTGGTAAATATTATTTTGTTAGGTTTTGTTATTATAAAAACAAATAACTTACAAAACAAAATTAACACGATATGCTTCTTATAGTCAATCTGTTTTGTGATTTAATTTGTTAAACAATCTCTGCATAACAAAAAGACATGAAGCTCTAACCTCTCCATGTCTTTCACCTCATTTCATTTACACCTATGATCATTGTTAAAATGAGCCCGTAAATTCATATCCCATTACAGTATACTGGCGTTATATTCATCACGAATAATTAATTCCGAATAGATCAGCTTGCGTTCATAAGGTTCATCCAGGTGTTTGATCCGCCACAATAGCTGGTCTACTGCTCTCGTTCCCAGATTCTCTTTGTTAATATGTACCGAAGCAAGAATGGGTTCATCCGTCTGCGTATTGTCAAATCCGGTTACGGTACAACGTTCGGGCACCTGAATGCCTCGACTTTGGAGTGCCTGAATGACAATGACAGCTGTATGGTCATTTGCACATACAATAACTTCAGGGATATCCTCCAGCTCCATTTCAGCAATGGATCTTCGGATCTGATCATACTCGGGTCCCAGCAAGCCGTCTTGCTGGGACCCCTCCAACTGTTTCTCTTCCAGCACCATACGATATCCAAGCCAGCGTTCTCTAAAACTTGCTGCATCGGGCAGTTGCCCGGCAAACTGGAATCTTCTATACCCTTTTCCAACGAGCATGAGAACCAGTTCTTTCATACATTTCATATTGTCCGTAAAAACCGAGTCTGCGTATATGGCAGGGTCTTCATGATCCACCATGACAAGCGGAATACGCAGTCTGTAAATCTCCAGCAATACCGATGTCGAGATGGTGCCCACGGTTATGACTCCGCTGATTGCTTCGGGATTAAGGACCGAGAACATTCGATCGGAAGAGGGTTCTGTCAGCGTTAAAATATCCATCCCCTTCTCATTCAACCTCTCAGAAATGCCATCAAATACAGGCCCCCAGTATAAGGAAGCTCGATTCTGAGAACGAATGTTGGGAAACAAAATCAATATGGTGCCTTGTCGCTCCGCTTCTGGCTTCATCTCCGTTGATATCTGTGTCTCCCCCGGATAACGCTTAGGCTCAGTTCTGAAATACCCGAGCTGCCCCGCTGTTCTGACAATCATCTCGCGTGTATGCTCACTCACACCAGGCTTGCCCGTCAGCGCACGGGAGACTGCGAATTTGGACACCCCCGCAGCATCCGCAATTTGCTGCATCGTTACTCTTTTGGCCATCCTACTCACCCGTTTTTCCTAATTTTCCATTCAGTGTAGCATAAAAAACAAAAATCAACAAAACAAGGTTATGTTATTTTGTTTTTGTTAGGTAGTTGTTTATCTGTTTCACAAGGTGTACGACATAACCAAAAAAGGCCCTCTCCCCACCTTCCATAGAAGATGACGAAAGGACCTTTTATCCCCCAATTATATGCCTGGTGCTCCCTGATCGCCAAGTTCCGACTGTAAAACCGGGCGTTTTCTGCGCCAGAAGATAGGCTGTGGAAGTTTGATCTCTGTGATCAGAACACCAACCAACATCAAAGCTGCTCCCGCGTACCCTTGCAACGTTAGCGATTCCCCTTGAAAGGTAAATGCAAAGGCTGCTGCAAACAGTGGTTCGAGTGAAAAAATCAGACTTGTTCTTGTGGGAGAGGCATGGCGCTGCGCGAGTGTCTGCAGAATGTACCCCAAGCCGCTACACAAAACACCTAAGCCAAGAATGGCTGCCCAGGATTCAGCCGTATCGGGCATACGTGGCGTTTCCAGCATAAATGTAGCTGCAATTCCCCACATCGCTGCAACACCCAATTGAACTGTCCCCAATGTTAACGGATCATGCTTCGGTGTGAACTTGCCAGCAATCATTATATAGATGGCATACACAAGTGCTGCTAGTATGCAGAGAATATCTCCCGTGTGCAGACTAAGCTGATGCTGAAGCGTCAGCAAGCCAAGCCCGGTAACGGCAACCAGGATACTGAGTGTCAATCGTTTATCCGGCATACGACGATGCTGGATCGTCGTCAGGATCGGTACAAAAATAACGGCCAAACTTATTAGGAATCCCGCTTGGGATGTCGTGGTTCGTTGCACACCATAGGTGATGAATACAAATGCAGCGAATAAAGCTGTCCCCATAATAGCGCCTGCCACAAGTGTTCTGCGATCCATGTTAAACAACCGCCGATGAAAAAGAAGTCCTGCCGCAATAAAGGCAATTCCAAAACGAAATGCGACCAGATTCAATTCTTGCATGGACTCCAGACCCGATTTCATAAACAGATAGGAAGATCCCCATATAACCGTTGCGAGCAGCATCTGTATGTCCGCTCTTCTTGTTGCCTGACCTTGATTAACCTGTACACCATTCATCTTGCTTCAACCTTCATTCTATGTATTCTGAGCTGTGTGATCGTGCGTCAAACTAACTCGCCTTGGCAAGTATAAACGATCTCTTTGCATTATAAAAATGAATATTTATAATATATTATATGAAATAAACTCATACATCAAAAATGGAAAGGAACGGAACCATTCATGTCCCTGATCAAATACGAAATATTGAATACCGTTGTGGAATATGGCAGTCTCACCAAAGCGGCAGAAGCGTTGAACATCACCCAATCCGCAGTCAGCCATGCCATCGCCAGTCTGGAGACAGAATGTGGTTTTTCCCTGCTCCATCGCAGCCGCTCGGGTGTGCGGGTTACCGCTGAAGGGGAACGCATTCTGGGATACACACGTGAGATTCTGCGCTGGACGGAACTGATGAACCAGGAAATCTCCCTCATTCGCGGCGCGGAGATTGGTACGGTGCGTATTGGTACCTTCGCAAGTGTCTCCACACAATGGTTGCCGGGCATCCTGAAACAATTTCGCCTGCGTCATCCCGGAATTGAGATTAAGTTGTGGGAGGGCGATTATGCTGAGATTGAGGGCTGGTTGGCTGGAGGCGCCATCGATCTCGGATTTCTATCCCTCGGCGATTCATCACCTTTTGAGACGATCCCATTACAAAAAGACAGGATGATGTGCATCCTGCCTCTGGATCATCCTCTCGCCTCAGAGGAGTCTGTTTCGTTTGATGTTTTACTGGAACAACCCTTTATTCTGCCCAAGTGGGGCGGAGATAACGAGATTGAACGACTGATCCGGCAGCATGCGGCCAAGCTCAATGTCGTCTATGAAGTAGCCGAGGATCAAGCCATTATGGCGATGGTCCGTAATGGCCTCGGTATCAGCCTGCTTCCGGAAATGGTTCTTCAAAATCATACCGATTCACTCGCGCTCGTGTCACTCTCTGGAGATCCTTATCGTACAATTGGCATGGCCTGCCCATCTTTGGGCAATCTATCGCCAGCTACGCGGCGTTTCATTGAAGAGGTACAACAGTGGCTCGGCCAGGTAATGTAAATTTGGAGAACTCACTACCTCTGTCGTTAAGATCGATTTCTCCTATCCGTTACTCACAAATTGGATAACGCCGAGGGTCAATATCAGTACAGATATAATCCCAATCGTGATGCCAAAACCAATCAGGAAGCGCACGCCAGGTGAGCGTTTGTTCTGATGGCTGCCTCCCAGGTTATCCAATTTTCGCTCAATTTGATCCAACCTTTCATTTACCTGTTTCAGATCTTGATTGGAGTTCATTCATCCATCTACCTTTTCTTTGTATTCAATCTATTCCCACACCCGATCGAGCTGATCTGCGTAGTTACGGATGGCTCTGTTATAGTCATTGATTCTCTTGTCACTTGATGTGTCCGCAAGTTGCACGAGCAGTCGTTGCATCGCTTCTGCATGTTCACCCAGATTGTAGAGCACCATGGCATAGAAAACTTCAAATTCCCGGTACGCCGGGAATTCTTTCATCCCTTTTTCAAACCAAACCTTTGCCTGCCCATACTGTCCAAGCGTTCGATATGTGCTGCCCAACCCAAGTATCGCCCCTGCTCTGTCCTCATCAGAAAGACCAAGACTTAGTGCCTTCTCATAATGCGGGACAGCTTCCCGCTCCAATCCAAGTGAATCATGTGCCCAAGCCAGCTGATACCAGACATTTGCATTTTCGGGTTCCTGGACTGTAATCTCTTGCAGTAGTTCAATCGCTTCCTGCACCTTACCTTCTTGTCTCCATCGCACGGCCTGTTCCAAATTACTCATGCTGTCACTTCCCATCTTGCATTATAATTTCCACTTATATAATTCAATTGTTTTATTATACCAAAAAAGCACCCTAGAGAATATGTTGTAACAACTCAAGGTTGTCCAAACGCTATTCCATCGTGTGCTTTTTCATTCGATGCAGCTTGTTATAAAAAATGGACTAAAGCATATTTCCTCTGGACACTTCGATGACAGAACAACCTTCCGATCGCAGTTATCCCCGGATTTTTCGAATCATTTTAACAAAGGTGAAAATCCGGGGATAAAGGCGAACGCTTTCACTTCTTCAGCTTCTTTCTGTCCTCTCCGTTTTGTGTAAATGTTTAGTTCAATTTATATAGCTTAAGCTAAAATCTCTCTGAAAATGATCTGTTCATCACCTAATTAAGACCATACCGTATTCGCTACCATGACAATAAATACGAGCATCAGATAGTTCACCGAGATCAGAAAGTTCACTTTTGCCCACTTCTCATCATCCTGTGTCTTCAGTCCGCTAAGTGTATGCACGAACCAGATCAGTCCACCGACCAGAGATACAATCAGAAATACCAGACCTACGTAGTTGTAATAATACAACAGGAATACGGCAGGAAGCAGCAGAAAAACATAAGGAATCATCTGAAACTTGGTGCGTTTCACCCCTTTAACCACTGGCAACAACGGGAAGCCCGCAGCACGATACTCCTCTACCCGGCGAATACCCAATGACCAGAAGTGTGGTGGTTGCCACAAGAATAATAGTGCAAACAGCAACCAGGCACCTGCATCAATCTCATTGGTTACAGACGTATAACCGATGACAGGCGGCATCGCTCCCGCAATTCCACCCAGTGACGTGCTCCACGTTGAACTTCGTTTCAACCACATCGTGTAAATCACGATGTAAGCGAACCACCCAAGCAGTGCCATCCAGCCTGATAATGGGTTCACCAGGAGATACAGTACTGCTAGTCCCACAATACCAAGGATAATGCCATAGCCAAGTACAAACCCTGGCTTCAGATGGTTAATGTAATCCATCCTTTTTTTGGTACGCTCCATCTTTTGGTCCAATTCACGATCCCAATAATTGTTGATTACACAAGCTGAAGCAATAACCAAGGTTGATCCAATCACGACCATGAGCAGAGTTAACCAGTTGATATCCCATTTTGAAGCTACCCAGAATCCTACCGCCACCGCAAACACATTTAACCTTAGAAGTCCGGGCTTAGTTAATGCAATCATGTCTTTAAGCATGAGGCTCCTCCTGAACTATGTAAAAACGCCATTCCAATAATGATACATGTACCTACCATTAATTACAATCGCTTTCATGAATTTGTCATAACCAAAAAGCATCCCTCACCGTTCCAATGAACAGGAGGAATGCTTGATGATGAATTTCATCTTATTTTATGGGATGTATTGTTGCACAATTTTAGTAACTTTTCCGTCCTGCACCGTCAGGTGATACGGGAATACGGAGAGATCAAGAATACGGGTATTCTCATACAACGATTCGAACTTGGATAATGTCACAGGTTCATTCCACTGAATGTCTGCGCCCTGCATCGTACCATCCCGATCATACAACTGCATCAACACTTCAGCATTGGCACTAACTTCAACTTGTTCCTGCTCTTTGCTATCATTGACAATATAGTAACCATCTGGAGCACCGTCTATACCAGCTTCCGGATTACGCTGTGCAAAAATCGCATCGGCTTCTTCACCCTGATACCAGCCAATCTTGTCCACTGTCATAAACAATTTTCCGTCTTCTATATGCATACCTTCAACATAGGCTGTAAACATCTCGGAGTTTGCAACTTGAGCTTCTTTCGCAGAAGTTTGTTGAGCGTCCGTACTACCTTGAGCATTCGCAGGGGTAAGTAAATATGTAGTCAGCACAATCATACCAAGTAAAGCAACAACTGCACCGATCATTCCTAGTTTCCATTGTTTTGTCGCGTTCTTCATAGGTAACATCTCTCCTTAATATGAACGTTACTATTCCTTAACCGGAAGTCTTGCTTTTCAAACGCTCATGTGAACTATCGATTCCAACGTTCTTTCTTTTCCTATCATACTTCGAACAGGGATTATAAAAGTATCAGCCAGATTAAAAATAGTTACAATGTGCGTCATCACTCCTGTCTGTAGTCTCCGTAAACGGCAATAACCCCTGAAGGCATCGCCATTCAGAGGTTATTAACTTACTAATCTTAATGATTGGGTGTGGAGCTTTGCGCCAAACGAACGAGCATATGAGCCAACATGTGGCGTTCGTCTTCCTTGCCGACATTCCACAACTCCTGCAGCAGTTTTTCTTCACGATTACGGGGTTCCTCCCGAGCTGCCAGATAATCCGCTACTTTCTCGGCAATTTTGGCCATCTGCTCCTCACTTAGTCCAATCGATTCTCCCATGGCAATTCGCTTACCCAGGTATTCTTTGAACGCATCAAAGTTCTGTAAAATCTGTTCTCTTTCTTCCGGCGCAATCTTCTCAATTACATTGTCCACCTTGTCAGTTGATACTTGGCCATCTTTATGGATTACATGATTTTCTTCATTCATTTGAATAACCTCCTGCATAATAGTTATTTATTGGTTTCAAGCTTTAAACTCAATACTCATTGGTTATCTATAATATAAACGTATTGCAGAAGTTTAATCAGTACGTTCAATTCTGTATATATCTTCTATATATGAGCAAGTACACGTTTCAAAAGAACTACAGTGGTTAATCGTTTACATATACGTAACGGTGTTTGGATATGTTAATGAACACCTTATACAATATCGAACCAGGAGGGATTTCCCATGCGTGATAAAACCAAACATGAGAAGACAAACGATGAACTTGAACCAGGAGTGAATACCGTTATCCATCCAGACAAAAACAATCCCGGACCAACCGATATGATCGAAGGTGTGGTTGGTGATATCGTGGACAACATTCGCAAAGATTTCTCACATAACTCGAAGGACAAGAGCTCTTCTTCCAAGTCAACGGATTCATCGGATAAACAAGCGTAATCCTTTTCTCCCTAGCAAAAGATAGCTCAAAAAGTCCTCCTGCCACATGCATGGCTTGGGAGGACTTTTTTGGTAATGAGCAATGGAATAATCAACCTCATAGTTGGAGGTGAAATTCATCGTGAATCCTTGGTCATCTGCTGTAACGCCTTATGAATCCAGATCGCGGCAATGGAACCTTCACCCATCGCAACGGTTGCTTGTTCTGCGTGCAGGCCCAGATCCCCGGCAATCCACACATTAGTCGCTGCCTGCAAGCTGCGCGGATCGGCTTCCACATGTTTATTATCTGCGATTACAGCTCCCAGCTGCTCCGCCAGTTCATAGTGTACCCGGTTGCCGCCAAATGCGATAAATCCACGCTCCGACTCAAAAATCTGCCCATCTTCGGTCAGAACACCGGTGATATGGCCATCCTCAATCTGTTGTACTTCCTGAACAGCCGCTTCCAGATAACGAACTCCCGCCTCTTTCATGCTCCGATGCAGCTCTGCAGATATGGGAGCCTGCTCATGATTGATATATAACAGATCATTCGTACGCTGAATTAAAATCATCGCCATATTGGCACCTGGTTCGCCAGATCCCAATAGTACCGTACGTTGATCCTGAATCTCATAACCATCGCAATCAGGGCAGACATACACCGTTCGGCCCAGCGTAGGGGTTAGTCCCGGAATGTCCGGAACTCTATCCGTGAGCCCCGTTGCCAATAACACGGTTTTGCTCCTATATTCAGTTCCTGAAGTACCGAACAATTGGATCTTCTCTCCATGACGTCCTGCTTTAACAATACGGTCTTTCTCAAAAGATACACCGGTCCGCTCTGCCTGCATCCTGCCTCGTTCTCTAAGCTCTTCACCGGATACCCCATCGGGGAAACCGAGGATATTATGATAAGTCCGGCATAACGTCGATCTGCCTTCTCCCGCGTCGATTACCAACACCTGATGAGCTGAATAACGTCCAAGCTGAATGGCTGCCTGAAGCCCTGCGAGCCCTCCACCTACAATTATGCAATCAACCTCTCGCATGCTCCTTCTCCTCCTGAACTTCCATTTATCTAATTTAATTAAACAGTTTGTCCTTATATACATTAAACCGTTCAGCCAAGCTTAAACGATTCCTCATATTCCTTATCTTATACCAAAATAAACAGGCCCAAACCATCCGTAGGAATCACGGTGAGTTTGGGCCTATAAGATTTATGATTACTTAGAAGTTATAAGATTCAAATCGCGATGCATTCGAGATGGCGTTCCATACATCCGCTGTTTCGCCGCCCATATACCAGTAAGCCAGTCCAGCAATTTGCCGTTGCTCACTCATTAACACTTTGGCTGATAACGAACGACTGTCCTCTGCCCATATATATCTTGGCTTACCATTACTGTTGTACCCGATAATATATTGAACCAGACTTGCATCCCATCGTCTTACAGATCCCGTAGCATGCGCACGCATTCCCTGGTCTGCCAGTGTAATGTCCCAAGAACTGGTTGCCGGATTCACGGAAGACCAGTCTCGTGTATATAACGGAAGGGCCAAAATTGTTTTGGCACGTACCACCTCGGAGAGCATGGTATCCAAAGCCTTTTCTACCCATGGAAGAGACGCCACTGATCCTGCTTTCGGATCACCGTTCCAGTGTTCCTCGTATCCCATCAGCACCATATAATCTGATACAGCGCCCAGTTTGGCATAATCAAATGCATCCGTCCAATCAGTACCCAGGTCGGGCGAAACGTCCACGGACACCACAGCACCGAGTGCGTGCAACGTAGCTGTCAAAGAGGTCACAAATGCCGTCAGCCCTTCACGATCCGCAGGATCAACATTCTCGAAGTCCACATTAATGCCGTCCAATTTATAGGTTTTGACATAAGCGGCTACCTGTGAAATCACTGCCGCTCGGTTGGCTGAGCTGGATAACATCTGATGGGTAAGTGCCGAATCGGAACGATTCCCAAGTAATGGCCATAGCTGCCTGTCGGTGGCTGATGCCCAGGAGATCAATGCAGGGTCCGCGTGATCTGTTACTTTCATACTGCTGTTCAGGAAAAACCAGCGTGGGACAAGTGTGTTGACCTCAGACTGTTCCACTTGTTTCTTGAATTCAGTTGTAGTGGAGTTATATTGCCAGCCCAGCTGAACGCCAAGTTCATCCCCACGTTGTAACTGCTCAGACCATGTTTTCTTTTGTAAAATGGCATCGAGCATTACGGCTGCTTCTTCTCGCGTTACCTGGTCATGTGGTCGAAACACGCCTCCGCTTCCCCGCATTAGTCCAAGTTGATATACCGTCTGAACATAAGGACGTGCCCAGTCCGAGATATCCGCTGCGTCAAAATACGTTGAAGATAAGAGTGATGTCTCTACGGGTTGTTGTTTTAACATTCGAACAAGAAGGGCAGCCGCTTCTTCGCGCGTAATAGAAGCATTAGGCTGGAACGTTCCCTGACCCTTACCCTCCAGAATAAAAAGATTCGTCATGGCGGCAACATTGCCGTAATACCAAGCATTCATGCTTATATCCTGATAGGGATTAATATTATTTTTAACGGGCTTCAAACCTAGTAATCTCACCGCAAACGTCGCAAATTCTGCACGAGTAACGGCTTTCTTCGGTTCAAACGTAGTCTCTGACGTACCGGCAGCAATGCCTTTTGCCACCAGATGTGTAATGGCATCCTTGGCGTAACTGGTGTGCGTATCCTGAAACTGTTGCTGCACGGTTGCGGCCTGAACGGTAGAGCTGTATCCAGCCACCGATCCAAGTGTTAATAACCCGCATAAAACCGTTTTCCATATCCGTTGGTTCGTTATGTCTTTTAATCTATTATTCACATTAAAAAGCCTCGCTTCATTGGATTACGATCAACTATCATCGTATCAAATTGAAGCGAGGCCGTATGTGGTTAAATGTTGGGAAATGCGAAGCTTACTTGTGTACTTTTACGCGCTCTTCAATTGGTTGGAATTCTTTCTCACCCGGTGCTGCCGTTGGTTTACCAAATGGCATTTGAGCGATCAATCTCCAGTTCTCAGGAATGCTCCATTCTTGCTTCACTTTCTCGTCAATCAACGGGTTGTAGTGCTGCAAAGATGCACCCAGACCTTCTTGTTCCAGAGCAGTCCAGATTACCAGTTGTAACATACCGTTGGATTGGTTAGCCCAGATTGGGAAGTTATCTGCATAAGCTGCAAAATTTTGTTGAAGCTGTGCGATCGCATTGTTATCTTCAAAGAAGAGAACCGTACCATATCCGCTGCGGAATCCAGTCATTTTTTCTGCTGTGGATTTGAAGGCTTCTTCATTACCTACCACTTCACGCAAAATTTCTTCTGTGTGATTCCACAATTTATCATGTTGTTCACCGAGCAATACAACGGCACGGGATGTTTGTGAGTTAAAGGAAGTTGGTGTATATTTCACCGCTTCTTCTACGATTTCCTGGATTTTAGCATCCGAAATTGTAGATTCCTTGCTGATTCCATAATAAGATCTTCTGTTTTTCAACGCATCAAAAAAAGTTGTCATTCTTATTCGCCTCCCAAAATTTTTTTTCAATTGCCAACACAGTAACTATAATATAGTAACATACATTAGTCAACAAACTAATTTATTTTCACTAAATATACATTCACTGAAAACATTTCAACAAGTTTGCCCAATACAGCAATTGAAATTATCCTTCGCCCGTCTTTTTACGATAATCCGCCCGGTATTTCCCTTCCGTAGACGAGTTGCTTTTTGTCTGATCTTTATTCTTCTCTTCCTGAGCTTCCATATTCAGATCTTCCATCGGAATTGGATCTACAGTCTGTTCTTCTTCATGTCGGTCCAGCAGACTTTCGTGCTCTGTCTTATATTGTTCAGGATTGTCATGGGATTGTTCCTGATGGGTATCGTTGTTATTCTGATCCGGTGTGCGCTGTTTCATTCATATTCGCCTCCTCTGGGTTCATTACCTTTCTTTACCTGTTCTGCGTGTCCTCTAAACACAGTGGTATGCATTCCTCAAACGAAAATCAACAAAAAAAGCCAACCAGACAAGCTGGTCAGCTCAAAGACGACTTCTATGATTGACGATGCAATTGGGTACGGTACAGATCAGGCGAACATCCCACACTTTGTTTGAACATGCGACTAAAATGCGAAAGGCGTTTGAAACCGGACAATCGACTTGCTTCTGTCACGGTGATCTCAGGCTGAAACTGAAACAAAAGCTTCGCCTGATTGATACGACGGTCATACAGGTATTTGAATATCGTCAAACCTGTCATTTCCTTAAACATGCCTGCCAGATATGGCTTGGACAGATGTAATTCCAGTGCCAAATCATCCAGACCAATGTCCTTCATATAATGGGTATCCACATAACGAATGATGTGTTGGACATGCCGCTCCCTCTCCGATGAGGGAAGTTGTTCCTGGACATCACCCTGGCAGATCTCTGCTACAAAATACAACAGATCACACAGTCTGACATTCATTCGCTCTTGCCTGAAATTGCTCTGACTTTGAGACAGACGATGAAGATCATGCAAGAGAGCTTCGAATTCAGAGCGGTTATCCCCCTTCAGATTGACCCGACAGTTTCTGAGTTCTTCAAATGGTCTCAGGACCTCAGCCATACGGTCCGGATGCAGGCTGCTGCGGATTGCAGACGGATCAAAATGCAGTGTGCTTCGCTCATAAGCACTGCCTGGCTTCGGATGTGGTCGATGAAGAGTCAGGCCATGCATTAACACCAGATCACCCGGCTCCAGGTTATATACCCGGTCTCCTATGATATAGGTACATTCTCCATCATGAAAATAATAAATCTCATAATGTGGATGTGAATGGAATCCATCTGACTTGCCTGGGTTAAACGTGCTGGTGGATCGGTAACTATACTCCAGTGAAGCACTAAATTGCATCATGCTCGGCACATTCATGCACCTCCTGTTCGGAAGAGGGAAACGATTTGTGTCATTCCCCTGTAGGATATATGAAAGTGAAATTATAGAAGCTGTTTAATACTTTCTTGAATCTCATCGATGGAGTCGATAGGTTCGAAGCGTCTGACCACACGACCCTCTGCATCAATCAGGAATTTCGTGAAATTCCATTTGATTGCATCGCCGTGTAACCATTCCGGTGCTTTATCGGCCACCATTAATTTCAATAATTTGGCCTGTATATCTGTTTCATCAAAGCCTGCAAAAGGCCCTGATCTTTTCAAAAAGTCGTAGAGCGGGTGCGCCGCTTCTCCATTCACATCCAGTTTGGAGAACATCGGAAATTTCACACCATAGTTAATCTGGCAAAAGGACTCCGCTTCCGAACTGCTTCCAGGCTCTTGCTCTGCAAACTGGTTACACGGGAAACCAATAATCTGAAGCCCTTGATCCTTGTACTGGTCATACAGCTTCTGCATGTCATCAAACTGGTGCGTATATTTACATTTACTTGCCGTGTTTACGATGAGCACAGGTTTTCCTTCATATTGATAGAGTGGGAAACGCTCTCCACTGGTTCTGGTTACGGTAAAGTCGTAGATGGTTGGCATAAGTCTAGTGCACCTCGCGATAGTTATGTAGTCATACAGCATCATATGTCAATGTTAATTATATACGAAGTTTGAACTATTGTATTGGAGAAGATATTGATCGTTCAGATTAGACTCAGAGATATTTGAAAATATATCGATTACTCAACTGCTCTAATACTCATAACATATTTCGTTCTGGGCAGATACTTTATTTCCAGTGTTTTATCTCGATTTTCCCAGGCGATATCCCGAGTGTTAATCAATTCCATTTGATTTATTTCGATGGTTTGTTCCCTCCATTTCTTGCCCATGTATCCTATGTAGTTCGGTTTACCTGTTACTGTTTCGTAATCTTGGGAGAGATAAGGACCTATATCCTGAATACCCGACACTATCTTAGGAGCAAAAAGTAATATCAAGCCGATACCAAAAATGATGCAACAGCACTTGAAAGATATTCGTTTTACGATGTTTTTTATCTGCTTCATGCCATGAAACAACCCCATACCAAGTGTAAATACTGCCATGGCTGCTCCAATCAAATTTAAAAAGATCCAACTAGGAAAAAAGGTTAGAAAGAACGAAGAAACACCAACCAATATAAAAACAATAAATATGATTATACTCATCTTCAACAACATCCTCTTCCTTCATTTAAATATGTCCCATGAATCCCGATAAAGAATCGCCTCCAATGGATAAACTCAGATCATGGATTAATTCTCCCTTTCAACAGAAAACCCTTCTGCCGCGAAAATCTCTTCGTTCAGCAAAAGGGTTATTATATGGGATCACAGTGACAGCAGCTTCAGCCCTTCACGGCACTTCCGGCCACGCCCTGAATGATATAATGCTGACCCACGAGGAAAACGATGATCATCGGAATAATGCCTGCCGTGGCAGCGGCCATCATGCCGTTGTAGTCTACATTGTTCTCCAGAATAAAGTTCTGCAGACCCAGCGGAACGGTGTACAGGTCTTTGTCGATCAGGAACACAAGCGCATTCTCATAGTCATTCCAATGCCATGAGAAATCTATAATCGCCAGGGTAGCCAGCGCTGGCTTCGCCAAGGGTAGAATCAGCCTGAAGAATATGCGCAGGTGACCGGCACCGTCGATGAACGCCGCTTCCGATATCTCTGATGGCACGGACAGAAAAAATTGTCGCAACATAAACACGCCAAAGATCGTGAACATTCCGGGCAGGATCAATGCCCAATGCGTATTATATATGCCGACCCATTCAAACATCAGGAACTTCGGTACAAAGAGCACCTGCGGAGGCACCATCATCATCGAGAGATAGATCAGGAACAATGTCTCCCGACCTTTGAATTGAATCCGTGCGAAGCCATAGGCTGCAAAAGCCGAGAGAAATACAGCTCCGATCGTGCTAATTAGCGATATTTTCAACGAGTTCAGATAATATGTGGCAAAGGTATCCGCTCCACTCCAAACCTTAATATGATGCTCCCAGTTCAGGCTGGAGGGTATCCACTGGATGGGATAGGTGAATACGTCCGCAGGAGATTTGAACGACGTGCTGATCATCCAGATAAACGGCATAATCATCAGCAGGGCAAACCCGGACATCAGAAGTGTCAGTATGATTTTTCGAATCTGGCTCAAGGACTCCATGCGGACTTTAACTTTAGGTGAATGTGGAGCTGTGGGCTTCGCATTCGTGACAATTGGTTTCTCCATAACGATTCCCTCCCCTCCTTAATAGTGAACCCAACGTTTCTGACCGAGCCACTGCAATACAGTGAAGATCATGATGATGGCAAAGAGTGCCCAGCTAATGGCAGCAGCGTATCCCATCTCGTAATATCGGAAGGCATTTTGATAAATAAAGAGCGACAGCACGGTTGTGCTGTTCCCCGGCCCACCCTGGGTAATCGCTTGAATGATACCAAAGTTTTTGATGGTCATAATCAGCCCAGTGATCAGCAGCAAAAAGGTCGTTGGACTCACAAGAGGCCAAATCACTTGGCGTATGGTCTGCCAAGGCCGGGCTCCATCAATCCGTGCTGCCTCAACCAATTCCTCCGGGATTTCCTGCAAAGCGGCCAGATAAATAATCATGTTGTAACCCAGCATGAACCAAATCCAGATGATATCAATCGCATACATGGACCATTCGGTTGTTGATAACCAGCCGGGAGGGTTCGTAATACCGATTCCCCGCAAGAAGCCATTAATGGGCCCCGATGTTGGCTGGAACAGCAGCATCCAGACAAAAGCGATGGCAACGCCGCTGGTGATATAGGGCATGAAATAGAGGGCACGCAGCGTTTTTTGCCAATACACCGACTTGTTCAGCGCCACCGCCACGATAAATGCCAACCCCATCGATACCGGAACCGCTAACAGAAATACAAATGTATTTCGCAGCGCCACGCCAAACAGATCATCATTCAACATCCGGCGGATATTGTCCAGCCCGACGAAATTTGTCTCCGGGCTCATGAATTTGTAATCAGTGAACATGAGATAGAACGAATAAACAGCCGGTATAATAAAAAACAACAGCACGCCAATCATATTGGGCCCAATAAACAGATACCCGAGCCTGCTCTGCCGTTTCATCCAGGATTTATGCATATGCTCCCCCACTCCTTAACATCTGTTCTGGAATTAAGCATAACAAGATGTCCTCTAACATTTAAGGAACATAACCCTGTACCTGATATCACAGATATATGTATTTCGGCAGTGCCTTTCTGGAGAGAAACAACATGGAATTGTTCTATTGCTTATATAGAAAAAACCGCCCCATTGGGACGGCCTTTGGACTCATTGCTTTTGCTTTCTATTGATTCTGCTTCAGCCAGTCATTATGGCGTTTGACCATGTTCTGTACCGTAACTTCGGCAGTCTGGTTACCGAGGAAGAACTTTTCATACTCCTGTGCACGCAGATCAACCACTTCCTGCGCAATGCTGCGGACAAACGTAGGTGTCTCGTCACCGTACAACACAAATTCCAGTGACTCTTTATCATAAGAATCGGCATAATCGCCAAGCAAATGATCAATGGCAGTCTGCTGATCGACCGCATTCGAGGAAGGTAAACGCCCACCCGCAGCCATCGGCATCATTCCCCCATCGGCGTACCATTTCAGGAACTCCCATGCGGCTTCTTGATTTTTTGACTTGGAATTGATCGCAATAAAGTCACCAAGTCCTCCACTTTTCACCATATCTGCTTCTTGTGCAGCCAGTCTCGGTACAGGGGCAAAGGCGATTTTCCAATCCCGAGGGAATTCGGTCATATTGTTTGATGTGCGGATCAGCCATTCGCCGATGTTGATCATGGCAGACTCACCGCCAAGGAACATGTTTTCCACCGGCATTTTGGAAGTCAGCTGCTCTCCGAGCGGAGGAGTGGTTGCATCCTCCTTCATCATTCCGTTCAAAGTCTCCAGCCATTTGGTAACGAGTGGATCATCAAGATTGGAAGAACCGTCTGCCTTAACATAGCCGTTCTTCACCAGAACAGAATCGAGCGGGTCTACATAGGAAGCAGTATGCTGCACCAATCCGTATTTGAAGCCAGCAGCTTTCAGTTTGAGTGCATATTCACGAGCTTCACCCCATGTCCAGGCTTTTGGTACACTCAGTCCGGCCTGATCAAGCGCTTTCATATTTAAAGCGAAGAAGGCAGCGTTTTTCTTGGTTGGCATCCCGTAATATTTGCCGTCCACTTTCCAGGAAGCCGCATCTTCACCCATTTTCTCATCAATGTTGTAGTCGGTGAACTCGCCCAGATCCAGTGCTGTACCACCCTTGATGCGTTTATCCAGATTCGTGAGGGTATAGTTGACATACAGGTCAACGTTTTGCCCGGTGGACAGCGCCGTATCCAGCTTCAGGTTGCCATCATCGTCATTCACAAACCGCACATATTCCACCTGAATATCAGGATGTTCCGCATTCCAGGTATCCACCACTTCCTGTGGGCCATTCTCGGGCGGCACCGCGCCCCACATGGTGAGCTTCACTTTTCCCCCTGCCGCTCCACCTCCGTTATCTCCACCGTTCGTCTCATTTTTACCTACACAGCCGGCAAGCAAGCCCAGCATCAGCGCACCTACGATTAATCCCGTTAATCCTTTTTTGATTCTCATCTGGTCACATGACCTCCCTGAATTGAAGTGTACCTTCCGTTACATCGTAGCAGGGACCTTGCTGGGTTCATAAGATACATATCCATGATTCGGATTGAACAAAAATACGGATTTACTTGTGCTTGCCTGAGCACTCGGTACACATATTCCTTCTACTCATCCTGTGAGTCACGAACGATGGCGATACTGGCTGGGCGTGCAACCGGTCCAACGCTTGAATATTTTAATGAAATAATTATCACTTCCGAACCCTACCCGGTAACCAATCTCCTGTACAGGGAGGTCCGTCTCGCGCAAGTATTCAGCCGCTTTCTCCATCCGTACCCCATGCAGGTAGTGAATCAGGGTATGGCCGGTTTTCTTTTTAAACAGAGCACTCACATAATTCTCGCCCATCATCACATATCGTGACATGGATTTGACGGTAATGTCCTGGTCGTAATGCTGCCCGATATACTGAATTATTTTGCTAATCTCCGGATGCTTCACAATCGGCTCACGAACAGGTGTAAATGGAAGATCAGTTTCAGACGGGGGCGCAGAAGAGACCGTAAGAGAATCAGGCGAAACAAGCGTTGATGTGAGAACCGGTGTGGAAGGTGGCACTTCATGATGATCTGTCTCTGTCCGGGTTTCAGTTGAAGCTCCCAGTTCTGCACTTACTTTACGGAGTGTATCACGAAGTGAATTCACACTCATGGACAGTTTCAGAATATAATTGGAAGCCCCGTATTCCATTGCACGGCGTACATATTCGAACTCCCCCATACAGGTGAGCATGACAAATTTGGTTTTTAACCCGGCCTGACGGGTCTGTTTGAGTAATTCCAGACCATCCATACCTGGCATGACAATATCGGTCAGTACCAGATCCGGTGTATCCTGTATAATCATCGCCAGCGCTTCGGTCCCGTTACCGGATTCTCCGATGACCGTGAAACCCAGCTCTTCCCAGGAAATAATCTCTCTCACCGACTCTCGTACGAATACCTCATCCTCTACAAGTAATACTTTCCACATGCCAGATTCCCCTCTCCAGTCGTCTAGTGAGATCGCTTCTGTACGTACGGCGTCGACAATAAAAAAGGAATGCTGAACCTCACTAATGTCCCCGGCTTGGTATCAATCACTTCAAGTTCACTTTGGCCTTTGAACAATAATCGCAATCGTTCCTTAAGGTTAGACAGGCCGATCCCCGGACGTGTGCGGGTCATCTGCAAACGCCGGGATTCCTCCATTCCAATTCCGTTGTCTGCCACCTCCAGCATCAGCTTTCCTGTGTCTTGCCTGTAAATGCCGATGCGGATCTGACCAAGCTGTTCCAATGGCCCGACACCGTGATGAATAGCATTCTCTACCAGTGGCTGCAAGCTCAGCTTGGGCACGAGCGCATACTCCAGTTTATCGTCAAATTCACAAGTCACCTCAAAGCTATCGCGGTAACGAATCCGCTGAATATGAAGGTAGGCTTGAACCAACTCTATCTCATCCTTCAAGTATACCAATTCAACCTGTGAATTCAGGCTGACCTCCAGTAATTTGCCCAAGGAAACACACATCTCGGAAATCTCTTCATTCCCGCTGCGGATCGCACTCCATTTCATTGTATTCAATGTATTCAGGAGAAAGTGCGGATTCATCTGGGCCAAAAGCATATGAAAATGTACCGCTTCCTTCTGGCGTTCCTCCGCCTTGAGTCTGGCGATCATCTGATTGGCATCATCCAGCATCGTATTGAACGTACGGGTCAGTTCCAGCACTTCTCCGCGGCTGCGGCCTTCAGGGATACGGACCTTGAGGTTTTTGCGTACAACCTCCTTCATCTGGTTCTGCAGATGTGATAAAGGCCGAGTGAACGTCGCCGAGATCATAAAGGCCATGAGCACAAATGCTGCTGTGAAGCCAAAAAACGTTAAAAAATAGCGCTGCTTAAGCCCCGATATCTCCGTAAACAACACAGCTAGTGGAATACGATTTACCATGTACCAGTCCAGTGACTCGATGTATACGTAGTTAATCAGCGTATCTGAATCATTATCCGTCAGATAGGCCTCTGCCGGATGAAGTGCAATTTCCCGGGTCACGTCTGGGGAAAGTACCGCTTTTTCGGACGAGCGGGCAATTGTTTCCCCATTGCCAGTAATCAGGAAATACTCCTGATTGCTCTGCGAATCCTTCAGCATAGACTGAAACCAGTACGAATAATCGATGCTGATCCGTGCCATTCCGTACCTTTTGCCGCCACTGTCCTTCATATACGCATAGAGGGACAACAGATACGGGCTGGAGGATAACTCCCGCAGGACATGGTTGGTATCCCGGGCATCCCAGCGGTAGAGTAACTCTTCTGATGGAAACGAGTTTGAATCAGTGTTGCCCTTGATAAAGGTCATTTCTCCAAGATGCTTGCGAAATTGTTCCCGATAAGGGCCATAGGCTAGAGCTTTTTTGGGCAAATACGAAGTGTAAACGTTATCATGAAAATCTAACAGTGTGAAGTACACGGAAGGATTATATAGAAAAAAGCTGTTGTTGATCATCTTGAACTTCTCTTCCACCAACGACTTATTCTCAAGAGGAGAACGATTGTCTGGTGAAGACAGGACGTTTCTTACGGCTGAATCCTGTTCCAGAAAAATCAGGGTTTTGAATGCAATACTCATCTGGTCCTCCAGAGAACCATACATCTGCACCAGTTGCTCGTGGCTCTGTTCGCTGATTTTTTGCTCAACCAGAGATTCGATCTGTCCATAGTTGTAGACATTAAGTACGCTGAATGGCAGCAGAATCAACACCACAAACGCACCAAACAGCCGATACCTGAGCTTATGCGGCAAAAAGGTCTTCCAGTCGGGCTTTGTCATCCCCTCAGCGCTCCCCCTGCAATTATTGAGATCATTATACCATCAGTTCCCCCGCTTCGGCCGGGGCCGGGCTCATTCGCATGGATATGTGATACCAGTCGCCAAGGACGGGATAGGGATACACAGATTTGTTCTATTGCATTAAAAAAAACCGGAGATCTGGGCTCTCCGGCTAGGCTGGGTATAACGACTTATCAAATTAGGATACAGGCTCCACTCCCCAGACAAGCTCGCCGTTCCGGTAAAGAGTTACCTTGGTCCAATCGGCAAAAGAGGTCTGCAGCGGGTTAAAGGAATAATCATCCCCTTCGCTGTAATTGGACCAGTCTGCTTTGTGCAACCGGGTATGTATCTCCCCAGAGGTTCCTCCGACCGGGATCACGCCTGCTCCGGTACCGAACTTCAGTTCCAGATAATGGTCCGCTCCAGGAACAGGTGCAGGCAGTTTCACTATGCTGCCGCTGATCTGACTGCCTCCAAGCTGTGCATAATCACAGAAAAAGGATTGTTGTTTCTCCCCATCCACTGTATACCAGTAACGAATTGTCAGTTCATTCAGGCTAACTGTGGAGGTACCGTTGTTGTGAATGACAAACTGCGGTTTCATTTGGTTATCGAGCAGATTTGTATCCCCTGCACGATAGGCTAGAGTCAGATTGCCAGCAGGCTCTGGCGGCCCTCCACCCTGGACCTTTGCGGAAGCTTGAACGGAGTTCACACTCTTCCCAACACTGTTAACCGCATTCACCACATAGTAGTAGGTGGTTCCAGCAGATACCGCCATATCTTTATAGCTTGTTCCCGATACAGCAGCCACAGATGTATACGGTCCGGCTGCTGTCAGCGACCTGTTTACCGTATAGGAGGTCGCACTTACAGATGCACTCCAGCTTAAATTGATGCTGTTATCACTAACCGCAGTGGCGGTCAGATTCTGCGGAGCGGCTGGTACTGCCTCGACCTGGACCGTCTCTAATACGGACCAATAGGCTGGCTTGGACTGGAGTCGCTCGTCGAAAAGCAGCGGCCAGTTGTTGCGGGCGACCGGGAAAGTTCGTAGCCAGGTATTGGCATCATCCTTGCCCCACAAGGTAACATTTTTGACTGTGTCCGTATGCCTCAGGAAGATCTGGAACAGGGACTTGTACAGCGCCGCCTGCTGTATCTTCAGTTCTTCCGGGAAGATATCATAAGATTGCGAATCATTGGAATACACACTTACATCAAGCTCAGTAATATGTGTTTCGAGGCCCAGCGCCTTAAATTTGACAATGGAACTCTCAATTTCCGAAAGGGTTGGATAAAAGAGGCTGATGTGTGTTTGATGGCCGACTCCGTCAACAGGTACACCCTTGGCTTGAAGGCGAGTGATCAGATTGTAGAGGGCCTGGCTTTTGGCCGGCTCATGGGTATTGTAGTCATTAATAAACAACTTGGCATCCGGGTCCGCTGCATGGGCGAATTCAAATGCCTTCTCAATATATTCTTCCCCGGCAATCTGGTACCACAGACTGCGCCGCAGGCCATCCGGCTCGGAGGCATCAATGACTTCATTCACAACGTCCCAAGCGTAGATCTGGCCTTGATAACGCTCCATTACCGTCTCAATATGCTGCTGCATCCGTTCATACAGCACCGTTTTGCTCACCAGATTGCCGTTGGCATCGTGGAATACCCAATCCGGAGTTTGTGTATGCCAAACGAGGGTATGCCCGCGTATCTCTTGTCCGTTCGCTGCTGCAAAAGCGACTGCGGCATCCGCCCCGCTGAAATTATACATACCCTCTTGCGGCTCGGTACTGTCCCATTTCAGAACATTGCCTGGTGTCAGACTATCAAAATGCTTCGTAAGCAGCTGCTTGTCCGGTTCGGTCAGCAGTTCATTGTTCGTGAAGGCCGTCCCAATTCGAAACTTGCCCGCAAAAACATCCTGTAGGGAAGGAATGTCTTCTTCGATCACAATGGGTCCGAGATCTGGCAGTTTCTCCAAACGGAAATCATCCACATAAAAAGAAGCTGTGGCACGGTCTGGCACTTCAAAATAAACCGATAACTGATTCGCTGGTTCCAGCATTTTAAACTGTGCAGTAAGCTTGGTCCATCCGCCTGCGGATGCGGTACCGAATGTTAAATTTTCATAATGTGTTGTATCTGGCAGGGTACGCTGTAAAGACATATTGAGGTTTGTGCTGGACGCTCCCGCCGGAAGCTTCACCCAGCCAGTGAACACATACGTCTGTCCCACCTCCAAAAGTTCTGTCACATCCAGCGCTGGCCCATGCCATGTCATAGCACGCCCGCTCACTTCCAGTCCATAATCTCCGGTACGCGCTGCAACGGCGCTTGCATGAAGCGTTTCTACTTCACCGCGTCCGCTCCAGCTCTGGACCGTGCCATCTTCAAAATCATGACTCAGAATCAAGGTATTTTCCCCTTCTGCCGCATGGACAGATGGAGCCGCCCAATACAAAGGAACTAACAAAGTTATCATCAAAACAAATTTAAGCGCTTTCAAAAATATCATTTTTCTCATCGCTTCCATTCTCCTTTATCGAATATTAGGATAAATTCCTTATTCCAAAGGCTAAGGCCATATCCACCTCCTTGGTTTTAGTTATAAAATCAGAGTCCTCATTCAAACGGATACGGGGGGCATACGTTCGTATAAGGACTCCATATGGTAAATTATAGTATAAATTATCTATGATCTACAACTGAAATGTACTTCCCCCTCTAATTTCGGTTAGAAATGCAGTATCCGTTGCTTCTGCACTCATTCACACCAGCTCCTCCATAATCTGACAACCCGTAACGAAGGTGTATACCTGGTGCTCCGCTGGCTTCAAAAGTTGTCTTTAAAGTTGTCTTCAAGCTTTCTGCTCACTTCTTTCAGCTTACACCCTGTGTCTCCTGCGATACTCAGATGGACTTATGCCCAACGTTTTGGAGAACACTCTACTCAGATAAAAACCGTTCTCATATCCGCATCGCTCGGCAATTTGGTTAAGGGTCAGGCTACTGTCAGCCAAGAGGTTCTGCGCTTTTTTCAGACGGACCCGTTTGAGATAGCCTGATGGCGTCTCCTGAAAAGCTTCCCGGAAACGCCTTGTCAACTGCACCGGACTCAAGGCCAGTCGCTGTGCCAATTCCTGAAGGCTGATCTCCTCTTCCGCCCGTTCCTCCAGCAGCGCTGCCGCTTCAGCCATTCGTGCGTCTTCGGTGAATCTCCGCTCCTTTAAGCGATTCTGTCTGCGTTCCACCTGATACAACTGCCACAAATCCATCATAAAATGTGCCTTCCAACGGGCAACTTCCCCCTTATTCTCCTCACTGTCCTGGCGTAAATAAGCGTACGTCGAGGCTAACCGCTTCGTGTCATTAATCAGCGATTTTCCGGCTGGTGGCAGAAACTCCTCCTCCTCCGGGCTACTGCTAAACTGTAAATAGTGAAATGTCAGCGGGGTAATGACTGTCCGCCGAAAAGGAACCGCCGGGGGGCACAGCACCAGATCGCCAAAACTCGCTTCTCCGATCTGACCCCCAATCTCATAATGGAATATTCCCTCTTCGACGGCAAAAGCCACCCAAGTCGTATAGATATCTTCCGTAAGAGCAAATTCCCCTTTTTGCTTCCAGTAGATGTGGTTAAGCAGCTCCATGACTTGACCACCCTTTCTGTGAAATAAAGTATATGTTTGATGATAGTATAGTGCATTTAAAAAGTGAATATATAAATCTAAGATGAAATTATAGATATGTAGTTGGAGTCAAGGTGGATCTAACTTCAGTTAAGGAGGTCACAGATATGAAACAAGAGCATGTACAATACGACATCACCGTCATCGGCGGAGGACTTGCTGGTGTATGCGCCGCGATAGCCGCTGCCCGCATGGGGCAGCAGGTGGCGCTGGTGCAGAACCGCCCCGTGCTTGGCGGCAATTCCAGCAGCGAGGTTCGGGTCTGGGTCTGCGGCGCTACCGCCCACGGAATTAACCGTTATGCCCGCGAGACAGGCATCATGGGAGAACTATTTGTAGAGAACCAGTACCGCAACCCGGAAGGCAACCCGTATCTCTGGGACTTGATCATTCTGGAAGCCGTTCGAGCTGAACCCAACATCAGCCTGTACCTGAACACGGATGTACATGAAGTCGAGGCCACTGGGGATGGAGATGAACGCATGATCACCTCTGTTACCGGGTGGATGATGGGTTCTGAGCGCAAAATCCGATTCGAAAGCCAGATCTATCTGGACTGTACGGGTGATGGATTGGTCGGCTTTCTGGCTGGAGCCAAGTTTGCACTCGGCCGGGAAGCCCGCAGCGAATATGGCGAAGAGTGGGCACCTGAGGTGGCTGATCAGATCACGCTGGGCAGTACACTTCTCTTTTATACCAAAGATGCTGGTGCGCCTGTCCGCTATATCCCGCCCTCTTTTGCCAAGGATATTACACAGACCAGCATTCCGATTCGCCGGGTCATTCGCAGCGGGGATTCCGGTTGTCATTATTGGTGGATTGAATGGGGCGGTGAACATGACACCGTTCATGACAATGAGCTGATCCGTGATGAACTGTGGTCCGTGATCTACGGGATCTGGGACTATATCAAGAACTCCGGCAAGTTTGATGCAGATCATATGACGCTGGAGTGGATTGGTTCTCTACCTGGCAAAAGGGAGTACCGCCGCTTCACGGGTGACTATGTGCTCACCCAGAACGATATTATCAGCCAGCGGGAGTTCCCGGATGCCGTTGCCTTTGGCGGCTGGTCCATTGACCTGCATCCTCCGCAGGGCATGTACGCCGAAGCGAGTGGCTCGAAGCATATGCATGCCGATGGCGTATATCACGTGCCGTTCCGCTCGCTGTATTCCGCGAATGTGCGGAATATGCTCATGGCCGGGCGCGACATCAGTGCATCACATGTCGCCTTCGGCACAACGCGCGTCATGGCAACATGCGCGGTCATCGGCGAAGCCGCGGGTACGGGCGCGGCGCTCTGCGCGGCCATGGGGGTGTCGCCGCGCGAGCTGCACGCGAGGCATCTGGCGGTCCTGCAGCAGACGTTGCTGCGGCAGGACGCTTCCATCATCGGGGTGCGCAGCCACGATGAGCTGGATCTGGCCCGGCGTGCCCAGGTTACAGCCTCCAGCACGCTGACGGGCATCGCCCTTGAGCAGCCTGGCGAGACGTACCCGCTGGGTACAGATGTCGCCCTGTTGCTGCCTGTGCATCCAGTGCTCAGCGGCCTGGAGCTACTGCTGGATGCATCCAGCGATACCGCACTGACGGTAGAGCTGTGGGATACGGGGCGTAAGGAGAACTACGTCCCGCATTCGTTACAAGTTACGGCGACTGTTAACGTTACAACAGGAAATGCGCAGTGGGTGAAGCTGCCGCTCGAATGGCGACCGGAAGAACCGCAGAATGCTTTTATAATCATCCGCTCCAATAAAGCCGTCTCACTCTACCATTCGACAGAAGCACACAGCGGAGTGCTGATCTTCTTCAAAACAGAAGAAAACCACGTGTCCAAAAATCTGGAGGATCATGCCACGAATCAGCCTGTCGTATTATGGTCCATGCAGGGGTTGGCGCGTCAGCCATTCTGCTGTCGTACCCTCTCTGAGACTTCGGCATATTCAGCGGACAACACGATTAACGGTTATCATCGCCCTTACGGTGGGCCGCAACAGTGGATGTCGCAGCCGATGCAGTCTGGCAATCCTGAATGGGTGCAACTGACATGGGAAGAGCCACAAACCTTGGCTGAGTTGCACTTGACGTTTAATGATGATGTGAACGAGGATCTGGTTAATTTACATCACCATCACACAACATTCCGTGTGATGCCTGAGCTGGTGCGTGATTATCACGTGGAGGTACTGACTCCTGCTGGCGAATGGACACAAGTCGCAAGTGTTCAAGAAAATCACAAAAGAAAAGTTATTCATTCCCTGGATGTCCCTGTGTCAGCTCAGGCTCTGAGAATCATAATTGATGCCACAAATGGCAGCAGATATGCCCAATTAATCGAGATTCGAGCTTACTAAAACAAAAAGGAGGATACAGGAAACTGTATCCCCTATCCTCCGTACAAGTCCGCCTGATTCTATTCGGCGGTTGGAGCCCGCAAGCCCTCAATCAGGATAAACAACGTAAGTGCTTGTCCATATCCCATCGGACTGATCGCTATATCTTTATAAAACTGAGCATCCTGCCCCACAGGTGTACCATAGGACACCTGCTGTACAACGCCGTTATCATCAATCTGTTTCAACACCGCTTCAAGCGCACTCAAGCCATTCTGGCGATAGGATTCATCCAGGTATCCATACCGAATTCCCTTAAGAATGCCGTATCCAATCGCTGCCGTTGCCGAGGTTTCTTTGTAAGAGGTTGGATCATCCAGCACAGTGTGCCACATGCCATCCTCACCTTGAAGCTTGCTCAGTGCTCTGACTTGAGCGGTTGCTGTATCCAACAGATAGGCCTTTAACCCGTCTTCGATCGGAATGATATTCAGGAAATCCATAACTCCCGCCGTATACCATGCATTGCCTCTTCCCCAATGAACAGCACCATAGTTATGATTTTCATTGAAATCCCAGCCATGATAGAACAATCTGGTTTTCTTGTTATATAGATATTTGATATGCACAAGGAACTGTCGTTTGGCTTCTTCCACCATGTCGGGTTTCTTGAAGTATACCCCTGCCTTGGCCAAAAATAGCACCGTCATAAACAGGGTATCAATCAGAATTTGACCATCATTGGCATCTCCCGTAATCATATGTTGAAACGCACCATCTCCGGTTCGCAACAGTCCATCCATGATCCAACTGCTCCACTCCTCACAGACCTGTTCGTACTCCCTGTTTTCGGTCAGCTCGCATAGTGAGATCAAAGTAAGGAGCGGAGCACAGGTGTTCACATTTTTTTCCGGTAACCCTTCCATCAGCCTTGCATTGTACCATGATTCCAGAAATTCCAGCACTTTAGGATCTTTCGTTGCCTCATGGAGCTGGAGCAAGCCATACAGACCAACACCTTGCGGCCATTCCCATAGATGTATGTCGATTAGTCCGATGGGAAACTGTTCATTGATGCTTGTGTTTTTCATAGACTCCATCGCTTGGGATACCTTGCTTATTCTCTCCTGCAGCACCATTTGATTCAGCATGTTGGTTATCACTCCCTTGGTTTCTTACACACGATTCAGCGCTCCATGTCCAGTAACTTCAGTTGTCCCTTTACTCCATAACCTTCGTGTATAATTTCCTCTTCTTTAATCAGAAAAGGCTTGTTCATTCCCCATTGAATTGGACCATATACCGGGTCTGTTAGAGTGAGAGTTAAAGCTTGATTATCGAATTGCGGGCTTGCAGAACAAACTTGGTTGATAAAAGCGTCAAATGACCCGAATTGCTGTTCGCTTCCTGCTCTTATAATCCAGGCGTTACGCAAGCCAGGGGAAATAAGCTCACGTTCTCTTGTCACCCCGTTGCTCTCCATACTCGTCCCATTGGCCGCATATATAGCTGCATAACCCTTATCCAAACGAGCAAAATGCCAGTTCTCATGCCTTACCCATTCCGTGAAGGAGTGAGTAGGAAAATAAGCATGTGTCCAGTCAGAGTTGTGATCCGCAGGAATATCAAACATCATCAAAGCGATCCCCTCATGCTGAACAACATCGGGCAATATCCCATTCCCAGCCCAGAAGCAAGGTCGACCATCCCCATGCTTGTATATTTCTGCCGGATGATTCACCCAAATCAGCGCCTCAGGTGACAGAGATAAATGCTGGACATGCTCCTGATAACCTGGCTTGCCTGGACGAAAGCGAATGATTGAGGATAAGGAGTATTCCTTGGTCCGACAGTGATAGAGCTTGGCGTAACCTCCCTTGCCCTGCTGATTGGCGAACACCAACTGCTGATTGTCCCCGAGCAACAGATGCTCCTGATATGCTGCTGGAGGACTGTAATCCGATAAACTCAAGGCAACATTGCTTATTGAATAATTGTTTACATTGCCAACGCCATAAGCGATCCAGCACATTGAAGTGGTTCCCGCTGCATAACCACCCAGCAGTTCCTTCTCATAGCTGCGCCCAAACGTTGTGGACAAGACTCCTTGATGCATCTGAACGGTAATATAATAGAATAACAGGTCCATTGCCTTTTTGGCTTGCTGTCTGAGCTGTTCATTATGGGCAAATTCATAGATATGCAATAGCCCAACCGCATCAATCGGAATGTATGCACTTGAATTCCATTCTGCCAATCCTTCATCCAAAAAGCGCTCAAACCATAATGCAAGCCTCTGCTCTGCTTTTTGACGGTGTACTTCACCGGATTCACCACTGTTGCTGAACATTTCATCCCCAAACAGCTGTCCGGCTAACAGTTCATTGGTATGGAACAACAAGGCATGGTTCTCACTGAAGAACCACATCACATCATCGCCAGGTTCATCAATCCAATATCGATAGCCAAGAATACTTGCTTTTACCCGATCCCAGAACGGTTCACTGAACAGACCGCTATTTCGCTCATCTCTCCATAGACGGAACAGTCCCACCAGATAGAAGTCACTGCAATCCTTCCGTTGCTCGATACCTTCGACACCCTCAAGCAATATGTTCTCCGCTTCTTGCAGATTGCCTCCTGTTTTGAGCATGGCGATGGCCTTATGAATATTGGGACTGCCCTTCTCAGCAATGCATTGCAGAGCCAGGGATTTGCGGGCTTCAATATCCGCAGCTTGCTGAGCAGCCTCATCATAGCTCGTATCATAGGATTGGCAGCCAAACTTCTTGGTTAGTACAATATTTGAAACTGAAATGGCCAGAGTGAAATATACGTAATGATGACCGAGTTGATTCGTATGTGCCAGGACCAGGTCCGTTTCCTGCTCAGCTATGTGTATCGTCTTATTTTCGGTGCCATCAAAAAAATTGCCATACTGAATATCAATCTCTCTAACGATGTCCGGCAAGGGAAGCGGCAGCTTGAGCTTAATCTGCTCACCTCTGAAGAGATCAGAAGGAAAATAAGCCTGTTCGAGAGCTTCCTCTGCGGATTTTACAGACTCCGCCAAATGAGAAGCAATAGGCAGGGAAATCACCAATTCCTCGTCTCCCAAATATTCCACCGCAAAAGCATACATGGTATCCCGCTCAGCCAGATCCTCCCAGCAGGCATAGATCTCATTGATTCCAGCTACAAGTTCAGCTTTAATAACGATTTCCTGCTCTTTGTTACGCATGAGTGGCGCAAAATCCGTTACCATTTCCCCATTCACCCACAACGTCAGACTGCCATAGGTCTTAATCCTCAAAGAAGCGGTATGAGCAGTCGGAGAAATGAGTCTTGTCGCCGCGTAACTGCGCAGATGTGTCGGTACAAACCAAAATCCTGATTGCTCCACCCGTGGATTATTCCAAGGAGAATACAGTGCCCAAGGCATTCCGTTCTCTTCTCCAACGAAATCGTCTCCCGGGCTAGGAAACTCGCTCCATTGATCAAAAAATCTGTTCACAGGCTGCGTTCTCCTATGTTCTACAAATTCCTTTCTGCATGGATTCTCATGAATGGCAAAACCATCGATAAGCCAATCATTAATATCTCCCTCCATCGTTGTTGGAACAAAGGCAACAGGCTTCGTATATATGCCGCTGATCATCCAATGATTAATGACCTGATTGTGACCTAATTTCATAGGTTTATAATTCAAGGTATCCATCCCACTCCGGGTGGTATCTGACATTCAACTCATCCTTTCATTCCTGAAGTAATCATACCGCTGACAAAATACCGCTGGAAAACCATAAAAACAATCAGTACCGGAAGCATCGTGATGACGGACATCGCAAGCAAACTTCCCCAATCCACGTTGTATTCACCAATAAAATTAGAGAGCGCAAGCTGAATCGTATATTTCGATGGATCACTAATCGCAATTAACGGCCATACAAAATCATCCCATCTCCACATGAAGGAGAAGATTGCGAGCACCGCAAGAATCGGCTTCGCTATCGGAAGAATAATACTCCAGTAAATTTTCCATTCGCCCGCTCCATCCATCCGGGCAGCTTCCAACAGCTCGTCCGGTACGGACAACAAATACTGCCGCATAAGGAACACACCTGTCGGGGTTGCTGCTGGCGGGATAATAATCGCGAGTAGGCTATTATACAGCCCCAGTGCGCTCAGCACCTTGAATATAGGGATCATAATTACCTCAATCGGAATCATGAGTGTTGAGACAAAAGCGATTAATATGATCGCGCTTCCGCGGAAGCGATATTTCGCCAATGCAAAACCTGCCATGGAGTTAATCAATAACAGTAGCAGCGTTGAGCTTACAGTTACGATCGTACTATTCATAAAATACAAGCCAAAATCGCCTTTACTGAATGCCTCCTTGAAATGCTCGAAGGTGATTGGCTGCGGCCATAACTTGGGAGGGAAGCTGTACAGATCGCTATTCGTTTTTAGAGAAGAAATCACGACCCACAGGACAGGCAGGAGCCACACCACTGCGGCAACACTTAACAGACTGTAGATGAAGATTTTGACCATAGGCTTCATGACCATTACGTAGCCCCTCCTTTCGATAGACGGAATTGCAGAGCCGAGAATCCACCAATAAGGATAAACAGTATCACCGACATGGCACTGGCCAGACCGAGCTCCTGTCTGTTAAAGCCAATCTCATAAATATATTGAACAATATAGGTAGTATCTTTGCCCGGCCCACCACCTGTAAGCGCAAACATAAGTGGAAATGCTTTGAACGCGTCAATCAGAGTCAGCATAACAACAAGCAAACTTGTGGGCTTCAAAAGCGGGAGCGTGATATAGCGAAACACCTTCATTCCCGTTGCCCCGTCCAAGCGGGCAGCCTCATAATAATCTGTAGGTATAGCCTGCAAACCCGCGATAAAAATGACCATGAAAAAGCCTGCACGTGACCATACTGTCGCGATGATTACAGCCGTATTTGCCCAAAAGGAAGAGGTTAAAAAGCCGACAGGTTCCACACCAACCACGGTTAACAGATGATTCAAAATGCCAAATGAATCTCCGAAAATCCACTTCCAGGTCAATCCAACGATAATGTAAGAAATCATGGTCGGCCAGTAAAATACGGCCCTGAAGAACCCGCGCATTCTAATCTCGCGCGCAAGCAGCAAAGCAATGCCTAACGCTGCTGCATATATTAGCGGGACAACAATTGCTGCATAAATCCCCGTTCGTCCGATGGTCGACCAAAATTCCCCATCCCCTATAATTTTGATATAATTATCCAGCCCGTTGAACTTCATTGGGTTCAATCCATCATAGACATGAAAGGAATAATAGAGGCCCAATAAAGAGGGAAATACGATAAAAGTTCCAAAGATCAGGAGGTTGGGTAGTATAAACAGATAAGGAGCAATAACGAGCTTCCTGTTCTGTTTTGCCAGCGTATTTTTGTTTAATCGTTGTCCTTCACTCATCTGCTTGCCCCTTCCTTATGCGTTATTCGAAAGGGAGGCTTTACAGGAATCGCTAAGCCCCCGTATACGAATTAATCACATGGCTTTACGTTTATTGACTGCCAATAGCCTCGTTAATCAGCTTGGCTGTTCGATCCAATGCCTCCTGTGGAGTTGCCTTATCGGATAAAACCTCAACAATATTATTTTTCAGGTCCGTTGAAATTTTGGATATAATCGTCTGTCTGGACCAGTCATTAGCTGCAAGAGGCGAACTGTTCTTCAGTTCATCCGCGAAAATTTCAAACATCTCCTTGCCGAATTCATAATTCAATACAGCGCTGTCCTTCCGCGGACTCATAAACAATGATTCTTGGTTATATTTTGAATTCACTTCTTTGGACGTTAAGTATTCAATAAATTCTGCTGCCTCCTGCTCATATCCGCTGCCTTTGAAAGCCATCAGAAACTTCCCGCCTGGCACTGAAGAACGTTGTGTTCCTTTTGGCATATAGGTGACTCCCCATTCAAAATCGGTGATATCCTTGTAATTGCTGATCATCCAGTTGCCAGCCCAGTGGGTAGCCACCGTCCCGGAACGGAACAGGTTGTTCGGATTTTCCCCTCCGAGCCATACGGATTCGGGCATGATCCCTTCTTGATGAAGCTGCTTGAACTGCTCCATGCTACGGATTCCGGCTTCACTGTTAATCGCTGCTGCAGTGCCATCCTCTGTTAAGATGCTTCCGCCATTCTGATACAAAAGAGTGGACCATCTATGCGGTGTGACATCCCATACCATGCCATAACGTGCTCCGCCTTTGTCCATAACCTCTTTTAACGCAGCTGTGTATTCATCCCACGTCCATACCTGGTCAGGAGAGGTCGGTACTTTGACGCCAGCTTTATCAAATAAGGTTTTGTTATAAATAAGCCCATTCGCTGTAACATCCATAGGCGCCGCTACCAGCTTGTCATTAATAACATAATAAGGTTTAAGTGAGTCAATAAATTGATCCTCGAATTGATCCGCATTGTCCACGTAAGGTGTCAGATCAACCGCCTGATTAGCAAATGATCCGGTATCCGTGACCCGGCTCAGGGCAGGCGGCTTTCCACCGGATAACATTGTTTTTAATTTGGTTTGGATATCCTTGAAGCCAACTTCAATCAGGTTGATTTTAACCTTGGTATTGGTCTGCTCATACTCTTTAATGATTTCCTTGATGACTTCTCCTTCTTTTCCGTCAGAGAACCACAGGAAATCCAGGGTTGTTTGTTTTGGATTAGCATTGGTACCTGAATTTCCGCAAGCAGTCAATACGATGAGTAACATGACCAATACCATGCTAGTGATGAGCTTAAACGTTGTTCTTCTTGTCATATCAACATCTCCTTGGAAGGTTCTAATGAATTTTGGCTTCGTTGAGCAATTCACTTTTACGGAATAACTGTGGTGATACACCCACATATTGTTTAAAGGCCCTGCTAAAATATACAGGTGTGTTAAAACCTAGCGTCTCAGATATGGACAAAATCGGTGCATCCGTAGACAGCAACAATTTTTTGGCCTCTGCAACTCTTTTCCGTATAACATAGTTGCTTATGGTATATCCCGTCGTCTCTTTGAAAGAATGACAAATGTAGTATTTATTCAAATGGAGTGTTTTGGACAGTTCATCCAATGAAACATTCTCCGTATAGTTCTGGTTTAAATAATGAAGAACCCGGCTTACGCTTGTCTGCTTCTGGGAAGAACATAAGATAGGATTGGCGGATTGCTCACTGGTTGTTTTCCGGTAAATCCGCAGTAGCAATTGGGTAAGACTCAATTTGACCATTGTTTTGTACCCTGTATTTCCTGCCCCCATCTCCTCCTTGATTCCCTTAAATATAGCTGTGATATACTCACGCTCCTCCGGAGGCCAATGCACCAATAACCCATTGGGATGACGGAATATGGACATCAGATTCTCTAACTGACTGACAGCAAGCATGTCCAAAAGTAATAATTCCGTGAAATTGACAAAACTTCGCTTGTACACCATTTCTCTTGAAGGATTGATTCGGTGGGGAACACCGCCTCTGAATATAAACATATCTCCAGGCAGCGGCTTATATATTCGGTCACCGATTAAAAAGGTTGCATCTCCTTGAATAAAATAATGTATCTCATACCCATTATGCGTATGAACAGGCCATTCATCCTGAAAATTATCTGCTTCTGATCGCACATAAACTTCATTTTCCTGCAAAGCAATATTCGTCGGGGTGTGTATGGTTAGCATCAGTAAGATCTCCCTTCCCAGAATATAAAAAGCAATATAGTTTAATAATTTACAATGATAGCGCTTTACAATGAATTGTATCACAGTTATTTCGATCTAATCTGAACTATATTGCTGTATTGTTGATCACAATTGTTGAAAATGATTAGAAAGGAATTTATAGGGATTTGAAAGATGAAAACAAAAAAAACCGCTGTCCAGCCCGTAGGCTATCACGCGGTCCATTAGCATTACCTTTCAAACCCATTCATCCCAATGGTTTTCAAGAAAAATGACTTCTTTCTCATAGTGGGCCAGATGCCCCTCTTCGACCATCTTCATAAAAGCGACATCTCCATCAGCCGCACGATCAGTCAGTGTTTTACACATGAAACGGATACGGGATATGACCCAATCCTTCAAATCTGCTGGAACACTCAGCCCGTACGTAGCCATGAATAAGGCAATCCGTTCTTTTCGAACAGTTCCGTGTGCCTGGCTGACGTATGGCATTACACCCTTTCCGTCCATCTCTGGTGAGAAATTTGCGAGTGGAACGGATGTATACAAGACATAGGCGATATCCCACATTCGCGGACCCGGACCCGCCATATCAAAATCAATAATGCCTTGAGGACGGCCATCCTTGTACACCACATTATACGGCGCAAAATCGTTATGACATACAACTTCATCTTCTGTTATGCCTGGATATCTGTTCGTTGAAACTGATGTTGTTGTAAATCCAACGGTCGCATCATGGTAACTCCTCAACAGTTTTGCGACTTCAATCAAAGATTCGTCTGACCACATATACTCTTCTAGATCAGGGTAGTCATTGCCTGGAACGATGCCTTCGAGGTAAGAAAGGATTTCTCGCCCCTGTTCATCTATTCCCAGAAATCGAGGGGCATGATCATAACCAACTTTTTCGAGATGTAATAGCAATTCATGCACATATGGATTTGGTTTCGCATGCCGGCGAACCGTCTCACCTATTCGGACAACCTGATTCACATTACCTCCCGATAACACTTCCTCCTGTTTTGCCACTTTCATCCCTCCTCAAGCTAAACTTCCTTGCTATGCCCATGATTACGATTTTTCTTATAACTCCCTGGGAATCCCGCGACCAATAGTATGAATCCAACGAAGAACATGAAGTATACGAGTAAACCTGTTGGATGCTCGTTCATCTGAGCGAATTGGGGCACGTTAGTCCCTCCTGACGCATATCCTGCTTCTACTATAGCGACAGATACTCGTATTGAGATTCGCTCCATTGTCGAAATAAACACACTGCCAAGCATGAGGACTACACCCAAAATCTTGTTAATATTATTCATTTCATGCCTCCTTAATTAACCATCCACTTTTTATGAGGTTATCTACTTAATGTCTTTCGATTCTCTAGTCTATATTCCTGCATGTTATATTAACGGTATAAGTTACGTAGCTACCACTTGGTGCAGATCCATACTATTTTCGAAAAAGGCTGATCGTTCAACATAATACAGATCATACATCTGTTCATTCATATTAATCCGTTGATATACATCTGGATACACATCATTCGCTAATTTCACATAAGGCAGTTTTTGTACCGCTTTTCTGGATCTTATATTCTGCTTGCGAATCTTCATAAATACCGTTTCAATCCCATGTTCCAGAAACAATTCAACAAAAAAGGCTGATTTGGCTCTTTGGCTATACCCATTTCCAAAAAACGGTGAACCAATCCATGTGGCTAAAAAACCGGTTTGATGCTCAATATGATATAGATCAATGGTTCCAATAGGCTGCCCTGTTTCATTCAAAATCGTTCGGGAAATCACTGTCTTTTGCTCTTCTTCGACCATCAATTGTTTGGTCAGGAATAGATATTCTTCATACGATTGGCATTGATAACGAACGTAAGGAGAAACTGCGGGGTCCATCATTAAGCTGTACAGTGAAAGGCATTCCTGCAAATCACGTTTTTTTAACATTCTGTCTACCACCTAGTCCTTTTAGTTCGCTATATCAAGCAAATTAAGTATATAAAAGCTATTGTGGGATTTAATGAATTCTGTATGTGGCTTATGTAAAATGCATTGGTAAATGTTGTTCATCTTCATCTCCGGTAGCACAAAAAAACGGCATGTCCCTTTTACAGGAACACGCCGTTTACATGGATACAGCCAGACAGTAATTTATTGCATACCTTGCATGATGGCATTAATGATATTTTGCTGCGTCACGGTTTTGTTTGAACGGTTAAACAAGGCGAATCCATGTTGACCGTTATGCCCGTTATCCCAATAAACAGGAACCATTTTGTATTTCTTAGCTTTTGCTGTAACTGCTTTGGCGTAAGCAGCACGATATACATTGTTGCTGGAATCATAGGACGTTTTATCAATGGAACCGAACTCACCAATCACTACGGGATAGCCCTGAGTCACAAATTTGTCGTACATGGACTTGAACTGCGATTCAAGATAATCCTCTTGTCCCCAAGTAGACTTCTTGGCAGGATTCGTAGAAGTTGCACCCCACTGTGTGATATTACCGTTTTCCTCACCTGCAAAATCCCACGGAGAGTAATAATGTGCCGAGATCATGATTCTCTTCTGCGAACTAGGAATAGCCGAGGATCTGTAATTATCTGTCGGAAGAGCAAAGCCATAATTACCAACAGTGTAGTCAATATTGGTATTCCAGCCTGGAATCAGCAACCATCTGGCATTGTTGTTACCTCCAGTCTGACGAACCGTATCCACGAAGATTTGATTGTATGCGTTCAGATTGGCGTAATAGGCCGAGTTTGGATTGCCATAGGTACCATCGAATACTTCGTTCATGGATTCGAAAATAAGACGGTCATTGTAGTTGCTAAACTTGGTGGCAATCTGCTGCCACACCTTCTTATATTTTTCCTTAATGGCAGTCTGATTGCCACCATTCACGAGTAGCCATCCACCCTGTACGGAATTAAACCCATCACCATGAATATTGATGATCACATACAGACCTTCATTGTACGCATAATCCACGACTTGCTGAATTCGATTCAGCCATGCCGCATTGATTGTATAATTGGGAGCGCTTCCAATGTTACTCAAATAGGAAACGGGAATACGAATGGATTTGAAGCCTGCCGCTTTTACCTTTTTGATTAACTCTGGATTTACCGTAGGATTGCCCCAAGCTGTCTCATTCGGTGTACCGTTCACCGCTGCTTCCAGCTGATTGCCGAGATTCCATCCTGCACCCATCTCAGACACTATTTGCGAAGCGTCCGCTGCTGATGCTTTAGCGCTCCATCCCGTAAAGGCTACCGCAGCCACTAATACCAGTGCCAAGCTGCTGATGCCAAATCTCTTCCATTTTTTGAACATAACCATACCTCCGCTTATTCTATTATTTTTAACAAGCAGTGAAGTTAATCTATGCATACAGATTGAATGATTCGAGAATACGTGCCTCCTCTCTCTATCGATCAAACAAATGAATTCTTCGTCCAACAACAACATAATAACACATTTATGGAAAATAAAGCGATATCTTTATTGTTTTTTGTGACTATTTACTACAAAATAATCCATCTATCCGTTTAAGTGGATTGCTTGGATTTGTTCTCTATCAAAATCAATAATCATAATGTGATCGCGCAAAATATGATCTCCGCAAGATATTGTTGCGCCGTAATCGGCTATACTGTTAAATGTGATATCCACACGATAGACTTCAATCTCATTAAACCAATTCTGATGTACTTTTTCCTGAAGTTCATTCTCATAATAATCTCGAAAGACAGTCTCACAAGTTGAAAACCACTTAATGTAATCTTCTATTTTATGAACAATTGAATCTAACGGTGTATTAGTGGACACATATATTCGAAAGTCATTTAAATCCTCATCCTGTATGCAATGTTTAAATATTTGCACAGTATTTTGCAGAGTGTAACACCGGTAACTCTCATCACTCTCTTCTTCAAGCTCAATGAATTCATTTAACAATATGATCTTGCTCCTCTCAATGCATATTAAAATAGCTCATTTAACCACTTTACGAATTTTACTTTCTCTTCAAACTGTGGGTAATGCGCCGACTCGTTGAATACAATGAAGTCTTTGATCGGTGCATCCAATACGTCAAAATAATCACGTGCTGCATTTGCAGTGGTCATATAATCATATTTACCCGTTACAAAATAGGTAGGAATCTCCAGATGATCAACAATATCAGGTAAATTTTGATCAAATGCTTCCCTCAGTAAGATGTCTTGTGAACTGAACATCCCTGAATAAAAGCGAATCATATCCAGCCCATTATATTCGGGATTTAAAAGGAATCCTGAAATATAATCTCTATTCTCGTTGATGAGTCTGGCTGCACCACCGTACTTTTGCAACAAAATTCTAGGCGTAAGTTCCTTTCCTTGCTCGATCGAGCTGCGGATTAGCTCCAGTTTTTTAACATCATCTTCATTACCGGCTTGTTTCGCTTGCTCGTACGTGTACTCCAAACTTTCCAGTTCGCTCTGAAGTGTATTAGCCATCTGTCCAATGCCTATATAAGCGTGAAACTGAGTAGGTGCTTTAGCCGCAGCTTTCATCCCGATGTATGTACCAAATGAATGACCGATTAATATAACCTTCTCTTGACCTAACTCCTTAGATACATAATCCCTTAACGCTAACAAATCATCTACTAATACATCTGTTGTGAGATTCGAGTAATCTTCAAAAAAGTGATAGGACTTCCCACTCCCACGTTGATCGTAATGCACCACCGTGAAGTGTTGCTCAAGCTCTTTCTGATACTTCCTTACATATGGAATCTCCGAGCATCCCGGCCCGCCATGCACAAAAATCAGGATAGGGTTAGTCCGATCAACACCCCTGATCATGACTTCATGTCCTGTACCGTTAATTTCGACCTGTTCTAACATGCTGATGCTGTTTTCACCTTTAATTTTGGGTGTCCATGTGGGAAATATCAGAGCTACTATAACTATTAAAATAATACTAAGTATGCTGTATTTGAGTGTTTTACGTATTTTTTTGCGCATGTAATGCTCCTTAAATAATAAGTTTCATTTGTAATTCTACCAACGGTTCCTTTATCGTAACGGATACAACAATTCAACGGGTTCTATCATCAGCTCTTCTTGGAAGATGTAATTGTGATCGGCTCCAACGATACTTATGAATGGTTCCGAGTATCCCAACCGTTGTCATGTGCCCAGCTCTTTTATCATGTGTATATCTTTCGGCTCTTTGTCATAGAGTTCTTGATCAATCTCACTTGCAATCTGACTGCCCTGACTTCTATAAAAGGATACCGCTGATTTCGTCTCTGTGGAGGAGATATACAGATACTGTGCACCACGTTTCTTAGCCTCTTCACCTAACTCGTTTAGAATACGTTTTCCAACGCCTTGTCTTCTGTACCCGCGTGAGACATACATCAAGTCAACTTGTATTTGATTTCGTTCTTTTCCTCTATATTGATGTGCCAGCACACCAAATCCGATTAATTGATCGTCAGCAAACGCGCCATATGCCATGCCACCTTGTTCTAATTCATAGACATATCGATTTTGAATCTCTTTCAAAAGCATCTCATCCCAGTTTGAGCATTCATGATTTTGTTCAAGTTCAACCAATCGGTTCTCTCTCATTTCATAAATGAGATCAATATGTTCCGAACGATCTATTTCCTGCAGCTGATTCACATCATCAAGGGTCAACGTTCTATACGTTATCATGATCGTTGCCATCTCTCCTTCCCCATGTTATTTCTAAGATCCTATGGCTTTATAGATCGAAGTCTGTATTTATCAAAGACCCTTTTATCGTACAAAATAGTGTATTCCTTGTTCTCTTCAATTAGTTTTGACATATCCATTGGAACGGCTATTGTTCTTTCGTGATTATTAAAATTAATTACAGTCATTTCATTTTCACTAATCTTTTGAACAGTAACTGCTTCAAAAATTGAAGTTCGAAAGGAATCCCATAACAAAATTAAAAGCAATAAAAGTAATAGTGACATGATGAGTCCCTTATTCTTATTCACTAGTTCTTTTCATCTCCTTTAGTTTCAAAACAGAGTTCCTCCAACTAAAACTAGCTTATTTTAATTTCAGGTAACTCATTCAAATGATTTATTTCGATAGTGTATTTCTTAAGCTTATGGTTCTCAAGTCCATCCCATCTGTCTGAGAAACGATAAAACATATCTCCGAAGTTCATGCCTTCAGGTAATACATCCACAAGCTTTATTTCATCGATTTCAGACTCCGGTAAGCTCTCCAGCAATTTAACCTCAGCATAAGAAACCATACCAAAGCTCCCATTCCATTCATATACACCATAAGGTATTAATTCGAAGTGTACTGCCCCTGTCTCTTCATAGAGTTCTCGACTTGCCGTGTGTAAAAGTGTTTCCCCTATTTCTTTGTTGCCTCCTGGGATCTCCCAACCTCCTCTTTTCCTATTTTTTATAATGATGAATTTATTATTATATTTAGCGATCATAACTGCAAATTTGATTAACTCTGGATCAAGTTCATCTAGATCAAACCAGTGGCTCATGTTATCTCTCCTATAAACAACTATTCTTCAATATAAAATTGTTAAACCAATGAAGTGATAACAAGCTATCATTGGATATAATTGTAGTGAATACCGCAACCAATGGTAGCTCTTGGTTAACAAATATGTATTGCCCTCTTCCACCGCCCATACCCATAGCATAAAACGTTTTATTTTTAGCGTCTTCTTTCTTAATGCTTTTCATTATGCGCCAGTGGTAGCTATATAAGGTTTCGGAAGTAAGAGAAGGACTTACACTTCTAGCAATCCAGTCAGCAGAGATGAGTTGTTTCGAATTCCACGCTCCATTCTGAGCGTATAACACTCCAAACTTCAGCATATCTTCGATCTTCATTCGCAAACCAAAACCACCGATCGCAATCCCTTGTGTATCCTGATACCAATGGAAATCGTTAATACCTAGAGGTGCAAATAAGTTCTTTCTTGCAAATTCCAAAGTGTTCATACCAGTTGCCTTCTGCAATATGGCGCTAAGTATATGCGAACTCCCGCAACTATATTTCATTTGAACTCCAGGTTCGAATTCAACAGGCTGCTCAAGAACAAATTCCGTCCAATTCCTAGATGGAATCATCCCTTCATTCCCCGGATAGTGTAGGCCCGAGGACATCGTTAACAGATACTTAATCGTAATCCCCTTTTTGCTATCATCCAGATCGTTAAAATAATTCACAATTGGAATATCCTCATTCTCAATGTAGCCCTGTTCTATAGCTATTCACACCAATGCGGATACCACACTTTTTGTAATTGAATTCACTTTATGTTGTTTTTCTTTCGTTTTTCGATTTCGATAAAATTCATATTGAATTGAGTTTTCTCGGTATATCATGCAGCTCTCCGCTTTATTTCGTTTTATCTCTCTTTCGAGATCATTAAATTCAGTGATATATAAAACTCCCTTGTGGCTCGCATACTTTCCGCCATCCTTTTGTTTCTCTAAAATTCATCTTTCGTTAAACCCAATACTATGTTAGGTACTCGTCTTATAATCTTTTTTTCATAAAATATTGAATGATTCCATCAGGATACTCATCAATTAATCCAAACACTTCATAGCCCATTTTTTGATAGAATTTCGGTGATTGATATGAAAATGTGCTTGTGTGTGCAAGCTTACATCCTAATTCAGAAGCCATGCTTTCTGCTTGCATGATTAAAGACTTCCCATATCCTTTCTTTCTGTATTCCTCATCTATCCAAAAATTATCAATATATAATGTTTCACAATATGTAGCACAGAAGATCCCACCAACTGCCTTACCTGTCTTCTCTCGTAAAAACAGATTGATAGTCTTTCCAGGCTTCTTTAATAATCCATTTGTTTCAGAGACGTTATAGTTATATAAGTTATTACAAACCTTTTTGTAGTCTTCTTCATGATCATCAAATACGATTTGTAATTCTTCCTCATGATTCATACGATTCATTGTGTAACTCCCCCTCATTTAGAAAATCATCACATGTAATCTTTACACTATGCAAATTTCTTATTTTATTGCCAACCTGTAGATCACTTCATCATCTGAATTGGTTTTGTTCTCACTAATGAAGGACATGCTCTTGTACAAGTTCTGTGCTATTTCGTTATCACGTTCAACCGTTAATGAAATAACCTTGCATACCGGATGCTGTTTCGTAATGTAATCTAGAATGGCTCTTATAGCGCGCTTTCCCATTCCTTTACTTTGATAGGATTTATCGATTTGAAAACCACCAATCCAGTAATTATCTGTACTATCTGGCGTATAACTTAGATAAAAGAAACCAAATACCTTCCCATCAATCTCAAGTACGTAAGGATCAAATGCTTCATCCCACGGTTTTATATAGGCGTAAGCGATCCCCTCAATAACAGATGGAACTAATGAGACTTGGTGTTCATACAAAGAGATCTTCAGCGCCTCTTCCCAATTCTCCCGTGTGACTGGTTGTATCTTTATATTCACCACTGTATCTCCTCTTTCGATAATCTTTGATTACCTCTAAGGTTCTTTTCACTCTCACTTACAACCACTTCCAAATGATGTTCAATCAACTGTATCACTTGTTTTTTATTCTTCGTGATTGTTGCAGTCTTATGGTTTTTGTTAATTGTACATATAACTTCTTCTATATTATATTGATGGTTCCATTTCACAATCATCTTGCATAAGTTCTTAAATGACTGCTTGTAATTCCACGGTTGCAAGCCCATTCTGGACAATACAAACCTCTTTATAATTCGATAATCTCTAATGAGAACATTTGGAGCTAATACAAAAATCAAATCCGCTTCCTGGATGGACTTAATGGTCCAATCTTTGCACTGCACTCCTTCTATAATCCAAGCCTCTGAACTGATAATAGATTGGATCGAGTCATCCCTAACACTTTCAGGATATCTCAGATTTTCGGCGCTTCTGTCCCATATGAGATTGTCTAATTCATAGGAAGGAATACCGTATTTATCCGACAATTCTTTGGCTAATGTTGATTTCCCACTACCGCAAGATCCAATAATTCGTATTCTCATACATATTCTTTCTTCAAAAATGCATAGATGACATTATCAACAAATCGATTTTTCCAATAATAATGTTCTTTCAATATGCCTTCTTCACTGAACCCAATTTTCTCAAGTAACTTCCTTGATCCCGCGTTCTCTGGCTCTACAAATGCTTCAATTCTGTTTAATTCAAGATTCTTGAATCCATATTCAACGATTTTCTGAGTTACCTCGGTCATGTAACCCTGCCGCCAGAACTCTGGTGCTAACTCATATCCCAACACAGCTTTATGATGTTGTTTCATCCAACCATGAAATCCGCATGTTCCAATAATTCTGTTATCCGATTTCAAAGCAATTCCCCAGCGGATGACCTGACCATTTTCGAATCGTTCAGTCCATCTTTGTATGAGTTCTTCTGCTTGTTTTGTATTCTTAAAACTTTCTACATCGTAGAATCTTGTAACTTCATCTGAAGAAAAAATATGAAATATGTCTTGGGAATCACTCTGTCTAATCTCTCTTAACAGCAGTCCTTTGGTTTCTAGCTCAGGAAATGGAGTCATATTCACTTCACCTCAATCGAGTATACTGCTACATTTTTCCCAATTATATCTACGTCCTTCTCGTGTTTCATGCCATTCTTTTGCGCGACTTTCATAGAACCCACATTGCCATGTTGAATTAACGATATTAATCTTTTCTGCTTCAAGTGATCCATGCCATATTCTTTCCACGCTTTTGCTTGTTCATAACCATAACCCATTCCCCAGTATTGCTCTACAACCCAGTAACCAACTTCAAGCTCATCAGTGCCTTCAATGATTTGAGGAATCAGTCCAGAGGTTCCAATTAACTTGTTATCCTCTTTATTAAATGCGAGGAACAGCCCTTTATCATCTTTATTCCAGTTGATGAACTTTTCCAGGCTTTGCATGGTTTCTTCCTTGGTCCAGGGTCCTCCATGTCTTATAAATTTCATCATATTTGGCTCACGTGTCATCTCAAAAAGTAAATCAAAATCATTTTTGGTATATTTCCGAAATATAAGTCGTTCTGTCTCCATCTTTCTCTCAACTCCTTTTTCATTCATAAGATGTAATCGTATTCATAAACATTCAAATATCATGGGGAAACGGACTAGAGTCTGTTTTCATACTCAGGCAAGTTAAACGATGATGGGTGCCAGCTTACCGTCCGAAAATCCCTAAAGTTCAGGGTGGCTGATGCTGGCGAATCGCCAGGCGATTTTCTAAGGAACACAGGACATCTTATTCGGCCTTCAGGTCCTCTTTTAAAATTGTAGGGAACATGAGACATCTTATTTCTCAAAATCATCTGACAAAAATGCTACAAAAGTCTATTTTTTCTGGTATAGCGTGTCTCAGATTTCTTAGATTTCGGAGGGCGTTTCAAATTCCCGAATAAGACGTGTCAGGTTCGTTGCTATGAACGTTTTTGTCAAGTCCATCACAAAAAGCTGCTTTTCCCCGAAGCCCTAAGCGCGGGAGTCCATATGCGAGCGACGGTTGGCACGCTGCTATCCGTGGGTTGGTTACCACATGGTATGCCTTCGTCAAGGAGAGCTTTTACAAGCTAGCCACGCACGTTCAGCCCATTAAAAGCCTAGTGCAAACGAACCTCGTACATTCTCTCCTGAACCTTCCATGAACTCCCGGGCCTAAGGCTCCGGAGTTTTCCCCTTTTTCCTTTTAAACCATCCGTCTCTTCAAGATGAATAACAGATTACTGAGCGTTCGGTAGCTCCAACGTTCGGGCGACCGCCCAAATGAACCCGGTCAGTTCCCTGGCCACCGCGGTGACCGCGACATTTTTGTGTTTGTTTAATCCATAAACTAAACGGCGGAATTTTCGGTGCAGCCGTTCCTGGGCTTTCCATGAAATGAGCTGTATGTCCGCAGGCAGACCTTCCAAACGGCGGGCCAAGTCCCCTTTAATCGCAGGCCGATGGCGGTAACTCCATGCCGATTCAATCAAGGTGCGACGCAATCGTCCATTTCCCGCTTTGGTGAGCGAGCCTCGTTGGGTACGGACTCCAGACGAATGCTCACGCGGAACCAGGCCCAAGTAAGCCATGAGCTGAGCAGGAGAACGGAACCGGGCAAAGGAACCGATCTCCGCAGCAAGCGTGACGGCCGTGAGAAATCCAATGCCACGCAGAGACTGTAAAATCTGAATCAAATCGGCTTTGGAACTGGTCGCTGCCTCTTCAATCAAGGCTTTTTCCAGTCGACCGATGCGTTGCTCGATCTCGTCCATGGCATGAAGGTACTCCGTAAACGCAATCTGCATAGGCGCATTCGGGAAGGTCAGTTGTCCAAGCCATACGCGATATTTTTTCGTCCAGCGACGTTTGATTTGTTCAGGCGGATGGATCTGGTGACGCAATAAAAATTTGAGCACGCGTTGACGAGCCCGGTGAGCATCTTCTTTTGCCGATTCGCGTGCCCGAACCAATTCACGAAGCGCCTCATCTTCACGTGCTGGAACGTAAATCGGCGTAAGCTCGCCTGCACGGAACAGACGTGCCAGTTGCTCGGCATCCCGTCGATCGGTTTTCACGTGATCGCCGGAGCGTTTGGGGATGAGTGAAGGGGCAATGACGACACAATGGGCCCCCATGGATTCGATCCAGCGGTAGGTTTCGTATCCTGTAGGACCGGCCTCATAACAAAACGAGAGGGAGCTTGCCGGACCCAACTCTTTGATGAGTTTGCGTAAGGCAGCAGGCGCATGAGCAATGGTACCGTAATACCGCGGCTTGTCTTTACCCTCGTCAGCAATAGCGACAGAAATTTTTTCTTTGGATACATCTAAACCAATGAATTTTGTGGTAGACTTCATAGGGATAGCTCTCCTTTGCTGTGTAGCTCTGAAATGGTGGTCTTCTTACTGTCCATTTTAACCTACGATGTGCAGCAATATGGAGGGCTATTTTTTGCGGTTACGTTCATCATAGCTAGCGTTTAATCCCTAACACTAAACTCAACGCTATACTAATGCATATCAACGTATGCATGGGATGGTCTATCAAACCTCAGCAGTTAATCCCATGCTCCTTTATCACCAGATCGATAGTATTGTCCTCGTATCATTATCATCTGTTAAATATTCGAGAGATTCAAATCCCTGTCTATTTATATGTTTATATAATTCCTCTACTTTTTCTAGATCTTTACAATAAACAGTAACGTAGATACTATCGATCACAAGAAGAACCATCTGACAGTCACTCAAAATATAATCTTCATAGGTGATAATATCTGTTATTTGTGTGCCTTTTGGAAATGCTTTTAAATTCGCAAATATTAAATAATACTCGTTGTTATCAATAAGCTTCTGTAATTCTTCTCCATTCATGCCCATAATCATATCCGGAAAAAGATCATCCCCTAACGTATCATCAACAACGAAATAGGACTCCTCCTCACCAATAAACCAATCGAAATTAGATACTTCCATTGGTTTTAAAATCTCCCCAAGAAAGCGACCATAGGCATTTGGTATTTCAAAACGTATTCCTCTGTTCATCTACTCACCCTCTTATTATTTTCAATTCGAAGCACAATAACAGTACAGTTATTTCACTCGATATTTCTCGTTATTTATAATTCCACTTACTATTTCAGGTAATTGTGCTTCTGTAAAATGATTAGTATACAGCTTGTTATCTACTCTCAGATCGGGATGATTTTCAAACTCATCCAGCAGAATTATACTTCTTTCTTTCATTTGATATTCTTCTGCTCTTAGACGGTCTCTACGAATAATGGTTTGACGATCAACCATTAATACAACATAGATTATGCGAACATGATAGTCTGCCAATTCTGTCATTAACCCATCAATGTCTTCCGGAAAGGCCACATAGTCCAGCACTACATCGTATTTATAATCCAACAAGTTTTTCACTAGGCTAGATATATTTTTCCAAGTTAAGTCGTTTGTATCCTTATCAAGCCAGGGTTTACCTCTCCCTTTGACCGGAAAGTGACTAACCGCATCTCCAGAAATGTAGGCACTTTTATCTAAAGTCTGAACTAGCAGCTTGGAAGTTGTAGATTTCCCTACTCCAGGGGGTCCAGATATAATATATAGGTTTCTACTCATTTCGTATTCTCCTTACAATATCTTTTGGAAACTTCCAATATCCAGTTTTCTATCGAATTTATATCCAATCTCTTTAAACAGAGCACATTGTTCATAACCATTTCTCTCAAATAATGAATTACTTCTTGTATTCTCCATGCAAATCGTCGCAATTAAGGTATGGAATCTTTGTTCTTTTGCAATCTTCTCAATAAAACGTAATGCTTGTTTCCCCAAGCCTTTTCCCAAAATATCGGGCTTCAAATATATGGTGACTTCACCGCAAATGTCATATGCCTGTTTACTCTTATATTGGGTGATCAGAACATAACCCATCATTTGATTGTATTCAAGAATTACATAAGTTTTATACCGCGTATCCTTGTTCATGACAGAGGATTTAATCTGATCATGATCTAATTCCTCCGTATGAAACGAAATCGTTGTATTCATTACATAATAGTTATAAATCTCTCTAATTTCAGGGAGGTGTTGTTCGGTTACCTCTTCAAAAGTCACTGTCGTCAATTAGGTTCCATCCTCTTCTGTTCATGTCTTCATCATATGTATGAAATACCGCGTCTAGATTTAATTCACCGTAAATATGAGGATATTCCCTGCCTTCATTATACAGATCTTCCCATATAGCTTCTGACTTTATTTTAGAATCCCATTAATCAACGCGGCTTCCCACTCTTTTCTTAAGAGTACATGTACAATCATCATCCTAAAATCCTCCTTAATAAAAAATGATAATTATTTGGATAGGACCTTCCTCAATATGAGTTCTATGATTTCACTAGTCTCCAGATGATCGGTAATAATGCGAGTTTGAAATTTTTCATCTTTGAAAGCTTCAACACACTTTGGTGCTTGTTGATACTGCCAGCCTCCATATTCATCTCCACGTTTAGCCAAACGATGATAAATCGTCTCTTCTGTAGCCGTAAGGCAAAAATGATGAATGTCCTGATCGATCTCTTTCAACCCGTTATAGATGTAATTAAAGTTTTCCTCTTTATAGATGGTCATGGGGATAATTAAGTATCGTAGATCATGCTATTGGCAATTAAGGGCTGAAGTGCTTCAGCTGCAGAAGTTTTTCCCGAACCAAACGCTCCGTTAATCATGATGATCATTTGATGATTTCACTCCCATTCAATGAAATTTTTCAATAGAAACCAGATTCTTCACATACAATTTCATCCATTATAAATGTTTTCCTTCCACTTTTGTGTTACAAAATGGAAAAAAACATAATGAAATCCCATTGGGTCAACCCAACGGGATTTCATTATAGTGCATTATTTTTCAATCAACCTAATCTTGTTAATGTATTTCCAAGTAATCGATATATATATCCCATGTCCCGTCATCGGCTGTTACAACCAACTCAATGACCTGATTTCCCGTCCCATGGCTGATATTATTCAGGGTATAAACCGCTGGAGCGCTTCCGCCAAAGTAAAAGGTTCCCTTCGTCTGTCCGCCAATCTTCAAATCAACTCTAGCCATGTTGGCATTGTTTGAAGCTCCACGAAGCGAGAAATTATGAGTGCTCGTTGCAAAATTCTGAGTGTATTTAACCAAATCATTGTTGGCATAAAGGACCACACCATTGAAAGGAGAACTGATATTGCCGGTGTATTGTCCACCTTTGGTCATGTTCTCAGCTTCCACTTTTGTTCCGTTACTCGGGGGATTAGTAGTGCTATTATCGGGTGCGACTGCCCGACCGGTAGTTGATGAGATCATGCCGGAGCAAAGGCCGCGATTCTTCAGATTTTGTGCAATCTGCGGAATGGCCTGAAGTGTCGTCTGGTACTGATCGTGCATTAGAATGACGTCACCACTTTTCATCGTATTCACAGCTGCTACGATCTGGGCTGCGCTGGCACCATTCCAGTCTTGGGAATCTACGTTCCACAGTACTTCCTTCAGGCCGTTTTGGCTCACAACGGATTTCAAGGTCGCATTTGTCGCACCGTAAGGAGGTCTGAACAGTTTAGGTGAACTTCCGGTAATGGACTGGATCGTCTGTTGTGTCCGAGTAATCTCTGACGACATCTGAGAACTGTTTAATGTAGTCATGTTTGGATGTGTATAGGAATGATTGCCAATCCACATACCAGCTGCTACTTGTGCAGTAACCAGAGATTTATTATTTTGTGCATTTTGCCCAATATTGAACATCGTTGCCCGTAAGCCAGCCTGCTTCAACGCGTTAAGCATGTTTGTTGTATTTCCAGATGGGCCATCATCAAACGTCAGACCTACATAACCATTCGGACAACTTGCATCTGCAGCACGAGCATCAGGCACCCCCGGAATAGAAAACAAGGTACCGAAAAGTGCGAGAGATATTACCGCCTTTGCTAGCTTTACTTTGAACATAAAATTACCTCCCTCATATTATATTCACAGCATAATACCTTCTACACTCCCTCTCTTTATCGAACTTTCACCCCTCGAAAAAAGCGCTTTCAAAAGTATGTAATCCGCTACGTCCTTTCTCATAGAGAAGAGCTTTTAGTTCAAGGTGAGTTCAGTATAAACGATAAGTTTATTTAAAGTAAATTGAATTTTATCCAAAATGTTCTATTTATTCACGAATTCTAGAATCGCCTGTTGTACATCTCCCGTTTAGCACTCTCCTGTGTAAAAATGTCCTCCGGGGGCGCCATGCGCTTCGGGAGTGTACGCCCTGCAATAATTTCTTTTGTAGCCTGCATAAGCTGAGGACCAAGCAGTGGGTTACATTCCACCACAGCGTTGATTTTCCCACTCGCCAGAATTTCAAGTGCTTTGCGGGAGCCGTCCACCGAGACAATGATAATGTCCTCTCCCGGCTTCAGCCCAACTTCTTCTATCGCTTGTATGGCGCCAAACGCCATTTCATCATTATGGGCAAAAAGAACCTGCGGCCGTTTGTCTTCCGGGACCTGAAGGAATTCTTTCATCACTTGTTTGCCATTGTCCTCCGTAAAATCGGCAGGAGCACTTTGTGAGAAGATGATATCTGCTCTGGTTTCGAAAATGCTTCTAAAGCCCTCGCCACGCTGGATAGAGGGTGTAGAACCACTCGTGCCTTGCAGTTCGGCAATCCGTATCAAACCCGGATGATTTCGCATCCGATCCTGAATGTACTTCCCGGCCTTCACACCTTCCTCATAAAAGTCCGATCCAATCGTTGTCACAAAAAGTGAAGTGTCTTTGACATCAACTGACCGGTCTACGATAATCACGGGTATACCTGCATCCCTGGCCTCCTGAAGAATACCATCCCAGCCCGATTCCACGACCGGTGCAATGGCAATGACATCCACCCTTTGCCTGATGAACGACCGAACAGCCTCGAACTGTTTTGTCTGAGACTGTTCTGCATTTTTTATCACAAGGGATATTCCCGATTCAGCCGCAGCATTCCGAATAGACGTGGAGTTTGCCAGACGCCAGGCACTCTCTCTGCCCAGTTGTGAAAAACCCAAGACAATCGGTTTCGTAGAGGTATCCCTTGCTACCGCTGATTCCATCCATTCCTCAACGGAGGGAAGAGTTTCGAAGTTGTTAGACGAGATGGGAGGAGCAACAGATCCAGACTCAGGGGTTGTGCAGCCGACAAGCAGCAGTAGAATGAACAAACACAACCCGTTCACATGTCTTCTCACTCACGTATCCCCCATCTCCATGTTACGCTCAGCATTCACCAATGCAGAGCGCATATTGTTATATCATTGTTTCGGTATCCGTATTCAATATCATTTTAATTCGATCAACTTAATGCAGTGATTTCGAGGATACTCGCCGCCCGCTAAGAAGTCGCTGGAACAAAATAAAAACAAACAGCATCAGGCCAATCACAATCTTGGTCCACCATGAGCTGAGCGTACCTTCGAAGCTAATTATAGTTTGGATAGCCCCCTGGATCAATACACCAATAAAGGTTCCCGCTACATACCCCACACCACCTGTTAACAAGGTGCCTCCTATCACAACAGCCGCGATGGTATCGAGTTCAAGACCCATGGCGTGTAATCCATAACCGGATAACATATAGAAGGTAAAGACAACACCGGCAAGCGCGGAGCACAAACCGCTGAACGTGTACACCAGGATTTTGGTACGTGCAACCGGCAGTCCCATGAGCAACGCGGATTGCTCGCTTCCGCCGATGGCGTAAACGTTGCGCCCAAACCGGGTGTAATGTGCCAGGTAGATCGCGAGTAGTACAATGACCAGAGCAATAATCACATTAATGGAGACAAAGCTGCCCCCTGGCAGGGAAATCTTCGCCTGCGCAACCTGTGTGTAAAATGGATTCGTAATGGTAATGGTGTCGAGACTGATGACATAACACAGCCCCCGCGCCAAAAACATACCTGCCAGTGTCACGATGAAAGGCTGAATTTTAAAATAGTGGATGATCGCCCCCATGACTGTGCCAAACAACGCACCCATGACAAGCACCATAGGTATAACGATCGCAGGCGACCATCCTTGCTTCTCGACCAGACTTGCGCTAATGATGGTCGTCAGCGCAATGACAGAACCTACCGACAGGTCGATTCCTCCCGATACAATCACAAAAGTCATGCCAATTGCCGTGATAATCAGAAAGGCGTTATCAATGAGAAGATTAAGCAGTACCTGAGTGGAGAAGAACCCCGTATAGCGGAAAGAGCCTATGGCAAACATCACGGCCAGCAAACCGAAGGTGACAAAGACCGGGAGATACTTACGATTAAGAAACATGGCGGTTAACCCCCTGTTCGGCTGGAAACTTCCGTTTTTTCCAACGGATCACCATGGAATTGCGGAATGAATCGGATTGAATCAAACAAACGGCCAGTACAACAAAGGCTTTGACAACCAACGTAACTTCTGGCGGGACTCCAATCATATAGATCGTCGTTGTTAAGGTTTGGATAATGAGTGCTCCAACGACGGTACCCATTAGATAGAAACGACCACCATTGAGCGAAGTACCTCCGATGACTACAGCAAGAATGGCATCGAGTTCATACCACAGACCTGCGTTATTTCCATCCGCACTGGATACATTTGAGCTGAGAATAAGCCCGGCAATGCCGGCACACAGACCACAGAAGACATATACTGTGAGAATAACCGTTTTTGAACGAATACCTGCCAGTTGGCTCGCGTTTGCGTTACTTCCGACCGATTCGATAAACAGACCCAGTGCCGTTTTTCTCGTCAACAGTGAGGCAACAAGCAGCACAGTTAATACGATGAAGATGGAAAAAGGCAATGCTGCAAGCGAACCTGCCCCGATATAGGCGTAGTTCGCGTTGGATACAGTAATAATCTGTCCACTCGTAATCAATTGCGCAATCCCACGTCCAGCTACCATCAGAATAAGCGTTGCAATAATGGGTTGGATTCGGGCAACCGAAACCAGCGCCCCATTCCATATGCCCAAGATCAGTGAGAGACCTATAGATAATCCAAGTGCACCCAACATAAGCCCGAACGAACTTTGATCTACTCCTCTGCTGATGCTCATACAAGCCACGGCACCGGAGATCGCTACAATGGAGCCCACGGACAAATCGATACCTCCGGTCGCAATCACCAGTGTCATGCCGATCGATACCAGAATTAAAGGCGCTCCAAAATTGAGAATATCAATCAAGCTGCCGTACAGATTCCCTTCACGCATGACGAGGGAGAAGAAATCCGGAGAGTACAGCAAATTAAAGATTAAAAGTAAACCAAGCATACATAACGGCCAAAACAAATGATGTTTACGCATCTTGCCCGCCATCTCTTTAACCTCCTGCCATTGCTTTCATGATTTGCTGTTGATGGATCTGATCCCCGCTAAGTTCTTGCACTTTTTTGTGGTCCCGGATTACGGCAATCCGGTGGCTGACACGAATCACTTCTTCCAGCTCGGACGAAATGAACAGCACGGCCATGCCCTGCTTCGACAGAGAGAGCACCAGCTTCTGTATTTCAGTCTTGGCACCGATATCAATTCCACGCGTAGGTTCATCGAGAATCAACAGATCGGGGTTCATCAGCAGCCACCGTGCAAGCAACACCTTTTGCTGATTACCGCCGCTCAGATTTTTAATTAAATGCTCCGGGTTTTTCGGATGGATATTTAACAGGTTGATGTACTTTTCGGCGATCTCATCCTGTTTCTTGCGTGAGATGGGTTTGGACCAGCCTCGTGTCGCTTGTAAAGCCAGAATAATGTTCTCCCGAATGGTCAAATCATCGATTATGCCTTCGGTTTTACGGTTCTCGGAGCAAAAAGCAATATTCTGATCAATTGCATGACGCGGCGACTTGACCGTACTTCCTGTATCTACAACGAGCAGCTTGCCTACATCTGAACGATCTGCACCAAAGAAAAGGCGAGCGATCTCGGTACGACCAGACCCCAATAACCCAGCCAAGCCCACGACTTCTCCCTTGCGAATGTCCAGATCAAATGGCTCAATTGCTCCTTTGCGTCCAAGTGCCTTAGCGGTAATTAACAGTTCACCCGACTCCGCCTGGGCAGCATCCGCTTCCTTCGGAAGCTCCTCAAGCACCTCGAGTTCCTTGCCGATCATCTTGAGAACCAGTTCCATGCGTGGAAGTTCTGCGGCTATGTACTCTCCTTCCAATTCCCCGTTACGGAGCACCGTTAGACGATCCGACATTTCGTATACCTGATCAAGAAAATGAGTAACAAAAAGAATTGCGAGACCTTCACTCTTTAATTTGTGCATAATACGAAACAGTTGCTGAACCTCGTTTTTGTCCAGACTGGATGTGGGTTCATCCAATATGAGCACTTTTGCCGAGATGCTGAGTGCTCTTGCAATTGCAATCAGTTGTTGCATCGCGACCGAATAGGTCTGTAAAGGAGCCTTAACGTCGATGGACAGATGTAATCTATCTCGCAGAAGGTTCTCCGCATCTTTGTTCATTTGCTTCCAATTGATTTTGCCAAATCGCATCGGCTCCCGACCGATGAAAATATTCTCTGCAACCGTTAAGTTTGGACAGAGATTGACCTCTTGGTAAACGGTACTGATTCCCGCCTTTTGCGCTTCAAGCGGACCGGAGATCGAAAGATGCCGGTTATCCATGGTTACCGTTCCTTCGTCAATGGAATAAACGCCGGTCAGAACTTTAATAAGCGTCGACTTCCCCGCTCCGTTCTCACCCATCAAGGCATGAATCTCGCCCGGAAACAAGCGAAAGCTGACGCTGGATAGCGCTTTAACCCCGGGAAATTGTTTGGTGATGCCTGTCATTTGCAAAATGGGTGCTTGCTCGGCCATATAACCCTCTCCTTTGTTATGGAAAAAAGTCATTTAGCGACAGCCTGGTCGAAAAATGACTTTTCGGTGTTATACGAATCTGCTTTTAATATTCACGTGATGGCAATGCTTCTTTGGCTTGCTCCGATGTGAAGGTCGTCTCATCCGTAACGATTCGGGGTTCGATATCTTTCCCGTCCACTACCGATTGAACCGCTTCCATTAATTGAGGTCCTAACAACGGATTACATTCAACGATAAAGTTGATTTTGCCATCAGCAGCAGCCTGCATACCATCCTTCACGGCATCCACAGAGATAATGGTAATATCTACGCCTGGTTTCAATCCTGCCGCTTCAATGGCCTGAATTGCCCCAAGTGCCATATCGTCATTATGTGCATAGAGAACATCTATTTTTTTATGTGCTTTGAGGAAAGCTTGCATGACTTCTTTGCCTTTGGCACGTGTAAAGTCACCCGATTGTGAAGCAATCACTTTAAGCTTCGAATTGGAAGCAATTAATTCCATAAAGCCCTCTTGACGGTCATTCGCTGGTGCGGAGCCTGTTGTACCCTGCAGCTCAACGATATTGATCTCGTCTTGTGTGTCCTTGTATTGGTCACTAAGCCACTGACCTGCTTTGCGTCCTTCTTCTACAAAGTCGGAGCCAATAAAGGTTTTGTAGAGGGTTTTATCCGGCGAATCCACAGCACGGTCCGTCAAAATGACGGGAATGCCTGCATCCTTCGCTTCCTTCAATACGGTATCCCAACCGGATTCTACAACAGGGGAAAAAGCAATCACCGTCACCTTCTGCTGTATGAAGGATCGCAAAGCTTTAATTTGATTTTCCTGCTTCTGCTGCGCATCGGAGAATTTCAAATCATAACCCGCTTCTTTGGCTGAATCCTGAATCGACTTGGTATTCGCCGAACGCCAGCCACTCTCCGCACCAACCTGCGAAAAACCAAGCGTAATTGTTTTGGCGCTGGCAGGTGTACTGCCATTCCCACTCGTTGAAGTTTCATTATCGGAGCCTGCTCCTCCATTGGTACTGCTACATGCCGTGCTGACCAGCATCACCATAGCCAATGTTATGGCAAGTCCCCACTTTTTTTTGGTTCGCATGTTGTGATCCTCCCTTTTTTCGTTTCACCTTGTGGTGTGACCACATTATAGAACGCTTTCATTCCGAGCTTATATGGAGTCTCATACTTTATTTATGTAATAATTTAGTAATTTCAAAAAATGGAGTTTAAAAAGTGTAATTTCTTTGTTTAATTGTGTAGTATTTAGCGATTCTCTTACATATTAGAAAATCATGTTATACTAATGATACATTTTTGATCCCTTCAGATGGAGTGGAATACGTTGAAACTCATTCAATGGATTGCTTCAAGCCTCAGGCTTAAATTACTCAGCATGTTTATTATCCTCAGTTCAGTGCCACTGATCGTGGTTGGATTGATTTCTTACCACAAATCCTATACGGTCGTATCCAATCATAATAAGGCCTCGACACAGCTGGTTGCCGACCAGCTTGCCAGGAACATTGACATCTTGTTTGAGGATACGGAACGGCTGCTCGAACTGGGCAAGAACCCGCAAGTGCTTCAATACTTGTATTCTCAATCGGAGTCCTACCCAGAAGCCAAAGCCATCCTTCAGACATACAATCTTTATCGGGAAACCTACAAGTATGACAAGGTACTTAATATCTCGTTCGTGAATTTCTATGGAAAAGGCATAAGTGAACGAAAAGGCGTGTTCAAGCTGGAACGAAATCCGCTGCGTAACCCGTACTTCAAGTATCTGATACAGTATCCGGATGCCATTCTGCGCATCCCTCATTCTGCAGCCTATGCCGAATATAACAGGCTGGATGGGTTTGCTTACCCCAAACAGAATGCGCTTTCAATTATAACCACGGTCAAAGAGCGAATTACGCATGAGGTCATCGGGTTCATAGTAATTGATTTGAATGATTCATTCATTGATGATTTTTTGACGAATACCCCCATTAAGGATTCCGGTTTTTTCTATATTAGTGATCAATACGGAAATACACTCTTTAGGCCAGATGTCACCCCTGCATCCATAACCATGATGGATCAGATCCGATCGGTCCCTTTACATCTACAGCACGACAGCTTTATCCTGTCTGCAGGATCCAAACCCCAGTTTGTTGTATACAGCACCTCAAAACAGACCGGATGGAAAATGATCGGGGTAGCTCCTTATCAGGAAATCATTGCAGAGGCCAATAGCATTCGCCAATTGATCATCATTACGGTTTTGTTAAGTGCTTTCTTTGCGATATCGTTATATTTTTTCCTGAATAATCGACTGATTCTTCCCATCCGGATTCTGATGAACAAGATGCGTAAAGCTGCAAACGGTTACTTGGAAGCCAAAGTCACACCACACGGCTCGGACGAAATTGCTGATCTGGGCAAAAGCTTCAACGTGATGCTGGATAAACTCAAAATGCTAATCGAAAAGAGCATTCGAGAGAATGAACAGGTGAAAATAGCTGAACTACGTACGCTGCAAGCTCAGATCAACCCTCATTTCCTGTATAACACGTTGGAATCTATTCTATGGATGGCTGAAGCAGAGAAAAAAGAAAATGTAATCAAACTTGTGCAGGCCCTCTCGAAGTTCTTTCGTTTGAGTCTGAACAAAGGATTCGACTGGGTATCCATTCAAACCGAGCTTGAACATGCGCGAAGTTACTTGGTTATTCAACAGATGAGGTACCACGATATTCTCACTTACGAGATCAGCGTTGATCGTGAGCTTCAGGATTATCCCATTTTGAAGATGACGCTGCAGCCCCTGATTGAAAACGCGCTCTACCATGGGATCAAGAACAAACGCGGTCAAGGGCTGATATCCATACACGGATATGTAGAGGACAATAGCATCATTCTCACCGTACAGGACAACGGAATTGGCATGTCTGCGGATCGATTGGCACAATTACGTGAAGAGCTGGAGAAGCCGGCCGGTTCCCGTTCACCCCAAGATGCCGAGCAGGAAGGCGGATTCGGTCTGCTCAATGTACATCACCGGATTCGACTCTATTTCGGACCAGCTTATGGCGTTGAAATGGAAAGTACCTATATGGAAGGCAGCACATTTATGATTCGTATCCCCAAAAGCAAGGAGGTTAACCGTTGAAAAAGGTGATGATTGTGGATGACGAAATTGGAATTCGGGAGAATATACGGAGCTGCATCGATTGGGAAAAGGAAGGTTTTCACTATTGCGGGGATGCACCCGACGGCGAGCTTGCGTTACCTTTAATTCATGAATGGGCTCCGGATATTCTGATTACGGATATCAAAATGCCATTTATGAACGGATTGGAACTGACCTCCATCGTTCGCACTCAACAACCTGATATCAAAATCATTATCATGAGCGGTCATGATGAATTCAGTTATGCCCAGGAGGCTATCCGACTTGGTGTGACCGAGTACTGTCTAAAGCCCATTAGCGCAGTAGAGCTAATCCAAATGCTTCATAAGGTCAGCAAACAAATGGATGAAGAACATCAACGCATGACAAACCGGACGATCACCAAAGAAAAACTGCTGGCCGATCTGTGCGGAGGACTCATCGGTACAACTGATGCGATTGAATCAGCTAAACAACTCTCACTTCCTCTCTCGGCCAGGTATTATACAATTGTCATTATCGACGTTAGATTAACAGATGATTCCCGGGACCCGGAATCCCTGATGAAGAAGCTGCTTCCCATACTGGAGGAAACTCGTGATCCCCACGTTGAACTTCTTCCTTATATTCGAAGCCGGACCGAGTTGGTGCTTCTGCTCAAGTACCACTCCGATGACAACATATCCGTATATCTGGAGCAGCTTCGCGGGCGGATTCGTATGGAACTTGAGCATACGTTCAATTGTAATATTATTCTGGGCATTGGCAGTCAGCAGGAGCGTCTGCAAGGAATTCATGTCTCTTATCTGGAAGCGGAGGAGGATAAATATATTAATCGACTCACCCTTCAGAACAGAGCTTCTCTACGTGAAATTAACCTGGATGAGCAGACGACTCTTTTTCTCGACAGGAATTCGTTTCTTGAATTTCTCAAAATCGGCAGCCCCAATCTGCGTGACCATTTTGTGCAGGAGTTTGCCGCTCCATTACAGTCCTTCGACTGGAAGTCCTCATCGTATGGCTTCTATCTGTTGAATGATCTTACGCTGGAGTCGTTTCGGCTCGCGAATCAGTTGTTCCGCATGAGTGACCATTCGGATAAGAACATTACTTCCCTGCAACAGACGATTCGGAAGATTACGTGCTGGGAGGATTGTACCCAATATCTGTGTTCCCTGCTTAATCTGTTATGGCAGAGAAGAGCAGCATGCTCCGGAAAATACAGTGATGTCATTGATCAGGTGAAAGCTTATGTATCCCGTGAATACAATAACGAACAGGTCTCGTTGAAGATGATTTCTGCACACGTCAGAATCAGTCCAAGTCATCTAAGCAAGATTTTCAGTCAGGAAACTGGTCAAACGATAACGGAGTATCTAACCCAGATTCGAATCGGTAAAGCCAAGGAGCTGTTGAAAACAACCAGCAACAAAACCTTTGAGATTGCTTACAAAGTTGGTTACAATGACTCTCACTATTTTTCTAATATATTCAAGAAAACAACAGGTTTTACGCCAAGAGAATACCGAACTCAAGGAACCGAGGAATCGCAGGCCAGACCATCAGATATGAGAAAAGAGTCAATGTATGAATAAAGCCAGATTTGCACTTTTACTTACACTAAGCCTTCTGTTCCCGATGATCATTTCATCCGGTTCGGCACACATTCGCCCACAGCAGATGGCTGCAACACTTCCTGCGACTTCACCTGTAGAGAAATTTGCAGCGAGCAAAACTTTCGGTATTATTTATCCAATGACGTATCCAACCTATGAGATGATCACGAAGGATGCAACGGAGTATGCAGGGAAACATAATATCACGTTAATTGTAAACGCACCTGATGAAGCCAATACCGAACAACAGATCCGTATCATGGAGAATATGATTAAACAGCATGTGGACGGGATAGCTATATCTCCTGTGGATGCTGCTGCACTTACACCCGTTATTGATGCAGCCCAAGCTGCAGGTATTCCTGTCATTACATTTGAGTCAGATGTCCCATCCAGTCATCGAATCGCTTATGTGGGCGCCGATAACTATCGCACTGGCCAGCAGTTCGCGATGACGACTACAAGACTTCTGCATAATCAAGGCATGATTCTTGTCGAGAATGGTTTGGAGGAGATGCAAGGTTTGCAGCAGCGGCTTAATGGATTCATTGATTATATCCGCAGTGAAACAGACATCGAAATCTTGGAAGTTCGTTATCATCAAGGGAATGAAGATCAAGCCATGTCCGATATGGAGAACATGATTCAAGCTCACCCTCACTTCAATGCAATTATCGGGCTCGATTTTGTTTCTGTCTCTGCTTCTACCCTGATCTGGAAAGCAAAAGGCCTTAACCGGCATTTAATCGCGTTCGGTGACAGCCCGACCAGTGAAAACGGGTTGCTTAACGGTCAATTGTCTGCCGTTATTTCGCAGAATGAAGGAGTCTGGGGTGCCAAAATGATGGAGACCCTGTTACTCGCCAGCGACGGTGTGCCTGTGAAGGAATTTATTGATACGGGGATCATTGAAATAAACCAGAAAGAAAGTAATTAAGGGGATGTCCTCCTGTCATTCTGATGACAGGAGGACATCCCCACTTAAATTTTAATACACGTAGTTATTACATCCGTTCATCGAAGTGTTTCTCAAGAAAGATGACTCTCAAGTATGATGTTCCTTTTGAGAAGTCATTTTTTCCATTCGTTTTCTAATATGCTCATCTCGATAAGATTCCAGAATGTATCTTCATATCTTCTCGCATCACGAATAAGTCCTTCTTGTACAAAGCCCGCTTTTTCATAACATCGGATGGCTGAGACATTAAAATCAAATACGCCCAGACTGATCCGGTGCAACTTCTCCTCTTCAAATCCAATTCGAAGTGCCTCATCGATCATTTGCTTCCCATAACCTTTACCCTGATACGGCTTACCAAGAAGCACCTTACCGATACGCCCTGAACGATTATATCGATCGATACCGCCAAGAGCAATATGACCTACGATCTCCTGAGTCGATTCATCTATCACTTTATAAATGAACTTATTTGAAGTGTTCTTATCATTGGCACCCTGCAAATAATCCGATAGTTGCTCTCTGGAAAGTGGATATTGGAACTGAGGGCCGGCCCACTGGAGCAAAAATGCTTCATCCCCACTCCATTCGATCAGTTGATCAAAATCTTCCGGTTCAAAGTATTGGAATGTAATCATGTATATCCGCCCTTTCTTTTTTATGTCATATCATAACCTATTTCAGTTCTCTTGTGTCTTCATAATTATGAGTTTCATCAAACGCTCTGTTTCTTAAATTCATTTCATGAATGTAGTTTCTGACAACATTCATTGTACTAATTAAACAGATAACTCCACCCAAAATACATATCGCGCCTATCCAATAATTCAGTGCAAAATTCACTTGATAAGCACTCGAATCATAACTGCCAGCTGCTGCTGACTGGAATGCTGTATACCCTAGCTTGGGAATTACCTCTTCAATCATTTTCGAGATTGTAATAATCACAATTCCTAACATGATAAAGAGTAATGAGAAAATAATGTGTACACGCTTCAAAGACAAATTACCTCCTTTACAATCCAAATCGCTTGTGATTTGGCACTACTTGCATCTTAGAAGCCGAACAACTTCTCCATCGATCAGCCCTTCACTTACGCTGTGAAAACCAAGTGATTCATACAGATTTCCGGCGATACCATTTTCCGGCCTGTGTCCAATCATGATGCGTTTGCAATTCTGCGATTCTTTCATTAGATCAATTAACTTCCTCAATGCTTCTCTTCCATAACCTCTGCCCTGATATTTTGTATCTATCATTAGAGCAAGAAGCCAGTAGTTATCCTCATGATCGGGCTTATCTGAGTACACAGCAAAACCAACCAGATCCGAATCATAATAGATGGCCATGGGTCGAAAATCGGTCACGACCTTGGATTCAGCAATCCAATATACAACTGGCGCGGGAAAACTTTTTCTCTGCTCTTCAGTTACATCCAGTTGGGTGCAAGCATACCAATTATCCACCGACACACGTTTTAAATGAATCATAAATTGAAATTCCTCCTAGTGAAAATTACACAGAGGAATCCCTCGGAACCCTTCCCCTGGGTCCTCTGCGCTAGACAAAAACACCTCTGGCAACTTCATTTCTTCTACTCGGATTTGTAATGTTTCTCATATCACATCACTCCTTTCATGTTGTTGTGCAGGCCTCTTGCGACTTAAATCACCTCATGCTAAACCTTTGATCTCTAATAATTTAGGAGTATGTTTCACAAGGTCCGCTATTTCATAAGATGCATTAGCTACTAATGCATCTTTAACTGCCTTAGCCCCTCTTGTCTTCCAGATCGAATATATACATTTGGAAAAACCATATGCATTCACGTGGTGACCCCGTTCCTGTATCTGCATAAACAATTTAACACTTTCCTCATACCTTTCGATATCCGTTAAAATACAGGCCAAATTGTTTAACGCAATGTTGATATCTCTCTGCGAATTTCTGGAGGCATTAATATCCTCCCAGCTGCCTACCACTTCATCTTTTCTTGAAATGCTCAGTGCTCCATCATTGATTTCATCAATCCAGTCCATCGTTTCGTTCAAAAGAGCTTCGACTCCCGCAACCTCCCCGGCATGATACAGATAGGCCAGACGCTGTTTGTTATATGTAATCCGGGCAAAAAGAATATTGTACCATGTCTCATCTTCTTGTATGAGCTGGTTCATATTTTCAAGCACACTGTCCATTTCACTGTATCTCTCCAAAACCCAAAGCGAACCACCCAATGCCCGATGGCTCTCGAATCGAACACCTCGGTTGGTATCCAACTTCGGAGCATGATCACAAGCATATTGGTACCAATCCATCCAATGGTCAAAGTAGTTTCCCAGAGATAATGACAACGTTTGTGTTGAATCCGAAACGATCCAGTGTAACTGCTCCGGAGCGAGATTTTCTTTCCCCCATTCGAAGAATGCCCGGTGATTGGCATAAAGCAGTTCCGGCTCTCTTAACAAGGCATAACCGTCGGAAACATTCCAGTAGACCCAGCCTTGTTCATGGACAGACAATTTCCTGGATTGTTCGAAGTTTTTCAGTAACTCAATCATACCCTGATGATCCCCTCGAACTACTAATTCCTGAAAAGATTGAACGATATTCATCCCCATTCTCCGTCCCTAATTAGTTTCAACCCAGCATGTCAATGGCTTCGTGCCGCAAGCTGTAATGAAATTCATCATGGCATAGGCTTCCGGCGAATGATTTATCGCTTCAGAAGCTTGTTGCAGCTGAGCAAATTCCTCCGAACTGATCACACCTTTTTCAGCAAAATGTACAAAACGATTAAGATTAAACTGGTGCTTAAAGCCTTCTATGCCTAACAGATCACTATGTTGAAGGACAGAATCAATGTCGACATCGATGTATCCGTTCTCAGAAAGGAGACGCGGCAGACTTCTACCAATTAAACGATTACCGCCGTGTTGTGCCACATAGTCCGAAATTTTCATTAATACCGTATGCAAAGCAGGAACATCAGGATTCACTGCTCCAAAAACGCCGTCATCCACATCAATAATAGCAAGACGGCCGCCAGGCTTCAGTACACGATATATCTCTTTTGCAGCTTCCTCAGGATTGTTCAAGTGTAGAAAGATAAGTCTTGCCACGACAAAATCAAAAGAATCATCCGGCAGATCCATCTGGTAGATGGAAGACTCTACAAATTGTAATCGCTTGGAAGGAATATCTTTCAGCCGTTCTTTGGCTTGTGCTTGCAGTGAACGATCAATCTCAAGCGAGGTAAGCTCGCTGTCCGGCAGACTGTTCAATAGTTGCTCTGTAATGTAACCTGGTCCGCTTCCGACCTCCAATACACGCATTCCATTTTTCAAACCATACCATTCTAGATTTCGGAATTCTTTGGACCACCCCATTACCGCCTGTATCTTTAACCTCTCTAATTCCTCTTGTAAACTTAACACTGCCGTTTGGATACTGTATGTTGAACGCGGATCACTCATATATTCTCTCCTGTTCTTAAGTAGAATAATAAAAACATATATTCTTAGACCTTTTTCTTCCCTAGAAAAAGCGCAACCTTATGTTGTTTCTCTATCGTTCCACCTGCAGCATCAATGGAATGTTTGATTCGCTCTAGAAGTGAACGCCGAACATCAATAGAAAGCTGCTGATGTTTGGAGTTGGTATTTAATAAAGCGACATATTCTTCGCTGGAGCAAGTCTGTATCCAGTTATACTCCTTAACCTCAATATCCGTGAACAAGCCGGATTTTTCTGTTATTTCTTTACGCTCTTGGATAACTTCATCTGGCGAAGGATAGTGCGAATCATCGAGATGAGGGGATAATGCTGTGTAGTGGGAACGAATTTCATTGTGCAGCTGGTCATAGACCGGTACATGAATCGTCCAGAAAAGTCCAATGCCGCCTGTATTCTCTAGCAATTCCCAAGCCCGGTGGTAACCGACCTCCGGATCAATGAAGTGAAAGGCCGTTCCTGACACAATCAATTGAAATAGCTTTCCTTCGTTATTCCACTCCTCAAAGGAAGTGTTGATTACTTGAATCGATGGATATGACTTGAATTTGTCTGCGGTGAACTGTGCCAAGTTGCTGCCTAATTCAATACACGTGATGTTTGTATAGTCCTTGCTCACCAATCCGCCAGTGGCCTGCCCCGTTCCGCAGCCAATCTCAAGAATGGAATCCTCTTTACTAAGATTCAGGTATGTAAAAATATCATCAAACATTTCACTCGGATAGACGGGTCTATATCGTTCATATTCATTTGCTACGAGATTAAACGTTTCCTTATTTTCCAAGTTCGCATCCTCCGATTTCAATTGTGGTTTTCCCATAATACATTGACTAAACTTACCATATCTTATTATTCTTGATAGTAAGAGGATAAACCTTTCAATAGGAGAATGATGATAGTTTAAGTCCAAATTTTATATCCTAGAGGACTGAGGTGTTCTTGTGAAAAGTATATTTGATACGATGAATGCTGCTGAAATTACAGAGCGCATGGCTCAACTTAGTGAAAAATCCATCCCTGAATGGGGCACGATGCAGGTCTCTCAAATGCTGGCTCACTGTTCAGCATTTCATGATATCCCCTTAGGAAATGCTTTTCCACCTAGAGGATTACTTGGGAGACTTATAGGACGGTTCGCAAAACCAATGTTTTATAATGACAAGCCCTTGCCCCACAATATGTCTACGATCCCCACAATCATTATTGATGACCAACGACAGTTTATGGAAGAAAAAGAAAAGCTTGAGCAGCAGATTAATATCTTTCAACAAGGTGCTTCAGAAAAATTCTCCCGCCACCCCCATCCCTTCTTCGGAAAATTAACAGTCGAGCAATGGGGTAAAGGCATATATAAGCATTTAGATCATCATTTAAAGCAATTTGGAGTTTAGCGGTTATGCACGGTGTGCCAGTTATGCATGCTGTTCTATTACTCTCTTTCATTGACTGACGAGTTCAGCAGGTAATATCCGGAACTGATTGGTTTCTGGATTACATTCTAAATTAGCAATGACTCAACTTCATTAACCCAATCTCCTTCTTCGTCAGCCAGTAAAGTCTCCCAGCCAAGTAACTTAGCCGAATGTAAATTCTTCTCTTGATCATCTATAAATAGAACCTCTTCTCCAGCTGCCAGGAAGGTTTCAACCCGTTGGTATATTTCAATCTCAGGTTTGCATAAACCCACTTGATTAGAAATGGTTACACTTTTGGTAAATGAGCTTAAACGGCTCAGATTCGGCTCAATCCATTCCTTACAATGATTGCTGAGTAGATGGATATCTGCGAACTCACTCCATCGCTCAAGGTATTGAGCGGCTGGTAAGGGAACAATTGAATTGTATAAGATGTCCTTCGCTCGGCTTATCGATAATTCGGGATACATCTCCTTCAACGATTGCCAGAACTCTTCTTCCCTCATCATTCCTGTCCAGAGCTTTCGTTTGATTCCTGCAAAATGTACTTTCAAAGATTCTGCCGATAGGTTGGTTTCCTCACTCATATCTTTCCAGCACGTCAACGACATATTACTTAACAAAACCCCTGCGATATCTAAAACGATCTGTGGTCTGCCTTTCATTTTATCGACCCCCGAGTTCAACTAATACGACGTATAACAGACCCAAGTTACTTAAAAGCGTCATGTGGAAGGACAGCATGCACACCCTTAACGCCATTCACAATTTGGGTGATACGCAGGTCAATTACCGCGCTTCCAAGTGCGATCGCTTCCACTCGATCTAGTCCGTACATCTCACCCATAAGATTGAGCATCCCGTCTAATGCTTGAACCGTAGCCTCATTCAGATCTTCATGAAACCCGAAGGTAATCCAGCCGGATGGCGTATGTGCACGAGGATTGGTCAAAATCATATCATCAATCACATTAAGCGTGACATCCACCACTTCCATCGGACATTCAATGGCCTGACAGCTGACTTCACCGTCTCCCTGCCGTGCATGACCATCACCAATCGCGAGATAACCTCCGTCTACGGGGATAGGTAAATATAATTTACTTCCCTGCACCAGTTCCTTGCAGTCGATGTTTCCTCCGCAATAGCGAGGTGGCCAAGTCGTATGAATTCCACCTGACTCTGGCGGCATGCCCACTACACCTATAAACGGCGAGAGAGATACAGTGAAGGACTTTCCTTTTATTTCACAGGTTCCATTCATCGTTTGGCGATCAAGTGTCCAGCTCAACGACAGTTCTTCAACCTCTGTTAGATGTAACTTCTGGTTCTGCCAGTTCGGATATCCGCCAGCGGAAGTAAACCCGTAACTCCCGGGTACGATCTCATTGAAAATAATCTCCAACGTCTGTCCTTGCTTCGCCTCATCGATATAGATCGGACCGATTAAGGCATGACCTCCATCTTTTTCACCTTGACGATCAAAAGGTTTCATGCGTTCCACATAACTCACACCTGTTCCCCAGCCCGCATCTAGCGTCTGAAAACGAATGGAATCACCAGATTTCACGCTCAAAATGGGGGTTACCTCATTGGTAAATGAACCGATCAGATTTTCCTGAGTTAATTCAATCGTATGAATGGTCATCATAACCTCCACAGTTTCGGAATTCAGCTTTTTGCTTAATTATCACGGTATCGAGTATCTTTATTAGCAATAACGATCCGCTTCCATGATCATATGAACTTCTCATCCTTTCTAATAAATAACTGTTCAAGCTCTTCTCTCGTCACTGGATGTAAAATAATATCTTGTGAATTTATCATTCGTTCTACCAGATTAGAATCTTTCACTTTACGTCCCCATTTTCTTGAAAAAGACCTCCAATCACATACCATTTCTATCAAATATTTCGTAGGCATGGGCAGAGCTTCTTTTGTATTCCTATTTACAATCCAATACTCCCAATGATGTTTGTTATGATTTTGGTGATGTAGCCATGCATTCTTCCATCTTAGATGGGTGTCTTCATCCTTCTGTTCTGAATAAAAATGAATTGCATAGGGAATAAATTCTTGCGGAAAGAACTTGGATATATCATGAATTAAACCTTGCACATACAGACCTTCTTGCCAACATTCGATCAGCACGTTCAATTTATGCTCAACAACATATAGAAAATACCTCCAGTATGCGGAACGAATGGTCACCATCTCCCATAACGTTGTGTTTAGAACAGCGCTGCAATAATCTTCTCTGCACATTCTTCCGGTGTGTTCATACTTGTATCAATCGAATAGCTATAGTTGATGTGTTTAGCCATAATTTGATGTTGCTCATCCGATTGCTCTTCTCTGCGATCACCACGCTCAATGTTACGCTGACGACAGATATCGAGAGGACAGTGCAGTTCAACGATATCCAGTGGATACCCTTCAAAAATCTGTTTGACTTGTTCATAATGCGGCGCGAGCTCCGGTCTTTCCACAAGAATGCCATCAATCAGAACATGCTTGCCATGGTCTGAAAATACTTTTGCCGTATGATACATCATTACTATCGCTTCACTCAGATACTTCCAGTAATCCGTCTGAAGATGTTTATCACCAATCGTATTTTCAAATAAATCATTAGCCACAACATAGAAAAACGGATCATCGTATGATTGCATCGCCTCTACAATTGAAGTTTTACCAGAGCTGGTTACACCGTTCAAAAATATAATTTTGCCTTTTTCCATGATAGTCATCTTCCTTTGCTTAAGTATAATTTCATAAATGTAATACAGCGTGTACTACGTGTGTTTCATTGATTTTTTGAGCAGCATGATCTGGCCAATATGATAGGCGTTATGAATACATAGATTTGATACAATTCCCCACCATGGCGCGTTGAAATAGGTAGGGATTTCACGGGTCAATTTATGTTCTTCACTATCTTCGAGTGCCCTGTTCCAATCACTAAACACGGTTTTCAGTCTATGTAATGTCTTGCGCCACTCCACATCATTCAGGTTAGACGTATCTATCTCGAATGTATCCTCATTATTCACTGAATTCTGCCCGTTGACCTGTTCGGCAATATATCTCTCAAGCCACTTCTCATTCCAGAAAATAAGATGATTGACGATCGCCCAAATGGAATGCTCTCCCTCATTCTTTACATAAGAGGCTTCCGCCGCATTGAGGTCTGTCAAAATATCATGAAGTGGAATAAACCAGCTCTTGTCATGATAACAGGCGTTTAATTGGTCTATGAGAATAGCTTTGTAACTCATCGTTGCACCTCACTCAGATTAACATCATCATTTATCCGTTCATTGACTTCGCAATCTTCATCACAAGATCTTCTGACATGTTTCTACGATTGATCTCGTATTGCAACGCCTTCCCATGCACATCCTCTTCGATCCATATCAATTGGGAAGTTTCGTTATTGAAAATATAAAATGCTTGGACGCCACGTATGGCTACCTGTTTAACCTTAGTACCATCATGATCAGACAATGCGATCCGGCTCTTTGTTGTCCCGAAAATATTAAGTTTATAACCACCGTATTCTTTATACGTTATGCTGATGCCCACAACCTTCTTATTGGGCTTCAGGTCTCGTATCACTACATTTCTACCTGACCTGTTACTTTCTTCAATCATTTCATCGATTTCTTGCGGAGTAAAATTATCAAATCCATAAAATACATGAATGGCATCTATATCAGAATCAATCGGAAATTTCGGCTGCCATGGAGAATAATGTTTCTGCAATTGTTCCAAACCGTCTCCCCATGAAATGGGTGCATAATTGGTCTGTTGCGTGAATTGGTTCTCTATAACATCTGCGGTGTATATCGCTTTCCCGTCACCAGGCTTTAAGTCAATGACGATTCGGTCAATCGCATTATCGCGTAAGGATTCAATTTGAATTTTTCCAAGCACATCTCCGCTTTTGTTTTTGATATCCATTGATCTTCACTCCTTTCCTTTCAAAACATCTTCCCGATCCTAATACAATAGAAGCTGAGCCCTGCAAAAGATAAAGCGATCATGAGGACTCCAAATATGCAAATGGTCGGCAAGATATCCTCGTAACCATAACTTGTCGTTTATTCGTCTGAGATAAAAACCTTTTGGAAATTCATTATCCTCCGTAAGGGCTGCAGATGCTATGGTAATGGAGCCGGACGGAGCTTTGTTACCCTCTGAAATATTGGTAGAACATATCTCAGGCTGATCTAAATATTGCATTCTTAGATAAGGACCTAACTCAACTGGACAACATTCCAACCCAAGATCATTTGCTCTTCGAAAGAGCTGAAAAGTCGTAGCACCATCCGAAAATCCAAGTTGTCTGACGGTCAACTCAACCGTTTGCAAGCTTTGCTTTGTACCGGAAACTACAAATCTATCATCATATAACAACTGTTCTCCATATTTATTCAATAAAATAGAGTGTTGGTCCAGTTTCTGTATAAGCTGTGGTTTTGTTAAACCGCCAACGTCTACTATTCTAATTTCAACTGCGCAATCAGGGTATACTTTTTCGTCTTCAATCAACATTTGTATCCCCCTAATCAAGATTACTTCTATATTGACTTTATATTTAAAACGCAGTCACTCACTTATTTCTGAATCCGTTTACATACTAATCCTAGGTAATGGATAGCAGCAGATCAAGGCTCCTCATTAGAAATTCAATTCACAGTCACGGTGTTCCCACATATCAAATAAGTTACCGTCCAGATCTTCTAACACAAAAAACTTCCCATACTGTCCCTCATCACTAACAGCCCCTACTTTCACATTCTCTGATGTTAAGTAGTCATGTAAAGAACCAATGTCATCAGTGAAAAATGTAATGACCCATCTCTTTTTCTGATGCACTTCAAATGTCGCTCGGGTTTCATTGTCGCTTTGAATCAAGTCCAAAATTGGGCGATTGCCCCTAAATAAACTCAAATATCCTTCCCGTTGGTGGCGAATGTTAAATCCAAAATGTTTTACAAACCAGGCGGCTGACATTTCTAAATCTTTCACTGGAATTACATTATATGCAATGCCCAGAATCCTTCCATTTCCTATTATGTTACCTCCACACCTGAGATAAGACCCTACCACCTCTGCGATGTTATACAAGATTTAATTTGAGCAATATGATGCTGCCCGTGCCATACAAATCTTTGAATCGCGATATCCAATGTAATTGTACCTAACACTTCTGTTCGGAGTGTTCGTCTAAACTGATCGGGATGTAAACCAAGCAGCAGAGTGAGAAATCGCTTGTGCAGTATCTCCATCAGCAAAATTGAATTTTCGATGGGCGTATTCCTGTAATCATGTAATGATGCCCATAAATTTTCTCGATATGAGCTTGCCATCGGTTCATCTTCAGTCAAGGCTCTCTTAAATCTGATATAAGCGTTCATGTTATTGTCCGCAAGGTGGTGCACAATCTGTGTGATCGTCCAACCGCCATCACGATAAGGAGTACAAAGTTGATCATCATTGAGATGTTGTGTAATCTCTCTTAAGGTCTTCGTAATTCCGGGAATTTGACGAATGATGTGGATTCGGTCCTCATTAGAGAATTTAAAACTTGGCTCAAAGTGTCCTATCGGAAAGCGTATTTTTTCATTCAAGGTTGACCACCTCTCCATTTCTCTACTATAGAACCAAATCATATCCAATATAACCCACAATGTTCCATTTGCGAAGTGTAAAAGCAAAAAAAGAAGCAACCTTTGTTCTCGGGCTGCTCCTTATATTAAACTACTCTCATATCTGTATTTGGATTAGAAAACTAGGATCTGATGGATGTCCTTATTCTGAAAATTCAATCAAAAAAGGATGACTTTTCTCATCTAATGCATTATGAATTCTGTCATAGAAATTTCCCCATGTTATCATTTGTCGAGCTTCTTCTAAATTAAAGTAGCCCACCTCTTCACTTTCATCACTGGTAGTTAAAACTCCACCAATCGGTTTTCCAGTAAATATATTGTTGCATACGCCGCGAGTTATGTTCTGATACAAACCACAAAATTTAATTAATTCAATGTCAATCCCTGTTTCCTCTTTCACTTCTCGAACTGCTGCCTGCCTAATAGTCTCTCCTTCTTCAACACAACCTTGAGGCATTTCCCAGCCTCTTCGACCTTTCATAAGTAAAATCTCATTATGTTCATTGTGAACGATTACACTAGCAGAAACGATAAATTTCATTCTAATTCCTCCTATAAAATCAATTTTTTTAAAATAATCATACAAATAAAATCCAATATTTACTATTCTTAAATGTCTTATTTCTACATCTAACATAGTTTTTATAGGCTCTTTTCCAAGTTTTTCTGTTAGTATCTATCTGATATTACGTTCCCATATTCACAACACAAGCAGACCTTAGATAGTTCCTATCTTAGGTCCGCTTCAATCGTTCCTTCCAGACTAATAATATAATTAACTGCTTCTTCGAAATCACTTGCAATAAAATCCGCTTCTGTGTTTGACCATTTATGTCTGTATTTATTTAAAGCTTCATTCCCTGCTCCAGTCAAAACTAATATCTTTTTGCATCCAGCATGATGACCTGCTAAAATATCAGACCATCGATCCCCAATTACAATACATTTACTTAAATCTAAATTGTTTTTCTTAGCAGCGTCAAGTAACATTCCGGGGTTCGGTTTGCGGCATTCACATCTCTCCGTATGTTGATGCGGACATATAAAAACATAATCAAAGCCAAATTCTATCATTTCTCTTACAAATGCTTCTTTTGTAGCTTCACCTTTTGAAATACCGGGCTGGTTCGTAAATCCGTACAGTTTAATTCCAAGTACTTTTAATTTTTCCAGAGATTTTTTAGTGTATGGAAACAATTCAAATTCCCCCGGGTAAAGGACTTCATCTGAACCACCGATCGTTCCATCACGATCGATAAAAACTGCGTCTACAGTGAATACTCTCATAATTAACCTCCAATTATCGGATTTTGATCATTTATAAATACACCTTCACTAAGCTTTCGATAACGTTTCTGTAATCACCACTCGAGACCAATATTAAGATTATCTCTTGGAAAACATCTAAGAATTGATTCTAAATCTAGCTAAAGTCTGTCTTCAAACCACTGTTATTCCTCCCTGATTTTAACATTAGCGATAATCTCACAAAAAGTTCCCGTACTCACGACGTTCATTTTTAAATATGTATGCTGAAGCGCTTCCATAAAATACACTTCCAGTAGACTATGGCTCCGTTAGGAGCCACAGCATAAATATAATGTTATACGGCGGAATCGATTCTCTGATTTGACTAACATATTATTTATTTCTTCAACTGAGTTTCGAATCTGCTATATGCTCCAATAGATTTCCAGGCTGACATCCCAATGCCGTACATAATTTATCGATTACTTCTAACGATACATACTCATTCGTATTAAGTTTTGCCATCGTTGCCGATGAGATCCCCGTGATTTTTAATAAATCCTGCTTCTTAATCTCCCTGTCAATCAATAAATTTTGAAATGGTTTATAACTTATCATCTGGTATCCCTTCATATCCGAATTGAAGCTTTATATAGGACCTTCTCAAAAACAAATTCATCTATAATCAATTCTCATCTGATCGGAATCTTTACTTCAATGCTATACCATATCTGAAATAAACATGGCTTTAGTTCCTTCTTCTGGCTTAAATCCAAATAATCCATAGAATTTTTCTGCACTATCATAAGATATAAGCACTTTTGTCTTGATATTAGAATATCGACTAAGCATTTGTTCCATCATTCTCTTTCCAATTCCTAATGATTGATATTCTTTGTGTACTAACATGTAATGAAAATATACTGTCATCACGCCGTCAGACAATGCATTTATTAAACCAACTAATTTGTTATCATCCCATGCAGTAATAACCGTATGCGAGTTGTTTATTGCTTGTCTAAGATCTTCTGGGAAATCTCCTGATTTCCAGTCCACCGAATGAAACAGTTCTTGAATTGCCTGTGTATCAATGTCTTTTATTTCTTTGAAAATGATTGTCATAATATTGCTCCTATGCTTGTTGTTTTGATTGAGAGTATTGGATACCGTTTCTGTAATCATGAACCCCAAAGGGGGGTGTCCGTTGAAAATTTTCTCGAAATCCATCCGCAGCCCCAGGCTCCGAAGGAGCAATGCTTGAATATTATATTATAGGACTGAATCGCTTCTCGAATTGACCTTCACGATTTATTTTTCTCCTGGTACGTATTCAATTAAATCAGATAATTTACAATTAAATGTATCGCATAGCTTGAATAAGGTTTCCAGCTTTGTTGTTTCTATATTCGTTTCCCTATAGAGCTTATTGATCGAATTCCGACTTAAGCCCGATTTTGCCATCAATTCTGTTATATCATCTATTCGATGTTCTGCCATGAGTTCTCGTATATTACATTTGATTATGTTCATCTTTTTCCCTCCATAATTCTATCTTCTGGAGTGTCATAGGGAGTACACTCAGCTTTCTGTGGAGACAGATGAATATTTTAAAACACTTCGTGATGCTTTGCCCGATAAACTTCAACATACAGTTTTTCTTTACGAAGACGCACAAATCTCACTCCAATCCATCCTAGAAAGAAGTATCTACATACAAGGTTGCAAAGATGCCCTACAACTATTTAGTGTATTGCAGAATTCTAGTATTTAGAGGGCTATATGACCCTCTTTTCTATTGTTTTTGATTCTGTCGTATAACGTCCTGCACGTTCACGAAAATACCCAGCCTTAGATAGCTCTTATCTTAAGCTGAGTCGTATTTTCTAAGTGTTCTTCCATGATTATACATCTTACAACCAAAGGGTGGTATCCCTACAGCTTGAATACATTATTATGCGCCGTTACTCTCTTCGAAGCATCACCTAGAACCTATAATAAACATTCCAACTTTATTTTTTACTTTGGTATAAAAACTCAACTTCACCATCTAACAAATATCGATATTCAAATAATTGCATTGTTCTTTCCCTAATTCTCTCCCGTATAACCGTGCCTAGGCTTACCGATCCTTTTGATCCAAGGTAACCATTATTAATAAATGCCTTCTCTACAAATTTTGTTTCCTTTAAGTGATACTGTAACCATTCTTTCTGCGATTCGATTAGTGCTTCTCTTGGTTCTCTATCCAACTTAGAACGAAGCTTTTTATATATTTGATTCAACTCTTTATCCCAAATCTCTGTATATTTACTTTCCAACGCCCCCCATCCCATTGTTGTAATAATCTCTTTTGAATTTTGAGCCTCATTAAATTCCACTTCATAATCATGATCTATAGGATTTCGAAGCATTTCATCATAAAATTCTCCTTTCAATTCATAGTTCCCAATGCTCATGGATAACACTTCATTGTTAGAAGCATCTGATCGACCTTCAGTTATTTCTTTCGGTTCTGTTCCATTACCTGTACTCTCTTCATCAGGAGGCAGTTCAGAATTCATTTTTGATTTAGTTTCGCTGTTCAAGGTAGTCGATTGACTACTATTTTGGCAAGATGAAAACACTATTGTAATAAAAACTAATAAGAGTATCTTACCTTTCATAAATTATCTCCTTTAATGGCGCATAACGTTACTGTATCCACGACCCTCCCACCAACTTAAGCGACCAATTGGAGCGGGCGCGATGCGGTTAGTCGTACGGATGTGTCCGCTGAATTCTCTTCCCTGCCGATTGCTTCTCGCCGATCGAGGAACTGTCAGGCTCCCAAACGTGGATATAATGTTAGTCGAAGTCAGTTGCTTCTAGGTGTTAGCTCAATCCTTCTCTTACAATTTGCAATAGTTCTTCTTTGTGGTCTGGGTGACATGCAATTAAATAAGGTTCTTCTTTCATTCCATTAAACTTATTTCCTTCAAAATCTATAACAAGCCCCCCTGCTTCCTTAACCATTAAGATACCTGAATACAAGTCATCACCTTCAGAATTGTACAGAACAATTCCATCAATATCTCCTTTAGCCAACATACACCATTGAAGCGTTGGAGCCCACAATCTTAACATTCGTTCAAATCTAATATCAATGTATTGTCTTAGTTTTACTGCTTGTGGGTCGTTTTGTACTCTGTGACCTTGAATCCAACCTATATTTCCTTTGAAAATATTCGGGTTACTCTTAATTTGTATTTGTCGATTATTGCAGCTTGTCCCTTCACCAATAACAGATACAAATAAACGTTCTGTTAGAGGTTCATAGACCACTCCAAGCACAGGCTCTCTTTTGTACATTAAGGTAATTGATATCGTAAAAACAGGTAAACCAATCGCAAAATTATTAGTTCCGTCTAAAGGATCAATTAACCATAACCAATCGTGCTTAGTTCCGATAAGCCCTGCCTCTTCACTGTGTATCTGATGATTTGGAAATACGCCTTGTATTTGTTTGATGATGATTTCTTCACAGATATGATCTACTTCAGTAACCACATCCCCAAATTCATGTTTAGATCTCAGTTCAACAAAGTTATCAAACTTCTCTTTAGAGATTAGACCTGCTTCGCGAATAATTCTTATTGCTATCTCTTTTGCGGTTTGAATAATCTTACGATCCATTACGCACCTCATATTGATTTTGATTTTAACTGATTTCATCTAACATTTTGTGTTCACGACGACTGGCTGGATACATTCTTCTGCTTATAGTTTCTACCCGACCAAGTAGCAGTAGCGACTATGCTTGAACATCTGGTTAGGCAATGTCGTTGCCCTCCATGATTACCCTTACATACTCATCCCAATTCTTATCATCTGTATTGATTTCTATTGTTGGAACTCTTGAGATTTGAGCTTGATGTCTTAATACATTTTGGATTCTTAATAATTCACTTACCGACGATCTTACTTCTTCTTCTGTTTTATAGATCCATTCTTCTGGTTGTCTACTTTTAATTCTTTCTTCTACAACTTCGGGCGAGATTGTAAGCAAAATACACCTGGCACCTAAAGACTCAAGCTGTTCTTCTATTTTATTTATCTCATCCAAATCCGAATCTACAAATGCAGCTCTATGATTTAAGTGAAACCTCTCCAGAACATAAAATAGTCCCCTAGATCCTCTAGATGCAGGACCAAGTTGAATTGCCCATTCGTTAAGTTTCTTTAGCATGTCAACCCGCTCTTTAAGTAACTCAATGTGTCCTTCCCGGGTTAGACTTACATATTCTCCATGTTTATTATTCAAAATTTGAGTATAATGTTCTCCAAGGATAACTACGCTCCGTTCTGAGGATTCTTCTTGTGATTGATATCGTTTAATTGCTTTTAATACTGAAGTCTTCCCGGCATTTGAGTACCCCTCAAGAATTACTCCTCTAATATGCATTTATATCTCCTTCCACTAGCAATTATTTCGCCTAACGTTACTGTATTCATACGTTCAACGTAGTTTAATATTTTTTATGAAGCGCTTTCATTCGGTAGACCAAGGCTCCGAAGGAGCCGCAGCCTGAATATTATGTTATCTGATGCTGATACTTCTTTTAAATCCCCAAATACATTCTTTAGTTTTTATCTCTTCAAAAGGTCTTCCCATTCTTCGATTGATAATTTATTGGATATATTCTTTAAGTTTTCAGGGACACTTACAAAACACATTAATTCTAAACTATTTCCATCTGGATCATTGAAGTAGACTGAAGCATTTCCCTGATTAGGCCTTACAAATGGATTTATTGAATCTCTTTTTCCAAATGGGACAGGCTCTATTTCAATTGATTGAAGCCATTTCACACTGTCTCGAAGATCTTCATAACTAACTCGAAATGCTATATGCCTTAATGATGGATGATAAGAAGTTTTATGCTCTTTGCCTTGCCATAGACCGACCCAACTCTTTTCTTTTTCAATCCAGAAGAACGCTGTATCTTCATCTCTCCAGGCCAGCTCTAATCCTAATTTAGAATAAAATTCGATAGATTGATGTAAGTTACTTACTGGTAAATGTGCTTCATACAACCCAAGTATCATATTTTCTCCTTTCAATCTTGCCAGTGATGTCCCGACGGACTTAGGGGCTGGATCGCTTCTCAGAGTGACTACGAGCGTCAATATGTTGTTAGCCAACTGAATTTCTGGAAGCAGCCATTTTATTTAAGGCGTTCTCAAAATAGCTATATACTTCATCTGCGGTTTCCAGAAACTCTTCAACAAGTACATTGCTACTATCCAAGTAACAAGCATATAGATACTCAACTAAAGCGGAGTTAATCTCACAATAGTTTAATATGGCATTTTTCATCTTAATGATTTCATCTTCCCATACCCCTGTATCTTCTAAAACCAAAGAGTATAATGCACGAATTAATCTCTTAGAGTAACCTTTAATATATCTAGTTTTCATTGAGTGATCACTAACATTAGAAAGTGAAAAATGTACACGATCTACTTCCTCCTTAGTATCTGTATTTAAGTCTAAAATGAATTCTGGAGAAATGTTGATCGGGGGTACTTTTTCACCAATGTCCTCCCCATGTATGCAAACACAAATAATCTTAATCCAAAAACCCCAATCATTCGGTCTACTTAATACATCATCAATCGAGCAAATGATCGTATCCATCTTAGTGACGAATGGATATTCTTCCAAAAGCCTGTCTTTAATCATTGACAATCTTTCGTAATCAATATCTTTGGGATTTGCACATACAATAGTAAAGTCTGCATCTGACTTAAAAGGTTTAGCCGTTCCTTTGGGAATCGAGCCACACATATAAATGCTATGAATCTTATCTTTGAATTCGTTAAGTATATGATCTATATACTTATCAACCAGATCCTTATATTCACTTTGTATTTCAATTCTATTTATAACTTTTTCTAATATCATATAGACTCCTCCTAAAATAAGAACTTCTTTCGGCTAACGTTGTTGTATTCCTGACGTTCAAGCACCTTACCGTAGGGAACGGGTCAATAGACTTAGCTGATTGAATGTGTCACCTTAATCAACTTCTCCGATATCCTTCTTGGCGACCGAGGAGCAAGTGCGACGGTGTATGAATGTACTGTTAGATAAAGTAACCTTGAGTTACCCACAAAATCTTTCTAGACTTACAGCAACACCGTTTTCATCATTATTAACGGTTATTTCATCAGCGATTTCCTTCAATTCCCTAATCGCATTTCCCATAGCAATAGAATATCCCGCCATCTTAAAGAGGCCTACATCATTATGATCATCACCAAATACAATAACGGAATCCAATTCTACATTATATAATTCACAGAGTTTAGTAATTGCCATTTCCTTAGATGCCAGAAGAGGCATGATTTGTACTAATTTCTTATTATCCGTAATTAGTATATTCACTCTACCCTCGAATTTTTCAAACAATCCAGAATTGTGATTATTGCCAGTCAGAAGTATCTTCGTGGCATCATATTGCTTTATTTCTTTTAAGGGTTTTACTATGGGGTTTGATTGTGTGTTCATTGAGCTCATATAATCAAGCTCTCTTAAACTAAACCACTCATCCTTCACTTCCATAGTCAGTTCAATTTGAGGGTCACACTTCAAACAGTAATCAAGAATTTCTGTAGTTACATTAGCAGGGATTGATTCATTAATTTCTATCTTAGTTTCCTTACATATCACTTGAGCTCCGTTGTAATATACAAAAGCCCCGATATCTACTAATCCTTGTGGAAGCAACCAATTAACCGCCCGCGGCGGTCGAGCTGTTGCAAATATTATTCTCATTCCTTTCTGATAACAATATAAGACCGCATCTACGTTTCTTTTAGATACTTCTTTTTTTGAATTTAATAATGTTCCGTCCAAGTCAAGAACTACAGTTGAATACTTCAATGAATCAACTCCCAATATAAACTTCTTCGTTATTTTATTTACCGTTGTTGTATTCACAAACCCAAGAGACTTAAAGGAGCGTGCTGAAGACTTATCCTCACAGGAGTTGTCTGCTGGATACTACTTCCTCGAAACCCTACTGGCAGACTATAGGGCGTAGCCCCAGCGTGAATACGGTGTTAGCAAGATTTCAGGGGCTTCTTCGATTCAATGTGCTTGGTTCATAAGATTGAGATATATTCTTCATCTTTAAGTCTTGTAACCTTACAGTTCTCAATGAATTCAAATTCTGCTATTCTCTCTTCAATTGTTTTATTAGTACTATCTTTAAATATGTCCTCTCTATCATAGTGAGGAAAAATAAACTTGTCGGTTACTCCTAATGCCTTAAAATCCGTTAAATTCATTGTGTTCATTTGTGGAGTAAAGAAATCGACAATGTTAATATTCGGCCCCAGTAATAACGTTCCTGCACTTACTCCAACTATAATTACATTCTGTGCGGCCAGTGTTTTGATAATTTCATCAGCACCACTTTTCTTAGCGTAATACAATAGTGTAAATGGATTCCCACCATTAATATATATAACATCTCTATGTAAGAGTATTTGCGGGTCATCAAATTCAATATCTACAAAATTGATATGCTGAAATCCCATGTCCTTAAACTCTTGCATTGCTCTTTGTGCATATCTATTAGTTTCTTTTCTAGGGGATGCTGTTGTAATAATTGAGACTTTTAATTGAGAAATATCTCCATCAATAAAATCCAGAAATTGATTTTTAATATCTTCAGTATAAAAACCACAAGAGGTTAGTAACAAGCTACTCATTGAAATCACCGTCCTTAACTAATGATTTATCTAATCTTTATAATTTAATTAAGCTTTCTCTTGATTTCCTATAACGTTCTTGTATTCACGAACACTCACTGGCTTAACGCGACAGCACGGGTCCGACGGACTTAGTCAGTGCAGGATTGTCGCATGACACATCTCCCTCGATATCCCTCCTAGCGACCTAGGGCGAATACCAGATGCGTTAATATGATATTAGATGATTCACCTTATTTTTTCGAATTACTACATAGAAATCCTGCTTGCTTTATATGATCAGTTTTGCGAAAATATCGCCGTCTTCATCTAACTCCCCTGTTTCTACAAAACCAAGAGAAGAATAAAGTTTCCTTGCTACCTTATTCTCGGGCGAATAAAGAATCACGACTTCTGAGGCCTTTCCATGCGGCAAAGTTCGAAGTAACTCAATTGACTTTTCTATTGCTTTTTTGCCATATCCTTTGCGCTGATATCGTTTATCTATCATAAATCTATATATGTCATAATAATTTTCAGAATCTTCACTCTCAGAAATAACATATGACATTGCGATAAATCCAACCATCTTATCATTACAATAAATCGCATATGGCATTGGAATAAAACTGCTTTTATTTGTTATAACAACATACAATTCCGCAAGAGTATATATAATAGATGCTACAAATCTGCCTTGCTCTTCCTCAACTCTTAAGTCCAGACATTCTGAAAAATTATCAAATGTTATTTTCCTAAGTTCTATCATTTATGTTTCCCCCTTAAAAATGAAATGCACTCAAAAGTATTAGTCTTTATTGATTGGGGATTTCATCTAACGTTCCTGTATTCATGAACCCCAACGGTTGTCTGCTGAATTGCCTCTCTGAATTCCTTCCCGCAGACCAAGACTCCATCGGAGCCACAGCTTGAATATTATGTTATCTGATGGATTGACTTTCTTCGAGCAGAAATAACACGTTGAATTATAACTTATTTATTGATAATCATAATATTTCTTATTAACATTTTGTAAACAAGTCCACTTAATCCTATTTTCCATCTGATTTGAATTTGATAGGTTTCAGCGATTTACAATTAACAATAAACCTTTATTTTCTTTTGTGATTATTATTTCTCTATTTTTTACGGATATCTCTCACTTCATTAATTAACACATCTAATCTTTCAATAATTCTTTTATCATTTTCAAGTTTCTTTTTTAATCTCCCATCTATAATTGCTACTCCCATAACAATAATTATAAGCAGGATCAAAATTAGCACCTTGATCACTTCCCCTCTAGCAACAGAACGTTGCAATTGAATTAACTCTATAATTAGATAATATATACTTTTTCTTTTTACAGTTTTAATCATTTTTCAATCTTACAGATAACGTTCTTGTATTCACAAACCCTCACTGGCTTAAGGGCTACAGCCGGGTCTGACGGACTTAGCCAGTGCAGGGTTGTCCGGTTGCTCCCAATTCCCCTGCCTGACCCAGGGCCGAATGGCCCGAGGCGTGAATATATTGTTATTTGCAGTACCCTCTTCTGTGACCAAGCTATGGGCTATCTGTTGTTTAGCTTTTCCAATAATTCTAACTCCTCTTGCTCTGAAAGTTGTTCTTCCGCTCTTGTTCTCGTCTCATCTATCTTTCGTACTTTTAATCCTCTTTTTATGAGCCATTCTTCACCAGGTTTCATGGTAGTTGCTGGATGTGGATATACATCCTCACTTATAATTTCCTCATCAATTATGTAAATGTATCCACATAACTTACCATTATGAAATCTTGCGCCATTCTCATCAAAAGAAACAATAGATGGTTTCTGCGAAAAGATTCTCGCTAACTCTCGATCTTGAGTTATTGTGCTTCCGACTAGTAATTCATTTAGAAATAATGGCGAGCCATGGAACCAAGGCTTACTGTAGTCCCAATCTTTCATAATTATCACCTTCAATTAAGTTTTATTATGTTTCTTCTTTTATTGTTCTTTAGTTTCTTCTTAATTTTAGGGTATTGCGTATAACGTTGCGCATTTCTGATGTCCAAACGTCTTAAGGACCGGAGGTCCGGGTGGCTTTGCCACTTAGCCGGTTGGATGTGTCGCCTGATTCCACTTCTCCGAAATCCCTCTTGAAGACCGAGGAGCGTCAGCGACGAAGCAAAAATGCATTGTTATACGCTGCCCCTTCTTCTTCGATTCCACATCCTTATATGTCTTGTGTGTTTTATATATTTAATATGTCTTTACGTGTTTTATCTTTTGGTTCTATCTTTTGCTCCTATCAAATCCGTTTCGCATAGGAAAGATCCCCTCATTTACTCTCGTACGCCTTCAGCAGTATCAACTTTGGTTTGTGTAGTAACTTCATCCAAAGAACGCTAGCCTTATAAGAGGCTCGTGTTCCTCGGACCGGAGATTTGCCGATGGCTTCATTCAGATTCCTGCTCACGTTGGACACCCCTGCCTTAAGCTATGGCTTACTTCTACCCTCACCATTCGGGACTTAATCCTTAATATAGAATACATGCTGAACGCACAATCAAAATTTAAGAGGATTGTTGTCCTCCCTTTAATTCGCAATAGACAAATATGTATTAATGACATGCACAATACCAAAAAGTACTGTTGGTATAATAGCCAGATAATTTTGAAGCCAAATCTCAGCTAATATAAAATATACTACCGGGAGAACGGCCATCCCCAAAAAAATAATCGAGTTTGCATTGCCTGTAAAATACAATATCCATAGCCCATAATAAAAAATCAACATTATTGCCATACCAATTATATACGGACATCGCATTTCCGATGCTTGTTTTTTTACAACAAATATCAGAAGAAAGAAAAATATCGCCTGACTTCCGTGCTCCAAAACATCTAAAATCAAATGGCTATTTGCATTGTTTCCTGATATATCTGACGCAGGAATTAAAAAATAAAATATATTTGGTATCATTGGCAAGAAAAAGATTATCAGACCCTTCCATGAAAAACCAAAATGATAATTCATTTGATCCTCTCTTTCGCATAATAGAAATATTCTTTAGTTTGCACTTTATTATGAATCCGCTTCTCTGGTATTCCTCTTGATGACCAAGGAGCATAACTATCAATGTGAAAATTTATTGTTATATGGTACACCTTCTAATATTCCGTTCATCCTGGTTTTCAACTGCTACGTTGTAAATGTATTCTTTCACCTATATTTATTATATTAATTGGTTGCATGGTTTAACCTTCTTAAGGGGTTGCGTATAACGTTTCTGTATTCACGACTCGACGCATGTCGAGTGTCCGGCGAATGCCGGACCTAGGGCGTATGCCCGCAGCGTGAATATTATGTTATGTGTTGTCAGCTTCTTCTTCGAACTACTTAGAAGGATTTCTTGATTTCCTTGCCATGCTTTTGAACTCTTCATACTTCTCTTTAGCAGCTTTGATTTTGTTTTCTATTACATAGGGAGCATCATCCGAAAAATTCGGTAGTTTCTCATTTATATAAACGTATAATGATCTTTTTTCAGCAGTTGTTGGAATTATTGGAGCAACAGGTATAGGTAGTGGCTTGTCTTCCTTTTCATCTTCTATTCCTTCAAGCAAATCGGCCATTCCAAAAGAATGAAAATTATGAAAAGCTCTTTTTCTATCCTCTTCTGTCTGTACATAATTCCCCTGAGAATCCAAACGGAATCTATCAAATCCCACCATCAGCAGCTCATGTGGCTTCCTATCTTTATTTCTGTAATATAAGATTACTTCAAGTACGTCCTCACCTGCTAACTGAGGAACAGATTTATATTTATGATCTTTAGGACGAGCGATCTTCACGACTTTGCCTTCACGCGATACAAATAAATATCTACTCTGAATCATCTATCTCACTCTTTCTTTCTCTTATTTAAGCTGATTGCACATAACGTTCAAAGGTTCACGACGGGCTTCATCCTTAGATAGCTCTTATCTTAGGATGAAGTCTGTGTTGGTGATTTACTTCTATTGTATTCACATCTTCCAACCAAGGACGAATGTCCGCAGCGTGAATATGATGTTATAGGATGTCCATGTCTTCTCTGAATCACGCTAATAGGTTTTCGATTTGTTTCTTATGATGTTCATCATGGTGTACGAATATTTTTAGATATCTTTCATAGGTATAAGGTCGTTTATCATTGCCTATAAAAAAGTGAATTTCTGAATGATCTACCTCACGGAATTGGTTGACTAAATGGGTTCGAGTTTCAATAAAGGTTTTAATCATACTTTCTCTGTCTGTAAATTCTTTAGCCTTCTCTATTGCTTTTAAGTTATGGGTATCATGATCGACGAATCCTGGGAGTTTCACTTGGTCTTTTATGTGTGGGAGCATTGTATTTAAAGTATATATATCCCAATTCCATAGATGGGTCACGACTTCCTTCACCGTCCACTTTCCAGGAGCAATCGACTTTTGCCAAGTCACATCATCAATTGATTTTACAAATTTATTGAAATATTCAAACTGCTCTAATAGTTTCTTGTTCATCTTCTTTAGTCCCTCCTGAATTAACTTCGCATGGATTTCCTATAACATCATCTCTACGAACTTCGTAAATACCTCTCTTTTCAAACAATATCCGAACTACATATAATATAACCCAGATTAATCCATATGCGAAGTCACGAACATACTCAAAAAAGCAGCCCCAGTGCGAGCTGCTCCATTCGTTAGAAAAGACTAACCTGTTGGATGCAGTTTAACATTTGGGCTGCTCTTTCTTCACTCAACAAAAGAAGATTTACGGATAACCTTTAGTGATCAACCTTTGCTCTCCTTCACCTAAAACATTTACTTCGCTCCGCTACTCCACACCACACGCTCGCTCATCGCTTTATGTTGTGCAATCAGACAGAGTTCTGCCGCTTTGAATGCATGTTCTTGTGTCATGGCTGTCTCGGTCCGGTCCAGGCAATCGCGGATGAGCTGACCGAAGAACGGGTAGCCGACCTTGCCCTTTACATTGTAACGGTACTCCCCTTCATGATTCACCAGGTACACCTGATCCCCCTGAGGTTCCCTTGCGATGTCGATATACTTCCGCAGCTCAATATAACCGTCCGTTCCCAGAATAACTGTACGCCCATCGCCCCATGTGCCCAGACCATCGGGTGTGAACCAATCCACTCGGAAGTAACCGGACGCTCCGTTGTCCCCGATCAGAGAAGCTTCGCCGAAGTCTTCCAGTTCCGGGAACTGTGGGTGATTGAAGTTATGCACACGACTGAACCCTACCTCAGCGTCCGTACATGATGCAAACGTCAGGAATTGTTCGATCTGGTGACTCCCGATATCACAGAGAATGCCGCCATACTGCTCATGCTTGAAGAACCAGTCAGGTCTTCCTCCGGCATTTAAGCGATGCGGGCCTGTGCCCATAACTTGCACTACTTTGCCGATTGCCCCTTGTTCGATAAGCTGCCCCGCATAGATCGCACTTTCTACATGCAGTCGTTCACTGTAATACACCATGTACTTCTTGCCTGTTCGCTTCACTTCTTCTCGTGCAAGCTTTAATTGCTCCAGCGTGGTAAACGGGGCTTTGTCTGTAAAATAATCCTTGCCTGCGGCCAGAACTCTCATACCAAGCGGCGCACGATCTGAAGGGATCGCTGCACTTGCCACCAATAACACCTCATCATCTGCAAGCACCTCTGCTTCAGATCCAGCGACTTGAGCCTGTGGGAACTGCTTCCGAAATGCCTCTACCTTCGCCGGGTCCGGATCATACACCCACTTGAGAGTAGCTCCAGCCTCCAACAATGCCCCAACCATGCCGTAGATGTGTCCATGATCCAGCGCAACAGCAGCAATCGTGAACTCACCCGGACCACATACGACCTCTTTTGTAACACTTTTTGGTGCATAGAACATCCCGTCTTTAGCCATGTCATCCCATCCTTTTTATAAAATGTTGATTACAATGAACTCGTCTTACATAACAAATCGTCTTCATTTAAACGTCTGACTCAAATCAGCAGGTTGACTGCCACTGAATGCCTTGTCTTTCTTCGTCGTTGATCCAGCAATGCGTTCCTGCAGATGCTCATAGAACAGATCCTCATCGATCGGCAGATCCACCCAGTTATCCGTCCAGGTGGACAGCAACATAGCGTTCGATAACGTCAATCCGTGTATACCATCCTCACCGGGAGCAATAAGTGGTACGCCTGTACGAATCGCATCAACCCAGTTACGAATCAGACCCGGGTGCCCCGTTTCCACACCTGTAATCGGGATTTCACATTTCCAGCATTCTGGCTGTCCAAAACCTCCGGTAAACCGCTGATTGAATTCAGGCTCAGATTCCCGAAGTCGCCAGAACGTAAGTTTTCCATCTTCGATCACGATTTTACCCCGGTCTCCGTTGACCTCGAATCGATTGGTACCCGGTGCTTCGCCAGTAGTCGTTACGAAGACACCTGTTGCTCCATTTTCATACTCCACATAAGCCGTTACATCATCTTCCACTTCAATGTTCCGATACTTGCCAAACGAACAGAAAGCACGCATGCGCACCGGCATCATGCCGATGGTCCACTGCCACAGATCCAGTTGATGCGGGTCCTGGTTAATCAGTACACCGCCCCCTTCACCTGCCCATGTTGCCCGCCAGCCGCCTGAATCATAGTAACTTTGGGATCGATACCAGTTCGTAATAATCCAGTTGGTACGCCGTACCTCTCCCAGTTCCCCTGAAGCAATCAAGTCTCTCAGTTTAATATAGAGTGGATTGGTACGCTGGTTGTACATCATGGAAAAGACTTTACCGCTGGCTGCGGCCGCTTCATTCATCTTGCGTACCTGTTTCGTATATACACCGGCCGGCTTCTCGATCATGACATGCAAGCCATGCTGGAAAGCCTGAATGGCCTGTTCCGGATGATCATAATGCGGCGTTGCAATAATGACTGCATCAATCGTACCCGAAGCCATCATCTGCTCAGCATCCTGCCAATAGGTGACCGTTGCCGGAAGATGACTGGATACCCAGCTCTCCATCTCTCTTCTTACATCACATACGGCGACCAGCTCTGCACCGGGTACTTCTCCAGCCACCAACGTTCTGGCATGTGCTGCCCCCATGTTTCCAATGCCAATCACCGCTACTCGTACGATACTCATGACTGCTCCTCCTCGTCCACACGACGCTCAATTTCGGCGAAAACGTCTGCAAAATGCTGTAACATCGCCTTGGATTCCAAGGCACCACTAAAGTCCTCAATTCCGTAGTATCCGTCATACCCAACGGCACGAAGATCTCGCACCATCTGTACCCAATCGACCATGCCTTCAGTCAGCGGTGTCCAGTGACATTTCCAGGCTGTATTCAGAGCCAATCCGCTGCTCTTCTCAGTCACATTAGCCTTTTGCGAATCTTTCCCTTTTGGTTCAAACCACCCGGCATTTTTTACATGTACATGAGCCAGATAAGGCCCCAGCAACTCAAGTCCCATCCGATGATTCTCATATCCTTCATGCACCATATTGCCTGGATCGTACAATACACCCACATGCTGCGGGTCGAGCGATTGCACAAGCCGATAGGCCAGCGATGCCGTCGGTGCTATCGTCTGGTGATGTGTCTCTACAATCGCCTTGATGTTGTACTGTTTGGCCAAATCCTGTACTTCACTCAGGTAATCAACGGCTTTACGATACAACTCAGGATAACTGGTCTTGCGATCATATCCAGGAACACCTACACGCATCATAGATGCTCCCAATCCAGCCGCAGCCTGAAACGCCTGCTCGGTGGCAGGCAGATCTCCACAATTCAGATACGGTACAAGTGCGGTGGATTTCCTTCCTTGCCCTATCGCTGCTTTACGAAAAGCAGGAACCTGTTCCTCCCAGCGGCTCGGATCTACGGAGCATCGATTATTTCTCCAGTAAGAAGGCTCTTCAGACATAGCATCTTCAGGAATTCCACGGAATCTCCACTCAATTCCATCAATTCCCGCTGCTGCCGCAGCCGATGCCAGTTCTTCTGCATTCAGATCAGGGGTAGCCACCGTGAATACAGACAGTTTCATCATGATCCATCTCCTTATGTAAACGTATTCATTTCATGTCGTAAAGGCATTGTATCACTCCACTGAACGTCACCATAGGGGAAAACGCCAACAGATGAATGACAGATAACGAACAGAGCACATTCCCCATTCAGAGATAACTTCTCAAGAGAATGATGTGATCAGAAATCAAAAAAGACATCTCTGGAACAGATTTGAATTCTGCTCAAAGATGCCTTGTACAATAATCATATATATAAGATGAAATTTAAGGAGAAGGTTCCCTATCAGTTATCAAGTCGCCACTTCAGTAGCTGGTTCTGGTTCTTGTACTCGTCCAACTTGCAACCAGCGCTTATCTCTCTAATCCCGATCAAAGAACACATGTTCAGCCTGTATTTTCCCCTGATCTATTGTCATGATGCCAAATGAGTATTGTTTCTGAAAACGTCGATCCGTAGGCGACCCCGGATTAAATACCAGTGTGTTGTCCACGGTATGCATCACCGGGATGTGTGAGTGTCCGTAGATCACAGCATCCACATGCTGGCCTGCAAAGGTATGAATTGCATTCTGCTCCGTACCCTTTGATCCCAGATGACCGTGCACAAGACCCAGACGAAGCCCTTCCACTTCAACAATACGAGAATATCCCAGTTTTTCAGCGATTTCGGACGGGTCTGTATTACCCGCTACCCCTTCAACTGGTGCATACTCACTAAGCAATGGGTACACACTCCAATCCGACCAGTCACCGGCATGAAGAATGAGATCGGCACTCGGCAATACATCCAGGAGCCTAGTCGGTAACTTCCGTGATTTACGTGATAAATGCGTGTCAGAAATGACTACAATTTTCATATAACAACCCACCTTTCCTTTAAGCCTTTTTGAACATGCACTTTAAGTCTTTATTGCAATCTACTCTGTCTGTGATGTAACAGCTTGCATCTGAGTACAGGAACGTTCCATATCTTCGAGTGTAATGGATGCAAAGAACTGCTCCACCTTCGCCTCGGCAACCTGATACAGATTGGTCAGCAAGCTGTCTATATGCAAGCCCACTTCACAATCCGGGTTACAATTGCCGTGAATCGGGAACAATGGACCTTCGTCCTTGGCAGCCTGATAGATCATGGCTAATGTGATTTCACTTGATGGCTTCGCTAAGTAAAAACCTCTTGTTCCAGGAGAGGAGTTCACCAAGCCCACCTTTTTCAGCCCGCCCAGAATACGTCTGACGACGACAGGGTTGGTATTCACGCTACCTGCAATATGTGCAGACGTGATTCGTTCAGGCGCGCTGAGTGACAATAACAACAAACAATGCACACTGACCGAAAAATGAGTACTCATGATTAACCACCTTTATTTAATATAATCCAGGACATGCTGACCTTATTCAGAGAACAGATCCTTTTCGGGACGTGCTCTGATCTTGAGCTGTCGCACACTGTATTCCAGTTGTTTCACAATATCATCCAGTTGTTTGCGATCAATCTTGGTCGGATCTTCCACCGGTTTTGCGGACGACTTGAGATCACGGATCGTTAACTGCTGTTCTTGCCATTTGTCCATCAGATCTGCAATATTGGCATAGAAACGTTCGTAATCTTTGATGACCAGGTCAAGATAAGCATCTACCTCATCCGGATCATAACCACGAAGTTTATAATTAAATTGTTTTTCATGAATCGATAACGCATCTAGCTGCACACCCAATTGTTTGAACAACTGTCTCTGTTTATCCAATCTTCGTTTCATATGTTCATCCATATTGACAACCTCCATTATAAGCCAAGCCGTGTTTCTATTTCCTGTAAAGATCATACGGCATTTTCTCTCTCTATTTTTTATAACACATAATCCGTCAGATATAAAACGATACAGCCCTATTCCTCACGAAAATGATTGCTTTTCATCCAATTCGGGTAAAGACACACTACACCCCACAACGGGAAAGGAGCATGTCCTTATGAGTACATTAACTAAAGATCAACATCAAATACTGAAAAACGCCCTTTTGGAGCAACGTGAAAACTTACAGCGTCATTTTGAATCCAGCATGGAAGACGGTGCTCCAGTCGAGTCGCTGAAAGATTCAACCGGTGAGCTGTCCTCCTACGATAATCATCCGGCAGATGCCGGTACGGAAACATTTGAACGTAGCCGTGATCTGGCGATTGACGATACATTAACAGACGAATTCAATCAAGTGAACGATGCATTGGAACGTATGGAGCAAGGTACATATGGAACCTGTGTAACGTGCGGCGAAGATATTCCCTTCGAACGACTTGAGGCTATCCCCTACACCGCTTACTGTATTGACGACACACCTAATCGGGAGATCAGCAACGATCGGCCCGTTGAAGAAGAAGTAATGACCCTGCCTCCGAGTGGTGCTGGGGAAGGAAGACAGCAGCGGGCCGGCAAGTTCGACAACGCAGATGCCTGGGAAGCGGTCGAAGAATATGGCACATCCAACTCCCCCGCAACCGCAGCCAAACGTGATGTGAAGGGTTACGATGAGAACATGTAACTTCGTTATGAACTGAAACGTTAAGCGTTAAAATTGATTGATTCCATAGGTTGCTCCACCATTAGCCTTCCTTATCACGCATTAAAAAGCCGCCATTGGGCGGCTTTTTCTAGTTTTCTCCTAAGCAGTCTCTCACGTTTGCGGTTACTTGCTTCCAGCGATAACGCTGAACCCATGTATTCCATCCGTTTATTCTTCTGACTCACTACCAGATGATGCAGATTCCTGCCGCTTAGACACAGATCGAGACGTTTTCGGAGTTGCTTTACCCTTATCAGACGTAGCTTTCTTTTTCTCTTTTGCATTTGTCTTAGAAGCAGGTATTTTCACTATAGGTTTAGAGAGAGCAGAGAATAACTGAAAGACCTCATGTTCCCCTTGTCGATTCTCTTTTGTAGTATAAGGTTCACAGAGTTTTATGATGTTTTTATACAATTGCTCTACTTCCTCACGGGTTGCATACAGCGTGATGTCCGAGAGAAACATCCGATCTTCGTTTTCCGCCTGATGCATGAATCGCTGACGACTCTGTTCGAACATCTCATTTAATAATTTGAGTGTCTCGGACCGAAACACCTGTTTCAATGGAGAGTTTTCCTTGTCTTCATCTTCGTGACGGAGATGGATCTCTCCGGTGAATGGTTCGTAGTATTTTGCGATAATCCCATTAATCTCACGTGTGGAAACGATCGTCAGCAGACCAATTTTCTCCAGCTTTTTTACATGATAGTGAACTTTGGCTGGCACCTCACCCATCTGGTCGGCGATCTCTTTGACAGTGGATGGTCTGCCCTGCTTGTTAAACATATTCATGATCTGTATCCGATACGGATCGGAGTAGATTTTAATTTCTTCAATTGTTGAAAGAACCTTGTGCGCCATCCCTGTATCCTCATTTCCGGGGTACCTGTTGTCCATCGATATCTCTATTATAACGTTGCGTCAGGACTTCGGTCAAAACGAGCGAGAAATGACTTGATACAGAAAATTGGCTAATGATCACTTCTGAATATCTTCACAGAGCACTTCGAAAACTTTTGCTAAATAACAACATACCTGCTGACATGGCAAGCATAATACCAAAGACAATAAACAGAACAGGCATGGTCATCCAATCTGCAAGTGCTCCCGAAACCAGACTTCCAAGTGGTGCGACACTCAAGACAAGCATACTTTGAAGGGCGTACACTCTGCCTAGCATCTCCGAAGGGGTAACTTCCATAAGATAGGTGGCCAGCGGTGTTGTAGCCAGCGGAATCCCCATACCCATCATTAGACAAAAGACCGCTGCAACCGGCAGTTGGAAGGAAGTCATGTAAGCGGGTAGTGCCGTCATCGCATAACTGAGACCCAACATGACAATACCGCTGATGACCAGCACACTTTTACGATAATTCGCTCCCCTTTGTGTCAACCATACACCACTGAGCAACATACCTCCCACCAGCAGCCCACTAAGCAGACTTAATCCCCCAGCGCCAGCATGCAGCGTTTCAATGACATAAGGTGTACGAAGAACATTAAACGGCATCAGGCAGAAATTAACGAAGGCAAACAGGATGGAGACAATTAACAATAAGGCATGTTTACGGAGAAAATGAAAAGCTTCCGCCATTTCGGAAAATATGCTACTTTTGTCGGATGGATGAGAATTCATTTCAGTTGATGTTTTATCTTCATTGTTAGCAGATGTTATGACTTCAGGGTAGCCTACTCGGCTCATAATTAAAGCACTTAGCGCAAACAACCCCGCATCAATCAGGATCGTCCAGGCAATGCCTATTGTAGCAATAAGGGCACCAGCCACTGCAAGTCCTGCGAGTTCGGCCACTCTGGTTGCGGAAGAGGACATGGCATTACCCGAAAGCAGCATTGATGGGGGAAGCAATCGGGGGACACTGGACACTTCTGCAGGACTAGTGAAGCATTCCAGCAAAGAATTCAGAATTGTAATGACAAACAGATGCCAGACTTCAAGTTGGCCCAATCCAAACAGCAGAGCTGTAATACCCACCAACAACCCGCGACCCGTATTCGTAATCACAATCACTTTTTTGGGAGACATGCGATCAACCAAAGCCCCGGCGAACAGACCCAGAAGGATATTGGGCAAAAAATTCACCGCCAGCAACGTACCCATCAACACTTTCGAACCGGTTAGAATGTAAACCATCCAACTGTAGGCAATCGAGTCAATCGAATCACCAAATCTGGATACAACTTTACTAAGCATAAATTGCATGTACGGTCTGATTCGTATTAACTCACCCATACCTTGCTTGCCAACTGCTGTGTTATCGCTCATCCCTTTTCACTCCTCAACGTTAAAATATTTTTCATGTTAATTTTATTTTAACGTAAGTTATGCAGAAATCAATACCTCCGTGAAAATAATTTTAACGATAGATAAGCAAAGTTATAGCTCGCTATTCTTTCAGAGAATTCGTAATCAACACAGGGACTTTTGGGACAACCTTTTTGAACAACCTCCTATAACACAAAAAAAACAGACCACATGTGGTCTGCTCGGCTGGACGTATTGTATTTGAACTGCCTTTATTTGCTGCCTACTTCTCAACTCGCAATTGAAATCCAGACTGTTCAGCCTGTACCTCCCACATCAAATCACGTACCCGGCCTGCTTCATTCCCCAGTCGTTCTTCGCTGATTTGGTAGTTGGTCCATTTTAACTCTAGTGGAAGTTCAATCGTACCCGTCAGGCAATCCCACAATGCATCAAGATTACCGCCATAAAAATCCGGCAGCTTCAGCTTAACCTTTAATTGTTGATGAAGTTCAGTGCTACTCGCAAGGTCTTCTCCATCCAGAATCACGGTATTCATGGCTGCTCCTTCCACTATTTCATGCGTGTAAATGATGCATAGTGATCTGTCGTTTTGTAGATGAGTCCATCATTGGAGTACACAATCCGATCCGAATTACGGAAGCCGGAAGTATAGTTAATATCCGCTTCGCGCCATGTACGTCCGCTGGCCGAAGGCAGGAGCCCCTCCCGATTGCCAAATGTATCCCCACCGATGCTTTTTCCAGGAGCAACTACAGCCAAGTTTCCTTTTGACGCTACCCAGCCAAGTCCTGTTGCCTGTGATTTGGTAATAAAGTTACATGGCAACTTTCCATTTGCACTCAAATAATTTGCTACACCTGTAAACGTATTGATGATGGTACATGTTGCAGCAGATGCCTTCTGCTGTCCGACTGGAGTGAACTGTGAACCTGTGAGGAAAACAAACGTTAACAACAATGCCAGTAATGCGGTGGATATCAACTTTTTCATCAATCCGGCCTCCCGATCCTTCAAAGTAGATGAACGTTGTTTCGATATGCGTTCTGCAAGCTGTAACAGTCTAGTTGTATGTTCTGCTAGATTATAGTAAACAAGTCATCTCATGACTATTTATATCACATCATTTTGGTAGAAATATCAAATAAAGAAGTTTAATTTGTAAAATATTATAATTGTAACATTTTAAGACAGAAAAAAAACTCTCATCCCGGAAGATGGAGTCTACTTTTCTAGTATGTTTAAACTGACCTGACCTAATCTAACCGATCAATTTCACACGTTGACGAGTTCGAGCCGATTCCAGGCACGCATCAATAACGCGCATGTTTTGAATGGTATTTTCCGGACTGAAAGGTAGGGATGCTCCATCAAGCACAGCCGTTGCAAACGTCTCCACCTGAAGCACATAGGAATTCGACACGGATACACGTTCCTCACGGCTGACCGAATCGGTGTGTACAATAATCTGAGGTGGAATATCACTGTTCTCCCAGCCAAACACTTTTGGCAGTTCAATCCGCCCTTCCGTCCCGAGAATCTCCATCTCCGCTCGACCTGAAGCCCACATGCCACAGTCAAAAGTTAAAGCTACCGAATTCGGAAATTCTACCAGTCCCGACGCCATCATATCCACGCCATCATGCTCGTCCGAGAATAGAGCGTGAACTGTTACCGCTTCCGGTTCCTGTCCCAGATACATCCGGGCTGCCGAGATCGGATACACGCCAAGATCGAATAACGATCCGCCGCCCATCTCTCTTTTGAACCTTACATTCTCCTTGTCATCAGCGGTATTACAGGTAAAGTTACCATGGATGGCTCTGACGATACCAATCTCTCCACTAGCTATAATCTCTTGCACACGTCTGTGCTTGGGATGATATCGATACATAATTGCTTCTGCAAAAAGAACACCTTGCTGATGACATGCCTCAATCATTTCTGCCGATTCATCTGCATTCAGTGCAGCAGGTTTCTCACACAACACGTGTTTGCCAGCCTGTGCCGCTTTGATGGTCCATTCTTTGTGCATATGGTTAGGCAAAGGAATATAGACGGCTTCAATGTCCGGATCAGCGATGAGCTCTTCATAACTGCCATACGATCTGGCAATGCCGAGTTCTTCGGCAAGGGTTTCCGCTTTTTCTTTGCTGCGGCTGGCAATCGCCAACACCTCACCACGTTCAGACTGCTGGATCGCCGGAATGACTGCATTTTTGGCAATGGTTGACGTACCGAGTACACCCCACTGTAACTGTCTGTTCATGCTCATCTTCCTTTCGTACCATAATTGTCCTCTTCTGCCTTGTGTAACATGCCGAGACAACGATCCAGATCCGTTTTGACCTGTTTCTTGTATAACTCAGCTTTTTCCGCACCATCATCCGTGAAATGATATAAAACGATTTCCTGAAAATCGACCTTTGGATCATTACCCTTCAGCTTCTTTGTGCGATAAAAAACACCTTGCTGTACCAATTCATGCAGTGCCCGATATACCTCGCTCTGGGGTGGTACATAACCGTAGTCTTTGAATTCCTGCTTCATCGCCTCCAGCATCTCGTAACCATACCCCCTGTGCTGTTCAACCATCGTAATCAGATACAGCTTGATAAATGCCCGCTGTGCAATCATAAAAGCCACGTTCATTCCCCTCCTGTCAGAACCTATATATCTAGTATTATAAAACTTATGTTCGGGTTCTGCCATCTTTCTCCGCTTTGCCTCTCCCTTTTATCTATCTTCAAGGAGGGCGAGCAAGAAATCGTGTGAATACGCGTTGACCTGGGGGAAGCACGGAAAAAGGTTTGCTTTTGTGAATTTTTCATGTAATGAAATTTTATTTTTTATTCAAAAGAATCAATTTCATAATACCTTTAGCTGCTTCAATCAAGGCTGGATATAGATCGAAACGGTTCAATTTGTCTATATCCAGTTACAGAAATTCATTTTTAGTGAGTTATGAAATTGATTCAAAAGTTGTTTATTTCAGGGCTCAGGGTGTCGTGAGATCGAATTTTAATGACAAGAAAGTCTGTGCAAAAGCTGTAAAAGCTGTAATACCTGTGCTCTGTATCTTGTGTTCGTATACTCTCGTACTCCCGTACACTTCTGTGCGGCTGTGGTGATCTATTGTGAATTTTTCATATGTTGATGTTTTCATTTATTGCGGACAGATTTCGGTACGGCTCCCACAATCCATTTGCCCCAGCTTACACGCGAGATAAGCCATGTCACTACACAGGATAATGTAAGAGCCAACAACCAGGTGATGATCATTCGGACGACAGGGTTCCAACCCATAGCAACGTAAAACAACTCATCCGGAATGTAGCTATACCGCAGCATCAACATATGCATCAGATAACCGCCATACGATACACCACCAATCCATCCCAGCAATCGTGTAGCCCTGAGGTTGTGAAGTTTTCCGGCCAGCTGGTACATGACCATAATGGAAGCGATCAGAAAGAGTGCCATATCAGGGCGGATCAAGCTGACTGTGTAGAACGTAATTTTGATTCCTTCCGGCTTCTGAAACTCTAGCATTAATAAATAAGTAAACCGCAGACCCAGAACAATAAACACTGTCCAGTACATCCAGCGCAATCGATGAATCCATTCATTCCAGTGCTGGACGGATAACCCCGCTGCTGCACCAAGTACAAAATAAATAAAGAAATAAAGGAAATTACGGTCTGCATACGTTGTAAAAGCATCTGTTAGCACCGGGATATTCACCCGTTCCATGAACTTGGCGATGTTTCTTAATTGATCCGCAAGTACAAGATACACCACACCAGAAATCAATAATGCGATCAAGCGCCCCTTGGCCTCATATCGGTTATATACATAACGAATGGCTCGCAAAAAGAGCGGAAATAACAGATAAAACTGAATCAACATAATGATGTACCAAAAGTGTGAAGTCGTTTTGCCCGTAAGCAACTTCAGGCCTAGGTCTGGGATGTCATTCCATCCAAATCCGGTCCAGCCCCGCGGTGCAAGTGTAAAATAAATGAGTGACCAGATCAGGTAAGGCACGATCACGTCGTTTACTCTTTTTCTCATAAACTTGCCGTAATTCAGCTTGTCTCCCGTGTTATAGAAGAGCACCATACCTGTTATGAATATGAATAAAGGAACTGCAAATTTGGAGAGCATCAGCAGTATGGCCAGTAACACGCCATCCTCCAGTCTCGTTTCCGGGACTAATGAGTAATGTGCGATGGAATGCTGGAGAACCACCGCTCCAAAGGCAATTCCCCTTAAACTCTCTATTTCTGTAATTCGTTCTTTGCGAGGCATACATTCAGCCATCCTTTCTTGGTTTTGCGATAAAAACAAAGTACAATGAAGCCGTATATTTATTGAACGGAGTTGATTCACATTTCTTTAACAGAAAAAGACGTAACCACTACCGATTCCAAGTATGTCCAGCAACATCTGGCTAACGAGCGAACTTTTCTGGCCTGGGTGCGCACCGGTATTGCCATGGCGGGCATCGGCTTTCTTGCTGCCGGATTTGGTTTCAATTCGTCGGCGTATGATCGGCTTGCACATATTTCGGCGATTATTACGGGTATCACTTCTCTGATTGGCGGCATATCCATCATTGTGTATTCGGCAGCAGCCTATCATCGGAAGCGTACCCAAATCAATGAACAGACGTTTCAGGCATCGACCGGATTAATCCGGTTTCTTACCATGATGCTACTGGTGATTGGACTCGCTTTGGCTGTACTGTTATATGTATTGTTATTCCCTGCTTGACTGGGTAAAAACACCATCCGACATTATTGACACCCACCCATATGCAACACAGGGACAAAAGCCGGCTTCCCTTAAGGAAACCGGCTAATGACCATCTGGTGGATCATATATGTCATTCCATTTTACAGATAATAAGTCATTGGGTTTTATTTCATATCGATTAAATTCGCGGCAAGATTACAGGAATGTATTGTTACCGAATCGCGCTGCCTTGTTTTGGGCTTCCAATCTGCGTTCTTCCATATCCAGATCCGGACGTTCGGCTGGCACATCTCCGCGATGAGCTGCTTCGGCTCTGTCTCGGTTAAGCTGGCTGTTGCCACTGAACACATCGTACACATCGTAGTCCCGATCCGTAGAATCTACGAGCAGCAGGATTTTACCATTCTGTACATACTCCTCATACTGTTTAGCGTCCTCTTCCGGAATACCAAGACCCACAAGTCCACCCACCAATCCGCCAGCTCCTGCACCCACAGCTGCACCGGTAAATGCTGCCGCGATAGGGCCTGCGGCCAGAATCGGTCCTATGCCGGGTATGGCTAGTGCACCGATACCTGCGAGCAGACCGGCTACACCACCAAGTACACCACCTGTTGCTGCACCCGCAGCCACGCCTTCAGGGGCTTTGGTACCTGTCTCTTCCCGAATTGCCTTCAGTTCATCCCGATCTTGTGTAACAACAGAGATTTCGTCTGAAGTGAATCCTTGTGCTTTCAAACCCTCGATAGCCTGCGATGCTTCACGTTCTGTATTAAACACACCTACGATTTTCTTCTGCATAGTGAATCCCTCCTCATATTATTGAGTGGTTCGCTATGTTATTACCCGCCTAAGTTTCTTTTAAACGTTTGCAAGTCAATATACTATGTGTTGATAGTAAAAAATTGCTGAAGTTCATTCCTTATTAATCCTCATCAGGGTGTGCCTTCAAACTCAGGTATGTGATACGTTATCAGGCATGTTCTACGTTGAAGCACGTCGGCGTCCAGAACATCTTGAAGTCTAGACTGGCTGATCTTGGCGGATTGTCCCAGACGATTTTCTAAGGAACCGAGGACGTCTTATTTAGCCTTCGGGTCCTCATTTTATTTTGTAAGGAACATGAGACACGTTATTTACCAAAATTACCTGACAAACCCGTTGTAAATGGCTGGTTATTCAAATATAGCGTGTTTCAGATTCCTTAGATTACTGCGGGTACTTCAAATCGCTGAATAAGTCGTCACAGGTTCGTTAGCGCTCCGCTCCATGTTTCTGCTCCATCATCAGCTCCAGGCACGTTCAGTTAAGCTTCGGCTTCGGCAGGTTTGAAGATACGCTCTAGGATGTGTCTTCAACCTCAAAAGAAGCAGATTTTGCCAAATTATCGTTCCATGCCGGAAGTTTTCAGCAGGCGTGCCGGGGCACGTCAAGGGAAAGTGACGCAGCATGGGACGAAAAGGCAAAGTGACGTAACATGGGGCGAAAAGATAGTAAAAGATCACGTTAGCTAGTTTTGAGACACGTTCTGGTTAAAGGGTGATTCTTTAAGACAGAGAATGATTCGATCAGCTACAAAACTGACTGTTGTTCAGCAAAGTCTAACCCTGATAACGCGCCCTTTGGGAACCAAATCGTTGATGTCTTTAAAAATGAAGTAATTCATCTATTTGCCCCGTGGTTTGGCCCGATTTGTGGCGACCGCTTCAAGTGGATTATCCGGCCAGTAATGCTTCGGATAACGACCTTTCAGATCTTTTTTGACGTCAAAGTACGTCTCTCGCCAGAAATTCGCCAAGTCTCGTGTGACCTGTACAGGTCGCTGAGCCGGTGATAATAGGTGGATGGTCAACGGGACTCGCCCACCCGCTATACGCGGTGTCTCCTGTTGTCCAAACATCTCCTGTAATCTTACTGCCAGCGCCGGGTCCTCTGGACGACTGTAGTCCACAGGAATACGTGAGCCACTGGGCACCTGTATATGCGTCGGAGCTTCATCGTCCAGTTGTTGTCGTTGCGTCCAGCTCAGGCCACCAAGTAATACATCTTGCATCGACAATCTCTTGAGGTCGGCTGCCGATCGCATGCCTGTCAGATAAGGGGTAAGATGTTCTGCCAGCTCTTCGGTCAGATCATCTTCAATCAGGTCAGGCCACTCAGGTAGATGGAGATGCAGGAACCGTAGCCTGTCCGCAAGTTGTCTGGATGTTTTTGTCCAAGGCAGACAATCCAGCCCTTCCATTCGTATTCCGGTTAACAGTGCTTCCAGCACCTGATCTTCAGGTGGCTGTGCAATACTGCTCTCTTTAATCACAAGGGCTCCAATCCGAAGTCTCTTATGTGCGCGCACGCTGCGAGTGTTGGAATCCCAGGCCACTTGCACTTCATTGTGCAGCAAGTGCTGACCTGCCTGCACCAATGTCTGCTCCTGCAACGGCGCAGCCAGCAGGATGCGCGCATCTGCGCCCTGGTCGTCTGCCTCGGCTGCGACCAGATACGCTGCACGGCTCAGCGATTCTGTCGCTGCGAGCCTTACACCGCGGCCGCTGCTCAGCAGATAGCGGCCGTCCTCCCGGCGTTGCCCGATCCGGTCCGGATAGGCGAAGGACAGCAGCAATCCGCAGCTGTCCTCATCCGGCCGCACCGGATCGGCCGCCGGGCCGAGCGCCGAGCGCAGCTGGCGGCTCTCCTGGAGCATGCGCCGCACGGCCGCGCCGTCTGCGATAGCCGCTGCCGCTTGCGGCATGCCGCTGCTGTCCGCTGTCAGCAGCGCCTCTACGCGCGGGCGGAGGTCCGTGCCCGCGCCTGCACTGCCACTGCTGCGGAGGCCGGCAGGCTCCTGCAGCAGTGCCGCCAGCATGCTGGCGTAGCTGGCCAGCCCAAGCTCCGCTGCGCGGAGCAACATGCTGGCCAGTCGCGGATGCACGCCAAGCGTGTTCATCCGCCGCCCGAAGGGCGTGATGCGGCCTGCGTCGTCCAGGCCGCCCAGCTGGCGCAGCAGCGCCTGAGCCTGGCCGTAGGCGGCGTCAGGCGGGGTGTCCAGCCATTGCAGCTCTGCTGGGGACTGGACACCCCAGACGGCAAGCTCCAGCGCCAGCGGCGCAAGATCCGCGGAGGTGATCTCCGGGCGAGCTGCCTCAGGCAGTCCCCCATGAACCTCTTCGCTCCATAGCCGGTAACATACCCCCGGGGCAATTCGCCCTGCACGACCCCGCCGTTGATCGGCTGACGCCTTGGACACCGGCAGAGTGACAAGCCGGCTCATGCCCGTGCGCGGCGAAAATGCCGATGCACGACTCAGCCCTGCATCCACCACAATCTTAACTCCAGCAAGTGTGAGACTGGATTCCGCAATGGAGGTGGACAACACCACTTTGCGCGAGCCCTCAGCCGCTGGGCGTATAGCCTCATCCTGTTGTTCCACCGGCATACTGCCATACAGGGAATGAACTTTCACATGCCCAGGAAGAGATCCATTCGATAACTCCCGCTCTGTACGGTGTATCTCTCTTGCACCAGGAAGAAAAACAAGCACGTCTCCTTCCTGTTTGGCTAATGCCCTGGTCACCGTCTGAGCCGTGAATTGTTCCAGTGGCATGGCTGCTGGTCTCGGTACATATCGTGTTTCCACCGGAAACGTGCGCCCGGGACAGTGAATTGATTTTGTACCTTCGCCAAGCAATACACAGACGGGAACAGGATCAAGGGTCGCCGACATCACCAGCAATTTCAGATCTGGACGTAACATCGCTCGCGATTCCAATGCCAGAGCCAAGCCCAAGTCTCCGTGTAAATGACGCTCATGGAATTCATCAAATATAATCATCGCCGTATCCTCAAGACCCTGGTCCTGCTGCAACATCCGGGTCAATACCCCTTCCGTCACAACTTCAATACGTGTCGCCTGACTCACCCGGGTATCCATGCGTACACGATATCCTACAGTCTGACCCGCCTTTTCCCCTAGCGTAGCCGCCAGTCTCGATGCAGCTGAACGCGCGGCCAGCCTTCGGGGTTCCAGCATAATGATTTTCCGTCCCGCAACCCACGGCTCCTCCAGCAAAGCCAGCGGTACAACAGTCGTTTTTCCCGCTCCTGGCTCTGCAATTAACACACCTGTATCTTGATCCCGAAATAACTGTCTTAACTCAGGAATAACCTCTTGTATCGGTAACTCTATATGCATATAATCGCTCCTAATGAATGTACCCTACTGCTCTTCAGTATCTCTATTCGAATGTTAGCATTATAACAAAAAAAGCCGTTCCAGAGGAACGACTATCGTAGACACACCCTAAGACACGCCTTAGCAAAAATGAAATTTATCCAGAATACTCACTTAGCTGAGCAATGATTCGGCACCATCTATGACGATTTCTGCTCCGGTAATATGTCTGGATTCGGACGATGCGAGGAAACTTACCAGATCGGCAACATGTTCCGGTTGACCCGGCCCGTCCGCAAGTGGTTGCTGTCCTTCCGGGAACTCCATCGGAATAATGATCTGCTGTAGATCATCCGTTTTGACCGTACTTTGATCGATATTTGTTGCAATCGCTCCTGGACAGATCACGTTTACACGTATCTTGAACTTCGCCAGCTCAAGTGCAGCCATCTTGGCAAAAGCAACCTGTCCTGCCTTGGACGTGCTGTACGCCGACATGCCAAAGCTTGAGAAGCGTTGATTGCCGTTAATGGAACTCGTAATGATAATACTGCCGCCACCCCGTTTTTTCACGTGAGGCAATGCATATTTAATCGTGAAAAATGTACCATTCAAGTTGGTTGTAATAATCTGCTGCCAATCTTCAACCTGAATCTCCTCAATGGGTGCCGATACACCGTTAATGCCCGCATTGGCAAAAACAATATCCAAACCGCCGAATAACTCAACGGTTTCCAGTACAGCCTTTTCCACACGTGCCGGGTCGGAAATGTCTACATCAAATGCTCTTGCCGCACCGGGGTGCAGCGCATTAATCTCTGCTTCCGTTTCCGAGATCCGATCATTCACCAGATCAAACAATGCAACATGTGCACCCTCTTTAGCCAGCTTGACCGCAGTGGCTTTCCCAATCCCGGAGCCTGCTCCGGTAATAATCGCAACCTTACCTTGGAACCGTGACTTGCCGTTATGCTGTGTCATTATCCATCCCACTCCTTCATTTTAGCAATTATGTAAGAATGTACGTTCATACTCATCGTGAAAGCCAATTCTTCACAAGATTACCCAAAAAGAGTGTCTTTTAAATCAACACCAGCAAGTTTTTTCACAGTTGATCTTCGCCGCTGTCACAGCTTCATCAGGATCAATCCACATCTTGATATCCCGCACTCACCATTCCAGCTCAATGAAAGCGGCATCATCTTCAAGACCGCCGGTATGTGTCGCATCCAGCAATACCTGAATGTGTTCATCCGGGACATAGGCTTGAATGGCATCCAGATCGTTCAGTCCATCCGTATATAACTGAAGACGCAGTGAATCTCCTGCGGACCCTTTCATCTCGCAGATGTGCGGCTTACCACCAACTGGTCCTTCAAGTGTAGACCAACGCTCATTTGTCTTGCAGTGAGTCTGAAATAATTCAGACTGTTCCTGACCATTACGCCACAGGCGAATACGGGAATCTCCTTGCCATGCAAGCCATACCCGGCTTTTGCGGCCGCCTCCCGTGAGCTCGATCCGCCCACACACATACATCGCCTGACTGCCCCGACTTCGCTTTTCCATCAACACTTCACGCAGCAACAAAGGGGAACTTTCCAGTGGCTGTAATTTCTCCAATTGCTCTGATGCGGGAAGGGTAAGATCATGAAGAAGACGCTCAACACCCTCTTCTGTTGTGTGTTGCGTCGTTTCCAACCAATCCAGCAAAGCATTCCCTAGAAAACGCGCTGCAAAATCGCCCAGGTAACTCATGCCTACGCCATCACACAAAACAAAATTGCAGATATTCCCTTTTATACGTACCGCAGCAAAGTCCTGTCCGGTATCTCCCTGATGAACCGTCTCAGCCGCTCTGCCATAACCATATCTGCACTTAAATATGCCTTGATAGCGAGTTAGCGGCTGTTCCCCGGTCTGTACACTCACATAGCGAAAGTTGCCATGCCGTTGCTCGGCATGGCCCCCCTTATCTCCAGCAGACAATGTTGCCAAACGCATCGCTCTCATGATTCCCCTCCTATCTCACAGGCGTAGCAGCGGACATCTGGAACCCGATTGATACCAATTCTGCACATGTACCTGGCAGCATCATGAGTGCACCGGGTGCAAGCAAATAATCAGCTTCAACAAGCATTTCCCGATAACTTTCGGGCAGGATGGATGACATATTCCGCAGCTTCTCTCCATGCTCATCCTGTAGATTCGTTTCCGAAGAGATTCCCTTCCATCTTCTAGGTTCAGCAATTGGCCCTTCCAGCAAATGATCCGATATAAAAATATTCTCCACCAGTACATTGCCGTCAGGTACACTCATACCCATAATTCTTTTTGCAATAGGTTCGGGATCTTCACCTGTGGCTACCCCATCCGTCATGTGGCATACAAGTGGCGCAGGACAATCCTGCATATTTGGAATTTCAGCCTGTAGAATCTTTTCCGCCTGCAGGAAAGCCTTCGCAGAATCTGAAAACCGTCTCGGTGTCAGGTCAGGCAAAGAACCAACGGCAGCAATCTCGTCAATCCCTTTGATTCCGTTCAACAAGTCATATACATCATCACTGTAAGCCAATATGGCTATACGATAGCGAGGTGTCAGACGATTTCCCTTGGTAGACCGAAACACCATTTGGCGGATCGCGAGAGATAAGGCATCATAGACGACGTCAATCCGTCGACGATTTTCCAGAACCATGTTCATGGAGGCGCTAATATCAATTAAATATATAATAAGTGCAGGTGTACGCTGTGATGCTTGAATCGTGTAGTTCATCTAGGGTGAGTCACCTCCATCATTCACATTAATTTATAAGTTAGGCAACGTATAACTGTTGTTGCTCAGAAATTTGTTAATGGCACTCATTCGAGCGGCTACTTTGCCAACACCTTTGAAATAGGAAGCATCGGTATTGTAAAGATTTTTGAAATCACGGGCATACGATTCCGCATTTTCAATTTTTCTGCCTTTTTGCGCGTTATACGTTTTATTGTAGTGAGCAATCAGCGTGACCACATTCTGGGCACGTTTTTTCTTCAGAGCTGCTTTCTGAGCAATCTCCTGCTGACGTTTAACTTCAGCTGCCGCTTTACGCTCCGCTTCCTGTTTTGCAAGCTTGGCATCATTCTCTTTTTTCCAGACCAGATAAGCTTCATATTTCGCCTGTTTATCGTATTTTTCCTGCTCCGCTCTCTTAGCCGCTTCTTTCTTCTGCTGTTCCTGCTTCACCAGAAAGGCCTCATATTTCGCCTGTTTGTCGTACTTGGCCTGTAACGCCTTACGTTCTTCTTCTTTTTTCTTTGCTTCAGCTGCCTTCTGCTTGGCTTCAGCAAGCTTTTTCTTTTCCTCCGCGTCCAGTTTTGCAGCATCTGCTGCCTTTTGTTTCTCTTGTTCTTCCTGCTGTTTGAGCGCAGCTGCCTTTGCTGCTTCAGCCTCTTCCGCAGCTTTGATATCTGCCAGTCGTGTGGCTTCCTGCTGTTCTTTCTGTTTCACCTCTGCCTGATCGGCGAGTATTTTGACCGTTGGCACGCCACCTGCCAGCAATACAATAAGCACAGCGGAGGAAATCATGAACTTTTTGGATCTGTAGAATGGCACAGGTACAGGTTTGTCTGTGTCTTCTTTTGGATTAAGCTTTGCATCCAGTTCCTTAATTGCAGCCTCGACTTCCATCTGCATCGCGCTGTTATGAGGAATAAAATGATAAAGCGAGCGGTACACTTCCAGTGCTGCAGCCGGTTTATCTTCATCCTCCAGGGCTCTTGCTTGCAGGAACAGACGGTTCACAACCGCTTCCTGATCGGGAGAGTGCGGCGTTTGAGGACGGTTCCCGTCTTGCGTATTCACCGGTTCACTTACTGGTTCTGAGCTCTTTTTCAGATTCACATCAGCTTCGGACGAATTGGCAGCTTCTTCTTCCGCTGTCACAGCAGCCGCTGCATTGGCCTGATCCACGTCTACCGCAGCCAATGCAACATACCACTCACCAAACGTCGGACAACTGCTCAGATCGTGACTTTCCCAAGCTCGAATAAACAGATCGGACAGTTTGGAACCCCAACGCTTCTCAAGGGACTCCCGCATCGCATAATACCGTTCACTCACCGTTTGCATTTCATGCTGGTCAAAATAACTTTCGCCCCACGCTTTCTCTACAATCACAGGGTCGGACCAGCTTAACATTTCAGCAATGATAACCGCTCCGGCAAATCGGTCAGCATATGAACTCCACAAACCGCTGTGCACTGTTCGATGGGCTGCATAACCTGGTGACCCGGCAAGCAGGGCATCCGGACGATCCATCTTGGAACCGTACATCTGCTCGACATCCACAAGTTCTACCGCAGACATCTTCCCCAGGTTCTCCACTTCGGAAAAAAACGGAATCATTACATTGGGAGCGGACATATCGCAATGAGCCAGTCCACGTTGTTCCATAGCCGAACCTGTTCCAGCAAGCGCTCTAGCCAGCTTCAGGCTCTCCTCAGCCGTCAACTGTCTCTGATCACTGATCACATCGAACCAGGTCTGACCTTGCACCCATGGCATCAACACCGCATATAACAGATCGGGATGTTTTCCAATGAGCGCTCCGTTTCTTTCCGGAGTGAGCACATCACGCTTGCATACCTGCAAACCTGGCAGTTCACTATAAGACTCCATATGCTCAGACTGATATACCATAGCCGGAATACGGAATTTAGGAAAAAATACTTTTAGTGCTTTAGCCCCATGAATGGAACCATTTCGGGGTAACAACTGATAAACAATCCCCTGCCTTCCGGCTTGGGCATAAGCCAGACCCGGCGCAGCCGGATGTTGCCCAATCGTATAGGCAATGTCGTTAATCACCACTTCATCCCCGGGATTTGGTTGAAAAGACATGCTTATCCCTCTCTCTGTCCTAGTGTCATAGTTGCAACAAAAACCGGGTGTTGTGAAAACTCCCGGTTTTTGCTGTAGTTGTACATCTTCAGCTTGCTATCCACCTATAATTCAGGACGAATTCAGACTTCACATCGGCCTGATCTATGTAAAGCAGATTAACGAGCTTGGTCAGCTGTACGGAATTTGTTAGCAATAGCTGTAAGTTCAGCGCTGATACTGTTCAGCGTTTGAACGAATGATTGCATTTGTTTGCTAGCTTCTTGGAACTCTTGGAAGAAGCGTTGCTTTGTCATACCTTCCCATTGTCCTTCCATGCTTGTGATGGATTGAGTCAATGTAGATACGATTTGCTGACTTTGCTCACCGCTTTGTTTAAATTGGTTGGAAACCTGATCAAGCTGCTCTGGGGTAACTAAAATACGTCCTGCCATTTGTAAATTCCTCCTTGGTTTGTGCAATTAAATTTTTACTTGTTCAAATTGTACTATACCAGGATCGATCGGACAAAAGCCGAAGGACCTAATCCTATTTACCCCATTTTCAGCACTTGAAACTTCTCCTAACAGCCTATTTACAAAAAAATATTCACTTTCTGCTGTTACTTTTATTCACCCTGTTCAGGAAACAACAGGCTCGGTCCCTCTTCTTCCCCGAAAGGAAGGATCTGTGAATCTCCATGCTACAGGCTCAGGCTGCATAGCCTGCACCAGTGTAGCCGGGGAGCCATCAGGCGGAGCGGCATCCTGTACACGATATACGGCCGCCATTGCGGAAAGGGGATCGGATACTACAGCTACAGTTGCAGAATGTGCAGGCATGATTTCTCCTGTACGATTGTTCTGAAGAACATTCAGCATATTGACCGCATTACCATAGGCTGTGTTCACATGACTCAGCACGGAACGATACTCCATGTCTGCCTGCTGGAATAACAACGCTTTGCGTCCCAGCTGTACGCTTAAGTCCATTAATCGACGCAGCGCATCCTCGCCCAGTCGTTTACTGTGATTCCATTCATTCATCACCGCTGCGCGGGATTCAACCTCCCACTCCAGCGAATGAATCGCCTGATCCAACACTGTCATCTTTTGCTGTATTTGCTCCGCTGCATACTGAATCTGCTTGCTCAGTGCCCGAAGCACATCCGGTTCCACACGAATGCGCATTTACCATCACCTTTCCTCTTCCCCTGCAGGCTGTTTAAGCCAGTCCAGCAGCATCTCGTGAAACTGTTCTCTAGTCGTTAGTGCTGCAACAAGCCAATCATCTGAAGCCGCAGTGCTCATCCGGAACAACCAGTTGGATACCGCACTTGCAGCAAATGCTGCCGACTGCGACTTCCACCCGTCTTCATTCCATACAAGCAACCTAAGCTCCCCGTCTGACTCCTTACCCACCAGACAGCGTGCCAGTGCAAGTGAGCCCTCAGGATCACTTGTCTCCTGTTCGAGTTCCGCTGCTACGGTCTGTACTCCGCTGTTTTCGAGCTCATTCATGACATCATAAAATTTTTTCTTGGAGCACATTAGGGCCGGTTTCTCCGCAGGAGAATGGCCGCTCCATTTCATCCGCTCTATCAGAACATCAATGGCTTCACGAACACTTCCCAGATCGCTGAGCCGGAACGAGTCCGGTACGTCGTCAACACGGGAAACTTCAACGACCCGCTCATCCGTGCAATGGATATAACTCTCATACGACTTGCCGTTGATCGTGTAGCGAATCCAACAAGCTCTGTCGGACAATCCGGCAATGGCTACCCTGGAGAAAACGGTCGGTGTCATGATCAGCTCATCGGTATCCTGATCCCGAATCAGATATCCTTTGTCAAGCAGGGAGGTTTTGACACGCTCCCACTCCATCGCGATATCCTCCGCCATATAGCCGCGAAACGGATCTTCCACACCAAGCAGTCGGTCTGAACCGAGAATACCAGCCAGGAAAAAAAGTTCCTTTGTTTGCAACGTGACTACCTTTTGCTTAGAATCATGAACCGTCAACATTATGAGCCACCTCCCCTCAAACTACAACATGCCATCGGTCACGAATTTCAGAAATCCAATCGGTCATTTTCCAGCTGTCATCACATGGAACTGCACCTTTAACCCTGGAATATTTACGTTTTACATAATAACCTTGACCCGGAGGCAGTACCTTCAGCCCACCTGAACTACCTCCAGATTCGGAATAAGGTATACGGAAGAACGAGAGATCGTTAGGGTCTAAAGTCCCGAACAGCATTCCACTCTGGGAAGCCTTCACATCCGTTACCCAGTCAGAACCAAAGGTTGGGAAGTCTGCCGGAACTCCGGATAGAATCACGTGTACACCGCGATCCCTTCCTTGACGAACAATCGCTCCCAATTGATCTTTCACATTAAAATCGTTTAGCTGCTTGGACAAGGTGTCCGCATCGTCGATGACGAGCACAAGTTCCGGTCCACCGGAAATCTCGCCTCTTTTCAGAACTTCATCGTACAACTGTTGAATGACAGGTGCAAGCTGTTCTTCTCGCGATACATGTCCACGGACATGGGGCAAACTGCTGATTTCCCCCAGCCCACCTGAGCCATAACGCATATCTACTGTGTATATTTGCACATCTTCCGGAGAAGCATGATAAGCCAGTGATAACATCCATGTCAATAAAAATGTCGTTTTGCCGCCTTCCATCGGACTCGTTACCATGAAATGCGGACCTTCACGCAGATTAAGCTCGAATGGTTCCAGATCATCCGTAAGCAATCCCACAGGGACAGTTACAGACGATGTATCCCAAGCCTGACCATATGATCCTGTCCGAATGAGCAGATCCTTCAGTTTGATCTCTTCCGGAAGTGGAGCAATCTGCGGCGCTTCTTCCCCTGTCCAGCCTTGGCGAATCTCAGCAATCGTACGGCGCAGTGCCGATGAACGCTTGCCCTCATCTGCCCCTGAAGATGGTAATGCCGCCTGGAACATTAATGGAGGCACTTGCCCTTTGACCAGGCCTCTTCCTGGCGGAAGTTGGCTTGGCGCCTTGGAAGGTCTTCCCACGGCATAATAATAATCGCTTGGATCGGATAACTCAAATGAAACCGCATTGGGAATATTGCTTCTGAATTTTTCAAATACATCTGTTACCCGATTGGCTGTGAGCACAAAGGTGATACCCAGACTTCCGCCTTCACGCAGGATCGTCTCCAGAAGTTCATTCTCTTCCGGATAGGCATTGCGGAATGAAAGATAACCATCGATAACGACCACAACCTGCGGGACAGCCGCGTGAGCTGTCCGGCGGTACGCCGAAATCGTTTTAACCCCCGCCTCCGAGATGATATCTTTGCGTTGTGCTGACAGCTTGAGAATATAGCGGAATAACCGCTTGATCCGGTCTTCCTCTTCAGCCATCATCACGCCACCGATCTGAGGTAGTGCTGCAAAGTCTTTCATCATACGGCCCATATCGATAATGTAACCATGCCAAGGTTCAGTTCTATGGGAACGGGCCAAAGACATAAGCAAGGTCTGAACAAATGTTGTTTTGCCCAGTCCTGGCATGCCGTACACGACCAGATGTCCTTGATCCACAGGCAATGCGAGCGGTTGTTGGCGCTGATTAGGGAGATCATCCAGCAAACCAACCAGTGGTTTCAGACCATTCGCCCCGCCATCAAGCAGCAGATCCCGATTCTCTTCTTCCTGCCAGTCCTGAAGACCTTCCCATTCCAGTGTCTCTGGTAAAGGTGGCAACCATGGTCCTGGCAAACGACGGATACCCGCATCCGCTGCAGACTGCGCAACATAATCAATAAATACCTGAAGCTGTTTCGGAACATCTTCACCTTTGAGAACGGCTCTGCGCTCTCCAGTTAACAGAGGCTCCCGCTTACCGTTCAGGCGCACTTCCATAACAGGTAATACCGTTGTTGAATCCTCCTGCTGGTTATAAGGTGCACCACTCCAGGCGAATTGCATTTCTTCAAACACTTCATCACTACCAACCTGGAAATATCCGCGACCAGGCTTTGTAATCCAGGCAGCATTTGGAATCTTGATCATATCCCTGCTATCTCCCTCACTCTGTACGCGAAGGCAGATCCGGAAACGAGAATTACTCCATATTTTATCGTCTACAACACCAGCTGGCTTTTGGGTTGCCAGAATTAGATGAACCCCAAGTGTCCGACCAATGGCCGCGATACTGATCAATTCATCCATGAACTCCGGCTGGTCCCGCTTCAATTGAGCAAACTCGTCAATGATAATAACCAGATGTGGCAGTGGCTGTTCATGTCTGGAACGCAGAATCTTGTAATATTCATCAATATGCTGGAGGTTTCCCGCATCATTTAATATTTTTTGCCTTCTGACCAGTTCGGCACGAAGTGAAATATTCGCCCGCTCGATCAGATTCCCATCCAGATTGGTGATTGTCCCTACCACATGAGGCAGATCAACAAATGTATTGGACATCCCGCCACCTTTATAGTCAATCAGCATGAAGGCCAGATCATGTGGATGGAATTCAGCAGCGAGTGAAGCTACGATGGACTGGATGACTTCACTTTTACCTGAACCGGTTGTACCTGCAATCAGACCATGGGGACCATGACCCTGACGTTCAATTTTGTCATGCAGGTTTATCGCAATTTTTTTGCCGCCAGCGCGTACACCCATTGGTACGGGCAGCGTGTCAGGATATCTCGTCTGTCCCCACCTGGACACCACATCCAGATCTTCCACGCGTGATGTGCTCAGCATATCGAATAACGGAAGCACTTGCGGGATATCTGAAGCAGATGACCGCTTTAACCGGATCGGTGACATATAACGGGAAAGAGCCTCTGCCATCTCCTTCGAGATCACATCAGGCTTGTACGTTTGTTGAATAACATCCGCATCTTCCGTTTTTTTGATATACACCCCTTTGCCTTTGGAGGCATCCATAATCAACTGACAATGCATCGGTAGAGACTCCTTGCGATTAGCCAGTATGATGGTGCATACATCAATCTCGTGAGCCGACTCCAGCAGCAGCGGAAGCAACGGTTCTTCTTCAATTAATTGCGTATCGGAGAGAATTACAACGTAGCACGGCGTTTGTACGCTTTTCTTGTAGCGGTCTTCCTTATTGTTACGACGCCGATTCAACACGGAAAACAAGCTGTCCGCCAATTGATGCGCACCGCTGTGCCTGTCGGCCATATAGCGTTGTCCTTGGTCTTCATCCCAGATATGGGGCATCCAGCGAAGCCAGTCCCATTCCTTGCTGTCCTTTTCTTCATAGAAAGCAGCAAGCTTCAGTTCATCCGGGGAATGGCGTACCGTCAGTTGTGAGATGATGACTCGCAGGGAAGCAAGCACTTCCTCCCGATCACCGACAAGTCCCATAACCTTCGATTGGAACAAAGGCAATGTAATGGAAGCATCTGGTACCGTCTGGAATTCAGCCGCAAGTTCATGGGCCGCTTCAATCAGCTCATCCTTCTCGTAACCATCAATCCGCGGAACCTGAAGTTTGATTCGGAATGGAATCTCTCCCGTACCAATGCGCACCTGAAGGAAATCATCATCCTCTGGTGAACGCTCCCACAAGGAACTGTTCCGGTTCTTCACCACTTGAAGACACACACCCGGATCACCATGAATTTCGTACAGGCTCTTCACTTGCTCCGCCTGAGCTTCTTTCAGTTCTTCCCGGTGTTTGTCCAATTGGGCAAGATACATTATTTTTCGTTCTTCCAATTTTTTGCGATATGATTTCTTGTTGCTCAGATACACGAAGAATGGAATGGTGTAAGAAGTAAGCATCATCATGACCGTCATCATCTGAAACATCATATAATTGCTGTTGCCCATTTTGCCGGTCATATTGATATATACGTAGAAACCAATGCTAACCATGGTCATCATGATCGGCACAATAATGGATATCATGGAAAACGTGGGTTTGCTCGGTTCTGTTGGAGGCCTGAGTATTTCGAGTCTCTCTTCCTTGAGAACCGGTGTCATTCTTGGAGAACGCTGATATAACACATTCACGAAGAGAAGACCTCCTTTAGTTCGTTCAATAATGAATGTATACGTTCAAAAGCCCTATTCGTTGCTGTCCTGTTGAAACAATGAACGTCTTCCATATACAGGCGCTTCTTCCGAAGTTGTTGAAAAAGCCCGCTGGACACGTACGCAACTGCCTTGTCGTAGCCCCGTTTCCATTAACTGCTGTGCGTTCTGCGGAGAGAACCACAGACCTTCCGGAAACTTGCCTTCAAGGATGTACTGAATGCCGTCTCCCGGTGCCTGTCCAAAAATGCGAACGCCGAGTAATGTCTTCAAATGTTCGATGGTACATTCGTCCGGAACATCGATGTCGAACCATTCTCCTTCCTCGCGGCCGGAATGCACGGTTAGAATCATCCGAATCCCTCCCATGGTCTCATATGTAAATTGTCCTAATGTCAGATTAAATCAAAAAAAGAGAATGAATCGTTATATCAACCCTATTTTCTTACATAAACACCCTGTTTGCAATGTACCACTTGTAATTTTGTTACATATGACCCACGTATATATTAAAATATCGTACATTCGACTCAGAACTTTTGTGGCAGTTATGCAATTTAATATTGCGAGGATACGAAAATTATCGTTTTTTGTTCCATTTAAATGGTAATTAAGTTACGTTTTTCAGGACTTTTATTCCTTCGCTCACAATTGAATTGTGAACACTTTTCAAACATTACCCACCTTTATGTTTTCATAAGCTGATTTTAAGGTAATTTTAAGCATTGGAATTTAATATTAGCTGTATGAAATAACAACCGTGAGGTGATTTCAAGTGAGAACCCTAATAACCTTTCAAAACAAATCAATCCCTGTATATTTTAATCAAGAAAACAAACAACCTATGCAGAAGACATTAAGATTGCTTAGCAGTGCTCTTGAGCATAAAATTAGCAACGGTAAACGCGCCATTCAAAAATGTCTGCATTCTTTAATTAGTATTGAGATTGTTAATGGAGAAGCCATTCTCCACAGTCGAAGTGAAAACGACTCCCTTGCTTTATCGTTATATTAAAAGGAGTCAAGTAAGACACAGTCATTACAAGACATGAAAAAAGGAAGCTGTCGTTATAGACAAGCTTCCTTTTTTGAGTTGTATACACGTTAACAGTGGATCGCAATTATTATCAGCCATCACTCAGTGTAGTTTGCTCAGGACATAGGCGGCATCATGTTCTTCCGCAATCTCGGCTTTACGAATACGAATGACAAACAGCCGAACCAAATTGGCACGTGTATGTTCTTCCTGACAGGTATTCAGTTTCCTCAGAATAAAGCGGTCAATGGACATGAATTTAAGCCCCTTTGCCATTGGATTTACGGATCGATTCTTCCGTGTATCCATAAATAACCAGATAGCGTCAGCCCCAAACAGCTTTTCCACTCTTATATTAAGCCGTATTTTTCCGAGGTGTAATATTGTGCAAAAAGCCCGTCCAACCAAGCTGGATACGGACTTTCGCATGATTTGTCGATCTTTTTATAACCTACTCTAATCATTCATAAATGCCCCTGCTTGTTCACCCTTTTTCGACTTATTTCACTCCCGGATATTCCCGATATTGGTGCTGAATGCTGATCCAACGCGTACGTGTAAACTTCTCAATGGCCCAATCCCCACCGAAACGTCCAATCCCTGAAGCTTTTTCACCGCCAAACATCACATGCGCTTCATCGTTCACAGACTGATCATTTACATGCACCATACCCGATTCAATGCGCTGGGCAACCTGATATCCTCGATTCAGATCTTTGGTGAATACAGAACCACTAAGTCCATAAGGAGTATCATTCGCCAAACGTATAGCTTCCTGCTCATCATGAGCCTTCATGATCACTGCCACTGGGCCAAACAATTCCTGCTGCACGATATCCTGTTCAGGTTTAACATCGGCAAGTACAGTAGGAGACAGCACGCTGCCTTTACTGGTCCCCCCGAGCAATAACCGTGCACCTTCGGCCTTGGTTTTGTTCACAAGCTCCAGCAATCGTTCTACCTCTTTTTCCCGAATGAGAGGACCCACGAGTGTTTTGGCATCCGCTGGATCACCTGCCTGGACATTCTTCGTTTTGGCAACAAATGATTCGACGAATTGGTCATAAATATCGGCATGCACAATGATACGATTCAGAGCCATGCAGATCTGTCCCTGATGCAGAAACTTGCCAAAGACTGCCGCTTCAGCAGCACGTTCAATGTCCGCATCTTCCAGCACAACCATCGCGTTGTTGCCACCTAGTTCCAGTGCCGTTTCTTTTAAATGTTCACCCGCCAGTTTACCGATCCCTTGTCCAACTTCTGTGGAACCCGTGAATGAAATTACTTTGGGAACCGGATGAGCGACAAAGTAATCCCCGATCTCGCTGCCACTTCCCGCAACGACATTCAGCACGCCCTCAGGCAGACTCGCTTGTTCAAACAAATCGGCAATGAGCCAACCTGCCGTAATTGGAGTGTCCGATGCTGGTTTAATCACTACACCATTACCAAGAGCAATCGCTGGAGCTACAGATCGCAGGCATAGATGCAAAGGGAAATTCCATGGCCCGATAACACCAATCACTCCCTTCGGCTCACGAACCACACGGTTCTCTTTGCCAGGGGTATTGGACGGGATGATCTCACCCTTCATGCGATAAGGAAAAGATGATGCTTCGTCCACAATGCGTTTAGCCGCTGCAAACTCCGCCTCCGATTTGATTCGGGTACTCCCGGATTCCGTGATCAGCAGCTGAATAATCTCCTCTTTTCGCTCCGCCATCAGGGATGAAACTTTACGCAATACCTCTTCTTTCGCAGCAGGTAATGACTTCGCCCATTCAATCGAATTTTTCTGAGCTGACTCATAAGCCTTATCTATGTCTTTCTTATTGGAAGAGCGCCATGTGGCAATAACTTCTCCCGAATAAGGATTGATATTCTCCATTGTTTTCTCACCGGAGCCATCTACCCAGCTGCCATTAATATATTGTTTCGTCCATGTTGTATGTTCAGTGTCCATTAAAGTCATGTGAATACGCCTCCTGATCAAGATTAAATGTCACACCTGCACAACGGTGTAATACATCATTAACCTTGTTCAGAATTACGCAAACGTGTAGACCTGAATTAGCTCTTCCATTCTTTAAGCTTAAGGGAAACAATACAACCCCCACTATTCTCTCAGCATCTGGACGTCTTTCAACAGTCGGGCAGGCTCTTCTCTCCAAAGAGGCTCAAGTCCTCCCATCCGTAGCCAACTTCGATCAGATCTTGACCACCAATGCGGATGGACTGTGTCTGGACTGGAGTGCCTCCCATCTTTTCATAGAAGCCACAAGCTGAATTACGCTCCAAAGCCCATATGATCAAACGTTTCATATTATGGGTCTGTAGATGATGAACGACATGTGTCGCCAGTTGCTGACCTATCCCCGCGTGTTGCACTTCCTTCAGCAAATATATAGCGTACAACTCTCCATCATAAGGTAATTTTCCTTCACGCTCCTTACCCCCACAAGCAAATCCGACAATGTTCCCATCATCCTGTTCAGCTACCACCAAGATCTGATCCTTTTCGCCAGAACGAATGGTCTTCTCCCACTGGGGCAATCTTGATTCTATAGTCAAATGATCCAAAAAATCGTCAGGCACAATTCCCCGATACGTTGTTTTCCAACTCTCCGTATGTACATGGGCTATCCCCTGCGCATCCCCTTCACGCGCCCGCCTGATCAGCATAGCTATCACTCACTTTCTCACGTAACTACCTTATTTTTACCATATTATATGTTCTTCTTTTTATAATTCCAAATTCATCCACTTCAGTCCTGATGCCGCTAGGCATGATTCGTAATCAAAAGTGGACTTTTTGAACTACCTCTTATAAAAGTAAAATCCGGCCCTACGGCCGGATCGTTACCCTAGTGCCTACAGATACCTTGGAAGACAGATCCAGTACATCCGAGTTGTACATGCGTATACAACCGTGGGAGACAGATTTGCCAATAGACCAAGGCTCATTGGTTCCGTGTATGCCATAATGGGGAGCAGACAGCCCCATCCAGAGCACGCCAAATGGCCCACCTGGATTCGATTGTTTGTTAATAATAGTGAACTCCCCGTTTGGAGTCTGCGTGAGCATCTTGCCGGTGGCAACGGGATAGCCCTTAATCACCTGATTGCCATCCAGAAGATATAACATGTGGTCAGACAGATCTACAATAATCCTGTAATCTGGCATAATGACATCCCTCCTGACCTATCTTATGCAAGATACAGGATGATGCCCGCCTGATTTCAGGCTTCCTCCCACTCTTTCACACTACGGGAGTGCTTGGGTTTACGACTATTGGCCGGTTTGCTGGAGGCGGTACGCCTTCTGGATGCCACTTCTTCCTTGCGTTGCTGATATTGCAATTCTTTCTGCATTTTCAGATAATTATTCAGTCTTTTTTCATCCAATGAACCACCCTGTATGGCCTCTTTCACTGTACATCCAGCTTCCCGTGTATGACTGCAATCCAGAAATCGGCACGTGGCGGCAAGTTCTTCAATTTCTCCAAACGCATGCGACAGCCCATCATTGCCCTCATCCCAGAGATTAAGCTCGCGCATTCCTGGAGTATCGATCAATACGGCTCCCTGTGGAAGTACAAACATCTCCCGGTGTGTTGTCGTATGTCTCCCACGACTGTCTCCCTCGCGAACGGATTGCGTAAGCTGCACATCCTCACCCATCATCCAGTTCACCAGCGTAGACTTGCCACTGCCAGAAGATCCTGTGAGCGCAACAGTCAGCCCTGGTTGCAAGTATCGTTCCAGTAAGGATTTACCTTGACCCTCCACTGCAGATATCGCAAGCACTTCAACGCCTGGGGCGATTCCTTCTACACTTCGGATCTGTTCTTCCACATTGTTGCACAGATCACTTTTGCTCAAGACAATGACCGGCCTTACGCCACCACTCCAAGCCATCAGCACGTATCTTTCGAGCCTTCTAAGGTTGAAATCATGATTAAGTGCAGCCACGATTAACAGTGTATCTACGTTTGCGGCGATTAATTGTTCCTTGGTCACCGGACCTGCCGCCTGTCTCGATACCCTGCTCCGACGTGGCACCAGATTGTGAATAATTGCTTCTTCACCTGCCTGACCTGTAATCGCCACCCAATCTCCAACCGCTGGTACCAAGCTGGTCTCCAGACTATCATGACGCATTCGGCCCGAAATTCTTCCCCAGCATTCGCCCTCTTCTGTAATCAAACGTTGCAGATGTCCATGGTCTGCGATAATTCTGGCTGGCTTTTTCTCCTGCTCTTCCATCCCTGTCTCTTGCCACAGTTCCTGCCACTTTGCTGACCAGCCGTACTTCTCAATATGGTTATCTAAAATAAAAATTCCTCCCAAAATAAGTTGTTTACTTCGTTCAAGCCGAGTGAACAATCATCTCCGGTTCAGATCAAAACAAAAAACCACGAGTAGAAATACACCCGTGGCAATAAGTAGTTAGCCGAATCAAAGATCATCCCTTCTTGTAGATCTACCGGATAGAATACTTAACCCTCCGATATAAACAATTCAGGAACACCCTTTATCGGCAAACAAAAAAGCCACGGGTGCGTCACCGTGGCTTCATCTGAGCATGCGATACTTCACGTTACAATGGATACTGCTATCCAGCTAACGCAAAATTACATGCTTTGATCCGTTCCGGAGACGCTGTTCATATTCAAATTAACGTATACTGCATTTAAATTTGTCATAAACAATCGCCTCCCTTGTAGAATTATCCATTATGTTACACACTGAGCTTTACAGTTGTCAAGCCCAAACTTTTTTTACCACCAGCTACTCTATTTGACCTGATCCCAGCGTGTCCACATTTCCTTCGGATTCAATTCATAGATATCCTCTTCCCGATACATGAACTGATGCATGATAAATTCCCGCCGAATCGTGGCAAAGTCTTCATGGTATTGCTTTATAAATGTATTGATTTCTTTCTCCGTATACTTCCGACCAAATTCAAGCTGCTCGACCAGATGACCAAGTACAATCAGTTTTTTCTTGTATTGAGCCGGAATCTGACGCAGTCGTCCATCTTTGGAGAAAAAATTCCTCATGACCGACGCTTTCAATGTTTCGTTCACATCACTCATATCCTCAACCTCCTCTCGATTAAAGATAAAATCAACCGAAGCCTGTGCATTCTCGCGGATAAACGAAGGATTGAGTGTGAAATACACTGTATTTTTCTCCCGTCGTTCCTTAATCAGCGCCGCCTCTCTCAGCTTGGATGCATGATGTGTCACGGTTGGCTGTGACAGATTCAGCCGCTCGGCAAGTGCCTGTCCGTGCAGTTCACCCTGTGCCAACAACAGCAGCATGCGAAGCCGGGTCGGGTCAGCCAACGCTTTATGATAAGCCACAATTTTCTCCAGCTGCATCATCGTTCATCTCGCTTTCAATTAGATATATATCTAATTTGATATTAGTCTTTTCTTCTCTGCACGTCAACTCCTTTGGTTTCAAGTAAGCTTGTCTAATTAAACTCCACGCTTGAACTGGCATTGGCTCGTTATTTACGGTAGGATTATATTGCTTGAAATAAGGAGGATTAAGAACATGGAAGATGTCATTATTATCGGCGGAGGCCCATGCGGTCTGTCTGCTGCCATTGAATGTGAGCGGCTGGGACTGTCCGCTGTGATCGTTGAGAAATACAATATCGTTCAATCTATTTATCTGTATCCAACCCATATGCAGTTTTTCAGCACAGCCCCGCTGCTTGAGATCGGAAACGTTCCGTTCAGCACACCTAATGATAAACCGTTTCGTTATGAAGCACTTGCCTATTATCGCAGGGTAGCCGAACATTTTGGTCTGCGTGTTCATAACTATGAGGAAGCCCGTGAAATTAAACGCAAGGATGATGGTACGTTTGAGGTACATACGCTCAATCGCCGCGGGGAGGCCATCGTACATGTTGGACGCAATGTAGTTGTAGCTACCGGTTATTTTGACCATCCTAACTATCTGGGCATCCCTGGAGAAGATAAAGATAAAGTAACCCACTACTTCCGGGAAGCCCACCCTTATACCCGTACACGTGTCGCCATTATTGGCGGAAGCAACTCAGCCGTGGATGCAGCCATGGAACTGGTTCGGGTCGGAGCACATATTGATATGGTTTATCGCGGCAGTGGTCTGTCCCAGCATATTAAACCATGGGTACGTCCGCTATTCGAGAGCATGGTGACAAAAGGTCATATCACACTCCACCTGGAATCACGCGTGAATGAAATACTCGATGATTCGATTCGTCTGATACACACGGATGGTTCCACTCGGGAACTGGATAATGACTTCGTACTGGCAATGACCGGTTTCCGTCCAGATCGTCAACTACTCACGTCGGTAGGTGTGGAGATGTCTGATGATATGGATAAACCTCTATATGATGCACAAACGATGGAAAGCAGCGTACCTGGTGTATATGTGGGCGGAGTCATCGCTTCGGGGCGTAATGCCAATGAAGTCTTTATTGAATCCGGGCGCTGGCATGGACGTTACATTGCGGAACATATCGTTAGCAAACAACGTGGACAGACTGAAGGGAAATGAAAACAATGGATATGACTTCCCTGCTGTTGCTCGTATTTGCGGCTCTCGGGATTATCAGCAGCAACACACCTGTGACCGTAGCGATGGTATTTCTGTTGTTGCTACGAGTCCTGAACCTGAATCAGGCATTTCCATGGCTTGAAAAATACGGACTTACACTGGGCATTATCATTCTGACCATTGGCGTGATGGCACCTCTTGCCAGTGGCAAGATGAGTCTGCAGACGATCGGTGAGTCTTTCCTGCACTGGAAATCACTGCTCGCCATTGGCGTAGGATTACTGGTGGCATATCTCGGAGGACGTGGCGCTACGTTGATGGGTACACAGCCAACTGTCGTTGCCGGGCTGTTAATCGGAACGGTACTTGGGGTTGCCCTGTTCAAGGGTGTACCTGTGGGTCCATTGATTGCGGCGGGAATTTTATCATTGCTGCTGGGCAAATCCTGATTCAAGTTGTGAAGGTTGTGACCTGACATGCTATGCAGATTGGCTGTATTTCCCACCGTTGTGTGATATACTTCTATTCATGCAAATCATGTACACGAGCCTACAGCAGAATAATCCACATTAGAGGTTGTTCAAAAAGTCCGCTTTTGATTACGAAGGATGCCTATCGGCATCATCAGCATCGAATATGGAATTCAGCCGAAATAAGCGGAAGGCTTACGAAGTATGTTTCCGAAGGAAACATTTTGGTTGCTCACGTAGTTTTCCCTACGCTCCGCTACTCCATTTCTAGCTTCATCCCATCTTCTCGGTACTGAAAACCGTCCTATTTGAACACGTACTATTATGGTTATGCTGTTGCATAAACGTATAGATTCACTTTGCAACTATTAATGGCGCAGGAGGATTCAGGAACCATGTCACGTCAGTTTATTACAGAAGCCGTGATGGTGGCCATTTACGGTCAATTGTTAGCGCCGCCCGCGCCTGTTGAATATATTGTTCCTTATACCACCATCCTTGAGCTATATGAATTCCAGACCAGTCCTGATCCCATGATGGATAACCCGGCAGATGATCAGCATGTGAAATCCAAAATCAATGAAATGATTTCTTATTTCGAGGAACCGCTGAATAAGAAAAAAATAGAGCGTGCGTTACTTGTTCCATGGGCCAAAAGCCCCTCCATTTTATTTGGTGACCAAGTATCCATTGCCATTATCAATGCAATAGATACGGCACAGTACGGGGAGTATTTCGATCCCATTGAGACCGAACTGCTGCTGACATCTCAGCGCCTGAGTATCCCGATTCTTACCGATCAGGTTGAACTGATTGCACGCATAATTGAGTCTGAATCACCTGTACAGGTATTTGATATTGATGATTTTGATTTTGCGATGGATGATGAACCACTGGATCAGGTGTAATTTATGCTCTGAGCACGTGAATCGGATTTTTTTATAAAAAATGACCTTGGCACCCACTATATAGTGCATGCCAAGGTCATTTTTTGCGTCAACACTTATTTTATTCTACAATATCCCGCGCTAACAGGATTCGGCTAATCTGATTCAGAGGTGGTAACGACTCCAGCGCAAAAAACTTCAGACCTGCATCACTATTTACACGCGACTCCACAAGGTCATCCTGAATGATCACTGTCCGAAACAGGGCAATGACATAATACTCTTCATCTCCGCTTGAATGCAGATGCCGAAGGTCAGGCCCCGAATAGAGACCTTCCAGTGTCATGGTATCAGCAGTCCAACCTGTCTCTTCCCATAACTCCCGATGTGCAGCACCTTCAATGGCTTCACCCGGGCGCATCTCACCTGATGGCAACCGCCAGTGACCATGTTCAGCATGCTGAATCAGCAGTAATTCACCTTGTTCGTTCTCAGCCCGCACCGCCGCTTTTACAACAATATGTGAGCGTTTTGCGATATACTGGGCCAAATCTCGTGGTGGCAGATTCACTGCTTATCCCCTCCTCCTACTCGGAAGCCGGTGGCGACCTGTAATCCACCTATTGCTTAACAGAATACTTCAAGCATTAGACTTCCGTGTAACGATATTCGATATCCTGACCTTCATCAACGATGTCCACATGCAGTTGGTGCCCTTTCAGATACCAATAATCGTGATCTTCCATAAAGAATTGAATCCCCGAAACTTCGGTTTGATCCGCAGGATGTCTTGGTTTCTCTACAGCAATACCTAGCGAAAATCCAGGGTGAAGACCTCCGCCAGAGCTATAACGTGCAAAAAATCGAATGCTGTCTCCCTCGTTCAAATTCAGCTCTTCCTTGTACCAGCGAGCAGCTTGATCGGATACATGTATGGTACTCATTTGGTGTCAGCTCCTTCTGTATATATATGTTCCATCATATCTCGACAGGGACTTGAATACAAACCCGAGTGACCACATAAAGACAAAATAAGTTGTGAAAAATGTTTGACAGATTGTAAAAGCCGGTGTTAAGATGCAAACATACGAGGTCTACATTGTATTTATTTCCAAAAAAAGAAAGGGTGATTACGGTGTTTAACAAACATATGATAGGTCAATTCAGCACACAACTAAATACCGGAGCACACCCGAAATCATTATTCCGTTCATAAGTCGGCATGACAGGCGATCTTTCATTAGAACCTCTGTGATGTATACTCACAATCGAACTTATATATGGTGACGGCTCTGTTCTCTGAGCCATGCTGCCGTATGATTATATGAAGACATACCGCCTGCGTGCGGTATGTCTTTTTTTGTGGGTACATTTCGGCATTCATGAACGGAATTTGCATTTCTCGGACATCGAAAGGAAGGGATAACACTTGTTCTCTGTACTTAAAAACCTGGCCTGGTTCTTCCGGCTGGAACGCAAACGATACCTAACCGGTGTCATTTTGCTTATTCTGGTGGGCATTGCCGAACTGCTGCCTCCTCGTCTTCTTGGTAATGCCATCGACGAGATTGTGCGCGGTTCCATTACCGGCACCTCACTTACGCGTTATATTCTGCTTATTCTGGGAACAGTCATCATTATCTATCTCGTTACATACGTTTGGATGCACAAACTGTTTGGTGGTGCCAATCTGGTGGAGCGGCTGCTTCGTTCACGCTTTATGGACCACTTGTTACGGATGACTCCTCCCTTTTTTGAGAAAAACAGAACAGGAGATCTGATGGCTCGGGCCACCAATGATCTTCGTTCCATTGCCACTACAGCAGGCTTCGGCATGTTGACCTTAACAGACTCTACAGCCTTTCTGGCCACCGTATTGTTCGCCATGGGTTTCCTGGTTAGTTGGAAACTGACCCTGGCGGCAATCCTGCCATTACCTTTTATCGCCATTGCCATGATGATCTATGGTAAAGCTGTACATCAACGTTACACCCTTGCACAGGATGCATTCGGAGATATGAATGACCAGGTGCTGGAATCCATCGCCGGGATTCGTGTCGTGCGTGCTTATGTGCAGGAACGTCTGGACGAGAAACGGTTCGCCGACGTGACCGAAGATGTGTATCGCAAAAACCTGGCTGTTGCCAGAATGGATGCCTTATTTGAACCCACCATCCGCCTCTTCGTTGGACTCAGTTATGTGATTGCACTTGCCTACGGCATATATCTTGTATTTCATAATGAAATTACCCTGGGGGATCTCGTATCGTTTAACATGTACCTGGGGATGATGATCTGGCCCATGTTTGCCATCGGCGAATTAATTAACCTGATGCAACGTGGTAGCGCTTCGCTTGATCGGGTCAACGAGACTTTATCGGTAGAACCTGCCGTACAAGATGTGGAGCAACCTGCTCACGTTACGAATCCGGAAGAAATTGCGATGCAGGATGTTACATTCCGTTACCCAAGTTCCACTGTCGACAATCTCAGTCATATCAGCTTTTCGCTGCGACGGGGTCAAACATTGGGTGTTGTGGGTCGTACGGGTAGCGGTAAGTCTACTTTGCTCAAACAACTGCTTCATGAATACCCTGCCGGTTCGGGTACATTAAGCATCTCGGGTCATCCGATTCAGGATATCGCCAAAGATGACTTGCACAGCTGGATCGGGTACGTACCACAAGAACAAGTTCTGTTCTCCAAATCTGTTCGTCAGAACATTCAATTCGGTCAACCTGGGGCCAGTGATGAAATCATCATGGAAGCCATTCGTACCGCCGCTTTTGACGGGGATCTGGGAACCTTATCCGATGGACTGGATACACTCGTTGGTGAAAAAGGAATCTCTCTGTCCGGTGGACAGAAACAGCGGGTATCGCTGGCGCGTGCCTTTATTGCTAATCCTGATATTCTGATCCTCGATGATGCCTTATCTGCGGTCGATGCACGTACTGAAGCCAAAATCATTGAAAATATACGCAACAAACGCTCGGGCAAAACCACGCTGATCTCGACTCATCGCCTGTCTGCTATTGAACATGCTGACCGAATCATCGTACTGGAGCACGGAAAAATTACGGAAGAAGGCACTCACCAGGAATTGTTAGCCATGAACGGCTGGTACCGTGAACAGTATGAACGGCAACAGGTCGAGTCCAATCTGTCCACGTAGGAGGTCAATTCATTGAAGTCTAATACAGGCAAAAGGCTGCTTGATTACGCCTTGAAAGCCAAAGGAACATTTATCGCTGCATTAATTATGCTTACCATTGGGGTTGCGGCCGAGCTTGCGGGGCCGTTCATCGCCAAATCCATGATCGACAATCACTTGCTCGCGATTGAGCAGCCTTTCTATGAGACGACAGCTTCAGATGAAGCCGCAGTCTACAACGGTAAGAACTACAAACGCGAAGGCTTGTTCGAACCGGATGAAAACAAAGGTTCCGAAGTCCGGGTATTACAAGCCGGCAGAAGTTTTTATTTTGTAAACGAATCGGTAAGCGCACCTGACGGGGACCGCACATATACGGATGGAACCCTCACGGTTACACGCGCAGGTGAGGTAACAGGCCAATATGCGGCAACACCCCTGTCCGCTGGTGAACTGTTTGCTTTTTACAAACCGGAGATGCCCAGCATCTATCAATTAATTGTGTATTACATGATCTTCCTCGTGATCTCGGTCATTATGGAGTTTGGTAAAACTTTCTGGCTGCAATCCTCGGCCAACAAGGTCATTCAAAGATTGCGTAACGATGTGTATGCCCATATTCAGCGACTGCCGGTGCACTTTTTTGATAACCTGCCCGCAGGTAAAGTTGTATCTCGGGTCACAAACGATACAGAAGCCGTAAAAGATCTGTTCGTTGCTGTTCTTTCGAACTTTTTCTCAGGAATCATCACGATTACAGGTGTATATGTCGCGCTCTTCCTGCTCGATGTTCGCCTGGGCCTGATCTCATTATTCGTCGTGCCGATGCTCATTGCGTGGATTGTGCTCTATCGCAAATTCGCCACTCGTTACAATACGATTATTCGATCCCGACTGAGTGAGATCAATGCAATCATTAACGAGTCCATTCAGGGGATGTCCATTATCCGCGTATTCCGCCATCAGAAACAAACCAAACAGGAATTCGAAGATCTGAATGATGACTATATGAAACACCAGAACAAAATGCTGAACCTGAATGCCTTCACCTCACACAACCTGGTTAACGTATTACGGAATATCGCATTTGCGGTGGTCCTGTGGTACTTCGGTTCCAGTGTGCTGGATGGCACAAGTATTATCTCATTAGGTGTTCTGTATGCCTTCGTTGATGTTCTGGGTCGCTTGTTCCAGCCAATCACCGGTATGGTGAATCAACTCGCCAACCTGGACTCCTCCCTCGTATCTGCTGGTCGCGTCTTTGAGCTGATGGATGAAAAGGGAGAAGCTGTAACCGATGGTTCCATGCCAAGATACAAGGGAAATGTTGTCTTCGACGATGTATCCTTTGCCTATAAGAAGGATTATGTGCTTAACAATATCTCGTTTAAAGCATCCCAAGGTCAGACGGTCGCTCTGGTCGGTCATACCGGTTCGGGTAAAAGCTCAATCATCAACCTGCTGTTCCGGTTCTATGACCCGCAAAAAGGCAAGATCACGATTGACGGTCAGAACGTCAAAGATCTGCCTAAACAGTGGATTCGCGAGCATATAGGGATTGTATTGCAGGACCCGTATCTGTTCACAGGCACCATTGCTTCCAACGTCAGTCTCGGCGATGAGAAGATCTCCCGTGAACGAATTGAACAGGCGCTGCGTGATGTAGGCGCTGAACGTATCCTGGCTCATTTGCCTCAAGGCTTTGACGAACCCGTCATCGAAAAAGGAAGCACATTGTCTGCTGGACAGCGTCAGTTGATCTCCTTTGCTCGTGCACTGGCGTTTGATCCGGCCATCCTCATTTTGGATGAAGCGACAGCCAATATCGATACGGAAACAGAAGCTTTGATTCAGAACGCACTCGAAGTCCTCAAAAAAGGACGTACCACCTTCATCATTGCTCACCGTCTGTCCACTATTCGTTCGGCAGATCAGATTCTGGTTTTGCATCGCGGGCGTATCGTTGAGCAAGGTGCACATGATGAACTGATGGAGCTTAAAGGCCGCTATTATAAAATGTATCAGCTCCAGCAAGGTGCGCAAGCAGCAGCGAGTGCAACCAGCGAGAATCCGTCGGGTGAGATCATTCCAACCTCAACCTCCTTTGCCGGAGGCAATGCATAACAGAGTAAAACAGATAGCTCTTTAAGTAACCAATCAAAATGATGTACTCGAGGGCAAAACAAAAACCGATCTACACAGCTACCTCAGGGTTTGCGGTGTAGATCGGTTTTTTTGTATTTTCATCTGAAGGCATGTTCGGTTACTGTTTATTTCGGCCAGACAAAAAAAACAATCCGCGTGCAACCTCATGGCTGCTGCGGATTGTCTATCCATCCTTTGATCGTATATCCCATGTACATCACGGTCTCTCTTGCGAGAAAAGGAAACTTGCTGCGCCAGGTTCTATAAGCCGTTGTTCGTGTCGGAGAAGGTACGGCATCCATACCCAGTCCGGCAGCCAGCTTCATGGCCCGTTTCATATGTAATGGATCACTCACAATCGTATAGGTTTGATAACCGGCCTGTTCACCAATTGGAATTGAATTGATCAGATTCTCCTCGGTAATTCTGGATTTGGTCTCGATGCGAATGTCCGCAGGATCTACTCCATGTGCAATGGCATACTTCTGACCCACTTCAGCTTCCGTATGTTCTCCATCATCACCTGATCCACCTGTGAAAAGCAGATTACGAACGGTACCCTGACGGTATAACTCAATCCCGTGTTCAATACGTTCGCGAAATACAGGTGAAGGGTTATCCCCCGCCACGGCTGCGCCCAGAATGATTGCTGCATCCGATATCCTGGATGAATCCTCATCCGTATATGCTGATATACTTACTGCCGTAACCACAGTCCACAGGATTCCAACCAATACTACAGCCAGAGCCGTCATTAATATCCAGCGTTTCGTTATCCGTTTGCTTGTCATTCATTCTCTTCCAAAGCCCTTGCTTGCATACTCTCGGTATGCATCCGCTCCAGCGTTTGCAGAGCTGCTGCAGATTCGGCATCCAGACCAAGCTCTGCAATCCATGCACCCGTATATTGCTGAAGACGGATCTCCAACTCCTGTGCACGGTCTTTGAAATCCTCCAATTCCTTAATCATGCGTGATCGTCCTTCCGGACTGAATGTCTCATGAATTCGTTCCTTGAAATAATGATGTACAATACGGTTACGTTGCTGCCATAACTCATTCAACTGGCGAGTCTCTTCCTCAGAGAATGTAAAATGATGGCGCACTTCGTGAATGAGCTGCCCCAGTGAACTGCTCATCTTTCGTTCGTACAGATCTTCCAGATCCTCTTCAGACACGGCTTTGCCCTGAGACATTTTCATTAATAAAATCAGATTGACCAGCTGCTGTTCAAGCGCCTGCCCGTAGTACACTGCCAATCCGTAATAGGCAAACAATTCCCTGGAGTGTTCGCTGTCCAGCATGTCACCATTCTGGATATCTGTATTTTGCATATGCGAGCGCCCCCTTCAACCGTACAATGTTAACCATTCCATGTCCCTCTATCCTAACCAAACCAAGAGCAACATTCAAGTTATCGGGAAGCGCGTCTTCTAACTCCGCAGATCTCTTCTTCCGGACAGCCACACATGGATGATTAGTAACCCTAATGCATAGAGCACAGTCCACAGCATAACCGAAACAAAAGAATCCATCTTTGATTCATCAAATAACATCATCTCACGAACCAGATAAAAGGCTGGTGGAAGAATGCGGCCAAGCCATTCTAACGATCCAGGCAAACGTTCACTTAAGGAACCTTGGATAAACGATAGTAATAATACAATAATGAGGGCAGGCATACTGCGACTAAGCAAGGGAATGTACGATTTTTGAAAAAATACACTGATGCCTAATCCCAGCAGTGATAACCCCAAATGTCCTAACCAAGTCATCATCCACTCCTCACCTGTGGGTTGTCTCTCGAACATCCCAGCGAACACGGGATACAGCACAGTGATTGCGGTGAGCATGAATTGCATTATCCAGGCACAGATGAGTTGACTTAATACAACTTTACGCCTGCTTCCTGTATGAAGGACAAGTAATTGATACTGCTTTGCAGGTTCGGTATTCATCACCATTACTCCGAGCCAAGCAGCTGCCAGAAATAACAGCATAGCCGTGACACTGTAACTGTCCGCAATAGGGTTGGGTTTGTAGGAATAGATTAGCAACATGGCGATGATATAAAAGATAACCGGTGCAAAATATTTCTGTGAGCGAATGTGATGCCTTAACAAATATCGGGTCAGATAGATCATTCAGCTTCTCTCCCCGCATCATCCATGGAAGAGCTTAAGTCCACAGATTCTGTGACACCTCCACGACTCGCATGTACAGCTGGATGTTGTCCTTCCAGCAGACTTTCCATATGTAATTGACTATCTTCCTGTTGTACAGACACAACCGAACCTCCGGATGCCAGAATCATTCTGAGGACATCATCAGTTGATTGTTGAACTACTTTCCAATCCCACAACCAAGAATTGGATTTCTCCGAGCTTGTATTACGAACTAAAGACAGTACTCCCGGTTGTTGTATATCGGATAGATCGTTAGCCAGATCCTCTCCAGCTTTCGTCAGACTTTGAATACGTACAACGGGTTCGCCAGCTTGTAGTATATCTTCACGACTCCAGTAGCGGAGCACGCGGCCTTTCTTCAACACAATTACCTGGTCTGCCAAACGTTCAATAAGCAACGGTTCATGGCAAGCTGTAACGATGGATGTCCCTTCATCCTTCCATTGCCTCAATAAGGATACAATGCCCTCTTGAGCTGGAATATCCAATCCTGACAACGGTTCATCCAGCAACAAAAGACCACCCGGTCCAGGTAACAGGGCCTGAATCAAATTTACTTTTTGCAATGTGCCCTTGGATATTAAGGGTAACTTCTGATCGATCGCGGTATCCAGATATAAAAGTTCACTAAGTTCTCTAATTCGCTCACGCAGTATTTCGGGGCGAATGCCCCGAATCCGTCCCATGTCCCACAAGTACTCTCCAGAAGTAAAGGGTAAACGTGGCAGGCCATCTACTGCATACCCATCAGAACCCTTCATTGTGCGCTGGATCGATCCTGTATCGGGTAACAAAATACCTGCCAACATACGTAGCAACGTACTTTTGCCAGAACCGTTTCTGCCAATAAGTACAGCACATTCTCCCTGCTTCACTTCCAGATTAATTTCATCAAGTACTTGAGCATTACCTAATCGCTTGCTCACTCGTTGAAGCAACATACCTCGACCTAATGAGTCTGGTACATCTTGATTGGCTTTCTTGAAAAGTCCACGTTTACTCCATATCACCTGGGATCACATCCGCTCTGGAGCTTGCACACCTAGCAAATGTAAACTGTACGCGAGGCGTTCGGCAGTCCGTTTGGCCAATGCCACTCGGAAGGATCTTACATCAGATGACGCATCCGCAATCCGTTCTGCGTGATAGAAACGGTTGAATGCTTGAGCGACATCTATAGTATATTTGGCAATGACCGAAGGCTCATTCCGATGAATCGCTTTTTCCAAATACTCGGGATAATCACCAAGCAGTTTCAGCAATGCCCATGAGGTATCTCCGATAGGGGATAGAGTGGTTACTGTGTTATTCTCACCTTCCGCAAGGTTGGGTTTAGTCAAAGGGTTTTCATTTTCCACGCGGATCGCCTCTTCTGCCTTGGCAAGCACACTTTGAATCCGGGCATGGGTATACTGCACATAAGGTCCGGTCTCTCCTTCAAAACTCACCGCATCCTCCAAGGAGAAATCCACATCGTTTAACCGATTATTACGCAGATCACCGAAGACAATGGCCCCTACACCGACCGCCTCAGCCACCTTCTGAGGGTTCTCCAGATTCGGGTTTTTCTCCTGAATAATTTGCAAAGCACGAGCAACTGCCTCATCCAACACTTCCTGCAAAAAGACGACTTTACCGCGGCGGGTAGACATTTTCCGTCCCTCAAAACGCATTAATCCAAACGGGATATGTTCACACTTCGCAGACCATTCATGACCCATCCGGGATAGGACCGCAAATACCTGCCGGAAATGTAACTTCTGCTCGCCTCCGACCACGTATAACAACCGATCTGCCTTCATCACCCCATGACGATAAACTGCCGTAGCCAAATCCCGAGTAGGATAGATTGTTGTTCCATCTTTTTTGATAATCAGGCATGGGGGCATGTTCTCATCTTCCAGACGTACCACGAGTGCACCATCACTCTCTTCAAGTAAACCTTTTGCCTTCAGTTCTTCAACCACTGCGCCCATCTTGTCATTGTAAAAGCTTTCTCCCAGCGTATGGTCGAACTGTACATTCAGGCGTTCATACATCCGGTTGAATTCCTTCATGCTCACTTCCACAAAGAACGCCCATAACCGCTGTGCTTCATCATCCCCTTGCTCCAGCTTGCGGAACCACTCGCGTGCCTCAATCTCCAGAGAAGGATCGTTCTCCGCCTCATCGTGGAAGCGCACATACAGTTCCAGGGACGTACGGATCGGGTCTGCCTGCAACGCTTCATCATTGCCCCACCGTTTGTACGCTGCGATCTGCTTGCCAAACTGGGTTCCCCAGTCTCCCAAGTGATTCACACTTACGGAGGTATAACCCGCTTCGTTATACAGCCGATACAGTGCTGCACCGATTACAGTAGAACGCAAATGTCCAATTCCGAAGGGTTTTGCGATGTTAGGGGAAGACATATCAATTACAACACGTGAACCTTGACCAAGCTGAAGCTTACCAAATGCCGCATTCCCCAGTTCTTTCAGCAGATTCGGCGCGAGCTTCTCCCGATTGAAACGGATATTTACATACGGCCCGGCGGGAGTCGCTTCAATTCCAGATGCCTGCAATCCCGTTGCGAGCTCGGTCGCAATGACTGCCGGTGCTTTTTTTAATGACTTCGCTAATACAAAACAAGGGAATGCTGCATCACCCATCTCCGCCTGTGGTGGGACTTCCAGTAATCTCAGAACCTCTTCTTCATTCAAACCCGTTAAAGGGGTAATATCGGCCGCAGCCTGCTTCATCAACATGTCAAACACTCCTTATCCATTCATTATTGGCTGAAATTAAACACAAAAAAGCTCTCGTCTCTAAATAAGAGACGAGAGCTGAATTAACAGTTCCCGCGGTACCACTCTAGGTGAACAGGCTACTCCTAATATGCATCAACATGCATACCAGTAAAACTGTTCCGCTCGATGCGTATAACGGTCGCAAGCCGGGTTACCCTCAGACAGATATGGTCTATCCCAATCGGGATACGCACATCTTTTCGGATAACCATCTCACGGGTGCGGTTCACTCAGGTCATGTCATACCGGCTTCCACCTCTCCCGGCTCGCTGTCATGTATGGATCTGGCTACTCTCCCGATCATTGATATTCTTCAATTCAATTCATTGCCATCATTATACATACCACGATCAGACTTGGCAACCTGCATTAAAAATCCCCTACTGAAAGGCAACACATAGGCACATCGTCTCAGATGCTTGTGTTCACTGCCTTCCCTTAGGGGACAACGGTCATTATCGGTTTAGTTATATATTCCAGTGAAATAATATTTACGCTACTGCTGCCATCAACCGGCAAGCTTCTGCACATCTGCGGCAAGCCTCTGCACATGCTTGGCAGTGATCATGGTGGTGTTTGCCACACTCAGCGGCGCAAGCTTCACAAGCTTTCACACACAATTCGCATATTTCAGCAATGAAATCACTTCCACGTGTCATCGCTTGTGCAGCAAAACTGCAGATCTCCGCACATTCCCGATTCAAACGAATGCAATCACGCAACATCGCCAGATCATATTCTTTCAGACTCGATATGTAACATACGTTGCATGCATTCATGCACTCCAGGCAAGCATCGATACATTGTTGATATTGTTGTTGTGTCATTTAAAGTTACCTCCCAGGCAAAGTTTGCTATGCATCTTAATACCCAGTTCGGAGGAATATTGAATCATCTAACCTACTTTATCGCTTCCAATTCCAGTAATTGGTCACGAATGACAGTTTGGTCAAAATGTTCACCTATAAACACAGCAACATTAGGGACATCTCCCTGAGGTGTGATCTTCATGTAATCCGATTCACGGTAGGCATACTGGAACCAGAAACGGCTCGCCGTGTCACTAAACGATAAAATACCTTTCGCTCGATACACGTCTCGTGGCAAAGCAGATACAAATTGTTCAAATGCTTCGCTGTTCACCGGATGACTGAAATAATGCGTATACACCATGACATGTTCGTGTGATGCATGAGGAGCGGAATGCTCGTGACTGTGGGCATGGACATGCCTATGGGATGCGTCAGTATTCGTATCATCGCCTTGGAGTGTATGATCTGTATGTTCATGACCATGATTGCAGCCATGTGTACCACAGGCTACTGTATGCACATGATGCTCTTGGTGAGCCGGCTTACCTGCTTCAGAAGCTGAATCACGTACGTGCACGTCTGCCCCGCTGCGAAGCAACAGATCCATCTCCACCTCACATTTGACCGTAGGGATTACAGGTGCGAAACCATTCCATTTTGCCAAAAGCTGCTCCAGATCCTTCAGTTCCTGTGCACTCACCCGATCCGTTTTATTCAAGAGAACCACAGACGCACAACGAATCTGCTCCTGCATTAGCTTGAAGGTCTGCCCCTTCTGCTCCTGATACAGACCAGATAGATGTGCTGCATCCACAACGGTAATGAGACTTTTCAGTTCCAATCGCATGTAAAGTGAAGTCTCTGTTACTGCATCCAGAATCTCCATTGGATTCGCCGCACCGGTTGCTTCAATGATGATCACATCCGGTGATTCCTCCTGAACGAGATCAGCAAGTTGCAATCCCAAGTCACCACGTACGGTACAACAGATGCATCCACCTAACATCTCTGTCATCGGAACAGTGGAATCCACAATCTGACCATCCAGATTGACTTCGCCTAACTCATTCATAACCACTGCGGGGCGCAAACCCTGCTGTTGCCAATGTTCAATCAATTGAACAAGCAGTGTTGTTTTTCCACTCCCCAAAAAACCTGACAGTATATATACAGGTATGGATTGTTCTTTTATAATCGTTTCATTCATGCGTATACACCTCTCTGATTGTCCTTCTTGTAACCTAGTCTATCTATATCTAGCGAGTGTACACCATCCCGCATTCGTTGTGCAATAACGTTCAACTCTTCCCCAGTACATTGCCTGATTCTAACGGATGGTCTATGCTATGAGGACATGTTGATTGAAGGAGGAAGTTTCATGACTAATTCAGTGGAACAACATCGCCAGGAAGCCCCTGACACGGTATCGTGCATGATTGTTACAGTGTCTGACACACGAACTAAAGACACCGATACCAGTGGCCAGCTCATGCACCAGCTTTTGAATGAAGCGGGTTATCAGATTGTTGAATACATCATCACACCCGATGAGACGGAGAACATTCGAAGCATCCTGCAAGATGCAGCTGTTCGTGATGATATTGAAGCCGTGTTACTTAGCGGCGGAACAGGGATTGCACCCCGAGATACAACTTATGAAGCAGTATCCTCACTACTCGACAAGGAACTCCCGGGCTTTGGTGAGATCTTCCGTTTTCTCAGTTACACCGAAGATATCGGTTCCGCTGCCATCCTGAGCAGAGCCGTCGCTGGAACGATTGGACGCACAGCCGTATTCTCCATGCCGGGTTCCAAAGGAGCCGTCAAATTGGCCATGGAAAAACTCATTCTGCCCGAGCTGCGGCATGTAATGCGTGAAATATATAAACCCGTCTGAAAGATCAGACGGGTTTTTCGGGTTTATTTTCAGCTGTACGGTAAGGATTGAAAGTTTTGTGTGCTCCCATCTTCTCTTACCTTAGTTGCCCCAACACATGTTGGAACACCTGCATAACATCCTGTTCATACTTGTCCTTTTCCCCACCGGAAGCTGTATAAACGAGTGAGACGTACCCTTTGCTGCGAATCGTTGTTCGGCCAAGCGCATTCTCCAAGACAGCCTCATCACGATTCTCACTATACATTTGTTTCATGCTGGCAGCACGGGTTGTCGCATCACTGAAAATATGGACTTTCACGATGTGTCTGCCACTTCCATTCAACAAATACATATAAGAGATCCCGCCATGGTCGTCATCGGCAGACATGTTATTCATAAGTTGAATGCCTTTTGCTTCAAAACTCTTACTGATCTCACTCACCAATTCACCGTTTAATCCGTGTCCTTGACTCTGTGCCCGCACATTTCCTTCATCTGTCGCTTCACGGGTGTAGACCTTCCGCTCCTGCTCAATGGATGATGCCGAACAAGCCGCCAGGGACCAGACACTCGTGATCAACACACCACTTACAAGTACCGACTTCATTGTTTTTCCAACCAGACTTCGCCCTTTTCTAGCAAACCACATACCAATCCTTCCTTTCCAGCCACTTGTACTGTGACCCAATCAGGTAGAATTAGCATGTCTAAGGACTTAGAATCTTATGCGGATGGCAGATTTGATATTGTATTGACCACCGTACGACCTACTGCACCACCTTGGAGTATCGTCTCCAGCGTATGAGGCAATTGATCTAGAGAGATCTCCCGGATTCCCAGTTCCAGCGCGCGCTCCGGTTTCCATTCTCCGCCGAGCAGTTTCCACAATCGTTCCCGACGTTCCATCGGACAATATACAGAGTCTATACCAATAAGCTGGATGCCACGCAAAATAAACGGAAGTACCGTAGATTCAAAAGCTGTGCCTCCAGTTAACCCGGATACCGCTACCGCACCTCCGTATTGAATCTGTTTCAATCGCTCCGCAAGAGCCGGTCCTCCTGTTGGATCAACAACTCCCGCCCATAGCTGTTTCCCCATGGCTCCTTTAGCTGGAGCATCAGCTTCTTCACGAGTAATAACCTCTGAGGCGCCCAAGTTTCGGAGCAATGACTCCTCCTGATCCTTCTTGCCTGTGCTGGCTGTTACTTCAAAGCCAAGCTTCGCCAGAATCGCTACTGCCATACTGCCAACACCACCCGTTGCACCCGTAACCAGAACCTTGCCCATCTCCGGTGTCACTCCAGCCTGTAACAGTGCATCTACCGAAAGTGCAGCCGTAAATCCTGCGGTTCCAATTGCCATGGCCTCTTTTTCACTGAGACCCGGTGGCAGAGGCACCAGCCATTCACTGCGCAGACGAGCATACTCGCTGTACCCTCCGTAATGGGATACGCCCGGTTCAAATCCTGTACTGATCACCCGATCTCCTGGTGCAAAACGTCCACTGACCGACTCTTCTACCGTTCCTGCCAGATCAATTCCTGGTACCATCGGGTACTCACGAACGACACCGCCTTTCTCAAGGGTAGCGAGTCCGTCTTTATAATTGACACTGGAGTACTGCACCTGTACCGTTACATCTCCATTTGGCAGATCTTCCTTCTTCAGTTGCTCTATAGCAGCTTTCACTCCGCCCTGTTCTTCTTTACGGACAACATATGCGTTAAAATGATTTTTCATCGATAGCCACTCCTTCTTTGGATTTTATATATTTTTCCATTAAGCACATGAATTGTTCGCATTCAGCTTAACGGCTCCTTTTACCTGTGGAATTCTTCAAATATTGATGATCAAACTCTGTCTCTCCTGAGCGTCAACAGATAGATTAGTGGACCCACAATAGGGATGATGCCTGCCGCGGTCCAAGCTGCTGAACGTCGACTCACTTTAGTATCCCTGTATATCGCAATCATGGAAAGTAAGGTCAGCAGTACAAAATCAATTGTCATGATATGTACAAAGGCAGATTGCTTGAATGCTTCCATATATACATCCGGATGACCTTGCGTCACGGCATAGAAAGCTGTCCCCAGCGTCAACAGCAGAAAGACTACATGCGTCAGCTTGTGGGCTGCTACCCGTCCAATTCCCGACTCCCGCCGACGACCAAAATGTAAGCTTACGTAACCCGAAGCTCTATTTGCGGACGATGACCATGCATAATAGGGAAGCAGGGCAAAAGCACCCAGTCCAAAAGAAAGTATGACAAAAGGCCAAGCCGGTACATGGCCACCTCGTTCTTTCACAGATGTTCTTAACAGCATACAGGCATAAACTGCCGGGAAAATACCTAACCACGAAAACACCGTAAGTAACCAAGGTTCTTTGTTTTGCATTGTGATCAGTTCTTTGAATATCGGATCACTTCCAGGTGACTGCCCCGGTGCCAACAACAATGCATAGGCAATAAAAGCGATCCAGACCAGTCCTAGTATCCATCTCATGTCTGCACCTCCTCTTACTTTCATCCCCTACAGCTACGGGATTGAAACAATGCGATGCAGAATTTGGCGGCTCCTGCGCTTTCCCGAGAAATAATTACTACTTTTCCCCTACAACCTCTTGAATTGGGCATGACTATTTCCAGTATAGCCTGTTACCATGGCAGTCTGTCCATGAGATTTCTTACATCACTGGTCCACCTCATCGGGATCATATAGAATAACGTCTATCAACTGTCGACGTACTTTCACAGAAGACAGAACGCGTATAGCTGAAATTACTTCTTGCGATCATCGAATTGTTCAACTCCGCTAAGAACGTATACATTTTATAGGCATCAAAAAGGCATAAGCCAGTATACCTCACTGGTTATGCCTCTCTGTAATTCTTATGTGTGAATTATTCCTCTGTGGATTTCACATGTTCCGCAATGAGCTTCTGCTTCATATTCCATGCCGCAGGGCTGATGTTCACACGGTAGATCTCCGGGTTGAGCTTCCGTTGGTATTCAGGCCAGAAGAGGTTCATCTGTTCCCGGTGGTACGCCCGAATCTCATCCAAATTAGGCAGTTCATACACTTTACGTCCATTCACAAAGATTGGCTCCAGCATATTCACCGCTTCGTAGCGGGTAACCGTCTTTTTCAGATAAGGGTGTAGCGGGTTGAACAGCTTGAGCGGTCCGCCCTGTAGCGGCTGCTCTTCCTCTGGATAGCAGATATAATCCGCAATCGCTTTGCCATGTTTCGGATCAATGATCCGGAACACTTCCTTTTTACCTGGAGTGGACACCTTTTCAGGATTGGCAGATATTTTGATCGTAGGCAGCATGGCACCGTCCACTTCACGCTCCACCAATTTGTACACTCCACCCAAAGATGGCTGGTCAGAAGCGGTAATCAACTGTGTACCAACACCCCATGTATCAATCCGTGCTCCTTGAGCCTTCAGGTTGAAAATCGTATTTTCATCCAAATCATTAGATGCAACAATTTTCACATAATCCAAGCCAGCCTCATCCAACATCTGACGTGCCTGAATCGACAAGTACGCTAGGTCACCACTGTCGAGACGAATGGCATTCATCTTTTTGCCTTGGCTCTCCAACTTCTTGGCTGTCTTGATGGCGTGAGGTACTCCACTGTTCAATGTGTCAAAGGTATCAACCAGCAGCGTAACCTGATCAGGCAACACTTTGGCATACACGTCAAACGCCTCCTGTTCGCTCATAAAGCTCTGTACCCAGGAATGGGCATGAGTACCTGCTGTTGGGATTCCGAAGCGCTCTCCGGCCAGCATATTAGACGTTGCATCGAAGCCTGCTACATACGAGGCACGTGCGCCCCAGATGGCAGCATCCGCTTCCTGCGCACGCCGGGTGCCGAATTCGAGCAACGTATCCTGCTGCGCTACCTGTTTGATCCGCGAAGCCTTGGTTGCAATCAACGTCTGATAATTCATGAAGTTAAGTATCGCCGTCTCCACCAATTGTGTCTCCATAATGGAGCCTTCTACCCGAATGAGCGGTTCGTCAGGGAAAACAATTGCACCCTCCTTCATGGAATGAATTGTCCCCTGAAATGAAAACTGGAGCAACTCTTCCAGAAAGACCGGATCGTAATTTTCCTCTTGTTTGGATAAAAATTTGATGTCGTCCATCGTGAACCGAAGCTGGCTGATATAGTTCACAATACGTTCCAATCCGGCAAATACCGCATATCCGTTGCCAAAAGGAAGCTTACGGAAATAGGCTTCAAATACCGCCTTCCGCTTGTGAGTACCATTCACCCAATGGGCGTACATCATATTGATCTGATATTTATCCGTATGTAAAGCCAGGCTAGTTGTCTGCATTTGTCTCATCCTCTCTGACTTCCGCTCGTGCCCCCAGATTTGAACTGTGAACACGGGTTAACATATGGAGACTTATTCTTCATGATTCTGTTCATCCGTATTAAACAAACAAGTCTCCCGTAAAAAACTCTATACACCATTCACCACATTCATCCGGTTCCTAACATGAGGTCAACCAAACATGACTATGGAGTAAATTAAGCCAAGACTGTCTCGTTCGCCTTAACCACCGAAGCACCCAGGCTGGAACGAAAATGTCCAAGTGCCCACTCATGCCCTGCCGGATTGAAGCTGGCAACGGCATCTTCATATACCGTAATATGAAAACCTTTATTGTAAGCGTCCACTGCGGTATGCAATATGCAAATATCCGTACATACCCCAATCAGTGCAATATCCGTAATACCACGTGCACGCAGTCTGAGTTCCAGATCGGTCCCACAGAATGCACTATATCTCGTCTTATCCATCCACTGTATATCTGTTTTCCGTTCTTCCATCACTTGGGCAAGACGACCATACAACTGTCTTCCCTCCGTATTTCTGATGTTATGAGGTGGGAAAAGTACAGTCTCCGGGTGATACGGATCATTTTCTTCATGCAGATCCACAGCCATGATTACCTCATGTTTGTTCTTACAATAGGCCTCGGTTACAGCTGCAATCGTCTCTTCGATCTCTACTGCTGGCTGACCTACAGGCAAAGAACCTGTCACAAAATCCTTCGTAAAATCAATGACAATCAGTGCTTTCATCGTCAACACTCCCTTATCCCAGAAATGGTTGATCCTGATTAATCAGATTGACACATCTACACCTTATTACGTATAGATGGAAAGGCGTGGTACGAGTTCTGTAAAACGATATAGCTGCGCCGGACGCTGCGAGTACTGGTTGGAACTCACCAGGTTCCCCTCTTCATCCCGTACTTCTTCCACAATGCCTTTACGGCTGCGGGTCGACGTAATCTTGCGAATGAAGTTTGGTTCTTCAAAATCCGGTACAACACTTTGAATAACCTGATATAATTCACTTAATGTAAAATCACGTGGCAGGAACTGACGGGCAATCGTCGTTTCCAGCATCTGTTGTTGAATACGCCGATAAGCATCTTCGATGATTGTTCTGTGATCAAAGGCCAGTTCCAGTTCTTGCAGCGCCTCCTGAATCGTGAACAACCCAACATCCTCAGCATCATCTGCCGCTTGGCGTTGATCCAGCATCCATTCTTCCACAAGCGCGAAAAATGCGTGTGAGATAATCCAGCCCCTCGGGTCACGACCCGGCTGACTGTATACATTCAAGTATTCCAGATGTCCACCGTCTACACCTGTCTCTTCCATCAACTCACGCTTAGCTGCACCGTAGATGGATTCATTCTCCTGACAAAATCCACCGGGTAATGCCCATCTGCCTGCAAAAGGCCAGCCTTTGCGCTTGATCAGCATCACTTTCAGTTCCCGAATGGGAAGTGTCTTCGTCACCGTCTTGCGCTCCCGCTTGGTTAAGGTGAACATAACGATATCCGCAGGAACACCATCGGGGGTACGATATTTTTGGGAACTATAAGCACGTGCTGCTTGTTCGTCGCTCTCTGCATTGAAGTGTTCGTAGTTTTCGCTCATGGGCACCACCGACTATTTTCATTTTGATAATTTCATTATGACATAATAATATCTTTTGTCAACCGCAGGATTCATGCATTACGTTCTCGGGCGTGCTATGCGGAATGTCGCCGTAGCCATACATCCCAACGTGCCCGATGCATCACGAACCTCCGATTGAGTCGTAACACTGCGTCCTGCTTGATGCAGTACCGTAGCTGTCACCGTTAATTCCCCTTGTTTCATTGGTGCAAGAAAATGTACGTTCAGATTTGTTGTCACACAGCCGTCTACTTCCATTGCTGCTGTTGCAACCATACCCATCGCCTGGTCCATCAGTGAAGTCAATACACCCCCATGAATAATCCCCATGGAGTTGGTATGATGTTCGCCTGCTGTCAACGCAATCTGTACTTCTTTTCCGTCTCCTTTAATATAACGACAACCTAGAAATCCCCAGAATCGTCCGTCTCCGTCTTTCACCATTTTGTCCAAAATACTCATTATTCATTTCTCCTTTATTCACTGTACGTATCAAGCTCTCTTGATGTCATGTGCCTTTATCATTAAAAATCAGCCGCGCCACACAAAATAACCCCACAGCGTGGAGCTTTGCTTGGAATTATATTCCGAGTACTTGGCGATAGCCACTCCACGTTAACGGTTATGTAATGTCAAAAAAGGCGCGGACAGCGTCCGCACCCTTCCGTCATTTAACCGCAACTGGTCGGAGGTGAATCCGTTCCAGCCTCCACGTTTACTTTTTCAGAAACCGTATCCCGGATTACAGAGATCACTAGTTGAAGCAAGTAGTTGATGTCGCTCTGGCTCTGCTGGAATTCCGTAACCAATGGAATACTGTCCAGTTCGCTTTGCAGATCTTCAATTTCCTGTTCAATTTTGCTGACCATCTCCACATTTTTGAAGCTTTCAAAAGCAACAATCTCTTTTTGTTTTTTCTTAATCGTTGCAATCAACTGCTGGATACGCTCATGATCCCGAATTTTGGTTTCAGCCTGTTGAAACTGTCTAACTTCCTCACTCGTTCCGAGCATATCAGCCAATTCTTTGGCTTTTCCCATAATGTCGTCGCGTATGACCAGATTGCGCGTATCGTAGGTTGGCATTCCATAATGGTTGTACTGCACTTCTTCCTGCGCCACTGAAATCGCTCCATTCTATGAGATGATATAAGATGAAACTCACTGTTGCACTAAGTTCAGTCGACTGCTGAGTGACCGCTGCGGTGTCGGATCGTTCTTTTGATCGCTGTTGTCTCCGAATTTTTTCGATTGAGATTGTTCAAGGTTAAAATTCGGAGACAAAGGCGAACGCTTCGCTTCTACAGAATCGATTCCGTCACCTTCGCTACGCTCGGCGTAACCCCGCTAAGTGCAAAAAATCATTCATCTTATTTTTGTGTGTGTATTACTGATTGGCAGCTACCGGCTCGGAGAGCAGGTTGCCCCGAATATAAAAAGTCATCGGATCGGTGATTTCCACTTGTACGAAAGTACCGATCAAATCTTTAGGTCCTTCAAAATGCACCAGCTTGTTGCTGCGTGTACGTCCTGCCAGAACTTCGGAATTCCGTTTGCTCTCGCCTTCAACGAGCACTTCAACGATTTTGCCGCGTTGCTCTTCATTGCTTCGGTGGCTGTATTCGTTGATCGTTTCGTTCAAGCGCTTCAAACGTTCCTTCTTCACTTCCATCGGTACGTTGTCTTCCATCACTGCAGCCGGTGTACCTTCACGCGGGGAATAAATAAAGGTATAGGCAAAATCATACCCTACTTCACGGACAAGGGAAAGTGTATCTTCAAACTGTTCTTCCGTTTCCCCCGGAAAACCAACAATAATATCCGTTGTCAACACAACATCCGGGATGGCCTTTTTAATTTTGTCAGCCAGCTTCAGATAGTGTTCCCGGTTATACTTGCGGCTCATACGTTTGAGTACTTCTGAACTGCCAGATTGCACCGGAAGATGAATGTGCTCCACCAGATTTCCGCCCTTGGCCAGCACTTCAATCAAGTGGTCATCAAAGTCACGTGGGTGACTGGTTGTAAAACGTACCCGCGGAATATCAATTTGGCGAATGGCATCCATCAAGTCACCAAAACTGTAGTTCAGGTCGGTGAAGTCCTTGCCGTACGCATTCACATTTTGACCAAGCAGCGTGATCTCCTTAAAGCCTTGTCGTGCCAAATCACGTACTTCAGCAATGACATCTTCCGGACGACGACTGCGTTCTTTGCCCCGCGTAAACGGAACGATGCAATATGTACAGAATTTGTCGCAGCCATACATAATGTTCACCCAGCCGCGCATACCCTCACGTTTCTTCGGCAGGTTCTCAATAATGTCGCCTTCCTTGGACCATACCTCAACAACCATTTCTTTGCTGAACAACGCTTCCTGGATTAGATGTGGCAGTCGATGCACGTTATGTGTACCAAAGATCATATCCACAAAGCCATGCTTCTGCATGATTCGGTTGACGACGCCTTCTTCTTGGGACATACAACCGCATACGCCAAGTAACAATCCCGGACGTTCGAGTTTTAGCGTTTTGAGGTGACCAAGCTCACCAAATACTTTATCTTCCGCATTTTCTCGTATGGCACACGTATTGAGCAGAATAATATCAGCTTCTTTGCGATTCTCTGTAGCCTGATATCCCATAGACTCAAGGAGTCCTTTGATGGTCTCCGAGTCATGCTCGTTCATCTGACATCCATACGTATATACAATATAGTGTTTACCTTTCCCTATGTTTTTCAGTTCATCGGGAACGGCATTTTCGTAAAGCACCCGGACGTCTTCCTTGCCCCGCTGTTTCTCCTGACGATGATTGGGTTCCGATTTGATGTTAATCTCACGGCCCCGGATTCTTATCTTTTTGCTGAATTCATCTTGCGAAATTACTTTGGCATCGGAAAAATCAAAATATTGGGAGTAATCCTTTTTTGAGTCTTTAGCCATTTCCTTCGGTCACTCCTTACAGCCTCTATTAATAAAAAATCGTTCATTCATCCCTGTTCCACATGAATATCTTGCTTGGAACATTAAAAGAGCATTACAGCAAATTATAGCATGAATTGGGCTGTAGTTCCACATCCAAAGCGCATCTCCCTTCGTCTAATCCGAAACATGCCATGCTCAGAAGAGCACTCAGAAAACACAAAAACCTGAGCCTTGCCGTCAGGGCTGGAATTAACCGGCCCCTGTTGGCTGTGCTCAGGTTTATATGTTATTCAGACCGCCATAATTGGGGGCTGAAGCTATTACATGTAATTAATCGATGATTTCAGCAGTGTCGCCATTACGAGCGCCAGCAGCGTTAGCTTCATCTGTATCAATATGCATGTCCAGTGCGAAAGAATCGGATACACGAGCCAGTACATTTTCCAGTACCAGACCACGATCTCCACCCAGACGAACTTTCAACATTTGTTTGTCCTCGATACCCCATTTAGCAGCATCAGAAGTATGGAAGTGAATGTGACGAGCAGCAACGATAACACCTTTATCAATCGTTACTTCGCCAGCAGGACCTTTAATTGTGATTCCTGGTGTACCTTCAATGCTTCCAGATTCACGTACAGGTGCTTTAACACCAATCGCAAATGAATCTGTCATGGAGATTTCCAGTTGCGTTTCAGGGCGAACAGGTCCAAGGATACGCACTTTATCAAACTGTCCTTTCGAACCAATTACCGCTACAGTTTCGTTAGCAGCGTATTGGCCAGGCTGGGACAGAGGTTTAAATTCAGTCAGTTCATAACCTTTGCCAAACAAAATTTCAACGTGCTCTTGGGATACATGAATGTGACGGGCAGATACGCCCACAGGTACTGTTTTACTCATTGTAAATTCACTCCTTGTTTATCTATGGCCTGTACTCAGGCTCTTAACAATCCAATGGTATTATACCCCTTTTTGGAGTGAAATGAAAACGAACTGGTGAAAATTCATGAAATACACTTATTTCACCATCATTCCCCTCCTTTATTTGGAAAGCAAGTTTCAATTCAACACATTCAAAGCACACACCAGTTCACTATTTCATGGAATTCCCCTTCATCTGCATCTTCGGATTGCTCTCTGGCAAGTGTTCCCCCAGATAACTCATCGCATTCCCCCACAACCAGCCGCGCACTAAATGTTCATCATAATGCTTGAGCAGGATTTCCGTCAGTCTCGGATAATGTCCTGAATGTTCAAGTCTCTGAATATACGTTGAAATTCCATCAAAATCAGACCCCATCATCAGATGATGCTGCCCGCCGAGAGAACAAATCTCCTCAATATGAGGCAGCAGATCTTTTATACGTACCTCACCCTCCTGCTTTACAAACCAGGGTACAAACGTCAGTCCGATCCGCCCTTCCCGGGCAATGATAGCCTGAATCTGATCATCTTTCAGATTACGCACATGGGGACATACGCTGTAGCTGTTGGAGTGGGAGGCGATAAAAGGACGTTTACTCAAGTCAGCCAGTTCCCAGAAACCTTTCTCTGTCAGATGTGACACGTCGAGCAGCATTCCGATTTCATTACACTGGCGCACCAGTTCCTTCCCCTTCTCGGTCAGACCTGCTCCACGCTTCTCCATTACTCCGTCAGCCGCCCAATTGGCATAATTCCACGTTAGTCCAATAATTCGGACGCCCATCTGATAACATAACTCCAGATAGAACAGGTTGCCCTCCAGGCCATCCACACCCTCCAGTGTGATTAATCCCCACGGCCCCCCTGTTTGCCCCACCTGAGCCACCTGTTCACGCCATAACAACGTCTGTGTGCCGCCAGGCCGCTCCTGACTTCTCTCCACACGTCTACGATAAATCTCCAACTGCCCCATCACATGTTCAAACTTGCCTCTGCCAAGCACTTCGGGTAAATAGATGGCGAACGCCTGCAACCCTACATCCCCCTCTTTCAAACGTTGCAAGTTCACATCCAGTTGTGGAGCATTTTCAAATGAAAGGGCAGGCTGCATCAAAATTTTGCTCAGTGCATCACAGTGAAAATCAGCTACACGCCAATCAGACATGGACATCTTAAACCCTCCTCCATATGTTATTGCAAAAAAACGCAAAAAAACCTGTCTACATCGTAAACAGGTTCAATGCATACTGCATGTATTATCTGGGCTCCACAATCAGCTTAATGGCCGTTCGGTCCTCGCCGTCGATCACAATGTCTGTAAAAGCTGGAATACAAATCAGGTCAACTCCGCTTGGTGCTACAAATCCCCGGGCTATCGCTACCGCTTTAATGGCTTGGTTCAGTGCTCCCGCTCCAATTGCCTGCAGTTCAGCATTTCCACGTTCACGAAGAACCCCTGCAAGAGCGCCGGCTACAGAATTAGGATTGGACTTTGCTGAAACTTTTAATACATCCATGGTAAGTACCTCCCTGGGAATGTTGAAAGTTTGTTTCCACTTACTAGATGTTATTCGCGGGAGGCAAAAAAATTCCTTCTTTTTAGACGGGTTTCCCTGCAAATTGGGACAATACCCCTATTCCATGCGCCACTCGTCCTCCGTCAGACGAATTTTTTCGATGCGTGTTGCCGCACCTGTGGCTTCATCAATTTCAACAAAAACACCGTGGAAGTGCCATTTGCCATCATCTACAACGAAACGTACAGGTAGCTGGGTGTAGAACTTACGCAGCACGGCCTCACGCTCCATACCCAATATGCCGTCACGAGGTCCTACCATGCCCGCATCCGTCAAGTAAGCTGTTCCTCCTGGCAAAATCCGATCATCATTACTCTGTACATGCGTATGTGTACCTACAACGAGAGACGCACGTCCATCCAGATGCCATCCCATGGCAATCTTTTCTGACGTTGCTTCAGCATGCATATCGACCAAAATACATTTATGGTCTTGGCGCAGCTCATCTACAATTTCATCAGCTACACGGAATGGACAATCCAGAGCAGGCAGGAACGTTCTTCCTTGAAGATTGACAATCGCTAGCTCTTTCCCTTCGCCTTTGACAACCGTGTACCCTCGTCCTGGTGTGCCTGGTGGAAAGTTCGCTGGACGAATCATGCGGGGCTCATCATCTATAAAATCAAAAATATCCTTATTGTCCCAAGTATGATTACCAAGTGTAATACCATGTACACCCCAGTTGAAAAACTCATTTGCGATTGCACCGGTAATGCCACGACCTGCTGCCGCATTTTCACCATTCACAATCACCACATGTGGCTTATACTTTGATTTCAGGTACGGTAAATTTTCCTTTAATGCCTTACGTCCCACGTTACCTACAATGTCACCAATAAACAAAACTTTCATTGATTACTGCCTCCTCAATTCCTGCAAAGTCCTCTTACTTCAAATGTTGAACCTTTGCAGGACTCTATCTCATGCTCCATGATGTGTAGTTGCCTTTTAACAGGCTATCAACAGGAAAAGTGGCCCACTACTGCGGCCACTTTTCCGTAATGCTCTATTTTGCGTATTCAACCGCACGGGTTTCCCGGATGACGGTGACTTTGATGTGACCCGGATAGTCGAGTTCATTCTCAATCATCTTCGTGATGTCACGGGCTAAGCGGAAGGCTTCAGCATCATCGATCTTCTCAGGCTGTACCATAACGCGAACTTCGCGTCCGGCCTGAATGGCGTACGATTTCTCGACACCTTCGAAGGACTCTGAGATTTCTTCCAGCTTCTCCAGTCGTTTGATATACGTTTCCAGCGTTTCGCGGCGTGCGCCTGGTCTTGCTGCGGAGAGCGCATCTGCTGCGCCAACCAACATGGCAATGACCGAAGTCGCTTCGCAATCTCCGTGATGGGACGCGATACTGTTGATTACAACCGGATGTTCTTTGTATTTCTTCGCCAGTTCCACGCCAATTTCGACGTGTGATCCTTCCACTTCGTGATCCAGCGCTTTACCGATGTCATGCAATAGACCTGCACGTCTTGCCAGAGTTACGTCTTCTCCCAGTTCGCCAGCCATCAGTCCAGCCAGATAAGCGACTTCCATGGAATGTTTCAAGACGTTCTGACCGTAACTTGTACGGAACTTCAACCGGCCCAAAATTTTGATCAGATCCGGATGCAGACCATGCACGCCCACTTCAAAGGTAGCTTGCTCACCGTATTCACGGATGCGCTCATCCACTTCTTTGCGGGATTTCTCAACCATCTCTTCAATCCGTGCCGGGTGAATACGTCCATCAGCCACCAGTTTCTCCAGGGCAGTACGGGCGATTTCACGGCGAATCGGGTCAAAGCCCGACAGAATAACAGCTTCTGGCGTATCATCGATAATGAGGTCAATCCCTGTAAGGGTTTCAAGCGCACGGATGTTACGTCCTTCACGACCGATAATCCGGCCTTTCATTTCTTCATTTGGCAGGGTAACAACAGATACCGTTGTTTCCGCTACGTGGTCAGCCGCACAACGTTGGATGGCGAGTGTAATAATCTCGCGGGACTTTTTGTCCGCTTCTTCCTTCGCTTGTTGTTCAATGTCCTTGATCATTTGAGCCGTCTCATGACGAACTTCCTGTTCTACGTTGGACAGTATGATACTGCGTGCGTCTTCCATGGTGAGGTTGGATATACGTTCCAACTCTGTCACCTGGTTTTTGTAAATCATTTCGATCTGCTGCTGAGTCTCATCAATTCGTTTCTCTTTGTTAGCCACTTGCTCTTCTTTACGTTCGAGTGATTCCAATTTTTTATCCAGCGACTCTTCTTTTTGCAACAATCGTCTTTCTTGTCGTTGAATTTCATTCCGACGTTCACGAGTGTCTTTTTCAGCTTCAGCGCGAATGCGATGGATTTCATCCTTCGCCTCCAGCACCGTTTCTTTCTTCAGTGCTTCTGCCTCTTTCTTCGCGTTCTCCACGATTTGTACGGCAGCTTGTTCCGCACTAGAGATTTTAGCCTCTGCAAGAGATTTGCGAATAAAATATCCTACTCCGAACCCAATGAATAGCGCGGCTGCAACGAGAGCGATCGTGATTGCAATTTCCATACTGTTCACCTCCTCGTTGGTTCCTCCAAGGCATTCCTTGGGTCAATTTGCAGTTTTCAAACCTTACATATGTTTGGGAATAACGAATACTCACGGCGATCCCCCGCCGATTTTCATTTCACATGTACATGTTTCCACGTACTATTCACTGTTTCCAGCGAACCCATAATTAAGAATGGTATAAATCTTAAGAAACCGAAACCGCTTTTTTGGAAGGAAAAAGGGTTGTCCATTTCTTACAGACTCATGTCCATTTTAGTATTTGACGAAAGAAATTGTCAAGAGAATGCAGTATAGAGACTCTAGTCTGCTAATCCCATAACAACGCTTCGTCATCTTCAGGGTCCCCAGCCTCATCTTCTTCAATTAAACAATTCACGACCTTGCGCACCATATCCATTGAAAAACCACGTCTCATTAGGAAGGGAAGCGTTTTATTTTTCTTCTCTTTGACGTCCCCTTTGACCTGATTCCATTTTTTGCGTCCGGCACTCAAGGCAGTCTCAAATTCCGCATCTGTACTGATCCCTTCTAGTGCCTCAACAATGAGATCATTGGCAATGCCCTTTTGACGCAGCTCTTGCCTTATCCACAGTTTTCCCTTCCGCTTGCCCTCCATACGCTGTCTTGTCCATTCCTTCGCAAATAGATCGTCATCCACCAGGTTCTCCCGCTCAAGCCGATCCAGCGCCTCTTCAATCAAAGGTGCAGCAAACTCCTTCTGACGAAGTTTCTGACTTAATTCATGGCGCGTACGTGGCTTATGCTCCAAAAAACGCAGAGACTGTGCATACGTCCGCTGTCGCTCATCAGCTAGAATGATATCTTCCAGATCCTTCTTCATAAACGTATTACCTTGAGTCATCCTGTATTTAATCATCACATCTTCAAGAACCGTAATGGAGTGGATGCCAAAAGTGATTCGATAACGAGCTTGCCTGCTCTTCGTTCGTTCTACACGTGTAATAATAAGTTCTTCGTTGTCCGGAAATTGGGATAGGCCGTCCTGTTCTGCTTCTTCATATAAATCCTCGTCATGTTGATCCATTCTGGTCTCCCCTTTCATAACATTTTCATTCTGACTACGCCAAGCACATCTTCACATAAGACAAAGAACACCAATAATACAAAAGACCGGGAACTCTGCCCGGCCTTTACTCCACAGTTAGCGTGCTAACAGCCCCTGTCCATTGGGACAGGGGCTGTTAGACAGCACGAGTACTCCCACTACAATCCATTATCCAGATTGATCCAAGCTCAATCAGATAAGTTTACGGAGTCCAGTGGGGAACACCCTCAGGGTCCTCCCTACAAGGGAGGTTTTGAGAGATTACTCGTTGATTTCAAACAGTTCTTGTTCTTCTGCTGCTTCTTTTTGTTGCTCTTCACTCGTTGGCGCAGGAACTGCAGTAACCAAGTTACTGGCTACACGAATTTTTTGTTCAATGATGTCAGCAATATCTTTATGCTCTTTCATGAACTGCTTTGCGTTCTCACGACCTTGTCCTAAACGCTCGCCTTCGTAGGAGTACCAAGCACCACTTTTATTAACGATGTCCAGCTCTGTACCAATGTCAATGATACTGCCTTCTCTCGAAATACCCTCGCCATACATGATATCCACTTCCGCTTGTTTAAACGGAGGTGCCACTTTGTTTTTCACAACTTTAATACGAGTACGGTTACCAATCATGTCATTGCCTGATTTGATACTCTCAATACGACGCACATCCAGACGTACTGTGGAATAAAACTTCAGAGCACGACCACCAGGTGTTGTTTCCGGGTTACCAAACATAACGCCGACTTTCTCACGAAGCTGGTTAATGAAGATTGCGATTGTTTTGGATTTGCTGATTGCACCAGACAGTTTACGCAGCGCCTGAGACATCAAACGCGCTTGCAAACCAACGTGTGAATCGCCCATTTCGCCTTCAATCTCTGCTTTTGGAACCAATGCGGCTACAGAGTCAATAACGACGATATCTACTGCACCACTGCGTACAAGAGCTTCTGCAATTTCCAGCCCTTGCTCACCCGTATCTGGCTGAGACAGAAGCAATTCATCAATATTAACACCAAGTTTGCTTGCATATTGTGGGTCAAGAGCATGCTCGGCATCGATAAATGCAGCTTGTCCACCCGCTCTTTGTACTTCAGCGATAGCATGCAATGCTACGGTTGTTTTACCAGAGGATTCAGGTCCATATATTTCAACAATACGGCCTTTAGGCAAGCCGCCTGTTCCTAATGCAATATCCAAAGCCAAGGAACCACTGGGAATAATTTCCACATTCATATGAGTGGACTCACCCAGTTTCATGATGGATCCTTTACCAAATTGCTTCTCTATTTGACGGAGCGCCATATCAAGCGCGGCACGACGGTCTGACAATAAGCTCACACCCTTTACTGTTTATAAGATAATGATACCTTGTTTTAACACGTTTGCCAAGCTTTTTTTCGAACATACATTCGTTTTTTTTGTAAAGGCCGAGGCGCCTCTTCCTCAAGGAAACTTTCCATTAAACAGAAAAAAGAACCGTAAACAAGGCTGTAAAGCCTAATTCTACGGTTCTTCCGTCTTCCTTAATTATACTTGCTTGGAACTGTAAATGCAATCGAAGCTATTAACTAATCAATCCATCGCCACAAGTTTTTGCCATAAGCGATAGAGAATCGCTTTGGCTGAACGAATGCGAACCGTCTCGCGATTACCATTAATACGCAGCTCATGAATTTCCGTCTCTTTTCCACGTTCAGCAAGAGCGATGAAGACAAGTCCGGGTGGTTTGCGTTCCGAATATCCCGGTCCAGCTACACCGGTAACAGCCAAGCCAAAATCAGCATCGCCAATCATGCGAATCTGCTCAGCAAGCACTTTTGCAACCTCAGGACTTACCGCCCCAGGTGCATCTTCACCTTCCAGATAATCATGAGGCACATTCAGCAGCTTTTCTTTAATTTCATTGGAGTAACAAACAATTCCACCTTTGAGCATTGACGCACTTCCGGGTATAGAGGTCAGACTTTGCATGACAAGCCCTCCTGTACAGCTCTCAGCAGCGCTGAGCGTCAGCCCCATGTCAGACATCATGGTTACAATCGTGTACTCTATAGGCACATCCTCGTTCGCGTAGAGATGTTCTGTCAAACGCTCCCGAATCTGAACCTCCATCGCATCCAGCTTCAGCTTCGCCTCTCCCTCACTCGCAGCCTTTGTGGAGACGCGTACCGTAACTTCGCCTTCGCTCGCGTAAGGAGCAATCGTAGGGTCTGTCTGCGCGTCAATCAGATCCAGAAGTCGATCTTCCAGAGCAGATTCACCAATACCTGCGAATTTGAGCATTCGGGAATAGATCGGCATCTCTTCTGTGAGTACATGCTGGAACAGCCAAGGTTTGACTTCCTGTTCAAACATTGGAATCAACTCTTTAGGTGGTCCAGGCATCACAACATAATATTTGTCATTGTCAGAAATCGCATTTCCTGCCGCGAGGCCCGTTTCATTGGCCAGAGGTGTTCCGCCATCAATAACGATCGCCTGACGTCGGTTATTCTTTGTCATATCCACATTACGATCTCTGAAAAAGCTCTCAATTTTGTCCATTGCCATTCGATCTGTATGCAGTTTCCGGTTAAGAACAGCTGCGAGCGCATCCTTGGTCAGATCATCTTGTGTAGGTCCGATGCCACCGGAAAATAAAATAACGTCTGCACGGCTCTGCGCAATGCGAATAGCTTCACTAAGTCGGTTCAGGTTATCCCCAACCACCGTTTGGAAATATACATCGATCCCCATCGCAGCCAATTCACGGGATAGGTATCTGGCATTGGTATTGACGATTTGTCCAAGCAATAGCTCTGTGCCAACTGCAATGATTTCTGCCTTCATTGAGCATCCTCCTGTACACGTGGTGAGTGATCAAAGGGCAATAGGATAATTTCCTATTGCCCCTGACCCAATGCTTCCTTCATGATTACCCAATTAAGAACAAACCATTATGCTTTTGTTAAATGAAGCAGGTTTTTGTTTTTGATAAAGTAATCGATACCCGACCAGATGGTAATAAGCGCTGCTGCCCATACCGCGATAATATCGACGTGAATACCCGTGTATGAAAACGGGAAATTGTTCAACAGCAACAGCACAATCGCCACAATCTGCACTACAGTCTTCAGCTTGCCCCAAGCACTGGCGGCAACAACCGAACCATCCAGCAATGCAATTTGACGCAAGCCGGTAACTGCAAATTCACGACTAATAATGACAACTGCAATCCAGGAATCCAGCTTGCCCATCTCCACAAGCGAGATCAAAACTGCAGTAACCAGCAACTTGTCTGCGAGTGGATCGAGCAGTTTCCCCAGATTGGTAACCATGTTATTTTTCCGCGCAAGGTATCCGTCAATTCCATCTGTGCTTGCGGCGATGATAAAAATAACAGCAGCAATCAGTTGATTATACGGAAGCGACAAGCTTCCAAGCTGCAACGGCTCTGGATAAAATGGAAAATCCACGAGCAGGAACACCATCAAAAAAGGGATTAAGCAAATTCGTGCAAGCGTAATCCGGTTGGGTAAATTCACAAGACGCCCTCCCTCATATCCTCCATTACTCCAAACAATCATCATAATCCCGTTATCATCATCCGGAACATGAAATGTACAGTTTCAATGTCAATCCATATTAACATGATCCCACTATGTAGAAACGCAAAAAATAAAGTCAACCGCTCAAAAGCAAAACGCTTTAAACGTTCCGGTGACTTCCAGAAGATGTACTGCTTTTCACAAAGTCAGCAAACGATGAGGACTGGACTTGATGCTTGACTGCCAGCAATGCACACTTAGTATAATATACGCCCAATACCGTGTCAAAAAACACTTTTGCTACAAAAAGGCCTTATTACTTGAAATTTGTATATTGCAAATCCAGAGGCAGGTTAGCACCATTTAGCAACTGCATGACAGCTTGCAAATCATTTTTACTCTTACCAGTTACCCGAAGTTGATCTCCCTGAATCTGACTCTTCACCTTCATCTTGGAATCCCGAATCAGGATATTGATTTTCTTGGCGATGTCCTGATCAATCCCCTGTTTAAAATTCAAACGCTGGCGGACTGTACCAGAAGACGCTGGCTCTACCTTTGCGTAATCAATGTTTTTCAATGGTAGACCACGCTTCGCCATTTTGGATTGCAGCACTTCAATGACAGCCTTGAGTTTGGTCTCATCATCAGATACGATCGTTAACGCATCCTTATCCAGCTTCAGGCTGCTCTTGCTGCCCTTGAAGTCATAACGAGCGCCAATTTCTTTCTCGGTTTGTGTAACGGCATTTGTCAGTTCTTGCAAGTCCATTTTGGACACGATATCAAATGAATTTTCTGAGCTCAAACCAGTCACCCTTTCAGTTAATCGTATGTTCTGTAACATTATAGAGGATACCTTAAGCAAAAGTCTAATTTCAAGCTGTTTTACACAAAGAAAAAAGCATTTTTGGCTTCCACTTCAAGTGGCTGCCAAAAATGCTTGCTGGTTTAGCTTCCAACCTAATAGCGGCTGCGGTTGGGCTGTCTGAACATATCGAGCACACCCAAAAGTACATGTGCAAGTCCAAAACCCAATATTCCGTAACCCCAAGCACTTGGAGTCAGGTAATAACCTAGGAGGCTGACAATGATCCCTAAACCTGTTACGATCCAGCTGACTGTCACAGCCATCCACCTCACTTCACCAAAAGTTAACTGCAAGTTAAGACACGATTATTGTCTCCTGCAGTTGACCCGGTTATTCGCTACCCGTGGTACCCCCTGTACCGTCCGTTGATCCATTTTCAACACCTGTGGAAGAAGTAGTGTCACTACTATCTTCACCAAGCTTCAAACGGATCCGATTGGTCGCCTTGCCATCCGTTACAACCTGCCCGCCAACCTCAATCGTGGTCGCTGCAGCGTAACCGGACTTAATATACATGCCTGTACTATCAAGCTCAAAGGTATAGCTGTCACCTTCGGCTGTGTTACCATACTCCAACTTCTCTCCACTGGAGTTTTCGCCTTTATACACTTCCAGCCAGCTATGACCTGTTGCTTTGATCGTAACCGTTACAGGTTGCCCTGCACTACCGTTAACTTTAAAGTTCGTAATATTCCCTGATTTCCCATCTTCTGCAACAGTCACATTAGACGGTGAATTGTCAGTTGGTTTTTCCTCAGTTTCATCCGTCTGTCCGTCCGTTTGGCCATCAGTTTGACCGTCCGTCTGTCCTTCAGTGTCTGTACCGCCACCATTACCCCCAGCGTCGCCCTCACCAGTACCGTCAGTACCTGAATCTGTCGCAGGCGGATTAGATGCCTGTCCGTTGTCGGCAGGTGGATCTGGTTTATCCTCAGGCTGTTGTTGACTGTCTGTAATTTTGACCTGATCAAGACCCGGATTATCTGATTCATCACCATTGTTATACACCACGTATACATACAACAGTACTACGATCAATACAGGGAATGTCCACATCAACGCGACAGACATCCACCGATTACTACGCTCAACCGGACGGCTGGAACGCTTCTGAATAACCGGTTCCATCGTTGCTTCCGTCTCTTCTTCGGGTACGTCTTTTTTGTGTCCCTCCAGCAGCTCATCAGGGTTCAGTCCCACGGTCTCCGCATAGGTTTTGATGAAAGCACGCACATAGAAGCTACCCGGCAGCACTTTATAGTCTCCTGCTTCTATGGCCTCCAGATACCTCTTGCGAATTTTTGTCATTTCCTGTACATCGTCAAGACTCATCCCTTTTTGCAGCCGGGCCTCCCTTAACTGCTGACCCAGTTCAGACATGCCATCTCCTCCTTATGTTTATCTCTTGAGTTGTTGCTAATCTATTCCATGATTCCGTACGGTTCCTTACAATTCATCGGTGTAGCTAGCCGTAAACGTATCATAAATAATCTCTTCATTGGGAATGTTACGCAATTCAATAATAATATCAAAATCATTAAAATCATATTCGGATTCCTGTACAAAAATATCCGGATGTTCAATAACTTTGGTGCTAGGCATGGACATAATATCCTGCAACAGGTTGTAATGCCGCTCACTGGAACGAATCGTACTTACAATTCCGTCAATGATGAAGACATTGTTCGGGTTCAATTCGTCTTCGGACATTTGACTCCTTATCGTCTGACGAAGAAGTGTGGAGGAAACAAACGTCCATCGCTTCATTGCACATACGCTGCCCGCAATAATAGACTCCGTTTTGCCAACACGAGGCATTCCGCGCAAACCGATGACCTGATTGCCTTCCCTCTTAAATACTTCACCCAAAAAGTCCACAAGTAACCCAAGTTCATCTCGTGTAAAACGAAATGTCTTGCGATCATCCGAGTCACGGTCAATGTATCTGCCATGACGTACGGCCAAAATATCCACCAATTTAGGTTGCCGCAAAGCCGATACGGTGATGCTGTTTACTTTGCCAAGCATTTCACCAAGCAAACGGATTTTTTCATCATCATCCGATTCAAGCAACATGCCTCGAGTTTTGCCTTCAACACCGTTAATGGTCAATATATTCACTTCAAGCATCCCCAGCATAGAGGCAATATCGCCTAACAAACCGGGTCTGTTCTTATGTATTTTATATTCCATGTACCATTGTTTAGATTCCATTTCAACACCCCGTAATGCATTATTCCCCATTATTCGACAGCAACAGAACATATCCACTGGACAACAATCTGAGACATCTTCTACAAATGGGTCACGTTAATGATATATAAAATGAAAATGAATTACAAGAACAGCTCTGTAATCCGTTTGTAATCATTAGAGAAAAGCCCCCTTGCGGGAGCTCTTCATCTGTAATCTTATGCGTTTTGTTTGGCCAATTTGACCATCAGGCACGCAATCGTACGACGCTCATCAGCATCGCCGACATCCCATAACTCTTTCAATGCCCGGTTGGAATGGTTCGCCGGATCGACTTTCTCATCAAGGAAGTCGCCGATTTCATACGCAAGTTTGTTGATGGTTTCTTCACTCATCCCCATCTTCTCTGCTTGCAGTACGCGGTCACCCAGGAACTTCTTCCATGTGTCAAAACTGGAGAGCACTGTTTTTTCTGTTGACATGATAAATCCTCCTTAGATGACGCATGAGATTTAAAATCAACAGTTGTAATATGTGCTTTCGAAGCATTTTATATACGAGCATTTTGAAAATAATCCGGAAGACGACTGCTTCTCAGCAACCTTCACCTGGTTCATTCACAGCCAGTCAAGTTTTCTTGCTTTTTTTACGTTAACCAACCGCCATTTGGACTGATGATCTGCCCATTGATATAACCCGATTCAGGGAGAGCCAAAAAATAAACCAATGATGAGATTTCATCAGGTTGAGCAAGTCTTCCTGCCGGAATTTCCTCTTCCAGCATCTTCAGTTCACTCTGATCCAGATGGCTCAGCATGGATGTCTGAACGGCACCAGGAGCAACGGCATTTACGGTTACTCCGGAAGGCGCGAGTTCTTTCGCAAGCGCTTTGGTGAATGCATTCACCCCACCCTTGGTTGTGGAATACAGCACCTCACAAGAAGCACCAGACAGCCCCCAGATCGACGATACATTAATGATCCGGCCGTACCTTTGGGAGATCATGTGAGGCATCATTTCCTGTGTACACATAAACGTGCCTTTGAGGTTAATCGCCATCACTTCATCCCAGATCTCCTCTGTAACATCAGCCAACATCCCATAGTGCGAGATTCCTGCATTGTTCACAAGGATATCTGGCATGAGATTGTGCGACTCCAGCTTCTCACGCATACGCTCAATCTGTTCCCGGCTGCGAAGATCCGCAGACACGGTCATGATTTTTCCGCTGCCTTGTTCCATGCACCGTCTGGCGGCTTCATTCGCTGCTTCATGCGATTTCATATAGTGTATAACAACATTCATTCCCACTCTGGCAAAGCGTTCTGCGATAGCCGCTCCGATGCCACCGCTTGCGCCAGTTACCAGTACAGTCATTTCCCCGATTGCCTTCAATTGTCCCGTTCTCCTCTCCATATCAAGGACTCACGACTAGCGATACAGCCAGATGATCCCACCGAATATGCTCTCTCAGTCTGAGATTTACATCTTCCAGTGTAATCGATTCATAGAGCGGCAGCATATTGAAAAAATCACCGCCACGGAATTGCTGACGTGTAAATTCATGCGCAATGTTCTCCGGAGAATTGAGCATACGCAAATATCCGCCTATTTTCTTTTTGCGTGCACGTTCAAAATCCGTGGATTCGAACCCTTTTTCTACAATGGCATCCACTTCTTCACGTATACGCGCAAGCAGTTGATCCGGGTCTTTTGTATCACCACCAATGGCTGAAAACGCATATTGCGGCGAACTGTTATACTCATGTCCAAAGCTGTCCGAGATCAGATCTTCATCATAGAGCTTCTGAAATAATCGTGTGCTTGAGCCAAACAAAAGATCCATCATCAGCTGTGTTGTCATATCTCGCCGTAACAATTGTTCCCCAGTAAGTCCAACGTCCGTCTCCTTGAATCCAAACAGACATTTGGGCAGTGAAACAGCCAGTTTCGCTTCCCGTCTGGCTTCTCCTACCTGCTCAGGCTCCGGTTCGAAGAAACGTTGAATGCTCCCCTGTGGCTTATAATCCTTCTGCTCCTGGTTCGATCGAACCATATCAATGACTTCTTGTGGATCTACACCACCCACCACAAACAAAAGCATATTACTCGGGTGATAGAAGGTGTTATAACACTCATACAACATCTCTTTTGTAATCGTACGGATGGATTCCACCGTTCCTGCAATATCGATATGCACCGGATGTTTCTGATACATGGCTTCGATCAATCCAAAATAAACACGCCAATCCGGATTATCAGCATACATGTCAATTTCCTGTCCAATAATGCCTTTTTCCTTTTCCACATTTTGATCCGTGAAGTAAGGATTTTGCACAAAGTTGACTAATGTTTGTATATTTTCATTCACATATTCAGTCGCTGAAAACAAATAAACCGTCTGATCAAAGCTCGTAAACGCATTAGCTGAGGCACCGTGAGACGCAAATGTTGCAAAAATATCGCCTGTTGGTTCTTCAAACATTTTATGCTCCAGGAAATGGGCAATCCCATCCGGGACCTTTACTTCTTCCTGTCCTTCAACCTGAAAATGATTATCCACCGATCCATACTTGGTTGCAAACGTGGCATACGTTTTCTGGAATCCCGGTTTAGGCAAAATATAGACATGCAGTCCGTTATCCATTACTTCGTAATATAGTGTCTCCTGCAAATGCTCATACCGAATGCTCTCCACCGATTATTCCTCCTTCTCATCCCGCAAGAAATAAATCGTATCCAGACGGAATTGTTCTGCCGCCTCACGTACATCTTCCTTGCTAATATGTTCTACCTGAGCCAACAGTTCTTCAGCCGTTCTTTCTTTGCCAGACAACTGTCGATTGAAGTCATAAGCGATCATCTCAAAAGCAGAATCCTGCATTTCCTTAAGCAGGTTACGGATCATTGCTTTGGTCTGAGACATTTCCAGATCACTGATTGTACCGCTTTTCATTTCTTCCAGCTGCTGCTTGATAATGGTGACAGCCTTCTCATAATTAGGGATTTCAATCCCGGATTGAATCGTTGCAATGCCCTTATGTCCGTCATATCGCGATGACGCGTAATACGCCAGGCTTTCTTTTTCACGAACATTGACAAACAGTTTGGAATGAGGATAACCACCGAGAATCCCGTTGTACATTAGTGCTGCGGCATACTGTGGATCTCCATAAGTGATAGATGTACGGAGTCCCATATTTAGTTTTCCCTGACTCACATTCAGTCGCTCAACAACGGTCTCCACTTCCTTATCTCCTCGAACCGCTGCCTGTGTCTGGTAATCAGAGGAGGACGTTCGATCTACATTGAAATGACGCTGAACAAGGTTCTCGACCTCCTCCAGTGTCGTATCCCCTACCACGTACAGATCCATACTCGCCTGCTGCAGCCACTCCTGATAAGACGCAGTAAGTGTGTCAGGCTCAATCCCGGGCAGATCCTTTCGCTCACCCAGTGGATGAAGACGGTACGGCTCGTTCTTGCACATTTCCTCGATACTGCGTTCAGCGGCATAGCGCATTTTATCGTTCACGATGGACTCCAGCTTTTTACGAACAGTCTCTCGCTCTGCTTGTACATAAGACGTCCTGAAATGTCCATTCTCCTGTGCAGGTCGGGTAAGAACCTCTCCTAGGAAAGCAAATGAACGATCCAGTAGCTGTTCATCCCCTCCAACAAAGGAATCATTAATGGTATCCATTCGGAACTGTACAATCTGGTAATCCCCGCGTTTATAGACGTCAAAACCAAAACCTGCTCCATACAGATGCTCCAGTTGCTCACGAAATTGCGTTGTTTCCGGATAGGACTCCGTGCCGCGTCGCAGAACAAAAGGTGTCAGCGCTACTTTGGTTACTGTATCTTCCCGTAAGGGAACTCCTGCATATAACGATATAGCAAACGTTTTAAAACGTTTAGTGGGAAGCACATGTATACGAAACTGTCTCTTGCTACCTCGTTCGAATCCTGATGTATTCAAATGTCAAAACCCCTTTACGGCGTCATTTATCATGCAATCGTATTAAGCTAAACGTAACAACCATTTTAACCCATGCAAAAGGCAAGAAGCAACCGAAGTCACGCCTTCTGGTTGCTTCCAACATCATCACATACAAAAGATATGCTGTCCGATTGTTTTCACTTGTGGGCGGGTCCAGATCCATTTGGATGTTGCTGTCTTCGGGTTAAAATAATAGAGACATCCACCGGACGGATCCCATCCATTCAGGGCCTGCTCAACTGCCTTTTTGGCTTGTGCGTTTGGTTCCAGATAGATCTGTCCGTCCGCTACAGCCGTAAATGCACCTGGTTGAAAGATCACGCCTGAAGGCGTATTTGGAAAGCTTGGTGATTTCACGCGATTCATAATTACTGCTGCTACTGCGACTTGACCTTCAAACGGTTCACCCCGGGCTTCACCATATACAGCGTTAGCCATAATCTTGAGTTCATTCTCTGAGAGACCAAGGGCATTGGCAGATCCCATATTGTCTTGCTCTTTATCTGCCGTATTGTTGCTACCTCCACCTCCACCTGAGGATTCCTTGTGTAGCGGCGGCTCTGTTGGCGACCATTTGGTTGACGCATTGTACAGCTTGAGCTTGGTCTCAGCTCCAACCACACCATCTGCCTTCATTCCAAACTCGGATTGAAACCATTTGACGGATTTCAGTGTGCTGCTGCCAAAATTACTGTCGATTTTACCATTGTAAAATCCCAGGTACTTCAGACGCCCCTGAAGCTCATATACATCCTGACCGTAACTTCCATATTTCACAGCGTTGCTGCTGAAAGTAGGCAAGGCTTTCTCTTCAACTTGTGATGTGCTTTGATTCGAACTTTCGGTTGCTGCATTCTCAGGAAGCAAATAACGGATTCCCAATGCGGACATCAGCAAAATAGCAGTGAAAAGCCATATGTTCATTTTTCGCATCGACTGTGCTCTACCTTTCTCTTGTGGGATTAACAGAATCGCTAAGGTTATTATGACAAGCCTGCTTGCTTCCTATGCACCAAATCATCCGATCATTGGACATCATGGTAAAACTTCAGTCAAATTGTATGAAAAAAGCCCCCAACCATTAAGGTTGAGGGCTCGAATCGCCTGAATATTCATGTGCATTACAAGCTACGAGCTTATTTTGTTTTGTTGGTACTCTTCAAGCGAGACCAACACTTCCCGTGGTTTGCTACCCTCGTAAGGACCAATCACGCCCCGGGATTCCATGGAGTCAATCAAACGTGCGGCACGGGTGTATCCTACTCGCATTCGACGTTGTAGCAGAGAAACAGACGCTTGCTTGGCCTCCAGAATAATCTGCACTGCCTTTTCGTATAACTCGTCCTGTACTTCATCTTCAGCCTGGATAGAGTCGTCCACCTCAGGTACAAGGGACTCATCATACTGTGCTTCACCTTGACCACGTACATAATTAACAATATTTTCCACTTCTTCATCACTCATAAAAGCACCTTGTACACGAACCGGTTTCGATGCGCCCATTGGCATGAATAACATGTCTCCGCGACCCAACAGTTTCTCGGCCCCACCCATATCCAGAATGGTTCGAGAATCCACCTGTGAGGATACACCGAAGGCGATACGAGAAGGTATGTTGGCTTTGATTACGCCAGTAATAACATCCACAGAAGGCCGCTGTGTAGCAATAATCAAATGGATACCGGCTGCACGAGCCATCTGAGCGAGTCGTGCAATGGCATCCTCCACATCTCCGGCAGCAACCATCATGAGATCTGCAAGCTCATCCACTATGACAACAATATAAGGCAGAACAGCCGCAGGATTATCTTTCATCAGATTATTGTAACCTTCAACGTTACGAGTGCCTGATTTGGAGAACAGTTCATATCGTTTCTCCATCTCAACCACAATCTTTTTGAGAGCAAGTGACGCTCTCTTAGGATCAGTTACTACCGGTGCCAGCAAATGGGGAATCCCGTTATATACGTTCAACTCAACCATCTTAGGATCGACCATCAGGAACTTCACTTCATCCGGCTTGGCTTTGTACAATATGCTGGTAATAATTCCGTTAATACACACCGACTTACCGGAACCTGTAGCACCCGCAACCAACAAATGGGGCATACGAGCCAAGTTACCAATAATCGTCTGTCCCGAGATATCTCGGCCAAATGCAATGGTCACTTTGGATTCTGCCTCCTGGAACGTTGCTGTCTCCATTACTTCACGCATCGTTACAACCGATACTTCACCATTAGGTACTTCGATACCAATAGCAGACTTTCCGGGAATCGGTGCTTCCATCCGAATATCTTTTGCCGCCAGAGCCAACGCGATATCATCAGTTAGGCTGACAATTCTGCTGACCTTGACACCAATGTCAGGTTGAATTTCATATCTTGTAACGGCAGGACCACGAACCACTTCAAGTACTTTGGCACGAACACCGAAGCTTTCCAGTGTGGCTTCCAGCTTACGTGCTGTTTGCATATAATCCTTCTGGTCACCCGCCTTGCCCCCATTGTTTGGCTTGGCAAGTAGACGGAATGATGGTAGCTTGTACGGCTTAGGAGGTGGCGGTGGTGGTTTCACCGGTTGTGTGTCCTGCCCTTCAGGAGTTGGAGTATCTGTTCCCTGCATTGCATCATTAGGTACTTCTTCTCCACTCTGAATCTCATCCACAGCATTCATCCCGTTTGTACCTGCATCGGATGCAGACCACTCTGTCTCTACCAGTTCATCCGTTATTTTAATGGTATGCTCGCCCTGTTGTACTAGGTTTGGATCGGCCAGATTATCCGGGAAAGGATAAGCATCGTCCAGATCATCTTCAATGCTTGCCTCTTCTGTTCTGACATGCTCAAAAAAGTCTCGAATGATCGGCGCTGAGTTAGGTTTAGCCTGAACAGGAACACGTGATGAAGCTGATTTGTTAGTTACGTCTTCGGTTGCATCCTGCCACGCCTCTAGATTGTGATCTTGTTCGGCGCGGTACACAATCTGTTCTGTTTCTGCCGAATCGACCTCATCCATTTCACGTCCTGATGTCGCCTGTTCCCGTTTAGCTCCCCATTTCCCAAAAAGTTGGAAGAATATGGGCGAGTTTCGTTTTGGTAGATGCTGTTCCTCTAATTCATCCTCATACTCGTCTTCGTCATCTTCAACAGGAACAGGTACCACTTTACGGGCGTTACCTTTCTTTCTGGCATCAGAAGTTGAAGCAGAACGTGCAGAGGGTCTCGACTCCAGCTTTTTGTACATCGAACTCCCGGCATCCCAAATCTTTGTTCGGAATATTCGTATCAAATCCACATAAGATAGACTCGTAATCAGCATAAAACTGATGATAAACATGACAATCATGATGAGTCTCGCCCCAAGACTGCCGAACAGCCACAGGAAAAGAGCAAATTGCCCAGCTCCGAGATAACCACCGCTGATGTCCTTGTTAAGCATGGAGTCCCTCTCACCTGGCACAGCAGGGGTTAGCAACTCGGTTTGCATATCATTATGTACCTGCGTAATCACAGCACCAGGCTCAAGCGCACCAACCGGAATGAGCTTCTGGTGCATTGCAGAGACAGTACTCATCAAGGTTAAGGCAAAGACCAGCAAAACAAGTCCTGTCTTGCGTGTGGTCCAACCACTCGGCCATTTCCGGTGAATCATCACCATGAGACCATAATAAATACCAACAAGTGGAATCGCAAAATAAAACTTACCAAGCATCAGTCCGAACATCTTGGAAAGCGAACGTCCAACGGTGGCTTCACCCGATAATGCTATGACAGCAAGGGTAATAAGCACAATCCCGTAAATTTCATATTTTAAAACGCCGCTAAAACCAGCGCCCTTTTTTTTCCTCTTTTTTCTTCTGGCCAAAATCAGGTCACCCCCAGAAGAATATTATACCATACAAATATAATCCGTACATATGTTCTTTTTCTGCTCAATTTGTCTGAATTCGTCGCGTTATGCTGATCCCAAGTTACCCGAAAGCGGAATGGTCGAACCAGGCATATTAGCAGGATTGAGATAGGCTTCAAGTGGACAATCCAGCAAACGTACGATAACGGCTTCATTGTCATTAACAGGTCTCACCTGCATCAATAAACCATTCATCTTGATCTCCCTCGTATCTTCGCCCTCTTTCCACATTCCCGACCAGAGTTGTTCAGGAGGCATCACGGTATATAGTGTCATTGGGTATAACCTCCCGCCTGCAGGGTCTGTCTCTTGTCTCCTATGAGCTGATTTAACTGAGCAATAGCCTGTCCAATCCCGCCCACTGCATCCATTAATCCATGTTTCACTGCATCTGCGCTTCCTACAGCTGTACCAATATCCCGATTCAACTCACCAGTCTTAAACATTAGTTCTTTGAACATCTCTTCAGAGATATTCGAATGAGAAGTCACGAACCGAACAACCCTTTCCTGCATTTTCTCCATATACTCAAACGTTTGAGGTACACCAATGACAAGGCCGTTCATCCGAATCGGATGGATCGTCATCGTTGCACTTCCGGCAATCAGGGAATATGTTGAAGCTACAGCAATCGGTACTCCAATGCTATGCCCGCCTCCAATGACCACAGTCACCGTAGGTTTGCTTAGAGAAGCAATCATCTCTGCAATGGCTAGACCCGCCTCTACATCTCCACCTACCGTGTTCAAAATGATCAGTATACCTTCAATACGCTGATTTTGTTCTGCGGCCACCAGCTGTGGAATGATATGTTCATACTTTGTTGTTTTATTTTGTGGCGGCAAAATCAAATGCCCTTCGACCTGTCCAATAATGGTCATGCAGAAAATATTCGACTCACCTGCAGGAGACTGTGTCTGCCCAAATTGCTGAATAGTCTCTGTCACGGGAGAGATGGCCTTTTCCTCCTGAATCGGAATTTCCGGCGCTTCAACTTCCGGTTGATTGGATCTTGATGCCTGCTTGTCATTCATACGTTCATTCATTTCAATAATCCCCTTCTCCAGAAACATTTAATGTATTTCCTTAGTATGGGGACTTTTCCAACCGCCTTATACCCGCTACATCAAATTGCTTCACATATTGACTTATCGCAGATCTTCCTGAAAACGCAAAAAAAGCCCCTTCTCTACGAGGAACCGTCCAATATTACTCGTAGAGAAGGGGCGACTGTGTGCCTGAATATATGTTTTTGTTTAGCCTATTTTAAACTTCCATAATGATTGGCAAAATCATCGGTCTACGACGAGTTTGCTCATACAGGAAGCGTCCCAGTGCATCTTTAACATTTGTTTTGAGTGAAGCCCACTCGTTAACGTTCTCACTCATCAACTTCTGCAATGTGCTGCTAACGATCCGGTTGGCCTCATCCAGTAGTCCTTCCGATTCACGTACATACACAAATCCGCGAGAGATGATGTCAGGACCGGAAACAATTTTTCCATCCTGTTTGCTCAGTGTTACCACAACAACAAGGATACCATCTTGTGACAACAATTTGCGGTCACGAAGTACAATGTTACCCACATCGCCTACACCCAAGCCGTCGATCAACACATTACCTGCAGTAACTTTACCTGCTCTACGTGCTGCTCCACCTTGAATTTCAATCACTTCACCGATATCCGTGATGAAAATGTTCTCAGGTTCTACCCCTACAGATTCAGCAAGAACCGCGTGGCGACGCTGCATACGGAATTCACCGTGAATTGGCAAGAAGAATTTCGGTTTCATCAGGTTGAGCATCAGTTTCAGCTCTTCCTGGCTACCGTGACCAGATACGTGGACGCCACTGTTAGCACCGCTGTAATGCACGTTAGCACCCAGACGGAACAGTTCATCAATCGTACGGCCTACATATTTCTCATTACCTGGAACCGGAGTTGCTGCGATAATGACGGTGTCACCTGGCAGGATGTCCACTTTACGGTGTGTGGAACGAGCCATACGTGTCAGTGCTGACATTGGCTCTCCTTGACTTCCTGTGCAGAGAATCACGACACGATCAGCTGCCATCTTGCCTACTTCTTCAGGTTCAATGATCATGCCATCCGGAATCTCAAGATAACCCAGTTCTGAAGCAATACCAACCACGTTCACCATGCTGCGTCCGATAACTGCAACTTTACGTCCAGTCACTTCTGCTGCATTGATCACCTGTTGGATACGGTGTACGTTGGAAGCAAATGTCGCTACAACAACACGTTGACTTGCTTTACGGAAGATATCTTCCAGCACGATACCCACATTTTTCTCCGATGGTGTGAATCCAGGTTTCTCAGCGTTCGTACTGTCGGACAACAGCGCTAACACGCCATTTGTTCCGATCTGTGCCATACGCTGAAGATCTGCATATTGACCATTGACTGGAGTATGGTCGAATTTGAAGTCACCTGTGTGAACAACTGCACCTTCCGGTGTTTCGACACATACACCAACAGAATCCGGAATACTATGGTTAGTAGCGAAGAACGATGCTTTCAGAACAGATCCAAGTTGGATCTCGGAATCAGCATCAATCAGAATACGTTTTGTATCACCCAGCAAATTCGCTTCTTTCAACTTGTTTTCTACAAGTCCAAGCGTAAGTCTTGTTCCGTATACAGGAACATTCAGATGTTTGAGAACATATGGCAGACCACCAATGTGATCCTCATGTCCGTGAGTAAGAATGATTCCTCTTACTTTGTCACGGTTCTCAGTCAGGTAAGAAATGTCAGGGATGACAATATCAATACCAAGCATATCTTCTTCCGGGAATTTAAGACCAGCATCTACGACTACAATGTCGTTGGCGTATTGGATGACGTACATGTTTTTACCAATCTCGCCTACGCCGCCCAAAGCAAAAATCATCAGTTTATCGTTATTATTTTTCTTAGACAAATGAATCTAAACCTCCTATGGTAGTTGGACGTCGTACCTTATTATTTATTTGTAAGTTAAGAAAAGTAGTCCATACATCACATACCCACCTATCGGGATGAATGCAAAAGAACACCTTTATTCACGATATTTGGAAGAAGTTCTTCGAAGTTATTCCCTTTGACCAACAAGTTGGAGTTGAAATTCCCTCTTAGCCGTTCCTTCCTTTTTCACCGCAAAGCTACACCACGAAGCGATGTCGCTTTCAATTTCAAAAAAATACCGCACCCAGTCACTTGACATCATTATACATGATTAAAAACAAAAAAAACAAGTCACTCTCTCGTTAACCTGTAGGTTTCCCCTTAGCAGTGGAAAAGAAACCTCACATTACTCGTAAAAAAAAGAACCGCAGCCTCTACGAAGAGGAGCGGTTCTTTTGCTGATCTGAAGGATATTCCCATGATTAATAAAATAGTCCATATACAACCAAAATGATTACAAATTAAGCAAACCTTTGATATAAACCTGCTCCTCTTCCGTTGGGGGAATAAGGGGCAACCGTACGGAACCAACGTCTAGACCACGCAATGTCAGCGCATATTTCACCGCTACAGGGTTTGGTAGAGGCTGTGGACACTCAAACAGGCCTTTGAACACCGGGAACAACTGCTGATGAATCTGAGCAGCCTGAAGAGGTGCTCCGCCATAGAAGGCGTCAATCATTTTCTTCATTTCTGCTCCTACGACATGACTGGCCACGCTGACAATTCCATGTGCTCCAACCGCAATCGCTGGTAAGCCTGAAGCATCATCACCGGAATAAACTCTGAAATTTTCCGGAGCACTTGCTGCAATCAGCGTAACCTGCTCCATAGACGCACATTCCTTCGTAGCGACGATGTTAGGAATCTGTGCAAGACGAAGCGTTGTCTCTGCTGACAGGCTGGTTACTGTACGCCCAGGCACGTTGTAGAGCATAATTGGCAGCTTGGTGGAGCCTGCAATCGCTTCAAAATGTTTGAACAAACCTTCTTGGCTAGGTTTGTTGTAATACGGAACAACCAACAAAATGCCATCCACTCCGGCACGTTCAGCTTCCTGTGTCAAATGGATGGAATGTGCCGTGTTATTGCTTCCCGTTCCGGCTATAATTTTGCACCGACCGGCCGCATGTTTCACTGCAAATTCGAATAATTGAACTTTCTCAGTATCACTAAGTGTTGGAGACTCCCCTGTTGTTCCAGAAACCACAAGCGTCTCCGACTTTTGATCTACAATTAGATAGTCGATTAGACGTGCCGTTTCCTCCCAATGAATCTCTCCTTGTTCATTGAACGGAGTGACCATTGCTGTAATCAATCTTCCAAAGTCCAATTCGATTCCTCCTTCAAAACAGGTTTGGCTCCTCTAACTTCAGTTATTTACAAATGAAGTTCGAATGAGGCGTGAAGTGCCCTCAGGGCCTGAACCATATCTTCTTTTTTTACGAGTACCCAGATCGTTGTATTCGAATCTGCCGATTGCAGGATCTGAATGTCTGCCACTGTCAAGGACTCCACGATTCGAGCCATGATTCCAGGTACACCATTAATGCCTCCGCCAATGACGGACACTTTGGCACAACCGGACAGGCTTTGTGGCTTGAGACCTATCTCCTGCAATACCTGTATGGCTTTCTCGGAATCACTGTCAAAAACCGTATAGACAACTCCCGAGGGGGTAACATTAATAAAATCAACGCTGATTGAATTCTCAGCCATGGTTTTGAACACTTTGAGTTGCAATCGATCTGCACCACCACCAGGCACATCCACCGTAATTTGCGTTACATTGCTCACGTAGGCGATGCCTGTTACATAACGGTCAACAATGCCTGTCTGCACATCCTGGAATCCTTCCGGATGCGTAACCAGAGTTCCTTCCGTGTCTGCAAAAGTAGATCTTACCCGCACTGGAATCTGGGATTGCATCGCAATCTCAACCGCACGTGGATGGATTACCTTGGCCCCGTGGTGGGCCATGTTACAGATCTCTGCATAACTCACAACAGTCAGTGGACGTGCATCCTCAACAATTCGCGGATCAGCGGTGAGTATCCCGTTCACATCTGTGTAGATATCCACCATTTCAGCACGTAATGCTGCACCGAGAGCTGTAGCAGACGTATCGCTTCCCCCACGACCCAATGTCGTGAAGTCTCCGTTCTCTGTCTGCCCCTGGAATCCGGTTACAACAACGACACGGCCAAGCTGAAGCTGCTCCAACACACGAACAGGACGGACATCCAATATCCGGGCATTCCCGAAATTGTCGTCCGTCACAAAACCTGCTTGTGCACCGGTCAGCACTGTAGTTGGAATGCCTTCATGTTCGAGTAAACTGCTCAACGTTGTCGCCGATATGATTTCACCACAGCACAGCAGTAAATCCTTTTCGCGTGCGGATAGTGCGTTTCCGTTCTGTGCAGCCCAGTCCAGCAACGTATCGGTCGCATATGGCTCGCCGCGGCGCCCCATCGCAGACACAACGATGACCAGACTCAATCCTGCTTCAAGTTCACGTTTAACATGACGGAGCACATGCTCTCTCGCCTGAACAGTGGAGAGAGACGTGCCTCCGAATTTCTGTACCATGATACGCATCTTTATTCCTCCATTTGTGTACGCAAGAAGACTGGACACGGGTCAAATCAACAAATGGATCACTCTAGGGAGCGTTCTGATGCGATAATTTCAGCATTTTATACGGCATTCCATGCCGCTCCTTATTTTCTGTAATTGTCTGGGACAATCGCAAATCAAAGGTCGCGGTTGTTATCGAGGTCATGATGCATACATTCACAATAGACCTCTCCCGCTTGCTTAACCTGTACTGCCCGCAAGCAGGAATGCCTTATAGACAGGAACGTGGACATAGTAGCTGTTCAATCCAGCATATTGTCCCCCATGATTTTCTTTGTCTCTCGAACCCTTCTTCATTTCTCCAAGCGTATAAACGTTGTCACCGAATCATTGTTCCATCAAGCCTGTGAAGAACGCTCCACAATCATCGGCTGCAACTGTTTGCCCTCAAGAGCACTCCAGCAAGCCTCTGGAATCAATTCCATTTTGGCGACTAACGAGTTTGGTTTTTTCACTGGATCGTCTTGCCCAAATGGCACAAAATACAAGTATTTAGCCACAAGCAATTTGGCGATATTCGCAGCATTCAAGCCCAGACCGTCATTCGTGGAAATCGCGAGCACAAGTGGACGCTGATTGCGCATCTGCGCTTTGGCTGCCATTAGCACTGGACTGTCGGTCATCGCATTAGCCAGCTTGCTTGTTGTATTCCCTGTGCATGGAGCAATAACCAGCACATCAAGCAGCTTGGAAGGCCCTAATGGCTCCGCTTCAACAATTGTAGAAATGATATCATTACCTGTTATATCTTTCAACTGTTTTTGCCAATTTTGCGCCGTACCAAAGCGTGTATCCGTCGTCAGAACCGAATTCGAAATAATCGGAACGACGTTGGCACCTTCAGCTACGAAGCGGCTAATTACCGGCATAACCTCTTCAAACGTACAATGAGAACCCGTAATTGCATAACCTACCGTTTTTCCCTGCCAGTTCATGATTTAACCTCCCGTGCGTTCTGTTCTTCCAAAAGCAAACGGATCAACGCGTCGGCAATAATGCCGCCAGCCGTTTTGGGAGCAACAATGCCGGGGAGGCCTGGCGCAAGTAGCGCTTTGATACCGCGTTTCTCGGCATACCTGAAATCACAGCCGCCAGGAGCGGATGCGAGGTCGATAATGACAGCCTTTTGCGGCATTCTGGACAGGATTTGTGCTGTGATTATCATAGTCGGTATCGTATTAAAAAGCAAGTCAACTTCCCCGGTCTGAGCGGCCAAATCCGTTGTCATGAAAGGCTTCCAGCCCATTATTGTAGCGCGGGCAGCATCCTCTTCCCGCCTGATTCCCACCCGTACATTTGCTCCAAGTCCCTGCAGTGTTTTGGCCATTGTGAATCCTGTTCGACCAATGCCAAGCACAATGCATTCCGAACCATGGATTGTGAAGTCCGTCTCCCGAATTGCTATGGCGATGGCTCCCTCAGCTGTTGGAATAGAGTTATAAAGTGCAATATCATCACGATCAAGTACTTCAACAAGTCGCAGCCCATTTTCAAGACTAAGTTCGCGCAAGAACGGCTTTGCCATACCTGTGAACACAATACAATGCTCTGGTAATGCTGCAATATGTTCCTTTTTCAAATAGATCGGTGTGTCACTGAATGAAGTACTTACTTTTCCCTGCTCATCGCAACCGACAACAGGCAGTACGAGTACATCTGCGGAAGCAAACACTTCATCCTCCAGTTCCTGGTGCTCGATCCCTGGAATGGAACGCTCTATTTTATCGAAACCCACCACACTTACCGTTGCATCCAGCTCAGCGCACTTTTGAATGACTTCAAGCTGCCGCGCATCTCCGCCCAGGACTACAATCCGGACTCCGGTCAGCATCGGGACGTCACTCCTTTCACCACATGTATGCCTTATCGTATGCAGGGGCCCACAGGGGGGTGAAAACAATAATTGCATTCCACCGTCCGTTTCTCAAATGTAAAAAAGAGCCGCCCCTGTCAGGGACGACTCTAAAGAATAGGTATATTTACGCTGCTTATTTCCCGGTATGACCGAATCCACCTTCGCCACGTACCGTTTCCGAAAGTTCATTCACTTCAGTCAATTCAACCGCAGGCACGGTCTGGAAGACGATCTGTGCGATGCGCTCTCCCCGTACAATTGTGAACGGTTCCTGACCCAAATTAATCAACAGAACTTTAACTTCTCCGCGATAATCCGCATCAATGGTCCCCGGTGTGTTGAGGCAAGTAATACCATGTTTGAAAGCCAGTCCGCTCCGAGGGCGAATCTGTGCTTCCAATCCAGCTGGCATTGCCATCGCAAGTCCGGTAGGAATCAGCGTACGCTGACCCGGCTGCAATACAACATCTTCCTGAAGTGCAGCTACTACATCAAAGCCGGATGCCAGCTCCGACATTTTTTGAGGCAGTTTAATATCTTCATTGCCCGGCAGTTTCTGTATTTGAACGTAATGCAACAAAATCATCCCTTCTCAATCCAGCGATCGTCTTATCTGAAGCGCCAACCATAGCAAGTGCAAAAGGTTCAGCAAACATCAGATCTAGTACCGCGTTAATATCGTCCATGGTAACTTGCTCAATTTTGGCAATCATCTCATCCAGTGTATGGTGTCTGCCCAGCATGAGCTCGTTTTTACCCAGACGATTCATGCGACTGCCTGTGCTTTCCAAGCTTAGAATCAAGCTGCCTTTCAGCTGTTCTTTTCCTTTACGAAGTTCATCTTCGGACAAGCCGTTAACAGCCAGGTCGCGTAGAACCTCTTTGGTCAGATCGAGCACTTCTTTGGTCTGTTTCGGTGCTGTACCTGCGTATATCGTGAAAAGTCCGCTGTCCGCATGAGAGCTATGATAGGAATACACGGAGTACGCAAGACCCCGTTTCTCACGAATTTCCTGGAACAGCCTGGAGCTCATGCCTCCACCAATGGCGTTATTCAGAACAACCATAGCGAATTGCAGCGGATCTCCGATTTTACAGCCCGGGAACGAAATACAGATATGATTCTGTTCCGTTTTCTTTTTGTGAAAGAGCTGTCCGCTTTGGAAGGCTGGCATCGTGACTGCTTCCGATACTCCATTTACATCAAAAGCACCAAAATGCTTCTCCATCAGATCGATTACACTGTCATCAATATTACCCGCGATACTAATGACCGTGTTCTCAATCGTGTAGTGCTCCTTCATATATGCACGCAGATGGCTGGAATCCATCGCTTTGAGACGTTCTTCCGTACCCAGGATTGGGTATGCGAGTGGATGCTCACCATAGGCGGCCAAGGCCATCAGATCATGAACCATATCATCAGGCGTATCTTCATACATCGAGATTTCTTCCAGAATGACGTTTTTCTCCTTGATCAATTCACCATCATCCATTTTGGAGCGGAAAAACATATCAGACAATACATCAACCGCAATCGGCAAATGTTCATCCAACACTTTAGCATAATAACACGTATATTCTTTGGAGGTGAATGCATTCACGTTACCGCCAATCGCATCGAACTGCTCCGCAATCGCCTTGGCATCATAACGATCTGTTCCCTTGAATAACATGTGTTCAATAAAATGTGATACTCCGTTACTTGCTGGTTGCTCATTGCGCGAACCTGTCTTGACCCATATTCCGAAAGACACAGAACGGCAGGTCGGTATCTGTTCCATGACAACTCTGAGGCCATTGCCCAGCTGAATTTTTTTCATGGTTGGCCCTCCTACATCTCTATAATTGCCTTGATCTCAACCTTAAAATTGAAATCGACATTTGGTTCCAACTGTTTGATATTAACAAAAAAACAACGTTCACTCAACCGCAGACGTATTTACACGTTCCGAAGACAGCGTCTCACTTACTGTTCCGAGCACCAAACCTTTGGCCCGTATGGATTGAATCATGCCCTTTAAAGCTCCCGAAGAAGCAGCTGTAGGGTGCATTAGAATTAACGTTCCAGCCTCGGTATTTTTAGCAATTTTGGCAACAACGGCATCCGGGCTTGGCTTACGCCAATCCACAGTATCTACTGTCCATAACACGGTGTGCAGTCCCATGGATGAAGCAATGTCAACGGTCTTCTGATTAAAGTCACCGGATGGCGGAGCAAACCAACGATTCTCTACGCCCAGTGTTTTATGGAGCAGATCCTGGGTTTTGCTAATTTCCAGCTTGGCCCGTTCTGCGCTCAATCGACTCATATTAGGGTGAGAATATGCATGGTTGGACATCTCATGCCCACGCTTCTGAATTTCTTTGGCCAGTTCAACATTTTTGCTTAACCAACTTCCATCCAGAAAAAAAGTAGCCTTCACTTTCTCGGCATCGAGCGTATCCAGCATCGGTTTGATGTATTCGTTCCCCCAGGCCACATTAATCATAAAAGAAACCATCGGTTTGTTTGCATTCCCCCGATAGATCGGATGTGCACCCAAATCCTTAAGCTGGATCTCCGGTTCAATCTGACGGTAGACATACGCTATTTTGGTATTCAACGTTCCACTCAGCGCCTTACGATATGTCGCTTCCACATCAATCTCCATGCCATTATAACCAGGAATCGCTTTCCATACCCGATCCACTCTGGCATTTACCGGAGCAATTTTCGTTTCAGCCGCTTTATCCCGAATCGCAGACAACAGCGCATCTTCTCCAGTTGCCTCCTTAAACATGTCAAAAGCATTTTGCGTACCTGGCCCATCACGGATCTCCGTAATGTATGTACGTACACTGCCAACTTGTCCGATCAATATGACCGCAGTCACACCCGCCAGAACAGCCGCCAGCTTTTTGGATTGGTTTCCCACAGCTCCATCCTCCCGCCGTCTTTGTCCCCATCATATGAGGACAAGGGCAAAAATATGAATGCTAAGCCATGGTTTCATCCTTGCTTTACGTATTTAAACGTTAAAAAAAGAGCCAGAAATTCACATTCTGTCTCTTCATTCAATCTATCCATTTATAACCTGTCGCTTCGGTATCCTAGGATTGAGCCGGAGCTTCAGCAGTCAAAACTGCTTTACGGGACAAGTTGATTCGACCTTGTGGGTCAATTTCCGTTACTTTTACCGTAATGGAATCACCGATAGCTACAACATCTTCCACTTTGGCAACACGTTCAGTTGACAGTTGCGAGATGTGTACCAGACCTTCTTTGTTCGGAAGTACTTCAACGAATGCACCGAATTTTTCTACGCGTTTTACTTTGCCGACATAAATCTCGCCGACCAATACTTCGCGCACAATACCTTCGATGATCGCTTTGGCTTTATCATTCATCTCCTGGTTGGAAGAAGCGATAAAGACACGTCCATCCTGTTCAATATCAATTTTAACACCGGTTTCTTCGATGATTTTATTGATAATTTTACCACCTGCACCGATAACATCACGGATTTTGTCCGGATTGATATGCATCGTTGTAATTTTAGGCGCATATTGTGATAACTGCTCACGTGGAGTTTTCAAAATTTCGTTCATTTTGCCCAAAATGTGCATACGACCTTCTTTGGCTTGCGCCAATGCATCAGACAAAATTTGACGGTTAATACCAGCAATTTTAATGTCCATTTGAATCGCGGTTACACCATCAGGTGTTCCAGCTACTTTAAAGTCCATGTCACCGAGGTGATCTTCCATACCTTGAATATCACTCAGAATGGATACATGATCTCCATCTTTGATCAGACCCATAGCTACACCCGCAACCGGAGCTTTGATTGGTACACCTGCATCCATCATAGCTAAAGTGCTGGCACAGATACTTGCCTGAGATGATGAGCCGTTGGATTCCAGAACTTCAGATACCAAACGAATCGTGTATGGGAAATCCGTTTCGGAAGGGATTACTTTGGAAAGAGCACGCTCACCCAGAGCACCATGTCCGATTTCACGACGGCCCGGAGCCCGCAATGGACGAGCTTCACCTACGCTGAATGGTGGGAAGTTATAGTGATGCATGAATCGTTTCGTTTCTTCAAGACTGATTCCGTCCAAAATCTGAACATCACCCAGTGCACCAAGTGTACAAACGCTAAGTGCTTGCGTTTGACCGCGCGTAAACAGTCCTGTACCGTGTGCACGTGGCAACAGAGATGTATCACATTCAATTGGGCGAATTTCAGCAAGTCCACGTCCATCCGGACGAACTTTATCATGCGTGATCAGACGGCGCACTTCTTCTTTGACGATATCGTGCAGAACTTCCTTCACGTCTTTGAACAATTCCGGACTTTCAATATATTTCTCTTCAAAGTGAGCAACGGTTTCGTCATTCACTACATCGATTGCATCTTGACGAGCATGCTTCTCGGCGATTTTAACCGCTTCGACCAGACGAGCGCTGGCGAATTCACGCACACTGCTGTTAACTTCAGCATTAACGGTACGCAACTTAACAGCCATTTTTTCTTTTCCAGCAACTTGCACAAGTTGTTCGATTACAGCAATAATATTTTGGATCTCATCATGTCCAAACATGATTGCTTCGAGCATCACTTCTTCCGGCACTTCGTTTGCTTCGGCCTCAACCATCATGATGGCATCCTTGGTTCCTGCAACAACCAGTTCAATATCACTAACTTCAAGCTGTGCAATCGTTGGGTTAATGATGAACTCGCCATCAATACGTCCAACTTTCACGCCACCAATCGGTCCGCTGAATGGAACATCCGAAATGCTCAATGCTGCTGATGTACCAATCATTGCAGCGATTTGCGGTTCGCAGTCCTGATCCACACTCATAACGATATTCAGAACTTGTACATCATTCCGGAAGCCTTCCGGGAACAAAGGACGAATTGGACGGTCTGTCAGACGGCTTGAAAGAATCGCTTTCTCACTCGGTCTGCCTTCACGTTTAATAAATCCTCCCGGGATTTTACCTACGGCGTACAATCTTTCTTCATAGTTCACCGTTAATGGGAAAAAGTCCAGATCTTTCGGCTCACTTGATGCTGTCACGGTACACAATACCACGGTATCCCCGTATGTTACCTTAACGGCAGCATTAGCCTGCTTGGCCAAACGCCCGGTCTCAAGCGTAAGTTTTCTTCCACCAAGCTGCATTTCAACACGCTGTTCCATGAAACCCCTCCTTTTATTCGTTCCTAATTCAATGGATTCTGCATATTCACAGTATTTCCTGCTTGTCCTGCATTCATTAGCTATGTATGGAACTTTCAACATGCTAACCTGCACAACAAAAGCTCCTCACGGAGCCCCATCTACAAATATATGGCAACATGTTCATCTACAAAACAACCCGGCTGTAAGTTCCGCTTGTCCTTTTAGACAAAAGAATGACGGATAACAGCCAGGTTGATTTTGAAAACATGTACGATAATTAACGACGCAATCCGAGTTTTTCGATCAGTGCGCTGTAACGTTTAACATCTTTGTTTTTCACATAAGCCAAAAGCTTACGACGTTGACCTACCATTTTCAAAAGTCCACGACGTGAGTGGTGGTCTTTCTTATGCGTACGCAAGTGGTCTGTCAAACTTGTGATGTTTTCCGTAAGGATAGCAACTTGCACCTCTGGAGATCCTGTATCGGACTCGTGAGTTTTGTGCTCGTCGATCAGTTGTTGTTTACGTTCTTGAGTCAATGCCATCCTGTTCACCTCCTTCAATATAATCGCCATTAGCCTCGTCACCGCCGGTGAGAGCAAGCAACCAAGCCAAGGTTAATGTTGTCTCAATCGACAACGTAGTACAGTATATCATAATTGCCTAGTTAAAGTAAATGTAAACATGCATTTAATCCTGAACCTTTAAGATAACAGGCGGCCGGCAGTTAATGCATCTTCACGAATCTGGCTAATTAATGCATCAATGGAGTCAAACTTTCGTTCTGCACGAATATAGTGAACGAGCTCAACCTTTAGTTCCTGGTCATATAAGTGTCCATCAAAATCAAGCAGGTGCACTTCAAACGTAGGTTTCATCCCGCTTTCGTGAAACGTAGGTTTCACACCGAGATTCATTACCCCACGCAGTTCCTGTTCGCCATACTGCACACGAACAGCGTAAACACCCTTCGACGGGGTAACGTAATGATCCGTGAGTTCAAGGTTGGCTGTAGGAAATCCAATCGTTCGTCCACGCTTCTCCCCGTGAATGACGGTTCCTCTGATGCTGTAAGGTCGGCCAAGCCAATGACTGGCCTCATCCATCTCCCCACGCTTCAACAGGCCACGAATGAGAGAACTGCTTACTTTTTCACCATTTAACAAGAAAGGAGGAACGGTTTCCACCGTCATCTCTCCTTCTCCCAAAGTACGAAGAAGTTGTTCATCCCCTGCACCCTTGTGACCAAAACGGAAGTCAAAACCCACCACCGCTGTTCGTGTCTGAAGAGGAATCAACAAGTCGTGTACGAATTGTTGCGGCGTCAACCGTGAGAAATCCTCATTGAACTCCACCACATAGAGTACATCAACGCCCATTCCTGCCAAGATCTCTTCTTTATCTCTCAAGGGAGTTAAATAACCCTCGTAATCCCCTTTGCGCATAACTTCCTTCGGATGTGGATGAAAGGTCATGACCGCTGCCTGCATGCCCGTTTCCCGCGCAATGCGGACAGCTGATAAAATGACACTTGCATGTCCGAGATGCAGTCCGTCGAATTGACCAATCGCAAGCACTTGGGGCAGTGTGCTCAGCTCAGTCGAATGTAACGTCTGCGGATAGGTTAGCATTACGGTTTTCACAATCATTCACCTGCATTTCACTAGATAGGCCAAGCTAGAGCATCACCACAACTCCAAGCCCGAAACCTCTTTATTCCGGCAAAAAGACTTTAACTGCCCTCACCGTTGGTTTTAGTTCATCCCGCTCAAATATCCCCAGAAACGTACCATCCTGAGCATACAACCGCAGCAAACCAGGTTGCTCCACAGGCGGTTCCAGAAGACGCGCAGACAGTTTCTGACCTTGCAGTGCTCCTTTGGTCAGTTCTTCTCCAACCTTGTGGGCCGGAATTGAAGCAATAGCCTCGTCAACAGGAATCAGCGCCTCCGCCAAAGTCCCGTCAGCCATAAGTTGTTCCACTTCTTCAATACGAAGACAACGATCTGCAGAGATACCTGCCGATATCGTACGCTCCAGTTGAACCATGGTTGATGGATATCCAAGTTGCCGACCAATGTCTACACACAATGTCCGAATATAAGTACCTTTTGAACATAATGCCCGGAAGGATATATCGGTGGTCTCACCCTGAGTCTCAATCCCAGTGAGTTCGAGCTCATAGATTGTGACCTCACGGCTCTTACGCTCTACCGTCTTACCTTCACGAGCAAGCTCATAAAGACGTTTGCCGTCTACCTTTACCGCAGAATACATGGGTGGTACCTGTGAGATCGTGCCCAGAAACTGCTCAAGCACCTGTTGAACCTGTTCCTGTGTTACTTCCACAGTCGTTTCAGCCCGCTCAATGACTTCCCCTGTCATATCCTCTGTGTCAGTAGACAGTCCCAATCTCAGCGTAGCCAGATATTCCTTCGGAAGCTCCTGCATGTACTCCACCACACGTGTCGCCCGTCCAAGACAGAGCGGCAGAACGCCTGTAACTTGTGGGTCAAGTGTGCCCGTATGCCCAATGCGCTTCATTTTGAGAATGCGACGCATTTTGGCTACAACATCATGAGAAGTAAATCCCGCCGGTTTATATACCGGAAGTACACCTTCAAATGGCTTTACCATTGTGAATTCACCTGCTTCAGCACTTTTGCGATAATATCATCAAGTCTGCCTTCCAGACGACATCCGGCTGCGAGCACATGCCCGCCTCCGCCAAAGGTCTGTGCTAGTGCAGCAACATCAATTTTACCAGCTGAACGCAAAGAAACCTTGACTGCATTCTCGTTGATGACTTTGAAAAAGATACCAACTTCCACGCCCTGAATGTTGCGCGGATAGTTCACTACCCCTTCAAGATCTTCATTAGCTGCTCCACAAGCCACCATATCATCTGGTGTAATAACAACCCAGGCTATCTTTCCATCATCTGTCATCTGCAGGCTTGATAGTGCCTGATTCAAAATCCGAACTTGCGGAAGAGTCACCTGCTCCAACAAGGTCTGGGCGAGATAGGGTCCATCCACGCCATGTTCAAGCAGTCTGGAGGCAGTTGTCATTACATTTGGGCTGGTGTTGGCATAGCGGAATCCACCTGTATCGGTAAGCAATCCTGTATAAACTGCCGTCGCAACATCTTTATCCCATGTTACTTGGAACAGGTTAAGAAAATCGAACAAGATTTCAGCCGTTGCAGCAGCATCAGACTTAATGATGTTAACTGTACCATAACCGTCATTTGTAGGGTGATGATCAATATTCAAAATAACAGCATCGTCTTCGAAATAATGACGTGTCAAACCTACTCTGGCAAAGTCTGCACAATCCACACAGATAACAGCTTTATATTTTCGCTGCGGTGGTTGTTCGGTCATGTTCACAATGTTGCCTGCTTCCCACAAAAATTGCATACGCCCGGGGATTTCACCTTCATTAATCATCGTGAATGTCTTACCCAGACATGACAGCAGCCAGCCCACCGTTACCGTCGAGCTGACTGCGTCACCGTCCGGCTGTACATGCGACACGACCAGGTAATCATCATGCTCCAGCAGAAATTGCTTTCCGGCCTGGAGCGCCTGTTCATAAGTGTGCATTGCCGTCTCCTCTATTCTGTTACTGGGATTCGTTCTTGTCGGAACCAATATCGCCAAGCAGCTTCTCAATTCGGCTGCCATAAGCGATGGATTCGTCAATCTTAAATATCAACTCGGGAACATGCCGGAACCGGATACGTTTGCCCAGCTCCGAACGCAAAAATCCATTTGCTTTTGCCAGAGCTTTCAGCGTGTTATCTTTTTGTTCCTGTTCACCGAAGACACTCAGATAAACTTTGGCTTGCGACAAGTCTCCTGTCACTTCGACTCCCGTTACCGTAATAAAGCCGATACGTGGATCTTTCAGTTCAGACTGGATGAGCAGACTTATTTCTTTCTTGATCTGCTCGCCCACTCTACCTGTACGAATCTTAGCCATTGTTGTTCACCTCATGCTTCCTTGCTTATCGTTGTACTGTCTCCATAATGAAAGCTTCGATAACGTCGCCTTCTTTGAGATCATTATATTTATCAAGTGTGATACCGCACTCGTAACCTTGTGCTACTTCTTTGGCATCATCTTTATAACGTTTCAGGGAATCCAGCTTACCTTCGTAAAGGACAATGCCATCACGAATCAGGCGTGCTTCCGCAGAACGCGTAATTTTACCCGAGGTAACCATACAACCAGCGATGGTACCCACTTTACTGATGGAGAACGTGCTCCGAACTTCAGCATGACCGATAACTTTTTCTTTGTAGATCGGATCGAGCATACCTTTCATCGCTTGTTCAATTTCTTCGATAACACTGTAGATCACGCGATGCAGACGAATGTCTACTTGCTCTTGATCTGCAGTTGATTTCGCCTGGTTATCAGGACGAACGTTGAAACCGATCACGATAGCATTGGATGCTGCAGCTAAAATGATGTCGGATTCTGTGATTGCACCAGCGCCGCTATGAATAATTTTCACGCGTACACCTTCAACTTCGATCTTCGCAAGGGAACCTTTCAATGCTTCAACCGAACCTTGTACATCACCTTTGATGATTACGTTCAGATCTTTGATCTCGCCATCTTTGATGTGCTGGAACAGATCATCCAACGTCACACGAGTATGCGTACCCAGATCGGATTCACGTTGCGTGATCGAACGTTTGTCAGCGATGGAACGCGCTTTGCGCTCATCTTCAAACACCATGAATGGATCTCCCGCACCTGGAACTTCAGTCAGACCTGTGATTTCTACAGGTGTTGAAGGTCCAGCTTCTTTCAATTTGCGACCTTTGTCATTGACCATCGCACGAACACGACCGAAGCAGTTACCTGCAACGAAAGCATCGCCGACTTTCAATGTACCGTGCTGTACGAGGATACGTGCAACTGGGCCACGTCCTTTATCCAGCTCGGCTTCAATCACTGTACCACGGGCACGTTTGTCCGGGTTCGCTTTGTATTCGTTCACTTCTGCAACGAGCAGAATCATTTCAAGCAGACCTTCCAGACCCATTCTTTGTTTCGCTGACACGTTAACAAAGATGGTATCTCCGCCCCACTCTTCCGGAACGAGTTCATAGCTGGTTAATTCTTGTTTCACTTTATCTGGATCAGCGCCCGGCTTGTCAATTTTGTTGACAGCAACGATGATTGGTAGCCCAGCAGCTTTGGCATGGTTAATCGCCTCAATGGTCTGTGGCATAACACCGTCATCCGCAGCTACGACAATAATCGTCATATCCGTAACTTGTGCGCCACGTGCACGCATCGCTGTAAACGCTTCGTGACCCGGAGTATCCAGGAACGTGATTTTTTTGTTGTTAATTTCAACTTGATAAGCACCGATATGTTGCGTGATTCCGCCTGCTTCGCCATCGGATACATTCGTAGAACGAATCGCATCCAGCAAAGTAGTTTTACCATGGTCAACGTGACCCATGATCGTAACTACTGGTGGACGAGCCTGCAAGTCAGCAGCATCATCATTCTCTTCCAGTGTTTCGAAACGGTCATCTTCAAGCACAATCTTCACTTCAACCTCAACACCGAATTCACCTGAAAGCAGAAGGATCGTTTCGATATCAAGCTCTTGGTTGATTGTTGCCATAACACCCATAGCGATGAGCTTTTTGATAACTTCGGAAGCATCCTTATGGAGCAACTTCGCTGTTTCACCAACGGTCATATCACCACGAACGATGATTTTCTTAGGTGTGTTATCAATTTTCTCACGTTGTTGGTACTGTTGTTGATTTCTGTTGCGGTTGTTCTTGCCACCACGGTTACCACGGAAGTTACCGCCACGGTTGTCATCATAACGACGTCCACCGCCACCGCTGTTCGAACGGTTACCACTATTGTTGTTGCTGCCAGTAGTACCACCTGGGCCGCTTCTACGTTGGCCTTGTCCTTGGCTCTGACCTTGGCCACCGCTACGGTTGCCAGCAGTACCTGTATTACCACCGCTGTTAGGGCCTGAAGTTCTTACTTGACCGCCACCGCTGTTATTCGGACGTTGACCCGTTCCTTGCGGACGGGATGCAGTACTGCTTTGTCCACCTTGAGCTAGTTTTGGACGGTTAGTTGATTGTCCCCCTTGGCTTGAGCCTTGGGAAGAGTTCGTTCTGTTGCGACTGTCTTGGCCGCTGGGTCTTTGAGTGCCATTGTTATTGTTGGAATTTGGTCTATTGTTCATACCTACCTGCTTTTCCTGTTGTATTTTTGTTTGTACGGGACTACCGGATGGGTTGCTGCTAATCGGCGTGTTCACTCCGCCGGCCGGCTTGTTGCTGTCCACTGGTTTGTCACTGCGTACTGCCGAAGTTGCAACTGGTTTTGCATCGTTGCCTTGTTTCGAAGCAGCAGTGGATTTTATATCTTTAAAAAATTGTTCCACCTTACCGACTGAACCATTCTCCATGACACTCATATGATTGTTTACGGGAATTTCCAGCTTTTTAAGAATGGTTATAATTTCTTTACTACTCATATTAAGGGACTTCGCATATTCATAAACCCGCAATTTATCCTTGTTTTCCTGTTTACTCAATATACTCCACCTCCGACATTATACCGACTTGCTTGGAGATCATTTTTGCAAACCCTCGATCCGTTACTGCAAGAACAACACGCGTGTCTTTACCGATACTTGAACCCAGACTATCCCGGTCAAATCCGATCAACAGAGGAACCTTATAAGTTCCGCATTTATCGCGAAATTTCTTTTGTGTATTGGCTGAGGCGTCACCCGCAACAATAACCATTTTAGCTTCGGAAGAACGGATCGCTTTAAGTACAATTTCTTCACCTGTTACAAGTTTACCTGCACGCATAGAGAGTCCCAAATAAGACAGCGTTTTAATATTAGTCATGTTCACGCTCCTGTGCTGCTATGAATTCATCCTCAACCGCGATGAAGTCAGCTGCTAATTGCTCGTAAATTTCAGGTGAGACTTTGCCTTTTAACGCCCGATCCAAAGCCCGGTTTTTGAGTGCGAGCTTAAAACAGGACTCTTTGCCGCATAAATAGGCACCACGTCCGGATTTTTTGCCAGTCAAATCGATCAGCACTTCATCCTCTGGCGTTTTAACAATGCGAATCAGCTGCTTTTTGGGCATCATTTCTTGGCATGCCACACATTTGCGCAGCGGCACTTTTTTTGGTTTCATACGTCAGCGCCCCCCGTACTTTACTTTAGTCGACGGAGACGGAATCCTGATGCATTTCAGAAGAAGAATCTTTTTCTCTGCCGAATTCCTGTTCCGCCTGGCTCTCGCTCTTAATGTCGATTTTCCAGCCGGTTAATTTGGCTGCCAATCTGGCATTTTGGCCTTTGATACCAATTGCGAGGGACAGTTGATAGTCCGGAACGATAACCCGAGCCATCTTTTCTTCCTCAAATACATGAACTTCCAATACTTTGGAAGGACTCAGTGCATTAGCAACATATTCGTCTACCTGATCGGAGAAACGAACGATGTCGATTTTTTCACCGCGCAGCTCACCCACAATGGTCTGCACGCGCATTCCCCTAGGACCTACACAAGATCCAACTGGATCAACTTCCTCGTTGCGGGAATGAACGGCAATCTTGGAGCGGAACCCTGCTTCGCGAGCGACGGAGCGAATTTCAACTACACCGTCAAAGATCTCAGGCACTTCCAGTTCAAAGAGACGTTTCAAGAGGCCCGGATGGGTACGGGACAAAATGATTTGCGGCCCTTTCGTCGTATTCTCGACCTTGGTGATATACGCCTTAATACGGTCACCATGAACAAACTTCTCGTTCGGCATCAATTCGGTCAGCGGTAAAGCCGCTTCGATTTTGCCCAGATCGATGTAGATATTGCGCAAATCCTGACGCTGCACCACTCCCGTAACGATATCTTCTTCCTTATCTACGAAAGCGTTGTAGATCAGGCCGCGTTCGGCTTCACGAATCCGCTGGGTCACTACCTGTTTGGCAGTTTGTGCCGCGATACGTCCGAAATCACGCGGCGTAACTTCAATCTCCGCAATATCTTCCAGCTGGAAGTGTGGGTTGATTTCTCGTGCAGCAGGCAATGAAATTTCGGTACGTGAATCCAGGACTTCTTCCACGATCAATTTACGGGCATACACCCGAATAACTCCCGTATTACGGTTCATGTCAACACGCACATTCTGGGCCGTGTTGAAATTCCGCTTGTAGCTGGAAATTAGTGCAGCCTCGATCGCTTCAAACAGCACATCCTTGCTGATCCCTTTTTCCCGTTCCAATTCATTCATTGCTTCAATAAAATCCGTACTCATGAATGTTGATCCCCCTTTCAAACATGGCATCTCATACGTAAAACGGCGAAAGGCTCTGAACTCATGAGCACCTTGCCGTTATCGTGAGATGTGTCTTTTTCATTAATAAAGTGAACAAGGCACTTAAAACAAAATAGCTAGGCGCGCACTGGCAACCTTATCATAAGAAATGGCATGCTGTTTTTTGCCTGCTTCGATCACGAGTTCATCGTCATCAAAGGAAAGCAGCTTGCCTTCAAATTCCTTCAATCCGTTCACCGGCTCGTAGGTTGTAACAAAAACATTTTTGCCTACAGCTTTGGTAACGTCCTCAGGTTTTTTCAGTGGACGCTCCGCACCGGGAGAAGACACTTCAAGGAAATAGATGGTTGGAATCGGATCGTTCTCATCCAGCTTGGCGCTCAGCTTTTCGCTGATCAAGACACAATCGTCGATGTCGATGCCACCCTCTTTGTCGACATACACCCGTAAAAACCAGTTGCTGCCTTCTTTGACGTATTCGATGTCAACCAGCTCGAAGCCTTGTTCGTTCAAGTAGGGTTGGATCATTTCTTCCACGGTAGATTTAATGTTCGTTGTGCTCAAAACCAATAACCTCCAACTTAGGTTACACCAGCAAAAAAGCACTGGCAGATTATTCAATACCCAAGATTCTTGTATACCAAAGACTAAAGAGTGGGTTTCCCCACTCTTTAGAAATTCGTACTATCTCGTTCACTTCAAAAATTATAACATAGTCTGGTAATAGTGACAAGTAAGCGATGCTTCAGGCAGTTTACTTACTAATGAAGGAAAAATTACGTTCCCCCAACAATCGCTATGGTTAGATCCAAATTCAATCCTAGAAAAGGGAAAGCTGATTGCTCTCTGGCAAGCCACGGAAACATCCCATATTCGACAGGAGTTCAACAATGGTCTTACTTGCTTTCGACTTCTGCTGGAAGTCTTCCACTGACAGGAATTCACCATGATCTCTTGCCGCAGCAATATTGCGAGCTGCATTATCCCCGATTCCTGCCAAAGCTGAAAATGGAGGGATTAGTGTTTTTCCGTCAACGATGAACTTTGTCGCTTCTGAACGGTATAAGTCAATGGATTTCAGCGAGAATCCGCGTGCTGCCATTTCCAGACCCATTTCCAGGACAGGTAACATATTTTTCTCTTTTGGAGGTGCCTGGAAACCTAATTGCTCAATTTCCGTAATTTTGCGATAGATCGCGTCATATCCCTGACACATCAGTTCGATATCAATCTCATCAGCTCGAACAGTAAAGTAAGTTGCGTAATATTCAATCGGATGATACAGCTTGAAGAACGCCGTACGTACTGCCGAAATAACATAAGCGGCCGCGTGAGCCTTCGGGAACATGTACTGGATTTTGAGACACGAATCAATGTACCATTGAGGCACTTTACAATTCTTCATCTCGTCAATCCATTCCTGTGGCAGACCCCGTCCTTTACGAACACTCTCGGTAATCTTAAATGCCAGACTTGCGTCCATTCCCGTTTTATAGATCAGGAATAACATGATATCATCCCGACAACCAATTACCGTCTTAATGTTACACGTTCCGTTCTTAATCAGATCCTGGGCGTTTCCAAGCCATACCCCTGTACCATGGGACAATCCGGAAATCTGCAGTAAATCGGCAAAAGACGTCGGCTGGGATTCAACAAGCATCTGACGTACAAACTTCGTTCCCATCTCTGGCACGCCAAACGTCGCGACTGGCGACCTAATCTGTTCCGGTGTAACACCCAGAGCGTCGGTTGAGTTAAACATGCTCATGACTTTGGGATCATTCATCGGAATGGTCGTTGGATCGACCCCTGTCAAATCCTGTAACATCCGCATCATAGTTGGATCATCGTGCCCCAGAATATCAAGTTTCAGCAAGTTTTCTTCAAAAGCATGATAATCAAAGTGTGTCGTTTTCCACTCCGCATTAACGTCGTCAGCCGGAAACTGAACAGGTGTAACGTCTTCGACCTCGATATAATCAGGTACTACGACAATACCACCGGGATGCTGACCAGTACTCCGTTTCACCCCAGTACAGCCAGAGGCCAAACGATTCAATTCAGCTCCACGCCATTTCTTCTGATGATGTTCCTCGTACTTCTTGGCAAAACCAAATGCTGTTTTCTCAGCCACCGTACCGATGGTCCCCGCACGGAAAACACTCTTCTCACTAAATAGTACTTTCGTATAGTTATGAGCATGAGGCTGATAATCACCAGAGAAGTTCAAGTCAATATCGGGAACTTTATCTCCCTTAAATCCAAGGAAGGTCTCAAACGGAATATCCTGGCCTTCTCCTTTAAGTGTGCCACCACAATCCGGACACTCTTTCTCTGGAAGGTCAAATCCACTCCGAACACTGCCGTCCAGGAACCACTCGCTGTGTTTGCATTCTGAATTCACACAAATATAATGAGCAGGTAGTGGATTAACCTCGGATATACCCAAAAATGTAGCAACAACAGAGGAGCCTACCGATCCCCGCGAACCTACGAGATAACCATCCTGATTCGATTTTTTAACCAAGCGTTCCGAGATCAGATAGTTGGCAGAAAAACCGTATTTAATAATTGGAATGAGCTCTTTTTCTAGTCGTGCCACGATTACTTCTGGTAATTCCTCGCCATAGATGGACTTGGCAGTGTCATAACAGGTATTACGGATTTCTTCGTCCGCACCTTCCAGAATCGGAGTAAACAGTTTGTCCGGGAATAACTTAATTTCCTCAAAACGATCAGATAACTCTATCGTATTTGTAACAACGACTTCGTAAGCCTTATCTTGGCCCAGGAACTGGAACTCTTCCAGCATTTCCTCTGTCGTTCTAAAATGTGCATCCGGTTTACGTTGATCTTTGAGTGGACTAAAACCTGTAATTCCGTGAATGGTGATATCCCGATATAACTTGTCACGCGGTTCCAAATAGTGCACGTTACCTGTGGCTATGACTGGTTTATTAAATTTTGCACCTATATCAATGACTTTACGGATCGCTGTTTTGATTTCTTCGGGTGTAGCCACCAACCCTTTATCCACCAAATGCATATACATGGTAAGTGGTTGAATCTCCAGTATGTCATAAAACTCAGCGATCTCTTCCGCTTCTTCGAGCGATTTGTTAAGCACCGCTTCGAAAAACTCCCCTTTTTCACAGCCCGATATAATAACAAGGCCTTCACGCAAATTAATCAGTTTCGATTTGGGAATGCACGGTACCCGCTTGAAATGTTCCGTATGAGAGAGAGATACCAGCTTGTATAGATTTTTCTTACCGACATCATTCAATGCATAGATTCCACAATGGAAAGGTCTTGTATTCGACAAGTCGACACCTACATAATCGTTCAAGCGATCAAGCCTCGTTAAACCTTTCATCTGAGCAGCATCATTTAATAATCCGATCAGTATACCCGCGAGTGCAATCGTATCATCAATGGCACGGTGATGACTTTCAAGTCCAACCTTATATTTATCTGCCATCGTATTCAGACGGTGGTTCTTATTTTTTGGAAATAACAATCGCGCCAGTTCCAACGTGTCAAGGACAGGGTTAGGAAGCTCTGGCATTCCAATTTGCTTCAGGGAAGCCTGGATAAAGCCCATATCAAAACGTGCATTATGCGCAACAAGCACACCATCACCAGCAAACTGCACAAACTCACGAATGACAGGCTCCAGCTCAGGTGCGTCTTTTACCATGTCATCATTAATATTGGTCAATTGCTGAATGTTGTAGGGAATGCGTTCATGCGGATTCACAAACGTTGCAAATCGGTCGATTTCTTTACCATCTTGCATCTTCACGGCTGCAATCTCAATGATTTTGTTCTGTGTTACCGACAAACCTGTGGTCTCGATATCAAATACGATGTATGTTGCTGTTTGAAGATCCAATGGCTGAGGAGCCATTACAACGGCAACAGAGTCATTCACAACATTGGCCTCAAGGCCGTAGATCATTTTAATCCCGTTTTTCTTAGCAGCCTTGGAAGCCTCGGGATATACCTGCACCCCACCATGATCACTGACAGCAATAGCTTTATGTCCCCACTCCGCTGCCATTTTCACGTATTTGTCAATTGAAGTTACAGCATCCATGGTACTCATCGTAGAGTGCAAATGGAACTCCACCCGCTTCTCTGGTGCATTATCTTTACGAGACGGCGGTGCTTTAACTTCAATCAAATCCGAAGGAATCATGGCGAGTTCAGGAATTTGCATAAACCGGTCATATTCTACACGACCACGCACTTTCACCCATTTACCATTAGCCAACAAACTGAGAATTTTTACATCTTCTTTTGTTTTGGCAAACATCTTCATTTGCATGGAATCCGTGAAGTCGGTCAGGTAGAAGGTAAACAACGTATTTCCGTTTCGCAGTTCTTTACGATCCAGACCAAACACCGAACCTTGAAGCGTGACCTTTTTCTCTTCATCCTGGATTTCCTGCATGGGTACTGCTGGCTCCTTGATGTCATAACCCATTTGCAAACGCAGATCACCCTGCTCCTCATCCACCGGGATTTCTGTGTCCACTTCACTCATCATCTTCTCGATGACCTCAAGTTCTTCTACACGTTTTTGGGCCTGGAACTGTTCCATGGCCTCTTTATTACTTCCCACTTCACCCACTTGCATCTTGATGCGAAGAGGTAGATGAAAGTATTTTTCATAGAATTTCGTAATAGCCTGATCAATCTGTTTCTTACGAGCCAATTCCATCGACGTTGCATCACTCATTGTCAGTTGTAGAAGATCCTCTTCACATTCAAAGGTTGTCCGGTTCATCCAACCATTTACAGATGGAATCTCACGGGTAACCCACTCCAGAAACAGATTCCAATATTCACTGACGATATCACCATTTTGTACTTGGTCCGTGTATTTGAAGCCAAATGAAATTTTGGCGATATGATTCATTTTCTCTTGGATATGCAGGCAAAATGTGCGATAGATTGGAGCGGGTACCAACGTATCCTTTGCAATCAGAATATTCCATTCCCGATTACTTCGATTGGTCTCTACTTGTTCAATCCATCCATCCAAAAAATAGGGATCTAACAGACCAGCCGGAAGCTCTGCCTGTTTCATCAACAACTCAAACCGTTTTCTTTTCTCCTCGAATCCGCTCATCGTGTTCCTCCTTGTACCCCCTTAAAGCATGAAAAGCCCCTGCATTCAAAAATGTCACCGATCCGAACTCGCACCGACTCATTTTATCCGACAGAAGCTCTCCATTCATTACTTAAACGGTGAATAAGTGCTTTTCGTCAAGTGATCCTGACTTAATACGCTCTTGCAAACACAACCGTGTGTTCTGCCTGTTCACCACAAGCCAGGCACGTATGCTTTTCTTCAGCAGGCTGGAACGGAATGTTCCGGCTTGTTGCACCTGTGACTTCTCTTACTTTATCTTCGCAAGTTTCCGAACCGCACCATCCGGCCAGTGTAAACCCGCGTTTATTTTCCATCAGTTCTTTCATCTCATCGAGTGTATCCACGGAGTAGAAGTTATCCGACATAAATGTGCGGGCACGCTCTAACATATCTACCTGGATCTGTGTCAGCATAGCCTGGATCTCTTCTACCAGGTTTGCTTGTTCTACCACTTTCTTCTCACCTGTGATCCGTGATACGAGTACACAAACGCCATTTTCCATATCACGTGGACCAATCTCTAGACGAATCGGAACACCGCGCATCTCGTATTCATTGAATTTCCAACCTGGGCGAACATCGCTACGATCATCCATTTTCACACGGACTCCAGCTTTTTTCAACTCAGTGAACAACTCATCTGCACGCCCAACAACAGCATCACGTGTTTTAGGAGGCCCAATTGGAATCATGACCACTTGAGTCGGTGCGACTTTAGGAGGAAGTACGAGACCACGGTCATCTCCATGAACCATAATTAATGCACCGATTAAACGTGTGCTTACTCCCCATGAAGTAGTGTAAGCCAGCTCCAGCACATTATTCCGGCTAAGATACTGGATTTCAAATGCTTTTGCAAAGTTCGTCCCCATGTAGTGAGATGTACCTGCTTGTACTGCACGTCCATCCTTCATCATGGCTTCGATCGAATAGGTATCCACCGCACCCGCAAACTTCTCGGACTTGGTTTTCTGACCCACAATTACAGGAATAGCCAAGTATTCCTCAACCACTTCACGATAAATCTGAAGCATTTTCATCGTTTCTTCACGTGCTTCTTCTTCCGTCTCATGCGCTGTATGACCTTCCTGCCACAGGAACTCACTTGTGCGAAGGAAAGGCAATGTTCTTTTTTCCCAACGAACTACGTTAGCCCACTGGTTGATCAGTACCGGAAGATCCCGATAAGACTGAATCCACTTGGAATACATGTGACCAATAATCGTTTCGGATGTAGGACGGATTGCCAGACGTTCTTCCAGCTTCTCTCCGCCAGCTTCCGTAACCCATGGTAATTCAGGGTTAAAACCTTCCACGTGCTCTTTTTCCTTTTGAAAGAAGCTCTCAGGAATGAACATCGGGAAGTATGCGTTGCGATGACCCGTTTCCCGGAAACGACGATCCAACTCATCCTTAATATGTTCCCAGATTTCAAATCCGTCTGGTTTGAACACAATACAACCGCGTACGGGTGCATAGTCCATGAGATCAGCTTTTTTGATAACATCAATGTACCAGCGTGAGAAATCCTCACCCTGTGGTGTGATTTCAGTCACGAACTGTTTATCATTTTCCTTTGACATAAGACTCCAGCGTCCTCCCATAACGACTATCTCTGAATGTCCAGAGCGTAGTCCAACCGTAATTATCCGTTAATTAAACGTAATATATCATTGTAAGTTACTGCCAGCATCAACACAAACAACATCGCAAATCCGACGAAATGCACCATGCCTTCGCGATTGGGATCAACAGGTCTGCCGCGCAGCGCTTCAATTCCCAAAAATACCAGACGACTGCCGTCCAGTGCAGGTATTGGTAGCAGGTTGAAAATCCCAAGGTACAGACTCAAAATCGCTGCCCATCTCGTTAACTGTTCAATCCCTTGTTTAGCAATTTGTCCTGTCACTTCAAATGTGCGAACTGGACCACCGATATCATCCATGTTGAACTGATTGATCAGATGTTTAAAACCTTCAAATATTATTTTGGTTGTATCAACCATGGCCACGCCTGAGACTTTAAATGTCTCTACAAATCCAACAGATCGGGTTGGTAACGTAGGTACAATTCCCACTTTACCGCCCTCTTGTCCTTCTACAGCACGTGGAGTAATCGTTATATTAAACGTATCCGAACCCCGGCGTAGCGTCCATTCCATCGGCTTGTCTTTGGAATCGGCAATCATCGACACCATTTTTTGTGAATCCGTACCAATTGCAGTACCATTGATGGTTTCGATAATATCGCCCTTTTGCAGGTTCGCCTCATCGGCTGCCCCACCTTCAAGCACTTCACCAATTACAAGATTTTTTGGATTTTCCACTGGAACTCCTGCCATCTGCGCATATACAGCAAACAGCACAAAGGCCAAGATAAAGTTCATGAGTGGGCCCGCAAAAATAGCCAATGCACGCTGTCCAACGGTTTTGCTGCCGAATTGACGATCTTTCGGTGCAATCTGCGTTTGTTTACCACGACTTACCAACATTGCTTGAGGATGAATACGATACTCCTGAATCTCTCCATCTACATCGAGTTGAAGCTTCAGCGCTCTCTCCATATCAATGGAGATGACTTCACCACGTATTACATTTTTACGGTTATCCAGCTGATCCAGATAGATCATCTTCACCTGGTCATCCGCTGATCTTACCGCAATGGTCTGTCCTTCCTGGATCTCTACCAGTTCCGGATCTTCCCCTGCCATCCGTGCATATCCACCAAAAGGCAACAAACGCAATGTAAACTGGGTCTCGTTTCTTTTATATGAGAACAATTTGGGACCAAAACCGATCGCAAACTCCCGTACAAGAATACCGGCGCGTTTGGCAAAATAATAATGCCCCCATTCATGAACCGTCACGATGACAAAGAACATGAGCACCGTTAGAAATACCACTTGTATGGTTTCCAATCCCTATCCATCCTCCTTCACGGCACATACCGCAGTCTGTCCCTCTAGATTATCATTATTCTCTGATGCCGCACAAGAGAATCACTTCTTCCAATTTGTTATGAAAAAAGAGATTACAGACTCGCCGCAAGCTTACGGCTCTCCTGATCACAACGCGCGATCTCCTGAAGATCAGGCTCGTCCACATTGTGGTGTGCTTCCAGCACAGAAGCAATAATATCTTCTATTTTAAGGAATGAAATCTCTTTACGCAAGAAACGGGCTACAGCAACCTCGTTGGCTGCATTAAACGCCGTTGTTGCGGTTCCTCCCATTTTACCACACTCATACGCCATTCTTAAACACGGGAACCGTTCCATATCCATATCACGGAAATGTAATTTCCCAGCTTGAGCAAGAGACAGACGCTGTGCCGGTGATGGCAAGCGGTCAGGGTAAGTCAGTGCATATTGAATTGGAACTCGCATATCCGGATTCCCCAGTTGTGCGATGATGCTTGTGTCATCAAATTCCACATAGGAATGAATAACACTCTCTGGGTGAAGCAATACATTAATCTGATCATATCGAAGACCAAATAACCAATGTGCTTCAATGACCTCGAGCCCCTTGTTAACCATCGTTGCCGAGTCTATCGTGATTTTGGAGCCCATTGACCAATTTGGATGTTTAAGTGCATCCTCTATAGTCACGTTCTTTAACTGTTCACGGGTAAGATCACGGAATGATCCACCTGAAGCGGTGAGCGTGATGCCTGTCAGGCGTTCTTTGTTTTCACCATTTAAACATTGGAATATAGCAGAGTGCTCACTATCAACGGGCAGTAAAGAAACTCCTTTGGCAGCCGCTCTTGTCGTAACGATATGCCCCGCTGTAACCAATGTCTCCTTATTGGCCAGTCCGATCTGTTTGCCTGCATCTATGGCAGCAAGCGTTGACTCCAATCCAACACTGCCCACCACCGCTGTAACAACCGTATGCGCATCGGTTCCTGCCGCAACTTCTACGAGTCCTTCGTTGCCATAAAATAGTTGCGTTCCTGCTGGCAAATGTGGAGCTATCTTCTCCGCCAGTTCTTTGGACCCCACTGATACTTTCTTCGGCCGGTAACGTTTGGTTTGTTCGATCAGCAGGTCTGTATTGCCTCCGGCAGCCAGTCCCTCCACTTGAAAGAGTTCTGGATGCATGTCAACTACATCCAGTGTCTGGGTTCCAATGGAACCGGTTGACCCAAGAATCGCAATTTTTTTCATGCTGCACCTCATCTTTAATTATCCAATGCCTACGGCGAACAATGCTGTTATCTCAGACTCATGTTCTTCTTTAGTAGGGCAGTAGCATTAGTATATGTACGAATGGAAAAACAACAATCCAGCTGTCGCACCGATCAAGAATGCCTCCATGCCCTGGGAGAAGACTGCCTGAATCCTTGATATTATATACACGTTTGTATGCAGACTGGATCAAGTCACCCATCTGACCTACAACTGCACAGGCAATTCCGATCACAATCGCTCTCTGCCAGGAAAGCAAACCATCTGATACTAATGCAAAAATAACAGAAGTAACAATTGCAATTACGATGCCACCCAGTGCACCCTCTATAGTTTTGTTTGGACTGATAGAAGGCCACAGTTTGTTTTTACCAATGAGTTTCCCTACAAAATAAGCTCCTGCATCACTGGCCCATATGGAGCCCAGCAACAGGAACGTCCAGAACAACCCATGATGCAGATGTCTGGATTCTGCAATGTAATAGAAACCGATCCCTATATACAACACGCCGAGGAAAAGCATGGCCACTGTATTCACGGGAACCTTATTTTTGGTGACAACCGAAGCTGTCATCAGTACAAGCATTACTATCCAGATGACCTGAAATAAGGATAGCGGTCTTGCCTCCCAAAACATTTCCCAAGGAAACACAATGGCAAACACACCAGCATATCCAATCAGGGCCACACCTGAAAAAGGCATCACCCCGGTCATTTTAACAAATTCATAATAACCGATGAGAGCCATAAGCAATACCAAACCATGGTACCAGGGTCCGCCCAGCATGCAAAAACCTAAAAACAACACACCTGCTATGATTCCTGTCGTTAGTCGCTGTTTCAACGGCTTCATCCTCCATCTATTTCAAACCGCCGTAACGCCTTGTTCTGCGCTGATATTCGGCTACTGCTTCAAGCAAATGCTTTTTGCCAAATTCGGGCCAGTATATATCCGTAAACCATAATTCACTATATGCAAGCTGCCAAAGCATAAAGTTGCTTAATCTCAACTCTCCGCTCGTCCGGATCAGCAGATCCGGATCAGGCATGTCAACCGTCAGCATATGTCTATCAATGAGTTCAGGTGTTATATCCTCTGCCGATAGTTCCCCCGATTTCACCTGCAGAGCGATCTGTTTAACACAGTCCGTCATTTCACGACGACTTCCATAGTTCATTGCAAAATTCAAAACGAGACCTGTATTATGTTCCGTAAGACGAATGGCTTCCCGCAAGGCATTAATGGTATGAGAAGGTAAATGTTCCTCTTGACCCATCATGCGAATGCGCACATTTTTTTCTATAAGTTCATCCAGCTCTATAGCTAGAAATTCTTGCGGAAGTCGCATCAGAAAATCCACTTCTTCTTTTGGACGCGTCCAGTTTTCTGTCGAAAAAGCGTACATCGTCAGATATTTGATGCCCAGTTCATCCGCCGCGATGGTCGCACGTTTGACCGCCTTCATGCCATTTTGGTGCCCGGCTATACGCGGCAGCCCCAAACGTTTGGCCCATCGTCCATTGCCGTCCATGATGATGGCGACGTGCTGCGGGATATTGTCCTCGGATATAGTCAGCGTTTCCTGCTTGTCAGCCCCATTCCACCACGACCGAACCCGTTTGATCATTCCTGTTCCTCCAAAATCCCTGAAGTTTCTTTATCTGAAGCTTGGAAAAAGAGACAAAACCCCACCGTATTGGAGGGGCTGCGCTTGTCTTACACTTCCATGATTTCTTTTTCTTTGGCAGCGAGTACCTTATCGACTTCAGCAATAAACTTGTCGGTCGATTTTTGGATATCATCTTGATGTCTCCGGGATTCATCCTCGGAAATATCTGACTTTTCCATTTTCTTAATGTCATCATTCGCATCACGGCGAATGTTACGAATCGCTACTTTACCTTCTTCACCGAACTTCTTCGTCAGCTTAACAAGTTCCGCTCTACGTTCTTCCGTCAATGCCGGAATAGACAAACGGATCATGCTGCCATCATTGGCTGGAGTAAGACCCAGATCCGATTTCATGATGGCACGCTCGATGTCACCCATGGAGGATTTGTCCCAAGGCTGAATCATCAGTGTACGGGAATCCGGAGTACTGATATTAGCGAGTTGATTCAATGGCGTCATTGCTCCATAATACTCTACCTGAATTCGGTCCAGAAGAGCTGGAGTTGCGCGGCCTGCACGCAAACTAGCCAGGTCACGACGCAATGCTTGAATTGCTTTTTCCATACGCTCTTCGGCATGTTGTTTAACCGCTTGTGGCATTAATCTACACTCCCTTTAACGATTGTTCCGATACGTTCGCCCAGAACAACACGTTTGATGTTACCTTGTTCCGTAATGGCAAATACGATCAACGGGATGTTGTTGTCCTTACAAAGCGAGGATGCCGTCGAATCCATTACACCAAGGTCTTTGTTAAGAATATCCATGTAAGTCAACTGATCAAATTTCACAGCCGTACTGTCCTTAAACGGATCTGCTGAGTATACACCATCAACTTTATTTTTGGCCATCAAGATAACTTCTGCTTCAATCTCCGCTGCGCGCAGTGCTGCTGTTGTATCCGTGGAAAAGAACGGGTTACCTGTACCTGCTGCAAAAATAACGACCCGGCCTTTCTCCAGATGGCGAATAGCTCTACGACGAATATAAGGCTCTGCAATCTGTTGCATTGCAATAGATGTCTGTACACGCGTAGGCACTTCAATCTGTTCCAAAGCATCCTGCAGTGCCAGCGAGTTCATTACTGTCGCCAGCATACCCATATAATCGGCAGTTGCACGATCGATGCCGTTTTCACTACCGGCAATTCCACGCCAGATGTTTCCGCCGCCACATACAATAGCAACCTGTACACCAAGTGCAACAACCTCTTTTACCTGTTGGGCAATCGACGAGATCGTAGCTGCATCAATACCGTAGCCGTTTTGACCGGAAAGAGACTCTCCGCTGACCTTTAAGACAACACGTTTAAATACTGGCTGTTCCAATTATTCACCCTCCACTTTGAATCGAACACGCTTGGTGTTCAACCAACAAAACTTCTCGCGCATGGCCTCCTGCTTAAAAAGAAAGGAACACAGTTGTGTTCCGCTCTTTTAGGAAAAACGTTTAACCGGTAAGGCACTGTTTTCCTGAGATATAAGGGAGTTTACGCTTCGAAGTTTCATCATTCTTATATCTTCGAAAATCAATTCTGCTCGCCGGTTTATAAAAACCGTCTTATTTGTTTACTTGGGACATAACTTCTTCTACGAAGTTGTCTACTTTTTTCTCAAGACCTTCACCCAGTTCGTAACGAACGAAACGACGGATGGAGATGTTTTCACCAATTTGGCTGATTTTTTCGTTCAGCAATTGAGAGATCGTTTTGTCTGGATCTTTAACGAAAGTTTGTTCCAGCAGGCAGTACTCTTCGTAGTATTTACCGATACGGCCTTCAACCATTTTTTCAATGATTTTTTCTGGTTTGCCTTCGTTAAGAGCTTGAGCTTTCAGGATTTCTTTTTCTTTTTCCAGCTCATCTGCAGGAACTTCTTCACGTGTAACGAATTTAGGATTAGCTGCAGCGATTTGCATAGCTACATCTTTAACGAAATCCTTAAATTGATCCGTTTTACCAACGAAGTCAGTTTCACAGTTAACTTCAACCAAGACACCAATGCGTCCACCAGCGTGGATGTAAGATTCTACAACGCCTTCAGTTGCTGCACGGCCTGCTTTGCTTGCTGCTGCAGAAAGACCTTTCTCACGCAACAATTCAGCCGCTTTTGTTACATCACCGTTTGCTTCTTCCAGTGCTTTTTTGCAATCGAGCATACCAGCGCCCGTTCTTTCACGAAGTTCTTTTACTGCACTCGCATTAACTGCCATTATAAATTCCCTCCAACATTAAGTATTGTACGTTCACTCTAAAAAAAGGGCAGTGAGAGGTTATCCACCTGCCAACCACCCTTTTAATTTAGTTTATAACATATGTTCGAATCTATTAAGCGGAAGTTTCTTCGCCTTGGTTAGCTTCGATTACAGCATCAGCCATTTTACCTGTCAGCAATTTAACAGCGCGGATCGCGTCGTCATTACCTGGGATAACATAATCGATCTCATCCGGATCGCAGTTAGTATCAACGATACCAACAATTGGGATACCCAATTTGCGAGCTTCCGCAACAGCGATACGCTCTTTGCGTGGATCGATGATGAACAGGGCGCTTGGCAAGCCTTTCATATTTTTAATACCGCCCAAGAATTTCTCCAGACGATCTTTTTCTTTGCGAAGCAAGATTACTTCTTTTTTAGGCAATACAGCGAATGTACCGTCTTCTTCCCAAGCTTCCAACTGTTTCAAACGATCAATACGTTTTTGAATAGTTTGGAAGTTAGTCAGGGTACCGCCGAGCCAGCGTTGGTTAATGTAGAATTGACCAGCACGTTCAGCTTCTTCTTTAACAGAATCTTGAGCTTGTTTCTTAGTGCCCACGAAAAGAATTTTACCATTCTCTCCTGCGATTCCTTTAACGAAATTGTAAGCCTCTTCGACTTTTTTCACCGTTTTTTGCAAATCGATGATGTAAATTCCGTTTCTTTCAGTGAAGATATAACGATCCATTTTTGGGTTCCAACGACGAGTTTGGTGACCGAAGTGTACCCCAGCTTCGAGAAGCTGCTTCATGGAGATTACTGCCATCTTCACACACCTCCTAATATGGTTTTTATTGTGTCCTCCGCCGGCATCATTTTTCGCCAAGACTCTCCATAAGGAAAGCACCCTCAACAAAATTAGCACATGCGTGTGTTTTAACACCGTTATCTAATATAGCATAACTGACTGTCCGATGCAACAGTCTTTGAAGCTAAAATCTACTTTTCGTTTTTTTGCTAGTATCGAATCCTTTAAACTTGATATGTAACTCAGGCGCTAATTATTATCAAGCTTTGAAAATGTACCGTTTAATACGCAAAAACCGTCCTGTCCGAGCATGCTCAGTTTGACGGTTCTTTCGTGATTTTTGCGATAATGGATTTGAAACTTTCGCCTTTTTCAAGCGCATAGGTACCCACCTGGATTTTGGTATTGATTCGCTCAGCCTTGCCAGCCTTTATGAATGCTTGAGCATCATCTACGATTCCCGCAGTTTTTAGGTTTGCTGCAACGATCGCCAGACTGTTGCCTGAACGTACTTTAAATGATACTGTTGCGCCTTTCGGATTGCTTGGCGTTACAGGTTCTGTTGTCTTCGGCTCAGTTATCTCTTTCTGCCCTTCACCTTCACTTGCAGCAGGCTCTTGTGGCTTCTCAGGCTCGGTAGGTGTTTCCGTAGAGGTTGCTGTCTCTGGCGGTGTTGCTGTACTCCCCTGCAACTCACTGCTCTCCTGCTTTTTCTTTGCCACCCACTCTGCTTCTGTGTATAGTTCCTCTTCAGAACCGACCAACTTCATATCCAAGGTTTTCGCGGCCGTTTCAAGCTGTTCTTTGGTCATATTGGCAGTCTGCTCGGGGTCCAGATTACTATCCGACAATGCATTTTGTCCAACTGTGGCCAGTTGAAGCAAAACCGCACCAATAATCATGCCGCTCCCCAGACCAATCCATAAGGATCGCTTGTCCATGACTTAGCTTTCCTCCCGTTCTGCCAGTTGCAGTATTAACTGTACCTCACCTCGCTGAATGCCTGTCTGCTTGGATATGGCATCCATCGACTTACCTTCAGCATGTAGATTAAAGAGTTCTGCATATCGATCTTTAATCGATTCACGCCCAGGCAAAGATTCGACTTCACTAGTCTGTTGGTCTGCTTCTAACGCCTGCTGGGCCGCCTCTGCTTGTACACTTTTCACGAGCGCTTGTGCTTGCAAACCTTCGGAAGATTGTACGGATACATTACCGGAGTGTGGAACAGGTGATGCGACAGCTTCATTCTTTTTGCTCTGTTCCAGCTGATCCAACCGCTGCTGTAATTCCTGAAGTTGCAATTGCATACGTTGATCGGCTGCTGTCGCTTCTCCCTTCATTTCAGCCACACGTTGAATAAGAGCATCATTATCATTTTCGATCTCGGTCATGTAGTGCTCAAGCGTAGATTCCATCTCCTGCACCAGTTGATGCCCAGGCTCTTGCACCTTGTTTTTCCGTGGCATAATACAAGCGTAGGCGATGGCGCAGGCCCCTAATATGACAATAATGATCCATGGTGACAAATTGGGTTCTCTCCTTCTGATTCAACCATCGGTGCGCAAGACTGCATGTCCATAACAACCATTTATTATAAAGACAGATCTATGTGTTTTCCCTTGTAAGGGTGCTCTGCAGGTTTCACAGTTTCTTGAGCTTGAGACTGAACCGTCTCCTGTCCATCGGAACCACTCTGCTGATCTCCATCATGGTTATGCCCATCACGCACCGAAGTCTGTGAAGTTTCGTCCATTGCTTCACTTCGTTGCCTTGCTTCATTTGCTTCTTTCGACGTTTGCTCTGCCAAAAGATTCTGATCCGTAATCGGTCGCTGCTGGGCTTCACTTTGATAACGTCCCGCTTCACTTGTTCGTGGTACCGCAATCTGCAACTCCACTGCTTTGAAACTCATACGCTCACCTCACGGTTTCGAATGGATTTCTTCCTGTGCCTGAATGCTGTACTTAAACGTATGGAACCATCGTAATATCACCATCGTGATAATAAAATGAAATTCGACTCACTGGATCTTTAATAAATTTCGTGTATCTGCCGATAACTATTTTAGAGCCTCCATAAATCATCTTCAGAATATCAACACGAGCATTACTTGTATCTTCAAGTGCCTTTTCAATTTCAAAGATACGCATTTTCGTTTCTTCACTTATACGAAGAGCAGATTTCTGCGTAGCATTCAGCTTGATTCGCATCGACATCTTATCTGGAGTTAGTTGTCCAGCGGCAGCTAATTGATCCAGCAATGTCAAAGCTTTCTTCGTTTTGTCCAAGGAATCCATCTGCTCTCTGACTTCCTTGCGCAAATCATTGAGTTCGTTACGCAGCTTTGGTAGCACACCAACTTCAATGGAAGTGACCGTGGACATGCTGTTGCCCACAACACGCGCTGAGACGTTCTGGCCAGCCTGGATCGAGCCACCAACAATAAGACCCTTGGTTCCCGCACAGATGACACCGTGGCCAGCACGAATATTAGAATGCATAATACTTTGGGAAACCAGAACATCTTCACCGGCATCTACGTTGCCTTCTTGAATGAAAGTACATTTAACATTATGGCCTGCTTGTACCAGTCCTTTGTTATAACCAATAATACCACCGGTAATTTCGATTGAGCCGCCTGCTTCCAGTTCAGCTCCTTCGACACCTCCGACGACACGAATGTCACCTGCTGCTTTTACTTTAAATCCGGTAAGTACATTGCCTCGTATGACAACTGTGCCTACAAAGTCGATATTACCGTTATTGTAGTCAACGTCACCATTGACTTCATAAACCGGAAACACATTCAGTTTGTTACCGTCCGTTTTGGTAACCAGCCCATCTAGTGCAGCATACATCGCAGAACCATCCGGGTTAATCACAACGTTTTTCCCAACTTTAAACCGAGCTTCTTTTCCCGGACGATAAGGAATTTCCTCACCCGTTACTGCCCTGCCTGGTATGCCATCGCTAGGAGCGATCCGCTCTGCAATGATCTGACCACTACGGACATTGTTTAACCGGGTCACTTCTTTGTAATCGACAGTTCCATCTTCCGATTCCAGTGGTCGTCGTTCATTCGAATCGTCCATTCCAACCAGAACCTTAATGAAGCCATCTGTTCCTTGAATGGGAGCGACACCTTCTGCGATCTTGTATTTATCTTTCAAATAGGTTTCAGGGTTGTTCACAAAAAGTAATAATGCCTCTCGCGATACACCTTGTTTGATGCCCTTGTTTGCCACAAATTGTTCAAGTTCATCGATCGTGCAGGCAAAGCCTTCTTCCTCTTTGGAAAATTCAAGGTAGGCTGTGCATTTGTCGTCCGATAAAACAATGTTTAAACATTGTTCCAAAGCAGTCCGCTGTATCACCGCAATTCTTCCCCCTTTTAGACTTTCCACTCCCCAAACTCCAATGATATTACTTCTCTCTATTAATCTTTACGCATCAACAAATCTTTCTGTTTGTCCAACGTGCCGCGTAATCGTAATATTGCCTTGGAATGTAACTGGGATATACGAGACGGAGAAAGAGACATAACCTCAGCAATTTCACTAAGAGAAAGATCTTCGTAATACAAGAGTGAAACAACCGTTCTCTCTTTTACCGTCAACTTGTCAAGCCCTTGCACCAAAGCTTCCTTCAAATAAAACTCATTCACTTTATAATCCGGATTTTTGGCTTTCTCATCCACCATCAAAGACAGACGAGTCTCAGACTCTTCCTCACGAATTGGGTCCTCCAACGAGCAAAGTGACATGACTGCCACTTCCTGAAGCATATGTTGAAAATCTTTAGTGGATACGTCCAAGTACTCGCTCATTTCCTCATCACTAACAGACCTGAGATAACTTTGTTCCAGCTGTTGGTAGGCGTCTTCAATTCGCTTGGCCTTCTCACGCACAGAACGCGGAACCCAATCACCTTGACGCAGACCGTCAAGAATGGCTCCGCGGACCCTCCATGATGCATAAGTTTCAAATTGCAGACCACGTTCATAGTCGAACTTCTCCAATGCATCAATTAACCCCATAACGCCATTGCTCTCCAAGTCATCCTTGGGAACATTTTTGGGTAAACCAACAGCCAGTCGACCGGATACATAATTTACAATATGAAGATACTTTTCAATCAACGTTTTCTTGGCTTCAAGATCTCCATGTTCTTTCCACTTTTCCCACAGATCAGAATGGTTCAAATGTGAAGCTTTACGCTCGTTCAATTACTTTCACCCTCCTTATTTGTCTGTCAGGTGACGAACGGCCTGCGCCAATTCCTCCGGATCCTTGGTCCGGACAAGTTTAGGCGGATCCAAAGGGGCGAATCCCGTTGGAGCTTTCGTCTCAGATGGCGGAAGATCGTCCCCAGATGAAGCGTTCTGTCCACTCTTGAGCAAATCATTCAGCTCTTGTCCATCGTCTTCGATTTTAATGTCCACCTGTGAACCTCTTTGATCTTGAGCATTTGGTGAATCATAACCATACCCATTTCCCTCGATCTGAGGGTTCAGCAGCAATCCCAATCCCCAGCGTAAACCATATGCAAGGACAAACCAGGCTACGAATCCGATCAATCCGCGAATTAAACTGGTCATCAGCACATTGCTGCTGTATGCTACAAAAAAAGTAAGAATAAACCCAACGATGCCTGCTCCAAGATTAATGCGGTAGTTTCCTATCATAGTCTTATAGTTCCTTTACACCCATTTGTACGCTTCGAATAGTCAAAAGTCCAGTTTCACAATCCATCTCAATCGTTCGTCCATAATTCCCACCCGTATCTTCTGCTAGAAGAGGGATATTGAGTTTTTGAAGCCACTCTCGACAAGAATCTGCATTCCTTGGTCCAATACGCATTGTATCTCCAGCGCCAGCAAAGGCAAACATTTGAGAGCCTCCGGCCATTTTAGACACAATACGTGAGTGAGAAGCGCCTAGTTTAATCATCTTTTCCAAAAGCTCAGGCAACGCCGTATCCGCATATTTCGCAGTGTTCAGTTTCCCTTCACGGGCAATCTCCGAAGTAGGAAGCATGACATGCGCCATTCCAGCCAGCTTCAAATGTGGGTCATACATTGTTAATCCCACACACGAACCCAAGCCAGTCGTACGGATTACACCAGGAAGATGAGCGATGTTTAAATCCGCCATACCGACTTTAACGACGCTTTTGTCCTCAATCATGGCTCAGTGGCACCCCTAGCGATTCAAATATCTTTGCAAAGGATGGTGGATCCGGAATGAGGAAAAACTGACCCTCAACTTGATCTTCACCTTCAAAGAAAGATGTGTCAATCAACAATGCAGCGTCACCCATCTCGCCAAATTGCAGCAAGCCATAACTTAGAATAGCACCTGCCATGTCGATGGCAAGTCCAGGGACAGTTGGATACATAGACAACTTCGTGAAATCTGCCAAAGAAGAAAGATAGGATCCAGCCAAAATATTCCCAATCTCGGAAAGCGCTGATTGTTCCATATCTGTAAAATCAAGTCCTTCTTTCAGATCAAACCCGGCAAGTCTATTCAACAACATTTTAGCAGCCTCTGGTGTCATCATAAAGAAAAGATTTCCCGGTGCTTCGCCTTCTACACGAAGAAACACGGTAACCACGATGCGTTCATCTCCGCCCACTTTTTCGGCAACTTCTTCAAAAGGGAGCATTTGTACTGTAGGTACACCCATGTCAATCGGTCTGTTGAGGAGTTGAGACAACGCCGTTGCGGCGTTGCCTGCTCCAATGTTACCGACCTCTTTGAGCACATCCATCTGGAATACCTCAAATCGGTTGAACATCTCCACGGTACTAGCCCTCAACACTTTCCAGCTGTACAATCTCGCTTTTATTTAATACTTCGTTTAGGTTGAGCATAATCAACAAGCGTGAATCTTCCAATTTAGCAACACCTCGCAGGTATCTCGCTTTGACGCCGCCAACCACTTCTGGGGGGCTATCGATCGCACTGCTTTTGATATCAATAACATCATTAGCAGAATCTACGATAAAGCCAACTTGCATGTCGTCTACACCTACGATAACAATACGAGTCTGATCCGTGTATTCCGTTTCCGGAAGGGAGAAACGACCGCGTAGATCAATGACCGGAATTACAACACCGCGTAGATTAATAACTCCTTTTACAAAGGAAAGTGTCTTGGGAACACGGGTAATTGGCATCATGCGCTCAATCGTCTGAACCTTGTCTACCTCAATACCATACTCTTCGGAACCCAATTTAAAGACGATGACTTTCAACTCTTCTTCCATGTAAAAAACCTCCCTATTAAATGTAAGACTTAGCTCTATGCTTATTTAATAAATGCATTAGGATCAAGAATCAGGGCTACTTGCCCATCTCCGAGAATGGTTGCTCCAGAGATTCCTTCAATAGCAGGAAGATAGGTTCCCATTGATTTGAGAACAATCTCACTTTGTCCAATAAATTCTTCAACAGCTACGGCTGCAAGACGGTCGCCTTTGCGAATCACGACAATTTCTGTTTCTTGCTCATCAGCGTCATTGAAATCCGGTACAGAGAATACTTCGCTCAAAGACAAGTACGGAATAAGTGACTCACGGAACGTGATCATTTTATTGCCGTGAATATTACGAACTTGCTCACGTTGTACAATGGCCGTCTCTACAATGGAGGACAACGGAACAGCATATTTCTCTGAGCCAAGTCGTACAAGCATTGCAGCAATAATGGATAGTGTCAACGGAAGCTGAACAGAGAAGTTCGTGCCTTTGCCTGGAGTTGAATGAATCGTTACATTACCGCCAAGCGAAGTGATCTTCGATTTTACTACATCCAAGCCAACACCCCGGCCAGAGATATCCGAGATAATATCAGCAGTACTAAAACCAGGTGCGAACAACAGCTGATTCACTTCATCATCACTCATTTTGGCACCTTGTTCTTCGGTTACAACACCACGTTTGATCGCGGTTTTCAAAAGCTTGTCGCGATAGATCCCTTTACCATCATCTTCAATTTCGATAAATACGTGATTTCCACTGTGGAAGGCACGCAGGTTTACTGTACCCATCTCTGGTTTACCTGCAGCTACACGCTCTGCAATGGATTCCACACCATGGTCAACCGCGTTACGCAGTAAATGCACAAGCGGATCACCAATCTCATCAATTACCGTACGATCCAGTTCCGTCTCAGCACCTGTAATCACCAGATCGATTTTTTTATCAAGTGTCTTAGCCAGATCACGGATCATGCGCGGGAATCGATTAAATACGGTATCTACCGGAACCATTCGCAATTTCAGTACAATATTTTGCAAATCTGTGCTAACTCGACTTAAATGAGCTACTGTATCGGATAAATCATTGTTGCCTGTTTCACTGGCCAGTTGCTCCAGACGTGAACGGTCAATCAACAATTCACTGAACAGGTTCATCAATACGTCGAGACGTTCAATATCCACACGAATGGTACGTGAAGGTGCAGCAGCTTGCTTCGGTGCAGCTGTTTTAGCTGGTGCCGTTGTGGTTTCTTCTTTGGGTACAGAATTCTTATCCGGCGAAGCAACCTCAGCTACAGCTGTTGGTGCGGGTGGCGCTTCAACTGTAGCTGCTACCTGATTGGCCATCTGCTGAAGAGTCTCCTGATCCAGTTGAATGAGCTTTGCACTTTCAATTTCAGAGATACTCATGATGCCTTCTTCCAGTTCGTGCGCTTCTTTAGTTGTTATGTAATACAACGAGAAACTGCGCTCAAACTTCTCCTGCTCGATATCCTGAACGGATGGGTAAGCCTTAACGACTTCACCTGAACGTTCCAGCATATCAAAGACCATATAAGCCCGTACACCTTTTAACTGGCTATGCTCGCTAACAAGCACATCCACGTAGAACACACGATGACCTTCGGCGATCGACTGATCCAGCACTGAATATTGGAATTCATCCAGCTCCACAGCCGAAGAGATTGAAGCGTTAGCCGGCTTGTTTGTTTCTGTAGCAGGTCCATTTCCGTTTGTCATTTCACCATTTTCAATGGCTTGAAGTGAAGCTACGATCGACGATACATCTGCTTTACCTTGTCCACCTTCGGTAATATCCTGAACCATAGTTTCCAAAGCGTCCAGACTCTTGAACATGGTATCAAAAATGTAATCCTGCATTTTCAACTTCTCATTACGAACCAGATCCAACACATTTTCCATTTTATGTGTCAGTGATGCCAAATCTTCAAAGCCCATAGTTGCTGCCATACCCTTCAAGGTATGAGCAGAGCGGAATATAACCTGAACTATGCCCAGGTCTTCCGGATTGCCTTCAAGTTGAAGCATGTTTTCGTTAAGCGATTGCAGATGATCATTAGACTCATCAATAAACATGGATAAATATTGGTTCATGTCCATTGTGAGGCACCTCCTCCGTGAGTTACACTCCGTTATTTCACTGCTTGAACAAGTTTAGAAGCAATCTCCTGCAATGGCAGAAGATGACGAACGCATTGCAGCTCTACAGCAGAACGCGGCATACCATATACAACACATGTTTCTTCATTCTCGGCAAAGGTTGATGTAACTCCGGCTTCGTATAATCTCTTCATCATACGTGCTCCATCACTTCCCATTCCCGTTAGCAAAACAAGATGCCTTTGTAAAGATGTAAACGGCAGAAGTGACTCAAACATCGTATCCACTGAAGGTCTATGGCCATTCACTGGTTGATCTTCAGTCAACTTCACGATAAACTTCCCGTCTGCTGTTTTGTTAACTTTCACATGGAATCCGCCGGGTGCTATATAGGCGGTTCCTTTTTTCAGAACCATGCCCTCTTCAGCTTCAACCACATGCAGTGGACTGAATGTATTCAATCGTTGAGCCAGAGAACGTGTGAAATTGGGCGGCATATGCTGCACAATAATGACCGGTGCAGGCAAATCAGCAGGCAACTGCTCGAGCAATGTCTTGAGAGCCCTCGGTCCACCCGTAGAACAACCTATTGCCACAAGTTTGTTGAATGGTCCTTCCAGCCCTCCTCCACCTTTGGGAACAGGATTAGGCTTGATTACATCCTTGGCTTTTGCAGAGGCAGAAGTTGCCGCTATTTGATCAGCTGCCACTCTAGCTGCATTAGGTAGTCGAACTTCCTTTGGAGTCTGTACTGGATTAGCTGACCTCACTGCTTTTTCTGCCTTCGTCCCCAAATTACGCTCAGCCTTTGGCAAAGGCTCCGGTTTATTCTCTACGCGACCTGGTTTTGAAGGTGACAATGGTTCAATTGGTTTCTTGGCTTTGGCCTGAAAGGCTTCAGTGCGCTCTCGAAGAGAGCGTTGAATCGTCTCGACAGGTTCGATCGTTTTTTTCACAGGCTCCGCTCGATCCCTAGCCGGCAGTTCTTTCTGTACTGGCTGAGTTGGGGGAGCAACTGCTCCTCGCAACATGTCTCTATTTTTCATGGATAACTCACGATCAGCTTTTCTTTTGATCTCATTCATCGCAGCACGCATGCGCTCAACCAAGGCTTTACCAACTTGAGCAATATCCTGGTCATGTGAAATAGATGGTTTGCGAATGAAGTCAAATGCCCCGGCTTCAAGCGCCATAATGGTTTCTTTCATGCCTTGTTCATTGATACCAGAGAGCATAATCACAGGAACGAAAGATTCCTTCATAATTGATTTTAATGCATCCAACCCATTCATTTCGGGCATCTCAACGTCCATTGTAATAATATCGGGTTTCAATTCTAGTGATTTTTGAATCGCTTCTCTACCGTTTGATGCCGTTGCCGTAACCTTGAATTCCGGATCCGCTTGGATCAAATCCGTAACAATCTTACGCATAAAAGCGGAATCATCGACAACCAATACTTGATACGCCGCCATGTTGTGTCACCCCTGTTTCCTTTATTCAGAAATCATGTTGTTCGTTTAAGCCACTTATTCATAAATCCCCTGATTCCTGTCAAGGTTCCGGATCCCGGAGTTGCAGGTACAGCCAGATAACGAAGAGCAAGTTTCTCTATATCTTTAGAGGCTTTGGCATTCGGATAAGCCAGACTATAGGGCATTTGCCTTTTAACCGCCTTGACTACCTGGGCGTCTTCTGAAATATACCCAAGCAGCGGAATATCCGTCTGCAAAAACCGCCTCGCCACTCCAGCTATTTTTTCTGCCACCCGTTCCGCTTCTCGTTCGTCTTCCACCCGGTTAACGATCATCCGAAAGGGTGTAGCATTTTCCTGGCCGTGCATAACTTTGACTAAAGCATAAGCATCGGTTATTGAAGTCGGTTCAGGTGTAGTTATAATCAGGCATTCATCAGCAGCACCGATGAACTTCATATTCTCTCTGGAGAGTCCTGCCCCAGTGTCAAAGATGACATAATCCATTTCCTGGGCAATATCCTCGACTTGACTGGCGAAAAACTCCAGATCACGATCAGACAATGAGAACAACTCTTTCATGCCCGATCCTCCAGCAATGTAAGGCAAGCCACTGGCACCCAGTTGTATGATTTCCCTTATGGATTTTTGTCGGTACAACAGGTGGTAAAGATTATAGGAAGAAGACGTACCCATAAGAACATCAATATTAGCCATTCCAATATCGGCATCAAATACAAGTACCTTTTGCCCCAAAGCCTGCAATGCCAAGGCAAAGTTCAGTGTGAAATTGGATTTGCCAACACCTCCCTTACCACTGGCCACAGTAATGATTTTCGAGGATCGAATATCTCGCTCAATGCCTTCCATTTCCATTGGCGCGGAGACCATACTTCGAAGTGTAGCTGCCTGATCCTTCATTGTGACCATTCTCCCAGCAACTGTTTGGACAACGAATCTGCATCTGGTTTCAACAAATCATCCGGAACATTTTGTCCATTTGCCACATATGCGAGCTTGAGTGGAAAACGGTGTAACAAGTTAAATAGCGGACCGCAGCTCCCAGTCTCATCCATTTTGGTGAAAATCACCTTATCCAGTCCATATTTACTGAAATGTTCCGTGATCTGCACCATATCAGCACTTTTGGAAGTCATACTCATGACCAGAAAGGTTTCGCTATTCTCTACAGGAGCAAGCAAACTTTGCAGTTCTGAAACAAGTAATTCATTTCTGTAGTTTCTACCCGCTGTATCCATAAAGATCAAATCACAATTCTCTAATCGAGAAATGGCACGTTGTGTATCACCAGGCGATTGCACCACCTCAAGTGGAACATTCAGTATAGATGCATACGTTCTAAGCTGTTCTACCGCCGAGATCCGATACGTATCTGATGTAATGAATCCAACTTTACGCTGTTTTTTGAACATTTGTTCAGCAGCCAATTTTGCAATTGTCGTAGTTTTCCCTACACCGGTTGGTCCAGCTACATAGACGATTCGCGTGGTAGGAAGAATGCCTTCTTCAATACGTTGCTCCAAAAAGTGCATAACCTCAAGCTTCACTATTTGCTCTACATCTTGTTCTTTTAATCCATTCTCAGACCATTTTGCTTGAATTGAATCAAACCAGGATTCCCATACTTCAGGCCAAACATCTTGTTCTGTCAAACGTTCTCGGATCGTATGCAGTTCCTCTGGCACAGGGTCCGCAGAAGTACCTTGCTTTGAAAGCCTGGTCACCATCTGTTTAAGATCCTGCAATTCAGTCATTAACTTATCCTGCTGCAGGTCTGAACCTGTTGGCTTCGGAGCAGTTGTTGAACCCGAAAAATCCGCCCCTTGCGGTCGCGGTTTATGATCCGTGCTCGAAGAACCTGAGCCGCTGTCTATGTTTGAACCGATATTACGCGATTCAAACACAGACGGTGCAGCCGCAGATTGGTCCTGTACACTTTGATCAGCTGTATTCGTTGTCACCGACTCATCAGAAGCCGCAACAAACGAACGAGCTGTTTGCCGATAAGCCTCAGGTACAAATGCACGAGGTACAGGCGTGAATTGATTTTGTACTGGCTTTGTTGTTTGCTTGTTTTCTTCCTTATCCACTGCAGCTACAACTTCGATCCGTTTTTTGCGAAACATTCCCATTACACCGCCCACCTTAATCTCTTTGGTGGACAGAATAACGGCATCACTTCCCAGGTCTTTGCGAATTTGAAGCATAGCTTCGGGCATGGTCTCAACAACGTATTGTTTTACTCTCATAAGTTCACCACCCCGATACTTTGAATTTCAACATTCGGCTCCAACTCGCTGTAGGATAGCACAGGAATGTCCTGCATAGTACGTTCAATAACCTGACGCAGATACATCCGAATGGTTGGAGAAGTTAATACAACAGGTTGTTGACCTGATTGAATCAAACGGTTCACTTGTTCACTGAGCTTCTGATATACACTTTGTGTAGATACAGGGTCTAGCGCAAGATAACTGCCTTGATCCGATTGTTGCACACTTTCAGCAATTTTCTTCTCAAGACCAGGTCCAACCGTGATCACTCGAAGTGTCTCACCTTTCTGTGAGAACTGCTGAGTAATCTGACGTGAGAGGGATTGTCTGACGTATTCAGTCAGCACATCAGGATCTTTCGTATACGTACCATAGTCAGCCAGTGTCTCGAAGATGGTAACCATATCTCGAATAGATATTTTCTCACGCAATAACTTGGCAAGCACTTTCTGTACATCACCAATGGAAAGTAGAGAAGGGATCAGTTCATCCACAAGGGCAGAATAGTTCTCTCTGAGATTATCCACAAGTGCTTTTGTTTCTTGTCTTCCAAGTAACTCATGCGCATGTTTCTTAATCAGTTCCGTCAGATGTGTAGCCACAACGGAAGGCGGATCAACGACCGTATATCCTGCAAGTTCGGCTCTGTCTTTGGTTACTTCATCAATCCATAGTGCCGGAAGTCCAAAAGCAGGTTCCGTCGTTTCAATACCTGTCACAGACTCCTCATCATAGCCAGGACTCATGGCAAGGTAATGATTCAACAACAGTTCTCCGCCACCTACCACATTACCCTTGATTTTGATAACATACTCATTGGGTCTGAGCTGGATATTATCTCGAATCCGTATAACCGGAACGACCAACCCCAGTTCAAGAGCACACTGCCTCCGAATCATAATGATCCGATCCAATAAGTCCCCACCCTGCTGATTATCAGCAAGCGGGATTAAACCATAACCAAATTCAAACTCAATAGGGTCCACCTGAAGCAGGTTAATTACACTTTCAGGACTTCTAACCTCTTCAATCTGCTGTTCTTCTTCCAACTGTTCTTCCGCTACTTGTTTCAAATTCAGATTATTCTGCATACGCCACGCGGCATATGCCAACACACCTGCCAACGGAAGCGTAGTAATAACATGAATTGGTGTGAAGAAACCGAGCATGGCAATAACGAAAGCTACGATATAAATTAGTATTGGATATGTAAACAGTTGCCCCGTAATATCATCTGCCAGGTTTCCTTCTGATGACGCTCTGGTGACGATAAGTCCTGCTGCTGTGGAAATAAGCAGAGCCGGGATTTGGCTTACCAATCCATCTCCGATAGTCAGTACAGAGTACGTTGCCATCGCATCTGCGAAAGCCATCCCATGCACAGTCATACCGATAATAAATCCACCAATGAGATTGATCAGGAGGATGATAATACTTGCAATTGCGTCACCTTTTACGAATTTACTTGCTCCATCCATCGCTCCATAGAAATCGGCTTCACGTTCAATTTTGGAACGACGCTCACGAGCTTGTTGCTCGTTGATCAGACCCGCATTCAGATCCGCATCAATACTCATTTGTTTACCAGGCATCGCATCAAGGGTGAATCGGGCAGCAACTTCAGCTACGCGCTCAGACCCCTTTGTAATAACGATAAACTGAACGACAACGAGGATCAAAAACACGATAAATCCAATTGCAATTTGCCCTCCAGCAATCCAGCTACCAAAGGTAGCAACTACAGCTCCAGCATCCCCTTCACCAAGAATTAGCTTGGTAGTCGAAATGTTCAGAGCCAGTCGGAATAGTGTAGTGATCAACAGCAAAGCTGGAAAAATAGAAAACTGTAACGCTTCTTTGCTGTTCATTGCAACAAGGAGTATCATCAGTGCAATTGAAATATTGACGACCAGCAACAAGTCCAACAGCCAGGTTGGGATCGGAAGAATCATCATCAACACAATGCCAATGATACCCGCAAGGACAGCTATATCTTTAATCTTCAATGAATGTACGGCCTCCGATCCCCTTTTATTTCGTTCTGCCCTTTAGTTTATATACATAAGCCAGCACTTCAGCTACCGCTTGAAACAAATCGGCCGGTATAGCGTCACCAATCTCGGCTCTCTGGAACAATGCCCGTGCCAGCGGCTTGTTTTCCATCGTAATAACACCGTTTTCTTTGGCTATTTCCTTAATACGCAAGGCGACATAATCCTGACCTTTGGCAATAATCTGTGGTGCCTCCATCTCGGAACCTTCATACTTTAGCGCAACCGCAAAGTGGGTCGGGTTCGTGATGATCACATCCGCATTTGGCACTTCCTGCATCATGCGCTGCATAGCCATACGACGCTGGCGTTCCCGGATTTTACCTTTGATCAGCGGATCACCTTCCATTTTCTTGTACTCGTCTTTGATGTCTTGCTTGGACATACGAATCTTCTTCTCATGGTCATACTTTTGATACATGTAATCAAATATCGCAAGTATCATTAATGCCACTGCAATCTTGATACCAAGACTTAAAGTAATCGACGCAGCGAAATGTAAAATAGCATCCAATGAAAAATGAGAAAGTGAAGCAATATCTGACTGGTAGCCTTTAATTGTACTGTAAACGAGATAACCGATAAGCGACATTTTCAAAATGGATTTAGCAAATTCCACTAATGAGCGGAGAGAGAATATATTTTTGAAACCTTTAATCGGGTCCAGTTTCTCAAGTTTTGGCTTCAAACCTTCCCCTACAAGAAGAAAACCAACTTGCATGTAGTTAACGATCAAAGCAACCAGGAACGCACCCAGCAAAACGGGAGCGATCAATAACAAAACTTCAATGCCATAGCGCATCATAAGCGCCATCACATTCTCTCCGGTGATATCCATACTCAATCGATTGATGAAGATATCTGTAAACAGACGAACTATACGTTCTTTATAGAAATTGCTGAATACCATCATGATCAAAAACACGATTAGGAGAATGGATGCGCCAGATAGTTCAGCGCTTTTTACAACCTGTCCTTTTTTTCGTGTATCCTGTCTCTTTTTCGGGGTAGCTTTCTCCGTCTTCTCCCCTGAAAACAACTGGAGGTCGAGTTGAAGTTTCATCCGTGTCTTTTCCTCCGTTTCACTCAGCCGGGCCTTTGTCCAATGGTTCCAAGCAATTTTTCCATCGATCTGAATATCGCTTCGAACAATTGACTAAATACAAAGGAGAAACTGGGAACCAGCAAAAGCAAAATAGCAAGACCAACGAGTAACTTAAGCGGCAACCCAACTGCAAATACATTAAATTGAGGAGCAGTTTTGGCCAAAAAACCCAATCCAACATCCGTCAAAAACAACGCAACTACAATCGGAGCCGACATCTGAAAAGCCAGCATAAATGATTGACCTAAGGTCTGAATCAAAAATTCAGCAATACTTCCATCTGCCAACCGTAGGAAAAACACATTAGATAATGGTACCCACCGGTAACTGTAAACTATCGCATCCAGCAAATAATGGTGACCATTCATCGTTAGAAACAGAAGCATAGCAAATGCATACTTCAAGTTACCCGTAAGTGGAGCGGAAGCACCTGTCATTGGATCGTATACATTGGCCATACCAAAACCGATCTGTAGATCGATAAAGGTCCCCGCAGTCTGAACAGCCGTCATCAACAGATAAGCCACAAAACCTAAAAGCAGGCCAATTAGAATCTCTCTGATGATCAATAAGACATAACTCAGGTCTGTGGGTACGGTCTGGTCTATTCCGTAAATCAGATAGACAGATAATGTGACAAATGCAGAGATACCTATTTTAACTGAAGCCGGCACATTTCGAGCCGAAAAAACTGGCGCAGTTACAAAAAATGATGTGATTCGACAAAACATAAGCAGAGCGACAGGGAAACTTTGCAACAATGTCTCCATCTGCTAAAGCCTACCCTATGTATCTGTATAGATTATCGAGAATGTTAAACGTGAAATCGACCAAGATATTTAAGATCCAAGGTCCAAACAAAAGTACTGACAGAAGTACGGCAACAATCTTGGGCACAAAAGCTAATGTTTGTTCCTGAATTTGAGTTGTCGCTTGAAAAATACTGATTGCAAGTCCTACAACCAGAGCTAGTATAAGCATAGGTGCGCTGGCCAGCAATGACGTGTATACCGCTTTCCCGGCCAGACCGATAATAAATTCCGAAGTCATGACCGTCCTCCTTTAACTTTCCGGATCAAGTGTTAAAACTCAGTAACAGTGACTTGACAACCAGATACCACCCGTCCACAAGGACAAAGAGCAGTATTTTGAAAGGTAATGAGATCATGACCGGCGGAAGCATCATCATCCCCATTGCCATGAGTGTACTCGCGACAACAATGTCTATAACCAGAAACGGAATAAAAATCATAAACCCCATCTGGAATGCTGTCTTCAACTCACTGATTACATATGCCGGCACCATAACAGTAATGGGGATATCCTGATAGGTCTTTGGTTGTTCAGTCTGATTGTACTTCATAAACAGCAGAAGATCTTTTTCTCTGGTGTGACTAAACATAAATTTCTTCATGGGATCCGCTGCTTTTTCAAGTGCCTCGGTTTGCGTAAGCTCTCCCTGGAGATAGGGCTGAAGCGCTACCTGATTTATGGAAGACAACGTCGGCGACATAATGAAAAGTGTCAGAAATAGCGCCAAACCGACCAGCACCTGATTGGGTGGCATTTGTTGTGTACCCAAAGATGTACGTATAAAACCGAGCACAATTACAATCCGGGTAAAACTGGTCATCAGTACAAGCATTGCTGGAGCAATACTAAGCACTGTAATTAACAGAATGATGGACAGTGAACTCGTGCTTGGTGTCCCTCCATCACCGTTTCCAATCTGAATATCAATATTCGGAATGGGTTCGGCAAAGGCAACCGTTACAGATGCCAGACTGATAAGTCCTAATAAACAACACGCTAACCAAATCTTTTTCTTCATGAATCCCTCGACCGATCTGTAGTATTGTCTTTATCCAGGAGCTTTTCCATCTTCTCTTTACGGTTAGGCATCTGCCGAAGTTTGGATTCAAACATTTCGTGAAAAGAAGTTGTGTCCTCTAGTTCCATTTCCCGCGGCGGTTCTTCTTTACGGAAACGTTTTGTGAGCTTGGCAATGAGAGGTGAGAGATTTCCTTGTTGTGCAGCAGCATCTCGTTCGAAGGAATCAATGATTCTTTGGGCCTCTTCCAAATCCGAAACCTTATCTATCAACTGGATGTCTTCACCTACACCAAGCAGATATACACACCCACCAATTTCCATAATTTGCAACGACTTGTTTTGCCCCAGTCCAACTCCGCCCAGGGTACGAATTGTGCCGTGCCGGAACATTTGCTGATTCCTTTTGTTTAGAAAACGGATCAGATAAACAATAAGGGCCAGGATGACGGCCAGGACAACAATCACCCATACAAGCTGTAAATAATAATTACTTCCCACGCCAGCTCCTCCTGGAATATCACCCTGAGCCATCATCATGTCTCTTAAACGCCCAGTGTCTTGCTGATCGCTTCGATAACCCGGTCAGATTGGAACGGTTTAACGATAAAGTCTTTAGCACCTGCTTGAATAGCGTCGATTACCATCGCTTGTTGACCCATCGCGGAGCACATAATTACTTTAGCGTTAGCATCAATCTTCTTGATTTCTTTCAAAGCTGCAATGCCGTCCATCTCAGGCATCGTAATATCCATTGTGATTAGATCCGGACGAAGCTCTTTAAATTTCTCAATTGCTTGTGAGCCATCCTGTGCCTCACCAACAACCTCATATCCATTTTTGGACAAAATGTCCCGGATCATCATTCTCATAAATGCAGCGTCGTCTACGACTAAAATTCGGTTTGCCATCTTGATTCAAGTCCTCCCTAAATTGTGCTTATTGTAATTTCTGAATACGGTCCCATTGGCTAACGATATCTATAACACGAACACCAAAGTTTTCGTCAATAACGACAACTTCTCCCTTGGCGATCAGTTTGTTATTCACCAAAATATCGACAGGTTCCCCGGCTAACTTATCCAGTTCGACAATCGAACCCTGTGACAGTTCCAAAATATCTTTAATTTGCTTCTGGGTCCTTCCTAATTCTACGGTGACCTTAAGGGGAATGTCCATCAATAAATTCAAATTGTTTTCGTCTACCTGACCATACGCCCCATTTTGCAAATTGGCGAATTGAACTGGTTGTACGTTAACATTCCTATTTGGCATTCCACCGTAATGTTGAGGTGCACCATAAGGTTGCTGCGGTGGCATGCCATACGGCTGCTGTGGCGGCATTCCTTGAGGCATACCCATCGGGGCCTGTCCATATCCGTTATAGTCCTGAGCAGGCTGTTGTGGAGCCTGTGGAGCCTGTTGGTGCTGAACGGGCGGCTGCTCCGCAACCGGTGGTGGCGTTGCTGGTACAGCTGCTGGCGCAGGTTCAGGTGTTGATGCCACTGGTGCGCTGGCAGTTGACTCCTGAGCGCCTCCAATCAGCATATCTACCATGCTTTTGGCAAAATGTACTGGAAGCAACTGCATCAGATTGGAATCGATCAGATCCCCGATTAACAAACGAAATGAAACTTGGATAAGTGTCTCATCTGCTGGAAGATTACTTACACCCTCTCCACTCTCCAGATTGAGAATATCGATTCCCGGAGGGGAAATATTCACAAAACGATTAAAAATCGTGGACATTGAGGTTGCAGAGGAACCCATCATCTGGTTCATCGCTTCCTGTACTGCACTAATATGGATTTCATTCAGTTCTTCATCGACCGGATTTCCTTCTCCACCCAACATCAAATCAGCGATGACTTGGGCATCTCTCTTCTTGATAACAAGTGAGTTAATACCTTCGAATCCATCCACGTAATTCACATGAACGGCAACATGTGGCTTAGGAAAAGCTTCTTCAAACTGCGTTCGACTAATGATAGAAACTTTAGGTGTTGTAATATCTACTTTGAGGCCTAATAGCGTGGATAAGGCTGTTGCCGCGCTACCAAATGTAATGTTACCAATCTCCCCCAAGGCATCCTGCTCCAGCTCGGTCAAAAAATCATCAACCGTCTTTTCAGCGGGTTCCGAGCTGTTTATCGATTCCGATTGCCTGAGCAAAGCATCGATTTCTTCTTGGGATAAATAATCCTTACTCGTCAAATTCTTCAACTCCTTCGGTGACAATCTTGTCTATTTGCACAGCCACACGGTCTTTGATTGTCCCCGGACTGCCCATGTATTTCAGTTTGTCACCCACTTTTATGGAAAGTCCCTCATCAACTGGTTTGTTCAACGTAATGACATCGCCAACGGACAGACCCAGAAATTCTGCAATTGAAATTCTCGATTCTCCCAATTCCGCAACGATTGGTAACTTGGCTTTGTTTACACGCTCTTTTAGAGCATCATACTCCTCCGGAGCTCTCGTTTTCTTCTCCGAAACAAACCACTGATGAGTTGACAACCGTGACATAATAGGTTCAAGAACGACATGCGGTATACATAGATTGATCATGCCTGTCGTGTCACCAATTTTGGTACTGAGCGAGATCAGAGCAATGGTCTCATTGGGAGATACAATCTGCATAAATTGCGGATTGGTCTCGAGCGCTTCCATCCTTGGGGAGATATCCAACACAGTTTTCCATGCTTCCTGCAAACTTTCAAATGCTCGGCTGAATATCCGCTCCATGATGGTCGTCTCAATCTCCGTCATGGATGCGATCTTGGTTGGAGCAATTCCGGTTCCACCAAGCAGGCGATCCAACATCGCATATCCCACGTTTGGATGGACTTCCATCACCATTCGTCCCTGTAGTGGCTCCGCTTCAAAAATGTTCAATATCGTCATCTTAGGAATAGAACGGATAAACTCATCATAAGGCAACTGTTCGACCTGAACGACATTGATTTGAACGAACGTCCGCAGTTGGGCTGAAAAATAAGTGGTGAGAAAGCGTGCAAAGTTTTCGTGAATACGAGTCAAGCTTCTGATATGGTCTTTGGAAAAACGCACTGCCCGCTTAAAATCGTACGATCTGATTTTCTTCTGAGTTTCTTCCTTCTTCAATTCTTCTGCGTCCATTTCACCAGAAGAAAGGGCTGCTAATAGGGCGTCAATCTCATTTTGTGATAATACATCCACCATGTTCTCACCCCCTTACAGGTCTACAGCGTGTTCTGTTCATTTACATTGGCGCCATTACAAAAGCTGAAAAACTGGTGCTGCTCAACTTACCTTCAGGTAAAGCTTCATTAATTAGTCCCGTCAATCTCTCATTAAATTGTACGCGGCCCTTCGCTGTAGCCAGCTCCTCAGACTTTGTATCCGCAAACGTCTGAATGATAATAGGCTTCACTGTAATTTCTTTGATTTTCTCGAAATCTTCTTTGGCTGTTTTGTCTGACAACTTGAATGAGAAGCTGACAACTACAACATGATCCGTATCAGCCAAATTGGTTTTAATTTCTCCAAGCTCAGAGGAAACCTCTACAATCTCATCCGCAGTCATCTTCTTAGCTTCTGAGGCTGCCGCCGTATGTGTGTCGTCCTTATTCCCGTTCTGTCCTTGCATAAATACAAACACAACCACCACAATGAGTGTTATCGCCAGCAACATTGTTGCAAGCCAGGGCATCATTTTTTTCATCAGGATTCCTCCGTTTGCTGCACTTTAATAGTGGCTGCCTGAACCCCGATTTCACGGTTGTAATCTTTAATCTTGGAAATAACGTCAGCGGCTTTTTCAAGCACAATCAGTCTCTTTCCAGTTACCAGAGTAATATACGTATCCGGCGTCTCTTCCACAATTTCAACCATCAGCGCATTTAACCACATGGGAGAACCATTTAACCGCGTAACCGAAATCATGCTAAGCCCCCTTAATCAGAGTGGGAGGAGCAAGCTCCCCCACGTTTTAAAAATTCATTAATCAGTTATTAACGTTTCAGGTTAACAACTTCCTGAAGTATTTCATCCGACGTTGTAATGATTCGGGAGTTTGCCTGGAATCCACGTTGAGCTACGATCATCTCAGTAAACTCTCCAGTCAGATCCACGTTAGACATCTCGAGCTGTCCAGCAATGATTGCTCCTGTTCCGTCCTCAGCACTGTTCGCTGTTAAAGGATCAAGAGTACCGTCAGGATTTGCGTTAGCTGTCATCCGGTATAGGTTACCCCCTATTTTTTCCAATCCTTCAGGGTTAACTACCTTCCCTATTCCAATTTGAGTATCGCCTTCGATTGTTCCATCAGCCATTGTCTGATTAATCATACCGTTCTGTCCGATTGTGAATGAAACAACATCATCCCCAATTGTAATGGGCTCTCCCTCACTACTTAAGACGAACAAACCATCTGAAGTTACAAGATTTCGAGCAGCATCAACATGGAAATCCCCTGCACGTGTCAAGTAAGGAATTTCCTGATCTCCACCCAAGGAGACAAGAAAAAAGCCATCTCCGTTAATACGTAAGTCTGTCGGATTGTTTGTAGTCATTGGGCTTCCTGCGAGATGCAGTGTATCTATAGATCCCACAGATACACCCAAACCGATTTGCTTTGCATTCACACCACCAGATGGAGCATCAGTTGGGGCAGTTACCCCTGCCGTTGTTTGGCTCATAATATCTTTGAACATAACCCGACTGCCTTTGAAGCCAACCGTGTTTACGTTCGCAATATTGTTACCAATTACGTCGAGTTTTGTTTGGAAACCCCGCATCCCGGAAACGCCTGAGTACATTGATTTCAACATTTTTAAAAATCCTCCCAGTCTTCATTTGGTTACCGCATCAGTCGGTCAGCGGCATTCCGGCTCCCGAGAAGGGCCAGCCGGTCAAGAAATGATTACGGCACTATCAATCTGAGTGAACACATTATCCTTCATGCTTTCACTATCCATAGCTGTAACCACAGTACGATTTTTGACATTGACGATAAAAGCCATATCCTGCATTAAAATCAATGACTCTTTGGCTCCTTTGGCAGCAGCTTTGTCCAAAGCAGAACCAATCTGTTCCATTTGCTCAGTCTTGAGTTCAATACCACGCTGTTCCAATCGCTTGGCAGCATGATTGCTCAATTTCAGAAGATTATCTTCCAGTACTTTTGCAAAAGGTTTTTCGGGTATAGCCGAAGCTTCTCCCGTTTTGGGTCTTTGAAGCATATTCGGTGTAATCGGGCCTGCGTATAATTGTCCAACCGTTATGCGATCACTCATATCGTTTTCCCGCTATCTTCCGTATCACCCGTTTCAGCGGATGATTCAACTTCCTGGCTCTCGTTCGTTTCAGGAGTTACATCCTGAACGTTCTGTACTGGAGTTTGACTCTCTTCTGCCTGTTTTGGATAATTCACCTGAATGATCTCATCCAGCTTAATCTCGTCGTTGCCCACTTTTGCGTATTGAACGCTATCTCTTACAATGATGGAATCTACAATACCCTGACGAAGAGTTCCGTTATCATCTTTATTAGAAGAAAGCCAACTTACCTCCATGCCAATCATACCGGATACAGCACCAAGGGACTGGTTCAATGTTTTAAGCTGCGTAGAAATATTGACCAGTTGTTCCACTGAGCTGAACTGTGCCATTTGAGCGATAAATTCCTTATCCTCCATTGGCTGCATCGGGTCTTGATTTTGCAGCTGGGTAATCAGGATTTTTAGAAACTGATCTTTACCCAATTCTTTTGTTGCAGCACTTGTGGTTGCTTTATTGGCTGCCGAATAGTTCGGCCAGGTATTATTCATTGAAACATTTTCATTAGCCATTTACTCACCTCATTTCTATTTAAGCCTCAGCACTAAACGTATCTCTCTGTAATTCGTTTCCTTCGACTTGCTCGCTACGCCAGTTACGCAATTCTTCTTGAATCCCTGCTGTAGCTATAGCATCATCCGATTGTTCCTCACGCTCACGCGAACGGCGTTGTTGTTGAGAGTTACTTCCCGGCTGACGGCCTCCGTCCTGATACATCTGTGATCCGATTGAACTGTTCTGGGTAACCTCAAGTCGTTCCACTTGAATTCCCTGGGCTTGAAGTGAAGAACGTAGCTGCGTCATTTGTTGTTCAAGCATGTCTTTAGCCATCGTATGTTCAGTCATAAACCGTGCAACCAACTGCCCGTTCTGCAAGGTAATTTGAACATCCAATTTACCTAGATGCTCAGGCCGAAGTGAGATGGTCGCCTCGGAAAATCCTTTTTGCTGGACAATATCCAGCTTATTAACAACAAACTGTGTCATTTCCTTGGCAAACTGTGATGTTTGCATTACAGGTTCAGCCGGTTTTCCTGCTGTAGTACCTGATGAACGCAAGGACAGCTCTCCTGCAGTAATGATGGTTGAGTGTTCCACTTCTCCACCTGCATTTGAAGCAGATGTTGTCTCAGTCTCAGCTTTTACCTGGGTTCCAGAATTCGCCACTGCCGCAACAAGAACTTGTGGTATGACCGAATCCTGTTTGGATGTTTGAAGCGAAGTACTTGGAGCGACTTGTGCAGTCTGATCCTTAACTGCAGTCAATGTATCCAGGAGGGATTTCAGTTCAGTCCATCCTTTGTTACTAGTGGTATCCACTCCAGCCTCTTGAAGCTGACTCTGCAGAGATTGTAACAAATGTTTGAATTCAGGAGCGTTCTTCGCAACGTTACTCTCAGGATCATTCATTCCAGCTACTAATTGTGTAAGCATATCTTGCAGAACAAAACGTACTGCTGCCGGATGCTGCGACAGTTCAATTGCGGGTACTGTTTTTACGCTTTCCGCTCCGTTCGAAGACTCGTCGGAACCTTCTTCATTAGTACCTGAAGGATTAGTTAATTGTGTATACATCTGTTGAATCTGAGTTTGCAAACCTGCAAGTAGAGCTGGGTCATTTTCCAAAGCTTCGTCAAGTGAATCCAAGTCCGTGAACAACGAATTCAGTATATCCGTGATTGTTGATGCCGTTTCTCCTTCTTCACTTGTAGCAAAGGAAAACAACAACGGATTGGCAGTTAGACTTCCAGTAGCGCTTGAACTATCACCTTCTGTGTTTCCTCCAGATAGCGATTGTGCAAGAGTTTGGAGAAATTCACCGCTAGCACCTGCAACTGAACCTTTCGATTGTGCTCCGGTTGTCTGACCTGCTCCTGTTGCTTTTGCAGTTGCTGTGGATGCCATTTGATATACAATCGACATTTATTTTCACCTCCTCTCGGTTAAACAGTGCAATCAGGTCTACTTGTTGCCCATTAATTTGTTCAAAATTTTTGCAGTTTCAACCGAGTCCTCTGAAGACATGTTCTCAAGCAATTGAGAGCGTGTTGCATCATCTACTGAATTCAGGATGGTCAATGTTTTGTCAGGACTTAACTTGTATGTTTCCAATAATAACTTGGCACCACTTGAAGCAGACATCGAAGCAAATGTTTGACTAAGCTGGTTTTTATCCAGGTTTTTGCTTGTGGTTGTGGATGCAGTTGAAGTTGCTGCGGTTTCTTTCTTCAATCTGGATTGCAGCGCATCCAGTGCCAGATCCCCGGACGGTTTAGCATCCTTCATCATCATGGTGACATCGGCTGCTGTTTTCGGGTCCATCTTTTCAAGCACCTTGGTCCGAGCAGATGACTGCATGGCATTCAACAACAATACCATTTCCTCATTCGTCATATTTTGCAAAATCGGTGCAGCTTTGCTTGGGCTCATGTCAGCATACATTTTAGCCAAATCTTTGATTTGTTTCTGATAATCGGATTCCGTTTCCGGCGTTGCTGCTGTAGCCGTTTCAGCCGCTTTTTCCGCATCATCCAACTTCTTCTGAAGGTCTGTTGCTTTCTTCGCTTCAGTTGTTGTCGCTTCCTGTGCTGCCTTAAGTTCTGTTTCTTTTGCCGTAACTTGGGACTTCAGCTTTTCAATTGTCGCTTCAGCACTTTCAACCTGCTGCTCACTTTTCTCCAGCTTATCTTTCTCAGGGTCCAGCACAGGATCAGGTACCCATTCCTTAACTACCGGTATCTTGTTGGCGAATTCAAACAAATTATTACGAATATCTACATTAAATAGCGTAAGTAGTACACCTAGTAATACCACGGTGAATACAATCGGGATAGAAATCATGAGAAACTTTTCCCAACCGCCTCCCGACTCTTTTTCCATGTCGCTATCATCTTTAACAGCCATCGTTCATTCCTCCTTCACGAGACAACTTCGCGTCCGGCTCACATCAATTCGCGCGTCCGGCTTTGGCAGCGAAGCGTACAGTAGCCATCTCGTCCAGATCGTTCTGTTCCCGGAGGAGCATCTCCTGCTGAAATTTGATTTTTGCCTTGTCTCTCGCTCCAAGCCATACTTTTTCATCAACCATCTTACCGTTCAGAAACGTCTGATTCCGTTGCACATTGACCTGAGCATGTTTAACATCACTGTTTTTGCGTGAAATGCACTCGTCAAGGTGATGTACATAACGCTGCATCTCCTGCAGACTGTTTACAGACGCTGTATTTTCCGTAGCAGATTGGATAATGCCGATCAGATTACTTCTATCATTAAGAAGTTGTATCAGATGTTCTTCCTCCGTCTGAAGTTTACCGATCGCTGTGGATAACATCCACTCTGCCTGTGTTTTTTCATTACTCTTCAGGTCAACAACTTTCTGGAAATGATATCGAAATTTCATCGTTTACCCATTCATCTCCTTGCAAATTCAAGAATCAAACGTTCCTGTACTTCACTTAAAGTGACTTTCTCGTCGACTTTCTGCTTGGTAAAGTTCCATATACTATCAATCTGGTCTATCGATTCATCTATGGCTGCATTTGATCCCCGCTGGTAAGCTCCAATATTGATCAAATCTTCCGATTCTTTGTACACAGCCATCAAACGTTTCATATTATTAACGGCTTCCAACTGCTCTTCCGGAGCAATATCCTTCATAACACGGCTTATGCTGGCTAACACATCAATCGCTGGAAAATGACCTTTATTTGCAATGGATCGATTTAACACAATGTGTCCATCCAGAATACCCCTTACCGCATCCGCGATTGGTTCATTCATGTCATCCCCATCGACCAGAACGGTGTAAAAGGCTGTAATCGAACCGGTAGGTCCTGTACCCGCCCGTTCAAGCAGTTTGGGCAAACTTGCAAAAACCGATGGCGTATATCCTCTCATTGCCGGAGGTTCGCCTACGGCCAGACCCACTTCCCTTTGTGCCATCGCATATCGGGTTACCGAATCCATCATGAGCATCACGTTCATTCCACGATCTCGGAAATACTCTGCAATAGTGGTCGCAATAACTGCTCCCTTAATCCGAATCAGGGCAGGCTGATCTGAAGTTGCAACAATGACTACGGAACGTTCCAGTCCTTCTGGACCCAGATCCCGTTCAATAAAGTCACGTACCTCACGTCCACGCTCACCCACTAGTGCGATGACATTGACATCTGCTGCTGTATTACGAGCGATCATGCCCATCAATGTACTCTTACCAACACCAGAACCGGCAAAAATACCTACACGCTGTCCCTTACCTACGGTCAACAATCCGTCGATAGCTCTTACACCAACACCCATCGTTTCAAGTACACGCGGACGATCCATTGGATTAACCGGTGTATTGGAGGTAGAGTACATCGGCATTCTGGATGGAAGGAGGGAACCGTCCAGCGGTTGTCCGAGTCCGTCCAATACTTTACCGAGCAATTCGGAGCCTACCTGAACGCCGAGTGGTTTACCCGTACCTACTACATCGCAACCAGGACCGATGGATTGAAGTTCACCCAGTGGCATCAGCAGCACTTTGTTATCTCGAAACCCAACAACTTCGGCCTGAAGAGGCTTGGCCGATTTACCAGGATAGATATAACATACGTCACCGATACTTGCATCTGGCCCTTCTGACTCCACCATAAGACCAATGACCTGAGTAACTTTGCCGTTAATACGAACAGGATCGAATTGGCGCAAATGTTCCATATATCGCTGTGAACTAAGAACCTTCATGTTGATTTTTTCGCTCCTCATCCTCAAGTGCTATGCGGACCAGTTCTTTTTTAATCTCTGCAAGCTGTGTATCAATTCTCGCATCTACACTTCCGAACGAAGAACGAATGACACATCCCTTATCTTTGACCGTTGAATCAGGCAAAATCTGCAATTCTGCCTGAGAGTCAATGGAAAGAGACAATTCTTCACGAGCTGCCTGTACAAATGTAAACTGATCAGGTGCCACACAAAGTGTGATCAAGCCCTGCTCCCGCTTACGTGACAAACTCTGACGAATCAGTTCCAATGTATGATCGGGTTCAATGGTAAGTTGCTTATCAATGACTTTCTCAGCGATCCCGCAAGCGAGTTCCACGAGGAACGGTTCGGCTTCCTGAATGATCTGATCTTTAGCTACATAAGCTTCCTTGAGCACTTCTTGGGCTTCATTCATCATCTTTTCGATCTGCACCTGGAGATCCAGTTCAGCTTGTACTTTGCCTTCTTCAAAACCCTGTTGGAAACCTTGTGAACGTAGTGCTTCGGTCAGATGTTCATCCTGTTGTCGTTGTTCCTGCCACCAGCTATCGATCTGTTCACGGGCTTCTTGAAGCATGCGCTCCGCTTCTTCTGAAGCTTCACGTACTTGCTTTTCTGCAAACTCCTTGGCATCTTCCAGCATCTCTGCGGTGAGACGTTGTGTTTCTTCGTCCACGCGTGCTTGAAGCGTTTCTGCTTCAGAACCTTCAGCACTATCACCGTATAATTCCGTTTCAGACTCCTCAGTACCACCATAATGATGATGATTTTCAAGTTTTTTACGGTCATCAACGGGTACATACTGGAAAGACTTAATCAAATTAGACAATGATATCATCTCCTCCACCGCGTGCGATAATGATCTCACCGGCTTCTTCCAATCTGCGTATCGTTCCTACGATACGTGTCTGAGCTTCCTCAACATCACGCAATCGCACAGGTCCCATGAATTCCATCTCTTCTTTGAATGTCTCCGACATCCGTTTCGACATATTCCGGAACACGGCATCCCGAACTTCTTCGCTTGCCACTTTGAGTGCGAGTTGCAGATCTGCGTTGTCGATATCCCGAATAATGCGCTGAATCGAACGATCATCCACATTGACGATATCTTCGAATACAAACATGCGTTTTTTGATTTCCTCTGCAAGCTCCGGATCCTGAATCTCGAGTGAGTCCAAAATGGTACGCTCTGTCCCCCGATCGACTCCGTTCAGAATCTGAACGATCGATTCGATACCACCCGCATTCGTGTAATCCTGCGTTACGGTAGAAGATAGTTTTTGTTCCAGAACCCGCTCCACTTGAGAGATGACTTCCGGCGAAGTACTATCCATAACAGCCACCCGGCGAGCGACATCTGCCTGTTTCTCTTGCGGCAAGGATGATAGAATCGCTGCTGCCTGTTCGAATTGCAGGTAAGACAGAACCAGGGCAATCGTTTGCGGGCTTTCATTCTGAATAAAGTTCAAAATTTGGTTCGGATCTGCTTTGCGCGCAAAGTCAAATGGTCTGACTTGCAGCGTAGCTGTCAAACGATTAATGACTTCAAGTGCTTTTGATGAACCCAGAGCTTTCTCCAAGATTTCTCTGGCGTAATTGATACCGCCCTGAGAGATATATTCCTGCGCCAGACAGATCTGGTGAAACTCGGCCATGATCATATCCTTTTCGGAAGAATCAACTTTGCGAACGTTGGCAATCTCCAACGTAAGTTGCTCGATCTCTTCGTCACGCAGATGTTTGAATATCTGAGCCGATACTTCCGGACCTAATGTAATCAACAATATTGCTGCTTTTTGTTTGCCAGTCAAACCTTGACTGCTTGCCTTTGCCAATGCGCTCACCTCTATTCGTCAGCCAGCCATGTACGCAGCAGATTGACGAATTCGTCTGGCTTTTTCTTGGCCAAACTCTCCAATTGTTTGCGCACCTGACTTTCGTTCGTTACACTGTCCAGCGTAATGGACGGGAACTCTGTTGCTATTGGAAGAGGAATCTCTTCTTCTTCGACTTCGTTTTGTTTGCGGCGACGGCGTACTAACAAAATAACTACCGCTGCGATCAATGCCGCTATGAGTGCGCCTCCACCCCACATCATCGTTGAGGAAAGCTGGAAACCTGTATTGTCTGCAGAGGCAGTCTGGAAGCCTTGTGACATGACTGAAACTTTCTTTGTCAGATCGGCGTCACTTATTACAGTGCCTGAGTCTGCCAGTGAAGCACGAACAATGTTAACCAAAATGTTCTCAATTGCGTCCTGAACCGGTCCCTGTAATTCTGTTTCTCCATTCGGTGGTTCAACTGCAACGTTAATGGTTAAGTCTTTTACAGTATACGGACTGGAAATAATATCCTTAGCGATTCGATTAACATCGTAGTTTATAGTGCTTGATGATTCTTCGGAGGTAGAGTTACCGGTTGCATCAGATGATGGGTAACCCGGAACTTCCTCTTGTCCTGTGCCAGCAACACCACCTGTTGGATTGCTTGCGCCAGTGTAGCTCTTTTGAATCTCCTGCACACTGATCTCGATGCCTTTCATATTATCTACATCAACAGGTGTGACCAGATTTTCCTTACGTGTTTCTTTGTCAAAATTAAGCTTGGAGGCTACCAAAACATTAACTTTGTCTTCGCCTACAATCTGGGAAAGGAATTGTTTTACGTTATTACGGACATCGTTTTCAAACTTTTTCTGTAGTGCCATGTTCTCTTGAACTTCGGAAGACAACCCGCCACTGCCACCTCGGGCAGTTGGGATCAATTCTGCTTCATCTGTGTTTGTAATTGTGATGTTCTCAACAGGCAGATTAGGAATTGCAGTCTTAACCAAGTTAAAGTAGCCATCTACCGCTGCCTGATTTGGATGATAACCCGGTTTGAATTGGAGAGCTACCGATGCTGATGCTTTGTCTTGTTCTTCTAAACCAGCAAAGATGTTATCTTTCGGCATATTAACCAGTACTTTAGCATCCTGTATCCCTTGCATCCGCTGAAGTAACTGTTCAACTTCTCCGTTTATAGCGTTGTTGTACTTTACATCAAACTCTTTATCCGTCATCCCGATGGGGGATGATGACTCCTCGAATGACTTATACCCTAATGAACCATTCTGAATAATCCCTTGAGATCCAACATTCACTTTTGCAATTGCAACACTTGTACTCGGTACGGATATGGTCTTGCCATCTGAACTTAATTTGTATGGAATGCTAGATGAATCGAGATAACTGATCACGCCCGCTGAATCACTTGCATTCAAATCTGTAAAAGCAACTTCATATTCCGTTTTGGACAATTGCATCGTGAGTACAACTGCAGCCAAAATCAGGAACAGGAAGGTGGATATAAATAATACTTTTTGCTTTTTGCTAAAACTATTCCAATACTGGGATGCCTTATCCCTGTACTGGGCGATTCTCTCATTCACTCTGTCACCCCATCCGAAACTTTGCTTAGTCTGTCCTTACTCAACCCTAGCCGTTTCATAGGTTGACGATCAGGAGCAGCATCGCAGCTGCTTTGTTGTAATGATCAGCGCTATTATCGAAGCGCAAGTAGGTTATTTTATAACTGCGTTCGCATAACTTCTTGGTATGCTTCGACCACTTTGTTTCGGACTTGAGTTGTGAGTTGTAGGCTTAACAAGGCCTGTTCTGAAGCAATCATTACTTGATCCACATTCGCTTTGCCGACCAAAAATTGATTCGACATTTCATGCGATTGAGCCTCCTGTGCTGCAACGGACCCTAATGCATTCTGTAAGTATGTACCGAAGCTCTGAATGGTTTCGGCTGGTGTAGAAGGCTTACTTTCGGTTGCACTCTTCATCTGTAGCGGTTGTATCCCCTGTGTGCTAAACATGTTGTTCTGAATCATTAATGTCCCTCCCCTTCATCCCTGGTTTGTATTTTTCTTATTTTCATTTTTAAGCAGATTATCTTCCAATCTCCAAAGCTTTGGAGATCATCGCTTTGGTTGAATTCAGTGCTGTTACGTTTGCTTCATATGAACGCGAAGCAGAGATCATGTCGACCATTTCTTTCGCAATATCCACATTAGGCATAAATACATATCCTTCTGCGTTTGCATCCGGATGAGAAGGGTCATACACAGGCTTCAGAGGTGACTGATCCTCGCGAATCTCCGTTACTCTTACGCCATCTCCTGAACCGCTACCTCTCATCTGATTTTGCAGCATCGTACCAAATGACGTTTTATTCGGCTCAAGCACAACAATTTTACGTTTGTAAGGGACCGCTTCACCATTGGATACGCTCGCGCGCGTAGTCTCTGCGTTGGCAATGTTGGAAGATATAACGTCCATCCGCAACCGTTGGGCTGTCAGAGCTGAGCTACTGATACTAAAACTATTACTAATGTTCAATTTAGGTTATCTCCCTTCCACGCCAACACGCATGATTTTAATTTGTTCGTTCACTTGCTGAATATAAGCGTTATAACGTAACTGATTCTCCGCCAGAAGACTCATTTCTCTGTCTATATCGACATTGTTTTCGTTGTTATTCATGGAGGTAGACTGGTCCATATTAACTACTGGCGTGGGTACGGAAGAGGAAGGACCTATGACAAAATGCCTTGCATCAGTTACTTTACCCTTAAGAACAGGCATATCTCCATTCATTTGCCCTTGCAACATTTCTTCAAAAGAAACGTCCGAGCGCTTGAAATACGGGGTATCGGCGTTCGCGATGTTGTCAGCAATTGTTCGTTGTCTGATATTGGACGCATCGAGTGCACCTTGCAATCTTTTAAAGCTGATATCGTTTAAAAGATTCACAATCTCCCTCCTCTCTTTAGAAGTTATGGAAAAAGATTGTATCTTTTCCCTTGAAAATTCTTATGTTTTTTTCGACAAAAACATTCGTCTTTACACGGTTTTCTAGGACTTAAGTAGAATTAACTCTGATGTTGTCGTATAACATAAGTTTCTTCGAGTTTGGGATTTATTACAATAAGAAAAAAGCCCTATCTTTTCTGAAAGACGGGGCTTTTTGTGTATTTTCTGCAAATTATGAATTTTTTCGTAAATGTTGGGGCCCAAAACAAAAGTATGTTAATACTCTCCCTTATTGTTCTTATACATTCTTAAAATAAAAAAAAAATTTTGAGTCTCAACATGAGCTTATAACGCCCGTAATTATGTATATTTCCGAATATTTCATAGTTGATAATGTTAGAATTTTTTGCCGTCATACTAAGGGTTTAAGGACAATATGATAGGTATACATACAAAGCTGTATATTAATCAATTGACAAATTATCTTTCAAGAATAAAGAAAACTCGTCTTGCCCACACAACACTTTCTTAACAATTCAGTGGGGTCTATATATTTTAATTTTAAGAAAAAAATTAGTGACTTCAAACTTTTCAATAATTCATCATTTTGCGCATTTACGCAACATTTACCAATCTGTCGACTAAACCGATGACCAGACTTGGAATAAGGAAAATTCTTTTAATGGGAATCATTGGGTATGGAATGGAAGAATAACTACCACTCCGATAGGTTTTAACTCCGGATACATGCGGCACAAGTCCTAGGTTTTGTCGATCCGTATAACAACCACACATCTTTTATCGGTTGTAACATCAAAATCCTTTAGATAGAAACAAAAATAAACGATATGCGCCAAGTAAGAGGGCCTTTGTGATTCGTTAAAGGATCGCGTCCCTTTGTCGATCACACAAATGTTCTCTACTCTCTTGCATACCGTTCATTTATAGCATCATTTTAACAACTGCATTGCTAGCCGCATGTTACAGGATATACTGGCTCAAATCACGATCAAGCGCAATATCATTTAATTTCTCCCGAACATACTCCGGAGTGATCACCATACGTTCCAGTGTAAGCTCAGGTGCCTCAAAGGATAAATCCTCCAAAAGCTTTTCAAGAATCGTATGCAATCGACGAGCACCTATATTTTCTGTATTTTGATTGACGGATTCAGCCAATTTGGCAATCTCGCGAATGGCCTCATCCGAGAACTCAATCTCAATATTCTCTGTCCGCAACAGATCAACATACTGCTTGGTCAGTGCATTTTGGGGTTCAGTCAGAATGGAAACAAACTCCTCCAGTGTTAGACTGCTTAGTTCCACACGAATTGGGAAGCGTCCCTGAAGCTCAGGAATCAAATCAGAGGGTTTGGCGACATGGAATGCGCCAGCTGCCATAAACAGAATATAATCCGTTTTGACAGGACCATATTTCGTCATTACTGTAGAGCCCTCTACGATAGGCAGTATGTCACGTTGCACACCTTCACGGGATACATCAGGACCACTACCGCGCCCTTGACTGGCGACCTTGTCAATTTCATCTATGAAAATGATACCTGTCTGCTCTGCTCGACGAATGGATTCTTGTGTAACATCATCCATATCGATCAATTTGCCTGCTTCTTCCTGGGTCAACACTTTGCGCGCTTCTTTGATGGCGAGCTTGCGCTTTTTCGTACGACGAGGTAAGAGGCTACCAAACATCTCCTGCATATTCATGCCCATCTGATCATTACCTTGTCCAGCAAACATGTCCATCATGTTAGGCGCAGTGTCTTCGACATCAATCTCAATGATGTCATCCTCCAGCTTGCCGGACAACAGATCAAACTTGATCTTACGGCGGCGTTCGGCAACCCCAGTATCCGGTTCTGGCTCATCCTGTTCCTGAACGTTGTTGCCATTATTACCAAAGATCATCTCAAAGGGATTACGCTGACTCTTGGACTTAGACTGTGAAGGAGCCAAAATATGTACAATTCGCTCATTGGCAGCTTCTTCAGCTTTGTCCTTCACTTTTTCAGTCCGCTCCAACTTCACCATCCGCAGTGATGTCTCAATCAGATCACGCACCATCGATTCAACGTCACGGCCAACGTAACCTACTTCAGTGAACTTGGTAGCTTCCACTTTCACAAATGGCGCACCTACCAGTTTAGCAAGGCGACGGGCGATTTCCGTTTTACCCACACCGGTAGGTCCAATCATCAAGATATTTTTAGGCACAATGTCGTCCTGAGTGTGCTCAGGCAAAAGGCTACGCCGATAACGATTACGAAGAGCTACCGCTACCGATTTTTTAGCTTTCTTTTGACCTACAATATACTTGTCAAGCTCTGCAACAATCTGTCTCGGTGTTAACGCTTGAGTATTCATATTGCTTCCCTCCTACCAGTATGTTGAATTTATTTTTCCTAACAAGGACAAAGAATCCCCTAGACGTCCTGGAGCAGATTACAGAATCATGCTCCACTACGGGAGATTTCTTTGGCTTATAACTCTTCTACAATAATATTATTATTGGTATATACACATAGCTCCGAGGCAATCTGAAGTGATTCACGCGCAATATCTTTCGCTTCCAGGTTTACTGCATGACGTTTCAACGCACGCGCAGCAGATAAGGCAAAGTTTCCACCTGATCCGATAGCAATAACGTCATCATCCGGTTCAATTATCTCCCCGCCGCCTGAAATGAGCAGCATACCTGATTTGTCCATCACAATCAAGAGTGCCTCAAGCTTACGCAAGATCCGATCCTGACGCCAATCCTTGGCAAGCTCTACAGCAGCACGTTGCAAGTTACCATGGTGCTCCTCGAGCTTACCTTCGAATTTCTCAAACAGGGTGATCGCATCCGCCACAGAACCAGCAAAGCCAGCAACAACCTGTCCGCGGTACAAACGTCTTACCTTCTTGGCTGTATTCTTCATCACAACACTTTGGCCCATGGTCACCTGACCATCTCCTGCGATTGCAGCCTTACCATTATGACGAACAGCACAGATCGTTGTAGCATGAAATGACATATCCATGATATCAGCATCCTCCCACGAATAATTTATACGCGTTCCGGAACAGTTAGACCTTCTGCCGCAGCAAAACTGGTGATGCCATCCAGGGCACGCTGTGCAAGAGCTTCATTTTTTTCCTTTTTGTTACGAATCTTCGTTTCAAGCTTCGGCAACAAACCAAAGTTTGCATTCATTGGTTGGAAGTGCTTGAAGTCAGCAGTTGTAATATACTGAGCCATACTGCCAAGTGTTGTTTCTACCGGCAATACTACCAGTTCCTGCCCAAGTGCTGCTTTGGCTGCGTTCATGCCGGCAATAAGCCCTGATGCAGCAGATTCCACATATCCTTCTACACCCGTCATCTGACCTGCAAAGAACAGGTTTGGACGCTCTTTAAACTGATACGTCGGAAGAAGCAGTTTAGGAGAGTTAATAAATGTATTACGGTGCATTACGCCATAACGAACGAACTCTGCATTTTCAAGTCCAGGAATAAGGGAAAAGACACGTTTCTGTTCTCCCCATTTCAGATGCGTCTGGAAGCCCACCAAGTTATACAGGGTTCCAGCTGCATTGTCCTGTCTAAGCTGAACAACCGCATGTGGCAACTCTCCTGTATGAGGGTTAACCAGACCTACCGGTTTCATTGGGCCAAACAGAGCCGTCTGTTTTCCGCGTTTCATCATCACTTCGATTGGCATACAGCCTTCAAAGTAGATTTCTTTCTCGAACTCTTTCAATTGAGCGACTTCAGCAGTAATGAGAGCTTCATAGAAGACATCAAACTCTTCTTCTGTCATCGGACAGTTCAGATATGCCGCTTCACCCTTATCATAACGGGAAGCCAGATACACTTTATTCATATCAATTGAATCTTTTTCGATGATCGGTGCAGCTGCATCATAGAAGTAGAAATACTCTTCCCCCATTAGTGCCTTGATTTGCTCAGACAAGGCAGGTGAGGTCAGCGGCCCCGTTGCAACAACAACGATGCCATCTTCCGGCAGAGAAGTTAATTCCTCATTCACCACTTCGATGAGCGGATGCTGGTGCAACGTGGATGTAATCTCACCTGAAAATCCATCCCGGTCCACAGCAAGCGCCCCACCTGCGGGAACTGCATGTTTGTCTGCTGCTGACAATACGAGAGAATTGAGCATTCTCATTTCTTCTTTTAACACACCCACTGCATTGGTCAATCCATTCGCACGAAGCGAGTTGCTACATACCAGTTCTGCAAATTTATCCGTATGATGGGCTGGCGTTTTCACAACAGGTCTCATCTCGTATAATTTCACGCGTACGCCGCGACTTGCAATCTGCCAGGCCGCTTCTGTTCCTGCCAGCCCGGCACCAATAACGGTTACTTGTTGTTCATTCGTCAAAATCATTTACCCCCATAAAACAATTTCAAAATTCACTAAATTTGATTCGCATATATATTAATCAGCTGATTCGTCATCCGGTTCATCCACCGGCTCCTGATGATCACATGAAGTACACTGCAATCGTGCTCCCTTTTTGTTCCGCTTTTCAATCATTAGCGATCCGCAACTTGGACATGGTTTGGCTGAAGGTCTGTCCCATGAGACAAAATCACATTCAGGATATTTGTCACAACCGTAGAAAATACGTCCTTTTTTGCTACGACGCTCAACAACATGACCTTCCTTACACTTCGGACAAGTCACGCCGATATCCTTGATAATCGGTTTGGTATTCCGGCAATCAGGGAAGCCCGAGCACGCAAGAAACTTGCCAAAACGTCCGAGTTTATAAACCAGCGGTTTGCCGCACTTCTCACAGATCTCATCGGATACTTCGTCTTCAATCTCGATTTCTTTCATTTCTTCTTCCGCAAACTCAAGGCGTTTCTCAAAAGATTCATAGAATTCTGCGAGTACTTTGACCCAATCCTCGGAACCTTCCTCCACATGGTCAAGGTCACCTTCCATGTTCGCGGTAAACTCTACATTCAGGATTTCAGGGAAAAACTCTTCCATCTGTTCGATGACCAGTTCACCCAGCTCGGTCGGCATGAATTTCTTTTCCTCAATTGCAACATATCCGCGCTTCTGAATGGTCTCCAGTGTTGGCGCATATGTACTCGGACGCCCTATACCCAATTCCTCAAGCGTCTTAACCAACCTTGCCTCCGTATATCGTGGTGGCGGTTGTGTAAAATGCTGTTTTGGCTCAATCTCCTGCTTCTCAAGCACATCTCCACTTTTCAACGGAGGCAGCAGACGATCTTCATCGGTTGTACCATCGTCGTTTCCTTCAACATATACCTTCATGAAACCTTGGAATCGTACCTTCGAACCTGCTGCACGGAAAATGGTGTCCCCCGCAGCAATATCTACAGAGAGTGTATCCAGAATAGCCGAAGACATTTGGCTCGCTACAAAACGTTCCCATACCAGTTTATACAACCGGAACTGATCGCGACTCATGAATGACTTGATTGAGTCAGGGTCACGCAAAATTGAAGTTGGACGAATCGCTTCATGCGCATCCTGAGCATTAGCTGCTTTTTTGGAATAGTTTCGTGGAGTCTCAGGTGCAAATGGCTCACCATACTTACCAACGATATATTCTTTGGCTTCTTCTTGTGCAGATGCCGCAATTCGTGTGGAGTCCGTACGCATATACGTGATGAGACCTACTGTGCCTTCTTTTCCAAGGTCTACACCTTCATATAGTTGTTGGGCGACCGACATCGTCTTTGAAGCTCTGAAATTCAATTTACGCGCCGCTTCCTGTTGCAGCGAACTTGTCGTAAACGGGGCGGAAGGGTTACGGCTCCGTTCTTTCTCTTTAACTTCCTTGATCGTAAAGTCTGCACCTTCGATCTGTTTCAGGATCGCTTGCACTTCCGCTTCACTGCCCAGCTCTGTTTTGGCCCCGTTCAGTTTATGAAACTTGGCTTCAAACGGATTGCCGTCTGCTGTCAGCTTGGCGGTAATGCTCCAGTATTCTTCCGGCTCAAAATCATCAATTTCATTTTCACGATCTAAAATGATTTTAACAGCCACGGACTGAACCCGGCCTGCAGACAAACCTTTTTTCACTTTCTTCCATAATAACGGACTAATTTTATATCCAACGAGCCGATCCAGAATACGTCTTGCCTGCTGCGCGTTAACCAAATCCATATTGATTTTCCGCGGCGTTTTGAACGCATCTTTGACCGCCTGTTTTGTAATTTCATTAAATACTACCCGGCAATCTGCCGTATCATCCAGTTCAAGGGCATGGGCCAAATGCCATGCGATAGCCTCACCTTCGCGATCCGGGTCAGCTGCGAGATACACTTTTTTCACTTTCTTCCGTGCATCCTTCAGTTCTTTCAAAATTGAACCTTTGCCGCGGATCGTAATATATTTCGGATTAAAATCATTCTCTACCTCAACGCCGATCTGACTCTTTGGCAAATCGCGAATATGCCCCATCGAAGCTTTTACGATGAACTTGCTGCCTAAATATTTGCCTATCGTCTTCGCCTTTGAGGGCGACTCCACGATTACGAGTGCATCCGCCATAGGTTCATCCTCCTCTCAGTCATGAAACTGTCATGAAACTGTTTCTGTAAGCTTATGCATAGTTAATAACTTCTGCTAATTATATATTTCCACGCACTACGTAGGTTGTAGCTTCGTCATACCCTCGCGTATTTAGTGCCTGGTAATTGGCTAATCTGCTTTTTTATGATTAAAGATAACAGAACTGAATGCAAATGTCCAAAATCCCAACCAAGCAGCTCAACCAGTTGATCCAATGATTGTTCTCCCTGTTCCAACAGATAAATCACACGTTGTTCATCTGGAGAGAGCTTAACCTCAGCGAATATCCCACGCCTGGAAGGCTCGCTTGTTTCGGTCGAACGTCCTCTATTGTAAGGAAGTTGTTCTGCATTTGGCAAGCCCAATCGATACTCTTCCAATACATCTGCTGCACAAGTGACCAATTTGGCCCCTTGACGGATAAGATTGTGTGCTCCCCGACTTTTCGGCGATGTAATAGGTCCAGGGACTGCAAATACATCCCTGCCTGCTTCAAGCGCAGCATCTGCTGTAATGAGTGAACCACTGCGAATGTCAGCCTCAACAACCAATGTTCCCAGTGTCAGACCGGCAATGATTCGATTCCGTTCCGGAAATAATCCCTGGCGCGCTCTCGTACCTGGTGGATATTCCGACAAAAGCAGCCCCGTCTCCGCGATTCGTTCAGCGAGGCTTGTATTTTCGGGTGGGTATATATTATCAATCCCTGTTCCGAATACTGCAATCGTTTTTCCTTTGGCACGTAGTACTGCCTCATGACATACGCTATCAATACCGCGGGCAAGCCCGCTTACAATCGTCAGTCCTGCATTGCATAATTGCTCTGCCAGCTTTTCTCCAACTTTGCGCCCATACACCGTTGGCATACGAGTTCCTACCATGGCAATAGACGAATTGTGTAGCAAACTAATATCCCCTCGAGCATACATTACCCAGGGAGGCTGAACGGTTTCCTTCATTAATATGGGATAATTCTGATCCAGATAAGTAATAACCTCTATCCCCTGATTGTAAACGTGTTCTCTTTTACTCTCAATCCAGTCGATAGTAAATTGGCTAGCCAAACGGGCAGCCTGATCTTTGCGCAAGCCTGCTGCGACCCAGTCGCTTTCCCCATAATTCAATAGATCGGGTAACTCATGTTGTCCCAGAATCAGTTTCGAGATTGTTTTCTTGCCAATACCCTCCATCTCATGCAACCCAAACAAGATCCATCTTTCTTTCATACCATAAACCTCCCAAAGCGGGAAGAGATCTTCCCTCATATTGTGTGTTAAGTGACCACGGAATGCAAGCGTTTACGCAGATGAGAGACAATTCCTCCCCCTTTTCCCGTAAAAAAAACGCAAAAAAGCAACCCTTCGCCCTGTTCAAGGACAAAAGGTTGCTTACCTTTTCCGTAACCATAATAGTCGGTCTACCAGAAATAAATCATTTCCGAGCCGTTTCTTCTATTATAACGAAAAAGAATTAATGTGTCGTGCACAAATTCAAAATACCGCGTTCCTCAAGTACACTCACCAAAGTCGAACCCATCTCAGCAGGAGTTGGTGCAACTTTGATTCCACATGATTCCAGCTTCGCAATCTTCTCTTTGGCTGTACCTTTACCGCCAGAGATAATAGCGCCAGCATGGCCCATCCGTTTGCCTGGAGGCGCTGTTACGCCACCGATAAAGCCAACAACCGGTTTGGTCATGTTTTCACGTACCCAATCTGCAGCATCCTCTTCAGCTGTACCACCAATCTCACCAATCATGATGACCGCATGAGTCTGTGGATCTTCATTGAACCGTTTGAGGATATCAATGAACTCCGAGCCTTTTACAGGGTCTCCCCCGATTCCTACAGCAGAAGATTGTCCAATGCCACGTGTCGTCAGTTGATGAACGGCTTCATAGGTAAGTGTTCCACTACGGGAAACAACGCCTACGTGCCCTGCCATATGGATATAACCAGGCATGATACCGATTTTACATTCGCCTGGTGTAATAACACCTGGACAGTTTGGTCCGATCAGGACAGTATCTTTACCTTCCATGAAGCGGTCAACCTTGATCATGTCAAGAACCGGAATACCTTCTGTAATACAGATCACGAGGTCCAGCTCAGCATCAACAGCTTCCATAATGGAATCTGCTGCAAATGCAGGAGGAACGTAAATGACGCTCGCTGTTGCGCCTGTAGCTTCCTTCGCTTCCTGCACAGTGTTGAACACCGGCAGACTAGCTACTGTACCGTCTTCCAACGTGATATCCACATTAGTTCCGCCTTTACCCGGTGTAACTCCGCCTACCATCTGGGTTCCGTAGTCCAATGCGCCCTTCGTGTGGAACATTCCCGTTGAACCCGTAATGCCTTGCGTAATGACTTTTGTATTTTTATCAATCAAAATACTCACGTTGCTTCACATCCTTACGGTTATTTTTCAATTCCCGGACAGCTCCGGTACTAAGGAATGAACTTATTTTACGAGGGCAACAATTTTCTGTGCACCATCGGCCATGGAATCAGCAGGAACGATATTCAGGCCAGATTCACCCAGAATACGTTTGCCAAGCTCCACGTTAGTTCCTTCAAGACGAACAACCAGCGGTTTGGTCAGGCCAAGCTGCTTCGCGGCTTCAACAACACCATTGGCGATAACATCACAGCGCATGATGCCACCGAAGATGTTAACAAAGATCCCAGCTACTTTGGCATCGGACAAGATGATCTTAAATGCTTCAGTCACCTTCTCCGTTGTCGCACCGCCCCCAACGTCAAGGAAGTTGGCCGGGTCTCCACCGTAGTATTTAATAATATCCATCGTTGCCATCGCAAGTCCCGCACCATTGACCATACAGCCGATGTTGCCATCAAGTGCTATGTAGCTGAGGTCGTATTTGGAAGCTTCGATTTCTTTTTCATCCTCTTCATCCAGGTCACGCAGTTCCAAAATGTCTTTGTGACGGAACAGGGCGTTGGAGTCAAAGTTTAATTTCGCATCTAGCGCGATAACGTTTCCATCTCCGGTAACAACGAGAGGATTGATCTCTGCAATAGAGCAATCTTTTTCGACAAATGCAGTGTACAGCGCGAGCATGAACTTAACAGCTTTGTTCACCAGTTCATTCGGAATCTTAATGCTGTAAGCCAGTTTACGGGCCTGGAACACTTGCAATCCAATGGCAGGGTCAATGATTTCTTTGAAAATTTTCTCAGGTGTAGCTTCAGCTACTTCTTCAATCTCAGTACCGCCTTCTTCGGAAGCCATCATAACTACACGGCCTGTGGCACGGTCCACAACAACACCCACATAATACTCTTTGCGGATATCGCATCCTTCTTCAATCAGAAGACGTTTCACTTCTTTACCTTCTGGTCCAGTCTGGTGTGTTACCAATACTTTGCCCAGAATTTCGGAAGCATAGGCACGAACTTCATCCGTACTCTTTGCCACTTTTACGCCGCCGGCTTTACCCCGGCCACCTGCGTGAATTTGTGCTTTGACAACAGTCACTGGACTGCCCAATGCCTCAGCGGCCGCGACCGCTTCATCGACTGTATAAGCAACCTTTCCGTTTGGAACGGTAACTCCATACTGTTTCAGTACTTCTTTTCCTTGATATTCATGGATATTCATTCTCGAATCCTCCTATCAACATGACTGCAACAAGGCGGGTTGGTAGACTAACAAAAGACAAATGTTGACTATTTTCACTCAAGCCCAATTCATTGTAACACGTTTTTAAAACGCTTTCCTTAAAAAACTAATGGTTAATAGACAGTATTTTGATATGAGTATGATCCCATATTGTGAATGCTTGGGTATATATGGAAAAAACCCCAGATAAAAACTGAGGTTTCCTTGATGTAAAACTACATTTTATTTTTTGGCTGCGTTGGTGTTGGTTTCGTGAACTTTCTCCAGCAATCCTTTGAACTGACCCAGCAATGTTTCAAACTCTGTACTGTTCAAACACGCATCTCCCTGAATGGATTCAGGTATGGATAATGCCTTGTTCCGCAACTCACGACCCGAGTCGGTTAGTGTAATTAATACTTTTCGTTCGTCCTGAGCCGAGCGTTCGCGATTAATAAGTCCTGCTGACTGCAAACGTTTGAGAAGTGGTGTCAACGTTCCCGAATCGAGATAGAGAGCCTCCCCGATCTCCTTAACCGTACATTCTTCACGTTCCCACAAAACCATCAACACCAAATACTGGGAATACGTTACGCCAAGTACCTCCAGATAAGGCTGGTACATCTTCGTAATCTCACGTGAACATGCATATATGGCAAAGCATAATTGGTTATCCAGCTTCAAACTGTCAGTCTGCATATGTCTTTCTCACCTGCCTATTGTGCAATCTATTCCTAATAATACGGGAACTATAGATCTATACTATCACAAAATAGAAAAAAAACAGAATAATTGAGCACAAATGATTTTACTATTCAATTTAATTATGATAAATTAGATTGTGTAAAACATAAATATAATTAGATAATCAGCAGTTCATCCCCATGATTTAACAACAATAATAGATAAGTCCGACGAACAGATTCACGCTTTCTCAGGTCAAATTTAATTACCATAATGAAAGTTTATACGTAACCATGTTCGCAAAGCTATTTAATGATTTCCTTCATGAAATAAAATTCAGGGATCAGGAAAGATGACTACAGCAATGATAATGACAGGTTGACTCCATGATTCCTTTTATATAAAATGCTAGTAGAAGCTGAGGAAGCACCTTAATTCGTAGACTGGCCCGTATTATGCGGAGTCAAGAATCGAGTGAGGTGTTTCTTTGTTATGTACGGAAAATTACACAGTGCGTGTTTGTACGGAATCGATGGTGTTCTGATCGAGGTGGAAACCGATTTATCCAATGGTCTGCCACAGACATCCATCATCGGTTTACCGGATTCAGCCATTCGTGAGGCCGTTGAACGTGTTCGTGCAGCGATTAAAAACTGCGGATATCAGTATCCTTTACAGCGAATCACAATCAATCTGGCCCCCGCTGATCTGCGCAAGGAAGGATCTTCCTTTGATCTAGCCATTGCTATTGGTTTACTTATGACAAGCGGCCAGCTTGTACTTCCTCCCCAGGAACGGACACTAGTGGTTGGCGAACTGGCGTTGGACGGTTCGATCAGGTCCGTGCCGGGCATTTTATCCATGGTGGATCTGGCCAAACGACAAGGCTTTACTTCCGTGCTCCTGCCTTTGGATAACGTAGAGGAAGCGTCACTGATTCGAGGTATCCAGGTGTTTGGCATTCGTCATTTACAGGATATTGCTCCGGAAAACCCAGATCAACCCGCTAGATCAGTGGGAATACCAAATAATTCGAATGCAGGACCAGTCGTGTTGAAAAATTATGCACACCTCGCTGCTCCTATAACTGATAAGACTCATAAGATGGCGGATAGGAAGCCGAGACAAACACCATTATTTGCAGATGACTATAGCGATGTTCTGGGGCAGCATCATGTAAAACGCGCGCTTATGATTGCTGCAGCCGGCATGCATAATATACTGCTCGTTGGACCGCCAGGCACGGGCAAAACGATGTTAATCAAACGTCTGCCTTCCATCCTTCCTCCTTTGTCAGAAGATGAAGCGTTGGAAGTCACCAAAGTATTAAGTGCCGCAGGCAAATTGAAAGAAGCGCCTCAAGGCCTGATTGCAGACAGACCTTTTCGCTCGCCTCACCACACGATATCCACCTCTGGTCTGATTGGAGGCGGTGGTATCCCAAAACCAGGTGAAGTGAGCCTTGCCCACCGTGGCATATTGTTTCTGGATGAATTACCTGAATTCCAGCGCCAAGTGCTGGAGGTATTAAGGCAACCGTTAGAGGATCGCACAGTGACAATTAGTCGGGCACGCGCTGCATTCACCTTTCCGGCCCAGTTTATGCTTGCATGTTCCATGAATCCCTGTCCCTGCGGATATTTGTCCGCTCATTCGGAGGAGCAACGCTGCATATGTAGTCCAGCCCGTGTTGCCGCGTACCGAGCCAAAATTTCAGGACCACTGCTGGACCGCATTGATCTTCAGGTTGAGGTTCCTCCACCAGGCGAGTGGCGCAAGTCTGCTGCTTCCCCTTCCTCTGAAGAAATGCAGGCAAAAGTGATCCACGCTCATCAAATTCAGGCTACACGTTATGCCAAAAGTTCGGTTCGTTGGAATAGCCAGCTTTCGGGCACGCTTTTGCGACGAACGATCCATCTCCCCCAAGAGGCAGAGCAACTGTTAGAGCAAACGCTGCAAACGTTAAACCTGAGCATGCGTGCACATGATCGGATTATCAAGATGGCACAGACAATTGCCGATCTGGACCATGAAGGTGAAATTGTGACAGCTCATGTGGCTGAAGCCATCCAGTATCGTCAATTGGATCTTAATTTATTTTGAAGCTATTTTAGAAGCATATGGAGGGAAGAACAGGCCGATTTACCCAAAGGCAGTGAAATGGGCATGAAACTGTAAACAGCAGAGGAAGATCGAGAAGGATTCCTTATGCAGATTCTACAATGCGGATACGCCAACATGACAAAAAACGTACAAGCCCTTCTCTTCTGTGAAGAAAGGTACTTGTACGTAGATTTCCCTGTAAACGTAAGGGGATCTCTTATATAGCTAAGGTCTAAAATAATTTATTATTCAAAAAGAGTGAGTTTGTCCTTAGCTGGTGTGCGTTCTTTGGCAGAAGGAATAACATCAGGATATCCCATATAAATCATGCCTACAATCTTCTCTCCCGCCTCTATTCCCAGCGGTTTGCGGAATTTGGGAGCGTACAAAAATGGCTTGGTCACCCAGAACGTTCCAATGTCTTCACTCCAGGCTGCAAGCATAAAGTTTTGAACCAATGCACTAACCGCAGCGAAGTCTTCGTCCCAGATATTCTGTCTTGGATCTTCTTCCAGCACAACAAGCATAACGGATGGAACTTGCATAATATTGGGTGAGAATTTGTTGTCTTCTCCCATTTCTGCATCAATAGCCTCAGCCAGTTTCTTCCGTCCATTTCCGGTAAACAACAAAAATCTCCAAGGTTCACGCAGTTTATGATTAGGAGCCCAGACTGCCGTATCCAGCAATTCTATAATCTGCTGTGTAGGAACAGCTTCTTTTTTAAATTTTTTCACCGTACGACGGTTTTGAATCGCATTTCTGACTTCATTTGTTGTTTTCGTAGCTTTACTCATCGGCCGTACCTCCTGTTTATAAAATCATTTGCAACCGCAATAGTGATTCGCGGCCTTGTACATTCAATATAATTTCTTTATGACATAATAAAATACCAGTTTACCTTCTTGATTATACACCCATCTGATCACGAGATTCAAAGGGGCGGCAGAGGTCATTACCGTTAAGGTCATTACGAACAGAAAAGACGACTCTGAATGTTGATTCACCACGAGGAATCATAAAGTCAGAACCGTCTTTTATTCTCATGTTATTGATTCACATATCATATCAACGAGTAATCAATCGTCGTAACTCGCCCCTTCAAACGTGCCATTCCCTTCAAATGTGCCATTAACAAAATCCATTTTGTTGTACTTCTCCTGGTTACCTGCAATATCTGTACTATAGTACTCTACCACCTTGACATCAGGGGCATAAAACTTGACGGGTCCTTCATAGTTCTTCCATTCTCCCCCATTGATTCGATATTGCGTTGTTTTTACGCCCGAGCCTTTGACTTCGTCTGTTGCCTGAAGTCTGAATGTAAATCCTTTGATGTATATTTTCCCGTTCACAGTATCTGTAATAGGAACTAATCTGTACTTGGTTACTGGAGGTGTAATATCTGCATCCTTCTTAAGTACGATATTAAACGTATTATGATCTCCTTTTACAAGAGTAACGCTCAGGCTCGTTTTTAGATATCCTGCTGCTTCTCCCGTTATCGTTCTAGCCCCTGTTGGTACGCGCTTTATTAAATAGTTGCCTTGAGCATCTGTTGTTGCCGAACCTCCAGCATTAACTTTAGCCCCACTTACTGGATTGCCCGACTCATCTACAACTTTTCCCCGCACATGTGCCGCCTCTGCCAAAACAACATCCATTCTCAAGGTTCCTCCCTCCCGGACACCCAAGCGATCCTGTTCATATAACATATAATCATCGGCATCTACCCATATTGCAATGTTCGGATTATAGGCGTAATCAATTCCTGTAACCGCATATCGACCTTGCTGATCAGTTTTCACTATACGATCAAAGACACTTGTTACTTTTATACGAGCATCTGGAACAGGTCTGCCTGCCTGATCTTTGACTGTTCCTACAATCGTGGATGGCTCATAAATATGAAAATCAAGCTTTATTTGCTCTCCACCGGACAATCCGTAGGAGCCATAGTGTCTGTACGTCACATAACCCTCTGCTTCAACTACAAAAGTAATGTCCGTATTGTCTTCAACGGACTCTATAATATGATACCGTCCATTCCCATCCGTCTTCACGCTTTTCTCTGACGTATCCCCACGATAATTAAGCCAATACTTGACAGTAGCGTTCTGGACAGGTAATCCCTGACGATCAATAACTTTACCTGATACACTTGCCTGTGTAGACGGATCGGCTGCATAAGAAACTCCGGAATACATGATTCCAAACAAAATGAAACATAAAGATAGTGTACTTAGTCGAATGATCCATTTGATACTTGTCTGCATCTTCTCACTACACCTCACCATTTATTTTATTGATCAAACATTCCTCTTTAACTTCTTAAATTAACTGACCATAAGCTCAAGCTTCCAGAATTCTCCGTCCCAAACATATTGCCAAATCCCCTGTCCACCGTTCATGGTCTCGCTGATATCCAGCACTTCCATCCGAGGGCACTCCCATACTTGTTTTACTGTGTTGTTCGAAGTATTCTGAAACTCTTTCATACATCCCACCAACCTCTCTTTAAATTTCAACTTTCTTATTTTATTACAAATGATACATTTTGTATCTATAAATTTCTGAAATACGATGATTTTATTATCAATGCTCTATCCTTTGTTTTGTGATTTCATAGTTAAATCAAAAAAATCCGCAATTCCTGTATAAATAGGAACTGCGGCTTTAGTATTTTAACTAATTTTAAAACTAAAACGAATGCAAAGATAAGACATAATTAAACTTGTACCTCGAAATCACTGACCAACTCATATTAAAAAGATACAATTCGTATCAATTAATACAGTAGTAACTTCGATTGTAATTCTTAAAAAGCATTAACAATATGATTCACAGAGACAATTTCTCCTGCTTGATCAAGCATTACGGCAATTACATCAAAACGGATCTGAAGTTCCGTCTCTCCCGTCATTTGCAAATATACGGATGCGGTTGAACGTACCTGCTGCATTTTACGCATATCAACCGATTCCTGAGGTGTACCGTACTGAGCGGCTCCACTTCTGCTTCTTACTTCCACAAAGACAATCAGGCCCTCGCAGGAAGCAATGATGTCAATCTCACCGCTACGGCAACGCCAGTTCTGTCTAATGATCCGATAATCGTGCTCTCGCAACCATTGACAGGCAGCCTCTTCACCTAATCGGCCTTTCTGCTGTCGTGTGAGCTTTAATCCTGGCTCCTGACCCAATCTACGTTCTACCATGACTCATTTTCCTCACGTCCTGAGGCCATGCGATCTGCACGGTAGACGTACGTTAGCACCTCTGCGACCAGTTGATACAGTTCTGCCGGAATCTGTTCATCCAGATCCAACTTGGAGAGCACCTCCACAAGTGCTGCATCCTCCTGAACAGCCACGCCGTTTTCTCTGGCTTTATCCAGAATGGCTTCTGCCACTTTGCCGCGCCCCTTGGCTACAACAACAGGTGCTTCACTCTCTCCAGGGACATACTTTAGGGCAACCGCCTTTTTGGAAAGTAGGTCCGGTTGTGACGACTCGTCTTTCATACCTTCAAGTCCACCCCTTTGTATCGTTCAGGACTATAGTCCGAGGCCCGCGTTTTTCGTTCCGCGCCCGGTTCCTGGCCCGCAGGCCACGGTTCCGCCTTGAAGGTCAGCAGTTGATAGCCCAGCTTGTCCAATGCCTGATGGATCACCTCTCGTCCACTCTCCAGAAGCGGTCCCATTCCTTCGCGATCATTTAATACACGCAGACTGACAATGTTATTAACTACATGGACATCTACCAGAGTAGGCCCAAGACTTTTCATGTCCAGATCAAACCATAGACGGCAGTTGGAGGCATCTAGTTCCCCACGAGATCCACGACGTGATTGAATCTGAACAGACGCCGTTTCTTCCCCGTCCGGTCCAGTGATCGGAATAAACCAGTGCATCTGTGCAAAAGTAGCACTACGATCTGTTGTTAGCAATAACTGCTGACCTGTCAGATACTGCACGGCCTGTCCGGCGGCATCCTTAAGCGCCGCCGGTGCACCTTCGCTGCTGGCAAGTTGCAGCAGCAAGCCCTTCAGCGTGTCCGCATTTGCCGGACTCGCCGCATCCCCCACGCGCGGCTGCACTGCCGCGCCGTGAACGGCCTGCTGCTCGTGCTCCGCACCGAGCAGCTTCAGCACGCGCCCCACCCACGGGTCCCTCTCGTGGGTGACAGGCGCGTGCACTGCCGCAGCTCCCGCAGGTGCTGCGGCACTACCGCCAGCCGGCGGCGCATCAGCAGCGGCTGGCAACGGCTGCGGCACGCCTCCGGCAGCCGCAACCGCCTGGCCGCCCTGCGATGCAGGGGCGGCCTGTGCTGCAGTGGACGCGCTGCGCAAGGCGTCCAGCAGCGTCAGCAGCTTGGGCGCCAGCTGCGCTGCCGTAGGCGCTGCTGGCGCTGCCTGGCCTGCTGCGGACGGCGCCCCCGCAGCAACAGGCGTTTCAGCGCGACCGTCAGTCCGACCGGCCGCGCCTGCTTCAGGCTGGCCTGCACTTGCACGGCCAGCCACAGATTCTGCTGCCGCCCCCGGTGTACCCGGGCGGCTCCCGACTTGGCCCGCGTCAGCCCCGCGCGGGCTCTCGCCAGGTATTCCGGTTCCAGACGGAATACCTGCACCCCCTTTGCCAGCCGTTTCAACGTTGCTAGCAACTGCCTTGGCCCCGGCTTCAGCATTCGCTGTGCCTCCGCCGGTCTGCACATTTCCTTTCACCGCAGTACCTGCATCCTCTGTCCCGCCATCCGTCATGGATTTAGATCCCGCCAAAGCTGCTTGTCCTTGTTGCGTTGACAAAGCAGGTGTTCCGGTTCCAGTCACCTGACGACCATTGCCTGACGCAGCCAATCCTTCTTCCATCTGTGCTTCATTCAGCACGACGGGTACACCAGCCACAACAGTTGGTTTCATCGCATCAGATTGTTCTCCAGGCAATAGCGGTTTACCTGTTGTTTGAGTCAGCATCGTTTCCAACTGATCAGCCAACCCGCTTAACAACTGGTGCAGAGGGGGACCAAACACCGTCTGGTGTAATCCTTTTACTGTTTCCGCCGTAACCGGAAGACCACGCTGAAAAGCAATTCCCGTCGCCTGCACCCATTCTTCCACAGGGACCTGTGCAGGTTTAGCTGTCATCATATTCTGGACCATAGCCACATTATCCTTCGTTAGTGGCAATCCGCTACGCTGCATGGCAAGTAACAGTTCCCGGTTCCCTTTTGTATCCGGCAGTCCTACATCCTTAAGCAGGTTGTTCAGCGAAGCTTGTGGCAACTCAGCAAGTGTACCCGTCATAGGTTTCATTACCGTTATGCCATTTTCACCTGGAGGCTGCACTTGAAGCAACGTGGTCTCACCCGGACGGAGTGGAGTCTCCAACTTGGCGCGCACTTGCACACCTTGAATCTGCAGAACTGCTTCTCCCCCATCATCGGATACACTAACGACGGAGCCACGAACCACCTGACCTTCCTTTAATTCAAGCGGTTTGGCATTGCCGGGCTTACTGTCTCCCATTAACCCCTTTATCATGGAACCGATATTCAAATCTCTCCCCCTCCTTTCTTCAAACCTGTGTTAAAACAAAGATTGCTGCTCTCCAAGCAGGTTGCCCAGAAAACTGCGCCGATGCATCGGGGTTGCCCCCAATGCCATAATCTGCTCCCGATGAACTTTTGTTGCATATCCTTTATGTATCGACAAACCATATTCCGGATATAACGTATCCCATTCTTCCTTACACAGCCGATCTCGCGTTACCTTGGCAATAATAGATGCCGCTGCGATCGATTGACTATTAGCATCACCTTTAATAATGGACAGTTGAGGTACATTCACATCCACCTTTTCGGCATCCACCAGCATATAATCAGGAGTTTCTCCCAATGCTTCAACCGCACGTTTCATCGCAAGTCTCGCAGCCTGTTTGATATTAAGCCGATCAATCGTCTCTGCATCCGCGTACCCGATACCTACCGCCAGCGCTTTTTCCATAATGACGTCATATAATGCATCACGTTTTTTCTCCGTTAATTTCTTGGAGTCATTCACACCTTCCAGGATGAGATCCTTCGGTAAAATAACCGCCGCTGCGACAACATCCCCAAACAAACAGCCCCGTCCTACCTCATCAATACCAGCAATACGTTCAAATCCACTGTCCCAATACTCCCGCTCATAGAGCAACAGATCTCGAGGTTCACTGACTTCTTTTTTCTTCTTTGGTCCAATCGGAGTATCCAGTAGATTCAACCCGATCTCTTCATTATTTTCAACCATAACGCTCATCTCCTCTACCCACGCTTTTTCAGCATACGTATCACTTATAACTTTTTATAATATAGACGTAAATCCTCTGTCTTTTGTTCTGTACAACCTGTCTCTATCAGTAAAACTTTTCCTTGAGATTTACAATATAAAGATAGTGATGTCTTCATTTATCGGTATTTGATGGTTTAAATTGAATATATCAGACCTCGTCTAATTTAAATTGCACCACCATTTATCATAGCACGATTTTGATGCACCTGATATATAGGTCAGCCAATTCCATAAAGCGTACTGTTCTTCAATCCTCTTCCATTTTATCGTTTTCGACGTATGTTCCAGCTCTACTTCCGCGTTTGTATACACAAAAAACGACCGCTCCCGGTAATCCGGTAACGGCCGCTTCTTTCGGCACTTGTATATATGAAATGAACAAATGAAGATAATGATCTTCATCGTGTAGAGTCCATTTTTTTTAATAGGGAGCTTCCATAGAGAAACGTCCCATTTTACCCGCTCGCAGTTCACGCAGAAATGCTCGTGATGCCTTTTCCAGATCAATGCGTCCACCGCTTACAATGCAACCACGTATACGGCCAACTTGTTCCATAATCGCAATAACACTGTCTGAATCATCTGCATCCTTGGAGAACTCCTGAAGTCCATATCTCTCTTCAAGGGCGTCCCAGTAATAACGCATCAGGTAACTGATTCCAAAAAAGGCGATATCCTCTGCATTCAAAATTTCCTCTTTGATCGCACCAGTTACGGCAAGACGATAACCTACATTTTGATCTTCGAACTTAGGCCAAAGAATACCTGGAGTATCCAATAACTCCATTTCTTTGCCTACCTTGATCCACTGTTGCCCCTTCGTCACACCAGGACGATCTCCTGTTAACGCAATACTCCGTCCAGCCAGTCGGTTAATCAGTGTTGATTTACCTACATTGGGAATCCCTACGATCAACCCGCGAACCGCACGAGGATTAATCCCTTTAGCAATTTGACGGTCAATTTTTTCTTTAAGAAGAAGCTTGGCCTGCACGGGAATATCTTTAACATTGGTTCCCGTCGAAGCATCTACAGGAAAAGCGGTAATTCCTTCTTTTTTGAAATATTCAATCCATTCTTGCGTCACTTTTGCATCTGCCAAATCCGATTTGTTCAACAAAATCATCCGGGGTTTATCCAGCAATATTTCGTCAATCATTGGATTACGGCTGGAGACAGGCAGACGGGCATCCAATAGTTCGATGACCACGTCGATGAGCTTTAACTTATCCTGAATCTGGCGTCTGGCTCGAGTCATATGACCTGGAAACCATTGTATCGTCAACTTGTCTTCACCTCATTATTTACTTCAATTTCAGTGGTTGATCCACTTAATCTCACCGATCGGCCAGAAAATCACATCTGCACGACCAATAATATCTTTTAACGAAACATAACCGATCATACGGCTGTCAGTACTATTTGGACGGTTATCTCCCATGACAAACACATGACCTGCCGGCACTTTGCCATCAGGGAACTGTTCATTCGGGAAATCCTTCACGTTATAGGTTCCACCATTTGCTTCAGCTGCATCAATGGCTCCTTGAATATACGTTTCATCAACCTTTTTACCGTTAACCATCACGGTATCGTCTTGAACCTCAACGGTATCACCTTCTACAGCAATAACACGTTTAATGAAATCTCGACCTTCGGATGGTACGTGGAAGACGATAACTTCACCGCGCTTCGGTTCTCTGATATCATATAAGATTTCGTTGACGATCACACGTTCACCCGTTTCAAAGTTCGGCTGCATGGACGGACCGTCCACAACAAACGGTTTGAAGAGCAACCACCGAATGAGAATGACGAGAACTAATGCGATAACAATGGCTTTAAGCCATTCAACAATTTCATTTTTGGCTTTTTTGGATCGACTATCTTTCTCTTCGGCAGGATTGCCCCGGTCATGTTGAACTTCTTGTTCCATTCAAGATCTTCCTCTCTTCACAGTACATGTTTATAGCAGTACACACATCCAGCATTCTGTATCGTTCCAATAACTCAATGGATGGATACAAAACATTCACATCAGTTATGTAATCTTACACCAAGCATTACAGTACATTTAATCCACAATTCAAATGCCTTCAAGAGGTTGTTCAAAAAGTCGGTACTGAAACCGGTCTTTTGAACACGCACTTCAATAACTGATTTTACAATCCTCCCGGACTATTCCCCGCATGTGTTGCCATACCATTTTACTCGGAAGTGTACCTCCGGTTCAACTTTTCCCGGACAAAAACGAAAAGGGCTTGTCTCCAAGCCCTTCCCGGTATCCGTTATATTAACGAATTTCTTTAATTCTCGCTGCTTTACCGCGTAGTTCACGAAGATAATAAAGCTTCGCACGACGAACTTTACCACGGCGAGCCACTTCGATTCTATCGATTTTAGGGGAATGAAGCGGGAAAGCTCTTTCCACACCTACACCGTAAGAAATTTTACGAACTGTAAAAGTCTCACTGATTCCACCACCACGGCGTTTAATCACAACACCTTCGAACAATTGGATACGCTCGCGAGTTCCCTCGATTACCTTAACGTGCACTTTCAAAGTGTCACCAGGACGAAAACTCGGAAGATCCTTGCGAAGTTGTTCTTGTGTAATCGCTTGAACGATATTCATCTATGACTCCCTCCTTCCATACAGGCGTTCATACTTCTTCCAGAGATCACCTTGTCTCCTTCATCATCCATAGAGGACCGCCGTATTCCACATAACAGACTTATTGTATCACGCAGCATATCAAAACACAAGAGAAATTAAACAAATGCCTATTGTTCAATCTGCCACTCTGAAACTCATCCATCACATGTTAACTTCATTCTAAAATACATTCTCCCGTATGGAAAGTGAATCAACGCTCTCATCTGCAAGTCAACCTGATACAGGAAAAAATACTGTAACTTCCAGTGTAGTAATATCGTCTATGATATAACTTATTGACCACTTTAAAAGGAGAATCCCAAGACTTATGAAATATTGGAAAAGATCACACTTGCCCTACTCGCCATGCTCACATGCTCCATTACACTATATTCATATGCCGTAACTCACCCAACGAATGCACTGTCACACAAAGCCTGCACATCCTGGGACATAGTCAAACGCAAAGCATTCGAGCTGTCACACACTGACTTCTCTAACCAATCTGTGCTGATGTATCATTACATAGAGCCCAAACTGAATAATCACGAGACAGATAATAAATCCATCATTAATCTGGAGGATTTTGAGCAAAATATGAAATACCTGCATGATGAAGGCTACCGCACGATTACATTGAATCAGCTTGAACAATATGTTAGCGGGAAGATTTCCCTGCCACAGAAGTCCATTGTAATTACCTTTGATGACGGATACCAGAACAATTATACTTTAGCTTACCCTGTGCTTCAGAAATATAATTTTCATGCCTCGCTGTTTGTCATAGGCAGTAAAATTCAAGATCAACCTTCGGAATTTGAGCCCGCCATTAACAGTTTCATCTCCAAACCAGAGATGCAGGCAGCAACTGACGTATTTGAATTCAATAGCCATACCTATAACCTGCATCACAAGGGATTTATGCGCTGTGGTAACAGTGTTCCTGTCGGTCTGGACACCAGTCTTCTGGATGATGATATCCAGCATATGAAGCAAACCGGAATAGACACACCTTATTTGGCCTATCCTTTTGGTTATACCAGCACACAGATGATCTACAAGTTACAGCAACATGGATATCGCATGGCTTTTACCGTAAAGTCTGGATTTGTGCATCCAGGAGATCATCCCATGAAGCTGCCTCGCTTGACGGTCACGACAGGTACTGATTTGGCGACCTTGCTTCAACCCGAATCCAGTCCGCAGAACGAACCATTTGCATCGGAGAATGACCAGTAAAACCTAGATTTTAACTTCACCGCCCGGATACAGAGTCGAGTTATACAGCCTTTTAAGCTGTGGCTTGGCTCTTTTTGCATCGGTAAGTGATAATGTCATCGGAGAGCTGGAATAAATCACTGCTTCCTCTGCGTCATAGATGATGATCTGTTCTTTCCCCGTCTGAACCAGGTCTGCATGTACCGCATATCCCTCTTTCGGGAATTCAGTAACCGTTTTCATATCTCCATCTACCAAAGAAGGCAACACATCTCCACCTCTACGATACGCCAAAATATAATCGAGTCCACCTTCATCCCAGTTACATACAGGCTCTATAATGGTTAACCAGCCAGGAGTCGTGCGGTTTTCTTTCCATATTTCTTGCCCTGCGCTATCCAGCATGAACATTCCATCCTTACCATTCTCATCCCCACGGACAATCCGGTCCAGACCTGCAATCTGTAAACCTATCATTCCAGTACAAAAATGGCCTAATGCAATATGCTGTGATTCAATCGAATCTTCATAACGCCACTTCTCATTACCATAGCGGTCCATCATGACCGTAACATTGCCACCGATAACAATCTCGACTTCCCCATCACCATCAACGTCGCTAAACCATATACAGTCAGCATGATCATCGAGATTATGACAAGACCATAACAACGTCCCATCATGATCCAGCATGTCATATCCGGCCATCACTTCATCTTTCCCATCTCCATCGATGTCATATACCCATGGAAAATGTCCCGGATTCCCTTCATGCTTCCATAACAAATTAAAATCATGGTCGAGTGCCCATAACGTCTTATAGCGGTCTTTCAGTATAATGTCCATTTTCTGCTGGTTACCCGTCAGGTTGGTGAGAATAATGCAGTCATGTGCTTCATCACCTGGCAGATCACGTGTTTCTTTAATCTCTCCGGTCCGGCCATCCAACACCAGAAATTGTTTGTCCATGACACACAATACTTCATTATTTCCATCTCCATCCCAATCTGCTACCTGAGCGGGATAGTCTGAACCCGGACCCCCTGCATCGGGATCAGCAGTTCCGACCTGCCATAGTAATGTTCCTTCCAGATCAAATGCAGTCAAACAACATACCTGATGCGGGACGTACCGATCGTCTATACCCCCATCTGCCTGTACCAGCAACATTTCAAGTCTGCTATCCCCGTTTAGATCTCCCAAAAGCATTTTGCAGCGTTCTCCGGCTTGGCTAATATTTAGTCTGGCGATTTCATAAGGCTGAATGCTCATCATCTTCCTCCTCAGCTTATCGTTGTTATTCAAATCCAGCTGAGTTCACCATAAAGAAAACCCCTGTTTTTTACAACCCTATTATGTGGTCATGCAAAAATGTTCAAAGCTGCAAAAAAGTGCCTACGTAATTAAACGATTTAAACGAATGATTTTAAGCCCACTCTAAAAACTCAAGACGATTGCCAAAAGGATCATTTATATAGAAACGTCTTACACCTTCATCTGCCCTTGCTTCGTCATCGACAATATGAATTTGGTTATGAATGAGATGATCACGCAACTGATCCAAATGTTGTACATGAAAAGCCGGATGAGCTTTTGTGGCGGGAATAAAATCTTTTTGTACGCCAATATGCACTTGGTGTCTACCACACTCGAACCATACACCACCCCGTTTTCTCAGAATTTCAGGTTTGGGAATCTCCGTCCAGCCCAGTACTTTATGGAAAAAATGACGTGCCTCCGCTTCACAAGATTCAGGTGCTGCGAGCTGAATATGATCAAGACCAATAATATTGTAAGTCATTCATACACCGCCTTTGGTTTCATTTAGTGAAACTGAGTTTTAAAATATACCTCCATTTTATAGAATAACCCATTTAATATCCAGCTTTCTTTACAAAACACATAAGAAAAGCCAACCTTTGGTATCAAGGTTGGCTTTTTCAAACTCTATAAAAAGATATATTTACGTGTTTATACGATACTTGTACTTACTCTGTGTTATGTTTACGGTTTGAGCGTATCTTTTTCAACCAAATACGTTCTTTATCCGTCAAATCAGCCGTTTCCAACATCTCCGGTCTGCGCTCCAGCGTACGAAGCAACGACTGTTCTCTACGCCATGCCTCAATGTTCAGATGATGTCCCGACAACAGCATATCCGGTACTTTCATGCCCCTAAACTCGGGTGGACGTGTGTAGTGTGGATATTCGAGGAGTCCAGTACTGAATGAATCCGTCACAGCACTTGTCTCATTGCCAAGCACACCGGGAATAAGACGTACGATGCTGTCGATCGCAACCATAGCAGGCAATTCCCCACCAGTGAGCACGTAATCACCAATGGATAGTTCATCCGTCACGAGAAATTCGCGAATTCGCTCATCGTAACCTTCATAATGTCCACATATAAAAATCAGATGATCTTCCTGTACAAGTTCTTCTGCTTTTTTCTGTGTAAACGTCTCACCTTGCGGACACATTAAAATGATACGTGGAGCTTTCATGGTTGCCGCGGCTTCTCCGCGTTGCTCCAGTACATCTTCAACAGCAGCAAAGATCGGATCTGGTTTTAGCACCATGCCTCCACCCCCACCGTAAGGAGCATCATCGACCGTATTATGTTTATTTGTGGCATAATTACGGAAGTTGGTTGCACCGAGGGACACCAGCCCCTTCGTTTGGGCTTTACCCAGAATGCTTGCTCCGAATACGCCATCAAACATCTCCGGGAATAGTGTTAATACATCCACTTTCATGTTACAGCAGCCCTTCCATCAGGTGAATCTTCACTTGCTGCTGTTCGATGTCCACATCAAGTACTACATCATCAATAACGGGAATCAGCACTTCTTTACCTGCTGGCGTTTTGACAACCCATACATCATTGGCACCCGGAGTCAAAATTTCAGAGATAGTTCCAAGCGTTTCACCCTCTTCGGTGATAACCGAACACCCAACGATTTGATGGAAGTAGTATTCACCTTCCTCCAGCTCAGCGAGGTTCTCTTTTAACACTTTGGCCATACCGCCTTTAAACTTCTCTACTTCATTAATATTGCCATACTCTTTCAGACGAAGAATATACATATTTTTATGCAAACGTGCAGATTCCACGTTAACCATGACTGGATGATTATCTGGTGTAAAGAAAAACAACTCTGCATTTTTCGCGAAACGCACTTCCGGGAAATCGGTTATAGGCATGATTCTCACCTCACCGCGAATTCCATGCGTATTAACGATTTTACCTACATTCATAAACTCTGCCATACGTTCCTCCTACGAAATTAAATCAAACTAAACAGCTACTTCGACTCTCGTACGGTCGTTCCGGCGACGGTTCGTTCTTTCGATCGCTGTTACCCCCTCATTTTTCGAACTTACTTTAAAAGGTGAAAATGAGGTGATAAAGGCGAACGCTGACGCTTCTCCAGAATCGATCCCGTCCCCTGCACTGCTCCGAAGTCACTCATACCCAAAATATTTTAATTCAATATCTAATTCAACATATTAAGTTCAGCATGCACGAAAAGGGGCTAGGACATGCATCCTAACCCCCTTTCGTATATCTTTAAGATATGATATCAACGGTAACCCGTTTATCCATCTTAACTGCTGCTGATGTGACGACCGTACGAAGTGATTTCGCGATTCGTCCTTGTTTACCAATTACCTTCCCGACATCGTCAGGATGAACAGTTAACTCATAAACGACAAGCCGGTCTTTCTCAACCGTCCGAACCGTCACATCTTCCGGATGATCGACTAAAGCCTTAGCAATTATGCTTACTAATTCTTCCATAGATGACCCTCCGAATCAGCACTTTATTTAGATAATTTAGACTCGTGGAACTTCTTCATCACGCCCGCTTTGCTAAGCAAGTTGCGGACAGTGTCAGATGCTTGTGCACCGTTTTGAAGCCATGCCAATGCTTTATCTTCATCGATCTTAACAACAGCCGGTTGTTCAACCGGGTTGTAGTAACCGATCTCCTCGATAAAACGACCGTCACGTGGGGAACGGGAATCCGATACCACTACGCGGTAGAAAGGAGCTTTGTGAGCACCCATACGTTTCAGACGAATACGAACTGCCATTTGAAAATTCACCTCCTTCAATGAAATCTGTATATGATCCAGCTTCGCTTAAATCAACGGAAAGGAAACTTCATTCCTTTACCCATACCTTTAAGCTGCTTCATCGCTTTATTTTTACCGCCGCCTTTAGGTCCCATCATATCCGAGAACTGTTTCATCATGCGGCGCATCTCATCAAATTGCTTGATCAGACGATTTACTTCAGCCAGAGATGTTCCGCTTCCGGTAGCAATACGCTTCCGGCGGCTATGGTTGATCATGTCCGGGTTACGTTTCTCTTCGGTCGTCATTGAGTAAACGATCGCTTCGATCCGGCCCATCTGTTTATCATCAACCTTCAGATCCTTGGCTTGTTTCATCTTGCCCATGCCGGGGATCATATCCATGATCTGATCGATTGGTCCCAGCTTTTTCACTTGATCCATCTGCTCCAGGAAATCTTCAAACGTGAATTCTGCATTACGCATCTTCCGTTCCATTTCCTTGGCTTTATCGGTATCAATGTTTAATTGTGCTTTCTCAATCAGAGATAACATATCACCCATACCGAGGATCCGTGAAGCCATACGTTCCGGGTGGAACGGCTCCAAAGCGTCAAGTTTCTCTCCAAGGGAAGCAAACTTGATTGGACAACCCGTAACTGCTTTGACGGAAAGCGCAGCACCACCACGAGTATCTCCATCCAGCTTTGTCAGGACAACCCCGGTCAGATTAAGCTGCTGGTTAAAGTGTTCTGCTACGTTAACCGCATCCTGACCTGTCATGCTGTCTACAACAAGCAGTACTTCATCCGGATTCACTACGCTGTGAATCTGGCGAAGTTCTTCCATCAGTTCTTCATCAACATGCAGACGTCCAGCTGTATCGATAATAACATAGTCATTACCGTTATCCTTCGCATGTTGAAGACCTTGACGTGCGATCTCAACAGGGCTTGTCTGATCTCCCAGTGTGAATACCGGCGCTTTGATCTGCTCGCCAAGTACTTGCAACTGTTTGATCGCTGCGGGACGATAAATATCTCCTGCAACAAGCAATGGTCTGCTGTTTTGCTTTTGCAGCATTTTAGCCAGTTTACCCGATGTGGTTGTTTTACCAGCACCCTGCAAACCAACCATCATCAGCACCGTAGGCGGTTTGTTCGCTTTAGCCAGTTTCGCTTGGCTTCCACCCATCAAATCCGTTAGTTCCTTGTTAACGATGTCGATGATGACCATTCCTGGCGTGAAGCTCTCCATCACTTCTTTGCCAACAGCCTTCTCTTTCACCTTGGCGATGAATTCCTTGACCACTTTGAAGTTTACATCCGCTTCGAGCAATGCCAGACGTACCTCGCGCATAGCCTCGGCTACATCTTCATCAGACACCTTGCCTTTGCCGCGCAGCTTGCTGAACACATTCTGTAATCGGGTCGTTAATCCTTCAAATGCCATGATCCCACCTCCTTAAGCTTTAATACTGTTTGCAAGACCGATACGTTCCGCTCAGCCAATATTTCATTCACTAAGCTGAGCAACGATATCGTGTATTTGTTTGTTGTTATCAATGGAGACGCCTGCGCGTTCCAATGCATTTTGCAAATCTTCAAGATTGCGATTACGCCGTTCATGCTTTTCCAGCAAGCCCAGCTTGCTTTCGTAATTTTCCAGCACTTGTTCGGCACGCTTGATATGCTCGTATACCGCCTGGCGGCTGATCTCAAACTCGGCTGCAATTTCACCAAGTGAGAAATCGTCATGAAAGTAATACTTTAGAAAAGTCTGCTGTTTCTCGGTAAGTAACAATTCATAAAAAGCAAACAGCAAGTTAATCCGGTTTGTCTTCTCAAGCCGATTTTCTTGACTCACATCGGGGCACTCCCTTCGTCAAGGAAAAACACTTTACACTCTTGCAACGTTCCTAATAATACCTAAAACAAATCAGGTTGTCAAGCAAAAATACTTGTCACAATAAAAACAGCTCTGATGATACGTTATTTCGATGTTTAACGGGTGGTTTATGCCCTTCTTCACTACAAGCAAATTCTATCTGTGTCCCTGCGACCCACCTCTATGTAGAAGAAAAAACGAATGCGTCTCAGTCCGTGGAGATGCATCCGTCTATGGTGTTCTAACGAAGTGGTGTCAGGTACAGCAGTACCATAAAGAAATGAAGAATACTGCCTGCTAACACAAAGAGATGCCAAATCGCATGGTGGTACGGAAATCCACGCCATACATAAAAGAGCGTACCAAGTGTATACATCAGGCCTCCAGCAACCAGCAACACAATGCCGCCTGTAGGAATGGCCGCCATAAGAGGTTGCCAGGCAATAACGATCAGCCAGCCCATCGCAATATAGAAAATCGTGGACATGAATAGAAACTTTTTCGTAAAAAATGCCTTAAAGATCACGCCGAATAATGCGATACCCCAGATTATGCCAAACAGGGTCCATCCAAGTGTACCGCGAACAGCAATAAACAAAAGCGGAGTGTACGATCCCGCAATAAATAAATAAATGGAAGAATGGTCGAAAATCTCAAATAAATCTTTCACTTTTCCATCTTTCCATGCATGCACGAGTGTAGAACTTGTATAGAGCAACAGCATGGTGATTCCGTAGATCGTGAAACTGACCACATGCCAAGCCGTGCCTTTCATACTTGAAAATACAATCAATATCACCAGTGCAGCTACACTGAGTGCAGCGCCGATTCCATGTGTCACCGCATTGGCGACTTCTTCACGGCGAGAATAGGTATACGTATTGGCCATTTTCAACCGTCCTTTCTAACCCTTTAACATTGCCTGCTTTATTCCTCCATTATACACGTATTGCCAGTGACATTACACGTGACACTTATCACGTATATCACTGGCAATACGGTTAACATTATTAATTCATTCTATTATTAATGATTCTAGGAATTAGCTTCCTCTTCTTCAGCACTTTCCGCTGGCTGTTCTTGGATCAATCCGGCGAACAAGGCATGCACAAATTGCTCCGAATCAAACGGCTGCAGATCATCAATTTTCTCACCCAGTCCTACGAGCTTCACAGGCAAGTCCAGCTCCTGACGGATCGCAACAACGATCCCCCCTTTGGCTGTTCCATCCAGTTTCGTCAGTACGAGGCCAGTTACACCGCTTTTCTCACCGAAAAGTTTAGCCTGGTTTAAAGCATTTTGACCTGTTGTTGCATCCAGTACCATCAGTACTTCATGCGGAGCATCCGGAATTTCACGCTGAATAACACGATAGATCTTGTTAAGCTCGTCCATCAGGTTAGATTTGTTTTGCAGACGACCTGCTGTATCACAGAGCAGAACATCCGCACCCCGTTGTTTCGCTGCTTGTACCGCATCATACATAACCGCTGCTGGATCAGAACCAGATTGCTGTTTGATCACATCGACACCGGCACGTTGCCCCCATACTTCCAGCTGTTCAATGGCTCCGGCACGGAACGTATCTCCAGCTGCCATGATGACTTTTTTACCTTGTTGTTTAAATCGATGTGCCAGCTTGCCAATCGTTGTTGTTTTACCAACACCGTTAACACCAACAAACAAAATGACGGTAATGCCATCCGGGTTCATTTTCAATTCGTTATTCTGTTCACCGCGAAGAAGACCCGTCAGTTTCTCGGACAATACAGGCTGCAGCTCAGCCGCATCCTCAATTTTGCGTTTTTTCACCTCAACGCGCAGGTCTTCGATCAGATTCATGACTGTATTCACACCAACGTCTGCTCCGATCAAAATCTCTTCCAGTTCTTCATAGAACTCTTCATCGATTTTTTTGCGACGGATTACGAGATCCGACACTTTTTCCACTAACCCTTTACGTGTCTTTTCCAATCCATCCTTAAACTGTTTGGTGACCGACTCCGTTTTGCTTGCAATGCTGTCTCTAAGCTTTTTAAAAAAACTCATAAAGCCCCTCCATCGTGTACATAATCTAAGCGGTTTTGCAAAAATGCTCAATCTGAATGATTTTCAATGATTACAATGAGTTCGTTTGTCTCGCAGGTTTGGATCAGATCAGGCAATTACTGCTTCCTCATCTTCCAGTTTAACCGAAACGAGCTTGGATACACCGCCCTCTTCCATTGTAACACCGTACAGCACATCTGCCTCTTCCATCGTACCTTTACGATGGGTAACAACGATAAACTGTGTCTGTTCGGAGAATTCACGCAAGTACTGGGCAAAACGTACCACGTTAGCTTCGTCCAGCGCTGCCTCAACTTCATCCAGCACGCAGAATGGTACCGGTTTGACATGCAGAATAGCAAATAATAAAGCCATCGCCGTCAAAGCCCGTTCCCCACCGGATAACAGTTGCAGGTTTTGCAGTTTCTTGCCTGGTGGCTGAGCCACGATATCTATTCCCGTTTCAAGCAAGCGCTCCGGGTCCATCAGAACAAGGTCAGCACGTCCCCCGCCAAACAGCTTGCTAAACACGGTACCGAACTCACGGCGGATGGCATCAAACGTAATCTTGAATCGCTTCGCCATCTCGTCTTCCATTTCCCGAATAACCTGATACAACGTTGTTTTAGCTTCCACCAGGTCATTCTTCTGTTCACTCAGGAACTCGTATCGCTCATTGACTCGCTGGAACTCCTCAATCGCTCCCAGGTTCACATCACCCAGGGCGGATATACTGCGCTTCAGCTTCTGTACCTCTGCCTGTGTATGCTCCACGTCTTCCGGTACAGGATAACGCTCTTTGGCCAGTTCATAGCCCAGTTCGTATTCATCCGTCAGCTTTCGCAGTATATTTTCCAGCTCAACATCCAACCGGTTCACGGAAATTTCCGTCTGTCGCATCTGTTCTTCCACAGCTTTTAACTGCGTGCGCTGTTCCTTCGTTTCGCTCTCGGCAAGCTCAAGCTTTTTCGACAACTCACTTCGGGCAGCACGTTTGAAGTCCAGATCCTGAGAAGCTTCCGCTTTTTTCAGCTTATACTGGTTCAGATCTTCAATCTGTTTAACACTCTCGGTCTGTGTTTTCTTGAGATCTGCTTCCATCGAAGCCAGCAACGTGCGATTCTGACGAAGATCTTTCACCAGCGACTCTACTTCCCGCTCCAGACGTCGCAATTGTTCTCCATTGGAGAATCGCTCCTGATCCAGCTTGCCTTCACGCACTTTCAATTCGGTGAGTTGGCTCTGCAATTCTTCCTTCGCAGATTCATTGGCTTTCCGAGCAAACTCGGCTGCATGAATGGCACGATGAGTCGCTTTTTCTTCCTCTTCAAGCTGCTCCAGCTTCTTCACAGCGACGATCCGAGCCGTATCCAGCTCTTTGATCTCTTCGGTAAAGCCACTCTTCTCCTGCCCGGCAACGGCAACCTGTTCAAGCACATGGCGAAGCTCATGCTCTACCTGTTTCATTTCCATCGAAGCCTGCTGTTCTGCATTTCGGGTATCATCACCGGACTGACGAAGTTCATCCAGTTTGTCCTGACACTGTTCCAGTTGAACTTTTACATCATCCACACTGCGATGCAGTTTCACGATTTGATTTTCCGTATCCAAAATATCCTGGTCGAGCTGGTCCAGCTGCCGTTTCCGGCTGAGCAGACTCACATTTTTCTTGTGCTGGCTACCACCTGTCATGGAACCACCCGCATTGACCACGTCACCTTCAAGCGTCACAACCCGGAAACGATACTGACAGCGAGCCGCAATTTTATTGGCGACCTCCAACGTTTCGGCAATAATAACATTACCGAGCAAGCTGCCAATGATTGAAGCATATTTGGATTCGAATTGTACAAGATCAGCACCGATCCCCACAAAACCCTCCATACCTTCAATCATAGAACGTTCAGCCGCTCCAATGGCACGAGGACGAATGACATCCAGAGGCAGGAACGTTGCACGCCCCAACTGGCGTTGCTTCAGAAAAGCAATTGCCTGTCTGGAAACTGATTCATTTTCCATGACCACATGCTGCAAGGATGCTCCCATTGCTGTTTCTACCGCAAGTTCGATCTTCTCGGGAACTTTTACGAGTTCAGCCACAGCTCCATGAACACCGCTCAGCGTACCTTTACGTGAAGCCTTGAGAACCTCCTTGACACCCAGCATGAATCCGTCAAAATCATCCTGCATCTCTTTCATCGTATCGCGGCGGGAAACTTGAGCTTCACGCTTCTGTTCCCATTTACGGACCGTACCCCGACTTTCTTCGAGCAGCTTCTGCAGCGACTGAAGTCGTTCACTTTCCGTAATGTAACCACCACGTAGATCGCTGATTTCTTTGCCCAAGCGAACAACTTTTTTCTCAATGTCCGTTTTGCGACTCTCCAGTGTCTCTTTCTGCTCTTCCCATTTGCCTGATTCTTCAGCCGCGCGATTCATTCTGCGCTCCAGCGTTTCTTTCTGCTGATCCACATAACGAATTTCATTGCGTGTCTGAGCCATCTGATTCATCAGTTCCAGCAAATTGCCTTTGAGGCTTTCCTCTTGCTGCTGACTAATGCCACCTGTGACACCGATGAGTTTGGCTTCTTCCTGAGACAGCTGATTTCTCACATCATTCAGTTCATGCTCAAGCTTGCCAAACTTCTCACGCAGTGCAAGCAGCTCGGTTTCCCGTTCGCGATGTCTCTCTTCACTGGCGGCAAGCGTTACTTTGAGCTGTTCCTGATTTGTTTGCAGATGGTGCGAGCGCTCCTTGAGCAATTCTCCAAGTCCTTCACTTTTCTCTGTCGCTTCACTGAATTGCAATAAAGCGGCTTGCAGTTGCTCTGTCTCTGTTTCCAGGATACGCAGCGCATTCCGATCATTTTCCAGCTTGGCATCATGCGTAGAGACAATCGCCGCCAGTCCAACCTCTTCCTGTTTTAGCGATTGCAGGCGCTCATTTGCCTTACTCCAGGACGCATGAATCTGTTCGATCTGGTACACATACATGGAAATTTCCTGCGATTTGAGCTGAGAACGAAGTTCCTTATAGTGGATCGCTTTCTCCGATTGTTCCTTTAGCGGGCCAATCTGATCTTCCAGTTCAGTCACCAGATCATGAATACGCAGCAAATTTTGCTCTGTCTCATCCAGTTTGCGCGTCGCATCCCGCTTGCGGGATTTATATTTAACGATACCTGAAGCTTCTTCAAAGATACCTCTGCGATCCTCTGAACGGGTACTCAGAATCTCTTCGATTCGCCCCTGTCCAATAATCGAGTAGGCCTCCTTACCGATGCCGGTATCCATAAACAACTCCGTGATATCCTTCAAACGACAAGATTGTTTGTTAATAAAATATTCACTATCTCCGCTACGATGTACACGACGAGTCACCGTCACCTCACCAAAATCCAATGCAAGTGCGTGATCCTCGTTATCAAGTGTAAGCGACACCTCACCGAAATTAACGGCTTTCCGTGCGTCACTACCTGCAAAGATGATATCTTCCATTTTGCCACCACGCAGCGACTTAGCACTTTGTTCCCCCAGAACCCAGCGAATTCCGTCCGATATATTACTCTTTCCACTTCCGTTCGGACCTACAACAGCCGTAATGCCACGAACGAACTCCATCTCCGTTTTGTCGGCGAATGACTTGAATCCACCCAATTCAATCCGTTTTAAAAACATAGGGTTTCTCGTCACCTCCTCTTGCAAATTTCAAGTATTGCATTCCAGCGCCTAAATAAATTGAACCAAAATAAAGTTCACTTATTTAGTTAACGATCAGGAACCTTCTCCTGAACCTCTTTACAAAAAAAAGAGCAAAAAGCAGTCCGGCCGATTACTTCCGCCGGGGCGGACCCGCGGGCTGCTCTTTGCTCTTCGTTTGTCTATGCGCTATCGGTTAAGCTCCGGCTTCCGGAAGCTTCAGTCGATCAAGTGCTGCAGATGCAGCCTGTTGTTCCGCTTCCTTTTTGGAACGTCCTGTACCTCTGCCAAGCCTTTCTTGACCCATATGGACCTCCGAGACAAACTCACGTTCATGGGCAGGTCCCCGTTCCTCAACGATACGGTATTCCAAAGCTCCCATATTGTGATGCTGAGTAAGTTCCTGCAGTTCCGTTTTGTAATCACTCATTTGCAGCTTGCTGCCCAATACGATTAATGGGAAGACATGCTGATCAAGAAATGTCCGAACAGGCGCAAGCCCCTGATCCAGATACAATGCACCAATGAAAGATTCAAACACATCCGCCAGCAGAGCCGGCCGTGTCCGTCCTCCAGTTAGTTCCTCACCTTTACCAAGAAGTACATACTGCCCAAAACCCAACACTTCAGCAAATTTGACGAGGGAAGGCTCACAGACAATGGATGCCCGCAGCTTAGTTAATTCACCTTCCGGACGGTTAGGATACAAATGATACAAGTACTCCGATACAGTCAGTTCCAGCACGGCATCGCCCAGAAACTCCAGACGCTCGTTGTCCTGATGCTGACTGAAGCGGTGTTCGTTTACATAAGAAGCATGGGTAAACGCTTGTTTTAAAAGCTGCCTGTTGTCAAATTTGATTTGAAGTTTATGTTGTAACTGCTTCAGATCTTCACTCAAACGAACTAGCCCCTTATGCTTCAAATTTTTTGAGAATAATGGTGGCATTGTGACCGCCGAATCCAAATGAATTGGACATGGCAATATTAACTTTGGTTTGACGTGGAACATTTGGTACATAATCCAGATCACATTCCGGGTCCTGATTTTCCAGGTTAATCGTTGGAGCCAGTGTCTGATGTGTCAGTGACAATCCGCAGATAACCGCTTCTACACCACCAGCAGCGCCAAGCATGTGGCCCGTCATGGATTTAGTGGAACTCACGGCGAGCTTGTACGCATGATCACCAAACGCCTTTTTGATCGCAAGCGTTTCGGATCTGTCGCCTACAGGCGTCGAAGTTCCGTGTGCATTAATGTAGTCCACTTCTTCAGGCTCAATGCCCGCATTACGAAGTGCCATCTTCATGCAACGTGCTGCTCCGTCCGGATCTGGTTCTGTCATGTGATGTGCATCGCCTGTCAGACCGTAACCGATCACTTCACCATAAATGCGTGCACCACGTTTTTGAGCATGCTCCAGGGATTCCAGAATCATAACACCAGCGCCTTCGCCCATAACAAAACCATCACGTTCTGTATCAAAAGGACGGCTTGACTTCGCAGGATCATCATTACGTGTAGACATTGCGCGCATCGCACAGAACCCTGCAAGACCCGTTGGTCTGATTGTTGCTTCCGCACCACCACAGATCATGGCATCTGCATCACCATTGGCAATCAGCTTGAAGGAATCTCCGATGGAGTGTGTACCTGTTGCACAAGCGGTAACAACGTTAATGTTAGGACCTTTGGCACCAAGGGAAATAGACATTTGGCCTGAAGCCATGTTGGAGATCATCATGGGAATAAAGAATGGGCTTACCCGTTTTGGACCTTTTTGCAATAATGCATTATGTTGGTCCTCCCACGTACCCAATCCACCAATACCTGATCCGATGGATACACCGAAACGCTCTGCATCAATATTCTCGTTAATTTTCAGACCACTGTCTTCAACGGCTTTGAAGCCGGCTGCCACAGCGAACTGTACAAAACGGTCCATTTTGCGAGCATCCTTGCGATCCATATATTCTTCCGGGTTGAAATCCTTGATTTCGGCTGCAATCTGTGTCGTGTATTCACTAACATCAAACGCCTCAATCTGAGAAATTCCGGACTTTCCTGCCATTAAACTGCCCCAGAACGTTTCCAAATCTTTTCCGAGCGATGTCATTACGCCCATTCCGGTAATTACTACTCTTTGTTTCAAACCGAGTCACCTCTATATCGACTGCATTACGCAAGTATTTTGTGGGAATATCCGCAAACAGACATCTACTCAACAAAGATAGGCCTGTTTGAGTAGAGCTGCTTGCGGAATGAGAAAAACCAATGAATGATGAGAAGTCCCGCCTGTTCGAAAACATGTGCGGGACTAAAAATGACTTTAGGTATGAGATTGTATGTAGTTTACAACTTCACCTACGGTCGTGATTTTTTCTGCATCTTCATCAGAGATTTCCAAATCAAATTCATCTTCCAATTCCATGACCAATTCCACTACATCCAAAGAATCAGCACCCAAATCTTCTTTGAAAGATGCTTCAAGTGTAACTTCAGCTTCGTCTGCGCCCAAGCGGTCGACGACGATGCGTTTTACACGCTCCAATACATCGGACATCCGGTTCACCTCCTTCTTTGGTATTATACGAGAATCGCAGGCAAAATGCCATAGAAGACATATGCGGCTCCCGGCCGGGGAACCCGGCCTTTTTCCGGCATTTCGGATCGTCCAGCGCCTGTTCCCCGACTATTGTTCAAGTCCGGGAAGAATTACATGTACATGCCACCATCGACATGCAGCGTCTGCCCTGTCATATAAGATGAAGCCTGTGAAGCCAAGAACGTGACTACACCCGCGATTTCATCCGGCTGACCCAAACGGGACAACGGAATACCACTTAGCATACCGTCCACCAGCTCCTGGGACAACTCTTTTGTCATATCTGTCTCAATGAAACCTGGTGCAACACAGTTAACTGTGATTCCACGAGAAGCCAGTTCACGAGCAGATGCCTTTGTCAGGCCAATGACTCCTGCCTTGGCAGCAACATAGTTCGCTTGTCCAGCATTACCGAGCACACCTACAACCGAGGAGATATTGATAATTCTTCCCGACCGTTGTTTCATCATTGGACGTGTAACCGCCTTAAGGCAGTTAAACACACCTTTGAGATTGGTTTCAATAACCTGATCGAATTCTTCCTCTTTCATACGCATGATCAGATTATCACGGGTAATTCCAGCATTGTTCACCAGAATATCAACGTTGCCCCATGCTTCGAGTGTAGCTTTGACCATTTGTTCAGCTTCATCCATCAGGCCAACATTGGCTTGAAGTGTAATCGCCTTGACTCCTTTGGCACGAATCGCTTCCGCTACTTCCTCAGCTGCTGCTTGGCTACCCGCATAATTCACGGCTACGTTCGCTCCAGCTTCTGCAAGTGCCAGTGCAATACTGCGCCCAATGCCCCGGGATGCCCCGGTAACAAGTGCATTTTTACCTTCTAATGGTTTAGACATAATCATTCCTCCTTTCCCCAAATCTATATCAGTTCAACCAAAGAATGTTTACACTTGCCACTCCGATGACAGAATAAACTTCCGATCGCTGTTATCCCCAGATTTTTTTGATTCCCTTTTATAAAGGATCCGGTGATAGCGTATGCTTCCGATGTAGCTTTCTTTCAGAAAGCTTTTAGGCGAACACTCCGCTTCTTCAGGTTTTTTCTGTCCTCTCCGTTCTAGTGTAAAAAGTTTAGTTTAACTCATATAATTCCTTCTAATTCACTTGCCGTTGCTTCGAGCGTTTCAAGACTGTTCACATTGTACAGTTTTACGGTTTTATCTGTTTTTTTAATCAAACCGGTCAATACACTGCCAGATCCAATCTCGATGAACGTATCCACACCTTGCTCAATAAGCCATGTCACACTGTCTTCCCATAATACAGGAGAATAGACCTGAGCTGTCAACAAATCCTGAACCTGTCCATCCTCTGCAGGTCTTGCAGTCACATTAGCGACTACAGGGACCGCTGCCGGTGAGAACGTAACGGTTTTCAGTTTCTCTGCCAGCTTCTCAGCTGCACCCTTCATCAATGAAGAGTGGAACGGACCACTTACTTCCAATGCAATGGCGCGTTTACCGCCTGCTTCTTTCACTCGTTCCGCGACAGCAGCTACGCCTTCCTTCACACCAGAAATGACGATTTGTCCCGGACAATTAATGTTGGCAAGTTCAACCGCATGACCACTTTCAGATACGTCACGGCAAAGCACCCCCAGCGCTTCCCGATCCGCACCCAACACAGCAGCCATCGCTCCTTGCCCACCCGGTACTGCCTGTTCCATATACTGACCACGTGCCCGCACAGTGCTCACTGCGTCAGCAAACGAAAGAACGCCCGCTGCCACCAGTGCACTGTATTCTCCCAGACTGTGTCCAGCCGTATAGTCAGGCTGAATTCCTTTTTCTTTGAAAGCTTCCAGCAAGGCAATACTTGCTGTCAACAGAGCCGGTTGTGTATTAGATGTCTGTTTCAACTCGGTCTCCGGTCCTTCAAATACAAGGTTGCTCAGCGAGAAACCCAATGTTTCATCTGCTGTGCGAAAAATTTCGGTTGCCGCAGGCACGGACTCATACGCGTCCTTGGCCATGCCTACAGCCTGTGATCCCTGTCCGGGAAATACAAATGCTATTTTACCCATCTCATTCATCTCCCAGATGTCTATTTTACCAAACGAGTACCGATGCACCCCATGTCAAACCGCCACCGAATCCAACCATAAGAACGGTATCTCCGGCTTTCATGCGACCTTCCTCTGCTGCTTCTACCAGAGCCAGCGGGATGGAAGCAGCAGATGTGTTTGCATACTTATCCACGTTAACTACAACCTTTTCTTCAGGAAGTTCAAGTCGTTGCATCGCAGATTGGATAATCCGAATATTCGCTTGGTGAGGAACAAACAGATCCACATCCGTACGCTCCATACCAGCCTTGCGTAATACCTCAATGGTAGCCGTCCCCATGACACGTACCGCAAACTTAAACACTTCACGACCGTTCATGTTGATGTAATGTTTTTTATTTTCAACGGTCTCTGCAGTAGCAGGCAGACGGGAACCGCCGCCTTCCATCTGAAGAAGACTACCGCCAGCACCTTCGGCACCGAGATCGAACGCTTTGAATCCGCGACCTTCCGGAACTTCACCAACGACTACCGCCCCTGCTCCATCACCAAAGAGGACACAAGTGTTACGGTCTGTATAATCCGTAATACGAGACAAGCAGTCCGCACCAATTACAAGTGCATTGTTGTACATACCGCTTTGGATGAAGCTCGTAGCACTAGCCAAACCGTATACAAATCCGGAACAAGCAGCCGACAGATCAAATGCCGCGGCACCTTTTGCACCCAATTTGTCCTGCAAGATGCAGGCTGTCGATGGGAACGAAGAATCCGGTGTAATGGTTGCAACAATGATCAGATCAAGATCACTGCCTGTCATCCCTGCAGATTCAAGGGCTTTAATCGCCGCTTCGTATGCCAGATCAGAAGTTGCCTGATCGGGTGCAGCGATGTGACGCTCTTTGATTCCTGTACGACTGACGATCCACTCGTCATTGGTATCGACCATTTTCTCCAGATCGCTATTTGTCAAAATTTTCTCAGGCACATATTTCCCTGTACCAATAATCCCTACTGGGCGCAAATTATTCATATCGTCACTCACTTCCCGCTAATTTCCTTAGATATGCTCTCTACCAGCTGATTCTGCACTGCAATCCGAGCTTGGCGCACAGCATTTTTGATGGCATTGCCATCAGCAGATCCATGACTTTTCACAACTAGTCTGCTCAAACCGAGGAGTGGCGCTCCGCCATGCTCCGTATAATCCAGCTTTCGTTTCAACCCACGCAGCTCAGGCATTAGTACAGCTGCAGCCAGTTTACTTTTGAGAGAAGATGAAAATTGTTCCTTAAGCAAGGCGAAAATGGCACCTGCTGTGCCTTCCAGCGACTTCAGCAGGATATTCCCTGCAAAACCGTCACATACAAGCACATCACAAGCACCAGTCAGCACATCACGTGCCTCAACATTACCGACAAAACGAATTGGGAGTTGTTCCAGTAAAGGGTATGCATGTTTGGTTAACTCATTTCCCTTGCCTGGCTCTGTTCCTACATTGAGCAAGCCCACTCGTGGGGACTCAATGCCCTGTACTTTTTGCCGATACAAACTGCCCATCAGACCATATTGTGCAAGGTGCTCCGGTTTGGCATCCATATTCGCTCCTAGATCCAGCGCAAGTACACCTACATCATCAATCGTTGGAATCATAGGCGCAAGCGCCGGACGTTCAATGCCTTCCATGCGACCTACAACAAGCAAACCCGCTGTCATGAGCGCTCCAGTATTGCCCGCCGAGATCATCGCGTCCGCTTCGCCCTCTTTCAGCATGCGGCCTGCCACCACCATGGAGGCATCCTTTTTGCGACGCACTGCTTTGACGGGTTCATCATCCGAACCAATAACTTCGGAAGCATGCCGGACCGTAAGGTTGGCAGGTCTAACACCTGACTGACTCAAAAGAGGTTCCAGCTTGGCTTCATCGCCGATCAGGACGATCTGTGTATCCGCCCATTCCGTGGCTGCGGCAATCGCACCTTCTACCGTTGATGCAGGTGCATTGTCGCCTCCCATGGCATCAATGACGATTTTCATTCCAAATGACCTCCTTCTCCGCTGTCTTCTCCACCTGAATGGTAGATTACAAAGTTGCCTTGAAACACCATTTCTTCACCTACATAAGTGAATACTTCCACTTTGGCTTTGCCCTTTTGACCCGGGATCGATCTCACATAAGCCTTTGCAATACATTTCTCTCCCAAATGAACCGAACGGACAAAGCGAATGTCTGCTGATGCAGTCAACGCGATCTCGTCATTAATAATCGCTACAGCCAAGGAGTTGGCCTGTGCAAAGACATAGTGTCCACGTGCAATCCCTGTTCTGGAAAACACGTGTTCTTCCTTAATCTCAAACAGGGAAATCCCGCTCTTATCCAGTTGCAGATCCACAATATCACCGATAATTTCATGCAAGGGCAACGAGCGTACCTGATCATACGAGAGCTCTGCCATCAGTTTCATCCGCTCCCGAAGTTCGGGTATTCCAAGTTCCAGCCTGTCAAGACGAATCGTCTGAATACTCACCTTCAATTGGCGTGTAAGTTCCTGATCCGTCACAAACGGGTTCTCTTCTATCATTCTGGTTAACTGCTGTTGCCTCTGTCTCTTCGGTACACGTTCGATGCCTGACACCCCCCGCTGTATCGTTTACGGAACCGTCCCGTCCGGCCAGTTCAACCATTCTTTCGTGTTGCTTCTATAGTTGCATCCCTGGTCACCAGGGTCGTTCTCAAACGGATTATGGTTCATCTATATGTAACGTCAAATCTTAGAACCTGGTACTAAACTATAGTATATCTCATCCCGTGTCAAAAAGAAAGACTGGCCTAACAAAAACAATTCACCCTTCTGGTGCAAGGATTTCATGCTTGTTAGCTCACTCTACCTACACTCTCTAATCCAAAAAAAGTAGCACCTCATCGAAATGAAGTGCTACTTAATGTCCAACTATTATTGAGAGATGATCTCTCTTGCTTTGTACGTTCCGCACACTTTGCACACGTGGTGACTAAGTTTAAGTTCGCCACATTGTTCACATTTCACCATGCCCGGTACAGCCAATTTAAAGTGAGTGCGACGTTTGTCGCGACGCGTCTTGGACGTTCTCCGTTGAGGTACTGCCATTATTCCCACCTCCTTATCAAAATCAACCTTTGCAGGTAGTCTTAAAATGTTCGATTTTCAATCATGCTCATTTAAAAAAATCCTTGAGCCCTGCAAGCCGCGGATCAATAACCTCGTTATCACAACCGCAGTCACCTTCGTTCAGCTCATGGCCACACTTGGGGCATAACCCTTTGCATGTATCGCTACATAGCGGTATAAACGGAAGATCCAGCAGAAAAGCTTCCTCGGCATAACCCTTCAGATCAACGCTATCTCCATCCACATAGAGCGTATCATCGTCTTCGTGTAATCCCTCTGGCTGTTTTCCCTGCTTGAATTGCTCATGAAAATCAATATGAAAATGTTCATTGATCGGCTTAAGACAACGGGAGCACAACATGTCCACTCCTACAGTCAGCTTGCCATGAACATCCACAACGTCACCTTCTCTGAATTCTGCAGATAAGTCCGCAGTCAGCGGGGTAACGGCTGTGATATCTTGTCGGTTAGAAACCAGTTCCTTGATCTCCCACTGTTCGTTAAACTTCAGGGGACCATCACTGGTAGCCACTTTGCGAAATGGCATTAACATTTCCATCACTCCAAACGAAACCAATTTCATAATTCGTATCAAACGTATCACGACAGTTATACAGGTCAAGCCTGCTTTTGTAAAGCAATAAATCCTGACTGTATGTATTCTGACGAATCTTCGTTAAAAGTATTATGAAATTGACTTAACAAACAAAAATCATTATACCGATTTTTCAAGACGTTTGTCAACACTTTTAACTTTACACCCTATTTTAAAACCAATGGCCCAGAACCGTTTACTCCATCTGGTCTATTATAGACTCACTTTAAGATAAACTACAAGTCGTCATTTTAATTGTAGTTCCTTGCAAATAGCGGTCACATTTCGTTAACGTTTGGTGTGATCTATGTCACACAGACCCGCTTGCTCCCTATCTATACTTGCTATAAACCGAAGCATGATCAGCTCCATGACCGATTTATTATCCAACTATTTCATATTATATCGGGAGGGAAAATGTATGTTAAGCGAGCACACCATTAGAGTCATTAAATCTACAGTACCTGTACTTGAAGTCCACGGCGAAGCGATCACACGCCATTTCTATGAAACGATGTTCACAGCTCATCCGGAACTACTGAATATTTTCAATCACGCAAATCAGAAACAGGGACGACAGCAAGCCGCCCTCGCCAATATGGTATACACCGCTGCCCTGCATATCGATAATCTGTCCTCCATCCTGCCTGCCGTCCGGCAAGTTGCACATAAACATCGCAGCCTGGGTATCGTTCCCGAGCAATATGTGATTGTTGGCACCTATCTGCTTCAAGCCATCAAAGATGTACTTGGAGACGCGGCAACGGATGAAATTATCACGGCGTGGGGCGAAGCCTATAATGTCATTGCAGACGCCTTTATCGGGATTGAACAGGATATGTATACGGAAGCGGAAAACCAAACGGGTGGCTGGGAAGGGTTCCGTACCTTCAAGGTTGCCAAGAAAGTGCAGGAAAGTGAAATCATCACGTCCTTTTACCTCGTTCCAGACGATGGCCAGCCCATTGCTAGTTATGAACCGGGACAATACATCAGTATCAAAATCAAACCAGAGGCACAGTCATTTACCCAGATTCGTCAGTATAGCCTTTCAGATACCCCGGGTAAACCCCACTATCGCATTTCCGTTAAGCGTGAGCGAGGTGTATTAGAGCGTCCTGACGGAGTTATCTCTACGTATCTCCACGATCACATTAAAGAAGGCAGTCTGGTGGAACTATCCGCTCCTGCTGGCGACTTCACGCTGAATGCAGACGATAAACGACCTGTTGTTCTCCTGAGTGGTGGTGTCGGTCTAACGCCCATGATCAGTATGTTAAATACGCTGGTTAACTTGAATGAAAATCGCATCATTACATTTTTGCATGCAAGTCCCAATGGTCAATCGCACGCGTTCCGTGATCATGTGAACAGTCTGGCCAAACGTAATCAGGGCGTTAAAGCTTATTATTGTTATACTCAACCTGAGGATGCTGATCGTGAAAATGAGTATTTTCATAAGGAAGGTTATATAGATGCGATCTGGCTTCGTCAAGTGATCGATGAACTGGATTCCACGTATTATCTGTGTGGACCGGTTTCGTTCATGCGGGCAGTGTATACGGAACTTCAGGCGCTTGGTGTTGCCGCGGACAACATTCATTATGAATTTTTTGGGCCAAAAGCAAGTCTATCTCCCGCGCCGGAAAGTGTCTAAAGCGTGCTGATTTATTAAGTTGAAGAAGCCGTTCTCCGATTATCGAAAATCTGTAATATACAATAGATTTGCAGGCACAGTCTGACATCTGCTGATGTTGGATTTGTGCCTTTTTCTTGTCTGAATTGGTGCATGATTTGATCTAATACATGACATCCCCTATGATGGAATGGATGTTATACATACTCGGTTATCCAATCGAAAGGAGTACGTCTAATCATGAAAGCCGTAGGCGTTATTGTTGAATATAACCCCTTGCACAATGGGCATGTCTATCATTTGCAGGAAGCTCGGCGGCTAAGCGGAGCAGACGCCGTTGTCGCAGTTATGAGCGGCCCTTTTCTCCAGCGTGGCGAACCCGCCATCGTGGGTAAAAGGGCACGCACCGAGATGGCGCTGCACGCAGGCGCGGATCTCGTGCTTGAACTGCCGGTTGTGTACGCGGTCCAACCGGCCGAGTGGTTTGCCTTCGGTGCGGTCTCGCTGCTGCACCGCACCGGCATTGTGGACTCGCTCTGCTTTGGCAGCGAGTCCGGCGACCTGGACAGCCTGCAGCGCATTGCGCGCGTGCTGGCTGTGGAGCCCGCAGGGATGCGCGAGGACATCGCGCGCCGCCTGCGGGAAGGCGCCAGCTACCCCGCCGCGTACGCAGGCGCGGCGGCAGCGCTGGCGCCCGGCGGCGTCGATGCTCACGACGCCGCTGCACTGCTGGAGCAGCCCAACAATTCGCTTGGGCTGCACTACCTGATCGCGCTGCAACGACTTGGCAGCGCGATCCAGCCCTTTACGGCGGCGCGTACCGGTGCCGCGTATCATGAGGCGACGCCCGGGCCGGGGGCGATCGCCAGTGCAACAGCCGTCCGCCGCCTTCTGATGGCGGACGGACCTGACGCCGCCGCGCCATACGTGCCGGCGGCAACCCTTGCCATTCTGCATCGCGAATGGCAGGAAGGGCGCGCTCCCATACACTGGGAGCGCTTTGCACAGCCGCTGTTGCACCTCGCGGCCACCCGACGTGCCTCCGAGCTGGAACGCATCGCCGAAGTCACGGAAGGCCTGGAACACCGGCTGAGCCGTGCACTCGCTCAGCTCCCGGAGCCTTCAGTCGAAGCACTCCTGAATGCAATGAAGACCAAACGATACACACGCACCAAACTCCAGCGTATGCTCGCCCACTTGCTCCTGAATCACACCAAAGCCGAGTGTTCACCAGAGCAATTGGCTGCCGGACCCGGATATCTCCGAGTCCTCGGATTTAATACTCAAGGGCAGAGCCTGCTTAAACAAATGAAGAAGACTGCGTCGCTTCCTGTTGTGCTGAAACCGTCGACGTTCACACACAATCAACTTGAACTGGATATACAAGCTCAGGTTGCGTATGGGCTCGCTTGCGAGCATAAGGACACACGCAAGATGTTCAGTGACTACTATGAGTCGCCTGTGAGACTGTAATCCGCTTTTGACCATAAGGCTTCATCTCCTAAGAAGCTCTTTGTTCCATCATTAAACAAATCATTGATATCCACTATTCGTTAATCAAATATACAATTAAAAATCCCCTTGCTGCGCGCCGCTCAGGCACCTCGCAACAAGGGGATTTCCTTATTCACTTCTCTTATTCTCTTAATTCTTGTTCTCTTATAACTTTTGGGTATCTCTACCCCTTTAGGTCTAGTGAGTCTGTTGATCTTCTCAAATCTCTTGGTCACGTTTCATTCCACTGTAATCAATTATTCGGATTTCATCCGTTCTTTATCCATCCGGTTCAACTCAAATCGATCTCTTCCCGCCCGATTATAACCTATGATTTCACGGACAAGGTTTTCAAATAAGCCAGCGCATCATCCACCGTGCTCACAGGCACAAGTTTCATTTTGGTGCCGATCTGTTCAGCCTTGGCTGCTGCTTCCTTATAGTTATCTTTAGGTACAAAGAAGATCTCCGCTTCTTTTCGATCAGCGGCTACAATCTTGTGCACTACACCACCAATGGCACCCACCACACCCTCCTTGGTAATGGTACCTGTACCCGCAATTCGATGCCCCTTGGTCAGATCTCCAGGTGTTAACTGGTTATAGATCTCCAACGTAAACATCAAGCCGGCAGACGGACCACCAACCTGAGTATCTGTAAAGGATATCTGTTTGTTTGGATCTTCAGCTTTCACCTTCTGAACCGCACCAATCATAACGCCGAGTCCCGGGCGGGTTTCACCTGTTTTATTGTCTTTTACCTGAATCAGTTTCACGTCCCGGCTAATGGTTTCTCCACCACGTTCCAGTTGCATTTCAACCGTATCTCCGACCTTTTTATCTTTTAACTGGGCAGAAAGCACCGTATTATCCGGCGTAGCTGTTCCGTTCACTCCCAGAATGATATCTCCCGGAGCAATATCTCCTTCCGGTTTTGGATCTTCGGACAGTCCAAATACAAAGATGTGTTCAGGTACAATAGAGTAAGTCACACCAGCCTGCTCATATGCAGCCTCCATTGCGGAGGATTGTGAGTCACTCATGAACCACACCTGTTCGGCAGAGTATTCCGCTTCGCTTTTGCCGCGCAGTCGGTCTTCCTTTTTATCCACTTGAGCATTTTTATTGAACAGAGAGGTTCCTAGCAAAAACACATTGGCATATGTTGCCGACACGGTCGTCATCATGAACACACCGCGTTCTTCCTGGTCTCCACCCTTAACGGTTACCATTGGTTTTACTTCATCTGCACTGCCAGGCATATATATGATATACGGCGTTGGCATGTACACGGCAACATAAACGACCAGAGCCACCACGATCACAAAGATCGAAGCTCTGAATCCGCCAGATTTCCGAATCCGATTCATCGCATGAGCCTCCGTTCTTTGTATCTCTATATAAGCTGAACTCTACACTAATCAGCGATCGTAATTCCATCTTGTTTAATCATTTTTTTCAAGTCTAACACTCTGGTCCTTGTGCATACAATGGTACAGGCCGGATAGGCCGCTGTATACAATAGCCTGTCCGGTCAAGGCCGAACCGCCCTTCGGGCGTCATTCGGCCGTCCATAACGATTCAGATGCCAAATAGGCGTTATCTGATATGAGGTGAAACGATGACATTACAGAGCGAGGTTAGAGATTCTGGCCCGTTACGAACGATAATTCTAAGTACCGGCGCTTTAATGTTGGTCATTGCGGTAGTTGCTTCCCCCAAAGAAGCGTTTGACGCCTCTATTCAAGGTCTGGATATATGGTGGAAAATCATCTTCCCTGCCATGCTCCCGTTCCTCATGTTATCCCAAATGCTCACTGCGTTTGGCTTCACCCACGCGATCGGCGCCTTGCTTGGACCGTTAATGCAACGCTGGTTCAGACTCCCAGGCAACGCAGGTCTGGCAATTGCCGTTGGCATGTGCGGCGGATTCCCCGCAGGAGCAGATGCGGTATCCCGTTTATTTCAGGATAGACAAATTACCGCCAAGCAGGCGGTTGTCCTTGCGGCGGCATCTCATTTTGCCAATCCAATGATGATCATTTTGGTCGTTGGTGCTGCTTTTCTCCACCAGCCAGCGGCCGGATATTTTCTACTCGTGGTCCACTGGATCAGCGGCTGGATTGCTGCCATTCTTGCCACACGTCTCCTGCCAGCACCGGGTAACCAGAAAGACAGGGTTGGCTCGACAGCCGTGCAAGCAGATAAGAACTCTCTTGATTTTCAGCCTGCAAGTCCTGCAAGTTCCACAAGTCGCTCATCTGCCCCCCACCACGCTACGAACAAACGACGCAGTATATGGTCTGATATGATGATTGCAGCGAGGGAAGCACATCGTCGTGATGGAAGAGGATTTGGCAAACTGTTAGGTGACACCGTATCCCAAGCTGTACAGACCTTAATGATGACTGGGGGGTACATGATCGGTTTTGCCGTATTTATCCGGCTGGTCTCCCTTTATCTGACTCCCGGGTCCTCTGCTGCGCTGTGGCCAGCCTTCTTCGAGCTTCACCTAGGCACCTATCATTTGAGCCAGACTTCATTAACACCCATGCTGCTCATGTCTCTACTTGCAGCCGTTCTGGGATGGGGTGGTTTATGCTCCCATCTGCAAGTCTCTGCTGTCTTGAAAACAACTGGTCCGGGCAGCAAATCGATGTTGTACTTTGCTGGAGTTCGTCTGACTCATGGATTAATCGCCTTTTTCATCAGTCTGTTCCTATGGATGCCGTTCAGCCGTTATAGCACAGAAGTCTCGACCACATTACAGACGAATGCAAAGCAAGACCTCTCAACACCATTTGGTTGGCTACTCATACATAGTCCAGGTAACACATACACGATCAACACCATTTGGAGCGTCTTCCCCGCTGCATGCATGGGACTTGCGTTACTTCTTGCAGTCATGGTTAGTCTATCAGGTCTTACCTTCTGGTTTAACCGCCGGTTTTCTCGCTGATTTTCTGACGGAGCGCAGCTTCCACTTCAGGTGAGACAAGATCTGTAACATCTCCATGATAATGAGCGATTTCTTTGACGATGCTGGAACTTAAATAGGAATACTTCGGATTTGTCATCATAAATATGGTTTCCGCATCCGGGTTCAACTTGCTATTGGTCGACGCCAATTGCAACTCGTATTCAAAATCAGTTACCGAGCGTATACCACGAACGATGACCTGAGCTTCCTTTTGCCGGACGTAATTGGCTGTCAGATCGCGGAAACTATCCACCTCCACATTGGGTAGATGGCGGGTTACTTCCGTAATCAATTCCTTGCGTTCCTCCACCGTAAACAGCGGATTTTTGCTCATATTGTTCAACACAGCCACAATGACGCGATCAAATTGCTTCGACGCTCTGGCGATAATATCCAGATGCCCCATCGTTACGGGATCAAAACTTCCAGGATATACGGCAATTCGTTCCTGTCGGTGTATCATTTCAGTCATGAGGAGCCTCCTCTTCCGGTGTAATGGATTCTCCATCTTCAACTGCTTCTGGCGCATAATAATAGATGGATACTGCCGTCTCCCCATACAAAGCCTTGCGCGTTTGTTCAAACGGGCCGAATTGCTCAGGGTAATCATGTTTGGATTCATATTCAAGCACGATGGTTGCTTCGGGTTCCAAAAGTTCCAGTTCGTGCATGGTCAGCATTAACTCGTGCCCGTTCTTCATGCGATATGGCGGGTCGAGAAACACCAGATCAAACGTTGTGCCTCGCTTGGCGAGTGCCTTCAATGCTCGACCTGCATCATTACGATATACAGCCGCCTGGTCTTCCAGCTTGGTCGCCTTCAGATTCATGCGGATGACTTCAATACTTTTTGATTCCAAATCAACAAAAACAGCCTTGTCCATGCCGCGGCTCAGCGCCTCAATACCGAGACCTCCACTGCCTGCAAACAGATCCAATGCTGTGCCGCCCTCAAAATAAGGACCAACCATGCTAAATAACGCTTCCTTCACCTTGTCGGTGGTTGGCCGCGTACCCGTGCCAGGAACAGCCTTCAGCGGCCTGCCTTTTGCACTCCCAGATACCACTCTCACTTGACGAGTCACCTTTTCTCTATGTAAGTTTATTGATACGACTATCGTACCACACTCGGGTTCAGTTTGAAAAATGTGCAGTCTTCATTTCCCTTGGAAAATTGTTGACGAATTGTTGACGCATATGTATAAAAAGGAAACAATCGGGCGATTCTATAATTATCGACATCACAAGTGTCGTAGACAACCGCGGAGAAGACTTACGTTTCCCCATAAGCTCTTCGTCCGGTTTCTCCTCTCCCATGAAAAAGAAGCTCTCGAAAGAGGGCTTCTTTTTGTTGTTTATGTTTTAATTTATTTTGCTAGTTATATTTTTCTTCAAATTCACTTATTTCTGCTTCTTCTTCAGTCTGCAACCATCCGATCTCCCTCAGCCACATGGCCATATCTGCAATAAACTCATTCACTTTTAAATGTTCAATCTTGTATTTCTGGATCTTTTCACTTAAAAAAGCATAAAACTCATGGCTTAAGACATACCGTTGTTTGCTTTTGCTTAATGTCTTATAACGATCCTCGCTGACCACCAGATCAAAATAGATGACATTCTCCTTCTTCACATGTCTGACCGTCGACTTCCTCTCATATTCTTCAGGAAGACACCTGAAAACAAAGAAGAGTTCAATATCAACTATTTTATATTTGCTTTCTGCTTGATCAAAAACAGACTGCAACTCATCCGAAAGATTGGCAACTTGCGTTAAACCTGAAGTATCCGTTGATTTTCCGAAGATCATTATTGAAATCCTCCCGTTCATTTTCACCATTCATAATCATACAACTAGAAAAGGTTGACTAGTGATGTAATCTCCGTCAACCTTTCCTATGTTCATCCTTCTTGTGCCTTACCCCAACGTAGCAAGACCTTACGAGTTCAGCTCTCGATGTTTTCGATTAGACCTTCGCAAATTGATCAATGGAATGATAAGTAAAACAACCGGCAAGAGAAGATTTATCGAACCCGTCTTAATCATCATGAAGGTAATAAACAACACGGCGAGCCAAGTCATAATCTCCGTCATTTCATATTTGGTTAACGTCAGCTTGAATGCTTTTTTCGAAATGAAACGAATCAAGAAATAAGCGATCAAGCTATAGAACAGGATCATTCCCAAGATAGCAACTAGGATTATGAGGTACATATCCACCATAAAAATCTCACCCGACCCTTATATCATTTCCTTAATTTTGCTTACTTCTCTTCAACAACAATCGTTGCATTATAGATCACAACACGTTTCCCATTGAGATCAAATAATACTTTATTGCCGTATTCCGTATCTTCCACGTCAATCTTGCCATCATAGGTCTGAATCAATTCACCATTATTGCTGTACACTTTAACAACCCTCTCCAGGCCACCAGAGTTATTGGACCTCATTGTTTTGAGTGCACGTTCACCTGAAGCGGTATTGAAATACCATATGAAACATCCAACTATGATGCCCAAGAAGACCAACACCGTCACCCATATACCTGTCTTTGCTTTTTTACTCATCTTGAACCCCCCTCTTATGTTTCCTGTCTCGTACATTACGAGGTTGGAGAGAGAACGGTTTCATACCAAGCCTCCCAAGCTGTTCGTTGACATAACAAAACAGAGGCCTCCGATAGCGAAGACCTCTGTTCTTTATAGAATACATTCTTTATTCTGTATGATCCTTTTACTTACAGTGCACGAATGACAAATTCAAATGTCAGTTCGCCGTCCGAAGGGATCAGGTATTCCGGATGAACTGGAGCACCCCAGCTATCATCACCACCAACACCCATTTGTTTACCCGCTACAGTCACGACCGTATAGTGTACAGGAGGCAATTCGTACGCATGTTGTGCATTCTCCAGCTCAAATGCCGTATATGGTGAAACATTCAGCTCAACCGGAGTTCCGGATGCTTCAATTTTGAAGCCACGTCCCGCGTTGTCTGTCAATTTGGCCCAACGTACGCCCGTACGGTTGCCTGATTCCTGTGGTACCAGATATGGAGCCATAGTATCAGCTACCTTGCTGCCATGGATACCCAGACGTGCGCCAAATGCGCGGTCTGCATAATTTTCTTCGGGTCCCATCGCAAGCCATTCCACGTTTTCGAAGTCAGGTGATGTTCTGAAGGACAATGCATGAATTGGCAAGTTTGGCAATCCAGATGTACCTTTGTACGCATTATGCACACGTACACTTCCATCTGCATGAACGGTATATACCACTTTAACTTGTACATCATCCGAAATGTTGAGCTTGTACGTGAACTCGATCCGGTATTGATCCGGTTTCTGTTCCGCTTTCCACTCTACAGAACGTGGCATCAGGCTCGCTGCATACCAGGCACCCAGTTCAAAGCCCATCGCCATACCTTTGTCATTATCCGTCATTGCACGCCAGAAGAGCGGTGCAGGTGGTACAGCAATCGTCTCACGACCGGACAATTTCAGGGAAACCAGTGTCCCAAACTGTTTGGAGAACAGCGCATGTGTCTTGCCAGCACGAACACCGATGTTAACATCACCTTCGATAACTTGTACATCACTTACAAGATTCAAGTCGACTTCAACTGCATCATTTACCTGATCCTGTGTGAAAATGAACTGTCCAAATGCTACTTCCTCGCCTTTGTCAGCCCATAGTGTAGCTTCTTTTAACACAAATGCAGTGTTCACAGCGTACTCGCCGCCCGCCAGAGCTTCTGCACCCAGCGGAAGTTTCACTATCGTCTCGCTTTGTGCATCCACGTTCACTTCCAATGTTCCACGCAGCACTTCATGTCCCTCGCGCTCCAGGCTGTATACCAGTTCCAGCGCAGATGTATCTGCGAACAGATTACCGTTCACAATTTTAACACCTTCACGATCCGGGAACAGCTTGATGTTCTGGTAAAGGAATTTAACCTCCTGCATTTTCGCAGTTACTTTACGGTCAGCATGGACGATACCGTTGCCACAGAACGAATAGTCTGATGGACGATCACCAAAATCTCCGCCATAAGCGAGGAATTCTTTGCCGTAACGATCTTTTTTATAAATGGATTGGTCGATGTAATCCCAGATGAATCCACCTTGATACATCGGATATTTGTCTTCCAACTCTGTATATTTGTGCATACCGCCAATAGAGTTACCCATGGCATGCATGTACTCACAGCTGATATAAGGTTTCGTCGGGTTTGCATTCAGGAATTCCTCAATGTCTGCCGGTTTGGCATACATGCGAGTCTCCATATCACTTGTTTCATCGAAACGGCGATCATGGAATACACCTTCGTAATGTACCAGACGTGTTGGATCAGCTGATTTGAAGTATTGGGATACTTTGTAGATGACTTCACCACCGTGTGATTCATTACCACAAGACCAGATCAGAATGGACGGATGGTTTTTGTCACGCTCCACCATGGATACAGCGCGGTCCATAACGATATCATGCCATTCCGGTTTGTCACCTGGAATAACCCATGAAGGCTCAACAGCACCAAGTTTCTGCCAAGATCCGTGTGTCTCCAGGTTCATCTCATCAATAACATACAATCCATATTCATCACACAGCTCATACCACAGACTTTGGTTTGGATAGTGTGACGTACGTACAGCATTCATATTATTCTGTTTGATGGTACGAACATCCCACAGCATGTCTTCCTTCGTAACTGCACGTCCACGACGCGGGTTGAACTCATGACGATTCACACCTTTGAATACGATACGTTTACCGTTGATGTGCATCACTTTATCAATCATTTCAAATGTACGGAAACCAACGGCTTGAGGAACAACCTCAACAAGTGTACCCGCAGCATCATATACACGAATATAAAGGCGGTACAAGTATGGAATCTCTGCGCTCCACAGATTTACTGTACCGATATCTTCACGAAGACTTACTTGTCCATCGTTAACCTTGGATTCAAACGTCTTAACGGTATTGCCTTCACGATCACGAAGTTCAGCCTCTACTCGCGCTCCAGCAACCGCTTTTCCTTCCAGTTTCAAATCTAGTTGCAACGTACCGTTGGTATAGGACTTGTCCAGATCTGTGCGAACATGAACATCACGTACGTGTGCAGCAGGGACCGTATACAGATACACATCTCTGAAAATGCCGGAGAAACGCCAGAAATCCTGGTCTTCCAGCCAGCTGCCTGTGCTGCGTTGATACACCTCAACCGCGAGTTTGTTCTCTCCATCCTGAAGGAATGGCGTCAGGTCAAAATCAGATGGCGTGAAGCTGTCCTCCCCGTATCCTACGAATTGTCCATTAAGCCATACATAGAATGCAGACTCTACACCTTGGAAAGAAATATATACCGGATTCGACTCCCAACCTGTCGGCAGGTGGAATGTGCGAATGTAACTTCCAACTGGATTTTTATCCTTTGGTAATGCCGGCGGACGAATTTCGTTCAGGCCATCCCAAGGATATTGTGTATTTACATATTGAATCTGTCCGTATCCTTGTAGTTGGATATGCCCCGGAACTTCAATATCATCCCAGCCTTCACTGGAAAAATCGGATGTATAGAAAAACTCAGAACGGCTGTCCGGACGAATTGCATAGTTGAATTTCCACGTACCATTCAGATCATAACGCATGGACATCGCGCCTGAACTTACAGCCTCGTCCATTGTTTGGTAGTAACGGTGATCGGAATAGGCATGAAGACGGTTTACCTCAAATACACTTACGTCCCCCAACCAGTTAATATCTGCCTTTGTTGCTTTCATCGGCTCTCTCTCCCTTTAAAACGTTATAGTTTGACTTATTCAAGGTTTACGCTGGATTTCCTTTTGCTTTACATAAACAAAAAAGACAGAGGTACGCCATAACAGCGCCCTCTCTTCTTTCCTGCATCCGTCATTTGCACGGATTATGCTGTTTTCATTACTTCACGGAACCTACCATACCTGCAACAAAATGTTTCTGCATGATGAAGAAAACGATTGCTGTAGGCAGTGTTGCAATCACGATTGCTGTCATGATTACTCCGTAATCCGGAGAATAACCAGCACCCAGATTTGAGATCAACAGTGGAATCGTTTGTTGGTCAGGTGTTTGCAATACAATGAGTGGCCACAGATAGTTGTTCCAGCTACTCATGAATGTAATGATTGCTGCCGCTGCATATGTTGTTTTCATGGTTGGCATATAGATCTTCAAGAAGATGCCGAGTTCACTCAAACCATCAATACGTCCAGCTTCCAGCAAGTCTTTCGGGAACATTTTGGTGTTCTGACGGAAGAAAAAGATCAGGAACGCTGTTGCGATGGTTGGCAAGATCACTGCTGCCATCGTGTTAATACCGATAACCGGTGCAACTCCAGAGATTGTTGCGAACATACGATACAGTGGTACCATGATCGCTGCAAACGGGATCATCATCGATAACAACAGGATATTAAACACAATGTCACGAGACTTCGTGCGATATACCTCGAAACCATAACCTGCCATGGAACCAATAAACAGTGCCAAGAGAGTGGAGACTACAGAGATAATCGCCGAGTTTCCGAGAGCCTGTACCAGATTTGTCGAATCAATCAGTTTGTTGAAGTTATCAATGAAAGCTGAACCCGGCAGCAGTCTACCCTTGGTGACATCGACTGATGCATTTGTTGAACTGACCAGCATCCAGAAGAAAGGGAAAATGGATACAAAGGCGACGATGGATAGGAACACATACGTGAAAATCCGTTTTGCTTTAGCTTTAGCCATTTTTATTATCACCTGCCACTTTAAACTGGATGATGGACAATACAATAATCAAGATTACGATGGAATACGACACTGTTGCTGCATAACCGAAGTCCGGTGAATATTTGAACGAAAGGTTGTAGATGTATTGTGAAATCGACATGGTCGCATTACCTGGACCACCTTTGGTAATATTCATGATCTCATCGAAGATTTGCAATGTACCAATCGTTGATGTGATGGACGTGAAAAGGATAATCGGTTTAAGCAAAGGTACAGTGATTTTGAAGAATTGTGTAAAAGCATTCGCTCCGTCAATTCTTGCAGCTTCATAGATCGATTGATCGATGTTTTGCAGGGATGACAGATAGAAAATCATGTTATATCCGGTCCAACGCCAAGTAACGGCGATTATGATCGTAATTTTAGCCCAGAACGGGTCTGTGATCCATTGAATTGGATCGCCAATAATGTGCAAGCCCATCAGGAATTGATTCACCATTCCATCTGGTGCGAACAGATATTTGAATACAACAGAGTACGCTACCAATGAAGTTACACAAGGCAAGAAAATCGCTGTACGGAAGAAGCTCCGGAAACGTAGTGTGCTGTCATTCAGCAATACGGAAATAAACAAACCAAGGATAATCATTACAGGCACTTGAATAATCAAGTAGATAAATGTATTCGATAATGCTGTACGGAACGTTGTATCAACTAACAATCTTTTGTAGTTAGAAAGGCCCGAAAATTCAAGATTGGCTCCTACACCAGACTTGAACGATAAGAGCAGCGCTTGAATCATCGGGTAGAAGTAAAATGCAACAATCCCGACAACAGCCAGCAAAACAAAAGCCCATCCAGTCAAATTATTTTTCTTTTGGAGACTGTCTCCTGTATTCATGGCTTTCACAGTATGGCTCCTCTCTCTCCATGGAACATGGGTAGAACCCACGGAGCCTCTCGCCATATCCGGTTCGACTTGCGCCGGACGTGGGAGACGGCTCCGATGTTTCCTAGGGTTCTATAAGTTACCTTGGGTATCTTAGTTTAATTGTGCTTCAGCTTGTTTTTGTGCATCAGCCAGAACGTCATCGATTGATTTACCGTTCAGGAATGCTTGCATTTCTACTACCAGAATATCTTCAATGGCATATGTGTTGATACCATAGTTTACGCTTGGAATTTCTTTCGTCCAATTTGCAAAGTCTGTGAAGATTTTTTGTCCGCCGAAGTACTCGTCTGCTTTGGCATACGCATCACCATCAACTGCTGGTTTGTACGTACCAATTGCGCCGATGTTGTTCAACAGATCTTGATACAATTGTTTGTCAGAACCAAATGTTTTTGCTACAAAATCAGCTGCTTGATCTGCACCAGGAACGTTGTTCATAACATACCAAGAGCTACCACCCAAGTTGGATGCGTGAACAGAGTTTGATTGGCCAGCCATTTTCGGTATTGGAGCTACAGCCCATTTACCGGATTGGGAAGCTTCTTGACGTACAGATGGTGAGAACCAGTTACCTGTAGGAATTGTTGCTACGCTACCGTTATTGGCATTGGCAACGAATTGACTCCAGTCAGAGTGCAATTTAACAATGTTGGCATCCATCATCGCTTTGTATGTGATGAAAGCTTCTTTCAGTGCAGCGTTATTAGCAATGTCAGGTGTTTTACCATCTTCTGCGGAATACCATTTACCTGCAGTTTGGATCATCATACGAATCAAACCAAGGTCATTCGGGTCAAGAGAAAGAAGCTCTTTACCTGTTTTAGCTTTTACGTCTTTACCAATTTGGATGTAGTCATCCCAAGTGATGTCTTGCAGGTCAGCTGATTTGTAGCCAGCTTGCTCCAGCAGATCTGTTCTGTAGTACAAACCAGCAACACCGGAGTCAAATGGTACTCCGTATTGTTTGCCATCAAACGCTGTTGGTCCGAGTTTGTAATCTGCAAAATCGGAAGCCGTGATACTGGAAGACAGATCTTTGAACGCATCAGGATATGCATTCAGGAAGCTTTGTGAACGATAATCTTCAATCAGAACTACGTTTGGAAGACCACTGGCAGTTCCGGAGTTAAGACCTGTGTTCAGTTTCTGAATGATATCAGCTTGAGCGTATTCAATGATGTTGATTTTCACATCAGGATTTGCTTTTTGATATGCTTCTTTTGCTGTTTCCATTGCAGCTACGTTAAAAGCTTTGTCCCAAGCCCAGACCGTAATTTCGTTTGTTTTTTCGTCACCACCACTAGCGGATTTACCTCCGCCACCGGATGAACATGCGGACAACAGCAGTACTGTAACGAGCATCAATACCCACATTTTTTTCAAAACATTCAACTCCCCTTCGACCTCTTTGTGTGTAATTTGTTTGCGTTTTCTGAAAGCGGTTGCTTTCGATGTATTCATCTTATCATTCCCATATCTTCATTCGTTAGTAATAATTTTGTACGGATTTGTCATCTTATTGCCACAATGAAAACCTTTACAGAAACCGTTTGCATTAAATTTGGTTTTTTGTAATTTCTTTTGATTTTGTAATTTCTTGATCTTGAAATAGTACAAAAATGATTTCAGCCGCTTTACCTCTGACACGTGAAAATCCCCCGACTCTGTAGAAAACAGAAGCGAGGGATCTCGATTTTAAGTGTATCCAATGGAATCGGGTTTCGATTCAACTCGTGATTAAAGGTAGTGTAACGGTGACTCTCGTTCCTTCCCCAACCGTACTCATAATGGTGACACCATAAGGTGAACCATATAATAACTCAATACGGTCATGTACATTGCGAATACCGATACCGCTGAATAGTTGACGATTGTTCTTTGGATTGGGCAACGTTTCTCCCATGACAAGCCCTTCAATTCCATCCCCATTGTCCATAATCTCACAGATGAGTGATTCTCCCGCTCTGGAAACCATGACATGAATCGTACCCGTTTCTTTCTTGATGAATCCATGGAAAAATGCATTCTCGATAAACGGCTGGATCACCAGTTTGGGTACATGATAGTGTGTACAATCCGGAGCCACGTAGAAAGCTGCTTTAATCCGGCCACCATATCTGACGTGATTAATGAAGACATAATTTTTCAAATTCTCGACTTCTTGTTCCACGGTAACCGTCTGACTCACATCACTGATCGTATTTTGCAACAATCCAATTAATGCATTAATCGTCTCCGCTGCCCTGTCTTTGTTGCCTTGTTGCACCAGAACTTTGACAGATGCAAGTGTATTGTACAAGAAGTGAGGATTAATCTGACTCTGTAATGCCGCAAGCTCTGCGTTACGTTGTTCATGCTGTGTCTGTACTAACTGATCCACATAATCATGCAGTTCATCAAGCATGTAATTGTAAGCATGACCCAGCTGCCTGCTCTCGTAGCTTCCGCTCACCGGAATATAGTTGTCCAGATCACTTTTTGTAATGTTGGACATCTGCTTCACAAGTCTGCGCAGTGACTTGGTAATCTGGCTGGTGATGAGAAACACAAGGATGAGTGCCCCCACAACGATAGCTGCACAGATCAGGGCAACCGTCTTCATGTCGATAAGTTGACCCATCGCCAGATCCTTATCCACGACATTGACAATATAAAACCGATAGAACGGTAAATACTCGGATAACACAACGCTATCCTGATCCATCACACGAGCATTAATACTTCTCGGAGAGTTGTTGTTCATATCCCGGGCATACGATAGCAAATCCAGCTGAGTTGTTCCGATCCAGTCTTCACGATTCGATGATACAATCTCACCTTTTTCATTCATAATGACCACATCATTGCCACGACTTGTAAAGCTGCTGTAAAATTGCCGGAATATGTCTTCTCTCATCGTGACATAAAGCGTACCGTATATCCGGCTGCGTGTTCGGTCCGTCAACGCTTTCGTCGCAGAGATCATCTGCTGACTCCCAAGCGTTGCCTCGTTTTGGTAAACATCAAAGATAAGACGACTCGGCGTCTCAGCGGCTTCCATCGTAATTGGCTCCTGCTTCAATTCATCCACGGACAACTCAAGGTGAGCACGATTCGTGGAATAGCTCCGTCCATTAATCCCGATAATTGTTATCCCGACTTCGTAGGATTCTGTGATGGATTGAATTCGATCCATCGTTTCCCTCATATTATAGAAGGATTTGGCCATCGTGAGGGAATCGGCATCGCCTTCTGACAGGAATCCTCGGATCGATCCACTCTGCGTCACATTATTCGATACGGCAGCAATGGCCTCATTAAAGGATTCAAAATTTGTTTTGATCTGATTAAGCACCTTGGAGTTTGTGATACTGAACGTCTCAGTAAACAGATTGGTTGACATGTGAATGGTCGTCCATAAGATGAGTACAGAAACGAGGACAATACTGACCACCATAACCAGAAACAACTTAGGAAACAATCCGAGACGAGATAATTGGTTCATCCATTTCTTCATAATCTTATCCTTCTGACTTTATGCCCAGAATTTGCGCCGGTATCGGCTTGGTGATAATCCGGTGAATTTTTTGAACACTTTGCAAAAGTAACTATGATCGGAATAACCTACCATACTGCTAATCTCAGAGATCGTTACATCATCGGATCGGAGCAGTTCCTCGGCTTTTTCAATCCGAATTTTATTTAAGTATTCATTAAATCCTTCTTTTTTGTGAGATGAGAAATAACTGGATAAATACGATGGATTAAAATGAAAGTGCTTTGCTACTTCAGCAAGCCCGAGCGGCTGATCAAAGTGCTCATGCATGTAATCCAGCAGCATCTTCATGTTGGGATCACTTCGTTTTCCACCCGCACCAACGGTGCACTCCTGAACTTCCGTCATGAATTGGTCAAGCACAGTCATGACTTCGTCCAGACTCGAAGCCCCGTCCACATTTTTAAAATACGTATATTTGCTCTCTTCCAGCCCGGCAGACTGAACATCCATATCCGCGAGGGTAATGGTCACGTTAAAGATCAAGTTACCGAGAAATGATTTGATCTCAAACACATCGGCAATATAATCCCGTCCAAGTGTTCTTGCATGATCCTGTAAATACTCCCTTGCCGCTTCGACCCGGTTACGCTTCACATGCTGCAAAAACATATTCACATTAAACTGGTAACCTGCGGGATGCATTGGAGGCAGTTCACCATACACCAGGATTGATCGACCCTTATAATAGAAGCGATATTCAATCAGCTTAATCAGGCGTTCCCGGTAAACAACACCCATCTGTTCAAATGAAGTAAAGCTTTCACTAAGCACCCAACCAGGACTGTCTTCTCCTGCTGCATTTTCACTGGCCAACTGTCTGATCCGTTCAAGCATCCATTGATCTCTCGCAGGATCGACATTAAGAAGCATCACAGGTAATGTACCCTCTGCGGGAACCATTGCACATTCTACTTCAGGCAGATCACTGCGGAGCTTGGATTCAATCTGTTCCTGATCCATCTTCAGTGGATTCCCTCCAGCACCCACCGGTTTATACACCAGCAAGCGAAAGGATTCATACGGAAAGGTATCTCGAATCATCGGCATTTCGCTATCTTCATCCAGTGTAAATCCGGACAGCATCTTCTCCATCAGTTGCCCAAGCCTCCAGCCATCGTGCGAAGGTTCGAACTGTAGCTCGGGAATTTTACCCGCCGTGCGTTGGAGGACTTGCAATAATTCATTTGTATCCAGCTTGGGTTTCAGTATATAATCGGCTGCCCCGTGCTGAAGCGTTGAACGTACATACTCGAATTCACTGAAGCTGCTAAGTACAATAACTTCAATCTGCGGATTACTGGCTTTTAGTGTACGGACAAACGTTTCGCCATCCATGACAGGCATGACAATGTCGGTAATCACAATATCCGGTTTTAACAGGTTGACCTGCTGTAATCCTTCTTCACCGTTGGAAGCTTCACCCACAATGATAAATCCTTCCGCTTCCCAGTTCATATGGTGCTTTATGCCCTGTCTTACCAGAAACTCATCGTCAACAATCAGCACCTTGCACAACCGGTTCATGATCGCGACCCCCTTGTCTAATCTTTCCTCTATATCTGTACAGGCTATACCAACTATTATATATCGGTTATAAACACTTTCCAGTGTTAGCGGTTACATTAATTCTAAATTAATTGTACATCTTTTTATATCCTAAAACGATCCTTTAAGCAATGGTAACTATCTATAGTTTACACTATATTTCGACAAAATAAGAAGCCCCGACTCGCCATTTGATCATCTGGCGAATCAGGACCCCTATTTCAATCCTTTATTTCGTTAAATCACTCACTTATGGTTCAATCCCCCATTGGAGACTTCCCGCGATATAACCAGTGACTTTGGACCAGTCCGTATAGGAAGTCTGACTACCTGCAAAAGAATAATCATCCGTTTGCGTATAGTTGGTCCAATTGTTCTTGGAGATGCGCGTATGGATTTCCGTACTTTGTCCTGCATTCAGAGTTCCAGCAGAAGCTGTGAATCCAATCTCAAGCACGTGGTCAGCACCTGTTCGAACTGGATTGAGTGCACTGAACGTGCCTGTTACATTCGCACTGCCAGCAGTCGCCCAGTCAGCGAAGAAGTTCTGAGGCTGTTCGCCGTTTATTGTGTAATAATATCTGATTTTCACATCAGACAGATTCAAGGCTGTAGTACCTGTGTTTGTCAGTTTGAATTTGGGACTAATCGAGCTGCCCGTCGCTGAAGTGTTGCTGTTAAACATCTCAATGCGTATGGTTCCAGCAGGTGCAGCTGTCGTGTCTTTAATGAGCAGATTCAAGGTCGCAGGAGCACCTGCGCTGAATTGAAAGGTTAGCGTCGCTGCGCCATTGGGAAGTGAAGCCAAGTAGTTTTTACTTAATACGACCTCATTGCCTGTCAACGTGTAATCTGTACCTGAAACCAGCGTTGCATTCCCATTGCGAATGGATGCAAGTGTATTGCCGTTAAGTGTTAACGTGACTGGAATATTAATCTGATTGCCTGCTTTGCGATCAAATTCGGCTGTAACCGGTGTAATCGCAGAGTTGGTCACTGGAGTACCCCCGCCGTCTCCTCCGCCATTGTTACCTCCAACACGGTCAGCATACAAAATTCCGCGGCCATTTGTTCCGAGATATACTCTTCCATACAAACGCGGATCACCCGTAATTGTGGTTACACGAGCATACTGATGTTGATCATCATTGATACGAACCCAATTGGCACCACCGTCATCGGAGCGGAAGAATCCACGTGTTCCATCGATCTGTGCAACCGTGTATAACGCAACAACGCTCTGCCCAGGGGCCGCTTTACCAAATCCGATACTGTCTGCTTCCTCTACATTGGCAAGCTTCGTGAATGTCGCGCCTGAATCCGTGGAATGCCATAATCCGTAAGGACCTTCTTCCTCACTACCACCTGCAAACCAGAGTTCACCTTCAACACCTGGAACGGCATCCAGATCGGCATTTCCTTCCATCGGAAGTCCGGTCGCAGATGTTGCCGTGAAAGTAGCACCACCATTCACACTCACATAGATTTTACCCGCTGCAAATCCATAAAATTTGTTTGGATTGACACGATCCGAAATCACTTTTGCCTGTGCAGGTATGCCCGTACTTGCCGTCCATGAATTGCCGCCAGTCGAATAATGTACGCCTTTATCTGATGTGCTCCATACGAGTCGGTTACCATTCGCAGAGATGGCTACGGTCCCCCCTCCGGTTGTGCCGGCAGGTTCTGCATTAGCCTTATACCACGTAGTACCTCCGTCACTGGACAAACCCATGGATTTTGCATTTGGATCAGCAGCATAATCTGCTTTACCTACGCGAACCATCGTATTTGGACTTAACTCTGCAAAATCCAGACTTTCTGTGGAAGGATAGTTCGGGCTCGTAAATATGGTAGCTGGAGCCTGGTCCAGATTGTTATGACGGAATCCGGAGACATCTCCCAATCCGCTTATCAAATGTGCACCACTTGGCGGGCTGACCAGATCCAGTACGGCAATCTCCTCAACCCCCTTCGCCATCACTGAAATATTGATTTTTTCATCATCATCCCAGTCTGTCAGATTCTTCGTTCCATAGATCGTAGCACCTGTTCCATACATCATGCGATCCGAATCAAACGGATCAATCTCCAGATCACCGATCATCCAGCCCAGTTTTGGGGTTGTTTCGGGTGGGGCAGGATTGGTGCCAAATGTGAGCCATGGCGCTGCCGAAATATCCTGTGTATAACGTAACTTCCGGTTCGGATATCCTTCAAATTCCCATATGCGTGTCCATGTCGCTCCGCCATCTGTACTCCGGAACAAGGTGGCATCCGGCCACCAGGAATTTAATGTCGCAACCATCAATGTACCGGGATTCTGTGCATCAACAGCCAATCCGCCATATCCAAAATAATTATCCGTGCTACTGCTTGGAACAGGGCTGATGTTGGTCCAGACACCTGTAGACGTATTCAGTTTCCACACGTCACCTTTTGCCCCATCATAGGGTCCAACACCATCGCTGTACGTAATATAGAGGCTTCCGTCTGAATCAAACACACCATGATGCGGGATATAACCTGTAGGTTGACCAGCAACAGCTGACCAGGTCAGGCCGCCATTTGTGCTGCGATATACGCTTTGATCTTTATCCGCAACACCCACATAGATTGTCTGGGTTGCTTGCCCTGCCGAACCTGTTGTTTTGTCAAATGTAATCCATGCCAGACCTACGATGTCACTGGTATATTCATTCGAAGGATCTTGCACATAATTTCCCGGATTCGGGAAGCTTGTGACTTCGTTCCAAGTCACACCGTAATCGGTACTTTTCCATAACCCATGACCACTTCGTGCACCGAAATACAGAATACTGTTATCATTTGGGTCCACGGTCAGGCGTTCTCCCATTGAACGTCCCGGCATGTTGCCGCCCACTTTGAACGGAAGTGTTGTGGTTTGCCATGTATCTCCCCGGTCCGTAGAGCGCAAGATGGAGCCATTATTTTGGTCCCACGAATTCGTATACGTCCCAACTGCCATATACACCCGATCGGGATCAACCGGGTCCGTAGCCAGTGCGTCCACACCATTCTTGTTCCAGTCATCCCAGCCGACAAAATCCGTTAAGGGTATCCACCTCTCGTCAGCCGCATTCCAGCGATAGGCCCCCCCGATATCTGTACGGGCATAGATCAGATCCTTTTCCGACTCGTTGAAAATAATGCCCGGTACAAACCCGCCTCCTGCACCCGTCACCACATTTTTCCACTCATAGGCTTCACTTGGTGCCGCCGCTGTTGTTCCAGCAAGTCCTCCCAGCGAGGCGGTTACTACAGCAACCGTCAGGCTCATCATTCGCAATTTCCCCATAAACGTTCTCATATTAACTTATCCTCCTCTTCTACTTCGTTACTGCATTTCGGTCTATCCCCGCTGTCTCATCGTGCTGATGATGGCGTGCCAGACGAATCAATGCATCCCTTGATACAAGAAGCCTCACCCCCTTCCAGTCATATTGTTAAGCGCTTACATAATTGTTCTTGATTCGCGGTTATCTGGATAATACTTTCAATAAATAACATTCGCTGGCAATCTCCAAACCCCTCTGTCGAAATTCCGATTTTTGTAAAATATTTTCAGTGTTTAAACAGGTTTATACAACAAAAAAAGATGCTGTTAGAACAGCACCTTTCGACATTTTATATAAGAGTAAAAAAAATGGAATCGTTTCTTTCCTGGCAAACCAGGCAGAGGTTCACTAAGGTTCACTACATAATTGGCACCTGTTTATTGCTGGCTACCATAAGCGTGAGTCTCCTGCCCTTTAACGCCCGGTCTGATGACAAAAAGTGAGCCCGCATCCGGTGTCTCTTTCAAACGTTCTTCCTTAATCCCTATACGTGCTGTTGTAATGTATAACTCTTCGAGATCCGGTCCACCAAAACAGCAGGATGTTACCTGATCTGCCGGCACCTCGATCTGTTGCAACAATTCTGATGTATGCGGGTTCCAACGAGTGACTCTTCCTCCGCCCCAGTGCGCAACCCACAGCATGCCCTCACCATCAACCGTCATCCCATCCGGAAAACCGAATTCCTCCGGTATGTGAATGATACTTGTCCGATTTTGTATCGTACCTGCCGTCAGATCAAAATCAAACCGGTCAATAGAACGTGTCGGGGTATCAATGTAATACATGGTCTGCCGATCCGGACTCCAGCCCAGACCGTTGGATGTAGACACACCTTGTACCATTGTGCGAACGGGTTGCCCTTGCTCCAAACAATACAATGATCCGGCTTTGCTCTCATTATTCATGCTCATCGTGCCTGCCCAGAAGCGACCCTTCGCATCACATTTTCCATCATTAAAACGATTGGTATCCTTATCTTGTTCAGGGTCTTCAATAGCCTGCAGCTCACCCGTAAGCAAGTGATACGTATGGAATCCACTGCGTAAAGCAACCACAACTTCGTCACCACGATAGGGAACAACAGCCCCGACATGTTCACCGACATCATAAGCCTGATCCTGCCCTGTAGCTGGATCATACACATGCACCTTGAAGCTTTCAATATCTACCCACAACAATCGATTGTTCTCCGCATCCCAGCTTGGACCTTCCCCCAGTAATGCCGGGGTTTGTACTGCTACAGTTACGTCGCTCATGCCATCACGTCCTTATTCAGATTTGACGCCGCCTGACCATTCGAATCCGATGGCATCCAAGAATGCTTTGGACAGTACCATATGGCCCGTTGCATCCGGATGTACCCGGTCATAAGTCAGCACAGACGTATAGAAATGATCCCAAAATGGAGCAAATGCAGCCTGTGTATCCACATACACTGCATCATACTCACTGGCTACCCTGCGTACCGCTTCTCCGTAGATATCCATCGTTGCCCGCATCGGGTCTTCCGGGTTGGCCTCAAGATAATAAGGCGTCATTAGCACCAGACCTTTCAGGTTGGGACGAACTGAAGCCACCAGTTCACGCAATGTGGATTCGTATTCTTCAAGAAACACATGTGAGTCTGTTGACAATGGGTTGTCGAACTGACGCCATACATCATTAATGCCGATCATGATCGTCAGCCAGTCCGGTTTAAGGTCAAGCACATCACGATCCCAGCGCTGTTTCAGATCACGAATCGTATTTCCACCATTACCCACATTCTGGACACGCAACATCAATTCCGGATAGATGGACCGCAAGAGGGCATAGACTTGCGCTACGTAACCATGGCCCAGACCTGAACTGCCTTCGCCTACAGGATGTTCCCGACCACAATCTGTAATCGAATCCCCGATAAACAGAAGCTTGTCATTTTTCTGCAATTTCATCGTTATTTTCTCCTTCGCTCCAAGGCGCTAATATAGGAATAATTGATTAGTCAGGACCGTTAAGTTGTTATCAATCAGTGATTACCAGCCTTGATTCTTGAGCCATGTGAGACACAGATCCGACCATACCCGAATCGCATGGTTGTCCTCAGCCAATCCAAGACCATGTGAACCTTTCTCAAAAACGTGCAAATCATAGGGAATGCCATGCGCACCCAATGCAAGTGCGTAACGCAAGCTATTCTCTACAGGCACTGCCTGGTCATCGCTGGTGTGCCAGATGAACGCTTCAGGAGCATCCGCTCTTACCTGCTGCTCCGCACTGAAAGCCTTGATCTGCTCGGCAGACGCATCAGACCCAAGCAAATTCTCACGGGAACCGGCATGTCCATAGAACTCCATCGTAATGACCGGATAACAGAGAATAACTCGGTCCGGGCGTGAACTCTGGCGTTCAATGAGGTCCTCATGATCCGGTTGTCCCTCGTCATACAGCGTTCCCAGTGTTGCTGTGAGATGTCCGCCTGCGGAGAAACCAAGTACTGCAATCTTGGCAGGGTTGATGCCATACTGCTCAGCATGAGCACGAACATAACGTATGGCACGCTGACCATCTGTTATAGGTGCAGGATGCTGGTGAGGCGCCACCCGATAATTCAGGACAAATGCACTTATACCTGCACGGTTCAACAATTCCGCTATTGGAGCACCTTCATGATCAGCCAAAAATCCATAGCCGCCCCCTGGACACACAATGACAGCGCTCTCGGAACCGGGCTGAATAAATGGAATCAAATGTGGCATCTCGTCTTCATGACCCTGGGCTGCATAAGGTGCAGCATGATCCCATAAGGGTATAGTTGTTGTCATCTTCAATCATCCTCTCCAAGTAGAACGGATACATGGGTCCGTTTAAACGTTTTCGAATCTCAGGAATCGATACCATCATAACGGTAATGACCCTAACGCATCAATACCTTCCTGGCATCACTTTTTGATCATTTGGGTACATGTTAGTACAAATTACGGAACTGTTCAGGAGTCACCCCCTCAATCCTGCGAAAAGTTGCTACAAAATGGCTTGCATCTCGAAACCCTACCCTAACTGCAGTTTCCCTAATCGTGGGTCTATGGTCTGCGGTCATGATTTCCTTGGCTTTGCGAATGCGCAGCAAAATGAAATAACTATAGGCTGTCATGCCAAAGGACTGCTTGAACAAGGTGTTCAGATGTCTGGATGAGATCCCCGTGACGTCAGCCATATGTTCGAGACCAATCTCGGGATTCGCATAATGCTGTTCCATGAATGCAATGAGCGGAGCGAGTCTCTCCACGGCATGAGAGATCGAAGAGCGATTGCCGGTCATGCCATGTTTTTTGAGCAAAATCAGAAATCGATATATATCCGCTGACGCCTCGAGTCCCGACAAATCCTGATCACTTCTGATTGAATCCAGCACTTCCTGGCCGTAATCATTGAACGGACTGCTCTGTTCCCACTGATGCAACGCTGCTTCACCCAGACTAAGTGACTCCAAGATTGCCGGACACTGGGAACCGCCAAATGTAATATAGAATGTCTCCCACTCTCCTTGGGCGCGCACATATTCATGCGGTTCATTTGGCGGCAGCAAAATACCTGATGCTTCCCCCAGTACGACCGTGGACCCGGCAAACTTGAATTCTCCGGCTCCCTTTACTGTCTGAAGCCAATGGTAACAGGGATACCCCACAGGTCTGGACACCTTCTCCTGATTGCCGTTATAACCCAGGCTCTCAATATAAAGGGGCAACGGCTGATCACGTGATGTCATGAAATATCGTTGATGTCGGGGGGAGATAAACATGGGATGCCTCCTTGGGTATAAGCTGAAATAAACTTCCGTATTCTTATATGAGTCATTACTTTTATTATATTTTAAAAGTCATATGTATCATATAGTATAGGATTATTCTTATACAAGAGGTGAACACATTGATTAGTAACAAACTGCCCAAAATGTTCTACGGGGGCGATTACAACCCGGAACAGTGGGATCACGAAACCCACCTTGAAGACCTGCGCATGTTCCAATTGGCAGGCATTGATATTGCCACAATCAACGTATTTTCATGGGCACTGATTCAGCCTGATGAAGTTACATACCGTTTTGAAGAACTCGACCAACTGATTAATCGCTTACATGAAAACGGTGTCTATATATGCCTTGCAACAAGCACTGCTGCCCATCCGGCCTGGATGGCAAAGAAATATCCAGACGTGCTTCGTGTAGATGCCGATGGACGCAAACGCAAATTCGGTGGGCGCCATAATTCCTGTCCCAACAGCCCGACCTATCGCAAATACGCTGAGAAGATTGCGGATAAACTGGCCGAACGATACAAGGATCACCCCGCGGTTCTCGTATGGCACATCTCCAACGAATATGGCGGTGAGTGCTACTGTGACAACTGTGAAAAAGCGTTCCGCGTGTATCTGAAAGAACGCTATCAGACTCTGGAACAGGTCAACAAAGCATGGAATACGAATTTCTGGGGGCATACCTTCTACGATTGGGACGAGATTGTATTACCAAGCAACCTGAGCGAACATTGGGGTAACAATAATTCAACGTTCCAGGGAATCTCGCTGGACTACTCTCGCTTCAACTCCGACAGCATGCTGGATTGTTATCTATTGGAATACAATGCGATCAAAAAACATATTCCGGACTCCGTTGTTACTACCAATCTGATGGGATTCTTCAAGCAATTGGACTATTTCAAATGGGCAAAATATTTGGATATCGTCTCCTGGGATAGTTATCCTGGTCTCGCAACACCCGTCAGCTTCACAGCAATGGCTCATGACCTTATGCGCGGACTGAAGGATGGTCAACCGTTCATGCTGATGGAGCAAACACCAAGTCAGCAGAACTGGCAGCCATATAACTCACTGAAACGTCCAGGTGTCATGCGTCTGTGGAGTTATCAATCTGTTGCGCACGGGGCCGATACCATCATGTTCTTCCAGCTTCGCCGCTCCATCGGTGCCTGTGAGAAGTATCATGGTGCAGTTATTGAGCATGCTGGGCATGAGAATACACGTGTATTCCGCGAAGTTGCTGAGCTGGGCAAGGAATTGCAGATTCTTGGAGATACCACGCTGGATGCATCTGTTGAATCCAAAGTGGCAATTGTGTTCGACTGGGACAACTGGTGGGCCATCGAAAAATCAAGCGGACCTACGGTTGCCCTGAACTATGTGGATCAGATCCATAAGTACTACGCAGCCTTCTTCCGCCGCAACATACAGGTAGATATCATCAGTGTGGATACGGATATGAGCAAATACGACATTGTCCTTGCCCCTGTTCTTTACATGGTTAAACCAGGGTTTGCCGCCAAACTGGAGAAGTATGTTGAAGCAGGTGGAACATTCCTGACAACCTTCTTCAGCGGCATTGTCAACGAGAACGATCTCGTGACTACAGGTGGATATCCGGGAGAACTTCGTAAACTGCTCGGAATCTGGGTGGAAGAGATTGATGCCCTGCTGCCTGAGCAAAAGAACCGCATTGTCCTCAAAGAAACCTACGGTGATCTTCAAGGAGAGTATGGCTGCGGCATGCTGTGTGACCTGCTGCACAGTGAAGGAGCCGAAGTCATCGCGGAGTATGGAGACGACTTTTATAAAGGCATGCCTGTTGTGACACGTAATACCTTTGGCCAAGGTGAAGCCTGGTACGTTGCATCCGACCCGGATGAGCGCTTCCTGGATGGTTTGCTGGGACAGCTTGCAGCAGCCAAGAACGTAGAGTCCTTGCTTGAGACACCAGAAGATGTTGAAGTAAGCGCACGAACCAAAGACGGCAAGCCCTACTTGTTTGTCATGAACCATAACGCAACCACGCAATCCTATGATCTGGGAACAGCTAAGGCACATGATCTGCTCACCAATCGTGAGCTTTCGGGAAGTGTTGAGATTGAAGCCCGTGGAGTGCAACTGCTCGAAATGAAATAAGCGATTTCACTTAATTGAAATCATCGAAATAATATAATGTGATAGAAATATCCGTGATACAAAGTGTCACATATTCATTCCTTTTATACTTGTTATTGTCTTCAGCAAGGATATTGGTATAGATTTCAGACCTTTATCGTCTTCTGTAAGCCAAAAGCTGCTACTTCCCGTATCCGTCTACACCGGATACGGGTTTTTGGCATGATCTGTGGTCTTTTTGATAGAAGGAAATATCAGTATGCAAAGCGAATTGGACGAGAAAGACATTTTAACAAAGCCTGCCGGAACATGCTTGTGAATCCTGATGCTGATCCATTATAAAATAATGAACAGTTGAAATATTGGTGACACTCATGATGTCACTTATTCGTTGTTACAATAGAAATATAACTACGACATCACTTTCCGGCGGCGCAGATCGAAACGGAGTGGCTGACATGAACAGAACAAATCGGCTTGCTGCCATCGTAATGGCATTACAGCATGGTCACGAAACGGCACACTCATTAGGTGAGAAATTTGAAGTTTCCCGTCGCACGATTCTTCGGGATATTCAGTCCCTCTCCGAGATGAATGTGCCCATTATTGCCATTTCCGGTCCGGGAGGCGGTTTCAGACTTATGGAGGGTTACGTATTACCCCCATTACAGCTGGACCCGGTAGAAGCAGCGACGCTCATATTCGCTCTTGAAGGTCTAAGTCGCTACGCCGACACACCCTTTCATGAGAAACGCTGGACCCTGATGAACAAAGTTAAGGCCATCATTCCGGATGATATTATGTCGCGAATTGATCCCATGCTCCAACAGCTGCATCATCATATTCCAGACCGCAATTACATTCTTCCTCATCTGGACGCACTGCTGGCATGTATACCCGAACACGGGTGGCTTAGTGTGCTGTATCGCTCCGTATCACGTCAGCGATGGTTGCATATCTGTCCCACACGGGTATATGCTTCCTCCGGCTTCTGGTACTGTGAAGCATATTCCCTCGAACATGGTGAACAGCGTCTGTTCCGGGTTGACCGAATTATCGATGTCAAAGCGATTGAACCACAGGATGCACTGGTGCTTAACGAACAGGCGGAGCAACAGCAGAGCAAGCCGCTCCCTCCAGAACAGCCGCCAACCCTGGTTAAGGCACAACTGAGTTATCGGGGAATGATTGAAGCTGAACAGGACGAGCATATTGGTGAAAAGATGATTGAAATTGCCCCGGATCTCTGGGAATTATCATTCCTTTGTCCACCAGGGGAATGGGACTGGGCCGTACGATTCTTTTACCGATTGGGACGTGAAGCCGAAGTGATCGAACCCCTCCAACTTCGCAGTGAGATTCGTCAGCATGCCGAGGAAGTAAGCCGAAGATACCTTGCTTCAACCAAGTCGTAGCTTGACTACACACAAAAAGGAGCCTACTGATATCATGACATATGAAGCCGTTACAACGTACGAAGAAGCAGTACAGCGTATCCAGTCTATAGGGCTGCTGCCTCTGGCACCACTATTTGCCGAATATCCTTCTCTATCATCGCTAACCCCCAAAGAAAATTGGCACAAGGATGATGAATTCGATCCCTGGTTATGGCGTTCACGCCTGGCTGAGGAGGGCATTGCTGCATATGGAAAATTTGTCAAAAAGAAAGCGCTTCTTGTCTCATCTGAATACTTCCCTTGGGTACACCGACTGCTTGCCGACTCCAGAACCATCAAGGAACAGTATGAAGCGGGTCTGCTCTCCCGTGAAGCGTTCAAACTCCATGCGTTAGTTGCAGAACAGGAAGGCATCGATGGACGTGCACTTCGTTCTCAGGCAGGATTCGGAGCAAAAGAAGACAAAAAAACATTTGACCGTGGACTTCTGGACCTTCAGGGCTGTGCAGCCATTGTGATCAGTGGCACCAAAGAAAAAGAAGGGCTCGCAGAAGGCAAAGTTGCATGGAACAGCTCCGCATATGAGACCGCAGATCACTGGATGCAACGTCATGGCATTAAGCCATTTGAAGGCAGCGCAGTAGAGGCGCGTGAACTGCTGGTTGCACAACTGCAACAACATGCTTCACCCGCCGTATTATCAAGCATCTCCAAAGCACTTGGCATCCGTGGAATCTAAATAAAGCCAATCCCGGTTGTAGTGCAAATTTCAACCGGAATTGGCTTTGGTTCACCATATAATGTAACCCAGACGATTAACAGCCTCCATCCAGAACGATTTAGAGAATTACGCCATCCTTGAATATGGCAATCTCCCGGAATCCATGCTGCTCACTGAGTGTATGTGACCGCCCAGAAGCAATGTCAATCAGCTGGCTGAACAGCTGTGCTTTCACCTCATCCATCGTCTGCCCCTCCAACAGCTGGCCTGCGTTGAAATCAATCCAGTGTTTTTTGCGATTAGCCAGATCGGATTGGGTCGCAATCTTGACGGTAGGTACCGGACCTCCGAAGGGAGTCCCCCGCCCTGTTGTGAAGAGCACAATATGTGCACCCGCCGCAGACAGTGCCGTTACAGACACCAGGTCATTACCCGGTGCTTCTACAATGTTCAGACCGGTTTGAGTTACACGTTTGCCATAGCGCAGAACGTCGACAACGGAAGAACGTCCTCCCTTTTGCGTACATCCAAGTGACTTTTCCTCTAGCGTTGTGATGCCACCAGCCTTATTCCCAGGTGAAGGATTCTCATAGATGTTCTGGCCATGGTTCACAAAATATTGCTTGAAGCCATTCACGAGGTCCACCAAATCGTGAAACACCTGCTCATTGGCAGCCCGGTTCATTAAGATCGTCTCCGCACCAAACATCTCCGGAACTTCCGTCAGAATAGCCGTACCCCCGGCAGCAACCAACATATCAGCAACTGCACCGACCAGCGGATTGGCTGTAATGCCAGATAAACCATCGGAACCGCCACACTTCAAACCAATTTTGAGTTTACTGAGCGGAAGCGGCTGCCGTTGTTCATGTTCAACGATCTCCACAAGTTCTTCCATCAGTCGAAGCCCTTCCTCAAGCTCGTCATCCGTTTCCTGTGCTTTGAGAAACCGTACTTTGCCTCGGTATTCCGGAGCAATACACTCACGGAATTCATCGACCTGATTGTTCTCACAGCCCAGACCGATGACGAGCACGCCTCCTGCATTCGGATGCTCCACCAAGGAGGCCAGCAACTGTTGTGTATACTTCAGATCATCACCAAGCTGTGAACACCCGAATGGATGTGGAAAGTGAAATACACCATCTACCCGGCTTCCAAACTGGGACTGACCCATACGTGCCAAAGCTTCACACACTTTATTGATACATCCAACCGTATTCACAATCCAGATCTCATTACGAATACCTGCTTCACCATTGGGGCGCAAATATCCATCGAATGAGCGCAGATGTTCCGGAGGCATGTCCGTCTGAACCTGCGCTCCCGGCTGATACTCATATTCAAGCAATCCGTGCAGACCCGTCTTCAGGTTGTGACTATGAATCCAGCTTCCCTGCTCGATCTGCTCTTGGGCAATCCCGATGGAGAAACCATACTTCATCACATCATCACCCGGCGCCAGGGTATGCACAGCAATCTTATGCCCTTTGGGCACGTCATCGAGCAGTGTAAAGGAAACACCGTCCGGCAGTGTAATGCGTTCTCCTTTGGCATAATCCCGAAGCGCTATAATGACATCATCCTGCGGTTGAATAGCAATCCAGTCATTGATTGTACTTGTTGTGTTCATTTCCCTTCACCTTCCAACAATCCGATTTCACGAACAAGTGTTGCACGCAGCCCCTCTCTTGCATCCAGATTTTCGCCCCAGATCAGGGTATCTGACAACACAGCCGCTACCCGGTCATCCAGTTGCTTCTGATCCCTGTTCAGCGTGTCATAACCTTCCCAGTGTGCAGCCAAAGCAGCCAGGACATCCGGGTCATCCCGCAGCAGAATGTCCTCCCCATTCAGTCGTTGTGCCTTGTAACCTTCTGGCGTATTTACCGGACGATAGAGACACAATAATCCAGCAAACCCTTGAATTAAACGTTCTGGCCAACTTCCCTGATTTTGCTCGTAAGACAAAAGTGTAGGCAGCACACGCACCTTGAATTTTCCGATCGTATTCAAAGCAATATCTTGCAATTTGTGATCAATATACGGGTTAAGGAACCGTTCGAATACTTCTTCTGCATACTGGTCCAGCTGATGATCGGGCATATCCAGAGCAGGCACGATCTCCTGATGCACAGCTTCCCTGATCCATGTGCCAAAATGTGGATCTTCCATCGTTTCTCTCACATGCTGCTTGCCTTGCAGAATGCCTAGTGATGACATTAAGGTATGTGCCCCATTCAAAATACGAACTTTGCGTACCTGAAAAGGCTTCAGATCTTTCACCCAATGTACATTGAGACCTGCCTGCTTGAGAGGAAGTTTTTTGTCCAATGATTCATCACCCTGAATGGCCCAAAAATGATATGGCTCTGCTGTATTAATCAACTGGTCCTCGTAACCCCAGCGATTCGTCAGGGAATCGGCTTCCTCCTGGCTCGGCGCACCTGTGACAATTCGATCTACCAGATTGTTCAGGAAGTGATTATGGTTCTCGATCCATGAACGGAAGCCATCCGAATACCCATAATCCTCACTATGACGGAGAACACAACTGCGCAGCACGTCACCATTGCCTTCAAGCAGCTCGCATGGCAGATGAATCAAACCTCTGGATGGATCACCATCAAATTTCAAATATCGCTGATGCAGGAAAACTGTTAATTTCCCCGGAAATGATTGGACCGGTTCACCCTCGATATAGTCCGTATACGTATATTTCAATCCTGATTCGGTTGTATTGGAAATAACGAACTCAAGTGAAGGCAGTTCCGCCAAGTTCAAAAAGGCATCCCATTCCTCATACGGATTGATACACTGTGAGAAAATGGAGATCAACTCTGTCCGCTCAACCGGCTTCCCTTGAGACAGCCCTCGTGTAATCATCGTATATAATCCATCCTGATCACGAATCTGCTCCAGCTTGGCTTTGCCTCCCGGTCGTGGTTGGGTAACAGCTACACTTCCATGGAATTTGCCTTGTCTGGCACTCTCATGAAGCATCCAGTCTGCAAATCCCCGCAAGAAATTACCTTCTCCAATCTGCAAAACCTTCACGGGACGCTCCATAATCTCCTTGCACTTGCGCTGACCATCGCTCCCCAGTAAATTCAGCTTCAACCTTGGCCGTTTCGTGCTTGCCGACATGGACACTCACCTCATCGATTATTTGTACTGTCGGAATGCAGCTCGAAGGCTCTGCACCCTTTTATTGTAAACGCTTTAAATTCATTGTATCATCAATAAAAGGAAATTAAATTGCTTATATTGCGGTAAATATACTCTCTCATGACCAGGTATAACATCTCGTTGAAGACGATCGTCTGGAAAGGAGTCTCTATGGAACGTTCACCTGTTCGTACGACTATTCAAGCAGAATCCGGTATTCCGTTCCGCCTGGTGTACAGCGATACCAAATCCCCTCAGAACGAATTGCCAGATCACCTTCACGACTGGCATGAAATTATCTATGTATATCGGGGTCAGGGAAGCATCTTTATTGATACGGGACTTGAGAATATGCAGGAAGGAGATCTGTTCATTATACCGGGCAGCACGGTTCATCGAGCCTTGCCGGATGCAGGCAATCCTGTCACATCTTCCGCATTGTTCTTCAGCCCGGGCTTACTGGCATCGACCGCCGGAGGCGCTGCTTCTTCCTTGCTAAGCCTGTTTGAACGTTGTCGTAAACAACGCGTGTATAAGAGGCATTTGAACACAGAGGAGCAATTACAGGTGGCCGCCCTCATTGATAATATTCAGACCGAATTCCAGCTCGGTCATCATCTAAGCGCACATGCGGCCCTGTTAAGGCTGCAACTGTTGCTCATTTTTCTGGAACGTCTGGAAGCTGCGGGACCTGCGAATCAGGGTAAATCCGCTCCTGGTCCCTCATGGCTCTCTTCTACGATCTCTCATATTGACGATAACCTTCGGAATGGCCTGTCCCTCCCTGAACTGGCGCAGCACGCCTCTGTATCCCCTGCCCATTTCAGTCGTGCCTTCAAACGATACACGGGAATGACTCTAACGGATTACGCATTAGCACGAAGGGTCATTATGGCGAAAGAGCATCTGGTGCAAGGTGATGAGACGATGGCAGCCGTTGCCGATGCTTGCGGGTTCGACAGCCTGCCCCACTTTTACCGTCAATTCAAAAAATTAACCGGTACAACACCCGCAGCATACCGCAGAACCATGAACAGTTCTCGTTAAAATAGAACCAGACTGGAACATAGGTGCCTGGGCCTAATCATATATATCCACATATTCTTCCATATGGAAGATGTGGTATGATAATCTGGATTATTACTTGTCGGAAACATTGCATTCCGTTGTCAGAGGAGCTTAGCATTCCATGTTAAACGAATTGAATCGCAGGAATATTGGCATCTTCGCCCATGTGGATGCGGGGAAAACAACCACCACCGAGCATATGTTATTTGAGAGTGGTGTCGTCCGCAGTCCGGGACGTGTAGATGACGGAACAACAGCCACAGACTCCCTGGACATTGAGAAAGAACGTGGCATATCCGTTCAGGCAGCCATGACCTCTCTGATCTGGAAGAACACCATCATTGACCTCATTGATACGCCTGGTCACATTGATTTTAGCTCCGAAGTAGAGCGAACGCTACGGGTAATGGATGGCGCTATTCTCATTCTGTCGGCAGTAGAAGGCATTCAGTCCCAGAGTGAAGCCATCTGGCATGCCCTTCGTTCACTTCGCATCCCAACCATCATTTATATTAATAAAATGGATCGGATTGGTGCGTCTGCCCCAGCGGTAATGGAGCAGATTCGTTCCACCCTGTCCCCTTTCGCATGCGAAATCCAAACGTATCAGTTCCACGAAGATTCATTTCATGGCATCGACTCGCTATGGAACCCGAATCAAGATTCCCTGTCAGATGGCACACCTTCCATTCCAGGTCTGGTCGAGATACTTGCCGAGTTGGACGAAAAGGTCATGGAAGCCTACATCCAGGAGACTCCGTTATCGCAAAGGGATCTGAATGAAGCATTCCTGCGGTATGTGCATCAGGGTGAGATGTTCCCTGTGTGTTATGGTGCTTCCGGCAAAGGAATTGGCGTCACGGCATTGCTGGACACGGTCCTTGCATTTCTGCCTCCACCTGCACAACCAGTGGACTCTCCCGTATCCGGTGTTGTGTTCAAAATTGAACGTGACCGTACGATGGGCCGCACGGCATACGTCCGTATGTATGGTGGCAGCTTACACAATCGGGATACCATCCATAATTCGACGCGGGAACTTGAAGAGAAAGTGACGCAGATTCGCCGTATGGATGGACGGAAATGGGCGGATACCGGTGCCGTTCACGCGGGGCAGATTGCTGCGCTGTATGGACTGAGTGACACACATGTGGGTGACATTATCGGCAATCCTGAAGGTGTACCTCCTCTGCCACAGATGGCTGTGCCTTTGCTGACCGTACAAGTACATGGCAAGGACCCGGCACGTTACCCCGATCTTGTCGCAGCATTGCAAGAGTTGACGGATGAAGACCCCTTACTCGACCTGCAATGGTTGCCGGAGGAACGAGAACTGCATCTCAAGGTCATGGGAACCATTCAGCTTGAGATTTTATCCAGCCTGTTGCTGAGTCGTTTCGGATTGGATGTCGTGTTTGATCCGCCATCCGTCATCTATAAGGAGACACCACGTACAGCCGGAGAAGGTTACATCGCTTATACGATGCCTAAGCCCTGCTGGGCTATCCTTCGCTTCAAGATTGAACCTTTGCCTCGCGGAAGCGGTCTGATCTATGCCTCAACCGTAAGGACAGAAGATCTGCTGTTACGTTATCAGAATGAAGTTGAACGACGAATTCCGGAAGCCTTGTCTCAAGGTATGCTCGGTTGGGAAGTAACCGATCTGCGCATCACGCTGGTGGAAGGGGAACATCATGTCTGGCATACACATCCGCTGGATTTTGTTGTAGCCACGCCTATGGGAATCATGGATGGATTGGCGAGAACAGGTACCACTTTGCTGGAACCCCTTCTTCAGTTCCGGCTGACGGTCCCGGAGGAATACGGCGGTAAGGCCCTTAGTGATCTGGTACATATGCGGGCAACCTTCGAAGCCCCCGTCATTGGTAGCGGACGTTGTATTATTGAAGGAGTTATGCCTCTTGCCACCTCAATGGATTATCCGGTGAAACTGCGTTCCGAGACAAGCGGCCGCGGGGTGCTTACGACTTCGTTTGCCGGATACCAAGATTGTCCTGCGGATGTGAATCATACTCGCAAACGCAGAGGAGTTAACCCGCTGGATCAGTCGAAATATATTTTAAGTGTACGAAACGCGATTACATCATAAATGGAGTTGAACCTGTGCTTATTAAATTTCTTATCTTTGGTCTTCTATGGCGGATTGTAGGTAATCCGTTCATTGCCATCCTCATTTTACTCGTTATACTGTATTTCCTGGATCGTCGATACGTTGGGGTGTTCCCAAGCTTCACGAAACCTCTCAAACGTATACGTAACATCTCACGGCTTCGGCAACAGCTTGCCATGAGTCCTAATGAAGTTTCTTCCAAGCTGGAACTGGCTCGCCTGTTAATTGAGCGCAAGCGTTACAGTGAGGCACATGCCTTATTGCTTGAACTGGAGCGCCCATACGAACAATCAGCTGAGTACTGGGAGGCATTAGGGACAACTGAGCTTCATTTGGGCAACATCGAAAAAGGCGAACGTCATATTTTGCAAGCCCTCGAGATCAACCCCAGAGTCAAGTACGGACGCCCGTACCTAACCCTTGCTGGAGCTTTCAAAGATACGCATGAAGACAAAGCGCTGGATTATGTGCATCAGTTTCAGGAGATTCATTCCTCTTCCAGTGAAGCTTATTATCTGCTCGGCTCGGTTCACCGTTCCCTCGGACGCAATGCAGACGCGAAGCAGGCTTACGAGCAATCGTTAAACGTTTATCGTTCGTTGCCCAAATACAAAAAACGTCAGGAGCGCCGCTGGGCTGTCCGCAGTTGGTTCCGCAAACGTGGATTGTAATGTCATCCGCTATACACTGTAATCTTCACATATCATTTTTCTAACTAATAAAAGTGCACTGATCTCTGCCCTCGTATGAGCAGAACCAGTGCACTTTATTCTTAACAGCGATATTAATACACCAATATCTCACGCAGTCGTTCTTCATGGAGATGCATCCAGTCGATCCGCTGTTTCAGCTTCACAATCTGCTCCACAGCCACTTCCGGCTCATCTGTACCCTCGAACATCCGACTGATGAAATGCATGACCACATCCAGACTACGCAGCAAAATCAATCGTGGTATGGCCAGCAACTCTTCCGGTTTCAGGCTGACCTGTTCCCGAAATCCCCTGATCAGTCCCTCCTGTGCCTGCCACATCCAATCTTCACTCTTGTCCATGGTAAGGAGGTCAGACATCGGAACAGCCAGCTCCATTACCCGCAAATCCCATGTCGTAAATTCAAAATCCAAAATGGCACAGATTTCACCATCCTGCTGATCTACCAATACATTCGAGGCATTCACGTCCCCATGAACCAATTGATGCGGCAGATGTTCCATTCCCCGCAGGGCTTCAAACAGATCTGGCAGCGCATCTCTCAGTTGCTTCAACTCATTTGCACATGAGGCCAATTGCTCCGGCGGCGATGTGCATAGCTGTAATAATCGTTCTGGTGAACAGAGCGGATACGCATCCTGAATTCGATAATATGGTGGATACACAGGTTCAAGTGGTATATCCAGCGTAGCCATAACATAAGACAGGGCCCCCGCCGCTTTACCGAGCCCTATCAATTGATCTGGTGTATGCCAGATGGGATTGACGCCTTCCCTATAATGAAACAGAGTCACGATTTTGGTATGACCTGTCAGGGTATCTTTTACAGGAAGGAATGTACCTCTCTCACCAGATAAACGCCTTACAAGTGAAGGTGTATCAAGCTTAAAGTTCGAACGTTGGAGGGCTTCCAGCACCTCGTGTTCAAAGGTGATTTTCATCGGATCATTATGTGTTTCATATTGTCTCATGACGTAATTAGTCCCGTCTACATGGAGCATGTAAGTAGAATTATTCATCCCACCCTTTCCCCGCTCGCCTTTCCAATCCGATGTAAAACCATATAAGGCCAACACTTCGGATATACGCTGCTGCTCTGAAGGATGGAGGGAACCAGAATCGATGTTTTGCACCAAAAATTAACCCCTTTATCTCACAAAATGGAACTGTCTTTTATTTATCTTAAAGGAAGTCCATCGCTTGGTCTAGTTCTGTTCCAAAGTGATCAAGAGAACGGATAATATCCCGTCCGATTAAGCTGCTCCGCAATGACACGATACCCTCTTGCATTGGGATGCACTCTGTCCCAGAACAACAGTTCACGTTCACGACCTTCAAACCTGTCATACACCTGAGCACACGCATAGTTGCCTGATCCCGCTCCATTCAGAAACGAATTATATTGGCGCACCCAGTACGCAGCTTCCGTCGCTTGTGGATACGGGTTGTACAATCCGATGGATCGGACCATATACTCATGGTTGCCCTTTAACTGCCGAATGTGCCGCATGATCTGGGATACATTACTGCGGGTTTCTCCGAGCACCTGTGTCATTTTGCTGGCATTTGGAATGCCATTACTTGCTTTGAACGTACGAATCAGATCATTCCCGCCAATGGATATGGTAATGATATCCGCTTCACGGAGCGATTGCCGCACTCGGGGATGCGAAGAGATCATCTGCAACATTTCCCCCGACGTCAGTCCATTCACGCCCATATTTTCCATGGATACAAACGTACGAACATTCATTTCTGCCATTCGCCGATATAAAGGAACAAAGCCGGTGCCCAGCAACGCTCCTGTACCTACCGTTAATGAATCTCCTATAGCCACATATCGATATACCATCCCGTCGCCCCTCTCTGCTGTGATTTCTCTGAACAATAATGAACTGCTCTATATCTTATGATGGGTGGCAAGACAAGGCGCGGGATGGTGTCCTTAGGCATGCACCTTTCTTTTGCATAAAACCATATTTCTTCTTCTGTAGAGGTAAAAAAAAGAAAAAAGCCCTGCCGCATAACGCGGCAGAGCCTGATTCATTGCAATGCATTACATGCCTATGGTCCGATCCGAATCAACGGAATCTGATTGTTCCTTGTTCGGGAACGGCCACCAGTTGGCCCGGCCAAACATCTTCACCATCACTGGGACGAAGAATGGCAGGAACAGCAGAGAGTACAAGATCAGTCCGCTAAGGACTACTGTGGCAATCTGCATCATCGAGAGAACACCGGATGGATACATCGCAGCAAATGTACCGCTCAGAATGACTGCGGCAGATAGAATAACGGTGCCCATGTTTTTCATCGCGTACAACATCGCATCCTGTACTTTCATACCTTTGTTCTCATTGAAACGGTCCATCAGGAAGATGCTATAATCCACACCAAGTGCAATCAGCATAACAAATCCGAAGAACGGAGTAACCCAGCTAATGCCTGCGAATCCGAGGATATTAACAAAGATCACTTCGGTTAACGCCATCGATGTGAAATAAGCCAGTAATAAGGAAACAATCAGATACAATGGCATAATGACCGAGCGAAGCAGTACGACCAGAATAATAAATGTGCCTGCCAGCATCAGCATTACAGTACGTGTATAGTCGTTATTCGAGATCTCCTGCAAATCTGCAAACGTGCTGGTAACGCCACCTATGGCGATATCTGCTTTTTCAAGTGTACTGCCTTGTACCGCGCGATGTACTGCCGCCTCAATGTCAGGAACACGATCAATGGCTTCTGTTCCGTATGGATTTTCGGCGAGAATAACATCAATCGTCATCGTTTTCCGATCTTCAGACAGATACGTATCAAATACCTGTGTGAAGTCTTTGCTGTTCAGTGCTTCTTCAGGAACGTACCAGCCTGCCAGATCGGAATCTGGTGAATTTTGCAATTGCGTCAGGTAGTCCTGCGCTGAATCCAGTCCACCGGATACCTGTTTAATACCATCGACACTTTGATTCAAGCCATCTGTCAGTTGTGTCAGCTGACCACTCAGATCCGAGAAGCCTTGCTGAATTTTCTCCTGACCACCCTGAAGCTGGCCAAGTCCATCCTGAATGGAAGGAATTTCACTAATCACTTTACCCTGACCATCCGCAGCCTGTTTGAGACCGGATTGCAACTGACCGATTCCCGTTACAATCTGGCCCAGGCCATCGGCAAGCGCCTTTTGTCCGGCTGCTGCGGAGGCAAACCCTTCATTGGCCTGATTAATTCCAGCAGCGGCTTCCCCAAGTTTGGTCTTAATCTGACCCAAACCTTGAGCAAGCTGCGCTGTGCCAGAACCTGTTTCTCCAATCGTACCTTTGATACGCTGGTAATCAGCATCTTGCTGCAATTCAGGATAACGCTCTTCAAGTGCTGTGAAGGATTCGGACAGACTGGTTAGAGCTGTTGAAACCCCGTTCAGCTGTTGTTCCAGTTCGCGGGTCCCATCCCCCAGTGCAGCGACCCCTGCTCCCGCCTGACGATAGGCTTCAAGCAACTGATTGTTCGCCTGCGCAAGCTGATCTGCACTCGTTTTGGCTTGCTGAAGTCCGGCTTTCAGATCACCCGCACCTGCGGAACCATCACGAATACCTTTTTCAATCTGCCCTAGTCCCTCACTGAGTTGCGTGATACCCGATTGCAACTGGGAGGTTCCTTTGGTAAGTTCACCTGCTCCATCAGCAGCTTCTTTTAACTGTGGTTCATTTTTACTTAGCTGACTGCTGGCTTCACTCAGTCCATCACGGATTTTGTCCAGACCCGTCTTGCCTTCACCCAGTCCATCCGATAATGTTCCCACTTGCTGTGTAACTTCAAAATCTTTAATCTCATCACCCGTAGGTCGTGTCATACTACGGACACCAGAGACTCCGGCTACTTTCTCTACTTCCCGGCTAATTTTCTCGGCAACGGCCATATACTTTGCATTATCCATCTCTTCATCGTTCTGGATGACGATCTGACCCGGCAGTGATTCACCCGGACCGAAGCTGTCAGAGATAATGTTAAATGCTTTTACGGAATCATATTTCTCGCCAATCTCATCGAGACTGTTGAACGACAGTTTGCCATCGTAGGTTGCCAGAAGAGGCACACAGACAGCTGCAACGATGAGCAGCGCAGCCCATGGACGTTTTAGTGAAAAGCGACCAGCTGCACCATAGATCTTGCTCTCGGCATGTTCAAGTGAACCCTTCGACGGCCAGAATAACTTCTTGCCTAACACCGCCATGAAGAATGGCACGATGGTCACCAAGGCAAGCATCATCACTGCAATACCTACAGCTACGGCAACCGCAGAACGGTACAACATAAACTGGGCAAATCCGATCGCAATGAATCCAACCAGCACAGCTAGTGCTGAGAAGAGTACCGTTTTACCGGCAGTACGATAGGTCGCAATGATGGCATCCCACGTATTCTCATGATGAGCCAGTTCTTCCTTGAACCGACTGATCAACAGGATGCAGTAATCCGTACCAATCCCAAACATGACGGCGACCATAAAGATCTGTGTAAACGTGGATATCGGGAAGTCCATCCCATCCACCAGAAATGCAACAATCTGTTGCGATACAATGTAACTGATCCCCACCGTCAGTAGCGGTACAAACGGAGCTACAAACGAACGGAAGACCAAGAACAGAATGAGTAAAATAAAGACAACGGTAATATATTCCGATTTCTTAAGCCCCTCTTGGGAACTTTCAATGGTGTCCTCATCAATCAGACCTTTACCGGTTATGTAGTGCTCCACATTGACGGACTTCAATGCTTCATTCAGGTCTTCCCGCATTTCCTTGACCGTACGATCTCCCTGATCAATGGATAGCGATGTTAGAATCGTTTTTCCGTCAGCTGAGATCATCTTCTCGGACAGTTCAGGCTGAGAGAAAGGTTCCAGAATGGACAGAATACCGAGCTTCTCCTTGTCGGCCTCCAATTGCTTAACGGCCTTCTCTGCCTCTTGTTTCCCCGTGGTGCCCAGCCCATCGGGATTATAGAATACAAGGGCGATCTGGCTCCCCTGTTGTTCTCCTTTTTGTGCTGCAGCTTCATTCAGAATCGCTGCTGCCTGGGTGGAAGAGTACCCTTCCGGAACCGAAAACTGTCCCTTTTCCCGAATCAGTTCACTCATGTTAGGGGCGGTAAACATCAACACGGCAGCTACAACAACCCATAGCCCCATTAACCACCATCTTGCTTTTAGTATCGTTCTCATTCGTTCTCCCGTCCTCCTTCATGCGATAGCAAAGCTGCAAGCTTCTCAAAAGATTCAATGAAAATTCGGACTTCTTCCGGTTTAAAATGAACCAGATACGGCTCCAGAATCTGCTGTATTTCCTGTTCTGTTTCCCTGTATACCTGTCGTCCGGTATCCGTCAGTGTCAGATATACAACGCGGCGGTCACGTTCATCCCCGGCCCGATGGACCAGATCGCGATCCACCAGCTTGTTGACCAAAGCGGTAATGCTACTCTTACCTATACACAGAAGCTCTGCAAGATCAGAGGGCGTGCAGAAAGGTTTCTCTTCAATCAGACGAAGTGCGCAGAACTGATCGGTCGTTATGGTCTGCCCCACTTGTTCGCGTATCCGCGTATCAAACCGCTTATTGACCATAAAGGAAGCATCCAAATAGCGGTTCACCAAACTTTTTGCATCCGGTGTACTCATTCTTCATTCTCCTTTCCCAAATCTATATAGTTCACTTAACGAACTATTCTTCTGTGAAACTATTCTATAATGAAACAATCTTACAAAGCAATACTTTTTTCCTGCTTTTTAGATGAAAACGACAAAAAAACAGGACGTCCGACTCAGCTCATTGCCAAATCCAACATCCTGTACTGATGATAATCCATATATTTCTTAAAGTAATAAAAGGTCTCTGTGCTACTCTTCGTCCGTATCTTCCTCTTTTTCAAGCACACAACGGAATCGCTCCACACCTGGGTATAATTCACCCAGACTATATACCACAAACCCCGTATTCCGATAAAACTCGACGGCTTCCAACTCGGTCTCCGCAATCAGTCTATCGGGATTGTATGTTGCCAACAGTTGTGAGATCATACCACGTCCATAATTTTTAAAGCGGTTTTCAGGCAAAACCGAGATATGATGAATGGTAACCTCACTTGTTCCTGTCTTCTCATATCCAATCAGACCGATCAATTGTCCCTCATCTTCGTAACCGCCCATTTGCAATTCGTCTTTCTCTACATATTGTTGCAACGCACGGTTCAAGTGATCCGGATCAGGAAAAACCGAGTAGGACAATAGTTCCTGTACTTCCGGCTCCTGTATGCGTGATTTCAGATTAATTAACACCTTGATTCCTCCTATACCTTGCTTGTTTCCGTTATCGTATTGTAGTCGTTAGCCTCTAAAAGTTCAAGTCGTGTGCCGATTCAGCTCCGATACCCTCCAGCACATTTTGCTCAGCATTGGTATCGTGATAACGGTTGCAACCATTCTTTTGCACATAGGATAAAATCTTCCCGTTCTGATCTGCGACAGCCACACGCGTGTGGCTCCCTCCTCCATCCATCCCTATTACATATGTATTCATCCTTAACCATCTCCCTTCCGACCACACATTAAGATTGCCGGGTCCATTGTCAGGTCCCGGCAGAGAATTTATTGCTTTTGCACAGCGAAACGAAGCAGTTCACAACGAAATTGTGTCGGTTCATCATACTTTTCCTCTTCAATCGTCTGTGTAACGTGTTCCTGAAGCAGAATATTCCAGCCTTTGTAGGCATCCTCCAGTATAGCAATCGCCTCGGCTGTGGGCAGGTTCAGTTCAATTAATGGTTTAATCTCCTTGCCTGTATTGATTTCTTTCTCCTCCACATTGGTACTCATCGTAATACAATGAATGCCCCCTGTACGAGTTCCGGCCTGTAACCGGTCTATCGCTTCCATGAAGGCTTGCTTATTTGAGACATGTTCCAGACAAGAACAAGCAGCGATATAGTCAAAATAGTTTGGTTCCACAGCATAATGTTCAACATCTGCTTTCACTGCCTGCACGATATGATCAACCTGATATTCTTTCGCATACTTGCGAAGTCCGTCTACGGCCTCATCCAGTAAATCCACACCGATGACTTCACTCTTCGTTTTTACAAGGCGCTGTGCAATCGGTATCGTATGCCTCCCCACTCCGCATCCCAGATCGAGGACACGCAACTCCTCCTTGTGAGCAAGTAAGCGTTCCAGCATATCCATCACCATAGGCACGGGCCTCGACATCCAGGTACCAGAGGCGAATAATTCATTATTCTGATAGAAATTGGAATGATAACCTTCCTCTGCTTTTCGTGCAGCCTCAAATTGTTCGTTTCCCATCAAGATACCCCCATCGTTTAGTAAATGATTTGCATCTTCTACTTAATACCCAGATTGTCACAAAAAAATCAATTAAAAGCAGGTGACAGATTTTTCTTCATAAAGGATTCCAGTGCCGCCTCATATCCGGTGCGATCGACTTGAAACGCTGTGCCATGACCGGCACGGGGGACGGTCAGCAATTCCTTTTTGGTTGGGCAGGCTTCATACAACCTGTACACCATTTCCGTTGGTACAAACGTATCAGCCTCTCCGTGGATGAATAACACGGGAATGTTAACTTTGGCAAGCTGCTTGAGAGCAGAAGCCTCTCTAAAGGAATACCCTGCTTTCCACCGGGAGATCAGACTTGTGACAGGTATAAACGGAAATGCAGGTAGCTTGTATAATTGCTTCAACTGGAACGTCAGTTCTTCTTCCACGGATGTATACGCACAATCAGATACAATCGCTTTAACCTGAATCGGCAGAACTTCACCACCTGTCATCAGTACGGTTGCTCCTCCCATGGATATGCCGTGCAATATGATTTCCCCTTGTGTACCCACTTTTTCAAGCACCCAGTTGGTCCACTGGACATAATCCTTCCGATCTAACCAACCAAAACCAATGATATCACCTTCACTCTGTCCATGACCTCGATCATCTGGCATGAGTACGTTATAACCATGCTTTTCCGCATAAAACCGGGCGAATCCAGCCATTTCTCTGCCTCTCCCCGAATAACCATGTGCCAGAATAACCGTCTGATTCGACCCTTTATTGGAACCGAGCCATGTACCATACAGTTTTAATCCATCATGTGATTGAAGAGATATCTCTTCTGTAGGCTGAGCATCCAGCCACTTCAGGTCAGAAGCACTGCTAATGATTTCATTGTCCGGTTCAGGCATCAGATTTGGATTATCTACCAAAAACGTTTTTGGCGTACGGCGAATGGCCGTTTTGAAAAAATAAAGCCCTCCTGTCCACAGAAGTGCAAGAACGATCAGTACCAGTACTGCAAGTACGTAGAATAACATGAACGAGCCCTACCCTCTTTCCTTATTAAGATATATTCAATCTTTACTTACTCGTTGCAGTGCTGCACATGCTGCTTGATAGGCGGGTAACAAAGCATCCAGCAAAGGTTCTGCTTTCCGTGATTGACCTTCCTTCGCGAACTGCTCTATCTGAGCAAACAAAGTTGATAAATAACGAATCCCTAGGCTCAAACTCCCTGATTTCAGATCATGGGCTACCTCGGTTGCAGCAACATGGTCACCGGACACAATATGTCTGCGCAGCACCTCAATCTTGCCAGGTGTATCGGTACGATACATGTCCAACAACATACCAAGGAGTGTACGATCGCCATCGGTGTTTAATTCCGCAATCTCATGTACGATGCTCATATTTAGTACCTCGGTCGGTTCGGAGGATTGCTGCCACTTCTCGATCATCTTACTCAAAATTTCCAGCGTGAAGGGTTTGCCAATAAAGTCATTCATCCCGGCTTCCATACACTTGTCTTTCTCTCCCTGCATGACATTACCTGTCATTGCAATGATTGGTGTGGTATGGCGCATTTCATCCATTTCTATCGAGCGGATTTTGCGTGTTGCCTCCAAACCGTCCATCACTGGCATCATATAATCCATGAGAATCAAACTGTATTTTTTGCTGAGAAAAGCAGCTATTGCCTCTTCCCCATTCACTACAGCGTCCACTTGGGTTATTCCCAGTTTTTTGAGCTGCAACATAACAAGCTGCCGGTTGATGACATTATCATCGGCCAGCAATACAGATACAGAAGGAGCTTCATCATCCATATCCTGCCCCTGATGCTCTTGAGCGGAAGCAACAGACTGGTTACCGTCTTTCTTACCAAGTGTAAGTTCGAACCAGAATGTTGATCCTTCACCCTCCTGACTGTCTACTCCAATCTGACCTTCCATCAGTGTAACGAGCGACTTGCAGATCGATAATCCAAGGCCCGTTCCTCCATACTCACTTGAGCGTCCTCGTTCAGTCTGCACGTAGGGTTGAAATAACTGGTTCTGATCTTCTTCCGAGATACCAATCCCCGTGTCTTCGACTTCAAATCGGATCATTTGTGTAATCTCATCATCTTTCATAAGGGCGACTCGTATCCGCACTGTACCTTCTGATGTGAATTTGTTCGCATTCTGAATTAGATTGATCAGTATCTGTGTAATCCTCGTTGAATCCCCTTCAAGAAGGGTAGAGATTCTGGGGTCACAGTCTATCGATAACTGATTTCCGTTCTTTCTGACTTGGGGTTCGAGCAAACGAACAATATAGTTTATCGTCTCTTGCAGATCCACTTCTCCCAGTTCAAGTCGCATCTGACCCGCCTCAAGTTTGGACAGATCCAGAAGATCCTCAATCAGCTTAAGCAACAGTTTGGTAGCATCCTGTATAACGGAAACGGAATTCTCCTGTTCTTCAGACAATGGAGACAGCTTCAGCATCTCAGCCATCCCCAATATGCCATTTAATGGCGTACGAAAATCATGACTGATGCCTGCAATAAATGCGATTTTTGAATCACCTGCGTCTACTGCTTGCTGACGTGCAGCTTCAAGACTGTTATTGTTCTTTGCAAGCAGACGCTGGAGTGTCACCAGTTCATTATTCATATCCGAGAATTCCGTAAGTATCCGTTCCTCTTGCTCTTTACTCCGGATCATCTGATCTGATAACTGCTTAATCGTTCTGCGTAGCCTCTGTATCTCTCCGCTCTCATTAGACATCACAACATCCCTCTCCTAATCCCTAACCATATCAAGATAATTACATGTAACTGGCTGAGACAGTAATTGTTCTGCAACCGCTATCGCTTCATCGGCTCCTGGAGCATAACCGTCAGCTCCTATCGTTTTCCACAACTCCTGATCAATATTAAAGGGATATCCCCCCACCATAATCTTCACATGTGCCGTTGCCGGATGATGACGGATCAGATGAATCAACTCTTTGGCCAGATGAAGGTGATACGTCATCGTAACTGAAATCGCAACAACATCGCCCTGATGCCGCTCTATAGCCTCTATGACACTTCCATTGGGAACATTGGCTCCCAGATAGTGCGTATCCCAACCTTCCATCTCGAACACATCTGTGAGCATACGCAGTCCGATCTCATGTTGCTCACTGCCTACACAGGTAGCCACTAGTTTTTTATCCTGACCCGTATGAATCAGCCAGCGGGAATAAAGACGTGATATGAATGACTGGGTCGTTGCCGTACAAAAGTGTTCTTGCCCCACACTGATACGATGGCATTGCCACAATCGTCCAATTTCATATTGGGTGGGCTGAAAGATATATCGATAAATATCTCGAATTGTCACCCCGGCTTCTAACTGGGCTTCAATGATCTCAAAGGCTTCTTTCCGTTTATTCTCAAGCAAGCACTGTAAGTACGATTGCGCGGCATCTCCATATGGCATGGATTCGTTGATGTAACCCGCTTGTGACTCCATATGTGTTGTTCTATATATTCCCATCTCCAGATACTCGAGCAGAAGTGCCTTTGACGGATGGTCAAATTCTTCTTCCAATGTCTCTTTGATCAGATTGAGATTAATCGCCAGGTCTTCTGGTGATACCTTATAACCCTCAAGTAGAACTTTCAGCCAGGCAATATAATGAGTAAACAGACCTGGACTCTGTACGAGCGTACTTTCTGCCAAATAGTTCAAGCTATACTCCGAATCCTGTTTGGTTCGCATTTTTCCATTCTCGCCAAATCGCTCAAGTAAATCGGGCTGTCTGAGATACTGTTTCTCCGTTATTTTATCAGCTAAGTTCGCAGATTCTTGGAGCAAACGTTCTCCTGCTTCTTGATGACTCATAGATGCACCCCTCCTCATACCCGCATCACACTCAATCTTCATTCGTGACTAATCCAGAATGAGATTGATGTTAGCTAACTTGCAATCGGGATAGGTTCTTCTACTTGATCCAATCCATCCATTCCGCTCTTAATCGTTATGTTCCATTATACATGAACTTTCGATAATCATGTTTTACACACGATGAATGTATAGAACAATCTTCCTATATTATGGAGGGCCTTGCAAGTCAGTCAGCCAGTATATACCTGTACTTTTCAAGATCCACAAAAAAAACTGACCTGCGTTATGAACGCAAGTCAGTTTTCCCTTCTGCCGCCAGTCCCAGCTTCTTCAACATCTTAATCGCAGCTACTTTCTCGGAAGGGTCAAGTCCTTCCAAAGCATCAATGATGACCTGATGGTGTTGAGGAAATATCTGTGTGAACAATTCTCTTCCTTCCTCGGTTAACTCAGCGTAAATGACACGCCGATCTTCCTTGGATGGTCGACGAAACAGCAGATTTTTATTTTGCAACTTATCTACAACATACGTAATATTACCACTAGACATTAACACCTTTTCACCAATCTTTTGCAATGCCTGTGGTCCCTTATGATATAACAAATCAAGCACACCAAATTCTGTCGTATTCAGTCCGTGACTCTGAATGTCCCGATTGGAACGTGAGGTCACAGAATTGTAGGCCCGAACAAGAACCACGAATAATTGTAAAGACAGTTCCCGGTTGTCCTCCGTGTTCAGCATTTCAATAATCCTCCATCAGTTGTTTACATTTCGGCTCGTATGAGGGGCCAGCTTCTGCTCCCACTCCTCACGGAGCATCCCCATACGAATTGAATCATAGTACTGTCCGCGAACGATACGACACTTCCGCATTCGCCCCTCCACCTGTAATCCGGCTTTCACAGCCGCACGCATCATACGTTCATTACCAGACCAAGTAGTCAATCCAACCCGAACCAAAGGCATCTGTTCGAACAAATGACTTGACCACATGACAAGTGAGCGTGTGCCAACCCCGCGTCCCCACTCGACAGATCTGTATATTACAATCCCCATTTCCAGCCACATGGATAACTCATCTTCTATGTAATAGCTGATTGTACCCACAATTTGTCTGTCGGATTCAATAATACGGATTGATACGGGTCTGGAATCGCCTGGATCTACGTCCATACGTTTGAGCATACCTTGTTCAAAACTTTCATAACTTTCGTGTTTAAGTGGGTAATAGGGTGCATCCCATTGCTTCCATTCAGGTACGTCATCACTGTAGATCAATTCATAGAGTTCTTTCAGATCCTGTTTCTCCACACACCTGAGTACAAGTTCACCATCAACGATTGGCAGTTCTTTCATACGATGAAAATCACCCTCTTCCATATTAAGAACGATGAAGCTCTTCGATACTTCCATCCGCATTGGCAAGAATGACTGTACTAGCCATATCCACAAATAGTCCGTTATCAACAACACCTGGTAACATATTCAATTGAACATTAAGGTCCGCAGCGTGATCAATCGCCTCCAAGTGGCAATCTGCTATCAGGTTTCCGTTGTCTGTCAGATAACGTTGCTGTCCATCCATCCGCCACTGTGGTTGACACCCCAATTTTTCGAGCGCCTGGAAGGTCCACTCAGAAGCAAATGGAACCACCTCAACTGGAAGCGGGAATTTCCCCAACTTTTGCACGGCTTTGCTGCCATCCGCTACAATAATCAATTTGTCACTATTGGCCGCCACGATTTTCTCACGCAAAAGAGCCCCGCCCCCCCCTTTAATCAGGTTAAATTCGGGATCAACTTCATCAGCACCATCAATGGTCAGATCCAGACGTCCAATCTGGTCAAATGGGACGATGGGAATCCCCCATTCACGGGCAAGCTTGTCTGAAGCCTCTGAAGTGGCAACCGCTTGAATGTTCAATCCATCACGTACCCGCTCACCGATCCGGCAGATGGCATAATAAGCTGTTGAACCTGTACCCAATCCAACCTTCATTCCATCTTCAACATATTCTGCCGCACGCTCTGCTGCTATCTGTTTAAGATTCATCTATAAACCCCCGCTGCTCATAATTTGAGAAATGCATATGTAGTTATTATAGATAAAACCGCTTCCGATGTATATCCGTGCCTTCTGTTGCATCTCTGCCATCATATTTTTGTTTTGTTGAAGGATGTATTTTTACCCACCATGTTATAGAATACAGAATGAAGCTAAAAAATGGGAAATTTAAAAATAAACAGTTCTAAATACCTATAAACCATCTGATATGTCCATAAATACGTAAAATATTAAAAAAAATTTAACGATACTATTCAATTTAACGACATTTTATACGACATATTAATTATAGATGTGTTTTAATAATTAGACACCTATGGTTCATACGGTACATAAGTCTCTACGAAAGCGACTGATAAACCAAGACCATGGTCGCATAAATTTCCTTTGGAGGGGATCACGGAATGATCTAGTTCACTGTACCAATGCAACCCTAAAGTTTCTTAATTTAAAGAAGATCAGGAGTGGAATTTAGTGAAATCATTAAGTTGGAAAAGCATGTCGTTTTTCTCCAAAAATTTGTTACTCTCATTTACTAATATCGTTATCATCGGGGTAGCACTTATCGCAAGCAGTTACTATTTTCAAAAAACAGTTCTTGTTGATCAACTGCATGGACAGGTGGAACAAATTACCAAAAAATGGGCTGAAGATATCAATCCTGCCGAGGTACAAGCTGCTATTACGGAAGGTAGCTATGATGGAGCAACACAAACGAAATTACGAGCGTATTTCGATGAGATGCAAGAATATTATCCTAACATTGCACAAGCCTACATCTTCGGTGTTGAGCTCGGTGGCGATAACAAGAGATTAACTTCCCTTGTAGCGATGCCAACCAACCTAAGAGAGGCTTTTCAAAGTGAGAACGTAAATATTGGTGACATGTATGAGCAGCCGGTCGTTGTAGCCAATGCACTGAAAGAAATGCTTAATACGGATCGCCCAACATTCACAACATTTTATTCCGATGATTTCGGAACATGGACAACCATTGCATATCCAATCAAAGACAGCAACGGAAAGATTTTCTCATATTTTGCCGTTGATGCAGATGCATCAGCCGTACCTGCGGGACTAAACTCCTTGCTCAAAAACGGAATTATCATCCTTGTAGCCTTCTTGCTGTTATTCCTGATTATCCAATACCTTGTAGTTAAAAACACACTTTCCCCTATCCGTCACTTGATCAAAGGAATTGATGACGTAAGTCGGGGTAATTTGAATGTCAACATTCCGACAGGCAAAGACGATCTGGGACTCGTTAACGAGAAGTTCAACACCATGGTTCGCAAAATCAACGATACTATCGTTAAAGTGCAAATCACGTCACAAGAAGTAAATCAGTCTGCCAAAGAGCTATATGAAGTTTCCGAGCGCAACAGTGAGAATGCAGATTCTATCAATAATAATGTAACTCAAATCACTTCCAACATTCGTTCACAGGAACAGGCAACCCGGGATAGTGCACGTGCCATGTCAGAGATGGCTACCGTGATCCAGACGATTGCCAGCAGCTCGGCAAGTGTAGCGGATGAAGCCTATGAGATGGAACGTCGTTCGCAACAAGGTAACAGTGTTGTCCGTCAGGTGTCTGAACAGATGAATCTGATTACGGAATCGGTTAAGAATACCGCTTCTGCCATTGAGGTTCTGGAGAGTCGTTCACAGGAAATCGGCGATATTCTCAATATCATCTCGGGTATCTCCAGCCAGACCAACTTGCTTGCTCTTAATGCTTCCATTGAAGCAGCTCGTGTTGGTGAAGAAGGAAGAGGATTTGCAGTTGTTGCAGGTGAAGTACGCAAACTTGCCGAGCAGTCTGAACAAGCAACCAGCCAGGTTGGCGTATTGATCCAAGAGATTCAAGCTGGAATTAAACAAGCTGTACGTGCAATGGAACAAGGTACGTCAGAAGTAGATACAGGACTCAGCGTAGCCGATCAAACAGGACAACTGTTCGAAGATATTTTAGAAGCAGCGAAAAAAGTATCTAATCAGATTCAGGAAGTATCAAGCGCGACAGAAGAAATCTCTGCGGGTACGGAGGAAATGACCGCTACAGCGGACGACTTGTCTTCAAGCGTAAGCAAGACAGCAAACAGCAGTGAACAAATTTCCTCATCTGTTGATGAGCAAAAAGCATCTTTGATTACACTGGTAGACTCCTCCACACGCCTTAACAGCATGTCTGAGGAACTCCAAGAATTGATCTCTCATTTCAATGTAAGCAAACAATAATTCAAATCCACAAACATTCGGTTTGAACCAAGGAGGAATAACTGAAGTGATTGAAAACCAACCATCTTCTTCCCATTCCATGGAATCTAGCTTGCCAGTTCTGCAGATTCCACTGGATTTTGGGCGACGTCAACAATCATTCTCTTATCAGTCTGCTCAAATCACATTACATGCTTCTCTGAGCCGTGAACTTAAACAGAAGTATGGAGAACAGATGGTGTACCCGGTACTACTCTCAGCTTATGCAGCCTTGTTATTCCGATTGTCAGCTGAACAGGAACTTGCCATAGGTATACTTTCCCCCGATCAGGCAGCTTCCTATCTTTCATTACAGATTCAGGGGAAATTGACCTTCAGCCAACTATGTCATCAAGTTTCAGAGCAGCTCAAGATTGAATACACGTTGCAAAACGGTGGATACCCTGAATCGTTTTTTATGCTGAATAGTGTACAGTTGCCTCAAGCTCCTCAAATATTAAACTGGAACGTTCGAGATGATCAGAACATGCTCATCCTCGATCTGTTCTATGATAGTTCACTGTTAAAAGAGTCTACCGTGCTGAGATATGCAGAATATTATCAGACTCTTCTACTCGCCCTCGTGCGTGACGGTGAGAAAGCAATCGGTACGGTAGATATTCTTTCCGCCTCAGATCGATTGCTTTACCGTGAAATGAATGATACTTCTGTTCTCGAACCAGAGAATCAAACGGTTCATGGCTGGTTCGAAGCAACGGCAGCGGCATATCCAGATTCACCGGCGATAACATCGCCATCCAAAAGTTATACGTACAGGGAATTGAATGAACGAGCTAATCAGGTTGCACGTGTTCTGTTATCCAATGGATTGCAGAAAGGTGAATTCGTGAGTATCTTTATGGATCGAAGTCTGGAGACGATCATCTCCCTGCTTGGTATTCTGAAGGCAGGTGGTGCGTATGTTCCGATCGACCCTGAGCATCCACAAGAACGTAACAGTTATATCGTGGAAGATACGGCATCCTCCTTCGTGCTGACAACGGAGGCTTCTTATGCCCAAGCTTCCAGCTTGTTCTCCAGTATAGCTACGGTCCGTCAGATTCTCGCTGTGGATGGTCGTTTAGCCGGATTTGCAGCAAGTAATCCCAATCTGGATATTCAGCCGGATGATCTTGCGTATATTATCTACACGTCAGGGTCGACCGGTAAACCCAAAGGTGCACTGATTGCCCACCGAGGTGTAACCAATCTTGGCAGTGTGGTTCAGCGTGATTGTGACATTCAACCAGGTGATGTATTAACCCAGTTTGCTACATACAGCTTTGATGCATCCGTGTGGGATACCATTGGCGCCTTGTTCTATGGAGCAGAATTATATCTGTTGTCTGCGGAAGAACGTGTATCCGTTGAAGAATTCGCAAGTGCAATTGAACGGACAGGAACAACCATCATTACGATACTGCCTACGATTTTCTTCAATCAGCTTGCTTCCTACTTATCCGATGAAGGTTTCCACAAGCTGGCCAAAGTCAGAATCATTACTGTAGCCGGAGAAGCGTTATATGGTGAACAGGTTCGTGCCTTCCAGCGCAAATTCGGAAACCAGATTGATATTGTTAATGTGTACGGACCTACCGAATGTACAGTAGCCACAACTACTCACCGCATCAGTGAGCAGGTTCCCGAACATGTGGTGAGCATCCCTATCGGTAAACCGATTCATAACTACAAAGTATACATTGTGAATGAAGAACAACAGCTCTGTCCGGCAGGTGTACCTGGTGAGGTATATATTGCTACCCCTGCATTGGCCAAAGGTTACCTGAATCAGCCAGAACGTACAGAGCAAGCATTCATTGAGAACCCGTTTGCGATAGGTGAGAAAATCTACAAGTCTGGCGATATTGCCAAATTGCTGGATACCGGGTTGCTGGAATATGTTGGTCGCAGTGACTCTCAGCTGAAAATTCGTGGTCACCGGATTGAGATCGGGGAGATTGAAGATCACTTTGCACGGCTTGATCAGATCCAGAACGTTGCGGTCATTCCGAAGAAAGAATCCGATGGACAAAATATGCTGGTTGGTTACTTTACATCGAAAGATGGCAGTACCCTCTCTGTTACGGACATCAAGGCAGAACTGACGGAGAAACTTCCTTCTTATTTTGTACCAAAGTGGATCTGTCAGCTGGATGAAATGCCGATTGCACCGACTGGAAAAATCAATCGCAAAGCGATGGTATCCCTGCCTCATGTGGAACGACATGAAGATCGCCCTGACCGGGTCATGCCTGAGACGGAGACGGAATCCATTATCTTGGACGCATGGAAAGAAATCCTTCAGCACGATGACTTCGGTGTCGAAGACAGCTTCTTCAATATCGGTGGGGATTCACTCCGGGTTATTCATGTACTGGTTATTCTGAAGCCACATTATCCGCAACTGAACATTGCCGACTTCTTTGCCGAGAAAACAGTCCGTGCTCTCGCTCGTCGTGTGGAAGTATTGTCTCTCAGTGCAGCAGTAGTTACGGATTCAGTGGTGACCGACGGTATGATTACACAATTATCCGAACACCCTGTGGAGCTAACGCCCCAGTTGGGGTATCCGCTCATTCGTGAACCTGAGCATGTGTTACTGACTGGAGCAACTGGTTATCTGGGCTCTCATGTGCTGCAACAGTTAATTCTGAATTCCAGTACACGGATCTACACCCTTGTTCGTCGACCTTCCAATGGAATAACTGCAATGGAACGTTTGACTAACGTGCTGGAAGGATATTTCGGCAAACAACTGACTGACCATCTCTCCACTCGTGTGGAGATTATTGAAGGGGATCTCGAACAACCTAATCTCGGTCTTTCCGCTGAACAAAGGGCTTATGTTCAGGATCGAATTGATCGTGTCATCCACTGCGCTGCAGACGTACGTCATTTTGGCGATGCCGATCAGTTCGCTAAAACAAACGTGGAAGGAACGGTCGCATTGCTAGACTTGATTCGCAGCAAACCAGGTGCTTCCTTCCACCATGTATCCACGATGGGTATTCCGGAAGATCTGGCACTCAGCGGACAATGGGAATCTTCCCTGCAATATGATCGGTTCCCGGCTGACTTGCATGTGGACAACCTGTATTCGGACAGCAAGCTTGAAGCCGAGAAAGTGCTCATGATTGCCGCCGAGAAAGGTGTGCCTGTCAGCATCTATCGTGCAGGTAATCTCACTTGCCACTCCGAAACTGGACGCTTCCAGTCCAATATTGATAGCAACGCCTTTTATCGTATGATCAAAGCAATGTTATTGCTCGGCAAGGCTCCTGCGGCTGACTGGATGGTTGATTTTACACCGATCAACTATGCAAGTGAAGCTATCGTTCATCTGGCCTTACGTCAGGATACCGCCGGTCGTGTATTCCACATCTGTAATCCGGAGCCCATCCGTTATGATGAGCTGATCCGTTCTGTGAATCGGGCTGGTTACGAAGTCGAAACGCTACCTTTCGCCGATTACACACGTTGGTTGTTCGATGCGAGCATCAGCAAAGAGCCGGAAGCTCTTCAGTTGGCTATTGCACAGCTTGAAGGCGACGGTGCGAAGGATTCAGCATATGTCTATGCTTGCCCTGTCACCACGGCTTATGTGGAACCTGCCGGTATCTCATGTGCAAAAACAGATGATCGCTTCATCTCCGCCATGTTAGACTACGCCGTTCAGATTGGATATTTCCCGTCTGCAATCCGGCGCCATAACGGCACTTCTAAAGCGATGGAGTAAGTTCACTTTATCATTAACATTTAATTAATAAATAAGGTCACACAAAGAGAAGCCATCTATCGTCATTCACTGACGATAAGATGGCTTCTTTTCTTCGCATTTTTAGGTCATTCTTTTAGACCCATCGGATAATTGCAATGATGGCAAGATGAGCTGGATAGAAATAACGCCAGACCCAACGTGGCCCCTTCATACGGAATCCCGCCTGGTAATACTGAGCAATAGCAATGCCGGCGGTTGCCAGCACACTATACATTTGCACAGAGCTGTTATGCAGCAGAAGATATAGTCCATTTAACACGACATGTGCTACGACAAGTACAGGACCCTGGAAATAGCGGAATAACAGAACCAATAACAACCCGTACATCCCGTAATCCATTTGGCTAATTTCCATGAACCAACCTGCTCCAATTACAATCGGAATCGCCAGTAGTTTGGATGGCAATTTATCAATAACGAATAATACCAACAGGGCTGACCACAATGTCCATACCACGTTCAGAGAATAATGATTAAACGCAGCCATGAACGGCACCTGTGATATGATCGCGATCCAGAACAGCCGCCATATGTATTTTTGTACGTCTCGTGTATGTTTATAACCGACATACACTGCAAAAGCATAGATTGGAAAAGCGATACGACCTATGATCCTCAACTCTATAATATGTGGAAAAAAGACAGCCCCTATATGATCAATTAACATCGTGATCATGGCAATCCACTGCATCATGTTGCGACTCCCCTCCCTTGTTGCCGACGACACGAGTGTGCCATTCATTCATATAGTGAGTCTTTTCGAGCAACCTCTTATACATTAAGTTCATAATACATGAATTTGGTATCCTGTGCATATCCTTCGGATTCATATAAAGCTTGCGCTTGTTTGTTACTTAACTCAGTTGAGAGTGATATACGAAGAACTCCTCGCTCAGATGCCAATTGCTTGGCTGCTTGCAAGAGCTTCCTGGCAATGCCTTGCTTTCGATAATCCGTATGCACATATAGATCATTAAGCACCCAGACAGGCCCCATCGATACCGAACTAAAACTGGGATATAGTTGAACAAATCCAGTACAGATTAAGCCATTGGAGAGTGACATAACGTTGCTTTTATCTGTCCCATGATCACTTTCCACATCTGTTTCTGCTACCAAAATCACCGATTCATGGCCTTCCACTCGTTCTCTAATATACTGACGTGCTGCCTCAATATCAGCATTTTGGTTGTAGAACATCCTGTATTCATTAAACAATTGTCCCACTTCGTTACAATCAGGGAGATCCGCTTGTCTGATTCGGTGTTGCATTTCACTCAACTCCTCTGGGATGGAGACCATCGTCTCCCCCTTTGTATTTCTTTCAATTGTAAAACAGTCCTTCCCTTTTCCCCATTCATCATCTGCATCAAAGTTTGTAGTATCTTGAGCAGTGAGCTGACATTCGTTCATGCGCGTTTCCAGATTGCATCCTGCTTATCTAGTCCATGCCAATTCTGTACGTTTTGTTATATTTACTTCGTATTGGCAAAAATAAAAAAGGCGACCAAAGCATCCACTGCTCCGTCGCCGTAATTATTCAGTTCGATTCAGCATTCTGCTGTTCCTGACCAGGATCAGCATCGGGGAAAATGACACCTTTCTTCAAAATAAGATTTCCATATTGCGCTCGCTCACCAGTTGCAACAATCACATAGGCATTCGAAGCGCGTTTATAAAAATCAAATCGCTCTTCATGATCAAAAGCATCCGTGATGCCTTCATATTCTTCAATCAACCGGCGGTAGTCTTCCCATATGATCGGGATCACCTGATCCCCTTTCACAACCTGCATGACAGCAGCGGGACGCTCAGCATAGGTATCCAGTGGATATAATTGCAGGATGGCATCCAGCAGTTCAACGACTCCCAGTGCATCACAACGTACCAGTCGCTTGGCATGACTGGCTGCGGGGAAATTGCCATCCGCCAGAACCAACTCGTCTCCATGACCCATTTCGGACATGATTTTGAGTAACTCTGGAGGTATTATTGCGGGTATATTCTTTAGCATACACAGCTCTCCTTGGTCATCTCCAACATTAGTTAGAGCAGATTAGTTTTCTCCATTCTTCAAGCACGCTAGACATCGATCCTATAAAAGCGGTTTCATCCCTATTCTAACAGTATTTTCGGATCATTGCACAGCGCACACGTAAGTTCGATATGAGAATATTCCATTTTGACAAAAATACTTGTTTGACATATAGTTGTTGTAACAACTAATTAATTGGGACATTTTATTATGGAAGCGAGGTCTAGCAATCACATGGACTATACACTGGAACAATCTGTTGGATTCATGCTGGGTTTCACACACCGTAAAGCAGTAGCTTTACTTGCGACACGATTCAAACCTTATGATATTACGACAGAGCAATTTTCTGTTCTCTTTAATGTTGACCGCGGTGAAGGTGTGAATCAGAAGGAGCTCGCTGCACGTGTCTTCAAAGACCAACCCACCACTGCGCGGATTATTGATCTGCTTGAGAAAAAAGGCTGGGTAGAACGCCGGACCAGCGAACAGGATCGCAGAGCCTATCTGTTATATCTCACCACGGAAGGCAAAGCGTTAAATGATATCCTCGTTCCGATTGAAAGAGAAATGAATAAAGAACTTGCTGAAGGTATATCCGAAGACCAGATGGAAGCATTTAAACATACTCTTTCCCTCATTAACCGCAACTTGTAATGAATCACAACTCAGGGGGAATACATCATCATGAAAGAACAATCTACACAACAAGTTAGACTATGGACCACCGATTTTATACTGCTGATGCTGTGCAACTTCTTGTTGTTCTTGCAACTGCACATGATTGTCTCTCCGCTTCCGTCCTACGTTCAGGAGCGATTTCACGCCAATGCATTTGAAGTAAGTTTATTCACCTGTCTATTTGCACTAAGTGCCATAGCAGCCCGTCTCTATTCCGCGAAAGCACTGGAGAAGGGTCTTCGTAACGCCATGATTTATATAGGCCTGTCCGTAGCCCTGCTGGCAACGCTCGGCTATTATTTTGCTGCCGGTATAGCTGTGCTCTTGTTGCTCAGAATGTTGTTTGGTATCGGGTTTGGTATGAGCAGTACCGCTTTTCCAACGATGGCCTCGGACATTGTGCCCGTCAAACGAATGGGTGAAGGTATGGGTTACTTTGGTCTATCAACTAGCCTGGCTATGTCTATGGGGCCAATCATTGGGGTTACTCTGCTCCAGGGTGCAGGTTTTGTAACCCTGATGTTATGTACTGCGGGTGTGCTTGTTGTGATCTATCCACTGAGTTATTCGCTGACACGCAAAAAAGCAGTCAGAACCGATAACAGTACAACCATCATGCCACAAGCCACAACAAGTGCTTCAGGGTCCAACCCAAAACAGAAGACACCTTTCAACCGCAAGCTGATTCTGCCCAGTGTGCTGAATTGCCTATTATCCATCACCTATGGTGGGCTTGTCGGATTCATCGTTTTGTATGGTAAGGAAGCCAATCTGGCCAATCCTGCGCTGTTCTTTTTGTTCAATGCACTCGCCGTGTTATTGGTTAGACCATTTGCAGGACGGATCTATGACAATAAAGGTCCAAAAGCACTGCTCATTCCAGGGGCAATATTCGTTGCTGTTGGCCTCATTCTGCTCTCGTATGCAACCTCCATGTCCCTCCTGTTCATTGCTGCCTTTATCTACGGAATCGGTTATGGTTCCATGCAGTCGTCTCTCCAGACCTGGATGATTCAAGTTGTATCTCCTACTCAACGGGGTATGGCTAATGGTATGTTTTTAAACTCGCTGGATCTGGGTATTGCGACCGGTGCCCTTCTTCTTGGTGCCATTGCGGCCATAACCAGTTATACCGATATGTATCGATATTCCGTGATGTTTATGATTCTGTTCTTGCTTATATATCTGATTCAGGGAAAACGAAGCGGCAGCTTCTCCATTGAACCTCATGCTCTGCTCGCTCATACTCATATTACCGCAACGGAACCACCTCAAGATCAATCCAAGAATTCAGAATCTGGAGCCGGCAACACCGAAACTAGCCAGTCAAATAAAAGCAAACACGAATGATTGGTTAAAGTCATTCTGCTCATAGAAACGAGAAACGCGTTTACACCGAGAAAGCAAATTCATCCGCTTTCTTAGGCGTAAACGCGTTTTTTTTGGAACAAATCTGAATGTTAAACTTAAGACAGCATCGAAATGAACGCAGCATACAGCACCGTCTATCTAAAATGGACTTTTCTTGCGACCTATGGGAGCATACCTTCTACTCGTCTCGATCACATCCATAGATGTTTCATCCTCTTTCTGCTTGCTTCCTGAAGTAGGCTGATCTCCCTTATCCGGTTTAACTGCAAATAAGGTGAGTAATCCGCCCACTGCGCCAGACGCAGCGAGCACACCAAAAAGCAGGAAATGATGAGAACCGATCAACAAAGAAACGACAGGGGGACCGAGAGATACCCCAATGAATCGCATGCTGCTGAACAGAGCCGTGATTGTGCCCCGCTGTTTTTTGTCCACGCCTTCTGTAATCAAGGCATCCAGACATGGTAACGTTGCACCTATTCCGGTACTTCCCAATGTGAAAAGACCTACTACAACATAGATATTATCGAATAAACCTATAATGCCCAGCGATACCGTCAGAAGCGCAAGTCCTGCGAAGCCAAGCCATTTCATTCGCGTTTTGTTCTTCCCAATCCACTTCCCTGCCAGGAAAGAAGACAGACATAACGCTGCCAACGGAATCGCAAGGACAAGTCCTTTAAGTACACCTTTCAGGGCAAATTCGCTCTCCAGCGTTTCGGATAGATAATATAACACACCAAAGATGACAAACATGCAAATACCGCCGATTGCAAACAACGCATACAACCAGCGTCCCTTTTCTTTTAATACGTCCCGAATGGATGCCACAAATTCCGTAAAGGTGGGAGGCTTTTCTTTTTTCCGGGGAGTCTTCACCAGGAAAATAACAAGGACCAGCGAAAGCACACAAAGTATAGGAATAGCCATGAATGGCGCATACCAGAACCAGACTGCCAGCGCTGCACCCAGAATCGGACTTATGACTTTACCAAACGTATTCGAGGTCTCAATGATACCCAGACTTTTACTTACTTCATTCTCATCATTAAACATGTCCCCAACCAACGGGATAACAATAGGAAATGCGCCGGCAGCACCTATTCCCTGCAATAACCTGCCACCCAGAATGGTCCAGTAGGCTATGTTTCCGTTCAGCATCCATGCTGCCACACCAGCGACAGCACCTCCGACGGCTGCAATAACGAGGCTGGGAATGATAACTGCTTTTCTGCCAAAACGATCCGACAAGTACCCTGCAAGAGGAATAAGCAGGATGGCAACCACAGCGTAGACTGTAATGAGCATACTGACCTTAAATGCAGATACCTTCAACTCACGTTCAATCTGTGGCAGGATCGGTATTAGCATGGAATTACCCAAGGTCATAATTAAAGGGATGGAAGCAAGTGCGACGAGGTCCCACTTTTTATCGTTCATACCACAACCACCTTTACAGATTCTACACACAACAGCATTATTGTGCTTGTTTCGGAGGTTGATTATTCAGGACATGCTACAACTACAACAATCTAAAGTGCCGTAACGCTGCTCCACCTTTGAAGATAATATATAGCGCATTCACCTTATGTGGCGCCTCAAGCAAACACTGAACTGTTGTCCACTTGATATCTTTCCCATTCACACTGCCTCCAGGTCCAGAAACTTCACACACACCGAGCAGTTCGCCCTCCAGTCCTTCGGAACGAATCTCCAATCTGCCCTCTTCCCCAAAAGCTGCCACTCTGGCTTCAAATCCTTGTATTTCTTGAACAGCATTATGGTTGAAAGCAATCCAAGACGACTGCTCCTCTCGATATAAAGCTTCCTCCGGAGTGATTGCCCGAACTGCCGAACGTCCTTCCAGACATTCATCCAGTAGAACACCTGCACAAGCATCGTAATTCTCGGCAAAGGTAAGCAAGTGCAGCGGGCGATCAGGAATCGTCTCACCTTCAATTTTAATATCAGCCGACTGACGTATATCTGCGGAAGAACGCCCTGCCAGGATGGCCCAGGTCGCGGTCTCCAGGCAGTATCGATCTCGGGTAACATCCCATAGCGCAAGCTTCTGAACAGGAACTTCGAAACTTATCGTAACACACGTCCCTGCTTTGACTTGAACACGACGGAAAGCAAGCAGTTGCTTCTGAGCACGTTTCACTCGGGAGGTATATGAAGATCCATAGATCTGAACAACTTCATCACTGTCACGTTCACCCTTATTGTGTACCTCCACCTCAATCTTCAATTGATCTGTGGTGGTGGATTCTCCCGAAGCACTGCGACTTACACGAATCGCTTCGTATTCGAATTCGGAATACGTCAGACCATGACCAAATGCATATTGAACCGGTCCTTCATGATACATATAAGTCATGCCATTCTGAATGATGTCATAATCCATCATGTCAGGAAGCTGTGATTCGTCTTCATACCATGTCATGTTTAATCTGCCTGCCGGGGCATAATGACCTAACAGCACATCTGCAAGCGCGTTCCCCAATTCCTGACCTGCATGTGTCATATAAACGATTGCGCGGGCAATACCTTTCAACTCCTGCAAGGCAAATGGATAACTGCCCATAATGACAACCACTGTATTGGGATTGGCTTCACACACGGCTTTGACAAGCTCGACCTGACTTTGCGGAAGCAGCAAACTTGGGCGGTCAATTTCTTCTTTGCCGTTGATATATGGGCTGTTGCCAACAACAACGACAGATGCCTGACTGCCACGTGCAGCTTCTACGGCTTGTTGTATTCCGCTGGTCACAATATCAATATTGAATGCAGAAGGTCTCTGTGTATTGCCTGGTGATTGACTTGCGTGTCCAGAGTCACCAACATCATTCGGATTTGTACCTGTAGCTGTAGTTTGTTCTCCTTGTGGCCGGAGTGGTGATACAGCAGATTGTCCCTGATATTCGCTCAGTCCAACAGGGATACCGTTCCACGTCCGCAAGGTGTTACTTCCATCCGTTAGAGGATCTATGCGAACAACTTCCTTTACAAACCAGCCACCAATCTCCGGTGCGTTTGCCTGATATATGCCTTGCTCGGTTAAGCTAACGTATCGATTATTGTTTACACTTCTCAGCGTATGACTTCCCCAACCCCAATCCTGATGTTCAAATTCGACGGCTGTAGGTGCACTGGCTTCCGGTACAGCGACGAGTGTACCTTGCGCACCAAGAGTTACAACTTGTCCGTTTGTTGTCTTCAGCTGAATACGGTCATTCCCATCCACATAGGTCACGTCTGCTTCAGGTAGGCGATTGCGCAATCCATCTAGGACGGATACTCGATAAGGCAATGTGCCACTGTACCAATCGGTATAGACAACATCCGCAAGTGGCCCAATCACACTGATTTTCTGCAACACTTCTGGCTGCAAGGGAAGTAATCCATCATTTTGGAGCAAAACAATCGATTCGGTAGCGGCACGATAACTAAGTTTGGCATGTTCCGGTGCACATAATACCGACTCGGGAATAGACGCATATGGATTGAGCCCGGACTGATCGAGTTGTCCAAGTCGCATTCGCACACCAAAGATGTTGCGGATCGCTCTGTCCAAATCAGCTATTTTCAACAGATTCTGGTCAAGAGCCTCCTCCAGAGCAGATACAACAAGATCAACTTCATCTGTAAGACAATCCACTCCTGCCTTCAACGCACCTGCTGCTGATTCGGCATGACTGGTATGATAACCATGATAATTCACAGTCTGTGACAGGTCTCCACCATCACATACAATGAAACCTGGCATCGCCCACTCACCCTTAACCACATCATTCACATATGGACTTTCAATGGCAGGTGTACCATTGATGGAATTGTAAGCTGTCATCATGGACAAGGCTCCACCTTCCACAAATGGTGTCTCAAATGCTTTCAAATAATATTCCCGCAGATTGCGCGGATCGATGCTGGATGAACAATTCAGCCGATCTTTCTCATTATTATTGGCAAAAAAGTGTTTCAATGTCGCGACCATTTTCAGATAAAAAGGATCATTTCCCTGCATGCCTTTGACGAGAGCCGCCGACATTTCTCCCGTGAGGACCGGGTCCTCGCCATATCCCTCTTCCGTTCTGCCCCAGCGTGGGTCACGTTCCAGATCAACCGTTGGTGCCCATAATGTTAACCCGTGAACTTCAGGATTACGGTGATGATATGCCCTCGCTTCATCGCCAATGACTGAACCAATCTCCCGCATGAGCCTTGTATTCCAGGTACTTGATAGACCGAGCGGTTGTGGAAATACCGTTGCCTCCCCTTTCCATGCAACCCCGTGGGCAGCTTCGCCCCCAACGTTGTAGGCTGGAATGCCCAGTCTTGGTACAGCTGCTTCGCGTGTAGGAATTAGTCGGATCTTCTCCTCCGTTGTCAATCGTGCAATCAGGTCATCCAACCTTTCCTCAAGTGAAAGTGACGCGTCCCACATCGGGTATTGATGATACTCCTTCATCCTTCATTCCCCCTGCGAATTAGTTAAGTCCAAGTTGCTTCCATTGCTGCAGTAAATCCAGCGTGCGCTGGCGATACTTCTGACCATCTTCAGGTTGGTTGACCTGATGTTCATGAACGTAGGCATTAAAATACGAAGACAGTATTCGGTACGCAAGCCTGCGTGCCTGTCCTTCAGCGGATGAGTCCAGTGGACGATCATATCCTTCATGAAAAGCCACCGATTCTGTCGACAATATGGCTTCAAACTCCCTGTCGGCAAACATGGAACGATCTCCGTCAATGATGGCCGCAATGTTCAGCTCACCATTTTCCTCATGAACAAGTACATTTGCTTCCCACAGGTCATTATGAACGAGTACCGGACGGGTCACTTGATCAAATAAGTCTTTATTTTTGATGAATATAGCTGCAATCTCTTCTCCCACACCTGACATATAATCGGCTTGTGCCGCTTTAAGTGCCGTTTCTTCTGCAAAAGAGTGCAGCACCTCGGACCATTGATCCGAGCCTTTAATCGTCCCATCACCCTGCGGCCAGCCAAACGAAGCACCCTCGACCTGATGCATGATGGCGGTATAGGCGCCAAGCTGATGGTACAATCGCTCTTTGTCTATATCTGAAATCGATGCGTGATCCAGCTGCTTACTCGGGATAAACTCCATAAACATGTACGTTCTTGGAATGATCGATCCGCTGTCATCACAAGCGATAATGTTGGGAGCAGGAATGCCTGCCTTACGGTAATATTCATACACAATCGGTTCAGCCGCCATCATCGTACGTTCAAACGAAAATAGGGGATCACTCGCAGAACCAGCCGTCATCTCACCCCGCTCTGGAGCCAAACGTAAAATCACATCCGTATAGGATGTATGTTCAAGGTGAATCCGATAGGTTGTATTAAAAAGTCCACCTTGCAGGAGACCAAACTCCTTTACTTTGGTATCGCTTCCAAAATTAATTTCTACCAGATGATGCAGCATCTCTGCTGATATCGTGCAGTGCAAACCGGAATTCATTGTACTCATTTCATTCAATCTCCTATCATCGTAGACAAACAGACGGCACCTTTCGGCACCGTCCTTTTCTTTTACTATATCATTTTACAGTTGGATTGTAAGCGCGTTTGCGCCTGTTGCTGCTGTAACAACAACACCATTTGCACCAGACACTTGGGAACCACCTTCAACGCTGGATACACTTTCAATACCGCGAAGCACGATGTTCCAAGGTTTACCTGCACCTTCAGCACGAACATCCAGCACTGATCCATTACGTGTAACGTTAACTGTCAGCTCCTGTTCAGCCGCTTGGTTCACAACGACCGCTTGAGCCGTTTGACCATCAGCCAGTTCGAACAAGTGCAGGGACACATCATTTGCAAAGTCGTAATCCGGTTTACTATCCACAGCACCCACAGCGATCAGACTGTTTGGCTTAATCATCATTGGCAGTGTTTTGAAGTCATGGTTTTCACTGATCCAGCGTCCACCTTGTACTTTCGCTCCTGTCAGATAGTTCGTCCAAGTTCCTTCAGGCAGGTAGTAGCGCACATCGCCTTCCTTATTGAAGATTGGAGCCACCAGAATTGAATCACCGAACATGTATTGCGTATCCAGGCTGTATGTTGTTGGGTCCTCTGGGAAGTCCAGCAGCATCGCGCGCATCATCGGAATACCTTTTACCGTTGACTCCACCGCAGAATTGTACAGGTACGGCATCAGGCTGATTTTGAGTTTGGTAAAGTCACGAACAACGTCCACGGATTCCTCGTCAAACAGCCAAGGCACACGATACGAAGTGCTTCCGTGCAGGCGACTGTGTGAAGATAACAGTCCGAATTGTACCCAACGTTTGTAGACATCAGGGCTCGCTGTGCTTTCAAAACCACTGATATCATGGCTCCAGAATCCGAAACCGGAAAGCCCCAGTGAGAGGCCACCACGAAGTGATTCAGCCATGGATTCATACGTGGAGGAACAGTCACCGCCCCAGTGAACCGGGAACTGTTGACCACCTGCTGTTGCAGAGCGTGCAAACAGGGCAGCTTCGTTTTTGCCAATCTTCTCTTCAAGCAATTCAAATACAGCTTTGTTATAGAGCTGTGTATAATAGTTGTGCATTTTAACGGGATCAGAACCATCGAAGTACACAACATCTGTCGGAATTCTTTCGCCGAAGTCAGTCTTGAAGGAATCTACACCTTGATCCAGCAGGACTTCCAGCTTGCTCTTATACCAGTTCACAGCATCCGGATTCGTGAAGTCAACCAGAGCCATACCTGCTTGCCACATATCCCATTGCCATACGCTGCCATCCGCTGTTTTCACCAGATAACCGTTCTCCATACCTTCATCGAACAAGTATGATTTTTCTGCAATATATGGATTGATCCAAGCACAGATTTTAAGACCCTTTTCTTTCAGACGTGCAAGCATGCCTTCCGGATCCGGGAACATCGCTTCATCCCATACAAAATCAGACCATTGGTATTCCTTCATCCAGAAGCAGTCAAAATGGAATACAGACAGCGGAAGATCACGTTCTGCCATGCCATCTACGAAATGGTTAACCGTTGCTTCATCATAATCCGTTGTGAATGATGTTGTCAGCCACAGACCAAAAGTCCATGCCGGTGGAAGCGCTGGTTTACCTGTTAATTTCGTATAATTATCAAGTACATCCTTTGGATTGTCACCGCCGATAATGAAGTACTCCAACGTCTCGCCTTCTACGCTGAACTGAACTTTAGATACATTCTCGGATGCAATCTCATACGATACGCGTTCAGGATGGTTTACAAATACGCCATATCCTTTATTGGACAAATAAAACGGAATGTTTTTATAGGACTGCTCACTGCTTGTACCGCCGTCCTCATTCCAGGTATCGACGATTTGACCATTCTTAACAAACGGTGTGAAGCGCTCACCTAGTCCGTAAACGTATTCACCAATACCTAGATCAAGCTGCTCCCGGAAGTACGCTTCCTTGCTTGGACCTGTAATATAACCGGCAGCTCTTTGACCGCTACCTGTAATCCGTTTTCCTCCATACAGGAAGCTAATATCCCAACCGTTTGTTTTGTCGATTTGAACTTCCAGATTGCCGCTTTTCAAAACAGCACCTTGTTCATTTTTTGAGATCTCAACGTTGGCTTCTTGTGTGTTAAGCTCAAATACAGGCCCTTTTTTCACTCCGCCCTTATGGTGATTCAAGGTTACACGAATAACGTTAGGCATTGGTGAGCTATACGTTGCTTTCAGCAATGTACCGTTCAACGTGTCGCCTTTGCTGCGAATATATTTAGTTGCCGCATATACGGTCAAAGAATTATCTTTTTGCACAATATCACGAATGTCAGTCGGGTTTTGAATCTGGTACCCTTCACGAGTCATCCAGAATCCATCAGTAAATTTCATGTTTTCTTTCCCCCTTTGGTTATATTATAATAATATTGATATTAATAACGAATTTCTTCTCTTATTTTGACCAAATATATCACGATTTTGATAATAAACATCCGATTCTTGAACATCATCACCAATCTATGGAAACGATTACATTAATAATGATACAAAAGGAGAATCTGATATGGAACGTGAACGATTACGGGAAGACCGGATTCACGGCAATGCCATGTATCCCGTCAGTGTGTACCCAGATATTCAACAACTGAACGGGGATAGCATTCTCGATTGCCACTGGCATGATGAGATGGAGTTCACCATGGTTACTCAGGGCTGCGCCGTCTTTCAAATTGATATGAACACCATTGAGGTTCAAGCTGGAGAAGCCATTTTCATCAATCGAGGTGAGATTCATGCGGGGTATCTGAAGGGCGATGTGCCCTGCATATTCTCTTCCATTGTATTTAATCCCGAACTGCTTGGCAGCCGTGCCTTCGATACGGTCCAAGAGAAATTCATCGGTCCACTGGTACGCAAAACGGTGATTCCCCCCAGTCATATCAAGGCAGATGAGAACTGGGGACAAGAAATTCTGGATCACCTGAAACGCATATTTGCGGACCATGCTACCCGAACCGAAACATGTGAAATGTCAACGAAAGCCTACCTGTACCTCATATTTGCCCGAATGTTCGAACATATGAGACCTGCTCCGCTCAAAGGCACTGTAGCTACAGGCAGTCATGACAAGGTAGAGCGCCTGAAATCCGTGCTCAGTTATATTCACAAACGGTATCCTGAACCATTAAAGCTGAAAGAACTGGCCGATGAGGCCAATATGAGCGAAGGGCACTTCTGTCGTTTCTTCAAACAAATGGTACAGAAAACACCTGTTGATTACATTAACTATTACCGTGTTCAGCAGGCCTGCGTTCAGCTTGAGAATACAGATCACAAGATTGTTGATATCGCCATGGATGTGGGTTTTGAGCATCTAAGCTACTTCATCACTACATTTAAAAAGCATAAAGCCACTACACCTTCACAGTATCGCAAAATGTTCTATGAGAACGTAAGAATGGAGTCTGCCCTGGTTCAGGTGTAAAAGAAGAAGGTGCTCACAGCTATTCAGCTGCAAACACCTTCTTTATCTTCTTTATCAACTTCCAGCCAATGAATAAGATAACGCTCTGATCTGAGCCACACTGGCTCAGTTAGAACTCATCTCATTCGCTGCTATCAGCCTTACGCTTTGAAGCTTAACAGTTTCTCACTTTTTCAGTGTCTTCCATGAAGTGTACTCATGTACGGAGAAACCGTTAAAGGACGCATGTACTGAAGCCATTTTTTCGACCAATTTTAATTGTGCTTCCATATAAGCAGATCCCTCTTCATAAAAAGTAATGAAGTCACCTTCCTTGCTTTGCTTTGTTTCCACGGCGATTGAGATCGTCTTGCCAAGCAGAGCTGCTTCCGCAAGTTCATCCTTCGCTACACTATAGATTGCAGCAGCTGTATCACGGTAAGCCATAATGGTGATGGAATCAAACTTGCGGATCATCCAGCTGCTAACCGCCATCGTAGAACCCGGAATTTTGTAGTTATCGAGCCAGAAAGGCAGATCAGCCGCTACCGGCATCTTCAGCCGTGATGCTCGCTCAACAATATACTCCACATTGCCTTGCCACTGGGTAATTACACTGGCCTGATTGATTTTCCACTGTGGGTGCACATGTGGCTCAATATCCAGATGAATACCAGCAAATTTCTCATTGGACAACGCCTGCGCCTGATATGCCTCGATCCAGTCCAGGAAAGATGCAATCTGTTCCCGACTTTCCGTCAATCCCCACGCTGATCTTCCATCCATGACGTCAACCGCAATGTTCTTGGCTCTCGCCTGGCGGATAAAGCTTTTATACTCAGGAATCTTTATATCCCGGTTCATCTGCAGATAGATCGTATTGATCTTGTTCGCTGTAGCGTAATTTAACACCTCTTGAGGATTACTTCGGATCTGGGTGGTATCCCACACCCAAGTCGCTCTCACCGGCACATCAAGCTCTCCATGAATCGTTGCATAACTGTCGACCGAACCATCCGCAATGGCTTTGGAAGAACAGGCTGTACTCGCACACAGGATCAAACAACTCAGTAATAAGATAAAACGGTAACCCCTTTTGCTTTTCATATTTGTACACTCCCTCTGAAGTTATCAGCTCTGACGTGCAAATCTGGATGAAATTGTGTCGTTTCATATTCATTTAATGGATACTTATTAGGTACGACGAATTGGTATTGCTTTTATATGCAATATCATCTTTAAGACTTACGACGAAAGAATCATATAACTATATTTCGGGAATTCGTAGTTCTGTATGTATAGTTCAAAAGTCACAATTATTTATTATTTTCAAATTCAATCCTTATTCCAGCATGACTTCAGTCATTATTGCCATATGTACACCAAGCTCCAGAAGACCTAGAAAGCGTTTTCTCTCAAAATACACCGAAAAACCGCCCTAAGGCGGCTTTAAATGGAACCCTATTTAATGATGTCTAGTCGACATTTCCGTTCATTTATTACCCGATGGAGCTACTGGTGTATTGTCAACCACTTCATCGAAAAGGGACACGAGTTCAATACCTTCTGCCGAGATCCGCACAAGACCCTTGTCGGACAAACGTAATTCTGGAATCACAACCAGCGCGAGCAACGAAAGCGTCATGAACGCATTATTCAATGTACATCCCGCGGACTGTAAAGCTTCACTGACTGCTGCCGATTGGGCTGCAACGACTTCAAAAGATTCAGTTGACATCAAACCTGCAATCCGCAGCGGGAATTCAGTTACCCCTGCTGCCGTTACCACGGCCACCCCGCCCTGCATACGAATGACGCGATTACCGGCTTCAGCCATTAGCGCATCATCATTACCGATAATCAACAGGTTGTGACTATCATGAGCAACCGTCATCGCAATCGCTGCAGGTGATGTGAAGCCGATGCCTCCAACAAGTGCTACCGCTCGATTCCCAGTTTGTTTGTGACGTTCCAATACCGCAATTTTGCATACTTCCCCTGAAGTTGAAACCACAACCTTGCCGTTCTCTACGGTAACAGGCAGGTGTTTCTCCTTTGTATCCACATGGTTCTCTGTCACATGAATGATTTTGGCACCAATCGTCCCCTCTTGAATCGGCGCAGCCAACTCCAGATCTACTGGCTGAATATTAGCTTCTAACTTCACCGTGTTCAGCGCTTCCTCCGGGTACGTGAAGCTGTCCCAGACCGCCGTCATCTTCCCATTCTCGGCAACAACTTGCCCGGCAGCAATCGTCATACCCACACGTACATCCGCCAACCGGCCGTCCAGCAGAATAATATCGGCTATATTGCCTGGAATAATCGCTCCAATGTCGCGCGCAACACCGAAACGCTCAGCCGTGTTAATGGTTGCCATCTGGAAAGCCGTGACCGGCTTCACCCCTTGGGAGATTGCGAGACGAACAACAAAATCCATATGTCCTTCTTTGAGCAGCGATTCAGAGCTTCGATCATCAGTCACCAGCATCATCCGGCGTGTATCCAGACCAAGCTCAGTGCAGGCTTTGATTGTCTCAGCCACATCATGCCATGCCGAACCTTGGCGCATCTTCGCGTACATCCCGAGGCGCAGACGTTCAACCACATCTTCCTTGGTCACACATTCATGATCACCTGTAACGCCACTCGCTGCGTAGGCTGGCAGACGCCAGTCATCTGCAGCCCAGGTGAAATGACCGTCTGCCACTTTACCTGCCCGGAGGGTCGCCTGTATCTCACCAATCATCGTCTCATCCCCATAGACCACCCCAGGGAAGTTCATCACTTCACCAAGACCAATCATGTCCGGACCCCAGGAAAGAGCCTCAGCTACCTCTTCAGGCCCGATATAAGCACCTGTTGTCTCCAATCCTGGATGCGTGGAAGGCACACAGGAAGCCACCTGCATATAAGCTGCCATCGGTGTGGTCCGTGCTTCATCCAGCATCAGTCTCAGACCTTTGAGGCCAAGCACGTTAGAGATCTCATGAGGGTCAAAGAAACCTCCGGTCGTGCCTGAAGGCAACACCGCTCTCGCAAACTCGGTTACTTTCATCTGTGTACTTTCGATATGGCAGTGTCCATCCAGCAGACCAGGAGCGATATACTTACCGTTTGCTTCAATAATCCGCGTATGTTCTCCGATAGTGTGGCTTACATCTTTACCAACATAAGCGATTCGAGCTCCCTGTACAGCTATGGACATCTCAGGCAAAATCTCACCCGATATCACGTTTACCAGCGTACCTCCCCGAATGACCAAAGTCGCTGGCAAATCTCCCCGTGCTGTAGCGACCAGATCCGGTACACAATCGGCCATAAGTGGCCGTTCAAAAGATGGTTTGTTCATTTTGTTGCCTCCTTTAATAAACGATCCAAAAAAAATATATTGTTACGATTATATGAGTCCGGACCTCATGTGTAAAGAAAAATCACATCCATTGTGTTTAAATACAAATTATGCAGACGTATTTATCCACGGGACCCAATCCTTACGAATTCACGTTAGGTATTTTTATCAATACGATCACCTATATGGCTGTAACCTCATCACGTATAATTCCCTCGCTAAGCTAGCTTCTTCCCGATATATGTATCATATACAGAAAAACTCCCGTTCCATTGAACGGAAGCCTTCTTTATGCATATGAAGTGTTATGTCAGTCCACTTGCGCAGTAGACACCTTGCCAAGATCATACTGTTCTTCCGACTGGGCGGTAATGAACGGACTTGGTGTGCCCACGCAGTAAACGTGCAGCAGATGCATCGCTCGTGTACAAGCCGTATAGAACAACTTGCGTTCATGCTCCTGAGCATACTGCTCCGCAGAGCCGTCATAGATCAGGACAGCATCGAATTCCACACCTTTGGCAAGATACGCCGGGATGACATGAACACCCTGCTCAAAAGCCAGCGTCGTTTTTTTGATTAACTTCGGTGCTGTGGGCAGCACCTTACTCAATGCAGCATGTACGTCTCTGCTCTCTTCGGCGGTTTTGCAGATAACTGCAACCGATTCGTACCCTTCCTTAATCAAGTGCTTGAGGTCTGTCGTGATTACATTCATATGACGCTCTGAATCAGAAGAAACGATCACTTTAGGTTTCTCACCGCTGCGGTTAAATGGAATAATCTCTTCCCCACCAGGCACCATGCCACGTGTAAACTCCACGATCTCCCGGGTAGATCGATAACTTCTGGTCAGCTCAATGACTTCCGTGTTGTCTGGTCCGTACAGGTTAGTCAAGGGTCCTGTTCCACTAAGTACTGAAGAGTGGGCATAGATTGCCTGATTAAAGTCACCAAGTGCTGTTATTTTCGCCCGTGGGAACAATCTCTTCATAAATGCCAACTGAAACGCGGAATAATCCTGGGCTTCATCAATAATGACATGACGAATATTCGAGTTAATATGGAATCCAAGCATAAGCTCACGCAAGTACAAGTATGGCGTAATATCTTCATATGCCAACTCCTGAAGCTTCAATCTGCGTAAAGTCATCTTACAGATTTCATCCCATTGAGCAGGCAGCGCTTCGTCACCCAGCAATCGCTCCATCTGAGCCTGATCGTTGAATAGATGTGCATATAATTGTCTTATATCAACGAATCGTAAGGACTTAATCCATTTTCGCAACGGTTTGAGTCGGTCACTGACCACCATACGTGCCAGAATCCCTCTTTCCTGCTCGAAGTCATTAAACGTATGGGTCTTTCCTTTTTGCTTGCGCTTCAACCGTTGATACGCGCGTTGCAGATCCTCCGGCTCCATCAGATCAAGTTGCTGATCAACCCAAGGCGCATCCAGTTCACCTTTACCAAAGGCAGACAGTTCTTTCAGCATCCAGTCCCGTAACATCTCCAGTCGACTCACCAGCTTAACGGATGACTCGAAACTGTAGAATTTCTCAGCCATAGCCTCTGACGTGACAATCGCTCGGCCCTGAAAGCGAACCGGCTTGAATTTCATGCCACCTGACAACATACTTTCCTTATAACGTGTAATCACCTTGAGGAAAGATTCGGATGACTTGAACCGAATGCTGGACATGCGCACATCGTAATCGGGATCTTCCGTCCCCGTAAGTACATATTCAAGCTGAATAAACGGATCTTCCAGTTGATATTCACGACCCAAACGGCGCTCCAGATACTCCTGGAAGGTCGTTTGCAACATGTTTTCCTCCCCAAGCTCAGGCAGTACCGTGGAGACATAACTGTTGAACATTGGATTTGGTGAAAAAAGAACCATCTGATCCGCTTGCAGATGCTCGCGGTATTTATAGAGAAGATATGCCACACGCTGGAGCGCCGCGGATGTTTTGCCACTGCCGGCTGCGCCTTGCACAATGAGCATGCGTGTTCGGTCATTACGGATAATCCGGTTTTGCTCCTTCTGAATGGTCGCTACAATACTCTTCATCTGTGCATCCGAAGTTCGACTGAGCACGGCCTGCAACAACTCATCACCAATCGTAACCCCTGTGTCAAACATAAACCGGATACGACCGTCCCGAATGACAAACTGTCGCTTCATCTCTATATCACCGCTGATCTCCCCACTGGGTGTATGATACGTGATTGGACCCGGTGCTCCGTCATAATACAGGTTGGAGATTGGCGCACGCCAGTCGTAGACCAGAAAAGATTCTTCCTTCTCATCCAGCAACGATGCAATGCCGAGATAAATGCGTTCTGCATTTGGATATCCATCTTCTTTGAAATCAATGCGACCAAAATACGGTGAATGATGCAGTCGTTTCATTTTATCCAACGCAGCTGCTGTATTGAGATGGCTGCGCTCCCGATCGGACAGTACCTGTGACTGCTGCCGCATGCTGGTTGAAGTCTCCCCAACATCATCCGCTTCGCTAAAGTTCATCGTGACTTCATCCCAGAAATCTTTTCTCATGCCAACCACTTCGTCACGGAAGGAACCAACTTCATCTTCCAGCGTTGTGATCTTGCGTTCAATTTGATCGGTCACGGTGTTGACCCGTTGTTGTTCCTTAATCCATTGCTGATCTGTACTCATATGTTAATAGCCCCTCTTTCCCCGGATTGTGTCCTCAAAATCCCATTTGACAAGCCCGAAAAGGCAATGGTATAATTATTAGAAAGTAAACATTTTAATTATATGTTAATTAGTTCTAATTTTCTGAAAACCATTTTTTATTGTACCAGTGACAACGTCCCGATGCAAGCGGAGGCGTTTTTTGTTGTTTTCTTCTTCATTATTACCCAATCACCAGGTCCTCAACTGACCTAGCTACTCCTGCCTACTTTCGTAATTCTTCAATTGTCTCTTTCCAGCGTGTAATTGCTCCAAGTTCATCCTTCAATTGAAAGGTTATTCCTGAAGTGATCTCCGCATATGGCGCGTAATCCACACGTACATGGAGCACTTGTGCTTCAAAACGATCTCTCGGATGAACAGCCCCCTTCATCTCAGGCAGCCGTTCTACTTCTATACGGATATGCAACAATCGATGTCCTTGAACCGCAATCAAGGTAGCCTTGCCTGTTTTGCTCATGTTCATACTGGTCTGTGTACCTTGCCATAGAGCCAGTCTAAGCTGATGCGGATTTATCGCAATCACTTCCCCCATACTGATCATGGCCTGATGCGGCCACTGATCCTCAGATACGGTCAGCAGTTGCATGGCTTCATGCTGTTTATGCTCCAGATTTGTCCCACTCAACCATTCCATTAGTTCAGCGTCCAATTCCTCTATAATCATGTCTCTATCCCTCAGTTCGTTAATATTCATTCATGCCCTTCAGTCCTATGTATGACAAAACAACCCGGACACGATGGTCCGGGCTATGATGTAACTACATTGTATATGATCGCCAAGCAGGTGTGCAATTCGCACTTAGAGGTTGTTCAAAAAGTCTAATTTTGATTACGAATCATGCCTAAGGCCACTTAAGCCAATTCAAAATTTTGTCCTGTGATTCTTTGTCTTCACTGGCGCTATGCACATGTTCGGCAAGTCGATTCAGACGTTCCAACTGATATCCATAATCATAAATGGCAGCTGCCACGATGGACAATCGTAACATCCCTTCCTTGTCGATATCAAACTGGGTGATCGCCTGCTCCATGAAACGGTCATTATCCAATACAAACTGTGCAGCCTCTTCCCCATTAGGTTTCAGCTTATCCTCGAACTTGAGCAGTGCATGCTCATGGAATTTGATAACCAGTTCAAGATGTGAGTCAAAAAACTGATCCATGGCCGTTGTCCGCGGTGCCTGGAAATAGTGGCGTTCCACCGAATCCAGCACCTCGTACCCTTTTTGCAAACTCAGCAGCATTTGTTTGTAGACCACCATCTGACGAGTTTCGCTGAACTTCGAACGTTTCATCTTTTTCTGTTCCTCTTCGAACAAGTTATACTTGTCGGAGAGAGACTTAATGGAACCGCCCAGGTTGCTTTTCTCCTCCCGGAATACAACTTCCTTGATCTCATCCGAGATCGAGGTTCGTAGAAGCAATGACATACCGCTGAATACACTATGGATCTGCTTCACGAACTGAACTTTCGGTTTCGGAGGAAATACCGTAATGTTGATGAGAAACGCCGATACAATACCAACCAGTGTCAACAGAAAACGATTGAGTGCAAAATGCCAGTCACCCGATGCTTCCATAATGGATACAACCGTGACCAGTGTAAGGCCAACCGTCTCACCCATATTCAATTTAAGACAGATCATGATGACAAGTACAATAATTAATCCAACGGCGATTGGCTCATTGGACAACACCATGCCCCCCACCAGGGCGACAATAGCTCCCAGCGTGGTCGTTTGCAATTGATCCAGGAAGTATTTCCAGGAACGATAGATGGAAGGCTGCATGGCGAATATAGCCGCGATTGCGGCAGGCACGGGAGATTGCGGGTTCAAGAACAGGCTGCTTAGGTACAAGGCAAGCGTGACCGCGATCCCCGTCTTAAGTACACGCGCACCAAACGACATGGTGGTGACCCCTCCTCTTTACCGAACCTGAAATTTTACATTTGATAATCATGTTCATTATTACCCCATATTTCTTTTTTTGCCTGAATTCATCCAGGAGAACGATTTATTGTACCATGTAAGGTCTTCCGTTGCCATGTCATAAGTCAGAGGTACTGTGAAATTAATTTCTTTATGTATGTTAATACACATTATTAACCCAAAAAGAAGCAAATCTTCAAAATGGATTTTCACCACTTTAAAGATTCGCCTCTGTTACTTATGATACCTCTGTGGAATGCTCATGCTTATTATGCCTGCCTAACGGTCCGTGCCCTCCCATTCCCTTTTGAACTGGTCCACAAACTGCACCATATAATCATGACGCTGTTCCGCCAGCTCCTTGCCATAGGAGGTATTCATCAGATCCTTGAGCTTGAACAACTTCTCGTAAAAGTGATTTATCGTTGTGCTGCGCCCATTGCGATATTCCTCACGGGTCATATGCTCCCGTGGGGGAAGGGACGGATCGTACATCTCGCGCCCTCTGGCACCTGAAAAGGCAAAGGTTCGCGCGATCCCAATCGCACCCAATGCATCCAGTCGATCCGCATCCTGAACAACCTGTGCTTCAAGCGAACTGACCGCAGGACGCTGGCCTCCCGCATATGAGATGGTACTAATAATACCCACAACCTTATTACGTATATCCGGGTCAAGAGACTGGGTATCCAGCCAGTCATTCAGTTTGGCCATCCCGGCTTCCAAGCTCTCATTCAGCTTCTCATCCGGTACATCATGTAATAATGCAGCCAGTTCGCAGACAAATGGATCTGCACCCATACGGTGAGCGAGTTCAACCGCAAGTGCGGTTACCCGTTCAATGTGCGGCCAGTCATGACCATCACTATGCTTGGATGAGTCCCCTTGAACAAAGGATCGGGCGGCGCGCAGAACAGCCTCTCCTGCCGTTATTCCATCTATATTACGCATGTGCCCTAATTCTTGCAGATTCCCACCAGGTTGAAGAGGGTTCTCTGACATCTTACGATTCCCCGCCTTCACGGGCCTGTTCACGAGGAATACGTCGAGCTACACCCGTCTTAATAGCTGCTTCAATTACGCGACTGCGCATCGATTTGACTACTTTATCATTGAACACACTCGGAATAATGTAATAACGTGTACGCTCTTCGTCCGTGATGGCCGAAGCAATCGCTTGCGCGGCTGCCAGCTTCATTTCTTCATTAATTTCGGTGGCTCGGCAATCCAAAACTGCCCTGAACATGCCCGGGAAACATAACACATTGTTAATCTGATTCGGATAATCGGATCGTCCTGTTGCCATTACAGCAACAATGTCTTCCACCAAGGCAGGCATAATCTCAGGCACCGGGTTTGCCATTGCAAACACGATTGGATCTTCTGCCATGGTCTCTACATCTTCGCGAGTTAACAGATTCCCGCGGGATAGGCCAATGAACACATCGGCTCCACGAATGACATCACGCAGCGAACCAGTCTCCAGTTCGGGATTAGTACGAGCTGCATAATCACTCCAGACTTCATTCTCATAGGTTTGTGTCCGTACAATTGCACCCTCACGATCGACACCTATAAGCCGGCTGGCTCCCGCGGACAATAATATATTGCTGCACGCTACACCTGCTGCACCGATGCCACAGACCACAATCTTCACATCTTCAATGGACTTGCCCACCAGTTTGAGCGCATTGATCAGACCAGCATATAACACAACCGCTGTGCCATGCTGGTCATCATGAAATACAGGAATGTCCAATTCCTCATTCAGACGACGTTCAATTTCGAAACAACGCGGTGACGAGATATCCTCCAGATTAATGCCGCCAAAACCAGGTGATATCGCTTTCACAGTACGTATGATTTCCTCGGTATCCTGTGTATCCAGGCAGATTGGGAAAGCATCCACACCAGCAAACTGTTTGAATAACATCGCTTTACCTTCCATGACAGGCATCGCTGCACGAGGCCCAATATTACCAAGCCCAAGCACTGCACTGCCATCAGATACGACGGCCACTGTATTCCGTTTAATTGTCAATGAGAAGGCTTTGCCGGGTTCTTCTGAAATGGCTGAACATACACGAGCCACATCCGGAGTGTACACACGTGACAGATCTTCCCGGTTTTGAATCGGGGTCTTTGGTGTTACTTCGATCTTACCGCCCAGATGAAGAAGGAACGTCCGATCCGATACATTAATAATGGACACACCTTTGAGCTGGCGCACCCCTTCTATAATTTTACTGTTATCTTGTGCATCTGTAACTGCGACCGTCAAGTCGCGCACGCTTACATCCTGATTGGTGGAAATCACGTCGATGGCAATGATGTCTCCCCCAGCTTCCGAGATGACCGAAGCCACTTCGCCAAACTTGATATCCTTAGTTGTCATTTCCAGTCGAATAATAATGCTGTTACCATCCAGATTTCTTTGATTCATTTCCATTCCTCCCAGACTGAAAGTCTTGAGTTACATGTTACGTGTTTGTCTTCGCTACGCGGACACGTTTATCCTTTATCTTGTCCAGAAAAAGTGGTTTAACAGCCAAATGCATAAATTAAAAAAGATGCCCTGAACACCAATGCAGGCGTTCAGGGCACTCTTTGTCTAATTACTAACTTCATTTATTTAGTAACATATAGAATCTACATTATTTCCGGGCAACCGGTCTGCGCAGAACACAAATGTCATATGGCTTCAAGCTGAGACTTGCTTCCACAGCATCACCACTGAGCAGATCGGTATAGGACTGTCCATCTAGTTCAATCAGCTTCTCATCTGGCGTGTAGTTCTGTACAAACACATAATCTGCTGTACCATCTGTACGCGTATGTGCCGTTGTTCCGGCAGGCAGCTCAGTTTCAAGTCCACGCTCAATGTTCAGGTCAGCGATTAGCTTCGCATAGAAATCATCATAGAATGGTGCTTTCAGACGTGTCGCTACGTAATATGCTTTTCCTGAACCCAACTGGTTAACCGTCAATGCCGGACGTCCGGCATAGAAGTCAGAACGGTACGTAGCCAGGGACTTCGCGCCTTCGAGATGAATCAGATCACACAGTTCAATTGCATCATACGCTGTATTGAGCTGAAGCTCATTGCCCTTCTCAGGGATAATTCCGTTCAGATCACGATCATGCAGTCCGTCAATTTCCTCGGACCAGATGCCAAGTGTCTTACGCAGCGGGCCTGGGAATCCACCCAGGAAACACAGATCGTTTTCGTTAACAATACCAGACCAGTAAGTTGCTACAAACGTACCACCTTGTTCTACAAACTTCTCAATACGTTCCCCGACACCTTCACGTACCAGATAGAGCATTGGAGCAATCAGCAACTTATACTTGGACAGATCTGCATCCATATCAATAACGTCTACAGCGACTCCCTTTTTCCAAAACGCTTCGTAATGCTCTTCCACCGTCTGCTCATACTTCACACCGATATTACGCGGACCCTGGGAATCATTAACGGCCCAGCGGTTTTCCCAATCAAATATGATTGCAACTTCTGCCGGAACCGCTGTTCCTACAATAGCTTCCATGCCTTCAAGAGCCGTTCCTACGTCGGTGACATCTTGGAACACTCGAGTATGTTCCGTTCCTACGTGGTCTACCACCGCACCATGAAGTTTCTCACTGGACCCCCGGCTTTTTCTCCACTGGAAGTACTGAACACTATCGGAGCCGTGTGCCACAGCCTGGAGAGAAGAGAGCAGATGCATGCCAGGTTTTTTCAGCTTGCTGACATCTTGCCAATTCGTCGAACTTGGAGTACTCTCCATCAGCAAGAACGGCTGACCGCCTTTGATTGAACGAACGATATCATGCATCATCGCGATACGTGATGCCTGTTTCGCGTCGTCATCTGCATCATGCCAAGTCGGATAACTGTCCCAAGAGAGGAAATCCAGAATATCAGCGAACTTCCAATAGTTCAAACCGCCATAGAATTCCATTAGGTTGGTTGTGACTGGCAGATCAGGATTCTGAGCTTTTAACGGTTTTGTTTCATGCACGATAAAATCAGCTGTCTGATCCGTAACGAAACGGCGCCAATCCAGATTCATTGCGTGTACCTGTGTCTCACCGTGTGGAGCCGGAGATTCCACTTGACTCCAGTCTGTAACCGTATGGCTCCAGAATGTGGTCCACCACGAATGATTCAGTTCATCGAGTGTTTTATACTTCTTCTGAACCCAACCACGGAACGCTTCCTGACAATAATCACAATGACAGTCTCCGCCGAACTCGTTCGAGATATGCCAGCCGATTACAGCCGGATGATCCGAATAACGTTCTGCCAGTTTTGTGTTGATCGCAGTAACCTTCTCACGGTATACCGGTGAAGTATAACAATGGTTGTGACGGAAACCATGCAGATTGCGGACACGCTTCTCGGATACGCGGAGCACTTCCGGGTACTTCGCGGACATCCAAGCAGGTCTGGCACCACTTGGTGTAGCGAGGAATGCATAGATACCGTTTGCTGCAAAACGATCCAAAACCTGATCCAGCCATTCAAACGTGTATACACCCTCTTCCGGCTCAAGGGACACCCACGAGAAGATACCAATGGACATCACGTTACACTTGGCAAGCTTCATTAAGCGAATATCTTCTTCCAGAACTTCAGGATAGCGGAGCCATTGCTCCGGGTTATAGTCTGCGCCATGCAACATGTGCGGGGCTTTGGAACTTACAGGTGGAAATTTGTATGTCATAAGGACAACTCCCTTGCTTTAATTACTGTTTTTTTAGTTTATATATGATAACGATAACAACGACTTCACAGACGATACATATTACGCTAGATTACACGTATGTCACGACATCTGATTCTTCAACAGTAGCAAGTGCTGTAAACGATTCCAACTTGCGACCTTTAAAATCAAACATAGTGAGGTTGCCCCAGTTATTCGGATGACCGACGGACCATTCTTCTTTACTTGGTATCCAGGCAGGTTCCCAATAATAGAATCCGTGCCCCAAACCACCAGGAACTTCGCGAATAATCTGCAATAGATCCTTCAGATATTTGGTCTGTCCCTCGACACTTGCAGGGTATCCTGGTAACAACATATCTTCCTGATTCAAAATCCATTCAATGCCTTCCGGCTGCTCCAGCGTCCAGGGATAAGCGGTTTCAACTACATTGATCGGTTTGCCATAACGCTCAGCCAGATCATGCAGATTGTCACGTAATGCGTCGAGTGTGCCATGCCACCAAGGGTAATACGAGAGACCAATGATATCAAACTCCACACCCAGTGCTTCAAAGCGATCGTAAAACTTGCGGCTCTCGGCGTTATCTCCACCACGATCAATATGTATCATAATCTGAATATCCGCGTCAACGGATTTGACCGCAGCAATTCCGTACTTCACAAGGCCTGCAAAACGCTCCCACTGTTCATCCGTATCATGCTCTTCTCCACCAACACGTCCCTCATTCCATAACATGCCTGGTGTAATCTCGTTGCCCACCTGCACCATGTCCGGAAGCGCATCGTGTTCCTTCAACGTTCTCAGAACGTCAGCCGTATACATGCATACCGCACGTTGAAGCTCTTCATAGGACAGATTCTCCCATGCTTTCGGCTTCCATTGATTGGCTGGATCAGCCCAGCGATCAGAATAATGGAAATCAAGCAAAAATTTCAAGCCCTGTTCCTTGATCCGTTTGGCTATCTCCACCGTCCGTTCCAGATTGCAGAATCCACCAACAGGATCATTCCAGATTCGAAGTCGTATCGCGTTAGCGTCATTAATCTTCAGGATGGACAGCAAGTCTTGTTCCTTGCCATCCACATCACTATAACTCCCGCCATGCTGTTCGATTTCATCCATAAAGGACACATCCATTCCCAGAATGAATGTCTTTTCCGTCAAGTTGCTCACTGTATCAACCTCCATTAATTTGGGGTACAGGCTCAGCCTTTAACTGAGCCCAACGTCATACCTTTGACAAAGAAACGTTGCAGGAAAGGATACACAATCAAGATTGGTGCACTTCCGATGAAGATCTGAGCTGCCCTTACCGTAGTTTGAGAGAGAGCTTCCATTTCTTTTGGATTCATGCTCATGCTACTCATATCACGTCCAATAATGACCGTTTGCATAAATGTAGCAAGTGGGTAATCCTTGGCGTTATTCATGTAGAGCAATCCATCAAACCAGGAATTCCAGTGGAACACCATACTGAACAATGCAATTGTTGCAATGGACGGCATCGAAATGGGAAGGAAGATCCTGAACAATGTTCTGAAATGGTTAGCTCCATCCATGAGTGCCGCTTCCTCCAGCTCTTTTGGAATACCACGGAAGAAGTTCAGCATCAGAATGACAAGGAATGTGTTAACTGCTCCTGGGAGTACCAGTACCCAGAAGGAATCCATCAACCCGATCTTCTGGATAACCATGTAGAACGGCACCAGTCCCCCGTTGAAAATCATACTGAATACAAAAATCCAGGAGTAGATCGTTCTGCCTTTGAATTCACTATTCTCTTTGGACAACGGATACGCCGCCAGGAACGTAATCAGCAAGGTAATAGCTGTACCGATCACTGTACGTAGAAGTGAAATCCAGAGCGAGTTCAAGAAAATTGGATTGTTCATCGTTTTTTTGTAAGCCTCAAGTGAAAATCCTACGGGCCAGAGATTGACCAGATTGGCATCGGCAGCAGCCTTTGTACTAAAGGATACTGCCAGTACATGAATCATTGGTACGATACACATAATGGCGACCAAAATCAGAAAGCAGGTATTGACTATATTAAACACGCGATAAGGCAATGATTTATGATACATCGTGGTCCCTTCTTTCTCTGTTCATTCGTTTAGAATATGCGATATCCAGCGTATTTTTTGGCTAAGCTGTACGATACAAGGATCAAGATCATACTAATAACCGATTTGAATAATCCGATCGCGGTTGCAAAGCCCATCTCACCATTCTGCATTGCGGAACGATATACGAATGTATCAATGATGTCACCCGTTTGATATACGAGCGGGTTATACAAGTTGAATATCTGGTCAAATCCGGCATTCAGTACGTTACCAAGCGCCAGTGTTCCTACAACCATCAACATCGGCACAAGCGAAGGGATTGTAATGTGCAGTGTCTGTTTCCAGCGTCCTGCTCCGTCAATCTCCGCTGCTTCGTACAACGCTGGATTAATTCCGGCAAGGGCAGCCAGAAAGACAATCATGTTATAGCCAAATTCTTTCCACACATCTGTCAGAATGACCGTAGATCGGAACCAACTGTTGTCTCCCAGGAAGAAATATGGCCCAAGTCCAAAGGTTCCCAGAACCCGGTTAACCAAGCCGCCTGTTGACAACAGATCTATCAAAATCCCGCCCAGAATGACCCAGGACAAGAAGTGAGGTAAATATACGAGTGTTTGAATCGTTCGCTGTACAGCCATCTTGCGAACCTCATTCAAAAGAATGGCAAAAACAAATGGAACAAATAAATTGAAAATCAGTTTAAGTACAGCAATAATTAATGTGTTCCAGATGACCTGTAAGCTGTCTTCACGTTCAAACAAATATCTAAAGTTGTCCAGCCCAACCCATTCAGAACCGCTAATCCCAAGCCATGGCTTGTAGTTCTGGAACGCCATAATGATTCCGCCCATAGGCACATAACTGAAGATAATCAGAAAGATAATGGCTGGCAACAGCATAACGTGGAATGGCCAAGTGCGTTTCAAAGTTCTCATGATTGCTCCCCCTGTATTTCTTCCTACTCAAGTACTCCCTGAGTGGCTTATAATGCGATTATATCAACCTTTTACGGGGTCCAAACAGCACATAAAAGCAATATAAATGGCACAAATTCAACCACTTTGCCTCAGCTTTAATAAACAAAAAAAGCGCCCAGACGTTAGTCGTCTGGGCGCTCCTTGTAATTATTTTTTCACACTGTCATACCATTCGTTAACCTCTTGCGTAATTTGGTCACCGCCACCGGATTTCCACGTTTGTACAAAGGTATCAAACGCATCAACCGGATTTTTGCCATAGATAATTTCGTTAAATGCTTGATTCTCGATTTTGTTCAAATAGTCAAGCTTGGATTTCATGGTCTTTGTTGTCGGACCTGTGAACATGTTCTTGAAGGAAATTTCTTCTTGGCTCAGCAACACTTTCGCTGCTGCTGGAGTCTCTTTACCGTAGTTGACAGCAACATCTTTTTCAAGCTTGGTTTCCGGCTCTTTGCCATTGGCCAAATTCATCAGAGCTTTCATCTGTGCATCTGGAATACGAGCACCGTCACGAACAAGCAAATAACGTACAACGTTCACGTATCCGCCTTCGATCTCGTCAATCGGCATTTGTTTCCCATCTGCATCCAATTGATAGTCATAGCCTGCAAACAGACCGTTGTCATACTGGCTACCCGGAGCCGGGTCAGCATAATTGTCGAACAGGTAGTTCTGATACGTAAAGAATGCTTCTGGGTGCGCCATATCTTTTTTGATCAACGTAACACCATTAACGAACTGTGTCCCGTGACGCATCGCTTTGCCTTCAGGACCAGACGGAATTTCAATTGGTTTCCACACGGCACTCGGTACATTTTTCACTGTATCGAGAAGTGGCCATCCACTCATCCAGTAAGGTCCTGGAATAATACCTGCAGTTCCTGCAACTGCTGGCTCTGCTGTTTTGTTCTCATCCCATAGAGCTGCTTCCTGCGGGATATATCCTTTTTTGAGCCATTCGCTCAATTTGGTCAGACCTTGCTTCATACCCGGATTGATGGAGCCATACTCCAGCTTGCCGTCTTCCCCCAGATTCCATTGGAACGGCAATGTTCCATATGCTCCGAAGATCCAAGATGGGTCTCCCATCCATGTATTCATGGAAGTTTTGAAACCAATGCTGAGCGGAGTGACTTTATCAGGAGCCAAGCCGTCAGGGTTATTGTTTTTGAATGCTTCCATAACAGCTTCTAGTTCGTCGATGGTTTTTGGCGCCTTCATGTTCAGCTTATCCAGCCAATCCTGACGAATCCAGAGCAAGTAATCATTGTTGTAGGCATAGTCCAGAACAGGGATACCCATTCTTTTTCCATCACGACTATACTGGTTCCATACGTTTGGATCTTGTTCAATTGCTTTTTTCCATGTGTCCGAAGCATATTTATCGAACAGTGGACCTACTTCTTGATACATTCCAGAATCAATCAGATCCTGAGCAAGCAGATTATCACCTACGTTTACAATATCAGGCATTTCCTGTCCTGATGACATCGCAAGACGAAGCTTGGTTGCAAATGCTCCATTTGTGTCTGTTACTGACCACAACGATTTGATTTCAATCCCGAATTGATCTTTGGCCCACTTGGTTGCCACGTTATTTTCCATGGATTCGCCATTTTTAAATTTCAGCTCTGGATCGATTCCCCATGCTGTAGTAATAGTAACTGCCGGATCATATTTCTCTTTGTATTCGTTTTGGGTTCCAGATGTACTTGGTGTTGCACTATCTCCGCCCCCACTGCCTCCTGAACATCCTGCAAGAACGACAGTTAGACTCAGCGTTGTAGCGAGAAGCGTCAAGAATCTCTTTTTCGTTGATTGCGCTCTCATGTTGTTCCCCCTTAAATCATTTTGGTTACCCTTTCATTATAGGCTGACCAGGCCTTTGAGCCTATGATACGAAATCAAGATTTCTGCACCTTTGCCAACCTATATTCTGGAATGTTGTTGAAATTATGCCTGATCCCGAAATTCATTTGGTGTCATACCATAATGTTTTTTGAACATTTTGCTGAAATATTGCGGATTTTGATAGCCAAGTTCACTCGTAATCTCGTATATTTTTTTATTACTATTCTTAAGCAGATACAGAGCACGCTCCATGCGCATACGAATCATGTAGTCCCCAAGACCTTCCCCTGTCTCTGCCTTGTAAATTTTCGATAGATATACGGGGTGTAAATATACCTTGTCCGCAATCATCTTCACTGACAGATCCTGTCCTGTATCTCTTGTCACCAGCTCCTGAACCTGCTTGATCACATGTCTGCGGCTCTGCACACCTTCCTGATCGGACAACTCTTCCTGAAGCTTCGCCAGCATCTCGGTAGCCCAACGCCGCAGCTTCTCGGGGGATTGAATCAACTGATGAGCAAGGAGCAGATCGAATCCCGCATGATCAATCTCATGCACCAGATGCCCCTGTTTATGGGCGATATACATAAATGCATTAGTTACCGACAGATACATCTCATACACATGTTCTCTGGACAATCGTACCTGTTCTGCCGCGTCAAAGACCGTGTTCAGCTTACGGGCTGCCGCTTCCCATTGCTTGGTCTCAAGCAATTGCGGAAGTACAGGCGGTTTGTACAGCTCTTCGAGCGCCTGCGTTGCATCATTCTCCGGTCTTTTGCTGAGTGCCTGATCCATGTCCATATATATAATCTTGTGTTCTTCCGGTCCTGAAAGGACAAGCGAACCCAGACTTTTTCGATAAGCTGCTGTCAACTCGTTAAAGGGAAATGACGGTGTAACTACCATGGACAGATCTCCCTGTAAATATCGAATGACATGCTCACGGAAAGTTTCAGCTGAGATTCTCAACGTCTCCAAGTCCATCTGCGGAGCTCCGATCTGATCTTGATTCTGCAAGAACATAACCAGACACTCATGGGGTCCGCGACCAAACCACACGTTAAATTGCTCTCCAAGTACTTCCTCTGCAATATTACCTACCGCAAAATCCATCAGATCCAGAGACTGCTGGTCCATCGATGAGAAGCGTCCTGTAAGACGAATCAGCATCATCACAGCCGATTGTTCCGGATCGATATGAATCTCATATTGTTGCAGTTGTTCCCGAAGTGCCCGCGCCGTGATCTCACGCCCCAGCAGCAGATCATGCATGAGATTTTCCCGCAAAATTTTATAGTCAGACTTCCGACTGTATAACAGCCGGTGATATTTATCGAATTCATCCCACTCATCGCGAAGAGACGTGATGGCTGCCGACACCGATCCCATAAACTCATCATCGTTTACGGGTTTCAGGATATAATCTGCTGCCTGCAATTGAATGGCTTTTTTAGCATAATCAAAATCACTGTGACCCGTTAGTAAAATACAGCGGATATGAGACCAGCGCTTGCTTACCTCTGCAATGAGATCCAGTCCGGACATGCCAGGCATGCGAATATCGGTAACTACGATGTCTACTGCATTTTCCTCCATAATCTCCAACGCTTCTTTACCAGATGCGGCACGCAGCACGGTCGTTACTCCAAGCTCTCCCCAGGGGATCGTAAGTTCCAGACTTTCTGTTACATATGTCTCATCATCTACCAGTAATATATCAATCAAGTGATTCACTCCCTATTTCGTTCATTCTGCAAATGGATTCCATCGCTACACATTCCAAGTGCTTATCCTTCATTCTCCAGAAGAAACTCCTGTTCGGCAGGCCATGACAGCGTAACGCGTAATCCACCAAGTTCCGATTCCGTTACATCCAGCCCTGCCTGCTCCCCATATCGAAGCTGGAGTCTCTGATTCACATTCCACAGGCCACATCCCATCTCCTGATCCATCGTTCCCCTGAGCTTATTCAGAAGCGCCTCACGTGCCTCCTGCGTCATGCCTTGCCCATCATCTTCAACGACAAGAACCATGACACCACCCTGTTTTTCCCCGGATACTCTTATTTCTCCGGCCTCCGCGTCCGCTTCGATACCGTGAATCACCGCATTCTCCACTAGTGGTTGCACGATGAGTGGCGGTACCTCCTGTCTTAACATTTCATCAGACAGATCAATCTTGTAATGAATGCGGTCCATACGCATCCGTTGGATCTCCAGATAACAGCTGACAAATTCAATCTCTTCTGTCAACGGTACCACGTCCCGCTCCTGTCTTGTTGTATACCGATAATATCGCGATAGATTATGCGACATCGCTACAACAGCGTCCATACGCTTGAGTTTCGCCATACTCGTAATGAAGGAGAAACAATTATAGAAAAAGTGCGGGTTAATCTGCGATTGCAGCTGCTTCAACCGAGCTTCACGTACATGAATCTGTTCCAGGTAAACGTGTTCAAATAACTGTTGGATCTGCTCCACCATCAAGTTGAAACGTTCGGACAGGAAACTGAATTCATTGCGGCCCTTTGGCTTAATCCTCACGGAATAATCCTCCTGCTTCAACCGCTGGAACCCTCGAATGAGTTGTTTCACTGGTACCTGCACCTGTACATAGAACAAATACGCCACACCAAAACTCATTAACAACAAACAAATCATGGAAGAATAGAACAGCATATTTGATTGATGAATGGGCTTCAGAATATCTGATAGCGGCATATAGTCCACTAAATACCAGCCTGTTGTACTGGATTTCACAGTGTTGACCATATATGGCTCGTTCCCGATCACTACTGTACGATTATCAACGTCCTGAAGTTTATGGATGGACAGTTCTTCCATCAACTGATTCGTTAATGAACGATCTGAAGTCCGGTTATAGATAACACCCGATTCTTCACGGAAATAGAAGGGGTCATGCCTGCCATCGTCCTTGAATTTGTCGAGCATATCCCGGATGTTGTCACTATCAAACTCCAGTTTAATAATCGTTTCTGCATTATTAGCCGGGTCTTTAATACCGTATGGAGATACCGTAATCCAGCTAAACATGAACCGATCATCTTCCCCATCCTGAATTTTGCGTACATCCCAGCCGGAAATGATATTTTCCCTTAGCGCTTCTTTATCGTAAGAACGTGCGTCCCTTTCGGAAACCACCCTGCCCAGCGAAGGAGAATACAGATATAATTTCGTGGCCCAATTGGATGAGCTTTCCTGAATACTCAGCTTATTCTGAATACGTTTGACCAGGTTGATCGCATCCAGATCAAAGTAGTTACTGTCCGCATAGATTCGCCGGAAGCTGCCAATATCAGGATCATGTATGAGCAGATTCGGCCATGAGGATAACAGTTCGATGTGTGTGTTCACTTGATTTTGGAAAAATTCAAGCTGGTTACTATTCGATCGATTCAACTCATCTCTGAGAACAGCTGTTGTTTTGTGATTGGAGTACCAGTACAAAAGCACTACAGGAATCAGCATAATCAGAATAAGAATGACCATTTTGGAAAACAGGTTTGTCCGATATGACATCTTTTCATCTCACCTTGTCTTAATTTGTCGTGACATTAATTGTAATGATGTAAGCGCTAAAGACAAACAATTTTTTTGAGACAAACCGATTCATTATCTAGCGTAAGCGTTACCAATTCAAGGGGAAAGGAGATAAAACCAATATTTCTGCACTAAATGCAACTTCCACGCACAAAAAGAGCCAGCGATTAGCCAGCTCTCTATCTAATTTCAGTATATATCTTTAATCGTTCTATTCAACTCAAACTTTATTCCACTTCTGTTTATGTAATTATTCTTTTTTTCTATGAAAATATCAACTATGGAATATCATAATCAAATACCGTATTCGCTCCATCCACGCCTACATCCAGCACAATATCCATAAGTTTCCCATTGACGAACAGAGGGGATTCCGCTTTCCCGTAAAACTCCAACTTACCTGTAAACGTTCCATGGCGTTCAATCTCAACATGTACGGGCCTTAATTGGACAGACTGCAAGGCTTCCAATAGGGGATCGTCCTTTAACTTATAACTGCGTGCGAGATCAGGCAATAACACGGCGGATACGGAATCTCTGCCGTAATTTTTGAGTGTCAGATCACAGGTTGCTCGGGTCTCACCCGTTTTCAGCACGTTAAAGGTACAAGAACTTGCATTCTGTACATAGGATACCGCATTAATGCCTGAAGCTCCCCACTTGGCTACATACATGAATTTATCCGTCATGTACGAATAACTGAGAACGATAGCGATAACTACGATCCATAACCCTTTTGCAAGAGCGGGGAATGATTTCCCGATTTCTTTGCGAGTAAGGTAAAATCCACACGCGAATATCCCCAATCCGAGGAAAAGTGTGATATGAACTCCACTCAAGTAAGATGTAGTATACGGTGATATACCTATTGCTGACAGCATGGTATCTCCAACAGAAAAACCAAGATGATGGTTACATGTAAAGATAATAGCAAATAGCAATAACGCCCCTGAGAACACAAGTCTGGTTCTCGACACACGAACACCCCCTAATCAACCACCTTATTATATCATATTTTTCCTATTTATGATTAACAATCCAAATCAAAAAAACAACAATAAAAAGAACGTCTTCGGTTGTTCACCGAAAACGTCCTCCATTTTCACCGCTGACAAGAGCTTGTAATAACACAGGTCTCTCTGTCATGGCTGACGATCATTTATTGCTTAGACAAGAATGCATCGAGTTGTTCCTGTTTGGCTGCAATAATTTTATCAATTCCCGCTGCTTTCAATTTCTCCAGATATTTCGGAATCATCTCATTTGGATCAACTGCGCCCGATGTCATACCCGGCTTGAACTGTTTGTTCACGTTGTTGACCGCAGCAATTTCATTTTTGACAGATTGGCTGTTGAATGTAAAGCCCAGTGCAGGCGACTTCACACCTTTGGCGTTAAACTCTTTGAACTTCTCCCATTTCTGTGGATCTTCATTATCCCAGAGGAAGTTCAGGAATTGGTTACCCAGTTGCCATTGTGCACCTGGATTGTAGGTACGACTGTTAGCATCTACGCCATCAGGGAGAGCAATGATATTATCCTGTCCGTCTTTTTTCACATAATGTGTACCTTCAATTCCGAAGTTCAACAAGTTGTTAATTTCCTTGTCGGAATGCAGCAGGTTAATGACCTGCATCGCTTTCTCCGGTTGCTCTGAAGAACGGGAGATTGCAAGCATCGCTCCAGACGCATCACCCGTCGTGATTGTCGGCTGTGTCATCTCAATCTGAGTCAGTGGGAAACCCACATACCCTTCTTCTTCTTTATCCTTGCCTGGCTTCATGCCATCCGTCCAGAGAAACGCTTTTCCAGCCTTCGCCTGGTCTTTCGGGAACACATTGGACGTAGCAGCATCACTGTTGATATATCCCGCTTGATACCACTTGCGAGCGAGTTCAGCCGCTTCTTTGAATTCCGGGGTCTCCACTTCATTCAGCACCGTTGTTCCGCCTGCTGTTTTGGAGATGACTCCAGGTACGGAAGCATCACCGAGATAATCCCAATCCAGATTCTCTAACAGCCCGTTACCGTTGGTATTGGACATATAGAATGGTGTGATGGCTGGCTCGTTTTCCTTGATTGTTTTGAGCAGAGGCTCCAGATCAGCCCAAGTTTTTACAGCTGTCAGGTCCAGCTTATACTTGTCAGCCAGATCTTTACGTACCAACACACCACGTGTGGCAGCGAGTTCCTTATTCGTAGGAACGCCGTAATTCACGCCGTCCACCTGGGAACCTTCCAGAAAGGCAGGGTCCAGGTTTTTCTTAATATCCTGACCATGTGCATCAAGCAGATCATTCAAGGGCAAGAATGCGCCTTTAGCTACATTCACCGTGTAGTTCTGCCAAGCTGCTGTGAAGATGATGTCTGATTTTTCACCTGAGGAAATCATGAGATTCAGCTTGTTATCCCACTGTCCCCAGTCAATTGCATTGATCTTAAGCGTGGCTCCGATCTTTGGTTCCATCTTTTTGTTAATCTCGGCTTCCACCAGAGCGACATCCTTCTGTGGTGTCCCTGGGTAGAACAGTGTCACTTCATAGGGTTTGCCCCCACCTTCACTTGCTCCTCCGCCTTCTGCGGAAGGTGTTGTTGTTCCACCCTTGTCTGATGAGCAAGCAGCCAGCACCAGGCTCAGCGCCATAACCGTTGCCATCATGCGTGACCATACCTTTAATGATCTAACCAATTGAACCCCTCCTGTCATGTGTTGAACCATACAACCGAATTCCCCAATTCACAAATAAACCGATAACTACTTCTGTATATGCCCTTTCAGTCCATCTTCATTTACCTTGCCCACTCCGCTAACCGGTTCAGAGTTATCCCTTCACAGCGCCAACCGTAAGACCTTTGATGAAATAACGCTGGAAGAACGGATATGCCAGTACAATTGGACCAATACCGACTACAGCCATCGCCATTTGCAGAGTTTTGTTAGGCAGATTCAGCAATCCACCCTGCGACGAAATCTGTGAAGAGACGTTGGAGTTGGTTGTTAAATATTGAATATCGAGCAGCGTCCGGTACATAAGGTACTGAAGGCTGATCGTCCGGTTATCTGATATAAAAATCATGCTAAGGTACCAGTCATTCCAGTAATTCAATGTACTGAACAACGCAACGGTTGCCATTACGGGAAGAGAGAGCGGAAGCACGATACGTGCAAACGTTCTCAATTCTCCCGCACCATCAATCCGAGCCGATTCCAGAATAGACACCGGAATGGAGTTCGCGAAGAATGTACGCATGACCAGTACAAAGAATGGGGATAGCAGTAGCGGCATAATGAGTGCCAGTAGGGAGTTTTTCAGATCCAATACGTTGACATAGACCAGGTACCAAGGTACCAGCCCCCCATTGAACAACATTGTGAAGAAGATGAAAAAGGCGAACCAGCCCCGGTAAGGCAGATCTCTCCGTGAGAGCGGATACGCATACAATGCGGTCAGTGCAACACTTGTAATGGTACCTACAACGGTAACGATAAAGGATATACCATACGAGTGAATGATCTGATCCATATCTCTGAACAGAAACTCATAAGCCGTCAGGCTGAATTTCTCTGGAATAAGCTTATATCCATTGGCAATTACTGTTGTCTCGTCCGAAAATGAGATGGCGAAGACAAGCAGGATCGGCACGATACAGGCAATGGCATAGAATAGAAACATCGCATGAATAACGGATGCGGAACGCTTCGATACGGCTAGTGGATCACGTGATTTCACAGCTGACTTGCCTCCTCTCAAAATAATGCATTATCTTTATCTATTCGCCTTACGATGGTATTGGATACAAGAACCAGCACAAATCCAACGATTGCTTGGTATAGACCGGCTGCTGATGACATCCCGATATCTCCACCGATAAGGAACGTACGATATACGTAGGTATCCAGTACATTCGTTACAGGGAACAGCGCTCCCGATTCCAATGGAACCTGATAGAACAGACTGAAGTCTGCATAGAATATACGGCCAATTTGCAATAACGTCATAATGACGATTAATGGGACGAGAAACGGAATGGTGATGAAGCGTATCTGATGCCATTTGGTTGCGCCATCGAGCACAGCTGCTTCATAATATTCTTCATCGATACCCACGACAGCTGCCAGATAAATGACGGCATAATATCCAATATTTTTCCATGTGTTCACGAGTGGCAAAATATACGGCCAATACTTCGGCTCTGAATACCAGTCGATCGGCTGACCGCCGAACATCTGCAGAACCGTTGAGTTCATGAAGCCTGAATCCTTGCCCAGGAAAGCCAGTACCAGATAACTGACCACAATCATGGACAAGAAATACGGTAATAACATAAGTGATTGATATAACTTGGACATTGCTTTGTTCTTCACTTCATTGAGCAGAATAGCAAGCCCGACACCTACTAAGAGATTTAGTGCAATAAACACCGTGTTATACGCGAGTGTATTTCGGGTAATTTCCCATGCATCACTGGTTGAGAACAAATATTTAAAATTGTCCCATCCACTCCATGGGCTACCCCAAATACCATCAGCATAGTTTACATTTTTGAATGCGATCAGAACGCCGAACATCGGCATATAGTTGTTCACCAGTAGAAACAGGACACCTGGCAAGAACATGAGATACAGCACCTTGAATTTGCCAAGATTGTGCCACACAGACTTGCGCTTTCGGACTGTTTCTCCCGGTATTTCCGATATCCGTACTCCCTTACCCGCCTGGGGTTGTGTCTTCATAACTTGTTCTCCCTCACTCCTCTTGAATTCTTCCTCAGGATGAAGCTCCGTTGCGGCTCCTGTGGTTCAAGTATACGGCGGGGGGAGTAAGACCTCTATCTGCTGTGGTGACCTGTTGACTTATCAAATTATGACTTTAGGACGTGTCTGAAAACTCCGAAGGAAGCAGATTTTCCCGAGTTTTCGTTCCAAGCAAGGAAGTTTTCCGCAGGCGTGCCGGGGCACGTCAAGGGAAAGTGACGCAGGAGGGGGCGAAAAGGCGGTAAAAGATGCACTTCAGCGAGTTTTGAGACACGTCCTAGTACCAAAAAAAACAAAAGACGCAGCATGCTGCGCCCTGAACTATACGGTACGTGACTGTTTTCGAAACTCCTGTGGCGTTATACCCGTGCACTTTTTGAACATTTTGGTGAAATGCGAGTAATTGTAGTACCCCACCTTGCCAGCGATATCCGTCACTTTGACGGTGGACTGGGACAACAATGTCTTCGCTTTGGCTACTCTGCCCTGCAGAATAAACTCAGACAGGGACATCCCCTTCTCTTTCCGAAACAGACGTGATAGATAAGCGGGATTGAATCCGGCAAAAGCTGCAAGCTCCTCTCGCATAAGTTCTTCACCAATATGAGTTTCAATATAAACGCACAACTGATCCACAATGGTCATGGGGCTATGATCGTCCGGGTACAATACCGGGATAACACGATCAATCAGATCAGCCGTCCACTGTTTCAACTGCGGCAACGACCTTGTCACCATACTCTCTTCCGGCTCCCGTTCACCCGGATACAGACTGCGTATTGACACGTTTTTCTGATGAAGCAGCGGATAGACCACATGCAGCATGGCATGATAGTAGAGATGCAGCATTTCAGGAGACAAACCCTCCTGTGCAGCAAGCAACTCAAAAATCTCATCCACACGTTCTCGCAAATCCCCTACTTTACCTGTCTCAAAAAGAATGGATAATTCCGAAAACCATGGAATAGGTAAAAAGCGATCTTCCTGATCTCTTCCCCGCTCATCATAGACAAATACTTCTTCAAGCTCCTTAATATTGCGCCGCTCCATATCCATCAGTTCATTTAACATGCCTTGCAGTTCAGTTACAGCAACCGGGGCACCAACATAACAGGACAACCGACAGTAGAAATACGTACCACATTCCTGAATATACCCCTGACAACGTTGTGCCACTTCGCTCGCACTCGGAATGATGCCATCTTGCTCATAAGCAAGCACAATATTTAAACCACTTTGATCCTGAAACACCTCACCGGGCTTGTCGCCAAGCAGCATCTCTTTGGCTGCATTACGAAGGGCATATTCCAATACCTCTTCGTCACGCAAATCAAAATCACGCACCCATTCCTCTACTGAGATCACAATGGGTAACACACGAGCCTGCGGATCAATCTCGGCACCATACAGTTCTGCGAGCTCTTGCAACCGTTGTTCGGTTAACGTGATACGCTGAGAGATGGCATCTTTCCAGAAGCGTTCCGTCAGCAGCGGTTTATGGGTTTTCCAGCGTTTGTATACGGTCTCATAAACTTCGTTGGTACGGGTACGCTGCTCCCCATCCTTGATCTTCTCCACCGCCTGGGTTACTACCTTAATCAATTGATCCACTGGAGCCGGCTTCAACACATAATCAAAGCTGTTTAGCTTAATGGCTGTCTGAGCATAATCGAATAAAGCATGCCCTGTCAGGAAAATGGTCATTATACCTGGATCATGTTTTAACACCCAACTTTGCAGGTCAAGCCCTGTTTCACCAGGCATCTCGATATCACAGATCATGATATCGATAGCATTAGCCTTTAAAATCTTTCTTGCCTCTTCTACATCACCAGCACTGTATACCTGGTCAATGCCTGCTGCTTGCCAATCGACTCCTTCCACCATTGCTTGTAATGCATACACTTCATCATCCACGATCAACAGGTTCCGCATAGGCTCCCCCTTCTTCCTCTTCGGTCTGAGCGGGTAAATCAATGATGACTTTGGCGCCATGATCCACCTCATTGCCAAACTGCAAACTGGCTTGATCACCATACTTTACTAAAAGCCGATGAGCCACGTTCCATATACCGATATGTTGTCCACTCGGATCTTCAGCGTATTGTCCATGTTGCAGACGCCCCAACAATTCCTCTTCAAATCCGACGCCGTTGTCCACAATCATCAGTTGAAGCACCCTCCCCTCGACCTGACCTGATGACTTCTCACCAAGGCGCGCCACAATTCGAATGACAAAGGCTTGCGTCCGGCGCTGAAATCCATGAATAATGGCATTCTCCACAAAAGGCTGAATGGTTAATGGCGGAATCACATAATGTCCCAGATTCGGCTCAACATCCAGTTCAAAATCGAATCTGCTTGGAAACCTCAGCTTTTGAATTTCTAAGTAATGACGAATGTGCTCGAGCTCTTCATCCAGACGAATAACACGTTTGCCTGCACGCAGACTGAATCGAAAATAATCGGCCAGATGACCAGCCATCTGCTGCACCAACTCATGTTTTTGCAAGGAAGCCAGGCTATGAATAATATTGAGTGAATTCAGGTAAAAGTGAGGATTGATCTGCATCTGCAGTTGTTTGAACTCTGCCTCCCGCGTCCGCAACTGTTCCTCATACACATCAATCTTCAGATGCCTGATCTCACTGGTCATTTGATTGAAACTTCGTGTCATAAATTCAAGCTCCGAAGAAGATGGCGGGTCCAGCTTCACATCGAGATCTCCACGGCTCACCCTTCTCATGCCTCGGATTAACGCATTCATCGGGCGGAATAACAGATGCCGCAAAAAGATCAGTGCAGTAACCAGAATTACTGCCGCGCCAATAGGAAGCAGACGAATGATCTGCTGGAAAAACGGGAGGTTACGCATCATGTCTTCCTCAGGCAGCAGCACGATATAATTCATCTCGGACATGGCCGAGGCAATACCCAACATCAAATATTGACGTGCTTCTCCCTTGTTCACAACTTCAGAGATCACCTGATACGGATTCTTCAGGCCGGGAAGATGCGCTGCAGCCAGCTGAATCTGTGCAGTATTTAATGTGGAATCCGATAGTGCCCCACCGTCTGTTCCAACAATGACTGCGCCTCCCCGATCTCCGGATTCAGTGAATTGTTGGGTATGATTCAGTGCATTCATATCAACAAGTGCACCTGCATAGAACTGCTGGTTGATTCGCACCGTTTTCACCAGCGCATTCCACGTCCCGCCACGCACGATGCTCCATTCCGGCTTCTGGATATCCCCTTCCAATTGCTGCATCTGGACTGGCATACTCTCCTGCACAACCGACTTTTTGACATCATAATTGCCTGAAGTCGCGAGCAGCAGATCATCATTCACGGCATCATATAGAAAAAAAGAATCGATTAGATTATAAAAACCGATATCTGTCATGAATTTGTTCATAATCCGTTGCTTTGCAATGATATAATCGCCGCTGCCGTATTTCAGAAAAAACAGAGAGATAATATCCGGGTCCCGCTCGCCCAGACTATATAAATACCGATTCGTCTCCTGTAACACACGTTCATTCTGCTCCACACTCTTGGCGAGATGATTCATATTGGTGAGGGATACTTTGTCACGTACAACTTTCATGGCGTAGACGTTGTTGTAATAAAGCAGCATGAATAATGGCAGCATGATCAATGTAAGACCCACTATAAATTTAAAACGAAGTGAACGGATAAAGCTCATGGATTATGGATTCCCGCCCTTTTAGAGGTAGTTCAAAAAGTCCGCTGTACTGAAACCAGACTTTTTGAACACACACTTTATTTCAACATTTTTTTCTATTTTCTTCCTTATGATGGCATGTTTATTGTAATCACCCCTGCTTGCCATTGTCTATGGGGTCCCGTGACCTTCACATATCAATTCTGGTGACTTCCATCCGCTCCAATTTCAAGAGTAACAAGCTTCATGTAGTAATAAATTCTCCAGTTGTAAAAAAAATCCTTCATTATTACTCAGAAGCTTCTCCCTAAAAATAAATGCTGCGGCAAGCCCCGGACTCCACGAACGCCCGATCTTGACATGCATACGATATATCACTCCTCGGGTTAGTCACCAGGATGTAGGGAGGCCTGTTCGATGAATATTCAACTCACTGCGTTACACTATGTCTATCTGGCATTTATCGTCTTGATCATCGCAGTTATGATCCGGCGCAGGGACACCACCATCATCTGTGTTGCGGGTATTATGACCATTGGACTTCTGGCAACCGAAACCTTAAGCGGGTCAGTTGCCGGGATCTTCAGCAGTTTTATCTATGCAACAAAAGAATTGCTGAGTACGATCTTTATCATCTCGATTATTGTGGCGATGAGCCGTGTTCTAATCAGAACCGGCATTAATGAGGTCATGGTAACACCTGTCACCCGGTTTATCCGTTCTCCTCAGGTAGCGTATTGGGGTATTGGATTGATTATGATGGTAGTATCGCTATTTTTCTGGCCATCCCCGGCCGTAGCACTCGTTGGTGCAGTACTGCTTCCTGTAGCCGTGCGTGTAGGTCTTCCTCCGATTGGAGCTGCTATTGCCATGAACCTGTTTGGACATGGGATTGCACTGTCGGGAGATTACATTATTCAGGGGGCTCCCAAACTTACAGCCGATGCGGCGGGTATACCAGTCACTTCCGTCATGACGGCCAGCATTCCTTTGGTCATTGTCATGGGCACCGTATCTACACTTACAGCCTTCTGGATGCTGCGCAAAGAGATGAAATCAGGTTCACCTGTTCATTCCCCAAACGTTACATCAGGTACCGTGAGCACGGAACCTTCTTCTTCATCAGAGGCTGTGTCCACCTCCCTACCCACTGATCAGCCTGTTGAACGTCAAGCCATGTCACTCCGTTTGCAAAAAGCATTCGCTCTGCTTATCCCTCTGTTATTTGCAGTTGATGTGATTCTGATGTTTGTATTGAAATTGCAAGGCGGCGACGCAACAGCTCTGATTGGCGGAACCGCTGTGGTTATACTGATCGCCGTTACCCTTGCCGCACACCGACATGCGGGACCAGAGGAAACGACCAATTATTTAATAGAAGGATTTCAGTTTGGTTTCAAGGTGTTTGGACCGGTTATTCCCATAGCCGCATTTTTTTATCTGGGAGATGCTGCGATTACGGAGTTGTTCATCAACCCTCTTCCTGAAGGTTCACACGGGATTGTGAATGATCTCGGGGTCGCACTTGCTGGACTGGTACCATTGAATGATACGGTGGGCGCCATTACAATGACTGTGACCGGAGCAGTGACCGGAATGGATGGTTCGGGGTTCTCGGGGATATCCCTGGTTGGCTCGATTGCGTCCATGTTTGCAGGTTCAGCAGATTCCGCACCTGTACTGACAGCATTAGGTCAGGTTGCAGCCATATGGGTAGGTGGCGGAACCTTGATTCCATGGGCATTGATTCCTGCTGCTGCAATCTGCGGAGTCAATCCTTTTGAACTGGCAAGACGCAACCTGAAACCTGTACTGCTGGGACTCACGGTAACAACAATTGTAGCCATCTTTCTGATCTGACCAAAGGTTATTTACACTGACACTACGATGACAGAAGCACCTTCCAATCGCTGTTATTCCCAGATTTTTTTGATCCCCTTTCTCAAGGGGAAATCCGGTAATAAAGGCGACCGCTTCGCTTTTTCAGGTTTTTTCTGTCCTCTCCGTTATCGTGTAAATGATTAGTTCATCTCAAATAGACATTTTAAAAAGACGTGCGCGAACGCGCCCAGTTCCAGAGATCTTCACGTTTCATCTCTGCCAGATGCAGCATGTCCACATATGGATCTCCCTGTAGTCCAAGTACAGAAGCAAATGCAGGCTCCGTCTTCCACCCTGCCTGTTTCAGTCTGCGGATCTCACGGTGTCCCGCGTCTCCCCATAGTTGCAACAATCTCCACTCTACGATCATATGTAGGTATGCATTCTGCCTGTAAACTGGAACGGATTGGGCAAAAATCTCCACAGGCCAATGTCCCACTTGCAAATTACAAGTCACATAAGGACGTTGGTCTGGAAGATCCCCACCACGTACACATTGAAGCTCAGCAACGGCTCCAATTCGACTGCGTATCTCGGCTTCAAACACATCCAGATCCTCTGCATAACACAGCAGATCCAGATCACTGCCCGGTATATCAATATCAATTGGTACCGTTCCTGCTGGATACGGGTGATAGTCAGCTAATATTTCGAGCAATCCACTACTCTGTAACACATAATAGGCGTCCTGCTGACGTGTATTACCGGAAGCCAGATGTGCCATTACTTCTGCGGTAGTACTCATCTCCCCGCCTTGGGCCACAGTTAGTTCGAGCCTCCTGTAATGACCTGTTTTACACGTCCCACTTGACCACTCGTCAGTCGTACTTTGATTCCGTGTGGATGCGTAGGTGACTTGGTTAACAGATCCTTCACAATGCCTCGTGTCAGCTTACCTGTAGCTTGATCCTGCTTCAGCACAATGTCCACTTCCAGACCTGGCTTAATATTTACACGTTGTTGTCCATTCATTATGTTCACTCTCCTCTATGTCGTAATTCATATCTTGTATACTATATAACCCTTAAACACAAAGCTCCATCTATTGTAGACGTTTTGGTTTCAAAACAAAAGGGACACGGCAATAACCTCCTAAGGCTGGTTCCATGGTTGATATGAAGACCAAGACCAAGATAAAGAAACCGCAGGTCTCTTCATCTGAGACCTACGGTTTCTAATTGGATTACCATGTTCAGGGCTTTACGTTCTTCAACGAAGAAGAAGGTGAAGTCCCATCCTTCGCGGCTTCGCGTGCCTTTACAGCAAGTAGCTCAGACACCGTAACGAATTGGTACCCCTGCTGCTGCAGTTTCGGCAGAATCGTTTTGAGTGCTGCTACCGTATGCGACTTGCCTTCCACCTTATCGTGAAAAAGTACAATATCCCCATTACGTGCGTTCTTCAACACTTTGTTAACGATAGCCGATACACCTGGAGAAGCCCAGTCCCGTGTATCCTGATGCCAAGACCAGAGTACAATGGTATACCCTTTTTGTTTGGCAGCCTGGATGACCATGTCATTGTAATAGCCGCCCGGTGGCCTGAACAACAGGGGACGCTCCGCGCCAGCTTTAATAATGGAACTTTCTGCTTCGTTCATATCCTTCATGTACTTGTCCGCACGTGTTGATCGAACTGCATACGTGTGCGCATACGTATGGTTGGCGATTTCATGCCCTTCGAGCTGTTCCTGCTTAATCAGTTTAGGAAATTTATCTGCCCATTTGCCAAGTACAAAAAAAGTTCCTTTAGCATGATACTGCTGTAACAAAGCCAGGATCTGCGGAGTCTGAATCGGATCTGGTCCATCATCAAAGGTAAGGGCGATGAGTTTATCCTGTGTGGGAACTTCCCACACAATCTCTCCTCGTTCCTCATAATACTGACGGTTCTTCTGAACAGGCTTCGCATAGGCAGAACTGCTACCCAGCAAAATAATTAGCGTGAACATTCCGATGACTCGGGCTGCCTTCAGGTTCATGTGGTGTCCTCACTTTGTCTTCATACGTAAACTCCCTGTTAGCATTTCCCGATTCACCCGAACTCATTAACGAAAGATCTGATCCACGACTGCAATTTCCTCAGCAGTTAATTCCAAATTTAATGTTTGCAGATTGTTAATGACCTGCTCCGGTCGCTTGGCACCCGGAATCAATGCATCAATAGAAGGCTGAGTCAGGTACCAGGCCAGAACCAGATGAGCGACCTCAACATCCTTGGATTGTGCTATGCTGCGCAGTTGTTCAACTTTATCGAGATTTTCAATGAAAGCTTCACCTGTAAACAGCGGGTTCTTTGCCCGTCCATCCTGAAAGGTTGTATCACGATTATATTTCCCGCCCAGCAGTCCCGCTGCCAGAGGGAAGTAAGGAACAAAAGAAATGTTATGCTCAGCCGTATACGGCAACAGCTCTTTCTCCGCATCTCTTTTGAACAGATTATATTCAGATTGCAGTACGTCTACATGCCCGTCCTTGTTGGCTTCACGCAACTGATCAATGGAGAAATTAGATATGCCAATGGCACGAATTTTGCCAGCGTCTTTTAATTGTTTTAACGTATCTACCGCTTCATCCTTAGGCGTATGTTCATCCGGAAAGTGGATGTAGAACAGATCAATGTAATCGGTTTGCAGACGTTTCAACGCCTCATCCACGGCTGTTTTCAGAAAAGCAGGTGAGTTATCTATGACAATCTTGCCATCCACAAATTTATGAGCTGCCTTGGTTGCAATGATGGTATTCTGCCGCTGACCAGTTTCCTTCAGTACTTCACCAATCAGTCGTTCGGAATGCTCCGGTCCATAGATGTATGCCGTATCCAAAAAGTTAATACCTTGTTTCAAAGCTGTACGAACCACTTCCTTACCCGTCTCATCATTCAGCATGTCCGGATAGATATTATGTCCGCCTACTGCATTCGCACCCAGTCCAATGGGATTCACGATCAGATCCGTCTTGCCCAACCGAATTTGTTGTTCTGCCATGTCTTATCTCTCCTTCACTGATCGAATAAGTACAATTTAGTTGTAACGTCTTTCTTGTCCCATATTATATCAAACCATTTAGCATATTTAAAATATCGGATTTATCGGATTAGGTGTTTTTCAGCGCAGTTGCTTCCACGTCGTTAATAAACCGGCGCAGTTTCGCAGCCACATCACGGGTGATTTCGCCGTTTTCATACAGTTGTTGCACTGTATTACGCTGTTCCTGAATCGCCACCATCTGCAACTCCAATTTCTCCTGATTAAATGGATCTTCCGTTTTACCCTGGTTCCAGGTGCGCAATTTGGCAATTACACGCTCATACTTGGCAATGACCGACAGTGCGACTACTCGATTCCCATCGTTCATATGGGCACGAATAGCCTTAATTGCTGCTTCAGAGGTGCGCAGCTTCACCTGACGGAACAGTTCTGCATTTTCAAGCATAAATGGTTGATTCGGCTTCTGGGACCGGTTGGTGAAGAGATGTCCTAACACACGACCGATCTCGCTGATCGAAGTCATGAACTGAGTGTTTGCACGATTCGCCAGCATCATTTCCTTGCGATCCAGCCAGCTGTCACATTTGAAGGCCGCATCAGAAGCAATTTCATTTTCGTCTAACATTACTTCAACTTCTTTACGCTCCGCCCGGGTGGCAATCAGGTTAATAGCCGTTTCTTGTTTCTGAATATCTTTGCGTTTATCGGCGGTAAGCTGACCTGCGGCCTGTCTGATGTACTTGGACAAGTCGGAGACAACCGCGAGTGCCGCAGCTTTGTTCTCATCGTTCATTTCGGATTTGACAGCTCGTATTGCCGCATTCAGCATAATGTCATGTGCTTTTCGTTCTGACTTCTGCGGTGTTTCTTCTGTAGATTTCCCATCGTCCTTGGCCAGAACTGGAAGAAACACGCTCGCCGCAATCAGGGAGAAGAGGATAACCCCTGCCGCGAGGAAAATAATCAGATCCCGTTCAGGGAAAGGTGATCCATCCTGAAGCACATAAGGAATGGAGAACGCACCCGCCAATGTTACAGCCCCCCGCACCCCAGAGAGGGAAATGATCGTAATATCCTTGAATCTGGGCCGACCAATAGAGGATTTGGTACGCAGCAATTCATTCCCTTGCCAGAACAGATAGATCCAGAGAAAACGCAGAACCAGCAGTAGCACCGAGATCAAGCCCACATATCCCAACACCTGCAGATTATTAAACGAAACATTTTCAAAAATGGTACTCAACACATCCGGGACCTGTACACCCAGAATAACAAACACCAGACCATTTAGTATAAATAAAATGACTGACCATGTGCTTGCAGATACCACCTGCATTTTCAACTGAACCGATTCAGCGCGGTCACGCTCAATGGCGTGGATAATACCGCCTGCCACTACCGCAAGGATACCTGATACCCCAATTTCTTCACTCACCAGATAGATAATAAATGGCGTCAGGATTTGCAGCAGCATGTGAATGGTCACATCTTCCATGCCCAGTCTACGGATCCATACCCCTAGCCTGATTAACAGAAAAGATAACAATGCCCCGACAAGAAGTCCGCCAATCGCAATCAGAATAAAACTGAAGGTTGCATTCGCCAGGGAAAATACACCTGTAACTGTGGCTGCAATCGCGAATTTGAAGGCCACGAGGCCAGATGCATCATTCATTAATGCTTCACCTTCAAGAAGCCTATGTATGCCTTTGGGCAGATGTACCCGGCCCGCCATGGCGCCAACTGCAACAGCATCTGTCGGGGACAGTATGGCTGCAAGAGCAAAAGCAGCAGGTAATGGAATCGAAGGAATCAGCCAGTGAATGGCATATCCCGCCACAACCACCGTCACGAACACAAGTCCCAGCGCAAGCAGAAGTATCGGTGCACGCAGATTCCACAATTCATTCCTTGGCGTTCGCTTACCATCGTTGTATAACAAAGGTGCGATGAACAGTACAAAGAACAATTCCGGATTCAACGGCAGGTGAACACCTGCGGGAAGCAAAGCTATAGCTACACCAAGCACGATTTGAATGAGCGGAATGGGAATAAAGGGTACAAACCGGTTTAAAATATTGGATAAACCAATCAGTACCAGTAACACAAGTACGGCAATAAATATTTCCATGATGACAATCCCTTTCCGCTATAGAAGTGGTGAAACCTTTGTTGTATAGGTTTATTTTAACATAATCCAACCTTTATTATAAAAATGTTGTCATATTCATATACCCAATCAACTCGCCTCAGACCAGTCTGAATGAAAGATTTCTGATGGATTCTGTATATAAGATGTTACAATATGCTCAGGACAATACCCGTTTGGAAAGGAACTTGCATCTATGGCATTTGGAATTAAACGACAAGAGCTTGCTGCGTGGAAGGAACAAGTGGCTCGGGGTGAGATTGCGTACCTCACTCATTTCTGGATTGACAACCGATTTCCCGGTATCACCAGTGTCACCAAAGTTGGCTGTGCAGATCTGGAACGTCTCGAACGTTGGTGCAACGATCATGGGCTGGACCCGCGATACATTCATCGGCGGCAGCCCTTTCCTCACTTTGACCTGATGGGCAGCAAACAAAAAGAAATTTTGATCCAGGAAGGCTTTACGGATCATGTGGTTCGCTTTCATTTGTAATCAACTCAAAAACGCCAGTCTTCAAGGTTCATCCCTCCGCAATTAGGGACGAACTCATGAGGACTGACGTCTTCAAGGATCAAGTCATATTATGGACTACCGGTGGATTTGCTCAAACGACTTCATGTTCTCCAGTAGTTTCAGTTCAATTTTCTTCAGCATGCCAAACATCTGCTGTTGCTCCTCTTCGGAAAGTGCTTGCAACAATTCCCACGTCATTCGGCCGCGATTCGCATTAAGTGTCTTGGCAAGCTGCGCGCCTTCATCCGTTAAGGACAGCCACACAATTCTCCGGTCTTCTTCACTGCGCACCCGCTGGATCAACCCTTCCGTCTCCAGTTGATTCAGTACAATGGTGGTTGCGCCGGAAGACAAACTGAGTTGTCTGGCCACATCAACCGCCATGCAGCGTTTTTCACGTAAAATCATGCCCAATATATGACTTTTTGTCGGATTCAGTTTACAGTTGGTTTCGGTCTTCTGCTGCTGATCCAATACTTTATTTTTATATCTGAAGAAGGCCTCCAACAATTGATCTACGTTTGCCAATTGAGAGTTTCGCTCCGTATCCGGGCTCATAAACGTTCCTCCTGCCTTTCATCATAACCTACCTTGTATTGTAACATATTTACACTATGATGTTTGTGAAAAATGCGCTTGTATCCGACATCCTATCGTTGACTGCAAGACTCTTGTTTTATTTTGGGTTTCGCCTATTGCATTATGGCAACGGGTTTGTTTATAATAACCTATATCTTTAAAGTTACTTTTAGTTACTTAATGATTTTAATAAATCTGTTGTTATAAAGTAAATAAAGCGTCACCATTATAATGCAAGGGACTTATGCACATGAATCAGAATACACAATCACAACTCAAAACGGACGTTTGCATCGTCGGCGCGGGACCTGGCGGTGCTTTGCTTTCTTATTTACTGAATCAAAAAGGAATCTCCACGATGCTCATTGAGCGGCAGCCCCACCTGCACAAGTCGTTTCGCGGGGAGTTGCTTAATGTGGATGGCGAAGCCATTTTGAATAAACACGCCCTCTATTCCCTCATTCAGGAACGAGGAGCGCTGCTCTTGGAACAGATTCAGTATTGGGAAAATGGGCAGATTATTCATACGGTACTACCGGGTAATGAAGAATCTCATGTTGGTATTCATGTACCCCAAGATCATCTCCTGGAAGCCATCGTGTCGCACGCTCAGCAGCACAGTTCATATGAACAAGTACTATTCAATACGATTATGACCGGTTTGTTACGAGACAAGAACGGCCAGGTCGTGGGTATTAACATTCGGCAGAAGGGTGTTCCTGCCTCCATTGAAGCATCTGTAATTGTGGGTGCTGATGGCAGATACTCTGCTGTACGCAAACATTCCGGTATGACCCCGGAGATTCGTAAGCATGGGTATGATCTGCTCTGGGCACGCATTCCGGCACCCGTAGGTTGGGAACCCGCTGTTCGAATGGCCAGCATGGATGGTCAACAGCTCGCACTGTTCTCACAGTTCGGCGGTTATGTTCAGATTGGATGGAACATTCCCGAAGGAGCTTACTCCAAGCTGCGAAAGCAGCCGATTGCTCCTTTTGTAGATAAACTTGTATCTGCTTTTCCTTGCCTGTCTGATTCTGTAGCTGCCAACATTCAGAGCTGGAGTGATTTTGTTCTGTTATCTGTCGAAAGCAGCTATTGCCCGTCTTGGGCACAGGACAATGTTGTACTCATCGGTGATGCCGCTCATACCATGACACCAACCGGTGCGTTTGGACTTAATGCCGCGCTCGAAGATGCGGATGTGCTCTCCGAATTACTTGTCCAAATGGCTGCAGATCAATTCAGTTCCACTGCACAACTTCAGGAACTTCAGACGATTCGCGGTGCAAAGGTACAGCAGCAACTTGCACGACAAGTGGAGATGGAATCCTCTTTCCAACAGCGGTATGAATCCTTTCTCTAAACCCAGTTAATACAGATAAAATGCCTATATGCCCAAACAGCCGATCACTTCCTCATAGAGAAGAATCGGCTGTTTGGTTTGTTGGTTTGTTGGTTTATCTTTTTTATGTAATTCCGTATCCTTCTTCATTTTCGTTTGCGTGGAGCAAACGTGTCTTCTCTGGGTGCTCCTTCTTGTACAGTATCAACGTCCTTCGGATAGGATGAGATGTTATCTTTTTCATATACTGCTTTCTCCAGATTGCTTAAGCGGCGCAATACTTGTTTGCTTTTACGAACGATATATACGATACCAATAATCAGCAGGATCAACATCAGAATGAATATAACCATCTCCGGGTAAAAGACAAATGACATGAATCCACCTCCTTTGAAAACGATTTCTCTATATCATTCTAACCTTAATGATACAAGATGTGAACCCGATTGGAAGTTTCGCTTGTGGAATAAGGACAAAACCACCTGACACAACGACAACGACAGGAACTCACCCTGCTGCAAAAGTTAAAAAGGTGGAATCCCTGATCAGGATTACCACCTTGATCCTCGAATAAGATTCGAAGTCTATTATTATTATTTTATCCTTCTCTGCCGTTCATGGCACTAACTCGAAGTTCCGTCAGAGGCAGAGACGTTTGCTCTGGATGACGTAGTCTCACTGTTCGGCTCTCACCCGGGAGCAGATCGAAATAATTGTCACTGAATCGGACACGCCCAAGGGGAAGCTCCAGCTTCACCAATCGTGCAATCGCACCACTGGCCGTAACCGTAACAGACTGCTCCTCCTCGTTCACATGTACGCTCAATTGCGACTCTGGCAACTTCACATCCTTAGGATCACGCAAGAAGTATCGATTACTCGGTGCCGCAAATCCTTCGGATACCAACTCAACCATTACTTCCTCCGCGCGTCTACCCTGTAACACCTGTACTTCAGTTAATTCAGCAATACACCGTGAGGATTGAGATGTTACCTCAACAGCATGTGAGCTGGAGTAGATCTTCTCTCCATTCAATGCATAGACATTGAGTCGAAGCTCCCCTTTCAAGACGTCACGTGTATCGTTCACAACCCACAACACAAGCGGCTCACCCGGCTCATGCTCCAGTGACAACAGGACAGGATGAAAGAATATTTTCCCATAATAAAAGGATGCCTTCGGCAGCAGTTCATAATCAATCATGGACCAGCTTGTTCCTGGCCAACTATCGTTCAATTGCCATACAAGCGCTCCGCTGTTGCGGTGATTGATGCGCCGGAAATGTTCAATTCCATATCGTAGCCCTTCTGCTTGAGTAAGCATGGAGTAATTCATATACTCTTCTATATCTTGCGGAATGCCTGTGTAACCCTCCATAAGCAGAATACCTTTCTGGTGATTGGTATCTTTGTTACGATAGGCCATCTCCGGACTGCCCCAGTAAAACTGCCCTGCGGGCATATTTTTCTCCAGTGTGTAACGATTGGCCGAGGCGTGCATACCAAATTCACTGCTGAACAGCGCATGATCCTTTTTATAATTTTTGAACGTTACACCTTCAATGCTGTAGTCCAGCAGCGGCGGCTCTCCATGCTTCCTTGGATAGACCGAACCATGCCATACCTGCCAATTGTGGCGATCCCCCACATCCGGGTCATTCGCATCCTGACCGTTACTGTCCCCGAACGGCGAAGAAGGCCAGTACGGACGAGACAGATCCAATCGCTCCAGCACTTCAGGGATCAGCTCATGATAGATAAGTTCACCGTAGAACGGGCTGGTAATATCTCCACTTGCAGACTTCATATCATAGAGCCAATCTATTTCATTATTCCCACACCAGAGGGCAAGCGAGGCACGGTTACGCAGGCGCAGGACATTTTTTTCTACCTCATGCCGTACATTATCCATGAAATCACGATTGAAATCCGGGAACAGTGCATTCGCGAATGCAAAATCCTGCCACACCAACACCCCTTGCCGATCACACTCATCGTAGAAGACATCCTTCTCATATATACCACCAGCCCAGACACGCAGCATGTTCATATGCCCTTCCACCGACAGCTCGACAAGCTCACGATACCGAGAGTTGGGGATGGCGCCAATCAGATGATCAGCCGGAATCCAGTTGGCTCCCTTGGCGTAGATCTTGACTCCGTTCAGGATAAAAGCAAATGCATCTTCACCCCCTTCATTGTGAAGAGCCAGCTCAATCGTTCGTAAACCATAAGGCTCGCTATAACGATCCACCTCAACGCCATCTGCATGCAATGTAACCTCCAGTGTATACAGGTATGGCTCACCCAGATCATGAGTCCACCATAACTGAGGTGACGTAACGTTTAATGTGGTATCCGCTTTGCCACCCTCTACGGGTAGTTCAGTTACACCTGCCACCTCGTGTCCACTGCGATCCAACAGACGAACATTACAGGACGCAACCACAGCCTGCTCTCGTTTCTGTCTGCTACGGTAAGACAAGACCGAATTCACATTCGCCGTGACATGTAAGACGGCCTGCTCTGAACTGACTGATTCCGTACGAGCATACACATTTTCCAGCTTGGCGATTGTTCGTTTTTCAAGCCTTACCGCACCCCAGATCCCCACCGTAACCATGCGTGGACCCCAGTCCCAGCCAAAATTCATCGCTGCTTTGCGCAACCATGGCCGTTCCTTCGTATATGAGGACCAGTCAAAGGTTTCTTTGTCCCGGTGATGCAGGTGAAGCGGATCAAACTTGAGAGCAATCGCATTCCAACCGCTGCGTACCAGAGACGTTACATCAAATGCATGTGACATAAGCATATTGGCCGTTTTCCCGACTTCATGGCCGTTGACATATATCGTTGCAAACGTATCCAGTCCTTCGAACACCAATTCAAAGTGCTCCTCCGTCTCTGCATCTCTCACCAGATTGAAGGTTGTGCGATACCACCATTCCTTTTGCTCAATCCAGCGACTTTTGGCATCATTATGTCCGTAATAGGGCGGATCAATGATACTGCGCTCAACCAATGCAGCATGTACATCGCCAGGCACTTCAGCCCCGATCCAGAAACGGTCATCCAGTGCAGCTGCTGCCACATCCATTGCCCGCTTCTCTCCAACTTCAAAATGCTGTATCTTCCATTGTCCCGATAAATCCTGACTTGAACTATAGGTCTTCATCCGTATGCCCTCACTCTCCAATAACCCTGAGTAATACTATATCGAAAACGTTTGCAGAAAGGTAAAACATGTTTCCTAATCTGCTCATTTCTAACTTCCCGAAGGCTTGAACAACAACGCCTCTTCGCGATACTCACTCGGGGTCTTGCCCGTATGTTTTTTGAACAGTCTGCTAAAATATTTCACGTCCTCGTAGCCGCTGATTGCAGCGACTTCACTGACCTTCGCTGGAGACACCGCCAGCATATCCATCGCTCTTCGTATACGCATATCGGTGACAAAATCTCCGAAGGTCACACCCATTTCTTTTTTAAACAGCTCACTGAGGTGACCCGGATGCAAATGAACATGTCCAGCTACCTGCTGCAGATTAATATCCTGCGCCAATGATGATTCAATATAACCGATAGCCTTCTGCACATGGGCAGCCTGTCCCTGGCCCATTCGGCTATGATAGACATGCATCAGACCATACAGATGATGGAACAGCATATCCCCGAGCTCCACAGCTTCGGCATCCGGTTCCGGCAACCAGGGCTCGAGCCTTGCGGGTTCTTCACGCCCTGTGGCTCGCATTGTGCGAGTCAGCCAGCGATGACCTGCAATAACGGCCGAGTGTAGACAAGCACTGAACGATTCTGGTGTGACCTCCGGTTCTGTAATCAGATTAGCCACAAGTTCCCGCGTCCATGTCGTTAACGTGACTGAATCATTATCCAGCAATATTGTACCAAGTCTGGTCTCCTCTTCGTGCGTAAGTACAGTTTTACCACCTTGGCGATCCTGAACGTGCTCATAATGCCATACTTTATCATCCATCAGACCCCGATATCGGAAGGCAGCTGAAGCAGTTCTATAGCTTTCGTGCAGATCTGCATATCCACGCATAGGCAGACCTACCGCTGCTCGCAGGGTGCACTTCAGTAATTGCTCCACCCGACGTAATGCACTCTCCAGCCTGAACGTAGTTTCATGTTCCACAGGCGGCCATGAAACTACACAGATAATTTGCTGTTTCTCTACATGAGCAATGGCACCAGGTAACATATCCTCCAGGGTATTCTGCACCGCAAATCGTAATAGCGCATCCGAGGATTGATCCCACCCCTCTGCTCGAACAATAATGACTTGTCTGAGAATCTGTTCATCATCAAGGCCAACAACCCCTGCCTCTTTTCCAGCATCAGATCGCAAAAATGAAGGGAAATGGCCCGAAGCGGTGTCACCATCAATGATCCATCCAGCAAATAACCGCTCTCGATTCTCCCGCATAAGCTGGCCCTCTCGGGACTTCTCTGCCCAACGTTCCGTGATTCGCTGTTTGGCCTGTAATACGGTTTTGATGATCTCTTCCGGCTTGCTTGTTTTGAGCAGATAATCTGTAACACCTTGGCGAATCGCCTGTTGGGCATAAGAAAAGTCATCGTATCCAGACAAAATAATGACCTCCAGCTCAGGTAGTAATCGCAGGCCCTCTTCTGCCAGTTCCAGCCCTGATCTGCCTGTCATCCGAATATCCGTCATCAGGATATTCGGACGTTCCTCAGCCATGCGTGTTAACGCCTCCTCTGCCGAGGCAGCAGGTTGAAGAAGTTCAATTCCGAGTTCATGCCAAGCGATAACGCTGGCAAGCCCTGTACGGATAATCACTTCATCATCAACAATTAATAGTCTCATGGCGAACCCTCCAAGATTGGAATGGAAAACGAAATCCGGGTACCTCCCCCAACCCTGCTGTCTACTTCAAGCTGTGCATCCGCTCCATAATGGAGCAGCAGTCTCTCATTCACATTGCAGAGCCCATAACCGCCTTGGTTCAGCTGTTTTTCCGGCTGTTTTCCCTTCCATTCCCTAATGCTTATCCTTAATTGCTCCAGTCTGTCCGGCTCCATGCCTACACCATCATCCAGCACCAGCACATTTATCTGTTCATTATCCGGGTCCTTGCGAATCATTATGGTGATGGTACCCACGCCTGCTTTGGGCTGAATGCCATGAATCATGGCGTTCTCAACAAGCGGTTGCAGCAATAGCTTCAGCATCATTCGCTTCTCAAGTGCTGGATCTACGATATAATGCAACACAAATTGATCAGGGAAACGAATCGACTGCACACGCACATAATGGCGAATATGAGCAATCTCCTGTTCCACAGGGCAGTAATCCTGACCATTGTTTAAGCTGATACGCAGAAAATCACTCAGGCCCTCAACCATATCCGCAATTCTCTTCTCTTCAGACATTAAGGCAATCCAGTGAATGGAAGAGAGCGTGTTATAGAGAAAGTGCGGGTTAATCTGCGCCTGAAGCACTCGAAGATCTGCCTCTTTTTTGCGAGCTTCACCTCGAATAACCTCTTCCTTCAATAACTGAATATGTGCACCGAGCAGATTGTAACTCTCCCCAAGCCTGCCAATCTCGTCATCACTTTCAGACCGGAACAGCGGAAGAGGACGCTCCGGATCAATTCGGGACAGATGCCGGGTAAGCACACGAAGCGGCCTCGTCACACGCCGCACCGTAAACCAGACCAAGCCAGCACTGATCACAGCAGACATGGCAACGGCGCAGCCGGTTAGAATAAGAATGTACCGATTCTCGGACTTGTACTGGTCGTATGGGACTGTTCCAACCAACGTCCACCCCGTCAATTCTTCCGGATAATAGAGCAACGTCCGTTTATCGTCACCACTGCCATACGTGGTGGTTCCGCTACCGCCATCCTGAATTAACGTCGTAATCCCTGGTTCGACACCTTCCAGCTTAAGTCCAAGCCGGGATTTGTCCATCGAAGACAGAATCTCTCCAGAACTGCCGATGAGCTCCAGTCTGCCTTGCCCTCTGCCTAATCCCAGAGCCGCCCATCCCTTGGATATGGCCTTCTCATCCAGACTAATGGCTAACCAGCCGATGGGTCGATAATCATGGATACTACGGATTGGCCGAACCAATGTGATCACATTTTGAATACCCGCGTAATTCTGCACCGGGTATACCCCTGTCCATTGTTTGACTGCTTCACCGCTTGGAACAGAGGGATACGAAAGGTTGGATTCATTGGATACATACCAGGTAGCGGTTGACAATGTGGCATCAAAACGTCCCGGATATATGGCGATGTTGGCGATATATTTCTTGGAAGCCGCCAGATTGGTCATCCTGCCCAGGATATCCACCCGGTCCAGCTCATGATCTTCATTGTGGCTAAGATACTGCTGGATGTCCCGTTCTCCAATCAGAAAAATCGATAGGTTCTCGGCATCTTGTAACATATAACGAAGATTCGCTTCCACCTGTTTCAGCGTATCCATGCCGGACAGCTTTGTTTTTTGCTCTGTAATGCGGGAAGAGATCAGAAAGGCGAACAGACCCAACGCCAGCAATGGCACAATCATTGAAGCCGTCACGACGACCGATAGCTTCCTTTGTAACGAAGATGTGAGCCAGCGTGCCAAACGTTTCTCCTCCTCTGGATGCGCTTTCGCTTATCCTTTGACAGCTCCGGCTGTCATGCCTTTCATAACTTGTTCCTGGAATATGAGATACAAGATAATGGTTGGAATGACCGATAGGGTCATGGCAGCAAGCGTTAATCCGTAATCGGTTTGATACCCATCCGCAAAGTTCGCAATGGCCAGCGGTAACGTTTTCAATCCGGTTTTGTTGATGAATACAAGCGCAAATGAAAAGTCATTCCACGCATGCAGGAAACTCAAGATCGTAACCGTAGACAACGCAGGTACGGACATGGGTAACATGATCCGGGTAAACAGCCCCCAAAGTCCTGTTCCATCAATGAAAGCTGCCTCTTCAATATCACGTGGAACACTTGTCAGATAAGCAGTAAGCACAAAAATAGCCGTAGGCAATGCAAAAGCCGTATAAGGTAATATTAAGGCCCAGTACGTATTTAGCAAGGACATCTGTTTCATTAGAATAAATAAGGGGACAAGTGTACTATGGATCGGAATGAGCATACCAACAACAAAGAAGGTCATGATTAACCCTTTCCAGCGAAACTGGAAACGAGCCAGGATGAATGAAGCCAGCGCTGCAATAAACAGCGTCAGAATAAGTGATCCCACCGATACAATTAGTGAATTGCCAAAAGCGGTTCCCAGCCTGGAGCTTTCCCATGCATTGCTGAAATTGGCAACATTCCAGTTTTCCGGCAGACCAAAGGGCCTGCTATAGAAATCTTCATTTGTTTTGAATGCACTAATCACGAGCCAGTAGAACGGATACAATGTTAAAATACCATAGACCGTTAGCAGCGTCCAAACAATTCCGCTACGTAGGCGACGAATCGGATGGCCCGAGCTGCTTTGTGGTGATGGCATGGATACAGGTGTCACGCGCATGATAACTCCTCCTCTCTATTGATTCTCTTTTCGTTTGCGACTGGTTAGCCACTGGCTTGTTCCGATCAGCAGCAGGGAGATCAGTACGATGGTTGTGGAGATCGCACTACCAAAACCATATCGGTATGTTGTAAAGGTTGAATTGTACATATACGTTGCAAGCAGTTCCGTCGCATGTGCCGGACCACCCTTGGTCATGATGTAGACCAGATCGAATGATTTCAGACTACCCGAAATACATAGAATAATCGCTACCTGAACCGTACCCCAGATTATGGGCAAAGAGACCGATACCAGTTTCCGGATTCCTGAAGCCCCGTCTATTTTGGCAGCATCATGAATCTCGCCTGGAATATTCTGCAACGCCGAGATAAAGATAATCAGATACAACCCGACAAAGCTCCAGAGCAGCGGCGGTACCAATGAGAAAATGGCAATCTTGTCATCGGAAAGCCATTGCAGCTTCCAACTTTCCAGCCCCAGTGCGTCCAGCAGAAAGTTCAATATCCCGATCTGCGGATGATAGATATACTGCCAGATCATACCGATAACGACAGTGGATAACACCATCGGCAGAAATACGGCTGAGCGCAGAAACCGCTGTAATGGATTGCTTTTGTGTAATATGACCGCCAACATCAACGCTAACGGAATTTGTCCAAACACCGATGCCAACACAAAAATAACGTTATTTTTCAGTGCCCGCCAAAACACAGGATCATGCCAGATCTCCACATAATTATCCACACCAATATATTTGGATGCGCCGATGCCGGACCAGTTGAAGAAACCGTAGTATGCCGACCACACCACTGGTACAAATACAAACAATGCATAAATGATGACTGCCGGGGCCAGCCCCAGCATAATAAAACGCCGACTTCGCAGTGCGTTCATCTGTTCACTTCCCTTCCATAAATGCCTTTACCAACCTGCAACTGACTTTCTCATTCATACTTAAAACCCCTCCCCTGCCGGGAAGGGGTTTTAACGAATGGTTACTGACTAACTGCATTGGCTTGAGCCGCCTGAATTTTAGCCGCAATGTCTTCGGCCTTGCCGCCCATAAGCAACTCTTGCAATGCATTATTAATAACCTCAACCGTTGCCGATCCCAGCTTGGAATCGTATACTGGCGTGATCTTCACTTCCTGCATCAGATCATATAATTCAACGAACAATGGATGTGCTTTGGTTTTGTCCAGATCAATCTTGTAACTCACCAATGTGCTGCTATCCAATGTGGCCTTCTGACCATCAGGTCCTGCCAGCGCATAGAACAGCTCCATCGCTGCCTCTTTTTGTGCACCGCTCAGCTTTTTACTTACACCCAACCCGGTTCCTACTACACCGGATGTTGTTCTTGGTTCACCCTGACCTCCGTCCACTGGAGGAAGAATCGTAATATGTGTGTTGTTCAACACCTCTTCAGGTGCATTGTTCACCAGATTAGCCAAGGCCCATCCGCCGTTCATGACCATCGCTGCCTTACCTTGGAAATAAAGCTGCATCATCTGTGTTTCATCAATACTATTGAATCCATCCTGGAATGCCTTGGTGTTGCCTAGCTCCTGCATCTTGTTCAAGGCTTCAATAAATTGTGGATCGGTAAAGCTTGCACCCTCTTGTGCTGCCGCTTCCAGGAACCAGTCTGTGCCAGTAATCCGATCAGCCAGTGTACTGAATATCGTTGATTGAGCTACCCAGTTGGCCTTGTTGCCAAGTGCCATGGGAATGACTTTATTTTGATTAAAAGTAGCAATCGCTTGTTCCAGTTCCGCCCACGTCTCAGGCACTTTTACGTTGTACTGTTTGAAAAGAGCTTCATTGTAATAAATGAAGGAACTTGGCGCCAGATTCATGGGCACGGAGTAGATATTCCCGTCTACGGTGTATCCGTCCAGTGCATTCGGGATAAAGTTATCTTTCCACTCCGGCTTTGCGTCCAGCTCTGCATTAATGGGCTGTAACAGATCCCCTTTGACAAATTCCTTCGTCATGGCATCCGGCCACATCACGAACAGGTCTGGCATCTCATTGGCAGCGGCCACCGTACGAAGCCGGGTTTTGAGACCATCTGTTGGCAGGCCTTCATCCACAACTTCAATATCTGGATGCGCCGTGCGAAAATCTTCAATAATTTTGCGCATCGCAACCGCCTTTGCATCCTGTCCGGTCCAGTTGTGCCAGAGTGTGACGGTTACTTTGTCATTCCCACTGCCTCCTTCTGAAGTGTCCCCGCCAGCACAGCCAGCCAGAATAATGGAGAACAATGTTATTGCCAGGAAACCTGAAAGCCATTTTTTCAACATCTCTATAATCCCCCTCGGCGATTTGAATACACTTATTGTAAATGGTAACGCTATCATACCGTAAGGTGACGATCCACGGATGCAGGGGTGAAAAATATCGGTTCCCCTGTTTGGAATTTACTTTGCTGACTTATTTGTTCATAACATATAAAAAAGAGCCCTCACAATGAGAGCTCTTTCTTGTTGTAGCCGTCGGTAGCTTCACCCCAGGCTATATATAATGAATAAGTGCTAAATCGTATTAAATATGGATTGCGTATTATTGGATACTGTTCTTCACCAGTTCTGCAAAAGCTTCGGACCCTTGCGTAGTGAGATGTACGCCATCTTTTTCAAAATATTCGTCATGTCCCTCACTTGCACTGTTCCAGTCAATCAACGAGACATTGCTGTATTTGGATGTTGCCTCATTCAACGCCCTGTTCACCGTTCGTTCCCATGGACGAGGTACGCGCACAGTAACCAGATATACCCGATCCTCATCCTTCAGATAATCAAGCACAGCATTCAAGTTTTTGGAGTTAAAAGAACCATTCGTCCCGAGCTCCAGCACCACTTTGCTGCCCATTTGGTTGTTTTGCTTCAGACCTTCCAATACATCGCCTGCCTGCCACATCTGACGACCAACATGTCCGTCCACATACACTCCCGATATACTTTGCTCCAGATACGGTTTTGCATCCAAAATCACCGAATCTCCAATAACGGTATAATGAACCTTTCCATCCTCGGCAGGAGGAGCCGTTTCTTCATTGTCCTGAGATGAATCAGGTGCATCATCCGCATGATCCGTATTATCGGATTGATTCGCTCCAGCGTCATCTGGTGTATCATTCTCGTTAGTCACGGAGTCCTCAGTCGGCTTATCTTCAGACTGACCGTCCTTGCCAGCATTCACTGAATTGTCTTGTTCGTCAGGTTTTGAATCTGGAGCAGTCTCTCCTGTTGGCTTCTCATTTTTCCCCGGATCATCTTTCGTTCCTGCTTCCGGTTTATGGGTATGAGCATCGTTATTTTGGCCAGAGCCTGACGTTCCTGTAATAGCCGGCAACACATCCTGTCCCTGTTCCTCCGCTACGGAATTCTCTCCATTTAATGTGTTGGACATCGATACCGAATGGGAATCGGAGTTCGCTGCATGGGAGACCATCATCTGAGATACCGTATAGGACAACAGCAGAATCGTCATCAACAGACCTGCCCGCTTCCACCATACGTTACGTATACCGATTGATGACCGCCCTCTTCCCCATAATCGGGACCAAGAATCACGGAATCCATTGTACCGAATCGGATTTTCAATATATTTAAGGGACAATGAGGCCAGTACAACCGTTGCAGCAACCTGTAAAATGATGCGTACAGGATGTGCTCCTCCCGTATCCACCGCGGGATTGGTTAACATAATGACTGGATAATGCCACAGATATAATCCGTAGGATCGCTCTCCGATCCAGCGTAATGGCTTCGCGCCAATGATACGTGCCAGGAAAGACGATGGGTGAGCCAACACCGCTACCAGCAACGTTGTTGCGATAGCCTGAAGCACCATGCCCCCTTGATACAGAAACGGATCATATTCACTGCTGTTCAGCATCATGTAGATTAACAAAGCGAGCGCAGCAAGTCCCGACACATCGAGCACAAGCCGGTTCATGCCAGACAGAGAGTTCGACAGCTTGCGACTAGGCCACACCACGGCAAGAGCAGCACCAGCAAGCAGTGCGAATGCCCGCGTGTCTGTTCCATAATATACACGGCTCGGGTCCAAATCCGGATTATACATGATGGCCATTGCGCCAGCAGATAATTCAGCTGCGACGACAATGAAAACGACCAGCCATCCCTTTCTTTTGAACACTACAATTGCTGCAATCAGCAGAAGAGGCCATATAAGATAAAATTGCTCTTCCACAGCCAGTGACCAGAAATGTCCAAACGGTGATGGAGGGCCAAAACTTTCGAAATAGGAAACGTTGTGAAAGATATACCACCAATTGCTTATGTATAATACACCCGAAACGATATCACCACGAAGCGCAGCAAGCCGGGATGGGTCTGTACAGGCCAACCAGATCATCACCACAGCTGTCATGGTCAGCATGCCTGGAAGCAAACGCCTTACCCGTCTTACCCAGAAATCACCGAGTGAAATGCGTCCATGTTCCTGCCACTGTGACACGAGAATATCTGTAATTAAATATCCCGAGAGAACAAAAAATATACCTACACCGAGCAGTCCGCCCGGAATAAAATCCAAATTCAGATGATACGCGATTACCGCAAGTACAGCAATGGCTCGCAAGCCGTCAAGTCCGTTCATATGTCTCTTACGATTTAACGATTGTGACATGCATGCCCCTCCTTGTTACTGTGAGTCAACAACATCGGTGTTGGGGGCATAAAGGAACTCCTGATCGTTCTGGTTGTCATTAACATACGTATTGCACCTTCCATCTTTCATTTACAGCATAAGAAAAGCTTCTGTTCGAAGCACTATCCGATGATGCGACATTCTGTGTGAATTCTATAATCTTAAAGAAGACGATTTGCCTGTCCATTAAGTTTAATTATTAAAATATTCTTTATATTCATTCGTGAGTTCACGTTTAGCATTATACGCCCGAAATAAGCCTCATACTTTACAGGAATAGTTACAAACGATTAAACCGATGTAACCTTTCCTGCCAGCTCATATAGCTGTAAAATCATACTCTAATTTTGTCGTTAAATATAGTACTTTTCATCGAGTGGCTAAAATTACCTGTCTCACTTGCGCAAACCAGCATACCCACGCACACATCGATTGAAACAATTGAATTCATAACAAAAGGCTGCCGACTTGCTCAGCAGCCAATATCCATTATAAACCTATGTCAGACCGGATTGAAAGTTTTGCTCATAATTGCTTCTTCTTGCCTAGGACCCTAGAGGTGGAACGGGTGAATCTTTTCTTCTGTCCTCGCATCCATGATCCGGTATGCTGAACGCCCTGTGTACATTGGGATTTGCAACTTCTCCAGATCAACCATTCCATTCTCCAGAAAGTACTTCTGATCCTGATATCGCTGCAACACTTCGCCTGCAATCCATTCATGGTCACCATATGTCGTAATATCCATAACCTTGCATTCATAAGCAAAATAAGCATCTGTCAACATGGGTACACTTACCTTGATTCCTTCCTCATATGGAATGCCGAATCTTGTGAATTTATCCGTATCTCTTCCACTGAACGTTCCTGCAGCTTGAATCCACTCTGATCGATGACCTGGTAGGAAATGAACACCGAATACGCCACTCTTCTCAATGAGTTCATAGGAGTATGTTTCCTTACGAAGGGAGATGCCGTATACGCCTGGTGATGACCCGATGTATGTATGCCATCCGGACGCCATCACATTCTGGACTCCCTCATGACGTGAAGTCACCACCGCTACCATTCCAGGATAAGAATAAAATATGGGTTCTTCTATCGGCTGACGCATCTAATCCCCTCTCTTCTTCGTTATAAACACAACTTTAATTATAAAGGAAAGAAACAGGTTGAAAAAGCGTTTTGCAGAGGATTTCGCTATAAGCGACACATTCAGTATCATGTTATACTGAGATGGATCAATTTCTAAAAATACGATACTGGGAATGTGATAGGATATGGTCAAATCAGTCAAATATACCTCCTAAATAAAAGACATTATTCAAATTTAGGAGGTTATAACTTATGTTTAATTCAATCGTGTTAGATCAGTGGGATCGAAAGCCATACTTTGACCACTACTTGAATCAGGTCAGATGTACCTACAGCATAACTGCTAATCTGGATATCACTCTATTAATCAACGAACTGAAGCTTAAAGGATTGAAGTTCTATCCGGCTCTTATTCATATGATCTCTACGGTTGTCAATGCACACAGGGAATTTCGAACTTGTTTTGATGCCGAGGGGAGATTGGGCTATTGGGACGAATTGTCTCCGAGTTATACGATTTTTCATGAGGACAACAAAAGTTTCTCAACAATCTGGACAGCATTCCATGAAGATTTCGAGACGTTCCACATTCGTTATCTGGAAGATATGAAGAATTACAAAGATCACAAACAATTTGTTGCCAAACCCAATGAACCGCCAAATACTTTTCCCGTTTCCAGTATTCCTTGGGTGAACTTTACGGGATTTAATCTGAATATTTACAATGAGGGAACCTACTTGTTGCCTATTTTCACGATGGGGAAATATGTTCAACAGAACGATAAAGTATATCTTCCCTTATCCGTTCAGTTACATCACGCCGTGTGCGACGGCTACCATGCTGGTGTTGTATTTAATGAATTGCAATCACTTGCAGATCGATGCCAGGATTGGTGTTAGTTAGCTAAATGACAAAAAGGCATTCCTGACTTCGTAATGGAGTCAGGAGTGCCTTTCTTTTTCTCTTTTTTTCAAAAGATATTTAATTGCATTTACTGTACCCACAGTTGCTGCATGTTTTGCAACCTTCCACATTCATCAGGGATGCCGAGCCGCATGAAGGACATAAATCTCTCGATTCGATAAAGGTTTTCTTATCCTCTACTTTTGGATACGTGCTCTCCACTTGATTCTGTTTTTGTAATGCTCCAGGTTCGTTCTCCTGCACATCGCTCTGTACATGACTTTCCAATGCTTTGGCGACTGCATCAGCAATCGATTCCACCCTATTGGCTCCGAAGCCAATCGCTCCCGAACCACCGATTCCCTTGAGATGTTTGATCAACAGTTCAACCTTGTGCCCATGGTCTCCGTATCGAAGGAACAGAGAGCATACTCGACCGAGTGCCTCAGCCATGGCAAACACGTCCGATCCCGCTTTGCCCACGTTCAGGAAGATCTCACCCGGCGTTCCCTCCAGATCATTGATCGTAATGTAAGCCATACCAAATGGCGTATTGATTTTGTATGTCGCACCGCGCAGTACTTGAGGACGGCTTCTGTATTGTTTATCCAGTACTGTAGATGAGGACGGGGCTTGATCAGAAGAATGCGTTCTAACACCAACCTGGCTATTGGAAGTTCCATCACTTGCCTGTACTTCAGCATTATTCGGGTTTTCTATAGCAGATACGACTGTCTTCTCTTCAGCTTCCGCCGTGTTCTGATCTTCAGCCTGGGTCGCTTCCTTCTTCGACGTGGACAACACCTGCACATCCCTGCTACCATCGCGGTATATCGTTACTCCCTTGCAGCCAAGGTCGAAGGCCAGTTCGTACAGCTCAGCCGTATCCTCCACTGTAAAATCAGCCGGACAGTTGGCCGTCTTCGAGATCGAACTATCCACCCATTGCTGGATCGCAGCCTGCACCCGTATGTGATTCTCAGCCGACAAATCCATTGCCGTCACATAATAGTCTGGTAAAGCTTCACCCGGATGTTCATCCAGCCAGTCTTGTGCAATCGGTACGAACTGTTCATCATAACCTAGACGGCTTTGACGGAAATACTTGAAGGCGAAATACGGCTCAATACCTGTTGATGTGCCCACCATCGTACCTGTACTTCCCGTTGGCGCTTGTGTGATCAGTGTGACATTTCGAATGCCCTGTTTACGAATGGCCTCTCCCACTTCAGGGTACGTCGCAACCATGTTTTTCATGAATCCACTCTGTAAATACGGTTCAGCTTCGAAAGCTGGAAAAGCTCCCTTCTCTGCTGCAATCTCTGCCGATGCCAGATAGGCCTCCTTCGCCATGAATCCATACAGTTTATCCAGAAATGCAAGAGATTCAGGACTGCCGTATCGAATACGCAGCTTAATCATCAGCTCTGCCAGTCCCATCGTGCCAAGCCCAACCCGGCGTTCACGCTGCTGATTCAGTCTATTTTCCTCAAAATGATATGGTGTTGCGTCGATGACATTGTCCAAAAATCTAGCCGAGATACGAGTGGTTTCCGCCAGTTCATCCCATGCCACATCATGATTTGTTTCATCGTAGAATTTGGACAGATTAATGGCAGACAGATTACATACACCCCAGCCAGGCAGGCCTTGTTCCCCGCACGGATTAGTACAGATAATCGGATTGAAGTACCAGCTGTTGGACATCTGGTTATAGTACTCCATGAATACCACACCAGGCTCTGCCGATTTCCAGGCTGATTCAATAATGGTATGCCAGATTTCGCGAGCCTTCAGTGTACGATAGTGCACCACCGAATGACCCGCGGCTTTCCATTGCTGCATATCTCCGTTCCACTCGGTGTCGTAGTCCGGATCGTTCGTATCGGGGAAAACCAAATCCCAATCTCCGTCCTGCTTGACAGCCTCCATAAATGCGTTGCTCACACATACAGACAGATTGGCATTGGTCACCTGCCCCATCGTTTGTTTCACAGTAATAAAATCAAGCACATCCGGATGCCAGTCATTCATCATCAGCATGAGCGCACCCCGGCGGCTTCCGCCCTGTTCAATCAGTCCAGTCGTATAACTGAACAATCCGCCCCACGATACGGAACCGCTGGATGATCCGTTGACACCTTTCACCACCGCTCGGCGAGGACGCAAAGAGGACAAATTAATGCCAACACCTCCCCCACGTGCCATAATCTCCGTCATCTCGGTCAAAGTCTTCATGATTCCACCCCGACTGTCTTGCGGAGACGGAATGACATAACAATTGAAGAGTGTCAACTCGTCGCTTGCCCCCGCACCCGCAGCAATGCGGCCTCCGGGTACTAACTTCCAATCTTCCAACACAGAGCGGAACTTGGACTCCCACGTTGCCCGCTGATCGGCTGTGGATTCGACAGAAGCCATCGCTTTGGCAAGACGGTCCCACATCTCTTCCGGTGTTTTTTCTATGTTGAGTGTCAATTTCTCCACACTTGTCTCAATCATCTCTCCGCTTCGAGTCCTTACCTGTACAAGCTGACCCTGACGTTCTATGATTTCGCCCACTTCCTTGGTTGGGAACTTCGGATCATCCTTCGTTAATACCAATACCACATCTCCGACCTTGGCATGATTCGAATCAGCGTCCTTCCAGGCGTATCGGTCCAGAAATATTTTTTCGCTGAGTCCTTCTAATTGGTACGATCGTTGGTTCGATTTCATCGCTACATTCAACCTCCCCGATATAAAGCTCCATTTTCACTATAAGAGTAAATTATGATGAAACACCACATATAGTGATATAAAAACAGTATATTACACCATATATTGATTTTCCATGCGACTTTTATCACAGTCCATCTTCATAGACTCCCTATACTCGGACAAGCTTCTTGTAAATAAACTGTAGTTCACATTGGTTCAACTAAACTTTTTACACAAGAACGGAGAGGACAGAAATAACCTGAAGAAGCGAAGCGTTGGCCTAAAAGCTTTCTGAAAGAAAGCTGCATCGAAAGCATACGCTATCCCCGGGTTTTCCCCCTCCAGAAAAGGGAATCAAAGAAATCTGGGGATAACAGCGATTGGAAGGTTGTTCTGTCATCGTAGTGTTCGTGCAAATAAAATGTAGTTCAACTTATATAGTTATGAACTGACTCTCATTCGTCCATACTATTACCTACGAATAAAACGTCATCACGTATGGCAGGGGAGGAAACACCATGAACCGGAAAAACCCGCACCACATGAATCAACCCGTAGCCGAGCTACCCGTTCCGTTGGAATTTGATCGGACCTGGATTAATCAATTGGAATCACGACTGGATAAAGGAGGTCCTTGGGGGGATTATCGACTCTTCCAACTCGGCATTCAAGCCGAAGAGACCAACCTGATTCCCAATTTTGACGAGATCCAATGTCTCAAGCATCTACAAGGTCTCACTCCACTCCCTCACCAGATGGACACTGCACGCAGAGTATTATTTGAAATGTCAGGCCGGGCCATTCTCGCCGATGAGGTGGGTCTTGGCAAAACCATTGAAGCCGGTCTCATTCTGAAAGAATATATGGTTCGAGGTCTCGTATCCAAGGTACTCATTCTCGTGCCAGCCTCTCTTGTACTGCAATGGGTACGGGAGTTGAATTCAAAATTTGGCATCCCTGCTATTGCCCAGAAAAAGGCCTATTCCTGGCAGAATGAAGTGGTTGTTGCTTCCATGGATACAGCCAAACGTGACCCGCATAAAGATATGCTGCTGAATACTGATTACGACATGATTATTATTGACGAGGCTCATAAACTCAAAAACAAGAAAACAACCAACTATCAATTCATGCTGAAATTGCGCAAAAAGTATTGTCTGCTGCTCACAGCTACACCTGTGCAGAACGATATGAGCGAGTTGTTCAATCTGATCAACCTGCTGAAGCCCGGTCAACTGGGTCGTCAGGGTGACTTTGCGGCCAACTTTGTTGTAGACAAACGGGTTCCGAAAAATCAGGAACAGCTTAAGAACGAGTTATCCAAAGTCATGATTCGTAACCGCCGCGGCGAAGGCCCCGTTCAATTTACCAAACGGAATGTCTCCAACGTGAATCTGCAACTATCGCCTGAAGAACAAGCGCTTTATGATGGCGTGACTTCCTTTGTTAAAGACCAGTACCAGGAAGCTGGCGGCAACCTAAGTAGCATGCTCTCCCTTGTTACATTGCAGCGTGAAGTGTGCAGCAGTCGAGATGCTGTATTCGTGACGCTTGTTAATCTGTCGAAGAAACTTCCGCTGGACTCTCCCCTTCGGGACAAGATTTGGGAACTCGTTGCCCATATTAAAGCGATCAAGGAGAATACCAAAGCGGAGAAAACGATGGAACTGGTTCGGAACATGAATGAAAAAGTAATTATCTTCACCGAATACCGGGCCACGCAGGAGTATCTGCTAAACTATTTCCGCAACAATGGGCTTACGGCTGTACCCTATAGGGGTGGCATGAATCGAGGCAAAAAAGACTGGATGATGGATCTCTTCCGCGGGCGTGTGCAGGCCATGATTGCAACCGAAGCAGGTGGTGAGGGCATCAATCTGCAATTTTGCCATCATATGATCAACTTTGATCTGCCTTGGAACCCTATGCGGGTTGAGCAGCGGATCGGTCGGGTACACCGGCTGGGACAGCAGAATGACGTGAACATTTTCAATTTATCTACGACGGGAACCATAGAGGAACATATTCTGAATCTGCTACATGAGAAGATCAATATGTTTGAGATGGTGATCGGCGGGCTGGATGTCATTCTGGAACGGTTAGAGAAGAAGGAGTCTATTGAGAAAAGTTTGTACAAAATCATGCTGGAATCACAAACTGATGAAGATATTCGCCGCAAAATGGATTCACTTGGACAATCGCTGAACTCTATTCAACGTGAGGTTTCAGATGAAGGGCCTGCCGTATCCGGGTTGTTAGATCTTCGTAAAGGAGGTAGCTAACTCATGACCATGTCTCCCCATGAAGTGCAGGCTTATGTTCTCACCTATCTGGAAGCACTGGATTGTCAGATTATGGAGCGTTCTCCTGCCCATGTTACAGTCAAACTCTCGCCTGAGGCGGACAAAGCGTTGACCAATCGCCCCTATTATTGGGGGTTCGTGGAACGAACCGGAGCACCCGCTGAGACGATGTCCTTTACATTTATATTTGATCCTGACAGTTATCAGCAGGCCATTGAAGCAGCAGAAGCCAAAGCTGCGCAAGCATCACCTCCTGCTGTTCCTAACCCTGATGGAACGAATGGCGTAACCAACGGTAGTCCTCAAGGCGAGCCACCAAAAGAAACTATTTTAGGCCGTTACTTCGGTATTACGCCATCACTGCCACAGCTGGGACCAGGACGAATATTGCGTGAAGAAGTGGTGTATGGCAGTCGCAGACTGCAGCAGATTTTCGGCGCTGCCCGTGAAGGCGGTGCCTTCGTGAACCTGTTCGAACAGGCTGCCAAACGGCAATTGCGGGCTACAGCGCCAGCCGTATATGAGCCTTGGCTTGGTGTGTGTTTCAAGGTGGAATTCGCCTGTGATTTGAAACGGGAGGAATTGCATTTTCTCGGCATCTCCCTTCGCTCGGGTGAAATTATAGAAAAATTCGGCACTAAGCTGAACCGACGTGATCTCAGTCCGAGGCTTGCGGAGAACATGCATGTACAGACAGCTAAAGTTTCGTTATTTGATGCCGGAGCTGCTTTGGAATCTCATTTGACGAACCGCTTGCTGGAACTCGATTATAGCTGGGCAGAGAAAGCCCGAGAGCGGCTTGATCTGGAGCTGGACGTGTTGGACACCTACTATGAGGCGGTACTCCGGGAAGATACGCCTGAGGTAGAATCACCAGGTAACATAACCTCAGACACGGAGAATGAGAATGTCCATTCTGACCGCACGCCACCTGCACCACTGATAAAAGTTGTGGATATAACTAACGCTAAACCCATTGGAGCAGATGTAGAACTGGCGGCAGAGGCCGCAGTACCGATCGACTCCGAGACAGATGCCGAAGAAGAGAAAGCAAAACAGGCGGTAATCGATCGCGAAGCTATGAAACTGCAGTATGAGACACGCCGGACCGAGATGATCTGGCAATATGAACCCAAAGTGAAAGTGACTGCCATTAGCAGCGGCATGTTTCACTTAAGATAGACGAAGACACTACTTTTCCTGCAAATGCTGGCAAAAGTAGTGTTTATTCATGATCAGCCGCCCGACAGGTTGCAGCAACCTTTGCATAGCCTGTCCCCTAGAATGAAACTAGGACCCGCTCAGGTAACGGATAAATGAAAAAGTAGGTGTAAATTTGAAACGATTCTTTCATACGTGTTGGAACAACGCTCGGAAAACAACCTGTATAACCTTGGGCTTGCTCAGTTGTCTTGCCCTATTCTCTTTTTGGTCGATAGCCAATGCAGAGGAACAAAAAACGTCTTCGCTATCCCCCGCATCATCAATTGAGTATAGTCCCAAACATCATGCCATTCAGAATGAAAAGCTAGCTCCCGCTGCTGTGCAACGGTTTGCAGAGAAACAAGCTGTTACACTTGGTACAGCTAACGGCGAAGTGCATTGGAAGAACGCCGACCTGGACTTCTACCCTCTGGGGCCGGGTTTACATAGCTGGCTCGTACAAGCTGAGTTTGAAGGCAAACCTATCGGATATATGATTATTACGGCCACAGAGCAGGGTCAGTTGATGCTTAGTGAATATGGTCATGGAGAACAGTCACCATACAACAATGAACTTCTTGGACAAGCCTTGGATCGACAACATGTGAACCTTGAGGCATTACTTGCTGGCGGAGGAGAGCTTCATCTTGGTTACGCTCTTCCCCTGCTGGCTTATTGGAAAGTGGAGCAACCTAATCATCCTGCACTTTATATTGATGCTACGAACGGAGATGTACTGCCGTCAGAGTTCCTTAACCTGCTGGAGGCTGATTCCAAACAGAACTCTGTCAGCATAACTGATTTATCCACAACGCCATCTTTATCAGTCGACCCACTTCATCTGCGACCCGTCTTCAATCCGACTGACAATCTGTTGTGGATTACCTCCAAGCCTGTTGATGCCGACCGGGCAAAAGATGTGATACAACACGGGGAGAATCAAGAGATTGTTTTCTCAGCGGGTGATCGTAACGTTGTATATGGCGGTCCTCTACCTGTTAGCGGGTATCAGCTGTGGCATACTGATCAGGTTGCAGAGTCTATTCTATATGTAGCGCTAGGTGGAAAATCATCCATTCAACGCTTTGTCCCTTTGAGCACATTGCAGCAAGATGGCCATTTTTACATCGTAAATCCTTGATCATCAGCAAATTCTTAAGATACAGTCAGATAAACTGTTAAACAACAAATAAGACGCTTTCCCATTTTAAGGGATTGCGTCTTTTGGTTTTACATTAGTGAAATAGGTAAGCGATTGTCACCCTTTACCCGAAGAACTTCGTTTATGAGACTGTGTATCGAATTCTTTTTCCTTTTTCCCCACCCACAGGGATACAGCGAAAGGGATCATACCAAACCACTTCATCGCCCACGGCTCTTTCCTTTTGGTGCGACCTTTCCGCTCATCCTTCGGCGTATCGATATAATGTACTACACGTTGCGTAATGTATTTTACCAACTCATCACTTTTGGCCATAACCTCTGCCTCCTTCGCTCCTGCACTTTCACGGAGCTTACGATAGTTCTATTGTGTGCAGGATGTGCAATGGTTAAACATTTTTTTATTGAAAGGAGTATGAAAACCCTCAAAATGCACAGTCTAATGCCAAAGGTATCCATACAGTCTTTAATCTGCATCCGGTACCTATTTCATGAAGGAGTGTGTATTCCCATGTATAAGCTGCTGACCGCTTCGGTGGCATTGCTCATTAGCTTCCATTGTCTTCCCATGCTGCCCCATGTCGCTTATGGAAAAGCAGCCCCGTCCCAGAACAGTCCATCCATGTTGCCAGTGACCGATGGAGATGCTTATCGCTCAAGTCATCATGCCTTTGCAGCACCCGTTATCCTGCTCGACGTAGGTCACGGCGGTATTGACGGCGGTACGTCAGCTCAGGGTGTGCTGGAAAAAGATATCAACCTGGCGATTAGCGAAAAGGTCTATCTCCTGCTTCGCAGCAAAGGTTATGCCGTTATCATCAATCGACTGGGTGATTATGCACTTAGTGATGAGAACCGCTGGCTGAACAGCCGCTCCCGTCATACCAGAGATCTTGCCCAACGTAAAAGCCTTAGCGAAGAAGTAAGTACAGATATCGTGGTCAGCATTCATGCAAACTGGAGTCCCCGATCGACAGCACACGGCCCGGTGGTACTGCACCAAAAAGAAGGCAGGAGTTATTTGCTGGCCCAATCCATTCAGGATGCCATGAACAAGTTGTACGGAACGGAGCACGGGGTTGTATGGGGCAAGCCCTTTTATATATTGAATTACGTGAAGCAACCTGCCGTCATCGTCGAAACCGGATTTTTGAGCAATGCGGCAGATCGGGCTAGAATGAATGACCCCGCTGAGCAAAAACGAATCGCCCAGTCCATTGCCAATGGCATTATTTATTATCTGTCGGTAGTGTAGGAGCAGACTGCCATTGCCACACATCTCGAACCAGATCACCAATCCCTACAAATTGGACCTGATTTTGCAGACGGGAGACGGATTCACGAATTACTGCGGATGTGTTCATCCCCGAATGACCGACATGACCAATGACAACACAGATATCCTTGTCGATCGCACGCTGAGCAGCCAGATCCAGTTGCTTGCGAATGTGTTGCTTGGAGTTTTGATCATCCAGGAAAATGTCATTACCTACAGGTGGCATGTTTTTGGATATGGCCAGTTCCCCCACCACAGAGCGAAAGTTCGTACGGCTGTCTACAAAGAAGAGGCCCCGCTCCTTGCATACATCGAGCACAATGGACATGATGCGTTTGTCTGAAGTAATTTTGGAACCCATATGATTGTTCATGCCAATTGCGTGTGGCACATCATCAATCGCTTTCTCCACGCGTGAGCGGACTTCTTCATCTGTTAGATTGGATGTGATTGCACCCGGGCCCAGCCATTCAGGTCGTCCTTTCTTGGGTTCCATGGGCATATGCACAATCACATCCATCCCCTTTTCATGTGCAGCTATCGCATCTTTCTTCGTTGTTGGCAAAAAAGGCATGACCGCTACCGTTAGTTTAACTGGCATCGCCAGGATCTCTGCCGTACCCTTCATGTCATTACCAACATCATCGATGATAATCGCTAACCGTTTGTGATTCGATGTGGACTCTGAAGCTGCCGCTGTAGGCCCTCCTGCCGATATGCCTGCGTAAAACACAATCAATAATGCCATGATACCTGCAATGAATCGATAATTCTTTCTCTGTACCTTCATCATGATTCCCTCCCCGTAACTTCTGTGATCTCATTGTTTGATAATGAAGGGAGGAATATGTAAGCCAAAGCCTTCCTTAATGATCATATCCCCGCCATTGAAGACCTCTATCTCAAGCGAATCCCCCATCATTCCAGTTTTCCCTTTTGCATTCAGACAAGAACTGTCATTGGATAGTTAGAAAATAGAGATTAATTAGAAAAAATACTGTAATTTGTCAGGTTTTCAGTTTAGGAATTATTTAGTAGAATCAACAAATGAAAGAGGTTCTATGCTTCATTTCTATCCTATGATTTATGGAAGGAGGTTTTGAAAGGGTTTACATAAAATAAATGCCAGACAATCCGCTATTCTTGTTTGTTATTCCTGGTTGCGGTTTCTCTATGTAACTTACTATTATCGAGGAGGATGAAAGTAGTGAAATTCAAACTAAAAAAGACGATCAATGTTCTTTTGGCCTGTTTAACAGCCCTGCCTTTGATGTTAACCCCGACAAATGTGTCAGCAGCCAGTGATGCCAACATTAATTTGTCCTCGGAAAAACAGCTGATCAAGGGCTTTGGGGGCATTAACCTTCCTGCCTGGATTGGTGATCTGACTCCCGCTCAACGTGAAACTGCTTTTGGTAATGATCAGAATCAGTTAGGCTTCTCCATTCTCAGGATCTACGTTGATCCAGATTCCAATAACTGGTATCGTGAAGTTGCTACAGCCAAACGGGCTATTGAAAAAGGGGCTATTGTATTTGCATCCCCATGGAATCCTCCAAGCAGTATGGTTGAAACGTTCAACCACAATGGTGACACAAATGCCAAACGTCTGAAATACGACAAATATGCCGCATATGCGCAACATCTGAACGACTTTGTAACCTACATGAAAAATAACGGCGTAGATCTGTATGCCATTTCTGTACAAAACGAACCGGATTATGCTCATGACTGGACTTGGTGGACTCCACAAGAGATCCTTCGATTCATGAAAGAAAATGCCGGGTCCATTCAAGGTACCAAAGTCATGGCGCCTGAATCCTTCCAATACTTAAAGAACATATCCGACCCAATCCTGAATGATCCGCAGGCACTTGCCAACATGGACATTCTGGGAGCACATACGTATGGAACCCAGATTTCGAATTTTGCCTACCCTCTCTTTAAGCAAAAAGGAGCCGGTAAAGAACTGTGGATGACTGAAGTGTATGTTCCAAACAGTGACAACAACTCAGCAGACCGCTGGCCTGAAGCATTAGACGTTTCCTATCACATGCACAATGCCATGGTAGAAGGTGATTTCCAGGCCTATGTGTGGTGGTACATCCGCAGACAGTATGGTCCGATGAAAGAGGACGGTACCATAAGCAAACGCGGGTATAATATGGCTCATTTCTCTAAATTCGTGCGTCCAGGCTACCTGCGGGTCGATGCAACGAAAAATCCGGATACAAACACATTTGTCTCAGCCTATAAAGGTGATAACAAAGTCGTCGTCGTGGCAATTAACCGTGGAACTTCAGCCACAAGCCAAAAATTCGTTCTGCAGAATGGTAATGCCTCCACAGTATCCTCATGGATCACGGACAGCAGTCGAAATCTGGCAAGCGGAACCTCGCTTAACGTATCCAATGGAGCCTTCACGGCACAGCTCCCGCCTCAGAGCGTAACAACGTTTGTTGCCAACGTTACTGGCGGAAATAGCGGCGGGAATACAGGCAGTGGCACGACGTATGAAGCCGAGACCGGAACGTCACTTACGGAAGCTGCCATTGAAACAATCTACACCGGTTACACTGGGTCCGGGTATGTTAACTTCAATGCGATGTCTGGTTCGGCCATTCAATGGAACGGCATTAATAACACGACAACAGGTACCAAAAACGTAAAGTTTCGTTATGCGCTGGAAAGCGGCACACGGAACCTCGACATTTTTGTGAACGGAACCAAAGTCATTAGCAACGAGCCCTTTCCGGCTACGGGAAGCTGGTCCACTTGGGTTGAAAAAACAATACAGGTCCCCATGAACACGGGGACCAATACATTGAAAGTGGTTACCACCGGATCGGAAGGACCGAATATTGACAGCGTTAATGTTACCGCAGCACAATAAACGTTCCGTATGGCTGATGGAAGACATTTGCTGTACGTGCAGCTAAGCACTAACCTGTTGAATACTCATCACTAAAGTTAGTGTTATATCAAAAAATGCAAAAAAAGACTCCTTAAGCGTTAGCTTAAGGAGTCTTTTTTTAGATGCGGTCGAGAGGACTCGAACCTCCACGGGGGTTAGCCCACACGGACCTGAACCGTGCGCGTCTGCCAATTCCGCCACGACCGCATATTATATCTCCGTCATCAATATCGGCGACAAGAAATAATATATCATGCGTAATCTATCATGTCAACACTGAAAATAATAACAATAAAGCCCGAATCAGACGTCCATGTCGATTCGGGCTTTACCTTTAACTGCTGCTAATAGTTTGGTTCATTAATACGGAAGCATACTACAAATTACAGCTTGGAAGGCCAGTTGCCATACCATGCATAACCGCCTCTTCTTTCTTTATCAATATCACTTAATTTGTATTTAACTACCCCGTCACGACCAATAAAGATTGGTTTATCCGTTCCGATCTCATAGAAGCGTGCCCAAATTGGTGCAGCTTTGGAATCAGCGATAATTTTACTATCTCCATTAGCTCTTTCATACTTGTAACCCGTAATTTTCACTTTGTTAAACCAAACCTCCGCTCCTTTAATGGATGCGGTAATTTTAGCGTTAGCAGGTCTGGTTTTCAGAAATTTAACAATCGTTACACTCTCTCCAGCTGTCAGCGATGGCACTTCGTAGATTCTTGCACTCGCTGGTTTAAGAGAGCTGGAATCATGTTGTTGTCCCCATGCTGTCAGCTTACCACCTGAAACGACCTGTGTATTCAGAATCGCCTCCACACCTTTGGCAACTGAATTTTTACTGCGGTTAGCAAGTGTGCTGTCGATAAATGAGAAATCACCTTTGCGTGCTGCTACTTCATCCAGCATGATCATTACATTAATCATGGCATCATCATTGTAAGTGATGTGCTTGTGGTATCCGGAGCTTTGGTAAACTTGTGGCCACCCGCCGTTTGAATACTGCATGTTGATCAAAAAGTTAATTCCTTTGATTGCAGCTGTGGAGTAACGCGGATCATTCGTCTTTTTAAATTCCTTCGCCAATCTTCTAATTTCTGAGTATGTAGCCTTGTTGTCTATCGTGGACTTTGCCCACTCTCCACTTGTCTGTTTATAATCTTTTCTCCAACCTCCATCCGGCAGCTGGTTCTTCAAAATATCAGAAATACTCGCTGTAGTACCCGACGCATCTGCAGCAGATACCGTCCCTACAGGGAGAACTGCCATTCCAACTACTGAGAACACCATCGTACATGCCAGGACAAAAGTAATTATTTTCTTCGCTTTCAAATGTAACACTCTCCTATGTTCGTTTTTATAAATCTTCCACTTCTACTTTACGTATGATATACGCCCCAAACCTCCTTTATTTGTATTTATCGCATAATAAAATCAATTTTCATCCAATATGTGGATTGGATAATCAGATAATATGCAAAAAATCGATTTTTGTCAATATATGCAACTTAATGAATATAATCTCTCTAATTCTACATAACGGGATAGTTCTTTTAACTCATGACAAACCTATTTATTTATCCAAATTCGTCTTAAACGAACCAATAATGACGTTTTTGTCATGAATGATACCCAAACTTGATCCCTTCTTTCATATAAAAACCTTAATTCCGCTAACATTGAGGTATTACGAAGGGTTTTAAATGGGTTTGACAATTACGCATTTATGCAATATAGTTTCAAATAGTTACAAAAACTTAATTATTCATTGCCGAGTTTCATGTTTGAAAACGGGGGAACCAATTTGGGTGAATTATTCTTATACATAGGAAATATAGGGAACCTTCTACCGAACCCTTAGCTAACTCCGTAGGCATCGAAGGGAGAACATTGATTTTGAAAAAACTGATTATCTCCATTTTTGGAGCAGCTGTATTATTTACATCCGGGGCAACAAGCACAGAGGCAAGCAGTATCAACTCCGTAGTGAACAACATGACAGGTATTCCTTACAAATGGGGTGGCACAACTGTAGCCGGCTTCGACTGTTCTGGTTTTATGAGATATCTTTTCAACAAATACAGCATTGAATTACCACGTACTTCGCAGCAGCAAGCCAAAGCAGGTACTCCCGTATCCAAGAGCAATGTTCGGACAGGTGATCTGGTGTTCTTTAATACAACAGGCAAAGGCATTTCACATACAGGTGTATATATCGGCGGCGGACAATTCGCTCATGCCTCCAGCAGTAAAGGTGTAAGCATCACGAAGTTATCGAATCCATACTTCAATGATCGTTATGTAACAGCACGTCGGGTAACTGGACAGTTTATGTATGATAAAATGTTAGGTAAAATGTGATTCACATACAAAAAGGCATCGGTTATTAACCGGATGCCTTTTTTGCACTTAAAAATGTATGTTGCATTGCTTACTAATGTAGCGCCTTCTGCACTCGCATCGCACCCTGAGACAGGGCATGTCCTCCACCAACAGCTCCAGCCACGGCTACGGTCTCCATAATCTCCTGATCTGTTGCGCCCTTAGCACGGGCTTCTTCTACATGGTAGAAGGTACATACCTCATTGTTGGCGAATAATCCAATGCCAAGCGCAATTAGCTGTTTTGTCTTCGCATCAATCACACCAGGTTGGAAACATTCTCCGGTAAACTCATGATACGACTTCACCACACCTGGCAGCACATCGCTTAATGCTCCAATCTGATCCTTGTAGGCATGAACTTTATCATTCATCAATGTCATGGCTTGTAGCACACCCTCTCGGCTATAGTTACAGATCTTCCTCACTGTACCTATCTTCTCTCCCGAGTGAGCCAATTATGCCAAGAAATCATGGTAATTCCAAACATTTAAAGCTCATGGCCCTGCCATAATTATCAGCTGTTACTCACTAAGTGGACTCTGGCGCGGCTCGCTGAACAGCTGATAGCTGTAACCTCGGTCCAGCTTAACGACACGTCGATTCTGACGACGGATAAGTACCTGCTCGCCATCCCAGGCAACCACAATCCCTTTCACGTCGTTCGATTCCAGCTCGTCCCGTACGACTCTAACTTTCTCACCTGACAGACGCAGGGCGTCCAATTCTGTATCACTAATCATCTTCATGGCTCCTATATTTCAAATTTATTTACAAAAAGAGACCTAAATGAAAAGTCATTTAGGTCTCACGTGACTGTATTGGACTGTCATGTCATTCGAAATTATGTCCCGACTGAAAGTTACCGCTGCGCGTGCTCTTTGCTGTCGTTCTTCTCGAACCAAAAATCAAGCACTTTGGCGGACATCACACGTTCTTCAAGGTACTCCACTTGATGCGGTGTAAATTGTTCTTTCCAAGAGAAGGACAACTCTTCGCACAAGCCTACAATCGTCAGTAATTCTGACCAGGCAACATAGCGTTTGTACCAGAAAAATTGAGGATGTTCAATCATATAGGGATAAAGGTCATCGAATTCCGTATGTTTACAATCCAGGGCACGTTCAAAATGAACTTTCGATTCCGCCAGCTTATCATTAAAAAATTGTTCTGTTGCCGGTTGGTTCCCCATGGTGTTGCCTCCTCTCCCTAACATAACCCCATTATAAATGAAATCGGCGGTCATGCAAAGGCATAGTTCAAAAAATAGGCCCTATTCCTTTAAAATGTCACATTTCGTTATCGTCAAATTGTACCGTACCATCGTTCAGGGAACGAATGCGTACCAAGGCTTCCACCGGAATACCCTGTTCACGAATCGTGCGTGCCCCTGCCTGGAAACTTTTCTCGACCACAACGCCGAATCCGACAAGTTCCGCACCGGAACGCTCGATAATTTTGATGACGCCACGAGCGGCATCTCCATTGGCAATAATATCATCAATGAACAAAATGCGGTCATTCTCATGAATGAACTCGCGGGATACCATAATATCAGTTACAATTCCTTTGGTAAAGGACGGTACACGTTCACAGTAAGCATCAGGATCAGCCAGAAGTGTTTTTTTGCGACGGGCGAATACAAGTGGCACCCCCAGTTCATAGGCTGCGGCAAACGCAACCGGAATCCCTGAGGATTCTACCGTGATTACCCGAGTTACTCCACTTTCACGAAAACGGGCAGCGAACTCACGTCCCATCTCCATCGTTAATGCAGGATCAATCTGGTGGTTCAGCAGACCATCCAGCTTTAATACTTGATCCGAGATAACCACACCTTCTTGTAAAATTCGTTGTTTCAATAATTCCATGATTTGACCTCCCAAGCCTATCCTATGAGGTAAAAGTATCATATATCTATCTATAAGTTCAAGCGAAATTGCCTTGACGCTGTCCTTGAGACGCATTTCAAGCCAAAGCTCATTATCGATTGTCATGACTTTCGTGGGTCAAGCATACCTTGTACCATGGTACCCGCATGTCCAAACTATACAGGGGCCTGAGAGGGGAAACACATGAAACAGGCATTTCGGGTGCTGCAGATCGCATTTACATACATTGGAACGGTTGTCGGAGCCGGCTTCGCTACAGGGCAGGAAATTTTGCAGTTTTTTACCCAGTATGGCAAATGGGCCACCATCACCATAGGCTTATCCACCATGCTCTTTGTCTGGTTAGGTACCAAAATGATGCTGATCGCTCACGATACCGGGTCCCGCTCTTATGAGGATCTGAACAAACATTTATTCGGCCATAAGGCGGGCAAATGGATCACCTGGGTGACCCTTCTCATTCTCATTGGCGTGAACAGTGTCATGCTTGCCGGAGCAGGCTCCGTTTTTGTCGAACATCTGGGTTTGCATTATCAGACAGGTCTGATCGTCACACTTGTAGGGACATATCTGCTTCTCGGTCGGGGCATTCAAGCCATCCTACAAATGAATAGCATCGTCGTGCCCATGATGCTCCTGTTATCTCTGCTCATGATCACCAGTACGATCCATCATCCAGGTGCTTCCCGATTCATCACACTGACGACAGACTCAAACCCTATTCAAGTGTGGCTGTCTCCACTATTGTATACTTCATTCAATCTGGTGTTGGCTCAAGCTGTTCTTGTGCCTGTAGGTAACCAGATTCGTAGCCGGAATGTGCTGAAGTGGGGTGGAGTATTGGGTGGAATTGGCGTTGGTTTCATGCTGATGGCAGCTCATTTTGCCATGTCAGCTCAGATGCCCGGCATCATCCAATTCGAAATCCCGATGGGCAGCATTGCCTTTCAACTTGGATGGGCAGTGCAATCTGTATATGTATCCCTTATTTTCATGGAAATATTCACTACCTTTGTAGCCGATATCTATGGAATGACCTTGCAACTGAGACAACATATACGTGTCCATCCCCGTTTCATTACATTAACCATTATGCTGTTGTGTTACTCACTCAGCCAGTTTGGATTCAGTTCCCTGCTGTCCATCCTTTACCCCATCTTTGGAAGTATGGCATTAATCTGGGCTGCCAAATTGGTACTGAACCGCTGGGGCACCTTTCGTAAACGCAACAATATATAAACCTCACGGTTATGTACTTCATGAATACGAGCATCCTTTTACTTCATAACCACAAGTCACCGCAGGTACTCTTTCCTTAAACATGAAAAAAAAAGCCGCTGTTTGGCACAGCGGCTCGCACTTTTTGCTCTACGTTTTAGGCTTGGCTAGGAAACTGTAGATACATCTTTTTCAACTCATTGACCGATCTGCCGAGCGAGTAATGTGTCTTGGCTTTTTCACACGCTGAACGAGCAAGTTCATAACGATAAGCCGGGTCCAACATCACCTTTTCAAGCGCTTCTGCCAATGCAGAAGGATCTTCTGCCGGTACAAGCAACCCATTGCTACCGTTCTCGATCTGTTCCGGTATACCACCTACATCCGTACCCACAAGGGCAAGACAACTCAGCGCCGCTTCAGCGAAGACGGAACCAAATGCTTCTGCCCGTGAAGGAAGTACAAAAATATCAAAGAATGGCATGAATTCCTCAGGGTGCAGTGTGTAACCATAGAAAATGGTCTCATTATAGATCCCCAATCGTTGCGCCAATTCTTCCAGATCAGGACGAATCGGTCCATCTCCAATAATATGTAACACATAATCATGACCTCGACCCTTCAGTTCCGCACAAGCTTTGAAAAGAATATCCAACCCTTTTGCCGGAACAAGCCGACATACCGTGACCAGCTGTGGTATCGCATTATCATGAGGGATCGGCTTAAAGCGCTTCTCGTCAAATCCATTGGGAATCACACCGATGACATCAGGTTCCTTCACATAGGGAGCGAGATAACGGCGGAACGAATCCGACACCGTCAAGAGACGCTCTGCCTGGTGTTCCAGCTCACCATATATCGCAAGCAGGAATCGATGCTCCGGTCCATCCGTTTCAATGCGTCCATTAAGGATTAATTCTCGTTCATAACTGGAGTGTATCGTCTGAATGAGGGGTGTATCCGGGAAAACCGTTCTCATCGCAAGTCCTGCAATTGGGTGGTGGGCATGGATCAGATCATAGGGCTTCTGAATACGCAGTTTGGTCCACCAAAGATAATCACGATAAGTTTGAATATATTTTTGGACAACAGGACTATCCTGATATTCCGTCCAGTCAAACGTTTCGAACTGAACTTCCTCTCTGCCCTTGTTGCGAATTCGCTTTGGCAACGAGAACAGATCCATTTCCCACCTCGGGGTTGTAAATCTCTCTTGCATATACGGAATCATAGAGGATACACCTCCGGGCTGCTCCGGAGGAAAGAAAAGCGCCTGCAGCAATTTCACCGTTAGTTTCCCCCTTTCTAACTTACGTACTACTCTACTATCCATTATGACATAGGGAAGCCGGAACATCTATATTACGATAACTCGTATATACAACATATTCATGAAACGTTCCCCTCAGAAGCAAAAGCTCTAATTCAGCAGCCCATCGCTTGCGGTTGTCGTCAACATATTCATAGGATAGTCAGAATTCTCAGCTCAGTGGCTCCACGGGCTTCTCATATGTACTGTAACCATCGGTCTCTCCCAAAAAAGTATACCCGTTCCGCGCGTAAAAGGCGTTCAACGTAGCATTGCTCGCTCCGCAATCTAACCGAACAGTATGTTTGCCTTCAAAATGTATGCCGCTGCTGGACCATTGCAAAATGGACCGTCCTAAACCGCTCTGAGCATATTTTCTTCGAATCGCTAGCCGATGCAGATAAATTGCGCCATCCTGGGCATGAGCTTTTGAACCCCAAAGATGAATATCCCAAGGACTTGGCTGAACCAAAAGGATGACCATCCCCGCTACGTCCGCCCCTTTTTTAAATACATACACATCCCCACGCCGAATCGCCCCTGCCGTATCATGTGAATCTTCACCTTTAAGCAAAGCGTTCCATTGGGAAGAACCTTGGCTCTGTAACCATTCGGCTGTCTCCACCAGCAGCGACATCACATCCTCCATATCTTCCGGCTTCGCCTGAACCGCTTGAAAACCATCGTTAATATATTCGCTACTGATCCTGAATGAGTACATCATTGTTCTCCTCCGCTTCCTGATCTCTTTTAAACTAATGGTACTATACCGGGAAATGGATTTTTCGTCAAAATGAGAACAAAAAAAGGTAAAAGGCGGTTGCCCTTTACCCATCTATTCTGGCTTCATCAATAATCTGATTTCGATACAACATCGTCAGGTGCAAGGTGTCAAACTCCATTTCCTTGTCCAACTCCTGCATCAACACTTCGACCAGGGTCTTTCGCTGAATGCTGGTACCAGGAACCTCGTATTCAATGTATCCCGTCAGATCGGAATGAGAAGTGTCTATTGTTGCTGTTCCCACAGGCAATCCACCTCGCTCCTGAAGAAACAGCTCATATACCCGGAACTCCCGATCCTTACGCTTCAGCATGACATAACATGTTTCTTCAGCAGCTTCCAACTCATCCAAATCCGATTCATCGGTATCCTCAAATTCCTCGGAGAAATCGCGATGTACCCACTCTAACGTTTCGAGTTCGTTGCCCTGATGCCACATGCGGATTGTAATCGTATCGATGATATCTTCATCCAGCTCTCTGACCAGTAACTCTGCCGCAGCTTCCAATTGATTCTCTTCCGGCTCGTCATACCAGTGTATTTCACCTTGTACATCAGCGCCATATTGTTTTAAGGAAGCTTCTGCTAGTTCCTGCCCTTCGACATCATTGAAAATATACGTCGATATGCTGCGTCCTGCGCTTACCATTTCCATCTCCAGAACCTGATCCCGATCTTCATATGTAAACGATTCGGCTTGTGAAACAGGGATTACCTTACTTCCACTGCTACCTATATCGTCATAGCTGCCTTCGTCATGATTCATCTCTTCAGACGGCCACACTGTCTCTGACTCAGGCATATGCAGAACCGTATGTAATGAGCCACAACTAACCAGCACTTCATAATACGCAGCTTCCAACGCATCTGCAAGAGATCGGACATAGGCATGCACTTTTTCCACGATACGTTGCTCTGTATCATCTGGCAGAGACTCCTGCTCGATCTGAAGACTACCTGATAAACGATCTCCTTCTCTATACACAAGGAACAGTGAGCCTGCATATTGACCATTGACCATCACGTCCTGTACTTCTCCACCTGATGTCCGCAGGTCTGCAACCAATTCCACATCATAATTCATCACGTGTCCTCCTCCATTCCTAACATTATTCTCTTAGGATGCCCCTGAGGACGGTAGATTATGAGGAAAGCGTGCATTTTAAGTATAAGATGTAGGGTTAGACGGATAACACATATTTTTGGATTGCGTGTGCCACACCCTGCTCGTTATTGGAGAGTGTAACCTCGTCCGCAGCAGCTTTCACCTCGTCCGGTGAATTATCCATGGCAATGCCTTTTCCCGCAAAAGTCAGCATCGTAATATCATTGAAGTAGTTACCAATCGACATAATCTCCGAAGGCATGATTCCTTTCGATTCGGCTAGCCTTTTAAGCGCAGCGCCTTTGGACGCTTCGGGATGCATCAGATCAATAAAAAAGTCACCACTCCGTGTCATATAATAAGGCAGATTCCAAGTAGACCATTCCTGAAGTACTGCATCCATCTGTTCAATCGGACCAAATGCAGTGAACTTCGCCAGCGGTTCTGTCATGTCAACCCACTTGGGTAACTTCAGTGGCTCGGCCATAAAGTTGTAATACATCTCACGCACCTGCAACCCCAAACCTTCCGGTTGATCCACATACAGACCAAATGCCGTATTGATGTCAAAATGTACTCCATTGGTTCGACAGTAGGATATGATCGGCTCCAGTCCTTGTCCATCTAATGCAAAATGATGAACTACCTCACGGGTATCGACTTGCGCGGTAACGGCGCCGTTATGCGTAATCACATATCCATCCAGTCCCATCTGCTCCATAAAAGGAATCGTGTTGGCAGGACCTCTACCTGAACACAGCACAATCTCTGCTCCCTGACGGGAAGCTTGGATCAAGGTCTCCTGAGTCCATTCGGTAAGTTCATGATGATCATTCAGCAATGTTCCATCTACATCAAGTGCAATTAATTTATAAGTCATCTGGCTTCATCCTCATCTGTTAGTAGTCGCACCACTCAAACCCTCCCTTCTTGCTCACAGTTGTTAGGTCGGGTCTTGCTATGTCACGGTTGTCGTCGGAACGCTTGTTGCCGGGCACACCGCTGGTCAGCGGCGGTCCCGCTCAAGCTTAACCGGGACCATTACTGGCAGGGCTACGCTCTCTGCCCGACTCCCTGCTTCACTTCGTGAAGGTCGGGAGCTTCTCGCCTTCGGCGGTTAGTATCGGGGCTCCGCTTCCCTCCACGACTCCCTGCTCCGCTTCGCGAAGGACGGGAGCTTTCTCGCCTGCGGCGTTAGTATCGGGGCTCCGCTTCCCTCCACGACTCCCTGCTCCGCTTCGCAAAGGACGGGAGCTTTTACTTCCGCAGAAGACTCAACTCATCTGCGGTTAGTTCACGATAGCTTCCAATAGTAAGATCGGAAGCTAGTTCCAGCTCACCCATGGCTACGCGTTTCAGATAGACCACACGCTTGCCTACCGCCTGAAACATACGTTTCACTTGGTGAAACTTCCCTTCGTGAATAATAAGCGAGATCGACGAGATCGTACCTTCTTCCGTCTCTTCCTGACCAAGTATAGTCAGTTCGGCCGGCAACGTCTCGTATCCGTCATCCAATTGAATGCCCGCCTTGAAACGTTGCACATCCGCTTCATCCACGTTTCCCAGCACACGGGCTTCATAGGTTTTGGGCACATGCTTGCGTGGAGATAACAGATCATGGGCAAGTGGACCGTCATTCGTAAGAATGAGCAGTCCCTCCGTATCCTTATCCAGTCGTCCCACAGGAAAAGGATTGAACACCCGATCCTCTTTGCGCAGCAGATCCAGTACCGTCTTATCTCTGTTGTCCTCGGTAGCAGACACGACACCCGGAGGTTTATGCAACATCAGATAGATCATCTCCCGATACACAATCCGCTCCCCATCAGCTTCAATGACGTTGACCTCGGGATTCACCTGTATACCACTGTCTTTCACCGCTTTGCCGTCCACATGGATTCTGCCTTGTTTCACCATCGTTTTGAGTTCACTTCGTGTTCCCACACCCATATGGCTTAATATTTTGTCCAGACGCAACGTTTGTTTGCCTTTTCCACTCATACCGATGTCCACCTCCACCCTGCCGGATATTCATTCTTCAGTACACCATCCAGCCATTTTCCCCAGCCAGCGGCATAACCATCTACACATACAAGAACGTACCCTTTGGCAAACGTATCCGCCTTGAGCACCACTCGTTCTTCTTCAAAATTTAACGTTTCACCCTTGAGGTATCTCACGGCTTCGCCATCAGCGGATGACAGATTTACGCTTCGCCGTGCTTCAGATGCATTCAGAGCACATGCAAGCGGGTGGGACGGAACAAATCGCCCATTCTTGATCGTGCCCATAAACCAGCCTGGACGAATGACTTTCAGTCCCTCCAACCGAGCTGCACCAACCGATGATTGATACACCCGATCTCCATAACATACCGTCTCTCCAGTTAACTCAATCTCCAATTGTTCTTTCATAAACTGACTGTAGATCGCAACCGGATCCATACTTGCCGAATCAGCTCCGCGTCCCTGACCCCTTTCCGATTTACGTCCACCGTGATCTTTACCTTTTTTGCTCTGTCTACCCGAATTCTTGCTGCCACCAGCCTGTCTGTCATGGGACTCTCGGGATTCGATTCGCAACAAACGTTCCTTTTTACGATCAGCCTTGGTCATAGCAATTGAAGAAGCAGCAATAGAGTGATCCTTGTTCCCCTCTGCTTCAATCCTGGACACATCCACGACCTGTCCATACTCCATTGCTCCTTCTTTAACTACTCCAGGTTGATCTGTTTCTATTTCTTGCCCTGCACGATGCTGCAACACAGCGACATAATGCCCCTCTCCTTCCAAAAGGTGAGGCCACAATCTTGCGGTGCCACGCGTTTGATCCAGTACAGCTTCCGTCTCCTCTGCCTTCTCTGGCATCATCTGACGTACCCATTCCGGACGTCCTGGAGCGAATCCTTTTTCTTCAGGAATGTCCCTGACAACGAAATCATGGTTTACATTCAGAAACTCCGCAATCATTGCTTCGTTTTCCTCCGGCGCAAAGGTACATGTCGAGTACACGATGGTTCCTCCCGGTGCCAGCAACCGTGCCGCAGTCTCCAAGATATCCCGCTGCATGAGCACACATTTTTCCACCGAATGATGTTCCCACGATTTCACCATGTCTTCATCTTTGCGGAACATGCCTTCACCTGAGCAAGGCGCATCAATTAATACTTTGTCAAAATAATGAGGAAATGCATTTGCGATCCGCTCTGGCGACTCATTCAAAACAACCGCGTTACGCACCCCGTACAATTCCACGTTCTTGGCCAGCGCTTTGGTGCGTTCAGCATGGATATCGTTCGTGACAAGTACACCCTTGCCTTGCAGCTTTGCAGCAATCTGTGTTGTTTTCCCTCCCGGAGCAGCACACAGATCAAGCACGCGATCTCCAGGTTCCACCTGCAATAATTCAACGGGAGCCATTGCACTTGGTTCCTGTATATAATACAAGCCTGCATGATAATAAGGGTGCAGCCCCGGTTTAACACCATGAGGTACATAGAATCCTGTCTCACACCACGGAATAGGTTTTAGATCAAACGGAGCAATCTCATCGAATTGTTCCATCGATATTTTTAGCGTATTCACTCTCAGTCCCGCATGAGGAGACTGTTCATAAGATTTCATAAACTGTTCAAACTCATCACCCAGCAAACTTTTCATTCGCTCAGCAAATATCAAAGGTAACTTTACACCCATATTCCCACTCATCCTGTCTTGGTAAGATTGCAATATCGTTTTATTTTATCATATCCAAGCTTTGCTTTCCTATCATATCGTATCTATTCCACTACAGCGTGTAATGTAGTATAATGGCAAGTAGATTGATTCCTGAGCAAAAATTCGGGTGTTTATGCATATTATCCCAACCTTTATTTTTGCCCAAACTATATTTCGATATGATCGGTGGGGGATGTCCAATGAAATCCAAGAAGAAAAAGAAAAGTGCTGCGATCCTTATTTTCCTGGGTATTTTAATCATTATGATTGCAGCACTGGTTGTCGTAGACCAGCAATCCAAGAAACAGATGGATTCAGTGGAAAATGCTTATGGCATCGCTGCTTCCAAGCTTAATCCAGCTACACGGGAGCTACTTAGTGATCCCAACTATCAACAAATTATTGTACCCACTGATCTCAAAGCCAAAATCGATAACAAAGACAGCTTTTTTGTTTATTTCTTTGCTTCCGACTGCTCGCACTGCCGTGCCACAACACCTCAGTTGATGCCACTGGTTGACAGTGAAGGTATTGAGCTTCCGCAGTTCAATCTGCGTGAATTCGAAGCAGGATGGACCGATTACAATATCGAGTTCACGCCTACACTCGTCTATTATGAGGCTGGTGTCGAGAAAGACCGTATGGTTGGCGGACTGAAAGAGAATGGCAGTGACCAAGGCTACACACTGGATGATTACAAACAGTTTTTTCAAAAATATAAAAGCAGTGCTACTCCTTCGGCAAGCTAAATGATAGGATCTGTTACCACAGTATCTACAATCAGGTACTTGTATCACCAGAAACTGTTCTGTTGAAGGACAGGCTGTGCCAACTGCAATCATCTGAATATGACGCAACATTCAAAAACACCCCGATCGTTCCCTTTACAGGAATCGTCGGGGTGTTTCATAACCATGGAACTTCATATCCATGGGATGCTCATTTGAATGTTAGCGTGATTACGGTTCAACTTTTACTCTGATCCATCGCCTTCATCTTCTCTTCGTATATTCGCCCTCTGGTAGGACTCCGGCGTTGCGGAATATTTGGTTTTAGCTCAAGCGATCTTCTAGATATCTCTTGTTCTAAGACCTCATCAACAATTCGTATGGACAAATCCCTATAAGTCACAGACTGAGCGTCAGGCTCAGACAGTTGCTTCACGATTGCCTTTACTTCCTGTACCAAAATCCCAAGCTCAATGCCCAGAGTCGTAGCAGGATAAGGTTCCAGAAGATCAAGTGAGCTCTGTAACATCATCGTTCCTCCGCGGAGATTGCCATTCCTGAAGTGGTATAAACCAACTGCAATTTGCAACAACCCTTTATAGAGAGAATCCCGGTTACGTTCCAGCCACAATTCTTCCAACACCTCATGACACTCGAAATAATCCTGATCCCGATTGAAGTAGATTAAGTAGTCAACGTACAGTGGCTCATAGATGCTCATCCGGGTTTTCGCCCTTTCTGGCGTTGTTCAGAAGTTTCTTCACGTCATCCAGCAAGTCTTTGAGCCCTTCCATATCATGCCGTTCCCAGTAATCGTTAAATCGCTTCTGTGCTTCAATTGCTTCACTGACAAGGTGGTAGAAGTATAATTGATGAATGATATTCAATGTTCTTGACACGATATTGGAATCATCCTCAAATGCCTTCTGCGCCTCCAAAATCTGTAGACGAATAGCAGACATCTCGTTGTCCAGTATAAACGCGGCCTCAGCCGTTTTTTTCAGCCTAGTTCTCATCTCATCAGGTAACCCTTCGCGAAACTTGTAACTCAGCGAATGTTCAATGGTAGCCCAGAAGTTCATGGCAAGTGTCCGGATCTGTATCTCGGCCAAAACTTTCTTTTGTCCCAGAGCCGTCTGAACGGGATACTCAATAATCATATGGAAGCTACGATAGCCGCTCTCTTTGAAATTCGTAATGTAATCTTTCTCAATGAGTACCGTGAGATCCTTACGACCTCGAATATACTCGGCAACCCGACGGATATCATCCACGAACTGGCACATAATGCGGATACCTGCAATATCCTCAATGCCTGTTTCCACGTCATCAAGCGACACATTCAGTCGTCTGGATTTCTCCAGAATACTGGATATTTTTTTGACACGACCGGTAACGAATTCAATCGGGGCATACTCTTCCCGTTTCTTCAGTTCCGCTCGCATTGTCTTAAACTTGACTTTCAATTCCTCTACCGCTTGTTCATAAGGAAGTAAAAATGTACCCCAGTCTCTACCGTCCATGCTTATGCCTCCTGTCTCTATAGCGTCCCCTGTTCTATTCCATTATACATGATGTTTGGTGGGGGGAAGAGTCCCGAACCATTTTACGCTCTTCCCATGCTTCTATATTTTCATTCCGGGGATTCACATTCCTTCTTAACGATGCTCCGCACCAACCGCTTCAGAGATATGACGATAACCGTCCTTGCGCAGCAACTCACGCAGTCCAGCATGAATGCGCCGATTCACCTCAGGTCCTTCATAGATCAATGCTGTATATATTTCGACCAAGCTTGCTCCGGCTTTAATTTTCTCGTATGCATCCTCACTTGTGAAAATGCCACCTGAACCGATAATCGGAAGTTTGCCTTCGGTCTGGCGATAGATCTGGCGAATAATCTCCGTTGAACGGTCACGTAGAGGTTTACCGCTCAGACCGCCTGTTTCCTTCGCATGTTGGTGGGAAAGTCCTGTACGACTGATGGTTGTGTTCGTAGCAATAATGCCAGCAACACCGCTGTCTGCAATTGTGCGAACCATATATTCAAGTTCCTGATCATTCACATCCGGTGCAATTTTCACCAGAACGGATTTGGTCGCTCCGCCCGCTCGTGCATGCTGCACGTTCATCTCGTTCATAACCGCAGCGAGCAGTTCCTTCAATTCATTCCCATGTTGCAGATTACGCAAATCCGGTGTATTTGGTGAACTGATATTAACCACGAATAGATCAGCATAATCGTATAGTGCCTGAATGCACTTCGAATAGTCCAGGTGAGCTTCCTCATTAGACGTTGCCTTATTCTTGCCGATGTTAACAGCCACTGGAATACGCCGATCCTGTAGACGTGCCAATTCACCTGCCATGGCTTCCGCACCAAGATTGTTGAAGCCCATTCGGTTCACCAACGCCTCATCTGGAGGCAAACGGAACAGCCGTGGTTGATCGTTACCAGGTTGTGCAAGTGGTGTCACGGTTCCCACTTCCATGAATCCAAATCCGATGGAAGAAAAGCCCGTTACGGCCTGCCCGTTTTTGTCCAGACCCGCAGCCAGACCAACAGGTGTAGGGAAATGACACCCAAACATGTCAACAGCCAGATCAGACGTTTCACGAACGCCGTACATCACACGCAGTCCGGAAGGAACCGGACGGATGCTACCCACGCCACTAAGGCCGCCAATAATCAGATGATGGGCCTGTTCAGGGTCCATTTTGAACAACAAAGGTTTAGCAAGACTTCTGTATAACAAATCACTCACTCCGTTCTGGTCGGTACGCCAAAAAGCCGTTGTCCGTCTTTTCATATGTAAAAAAACACTCTACTCACAAGTTTATCTGTTTCTTATTAAAAAGGAAAGTAGTTTGCGCATAGACAGCACAAATCGAATAATACAAAATGCTCACAAGAAATCCACCCGCCCACTGGAAATGACGAGTTGAATTCTTTACAATGAGAGCATGGTTACTCTACACCAGTTCTATTCCAAATAAGGAGGAATAACTCATGGCTCCCAAACGTAAACCACCTGCATTACAGCAAAAGAAAGAAGAAGTGAATCGCAAAGCCATTGCATGGACAGCAGCCAGTGTAGGCGGCTTGATCATCATCATTGGTGCTCTTATCATTATTGCCAACATGTAGATGATTCAGGCTGAATCCATCTGATTCTACATATCAAACAGATCAATTCAGCCAGTGATACGTTTTGTTCGGATTATTCTGCTTTGGAACAAGCGTATGCTGATAACGCTGCTTTGCTTCTGGAACAAGCGTCAGATCTGGCAGTACATCTTCTCCAATGCGTACCGGAGTGCCTTGCGGAGCAAGAGCGAATAACTCTTCTACATCTCCTGTACGCATTCTCACACATCCAAGGGACTCATCCAGTCCGATACTGTCTGGCTCGTTGGTCCCATGGATGGCATAATTCGTATTCGAGAGCTGCATACCTCTGCTTCCAAACTCACCGTTCGAGCGTCCATTCGGATTGACCACTTTATCTGTAATGACAAATGATCCCTCCGGTGTGCGATCACCGCCAAGTCCCACATCATACATACGAATAATGGTATCCCCACTGATTAATGCAAGTTTATGTCTATCCTTATCAATGACAATCTCCAGCGGTTCCTGCAAAAAAGGCCGACCTCCCAGCGTATCTGCAAAAGCGGCATTTTTGCTTTGAGACGAATTCGAAGTCGTTGAACCATTCTCTTTACCACTCGAATCGTTCTTTCCTTCCTGTACCTTACCTTGATGCAGAGCTAACAGCTTCGGAAACATCTCGGTCATCCCTGGCGCAGTCTCTCCCAGGATATTGTTCGGAAATGGCTGGGCCATTTGCGTTACACTCTTGGGCCAAGCGTCATTTTTTTTGCGATAGGCAACGATTGCACTTGATAATGATGCAGCAGCTTCCTGTTTGGCAGTCCACGCCAAGGCCATCTTTTTGATTTTCGGTGTAATTTCAGGAGGTTCACAGTTACATTGCTTGGCATCATAACTCTGTGCAGTTAATTTCCCGCTTGTATTGGTTTGTACTATGTATTTCACAGGCATATTTCGCTTCCATAAAGACCAGTCATCCGAGGTTTGCATACCCAGTACAGCAGAGGTCTCTACTTTTGGACCAGACCCGGACCAGGCAGCTGCGAGCGCAGCCTCGCCATGATTACCTCCACCAAATGCCGCAGCAGTGAACACATTGCTTGGCGCAATGGATGCAGTTCCAACCTGTTTATCCGCTTCTACAGGCGCTTCGATGTCATCTGTGGATTCCAATGCTGCTGACAGTGCGTCGGCCGCTTCCCGACTGAAACCCGGAGCGTCCGCAGGTGGCAGACCTGCCAGCACAAGCAGCATTAACAATGTAAGCCACATTTTGCGTCTACGTTGTTTTTTCTCTTTTTGCTCAGACATTTCCACCAGTTTATCCTGATAGTCTACCCAGATGTCCGCAGGAGCTTTACTGCGTTCAAATGCCTCATAAACCTCGCCCGCTTGCTGAAAGCAATAGTTGGCTTTGGCCTCCTGTCCTTCGCCCAAATACTCCTTTCCGAGCAAGTACCAAGCCATTTTATTGTCGGGATGTTTCTTGACATATGTTCTTAGATGAGTATTTTGCATCCGTTCCTCCACTATTTCGCCTTTTTCCGTATATCATTATATATCGGCATAACCAAGCGTTGAATCCATAGGACTTGAGTACCCGGTGGAAAAAAGGGGGTTCGACAATGTTCGTCCTTGATCCATAGTCAGATAATCACAGTTAAATGAATGCAAAAAAAGCACCTTCCCTTGTCGTTAAGACAAAAGAAAGTGCTCTATGTTCATGTGAGAAATAATTAGCCTTCTTTATTGAAAGGCTCGTCCGCTACTTTGATTGAATCTGTAGGGCAGCCATCGCATGCATCCTGCATATCGTCAAACAAGTCGTCTGGAATAGCTTTGACACCATGGTTAGCATCGCCGTCAAAGATAACTTCAGCCAAACCTTCATCATCATAATCGTAGATGTCTGGAGCTGTTGCTCCACAAGCGCCACATGCGATGCATGTGTCTTTTTCAACCCAAGTATATTTACTCATTACATTCTCTCCTCCTAAAATTCAAAACGTACAGTGTTTTTATCTAGAAACATATTAATACAAAGTAAGGATAATTACAAACATTTTGCAACCACAAGTCTCTATTATCCCTTATTTAATCAAGACTTTGCAAGTTATCTTTTTGCAGGGAAGTACCGCGCACTTTATGATTACGAAGCAGCACGGAAGGATCGTCTCCAAGCATGCCCGCGGTCACAACAGCATTCTCACCAAATTTATCACGTAACTGATCCATAATCCGAATCAGATTGTCCTTCTTGGGCTTCTGCTCATATTCGAACAAGTCCATCTGCACAGCGGATTCTTCTCTTGGAATCAGGTTCTGAAGTGTCACACCCAGCATGCGTACAGGCTTGCCACTACCCCAATGCTTCTCAAATAGTTTACAGGCCTCACGGTATATGACCGTTGCATCCTCCGTAGGAACTTCCATTAGACGTGATCGGGTGATTGTCTTCATATCCGGTGTGCGGATCGTAATCTGAATCCCCTGGCTGAACATTTCGTGCTTGCGCAATCTTCTGGCTATCTGGTCACTTATATTGAGGAATACCCGATGAATCTCATTCATATCCGATACATCTGCCGGTAAAGTGGTTGTATGCCCAATGGATTTATTGGCCTCACGTTCCGCGTGAACTGCGGAATGGTTAATGCCATTCGCGGAATTTTTGAGCCATGCTCCATTAACTCCAAATAGTTCGGTCAACATGTTCTCATCCGACTTGGCCAATTGACCAATCGTTTCAATGCCCAATTTTTTCAGCTTTTCAGCCGTTTTTTTGCCAATGCCAAACATCTCGTTGCATGGTCTGTGCCAAAGAATCCGGGGTACATCCCTCATGCGTAAAATGGAGATACCGTTCGGTTTTTTCAGATCCGAAGCCATCTTCGCCAATAATTTGTTGGGTGCAATGCCAATGGAACATGGCAGCCCCAATTCATCCTTGATTCTCCGCTGAATGCTCTCCGCAATCTCCATTGGATTCCCGAATTGCCTTGAACCGGTAATATCAAGATAACATTCATCAATGGATGTCGCCTCAAGTTGAGGCGTATAACTATACGCAATCTGCATGAAGGCTCTTGAATATTGACGATATAAATGAAAATCAGGACGTATCACAATGAGATCAGGGCACTTTTTCATGGCTTGGTGCACAACCATACCTGTTGAGATGCCTCGATTACGAGCGGCATACGAGCAGGTTACAATTACACCCTTTCGCAGTTCACTGCTGCCCGCAACGGCCGTTGCTTTTCCTCTATATAAATCTGGTTCCTCGGCTTCATGTACAGAGCAGTAGAAAGCATTCATATCGACATGCAGAATCACCCGTCCGGCTGCAGGGTAATATTGATCCACATTTGCTGGAGGATTGCCGTCTGAAGACATCATGAACCCCCGCCCTTTCTTGCACACTAATTAATGAAACGAATTTCTTTCTTCTATAGTATATCAAACCCGTTATGTTAATTCAGTCACGAGCATTTATTTTCTGCGAGATCTGATCAGAGACCGAATAATTAACCATCCTACACTCACAAAAAATATCAAAGTGATCAGAGCAATAATCGTATTTTCCCATAAAAAAGTCAAAATCACCCCTCCTTTTCTTCCATATATTACAATTAAAACTCAATAATAGATTATAACATACATCCGGATTATGATTAACATCCTTCTTTTTTCTCTAAAATCCGTTAATTGTTACTTGAAACTGCGATTTCTATGTAGCATTTGGCTATAATGGTGCTATAATAATTAATTATACAAATTGACGACTTTAGGACAAATCAGCGCATTGAGTTTAACACAGTGTAGCGTTGCCGAATCGAAGGATTCGTCCACTAACGTACTTAACAGCTTTTCCTAACTTACAATCCAAACTTTTAAAAGAGCGCTTTATCTCAAAGGAGGATCTTCATGTCAAAGGCCATTTCCATCTTCGATACGACTTTACGTGACGGCACACAAGGGGAGGGTGTCAGCTTATCGGCAGACGACAAACTCAAAATTGCCAAGAAGCTTGATGACCTGGGTGTCCATTATATTGAAGGCGGAATTCCCGGCAGCAATACCAAGGACATTGAGTTTTTCAAAAGAGTCAAGGAATTAAACCTGAACGCAAAGGTCGTTGCTTTTGGCAGTACCCGCCGAAAAGGCAGCGTTGCTAGTGAAGATGCCAACCTGAAGCGCATGATCGAATCTGGTGCTCAGGCTGCAACCTTGGTCGGTAAATCATGGGACTTCCATGTGCATACCGCTTTGCAGACTACTTTGGAAGAAAATTTGTCCATGATCTATGATTCCATCGCCTATCTGAAACAGAATGGTATGGAAGTGATCTTTGATGCAGAACACTTCTTTGACGGATTCAAACATAACCCGGAGTATGCTCAAGCGGTCTTGACCAAGGCCCACGAAGCTGGAGCGGACTGGCTCGTTATGTGTGATACCAACGGCGGGACGATGCCAAACGAGGTGCACGAGATCGTATCCACATTGCATAGAAGCCTGCCTCATGCACATCTCGGGATCCATACACATAATGATTGTGAATTGGCTGTGGCCAACACACTCAGCGCTGTACAAGCCGGAGCCCGTCAGGTGCAAGGAACGATGAACGGTTATGGAGAGCGTTGCGGTAACGCCAATCTCGCATCCATTATCCCGAACCTGCAACTGAAACTTGGCTATGAATGTGTTACTGATGATTCCATGAGACAACTTACAAACGTGGCTCGTTATGTTAGCGAGATTGCCAATGTGAATATGCCGATTAATCAGCCTTATGTCGGCAATGCTGCTTTTGCTCATAAAGGTGGAATTCACGTCTCTGCCATCCTGCGGGATTCACGTACCTATGAACACATCGTGCCTGAACTGGTTGGTAACAAACAACGTGTGCTGGTCTCTGAACTTGCCGGACAAAGTAACATTGTATCCAAAGCACAGGAACTGGGGCTTGAGTTCGATCCAAGCAGTGCCAATTCACGTCAGATTATCGAGAAGATCAAAGACTTGGAGCATCAGGGTTACCAGTTCGAAGGTGCAGATGCTTCGCTTGAATTGTTAATTCGTGAAGCGAACGGTGATATGAAAGAATTGTTCACGTTTGAATCATTCAAAATGCTTGTAGAGAAAACGGCGGGCAAATCCGTTGTTTCTGAAGCTTTTGTCAAAGTGAATATCGCTGGAACAAGCGCTTATACCGCTGCTGAGGGCAATGGTCCGGTTAACGCACTCGATAACGCCCTTCGGAAAGCACTGGTGCAATATTTCCCTTCCCTTGCCAACATGCATCTGTCGGACTACAAAGTGCGTGTTCTGGATGAGAAGGATGCTACAGCTGCCAAAGTTCGTGTATTAATCGAATCCAAAAATACGGAGAACACATGGAACACTGTCGGTGTATCCGAGAACGTAATTGAAGCAAGTTGGGAAGCACTCGTTCACAGTTTCCGCTATGCTTTGCTTCAAGAAAAATTACAGGATGAGCCGGGTACACTCCCTATTCCTGCTCATGGGATAAGTAACCACTAATAACGCTTATTTCCCGGAAAATATAAAGAAGCCTCTGTACCCATGATTCATGGATGCAAAGGCTTCTTTGTTTACATGAAAATTAATTCGCAATTAACTTTTTAATCTTACGTTCCAACTCTTTCTCGGGCAATATGCCCAGAACAATCTCCTGTATAACTCCTCTGGAGTCAATCAGAACATTCGTTGGAAAAGCCACCCCATTGTATTGAGCATACACAGTCCCCTTCTCATCCAAGGGAATAGGGAACGTCAGTTGGTACTCATCCACAAAAGCTTTGGCATCTTTGAGTTTATCATATGACGTTACATTAACCCCATACATGTCAAGCTTATCCTTGTATTTCGCAGCCATTCTGTTCAGCTCTGGAGCTTCCTGCTTACACGGCTCACACCAGGATGCCCAGAAACTGACAAACGTGGCCTTATCTTTGGCACCGCCCACACTGTACGTCTTCCCATCCATTGCTGTCAGAGAAAAAGCAGGCGCCAGGAGACCCGCACGAGGTCCCGTCTCTGTAGGCATGGGTTCTTCCTGCTTAAAGACCGCTGCAATGCCGTCACCCGCATTCTGGGCCAGTGCAATTCCAACCAGCAAGACAACACCAAGGAGTATGTATATGTTTCGTTTCATAACCCGCCACCCTTTTATATAATTAGCATATTGAAACTGAAACCGTAATTTCTGCACATGCTAAGTGTTTATCACGCTCTATGACAGTTCACCAGAACATGATTCCCAAATGTTCTCTTTATTATTGTACCCTTTTCCTTTAAAATTTTACAATCCGCATCACAGAAAATAAAATGAAAAAGGACTCCTGCCATAGCAGGAGCCAAAGAGAGAGGGGTGAATACAAATGGCAGCACTTCACGGGCAGCAAAACGCCTTCTACATCCCTTCTTCCGTAGAACAAGAGATGTCAAAGCACATGTTCCTTTCGCTGCCGCAAGAAGCCTGCGGGGTTATGCTGGGTGAAACCGCAGCGGGCGGTATACGAATCAGTCGGTTTCAGCCCATTCGTAACGTAGCACCTGACCCGCTGCACCATTTTACTCTGGACGATGCCGAATGGATTCGGTGCGTATTCTCCGAGCCCAAGCTCATTGGTATCTTCCATTCTCATCCCCAGACCAGGCCTGTTCCTTCCTTAGAGGACATCCAAGCGCTTCCAGCCTTCGCCGGTTTGCTTCAGATGTACCTCATCGGCTCACCCGACCTTACAAGCGGGTCGCGATCTCATATGCATCTGAACGGTTATCGGATTGAATCTTCGAAGGAATCGCAGGATCCGGCACAACACGTTGTGCCTTCATACAATCTGCTTCCCGTTCCGTTATGCGTGACTTAGCTGGGTATACAGATCACCCAAGGTCTCTACATTTTTACGAGTCATGTCCTCCAAGTAGCAGGACCATAACTGTGCAGTCATTTTTGAATCTTCCAGTGCATGGTGACGTCCATAGATCGGAATCCCTCTGGATTCCAGCAATTCATCCAGACCATACCCCGGCCTGCTCGGTTCAAGCCAGCGGGCCAACATCATCGTATCGATCAAACGATGTGTCAGCCTTACCTTTGAAGTCCGCCACAGAGCTGCATTCAGAAAAGCTCGGTCATGCGCACTTGCGTGTGCAATCAGAACATTTCCACCTACAAAAGACATGAAATCATGCAGCCCTTCCAGCAAAGTTGGTGCGTCCAACGTCATCTCCTGTGTAATACCTGTAAGTTCAGTAATATGTTCCGGAACCGCAGTCTTGGACTGCACCACCGTATAAAACTGTTCTCCTTCCAGTACCACACCTCCATGTATACGGACCGCACCAAATGAGATAATCTCATCCCCGTGCTGGGGCGAAAATCCCGTCGTTTCCAGATCAAATACAACTGCGTCCAGCTCATTTAGAGGTGTATGCAGAACCTCAGGTCTGCGTTGTTCTCTCATCATAGAGCGGATAAACGCCATGTGTTGCGCCGTAGGGGCTCCCATAATGGAAGCGATGGCGGAAGGAACCCCTCCCTGACGCAGCGAATTCCAGAATCCTGTATTGCCCCTTGCCGGCTCTCTCATGGACGTCTCCTTTCTGCAAAACGCAACTGTCTTTGCAAAGCACGATGCACTCGTCGTACCAACCCGAGCGTATCCCTGAGCTCATAATGAATTTGCTTTTGTTTCATCTGTTTCTCATCCAGGAACCCACTGCTATGTTGCAAATCCCCTTGGATAACAACCGGTGTACTTCGGCGAAATTTCAAAGCGGCAAAGAAGGCCCGCTGGCATGCATCCAGTAATGTAAATGGAACAGCTTCAAGTGAAGTCAGTCTCTCCATTCTTTTTAACGTAGATGACTCCTTGATCCCATGTTGCAATGCCAAATAACGGGCACTGTTCACCAGCGGAATGTACAAGCCATACTTGATATCAAATCCGCCTGCATGTTCACCAAATCGTTCTGTGACCACACGTCCAAGTACATTTAATGTAGCTTTATGTTTAACCGTATTACGAAGAACTGCATCCGAAAGTTCAGGAACCAGTCTGAACTGTTCATAAAAACTCGTGATCCATTCCTCCGCCAGACTTTGCTCACCTGCAACAAAACGCATGTCTGAAGCAATAATCAGATTACGAACAGGCTCCCAATTCAGATCCGAGCTCCAATCTGCTAATTGTTGTTTCCATGACGCCAGCGTTTTTCTCCAGAGTGGCTCAGAGCACATGACTTTACCTTCGCACTTGGCGTAACCAAGCTCTTCCAACATATCCGTCATTCGCTGTCCGAGCTGAGCAAAATATTCCTCTTTACCTTCATGCGGAGTATCGCTAATGATCATGCCATTATCCTGATCACTCCATAACGTTGCTTCTTCCCTGCCGGAACTGCCAAATACGATAAAGGCATAGGGGACGGGAGGTTGGCCGAAGCCTTCCTCAACCATCCCCTGAATGCATAACTCTACTGCTTTCCGTGCAATCCGGTCATGCAGTTCATTTACCGTTTGGTACCACTCGATCGGCGACAAGGAAGCGGACAACAATTCCTGGAGCTCGTTCTGTAATATCACACGTGCCTGGCGCAGTTCTTGAGAAGACACCGCACCATCGATTCCCTGGTAAGACCAGGAATAGTTTGTATACGAGATGGGTTCCATCATGTCCAGCCTCCTTGAAGCATGATTCAGCATCATTCACCTCAGGAGCTGAACGTACCACCATTGGATTTAGAATCTACATTTTTCATTTGTTCAGGGTATCCGTAAGTACCGTGCTCACTGATATCCAGACCCATTGTTTCTTCTTCTTCAGTAACACGGATGCCCATGATCGCTTTCATACCGCCCAGAATAATGAAGGACATTACCAGTACGAAGGCAAAAGCACCTACCAGACCGAGAAGCTGTACGCCCAATTGGTGGAATCCACCGCCATAGAACAGACCCGCTTGACCTACACCCGCATGCTCAGCAAGTTCTGGTGTAGCGAACAAACCTGTGGAGATTGCTCCCCACATACCAGCAACACCGTGTACGGAGAAAGCGTAGATTGGATCGTCAATTCCTTTACGATCGAAGTACTGTGCCGTGAAGAATGTGATAACACCAGCCAAAGCACCGATAACCAGAGCTGCCCAAGGTTCAACGAAGGCACAAGCACCTGTAATTGCAACGAGTGCCGCAAGCACACCGTTCAACATGCTAGGAATATCGGACTTGCCAAGAACTGCCCAAGAAATCAACAGTGCAGCAACACCACCAGCTGCAGCAGCTACGTTAGTAGTCAATGCAACATAACCAAAGAATCCATCGTCCAAGGCCGTTAAAGTACTACCTGGGTTGAAACCGAACCAACCGATCCAGAGGATAATAACCCCGAGTACGGAATACACTTGGTTGTGACCTGGAATGATGTTAGGTTTGCCGTCTTTGTTGTATTTACCAATACGTGGTTTCAACAAGATCGTCGCTACCAATGCTGCAGTCGCACCAGTCAAGTGAACAACCGTCGATCCTGCAAAGTCTTGCATACCCAGCTCAGCCAACCAGCCGCCGCCCCATACCCAGTGAGCAACAACCGGATACATGATAATGGTATAAAGTGTACCGAATACAATATATACGCTCATTTTTGCACGTTCAGCCATACCACCGCAGGCAATGGCCAGAGATACCGCCGCAAAAGCGAGGTGGAAAACGAATTTAACAGTCAGTGGAACATCGGAGAAAGCCAGTGATTCGAAGGAAGCAGCCATCTTGTCACCGCTCAGGAAGAATCCTGTTGTTCCAAAGAAGCTGTTACCATTACCGAAACCAAGACCGAAACCCAAAGCCCAGAAGGCAATAACTGAAATTCCCAATGTCAGGATGGTCTTACCCGCAATGTGTCCTGCATTCTTCATTCGTGTTGAACCCGCTTCAAGTAAAGCAAATCCCCCTTGCATCAAGAACACGAGTACAACAGCCAGAAACGTAAAGGCTGAGTTCAAACCACTTTGAAGTTCAATGTTAGTCGGACCCTCCGCAGCCGCAAATGCGCTAACCGGAAAAGCGAACAAAGTAAGCATTACTAACATGGACACCAACCATTTCTTTCTCATATACCCCACTCCCTCTTATGTTAAGTTTCTTCACATAACGTGAAACTCTTAATGTCATTATAAGCAGAAGAGAGGAAAGTTGACAAGAGTATTTTCATCAAAATTGAAAATTATTTCTGGGAATAAAGTCTTACGTCTTTTTCTTGCACTTAAGTACATAATCACATTCTATGAGTACATAGATATAGAAATGCAGTATGCTGATTGCCAAAGCATAACGTTTGACTGTACGGTTAAAGATCATGTATCATACTTATTAGTAAGAAAAATTGGGCGTAGTCTAGAAATTCACAAGTGGAAACTACAATTCCCTACATTTGAACTTGCAAGCGAGGTGAATATCATTGGGGATATGAAACTTTTTCGGATTGGCGAACTCGCCAAGACCGCTGGTGTTAGTGAACGGACGATTGATTATTACACAAAGCTTGGACTAATCGCTCCCGAAGAACGTACACAAAAAAATTATCGTCTCTATAGTAATGAAACTTTAACGAGGCTTGAACGTATTGTACAGATGAAACAAGAGAAGTATAGTCTCGACGAGATTAAACAATCTCTTGAGAAGTGGCGTCTGGTTAGTACAGAAGAACAAGTTGCCAGCAAATTGACAACATTGGAACTTCACGTACAACAACTTGAGCGAGAGGTTAACGAACTCAAACCGCTACTTGGAGAGATGAAACCTGTACAAGCACGTAAAATGATGGCAGGACTCCTCACCAAAAGTGCCGGTACAATGGAGGCACTAAAAATCTTGCTTGAGAACACCATGATGTAGCTTATTCTTAGAAAGCGGAGGAATGAATATGAGTTTTAATAACGGTATGTTCGTATTGATCATTATCGCCTTTTTGCTCTCTTTATGGGCGCAATTTCGCGTTAAAGGTACGTTTAGACGTTGGTCGGAGGTACCGAACCAGAACGGAATGACTGGTTACGATGCCGCTCGCCAGATGCTTGATGCTAACGGCCTGCATGATGTTCCAATTGAACCTGTACGTGGTACACTCTCTGATCACTATGATCCGATCAATCGGGTTGTACGTTTATCAGAACCAGTATATTACGAAAACTCAATCTCAGCTGTTTCGGTAGCGTGTCACGAAGTTGGCCACGCCATTCAGCATAAAGAAAGTTATCCGATGCTGGCACTGCGTCACCGGATCTTCCCAATTGTGAACTTTGCATCCGGATTAGCTCCATTCCTGTTAATTGCAGGATTCATCTTCAATGCCATGAACCTTGTAGGTATCGGTATCATCTTCTTCTCCGTAACTGTAGCATTCCAACTCATCACTTTACCGGTTGAGTTCAATGCAAGTAATCGCGCTAGAGAGATTATGGTATCCGAAGGGTACATCCGTAATGAAGAAGAAAAAGGTGTTGCAAAAGTTCTGAATGCCGCAGCCTTGACTTACGTTGCTGCAGCGTTGATTTCACTGCTTGAGTTGATTCGTTACATCGGAATCTTCAACAGCCGCGATTAATTGGATACTTAATACAACAAAAACAAAAAAACAATACCCCACCGTTAATCGGATGGGGTATTGTTTTGTTGTAAACCGAAATAATCAAGCAAGAATGAACGAAAGGACTGAGCAACCAGCGGCAGTTTATCATGCGCACGATGAATTAACCCGATAGTTCGCGTTACTTTTGGATGGGAGATAGCCACATGTGCCGGTTGCAACGGATTCGTCTGGAATAACGCCATCTCAGGCAACAGACTGACCCCCATGCCCGCAGCGACCAATCCGCGGATGGTGTCGGTCTCTTCCCCTTCAAAAGCGATCTTGGGTGTAAAACCAGCTTCCAGACAGGCATGCCATACAATAGGTCGAAGAGAATAACCTTTGCTAAACAATACAAATTTATCATCCTTGAGCTGTTCAAGCGCAATTGTCTCTTCACCAGCTAACGGGTGATTAGGAGGAAGGATCGCATGTAATTCTTCCGTGAGTACAATATCGCCATCTACTTGATCATGCTTTTCTGGAAAAGGAGAAATGAATGCCAAGTCTACCTCTCCGGATAACACATCACGAATCAGCGTAGGGAACATCCCCTGCTTGAATCTGAATTTCACGTTGGGGTAGCGCTGACGGAAAGCAGCCACCACGGAAGGAATGAGATGAATCCCCAGGCTATGCGGAAACCCAATTCGAATCTCTCCATGCTCCGGGTCCAGAAACTCATGAACTTCCCCAACTGCCTTGTCCAAATCTTTTAATATACCTTCAATTCGTTTGCAAAAAAGCTGCCCCACTGCAGTCAACTGCAGGTTTCGTCCCTTTTGCATAAAAAGGTCCACGCCCAGTTCTTCTTCCAGCTGATGAATCTGACGACTCACCGCCGACTGTGCCACATGCAACTCTTCAGCAGCCTGTGTTACATGTTCCTTCTGTGCCACTTTCAAAAAGTAATGCAACTGTCTTAATTCCACTCGCCTGATCGCTCCAATCTGTTATACCCTACTTATCCTTGACTGTATTCCATCTTGAGAACGTTCTGACTACCGCTTTAAGCTGCGGGGTTTCCACAATCTGATCAACAGTCCGTAAATAAAGAATCCACCCAACAATCCGCCAAGGTGAGCCATCCAATTGATGCCTGACATGGCAAAGGAGAATATGATTCCGAACAAAAGCAATGTGTACATCGTTTTGCGCGAAGCCTCGTCCATCATCGTTCGCTGGAACAGCGCTACATACAGGAATGCACCATAGACGGCATAGATCGCTCCTGAAGCACCTACCGAGATGGTAATACTCCCAACCGAGTTGTACCACGCAACAGCAAGAATATTACCCAATACACCGCCACCCAGGTACAATACACCATACCTTACCGACCCGAGCAACCGCTCCATCGGTGGAGCAAATACAATTAACGCAAAGCTGTTAAACAATAAATGACCGAAGCCCGCATGCAGGAACATGGATGTAATGTAACGCCACCATTCATGCGCGAACAGTTCATGATTCGTAAGTGCCCCAAATTTCAGCAGCACCATATTGTTCGTTGATCCACCGTTCACCGTTAACACAATAAACATGACTACATTGGCAATTAAAAAAAGCGACGTCAAAGGGAAATACTTCAAATAACCTTTCCAGTTCTCATAGCGAATAAATATCATAAATTTCTTCTTTCACTCCACCCTGTTCAGATCGGACTTACATCTCTGATCCATCGTAATGGTACATGTCCGAATTGGACAATGCCTTTCATAAAAGATTATAATGGATTTTGGCACGGATCACCAATTTATAAGGAGGAACATTATTATGACACAAGAACGTACAGGCGCAGCCACATTTAAAGGCAACCCTATTACATTGATCGGACCCGAACTGAAAGTGGGCGATCAAGCACCTGATTTTACACTGAGCAAGAACCTGGTTGAGGATGCTTCCCTGAAAGACTTCGCAGGCAAAATCAAATTAATCAGCGTTGTTCCTTCCCTGGATACTGGCGTATGCGATGCGCAAACTCGTCGTTTCAACGTGGAAGCTGGAGAACTCGGAGACAATGTTGTTGTCTTGACAGTCAGTGTTGACCTTCCGTTTGCTCAGGCTCGTTGGTGTGGAGCAGCTGGTGTTGACCGCGTAGTTACATTGTCAGACTACAAAACACGTTCTTTCGGTGAAGACTACGGCGTTCTGATCAAAGAATTCCAACTCGACATGCGCTCCATTTTTGTTTTGGATGCCGAAGACCGGATTACATATGTGGAGTATTTGCCTGAAATGACAGACTCCCCTAACTTCGAACAAGCGATTGCTGCTGTAAAAGCTTTGCTGTAGAAGTTATCATACGTTCAGAACAAAAGCGAGGAAGGTTAACCTTCACTCGCTTTTTGTTATTTATCATCTATTTCAATCATTTGCTTTATACTTGCTTAGCTTTTTATCCAGTACAGAGAATAAGTTCATAATCGTGCGATAATTGGAACCCAAGTCTCCAAGTGAACCACGTGAAGCTGAATACATATCCACCGCACTGCGAACAGGACTTACTGAGATAATGGAAACTGTAATATCCATCGTCCGTCCAAAGGTAGTCCGCTTCTCCAGAATAACTTCTCCAACAGAAGGCACTTCATGCAGCACTTTATAACCCGGAATCTTTTTGAGTGTCGAAGAGACCTCTTCCCAGGCTCTGTCTTTGGATAAGTTATAATACCGTGTTTTTAATTTGGGATCCTTGGCTCGATCGCTGGTCCCCTCCATGCTGCGGATGATACCGACGAGCGTTCTCTTTAAGGTCAAGACCCTTCCTCCTTTGATTGTAACCGTTCCATTTATGTATCTTAGTGTAACATTGTTCAAGTAGTAACAAAAGGGCAAGCATCATATTTATCATAAAACCAATCAAAAACATTCATCACAACTTAAAAACACCCTGAAATTCCTTTTGTAGAGGAAAAGTCAGGGTGCTGTACATGAAGATTTAGGAACCCGCCTATGCCGTCCGGCTACATTGTCTTATGAACCTGCTTGGCAGGTGGGTGACCGCAAAAATGCTTTTTGAAGTCCCCATGTCGTATAGACAGGGCTTTTCAGCAACATTCTGTGTTGATCTCCCGAAGACATCATCATTGGTTCAAAACAACGAATAACCGAAACGTACATCGCAGGATGTACAATTATTATATCCCTAACTGTGTAAAAAGTAAATGGCGATTCATCATGTTTTATTTTTGCAATGTAATGTTTTTGTCGTCTGATGGCTCAGGTGTTTCACCATTCTCTGCTGATTGTTCAGCCAGCGCAGCAGCTTCCTCTTCTTCCTTCTTGAGTTGCATCTTCTCCATCTGCTCCTGCATCTTGTTAAAGGTTGCGTAGAAGTTAAAGAAAGCAAACCAGGCAATGATGCTGATAATGAAGAAAACAAACAAGACCGGATAACGGAAACCGATGTAGAACAGCAATCCACTTCCCAGCAATGTGGAAAATACACGGAATGGTCTGATCAGCGTAAGCAATACCGCGTTTTTGATAATGAGTCCGATGGACATATGATAATGTACAACCATCGAGAAAAAGTTAAAGAGTGATACAAATAACAAGAGCAGCAGTACTAACATAATGATTCCCACGAGCTGCATATTGCGGAACTGCGTCATGTACACTGTATAATCCAGATACATAATCGCGAATAGCAGTGTGTAAAAAATACCCCCAATTAAACTTTGCTTGTAGTTTTCCTTGTAACCTACAAAGAAAGTACGGAAGATCGGTACATCCGTATCGCCCATATTCCATTTACGAACAACCGTAAACAGCGCCGAAGTCGCCGGGAACAGTGTAAGCGGTGCCACAATAGCTATAGCCCAGTTCATTTGCAATGATTCGTTTGCGAGGTTCTGCTGCATCACGAGCAGTTTCATAATCAAGAAAAACAAGAACGGAGACGAACAAATAGCCCACAACAGATTGGTTGCGGCCAGTCTCGTAATCCACTCTGTAAGCCGGTAGATCCCACCCATAGCTCCTTTAAATTCCAAACATTTCTCCTCCTCTGCAGCCTTGCGAATTACCTGAAGTCTAATATTAATATACCTTATTATAGATAGGAAAAGCCAGTACTTCCCGAAAAGAGATCGTCATTGTCCTTAGCAAGCGCTTCTGGCCGCTTCTGGCAGTGAAATAAAATGATGCAGTCACTTTGAAAATAAAAAAATGGAGCAGTTGCCCGCTCCATTTTTCAGATCATACGTTTATATTACTCGAAAGAAGAATCTTTCGCTGGACGACGTCCTTCGTTACTGCTTGGACGCGGTTTGCGGTCACGATTGTAACCACCTTCTCTGCTTCCACCGCCAGTGCTGCTGCCGCTGTTACGATCACGGTTGTAACCGCCACGTCCGCTGCCACTGCTGTTGCGATCGCGGTTGTAACCACCACCACTGCCGCCGCTACCACTTGTGCGGTTACCGCTGTAACCGGATGGTTTACGTCCGCCAGAGCGAACATCCGGTTTACGACGTTTTGCACGGATTGGATCTTCAGGAGTCAGATCAACTTGAGCATCTTTCTTGTCACCTGTCAGGAGCTTCAGTGCAGCCGACAACAGTTGAACAGAATCATATTGCTCAAGCATTTGAATCGCAATACCTTTGTATTCGTTCAGTTCGCCTGATTGTACGATTTCCAGCAAGCGCTCTGCTGTCAAACGTTGTTTACCTTCAACCGCTTCTGCCATTGTTGGCAGTGGTTTGCGTGGAATACGGTGACGTGTTACACGCTCGATGAAGTGCAAGTGATCAATCTCACGCGGTGTAACGAAGGACCAAGCAGCACCCTCTTTACCCGCACGACCTGTACGACCGATACGGTGAACATAGCTCTCCGGATCTTGCGGAAGGTCAAAGTTAACAACGTGAGTTACGCCAGATACGTCGAGACCACGTGCAGCCACGTCTGTTGCAACGAGTACGTCAATGCTGCCGTCACGGAACTTACGCATTACCGCATCACGTTGATTCTGGGACAAGTCACCATGAAGACCGTCTGCAGAATATCCACGTTTTTGCAAAGCTTCAGCCAATTCGTCAACACGACGTTTTGTACGTCCGAATACGATCGCCAGTTCAGGAGATTCCATATCCAACAAACGGCTCAATGCTTCGAATTTTTGACGCTCAGGTACTTCGATATAGGATTGGTCAATCAATGGTGCACTAACATGTTTCGGAATCACAGAAATGTGTTCAGGATTGTTCAAGAATTGTTGTGCCAATTTTTGAATGTTAGGAGGCATTGTTGCTGAGAACAGCATAGTTTGGCGCTCGTCTGGAACTTGTTTCAGGATGGATTGGATATCCTCCATGAAACCCATGTCGAGCATTTCATCTGCTTCATCCAGTACAACAGTTTGTACATCATCTAGTTTGATTGTTTTGCGGTTGATGTGGTCAAGGAGACGTCCAGGTGTACCAATGATGATCTGTGGTTTTCTTTTCAGTGCACGGATTTGACGCACGATATCTTGTCCGCCGTAGATTGGCAGGGAGCGAAGACCTTTGAAGCGAGTGAGTTTTTCGATCTCTTCAGCAACTTGAATTGCAAGTTCACGTGTAGGTGCCATAATAAGGGCGCGGATTTTCTCGTCACTTTTTGAGATTTTGCTGATCAACGGAATACCGAATGCAGCTGTTTTACCCGTACCTGTTTGAGCTTGACCAATCAAATCTCTGCCTTCGAGTGCCAAAGGAATCGCTTTGGATTGGATCGGTGTTGCTTCTTCAAACCCGAGCTCAGTGATGGCTTGCAGCACCAGTGGTTCAAGATTGAAATCTGTAAAGTTTAAATTTGTCAAAATTATTCATGCTCCTTTTATATGGTGGACATGGTGGACAATCCACTTTGTTGTCTGTATTCTTAAGTAGCGTTAATATTTATAGGGTATCCCAACGGGACGAATTATTTTCACTAACGAATATAATTCCATGAATGGGTCCCCAACATAAGACTAAAACTACATACATGTGTTTGAAACATTTCAAAATTTTATTGCTCCATTTAGGAAAAGTTTCCTACTCAAGAATATCCACAAATTATTATATCACAAAACAATTCAAGATTACCAGCAATCTGGTTTTAAATATAAATGAGGTGATTAAATTGCCCAAAATAATTTGGCACTCTTTAGTGATCATTTTGGGTGCTGCAGCTATTGCCTGCGGCTTCAACTGGTTTTTGGTCCCCCATCAGCTTTTAAGCGGCGGGGTGTCCGGTATTTCAATGCTTCTGGGTTATTTTACAACGTTGAATCTTAGTATAATGTATTTTGTTCTTAACATTCCCCTGCTCATTGCAGGTTGGTTTATTCTTGGACGACGCTTCATTACATTAAGTATTCTTTCGGTAGCAGCCACTTCCTGGTTCATTGCGCTTCTGCCTGTTTTTGCTGTGGCTACAGACCCTTTACTTAGTTCTGTATTTGGCGGTGTGCTTATTGGAATGGGCACTGGCGTTTCCTTCCGAGTGGGCGGCTCCACAGGAGGACTCGACATTGTTGGGTCCATTTTCACGCGTAAACGAGACTTTCCGATTGGTACAGTAATGGCCGGTATGAACGGTACGATCATTATGCTTGCAGGATACCTGAGTGACAATTGGAATACAGCCTTGGCCTCGATGGTATCCATCTACATTACAGGCAAAGTGCTTGATCTGATCCATATCAGTCACGTCAAAGTAACACTGTACATTATTACAAACGAAACCGAAGCCATGTTAAAAAAATTACTTGTTCGGCCTCGTGGAGTTACCAAAATTAAGACTCAGGGAGCCTACACGGATATTGAGAAGGACATGCTCATGACCGTCACCACCCGCTACGAGTTGGTTGAAATTAAACGTATTATCAAGGATACAGATCCAAACGCTTTTGTTAACATTGTGGAAACGGTTGGTGTTATGGGTTCATTTCGCAGAAGTTGAGACACCTGTACGGTTAACAATTCACAACATTGTGGTATAATAACGGTGTACGGCTCCTAAATATGTTGTATAGCAGGTTCAACCCTTCAATTTCACAGGCCATATGCTTTCCCGAATCGCGCCGAATGACTTACCATTTTGGAATTCGAGTAGGAAAGGGTGATTATTGTGGATATGGAAACGGTAAAACTGTTTGAGATTGTCAACAGATGGTGCCCGGAAATGCTCCCTTTCTTGAAACCGAATGAACTCGACTCACTGATTGTCCTCCGGGATGGGCTGGGCATCCTGGAACAGGGAGACGCAATGGAAATCATTCAGTACAGTATTTGTGAGCATCAAAATGAGATTTACATTCAATAATTTTTTTCAGATTGATCACGCCGCTTCTTGCAGGGGATTTCCTCAGCAGGAAGCGGTTTTCATTTTTTCCATGTGTTTCATTACTTGATTAATATGGTTAAAAGCCCAGAGGCTTTAATGTATAATTCATACATGGAATGCACACATAAGGGAGTGGAAATGAATGAACATGTTTTGGGCTTTAATGGCTATGGCCTTTGGAAGCTTTGGTGGTGTCCCCGCAGTGGCGGACCAGGGAAATCCTCAATTCCAATCGTTAACCAACAGTTTTAACACCGCAATTATCCAATCTCAAAAAGATCAGGTTGTTATTGATGCCGATAACCCACCTGCCAAAATTGATCCTCAACCTGATGCACCCGTGGTCAAAGGTATCTATGTAACGGCCTACAGTGCCGGCGGTGCACGTATGAAAGAATTGCTGGAACTGACCGACAGTACAGAACTGAATGCCATGGTCATTGATATCAAAGACGATCTCGGATACATAACTTATCCCACAGAAAACAAAGCGCTTCAGAAAATGGGTAAATCGCAACCTTTTATCCGGGATATCGATGCCTTGATGAAACGATTGCAAAAACATGAGGTCTACCCGATTGCACGTGTCGTTGTATTCAAAGATACGATTCTTGCCAAGAAAAATCCGGAGCTCTCCTTCCGCAACAAGGATGGATCTGTATGGGCAAATGGCAAAGGCGACAGCTTTGTGAATCCGTACAGCAAGGAAGTATGGGACTATAACATTGAGATTGCAAAGGAAGCTGCCAAGCTTGGATTTAAAGAGATTCAATTTGACTACGTTCGTTTCCCGGAAGGTTTCGAAACTCGAGCCGATGTACTGAAATATACCAAATCTGACAAGTCACGCGTCGATGTTGTGGCTGAATTCGTGCAATATGCACGCAAGGAGTTGGCCCCGCTAGGTGTTCGTGTCTCGGTTGATATTTTCGGTTATGCCGCTTCTGTACCTGCGGCTGAAGGCATTGGACAGGATTTTGTTAAAATATCCGAAAATGTGGATGTCATCTCACCGATGGTATACCCTAGTCACTATTCTACTGGCTGGTATGGGGTCAAGGACCCTGACAAAGATCCTTACACAACCATCAAGGGTTCAATGGAAGATACACACAAGAAACTGGACCCTACCAAAGAACTCAAACCTGTCATTCGTCCGTGGATCCAGGACTTCACAGCAAGCTGGCTGGGCAGTGGGCATTATGTCAAGTATGGCAAGAAACAAGTGGAAGACCAGATTCGAGCGATGAAAGACATGGATGTGCATGAATATCTGCTCTGGAATGCGTCCAACCGTTATACATCAGGTGTACAATATAAGTAATCCGCACTCTTTCATACTTCTCATTTCATCCAACCTCGTTCTGCTTGAAGCGGAGCGAGGTTTTTTGGTGTTCATTTTTCTCTGTACACCCCTACTCTGCTTTCTGTCCCTATTCAAATTGATCAAAATCCACTACAATAAATAGCTGTCCAGATATGACACTTGGATGACATCTCTTCAGAATAGCGAGGCACTGCCAGTGAACATGAACACAACAAGTTTTTCCCAAAAAGTGAAGCAATTCCTGATTATATTTTTGCCCATCTTCACCACTCAAATCGCCCTCTCTGCCATGTCGTTCTTCGACACGAATATGTCAGGCAAGTTTTCTCCGGCCGACCTTGCAGGCGTCGCGATTGGCACAAGTCTGTGGATGCCAGTTCAAACTGGACTAAGCGGGATTCTGATCGTTATTACACCTGTCGTTTCCCATCTGTTAGGTTCCAAACGTAATGATCAGATTGGGTATAACGTCATCCAGGCGCTGTATCTCGGGATTGCAGTCAGTCTCGTCGTTATCGGAGCCGGGGCGTTGTTACTTGGCCCTATACTGAACGGAATGCCTCTGGAGCCCAGGGTTGCCCAAGTCGCCTTCTATTTTTTGTGCGCACTCGCTTTTGGCATTATTCCGCTCTTCGGATATACAGTGCTGCGCAGCTTCATGGATGCACTTGGCCAGACACGGACTACGATGTTCATTACGTTGGTTTCCCTGCCCGTTAACATCTTTCTAAATTATCTGCTAATATTCGGCCGCTGGGGTTTTCCACAATTAGGCGGTGTTGGTGCTGGTGTTGCTACAGCATGTACATACTGGCTGATCTTTCTTATTAGTCTCTTTTTTGTCCATCGGGTCGAACCTTTCGCCCAGTATGGCATTTTCCGTCAATGGACCCGTGTCTCATTCTCCAAATGGAAAGAGTTACTCCAGATTGGAGTGCCCATCGGATTTGCGACTTTTTTCGAAACGTCCATCTTCGCTGCTGTGACTTTAATGATGAGCCGTTTCGATACCACAACCATTGCTGCCCACCAGGCGGCGCTGAATTTCGCTTCTACGCTCTACATGTTGCCTGTGAGCATATGTATGGCTCTTACGATCCTTGTGGGCTATGAAGCAGGTGCGGGGCGTCTGAGAGATGCCAGACAATACAGTCTGCTTGGAATTGGTGGAGCCATCGGGCTCTCACTGCTGACAGCGATCGTGTTGATTGTGTTCGGCGAACAGATTGCAGGCGTGTATTCAAACGATCGAGAGGTCATTGCACTTACGCAGCATTTCCTCATCTACGCCATTTTCTTTCAGATCTCGGATGCGATTGCTACACCGACCCAAGGAGCATTGCGTGGCTACAAAGATGTTAATCCGGCACTGATCATTACGTTCATAGCGTATTGGATTATTGGGTTGCCTGTAGGTTATCTAACTGCTACGTATACTTCACTCGGTGCCTTCGGATACTGGATCGGCCTCATTGCCGGCCTTGCTGTAGGAGCAACAGCGCTTCTCTGGAGACTCTTCCTGGTACAAAAACAAGCCGCACTCCGCAAGGCGTAACATCGGAACACTTACTTACTTTGGAAAACAACAAAAAGAGCACAATCCTCGTCAATGCGGGATTGTGCTCTTTGCTTATGAATCGAATTATTGGGACAAACGTTGTGCAAGCTCGTAAGTCACCATATCGAAATCTTTTTTTGTGTTAACCACTTTATCAATATCCGTCAGGGTAAGTTCACCCTTGATAATGCCACAACCTTTGTCTGTCTCGCCTGCAATCAGACTGCGAACAGCGAAGTCGCCAAGACGGCTTGCCAAGTTACGGTCGAAAGGTGTTGGCGTACCCCCACGCTGAATGTGACCCAGAACGGTTACACGCGGCTCATACGTTGGGCAACGTTCCATCAGTTCTTTTGCTACATCTTCACCCTTGCCCACGCCCTCAGCAACGATAATAATACTGTGACGTTTGCCGTGTGCAAAGTTAGCTTTCATCCGATCTGCTACTTCGTCCATGTCAAACGGAACTTCTGGGACAAGAATCGTTTCAGCACCCGAAGCAAGTCCGGCATGCAGAGCGATATCTCCACAGTGACGACCCATAACTTCAACGATGGAAGAACGTTCGTGTGAAGACATCGTATCACGCAATTTGTTTACTGCATCAACTACTATGCTTACAGCTGTATCAAATCCGATGGTATAGTCGGTGAATGAAACATCGTTATCAATCGTTCCTGGCAGACCCATGGTGTTAATGCCCAGCTTGCTGAGTTTGTTTGCTCCGTTGTAGGAACCATCCCCACCGATAACAACCAGACCGTCAATGCCACGCGCACGCAGAATGTCCGCACCTTTTTGCTGACCTTCAGCGGTATAGAACTCCTTGCAACGTGCCGATTGAAGAACCGTTCCCCCACGTTGGATGATATCCCCTACACTCCGCAAATCCATTGGGAAAATGTCATTATTCAAAAGACCCTGGTATCCACGTTGAACTCCAAATACTTCGAGACCGTGAAACAGTCCGCTGCGAACAACCGCACGAACAGCCGCGTTCATCCCCTGTGAATCACCACCGCTCGTTAATACTGCGATTTTCTTTACTGCTGTCATGATGTTTCTTCCTCCTCTAGTTTCACTTCAGGCTCCGCAATATCACACCTGACTTACATATTTTTCCGTATCCAGCGACTGAAAATGAAGAAAAATATTCTTGTGATCGGACTATTTTTCAGCAGACGTTTGGATACAACGCGAACTTCCTGTTGTTCGCTAACTTTGGGATCAGACAGGTAAATGGCAATCAGTCCTTCGATGATCATCCGGTGAAAGGAGCTTCCCGGAATCTTCTGCACATCGCTGCGTGCCATCTCCACAATAAAAGCAATTCGGTCCAGCATTGTCTCCACATTCTCATAATAGTTGCAGAAGTTGAGATCTCCCCCGATGCGGTCCTCATCCTGATCAATTAAATAATCGAGCATAATGTGCAATGCGCATACATGTGGGAAATAGGCCGTGTGGATCGAGGCCGCTTGCTCTTCAGTCAACTGATCGTCACTCGCAGCCAGAAACAGCATGAAAACGCCCAGTGTAGAGCCAGTTGCAGCAGCAAATTCGTTCCAACGAAACTGAGGTGTGCGATGACGATGCTCCGACCACCATTCGAGCAGTGCCGTTTCTCTCAGTTCCGGCTTGATATGCTTATATACCTGCAGGTCCGTGTATAGGCCTGCCAGATCCTGAATTTGGGGCTTGGCGGACGTATAGCCTGGTAACTGACGGGTCAGTTCCTGACATGTTGTCACCAGATTCCGCAGATATCCACCGTCATCCTGCTCCTCACGGAGGGCATAATAATTGACGGGAATTGCTTCGGGATCTACCGCATCAAGCATGGATTGATGGAGAAGACGAAAGTCATCCGGGTCCATCGACGTGCTGCGGTCGCACAGATTGTCCAAATAATCACTAATAGTTTGATATGAAACGATCAGCGGAATCAGAATGTGCCTGTTGGGCAAATCAGCCAATGCGTAGACGGTTCCGCCTTCACAGTGAAACTGTTTATCCTTCAGACTGGCAAGTGCCTGTGTACGCAACTCCTCATTCGGAATCGCCTCAGCTTGAGCACGCCATCCATTCAGTGCCTTCCGTGTTTCCGGAATGGTGTATTTGTACACCCCTCTCATCAATGCCAGCGGTCCACGCGGATATTGATGACGTTTTCGATTTGATTGGCTCAAAATAAATGTGCCTCCACTTGGTTGAATACGTATTAGAGCGATTTTTAACCATTCCTATTATAATATGATCCCCTTAATTGTACAAATGATCTGCCGTATATTCCGCATAAAAAATCGCATCCGCGCCCAAAGCTTTGTGATATACTAGGCATATTTCATCCATCAAAGGAGTCGTTGACATGTCGTCAAGTGAATCACTTTCGTGGAGACGGTTATTTTCTTTTTTTGTGCCACTTGGCATTTCCGCCTCTCTCGTCACCATTTCTCACGTCATCATAAACAGCACATTAGCACGTTCCGCTCATCCCGAGACGGTTATTGCCAGCTATGCCATCGCCGGTAGCTTGTTAACCCTCACGGAACGCCCCTCCACCCTGCTGCGGCAAACCTGTTCCGCACTGGTCCGCGATCGCCTTTCCTTTCAGGCCCTCACGTTTGTGACCAAAATATTTCTTGCCTGTGTGCTTCTCATTGGGTTTCTTATCGTATACTCTCCCGTTGGTACCGGGGTGTTCAAATACTTGTTTGGTGTAAGTCCGGATCTGCTGAACAAAGTCATCGACGTATATGAAATTCTCATGTATGTAAGTATCTTTTCAGTGATCCGCAACATCTATCAGGGGATCATCATTACGAATAACCGCACCAAGTGGTTAACCATCGGGATGGTATTCCGTTTAGCCGGAATGTACGGCCTATCCCTCTATTTCATATACACAGACAGCATTGACAGTGGACGTGTAGGCGCTATCATTTTTGCTACTGGCATGATGATTGAAGCGCTTGTCAGCTTTCTGGAGGGTAACAGCATCAAGCGCAAGATGCCAGCCAAGCTTGAGGATCATCCCGTCGAGAGCAAGGGAGACGTATTTCGCTTTTATAAGCCACTGCTTTTATCCAGCTTTGTAGCGCTGTTCATAGGACCGGTTATTAACATCGTACTTGGCAAAACGACCGGGATCGCACTAGCCATTTCATCCTTTGCCATAGCAAGCAGTCTGATGCAGTTGATGCTAAGCTTCTTTACATACATCCATCAGATCGTGCTGAATTTCTACCTTGTGGACGCCAAATTGGTACGAAAATTTGCACTTGTCACCGGATTTATTCCGTTTGCGATGATGGTGTCGATTGCCTATACCCCCTTGGGACCATGGGTACTCGAAAATGTCATGAGCGTTCAGGGCGAACTTTTGCAACAAAGTCTGTGGACACTGCGTGCGTTCGTCTTATTTCCACTGATCTTCCCTTTTCTGGATTTCAGCAATGGCCTCATTCTGCTTCGCGGTCAGACAAAAACGATGTTTCGTTCGCAAACGGCGAATGCAATCTGCACGGTGATTGTGCTGCTTATACTGGTTAGTATTTTTCCTGCGTGGAACGGCATGATTGGCGCTGTAGCCCAATCCCTTGGCCTGCTCGCCGAACTTATCATTGTCTGGCTTGTCATCCGGCGCACGAAGCAAGAACCTACGATGTCCGTGCCTAGAGCCCGTAAATCAACATCCCTGAAAGGGTAATAAAATCATTGAATTGTTATCAGGATTGGAGTCTCTCATCATGAAATTAAGTCACAACGCCCGCCCGGACCAGAACTGGCTGCGGGCTCTCATGTTCACCATCTTTGGTTCCACCGTCCTGGTGGTATCCTACTTCCAGCTTTACTTCAGTCATCTGGGCTTCAGTCGGGCTGAGATTGGATATCTCTACGGAATTGGCCCCCTCATCTCTGTGTTCTCCAATATGTTCTGGAGCATGGCCAGCGACCGCTACCAAACGGTACGCAAAGTGATGATCATTCTGCTTGGTGGTCAATTGATCACAGGAATCATGCTCGCCAATGCGACAACTTTTGGTCAGGTATTTGTACTCGTGACCCTGTTTTACTTTTTCTATTATCCGGTCTATCCACTCTCCGATACGATGGCTATTACAACGGCCAGCAAGTACGGCCGAAATTTCACTTCCATTCGAGTCTTCGGATCGATCGGTTATGCCTTCTTTGCATTAAGTATCGGGTATTTCCTTGGATCTTTTGGTCCAGCATGGACGATTTGGGTCTGCGTTGGTCTTGCTGCAACTACACTATTGATCAGTTTTCAACTGAAGGATCAACCTTCGGGGAGCAGTAGCAAAATGGACCTATCGGGGTTATGGGCTATTTTGAAACGCAGAGATGTGCTCACTTTTTTTGGCTGTGTATTTTTGCTTGCCATGGGACATCGCATGAACGAAGCATTCCTTACCATCACGCTAAAAGATCTGGGTGCCAGTGAGGGGCTGATCGGCTGGTCTTTGCTGATCTCTTCCGTAAGTGAAATCCCCATATTTCTACTGCTCAGCAAGTATGGAAACCGTTATAAAGAACTGCCGCTAATTGCTTTTGCTGCACTGATGTATACGGTTCGTTTGCTTCTCATGTCCGTCTCCGATACACCTGCAGCTGTTGTTGCGATTCAGACGATGCACAGTGTAACCTTTGGTATTTTCTACGTTACGGCGGTCCGCTACATCATTCGCCTAGTTCCGGACGGCTACAGAGCTACAGGTATGGCTTTGTTCACCATTGTCTGGTCCAGTGCTTCGGGACTTCTTAGCGGAACGTTGGGCGGACTGCTGCTGGAACATGCAGGCAGACAAACCTTCTATCTCACCGCTATGGCTTTCTCCCTGGCTGCACTGATCGGTTTCGGATTGAAGTTATGGTCCAGCATGACCAATCGTGTCTCCTGAACACACAGGGAAACTTCCATCGTATTCAACCGTTATTTAAACTGAAAATTTTAGAATCAAAAAAAGCACAGCCTCCCATGGGGGGACTGTGCTTAGGTTCTTAATATTCAGCTATAAATTTATAATATATAAGAAGTCCGTTAGCCGGATAAATTCTTACAGTTTGTTTACGTTAGCTGCTTGAGGACCACGGTTTCCATCAGTAATTTCGAATTCTACCGCTTGACCTTCTTCCAATGTTTTGAAGCCATCTCCTTGGATTGCGGAGAAATGTACGAATACGTCCTCGCCGCCTTCAACTGAAATAAAGCCATAGCCTTTTTCTGCGTTAAACCATTTAACTGTACCTTTCAAATGAAAAACCTCCTAAAAATATCGCCATCTATGGCGAATACCCTTATTATACTGTATGGGCTTCCATTTTGCAATTTATCTTTCCATAAATGTCGAAAAAATTTGCTTTGAATCGTAGGGTACGGTATCATTTTACCAAAACCGTTAGTTTGGAGACTACCTATGATAAAAAAACATGAAATATACAAAACAGACAAGTGGAATATGATGACCGTAGAAGTTCAAGGCAAATATCTCGTACTGCGAGAAATTTCGGAAGAGTGGGGCGAAGAATGCCATACATTCCTTAGCCGTCCTGCATTAATGCACTGGGCTGAACGCCGTTTTCCAAAAGCAGATTTTGAGAACCGTGAGGATGAATGGCGTCAATTGATGGCTGCCTTCAAAGGGGTCTAACCCATGCAGCTTGACTCAAGCAATGTCGTCATCTTCATTATCCTTGCCTTCTCCCTTGGTATTGTGCTTATTCTGGGACGCAATTCCATCCCGGATCGATTAAGACGGGGAATGGCGCTTATTGCTACCCTGCTCATTTGTTTCGCCTTTTTCCTGATCGTTTATTTTCTGTATAACATGGGAGCCTAATCACGGGGACCCAGATGCTCAAATATTTCAACGTGCCTAAGGTCATACTATACGAGATTATTCGTATCGTAAGGAGGAAGGCCGTTGAAATACCAGAAATCGCTATCTGTTATCCTGGTACTTAGTCTGATTCCTTCGTCTCTCTCCGCACAGGCAAGCGAGACGAAGGCAGCTTCGTCCATACATTCATCAGATCATCAAAGGGGGATTTCCATGAGTCAATTATTGAAACGTTCCGAGGTGCCGGCTGAACATAGCTGGAAACTGGAAGATTTATTTGCCGATCAGAAAGCCTGGGATCAAGAATATGAAGAAGTATCGTCTTTGACCAAGAAGGCCTCCGAATTCCAAGGCAAACTGAATCAACCCGATGTACTCAAATCTTGCTTCGAATTCGAAGATGAGATCAGCCTCAAAATAGAACGCCTCTTTGTGTACGCACGTATGCATCAAGATGAAGACACAGCGAATCCTACATATCAAAACCTGTCCCAAAAAGCCCAGAAATTAGGCGTACGGGTTGGTGAAGCACTTTCTTTTGTCACACCGGAGATTCTTTCCCTGCCGGATGATCAGTTGGACGCATTTATTGCGAACGAAAAACTTTCTGCTTATACATTTACGCTGGAAGAGATGAAACGCGAAAAAGCCCACGTTCTTAGCCAAGCAGAAGAGGCTTTGCTTGCACAGGTAGGCAACCTTTCACAAGCACCACAGACAATCTTCAGCATGCTGAATAACGCCGATCTCAAGTTCCCAAGAATCAAGGATGAACATGGTAACGACGTTGAGCTGACACACGGCAGCTACATTCAGTTCCTGGAGAACCCTAACCGTGAAGTTCGCGAACGTGCCTTCAAAGCGGTATACGAAACCTATGCCAAACAGAAGAACACAATTGCGGCTGCCTTGAATGCAAATGTAACCAAAAATATGTTCTATGCTAATGTTCGGAAGTACCCTTCCGTGATGGAAATGTCCCTATATGGAGATAACATCCCAACGGATGTGTATACCAATCTGGTAGACACCATTCACGAGAGCCTTCCGTTATTGCATCGTTATATGGACCTGCGCAAAAAGTTGCTGGGTGTGGATCAATTGCACATGTACGATCTGTTCGCTCCACTCGTAGACGAATACAAAATGGATATTACCTATGAGGAAGCGAAACAAACGGTTAAAGACGGTCTGAAACCACTCGGCAAGGACTATGCTGACGCATTGCAGACTGGATATGATAACCGCTGGATCGATATATATGAGAATGAAAATAAACGTTCAGGCGCATATGCCTGGGGCGCTTACGGCACTCACCCGTATGTCTTGTTGAATCACAAAGATAACCTGAACAGTATGTTCACACTCGCACATGAAATGGGTCACGCTCTGCATTCACATTACTCGGATACAACACTTCCGTATCGTGATGCACAGTACACCATCTTCCTGGCTGAGGTTGCATCCACAACCAACGAAGCGTTGCTGATGGATTATCTGCTTAACAAATCAACAGATCCAAAGGAAAAATTGTATCTGTTGACCTATTATGCCGACCAATTCCGTACAACGGTATTCCGTCAGACCATGTTTGCTGAATTCGAGAAAATTATTCATGAACGTGCGGAACAAGGTGACGCATTAACACCACAATTGTTATCCGAGATCTATTATGATCTGAACGTTAAATATCACGGAGAAGGCATGGCTGTCGACAAAGAAATTGAAATGGAATGGGCTCGTATTCCCCACTTCTATAACAGCTTCTACGTTTACAAATATGCTACAGGCTTCTCCGCAGCAACAAGCTTTTCCAAGCAAATCCTGGAAGAAGGCCAACCGGCTGTTGACCGATATCTTGGCTTCCTGAAGAGCGGTGGCAGTGATTACTCCATCAACATTCTGAAAAAAGCAGGTGTGGATATGTCTACACCACAGCCAATTCGTGAAGCTATGAGTGTCTTCAAGGAACTGATTGAACAGATGGAGCAACTAACCAAATAAGGTTGTCTTTCCATGTGACCTGCATCCCTTGCCCTTTCGGGCAGGGGATTTTATCATCATTGCAAGATGCAACATACCCGAATATGGGTAATGCATATCTAGTTCTCAATTGTTCAACAAGGAGGCAACACCATGAAAATGCAATGGGCACTCATAGCAGGTCTTGTTTTTGCACTGCTCACGGGAATCTTTGCGGTTATTAATGTGGATTCCGTACAAGTCAACCTGTTATTTAACACGGTACAAATCCCGCTGATCTTGCTGATTCTCGGCTGTACCCTGATCGGTGGAATTATTGTAGGGTCATATGGCATCTATCGCCAATACAGACTGCAACGTGAGAATAAACAATTGAAATTGCGTGTATCTGAATTGGAAAGTTCCGCGACAAGCAAATCTACGTTGGATTCTTTCAAATCGATGGATTCGCTTGACTCAAATGAATCCGACAGCCTATTGGAGAATGATTCGACCCAGAGTCAGCGCAAAGGAAACCCTACGGGAACACTGTAACCAATCAGAGACAGCCTGCTGGCGAGTCAGGAATGGTAGTATCACATTCTCTCCCCCAGACAGGCTGTATTTTGTTTCACACCATACCCATGATCCGAGGAGGAAATTACACAATGAGTTTTACAATTGATGAATCATACGTTCTGTCTTTCCTGAAAAAATTGTTGGATACACCAAGCCCAAGTGGTTACACACATCATATTATCGAGATGATCCGGAAGGAAGCAGCCGCACTGGGCATCGCCTGTGAGCTGAATAACAAGGGCGGTGCGGTGCTTACATTGCCCGGACAGGACTCTTCCAAGACAATCGCTTTAAGCGCTCACGTGGATACGCTAGGGGCCATGGTACGCTCAATTACATCCTACGGCACATTGAAGCTTACCTCTGTCGGTGGATTTTCGATGCAAAGTATCGAAAACGAATATTGCAGCATCCATACTCGGGATGGAAAAACATACACAGGCACCATTCTCTCCCTTCATCCGTCTGTCCACGTCTATCCGGATGCACGTACCTTTGAACGGTCCGAGAGCCATATGGAAGTTCGAATCGATGAGGTCGTCTCCTCCAAGGAAGATGTGTTGAAACTCGGGATCTCTGTCGGCGACTTTATCTCCTTTGATGCTCGCGCAGTCATCACGCCGAGTGGTTATATCAAATCACGTCATCTGGACGACAAAGCCAGCGTGGCTGCCCTCTTTGGCATCCTTGAGTCTGCACATCGTGAAGGCTGGAAACCATTACATAACGTCTCTCTGCTTATCTCGAACTATGAAGAAGTTGGACATGGCGCATCATATATCCCTGCGGAAATCAGTGAAATGATCGCTGTAGACATGGGAGCTATGGGTGATGACCTAAGCTGTAAAGAAACCGACGTTTCCATATGTGCCAAAGATTCTTCTGGCCCGTATGACTATGATATGACTAGCCGTCTCATTGAACTGGCCAAACAAGATGGAATGGATTACGTCGTGGACATTTATCCCCACTATGGCTCAGATGGCAGTGCAGCATTACGCGGAGGAAACAATATCCGTGCAGCACTGATCGGTCCTGGAGTTCATGCATCTCATTCCATGGAGCGTACACATAAGGATGCTGTCCTGAATACGGCACGATTGCTCGCAGCCTACATTACAACCAAGTAAAACAGAATCATTGATCGACGAAATTGTCATGAATAATATCCACATGTTCGTCTAAGCAGAAGGCCCCTTCCAAGCACACAATTCGGTGTGCTTGGAAGGGGCCTTTGTTGTCATGTCTTTTAATCTGCCTGTTCGACATATGCATGATACTTACGATCCAATATCTCTAACTCTGCCTTATGGTCACGTATTTCATTTCTTAACACATGCATGGTTTTCCGAACCGCACTCAGTCCATCCTTCACCTGACGTTCGGCTTTGCGAATTTTGTCCTGAACCATCCAGTCCACGAAGAGGTTATCGAAGAAATAGTCTGCGAATGAAAGCAGACCTCCCAGATGCAGATCCGCGTGTACAGCCATCTCTACATCCTCCAACTCCTTCTGGAAACGTCGTAGACGCTTACCTGCATCCATGATGGCGACCTGAGCGTCATCCATTCGTCCTCGCTTGATATGTGTGGAGATCACTCCACCACCCATCATGTCATATACACCCCAATTACCTGCCGAAGACAAAGCCTTCTCGGCACGTTCAAGAGCATAGAGCAGGTATTCTCCCTCCCGGAAAGCTTCATCCAGTTCCTGAAGCTCACTCGCCAGATGTTCCCGATTCTCAGCCATGTGTTGCAATTCCGCATCCTGGTCCAGCAGACGACCTTCCTTCTTCCCCCACAGCGCGTTGTAGTCGCTCTGCCAGTACTGATACTGCCGCCCGCCCTCCAACTCCTGCTCCACATGAATTCGTTGCTCCTGTACGTCTTGTAACATGCGACAAGCGGTGTCGTATGCAGCCTTGCTCTCCATCAGTTCCAGCTCTTCTTTCTCCAGACACTCTGTTTTCTTGCCTATCAGTTGATAGAAAAATGCCGACAATGTCATACTGTTCAGTCGATCAACGTCCTTCTGCTCCTTCTGGAGATGCTCCAGACGACGTTTCACCTTTGCTTCCCATTCGCTTTCCTCCGTTTGAAGCTTCTCCAGACGTTTGGTCCATTTCTCGTAAATTCTCCCCTTTTCCTTGAGCGCTGCCAACTGTTGATTAATTTCTTTATACATAAGTGTGGTGTTCTCTCCCTTCTATGGAATTCTTTACTTATACAACGTAATGAACATACAGAACGTTTCACATAAAATCGCAAATTCGCAGACAAAAAAATCGCCCTTTTCTCCAATGCGACATAAAGTCACTGTAGAAGAAAGGGCGATGTTTAGTTATAAATCAAGACTTGCTCTGTTCAATCTGCTCTGCAAGTTCATTCAGAACGGTCCAGCGTTCCATCAATTCATCCAGATGACGTTCAGCCTCAACCTGCTCCGCCATCAACTCCTGCAGACGGGCAGAATCACTAAATGACTCTTCCATCTCTTTGTTAATCCGGACAAGATTGGCTTCAGCCTTCTCAATATTTTCATCAATCTGGTCGTATTCACGTTGCTCCTTAAAGCTGAATTTCAACTTCGGTTTAGCCGCTGACACTGCAGGCGTCGTTTTCTCCGATGACTGCTTCACCTTCGCCGCTCCTGTATCACTCTCTTGATTAGCTCCAGGCGCATTTTTCAGCATCCATTCCGCATACTCACTGTAGTCGCCGACGTGCACACGTACAGCACCGTTGCCCTCAAAAGACAGCACTTTATCCACAGTACGATCAAGGAAATAGCGATCATGGGATACGACAAAGACAACACCGGGGAAATCATCCAGGTAGTCTTCCAGTACAGCGAGTGTCTGGATGTCCAGATCATTCGTCGGCTCATCCAGCAGCAATACATTCGGCGCAGCCATCAGCACACGCAGCAGATACAGGCGACGCTTCTCTCCACCAGACAGACGCGAGATTGGCGTCCACTGGGATGCCGGGGTAAACAGGAACCGTTCCAGCATCTGGGATGCTGTAATCAGAGAGCCATCAGCTGTTTTCACATTCTCGGCCACTTCCTTGATGTACTCAATCACACGAAGTGATTCATCCATCTCCTGATGTTCCTGTGTGAAGTAACCCAGATTGACCGTAGGACCAACGTCAACCACACCTGCATCGGGTTCCAGCTTGCCAGATATCATCTGAAGCAACGTGGACTTACCACTACCGTTCGGTCCGACAATCCCTACCCGATCTCCAGGTACGGCAATATAACTCAGATCTTCGATCAGCGTGCGGCCACCGACGGATTTGGAAAGATGCTCGATCTCCAGAATCTTTTTACCCAAACGAGTGGAGCCAACCGATACTTCCAATGAACCCGAGCGCTGGAGTCCTTGTTGATCTTTAAGTTGTTCGAAGCGATCAATTCTCGCTTTTTGTTTCGTCGTCCGAGCCTTGGCACCACGACGAATCCATGCAAGCTCCGTCCGAAGCAAGTTCTTACGCTTCTGTTCCGAAGAAGCTTCCCGTTCTTCGCGCTCCGCCTTAAGTTCCAGGAAACGTGTATAGTTCGCTTCGTATCGGAACAAACGTCCATGATCCAATTCCAGCATGACATTCGCCACACGATCCAGGAAATACCGATCATGCGTAATCATAAGCAGTGCGCCGCGGCGCTTCTGCAAGTACTGCTCCAACCAAACGACCGAATCATTATCAATATGGTTCGTCGGCTCATCCAGAATGAGCAGTTCACAAGGGTGAATCAGCGCAGCAGCGAGTGCTACCCTTTTGCGTTGTCCACCAGACAATGTGCCCATCAGTGCATCGAATTGACGAATACCCAATTTGGACAAAATGCTCTTCGCTTCGCTCTCCATCTGCCAGAGCTGAAGCTGCTCCATTTGCTGATTCAAACGTAATAATCTCTCTTGCAACGCTGGATCGGACGAATTCAGTTCCATTAATTCCATCGTTTCCGTATATTCACGCACGGTTTTCATTTCCATGCTGTCACCTTCGAATACTTGTTGCAGTACCGTATTATCCGGATTGAAATCCGGATTTTGCGCCAGGAACTGAATACGTACGTCATTACCGATCGAGATCTGTCCCGCGTCTGCAGGTTCCATACCAGATATCACACGCAAAAACGTAGATTTACCGGTTCCATTTACACCAACGACACCAATCTTGTCCTGATCAGCCATACCAAATGAAGCATCCTTGAACAATATTTTTTCGCCATAACTTTTTGCAATTTGCTCTACCGTCATTATGTTCATTGCTCGTACCCACTTCTCTGTGAATTAAAATTCAATATTACGTACATCCGCGCACTTACTTTAAACTTGTAAAAAAGAACGGCATCCGTCCAGAAACAATGCTGCTGCAAAAGCAATTCGTTTGTTCAGATGTTCCTCATTAAACTCTGGATTTAACATGATATCCATCTTCAGCCGGTCCAGAATTCCGATATATGCTTCAGCGAGCAATACAGGCTCAGGTACACTTGCACTCTCCAGTACCTCACACACCATACTCATGTATTGATTCATGAATGCCTTCATGAATTTCATCAGATCCGGATCATTATTGGGTGCCATAAAAAAGAGCTTGGTATGATTGCGACGCTCATAATAATACGTAAGGTGGGTCTTGGCTATTGCTCCAAGTTTATCACCTGTGTTCTCATACGAGTTCAAAGCATATTCAAGACGGCTGATAAAACTGTTACAATCCCGCATGGATACTGCGATAAATAATTGTTCCTTGCTTTTGAAATATAAATAAATGGTGCCTTTTGCGATGCCGGCTTCGTCTGCAATATCAGACATTTTGGTCTCATAAAAACCTTTCGAGCCAAAAATACCATAGGCCGCATCCAAAATAGCCTCCGATTTGTCTCCCTGTACAGTGCTCAAAATGTACTCCCCCCTACAACGCCAAAATGTTACCTAAACCAATCGCCACACATCCGCCGATCACCGAGCTAAGCACGTTCACCAGGTCGTTACTCATCCATGCCCAGCCACGAGCCCGAACCGTTGGATGCCCGCAATGTTCATGTACCTCAACTTCACGGCCACACACAGTACAACGATACATCATCTGCACCGTTGCGCCCAGATAGGAATCGGCAAAAGCCCCTGCCAACCCGCCTGCAAGACCGACAAAAGTCCAACTAAACAGACTAAGCCCTTCTATCCCGGCGATCCAGGAAAACAAAAATGCTCCCGCACCAATCAGAGCCCCGCCTACGGCTGCAGCCACGGTTCCGAGAAGTGAGACACCTCCTGAAGCACCAGGCGTAAGTACCTTCCACGTGAGAACAGAGCGCGGCGGCTTGCGACTAAGACTCCCAATTTCGGTTGCCCATGTATCCGATGTAACGGTAGCCATTACACCAATGAAAGCATACACCCATGCCGGATGTGGAAATATCCAGTATCCCAGACATAAAAACATGCCCATCCCACCATTAGCCATCACTTGCCCAGCATCCCGATTTCCTGACTTGGCATAGGATTTCTCCAGCTCCTGCTTCCGATCTTTACGAAACCTGGAGAGCAACGTTGAAGTAATGAAAAACAACAATAACGTGCCAAACCAGAACAGGTTACCCGCTCCGTAATATATCGTTCCCATCATGATGGCTGCCAGGCAGCCAGACAGGGTTAGCGACTTTTTCGCATAGGCAGCACCTGCCACCATAGAAGCGCATACGGCGCCAATAATCCAATCCATAATGTCTCCTGCATGCAGCATATGTACAGCCCGCATGACGTTTATTGTATTTTTGAAATTCAATTATACCACGGTTTGATCCCAATGCCGAAACTCCTTACGCCAGCACACAAAAAACCTGTTTTGGCCTCGTGTAGAAGTGCCAAAACAGGCTATCGATCAAACGTTAAAACAAGACACCTTCCCTCTTCAAGTAACGTCTGGAATTCAATGTTCCTATGTCCTAATTTAGACCCGCTTCGCTCCGCCAATGACCCCATATCGGTAGAGTACTTTGCGACCAAACCAGTTGAACAAACGATCCGTCAGAAATCCCATAAAACCCAGGGAAATCAGTCCGACAAAGATCCAATCTGTTCGGAAAAAGAGTCTGGAGTTCCAGATTAAGTAACCCACTCCCTCATTGGAGGCAATCATCTCAGCACCGATTATGGCCATATACGAGGTTCCCATCGCCAGTCGCACACCTGTGAAGATATACGGGGTTGTCGCCGGAACAATCACATGCAGCAGAATCTGCCGTTCATTGGCTCCCATACTGCGGGCCGACCGGATTTTGTCTTCTTCAACGGAGAGTACACCTGTCAGTGTATTCAATACAACAATGAAGAAGGTTGCATACATAATGAGCGCGATCTTGGATTGCTCACCAATTCCGAACCACACCAGAAATAAGGTAATAAAGGCGATCGGCGGGATAAAACGTATAAAGTTAAGGAACGGTTCCGCGAACAGCCGGATGAGATGAACTTTGCCAATAATCAGCCCTACCGGAATAGCAATGATGCTTCCGAGTACCCACCCCGCCAGTACACGAGTGAAGCTGATTCCGATATACTCCATCAGCGTACCGTCAGCAATAAGTTCGCGTGCTCCCAGGATCGTATGCCACGGACCAGGGATTACGTCAGGCCCATAGATAAGGGCACCAAGCTGCCAGATTAAGATGACCGTTACCCATAGAAGCGGGATAGACACCCATTTTTTCTCCAACCATTTCATCTTGTATATCACCTCAATTATTCTTCAAAGTGGCCTTGAATTCGGTCATACAAAGTGTTGAACTCAGACGAGGCGATGTTCCTCGGGTAAGGTAACGTGTTGTGGTAAATATCCGTTATATTCGAAGATGGACCTACAGACATAATGCCTATGCGCTCACCAAGCAATAACGCCTCCTGAATATCGTGAGTGACAAAGATAACGGTTTTATGTGTTTCTTTCCAAATATTAACCAGTTCTTTCTGCATGGTCCGCCGCGTCATTGCGTCCAGCGCACCGAATGGCTCATCCATCAGCAAGATCGCCGAGTCATTCGCAAGTACCCGGGCCAATTGAACCCGCTGCTTCATGCCACCCGAGAGTTCTTTCGGAAATTTCCCCTCATGAGCACTCAGTCCCACAAGCTGGATGTATCGATCAGAGATCTCACGTCGTTTTGTCTTAGGCACCTTGGACATTCGAAGTCCGAATTCAACATTTTCCCTCACAGTTAACCATGGAAAGAGAGACGAATCCGCCTGCTGGAATACCATTGCCCGATCCCTGCCCGGTCTGTCGATCTCCTTGTTGTCTACCTTGAGCTGTCCACCCGACTTGGAGATAAAACCCGCGATCATGTTCAGCAGCGTTGACTTCCCACACCCACTGGGACCAAGCAGGACAAAGAACTCTCCTCCCTTGATAACCAGATCGACATCCTTAATGATATAATGCACATCCCCATTGGTCGGGGCATGATACGTTTTCCGTAGCTGTTCAATATGAATGGTATGCTGAGTTGCAGGTAAGGACATAACGGACACCTCCCATTTCAATAAGAATTATTTACTATATGTCACTTTATCCGGCAGAGCCTGCTGGAGAGAAGTCAGATCGAGTTTGGTGTTGAGATCAAAATCCTGTTCGATGATTCCGGTGTCCACCATATATTGCTTCTGACCTGCCAAACTATCATAAGCAGCCTGCGTAAATCCAACTTCCCATGGATTGATCGGAAGGTCTTTCAATGTGGCATCTTTAGGCTGTTTGGTCTCTTGATACATCAGATCTGCAACCTCTTCAGGATGCGCTTGAGCATACGTGGATGCTTCATCCAGCGCCGCAAGGAAGTCACTTATCTTTTCAGGGTTTGCCTGGATGAATTCATTACTTGATACCAGTCCCATACCAAGGCGTATAGGCGTCCGAGACATATCCGTCAGCTGATGTACTCCTTCAAGTGCATCGAATTTATCGGTTAACGCGGAACCTATAACCCAAGCGGCATCAAGGTCTCCCTGTTTCAGTGCGATGTAGGCTTCATCAAAAGCCCCCTGACCAATTTGCGTCACATCACTCAGCGCCACCCCCTGATCTTTCAAATATTCATCCCATAGATATGGAATAAATGTACCTCGAATGAAACTTACTTTCTTGCCCTTCAAATCCGCTCCATTCTGAATATCCTCCCTTGCATACAGCTTCCAAGCGGCTGCCGCTTCATCCGTAGTCTGGCCTGCAGAAGCGATGACTGAATATTCCCCTTTAGACAAAGCATTTAATACAGGGAAGTCCGCCCCGTACGCAATATCTACCTGTTTGATAAATAGTGCATTTACACCTTCAGCCGGTGAGCCAAACGTAATACTCTCTGCATCAATGCCCCTGCTTTTAAAAAAACCTTTGGCAATAGCTACCCTGAATGTTGGGTTCGTACTTGTATCTGCGATTCGAATTTTTACATTATCGGTATTCTTGCCGGTAGCGTCTTTTGCTCCAGATCCTGCTACGTTTGAACTGCATCCGGATAATAGGAGTGCCGTAGCCAGAAATAATATCAATATGCCGGTTACTATGGATGGTTTTCTCACAATATACACCCCATTCGATCTAGTCATGATTCTTGACGTTTAACCGCCTGACTTGCCTTCATCCGACGTTGCCACACAGGCTGCACCCTCCACAAATGGAAGAGTTGTCTCTACGCTCACGATGGATGCAGAACCTTTGGGTGCTGCTCCCGGGACCCTGTAGGTAGAGACATCAATAGCTTCGATCGCAACTTCCTGCGGCTTCTCCAACTGTGGAACCCACTGATAAGGAACTCGATACGAGCGATAGACCATATTGGTATTCCGCCCATCGGTGTAAGGAGAAACATACTCCCATACCAGCTCATGCTCCGCTGTCACTTCGAACAATCTGCCATTGGAACCCTCGGTTATTAGGGTGTTGCCGTTAGGTAAACGCTGGGCGGAACTGATATATGGGCTATAAAATTTATAAGAATCCGTCGGAACCGAGAAACCTGCTTCTGCCGAGGTATACTGCCAGACAATCTCCAGCGTGACCGGGTTAATCTCCAGTACACGGGAGTGATCCCGAATCGCATGTTTCAATCCAAATGGAGAAGCCGGATTTGGAAGGCCGTAACCTGCCCAGCCGCCATTGTCGAATACGAGCAAATTCCCTTCACCCGGTAGACCTTGTGGAATGATATGTGCATGATGCTGCCCGATAATTGTGCCGATGTGTTTCGCTTCAGTTGAAGTATAGTCTGGCCCTAATCTCCACACGATCTTTCCACTCTGTCTGTCTGTAATGGCAATAATATTGGCCTCTCTGGCATCCCAGATAATATTGTCGGGGTGGAACCGTTCGTCTCCCTCTTCATAGAAACGGTTGGGTCCGACATAAGAGGCAGAATTAATATGTAACCAGTCACCAACGCCACCACCCAGATGACCGAAAGAACGTGTATTTGGATCACGGAACAGGACATTTCGAGCAGCTTCATCAAAACCTAATTCTTCAAAGTGTTCGTTAGGCAGCCACTCCCAGAGTACCTTCCCCTCCCAATCCACTTCGATAATGGCATCATCAAGCAATGGCTTATCTGAAATTTGCGGGTTACTCACATTTTTGTGAGCCAGAATAAGTGTTTTACCACTCTTCGTCTTTGGCGCAAGGCCAGGTGCATAATAACCTACCGGATTCCCCTCACGCTGATAATCATGATGCTGGCGGGCATACCATAATGGCTCATACCCCGGATCTTCGATGTGTTCGTAGCTATTGTATTTCCATACAATGTTGCCGTCCCAATCCACTTGGACCAGATCGACATTATCCTGAATACCGAACTTCGGATCTCTCCGACCCGTGCTGCCCAGCACGTAGCCGCCAGGTAATATTTTGGCCGGAAAACCTAACAATCCTTTCCACAGGTGAACCTCCTTGCCATTCATATCGATCAATACTACGCCTTCTTCACCTGCCTGATAAACGGTATAACCGCCCCAAGCCTTATCCGGATTGTATAACGTCGCTCCAGTTGGATATATTGTTGAGTGTCCCATTGATCATCTCTCCCTAGAATGTTTGTGGTATATCAAATGTCGTTACATTGACCCAACCTCAATAACTGAGATAGTTCCTCTTCCCGGTATTGTCCCGCTGCTTCTGCTCAAGGTCACTTGTGGAGGACCGATTATGTTCTTGTATCCCGTTGCTCTCCGCCAATTCCAGCACCGTGTCCGAGAATCCCTCCAGATTCGCTACTACCCGCTCGTAGAATTGACTTTGCTGCTCCAGTTCCTCACTCGTAAAACCCTCAAACAGAAGCGTGATACATCGGGCACCGATGTTGCTGTTTCTCGCATACATCTCCCGCCCGCTGGATGTGATGTCCAGTAAAACCGTCCGGCGATCGTCTTCCTTTCGTCTGCGGATGGTGAGTCCCTTTTTTTCCAACTTATCGGTTAGAGCAGTAATGGCACCGGATGTAAAGTCCAACTGTTCTGCCAGATCTCCAAGCCGCTGTTCTCCCTCACGAATGATTTTGTGCAGGATAAGCATGCCTGGCAGGCTGATACCTTCTACAGAGATGCGATCCCGCTCTTTGACAAATCGTCTGACCATTTTGCGAAATAACCAATCCGTCCGCTCCAACGCTTCCCAGTCTCTATCACTCATTTCATAACCTCCTTGATCTTTTGAAGCTTCAATAAAGATACGAAAAAAGGCCCCCGAGGACATTCCTTAGAGGAGTAGTCCCGGGAGCCTTTGGTGGTCCAATCAGCTCAATGCAGTTTTCAGTTCAAATTAGTTCACTGTTCATTTAATGAGTATTAAAATAATTGAGATTATCATATAACCAACTAACCCAACCTGTCAAGTGCGAATTGTATTAGTGATCTTTTCTTGTTGCGGTCGTTCTCCGCTAGGTTGAAATTACTTATCCTGTTTTAAGTTTCACTTCAGGTTTCCCGTTTACACTATTCTCAGATCGAAACATCTACAACTACATCAACGACAAGCTACGATTCAGTTCGTACTCAACTACAGAAATGAGGATTATCCATATGAATATGAAAAGAGTCATTATTATAGGCACAATGATTGTCACCATGTCCTTTGCCGGAACAGCATGGGGCCAATCCGCCATCTCTCCCATACCTACTGCTAAATGGTCCATCGTTGACTTGGACACTCGTGAGGGAAGCAGTGATGAGCTGCTCGACGCTCTGAATCAGGCTTCAGAAGCGGATCTGTATCAGGAACTGTACAGCGGCAAATCACTGAGGACAATTACGGAAGAAAATAACGGGAATTTGGATGAGGTCATTGCTATACAAGTAAGACAGCTCAGAGAGCAGTTGGATGAACGGCTCGCAAATGGAAGTATCAGCTCGGAGCAACATGCTGCACAACAAGCTGAACTGGAAGAGTTGGTCACACAGAGCGCAAATACAGCATACAGCTTGGCGTAAATTAGTAGCGTATCCGTACGATGAAGGTATAAACATATATCCACGATAGCACGACAAAAAGGAGCGTATACACGCCCCTTTCTTGTAACCTATTCATTTCAAGCAGGTATGATGTGTAATCCTTATTGCACTGCCCCAATCGTGCAGGCACCCAAGGATTCGCCGTCCCATGCCAGTTCGAGCACATCTCCTGCTTGTGTTGGTCCAACACCTTCCGGTGTTCCTGTAAAAATGACATCGCCCGGCCCCAAGCCGTAATGATGACCTACATAATCCACAATATCCTGTAAACTAAAGATCATGTTACGAATATTACCACGCTGGACTTCCTCACCATTTTTGGTCAATGTAAAGTCTTTCTCCAGTAATGCTGCCGCACCCGCGAATGCCTGAAATGCAGTAACCGGAGCGGAATTTCTGAACCCTTTGGCCGCTGTCCACGGGTGGCCTTTTTTCTTAATCACGGTCTGTACGTCACGTAACGTAAAATCAATACCAAATGCATACGCCTCCACCAGCTCATCTACCGCCATACCTGGCTCATAACTCCGGCCGATTTGCACGACCAATTCAGCTTCATAGTGAACTTCACCCTTGGTAGCAGGCAATCCAAGGGTTTCACCATTCAAGGGCACGACTGCATGGGAGGGTTTCATAAAGATCATTGGCTCATCCGGAACCGCGTTACCCAATTCTTCCGCATGAAGTTTATAATTGCGTCCTACACAGTATACATTGCGAATGTTAGTCAACATGGGTATATTACCACCTTTATCGGATTCATTAGTGCATATAGTAAAGTTAAGGTCTGAAAAATCGGCTGCTCGTCTCCTGAAATGCCAGCTCCCATACGTCAGGACGGTTCGTACATAACATGAGTTCTGGATCAACCGCCGCCAGTTTCTTCATAATGGTCTTGTCATCCACTGTCCAAGCCATCACCCGAATGCCTGCACTCCGCATCTCGTTCATTAAGGATTTGTCTACATTGGTGTATCCAATCGAGAGGAATGTACAATTCATCTGCCGCAGGGCGGTTAACAGATCGCCTGGTCGTGCATCGATAATCAGCCCTGTCTGGATCTCCGGTGCAAGTTTCTTCACTTCGATCAGAGCGGCTGGTTCAAATGAGGTGATCACAACATCATTTTGCATATGTCTTTTTCTCACTTCATGTATAACAGCCGCAGGCAGACCCGGGTACATGTCTCCCTGCGTTTTCAGTTCAATGTTCAAACGCACTCTGCCGCACGAGCGATCTAACAATTCACTTAGCGCCGGAATCCGTTCTCCTTTGTAAGACTTGTTTTTCCATGCTCCGGCATCCAGACGTTGCAGATCAGCCCAATCAGTTTCCCGAACCAGACCCTTGCCATTCGTCGTGCGATCCACTGTAAAATCATGAATGACCACTGGTACACCATCACGCGACAACTGCACATCCAGCTCCATCCACTGAACTTCAGGCCGCTCCATGGCCATCAGGAATGCAGCCATCGTATTCTCTGGTGCAATAGAAGAAAATCCACGGTGTGCTACACAAAGGTTGTTCATTCGATTCCCTCCTCAAAAAGGTTTTTAATTAGGCGAAGCGACTCCATTCCCATCATATCGAATACCCGGGGAGAGCTTTGCCATCTGTTCCAACAGCAGTTTGTTCGCCTCATCAATCATTGGAATGGCCTGACCTAACCCGGCCTCATAAGGGATAACTTTCATGCTGCAAGCTGCATCTTGACTACAGCGAGCCTGAAATACCGCCGTTTTCCAAGTCTCTTCGGTTGTTGATCTGGAGAAAATGAAATTTCCCGTACTGTATGCAATCCACTTCCCCTTATAGTACTCCAACCCTTGTAACACATGAGGATGACCACCTATGACCAGATCAGCGCCAGCATCTACAAACTCATGAGCCAATCGGGTCTGGTCACTATTCGGAGTACTTACACGTTCTTCTCCCCAATGTGCAACCACGATCACCAGATCTGCCTTCTTACGGGCCTCCTGGATCGCTTTGACTGCTCCTGTGGAATCATAGGCTTCAGCCACGCCAGCCCGATTGCCTTCCGCCTTCCAACTCGTTTCCGGTACAACTCGGGAGAACCCAAGCAATGCAATCTTCATGCCTTTGCGTTCCAGATATGCTGGTGCATAGGCCTCATCCCTGTTCATACCTGCCCCGGTGTGAGCTATGCCATATTCCTTGAGATAAGTTAACGTATCCACCAAGCCCTCTACGCCCTGATCCAGAATATGATTGTTAGCCAAATTCACAGCATCAAAACCGGCTGAAGCCATTGCCGCCAATGCTTTGGGCGATGATTTGTAGACATAGGTTTTATCAGCTGCACTGGTACCACCATGAGTTATTGGTGTCTCCAGATTACCGATGGTAAGATCATCATCCTTGAATACTCTGCCGAGTTTGGCAAAGGGATAATCATAACCGTTTTTATCCAGCAGTTCAGCAACTTTGCCCGAAAATTGAATATCACCAACAAAGTTAATCGTGACATCCTTCGCTGAATTGGAAGGTTTCGACGTCCCTGATTGCTGATCCACACCTGCATTTCCCTTGGTGCCGGACGGTGTCGAATCTGCTGTAGGTTTTTTCGTTCCGGATTCTGCACTCTCACTATTGGTATTGCCTGAAGTGTCAGGTGTCGCTACTCCAGATGTCTTATCTGCATCCGCTGTTGTCTCTTCATCCGTAGCTTCGGGTTCTTCTTCCGAAGTCTCATCGGATTCCGAGTCTGGAGAAGTTACTTGATCGCCGCCTTTGGCATCGTCTCCAATGGAAGGCTGATCCTGATCGACGATTTCTTGTTTAACCGGCTGGTCTGCCTGTTGCTGACGTGTATTAATGACATAAAAAATGCCCACCAGACCAATTGCAATGATCAATACAATATTAACTGTCCAGATGATTGTGATTGTATTGCGGGTGCGTTTACTACCTTTTTTCTTCTTTACACTTCGCTCTGATCTTGGGGGATACATAAGCAACTCCTCTTCTTCTTCACAGCCATACATACCATTATATCAGGCATATTCTGGATTTCCATCATTCCTTGGAACTGTATCGATTGAAAGGGTATGAACTCAGTTAGCTTCCAGATCTTCACATAAAAAAAGCCATCTCTCCAGTAGATAATTCTACGTTTGAGACAGCTCTCTTGCTGTACTTAATCTGCTGCAAGCTCTTGTGTAGCCTGAACAGACATTTCCTTCGCTTGTCTGATGCAATCAGGCAAACCTACGCCCTCATAACCTGCACCTGCAATGTACACACCCGGTAATTTGCTGCCAAGCTCCTCACGGAGGGCGGCAATATGTTGGAGGTGTCCCACCGGATACTGTGGCATGGATTTACGTAGCCTTGTAATCTCGGAGAAGATCGGCACCGCTTCGATACCCATGGTCTCTCTCAGATCCTTGAGAACGAGATTCGTCAGCGCTTCATCCGGAAGCTCTACGTTCTGTTCGTCACCGGAGCGACCAACATAACAGCGAAGCAGCACCTTATCATCCGGGCTCGTATGCAGCCATTTCGTCGATGTCCACGTGCAAGCAGTAATATTACGGCCCTCTTTCCGCGGAACGAGGAAACCCGATCCGTCGAATACATGCTCCACCTCTTTTTTCTCAAAAGCGAGCACCACATTGGCTACAGACACATAGTTAATCGCATCCAGTGCCGCTGTATCGACGTGAGGCTTCAGCAGCTCCGACGCAACATATGTTGGCACAGTAACCACTACATCATCGGCTTCAAGCATTTCGCCATTACCAAGTTCAACACGGTATCTGGTCTGCGCTCCATCAAGGCGTTGTAGCGACTTCACCGCAGTGTTCAGACGTTGATCCACATCCTGCAACTCATGGACGAGTGCATGAACAAGGCTCTGAAGTCCCTGGCGAAAGTTCAAAAAAGCACTCCGTTTTGTTCCGGTATGCGTCTCAGCCGGTTTGCGACCCGTCATCATGCCCCGGATCAAGCTGCCGTAATCGCGCTCTACTTCTCCGAACTGCGGGAAGGTAGCCTGGAGGCTCAATCGCCGCATATCACCTGCATAGATTCCCGCGAGCAGTGGTTCCGTCAAGTTCTCCAGCACTTCTGCTCCAAGACGGCGTTCAATCATATAACCGAGCGATTCATCCTCTGTTGTACGACGCGGCGGGATGACAAAATCCATCAACGCCCGCAGTTTGCCTGCCGGAGAGACCAGTCCACTTCTCAAGAATGGTCTTAGTTCTGTCGGGATACCGAGCACAAGTCCTGCTGGCATAGGATGAAGCTTGCCACGCTGCATGATATACGTTTTCTTCGACTCCGGATTCTGACTGACCAATTCATGATCAATCTCCAATTCTTTAGCAAGGTCAATCATTGCTGTTTTGCGAGCCAGGAAAGAATCGGGCCCTTTTTCAATCACAAATCCATCCCGGTGCAGTGTCTCAATCATGCCTCCCATGGACGAGCTTTTCTCGACCAAAGTAATCACGGGTTCAATGCCCGCTTCCCGGTAATGCTTGCGGATATAAAATGCCGCGCTGAGGCCGGTAAGGCCACCGCCGACAACAACAACACGGCGTTTCTTATCACCCATTACTCATCCGACCCTTGCTGCCATTGGCTTATAATAACGTCGCTTAACGTCTCCATGTATAGAGGATCGCTATTGAGAGAGTCAATACGCATCAGGCGCATGTCGATCTCTTTGGCAATCGATTTGGCCTCAATATCAAGATCATAGAGCACTTCGAGATGATCCGAGACAAACCCGATTGGTGCAACAAGCACATCCTCTACCTGTTCACGCGAAAGCTCCTGTAACGTATCCAGAATATCCGGTCCAAGCCAAGGCTCAGCTGTTCGTCCGGCACTTTGCCACGTAAATTGCCAATTGGTTATGCCTACACGTGATGCAATCACTTCCGAAGTCTCCAGCAATTGTTGCGGGTATGGATCACCCATCTCCACAATACGCGCCGGCAGACTGTGCGCACTAAACAACACCTTCACATCTCCGCGTTTTGCTCCAGCTTCTTCGAACGCATCCAACTTGGCACTGACACGTGTGGACAACGCCTGAATTAACTTTGGATGCAGATGATAACTCTCAATAAAGGACATATGAACGCCCAGCTCTTCTGCTTTTTCACGCGCACGTTTGATATAACTGCCTACACTCATCGTGGAAAAATGAGGAGCCAGTACAATACCAATCGCTGTCTGAATTCCATCCTTCGCCATCTGCTCCACGCCATCCTCAATAAACGGATAGGCATGCTTCAGTCCTTGATAACAACGGAATTCCACATCAGTGCCACGCTCATCGCGGTTTAATGTCTCTTGAAGGGCCTTGACCTGATTGTCTGTGTTCTCCCGAAGTGGGAAAACACCGCCAACAATGGCTTCATAACGATCCGTCAGTTCTTTCAATTGCTCTGGTTCAGGCGGACGTCCTCTGCGGATATGTGTGTAATACGCTTCAACACTCTCCATATTTTCCGGTGTGCCATACGACATCACCAGTACACCTACAGTATTAGTCATTGGTTACCGTCACCCCAGTCTTCATTGCTTCGGCAGAATATTCATGAATATACGCCGTTAGTTCTCTGAGCTTTTCTAGCGATGCTTCAGGAAATAATCCGTGTCCGAGGTTGAATATATAACCCGGCTCCTTGATTCCTTCGTCAATAATCACTTTGGCTTGCTCTTTAATCAGTTCCATCGGGGCAGTCAGCAAATATGGGTCCAGGTTACCCTGTACTGCAAATTTGCCGCCAAGACGTTGACGCCCTTCCGAAATGGATACTCTCCAGTCCAGTCCAATCACATCGGCTTGCAAATTATGCAGTGCTGGCAACAACTCACCGGATGCAACACCAGGGAAATAAATCTTCGGTACATTCAAATCCGATAATTCGGTAAAGATACGGGTAATCGTAGGCAACACATATGTTCTGAAGTCTTTGGGAGAAAGTGCTCCAACCCAGCTGTCAAACAACTGGAATGCCTTACCGCCATTCGCAATATGCGCACGGACATATGTAATAACCATATCACCAAGCTTCTGCATCAGCTTGTGCCACACCTCAGGCTCGCTGTACATCATCGTTTTGGTGCGGATATAACCTTTCGAAGGTCGTCCTTCAATCAGATAACTCGCAATCGTGAATGGTGCGCCCGCAAACGTAATAAGAGGCACATCAAGCTCCTTATCCAGAATTCGAATGGTTTCCAGAATATGTGACAGATCTCCTTCTACGTCGATGGGACGCAGCCGATCCACATCTGCAGCGGACCGAATAGGATTATCGATAACTGGACCAATATTTTTTACAATGTCAAAATCAATGCCCAGAGAGGCAACCGGATTCATAATATCGGAATACAAAATAGCCGCATCTACACCAAGTTTGCGTACCGGCATGAGTGTAACTTCAGCCGCCAGCTCGGGTTGTTTGCAGATTTCTAGCAAGGAGTACTTTTCTTTAATTTTGCGATATTCAGGATCGTAACGTCCAGCTTGACGCATGTACCATACCGGGACACGGTCTACCTGTTGTTTAAAACTTGCCCGAATCAGTCGATCATTATAGCTCATGTAAGAAGCCTCCAATAGTTTTTGGACTCATAATTACCATTATGCCCTTTTTAAACAGCCGTAACAACCACATGCAGATGCGTTCTACGTGACAATACTATGACATTCCTTACACCCATCCCTCATATGCCAATTATGTTATAATGAAAGAATGGTGTTTTTTTGAGAATTACAGAAATATCTTTGAAAGGAAGTGAAAGCACTTTGAAAACGTGGAAAGTAAACCTCATTGTGCTTTGGTTCGGACAATTTTTGGTCAATTCGGGCATGACCATGATTACCCCATTTTTGTCTCTTTATCTCGCAAGAGATCTGGGTGTTGTTGGCGAACATGAAATTGGCATATGGGCGGGATTTATTTTTGCAGCCAATTTCCTCACCTCATTTTTGTTCCAACCGCTCTGGGGCAAGTTATCAGACAAGTATGGCCGAAAAGTAATGCTGCTGCGTTCGGGATTCGGGATGGCCATCGTAATTGCCCTTATGGGTCTGGCACAGAATCCTTGGCAGCTTCTCTTATTGCGTTTGCTTAACGGTACCATCTCCGGTTTCAACCCTGCAGCTGTTGCGCTGATATCGGGTACCACACCGAAAGACCGCATGGGTTTCGCCATGGGAATCAGTCAGTCCGGGCAGGTTGCCGGCACCATCCTGGGTCCACTCATTGGTGGCTTGTTAGCGGATGCGGTAGGCTTCCGCCCCATTTTCTACATTACAGGTGGACTGATCTTTGTTGCTTCCATGCTCGCCATGTTCCTGGTGAGAGAGAAGTTTGACCGTCAAGAAGCAGCCAAACTACCGGCACAATCCGTATTATCCGGTCTGAAGGAATTGAACAAGTCACCTCAACTGCCCGCACTGTTTGCTGTGACGTTTCTGTTGCAGTTTGCGATGATTAGCCCCATGTCACTCTTGCCGCTGTATGTGCAAAAATTGCATGCTTCGGATGTAAATGTGGCCTTCTGGGCAGGACTTGTCGGTGCAGTTACGGGACTATCCAATATGGCGATGTCTCCGATTCTCGGGAAGCTGAGTGACCGGATTGGTCCTCACAAGGTGCTGACGTTCTCTCTCATAGGAACAGGACTCATGCTTATTCCGCAGGCATTTGTTCAGACCGTGTGGCAGCTCATTCTTGTTCGTTTCATGATGGGTGTGTTCATGGGTGGCTTGCTTCCGAGCGTTAATGCCCTAATCCGTTCCTATACATCCGATAGCATGATCAGCCGTGCATTCAGTTTTAATACGAGTACTCTGGCGCTGGGCAACATGCTTGGAGCGATCATTGGAGGATTTATGGCAGGATTCATCGGGATCGAAGGTCTGTTTATCGTCTCTGGCGGACTGCTGCTACTTAATATGGTTTGGGTCCGATTCAAATTGTATAACAAACCTGCTTCTATTCGGGAATCCTGATTCCCTATCCATTTCTTAAATAGTCCATCTTAATTTTTCATTTGAAAAAGCCGCTTCCAGCGCCTAATTGGCCTGAGAGCGGCTTTTGTCATTCATGCGCCATTCATCATTTATTTATTAGATTGAATTCTATCGGATAATGTTTCACACCAAATACAAAAGCACTTTGTATCGGTTGCAGAGCCGTTCCTGGCACAAGCTGAATGTTTCCCATGTGCTGAAGCAATGTATGAAGAACTACCCTTGCCTCCAATCGAGCGAGTGGTGCACCCAAACAAAAATGAATGCCAAAACCAAAGCCCATATGCCTGTTCGGCTTGCGATCAGAGATGAAATCTTCCGGGTTTTCAAATTGGGCACTGTCCCGATTGGCTGCTCCAACCCAGGAAATCACCTGCTCTCCAGCTTGAATCGTCTGACCATTCAACTCTACAGTTTCCTTGGCGACCCGCCCAATCGCCACAATTGGCGGATAATATCTCAACGTCTCTTCAATCGCAGAAGTAATCCGCTCAGGATGTTCGCGCAACTCCTGTTGTAGCTCGGGTTGTTCAGACAGAATACGAACCGCATTGGTAATCAGGTTGGTTGTTGTTTCATTACCGGCAGCAAGTAAGAGAATACAGAAGCCTACCACTTCATCTGAAGTCAATTGCTGACCATCAATCTCCGCAGCAAGCAGTAATGAGATCAGATCATCTTTTGGCTGCAACCGACGTTCTTCCATAATGCCAGTGAAATAGATATGCAACTCCTGCATATTTCTTTTTTTCTCCTCCAATAACTCCTGGAAGGCCTGCTCACTATCATCACGCGCGCCTTTCACCAATACATCAGACCAGTCTTTGAACTTTTGACGATCCGTCGCAGGGACTCCGATCAATTCCGCAATGACAATGACGGGCAATGGTGTTGCAAGGTCATCGATAAGTTCCATATGTCCTTCTGACAGGTGTGGAGCAATTAACTCATCTGTGATTTCCTGAATACGCGGAGCCAATGCTTCAATTGCCTTGGGTGTAAACGCCTGGTTCACCAGATCACGCAGCTGTTTGTGTTTGGGAGGGTCTGTCGTCAACATGCTCGTATTGGCACGATCACGTGCAGAAGAGAATAGTTTCGGATTTTTCAGAACATACTTCACATCTTCATAACCAAAAACATCCCAACATTCTCGATGCTCATCATAGCGGACTGGAGTGTTATCACGAAGTTCTGCATACACCTTGAAGGGAGATAACCTCTCTTCCAAAGTCTCCAGTTCCCGAATCGGAATGTAATTTGCATACTTTCTCGGTGCCTGTTTCATCGTTTCTCCTCCAATCAATATTATATATTTATTTACATATGGTGATCACCCCTATTATAAACATAACTCTATTACGAAACCACTCTTTAGACCGTAATTGATCCCCATTACCTAATATGCGTTACTATCATCCTCTCATTCTGTTACCTACTTCTGATATGAGTCCCAATTCGACATTCTTTTATTGAAATTCTTCATTTTATCAGGACAAAAGACTCATTATGTAATGTTAACTAACATTAAAAGGGTTTATTTTCCTTCAAAATTACTAAAACCAGCTCTTATATATCTCTAGCAAAATGAATATTCTTTCGTAATTCCTCATAAATAATCACTTTACTCTCATTATCTACGAATGTAACCGATTACCCTACCATTATCTACGTTTGTCATATTAATTAACATGAAATACAATAAATTTGAAATGGTATACATATTCTTCTTAACAAACTTAACATCACACTTACTTGAAGGAGAGTGCTATTCATGAGTAAAACATCCAATCTTCGTCCCTGGGCCGTATGGAGTACCGCAGCTTTAACAGCATTGACCATCTCGTTGTCCCCCATTGGAACCTACGCCGCGCACGCAGCTACGGTAGAGGTGAAAGGCACAACAGGTGCTGTTCAGACAGCAACTACTACTCCGGCTCGCAATACTTCCATTCCTGCAATACCAGACTCTTCCAAACAATCTGCACTTCCTAATGTATTGGTGATTGGAACTGGCGGAACGATTGCCGGTCAATCCGAGGATGCCACCAGCTTCCAGAATTACAAGGCAGGTACACTTCCCATTGGAGAGATGGTAGACGCCTTACCGGATAAACAGAAGATTGCCGATGTTAGCACACTCCAATTCGGAAACTCAGGTTCAGGTTCCTATAGCATGACCGACCTCTATGACTTGTCGCAGACGGTAGACAAAGCTCTAGCAACGTATGACAGTGTTGTCGTTACCACGGGTACAGATACAATGGAAGAAATCGCTTATTTCCTCGATATGACTGTTCAGAGTGACAAACCTGTCGTGATCACAGGCTCCATGCGTCCATGGACCGTCATCGGTTCTGACGCTCAAGCCAATCTGTACAACGCCATCAAACTTGCAGGCAGTGGTCGTACCACTTCATTTGGCACAGTACTCATGTTGAATGACACAATCCAGCTTGCTCGCGGTGTAACCAAGACAAATGATTATCGGACAGATACGTTTGAAACGCCGATGCTCGGCGCTGTAGGATATATTGATGAAGAAAATATCCGAATCTACCGTGCTCCTGCACGTGCCTTGAAACCTGAAGGCACAGCAAAGCCCGTATTTGATCTAAGTAAAATCACAAAGGCAGATCTGGCCAAAGTAGAAATTGCGATCTCGTATCAAGAAGCTGGCGGCGGAGCCATTGAAGGATTCGTGAGCAGCGGTGCCAAAGGAATTGTGACTTCCGGTACCGGAGCTGGCGGTATCTCCAGAGCTATGGGACAAGCTCGTACCAAAGCCATTGAAGAAGGTGTCATCTTTGTGACCACCACTCGAACGGGTTCAGGAAGTGTATATGGCGGTGGCAAAGGTATCATTGCAGGCGACAACCTGAGTCCACAACAAGCTCGTGTATTATTGATGCTGGGCCTGTCCTTCAGTGATGATTTTGACACCATCAAAAAATGGTTTGAAACGTACGGAACACCTGAAGTATAAATAGAACTACTATAACGATATCTGTAAACACAAAGAAAGAGACGATACTCCCTGTGATTCAAGGTGTGTCGTCTCTTCTTTGTGTGTTTTTAGAAAACTCCGTACAGCATCACGATCCACCTCACAAACACAAAAGCGTGAGATCGTGCTCCATCGGAGTTTTATCTTTAGGAAATTTTCCCTTTCACTTCACCCAGGCAAGTACCAGCCCATCGTAATCCGGCAACATGGTCGTCACCAGGCGCGGGTCACTTGCCATCTGTTCATTGAAACGACGAACAGCAAGCACGGCCGGGCCCTGCTTGTCCGGATTCAGCGTACGACCACGCAGGAAACAGTTATCACCAACAATAACAGCACCTGGCCGAGCCAGCTTGATGGCATAATCGAGATATACCGGATAATTCTCCTTATCTGCATCAATAAAGAAAAAATCAAATGTGCGACCTTCCTGCTCCAATTGCTCCAGGCTGTCTGCCGCCGGGCCAATGCGGTACTCTACCGTTTCGCCAAAACCGCCTTCTTCCAGATGACCACGCGCCATTGCCGCATATTCCTCTTTCAGCTCCAGAGACGTCAGGGTTCCACTCTCACGCAATCCGCGTGCAATGCAGATCCCACTGTAACCGCCCAGCACGCCGATTTCGAGCGCAGCTTCTGCTTTGGATGTCTTCGCTAGAAACGTGAGCAATCGTCCATATGCCGCCGCAACCGAAACTTCCGGCATACCGTTCGAACGGATGGCCTCTTTCACTTTCAGCAAAAGCTCATCCTCTTGAAATAATTGATTTACATATTCATCAGGGGTCAGATTCACCACTAAAATCCTCCTTGGACACTTGGACTGCTTTCCATATGGATGCCAATGTTCTATAATAAATGTTTGTTATCAACACAGGCGGTTGACTGATGCATCACTTCGAAAGAGGCGTGCATACGTTCACCGCATTTCTCATTGTAAGTTTTTTCACGGAAAGCGGCAAGGCCGCGCCGTCACTATACAGCAGAGAGAAGGATTTCCCTTCTCCAGCTTGAAATGGAGTTGAAATGAATCACATGGCTCAATTGCAATTGATTGCAACCTCGGCGATGGGACTCGAGGCTGTTGTTGCCCGGGAACTGAAACAACTGGGGTATGAAGATGTTACGATCGACAATGGACGGGTTTTCTTTACAGGAGATTATATTGATATTTGCCGTTGTAATCTGTGGCTGAGAAGTTCGGATCGTGTATTGGTGAAAATGGGTGAATTCCCTGCCACGACTTTTGACGAATTGTTTGAAGGCACCAAAGCGTTGCCTTGGGAAGAGTGGATTCCAGCCGACGGCGAATTTCCTGTAGAGGGTCGTTCTCAAAAATCCCAGTTAAGCAGTGTGCCTGCATCACAAGGGATCGTGAAAAAAGCAATCGTAGAGAAACTGAAGCTGACTTATGACACAGAGTGGTTCCCAGAGGATGGGTCTCGTTATGTGATTGAGGTCATTCTGCTGAACGATCGCGCCCTGCTTACTTTAGATACGACGGGACCAGGTCTGCATAAACGGGGTTATCGTAAACTCGTTACCGAAGCGCCACTCAAAGAAACACTTGCTGCGGCTCTTATTCAGCTCAGCCGCTGGAATGTATCCCGCCCATTCTATGACCCGTGCTGTGGATCAGGCACAATGCTGATCGAAGCCGCTATGATCGGCTGGAACATTGCACCAGGTCTTCGTCGGACCTTCAACTCTGAGGATTGGGCTGTCATTCCTGAAGAATTATGGGAACAGGCGCGCGAAGAAGCATTTGATGCTGTACGTGACGATGTCCCGTTACAAATTTCAGGTAGCGATATTGATCCTGAAGCGATTGAAGTTGCTATGGCAGCGATCAAAAGTGCTGGGTTCGCCAAAGATATTGAAGTCAGCGTCCTGCCCGCTCATCGCGCTAGACCACAGGGTGAATATGGTGTCATCATTACCAATCCCCCATATGGTGAACGTTTGAGTGAAGAAAAAGAAGTTCAGAAGTTGCTCCGCTCATTAGGGCGCAGTTACCTCGACATGCCAACATGGTCCTTTTTTGCAATCACGTCAACCAAAGCTTTTGAGGAGTATTTCGGTCATAAGGCAGACAAACGTCGCAAGTTGTTCAACGGACGAATTGAAACCCAGTACTATCAGTATTTGGGCCCACTGCCCCCACGAAATAAAACACCACAATCTTCATAATTATTTCGAATCTAAAGTGCTCCTGCCATCTATGGCCGGGGCGCTTTTTTTGTGCGCTTTTCTGGTCATAAGAATTCACCGACTTCGGTCTTCGGCTGGACAAGATTCAATTCTCCCTGAGGCATAGTTGAAAACACATGAGGCCACGCTATAATGGATGGAGCCCTATTTTACATTCCGATAACAAAACAACAAAAGCAAGGGGGACATACATATGGTTGTCACTCGGCCTACGCGCAGCTCCATGCCAAGCGGGCTTTTAAATCATCCATTAACGTTATATCTTATTTTTCTTGTGCTCATGTTGCTCAAACTCATGTGGCTCCATCACAATCTTCACGCTTATAACATTACGATGGGACTGCTGGATAAAGTCATTGCTATTGGATCTTTACTACTCTTGTCCTTCTGGACCTGGTTGCTACCACGTAGAGGAATGATCGTGTCTCTCGTGGTGCTTAACCTGCTGCTTACCACACTAATCTACGCCGATATGGTGTATTATCGCTATTTCCAAGATTTCTTGACCATCCCGGTATTGTTGCAGGCGAGACAAGTTGACGCATTGGGTGACAGCATCGCTACATTGATCTACACAAGCGATCTATGGTTCTTTGCCGACTGGCTTATTGTCATTCCATTCGCAGCTATCGTACTGTTCAGCAGAAATTACCGTTCGAAGTACTCCAGTAGATCTGTTACTGGTTACGGGAGTTATTCGTATAACGATGGCAAGGCACGGTTGCGCCGCCGTCTCACGGCTGGCAGCATCGCCCTTGTGCTGGGACTTGGCCTGGCGGTCGGCCCGATTTATTTCTACAGCAAAACATGGGCCAAAGGCCTGTTTGATAACAACTGGTGGAATGTATCCATGTATAATGTGACCGGACTGCTCGCTTTTCACGGTTATGATCTGTACAACTATGCCAAAGACCACATCGGCTCCGGGCCGCAGGCTGACCCCGCTGATGTTGAACAAGCAAAGGCATTCTTCGCCGAAAGGCAAGGAACTGCCCCGCAGAATGATGCCTTGTTTGGCAAATATAAAGACAGCAATGTGATCATTGTCCAGGGTGAGGCTTTTATGAACTTCATGATTGGCCAGAGCATTGGCGGTCAGGAGATCACACCGCATTTTAATGAACTGATGAAAGAAAGTCAGTATTATAGCCACTTTTACCACCAGACAGGTCAGGGCAGAACGTCTGATGCCGATTTTGGCGCAAACATTTCCCTACATCCACTTCCGGTTGGATCAGCGTTTGTACGCTATGCAGACCATACGTATGATTCCCTTCCTTCCATCCTGAAGGATAACGGGTACAGCACCAACGTATTTCACGCTTATGAGAGTGGCTTCTGGAATCGGTATACGATGTATCAGAACATGAAGTACGACAAGTTTTATAGTAAAAATGATTTTGCACAGGATGACCCGCTTGGCTGGTCCCTGTCTGACGAATCCTTTTTCCGCCAATCCGTTGAGAAAATGAGCAGTGAGGTTACCGAACCGTTCTATTCCTTCCTCATTACACTCAGCAGTCACCATCCATACGCCCTGCCTAAAGAGAAACAGCAACTGGATGTAGGCGAGTTCCAGGGGACCATGTTTGGTAACTATCTGCAATCCGTTCATTACGTGGATTCGGCGCTCGGCAAGATGGTCGAGGATCTGAAAAATCGGGGATTATGGGAAAATACCATTTTTATGTTCTACGGAGACCACGACAACTCGATTAAGGAACAATCACAATACGAACAGTTCCTGGGACGTTCACTGAACGAACTGGATATGGCACAGATCATGAACGAGGTCCCCCTGCTCGTGCATTTACCGGACGGAGCAGCTGCCGGAACCATCAACGAACCTTCGGGACAACTGGACATCACGCCTTCCGTACTGCATTTGCTAGGCTTATCCGACCAGTCCTATTATCACATGGGTAACGACGTATATGACGGGTCTGGGCGTACGGTTGTGCTGCGTAATGGCACATTCTCGGATGGTTCTGTATTCTATATTCCATCGGATGATTATATCTATGAGAGCGGTGCTTGTTATGACCTGTCCACACGCGACAAAACGGACATCAATGCTTGCCGCCCCAGTCATGATGAAGCAACCAAACGATTGCATGTCTCGGACACGGTCATTACTTATGATTTGATTCAGCGCTTTCGAGAGGAAGACAGTTCAACAGCAACATCGCAATGAACAATATCGTAATGACAAGCTAAACAAATACACGAAATGAATTGAATTGGATTTAAAAAGGAGAACTTGCATTACATGACATCACACACTGAACCACTCAATATTGAACAGCAATTGTTCGATGCAGCCGCAAAATTTGTGAAGCAACGTTATCCTCAGGGATGGGGCGGTGCGGGTGCCGTCTATACCGAAGCTGGCTCCCTGCTGATTAGCGTAGCTCCAGAGGTCATCAACGATGCCACGCATCTGTGTATGGAAACAGGAGCTTATCTGGAAGCCCACAAATTGAACGAACGTGTCACCCACTCCCTCTGTATCGCTCGTGATGACGAGCATTCAGAATTTAAGGTTCTTACACCTTGCGGTGTATGCCAGGAACGATTATTTTACTGGGGCGAAGAAGTCAAAGCTGCCGTATACGATCCTTCTGGCCAACTGGTCTTCAAGAGACTGGATGAGATTCAACCTTACCATTGGTCCAAGGCATATCGGGATAAAAAGTAATCTCCTTGCGAATTATAGAAAGTGGCTTTATAATTGTAACCATATTAGTTTCAACTAAAAGGATGATGGAGGTTTTAATAAAATGAATATTGAGATATGGTCTGATTTTCTGTGCCCTTTCTGTTATATCGGTAAACGCCGCCTGGAGAATGTACTGGAACAGTTCCCACACCGTGATGAAGTGAAGCTGCAATTCAAAAGCTTCGAGCTTGATCCAAACGCTGCATTGAACCCAGGCAAAACCAATTCGGAATATTTGGCTGCCAAATATAATATGAGCGTGGAACAAGCCAAAGGTATGAATGCCCAGATGAATGCCAATGCTCGTACGGCAGGACTGGAATACAATATCGATGCCATGATCCCTACAAACTCCTTCTCAGCTCACCGCTTGACACACTGGGCAGATACACAAGGCAAAGCGCTTGAACTGAGTGAACGAATCTTCCAAGCTGTGTTTATTGAAGGTAAACACTCCGGCGACACTGAAGTGTTGGCTCAGTTAGCAGAAGAAGTCGGCTTGGATCGAGATGCAGCTACGGCAGTGCTGTCCAGTGATCAATTCACCGACAATGTCCGTGCTGACCAAGCAGAAGGAGAGCAACTTGGCATCCGCGGTGTACCATTCTTTGTATTCGACCGCAAGTTCGCCGTATCGGGCGCTCAGCCTGACGAGGTGTTCCTGGATGCCATTCAAAAAGCATGGGACGAGCGTTCCCCATTCACCATGGTTGAATCCAACACAACAGAAACAGACGGCAGTGGCATCTGCACAGATGACGGATGCGAAGTCCCGAAAAAAAATTAAGCCAATTCACACACAAAAAGCAGCCGGATCAGGGATATTTCCCGATCCGGCTGCTTTTTTTTATATACTACACACCATTCTAGCTCATTGTATATTTTTGTGTTTGATGGACAGTTACTGTGGAGGGGACGGAATCGATTCTGAAGAAGCGAAGCGTGCGCCTTTGTATCCAAATTTTATCCTCTGAAAAGAGGAATCAAAAAAATTTGGAGACAACAGCGATCAAAAGAACGATTACGTAACCGGAACAACCACCAGTAGTTCATCAAACAATTATATTCAATTAGCGTCTACCCACTTAATCCCAGAACAGTTGATCCGGATGTGGACCCGTCCGCTTATCGGAATCAAGTGCATCAATCTGTCTCAACTCATCCGGTGTCAATTCAAAGTCAAAGATGTCCGCATTCTCACGAATACGCTCCGGGGTAACCGACTTCGGAATCGTCACAATCTGATTCTGAATGTCCCAGCGCAGAATGATCTGTGCTGGCGTTTTCCCATATTTCTGAGCCAGCGCTTTGAGGGTGGACTCTTGGTTCAGCTTGCCTTTCATAATTGGGCTCCAAGCCTCCAGTTGAATTCCCTGCGCCCCGCAGAAATCCTGAAGTTCCTGCTGGATCAGACCCGGATGCAGCTCTACCTGATTAACCGCAGGGACCGTGCCACCTTCATCTATGATATCTTGCAAATGATGTACTTGAAAATTACTCACACCAATCGCACGAATGCTTCCTTCGCTATATAGACGTTCGAATGCTCTCCACGTCTCCTTATACTGGTCTCTGCCAGGCCAGTGAATTAAGTAAAGATCAATCACATTCAGTCCAAGTGCCTTCTGACTGGCTTCAAATGCTCTCAACGTTGAATCAAATCCCTGATCCTCGTTCCAGAGCTTGGTCGTCACAAACAGTTCGTTACGGGCAACACCACTGCTTGCAATAGCTTGTCCCACTTCTTCCTCATTGCCATAGATGGACGCGGTATCAATACTGCGATATCCAACCTCCAAAGCGGTCTCAACCGCCTGTTGTACTTCCTTACCTTTTGCTTTATATGTTCCAAATCCTAGCCATGGCATCGTTACTCCGTTGTTCAGAATCGTACAATCTGTAATATGTTTTGTCATTCTGTACCTCCCGTATGGAATTTTGCCTGCTCTTGTTCTATTAACCTTCTCACAGAATTTTAAGCGGTCATTCGACATATTGTGGGAGTAAACCCATGATCGAGAGTCTTTGCAAAAGATATGAAAAACCCGCAAAGCATTACTGCCCTGCGGGTTCTGATGTGACAGGAACGTTATATATTCCCTTGACCGTGCTGACTCTGGATAGAATTCAATCTTCTCTTCTCCTCGATGAACATTTCCTCTGCCAACTCAACACCTTGCCCTCCGAGTGAAAGCTCTGCTTGTCGCATCGCCTGCTCCGTGTGTGCCAGACGTCGTTCCGCCTGTACAATGGTCTGTGCCGTCGGATGAGACATGGCCTGAGATACAGCATAATGAAGCTTGTTCACCGCATTTTGCGCCTGAGATACGGTGGTATCGGCTTGCAAACTGGAATCATAACGCTTCGGCATGAGTATTCCTCCTTGGGATTATCATGTTCCTGTTACCCCTTTAGGATGGATAACACAAGCCTTCCTTATTCTTCTTTTGAGTTTTTATCGTAACTTTAGTTGATCACGCTACGTTTATTAAATAATCATGTGAGTCGGGAGGAATTCATTTGAAGAAAATATTAATGACACTCTGTATGTTGCCCTTCCTCATTTGGGTACAAGGCTGCGCTCCTGCAACATACGAGATAGAAGGATATACAGCGTCATCCATGAACCCAGACATTCCTGTTCCAACCAATGCAAAGCTTATTGAAAACATAGCTTATTCCGATCATCCCACCCTTAAAAAAGGCGCTAATTACGAACTGAAACATATTGGGGGTGAGCAAGGACTTTACCCGCCAATGGATTATTTTCAGAAGTTAGCGGATACAGGTTGGGTCGAATTGGAGGAAGAACGGCTGGGACATGTACATTTTCTGAAAAAGGATACTACCGTCATTGCCATTGAAATTCAAGAAAACACCTTTCAAATTACTGAAATGATAGAGGAATCTGCTTTTTAAAACATCCTTCACTCTACCTAAATGCAAAAAAGGAGAGGCATATAGCCCCTCCTTGCAGATGTTTGAACTTTTCGTTCACTCACCTTGTTATATCCTACTACTTCACAAACTTTGCGACTTTGGCGAGCACTTCTTCTTCTGTCGGCGCACTGATATACCGACCATTAATAAAGACAAATGCACGTTTCGCGCAAGGACCACAATAGGATTTGCACCCAATCTTGATCTCCGTGTCTGGAGCCATTTTCTGCAACTTGGGCACAATCGATTTCAGTCGGACATGATTACATTTTTCGCATACGCGGATATCGTTAGCCATGAGTTCCCCTTCTTCGCGCCCTTAGTGGTCGCCGTGATTACCTTGGGATGGATTCGTAATAACAAATCCCTCTTCCGGGAAGTAGAGGTAGTCAATTTTAACACCGTTCAACAAAGGCTGGTCATTTGCAAGAATGACATCAATCTCTTTATCGGTAGATACAACCGTATCATTTTCTTTTGGTGTGTCGATATCAAGCCCGTAGTGAGCATGGTCACCATGTGCATGTGTGATGACAACGCGCAGGTTTTTCCCTTCGTTCTCCGGCTTGTCCAATTCAAGCTTCAATACTTTAGCAGCATTACGCGTAATTTTGCAGTTCATTCTCTTCATCTCCTATATTGTAATTGCAGGTTTCAACAATTTCAGCATTCTTAAACTACAGCATCTATTGTAAAGAAAGTTACCGCTCTTCGCAATAACATTGATGCGAATTCAATGTTAAACCTATCCATTTAGGCACAAATTAAGAAGGTGTCCCCTCTTGAAGCACAGGATATTTACGTTCTGCCCGGCTTACAAACCAGTTCATCAGAATCAAAGTGACCCCGATATCATCGATGGGCATAAACGGCATTACGTCAGGAAGTACCCAGTACAACAGCGCCGGAATAATAAACAACAGCTTTTCTCCCAAAGGAATCTGCGGAGCCCGGAGCAGCCGGGGGAGCCTTTTGAAAACTTGTGTCCATCGTTTGAACGACAGTAGTCTTCTCCACTTCATTTGAATCCCTCCGTATAATTATATATGTCGCCGAAAAGGCACATCCATCATTACCCGTTCGAAAACCATTCAGAACGAATGACGTAACATGCCATTATAAAAAATAATAAAAACGGAACGTCGCTCATAGCGTCCGTTCCTGTTATACGAATGATCTACTGTTAAGTTTCACACCTTCGTAATTCGGGGTCTTGCCTTATTGTCCATTGGATAACAGTTCAGCCAGCAACATTCCCACTTCTATACAAATATCATCAAACTGTTCTACGGGAAGCGGATTAACACCCAATCCAACTTCTACCGTGAAGCCCGGTCTACCGAAATCTTGAATAAACCAGTCCTTGTATCCGGCATCACTGCCACCGAGCTTCACCGCCTTGTAGCCGGAAGCTTTGGCGAGTCTACGCGACAGCGGTCCACTCTCTCTAGGTTCCAGATCACGGTAGTTCCAATAGATCTCCTGTCCCTGACTATGCAGGGATACAACCGCATCAAATGTGTGTTGCCGAGTCCACTGCGCAAGCGCCTGTGCCTCCGGTTCTGTCAATGGCGCTGTCCCCGCATAATCCCTGGGGCCAGGTGAGGTCATACCTCTTCTCGCTGCCTCTTCATCCCAATGGGCTGGAAATTGATCATTCAGATCCACCCCTCTGATGTTGGCCTTCCAATGGGTGAAATGTGATCTGTCGGCATTCCAGGCCAACAATTGCTGTGCATGTGGATGCTGATTGACCACACCTTCCTGAACCAGTTCGACCCCGTCCGGATTAACCATCGGCACGGCCAAGAGTGTCGTCTCTTGCATCCAGCGTTCTGTCTGGTATTGATGCCATGTCCTATGCGAACTATACGCCTCGGCATACTCTTCGATAAACTTCATCAGAACTGCTGTTGTCAACCACTCATTCGCATGAACGGAAGCATTAACATGGATATGTCTCGCCCCTTGCCCAATACGCAAATAAGGCAGCGACTTCCCCATGACACTTGTTCCAATGGACCCTGTTTCAATAAACGAGTATTGATTCTCCAGCTTGTCTATATCCCTGATTAATTCTCGATAACCATACTCTCCCTGAATCTTTACAATAGTTTTTCCATTCGAAGCCGGAATATGAATACAGCGACCAACCCAGTCGGTTATATTGGTGATTTCGGGATTGGCCTGGCGCAACACCTCTTCGTCCAGACCAAATCTCTCTGCAATTTCCCCTACACTTTCTCCAGGTGGTACAGCGTATCTGCGACCTGTCCCGGGGACAATTCGCAGCATCTGACCTGCCAGCAAGTATGGCTGGGAAGCCACTTCCGGGTTTAGTGCAGCAAGTAACTCTTTGGTCATATGGTGTGCTGACGCAATTCGCGGCAATGTATCTCCCCGCTGAACGATAATCCACTGCAGATCCATGTTGTTCTCCTTTCCACAGGAAAAGACAGGTCTCCTGTCCAGTTCTGACCAATTTCGTGTCTGTAACATATGTATGCAGGTCAGGTTGTCCGTCATGTGACAAGAATCATGTTTATCTCCGGTTAATGCATAATGACGACAAAAAATCCCGGAACTTCACAGTTCCGGGATAGTCCACAACCAAATTACATTAATTAAAAGTCTTATTCATGCATAATTTGAGTATAACTATGATAATTGCGTAACTTGCCAGACAACAGGAGTCTTGGAGATCTGCTCCCCCAACCATCGACGGGTGATATTCTGGAACATTCTCGGGTCACCCGTGCAGAAAAATTGATGCACCGGAGTCTCATCCCCACTGGCCAGCTTTCGTTTATCATATAAAATCGTACTGATTTCACGTGCCGTTTCATCTGCTGAACTGATTAACTTCACTTCCTGTCCCATAACTTCCTGAATCGTGTCCATGAGAAAGGGATAATGCGTACAACCCAGAATAAGACAATCGATTGGCTGTTGTTTGATCTCGCCCAATGATTGTTCCACCGTATGTGTCGTGTGCTCGGAACGAAATTCACCTTGTTCCACCAACGGCACCAGCGCCGGACAAGCCTGACTGACCACATCAATATAGGGGGACAACTGCTTGAGTGCCGATGTATAAGCCCCACTACCTATTGTACCCGTGGTACCAATCACACCAATACGTCCTGTACGTGTCGCTGTGATTGCGGCCCGCGCACCCGGATGTATAACACCAATGACAGGCATATTCACCTTGGCACGGATATACTCCAACGCGGCTGCTGTTGCTGTGTTACAGGCGATAACGATAACCTTCGGATCGAATTGGATCAAGAAATCAACGATTTGTTCCGTAAATTGTTTTACTTGTTCGGACGAACGGGGTCCGTACGGTGTCCGGGCAGTATCCCCAAAATAAATGATCTTTTCCCGCGGGAGCTGACGCATCACTTCCTTGGCGACGGTCAATCCCCCCACACCGGAGTCTAATATAGCGATTGCTTGCTGCACGAACACACCGCTTCCTTCTTCATTGAATTGGTTCTCAAAACGATTGTTTCTCAGAGCTTTCTTCCTACCGTATGAACATTCCGGCAAAAAGGTACCTACATCTTACCCGATTTCATCGCAGGGTTCAAATTAAATCCACGTGCTACGTCATCTATGTGTGGACACGCAACAAAGCAGGCTCTCCTCTAATTGAGGAAAGCCTGCTTATCCTAAGCTTTGCTTAGTTGTCGTCCTTGGACTCATCCGCAGGAAGCTTCGCTACGATGTCAATTCCGGGTTCATCCACTGTTTTATCGATATCGTTATCCACAATGGCTGCCGAGATGCGAATTTCTTTCCCTTCAGCGCAATTACGCCAGGATTGAATATCCTGAATCACAACATCTGCGGTCTCTTTAACTTTGGATACAATCTGCGAACTTTGTTCTCCCACGATACCAGCCAGTTCCTGACCTTTCTCCGATACCTGACGAGCACCTTCTGTAATATCCTGACGAAGTTCACGCCCTGATTTCGGTGCCAGCAATAATGCCGTTACTGAACCAACCACGGAGCCAATAAGAGCTCCCCACAACAAACTTTTGTTAGAATCCTTCACGTCACATCTCTCCCTTTACTATTGTTTAAGTACCGGATCAGAAGCAACGGTCTGTCGCTCAGCCATCCGGGCGAATGCCTACTCTGTTGATGCATTATAAGCAGCACAGGCTTGACTTGACACTCCAGATGTTAAAAATAATCTGAACGCCCTTTTTGAATGGATGCAAATGACGGCTTAAACTCAGTTCTGACGAGCCGGCTCGAGATCAGCCGCGGCATGCTCATCCCCCGGGTCCAAATCAATCACATATCGTCCAGGTGCAATCAATGCTGCCTGATGTTCACAACGCCAGCGACGTCCACCTGAAGAACCCAGTGTCTGTCCATCTTGCAGAACATCCCCCTGATCAAATATGTAATATGCTGCACCCAGTAAGGTCTGAGCCACCGTATCGGGATCAAGACCAACGAAGTGACACTGGACATCAGGTACACCCAGCGCAGATAATCCCACGGTATCCATGACCAACCCGCGCTGTTCCTCTGTACCTCCGGCTTGATACATTCGAACGTTCATGGCTGCATACAGATGTTCCTCACGTTCCTGAGCTTGCGTGTATGCTTCCGGTTCAACCAGCTTATCACTGCCATACCAATACAGCGCGTCACAGGTCACACTCTCCATGATTGCCAGTACAGTCTTCTGAAACAGCTCCAGGCGCTGTTTACGAGGCATGGCAGCCGTGAACATATCATGTATCCGAATGGAGTAACGCGCAGCTTCCACAGCTTGTCCTGCATCCGGCCAATGCCATGCTTGTTGCAGAGCACCGCCAAAGCGAGCACGATCTGCGATTTCATTCACAGGAAGCATACAAGTCTGAGCAGGGATATCCCCTTCCTGGAAGGATACCTTGTGGTCCAGATGATAGAAGACAAGCATCTCATGCTTTTGCCCTCCGCTCTCTTGTTTCACATCCAGTCGGACTTGTCCTGTATGACGGATCATAGCTTCTTGCAAACGCAGGCGATCCACCTCTGGACGTTCCCGGAACAAAAGTTCAACCATATACACCGGATGGAATCCGGAAGGTGTTTCATTTGTTTCGTTACTTTCAGTATTTACTTCATTGAATTCTTTTGATTCATTTGTCATGCGATTTCCCTCATTCCTTACGCTGTCCCTCGGCTTGTGCCGTATTGAAAGGACCAAGTTCTTTTTCCACGTAGGCGCTAACCTGAGTAGTAAAATGTTCAAGTATACTCGGCAACTCTACGCTAAGCGGATGGAGCTCAGACCGCTCCCAAGTGTAATAATCCTGCACCAGTGGCTTGCGTAACGTGACAAGCTGACGCAAGATCTCATAGGTCGGATTATCAAAAACCTTTTCTTCATAATTAATCTGAATAATATCATCATAGCTGCTTGCATCTCTCATGATGAAGCCGTCGATCAGATAACTTCCCACATCGGTAACAATCTCGATCGCCAGGTGAAGACAACGTTCCTGTACCATACCCAGCATGAGACTCCCATCCCAAGCTTCTGCTGCCCCGCGGAGCCCTTCAGCTACTTCCGGTACAGCAGCAAGCCGGCGGGCAATCTGTTCTCTGTTCACATAATACATTCGTTCACTTCCCGTTCAGTGAGTTATCGGTTCCGTTTCCCTCTTCGCTTAAGCCAGAATATCATCACAGGACAAGCGATTAGAAACACAACAAAAATATATAGAAATTCCATAACGTCTCTTAAATCGCTCATGCAGAGTCCCCTTTATCTCAACGTAGTTTGAATGATAGATCAGATTTCGTAGTCCACTGCAATTGACTGTTCTCTGACTTCGTTCATGTACTTGATAACTTCCTGATGAAGCGGGTGTACCTGATACGCCTGGAGATCCTCCAGTGACGCAAACTCAGCTGTGAGTGAAATGTCGAACGATCTATCCGAGCGAAGCACATCAATCCCGATTTCAAGTGAAACCAGGACATCAATTTTACCTTCCAGATTGCGAAGCACCTGAGCTGCAGCTTCAATACTTTCTGCTGAGCGATCTTTCATTTTGAACAGGACAATATGTTTTATCATCTGGACAAACACCTCGTTTAATATAATAGTAGAAATGAATGAATTTTCATGTATCCAAAATATATCATAACGTTCTCTATTACGAAAGGATACTTGGAAACGTTCTCTTGATAAGAAAAACTAATCCGAACCGTTTCCTTTCGATTCGGATTTCTTTTGCGATCCATCCTCCGTCTGTTTCTCGGAGTCATCCTGCAAAGTTTGTCCTGTTTCAGCCTGCTGTTTGATGTTGTCCGGGGTTTGCTGCGGTTTGGACCATTCACGATTCGTCAGATCCTCCTGATCCTCCTGTTTCTTCAACACTGCAATGGCCTGTCTGAGCTTTGCAGGCAATGGAAGACCGATTTTGGCATAATTCTCGGTAATCGAAATGAGTTCATTCACCAGATAGAAATAAATAGCTCCGCCTTTGATAAAATCGGTTCCCATGATCAGATCAATTCGATGAGCAAGCAAAACAACGGTCAGCATGAGCCCTTTGCGGGCAATCCCCCAGAATCCAATGTTGCTATTCAAGCCGGTACCTGTTCTTACCGCCGCTGCCAAACCTGTTATATAATCCACAGCCATCGCGACCGCGAGCAGGCTCAGCAATTGATCCCATCCGCCAAAAGCAAACGTAACAAATGCTCCCGAGATGACAGCAAAGGTATTCACAGATAGATGCACGTTCCTCACCTCTCCTTTACACTTGAGTATCATACAATATATGTAAAAGTAAGAGATTTGACAGGTCACATGTCATGCTGAACATGCGGATTTATCATTTCAGATTTGTGCACATCCTCTTCACAACAGGGGAACGAAAATCACATGCTTTTGGGGAATTCAGGGAAATAAACCGCATCATATCAACAAAAAACAGATAAAAGTTCTTTAGACCTAGTAATAAGTAATTAGAACTATATTATTTTTATTCCTGTCCAATTTCTCCCCTCATTTTTAGTGAAACATTGTAATCTAGGAATATACTAGGATGTGAATTGCGCATGGTCTAGTTCGTAGTTCCCTCTTTATCGTGAATTGACGCATTGACGCATTTGTAACCGGTAATCCCGGCACTTGAAAGTACCCCGTTGTTTATTGTAGTATTTGGTTAAAAAAAATCGGAGGAAATATGCCTAATCAACCAGAACAACATTCCATCCAGGCGTGGTCTCTGATCAACCGTAAATACTTGGGAAAAGGCGTCCGTGTTAAACGATTCCGAAAACCGACACGCTGTCAAATCCGCAATCGTGTTCTTCTTGCCGTGCTGATGGCCAATGATATCAAGTTGTCCCAGCTTGCTGAAGACCTCTCCATCTCTTCACGCAGTGTCAGTGCGTGGGTATATGAAGGACGGATACCCGGCAGTACCAATTTGGACAAGACTTGCCAATTACTCGGCTACCCGCGTCATATTCTCTTCAATGAAGAAGTTGTGCGTAATAGCCCTGTCATATGTCAACCCGAGTCATCTCGCTTCATGAAGCGTACGGTGACCCGTTCTCCGGTTAGTAACCGTATTTTGACAGGCTTGTGTATGGTCCATGATCTGTCGGTGACAGATGTCAGCCACTGGATCGGGGTTCATCCCGGCACTTTCCGCAAATGGCTGCATCAGGGAACACTGCCTTCTGCTGCATTTCAGGAACAAGCGGAGCAATTTTTCCGTATCCCGAAAACTATTTTGTTCGCAGATGTCATCTTGAAAGATCGTCGCAACAACTAAATAAGCGAACAGCCAAAAGGCTCTGATCTCCCCATAGGGAGGCCAGAGCCTTTTTTAAAATAAATGCATGCCTTCTCTCTCGGACTTGAAGCACTGTTCTGGCTATTCCAGCAGAAATGTCAGATAACCTACCCTTTTTCGTCTTTTGCTCCCAAGGAGAGCCATCACAGCCCGCTACAAGTGAAGTTTATGCATTTCATCATGATCATTCTCTCTAAAAGGTCATCCTAAACTCGTGTTTAACACTTCATTGATATATCTCAATCCGGTATATCGAGGACGAAGCGTATGCGCTGTGTTGAATGCATGTTCCACCATCTCCGGGGTTACACCAAGTTGCTCAGTAGTCACAGGTCCACCTACTTGTTCCAACCATGCGATGAGCTGAGTAGCCTCCGGCAATTGGTCATATATCCCAAACACCGGTTCACCCGATGTCTGTGCAAGTTCTTTATATTTCACCGTAAGCAATGCACAAGCTACGCCAACTTTGGCACCATGCAGAACCGGCCTTTCTCCCGCTTGCATCAGATCCATCTCCAAAATATGGGACAGATGATGCTCACCTCCGGATGCCGGACGGGAATGGTCAATGATCAGCATGGAGATACCGGAAACAATTAGTGCGTCCATTAATACAGCTACTCCCTCTGCTCGCCCCTCCGCAATCGCTTGTACATGATCTATGCAGGTATTCAGCGCTTCTTCTGTCATCCGATAAGCAACCGGACAGAACGGTTCCCCGCCCAGATCACGAGAAACAATCCAATCTGCAAGGGAAGTATATTTGCCAAGCATATCTCCGAATCCGGCAGCCGTCATCACTTGGGGAGCTTGCTCCAGGATATTCATATCGGCAAAAATGGCTTCAGGCGGAACAGCCTGAAATGTCTGTTTGATTCCGCTTACAATTAAGGGTGCACCCGCAGAGGTAAAGCCATCTACTGAAGCCGCTGTCGGTATCGACAGAAAGGGCTTATTCATTTTGGAACAAACAAATCTCACCAGATCATGAATGGTACCTGAACCCACCGCAATTACAGCCTGACTTTCGAGTCTCACACCCAACATAACCTGCACAATAGCTGCTTCATCCGCAATGATATCCCCCGTGCGATTCTCCGGAAGAGCGATCTCATCCACATGCATTCCCGCTTCGCGAATACTACTCAGCACATCAGATCCGGCGGCCCGAAACGTATGTCGATCATAAACAACCGTCACCTGACGATATCCTTGCTCAGACAAATAACCCGGTAACCTCTGAATGGCCCCAGCTTCCAGATGTATCAGCATATCCACCACTCGGTGTTGATGACCGCAAGCACACTGCTGTGCTTCCTCATTCCATGCTGCAATTCGTTCGTTCATATTCATTCGCTCTTACCCTCCCATATGAGATATCATGCATAATTAACGGGTTAAAACCACAAGATAAAAAAGGAAATAAAATGTGATGATTTTCCTGATCACACTTTACTGCCTGTACCCAATATTTGCAAATCCATATCTCACATTTCCAAGTAGGTGAAGCAATGAAATTAACGAAAGAATTAGGAATTTCGCTCGGATTTCTCGCTGGAACCACTTTTGGCAGCGGTATCGCTTTTTTGTTTCGTCTCCAGTCGGTTGAAGTGGTTGCCAGTGTAACGCTATTTGGTATTGCAGGAGCCATTGCCGGGATCATCACGGCAGTCATTCTGCGCCAGCGGCAACATTAGCATTAGCATGCTGGTAGCAAAATGTAGGCTTCACACGAATGATCCACAAAATAAAAAAAGGTTCGTGAATTGCCCTAGAGCAACTCACGAACCTTTTTTTGTTAGATGCGGTCGAGAGGACTCGAACCTCCACGGGGGTTAGCCCACACGGACCTGAACCGTGCGCGTCTGCCAATTCCGCCACGACCGCATAATATGTATCTCCTCATCCATCGATGAAAAGCGTTCCGGTGAAACAATTCCTTGTTTTACCGTAATTCAGAGTATACATGCTCCAAAATAAAAATGCAACTTCTTTTTTTACTCATTCAAGAATAGGACATATGTCCTTTTTTCTCAACTTCTAACACCCTATCGTAGCATTAAACAACAAATATACCATCCATACGAATGCAAAAATGAAGGAGAGATCCACCTTGAAAACAACCCATCTGTGCTTTATCGGTGCAGGGTTTCATGCATCCACGAATATTTACCCTTCTGTTGTTGAAGCCGGAGCGCAGATCCAGGCCATTGCCACACGCAGTATGGAACGCTCTGAAGCAGCTCTGCTGCGATTTGGCAGCAACGGACAAGCGTATGATAACGCTCAGCTTATGTTACAGCAGGAAACTTGTGACGGTGTCGTTGTGGTCGCCCAGCCTGTAGATCAGACCGCCCTTGTTCTCGAATGCATTCGGGCTGGCAAGAATGTATACGTGGATAAGCCGCTCGGATGGAACGCAGCGGAAGCCGCCACTGTAGCAGAAGCTGCCGAGCAGGCTGGCGTCGTTGTCATGGTTGGTTTTATGAAACGTTATGCCCCCATATACATGAAGCTGAAGGAGATCATTGATAGTGGTTCGCTAGGTAATGTACGTTCATTCCAGATGAAATTCGCTGTAGACAGTACCCCATTTTGCAAGGATGAGGAACAGTTCATGAAGCTCGCTGCCATTCATATGGTCGATCTGATGCGTTACTTATTCGGAGAAGCAATACGAGTTACAGGCACAACCGTGAAGGACGGGGAACACATTAATCAAAGCATTTCCCTTGTATTTGAGAATAACGTAGTAGGCAGCGCTTATTTTACTGGCATGAGTGCTTGGTCACGGGAGAGTGAAAGTGTACTCGTCACCTTTGACAACGGATTTGCGTCAGCTGAAGAGATCAACACACTTACTGTTCATCAATCCCGAAGCTCGACCAGCCTTCCCTGGAAATCTCTCGAGGAGCAAGATACTGTGTATACACCTTCCGGATCTCCCATGTCAGGAGCTTATCGTGACCTTTATCTACGCGGGTTTGTTGGTGAAATGGCGCACTTCATCGCGTGTTGCCAGAATCAGACTGTCCCACATTCCAGCGCCAGGGATAATATTGCAACAATGGCTCTATGTGACTCCATTCTATCGTCACTGAAGTAGCGTATATACGCTCATCATCATATTTTATACTTCCAGCGAAGAGCCTGAAACCGGGGCTCTTTTTTATATTATAGACATCAGCACATCTGCCTTCGACTATAATTAGGGTTTATAATCCGCATCATAAGTGATATGCTCTTTCATGAACTATACGTACGTTATGTAATATAACCACCCAAATAGATACTATAGAAAATCACCGTAAAGTGGAGGTGTACTTATAATGAAAAAGGACGCAACCAAGCTATGTCCCGCGCCATACGGCTGTTCCGTGGAAGTTACCCTCAGTGTGATCGGAGGCAAATGGAAAGGTGCCATTTTGTATCATTTATTCTCCGGTCCTTTGAGATTTAACGAGATCCGAAAATTGTTTCCTGACATCACCCAGCGTATGCTCACCCTGCAACTTCGAGAGTTGGAAGGTAGCGGAATTGTTCATCGTGAAATATACCCCCAGATCCCACCTAAAGTGGAGTATTCCCTCACACCATTCGGTGAAACGTTAAGGCCGATTATCTTCAGCATGCGAGATTGGGGAGAAACGTATACAAATGAGGTTCTGGCCAGATCCTCACAAGAGGTATAGTACACAAAAGAAGCTGTCCCTGGTTTTTAGGGAACAGTTCTTTGCTCGCTTATTTAATAACCGATTGGATCGTAACCGTACGGTTACGTCCCTCTTCCTTCGCTTGATACAGTGCATTATCCGCCAAGTGAAACAGTTCTGTGGATGTTGTGGAGTGCTTCGGATATTCAGCAATTCCAGCCGAGATGGTCACGGAACGATCTATAGGCAATACGCTTTCTTCGACCGTTATTCGGATACGTTCAGCAATCTCAAAAGCGACGTTAGACTCGGAATTTCTTAACAAGACTACAAATTCCTCTCCACCAAACCTGGCGCAGACATCTTCTGGTCGAACAGACAATTGAATGATATTGGCAATGTGTTTTAATACTTCATCCCCAGCATGATGCCCGAATGTATCATTAATGGACTTGAAGCGGTCGATATCCAGAACAATAATGGAGAATGGCACCTCATCCTGAATCCATTCCTGAATGACTTCTTCGAAGGTTCTGCGATTGTTCATGCCTGTTAAAACATCTGTTCTGGCATCATAGACAAGCTGGTTTGTCTGTTTCCTAAAGTTCGCCAATGCGCCAACAACTGCTCTTGTTAGAAGGTCTGCCTCTCTATTCCAGTGAGGTTTCATCACAGGCAGTTCTACTTGTCCCTTATCGACCTGATTCACCAAATCAGCCAGCATAGCAAAAGGACTGGCCAGCTTGCGTGCAACCCGAACCACAATAAGGGTCAGGATCAGGAAAGGCACTGAGGTGTACAGTAACAACATACGGATATGATGATTCAACTGATCGTACACCGTTTGGGTTGGAGACACGATTACGACGCCCCAATCTGTTGATGGAACTTTGTAATAACCTGCAAGCGAATCCACACCTGCCAGGTTTTTGTATTGTTCTTTACCGTGCTTGTTTACTAGCAGCTTTTGCACCACTTCATTTTTACTGACATTTTCACCAATTCGGTTGGTGTTTGGGTGAAATAACAAAGTGCCCTTCTTATCCACAATAAAAAAGTAGGACCCATTACTTGTCTTGAGCTGACTGCCAAAAGACAGACTCAATATATTATTTTCCTGCAAAAAGATATTTCCACCGATTGTTCCTTGGTAATCCCCTGCAGAATCAAAGATCGGTTCACTGACAAATACAATTCTGCGTTTGGTTCTGGGTGTCTGGTACGCTTCGGAGATATACGAAGTTCTCAATTTAACCGCTTCTTTTGCTGCATTGGAACTAACATGGTGACCTACACTAGCCTCTGAGTAAGGTGAGGTTGACCTGACTACCCCAGCTTTATTTACCAAAGAAACGGAATTGAAAAAATTACTGCTATTGCGAACCAAATCCAATGTGGAATTCAACTCTTTTGTATTGGAGTGATCCATATCCGGGAAATAATTGGCTGCATATTTCAAGCTCTCTTGCATGGAATAAAAAAGCGAATCCAGCGTTTGACTCATTTGCACAGCGCTTGCATAGTTTAAGGACAGGGTGTTATCAATGAGTGACTGTTTCTGAGATGTATAAGATGAGATGACCATGAGGGTCAATGTCATTATAACTGAAATAGTGACCAACCCGCCGAGTAAAGCCGTGAGGCTGATCTTCTTGATGTTTTTTATTTTTCTTCGTAATCTTCTAGATCTCTTGATCTGTGCAATCATCGTTTACTTCCCCCGGATTTTCATGAAAAAGCATATTCCTTCTATCTTATACGAAAGTTGTTAAGATCAAATAAAGAGACTGAGAAATCTTAACAATTACATCGTAAGATTGACGATTTAATGACATTTTACTTTCCCTGGAAGAATCACTGTTCAGAATCGCCCTAATCGACAATGATATATCCTTCTTCTGGCTCTTGTTCAACAAACCCTGCCATCTGACGAACCTGAAATTCGATCGGGTGATGACTACCCATTAAAATGCGATTTTGAACTTCATCCGCTGTTTCTGTAGGTAATGCGAATGCACGTGTATAGGCAAACTGTGCCTGAAGTGTCGTATAGATCGCATTGACAAGCCGATCGTTGCCCGCACGCCCGAACACATTAAGGATCACAGCTCCGTCCGAGTCCAGCTTGTCCTTGACCATGGCAAAAAAATCACTGGATATAAACTGCTCGGGTGTACCCGTTGCCGTAAAGGCATCAATAATAATATAATCATATGTCGCAGCGGGTTCCTGACCTAATAATTCACGACCATCCCCAATGAGCACAGGGCTTCCCTCATATCCAAAAAAGGTCTGGCTCAACTCCACGACCTCTGCGTCAAGCTCAGCCACCTTTACCTGACGATCAGACAAGTAGGTTGACAATGTGCCAATACCATGTCCCACCACAAATACGGTATCAAACTCAGGATCATTCCGTTCCATTAGATGCACCATCGCTCTCGGATACTCCAACACCATCCGGTTAGGCTCATCCAGATCCATGGCTCCCTGCACAGCTGCATTGGAGAATTCTAATACACGAAACTGGCCCTTCTCTCCATAAAGCTTTTTGGTATCATATACCGTCAGCTCATGCTGTTCACTTTTATTCCGATACAGAACTCTCACTAACCGTTCTCCCTTCGATCTCTTGCACACATTCGACATATACCTTCATTCTATTACACGGGATGACAACATACCACCCTATACTTGAAAGATCATAGTACAACAAAAAAACCGTTCCGACTCATTCGGAAACGGCCTTTTGATGAACTATTTAACACTTCTAAGACCCTATGGCCTCATGCAGAGCCTGGACATATGCCACACCCAGATTAGAGAGAGAAGTGCTCTTGTGGCTTATCCACCCTACATTAATGGATTCCTCACATTCCAGCGGTACAGGAATGATCTCGTCTCCGTTCAGATCAGCGCTAAGTACACCTGTAGAGATCGTATAACCATTCAGACCAATCAACAGGTTAAACAATGTTGCGCGGTCATTGACCTGTATGCTTTTGGGGTGAGATAACGTACTTAGGATCTCTTCGGAAAAGTGAAAGGAATTGTACTCTCCCTGATCAAATGACAAGTACGGATAATCCTGCAGTTGCTCGATTGCAACCGACTCCTGCTTCGCCAGCGGGTTCTTCACACTGATAAAGATATGGGGCTTGGCTGTGAACAAACTCGTGAAAACCAACCCCGCATCTTTTAACAATTTGTTAATCACCTTGGCATTGAACTCATTCAAATACAAAATGCCAATTTCACTACGCAGGCTTTTCACGTCCTGAATAATCTCGTAGGTCTTTGTCTCCCGAAGCGCCAACTCGTATTCATCCTGACCATACTGCTGTACCAGACGAACAAAGGCATTCACTGCAAACGCATAATGCTGCGTCGATACAGAGAAGTGCTGCGGGGATGGCTTGGCGTTCAAATAACGATTCTCCAGCAATTCAGCTTGTTCTACCACCTGACGTGCATAACTCAGAAACTCAACGCCTTCTTTAGACAGAGATATTCCCTTATTGGTACGTTCAAAAATAGTAATTCGCAACTCCTGCTCCAGATCCCGAATGGCATTCGAAAGGCTGGGTTGCGAGATAAACAACCTTTTGGCTGCTTCATTCATGGAACCGCGCGTGGCAACTTCGATCACATATTTTAGTTGTTGTAATGTCACTGCACTATTCCTCTCTTTCTGGTTCAACAGGCAGACCAACGGTTGCTTCTTCCCACGGAAGTACATTCCATGGACTGTCTGCCCGCTCGAACAAATGCTCTACAAGCGAAAAGTGCTCCAGGGCTGACTCCGTCTCCAATTCTTCATGCCAATACTGACGTCCTATAAGGTAGGCAAGCCCGAATTCCGTCCAACTTGAATACGCCTTTTGAATTCGCTGCGCCATTTCATACATAAACGTCCATGCCGTCTTCTCATCTACATAACCGACCTGCATCGCCATCCGTGTAATTGATATGGCTCTTCCCCAGTCCCAGGCGCTGATGCTTGCCGCATTCAGGCGACTGTCATAGAGCTGGATGACCCTCAATTGAGTTCTGAGCGTCTCTTCCTCCAAACCAAGGATGTAGTTTTCCTGCTCCTGATGAGTCATTACGGACAATAACGCCCTGTGTTGATCAAATTTATCATGGTGCCCGCTTCCTTCTCGAAAACTTTCCATTTGCTGATGAAATGACTGCTCGTCCCGAATACTCCATGTCCGACCAAACATCTCAATGATGCCTTCCCTTTTCCCATCCAATCGTTCAATATCATACCCTGTGGCAAATTCCAAAGCATTTGCCTCAAGTAAAATGGCTCCCGCTGCCAGTGTCCACTGCTGTCTTGTATCAAGCAAAGAATGCATCGTTGAATACCTCCACGTTATAATACGGTCTGAGCTCTTCATCATTCAATAGATCAGGGAATTGAAGTGGTACGGTTTGTTTCAACCCCATCTGGAATATATTGAACTTCAGCTTATTGAACCAGGCTCCCCGTCGACTCAGACGCTCTTCCATATCCTGCAGACGTGCAAGGTAATCCGGATGATCAGGTCGGTCTGCCACAGCCTCTCTGGCATACACAAGTGCCGGCTCTCCTTGACCAAGATGCATATAGGATAAACTCAGTAAACTGCATGTATCCCCCCGCAAACCAAACTCGTAAGCCCGGGTCAACATTTTGCAAGCGACATCGTATTTACGTGCCTGATATAGATGTAAGCCCCCATAATAATAGCTGTAACCATCAATCTTGGCAGGTTCTACTGTTTTATAATAATGCACCATAGCGCTGTCCAACTCATCCCACTGCTTGAGTTCGGCAAAGATGCGAATCATTTGTAAAAGCGCCCACGGATTATTAGGTTCGTGATCCTGAATCTTCAAAATCCATTTTGTTGCCTCCTCAAACTTACGATCCGCAAGCAGGCAGACAGCAATCATTTTTGTTAATAAAGAAACCTCCGGTATCTTTTTATGGAGCACTAAGAAGAAATCATGGGCAGTGCTCCAGTTCTTTCTAGCAAAATGGAGATCCGCTGCTGCACCAAGAGCTTCATCTTGATACGCAGTGTCCCCAGTCTCCAAATATTGTTCAATGGTAGACAACGTAAGATCAATCTTGGCTTGTCTTCTGTAGGTTGTAAATAGATGATATAGCGTGCTCGGATAACTCTCGATACGTAAACAAGCTTGGAAACACTGAACAGCATCCTCGAATCGATCTACATTCATATACGATATGCCAAGGTAGTGATAGAGATCAGCACTTTCATTACCTTCATTCATATAAGTCTCAAAGCAAGTTATAGCCTTATCATACTGTTCTAAATGATAGTAACTGAAAGCTAATCCAAATTCATAGCCTGCGCCACCATTTAATGTTTTTGCCTGTAAATAATTCAAGGTAGCCTGTTCATATTGTTCCAGCGCTCGATAGGCTTCACCGAGATAAAAATAGACTCCCGGCTCTTCTGACATGTATTCTTTCACAATAAGACCGTCTGATATTACTGCCTCATCATGATCAAGATCATAATTGACTTTTATGCGTAAGTACAAAGCCTCTTGATGAACAAAGGCTTCTTCTGTGGACATTGCGACAGACTGATTAAGGTACTGTAAAGCAAGTTTTCGATCTACATCATATACGGTTTGACCAGCCGAAAACCACGCTTTCCTGCTTAACAGTACTTCTGATCCAAATCCTTCAATCATGGATATTACCTTGTCTGATCTTTTCCTTATACGGTAAAGCTCGATCAGTTCCTCGATCTGTTCTGTTCCAGGTTGGATGTTATTTTGAAACTCCTCTTCCAAAATCGTGATGCGTTCTTGCTCATATTCATTGCGTACATGCCATAGACGAGTTCGCAGTTCCAAGTCCGCTGGGAATCGTTCTAACGCCGCCTTATATAAGGCTATGACCTCATTTTTTCTACCCAACTGGATCAGACACTGCGCTGCAGATGATAAAGCAGGACTATAGATCACTGCTTCAGTTGCATCCGACAACTGCATGTTGATGGATAACGCTTCTTCAGCATGTCCACACTTCAGTAACACGTCTGCCAAGTGACGGAAAATTTGAGGCTCATTTTGTAGTATAGTTGCAAGCCTGGAATACATGTGGAGTGCAGTCTCCCAATCCTCAACATTCATCGAATATACCGCAATCAAGCGCAGTAACACAGGGTCTTGTTCATACATTGCGTAAGCTTTGCCCAACATCTCGTGCGCTGTGTCCAAGTCTTGATGAATGAGTGCACGTCTTGCGAATTCACGAAAATATAAATAATCGTCGATCTCCAAACCATCTGCTGCCGCTTGGTGTAAAAATTCAAGCTGCAAATCATATAGACTTTGACTTTGGTAACGAATGTGACTTAGAAACGAGTAAGAAAATCGCTCGCTTAACTCCTGTTCATTGTCCATCCAGCCAAACGTATCATCTAATAATTTCCATACCATACTAGGCAGCCAGCTTCTTTCTGCCAAAACATCTAACAATTCGATGTGTAGTCTTTCCCGAACCTGAATGCTCCAGAATTGCTCATCCTCCACAAGGTTCACCCATAGATCGTAACGAATGCGTGAGTCAAAATCTTCATACAGTCTGATCGTTCTCTCCAGAAAATGATTTACAACTTCACGTAGCGGATCTTCCCGCTTAGGAGGAGCTATATGTAAGTCTTCGATATGTATACCTTGAGCTAAAACCTGCGTATCTTCCGTGAAGTGGTGTGTACGATCATCATCAAAATCAACATTTATCGGTTGGATCGATCCTGTTGATGCTATTTTTCCAGCTTGCTCGTAAGCTGCTCTAAGCTCCTTGAACCCTTCGGGATTCTCTTCTGGATGATTATGTTTTAACCGTAATGAATAAGCCCGTCTAATCGCATTTAAATCTTTAGTAGGCTCTATACCAAGTATTCCCCAGTAATCCATGCTGTCGTTCCTCTCTTATCTAGGATTCTTCTCAACCTACAGATGTAGTTGCTATCAAAAAAGTGTAACATCGCTCATTAATATATCATATCCCTTCTTCAGTATGCTTCTTTTCAGACAACCCTCTTCGTAAAAAGCGATATCAAACGACTTCGTCATACACTCGATATTAAATACTAGAAACAGCAAAAAGACCCGCGTCATCATGACGTGGGTTTTCGGATTCAAATAGGTAGCAGTGCCATCAAGAGAATAGGCTCTGTTTTTCAAAAACAGACATCTGGTTCTCCCCGGTAATAGGACATTCATCAGGATACATACTTCGTTTCTCCAACTTCTCGTCGATAAAATCAACCACCTGCTGTAGCGAAGCAATCTGTGCTTCAACTTTCTTCCGGTGATTCACCAGCATCTCCCGTTCATCCGGGAAATCGGCGAGATCGGAATCCATGGACATTTGTAAATAAGGCTTCATTTCCTCCAGAGACATTCCTGTTTTTTTCAGGCAAGTGATCAACTTCATCGTATGGATATCCTCCGAGCGATATACCCGATGGCGATTGGCCTTGCGTTCCGCTCGGGGAAGCAGCCCAATCTTCTCATAATAACGAATTGTATCTTCTGATAATCCGGCCTGTTCTGACGTTTCTTTAATGGAGAACACTTCATTCTCACTCATCATATGGGCCTCCTCCACATTCATTTCTCTCCATATTACAACTTGGAGCTGACTCCAAGTCAAGCATGATCCATTCCATCCCAACACCCCTTGACTTGGAGTCGACTCCAAGTTATAGAATGAGCGCAGCATACAGATTCGTTCTGTAATCCCATTCTATCTGGAGGTATATATGAATATACAAAATCAGCTTCGCACCGCTCTCATCACAGGTTCAACGTCAGGAATTGGTCTTGAACTGACACGCAGGTTACTCGCTGAGAGATGGCAGGTAATCGGTCTCAACCGTTCTGCTTTCCCATCCGAGGATACCGATATTCAGAACGCCTTACGTTCAGGCCAGCTCCGTTGGGTTCAGGCTAACCTGACCAACTATGACAGTCTGAGAACTGCACTGGATCAGATTAAATCCGATACCGATTCGATTGATGTCTTGTTTAACAATGCCGGGGGTAGCGCTGCCGAACTTCGTTTCTCTGATCAGGGGCATGAACTGCACTTTGAACTTCAGACGATAGTCCCTTACATCATCTACATGGAATTAGTTGAGCTATTACTCAAAGGACAGATGAAAACAGTTATTAATACTTCCACCACCTCGTTCAATATGGTCAGACAATTTGATATGAACATCCTGGAACGTCCAGCCGAATTCAAAAAGCTGTTTGGTCCTTATGCCACCTCGAAGCTCGGCTTATCCCTATGGACACGCGAGGTTGCCAAGTCTGCCAGTGCGGATGGCATACAATTACTAAGCGTAGATCCCGGTGGAAATAACACGCTAAGGGGCAACAAAACATCCGGCCTGCCCTTCTATATCAAACCTATCATGAAATGGTTCTTTCCTCATCCAAGCCATGGCGCTTCGTTGCTCTACAATGCGGCCTTATCCCCAGCCAGACACGAATCCGGTGCGTTCCTGGTTAAAAATAAAGCGGTAGCGCTTCGTTTCACAGAGCAAGGCCCTGCTGTTTTAAAGCGGGTAAACGAGATCTACGAGCAGCGTTTTCGTACAACGCAGTCTGGAAAGACCACAATCACCCCATCTTAATCATGATGGATGGTGAGCAGTAAACATAACAAAAAAACACGCCATAGCGGCGTGTTTTTAGGTTTATAGGCTTTATGGTTTTTTTTCCTTGTTAGATAAAGACACTCAACAATAACACCATGCCAAAGGCGGCAAATCCGAGAATGGTCTCCATGACCGTCCATGTCTTAAGTGTCTGCGGCACAGACAGATTCAAATACTCTTTGACAATCCAGAATCCCGAATCATTCACATGGGACAAAATAATTGAACCTGCTCCCGTTGCGAGCACCAGCAACTCCGGACTTACCCCCGGCATCGTCATAGCGATTGGAGCCACAATGCCCGCCGCTGTTGTCATAGCAACCGTAGCTGAACCTACCGCCGCACGAATCAATCCGGCAATAACAAAGGCCAGCACGAGTGGCGACAGATGCGCACTTTGTGCAAAACCCGCTATCGCGTCACCTACACCGCTGTCTGTCAGGATACGGTTGAATCCGCCTCCTGCACCGATCAGCAAGATAATGGAAGCAACTGGGCCCAAGCAATCATTTGTATATTTCAATATCTGCTGTTTGCTGAAACCACGTGCATATCCAAAAGAATAAAAGGAAAAGAGCAAAGCGAGCAGCAGTGCAATAATCGGACTACCGATGAAATCAACGACCTGACGGAATCCGTTTGTCTCTGGTAAAATCAGATCCACAATCGTAGCGAGCAACATCAGAATCACCGGAAGCAAGATCGTAAAGAGGGTGATGCCGAAACCAGGCAGTTCCCGATCTTTGGTCTCAGTGAACTGTTCCATTAGCTCACTTGAAGTCTCGACTTTGATCCGCTTGGAAATCCATGTTCCATAGAGCGGACCTGCAATTGCTGCGGCTGGAATGGATACAATCAGAGCCAGGAATATTGTTTTACCAACATCGGCATTGAAGATTCCTACCGCGAGCATCGCCGCCGGATGAGGCGGAATCAGACTGTGTACCACGGCAAGACCCGCGACAAGTGAAAGTCCGATTTTGATCAGCGACGTCCCTGTATGCTTCGCAATAACAAATACCAGCGGGAAGAGTAGCACGATCCCAACCTGGATAAATACCGGAATACCACAGATCAGTGCAACAACCATCATCGCCCAGTGTACATTCTTCTCACCGAAGACACGAACGAGTGTCTGGGCTATTCGTTCCGCCCCACCAGACTCGGCCATGAGTTTCCCGAGCATCGTTCCAAGTCCCAGAACAATCGCGATGAATCCGAGAACGCTTGCAACACCTTCTTGATAAGACTTCACGATATCCGTGAACGGCATACCCGAGATCAATCCCATAAAGACAGCGCCCACGATTAGGGCAACAAATGGATTCATTTTAAATTTGGCAATTAACAGAATCAATCCAAGAATGGATATCAGTGCGTAGAGCAGCAGACTTGCATCATGACTAAGACCGAATACGGAATACATCCGAATAGCCTCCCCCAAGTTGTTATGTTGTGTCAGCACGCAGAATTACACTGGCCCAAACGACCTGAACACTGCGCACCTTCGTATTAAGCTTAAGCTTCGATCTTCTCTACCGTCTCCAGTAGCGCACGTTCCCCGCCAACATTCCCTGGAAACACGATATATGGGATACCACTGAATTTGGCTTCTTCCCCTGTCAACCATACCGGAATGCCCGCAGCCACTTGACCGAGCACCCTTGCTTTGCGTATGGCCAGACCTTTCGTTGCCACATCACTGGATGTAATGCCACCTTTGGCAATAATGAACTTCGGTACGACTTCAAGAGATTGCACAATCTCGACCAACGCGGATGATACCGTCTGACTGATCTTGAAATTGCCCTCATGTCCTTCTACGGTGATGAGCTTACGGCTGCTGTATACAACAACATTGTTGCCCTCCGCAAGCTGTCTGTTCGCTTCACCAATCACACGTCGAATTTCTTCCGTATATCCATCCGGCGTTAATACACGCTCCACATCGATCTCCAGACTGATGATGCCCGGAAACGTAAGCAGTTGTTCCAGTTGACGAGTCGTCTTCTGCACATAGGAACCAACAACAACGATTCCGCCATGTTGTTCCTGTCCGCTTGCGATCAGCTGCTCTTTCGGCAGAAATGCCTGATCCGAGATGCCTGCATACGATTTGACAAAGGAGGCCGCCGTCCGAAAAATAAAAGCTTTCCCCTCATCCTCTGCTTGAAGCAAAGCCAGAGAAAGTACATCCATGTCTGCATAAGAGAGCGCATTCACGATAATCGGTACATTGTCTTCGGCTTTCAGCAAAATCACTTTGACTACATCGACTCCTTGACGGATTTCCTCCAGTGAAATGGTGAGGCAGCGACTAGCCTTAATACGGCCTGAAGTCTTCTCCTCTACCCACGATGGCAGATCTCCATGCTCATACCCAAATACTTTATCCTTGGCAAATTCCGTCTCATGAACTGGAATCAACTGTTCGCCCTCAACCATATAATGCGTGTTGCCTATCGTAACCCGTCCTGCCTCGAAAAAGGCCGGAATGATCAGTTGTCCGTCATATGCACGTCCGCTGACACGCGCCACTTCTTCAGCTAGCACATCCGTCTCCAGCGGATAATAACCACGTAGCATGGAGTCACTACGACTCACAAAGGTGAAACTCGTTCCTTCCTCTGCTGCAACCTCTTGCACATTGCGGGCAATCTCCCGATTAATACGTTCCGCTGTATCTGCATCCAGCCCTCGTGTATTGGTCAGAATATAGAATATCGATTCAGAGGATCGAAATGCCTCCTGCAACAGTGGCTTGTCCCACTGCGTCAACACATCAATATCATGAACCGTCTGTACACCGGTTGGGTCATCATCCAGCACGATAATTTTGCGAGCCCTCGCGTCCTGCAATTGTTTAATCTGTCCTCGCACTCCTTCAGAAGAGTTGTCCGTCCGAAGAGCTGCGGGGATATCCGATAACGTCTGATAGGTCATGTCTCTCCACCTCATATCTATATCTATTAACATTCTTTTTTCTTTTTTTAATTTTTTATTAGACCCGATTCACTTCTACACCTGCGAGTTTCTCAAAATACTGAACGATTCCGCCATGGTCATCTGCGGCTTTCCCATCAATCTTCAGTGCATGGAAAATCTCCAGCAACTGACTGCTGAGCGGTAAAGGAACTCCGATATCATGCGCCGTTTCCATCACATTGGTCATGTCTTTGAGGTTAATATCAATCCGTCCCCCAGCGACAAAGTTACGATCCAGAATGAGTGGCACTTTCGCATCCAGTACCGCACTTCCAGCGAGCCCGCTGCGGATTGCCTGATACATCTTTTCTACATCAATGCCAGCTTTGGCTGCAAATACAAGCGCTTCGGACATGGCCGCAATATTCAGGTTCACGATAATCTGATTCGCCAGCTTGGCGGTAGCACCGGAACCATTATCCCCCACTCGCGTTACATCCTGTCCGACCACTTGCAGAACCTCTTTCACAGATTCAAAAATCATTTCATTGCCACCCACCATGATGGCGAGTGTACCGTCTATTGCTTTGGGTTCTCCTCCACTTACAGGTGCATCCAACATATATAATCCCGATTGGGATACAAGCTGAGCCAGCTCTTTGGAAACGACCGGTGAGATGGAGCTCATGTCGATAATGATACTTCCCGTATTGGCTCCTGCCAGCACACCTTGTTCGCCCGTTATAACGGTGCGGACATGCTCTGAGTTGGGCAGCATCGTGAAGATGACATCACTATGCTCAGCCACCTCTTTTGGAGATGCTGCGCCTCGCGCTCCCGCATCAGCCAATGACATCACAGCCGTTTGATTAATATCGTATACGCTTACATCATATCCCGCCCGGATCAGGTTCAATGACATAGGACGTCCCATAATACCGAGTCCAATAAATCCAATTCGTTTCTTCATCTTGCAATCCCTCCAGCCTAAATTCTTCGCTTTTCACTCTTGTAATCGCTATCATTCCTGTTCACATTCGTTATTGTACACAACATTTTAATTTTTGTATACAATTTTATTGTTTATGTATCCTAAAATTAAAATTTGGTTTTTAATCTTGTTGTTTATTGCCATCTTTTTCGCTAAAGTAAAGGGAGAGGTGAAATACAATGCAACCAAGTACGGACAAGTCCCGTCCAGCTTATCAGCAGGCCTATGAAGTTCTGCGGGACATGATTTTGCAAGGCACCCTTTCTCCGGGAACCAAACTTGTGGAAGAGAAGCTGGCGACTGATCTGAATGTCAGCCGGACCCCGATCCGTGAATCCATCCGCCGCTTGGAACAGGAAGGATTAGTCGTGAACAAACGGGTCGTCAAGCTAACCGAGACCGATCTAAGAAATACGTTTGAATTACGGAAGTTACTGGAGGGACATGCGGCTCAATCTGCTGCTGCCTTCTTATCCGCCCAGGAAGTGGCGGCTCTTGAGCATTGCGTGCACGTGGGACATACCGGAAGCAAAGAAGAGATTATGGAAGCCAATAAAGAGTTTCACGAAATCATCATGCGTGCGAGTAATAATGCATTGATGATTGATCTGTTCGACAAAATGCAATCCGTCATTTATCTATTCCGGCAGACGGTTGTATATTATCAGCGCCCCTTCCTCATTGAAGAGCATCATCAGATTTGCGAAGCGATCAAGGCACATGACGGGACGACTGCCGAACGACTGATGAAAGAGCATCTTCAATCCGATCTGGAATTCTGCCTTCATCTGATTCGATAACCAGATTCATGGATTGTTCGACCTTCTCACATCCGTATAAAGACGTGACCGCATTGTGGTCACGTCTTTTTTTGTCGTTTGTCCCTCATATTATCCAGGCCCTGATTCATAGGTGTAAACATAACGATACAATGTCGCGTGTGACATGTTACTGAATCTGGAGGGATCACTTCATGACCAAAGGACAGCAACCAAACGAAAAGCCGTTTATCATCCCGCAACCCATTCGCAGTGATGGCGCTGGTGGACCTGATCTGGGACCCAGAGACATCATGAGAGATATACAAAACCCCGATATGCTGGTACCTCCGGCAACCGATAACGGGTTATTGCCCAATCTGAGAATGTCTTTTTCCGATACACATATGCAATTGAACCATGGCGGTTGGTCACGTGAAATCACCGTACGGGATCTCCCTATTGCCACTACACTGGCTGGTGTGAACATGAGCCTGACACCGGGAGGTGTACGGGAATTGCACTGGCATCAACAATCCGAGTGGGCCTATATGATCTGGGGAACGGCAAGAATCACTTCGGTAGATCAGAACGGACGTAATTTTATTGCGGATGTCGGACCTGGCGATCTCTGGTTTTTCCCCAAAGGTCTCCCCCATTCCATTCAGGGACTGGAGGATGGTTGTGAATTTCTGCTTGTGTTTGATGACGGGTCCTTCTCCGATCTGAATACGTTATCCATATCGGATTGGTTTGCCCACACCCCACCAGAGGTATTGTCTGTCAATTTCGGCGTGCCCGAATCCGCTTTTCAGTCAATGCCGAAGGAACAGGTCTACATTTTCCAAGATACCGTCCCGGGTTCCATCGAGAGCCAAGAAATTCAGTCGCCATATGGTACCGTTCCTCTCACATTCAAACACCGATTGCTGGCCCAGGAACCACTCATTACACCCGGTGGAAGCGTGCGGATCGTAGACTCCACCAACTTCCCCATCTCAACTACCGTTGCTGCCGCACTCGTTGAGATCCGACCTGGCGCCATGCGTGAACTGCACTGGCATCCCAATGCAGATGAATGGCAATACTATCTGACAGGACAAGGGAGAATGACTGTCTTTGGAGGCAATGGCATTGCTCGCACATTTGACTATCGGGCTGGAGATGTCGGATATGTTCCTGTCGCAATGGGACACTATATACAAAATACCGGCACAGACACGTTATGGTTTTTGGAGATATTCCGAAGTGATCGATTCGAGGATGTATCGCTGAATCAGTGGATGGCGTTAACCCCGCGGGATCTGGTCCGTGACAATCTGAATGCGCCGCCTGAGTTGCTCGATGCCTTGCGTAAAGTAAAATGGCCTGTCGTTTAATTTAGTATGTATATCTATCATTTAAGCTGAAATGGGGTAATTGTCAGAGAATCCCACTATATAAGGAGGAATATGAAAGATGAGAGCCGTTACGTTTCAGGGAATCAAGGACATTCAAGTCAAAGAGGTTGAAGATCCCAAACTGCAACAGAAGGATGACATTATCGTTCGTATTACTTCCACAGCTATATGTGGATCGGATCTGCATATTTATCAGGGAGCCTTGCCTGCTGCCAAAGATTACGTTATCGGTCATGAACCGATGGGCATTGTAGAAGAAGTAGGTCCAGAAGTGACACGTGTGAAGAAGGGGGACCGTGTGGTCCTGCCTTTTAACATCGCTTGTGGTGAATGCTTCTATTGCAATCATGACATGGAGAGCCAGTGCGATAATTCCAATGGCAATCCGGATATTCATACAGGTGGATATTTTGGATTCACCGAACGTTACGGAAACCACCCCGGAGGTCAGGCAGAATTATTGCGTGTTCCCTACGGAAACTTCACTCCGTTTGTGATTCCTGAATCCTGTGAACTGGAAGATGAAGCTTTATTATTCCTGTCCGATGTTCTTCCAACCGCATATTGGAGCGTGGAGAATGCCGGAGTTAAACCGGGAGATACGGTCACTGTACTCGGTAGTGGACCCATTGGGCTGATGACGCAGAAGTTCGCCTGGATGAAAGGTGCCAAACGCGTTATTGCTGTGGATCGCCTGCCTTATCGACTGGAGAAAGCCAAACGTTTGAACGATGCAGAGATCTTTAATTTCGAAGATTACGATGATATAGGTGAGCACATTCGTGAGATTACACAAGGCGGAACCGACGTTGTTATCGACTGTGTAGGTATGGATGGTAAAAAAACCACGCTGGAGGAGATCGGACAGAAGCTGAAACTTCATGGCGGTTCACTGAGTGCGATCGAAATCGGCATGAAAGCAATCCGCAAATTCGGTACACTCCAACTTACGGGTGTATATGGCTCTTCCTACAACATGTTTCCGTTAGGTAATTTGTTTGAACGCAATATCAATCTTAAAATGGGACAAGCTCCTGTTATACATTACATGCCTGAATTGTTCCGCAAAATCACTGCTGGTGAATTTGATCCAACGGAGATCATCTCCCATCGAATTTCACTGGAGAATGCAAGCGATGCATATCGCATTTTCAACGATCATGAAGACGAATGTACCAAAGTTATACTAAAACCCTGAACCGTCGCTATGATTATAAATATGCAAAATAAAACAAGCAGAACTACCTGTTCAAGGTACTCTGCTTGTTTTATTTTATCGACATTCATCCTGTTACCGTTGCATAAACTGCTGAGCCAGCTAAATGGTCTTTACCTAATCAGACATTCGTCGGTTTAATCGCCTGAATATACACACTTTCTCCTTGGAAGCTGTCGAGCTTCCCGTTCGTTGTCACTTCAAAATTGAAAAATTTTCTGATGATGGACGGTGCACTCAACATACTTGCTTCAAGTTCCCTTCTCTCCCGTTCCGGCAGTGCCGCACGTTTACACCACTCTTCAAACTTAAAGCGCTTCTGGAAGGAAACCATCGTTTCCATTAGGAAGCTCGCATACTCCAGCATATGAATCCACTCCGTCTTGCGCCATGCTCGAACATGGCTTGCATCTCGGCACTTCTCTACTTCATTGTAAAACTGGTCATTCTCATCACGTTCAGGTGCCACGTTGTCAATGAATAACAACCTTCCACCGGGCTTCATAACTCGTAATGCCTCATGAACAAACGAAGAAACATCCGTAAAATGGTGAGCAGCGATTCGGCAGGTTACAAGGTCATAGATATCATCATCGAATGGCAGCTTCTCTGCATCCCCGGCAACAAAATCTACATTACAGTGTCCATTGCCCTGGATAAATTGTTCAGCCACCTGTAGCATTTCCTCCGTTAGATCGAGAGCTGTCACCCGCTGAACAAGTGGAGCCAGAGCGTTGGCGACATGCCCTCCCCCAGTGGCGATATCCAGCACATTCATATCCGGAGTGGCTTGAGATAAAGCCACGAGCAACGCGAGATCCTCACCTTTGGCATGCCCCGAACTCGTCACGTATTTACCAGCATTTTTCGCAAACTGCTTCTGCACCTGACTTTTGATTACATCAGACATTCCAATTCCTCCTGCATAAGTTTCATTAGACAAAACATAGTTTCAAAATATAATTATATTTATTTTACCATAGATGAATGTAAAAGCTAAATAAGCATTTTACACAAATCCGGAGGCAACTTTCCACTACCTAACCAAAAAGCTGAAATAAAAAACATCCCCCAAGTGAGTTTCACCCAGGAGATGTTTCTTATATTTATTACTTCACAAGCGTTGGTGACTTCTTCCACAATCCCAGAATCAGACCGGAGATCACAGATCCAATCGCAACAGCAAGCAGGAACAACAGTGCGTGGTTCGCCAGTGCTGCAACAAAGATCCCGCCGTGCGGAGCTGGTACATTAATGTGCCACAGTTGTGTCAATCCGCCAGCAACAGCGGAACCCAGAATACAAGAAGTCAATACACGCAATGGATCAGCCGCAGCAAATGGAATTGCACCTTCTGTAATGAAAGAGAATCCAAGTACATAGTTAGTCAAACCTGATTTGCGTTCTTGCTCTGTAAATTTGGATTTGAAGAACGTTGTTGCAAGTGCAATCGCCAGAGGAGGTACCATACCGCCTGCCATAACCGCTGCCATCCATGCACCGTCTGTGTTACCACTGGATGTGAATACCCCAATAGCGAATGTGTAAGCCGCTTTGTTGAACGGTCCCCCCATATCGATGGACATCATACCACCAAGCAACAAGCCCAACAATACCGCATTACCTGTACCCAGATTACCCAGTGCATCTACAAGCCAGGTGTTCAGGGAACCAAAGATTGGATCAAAGACATAGAAACTGATGGCACCTACGATCAGCAAACCAAATACCGGATACAGCAAGATTGGTTTCAAGCCATCAATCGCTTTTGGCAATCCTTTGAACAACTTACGGAGACCAATAACTACATAACCCGCCAGGAAACCGGCAGCCAAACCACCAAGGAAACCGGCGTTTGAGTTAACCGCCATCAATCCACCGACCATACCAGGCATCAGGGCTGGGCGATCACCAATACTCATCGCGATAAATCCGGCAAGTACCGGAATCAGGAAGTGGAACGCACCTGTTCCGCCACCGATCGTTTGAAGCAGTTGCACAATCGGATTCTCAGGGCTAGCAAGCTGTTCGAACAAGAAGGAGATTGCTAGCAGGATACCGCCACCTACAACGAATGGCAGCATATGCGAGATACCATTCATCAGATCTTTATAGATTTTGCTACCTACACTAATCTTGCCAGTGCTTGCGCCCTCTTCCTTCGCATTTCCGCCTTGGCTGCGATAGATCGGTGCATCACCGTTAACGGCCTTGCGAATCAGCTCTTCGGATTTACGGATTCCATCACTCACCGGTCTTTGCAATACCGGTTTGCCATCGAAACGTGCCATCTCCACATTTTTGTCTGCGGCAACGATAACCCCTTTAGCACGAGCGATCTCATCAGCAGTGAGAACATTCTGCGCTCCTTCAGAGCCGTTTGTCTCTACGCGAATATTAATGCCCATTTCCTGAGCTTTCTTTTTAAGTGCATCTTCAGCCATAAACGTATGAGCTATACCGGTTGGACAGGCTGTAACCGCAACAACAAAATCTTCCGAATTGGCATTACCTACAATCACACCAGAAGTATTCTGTTGCTGACCAGTAGTAGAAGTGGATGCGGCATTTGCTTCTTTTTCAGCTTTTGCTTTTTCTTTGGCTGCTTCCTTCTCCGCTGCTTCTGCCTGTTTGGCATCAAACAATGCACTAACTTCCGCAGGTGTATCTGTACTCATCAATTGTGAGATGAAATCGCTATCAATCAACAACCTGGAAAGAGCTGCAAGCGTACGCAGATGGGTATTACCTGCGCCTTCTGGAGCCGCAATCATGAAGAACACATGAGCTGGCTGATCATCCAATGCTTCAAAATCAAGTCCTTTTCTACTCTTGGCAAATACAACTGTTGGTTCGTTCACCGCTGTTGTTTTGGCATGTGGCATTGCAATTCCGCCACCGATACCTGTGCTGGATTCAGCTTCTCTTTTATAGATCATTTCCTTGAACAGGACCGGATCATTGATTCGTCCGCTTCGGTTCAGGCTTGCAATTAGTTCATCAATAGCCTCATCTTTGGTTGTGGCTTGCAGGTCCATGATCATCGTTTCTTGGATCATCAAGTCTGTTATTCTCATCTCGGTACACTCCCTTAAGTTCAGTCGGCCTGCCTAGGCAGGCCTCACTACATTACAATTACAGTAAAAACCTTTTATATTGCCGTTAGACTAGATCGCTGTAATGGTTACTTGATTGCGTAATTCATCAATCAGTTCGCGTGTTGCCAGATCATCCGAGAACGCAGTCGCGCTTCCAGATGCAACCCCGGTGCGGAAAGCTTCCAGCAAATCTCCGCTCTGTACATAGGTACCTACGAATCCGCCAATCATGGAGTCACCGGCACCAACCGAGTTTTTCACAGTGCCTTTTGGCACATTCGCATGATGAACTTCGGCTTTGGTAATGAATAATGCACCCTCGCCTGCCATGGAAATCAACACATGTTTGGCACCGGCTTCCAGCAACTTACGCCCGTATAACACCAGTTCCTCGCGAGTATTAATCGTTACACCGAACAGTTCAGCCAGTTCATGATGATTTGGCTTCACCAGCAATGGTTCATGTACAAGAGCTTCCATTAACGCAGGGCCAGTTGTATCAATCACAAATTCGGCACCCGTTTGCTTGCATACTTTAATGAGACGATCATAAAAATCCGTTCCAAGTGAAGGCGGTACACTTCCGGAGAGAATGACAATATCTCCTTTTTCCAACGAAGACAATTTGTGAAGCAACTGCTCCGCCTCTTCGGCACTTATTGCAGGTCCAAGACCATTAATCTCTGTCTCTTCTCCATGCTTCAGCTTGATGTTAATGCGAGTATCGTCTGCAATCGTAACAAAGTCTGTCCGAATGTTATCTTCTTGCAACTTGTCATTAATGAAACGTCCAGTAAATCCACCAAGGAAACCAATAGCCGTGTTATCTGCTCCAAGTTGATTCAGTATGCGAGAGACATTAATGCCTTTGCCGCCAGGGAGCTTCAAATCCCGATTCATTCGATTCAATCCGCCAAGCTTCAGCTCATCCACTTCCACGATGTAATCAATGGACGGGTTAAGTGTTATCGTATATATCATCGTTATCCCTCAATTATTTTAGTTTTCTGGGCGATTCCATGCCGCCAATGTTCTGGCATCTGCTCGGTAATCAAATCGGCCTCCTCCAAATCAAACAATTTGGCAAAAGTAATTTCCCCTATTTTGCTGGAATCAGCCAGCACATAAGATTTTCCCGACAATTGATGTGCACGCCTTTTAATCAAGGCTTCCTCCGGATCCGGTGTTGTATACCCCATTTCGGGATCAACTCCGTTGCTTCCAAGAAAACATTTATCAAAACGGAAATTATCCATGTTCTGTAATGCGATACTGCCAATGACTGCTTTTGTATGAATTTTCATCATACCTCCGAGCAAATAACTGCGAATACGCTTGCTTACCAAAGCCTCAACATGTGAAAGTCCATTGGTAACAACCGTTACGTCTTTAGCTTCAATAAAAGGAATCATGGCTAACGTTGTCGTTCCTGCATCCAGATAAATGCATTCGCCATTTTCGATCTCCTGTGCAGCCAAACGGGCAATCGTCGTTTTTTGTTGAATGTTTTTGAACGTTTTTTCTTCCATGCCCGGTTCCAGCGTTTTTTCATTCACCAGTGCGGCACCGCCGTGGATGCGTTTGAGCATCTGACGACTCTCAAGATCGATCAAGTCACGCCTAATCGTTGATTCAGAAGCACCCAACACATCAACAAGCTCTTGCAATTTCACAATTCCCTGTAAATGTAAGCGCTCTATAATTGCAGCATATCGTTCTTCAGTCAGCATCTTCATTCCTCCAACTGCTTCTATAGTATCATAATTCACTCAAAAAACAACCACTTTCATTCAAAATAATTTAAAAACATTCAAAAACCCGCATCTTTCGACTTATTTTCTTGTCCAATTGTCCCTTTCTTACTTCATGTTCTTAAAGTTGGAATTCCGTGCCCTTCAAATCTTCATTAAAAATCCTGCAGCCTCCAGCGCTGGATGCGCGGCGTTGCAGGATTTTGCTGTTCATGGGAACTGCATGACGTTTATGACTCTACAACCATAGCATCCGGTTTGGGTTTAAGCCATTTGCCATCTTCATTAATAAAAGCACCCTTGAAGCGGCCCATCTCCAATTGTTCAATTAACCTCTCCTCGTCCATGACCAGAATCTCAGCGAGCTGCCCCAAGGTGTAATAATGAGCGGGATTGTAATCGAGCAGCACAGGAACAGACGTATCATATAGTTCTTTGATCAGATTCTCAAAGGAATGCCGACCCAGGTTCTCCATATCTCTATAAAACTGCAAATGTTGGGACACCATATTACGGAAAGATTTATTCTCCAGATGCATCCACAACGTATTGCAAGCCCGAACACTCATATGATTTTGTTCCACATCGTAAAATTGAACTTCTTCAATCTTCATGTATTTCTCTTGAAATGCTACGATCTTAATCAAAGGTACATTTCGTTTACGCGACGCTTTCTTCAAATGGGCTCTAAATTGTTCATAGTTCATTTCATTCATCTATTATCCCTGCCTTTAACATGTTCCAACCGACATTTTACAACAAATTAAAGGCAAGTGTAACCTTCATCATATAAAAAGCAAAAAAACGTGCAGCATCAGATGCCACACGTTCACAATATTATAGAGTGCGATTACTCAGCGAGGGCACCACTTTTCACCCACGTAGCCGTAAATTCCTGTTCTTCATACGCATAGAATTGTTGCAAAATAATCTCCCGATCATCGAGGAACAATTGATCCGCTATGGCAGAGACCAGTTTCGGCACCGCGCTCTTGGTCCCCGATATTGCCGATGCCGACAGACCACAGCTGGCAAGTGCAGAGTAGTTGAATACAAACAGTCCGTGCAACGGTTTCTCACCCTGTTCACTCCTGCTTGTCATTGCAAACCCGGAACTCAGGTATGGATGTGCGTCCAGCAACGCATTGCGAAGCTCTGGCGGAGCCTGGTAACAATCCTCCCAACGTGCGATGTATGGCTCCACAAGCTTCAGTTCAGGACGGAGTGCCGGATCACTGAGAAGACCTGTGCTAATAATCAGAAAATCAAACTCATATGCTCCCTGTGTGGTATGCACAATCGCGCCTTGGTCTGTTGCTTCTACACTCAGCCAAGGCGAATTCAAATGTAGTTCGAATCCAGGCCAGGCTGCCGCACGATTAAACGTATCGTTGGTTGGGGGTTGATTGAATTTGAAGAAATGAGAGATCACTTCATATTTATCAGCAACCGGAAGAGCGTGGTATCGCTCTATCATACCGGATTGTTCCATCTGACGAATGGGATTAACACTAGGCAGTTGTTCCCGCCGGACAAATACATAAGCTTCTGCCACACCGGTGGCAAGGGCATAACTGGCATTATCGAATGCAGAAGCGCCGCCGCCAAGTACAGCAACCCTTTTACCTTTTAACCGATCAAAATCAATTGCTTCCGACGTATGTGCATACCGATCCCGAGGTAATCTATCGGCAATCATGGATGGCACATGCCACTCTCCACCACCTTGTATTCCCGTAGCAAACACTACTTTGCGAGCAAGTATAACATCCATCTGAGATCCAGCCTTGTTCACATGAAGTCGATGTATTCCGTTCTCCATAGGCTCAACCAGCGTCAATTCTACCTCATTAAGCACAGGCAGATTCAGCACTTTCCGATACCAGCGTAAATAATTCATCCAGTCTCCACGCGGGATTTTATCTACCTCTTCCCAACCTTCGGGCCCTACCTGTGCTTCCCACCATGAGCGAAAGGTTAACGAGGGGATACCCAGATCGATGGAAGTCAGATGCTTGGGTGTGCGCAAAGTAACCATACGTGCATAAGTCTCCCAAGGTCCTTCAAGCCCCGATGCATTCTCGTCAATGACCACAATATTGGAGATCCGTTCACGAAGAAGTCCAAATGCCGCTCCTAATCCACTCTGGCCTCCACCCACAATGACGACATCATAGACATGACCATCCGCATGTTCTCTTGGACGTACCCAGTTCGCGCCACCAAATGACAAATAAGCCAGATCATTCTTCACACGTTCATTTAAAGCTTCCAGGCTCATGATTCATCAACCCTTTCGAGATACATATATGAACTAGTCTTTCTTTGATTATTTGATGTAAGTTTGTTGTCAGTTATATTGAGAGTAATTGTGCTTTTTCTTTGTGTTTCTGAAATATATTAGCGTTATTATATGAGTTATCGGGGATTTTTTGAAGTTCGCGGTAGATTTATTGTCATCAATACTAAAAATATCTAACATGCTTGTTAATTCCTACGAAACTCTAACTGGATTATTAATGCAGTTCCTGCTGAACGGATGATTTGCAGAAAAAAAAAAAGACAGACCAAGATGTAACCTTGGTCTGTCTTATTAAAGGAATGCTATTGGCCGGCTTGTTCACGGCGCTGCAATTTTTCATTGGTTAATTTCTCAGGGGTCACATCATGACCCAGTGGGTCCACAACGGATACTGCCAGCATGGTTGTCAGCACCTGACCTCGAATAGCCTGTAAATATTGTTTTCTAAGCTCCTGCTGCTCGCTTTTTTCTGCTTTTGTCAAACCGACGCTGCTGCGTTGTTTTCGACTTAATTCGTTAATGCGTCCCAAAATAGGAATCATGAAATCCACCTCACTTGTTATTCCACTTGCCAAAAGATATTTCGAATATCTTCAAACTAACTTATTACAACTTTACGAATTTGTCCATAGGCGCAATCCGTTGAGAAGTGTTTAGGTGATCTCATGCACAGACCACACAATGCCATTTGTAGCACCACTGCCAAGGTTCAATGTAATCGTCAACCCGTTTGCAGCATAGAACAGTCCAATCACATCTCCCGCATTCAATGCGACTTCCACTGCCAAAGTCACTGAACCACTTCCCAGCACTGCCCGCAGTGTAAGTAGCGTAATCGCGACATTTAGGACGGGCAACAAACCACTGACAAGTGTCGTTACCGTTGGGGATGTTCTCTGTACAAGAAAGGCTGGGTTAACGCCTGCACCCAGAGATAGGGCAATCGCTGCAGTCGTTGCATAATTGATCGTGGCCACAATGGAGTATCTTCCGGTTACCGGGACGGTATAGTTTCCTGTGGTTGCATTGAAGTTGGCATTACCGTAATAGGGAGCCGTAGTCGTCCAGTTGGTTAACTGAGTGCTGGTTGCTGTCGAAAGTGTAGCCAGGAATGCCGAGAACCCTTGTGTTGCAAAATTGGGGCCGGTTGGGCCCGTGGCTCCTGTCTGCCCCGTTGCCCCAGTCGCACCGGTAGTTCCTGTTATGCCTGTTGCTCCAGTGGCACCCGTAGCTCCGGTTGCACTCGTTACACCGGTTACCCCCGTAATTCCATTAGCCCCAGTTGGTCCAGTCGGGCCGGTTGCTCCTGTGATGCCTGTAACCCCAGTTGCACCTGTAGTTCCTGTTGTCCCAGTTACACCAGTTAGTCCTGTAGCTCCCGTTATTCCTGTTTCTCCAGTTGTTCCGGTCGCGCCAGTTATACCTGTAACTCCTGTTGAACCAGTACTTCCGGTGGCACCTGTTACACCCGTTGTACCTGTAGTTCCTGTAGCACCGGTCACACCCGCAATACCCGTAATTCCTGTTGTGCCTGTGGCTCCTGATACACCTGTGAGCCCTGTAGCCCCAGCTGCTCCGGTCACGCCAGTAATACCCGTGGTTCCTGTTGTTCCCGTACTTCCTGTTGTTCCCGTCGCGCCGGTCGTGCCTGTAACGCCTGTTACACCCGTCTCTCCTGTAATACCCGTGGTTCCTGTTGCTCCAGTCACACCTGTGATCCCAGTGGCTCCAGTCGTACCTGTTGTACCTGTTGTACCCGTAACACCAGTTACGCCAGTTGTGCCAGTGGCACCAGTCGCACCCGTAGTTCCCGTTGCTCCAGTAGCCCCGGTGGGTCCCGTCACACCAGTCGTACCTGTGCCCCCTGTTAGACCCGTCTCTCCAGTTTGACCAGTTGTGCCGGTGGCTCCTGTAATTCCAGTAGCTCCAGTCACACCCGTAATGCCAGTTACGCCGGTCGTGCCGGTTGCTCCTGTTTCACCAGTAATACCCGTTGGACCGGTTGCCCCTGTAGCACCAGTCGTACCTGTAACTCCGGTTATGCCAGTCGCACCAGTGGCTCCGGTTGGTCCTGTTGTACCTGTCGTGCCGGTTACGCCAGTAACTCCCGTAGTTCCGGTTGCCCCAGTGGCTCCGGTCGCACCGGTTGGTCCCGTTACACCTGTTGTACCAGTCGCACCTGTAATCCCGGTTAGACCCGTCTCACCTGTCGTTCCTGTGACCCCTGTTGAACCTGTAGCACCAGTAATTCCTGTGGCTCCTGTGCTCCCAGTTAGACCCCTCTCTCCAGTGACGCCTGTTGCTCCTGTCGTTCCAGTTTGGCCAGTTGTGCCAGTGGCTCCTGTAACACCTGTAAATCCAGTTACCCCAGTAATTCCAGTAGCACCAGTCGCACCTGTAATCCCGGTTAGACCCGTCTCACCTGTCGGTCCTGTGACCCCTGTTGGACCTGTAGCACCAGTAATTCCTGTGGCTCCTGTGCTCCCAGTTAGACCCGTCTCTCCAGTGACGCCTGTTGCTCCGGTCGCACCAATTGTGCCCGTAACACCAGTTACGCCAGTCGTGCCGGTTGGCCCTGTTTCACCAGTAATACCCGTTGGACCGGTTGCTCCAGTAGCCCCGGTGGGTCCCGTCACACCAGTCGTACCTGTGACCCCTGTTACACCCGTCTCTCCAGTTTGGCCAGTTGTGCCGGTGGCACCTGTAATTCCGGTAGCTCCAGTCACACCCGTAATGCCAGTTACGCCGGTCGTGCCGGTTATTCCTGTGTCACCAGTAATACCCGTTGGACCGGTTGCCCCTGTAGTACCAGTCGTACCTGTAACTCCGGTTATGCCAGTCGCACCAGTGGCTCCGGTTGGTCCTGTTGCACCTGTCGTGCCGGTAGCGCCTGTTACACCCATCACTCCTGTAATGCCCGTGGTTCCTGTTGCTCCAGTAGTCCCGGTGGGCCCCGTCACACCAGTCGTACCTGTGACCCCAGTTAGACCCGTCTCTCCAGTGGCTCCAGTCGCTCCCGTCGTTCCAGAAATTCCAGTATTACCTGTAACCCCAGTAAGTCCAGTAAGTCCAGTTACTCCCGTCTCACCAGTTTGGCCAGTTGTGCCGGTGGCGCCGGTAATTCCAGTAGCTCCAGTCACACCCGTAATGCCAGTTACGCCGGTCGTGCCGGTTATTCCTGTTTCACCAGTCGCACCTGTAATCCCGGTTAGACCCGTCTCCCCAGTTAATCCAGTAAGTCCAGTTACTCCCGTAACTCCGGTTGATCCTGTCACACCAGTTTGGCCAGTAATTCCAGTAGCACCAGTCGGCCCGGATACGCCAGTTATTCCTGTGGAACCCGTACTCCCCGTAGCTCCTGTAACTCCAGTCGTACCTGTGACTCCAGTTATGCCAGTCACACCTGTGGCTCCGGTTGGTCCTGTTGGTCCTGTCGTGCCCGTGGCTCCAGTTAATCCCGTAACACCAGTTGGACCAGTAATTCCTGTTAGACCTGTTTCCCCTGTGATACCAGTTGTGCCTGCTACACCAGTAGCTCCCGTAGTACCCGTACTTCCCGTTGCTCCAGTCGTACCCGTTTCACCGGTTACACCAGCAATTCCTGTTATGCCACTAACTCCGGTTGCTCCTGTAACACCAGTTGTTCCCGTCGTACCCGTACTTCCAGTTATACCTGTTAGTCCTGTCTCTCCTGTTGGGCCATTCAAACCGGTAGATCCCGTTACACCTGTAGCCCCGGTGACACCAGTGACTCCTGTTAGCCCAGTTGCACCAGTTGTTCCGGTTGCGCCGGTTACTCCCGTGGCACCTGTACTTCCTGTTTCTCCAGTCAAACCCGTAGGACCTGTAATACCAGTTGCACCCGTTGTGCCTGTTGGTCCTATTTCACCAGTTTGGCCAGTCGAACCGGTAGGGCCCGTCACACCAGTCGTACCTGTGACCCCTGTTGAACCTGTATCTCCAGTAGTTCCGATTGAGCCGGTTGCTCCTGTCTCTCCAGTGACGCCAGTTGCTCCCGTCGTTCCAGTAATTCCTGTGAACCCTGTTTCTCCAGTAACACCTGTCGTTCCGGTTACGCCAGTCATTCCCGAGATACCTGTAATTCCGGTTGCTCCTGTCGCCCCAGTCGATCCCGTCGGTCCCGTCGCGCCTGTGAATCCTGTTAGACCTGTTTCCCCAGTGACACCAGTCAGTCCGGTCACGCCTGTGATACCCGTTGTTCCAGTAATGCCAGTTAGTCCAGTTGTACCTGTAATTCCAGTTTCTCCAGTTGCACCGTTCAGTCCCGTCACACCAGTCGGACCTGTAATACCAGTTGCACCTATACCTCCTGTTAGACCCGTCTCTCCAGTGACACCTGTTGCTCCGGTTACTCCTGTAATACCAGTTGTTCCCGTTATACCACTAGTGCCAGTAGTTCCGGTCACACCAGTAAGTCCCGTTACGCCAGTTAAACCAGTCGTGCCGGTTGGTCCCGTTACACCTGTGTTCCCTGTTAGACCAGTCTCCCCAGTAACGCCAGTGGTTCCGGTCGCTCCCATAATTCCTGTAGCTCCGGTACCTCCTGTGACACCCGTGGTTCCGGTATTGCCAGTTAGTCCAGCCGCACCTGTAATTCCCGTTTCTCCAGTTGCACCGGTCGATCCCGTCACACCAGTCGTACCTGTGACCCCTGTTGGACCTGTATCTCCAGGAGTTCCGATTGAGCCGGTTGCTCCAGTAGGGCCTGTAACTCCAGTGATTCCTGTTTCACCTGTTGGGCCAGTTACACCAGCTGTACCCGTGATTCCTGTGGTCCCAGTCGCACCCGTAAGACCTGTAATACCAGTTGCACCTGTACCTCCTGTTAGACCCGTCTCTCCAGTGACACCAGTGGCCCCGGTCGCTCCCGTAATTCCCGTCATTCCGGTTACGCCAGTCACTCCCGAGATACCTGTAATTCCGGTTGCTCCAGTCGCCCCAGTCGGTCCCGTCGCTCCTGTCGTGCCTGTGAATCCTGTTAGACCCGTTTCCCCAGTGACACCAGTCAGTCCGGTAGCTCCGGTCACGCCTGTGATACCCGTGGTTCCAGTAATGCCAGTTAGTCCAGTTGTACCTGTAATCCCTGTGGCTCCAGTCTCACCGGTGATTCCGGTTACCCCTGTTAACCCTGTCGTTCCTGTGACCCCTGTTTGACCTGTATCTCCAGTAGTTCCAGTTGCTCCAGTAGTTCCAGTTGCTCCAGTAGTTCCAGTTGCTCCAGTAATTCCTGTGGCTCCTGTTACACCAGTATTGCCGGTTATGCCGGTTATGCCGGTTATGCCTGTAACGCCGGTTGTACCTGTACTTCCCGTTGCCCCTATCGCCCCAGCAGATCCTGTAGCACCTGTAACTCCGGTGGTACCCGTTTCTCCAGTAGTGCCGGTGTTCCCAGTTAGACCCGTCTCTCCAGTGGCGCCAGTTGCTCCGGTAACGCCAGTTATTCCTGTGGTACCGGTAGTTCCCGTTACTCCTGTATCCCCGGTGGGTCCTGACACACCAGTCGTACCTGTGACTCCGGTTGTGCCAGTGGCACCAGTTGCTCCGATCGCACCTGTACTGCCTGTAAATCCAGTAATACCTGTTGCACCTGTTATTCCAGTCGTTCCTGTTGTGCCCGCAATTCCAGTAACGCCAGTTACTCCGGTTGTACCTGTTGGTCCTGTTTCACCAGTGACACCACTTATACCAGTGGCCCCAGTGAGTCCTGTCACACCAGTAATTCCCGTGAGGCCTGTAATTCCAGTAGAACCGGTTACACCCGTGGTACCCGTAACGCCAGGTAATCCGGTAGTACCTGTTGATCCTGTTTCACCAGTGACACCACTTATACCAGTGGCCCCAGTGAGTCCTGTCACACCAGTAATTCCCGTGAGGCCTGTAATTCCAGTAGAACCGGTTACACCCGTGGTACCCGTAACGCCAGGTAATCCGGTCGTACCTGTTGATCCTGTTTCACCAGTATTACCTGTTATTCCAGTACTTCCTGTAGTTCCGGTTGTTCCTGTTTCGCCGGTGACCCCGGTGGGTCCCGTTAGACCAGTCGTACCTGTAACTCCTGTTAGCCCCGCCTCACCAGTACTTCCTGTCGCTCCGGTGAATCCTGTCAAACCAGTCGTGCCGGTCGCACCTGTACTGCCCGTAAATCCAGTAATCCCTGAAGCACCAGTATTTCCAGTAACGCCAGTGATGCCTGTTTCGCCGGTTGCTCCCGTCACACCCGTTAATCCAGTTGCCCCCGTAGTGCCTGTTGTTCCAGAAGTACCAGTGCTTCCTGTAGTTCCGGTTACACCAGTAACTCCCGTAGACCCGATCCCCCCAGTGGGGCCTGTCGTACCAGTAAGTCCCGTTTCCCCAGTGGCACCAGTTGCGCCGATCGCACCTGTTATCCCTGTCATGCCGGTTATGCCAGTATTTCCAGTTGGACCCGTACTTCCCGTTGCTCCTATCGCCCCAGTAAATCCTGTAGCGCCTGTAACTCCAGTGATACCTGTGATACCTGTGGTTCCAGTAATACCAGTTGTTCCTGTTGCTCCAGACGGGCCTGTGATTCCAATTTCGCCAGTACTTCCCGTTAATCCAGTCGCACCCGTAATACCTATTAGACCCGTCGCTCCGGTTGGGCCAGTCGAACCTGTAACTCCTGTGAATCCTGTTTCACCAGTAGATCCCGTTAGTCCCATCACACCAATCCCAGTTGGACCAGTTGCTCCAGTGAACCCGGTAGCCCCAGCTAATCCTGCAACTCCAGTTGGACCTGTGAAGCCGGTTATACCGGTATTTCCTGTAGCACCGGTCACGCCTGTAACACCAAATCCGGTAATTCCAGTTGCGCCGGTTGTTCCTGTGACTCCAGTCGATCCTGTACCCGTTGCACCTGTAACTCCTGTGCTTCCTGTAGATCCAGTTGCTCCCGCCTCAACCGTTGGACCGGTCGGACCTGTAAATCCTGTAGTACCAGTCACACCTGTGGTGCCCATCAGTCCGGTAGCTCCTGTTGCACCTGTGACTCCAGTTATTCCGGTACTTCCCGTGGTTCCGGTTACTCCGGTCCGTCCTGTTAAAATGGTTGCTCCCCATATGCCGGGATACCCAGGGTCTCCAGTTAACCCAGTAGCACCTGTTGCTCCAGTGAATCCTCTCATTCCCTGATAACCCCGTGGGCCGCGAAGGAAGGGAATCCTGTGACTTTTCTTTTTTTTGCATTTACGTCTGCTTTTCTTACAAGACTTACTCTTCTTCTTTGGGATAGAGTGCTTTTTTGATTTTTTTGCTTTCCGTTTACCTGTACTGATTAAGGAAATTTTGCGTTTCCTTTTGGATATACCGCTCACAAGAGAATCCCCCCTCCTTGTACACCACGTCAAATCCCCGCATTTTACAATAGTACACTCTATGCCCTGGACTAGCTTTGTGCGCCCCCTATTCAATATACCTATGAAACCTTCACAGTTAGTGATCAATCAATTACTTTTCTCCAAAAAATATATTCCCCTCTACTCCCCCTGCAACTCCAACTCCTTAATCGTCAACGCAATTCCTTCCTCAAAAGATGTTGCCACAACCGGGCCAATCCGTTCCTCATACTTCTATCTACTCAGGATCAGGGGTTCCTCAGTCAGATATAACATTTCTACAATTTCTTTCATAACGGGTACACCTAGTCCAATCAAAGACAATCCCACTCTTCCTAACGCCATCACAGGTTTGCTTCTTCCCGCAGCCTTCTGTGCCAATCGCACGATGTCATGACCCGAGATGAACCCCGATCCAGGAATGTTCCAATTCTGTCCATACGTCATCTCTCTGCTTGCCAGCTCCACCACCATGACCGCAGCATCCGGTAAATAAATATACTCTCTCGGCACGTTCATATTCCCGATAAAAAAAGCCATCTTTCCTTTTGCTATCGCTTCAAGGGTTGAACCCAGATAGGAAGCCTGATTAGCCGATGGGCCATAATAATCTGGCAAACGAACGATCATCACCTGAGTTCTACTCCATCTTGTGCTGAATAACATCTGTTCATAGGCAAGTCGTGTCTTGCCTTTGCGGGTATGTGGCTGCTTCGGATGTTCTTCCGTTACTTCCTTCATTTGTCTTCTGCCATAGGGATAGATTCCGTCTATAACAACCACGTTCAGACCCAAGTGTTCTGCCGCCGCCATCACAGATTCACCGAGCGGAATCAGCCTGCTCTCCATCTCGTTATAAGGGACATTCGCACAATGAAATATGACATCGGCACCCTGGGAAGCAGCAATAATATCCTCCGACCGAAATGCATCTCCAACTGCAATTAGCAGGTGATCCGGATATCCCAATTTTACCGCAAGTTGCTCCAACTTTTGACGGGAGCGCCCAAATGCGATCGTTGAAATCCCTCGTCTAATCAATTCCTCCGTAATTGCTACACCTGTTCCACCTGTGGCTCCAATCACAATAGCTCTTTTCATCGTGGATCGACCTCTTTCATCTATTTAGTGATTGATCAATAACTAAAATTCAAAAAGGGACTTTACCTCCCTCTCTATCGTTCCTTCAGCTCCGGCATATCCAGTGCATTAGATACATTACACAACATCCCGATTGCCAGAAAAATCATGGTTCTTTTTAGCGGTTCAGCAATTCCTGCAACGGTGAAAGCTTCCAGTACCATGGCTCTTACATCACTAATGCCTTTTTGCATAGCCTGACGAATGACTTCCTCCCGGATCGTTTGCGCCTGCATCTGAAGCAAGATCTCGCTCTTGTGCGATTCCAGAATCTTATCATAGGCTTCAATGAGATCATTCTCTAACTGATCTGGTGTCGCCATCTCCACCACAATTCGAAACGAATCAATCACCCGTGTCCATGAGACCTCAATTGCAGTTAATAATAAAGCTTCTTTTGTTTTGAAAAAACGAAATATATACGGCTGTGAGATCTGTGCCCGTTCAGCCACCTGGGCTGTAGTCGCACGATAATAGCCAATTTCCGCGAAGACGTCAATTGCTGCAGAGATAATATCATTTCGCCGGTTAACCGACGCTGCTTTATCCTTTGCCATGATAATCCGCCCTCCAATAGTTAGTGATTAATTGATCAATAGCTTGAAGTATAACGAATACTATCCCTCGATGCAAAGGTATCGTGACCTTGTACAAAGCCAACAAACCCGCAGACGCTGGCTCAAGCCGCTGCAGGTTGTGTAACTTGTCGATCATAGATTCTATCCACTGGAAACCGAAGAGAACATGGTTTGTCTGAAACAGATTCGTACCATGCGGTACAAGAGTGTCTGTTCACTGCTGAAGAAGTTTACGCAATCGGGATTCCGAATCCAGCTTCGGACAACTGTCACAATACCCATGTGTATGACTTCCGTCTCCAACCAGATAAGCCAAACAACAATATCGGCGTAGCAGGAACGGAGGTCCCTGCCACCCGGAATGTTCGAAGCGCTGCAGCTCATTGGCAAATGTACATGCATTATCGTTTTGCCGATCCAGCCAGAGGCTTTGATCTTCTTGAATCTTTGCAAGCCGTTCATCTGTCTTCCAAATGCTCTGATCATTGATCATACGTGCATACAATTGTTGCACATTATGGGCAACCAGAGACCACATGACCTTATCGCTCGCTCTTGTAGCGACGGCTACCGCTCGCAGGACAGGTTCCAGATGTAGCAGCACTCTTTTCTTGAGCAAGCCACTCTCTGACCTGCGCTGAACAGGATCTTCACCCTCCAGAGAGGTTCTCTCCAGCAGAGTCTCATATCGCATGCCACCTGCACCATTCAATTCAAACCGCACATCATCGTCTGCAACGCTAAGTATAGTATCGTATAGACTGAATGCTGAAATTACGGACATCACGAATACGGAGTAACGTTTGGCAAAAAGTGTACCGACGGCCGCACTTCCTCTTCCGCCCAATTGAAGCCCTTGCTGCATAGCCTGTTCACGCAATATCAAGTTTCGTTTCTCTTCATTCAGCAGATCCTTCACACGGAAAGGATACTTGGAATCATCGCAGTCCACTTGGATCGTCGTCACAAAAAATTGCTGTAACACTTCCGACATCTCTGAATAATCATGTCTTGGATAATGTCTCATCTATTGAATCATCTCTTCAACTTCGTTGATAATCTCGCTTCGCCCAATCGCTCCCCAGCCCTTAAACAACCAGAACGAGTCTGTCGTATAGACCTGATCTGCACCGACAGCCGGCACTGCCTTCCAGAGTGAGCTTGCGTTGATGTTGTTTACATACTCATCGGCATTCGGGTCAATCTCCAGAACTACGAAATCAGCATCCACATCTGCAATTTTCTCCATGGACAAATCCTCACGTTGTTCGGCAGGTGTCACAGTCGTTGGCACAAATCCAAGATCATGATACAAAAGTGTGTTGGTTGGATGTCCTTTTGCCGCGTAAATTTGTAAGGTCTTCTCTCTTACACGCAGATAAGCCAACTTTTTTTGATCCAGTTGTTCGATCTTCGCTTTTAATTGCTTCGCCTGCTGCTCTACCTCGGCTATCTTTTCTTTTGCCAGATCCACTTTGTTGTACATCCCGGCAATGGTCAACAGATCCTGTGTCCAATATGTTGTATCATCAACAAAATCCAGCCATTCAGTACCAAGTACAATCGTCGGAGCGATTTTCTCCAACTGATCATACGTACTCTCCGCAGTTCGACTCTCAATAACGATGACATCCGGATCAATCTGAAGGATAGCCTCCAGGTTAGGACTGTCTGCAGACCCTACCGTTGGAATGCCGGCAAGCTGATCTGCAAAGTAAGGCAAATAATCTCCTCCGTAACGAACTTCTACATTAACGCCTGCTGGTTTCTCACCAATCGTCAACATGTGATCGATGTAAGCAGCAGATAATACCACCATACGCTCTATTTTTTGCGGTACAACCGTTGTTCCTTTAAGATGCTCAATCGTTTGCGTACCACTCTCTTCCACAGGTGTATCCTGTTGCGGAGGCGTTGCTTCTGTTACTTCTGATGCCTTGCTACATGCCGTCAGAACGAGCACAAGCAGGGCCAACAGTATCATCGTTGTTGCTCTCTGTCTTACCATTTGTAGTAAATCCCCTCTACTATTTAATAATAATAATCATTATCACTATAGTAGGGAAAAGCATACAGGCTTACCATGGATTATTCCACTCTCTTCTCTTGCACAATATCACCGTAAGGTAACCCCAAGTTGCTCTGCCACATATCGCATGGCCCACATGCGTCCGGTGGGACCCAGCGTTTTGAAAAAAATATCTCCTGCATTATATACATGGCCTTCTTGAACAGCCTTTAATGCCAACCATGCACTGGATTGCTGTAATTGCCTCAGTTGAGCACGTGCGTCTTCTGTGGGATCGACCATTACAAACACATGATCCGCGTCGTATAACTGCAAATCGCAAACTTTGCTCTCTACAGCCCACTGTTGTTCCGGAAAATCACGAGGCAAATAAAATCCCAGATCATCATACAATAGCGCCCCTGTCTGGTTGTTCAATCCATACATTCGGTAGAAATGAGAAGTCACCCGGATGAACATGGCACTCTGTTTCCCCCACCTCGATTGAATGCGTCCTCGAAGAACCCGGCTCAGTTCAGCATGTTGTTCTATCCACTGTACGGCCTGTTCGGTGCGACCCATAATGTCCGCCATATACAGAAGCCTCTCGCCAAAATGGTTGGTATGCTCCAGCATGGTGGTAGGCGCGATACGATTCAGGGAGTCATTTGGCTCCAAACGATCACTTGTAATGATCAGGTCCGGTTGGACTCGCCTCAAATCATCATAGTTCTGATTGAAGCTATCCAGAATAAGTCCCTGATGACTGTGTGCTTGAAGCGCAGGTATGGCAACATGACGAGCCACCCTCTGACCATAGGATAAAGCGGATACTGGCCTCAAACCGAGCGTTATCACATAATCGTCCAACCCGTAATACAAGGTGGCAATGCGATTCACTTTATTTTTCATATACAACGTTGGGGCGATTCCTTCGTTTTTCTTGAAAACTCTGCTGAAATAGTGCTCGTCCTTATAACCCACTTGCTCCGCAATTTCCTTAATTTTATCTGAAGAAAATAACAGCTGCTTGGCCTTTGCCATACGTAGTTTCAGGATATATTCAATCGGGGTCATATTTAATTGTCGTTTGAATGTTCTTATAAAATGATTCACACTGAGCCCTGCCATGCGGGCCATCTGATCAATTCGAATGTCTTCCCTATACTGATGCGTCATATAATCAAGTGCCAAATCCATCCCCGCCACAGGGGGTGTTGCTTCATTCACGTGCATCATTAACTGAATCAACAACTGATGCAAAAGATGTTTCCTGCGCGTCTTTTCCAGACTCGTAAACGAGTGTTTTCCACTCACCAGGGTATCCATCATCTCCTGAATATCACGTGTAATGGAAGGAACATTAAGCTTGCCCGTCACAGGGAGATCAAATGCCTCGGTATGCCAAGCATTCCGACGCCGGGTAAGTGTAACACAGGAAAATAAAATGATCTGATATCGGACAGGTGCTTCCATATCCGTCTGAAACTCCACATGCATTCCTGGCTTCAACAAAAACCACTCGTCTTGAGATACCGTATGTACAATGTTATCCATAGACAAAGATCCCTTGCCCGCGATGACCCTGCAAATGGCGAACCTTTTCCAGATCCGACGCTGAACAGCCCCCGGATTGCTAGAGTAATGGCAGACGTGAACAGCAGAAAAATGTAGTCGCTCCAGTTGTTTGATCCAATCATTTTCCTCCATGATGACGTCACCTCCCCGTTTGGATCTGATTCTATGTGAACTGATTACACTCTATTTTTCAGCTCCCAATAGTAAATTCTTTATACTATCCAACTGCAACTCCAGTGAATAGGGATCTTCCATGACGAACTCATCCTCTGTACCATCCAAGGAACCATAGGCGTAGACTTGTCCTTTCTGCACAGCAGGCAGACGTTTCCAAACCTCGCTGTTCAGGATCTCTTTGGCGTCCTCACTACCCGAACCATATAAGAAGATATGATCTCCCATATACTCAGGCAGTACTTCAAGGGAGATCGTCTCGAATCCATCCTTCATTTCGAGTGCTTGCTGAGTTGGAGGCAGTTTCAGCATCTCATAGATCGTGGAACTACCATAGTTCCCGCCTTCTGCACCAAGTACATACAACGCTTTGTACCCTATTTGTATGATGGATACAGTCTCGCCTTCTTTAATTACACCATCAATCTGCTTCTTAGTCTCTTCGATATTCTCTTCATATGTCGTGATCCATTGCTCTGCTTCCTTCTCTTTTCCAAAAACACCAGCAATCCGGCGCAGCTTTTCCAGTGGACCAGAAGTTTTATCGCCTTCCCAATAAGGTAAAAAGACGGTCGTTGCAATTTTTTCGTAATCCTCAATATTTTTATCAATGGAACCGATGATGAGATCCGGCTCAAGTGACACTAACTTCTCCAGATTCATTGGGAACTCTCCTCCCAAATCCTCAATACCCGCTATAACATCAGCAGCAATGCCAGACTTTTCAATCCATCCTTCGTTCAGCATAAATGTTCTTACACCAACCGGTACTATGCCCAGTTTCAGCAGGTAGCCCATATATTGATCTGAAGCAACACGCTGCGGATTGGCCGGGATTACCACATCTCCCCTCATTGTAGAGACGGTCCGCGTCTCCGGCTGTGCAGTCGATTTCCCTGCCTCCGTTGCCTGGTTACCCGATTGTGTAGTAGTCGCATTGGTCTCTGTTTGCGTACCACTTGCAGACGGCGCTGGACTGGAACAGGCCGTGAGCAATAGCGTGAGACACAACATCATGCTTAGTGCTGTCATTTTGAATTTTCCTTGCATTATTAATTCCCCTCCAACACTCTTTTGATATTGATAATCAATATCATTATATAGATGGGAATGTAACGAATGAAGGGCATTTTCTTGCATTACACTGGGCAAATCTTGCTTGTTGTTCAATACCAATGGGTGTTTCGACTTGTTTAACCGTTGGCTTACTCCTTTTTTGTAGCGAATTGGAGAAAGCCCTTTTATTTTTTTGAAGCTACGGCTCAGTGAATGTGCATCCGGATAGCCGATCTGTTCTGCAATCTGTTGCAGCGTTGCACTGGTATGCACCAGAAGATGTGCGGCCCTCTCCATTCGAATCTGTCCAAGATACTGGATGGGACTGATGTTTAACTTTTGTTTGAACAGCCTCGACAAGTGCCCCACACTGCATTCCATTGCTTCTGCCATTACGTCAAGAGCTATGGGCTCATGGAGATGAGCATTCATATATTCAATAGCCTGTGTGACCGTATCCGGTTTATGTGGCTGAATGGATTGTTCGTGTAAGTCTGTCAATAAAAGATATACCCATTGATGAAATAAGGTTTTGGCATGTAACTTTGCAAGCTTAGTAGACTGCTCCCACTCCTGTTTCAATTCCTCCATACACTGATACATGTGTAGCGGACGGGTTGGTACAAGTGCATATTGGTCCTGAAACGGACGTTCATGGTCCATCAGATACTGAATTTCCATCCCACAGGGCAAGGCTAGGATGGCTTTGTACAAAATCATATAATACGCCACGCCCGAATCCGTCTCCATGTTTAAATACGCCTGCTTGCCTCCATGAATGATGTGGAATCCCTCCACGATGTATCTGTGTTGATCCATTCGTATCCGTGCACTTCCGTCGGTGATATATAAATAGGTACTTGCTGGTAGTTGATAATTCTTCAACTTCTCCCCAGGATGCAAAGCGTTTTGGCGTACATCCAGTATTTTGACAAAAACATGATTCCACAACCTGATGTGATCATTCAAATTCATATCCGCTGTACTTTCCCTCCCGCCATATTACATCGACATACCTTCTTGCTGCTCTTATGACTGCCTGTAATTTTCGCTCATTATGTATATTTCATTTCATTATAAATCAATTGATAACAATTCTCAATAACATGCACAATCAATATTAACTTATCCATTTGGACAACATATTTGGACTGCAATGTATACGTAGCGGGATAATAACGCTAGAATCAGCAACATTTTCTAACCTGTTGCAAAATCATAAAAGGCATGATATATTAATTGAGCCATCAATGATTGACGCATCAAATATTGATACATCAATGATTCGAGAGCATCCAAATAATCATTAGGCAATGGCATTGTATACTGCAACATTAATCATTGGTTAACATACGCCGTTGTTCATGATTCAGATTCACCCGGGAGGTCTAGTCATGACACGTATTGTTTCCAAAGAAGAACAAATCATCAATCTGTTGAACGTGTTGGGTAACAAACTCAGTCCCAAGTTCGAACGCTGTACAGGTATCAGTTCCTCTCGCTTTGAAATTCTGCATGAGCTGGATCAGGTCGATGAGATTAACCAATCCATGTTGCAGAAAATCATTAACATTGATAGTGCTGCGATTACACGCCACTTGAAACAGCTTGAGGCGGACCTGATGGTTACAAGACGTAAGAATCCCGATGATAATCGGGTCACTTTTGTTCGTTTGACGGACCACGGTCGGAAGCAGATTGAAGGCTACAAAGCTGAGAAGACCAATTTTATCAACCAGATTTTACAGGATTTCAGTGAAGACGAAGTTCAATCACTCGCCGATTTCCTGGAACGTATGCAGAACAATTTCTAAACCCATATATAGAGGAGAGATCCATGCATGAGTACAATTCAAAGCAAATTCCAAAAAACCAATGATTTTAACGAAATCACCTACGGTCGTCGTTCTGTTAAACTTTACGATCCTGAAGTGAAAATTAGCCGTGAAGAAATGACTGAAATTCTGTCAGAAGCTTCCCGTGCACCATCTTCGATCAATTTGCAGCCTTGGCGTTTTCTGGTTGTAGATACAACTGAAGGTAAAGAAAAGCTTGCTCCACTTGCGAGATTTAATCAAAATCAAGTGTTGACTTCCTCCGCAGTCATTGGCGTATTCATTGACATGAAAAACGCGGAACATATGGAAGAAATTTTTGGCAAAGCCGTAGAACTCGGTTATATGCCACAAGAAGTTAAAGATATGCAACTATCAAAAGTATTGCCTTATTATGAAAATATGCCTGCTTCCGCTATTCGCGAAGTTAATATGATCGACGCTGGACTTGCTTCCATGCAATTAATGCTTGTAGCACGTGCTCACGGTTATGATACTAACCCAATCGGTGGTTACGAAAAAGATCAAATTGCAGAAGCATTTGGCATGGACAAAGAGCGTTATCAAGCGGTTATGTTGATCTCGATCGGTAAATCGGCCAAAGAAGGTCACCCATCCTACCGCCTGCCTGTAGAAACAATCACAACTTGGGCATAATATCAGGGACGGTTTCCCTGTAAGTCACGATTATATGATCAATAAGCATACATTCTTAACACATTCCAAACAAACACAATATGGAGGTTTTACATTATGATTATCATTCACGCTCATCTGCAAGTTAAACCGGACCAAGAGCAAACATTCCTCGCAGCTGCGAAAGAACTGATTGCTGCAACACGTCAAGAAGAAGGTAACATCAGCTACGATTTGGCAAAAAGCACAGAACGCGAACAACAATACACGATGATCGAGCTGTGGAAAGATGAAGCTGCTACAGCTTCCCATAACACAAGCACGCATTTCCAAGCTTTTGTTCAACAAGCAGCAGCATTCATGGCCGCTCCAATGAACGTTGAAGTATTTGCTGGAGAACAAGTTAAAGCTTAATAGCGCTTTAACTGCCGTGCGTATTTAACATGTGAAGAAGCCGCTCTTGGTCATATGACCGAGGGCGACTTTTTAGTTTCCTTTTGAAAATAAGTCACTTCAACAAAAAAACACGCCAATTAAGGCGTGTTTTCTTCACTCATTGAAGAGGCATTGAACAATTGAACATGGACTACACTATCCGAGCAGGAGTAATGCTTTGCGGATTGTTAAACACATTTTTCGGGTCATACTTGGCTTTGACTCTCCGCAGTCTGGCATAGTTGGCTCCATAGTACACTGGACCGGAATTCTTGATCCCTTGGTCTGGAACGTTGATATAGGAACCCACAATGTATGGTTGCAATTTCTTGCGAGTATTACGAGCGAGTGCGATATTTTTGGCGGCATGGGATGGTTTGAGCCACGTACTGGTCCATTCCACATAGAACTTCTCTTTACGCCAGAAGAAGGCGGTTGATCTAGGTGATTTACGACTTACTGCTCCGCCCCAGTTGAGGAAATAGAATCCGCCTGGCCCCTCTTCCAGGTTCTCCAAGAATGCGCGCATCGATTTGATGGCTTTGTCGGGGAATGGTTTTCGTCCAAAACCGGACGAGAACTGGTTGCTATACCGTTGAGTCTCGGTTGGATCAGGTTGTAATAAAAACTTCACAACTTCCGTGTAAGGTAACAAACGAACAATGGAACTTGTCGGTGTGCCAACACTCGTAATCGGCTGCAATAGACGGAGAGCCTCTGTTTTTGACCCTAGGAAAAGCCCCTCCATGACGACATTGCCACCCTTTTTCGGTCCGATGGACAACTCGCTGCCCAGTCTTGTATCCACAGAGGGAGCCCACCTCTGCCATACTTTGAGTACCTTTTCGAATTGAGCCCATGGCCAGGTGATTTTAAATACAGTTGCTTTCGCTGGAGCACGGCGCACTTTGAATTTGTAGCGGGTGTATACTCCGAAGTTACCACCGCCTCCTCCACGCGAGGCCCAAAAGAGATCCGAATTACGATTTTTATTGGCCCGAATCACTTTTCCTTTGGCGTCCACCATCTCCACCTCAAGCAGGTTATCACTGATAAGACCGATGGTACGCTGGAGAGGCCCAATTCCCCCACCTAATGTAATTCCACCGATTCCTACAGTAGGGCTGTCACCAAAAGGAGCTATGAAACCTTGCTTGGCAAGGGTATTTGCAATTCTTCCCACTCGGTTTCCTGTTCCAACAACAACCGTTCCATTTTTTTTATCAAGCTTGATGGAATTCAGATCACTCACATCAATCACGATACCGCCATTCACCTGTGAAAGATTCACTTCAAGCGCATGTCTGCCGCTCCGCGGCCTGATCGGTACATTGTTTTCACGAGCCCATCGGATAGCATTGGATACATCCTTCGTCCGTTGGGCAAATACAAACACTTTGGGAAATTTGTCCGTATGCGGGTCCCAGTTCTTGCGCGCCGCTTCATATCCCGGATCTCCTTTATAAATAACCCGTCCGGTAAGCTTTGTTGATGATTTCACACGTCCCACTCCCTGCTGAATAATTGTCCTACAGCCTCTGCTGCATCAAGCACTTTATACTGTATGACGGACATTCGCGGAGGGAATGGGCTGTTGCCCTTAATTTCAAGGTTCATGTTTCAGAGGAATCAATTCTGATTAACTTACGCGCTTCCTGTTCTTTTTCACCATACCAGACGAGCACATCGGCAAACAGATCCATGATGCGAACAAAGTTCTGCTTATCCACTTCTGAAATCTGATCTGCATACTTGAAAATCTCATCAAAACAAAGCTCCCTTACAAATTCGGTATACTTCGCATATACCTCGCGACCTTTCTCCGAAGGTTTGACGTATATGTCTTTGCGGTTGCCGCTTAAATGAAATTTTTCGAGCAGCCCTTTTTCCGTCAGATTCTTCACGTTCTTGGAAAATGTACTGCGGCTTACGCCCAGGCGTGCTGCCATTTCCGACATCTTCTCTTCCTTGTCCTCGGCTTCCAGAATGTATTCCAGCGTCTGAATCTGTGAAGCCGAGAACATCATGTCTGTACCATAACTTCGCTGCAGCTTATACGTGTTTGAGTACGCATTACCGTATTTGATAATTTTCTCAATCAGTTCCCGATGGTCGCCCATCCAATCTAATTTCATGCGTAATCCCTTTCATATTCAGATTCTCTCTTACTCTACTGAAATCAGATTCGTTTTTCAATCCATGTAATTGCTTCTTCAATCACATCATCACGAGTCGGTTCATTAAAGATCTCATGCATCAGATGAGCATAAATTCTGAGTGTTTTATCTGTTGAAGCGATATCGCCGTAAAAGTCACGGGAATCCTTTTCGCTGACCAGTCCATCATTGGCCCCATGCAGTACAAGCACGGGATCTGTAAACTGCTTGGCGTTCTCCTTGAGCCATGTTATTCCATTTCCCAGACTGTTAAATAAATCTACAGAAATCTGTTTTTCAACCAGTGGGTCATTCGCGTAAGCGGATACAACTGCGGGATCACTACATACGCCACTGCCCAGCTCATTAGGGAAATACGTGCCTGTAGGAAGATCCATCGGCAGTTCTCCGGCAACTTTTGTATTGTAACGAGTGAGCGCTCCGGATAGTACGATGCCTTTGACCTTGCCTGGATATTTCGTTCCAAAGGACGAGGTTGCAAAACCGCCCATACTATGTCCGATGACAAACAGCGGAAGATCGCCGCTCTCTTGCAATGCCGCCTCGACAATGACATGGACATCTTCAATAAGATGATCAAACTTTTTATAGAACGTACGCTGTCCCTCGGATCTGGCATGACCCCGATGGTCGAAGCGATACACGCTAAACCCACGCTGATTCAGCTTCTCTGTCAAATAATCGTAGCGCCCTGCATGTTCAGCTAGTCCGTGAACAATAACGACAGCGGCTTTTGCATCACTAACTAAATTTTTACTAGAATATAGCCGAGTACCGTCAAAAGATTCGATTGTTGTTTCAATTATACTCATAATATTTCCCATCCCTCTCGTTACGCTCAAGCACCAAACAATTAAAATTCTTTAGCACAGGGCGTTATTCGTGTACTTAAGAATGAAGTCCTTATAATTATATTTGATAAGAACAATATTGTTTCTTATAGAAATAATATTATCACCGTCGGCATCCCTTGTCTATATTAAATTAAAACGCTTACACAAAGACTATGTCATACCTTTGGCATCATTCCTGATCTGCTGTATCGAGTCGATTTACAGCTTCATGCACGCACGCGGACTAAGCTACGCATTCGCTACCTGAACAATCCATAACGAAAAAAACGCCATAATATATTTCGTAATGACGTCTTTTTCGTTATGGTACCTAGGGGATCAAACCCCTGACCTTATCGCTGTCAGCGGATCGATCCTCTTCTGATCGTTAACAGAAATGCGGAGAAAAGCCATCTGTGTCATCAGGCAATAATTTTATGCTCTACCACCCTGTAAACAACGGCTTCGGACTCACATGCGTAGGAAAGAGCGGCAATACTTCCTCTGCCAACTCCTGAATCACCTCAGCAGGAGGCCGACTCGAAAAATGAATGCCTAGTGCAGCATGATTAACTCCCACCGCTCGCCATTCCTCCAAAAGCTGAATCAAACCTGCCCGACCTGTACGTAATATGTATCCGCCACGAAGCGGTGTTCGCGGATAATTGGCATCTTCCACAAGATCAATCCATTCGTTGGTCATATGCGGCTTGAACATGCCATTAGGTATTTTTTCACGCCAAGCACTAATCTTATGGCCAAGCATCTGAGGACCGGATTCGTTTGCCGTTGCTTCGGGATACGTAAGCCAGCCGTCACTGTTCTTCGCAATCCAATCTAAAGACTGCCTGCTTGAGCCTGTCACAACGAGCGGAATACCACCAGCTGCTGGTTTCGGGAGTAATTCAAGCCCTTTCAATTGACCAAGAGAAGATTGAATTGCGCCAGTTCTATCCTGTATAAGCTCACGGAAAAACTCCACCGTCTCCCGGAATCGCACATCACGATGCTCCCCATCTATCCCATATGCCGGAAACTCAGCAGGTCGGTCGCCAGAAGCAATCCCTAACACAAGTCGTCCGCCCGAGAGTACATCAATGGATGCAGCTGCCTTGGCTAAATCAATCGGATGGCGAAGCGTGAAGATCGCGCTTCCTGTTACTAGGGAGACGTTTTGGGTTCTTGCAACAAGATAGGCTAGATAGACAAATGGATCAAATACTTGTCCAGCATCTCCAAAGCCAGGATCATATAGAGGAACATCTCGCACCCATACGGCTGCAAAGTTTCGTTGATCAATGCTTTCCACGAGGTCAGCTTGACCTTTTAGAACATCCATGTGTCCTTTATAAAATTTAAGTGGTAAGAACAGCCCTATTGTTAATTGGTCTGGGGCAAACATACGGCGGAAACCAGGGTGTTGATTGAAGTTTTCCACCGCTTGTGTTGACGGATTTTCTATTCGTTCCATAACATCTATAGGTTTGTTCATTCCTTCTCCTCCTACAACAAAGTAATCCAGTGCACTGATATCTTTTCAATTCGACCGGAACTGATATAATTGTAACCATCGATTGACCCCATAAGTAGTGACAACTCTCAACAAAATCATAGGGTCAGTTCTGGCAACGAGGAGGATTAGCATGATTGAGTTGACATTATTGTTGAACAGAGAGTCTGGAGACCCGTTATACTCTCAGCTTTATCACTATATTAAGAAAGATATTTTGAACGGAAAGTTATCAGCCGATACTCGACTTCCCTCTATTCGCTCACTATCCAGCCACCTCCACATTAGCCGTAATACAGTGGATATGGCGTATCAACAGTTATTAGCCGAAGGTTATGTCCAGAGCAGACCTAGAAGTGGCTTATACATAATGGATTTGAAGCTGGAAGCATTGCCCTTGTCCCATGTAGTGAGTAAGGATTGGTTGGAAAACAGTATTCAGGATAGCCCAGAGATTCGATACAATTTTCGTTATGGTGACGTAGATGCTGAGCATTTTCCATTTGCTACTTGGCGCAAGTTATCCAATCAGAGCTTGCTCCAGAACCAAATGAAGTTGTTCTCTTATGGGGATCCTCTTGGAGAACCGGGACTTCGATCTGAAATTGCAAATTACCTGCACAGCTCTAGGGGAGTAAATTGTTCACCTGATCAAATTATAATTGGAGCTGGTGTTCAATACCTGCTCGGTGTGTTATCTGGATTAATAGGTAACGTTAGTCATGGTATCGCGATGGAAGACCCGGGATATGACGGTGTTCGGACGGTTTTTCAACATAAAGGTTTGGACATTCACCCGATTCCGCTGGAAGCAGATGGACTTCATATCCATAAGTTATACAAAAGCAATTCCCGCATCGTCTACATTACACCGTCACATCAGTTCCCCTATGGAATGGTCATGCCGCTGGCCAAGAGAATGCAATTACTGAAATGGGCAATAGATCAGAATGGGATCATTATTGAGGACGATTATGATAGTGAGTTCAGATATGTCGGCAAACCGATACCTTCCCTGCAAAGCCTGGATACTCAACAGCGAACCGTTTACCTGGGGACATTTTCAAAGTGCCTTCTTCCTTCATTACGTATTGCGTATATGGTTCTACCACATGCCCTGGTAGAGCTACACCGTAAACAAGACTACCGATTATATGATCAAACAGTCTCTCCTTTTCAGCAGAACACCCTAGAGCTGTTTATGAGTAATGGACATTGGGAAGCCCACATTCGCAAGATGAGGAAGGTATATCGACAGAAGCAATTCACACTTATTTCAATGATTCAGAAGATGATGGGTGCTCAAGTTACCATCGTTGGTGAGGATGCAGGACTTCATATTTTGATGCGTGTACATAACGGAATGGATGAACACAAGCTGATTGCTACTGCTGAGAAGGAAGGTGTTCAGGTCTACCCGGTATCCCCCTTTTGGGCGCAACCAGCTCAAGCGGAGCAATCCATGGTTCAGATTGGTTTTGGTGGATTGAGTATTGAGGATATTACAGAAGGTGTATATGCCCTTCACCGGGCTTGGTTTGGGGTCTGAGAACATTCGTGTGGCCACCACCACAAAACCAAACCATTTCCACATCGAAAAAACCCGCTTAACACTCGAAAATCCTTGTGTTAAGCGGGTTTTTACATATGGAATCTAGAGTGATCTATATTTCTTATTTTACATTCTAATCATTCATCTCATCAACAGCAGTCTTACCAGCGATTCGCCCAAAAGTAAAGATATCCGTCAAGGCATTACCGCCTAAACGGTTGCCTGCATGTATACCTCCTGCAACTTCTCCAGCGGCATACAGATGTGCAATCGGCTGACCGTTTTCATCCAATACGCGGGTTTGGGTGTCGATCTTAATTCCGCCCATGGTATGGTGAACTGCCGGTTTTCTAGGTGTGGCATAGAATGGAGACTTCTCGACTTTTAAGCTAAACGTATCCTTATGGAACTCCGGATCAAAGCCCGCATCCACATATGAGTTATACTTATCAATCGTATTTCTAAGAACTTCAGGTTCCATTTTGATTTTCACTGCCAGTTCTTCTATGGTATCGGCTCTGAACAAGGTACCTTCTTCGACTTGACGGTCTATCTTTTCCTGGCTTGTGTTCGCTGCCGTTTTCTTGATCTCGTCATCCGCAATCAGGTAAAATAAACTTCCCTGCTCGATAGCAGCTTTGGTTAAGACATCTCGTCCAGAGAATTCATTAACAAATCGTTCTCCCTTTTTATTAACAATGACAAAGTTTTCAGGAGGTACTTGCAATCCACTGAACAGCTCGCCCGTATCCGGATCGGCTACCGGCATCATTTGAGTGAAGCCCATGCCTGTCAGCGCTGCTCCTGCACTCTTACCAAGCGATATTCCATCACCAGTCATCGCATAGGAATTTGTTGTTTTGATATCATCGTCAATATGGCTCCAGTATGTGTTATATTCCTTGAGCATCTGTGTATTTGCACCAAAACCGCCGCTGGCAAGCACAACGGCTTTGGCATGAATGGTTATGTTCTGACCATTGACACCTGTTGCGATAACACCTGTTATTTTTCCATCTTCGATGATCAATTGTTTGACCGGGCTATCTGTAATAATTTTTCCTGAATGCTCTTCTACATATTTGCTAAGTGCAATGATAAAGGCAGAGCCATAACTTTTGACAGGTTTATGGCCACGACGCCAAAGGGCACCCACTGGAGCAAATACGATACTCTTATCATACTCAACCCCGATATCCTCAAGCCACGTTACACTTTCCAAGGCACGGTCTGTAAGTACTTTAACCAGATCGTATTGTCCATAGATCATGCTCCCATTCAGGTCTGTACGTTTGCCCCCAAAATACGTTTGCATTCTGTGAAGAAGTGGGGAGTCGAATAAATAAGCCTTTTCTGTGCCGAACTTATCCTGATACGCAGTAAACTCTTCTTTGAGTGCATGGAAATCATCTACATATTCTGGATGGATCAAGCTCTCATCGGTACTTAACAAATTCTCAATCGTCTGTCTTTCCCCTGGATTCTCAGTGAACTGTTGTTGCCATACAGGATCTGCAGCATTGACAGGACCACCTGAGCGGATCGTATTTCCCCCAACAGCAGGATATTTCTCAAGCACAATCGCACTTGCTCCTTGTTGTAAAGCTGTAGCAGCAGCACTGAGTCCTGCGCCACCTCCACCTACTACGACCACATCACAAATATATTCTTCGTCCTCTTTCATCTGGCTGCTTGCAGGTTTTGGACGTCTTTTCAGAATGTCAGGATTCACTCCGGCAAGTTTAACCGCTTTGGCTACACCATTGATGACAGCATTACTGGTTTCAGAAGCACCTGAGAGAGCATCTACATTCAGCGTCTGTCCCTCAATGATTTTATTCGGAATTCTTACAAAAACAACATCCGCGATGCCTTCGGTTTCACCCTTCGAATCGATATCGATGCTTTCAATTCTATTTTCACTAAAGGATACCTTCATCGGAAGATTGCCACTGTGACCTATAGCATTGATCTCATACACACCGGGATTATAAGTGAATTCTTCTTCTTCGTTCAGCTGATTTGAAATTTTGGCAAACCGAAGGAACCGCAGGAAACATGTTTCCAGGAAATCGATCGTTCCTTCATTGTTCAGGTTGCCTGATTCGTCAAATGCTTTATGTGCGCTACCAAGCAAAAATTCATACCCTGGCATCACGTTAGCTTCGACACCTGGTGCATCCAGGATTTGACGAAGATGCAGTTGTGCACGCGAGGAACCTTGTGTTCCCTGTGACGCACCTATGATCATCACGGGTTTGCCAGCCAGCGGATGGATTTCAAAGCTCAACCATTCCAACAGGCTTTTAAGGGATGAAGGGATGGAATGGTTATATTCTGGTGTCGCAATAATGACACCATCACTTGCGATAATTTTTTCATTAAACGATTGTATAATTACACTGTTTGTTTGGTTATCGGACTGATTAAACATCGGAACATCTGTAATATCGAGGATTTCAATGGCTGCTCTGGACTCAAAATGCTTTTGTATGAATTGAAGCAGCTTGCGATTATACGATTTCTTTGCATTTGTGCCAACGATTGCTATGATTTTCATTGTGATTAGCCCCCTACTCTTGCCAGGAAAATTTTTTCGTTTTTTTCTTCAACGTCCTTTTGGATAACAGTTCCGTAGTGATCTCCGTAAACAAAACAAACTCATTGAAGATTTCGTCAAGCTCGGCCACTTTTTGAGCGTCAATGAGATTACCACTGCTATCAAATGCACTCTGGGATTTTCCCAAAAGAAACTCGCTACTAGGCATCATTCTTGCACCAAGCTCAGGTGAGTCCAGGATTTGTCTAAGATGCGCTTGTGCCCTGGAAGAACCGAGCGCACCATGTGAAGCACCCACAATCAGAACAGGCTTGTCTTTCAAGGTTTGAGTGGTGTAACTGATCCATTCCAGCGCACTTTTCAGAACGGCAGGGATCGCATGGTCATACTCGGGAGTAGCGATAATGACACCTTTCGCTTTAGAGATTTGATCTAATAACTCTTGTACCTTCAAAGGAATATCAACTTCAGCATCCTCTAATTCATCTTTTTCAATAAAAGCAGGCAAATCCTTAATTTCAAACAAGTCAATCTGGGCTTCACTAGCAAAATGCTTTTGCATAAATTGAAGTAGCGTCCGGTTCGTTGACACATCCGAATTCGTGCCCACGATAGCTAAATAGTTCATCGTAATCCCCTCTCTGTCATTCGAGATGATGTTCGTTACTGTCAGGCTCGATTCTTTCGGCCTAACTCTAACATATCAAAGCTCAAATGATCTAATAGTTATTCATTGCAGTTTGATAACTAATTTGTTATAATCACCTCAAATTCAAAGTTTGTTACTTTTTTCACAAGGGGTGAGGAACATGTCTAAGTTAGAATCTCAAGATATCTTGTGTTACATTGACAGCCTATTAAAATACAGCAACTATAGAAGGGCCGCACAATCCCTTTACATATCTCAGCCCTACCTCACAAAGGTTGTCAAGAAAATCGAAATTGAGTTGGGCTGTGAGCTAATCACTCGCAACAAACTTCCGTACCGATTAACCGAGCAGGGGAAAATATATTATCAATACCTAACGTCACTTGAACATAGCTACGCCAAGCTTATAAGGGAAATCTCATATGTATCGGAGATCGACAACAAAGTGTTACGGATCGGCATTCTTCCGAGCCTTGGTTCTTATTTAACGCCCCTTTTTTTACCAGATTTTCTCAAGCTTCATCCTGCTTATAAAATTAATCTTGTCGAGGATTTACCTGAAAAAAATGAGAAACGTCTCCAAAATAATGAGCTGGACTTCTGGATCGGGCAAAATTCAAGCAGTATCTCCCCTAACTTGAACTCGTTTAACTGGGGCAGGCACAGTTACCAGGCCATCATTCCGCGTTGCTGCGAATTATATCAAGAGAATGTTGCAGTCATCCCGGAGGGGACAATTGAGATCAGCACCATTTTGAATCAAAAGCTTATTCTAACGTCCAAAGGTTCGGCAATCCGAAAACAGATTGATCAATTGCTCAGTGTCTATAAGGTACAGCCTAATATCGTTATGGAAAGCAATGAAATCTACACTGTACTCAAGCTTGCAAAGCATAATTTAGGTCTGACTTTTGTGCCTGAAAGCATCCATATCAAGGAGTGCCCTTCGGAATATAACATCTATCCAATCCCTCTAGAGAAGATGAGTCTGGATTATTTTATAGCCCATCATGGAGCAAAAAAGCTGAATAGCGTGGATCATGACCTCATCCATACTTTTCTCAATCACGGACAACAATGTGCAATATAGGAGGCTATCATGAAACCTTTTACGAGAACGATACCGCTTATGGGAACTAACATATCCCTCTATATCAAGGGGACAGATGCTGAAGAGCTTGCCGAGGAAGCCGTGAATATGCTTGTCCATTATGAACAAGTGTTTAGTGCCAACAGTGAGCAATCGCAGCTTGCCATGCTAAAAAAAGAAGCCGCATCACATCCGCTTAGAGTAGACAAGGAACTGTATGATCTTATTAAGATAGGCAAAGAACACAGCCTGAATAAAGATTCATTTTTAAATATTGCGATAGGGCCTTTGATCAAATTGTGGAGAATTGGTTTCCGCGAGGCACATGTGCCGGAGGATACAGAGATTAAAGCAGTGCTGGAACTCTTGAATCCGGAGCATATACAGCTTGACGATGAGCAGCAAACGGTTCATTTATTCAAAAAAGGCATGGAAATCGACCTTGGCGCGATTGCTAAAGGTTATTTTGCCGATCAAGTTATGTCATTTTTCAAGAAAAACGGAGTTACATCAGCTATGGTCGATATGGGCGGCAATGTTCTGGTTCATGGCGATTCTCCCACCGGGTCCAATCACTGGAAAGTTGGAATCCAAAATCCCTTTTTACCTAGAGGAAATGCAGCAGCACTCGTTAGTATACGGGAGCAATCCGTCGTTACATCAGGAATATACGAGAGAGTTTTAGAGAAGAAAGGGGGTCAGTACCATCATATATTTAACAGCGGAACAGGCTATCCAATCGAAAGTAATATCGCTTCTTTAACGATTATTGCGGATAGATCGCTCGACTGCGATATATATACTACAGAATTATTTGGGTTAGATGCGGTCTCCATTATTCATAAAGTTAATAATATGAAGGATATCGAGGCTGCCGTAATCACGACGGATGGAAATCTGGCCTATACCGATAATCTTAGGGGAAAAATCCATCCGATATCAGGGTAAAGTTATGAGATTGTTGATTGGCTACATTTCCGAAAAAGATGGTAGAGGCAACAAGCTAATTTTTCCTTTTTACACAGGTCACTCAGATGACAGAATAACTTTCCTATCGCTGTTATACCCAGATTTTTTTGATTCCCTAGGAGCATCCAAAACCTTTAAAGCTAAAAAAACCGCCATTGAAGGCGGTCTAAAAATGCTCATTCTCTGCAGCTGTTTACAAACCGTATGTATATCAGAGCGTTTCCATCAATTTCTGAATTTTAGATTCAGAAATTAAATATACAGGGCCTAAGATATCCATTTTACCATCCTTTACACGAATAGCACTCTCCTGCTCTGCCGCATAAACATTCATCTGTTCAGATAGTGGAAACAGGTATCCTTTAACAAACGTGCTGTAGTCGCGTCTAGCATGAGATTCATAGGCAAAATGATTAAAGCTCAGACCCTCATAAAACGTAGTTGTTTCATCCTTAGGATTAGTATCAGCCGAAGATATCCATTTTGCAGCCATATTTAATGCACCGGCACTTGCACCGAGGATAACGGCGTTACTGTTCTTAATAATATCGGATAGTTCATATTCCGCCAAAAACTCGTGCTGCTGAACAGGATATCCTCCACACATAAAAATGACAGAAGCGTTCCGAATCAACTGATGAGCCTCTTCTTTCTGCATACGATAATCAATGAAGTGATATTCATCAAAACTAAGGTTAGCCTGCGTTAACCAAGTCCATTCCGTAATATCCTCAAAGTTCACTTGCTCTCCTTCATAATCAGACGGCTTAGCGCTTATCATCACAAGCGATTTTCTATCTGTGATATCCTCATGTAACCGCCCGACCAGCTTTTCTGGAAAAAAATCATTAAACCAACTGAAATAATAGTGAGTACTCAAACGTTATTACCTCCATATGTATAATTGACATGCTCCTATTTTTAAAAATTAAACTTAAAAGACAACTCTCCATTATCATAACATCGAATTGAAAGATGAGAGTAGTTCTATTTCCGAAAAGCAGTATGTCTGTTGCCCTATTCAGAACTGATCATCTTATAGGATAATATAGAGTATATATCAACTTTATATAAGGGATGGGATGACAATGAGTACGCTTCAACCGATTATCCATGTCTTGAAACATTCGTCCGATGAAGACGTCATAGAACAGTTTTTCGAGTACGAGTCGTTAATCTGGATTGATTGGAGAGAAGACGAGGGAGATATCATCCATTACTTTAACGGCCAACTGCCGGAATCTCACCAAATCCAGTGTAAAATTATCCAAATCGACAAACCAAGGGGCGTCGATATCGTGTTAAGTTCGGACGAGCGTACGCTGACGATTCCGTTCGCCGATGATTGGACTGATCGGGACAGTGCCGTTCGGGCTATGGAGGAGATGATCGCTCCCCAATATCAGATTCGATGGTTTATGGAATCCCTGGGCAGTGACACGTTGGCATTTCTATTATTGTCAACGGAGCAGTGGACGGAGTTAGAGAAGCAATTCGGCAAAGAAAAGCTGGAATTCCACTTCCAGCCGATAACGAGCAAGAGCATGATGTTTTCCCTCGACGTGGATGACGTATTCAAATTAATTGAGACAAGGCATAAAGCGCGTACCTCTGAATAGAGAACAAAAACTCTTCCTTGTACACTGAGTTCCCCAGTATTCCAAATAAAAACGCCATCACGTAATGTGATGGCGTTTCTCTATACTTAATGTGTCTACATCAAGCCCAACAAATTAAAGATCATCACTGCTGCTTCTGCACGGCTGGCATTCTTCCTCGGTGCAAACTCATCGTTACCTACACCGTTTATGATGCCTGCTCCCTGGATTGTCTCTACCGCTTGCTTCGCATAACTTGCGATGTGTGCTTCATCCTTGAAGGCTGTAGCTTCACCACTTGTTAACGCTAGTTGCTTAATTTGGACAGCCTTGTATACCATAACCGCCATATCTTCTCGCGTAATGTTCTCATGAACTCCGAATCGTCCATCTGGTTTCCCATTCACAATCCCCAGCTTCTGCGCGGTTGCGATATTTCCATGGTACCATTCTCCTTGCTTCACATCACTAAAACTTGTCGTTGCCCTCTCATCCGATAGCTCAAACAACTTCATCAGCATGGTGATGAATTCTGCTCTTGTCACTTGACCATTCGGATTAAACTCGCCGTTGCCTACACCCTTCACAATGCCTCTTGCTCCCAATGCTGAGATCGCATCCTTCGCCCAATCTTGGGTCACATCCTTAAAGCTCGTTGCAACATACGCTACCGTATACTTGCTCAGATACGTTGGCTTGAACTCTACTTTTCCTGTCGCTGCATTGTATTTACCATTCGTCACCACTCTTAGCTCTCCGTTGTCCTTCACATCGTATACAACGACGTTGTTTGGATTTTCGTTAGCCTTTAGTGTGTATGGCAATTCAATCACGAGATCATCTCTGCCATCAAACTCTGTAAGTTTCTTACCATCAATCGTTAGCTCGATATCGTATACGACCTCACCGTTCAGCTGAGCTTGTGCGCCAGCTGGCAGTTGATTAGCTGCAATTTTCTTAATCGACAATCCTAACGTTTTTCCCGCACTTGTTCCTGTTCCAAGCAGTTCGGTTGCCACTGTTACAACTGCAGAGCCTGTGTTGATCTCGATGCGATCTATCGTAGAAGATCCACTTGTTAAGCGCGCATCTACTGCGAGCTCAATCGTTAGCCCGTTCAAGCTTGCATCAGCTTCAACTTGCATGTGTAGCTTACCGCCTGTCGTTTGATCAAGCGCACGCTTCACCGTATCCGCACTTAACTTCACTTTAGAAGCACCGCTCTCATTTACGACCGGCTTAATGTGTATTTGACCGTTGTCCATGACCACTGGCTCATTTCCACCTGGAGCTGTTGGTACTGTAGGTGCAAGGATGTTACCGTCACCGCCACCATTTCCATTACCACTGCCTGGTGCTTGTGGTGTTCCATCAACCAATGGTGTTACCGTTACCGTAGCGCTAGATGATAAACCACCATCCACTGTAGTTACTGTAATCCTTGCTGTTCCTGGTGCCACCGCTGTTACTTGACCTGTCGCACTTACAGTCGCTACAGCTGTATCGCTAGAGCTCCATGTCACTGCTTTTTTCGTTGCATTAGCTGGTGTTACCGTAGCTGTCAATTGCCCTGATTGACCTTCTACGATGGACAACGTCGTTTTGTCCAAGCTAATTCCGCTAACGGGTACGTTCTTCCCGTTGAGTGCATCATACTCACTTTGTGTAATTGAAATTACCGTTCCGTGACGCGGACTAGCTGGTAAGTTGTAGTTAGAAGATAATGTCCAGACACCTGATGCAAGATTTGTTGTCTCGAATGGAACATAACCTCTTCCACCAAACTCATCTACGAATAAATACCATTTTTTATCGGTATTCGATTTGAAGATCGTTGGACCCTCGACCCATTTGATGTTACCAACGCCTTGATTAATCATCTTGAAGGTTGGATCTAAGATCGAGTCACCGACCTCTTGGAAGATCATCTTGCCAAATGGAGCAGGATCTCCGTTGTTTTGCTCATCTTTCGTAAAGCGATACACTTTTCCTTCATGCTCAATCATCGTTGTGTCAATGATTGAATATCCATAATCCAGATATACTTGCGGTTCAGTAAACGTATAGAAATCTCTTGTCTTGCTATACATCATTTTTTGATAAGCATCACCTGTATGGGATGCATCATCAAACATTCTTGATGCCCAAAATACGATATATTCACCTGTTGTATTGTCGTACATAATTTCTGGTGCCCATGTATTACCCGCTTCTTCTGGTGCAACCTCTACCATGCGTTGATCTGTCCAATTGACTAGATCATTCGATTCCCAAACCATAATGGAACGACTGCCCCATGTGTGTGCTCTACCCCAGTTACCATTGCCGTTAATTTTCAGATCGGTAGCGATCATGTAGAACTTATCACCTTCAGGCGAACGAATAATGAACGGATCACGTACCCCTTTCTCCCCTAAGGTAGAGGTTAATACAGGTTTACCATTATTCAATTCTCGCCAGTTCAACGGATCATTGCCGTTACTTAGTGCAAAGTAAACTTGCTCACCTGTTGCAGTACCTTCTCCAGTGAAATATGTGAAAAAGTATCCCGCATAATTTTCATCAGCAGGCAGTTCCTTCACCTTCGCAATGAATTCCTTCGTCGTGGATGCTGAATTCAACTTAATCGTAGCTGTAAGCTTCACGTCTACATTTCCACTACCGTGTGCCGGACGTTTTACTTCTCCAGTAACTGAAACAACGTTTGGTAGAACAGAAGCCCAAGTAATCGTTGTTCCATATAGTCCAGATGTTGGTAATGATATATGACCTCTTACATCATTAATGTTATGAACGACTAGTGCTGCTTTTGCTTCATCTACAGAAGTGACATCGTTTGGCAATGCCTTAACCGTCAACTGAAAAGTTTTGTTAACTTTCTCTGTACCATCTGTAAATACTGCTGTTAACGTTACAACTTGATCACCTGTTGCGTTAGCTGGTCTAGTTACGGCACCTGTAGTTGAGATGACATTCCCCTTATCTGAAGTCCAGCTTATTGTTGTGCCATAAGCACCTGATGTTGGCAATGTTACATTGCTTATAATCGTATCTTTTGATGCATTAGCAGCAAGAAGATCATGAATCGTTAATTTCTCCGTCGCAGCCGATACAAGCATGCCCTCCATTAAAGCAATCTTCTGATCTGAATGGGCCTTAAGTGATGTAATATCTGCCGCAGTCATAGCACCATCATAGATTTGGAAGTCTGCAATCATACCGCCGAAGAATGGATCAGCTGGATAAAATGACTTACCGATGGTTCCACTACTGCCTGAAGTATTTTTTATTTGTTCTAGTGTCATTCCATTCGTTGAACCTGATGCAACAGCAACACCATCGATATAAAGCGTTAGTGTACCATCCGTGCCTGAAACAACGGTCGTAACTACTTTCCATTCATTGTTCTTTAAGCCCGTGGTCGAAGTTGAAGACTCATTATTCCAGGCATTCGTCGCGATACCTAAACGGGCCAGACCGTTAGCGTTATAACGTGGTGTGAAATACGTATAGTGTGTATTATTGTTCGGTCTTCCTAATGCATATAACCACTCCGCAGCGTTTTTACCGCTCCAGTTCACAATGGATGAAACGGTCATATCCGTTAATCCATCAAGCACTCCTTGTGGTAGTTCTACATAAGAGTTAGTTGTGCCACCAGTAAAGCTTAGTACACCAGCATCTTGAGTACGAATCCATTCTGCTTTAGACGGATTCATCCATTTTCCGTTGAATTTTCCTGTTTGGTCAATAACCGTCGCACCATCGATATCATTCATATCATAGTGAAGAATGAGCTCTGCCCCAGATGGCTGTTCTACTGGAGGAGTCACGTCTTCATCAGCTAATGTTGTAATCTCTTCAACGGATAATGCACGATTATAAATACGGAAATCATCCAATTTACCATCAAATAAACTATGAGAGCTGTTTCTCGATTTACCAATATAATTCATCGTTGTTTCCAGTAACATTCTCGGCTCAACGTTAAATGTCGAGCTACGTTTAACCTCTTGACCATTCACATACAATACGGCATCAAATTCATCCATTGTAATTGCAACATGCTGCCAAGTCTTCGTTGGTAATAACCCGGAATTTCTCACCGCATATTTATATTCTGATCCCAGTCGCGTGCTGTCATTGCTAAATTTCTCTGTAAAAGGTGTTACGACAGCAAACTCTAGACTACCTGTATCACCTTGTGTGCTCAAGTACATGGTGTTGCGGTTAACCTGTCTGCCTGTGTCGGAAGCAAAATCAAATATTCTTTGATTTGCTTGATTTCTGTCCATTTGAACCCATGTAGAGAACGTAGCCTTCTCAAGATTCAAGGATTGAATCAAGTTATCTGGCAGCTTCACATATCCTGTTGATCCATTAAGCTCTAGTGCACCACCCGTTTTACCAATGCGATCCTCTTCATTGATCGTTGCTCCACCTACTAGTGTTGCGTGATGACCGTTGCCAGAAATATCATTCACCGTTGTACCATTCACTGTATTTGCATCGAATGAGTAATGTACAACCGGGTCTGTTGATGGTGCCGGACCTTTCCATGCATACTTCTCTTGCAAAGCATCATACTCTGCACGTGAGATTGGAATTACCGTCCCGTGTCGTGGTCCTGGCGGCAGTGCATATTTATCACTACTTAATACATTGTTCATATATTGCGTGCTACTATCCAGATCTGTTGTATATCGAACATGATATGGCCATGAATCAAGGAACAGATACCATTTGTCTTTATTATTATCCTTAAAAATCGTTTGCCCTTCGTTGTTTCCATTATTTCCGATCAAGCCAAGTTTATTATCACGTGTACCAAGAACAGCGTCGTATTGAAGGCCGTTTGCTGCAATATTGTCCTTGTCATAGTAAAAAGTTGGTGCTTTCTCCACATACACTTTAGTATTCATTTCTGATTTGGTGAATCGGTACAACATATCATTATGCTCAATAAACGTTGTATCAATGGTCGGAAGTGACTCATCAATCATGACCTTTGGCTCCGAGAAGTTGTAGAAGTCTCTTGTTGTTGCGTAGTACATCACATTGTACTGACCTGCAGGTCTTCCGTTATAATCACCATATGTCTCTGTATTTTTCATCGATGATGCCCAAAATACGATATACTCTCCAGTTACTGGATCATAGATAGCTTCTGGTGCCCACGTATTTCCTCCAGTCTTAGGAGCAACCTCGATCATACGCTGCTCGCTCCAATGAACGAGATCCTCCGACTCCCAAATCATCATGTAATGACTACCCGTAATTTGAGCTTGGTCGAAATTTGTACTTTCGCCCATTTTCAAATCGGTTGCCAGCATATAGAATTTATCACCTTCTGGTGACCGAATAACGAATGGATCACGAAGTCCTTTTTCACCCATATCCGATTGAAGGATCGACTTACCATTATTCAACCCTTTCCAGAACAATGGATCTTCAGCTGTAGCGAAGGATATCTCTTCACCACCCTCATATTCACCTGTAAAGTACGCAAAGAAGTAAGCATCATGCTGTACTGGCGCAATTGCTTGTTTAATCGTAACGTTAAAAGTTAGCTCTTTAGAAGCTGCACCATTTGTAATTGTAGCTATTAGCGTAACGGGCGTATCCGTAGCTTGACGGCTTACCCAGCCTAGCTGTGTAGCGTCACCAGCCGCTTCAGCCGTTCCTTTCACAACCGCCGGTCTGCTAGATACCCATGTAATTGTGGAGCCTTGTTCACCTGTAGCAACAAGACGTAAGTTACCTTTAACGTTGTCAGCATTGTAGATCTCTATTTGTTCAGCGTCCAGATCAACCTTCTGCTGATCATCGAATTGCTTCAAGATCGTAACAGGGAATACAGCTGTAGTTGATACGCCTTGATACGTTAAAGTAGCCGTAAGCTCTGCCTGAACATTACCTGCTTGAACAGCTGGACGTTGTACAGTGCCATGGTTAGAAATGACAGTAGGATGACTAGAACTCCAAGTAATACTCACGCCGTTTTTACCGCTTGTTGGTAATGCAACGTTTCTCGTTATCTTATCGGTACTCTTATTGCCTTCACCTAAGTAACGACTGATGTCAAGTTGATTCGCTGCATCATCAACAGTGAGCTGACGTATTTTGGAGATGTGAGTTGCTCCTTCTTGTTGATATAACTCTCCTACTTCTTGCTCTGTCAACGCGCGATCATATACTCGAAAATCAGCTACGCTACCTTGAAGGTATGGATCGTTTGAGAAGATTGATTTACCGATAAAGCCAGAGAAAGTAGCATCCGGATTAATAATTTCTGACAGCTTTAGTCCCTTTGCATTACCCGAAGCAACCTTAACTCCATCCACGAATAACGTTATCCTATTGCTAGCTTCGGACAAGGACACCGTTACATGCTTCCACTGCCCACCGATAAGGTTTGAGTTTGCGCTACCTGTAACTAATGCTTCGTTCGGCCAGCCATTTTTAGAGATACCTGTGGCAATCATATTACCTGATCCACTACCGTGACGTGGTGTTACGAAGAAATATTTGTTCGTTTCTGGTGTTAATACAGTACCGAAACCGAAGATCCAGCGATTCGTCCCATCATTCGTCCAGTTCACGATTGAAGATACTGTAATCTCATTCAGACCGTGTAGTAGATCTAGTCCATTTGAGCCCTTAGGAATCTCAACATGCCCACTATTAGATGTAGAGCTTCCACCATTGAAGGAAACAAAGCCAACCTCACTGTTTGAAATGAATTGTCCATTGTTTGGATTTCTAAATATTCCGTCAAATGTAACTGCCTTATTGGCAACATCCTTCAGTACGAGTTGACCGTCTACTTCTTCAGTCGTCTTCATGTTGTAATGAAGAATAAGATCATCTTTTAGCGATTTTCCCTTAACGGTAAGGGCTGATGTAGCTGTAAACTCTCCATCTTCCGTCTGTACCGTAATTGTGGCTGTACCTTCACTAACAGCTGTAACTTTACCCGTTGAATTGACAATCGCTACACTGGAGTCACTAGATGTCCAGATAACTCTTTTATTCGTTGCATTTGAAGGTGAAATAGTAGCTACTAATGTCTCGCTGTCCCCCACTGATAAAATAAATGTAGATTCATTAAGCAAGACACTCTTAACGGCAATCTGCTCAATAGAGTCATCCTTAGGTAGTAAGGTAACAATAAACTCCTTCGTTGCCTGGCTTCCACCCAAAGAAATGGTTGCAGTTAACGTCACTTGTTGCTCCATTTCTCGTAAGAACACTTCCCCGGTTGGACTAATCGCACTCTCATCACTAGAAGTCCATGAGATCATTGCGCCATTCTTATCTTGAGTAGGCAGTTCAAGAGATTCTGTAACTGCCGATATATCACCTAACGTTAGCTCTATTTTGCCTTGTTGTATTTGCTTTTCATTAAACGATTGTTCATATACTACAGCGATATCTTCATTATTTAGTGCCTCTCCGTAAATTCTTAAATCTTGAAAGCTGCCTGCAAAAGTAGCATCCCCTAAATAATTGGAGCGACCGATGTAAGCATGCAAATCAGTACCAAAACTTGCTGTTGTTTTCTCTTTGGCGGTCGTGCCTATACTTACACCGTTAATGTAACCTGTAATAGAGCGTTCTGTAATGACCGTCGTATAGTGCACCCATTGACCTTCGTACGGTGTCGTTGAAGTGCCTGATACCCCTACCTCAGTCGTCCAAGGCTGGTCAACATTATTGTTATTCGTAAATACTGACTTAAAATCACCACCTGGATTCGATGGATTAAACATCCAGTAATTCGTTGGCAAGTTATTGCCAGCTGCTGGAGTGCCGTAGAATAATGCTGAGTAGTTCCCACTTCCAGTGTTGCTCTTGATCCATACAGATATCGTTGTATTTTCTTGATTATCAAACAAACCAGTAGGAAGCTGAACGTAGTTTGTATTACTATCTGTTCCCCCAGGCAGAGTGAGACCATCGGTGTACGTAATGTCTCCTACGGCCGTTCCATGCTTTTCATTACCTGATATATCCTGTACATCCTCAAGCAATGGATAATGTGCCAACATCGTTGGTGTTATCGTGTCCGCTGAAGCTTGATTGCTAAATGGCAGAACAAGATTAAACCAGCTACTGAAGGTCATAAGTAAAACTAACATTAGGATTGTAATTTGCTTCCGCATAGCATTCTTCCCTTCGATTAATTTTCAGAAGCATACAACCCATATCTCTCACCTTTAAAACCAGACCACCTCGCTCAAGGAAATAGAGATACGTTTTAAAAAAAGAATGCGCTTACATTTCTTCTCATATTACGTCTTCAACACTTCCAATTCAATGTAGTATCTTGTTCATAAGGTGGATTTTTTTATTGCAATTCCCGCAAACTTCAACACTATCCCTATGCTTCGAAGTAATCGTTTTCATTCTTAATATACTCTATAGGTAAATTAAAGGATTGAACGCCTGATAAACATAATATATATAGTTGGGCGCTTGTTATATGGACAACGTGTCCGAATACGATGCGGTAAGCCATGGCGCACCGCATCGAAAAATAAGGAGGATTTTCATTTATGCCAAAACGATTTAGCAGAATGCTCGCGTTCCTCTGTTGCTTGGTAATGGTGGCGTCGCTAATGCCTACGAGCTATGCAGCCGCCACTGACAACATCGAGAACGCAGAAGCGAATGAAACACCCACCGCCATTTTTGGAACTCCCGAACTCGGGTCAAACGATCCACTCTGGGGCCAGACCATGGAGCATCACATCAACAAAAGCACTGTGCCCGCCGATCCCAGACCCCATGCCACGGGCACAGCCAGAATCCTTTGGGACTATGACTACCTGTATTCCAGAGTAGTTGTGAATGACAGTAATCTATATCAGGGAGCTGGCGGAGATCACCAGTACGACAGCCTGGAGTTTTATGTCGGCACCGGAACCGGAGGCTCAAACCAATGGCGCGTCAGCGCGACGGGCGTGTTCTCAGGGCAGGCCGCTCCGGGCAGAGCTGCATGGACCCAGATCACGGAAACAGGATATATCGTGGAGATGAGAATACCCAAAAGAACCTTGACCTTGGAGGAGGGCAAGCTTACCTTTGAGGTTTATATTAATAACTCAACGGAAAAAGGCGGTGACCGCTATGAAGTCGTTTCCAGTTTTGGAGTTCCAGACGCAGCTTATAACAGCTCTGATTCATTTACAGACAGCCTGCAGCTCTCTTTAGCCAATGAAGTGGACACCAGATTCTCAATCACCGCCACTGCGGGACCGGGCGGCCGAATAACGCCGAACCCACCCGGCGATGTTCTGAGAGTAGATCGGGACTCTAACAAAGAATTTACGTTTGCCCCCGATTCCGGCAAAATGGTGGATACCGTAACGGTAGACGGCGAGACCGCGACTCTATCTGCTGGCACTTATACCTTTTCGAATATTGAGGCTGACCATACAATTCACGTAACATTCAAAAACGATCCGGACGCGGGGATACTTCCCTTTATCGTATGGGATGACAACTTCGCCAGTGGCGAGTACACAACGGCTGTCATCATCGACTTAGGCGAGGGGAAGGCAGCGTTAGGCTCCGAGCTTAATTCGGGCTTGTTTACCTTGTCAGCCAGGAACACAACCCTGAACGGCGAAGCGGTGACCTTTGAAGGGACGCGCAAGATCACAAGGGTATACGCTAATGACGAACCGAAGGTACGCGGCTATCTGGGGCCGGTAAGCAATTCACCGGATTATCAGGACGGACTGGCAAGTGGCCGTTACATCGTAGTTGAGTCTGAGTTTTATTCAGCGAGCGGCGGCAAAACAACGCTGGATGGCAGCAGTAACTCGACAAAGCAGGTTTACAACATCGTCCCAAACGGAGAGATCGTACTGACAGAAGGGAGTCCACTTCGCAACGTGGTTTTTGAACAGGAAAAAGTTGTGAATCCGATCCTTGACAAGTTTACAACATTCACGGACAATTCGGTCAATCACTCGCTCTACCTTCACAAGGATGAAGACGGTAAAGTGATCAAAGGATTGCCGCTGTATGTTTATACCCACGGCATGTCACGCGGCGGCACAAACGCTGCGACAGACCAAAAAGCGGCCATGAAATCCGCCAACGGCTCGGTCGCTCTAATGAAAAAAATGGAGAAAAATCCTGACAAGTACGCCAGCCATGTACTGAATATTTCCTATAATGGCGTATCTGTTCCCTCAACAGAGAATGTTAAGAAGGTCATAGACGCCCTGATTGCCAGCGGCGAAGTAGACCCTAATCGTGTTTACGCGGCGGGCTTCTCATGGGGCGGCCAGTATACAAACAACTTAGTTAACAGCCACCCTGGCTTCTTCGCCGCCGCCGCACCTATGGCCCCGGTAAGCGGTTCACCGAATGCTAAGGACAACGACGCTCACAACAACCTGGCCTATTGGATGTTTTTAAATGCTCATAATGCTGGAGGCTACCAGACTAACCTCAATAACTTCATCAATAACAATATGCCGAAAATGATCAACGCGAGGGCTTCGCGCTTTGAGAGTAATGAGGTCCTTACATGGCCCTACAATCAATTTGATCAGCCAAATCTGAGGCCTAATCCGGCCAACACACCTGTTCTGGCTGATTACATAGCGCACGAAGTTGAAGCGGCGGTTCTTTACAACGAGATAACTATGGGGGATTGGAGCATAGCTCCCACGGCGCAGTCCTCTAACTTGCCGGTTTGGAACAATGACTACACAGACGTCTTTGATTGGATGTTCTCGCAGAGAAAACCGGTCGTCCCCGGTGCTCCGAGCGGCTTCAAGGCGACAGCGGGTGACGGACAGGTCACATTGAGCTGGACCGCCCCTGCTGACGACGGTGGCAGTGCGATATTGGGCTACAAGGTATGGTATGGCAACGTGACGCCGGTCACACTGGATGCGACGGAGACCAAATATACCTTTAAGAACCTGACAAACGGCCAAGGCTACAACTTCACCATCATCGCGGTGAATGCAAAGGGCGACGGCGCGGAGATCAGTGCAACGACGACGCCGATGAAGACGACGACTCCCACTGTGCCTGATTCTGGCGGCAATACGGGCAACACCGGAAATACCGGCAACACCGGTAATACGGGCAACACCGACAATACGGGCACCGGGACAGACGCTGGAACGTTAAAGTCGACCTACACAGTGAATACACCGAAGGATAAACCCGCGATCACAGACAAAAACGGCAACACCACCCTTCCCGGTGGCGGCGAGATTGCGACCAAAGGCGGGACGAAGATTAAGGTGCCCGAAGGCACAACGATAGACTCAAACGGTAAGGTAACCATTCCGGCAGGCAAGAGCGCCGAAGTGACACTCCCCGGCGGCAACAGCACAGTGACCATTTCGGGAGGCTCGACGATAGCGAGCGACGGTACGGTTACAGTAGGCGGCAAAGACGCGCATGTGAACCTGCCCAACGGCAACCGTGTGGATATCCACGGCGGATCGAAGATACGGAGCGGCGGAGCGGTTGTGGTAGGACCGAGCGGCGCAAAAGTTAGCTTAGATAACGGCATGTCGCTGAACATCCGTGAGGGTACGGAGCTGGCGTTTGATGACGCCACCCCACTGGGCTTCCTCGTGCTATCGGGCAATCCTTTCAGGGATGCCAACATGGACGACTGGTTCTACAACGATATAAATTTCGCCTACACATACGATCTTTTCAACGGCACGACGTCCACGACGTTCTCACCCCGCACCGCAATGACGCGTGCAATGTTCGTGCAGGTACTGGCCAATCTTGAGAACGTAAACCTCTCCAGCTACACGAGCTCCCGCTTTAACGACGTGACGGACGGACAGTGGTACACGGCGGCAACCGAGTGGGCGGCCGAAAAAGGCATAGTCAACGGTACAAACGCAGACCTGTTTGACCCCAATTCACCGATGACACGCGAGCAAATGCTGGTGATACTGTACAACTATATGAAGTACAAGGGCTATGAGATACCTGAAAGCCACGCTAAGTCCTTCACGGATCAGAGTGAGATCAGCTCCTGGGCGTTGGAAGCCGTTCAGGCGCTGCAAGGCAACGGCATTGTATTAGGCAAACCGGGCAACTTTTTTGCTCCCAAAGCCACCGCCACCCGCGCCGAAGTAGCCACGATCTTTGTAAGATTCGTCGAATATCTGGCTAAATGAAAGCGTATACAGATAAATGCAGCCCCTTCCGGTTGGTCAATTTCCAGCCGGAAGGGGCTGCTTGTTTTCAAACTGTACTTTTTTTGACAACTCCACAGTCAGGACTTTAAACCCTCTATTTTTGCATCTAGAATATTCATCCCCAAGTCCAAAAAATTCTAATTAATTAATTAATTAATTAATTAATTAATGCATGTTCTGATTTATTTCACGCACAAAAAAACGCCATCACAATAATGTGATGGCATTCTTGATTATGGAGCCTAGGGGGATCGAACCCCTGACCTCATCGCTGCCAGCGATGCGCTCTCCCAGCTGAGCTAAGGCCCCAGGATATGAAATAGATAACTTGTCCAACACTGCTATGTTCCACAGGCGACTCCTATATCATATAAAATCCAGCTTTCGCTGTCAATCACTTTTTAAGATCCAAAGTGATTGGAGAAGAACAACCGATTTCTCTGGTACACACGGACTGGAACTCCAGACTGCTCTTCTCCCTTTACCAACTTCACTAATCCTCCAGATCGTCTTTGGACAACAGGGATTTCAGTTCTTTCATGAACATATTGATATCTTTGAACTGGCGGTATACCGACGCAAAACGGACATACGCCACTTCATCGACCGGAAACAACTGTTCCATCAATAACTCACCAATCTGGCGACTCTCAACTTCAGCATCGGCTGTATTACGCAGAGATTTCTCCACTTCAGATACCATCATCTCCAGGGTCTCTACGGAGACTGGACGTTTCTCACAGGCACGAATAAGCCCACGGAGAATTTTGTCCCGGCTGAACTCTTCACGACTGCCATCTTTCTTAATGACGATCAGTGGAGTCTCCTCAATCATCTCAAACGTTGTAAATCTTCGGGCACACTGCTCACACTCACGGCGACGACGAATGGATTTTGCTTCGTTGGCCGGACGCGAATCAAGCACTTTGGTACCCATATAACCGCAATAAGGACACTTCAAAACAGATCACTTCCCACGTTTTACTTTTTACCACATATTCCCTGTACTGATTTTGTAATGAAAAACGCATTGCCGACACATAATACTTTTACCAACCCGCGAGGAGGTGAACAGCAATGGCACAAAGCAATGGTAACTCCAACAACTTGGTGGTAACTAAAGCTTCCGCAGCACTCGAGCAAATGAAATATGAAGTTGCTCAAGAACTCGGAATCAGCATCCCACAAGACGGATACCAAGGTAACATGACTTCTTACGAGAACGGTTCGATCGGTGGATACATCACGAAGCGTCTGGTAACAATTGCAGAACAGCAATTGGCAGGTCAATACCAATAATATCTGCATCGTAATACGCTACACAGAGGAGCATGGAGCGGCCGGTGAACAACCGGCCTGCTCTGTGCTTCTACTTATATACTTAGAACGTATTATAGATCTTTACATACTGATTATAATAGTAAATGACTCTTTGTACATAGTGACGCGTCTCACCAAACGGAATATCTTTCACTGTATCGAACGAGCCATCCCATACACCATCTCTAAGCCAACTGTTCACTTTGCCTGGACCCGCATTATAGGCAGCGATCATAACTGCTTCATTGCCATCGAATTGATCGGACAGATTCCGCAGATACCATGTGCCTAACTGAATATTTCGTTCTGGCTCGTGCTTTAATTCCTCCAGCGAAGTGTCGGGAATTTTGGCTTGTTCCAGTATCCAGTTCGCCGTGTCCGGCATCAGTTGCATGAGCCCAATGGCACCTCGTTTGGATTCCTTGCTTGTCTTGAAATTGGTCTCCACCTTGATAATGGAAGCAATTAGAAACGGATCAACCTCATAGCTCTGAGATTGGGCACGGATCTCTTCCTTATAATGTATGGGATAGAACCATGCCATCCAGTTTGTATTCAGAAATAACACCAGTACAAAGGAAACAAACATCAACAGCAATACACGTTTCTTACGCAATATTCTCATAACAAACCCTTACGCTGTAGATATGAGTCAATTTGCTGTTCCGTCTCAGGCCATAAGCCGCTGTTATCGATGACAATGTCAGCCAGCTGTTTTTTGCGCTCAATATCCATCTGTACATCCATTCGAGCCTCAGCCTGTGCTGCAGTCATTCCATCCCGACTCATCAAGCGATCTCGTTGCACCGATCTCGGGACATATACAAGCATGACTTCCTCGAAACCGTCCTCCAGACCTGATTCGTAGAGCAAAGGAATATCAGATACCACAAGTTTATCCGGATGTTGCAACGCGTATGCAGCAGCCCGTTCGCGCATCTCTCTTCGGATCGCCGGATGTGTGATAGCCTCCAATGCCTTTCGTTCCTCTGGTTGTTCGAAAACAATACTTCCGAGCTTTTTCCGATCCAGTGTTCCATCTTCGTTCAGTATGGCTTGTCCAAACCGCTTAACAGCGGCGGCCAACACGGGATGCCCGGGCATCATAACTTCCCGGGCAATAACGTCTGCATCGATGAGCAACGCTCCCTTACTGGCGAGATAGGCGGAAACACTGCTTTTGCCTGTCGCGATCCCGCCGGTTAAGCCTATATTCATCGTTTCACCTCATAACAACTTCATTATTCCCATAATCATTAACAATAGCGCTGGCAATACAGACAGTCTTCGCATCCAGCGCAGAGCTGAGAATCGTAGGCCAACCTTCATGCCGAGTGACAGAAAAGCCCCACTAAACAGTGCAATAATGAGTGCTGTCCATAGTGTAGGGAATCCCAGAAGTGCCGCTCCCAAACCTGCTCCAAACGCATCCAGAGACAGGGCAATACCCAGCCACATCGCTTCTTGAGCAGATATACTCCCCGAGTTATCCATATCCGCCTTGGAGGGACTGCGAAGGATCTGAATGACAACGCCCAGCTTGCGTAGCTCCAGTGTAAATACCATTCGTTCCAGTGATCCATTTGAAGCCGACTGCTCCAGATCCAGTGCGAGCACCTGATTCCTGCCCTTTGAAGCCGACAGTCTCTCTTGTGCTTCTCCCACTCCAGTTACCTTTGCTTCTGCTGCCTCACCCATTCCAGTGTCTGTTTCCAGCTGTTCTTTGCCTTGCTTTCGAATTAGTTGCAACAGTGACCATGCACCAATACCTATCAATATAACGGCTCCCACGATCGAAGCGATATCCGGTGACACCACATGGGACAACAACACACCTACTTGCATCGACAAGGCAATAACCAATCCCGAACAGATCGAAATAACAGCGATAGATAACAGGGGAATCTTAGTCCTCCGTAACCCATATGTAATCCCGACTCCAAAACCATCTAAACTAAGCGCCAAAGCAAGCGCCAGCAATGAAATAAAATGATGCAGCACCCCGGACTCCTCCTCTGTGCGGTACTCGTGCCAACTGAAGATGCCAGTATGGGTATACGCCCGCTTATTTCTGCCATATCAGTATATGGAGGGAGGAATCCAAGGGTGCTATGTTTTCATCATTTCGTTCATTCAGTTCATGTTACAGCAGCTGACAGTTCGGACAAAAATGCGTGCCACGGCCACCAACCACCGTTTTTTCAATTAACGTACCACAAGTTGTACAAGGTTCTGATTTGCGTCCATAGATTTTCAGTTGATGCTGGAACATCCCCATCTCACCCTGTCCATTCACATAGGACTTGATGGAAGATCCACCTGCATTCACTGCATCTTGCAACGTAGCCACAATCGCTTCATGAAGCACCGTTAACTGAGCTTCGGTCAGTGTCTTGGCGATGGTCTCGGGATGGATACCTGCGCGAAATAGAGCCTCGTCCACATAAATATTCCCGATACCAACCACATATGCCTGATTTAAAAGTACAGCCTTGATTTTGGTTGTACGCTTGCCAACCGCCTCGCGGAATGCAGTTACCGTAAAGGCTGGATCAAGCGGCTCCAGTCCCAGCTTCAGCAGAGGTTTGGACACCAGTTCCTCACCTGCATTAAACAGATGCATCGTACCAAATTGACGCACATCCTTATAACGCAATTCCGTACCATCATTAAAATGGAAGATCACATGTGTATGTTTCTCCACATCTTCATGCTGCTCGTACACACCGTACCTTCCTTCCATCCGCAGATGGGAGACAAGCACCAGCCCGTCCAGCAAAATACGCAAAAACTTGCCGCGGCGCTCCACCCCAATGACGGTATGTCCCGCGAGTTCCATTGCAAATGCATCTATGTCGTCCGGCCGCTGAATAATCCGCGGCAAGCTAACGGTAACATGATCAATCGTTTTGCCCACAATAAGTTGATTCAATGTTCTTCTGACTGTTTCGACTTCCGGTAATTCCGGCATGATGTTCTCACCTCCCCTATATTATAACGGAAGATGGCGCTCAGCGGGACCCTTTTCTTATATCTCAAACATGGAAGGGCCTATTGTAAAATACCGGAAAAACCGCGCAGCACTTGATTTATTTCGCTTCGTACCAGTTATCACCAAAGCTGACTTCGGCTTTCAGCGGAACCGACAGTTCCAATGCTTTTTCCATAACAGAAGGGACTAACTCTTTCATCAGTTCCAATTCATCCGCAGGCACTTCGAATACAAGTTCATCGTGCACCTGAAGCAACATACGGCTCTTCAACTTGCGTTCCCGCAGCGCTTCATCCATCTGTACCATGGCCAGCTTGATGATATCTGCCGCTGTTCCCTGAATCGGTGTATTCATCGCCGTACGCTCTGCGAAGGAACGCAGATTGAAGTTACTGGCATTAATCTCTGGCAGGTAGCGACGACGTTCCAACAGCGTTTTGACGTAACCATCCTGACGAGCTTCCTTCACAATGTCATCCATATATCGGCGGACACCCTGGAATACTTCAAAATACTGATCTATAAACTGCGCAGCCTCTTTACGTGTAATATGCAGGTTCTGTGATAAGCCATAATCACTTATTCCATACACGATACCAAAGTTAACTGCCTTGGCGGAACGACGCATATCCCCATCCACATCCTCAGGATTCACGCCAAATACATCCGAAGCGGTCTTTGTATGAATATCCATATCGTTGACAAACGCTTCCTTCAAGCGCTCATCGTCCGAAATGTGGGCCAGTACTCGCAGTTCAATCTGGGAATAGTCTGCTGCCAAAATGGACCATCCTGGCTCGGAAGGAACAAATACCTTCCGGATTTTGCGACCTTCTTCCATCCGAATCGGAATGTTCTGCAAGTTCGGGAATTGACTGCTAAGTCGTCCCGTTGCAGCAATGGTCTGACGATAATACGTATGCACCTTGCCATCCCGATTGGATATCTCTTTGAGCAATCCTTCCACATAAGTGGATTGCAGCTTGGCAAGCTGACGATATTGCAGAATATGCTTGACCACATCATTATAAGGAGCCAATTTCTCCAATACTTCCGCATCTGTGGAATAACCCGTTTTTGTTTTCTTCACCACTGGCAAGCCCAGTCTATCAAATAAAATCTCACCCAGTTGCTTTGGTGAATTCAGATTAAATTCCGTTCCTGACAGCTTGTAGATCTCAGCCATCAACCTGCTGATCTGTTCTTCAAACTCACTGCCCAAAGCCTGTAGATCGGCTGTATTGGCCTTGATGCCCTGTTTCTCCATGTCCGCCAATATACGTGACAACGGCATCTCCAGTTCATGGAACAGTGAATTCATCTCATCGGTTTCCAGCACCTGCTCCTGAAGTGGAATAATGGCTGCTACTGCAGCAGCCTTCCGACATAGGAAATCACCCAAGATCTCCACTTCCGGTACCTTGTACTTGGCCCCTTTGCCCATAACCGTGTCATCCTCTACGAGCGACGGCAGACCATACTTGGTCGTGAGTCCACTAATCGTCTGATTGGATTCCGTTGGATCAAGCAAATACGCTGCCAGTTGTACATCAAATGACGCACCAGCGAATTCAATGTCATGCGCATGCAGGGCCAGGTCCACACGATGAAGATCATAACCGCGCTTCGGCTGCTCTGAATCACCAAGCCATGCCCGCACTGGAGCCGCAGCCTCGGAATGAAGCAATTCGGGAGATATGAACGTATACGTTCCAGCGGAACCTACAGCAAGTCCAATCAATTTCGCTTGGTGCGGGTTATCCCCATGTGTCTCCACGTGGAGGACATCAATGGAATCCAGTGAACTGAACAGCTCACTGATGTTGCCCTCTGTTGCAATGGAGGATTCAACTTCGGCAGCAGGGACCGCTTCCTGTTCAGAACCGATGCTGCCACTGAACGACAGGCGTTCGAGCAAGGATTTGAATTCCAGCTTGGCCAATGCAGGGCCCGCATTTTCTTCTTTTAATCCAGCGAATTGCATATCCTCCCACGTCTGCTCCAGCGGAACTTCCCGGTGAATCGTCGCGAGTTGTTTGCTCATCCGGGCATCTTCGGCATGGGCCTCGATCTTTTCTTTCATCTTGCCTTTCAGTTCACTTGTGCCGTTCAGCACATTCTCTACCGATCCGAACTGGTGCAGCAGCTTCAACGCTGTTTTCTCTCCAACCCCTGGAATCCCCGGAATGTTATCGGACGCATCGCCCATCAGACCCTTGAGATCAATGATTTGCAACGGCGTCAGGCCATAACGCTCCTTAATCTGAGCAGGATCATACAGCTCAATATCGGTTACCCCTTTACGCGTCAGCCCGATATGTACATGTTCGGAAGCAAGCTGCAGCATATCTTTGTCACCCGATACAACGAGCACCTGTCTACCCGCTTCATCTGCGCGTTTGGTTAACGTTCCGATGATGTCATCCGCTTCAAATCCAGCCAGCTCAAACTGAGCAATGCCAAGTCCTTTCAGCAGTTCTTTGAGCAAAGGGAATTGCTCTGACAACTCTGGTGGTGTTTTCTCCCGTCCACCCTTGTATTCCTGATACCCTTCGTGGCGGAACGTGATTTTGCCTGCATCAAATGCAACCATGACATGTGTAGGTTTATGCTCTTCAAGCAATCTCAGCAGCATCGTAGTGAAGCCATATACCGCATTGGTATGCAGACCTTTCGAGTTGGTCAGAGGCGGCATTGCAAAAAACGCCCTGTAAATAATGCTATTTCCATCTATGAGAATAAACTTGTCCATTCCAGCACCTCGCGTATTATATGGTCAACCTCTTCAAATTACATCTACTCTCATGATACCATACCCACCTGTCACATCAAAAAGAATAGCCTCTTTCACTTCACATTTAATCACAAAAAAGAACCTTCTCCACAGACAGCTGTACACAGCCTACCTGAGAGAAAGTCCTTTTCCATTCATATGATTGCATTACTTAATCAGTACTGATTCCCCAATTCCAAAGCAATGCTCTTCTATTGATTCAGATCCGGACGTTTACCTGTCACCAGGTATACCGTGCTCTCACCAATGTTGGTTGCATGATCGCCAATCCGTTCAATGTAACGTCCAACCATCATCAGCAGCATAGCCTGAGAAGCCTGATTAGGATGCTCTGACATTAACGTGTAGAGATCACTGATCATGTGGCTGTACAGTTGATCGACCTGATCGTCTGTCTGAGCCATTTTGTAGGCCAGGTCTGTGTTTTCTTTCAGGAAAGATTCGATGGATTCATCAATCATGGATTTCACGATTTCTGCCATTTGCGGGATATCCACCAAAGGTTTAATCAGCTTCTGTCCATCCATACGGAGTGTCACCTTCGCCACGTCGAGCGCAAGATCTCCCATACGCTCCAGATCACTGGAGATTTTGAATGCCACGATAATACGTCTGAGATCCTTTGCCACCGGTTGTTGTGTGATGATCAGTTTGGAGCCAAGTTCCATAATTTTGTCTTCAAGGGCATTCAGATTCGCATCATTCTTGATGATGACCTGAGCTTTCTCCGCGTTCATCGTTTGTAAACTCTCAATAGCACCATCCAATGCTGCTCCTACATGTTCACCCATTTGTTTGAGCAAGGTACGCAGCTCTTCAAGCTCCTGATCAAATTCTTTTCTGCGAATCATAGATTTCATGTCCTCCTTATCCATCATCTCCGGGTATGCCGGGATCATTCCAATTCAGCTCGCTTAACCGAACCTTCCAGATATATAATCCTCGGTCCGGGAATCTTGCGGTGTGGAGAATAACGTCTCCGTATCAGCTGCCTCCACCACTTCACCATTCAGGAAAAATACCGTGCGTCCAGATACCCGTGCCGCCTGGTGCATATTGTGGGTAACCATAACGATCGTGTACTTGTGATGCAATTCTTTCACTAGCTCCTCAATCTTCAATGTGGAGATCGGGTCGAGTGCAGACGTTGCTTCATCCATCAGCAGAACGTCAGGCTGTACAGCCAGCGCCCGTGCAATACAGAGACGCTGTTGTTGTCCGCCAGACAAACTAAGTGCCGACTTTTTCAATACATCCTTCACTTCATCCCATAGGGCAGCATGGACAAGACTTTGTTCCACCAACTGATCCAGTTCAGCCTTTTGGGTTACCCCGTGCAAGCGAGGTCCATAAGCCACGTTATCGTATATGGATTTTGGAAAAGGGTTCGGTTGTTGGAACACCATGCCAACTCGTTTGCGCAATGTCTCCACTTCAATCTCATTACTGTAAATGTCAGAGCCATTCAGCATAACCTGTCCTTCCACACGAACACCCGGAATCATGTCATTCATCCGGTTTAACGTGCGAAGCAATGTCGATTTACCACAACCTGACGGCCCGATGAACGCAGTAACGGTTTTTTCCGGCAGATCCATCGATATATTTTTAAGCGCGTGATGCGTATCATAATATAAATTAAGATTTTCAATGTGAATGAGGTCCTTCATGGATGTTCACTTCTCCTTCGCTGCAGGGACACGGAAACTCCCTTTACGTTGAGACCGATACTGATAATCTTTCATCGCTGCTCGGCCATCTTTAATATCCTACCCTTTCATTGTAAAAACAGTATCACTTTCATGTTAACGGAATGTAAAAAAGACATCCTTAACCTTCATGATCTGCTTGATGGATCAATCTGATTGCTGATGCCTGCTTTATTGACTACCTTATAGTTTACTCTCCATTCGAAACCATCTCATCCAGCTTCGTACGAATGTGCTCTGCAACTTCTCCTGCTTTCCCGCCTTCCATGGCGATCTCCTCTGCTATACGAGACAAATCTCTCACCGCACTGTTCAGTTGTCGGAACGTTGCTCCCCCTGCGGTGACATGCACCGAACTGTCGTCAATCTCCGCTCCGCTTGCCTTAACCAGCTCAACAGTCTGAAGGGTCAGTCCACCAATATTCTCTAGCAATGAAGACATGTTCCCCGCAACCTCACGGGTCTGTTTTGCGAGCGCTCGAATCTCGCCTGCAACAATCTGAAAACCTCGTCCATATTCACCGGCATGAGCTGCTTCGATGGAAGCATTCAGGGCGAGGAGACCACTTTGATCTGCCAGGGAGCGAATGGATTGTGCCATGCCTGAGCCTGTTTTGATCGAATTCAGCATGTGATCCGCATGTTGTCCTTGACTCTCCATATGCTGATGTACCCGGTTATAAGAAGCGTCAACGTGCTTCAAACTCTCTTCGCCCTGCTTGGACAATGCCATGATCTCACGGGCCTCATGAACGGTCTGATTCGCTGCATTCACCAGCTTGGTGACCGCATTGTTGATTCTGGATATCTCCTGTCTGCTCTCGGTTACTGTACGTATGCGCTCTTCCGTAACAGCCTGTTGCAATCTGCGAGATAGCGACATTACGTCTCGCATCGTCAACACACCAAGCAGTCTGCCTTGGTCCGTAACCAGCAGACAATCGTAGAAATGCTGTTCATCGCGTCCAAGTGCGATATCAATAATCGTTGAGGCTTCCATATGAATATCTGCAATAACCGGAGATGTATTCACTACTTGTATGACCGGCTTACGGTAGAATAGATCTGCGGCAAAACGGCCATTTAACATCCGATATAACGTCTCTCGCATTAACAATCCAGTGGGTTTCATCTGCTCATCACACAGTACAATACAGGGGTGTTCCTTATCCTGATTCATCATCGCAGCAGCTTCTCCACAGGTCGTATGGACCCCCGCGACAGGTACCTGACGATAATAGTCCTGCAAATGGATCACAGATTCTTCAGCAACTAGTGCTACTTCAGTTTGCTCCATTATGGGTGTCGTTAATTCTTCATTATGTAAAACAACATGAGGCTGGTCAGGTTTCACTTCGAGCAACATGGGCATAAATGCGCAATCTCCTTTACGTAATACCTCCGTCTTGAGGTGGGTTATGTAGGTACAAAGTATCACTCAGATAAGTCCATGCTACTCCCTCTACGTAAAGAAAAATCTTCCTTTATGTTAAATGAACGTAAAATAAAACTCCCCGATCATTGCTAACTTGAATGATGGGGAGTTTTTCTTTTGACAACCAATTTATAACCTACACCACGAATCGAATCAATGTGAACCGATTCCGGGTCCAGCTCCAGCTTTTTACGTAATGAACTGACGTGAACGTCCACGGTTCGTTGACCTCCGATATAATCGAAGCCCCACACAGCGTTCATCAGATCATCCCTTGTCAGTACCACACCCGGCTTTTTGGCCAAATATAGAAGTACTTCGAACTCTTTCGGACGCAGACTGATGGATTGTCCACCCAGTGTCACTTCATATTTCAGAGGATAAATCTCCAGCTCTCCCAGAATAATTCGTGAGCCATCCTTGTCCTCAAGCTGTGGTAAATCTTCACCATTGGAATAACGTCTTAATACCGCATCCACTCGGGCTAATAACTCAGATACACCAAACGGTTTGGTAATATAATCATCGGCACCCGATTTCAGTCCCTGTACAACCTCGGCTTCACCGTTCTTGGCCGTCAGAATGATAACCGGTGTACTAACACCCTGTATTCTTAACTTGCTCAGAATGTCCAGACCATTCATGCCCGGAAGCATCAAATCCAGCAAAATGAGATCAAATTCCTGGGACAAGGCCCGATCATATCCTGCAGATCCGTGATCCTCTGCCGTAACGTCGTAACCTTCCTGTGTCAGGTTATACGTGAGTAATCTTGATAATGTAGGTTCATCTTCAATAACTAGTAAACGCTGTGCCATGATACCCCTTCTCTCTTCATAGGTTGTCTGTTGCCACAACACTTTTTCTATCATAGCACTAATTTGTTAACGCGGTGTAAAACAATACACACTTTTTACAATTTGATACCAGACGCCTACATCTCTTCGTCTTGAATGAATGGAAGGATCACACGGAACGTTGTCCCCATGCCCAGTTCACTCTCTACAGACAATTTGCCATGATGCAATTCCACCAGATGTTTAACGATGGAAAGTCCAAGGCCTGTGCCCCCTGAATTACGAGATCTGCCTTTATCAACACGATAGAACCGCTCGAAGATTCGCGGCAAATCTTTTTTCGGTATGCCAATTCCTGTATCTGACACGGCAAAGACAACTTCATCATCATTATCCATCGTCACCTGTAACTTCACTCGTCCACCATCGGGGGTATAGTTGATGCCGTTGGATAACAGATTGATGAAAATCTGCTTCATCTTGTCCTCATCCGCTTCAATGTACAGTTCCTCCGGAACATGCATTTCCAGACGAATTTGCTTTTTCTCCGCCACCTTGGACAAGGTGCCCAGCACCATTTCGAAGAAAGAGTGTACATGCACAGGTGAGCATTGCAACGGTGCGCGTTTCGATTCAATTTTGGATAACTCCAGAATATCCCCGATTAATCGGTTAAGTCGATCTCCTTCATCATAGATGATTTTCAGGAATGATCGCTCTGTCTCCTTATCCTGTACCCCGCCGCTGAGCAACGTTTCGGCAAACCCTTTGACCGCAGCGACTGGTGTCTTGAGCTCATGAGAGACATTTGCAACAAACTCACTGCGCATTGACTCCAATCGGCGAATCGCCGTCACGTCCTGCAACAGGAACAACATGCCTCGATACCCACCATCATCTTCGGACATCGGTACTCCATCAATACGGATCAGTTTTTCCTCCGGGTTGAACACACTCACTTCTTCATGCATCCGTTCTTTCAGTGCAACACTCTCTTCAATGGTGCGAGTTAATTCGTAGTGTCTTTTCAATTCAGTATAAGGTTTACCCGTAACCTTTCCTGCCTGAATACCAAGCATACGCTCCGCTTCCCGATTGACCAGTGCAATGGATTGCCCTGCGTCGATCATGACAATACCTCCGGTCATGTTCGCGAGGACACTCTGTAACAACGCTTCATTGTCACGGATCGTCTTCAGCTGGGACTGCAAGCTGTCTGCCATTCCGTTTATGGCAAGCCCCAGCTGTCCGATCTCATCTCTACGCGTTACATCAACTCTGGCATCGTATTCCAGCTTGGTGATCCGATGGGCCACTTTTGTAATATGCTCAATCGGGGAGGTTAATCCACGTGCAACCCGATAACTGACAAACGCGACAATTAAGAACAATAGCCCAAGTGCAGCAAACATTATCATCCAACCACGCTGAAGCCCTTGATCCACAGCCTGTAGACTCATGGATAGACGAATGTAACCATCAAATTTGCCACTAGGTATTTCAATCATGTCACTTTGATCCGAATTCACAGGTAGCGCTACATACAGCATGTCTTGTCCCAATGTCTCACTGTAACGTATGGATTGCCCGTATCCATCTCCGACGGCACCCTTAATCTCCTCACGGTTCAAGTGATTATCCATGGAGGCCGGATCACTCTCGGAATCCCCAATGACCATGCCGTCTTTATTGATGAAGGTTACCCGGGAATCCGTCAGACGATCCAGTTCCAGCGCCCGATCTGAATAATACTTTCGTGTGGCTTCCGAGGTTGGATCACTTGCATCATGGAATGGAAAAGTTGCTTTGAGCAGATTAATTTCACGCACCATGGTTTGCTCCAATGCGGCTATATGCGTAGTCTTAAACACTCTGCCCATCGTATATCCAGCCACAATGACGGATACACCGATCAGCACCATCATAATGATGGCAAGGCGAATTCGGAACGGTCTCATCTATCTCTTCCTTTATGATCAGATTAATATCTAATGAATTGCTCTACATTGAATCCAGTTCAATTCGGTCCCCACGGGTACCCGGATTGGAAATTACAAGAAACTCCACTTCTTCGTCGCTCCGATTCATCATCGCAATTTCCCACCCCATATATAATGTGCTGCATTCTGTTTGCTCATTTTCATATGACTTGTCCCTCCGAGTATAATTGCTCGATCTATCATATCACAGATTAGGGGACTCCCAATCTTTTCAGTCAGTACTTTGCAATACGCTATCAACTGCAGTGAGACAAGGCTAATAATAAAATATCATAGTTGTATCAACAGAGATGCCGACTTTTGTAAACAGGTGCTAACCGCATCTTTGACATACATATTCACCTGATATAAAAAAGACGCACCGCTCAGCCATGCTGAAAGCGATACGCCTCTCTATATAATCAATCCTATCCTGAGTCTAAACGTTCATTACGTATTATCCGTTCACCACTTCACCGCCGTTTACATGCATCACCTGTCCGCTTACATACGAAGAGTCATCCGAAGCAAGGTATACGTAAGCGGGAGCCAGTTCATCCGGTTGTCCTGGCCGCTTCATTGGCTGCGTTGCGCCGAACTCACTTACTTTTTTCTCATCAAATGTAGATGGAATGAGTGGTGTCCAGATCGGCCCTGGTGCAACGGCATTGACACGAATTCCCTTCTCAATCACATTCATTGATAACGAACGAGTGAACGAAGTGATTGCTCCTTTGGTAGATGAATAGTCAAGCAGGGTTGGGCTTCCGCGATAAGCTGTGATAGAGGTTGTATTAATAATCGTGCTGCCCTTCTTCAGATGTGGCAGGGCTGCCTGTGTCACATAGAACATGCCAAAGATATTGGTACGGAATGTACGCTCCAACTGTTCTGGCGTAATATCCTCCAGATTCTGCTGTGGATGCTGCTCTGCTGCGTTATTCACGACAATGTCCAGTTTGCCCAGTTCATTCACTGTCTGCTGAACAGATTTCTTCGCAAAGGCATCATCACCAATGTCACCTGCAATCAAGATGCACTTGCGTCCTTCTTGTTCGACCTGACGTTTCGTTTCCTTGGCATCTTCGTGCTCGCTCAGGTATACAATGGCGACATCCGCGCCTTCCTTGGCATACGTAACAGCAACAGCACGTCCAATTCCGCTGTCACCCCCTGTAATAAGGGCCACCTTACCCGTCAGTTTACCTGCTGCCTTGTATTCAGGCTTCTCAAATTCCGGTCTGGGATGCATCTCCGATTCAATACCGGGGCGTTGATCCTGATGCTGTGCTGGCATTGTTTTTTGATTTTGTTGTGTGTTGGTTGACATCTAACATTCTCCTCTCAAAATGTGAACATGTTTGGATTACAGAAGACATGGACCCTAACTGTATACTTCCTTGTCTTTCGTTCTCTGAAAAAGTCTCATTCTGTAGGATGGCATGAACAGTTCAGATTATTCTTCTGCGATGAACAGCAACTTAAGCCTCAGCGTGCTGTCTCTAATCGTTATTTACCACTCTCTTTAGATATCAAACAACCAATTTGCTTCAATGCCTGTTTGGCCAAAAATTCGAAATTTATTCGAAATTAGACTGTTTCATGATACAAAGTGTATTCCTATGCTGCTTGGGCTGATGTACAATGTACAGTATACTGATGTGCTTTAACTCTCATCTTTATTGGTTTAATCATTCTAACCTAACATGGAGACCTGACAATGGAATCGCATATTAATTCATATATAACACTCGTCGCTACTTCAGCCGTGCTGAATGTCTTTTTGTGTTTATATACCTATTTCAGAAGATCCGAGATTCCCAGTTCCAAAATATTCATTCTCTACACAGCAGCACTCTCCGTATATACTTTTGGTTATGCGATTGAGCTAGCCAGCAACACGCTGGAACAGATGATGTTTTGGACCACCGTGGAGTATATAGGCATGCCCTTCTCCGCATCTCTTGGCCTCATGTTGATGATAAAGTACACAGGAAAAACGTTATCCAAAAAGGTAACTGCCGCGCTGTTTGTAATCCCTTCCATTACACTAGGTATGGTTGCAACCAATGACTTTCATCATCTATTTTATAAAAAAGTATGGCTGAGAGAAGATAGTCCCGTTCCTCTGATGGATATCGCAGTGGGTCAATGGTATGTTGTACATGGTGCATTCACCTTCTCCTGTCTGTTATGTGCCTGCCTCATTTTGATCGGACAATGGAGACACACCAAAAAGATGTATCGTCGTCAATTACTTACTCTCATTACTTCACAGATTATTCCTATGGTCGCAGCTTTTCTGTATTTGCTTGGTTTGACCCCCGGCGGGATGGACCCCGTACCCGTACTCATGTGTATCACATCTGCCATGTATATCTGGGCGATTCTATCCTCACGTCTACTAACCATCGTACCCATCGCCAAAGACAGTATTTTCGAGAGCATGCGTGAAGGTGTTATTGTACTGGATAGCTTCAATCGACTGGTCGATTACAACAGATCTCTGCGTGACATGTTGCCAGAGCTTAATACAACCATGATTGGCCAACCCTTGGATGATATCTGGCTTAATCTTGCTGGAAAGACATTTCCCGTTGAATACGGAAGAGAAGGATTGCAAACGGATCTGTACTGGCAGTTAAATGGAGAGACCGTCTGTTATCAGGTCAGGACATCTTACGTATATAACAAGGATGCACAGACTGTGGGCAGTCTAATTATGTTAATTGATATAACGGAACAACGCTTCTTGCAAGAACAGTTGAAACAACTGGCTTATTTCGATGGTCTGACCAAAATCTATAATCGCACTCAATTTTTGCATAGAGGACGGGAGATTTTGAGTGAAGCTCAGCTTAATCCGCAACCTGTTTCATTTATTTTATTTGATATTGATTACTTTAAACGTATCAACGATACGTACGGGCATGATGTTGGCGATCAGGCCATCATTCATGTGGTCTCTGTCTGTAATCGATATTTAAGCCCTGAGATGTTATTTGCCCGTTATGGAGGAGAGGAGTTTGTCATCGCTCTTCCGAATACCTCGCTTCAAGAAGCCGAGAAACTTGCCGAACAACTGAGAGTTGCCTTGTTGAATGACCCCCTGGATGTTAAGGGAGTGCCTATTACGCTCACCTCAAGCTTTGGTATTGCCCAGTACAATGGAGGGTCAGATTCGCTGGAGTCCTTGTTACGCGATGCTGATACTGCCTTGTACGAATCCAAGCGTAATGGTCGAAATGCAGTGCGGGCGTATACTGTGAGTACATCCTAACCAATGTAGACCTTGTCAGATAAATATGTATGATGATATGTATGGTAGTGATCCCTCTAGTTCCAGTTCAAATAAACCGAGGACTGCTGATTTCATCTTGGTAATAACAAAAAATAGACAGCCAATGAGGCTGTCTATTTTTTGTTTGTTTCAACGAAACACCATCTTACATCTCATCCGGCTTGTCCTAAGTACGTCTGCAAACGCTTAACCAACAACTAACAATACATCTGCGTAAGGTGGATTAACCGTCCGCAACGCACTTAGATCACCTGATTATTCACCATCAGGTACACCATGATTAGCAAGAATACAGCCAGAAGTGTACTGAACATACGGATCTTGCTTTGCTCAGGACCCACATCACGTTTGTTTTTCACACCTTCTGCAGCGAGTCGCAGCGGTTTACCCATGATTCCTCCAATAGCCGCAATAGCCAAGAGCAGAACAACAACGACAGCCATCCAGACATGAGAATACTCACCTTTGGTCATCAGGTAACCACCAGTAAGAAGTTGGATTACAAGTCCATACTGCGCGACTTTGTTCAAAGAACGAAGTGATGCAAAGGCTCCCTCTTGTGCTGCAGCATTCAGGGTACGGATTTTACCGACCACAAATGGCAGAATCAAATAGAATCCCATCGCCAGTGCTCCAACAATATGGAGCAAATACATAATCATTGTCAAAATTTTCATCCTCCTCAACATTTTCGGTGTGCTATACATCACATTCCATTATACTGGGGAACTTATCCAAAGAAAAGAAAACCTCCGGGTTTACCGGAGGTTTTCTTTTAGCTTCTGTTCAAAAAGTTTTCAAACTTACAGGTTTACTACCGAAATGACGTTGCGAACCGAATCAGCAGATTTATCCAACCCTGCTTTTTCTTCCATTGTCAGTTCAAGTTCGAATATTTTCTCGATGCCGTTACCACCCAAAATGGTTGGTACACCGAGGAACAGATCATTATAGCCATATTCACCTTCAAGATAAGCGATCACTGGAATGATACGTTTCTTGTCCTTCAAAATGGCTTCGGTCATCTGAACAAGTGAAGCCGCCGGTGCGTAATATGCACTGCCGTTACCGAGCAGATTCACAATCTCACCACCGCCAACACGTGTACGCTGAACGATGGATTCGATCCGGTCAGCCGGAATCAGCGTATCGATCGGAATGCCTCCCACGCTCGAATAACGAACGAGGGGCACCATATCGTCTCCGTGACCACCAAGAACGAATCCACGAACATCTTCAACAGATACGTTCAACTCTTGCGCAATGAAGGTACAATAACGTGCTGTATCCAGAACACCTGACTGACCGATAACACGGTTTTTAGGAAAACCAAGGGTCTGATAAGCTGCATAAGTCATCGCATCCACCGGGTTGCTTAGAATAATGACGATGGAATCAGGGCAATATTTTTTCACATTTTCACAAACGGACTTCACGATACCCGCATTCGTATTGACCAGATCGTCGCGGCTCATACCCGGTTTACGGGCGATACCAGCGGTGATGATTACAATCTCAGAACCTGCAGTATCTTCGTAGTTGGAAGTGCCGACGATATGACTGTCAAATCCTTGAACAGGACTTGCTTCCATCATATCGAGTGCTTTCCCCTTCGTCGGGTTCTCCAGTTGAGGAATATCAACCAGCACAACATCCCCGAGTTCTTTTTGGGCAAGCATTAATGCGGTCGTAGCACCGGTAAAACCGGCGCCGACTACTGTGATTTTTTTGCGCTGAATAGTCAAGATTCACATCTCCCCTTACAGGTTTTTAATGATTTGATCCGCGAATTCAGAACATTTCACTTCAGTAGCGCCGTCCATCAGACGTGCAAAGTCATACGTTACTGTTTTATTGTTAATGGATGTTTCCATACCTTTGTAGATCAGGTTAGCTGCTTCTTGCCATCCCAAGTGCTCAAGCAACATTACTCCGGACAGAATAACGGAACCAGGGTTCACGACATCTTTGTCCGCGTATTTAGGTGCAGTACCGTGAGTTGCTTCGAAGATAGCATGTCCTGTTACGTAGTTGATGTTCGCTCCAGGAGCGATACCAATTCCGCCAACTTGCGCTGCAAGTGCATCGGACAGATAGTCACCGTTCAGGTTCAATGTTGCGATAACATCAAATTCGCCTGGACGAGTCAATACTTGTTGCAGAGCGATATCGGCAATCGCATCTTTTACGATGATTTTACCAGCATCTTCAGCAGCTTTTTGTGCTGCATTCGCTGCATCTGTACCTTCGTTTTCTTTGATGATGTCGTATTGTGCCCATGTGAATACTTTGTCAGCGAACTCTTCTTCAGCCACTTCATATCCCCAGTTTTTGAAGGCACCTTCTGTGAATTTCATGATATTACCTTTGTGTACCAGTGTAACCGTCTTACGGTTATGGTCAATTGCATACTGCACTGCTGCACGTACCAGACGTTTCGAACCTTCGGAGGAAACTGGTTTGATACCAATACCGGAAGTCTCAGGGAAACGGATTTTGTTAGCACCCATCTCCTGTTGAAGGAACTGGATCACTTTTTTCACTTCTTCAGAACCTTCAGCATACTCGATTCCTGCATAGATATCTTCCGTATTCTCACGGAAAATGACCATGTCTACCAACTCAGGACGTTTAACCGGAGAAGGTACACCGTCGAAATAACGAACAGGACGCAAGCATGTGTACAGGTCAAGCTCTTGACGCAGGGCTACGTTCAGGGAACGGATACCGCCACCGATTGGCGTAGTCAATGGTCCTTTGATCGCTACGATATACTCACGAATGGCTTCCAGTGTATCATTCGGCAACCACTCACCGTATGTATCGAATGCTTTTTGTCCAGCAAACACTTCATACCATGCGATTTTTTTGTTGCCATCATAAGCTTTTTCAACAGCTGCATCCAATACACGTTTGGAAGCTTTCCAGATATCACGGCCTGTACCGTCACCTTCGATAAATGGAATGATTGGATTACTAGGTACTTGAAGTGTACCGTTATCAATTTGGATTTTTTCGCCTTCAGTTGGGTGAGCAAATTTTTCTAATTTCATAGTTAAAATTCCTCCTAGGTTTCGTATATGCAGTATTCATCATACCACTAGTCTTGTTGAGAGAAGGGTCCTGAGAGCTTAAGCCAGTAAAGCCTCTGCTTTCCAACCCTTCACCTCGTCCATATTATTATACTGTTTTTGCGGCTATTAGCGAAGTTCAATAGAAACGTATTTCTGTTCTGTAGGACCAGTGTACTCCGCACGTGGACGAATGATGCGATTGTCCGCAAGCTGTTCCAAAATATGCGCAGTCCATCCAGACACCCGGCTGATGGCAAAGATCGGAGTGAACAATTCCTGTTCGATCTCCAGTTGGGTATATACAGAAGCAGAATAGAAGTCTACGTTAGGCTTCAGTCCTTTTTGTCCTGTTACCAGTTCCTCGATCTTCACAGACATATCATACAAACGCGTATCATTGTTCATCTCGCCAAGTTCCTTGGACATCTTCTGTAGATGTTTGGCGCGTGGATCACCGTTTTTGTACACCCGATGTCCAAAGCCCATGATCTTTTCACGATTATTCAGTTTTTCCTGAATTGCCGCTTCAAGACGATCAGGCGTACCGATCTCATTCAACATTTTCATAACGGCTTCATTAGCACCGCCATGCAGTGGTCCCTTCAGTGCGCCAATGGCGGAAGTTACACCGGAATAGATATCCGACAGCGTAGCAACCGTTACACGGGCTGCAAATGTCGAAGCGTTTAACTCGTGATCCGCATGCAGGACAAGGGCTTGATCCAATGCTTTCACTGCGGTCTCGGATGGTTCTTCACCAGTCATCATATATAAAAAGTTCTCTGCGATGGAAGCGCCTTCTTTTGGTGCCACAGGTTCTTTGCCCTGACGGATACGGGCGATGGCTGCCACAATCGTTGGCAACTGTGCTTGCAACTTAACCGCTTTGTTCTCATTCGCTTCCGTTGTCATCTCATCCGCTTGCTCGTCGTACAGTGCAAGTGCAGAGACAGCGGAACGAAGTGCTGCCATGGTACTGACGTTTTTCGGATACAATTGGATTTGTGCAATCAACTCGCTCGGAATCGGCGCGTAATCGCTCAGGCTTTTACGAAGGGATTTCAGTTCATCCGTTGTTGGCAATTTACCAAACCACAACAAATAGGCAACTTCTTCAAAGCTGGCATGTTCAGCCAAATCGTCGATATCGTAACCACGGTATGTGAGCACACCGTCTACAATAGAACTGATCGAAGAGGTTGTCGCAACGATGCCTTCCAGACCTTTGGTAGCTGTCATATTACATCTCTCCTTTAATAAGCGAAATCAGGAACCATTCCAGAGTGTCATATAAGTGCCAAAATGCACCTATTCTCTTTTTGTAAACATTTTCATTTTAAAATTAACAAATATTTCAAACTACGGTTTTCCTATCTGTCAATCGGTATTTACTTATAACATCATACTGGATTTTGTCGTTTATGTGAACACGATGAGAGTTCATTCGCACATCAAACTTCTTTATCGGACCGATAAAGCATTTTTGAAAGCCTTTACAAAAACAAGGTTGACATTTAATGTTTTTTAACCAATCCTGTCGTATGAAGAACTTTCTATTGCTATATTCTGTAATACTAAGGCATACTCTAGGCAAAAGAAAGAATCCCCGTAGATCTTGTTCAAAAATCCACTTTTGAACAAGATCTGGTAACATCCCGGCGTTTCAAAACCTTGTAAATGCTCTATATTAATTAAGATAGCCATCTATTTTTAATACTGCTTCATGGATCATACATAGGTCGGCTTAATTGAAATAAGGAGAGTTGATGCTTGGATAGAATAATAATGAAACGCCTGCTCCGTGGCTTATGGGTTATCATTGCGGCCGTTCTGATCGCCGTTGCCATATACTTGTTGTTCCCGCTTTTGTACCCTTTTGCGATTGCTTGGATTATCGCCTATGCCATGAATCCTTTAGTGAAACTGCTTCAGCATCGAGCACGATTCCCGCGCTGGCTGGCTGTGACTCTTTCATTGATCCTTTATTTTGGAGCCATTGCGGTGGTGCTGTCTGCGGCGATTACCCGTATGGTAAAAGAAGTCATTTCACTTACGACAAGCTTTGATCTTCATGTTGATGAGATCAAGGACACGTTTGTGCGCTGGACCCAGAATGACACCATTCAAAGTTTGACTGCGCAGATCAATGAGTTTTACAAGGAAAATCCCAACTACCAGGAAACCATCAACAGCAATATTAGTAAAACAACTGAAACGGTGGGTACAGCCGTGACAGATCTGGTCACCGGATTTTTCAACATGATTCTGAGTCTGCTGACTTCCCTGCCGAACATGGGCGCGGTATTAATCGTTGTTCTGTTGTCTACATTCTTCATTAGCAAAAGCTGGACCAGGCACAACATCACCGTATCGGGATGGGTACCCTCTTCCATTCGCAAGCCGATATCCGACATCTGGACCGACCTTAAGAAGGCACTGTTCGGATACGCAAGAGCACAATTGATCATGATCTCGATTACAGCACTATTCGTCATGATTGGACTGCTTATATTGCAAGTCAATTCAGCCTTCACCATCGCTCTGATGATTGGTTTGGTCGATCTGCTTCCTTATCTGGGTGTTGGCCTTATCATGGTGCCTTGGGCAGCGTACCTCTTTATGAATGGGGATCTGTATCTGGGCATTGGGATTAGTATTATCTATCTGATCTTATTGATCGCCCGTCAGATTATCGAACCGAAGGTACTTGCAAGCAGTGTAGGGCTTGACCCACTCGCCACGCTGGTTGGCATGTTTGTTGGTTTGAAGTTGTTTGGTGTTCTAGGCTTGATTATCGGCCCTGTCAGTCTCGTGATTCTCGATGCGTTCAATCGGGCTAACGTATTACGCGACCTCAGAACGTATATCATCAACGGCCGTGTCCGATGAGGCACCATCTTATGAGCACCCAAGAAAATAGAAAAAGGCTTCGTTCAACAGAAATCATCTGTTGAGCGGAGCCTTTTCATTATGCAAAACAACTGGTGTTTCATTTCGGACGACGATAAAACGTAATTTTGCCACTTTTCATTTTTTTCTCCAGCCACCCCAGGAAGAACAGACGGTACACCGGACGTGTTAATGGAAATACCAGTGTAAAGCCGATCAGATCCGTTACAAAGCCTGGAATCAAAAGCAAGAAACCACCGACAAAAATAAAAAGACCATCGACCATTTTTCTTCCAGGTACCTTGCCACGCTCCATCTCGGATTTGGCATCCACAAGTACTTTTCGCCCTTCAAACTGCAACATTGCTATACCAATCAAGGACGTGAGAATCATGAGAAGCAATGTCTTTCCGGCTCCGATCCAGTCACTCATCAGAATAAAACCAAATAATTCAATCACCGGAATGATTAAGAGTAAAGCCCACATCCATTTTCGCATTGACGTATTACCCCTTTCCCGAAAGCCACACCTTTTCAAGCGCGCTGTATAACTCAGAGGCTGCCTTATCCAGCCGAACTGGCTTCCAGTCCCCATTCACCCATACATGCTGGGTAGAACCTGTAACTAGCCGTTCACCGGGGAGTGATTCATCAGTTGACCATACCCGTTCTCCAATCGCCATACGCTCATTAGGTTCTTCAGACATGCGTCTTACGTCATACTCATAATTCAGTCGTAGACCACTAAATGCAGCAATACGGGTGAAAATGATAATCTCATCATCATATCGGGCAGGCTTGTGATACTTCACATCCAGTCCGGTTACGGGAAGCAGTAACCCCTGTTCCTCCATTTTACGATATGTATACCCCATTTGGCGAATCATCTCAGTTCGACCAATTTCAAACCAATTCAAATAGTTCGCGTGGTAGACCACGCCCATCTGGTCACTTTCTTGATAGCGTACACGAAGACGTGCCACATACCAGTTACCATTGCTCTGTTCTCGCACGTTATCGGCCTCCTTCGCTCTATCATTCATACGTGTTACCTCGTTGTAAAGTGTCAATAAGATGGAAAAAAAGCAACGGGACAATAAAGCCCCATTGCTTCTTTCCTGTTGCTTCTCCATCCAAGACGCTATTAAGCGTTGTTTGGAATTTGGCTTACTTTAATCAGGTTGGTAGAACCGGAACGACCCAAAGGTACACCTGCTGTGATCACAACCAGGTCTCCTTCTTTAACAAGTCCGGATTTTACGCCGCCTTCAATTGCATTCTCGAACAAAGCATCCGTGGAATCAACCAGTCTTCCTTTGACAGGAGTTACACCCCAAGCCAGAGCCAAACGACGGGAAGTTCTGTCTTCCGTTGTCACAGCGATGATTGGAGATTCTGGACGATACTTGGAAATCATGCGTGCAGTATGTCCTGATTCAGTCGAAGTAATGATCGCTTTTGCGTTCAAATCTTGAGCTTGAAGAGCAACCGATTGGCTGATTGCTTCTGTAACTGTTGTTTGTTGAGCAACACGTTGTTTCAGGTACAACTCTTGGTAAGGCAGAGCAGATTCTGCTTTTTCAGCAATACGGGACATGGTCAGAACAGATTCAACAGGGTATTTACCCGCAGCTGTCTCACCGGACAACATGATTGCATCCGTACCGTCGAAGATCGCATTCGCCACGTCACTTGCTTCCGCACGTGTTGGACGCGGGTTACGCTGCATGGAATCCAGCATTTGTGTAGCTGTGATAACCGGTTTACCTGCAACGTTACATTTTTGGATCATGCGTTTTTGTACCAATGGTACTTCTTCCGCAGGAATCTCAACACCCAGGTCTCCACGAGCAACCATCAGGCCGTCAGACACTTCAAGGATTTCGTCGAGGTTATCGACACCTTGTTGGTTTTCGATTTTGGAGATGATTTGGATATGTCCAGCATTGTGTTTTTCAAGCAATTCACGAATCTCAAGTACGTCACTTGCTTTACGTACAAAAGAAGCCGCGATAAAATCGACACCTTGTTCGATACCAAATACGATATCGTTAGCGTCTTTTTCGGTGATACCCGGTAGAGAAATGGCAACGCCCGGAACGTTAACACCTTTTTTGCTTTTGATCGATCCGCCGTTAACGATACGGCATTTGATCTCGGTGCCTTGCACTTCCACCACAGTCAGTCCGATCAGACCGTCGTCGATCAGAATTGTAGATCCCGGTTCAACATCATTCGGAAGATCTGTATACGTAATGGAAAGACGTTCTTTGGTTCCCAGAATTTCTTCTGTTGTCAAAGTGATGTACTCGTCTTGAACCAATTCGATCGGTTCAACTTCGAGTTTACCTGTCCGAATTTCCGGTCCTTTGGTGTCCAGCAGGATCGCTACTGTTTTGTTCAACTCTTCGCATGCTTGGCGAATCGCAATGATCCGTCCGCCGTGCTCATCGAAATCACCGTGGGAGAAGTTCAGACGGGCCACATTCATACCGGCCATAATCAATTTTTTGGTGTTCTCCAGAGATTCACTGGATGGACCAATGGTACATACAATTTTCGTTTTACGCATTTTGGGTTTCCTCCGATTTTAAAGGTATTACTCTTTATCTATTTTTCTTTTTCCAACTATTAAATTTACTATACTTTTGCTCATTTGTATAGGAAATTCGTCACATTATTCAGCATTTCCCGACAAATTACTCGCAACATCGACTTTTACAAGCTCTTGAGGGGCTTCATTGGATGCTTGAGGTTCAAACGTGACCGATCCAATTTTACGGAATTTCTCATAACGATCCTGTTTCAGCTGATCCCCGCTCCAACCCTTCATATCGTCGAGATGACGGACCAAAGCTTCACTGATGAAAGCAGCAGACGCTTCATAATCCCGATGAGCACCGCCGCGTGGCTCAGGGACAATCTCTTCAATGACTTCCATCTCCAACAGGTCTTTGGCTGTTATTTTCATTGCTTCAGCCGCCTGATCTGCCTTGGATGCATCCTTCCAGAGAATCGAAGCAGCGCCGTTCGGAGAGATTGCAGAATAGATCGCATGTTCCAGCATCAACACACGATTACCCACAGCCATAGCGAGGGCACCGCCGCTTCCACCTTCGCCGATGACCACAACAATAACAGGAACCGATAGCTTCGCCATTTCCATCAGGTTGCGAGCAATCGCTTCCGATTGACCTCTCTCTTCTGCAGTATTACCCGGATACGCCCCTTTAGTATCAATAAACGTAATAATAGGACGGCCAAATTTGTTCGCTTGTTTCATCAGACGCAGTCCTTTTCGGAAACCTTCTGGATGAGCGCTGCCGAAAAAGCGGGCGATATTATCCTTCGTGTCTTTCCCCCGCTGTTGTCCGATTACCGTTACTGTCTTTCCATTCAACTTGGCAAGTCCGCCAACAACCGCAAGATCGTCTCCGAACATGCGATCACCGTGTAGCTCAATGAAGTCCGTAAATATCAGTTGGATCAGATCCAGCGCCGTTGGGCGCTGCTGATGACGGGCCAGATGCATCTTCTGAGCTGCTGTTATGCCAGTGTAGATCTCTTCTTCAAGTCTATGGTAACGTTCTTCCAGGCGGGCAATCTCGTCCGTGAAGTCGATCCCTTTTTCCTGTCCAAACTGTACGAGTTCATCAATCTTTTTGCGCATCTCAACCAGAGGCGCTTCATATGGCAACTCACCCGCCATTTAGACCCCTCCTTTTTCACTATGCATATCCAGAAGCTTGCCAAGAGTGGCCCGAAGCTCTTTCCGGTGCACAACCATGTCCAACTGACCATGTTGCATATTAAATTCAGCCGTCTGGAAATCATCAGGTAACTTCTGACGGATCGTCTGTTCGATAACGATTCTGCCGGCAAAACCAAATACAGCGCCAGGTTCGGCAATGTTAATATCGCCCAGGCTCGCAAAACTTGCCGAGACTCCACCTGTCGTTGGGTCCGTAATGACCGAAATGTACAGCCCGCCCTGTTCATCCAAACGGGATAAAGCTGCGCTTGTTTTAGCCATTTGCATGAGGCTAAGAATACTCTCTTGCATCCGGGCACCACCTGATGTTGAGAAAATAATCAATGGTAACCGTTTCTCTGTGGCATGCTCAATGGCACGGGTGATTTTCTCCCCTACAACAGAACCCATGCTGCCTGTGAAGAAATCAAAGCTCATGACAGCAACAACTACAGGCAGGCCATCAATGGTTCCTTCCCCTGTAATTACCGCTTCCTTCAGGCCCGATTTCAGACGCTGTTGTTCCAATTTGTTGCTATATCCAGGAAAGCCAAGTGGATCAACCGATATCATATCAGCATCAAACTCAACAAATCCTTGATCATCAAGTACCATAGCAATGCGCTCCATAGCGTTAAGACGCATATGGTAACCGCAGGCAGGACATACTTTCAGATTTTTCTCCAATTCCTTGCTATATTGAATGGTGCCGCATTTGCTGCACTTGTTCATAAGCCCTTCAGGTATTTCACGTTTTGGGCGTTCTAGGACTTCCTGGCCTTCGCCGGGAAGTGCACGCTCGGAAGGTATGGTAGCGTACTTCCGTTTCTTCTGGAATATATCTTTGAACACAACTACACCTCTCCAGCCGTTGATTTGATGGCCGCAACCTGCAGAGCGCTGCTTGTGGCAGCTTCATCCGCGTGTTACGGTAAACCGCTTACGACCCACACGCTGCCATGGGCCTTGTCCAGCATTCACAACAAAAAAATCCGCCGGTACAGGGCAAGGATCACCGGCTTCTGTCAGCACGATTGATGTTACCTGCAAAAACCGAAAGATTGTTGCGCCGATGTTTGAATCTATCTTGGTAGGGTCTCCGGGAGCAACCAGGTCGGTCCTTGTCCTAACAAAAAAAGAAGGAAGGACAGCAGCATACAATACATGCAAGTCGATTCCTCTCTCCGCTTACGCGATTAGTCCCTTATGTACCGATGGTACTTCTTCATCTGCCAAGGCACGTTGATGTCGAACAAATCAGGAATGCAGAATGGAATTCAGCACTTCCTGGACCTCTTCCAATTCCCCAGAAGGGACGCGAATCTCAAATTGCTGCTTGGATAAACTGATGGGACGGGTCTGTACCAGAAAACCTTCTTCCGAAAGCTTGGTCTTGATCTTGTCCGCAACCTTTGCTGTCGGTGCAATGTAAATCACCGTCCACATGCCTTGTCCGCCCCCTAAGCTAATGTTCAGAGCCCGTATATTGGACTAATGATAACATACCTCACTTTTTTTCTGCAAGAAAGGGTTCGGGACCTTTGGGGAGAATTTGGGATCATGAGGGACATTAGTCCCCCACGAATAACTCATATGGTTGACGAAATCTTCTTGTTCATACCTCTTCCATAAGCAGCCGCAAGCTTATCAGGGCAGCGTCAGCCGCCCTTGAAGACCTTCATATGAGCCATTAGATTGACCATAACAGACAAGCATGGAAATACAGGGGGTTAAAGGTCTGAGGGGTATTTTTTGGCTTTAATATTTTTGTGTGCAATCCGGGCAGAAGCCGCAGCAGCCACCCCTGCGACCAGATCATCCAAAAAGACATGAATGGCTGTTGTGTGTTCGTTCAAATCATGAATTACACCTATTTTTTCTTTATCCAGGTAACCAAAGCTGGTTAAACCAATCATACCATACACATGAGTAATGCCGAGGGCCAGAGTCTCGTCCACTCCATACAGGGATTCATCCGCTTCCATAATAGCCTGTAACGGTTGGGGCAAGAGTTTTTTCTCCGCAAGTTCGTCGAGAGCAATACCCGTATAGAGCGTATATTGCACCTCTCGTTTCTGCAGAACGGATTTCACGCTGGTTACACAGTCGTCCAAGGTCAGTTCGGGGTGGTACCCTTTTTGCAGACGGTATACAATTGCTGCGATTGCATCAATCCGTACACCCCGCCGGGCCAGCATGGCTTCTACGATTTCATATGACATATCTCGACCTCCCGCATCAATCCCCCGAGGACCACGAGGTCCTTCGGTGTTCTCAAGTGTATGCAGCAACCTGTTAAAATGTTCATAAAATGTGCGGATGGTTAAGACCAGTCGCAGCCTAAACCTGTTTCAGGATTGTACATTCCGCTTTGGTCTGTAGCTGGCCTATAACAAGTCTGCAATTTGTTTGTTTAAACCCTGTCGTCAGGGAACCGAGCTCGCACTAAAATAATCAAAAAAACCTGTTCAGCATTGAGCCAAACAGGTTTCATACTATGGATAAGTGCTATCACTTACGGGACAGCCTCTTATTTAATTTTGACTGTGCCTTCACCCAGCATTTTCTCCATCTCGGAGAACAAGGTTGGTGATGGCTTAATCCGGTAGGCATCACTCAGCGCAAGCAGCTTCTGCTGCTGCTCATAGAAGAGCACCGTCGCCACAGGTCCGGGATGCTCCTGAAGCAGCTGCTTCAGACGTGCCAGAAGCTCAGGCTTCTCCGCATGAGGGGCAATCTTCACGAACACCCGCTGCTCCACGGCCCGCGGTTCGCGGCTCTGCGCCGGGCTGCTTGCCGCCTCAGCGGCACCGCCAGGCCGGGAAGCCGCCGCCGTGGCTGCGCCCATACCCGCCGCATCGCTACGCGTCGCTGCCGAGCCTTGGCTCCCGCTGCTACGCGCAGCGGAAACATCCCCGCCTGCGCTGCTGCGCTGCGCTTCGGCTCCTGCGCCCGCTGGTCGCCGCGGCGAAGCCGCCTGCGCCGGGCGCGAAGAGCTGCCGCTGCCGGGCTTGACGCGCCGGTCACGGCTGCGCAGCTGCTGCTCCAGTGCCGCCGGTGACAACGGCACCACTTCCTCAGCCAGCAGCTTAAACCCTTCGTCCTGCTGCTGCACTTTGGCACGCACGACGAGCAGTTCACCTTTCCCGACATGTTGCTGGCTACGCCGCCATACCTCGGGAAAGAGAACCACTTCACAGCGTTCAATCTGGTCTTCCAGCTCCATGAACGCCATAGCCTTGCCCTGTTTCGTCGTAATCGACTTCACAGACACAACCATACCCGCTGCGACGGTCATCGTATCGTCTGCCGCCTCGGTCAGCTCCATGATCCGGTCAGCCCCACTCGATTCCAGCACATCTTCATAGTCATCCAGAGGATGCCCAGAGAGATACAAACCTAACAACTCTCGCTCTAGCTCCAGTTGCTGCCCTGAGGAATAAGGAGGAATTTCCGGATATTCAATCTCCCAGTTTGGCGTCTCAACAAAGTCGAACAATTGAATCTGCAGATCCTCACGTTCCTTGCGCCATTTCAACGCTGCTTCAACAGTCTCATCCAGCATCGCCAGCAATTGGGCACGGTGCCCAGGTAATGAGTCAAAAGCTCCGGCCTGGATCAGCGATTCAATCACACGTTTGTTGCATACACGCAGATCCACACGACGACAAAAATCGAGCAGACTGTCGAACGGTCTCTCTTGCCTTACGATCATAATGCTTTCCATTGCCTGGGTACCGACATTTTTCACAGCGGCCAGACCAAATCGTATTGCACCCGTTAATTTTTCCTTATCTTCATCCGCATTTGCATTAGACACTGCATCGTTTTTCTTCACAGAGGACAGTTCCCCTTGCTCCGCGCGCGAAGAAGACGCCTCTTGTCCCTCGTCATTACCATTTTCCATTGAAGCAGCCGTCACCAATCCCGTTTCCTTCCGGTTGTCGGATGCCTCAGGCATGGTTGTCGCTGCCTGCCACTCATATCCACCACCGTCCTCTTCCGGTCCAGGACCGGGATCATCCGGCAGAGGTGCTTCACCATATTCGGCTTGTCCCGAATGCCCATCATGCTCATGAACGCGATCTTCCCTCAAGGAACTCCCGTTACCATTCGTGGCATGTTCTTCGGCAGGGCTTCCGGCGTCACTCTCTGGATCTGCTCCCGCAGTCTGCTGCGATGCATTGCTCTGATCCCCGGCTCCTGCGCTGCCGGACGGCACAAATACAGGTGTAAACAGAATACCGCTCTCATTCACATCCGGCGGAAGCACCTCCATGTCCATACGCCGACATTCCACCACGTACTCTGCCACTTTCCGATGACTGCCCATTACGGCTGTTAACATGGATGCCATAAAATGAACCGGATAATGCGCCTTCAGATAAGCCGTCTGGAACGCAAGCACACCATATGCCGCGGCATGAGCACGCGGGAAGCCATAGTTTGCAAACTTGACGATCATATCATAGACCAGGTCTGCCTCTTCTTCGCTATACCCTTGTTTCAGGCTGCCTTGTACAAAGTGTCCACGCTCCAGATCCAGCACTTCCCGTTTCTTCTTGGAGACTGCTCTGCGGAGCAAATCTGCCTCACCCAGCGAGAAACCCGCCATCCGGGAGGCTATCTGCATGATCTGTTCCTGATACACGATGATCCCGTACGTATCTTTCAGGATAGGCTCCAGATCCACATGGGGGTAATCCACTTCAATCTGTCCATGCTTGCCCTGAATGTATTTGGATATGAACTCCATCGGACCCGGACGGTACAAGGCAAGTACAGAGATTACATCTTCAAAACCACTTGGCTTCATCTCTTTCAGCACACGGCGTACCCCGGCAGATTCCAGTTGGAATATGCCCATCGTGTCCCCTCGCCCAAGCATCTCGTACGTTAACGGATCATCATCGGGGATAAGGCGGAAATCCGGAATTTCTCCATGTTCCCCAATCCAGCGTACACACCGCTCAATGATTGAGAGGGTACGCAAACCAAGAAAGTCCATCTTAAGCAGCCCAATAGACTCCAGGTTTTCCATGGAATACTGGGTTAACGCCGTCCCTTCACTGCCCTCCTGAAGTGGCACCGCATCAGTCAGCGGGTCACGGGAGATAACCACTCCCGCAGCATGGGTCGAAGCATGACGTGGCATGCCCTCGACCTTCATCGCCATATCCAACAGCTCACGTGTCTTAGGCTTGGTTTCATACAGCGCCTTCAGCTCAGGTGTAGCTTCCATAGCCCGCTCGATGTTAATACCAAGTTGAGCCGGAATCAGCTTTGCAGCCTTGTCCACTTCGCCATAAGGCACATTCAGGGCCCGCCCAACATCACGTACGGCTGCACGGGCAGCCATCGTTCCAAACGTAATGATCTGGGCGACATGGGCTTTGCCATATTTATGCGCGACATAATCAATGACCTCATCCCGCCGCTCATCGCTGAAGTCAATATCAATATCCGGCATAGAGATCCGCTCGGGATTCAGGAATCGTTCGAAGAGCAGGTTGTATTTCATCGGATCAACATCGGTAATATGCAAAGTGTACGCTACCAGACTACCTGCCGAGGAGCCCCGGCCCGGTCCAGTAACAATGCCTTGTTTATGCGCATAGGCGATAAAATCCCAAACAATCAGGAAATAATCCGAGAATCCCATGCTGTCGATTATACCCAGCTCATACGCCAATCGTTGTTCGAGTTCGGATCGAAGCTCTGCATCTGTCCAACGTGTGGACTGCGCATAACGCTCTTTCATTCCTTCTTCGCACAGCTGACGCAGATACACCGAAGGGCTGAGTCCATCAGGAAGCGGTCTGTATTCCGGCAAAATCGATTTGCCAAATTCCAGCTTCAACTCACAGGAATCCGCAATGCGGACGGTGTTTGCCAGAGCTTCCGGTACATGAGGAAACAAACGAGCCATCTCTTCTTCACTTTTCAGATAGAGCTGATTGGTTCCAATTCGGAGCCGATTCTCATCATCCACGGTCTTGCCTGTTCCGATACAGATCAGTACATCCTGAAGCTCCGCGTCCTCTTCGGACAGATAATGTGCATCATTGGTGGCTACAAGCGGAATCTCCAGCTCGGCAGCCAGTTTGATCAACTGCGGATTCACCCTTTTTTGCTCCGACAGCCCGTGATCCTGAAGTTCCAGATAGAAGTCGTCACCAAAGATATTTTTGTAGCGTAACGCCGCACGTCTCGCCTCTTCTTCTCGTCCATGCAGTAAATGTTGTGGTACTTCACCACCAAGACACGCACTTAGACAGATAATGCCCTCGTGATGGGCAGCCAGACTTTCCATATCTACACGGGGTTTGTAATGAAAACCTTCGAGATGTCCAATCGAGCACAATTTCATCAGATTTCGGTAACCCGTCATATTTTTGGCCAGCAAAATCAAATGATGAATGGGTTGATCCTTGCGGCTTCCCCGCTCTTTGCGGGACCCTGCTGTCATGTATGCCTCGCAACCTATAATCGGCTTGATGCCTCTCTCCATACATGCTTTATAAAAAGGAATTGCCCCGTACATCACGCCATGGTCGGTCAGCGCAAGTGTCGTCATTCCGAGATCTGCAGCCTTATTCACGAGATCCGGAATACGCGCAGCGCCGTCCAGCAAACTGTATTCGCTATGAACGTGCAAATGCACAAAAGAACTCATGTTTTTTTTCTTCCTTTCGCCGCAGATAGTCGCAGCATCGATCTTCTGATCCGTCTGCTACCCTATCTATCTCATATATATGAATTAAATAAATAAAAAAAATGGAATCACCTATTAAAATTCGTGACAACCTCTTAAAAGGAGACTTTATTATTCTATTTTATCATAACGTTTGGGGGCACGCCCATACAATAGAAGTACAAGCCGCTCCCCCTGTGACAGACCGAAGACAGGAGGTGTGCTGCTAGGTCTGAAAGGGGTGTTGCCAGTGAGCACATTTTTGTCCAAAGCCATTCTTGATTTCTTTATTGCGTTTGGAATCGTGCTGGGCGGCGCGATGATCGGAGGTATTGGAGCAGTGATCTCTCTTCAGCCTCCGACACAGACGATGCTCGATATTTCTGGAAAAATAAAGATATGGGCACTCGCAGCCGCTGTTGGCGGCACAATAGATCCCATGCGTGTCATCGAGAGCAATTTTCTGGATGGTAACCTGTCTCCGGCGGTCAAACAAATCCTGTATCTGATCTCTGCTTTTATGGGCGCGCATATGGGAACCGAGCTAGTGAAATGGGTGTGCGGCGGAGGCCGGAGCTAATATGAGACAGGAACAGCGTTCATGAGAGTTCCGCCATTTTCTCGTTACCGCCCGCTGATGCGAATGACCGCTGTGTTTGTTCTGGGAATGATCGCTGGATGTGTCGTCTACAACGGCGTATTTCACCTGAGTTACAATGCGTTGTGGCTGAACAATCAGGAGCTGCAGCTTCAGCTGCATCAGAATGAGGAGGATATCAAAACGCTGAAAAAATACAGTAAACGCCAAACCGTTATCAAGGAAATCAAGGTCCGTGCAGAAGAATCGGATAAGGGGCCAGATGAGGCTTCTCTGAAAGTGATGTTACAGAAACTCGGAGACGAACTTGAGGTACTTCGGGGCAGAGATGTATTCAACATCGATGAGTATAGCAAAATGACACGAATCATGCTGAATCAAAAAGTGTACTCGGTCAGGGAAAAGGAATACACCGTTCAGGTCAAAACGATGCTGGTTATGGAAGGGGTACTGCAAGTTTGGGTACAGATTCGCATGCACGTTCCTGCGTAACAGCAAAAAACTGCCCTTGTCTGCATCTCTGCATGGTACAATAAGGGCAGTAAATGCTTTCCAGAAAAGGAGCTGCGTCTTTGTGTTCATTGATGTACTCAAATATGCACTAATCGCCATCTTTGCTGTTGCCATGGTTTTTGCAGCGTTGAACAGTATTCGTTCACACAGAAGCTCGGATGCTGCCAGCGCCGGTCTGTACCGTTCGTGGACAAATATCTGGATGGGTGGCATGCTTGTCGTGCTTGCACTGATTCTGATGTTTGTCTTCACAGGTTCCACTTTATCTGTGATTGTGGAAGCGCTATTTCTGATTATGGGTGCGTATAATGTATTTGCCGGAATACGTAACCGCAGTTATTATGCGCGGCTTCAACAACGGTCCAGTAATGGATCAGGTAAAACCTCCGGACAATCTGCATGATTCGTTGAAGCTCTATCGTTGTGACTGCAAAAAGAGAGTACTTCCCCTTCATTAAGCGAAGCCAGAACCGCGCGACAGCGCAACCCGGCAGAGCTTCTCGATCAGGGAGTACTCTCTTTGTTTATGCCCGAGGCAACGTACCCTGCTAGGCATGGTCAATCGACTGCAATGTCATTACCGCTTTGCATACCACACTGCCTTCACGGGTAACCACAATGTCCATTTTGCACGTTCGACGACTGGTTTCCAGAATTAACGGGCGAACCAGGATCTGATCCTCAATCTGTACCGGTCGAACAAAATACGTCGTTACATTATCCACCACATGGTCGTTCCCTGTAACATCCCACGCTGCCCGCCGGCCGGCCTGGGTCATCACATTCAACAGAACACCTTCGGAGATCGTACCCAGATCCGTTGCCATCTGAGGAATGATGAATCCGTGAAATAACAATTCGTTCTGTTCACCGCGCTCCTCTGCAAACCCGTTCCAGATCAGATGATCAAACGTCTCTCCCAGTTGTGGCTGCTTCTGTGCATCCCGCATGGCCTGAAGCACTTCCTTGCGTGTGACGGACGCAATCAGTTTGCGATTCCGATCCACGATTGGCAGAAAATCGATGCCCTCCCAGGTCATAATCTGGGCAGCAGAAGCAAGAGATGTCTGCAATGAGGCCGTAATCGGGCGGCGTATCACACATTTCTCAATACTTTGATCTTCTTTCAGCTCACTGACATCCTTCAGACTCACAATCCCGATGACCCGGTTCCATTCATCCACGACCGGGAAGCGATGTTCACCCGTCTCTGAAACCAACATATGAAAATCTGCGGCTGAACTGGTCACCTTCAGCACCTGCAAGCGAGGTTTCTGACCAATGATATCCTCAACAAGCATAATTTTTTTCTTAATCAGCCGGTCGAAGATAGCACGGTTAATCATCGAAGCCACCGTGAATGTATCATGTCTGGATGAAATAATTGGTAGCCCAAGCTCGTCAGCCATAATTCTTACTTCACGACTTGTCCCGAAACCACCCGTAATCAACACGCCCGCTCCCTGTTCGAGGGCAAGCGAGTGAGCATCTTCACGGTTACCCACAATCAGCAGACTCCCAGCGTCAATATAACGGGCCATTGCCTGTTCCTTCATCGCGCCAATCACATACTTGTGTAGCGGTTTGGCGAGACCTTCGTTCCCCCCCAGCACATGGCCTTCCACAATGGTCACAACATCAGCAAAGGTCAACTGTTCCGACATGCCCCGAGGTCTCTTCTCGATCCGCACCGTTCCAATTCGTTCCTTGGTCACGACCAGCCCGAAGTTCTCCGCCTCTTTCACCGCACGATACGCTGTCCCTTCACTTACACCCAGCTCCCGCGCAAGTCCACGTACTGATATTTTGCTGCCAACCTTCAGTTGTTCAATATGTTGAAGTAACTGTTCATGCTTCGTGACGTTCTCTTCCTGTCCGTCCAACTGTACCACCCCCGAAGATGCATCTGTACTATACTGTATCTATTATAACACGGCTTTAGGAAAATAACCCCACCCCTACCCATTCTCACAGGCAAGTTCGCCATCTGAATTTAATCATCCCATTAACCTCTAATTCTGTATGTACCAAAAAAGACCGGGGCCCCTTTGTATCAAGGGATTCCGGTCTTCCATGTTGGATCTCATTCTGTACCTTATACAGACTCGCTCCGCTCCTGCTTGTCCAGCAGTTTCATCTCCCACTGCCGCAGCTTCGCCCGGCGAACGGCTTCCAGTGCACGCTTCTTCTCTTCATCCACACCGAGAATAAAATGCAGATGTGCACCAACGATTAATAAAGAGAACAGCACCCATACGATGCCAAAAATATTAACCCAGTCCATTCCTCCAGCAAAGGAAATCCGCGGCAGTGCAATGACCAGCATCGACAACGCAATAAGCAGATAGATCACATGTTTTGCTTTTTTCAACCTCTTCACCATTCACAGCTCCTTCGTTCTTGATCGACTCTATATGTCTAGTCTATGAACGATAAGGAGCTAATATGAAAGGTTCAGGTAAAAAAACAAGACAAGCGTTTAGTACGTGTTCAAATAGATCAGTTTTCAGTACCGAGAAGATGGAATGAAGCTAGGCATCCTTCGTAATCAAAAGTGGACTTTTTGAACTATCTTTTTACGCTTCAGCGCCACCGTACAGATGACCCAGGCTATCAGCAATAATTTTATTCACGTCTTCAATGATGACACTGAGGCGACGCTCCGCATCAAACAAGCGACGGATATTCAGATTCAAGCTCAGTACTTCAAACAGTTTCTCCATTTTCTCCATCTCATCCGGAGCTGGCATATCCCCGCTCATCATACGTTGTTGCAATTCCATTTGTTGATCACGGAAGTTATCCAGCATTGCTTTTGCATCCGGATCAGCTTCAATCAGCTTCATCGCGGAAGTAATCTCTTCCACCTCGCTGCTTTCTCTCAGTGCTTTGGCCAAATCATTGGCTTTGTCATAAATGTTCACTATTATTCCTCCTCAGATTGGTTTGTTCATCCGTGTTAATACACGCTTTTCTCTCCTGTCAAACAAAGGCGCTCTGAAACAGGCCATCCATAACCTGCCTCGAAATCAAATGCATTTAATCCATATGGGTCAATCACCAAGGGTTATATGTCCTCATATGATGAAGCACATGCCATGTTCAGATGCCGTTCAACTTCGAGATCAGACATCAAGTTGCCGCCCGGAAGGAGATCCGTGATGTCCACTAAAAAAGTAACGATTCAGGTTACCGGCTCGGGCATCCTGCAGGACGACGTCATCATGCTGGGCGAAGGGGTGCTTAAGGCGCTTAAAATCCCTTCAGGAAGGCCGCTTCAGTTGCAATTTGGCTCTTTCCGCCGCGAAGTCACTGTTATTCCGGTACCAAGGTATGACGGGCTGCGCATCAATCAGACAGTTGCCAGCAAGACCGGTCTCGTTCCACGTTCGGTCCTGAGGGTATCCTACCGTTCAGCCAGCCGTACGCTTCGCCTTGGACCCTACATCAGTGTACTGGTTAGCCAGGATTATCCCGATCAGCCCGATCGGCCCTTTGGCTCCATCACGATGTTCTGTCAAGAACTGGTGAACGCCTGCCGTAAGCAAGGCGCCTATGTATCCTTTTTCACACCGGAGGATATTGGAGCGGTAACGGGTTATATGAAAGGCTGGGTGTATGATGACGGCTGGAAAAAGACTGTTCTGCCTGTAGCAGACGTCGTCAATAACCGGCTAACGTCCCGCAAGCTTGAGAACAAACCTAGCGTACAGCATTTTATGAAAGAAGTAAAATCGCTCTACGGCACGCAAACCTTCAATGAAAAGTTTCTGGACAAAAACGAAGTGTTTGACGCACTCAAGTCCATTTCAACGCTTAAACGAGTTCTTCCCGAGTCTCATTTGCTCAAGACGTCTGCCATGCTCAAGACGATGTGCAACCGACATCCGGTTGTATTTCTGAAGCCCGTCCGCGGTTCTTTGGGCAAAGGGATCATCCGGGTCTCACGTCAGATTGACGGAAGCTTCCTGACTCTGGCGACTGGCGTCGGGGGTACCCGGAAACAAACGTATACTTCTCTGGATAAACTGTATGCCAGTATGTCTGGGAAAATGAAAACAACGCGTTATCAGATCCAACAAGGGCTGACTCTCATTGACAACAGTAGCAGACCCGTGGATTTCCGTGCGCTCGTGCAAAAAAACCGTACAGGTAAATGGAGTGTAACCTCCATCGTCGCCCGGATTGCGGGCGGGAGTCACTACGTATCCAATCTGGCACGGGGTGGAAGTCTCAGCACCGTCAAGGATGCTGTTGCCAAAACACAGTTGTCTGGATCAGCCAAAGCTTCCGCGTATGCAGGATTGCATACCGCAGCACTGGATATCGCTAAAGGAATCGAGAGTGCCATCCCTGCTCATTTTGGTGAACTTGGTATTGATCTGGCCTTGGACACCACTGGGCGCGTATGGCTGCTCGAAGTCAACTCCAAACCATCCAAGAATGATAATACACCACTGAGTGAGAGCAAGATCCGCCCTTCCGTCAAAGCCATGCTCGAATATTCTACGTACCTGGCGGGTTTTTGAAAAGTTATTCCCTATTGGAAACAAATCTGATAGAGGAGAGGTGCAGCGTAATGTTTCCAACATCTCAGACCAAGACACTGGCCATTCTGGTACGTGCAACCGAAGGCTCACCTCCCTTTACGGATGAACTTTTCTGCCGTCGTCTCAGTTTGGGGAGCATGAAATACGCCCTTCAGATTATTGTGATCCCGATATCGAATGATGCAGTCCATCTCCCTCTTCAATGGGGATATGTCTATCATCAAGGGAAGTGGAATTCGGTACCTGTTCCTGCAGTCGATCTCATTATGGATCGTTGTCTTCGCCCTATCTCCAGGTACGTCAGACAACAGCTTAAGGAATGGATACCAACCAACGGCACAGATCAACACCGTTATTGGTCTGCTTCCCTTCCAGGAAAATGGGAGGTACATCGTGTGTTGTCCCGAAATCCTGAATTGAGGTCACAACTTGCTCCCACAACCCGGATCGGATCGCATATTCCTTGGGAAACATGGCTGGACCGTTGGCCCAAAGGACTGTTCTTCAAACCAGTATCCGGGACTCATGGCAAAAATACCTTTCGCCTGTCTCGGGGAACGACTCCATCAACATGGATCGTGGAGGGGCGTAACGAGGACAATGAAACCTTTTTTCTTACATTCAACCATACCCAGGCTGTATCTTCCTGGCTAGCATTACATCAGGCTGAGCGCAAGATGATCGTGCAGCCATATCTGGAGCTTAGCCATCATGGAAGAGCATTCGACATACGGGCTCTAATGCAAAAGAATGGGCAAGGTCGCTGGACCCTTACCGGATGTATGGTACGGGAAGGACCCGAAGGTTCACTCACGTCCAATCTTCACGGTGGGGGTAAAGCATATCCTGCCCACGCATATCTGCTCCAGCGATATGGAACGATCCGCACGGAAACTCTGCTGAAGAGCATCCGGCAGACTGCTACGCTTATCCCCACCCTGCTGGAAAGCCGTTTCGGCAGGTTAGCCGAATTGGGGCTTGATTTCGGAGCAGATGCAGAGGGCCAACTCTGGCTAATTGAAGTCAACTCCAAACCAGGCCGCACCTCATTTGCAGAAGCGGGCGACCGACGCATGCATACCTTGACTTATACCCGGCCGCTTGCCTATGCCCGTTATCTGTTGCAACAACATGTTCTCACGGACGTCTTTCGTCCAATGAAATTGCCGAATACATCCAGCAAAGCTGGCCTGAAACCCATCCCGATTCACGGCGGCTGAGGCCCGCAGCGCCCGCTTGCCATGGAGCCCAAGGATCTTTTCAGGATAGGAGGATAAATCATGAGTTTGACCTTTTGCAATCTGCATTTCACCAAGCAACCGGATAAAGTGGTTTATGTATCCAACGCTTTAATGAAGAGCCTCAACCTGTCCGGCAAAAAAACGGTGCACCTTCGCTTCGGGCGTGACCGGGTACCTGCAACGATCAAACCAATCAAAAAAGCAGGTAAACATCTGTATCTCGCTTCAGGTATCCGTAATATGATGAACGTTCCCAAACGGGGCAGTATTTATCTCCGGAATTTGCAAAATGATGAGGTCCAGTTAGGTCCACTGATCGGCGTACTCTCTGATGGGCCTGCGACGAGCACGAATCCATTCGGTTCCCGTACTGGTTTCATCAAACAGTTACTCCGTGAAGGCAGCCGTAAATCCTACATTTACGCATTTACTCCCCGGGATATCAATTGGCAGAACGAGACGGTATCCGGTTTTTTCCTGAATGATAACGGAAGCTTCACCCGCAGAACGGTACCACTGCCCGATGTTGTCTACAACCGATTGCCGAGCAGACGCTCAGACTTCTCACCAGCAATCAACCAGCTGCGAGAACGATTTGTTCGTCGAAAAATTCCGTTCTTCAACTGGAGCTTCTTCAACAAATCGGATATCTATACGTTGCTGGAGAACGAGCCGGCAGCAGGACGGTATATCCCTGAATCGATTACCAATCCTTCCGTTGAACAGATGAAGGAAATGTTGGAACGCCATCAGTTCGTCTACTATAAGCCTACTGCAGGAAGTCTGGGGAACGGGATCTACCGTCTGACTTATTCGCCCAAACGCGGATATTTCGCACGTTATCGCAAAAAAGGCGGTAATGCACTCCTGCGTTTTGGGTCCTTCAACAGTCTGATGCGCATGCTTCAGGGAAGACATGGTAAACAGCTACGCGGATATGTAGTTCAGCAGGGAATACGTCTAATTGAGATTGATGAATGTCCAATTGATTTTCGTTTTCACATGCACAAAAATGGTAACAATCAATGGGTTGTTGTCGGGATTGGAGCCAAAAAGGCAGGACGTGGCAGCGTCACAACACACATCAAAAATGGCGGCTCCCTAATGACTCCTGAGCAGGCGCTCAGTCGCAACTTCGGCGATCGTGCGGGAGAAGTTCTTCAGCATGCCAAATCCGTCGCTATTACACTGGCCCAGGCGATTGAAACCCAGCACCAGCATCTGATTGGTGAGATTGGCTTTGATCTGGGCATTGATCAGGAGGAACATGTATGGATGTTCGAAGCGAACGCCAAACCCGGGCGCTCCATTTTCCGTCACCCTTCACTCCGGGTGGAGGGCAAATCGTCGGTGGAGCACATCTTGGAACACTGCCTGTATTTGAGCAAGTTCCGGAAGAAGGAAGAGATTTGATGACCCTTCATGATGATTTCAAACCTGTCATTGCTGTTTTGACCATGCATGATAAACAGCGTATGTTCAGGGGAAATCATCAAAATTTTCAGGATATCTTACAGACAGGCGAGAGCATGGGATACGTGGTGTACATTGTAACTGTACGGGATCTGAACGTGAGTGGCCCCACCGTGAAAGGATATACGTACAACAAGGGGAGTGGAAAGTGGGTTTCACAACCTTTCCCCCTTCCCCATGTTCTGTACAATCGTATTCCCAACCGGGAAGACGAAGGAAAACCTTCCGTGCAGCGTAAAATTGACGAATGCATGCAATCAGGAATTGAACTGTATAACCCATTCTTTTTCAACAAATGGGATCTGTTCGAATGGCTCAGGAAATCCAAATCGACTCAGCAACTGATCCCTTATACTCGGCGGATGCGAAGTGCTTCTTCTCTGGGTGCCGTTCTACGGGCGTATCCCTATCTATACCTTAAGCCCGAGAGCGGCAAAGCTGGTAAAGGAATCATGATGCTTAAATTTCAGGAAAAAGAACGGCTTCCCTATCGTCTCAAAATACAAACCACACGTAGAAGCACGACCTATAAAGCATCTACACTTGCCAAGTTATGGGCACGAATTCGCAAAGAAACCGGACATACGCCCTATATCATGCAACAAGGCATTGAACTGGCATCCTCTCGTAAACGCCCCTTCGATTTGCGTGTTCTTGTACAAAAGAACACCAAGGGCCAATGGAGCGTAACCGGTGTAGGAGCGAGACTTGCTGGCTCCCGCAGCATTACAACTCATGTGCCGCGCGGCGGGAGCGTAGAAGACCCAGAGAAGCTGCTGACCGAGCTTTTTGGCGAAGAAATGTCAACAAACCTGATGAAACGTGTGAAATCCACTTCATTAATGATCGCAAGACAGGTAGAACGGGGATCAGGTTACACGCTCGGAGAAATGTCCATGGATCTGGGCATTGATGACCTGGGGGAACTCTGGTTCTTCGAAGCCAATGCAAAGCCCATGAAGTTTGATGAACCACAGATCAGACGGCGGTCATTGGAACGTATATTTCACTACAGCGCTTATCTTGCCCGTCAGTCCAAACGATGATAGACAGGAATACTGCAAAAAGAAGGTGATTGTTTGTGTCCTCACCTGTTCTGGGCATTATGACGTTGTACTTAAATGAACATCGCGCTCTTGAAGAACGAAGCGTTTATCGCAGAATGATTCTTGAAGGGCGCAAGCGGGGACTCGATATCTATGTATTCACACCAGCCGACGTACACCCCGGCGGCAAACAAATTGAAGCCATGGTTTTTCATGAGGGAAAAGGCTGGTCCAGGGAGTGGCGATCATTCCCGGACCTGATCTTTGATCGTTGCCGAATTCAGCGTAACCGAAGGTTCCAGCAATTGCTTGCTTTTCGTGAGAAATATGGGCATCTGCTCTTTCTGAACAGGCCACTGCGCAATAAATGGACCATCCACCAGACCCTTTTGCAAAAAGCCAACTTTCGTGAACACCTGCCGGAAACCGCTCTATTTCAGGATATGTCCGATGTAAACCGGATGCTTAAAGTTTCTTCTCTGGTCTATCTCAAACCCATTAATGGAACAGGCGGACGTGGTATTCTGCGCATTGAACGCAGCAGTAGCGAGGCTAATACAGTGCTTGTTCAAGGGCGGGATCAGAAGCGTCGTATCATCACTCCACGTAAAGTTCATTTATCACGACTTGGCGCGTTGCTCCAGCACTGGAACATGAAAGACAAGTATCTTGTACAAAAGGGCATTCAACTTCAGCTTCCGAATGGACGTGTGCATGATTATCGCATGCTCGTTCAGAAGAACGGAGAAGGACAATGGGAGCTTACTGGATGTGCTGGACGCATGGGTGCAGAAAAAAGCGTAACCTCCAATCTGCATGGCGGCGGTCAGGCAATAGCGATGGACCGACTCATGAAGCAATGGATCGAAGATGACGACCTCCGGGCAGAAATTAACACAACTGCAGAGAAATTCGGCATTGATGTTGCTTCGTTTCTGGAAGATACGTATGGGGACCTATGTGAGTTGGCACTGGATTTGGCGATTGACAGAAGCGGGCGTATCTACCTGCTTGAAGTTAACCCCAAACCTGCACGTGAAGTATTCGCTCGCATCGGGGAGCGGGATATCTATTATAAAGCCATCACTCAGCCGCTGGAGTATGCCTTATGGGTATATCGCAACAGACCTCCCGGAACGGCCAGAAAGCCAGCCAGTCCCAAGCCCGTTACGCAAAAATCACCCAGAGTAAAAAGAAAAAATAAAGCCAAGTGAGTGAAGAAAAAGCAGGAGTCTATGTTCGCCAAGTGCGAGCATCTGCTCCTGCTTCACTGTTTTTATTTCTGTTCTTTCGACCATTGCAGCGTGTCGTTGTCAATCACAATATACCCTTTTTCCTCACCTTGCACATAAGATAATGCCAATCTCATCAGGTCAGGTTCCAGTTGGCATGTGGTTACACGTGTAACCTGGTCTGTATGATCCGCGGGGAGGCACAACGTCAGAATACCCACTTTACCCGAGAAATCAGTCTTGCCCTGGATGACCGATGTTTCCAACTTGGAACCATACACCTCAGATACCCAGCCGGGCTGCTCCGTCAACGCGAAGGCTCCCTTCCCGATGCCTGCCGTAACCCATTGCATCGTCAGCGTTATGGAAGATGCCTCATAGCTCATATCCGCCGTCATTTCTCCAGCTTCATTCATTCTCAACGCAATATCCGCTTGCGGATGCAGGTGAAAACGTTGCTCCAGAGTATGCTCTGCTTCTGCCTCCAGCCAATCCACAATTAATAGTATAGGGATCTCCACCCCTGCCAGCATCCACCGACGATGTGTAACTGGATCTGGCAAATGTGTATATCCATCCTGTGAAGCATCAATGAAGTGATAGGTGTCATTGCTCTCCCAACGTAACGTTGTGGCCTGAGCCTCCGGTTCATCCCATTGCTGTGTGGAGAGATAAGGTGTCTGATCCAGACCATCCACCGTGACGGTATTGTGTGCCCGCGTACTTTTGAAATACCGACGCCATTTCCCTTCTTCATACGTATAACGTCCGGTGTCCGTGAAGAAAAGCTGGTTCTTCCACATCCACTCCACATTCAGCGCATCCGCATGTCCGTGTGCTCCGCCCATGGCAGCCGCATCAAAAAAAAGATATTGATACTTGTCCCTCATGACATAATATCCTGTCTGCGGAAAGGCTCGGCTCGACAACACCGGAGAAGAAGAAGCCTGTAGTCTGAGGCATCGCTCATATTTTTCTACACCCAGCAACCAGAGACACTCCGAGCTATCCGTTCCGCGAGCCACCAAATCATCATCGTCCAGGATCGCTCCAAGCAGGGTCAGTCGTTGTCGTCCATCGCCAACCCAATCCGAATCACCAATACCGGTAGACTGATGATCTGGTCGGATCAGCGCCTCAGTAAATGCGGCCATTTGGCGTAGACAGCGGGCATACCATGCCGAGAAAGGATGTCCTGATATCTCGCCCAACCGATAAGGGGTGCCAAACATTTCGATGCTGGCATTGTGGTAATGTGTTGTCAGTTCAACCTGTATTCCCTCTTCACCCAACTGATGCAGCAAACACAGCTCAAGACGTTCCATCGCCACTTGACGCCAGTATGGACTTCGCGGGTGCTGGTGGTAGAACGTAGCGATCATGAACAACCCTTGCATATGCATAATGGCATGATTGATTTCCGTGCTGCCGAGGTAACGGGTCAAAAACTCGGCGTGCTCGTCCAGACCTTGTCGAAACTCCGCCTGAAAGCCTTCGTCTATCAGTGAACTCGCTTCCATATATTTATATGCCGATATCCAGGACTGCACACGTAGTCCCGTCTCCAGCAGGCGCCACGGACCAGGTTTTTGAAAGAACACAGCCTCGTCGTAAACCAGATTTACAGGTACCGGGTTTTGCTGTCTCCAGCTACGGAAGTGGTCAATAAATGCTGTTACATATAGCGGATTGCCCTTCATCAGATACGCCTTGCCCAGATCGAGCATATGCCAGTGTCGATTGATGCCCCATGTGAACTCCAGATCATTGGTCGGGTTGTGAAGCCAGTCCACGGGTGTCCCCATCGGAATCCAGCGATTCAGATCGTTGGTATAAGGAACGATAAATTCATTCAGGATGGCACGATTGGCAATCGTGAGCGAATTTCGGGCTTCTTCCGGAAAATGTTTTTCATAATATTGGGCAGCCCGTTGCAGGTCCGTTGCCGAAAGGTAAAAATCGCTCATTGGGACGCCTCAAGAAAATCCTGACGGAACGGGGTAAACACATCCAGAATGACGGAGTCCTCCAGTGCCTTAACCCCATGCGGGACGTTAAAACCGGCATAAAAGCTGTCCCCTGCTTTTAAGATGCGAGTTTCTTCACCGACCTGAACCTCAAAGCTACCCTTGACGATATAACTGACCTGCTCGTGCGCATCATGGGAGTGAACTTCTCCAATACCACCTTTAGCAAAGGTAACCTCCACCATCATTAATGTACCGCCCATACCCAAGATCTTCCGGGAACTCGTTTCGTTCACGATATGTGCATCGATAGACGCATGATTAATAATCATTTTGCTTTTCCCCTTTCCTTGTGAATAAGCGACCGAAGTAGTTAAACCACGGCCGCTATGAACGTTTATTAGTCTTCTGTGGACAATTTACCCTGAAGTTTGGAAGAATCAAACGAAGGATCAGCAGTTATGTTGGTCAGCCCTGCCGCTTTGGTTTTCTCCAGAGCTGCATTATACCTTGTATCCAGATCCTTGATCACAGCATCGAGATCGCCACCCGTGAATACAAAGATTGAAAAAGCCTCACCCCATTTGGTGCCTTCCAGTGAACTCTCGGTCACCACACTTGGATTTGCCGGGAAAATGGCATCATAACGTTTGGGCAGGAAACCTTCAATGCCCGGAATGCTTGGTTTTTTGTCAGAGCTTAGTACAGCAGGAATCAGTGAGATTCCGTATCCTTTTTCGTAATACTCACTCTGAAGATCTGTGCTGTACACATACGCCATAAACTTCCATGCCGCTTCCTTGTTGGCAGAATCTGCATTGATGCCGATGTAGGAGCCCCCGATGACTTGTGAAGCGCCCTTGATCGTTCCATCATTAGTTGGTACAGGAGCGGCTGCCCAATTTTCTTTTGTAGGAAACTGATCTTTATATACACCTGGTTCACCGGAGTGGTTAATGTACATTCCGATTTTGCCTTGAGCAAACTGGGCTCTGAGCGGATCGATGTCCAGACTTTCAACCCCTGGCAGCATGCTGCCATCCTGATTCATCTGACGAAGCGCCATTGCGATATCCTTGTACATCCCAAAATCAAATTGACCAGTCTTGTAGTTGTAACCATCAATACCAACATTATTGCTTGCACCTGCAATTGTATTGGCTGCTCTCCAGAAGCCGCTGCTACTCTTGAATGGGCTGGCAAAGCCATAGATGCCTTCACTTTTACCAACTTCGGTAATTTTTTTGGCATCCGCAACCATCTCAGCCAACGTTTTTGGCGGACTCTCGATCCCTGCCTTTTTGAAAATATCTTTGTTATACACAAGCCGCCAGACCTGCCCTGTATTGGGGAGGGAATATATTTTTCCATCAATCGTGTTTTTATTTTCAATCAAGCTGTCTTTAAACACGGCCTTCATCTCATCACTCATGTATCCATCGATCGGGGCGAGATACCCCTTCTGATAATATGTCTGAAAATCATTAACTTGCAGCACATCGGGTGCCTGCTTGCTGGCAAAAGCAATATCGACCGCCTGTGGATAGTTGTCCCCCATCACGGTCATCTCCACTTCAATGTTGTCCTTGTTCGTCTGGTTGAACTCATCGATCTTGGATTTCATAAAATCAGCATCATGGCGGTCCGGTGTCCAATATATGATTTTGGTTTTCCCTCCGGCATTCTCCCCGCTGGTCCCCGATTCGCTATTTGCCGAAGTACCACTGTCAGCAGAACAACCTGCCAAACTTAGCGCCAGCAATGCACTTAGCGTAGTCACCATCCACTTTTTAACCATTGATATGCCCCCTTATGCTTGTCTGGACAACCTGTTTGAGTTATCCGTTAACGTAATGATAATCGCTACGCTTTCATGGAGGTGAGGGACATTCTGACTTTACATGGTGGGAAAAATGACGATCCGTATCTGTTTTCAGTTCTCATACATTTGCCGGAAGCAGGTTGGCGTCATGCCGCAATATTTCTTGAACAAACCGCTGAAATAAGGCCTGTCCTCATAACCCAGCCTCTGGCATATCTCTTGCACCTGTACACCTGCAACCAGCAACTCTTTTGCCTTTTCCATCCTCATCTTAGTAATATATTGAATCGGCGTTATGCCGGTTTCCTTTTTGAAGGCATTGGCAAAGTAACTTGGACTTAAATGCACGGATTGGGCACAAGCATGCAGCGTCAGATTTTCTGCAAGATTCAGACTGATATATTCTTGTGCTTTGCTAATGGCCTGTTTGACATCGGTGAGTCGTTTTTTGTCCATAATCTCGCAACCCATGCTGCTAAAATGTTTGATATATCCCCTCCAGCCCTCAAACGTCAAGGAACGCATCGCCTCAAGCACTGTCAGGTCGGCCTCCAGACGCAAGCGTTCCTCTGCTGTAATCTCATCACAAAAGGCACGGTAGATGGCAAAAGCAAGTCCAGACAGCAAACGAATCATCGTGAGTGGCTCGGGAAAACCTTCGGAAACCTGCCATTCTTCGAGAATTTCATCAATGATGCGGTGACAGGTGCTCTCATTACCACATTTGAGGGCGTAAAAAAGCTCTTTCTCCTTCTCCAGAGGATATATCGGAGCCACACAGGCCTGATTTTCCAGTTCAGCATACTGGAGGATGCAATTGCCTTCACTGTAAAAACGATAGGATATCGCCTGATCTGCATGTGCGTAGGACGTCCAGATTTCCTGTGGTCTGCGGGCAATCGTACCCACACCAATCGAGACTGTTTTTTTGCTGAATCGCTCCACATTTTGGCGGCATTGCTCCAGTAGCTCGGAGACGTCGATCTGGCTTGGTGTGTTCAATATGGCTGCAAGCCGGTATCGGTTTTCCCGTAAAACAACGCCTTTGGTATAACGATTTATGGTTTCCTCCACAATATTTTGGACCGCAAAAGGAACGATTTCGGCATCCAGATGCATCGTGTATCCATACCGCGTATAACCATCCACCTCAATGACCATGACGAGAAGATTGGAGGAATCGAGATCAATATGCAACTCGTTCCAGCGGCTTTCATTCAGGAATCCCCCGATTTCATGACGCAACAAGCCCAGTAGATAGCTGTGACGCTCATACTGGCTGCTACTCTCCACCTTCTGCTCCAGCTGTTCCAACTGCTTGCACTGTGCCTGTTCTTCCTTAATCACCTGTCTTACCTTCAACACCGCACCGAGTATTTCTTCAGGGGTAAACGGTTTGAGCAAATAATCGGATGCACCCAGCTTGATGGCCTCCTGTGCATATTGGAAATCCGAATAACCACTGATGAAAATAAATTTGGCTCGCAGTCCGGCATCCAATGCCCGCTTCATTAGCTCCAGCCCGCTCAACTTGGGCATCCTGATATCACTAATCACGATGTCGGGTTGCTGCTCCAGCAACAAGGACCAACCGCGCTCTCCATTGCTCGCCGTGCCTACAATCCGAACCTGATGATCTTCCCACGGAATAGTTGAAGATATGCCCTTTACAACTGCCTGGATATCATCCATAACACACATCGTCAATTGGCCCATACTGCCCCTCCTCAGGTGATCGGAATCGTGATAACAACCGTTGTTCCCACATCTGTACTGCTATGAAATACAATTGAGGCCACATCCCCATAGTGCAGGCTTAATCTGCCATGGAGATTGGATAGGGCATAACCTTTGCGTCCCCCGTCAGGAACATCCTCAGCATAGATGCTGGCTACATCCATACCACATCCATTGTCAGCCACCTCCAGCCGTAGTGTGTCACCCTGACGATCAATGCGGATCAGGATAACACCCAAATCTTCTTTGTCATTGAATCCATGCAGGATGGAATTCTCGACCAAGGGCTGGAGTAATATTTTTAAAATATCAACAGCGTAACAAGACGGGTCCCCCACTTCAATACGATAAACGAACAGATCCTCGTAACATTTTTGCTGAAGCTGCATGTATTGTTCGACATGTTTGATCTCCTGCTCCACACTGGTGATGTCTTTCCCATCATTCAGTCCCAGACGGAATAATAAGGATAAGGAGACGATCATCTCACTTACATCCTTCTTCTCTCCGCTCTCACTTTTCCAGAACATCGTATTAAGGGTATTGTAGAGGAAATGAGGATCAACCTGCGCCTGAAGCGCCTTAACTTCAAACCGCCGTTTGTCTTGCTCCGTTGTCCGTACTTCTTCAAACAGAATCTGAATCTGATCCAACATCCGATTGAAACGATGCCCTACAGCGCTAACTTCATCGTCATACTTGCTGCGAAACCGTACATCCAGATCATTGGACTCCACCTCAACCATCAGGCGTCGCAGTTTGTTCAGTGGCTTCAGCAGAGCGGAGGCCAGCAGCTTGGACAACCCGAGTGCGAGCAAAATGCAAAACAACATGATCAGGATGATCAGCCAGCGTATCTTTTGGAGGGGGGACAACAAGTCAGCCTTGGACTGTATACTTACCATGACCCAATCCTCGTTCATCGACAATGCCGAATAGTTAACAAGCATGTCCTCCCCCTGATCGTTCCTGTAGGTAAAATCCCCAGCATCGCCACGGCTAAACTGTTGGGTAAAGTCAGGCTCCATAATGAAATCGTAATTTCGGGACCTGGGCCGAATGACTTCATTTCCGTTTTTGTGCAGCAAAAACAGTTGAATCTGGTTATTCATGAGATCCTGCGTCAGAATGTCTCGCATCGCCTCTTCCTTCATATTGACGACCATATATACATTCGAATAGGTATGATTATCGATCACAATGGGTTTGAGCAACAGAGATAACACATTTCCTTGGGACTGGAATAACTGACTCTGATGTGAACCAAACCACATCGTATTCCAGCCTTGCAGCTTCACGTAGCGTCCGTATTCCTTGTTGAATGAGTTATTGTGATTCGGAAAATCTTTGGTCGAGAAAAAATCACCGATGGGTGTGGTCAGATATGCGGTATCAATCAGTGGCTCTACGAGCTTCAATTGAGCAAACGATGTTTGCAGCAGCGAGAGATTCTGATAATAATGAGATGTGTTATTTTTTCCCACGTCCTTCATGACCTGGGTGAACGTTTCATTGAGCATAAAAGAAAAAGAGGATACAACAATGTGCCTTAGATGTTCATCCATAACCTGCACTGATTTGTTCAGAATGCTTTGTTTCAGTTCAAGTGCATTTTGCTCAATGCTTCGTGCAGCAAAGAGATAAGAGCATATCCCGGTCACACTGATGCATAAAACAACGAGAAAAATGTACAGCAGCTGTATTCTTTTTTTCAGGGACATTTTATAAAAGTCGAATATCATCGGCGCTCGCTCCTTGAACACGGCTTGGCCCGTCCGCTGTGAATTAAAATGAGTATAGCACAGTGGAATAACCCGTAAAACCGTTTCCATGATTGTGCTCACGCCTATCCTTTCACAGCTCCCAAGGTCACCTGCATGAATGATTTGTTGGCAAAAATATAAACGATGAGCAGCGGCAAAATGGACAGACAAGCTCCGGCCATCATCAGTTGGACCTCAGCAGCAGCTCCGATGCCATATCGCAGATTAGCCAGCCCAACAGGCAAAGTCTGCAAGTCCGGATTGCTCATGGTGAACACAAAAGGAAGAATATATTCATTCCATGAACTCTGGAATACACCCAGACCTGCAACGGCGAGTCCGGGGCGCAGGAGCGGAAGAATAATTCGCCAGTATGTGGTGAAAAAATTACAACCATCAATCATCGCCGCTTCATCCAGTTCGCGCGGGATGCTCTTGAAGAAACCAATCAGAATAAAGTATGTGGCAGCGTGTGCGCTGATCAGTATAATAATAACGCCCCACAACGTGGTATTCAGCCCCAGCTTGACCATGAGGTCAAATTGCGGACGCAGCACAACCGCGCCTATGGAAATAAACAGAGTGGATGCCATGAGCAGGGTGTACCCCTTTTTCCCTTTGAAATTCACTCGATCCACAGCGTAGGCAGACATCGAAGCTACCAGCAGTGTGCCAACTGTTGTACTGATGCTAACAAACACGCTGTTCATCGTAAAACCCGAAAAATTGGCGCTTTTCCAAGCCTGAGCATAGTTGGAGAACTGCCAAATCTTCGGCCAGATGGTAGCTCCTCCAGTCAATTCCTGGTTTGTTTTGAAGGAACCGAGCAATACAAGTATGATGGGGAACAGCGACAGCAGAGCGATTGCGATCAAAAACAACCAAAGTACCGTTCGTTTGGCCCAGCGAATGAGTTGGGGAGACCCTGAGGGCGCAAGTACGTTTTGAGTCATCATCGTTTCCTCCTGATTAATTTTATACGTGTTCAAAAAGGGTGGTTTTCAGTACCGAGAAGATGGAATGAAGCTAGAAATGGAGTAGCGGAGCGTAGGGAAAACTACGTGAGCAACGGACATTTCGGCTGAATTTCATATTCGATGCTGATCATGCTGCTAAGCATGATTCGTAATCAAAAGCGGACTTTTTGAACAACCTTTTAATAGACATCATTGAGTTTTTTGGATATCCGGAAATAAATGAGCGTCACAGCCCCTACGATGAGAGCCGTTGTGAAACCGACCGCACTGCCATAACCGAGCTGCTGGAGTGATTGGGTGTCAGCCGACACGGGAAACAACAGTTTGAACAAATACAGATACATCACCTCTGTTTTGCCATACGGCCCCCCTTCGGTCAGCACCATAATACTCTCGTAACCTTTCAGCGCCGTGGTAATTGCCAGCATGATGATCATCTGCAAGACAGGACCCAGCAACGGAATCGTTACATTTCGCAGTTTCTGAAACTCACTCGCTCCATCCAGCGATGCCGCCTCATATAGCTCTTCAGGAATGCTCTGAAGACCCGCAATGAACAACAACATATAGTTGCCCACGGCCCCCCAGATGGCAATGATGATGGTTGTTAACATGGCATGTTCAGCCCCCAGCCAGCTAATGGATTCGGAGATCACATGATACTTAAGCAACAATTGATTCAATATTCCGTTATAAGAGTTGAAAATAATAAAAAATACAATCGCCATGACCGAAGCGCTAAAAATAGTGGGAAGATAATAGATCGCCCTAAAGAGGGATCGCCCTCTCCATTTACGATTCAGAATAATCGCCAGAGTTAACGATAGTGGAATTGTAACGACGAGTTTGCCCAGGGCATACACACCCGTGTTGCCTACTGAATCCCAGAATTGGCCGTCACGCAAAATTCGTCCAAAATTATCAAGTCCGATGAAGACAGGCGACCCGATGCCTTGATAATCATAGAACATGTAACGCAGCGCCCATAACAGCGGATAGATCCCGAATACAACAGTTAAAAAAAGACTTGGAAAGATGAATATATAGGCATGTATTTTGGATGGTTTCACCAGAATCGGACCCCCTATAGCTTTTGAATGAAGTATAGAGGGAATACGGAGGAAAGCGGGATAGGGAAATCAACTTTCTACAGGGGAGAATGTGACTGCATGATCATATAAAAAAACCTGTATTCAACGAATTTCCGTTGAGTCTACAGGTTCATATCATGTGGTTCGTAATCTTAAATCTCAGTAAACGTATACGGCGTAGAGGCTACTCTGCTTCATCATACAGACGCAGCAGTTCTGTAAAATCAGAGATGAGCACATCTGAGCCTGCAAGCTCCTCATCACGACCAAACCCGGCATAGGCACAGCCGATGACCGCCTGACCGTTCATTTTACCCGCTTCCACATCAGAAGAGCGATCCCCTACCATCCATGCGTCCTGAATACGATGTTTCTCAAGCAGGATCTGCACCAGATTAATTTTGGAAGGAGTCTTGTACTGGCCTGCACTGTATACCCCTTCAAAGAAAGGCATAATCTCGTGTGCAAACGCCACACCCTTCACATAGTCCTCCAGCCCGTTACTTGCAACAAAAAGACGCACTCCTTGTTGTTTTAATGCTTGCAGCGTTTCTTTCACCCCAGGATACAATTGGGAACCTCCTTGATCAAGCCCCTCAATCTCCAGTTGAAGCAACAGTTCGTCTGCACGGCGATGTGCCGCTTCCGACGCCTCAGGCATAACCACTTTCCATATATCTTCGAGCAACATGCCCAAACTTCCCAGCATCCGTTCCTCGGGTGGAGTTTCTCCTTCAAAATGCCCTTCGGCACGCAATGTATCAAATAGTTGCTGGTAAGCTGGCAACAACAGGGTCTCTGTCTGGAACAGCGTACCATCCATGTCAAAAATCATTGCTTCCGGTTTGAGCAATACCTTCTCTTTATTCATGTCCAATGTTCCTTTCGGATTGGGATATTGTATATGTAATTGGAATCGTTCCCTTCCCATGATAAACATAACGTTTGAACGTGTAAACCAACGATTGTAAAACATCATCAACCCCAACCTTATACAGCATTAACCAAACGTTATATTATAGTTAAACAAACTATATACAAAAGAAGTTTATTTACGTATAATACTAAAAAATAGTGCTTTAGACACCTGATCTAAAGACCTACAATTATCAAATTTCCGGTTTTTTCGACAACTACATATACCCCAAAGAGAGGAATAACAAACATGAAAAAGCGAAAGACCTTTAAGATTTTTTATAAGATCGGATTAGGATATTTACTCGTACTGGCTGTACTGGCTGGTTGCATCCTGCTGATTCAGAACAGCACAAGTCAGCTCCAACGGGAACTGGATTTTCTGGTCGATCACGATATGAGGGTACACGCCCTCACCTATGAACTCGAAAGAAACATGGTAGATATGGAAACAGGTCAACGCGGTTACATCATCACGGGTCAGGACAACTATCTCGATCCCTACACCCAAGGAAAAGAGCAACTTATTACACTCAGAGATGAACTTGCTGCTTTAATTTCGGATAATCCGGCTCAACTTGCACTTTTGGAAGACATACATACTAATATGGAGAACTGGGTCCAGGTCGCTGGTGAACCTATGGTCGCCCTTCGCCAAGCAAATAATACGCAAGCCATTCGAGATTTTTTCGCAGATGATCCAGGTAAAAGAGACATGGACCAGATTCGGACTGCTCTCGATACGTTTCGAACCAACGAGCATACGTTAACCGATAACCGTACAGAAGCACTGAAGCAAAAAAACACACTACTGAACTTGGAACTGTATGGGGCACTTATCGTTGTGGCCATTATCTCGTTCATCACTGCTTTGGTCCTGTCACGTGCCATTGTTAGAAACATTCGTACCGTAAAGCAGGCATTAAATGACATCGGTTCTTCCAATGGTGACCTGACACTGAGAATCGCTACGCCAATGAAAGACGAAACTCGTGAACTCGCGGAGGCAGCCAATACAATGCTCACTGGTTTGCAGCAAATGATGCTGGACGTTCAGAGCAATGCCATGATTCTGAGCACAGCTTCGGATCGATTGGATAAAGGGGTTGCCGATAGCCATCTTGCAGGAAAAGAAGTTGCCACTGCCATGGAACGCGTCGCTGAAGGCGCTGATGAACAGGTTGCTCTTACACAAACCATGGTAGCTGCGATGCAGCAATCCCTCAACGGGCTTAATCGTGTCGCCTCCTCGGCAAGTGACGTGGCAGGCCGTGCAGTTCGTACCGAATCCATTGCCGTGGATGGGCAACAGCGCATTGATAATGCTGTAGGTAAAATGAGTTCCATTGAGCAATCCTTCCTCTCTGTACAGGAAGCCATTAATGAAATTTCGAAGATGTCTGATCAAGTGATCAACATTGCAGATTCAATGTCAGGTATTGCAAGACAAACCAATCTGCTTGCACTTAACGCCGGAATTGAAGCTGCCCGCGCTGGGGAAAATGGACGTGGCTTCGCTGTCGTTGCCGCGGAAATCCGTAATCTTGCAGACCAAAGTGCAACATCAGCGAAAGAGATTACAAGTATATTGGAAACCGTGGTAGCAGGTGTTCAAAGTACGGTGCAGGTGGTTGATGAGAGCACTCTACATGTGAATGAAGGGTTGCGGACCATTGAGGATGCAGGTAATGCTTTTTCAACCATTACTCAGCATATTCATAACCTCAGTGGTGAAGTTCTGGAGGTATCTGCTGTTGTCGAGGAGTTAACTTCCGGTAGTGAGGCTGTGATGAAGTCCATCAATGAAGTATCGGCTGTTGTGGAAGATACTGCATCAGCCACGGAAGAAGTATCTGCGATGACGGAGGAACAACTTGCTTCTCTGCAGGAAATGTCTGACACGTCCAAGCAGTTGAATGAAATGTCCGATGCACTTGATCAGCTGGTTAAGCAATTCAAGCTGGCTTGAACTGAATCAACATACTGATCGAGTATCTAAATAGCTGTATCATGAACATATATCAAAGGAAAGAAGCATCGCAGACAGACTCACCCGAGCCTCTGCGATGCTTCTTTGTGTTAAGGAGAACTGAATCAGGAAAAGGTGCACCGGGCACCTCATATGAAAAAACCTAAGCTCTCCTTTTCTTATCTCGATTGTTCCGTGTTCCGTAGCGCTTCAAGTATCAATTGTGCCTGATACCCATCGTTAAAATCATATATCTTAGCTGGTTTGCCCTGTATACGGGCAATGACATGTTTAAGAACCGGCAATTCACTGGCGGATTCAAGCACTTCCACTGGAGAAAGTGGCTGCCCCACCAGACCCGTCTTCAATTCTTCCCAATTTTCCAAGGCAATCGTGCCTTCTGTGCCGTACACCACCATGGATACACGTTCTTCCCCCGCAAATTGAGAGATGCCATTTAGCTGAATTCGCGTTCCGTCTTCCAGTTCCATTGCAGCCTGTACTTCTAGTTCACAGTCACCATTCTCAGGATATTGAACCTGAGTGCTAACAACCCGGATGGCACCAAACACCTTTTGAATCATATGAATCCAGTGAATCCCCACTTCGAGAATAAATCCACCCTGTTCCCGGCTCGTAATCCATGCATTCTGTTGCCATGATCGTGGCCACTGCGGGAATTGCAAAATGAGATCTATTTTGCGAATTGCCCCCACAGTACCCTGCTCAATCATCTCTTGCAACTTCAGCACGGAAGGTTCATGCGGCATCGAGAAGTGGATGGCATGAACAACGCCTGCCTGCTCTGCTGCCTCCAGCATCTTTTTGGCTTCTTCTACACTATTGGCAAGCGGTTTCTCACAGAACACATGAATTTTGCGCTCCAGTGCTTCCATGACAATCGGATAATGAAATTTCGGCGGAACTGCAATATACAGCAGATCAATCTGATGTTCATTCATCAATTGCTTGTAGTCCGTATACGTCCTAACTCCCCGATGAGAAGCTGCAAAAGACGCCAAACCTTCCTCATTCGCATCACACACCGCTACAATCTCAATCTCCGTGTCCATCTTTGTATTCTCGATTAGATGAACCATATGTAATCCCATTTTACCCAGCCCAATCAGAGCCATCTTGATGACTGTCATTCCATCCCCTCCCAATTCCTTTCCAGTATAGCAGAAAGCAAAGAATTGCGAATGCGATGCATTGATACGAAAAAAAAATAAACCTCTAGCTTTCAAGTGGCTATTAGAGGCTGAAATTCATCATTTACAGTCATTATTTTACATTATTTGTAACTTGGTTGCGATTGGGTAATTCGTTGCAGGGATATATAACTAATTATTTTTACTTTATCCAGCAATACTTAAAGCGTTACCAACTTAAGAATCAGGAATTTAGACTCACAAAAACAGGTTGACAAAAAACCACAAAAAAAGATACTCTTCCTAATAACAATGAATATTTCCTCTTACAACCTTAGACTGTAACTTGCATTCAATAAATGGAATATGCGTATGGTTCTAATAACCTATTTCATGAAGCGAGGTGTCCCGCATGAGAACAGTTGCGGACTATTTGGCAGAAACTCTGCGTAATCTAGGCGTTACTCATGTCTTTGGTATTATTGGTAAATCCATCTGTCCTGCTGTACTGAAAATGGTGGATTACGGATTAGAGTTCATTCCAGGCCGTCATGAATCCAGCTCAGGTTTTGCTGCATCCGGTTATGCATTACAGACAGGTAAACTCGGCGTTGCCTTTGCCACATCCGGTCCGGGCGGAACCAATCTGCTTACTGCAGCAGCCCATGCAAAGGCCAACAATCTGCCTGTACTATTTATTACGGGTCATCAATCCATTCAGGAACTGGGGCTCCCCCAGTGTCAGGATTCTTCTTCTTATCTGGCTGATCTGGCCGAAATGTTCAGACCTGCTACGCTATTCAGCAAACTGGTTGAGCGTGGAGATCACTTCGGCACACTGCTGAACCATGCCCTTTCCATTGCACTCGGCCCTAATAAAGGCCCTGTTCACCTCTGTATTCCTTTTGACGTACAGACCGAATTGTTATCCCAATGCCGGATTGTCATTCCCGAACCGGAACCTCTGCTTAGCGTATCTAATCTGAATCGCATTTTTCCTCTCATTCAACAATCCAACCGCCCTTTAATTATTGCTGGTAAAGGTGTAAGTCGCGCCAGAGCCCATGATGAATTGCTTCAATTGGCCGAATCGTTCAACATTCCCGTCATTACTACTCCTGGTGGAAAAGGAGCGATTGCGTGGGACCATCCCCTGTACCATGGACCTTGTGGTGTTGGAGGTTTCCCACATGCAGACGACATGTTGAACCAGAGTGACCTTTATATCGTACTCGGTTCACGTCTAAGTGACATGACCCTCTGCAATCTGAAGCCTGAACATCACCCGGCACACCTCATTCAATTTGACGCTGATCCTACATTTGTAGGCAAGATTCTGAGCGCTCAAACCTTACATATCACCGGTGATTTGAAGGACAACCTGCAATATTTGCTGGGCACATTAGAAGACCTCCCTACTCCTGTGAGAACCACGGCACCGATGGATTACACTGTCCCTTTACCAGATCTCCCCCAACTGTCTCTGGCTTCTGTGCTAGATGGAATGAGCGATCTGCTTCCGTACGATCATAAGCTGTTTGTTGATGATGGCAGCCATGGATTTCATGCAGTTCAGCGATATAAAGTCAAGAAACCAGGCAGCTTTGTGTTTGACGCTTACTTTGCCTGCATGGGGAACGCCATTGGTATGGCGATAGGTGCAAAGGCAGCTTCACCTGAAGAGACCGTTATATGTATCACCGGGGATGGATGCTTCATGATGCTGGGGACGGAGATCAATACCGCGGTATGCAACAATCTGAACGTCATTTTCATTGTCGTTAACAACAAACAACTGGACATGGCACTCAAAGGAATGGAAAAAACAACAGGCAGAATTGATGGCACATTATATGAAGTTCCTATGGATGCTGCCAAATTTGCCGAATCTCTCGGTGCGGTTGCGTTTCGAGCAGAAACCCTTGCTGAATTCTCATCTGCGCTGAACACAGCCCAGACGTTGAATCAGGTAACTGTTATTGAGCTTCTGACCGATCGAGATGAAATTCCACCCACAGCTCACCGCACCGTAACTTTGAATTAGGAGGAGCATATCATGAGTGAACATGTAGCTCAGGGACTAGACCGTTTCGCCAAACTTTCTGGGGAGTACGGTGCAAGAGCTCTCGCACCCATCAAAGAACATTTTCCCGAATTGTCGGAATTTATTATGGGGACGGCGTACGGGGATATCTTTCAGCGCACCACGATTACGGATCAATGGAAGGAAGTTGCTATCATCTCTTCGTTGATCACCCAAGGACAGTATGAACAATTGGGCGTACATTACACGATGGCTCTGAGTGTCGGGGTAACTGTAGATCAGCTCAAGGGAATATTGCTACATCTGGCGCCATGTGTGGGTGCTCCACGCATTATAAGTGCATTTAATATTTTGCTTGCCACCTTGGACGAAATACAGTAATTCACTTTTCTACATTTTTATACATGATTCGACTTTTTTATTGATCTTTTTACATTCCTACCTTTATAATATGGTTAAATTATCCTTCGAACCAGCTCGCATCTTAGAAGCTTTCGGCAGAGGCCCAATGGGCTGTGTATCCACTAACAGGATAGCCTTAACTCATTTAAAGGAGAGAGATCAAACATGGGAAATTTCATTCTGAAGACTGACGTTCCAAACAAGGTGTTAAACATTGAACTGGAGGGTTCTTTCTCTCAAGAAGACGGTTTGCGTTCCATCTCGGCCTATCAGGATACGATCGCTTCTATTAACACCAAGGAGTATGACCTGAACATCGATTGCAAAAAGTTGAATGTTACTGCTCCGGAGATTGTTCCTCTTCTGGAAGGCTGCCTTCAATTGTTCAAAAAAGATGAATATAAAAAAGTCGTGTTGACCCTCGAGAACAACGCGATTCTAAAAATGCAATTGTCCCGGCTCGGCCGATCAGTCGGTCTGGACAATCTCGAAATCATATCTACCGTTACCACTTAATAAACCAGGCGGACAAGCTGTGAATTCACCCTTCCGCTCAAGAGGAGAATGAAGATGGCCGGAATTCGTATTGTAGATATCGATATCTATCATCCAGCAACCAAGGTGCACAATGATTTTTATATTGAACATTTTGATGCAAGAGGTGTAGATATTCGTGGATTGTTACAGGCACTTGGTCGTGATACACGTTATAAAATTGACAACGATGACGAAAATTCACTAAGCATGGCCTATGAGGCAGCCAGTAACCTACTGGAGAAAACCGGACTCACCGGTGCAGATATTGATCTGATTGCTTATGCAAGCCAAACGCCAGAATACATCTTTCCTACGAATTCCCTGATGATCCATCGCCTGATTAACGGAGCTTCTCACACGATCTGTATTGACAGCAACGCCAACTGCGCGGGTATGACTGCTGCTTTCGAACAAGTTAGCCGGCAGATGCTGGGCAATCCTCGAATTCGCCGCGCATTAATCATCGGCTCTGATTACGTGGCTCCTCACGCCAGTCCCGATGATCCCGTATACTTCGCCAATTTCGGTGATGCAGCAGCGGCGGTTATTGTAGAGCGGGATGAACATGCTGTCGGTTTCATTGATTCAATCTATCAGACGGACACCTGCGTGTATGGTAATTCTCTTTTTCCTGCACAAGGCTTGGCAAAGCTGGGCAAAACGGGTGTAGATGCGGGTGCCTTTCATGTGAAATTCATCCCATTTGATGATTCCATCTGTGTGGATGCTGCTTCAGAGTCCATTCGTACCTTGCTGATACGTAACGAGATTGGACCAGACGAGATCAGAGCCGCCTGCTTCTCCCAGCTATCCATTAGTAACATTCGGGCTGTATCCGCGAACGTCGGCATTGGTGATGATATTGCCGTCTATATCGGAGATGAGTTCGGATACACCTCAACCAGCAGTCCATTTATCGCATTACATCGAGCGGTTACAACCGGTCAGATTCAGCGTGGTGACAAAGTTCTGTTCTGGACCGTTGGAGCCGGGTGGCAAAATGTTGCCATGGTAGTTGAATATTAGGTATACACTTCAAAATCCAATAAAACCATCCCAGTAGTATACCGGGGATGGTTTTATTTTTTCCTTTTTCTCCCCTATCATTGGAGATTAAACATCTATAATTGTGAAAAGCACCACTTACATATTATTACACAATAAATATGATTTAAAAATGAAAAGTAGCAGTCCAAATTATTTTATCTTGGAACTGCTACTTTCAATTTTATTATAAATGCGTTGTTATAAGAATTTAAATACTAGAAGGTTTAATCTACCATTTCTGATTATCTGTAAACGGTCCCTTCGTATCTTGCAGCAACAATTCCATCCACAGTATGATAACTAACCAACACCAAGGTTCCTACATAGCCATCTGGCGTAATATAGTCCGTAAGATATTTCGGTACTCCAAAACCTACAGGGTAATAATGCACTACAGAAAAAAATTTACTTTCAAGCATAGGAGATACTACGTCTGATACATTTGTACTGGTATTCGGTTGAACTTTTGCCGCAGACACGCCTCCACTTGAAATGGAAGTGGTCAGAATAAAGGAACATGCAGTCAACATAAGAACTTTACTAAGTCTCAAAATGATCATCTCCTAAATAGAGTTTTTAACTACAATTTCATTGTATAGTATGCGAGTACATTTAACAACAATATTTGTAAATTATATAATTATATGTAATTTTATTTTAAAATGAATTATTTAGTAATACTATCTTTTCATACAAAAAAGCAGCCCTACTGGACTGCTGAACTTCTGCCTCGATATCAAATATTCAGAAAATTTTCTTCGTATCCCGATCGTCTTTCAGAATCTCCACGGCTTCGCGGAATCTTAGAGAATGCACAATCTCCCGTTCCCGCAGAAACTTCAGACTATCCTGCAGATCCACGTCATCGGTCAGGTCGATCAACCATTGATATGTAGCCCGGGCTTTCTCTTCTGCTGCAATGTCCTCGTACAGATCCGCAATTGGATCACCCTTCGCAGCAATGTAGGCAGCTGTAAAGGGTACACCGGAGGAATTGGTATAAAACAAGGCAGAATCGCGTTGAGCATAGTTCGGCCCAAGTCCCGCTTCTTCCAATTGATCCACCGACGCGTCCTTGGTCAACTTGTAGATCATGGTGGCAATCATCTCCAGATGAGAAAATTCCTCTGTAGCAATATCCGTCAGCAGACCGATAATCTTGTCTGGAATCGTATAACGCTGATTCAGATATCGAAGGGCAGCGGCCAACTCTCCATCGGCACCGCCATATTGTTCCATCAGCAATTTCGCCATACGAGGATCACATTTACTAACCCTTACGGGATATTGCAGTTTTTTCTCATACACCCACATGTAAGACGCCTCCCTCTACGTTATTAAAATACAGCCCTTCTTCTAACCCTCGGGCTTCCTGTCCCTAAAGTCCTGCAAGGAAGCCTGAGGCTGATGTGTCACACTTGCCATGGCCAGGGTGTCTGAGACCATTCCCAAGGATACTTGGAGAAAGCATGCCCAAAGTTCATCAACGGTCCGTACAACTGCTGAAATTCATGGGCTACCCTCATTCGCTCCTGGCTGAACTTGTTGTACTGCTCAATGCTTTGGAAGTCTCCCGGATGGGTGTCCAGGTACAGATTCAGTTCCACCAACACGAAATCCAGCGCCTGAAGTTCTTCAAGCAATTCGTAGTATTTAGCGTCACAGGGTTTCGGCACTTCAGGTTCCATCCACTTCCACCTTCCTTCCCTTTGATCTAGCTGGTGTATAAGGGCTGTATAATGCAGGCCATAAGGTTCCCAATCTCAACGCTTCCGCCGGGCTGTACTGCGGCCAGCCCATGGGCTGAAATGGAATAAATAACTGCGGAGGTACCAGATACGTCCGAATCGCTACCGGCGGACAAGGATCAAACGGCCCCACAAAAGGGGCGTAAGCACGAAGCTGCGGATCTTTCACAAAACAACGCCTCCTTATTACATCGTTGGTGCATATTGAATAACACTGAGTTCTTTCCCGCTTCCCGTCTCTATATCCATATGACGCTGTCCCCGAAGTTAATCCGAAATTCGTTTCAACTATGTGCAGAATTTCTCCAAATTCTTCTTTAAAATAAAAAAAGACCTTCGGTTCGTTCCCCTTTCAGGTAACGTCCAAAGGTCTTACATCCTGGCAGATCTTCGTAATCTGCATCATTTCATACTTTTACTCGTCTTATCTTACTCCTGCAACGAGTTCTATTCTGCTGGTTTTTCTTCCGAATTCATGTCTTGAGGGACAGATTGCTTGTACACTCGAACACGGGTAATTCGCAAACGAGTCGATTCTTCCACTTCAAAAACGTACCCATTCAGCTCCTGCGTTTTCCCCTTGGATGGATTGCCCCCAAGCTCTTTAAACAACCATCCGCCGATGGTATCCACTTCTTCATCCTCAATGATGGCTCCGGTCCACTTATGAACTTCTTCAATAAGCGAACGACCATCAATGGAAAATGAATCTCCACTCCGTTCCATATGCGGACGCTCATCCTCAAACTCGTCATACAAGTCTCCAACGATCTCTTCCAGAATTTCTTCCGCAGTCAGCAATCCAGCTGTGCCACCATATTCATCCACAACCAGCGTCATCTGTGAATGTTTCTTCTGCATGAGACGCAGCACATGGCTGATTTCCATCGATTCAGGAACGTTTAAGATTGGACGAACAAGTGAAGCCAGATCATGTTGTTGCTCCGGTTTAGCCAGCAACAGATCGGTGATGTGTATAAATCCAATGATCTCATCCTTGTCTTCTAATGCTACGGGATACCGGGAATGTTTGGTTGCGTTAATGATCTCCAAGTTCTCTTCCAAAGACATATGCGTGTACAAACAATCCATGTCTGTACGTGGCAGCATCACTTCACGTGCCAGCATATCGGAGAAATCAAAGATGTTGTCCATCAGTTTGATCTCATCTTTATCGATGACACCACTTTTGGCACTCTGCTTCATCAAAATACGAAGTTCATCTTCCGAGTGAGCTTCGCCTTCACTGGCAGGTTCGATACCCGCTAGACGCAGCAATGCATTGGCCGATACATTCAGTACCCAGATGAACGGGAAGAAGATTTTGTAGAACAACAGCAAGGGCGCAGATAAAAACAATGCCACTCCGTCTGTTTTTTGAATTGCCAACGATTTAGGTGCAAGCTCACCCAGCACAATATGCAGAAACGTAATGATACAAAAACCGATAATGACCGACACGGTCGAAATAAGCCCTGTATCTCCTACACCAAGTTTAAACATGAGTGGCTCAACGAGCAATTCGGAGATGGCCGGTTCTCCCAGCCACCCGAGTCCAAGCGATGTCAGCGTAATCCCGAACTGAGTTGCCGATAGATAGGAATCCAGTTTACTATTCACCTTCAGTGCATAACCAGCCATACGATTTCCTTCACTCTGCAATTGAGTTAAGCGTGTCTGCCTTACTTTCACAAGGGAAAATTCCGCTGCGACAAATACGCCATTCAAAAATACGAGCAAAAAGACACAGACCAGATTAAATACCAGCTGCCCAAGATGAAATTCGGTATGAATATCCAAGTTGAAACTCCCCTTTTCTATCTATTTCAGGAATACACCTGGAATATCAACGTGTGATTGCCTTTCTCGATTTGAAATCCACACCTTTGTAATACATATCTGCCACTAGCAGGTTTGGTCCGCAACAGGATGCAATATCGCAATGGCAATTGACCGTTTGATTCAACGGATGTTCAGCTGACCATTCATGGAACACATCATCCAGTTTACGATCACGAATATTACCAAATTCCGGGATATCGGCAAAATCGGTCACATACACATTACCCGTGAACATGTTGACGTTAACGCGGTTGCGTCCGTCCGGATCATTACGTACCGTCACATTTGGTTCGCTGTATAAACGGTTGATCAGTTCCCGATCCTGCTCTGCTGCACTGCACGCGAAGAATGGCAGGGTACCGAAGAGCATCCACATATCCTTGTCACGCACATCAAGCAAACGATGAATCGCTGCTCTCATATGGTCCAGTGATAAAACAGGCAACGACGAAGCAAAGTTCGAATTATACATTGGATGCACTTCGTGACGAACACAGCCCATCTCACGAATCAATTGATGAATACCATCCAGCTTGTCGTGTGTACGGAAGTTAATCATGGACTCGGCAGAGATAAACATGCCTGCTTCACTTAATTTGCGGGAATTTTCAATCATTTTCTCATACATCTTCACCGCGACTTCACGTTTCACAGGTCTGCCACTATTTGCAAATCCGACTTGATGGAAATCGTCAGCATTCAGGTAGTTGAATGAGATATGCATAACGTCCAGATACGGCAAAAGTTGCTCATATCGGCTGATATCCAGCGTTAAATTCGAATTGATCTGGGAACGGATTCCACGTTCCTTGGCATATTTGAGCAGCGGGATGATCATCTCATCCACTGTTTTCTGGCTAAAGCTTGGCTCGCCACCCGTCAGACTAATCGTCTGCAGATGCTCCACTTCATCCAATCGTTTCAGCATCAGCGGTAATGGAAGAGCCGGCGCTTCACGCATCGTAAGCATATCTCCTACGGCACAGTGCTCACACCGCATGTTGCACAGATGTGTCACAGTCATTTCTACACTGGTCAACACATGGCGTCCATATGTACGCAGAGAGCCAATCGGATCCCACGGATCATTCGTCGGAGATAAAGGCATCGGTTGTACCGATCCTGAGTTTAGCATGGTCATTGTTCTTCACCTTATTCCTTTTATTAACCTAAAAAGTTTTATTTACATCATACTTGTGTTTCTCTTTTTGGAGTTATCTTTTATCATAGCACAATTTTGAATGCTCCGGCATACGTAGACCCTGTCCATTACATGACAAAAAACACTCAGGTAACTCCGGGCCGAATCACGAAACGGCCCCGATATTACGACATGAGCGCTAATCATTTCTAAGCTTGTTCAGCTTTCCAACCGTTCCCTTTGGGCAGATGAAGGTGTATCCTCCAGACCCTCTACACCTGTGATCATAACAGACAGTGCTGTAGACAGGTTAATTTCGTAGGGCGAAGATAAGGTCTGGCCGTCGGCATCCTTGAGCACCCGGATAAGTGGACGTTGAGGAACACGTGGATGAATCGCTGCGACCACCCCAACCTCTCCCGTACTGAGCGTGACCGATAGACCCACGGGGTAGATCGCTACACAATCCCTGAATCTCTCCAGCATTCGTTGTTCATAAAGTGTTCCTGAGCCCGTATACAGCACCTCTACGGCCTGATGTGGCAGCAAGGCTTGCTTGTAGACTCGATTCGTTGTCATGGCATCATACGAATCAGCAAGCGCAATCCACTTGGCATACTCATGAATCTCTTTATCCTTCAGCCCAAAGGGATATCCGCTGCCATCAATTCGCTCATGGTGCTGCAATGCACAATGTGCAGATAGAAGCGGTATACCTGGTTCGTCTTTGAGAATACGATGTCCATATGTAGTGTGCTGCTGAATGATTTTAAATTCCTCGTCACTTAATCTGGAAGGCTTATGCAGAATTTCTGGTGCAATCTGTGTCTTGCCAATATCATGCAATAAGGCACCCAGACCAATCTCCATTAATTGCTGGCGTGTGTAACCCGAAGCGACACCAAGAACCAGTGTATACACACATACATTCAGCGAATGATTATACAGGTCAAAATCACTGGAGTTCATGTCCATCAGCATAATCATGGCTTCCTTCTGACTGCCGATGTCTTCCAGAATCGCATTCATCACACCACTAAGCGCTTTACCGAAATGAGGAATCCGATTCTTCGTTTTCATTCCCGACATGCTCTGAAATTGCTGCTTGATCTCTACCAGTGCCTTCCTTCGGGTCTCTTCCTGCAACATTTCAGGAACAATGATGTCCTCTGTCGCAGCATCTTTAATATACACATAACCGACTCCGAGATCCTTAAGGCGTCCAATCAATCGACTGGTTAGCTCTACATCCTCACTAAGTAATACAAGGCCTTCTTCACTATAAATACGTTTCCCCAGCTTCATGCCAGGCTGCAATAAGTTTATATGTACTAAACGCACAGCCTATCCTCTCCCGCTCCGTAGATGTAATTACCACTAGCCGCCGCTTCAGCAGAAGGCGAGCACTTTAAATTTAGCTTTGATGCCAGCGGGCTCGCAGGCTGTCGTCCAGAGCCCCTGGTCGTTTTATTTCCGTTTCCAGCAAATCGCGTATGAATTCCGGAAGATGATAGAGCGTACGGGTTCCATGAGCAAGAGGAGGATACCCCACATTGAACGTAAACATGTCCAGTGTTCCAACGATATACTCACATTGTTCGTCCATAGGCTCTCCATTGATGGATATGGTCTGGATCTTCTGATAGGCTGGCGCATCTGGATTGTATTGAACTTCCATTCCGTCCATACATAACGTGCCTAGAATATAACCACGAAAACCAAATCCCACAATGGGCTTACCTGAAAACTCGTCCAACAAGGACTGCTCAAGTGCTTCACGAATATGACTTCCACTCAAGCATATTGTACAAGCATTTATAGGAGATGGACATAGGGAATGCAACATTCCTTTTGTAATATTACCTTGTGGAAGATCTCCGAGAAGCTGACCTGCATTCACCAGAGACAGCTGTGCCCCCGTGAAATGACGAACAGCTTGTGCAAGCAAGGTAGCAAACGGGGATTCCCGGTCGTACGTGATGGGCAGCACCCGATCCGTTATCACTGCCGTCTGATTGAGTGTCCTTTCAGCCTCCGTACGATTCGTAGCGATTGCCAGCGCGACCTGATCATCCAGTAATATACTCTTGGCAGCCATACAACCGCTACTTACCAGTTGGAGAGGTTCTCCCACACTTGTTCGTTCCAGAACCACTTTCCCAAGCCATTGGCCAAATTTTCCAGCTGCACCCAGCACGGTCTGACCAATGACTAAGGGTTCTTCGAGAACATGATGGGTATGTCCACCGAGAATAACATCAATTCCCGTAATCTGCTCCGCCAGTCTCCGATCTGTCGAAAGCCCCAGATGAGAAAGAATAACCACAACATCTACTTCATCACGTAATGCTTCCACTTGAGCTCTTAATGACTCCACAGGGTCCAGAACATCCCACCCGAGCAATTCGTAAAACGTGGTAAAAGGGGCCGTTGCCCCCAGCAGACCAACGCGAAATGGACCTTTCTCCACAATCAGAGAAGGTTTCATCCACACTGGCGCAAGTCCAGTATCTTGCTCCACAACATTGCTGCATACCACAGGACACAGAAGTCCAGCGTAGGACTGCGAGAGCTGATCTGGCGTAAAGGTTAGTCCTTCGTTGTTACCGATTGTAATGGCATCGTAGCCCGTCAGGTTAATAACATCAACATTAGCCGTACCCAGTGTTCCCTCTGTTTCAACGGCCATCCGGTCCATATGATCGCCGATATCTAATACAAGGAAGTTGCCACCTTGGTCACGTTCCTCATTGATCATAGCGGCGATGGTGCTCATGGAGCCGAAGTGGCTATGAATGTCGTTGGTGTGCAGAATCGTTAACGTTTGCTTCTCCCTGGTGCTCATCACACCGCCTCCCCTGCTCTTCAATAAACGTTCATTCTTCTAATGGATAAGCATAACATTTTCCGCGTCGTTATGATATATTTATAGGGTTTAGAGATCAAAAAGAGGTGAGTCATATCTATGAAATTGACAATTCAACTATTTGCAGGCATTGCAGAACGTTTAAATACATCCCTTCTGGAGTTTGAGTACATTGGAGATATTCCAACCGCTGCCGATTTAAAAGAAAAACTGAGTCTGGCCTACCCAGAGGCAGCTTCTCAGATAAGGACATCCTTTTTGGCAGTTAACCAGCAGTACGCTCCTGCCGATACTATACTTAGCTCAGAAGATGAACTTGCGTTGATCCCTCCCGTCTCTGGAGGCGATGGTACGGATATATCCGATGAACAACTTCGCTCTACCGTTCCAGAGCATCGGACTGAAGATGGCTTATTTCTAATTACAGAATCCACTTTGTCCGTGGAAGCAACAACGGCGCTAGTGATTACCCCGAATCACGGGGCAGCTCTTACTTTTGTAGGTACAACTCGTGAAATGACCGGTGAACAGCGCACCGTTCATCTTGAATACGAGGCCTATGTGCCGATGGCTCTTTCTCAGATGGCAGCCATTGGTGTGGAAATCTCCGATCGCTGGCCTGGTGTGTTATGTGCAATCAGTCACCGAATCGGCAAAGTAGATGTGGCAGAGATTAGTGTAGTCATTGCTGTTTCCTCGCCTCATCGCAACGACTGTTATGATGCAAGCCGTTACGCCATAGAGAGACTGAAACAGACCGTTCCGATCTGGAAAAAGGAAATTTGGGAAGATGGATCTGAATGGAAGGGGCATCAATTAGGACCATGGAACCCCATGGAGAACTAAACAATGAGCCTTTACACCTTTTTAGACAGAGTGGGTTAATAGTAAATAAGTCGTTGTCAACCCATTTTTTTCTTGTTATTATAATTATATGTGTCGATATTAGTCGAGAAAAGGTGGTTTATACGTGAGAGTGCATGTTACTGATCTTAAACCGGGTGACCTGTTACAAAATGATGTATACAACAGTTCGGGTCTCCACATGCTGATGAAAGGTTCCACCCTCAGTGAAGATGACCTATCCAAACTGTTGCAACATGGAATCGAGTACGCAGATGTAGAACACACACCATCCGACCTACACTCTGATGCACAAACCTTACCTTCCGATCAAACCCGTCTGTTAACTAATTTGTTTAACGATACGATCAAAGGTACTGAATCTCTATTTCAACAAGCGATGGAGAAGGGTTTTATTGATGAGACACAGGTCGATGAGATTTTGTTTACCCTAACAGAACAGTTGGAAAAACAAAAAGATGTTGTCTCCTTGTTGCTTATGCTGGACGGGGATAGCGATTATACGTACAACCATTCATTGCAAGTCGGAATGCTCGCTTTTTATATCGCCGGCTGGATGGGTTACAACCCCGAGGAATGTCTAACTGTAGCCAAAGCAGGATATCTTCATGATATCGGCAAGTCCAAGATTCCTTCTGAGATTTTACATAAACCTGGTAAATTGACCACGGAAGAATTTGACGAAATGAAGAAACACACATTCTATGGGTACGATATCATTAAAGAATCCACGCAGGATGAAATTCTGGCAATGGTTGCACTTCAACATCATGAGCGCGAGGATGGAAGTGGTTATCCTCATGGACTGCGAGGAGACGAGATCCACCCATATGCCCGTATAACTGCTGTAGCAGACGTTTACAGCGCCATGACGACGAATCGGGTATACCAGACCAAACAGGAACTGATCTCTGTTCTGTGTGAGCTGTACAGCCTCAGCTTTGGTCAGTTAAATGCTGAAGCAACACAGGAACTGATCAAGCACATGCTGCCTAATTTTATCGGTAAAAGGGTTCTGCTCACCACGGGTCAGACGGGACTCATTGTCATGAATAATCCTGCGGATTATTTCCGACCACTCGTTCAGACCTCTACGGCCTTTATCGATTTAGCGAAAGAAAGAGATATTGCTATCGTTGAGATTTATGTACAGTAACTATTCATTGTACACAGCATGTATACGAAGAACCCCATAGTAACTGAAATAACCAACTTATAGGTTGGCGTATGACAAAAGGGAAGCCGTAATCGGCTTCCCTTTTGTCTATTCCGATTCAATCATGTTGGATTAGACACAGAATGCTTTTGTGATGATAACCAACAGAATGAACAGTACCAAGATTGCACCAGTGTTTGTGAACATATTGTATCCACCAACGCCGCCTACTCCGCCTACATTGCCACCACAGCCATATCCTACTTCGCTCATGTGATTGCCTCCTCTTCATCAGGTATACCCTAACATATGACGTTTCCGGTGGAATGAACCGGGCGAACAGGCAACATTCGATAAATGGTTATCTGTCTGCATCTACCTGAGTGCATCAGCCTTTTGTTACTCCCTGTCCTATGCAGGGATCTATATGTCGGACTCCGAATGAACCTGGATGCCTTTTTCCTTGCGGTACATGATAACAAGTAATCTCCAAAATTCATAACTGCCTTTGTCGTTCATAATAAAGGGTCGATAATAATCAAATGCTTGCTTCGCCCATGCGGGACAATCCATATTGGAAAGTTGCTCCTGTTGCTGAATCCATCCCCCTTGAATCTCTAGCGTTTTCTGCATAGCTTCAAACATTTTCTTCTGCTCAGTGGTCATCGGCGGTGCCTCCTGTTCCTGAGATGCAGTTCCGTATTCAGCCTGTAGATACGCACCCGGTTCCATCACACCATCTTCGCTAGCTGTGTACCCGTACGATGGTGCACTTGTTTTACGAATCTCATAATGTACATGCGGGCCGGTACTCTGACCCGTGCTTCCCTGATTACCGATAAGCTGGCCTCTCTTCACCCGCTGCCCAACGGTTACGGCAATCCGCGAAAGGTGAGCATAACAATGCAAGTAGCCACGATGATCTTGAAGGGCAACTGTAAGCCCGTAACCGCCGAATCCGGAGCCTGTAACTCCTTCGGAAGCAAAACGTACCCTACCTTCCATAAAGGCATAGACGGGGCCATTCCAAGGCTCTGTCACGAGATCAATTCCGCGGTGAAATGTCTGTCCACCATGAATAGGATGAATTCGATAGCCGAATGAACTTGTAATCCGATATCCCTCGAAAGGGTTCACGCTCATACACTCACATCCTTTTCTATCATTAAATGCTTAAATCTATGAAATGGCTTGTGCTATTGGTCTTATTTTATTCCACAAAAATACCGCTCAGAATATCATTAGGGAAACCTTATGGTCTCTCCAACGTATATTCCAAGCGGCGCTGTGCTAATATGAACACTCTATGAGATGTATATATTATTATTTCATTTTAACCACTGCTCACTTCTAATTCAGAGGTCTGTATATGACGCCTAGCAGATCCAATTCCTGTCCTGCTCTTCCATAAAATCCGGCAATGTACCACCCCGCTGGTGCCTCAAGTTTGATTTGATCCGAGGTCTTTTGTCCGCCTTCAACTTTATTTCCAAGATTGGTGGACAACTCCACGTAAAAGATCCGTTTATCTCCATTACGTGTCCCCTGACCAATTGTTGCCTCGGTTAAGTACTCTCCGTCTGCCAAGTTCAGTGTGGCAATGTTGGATTGACCACCATGTGCCAGGTCCGTTCCATCCCTGTACAGCATTGAAATGCCGTCTACACGGTTGCCCGAGTTAAGTACCACTGAACTAGGTCTGGACTCCGGAATATGATTTAGATCATTAAACCCACTTCCTCCAGATCCTCCGATTGTTGAACTTAGTTGGTACTGAGAAGATGTGCTGTACACAAATTCCGCTGTAATCGGATAATGATCGGAGAGTTGCTTCCCACTCGGGTCAACAAATGTTTGATTTTCTAACCGATAGCTCTGTGCATTCAGAGACAACGCTTTACTTCCGCGATACAAAATTTTGTCCACGATCTCATAGTTGGGTCCATTTAAATTGCTTGCATCCATAAGGGCGTCTCCATCAGCGGGAATACTCCCACCTCGGATCAAATCGATCCACGGATCTCTTAAACCATTCTCAGACATGAGCAACTCTATATTGTCAGCAGCACGGGTGTACCGTGTATTGGTATCCCCAAATACGATAACTGCGTTCCCGTCCGAGTGCTCCTTTATGTAATTGGAGAGTTGTCTGATATTATCTCGTCTGGCCTCAAGCGATTTATCATCGCTACCCGCGTCCGCATGCAAGTTGTACACGTCCAATTTTACCTGAGGTGTGATCTCATATGTAGCTGCTGTAAATCCTTTTGGAGTCAATTCATCACTTCCATTGTCAAAAAGACCAGATCGCTTATCCCAGGTAATACGTTTCAAGTCACGGAATGGATATTTGGACAGACTGTTCAACCCACTACCAAAACCCGCAATTCCGCTGGTTGTCGTCAAATACGGCAGAGTGACCTGAGATATCAGCTCATTATGATAATTAAAATCCTCTTGCACATTAATGATGTCATAGTCATTTAATTTGGGGGAAATCTGAACGGTGTACTCCTTGGGGTTGGAACTGGATACCAGGTCCGGAAGACCACCTACATTGTAACTAAGTACGTTGAATGAACCCGATACCGATCCACCTTCTGCAGCACTCGCCGTTGATAAAAATAACGGAGAGCTCGTAAAGGCAACAACAGCAGACAATACCAAGGCTGCTCCTTTTTGAACTATACTTCTTCGCATCATAACCCTCCTCATATTAGAATCTATTCAAATATATGTAATATTCGTTAATGGAAGAATAACGCTGGTCTATTCATTTGTAAATATACAAATTGAACTAAAGAATATTTCCGCTTGCCACTCCGATAACAGAATAACCTTCTGATCACTGTTATCCCCAGATTTTTTGAATAAAAATACCCCCTAGAGAGACTTTTTAGAAAGTCTGTTCTAGAGGGTATTCGATCACATAAAACGATATCTACCGCTTAACATCAGCAACTAGCTTCAGCTTTACGGCTTCGAAAGGCGCTGCATTGGATTAACCAATGGAACCTTCCATTTCGAATTTAATCAATCTATTCATCTCAACGGCGTATTCCATTGGCAATTCCTTCGTGAATGGCTCAATGAAGCCCATGATAATCATCTGTGTTGCTTCTGCATCAGTCAGACCACGGCTCATCAGGTAGAAGAGTTGATCTTCAGACACTTTGGATACTGTAGCTTCATGCTCCAGCATGATGTTATCATTCATGATTTCATTGTAAGGAATTGTATCTGATGTGGACTCATTATCGAGAATGAGTGTATCACACTTGATGTTGGATTTCGCGCCCTCAGCTTGACGCCCAAAGGAAGCCAAACCACGGTACGTTACTTTACCACCATGTTTACTGATGGATTTGGAAACAATCGTAGATGTTGTATCCGGAGCCAAGTGGATCATTTTCGCACCTGCATCCTGATGCTGGTTTTTACCAGCTACAGCGATGGAGAGTACGGAACCTTTAGCTCCACGGCCTTTCAGTACAACCGCTGGATATTTCATCGTCAGTTTGGAACCGATGTTACCATCGACCCATTCCATCGTTGCATTTTCTTCAGCAACCGCACGTTTCGTAACGAGGTTGTAGATGTTTGGTGCCCAGTTTTGAATCGTTGTGTAACGAACACGAGCATTTTTCTTACAGATGATCTCAACAACCGCACTGTGCAGTGAGTTCGTGCTGTAGATTGGAGCTGTACATCCCTCTACATAGTGAACGAAGCTATCTTCGTCCGCAATGATGAGTGTACGCTCGAATTGTCCCATATTCTCGGAGTTAATCCGGAAGTAGGCTTGCAGAGGTACTTCACATTTAACGCCCTTAGGCACGTAGATAAAGCTTCCTCCGGACCATACCGCACTATTCAAAGCAGCAAATTTATTATCTGCTGGTGGAATAACCGTTGCAAAATATTCACGCAGGATTTCGGGATGCTCTCTCAGAGCCGTGTCCGTATCCATGAAGATTACACCTTGGTCTTCCAATTCCTTTTGCATGTTGTGGTATACAACCTCGGACTCATACTGAGCCGATACACCTGCAAGGAACTTTTGCTCTGCTTCAGGGATACCCAATTTATCAAAAGTTTCCTTGATTTCGGAAGGAACTTCCTCCCATGTTTTACCTTGTTTCTCCGAAGCACGCACATAATACTGAATTTCATTGAAATCCAATCCGTCTAGATCTCCGCCCCATTTTGGCATTGGCATCTTTTCGAATTGTTTCAAAGATTTCAAACGGAATTCCAACATCCATTCCGGTTCATTCTTAATCTTGGAAATTTCGGTAACCACTTCTGCAGTCAGACCTTTACCGGTTTGAAAGATGGATTTGTGCTCATCGCGAAAACCATATTTGTACTCTTCCATTTCTGGTGCTTTTTTAGCCATCTTGCTCTACCTCCCTATCGTTATTGTACTTTGTTCTCTTCGTCAATCCCTTTGCGTAATGCATTCCAGGCCAGAGTGGCACATTTGATGCGTGCAGGGAACTTGTTCACACCGGATAGGGCTTCGAGATCTTCATAATCGTCGAAATCGACTTCTTCACCTTTCATCAGTGAGGAAAAACGGTTAGCGATATCGAGTGCTTGTTCCATCGTTTTGCCTTTGACGGCCTCTGTCATCATCGATGCAGAGGACATGCTGATGGAGCAGCCTTCACCCGTATATTTGGCTTCCTGGACGATTCCGTCTTTCAGCAAAATTTGCAGTGAAATCCGGTCGCCGCACGTTGGATTGTTCAAATTCACCGTGACAGCGTCATTATCAAATGTTCCGCGGTTACGCGGGTTTTTGTAGTGGTCCATTATAACACGTCTGTACAGATCATCAAGTTGCATCGCCAAAATACTCCTTTGTCTGGATTAAGGCGCTGACAAGCCGATCTACATCTTGTTCGTTATTGTATAGATAGAAGCTGGCACGAGCTGTTGAGCTAACTTCAAGCCAGCGCATTAGCGGTTGACAGCAATGGTGTCCGGCACGAATGGCTACGCCACTCGCATCCAGCACGGTTGCCACATCATGCGGATGAACATCCCCCAGATTAAAGGTAACAACACCCACATGCCGCTTGGCTGGGCCATAGATGGTTAACCCATCGATCTCGGCCAGTCGTTCTGTTGCATAAGCTGCCAGCACACTTTCATGATGTGCGATCTCATCCATACCAATCTGCTCCAGAAAATCAATGGCAGCTCCCAACCCTACCGCACCTGCGATAATCGGGGTTCCACCTTCGAACTTCCAGGGAAGCTCTTTCCAGTTGGATTCGTACAGACCCACATCATCAATCATTTCACCACCGAACTCAATGGGTTCCATGGACTCCAGCAGCGCCTTTTTGCCGTAGAGTGCACCGATTCCGGTTGGTCCGCACATTTTATGACCGGATAATGCATAGAAATCACAGTCCAGATCCTGAACGTCCACCTTCATGTGAGGTGTGCTTTGTGCGCCATCAACAACGATGACAGCACCATTGCGGTGTGCAATTTCAGCAATTTGTTTCACTGGATGGATCAGACCCATAACATTGGATACATAAGCGATTGCTACAATTTTAGTATTGTTCGTAATCGTCTTCTCAACATCAGCCAATTCAATATGACCGTCAGGCTGAAGCGGAATGTATTTCAATGTTGCACCTGTCTCCTTGGCAACTTGCTGCCAAGGAATCAGATTACTATGGTGCTCCATTTGCGTGATAACAATTTCATCGCCTTCTTTGCAATTGGCGCGGGCGTACGATGAAGCCACTAGATTGAGGGCTGTCGTTGTACCGCGAGTAAAGATAATCTCCTGTGTACGGCGGGCATTGATAAACTTGGCTACCTTCTCACGTGCGCCTTCGTAAGCGTCCGTTGCACGGCTTCCAAGGGTATGAACACCTCGGTGTACGTTGGAGTTCTCATACTCATAATAATGTTTGACTGCTTCAATCACAGCATGAGGCTTCTGTGAAGTTGCAGCACTATCTAAATATACGAGCGGGTGTCCGTTAATTTCCTGGTGGAGGATCGGGAACTGCTCGCGAATGGACGGGTTCATTGTCCCAGCTTCTTCTCAATCAGGGACTGCAATTGGGTGCGCAGTGCTTCCAGAGGAATATCCGCCACCACCGGAGCCAGGAAGCCATAGATGATCAGGCGTTCGGCATCCGTACGGTTAATTCCGCGCGACATCAAGTAATGAATCTGCTCGGCATTGACTTGACCAACAGAAGCCGCGTGACCTGCTGTTACATCATCTTCATCAATAAGGAGGATTGGGTTCGCATCTCCACGTGCTTTAGGGCTCAGCATCAACACTTTCTCTGTCTGCTGTCCATCGGCTTTGGTAGCGCCTTTCTCAATCTTCGTGATGCCGTTGATGATTGCAGAAGCTTCTTCACGCATAACTGCACGTGTAATCATCTGACTTGGTGTATTCTTGCCGAAGTGACGAGCTTCTGTGGTGTAGTTGATTTTCTGCGAACCGGAACCTACAGCGATGACTTTAGAATCAGAACTTGATCCATTGCCTTTCAGCACGGTCATCGTGTTGCTCGCTGTGTCGCCATTGTTCATTTCGCCTACAATCCACTCGATGGAAGCATCATTCTCCAACACTGCACGACGGAATGAAACATCAGTTACATTTACACTCAGTTGATGAACCGATGCGAAACGTACTTTAGCACCAGATTTTGCGAATACTTCCACAACACCATTATGGAAAACAGGTGCGGACAATTCGCCAGATACATAGTTATCAACATAAGTTACTGAACTGTTTGCTTCTACAACAACAAGCACGTGAGGTGCAAACGTTGCAGATGCGTCGTCCGTAAGCAACACTGCTTGCAGTGGTACTTCGATTTCGACATTTTTCGGAACATACAGGAAGACCCCGCCATTCCAAAGTGCCGCATGCAATGCAGCGAGGGAATGCTCATCCGCTTTAACTGCTGTGTTCAGATATTGTTTTACCAGATCGCCATGTTCGCGAACCGCTGTAGCCAGATCCGTGAAGATAACTCCTTTTGCTGCCAGATCAGCAGACACCTTGGAGTATACCGTACCGGAATTGCGCTGGATAACCAGACTGCCTTCAGCTTGATCCTGAACCAGATCTTTGATAGAAGCAGGTACTTCTGTCAAAGAAGAAATAGCTTCACTTGTTTTATATGTTCCGTACTCGCTGACATTCCAGCGTTCGATTTTTTGTTTTTCCAGTTTAGGAAGCGCAAGCCCGCTCGCAAGCTTTAAAGCTTCAAGCCGCTGTTCGGTCAACCAGCCGGGTTCATTGTTGCTTTCCGACAAGGCGCGAAGCGCTTCAGATTCAACCGGAAGAATTGTTTGTGTAGTCATTAATTAATCCTCCTCCGTTTTGTCTTTACGCTTCTTGGCCTACAGTTTCGTCTGTAATTCCCAGCTCTGCCTTTACCCAGTCATACCCTTCCGCTTCCAAACGGTGAGCCAATTCAGGTCCGCCGGATTTCACGATACGACCTTGCATCATTACGTGAACATAGTCAGGCGTAATGTAGTTCAACAGACGTTGGTAGTGAGTGATGATCAGGAAGCCACGGTCTTCGCTCTTCATAGCGTTCACACCGTCAGCCACGATTTTCAAAGCATCGATGTCCAGACCGGAGTCAATTTCATCAAGTACTACGATTTTCGGATCAAGCAACATCATTTGCAGAATCTCGTTACGTTTTTTCTCACCACCGGAGAAACCTTCATTCAGGTAACGGTGAGCGAACTCAGGGTTCATGTCGAGTTCTTTCATTTTACCTTCCATTTGACGAATGAACTTGATCAGGGAGATCTCGTTACCTTCGCCACGACGTGCGTTAATTGCACTACGCAAGAAGTCGGAGTTCGTAACACCTGCAATTTCACTTGGGTATTGCATAGCCAGGAAGAGACCTGCACGTGCGCGCTCATCTACAGCCATATCCAATACATCTTCACCATCAAGTGTAATTTTACCGTCTGTTACTTCATATTTAGGGTGACCCATCAAGGCAGAAGCCAGAGTGGATTTACCTGTTCCGTTTGGTCCCATGATTGCGTGGATTTCTCCACCTTTCATTTCCAGGTTGATGCCTTTCAGGATTTCCTTACCTTCGATCGTCGCTTTCAGACCTTCAATGACGAAATTCGTAGCCATGTGTATTGTTTCCCTCCATTGATTAAATTGATGTTTACTGTCGAAAAAGAAAAAGCGCCTATTATATCTGAACAGGGCTTCCCCTGAATTTCTCCTGTACTCGAATCTTCAAGCAAGAGCACTTTAGAATAATTCTAAACTGATTCTCAATGATAATCAAGTCATTTCCTAAGAACCTTTGTCCCTTGCATGAAACCTTATTCTTTCTGATTCTATAGTAAAAGACAAATTGAATCAAATCAGAAAACATCTTAAGCACAAATGCACAGTGAGAAAAATCACAGCAATTCAAGCTTTTATGTCATCTGCTGTACACTAATCTAAAAAAAGGACTCATCCATATTATGGACAAGTCCCTCCGTTAAATAACGTTACCATTTACAATTTGAGCATCTCGTTAATCTTCTGTACCTGTTCGTCAAAATCCGCAACGTCCACCACCGGCGTCATTTCGCGCAGCACCGGACCATTCGGAATAGAAATCCATGAACGGCAACCATTATATTCAGGCAGTACGGGGATTTCCATCGGTTCTTTCAAAAGGTACACACGTAAAATCAATACATGGAGCGGATCTTTGCGTTTCCATTTCAAACGATCTTCGGCAAAATCCGCTGTCCACATATGAAAGTCAAGAAGTCGATCCAGCATCTCCTGATCTCGTATCTCCAGATCCTGCGTTACTTCGGCATATGCAGTAATACGGATTGTCGAAGCTTCGGGCACCCATTCGGCCAGTGATTCTTCAACATAGGATTGATCCGAGGACTTAATCAGTTCTTTACGCTGATGTTCATAAGTCGGATACAGATAAAACGCTGGACTTTTCAGCTCAAAATGTCGGGTTTCCTCTACAATGCCACCTTTGCGCATCACCATAATCTGGCGACCCGTTTCCAGTGCTTTGATTGCAGAAGCCCATTCTTTTAAAGCCGGTATCGTTGGTTCTAACATAAGCGGTCCCCTCCCCTATCGTTCTTGTCAGCAGTATAGACGCTCAGGGCGTTTCTGACAACATGATCCGGGCTCAGAAAGCTTACGTAAGAGACCATTTGTATTAGGCAAAATCTTACCTATATTAACCCAGGAAAGAGCGAAGCATCCACATGTGTTTCTCCAGGTCAGCCTTAAAGCCTGTCAGCATATCGGATGTTGGTTGATCTTCAGCTGCATCTGCAACTTCGATACCTTCCTGATATTCATTCGAAAGTGTAGCGAAGTCCTCGATCAGGTTTTGCACCATTGTTTTTGCGTCTTCTCCGCCTGCTGCTTCCTGGATAGAGGAAAGCTCCAAATACTCTTTCATTGTAGCCGCTGGGCTACCTTTCAGCGTAAGGATACGCTCTGCGATTTCATCCATTTGTACTGTAACTTCGTTGTAGAACTCTTCGAATTTCACATGCAACGTGAAGAAGTTAGGTCCTTTAACGTACCAGTGATAGTTATGAATTTTGACATACAATACGTTCAGGTTAGCTACCTGACGATTAAGTACTTGTTCCACCGATTTTGCTTGATCTGTTTTGTTTTTTGTAGCCATATTAATCCCATCCTTTATTTAAAATTAGTCTGTCATGCCATGATAAGCAGGTTGTCCCGCAATGCATAACAGAGAGTTAATAGTGTGTCACCACATGTAGTGGAGAGGCTTGTTAACGGCGTTTCTCTCAACCGTCCGGCCTATTTGTTTTTACCCTTGAACCGGAAGTTCGAATCAGGATCGACTTGACTTGTCTCAAAAAAAAGTTCAAAAACCGCGTTATTTCCGATATACTGACATATACCAAGCAAAGAAGTGGGTTTTCCTGTTTCTTCATATATATGGAGGTGGCACCTTTGTCCCAATATCGCCCGTTTACCCCCCAGGATGCAATTGAACTGGCCAAAACATTACCGGGTCCATTTGCGGCAGATGCAAATCTGGATTGTCACGAGATCGGCGATGGCAATCTGAATTTGGTATTCCACATCACGGATCAGAACTCCGATAAAAGTATCATTATCAAACAGGCGCTTCCTTATGCGAAAGTGGTTGGAGAATCATGGCCGCTCTCTCTGGTACGTGCCCGCATTGAACGTGAGATTCTGCAGGAAGAGTATCGTCTGTGTCCAGGGATGGTACCCGAAGTGTATCATTACGATGATGACCTTGCGTTAACGGTTATGGAAGATCTGAGTGATCATGTGATCATGCGTAAAGGCCTGATCGAAGGTGTTTCCTATCCTCTTTTTGCACAGCATATCGGGGAATTCATGGCAAGAACGTTGTTCTTCACATCAGACTTGGGCATGGATCAGCAATTGAAGAAGGAACAACAGGGCAGATTCATTAATCCGGACCAATGCAAAATAACGGAGGATCTGATCTTTGATGAACCCTACCGGATCGCTGAGAAAAATAATTATGATGTTTCCATTGAGGACGAGGCTGAAGCCCTCCGCACAGATGGAGTGCTTCACCTTGAAGTCGCATTACTACGGGAAAAATTCCTGACACATGGGCAGGCATTGCTTCATGGAGATCTGCATACAGGCAGTATTTTTGTTACACCTGAATCAACCAAGGTCATCGATCCCGAATTTGCATATTACGGCCCCATGGGATTTGATGTCGGTGCAGTCCTAGCGAACCTGCTCTTGAATTACGCATCCCTGCCAGGATGGATTCAGGATGAGACTGCTTTGCGTGAGCGTGAGACGCTTTTGCTGAATATGGTTCGTGATGTATGGACTGAATTCGAATCTCGTTTCCGTGCCCTCTGGGTTAATGACCTCGTTGATCCGATGGCAAAAACGCCAGGGTATCAGGATCTATATGTGCAACAATTGTTTAGAGATTCCATTGGCTTCGCAGGTGCCAAAATGGTTCGTCGTATCGTGGGACTCGCTCACGTGGCGGATATAGATACCATTCCAAATGCGACTGAACGTGAACATGCTCAGCGTAAATCATTGGCCATTGGTAAAGCACTGATCAAGAACAATCGTTGCTTGAATACCATCGGCGAAGTACTGGATATTGTATCCACAGCTGTTACTACTACTAAGGTTTAACATAAGGAACGGAGGAACCACCCATGACAACCCCTGAATATCAGCCTCTGTCCTCTCTCATCTGGAAAAAGGACAAGCTTGAAATGCTTGACCAGCGTCTGCTGCCCGAAACGATCCTCATGTTGAAATTGTATACACCCGAGGAAGTATGGGAATCCATCCACTCCATGAAAGTACGTGGTGCTCCGGCGATTGGTATTGCTGCTGCATTTGGTGTTGTATTGGGTGCCAAATCATATGACGGAACAACCGTTCAAGGTTGGTTGGACCACGTGAAATCCATATGTGCTCATCTGGCTACTTCCCGACCAACAGCGGTGAACCTTTTCTGGGCACTGGATCGCATGATGCAAAAAGCAAATGAGGTCGTTGAATCCGGCCTGAGCCTAGATGAGGGCAATGATGCTCTTGAAGTAGAAGCTCTGTTGATTCAGAAAGAAGACGAAGAAGTATGCCGCATGATCGGCGAGAATGCACTGCCTTTATTCGAAGATGGTATGGGTGTGCTCACTCACTGTAACGCAGGCGGACTAGCTACGGCGAAATACGGTACGGCAACTGCTCCAATGTATCTCGCAAAGGAACGTGGCATTCACCTGAAAGTATTTGCAGACGAAACTCGTCCTGTACTTCAGGGTGCACGCCTGACTGCTTTTGAGCTACAGCAAGCCGGCATAGACGTTACGTTGCTCTGTGATAACATGGCAGGCATGGTCATGTCCAAAGGCTGGATTCAAGCCGTTATCGTCGGAACAGATCGTGTTGCTGCCAATGGTGACGTAGCAAACAAAATCGGAACATACAGCGTGGCTGTGCTTGCCAAAGCTCACAATATTCCGTTCTATGTAGCCAGCCCATTGTCGACTATCGACTTGTCCACTCCATCCGGGGACCTGATTCCGATTGAAGAACGCGCTGCGGAAGAAGTGACCGAAGGATTTGGTAAACGTACAGCACCGCAAGGTGTTAAAGTATACAACCCAGCATTTGACGTAACGCCTAACGAATATGTAACAGCTATTATCACGGAAAAAGGCGTTGTTCGCGCACCTTTCCAAGAAAATCTAGCTGCCTTGTTCGCGAAGGAAGAAGCTTAATTTAATAAGAGTATTCAAGAAGAGATTGTCGTGTATAGCGTTAGTACTTACGATGTGCCAGGCTCTGTATTAGAACGCTAAGACGCTAAAGAAGGGCTTCCCATATGGGGAGCCCTTTTGTTAGTGCTTAGATCATTTTCAACAAAGCCTCTACACCCGTCATGCCAACCGTAATGCCCATGGCCTCGGCTTCTGTTGTCACCGACTCCATAGGTGCATGCAACAATTGCTCCAGTGTACGCACACCAACCGCCCGAGCCGCAATAATTTTACGATCCCCGAGCTTCTCATTAAGTAATCCCACGTCGAGTGCTCCGCACATGATATATCCTTTGGATGTGTTAATAGTCAACAACGTTGTTTTGGGCAGCTTGACTTCTACCCCTACCAATACATGCTCTCCAACTACAATGGGCTCCATCGTCACCATAATTTCCCGATCCACCTCCTCTTCCACAGGTCACGATAATTGTATGCCTCATTCTGGATTGTCGTGTGGACACCAGCCGTGTTTGAGAAAATGTAGGTACTTACAGTTCAAATATACTGTTGGTAAGTCTTTTCGCAGACTTAGATAGTAGAACTGAGCTTTCAGTGAAATATAAAAAGCCACCTCAGAAATGAGGCAGCTCTCATAATAATCATTAATATTTTTGAGCGTCTATAAGTTCATCAAGGTCATACTTTAAATTATTATCCGTGTATATTACTCTAAGCCTTACAGCATCAGTAACCCTAGCCAACATTAAACTAATGCTGGTTTTTTTCTTGTCAATTATCCAATTAGATTCAAGAGCAATAGCACCCGAGACTAAATCTTTTTCTACGTCTTCACTATCATAAAGTACTCGTTTCCCACTTGGAGTTAAACCATCTTTGAAGTTAATTGAACCATCATATTCATCAAAGAGATCACGTTTTATGCTGAAGTATTTATAGTACTTATCCATAGTGGTTTTACTAGAATCATTAGGATAAATCTCGTATACTGCACGTACTAATTTGTTTTTGTAAAATATGTATACTAGTTTTGCGTTTACTCTGAATCCCGTTGTTTTGTATTCCAGTAGCGAGATATCCTTGATTTTGGTTGTATCTAACAATTTCGACTTCTCTTTCTTTTTAACCTGATTGACTGTCATTCCCCAATTGACATTTTTAAAATCATACTTAGTAGCTGCTGTTGCTGGTGCGGGTGCATATGTAGTTGAAACGACAAACAATAGTAAAACTAAAAACGATAAAACCAACTTCTTCATACGTAGACCTCGTTTCCTAAATTATGGAATGATTATACCATGCCAAAAGGAGTGGGTCTATGGGATTCGATAGAAGGGATTAGAACGCAGGGGAATAAACACTAATAAAAGCCCCCACCCAAGGTGAGTTGAATTGGGCCTACCTTATAACGTATGCTCATCATTCTTTAATCGCCTTATCTCCGTTAAATCTCTTCTAATCCCCAGTACTCGTCTATGAAGTACACTGCGGTCCATTGATTCAGCTACCAACTTTTTGAGCTGGACATCCAATTCAATTAATGGCTCCTGCGCTAGTTTCTTTTTATGTATTGGTTTAACTTGAACTTTTGTAGTTTCAGGCTTGACAGGCTTCAATCTTTTCTGCTTCATAATCTGTTCAAATACACTGTCCTCTTGATGCATGGTCTTCATTCCTTAATGTGTGATGAGCCTATTGTAACATAATAACGAGAAGACAGTTGTTAAACGTCAGAGTGCAAACAATTAAAGTGGGCATGAGATGAATGTTGTCTCATACGGGTTCATTATTTACATGTACCAGCGCTTTGAGACTCTAGTCCAAAATGAGATACGATAAGTTGCTCCACACATGCCAATCCGTGCTCTCCAACAATAATGGACTGCATCGGTCAACAAATTTCCCGATCCACCTCCTCTTCCACAGGTCACGAATGTTGTTTCCCTCATTCTGGATTGTCTTGTGGACCCCTTCTAAAAGTCGTGAATAATAAGGTTTATTGTGATATTCACCCAATTGTTCCGGCATATTTCTGCGTCTCTAGCACTATGATAATTTCCTTTTTAATGATATAGTGAATTGAAGCGTTTTTTTGAGCTGACATAATTTTTAACGGGGCTGGGATGAATGAAAGAAACCTTATCCAATCAAGAGGACATCGGCTTTTTATTTAATGTCGATATACTTATTAAGAGCCGCTCAAATGCATTGGCACTGCAGTCCCTGTTGGAGTTCATAAACAATGAAGAACAAATTGCGGACTTTCGGATTCAATCCGGCATAGAGCTAGGCAAAATTATTGAAGCGACACTCCAGTCCAAGAAGGACTCTTTCGTCACACTTCACAACGAACGCAAAAAAGCCAACGCAGCACAGAAGGCGTCCACTGCAGCTCAGACACCTGCCTCACCTGCTCCAGTCAAAACACAGAATCTACAAGAACAATCGGTTAGCGAGAAAAAGCCTGCCACCCAAACATCCAATGTTTCCGATGGAAACTCGTTTGACGCGTGGATTGACACGCTCATTAAAGAGAATAAACTCACCCGTATTGTTGTCAATAACAAAAATGGTAAACATCAGAGCATTCCTTGCCGTATTCTGAATTTTGATCGTGATACCAGTATTGTGAGCATCTACCATGTCGATGAAAAACAGGTGTATACGTTCCGAACCAATGAAATCGATGAGTTTCTTTAACTAACTTCATCAGATTAAAACAAAAAGCAACTTGCGTTAGAATGACGGGACATTCTAACGCAAGTTGCTTTTTTAGTTCAATGGTTCATGTAGGATTGAACCCTCCGAGATTTATTTGGACCGATCAGGAGCGATCCTTACCTCGCTGCCATACATCTAATGCCAATAACAACCATCCGGCAATAAAGGCTACCCCACCAATCGGTGTGATGGCACCCAGAATCTTGATGCCAGAAATACTAAGCACATACAAACTGCCCGAGAACACGATAATTCCGATAAACAACAGACGCGCTGCCCACTTCAGTTTTGTCGATGCTCCAAGTTGACCAGCCGTCAAGCCAATAATGAGCAAAGCCAATGCATGAATCATGTGATATTGCACACCTGTCTCATATGTAGCTATGGCCGCCGGCCCAATCGTATCCTTGAGCATGTGAGCACCAAACGCACCAATCGCCACCGACAGCATGGTCATTACAGCTCCAAGCATCATCCATCTTCGTTGCATATAAGTTCTCTCCCTTAATTCAACTACACTTCACACCTATTATTGTAGCGAATCCACTCCTCCTTTACCAGTCGGGACAGAGCTTCAAAGATCATATGTCTGTTTATACTTAACAATCCTATCCCTGCCCTATAAATTGTAGGAAACAAGCGTAAATCCTTGATTTTTATCGATATTTATGGAAAAGTAAACAGGTATGTAATCGTTGTATTTTAAAAGGAGAATCATTACTCATCGATTAGGTTAATAACACTCAGTACGATGATTAAGGGAGGCAAGTCAACATTATGGATAATCGCGATTCCTATAATTCAGGTTATAACAACACGGATCAGAATCCTGGCCATGTAGATCCATACAATAACAATGGGTATGAAGCATACCCGCCAGATCATGAGAGGCAACCAATGGTACCACTGAAACATTCCGGACCTGGGATCGCCAGCTTTGTCATTGGATTGGTTGCAATCTTGGGTTATATTCTGATATTCTTTATTGCCACCATGGCTGTAAACGAGTCCATCGGAGTTCTAACCCCGTTGCAGACAGAAGAGATCGCCTTGCATCCAGCAGTGGTTCTGGCTTCATTAGCCATCCTGGTCTGCCTGATTCTCAATCTGGCCGGAGGCATCGTCGGAATTATTGGTCTTGTCCTCAAGAATCGAAAGAAAGTTTTTGCCATTATCGGAACCATATTAAATGGGATCATGATTCTGTTATTCGTTGGACTTATCTTGGTAGGCATGACGCTGATGTAACGCTTTGCATCAGCGTCATGTTTCCTTATAATTAAAATGAATGGGTTTACACATAAGTATAATCTATATTTTTTTGCCAAAATCATTGTTTTCAAAGGAGATTGACATGTCACGAATCAAAATTTTTGCGGACAGCACAAGTGATCTGGCTCCAGAATGGATCCAGCAGCACGATATCGGTATCATCCCCTTATATGTCGTGTTCGGTGAAGAATCACTGAAAGACGGTGCTGAGATTAAGCCTGAACAGCTATATGAACGTGTTAGCCAAGATGGGCGTCTTCCCAAAACGGCTGCACCTTCCCCCGCTGATTTCATAACGGCATTTCAACCTTACATAGATCAAGGGGATGAGATTTTATATATCAGCTTATCTTCTGAACTTTCCTCTACCTATCAAAATGCACGACTAGCGAGTTCCGAGTTCCCGGAAGGTCGAATTTCGGTCATTGACTCACAGAATCTCTCATCAGGAATTGCGCTGATGGTGATGAAAGCTGTACATGCTGCTGATAAAGGGCAAAACCTGACTCAGATTACACACCTGATTGAGGCGATGAAATCAAATGTACGCACGGAGTTTGTCATCGATACACTGGAGTATCTGCATAAAGGTGGACGCTGTTCGGGCATGCAGAATCTGATTGGAAGCCTGTTGAAGATTCGTCCTGTCATCCGGGTAACAGATGGCAAGATGGCACCTGCCTATAAAGTGCGCGGCAAACGGGAAAAAGCTCTGGAACAAATGCTGAATAATACGCTCAGCCAGAAGGATCAGATCGATCCAGACCTGCTGATTGTTGTGCACACCATGGCTGAAGAGGATGCGCTTGACTTGCAGAAGTCTTTGCAGGAACAGACGGGTGCCCGCGTGGAACTGACCACTGCTGGTTGTGTAGTATGCAGTCACTGCGGCCCGAAAACGATTGGAATCATCTATAATACTGTTTTATAGTATTACACGTTACATCGTATCGTATTACCCAATCCTTTCTTCTAAATCTGTATGTGGTACATCCAATACTTGGACTGGCATACCGTTATAAACAAAAAAGGGCATTCCGAGCTTAAACGCTCAGGATGCCCTTTAATATTTTTGCTAAACTTTTGAATGACCTACATTTGGTCCATTGCTCATTATGATAATGGATCAATAACTTTTGGTCCGCAGATCATCCAGACTTTTGAATGCATATCCTTGCTTGCGGGCCTCATCAATAATGGAACCCAGAGCTTCCGTGTTATCTTTGGATACCGAATGAAGCAAAATGACAGCGCCCGGATGGAGTTGTTTCAACACCTGTTGATGAGCATATTGTGCGCCACGCTGCACATTCGTATCCCAATCTTTATAAGCAACAGACCAGAACACATTCACATACCCTTGGGCATGACTCTCTGCAAGCGTACGATTGTTAAAAATTCCACGCGGTGGCCGTAAAAAGGTCGCTTGTTGACCGGTCAGCCGATTGACCTCCGTCTTGACCCTCTCAAGTTCCTCTCTAAGCTTTTCATTGGAGATGCGGGTCATGTCCGGATGACTCCATGAATGATTACCGACAATATGACCTTCAGCCGCCATACGTTTGACCAACTCAGGCTGATCTTTCAGATAATGACCTGTCACAAAGAAAGCCGCTGGCACCTTCTTGGTACGCAAAACATCCAGTATGGCAGGTGTGAATCCATTCTCATACCCGTTATCAAACGTGAGATACAATTCCTTCTGTTTTGTATCCCCCAGGAAAATGGCATCGTTATGTTGTAAGATTGATTTGAAGCCTTCCTGATCAATGGAGGGCAGTTGACCGTTTTGACTTTTTTTGAAGCCAAAGTGATACGCTCCGGTAACCGGTGATGCTTCAGTCTGTGCCGGTACCATACTGATGGATAACAGTCCCAACAGTATATATAGAACCATTCGCTTCATTCTATCCGCTCCTGTTCCTGAAAAATTCGGTTAGTCGTTTGCACACACGAACACCTTCAGGTAATATGCCACAGGAACGGCTAATGTATGTAAATCATTAACGATCGAAACGTTTATTTTCAGGTTGTGGCGGAGATTGATGGAACAATTCAAGTAAGGTCTGAGGTTTGCCACTGGAAGCAAGCCATTCCCTCACGGTCTGTATAGCACGGGTCTGTCCATCTCCCCGATCACGCCATGTAAGCAACTCGATAACTTTGATAATCAAGGCCGACATATTGTGATTATCCAGTTCGGACCGCTCTGCCCTCAGCTTGTGATACAAAGCCTCCTGCTCCCAATCCAGTAGAATCTCATCACCTATGGTTGGCTTCAAAAGTGTATACGCTCTGTCACAACCCTTACAACGAACCGTGCTGACCTGTTCATCTATAAATTCCGCTCGGATATCCTGTTGGCAATCCGGGCATTTGAACCCAACTTGTATGTTTTGTATGTTTTTATTCATGACATTGTTCCTCCTGCGATGTGAGCATTTTGCATCATTTGATTCAAAATACTCCTTGGATATATGCATAATGCTTATGTATGTACTACATCTATACCCGATATTTTGTCGATTCACGCTTATTTTGAAGAAATCTGTAAGGTGCTATAATCTTGTAAATATGTTAAAATATTATACATATCATGGTAGGGAAAAGGCGGGATACTCATGTCGAAGGAAGAGCGCAACATAACCTGGCAATCATCCAGCATCAACAGGCAAGACCGGGAGAAGCATAATGGGCACCATAGTCGTGCCATATGGTTTACCGGGTTATCAGGTGCAGGAAAGTCATCCCTTGCATTTGCCCTGGAGCAGTATCTCTACGATCAAGGCGTACGCTGTTATGTTCTGGACGGGGATAATGTACGTCATGGACTGAACCGTGATCTCGGTTTTACAGCAGGGGATCGTCAAGAAAATCTGCGGCGAATTGGTGAAGTATCGAAGTTAATGGTAGATGCCGGGTTGTTTGTACTTTCGGCTTTTATCTCTCCTCATGAACAGGATCGGGAGATGGTTAGACAGTTATTTGAACCAGATGATTTCATTGAAATCTATGTGCGCTGTTCAATTCAAGAATGTGAGCGTCGTGATCCAAAGGGTCTATACAAAAAAGCACGCAATGGTGACATCCCGCATTTCACAGGCATTTCCGCCCCCTATGATGTACCCAAATCTCCTTCATTTATCATCGATACAGAGCAGTGGTCCATTGAGGAAGCCGTGCAAGAGATCGTACAGCATTTGGAGCAGATCGGTGCTCTTCAACTGCCGCTTCCTACGAAAACAGCCCTCGTTCATTAATTCTTGCTCAATATACGAACCACCTACATAAGAGGCGCGCCCCTCGTGGCGCGCCTCTTTACGTTATGTCATACCCTTTACTGCCCCACAACACCCGCTTGCATGTTCAAAAGTTTGCTGAACGTCCCTACCGGATCAGTAGATAACTGCTGGTACCCGCCCTCTTGAATCACCCGACCTTCATCAAGTACAATTACACGATCTGCCGTCCGAATCGTGGACAATCGGTGTGCAATCACGATAATGGTCACATGTCCTTTTAACCGTTCCAGCGCCTCATGAATGTACTGTTCATTCTCACTGTCCAGCGCACTTGTTGCTTCATCCAGTACCAATACAGAAGGATTACGCAGCATAGCCCGGGCAAGCACCAATCGCTGACGTTCACCCCCGGATAGACGAATACCCCGATCACCAATAATCGTATCCAGACCCTGAGGCAGCTTCCGTACAAATGCCGCAGAGGAGGAAAATTGCAAAGCCTGCCACATCTGTTCTTCACTTGCATTTGGATCAACCAGACGCAGATTCTCACGAATACTTGTGTGAAACAGGAATGGGTCCTGGGAGACATATCCGATTGAACTTCGCCAGCTCAATAATCGTTCTTCTGACAGAGGAACACCGTCAATCAAAATACGACCAGTTTCAGGCCTCACAAGGCCCATAATCAGATCTATCAGCGTGCTTTTACCTGCTCCGGATTTCCCCACAATTGCGGTCATACCCCTTGATGGAATCGAAGCTTGCACATTTCTCAATGAGTAAGCATCACTTCCCTCATAGCGATAGCAGACATCCTCACAGGTGATAGATCCCTTCAGTTCCATAGGTTGAATCCCATCAGTTCCAACGTCTCCTGCCGAAGCAATCTCTTCACTAATCTCACGACTCTTCGCCGTCTGCGCTTGTAATTCTCTGACTACCCGAAATGCAGGCAGCATGGAGCTGATGTACTCCAGATTGGACTGAATTGCCGTAAACCTTGGCCATAAGCGGGAAAAGATTAGGATAATGAGTAGCAGGCTTGCGGGAGGCACCGTCATTACACGGAGAGAAAGATAGATGAATGCCGCAATAATGATTGCCGCTGACATCCGGTGAATCAGCTGTGTTCCACTGTTCAATTGGCTAAACTGAATGACATTGCGTTCTATCTGTCTGCACATGCGCTCAAACCAGTTCATGTGGGAGCGCTCAAGCATGTTACTCTTAATATCCTTAATGCCGTTGAAATGCTCGGTAATGCCGTTATAATAACTTTGCGAGAATTCAGAGGTCTGATCCCCGATCTGCTTGGCGCGCTTGACGAATTTTCTCAAGACAAAAAATAATAACAATCCACAGACCAGCACAAGTGCCGTCAGCTTGGCGGATAACCAGAAAGCAAGACCGATCTGAATGCCCGTAAAGATCAGAGAGGCTGCCATTTGCAGCATAATGCTCGTTCCCTGGCTCACACGTGCAAGTTCAGTCGTTAATATATGGTTAAAATCGGATTTTCGTTTTTGGAGAAAAAATGACCATTGCGCCATAATAATAGCACCATAGGTTTCCATGCGCAGCGTTCGTACAAATTGCTGTTGGATTCGCGTATTACGGATCGTCTGGAGACGCTGCATCCAGGCCTGTCCGGAGACAATTAACACAAAGGTGAACAATACGAGTAACAATTGGCTATTTTCAGAAAAACGATTCAACACGTCGCCAAGCCAGGGAATGTTTAAGCCTGTGGAGCCCATCTCAAATATGCCAATCAGACTCAACATCGGAACAAGCATGTAGATGCCGATCCCTTCCATGAGACTGATACAGATCATCCCTAGCAGATTCCAATATAAAATGGGCCCCGTGACATGATGCAACTTTCGCATGAAATACCTTAATTCCGAGATCATACTTTACCCCTTTCCGTCACCGTATACCTTTTAATTCGCCGCCAGAACCAGAGAAACGGACGTAACGGAAAGTACAGAAAAAACAAAGAACGCGGAAGCGGCAGTTGATCCACATCCCATGTACTTGGATATAAACGTTCAATAAAGAAAAACCATTTCTGTTTTGTACTTCGAAGTTTAAACAAATACGATTGATAAGACTTCATATCAGCCGGACTTTCCAGCATGTCGTTCATGAACTTTGCGCCTTCGTTGGCTAATCGCTTGCCTGTACGGTCACTCAAGGACATCAAGGACCTGTACTCTACATCCAGCGGCGTATTCAGCAGCTCCGAGGCTAAGTGAAGAGCCTGCGAACCGATCGGTAAACGACCCTCCGCTTTCAGACGTCTCTCTAATTTCTTCACATCAAGTGGCATGCTGCGGATCATCTGGTCGATATCCAGTAACCAGCGCAGTCTGAACCAGCCGTGTCGTGCACCATGGGTTACGAGATAAGCCCATAGGTCTTCTTGTTCAAGCATACGGACAGGTGTCTGTGTGTATGAACTGAACCGGCTTCGTTTCCACAGCAATTCAAAATCGGTTTCTTTGCCCGAATCCGGGTTCAGACGCCAATGGATCTCCACTTGAGTCCTTTTGACCGGATGGGTGTAACAGATATGATGTTCCCGCCATTTCCAGCTGCGCACCGTAGGTGCCCGCTCCCCTTCCTTGGATACGTATCCGAGGGTAGCCAGAATGCCTTCAGCTGCTTCCACATCATCAAACGGAATCAGGATATCCAGGTCTTTGGAGGTTCGCATCGATACATCGCCATAGAGATCATGGGCGAGCGCCGGTCCCTTTAGTGTAATATTGCGGATACCGCGTTCACGAAAAGCTCCACACACCTGCTCCATCTCAGCTGTTAGATGTAACATGCGGAACGTATTGACCGTATATTGTTGTCTCAGACTCTCCATAACATCTGCAGGAATGATTGCAGAGTTGAATTCTTTCATTTTCACATAAAGCACAGAGTATAAGCGGTGATGATAGACAAGCCGCAGAAAAAGCTGCCAATCGGTACCTTGCAAACCCGCCTTGAGTTCTTCAGGGGATAGAGCCGTCAGATCACCTCTAATCATGCTCAAAATCAGCTTAAGCTCCTTTGGAAACCCTGATGAATAGAGTTCACTTTCATGTATCATAGACAATCTCCCCAGATCCCTTCTCCGGACACCGTTTGCCAAACACACCGACAACCGTATATTGGTCCATAGTATCAGCTCCGGTCACGATCAATTTACCACTTCGCAGCCAGGCATGAGCCATCATATGTCCTTGCTTATTCCGTGCAGTCCCCATATATAACGTACTCTCTATCTTGCGTCGCTCAAGCATCTTCATCCCGGCAATCGCCATTACAAGGCAGCGGCTTTCCCATAACGTATATTTGCTGGCGAGCGAAATTGCTTTGGAAATATTCCGTATAGTGATGACCTCGCTGCGTTCGAGTCCTGTCATCGGTGTTTCTACCATAGGCGTACCCAGCCCTGGCGCGATTTTGGCAAATGGCATAGCCTTCTGTATGCGTGCCCAGCCAAGGAGGATATAGGCCTCCCATACCAGTCGACGCATCGACCGCGGGAGCGAGAGATAAGCCTTTATTTTTCGCAACATCATTCTACACTCCGCGAGTAACGTCGATTAAACCTTCACGGGACAGATGTTCCATGAATTGCACCACCTGCTCACGACATACATCTGGCTCAATCTCATACTCCGCAGCAAGTACCTCAACAACTTCACCCAGCGTGCGTTCTTCTGCGATCAGGTCCCAGATTCGTCCACCGGTACTCCCGAGATTATAGTATTTTCCAGAGCTAATGCTCATCATGACTTTCTCACTACCCATATCACTGACCAGATTGCCTTCCTTCCGGGTTACCCGGTCTTCCACATTCATCGGCGTAGTCGCTGTCATTGTCCTGTATGCACTCCTTTGCGTATATGATCTGTGATCCGATCCACCATCTCAAATGCTGTAAACTCAGCACCCGTTCTGACCAATCTGCCAATCTCCACACTTGCTGAAAGTCTTGAAGCCGTCTCGAACAACCACTGTGCCAGCCCCTGTCTTGCAACGAGTCCACCACGGAACGTATGCGAGCATAACAGATGCAGTCGTTCTAGCCCCGTCACTTCCACCAGTTGAACAGCTGTATGGTTTGCCTCTGGTTGTGGAGCAAGTTCGAATATTCCACCTAGTGGTACGGCCATCTCATGAAAATAGTGCTGAACAGGTATCGCATATTTTGTAATCTCTGCGTGAACCGTTGCATAATCCTGTTCCTTCATGCCGAAGCCGTCCAGACTGGGCTGCCATAACTTCTGTTGCGGGTAACCAGGTGATACAATAGCTCTTCCTCCAGCATCCCAGGTCAGTGCAACAACATCATCGGTGAGAAGCGGATATCCGCGTGATGCCAGTGCGGCCGACAGTGTCGATTTGCCTGCCCCCGAATGTCCGACGAATGCGTAAGCCCAGCCATCAATAACCACTGCACTACCATGCAATGGAAGGATGCCACGCTGCATCATAATGATCGCCATACAGGTGCCCAGGATGAATAATCTGACCTTTTTCTCATCCGCTCCTGGCTGAGGGGATACAACGATACGCTTTCCATGCTCCATTAGAAACAGACCTGTATCTTCGATTTTGAAAAAAAGACTGCCCTCTCGTGCCACAAAGTTGTCGTTGCCTACATCCCAATCCTCCCACAATGGGGTCAGATCTGAAGACTCGATGTGCACATCCACGACATCAAAATCAGTCTCCGCATCCTTGGGTGCGATCTGTAGTTCAGGCATTCGAATTTGGCTCGACCAGCGCAGACCATACGCCACATAATGCACAGGCAACAATGAACGACGCCTCCTACGTAATAAAATGTAAAAAAAAGCCCTTATATTCATGTTGCTCAATATAAGGGCGGAGGCGAAAAGCTGGATTTGTTGCATTTCCGCCCTTTAAGTATGATGACACTTCATAAAACTAAACAACTTAGGAAGTTGGATCGTACAGATCCGCATCGTGAACCGTGATCCAGTCAATTTGTCTGTAGCCAGTACCGGCCATTGTTTGATTGACTTCCAACACTTCAAGAGCTGGTGCTTGCCATTCCTTTTTTTCCATTTGCATCGTATTCACCTCCTTTTCGCACTTCTAAGTATGATGGCATATGGTAAAGCTTTCTAACTAGTTCCGTAGAGATCCGCATCGTGAACCGTAACCCAGTCGATATGTTTGTAACCTGTGCCCGCCATTGTTTGGTTGACTTCCAATATTTCCAGTGCTGGTTCTTGCCATTCCTTTTTTTCCCTTTGCATCGTATTCACCTCCTATCATGAGTCAAATGTAAGAAAAGTCCGGGCCCACAGTTCACCGGGCTATATCAGAATTTCCGAATGAACCGATAGACGATCAGACTATGCATCATCAATCGCAGATCTGGATGCGAAGCAAGTTCAGGTCTTGGACTCGGGAAATTGGCCAGGGCAGACTTGATACGCTCCGTGTTTAATATGCCAGCGACCTTGCTGTCAGAACACAAAGCACGTAACTCGGCGGTAAAAGCATCCCAATTCGGAATGATGCGATGTAACCAATCTGCAGGCTGCACACCCCGTACCCGCTGATTCAGTCTGACCTTGTCAGGCAACTCCGGTGAAGTAGCCCGGCGAATCAATGAACGATCCGTCCCTTGTTTCACATATTGTTCAATCGGAACGGACAGACAGAACCGGATGACTCTGGCATCACTTGTCGGATCACGTTCCCAAGCGCGGTAACGCAGAGAACATTTCGTAGCTACAGCACCGTTTTTGTTGGCGATGGCCAGGTTATTAAATTTCTCGGCACGTACTTTGAGTGCATCAGCCTGGGCACCGCCCTGCAGAACAATAATGGATTTGAGTCTTTCCAGTACACCCGTTCTCTGCGCAAAGTCAGGATGGATCAATTGTACGGATGCGGCCTGGCTGGCTCCTTTGGACTGAGCCTTGAACCAATCCGGATATGCCTTTTTCCCGGTGATCTTGGCTATACGTGAGAAAGGCATGCCCGTTCGTTCACTATACTGCTGCATCTCACGGAACCAGCGGTACCAGCGGCCACTTTTCAGTAGACTGGCGTAATAATCCAGAGCCGGTCCCCAGGAGATGGTGAAATTACCACGTGCCCCTGTGAGCAGGATGCCTGCATCTTGCTGGCTCGCTTTTTCATAGAATCCGCGAATCCAGAATGAATTTTCAAAGTATTTATAGGGCATTTCCATAATGTCGAGCCAGGTATCTACTTCACTGAGTGGACTTCTGCCTTCAAAATCGAGGTAGTTCTCTGTGATATTGCCGACATGATTAATCGTGGAACGTATGAAGGGCCGTTCGTCTGCGAGCAACGTTTTCGACGTATAATCTGTGAAATCGGGTACGGGAACATAACTATAGGCCTGCAGCCGTTTGCCCTGACTTCTCAGTGTTCCGGAAGCAAAACCAACCACGGCTCCCGAGTCCAGTCCGCCACTTAATGCAGCAGCCACCTGTCTGTGCGTTCGCAATCGTGATCCAACCGCCTGCCCAAAGACCTCCCGAAACGCTTCTACATACTCGCCATCGGATTTAAGCCTTAGAGGTTCCACTTCATTCCAGCGATGATATTGCTTCAGCTCCAGTCTCCCATCCCGGAAGACAAGTGTATGTGCAGAAGGCAGCTGGCTTATTCCCCGATATACAGTTGAATTGATATCTGCTGAATCATGCATGTCAGGAATGGCAAGGAATTCGGACAGCCAGGTCTCATCAAGTTCTTTATGTACCCCTTCAAGCCCGAGCAACGGATTCATCAGTGTGCAGAAAGCAAAACGTGAACCATCATGTCGGTAATAAAAAGCCCTCATGCCTGTAATGTCTCTCGCTGCATACAGTTTTCGATTCCGCTCATCCCATATCGCGAATACAAAATCCCCCAGCAATCGGACGGCTACATCGTCTCCCCAGCGCTGATAGGCACGCAAGATCAATTCACTATCCGCCAACATAGCCAGTTCAGCTCTGGATATTTGTAATTGATCTGCCAGTTGTTCCCGGTTATCCAGAATGGCATCTGCCGTGATGGTCAGACCACTTTCCTCATCATATAAAGGCAACTTCTCGCTAACCGATTCCGGTGTAATCCATTGGGCATGACAGCTGAGGAACGCCTCATTGCCTTTCCACACTCCTGTTGTATCCGCAGGGACATGCCCCAGGCTTGCGTACAGACGCCAGCTGTCTTCCCATAGCGCCTGCTGACCATCGTTGTGAACAATTCCTGCTATGGCGCTCATGACTTGCCTCCCCGTAGAATCTTGCGCTGTGAAGCCCAGGCGCTGATCTGATGACCAAATGGTACCCATGATTTGATACGCTGTATTTTGCTTTGAGCAGAAGCCAGCTGGACTTTCAAGCGTTCTCGCTCACTGTAACCCCGTTCCAGACGATGATCTGCTGCACGTAATGCGGCTTGCAGCTGTCTGATCGTTACCAGTGCAGCTAGCGTCGGGTCTGTCTTTTCCGGTTCTTCGACAACTGGGTCATTACGATTCCCAACCGGATCATGAACGACAGAATCTGCCGGTTGCATTCGGTATTGTGGTTGCCACTGGCAACCGGTCGCTGCTGTCAACTGATGCGTGATTCGGTCAATGACCTCTTGATCCGGACTTGCATCATAATGTACACCCGTCCATTGTTCGGCTTCTGCGAGCTGTTCACTGTATCCCATCTGGTGGAACAGATCTGCCCCCATCACACGGCAATACAGTTCAACTTCATGTCGTTCTAATATGTTTTTCCAGTTGTTAACAGAACCCTGATGTGCCTCTTGATGCGAAGAGAGGAAAGGATCACCCACGCCCATACTGTAGAACATGTCAGACTTGGCACTGTCCAGAAACTGTCCATACTGCTCCATTCCCTGTTCATATCGAATTCCCAGAAACGCACATAGTTTCTCAAGTTCTTCTTGAGGATTGGAAACCAATCGTTCATATTGCAATTCATACGCATTGGAGTGGGGTTTGGCAAAATAATCATTCAAGCGGAGCATCCCAAGTGTGAGATCTACGGATTTCATATTTAATTTGGGACTCTGCAGACTATGAATCAGGTCGAATCCTTCTCCTGTGTGGCGGTTTACCTTTTTGAATGATGCTGCTACAGCCAGAGGATTACGCTGGAGATGAATGCGCTTGGACTGTGGGAACAGACGATCCAGCCATTCCAGCATGTAATAATAACGCGGAGATTTATCAACGACGAAGTCTGCTCCGCTCCCCTCCAGGAATCCATTGTAGATTTCAAGAGCAAAACTTCTGCACGCCTTCTCGAAGACATCCTCAGATACCATGGCATTGTAGAACTGGCGCATGATGGAGCTGCCACCGTAAGCACGTGAATCAGCCTTGGGTAAATCGACAAGATTCATCAGAAACCACATTTCCTGGGTGGCAAATATACGACTATGATTTTGCAGCATTACGGTGGATAAGGAACTACCACTGCGGGGAACACATAGTAAGAAAACAAGTCCGTTACCTTGAGCATCGATCAATGGCAGCCTCTCCTCTGTTCATTAGTATAAATGTGTAGCTGGGATAGACCAGACTCTACCTTTGTGTTTGGCAAAACGAGTAATATGCACGCTATAGGTCAGCATTTTGCAATATTCCGTCGGAAGTTCACCCGGGAATGAAGCAAAACACATGATTACATTCGACAACTCTCAGATACAATATGTATTTATAGTTTTACTCTATGATACAAAATGTATCATGTCAATCTTTTATTTTCACCTTTTCATAAATTGATACTCTTTCACTGTATTCTGCTGTCTGTCATTTAAGCACTTATTCATGGATCAATTATGTTCTGATTGCACAAACGCGAATAAGCTCCAGACATGTTCTGTGAGGAACAATGCCTGAAGCCATACGTAATCCGTTGAGAAACTTAATATGAAAACGGTTGAACAACCATCAGGTAAATCTTACATCTGAACTTTTCCCAGTAGCTCCAACGCTCCCATTTCGCTCTTCTTCCTGATCTGCCCGTGTAGCATCCTGCATCCCCTTCTGTACCTTCACGGTTAACAATACAGCAATGCCCGCGACGAAAAAGAAGATGAGCGACAGAATACCCCAACGTGTGGAACCCGTGATCTGCCCAACATAACCAAACACAAATGGACCAAAGATCGAAGAGAATTTGCCTGTAATATTCACAAAACCAAAATACTCTCCTGTTCTGCCTGCTGGCATCAGATTGCTAAACAGGGAACGCGCTGTGGATTGACTCACACCCTGCACGACACCAACCAACCCGGCGAGTACGTAGAAGTGGATCGCTTGTGTCATGAAATAACCGAGAATCACAATACATATGTAGACCGATAAGCTAACGATTAATACCTGCTTTGCTCCCCAACGCTGTGCCCATGCTCCCAGTAACAATGTACACGGGAACCCAATGAACTGGGTTAACAGTAGCGCGAGCATCAGGTCGGCTGTGCCTATGCCTATACTTGTCCCATAGATCGTAGCCATTAGAATGATGGTATTAATGCCGTCATTAAAAAACCAGAAAGCCACCAACATGCGGATTAACTGGGGAAAACGCCGCATCTGACGAAAGGTTTGCCGCAGTCTGCGCACGCCCACCGCAACGTACCCTGTCCACGTTCCGGGCAGATCCGGTGATGCAGGCCGTCTCGGAGCATGGCGGAAAATCGGTATCGAGAACAGCAACCACCACAACGAGACGGAGATGAAAGCAAGTCTTGTGCCTGCCAGTGTACTGCTCATCCCGAACCAGCCCGGTTGCTGAATCATCAGCAGGTTCACTGCAAGCAGCAAGCCTCCTCCAATATAACCATAGGCATAACCCTTGGAGGATATCATGCCCCTTCGTTCCACGGGTACCAGATCCGGCAGCATTGCATCGTAAAAGGTGTTACCACCCGCAAAACCGATTGTAGATATGACCAGCAACGCGGAAGCAAGGAACCAGTCCCCTTCACCGATTGCGCTGAATCCCAATGTAGCAAGGACGCCTATAATTGCAAATACACGCAGGAAGTCGCCCTTCCGTCCTGACAAATCAGCTAGCGTGCCTAGCAACGGTGTTAGCAGAGCTACGCACAACATGCCAATGGAGTGTGTATAGGCCAGGTAGGAGGCGGCGGTATCCGTATCCAGCGTTGCTGCAGCGACCGAAGCATAGAATACAGGCAGTACTGCGGCCAGCACAGTTGTTGCATAAGCCGAGTTGGCCCAATCATACATAATCCAAGCCTTGATCGCCTTTTTATTCACATAAATTCTTCCTTTACATGCATCTATTAAATAATTGATGTCTTTCTCCTATTGTAAAGGAAGGATAGCACACTTGTTCACTATTTCTGTAAAATATGGTGCAGTTCTGTTCTTACGACTCACCTTACCTCTGAGGTGAACTTGCGTAATTGTATCATTTTATATCCACTCTCATCACATATCGTCCTCGCCCGTGAATATACTTAATTACCGACAGGCCAAACTGTGCCGCGTAATTAATGGGGGGTGCCTACATGTCAAATTCACACCAGCCTTACTCGTTCGTTGTGTCGAAGGAAGATTGGTCGCTTCACCGCAAAGGGTACCAGGACCAACAGCGCCATCAGCAAAAGGTGAAAGATGTCATCAAGCAGAATCTGCCTGATCTGATTACGGAAGAAAACATCATCATGTCTGATGGAAAACAAATCATCAAGGTACCAATCCGCAGTCTGGATGAGTACCGTTTTGTGTATAACTACCAGAAGCAAAAACATGTCGGTCAAGGAGACGGTGACAGTCAGGTCGGAGACGTCATCGGTCGTGATCCCTCTGCTTCGCAGAAACCCGGCAAAGGCGAAAAAGCTGGTGATCAGCCTGGTCATGATATTGTGGAAGCCGAAGTTAGTATTGAGGAATTGGAAGATATGCTCTTCGCTGAGCTGGAATTACCCGATCTGAAGCAGAAAGATAAAGACCTGATTGAGACACATACGGTAGTTTTCAACGATATTCGCAAAAAAGGCATGCAGTCCAATATTGACAAGAAACGTACCATTCTGGAGAATCTGCGTCGCAATGCAACGACTGGTACGCCAGGCATCCATCACATCAGTCCAGATGACCTGCGCTACAAGACATGGGAAGACAAAATCATTCCACAATCCAATGCCGTTATTATTGCCATGATGGATACATCCGGGTCCATGGGTTCGTTTGAGAAATACTGCGCGCGCAGCTTTTTCTTCTGGATGACCCGTTTTCTACGCCGTCAGTATGAGAAAGTTGAGATTGTTTTCCTCGCCCATCATACGGAAGCCAAGGAAGTAACCGAAGAAGAGTTCTTTACCCGCGGCGAGAGCGGAGGCACCATCTGCTCCTCTGTATATATGAAGGCGCTGGATATTATTGACAGTCGGTATCCACCTTCCAGCTACAACATCTACCCTTTCCACTTCTCTGACGGGGATAATCTGACCTCGGATAACGAACGGTGTGTGAAGCTAATCGGTGAGTTAATGAAGCGTAGCAATATGTTTGGATACGGCGAAGTGAATCAGTACAACCGCAGCAGCACACTGATGTCGGCTTATCGTCATATCAAGATGGATCAGTTCATGTATTATGTGATCAAAGAAAAAGGCGAAGTGTACAAAGCTTTGCGCAGCTTTTTCCAGAAACGGGAAGGAGGCAGCGTTAGATGACAGATGAGATCCGCGACCTAGAATACGCTATTGCCGAGATTATGGAGATTGCCAATGGTTTTGGCCTGGATTATTACCCCATGCGGTACGAAATCTGCCCATCGGATATTATTTATACATTTGGAGCCTACGGCATGCCGACCAGATTCAGCCACTGGAGCTTTGGCAAAACATTTCATAAGATGAAAATGCAATACGATTTTGGACTCAGCAAAATTTATGAGCTTGTCATCAACTCCAACCCTTGTTATGCCTTCTTGCTGGATGGAAATTCCCTGATTCAGAACAAATTGATCGTAGCCCACGTATTGGCACACTGCGATTTTTTCAAAAACAATGCCCGCTTCTCCAAATCCAACCGTAATATGGTCGAAAGCATGGCCGCTACGGCGGATCGGATCAGCAATTATGAGATGGAATACGGCACGGAAGCGGTTGAAGCATTTATCGATGCCGTGATCGCAATTCAGGAACATGTGGACCCACAGCTGATTAAACCCCGCCATTTGGACAAACAACGTTACATGGAGATGAAAATGCGGGAGCAGCGCGGTGAGAAAAAACCACGGCCGGAAGGTCGCTATGATGATCTATGGTCACTTGATGACGTGCAGACGGAAGAAGCACCCGCTGAAGGTATTCAGGTCCATCATTTTCCGCCTGAACCGGAGAAGGATGTCATGTGGTTTATTCAGGAATTCTCGGAAGTGTTGACCGACTGGCAGCGGGATATCATGAGTATGATGCGTGAGGAGATGTTATATTTCTGGCCACAGATGGAAACCAAAATCATGAACGAAGGCTGGGCATCTTACTGGCATCAACGCATTATCCGTGAGCTTGATCTGAACAGTGAGGATACGATCGAATTTGCCAAACTCAACTCCTCCGTGGTGCAGCCATCCAAACAAAGTCTGAATCCATATTATTTGGGACTGAAGATCTTTGAGGATATTGAACGGCGCTGGGATAACCCAACCCGTGAAGAACAGGAACGTTGGGGCCGCAAACCAGGGCAAGGTCGTGCCAAAATGTTCGAGGTGCGTGAATTCGATTCCGATACCTCCTTTATCCGCAATTACATGACCAAGCAATTAACCGAGGATCTGGACCTCTACGTATTTGAGAAAAAAGGCCCGGACTGGAAAATCACCGACAAGTCCTGGGAGAACATACGGGATCAGCTCGTATTTTCACGTGTCAACGGGGGCTCCCCTTACTTGGTCGTGCAAGATGCTGATTATCTGCGGACAGGGGAACTCGTGCTCAAGCATCAATATGAAGGCATTGAGTTGGATCTGAAATATATGGAACGCACTCTGCCCTATCTGTATCGCCTCTGGGGACGTACCGTACATGTCGAGACACGTGTCGAGGATAAACCGATCTGGTTTACGTATGATGGCAAGAAACACCACCGCAAGTTTATGTAAGGTTTTCGATTATCATTATAGGAAACGAAAATATAAATGCTCTTATCATGGGTGAGTTTAATGATTAATAAAAGATAAGACATAAAAAAGCGGCAAGTTCCCGACATAAACGGGGACTTGCCGCTTGGCATACATAAAATTAGGATGGTGCCGGTGGTGTACTATTACCCTGCAATCGCAGCGGCACAAAAAAATCATGCTCCACTTCACTTGCCGGCAGTGGCCGACTGAAATAATATCCCTGAATCTCGCGGCAATCATTCTGCATCAGAATATCCAGTTGGCCTTTCGTCTCAATGCCTTCAGCAATGACTTCCATCTTGAGATTCTGTGCCATCGATATAATGGTCGCCACAATGGCTTGATCGCTGTGACTCTCTGTAATGTCCGTCACAAACGAACGATCAATCTTGAGCTTGTGAATCGGGAAATGCTTCAGATAACTGAGTGAGCTGTATCCCGTACCGAAATCATCCAGGCTGATCTTCACACCCAGGGCTGTCAGTTCATTAAGAATCGCCGTGGATACGGCTGCATCCATCATCATGCTCTCTGTTATTTCCAGTTCCAGATATCGAGCATCCAGCCCTGTCTCCAAGAGTGCATTCTTGACCTGTTCTACCAAGTTGGATTGGTGGAACTGCTGGCTGGACAAGTTAACCGATACCGGAATGAGTGGTCCGCCACTGGCATGCCAGAGTTTCATCTGCCTGCATGCTTCCCGCAGCGTCCAATTGCCAATCTCATAGATCATGCCTGTCTCTTCTGCAAGCGGGATAAACACATTGGGTGCGAGCAGACCTTTGAGTGGATGGTTCCAACGTATAAGAGCCTCCACACCAATCATGCGGCTATCCTCGGTACGAATCTGTGGTTGATAGTACAGGACCATCTCATCGCGTTCCAACGCTTTACGAAGATAACCCTCCAGCTCAATACGTTCATATAGTTCCGAATCCAGTTGGGCCGTGTAGAATTGGAAACCATTTTTGCCGTTTTTCTTCACTTCATACATGGCGGAGTCCGCATGTTTCAGCAAAGCATCCACGCCCACTCCATGATCCGGATACATCGCAATTCCAATGCTGGCGGTTACGTAAAAGTCATTCTCCTTCAGTCGATAAGGTAACTGAATGGCTTCAACAATCTGTTTTGCAAGTTCTGCCACTCTTACTTCTGTCGCTTGACCCTGGGTCACAACGAGTGTGAACTCGTCCCCGCCCATCCGGGCCAGCATGACATTCTCCATAGCCAAGGGATCAGAAGCTTCTATGGCTTTCATGATCCGGTTGCTCACTTCTCTTAGAAATACATCTCCAATGGAATGTCCCAGCGAGTCATTAATCATCTTGAAACGATCTATATCCATCACCATAACGGCAAAAGAGTTCCCTTTTTCTGCTGAATCGTTAATCGTACAAGCCAGCACATCATCCAACTTGCGCCGATTGGGCAGCCCCGTCAACGGATCATGCAAAGCTTGGTGACGAATCTTCTCCTGAGCCTGTTTCTCCTCCGTTACGTCTTTGATCAAAATGTGACTTCCCACATGTCTGCCATCAATGACAACAGGAACTACAACAATACTAAGGTCCAGAAGTTCACCCTGCACGTCTCTCATTTTGGCCATGTAGTGCGCCTGCTCCAGCCCATGATCATCCCAATCAATGGAATCAAATTCACTTATCCACTCTATATCGATTTGCTGAGCGATCTCATCAATGGAACGATCCATGACCTCTTTTTCAGGATATCCGGTGATTGTTGTTACAGCAGCATTAATCCCTTTGACAATACCTTCCTTGTTCACTGAAATAATAGCATCCGAATGGTTATGATACAGGGCCTGATACCATTGCTCATTCTCATGAATCCGTCGATCTTTCTGTGACATTCGCTGATTGATAAATATGCCAAACAACGTCAAGCCCAAAGCAATAAATGTGCCCGATGCGATCAAGTAGGCGAGAATACCTGGCTCAATCTGCATACCTGAACTTACCTTCAAGCCATGTGAATGATGGAAATGTGCGGCTGACATCCCAGTATAATGCATGCCAGAGATTCCAATACCCATAATGAGACCGCTGCCCATCTTGTAAACCCAGGTATGCCTTGATTGATGATAACGGAAGAAAAACATGAGCCACAATGCCGCAAATGAAGCAAGCGCTGCAATCAGAATAGATAACACCACTCTGCCTGGTTCATACGTAACCGGAATTGACATCGCTGCCATTCCCACATAATGCATCGAGCTGATCCCTGCCGTCATCAGTACTCCAGCAATCATGAGCTTGCTTATCCTGCCCGATTGTCTACCCGCAATGTTCAAGGCCACCCCCGATGCGACAATAGCAAGTAGAACAGATAAAACAACCTTACCGGTGGAATAGGAGACTTGCGTAGGCAGAACAAAAGCCAGCATACCTACGAAATGCATGGACCAGATTCCCAGCCCCATCGAGACTGCACCGCAGGTAAGCCATACATTCCGCGCCATCCCGCTAGCCTGACTTACACGGCCTGCAAGGTCAAGGGCAGCGTATGAAGCTAACGATGCAATAATATAGGATAAAATAACAAGTTCTAAGTTGTACGTGCCATGTAGGTGCTCCACTCACTCTGTCCTTTCAACCGGGAAATGCCTTGTATGTATGCAAAAATGTAAAAAAGAAGCGAGTGCGCTGTCTGGATGACAGGCACTCCCTCCGCATCATTTGACTCGTGACAACAGACTTAGTTGAAGCAGTTGTCATACATTGGAACCCGTTTATATGAATGTATATAGTCTAAACGTCCCAGCCTTTAAAATCAACACTTATTTCCAGATATACAATGTTGAATAACTAACATTCTCATATTCTAATTCACAACTAAATATTCTATTTACGAGTCAGTAACAGACTGCCAAAACCGGAAGTATCTTGATAAGAATTACCTGATGAATCACTCCAGATGGATACACCGCTTCGCTTGCCATCTCCCGCGCCATCATCATTAACTTGAAGGTCAAACCCAATCCATCTTTGCCCTTCAGCACGAACGCTGTCTAGTGGGATTGCCACTTCAACTGTATAACCTCCGCTTGTTAATCGGGTAGCTGATTTGAAACTTTCTTTCCGTGCATTTCCACCAAAAGAAGCCTCATTATCAAAATTGACCCGGTACTGGGCGTCATCCTCCTGATAGAATGTTGTCTGATCTTTGCTCGGGTCGATAAAAATCTCGATCGAATCCTGCTCATGTGCATTAGAACTTAATTTGCTTCGCAAAGGATCTTTCACATCTGCCAATACGTACAGGTATTTCTCATCCCATAACAGCTGTGCAGTCGCCGTTGCACCGGCGTTTCCGACCACCCAGACATCTGTTTTAACAGATGCAGCCTTTTTCCAGACGTTATCCTTTTTTGCATCAATGACAGGTTTGCCATAAGTGACCTTGGTTTGTTTCAAGACAGAACCGAGCTTCAGTTTGCCCCGGTTGGCTGGTTTGTCAGGCTGTTGATTGGAAATATCATTCCAAACAATGGTCGCTGTCTTTCCAGCAGCATGTTCATCCGTAATCCGAAAATCCAGAGACAAGACCTGGCCTTCGGTAAGTAAAGAAGCTGACATAGGCAGTGATGCGTATACAACATACCCGGTTTTTGTCTCCTGTACGTTGTAAGTGTTTTTATCTTTGCCTTTAGCGCCATCCCGTTTAAATGTATATTGACCATTTGCAGACGGCGGATTTTTCTTCTTGGCAGACAGATCAGCCTCAGAAGTTGCAGCGCCTGTCCCCTTGACTTCTTCCGCGAGGAAAACCTGCACCTGATCCCCTTTGCGACGTGTGGTATCCTTCACTTCCACTCGTAAATTCACCTTTTTGGCATCCCACATCATACGAGCCTCACCCGTAACTGCAGATGTACCATCTGCCAGATGATTAATTTCGAGTCCTTTCACAGCACCCCAAAGAATATCTTCCTGTCCTTTGTGATTCGGGAAAGAAGGGCTGGCCTTCAATGCTGTCCATTCATTGCGATAGATCGGAAGAGTCGTAGGGTCCACCAGTGCCCAAAATGCCGGTTTTGCTTTTAATTTACGATCAAATAACAATGGTGCATCTTTGCGTCCTTTGACTGGATGATTGTCAAGCCATGTACCATCATCCGCAAGTCCCCAGACTGTAACACTGTCCATTACGCCGCGTTTTCCCAACTCGTCGAACAGGTCGAACAGTTCACGATAACGGTAAGCTTGTTGCAGCATTAATTCATCTGTTACAGGCATCTCCAACTCGGAATTACTTGAATAGATCGAAACGTCCAGCTCTGTAACCTGTACATTTACACCAAGAGCGATCACTTTCTCAAAAGCCTCACGAATGAGCTTTACATCCGGTCCGTACATGGATACATGCATCTGGAATCCAACCGCATCAATCGGTGTTCCTTTGGCAAGCAGCTTCTCTACAAGCTTCACCATATCATTCACCTTGTTTCCATTGCCCTCCATTCCATAGTCATTAATCACCAGTACAGCATCGGGGTCAGCCTCACGTGCATAACGGAAAGCCAGCTCAATGTAATCACTGTCATCTCCGTCGCCATCTACATCCCCAATAATATCTCTCCACTTGGAATTACTGGCCTCATTCCGCAAGCCGCCTCCGTCTGAGATGACTTCATTGACGACATCCCATGTATGAACCTTTCCTTTGTACCGGGTCACGATGGTTTGAATATGGGTTTTCATCCGTGCAAGCAACTGTTCCCGCGTGGCAGGTTTCGATGCATCATTCGGATCAGTAAAGAACCAATTCGGCACCTGACTATGCCATAACAGCGTATGGCCTCTGATTTCCATGTCATTTGCTTCGGCAAACTTCACCAGGCGATCTGTCTCTGACCAGACAAACTCTCCTTCCTTGGGCTGCATCGCATCCATTTTCATAAAATTGTCCGCTGTAATACTATTAAAGTGTTTCGTCAACAACTGGGAATGCTGGTTTTCCGCGTCTAGTGCAGACTGGTTGATGGCAGCTCCCATTGCGTAATTTTGTCCCACGATATCGACCAGATTCGGAATATCCTTCTCAATTTCAATTTTCTGAGCAGCCGTAATCAGAACATCATCCACGTAAAATGAAATCGTATCTGCCGGCGTCACTTCCGCTGACGTCTTCCATGGTGTCTCCACATACATGCGGAATCCGGTGATGCCACTATTTTCTTCGGGAATCACCACATCGGCCTCGACTTTTTTCCACTGTCCTTTGTTCAAGGTAGCGGAGGCAAAGGTAGCATATTCAAGACTCGAAGCGTCTTTATTGTATTCTTTCTCGAGTGCACCGTTAAGGACCTGACTGTCCGGCCCTTCATCGTACATGGCCCAAAATGAAATATGAACTGTGCTGCCCTTCTGTACATGATCCAGCACTTCAACTAAGGGTCCATGGAACGTTTCGGTACGTGAAGAGGTTCTCAGGCTGCGTGTACTGTCATGACCTACTTGCGTTACGATATCAAGCTTTTCACTTGCACGTGGACGCCATTGTCCCAACACACCATCTTCAAAATCAGCCTTGAACAGTACTTTATCATCGCCAGTCTTAACGTCCGCTGCCGAAGCACGTGTCCCTCCTGTTCCCACACTTGGGAACAAACTGAAGATCAATACAGCCGACAAGCACAAGCTCCACCATTTTCTCAAATGCATCCGATCTCCTCCTTGGTTCGTTGTTTGTGAAGAATAACCTTTGCTCTGCCATGTGCCAGCCCTTTACAAGATCGTTATACAGGATGGATAGATGCAAATGGACAGAAAATTGTAAGCACTTTCATTATACGATTGCCAGTAAACTTTGTTTACCCGTTAAACTATAGGACTTGTACCACTCCCTAATCCATATGTTTCCAAATGAGATATATAACGACAAAAAGCACAGCTTATTAGCTGTGCTTCGTGTAAACATCTTTACTATTTACGTTTTTAAGCTTTTAAAGGTGCTGTCGTCTGACGGATGACCAGATTGGAAGGTTCCGTCACCACAGGAGGAGAATAAGATGGATTCTCGATCATGGCAATCAGATATTCAATGGACTTAATGCCAATGGAATAGATATTCTGATTCACCGTGGTCAACCCCGGTTTGAATACCTCAGCATAATACGTGTTATCGAACCCGACAACCGAGATATCTTCTGGTACACTCAGTCCATGCTTTTCAATTTCATGAATCGCACCAAAGGCAGACATGTCTGATGCACAGACAATTCCCGTTGGTTGATCCTGAAGTGCCAGCAATCGCCGGGCAGCCTTGCTTCCCCCGTCGAAGGAATAATCGCAGATCTCCAGATATACCGTAGAATACGGGATGCCGCATTCTCGCAGCCCTTCTCGATATCCTTCCAATCGCAGATTGGCTACAGCAGGTCCAAGTGTCCCTGAGATATAGGCAATTTTGCGGTGCCCAAGCTCATGCAGATGTTTGACACCCATCGAGATCCCGTTCGCGTTATCCGTAGTAATGTAACCGGCACGTTTGCCCAACATGTCCGTATCAACAAACATCGTTGGAATCTCTGCATCCACCAGTTCCTGAATACTCGCGTTTTCTCTGCCTTCCCCGAATACCACAACGCCATCCACATTACGACTGCGGCAATGTTTGATGAACGAGTACGCCGGATCATCGAATCGAGTAGACAACCGGACCAGGTCATATCCACTGTTCTCCAGCGCTGTCTTGATCCCTTCCAGCAACTCGGACACAAAAGGGTTCGTAAACGGAACCGTTAACAGTACTCCCACCGTCCATGAACGGCGTTTGACAAGTCCACGTGCGACCACATTGGGTTGATATTTCAATAATTCGATGGCTATATTGACTTTTTTGCGTGTTTTTTCACTTACATCAGGATAATCGTTTATCACTTTGGAAACGGTTGCAACAGATACTCCCGCTTCCTTGGCTACATCATGGATAGAAGCCATCTGATCACCTCAACCTCTTTCAAATCCCCTGTCTCCGGCTGCATTTTCTATAACATCGGCAGGTTTGTCTACCCATTATAGCTTAAAACAGCCTGAAACGGTATGGAAGGTTCCTAATGCTTTTAAGCTCTATTCCTGCTGTTCCAGTTTCTTCAAATCCAGAGACAGTTTCTCCATTGTTGTTGCAAATACAGCGAGTTCAGCCGAGCGTGAAGCTTGGCTACGTGCCCCTCTGGACGTATGATCCGACTCCTGCTGCACACTGCTCAGTTTCTTCATGATCTGCTCCAGATTAGACTGAATTTTACCCTGGGCATCCCGGGAACTGGCTGCAAGCTTGCGCACCTCACTAGCGACTACTTCAAAGCCACGTCCAAACTCTCCTGCATGAGCAGCTTCAATCGCTGCGTTCAGGCCGACAAGATGACTCTGATCCGATATCTCGCGAATGAGTTCACCCATTTTTCCGATCTGCTGGATCTCTCCTGTTAATTCGGTAAGCATAACCTGAGCCTGATCCTGAGAAGCCGCTGTTTCTTTGGCTACACTTGATATCGCCATTGCACTTTCATTTAATTCACTAATCATGCCTGTAAGCTCTTGGGTAATCTGCGTAATTGCCTGTAATGTATGTTGTTGGTCATCGGCAAGCTGATGTAACTTTTCTTTTTCTTTCTTCTCATAGGCTTCAAGGACAAGCTGTGAATCCAGATTAAACATTTTGCTGAGCGCTTGAATGACAAGATGCCAGGAATCAGGGATAACCTGTTGGAATATGCTCGTTGCAATATCCAGGTAGACCATATAGGTACCCAGATAATAATCTTCAGACAGACCAATCCGTGAATGCACAAGTCCAATCGCAATCCGTTGCTCAATATATGCGTCGTCCACGATTCCATCCGTCATTGATAACCAGTACATCTTCTGTGTTTCTTTTAGACGATCAATGGTAGAGAATCGAGCGATCAGATCTACCAATTCAGGATAATTCCCCACATGATTGTAGAAATGATCCACCACTTCATTAACGACTTTTTTAAAAACAGGCCGATGATCGGCAAGCAGTTTTAGATCCCCTGCGGTTAATCCCATGTAATCAAGTTGCTTCTGTCTTGTTGCGGAAATACTGCTCATATCTGGTTCAGTCAGCTCCTTAATAAACACTAAATTACTTTAAATTGTAAATATATGTATTGATTATAGACTAAAATACCTAAATATACATATACCATTAGAACTAATTCTCTTTAAAATTAACCTTATTTGTCAGCTTTTTAGACTAATATGACCTTCATGTAATTAAAAAGGCCCTGACCCTGCTGTGAAGGAGCCTCACAACAGGCATCAGGAGCCTGATCCGGAATGGTTCGTTGCCGATTAGCGATTAAGCAGACTACCCACATAACGTAACAGTTCATTCGCGCTGGCTGCAGTGTATCCATGTTCCTCAATTAAGCGTTTAATGACTTCATTCATACGTTTCAATTGTGTTGCATCCGGTGTTTTGGTTGAGGTTGTGATCTTGACAATATCTTTCAGATCGGTGAACAACTTTTTCTCAATCGCTTCACGCAAACGGTCATGGCTACTGTATTCAAACTTGCGCTCCTTGCGGGAGTATGCCGAGATTCGGATCAGAATCTCTTCTCTGAACGCTTTCTTTGCATTCTCGGAGATCCCGATCTGTTCCTCTATGGATCGCATCAGACGCTCATCCGGGTCCATCTCTTCATCCGTGAGCGGGTCACGCATCTTGGACCAGTTGCAGAATGCTTCAATGTTATCGAGGTAATTCTCGAATAACGTTCTTGCGGATTCCTCGAATGAGTAAACAAATGCTTTCTGCACTTCCTTCTTGGCCAGTTCATCATACTCCTTGCGTGCAAGAGCAATGAAGTTCAGATAACGCTCCCGCTCTTCCTTCGTGATCGAGGCATGTTGGTCCAGACCATCCTTGATCGCCCGCAGAATATCCAGCGCGTTAATGCACTGAAGATTTTGCTTAATCAAAGCACTGGAGATCCGGTTAATGACATACCGTGGATCAATGCCGGACATCCCTTCATCCAGATACTCATTTTGCATCTCGCGCAGATCAGCTTCTTTGTATCCTTCCACTTCTTCACCATCATACATGCGCATTTTTTTAACGAGATCCATGCCTTGTTTCTTCGTTTCCTTCAAGCGGGTAAGTATGGAAAAAATGGCTGCAGTCCGCAGTGCATGCGGTGCAATATGAACATGCTTCATGTCACTTTGCTGAATGAGCTTGGCATAGATTTTCTCTTCCTCGGATACCTTCAAGTTGTACGGAATAGGCATGACAATCATCCGGGATTGCAGTGCCTCATTCTTCTTGTTGGAGATAAAAGATTTATACTCCGATTCATTCGTATGCGCCACAATCATTTCATCCGCACTGATTAAGGCAAAACGTCCCGCTTTGAAATTTCCTTCCTGCGTGAGCGACAGGAGATTCCATAGGAATTTCTCATCACATTTCAACATCTCCTGGAACTCCATTAACCCACGGTTCGCCTTGTTCAACTCCCCATCAAAACGATAGGCACGTGGATCGGATTCGGAACCAAACTCCGTAATGGTGGAGAAGTCGATACTCCCCGTCAGATCGGCAATATCCTGTGATTTCGGATCGGATGGACTGAACGTTCCTATTCCCACGCGATTATCTTCGGAAACAATGACCCGTTCCACCGGTACCTTGCTGATATCACCACCATATTCGGTACGGAGTCTCATCTGGCAGGATGGGCAAAGGTTACCCTCAATACGGACTCCAATTTCCTTTTCCACTTCAGGACGAAGCTCCAGTGGAATCAGATGTAGCGGTTCCTCATGCATCGGGCATCCATCAATGGCGTATATGGCACCTTTCTCTGTCCGCGAGAACTGTTCAAGCCCACGCTTCAGCAGCGTCACCAGCGTCGATTTCCCTCCACTTACGGGACCCATCAGGAGCAAGATCCGCTTCCGTACATCCAGACGGCGTGCTGCCGAGTGAAAGTATTCTTCAACCAGCTTTTCAATCGAACGATCCAGCCCAAAGATCTCCTGTTCAAAAAACTTGTACCGCTTATGCCCACCTACTTCTTCCACCCCAAACGATTCAATCATCTCATACACTCTGGCGTGAGCCGTCATTGCCGGAGTCGGGTCCTCTCTCAGCAGTGCAATATAATCTTCAAATGTTCCGTTCCATGTCAAACGGTCACTCTCTGCCCGATGTTCCGCAACGCGTTCAAAAATATTCATGCTTGGTACCTCCCATGGCTCCTTTAGTGTGATTGTCAACCATTCCGAATGGTATGAAGAAATCAATAGAATTGCGGCTCCTGCTTGAATACCAATCTTGCGGTCCTGTGTAGTCCCGCCACCCTCTGTCCAAACGTCTTGTTTTGTTGTGAAAAGTGTATTACATACCTATGCGGCAATTCGGATAAGTTGACCTCTTTTTTTCAATCAACCGCTTCGAATTTTGGCTTTTCCCTGTTCTATCAGACATCTTGTGCCTTCAGAAAAAAAAGAACGAATATGATATAATGAGGGTTCTAAATTCAGGAAACCGGACAACACATGGTCAGAGACAGGCCACTTCTGGAAAGGAGCACGGACGATGGCAGTGAAATACGAAACCGAATTATATTCGCCCGTGAAGGCGTTCTTCGAGCAGCGTGGCTTCGACGTCAAGGCGGAAGTCAGACATTGTGACCTCGTCGGAGTCAGACCGGACCAGGACGAACCACTCATTGTGGAGATGAAAAAAACATTTAACCTCTCCTTGTTGCTGCAGGGCATGCAGCGCTTGAAACTTAGCCCGTTCGTGTATCTGGCCGTCGAGCGCAATCGCAGTAAACGCGGAGCCGTAAACCAACGCTGGAGCGAACTGACCGCACTATGCAGACAGCTCGGTCTGGGGCTGCTGACTGTCACATTTTACAAAACCAAAGCTCCCCTGATTGATGTATTGTGCGAGCCCTCCGCCCTGATCCCCCCCACTGGCCGCAATCAGGTTGCCCGTAAAAGCGGAGTTCGGCGGAAACGATTGCTCAAGGAATTCGACGAACGCAGCGGAGACTACAATACGGGAGGCAGCACACGAAGACAGCTGGTCACAGCATATCGTGAGAAGGCTTTACGTGTCGCATCCGCTCTACGAACGAACGGAGAAGCCTCTCCAGCCAACCTTGCCAGACAGACAGGTGTAGGTTCTGCCGCAGCGATTCTGCAAAAAAATTATTATGGCTGGTTTGAACGCCTCTCCCGTGGAAAGTATATTTTGACGATTAAGGGAGTACAGGCGTTAACCGAGCATGCACACATGCTTGAGGATAATGATATGATTGAACGAACCATTAATGAACTCGATGTAACGTATTCTGTATCTGGTGTAAATAAGGACGACCTTGCACACATTGCTGAAACAGCGGAGCAGTACTTAAAAAATACAGGCCATATCTGATATGAAACCACTCGAAGTAAGTGATATGAAAAATGAGAAGACAAAAAAAACACCTGTAATCTCCACTGGAGACTACAGGTGTTTTGATGTGTTCTATATAGAAGATTGTTATTAGAATTTTACTGCTACTTCGGAAGCCAATTTCAGACCTGCAGTAACGATTTCTTCAGCACGATCTGCAGAAGCATTATGTCCTTCAACGATAACCACTTCAGGGTTTTGAATGCCCCACAAGCCGAGAACTGTTTTCAGGAAGTTCAGGGACATTTCAGCAGCTGCCATTGGGCCTTCGGAATAAACGCCACCACGTGCGTTAAGCAAAGCTACTTTTTTGTCGCCAGCAAGTCCTACAGGACCTTCAGCAGTGTATTTGAATGTTTTACCAGCTTGGCTCAGGTAAGCAATGTAGTTTACCAATGGAGCTGGAACAGTGAAGTTCCACAGTGGGAATGCAAATACAACTTTGTCAGCTGCCAGGAATTGATCTTGCAATTGTGCTGCAAGTGAAGCTGCTTTTTGCTCGTCAGCTGTCAGTTCAAAACCGTTAGCTGCTTTGTAAGTACCTGTGATAGCAGTGTTACCATAGAATGGGAATTCTGTATTGTAGAGATCCAACTCAGTAACTGTGTCACCTGGGTGGGACTCTTTGTATGCGCTCAAGAATGCATCGTACAATTTAACGCTGACTGCTTGATCTGCAGGACGGTCATTTGCTTTAACAAATAAAATATTAGACATGTTGAATTTTCCCCCGTTAAATAAAATATATGAGTGCTTTTCCTGAACTGGCCACCATTGTAGCTTATATAAAGAAACCAACAACTCATTAATTCATATTATATATAAAAATGTTAGTGGATGCAATAACGTAATCACTTTGGTCATGAACCAATTTTAATTTTTGCTACAAAATCTATTTTGATCTGACTTAGCTACGAGCCGTAAATTCGGAAATGGCTTCACTGATCAGGTTCATGCCAAGCAGCAATTCATCCCGGCCCGGATGGCTAAAGTTCAATCGGATGTAACGTTGATCCTGTACACCTGTGGAGCATAGTGATCCAGGAAGAAAAGATACACCTTTGGGCAAAGCCGCTTTAAGCAGAGCGCCACTATCCAACCCTTCCGGCAACTGTACCCACAGATACATTCCGCCCTCAGGGATGTTGTACTGACACCCTTTCCAGCCCGGCCTTTTTAACAGTTCAAGCATCAGTTTGAGTCTTGTCTTATACTCCCGATTCAACATCGATAGGTGATCACTCCAACGAAAAGGGGAATGAGCAAGCAATTGATACAACAGCCGCTGATTCATCGGACTGGACTGACCATCTGCAATTCGTTTAACCGAGGCCATTGCCTGAATCAGCGCAGGATGTCCAGCGGCCCATCCGGTTCGAAGAGCGGGCGCTACCGTTTTGCTGAATGAACCAATGTAGAGAACATGTCCACCCTGATCGGCAGTATCCAGTGCAAAGAGTGAAGGATATTTACGATAGAATTCCGTTGGCTCAAGGCCATCAAAATGGAGCTCCCCGTAAGAATCATCTTCCACAAGCAGTACACCATAGCGCGAACACAGTTCAAGGACAGCCTCCCGCCGCTCCATACTCCACAAAGCACCGGTCGGATTCGAGAAACTGGGTGCAGCAAAAAGCAGCTTCGGTCTAACCTGCTGCATGTGATGCTCCAAAAGGTCTGGCAGTATGCCGTCCCGATCACCCATTACGGGCACAATCTTGGCTCCTTGCATCTCCAATACCTCAAGACAGCCTGGAGATGTGGGATGTTCAACCAGTACAGAATCTCCTGGCTCAAGCAATAGACGCATCACCAGATCGATGGCCTGCTGGGTACCAGTGGTCAACAGAATCTGCTCGGGTACCGTTCGTATGCCTTTGCGTGCATTCCAGTCTTTGTTCAACCACTCTCTTAGGGGTGTGTAGCCTGCTGGCTCTCCATATTGCAATGCGGAAGGGCCTGAACTAAAGACAGACACCGCTGCTTCTTCCAACAATTTGAAAGGAAACAACTCCTCCGCAGGCAATTCTTCCGCCAGAGAAATGAAATAATCCCTGCCAGACATCTCACGTATATCCCTCAGTGGTGATGACAAAAGCCTGTTGGTACGGGAAGCAAAGAAATATTTCATCGATCCGTTCCCCTTTCGTCCCTATTCCGAAACTGTACTCGCAGTCCGCAGCCCTACAACCTATTCCTGCTCACCATCGAATATGACCGGATGCATACCGAACTGTTGTGATCATGGGAAGAACAGACCTGTTTCGTCAGGATCCCGTCTTCACTTGTCTTGCATGCAAGGCATAACGTTCAATGGCCTGTGCTCTACTGCTCACTTCCAGCTTCACGTATATTTTACGCAGGTAATTATCAATGGAACGTCTGCTAACGTTGATCTCATTCGCTATTTTATCATAGGTTACACCCTGAACAATTCTTTCCATGATAAAAGTTTCGGTTTCTGTTAATTCAATGACACGTGCTTCTGTCGGAGACTCCACAGGTTGCGCCCACTCCGCACTGTTTAACCACGACAATGGAATGGACACATGGCCCTCACGCAATCCAGAGATCAGATGAATCAGCTGGCTAGGGGAAGCCTGTTTGGATAACATGCCGCTAGCACCAAGGCTCATCAGATGACGAAACAGCTTCACATTGTCTTCATCCGTCAAAATAATGATGTGACTGTGAGCTGACAGATTCTTCATCTGGGCAATATATTGATCTGCCTGACCCTCCGGAAGACGATAATCCATCAGAATCAGATCAGGCTGGTGAATATTCACCAGATCGAGCCCTTCTGTTCCGGTCGAAGTCATGCCACGTACCGTCAGATCTTGCTGCTCTTCCAAAATCAATTTTGTACCGAGCATGCTGGTGGGGTGGATATCTATGATGACCACCTGCCATACTTTTTTCATTGTTGTTCCCCCTGTTATGTATTGGACAAATAACTTTTAAATTCTGTCATGATGATTTCATCGTCTATGCGACAATCCGAGTATAGAAGAAGCATAGGTCGGATTATGTCGAAAAACAGAAAAATACAGGAGGAAGCCGATAAAAAAGCTCTATTTTCACTGTATTTTGTTATAAAAACACCATGACGTCCATCTTTCCATCCCCGGAAAGGTCAAAATATAGTATAAATTTCCTGCATTTCTATCTAAAAAAGTCGAAAAACCTGCCCAAAGTTCCTACTTATTGCATCTATAAGAAATTGTATCCTAGGACTTCCTTCCGATGCAATCTCTTTTTACTCTATTAAGTAAAGAATTTCATTTTTGCGTAATCAATAGGGGCATGATAGAATGAGGACTGGAAATTTTTTTGTACCTATAAATGACCAGGAGTGATGATATGAAACCATCTGCCCCGTCCTCTGACATCCATCACACCCGGAGCGCCAAAGGCAAGGCTGGATCTTCAATCAAGCTGTTTCTGGTAATGTGGATTGTTCTCATTGCACTAGGAGTCGTTGGAACCTACTATTATAGTAACCATCTCCAGCAACAGATGATTAACCAGCTTCAAGCCCATAATCAGCAGCAGATTGCAGCGCTAAAAACCGACTATGAAAATCAGCTAACAACGATATCAAAGGAAGTAGAAGACCTGCAGGGACAGGTTCAATCCTTCAATGAATTGCTGACTTTCACCAAGGATAATGCAAGTGACAAAACGGATAACAGCAACAAACTGTATACCCAGCTGAGCGAAGTCAAAAAACAACTGGAGACACTCCAGAAAAAGATGGACCTGCTCAAATGATTACACCCGTCAAACAGGTTAATCGTTTTTTTATGCTTGCACTCGCTCCTTTTGTTGGATTGATATTATGCCTGCTGCTGCTTCGTCCTCCACTTGAACCCGGAGGTTTGATGCCTACCGAACTGTCAGAGGATACGATTACACCCCGGACCCAAGCAATTAGCCAAGAGCTTGCGGGGGCAAAAGATGCTGCTGTCCAGACTTCTTCTTCTATTAAAAGAACGACACAGCTCTATAATAAAACAACAAGTACGATGTCTACACTTGTGCAGAAGGCTTCCACCCAAGCGGATCGTCCGGAAAAGATTTACAACAACCGGATTTCATCCAAGCTTGGCGTTCCATTTGAACGGGTAGACAGTGAACGGCTAACGATTGAAATGTACAGAGTGAATCCTGGCAGCTATAAGGGCTATGCCATGAAGATCAAGCTAAAAGACCCTACAGCCATGCAGATGGCTCTAGACAGTGAACCTGGGCGTTCTGAGACGACCATGCAGGCTGTGAAGCGTAACGGCGCTATTGCCGGGATTAACGCAGGTGGATTTGCTGACAGTGGCGGCAAACGTTATCCACTTAGCACAACCGTCATGGACGGGAAATACGTGAACGGTTTCCAGGCCAGTTTCAAAGATCTGTTTTTTGTAGGACTTAACGATGCCGGTAAACTGATCGGAGGCAAGTTCACCGACAAAAACTCACTGGATCGCCTGCAACCGCAATTCGGGGCTACGTTTGTACCGGTGCTGCTACAGAATGGGCGTAAAACCACAATTCCTGCCAAATGGAAAGTATCACCCAAACGAGCACCACGTACAGTCATTGGCAATTATAAAGATGATCAGTTATTGATTATTGTAGTTGACGGATATAATGAGGGCGGAAGTTCCGGTGCTACCCTTGAAGAGTTGCAAGGGCGGTTGTACAAGCTTGGGGTGATCGACGCTTATAATCTGGATGGCGGTGGATCATCCTCGCTTATTCTGAATAATCGGGTTGTAAATAACCCTTCAGATGGCAGCCTCAGACCAGTGCCCACACACTTTTTATTTTACAAATAATAGGGTGAAGCATTTCTTTTCTACCTATAATGGTTATAATAGAAGAAAATGAGCTTGTGCAGGAGGTGCGAAGGGCATGTCATTTTCACTGACATTCTGGATTATTGCAATCGTATTGACTCTCTTCATTACAGGCATTCTCACTTCATCCTACAACAATGACAAAACAAAAGGCTTGTAAAGGCCAAGCCTCTCTCCGGAGAGGCTTTTTCTATTGCTTCATCCTCGAAATAACAAGAGACAAGGCTTAAAAGAATGATTCGATTCTTCTAAGCCTTGTCTCTTGCTGTATTCGGGATCAATAGCTAACCGCCCGGTCATTCCGCATGGATATAACCGAATCAGACGGAATAGGCCCACTCACCGACCCACCCTCAACTAATGTCACATAAATTCGTTCATGATCAACGGGTTCTCCAGCAATAATCTTGATCAATTGTTCAGCAGCGAGCGATCCCCACTTGCGCTTGGAATAATCAATGCTTGCCAATCTCGGCTGGACGTATTTGCTCAATTCAATATTGTCGAATCCGATGACATCAATCTCCTGACCAACGCCAAGTGCACTGTCTGCCAGACGATCACACAAGCCAATAGCCATCTCATCATTGAGGCAGAATACCGCTGCGGGTCCATCATACACCTGCACAATCTGATCTGCGGCTTGTTCTCCACCACTCTTCTCAAAATCTCCCGTGATCTCAATCCATTCCACATCGGCTTCACGTTCCGCAACCTGTCTTACAGCCTTTAACCGCTGCACAGAGTCAAACGAACCTTCCGGTCCTGTCACCACGTAGATTTTCTTATGTCCCTGTTCAATCAGATGTTCCATCGCAAGTGTCGCCCCGGCTTTGTTATCCAGCAGAACCTGATTAATGTTGGGATGATCCATCTCACGGTCCAATACAACGATTTTGTGCCCACGATCGGCATACTGCATTAGTTCCTCACTTGCAAACGTATGATCCAGAATGATCGCACCATCAATCATTCTCTCTGGAAGCATGCGATGGGATTGTTTACCACTGCACACGATCAGGTCATAGCCTTGAGCGTTACATACGGCTTTCATGCCACTCAGCAAGTCTCCATATACATCTCCGCTAAAATCGGTCAAGAAAACACCTAGAATTTTGGATTCCCTCTTCTTCAGTGTTCTTGCTGCGGCATTTGGAACATAGTTCAGTTCTTTGGCAATGGCCAAAATTTTGGAACTCGTCTCATCGGTCACTTTGTTGCTGCCATTCAGCGCATATGACACAGTAGAGATGGAAACTCCCGCCTGTTTGGCGATATCCTTGATACTGACCACATTCTTCGCTCCCCTGTTATGTTCATCAGGCCTTCCATAACAAAAGGCCTGACACATTACTCTTTACATTCACAAGATTAAACAAGTCTGAATGATTTCTTCTGAGTATCCCGACTGTTTGCACCCACAAGAATATGGAACTCGCCTCGATCACTGCGGTGGCTTAAATCGGAATGGTGATAACAAAGCTGTTCTTCATTTAACGTAAATGTGGCTGTACCACTCTCGCCTGGCGCCAGTGCAAGTTTCACATATCCTTTCAGCTCACGCATAGGACGAACGACTTCACCCGTTACATCACGAACGTACAACTGAACGGTCTCTACGCCTGCGCGCTCACCCGTGTTTGTTACACGTACTTGGATGCTCAGGGACTCTTCGGCAGTCATCTCGTTACTTGACACTTCAAGATCACCATAAGAGAACGAAGTGTACGAGAGACCATAACCGAACGGAAGCAAAGGTTCATTCGGGCTGTCAATGTATTTGGAGACATAACGTTCTTCCGTCTTCTCCGGGTTCAGTGGACGACCTGTATTGAAATGGTTGTAATAGACCGGAATCTGACCTACGGACTGCGGGAAAGACATCGTCAGACGTGCAGATGGATTCACTACACCTGTCAGAACATCTGCGATCGCCGCTCCGCCTTCACTACCCGGAAACCAGGCTTCCAGAACGGCATCCGATTCATCGATTACACCATGCAGATCCAATGGACGGCCGTTGAAAATAACGCTGGCAATCGGTTTTCCCGCTGCTTTGAGCTGTTTAACCAATTCCAATTGGGCTGCCGGCAGACGAATATCAGTACGTGATCCACCTTCTCCACTCATCTCGGAGTCTTCACCAAGAGCAAGGACAATCAGATCTGCTTTGCTTGCCACTTCCAGGGCTTCGGCAATCTGCTCAGCTGTAATCGTATGAACATTACTGCCTTGAGCGAATTGAACTTTCCCACCCGTCAGGCGTTCTTGCAGAGCTGTTCCCAACTTAACTGCATCTTCCTTAACTCCTTCACAGGACCACCAGCCCAGAATATCAGGACTCTGTGCAAAAGGACCAATGAGGGCTACATTAGCGTCAGGTTGAAGTGGAAGCACACTGTCATCATTCTTCAACAGGACAGCTGATTTCGTTGCCAGTTCATACGATACCTGACGGTGCTCTTTGGAGAATACAATCTCACGTTCACGTTCAGGATCAGCTGCACGAAGTGGGTTATCGAACAATCCCAGCTTTTCTTTCAGTTGCAGAATTCGCAGAACGGCTTCATCAATGAGCTTCTCATCCACTTCACCACTCTCAATCAGTTCAGGCAAATGATGCACATAACAAGGTGTCATCATCTCCATATCTACTCCTGCGCGAATGGCACGATATGCCGCTTCACGATCATCTTCCGCAGCGCCATGCGCAATCATTTCGCGAATGGAAGCCCAATCCGAGATTAATACACCATCAAAGCCCCACTCGTCACGCAAAATACCGCGCATTAACTTCTCATTGCCACTTGCCGGAATACCGTCAACCGTATTGAACGAAGTCATGACCATTTCCACGCCCGCATCCAACGCTGCTTTGTACGCTGGCAAATAGTACTCACGCAGGTTACGCTCAGACATGTCCACCGTATTGTAATCCCGACCACCCTCAGCCGCTCCATAAGCCGCAAAGTGTTTAACACAGGCTGCAAGACGATCTGGCTCATCCTTCAAGCTGTCGCCCTGATATCCACGTACAAACGCAGCCGCGAACAAACTGTTCAGATAAGGATCTTCTCCTGTCGTTTCCATCACACGGCCCCAGCGCGGGTCACGAACCAGATCCACCATAGGTGCAAAGGTAACATGCAAACCGGATACAGCTGATTCACGTGCTGCAATTTCAGCACTTTTCTCAGCCAGTTCTGTGTCCCATGAACAACCGATCGCCAGTGGAATCGGGAAAATGGTTTTGAATCCATGAACTACGTCAGCCATGAACAAAAGCGGAATGCCCAAACGACTTTTTTGCATATAAGCTTGCTGTACATCAATGATGGCCTGCGCACCGGACAACCCCAGAATGGACCCACTGGCATCTACGGACTGCTCCGTAATTCCCATCTCTTCCATCGGCCCTGTGATCTGACCTTCAACATTTGTTCCTTCATAGAAGTTGGCAGTCAACTGAAGAAGCTGAGCTGTTTTTTCCTCCAACGTCATCTGTTTCACCAGGTCTAACAACTGCTCGTTATTCATCTGATCGTATCCTCCACTACAAGTTGTTGAAATAAAGAACCCGGCTGCGTTCGGGGAGAGACCGCGCACCGGGTTCAAAATTAATTACTGAATGATTACTAGAATTTATCGTTTAGCTCATCCAGATAAGGTTGAACCAGGGACATTTTACTGTTTACCCATTCTTTCCAGTTTGCCTCTAGATCTCCGTTTTTGAGGATCAAGTTGGCATATTCATTCTGGTAGTCGAATGAAGCCTGACTCTTAGCTTTGGAATCGTACAGGTTGACATCCCAATCGTATGGTGCAAGGGATTTGCCTTCTGTACCAAGTTTTGCTTTTTCTTCGAACAATTTCACGGCTCTATCACGGTAATCTTTTTTGATTGCAGGGTTTACAACACTGAAGTCGTCACCGAGCAGGTACAGACCTTCGAAACGTGCTGGGTATTTATCTTCCAATACCGTTCCTTCTGGCAACAAGCTAACGAGTTCGTTGTTTTCATCATATTTCCAATCTTTTCCTTCAAAGCCCATGTTGATGAGCAACTGTCCTTCTTTTGTTGCGGAGTAATCGATCAGATCCATGATCCGTTCGAATTTCTCGTCACTGATGTCCGGATTGAAGATCAATGCAGACCAGAAGTTGGCTTGTTCCATGTTACGGTATTTCCCGTCATCGCCTACTACGATTGCTGTGTGTACCAGTTCATCACTATCTACACCCAGATTTTTTTTCATATCGGAATCCAGACCTTGTCTGTAGGAAGCCAGTCCGCCCAGACTTGTTACAGCAGCTGTACCTGTTACTTTGAAGTTGTTTTGACCTTCATTGTTTTTCCATGTGTAGAACTCAGGATTGAGCAGTCCGTCTTTATAGGCTTTTTGCATCAATTTAAGTCCTGTCAGCGTTTCAGGATCTGCTGGTCCCCAGTGGAATTGGCCATCTTCACCTTTGTAGAAAGGAGAGTCAGTCATGGCATGCACACTGTTTGGCATAATCATGTTTGTCATAGCATCTGCCGCATTGTAGGACAGAGGTACAAGCTTGTTACCCACTTTGCCTGGATCTTTTTCTTTTACTAGCGCAGCATATTCATTCAATTCGGTTGTTGTATATGCATCTTTCAGTTCAAAACCAACCGCTTCAGCCCAGTCTTTACGAAGCGCAATGACACCAATTTGGTTCGTCAGTGGGTCAGCCGGTTTGTTCTCGAAATAGATTGGTCTAGGCAGGACATAAGTTCCACCTGTCAATTCTTCCAACTTGTCTCCAAGACCCGTCAAATTGTAAGCTGCTGCCACGTTAGGCCAGCGTTCTTTCCAGTCATCCGGGAATTTGTAGAACAAACCTTGTTCAATGCTGTTAATGGCATCGCCATGTACGTAGTTCCATACCGCTACATCCGGCAAGTCGCCAGAGTTGATCCACAGACGAAGCTTCTCGCCCCATGAATCCCAATCGATATAGTTGTAGTCCCAAGTTACATTAAATTTGTCTGTCCAGAACTTGTGGAAGTCATTATCCAGGTTCCCGTTTTTGATTTCTGTCAGGTTAGCTACAGAGATGGTCAGGTTGTCTTTGTAATTTCCCTCTGCATCTTTTTCGTTACCACCTGAAGCTCCTTGACTGGAACAAGCGGTCACCATCAGCATAACTACACTAAGCGTGATGGCAAAGAGAGCTCTTACTGACAACTTTTTTTTCGTTTTCATGTTTTACCCCCATGTTTTTAGTAGAATTTTATTGCAAAATCCTATACGTATATCAGGTCTTGATTGCCCCTGTTAATACCCCTTTGGCAAAGTGTTTTTGCAACATTGGGAAGAAACACATAATTGGTACCATGGTGACAAATACGGCCGCCATCTTCATACCCATTGAGAAGTTGCTTGCTTGGGCAGCATCCACACTGGATGCATTGGATGCATTCGTCGTAGATGTCACGATAATATTTCGGAGTACATTCTGGAGCGGTAACTGATCCGCTTTTCGAAGGAATATCATCGCATCATACCAACTGTTCCAGTAAGCTACACCGTAGAACAACGTGATTGTAGCCATAATTGGTGTAGCCAGCGGAAGAACAACGGAGAACAAAATTCTCCACTCTCCGGCTCCATCCAGTCTCGCCGATTCCATGAGTGATTCAGGCAAGGTGTAGAAGTAGTTCATCATCAGAATCATGTTAAAAGCACTGAAGCTTCCCGCCAGGATAACGGACCACAGCGTACCTGTAAGATGAAGTGATTTCATGATCAGGTACAGCGGTACGATACCACCATTAAAGATCATGGTGAACAGTACCAGGAAAAAGAGAAATTTCTTAAACGGAAATTTGTTGCGACTAAGGCCATATGCCATGCTTGTTGTCAGGAACAAGCTGAGTGGCAAGCCGATGACTAGCAATATAATTGTATTTTTGTACCCCGTCAGAATCGTTCCGTCAGCGAACAATGCCTTGTAGGAATCCAATGTCCATTCTTTAGGGAACATCAAAAATGGATTGTCAGCATATTCTTTTTGTGTTGCAAACGAAATCATGATGACATTCCAGAATGGAATCAGGATCATCAGGGCAAGCACTAGTAATACGGCGAAAATAATGTAATCGAGAAGTGTCATTTTTTCTGTACCAATTCTCGGTTTTTTATTAGCTTTCTTGCTCATCTCATTTTTCCTCCTCTCTTATCGGAACAAACCGTCTCCGCCAAGCCACTTGGCAAATCTGTCAGCAAGAAGCAGCAAGGCCATATTCACCAGGGAACGGAACAAGCTGACCGCTGTCGAGAATGAGAAATCGGTAGATGACTGGAACGTAATCCGATAGATATATACATCGAGTACTTCCGATACATTTTTGGTAGCGGCATTTGCCAAGTTGAAGATCTGGTCAAACCCGGAAGACATCAATCCACCAACCGAGAGAATAAACATGATTGTGATGGTTGGAAGGATGTTCGGTAAAGTAATTTTGAACATCTGTTGCATACGGGAAGCCCCGTCAATCTGTGCTGATTCATACTGATCCTGATCAATACCGGAAATGGCAGCCAGGAATATAATCGCGCCCCATCCACTTGATTTCCAAATATCAGTCAACAGCAACATGGGTACAAAGTTGGATTCAGACCCCAGGAAGTTAATCGTTGGCAATCCGAGTAATCCGAGCGCGCTATTTACCAGTCCGTCATATGCCAGCACATTGATGACTACCCCGGATACGATGATCCAGGACAGGAAGTGCGGGAACGTAAGAACGGTTTGGAACAATTTTTTCCCTCTGCGCATCCGCAATTCATTCAGCAACAGCGCCAGAATAATTGGGAACGGGAACTGAATAATCAGTTTCAGAATATTGATGTACAGCGTACGCCATACTGCGTCGATAAAGGTTGGATCACGGAAAACATATTTGAAGTTCTCGAATCCGCTCCATGGACTTCCCCAGATGCCCAGGTTGGCCTTGTAATCTTTGAATGCCAGAGACAGGCCACCCATCGGCATGTAGGCAAACAGAATTAGCCAGACAAGCCCCGGAATAAGCAGGGTGTATGTCATTCGGTGCTTCCAGATTTCAGTCCAGAGCGAATTGCCCTTCACGTTTCCCTTCAGCTTTTTGCTAGGTCCTTCGGCTGCAGGTTTCACATTGCATCTCCTCACTCTACTATGGTCTTGTCGTTGTACAGAAAATCAAACATCGTTCTCAGGTGGTGCTCCCAAAATCTCCATTCATGAGCCCCCGGCGTCTCCACATACCGAAAATCAAAGGCAGTCCCCTGCATGTATTTCGCATAGTCGCGATTCATCTCTACAAAGGGGTCACTATCGCCACAGCAACTGAGGATATCCGGTAAAGGAACACCCTGTTCCAGCAGCTTGGCCGACAGTGCGTAAATATCCTGATCGGCTTTTACCTGTAAACGTTCTCCAAAAACCGCTTTCATTTCCTTGATCATGGTCGCTGGCATATGGGGATCATGAAGCCGTGTCTGGATATCCGTTACGCCGGATAGAGACACTACTTTGCGATATCGCTCTGGATAAGTTAGTCCACATTTCAGTGCACCATATCCACCCATGGATAAACCGGCGACGTATGTTTTCTCCGGATCAGGATTCAGATTGAGCAGACGCTTGCATATTTCAGGTAACTCCTGAGTGATGTAGTGGAAGTAATTCAGGCCGTATTCCATATCGGTGTAATAGCTTCGATTCGCTTCCGGCATAATGATCGTACAGCCATATTGCGCTGCATACATCTCAATTGTGGTTAACCGCTGCCAGGTACTCGCATTATCGCCTGCCCCGTGCAACAGATATAGTGTACCGCCTGAAGTCTCTCCGGAGTCACTGGACACAACATGTATGCTGGTATTCATGCATAAGGTTGGCGATCCAGTTTCGATCGTTATATGTGCCATAAATGTAACCCCTCTCATCATCGCCTGCTGTCTTTACTCATTCGTTTCTCTGGCGTTGGATTGCAGGCTGTTGTAGATTCCCTTGTATTACGATGGGTTATCGAAACGATTTTCTCGAATCGTTTCAAAACATAGCCAACGTTGATTCACATGGAGTTCATTACAACACTTTTAATGTGGAAGCGATTTCTTCGAATCGTTTCGAATAAATCATAAGCCCGATGAGTAAATCCTGTCAATAACCTTTTTACAAATTTCGCGTTTTTTTCTCGAAAAAATGCTCTTTTAAGTCTAAATTTGCGTCCAAAGACACTATTATTACGAAAAAATGAAAATTTAGTAAGTACTATTACAACTTTAATTGACACCAAACCAGGTTTATACTAACATGGGTTCTGATTTTGCATTCGAATTACGGAAACGTTTCACCAACCGATTTTACTCAGGTTTCACCTGATATTAGGGAGGTTAATATGTCTGAGCAACTCAAAGGTTTCATTCATACGATTACGGAGCAACAATTGAACGTTTTTTCCATTCGCATATTACAAAAAGGGCATCTGCTTGCCCATTGGGACCGGGATAAGGATCAGCGCAGGGTACAACATTCCATCAGTAAATCCTTCACATGTATGGCCGTTGGTCTTGCTCTTGAAGAAGGTCTGATACATCTCGATGCGACACTTGGTGATTATTTCTCTTATGATCATGATCATGTACCCGCCGCACAGCGCAATCTCCCATCGCCGCAGGAATTGAGACTGCGTGATCTTCTCCGAATGACTTCGGGTCATGACTCTCCCCCTCTTTGGGCTGATGAACGAGCTTCATTGACCGAAAAGGACTGGGCGAAATATTATATGTCTCTTCCTCTGGACCGGGTACCTGGAGAACAATTTACATATAGCAGCGGGGATACGTTTATGATCTCGGCCATGCTACAGGCTGCTACCGGCCAAACCGTGAAAGATTACCTGACTCCACGATTATTTGATCCACTTGGCATTCATGATGTAGAGTGGGAAACCTCTCCACTGGGGGTAACACTTGGCTGTGCAGGTCTTTGGATAAGTAATGAGGAACTGAGTCGATTTGGACAGTTACTGCTGCAGGAGGGCCATTGGGAAGGCACACAGCTTGTACCTGCAGATTGGATTCGACAGGCTACGTCCCAGCAGATCGAAACGACTGGAGAAGGAGATTGGGGAAAAGGTTACGGGTATCAGTTCTGGATGTGTTCTCATGACGCTTACCGCGCCGATGGTGCCTATGGTCAGTTGTGTATCATAATTCCCTCAAAGGAAGCTGTCATATGTATTAATAGTGAGGAAGAAAATATGCAAGGCATCCTGAATGCCGTGTGGAATGAGGTTTTACCCCTTTACACCCAGCGTTAGTATACGTATTTTATCTTTTTTTCAAATTGCAATTATGCCATTCAATTGAGAATAAAACAAAAAAAACGCCACGGGGTCAATGGACCCCATGACGTTATTTCTTATCCGTGTTGTGGAAGCTGAGTCATTTCATCTAAACATTGTGCGCATATGTAACGCTCTTTGAACTCGTTGACTTCCTCGATGGATCCGCAGAAAATACATTTTGGACGATATCTCTCCAAGATAATATGGTCCCCTTGTACTAAGATTTCTACAGGATCTCCCTCATTCATTTGATACCTTTTACGCAAAGATTTAGGCAATACGATCCTACCTAATTGGTCAACTTTGCGAACTACTCCAGCTGGCTTCATAGCTACGGCACACCTCTCCTATCTTACTCTAAATTTCTAGGTACATTTGTACTATGTTTATAGATTCGCCAAGATTTTGTCGAATCCTGCTGGAAATAAACATTTTTTGTCCTTTTTTTTGAAAAATGTTTTTTTTCCGAATTCTAGCCGTCATTTATAACCAAATTTTATCCTTCTAACCCCGGGAAATTGAGCTGCCGTAACGCTTCATATACAATAATTGCTGCCGAATTGGACAGATTTAATGATCTAACGTCACCAGTCATTGGCATTTTCATGCATGTATCGGGATTCGCAGCAATTAATTCAGGCGGCAGGCCTTTAGTCTCTTTACCAAAAACGAGGAAGTCCCCATCCTGAAAATTAAAATCACTATATCGGTTCTTGGCCTTCGTAGTTGCATAGAAGAAACGACCTTCCGGATATTTTTCCTGAACCTCAGCAAATGAGTCGTGGTATTCAATATGGACAGCATGCCAGTAATCCAGCCCTGCACGTTTCAATGTAGCATCATCTGTTCGAAATCCAAGTGGACGTACGAGATGCAGATGGGTACCGGTTGCCGCACAAGTACGCGAAATATTGCCTGTGTTCGCCGGAATTTCTGGTTCAACCAGAACGATGTGTAAAGCCATATGTGTTCAATCTCCTTTTCATTTCATGTTGACGACAACCCTCTAATCTTAAAGAAAAGCCCTCCACACGTCAATGTGGAAGGCTCTGGTAAGGCACAGGATAAGACACAAAGGTCCATTACACCGTACCTATACTTAATTATCCATTTGTCTTCTGGAAGTGGCTCATGAAGTCTGTCAGTGCCTTAACACTTTCATAAGGAGCAGCATTATAAATGGAGGCACGGAGACCACCCACACTGCGATGTCCTTTCAAACCTACAAATCCTTCTTCCTCCGAAGCCTTGATGAACTTTTTCTCCAATTCTTCAGAAGCAAGACGGAAGGTTACATTCATGAGGGAACGATCTTCTTGTTCCACACAACCACGGTAGAAATCACCGGAACCATCAATTGTGTTATAGAGCAATTCCGCTTTTTTCGTATTTTTTTGCTCAATACCAGCCAGTCCGCCCTGTTCTTCAATCCATTTCAATACTTCATTCACCATATATACTGAGAAGGATGGTGGCGTATTGTACAGGGAATTGTTATCTACATGTGTGCTGTAACGAAGCATGGTTGGAATCGTTTTAGGCGATTCGCTCACCAGTTCCTCACGAGCAATTACAACCGTAATTCCGGATGGACCCAGGTTCTTCTGTGCACCCGCGTAGATCATGCCGAACTGATTAAGATCAAATGGTTTACAGAAAATATCACTCGACATGTCCGCAATCAGAGGTACTGAACCGGTATCCGGGAACGACTTGAATTGCGTACCTTCGATCGTTTCGTTGGAAGTCAGATGCACATAAGCCGTACGTTCTGGCAAACTCAGATTCGAAACATCCGGCAATTTCATAAATTTCTCTGCTTCCGAAGATGCAACAACATGTGTCTCGCCGATCAACTTCGCCTCAGACAGAGCCTTCTTCGCCCAGCTGCCAGTCATCACGTAACTTGCAGTCTGCCCTGCACCGAGCAGGTTCATTGGCAACATCGCGAACTGAGTGCTTGCACCGCCCTGCAGAAAGAGGACCTTGTATCCTTTTGGACTGCCTAGAAGCGACAACAACCGCTCCTGAGCTTCATTATGTACAGACTCATACACCGCTCCACGGTGAGACATCTCCATAATCGACATGCCTGTATTACGAAAATCTACAAATTCCGCCTGTGCACGCTCCAGTACCTCAAGTGGTAACGCCGCAGGTCCTGCATTAAAGTTATACGCTCTTTTTGTCACAAAATCCCCCGCCCTTTCCATCCGTAACTCTGACATACAAACAGCATTTTGCACAATTCGATTAGAATCGCTCACGGGTATAAGAGTTGGACAGGAAGAAGCATCCTGATCCAACCAACGTATAGACAAATTGAATCATTTTGATCTATATCTTACTTATTGAAAGTCGCTCTATGGATTTGTGCAAAATGCACTCAAAGTAAATATTATCGCTATGATATCAGTATTCTCTATCTGCTTCAAGGGCAATATGCACTGAAGTGTTGAATTCAGGTCATCAAATTCCTTTATCACCCTGCAAAGTTAAAGCACTACATTGTTTAATTCAAGGAAAAGCCTCCGAGAGCGTGTCCCGGAGGCTTTAAGTTGGAACAAGAACTGTTCCGACCCCGACCGATTAGCAGTCGAAGTAGAGGCTGTACTCGTGCGGATGAATGCGGATCGCTACTGCTTTCGCTTCATCACGTTTGAGGTTGATGTAGTTATCAAGGAAGTCTTTTGTGAATACGCCGCCTTCAGTCAAGAACTCGTTGTCAGCTGCCAGAGCATCAAGTGCTTCTTCCAGGGAAGCTGGCACACTGCGGATGTTTTCTTTATCTGCATCAGACAGGTCATAGATGTTTTTATCGAGAGGACCATATCCAAGCTCAGTTGGGTTAATTTTGCGTTTGATTCCATCCAGACCCGCCATCAACATTGCGGAGAATGCCAAGTATGGGTTAGCTGTGGAGTCTGGTGTACGGAACTCGATACGACAACCCTTCGGTGTCACAGCTGCAACCGGAATCCGAACTGCTGCGGAACGGTTACCTTTAGAGTAAACCAGGTTTACTGGTGCTTCGTAACCAGGTACGAGACGTTTGAACGAGTTCGTACTAGGGTTCGTCAAAGCGATCAGTGCCGGAGCATGGTACAGGATACCTCCGATGTAGTGCAGAGCCATTTCACTCAGGTTAGCATATCCCGCTTTGTCATAGAACAATGGGGAATCGCCATCAAAGATGGATTGGTGAACGTGCATTCCGCTACCATTATCACCGAACAATGGTTTTGGCATGAATGTTGCTACTTTGCCATATTGACGTGCAGTGTTGTGCACGATGTATTTGTATGCAAGCAGGTTATCTGCTGTTTTCTTCAGTGTATCAAAACGGAAGTTGATTTCGGCTTGACCCGCTGTCGCGACTTCATGGTGATGACGCTCGATTGACAGGCCAGCTTCTTCCAAAAGGCGACACATTTCGCTACGAATATCTTGTTGTGTATCCACTGGTGCTACTGGAACATATCCGCCTTTAGTACGAACTTTGAAGCCCAGGTTTCCGCCTTCTTCCTGACGGTTGGTATTCCAAGAAGCTTCTTCTGAATCTACGAAGTAGGAAGAGCTGTTCGTGCCGCTCTCATAACGAACATCGTCGAAGATGAAGAACTCGGATTCAGGTGCGAAGAATGCTGTTGTACCTACGCCGCTTTCTTGCAGGAAAGCTTCTGCTTTAACAGCGATGCTGCGTGGGTCACGCTCATAACGCTCGCCATCCGGAGTGAAGATATCACACATAACATTCAATGTAGGGTGTGCAGTGAACGGATCGACATAAGTCGCTTCAGGGTCTGGCATCATAACCATATCGGACTCTTCAATTCCGCGGAAACCTTGGATAGAAGAACCGTCAAAAGCTACTCCATTTACGAACGTGTCTGCATCAACAGCCGAAGCTGGCAACGAGATGTGATGTGCACGACCAGCTAAATCTACAAAACGAAAATCTACCCACTCGATGTTGTTCTCTTGAATTGATTTCAATACGTTTTCAACCGACATGTATTCGTCCTCCCAAATATTCCGAACATTAAACAACCCCACTAAGAAAATGTCTAAATTCGAATTTTTTTCTGTCGTCATTATAAATTTTAAAACATGACATCGTCAATACTTATGTAAGGTATTTTTTGAAGGTATGTTAGATATACTCACACTTTATAAATAACATAAATTCATATAACAACTAGTTTTATATACATTTAACTGGTTTAATGCGGTAAAGCGCCCTCTATTTTAACCTAAATCATGGGAAAAACTTCACATCATAAATGTTTCTTATCACTATTGATTAATAAATACGTTCAAAACTGCAAAATATGCAAAAAACCGAGCATCTATCTGATTCCGTTGCAATGAACGAGATCAGAGGAGATGCCCGGATGATGATCCAGACCTTGACTATGAAATTCTTATTAAACGCCTACACGTGCCGGGAAAAATTCTGCCGGTTGTTTGGCTGTGCTGAATGATTTACCCACGATTGGTGCCAATTTCTCCAGATCCTGCAATAGATTAGCGAATTGGTCAGGGAACAAAGACTGCACACCATCTCCTGTCATGGAGTTATCCGGATCGGTATGCATTTCAATGATCAGGCCATTGGCACCTGCAGCAACAGAAGCTTTTGTCATCGGTTCCACCAGTTCACGTCGTCCAGTACCATGGCTCGGATCGGAAATAACCGGCAAATGGCTCAGAGACTGCAGAACAGGGATCGCTGACAGATCCAACGTATTCCGTGTGTAGGATTCAAACGTACGAATACCACGTTCACACAGCATAACATTTGGGTTACCACCCGCAAGAATGTATTCAGCCGCATTCAACAATTCATCGTATGTCGCACTGAAACCACGTTTCAACAATACCGGCTTGCCACACTCACCCAATTTGCGGAGCAGGTCAAAGTTCTGCATGTTACGTGTACCTACTTGCAGAATATCTGCGTACTCGGCGCAAATATCCACATACTCAGGTGTCATGACTTCTGTAATGGTCAGAAGATCATGTTTCTTGCCTGCTTCCGCCATCATGATCAATCCTTCTACACCCGTTCCCTGGAAGCTGTAAGGACCCGTACGAGGCTTAAATGCACCACCACGTAACACTTGCCCACCAGCAGCTTTCACAAGCCCTGCAATCTCATCAATCTGTGCAGCGGATTCAACCGCACATGGTCCGCCCATGACAACAAGTTCTTTTCCGCCGATATCTACACCTTTGATGGAGATCACCGTATCTTCCGGATGGAAGTCGCGACTTGCCAATTTGTAAGACTTCGAGATTTTAACGACATTCTCGACACCTTTCATTTGGCGAAGATGCTCTTGCATTTTAGGTTCAACTTTACCAATCAAACCAATGATAGTACGATCCTCTCCGCGAGAGATATGCACCTGAAGCCCTTCTTTTTCAATAACTGCAACGATATCCTGAATCTGTTCCTCCGGTGTAGCTTTGCCTGCAATAACGATCATATTAATTCCCATCCTTCCTTGTATGAGAGCACAATAATTTCCTTAACGTGCGTCTGATTAAATATAAAAACTCTGTCGCGCTTAAACGCTTGTTCGCTTTTAAGCTTTTATCCGTTAAAGTGAATATACCATAGTTATCTGATTGCGTCAAGGTACACATTCCTTATCCATATACAAAAAAAGAATCCTGCTCCACAGGCTCCGACATTCGGATCTGCATAACAGGATTCTTCTCATTCACATCTCGTTTTTAATTCACATACACTTAGACTTACTTTTACATTTCCTAAGGTGTACGTGTTTTTTCTCTAACTGGAGGCAACAGTTTGCTCATGTTCACGGTACGTTTGATCTCCCACGTCTCCGGCTTGTCATGTTCATACTGTTCCAGGTAAAGGATGACTTCTTTCGTGATCGGTGTTGGTGTTGATGCACCCGAAGTAACCGCCACCTTATTTACACCTTTCAGCCATTCTTGCTGAATCTCGGAAACATCAGATACACGGTAGGCCGTAACACCCGCAATCTCCTCCGACACTTGTGCCAGACGGTTAGAGTTATTGCTTCGAGGATCACCCACCACGATAACCAGGTCCGACTGACCTGCCTGTTCCGCAACAGCTTCCTGACGAACCTGAGTTGCAAGGCAAATCTCATTATGAATCTCTGCGCCCGGAAACTTCTCCAGCAGACGGCTCATAATGTGTTTGATATCCCACTGGCTCATCGTTGTCTGATTTGTAATAAGGATTTTGCCTGGAGATACGTTCAGCTCTTCGATCTCTTCTTCCTTCTCGATCAGATGAACGAGATCTGGTGCAACACCAACGGCACCTTCTGGTTCAGGGTGATTCTTTTTGCCGATATAGATGATCTGATAACCTTCTGCCGTCTTCTCCCGAATGAGATCATGGGTCTTGGTGACATCAGGGCATGTTGCATCCACTGTTGTCAATCCTTTGTCCCGTGCCAACTTGCGCACTTCAGGAGATACACCGTGAGCTGTGAAAATAATCGTGCCACTCTCCACTTGGCTCAAAATATCCATCCGGTTCGGACCATCCAATGTAATAATACCTTCATCTTCAAAGGAATCCGTCACATGTTGGTTATGCACAATCATACCCAATATATAAATAGGTCGTGGTAAATCCAGATTGCGTGCCGCTTGACGCGCGAGCACCATCGCATCCACAACGCCGTAACAATATCCCCGCGGCGAAATTCGTAGTACTTCCACTTGGTTGCCACCCGCTTTCTTTCTCGGCAACGTTGCCGATGTAATTGCAGTCCTGTCTATTATACCTTTATTCGATAGGCGGAGCAAAGACAACCGGCAACCAGATAATAAAGGTGGTTCCTTCTCCACGTCTGGTCACAACCTCAACCGATCCATGGTGTTCCTCAATAATCCACTTCGCAATCGAAAGTCCCAGACCTATGCCCGGTGTAGCCCCGCGGGATTCATCTGCCCGATAGAAACGATCAAAGATGAACGGCACTTCGTCCCGATCCATCCCAATACCGGTGTCGCTAATGCGTAGTCCCACCTGGCCCTTGTATAATACGGCATCCAGCGTCACAGAGCCTTCAGGTGTGTATTTAAACGCATTTTCGATGAAAATAAACAGCATCTGTTGCAGATAGTCCTTGCTACCATTCACATAAATGCCGTTCAGGATGGAAAAATCTCCTGGAAGCCAGTCTGCCTGACGATCCAGAAATTGTGCTCTGCGTGCTACTTCCTGTACGAGTATCTGCAGCGGGATCGGATTCAGTTCAATTTTCTGACCCGTATCCGCTCTCGCCAGCGATAACATGTCGCTGATCAGCCTGCTCATACGTTTTCCCTCGTCCGCCATGTCTTCAATGGCTTCCAGCGACATTTGTTTGACAGTCTCCTCATCCAGATTCGGTCGGTCGCTTCCTTCCTGATCCCACAGCTTCTTCAAGAAGTCTACGTTCCCGCGAATGGTGGTCAGCGGCGTACGCAGTTCATGCGATGCATCGGATACAAAGCGGCGCTGGGCAGCATTCGTCTCCTCCAAACCACGGAATGACAATTCTGTACGTTCAAGCATATTATTCACCGTTTCAATCAGACGCCCGATCTCGTCCTTAGGCCCAGCGTATTGAATACGTACACTTAAGTCATCTCCAGATTGAATCTGATTGGCGGCATCAATGACAGTCACGAGCGGACGCATCGACTTGCGAGCCAAGACGAGACCTGAGGTAATAGCGAGGGCCATCGCTACCAGCCAGCCAAAAACCAAAATATTAAGCAACGCTTCCAGCAAGCGCTCTTGTGAACTTACATTCGCACCAACCTGAAGAATTCCACGTACTTCATTGGTTCCCTGAAGAGAAAGAGGAAGCTGATTCACCAGAAACGGTGTACCATCCACATAGATCTTGGATATGCCTCGCTTTTCAAGAATTTCATTGGCTTTTAATACCGGAAACTGAATCTCCAGTTTTTTCATATTGCCGGAAATTATGCCTGTGCGACTCTGATAATCCCAGAGTTGAATGTAAATTTGTGCCTCCTGAAGCTGGCTCTCTGTAAATGGGTCCAGATCCAACGACTGCGAAAGAGGATTTACACCAATTTGATCCGTAATCCGGGCACTTTTCACCTTTAATTGCTGTTCGACTTCCTGATAGGAATTAAAATAAACAAAGGCATAGATGACAACGCCCCAAAAAATAAGCACGGCGGCCAGAATACCAGAATACCATGCGGTTAGTCTTAACCGAATGGACATGTCAGGAGTCACCTCTCAGAATATAACCGGCTCCCCGGATGGTCTGGATTAGACGTTTGCCACCGTATTCTTCGGTCTTCTGTCTGAGCATGGCAATGTATACTTCAAGCACGTTAGACTCACCGCTGTAATCATAACCCCAGATTTTATCCATAATCAGATCGCGTGACAGTACCCGTCTCGGATTTTGCATGAACAGATTCAACAGTTCGAATTCCTTGGCAGTCAGTTCCAGGCGTTGCCCATCTCGCACTACTTCGCGTGAGTCATTGTCCAGAATGATATCTTCATACATCAGACGATTGTCTGGTGTACCCGCACTATCTGACTTGCGGCGCAGCAATGCCCGGACACGTGCCAATAATTCTTCCAGCGCAAAAGGTTTTACAAGGTAGTCATCGGCTCCTGTGTCCAGTCCGGTCACCCGGCTCTGTACTTCATCCTTGGCCGTCAGCATCAGCACAGGCACTTTGCTGCCTGCTTCTCTCAATCTGCGACACACCTCAAATCCGTCAATCTGCGGCATCATCACATCCAGCACAACGATGTCCGGCTCCTTGTCCATCAGTTTGCTGAGGCCTTCGGCTCCATTTGAAGCCGTCTGTACCTCATATCCTTCAAAAGCCAGCCCCCGGCGGAGCATGGATACAATTTTTTCGTCATCATCCACAATCAAAATAGTTGAGCGCATGGTGGTCTTTCTCCTTTATCCTAACGTTTTATCCCATTGTAACAGGCAGAAGCACAATCTGCATCTTCAAGTAGGCGTCTCCAATCCGTCCTGGTCCATTGTAACCCTGCTTCATCAGGGCAAAAAAACGGAAGGGCCTTCAAACCCTTCCGTTGTGTTAATCCTTACCCGATATTTATGGTTGCTGCTGTTGTGTATCTGTTGTTTGTGAAGTATCAAAATCATTTTTGTTGCCGATTTTGATTTTCAAATCCATCTTTTTACCATCACGCACCACGTTCAGTGTAACTTCACTACCGATTTCCTGTTTCTTGATAAAATCAATCAGATCTTGACTTGTCGCGTACGGCGTACCATTGGCACCTGTGATGATGTCATATGCACGAAGATCTGCTTGGTAAGCCGGTGATTGGAAGATCGTGCTGGCTACAACTGAACCTTCGGTAACGTCTGTTCCCATTTGTTTAGCAACTTCAGGCGTGAGAGCCATCAGAGACGCACCGATAAAGGGTACTGGCTCTTTGGGAACTTCTTTGTTCTCTTTAAGATATTTAACGGCTTCAGAGATGACGCTCGACGGGATTGCAAAACCAATTCCCTGTGCATCTGCGCTTACTGCAACGTTCATTCCGATAACTTCCCCATTCAGGTTAAGCAACGGACCACCGGAGTTACCCGGATTAATCGAAGCATCGGTTTGCAGCAAATGGCTGTACTCACGTGTTTTTCCTGTTTCTTCATCTGGAATGCTGATCGTACGTTCTTTGGCACTCAGTACACCTGCTGTAACGGTGTGTTCGAATCCTTCAGGGTTACCAATAGCTACAAGCCATTCACCGACTTGAGTACTGTTGGAATCACCCAGTGGAGCTACAGGGAACGCATCGTCACCACTGTTTTTCTCAATTTTCAATACAGCCAAATCCAGATCAAAGCTGCTTCCCAGCAATTTAGCTTCATAAGGTTTGCTGTTGTTCTCCAGCGTTACCTGGATTACATCTGCACCCTGAACAACGTGTTGATTCGTCAGGATATATCCTTCTTTGTCAAAAATGAACCCGGAACCAATGCCCATCGGCACAAGCTGATTACCGCTTTGTGGTTGCTGGCTTTGGCCTTGATTGCCTTCCGTTCCGCCGCCATTACCAAAGAAGTATTGGTACAGCGGATCACTTGTATTTGATCCACCCTGACCCAATCCTGTACGTGAGGACTGCTTTGCGAGTGTTTCGATTTTGACGACAGCCGGACTTGTGCTTGTTACTACGGAAGACACATCTTCTTTGCCAGTTGGCAGTAACGACGCTGTGACATTGTTGCCTCCGCCTGTGTTTGTAGACGCTTCCTGTCCTGAACTTTGATTGTCCGTGTTCGTAAGTGCCGTCTCCGGTGTGAACATGTTTGTTCTGTCAGCTGTGTACATGAGAACGGTAATGACCAGCATCCCGGCAATAAAGGAAAATAGAAGTGATCTTACGGAAGAACGTGGCTTGCGGTTATTATAGTTCCAGTTGCCTTTGCCGCCATTCCCTTGATCTCCACCGTTACCTGAGCCGTTTCCGCCGCCTGCTGATGATCTTTTCGCTTGTTCGGTTGATTCACTATTATAGTAAGTAGGTACGGGTCTCACCGGATCAGGTTTTGTAATCTCTACATTTCCTTCTTCACGTTGATTATTGCTTCCCATGTGATTTGCTGTATCTTCCTGATTCACGGACTGAAAAGGTCCATAAGAATAATAATAGGAGGATTCGTCCGTTCCGGAAGAATTGCGGTTCTCCGTTTGTTTGGTTTCGTTTTCCTCGTCTTGACGGTTCGATCTATAGTTGCGTTCGTCCATGCCTCTCTACCTCCCAATCTCTTATTCCCAAGAGATATTCTTTAACTGTCCTTATTTTGTACTTTAAACCTTAACCGTACCTTAAAAACAATTAAAAAGGAGATAAAAGCACGTAAGAATAGACTCTTTTCCCCGTCACGACAGCATTTTACCCTTTCGTTTTCACCCAACCCTGACGATGCGCATAGATGGCCAATTGTGTACGATCGTCCATCTCACATTTCATCAGCAGGTTACTCACATGTGTTTTGACGGTTTTGATACTGATATGTAATTCTTCTCCGATATCTTTGTTGGTCTTTCCCTCTGCAATAAGCAGCAGCACTTCCTTCTCCCGTTCAGTCAGACCTGATTCACTCTCTCTCGCTGTACGTTGTCTGATTCCCCGGGTTAACGCCTGCGACACATCACCTGTCATAACAGGCATGCCTCTATAGGCCCCTTGCAGAGCATAGATCAGTTCTTCAGCAGAGACTGTCTTCAGTACATAACTTACCGCACCCGCTTCAATCGCTTGCACAACTAGATCATCCTCCAGGAAACTGGTAAGCATCACAATTTTCATTCCTGGAAATTCAGTCATGATGGCTTTTGTTGCTTCAGCGCCATTCATTACAGGCATCATCAGATCCATCAGAATCAGGTCCGGCATTTCACTATCATTTAACTTACGTAACTGATCAAGCGCATCTTGCCCGTGGCCCGCTTCTCCCATCACATGAAAAGTAGGTTCCAGCATCAGATATGTTTTCAACCCCATGCGCACCATATCATGGTCATCCACAATCATCACGTTTACTTTACCACTCATTGCGTCTCCCCCTCTGGTTCACTCAGGAACGTTCGGGAATTTCGGGATCAATACCCGTACCGTCGTTCCCGCTCCCGGTTTCGATATAATCTGAACTTGCCCCCCAAGCTTCTCCGCCCGTTCACGCATGGTAGATAACCCGTATGAACCCGGACGCTCCGCTTGCTGTAAAAATCCCTGACCATCATCGCTGATGCTCATGCTGATCTGATGTTCACTCTCCCGTATGGACAGACTAACCACTCCAGCCTCTGCATGCTTCACGACATTGGCAACCGCCTCCTGAATAACAAGAAACAGCTGGTGCTCAATGGCATCCGAGATTCCGCCATCCAGTTCCAGCTCTTTCACACCTTTAAGACCATTCTGCCTGCAATAATCAGGAAACCAACTATCCAGTGCTGCGGTGAGGTCACGCCCTTCCAGCTCCACCGGTCGAAGTTGGGCAATCAATCCTCGCATCTGACGCTGTGCAATATGTGACATCTGGATCAACTGGTCCAGTACTTTACCACCATGTTCCGGATTCATCTCCAGCAGTCGCGGTAAAGACGAAGCCGACATATGCATGGCAAACAGCTGCTGGCTAACCGTGTCATGGAGGTCCCTTGCCATTCGTTTGCGCTCTTCAAGCACAGCCCGCTCCGAGGCTTGCTCCTTCTCAATGACTTCCTGCTCACCGAGGCGCTGAAGCAGTCTCATCTTTTTCTCAATCGAATCCATCATGACATTGAACTCCTGATAGACACGACCAAACGAAGCGTCATCCGCTTCAGGCATGCGCACTGCCAGATTACCCTTGGACACTTTCAACATGTTGAGATCAAGCAGGTCGATCTTGCGTTGGAGCCGTAATGCAGCGATATATCCGGTGATAACGGTGGCCAGCACAACAACAGCAACATAGGTCCATGCCCGCTGACGACCAGCCCCCATCAACACCTCTCCATACAATAGATAGAATCCGCCCAGCGTAATCAGACCAGTTAGCGCAAAATACATCATCAGTTCCCATTTATTGGCCTTGAGAATTGTTCGAATCATGCATTAACCCACCTTATTCACTTTGACGTCTCCGATAAACACACTTACAATAATCCGTACTTTTTTGCTTGCTTCATGGTAATGGGCAGTTTCAGCCTGGGCACTACTCAGGAATCCGCCGCGTTTCTGGTTCAACAGTGACATATCTCCAATGAAGGAATTTGTCGTCACCGTCACACCCAGATCCATATCTTCCGGAACAAATACTTTCACATCCCCAATAAATGAAGAAATGACAATCTTCGTCTCCCCATAAGGAATCTGTGCCTTCGTCAAATCAATTACGGTATCTCCGATAAAAGCCGAGATGTTCATTGGTTTCAACGAGAACACTTCCTGCCCCATGTACAGATCACCGATGAACGCCGATTTATTAATGGTATTGCCACTGCCATAATCCCCATAACCATTTCCGTAGTCATCATCATAATGTTCTCCATATCCGGTATCGTTAGAGTTATACGATTGATGTTTCTTCTTATATTGATGCCCTTGTGATGATGAATCCGTTGATCCTGTGAAGTGAGGGCCATGTGCATCGTTTTTCTGTTCCTGTTTTGGTTTGCCAAATGTTTTCTCGAACTGTTCGTCAAACGACGACGGCATCTCCAGATCCTCCGGAGCCAACGGTTTATAAGGTTGCTCAGGTGCTGGAGGTGGCTGCATCTTGTCATGATGTTTCCGATCACGACGTCGTGGCCCGATCAGTACAAACAATCCTCCGCCAATCAGCATAACCGGGATCAGATAACGAATGAACTCCCCCATGGAGTAATCAATCCATCCCAGGTTACGGGCAAGAAAGTAACCACCAATCGCCAGTACAATTACCGGTCCAATAAAGGCGTAACCCCCGTTGCGACGAATCTCAGAGATTCCTTTGACCCCCCACCAGATTAGAAATAACGGCCAATATGTTCTGAAAATATATCCTACATCAATGTCATATCCCAATTGTCTGAACAAGATCATCGCACCAATAGCAATAAGAGGTATGCCAACCCACCAGCGGTCACGCGTCGATCGTTTCATCGCTCATGTCTCCTTTGTCTATATTATGTATCCAGTGTAACTCAGACAAGACAATGAGAACAGCGGCGGCAGGTGGAATTCATCTCGGTCTCAAGACTGAGATCAGAGGATATTAATGTAAAAAAACTTCGCATATGTAAAACACCCCGGAGCTGCTGCTCCAGGGTGCTGAATCATCATTAGATTAATGAATCTTCAATTATTTTTTGTATTTTGATGCTTTGCCTTGACCTTGGCCAGTTTGGCCTATGTTTTCTACACCGAACTCGGCATTGTATTTTTCATCAGGTGTTTGGAAATTATCTTGTACTTTGTTTTGAGCGGATTGCTTCACTTTTGCTGCTGCATTCTCTTCTCCAAACTCTGCATTGTACTTCTCGTTTGGCGTTTGGTACCCTTGTGATTTTTTAGCCACAACGAATCACCTCTCTCTTCATATTTACGATACATTGCTGCACCGCGGGGTTCGTCCCCAGTCAGTATTATGTGGAGAGAGCACTTCAGTTATTCATGTGACCATGTGAAATTAAATGGCCTTGTCCAACCACGAATCCGGTACAGATTTGTACACATCGATTGCATCGGCCAACTCGCTGAGCATCTTTTCTGTGCATTTCCCAGCGCCTTGCCTGATCACCTGTACCTCCACATCCTTTTTGCCCCACTCTTTGTACACTTGCTTGGTTGTCGGGAAATACAGATCGATTTTATTGCCTTTGATCGCTGAACCCGTATCTGCAACAATTCCGTAACCATAGCCCGGTATGTACAGAATGGAACCCATCGGGAATAATTTTGGATCAGCTGCAATCGTGGAAACTGTTTCTTTATCACGACGTACTTTTACACCAGAATACGTAATTCCGTATTGAGGATGTTTTGGTCCTTTTCCTGTAGACTCCACACCTGCCGTATATCCCGTTGCTGTAACCTTTTGTGTACCCAGGATTTGTTCTGAACGCGGAGCAAGCACAGGCATAGACGGATCTGCCACTTGTTTCTCTGGAAGCTCAGGTCTTGGAATGACCATTGGTTGTGGTGACCACAATAAAGCCATATACACCATGGTCGTCAACTGAGCCTCATCGCTGTATTGATGGCTAACCTGTTCCGGAAATTCTTGATCAGACTTGCTCGAAGTTTCAATAATTGGACCTTCAATGCCGCTGCTCTGACTCTCGACATGCAGTACTGTACTTTCCTCTTCAAATGTATAGGCATCCGCCTGATTCAGGTTGATCATCATCCCGGCGAATATTACACAGCCAACCAATAAACCCCGTATATGTTCCTTTTGAATTGAGAATTGCTTTTTCATTGTATAACCTCCCCCTCACTGCAAAGGTTTTCCAAAAAGCAATTAATCTATACTTTTTACTGCAAACACTACGAAAAAACGCCTGAATAACATAGGTCAATCCCATGTCATTCAGGCGTTATGCAGAGTGATCAGCGCAACTTATGCACTGGTTATCTGATAAATCATTTGTTCATTTATACCAAACGTGTTGCAATTTCTTCTTTCAATTGAGCGATTATTTCATCGACCGGTTTCATGCCCAGATCGCCTTCTCCACGCTTACGCACGGATACGGCTTCTGCATTACGCTCATTCTCACCAACAACAAACATATAAGGCATTTTCTCAAGCTGCGCCTCACGGATTTTATATCCAAGCTTCTCATTCCGCAGATCGGCTTCAGCAGAGATTCCCGCACGTTTCAGCTTCGCTTCCACTTCACGCGCATAATCGTCGAAGTTTCCGGATACCGGAATCACTTTCGCCTGAACCGGAGACAACCACAGGGGGAAAGCTCCTGCAAAGTTCTCCAGCAAGAATGCTGTGAAACGTTCCATTGTACTAATTACCCCGCGGTGAATAACGACCGGACGATGTTTCTGTCCGTCATCTCCCACATATTCAAGTTCAAAGCGCTCAGGCAACAGGAAGTCCAGTTGAACTGTAGACAATGTCTCTTCTTTGCCCAGGGCTGTTTTGATCTGCACATCCAGCTTCGGACCGTAGAATGCCGCCTCACCTTCAGCTTCATAGAAAGGAAGATCAAGTTCTTCCACAACTTCACGCAGCATGCGTTGGGACATTTCCCACATCTCGTCGTTCTGGAAGTATTTCTCGGTATCCTGCGGATCACGATAGGACAGACGGAAACGGTATTCGTTGATACCGAAATCCTTGTACACTGTTTGAATCAACTCGATAACACGAGCGAACTCTTCTTTGATCTGATCCGGGCGTGCAAAAATGTGTGAGTCGTTCAGTGTCATTGCACGTACACGATGCAGACCTGTTAATGCGCCCGACATTTCATAACGGTGCATCATACCAAGCTCGGCAATCCGGATTGGCAGATCACGGTAGCTGTGCATGCTGGACTTGTACACCATCATATGGTGAGGACAGTTCATTGGACGGAGAACAAGTTCCTCGTTATCCATAACCATTTTCGGGAACATATCTTCCTGGTAGTGCTCCCAGTGTCCAGATGTTTTGTACAATTCCACGTTACCCAGAACCGGTGTGTATACATGCTGGTATCCCAGGCTTTCTTCCAGATCCACAATATAACGCTCCAGAGTACGGCGCAGCTTCGCACCGTTAGGCAACCAGATTGGCAAGCCTTGACCGACCAGTTGGGAGAATGTGAACATTTCCAGCTCTTTACCCAACTTACGGTGATCCCGTTTTTTAGCTTCTTCGAGGAAGTGCAAATGCTCGTCCAGCTGTGCTTTTTTCACAAAAGCCGTACCATAGATACGTTGAAGCATTTTGTTTTTGCTATCTCCACGCCAGTAAGCACCCGCGACATTCATCAGTTTGAACACTTTGATTTTGCTAGTTGATGGTACGTGAGGGCCACGACACAAGTCGAAGAATTCACCTTGCTCATAAATCGTAATCACGCTGTCCGCTGGCAAATCACGAATCAACTCAAGTTTGTAAGGATCGCCCACTTCTTCGAACGTTTTGATCGCGTCCTCGCGGCTAACTTCCTTACGTACAATTGGCAAGTTCTCGTTCACAATACGTTCCATTTCCTTCTCGATCTTTTGCAGATCTTCAGGATTGAGCGCATGTTCGAGGTCCATATCATAGTAGAAACCATCTTCAATGACAGGGCCGATACCGAGGCGTACCTCTTTGTTACCATATAAACGTTTCACTGCTTGAGCCATCAAGTGAGCTGTACTATGACGCATCACTTCAAGTCCTTCTGGTGAATCCAGAGTTACGATCTCCACCAATGCACCCTCATGAAGTGTTGTGGACAAGTCCACCACGATACCATCCAGCTTGCCGGCTACGGCATTTTTGCGCAATCCGCTGCTAATTGAAGCGGCTACGTCCTCAATGCTGCTGCCATCCGCGTACTCACGTACCGAACCATCCGGTAATTTAATGTTCACTGCCATTTGTCTCATTCCTCCTGTTAATGTAAACTTCGTGTCCAGATATTTATGGACTGATTATCTATTGCTATTCCAGTCATTTTGCAAAGGAACGCAAAAAACACCCGTCCCGGCAAAGGGACGAGTGATATATACTCGTGGTTCCACCCTAATTCAGCTGATTCATCCATATTCGGAAATACAGCCCTCATTGGCATGACGATAACGGGCATGACCCGGCAGATCCTTACTCGCGGATAATCCCCAATAAAGGCGATATTCTAACTCCACTTTCAAAATTGCAGCTACAAAGGGGTAAACCATACGTGATATCCGGAGGAAATTTCAGCCTAGGTTCCTCTCTCTGCACCGATCTTGCGTGTGGTTATTGTCTTTGTCAACGCTTTTGGTTCAATGGTTCACATGAAAAATTCATGGATCAACAGTTATTATAATTGCCGAGATCACTTGCGTCAAGACCTGTCAACAATCCTGAGCGCAGCACTTCGCATTCCGGGCAATGATGACATATTTGCACTTTGTCTTCAAAGATCTGGCATATGGTCGAGATGATTGGCAGATCCGGGGTGCGTGTATGGAGCATGACCTTCTCAGGAGAGATCGAGATGAGTGTACTTACAATCATATCTTCAATATCCATCTCCAGTTCCAGACCCGGCATTTCCACAACGACCTGTTCATCCTTTTGCACGGGTAACAGATTAAGTCCAGCATCCAGGACCTGAAATTCATGCATTCCCTTGTGTACAAGATGAACCAGAGGTACTTTGGCTTCTTGAAAAAACACAAAATATTTTAGCAACCCCATAAACTCTTCATACTGCCGATCCATCCAGAACTCATCGAGCGCATACTCCACTAATTCCTGAAGCTCCTGCTTATATGGCCGTATGCGGAAGTTGATAATGCCTTCAAGGTGAAAAAAGTGAACATCCTCCAGATCCTGCCGTAGTCCACTGGCTAACGTAGTACGACGGCGCTCTCGAAGTCCGGGCTGATCCAGATCACCATTTAATAGAAGTGGCATGCAGATTCGATTGACCTTTTCCACCTCATGCTCATCCATGACAGAACACGCCTTGGCGATCATATCCTCCACCATGCTCCGTTCTTGTGTCTCCATAATGAAGTCGGCGAGTCCAAGGGAGAGCAGATCACTGATCCGGGGAAGCCATTGCTGGAAGTCTTCGTGATTCTCATTCCCTCTGCACACCCAGGTTGCTCTTCCATCATTATGTTTGAAGGTGAGCCGAAATCCTCTTTTACTTATATGTAAACCTTTGGTTTTTTCCTTGACACAACGATAAAATTGATCCGCTTCCTCTTGCCCCGATACATCGGTCCATACAGCAAACAGTTCCACAAGAATCACTCCTTTCCTTCCTGTTCAAAGTATATGGCAAGGCCGATGGGGATATACGAAGCGGATTGATGGAAAGCGTGTCATGATTTCTCAGTATATTATAAAGAGGTTTGGAGTTAAGACAAAAATGTGTTATTATTTTAATAACAGTATATTTCACGGGAAAGGAGGGAAGCCAAAATGAGACAACAACCTAGAATACTCCACTACACTATCATTATCATTTTGTGCGTTTTCCAAGCCTTGTGCTTCCCTATTCCGATGCAGTCCGAATCTGCCGTTGGGGTGTCTGTAGAAGCAACTTCCAACAAGGAAGTGCTGTTGCAAATACCCGAATCCCAGCAGAAACCTGTCATTCGCAAATATCCACAAGTTATGTCCAAGCTGATTGCGGTTACGCATAATAAGCCTGTCTTTCTTGTCCTCGCATTGTTATTGATGCTGCGAATCCCTACAACGGGTCTGTCCTTTAAACCGTGGTATTGTCTGTTTAAACGCAGATTATTTCTGCTACCTATTAAGTTTACCAGCATGTATGTATCCCTCACCCCTATAGCACCAAAATACGTGAACGCTCTTCACTAGCCGTTACGACGTATTACAGGTTGCTTTTGCATGAAGACACCTCTGTAATGAAAGACGGTGCGCTTGTGCATAACTTATAACCCTTTTAGCACACGTTAGATAAACCCATGTTTATGACAGTACCTATTTTTGTTGTACCCACACCGACAAATTCAAATCATATGGCTGTGTCAGGAATTTCTGGCTCTGTTTACCCGCATCTTTTGATGTTCCCTTGAGCAGCAGATTAATCATTTTCGGGAAATAAGCCTGTCTTCTATGGCCAGCCCCTAATTATAAGGAGGCAACAATCCATGGATGTACGCGAAACAGACTTGCCGGGAATCGGCAAAAAATTTCAGATTGAAACAAGCAGCGGTGATAAAATTGTCATAATTATTCACGATGACGGTCGCCGGGAAATGTACCACTTCGAGTATGATGATCCCGATCAAAGCATCTCGATGATCACACTTGACGATTACGAAGCACGACAGATTGCTGCTATTGTTGGCGGATTAACTTACAAACCAAAACAGCTTGAAAATATTGAAGTAACGTTTGACGACCTGATTATCGAGTGGTACAAAATCGAACCATCCTTCGGAAGTATCGGTAAATCCATCGGTGAATTGGACGTACGTCAAAACTCTGGGGCAACGGTTATCGCCGTTGTAGAGAAAAATCACAAAAAACATATCAGCCCAGGTCCGGAGGTAGTTATCAGTGCAGAATCCACGGTGGTAGCCGTTGGCGAACGCAATCAGCAGAAACTGTTTAAATCCCTCCTCCTGACTGGAAGGGGGTAAATAGATGGATCATTTGATATTCGAAGTAGGTCTGGCCCTTGTGCTCATTGCAGCAGCCGGCCTTTTATCGGCAAAACTAAGATTTTCGGTCGTTCCATTTTATATTCTGATCGGGATGGCCGTGGGGCCACATGCCATGAAAATCTGGCATCTGGACTTCCGTTTTATTGAGAGTCAGCCTTTTATTGAATTTATGGGTCGGATCGGTATCCTGTTCCTTCTCTTCTACCTTGGACTTGAATTCTCGGTAGGTCGTTTAATTAAATCGGGTCGCTCCATTGCAGTAGGCGGCTCGATCTACATCGGCATTAACTTTACGCTGGGATTAATATTCGGTTTTGTGTCCGGTTTTCCAGTTGCAGAAGCACTTATTATCGCAGGTATAACTACCATCTCTTCCAGTGCCATTGTGGCCAAGGTACTCGTTGATTTGAAACGAACGGCCAACCCGGAAACAGAGATGATATTGGGTATTATTATGTTCGAAGATGTATTCCTCGCTGTATATATCTCGATCTTGTCCGGACTTGTGCTTAGTGATTCATCCTCCATCGGAGGCGTCATCATGTCCGCACTTATTGCACTCGGATTCATGCTTATCGTAATTATCCTTGGACGCAAAGCAACACCGCTACTAAACAAATTGCTTAAAATTCGATCGAATGAGCTATTCTCTCTCGTTGTATTTGGAGCCTTGTTCCTGGTAGCTGGTTTCTCTGAAACCATTCATGTTGCCGAAGCGATTGGTGCATTACTGGTTGGTCTGGTGCTTGCTGAAACAGAACACGCAAAACGGATTGAGCACTTGATTCTACCGTTCCGTGACTTCTTCGGAGCAATCTTCTTCTTCAGCTTTGGATTGTCCATTGATCCGTTGTCCTTGGGTGGCGATGCCGTATGGTTAGCTCTGATTGCAGTTGTTATTACATTGTTCGGTAACTTCCTGGCGGGTATGCTGGCCGGGCGCAGTGCAGGACTATCACCCAAAGCATCGGCGAATATTGGATTAACCATTGTGTCACGGGGTGAGTTTTCCATCATCTTGGCCAACATGGGTAAAGCCGGGGGACTGTTGCCAATGATTCAACCGTTTGCCGCGCTGTACGTCCTAATTCTGGCCATTCTGGGTCCTTTATTAACCAAAGAGTCCAAACATGTATTCCGTTTATTGGATAAAATATTCAAGTTCAAAGATCCTCGGAAAAAGAAAGAAGAACCAAAGGTTCTGCAGAAAGAAGGATAATCCCTATGTCTGTACAGAACAGACATACTAACGTACTTCGCGGCTCTTACGCCGATCTTTCTGTGACTAACCCAGGGAGAATGGCTCGAAAGCCGCACTAAGGAGGATGACCTATGAAAGCACCTCTGATATCGGCTAATCCGGTGCCAAACACCGCCAAGACCAGGATATCGTCTACCCGCCGCTGGTTAAACCTGTTTCTCGTTATTGCGGGCGGAATTCTGGCCTCCGTGGGACTTGAATTGTTCTTACACCCCAATAAGATTATTATTGGAGGCATTACAGGCATTTCCTCACTCTTCGCCCACTGGACCGAAATGAGGATTGGTTTGTTCCTATTTTTATTCAATGTGCCGTTTATATTTCTGTCTTACAAGATTGTGCAGAAGAAATTTGTACTGGTTACTGTTCTAGGTCTGGTTGTCTTTTCGATCGGTGCCATTGTGCTTCATCCCATGCCGCCACTTGTAGAGCATCCGCTGGCTGCTGCCATGTTTGGCGGATTATGCCTCGGACTCGGAATTGGACTCGTCGTGCGGTATGGCGGGACACTGGATACGCTGGAAATCGGTGATCCGTCTTCCCGCCCACCTGAACGTGTGTTTAGCGGAAAACGGATGCTTATCGAAAAAATAATCATGCTGCTTAACTTGTTGATACTGACAGCCGCTGGTGTTGTCTTTGGCTGGGACCAAGCGATGTATTCCGTAATCGCCTACCTTATTGCTTATGAAATGGTGTACATTGCGTTCAGGGGCTTCTCTTCCAAACGCAAAGTATGCATATTGACCACACAAAGCTCTCAAGTTGAAAAAGCTGTACGCAAACGGCTACGCCGTGAACCTGGAATTCTGGAAGCCACTTCTGACTCAACACAACTCGCGATGGCGGAAGGATGGATCAGGCAAATCCCGGGTGCACTTTATTATGAGGTACATGTGCTGGAGATGATCTGGTTGAAGTCCATTGTGCGTCACATTGATCCACATGCGGGCATTGTAACGAATCCGGAAAAATAAAAAAACGCTCTCTTCCCCTATGGATGGACAGTATTGTCCACCAAGGTCAGAGAGCGTTTTTTTCTGTTATTATAATTAATTGTTATTATAGTTCAACGATAGCTTTGACTACATGTGAATCTGGCAATAACCATTGATCTATTGCAGTAGGTAACTCATCAAACTCCACGCGGTGTGTGATATACCCATCCATACTTAATTTCTTTTGACGCAAGGTCGACAGGACTTGTTCAAAATCTTCACGGGTTGCGTTTCGACTGCCCAGGATGCTCATCTCCCGCTTGTGAAATTCGGGGTCATGAAAGGTAATATCCGCTTTCACCAGTCCTACAAAAATGAGTTGACCACTATGCGCCACATATTGAATGGCCTCATTCATGGAATTCACGTTACCTGTTGCATCGAAGACAACTGTAGCATAGTCGCCTCCCGTAATTTCAGCCACTTGTTGTACGGTATGTTCATTGGCCTGTACCAGGTCATCCGCTCCAGCCCAAGTCCGGCTAAGCTCCAGCCTGTCCAGATTACGATCAACGGCAATAACACGCGCCCCCGCCTGTTTGGCAAATGCCATCACACCCAATCCAATGGGGCCAGCTCCAATCACAATCACATGCTCACCAGGTTTAATTCCTGCTCTTCTGACGGCATGGGCTCCAATGCTTAATGGTTCTACCATTGCCGTCTCATCCAGCGTCAAACCTTCTGCTGAGAGCAGATGTGAGACAGGCACGTTGATTTTTTCTCTCATGCCTCCGTCTACGTGCACACCCATGACTTGCATGGACGCACAACAATTGGTTTTTCCACTGCGACATGCAATACAGTGACCACAGTGCAGATACGGAATAATACTTACCTGATCCCCAGGCTGTAACCCAGCCTCGTTCGGACCGATTTCTTCAATAACAGCCGCCAGTTCATGACCCAGAACACGAGGATAAGTAAAGAATGGTTGATTGCCTTTGTACGCATGCAGATCCGTTCCACAGATCCCAATCCGCCGAATGGCAACCAACGCCTCTCCTTCTGCTCGTTCTGGTTGAGGCAGGTCCTGGAGCTTCAATTGATCTATTTCTTCACATACAATGGCTCTCATCGTTGTTCCCCCTTGGATGCTTCTGCTGTCGTGTTGCTTGGCTTCGTATTATATTCAGGTCTTCCGCTTGACCACGTCTCGTTATGCAATGGAGCCAGAATGCGCAGCACTTCATCCAGCAGGCTCTGATCCATCGCTTCCTCTATCCAGGCTGCATTATTGAGGATATTGCGCTGGCTGGCACTGCTCACCAGTGTTGTCGGAATTCGTTCATTCGATGTGGAGAATTGCACGGCCAGCTTGGCAATGTCACTACCTTGTTCTGCACAGAAGCGGGCAGCCTTCAGGCAGAGCTCTTTCACCCGATCGTCTGCCGGATGCCAGGCAGGAGCCCCTCGGGTACTCAACAAGCCCATAGAAAGAGGCGAAGCATTGACGAGGCCAATTTCTTTTTTTTCCAACAGGGGCAATAACGATAATAATGAGGTATCATTCAATGAATAATGACAATACGAGATGATCGCATCCGCATCGATCTGTGGCAGAACCTTCTCGAACAACGGCAAGGGCAATCCACAAATGCCCGCATGTCGTATAACTCCCTGCTCTTTCAGACGCAGCAACGTTGGAAAAGCTTCTTCGACAATAATCTCTGCTGGCACAAATTCTATATCATGCAAGAACAGAATGTCGATATAGTCTGTATGCAATCGATCCAGGCTCTCTTGCACACTATCCAGAATCCGCTGACGTGAAAAATCAAACTCATTTTCCCCATACCGTCCGGCTTTGGTTGATAACATATATGAACTGCGCGGCAAGCTGCGGATGGCTTCACCCAACACTGCCTCCGCTTTTGTCAGCCCATAGTAAGGCGAAACGTCTATGTAATTCATCCCCGCATCTACGGCCGCATGTACAGTGCGAATCCCTTCGTCCCGATCAATTTCACGAAATACAGAACCGAGTGAGGATGCTCCAAAGCTCAATACAGGTACGTCCATTTCCGTCTTGCCAAGTATTCTTCTCTTCATCGGTTTACCCCTTCCAGCGTGTCTGACTAAACAAGTTCCCTTTCATTGTAACAGTTCAATTTCAATATAAAATATCGCCAATTGCGTAACATGTACTGTTTGATGACCTCGAACCGCAGAAAGAAATCAAAAAGCCCGCCGTCTCTCCAAACGGAGTAGTCAGCGGGCTTGGCTTCATAAATACTTATCTAACGATCAAAGTTTATGGAGAGTAGTATTGAATTAATTAGAATTAGTTCTGCATTACGAAATCTTCATGTACGGCATTCTCTTCGTCGAACATACGAACGATGTCATATCGGGTGTTACGTTGTGCCGGGATATAACCGGACTCCCGAATCAAACGGAGAATGGATTCAATGTTAACTTTATATGTTGCACCAGCAGCAGATACAACGTTCTCTTCAATCATCGTGCTACCGAAGTCATTACAGCCAAATTCAAGCGACTTCTTACCGATCTCAGGACCCATCGTTACCCAAGAGGATTGAATGTTCTTGATATTATCAAGCACCAGTCGGCTGATGGCTACAGTCTTCAAGTATTCTTCCGGAGTCTGACGCTCCAGCTTAAGGTTGGTATTATCCGGCTGGAAGGTCCAAGGAATGAACGCCAGGAAACCTTCGGAGTCATACTTGTTCGCTATACATTCGTCCTGAGCTTCACGTACACGGAGCAAGTGTAATGCACGCTCTTCCATCGATTCACCAAGGCCGATAACCATCGTTGCCGTTGTGTTCATTCCGATGCGGTGTGCAGTTTGCATAACGTCCATCCAATCCCGCCATGAACCTTTCAAACGGCTGATCTTCCGACGTGTGCGGTCATCCAGAATTTCAGCGCCGCCGCCAGGCAAGGAATCCAGTCCAGCTTCGTGAATGGCACGAACAACTTCTTCCAATGTAAGGCCATCGGATACTTCAACCATTTTCATAATCTCCGCTGGGGAGAAAGAGTGCATCGTGATGTTCGGGAAACGCTCTTTGATGGCTTTCAACAGGTCTGTATAATAGCTGAAAGGCAAGTTTGGATTCGTTCCACCTTGCATCAAAATCTCGGTACCATTCACATCTTCCGTTTCCTGAATCTTCTGGAAAATAACTTCGTCCGGAAGCACATAACCTTCATCCGAACCAGGTCTGCGGTAGAAAGCACAAAAACGGCAGTACACATCACACACGTTTGTGTAGTTGACGTTACGCCCAATTACAAATGTTCTGTATGGTTCAGGGTGCATGCGTTTCATAATGACATTAGCAGCTGCCCCGATTTTGTCCACTTCATTGGATTCAAATAGCTGAATCGTGTCTTCCAAGTCCAAACGTTCGCCCCGAAGGGCTTTATCTAAGATACGGTCTACCGTACTCATCGTAAAAAAGCCTCCCTCATGAAGAGAAATTATATAACGATCCGTCCCAACTTGTTCAAGAGAAGCAAGTTCTGGTGGCAACATCGTATTTCTGTACTCCACATATCGTAACACAGGTTACATGTGAAAAAAAGCACCTTATGTACAGGTGCTTTAAAAATAAGTAAAAATTTTTACATATGGAAAAGAATTAGTTCGAGATTAAGTGATACGCATCGGCGTATTCGGGCATCCACTTTTGTTAGGATTCCTGAAGTGCTTGTTCCAAATCTACAATGAGATCTTCGATATCTTCCAGACCTACGGAGAAGCGCAGCAACCCATCTGTAATGCCACGGTCACGGCGAACCTCAGCCGGCATTGCCGCATGAGACATCATCGCTGGGTAGGACAGAATACTCTCCACAGCTCCCAAGCTTACAGCAACAATAGGTAGCTTCACCCGGTTAAGAACTGCTTTTGCGCGATCACCTGAACCAACGTCAAATGAAACGACAGCTCCATATCCTGTGGACTGGCGCTCATGTGCCTCACGGCCCGGATGATCCTCCAGTCCAGGATAAAAGACAGCGGTAATATCACTGCGCTCATTAAGCCATGCCGCAAGTTTGGCTGTGCTCCGTTCACTATGAGCCATGCGAGCCCCCAAGGTTTTCATCCCGCGCATCAGAAGCCAGGATTCTTGTGCCCCGAGTACAGTTCCAAGTCCATTTTGCAACTGTTTCAGTTGTACGCCAAGTGATTCCGTGCGAGCAACCGCTAACCCTGCCAGTACATCACTGTGACCTCCGAGAAACTTCGTAGCACTATGTACGACGATGTCCACACCAAGCTCAATTGGACGCTGATAGTACGGTGTCATAAAGGTGTTATCCAGAATCGTGATCAGGTCATGTTCCTTCGACCAGTCAGTTACGGCAGCGATATCCGTAATTCGCAGTGTAGGGTTGGACGGTGTTTCCATATAAATTGCCTTGGTGTTTGGCTTGAGTGCCGCTTTTACTTCATCTATATTGGTCATGTCTACAAAGGTTGTCTCGATCTGCATACGGCTTAATATGGAAGTAAGCAAACGATACGTACCTCCATATACGTCTTCCGTTACAATCATATGATCCCCTGCAGAGAACATCATGAACACGCTTGAGATCGCAGCCATCCCCGAAGAATAGGCAAAGCCTCGTGCGCCGCCCTCCAGCAATGTGATGTAATCTTCCAGAGCCTGACGTGTCGGATTACCCGAACGACTGTAATCATGTTGAGGCGGATTGAAGATATCAAAATGATGGAATGTTGATGCTTGGTAGATCGGTACACTGGAGGCTCCAGTCGTTTTGTCAATCTCATCGCCAAAATGGAGCAATTTGGTATCAAATTTCAACTCGGAATTGGGCTTGTTGTTGGACTCACTCATGAGTGCACTCCTCCTTCCACTTCCTGTTGTGCAGCTGTCAGAGCATTGCCGAGATCTGCAATCAGATCATCTGCATGCTCAATGCCTACGGAGAACCGGAGCAGACGGTCATCCACACCTACGGCTTCACGAATTTCAAGCGGAATATCCGCATGAGTCTGTACTGCCGGATAAGTCATGAGTGATTCAACTCCGCCGAGACTTTCGGCAAAAGCAATGAGTTGGATATGACGTAGCAACGGTTCAACATAACGTGCATCCTTCACTTTGAAAGAGAAGATACCTGTATTACCCGTGGATTGTTTGTTCTGTATCTCATACCCTGGATGATCGGATAGACCTGGATGATACACTTCAACCACCGCTGGGTGCTCAAGCAAGTATTTGGCAATAGTAAGTGCATTGTGCTCATGACGCTCCATGCGAAGAGCCAGCGTTTTCATACCTTTCATCAACTGGTAGGAGTCACTTGGAGATAATACCGCTCCAATGGAATTATGCAGGAACGCCATCTCAGCAGATAACGCCTCACCTTTGGTAATAATTAGTCCGGCGAGCACATCATTATGTCCGCCCAGATATTTGGTAGCGCTATGAATGATGATATCGGCACCCAGTTCAATCGGACGTTGGAAAAATGGAGTCAACAACGTGTTGTCAACAATGGTCAACAGGTTGTAACTTTTCGCCCAGGAAGCAACGGCTTCCACATCGGTGATCATCATCAGTGGGTTGGTTGGTGTCTCAATAAATACAGCTTTTGTATTCGGTTGACGAACCTTCTCCAGTGCTGCCAGGTCATTTGTGTCCACATAACTTGCAGTTACGCCGAAACGGGACAAGATGCGTTCCAGCAGACGATAGGTTCCACCATACAGATCCAGCGATACAATCAGATGATCCCCTTGACCAAACATGGCGAAGATCGTTTGCAGCGCGGCCATTCCCGAGCTACAGGCAAACCCTGCATCACCGGACTCCAGCGCTGCGGCAGCTTCTTCCAACACTTTACGGGTTGGATTAGTCGTACGAATATAATCAAACCCCGTGCTTTGTCCAAGCTTCGGGTGGCGAAACGCAGTGGATTGATAGATCGGAAAGTTAATGGCGCCTGTTACCGGTTCATTAATGGACCCAATTTGTGCTAAGCGGCTTTCGATTTTCAACTTGTTGTTGTCTTCCATTGCTGCATCCTCCTGTAATCTCGATTAGATTTGCGGGCCAATATCGTAAGGTGTTTCTTGATACACATAGTAATTGAGCCAGTTAGAGAATAATAAGTTGGCATGAGCGCGCCAAGTAGCTGGTGGCACACGGGAAGGGTCGTCATTCGGATAATAATGTCTAGGCAATGCGATATCCAAACCTTTAGCTGCATCCCGGTCATACTCCCACTTTAATGAGAACGGGTCATACTCGGCATGTCCTGTGGCAAAAATCTGTTTGCCGTCTCTGGTAGCAACCAGGAAGATCCCCGCTTCCTCGGATTCAGCCAAAATCTCTAAATTCTCATTCTTTTCAATATCTTCGCGTCTCACTTCCGTATGGCGGGAATGTGGAACGTTGAATACTTCATCGAATCCACGCAACAACGGAACATGTGGTTTATTGATGGTATGTGGGAAAACGCCAAAACACTTTTCATCAAGTGCAACCTTGGGTACATCAAAATGATGGTATAAACCTGCCTGAGAAGCCCAACATATGTGGAGGGTTGAAGTCACATTGGTTTTGGTCCATTCGAAGATCTCCTGGATTTCATTCCAATAGTTCACGTCTTCGAAATCCATCTGTTCCACCGGGGCACCCGTAATGATCATTCCATCGAAACGACGGTGCTCAATCTCATCGAAGGTTTTATAGAACAGATCCAAATACTCCTGAGACGTATTCTTCGACGTATGGGATTTGGGATGTACGAGAACGACATCCACCTGAATAGGCGTGTTTCCCACCAGACGAAGCAATTGTGTTTCGGTCGTTTCCTTTGTGGGCATCAGGTTTAATATAGCGATACGGAGTGGACGAATATCCTGCTGATATGCAGAAGTTTCATCCATGACGAAGATATTCTCTCCCTCAAGTACTTCTTTTGCAGGTAGAGTATCGGGTATTTTGATTGGCATAGTAAGTCTAACTCCTCCTTGTGCATAAATAGATGCAGCCACCCCTGGCTTGATGTCTTCACATCAATACAGTTATAGACTGCCTTGAGCTTGTAAAAACATTGAATTGCTCTTTCATCCAACGTTACAAACAACCTCAAGTTCCTTAGCGAAAATCACTGCTGAGAAGTCGGGGCATATGACAAAGACCTTCCTCGGATTTCGAGAAAGGTCATATGTAAAAAAGATATGCGCCTCTCTCATCTCTCAGTTACAACAGTGCCACTTGACACTTAGTCGCTGCAAGAATTAGCACCGTGCGGTATACCGCCGGTTGCCGGGTTTCATCGGGCCAGTCCCTCCACCTACTCTTGATAAGATTTCGCTGTATTAGATTGTAATTTAATATGGTTCACCGTCTACTTTATTACATTAATGCCCTCACGTCAAGTTGCAGTTCAATGTCTGCTTCCCAGACCGGAACCGTTCATCATCCGTTGTCATACACTGCCTCAGGGCGCGAAATAGACACATTTTTGCGCTTGAAAGCACCTTGTACCAGCGGTATACTAAACAAGGTGTTATAAACCCTTATGTGAGAGGTGACATATTAAATGGATGGCGACCCGAGGCCTGACTGGCAGCCGAATTCCGACAAACTGCATAGAGAATTGACATCAGCATGCCGGCAGCGGGAAGTGACTTCCGTTTGATTATATAGTGAACGCAGCCCTGATCTCCAGGCTCCGCTGCCGACCGGCTGATTTGTTCTTTTTGCGCCCATAATGATAATATCCGCCAAGTTGGCGGGTGCAGAAGGAGTAGATTAACGATGAAAATCCGGTTGGTAAACAACGGTGTATTTATTCCGGTGGACGACATTCAGCAGGCGCTGACTCCACCAGCGGAAGGATTTTACTGGATTGATGCAGACGTAGACGATTTGGCGTTACTTCAGCCGCTGTTCTTGATGCATGATCTGGCTGTGGAAGACTGTCTTAGTGACGAAGAACAACGTCCGAAGATTGAAATTTATGAGAACCATTATTTTATTGTTATTAATAGCATCCGTTTTGATGATGAAGAGATATTTCTACGTGCGGTTAACTTATTCCTTGGCAGACATTTCATTATTAGTGTTACAAAGCACAAGATCAGCGAATTGCGCACACTGAAACCCATCCTGTGGGAACAGGAAATCAGTACACCGGATCGTCTGCTATATTTGCTGGTTGACTTGATTGTTGATAATTATTTCACCGTAGGTGACCGAATTGAAGCACGGATCGAGAAGCTTGAGGAAGACATTCTGATGCACACCAAAAAGTCACATCTGAATGAAATTATCGGGCTACGCAGTGAGATTCTGTGGCTGAAAAAAGTGCTTGGACCTCAGAAAGAGGTCATTAACACCCTGAACAAAAAAGATCTGCGTCTCATCGATGATCAACTGCAAAAGTATTTCAGTGACATCTATGAGAATGCTGTAAAAATATCTGAAACCTTTGAGACTTATCGCGACCTGATGGGCAACTTACGAGAAGCCTACCAATCCAGTATTGCGAACCGGGCGAATGAGATCATGCGTGTATTTACCGCCATTACCACGGTCTTCATGCCGCTGACGGTCATTACCGGTATATACGGCATGAACTTTACGAATATGCCAGAGCTTAACTGGAAATACAGCTATTTTGTTGTGATTGGCCTGATGGTTACACTGGGCCTGAGCATGTTCTTCATTTTCCGCAAGAAAGACTGGGTATGAACTCGTATGAAATAACAAAGACGAAGCGCTCCTCCGGGAGAAACGCCTCGTCTTTTTTCATTTCTGATTATTAACCAACATTCTTCTCTGTCTCTGCGTGCCGACGGAAGCGGATTCGAATCATGCGCAGTCTTTCATAGACCTGCTCCAGACTTCCTCCATCGGGTTTCTCTCCTCCATACACCTTATGTAATACTGGCTTCAGGAACGTATCTCCCAGCTCCTCATACGCACTCCATACGGCCTCTTGTTCGTTCTCTGGCATCACTGCCAGCTCCACATCAAGAAGACAATCGGTGTCATAACCTTCATGATCCAGTGCCTCTAACAGCTCAACCAACTCGCGTCGGGATAATCCAGATCGATTAACAATCTCCTCTAACGTATGCCCTTCCTTCATGCCTTCAAGCACCTGCTTACGCGTGGTGAACTTATCAAGTTCCTGCTTGTACTTCTGCTCTCTCTGCTTGTATAACCAACTCTCATACTCTTCTTCCTTCAGCGCCGTGTATACCCAGTCCAGCGGGAATGTCGTTGAACGCTCCAGTCCGGTTGTAATCTCCATCCATTCCGCACCATACTCAGTTGCTTTGCTCTCTCCTACGCCCGGAAGTTGCATCAGTTCATCCAGCGATTGCGGAACAAAGGCACTGATCAAACGCAGCAGACGATTCGTTGCAATAAAATACGGTGCCTTCCGGTCAGACACAGCTCTCTTCCTGCGCCATGTGCACAGATCCGTATATAATTGTTCATTGCCGTATAACTCACTGTAACAATGGAGCCGCTGTCCACCATAACTGCGTGACTTCAGATCATCATTCTCATGAAATAACCCCTGCAACTGCGGTCGGTACCCCTCACTCATCTGTATGGCAAGCTGATGACGGTAAATATGAAGCAGCTCCTCCCAAGAAGTCCCTTCATACCAGATGCTGTCCTCACGCTCTCCTTCCTCGTAGCGACTCCATCCCAGCTGCCAACTATCTTCCTCTTCCCCAATCCATAACTGTGCATACTCTGCATTCTGATCTGACATTCTGGACAATCTGTTCATGAAAATGACTTCCATTTTCGTTCCCTCCCTTTGAATATTCAGCTTATACGAGTTAGAGATACTACCTATAGGCAGCACAAAAAAACACCCCTCCTGCAAAATCCATGCAAGAGAGGTGCTTCCTCATTAACCGTACTATGCTGTTGCCCATATCATACCACAATGGTAAAATTCGTCAATCCCTTAATGACCTACTTATTCAATGCCAACTTGGCAAGCGCCAGTGAACCACACAGACCCGCATTGTCACCAAGTCCTGGTGAAACAACATACTGGTCAATGTCGGATTGAAGTGCCGGATGCTGAACGTATCCAGCCAGCAACTCCTGCAGTTTGCTACGAACCATCGGGAACAGGTGCTCCTGCTTCATTACTCCGCCACCCATGACAATTTTCTGCGGAGAGAGAATCAGAACATAGTTCATCAGGGCGTGTGCCAGGTAATGTGCTTCGATCTCCCAAGCTTTATGATCTGCAGGCAGTTCATAAGCCGGTTGCTCCCAACGTTTGTTAATGGCCGGTCCTGCTGCAAGGCCTTCGAGGCAGTCACCATGATACGGACAGAAACCCTCGTATGTATCCTCCGGATGTCTGCGTACAATGATATGTCCCATCTCTGGATGTGACAATCCATGGACCATTTTACCGCCAACCACAGCACCTGCACCAATACCTGTACCCACAGTGATATACAGACAGCTCTCAAGACCTTGTGCAGCGCCCCAGGTTGCTTCTCCAAGTGCCGCACCATTCACATCCGTATCAAATGTCATCGGCACATCAAAATGCTCCTTGAGCTTGCCAATCACGTTATATTGTCCCCAGTGTGGTTTAGGTGTTGTTGTGATATAGCCATATGTTGGGCTTCCTTCAATCGGATCAATCGGACCGAATGAACCTACACCCAGAGCTTCAATGCCTTTGCCTTCAAAAAATGAAATCACTTGAGCCATGGTCTCTTCCGGTGTTGTTGTTGGAAAACTTACGCGTTCCAGAACTTCTCCGTTTTCTGTGCCAATACCACATACAAATTTGGTTCCGCCTGCTTCAATTGCGCCTAAGATCGTCATGTTAGTCACACTCCCAAGTTAGTTTAAAAAGGAATTCAAATTGCTTTACTTGATGACACGATAATTACCCTGCTACTTGTTCTCCAGCTTGGACAATCGTTTCATTAACGTTTGCCTCCAGCTGTCTGACAGCGCAGGAATGGCCAGCAACGCCTGAATACCTTCGACATTTTCTTTCCCCTGATGCATGATTCGATTGGCTTCAAGAACCGTCATTGAGGCTGGATCGGTGCTGATCCGTCGAAATATCGATAAAGGCCCTACCTCACCTTCTTGCAGTACACGAAAGTAAAAGCCGGTATATCCACTCTCCTGAAAATAAACAGGCAGCTCCTTATAGTCATACCTCACACCCAGCTTGAAGCAAGGTTGTCTGGGCTGACTGACCTGCACTGTGGCTTCGCCCAACTCGTACACATCACCAATCCGTACGTCTTCTTCGGCACAGCCTTCAACCGTCAGATTTTCTCCACAAGCTCCCCAATCCAGCTTGCGATCCATCAGTTGTTCCAGCGCCGGATAACGACTGTAATCGTATACACAAACGGCTTTGTCAGGGCCGCCATGATGCACCAGATCCGCCTGCGCGTCCCCTGTCATTCCAGTGAATGACAGGAAAACCGCGTCGGATACAGGATGTTTCACAATGCCGCTCAGCACTTCACGCTTCTGCCCAGGGAGCAGTTGCGGCAGTCCTACATTAATGGCCAGAACAGCTGTATTGCCCTCCCCTGGCTTTCGATCAGATGTGAGTGTCATTTGCGTCATACCTCCCATAATCACTTTCTTTTAACGCACAGAGCCGCCAAATACGAGTGTATTACTCAATAGCCGACCTGGAGAAGTCAGCATTTTGCCCCCGGCATACATACCCGAGGAAGCACCGCCATCCAGATTCATGGCCTGTTTGGCACCAAGCTTCTGCATCACCGCTGCCCACTCCTTGATTGTTGCTCCGGAAACGGTAGCCAGCATAACAGAGCCGTCCGCCATGATCGCAATACCACTTCTGGCTCCGGAAGCATTAAGAATCTTGGCATCCTTGAAACCTTCGCTCGTCGGATTGACAGCTACCTTACCGTCTTTTACCAGACGGGGTCCTGCCCCAACAGCAGTCACTACATCTTGCCAAGGGATCTCTTTGCCTGCTGCGTTCGTATACTTATAATTCATTTCTACGGTCGAACCAACGGTGAAACGGTCCGAAGAAGACTTCTGATTACCTGTGAAGACCAATACCGAGCCATTCTTAGGAATCGCTACATTGGTATTGGGCACTTTTTTGGTCACGATACCTTTCTCCATAACAACCGCAGTGCCACCTTTGAACCCTACTGTGGCACCTCGTTCAGGGGTATACAGCATTGTTATGCTCGCGTTCGCTGAAGGTGTTCGATTAATAAAGGTTGCATACCAACTGCGTGATTTACCTTTTGTATCCGTTACTTTACCTGTCAAACTCACCTGAAGTGAGTCCATGATCGCCGAGCCGTCTTCCTTAAATCCGATGGATGTTCCGTATCTTCCAATATGTATGACCTTACCATTTGCTATTAACATACCGTATGGATCTGGTGCTCCGTTATATGCTTCAAAAAACGCTCCGTTAATGGCTGCTTGCGCACCATAGGCTTTCACAATCGATGGCAATGTTGCCGTCTGGCCAACTTGCTTCTTCGCGAGTCCCACGGTAACCGGTGTTCCCTTTGGAATCGAAACGGTCTGTACGGTAAAATTACGTCCTGCTGCTTTTACTTTCTGTACTTTGGTGCTAATTGCTGCTTTGGCATCCACTGTCTGTGGTGCACTAACTGCTCCCGAAAGAATTACGGGCAAGGCCAGGACGAGGGCCATAGCCCCTGTCCACCACTTTTTGCCTGTTCGTACGTTCTTCATGTTGCTCACCCTATTGCCACTCCCATCCAAGAGCCAAGGCTCTTCATCTCAAGTTGTTCAAACTTGTCCATCACCATATCCGGATCAAGACGCAATTCACAGATATCCAGCGCACAGGCAACCGGAACAGCACAATGAATCTCTGCCAGTTTGCGGGACAGATGAAGCATGTCCAGATCATTCTCAATCTTGTTACGCACCGAAGGGGTCAGTTTATCCATGTTGCTCAGAATCCCTTCAATGGAGCCGTATTCCTGTACAAGCTTCAACGCTGTTTTCTCACCAATTCCCCGTACTCCGGGATAATTGTCGCTGGCATCTCCCATCAGACCCTTCATGTCAATCACTTGACGAGGTGTCAGTTGTTTCTCAGCCATGAGCGTTTCAGGGTTGTACACCATGTAGTTGCCATGGCCTTTTTTCATAATAATGATACTTGTGCGGTCATTGATCAGTTGCAACATGTCGTGGTCACCCGTCAGTACCATAACATTCATATCGGTCTCTTCGGTATAATACTTCGCAAGCGTCCCGATGCAATCGTCGGCTTCGAATCCTTGTGCACCTATATTCGGAATACCCAGGCTATCCATGACTTCACGAATCAGAGCAAATTGGGGAATCAGGTCATCCGGAGCTTCGGCCCGGTTGCCTTTGTAGGCTGCATATTCTTCACCGCGGAACGTCTTACCGCCCATATCCCAACAACATACGACATGACTTGGCCCAAAAGTCTGAACCGCATCCCAGAAATAACGGATAAATCCGTAGACTGCGTTGGTAGGCAATCCTGCCTTTGTACGTCTGATATATCCGCTTGCAGATGTCGCATAAAAAGCACGGAACAACACCGCCATACCGTCTACCAGCAACAAAGTAGGTTCATTACGTTGATTCACTTGAATTTGTTCTCTCCTATCTAAATCTAGCATATAAAATATCGAAACTAATTCTATCATTATAGCATAGTTCCGCCAACCATCGTTCAGCCAAAAAAGCCCTGAATTTTGAACAATTCAAGGCTGATATTCAGCGCGTTTATGCGTTATTCCATTCCTGCTCGTACGTTTCTTCCTTGAATCCAACCGTCACCTTTTCTCCATCCGTAACGATCGGACGTTTGATCAGTCGACCATTGGAAGCCAGTAAACGAATCTGTTCATCAGCGGACATGCCTGGAAGCTTGTCCTTCAATTGTTGTTCTTTGTATACTTCCCCACTCGTATTAAAGAACTTTTTCACTTCCAGCCCGCTCTTTTGGATGAGTTCTGTTAGTTCAGATTCTGAAGGCGGTGAGTCAAAAATAGGGATTAACTCCAGCTCATGTCCTTGAGCTTCAAGCCATTTTACAGCTTTGCGGCATGTGCCGCATTTGGCATATTGATATATTTTTAAGTTACTCATGGTATGTGTTCCTCCAAATGCTCCGGTATCGACTTCTCGCTTCCCTTGGTTTGCTTCGCAAATCCAAAAGTCGCTCCAAATCGATACCATCGCCATGTAATTTTACTGACTTTTGCGAATGAGATCAAAAACTCACATTCGGCTATATTTTTTCGATCAAAATCTTACAGCTTTTGTATCCTTAAAGCTTTTGAGATTTGAATTCTTGAAATATTTAACATGAAATGGGTAAGCATCAATACATTAAACCATAAAGATTAGCCTACGGCATGTTGTTCGGGTGCATAAAGCATCCCTCACACAAGTTAGCCAACTAGCGTTGACTGACAAGCAGGACGGGCTTTGCACAAAACTACGGCAAAGCCGTCATTTCTTAGGGAAGTGCTTTGGCGCTTTCTCCTAGAGCATCTCCCTTGGAGCTACCTCATCATTCAAACGCTTCTCTAGCGCGGCCATATCTGCTGGAAAAGGAGCTTGAAACGTTATGCGTTCCTTTAGAATTGGATGTTCAAACGTCAATTCACAAGCGTGTAATGCCTGGCGTTCGATCCAGGTATCCCGTTCTTCTCGAACAGCCATGGTCTGCTCATCGATCTCATGCACAGGTAGTGTCTTGTACATTCGATCACCTATCAACGGGCAGCCGATGGACGTCATATGTACCCTGATCTGATGGGTTCTGCCACTTTCCAGCTTGAGGCTTATCGCACTGGCGCTGCCCCCTGACCAACGTGTTAAGGTTGTGTACAACGTTCTTGCAGCGTAACCATCAGGTGTTACGATTCGGCGGTGTGGCTCTTCAGGATCGCGATCGATCGGGCCATCTACTGCCCCTTGTTCCGGGACAGGGCTGCCGTGCACAAGTGCAATATATTTCTTGTCTACTGTTCCAGCGATCATCTGTTCAGAAACATGCTGATGCACATAAGGGTTCTTGGCTATTGCGAGCACACCTGACGTTTCCTGATCAAGTCGATGAATCGGTCTGAACCGGAAACGCTCGCCCTTGGTTTTCCAGTAATGAACAACGCCATTTGCCAAAGTCCCCGTGTAATGTCCATGTGTTGGATGAACGATGATGCCCGCATCCTTGTTGACAATAAGCAAGTGCTCATCTTCATACAGAACGGTAAATGGAATAGGCTCGGGCAAAATATCATCCGATTCCTCTTGCTCCATCCGAACTTCAACGACATCACCCGCAGCTACCTTGACGCTAATGTACACGCGCTCTCCATTAAGCATGACACCTTGCTCCGTCAGCTTAATTTTGGACAAAAGCTTACGCGACACCAGCAGCCGCCGCTGAAGCACGGTCTTCAGCAGCCAGCCATCTTCTTGTTCGGTCACCGTGTAGACAATCGGCGAATAATACTGGCTCATTCTTTGCGGCGGAAGACTTTTTTGCTCCGCACATATTCAATATCGGCCACCTGTTGTCTCGCGTTGGCCGTCCGTGCAACCACGAAGAAGTAATCAGACAGTCGGTTTAGATACCGTCGTACAGACGGATTAATATCTGTATGTTGTCCAAGTGTTACCGTGCGACGCTCTGCGCGACGACATACAGTACGGCACACATGAAGAGCAGAGGACAGCTGACTGCCACCTGGAATAATGAATCGTTCCACTTTTGGATTCTCTGCATCATACTGGTCGATCCATTGTTCCAGACGTGTGACCATTTCATCTCTCACCTTATATTTCGTCTCACTAATCTTCACAAAGGCCAGATCCGACCCGCAATCAAACAGTTCCTGCTGAACTTCCAGCAGATGTTCACGCAGATCTTCAAATTCCCCTTGAGCCGAGTCAATAAGGCTGATCGCCTGGCCTACAAAACAGTTCAACTCATCAATCGTGCCATAAGCCTCAACTCGGTCATCATCCTTGATGACGCGTCCACCGATGACCGAAGTCTGTCCTTCGTCACCTGTTCGTGTATATATGCCCATCGTTATCCCTCCAATTGGTAATATAATAATGAATACGGGAATGCCATTTTTTCAGAAACCCGTCTATCGCTTTACACGTATATAAGAATTGGTGTGCTCTGCCGAGTATACGACAAATCAAAGGAAACCAAAAGTAAAGGAGACGATTATGCAAAACTGGATAACCGATTTCATGGAACAATACGGCTACATAGGCATTGCACTCATTATTGCTCTTGAGAACGTATTTCCCCCGATTCCATCCGAAATCATCTTGCCGTTTGGCGGATTCATGACCACCTATACCAGTCTCACTCTTCCAGGAGTTATTATCGCTGCAACTATCGGTTCTGTCCTTGGTGCTGTGATCCTGTATGGTATTGGTCTACTCATTGACGTCGAACGCCTTGAGAAAATTGTGGAACGCTGGGGACATGTTCTGCGCATCAAAAAAGAGGATATTCACCGTGTCGATGCATGGTTTGACAAATATGGCATGTGGACCGTATTATTCTGCCGAATGGTTCCCCTCGTTCGTAGTCTTATCTCCATTCCCGCAGGCATGTCCAATATGAAATTTGGTTTATTCCTTCTCTTCACAACCATTGGTACATTGATCTGGAATGTCATTCTAGTCTGCGTTGGTGCTGCGCTTGGCGCATCATGGGAGAGCATTTTGCACTTTATGGACGTCTATTCCATTGTAGTGTATGTCATTCTGGCCATCATTCTCATCGGATGTATCATCTGGTGGATCAGACGTAGCAAAAAGCAGAAATAAAAAGAATAGCTTAATAAATAAAGCCTCCTCGCCACCAATTCGTGGTTAAGGAGGCTTCTTTATATCACCCGTTTATGTCATCTCACTATCGTTCATCTTCATTTCGCATGCCCTGACTTTTAAGATCGATAGCCAGACCAGATACCAGCAAGTACATCTTTTCAGCATGTATCTGCAGCATCCGATTAACCGAAGCCATTCTCGCTGTAAATATTCGTTCTTCCTCGGTAGGATGCAATGTGCCATGCATTTCATTGGTAATCACAAGCAACTTCCCCTGATAAGACAATAATGCATCAAGCAAAAGCTGTGTCTCTGAACGCTGATGATCCAGATCCTTTGTTGCCCTGAAACCGGCAGCCATCCAGGAGGTCAGACTGTCTACAATTACAATTCGCTGATCCGCCAAAAACAGATTGGATTCCCGATTAATCTGGGTGATCACCTCTGTCAGATGCTGACCGTTCCCGGCATGAATGGCACGATAATGAGCGGATGGCAATTCGGGAATAACGGGATCATGATCACCGGTGGATAAATACACACCCTCCCGGCTAATCCCGGCTGCGTACTTGAGGGCAAACCGGGTTTTACCACTACCTATGCCGCCTGTGACCGTAATCAGCAATCCGCTTCCCTCCTTCCATAGCCATTCTGAATTTTCTTTACTCTGTCAGCGCCTTCAGCACTTTTTTGGATTCTTCGACATTGGAAGATGACACTGGAATGGTAGCGAACAAATTGCTCGCAGCATATTCTACATCTTTAAACATTTTCATATCTTCGAGTGGAATGCCGTAAAGATGTGATTCTTGCTTGAGATCTGAACCTCCATCTCCTTCACCCTTCTCTACCAATACTCCACCCTCAAATACACCCCGTTCAAACTTCTTGGGATCAAAAGTATCATCCAGCGGAACATTGGAGCCATTACTTCCGTATTGTTTCATGTCGGATTCAGGCAATATGAAAATATCATGTCCTCCAGCCGCATATTCTACCATAATTTTCTGAACATCATACATCGCACTGGTGATCACTTCTACCTTGGGTTCCTCGCCCAGTTTCTGTTGCAGATTGGCCTGTAACTGCTCTGAGATTACAGATGGATTTCCTTGGTTATCAATGATGAAAATCGAAAAACCATCTTTACCTCCACAACCAGCAAGCAGAAAAACGATAGAAATGATTGCAGTAAGCCCCCAAAATCTCTTCATTCCAGTTCCCCCTTTAGTCTCCTATGTCCAATATATCACAATTGTTCCACGCAAAAAAATAACCTGGCTTATCGGGGGATCACCCTGCCTTTACACACAAAAAAAAGAAGACCTTCTCAGGTCTCCCTTTCTTTACTTTCTAAATCGATTAATGAAACGTTTCAATCCAGCATAAACGTTATTTTGCTTTAATCGGGTTAGCCTTCATATATTCATTAATCTTTAAATCCAGCAAACTGCTGATTTCAATTACAATATCGGATGTGAATGATTTCTCTTCGAGGAAGATCTGTTCCATCTTGCGACGAAGCATATGAATTTCATCTTCCAAGGAAATGTCATGCAAAGATGCGTTATCGGGTTTCACCGACCATCGGTCGCCATGATCGCCTTCTGCCAGATAGTGCCCACGATTCGTCGGTAAATCATATTCAACACAAAACAAAGCTAACCCCTCCTTGGAAAAATGGTTTCCAAATTTATGAAAACTTATTTCAAATTGAAATTATATCACATTATTTTGTAAAAGAAAGTTATTTTTTTCCAATGATAAAAATGTCACATTTGTAAAAAGATTCTACTTTAGTATTAACCCTCTTTTTGCAGTTTGTAAACAAAGTTTCCAATTCGTTCCAAAGCTTCATTTAATTGGGTTACAGAAGTAGCGTAAGAACAACGCAAGAAGCCTTCACCCTGAGGGCCAAAAACATTGCCCGGAACAGCAGCCACTTTATTCTCCGTTAACAATCGCTCAGCAAACAGGTCTGAACTCATACCCGTCTTTTGAATGCTCGGGAATGCATAGAATGCTCCCTGAGGTTCATGACAATCAAGTCCAATATCTCTGAAGCCCTGCACAATTAAACGTCTACGCTGATTATACGATTCTACCATCCGATCTTTCTCACCCAAACCATTTGTCAACGCCTCAAGTGCAGCAACCTGACCCATGGCCGGCGCACACATTACCGTATACTGATGGATTTTGAGCATGGCTGCAATAAGCTCAGGATGACCACACATGTAACCGATCCGCCAACCTGTCATTGCAAAAGCCTTCGAAAATCCGCTTACGAGAATGGTCCGCTCCTTCATGTCAGGGATAGCTGCAAAGCTAACATGTTTTTGCGTATACGTCAATTCAGCGTAAATTTCATCCGCGATCACAATCAGATCATGCTTTTTAATCACTTCAGCAATAGGCAGCCACTCTTCATACGTCATGATGGCTCCAGTGGGATTACTCGGATAACACAGAATAACCACTTTTGACTTCGGCGTGATTCCTGCCTCAAGCGCTTCGGCCGTTAACTTGAACTGATCTTTCGCATAGGTATCAACACCAACTGGTATACCGCCACCGATTGAAGCGATTGGTGAATACGCCACGTACGAAGGTTCAGGAATGAGAATCTCGTCACCAGGTACGATTAATGCTCGCAAAGCCAGGTCAATCGCTTCACTGCCACCCACCGTAACAATAATCTCATCCTTGGGATCGTATTTCGTATCAAACTGAGTATCCAGATATTCACTAATGGCTTCTCTCAACTTCGGCATACCTGCGTTGGATGTGTAACTGGTCATACCTCTTTCCAGCGAGTATACACAAGCTTCACGCATATGCCAAGGGGTAACAAAATCAGGTTCACCCACACCCAATGTGATAATATCCTTGTTGTCTCCAACCAGATCAAAAAATTTACGAATTCCGGATGGAGGTATCTGCTGCACGAGGGGTGCCAGATAAGATGTCATTTTCTTGTTGTTCCCGGTTGTCTGTTCATTCACTATCATGACACATCTTCCTTTACGGCGAGATCATGAGACGGTTGTCTTCCTGATGGTCTTCAAAAATAATCCCGTCCTGCTTATATTTTTTAAGAATAAAATTCGTTTTGGTTGAAAGTACAGAGTCTATCGGAGACAGTTTCTCCGACACAAAATTAGCGACTTCACGCAGGTTGCCACCTTCCACTTCAACGAGCAGATCGTATGCACCGGACATGAGATATACGGACTTTACTTGCGGATAGAGATAAATACGTTCGGCAATCCCTTCAAAACCACGACCACGCTCCGGCGTGATCTGCACTTCAATCAGGGCCGTTACTTTTTCATCATCTATTTTGCTCCAGTTCACGACGGTTGCGTATTTCACGATGACGTGGTCTTGTTCTAGCTGTGCCACGGCGTTCTTGATCTTGTCTTCCGACTCCCCCAGCAGCGTCGACAGCAGTGCGGGAGTCCTTCTCGCGTCTTCCTTCAGCAGATCCAGAACTTTTAATTGCAGATCGTTCAAATCTTTCATGGTTTTCCCTCCAGCGTCATCCAGGTTCCTGAAAATGAATTAATACTTATATTACATGAATTTGACGTTGATGCATAGACAAAAGACCGCCTGCCCTGAATTCAGGCAAGCGGTGGTATGGTCCTGTAACGTTAGGTGCTTCAAACCTCTTTTGCAAAGGTTACATGTAATAAGGGTTACCGTAATTCGGTTGATGCTGCGGCACATTAGGAGCTTGGCTATATGAACTGTTCTGCGTATTCTTTTCCTGAATGAATTGCTGACACTTTTGTTGGGTCTGGTGGGCGGACTGAATTTGCTTGTCCACGTCCTGACGAAGTGCCTTGGACGAGACAGAATACATGTTGTTTTGCTGCATCAGATTGAACAGTTCCCCTTGTAATCTTAGGGTATCGTTCGTCAGGTCTGTGAACATTCGACGTGTCATGGGGCAGGAAGCTTCCGTTGTCGCAGTCGTATATTCGCGCGAGGTTCGTCTTAAATCTGCAAGAATCGACTTCAGCAGATCCTGCTCCTGCATAAAAGCGCCATTAGATGATAAAGATTGAGAATACATGCGTTTTCCTCCTATACAGTTAGAGTTGTCTTCAATTACTGACTTGCGCCGGTGCAAGAGACTGATGTTGCTGCAGTGCATTGACAAGCGTGTTCAGATGTTGTTCATGTGAGCGAACATAGTGATTCAGAGCTTGTTGAATTTGTGGATTATGTGTGATGGAAGCTGTGGCTGCACACTGCTTAATCAGCAGTTCTTCATTGGTGATAGAGTCCGCAATGTAGTTCAATTCCTTGGGACTCAGCGCTTGCATAGTATGATTCTGCATGTTTCGATGGCCTCCTCGGCATAAAGTTTATGCGCAATTATTGTTAACCCGGTCACACAAAAGTATACAAATTTAAATTATAAAGGAGATGTTTCTAATGGATCTGGTCTATGGCACACCTTTCTGGCCCTCCACTTTCAATTCAACATTTAATTATTCTGCTCTGCAAGAAGACATCTCTTGTGACTGCCTCATCATTGGTGGGGGCATGGGGGGCGCATTGACATCTAAACTACTCACGGAACAGGGTGTTAACACTGTTGTGATTGATAAGCGAGACATTGCCAACGGCAGCAGTTCTGCCAATACAGGTCTTTTACAATACACCAATGACAAGACACTAACCTCATGTATCCACACTTTTGGTGAAGCAAAAGGCGTACGTTTTTATGAGCTTTGTCGTGAAGCCATGAAACAACTTGCTCAAATTGCAGACAGCCTGGATACAGACCCTTGGTTTATCCCACGAACAAGTCTTTGTTTTGCGAGCAGTGAAGATGATGTGGCCCTATTGGAGGAAGAATATCAGACCTTGAAGCGTTATGGTTTTGAAGCTGAACTGTGGGATGCCGACAAAATAAGCCAGCATTTCCCCTTCAGCAAACCCGCTGCACTGTACACCATGGGAGATGCGGAAGTGAACCCCTATCGTTTTGTTCATGCCTTGTTTGAATCCGCCAATAAGCGTGGCGCTCGAATCTATGGTCAGACGGAGATGATACACTGTGAATACGATGAAGATAGTGTAGTCTGCCACACTGCCAACGGTAAAATCCGTGCCAAGAAAGTCATATTTGCTGCCGGTTACGAGACACAGGACATCAAAAAGGATCGCGGAGCCTATCTGAAAACGACCTACGCGATTGCTACCAAACCGTTGTCTGATCTTAGTGAATGGTTTGAACACAGTATGATTTGGGAGACAGCTCGCCCATATTTGTATATGCGAACAACACCGGACGGAAGAATCATCGCAGGCGGTTTGGATGAAGAAACACCTCGAGAGGATCAACGTGAAATACGTTCAAAACACCGGGGAGATACACTCCTAGAAGAGGTCCGTTCCTATTTCCCTTTAGATGATCTTGAAGTCGAGTATGCCTGGGGTGCTGTGTTTGGTAATACGAATGATGGCCTCCCCCTGATCGGTACACATCCCGATTATCCGCATTCATATTTTGTAGAAGGATATGGAGGTAACGGAACCGTATACAGCATGATTGCTGCTTCCTTAATTGTGGATGCTATTACTGGCAAACAAAACCCTGATATGGATCTGTTCTCTCTCACACGTACAAGTAAACCATCTCCTGTATAACCAACAACCGAATCAATACAACTACAAATAGGGTACAGCACACGGAAAGTTCTCTTTTCCCGTCGCTGTACCCTGTTTATATATTGGGTAGCCTGCTAAGCCGAGGGCTCTTGCCCTTCCGTTCGGTTCAATAACTTGCGCATAAAGATCCATCCAATTAGCGGAGAAGCACCGAGGACAATAATAAGCCAGGTTAACATGCGTAGAGACGGAGCATTTAAGACCGTCACAATAAATATGGCCAACCCACATAGTCTGCCAAGCATCAGGCATAACTCTCTCAAAACGACAAGTTCAACCCTTTTCTCCACATTTTCGCCACTTGTGCCCATCATGTCGAATCCCGCTGATATCATCGGTAATACATATAACGGCATCGCAACAGCACTCCCAATACCCATGATTAACAGCGTTCCATAGGTCACTTTCCAGAGAAGAGGAAGAAGCACAACAAGCAGAATGAGGGCTCCAATGAACATGCCTTTTGATCTATACTGTGGTTTAAACCATTTCCCGGCTGCCCAATAACTTACTAGTGCCACAGCTGAAGTGATGAGTGAGAACTGCCCCAATTTGTACTCCTGTGCGGTAGCCAAATATACAAGCAGTGCAATCAGGAAGGCAAAGACACCTTCACGTGCACCCTGAGCGAATAAACCCAGGCCTAAGGTCCTCCAGGGACTATCCCGCTTGGATAGCTGTATCCAAGGTTCCGACCAGCGGTATGTACCGCTCACCTTTCTTTTTTTCAGAAAAAAACTACAAACTACTGCTATAACATAAATAACGAGTGATACCGTGAAGATGAGCCGATATCCTGTATTGTCTGTCATGCGAGTAATAATCAGACCGGAGAACCATGGACCTATAATTCCTGTCATCGAACCAAGTAACCCGACCCAGCCATTGAATAAATCCCTGTTTTCCCGATCCGTTATTTCAAAATACACAACATTAAATGCAATCCAGAATAACCCCAAGGAACAACCTAGTAGCATACCCAGAGGCCATATCCAGTCTACAGCTTTGGAACCAGCCCAGAGGACTATCATATAAAATATACCGGACAGCGCAGTACCTAGTCGTAGTGCACTCATTTTATTGTGTTCCTTGACCCATTTGCCAGCAAGCCAGAATGTCAGTCCAATGGCCAGTTGCTGGCTGAGAGTGAACCACCCCAACATGGCATAATCCGGACGGCTTTTCCACAGAAACACATTCAAAAAGGTTCCCGACAGCGCTCCGGCTAACGCAAACAATCCATTCACGCCCAAAAGCAGAATGGATTGTCGGCCTAAAGTAATCTTCATCTGCTCCTCCTTCATCCACCTGAAGTGAACTATGTACAGGTAGGTCTTAGGGTTAACGTGCCCCAAGCAAGAGGAAAACATGATGAATCTTCAGGATTGCTATGAAATTGGTTAGAATCGCCGAAATGTTTATTCCTGCGTACTCAGGTTCTTGATCAGACGCAGACGATCTTCCTCAGACAGACTGTATTGAACTTGGAAACATCCCGAGCATACATAGGTCAATACTTTAAACGGTGATGCCAATAGTGACCCTTCGCCTGAAGCTGCGTTAGCAACTGGTGTGAAGTTATCCTGCGTTGTAGCTTGTGTACCTGCGAGAATCATGAATTCCCGGCAATTCGGGCACTCTGGTACTTCTTCCTGATGATCAAGTTGCTTCTGTACACCTTGTTCATACTGAATGAGATCATTACCTTCATCCGCGTATTTGGTTAACGTTCGCAACTCCGGCAATTTGAGTTCGACTTCATCCCCCCACAGATCCGAAAGATCCGTAGTCTGTTTCTCGTTCGTTACATCGTCTACATCATAGATGTCGTCCTCAGCTTCATCGTTCTCTTCATCATCGATGTTAATGTTGAGTGTACGGTATCCTTTTAACTCATTGTGGCAATAAGGACACTCTTCTTCAGGACCGAGCTCCTCATCCCATACAATCTCCGTCTGACACCAAGGGCATACTGTTGTTTCCATATTGATCAACCTTTCTCTTTCATATAATCATGTATTCATTACATAGATGACACCGATGGCAAAAAACACGATCGATGCCGCAAACAAAATCCGTATCAATATCTTCATGACCGGTCCCCCTAGATAATGCTCGCGCCAATAACAAACGACAGCGAGACTGAAATAATCATGGATATCAATCCGACAGCTCGGTTATCCGATTCGATCTCCTTATCAATGGAGAACACGGGTGTCAGGAATTCGAACAAAAAGTAGGCAATGAGCAAAAGGATAAACCCTACGAATGACCACGTCATGGCTTCATATACCGAAGATTTCGCTTGTATGCAGAACCGCAATACGTTGCAGATCCCGAAGATCTTGCCTCCTGTAGCCATCGCAACGGCCACATTGCCCTTCTTGATCTCCGTCCAGCATTTATACTTGGTCACCAGTTCGAAGCAAGCCAGAAATACAAGCAGCTCCATAATCGCTACCGAGAAAAAACCGAGTACCATCCCCAAGGGATGAGACAGCAATTGGTCAATGCTTTCTATCACGCACCGTTCCCCTCTCCCCATCTGCGACCTTCATGAATAAGGTCGCAGAATATCATTGATTCATGGACCGGCTATTCCAATTCTGCGACGGTCACACCGTTCCCGCCTTCTCCGTAATTGCCCAGCCGGTAGCTTTTAATATGTTTATGCTTACGCAGGTAATCCTGAATACCGGAACGTAAAATTCCTGTACCTTTACCGTGAATAATATAAACTTGGCCCAGGTTGGCAAGGAAAGCTTCATCAATGAACCGGTCTGTCTCCATCAGGGCTTCTTCCAGGTTGGTACCACGCAGATCCAATTCACTTTTCACATTGTCATCACGTGTGCGCTTCATACCCGTTACCGGTTTTTGCTTTGGTTTGGCTGCGGGAGCCGATTGCTGCAGTTCCAAGTCATCCAGGGATACTTTCATTTTCATAATCCCCAGTTGTACCATAGCGTCTTTGCTGCCCGCCATCTCTACAACATGGCCTTTTTGATTCAAACTGTAGACAAGCACTTCATCACCAGGACCGATAGCACGAGTCTTCGGCGCTGTTGCCGCCTTCTTGACCGTTTTTCTGCGTTTCTCCGGTTCAGCCTCGTCCAGCTGTTTGCGGGCAGCAATGAGTTTGTGCTCCTTCACGGAAGCACCTTCTTCCATAGCCAACAGGCGAAGATCTGCTATAATCTTCTCGGCTTCCGCGCGAGCTTTGTCCACAATGCTGCGTGCATCTTCTTCTGCTTTTTCAATCCGGCGATCACGCTGCTGTTCCAGCTTCTCCAGTTCGGTCTGATGACGACTGCGTAATTTCTCCATATCCTGGCGCAAGCTCTCTGCCTTCTCACGCTCTTGTTCAGCCGTAAGACGGTTCTCTTCAAGAGAAGCAATCATGTGTTCAATCCGTTGATCCTCTTCCTTCACTTCGCCACGGGCGTAGTCGAGAATGTAACCCGGCAGTCCCAGTCGCTCTGCAATGGCAAATGCATTACTTCGTCCAGGTACACCCACCAGAAGGCGATAGGTTGGACTCAGTGTGTTGATGTCAAATTCCATGCTGGCATTAATGACACCTTTACGCTCATATGCGTATGCTTTCAGTTCACTGTAGTGAGTGGTTGCAACCATGCGACATCCCGTCCGGTGCATATGCTCCAGCATGGAGATCGCCAGTGCGGAACCTTCAGCCGGATCTGTCCCTGCGCCAAGTTCATCAAGCAATACCAAACTTTTTGGTGTCATGTTTTTCAGAATGCGAATGATGTTGGTCATATGACTGGAGAAAGTACTCAGATTCTGCTCGATACTCTGCTCGTCCCCAATGTCTGCATAGATTGCATCAAATACACATAACTGACTGCCATCCTCAGCCGGAACAAATAAACCGGACATGGCCATCAGGCTCAGCAATCCAATCGTTTTGAGCGTTACCGTTTTACCACCCGTATTGGGACCTGTCACGATAATGGATGTATAATCATTGCCCAACTCTATGTCAATTGGTACCACGTTTTCAATCGGAATCAGTGGATGGCGGCCTTTCTTGAGCTTCAGGAACCCGCGGTCATTCATGCGAGGCAATGTTGCTTTCAGTTCACGAGCCAGACGTGCTTTGGCAAAGATAAAATCAAGTGATCCCAGCAAGTCGACATCATACAACAGCCACTCTCCCTGCTCACTGACAAGTGCCGTCAATTTCTGCAAAATAATTTCTATTTCGCGTTCTTCCCGAATCCGGGTCTCGCGTAATTTGTTGTTCATTGCAACAATGGATTCTGGCTCAATGAACAATGTAGCACCCGAACCGGATTGATCGTGCACAATCCCGCCAAAGTACGAACGATATTCAGCTTTCACCGGGATAACAAAACGGTCTCCTCTGATGGTGATGAGCTGATCCTGAAGCATCTTGGATACGGTAGAGGATCGAATCATGGAATCCAGTTTTTCGCGAATCCGCGCTTCTCCGCCTCGCAGCTCACGACGAATCTGCGCCAACGTTACGCTTGCACTGTCGGCAACCTCTGCATTATCGTCAATACAGATTTTGATAGCATCCTCAAGCGTTTTTTGCTCTGACAGTTGATCACTGATATAGAACAATGATTCGATGGGCTCATCTTCATGCAAAGTACCAATCTGACGTTTCAATCGCCGCGCTGCAAAGGTTGTATTGGATATTCCCAAAAGTTCGTGAGGGTTAAGTGTGCCTCCAATTTCAGCACGTTTGATGGAAGCCGTGATATCTACAATTCCCCCAAACGACGGTGAGCCTTTCAAGCGATCAAATGTGAAGGCTTCATCGGTTTGCTGCAGCAACCGCTTCACTTCTTCAAGTTCACTGCTTGGTTCAAGTTGCTCCGCTTTCTTTTTTCCCATGGTCGTCTGGGCAAAGCTAAGCAATGTATTTAAAATTTTGCGATATTCCAGTGTGTGTAAAATTTTCGTGTCCAAGTGTACAACTCCTTCCAAACTATATCTGTATTATAACGAAAGAAACTTTCTTACGCTATTTAACGAATCCTTCCACACATAACTTCAACCATAACACCACAAACTACAGGTGTCAGGATTGTGCAACCTCTCCATCCCCCTTGGAGTTGCCCTGCTCAGTTCAATCCGAATAAAAGGAGGTAAACACCATGAATTTCCTGGGACATGTCGTGCGATTTGTCATCGCTGCAATTGTATTAATGGTGGTCAGCTGGATCGTTCCCGGATTCGCCGTTGGTGGCTTCTGGAGCGCTCTGTTGCTTGCTCTTGTCATTGCCCTGCTCGGCTGGATCGTTGAAGGTATCTTCGGCAAAAGAGTCAACCCGTTTGGTCGCGGTATTGTCGGATTTATCGTTAGCGCACTGGTGATTTGGCTTGGTCAATATGTTGTAGATCATGTTGAAGTCAGCCTGCTCGGTGCCATTCTCGCTGCGCTGGTTATCGGGATTATCGATCTCTTCATCCCGGTATCCACCCCTTTTGATGCCGGACGAAGCTCCAAAAGTTAATCTCCACTTCACCCTAACGTCCCCATGTATTCTCCTAAACCTCTGAAGGCCCTGTGCCGGAAGGGGTTTATTTCATTCGGGCAGTACACACGCTCTGCCGTACACGTACAATTTTCAAAAAAACGACATACGCAGCGTGTACAGGCATCCACATATTGCGGTATGATGACTGGAGCAATCATTCAAATTTTATCCATATCACGCTTTAAGGAGGCATATGATGAAGAAAGGCATAACATGGCTTGCTGCCTGTATGTTAATTCTGGTCCTCACTGCATGTGGAGGGGCAAAACAGTCCGCAGAATCTGGCAGCAATGGATCCGATGCTGATGCTGGAGTTACAGCCAGTGAAGAATTGGTCATCAAGGCGAGTAACTATGAATTCGATCAACCTGAGTACCATCTTAAAAAAGGCGTTCCCGTTAACATTGTTTATAAAAATGAAAACGGGAATCACGGTATCCTTGTGCCTGAGCTGAATCTTCAACTGGATACCAGAAATAGCTCCAAAGTCATAACCCCGGACAAAGTTGGTGAGTTTGAAATGTCCTGTTCTGTCTTCTGTGGTTCAGGACACAGCAGCATGATCTCCAAAATTATCGTTGAAGAATAGTATTCAAGACAAGGAGCCCCCGCAGCGACGGGAGCTCCTTCTTTAGTATAACAAATTGTACCAGAGTACGTTGCCCACGAGCCAGTTCTGCTACATTCATTCCGCTAGGTCTGGTCCTGTTCAATCAATTCAATCCATTCGTTATATTCCGTCTGCAATTTCGTATATTCATCATGCAACTGACGATATTCCGTGTTCAGCTGCTCTGCCTTTTCCTGCTCCATTTCACGTTCAACCTGTAACAAACGTAATTGATTGGCCGCTAGTTCGTAACGCTCCCCCATCTCAAGCAGTTCAGTTTCCATGATCTCTTTCTCTTGGGTCGCTTCTGCACGTAACTTGTCCAGCTGCTGTCGTTCTTGCTCCAGTCCCTCCAGCAACTCACTACTTGCCGCACTTTCTCTCTTCCAAACCGTCAGTTCATTCTCAAGTGTAGCCCAGCGTTCCTGCCAGGATTGTTCCTGAGCCGCCCATTCATCTGCACGGCGTTGCCACACCTGGTCGTTCTGCTCTGCTTGTTCAACGCTTGAGCGAAGTTCTTCTTCACGTCTTGTCAACTGCTCCAGACGGGATGCCAACTCGGTCTGTTTGGCTGACAGTTCTTCGTATTTGATCTGCCATTCCAACGCTTCTTCCTCAGTCTGGGCTAGCCGGCTCTCTTGCTCCGAGTAGCGCTCGGAAAGTTTAGCTGAAGACTGTCTTGCTTCTTCAAGTGCGCTCACAATCTCTTGTTTCTCCTTGCTCAATTCATCCAGCTTGGAACTGTAATTCTCTTCCCGTTGTAATGCATCACTGTAATCATTACGGATTTGTTTATAGTTATCCTGAAGTCGGTTCAGCTCTTCCCGAACAACATTTAGCTCAACTTCAAGCTGATTGCGTTTCTCTTCCAAAAGCTCTGCATCCTTCTGGTATTGCACAGCCTCTTCATGGTTGAAACGAGACTCTTCCTTCACCACGGACAATTCATCATGAAGGGATTGCACACCAGACTCCAACGTTTCATTTTGTTCAGCAACTTCAAGAATCTGATTCTCCAGGTCTCCGATCTCAGCCAATCGCTGCTCAGCAAGATCCTTCAAGGACTGCTCACGTTCCGTAAGCGTGCCGATCTCATTCTGCAATGTACGCACCGCAGCATGAGCCTGTTCAAGCACTTTTTGCAGTCTGCGCTGTTCCTCTTCCGACTTCACTTCAGTCTCACGAAGCTTTTGGGCTTCCTGTTCAAGCTGTGCATGTTGCTCCTGAAGTTTGCGTAGCTGTGCTGTTAGAGAGGTTTCTCTATCCACAGTTTCATTATACTTCTGCTTCCATTGTTCCTGTAGATCACGGGATTGCTGGGCAGCCTGTTCCGTTTCACGTAGAAGCTCCTGCAACTGGGAACGGTCCTCTTTCAACTGCTCCAGTTGTTGTTCCAGTTCCGTAATTCGGCGAGTCTGAACTTCCTGCTCCTGTTTACGGACCCCATGCTCATGACGTAACGATTCCAATTGACCACGCTCGTGCTGAAGCTGCTGTTCTTGCTCTGCAACCATGTCCTGTGCACTGATGAGCTGGGTCATCACTTCTTCTAATTGCTCTTCGACATCTAATAGTCGAGTCTCCGCCTGTTTACGTTGTTCCTCAAGTTGCTGCTTGAGCTTGCCCTGTTCTTCTTGCAACAAGGCCTCTGCCGCCGCTTCGGCTTCTTTCGCCTGGGACGCTGCTGCTTCCTTGGCTTGCTGCAATTGTTCCTCGAGGGCTGCTTCTTTTTCCATCCATTCGAGTTCCAACTGCTCGGATAACGCCTTGAACTCCGCATTCAACTGATTTATCTCAGTCAGGCGCTTCTGCTCCGCTTGTTCCTGCAAGTCAGCCCGTTCCTGATTCGCCTGATCCGTAAGCTCTTGTGTCTGTTGCAGCGCTTTTTCTTCAGCCTGTTGAAGACGAAGTTCCATCTGTTGCTGAAGTTCGTTATATTGCAACGTTGCCTCTTCCTGAGCTTTCTTCAGATTGCTCTCTGCCTGCTCCAACTCGGACAAAATGGCCGACTCGGCTTCTTCCTTGGCTGTCTGAACCTGCTGCGCAGCCTTGGCTTCAATCTGTTGACGTTCTGCAACGGCACGGCTTTCGGCTTCTTTTAATTGAGCTGCAGTCTTGTCCTGCAACTCTTTATATTGCGCCGCAGCTTTGGCCTGCGCCTGCTGCAATTCGGCTGCAGAACGGTTCTGAGCTTCTTTGAGCTGGGAAGCAGCCTGTGCCTGTGCATTTTTAAGCTGGTTAGCCGCTTTCTCTTCCATTTCCTTCAGCTGTTTCGTTCCCTTGGCTTCTGCTTCCTTCAGTTGTGCCGTCGCTTGGGCCTGCAATTTCTGCACTCGCTCCGTTGCTTGAGCGCGTTCTTGCTCCAGCAGCTTATTCAACTTGGCTATCTCTGAATTTTTGTCCGATTCGGACTTTTGCAACGCCTGCTCTGCTTCAATCTTCAGCTGTTGCAAATCAGCAAGAGCCTGGTCACGCCGTTCCAATTCTTGTTGATGTTCATTTTGTATGGCGTTTAACCGATTCAATTCGTTTCTCAGTTCTGTACGTTCTCCAGTGAGCATCTTCAGTTCATTACGGATTTCCTGAGTCTGAAGAGACTGTTCAGCCATATGTACAGCCGCCAGTACCGCAATACGCGGAGTATCCAGACGGGAATTTTGCTTGGAGATCGCGCCCATACGCTCATCTACCAGGTTAGCTACTTGTTTCATATAGTCGGCACTGCTGCCAACCAGTTTATAGGAAGTCCCGTAGATCTCTACGGTGACGCGTGTACGATCAGGTGTAGTCACAGTTGTGCCCTCCTTCAAGTCTGTATGTTGATTCTAAGCTGTAATCACAAAAAAGTCACATCGATCCTCTAATGCTAAGGATTCGATGTGACTTCAAACAATTCCTGCTAATCTTTGTTCAAAAAATCTTCTTTTGTCCTATTTACGCAATTCCGCTCCGAATTGCTCTTCCAGACGAGCCACTACACGGGCATGAACTTCAGTAACTTCCTCATCGGTCAGTGTACGTTCACGATTCCGGTATACCAGTGCCATCGCCACGCTTTTCTTGTTTTCACCCAGTTTACTACCAGTGAACACATCGAACACCTGTACAGTTTGTAACAATTCACCCGCCGATTCACGAATGGCGCGCAGCATATCTCCCGCTTCAATATCCTCATTCACAACAACCGCGATATCACGTTCCATGGCTGGGAAACGCGGAAGTTCACGATAACGAATGTCAGCGTCTGCTTCATTGTAGATCGATTCAAGTGCAATCTCTGCGATGTACACATCATTCAGATCATACTGCTGTTGCAGTTCCGGATGCAATTGACCCAATGTACCGATCAATGTGCCTTCCCCGCCATCCTTACCTTCCAGGTAAACCGATGCGGAACGTCCCGGATGGAATCCTTCAGGGCTGTTTGCTACCAAGCGAATGCGTTGTTCAAGCCCCACATAGGCGAACAGATGCTCAAGAGCACCTTTCAGATCGAAGAAGTCTACTTTCTCCGCTCCAACATTCCACTGCTGGCTTGCACGATTCCCGGTGAGCAGCAAGCCCAGTACCGGAATCTCATGTGGTTGTTTGGTCAACTGATCTTCTTCAGTGAAGAACACATTGCCCACTTCAAATACAGCCAGTGAATCCTGTTTACGGTTCATGTTATACACCGCTGCATCCAGCATTTGCGGCAAAATACTCGTACGAAGCACACTGCGGTCCTCACTCATAGGCATCGCGAGTTTCACGGCTTTACTGCCTTGTGTCAATGCCGGGAACAATGTCGCTTTATCCGGGTGTACAAAGGAGTAACTGATCATTTCCTGCCAGCCACTGCCTGAGAGCAATCCACGAATCGTGCGACGCATCGCTTGAGAGCGTGTATATGCCCCTGGAGTCGTCGGTCCTTCAATCCATGTGGTTGGAATGTTGTCGTATCCGTACAGGCGTGCAATCTCTTCAAACAAGTCTACATCAAGCGTAATATCCCCTCTGCGTGTTGGCACTTCCACATCCAGCAATCCTTGATCAGCATCACCACATGCAAAGTGCAAGCGAGCGAAGATCGTTTTTACCTCAAGCAAAGACAGATCGGTTCCCAGATAACGATTCAGTCGGTCCAGCGACAATTGAATTACACGTTTCTCCGCAGCTTCTGCTCCAGCTTCCACGATTCCCTGGTGCACTTCACCTTCAGCATAACGCTGAATCAGTTCAGCCGCACGATCCAAAGCCGTAATCACCGCACCCGGGTCTACTTCCTTCTCAAAACGCATGCTTGCTTCGGAACGTAGCCCCAGTTGGCGCGACGTTTTCCGAACGGTTCCGCCGTCGAACTTGGCGGACTCCAGCAACAGATTCACCGTGTCTTCCGATACCTCGGAATTCTCGCCACCCATAACCCCAGCGATGGCTACTGGTTTCACGCCATCCGTGATGAGCAACATGTGTGGCTCCAGCTTACGCTCTTGTCCATCCAGCGTAACAATCGTTTCGCCTTCGTTGGCCATCCGCACTTCAATATGGCCCTTTTCCAGCTTATCCGCATCGAATGCATGTAGCGGTTGACCGTATTCCAGCATGACATAGTTCGTGATATCAACGATGTTATTGATTGGGCGAACACCTGCCGCCATGAGACGGTTTTGCATCCACAGCGGGGAAGCACCCAGCTTAATGCCGGTTACATAACGAGCTGCATAGTGAATGCATTGCTCCTGTGCCTTGATCTCTACAGAGATATGATTCGCGGCTGCATCACCAATTTCAACCAGTTGGTCTTTGGGACTTGGCAGCTTCACTTCACGACCCAGGATGGCACCCACTTCATAAGCTGCACCACGCATGCTGAGACAGTCGGAACGGTTCGGTGTCAGGTCCAGTTCAAGAACATGATCGTCAAGACCAAGAACCTGGCTGATTGGCGTGCCAACCTCTTTTTGTTCCGGCAGAACGAGAATACCTTCCTGCTGATCTTTCGGCAACAATTTGTCGTTCATGCCCAGCTCTTTGGCGGAACAGATCATGCCAAGGGAGACAACACCGCGCAGTTTGGCTTTTTTGATATCCAATCCACCAGGGAGCTTTGCTCCAACCAGGGCTACGACTACTTTTTGGCCTGCATCCACATTTTTCGCACCACACACGATCTGCAGATCTTCTTCCTGACCAGCATCGATGACACATACATTCAGTTTGTCTGCATCGGGGTGTTTCTCCTTGCTCTTCACATAACCTACAACAACTTTATTGACGCCCTTGTTGCGGTTCTCCACTACATCAATTTCGACACCCGCACGGGTGATTTTCTCAGCCAATTCCTGTGGCGTCACACCTTCAAGGGAAATATAATCAGACAGCCAATCTGTCGATACTCTCATGGACGTTCACTTCCTTCATCTATAAATTGGTGTTCCCGGTTCATTCGCTTGCTCTATATGGTTAATCTTTCTTGTCTTAAAGTTACAGCCGTCCGAATTGCTTCAGGAAGGTCAGATCGCTATTGTAGAAATGACGGATATCATCGACACCATACTTCAGCATCGCAATACGTTCTACGCCCATTCCAAATGCAAAACCACTGTATTTCTCCGGATCGTATCCACCCATTTCCAGTACTTTCGGGTGAACCATACCGCCGCCCAAAATTTCAAGCCAGCCTGTTTGCTTACATACGCGACAGCCGCTGCCGCCACATTGTACACAAGTTACATCCACTTCCGCACTTGGCTCTGTGAATGGGAAGAAACTTGGGCGCAGACGAATTTCTGTGTGGGAACCGAACATTTCGCGTACGAATTGCAGTAGGGTTCCTTTCAGATCGCTCATACGAATGTTTTCGCTAATGACCAATCCTTCAACCTGGTTGAATTGGAAAGAGTGCGTCGCATCGTCATCATCACGGCGGTATACTTTACCTGGGCAGATGACTTTGACAGGCACTGCGCCCTTCATGCTCTGCATGGTACGTACTTGAACCGGAGATGTATGGGTACGCATCAACAATTCTTCGGTAACATAGAAAGAATCCTGCATATCGCGCGCCGGGTGATTCTTCGGCAGATTCAATGCTTCAAAGTTGTAATAATCCATTTCGACTTCAGGACCTTCCGCAACGCGGTATCCCATACCGATGAAAATATCTTCGATCTCCTGTACCACTTTGGTCAGTGGATGCAGTCCGCCTTGACGTCCACGACGTCCTGGCAGAGTCACATCAATTTTCTCGGATTGCAGACGCTTCGCCGTCTCTTCCTTCTGGAACTGATCCTGCTTGCTGTCGATGACTTCCTCAATGGCAGCCCGAACATCATTGGCGACTTGACCAATAACTGGACGTTCCTCCGCACTAAGCGCACCCATACCACGCAAAATCTCAGTTAATGCACCCTTTTTCCCCAAATACTTTACACGCAGATCACCGAGCGTCTGCGGATCATTCACACCAGACAACTGCTCCAGCGCTTCGATCTTCAATGCCTCTAAACGTTCTTTCATGTGTAATTGCCCCCTTTTTGTGGTGTTTTTGCAACAAAAAAAGGCCTTCTCTCCCCTGAAGGGACGAAAAGACCGTGGTACCACCCTTGTTAGACATCCATTGCTGCGTGGCCCTTATGGCCTGCAACTGGTTCTGTCTCACTTTGTACGGAATAACGACCGTTAACCGTTTGCCCCTACTGTTGCCTCTGTGTCTGCACACAAACAGGTTCAGGGAACCGCTTCGGAGTGAATTTCGGCAGCCTTGTTCTACAGAAACGCTCTCAATCTACGGCGCTTCCTCCCTGTCCAGAGGCACTGCTTACTTATCTCCATCATCACGTTTGCTTAGTTTACCTATATCGATGTAATCATCGATGATCGTTCATAATTATATGCAAAATAGATCGAAATAGCAAGCCGTCCATGTTCTAATTTATGCTTGCACCATTATCTTTCAATTGTTTCAGGCGCTGCTGGATTTCGCGAATCTCAGCTGCCTCGACTGCTCGCTCATTCGAATGCTCGGGCTGTGTCAGACTGTCTTTTCCAGCAGTGCTCACAGGAGACAGCAACTCCGATAGGCGCATCTCCAATCGTAACCGCTCATCATCGGATTCCCGGGTCTCCAGCGCCACCTCCCGAAGTTTGGTGGACTGCTCCCAATCCGACACACCTCCTTCAAACAGAGTTACTGTGCCACCAGCCTCCAGATCGCATAACCGATTCGCGAGTGACTTCGTCAGCATCCGGTCATGGGATACAAGCACCAAAGCACCTGAAGCCTGTTTTAATACATTTTCCATGACTTCCTGGGTATCGATGTCCAGATAGTTCGTTGGTTCGTCCAGCACCAGCAGATTCGCTCCGCCAAAATACAGTCTCAGAAATGCCACTCTGCACTTTTCCCCCATGCTCAAATCCCCAATGCGCTTGAACACATCATCTCTGGAAAATAGGAAACATCCCAGAATGGTACGTGCCGCACTTTGTGTCATGGATGGAAGGGTAAGCAAGCTGTCCAGCAGCGTCTGATTCTCGGGAAGCCCTTCCAGCTCCTGTGAAAAGTAACCGATTTTCAGCTGTGGATGCCGTGTGACCTTGCCTTGCGAAGGTTCCAGTTCACCAATCATCAACTTCAGCAGTGTTGTCTTGCCCGTTCCATTAGGACCTCGTACAGCAAGCCGATCTCCACGTTCCACAGCAATCCGAAGATCACGCAGTAATGGTTTCTCTCCCGTATATGAAAAACTCACCTCTTCCAGCGCAAGCAGTTGGCGTGCGGCCAGTGGATTCATCTGTAATTCCATGTTCAACTTTGCAGCTTCACGAGGTTTATCCACCCGTTCCCGCTCCAAACGTTCCAGCTGTTTTTGTTTCGCATGGTATCGTGAAATATTTTTGTTGGCTTTGGCCTTGTAGAAGCTCTGGGTGATCTTCACCTCTACATCGGTCGCCGAATTATGCGCTTTATGGAACCATTCCTGATAATTTCGAATCGTTTCTTCCAACGCCTTACGTTCCAATTCCTGCCTGCGGTAGATCGTTTCCTGTTCGCGTAATTCACGCTCTTTGTGGATCTTGTAGTCGGAGTATCCGCCCTTGTATTTGGTCAGGGCATCTGGACTGAACTCAATGACTCCTGTTGCTACCTGATCAATAAACGTACGATCGTGTGATACAAATAACAGCGTACCTTCATATGAGGATAACCACTCTTCCAGCCAGCGCATGCTTCCCTCATCCAGATGATTTGTCGGTTCATCCAGGATCAGGAATTTGGGTTTGCTGACAAGTAGCCCCGCCAAACGAGCCTTTGTTTTTTGTCCACCACTCAAGGAATGATAGGGTCTGTTCCAATGCTCTGCGGATAATCCAAGGCGAGTCAGTACCTTCTCTACCTCAGTCTCCCACATATAACCGTTCAACTGTTCATATTGCTCCATCACTTGTGTATAAGCTGCAAGCAGCTCTTCATCCGCTTCAGTGCTCATGCTCAACCGTTGTTCCAGTTCTTCCAAGTTCCGTTTCACTTCATAGATCTGACCGCTCTCACGCCGGACCGCATCCAGTACATTCATCCCGGTCTCAATCTCCGAGCGCTGGCGCATGAACCCCCATTCCTGCTGAGGGCTATGACGTTCGATCCGTCCACCACCATGCTCCTCACCCAAAATGATGCGTAACAACGTTGTCTTGCCGCATCCGTTGCGACCCAAAATGGCGAGTCGTTCGCCCTCATTAATCTCCAAATTCAATCCTGTAAACAATTCAATACCGTTCCACTCTTTTGATACTTCATGTAAGCGTACCAATGTCATCATGAGGCCTCATCCTTCCTGCATCCTTTTTGCCGAACAAAAAAAACCGCTGGCATCAGCCGGCGGTTTGGCAATTCAGGGTTGGATCAAGCATTCAAAGACAGATCTAAGGTAAGCTACGGCATGAACAAAGAAACCCAAAATACAGGGTACACGTAAACCTCAATGGCTTACTTGCTCCATACCTTTTCCCATAGCTGAATTTGGACACACGAATCCCCTCATTGCTCAGCCGCTCTGGCTGACTGCGTCATAAAACCGTCTGCAGTTAACTGGGGTTCAATTCATGTGTTTTACTTCATGGGACGTATGGTTACCTCTCATTCATGTGTAGTATCAATTTCTCCGTTATTGTACCAGATCATTGGAAAAAAGCAAAGGGTATATACATTAAACTAAAGAATACTTACTTACTCGCTACTCCGAAAACAGAAAAATCTTCTGATCGCTGTTACCACGGGATTTCCCTTTAAGGTAATAGAAAAAGCCCCTGCATCGCAAGGGCTTCGGTACTGCTTCGTTAAGCGGGTGATGGGAATCGAACCCACGCTATTAGCTTGGAAGGCTAAAGTTCTACCATTGAACTACACCCGCATGATTGAAGATTTATTGTTAAGTTCCTTAGGAATTTAACAGTGATTTTACAAATAATAATATACCATGATCCTCTATAGCATGCAAGTCATATTTTCCATTTTTTTCATTACGAATCCATCAAAAAAAGCAGGAGCACCCTCGCGCCCCCGCTGTTCCCTATCCTGTAGGCTTATCCACATCTCTCAAAAACTGCTTTTCAAATTCAGCGGCTTTAATCGGTTTGCTGAAGAAATAACCCTGAGCCTCGTGACAGTGTTGATTGCGAAGAAAGACCATCTGATCTTCGTTCTCCACGCCCTCAGCTGTGACTTTCAGTTGTAAATGATGCGCCATTGAAGTGATGGTAGATACGATCGCTGCGTTATTGCTGTCCTCCATGACTTCATTCACAAATGAACGGTCAATCTTAAGCCGATCAATTGGCAGATCCTTCAGATAGTGCAACGAGCTGTATCCCGTTCCAAAATCATCGATACTGATATGCACACCAATTTCTTTGATTTTGCGCAACTGTTCGAATGACCGGTCTTTATCAAATGTCATGCTCTCTGTAATCTCCAGTTCAAGCCATACAGGCTCTAGTCCCGTCTCTTTGAGAATGCCATTGATATTGTCCAACAAATGGGAGTGCCTGAATTGTCTCATCGACAGATTCACCGAAACACACAGTTTACGATAACCGGCTTCCTGCCACTGTTTGTTCTGTGCACACGCTTCACGAAGCACCCATTCGCCAAGTGGCACAATGAGCCCACTCTCTTCTGCCAGAGGAATAAAGTCCGCCGGAGATACCGAGCCTCGTTGCGGATGCTGCCAACGCACCAAAGCTTCCATGCCGACGATTAGCCCACTTTGCAGATTAACCTGCGGCTGGTAGACCAGGTAGAACTGACCTCGATCCAACGCCTTGCGCAGATCATTCTCAAGCTGCAAACGCTCCTGTGCCTTCATCTGCATCGCATGGGCAAAACGATTCAGTTCCATTCCTTGTTCCTTAGCACTGTGCAAAGCCGTATCGGCATTCTGAATAATCTCCAGTGGTGACTCCCCATCATGTGGGAAAATGGCCATCCCAATTCCAAGTGTCAGATGATACTCATTGCCATCAACCAAGACGGGCTTCTCAAAAAGTTGCAAAATGGATCTTGTCCGACGCAACGCTGTATCGGTTGAACTGAAATCTGTCATCGTTAATGCAAACTCATCTCTTCCCAATCCAAAGACTTCTTCTCCTGGAAGGGACAATTGTTTCAGTCGTTGACCTACCTGACGCAAAACACGGTTAGCTGCTTGCTGTCCAAGCGAATCATTAATGGTCTTGAACCGATTAATATTCAGGACCAATACACCAACAAGCTGTTCCTGCACCACGGCATCATCCATCATCTTTTTCAGCTGCTGTGAAAGGCGACGACGGTTTGGAAGTCCCGTCACGTCATCATGATGAGCAATATAGTTCATCTTGGCTTCCGCGACCTGCTGTTGCAGGAAAGGTGTGTCCACTACGGACGTATACAGCCCTTTTTGAATGAAAAAATATGCCATACAATTACTCAGCAATCCTAATAACAGATTGAGATCGTTCACCCCAGTTGCTGAAACAAAATAACATTCACCAAAAAAGAAACACAGAATGCCACATAGAATGGTTGGTAAATCACCGTCTTTGGTTTTTTTCCATTGTACAAACAAAAGAACTGCAATAATGCCATAGAGCAATCCAACCATAAGATGAACTCGAGTGAAGATACCACCAAGCACTTCCCCATCAAGCATACTCGGCAACATGCTCCATTCCTGAATAGCCAGTATGTACAAAATAACAAAGGTACCCAATGTCCCACTTAAAAGTAAGAATTTGCGTGGTAATGCAAATTCTTTCTCATTTAAGGTATACACGAGCAGTAAACCTACGGAACATACCAAAGATCCCATGGTTGACATCATTAAGGAGAACTCCGATTCCATCATGGCTCCATTTGGAATCTCTTCTGCAAATGAAACGATATGAACCAGTTCAAACAGACCAATCAATAAAAAGAGTGTTGTCAATAATGTCCTCCGAAGCGTTAGCTTCTGTGTCCGAAACAACCAGCTTTGATTATAGATGCCGATACAAGCCGCTACCGCAGCAAATCCACCCAAGAGTGTCAAAACCGGGTAACCCGATATGATCAGATCAGAGCTTGAAGAAGAACGAAACCATTGACTTGCGAGGAAACATAATAAGCCGCCCACAGCGACCCAAATTATTTTTCTCTGATCTTGCAGATTAACCTTCATGCCGTGTTTTCCTTCCCGGGATCACCTATCCTGAATTACATTAACCAAACTCAACAACTTACTACATGATTCGACAAAAAACATATTAACCAACGTTCAATTCACATGCATACACATGCTATCTGGTACATAATAACATTTAATTTTGTATACGTGAACTAAAAAATAGTTACTCCTAGGAATATTTATTCACAAATATAGAGAAAAACAAGGCATTAAGAACTAAAAAAACATGGATCTCCAGTTAGAGTCCATGTTTTCCTATTTTGCAACTGTATTTCAGACTATATTACTTCTCAAAATTCACTTCTGGTGTTGTTAATTTATCATAGAAATCAACAACCTTATCCTTGTCTTCCGATGAGCGAATCGCCATCGCTGAACGTGGATGCTCGTCCAACGCACCTGTAATCATGTAAGGCAGAATGTAACCCCATTCTTCTTTTTCTCTGAGTGGAACCATCAACTGTTCCAATACACCAAGTACTGGACGCAGATTGTATTTTGTTCCTTTCAGATGAGCTACGAGCAATTCGGTTGGACAGTTTCCTGCCGCACGTCCCATACCATACACAGAAGCGTCAAGCAGTTCAACGCCAAGTTCTGCCGCAACCAATGTGTTAGAAAACGCAAGTTGCATATTATTATGTGTGTGAACACCAAGACGTTTGTTAGGCAAGTGAGTCTTGAACTTCTCTACCAGATATTTCACATCATTATGATCCAAGCTACCGTAGGAGTCTACAATGTAAACAACATCCACAGCGCTTTCTTTGATCAATTCAAATGCTTCCAGCAATTCATTCTCCATAACATTGGAGAGTGCCATAATATTAAGTGTAGTTTCATATCCACGATCATGGAATGTTTGAACCAGTGCAAGTGCCTTGTCTACATCTTTGCTGTAGCAGGCAACCCGGATCAGATCCAGCATGCTCTCACTGCGAGGCAAGATATCATTTTCGTCCACACGCCCAACGTCAACCAGTGCAGACAGTTTGGTATTTCCTTTTTGAGGAATAACTTTACGCAGGAAATCATCGTTCAGGAAACGCCATGGTCCTGCTTCCTCAGCACCTTTAAGCAACTTCGGAGAGTTCTTATATCCAATTTCCATATAATCAACGCCGGCTTCATTCAATCCAGCATATAGCTGTTGAACAAAGTCCACGCTAAAGTCCCAATTATTCACCAATCCGCCATCACGGATCGTACAATCTACAATTTTGCAATGATTTGTCTTCATTAATGTCTGCTCCTTTTCTGACCAACTTGTGTATTCCTCTCATGATACTTGAACGTGACAAGAAAAGTAAAGGGATTCCGGACTTATTTACTTCGATAAGATCTCCAGATTCGGTCAATCTCAACCATATCAGAACGATCGGGAGCTTTCTCTCCATAACGAACGGCATTATACGTATCTGGTAGTCTCGCAGACAGCTCATCTTCTTCTACCTTCACACCATTCTGAATAATGGTCTGTGCAGCCTCCAGCGGAGTATGCGTCCCCTGTATTTCCACGCCTCGATGAGCTGCTCTTTCAATCCAAGTCCGATAGTAATACCGAACACGTTCGGCATCCTGTGCAGGGGGCGCCTCTTTCTTGCGAAACCAATTCTTTCGGACTTTTGCTGGCGCATCAAGCGTCTCACTGACATCGATATACTCCGTCCGTGGTTCTGCCTTCTTTTCACCTGGTTGTAACATCCCCTTGAATCGGTCCATAAGTCTGTTTATCGTTTTTTGTCCCAACCTCAGAAGCAGCCACAGAATTGCTCCTGCTACAGCACACATCACTACCCATCCGAGGATGTTCCAGAAGACTGAGGGCTCGGATGGCGGCTCTCTCCAGTCATTCGGTATATTTAACTGCTGATTGGGGTTGTCCATTGGTAATCGTGGCTCCTCGCCGGAAATCGGACCAAACCATCCCCTGATCCATGCGAGCAAGCGATCACGTAGCGGTCCCAGCCAGGCAGCCAGACTTGGGAAAGCACCAATCGCTACGATAACAATAAACATCCACATGAACCGCTGATGATTCGCACGTGCAAAATCTCTTAATACCAATCTTCTCTTGCCGTCATTGAGTATTGCCTGATCCAGTTGTAGCATATATCGTCCAACCAGCCAAAAGGCAAAACTGATCACTCCCGCAATATAGATCCATAGGGTATAGGTTTGTATCGGCTGCATGAATTCCAACGAATTCGAAGCAATCATAAGCACGATTGCACTAATTACACCCATAATCTGCAAGCGCCATAACAACACTGAATGAAAGACTGGCTGGAAGGTCAGACCTGTATAAGCCGATATGACTCCACACAGTACCAATGTGATGATATCCGGCAACGGGAGAATAAGGCTCATCCCAACAACGAGTGCGAAGAGAAATCCTATGACGAGTGCCGTTAATCCACGAATGAGTGTGCTTTTCTCGCTAAAACCTGGAATTTTATGCTGAATGAACTGTCCTAACCAACCTACAAGAACAACCAGGATGAATAATGTGTACGGCAAATGTTCCATTGCGTAGAATGAAGCAAGCGTAAATATCGGAAAAAGGTATATGCCAGCCATCAAGACGGCAAGCATTGTTATGAGTCCTGTGGTCGTCGCTACTGATCTGTTCCTCATGCACTCACCGCCTTCGTATTACCCTTCACGTCCTCTACCGGGAGAATCGTTACACGATGTCCTTGTTCGTGCAGACGTGCAATCTCGTGCTCCATAGCGGCAGATACATAGGATGTAATCAGCAGATAGCTGCGGATTTGCTGTGCTTCTTCATTCAGACGTACTTCATCATTCAGGAATTGCTCCATGGGCACCATGCATTTCAACTCTGTCTCAGCCATAGCTTCCAGTAACCGTTCCAGATGGGGCGTGCCATAATCCGGTTCAATCCGAAGTGTATCGCGGCCTCCACCCACATGATAACCATTATGGGCGAAACCTGCTGGCAACCCTCTACCGATGGCATCCACTGCAGCCGTGGCAGCGTAACGAAGTGCCCGCTCAATCTTTTCCGGTCGAGTAACAACACTCCACATGTCTGCAGATTCCTGAATGTTGACTACTATCCAGGATTGCGGATCAGCCGTCCATCCCTGCTTGTAGACCTGTAATTCACCTGTACGTGCACTCGCTTTCCAGTGAATACGATTCATGGGGTCGCCTGCACCATAAGGCCGAACACCCAGAATCAAGAAAGGATCTTCAACGATCCATCGTGATACTTCCACTTCTCCCTGCCATACCTGATAAATTGCAGGAAGATCCTCTGCATTCACTAATGAGGGATACACAATCATAGACATTTGCAAAGGAATCGGTTTGGTGGAACGCCACACGCCAAAGAGATCCCCCCCTGTCATCGTTGCTGTATTTAATGGATAAATTCCACGCTGAGTACATGTAAAAGGATGCTTGCGCGTAATACGAGTAAACGGTTTTAACGTAAAAATACTCTTATGGTTCTGATAGATTTCGCCTTGACTAATATCCATACCTGAGCCGGAACGAAATACAAACGACACTGGCATCATCGATTCAAGTCTGAGCCACGGTACGGAGACTCGTTTCTCATTCGATATCGTCTCCACCATCTCAAGTTCATCTCCAGCGTAACAACGCAGCTTGCTGAATTGTCTGCTGTACCTGAGCTTTCGCAGTGCAGGTCGTCCAAACCACACACCATGTATAACAACGACAATGCCTCCAACAAGGACAAGCCATAATAATGCCATAAGATTAACGCCCGCTTGTAGCGAGATTCTCCGTAGGCACTTCTGTCTGATTCAGAAGTTCCTGGATGATACGCTCCGCCAAGCCCTCTTGTTGTCTGATCCGGTTACGGAATACGAGTCGGTGGGCCAGCACAGGTTCCGCCAGTACTTTAATATCATCAGGCAAAACAAAGTCTCTGCCATGCAGTGCAGCCCATGCCTGACTTGCCTTGAGTAATGCCTGAGCCCCTCGTGGACTTACGCCAAGCGAGAGCTCTGGATGTTGCCTTGTCGCTTCGGTTAACTGAATGATATATCGTAGCAAATCTTCGTTGATTTGCACTGTTTTATACGTATCCTGCGCCTTCAAAAGTTCTTCACGACTGATCACTGCCGAGAGATCATCAACAGAACGACTGGCTACCGTACGTCTCAAAATTTCTACACTCTCTTCACTGCTTGGATAACCCATGCGAATTTTCATCATAAAACGATCCATCTGCGCTTCAGGTAGCGGAAAAGTTCCCTGGTTATCTACAGGATTCTGGGTGGCGATAACGATGAATGGCCGTTCCAACTGTCTCGTTGAACCGTCGATACTGATCTGGCGCTCTTCCATACACTCCAGCAAGCTTGATTGTGTACGCGGTGTAGCCCGGTTAATCTCATCGGCTAGTACAAGATTGGCAAACAAGGGGCCGGGTCGGAATTCAAAATCCCCTTCTTTTTGATTAAAAAAATGAATCCCTGTTAAGTCAGAGGGCAGCAAGTCCGGTGTAAACTGTATCCGTTGGAATGTGCAGTCCAATGAAGAGGCTACCGATTTGGCGAGCATCGTTTTCCCAGTACCCGGTACATCCTCCAGCAGCACATGTCCTGACGCTATGATCGCTGTCATCACCAGCTCTATCGTATGCTCTTTTCCCACAATCACTTTTCCCACGTGATCCATCAGTTGTTGATTCATTCGTTCCATTCCTTGGATTTCCATCTGCATCTCATCCTTCCGTTATGGAGCTTATGTATTCGCATTCATTACTAACTATAACCGTTATTGGCAACATAAAACAAAGGAGTTGGCAAATGACCAACTCCTCGACTCCCCGCTTTTCTCAATATACCAAGGGTAACATAATTATAAACCGCGTGCCTTCGCCCTTTTTGCTATCCACAGAGATGGTGCCTCCATGGTTCTTGATGATTCGGTAACTCACCGAAAGTCCAAGCCCCGTTCCGCTCTCCTTGGTCGTGAAGAATGGATCAAACAGACGTACAAGCGTGTTATGGTCCATCCCATGACCGTTATCCGCGATGGAGATCTGCACGAACTTGTTTTCCGTGGCGGTAGATATTCGAATTAGACCCGTATGTTCTTCGCCAACTTCCTCAATGGCATCCATTGCGTTTTTCACCATATTCAAAATAACCTGCTTAATCTGTTTGACATCAATGGACACATTCAGCGGGGCATCCCCTTCATCCAGTACGATCTCGCATCCCTTCATCAACCCTTCGCTTTCGGTCAGCAAGACCACCTCTTTGAGCAAAGAGTCGACGGATATCACGGTCTTCTGTGGAGCTGACGGTTTGGAAGAATTCAAAAATTCGTAGATGATGTCATTCGCCCGATCAATCTCCGTCAGTATGATTCGAGCGTACTCGTCTTTGCCGAGCTGCAGCAAATGGGGCCTGAGCAGTTGAATAAACCCACGGATTGCAGTCAACGGATTACGAATTTCATGAGCAATAGATGCTGAAATTCGCCCCAGCATCGCAAGTTTGTCATTTTGATAAGCGGTCTGTTCAATTTGTTTATAATCAGATACATCTTTGACGCTGAATAAGAAGTCGCCATCCATCTGATCACCGTACGTCACAGTAACCAGCCAATGCCTTCCGTATTCATCAATCAATTCATGATAGCGCTTACGATGAAAAATAGTTTCCCGATAGATACGTAAAATTTTCTTTTTCTTGAATCGGCTCATCTGCGGATGATGCAGCATTTGCATCAGGGTGCAGCCGCTCAACAGACTTCTTGGAAGTTCCAACAACTTTGCCATCTGAACGTTAATAAACGTCAATACACCGTGACTGTCAAACAACATAATACCGCTATCCAGATGTTCCAGTACATTCTCGTACTTGTTGTTATCCAGATGCACAGGCGGGAAACCATCCGCTGGTTGAGGCACTGTATCCTGAAATTCACTAATCATGTCAGGTTCCTCCTTTTCACGTAAATGATAAACTTGCCATTCGGACATCATATCATCACAGAAACAGGAAGGGCCGATTTTATTTTTCATTACCGGTGCCCTTTCGTTGGGGGGCTGAGCCGAAAATATGGATGGCATGGCCGGAACTCAAGCTGGTCTATTCCCGGTAACCAACAGTCGATCCGGAAAATCATATACGTTTGTCCCATTCTGACCTTCTCCTATTCCCAAACACGAACATTTTTTGCTCCGCCTCTTTTGCAAGTCTGTTTTTATCATAGACAAGTTTATAGAAGAGAGTCAATCGGAGAAAGTGTCGAATGGAAATTATTTTAAAAAAAACCTCGAATTAGTTCCAGAATACAGCACAAAAACGAAGCCGTTTCACCCAGTTAGGCAAATCAGCTTCGTTTTTAATATCTTTAATTGGTGATATATCCGAGATCATCTATAGTCCGGTCTTATTATGCTGAATTTTCAGTCTGCGCTGACTCATCACAGCTAATCGACGTTTAAGTTCGCTTTCCCACTTCTCGTCTTTGGTTTCCTTGGCGAGCCTGAGCAAATCCAGAGCCATATCAATCTGGCGTTGCACAATGACCATGGCATCCTCGCTCTCACGGTTTACACAGTTTTCAAAAATCGCATCCTCATCTTCTGTAACATAATCTTGAAAGTCGATCTCGGATGCACCGTCTCCATGCGCATATTCAGCCAGAATTTCGTATTCGTTTTCCACTTTATAATGCACCTCAACCCGGTGACACACCGGGCAAAACAGCAGGGGAACATTATGAACCTGGGTGCGGTAATGCTTCAGCGTGCCCTTCGTTCCAACCATACTTGCCCCACAACAGTAACTCATTTTTGTTCACCCTCCTTATTACGTGCCGGGACTTTTTTTGTTAAAATGCCATCCCGTACACTTACAGCACTTCCAAAAAGGAATAGTTCCATCAGTGTATCACATTCATGTACAGATTATAAATGCAGAGCACCGGAATATTTACCGGGTTTCCATACCCTATTCGCCTTGAAGGCCATCAATTCCTCTTTCAACAGATAAAAAGAAGACTTTCTTCTAATATATTATTAACACGCTTAGCTGCTTGTTCAAACACTTTTGATTAACTTCGTGATAACTTCCGGCAAAAGGGTGCAAAAAGCCCTCAATCCCTAACGGGATGAGGGCTTGAACAAAAACCGTTCAAGTTAATCTGGCTTACAGGTTAGTGTCGCCTGGTTTCCAGTTCATTGCACACAATCCGCCGGATTGCAGTGCTTGCAGTACGCGAAGTGTTTCTTCAACACTACGGCCTACATCGTTGTGGTTAACCACTTGATATTTCAGTTCGCCTTCTGGATCGATGATGAACAGACCGCGCAATGCTACGCCTTCTTCTTCGATCAGAACGCCGTAATCTTTAGCCACTTGCTTCGTGATATCGGAAGCCAGCGGGAAGTTCAATTGACCCAGACCATTGCTGTCTACAGGTGTATTGATCCATGCTTTGTGGCTGTGTACGGAGTCTACGCTCACGCCAAGAATTTCTGTATCCAAAGCTTTGAATTGCTCGGAAGCAACGCTCAAAGCTGTAATTTCAGTTGGGCACACAAATGTGAAGTCCAAAGGATAAAAGAAGAATACAAGCCATTTGCCACGATAATCGGACAGTTTAACGGAACCGAAGTCTTGTCCGTCTCCCGATACTGTTTCCATTGCGAAATCCGGTGCTGGTCTACCTACCAAACGTTCTGCCATAACTAAAAATTCCTCCTTTGGGATTATGTAAGCATCCTTGCGGATTGCTCATCATCAAGAAAAACGCGTACGCTTTTCCTGTAATTAAAATGATTTGATACTTGATAACAAGTACAAGTAAAATGTTATCATCCGGACTTCCCAAAGTCAAGATTATAAACATTATTTTTTTATAATCATTATAAATAAGGATTTTTCGTGGCAAAAATGATAAAGGAACAGCCCTCTGTACATTCCATAACTGGAAACAAAGGGCTGCCTGTAGTTGGTAATATAATTACGCCTGTTTCTGAATAGCCGCCACGATCAAATCGCCCATTTCGGTCGTGCTGATCGCTGTGCTCTTGTCTACAGCAATATCACTCGTGCGGTGTCCTGCATTCAATACATCCGACACAGCTGCTTCAATGGCATCCGCACCTTCTGTATAACCAAAGGTTGTACGGAACATCAACGCCAAAGAGAGAATGGTTGCAATCGGATTAGCGAGGCCTTGACCTGCGATATCCGGTGCGGAACCGTGTACCGGTTCATAGAGTCCGAAGCTGCCCTCTCCCAGTGATGCAGATGCGAGCATACCGATGGAACCTGTCAACATCGCTGCTTCATCACTCAAGATATCTCCGAACATGTTTTCCGTTACGATGACATCGAAGCTGGACGGACGACGCAGCAATTGCATCGCGCAGTTGTCTACCAGTACATGCTCCAGTTCAACATCCGGATAATCCGGTGCTACCCGGTTCACGACTTCACGCCAGAGACGGGAAGTTTCCAATACGTTGGCTTTGTCTACAGAAGCCAGCTTTTTGCGACGTCCTTGCGCAATTTCGAATGCCTGACGAACGATCCGCTCCACTTCTGTTACATTATATGCACACGTATCTACTGCCTCTTCGCCCTGTGCACTTTCACGTCTGAATTTCTCACCGAAGTAGATCCCACCTGTCAACTCACGTACCACCATCAGATCTGTACCTTCCAGTACTTCAGGCTTCAGAGTTGAAGCATCCTTCAAGCAATCAAATACAACAGCCGGACGCAGGTTGGAGAACAATCCAAGTGCTTTGCGAATACCCAGCAGGCCTGTTTCCGGGCGAAGCTCCTTGCTGTTGTTATCCCATTTTGGACCACCAACCGCTCCAAGCAGGACTGCATCTGCACTTTTACATACAGTCAGTGTTTCTTCAGGAAGAGGCGTACCCTTCTCATCAATCGCGATTCCGCCAAACAACGCATGCTCTGCCTCAAAACGATAACCGAATACTTCCTCCGTACGTTTAAGAACTTTCTCAGCCTCAGCTACGACTTCAGGGCCAATTCCGTCACCTGCAATAACTGCAATTTTTTTCACGTCTGCCATTGGGTTGTCCACTCCTTATATTTCATTCATTAATTATTCATAAAGTAACGTCTCATATTAACTCTCTCTTTTGTATCATATTCCAAGGTCATTTGACCAAGATATACAATCTATGACTTTAATAGATTTTACCTATAAGCCAATAGAGATTGGCCTTTCCAAGTTGTTCTGATCTCCCGGCTGGGTTAAAATATAGCTGAATTCAAATCAGGTACGCAGGAGGGATAAGCAATATGCAATATTCGTATTTGGGTAAATCAGGCCTCAAGGTCAGCCGAATCTGTCTCGGTACCATGAATTTCGGGCCTGCTACAGATGAAAAAGAAGCTTTCCGCATTATGGACGCAGCACTTGATGCAGGGGTGAACTTTTTTGATACCGCTAACATCTACGGTTGGGGTGAAAATTCCGGCCTTACCGAAGAAATTATCGGACGCTGGTTCAACCAGGGTGGGGGCAGACGTGAAAAAGTAGTTCTGGCCACCAAAGTCTATGGCTCCATGCATGATGATACAGATGGCCCCAACAACGAAGCTGGCCTCTCCGCCTACAAAATCAGACGGCATCTGGAGGGTTCCCTCCGCCGCTTACAGACCGATCATATCGAGTTATACCAGATGCATCATGTAGACCCTGCCATATCGTGGGACGAGCTGTGGGGTTCGTTCGAGAATGCCGTTCAACAGGGTAAAATCGGTTATGTAGGATCGAGTAACTTTGCTGCATGGCAGATTGCAATCGCTCAAAGTGAAGCCAAGAATCGTCATTTCCTCGGCCTGGTTTCCGAACAACATAAATATAGTCTCAACTGTCGTTTGCCTGAGTTGGAAGTACTGCCCGCTGCCAAAGAGCTGGGCCTCGGCGTCATTCCATGGAGTCCACTGGATGGTGGATTACTGGGACGTAACGCTCTGCAAAAGCTGGAAGGAACACGCAGCGGGGGCATCGCTGGAAGGATCGAGCAACAGCAAACTCAGCTTGAAGACTTTGCCGCACTGTGTCGTGATCTCGGTGAACCACAGGATACGGTGGCTTTGGCATGGGTTGCAGCCAATCCGGCGGTGACCGCCCCGATTATCGGACCACGTACGCTGGAGCAGTTTGAGACCGCACTCAAATGTTTGGACGTGACTTTGGATGAAGCCGTGCTCAAACGTCTGGATGAGATTTTCCCAGGTCCAGGTGGACATGCACCTAATGCATACGCGTGGTAATAGCTTGATAGCGTAAGTCAATGTAATAGGTAATCGTAGAAAATGTTCTGTGTTTTACTGCCATAATCATATAAATAATAAGCAAAAGAGTCTGACCCTCCACAGGAGAGTCAGACTCTTTACGTCCCTCACTGAACGTAACAAAGCAAGCCGAACGATCTTCTATATCCATTAAATTAAAGATAGATCATTCTAGCAGCATACATGTGTCTCAGCTTAAAGTTCAGTTCAATGAAAGGTGCGTGCTTCTTGCATTGGAGCCTACAGATTAACGTTTACACGGTTCGTATATGTCTTGCGCTTCTCAATCAATTGATTCAGGCCGTCTACATAGGCGCGTGCACTTGCACCCAATATATCTGTGCTTACGCCACGTCCTTGTACCGAAACCTGATTCTGAGTCAGCACAACATGTACTTCACCCAATGCATCTTTACCATGCGTTACCGATTTGATGGAATAGTCAGACAACGTTACGTCTTCCCCACTCACTTGGTCAATCGCATTGTAGATTGCATCTACCGATCCGTTACCCTCTGCTTGCTTCTCAAGCGTATCCCCGTCAAGCGTTGCAATGCGGACTTTGGCCGTTGGTACCGATTCGTCTCCGTACGTTACGAAGATGGATTCCAGTTTATACACCTCAGGTGCATCCTGCAATTTCTCTTCGATTACGGCAAGCAGATCTTCGTCAGTAACTTCTTTTTTCTTATCAGCCAGATCTTTGAACTGGGCGAAAGCCCGATTCAATGCTTCTTCTTCCAGCTCATATCCCAGATCAATCAATCGTTCACGGAAGGCATGACGACCAGAATGTTTACCCAGTACAAGTTTACTTTCCTTCAGACCGATGGACTCTGGAGTCATAATCTCATACGTTGTTTTTTCCTTAAGCATGCCGTCCTGGTGAATGCCTGATTCATGTGCGAAGGCATTTGCCCCAACAATGGCTTTGTTTCCAGGCACAACCATACCTGTCAAACGGCTAACCAAACGACTGGTCCGTGCAATTTCAGACAACTGCAGCGATGTTTTCGCCTGGAAAAATTCCTGACGTGTCTCGAGCGCCATAGCAATTTCCTCGATCGCCGTGTTTCCGGCACGTTCACCAATGCCATTGATCGTACCTTCGATCTGATCGGCTCCGTTGAGAATGGCTGCAAGTGTATTGGCCGTCGCCATACCCAAGTCATTATGACAGTGGGCACTCAGCTGTACCTTTTCAATACCGTGTACATTCTCCTTGAGATGTTTGAAAATGTTTCCGTATTCATATGGGCTCAGGTAACCAACCGTATCCGGAATATTCACGACGGCTGCACCTTCTTCAACAGCCATATTCACCATTTCCACGAGGAAATCATACTCGGTACGACCTGCATCCTCAAGGGAGAATTCAATCTTCGAGAATGTTTTCTTTGCATAACGAATCGCGGAACGAGCTGTATCCAGTACCTGCGCTTTGTCCATGCGCAATTTATGTTGGCGGTGAATAGGTGAAGTTGCCAGGAAAACGTGAATGCACGGGTCCTGTGCACCTTTAAGTGCTTCCTTAACCGCATCAATGTCTTGCTCTCTGGAACGGGACAAGCCAATTACAGTCACATTTTTGACCGCATTTGCTACTGCATTGACAGCTGCCAGATCACCTGGAGATGCCGCCGGGAAACCCGCTTCCATCCGGTCAATGCCAAGCCGCTCGAGCTGATGGGCAATTTCCACCTTTTCACGAGTGTTCAGATTGACTCCCGGGGATTGCTCTCCATCACGCAGCGTTGTGTCAAATACATAGATTTTACGCACGCTTCGCACCTCCTGTACTTGTTATTATATGTTTCTCTGAACCAGCAATAGCGGCTCACGCATAAGCACGGCCGCTATTCCCAGTTAAAGCTCTAAGTTTACTTGAATACCTTATAGTGCATGTTCTAGAAGTTAATGCTTACTTCTTGATCCAGTGCATCATCTCACGCAATTGTCCGCCAACCACTTCGATTGGGTGTTCAGCTTCGTTACGACGAGTAGCTGTCAAGAATGCACGTCCGGATTGGTTTTCCAGAATGAAGTCACGTGCGAATTTACCTTGTTGGATATCCGTCAGCACTTCTTTCATTGCTTTCTTCGTATCTTCAGTTACAACGCGAGGTCCAGTTACATAGTCACCGTACTCAGCTGTGTTACTGATGGAATCACGCATGCTTGAAAGTCCGCCTTCATACATCATGTCAACGATCAGCTTCAGTTCGTGCAGACATTCGAAGTATGCCATTTCAGGAGCGTAACCCGCTTCTGTCAATGTTTCGAATCCAGCTTTTACCAATGCACTCACGCCACCACACAGAACAGCTTGCTCACCGAACAGATCTGTTTCTGTTTCTTCACGGAAGGAAGTTTCGATAACCCCTGCGCGTGTACAACCGATACCTTTAGCATAAGCCAAACCGATTTCTTTAGCTTTACCCGTTGCATCTTGCTCAATCGCGATCAGGCCCGGTACACCAAAACCTTCCACATAAGTACGACGTACCATGTGACCAGGGGACTTAGGAGCTACCAGCAATACATCGCTGTTTTTTGGAGCAACGATTTGACCGAAATGAACGTTGAAACCGTGTGAGAAGAGCAATGCAGCGCCTTCTTTCAGGTTTGGTTCGATTTCGTTTTTGTATACAGAAGCTTGAGTTTCGTCTGGCAGCAAGATTTGAACTACATCTGCGCGGCTTGTTGCTTCAGCCGGGGACAGAACTTCAAATCCGTCATTTTTTGCAGTGTCGAAGGATTTACCTTCACGAAGTCCGATGACTACGTTCAATCCACTATCACGAAGGTTTTGAGCTTGGGCGTGGCCCTGGCTACCATAACCGATTACCGCGATCGTTTTTCCTTTCAATACGTTAAGCTCTGCATCCTGTTCATAATAAGTAGTTACTGGCATGTTTATAAGTCCTCCTTTGTATTGTAAAGAACCCTTCATTAATGAGCGGGTGTCTCAAGGGACCGCCTCGCTTGGAGTGTCAAAAGCATCTCTGGTCTGATCCGATCCGTTCAGACACCCGCCCATTAATGCGGGAATGTAGCTATATTTTCAAGCGTTACATCACTAAAATGTTAAATTACAACTGTTAAGGGACTGACACTCACATAAGATCAACTGTATATGTTAGCTAACCGTCGTCCCTCTTCATTCATTATAACTTTATACGTTGCCGCGTACCAATGCAGTTATGCCTGTACGGGACAATTCGCGAATACCATATGGCTTGAGCAATTCAATCATAGCATCAATTTTGTCCGTATCTCCGACTACCTGCACAATCAGGCTGCCTGGACCAACATCTACAACGGATGCGCGGAATGTTTCTACCACACCCAGAATTTCAGGACGCTCGGAAGGCTCTGCTTTCACTTTAATCAAAGCGAGTTCACGGGCTACCATCGGTTTCAGGCTGAAATCAACCACTTTAATAACATCGATGATTTTATACAATTGTTTCTCAATCTGCTCCAGCGTTTTATCGTCACCAATGGTGACAATAACCATCCGGGAGAGTCCTGGTTCTTCCGATTGACCTACGGTAATACTCTCAATGTTAAATCCGCGTCGACCGAACAACCCTGACACACGCTGAAGGACGCCTGGCTGATCGTTTACCAATATTGAAATCGTATGTCTAATCATTCGTCAGCATCCCCCATCAGCATTTGATCAATTGTTGCTCCCTGCGGAACCATTGGATACACATTTTCATCCTTGCGTACTACGAATTCTACAACGACTGGTCCTGGTGTATCCAAAGCTTCCTGCCAAGCACGCGCTGCTTCTTCTTTATTCGTTGCACGCAATCCTTTCACGCCATATGCTTCAGCCAGTTTTACAAAATCCGGGCTTCCTGCCAGATCAATGTGGCTGTAACGGTTCTCATAGATGAGTTCCTGCCATTGGCGAACCATTCCAAGTACCTGATTGTTAATGATCACAATTTTTACCGGTATATTGTTAATGGCACAGATTGCGAGTTCTTGGGAACACATCTGCATTCCGCCGTCACCGTTAATGGAGATAACGAGTCTGTCCGGATTGGCCATCTGAGCACCAATTGCAGAAGGGAATCCAAAGCCCATCGTTCCGAGACCACCCGAAGTTACCCATGAACGTGGTTGATTAAACTTGTAATATTGTGCCGCCCACATCTGATGTTGTCCCACATCCGTAGTCACAATCGCTTCACCTTTGGTTGTATCATTCAACATTTCAACAACCCACTGCGGTTTCAACACTTCGTCTGAATCCGTATAGCTGTATGGCTTCTCTTGTTTCCACTGTTTGATCTGGTCTCTCCATGCATCTGCACGCTCTGCACGTCCAACTTCTTTGTTGGCTATTTCAAGTACGGTCTTCACATCACCAACGATTGGAATATCGGTTGCAATGTTTTTACCAATCTCAGCCGGATCAATATCAATATGAACGATTTTGGCATGTGGAGCGAATCCGTCCAGCTTACCTGTTACCCGATCATCGAATCGTGCGCCGATATTAATCAGCAGATCCGACTGTTGGATGGCCAGGTTGGATGTGTATGTTCCGTGCATTCCTGGCATCCCTGTCCATAGTTCATGCCCACTTGGGAATGCACCAAGCCCCAGAAGGGTTGTCGTAATCGGAATGCCTGTCTTCTCAACAAACTCGAACAGTTCTTCATGTCCTCCCGAGTATACCACACCGCCACCGGCCAGAATCATTGGACGTTCTGCTTCCTGAATGGCCTGAGCCAAACGGTCAACCTGCAGTTTGTTTGGTACTGTCCGTGGATTGTACCCTCTTAATGTAACAGGTTCAGTACTTGGTTCAAACAAGGTTTTGTTGGCTGAGACATCTTTCGGAATGTCGATCAGTACAGGACCTTTACGGCCGGTGTTGGCAATATGGAATGCCTCATGAATGATACTCGACAAATCCTTAACATCTTTTACCAGATAGCTGTGTTTGGTGATCGGCATTGTAATCCCGGTAATATCCGCTTCCTGGAAAGCATCCGAGCCGATCAGGCTGGAATTAACATTTCCCGTAATGACAACCAGCGGCACAGAATCCATATATGCCGTGGCTATTCCAGTAACCAGATTGGTTGCTCCCGGCCCGGAGGTAGCGATACAAACACCAACTTTGCCGCTTGCACGTGCATATCCGTCAGCTGCATGAATTGCACCTTGTTCGTGACGGGTTAAGACGTGTTTGAAATCCTCGAAACCATACATTGCATCGTAAATGTACAACACTGCGCCACCCGGGTAACCAAATACGCAATCCACACCTTCAAGCAACAAACTTCTCAGCAGAATCTCGGAACCGCTAATGACCTCCGGCTTCATCCATTTTTCACGTAATTCATCTGTCGATCGTACTTCTGGAATTTGAGCTCCCATTAGTCATCCTCCTCTCGGAATTTACACCATTCTGACATTTAAAGTTACAAAAAAAACCTTCCATCCCCTGCAAACAAGTTCATGCTTGCGAGGGACGAAAGGTTATCGCTTCCGTGGTACCACCCAACTTTGCCCGAAATTTCGCAATAACGGACCTTACCAGGTACAACAAAACGAATAGCTCAAACGAACATAGTCGTTTCCCATACCTGTTGTCTGTAACGCAGACATACGATTTTCCCTAATACGCGAAAGGAGTGACATCCAGTGCTTTTCAGGAAAACAGCTCCGAGGTGAGCTCGTATATAAGGGGTAATGGTGGTGGTTTCAGCAATTCCAGCCACTCTCTGAGCAAAAGAGCCCTTAAAACTTCGTCCTCTTCATAGCCGATGAAATATTCTCGTTAAATGTTAGGAACATTATATGATTCCTCCAACCGATAAGTCAATACCTGTTTTGCATAAAAATTCAGAGAACCTTCTTTCCTTCCTCTTCAGCCTATAAGGTTGCCCTAATCCCAGCGATTCATTCAGTCACCTTTTATCTTGCTTCGGGCATAGGATATACGAGCAGCACGACTGGTCCTGAAAGGAGGCTCCGCATGGTGATTCGGCAACGCACATCCAAGCTGGATGATGGCGCCATCATGAAGCTGATTGACACTCAACTTGTTCCTTTATCCCATATGAGCGAAAAGGAAATTAATAAAATCCGCAAAGAAATACCCCTGCGAATGAACAGGGGCATGACCTTTGTTGTCTCGCCGGAGCCAGACAAAGCTGCTGTGGCATTCATCCATTTTCTCATGCATGGGGAATTGCTCTATGTCGATATGATGGCCGTTAGTCCGAAAGAACAACGCAAACGTTACGGGCAAACTTTGTTGCTCAAAGCAGAGAGCTTTGCGGTATCTCGGGGTTGTCGAAGATCTAAAGTGATGGTGGATGAGGGCAATACCAAAGGACTTCAGTTTTATCAAAAAAATGGATACAGTGCGATTCGATACATCATGATAAGCCGCTGCTACGAATTGGAAAAAACATTATAGAATGTCCTAGAAAAATCCTGGTGGGCGTGGACCTGGACCATAAGGGCCGAATCCAGGACCAGGTCCATATCCGCCACCAGGTCCTCCAGGTCCATATCCCGGTCCGTAGCCTGGACCATATCCAGGCCCTGGTTTTGGTCCAGGTCCATATCCGGGACCAAAGCCGGGACCACCTCCATAAGCATAAGGCAGTGTAGCAATAGCGAGCAGATCAAACAATACCAGTGGCAGAATCGCTTTTGTACGTACTTTTTTGCCATTCAAACGCTTGAGTACCAGTTTGTTGCCCGATACTTTCAACAGCTTTCCCGTAACCCGAGTGCCGTCTTTTTTGATTGCAACAATATTTTTGCCTATTAATTTCATCGCTTCATCACGCGTAACTTGTTGTTTCATACTTTCCCCTCCTCCTCGGATCGTTCAAAACAGTGTATTCGTCCATTACTGAATTCGCCTGTTTCTTTGTCCCTACCTGAAAATATGGGTATCTGCACGAGAACCAAGTTAAGCATGTAAAAGTCGATGGGCGTTCAAGAAAACAAAAAAAGGCCCGCACATGGCGGACCCTTTATCAGAACTCTGAATAGCTAAGCTGATATGGAAAAGGTTGTTACCTTTTACCCGGATCATAAGCTTCACCGAGTGCAGACGGAGCCGAAGAACGTCCAACCGCTGCAACGAGAACGATGATGGTAAGCAGGTAAGGCAACATGAAAATAATTTCCTGGGGAATACTTTGTGACCATTCAAACAACTGTACATAGTTTCGGATCGCTTGTGAGAATCCAAAGAAGACAGCCGCACCAAAGGCACCAATCGGATTCCACTTACCAAAAATCATAGCTGCAATGGCAATATAACCTTGGCCGGAAACCGTATTGTGTGAGAATGTACCCGTAGTCGTCAACGTAATCGCAGCTCCACCAATAGCCGCAAGCGCACCACTGATCATAACGCCAATATAGCGATAACGAAGCACTTTAACACCAACTGTATCAGCCGCACTTGGATGTTCACCTACAGAACGAAGACGCAGACCAAATGGCGTTTTGAACATGATGTAATACGTCAGGAATACGAACAGAATGGCCAGATATGTTGTTGGATATACGTTCTTGAAGAAGGCTTCTCCAAGCAAAGGAATGTCTTTCAACAATGGCACATCAAACTTGCTGAAACCTTGAACCAACGGTGAATCACCAGAACCTTCAAACAACAGTTTAACCAAGTACAACGTACTTCCTGCTGCCAAAAAGTTAATGACGATACCACTGATAATCTGATCTGCTTTAAATGTGATAGACGCAACGGCATGAATCAGAGATACCATTACGCCCAATACAATCGCGAGCAAAACCCCCATCCAGGCCGATGTCGTTCCGCCCATGCCCGCTTCTTGAGCATAATGCGCCCCGATTCCAGCTGCAAAGGCACCAAAGACCATAAAACCTTCAAGTCCAAGGTTGGTTACACCTGATTTTTCCGAAAAAATTCCGCCGAGTGATGCAAAAATCAATGCCGTAGCAAAGACAAGCGTCGTATTGATAATTTGCCCAATTGTCAACAAGTCCATCTACAACACCTTCTCTTTCTTACGCTTCGAATAGAACGGTTTAAGTATCCAGCGCACGATGCCTTGTGCCGCAATGAAGAAGATAATCGAACCGATCACAATCCGAATAATCTCAGGCGGAACATCCGCAGCAAAACTCATACCTGCAGATCCGTACGTGAGGGTACCAAACAATACCGCCCCCAATAACACCCCAAATGGATGATTCAAACCAATCAGGGCAACCGCAATTCCGTCAAAGCCTGTTCCCGGTGAACCCGACATTACGGTTTGGTATTGGAACACACCAAGAACCTGGAATGCACCACCAAGACCGGCAAGCATACCACTGATAAACATCGCTTTTACGATATTCCGGTTAACATGCATACCTGCATATTCAGCCGCATTAGGGTTGTAACCTACCGCGCGGATTTCATAACCTTGTTTTGTTTTCCACATATAGATATAAAAGAGCACAGCCATCACAAGGGCAATCAACGTCCCCATGTGTACACGCGAATTGCCCATCAGTTCAGAGAGCCATGTCAAACTAATCGAAGCCGATTCGCTGATATCCACGGAACGATTCTCGCCCTTCAACAGCAAGAATTGGCGAACGATAAGGTTGGCGAGATATAGACCAATCCAGTTCAACATGATACTACTGATAACTTCATTGACCCCACGTGCCGCCTTCAGATAACCAGCAATAGCGGCCCACAGACCACCAAACAATGCACCGGCAATCAAAGCCAGTGGCGCATGAAGGTAGATCGGCAAACCTGCAAACTTAACACCAACAAATGTTGCAGCGGTCATACCAACGAGAAATTGACCTTCTCCCCCGATATTAAACAACCCCGCACGTGATGCAAATGCAAATGCAAGTCCAGTCATAATTAGTGGTGTCATTTCCCGTACTGCTTCACCAAAGTTGTACATGTCGCCAAATACCTTGGTGAACAATGCACCATAGGCTTCAATTGGATTGTAACCACCAATCAGCATGACAACTCCACCGAGAATAAGACCCATAATAATAGCTACTACAGGTAAAATAAATGAATCTCGCGTAAACCATTTCAATACGTTATTCATGCGCAGTACCTCTCTTTTGGGTGCTGCCCGCCATCATCAAGCCGAGCTCCCTGTCATTGGTTTCTTCCGGCAGCACCTCGCCAACGATCTGGCCTTCATAAATAACAGCAATTCGGTCAGATACATTGATAATCTCATCAAGCTCAAATGAAATCAGCAGAACAGCCTTCCCTTGATCGCGCTGTGCAATCAGTTGCTTTTGCACGAACTCAATAGCCCCTACATCCAAACCACGTGTTGGTTGCGCAGCGATAAGCAGTTCAGGGTTTTTATCTACCTCACGGGCGATAATGGCCTTTTGCTGGTTTCCTCCGGACAAGGACCGAGCTTTGGTCTCGATGCTTGGTGTACGCACGTCAAATGCCTCAACAAGCCGCTTCGCCTGCTGTTTGATGGCATCGAAGTTAAGGAACCCTTTACGGGTGTATGGTGCTTTATAATACGATTCCAGAACGATATTTTCACTCACTGAAAAATCAAGTACAAGTCCGTGTTTATGTCGATCTTCCGGAATGTGGGCTACACCCGACTCCGAGATATGGCGCGGAGAATGATTGGACAGCTCCTTGCCCTCCAAAAGAATCGAACCGCTCTCTACTTTACGAAGTCCGGTAAGGGCTTCAATCAGTTCACTTTGGCCGTTACCATCCACGCCTGCGATTCCGACAATCTCTCCTGCACGTACGTTCAGGTTAAGTTGGTTCAGAACCGAAATACCTTCTTTATTCTTGGCCGTTAATTTACTGACTTCGAGCACATTGGCTCCAGGTGTAGCCGGTTTTTTGTCCACTTTGAATGTGACATTCCGACCCACCATTTTCTCTGCCAGCTCATTCGGATTCGTTTCCGAAGTTTTGACCGAATCAATCACTTTACCCCGACGAATAATCGTTACCGTATCGGAGATTTCCATGATTTCTTTCAGTTTGTGCGTGATCAAAATAATGGACTTTCCTTCAGCTACAAGCTTCTTCATGATGATCATCAGTTCTTTGATCTCTTGAGGAGTCAATACGGCTGTAGGCTCGTCAAAAATCAGAATGTCTGCACCGCGATACAACGTTTTAACAATCTCTACACGTTGCTGCATTCCGACAGAAATATCATGAATTTTGGCATGAGGATTCACCTTCAGTCCATACTGTTCGGAAAGACGCTGAACTTCAGCGGCTGCTTTTTTATAGTTAATATTGAGACCCTTCGTTGGTTCAGATCCCAAAATAATGTTCTCTGTTACCGTGAACGGCTGTACAAGTTTAAAATGCTGATGCACCATGCCTATGCCAAGATCGATCGCTCGGTTAGGGCTGTCGATGATGACAGGCTTGCCATTCACTTCAATGGAACCTTCATCTGGCTGATAGAGACCAAATACAATATTCATCAACGTTGACTTACCAGCGCCGTTTTCGCCCAGTAGCGCATGGATCTCGCCCTTACGAAGCTGAAGGCTGATGGCGTCGTTGGCAACAATGCCTGGGAAACGCTTCGTAATTTGTTTTAACTCAACGACGGGGGTTGCTGCACCCATGTAATCACCCTTATAACTGATATAGTGTGGTTCCGCAAACGTAAAAAAAAACGTCTATCGACGTACTTTCAAAGAAGACAGACCGCGCTTAGCTGAAGTTTTTCTTGCGATAATCGAATGGTTCAGCTCATTAAGAACAACTCAATTCCATTATCTTAAGAAAAGCTCCTACCGGAGCGTTGGTGCACAGTGACCTTGTACAATTGTTATGATGACTTGATCAAATGTTCCTGTTCTTGCAATCATAAGGCCGGTCAAGACCGGCCCCAATGATTATTCATTTGCAACTTAGATCAAAATTACTCTGTAGGAACTTTGATTTCGCCGCTGATGATTTTTTCTTTGTACTCTTCTACTTTAGCAAGTGTATCAGCAGATACATTGGCAGTAGAGGTATCAGCAATACCTACGCCGTTTTCTTTCAAAGTCAGGTTCTCGGAACCGCCAGCAAATGTACCATCAACTACTTCTTTGTTAACGCGCTTAACTGCTTCGTCAACTTTTTTGATCATGGAAGTCAAAGTGATCTCATCACCAAACTCAAGAGATTGGTCTTTGTCTACACCGATAACCCATACATCTTGACCTTGTTTCTTACGAGCACTTGCTTCGTTAAACACACCATTACCTGTTGCGCCAGAAGCGTGGAAGATAATATCTACGCCTTCATTGTAAAGTGTTGCTGCTGCTGCTTTACCCAAGTCAGGTTTATCAAATGCACCTGTGTAGTTAGAAATGAATTGAGCATCAGGGTTAACTGCTTTAACGCCTTCTCTGAATCCTACTTCAAACTTTTTGATCAGTGGGCTTTCCATACCGCCTACAAAACCAATTTTGTTGGATTTAGTTGTCAGACCAGCCACAACACCAACCAGATAAGATCCTTCTTCTTCAGCAAATGTTACGGATTTAACGTTAGGAGCATCAACAACACTGTCGATGATCGCGAGTTTAGCATCAGGGTTTTGCTCAGCTACAGTTTTGATTGCATCAGCCAATTGGAAACCGATACCCCAAGTCAGATCATATCCGCCTTTAACAAATTCGTTCAGGTTAGGAATGTACTCTTCATCGGATTTACTTTGCAGGTATTTAACAGCAGTACCTGTTTCTGTTTCGGTCGCTTGCAAAGCTTCCCAAGCGGATTGGTTAAAGGATTTGTCATTAACTCCACCTACGTCAGTAACCATACCGATTTTGAGATCGGATTTCTCTTCAGTGGGTGTACCACCTTTATCTCCTCCGGCATTTGTTTCTTCTTTCGGTTTGCTACCGCAACCTGCGAGCATAACCGATACCGCCAGCAACATTACCAAAGACAAGCTGAGCATCTTTTTCATTTCTCTTTTTCCCCCTTAATGATATATCCCTCATTCCAATCCAGCCTACAATTGAACGGTTAACAGATAGCAGGAATGACTTTTATGCAGAATGTATGGTTTCTTCGACATTAAAAGCGCATTCTCACCCTTAAAGCATCCTATCATCTGTCGAAAAACCGAACATTATGACATGGAGAGAAAAATCTAGGACTAGCCTACTAGAGGTGATTATACAATCAACCAGTGTTAAAATCCAGATGTTTCATCACCAAATATCACATATTTTTGTTCTTTTTTTATTGAAAACGCTTAATAATTTAGCGTTTTAACACACTAACGTTACAACGATGTGATGTTATATAACAAAAACATATCGCGAACTTTAGTGATGAGTGGGATTTACCTGTTTTTATTTGTATTATTTCACCGTTCGTATTTTATGTATTCCCATGGATCGTTATTCACCAGTTATCTAGTTTCATTGTTCCCTTCCAGACTATAGCCTATTCGCTCTACTCATTCAGAGATTCATCTTCGAATTTCTTCCAAGCCGTAAAAAAAGCCGCCATATAGGTACGGCGGCTTGTATCATACAATTTAAGCGTTGATTTTGCCTTTAGCTACAGTAGCCAAAGAGTTGAACGCATTGATGTCGTTAACGGCCAGATCAGCCAACATTTTGCGGTTCATGTCTACTCCAGCAAGTTTCAAACCATGGATCAGTTTGTTGTAAGACAAACCATTCATACGTGCTGCAGCATTGATACGAACGATCCACAGTCTGCGGAAGTTACGTTTCGTGTTGCGACGGTCACGGTATGCGTATACCAGGGATTTCATTACTTGCTCGTTAGCTGTTTTAAAAATACGGTGTTTGGAACCGAAATAACCTCTTGCCAGTTTCAAAACCTTTTTATGACGACGACGTACTACAAAACCGCCTTTTACTCTTGCCATATTAAAGAACCTCCCAAATAAATATAAATGTATCCGTGGTATGTGTACGGCCGTAGCCGATCCCCCATACGGAATGTACTAATTAGAATTAGCCTTTCAAGTTAGCCAAGCCTTGTTTCAAACGTCTAACATCCCCGGCAGCCATAACTGGGTTACCGTTCAGAACGCGCTTAGCACGTTTGGATTTGTGGGAAAGCAAGTGGTTTTTGTGAGCTTTGTAACGAAGGACCTTACCGGAACCGGTAATTTTGAAGCGTCCTTTCAAACTGCTGTGTGTTTTCATTTTAGGCATTTTGTGTTTCCTCCTCCAATGTTATCAGGCTTTAGGAGCCAAGATCATGATCATACTGCGGCCTTCCAATTTTGGTTGACGTTCAACAGTACAAAGTTCTGCAACTTCTACCTTAACGCGCTCCAAAATCCGTTGACCAATCGCGGCATGTGCAATTTCACGTCCGCGATAACGAACAGAACATTTCACTTTGTCGCCTTCGTTCAAAAACTTAACTACATTACGAAGCTTCGTTTGATAATCGTGCTCCTCAATATTGGAACGGAACCATACTTCTTTAATATCAACAATTTTCTGGTTCTTACGGGCTTCTTTATCTTTCTTTTGTTGCTCATAGCGGAATTTGCCATAGTCCATAATACGACACACCGGCGGTTTAGCCTGTGGTGCCACATTGACCAGATCCAAATTCAGGTCAATCGCCATTTGCAGTGCTTCGCGAATGGGCGTAATCCCAATTTGTTCTCCTTCAGCTCCGACAAGGCGTACTTCCTTCGCCCGAATCTCATCATTAATCATGTGATCTTTACTAATAATCGTCCACCTCCAGGTCATTTTGAATATCCAGTTAAACAAAAATAAAAGGGATGCCGGTCAAGCTACCGACATCCCTGTAATCAACACAATTCTTCATGAGTATACACTTCATAAATTATTGGGATCGTTGACCAGCCAACATGTTTGTTGATCAGGTGAGAAGTCGGACTTCTGCTTGTGATTCCATTGCTATTCGTTTTAAGGCACTTGAATACTATATCACCCATGAAACACATTGTCAACATTCTTCACAACTTTTTTTTCGCAAATTATACATTTGTTATATCAGATGTCAACAAAGTATCGCACGCATGTTCCTTACCCTTGCTTGCTCTGTACCTCATCCAACCGTACAACACGTGTATGTTGAGTGTGGCTCCACTGTTTGTTGTTCTGCGTAAAGAAAGCGTAGAACGTAATCGGGTACCAAGACAGCAGGTAGATCGGGAACAAAATCAGATATAGATAAACTTTGGCAAAGGTAACCTTCTCCAGCGCCATGGACAACAGGAACGTCAGAATGTTCAAACCAATAGCCACGAACCCAACCCATAACGGGAAGTATCCATAAATATTAGCAATGTGCGGACCACTGAATATAGCCATGTCTACCCACATCACAGCCGTCATCAGGAACGTAAGCAACACCACATAGACATTGGCTCCGTAGATAGCAAGGTCAAATTTCACCAGGCTTCTTTCCTTAATGGACTGCCATAGCAACGGGAAGAAGTATCTACGCGCAACTGTAAAGTGACCTTGCATCCAGCGCAGACGTTGTCTCGCTGAAGCTTTGAATGTTAATGGCTTCTCATCAAATACTTTGGCGTCATAGTTGAAAACAGGATACACATTACGTTGCACACTGCGCATCGTAAACTCCAGATCCTCAACCAGACTTGTTGCACCCCAACCAATTTCCTTCAACAGGTTGGTCTCAAAGCACATTCCGGTTCCTCCGAGGAAATTCGCCATATTCAAGTTATGACGAGACAACTGCCACAGACGGTTGATGTACCAGTAAGAAACACCGTAAGCTGCAGTAATCCAGGAATCCTCCGGATTTTTCGTATCAATGTATCCTTGAATAACACGCGAACCATTGTTCAAGTCATCATTCATCTCAAGCAAGAAGTTACGGTCAACCAGGTTATCCGCGTCAAACATAACAACTGCGTCATACTGACGTGGCAATTTCCACAAGTACTTAAGCATCCATTCGATGGCGTACCCTTTACCTCTTAAATCGGCATTGGTACGTACACAGGCGTTTAATCCATGCTCTCTGACAATTTGAGCCGTTCCATCCGTACAGTTGTCACAGATGACAAACACATCGTACAGATCTTCCGGATAATCAAGTTGTTTCAAGTTCTCCATCAAGGCACCAATGACTTGTTCCTCATTGTGTGCTGCGACGAGTACAGCGAATGATTTTGTCGCCGGATAATGTTTCTTTTTCTTTTTCTTAATCAGACCGAAAAGCGAAAACGTGAATTGGTACACGGCTAGCAGTGCCAGAATGACCTGCATCGTGACGAATATAGCGTCCAACATCGTTCTCTGTTACCCCCTTTTTTTCAAAACCCAGTTTACTCAAGCATTTCTCTTCCTGATTCTGCAATTTATTTTTTTTTGATCTGCAGAATATGACCCTGTTCTTTTGTGTACTACGTGAATATATCAGGCAATGTTTCAAAGCTTGGTTGCTATCAGTTGGCTGCTTTATCGATTCTGTATCCTTTTCAGTCATTTGTCAAAACCCCAATTCCACTTTCTGAAGCAGAAATGTGATCTTTAAACGCTGAATAGACACTTCGTGATACCACAACCTCGCATTCATGCCTGTTATATCTTATTTTCAGCCGTTTACTTGATTTTTATTTCTAAAGTCCCTGCTTTTTTCATCAGCATGATAATCTTCGTCAGAGGCTCTATAACAAATAACGCAAACAGACCTCAGAAAGTTTGAAACAGAACTCACATTTTTTTACCTCATTTCAGCCATGTTGAATCATTGTATCTTTTTTGGCTGACCCAAGTCAAAAAGTTAAGATGGGTATATATCCACTCTTTAACATGAATTTCACGTTCTTTACATGGGTTCTTCTTGAAAAGGACAACATTTAAAAATATGATAAACATATACCTGAAATAACCTCAAGTTCATGAAAAACGGTTATATACTAATCAGGACGAAACCGGATGCAGAAAATCACCGGAAATAATGCCGCCATTACGGGCGGCCTGACTGGCAGGAGGCCAATATGAGCCGTTTATTCTTAAAGTTTCAAGATTATGATCGAAATGTTTTTATGTGGATCAACGGCCGACTTCATAATCGTTTTATGAATTTTTGGCTGTATTATTTCACCCATCTGGGTGGAGCAACTTCATCTATTGCAATATCCTTGTTAATCTGGCTGCTTGCTCCAGCTCCATGGAGCACAACAGGACTCCAGGCATGTATCGCCCTTGCGGTCAGCCACATCCCTGTAGCCATCGCGAAAAAATTGTATCCCCGCATTCGACCTTATCTGGCCTTGCCGGATACAATTACGTTCCGTAATCCACTGACGGATCACTCGTTTCCTTCAGGGCACACAACTGCCATTTTTTCGGTCACAGTTCCCTTTATGACCACTGATCCGATCTTATTGCTAATCTTGTTGCCTGTGGCCCTTATTGTCGGATTCTCTCGAATTTATCTGGGGTTACACTATCCTTCCGATGTTCTGGCGGGTGCCACAATAGGTACTTTAGTCGCACTTGCAACAGTTGCATTCTGGTCTTAAAGCCGATATGTTAGACTCAGAAAAACCTAGCAGGAACAGGTGAAGTAAGCGTGGAGAAAAAAAGAGTATTACTATTATCTGAAGGCTTTGGTACGGGTCATACTCAAGCCGCCTATGCACTGTCCAGCAATTTGCGAAAGCTCTCGCCAGACGTGCAGACAAAAGTGCTTGAACTGGGAAGTTTCTTAAATCCAAAGGTTGCACCTCTGATTATAACAGCATACAAAAAAACGGTTACCAACCAACCCAAACTTTTCGGATACGTATACAGACACCAATATAAAAAATCATTGAACAGGCTGACCACACTGGCGTTGCATAAACTGTTCTATACACACACACGCAGCGTTGTGCGCCAGTTACGTCCCGATGCGATTGTCTGTACACATCCGATTCCAAGTGCTGTCATATCCAGACTGAAACGTCTGGGTGTACAGGTTCCCCTATGCACAGTCATCACCGACTATGATGCACATGGGACGTGGATTAACCGTGAAGTAGACCTTTATCTGGTTTCTTCAGATGAGGTTAAGTCCAAACTAATGCTACGAGGCGTACCTGCAGACAACATTCGAGTCACGGGCATTCCGGTGCATCCAAATTTTTGGGAGCATCCCGGGCGAGAAGAGATCCGAAGCAGATTTAACCTCAAGAACATGCCTACTGTACTGGTGATGGGCGGCGGTTGGGGAATGCTCAGCGACAAGCTGGTCCATCCGTTGCTGACACGCTGGCATGAAGATATTCAGATCATTTTTTGTCTGGGTCGCAATGATAAAACACGGATCAGCATGGAACAGAACCCGATGTATCGCAAAGAAAATATTCACATTATGGGGTACACCAACGAAGTGGACAAATTAATGGAAGTATCCGACCTTCTGATCACCAAACCTGGGGGAATGACATGCAGTGAAGGCTTGGCGAAAGGAATTCCCATGTTGTTCCACAACCCTATACCTGGTCAGGAAGAAGAAAACGTCCATTATTTTACAGCAAGAGGGTTGGGAGAACCCATAACTTCGCCCGACGTAGTGGTTAAATGGATGAACAAGCTGTTGCATCACTACCCGGATGTTGTACGTAAACGCAAACGTCATCTGGCGGAAATCGCCAAGGTTCATCCAATGCAGAGCGCTCAAAGTATTATCGATCTGCTGGAGGACGTTCGTCCTTCATCCGCAGAAGAGGCCCGTTTATGAATTTATCCTATTAGGATGTCGCTTCCTGTATTCTTCGTCCAATAACGCCTCTAACCAACGGCTTCAAACAAGCCTGCAACCACATTGAAAAGGTGCCTTCGAATTTGAAGGCACCTTTTCTTTATGAAGGAAAGTACAAACTATTGAGTGCCTGCTGACTTCAAATACTCCTGCCACTGCTTGGTGTATTCTGCCTGAATTTTTTCCAAACCTGCTTGTTTAGCCTTCTCCATAAATGTGTTCAATCCAGCCTCTACGTCTGCCACCAAACCTACATTAAGCGGATACAGATATTGTTTTTCCACTTGTTCCAATGCAGCCTTCTCGGCTTGGTACGGTGTCCAGTCTTCAGCAAATCCGGTATAAATATCCGGCTTTTTGATTTTGTCGAGATCTTCAAACATGGTCAGCACGTCATCAAAGGTTTTGTCATAGAGCATGAATTCCGGGTTACGCCATGCCCAACCATTCATGCCCTCACGCGGGAAGCCGTTTGTTTGTGCATCGCCTACCATTTTGTAGTATCCATTATCTACCTCGAAGTTTTTGCCTTCAACGCCGTATTCAGTCAACCAGTTATATCGTTTGTCTGTCACCAGTTTCTCATAAAATGCCAATGCTTTTTCCGGGTTTTTACTGCTACGCGGAATCGCAAAACCATTGTGGATCGGGTGAACCGGTTGTGCAAACCCTTTCGCATTCGGGTACGGGAAATAAGCCAGTTTCCAATCTGGATGAGTAGACTGCACCTTGATGACATCTGCATTAAATTTGTTCGGGTTCTCCCCGGAAAGAACAACAGCCGCTTTTCCATTTTGCAGCAATGAGTTGGAAGTATCCTTTACATTCAGTACGTTTTTCGGGAAAAATCCTTTGTCCATCCAACGTTTGTATGTTTTCAGGTCTTCCAGGTGTTGCGCCGATCCCCAGTAGGACGTCACAGTTGTTGGTGTATCATACATAATATCCAGTCCATATGGAAGTTGACCTGCTGTATTAACCAGCTTGGATGTCAATTGACGAATACCATGGGTATGGTTGGCATTGCTATCCGCAATCGGAATCATATTGGGTTCGTTGGCTTTGATGCCCTCCAGATACGCTTCGAGCGTCTCCAAGGATTCCGGTTTCGGAAGATTGTACTTCTCGCGCAAGTCCTCACGGTACGCAATTCCCTCGGTTACATACTCAATCCAAGTGGATGGAACTGTATAGATTTTGTCATTGATTTTGACAGCATTCCACATGTCATCAGGTACATGAGCTTTCAGCGCTGGCGCTGCTGTAGGCAACATTTCATCCAGTGGCAGGAACGCACCCTTCTTGGCATAGGACTGGTAGAATGTCCAATCTGCTGTGAAGATCAGATCGATCGGCTGTCCGGAAGACAGCAGCAATTTATATTTTTGATCCCAGTCGGTCCATGAGGTGTAGTTGAATTTCACATTGACGTTCAGATCAGCCTCCGCCAGCTTATTGATCTCGGATTCAATAACAGGTAGATCTTTCGGAGCATCCCCAAGCATGTAAAATTGAAGTGTGACTTTCTCTCCTTTGTTCCCGGATGTTCCTCCCTGCTCGCTTCCTTGCGTCGGTCCCCCCGAACCGTTATTACATGCGGCAAGCACCCCGGCGAACAACATCAGGGCAAGTACCAGAGACAGGTGCCGAATTGTTTTGTTACGCATACGCATCCTCCCTTTTTGTGGTGAACCTTTATATGTTAGCGCAGACTCGCCATGCTTCAGACCGGAAATGATGTCAATGGCCTGACACCCACAGCGTGTTCACGTTCTAACCTTTCACTGCACCAATGGTGAGTCCTTTGACAAAATAACGTTGTACAAACGGATACAGGAACAAAATCGGTCCCGTTACAACGATGGCCATTGCCATCTTGGTTGATTCGGTAGGCACATCCTGACTGAGTGTGATCCCTGTGCCAATCGCCATCTGGTCAATGAATGTGATCGTGTTCATCGTGTTGTAGAGATAAAATTGCAGTTGGTACATATCCGGGTTGTTAATGAAGAGGGATGAGGTAAACCAGTCATTCCAGTAACCGAGTGCCAAGAACAGACCTACGGTGGCGATACCAGGCATCGCCAGTTTCAACACAATGCTGAAATAGATACGGAAGTCATTCGCTCCATCAATTTTGGCGGACTCAATCAATTCATCCGGCACTGCCGAGCGAATGAAGTTTTTCATCAGGATAATGAGGAATGGCGTCATCAACCCCGGGAAAATAAGTACGGTGTACGTATCTGTGAGATTGAAGTAGTTCGCCAGCATAATGTACCAAGGCACAAGTCCCCCACCAAACAGGGTTGTGAAGTAGATAAAAAACGAGAACGTGTTCCGATATTTAAAATCCTTACGCTGGAGCACAAATCCAGCCATCGTGATGAGGAACAGCCCTAGCGTAGTCCCCACCACCGTTGTAAAGACCGTTACCCCATAAGCCTTGAGTACCTGAGTCGGGAATTTGAACACCATTTTGTAACCTTCCAGGGAAAAGTCCGTTGGAAAAAGGTGATAACCATCCCTCACAATGGACTCGTTGCTGCTGAATGAACCGGATAAAATCAGCAGAAACGGTAGCAAGCACATGATTGATAAAATGATGATGAAGCTGTAGGAAATCAGTTGGAACATGAAAGTGAATTCCGAATCTCTGAGACGAGTATTCGTACGAGTGTGAGTATTCATTGGCGTGTTCATGATCGTTCTCCCTCCTGCCCTGCGGGCGTTCTAGAACAAGGCGTAGTCCTCATTTACTTTGCGGATAATATAGTTGACGGTCATGATCAAAATGAATCCGAATAACGACTGATACAAACCGGCAGCTGTTGCCATCCCGATATCAAACGTTACTTTCAGTGAACGATACACATACGTATCAATAATATCTGTAGCGTTGTACAACACCCCGTTGTTGCCGATCAGTTGATAGAACAGGTCAAACTGCCCCTTCATAATGCTGCCAAGCGAGAACAACAGCAGGATGACAAAGGTTGGCTTTAGCATCGGTACCGTAATGTACCAGATCCGCTGAAAAATATTGGCTCCGTCGATTCGGGCAGCCTCATAATACTCGTCACTGATACCCGTTATGGCGGCCAGATAGATGACCATGCTGTATCCAAGATTTTTCCATAGATAAAAGATGATGATCAGAAACACCCAGATCCAGGGTGTGTTATAAATGTCGACCGGGCCGGCCTCAAAACGTTTGAGCACAGTGTTCACAAAACCCGACTCGTAGTTAAACATGTTGTAAGCGATTACACTTAATAGTACAAATGAGATGAAATACGGCAAGAACATGACGGATTGCGTGATTTTTTTGAATAACCTGCCCCGGATCTCGCTAAGCATGATCGCGCAGAAGATCGCCAGACCGTTTCCTAATATAATGAAGGCGAGATTGTAACCCACAGTGTTGGTTGTGAGCTTCAGCAGCATTCCGGATTGCCACAGGAACTTAAAGTTCTCCAGGCCGACAAATGGACTGCCAAATAATCCGCCTTCAAAATCATACCGGGTGAACGCATAATAGATGCCGACCATCGGAAAATAGGAGTTAATCAGAAAAAAGATCAGCGTGGGCAACAGCATCAGAAACATGATTTTGTTTTTGTTCAATTCTTTGAGCATGGCTCGATCCCTCCCGAATTTCTTGCGGTGCTGCGTGGTGGAGCTCTCTTTTTATTGTAGATGCTCTCTTCACTCACGGATACTGAAGCTTCCCTTCAGAAAATGAACGATTCTGCGAAATGAACTATGAACAAAATGAACGAACCATGAAATGAACAGACATCCACACACATCCGTTCACAAATGTTGATATCGTGCATAGGCTACACCTAGTGAACAATCCAGCGAAAGTTGAACTTTATGTAGAGAAAACAGGCAAAATGGCCTGTCCAGCATTGATGTAAACGCATACATAATATATAATTCAAGTTACTCTTGCTCTTCTGTACATCGATATATGAAGCCTCACATATGTATATGAAATTCTATGTTGTTCACCCAAAATAGGAGGTCTGAGGGGGAAACAGAATGCGTAAACGTTCAGAGGACAGTCAGAAGGTCTTCACACGGATTCTGATCGGCATTATTATCAGTACCGTCGCTACCTTACTTGTGGCTTCTTCTATTTTGTACGTCAACTATAATCGGATTGCTCTTCGTCAGGTGTATCGTACAGATATGAACAGTCTTACTCAAACCAGCCGTGAAGTGGCCAAAATGACCGAGACTGCAAAATCATTGTCATATCAGATTTATCAGGACTACACCATCTCTTCATTACTGCTCTATTCCAAACCGAATATCTATGAGATCACATCGGCGATGGAGCAGCTAGACAACTACCGTATGTCCCTTCCCTTTATCGAATCCATCTATGTATATAACTCCAAAAGCAATGAATTCTTTATCAGTTCCAACGTGCGCAATGGGCAGCAGTCCGTCTCGGAAATCGACGATCAGGGGATTACAAGCATCCTCCAACGCTTCCATGACTATAAACCTTTTGTCCCCATCCCGCGTACATATCAGGTCGGGTCTACCGAAGCAACAGAGGTTAACAGCTACACCTATCTCTGTTATGACACGATTAATGATAACGCAAAGCTAAATTATGCTGTCATCGTTAATATCAAGGATGATTGGCTCAGCCCAAATATGAATGCTGTGGATCAACCAGGCAAAACCTTTATCGTGAATGAGAATGGAGACCTTTTATCTGACTTTGCCGACCGTGCATTGATGAAAAATCTCTCCAGCGAAGCTTTTATGAAGCCAATTATGCAGGATACGGGGCAATCAGCTTACTTTACCGAGAAGGTCGACGGAGAAAAATCGCTCATCACCTATACCGCTCCCGATGACCTGGGTTGGCGTTATGTGAGAATAACACCTTATGATCTGATTACTTCAGATATACGGAGTATGCGCACACATACCGTTCTGTTTTGTGTCGGACTTCTCATTGCAGGCTTGCTGCTCTCTTACCTTGTGTCCCGAAAACTATATCACCCTATTGATAAGGTGCTTGTTCGTTTACGTGTGATGGAAGCAGAGCGACGTGGCAGTCTTCATTTGTTACGGCAGGATTTTCTACGAGGAGCCCTGCAAGGCCGCGAAACAGTAACTGGAGGTATGCTGGAAGAACGGATGAAGTTCTATGGTTCCTCCATTGATGTTCAGCGTGCATCCAGGCTGGTATTGCTGCGTATTGACCATTTTACCGAATTCTGCGAAACGTACCGTGATGAGACCCAGCTTGTAAAATACGCCATGATGAACATATGCACCGAGACAGCCGATCTCCACTACAATGCGGAAGCTGTGGACATGGGCGGTGATCTGATCACACTCATCTTCAATGAGAAAGCGGAAAGCCATGAACTTGAGCAAACTGCTCATAACCGGATTGAAGAGCTGCTACGTATGATGCAGGCAGCTGTAATGACCCATTTGAAATGCTCCATCTCCTGTACGATCGGCACGGAAGAAGATTCATTGGAAGACAGTATTGCATCCTACACCAGATCAGCCGAAGCCTCACTGCATCGTTTGTTCATGGGACCAGGCTGTCTGATCTATACCTCTGACATCATGGCTTATCACGCCAAGGAGTACGCATTCCCAGCAGGTAAGGAAAGACAACTTGTCGATCATCTAATGACAGGTAAGACGCAAGAAGCAAAACAAGTCTATGCAGATATCGTGGGCGAAACAGCTGCATATCCATTTACCGTCTTCCAGCTAGCCTTATCCCATCTGACGATGACACTGAACCATGTACGAAATACCCTCAAGAAGAATAATCAACTCACGCTTAATTCAGTCTCGGATGGTCTAATGTTGCCTGTCAAAGACGCGGAAGACATCAGTGAAGTACATGAACACTTCTATCGGATGTTTGATGAGCTTGGTTCCAAAGTGGAGGAGAAACGTACGCTGAAGCACGAAGAGTTGATTCGTAAAATCAATGGCATTATTGAGCGGGACTATGCGGACCCCAATCTATGTCTAACTTCTATCGCAGATGAGTTGGGCATGTCGCCCATCTATGTAAGCAGGCTCTACAAACAGCTTACCCTGAAAGGGCTCACGGACGTGATTAACGAAACCCGCATAGCCAAGGCACAGCATCTGCTGGTGGAGACAGAAAACTCCGTTGCCGACATTGCCGAGAGGACCGGATTCACCAACAGTTCATACTTCTATCGCATGTTCAAAAAGTTCAATGGGGTTACACCAAACGATTATCGCCGCAAAGAATTTCATTCAGAAAACTTTTGAAATCATCCCAGACTTGAGTTTATGGAGCATTGCACATGGATTGTTAATGCAAAAAAAAGAGCGACCTATGAGAATGAATCATTCACCTCATGTGTCGCTCTTCTTTAATGAGTTTAAGTTAGATTTCGATTTATTCCTGTTCCTGATCTTCACCAGACTCATCAGAAGCTTCACGAACTTTATACTTGTCCAGACGTGTCTGCTGATACTCACGCAGGGCCTCTTCACCCACAATCACTTCAACCCGGTGAATGTTCATACCTTTACCCATGAATTTCTGCTCGTACTCCGTCATCACATGTTCTTCATTCAAACCATCACGATGCAGATTCAAAGAAATATTGGTCATTTGCAGGCCGAAGTCGGCAATGGCGTTGAGTGAGAAATCAAACAGCGTCTCCGAATCGGTTTTGAAATGAATCTGACCTTTGGGATTAAGCAATTCCGTGTATTTCTTCAGGAAGCGCGGGTGCGTCAAACGACGACGTGCATGCTTTGCTTTTGGCCAAGGATCACTGAAGTTCAAATAAATGCGTTCCAGTTCTTCCGGTTCAAAAACTTCTTCGATCTGTTCAATATTCGCCAGCGCAAGCTTCAGGTTCGGAGGTGTCTCCACATCAGCCTGACTCCACGCATTACGAGCTTTCTCACTGGCACGACGCACCAGTTCATCATACATATCAATACCGATGAAATTAAATTCCGGATATTTATAACTCATTTGGCTGATAAATTGACCTTTACCCATACCAAATTCCACGAAGATCGGATGGTCATTGCCAAACAGTTCAGACCATTTTCCTTTATGTTGCTTCGGGTCCAGTACAACAAGATCAACTTGCTGCTCCAGATTTTCTCTTATCCCTTTTCTGCCACGTAAACGCATGTTATTCCTCCGTTTGTCCCATACTTGTCTCAGACTTATTTTGCCGAAGAACTGGCAAATTGTAAAGAGCAATGAAAAGGGAATCTTCGGATCTGCCACTTTGGGCAAATCTCAAAGATTCCCTCTTCGATTTATTTGGAATTGGGGTCCAACTACTTTAGTAGTTCATAGTCTACCTTATCTTGGTGTGAAAAATCAAATGTCTTTTCGAAAGCATCGCGAACTTTTTGTCTTGCAGCCGCTTTCACTTTCGGATTTCCATTAAAACGAACACCTGTTAAAGCCAGTGCTTCTTCTGCCGTCAATTCAACAGACACATGATTCAATTCATTGTTTTTAACTTGGGAATTCATTCATATCACCTCACGGTATAGTATGGTCCATGACGTCAACGTTGATTCAAATGCTATGATGAATAATACCCATTAGATGGTGTCTGACGCTGATTTAAATATAACATAAGGTGTAAACTATAGCAAGGAGAAAACCTTGATTTTACGGCCTATTTTTGCGTTTAGATTCCCTTTTTTTTTAGTTTTTTGATACAATGATAAAGTGAGCATTTTGCATAAATCCCATAAGCGTCTTCCAATCAGCAAGATATGGATCAGGATGCTTTTTCCTGTCCATATCTTGTACCCGTGAGTGATTGAAATCGAATAATGCAAAATGCTAAAGTTCATGAAGACACCTATAATCGCTATCCATCGTCTATGACGGAAATCGCATAGCGCTTCTTCTTTTGTTCACGTATGATTACGGTAATTCGACAGCCAAAGGAGTACCCTGAAGATGAATGCACCTGCATTACAGTCCCCTCTCCTGTGGGGAGATAAACGATTCCATACCTGGAATTATGAGATGCGCGATCAATTTAACAATAAGGTTTTCAAAGTGATGCTGGATGCTGGATTCACCTGTCCCAACCGCGACGGCTCCATTGCCAAAGGTGGATGCACCTTCTGCAGTGCGCGTGGATCAGGCGATTTTGCTGGCAGCAGACGTGAAGATCTGGTCACCCAATTCAATACAATTCGAGATAAACAGCACCTCAAGTGGCCTAAAGCCCATTATATTGGCTACTTCCAAGCCTATACGAATACGTATGCTCCGGTTGAGGAGCTGCGCGAATATTTTGAAGAAATTCTGGAGCAACCCGGTGTTGTTGGTTTGTCCATCGCCACTCGCCCGGATTGTTTGCCAGATGACGTTGTTGATTATTTGGCTGAACTGAACGAGCGCACCTACCTGTGGGTTGAGATGGGGCTTCAAACCATCCATGATTCCACATCAACATTGATTAATCGCGCGCACGACACGAAGTGTTACGAAGAGGCGGTTGAGAAACTGCGTAAACGGAATATACGTGTGTGCACACATATCATATATGGTCTGCCTCAAGAGACACATGAGATGATGCTGGACACTGGACGGGCAGTTGCCAATATGGATGTACAGGGAATCAAGATTCACCTGCTGCATCTGATGCGCAAAACACCAATGGTGAAGCAATACGAAGCTGGTCTTTTACGTTTTCTGGATCAGGACGAGTATATCAAGCTGATCGTAGATACACTGGAGATGCTTCCACCGGAAATGATCGTACACCGTCTTACAGGCGACGCACCACGTGATCTGTTGATTGGACCGATGTGGTCCATGAACAAATGGGAAGTGTTGAACTCCATTGATCGTGAGCTGCGAGAGCGGGATTCATGGCAAGGTAAGTATTGGAGGCGAGCATAGATGGGCTTTCTTTCAGTTCTCAGCTGTGCGCATCAGTGGATTGCTTCCCGTCTGCAGCCAGGTGATCTGGCCATAGATGCAACGGTGGGTACAGGAGCAGACACACTATTTTTGGCACAACAAGTAGGCCGGCGTGGTCAAGTCATTGGATTCGATATTCAAAGTGAAGCCCTCACGCTGGCACAGGCCCGGATTCGAAAACAAACCGATGAAGCCAAGCTTGGCTCCATCTCCATGCTTCAACTAAGCCATGATCGAATGGCAGAAGCAGTTCCTGAGTCATGGCTTGGTACGGTTGGTGCAGTTATGTTCAATCTGGGGTACCTGCCTTCAGAAAGTGCAGATTCCTCCATCATCACCGAGACTGACAGCACAATCGCTGCACTCGAGGCTGCACTCGCTTTATTACGCCCTCGCGGAATTATTACAGTTGTGCTCTACCCCGGTCATGACGGAGGGGCACAGGAAGCAGAAGCTGTATTGGACTGGTCCTCTGCCCTTCCGGTGGAACAGGCACAGGTTGTGATGTATCGCCAGTTACAGCGAAAAACTTCTCCTTTTCTGATCGGAATCGAGAAAAAATAATTTCCTTTGTTCACCAAATACAATAAACTAGACACAATCGCAAGGCGAGCTATTAACGGCTTTTTCTTACTGCGATCTGTGTTCTACATCTACATATGCAAACGTATTCACTTGTTTGCTCATGGCGACTACATGCCCATGACTGATTAAAGCGATCCACCATTTCATATACTAGAGGAGAGATTACTGATGTCTACGCCATACCCATTACAATTCCAACCTGAGTTCAAAGAACGTGTGTGGGGCGGTCGTGCGCTGGAGCAATTCGGCCTTACGCCCCCTGAAGGACATATCGGAGAAGGATGGATGATTGCGGATCATCCCAACGGTACAACCAAGGTATTAAATGGAGCACTGGCTGGCAAAGGTCTGGATGAAGTTCGTGAACAACTGGGCACCGAATGGCTTGGAACCAAAGGTGTCTCTGAAAAAGGCGGCCGTTTCCCCCTTCTGATTAAGTTGCTTGACTGCAACGATGACCTGTCCGTTCAGGTTCATCCAACTGACGAGTATGAGGCACTTCCTCCTGGCGAGCTTGGCAAAACAGAAATGTGGTATGTACTCGACGCAAAACCGGGCGCACACATCATCTATGGCTTGAACGAAGGCGTTAATCGGGCAACATTAAAAGAAGCATTGGAAAACGGCACGGTGATGGATACCCTTCGTCAGGTACCTGTAGAAGCTGGTGATACGTTCTTTATCCCTGCCGGAACAGTGCATGCGCTCTGTGCAGGTGTCGTTGTCGCTGAGATTCAGCAAAACTCGGATACGACGTACCGGATATACGATTACAATCGTCCAGGACTGGATGGCAAACCACGCGAGTTGCATGTTGAAGACTCATTAAATGTCACCGCCTATGAGGGCGCAGGTGCCTCAACGATGAAAACAAATAACGCTACTCCTGGTGAATGGCTCAAGCTTGCGGAATGCCCTTATTTTGTAGTTGAAAAAGGTATTGTGAACAAACGTTGGGAACTCTCCACCAATCCTGACAGCTTCACGATTCTCGTTGTCTGTGAAGGAGAAGGAACTTTGGAGTGGGCACATGTTGAATCAGACAGCATTGAATTGAAAGCTGGACAATGTTATCTCTTGCCAGCCAATCTGGGTTCTTATACATTGAACGGGAATACCACTGTTCTTCGCTCTTATCTACCCTAAATCAAGCTTATATGTAACCTGTGAAGGAGGAATTACACGAGATGCAGGAATCTACCTTTGCCTTGGTCGCTAGTGAAGGTACCCGTATTTATGTGTACCGCTGGCTTCCCGATCCGGAATGCAACGTTAAAGGTGTAGTGCAAATTGCACACGGCATGGGCGAGACAGCAGCCCGATACGCCGAATTTGCCGACATCCTTACCCAAAATGGCTATGCGGTTTATGCTAATGACCATCGGGGTCATGGCAAAACTGTGGAGAATGCCAAGTTGCTTGGTAATGCTGGTATCGATGCCTTCCGCTGGATGGCGAGTGATATGATCAATCTGGGCGAAGTAGCCGCCAAAGAGAATCCTGGGGTGCCCCTGTTTCTAATGGGACATAGCATGGGCTCATTCTTGGTACAACATCTCATGTACGCTGGTCATGAGCAGTACCATGCCTTTATTTTATCCGGGACAAACGGCAGACGTGGTCTGCTCCGGTTTGGAGAGAAGTTGGCCTTCTTGCAGTGCGGCATTCAGGGTGCTACCCACCCCAGCATGCTACTCAACGCGATTGTATTTGGTGGATTTAATCGCTCTTTCCGCCCTGCAACGACACCGTTTGATTGGTTGTCCCGGGACTCACAAGAGGTTCAGCGATTCATTGATGACCCCCTGTGCGGAGCAGTGTGTACAGCAGGCTTTTTCCGCGACTTCTTCAAATTGCTGCTTGAAGTCCATCTTCCACACAATATGGAGCGCATACCCAAACACAAACCCGTATACCTGTTCTCAGGTGAGAAGGACCCTGTCGGACTTCATGGCAAAGGCGTTCTTAATCTGGTCTCGCAGTATAAGAAACTTCAGCTGGAGAACATTGAGTATCGCCTGTATCCGGATGGACGGCATGAAATGCTGCATGAGATCAACCGAACAGAAGTGGCTCAGCATGTTGTGAACTGGTTAGAGCGGAATACCCCTGGCCCGAATACACACTCTAGTCCGTTGAACCGTACTGAGACGGCTGACTCTATATAATAGAGTCGGAGACATATCAAGAGCAAAAAGAAACCCCAGAATCGGATGTACAGCTCACGCTGCGCACCAGTTCAGGGGTTTTCTTGTTAAGCGATATGAATGATAGCTATAATCAAACGTTATGGATTAACCTTCAATTAACAGGGATTCCGGGTCTTCAAGCAGTTCTTTCACGGTCACGAGGAAACGAACAGCTTCACTACCGTCGATAATCCGATGATCGTAGGACAACGCGATGTACATCATTGGACGGTTCTCCATCCGTTCTGCATCAATCGCCACTGGACGAAGCTGGATCTTATGCATCCCCAGAATACCCACTTGAGGTGTATTCAGAATTGGCGTAGACAACAAGGAACCAAATGTTCCACCATTGGTGATGGTGAACGTTCCACCTTGCAGATCAGATAACGCCAAAGTGTTGGAACGAGCTTTGGATGCCAGGTCCGCAATGCTCTTCTCGATCTCGGCAAAGCCCAGACGATCTGCATCACGCACAACCGGTACAACCAGTCCTTCCTTCGCAGATACGGCGATGCCGATATCATAATACTTTTTGAGTACAACATCTTCGCCATCAATCTCTGCGTTAATTGTAGGGAATTTTTTCAGAGCCCCCACAACCGCTTTGGTGAAGAAGGACATGAAGCCCAGGTTAATTTCATGTTTCTCTTTGAACTTGTCCTTACGGCGTTTACGTACATCCATGATCGCAGTCATATCAACTTCATTAAACGTAGTCAACATGGCTGCTGTCTGCTGAGCCTCTACCAGACGTTTCGCAATGGTTGCACGACGGCGAGACATCCGCTGACGCTCCACTGGTTTGGTATAGGTTGAATTTCCAGCTGCCGGAGCACTTGGTGCTGCTGGAGCTTTACTCGCAGGTGGAGCAGCAGGAGCAGGCGCCTGATTGTTATGACTCTTCACATCATCCTGGTATACCCGTCCAATCGGATCTTTGCTCTGAACCTGATCCAGTTCGATACCACGTTCACGTGCAAGCTTACGGGCAGACGGTGAAGCCGTCTTGGCACTATCGGATGACTCCGGTGCTGCCGCAACAGGTGCTGGTGGTGGTGTTGGAGCTTCAGGTGCAGGAGTAACGGCCTTTTTCTCTTCAGCTGCTGGTTCGGAAGCGGGTGCACCGCTTCCTCCTCCAGAACCAGCTGAGAGTGTACCGATCGTTTCACCGATCACTACCGTCTCTCCTTCCTGACGAATGATCTTCTCCAGCACGCCACTTTCTTCTGCGCTGATCTCAATATTTACTTTATCCGTTTCCAGTTCAAGAAGCACATCACCCTGATTAACGGTATCCCCTTCTTTAACCATCCATCTGGATACAGTTCCCTCAGTTATTGACTCACCCATTGCAGGTACTTTAATTTCACTCACAGCTGTTACCTCCCCAGTGGAATATTATTCTTCGTCGTTTGTTTCAACGCAGATGTAATAATCTGTTGCTGTTCCATACTATGCACAAGCTGATAACCGCTGGAAGGACTTGCGTGTTCCGGGCGACCTTCGTATCTAACGGTTGTGCCTTCCGGGGCAACTTCACGAAGACGAGGCTCCATGTATGTCCAGGCACCCATGTTTTTGTTTTCTTCCTGTACCCATACCAGTTCTTTTACATTGCTGAAACGTGCGAGTATGCGTTTAAGCTCTTCTGCCGGGAACGGATATAGCTGTTCCACTCGAATGATGTGAAGCCATGACCAATCTGCTTTATCTTTTTCAAAAGCATCTTCCAAGTCAATGGCAATCTTGCCACTGCACAAAATAATGCGCTCTACGCGATCCGGCTGTGTACCCAGTCCGGCTTGCTCCAGCACAAGCTCAAACTTGCCTTCACTGAATTCGACTGCCGGTGAAGCAACACGCGGATTCCGAATGAGACTTTTCGGTGACATCATCACAAGTGGACGAGCATCTTCCGTTTCAGTCAACGAAGCTTGACGACGCAACAAGTGGAAGTACTGCGAAGCACTCGACAAGTTGGCAACCGTCATGTTGTCTTCTGCACAAAGCTGCAGGAAGCGTTCCAGACGAGCACTTGTATGCTCAGGTCCCTGACCCTCATTCGCGTGTGGAAGCAACATGACCAGACTGGATTTCTGAGACCACTTGGCACGACCCGCTGATACAAACTGATCAAAGATAACCTGTGCACAGTTGGCAAAGTCACCGAATTGAGCTTCCCAGATGACCAGTGTATCGGGTGAATATACGTTATATCCGTATTCGAATCCAACAACGGATTCTTCAGACAACGGACTGTTATAGATTGCAAAGGATGCTCTTGCCTGTGGCAAGTGATGTAATGGGCAGAACTTTGCTCCATTCTCCGAATCATGCAACACCAGATTCCGATGAGCGAATGTAGCACGCTCGGCATCCTGTCCACTAATCCGAATTGGCTTGCCATCTGCCAGAATGGTTGCAAATGCGAGTGTCTCCGCAAGGCTCCAATCCACTTTTTCCCCTTCGTTCAGGGAAGTGCTCCGGCGTTGCAAAATTCGCTGTAACTTCGGATACACATTGAAGTTCTCAGGCCATTTCAGCAGATCGGCATTAATGCTGCGAAGATTCTCAAGCGGTACCGCAGTCGGAGTAATCGTAACAGCCTCCGGCTCACTGATTTTCCGCTGATAATATTCATGTACTTCATTTTTCTTCATCTGGTCATAAGCTTCTTTTAATTTGTTCGTTACTCCATCGCGAATGCTCGTAATGGATGCATCATCGATAATCGATTCCTCTTTCAACTGATCCTGATACAAGTGGCTTACCGTTGGATGGTTTTTCACCTTGTCATAAACGATAGGTTGAGTTGTTTCGGGATCATCGGTTTCGTTATGGCCGTAGCGACGATAACCGATCAAGTCGATCAGGAAATCCTTTTTGAAGCGATTGCGATACTCGGCTGCCATACGAATGGCTGCAATACAAGCATCCGGATTGTCCGCATTCACGTGTACAATCGGAATTTCGTACCCTTTAGCAAGGTCACTTGCGTAGTACGTTGAACGGGAATCACTGCTATCTGTAGTGAAACCCAGACGATTGTTGACGATAATATGGATGGTTCCGCCATTCTGATATCCTGGCAGAGCTTTGAAGTTAAGCGTCTCTGCAACGATCCCTTCTCCAGGGAATGCTGCATCACCGTGCATCAAAATGGTAGCTGCCTTCGTCACGTCCTGCTTCGGATACCCAGGGTCACGACGGTCATCCTGAGCCGCACGAGCAAACCCTTGTACAACCGGATTAACGTATTCCAGATGGCTCGGGTTATTCGCCAGAGTAAGGCGTGCCTGTACAGTTTCCCCGTCTTTCACAAAACGGTTGGCACCCATATGATATTTGACATCCCCCGTCCAACCGTAGTTGATCCCAGTCGAACCTTCCGATGGAACCAAATCTTTGTTCGGAGCATGATGAAATTCAGAGAAAATTTTGCTGTACGGTTTGCCCAAAACATGAGCCAGTACATTTAACCGTCCACGGTGGGCCATACCCATCAGAATGTGGCTTGATCCGGCTTCTGCCATGATGCGAACAGCTTCATCCAGCATCGGCACAAGCACATCGTTACCTTCGATGGAGAAACGTTTCTGCCCAACAAATGTTTTGTGAAGATAATCTTCAAATTGCTCGACTTCAACCAAACGTTCCAGCAAAGCCTTACGTTCTTTCGGCGTAAGTGGAGCCGGTGATGTCCGAGATTCCGCACGACGATTCAGCCACTCACGCTCTTGAACTTCGTGCACATGACTGAATTCGTAGGCCATGGGTCCAGTGTATATCTGACGCAAACGTTGGATTGCATCCCATCCGGTTGCTGTCTGCCCATCTGCACCTTCCCAGATCAGGGAAGCAGGCAAAGCTTTCAGATCTTCTTCGTTTAATTCAAAATGCTGAGGTTCTAGCAAAGATGTGTCTGTATCTTCACTGATTCCAAGCGGATCTATATCTGCAGCAAGATGACCATAGGTGCGGATGTTCCATACCAGTTTACCCGCTGTAACCGCTTTCTGTAATAGTTGAATGTCTACGCTTCCGGAAGCCGATTGGGCGTTGCCGGAATTCAAGGTTGTGCGTGCATCCCTGCCAGACATCGGCGGTGCACCCCATTGTTCAAATAGTTCACGATAAGCCGGTGTAACCGAACCAGGGTCTTGAGTGAATAATTCATATTGTTCCTGTACGTATCCCATATTGGGGCCATAGTAACTTTCCCAGGGCTTCTTGTTGCCTTCCACGATCGTCATCGACGTTCCCTCCGTCTTGATTTAGTCATAAGTTTTTGACGGAAATCATTGACTAAGCCGTAATTTGCGTTCGTTCAACATTTTAAGCGAAATTTTTCATGAAGTCCAATAATCGTGCTGTTGGTGGTAGTAACGTTAGTCCGACGCTCCCGTCAAGGTTTGTCTGCGTTTTCAAAATCAAAGTAAAACAATGATTGTATATACCGTCGCACAGATGTCGAATACTGTCCTGATCCGTTCGAAGGTTACACTTTCTCCACTTCTTCAAGTGAAGTCCATGTTCTACTATCTATTCTATAAACTTTTACGCTCAGGAGCATTTCCTATTTTTAGTTCAATTGATGCATAAATTAGATGAATCGAATAAATCGATCAATTTGGGTAGAACAACGAACGCTTAATTACAACAAAATAGGCATACGATCTCCCATTTTACCTCCTTAATTGAATTGTGGTCCATTATGTGCAAAAACAAACCGTCAAGTTAAACATTAACCATTTGACGTCACATTCAACAAATAATTGGGGTTTTCTTCAGGAGACCCACAGCAAAAAGCTGGCCCAGACATAAATTATCCGAGCAGCTTCTTTGGATTCATCAAATTTAAGTTAACAATAAAGTTGAGGATGCACATCAAGATGTACTTTGGCTAATCATATACTCTGCAAACGGCGTTAGGGAAAGATCTCTAACTTGCTCCAGTGTAAACCAGTCCGCGCCCAACGAATCTTCACCATCGGGTTCTTTTTTGATATGATCCGGCTGACTGGCTGCGGTCAAAACAACATCATACAACATCCCGATATGGTGCAACTCTTCCGGCTCACCTTGATACACCCATTCCAGTACCGTAGACTCCGCAGAACGAATCATCACTTGTAGATGGGTCAGGCCCGTCTCCTCTTCAATCTCACGATGAAGAGCAGTCTCTGGCTGCTCGCCAAATTCCAGCCTTCCGCCTGGTAAATCCCATTGCCCCTGATATGCTCCGCGAGCCTTATGAATCAACAGGAATTGGCCCTCCCAAGCTACCAAGCCATATACCCCAATATGTGTATGCCGATTCACTTAAGGACTCTTCCTTTCGTTTTCATCCTCTGTAACAGCATCCAGATCTATGGCCATACGGATCATATCCACACAGCGGATACCATCCTCTATAATCTCTTCCTCATAATGCCTCACAAAGAAGTCACGATCAACCCCGATAATGCGGAAACCGCAACGTTGGTATAACTTCAATTGATGAAAGCTGGAGTTGCCCGTCCCAATCTCGAGAATTCGGCATCCCAATCTACGTGCAGCTTCCATCGCTTCCTTAATCATGTGTTTGCCTACACCTTGTCCCTGCAGTTCTTCCTGTACGGCAATATTAACAATCTCCGCAGTCTCTGGACGAGTCTTCAACAATACGAACTCCCCAACCATCTCTCCTTCGTACTCGGCAATAAAACAAACACCCCGACTCAGGTATTCATCCACAATTGCTTTTGAAGGATCAGCCATCAACAAAAGTTCGTAGGGTCTCTCTTCTTCCCAGTCCAAAATCCGGAACGACAATTTCATGCCAATCTCCACCTTTTCATCGTACAATATTCATTTACGTTCTGTTTGCAGAAGCCTATGTATGGCAAATCTACAAATATATCATTCTTCATTTCAACAAACTAGTTTACTCAAGCTATTAATCACACACTATTACCCACAGACTAGTCATCTCCTATAAAAATAGTAAACTTCATTATATCATAATATTTGGATATAAATATATAGATATGGATGATACATTATGAGGCATTATTTTATATCCTAACCCAAGCTTAAATGCTCATGGATTAATTTCCATTCCCCATCAAGCGTCGCCGCAATGTATCCTTGCAGGGCATGCTGGTATCCCATGATTTTTCCTCCTTCTGACGGTTTAACTTATCGGGTCCTACTCTGTTCAAGTACGGAATCGCTATACACCATAAATGTTTCTTGCAACGTACGTCCGGACGACTTCTCCCAGATCACACTCCGCTCAAAAGTGCCTTTTTGGAAAAAACGTGGGAAACGTTCAGCGAACCAATCCTGCATAGGCAGCTCAAAAACCCGCTTCATCGGCACCCATAACAGCTCGCCTTCGGGCGGATCTTGCAATAACCGACCCTCGAATGAAGTCGCCAAATAGTTAAATACCATGTACCGCAACCCTTGTTCGGGATCACAGAACTCATCAAGCCCTTTATACGTAATCTCATTAACTATTAGCCCCGTCTCCTCCAGAACCTCCCGCACGGCACCATCCACGATACTCTCCGGAAAATCTACCTTCCCCCCAGGAGCGATGTATCCCGGAAATCCTTTGCGGTCCGGCCGATTCATTAACAACACCTGATCATTCGTTTTGTCCCATACCATACACATCGTTAATATCTCTATTCTAGTATCCATATTCGTCCTCCTGCTAACATGCGCTTCTCTGTTGTACACTAACATTTCTGGGAATAACCTGTGTTTTCCTTCTTTATTCCCACTCTGATTCATTCGTATTTTCACCGGTCTCACAGTATAGTCTATGATGATATATATGCATACGAAAGGCGGACGCCCTGTACACCTGTACATCAGAAGCCCGCCTGTTTTGTTATATTCTATGCTGCTATTTCCTCAAGCCTGGAGTTTCCAGTTCTCAGTTCAATTCCGTAATCAACACCCGGCGTTCCTTCCATTCAGCCCGGCGATAAGCCTGTTGCATACCAAATTTGCGGATACTTGCCTTTGGTACCGATTTATATGGTAAAACGATCGTAAAGTCCTCATCAAACGGGAAAAAAGACAGGCCTACTTTTTCATTGGATAACCACTCTGCCTGAATCGGTTGTCTGGAACAGGCATCAAATGTACAACTGAGCCCTTCTGCAAAAAAATCATAACGCGCAGCAGGTGTTCCAGGTTCCTCCATACAGAGAAACAGACTGAGCTGATCACAGAAAAGCATAATCTCCACATCGCTTTGCAGCCTCTGTTTCAGTGCTTCAGCATCACCACCAAGCTGTTTCTCCCAATCCAGCTGACGTTCGTGTTCTTGTTGCAGATAATCTCGGATGTCATCATCATCCTGAGCATTGGCCCCCAGATTTTTCTGAAATAGCTCGGTGTACATCAAGCTACACAATAATCCGGCGTAGAGGTTTTTCTGACGAACTTCTTCAATCCCTTTATGGTAGAATACAAAACGCGGACGCAATGGAAAGTCACGAAACGAATACGGCGATTGACTGTAATCATTCCAGAACGGAGATGAATCCAGTTCAATCCAACCACGGTCATGTTCCTTGGCCGCAAGAATCAATTCATCCCGATGCGCAGCATCGGCTAATAATTCATTTTTCCAGTGGGAAGCCATCTCTCCGGCTACTAATCCATGCTCATGCTGTGCGGTCAAAACAAAATCATGCTCTCTCTCATATACGATCATGTGCTGTCACCCTTCCGCATGGTATACGTTGACTTTAACATAAATTGGGTTAAACTTTCCTAGTAAGTTGTTTTTCGCTCCATTTTGACGAAAGGCATTATGAAAGGCACAATGTAAAGGTGTTGTCAGTTTCCTGAAATTTGATACACTAAAGGTTGTGTCCACAATTATATTACATACAGAAAGCGGGATCTCATGAATTTATACTCTCCTTACATCGAGTTTAACCGCAAGGAATGGGCTGAACTTAAAGAACATCAGACCACTCTTCCACTGACGGAAGCCGAATTAGAACAGTTAAAGGGATTGAATGAAGAGGTATCGATTCAAGAAGTCGAAGATATATATTTGCCTCTTACCCACTTTATTGACCTATATGCAAGAGTTTCACGAGAGCTGAATCAACTGACGGCCTCCTTTATGAAAAAAGAAGCCCTCCCCACTCCCTACATCATTGGAATCGGGGGGAGTGTTGCCGTGGGCAAAAGTACAGCGGCCCGCTTACTACAGGCACTGCTCGCCAGAGGTAAGAATAGCCCGAAGGTTGACCTTGTCACAACCGACGGTTTCTTATATCCCAATGCGGTGCTGCAAGAGAAGGGCATCATGAACCGCAAGGGATTCCCGGAAAGTTATGATATCAAATCCCTGATTCAGTTCATGGGTGATGTGAAATCTGGCAAACCCGAAGTGAAAGCACCCGTCTACTCTCACCTCGCCTACGATGTCATTCAAGGAGAAGAGAAGCAGATCTGTCAACCGGATATTCTCATTATTGAAGGTATCAATGTACTTCAGATCAAAAAGGAAACGCCTTTGCTGGTTAGTGATTTCTTCGATTTTTCCATCTACATTGATGCGGAAGAAGAGCATATACGACACTGGTACGTTGAGCGTTTTAAGCTACTCCGCAATACAGCGTTCCAGAACACAGATTCCTTTTTCCATCAACGATTCGCCAATATCGATGAAGAAGAAACCGTACGTACGGCCAACCAGATCTGGCAAGATATCAATGCCAAAAACCTGCATGAAAACATTTTGCCAACCAAAGGACGTGCCAGACTGATTCTGAAAAAGGAAGCCGATCACTCCATTGGGCAGATTCAATTGCGCAAACTGTAGACAACACTCGTGCAGTACACTTTGATGTTATATCTAATTACCCTTAAAAGGAGAGAAAAACACATTGCAAACCCTGATTATACTCGGCAGTATTATGATGTTCCTGGCTGTTGCATTGGGTGCTTTTGGCGCACACGCGCTCAAGCGCAAACTATCCGCTGACATGATCAAAATCTATGAAACCGGTGTTCAATATCACCTCATCCACGGACTTGGCATCATCCTGATCGGACTGCTGGCAGACCGTCTTGAATCCTCTTCACTCGTCATGCTTGCCGGATGGCTGATGTTCGCCGGGATTATCCTGTTCTCTGGCAGCCTGTACGTTTTAAGTGTGACGGGTGTTCGCAAATTGGGAGCCGTTACCCCACTTGGCGGAGTCGCATTTTTGGCTGGATGGGTTATGATCATGATTGCCGCATTGTAAACTTGCCCCGTGGATAAACGAAAAGAGTGTTCTGGCTGATATAATATCGCTGGAGCACTCTTTTGCTGTTTAATCTGTCCACATTCTTCGAATGGTGGACAGCCCTGCATCCGGTCGTTGTCTCTCCAGCACATACACATCCGGGTTAGACAGTTTGCTCCACTCTTCATAACCAAAGGATGGTTCATACTCACGAATAAGCAGTGATAACAAGTTTCCATGTGTAACCACGGCCGCGTGCTGTTCCGGTCTGCTCCACAACTCTTCCAGTAGTGCCAGCCCCCTTGCAGCCGCGTTTCTCGAAGATTCCCCGCCTTCTTCCACCCAATCCACATCATCGTATGTACGTTTCAGTACATCCATCCAGTTAGACAGATCAAGAGAGCTAAGTATCCTCTCCTGGAGACGTTCATCCGTATGTATATGTTGCAGCGTTGCTATGCCCAGTGGCATAGCCGTCTGAACAGCCCTTTTCCATGGACTGGAGACAATATACGTTATGGAATGATGAGCCAAGATATCTGCAAGTTTTTCAGCCTGCCTGATCCCTTCATCTGTAAGCTCTGCATGGGGTTCCTGCCCTGTGGCCTTGGCGTGACGGATAAGATAAATCGACTGCATAGCTATCACCTCCTATGGTGTAACTTACTTGGAGTTCATCTCAAGATATTGAAGTGCACTGTACATCTTCTCCTGCTCTTCCAGTCGGCCTGATGAACTGAGGAAAGTGACTTCTTTCCCTGTTCTGTCTCCATGTTGAGCCACCAGTCCAAGCCGCTGCTTCAGATGGTTCACCGTGCCTGTACTGCCATCAATAATCTGTATATGATCGGGCAGAACCGTGCGCAGAATGGACGTATAGAATGGATAATGCGTGCAACCAAGCACCACTGTGCCATACCCATGAAGATCGAGATCTGCCAGCTTCAACCTGAAATAATCAGCGATTTTGTCCGGTTCAAAATGTAGTTGTTCACACCACTCCACAAGTTCCGGCAGCGCAATGGAATCCACACTGTGGTGATCATCAACACGCGATACCAGTTCGTTATACTTGGTTTGGCTCAAGGTGAGGGCCGTGGCAAATACAAGCACTCTCTTTCCACTATCACGATTCATCTCCACGGCTGGTTTCACCGCAGGCTCCATGCCAATGATCGGGATATCGTACTTGGCGCGCAGATCCTTCACAGCCAGACTTGTTGCTGTATTACAAGCAATCACTATTGCTTGAACATCCTCCTGAACGATGGCTTCCACACAATCAAAAATATGTCCTCTAACCTCATCCGCAGATTTGGTTCCATAAGGGACATGCAAAGTATCCGCATAATACAGAAATTGTTCTTCCGGAAACTGTTGTAATGCCTTATGCAAAACGGTTAAACCACCGATGCCTGAATCAAAAAAAGCAATTTTCTTAGTCAAGGATTTCACCTCTATAATGTATTCTTTCGGGTTCCAAGAACCTCTCAATGCTGCTCATGCTGACTGGAGGTGAGGTTTGTACTTCCGGCTCATCACACACGATGGATGATGAGCCATTATTCTACGCTCATTTTATACTGTCTGAGCCAGTCCTTGCCACTATGCCACGCCTCTACAGGGTTAAGCTCTCCAAGCAGTTCAGTACTTGCCTGAGCCATGATCCATTCCTTAAGACCATTATCCGGACTGGATTCGAGCTGCTGTAGCAGCAGATGCAATCCTTCCTCACCCGTATTCAAGATGTCGTCGTAAGCCTCCCGGTTACCAGCAATATAATCATTCGGATTGCTGCTGGTCAGGAGGACAGGGTCGCTAACCATCTGCTGCAGGTTGCTTTCAATCGATGCTGTTAATGCTTGGTCTTCTGTCCGAATCGAACATGCTGCTACCGTCAATGCTGTGCATACGGATAACAAACCCAGAATCAGTCTTCTCTGATTCACTGTACCACTCCTTTCAACAACGAGTTAACTACAGAACAAGTTCCCATTGTTCTTCGGTAAGCTCCTGACCTGACAACATCTGCTTGCGGACTTCCTTCACTTCAAAGCCCACAGATTGATATAATCTACGCGCGCCGATCAAAGACTCATTGGTCCACAGGATCACAGATGTGTAGTCCTTTTCTTTTGCAAAAAGAACTGCCTGTTTGATAAGCTCCCCGCCCCATCCTGCACCACGTGCTTCCGGTTCGATCAAAAACCAGCGAAGTTGAGCCGTATTTTCATTCACCTGAGTAAGTCCTATGGAGCCGGAAGCTGTCTGATCTAACTCAACAATCCATAACATCTCCCTCGAATGATTGCCTTTAAGTCCAAACGAATTCACCGAGTTGGTGATAAATTCAGCAAAGCTATGATCATAATTATACTCGTTTCGATAAATTCGGATATGCGCTTCAATGACATACTGCAGATCCTTTTGTACGAAAGTGCGGATCATTAGACATCACAGTCCTTCCTCAAATCCACAGTTGTGATACTGAAATCCACACCGAACTGAATTAATCCGAGTTTACGGGCAACTTGCTGTGAAGCGAGATTATCCCAAGATGTACTGTAGATTGGCATGCGTCCACGCTCCTTGACATAATACTGCCAGCACTTTACCGTCTCCGCTGCATATCCATGTCCTCTATAACCGGGTGCCGTATACAGACTCGCTTCCGCCCCATGATCGGAGAGTCTTGCGGAGCAGCACACTGCCACAGCAGAATCCCCAATAACATAAGCGGCAACAGGGCTTTTTTCATACAAGTAGTCTGTTAATTCAGGGAAATGCTCTGCCAGCAAATAACGCTGCTCCTGACCAATCAACTGAACCTTCTGATTCCACTTGTAAGATATCTCAGGAAAAGCATAGGCGGGTCCCATCCACACACGGTTAACTGGCTCAAAGGTTTCCACCTTGCGAATCAGTTTCGGAATATCCAACGGAAGCTCGCAATCCTTCCCCAACTCATCCATTAGATCCGGCGGTAACTGCTCATGATAATAGATCAGTGAACCAGCAGAAGTCATGCCGATAAAAATGGCTGGAGCCTGCCCACCACCCGGCTCGTTAATGCTTATGAGACGCTGCTGCTCATTGATTGTATACAACGTGCTCACCTGTATTTTCAACATTTCCATAGACAACTAAGAAGTTAACCTTTGCAATAATCGTTTGCCTACACTGCCTTTACCAGCTTCTTGCTGCTCCAAACAAATGAAACATGCATAGATGTCTTTATATGGTCCTGACATGGCATATCTACACATCGTCTGCACCCCCTTAATAATTTCCATTATACGGGATTTCACACACACTTACGAATGGATTTTGCATATTTGCGAAAATTCCACCACTCACTCATTGACCTTTAATCGCAGCTTGTTTCCAGGCCTCACCAAGTTCCGCAATCGATGCGTACCGCTCGGACCGATCATCGCTCACTGCACGTATCACAACCTGATACAATGCTTCTCCGGCATCCCATCTGTCATAGGAACGATCTTTCTCCCCACCAAGCAACCCAAACGCCATTGCCCCCATGTTGAATACATTGGTAACCGCATCTATGGGTGCACCTAACTCAAATTCCTCAGGTGACATAAAGCGGGAAGATCCCCACATGCGCCCCATGGTATTGGTAAAAGAGCCCTTCCGATACAAGTCGATATCACAAATTTTCATAAAGTTTCTGTCAAAATCATAGATCAGACTGCCATCATACAGATCTACAGCCACATAGCCTCTTCGTTCCACCTCGATATGAAAATCCAGAATCTGCTCCATTGCCTGAATACGTGTCTGCACTGGGAGTTGTCTGAACCGATAGTAGGGCGAACGCGGATCTTCATATTTGGCCGGAGGCGGAAAATACCAGTGGGAATGCAGACACTCCCCATCTACCCAATCGAATACACAGGCATAGCCCTCATCCGTTGCAAAATGATCCGTTAGTCGAATCAACGTGTCATGCGCCAAATCTTCGTAAACGGAAACAGATGATTTCAGATTACGAATGGCTTCCGGGGGACTTCCCGTATGATTCGCATGAATTGTATGTGCTCCCGCATATTTAACGAACAATCGCTTTCCATCCTTTCGCACAATACCAAAAGAGAGATTCCCTGAATCCTGCTGATCGAATACGCGAAAAACCCTACCCAAGGGCTGTAACCAATCGAAAGAATGAGACTCTTTTAAAACAAAGGAAACACCATCGATCTCAAGTTCAACTTGATCTGTCATCGGACTCCTCCTGTGCTGGTATCTTCATTCAATGTTGAATGCTCCGTATAAAAGTAATTCATATGCGCCTCATCATATCCCTGACCGTTGACTTCCAATGCGTTACTCTCGATGCCGTAGACTTCAAATCCATATCGCTCGTATAAACGTCTGGCTGATTTATTTGTTGTCACTACACTCAGATTAATCTGCTTGATGCCCTCCAGATGTCTTCCCCGATCCAGCACCTCGCGGAGCAAACGCGAAGCCAGCCCACTCCCCCGATATGGCGGAGCTACATAGACGCCCCAGATCATACCTTTGTGCCTGAGCTTTAGGCCGTGTTCCCTTTTGAAACCCATCATTCCCGCCAAAGTTCCTTCTTCTGTGTATGCTCCCAGAATATAATCATCGGGCTCATTATGTATGCGTTCCTGTACTTCATTCATGGGGATCTGAATGGACAACTCAAACGAAGCCCCGAAGGCTTCAGGATGTGTTTTCAGTGCTTCCAGTCGCAAAAGCCAGTAGATGTCTGCTTCATCCCGCTGAATATTGCGAATGATATATGTCTCTTGCTTTCGATCTGCGTTCATTCTTCGACCACTCCCTGCATTTCATAAGGATAATCGATCTGAAGTTTTACATTCGCTGCCGCTTCCTGTCCTGCAAGCAACCCAACAACATAAATCCCCAGATCAATGGACGTGGCTACTCCACCAGCCGTAATGACATTCCCATCTTTTACAATCCGCTTCTGAATCACCTCGGTGACATACGGCTCAAGCAAATTATATGCACGGGGATGTGTTGTTGCTTTTTTGCCGGATAAGAAACCAGCTGCACCCAGCAGCAGAGAGCCTGTGCACACCGAAACCTTCAAAGGCACAGACTCAGCCTGTTTCAGCCAACCTACAAAGGTCTCGTCATATCGAAGCTTGCGCGTTCCCATGCCTCCGGGGATAAACACGAGATCATATTCCGATAGGTCAGGCTTCACTCGATCCACCTTCAATGTTAGACCAGACTCATCCGTGACCTGGTCTGTCATTGCACAGGTTTCCCACGTCGTTCCTTTGGTAGGTTCAAAGAAATTCAACCGATTGATCACATCATAAAATCCTGCAAAATCAAGGAAAGTCAGTCCATCAAACAAAACGAATGCCATTTTCATTGGTAACCTCCGCGTTTTAATTTGGAGCATCCTGATTATGTTTCTGATTCCGATCCCGTTCCATTGCTTCCTTCACCCGGTCACGCGCTGGCAGCTTGCTATTGATATGAAAGAGCAGACCCACAATCGCAAGAAGTAAAATAATGACGATAAATTCGAAAATGGCTAATCTCTCCTTTTCGGAAATTACGCAATCGTGACTCGTACCTTATCTCTATTTTAATCCACGGGCGATGATCCACTCCAGCCACTTCCAGGGTAGCAGTACTTTACCTATGATGAGCACACGCGAACCTTTTCCCAAAGCATATCGAAGTCTTGGTGCACGCATCCGTGCAATTCGGCCAATCAGATCGGCTACCTCCTGTGGATCAGGTGCCGTCTCGCTCGCATGTTTGGAATAACGAAGAACCGCGTCCAGCTTATGCTTATACGGAGAGTCCTCGCTCCGGTGAATCTCACCCAAACCTTTATTCCAGATCGGTGTGCGATAAGAGCCAGGCTCAACTAATACCACCCGAACACCAAACGAAGACATCTCATGCCGCAAACTTTCCGTAAATCCTTCCACAGCGAATTTGGAGGCAGCATAGGGCGCATACCCTGGAAAACCGGACAAACCACTGACACTGGACAAATTAACAATTAACCCCTGCTTCTGTACACGCATCACAGGCAGAACCGCCCGTGTCACAGCGATTAATCCAAATAGATTCGTTTCCATTTGTCGCCGCCAATCCTCCATCGATACTTCCTCAATGAACCCGCCCACCGCAAATCCTGCATTGTTCACCAGCATGTCGATTCGGCCATTGTTGTGAAGTGCGCTCCCCACAGCTTTCTGCACCGATTCAGCATCGGTCACGTCCAGTTGCACATATTGCAAACGATCAGCTAACCCCGCCTGTTCAGCCAGTTTCACCAATTCTTCTCTTCGACTCAGATCACGCATTGTAGCAACAACAAGGTATCCCTGCTTGGCAAGGGTGATCGCGGTAAGCATACCAAAACCACTGGAGGTACCCGTAATTAAGGCCACCGGAGCGTTAGTTCCTTCCTTCGTCTTTTTCACTACATCAGAACCTGCATTAATCCGTCCCTGTCCGGCTTCTGTTAAGTTTTCCTCTACTGTCACGGTGTGTCCTTCTTTCCTCGGTAAATTACTTACTTCCCGTTCCTACCTATACCGCACGGCCCCTGCTGCTTAATCCGCCACTCCATTATGCCGTCTCTCCACCCTGCGCAGCTTCGTAAGTCCCGGTTCAAACGTATACGGTACAAATCTGATCTCAGGTAAGGTGCATTCAAGCCGCTCTCCCAGCTTCATCAGTTCCAGCAGTACATTGGTCTCAACCTGAGCCATCACTGCGTTCCCGCCAAGTCGAAGGGATACCTCCATTGTTCCGTCCCCTTGCTGCACCACACGATAATGTTCAATATCCGGCGAAGCCGCAATGACCGAACGGGTAACGAAATCCGGAAAGACCGGTACCGCCTCACCCGTATGCATGTTTGAAAAATAAAGCGTGTCATCACAGCGGCCTTCAATCCGCTCAATGGCAGTAAACGGGGAACCACAGGCACATGGCAGCGCCGCCTCGGTCAGAATATCATTCAACCGATATCGGATGATCGGCTGTGATGTTCTGGAGAAGTCCGTAATAATGGGCACGAACCGTCGGGTGGCGGGATCAATGAACTCTTTTTCAATATGCACGATATCTTCATTCAAATGCAGTGTGCCATAACGACAGGTTGCACCCAGGAACCCTTCTGTGCACTGATAGACTTGATGAACGGTCTGTCCGAAGACCCGCTCCAACACCTTGCGATCCAGGGGGTCCAGCACCTCGGCAACAGAGATGATTTTATCCGGTACAGCAGTCAGATATCCTACCACATACGCATCCGCCAACAGACGCAGCATGGATGGAGGAGCCACCCACACGGTAGGTTGGTAGGTTTCCAGCCGCTTAACCAAGGTCTCCACACGTTCCAGCAGATCAAAGTACTGAAACTGCAATTTGCCACGTTGCACCGATTCATACAGATTACTGTTGGCCCGCAGGAAAAACGCAATCTTCGCAGGTTTCCACAGTCCACCAGGCAGCAACTTGGCCAGCACCGTACCCGTCCACGCATCCTGCTCCCGATCACTCACCAGAAATATCCCCCGGTTCCCTGACGTGCCCGAAGACAGTCCAACCGTCACGCCTTGAATGGAAGGTTTGAAATCACGTGTTTCTTCACTTTCACCTGCAAGAGCCAGCGCTTTGTCCTTGGTAATACCCACCGTGTTCAGTGTATCAAAATGTTCCATCATGGTTGATTTGTCAATCAACGGAAAGCTTCTCCAGTCGGTTGCGTCCACGCCACCCCACCACTTCCGGTAAAACGGAGATCGGGCACGGATCTGATGAACATGCCGAATAATCCGGCGCTCTTGCCAGCGCTCAAGTTGTTCTCGTGTTTTCCATGTTCGCAGCCCACGTGCGAGTGCATAATGAACCACAATACGAAAGGTATTACTCATCGTTTCAGCCCTCCTGTACCCCAAGCGTCCAATACCTCTCGGCAATGACTCGGCACAATCTGAATGTGGGGAAACTGCTGATGCAGCTGAACCAGCTTGTCAAAGTTACGATTGTATTCCTGTCGATTCGACATGATGATTCCAGCAAGAATATTCGGTCTGCGCTGTTCCCGAAAAGCCCGACTTGACCATACCGCGTCCGCGCAGAGAAAATAGTCATGTTCTTCTGTATGCAGCAGGAGTCCCATCATGCCTTCCGCATGACCGGATACATCCACCCCCAGCAGACTGCCATCACCAAAGATGTCGTAGACCTCATCAAAAGGGAATCCTTCCTCTATTCTCGTCCATCGCTCAGGCTCACACGTAACTGGCAATGATCTGACTATAAAATCCTCGGGCAACAGCCCCGCAAGAAAACCTGCTTTTACAGCCGCAATCGGACCAAGTGAGCGCACAGCATCATAGGCTCTTGGCAGATAGATGAATTGTGCCTCCGGGAAATCTCGTACACCCGCGATATGATCGCCGTGAAAATGAGAGAGGATGATATACCGAATATCCGAAGCTTTCAGTCCAATTCGAGCCAAAAAATGAACGGCACTATCCTCTTCACGATAGACCACTGGTGTAATATGACGATACATTGCATTAGGCAAATGAGCCGTTTCCTCAAAAAAGCGGGAACTATATCCCGTATCCAACAGGATCGGTCCATGTACGGGATGAATGATGCAGGCAAATCCTGCCGGGAAATGTACTGGACTCAATCGACCACCACGCAGCGTCAGAAACTCTGGATGTGTACAGTAACCCGCCGCACCCAAATATAGTTTCACCGGAGTTGTTGTCAGCATGATTCAGCCCTCCACCAGTCTGCAAATTGTTGCAATCCCTCTTCAATGGACACCCGAGGGATGTATCCCAATTGCTCCCGTGCATCCGTAATATCCAACGTCTGTGGGATGGATAAGGAGCCGACTGTATACCGTGTTAATGCAGGTTCACCCAACGCAGGAATATAGCCATGAACTCGCTCTAGCAACGCTGCCACACCATATGCCATCCGATAAGGAATGTTTCGACGACGCAAGGGCATATCCAGCATGCCAAACAGGCTGCTCACCAACTCACTGAACGCTCTCGGATCGCCATTGGAGATATTGTAAGCTCTGCCGAGTGCTTCTGCATCGACATCGCGGCACAACAACAAGGCATCCACCACATTATCCACACATGTCAGATCGATTAACGCCTGTCCACCACCGATCATCGGCACGCCCGATTTTGCGTTTGCTGCGACAATTCTGGGAAATAACGTCTGATCATACGGACCAAAAATGGCTCGCGGTCGAATCATGATCGATGGAAGTCCCTTCGCATGCCCCTCCATTACAACCTGCTCAGCGAGAAGCTTCGTGGCTGCATAATGATTGGCTGGTTTGGATGGCAACGGATCATTCTCATGTACGTTATATCGCGGATTGTAATTAAAATATATACTCGGAGTTGAGACATGTATGAATCGCTGCACCTCATTATGCAGGCAGCCATCAATGAAGTTTTGTGTGCCTTCTACATTACTGCTATAAAAGTCACGATATCTGCCCCATGGCGATGATAAAGCTGCACAGTGAAAGACCATATCCTGCCCCGCACACGCTTCGTTTACTGTTGCCTGATCCCGTATATCTCCACTCAAGAATCGGATTCCTGCCAACTCAAGTTCTGCACCAATCTTTGGCTGTCGGCCCATGCCAGTGACTTCCCACCCCTCTTTAGCAAGTCGTATCGCGAGATGCCTGCCCAGACATCCCGTAGCTCCTGTAACCAATGCTCTATTCATTGTTGTTCACCGTTCCATTCTATGTCATGAGTCAAAGCTTCAGTCAGCGAGCACTTCTGTGATCTTGCCAGACGCCATGCAGCTAGCACCACTCCGAATTGTTCAAATACAGGCTGGATATCCTGCCCTACATAGACCACATCCCTGGTTCCACGCCACGCAGCTATCCATGCACGGAATTTCCCTTTGCCAAAGATCTGCTGTACTCCGCTTCCCAGCATGGGGAGCATGAGCATGGCTTTGCTGCCCCGTGCGGGCGTGATCATTTTTCTTTCTTTTACCAACGTCTCCGGTTCAGTTAGTGCACGCACCAAGTCATCTCCGGGGTGAAACAGATGAATCCCACTCGTTGCCCTCGGATTACACTCAATCGCGTACACTCGCCTGTCCTGACCTTCTATAAAATCAAACCCAATCTGTCCACTAAAACCCGTTGCCTCAAGAAATTGTCTAACCCACGCAAGGGCACCTTCATGTTCCACCTGTTCAAAAAAAACACTGGCTCCCACGCTTCCTGTACGATAGCGACTGTCGTAAGTGGCATGTGCAACCAGTTGCCCTTCATGCGCTATGCTGTATGTACATAACATCTGACCAGGAATGTAGGCCTGTGCAACCCAAGGTGAAATAGATGATAGTGCTACCTCGTCCGGAGGGTCGTTACGGAAATGTCGACGTTTCTTTTCACTTACGTTTCCTTCCTGATCCGTCCCTGCCCTAGCCTCATCGTTCATGAGTGTTGGCATGCGAACTTTGGCTGCAAAGCGGGAATACACCGGTTTCCATACCCAATCTCCTACTTTTCCCAGAACAGACTGAGCTTCCATCCATTCCTGCCGACTGTGGATCAGGTGTGTATCCGGAACCGAAAGACCGAGTGACCCTGCAAGCTGGATAAAATCATATTTATGGTGCAGCTCATGCAGCTGCTCCAGAGTTGTAACCAGAACACGGCAATATGCACGCAATCTGTCTGCCCCTTGGGCAACATAAAAGACTTCTTCACACATCGGAATCAACAGGTCGATCTGCCAATCCTGTGCCAACCGTTCCAGCTCTGCCAGATACGCACGTGTGTCATGACGTGGCGACGGGACCACAGCGCACTGTTCCACTGCACGAGATAATCTGGTCAGATGCCGTACGGCACTCTCCGCGACATAGACCCGATGGCCTGCCCGATGAAGCATGCGTGCCAGATCGAGCGTTACGGGAGCCCTTCCGCCTGTAAGCAACACACGGAGAGAAGCAGCTGTACGATGTCTGGTTTCCCCAGATCTAGTAGTCAAAAATGAGTCCTCCCAATGATAATCCGGCAGCCGTGCCAATCATCAACACCCGATCTCCACGCTGAATACGCTGTTGTCTAATCGCTTCATGCAGACCCATCGGGATCGATGCCGCAATCGTATTGCCGTGATTTCGTGTGATGTCCATAAACCGATCTTCAGCAATGCCAAGCTTCTTACGGATCAGTCTCATCGCCATGGCACTTCCCTGATGGGGAATGACCAATTGGAAATCCTCCATTCTATCCCCGGTCGCCTGCAGCATATCACCAATGAATCCAGGCAAAAGTCTAGAAGCCATGCGGAAGATCGCCTGTCCATCCATATGAAAAAGGTAGGGTTCAGGCTGATCTGCCTTATAATTCGAAGCATGCATCCGTGTACCTCCACCTGCAATCTCCGAGAAGCGAGCACCTCGGCTGTAGGTTTGAAGGGAAGCATGGACGATCTGTGAGGATGACCCTTCAGGCGAACGCTCAATAATAACAGCGGCCGCTCCATCTCCGAACAGGGCCGCACTCTCTTTATCAGACCAATTCAGTCCGGCTGAGGCAATCTCAGTGGCTACGAGCAGTACTCGCTGGTAACGTCCAGCATCTACCATATAGGAAATCACATCCAGTCCGTTCAGGAAACTTAGGCAGGTTGCATCCATATCAAAGGCAGGTACGCCCGAATCTTGCTGTCCCATGGCCTGCTGGATAAATACCGCCGTACTTGGCAACGGTTGTTCCTTCGTGCCACTGGTACACACCAGACAGTCGATATCACTAAATTGTAATCCTGCATCCGCCAGTGCAGCTTCCGCAGCCCGTGCGCCCATGAAAGAGGAGGTTTCTTCACCCGAAGCATAATGACGTACACCTACGCCTGTAGCTTTGCTAACCCAGCCCGTAGGCACGTCCAAGCGGCGATCCAGTTCCTCATCGGTGACTTCCTGTTCAGGCAGGTACTTCCCTGTTCCTGCGATCCTTACTCTTCTAAGTTGCATTTCCCCAACCTCTTTCTGTTCATCTGACTGATTAATATGAAATTTACACTCCACCTCAAATGGCGAAACACCATGAAGTAGAAGCTTTGAAATATACAACAGGAAGGGCAGATGCCTCTGCCCTTCCTGTTGTATTTTCTTTTGTTATGAAGTGTCATTTCTTCTTATTCAAGATCTCGGCAAGAGCTGCATCTAGCGTACCGTATGTGAACGTGAATCCTTCCCTCTCCATTCGCTCAGGAATTACCCAACGACTTTTGAGAACCAATTCCGTCTCGGTCTGAATAAAACGTGCGCCCAGTTCAAGCATCCAGCGAGGAGAAGGTAGTCCAATCCGCACACCCATCTGTTCTCTCATACGCGCCATTAGCTCCCGATTCGTCACCGGATGCGGAGAGGAAGCATTGAACACACCATTCAAGTGTGGATGCTCTTGCAGATAGATTACCATGCGGAAGAGATCCTCGATATGAATCCAGCTGAACTGCTGTGTTCCTGCGCCTTGAGATCCTCCCAGTCCAAAACGGACGAGGTTCGTCATGGGCACCATCACGCCACCCTCGCCCAGCACAATCGCAATCCGCAGTGCAATCTGACGTGTAGACGGCAGACTGAATTCAAAGAAAGCCTGTTCCCATGCCTTGGCAACGTCGACCGAGAACCCGGAGCCAATCTCGCCCTCTTTTTCCGTCATGGGACGATCTTCAGCATGTCTGTATATGGTTGCTGTACTCGAATTAATCCATAATTCAGGAGGTTGATTACAAGCCAGGACGGCTTCGCCGAGAATGCGCGTTGTCCGGGTTCTGGATTCCAGAATGACTTTGCGATTCTCCTCCGTATAACGGCAGTTCACCGATTTACCTGCCAGGTTAATCAATATTTCTGCCTCTTCCAGTGCCCCTATAATTCCCGCACGATCCTCCCAGGCAATATGACCGGGCTGACGCGAGATAATTAACACCTCATACCCCAGCTTTCTGAACCTTTGGGCAAAATCCTGTCCGACAAATCCCGTTCCACCAGCTAATACAACCTTCTTCACGGTATCCCCTCATTTCCCATACTGGGTAAAGAATTCGCAAGATATAGATTGGAATGTTTCTATGCATGCAAAATGCAGATATTAGATTAACACCGCCGGTGACCCGTTGGTTTGATTTAATTCGCACCCAAGGCTGCGTACATGCGATCCCGCTCTTCGATAGCCCATGCGTTTGCAGGGTTTTGTTCCAGCTGATATCGGAGTTCATCATAAAAATCATGGATCATGAATCCGTCCGGCAAGTTCCCAAGCATCGCTGTAAAGTTGTACTCTGGCAGTGTTCTCTTTCCTTCGCTGATCTGCTTCAGCCAATCCATCCACTTTGCAAGAGTAAGCACTTCCTCCTGCCATAACTCAGCCTGTAACCCAAGCGCATCTTGAAGTTGCTCGTACGCCAATGGATCGGCGAAGGCGCGGCAGGCCTGAACAGCCAGTTCGTACAACTCGGTCACTGCACGGCGTACCTCATGCTCAAGTTCGACCTCCAAACCTCCCATGTAATCCTGAACCTGAATGCTCTGTCCATCATCATATAATAGCGGTGCCTGCGCCAACAGGCGTACAATCTCTTCCATCTCGTGCATTGAAACTCGCTTCTGCTCATAGAGAGCAGGTAATTGATATGCTGTAATGATCATTCACTCCTACATCGTTCTTCTATTAATGACCTATATTATAACATGGTTTGGCAATCATCTATCAGGATAACTTGACTATCCACTACAAGTTGTAGTAGTTTATACGTACTACGTAGTGTAGTAATACGATCGTTATGGACGCATAACGATGTTAAGGAGTGTTCACTGTGAACCAGATTCAAAAATTATCCGAAACAGAAATGGAGTTAATGGTTGTTATATGGTCATGCGCCCCACCGGTCACCTCCACAGAACTATTAGACATATTTGCTGAGAAGGGGAAAGCGTGGAAAGCGCAGACCATGTCTACCTTTCTGTCACGGTTGGTGGATAAAGGCGCTCTTACCGTTACGAGACGTGGACGAACCAATGACTATGAGCCTCTTCTACAACCCGAAGATTACAAACTACAGGAAACGCAGCATGTTCTTGATGGACTCTATCAAGGTTCAGTCAAGAATTTGGTTTCGGCCATGTATGACGGTGACAAGCTTTCAGACGATGACATTTCAGAACTGAAAAAATGGCTTTCGGAAAAGTAGGTGCAGATGATGAATATCTTTTTTGAGATTCTGTGCAGCCTGACCGTGGCGGGAAGTATCGTTTCTGTTTGTATTTTGGCACTACGACTTAGACCCGTATCTGTTTTTCCGACCAAGTGGCTCTACAGACTCGGTAAACTGGCTATCTTGTTTTATCTGTTCCCGGTATCTCTTGGCCTTTCATGGCTTTTGGATATTGCATTCCAAACGACATCAACTATACCAGGTACGGAGAATGCAGCAACTTCGGGCGTACTTGCAGGAACGTTTATCCCGGAACAAACCATCTCGGTAACCACAGCCTGGTTCTTGTTATGCGTCTGGGGTATTGGAGTCATCAGTTTTTCTGCATGGCAGGTGTACTGTTATAGAAGATTTTTGAATGATTTATCTCGTACACGTACCCCGGTCCTCTGTCATAGTGAAGCAGCTATACAGCTACCATTAATCAAAGAGGCTTTGGGTCTCAAACGCAATATCACGCTTGCTCACAGCACGCTAGTACGAAGCCCTATACTGGTTGGCTTGTTTAAACCCACGATATATCTGCCACCCGAAAATACGGTGAAAATGGACATCAGCATGGTAATTCATCATGAGTTGGTACATCTAAAACATAAAGATCTGTGGGTCAAGGCTGTGACCTTGGGGGTTATTGCCCTGCACTGGTTCAATCCCCTGATTCATATGATTCGCCGGGACATTCATACTTGGAGCGAGTTGGCCTGTGATGAAGATGTGGTGAAAGAGATGTCCCACGAAGAACGAAGACGATATGGTGAGACAATTTTAAATGTGATGGCGGGAACCAAGAAAATGCCTGCTCAATTTTGTTCGTCCCTGTCGGGTGAAGGCAAACAATTAAAAAGGAGATTGATGATTATGTTTAATGTAAAGAAACTGAAAAAGAAACATTGGATAATAAGTATGGGAGCCCTCCTGCTTATTACAGGCGTAAGTACGTCCACCGCAGTGTGGGCATCAAACCACACAGTTAAAGTGGAGGCTGAGGCTTCTGAAGCTGTGACTGTTCCTTCTACGGGTGGATCTTCTGAAATCGTAGCTTCTCCCAACAAGGTTGGAATTTCCGAAGCTGTAACTGCTCCTTCTACTACCGAAACTCCTGAGATCGTGACTCTCCCTGAGGATGAAGTTTCCGAAGCTGTGCCAGTTCCGTCTGCTACTGTTCCATCCACTACTGAACCTTCTGAGGCTAAAGTTGTAGAATCAGCCACTGTTCCTTTTAAGGGTGAATCTCCTGAAATCGTAGCTCTCCCTGGGGATAAGGTTTCAGTAACTGTACCTGCTCCTTCAGAAAAATAACCTATCGTTAAGGAGCAATAACCATCCTTATATGCAAACAGGACGAAGCATAGATCATAGATCTCCGCTTCGTCCTGTTTCCGTTTCTCTGTCATGTGCATTAGATAAATGTTTTGATCGTAGCAAAATATTCGCGGATCATGTTGACGGGTTTCAGATAACCCGGTGACGGAGCCGATATGCCGTATTCTGCTGCATAACCGTTCTTGGCAGCGATATACTTGGATCGAAACATATGATAGTCACTGGTGACAATCATGATCTCGGGGTGCTCCAGCCCGGACTCATTAATGATTTTTTTGGAAAAGGCCAAATTCTCCTGTGTACTTGTGGAGCGATCTTCCATAATCACTTGGGCAGGGTTAATCCCCTGTTCAATCAGATAGTTTTTCATGGCGAGCGCTTCGGGAATCGATTCCCCAGGTCCCTGCCCACCCGATACAATGACGGGTGTCTGAGGGTGACTGCGAATGTAGTCCAGACTGGCATCCAACCTTTGCTTCAAGGTCAATGACAATTCCGTTCCACGGATGCCTGAACCCAGAATAATGACATAGTCCGCTTCTTCCGGATCATTCGCACCAAGCTGTGTGAATACAAGGGCTTCAATAATGACAAAAGAGACGGCAACCACGCCAAATCCGGTAAGGATAATCCGTTTCAGAATAACATGCTTCTGATAGTCAATCCGTCTTAGTACGATAAAAGCCACCGTGATCATTCCGAAAAACATGACTGGGAATCTTTGGCCCCAGAAGGCCAGAAATGCCACAAAACATGCCAACAGGACAAGATCAATGATCAGTCCATTTTTTTGTAAGAACTTTTTTATCAAATCCGTAGACACTCCTTCTTGTACCCATTATTCCGCAAATCACTTATTATTCAATAATTACGAATATATCCTGCACCTATGTAACTTTGAGGCAAATGGAGACTACGAACTCTCCGCAGGTCATGCATTAATTGCTCGTGTTGGATGATCGTCTGAATGAATGGGTCCTCATATAACATATCTGCCTCCTGCGGTTTACCTCGTTGTCCTCTTATTGCTGTTAACCTTCGTTCCAATATATCATGTTTACCTATCTGCAATAAAATGAACAACGCTTGAACATCCTCTGTACAACTTCGAATCTCTGATTAATCACAACCAAATAACCCATAAACAGCTTCGGTTATCCGAATGTTTATGGGCGACAATGATCGAGTTTGAAACGGTTAAAATTTATTTAATCGGTATCCAGATTTGTGGAGGTTGATTGGGCCCCGGGTATACTTCCAGCTCCGGCATATATGCGTGCTCATAAGGGTTGGATGGAAACCATTCCGAAATAATCCGTTTCCACAGAAGCTGCATACTCTCCGGCATCGGGCCTTCTACCTCAAATACACTCCATTTGGAAGCAGGCATGGTGAAGCTTGATAATCCTTCCGGTACTTCACCATCGTAAGTCGTAGCAATCCAGTATTGCATCTGTTTCTCCTGGATTTCGCTCTGATCCACAACGACACCGAGTAAACCTGGAATATCCCCGTTGTTCAGTTCAAATAAACGATCCTCTGTACCGCTTGTCCACGCTTCCTGCCACATCTTCCCGATGCCTTGCAGATGTTCTCCATCTGCATATGAGAAAGTTTGCTCCACTCCAACCAACGTAAATTCGGGATGTTCAACAATTTTATATTTCATCGGCTCTGCTCCTTTTATACTCACTTGAATCACCAGACGATTATACGATTGGACAGCGTTACTATTCTTTCGAGCCTCACTGGGTGCGATCCCATGTTGTCTACGAAATGCTTTGGAGAAAGATTCCGGTGTGTCGTAACCGTATTTAAATGCCAGATCAATGATTTTGTGATCACTTTGAAGCAGCTCATGTGCCGCCAGTGTCAATCGTCTGCGTTTTATGTACTCGGCTACAGTAACATCAGTTAATAAGGCAAAGGTACGTTGAAAATGAAAAGGAGAGATATGGGCCTGCGCTGCAATCTGCTCCATCGTCATATTTTCGAGTAAGTGGTCTTCCATATATTGAATAGCGACCTGTAATGCGTTGATCCAGTTCATGTAATAATCACTCCTTGATGTCTAATATAACGGATAAACCACCCAAAAACCTGTCATGTTGTGCTCTCATATGTCCGGTTAATGTGCAACGACTTTTTTCATATAACGCCCTGCCCAGGCTTTGAACTAACCAAAGACAAGGGGAGTCACAAAATTTGACAATGTCAACGAATTATTATAGCCTACAAGTATAATGATCGTTCTATCTTATTTTGAAGGGAGAGTATCATTGAATATGAGCAGCAAAAAAGAAATGCTTTTGAACGTGGCTGAAGAATTATTCTACCTCCACGGCTTCCATTCCATCGGCTTGAAGCGGATTATCACGGATGCCGGGATTGCCATCATGACGTTATATAATCATTTTGAGTCCAAGGATGATCTCATTGTCCAGGTACTCTTACGACGCGAACAGCGTTATTTAGAACAGCTCAGGCAATATGCAGACAATAAAGCACAACCTATGTTCCTCAATCTGGCTGAAGGACATGCAACCTGGTTGAAGGAACACGAATCAAGAGGTTGCTTATTTTTACGCGCCAAAGAAGAATTCGGAGGTCATGCGGACCATATCATCGTGCAGACAGTAAATGCGCATAAAAGACATATGCGAACTTTAATCCAAACATTGGCGCCTGTTGCAAGTGATCGAGATCTATTGCGATTCTCCCTGCTGCTGGAGGGTTCCACGGCACTTGCTGAGACAGAAAATGTAAATGACGTCTGCCTTGAACTGATCCATATGACGCAGACCAGTTTCAAATAAAGCTATTCCGGGTGAGTTAATATTTCAACTCACTTTTTTATTTAATAAGAAATATAATGATCGTTCTATCTAAAAGGCGGTGGATTTAATGAAAAAAATTATCTTTCCAGGCATTGCACTTATCGCTGTATGTTATGCATTCGGGCGATTCAGTTATGGATTGTTTATGCCGGAAATTTCGGAAGCCTTACAATTAAATGATGCAGCCTCTGGCGCGATTAACTCAGGAACGTATATTGCCTACTGTCTGTCCCTTCTAACTGCACCACTGTTGATTAATCGCAAGGGACATCATTATGTCATTCAATTGGCAGGGATCAGCGCAGTGCTCGGATTAACCGGCATTGCCCTGGCTCAGAATGCATGGGTTCTTACATTTAGTATATTTCTAGCAGGTTTGAGTACAGGCTGGGCCTCTCCAGCCCTCGGTAACACGGTTAATGCCGAGCTTGCTCCCGAGCTACAAGCAAGAGGCAACAGCTGGATTAACACAGGGACCAGCTTCGGAATTGTAATATCAGGTCCACTCTACTGGCTGTTCACGGATTACTGGCGTCTAACCTACATCCTGTTTGCTGTAATCGGTGTTGTGGTTCTTTTGTGGAACAGACGTGTTATTCCGGCAACCAAGACACTGCCTTGTACCAAGTCTCTCTGGACATGTATGAAACCTACCAGACCAGGGTCTGCTCTGCTCATGGCTTGTCTGTTGACAGGTTTCAGTTCTGCAATCTACTGGACCTTTGCCCGGAACTTCCTCACAGACGAGAAAGGGGCCTCCGATTCGGAAGCCGTGTTGTTCTGGATTGTGATGGGGGTTATGGGGATACTCGGTGGATGCGCTGGTCGCATTATTGAACAGTTCGAGATTGGGTGGTCCTACCGAATAGGCATACTTTTATTGGCTATTTCGCTCGGGGTTATCCTTCTGCCTTCAATGACTGCCAGTCTCATCTCTGCGATCATATTTGGCAGCACGTATATTTTCCTGACCAGTGTATTTATCGTTTGGGCGACGAGACTATTCAGTCCAAATGTGTCCATCGGAATTAGCCTTGCCTTTCTCGCGCTGGGTGTTGGGCAATTTCTTGGCTCATCCATGGCAGGGTATACGATCGAAGTGTTTTCCAATACAACGGCATTTCTGGCCTTTGCTATACTCGGTCTGTTCGGAATGTTAATTCGGGTGAAATAAATGACAGAACAACCTTCTGATCGCTGTTATTTTACCCGGCGAACACTTCCGGTCACCCCATGTTGAAGCTCTACGTCTGTAAAAGTAACCGTGGTCCCTTGCCCAATGGGGGATTGGGCCACAATGCCAACTTTGATCTCTTCCGGGCAGTCGAGTCCGAAATAACGAACCAGCTTCCACTTCTCTCCATCCTGAGAATAATGGAAAGCAAAACTGTTGCCTGCCCGGGCTACACGTAAATAAGGCTTGCTAACCTCTACAGGTGCGGATACACAATCATCCGAGTTACCACGAGTAACAACACTAAGAATAGACGGCTGTTCTTCAAAATACTCAAAGCAGACTTTAGCCCAATTCGTATCGTCCACCCTCACCATCAGGCACCCGGAGTCATACTGTTCTTTCATGTCCACCTGTACTTGAGTGACGATGCTGAAATCTCCTTTGACTATCGTATGTAAAAATGGAGCTGAAGCTTTCACCGGCTCACCACCCGGATCAATGAAAAAGTCACTGATTGGCGAAACGGTTATCGTTACTTTGCCGTCTTCAATGGACCAATCTGCTGGCTCGTTCAGCCATCTCAGGTTGGCAGATAATGTTTGACCTGAACAATGTTCGAATAGATTCGTCATGTGGCACACCCTTTGTGTTGGAGTATAAGTTCTCTAATTCCTCTATTTGTATTCGATATGTATCATGGTTAATCCTGTATGTTTTACATCAAGTTCCCATCCCTGATATCAGTTGATAGAAATCGTCACTCTTTATTATTAATAAGGTAATTTTATCCAAAATATGATAAACTGGACATACGAGATTACTTCAATAATTTGAATCACAACAGGAGGTCATCCTATGTTTGGTGTTAACGTGAAAAAAGTAGAAGATCAACTGGTCATCCGGTGGCAGTTTTCCAAAATTGAAATTCCCATCACACATATCACATCGGTCACCCTGGATGATACGTACGGTGGAAGCGAACCATCCGCCATTCGGATCGGTCCAGTCAATGGCACAAGCGAGAGGATTCTGATCCGCACAGTGAATCAATCGTATATTTTGTTCACTTCCAGCGTGACTTTACATACCAATATCCAAGCTATGTTACACCCGTCAAACTAAATGGTTGTTCAACTTCTAATGTTTCAGGGGTGATGGGTTCCATTAACAAATGTGCGCTTCATTGATTCCAATTCAAGTTGGACATGGGATTCTTATAACCAACTCCACTTCGGTAACTGATCGAGCGTAATGACCTCTTTGCTATGGTACAATTCCTTCAAAAACGTTAGTTCATTATATGTCCCGTCTCTCAGGAATCCACCTGTCCAGGTACAGAACCAACTCCAGTGTACATCCTGCTCCTTCATCTGCTTAGGATCAGGGATGGAGCCGTTCTCGGCCAGTGCAATGATTTTACTATCCTTCACAAGCTCTCGCAGGTTGGTGTAACGTGCCGCCAGCGGGCTGTGATCTCCCGCTTCTGGGTATACATCTACACTCACAATATCCACGATATCATCACCCGGATACCATTCCGGTTTTTCCGAGTTCCAGACCCAGATAAGATTGTGCAGCTGATGTTCTTGAACCAATCGATCATACAACAAACAATATAACTGTTTGGCAGATTCGGGGCCTTTCGCTCCCCACCAGAACCACCCACCTTCTGCTTCATGAAGTGGTCGGAATAATACAGGCACACCAGCATCCTTCAACTCTTGCAAATGTGTAGCAATAACATCGATATCCCGAATCAATAACTGATATGCTTCCGATTCAGTATCAGCTATCGCGGAGGCAAGATCATAGGTTGTCGCGTCCGTATAGAACCCCCGCCACCACTCTTTACCCGGTTCATCGATCAGATCCGTCGGTGCGTTCCAGTGCCAGCATAATGTCACGATCCCGCCTTGTTTATGCCAGTCTATCGCATCCCCAATCTCTTGGGAGACCGCACCGCGCTCTGTTCTTGATGGCGAATATTCCATGAGATCAAAGCCAATCACAGCTGGTTTCCGGCCTGTATTTTCATTAATCCAGTTTAGATTGCTATAATCCTGCTGGCCTGACAACATCCCTTTTTGATAACGCTCTACCAGGAACGCCATCAGTTCTTTTGCTTCGGGAGTCGCTGCTTTATTCACCGGAACTCTGCTGATCTCACGCACTGTCATCTCTACACCTCCAATTGGATTTAACATGTTAACCCACTACACCAGAACGTTCAATACTCTCCACGAAATAACGTTGCACAAACAGATACAAAATAATCAGGGGTGCAATAGCCAGCAAAATGCCTGTATCGACAATCATCGCCACATAGTTTGGATCGGCCTTGATGCCCGAGTTCGAGCCAAAGCCCATCAGCTGCGGAATCAACTGGTTCGCCTGAGCAGGTAAGGAAGCCACTTTCAGCGAGATCAGTGGACTTTCACTCATGAATAATGCCGAATAGAAGGTATCGTTATACTGCCATACAAACGAAAACAGAATAACCGTAATCAACGGCGAGATTGCATTGGGCAGCATGATTCGAGCAAACGTTTTGAATCCACCTGCGCCGTCAATCAATGCAGCCTCCTCGATTTCCTTTGGCATGCCCTTGAAGAACTGACGGAAAATATAGATGAACAGCCCCGCCTTCAGCCCTCCCGCTGTAGCAGCCGTGATCATGGAAGGCCAATACGTATTCAGCAGATTGATGCCATTTTTTCCAGAGAACAACTGGATGATGCCCAGAAAGTCAAAGCTGCGGAAATGCAGATACATTGGCACCATAAGTGTGCTTGTCGGCACCAGAATCGTCAGAATCACAAGGATGAAGAGTACATTACTACCCGGAAACGAAAACCGGGCGAAGCCATATCCGGCAAGTGCACAGGATATCGCTGTCAGAAGCGTTGTGATGGTAACAAACAATAACGTGTTCGCCAGCAGAGGCAGGTAATCCATCACTTGCGCCGCTAGCCGGATATTATCCAATGTAAAGTGCTGGGGAATCATATAGATCGTTGGATTGTAGATATCCTGTTTATCCTTAAACGCAACTGACACTTTGAGAAATAACGGGTACAAAATAATAAATGAAATGCCGATGACCAGTGCATATCTGAATATGGAATAGAGAAGGTCCGATGTCTTGTTTCGCACCCGATGCATGTGATAATTCTGCTTCGGAACTACCACCATGCGATCTGTCCCTGATGCAGCCATAATCTGAAGCCTCCCTTAATGTTAACCGTCAGTTGTAGTGAACCCGCCGTGACAATACCCAGCCCACTACGATCAATACAAGACCAATCACCAGTGTGTACAGCCAGGACATCGCCGAGCTTAAGCCAAAGTTCTGGGTTTTGAATGCAGTTTGGTAGATGGCCTGTGTGACTGGACTCCCGGCAAATGAATCAATGATCGTATAGATGACATTTGTCAGAATCAACGGACTGACCATGGGAAATGTAATTTTCCAGAATGATTCATAAGCTGTCGCCCCTTCGATCTTCGCAACCTCATACATCGATCCCGGTACCGATTGCAACGCGGCAAGGAAGATCAGAATCTGTACACCCGAGCTGCTAATAATCTCATAGATTCGCATGATGGCTTCAACGATGTAATCCACATAGGCCATCGGTAGTCCCACATCCGCCAGCATCCGCACAATGGATACCACGTTGAACGAAGCACCGCCATCGGCTGATGCATCCACCGCACTCGCATCCCCCATCAGATTGATTAATCCCGCAGACTCAGCTGCTGCAACTGCACTGGAAGCCAAAATAACCGGCAGGAAAAAGATCGCACGTGCCATCGTTCTGCCTCTGAACTTCTGGTTGAGCAGTGTCGCCGTGAACAGACTGAAGAACAGAATCATCGGCACGTTAAGTACCATCGCTCCAACTGAATCCACCAGAATCCGGTTGAATGTAGCATCAACCAGAAGTGCATCCTTGAAATTTTTAAATCCAACGAAGTCCAGAACGTACCCGCCCGGAGCAACGGACAGATTACTCAGACTGAACCGAATCGATTGCAGGAGTGGTGTGGCAAAGAGGAAGATGAAACCGAGCAGCCACGGAGAAATAAATGCAAGTCCAAGCAACGCTCTCCGTGACTTCAGCGATAATCGAATGCTTCTCATCGGTTCACTCCTCCCACCACATAGTCCGTCCCGCCAACCGTTGTTCCATCCACGGTTACTGCATCCGCATTGTAATTCACAAGGATGGATGTACCCCCAGTATAGGTGATCCGGACAACGCCATCCTGAATGCGTTCATGCTTGAGAATCTGCTCATTCGCCAGATTTCCCAGCACTTCATTGGCCTGCTTATACAAGGCAACGGCATCATCCACCCAATATACATACTCCGTTGCATATGCCGAATCATAATTCGTCAGCTTCAGCCTGGATGATGGTTCATAGGTCCATTGAAAATATGGAGCTGCCCCAAGCTCCAGACTGCGCAGCAACTGTTTGCGGAGATCCTGATCCCCCGACGTGTTCATTGGAGATGCCGCATAGTTCATGTATCCATGAATGACCATCGCATAAAAAGGAACTTCTTCATCGGTAATATTGAACCGACTCGACCCTGCGGGTGCATTCACAACATGTTGTGCACTTCCCCAAGCGTAGCTATTTGCTGCGGATACCATCAGGTTCGGATAGGACTGTTCCAGCTTGCCCAACTGCTCCTTCACAATGTTTTTCGCCGTCTCTCGATGAATCACCCGACTATCCCGATAATCTGAAGTCAAGACCTGCCCGAGATCACGAAGGGATAATCCACCGAGGTCCAGTTTATTGAATTTGTCAGCAAACTCACTCACCACATAAGGAAGCTTGGCCGCTGAAAGCAAATAATAGCTGTCCTTACTCTGATCCATGCGATTAAGCGCAGGATTGTATGGATACAGTTCTGCTGTCTCCTTCGTTACAAACCGAGCTGCATCCGAGGAAGGAGCAAAGCGCAAATCATCGTGATACATGTGCTGGAAAGCCACATCCGGGAACAGAGCTCCACCCGACTGCTCCAGCTTAGCTGACAATGCTTGTATCTCGGAACGACTACCTACTTCCCTGTCCAATTTCACCCGGGTTGGCGTATGATGGCTGATGCCACCACCGAACCATCCCTGATAACGCATTTGTACGCGGTTCACACCTTCCTGCTGTAACTTCGTCGCCATTTCGGTGGCCTGTTCGTACGTCGTCATGGCTAAGGTGGTCCGATAGGGAACGCTTAGGAACGAAGCCTTTTTGTCCACTGCACCAAGCACATCCACATAGAACGGCAACTCCGTCTGTTCTGCGAGCGGCTTCAGTACATCCTGCTCTATCAACTGCTGCTGATACAGGCGGGCCATACCCGAGTAACTGGCCTCTTCTCCTTGAAGGAAATGATAGCGCACCTGAATATCTCCACGGAAAGGCTCTTCGCTAAGTAGCTGAATCTCCTGCATTTTCTGCGAGGTATACATCTCCAACTCATCCTCCCCCCGCAGGGAGAAGGTCGCATGCACATGGTTGTAGCTATTCTGTCTGCCTCCAATATCTGCGGAGATACTGGCGATGCCGTCCCCTTTTTCAATGACTGCAAACCAGGCATGCTCCCCGTTCTTCAGACCAAACACAGGCATATACGCTGATTCACTAACCTGAGGACGACTAAGCGAATTATCATTCGGGTCTGCGCCATAGACGCGCTGTACATACTGCTCTTCCTGGGTTTTCCCGTTGTTCAGGTGGATCAGGCTGCCGGAACCGTCCGGCACGAGCATATAACCCTCGCCCTTTGTATCCGCAGCACCAAAATAAGCGAGCAAATCAATATTCCGAATGCGGTATTGCCCACTTTCTTCTATTTGGCTTAGAGGTACAGTCACAACAAGCGCCCCTTGATCCAATCGGTATTCCACAGAAATGACAAAGCTGGGCTTATCCGATACACCTCCGCCTTCGACTCCATTCTCCTGATTGTCAAAAGCCAGATCGTCCGCAGTGTACCCCGCCGTCTCAAAGGCACCCAGCATCTTGTTCAGCACAAGTTGCTTCGAGATCTGTCCATCCAGCCGCTCCAGAATATCCGGATTGTTCTTGGTTGGATAATATCGGGCAGATGTGTATCTTGCGACAGTAGCATCCAGCTTGGAAAGAACCTTCTCCTCCAGTCGCTGTTTGCTAATCAACTTCGGCAGCGCATCAATGCCAAGTGATGTATCACCAAGTGTATAGTTGACCCGAATCCCTTGATCGATCTGACCCACTGTGAATTGTTTGTTGCTAATACTCGAACTGAAATTCGGAAAGTTCTCCAGTGTGCCCATCGAATCCCGGAAAGACACATTTAACTGGGACGACAGCACCTCTTTTTCATACGCGGAAGCAAGACCGTCCTCAGCCCGTTCTTTCGGATTGCTGTACCAGATCTCTCCACTTTTCCCGTCACGTACTGCAATTTCCGTTGTCTCCTCGTTATAGTACAGGGCGAGTCTCTGATCTTCGGCGACCAGTTGCATACCAGGCACACCCTGCGAGGAGTCGCTAAGGAACTGCAATGTTTCCTCCGTGACGGGCATGGCTTGGGTTGTCGTATCCAGATAAGCCGCGGCTTCTACGGCAGGAACTCCCCTGTTGTTTATATACAGCAGCCCGGCTGCAATCATGATTACAGCTGTACCACCAGCCAGCACCGTATATAATCGTTGCCTTTTGTTCACGGATGCCGCCTCCTTTAGGTCCGAAAAATCAACTCGCGGTAAATGTTATAACCGAATTCGTACAGCTGTTGCAGCATGCTAAAGACCAGTGCGCCAAGGAATACAATAATGCCCATCACAATGAGTGTCAGCACCATCGTAATGATCGTTTTAATCACCGTGTACTGGTGCACCGTCATCATGCCAATGAACAGAAGCAACACAAACCAGAAGAACGCAATACTATTGAACAGATAATAAAAAGCAGTCTCCTCCTGCACCATAAAACGGCTGATCACGATCATTGGGGCATAGATCAGAATAACCGGAATGAGCGAGTAACCTGTCGCCAGAACGATTTCCTTGAACTTGCCTTCCCCTTCCATCAAAGTTGTTACCGCCCAGTTGGCCATGCACCATAGAAAGAAAGGTACTGCAACCGTGGCGATTTCGATGATGCTGTTAATCGTACGAGGATCGATGTAATTAACGAGAAATCCTGCGTACTGCTTTTGCAAAATCATCATAACAATGGTAAGCGCCAATGCTGCAAAAGCAACAAACAGCCGTCCCCGGTTATCTGACTTGAGGTCCCAGAATGCATCAATGGGGTGAAAAATGAGATGCAGCGGAAACTTAATGAAATCCTGCTTCACGATCAACCTGCCTCCTCCGTCTCCATTTAACCGTCACCCGGGTCAGGATCAGAATGACAATCAGCGCGATTACAGCGGTCAGGAATGTACCAAAATGTTCCTTCATCATCTCCCGCCGATGCCTCTTGAACGCCACAGAATAACTCTTGCGATCCATCCCAAGTTCAAAGTAACCTAGCGCTTCCTCGTTTTTCTTCTCCATTAATAAGGACTTGCCGATACCAATATAGGCGATGTCATAGTTGGCATTCAGCTTCAGCACTTCTCGCCATATATTCACGGCTTCCGTGTCCTCGCCCCGATAGTGGAGTGCCACCGCTTCATTCACACGGGCACCAAAACGGGTTGGCTCATAGACAACAAGGTTGTTCTTGCCCCGATCCAGAACCAAGTGATGCTCACCTGATTGTTCAATCGCGACAGGTGTTTTGAGCGTGCCCACCTGATTTCCTTTGCCACCGTATATGTAGAGCAGATGACCTTCATCGTCGTACGTGAACACCCGGTTCTGTGTCGCATCCAATACACTGTACATGCCGTCGCCCAGCACTTTCACATCGATCAGTTTGGATGGACCCGGATTGTTGCGGAACCGGATATCGCCTTTGACATCGTAATAACCAAACCGCTTCAGTACATCTTCACCAGACGGATTCAGCCGTTTGATCGGTTCATTTGAGCCGGGATCAATATTCGTTGCATACACAAATCCTTTGTGGTCAATATCCGCATTGGAGAACTCCGTTGGAACAAAGAGAACCATCTGTGCGCGCTGGGCTTTGGTTGATAACATGCGCCAGATATATTCGCCGTAGTCCCGCTCCACTTTGTTGGTACCGACATATCCGATAAATTTCCCACTCTCGTCAAACTGCATAATCCCTTCGTAGACCCCCTGCGCCACAACATACACTCGGCCTACATGGTCCACCGTCAGCTTCAAAGGCTGGAACTGGAATTGGGTCGACAGGATATCCGACTTGGGCTTCGTGATGGTTTGAATCAGTGTCCCTTCTCCATCCAGGACAACCACACGACCGTTGCCTGTATCGGCGACGTATATGCGTTCTTGCTCATCCACGAACAATCCGCCCGGAAGGTTGAAGGTCTCCTTGCTACCATCCATCATGAATCCATCAATGACGCGCAGCAGCTTAAAGTCTGGGTCCAATACAACAATTCGGCTGTTGCCACTATCCAAAATATAGATCAACCCGGAGGGTGAAACGTTCACATCACCAGGGTCTTTAAACTCACTAATGCCGAGATCACGGCCTGATATGGTACGCTCGGGCAGATAGGCATCTGGTGAAGGTACAGCCTCTTTCCAGTAGTTGTAGTTATAACTCTCATACGGCGCCGGGGAGGCCGCCGCAGGCACGGCATTCACCAGCAGCAGAGATACTGCCGTCAGGAGAACAAGCCATCTTTTCACTGTGCGTGCCATATCGTTCCCCCTTAATCCTTCATGCCCGAGCTCGCCATCGTCTCAATGATTCGGCTCTGAGAGAAAATAAATAGCGTGATCGGCACACTCATCAAAATCAGTGCTACCGCAGCACCCGCTCCTGCCCGGGATATTCCGCCCTGAATAATCTGACCTGCTGCATAATGCAGGGTCTTGAGCTGCTCGCTGTAGATGTACCCATTGCCATCACTGCCCCATAACATCTGGAACAGCAGTATGATCAATGTAAGCCAGGCTGGTTTCACATTGGGCATGACAATGGACCAGAAGATTCGGTATTCACTGGCACCGTCAATCTTGGCTGCTTCCAGCAGTGCATCCGGGATCTGCTCCATGAACTGTTTCATCAGATACAACCCGAGTGAATAGGCAAATGCCGGAATAATAACAGCCCAGTACGTGTCGATCCATCCGAGCCATGACATGATCATATAGTTTGGAATTGCCGTTACCGCAGGTGTGAACATCAGTGACAGTACGACCACTTGGAACATGAATACTTTGCCCGGAAACTTGTGTTTGGCAAGTGGGTACGCCGCTGCGGAAGCTAGCAGTACATGGCCTACGATACCGATGCCTGTAATAAATACCGTGTTGAATATATAACGTGAGAAAGGCACCCACGAGTCACTCAGCAGATTCAGCAGATCTGTAAAGTTGCTGAACGTGGGATTTTTGACAAACAGCGTTGGTGGAAAGGTAAAAATCTCATCCAATGGTTTAAATGCATTGTTGATCGCATAGATCAACGGCAGCACCATGAAGGCACCAAAAACGAGCAGAAGGGCAAACAGGGAGAGGCTTCCCGATAGCGAACGATTCACGCGTTTTTTGCCTGTCGCAATTGCAGCCATAGCTATTCTCCCACCCTTCGAAGCAGTTTCTGTACCAGCAAGTTGGTGCCCACCATAATCATGAACAGCACGGTGGCAATCGCCGATGCATATCCCATCTCAAACCGCGTAGTACCAAAGTCGATCAAATGGGTCACCACAGTCTCTGCCGCATAGTTCACACTTGGGAACCCGGCCAGCGCGATCGACACATCGGCCACGGCAAACGAGGTTGTCAGCTGAATGACTGCGCCGAACATCAACTGTGGACGCATCGAAGGCAGGGTAATGTACCATAGTTCCTGCCAGCGATTTTTGATCCCATCCACCGCTCCCGCTTCGTACAATGTCCGGTCCACCGTCTGCAAACCAGCGATAAACGCCAGAAATCCGGTTCCGAGACTCAGCCATAGCTGCACGAGAATGAGAATAGGCATAATGTAGGCTTCCGTCTTCAGCCATTGGATTGGCTCCAGCAGAAAACCCCATTTGATCAACAGCCCATTGGCAATACCATAACGATCTCCCGAGAAAATCATCAGCCAGATAAAATACACATTGCCCGAGATGGAGGGCGCGTAGAAGATCAGCGTCATGAACGCTCTCCATTTCGGTGTTAACTCATTAATGATCCACGCGAAGACAAAGCAAGCAATATAACTGATCGGCCCGGTAATGATGGCGAACAACAACGTATTCTTGATTGCAATCAGGAATACATCATCCTCCAGAAACAGGCGAGTATAGTTCTGCCAGCCAATAAAACGCGGGAATTCCAGCATGTTAAAGTAGGTGAAGCTGAGTATGATCGAGATGACAACCGGAATCACGGTAAACATGAGGAACAGGAGCATATAAGGTGCAAGCAGGACATAGGAATGTTTGCTGGCCTTCATTTCCTGGAGCTTCCAGCTCCACCACGATTTCATGCCCATCCTTGACGCTTTCTCAGGAGGACTGTTTTGTCCGTCTCGGAGTGATATTTGTGGCACGATTAACCCTCCCTCTGCTTACGGAAGACCAAATTCATTACGTTTGACTCGAATCTCGTCCTGAATATATTGGGTATAATCCATGATGGATTCCCTGGCTTCCACTTGGCCAACAACGGTTTTGTAAAATGCATTGAACAGATGGCGGCCTGTAAAATAACCACCGGGTACTTCAGGAATGCCCTTCACCGTTTCGAATTGTGCCTTGAGATTGGCGTAATCCTCCGCAGGCCACGGCAGGGAATCCAGCGCCTTGATGTTGGCCGTTGGATACCGGGCAGCGGCACCCATCAGTCCTTCCATCTCCCGTCCGAATTCCGCCTGAATCGGTGTACTGGTCCACCACTTCATGAACTCCCACGCCGCATCTTGATCCTTGGCACTCTCCAGCATCATGACCGCGCTGCCTCCACCCGGTACATCCCGATTCAAGGTTCCATCCGCCTGAACGGTTCCCGGGACAGGAACGAATCCCCATAGTCCGCGAATCTCCGGTGCAAATACGGACAATTGGTTGTACATGGTGTAATCCGTTAGTCCGATAGGCATCTGTCCTGTCCGGAAACGGTTGGCAAAATCATATTCCCGCTCTAACTTGTAATCGGTATAGAACTCCGTCCACTGCTTGAACGTCTCAATTCCGATCCTTGAATCCAGATCCGACTCCTTGTCATCGTTACGATAGAAGGCGCCGCCGTTCTGAAGCAGCATCGTGGCATACTGCGAGTTCGGCGGAATATTGACACCTTGCATATTCGCCTGGGTCACAATCGGCATACCAAATTCCATATGATTCTTGCTCAGAATCGCGAGCAGAGCTTCGACATCCTCCCAGTTCTGAGGCACTTCAAGTCCGAGTTCTTCGAGCACGTCTTTACGATAAAACAGCATGTTAAAGGTTTGCGTTTCCGGCAGGGCATATACGCCTGAATCATAGGCATACGGCACGATTGCACTTTCCCTGAACTCCTGTTCCACGATGCTATAATCACTGAATTGCGTCAGATCTACAGCCGAGTTCCGCATCGCAAAGTTCACCGGCAGATCATTGCCGATCTGCATCGCTACATCCGGTCCTTCACCGGACAAAGTCGCTGGCAGCAAGGTTCCCATATTCACCAGCTTCAGATTGACATTGATACCACTGTCTGGTGTGAAGGTCTTGTCAATCATCGCTTTCATCGTATTCGCCTGATCACGTCCGCTACCAATCCAGACGGTTACCGTACGCTGATCTTCAGATGTAGCTACATTACCAATCTGGTTATAATCAATGAAGAACGAATGATAGAATATCTTGGCTTCATGACCAAGCTTGGCAAGTGGCCCCATACCTGTTCCGGGAATATCTTGGTCAATCGAAGTGACGTACAGTGCGTCAATCTCAAGGGGCTGCTCTCGTGCCTGCTGCACCCAAGTTCCGAGTCCGCCCGTATTGGTTTTGTAAGCCGCAAGCCGTCTTGGAATGGTATCCGGCTTGTCAATCATCTCGTCCAGTTGCAGCGCCATCGTCTTGATCAGCGCTTCCTGATCGCTGGACTGTCCTGACAAGAGACGAAGCTGTGCAGCCACGTCCTTGAGGCGTTTACTTTCTCCGCTGAATACTTCCAGCAGGTTCGGGATCTGCTTTTCCACCCGATAGTCCCGGAATTCATCAGGCTTCGTGCCTGTAATCATCAGAATGCGTCGGTACATGGAGTTCAAGTTGTACAGACTGTCCTCCACATTGCGGATAAGCGGTGCGAAGTCACCGAGGCTGTTCTCCAGCCGCAGCACATGTTTTCCTTTGTCCAAGTGAAACTTGTATGCATCCTTGCCGCCCATCACGTCAATACGATAGTCACTTTGATAACGGAAAGGTGCTTTCGCCATCTCTGCAAACGGAACTTCACCATCGATGGTCAGTTTGCGTGTAGAATAGATGCCTTTGACAAAATTCTGCTGTGCGGTAAAACCGATATGATACAGTCCACTTTCCGGCACATCCACTTCCCATTCGATCCATTGTCCTGGCAGACGCCAGTTAAAGCCGCCAATCGTATTAATGCGTACTTGGGAAGCGCTGTAAGGAGATACAGCAGAACTTGACCTTTCGCTGGTCGGGTATAACGTAGGTGAAGATTTGGCAATCGCGGCTTCTCCTTCAATGCGAATAAGTATATCCTTCGGCTGCCCAGAGGAATCCGATTGTTGTGCCCCCGCAGTTTCCGCGTAAGGAACAGCTGTCTTCTCATTGAAAAGACGAATGGACCGAATCACCATGGGTTCGCGTGATGATTTTAGCGTTAGCGTGTGTTCCCCTTTTTCCAAATAAAACTTGAATGGAGTCTGTTCGTACCCGTCGGAGTCCTGAAACGTTTCTTCCAGCCAGCGTGGTTGCTCCACTTGTCTCGGGCGAAGGTCATTGCCTTGGTTATCCTGTTCAACGACATCTTTCTCATTCGCCCATACCCGGTCAAACTGCAAATAGGCGGCTTCTGCAAAAGGAAGTTCACCATCAATGTACAATGCACGCTCAATGGCTGAACTCTTGCCTTCAACGGGAAAATAGATCGTGGACAGGTTATACAGCCCAGTCTCCGGCACATTAATCGTCCAATCGACTTGTCCGGTCTCTCCGGTATGGAGAGATACACCATCCATTCCTTCATAATTAGTCAGTTTGCGGACGTCTTCACCTTCGGCTTTTATGTAATCTCCTGCTTCAATGGTGATGTCCACATTCGGCTGTGTAGCCTGATCCGTTCCGGATCGATACTGTTCGTATCCCTTTTTCTGCCGGGTCTGCTGCAAGACTGCATCCACTTCAATGGCAGGCAGACTGCCAGGTGGAATGTTTGCACTCTTTCCATCAGCGCCGGAAGTTATATATAGAATGATGCAGGCTGCCGCCACGATGATTACTGTGGACAATATCCATGTCTTACGTTGTAGAATTCCAGCCATCCTACGAGTCCTCCTCATCAAGGCTGATGCCAGCAATGCCGATTTGGTGGTTCAGGAAAAGGGGCTCCGTGCAACATTGCCGACACGAGCCCCCTGCCTGAATCGTTTGCTGGTGATAAGTGTTGTTATTGTTTGCCGAGTTTATCAATTGCAGCTTGTGCCTGTGCTTTGTATTTCTCGGCTGTTGCTGTCACGGAAGCATTGTTTTTGATGATATCGTTCACATAATCCCCGAAAGGGTATCCTGTGTAGGCATCATCCAGCAAGATGCGGCCGGTTCCAGCGATGTGCTCGCGAATGATCGCAATATCCTTCTCGTCGGTATAACGACTCTCCAGATAATCTTGACCTGGATACTCTTCAATCTGCGGGATGTCGAAGGTCTCTTCATAGATTTGGTAGACGATCTTTGGATCTTCCACACCTTTAGGAATGAACTTCGCTGATGCTGCGTTGTTTGCATACGTTACCTCTTTGCTACCCTGTGGCCCGTTCGGAATCGGCACAACACCAACCGCAAAGGTGAGATCGCCCAACTGCCATTCAGCAGCGGTGAACAGAGCTACATCTCCATCTTTGAACGTATTGCTTTCCTCCCAATTGGTTTTGTCGCCGGTTTTGACCTTCACGACATTTTCCACGTTATACAGGCGTTTGACAAATTCGGCAGCTTCAATCGTTTTCGGATCGGACAATCCTTCTTTGCTATTGGTATCATCCACGACTGTTCCACCATTGGCTGCGGTAAAATGACGAACGACATCAAGCGCCCAGCCAGAAAATCCGTATACGTCAGTTTTGCCATCGTTATTGGTATCTTTGGTTGCCTGTTTGGCAAGTTCCATGAACTTATCCCAATCCCATTTGCCTTGGTTATACAGTTCTTGAGGATCAGGCAAAGATAATTTTTTGAACAAGTCACGGTTATAGTGAAGTCCCAGACCAATGCTGGTTGGAGATTCGAAGGCGTATTCGTTGCCTGCAATGGCAGGAAATTTTGCAATCAGGTTAGCCTCTTGGTTGATGTTATTCTCAGGTGTAGTGAATTCGGAGATGGGCAATAGTTGCCCTTTGAGGATGGCGGGTAGTGCAGATTTGTACTCCATCTGAACGATGTCGGCGAACGGTTCGCCAGCCAGTGCAGACGTTGTGAATTTGTTCATGTATTCTTCAAAAGGTACGTTAACAAACTCCAGTTTCACGTTGTATTTCTTCTCGACCTCTGCAATTTTATCAAGTCTGGCCTTATCGGAGGCCGTCTCTCCCGCCGGTTTCAAGTCCCACCAGGCCGCGACCTTGATGACACGCCCACCCAGATCAGGCACATTAACCACAGCTTCTTCCGCTTCGCCCTCTTTCTCTGTCTCAGCGACCTCAGTGCTGTTACCTGAGTTCGTTGTTCCCTCTGCTTCGGTCCCCGTCTGCGCTGTCCCCCCACCACTGCAAGCGGATACAAAAAGCATCACAGCCAATAACATCAGAGGTAGAACATTCCATCTTCTCATCATGATTTTAACAACCTCCCCGAATGTGTATACCAATCATGGTTCACCCCAAATCGTTAACCCCATTCATCAACCAATCGAAAATAAAAAACCACCACCATTTGTTATTTCTTTGTTTGCTTTTGACAAACAAAATTTAACACAGCAAAATGTAAGCGTCAACATTTTTGTTGTTAACATTTTCTAATTTCTCTGATAAAATGCTGATTAAGCTGTAACATGCCTGTGTCACAGCTTATTCAATATCCTGGACTCTAAGTACAAACATATTAAACCATGATTCTAACTTTGTTTATTTTGTTATTTTTATAAAATAACAAAATAATAATTAAGCAGACAAAATTCGTCATACTATCTGAAAATATGCTTGCCGTCACGTTGAACGTTCATCCTAAAATACTGTGCATCACTAACATTTTGAATTCTCTGTCCGTTATTAGATTAAGAGAAATACATCATGCTATACTAGAATCGTTGGATATCGCTCCAAATAAGGAATACGGCAGAACTACGAGTGTAAGGATGGTATGATGAAGACAAAGGTAACAATTCAGGAGATTGCACATTTTACGGGTTTGTCGAAATTCGCGGTGTCACGAGCTTTGTCTGGAAAATCGGGCGTTAGCGATCAAACGAGGGATGTCATTCTCAAGGCCGCTGGCAAACTTGGATATTTCAAAGATAACAGCATGTTGTCTGGTGAACTGTATAACAGCCATGAACTTCAGGAACCAAAGAACACACGTTCAAGCGGAACGATCTTGATTTTGTTCCCCAATGTTCGGTACCAAAATCAAGACTCCGTATACTGGGGCCCCGTCTTTAACGGGATCTCTTCCAAGCTGAACCAAAAAGGGATTAATATTCTGACCTTAACGGAACCCTCAGCAGACCAGCTATTTACCCTACTCAACCCGGATGCCATTCGAGGGATCATTACCGTTGGCTCTATCTCGACCCCGATTCTGCTTGAAATCAAGCGTCTCAGTATTCCGGTTGTGATGGTGGATCATCTGGACCCTGTTTTTCACAGTGACAGCATATTCACCGATAACTTTGCATCCATGCGAGAGATCATGCTCTATTTGCTCCGCAAGGGTTTCAAAACATTCCAGTTCGTTGGCAATATCGGGGATGCTCATAGCTTCTATGAACGCTGGATTGCGTATACTTCTGTGCTTATGGGTCATGGGATGGAAATACATCAGATTCCCGAGCTGAGTAATCAGGCATTGGATGAGTTCCGCCAGACGTTCACTTCGGTGATCAGTGAGGATAACCTGCCTGAAGTGTTTGTATGTGCGAATGATTTCTATGGGCTATACACCATAGAAGCCCTTGAGAGTATGGGTATTCGTGTACCCGATCAGTGTGTTGTCACGGGATTTGATAATCTATACGACAATATCCCATTACTTGCCACAGTTAATGTGAACAAGGAGTTACTCGGTGCGCGTGCAGTGGATCAGATGTTATGGCGCATTGCGAATCCAGAGAGCAATGTCGAGAAAAAGTTGATTCTTGCTGATGTCATTATTCGTGAACAGTTTGGCAGACATAGTGGGTAATATGGCAGAATATCAAATACCCTTTAACCGTATTTGTGCGGCTAAAGGGGTATTTGCATTGTTGTATGTTGTGTTATGTTTTGTTTATTTACAATAGGCCGTCACATCATCCCGTTCTACGTATCTGTACGCACATCATCCCACGCCAGATCCAGATAACAGATCAGCCAGTTCAATGCACGGTGACGTTCATAAGCCACTCCACCATTCAGGCCAGCGGGAGGTGTTTTGTCATTCACCCGACTATCCACGCACACCCAGTTATAACGGTAGATCAGATCTGCTTCATCCAGAATCTCGCTTTTGTTACGCAGAGATGCATCGGAGAGAAAGTCGGTAAAACTATCCTTCTGCTGCAAATAACCGACATCCTTCCCTACGTTACATAACTCCGTTGGTGCACCTAGTTCCTTCACATAACCAAGCGCCCACAACATTACGTGGTACGCTTCATATCCCCAAGAGAAGGAGATGATCTCCTGCTGCTCTGCTCCGTGCTGGTCGATAAACCTCTTCTCTGCGGGTGAGAAAAAGGATTCAGCCTCATACTTGTCGATCACTTCCTGAACCAGTGCTGCGGTATCATCCGCACTTTCGCCGGCTCCCAGACACTCACCCTTAAGCGCGGCAAGACATAGGGCAACCGCACGACGCGCGACTTCCTCTTTACTCCGAATCGTGGTGTGCTCGTCTCCGGCCCTTACGGGCAAGTTCGCATTATACGGAATGCCTTGTTCAGTCAACAGTTGCTCTGACCGCGCTTTACGTTGAATGCCCGACTCCGACTGCGGTCTGTTACCGTCAAGGAAACTGGTGTGCGCTGTCACCGTGTAATCCTCCACCTCTGATTCTCCATTCACATCCAGCAATAGCTGACCTTGTGCATTCAGCAGAGATCCACCTCCCCAGAAGATAACAGCATCCAGCGCATCAGCCAACCGTAATAACTCGCCGAAGAATTCTTCCGAGATATCCTCTTCCGTCTCAATACCAACCACCATGTTCAATGTGGAACATTTGATCAATACCTTTTCCTGGAGCGAAGCATTGCGCCCCTCAATCTGACTCAAAAATCCAAGCATGCCCTGAATCATTGTCGTAAATTCCTCAGGATGTGTCTGGCTGGTCATGATATTAAAGCCTTTGGTTTTCTTACTGAGCCATTTTTTCTGAGTCACTTGAATATGGGTCTTATCTTCCCGGCGTTCAATCGTACCCTCAGGATAAATGGATTGAATCAATTCAAACAGCTGATCTAGGTCAAACTGAGAGCTATATATCGCACAATTCCTCATGAAGTTCACCCTCTTTTCTAACTAATCCTTGTATGGATCGAATTCATTACCTCCGGCCATGGCGACACCAACGGGACGCAGTACATGGTTGATCTTCAACGTATTCGCATGTGCGTTCAGTACGTCTTGTAGCTTCTTGTACACAAACGGACTTTCATCTGTGCCCGCTCCCCGCACCTCAACACCATAAGCACGAATTGCCTCATGCATCTGTGCTTCGCTAATCTCACCGCCCATGCGTGTACGGAGTTTGTAGTTCATTTTGCCAGCCGCCTGGGTTCTGCTCATCGTCCGCCCTGCTCCGTGCACAGTGCTGCGGAATGATTCGGTATTCTCCTCGCTGTGGATGCCCTCCACAATTACCGAGATATCTCCCATGCTTCCTCCGACAAAACCGAGTTGCCCGGGTGCCAGTGGCGTTGCACCTTTGCGGACCACAACTACCTCTTCACCCATGTGTTGTTCCTTCCAGGCAAAGTTGTGATGATTATGAACGGCGTATTCAGCACTTGCCCCGAGAATTCCGAGCACCTGTTCAATGACATAATCACGTCCTGCATAGGCGTATCTGCCCGCCAAAGTCATTCCATCCCAATACATATCACCCATTTCGCTGTTCAGGTCAAACAACGTAGGCGGTTGATCCATCGATTCGCCCGGCGCTTTGCCACTGAACTGACGCCCTGCGGCAAGGTTAAGGAACCCACTCGCCACTTTATGACCGAACCCGCGGCTGCCAAAATGATTTGCAATCCACACCTTCCCCGTTGCCTCTTCTACAAAAATATCCACGAAATGATTGCCACTGCCTACGGTTCCGAGTTGGTTGCGTGCAAGTGTCTTCAGCTTATGTTGTAATCCCGGTTCAATGGTATCAAACAGCTTCCAGCTCGCGTCGTCGAACAGCTCATGATCCACGGGTGTTGGATTGTTACGACCCACGCCGAAAGAAATGGTCGAATTGATGTCATCCATGATCGTTACAATCTGATCCCGAATATCTTCCCACATCAGATTTGTACGCACAGCCTTATTGCCACAGGCAATATCATATCCGACACCTGACGGGCTGATCATATTCCGATAAGCGACAACACCACCGATGGGTTGCGAGTAACCTTTGTGATGATCGGCCATCAGAGCCACACCCAATACATCTCCATATTGCGAGCAAGTCACCGCCTGACTTACGGCGTTCTCCAGCGGCTCCCCCCAGACTTTAATGTTATCTACGATACGCATGATTGTGTTAACCTCCTATGTACTTTTTTTTCAAAATACATCTTTTAATTCTATACTGTTGTTCTCATTAGTTTAACAAAGATCAGCGTGACTCGAAACGTCGTCTTCCTTCAGTTCACCATTATCTGCGCATTAAAAAAAGAGAGCTAGGCTCCCTTTCTCACGGATGGTTCCTATTCACTTCTTGCTAATCTTAAACTTGAACGCCCAAGTCGCTGTGTTACCAGAATATCGACCTCTGTTCTCGGTCACCACCACGGAAAGTGTCTTGTTGGTTGATTTGGAGAACGAAGATAGTTTGACGTTAGTGCTTTTACTCCCGTAATCGGGAATTTTGTCCTGTTCTTCGGCGATGGCCTCCAGTTTCAACGTACCTGTGGATTTCAGATTTAAGGTGACCGATGAACCCTCTTCCAGATCTTTGCCGTTCACACTTGCTCCGATGGCCCACTCATTACCGACAGAGTTATTCTCGACAAGCTCCGCGCTCACCAACGTCACGGTTACCTTGACCGTTTTGGCGGCAGCATAGGAGGTTGGGGAACATACGGCGAATACCAGGCTCAGAATCATGAAAACATTAGCCCATTTTTTGAACACAAGAGTGCCTCCCTCTTATTCGTTTCTTTTATTAAGACTATGCCTTATTCGCCGTGTTCCTTAAGTAATCCTTCCACTTGTGTAAGAAATTTTCACTTGAACTGTCTGTTAAAGATGCTTTCGGTAACCCTGAACCTTCTCATCCTTGAAACCTAACTTCTCATAAAATATATGTGCTTCCTTACGCTGATCGCCAGACACCAGAATCATGTAACCACAACCCATATCTTTTGCAATCCGCTCAATCTGGAGCATTAACCTCTGCCCAATGCCCTGCCTGCGTACCTGATCCGATACAATCACATTCTCCACAACCATGAACGGTTTGCATGGCCCCACCAGATCCATACACTCAACCCCCATAACGGACCCAACCAGCTTGCCATTGTAAAATGCCCCAAGCACATGATAATGACCATTCTGTTGTATGTAATGGAACATCTTTTTCATCTGCTGCTCATTAGTAGGCATTCCCATCAACTCATGGTATAGCTGGCTTAGTGCCGGTAAATCTTCAAGTTCGATTCCTTTAATGGTAACCATCATAACCCTCCTGATTTTTCCTATTTCGTATGCTTTGTCTTAAGTGAGGTCCTTTTTAAAATAATAATGACTGTGTCCAGTCGGTGCATTCTCGATCGTTGTGATCAATTGGTAGCCATGTTTCTTGTAAAATTCCGGTGCTTGATAGGAGAAGGTGTTCAACATGACAAAATCACAAGATTTCTCTCGCGCAATTCGCTCAACTTCAAGCAACAACTGTGAACCATATCCCCGATGCCGTTGTTCAGAATCCACCCAAAGAATATCAACCTCCAGCCAGTTCCAGCAAAGTGTGCTAAGCACACCTGCAACAATCTCGCCGGTCTCATTTTTGATATTGAAATTCAGTTCTTCGTACCGATGCCTTAATTCCTCGCTCACATGTGCAGCATTAAATGCGATAAGTTGCTGGCGAACATACTCTGAATCCTCTGAAGTACTTGGATTAATATTGATTTGGGACATCTCCTAATCACTCCTTTTATCTCAACAGTTTATAATTTACGATAATGTAATTCATTCCGGATAAGAGAGTAACGCCTGTTGCACCCCATAGTAATGCCACATCCACTCTGATATCAATCAGCAAACTAAACGGAACATTATTCAACAAAATGGCAATGATGGCTGCCACCTGAAGCACCATTTTGATTTTTCCATAACGATCAGCTGCAAGAGCAATACCCTGTTCTGTGGCTACCATTCGCAATGCAGTAATGACAATTTCACGTCCTATAATGATTACAGCAATCCATGAACTGATCATATTCTCCTGAACCATCATGATCAGCGCTACCGCAATCAACAGTTTATCCGCCAGTGGATCAAGCAACTTTCCCAGATTCGTGATCTGATTATATTTTCTCGCCACATATCCATCCAATTTATCCGTACCAGCTGCTACTGCAAATATAATTAGTGCAATCATCACGCTTTGCTGATTGAGAAAACAGATCATAAACAATGGAATCAACGCGATTCTAGCCAACGTGATTTTATTTGCCAGATTCATTAGACATCTATTCTCCCCTCATCCATGTTGGCTAAGTGACCTTTTTTCCATTTACGAATTCGGGTCCGAAAGGATTTAAAAGGAGCTACCGAATTAATCTGGATCCACTTCACCATAGCCCATCCGGGCTTGGTCCCCGTCCACTGTCTTATCCCTTGTACAAATAATTCCTCTTCGCTCAGCGAGTCAATCCAGTTCTGCCATTGTTGTTCTATCTCCCGAAACAAAGAGCGCAGCTCCTCCAGCGTACACCCTGAATACTTTTCGTAAAATGATTCATTTAATGACCCTAGTTGGTTCCATTTATATCCTGGGGCCGGCATATGACATTCATTTCCCAACTGTTCATTTCGCTCCCAACCCATCACCAGGTTCATCCAACCTAACTGGTACGCGATCATCTGGGCAGGCGTCTTATCTACACCTTCAACCCACTTATCTTTGTCGCTGTTATGGATGTCATTGAACTCACCCTCAAACAATTCATAGGTGCGTCGAATCGTCTCACTTAACTCTTTCTTCGAGGCATATAGAACTCCAGGCACGCTACTCCACTCCCCTCGTTTCACCGTTATACATGAATCAGAAGCATGGACTCTATCATCATTTCGACTCAATTCCATAATCATCCTTTTTTTCATAAAGCTATATTTATTTCTGCAAGAAAAAAGGGCAGTCTGTAAACAATACAGCTGCCCTTTACTCAACCTATTTTGCTATATCAGCATACTCGTGATCCCAATTCTACAAAGCTTCCTTAATCACCCGTTTATAGTACCACACAGACAACAGACCAAAGATCGAATATAACAATGTATAGACTATCATGACAATGACCGTAGGTGTCGCCAGCTCCGTACCAAAGAAAAACCAACCTGATTTCACGGCAAAGTAACTATGACTCAACCCCACCATAAGCGGAATACCAAAGTTAAACAACTGCTTGATCTGAATTCCACGCAACAGATTGCCTTGCGTAAATCCGAGTTTTCGCAGAATGGTATAATTCCCCTTCTCCTCTTCACTCTCATTCATTTGTTTAAAGTACAGGATACATCCCGATGTAATCAAGAACGTCAAACCAAGGAAACCAACAATGAACATAATTAAGCCCATATTATTACGTTGGTTATTTCTGAACTCAATCTGGGAGAAGCTCGGTGCTTCCAACTGTAGCTCCTTATATACGGCATATGCCTCTTCAGCCTGCCCCTCATTCAGAATACGTACACCATAGTAATCCGCCCACTCGGATTTTTGCAGCTCGGGATCGAGATCCTGCCGCAACTGCTGGTATACCGTTTCATCTACTACCGCTACAGGCGTGCCCCCAGAATAGTATCCAGGAAGAACCCCCTTTTGGGTGGTTCCGATCAGTTGTTGGTCTAGCGTTCGCTTCAATCCATGCAAGACAATTGGACCTGTCTCCTGAATGGAAATCAACTGCTGAATGGCATTTCCGTATCCCATGAAGACCGCTTCGCCTGGTTGCAGATCAATGTTATCTACCATCTTGTCACTCAACACACTACTGAACAGGTACTTTTCCGTCATGGACTCATCCATCACTTTATGAGCATCAATTTCAATATAAATGGGCTGTCTATGCTTCTCTTCATATGGAATCTGTTTGTGTTCCAAATCCGTTACAAAGCGATTTTTCACATCAACCTGAGCAAAAGAGAAATCCTCCGGCAAGCTTTCTTTCGCCTGAGCCTCTGCGGAATAATACGAAATGTAACTGAGTGACAGCATGCCAATAGCAAGCGCCGATACGGTTGTAATAATTGTAAGCAGCAATGCATTGGACTTCATGCGGAACATGATTGAAGATAAAGACAACACCTCATAAATGGATAGGTATCCGTTTTTACTTTTGCGAATCAGATTAAAGATAAAACTTACCGAACCCTTATAGAACAGGTATGTCCCCAGTATGACCGAGAAGAGAATCAGGATCATCGTATACATCAACTGCTGCATATCCATTGCCTCACCGCTGAACAGCCGTGCAGACATGAAGTATCCATACACAATCAGAGCAATACCCAAGACGCCAACAATCATCTGTCCAAATGACATCTTCTGCACCTGCTGCTCCGTAGTGGCCGACACCCGAAAGAGCGAGAGAATACTCTGTCTCTTGATAAAAGTGTAGTTCATCAGCATGATGAGTAGATATATCATCGTAAAGACAATCACCGTTTGCATCAGTGCCATCGGAGAGAAATACAATTTCGTAATCGCGTCCACACCGAGAATTTTGAACAATATCATCAATACCAGCTTGGACGCAAGAAACCCAATTAACACACCAATGGCCATGGAGCCAAAATAAAGAATACTGTTCTCCGCACTCAAAATACCAAAAATTCTGCCTTTCGTCAGTCCGATCAATTGAAATAATCCAATTTCATTGCTACGTCGCTTGATAAAGATCGTATTGGCATAGAGCAAAAAGATGCCGACAATAACGATTAATAGTACTGAAGATGCGCCTATAGCCGCCGCACCTTTTGTTGAAGCAGCTACCTCATCCATGGAAGGATCATACTGTAACGTCACAAAGGAAAAATACAAGGCCACACTGAACACAAGCGCAAATACATAGAGATAATAATTCTTCAGATTTTTTCTGAGATTGCGGAAGATAATATAATTCAAGCTCATTGCTGCACACCACCCAATACGCCTTGGGTTTTGATAATATCGTTGAAGAACGATTGCCGTGACTCGTCTCCTTTATTCAACTGGGTGTAGATCTGACCGTCTCGAATAAAGATCACTCTGCTGCAATAACTTGCGGCAACCGGATCATGGGTAACCATAATAATAGTCGCTTTTCGTGCGCTGTTCATATCACTTAACTTGCCGAGCAGATCCGAAGCGGACTTGGAATCCAGCGCTCCTGTCGGCTCATCCGCAAAAATGATACTCGGCTCGTGGACAAATGCTCTTGCTGCCGAAGTCCGCTGCTTCTGACCCCCTGAAATCTCAGATGGATACTTGTCTTTCAATTCGTAGATTCCCAGTTCACGGGCGATCTGTTCAAACTTCTGGTGTGCCTCCTGCTTTGGAATGCTCGTGATCGAGAGCGGTAATAATACATTTTCCTTTACCGTAAGGGTATCCAGCAGATTATATTCCTGAAAAATAAAGCCCAAATGATGTTTGCGGAACTCAGCCAGCTGTTTCTCCTTCATTCCGGTGAATTCCTTGCCCTCAATATCAATCGTGCCCTGGCTCACCCGATCAATGGAGGAAAGTACATTAAGCAGCGTTGTTTTACCCGAACCCGAAGGCCCCATAATACCAACAAACTCTCCCTTGCTTACCCCAAGATCAATTCCCTTCAGCACTTCCTGTTTATTTAATTTATTACCATAGACTTTATGAATTTTTTTGGCTTCCAGTATCCACATATCCCGCTCACTCCTCTTAGATCTTCTGCAAAATGCTCGTGTCTATATCATAATCGGGATGTGCAGTGTTATCGTGTGATTCACCGAACAAAACCAAAAAGCATGTGACATTGTTGTCACACGCCTGCAAGATGCACCATGTCGTTTTTTCGCGGAAAAGTAAGTGTGACGGTTGTGCCCTCGCCAAGAGAAGATTCTACATGAATGTTCACATGAAGCGTCTGGACCACCTGACGAACCAGATACAGCCCCATCCCGGTAGCCGCTCCATCCATTCTGCCTCGGGTAGACGTAAATCCTTTATCAAATATACGCGGCAGATCTTGAGTCTCAATCCCTCGCCCGTGATCCTGAATCATGAGTATGATGTGTCCATCCTGTTCCCAACTTTCAATGAGGATGTCCGATGAATCGCTATATTTCACCGCATTGCTCAACAACTGCCGGAGGATGAAGCCTAACCATTTGCTGTCTGTGAGCACGCGCGATACCATTAAAGACACATCAAAGCCAATGCCTTTGGAAATGCACCACGATTTCAAAGCTCGTATCTCGCTATTCAATACTGGTTCAAGTTCCGTCTCTTCGATGAACAGATCATTATGCATAAACGGAATACGCTTCTGATGAAGCTGCTGATCCAGCAACTGATGAATTCGTAACCATTCATATGTCATTTGGCTCTGTAACTTGTCATCTGGCAAGCGCTCGATCATCAGTTGCAACGCAGTCAGTGGGGTCTTCACCTCATGAATCCAGGACAACATCTCGTCCTTCTCCTGTTCCAGAGCGATAAAATGATGTGAAGACTCCTTACGATACCGCTGTGTCTGGGAACTGACGGCCTCATGTACAATCTGCTCATATGGACTTTCGGCGATATCAAGTTCTCCCAGATCATAGGTATGATCCCAGATGCTCAACTTTTTATAGAAACGGGTCTCTTTCAGGTATCTCGCCCAGATAAAAACAAGGCATACCACCACATTCAGTCCTACGATATACACCACAGATTGGAATGGAATGGACGAGTCCAGGTAGGCCACCAATAAAATAATAAGTTGCATGCTTACCAGTAGCCATAACCAACTAGCCCTTTCTCGTATGTACTTTCCGATCATGCTTCTGCCTCTTCCGTTGCCATGTACCCCTGACCTACTTTGGTTTCAATGTAACGCTCCAAGCCGATGGGTTCAAGCTTCTTCCGTAACCGATTAACGTTAACCGTCAGCGTATTGTCGCTCACGAAATGCTCATGATCCCACAAGCTCCGGATGAGGTCCTCACGGGTAACAATCTGATTTTTATGCTCGACCAGCACTTTAAGAATGAACATTTCGTTTTTGGTCAACAGGACAGATTCATCCCCGCAGGTCAACGTATTTTTCACATATTCAATAGCAGCACCACGCCAGGTTCGAAGTTCAATATGCTCTGTATTATAGTTATACACCCTCCGCAAAGTCGCTTGGATCTTGGCAATCAATACATCGAAGTGAAAAGGCTTCTGGATAAAATCATCTGCCCCCAAATGCATGGACATAACCATATCCGCAGGATGATCCCGTGAGGACAAAAAGATAATCGGCACATTGGAGTGCGAACGAATGATCCGGCACCAATGGAACCCGTCATATTGGGGTAACTGAATATCTATAATGACCAGTTGCGGCTGAATTACGCTGTACTCCTGCAATACCTTTCCAAAATCCTGCACACCATACACATCATATGACCATTGGGACAAACGTTCCTTGATTTCACTGAATAACGACTCGTCGTCTTCAATGAGCATAATTTTAAACAAGAGATTCACCACGTTTCTGATCTTCTAAGGTTGAATAAGGTAATTAGACTCCGTTGTTGCAGGATCACCTTTACCGTTACGAATCGTTCTTCCGATCGCTGATTCCAGTGTACAGGGAAGTTGGGCTTATATCAAAAGGTATCCATACTTCGTAAAGATAACAAGCCGAAATACGTATATCCTATTAGCTCTCAATAGTGTGTATTACATGGCTTGCATCACTCTGTGCGTCCATCCGCTCGATCAACTGCATCGCTACGTCTCGTGGCGATCTTAATTGGCCTGCTTCATATACTTGATTGAACATACCTGCAAGGGCGAACTCCTCTGCACTTTTGCCTCGTGCAACAGCCTGCAATTCCGTATCGACCATCCCCGGATCAAAAGCAATAATCTCAACAGGGTTCTGTTGGCCCGTTTGCTCCAAAGATACGCATTGGGTGAACATGTTCATACCTGCCTTGGATGTACAGTACACTGCCATTGAAGGCGCGGGATAACTTCCCGAACCCGATGAGAGATTAACAATTTTACGTCTGGCGGACAGGTGATTTGTTTGTTGAATAAAAGAGGAACTTAATATCATTGGTGCTGCGAGACTGATGTTGAGACTTTGACTTATCTCTGCCGCACTGCACTGATCGATAGGTTTTAGAGGCTCCAGCATCGCTGCATTATTAATGAGTCCAATGAATTCAGCTTCCTGAGAAGGTATTTGGTCCAATATGCGTGTAATCAAATCATCGATCCCATTCAGGTCGGCAAGATCATACTGAACATGGCGGTAACGCCCGCTACATTCCTCGCTTGATTCCAACAGATCCGAACCCCCGCGTGAAATACCGTAAACGTAATCCCCCTTAGCCAATAATAACTCTGCAAGTTGTAAACCGATCCCTTTGGATGTGCCTGTAATGATAAAGTGTCTTTTTCCTGTTTCTGTTCCCATTCCGATACCACTCCTCCTCTATTTTCAATGCATGTTTATTTCACTATTCTTACTAGTTTTTCTTTCTCCACAACGTGGCCCAGAGAAAAGGTACACCAAAATACGGTTCATGTTGCTCCAGCGACTTCATTGCACGGAACTCCACACATTCAAAGCCATCTTCCAGCATGTAGCGAAGCTTCTCCTCCGTGAACGCAAGACCACCGCGCATCGACTTCTCTTGATACACCTGCCAATCATTCATAACGATCTCAGGCCCACCAATATCGCCAAAACAAGGAGCAAAACAAGTCATTCCAAAGTATCCTCCAGGCCGGAGTGCATTGTGGATCATCTCTATGTAGGGAATGCGCTGATGTGGCAACAGATGGTGCAGACAACCCGAGTCGTAGACAAGATCATATTCTTGCTCTGGGGACAATTCGAACACAGATCGACATTCAAAATGCACGTCCAGTTGCTCCTCTGCCGCCCTCTCTTTAGCCCAAGCAATAGCTGTCTCCGAAAGATCATAAGCATCTACCTGATATCCTTGGCGGGTTAAATACAACGCATTTCTCCCCGGGCCACACCCCAGTTCCAGTGCCTTGCCGCAGCTCAGCAGACCTGCGTTCACATGTTCTACCAGATTCTCATCCGGTTTGTTTGGGAAAAAGGGTATTGGTCTGTTCCGATCCTCATAGAAAGGTTCCCAAAATTGCTTGGCAGATCTGAAGTCCGCATCGAGCATATCATATAGGTCCTGTACACTTTTAATCGTCTTTTCCACAACCACATTCCTCCTTAACTGCTCCATTCAAACCTTCATTTTCGACTATTCATTCCTCGGCATTTTCGTTAAATCAGCCACACTCTATTATAACATTTTTACCCAGTAGTTCTCTATTTTTCTTGCGTTTTTCTACTCCAAAACATAAGCTTTTTCCCAACAAAAAAACGACCGACATGAATGTCGACCGCTTGCAATGGTGCTGTTTTAAGTTGTAACTTACTTCGCCCGTTCCAAAACTGCAAAGTAATTTCCTTCGTTATCAGCAAAGTTGAAGACACGCCCCGTTGGCATCTCGACAATCTCTCCAACCGTTACATGTTTACCAGCCAAGTCGGCATATAACTGATCCAGATTTTCGGTGAAGAACATTAAGGAAGGTGTGCCCAGATTTACACCCGCCGACATCCGCTCCACAAACTCCTTGTCATGAAGAATAATGCTCGTCTGCGAATTTGGGGTAGGCGCAATCTCAATCCATCTCATACCCTCGTCAAGGTTTACTTCATCCACAATGTGGAACCCCGCAACTTCCGTCCAAAATGCCAGTGATTCATCCTGATTGTTGACATACAACATAATCTGGCCGACTTTGCTAAACATGCATCATTCACTCCTCTGATCCTCTGATCATCTAATCTCTTAACATCCTGCTTATCATTCCTCAAATTCCAATAGAGTATAACATGCAAGACAGCTTTTTGATCATCTTTCTTTGCAAGTACATGCAACTTAAACTGAAGTACACTTTTATGCTTCCACTACAATTAGTTTTTTGAAGTTCCCTTATAATGTTTTAACAAGTGAAAGTCTATGAAACCCCGAGGTATAATAATTCATATCGACACCTTCTTTTTGAAAATTCATTCGTTCATAAAATACGAGCGCTGCTTCGTTTTCTTCATGATCAAGTGTGTAAAGCATGACATCACCACTGCCGAATTCAGCTATTTTTATACATATTTTTGTAATTAGTCCACGTGCTACTCCCTGTCGAAGGTGTGATTTGCATGTAACAACGCCAACGATTTCATATCGGTTAACAGTAGGCTGAAAGATATAACCAGCATGACCTATGACAACATCTGCTTCGTCAACCATGACATAATAAGCACTGATACGTTCATCCGTCATTTTTAAAAATAAATCCCAGCGCGCAGGATACTGATCGCGTATAAACGAAGGGAATTGAAAATCATGATCCGTCATCATTTTCAGCACCGCTGGCTGATCAATCGCTTGAAAAAGGCGAATAGTCATCTTTTTATCCCCTACCCTTAGTGTGCATGTAGACATCTTTTAAATTACCAGCTTCATAATATGGATACTCTAGTTTTTGTTGAACTTGAAGGACAATCTCCGTAGACGTTAACATTTCGACCAAGTATAGTCCCAGGTCAATGGAAGCCGTAACCCCCGCACCCGTTACCGTATTACCATCACGCACTACACGCGCTGAGATTACTTCTGCACAATAAGGATTCAATAAATCATAAGCAGATGAGTTGGTAGTAGCCCTTTTTCCATTCAGGAAACCTGCTGCCCCCAACAGTAAAGCCCCGGTACAAATAGATATTTTATATGTGACATTTTCTGCTGTTCGGACCCATCGCATAAAATCCTCATCAAATCGAAGCGTTCTAGTTGATAATCCACCAGGAAAAAATACTAGGTCAAAATCCCCTAGATGAGGTAATACTGCATCGGATTTCATTTTCAGCCCACGGTCATCCGAAATTTCCTCCTTATCTGCGCAGAATGTCCATGATACGTTTTCCTTTGCTTTCAGAATCGCTAGCCAAGTCACAGCTTCATAAAATCCAGCTAAATCCATGCTTGTCATTCCATCAAATAAAACAAACGCCATTTTCATTGCCGCCACCAGTCCTTTCGTTCCCTGAATAATAAATAAAGTGTTTGATCAAAAGATCAAACACTTTGCCCAGGCGTACGGCATATAATATATGTGCTCCCTCGTGGTTCACTCTACGTTTACGCCAGTCACACATAACAGATATTTACAACTAATATACATGACATCTTTCATATTGTATATATTATGAAATTATTGCGTGGCTTTTAACTTCTTCGTAAGATAAAGTACAACATCGTCGTCCATAATCGTTTCTTCACCCGGCTGAATGTAATGATCATGTTTGTGTACACCGTGACCGTCTGGTATGTACCCGCGATGGGCATATAGAACTTGCGCTTTGCCATAATCGGAAAACACACCTACACCAATGCCTGCTACATCCGTTCGTTCCAGCATAACTTCCTCTGCTCGGTCCATCAACCGTGAACCAATACCTTGGCGCTGGAACTTCATTAGTACATTAAAATCGTTAATTTCGGGAATGCCTTGTTCCCTGAAAGACGGGTAGCTGGAATTCCACAATACATTCGCGTATCCGGCAAATTCTCCATTCAACTCGGCTACCAAGGTTACGCGTTCCCCATTCTGTTGTTCAGCCAAGTAATGAAGATACTGCTCAGGGGATCTCCCCCAACCCTGCTCCTGAAACGCCTTTGATATGATTACAGGATCGTTCTCATTTAATAGTCTGATATGTACACTCATTGATGAATCCTCCTTAAAAGATATTTCTAATAGCTATATTCCCAATCTATCCCGAAGCGATGTGATGTGAGCAACATGGTGTTTGCCGTGCCAAGCATACATGCCCAGATTGTAATCCAGTCTTGTCGTTTCTTCCGATGAGGGATGATAAAATTGTTTGGCATAATCTGCATCTGTCAGCGCGTTTAACAGAAACACCCAACGACGATGGAGGGCATCCAGAATCTGAAGCGAGAATTCGACATCCAGGTCTCTTGAATCACTCAGTTCAGCCCAGCGCTCTTCATAATAAGGCCGAATCGTTGGTGTATCCTCTGTCAGCGCCAACTTGAAACGAATCATACTGTTCATATGGCTGTCTGCCATGTGGTGAATAACCTGTTTGAGCATCCATCCACCTTCTCGATACGGTAGACTTAATTGCTCTTCACTCAATCCCTTTACCGCTTCTCGTGCGCGTTCAGGCAACTCAGCAATGTCCTGAATCCACTTCTCCCGTTGTGCCAAAGTAACTTCACCCGTGTGTACAAATGGTCCTATCGGAAATCTTTCATCCATCCATTATTCCTCCTTGTTTACATGATTTAAATAACTTTAAGCAGGATCTACAGGGCATATTCCATAAGCCAACAGTCTCGCATCTGTCCTTCGTGCTGCTCATGTTTCTCCAACAGCTTAATCTTTTGGAAACCACATTTCTCATAACAGGATATCGCTCGCAAGTTCCAGGATTGAGGGTCCATAACCACTTTACGGGCTTGTTTTTCATTAATCAGATAAGCCAGCATGGATTGCATCAACTGTGTACCAATGCCTTTATTCCAGTATTCTACCTCACCAATAAACTGATCCGTTCCATAGATGATCTCATCCGTGTCTCCATAACCATACTCCGTTCGTTCTTCTTCCTCAAGCTCATAGAACTGAATGTATCCAATCGGATGTCCTCCATACTCAACGATACAACGAGTAGCACCATCTTTCTGATTGTAAAAATGCTCTCTCACCTGTTCCAGATCATGCGGCCGATCACGCCCTTCATAGTATTGAAGAACTTCCGGGTCTGACAGCCACTTCACCAGATGTTGTTCATCTTCTGTGTCCAAGAAACGTACAGTGATTTCATTCGATTCATATACATTCATCATTCTGATTACTCCTTATTGATCTCCAGATTCTCACTCGTAACCCAACTCAGATCCTTCCCTAACAAATGCTCGTTGTGAACATAATACACCACGGGGTTCTCAAGCGGCTGAGTCGTTCCATCCAAAGATCTGAGCGTTAACCGCAACTTGTAGCTCCCTATCTCATCAGGTATCGCAAATCCTATCAGATTATCAGTTGATTTCATGGTCTTCCCCTGCGCCTTCAGATACTTTTCCAGAATGACTTGATCAAGATAGGAGCTGCCAACAGACGAAGGCATGTACCACGCATCATCTTGTTCTTCAGTGAATGTGACCCCTTCCCATCCAGGGACAACGGGATACACCATATGCTGGTCCTTGTCTTCTCTTTTTCGCGTTATCTCTAACTCTACCTCAACTACATCCGTATCAATCTGCCTGATTGTGCCTGCCATCACTACATCCTGGGCACTCACACTTGGAATAACATAGCTGTATATGAGCAGAGACACCAAGAGGATTATCGTTATTCCCGTAATCCAAAATATTGTACTTTTACGCATCTGTCTGATCCTCCCGTCTGGTTAATCACACTTCTGGAGTAGCTCCATCTCTGTTAAAAATTGAGTTAACCTATCCAACTCAGGTGATGCCGTCCAATCACTGGTGGTGTTCAATCCATGCTTGATGGTATGTATCGCGCTATGTGCAGACATGTATATATTATGGTGGATTCCAGGTTGGACAATGATGTGCTCTCCTGCACGCATCACTCGAATCGAAAACATCTGATCGTCTCCATAACTGGCATACGCAATCCATCCGGTTTGCACCACATAAAACTCCGTTAGATTGATATGTACATGACTGTTTTGCCATGCTCCGTGGGAAGAAGCAACGGTTCTACAATAATAACTGCCATCTTCTGCTATCATTTTATATTTTTGTTCCCCGTTCGCCATCTGCTCGAAGCTGGTTTTGACACCCGATTCACCATATTTCTGTTCTGAAAATTCTGTGTTCAATCGGCTTCACCTCCTTATGGCCTGCCAAATATACTTGCATTCTCTTACAGCAATTCTACCATCAACCTGGTTCTCCTTCAGCTTAACTTCCAGCTGTTCCCGGTACTCAGGCTGTGTATAATCCGGGTTTCCGGGGATATCGGAGAGAAAGATGGCAAACTCTTTTTCATCTGAGAAAATCATAAGTGCCTCGTTATATTCCTCAATCTTGATCTCCTTAAAAGCATTTCTTTCCAAACGCTCACGTACCTTTGTTATATCCGTATGAATACCAATCATAACTCCACCCTTTTGTAGCAATCTCCCATGCTCAATAATGGAAGTTGGACCTCTGCGATCATAGATCAGACCAAATTGCTTATCTTCAAATGGCATCTTTTCTTTTGTGCTTACACAGACAAATTTCACATTTGTTTTCGTGCTTGAATGAAGACTGTTTTGGGCTATCTTTATCATCTCTTCCGAATTATCAAACCCTATAATGTGATCGGTATATTCCGACATTTTCAACGTAAACTCCCCATGTCCACAGCCTGCATCGAGCACGGATGTATACTGAGGCAGAAGCTTAATCAACCGCTCTTCAAAAATATCTTCAGCAGAGTTACCTTCCAACGTATACAAAGCTCTACCCTTGTATCCCCCATTACGTTGTGCAATCATATCGTACCATTCCATGCTCATAGAGTTCCTCCTGACAAAAATTCCCTTTATTTAAACATTCGACATAGGTACGTCGATTCTCCTGTTTGGATATACGATATATCTTTGCTAAAATATGAAACGCTTCTCTTCCAGCTTCCGTATTAAGGTCGAAGCCGTATGTATCCCATATAATAAACCATCTAATCTGGAGGTCGAGCGCATGTCATTTTTCAAGAAAATGTTAGCCAGTGTAGGTGTTGGAGCAGCCAAAGTAAATACGGAATTGCATACACCAGAGGTCACGCCTGGAGGAATCATCTCGGGGGTTGTGTACATTGAAGGTGGAGATGTGGAACAGAACGTAGATCGAATCTATCTTTCAATTAAAACCCATTACATACGGGAGCACGATGATCGTAAAGTAAAAGAAACAGCCGTTATAGCCAAATATCTACTCACCGAAGGTTTTACATTACAGCCTGGAGCCAAATTGGAGAAAGACTTTTCATTTGACCTGCCAGAAAATCTGCCAATTACACTACATCGTGCAGAGGTATGGGTAGAGACGGGCCTCGATATTCCAAGTGCTGTAGACCCTTCAGACCGGGACAGACTGCATGTTGTTCCTAGCAAAGACATGAACACCGTGCTCGATGCAATTGATATCCTTGGTTTCAAATTGCGTGAAGTGACCAATGACTATGCACCAAAGCTGGGTGGCAATCTGCCATTTGTGCAGGAATTTGAATTTGTACCAACAAACAAATTCCGTGGGCATCTGGATGAGTTGGAAGTGCTGTTCTATCCGATGGGCGATTCGCTGGAGCTGCTATTACAGATCGATCGCCGCGCTCGTGGGCTCAGTGGAATATTCTCGGAAGCGATGGGCACGGATGAAAGTTTTGTCCGCCTGCATCTATATGAAAGACATCTGGCGCGAGGGGCGCATTCTGTCGCTCAAGGACTAGAAGAAATCATTTCCAAACATATCTAATCTATAGTTTGTGTTAACGAATAAAAACCGTCCTCTATCAGACAAATGGTCATACCCCTGTCAAGTAGACAGATGAAAAAAGCTATGCTGCCAGCGCGCATCGATATTCAATCGGTGCGCGCTGTTTGAGTTTGGCTTGAAAGCGTCGGTAGTTGTAATTGTACACGTAATCTTCCACGGCTTGTCGAATCTCGGCTTCTGAATTACACTGGATAAGGTACAGCTTCTCTGTTTTGAGATGCGAAAAGAAAGATTCGATGCATGCGTTATCCAGGCAGGTTGCTTTGCGAGAGTGGCTGCCTTTGACGCCGAATGCTTCTAATCGTGAGTTGTACACCTGAGACGTGTATTGGAAGCCCTGATCCGAATGGAGCACGGCTTCCGAAACGTCTCTTTTTTGTGTCCATTGTTCCACCGTATCCAATACGAGCTGAACATCGTTCCGTTTAGATAATTGCCAAGCGACAATTTCGTTGTTGAACAAGTCTTGAATCACAGACAGGTAAACAAACGTGTTTCCATCCGAAATATAAGTTATATCCGTCACCATTTTTTGCTGAGGTGCTGTGGCATGAAATTTGCGCTTTAGGCGATTCGGATAAATCACAGATGGCGTATAGCTGGACTTCTTCCGCTTCTTGCGAATTACCGATTGGATCGATAGTTCCCGCATGATTCGCCATACTTTCTTGTGATTAACGTTCAGACCAGACTCCCAGAGCGCCGTTGTCATGCGAGGATAACCAAACTCTCGATTTGCAAAATGAATAGCCATCATGCGCTCTTTGATCTCACGCTCACGGTCTTGTCTTGCGTCTCGCTGTGGCTGTGTTGCTCGCCATTTGTAGTAACTGGAACGGGGTATTCCTGTAATCGATAATAGGCGTGTAATGCCATGCGAGCAACGCAATTCGTCTATGATATCGTAGTTCTCCCGTTGGCTTAGTGCTTCTCCTTTACTAGATTTGGATACCGCTTTTTTAAATAATCTACCTGTGCTTGAAGGTAGTCCCGTTCCTCTTCTACACTGCTAAAGGCAGTACGAGGCCGTCCTTTCAGTGGATTCGGAACATTGTTTTTTCGCTCATCGAATGCTTCCCCGTTTTTCCATTTTTTTACCCACACCTTCAGTTGTGAACAGTTTCGAATTCCTTCGCGATCAGCGACCACCTTGTAACTTGAAGAACCTTCGACATAGGATCTAACCGCATTCAATTTAAATTCTTCGGTATACGTGTGAAATGTTTGTCCTTTTTTGGCCATAAAAATATCCCCTCCAAGTGTCACTTGAACCCTCATGATAACATGAAGGTTTTTTCAAGTGTCTACTTAAAGGGGATAATACCACAAATCTGATGAAGGACGGTTTTTCCCTTTCAAAAAGGGAATTAAAAAAAGTTGGAGGATAACAGCGATCATAAGGTTGTTCTGTACTCGGAGTGTCCGTGTAATTATCCATTAGCGAACATATATATATTAATACGCTTCGGTACTTTTCAGACTCAACGTTTCACATACAAGTTGGGCAAAGGCATCGAAGCTGCCGCAGGATCGCAGGCTTTCCAGCTGCTCCTCCTGTCGGATCAACTCTACAAACAGATCATAGATCCCCATAGCCTGTTCGTAATCCTCTTTGCAGATGGATAACATGAATACAGCATGTACTTCATTCTCCTCATCCCACGGAATCGGCTTCTCAAGCAGGCATACAGATACGGTCGTACGGGTTGAACTCAGCTCCATGGGATGCGGAATCGCCATACCTCTTCCAAGCGCGGTTGAAGCCATCTTTTCCCGCTCCTGCACAGCTGGCCAGAACTGCTCCGTCACGATTCCCTTCTCCAACAACGCTCCGCTCATCTCAGCCATAAGTGTCATTTTGTCAGGCTGATCGGACCGAAACATGAACAACGCTGGATCAAAGTAACGCAGTAGCGTCATTTCCTCCTGCTCATCACTAGTTCGCACCAGATGAGTGATCGTTGCCATGTCGCGTTCCGATGGAATCGCAGCAATGACAGCCGACGGTTTGCCTTTGGACTCACGTAACCGGATCGTGGAAATAACCAAATCTTCGGGTACACTCCCCATCTCCTCATACTCCCGTAGCGAAACCACACGAGAGACCTCCAGCTCGGCAAATAACGAACGCAATCTCGATTCAAGAATACGGGCTGTGCCGTATCCTGACCCACAGACGAGTAATACGGATTTCCGTTTGCGATGAGGAATCTGGTATTTACGTTCCAAAGCTGCACCAATGTGAAGAGCCAAGTAACCGATCTCGCTGTCATTGATTTCATGAGGTACATATGTCTGTAGCTGTTTCACTGCACTGATCGTAATCTCATAGGCCAGTGGATAATATTTACGTATATGTCCCAGCAGTGGATTCCGCATATTCATGCCATGTTCCAGGCGAGTAATCATGGGCTTCAGATGGGCATACAGATCATTCGGCAATCGTTCATCATCACGCAGATCATAGGTGTACCGATCATAGATATGACCCAGCATCTGCTGTACAGCAACATATAACGGGTCACTTCGAAGTCCATTCCAATCGGTAGTGGTCATTTTTTTGCTAACAATATGCAACAGCAGATAATCTCGCTCTCCAACTGGACAGTGAATGGAATATAACAACTCCAGATCCTGAATAATCTGCTGTGCAAGTTGCTGATCCTGAACATTCGCCTCCACTTTCTCGAATCGCTCCAGTTCATGCCCCTGCTTAATACGTAATACCATAACCGCCAGATGCGTAATCAGATCTTTCAGTGCCACATCTGCAATACGAACATCCTGTTGGCCTACATGGCGAATGACGATCTCGCGGATGTGCGCGGGTTCGATTGGATACAACAAACGTTCCTGTGCAACGGTCATTCCTTCGGGGCCCAGTTCTTCATCTCGCGCATCGGCGTACTCGGCAAGGCAATAGCGAAACCTTTGCTCGTCTCCGACGACCTTCACACCATGTCCTGGCTTGATCTGAAGCTGAAGCTGGTAGTTCTCCAGAATCTGACGAATGATTTTCAGATCATTGTTCATTGTTGCACGGCTTATAAACAGCTGATCAGCGAGGTCTTCCATCTTGATATGACCCGGTTCACCAAGCAGCTTGAACAATTCATAACGGATACGCTCATCAGGCGAACCAGGTACTGGAGCACCTTTTTGCCCATCATCCTTCCGTTCCTCCAACAGCTCATTATACCGCTTCGCATCATGCACACGAATGGAATAACCCCGCCCACGCTTGGATTCCAGGCTCCCGCCATGCCCCGCGAGGATATGATCCAGCTTTTTCAGATCATCCCGAATAGTACGTACAGTAACTTCCAGCCTGTCTGCAAGTGCTTGGCTCGTCCAAGCCTGTTCCTGTCCTTCACCATGAATGAGGTGGAACAGCTTTTTCAACCGTTTAGTTGGAAAAATCATACCGATATCCGACCTCCCTTCTGATCAGGATTGTGTCAAACTAAAGCCCACCTTATATCGATACAAGTACCGTCATCAATTTACAATGTGCGAGTTCCGGCAAACGAACTACCTCTTCTCCATCGGTTAGCCTCTGCTGAGGCTCCAGTGGTTGTTCACCAAGAGATACACGCTCTGCATGTACAGGTTGATTAAAGTGCATGTTCACGTTAGCAGACTGTGACAAATACGGATTGAAGACACGTACAATGTATCCGTCACTCTGCTCTGCTTTCTTGAAACTGCTTAACACCACGTTGGAATCGTTGCTGAACGACATCAGGCTATAGTCTGTATCAAGAACAAGTGCCTCATCGCGGAAAGCAAAGATCAGTCGTCCGTTCAAAAAGTCGCATAGCTGATAACTGCTGATCGGTGTCAAATATTCACGCGCAGCACGGGCCACATTCGCTTCGTCGAACCCGGAAGTCTGGATATGCAGGCCAAAGGTAAAGGAGAGCTCGCCAAGTAATTGCGCATCAGGTGTAGCCACAATTTTCTCACCGGAGGCCCGGCCAGGACGATACAACAGGTTTTCCTTACCCATGAAACCAAAAGTACGGAACAAGGTCAGGGCAATGGTATCCATTTGCTCGCCAACAATCTCATACTCACGTACACCCCCCGTCATCACAGCCATACCACGCGTACCGTTGTTCAACCCCGCATAACTCTGCATAGCTTCAATAGTGATCGGTTTCTCCTGCCATTGTTCGCGCTCCCATACTTCCACTTCTGGCAATGAGGTTGGACGAGCAATCACACCGAAAGGCTGGTCTGCAATGGATAGGGCGGAAGCAATTCCTGTATCAAAAAGGACACGCAGACGGTGGCTGAACACCTCATTCTGCACCTGAACCTGGAAACGGATCAGATTCTCTCCTTTGCGAAGAGATATCTCCACTTGCATTGGCAATGCTCCCGACGTGATACCTGCGGCGCGCTCTTCCAGATCGTAGGGAACATCCAACGTGAAACGCAGGGATAGTGTCTGAGATACAGACGTTTGGGTGGTCGTCGCACTCATCTGGCTACCTGCCGAAGAAACAATCAGATCCCGCTCGGGAGGAGAATAATTGTAGGAATCTCCGTCATCCCCGTTATCTTCAAAGACCATTTGATCCGCATACACTTGGCCAGATCGCTTATCTGTAATTTGCAAGGTGCCGTTTGCTTGCAGCGCAATAGTGAAATGTTCATTTTCAATCTTGTCCTCGTTACGTCGTTCAATGACAGGTGCAGCGCCCTGACTGAAATCAAAAACAATCTGGGTGTAACCCATCGCCGGGACCTCTTGCAGTTCCACCAGCAATTTGGCGCGATATACCCGTTCCGGCAGATGCACTTTGCGGCTTGGATTGAGATCGATGTGCTGTCCAAGCACATAATCGGTCTGGTCTACTTTTCCCACAATGGTGTAGGCCAGCTCGCGCCCCTTCGTATCCCGAATCACAAAGGATTCTTCCGGAATATAAGCTTCAATCTCAGTAACCCCGCCTCGCACATACGGTAGCGTGTTGAACAGGGTGAACGCAAATGTCTCCTCCTGCTGTATCGTTGAAGCAATCATCCGCATATGCAGGTCAAGCAAATTCAGTGCGATATCATAGGCCTGTTTGTAACGGAACGCAACGTCCTGATTCGTTGTATCGCTGTTACAGCCACCGATGCTGTCATGTGCCGCATTCTCAAACAACAGCTTCCAGATGTCCTCCACAATGCGATGCGGGTAATCATGCCCGAGAGAATGGCTAATGGCAAGTAAAGGTTCGAGCGTGTTAGCAATCAGATTCTCAATTCGGTTATTCTGTTGCTTGAGATCCGCACGGGTGGAAAAAATGGACTTGTGAATCCGCATGTGCTTGGCTTCCATTAATTCACCCCGAAGTACAGGCAGATCCTGACTATCCGCTTCGATCTCCGCCAGAAAACGTTCCGGTTCATTCATCACATATTCGCGTTCTGTATCCAGTGCATTGAACCGTTTAATCAACTCCGGCAGATTCAATCGCACAGGCGCCTGATCAAACCCATTAGGGAAATAGATATGTTTGGTGGAGGCTTTGCGTTCCAGCGCACCAATCTGTTTCTCCAAATAAGGGATCAGATCTTCTTCATTTTCCGGAATGTTACCACCGTAGTAATACCCGAATGGCATCTGTACAGCAAATACACGACTGCCATCCGACCCTTCCCACGTAAACTCGGTATGTGGATTCGTATTATCCGAGACACCACGCCAGAACAGGAAACGTTCAATGCCAAACTCCCGATAGATCTGCGGCATCTGTGCCGATTGTCCAAATGCATCCGGGACATAACCAACCTTCATCGCATGTCCGTACTTTTGTGCTGTTTTCATACCATAATACAGGTTTCGGACCATGGATTCACTGGAAATCACCAATTGATCCGTCTGTGTATACCAGGGTCCCGTCATCAGTCGTTTGGCAGAAACCAGTTGGCGGATCCGTTCCTCATCTTCGGGACACCAGCGGATGTAATCATCCAGCAGAGAGCCTTGTGCATCCAACAGGTAATAATGAAATCCATCGATATTCTCCAGTGCGTTCAATACTTCCTTGACGTGTTTGACAAGATACACTTTGGAACGGGAGGTCGTAAAATACCATTCCCGGTCCCAGTGTGTATGTGGAATCACATGTACTTTGGTACGATTTCTCTCACTCATATCTCTATATCCCTCCAGATGCTTTTTAAAGGTTGTTCAAGATACTGAAAACCGATCTTTTTGAACATGTACTTTTAGTCAAAAACGAGTTCGATTTCTTCCCCGTTTTTCTTCACTGAAGCTTCCTGAGTCTTGGCAGGTTGTTTCTCTTCTTCATCACGGAAGTTCACCAGCATGGTGCCCCCCGCCACGATTAGTGCACCGACAATGCCTCCGGCAAGGTACGCGATTGGGGTACCTACTGACACAGCTCCATATAAGCCGCCAATTGGTGGCATGATGATATGTGCTCCCAGCAGTGCAGTCAAGGCAGCGCCCGTTGCACAGGCAAACATGTTGACCAGAATCATTTTGGCAGGGTTACGCAGTGTGAACGGAATTGCACCTTCCGTGATACCGATCACACCCATGATCACTGCACCTTTTCCCGCTTCCTGATAGGTTTTGGAAAAACGTTTCTTCATCAGCAATGTTGCCAAACCATAACCAAGCGGCGGAATGCAGATGGCAATATTAATGAAAATATTCGGCAGATAGACACCGGACAGGAACAGGGCATTGCCTGCCATCCATGCCGCTTTGTTGACGGGTCCGCCGAGATCGAATCCAATCATTGCCCCCAGAATAATGGCAAGCACAACCGTATTGGTTCCGCTCTGGCTCATGTTTTGAACCCAAGCAATGAGATACTCATTCAGCGCGCCCAGCGGGCCACCCAGAATGACTGCCATCAGAAATCCGGTTAAACCTACGGTAATCAGCGGTAAAATGATTAACGGTACCGAGCCAGCGGCCGGACCTGTAATCTTAACTTTGTTTTTGACCCACAAGGTGATGTATCCGGCAAAAAAACCGGAGATTAATGCGCCCAAGAAACCAGCGTTGGTCTGCTGTGCCAGCACCCCGCCGATCAGACCTGCGGCCAGCGCAGGTTTGTCAGCAATGGAGTAGGCAATGTAACCGGACAGGACAATCGTCAATAGCCCGATGCCGCTCCATCCTACATTTTGCACGAGATATAAAATATGCAAGAATCCGCTTCCATCTTTATACGGATCAAGATCAGTAATGCCCATTGATAGTGCGATAATTTTACAGATGGCAACGACCAGGGAACCCGCGATAATGACCGGCAGCAGATAGGAGATACCTGTCATTAGATGTGTTTTTGCTTCACCAAACCATTTTCTCATCGTACTCTCTCCTCATGTGGAAGGTGGGGTTAAGCTTGTGCGTTCACAGCCTCAACAGCTTTGGTTAATACCGCTTCTGCCTGACTTACGGCATGACCGATTTTGACACGTACGACCTTTTTATCGCCAAACCGATCCATGTCCTTCACCGTTTGATCCGCTGCAATCAGTACAAAATTAGCTGCAGCAATATCTTCTTCCGTCAACTTATTGACTTGTCCCATGGCTCCCTGCTGTTCCACTTTGATCTCATATCCCAGTTGCTGAGCTGCTTTCTCCAATGCTTTGGCGGCCATCGGGGTATGGGCGAGACCTGCGATACATGACGTTACACCTACGATTTTCATTATGACACCAGTCCTTCCGTATATTGATGAAGCAACGTATATACATCTTCCGGCTGCACCGCTTCTGCGATGGCCTCTTTGAATGAATCTTCCAGCAATAAGGTGGCAAGTGAAGAGATAATTTGCAGATGGGATACGTCTACATGACCTTTAGGCACAAGGATGGCAAAAATATATTTTACCGGCTTGCCGTCATGAGATTCCCAATCAATGGGCTCCCGCAATCGAATGACCATCACTGCCGGACGTGTTACAACTTCACTCTGGGTATGGGGAATCGCAAAGTGATCCTGAAGTCCGGTGGAGTAGACACGTTCGCGTTCCCACAGATCAGCCGCAAGTTGTGCACGGTTTGTAGTGATGCTGTAACGCTCTGCCTCCGCAGATATAAAATCAAATACATCCTCTTTGCTATGCAATGTCTGATCGAGATAAATCTGATTGGTTGTAATCATGATCTCTGTCTCTCCTCCTCTCTCTATCCAAAACGATAAGCGCTTACAAGATCATTGTAACGGATTCTTCCTTGACCTTGGATCTAGAAAATTTCCCCTTCGAAGCGGAAAAACATTAGCCATAGCAAAAACCCTGAGTCTAATGGACTCAGGGCAATTGCAAATGAAATTCAATTGGTATGCTGCAAAAGCAGTGTAAGGAAATGTCTTCTATTTAGACAACACTTCAGGAACGCTGTGTCCAGCGTTGCATTCCTGATCGAAGACCGTAATATGCGGCGGTGAGCAAAATAAATCCGGCAACAGCCATAATCATAGATGTTGTATCCCATTGAACACGGCTTCCAAAAGCAATCTTGGATTGCAATGGGGTAACAGAAGAAGCGGTGTTCGTAAGATCAGGTACATAATTCATGGTCATGATCATGCCTTGAACGACATTCCAAGCTACAAAACCGATGATGAATAACAAGGTAACCAAAAAGGATTCCAGCGCTAATCGTTTGTTCATGATTGTCATTTTGCCTCCTCTTCCCACTCAATTAGACAAAACGTGTTGCATCTCCTGTTTCAAACGTTCTTTATTTTCGTCCACATATTGATACAGCAGGTCAAAGCTTTCTTCGTTATCCGATTGCATGCTCAAATTCGCGGCTTCCAGTTCAATCTGCTGTAATACCTCATGAATCTGTTCCCCGTGTGTTTGCAGGGTTGTCGTGATGTCATCTTCGGACAGGCCATTCACATTATCTCGTAATTGCCCGTGCGTTACACCGCTTTCGGACAACATCTGCTCTATTTTCTTCAGGATCACGGCATCTGCATCATTGCCGATCCGCTCCATAGCTGTTATCGTCTCACCCAGATACTGTCCGCTGGAATTCTCAAGGAAACCGGTCATCCCGTTCATAGACAGCTCGGTATCTAGATCAATGATTAGAATGATATCTCTCAATACTTGCGGAAGTTCCGGCCCACTTTCTCGAATCGTCGAAAATTCAGCCCGATAAAGGTCCATGGCAACACTCCCCACCACTTCTTCACCTGACATCTCTTCAAGCTGATCAAGTGGTAACAACTCCTGCAATTCTTCTTGTAACTTGTTCATCTTTCTCTGCCTCCTGTATCTCTCTGTCTAAATAGTTTGAACGTGTTTTTTACACTGGACCACTACGCGGTCAGAATAAACTTCCGATCGCTGTTATCCCCAGATTTTTTCAATCCCTTTATTAAAGGGTAAAATCCGGTGATAAAGGCGAACGCTCCGCTTCTTCAGTTTTTTTCTGCCCTCTCCGTTTCGTGTAAATTTCAAGTTCAACTACGCCGACACGTTATTACATCATATCAGAATACGCTATATAAGTTGAACTTATGGAAGTTGGTATAGTATATCCTTTAACAATTTACAGGGAATGTCGTCAAGTTAACGTGCAATTGACCTCTGGAAAATGTTCCGCTGTTATGATCTTGGCATCACGAGTCTTGGGAGGGGTAATGATGCGCCTGGCCTTGTTCACAGACACCTATCTTCCGGAAACCAATGGTGTTGCTGGCACGCTCCACCGCTTGAGTAACCATCTGAACCGCAGAAGAATTGAACATCTGCTGTTTACTCCGAACTCCGTCATTGAAGGAAGCCATGAGACTCAAGTCCGATCGGTTGCCAACATCCCTTTTTTTCTGTATCCCGAATGCCGCATTGCTCTACCCAACAGAGCAGACACACACAAGCAGCTACAAACCTTTCAACCCGATCTGCTGCATATCGCCACGCCTTTTAATATGGGGTTGCTTGGTCTGAGGTATGCCCTCAAACACCATCTTCCCCATGTTGTCTCCTACCATACCCACTTCGATCGTTATCTCGAATACTACCGGTTGAAGAGTATGATTCCTCTCTACTGGAAATATATCCAGTGGTTCCACCGTGCCTGTGATGCAACCCTAACTCCATCACAGGAAACGTTAAACACCCTGCAAACCCAAGGCATTCAGCGTCTGAAACTTTGGTCTCGCGGGATTGATTGCAACCTGTACTCCCCTGATAAACGCAGCTCGGATATCCGTGAACGATACCACATCACCGCTCCCCTTATTCTACTCTACGTTGGACGCATTGCCCCGGAAAAAGATATCGCTATTCTCACGACTACCATGCAGCAGCTGCCCCAGGAAATGCAGTCCCGTGTTCACTGGATTATCGTTGGCGACGGCCCATCTCTCCCGAAAATGCGTCTGCAATCCCCACCCAATGTCACCTTTACAGGTTATATGCATGGCGAAGAACTTGCTGTTATGTATGCTTCGGCAGATCTGTTTGTGTTTCCTTCCTCTACGGAGACATTTGGCAATGTGGTACTGGAAGCGATGGCTTCAGGACTCCCTGTGGTGGCGGCCAATGCTGGAGGTGTAAAGGATCTGATATCCCCTCACCGCAATGGTGTGTTATTCGAGCCAGGTCAGGCTGATGCACTGATTCGGGAGATATGTCTCTGGGGAAATCACGTGAACCAATTGAGGATGATGGGACTGGAAGGCAGAAAGCTGGCTGAGCAGCGGTCGTGGGAGCATATTTTTGATACACTGATCGGGGATTATGAGGAAGCGATAGAACGTCGGAACAGACAAACGAAAAATCGAATTATTACAGCGTAGTTTTATGAAATCATCTTCTTCCAACAACCCATAACTACCGCCTCTGCCCTATGCAAAATTAAACCGGTTCGCTCGTTCAGGCTGCCATAGTATTTACACTCTGCTACGGTCAGCCTGAAACATGTTTCCAATATGCTTCATAACAAACCCTGCATCTTGGATAGGGTTGAGCTATTTACACGGTATGTAGAAACATAGAAGCCGAAGTTATTGAAATTATTTAGAGTATTTTGAATGATTGTATATATAGAAAAAGACATGACCTCATTGAACTGGATCATGCCTTTTATTGCAAACAATCTATTGGTTGAATTTACTGAACGGGACTTTGATATCTACAAACCCTTTAGCGTAGGGTGCAACCTCATAAGGGTGGAATCGGATGACGATACCTTTGTCATATAAAAAGAATTCAGATGTTTGATCAAGCTGAAAATCATAAATATTCTCTTCAAAAATAGAAACTCCTGCATTATACATGGCTAATAGACTGTTGGAGATTGATTTCTCTACCTTCTCCATCTGAGTATCGTCTTTGACATACTCGCTTAGCTTCAGTTCTTTCCCCGTTCTTAAATCATAGTTATATGATTTTGTCGCATCCATTCCATGTGCTCCGCCAGTGTACACATGATCTTCATATACCACAGATAAGTTTTCTTTTGCATTGTATTTTACACTGGCCATGGTGATGTAGAAATATTTTTTGTTTGATTTCTTTTCTTCTTTGTCCAAGCGAGCTGCTATCACTGCGTGAAGTTTAAATGTCTTGTTCAGTTTATCCGTCACAGATTTATTACCACCTGTTAGATGTATGTATGGCTGTCCTTTGTAATATTGGACCTTCGTTTTCACTGTAATCGTGCTGCCTGCCTCCACATGACTACTCGGAAGAATGATAGCAATCAGTACAGTGATCAACAGGTAATTTATCCATCTCAATTTTTTTCTTTCGATTCTATATTTCAACATTATCGATTAACCCCCTTTGGCTCAAATGATATCGTTTCCTGCATTCTGTTCCATATTACCTGTGGAGTGTTCTTTAGGTCTGTTCCGCTCTGAACGTTGCCAATCCAGATGTCCTCTGCTCCTGGGTGTTGTAAATAGTGCCTAAGCGTTGCTTTGATCAGAATAGACGAATGTAAGTCCAACACCTCATCCAGTGGTATCCAGAATAACTCGCCTTCATCCGAGGGCACAAAATGTCGATGCGTGGTCTCTCCGAAATATACAAACTGCTGCCAAATCTCACCACCGTTAACTTCCAACAGCATATATCGAAGCCGAAATTGTTCGACATCCTCTTGCGTGAACCCGGTCTCTTCTTCAATCTCCCGATAGCTGGCGGTCATGGGTGTGTTCAGTTCCCCTTGTTCCAGATGTCCGCCAATGCCACCCCAGAATTCAAAATCAAACAATCTGCTACCCGCCTTCTTCATCATCAGCATCTCTGAGCCATTGCTCAAAAACGCTGTAGCCATCTGTCTAATTTCCATATGTTCCTCGCTTTCCAGACTGTGATTATAGGAATTCAATTTATATAACCGTCTTCTAAAGCAGTTTCTTCAGCTCACTTAGATGCTCAATCGTATGTAAAGGACTAGTCGTAATCCTGTCCTGCCACGGCTGGTTGACCTTCATCCAGATGGTGCTCATGCCTACGCTTGCCGCTCCCTCAATATCGTTCACCGGATGATCGCCAATGTAGATGCATTGCTCTGGGCTTAGACCGAAATGATCTAGCGCAAGCTGAAATATGCGTGGATCGGGCTTTTTGACTCCAGCCTCTTCTGAAACAATAATATGGTCGTAATCATCCCGGATACCGAGTTGATCGATCTTCCCATACTGAATATCGGTCTGCCCATTGGTAATTAACCCGGTTTGATATTTCCCCCGAAGATGCTGAACGACTTCTCGCGCCTGTTCCATCAGAACTGAACTTCGCACATACTCTCTGCCATAGAACTCCATCAGTTCTGCATGTGGCGGATGCTCTGCCCAGGGCAGTTCATGCAACAACTCGTTGAACAGAAAGGGTTTGTCCTTATAACCATCCTGGTCGAGTTCAATAATTCGTTTGCTTATATCTTCGGTTGACCAAGGTGACCAAAATAGGTTTTAATCAAACTCTGCGTGAAGCCGTCAAAGGTCATTGTTCTGTTCAGAATTGTATTGTCCAAATCAAAAATAACGGCTTTAATATGATCCATCTTTCTTCTCCCCCAATTCCAGTACGTGCGTTATCTTCTCCATACTCGTCACTTCTCTAAATCCCAAGTCGCGATAAAAAAATCCAGCAACCGGTTGATCCGTGTACAGAACCAGTCGAGCGTAATGATTTTCCGCTTTTTGAATAACCGCATCCATCAGCCTGCGCCCAACCCCATGTCTTCGAAATTCTCTCATCACATAAAGCCTGCGAATTCTTCCTGTATCAGTCACTTCAGAATAAGGATCTCTGTTCAGACCGCAGATCCCAACCACCTTATCGTGCACTCTGCATTCAAAAAGCGCTTCATCTTCTTGCTCGAATGTATTGATTCCTGTCTCATATTCATGGATTAATCGCTCGATATGTCTGAACCCCTCACTGGAGCTTTCGACCAGCATCGCCACTAAATCGTCATGATTCCACACCGATATCTCCTGTATCTGCATGGTGTAACCGCCTCCGTCATTTTAAATCAATGGTACACATGCAAACCCAACCATACATTGAACGATGGCCGGGTTTATCTTGTACAGCTCATTCTCATTTTTTCTTTTTGTGATAGTGATAACCTGTGCACAGACCCTTTTGTTTGGATTTGGCTGAACAGTTATGTCCACCGTTCTTATCCAGTCTGCCTGGATGAGCATAAGCGGAAGAGGATACACCAACAAGTACGACAAGAGACAGGATTACGATAACAACCTTTTTCATAAGTCACCCTTCGATCAACACCCTATGCTTTAGGGCTTAATACGTGCTATATCATTCTACATGAAAATCCACAATTTGGATATCCTTCATCTTTTTAGCCGATCCATTCTCATAAAATCATAGGTACAAAATGCTTCAGATGTGACTTCGTCTTGCCTTTCTTCTGAGCTTCTTCCGAAATGCGGTGACTAAATTGGATGACATCATTATGAGCAAAATAGATATATTCTACGTCAGGCTCATCTTTGAATTTGACTATGGCAAGGAACGGCGGCAGCTTGATTGACCATACGCCCTCTACAGATGCAATTTCCTCGGAAGAATAATTCTTCTGCTCGATTAAATATTCAGTCACTCGATGAGCGTAAATCATCTTATTCACTTTTACATATGCAAAGGGCGTAACAACTAAGATCGCTAGAGTGATCAAGACCGTCAGAGATATGATTTTCCTTTTACTCACGTTGACCTTCTCCTTAGTAATAAAAATTCTTCAATTAAAAAGAGCAAGCACAGAATAACCTTGTTTGGTCTTCCTGCACTTGCTCTTGCAATTAACGGGTCTGAACATCTTGGGTACGACCCATGTACCATGATTGAAATGATTTGGCCGTATCCAGGGAAATGTCATGTGCCCGATGATGCAGTACTGGCTTGGCGCGGTTTACCGTATGAATGGAAGCCACACCGAACCAACGCTGTAACACATTACGGGTGATCTGCACTTCGATGACTTTCTCACGTTTGGAGATGAAAAGTGTTGACGTGAGCGCACCGGTTCGAAGTTGAATGAAATTCTGATGCAGAATGTATCGGGTATGGAAAAAGTCCATCACTCTGCATGTTGCAATCCACACGAGCAGAATCGCGGAAATCATCCACCATGCATGTTTCTGCCCAAACACCAATGGTTTGAAGTACCACAATAAACCCGTAATTATGATCCATCCCCAACTTGGTTTGAGCAGGCGCAGCCATAGTGATATTCGTGGAAGTTTTTCCATCTCTTGCGTAACCCGATAGGATGGCAGGATTTCCTCAATCAGGGTATAGGCTTGCTTCACAGGCAAGAAGGGATAGAGCGAGTTCACTTCCTGCTCGGATTCTCCCAGACTACCTGCAGTGGTCAGTTCTACTTCCGCCAGTCCAAGCAGCCTTTTCATTGGCGACTGTGTAATTTTCACGGCTTGGACTCGCTCTTTCAGGATTGAAAATGACGTTTGCTCCATCATGCCCTTCGAGATATAGATCCGCTTGGCATCCGAGGTGATCTGGAAATTGCCATACTTTACGAAGGTTCTGACTATGCCCAGAGCAATAGATATGATCAATAAAACTAAAATCATCAAACCGGCAATCCACCAGGAATCAAGCCAGGTTAATAACAAACTCTCCGTTACTTCTTCATCAGGGAAGAAGTCTTTCACCCAGGAATAGAGCGTAGCCAAGACCGGAATCAGTACGAGAAAGCTAAGCGAGGTAAAGGATGCTTTGAATATGTCCTTGCGGGTGGAATGATAATGAACAACCCGTTCCTGTTTTTCTTTTGCAGGTAGAGACATGACTTCATCCGTTATAACAGGTTCGGATTGCGCCTCTCCCTCTTCCATAACCTGAACTGCATCCAACGTATCATGTTCCTCTGTTGCTCCTACTGTTACTGCTTCTTCAGCCATATGACCTGCTACAATCTTCTCCAGCTGTTCCGCTTCGGAAAGTGAAACAACGTGTAACTGAAAGGTAGCATCTTCTCCCTTAATTCCGGTCTCGAATCGAATCGACGTCACCCTGAATAACCGATGAAACAACGTTGTATGACGATTCACATTCTGGACCTTCGTATAAGGTATCGTTCTTCGAGTACGGTTAAACACACCACTATAGATATGAAAGGCTGTATCGTCTGCTGCATAACGCGAGGTGAACCACTTCAGGATAATGGACAGGATACTAATGGAGACACCTACATAAAAAGCGATTCTTCCATAGAATATCCATTGGGACTCCGAGCCCTGACGGAAAACAAACAAAAAAAGGACGATGGCGAACCAATTCTTTACCTGTTTCCACAAGCTCCACAGCATGGTTAATGGATGATGTCGCTTCATATCGATCATTCATCCACCTCATTAATCCGCGCATAGGACGCAATCTGATGACGGAGTGCAAGCGCGACTTCCTCTGGCAATGCGGGGATTTCATGCGATGAACCCATCGTGCCAACCGATACGGAATAGAGTCCATATTTTCGCATTAAAGGTCCCTGATTTGTTGTAACCGATTGCACTTTCGCCATGGGGATGATCTGATGTACCTTGGTTAGCGCCCCACGCTTCAGTTGCAGGAACTCCTCATTCACATCATAGTACCAATGCTTGTATAACCATGAAGGCTGGATGAAAATATCCCACACCGCATAGAGCACAGATATGGCCGTAACGCCCCACAAAATCCATCCAATCCACGTCTTCCATCCATAGATGGAGTCGAGTATTAACAGTACGGCAAAGATCAGGAAACCTATTACATTCCATATGATGGCGCTAATTCTCCACAAGTTTACCGCATGAGGGGACAGCCGTTGCTTGGGTGTATTCCACTGTATTGACATATGTTCACTCCTTTTTTCCTCGGGTACATAAAAACACACATGATACAATGTACGAACAATCGTCCACGATCGATGCAAAAAGATAAAGAGATGACCCCTATACAATACAGGTCGTCATCTCTTTTGTTCATTTCATTTTACTTTAGTGCATGTTCAAAAAGACTGGTTTTCAGTACCGAGAAGATGGGATGAAGCTAGAAATGGAGTAGCGGAGCGTAGGGAAAACTACGTGAGCAACGGACATTTCGGCTGAATTCCATATTCGATGCTGATGATGCCACTAGGCATCCTTCGTAATCAAAAGCGGGCTTTTTGAACAACCTCTATAAAATCCTGTACTTCACACAGCCATACCATATGATCTGTTCCTTCGCCCCAATAGTTGTTCGCCACCACATAGGGTGCACCGAATTTGCGTTGCCACTTCTTCTGTGCGATCTGGTAACCGCTATCCAGGCAGAATTGCTGAATTCCCAGCCGTTGCAGTTCAGTAACCAGTGCGAGAATGAGCGCTGAACCAATCCCCTGACCTTGAACATCGGGCAACACGTACAGGCTACCCAGTTCTCCGATATCGTTCAGCCGGCCCTCTGCACATTCCCGGATCTCCTTACCACACGGTCCATACGAGATTGTGCCTACAATAACATCTCCCATTTTGGCGACGAGGAAAAATACACTTGCTTTGATGTTGTCCTTTGCTTGCAATGCCTTGTGAATCATCGCTTTTTTCTGTGTTATTTCACCCTAAATATCATCCAGAAGCGAGCCTATTCCCTCCTGATCAAATGCTGCGGGAATGGTTGTCTCAAACACCTGATACACTCCATCTGCATCCTATCGCGTCAAAGGTTCAATGGTAATTTTGTCATCCACAGGTTCTTCTCCGTTCCATTTACCTTCTTAATCTGTACGTCGCTGAATCAGTCTTCTTATTTGATTCGAATCCTCAAGAGGAATGCTATATCCAGTGTGCGTGTCTTCATGGTTTACTAACAGGCCTTGCATCTTGGGATCCATTCCTAATGAAAAATCATACCGTGTTATCGAGCTGTCCGCATTTGTTATGCTCAGGTCGTACTGTGTACCATAATTGAGAATACCCGGCAAACGCTCAGCCTTATGTATGGCATCCATCATGATCCGAATCTCGTCAGATCGATCAAACTCAACATCTTGGCATGGTTCCAAAGTGAGGTTTGGATTACAGGTTAAGGTGATCAATAGAGGAAGCCCCTCTTCCACGTTCGATTCATTCGGTTTACTGCACCCTGCAATGAACGTGGCAATGACAAATACGAGCAACACTCCTACATATTTCACCATACTGCGTGCCTCCCTGACTTAGTATTAAATAAACTAGTAATGAGTAGAGAAGTAATAAATACAGTATATAATGAAATGACTCAACTGCACTAACTATCTATATTCATATCAAATTACGTAACTCCGGGTCCCATGAAGACAACAAAGCGATCAGTCGCTCTACGGTCTCTTCCACAAATACCTGAACTCTCTCACCCGTGATGAACTCAGGAGTAATTCCCGGTTCTTCCCCATTAAGAAAAGAAAACGTGTGGTCCCGCCAGCGCACAATCTCATCAGCAGTTAAACGACCCGTCATGTCATAACCTGGTGAACTGTTGAGCACCTGCCATACCTCTTCGCTCCAACTCGAACCTTGATAGAGATTGAAATCGATCTGGTCCGTCTCCTGGTAATATAAACGCGCTAGTTCATCCTTCGATCTGCTACTGCCTGTATGTTGATCTACCTTGTTGACCCGTTCGACGAATTCGGGATGCACACTACGGAACCAGTAATAATCTGTTAGCACATGCATAAAGTATCCTCGCACAAACCACTTCCATCCTTCATCGGTAAGTTGTTGCATATAGAATGAGTAAAGATCCTTCAATTCACCAACGTAATCTCCATCATCTTTTGGGTTGAAATGGGTGTATTCCTTATCATCTCTGGTTGTACCTTCGCGCATATGTATGGAATCTGGGGCGATATTCCCCAGATATAATGAACCTCGATCAGCCTGAATTTGCAGCGAGTCTGCAATCAGATTAGCAATATTGAGATGAACCATAGGTAACGGCATAGAGTTGATCTCCTTTTATCGGGAAGTATTCTACTATACTTAATAAAAAGAAACGATATAACCTACTGGTGCAACGCAGATCACTGGAATAGTGAGACTTCGCTAGGTTCCACCTTTTTTCACCGTAGATGCGTGATTATCCCTGAATTCTCTCCACTTGCATGCGGTCAAACAGCTGCTCCAGATCCGTATGGTACTCCGGGTGCTCCTTCACAAGCAGACTAATGTATTCCGATCCACATTCATAGAATACTAGACGATTAAACGGAGCAGTGTCTCCCATATGGTTGCTTTCCTGCCCAAATTTTGCCCGAATCAGATTCTCAATATAACGCGCGTAACCCTCGTTCCACTCCAACCAGCTCCAATACTCGGCTTGTTCTTCATTTAATGAAGTGAACAACGCCTTTCTAGCTGTCTGTACTTGTGTCAGGTCTTTACTCTTCAAAGCAGACAACAATGAGTTAATCCGCTCCACAACGATTTCATCTTCATACGGAAATTCATAATCCAGTTCCCATGTTACACGCTTCAGCTGGTCCATTTTATGCTTAATTTGAAGACGGTTGACGATCCGCTCATCATATTTCTCATATACATAGCAATGAACATATTCGTGGAACAGATAGACTTTCTGCTCCAGATCTTTGAACGCTGTATCCGTTACAATCGCACACATTCTTCCATCCATATGATGCACCGGCATTGCGGCAAGGCATTCATCTGGAATATATAAATCGTCAGGTACTGTCTTCACCCACTCATACTGCTGCGTTTTGGACGAATAATCATAGATATATAATAAAGCTTCATAGGCTACAACCACTGGATAATGTTCTGCAAACAAAGGATGTAGACTAACCAAGTCTTTCTGAAGCTCGTTTAACTTGTTAATTTGTTCTAGAAAAGCATCCATGTCATGAACCTCTCTTTACTGGAATGATGCGTTAATCATACTAGAATAGGAAAGATAAAACACTGAGAGAAAAATGATAATTCTGTTCGAGTGTGAGATGGTGAACGTTAGAACCGCTCTCCGCGTTTCTCATACAAGTAGATATCCAGTGCCTGAATCCCACGCCGGGCCAGCTTAATAAACAGGATCAGTGCATACACACCCAGTCCGTATAACAACACATTAATCAACATTGCAAATATCGTAACTATAGAACCAACCATCATTATTATTCCTCCTAATTGACCCTTTTAAATATTCACTCCCTATTCTAGCATATTTTTCCTTAGTTCATTTTGGGGTAGATGTAAGAGTTGTTTGGTATGTTTAGTGGTTCAAAACGAAAAAACTTCCACATCCGTATGTGAAAGGTGGAAGTTTTGTAATCCGGTATACAGTTTCCTAAGTTCGCTCACCACTGACTATATGCCAATGCTGATGCTTCGAGTCTTGATAACTGCCCAAGTTAGTTACAATCTTCGATGAGCCTGTCTGAGCTAACAAGTCAGCAGCAATCTTTTTAATGACACGCATCATTTCTAAGAGTAGTTCATCATTATTCTCTTCTTCTTCTGAAATGAGGGACTGGATATGAATCTTGGGAATTACAACAATGTGATGCTTGTAGTAAGGGCGAGTGTGATGATAAGCCATAACGTTATTTGTTTCCATGACAACTTTGACTTGCGTTTTACCACTCAGCACCTCATCACAATAGAAGTCCTGCGTCATAACATACCCTCCTCTTACTAGTTAGTTCTAATATATCCTGCCTTCTTCAACACATATTCCGTAAACGGATTGATCTCAGGGATCGGCTGATTCAGATCAAAATATCGGAGTTCCAGCCCTTCATTATCCATAATGGTTGGGCTGCCCTTGATGCCTGAAGCTTCATAAACAGCCATGACGTTGTAAACTTCATCACCATGTGGGTATTGATAGTACATGTCTTCACCTGAAAAAACGCTATTGAGTTTGTACGATTCCGCTCTCAGTCCGGCTTCTTCATACAATTCCCGCGCAGCTGTTTCCTCCAAAGACTCCCCGGGTTCCATTGATCCCCCAAGTGTCCCCCAATCCAAGCTATCTGTACGTTTTTGCAGCAGTAGGTGACCTTCCTCATTGAAAACGAGTACACATGAGCCCGTCATAATTAAAGGACGCGGGCCTACCAATTTTCTCAGCTCCATGATATATCCCATAGATGCTTCTCCTCCATCTTCAAAGTGCATACGTGAAAACATATCCTCATGATTTGGACAGGATTCCCTGATCCACGGATTTCTGAATAATCTGCTGCGCATACTCCCACAATGTTTCGGAACCGTTCGCAATCTCACGGTTTCTGTTTATCACCTGTTCACTTGTAATGTTATATTTCTGCCACGTATCTCCCTCATTCTGATGATTGTGTATCAGAGGCTGCAACCGATCTAGAGATGAAGCAAATTGTGCTTCAGGAGTCTGCTTTGCTTCAAACTCTAACCATAACTGGAGTAGTTCTTCAGCCTGTTCCTTAGGCAACATACCAAACAGCCGATGAGCCGCTTGGAGTTCACGATCATATTTATCCGTGTGTCCCACCGTATCATAAGCGAATGTATCTCCGGCATCAATCTCGACCAGATCATGAACGAGAAGCATCTTAATGACTTTGAGGATATCCACATCCTTGTTGGCATGACTCTGCAAAACCAAGGCCATCATCGCCAGATGCCAAGAATGCTCCGCATCATTTTCAATTCTCTCACCATGCATAATTCTCGTCTTTCGTTCAATCGTTTTGAGTTTATCAATCTCAATGAGAAATTGAATCTGATCCTGTAATGATTCGCTCACAGCACATCCTCCTTCAGATCCATCTATGTGGATAGATCATACCAGTAAACTCTATAGTTAAAATCGAGTGACATCCCCACACCTTGTGCCAGATGAATTGAGCCTGCATTGTCCGGTGAACAATCCCAATACGGATGTATACCTACACGACTGCATTCTTCCACAAAAGCTTTTGCCACCATCGCACCATAATTCCTTCTTCTGTAGACTTCAACCGTTTCAATATCAACCGCATGTGTCTGATCTGCGATAAATGCCGAAAAGCAAACACTCGCGATATCATCGTTATGCACTGCAATATAGCCAAAGCCATGTTGTAAAAAATAATCTATTTTATTCCAAAAGTGAGAGATTTTATATTTCAGGAATGGAGAATTGTTATATCTTTTCTCTCCTAATAATACTTCATCTATCCTGACAATTCTGACTTTCTCGTCCTGTGAAGCACATATGTCGAGAGGTGCTTGCTGACTTATCAGATTTGGATTCAACTTGAATACATGCTGAATATCACTGGAGATATCTCTTTTCCCGGAGATGTGCCGAAGAACATCTTCCCAGGCTTCGTCCACCACACCAATTTCAACAGCATGAATATGTAAGTTTAATAATTCAGGTTCAATACGTTCCCGCATGTACTCTTTCAATTCATTCAGAAAGGGTTCACTTCGAGAATCTCCGATTAACTGAAAACCAGATTGTCCATGTATCCAAATTAGAGCTGCTGTGATATTCTCTGCATCATCTACATATATTCGTCCCGGATTCAAGCCAGACGCCACCGCCTTGACTTCAATATTCTGACACGAGTCCGTGAGATGTTTTACTTTATGGAATTCATGTTTATTAATCTCGGTAATCATAGGTTCATTCCTCCCGAATTCAAGGCAGAGCCCTAAAACGTGTGTAACCTCTATCAAATCTTATATTCATAGATTCGCGTCTCTTCATCATCAAGCAGGTATCCTTTACCGATATAGGCCCAGTTATTTTTTTCATAATAATCAGTCAGATCAGTACATAAATACAGCTTGTCATACCCTTTTGCTTTCACCTCATTTAATGCATGGGTCTGAAGTTGTCCACCCAGATTCTGGCCCCGATATTCTGGATCAACATGAAGACATGCAAACCAGGGAAAGAGATCCTGCCTGCTATTCAGATCACTTCGCAACAAAGCGTACCCACCGATAATTCGGTCTCCGTCCAACATCACATAAAATCTTGGCACATCACTCTCTGTATCCACAGAACGCTCTATACAATCCCGATAGAAATGGAAGCTTGATTCCGAGCCCCATTGTTTCCAGAAATACTGTACTGCTTCTTGCATCACGTCCGGCTTCTGCCGAATATCAATAATTTGCAAAATGTTAATCTCCCTTCGCGCTTTTTGCTTTCGTATATGATCAAATGTCCAATTCAACATTCAGTTCACGCACAAAAGCAGCTGTCCCCTTCATTCTGACATCCATATCCTCACCATCCCGAATCACACTCACTTGAACCTCTCCATCTCTTCCAATCTCATGCCCTTGCTCTATCACAAACTGTACCTCATCAATCTCCGGTTTCACATAGGTTAAATAATAAGCACCCATCACCCCGGAGGCTGTTCCAGTCACTGGATCTTCCGTCGTACCAGAGTAAGGTGATGAAAAATGTCTGGCATGCATCATCGCATCGGAATCACGAGTTTCGAAACAAAAGGGATGTAGGGAAGCTTTGGGATTCTCAATTAAAATCCCTGGGAACAGGGAAGAATCCGGTTTCATTTTCATAAAAGAGTTCAGTCCACGAATCGGGATTAATACCGTCCAGTTTCCCGTACTTCCATAAACGATTGGCGTAGAAAGGTCAACCTCATCCAGAGTGAGATTAATGGCGCTTACCAGCTTCTCGATATCCCCCTGGAACGGTATAAACTGCGGCTGATCCTGTTTCATTTCCATGTAAATGGTGTCGGCATTGCACTCAAATCGTATGGGTAATGTACCTACATTGGTTTCAATCGTGATTAGCTCTTTGTCACTCAACATCCCACGCGTCTTCAAACCATACAGTGATGCCATTGTGGCATGACCACACAGATTAATCTCATGGCCCGGCGTAAAATAACGTAATCTGACGTCAGCTACTTCAGAATTCAACACAAATACTGTCTCATTAAAACCAACCTTATAAGCGATCTGCTGCATCTCCGTCTCACTGAAATGATCAGCATCAAAAACCACTCCTGCCGGGTTACCTTGACCGGGAACTGTAGAGAAAGCATCATAATGATAGACCGTAATTCTCTCCATGGTTATAACCACCTTTGCCCTAATTTACGAGAAACACAACAGAGCCAACGTAGTCATCTTATTTCCTCCCGTACCTATTAGACTTGCTTAAACTCTCTATCCAAAATCGAGAAAAAATACTGGTCTGTCCACTGATTGTTCCACCATAGTTCTTCCTGGTAGACGGCCTCCCGTGTCATACCCAAATGCTGCATCAGTGCTGCTGAGCGAACGTTTTGTGAATTACACATGCCGACGACCTTATGATCTTGTAACTCTTGAAACGCAAATTGTAACAAAAGACGGGTAGCCTCGCTCCCATATCCGTTGCCTGCGTATTCTGAAAGTACAGCGAATCCAAGTTCCCAGCTTTTTCGGTAATCCACATAACTCCACATCTGAACAATACCAATGGGTGTATCTTCCGGATCATTCAAGCGGCGTATAACAAAATCATAGGCATACGGTTTCTCATCTGCGACAGCAAAATGGCTGCGATATTTCTCGCGAACCTTCTCCTCATCCGTCTCAACAGTTTCCTCAAAGCTCCATATGTTTGCGTCACATTCAAGTTGACATATGAAGTCGAGGTCCTGCTCTGTGACTGTTGTTATTCTTACCTTCTCTCCCACGAATTCCATATGAATTCATCTCCTTTGGATTAGGATCATTGCTTAGGAATCTCCCACTCTGTATTAAGCAAACCTCTACCAATATTCCATTTGGCGAGCAAAGCCCTCTGTCTGTTTTCCAGATCAAGATAGGGTGCTGCAACACAGGATAACGTGTCAAACATATGGATAAAATGAGGCCCTTCCTTGAAACGTCGAAGTCCGCCATATTCTTCATCATCCGCTGCCCATACAATCTTTTTAATACCCGACATTAATATGGTACAAGAGCACATAGGACAAGGTTCACAGGTAGTATAAAGCGTCAAGTCTTTCTTCTTCGAGAATTTCTTCTTCTCTACATCCAGCAAATGTTTTCCTGCCCGACGAATGGCATCCACCTCAGCATGTGCGGTGGGGTCGCAATCCGAGAAAACTCGGTTCCTGCCTTTACTCACGACAATCCCATCCACATCCACGATTATCGCACCAATCGGATACGTTCCTTCAATAAGTGATTGTTCTGCTTCTTCCAGAGCCAAAGTTAAATATTCATAATCCGATAACTTCATTTGAAAGTCCCCCTAAGTACAGTTATAGACCACCTACAAAACAGACTCCTTGTGCAATGTGTAATAGAAGAGATTGATGGAATCACCTTTAATCGTTAAACGTTTCGGATTGTGTACTGCCCGGCTTCACCCAGAAAATCACTTTTGGTTAACTCTTTTTCTCCGAGTAATATCCTGTAGTTCGATATCGTACCGTCATGTGAAATGATAAACGTATTGCCGCTCTGTTGCCTGCACCATTCAAGAAGCTTTTCAGCTAATATCTGGAACCGATCTGCATCCATCTGATTAATACTTTCTTCCCAACAATCCAACCCCAAATTAAGCATTCTTATGTCAGTATACTGATGGCTGAGTTCTTCCTTGGAATAGATCTGATCACAGACGAAAGGAACAAACTCTGGATTCTGAGGAAACATTCTTGGGCCAACCAGTGGGCTGAAGAACGCAAGATTTTTGTTAGGGGTTAGGAGTTGTGCTGTTTCAATAGTACGTTTCGTTGGACTAATCAAAATGACGTCTTCAGGCGCAAAAACCACTTGTTTACGCAACGCTATGACTTGACTTTCTCCCAATTCAGTGAGGCCAGGATGCAGAAAATTTAATTGGTTTGGATAATCCATCAAGTGTTCGCCATGACCATGACGAATAAATGTAATGTCCATAGGCACCTATTCCTCTATTTCTGAATGAAGTGTTTGATGCCTTTTGCATCAAGAAGGTTACTCAGTTCCTCTTTCAAAAACACAGGATATACTTCCATTCGCTCCAGTTCGTCCAAGGAAAACCATTGGAAAATTAACTTACCGTTATCTTCTAAACCTTTGAATTCGGTTTCACTATATAGCTTATGGGCTTCCGGCAATGTGATGAGATAATAAAAGCCAACTTCATGATACTTCAGACCATCATATTCAAAGAAATCTTCACTAACATATGCGAGCCTTTGCGCTTCTACATGAACACCCAGTTCCTCCATCATCTCTCGCACAATAGCCGCTTCTGTTGTCTCGTTTAATTTCACCCGACCTCCGGGCAGATTCCAGAAATCATCCTGTTCTGTCGTATGCAAAAGAACTCTTCCCGCATCCATCACAATACCTGCCACACGGAAGTTGAATTTGTTGTTATTTTGTTCATACGATACATTATTGTTATCTGCAGTGGTCATCTCGCTGACCACCCATCAGCAAATCCGTCTATGAATCCCATGATGAATGAGGGAATGATGAGTACGAGCAATAAAATTAAACTGGCTATGCCCCATCTAAGAATTGCTTTCCGTTTGCTTCGAACACCTATAATAATTAAGATTGCGGTTATTGCAATTAAGGCTACTCCATAAAATGTCATAAAACTGACCTCCGGTATGTATTCGTATTTCATTAAGGTTACTGCAGAATCTTTTCTAGCTTGTGCCTACAAGCCTCGCGGTCATAATCCGAATTATCCAGCCATACCTTATCCATCTGAAGTAACCCATAGATTTCGGACTCCAGCTTCTTTCTTTCCTGCAAAACCTGTACCGTACCCTCAACACCCTGATAACCCTGTGCCTGCCCCAAACCCTGGTTCGTATAGTAATTAATGAATCCCTCTGACCATTCTTTTGGTCTTTCACTAACCGCCTTATCAAATGTATAGGATATATCTTTCTGGTCGATATAGATGAGAAGCGGGTTCAGAGCATGAATGATACACCCAAGTTCCAATACATACTGCACGTTTTGCTCTTTGGATTGATTGCATTTTACAAGACCCATGGTTAGTGGATTCTGGATAAAACAACATTCAAATATCGTGATGCAGTCATCATTCGTGCTTAACACGTTTTGGGAGAAATCTTGCCACTTCCTGGTGATCAGCTTAACATTTTGCTCAAAAGGAATTTCGTAAATATCTCGTCTGAAAATATCCTGTACAATGTGATCGGGAAGCTCTATTCCCCATTGCTCTTTCATCTTACGGTATGGAATCAGGAAGCCTTGATCATAGGCAATCGCATTGCTTTCCAGAACCTCTCTGTAATCTTCATGCGTGCCCAATAAAGCCTCGAAGTCTCCTGCATAATAAAAAGATACGCCCTCGTAATCAGCAGGGTGATCCAGGTTCCCTTCTTGAAATAGTTGTACCTTCTTACCTTGTTCTATCAAAATTTCGGAAACCATCTCGGCAATCGTTGACTTGCCTGAACCCGGTAATCCTTCAATCAGTATTAATCGCCTTGCCATCATTACATCACCCTTTATTTTGTGTGAAGATATGGATCTTCCATGTGTCAGACACTATGTTATTAATCAATATCCGCAATAACCCATTGCGCGTTATCGCCATCTTCTTTCTTTTTCCAAAACACCATCATATTGTTATACTCTTCATTGTTCTCTTTTAACTCGTTAACCGTCACCACTGCCTGAAAGAGCTTCCTTTGCTCCTGTATAGTTATGTCGCTCATGGAAGTAACCTTGAGAACTTTGTATCTTCCCATGCCCGATATAGGAGATTCAGGATCAATCAAACTCATATATGCTTTTTCATCCTTTTCGTATAAATAACGCATACGGGCATTCATAAGTTTGACGATTTCCAATTTGTCCCCTGTATAGTTTGTTTCATCGAAATACTCTGGTGGGATGTCTTCCTTCTCATGGGATGTCGATATTTCTTCATCCTGTTGTGCCTTTTATTTAAATAAAGACTTCCTATGTATGTAAAATTTTCTCTCAAGGTACATCATAACCCATAATGTGGAATTTGCGAATAAACGAAGTTAACCATCTTTATTTCTATCGCATTTCGCGCAAAAAACCACGCTTCTCTGCACGAGTTAAATCATGCAAAGCGCGTGGTTATCAGCAGAACTTTCACTCAACTTTTGTAACTGTCCACAATCAATCTACCTATCTGTCAAATAACATATTCATTATGCCGACCGCTTCAATCTGGATCTCTTTTTCTTCAGTATCCGAGAAAAGGTAACTATATGTTGAAAAAATCCCTATATGCCGTATATGTCCACCTTTAACATGAAGATTCCTTCCCTCACCATCGATTTTCTGCACAAACGTCCTGCCTTCAACCACATTATACGAAGAATGGATGTTATGTTCACTTGCGAGCCATGCGACAAAATCTTCTTCGTTTGGATTGATCATGACAAGAATAACGAACAGAACAACAAGCACAACAATGCCCGCTCTTAGTACAGCGCCCCTCTTGCTACCATGCTGCGTGTTCTCACGCTCCATCCCGTTCACCCCATTTCTTGAACAGAAATCTCTACGTTCTTTGCCAAAACCCAACCACTCAATCCATACGAGGATGAGATCACCATGTACTTGTATTTCTCCTCGATCAGCCGGATTTGCAATTCGTCATAGGAATCATAACTGACAGGCCACCCTTGACCCATCCCCGATTCTAACAACTCTCGATTATAAGGGATAAAATGCTCTATATCCCACTCATCCAGATCCAAAATAATGCTGCCATGCAGCGGTGTATCAAACGTATGGGCCATAACACCAGAGAATAAAACATCCATATTTTTCGATACAGCATGACTTGAACGTGAGCGCATCCTGATTCTTTTGTTCTCTAAATCAACTTCGTAACTTAATATGATGTTGTCATGCAAACTTGGCATAGTCCCCCTCCTTCCAGTGTGCACATATATCAAACACCGTAATATTGTTTATAGTCTGAGACCCATTCCGCTTTGGAAAAATCAACAAAATCATACGGCTCGCACTGTTTAAGGTAAAGCAACTCCTCATGTGCCTGCCCCCCGACCATATTTTCTAGATAAAATAAGGTCTGCTCATATCCCGCACCACATAATAACTGCACATCAATATAACTGCCCGTATCCTGATTCTTTCGTTTGGCTTGCCAGATCAGCGTGGTGTCCTCCACATTTCCAATACAGAATAACATGATGCACAATAGTCTCAGAACCTCGTTATCCTCTGACTTTCGGTTCTCAATCTCTTGCTGAAGCAGCTGTCGGATGGCCTCCCGGTGTACCTCATCAGGTTCCACCCCGTACAACTGCAACAGTTCTTCCTCGTTCATATTTGTTCCCCTTACCTACTTGAGAATGTTGTTTAACTCTTCCGCTTTTTTCCTGCTATCCATTCTAGCATAAAAATAAAAAGCGATGACGTGCAGCACGATAGATAATAACCACATGCCGGGGAACCAGGGAGCGATGAATTGGAACATGTCTACCGAGAATAACCATACCATCGCCATACCTCCTGCAATATTGAATGTGGAAGAAATGACGATATTCCATACCGGTTTTAACGTAAAATAGTTCCACAGTATGTTATACATCATTCCAAACAACAAAGCTGCAATAAAAGCAATACCCGCTATGTTCCATAAATAGGACATCTGAATGGGCAGATCACCAAAGAATATTGTAGCCAAGAACGTGATCCATAGCGTCATTATAGTGAATACTTGAAAAAAAGAATTTCTAAGTTGAGTAATCATGATAATTTCCCCCTAAAGTTTTTAATATAAAATCGGCTGACGAAGTAACTGGAGCTATCGCTCAGGTCTACCTTAATTCGAGCTTGGTCTGTTGCAGAGAATGCGGTGATGTACCGCGTATTGATGATCGTTTGATTATTTATTTTTACAAAATGAAGGTCATCCAGATCCTCTTCTACAAATTTCAGACGTTTATGAAGCAAGTACCTCTCACCTGAGATCACCCGGACACAGCACATCCGATCCTCTGATTCAAAGGCAACCACTGAGCTCAACTGGATCTGTATATTGCGATTATTCTTGGCATGGATGACCGTTAATTGAGTTTCCGATTCACAGATTGCCTTCTGAATACGGTCCCACTTCGACTTCTCCGCAGGATGGGTTATGACCTTGGCTAACCTTTTTTCAACTGTCGTGTCCTCTTCAAAAATGACTTTCATGTGTTTGCCCCTCCTCTCACAACTCATATTACAAGCATAGTTACGGCAATCCCACTGTATTGCGTTTTGTTGCATGATTTTGCAAGTTTGTTGCATCGGTACTGCATAAATACTAAAAAGAACCACTCCATGGGAGCAGTTCTTTTAATATAAGGAGGTGCTACGTTAACCTTACTCAATCTCCAGATACATATTCCGATTTTGCAGGATCATCTCATTCATATGTGTAATAGCTGCTTGCGCCACGGTCTGATAGGTGTCATATAACACCTCTGTTCTCTGAAGCAAGATTGGGTCCTTATCCAGATCTGTTGCCAGCACCTCAAGCCACTCTTCACCCACTTTATTTTTGTCCGTAATGAGACTTTCAATCTGTTCAAGTACATTAACCATCTCATCTAAATAAAAAAAGTGCATCCCATTTTTTATTCCATTCCAGCTTTTGATCTCAATGATGTTATATGCCGAAAACCAATAAAATTCTGCCAGACTTTTCGTGTGATTGTGATAGGAATAGAACAGAAATAAAGCTTGTTGCCCTTCGTGTAACATTCGGTATATCTCTGTTTTGGCTGCCATATCTCTGCCCCGTACCGAAACAAGCATTGGTTCAATACACAGCCAGCTAAGTTGCTTTGAATATATATCTTCTGGTCGAAGTTTAGCCTTCATAACATGCCCCTTTCTTTTTACCTATTTAAGGATTCTCTGGTACTTCCACGGCCGGGTCATTCTCTCCGCCCATTCTGCGTCTGGATGTCTCCATTTTCCCTGTCGAAGGCACATGGTCAGAAGCTTTAGCTAATCCGAATTTGGGCATGTTGGCGTATATGGTCTCGAAGGAACCCGACTGAGCCTTGTATGTTTCATGATATATCCCTACTGTTCCGTCAGTACCAATGGATCGGTTGAATTTTTTCCAAGCTTCCAAGTGTACTCCGCCTCGTGCGTATTTCTCCAATTCATCGTAAGAGCGCCAGTATTGTAGTAGCGTCACCCCACGCCAACTTATAAAATACTCTGTACTCAGAAATCCAGTCTCCGGATTCATATACAGTTCTTTAATCATCGGTCCCATGGACTTAAAGACAGGCAACCATTTGTGTATAGCCCACAGACGATTGATCCTCATTCCGATGATAAAAACAACAAATTCTCCCTCAATCTCAGCGGAATACCTTCCCTTATGTATGTTCGCCATGTCACCCCTCCTTCTCGTCAAAAAATATCGATTTCATCGGATCTGGACAACCCTTCCTATCCGCTCATAGGCATTCAGGGGAAATTCAAAACTCCACCGTTTGTGATATTCCTCCAGTCCCATTTCCTTCATTTTGCTTAGTTCTCTGTAGAACAGCTTGGTCAACTTGACCAGGGTTAACTCCTCGGACATAAGTAATCGCCCCTCTGTAATGGCTTTCGGACTAAAATTATAACTCATCTCATACACCATGAATTGAACGATTACCTGCGAACGTTTCTTGATCCAGAAGCGATATTCTCCAGGTTCGGTCTGCATGGTCATGGTTACCTCCGTCGCTCCTTTGTGCAATGCAACGAATTGACATGCTATCTCATCCACCGCATCCGACAAAAAAGAAACCGGAATCTCAATCTGTTCTCCCTGATCGGGTTGAACAAGAATATCCAGCCATCCGTGCGGTTCAAGTGTCATAACGATGTCCATAGTCATCCTCCTTTATGCAATTCTGTGAAGCAGAATAACTGGAAACCCATTTTCAGATATAACCGCTGTGCCGCAATATTCCCTTCATTTACAGCTAAAATAATCTCATTAATCTTGGGATGCAACTCACAAACGCATTTGTGCAGTGCCTTCATTGCTGCGTAAATCTTCATACACATTCCAACTTGTATACAATTCTTTTAGCGCTAACGCCGTTTTATGTATGAACTCTTCCATAGCTTCCATGGATAACATATTTAAATCACCCAAAGGTTCGTTGTCAGGGTTAACTAAAAACTCAAGTTTCTCTTCTCTATACTGGTACACCTCAGATTCCAGCAATCCGCCTAAATCAAATGCTCTTCCCACATTCAGCTCATTTAACCAATCGTTGGCCCTGTTCCAATTCCGTAAAATCATAAACTCCAGCTTTGTGACATCCTGTGTATACACACTTCTTCCGTTGGGATGGACTTCATATGCAGGATAGATATCGAATGTCCACGCGCGATCCGTATAGATATGGGCGATGTAACCGCACAGATATTGCAGGAATTTGGGATCACTATAAGCTAATTTCTTGTTGGATTCAAAAAATCCTTTAAGTTCTTCGTCTGTTGCGAATCTTCCTGCCTCTGGCATGAGGTGGGTTTTCGCCTTTTCTGTACGAAGATTAGTTCTTACATGGATCGAATCAGGAGCAAGGCTCCCCAATAACAATTCAGGGAATGGTTCGGATATCAATTCGGATGCAATTGCAAAATGTACCATAGGCCAAGGCAATACAAAAACTCCCTTCTTTAGTCAATTGGTCTTAAAAGAGTTAAATTTCATATCCCGAAATGCACAATGCATTTCCCATTTATCTCAGCATACTTTGCCATGTTCGCAAGCTTATGTAATTCGTTGATTAATTCAACTTTGTTGTACACGAGTTTCTCGTAGTAGCCCTTTTGTTCTTCTCCATCAACACAGTAACTCCCTGTAAGAACGATCGGATCAGTCGCATGGCTAAATAGATCCATCCAGGCTCGAATCAGTTGATGAAACTTCAACAACGCATCCTGCTCTTCAATAACGGTTATTCCATAGTTGTTCAGTCCACTACATCTCATACAGGTAGATGGATTCCATGTATCCAACCAGCAAAGGGAATCATAGATGTACGCAATGAATTCGTCTTCCAAGGTCGCATGATTCTTTGTGGTTAATCCACTCCCATGTATCACGCCGTTAGAGTCCCAAGAGTAGGAAGTATAGATATATTCGTTTACTTGCGATTTGTTTTCAATAACAAAATGATGCTTCGACATACCCGCACCTCCGTTACAGTTCCCCATGCTTCAATATCTGTTCAATCCTCTTAATTCATCATAACCCATGTATTGGTAAATGCGAAATCATTTTGAGCATTGAACTCTACCATTTATATTCTACTCTTTTCAGAAAATCAAAAAAGCCTCCACAGTCTTATTCGACAGTGGAGACTCTATTTGCTTCTACACTTTCATCAGAAAAGTCACTAATGAAAATGGTCTTCAAACATAAACATCACGGTGTAGCAGTAATCTCCCCTGTACCAACTATCTGCGTTGCTGGGGCAACATAATTTCCTGCATCATTTCCTGTAAGAGTGTAATTAATCGTTATTACTTTACTGGTACCAACAGCTGCATTATTGTATGTCGCTACAGCATTTACTTGTACGTCATCCCCATAGATCACGTTAGTTAATACTCCTGGTGTTACATTTGCTGCAAGAGTTCCGTCATATACTTTGGAGAGTATTAATGTCGGATCCGTGATCATCAATTGCTTTCTAGTTATTACACCAACTACTTCAATATTCTTTGGTGGAGAATAATTCCTTACTTCTACAGGTGGTCCCAATAGAGTATACGATATAGTTATCTTCTTATTTGTTCCTACATTTTCATTATCATAGACTCCTGAAGCACTTACCGTTACGTCATCCCCAGGACAAATACCTTGTTTATTTTCTCCACAAGATCCTACTCTAGAACCTGCTATTGCAGTTGTTGCAAAGGTTCCATCATACACTTTGAAAGTGGTGATTAGGTCTATGATCGTCCCCGTATCTGCACTAGATTGTACATAAGCAGTGTAGTTCGTATTATTAACCGGAGCAATATATTTGCCACTGTCCGTACCAGCTATTGTGTAAGCCACAGTTACAAGCGCCGAATTAGGCCGGGAAGTTGTATCATATACCACCTCTGCACTCACGGTCACATCCTCACCTGGAACAACCCCAACTAAGGAACCTGAAGATACGACTACCGATGAATCTCCATCTGTCTTCTCAATAACAGTCAACATCGGCTCCCCGATCGTCAACTGTGCGGCTGTAATGGCCCCTGTCTGGGTTGTATAGTTTGAAGGCGCAATATACTTGGCTGCATCTGCTCCGCCTAACGTATAAACTACAGTGATTGTTTTACCTGTGCCTATTATTGCATCATTGTAGGTGGCTGCTGCACTTACGGTTACATGGTCTCCAGCAGCAACCCCGGTTAGTGAATCTGCTATTACTGTAGCCGAAGACGTTCCATCGTACATTTTCTCGGTTGAGAGTACTGGAGCCGAAACGGTTAACTGATTTGTACCAATAACAATCTCTGCCGAAGCCATCGATATATTGTTCGCGAGATCAACGGCATATAAGACATACGTACCTGACACTAAACCCGCTGTACTCATTGTCGTATCTACGTTTGCTGTCACCGACTGCTTCTTGCCAAACAACCCTGCAACAGATTGGTTTAGACTAGTGATTGTTTTTGGTGTTGCGGAAGGAACCAAATACAGATACCCATTTTCATTGCTTCTACCCACCACAGGATCTCCACCTGCAATATGACCACTCGTTACATTGGACAGAGTAGGAGCGATTGTATCCGTTCCTCCAGTGGAAGGTGAAGTCACAGGAGCAGTTGGAGTAGCTGGAGTCACTGTATTTATGACTTTATCCAACAGTCGAATTGTAGTTTCAAAAGTCGTACCACCTTTAGCAACGGAACTCAGCGTCACCTTTTCAATAGTACCCGTGCCTAGAATTTTAGCGACTGCATCTAAGAAAAGGTTTACAATCGTTGCATCCGTGCCTAAGTTAAGAGTCGTCCCCGTTGCTGTAACTGCTACGATAACGTCCTTAATACGGCCTTCAGGAATATCCACCTGAACCCCACTGCCTTTAATGATTAAGGAATCAAATGTTCCTTTCAAACCTACTTTTGAACCCGCAGGTAACCGCTCGGATAATGTAATCTTGCCGAAGCCATTCCCCGTAATATCCGTTTCTTGTAGCGTAGCAGGGGAGTGAATGGTTACTTCTCCAACTGTCGTTGAACCTTCTACAATAATGAGAACAGGTCCTTTTTTCTTATCAACGATAAGGGTAGATGTTACGGTATTTTTTAAATAGATGGTACTAACGCCCCCACCTTCTACCCGAGTCACACCTTTGATCGTAACATTCGTAAGGTGTACATCTCCTTCTTCGATACCTTCACTAAATAATAGATTCCCGTTAATGATCATGTTCTTCAATGTAACCCCAGCCGCGCTAATGAGCACATCCCCATCAATGGTCTGCGTTCCCGCCTCAGGGCCATATGTTCCAGCTAAGCTGTAATCCGTTGCTCTTGCATTCACTGAACGATCCAGCGCAACGACAGCTTCAGCACGAGTGATCGGTTTATTCGGATTGAAGTTATTATCGTAGCCCTGTAAAATCCCTTTAGCTACAGTAGCATCCACCGAATTTTTAGCCCATGAGGCTATCGTATTCGAATCCGTAAAGTGATCTCCAGTACTAGCTTCATTCGATAGATCCAGAAGATCATCGATAATAACTGCAACTTCTTGTCTACTAATGGGTTTATTGGCACCGATTGTACCGTCCCTATAACCCTTTATATATCCAGCCTTTACAGCTTTGGAAACCTCAGCATATGCCCAGTTAGATGAATTAACATCCTTGAAGGATACAGATGCTGTGTCAGTAAATCCATATGAACGATTAACCAATGAGAAAAATTCTGCTCTTGTTATAGTATTGTTCGGTTTAAAGCTGCCGTCTTCATAACCATGAATAAAACCTTTGTCGATCCATTTCGTAATTTGACTTTCTGCCCAGTTTCCCTCGATGTCTGATGCCGAAGATTCGGCGGCACCAAATACTACATTAAACGATGAAAACAACATAACTGTAATCAATAGAGTGGTCACAAGCTTTTTAGCACAATTCATGATATTAGTCCTCTCACTCATAGTATGATTACTGGATCTTATTCGCTCAACTTATCACAAAGATCAGCAATAGTATACATAAAATACTGACCATGAAATATGGCTACAAAACCCAGTCTGTTAAAGAGTTTGGAGCCCAACTTTCGGTGCATACAGTATACATTTTTTCTACTCCTCCCTATCACATCAGAACTGAAATATAACAAAAAAAAGGACACCTCGTTGTCGTATCCATAGGTATCCTCGTTTATTAAATTAGGTAGTAAACTAAAATGCTGAATCACTAGTTTCCTCAATTCTCACATTCATAAAATCCTTCGTCTACTCAGAAACGCTGTTCCTTCTTCTCGGTACATCTCTATAGATTCATTGGTCACATGATCATGCCTCAGTGCTCCCATATAATCTGTTCCAGGTTTGTTCGATCTATAATCTGAATCAATCGTGTAAATATTGAAGTGCACCTCATCTTCATCCTCTGACACATCTGTTATATCAAAAAGTGAAATCACTTCATCTTTACCGAGAAACCTAAACGGACATTCCTGATGCTCTATAATATAAAATGGATATGTGATATTCTCTATTTGAATGAATTCATGGTACACCTTAAGCTCATCAGGTATGAGATCCATGTACTGCCTAGCTACCTCTTCTGCCTGGAATACACCTGAGACCCACTTCGAACTCCCTTTGGTTGCTACGATAATGAACATACTAATCACCTTCTAATTTAAATATTATTTCTCTCTTTCACGTACAAAAGTCTGAGACAAAATCTGGTGGATACCAGTGATGTTGTCAATCTCAATGTTATATTCAGACTCAGTGTATTCAATCTGATGTTGCTCATAATATTTTTTCCAGAATGAAACTGCTGTCGCATTGTTAGCGAACTGTTCTACTTTGAATGTACCCTCAAATTGAGCAAAAACCAAGTCAACCGTTTGTGTTGCCAGCCCCTGTCCGCGATACTTTTTGACCAGGAACAGCTCTTGCACGGTATAATCCACACCTTCCGGCACATATGGAGGTGAGCAGACCAGTACGAATCCAATAACCTTTCCTTCATACTGAATCAAAAACGGATGTAATTCATCGCGTTCCAGATATAGATAGGTGTTCGTTGGATCATATTTCCCCTCTTCAAGTAGATCCTCGCCAGAAAATTCGGACAGATCATATAAGTACAAGTTGTACAGGTTGAAGAACAATTCCTTTTGTTCTGCCAAAATACTCGTAATTTGTACATCCATCTTCATTGCACATCTCCCTTAGTTAATGAGTTGGCTAGTGGTCCATACATGACATTACCGATCTCCACAACGAGTTTGCTGTGCCCTGTTCTCAATATATTCTTTCAACCACAGCAGATATAGGCAAAGTTTGGTTTAAACCATGGAGTAACCTTACTTTCACAGTGGACATGAACATTTGGACAAAAAAAGACTCCCTAAAGAGTCCGATTATTGGTCTTGTCTTTATTTTTCACCAAATATCCACTGGCAAGCGCTGCGGGAGCGATAAAAGGTAAGAACGTCAACCAATCCATGAAAAGAAGTATAGGAACGAAAATAAATATTACACTGATATACATCATGACTGGAGATTTTTTCTTCAACCCCTGAACACCGAAAACAACTCCTGCCAATGAGATCAATAGGACAAAAGCAACGTTAAGCACGTTCATAACCATCACCTCCACTGGCATGTAGCCAACACTTATTGAATCAGATAATCAACCACAGGATATGAGATCACATTGCGATCTCTGTACGTTGAAGTCACTGCTTCGGGATGTGTGCTAAGAATTCCATTTTGCAACATAACCGGCCGGAAACCTCGCTCCATCGCTCCGTTGTAGGTGAATAGAACACATTCCTCTGTTGCAAAACCGGCGATGATCACCAATTCAATTCCATGACTCTTCAACACCTGCTCCAAGTTAGTTTGCCAGAAGGCATTGGAGGCTTCCTTGGTAACGGTGAGATCCTTCACATTCACATCCACCTCGGGAATGATGCGATACTCATCTGACGCTGCCTCCTCCATGCCCTCCACATCCTGCACGTGAACGACCGTATGATCATTCGAGCGCAGCACATTAGCCACATGATTAATGTACTCGCAAGCATGGTCTATCGAAGTTTGGTCCATCTTTTTCCGCACAATACTCTCCTGCATATCAACAATCAGCAAACCTACTTTCATCCTATCTCTCCTCATAAATAAATTTTACGCCGCATGGTTGAGTAAACTGAGAACTTACTCTTTAAATAATTCATTCAGCATCCGGTCGCGGTTCTCCAGAAAGCTGCGAGTAATCTGATAGTGATCTGTCTCCTCATAGGCTATCTCTTGGATATGGCTATCGTCAAAACTTAAAATCTCTGCCCCCGGATATCCCAGCAAAATGGGTGAATGCGTCGCAATAATGAATTGTGAAGTGCCTGACAGATCATGAAGGATACGCAATAAGGAGAGCTGCCTAGCTGGAGACAAAGCGGCTTCGGGCTCGTCAAGCAGATAGATGCCTTTGGAACTGAAGCGATTGACGAACAGACTGAGAAAAGACTCCCCATGTGATTGTTCATGTAAAGAACGCCCGCCATAATATTGAAGCGACGCCGGCATCTCATCGACATGTGATGCGAATTGATAGAACGATTCAGAGCGCATGAAGAAGCCATTCGTTATTTTGGGTAACCATGCCAGCCTGAGATAATTCCCGAGCGAGGATTCCGAAGCATGTGTCTCATAGGTATTATTCCTGCCGCCCCCTGCGGTATTGAATCCACATTGATGAGCGATGCCTTCGAGCAGCGTAGATTTCCCTGAACCATTTTCACCTACAAAAAAAGTAACGTTATTCGTGAGCTCCAATCGTTCCAAGGACCGGATCGCGGGGATGTCAAAAGGATATTGGTTCCGATTCTCGATCTTGGCCGACAGGAGTTCCACACTTCGAAGATACATAATCATCCTCCCATATTTATTTTATATAAGTTCAACTAAAGAATATTTACAATTATGAGGATAACGAAAAGCTGCGGGTTTATTGCCTTCATAATAGAAGTGCCCCATCCAGGATAAAGCGTAATGGGTTACAGCGAGTAGGAGCGTGACTTTGATATCAATAAACAAAAAAATCCATGCCACAAACGCCGACAAAAACGCGAAGTAATGCAAAATGCGGTTTTTCCGATCCTGATGCTCCTGAAGGTAATAACGCAAGTCCTTGCGCACACGATTCAACATCAGCCCACATCCATCCCACCTAAAATAAGGCTCCTTATTTCCCACTCCATCGTAACCTATTTCGGGGTACATATGAAACCGTTTCAACCAAAAAAGAGCAAGCCATAGGCTTACTCTCTCTTCAGCGTTAATAGACAAATCTGCGCTGTGCCCAATAGCTGAATACAAAGATGGATACCTCGGTCAGCAGCTTAGCTACGAGCAGCGGGATTATTAATTTTTCATTATAAAAATACAATAAACCGTAGTTTAATAACAGCACTAGTAGGACAAGTGAGAAGTATCTGGGCAATGACTGCCGAACCTTAGAGGTTCGTCCAGCGGAAAATACGTACTTCCGATTAATCGTATAGTTGAAGATGGAGCTGCACAGTCTTGCTGCGACAACCGACAGAAACAGATTATGCGTCAAATACTGGATGACGAACAGTAATCCAAAATCAATCAGTGCCGATAGCACCGAAGATGTGCTGAACATCAGGATTGGCATATAGATCCGGAACGAATCAACCAACGGGCGGAAATGGGAGGACTCATTGTGATCCAGATACACCGTATCAATAAACTCCTCCGTAATCTCATACCCTTCCTTGTGTGCCGTTAATAACATGTTCATCTCATATTCAAACCGATCCCCAGGAATCTGGTTCAGCCAATCCAGCATGGAGTAAGGAAAACCACGTAGACCCGTCTGTGTATCATATACCTGGGTACCTGTTGTGAGGGAAAAGACCGCCCTTGTGACTGTATTGCCAAACCGGCTACGTGCTGGAATTTTACCACTGAAGCGACGGCTGCCGAGTACAATTCCTGGTGTCGTCTGTGCGAGTAGCACTTCGAAGATACGCTTAATATCATGCGGTAGATGCTGTCCGTCACTATCTGCACACACCACACCGCCCTGTGGTCCAAACTCCTTAATATACTGAAAGCCCGTCTTCAACGCCCTACCCTTACCTAGATTGACGGGATGTGTCAGGACCGTACAGCCATAGGCTTCTGCCGTTTCAAAAATCCCACGGTAACCGGGGCCGCTGCCATCATCTACAATCACAATAGGTCCAAGTTTAAAAGTCTGTAACTGCAGAACGAGATTCAATAAACGCACATCGGGTTCATATGATGGAATTAATATCGTCATGATCCTTGTCCCTCCCTCAGATATAAAATGTCACTTACGCCACGTTCCTGGTTACGCCCCAGCGGGTTATTGACAACTCTGCCCATAAAATACATCGTGGATGAACCGCCGCCATCTAGATTGTAAGCCCCGGTTGCTCCGAGGCCTTTCATGACATCCGCCAGTTCTGCCAGAGTCATGCCACGGCTGTTGTCCTGCCGTCCGTCCACCACCACAAAGACATAATGATTCGGAGCAATCATGCCGATCGCTGTTCTTGGATTTGCGTCTTGAATGGAACGATTACCGAAGTTATTATCGATTTTCACACTGCTAAAATCACTGACAATCTCGCCATCCTGAATCAGAATGGGCCCAAAAGATAGTGTATCGGTTGCACCTTCGGCCAGCAGTTCCGAGGAAGAAATCTCGTTCTCGTTATATGTTTTCATCGTACCGTCGTTGAACAGGGCAAGTGCATCCCGCGTGGGGCTGTCTCGGTACAGTGTTCCATTTCGGATAATGACACCATCATCACGGAATCCGTAGTAGTCACCATTAATGGCAAAGATCGCATTGTTGGCTGCGGCAATCTCTGACGTATTCTCGGTGATGTTCGTTCCAAAACTGTTGTCCGCTAGCGCAGTTCGCAGGCTGCTTGCATCCGTTAGCTGAACATCGGCGACATAATACGTAATCTGATCCGAGCCTGATCCTGTCTGTACCTCTTCAATATTGACTTTCATATCATCACTCGAATAATTCCAATCATCTGACGTTGCATTCACTTCAGTCGTAGTGGTCGAAGTATTGCTGGAATCATTGGTGTTGTTCGTTGTTGCCGTTGCAGTGTTCTCATCCTCCACAACCACCTGCACATGCCGGATCAGGTAACGGTCAGCCAGGCTGTACAGGATTCCACCTACCACAAGCACGATGACAAGTGTGATGATGAGCCATCTGCGCTTTCTTGGAGAGATCGGTCGTTTATGTGGTTCTTTCCGGGTTGGTTTCTCATCAATCTTCATCATGTGAAGCTCACCTCTTCATCTAAGTTCTTAAAGCCATATTAGGCCGGGTAGCTTAAATGAATCTGAAACCATATCAATTGAACTAAAGATTATTTACACTAGCCACTCCGATGACAGAACAACCCTCCAATCGCTGTTATTCTGTAACTGAATAGTTCAATAAAAAAAGGTGATCCGTTTTCCCATTGAGGAAACCAGATCACCTTGATTTCAGTCTATATAAACCTAAAGGTCACTGTTATCGTGTACATATCTCGTTCAACATTCATATCACATATCTTCATCAGGTCTTCCTGTTATGCATCTGCAAAAAGAGCATCGTATGCGGGACAAGGCCGCTTCTCTAGGAATTCTGTTAACGCCGGTGGCTGCTGAGCGTATATATCCTTCAAAGACGTTCCAGTATAGATGTTGCCAATCACAACAGGATGGCATAACTCACAGATGAGAATATCCCCGTTGCCGTGCAGGTGCAGCTGTTTCGTGCCATCCACACAATTAGAGAAATACACACCAGGTTGTTCACGCAAATTCAACTGTTCAGCGAACCGATCCATACAGGTGAAATAGAGCGTTGTATCTGGCTTTTTATGTTTAATTAATTCCGTAACAGATCGAACAAGGGACTCTTTGGATACAATCTGGGTCCAGTCGGTATGCGGCATCTTAATACTGTTCTGGATCTCATGGATGCGCACACCCAGATCATACACCTTATCGCTAATGGCCTGCATGTTCGCTTGATTACCTTCAAATAGTAACGTTTCCAGCACCGTCTCCAGACCGGCTTCCGTGCACAGACGGATATTCTGCTCCAACCTTTCATACATGCGAGGATGCACGCGGTAGTACGTAGCATACGACTCCGCATCCGTATAATTGAACGAGATATGAATGTTGGACAAGCCTGCATCACGCAACGCGATGATTCGTTCTTCAGTCAGCAGACTGGCATTACTGTTCAATTGTGTATCGATGCCATGTGCCGCACAGTACGTCACAATCTCCAGGCAATCCTGATATTTCAGAGTAACTTCTCCCCCTGACAATCGCACTCTCTTGAGACGAGGAAGCTCACTAATAATACGGATGACTTCCTGACTATTGATACACGCTCCATCATCCCGATTGTAGGCGCAGCAATAGTCGCATTTATAATTGCAGTTCGATGTCACTCCCACTTCAAGCCCTTCCAGCTCATATACGCCGGGGGTTTCCAGTTCGAGTGATTTATATTTGTTTTTGCCTATCAATTCGTTGTACCTCCTGGTTCCTTCATTCAATCCACATTTGGATAACTTGAAGATTATAGCGGAAAGCATCAGGTTCAAGATATGACATTATGTACGTTGCTTGCTGAAAACAAAAATAAAACCCATATCCTCAACGATCAGGAATGGGCCAAAGCTAGGCATATAATTATTGAATTAGACAATATAAAATACGATACCTTGACCTTTTGATGCAGCAATTCAAGCGCTTTCAGGAAAATCCATGGCTCGCCAGCATGATAAATGACACACGACTTTTCAATAACACGTTCTTTATTTAATACTAGTATAGAAGTCTTCTTTTACGATAGCATACATCTTCAGATCCTGAAGCTCATTTTTCACCCTCATGTACTTCCTCAGCACACCTTCGAATTGCATGCCTGCCTTCTCCATGACCTTAGCGGAACCTGTGTTTTTCACCAAACATCTGGCCTGGATTCGCTCAAGCCCCACTTCGTCAAATCCAAATTGGATAATTCGTTTCGCTACCTCGGTCATGTAGCCTTGATTCCAAAATTGATCAGATAACACATATCCCAGCTCAACTCTCCTGTTATCGCTATCACACCCTAGATAGTTACAACTTCCGATCAGCCTCTTGGTGTGTTTATCTTCAATCCCCCATGGGCCTATTAGATCCGTCTCATAGCGACTCATGACAAAATCTAAAAAAGCTTTGGTGTCTTCTTTGCTCTGATGCGCGTCCCAGGTGGTGAACTCCGATACAGCAGGTACAACGCAGTAACTGTACATATCCTCCAGATCATCATAGGTAAGAGGTCGGAGTAACGTCCGTTCGGTTTCCAACACGGGAAATGGTTCGAAGAAACTTTCAATCGTTTTCATAGATTTATCCTCCCTCAGATAATTAGGAAAAAGAAACACACAGCAATTCGGTCCATATTACCTGACTCATCTGTTCTAAAATCAAGGCCACAATCTGAGTGTCTTCCACTGCCCATCATGCATCACATATTGGACTCGTACATGCTTGCGCTCCGAATCTCCCTGCCAAAACTCCACCTCTTGTGCATTCACGGCATATAGACGCCAATAAGGTGTAACAACACTGGGGTCACGTCTTATCTTTTCCTTCTGAGCTTCAATGGAACTATCCAACACTTCCTCGCTATCCAAAACCTCACTCTGATGCCCTGTCATAGCAACTGCTCTTGCTTCAACTGAACGTTTGCGGAAATCATCAGCGCCCGCTTCATCTCCCCGATCCTCGGCAATTCCCCTTATCCGAATCTGTCTTCCAAGGGAAGGCCAGTAGAATGTCAGGGCCACATGAGAGTTCTCCTTCAACTGCTGCCCTTTTCGACTCTCCGAACTGGAGGCAAAATAGAACGTTTCATCAATTACGTTTTTCAAAATCAACACCCGCGCATCAGGATAACCGTCTTGATCCACGGTGGATATTGTCATAGCATGAGGTTCTTTCACTTCGTTCTCAACCGCCAATCTCAACCACTCCAAAAATAACTTCCCCGGCTGCTCCGGCAACTGCCCCGTATCCCAGGTTGGAAATGGGCCGGATAAAGATTTTAAACGTTGCAACAGTTCAATGGGTTTATCGCTCATGTCATCGCCTCCATCTTCTCTTCTATTCGTTTATTTTTATCCTTTACTCTCCGCTTCCCATGTAAGCAGATCATTGTCTTCTTCAAAATAAATACTCAAGAGCATCCGTGGTTCACCCATTCCATCTACATATAACTGCACCAGATCACTTTATCCTCATTTTTTCCAAGCTCAGTTACTTTCTTAAAATCCATAATAAGTTCTGATTCCTTTATTCCAACATACTCTCCAATATCTGGATTATAATACTGAATGATCTCTACCTGATACGTTCCGTTTTGTAACTCAATTCTATATCTGGCGCAATTATCGTCTGGTACGATACAATCTTCAAATTGAGCTGCCATGGTCAGACAGGTGTAGTCCACCAGATATAACTGATTATCAGTAACCTGGATGTATCCTTTAGCTCTTCTATAGCAGCTTTCAACGTCTATATTATTTTCAAAAGTAAACTCCGTTGTCCATGAATGCTCAACACCTTCATTAGTCATTTGGAGAACTAATATGTTTCCAATCTGCATCTCCTGAACAAAATGGTTTAACAGCATATCCAGCTCCCAGTCTTCACTTACGTACGTCTTGTATTGATCCGCGTTGACTAATGCAATAAAATTGGTGTCTCCGTATTCCATCCTAAACCCCATGTGTCATCTCCTTAATATGTATCAAATAAACCCGATCTCAGATAGCTTCTATCCAAGATCGGGTATTTCCTGCTTACCATTTATCTTACAAATGTATTATAAACTCGCTCTGATTTGATAAAATAAGGAATCCAAATGGCACAAGTGATGACAGATTTCACAATCTCCTGTATTCCACTTCCATCTTCCAATTCCCTCATCAAGGGGATCTGAAGCACGAGTATATAATCAACCGTATAGAGCACCAGACTCACACTGTAATAGATGATCATTAATCGGGGTAAGGTTGCTTTTTTTCTATAAAAGGTTACAACTATATATATGGTGAACAATAAAAAGACCACATTATATATAGCTTCAAAAATAATTAATGGCCCCCAAAGAACGTGGTAGTATTCGGAGTCCTTGGAAACAAATATGTCCCACATCTCAGATGTTAATGCTGGTAACGTGTTTTGCATCAACTGTACTGCGAGCAGGATAATCGTAAGAAATAATCCAATCTGGATGAGAATCAGCCAACCACCCAATCCCGACGCACCTAGTGGACGGTAGTCTGTCTTTTGCTCTTGAATATGTGGTTCCACCTCTTAACACTTCCTTAACTAGTTTTGTTTTTCTGAGATGAGTCTTCCTCGTAATTGTACATTGAATCTACGGGTGATTCTTACCCCTTCATTCACGTGCGTTGTATGTATTTTCACACTCTCCTTATAGCAATCTCTCCGCCCTCCTATTATATAGAATTTTACACAACTTCCTTATTGTACTACGAGTGTCAAGGCACAGGTTACCAAACATCATACTCATCCATTGTAAAAGCCAAAGAAAGACCTTCGCTATACTTCCGCCATGTTCAGTAAAGTACACGTACGTCATAATCCTCTTATACAGATGCAGATGGTGACTCTGCATTGGACTACAAAGGAGGATATGGATATGACCAATCCCAAAGTAAAACTTTTGCCTTTTGCCGACATTTCAAACTATGTCGAGGGCTTCGATATCGTTTCCACCCAGTGGGGCGGGGATGGCCTTGTTTATGTGCTTTTGATGAATCAGATCCCCCAAAGAGAACGAGGTATGTTCGTCCAAAGTAAATTGAATCAAAGCTATACGTACAAAGTGCTTATTGTGACAGATCAAACTATCGAGGAAGTTGTCATCTGGGGACAGACGTTCAATTATCATTACGTACAACCATTACATGATCATCTGCTGCTCGTCGGAGCACGGTGTGCGAATTACGGAAATGAACAATTTGATTTGAACGCCAAAGTGTGTGATTTAGACGGAAATACAATTCGCGAGTTTCTGTTGGGAGACGGTATCCAAAGTGTACAGGTCACAGAGCAGGGAACAATCTGGACCAGTTACTTTGATGAAGGGGTATTTGGTAACTACGGATGGGCCGATCCAATTGGATCAAACGGTCTGTTGGCCTGGGATGAGCACGGTAATAAAGTGTACGAAAACAGCGCAGCTGACATTGCAGATTGTTACGCACTCAATGTGGTGAATGAGAAGCAGATCTGGTTCTACTTCTATACCGATTTTGAACTCGGTTGTATCTCAGGGGGAACCAGTGAACCTAACGTAACATTTATGAATCCAAACATCTCCGGTTCCTCTGGCCTCAGTACGGATGGTTATCATTTCTTGTTCGATGCCGGGTACGGTAAACATGGTACGTTTGTCCTTAAGAAAATGGAGAAGCCCGGAAGAATGAGCAAGGGGCAGAAGATTGATTTGCTAAATGAAGATGATCACCCCTTCAAGCAGGCACGGCAGGATTTTCGCCAACATCGTCTTCTACTTAGTGAAGGTAACTTGTTGTATCGGGTAACGATGGAGGAGATTACTTCCGTCTTGGATTAGAGGAAAGGGGTAAAGAGGGTTATTTCTTAAAAGACAATCCCTCTTCTTCCAATGCGTTTCGCAGTTTAGGCATGGCAGATGGCCCGATTCCGTGCAGCTTCAGGATTTCTTTCTCCGTGTACTCCGCAAGTTGCAGTAGTGTTGTAATGCCTTCATTCTCCAAGGCACGTCTGGCGGGAGCTGACAGCAAGGCTAGAAATCCTTCTGTCGGTTTACGTTCAGCTTCGCACGTTGGACAGGTTGGGCAATCACTTTTTTTATAATACAAATGTCCATGTTCGCATGTTCTGAGTGTTCCTTTATCGTTTGCCATATGGGCATCCCCTCCTGGATTAAGTATTCAACCAGTTCTTTATATCTGAAATCATATTTTCGTATTGTTTCAAAGCCTCTAAAGTCCTAATGACTTGGGATGTTCCTACTAACTGTTCCTCTATGTCCGTACATTCGATCCACAGTGACCGTTTAAGACTATACTCGAGCCAGTCCAACTTTCCAGCAAAACCAATATCCAGAACCACTTCCCAATTGGCTGTTAGACTCCCCACTCGCTTCTTATATCCACCTATAAAAGCTAAGAACTTTTCCTCGTTTATACTTCCAGAGCTATCTACTGACCAATACACAGCTGTTTCTACCAGATCATGCATCGGATTAATATAACCTGCCGATTCCCAATCTATAATAATAGGTACTTCTTGTCTCCACATCACATTCTTAGGCTCCAGATCTCTGTGACTAATAACATTATTGGATGCTAACATTGAAGATGAATTCTTAGCTTTCATGCTCCACTCATACACCTTATCCATATTGGAATCCAAAATCTTAATCCATTCCGAATTCTCATTTCTTCCTTTGTTCAGATAAAACATCCAATCTATTTTTTTAGAATTAGTCGCCTGTGGACTATCCAATTCTAGTTGTCTAAAATCCGTTTTATGGATATCTGCAAGGATCGTTCCCATCAGAGAACTGTTATTGATAGTAACTTCATCTTGTTTCAAACATTGACCCTCAATCCAATCAAATATTAGATAGAATTGATTATCAATGTTATGTATAGAAGCACCCTTTAACCTTTTTGCAGGTTGAGCATGGATATGTTCAGCTGCCACGTCTGCTATTTTTTCTGAATTAATATAATTTTGCACAGCAGCAGGTCGTATCATGATCTGGGGATTCAATGCCTTAACTGCATAATTAGCTTGCGTCGTTTCAATGGCGTACATTCGATGAAGAAGTCCACCTGAAATCGGTTTGGGCGAACTGATCAATTCACCAAGCTGTAATTCATTACACAGTTTCTCAAAATTTAAATTATATTGAGTATCGTTCATATGTTATCCCCTCTCATTTTGGCTATTTGTCTGGAGCAAAGCTTACATTCCGTACTCGGCAAAAACGGCTGCATATTTCTTTTCTAATATCGTCCAGCGCTTTTCGGCTCCGTATTTGGCGTGCAGTTGCTGTAAATAATGCTTGGCTTCTTCCGTATTGCCGGCTTTTAGCAGGAAGCGGAAGGTTACTTCGCTTAAATGTAGCGCTGTCTTGTCCATATAATAATGGACTATATCTCTGGCCCCTGTTAGCGAGTGTAGGAATGACATGCCCTCTTCCAAATGTGACACCAGTTCTTTCGATAAAGCGTCTGGATCGATATCAGGCGTTAAGGTATAGTGGGCCGGAGCGGAAGGGGCTATTTCTCTGATTCGGCAGGTAAAATGAGATGTGAACTCCAATATGTCTCCATTCAATCCAACGGAATGCAACTCCGCAAGTTCGGTGGAATGAACACCACAATTAACATAAAACTGGACTTGTCTACTGGTGTTATACTTTGCTCTTTGAATGTTGAACTTATATGCGAGGTTTCCATCCGCTTTGTAGAAATTCAGATTTTTCTTCGAATAGCCGTGTTTGGCAAATACGGGTTTGACGTCTGTTTTGATGATCTTCTTAAAAAGTTCCTGCATTGATATCACTCCCAAGGCAAAGTTTATTTAATTCGTTGTTACCCTTTTTTGTTCAGAATCATGCTTGTTCCATTTTATAAAAATAAGGACCACACATGGATTCGTGCGTATGCACGTACGTCCATGTAAACGCTCGGTCGAAGATATAGATATCCTGCTCCGAATCAAAATCCGCTGCAATAATCCGATTCGCATTTTCGTATAAAAGCACCCAACCACCACTTTCATACATCACATATACTTCATCTTTCGGCTCGGCATTGAAAGCATTTCGTGCTTCATCATGTGTCAGACATTTCTGTTGTTCATAACTGAACAAATGCCACTTGTACTGGCTATAATGGATAGACTCTTTGACCACATCATCGATATTATTGGAAAATACGCTGTCCCATTTCTGTACAATCTCTTCGGATTCGTCGTACAGTTCGGACACGATAACTCCCTTATCCTGCAAGTTCTTTTTGAACATATATTCCTGATGGATACGCTCAATCCCCCAATATGCTCGGTTCAGTTCCAACTCGGGTAAAGTATCCAGCAACTCATTAATTTTATCTCGAACCATCATTACCTCCGTATGCTATATGGAATTAGAATACCTAACCATTGCCTCTCACTGTTTAGCGTCTTCTCGCAGTACATAAGCCAGTTTGTACATTTCTGCAATGTCATGCCTGTTCTGTTTCTGGAATCTTTGGATCGCTTCATCAATCTCTACCACTTCCACTGCAACCACCTGCTCACCATCCTCCGGATTCAGCGGATCACCGACAAGTTCAACATCTCCATAACCGATGATTCGTACGAAATGGGGATGCGGGATATACGGTCGATACGGTTCCAACGCACTGGATGTGCAATAGAATTGACCAAAGATCTGATAGGACCGCATGTCTGCCCCAAGTTCCTCCATCAGTTCGCGCTTCAGTCCATCCATATACTGCTCACCTGCTTCAAGCGTCCATCCAGGCAGCTCCCAATCTCCATTATCCAGTTGAAAGACGACACATTGATCCCCGACAAAAGGAATGATGCTAATATTACTCACCAGCTTTTCATCCACGATGTCGTTCAATCTGAACTCCGCCTCAATAATTCCCCAATGAATTGACGTACTCAGCGCCGGAAATAGTTCCGCACTCAAGCTACTCATCCGCACCCGATCCTCTCTATCTAATTCCACTATTCTTCCAATTATAGTCGAAAACACAGAAAGAAGGCCACCTTCCCACCGGGGAATACGTGACCCTCTTCTTACGCTCTCTGCCCTTAAGCCTTGAATCAGTGTTCTCTCCAGACTCTCAGACCATTCTCCTTCTAATGCTGCACCAGCTTTCCATTTTCCAAAAAAAGAACCCGGCTACAGAGCGGCAAAATCCGCTCATCATGCGTAACCATCACTGCACTCTTGCCCTGCTCTTTTACGAGCCGTGCAATCATGCCGACAATATCCAGTCCACGTTCCGCATCCAGACTGGCTGTCGGTTCATCCGCGAGCAGGACAGCCGGATCGTTCATCAACGCCCTTGCAATGGCGACCCGTTGGCGTTCCCCGCCAGACAGCTTCTCTGCATATGCCTTCCGCCGATGGGTCAACCCCACCGTGTCTAATAGCTCATGAACGCGCTTCTCCGCCTTGTTTTTTTCCGTTCCGGCGAGCTTTGCGACCACCATCAGTTGTTCTTCTACTTTCAGATACGGAATGAGGTTAGCACTTTGAAATATAAAACCAAGCTGCTGAAGCCGTACATCGGATATGTCCTGTTTGCTTTTACCCATAACACTTGCTCCGTCCAACAGAACCTGTCCTTCCGTCGGTTCGAGAAGTGCGCCTGCAATAGACAGGAATGTACTTTTGCCCGAGCCGGAAGGCCCCATTACGGCCACAAGTTCCCCTTCGGCAACCTCAAGGTCCAACTTGTCCAGAATCGTTCGTTTGCTACCGCCATCTTCAAAGGTCTGTGTAATTCCCTGCAATACCAATCGGTTTCTCATGCTGCTGTCCTCCCAATCGCATCAAGCGCATCAATTTTGGTAACCTTCCACACCGAGAATAATGAACCCGCCACAGACATGAGTATGAATAACACACAGGTCAGAGCAAGGGTGGACAAGCCTAATTGAAACGGCATCGATGCAGGAAGAATGGACTCGAACAGTCGAACCAATAGTACGCTAATGACCAGACTGCCAACCGACAGAACCAAGACTTGTAACGAAACACTACCCGCCAGATAAGCATTCCGCGTTCCTATGGCTTTTAATATCCCGAACTGACTCGTTTTCTGAATTGTGATGACATAGAAGAATACCGCAAGCACAAACGCCGAGATGACATATAGAAAAGCGATCATCATGAGCAACGATCCCTGCTCTTCCTTATATCCAGGGATGGCCGATACGGCATCCGACTTTGTGATGACTTCCGTATTAGGCATTGCAACACTCAGGCGGTCTACCTGATCGCCCCCATCCTTAATCGCAATAGCATTGTATATCGGAGCATTGGCATTGGTGTCTGCTGAACCTTGCGAAGTTCGTGAGCCTCCTTGAAGCGTAAGCCATTCCTGTTCATTCAGGAACACCACTGGGGAGTGACTGAAGGACTCATTTTGTACAAATCCACCAACGGTCCACTCCGTTCCCGAAGCTTGATCGACCAAGACGGTGCCAATTGTGACACCAGATTCAGACAACTTTTGGTCCACCACAACCTGCCCTTTTGTCTGATCCGTAATCGGAGACCCTTCAGTCACCGTTGGAGCAAGCCAGCCCTCCGGATTAACCATGAACAGCGTGACATCGATCTTTTTTGTGTCGCCGGTTGGACTGACGGTTGTCATTTTCACACCGAGTGGCTCAGCGTTCTCTTGCCCCATCACGGAGCGAGCTTGATTAAGTTGATCCTGATCCACTTGTGACCGGGTGAACCGATGATTAGAATCCTGCTCCAGCACAAAATGGGTTGCTGCCATATTTTTGACCGAAGCTGCGTTATCATACGCCAGCCCCTGTGCAAGACCTGTAACAAACAGTACCAGAAATGAAACCAGCACCATGATTGTAGCAATTAAGGCATAGCGCCCTTTGGCATACCTCATTTCCCGAATAGCCAAGTACATGTTCTGTGACCTCCCTCTTGATAACCCAAGTATAGGAGGCGAAAATGAACGGCAAATGAATAACAGATTACATCTGCGGAAGTGTCACGGTAAAGATCGTACCCTCAGGTGAACTGGAAACCTCGATTGTACCGTCATGAATTCGGATAATTTTCTGTACGATGGCAAGTCCAAGTCCGGTTCGTCCAGAAGAACGTTCCCTCGCACGATCCACCCGATAAAATCGATCGAACAGGAAAGGCAGATGCTCTGCAGCAATCCCGTCTCCTGTATCCCGAATCTGAATCACACACTGGTTATCCGTCTGCTCGGCATGAATCTCAATGCTTCTTCCCTGTGGTAGATGGTTCACCGCATTGCCCAGTAGATTCATCCAAACTTGCATGAGCAGCACTTCATTACCGACTAGCTGGATGGATTCGGGTACCGAAATCCGAAGCAACAGTTCTTTTTCTTCCAATTGCCATTGCAGCACCTGAACGGCTTGCCGGAATTGATCTCGCAGAGAGAACTTTGCTTTGCTCAGATCTTCGTTGCCTTGTTCTAGGGAGGACAGGAGTAGCAGTTGTTTGCTGAGCAAAGAGAGATGACGGCTCTCCTCCTCAATGATCGATGCATAGTGCTCTCGTTCGTGTTCAGGCAGATCCCGATCCGCCACCAATTGGGCAAAACCCTGAATCGAGGTCAGCGGTGATTGAATCTCATGCGATACATTCGATACAAACTGCTGCCGCGCCTGATCTACCCTTTCCAATTCACGACTCATGGTCATGAAATGCTGGGCCAGCTGTCCAATCTCATCCCGCCTTGCGGTAGGCAATTTCAGATTATATTTTCCTTGCGCAATACGTTTGGTTGCCTCGGACAGACGTTCAATCGGATTGACCAGATAGCGGGTACTGATCAGAAAGATCAGGATACTAATACCTATCGTCAATGCTCCAATCAGCGCAAAAAAGATCCGCAGCTCACCGAATTGCAGAATTACATCCGGACGCATAAAGAGAGCGTAATTTGCATTGTCCAGCTGTAGATGAACACCCACGGTATTGCTTAATTGATTATCGAAGAATCCGGTAATGAACGGTTTGCTTGGAAACTGGGCGACGCCATGGTATACCTCACCATTCAACACCAGTTCTACAACTTGCTTGTCCAGATCTTTCTCTCGAAATTCGCGGCCGTAGAATTGGTCGTTGCCTTTTTCATCCGTCACATAGATTTCGTACCCAAGTGCGGCGGCATTGTTCAAATACTGCTCCATCGTGCCGGGTTGCTGTTCCACAAATTGCTTCATATGCGTCGCGATGCCCACCAGCTTCTCATCATTGAAATCCTTGAGCTTTGTATGATAGTAGATGTTGGACAAAAGAAAACCGAGCATGCCGCTGACCATAATCACCGCAATTGTAATGAGGAATACCCGGACGTACAAGGTCCTCAAGGTGCTTTCACCTCCATCTTGTAACCAATACCCCGCACAGTCTGGATGATGAAATCGTCCGTATAATCGGTAAATCGATCACGAAGCCGCTTGATATGTACATCAACGGTACGATCATCTCCTTCGTAATCTGCTCCCCAAACGAGCCGAATGAGCTCATCCCGCGAGAACAAACGGCCTGGAAACTGGGCAAGCTGTGAGAGTAATTCAAATTCCTTCATTGGCAAAAAGAGAATGGATTGCCCGTCGGTAACCTCCACATTGTTACGGTCAATGACGATTCGGTTCATGCGGATAATATCGCTGGATGTGCGATGGTACCGACGAAATAACGCCTTTACCCGGTAGACCAGTTCTTCCGGTTCAAACGGCTTGGTCACATATTCATCCGTTCCTTTCAGATAACCGTCTCTCTTGTCAGATAGCTGATCTCGTGCCGTCAGCAACATGATTGGAATGTCGTAATGCTGCCGAATGTAATCACATAACTCCAGTCCGTCCATGCCTGGCATCATGACATCAAGGATCGCCAGATCGATCGGCGTTTCTTGCATCAGTTTGACCGCTTCCAATCCATCCTGCGCTTCATGTACCCGATACCCTTCCTTGGTCATGACATGCCGTAGGAGTGCTCGAATATTGGCATCATCGTCTGCCAGCAGCAGATGTTTCATATCGTTGTCCGCCCTTCTATGTAACAAGTACATCTCACTTTGATTCTGCACAGATGGTAGCATAAAAACAAACGCATTAGCTAGTACATACGCGCTGAGACACACCGGTCATGTTTATATTTCCTTAAATCTGGTTGACACTACTATGAGGCGCAACTATAATAAAACCATAACATATGAACAAACGCTCATATATTCATTTATTAGTGGTTAACCATCGCTAAGGATCAATTATATCCACACTAGAAACCATATTACATAACGGAGCAAGGCTCCAAAGGAGAGGATTTATATGTCCGGACATCATCACGATCAGAACCATGGGCACGATCATGGACACAACCACGCTCATACTACCAATAACAAGAAAGTCCTGTTGTTTTCCTTCATTATTATTACCATCTATATGATCGTTGAAGCCATTGGTGGATTCATCACCAACAGTCTCGCGCTCATCTCGGATGCAGGTCATATGTTGTCCGATTCCATTGCGCTCGGGATCGCTTTACTGGCGTTCACCTTTGGTGAAAAAGCAGTAAATACCGGCAAAACCTACGGCTACAGAAGATTTGAAATTTTGGCCGCTACGTTAAACGGAATTACGTTAATCGCCATTGCACTCTACATTTTCTACGAAGCGATTGGGCGTTTTATCAACCCTCCAGAAGTCGCAACCGTAGGCATGTTAATCATCAGCGTCATTGGATTGCTCATCAATATTCTAGTGGCCTGGATCATGATGCGTGGTAGCGATACAGAGAATAACCTGAATATGCGCGGGGCTTATCTCCATGTCATCAGCGACATGCTGGGATCGGTTGGGGCCATTGCGGCAGCCCTGCTCATGATGTTCTTTGGCTGGGGTTGGGCCGATCCACTTGCGAGTGTAATTGTCGCGGCACTGGTATTGCGTAGTGGGTTCTATGTCACCAAATCATCCCTGCATATTTTAATGGAAGGCACTCCAGCCAATGTCGATGTGAATGAACTGGTGCAGACCATCAAACAAGTCGAAGGTGTCAAAGGTGTACACGATGTGCATGTCTGGTCCATTACCAGTAACCTGAATGCGCTGACCGCACATATCGTAGTGGATGGAAAAATGGATGTTTATGCATCCGAGATCCTGGTTCAGAAGATTGAACACATGCTGGAGCATAAAGAAATCAAACATGTGACGCTCCAAGTGGAGTCCGAAAAACATCTGCATGACACCTCGGTACTATGTACTGTCAAAGGCGACGCACCAGATGCCCATGCGCATCATCACCATTGAGAAGGGTAACAAATATTAGTTGCTTCTAAATGAAAACAGGGCAGATTCTCCGGTGAAGTGAACGCCCTATTTTTATTTTCCTAAGTTCAGCTTTTTGGTATGAGTAGAAAATAGAATAGCCTTTACCTAACCGTAGCGGGCTCTGGACTACTTGTATCTGGAGAGTAACTTCTCTTTTTTTTGATCGAATTCATATTCCGATATGATATTTTTCTCTTTTAAGTCACCTAGCTGAAGCAGTTGTTCATGAACATTCACAGGGGTCTTTTTTCTCTTGCTTGATATGATCAAGGCTAGAATTGAGAAAAGCACACCATACAGTCCACCCAGAAGTCCCAAAACTGCCGCTACCTCCGCACCTTCTTGCGAACCATCTAAAAAAACTGCTATTAATAAAAAATTGAGTAAGAACCCAATAAGGCTAACGATTGATAATGCTTTCAATGAATATTCCTCCTAAATGTTATGTATGTTCTATTCAAAATCAGGAAAGGTCGGTCAGAAGTCTAAACATTAACCTCGTCCCAGTTTATAATGACGTATCCAAGCTGAAACAGCAGGATAACAATATAACTAATGTTGATTCCCAAACTGGTCTTAACTTTCTTGATCTGATCCAAGTAGTCTTCTTTGTTTATTTTTCCGCGTTCCAGCTTGGACTTCATATTTTGTTTTTCTTTCCAGAACATGTAGAACTCAAGTATAGCAAATACTCCCCATGCCAATGGATATACCAGTAACACTGCATTAGCAACTGACAACAGCATAAGGGAACCTTCATCTAAACCTTTCTCAATTCCTAGCTTAAAGCTTACATTCACGCTTAAGGTCAGAATAACTAGTCCAAAACCCATAAAACTTAAATACGGTGTGAATTTGTTGCTTCGCATGTGCTCTTCCCTTCCGGCAATCTCCATTTGTCTAGTGACTGTTTCATTCAAGATTGCAGATTCACTGTAGCCCAGATACTCAACTTCATTAATCTCCGCCACCACCACAAGATGAACAGCTGGATGAGCTGCAAGAAGAGTCAGAAGATGATCCCGAGGATGATCCAGATCCTCCCGAGGAACTACTATTGTCTGTACATTGGTCCGCATAACAGCTGGAACTGCTCGTGCAACCACTGCTTGACGAGGAACCATAGGCTGCCTTTTCCTGTGGAAGAATTTCCTGTTCCAGCCGCCCCATGTGTAACCCATATGTCGCCTCGTTATGCATGGAGTAATACACCATGGCGCTAGCCATGACGAGAGCTAAATCACTACTTCCGGAAGATGCTGGAGATAGCTCTTCTTCACTTAGAGTTGCCGATCTACGTAGTTGATCAATCAAGTAGATAATCACCTGAGCAGCTTCAGGATCCTCCTGCATGCGTCTGGCATGAAACAGTTCATTTACCAGTTCGAATTGATCTCCCTGTGCGATCAGCTTCTGTACATCACTGGATAATGGGTAAGTGAAAAAATCACCCCAGATTGCAGCACTGTAGGGGGTGAACTCAAATAATTGACAGTACACCCAGTCAAACCATGCACGTGCTCCTGGCGTTTCGCGGCGGGTGATTGCCGGCTCATGGTGTACCGTGGAACCCATTAATTCTGCACAAAAATCAGCGTAAGATTTCGTAAACATCAGCATCTCATGCCACAAATCATCAACTTCATCACTGAACATGGGCACCTGCTTAAGTAATGAAGCCATAATGAAATATCGCTTAAGTTCTATCAATTTCCACCGATACTCCAGCGTTTTCATGTGAGGATATTCCTGTTGAATTCGGATCTTGAGTTTGTTGGCAAAATGCTTATTGTAACTCTTCTCCAATTGAAGAATGGTTTGCTGATAGGAGACTTCTTCTCGAAGTCCAAGATTCAATGGTGCTTTTTTTCGTCTGTACGTAACTTTCATCTGTTTTCTGCGTCTTCCTGCTGCTGGACGGAAAATCTTGAGCTTACGTCGAACCAAATAGGCTGTTACAACTAATAAAACTGCTGCAAGATAGTAGTAGGTCGGCATAATAAAAACCGCTCCTCTCCGTGATCTTCTCTATGTAGGGTTAAACTATCATTATTATAAATGAGGAACGGCAGTGATTAATAGAGCCCTTTGGCATACATGCCAGAGCTCTGTTTTTGTATATTTCTTTGTTGCTCATTGTTATGTAATGGCAATGATTATTGGAGATAGGGTATTTCCCGGGAAACTTTCCACCCATGGCATACTCGCCCCACGGCACACCTACCGCTAAAGCAACTTGAAAGAGAATAACGATTAGGATCAGGAAGGTGAATACGATTGCTGACGTTAATACGATCAGGACCACACTCCTAAATCATAGGTGATTATAATGGTTTATCATAAGTACTCTGGCTTGATCACAGTTCAATGGTTCAGTAACAGGTACTTCCAGGAAGTATTCAAGCTGCCACTGCTGCGTTTTGAGAGCCTGCTTACTTGTTGGATTGTCCCAAGGCGGATATACACGTATGGCTCGCTTGCCACCTTTGCCTTGATCCGATATGATATCTCGCTGTAACAATACATTCTTCGGAAATACAAATTGACCAAAGTGGATGCCTGCGCGCGTACTAATGACATACACATCTGCTGGATCTGATCCATCATATGGCTGTGTCGATCCATCCTCACTACGCTGCCACAGGGTAACAAATTGTCCGATCTTGGTTGGCGTGGTTTTGGCGACGCGAAATCGAATGGAGAGAGCATTTATGGTGAACACATATGCACCATATTCAGCATTTTGTGCTTCTTCATATGGTTGTGAGCATACAAAGCCACACTTGTCATAGATTAGTTCTTTACTGGCAAGTAAGTCGCCATGAATTACATTGGAGGTCGTCCAAGCATTCGGACGATTCAAACTACTTTTGTTATCCAACTTGTGATATCTCTCCTTTCTTGTATAGTCTGAACTAAGGCATTTGCGATAGCTGTAAAAGTTTGTTAGTTCAAAATTCATGACATAATCGCTTCCATTCCTGCCATGCCTTCAAGTATTCAGGCAGATCATCCGGATGATGCTTGTTACTCAGCCCAATTCGGCAATATAGATGGACCAGAGCTTCCTCTATCAATCTGGATTTATCCATATCTACTTGCTCTAAAAGTTCGAACGTAGCAAATAATGTTTCGGTGTTGATATCATCTGGCGAGGAGCTAAAAGCATACAAGAAATCATAGACGATAGGTCCAACCATTGGAGATGGGTCAATAACGCCGATGAGTTCATTTTGATCATATACAAAATTATGAACCCCCGTATCTCCATGCAAAAGAAACTTCTCTTCTTCCTCATGAAACAGGTGATCCACTTTGAATTGAACCAGATTATAATCATCTGTTGTTAAAACACTTCCGATATTCATCTTTGCTTCTTGAATACTAATCTGATTAAATTCTTTCCAGGTCCTCTGTGGGAACTCTATTCTGCCCCATGATTTCGTATCTGAAGAACTCACATATGTATTGAATAACTCTTTCACCAGACGAGTTAACCAGTCTCTTTTCTGGCCCCGGTTGAAATGGGTCGTACCTTCCATATACGTATAAATGAAATAAGTGTTATCTGGATCAGTCAACAAAACTTCAGGCAGTAACGAAGAATTCTTATTCGTATCCAAAAACTGCTGGGCGATGTGAATCTGTTCGGGTTCATCTGATTTCAAAATATAGTGTTTATTCAGACTCGTACTCAACCGATAAATACGTCCAGCTGTGGTACCTGACAAACTTTGAATTCCAGATATTTCTTCGTTGATAGAATGCATCTTGAATAAGTCATTGATCTCATTAATCGTTGGATTAATTAACATATGGTTCTCCTCATAATAACTAGGATCTGAATTCTCTTCCATGAATGATCCATTGTACGGCATCCCAAATATCCTCTGCGATATAATCAGGTTCGGTCTCCGTCCATTTGTCTCTGAATTTAGTTAATGAAGATTCCCCCCATCCTGTTCTCACCATGATCTTGGTCGCTCCTACGGCATGGGCAGCAAGCATGTCTGTATCTCCTACATCTCCAATAACGATACATTTGGATAAATCCAGACCGAGTTCCTCTGATGCCTGTAATAACATTCCGGGTTTAGGCTTTCTGCAACTGCATTCTTGCTCATGCGGACATATATAGGAGTGATCGAATCCGTACTCGCGAAATTGCTCTTCAAAATCCTCAACACTCGCTTCTCCACGTGAGATTCGATATTGATTCGTAAAAGCCAGTACCATAATTCCTTCTCGTTTTAAATGCATAATTGCTTCTTGAGCATTGGGGTATAACCTGAAATCTCTCGGATGAATAAAATGACCTGTACCACCAATTGTTCCATCTCTGTCTATAAAAACAGCTTGTACGTTCACATGTGGTTTCATCATGGTCTGTTCCCTTCTTAGAAAAATTTCAAGTCGTGTCGTTCATCTATACTTTCTCATCGATAATATGCTTGCTACCATCTTGCTGCTTATGGTGTTGTTGCTTTTTAATTTCAGTTTTCAGATAGTGTACTTCTTTGATTAATACATCCAGTTTTTTCGATGTTTTGGATGAATCTATCGCATAACGTACAATTGCTGCAAAGATAAGAACGACAATTAAACATATAAGTGATACTACTAAAGCTCCATAAAACTCCAAAATGGTGTTCAACTCCTTGCTGTCAAAATAATATGTTATAAAACTCTTCTGAAAACCAAAACCATATCATCCCTAATATAACCATTATGGTGCCTAGTACTTTTAATATTATTTCGATATGTTTAGGGATATCACTATTAGGTGGGTTATCTTCAAACTCGTAATTCGGTTTAATTTCTCGATATCTCATCAGGACAAATATTTTGTATAGAAAATCAGGAAAGAAGTAACATGCAAAGCCCACGACAAATACGGGAGTAGATAAATAACCAAACGTACTGGTGGTCCATTCCATCTCTATTTTCTCCATCCCCCTTTTTTTCCTTACTGAATTCCTGCCGTACCAAAAGTATTTTCGATGGCCTGTTTATAATTTTCCCAACCAAAATAAAACGGGCCTACCTGTAGTTTCTTGTCGTTCAATATGAAATCTCTCCAGATCACAACATCATCTTCCCTATCAATCTTTACAGAAATAAATCCACACTCTTCATCCCCACACCAAGGACACACTAAAATGGGATATCTATAATACATGGATTCATGTGATTTCTTAAGTAAAAAATAATCAATAAGAAGCCTTTGATATTCATCGCTTCCCCATCCGAGACAAGGTACCAATTCATGTTTTTTCAATCTTTGATAGAGCGATGTACCATCAATAATGATGTCTGAGAACTTCGTATTTTTATTCCCATCCTGTTCAGGATCGAACTCATTGTATCTTGAAGCTAATTTGGTTTCTAAGGTGCTAATCTTCACTACATTCCCTCCTATTTTGCCTCTTGAGCTCTCTCAGTCTTCCACTATGAGAATGTCAGCACAACGATCATTGGTTAATAGTACCATTTTATTGAGTTTAAACTAAAGGAAATATGCATTTTTAATTCATTAACGAACCGTCTCTTGTTAAATGTACATTTAAGATATATTTCGAAAAATGATCATTTTTACTCAAAAGTCCATTGAATTAATCCGTCCTGCTACTTAAGATAAGCAAAGCACCTAAATGAGAATAGATATCAGTAGAAGGAGTGGCAGATGAATGACATTTACTAGAAAAGGCTTTTCTATAATTAGCATGATCTTTGTGCTTATCTTCGTACTTACTGCATGCGGCGGGGGAACTGTGAAGGAAGAGGCTGGGGCGGTACAGACAGAACAAACACCGGCATCATCTGAAGATACACCTAGGGGGCCGCGTACTGTGGAGCATATCCTTGGGAAAATCGAAGTACCTGCTGAGCCTCAGCGCGTTCTTGGATTATTCGTCGAAGACGAGATGAGTGCTCTTGGTGTTAAACCAATCATGCAATACTCAAGCGGAACCTATTACCAGACCTATCTTGAGGATTATTTAAAAGATGTACCGAAGCTCGACACAGCTGCATTTAACTTTGAAGCAATCATGGCGGCGCAACCAGATCTCATTATTCTGGGCTTCCAAGGTTGGGCAGATGGCGGTACGTATGAGAAATTGTCTAAAATTGCTCCCACCTATGTATTTACAGGTAGTGAAATTCAATACCCGCAGAACTGGAAAAAGAACTTGCTTACTGTAGCTGATCTACTCGGAAAGACAGAACAAGCACAAGACGTAATCAAGAAGCGTGAAGCAGAAACGAAGCTTGCCAAGGAGCAATTACAGGTCGCCGCTAAAGGCAAAACAGCAGCTATGATTCGCATTCATGCCAGTAAAGAAATGCGATTATATGGAGGTCCCGGAGGTCAAGTAGGCACAGCATTATATGGCGACTTTGAATTAGAGCCTGCCCCGATTGTACGCAAGTTGGCATGGGGAGAGGATATGGATATCCAAGCCATCTCGATGGAAACTATTCCACAGATGGATGCAGACTATATTTTCCTCGCTGTAGATGAAGGACGAGAAGAACAGGCTACGGAGCTTAAAGAAAGCAAGTTATGGAAGACAATCCCCGCGGTTAAACAAGGTCATGTCTATGAAGTCCGTGGTGATGTATGGATCACAAATGGTCCACTCGCTTATGAGAAGAAAATGCAAGATGTCATGAAGGCGATCATTCCTGACTAATAACCAATGACAAAGAAGAAGCTAGCTCACCTGATGGTTGACTAGCTTCTTCTTTGTCATTTAATATAATGATAATAATTCTCATTGTATGCAGGAGGAATCTGTGACTTCATGAACAATCGTACTGCGCATAGCAACTCCCCCCACCCTCCTACTGCCTTTCATTCCTATTTTTTTAGGTTTGTTGATATTGAATCCGTAACAATTAACACTACGCATCAGCTACTTCCCGACGTTAGTCTGAGTTACAGGCTGATTGTTGTATCTGAAGGTTCAGGCAGCATATATATAGACGACAATTGTTACCATGCTGTCACTGGTGATTGTTATGCAGTCTCTCCTGGCGCTAAGCTTATCGTCAGTTCAACTGTAGAAAAGAAAGACATGCTTTATTTTGGTGTTACCTTTGACATCATTTCTGCTCTGCCTGACAAAGATATGCGGCATCCTTTCGCGAATAGCAAAATTACCATCGATCCTTTTGTTCGTACACTTGCAGTGCTGCGTAAGCTAATTGCCCTGAAGCATCCTGAGAGCGAAGAAGCACAGCTGAGCTACCATTTCCGTTTCCAGAAATGGATGCATACATTACTTAAGCAAAATATAATTAAATCTGAAACCGTAACATCTTTGCAAGCGGTGGAACAGAGCGTTTTATTTTTGAAAGACCATTTTAATGAAGAGATTAGCACAAAAGAATTGGCTGAACAGGCCGGGATTGGTGTCAAGCAATTTATTCATTTGTTCAAACAAATCACTGGCGTAACGCCTCATGAATATATATCAACGCTTCGTATACGCAGGGCAAAGGAACTGCTGATCGTTTCCAGACAACCGCTTGCTGAAATTGCAGAACAGGTCGGCTATCGGGACAGTTATTATTTTAACCGTCGCTTTAAACAAATCACAGGCGTCCCGCCGCGAGTATATGTGAACACGAAACAGTACAAAATCATGTCGATGAGTTATGTATGTGCGCTACTGGCACTTGACATCAAACCGATTGGCGCACCTGCCTATCATTTGGGTTATTATGCTGGACGTTTAGGAGAGAACATTACGAACATTGGAGACAAATCGATCTTTTATTATGACAGAATGAAAGCTCTGAAACCGGATCTTATTATCAGTTGTGACACGCTAGACTATGAAACACAACAACAACTGGAGCATATCGCTCCCATGGTGACAATCCCTTGGATGGATCTCCATGCCACGGAACATTTACAAGCTATTGGTGATGTGTTTGGGATGGAGAAACAAGCAAAGAGCTGGATTGACGATTACGAATTGAAGCGTGAAATGGCACACCAGCAAATCAAAAATTATGTAAGTAAGGATGAGACCGTTGGCCTGCTCCTGATTGAAGGGTCAGAAATATATGTGCTGGGAGACCGGAATGCGGGCGAGATTATGTACCGTTCCTTCGGCTTGCAACCACCGCCACTTGTTCAACATTTGCTTGTAGAGCACCCTAACCAGTATGGTAGAAAAGTAGAAGTCGAACAGCTCTGGCAATATGAAGCAGACCGGTTATTTGTCATTGTCTATGGGGCCGAAGCTGCCCTAACCTATACGCAACTGCAGCAGAACCCTGTATGGAGGCAGTTGTCCGCTGTCCGTCAAGGTAAAGTGCAAACCATTGATTCGGAAAAATGGATCTATTATGATGTTCTATCACTATCAGGACAATTGGATGACGGGATTAATATACTCGTAAAACGATGATACGTGTTCTACATGCTTCAAAACGATTGCAAGATACACCGGATTGTATATTTACCTTTCTCATCAGAGTCGTCACTTTTCGGTAGAATTCGTGGTGTACACTTATTTCACCAAATTGACGACTCTTGCTTAGCATTACTGTATCTTACTCCTCTTCGGCAAGAATATCAGCACAGCGAACAATCAGTTCGGGCATATGCTCTCCATCAAATAGAACATGAAGCTCATATCCGTTATCGATTCGATACAGCTCTTGATACAGCCAGTAACTGCCTACAATCCCACCGTCTTGCTTGATGATTTCGGGTGCAACCAGCGTAAGTTTATTTATGTTGGTGAAGCCCCCACGGGTGTCAAAACGAATGACCACCTCATCACCCGTCAGCAGTTCTGTCACTGTACAATCATGGTATTGAATCCGCCCATGTATTTCATCGGAAATGTCCTGTGCCATCATCACTTCTCTAAATTCTTTCGATATGCGTTCCACTTCTCTTCTATTCTCTGCACTCTGTTTATTCAGCTTGAGCATAACTTCTCTCGTGCAATAACCCAATGTAAATACACGGATATCCGCAATTTGTTCAACGATTTCCTGTGGCAAATTCTCCGCCTTGTATTGAAAATTCCACTCCATCGATTCTTTGTACTCTTCCTTACATTTCTTCTCATCAAAAGGAGGGCGCACATCATATTCTGCAATGAGTTTCTCGATATGCGCTCGTTCTTCCGGAGGCATGTGAAATACGATCTGATCCTCTTCTGTCACTTCTTCCTCACCGAAAGCTTTGTCTAGGCGAGTGAGCACCTGTCCATCATGCTCCAACATGTAACGTGGGTCCAAGTTATATAACTCTCGCTCCTGCTTCACATCCGCTTTTTCCTTTCTTTTATACAGCCTTAAAAATAGATTTTCATCGAACTCGTAAGCTCCGTTATGTACTCTTAAACCAAAATGAAGATGTGTCTGCTGACAAAGCTCATACCATTCTTTTGTTAGATATCTCATATGCATCTCTCCTACTGATTTTTAGAATCTACTTCAATAATCGTATTAGCGATAACAGATCTCGTAAAGCCTAGCACCTCGACCACTTCAGATCGATCTCGTTAGAAATTGCTCTATTGTTTGCATCTCTACTCCTCCAAAATCCTCAGCCTCAACGATTCCTTATATTCACAAACGCACTGTTCTACGCCAAGGTTTGAAAAAATTTGTGTTTGATCTCTTTGTCGTTTCGCGCCGCCCATTCATGCACAGCTTCTACGCCTGCGGATTCCTGACCTCGTCGAAAATAAAAACTTAGATCCATCCGTACTAACCGTTTACCATAGAGTTTGATGCCAATCCGTCTGTAATTCATATAAATACACTCAATCTGAGATGCATCATATCTCTGATGTTTCATAGAAATCACATGATTACTTTCTAGCGTAATACTGGGTTTAGTGAAAAACAAACGCCAGATCAGAAAAATGATATAACCCAGAATAAAGGTCAATATAACGATCAGGGAGTACTTCGGAATACCATTTTTATCGTAAATACCATCCCTGAAAAGTATAGCTTCAATGACCAACATACATAGTAGGCTCAACCATGCTCTTGGATAGATCGTCTTGTATGTGATGAGTTCCACCTCCTAATCATTCTCTCCATCAATCCTAAGCCACTCGGAAGGGGCTTTTCTGGCAAAATGCTTTTCAACAAAATCCAAAATGTCATCAATTCCGGGCAATGCCGCGTTTTCTTTGGCTTCGTCAAACGTCATCCATTGGTACTCGGTATGTTCATGATTTAACCGGACAGGCTGGCTTTCATCCACGTACCCTACGAATATGGGAGCGGTATAGCCCCTCTCTTCAACTTTCCTGAGAATCGAAATCCTCCAATACTTTAAACCTATCCCCGTGGATTTTGTCCAGATGCTCTTCTCCCCAATAACATAAATGGTCCAGCGCGGGCTTGAGTCCCCAGCCGTAGTCCGTCAACTCATATTCCACTTTGGGAGGCACCTCCGAATATACCTTGCGCTGTACGATCTCATCCTTTTCAAGTCCTCTGAGCTGCGTTGTCAGCATCTTCTGCGTAATGTCCGGTATTAACCGCCGAAGCTCCGACGTGCGTTTCCGTCCGGTCATCAAATGATAAATAATCAACGGCTTCCACTTCCCACCCATTACTTCCAAGGCCGCTTCCACGCCTACTTTATATTTTTTTGGAGCACTCGTTTCTCTATGTTCTGTCATTTTTGAACCCCTCCATAAATAGGCTGTATCCCAAGTGAAAATATAAACTTTTTGCTACTCTTCTTTCTATTATTCAAGCCCATTTCGAGCCATCCATTTAGGGTACTTTAATGTTCCTATGGCACTTCATTCTTCCTATAGAACATCAAAGTGCGTACTTCCAGATGTTTTCATACCTGTTTATAATAGCATCAGCCACTGATTTATGGCTACAAGACTGCAATCCAGAAAGGTAGTGAAAGATAAGATGAACGTACTCGTTGTAGTATCCCACCCAAGAAAAGACTCCTTGACCTTTCAGGTAGCTCAACGTTTTGCACAGGGTCTTACCGATGCCGGTCACGGTTATGAGATATTGGATTTGCATGGGATTGGATTCGACCCGATTCTCCGAGAGATGGATGAACCAGACTATACCCAAGAAAATCAGGTGTTCTCGCCTGAGGTTGAAACGGAGATGAAGCGGTTGATGAAACACGATGCTGTGGCTTTTGTGTTTCCTCTCTGGTGGTGGCATCTGCCAGCCATGTTGAAAGGTTATGTGGATCGTGTCATGAACAACGGATTTGCCTACGGCGCGAACAAGCTCTCTCATCAGCAGATATTATGGATTGCTCTTTCGGGTGTGACGGAAGAACAGATGCATAAGCGCAACTATGGTCAATCGATCGCCAACCTGCTCAATGTGGGGATTGCCGATTATTGCGGCGTGTCCCAATCGAGGGTTGAGTTTATATATGAAACGTTGGAATCTAAGCCTGAGCATTATGAGGCACTACTGAACCATGCACATCACTTGGGACTGAACTATGCCAACGATACTCCGACTCCATGATCGTATGAGAAAAATGTATGACCCGAATATGAATTCTGAAGTTTAGTGGTACGTTCAATGGCGAATCACTACGCTTGAACACGGCAAAAAGGTCGCTCCGAAGAGCGACCCTGCCTGTGTGTCTTGCATTATTTTACTGTCGAGAGAAGAAACTTCTCCAACATAGAGATATCGGTAATACTATGGTTGCAAACTGTGTTATCCATGCATACGTACTGGGCAATGGAAGAAAAGTTATCCGGCGAATGAGCCTTGGTCTTCACATTGAAGAATCCAAGCTCCTGATGACGATGACAGAACATGCAGTACCCCTTTTTGTTCGTAGGTGTAATCCGTCCCTCAATACCGAGGAATCTGCCTTCGTACGGGTACACGATGAACAAACGGCTCGTCGCAATGTCAGTCCATCTCAGATAGGTTGTGTGTGCGTAATCGATGGATTCGAGATCGGGCACTTTGAGCTTCTTGGCCTTTGGAAAAAGCTTCTGAATCTGCTTTGCCGATACTTGCGGATATGGAATCAGATATGATTCGAGCTGGTTTAGATGCGTCTGAAGTTCATGTGCCGTCTCATACGTGGATAACTGCTCCAGCAGTTGCTTCTGCTCCGAAGTGAGTTCATCGAAGATGCTCACCGCATTTGTGCCGACCGTATAACGGACGGTTTCTAATACTTTGGGATCCACAACCGAGCGTAGCGTTTTGAGCAGGAAATCAGCTTGTTTTTGAATATAATTAAATTGATGATTCTGAATAAATGGTGTTTGCATGGCGTTCAGCCCCTTATTTTTATTGGAAGAACAAATAAGGTGCAAAGCCTGCGGGATGTAACATTATGTTGATATTGATTTCAGGGCAACAATCTCATTTTTGTCGCGCCCTACACAAAGTCCGCCCCTATTCAGGCTTTGCGTAAGGCTTTCTAGCGAACGAGCAATCCGGCATTATCCATATTGCCACGTCATAACCCCCAATACGATAGATATATCGAAATTATAACAGGGCATCATAGTGTAGGCAACGGGCTTCGTTCCAATTTCCTCTGTTCAAGAAATATGATTACATCTCAGGCTTTTTTCCCATTTTCCACGAAATGATCTACCGCTGACTGCTCAATGGCCAGTCCTTCCGTGTAACGCTCCATGAACAAGGCAAATCCATTCACATCCGCGCTATTTGGAGAAACCTCTTGTCCTTCTGCATCAATAAACACCTTAGTGGTAAGGTAATCCGCCAAACTATCGTGCTGTTGCTTATTAACCATGTAGGAAGCCAAAATAGCCATTCCCCATGCGCCACCTTCACCAGCGGTAGACATGACCGACACGGGAATATTCAGTGCGGATGCGCATATTTTTTGAGCGACTAGTGGGGTTTTGAACAATCCCCCATGCGCCCAAATGTGCTCAATCGTTACGTGCTCCTTCTGTGTGAGAATATCCAGCCCGAGCCTTAGTGCAGCAAATGCAGCAAACAGATGGACTCTCATAAAGTTTGCCAGATTGAAACGGCTCTCTGGAGAACGTACGAACAACGGACGACCTTTTGCAATTCCTGTAATATTCTCGCCTGAATAGTAGCCATAGCTCAGTAAGCCACCGCCATCAGCGTCAGCTTTCAGTGCTTCATTGAACAACACACTGAATAACTGGTTCATATCGGGTTTCTGTCCCATCGCCTCATAAAACTCACGGAACAAGTCGACCCAGGCATTAATATCGCTGGAGCAGTTATTCGCAAGAACCATAGCCACAGGATTGCCATCAGGTGTAGTCACGATGTCAATCTCAGGGTATACCGTAGATAGCTTTTTATCTAATACAATCATGGCAAAAATCGATGTACCGACGGAAATGTTACCCGTACGTTTTTGGACACTATTCGTAGCAACCATGCCTGTTCCAGCATCGCCTTCCGGAGGGCAAAGTGGAATATTGGATTCCAAGTTACCTGATGGATCTAACAGTCGGGCACCAGCTTCACTAAGATATCCGGCATGTTCACCTGCAGTGTACACTTTAGGTAAAATATCTTTAAGATTCCACGTGTAGCCTTTGTCGGCAATTATATCGTCAAACTTCTTCAACATATCTTCATGGTATTCCAGTGTGGATTCATCAATTGGGAACATACCTGAGGCATCCCCTATACCAATAGCTTTACTGCCAGTTAACAGCCGATGTATGTAACCCGATAACGTCGTAATATAATTGATGTTCGTAACATGCTCTTCTCCGTTCAAAATCGCTTGATACAAATGTGCAATGCTCCAGCGCTCTGGAATTTTAAACTGGAATTTCTCGGTTAGCTCTGATGCAGCCTTCCCCGTTGTGGCATTACGCCATGTACGAAACGGAACCAATAACTCCCCATTTTGATCAAGTGCAATGTAGCCCTGCATCATAGCAGAACATCCGATTGAGCCAATTTTTTGTATCGTTACACCATAATTTTTTTCAATCTCTTGCTTTAAATGATGATAAGTTTGTTGCAACCCATGAATCATTTCATCGATATGGTAAGTCCAGTAACCGCCAATCAATTGATTTTCCCACTCATAACTGCTTGAACAGATGGTATTAAAATGGTGATCCATGAGTACAGCTTTGATTCGTGTGGATCCAAATTCAATGCCTAGCGAAGTTTCTCCCCTGACTATTGCTTGTTTCAAGTTTTGATCCATCATCGTATTCATCCTCTCTCAATTTGGAATTCGCCCGATTCGGAAATAGGTGATTTGAATAGCCCAAATCAAGGTGTAAATTTCATGAAGAAAGAGCAGAATTGGAGCTGTAACGGACAATTACAAAGTTAATACCGCCTGTACTTCGCCACATGCCAATATTTCACCGGTTTGAATAAAACCAAGAGAGTCATAGATCTTCTTCGCAACGACATTTTCAGGTTTGTAGGTGAGTTCTACAACTTTGGCTTTTCCACGTGGGAAAGTTCTCGCATACTCGATTGCTTTTACTACCATTTCTTTACCATATCCCTTACCTTGGTATCGCTGGTCAATCATCATCTTGAAGATGCCATAACTGCTATAATCAAAATTGCCATCCCCGTCATCATAGTACATCGAAATAAAACCTACCATATTGTCTTCCTTATAGACTGCAAAAGTAATAATAATCTGCCCCTCATCTGAGGCGACGTACGCTTCAGCAAGTGCATGTTGGTTCGAGGATATGAACCTTTGTTGGTCTGGAGTGACTTTAAGTTCAATACATTCGATAAAATTATCCCAAGTTATTCTTCTAAATTCCATTTTGAATTCCCTCCCGCACTTATCATCATTACTATTTTCTTCCTATTTTGTTGCACTAATATAGCTCAATTTAAAAATACGATCATACATATATGTGTAAGAATCGTAATACTCAAGCGCCTTTTTTCTCTCTTCGTGGAAAGACTTTAATCTTTCCTTGTCCCCGGTATTAACATAGGCTATTAACTCAGTACTCGCTTTTTTATATGATTCCACACTATAACCCGCATCAGAAAAATCAAAGGAATTATAGTCTTGTACTGGAGTAAACACCTCTGGACGGATCCAGCCCTTAAATTCGGCTTCCTTTATTAACTGTTGTAATCTGGAGATGTCAACTTGCTCTTCTAATATCACTTTACTAAGAACATCAACCACTTCTTGCTCGATCTTGTTGAATTTGCTTGTAAATTCATGATTGGAAAGATGCATCTCTATTAAATTTTTAGTGTAATGAGAATAACTATTCACTAGATTAAGCTTGGAATTCTTATACTCTACCGCAAATCTTGCATCACGAAGAACACTGGCCGGGATATAAGCATGATTGTCAATTATTTTGACTTCTGTCCCTGCCCTGGTCTTTAGTTCTTTTCCATTCAAAAATATACTTATCTTCTGTGGTGCGCTTGTCGCTGCAAAAGCAAGAGAAGCGCTTACTAACGACAAAGCAAGAGTAACGATTATCATTTTTTTCACTTCGTACACACCCTCTTATATGAATAATAAAAATAACTTTCAATCAGCTATCATCGTACCATTTTATTCAAATAAAGGTAATACACTACATATATGCAACGTTCTTTATCCATACACCAAAAAGAAGCCACTTCCCTGGCCTTCCCCAGTTTAGTGACTCCATTTTACAATCCTATTCATTCCCTACATTCAACTACTCCTTAACAGCTCCAACCACAATCCCCGTTACAAAATAACGTTGCAGGAACGGATACACAAGCAGGATCGGCAGCGCGCTGATAAAGATCTGCGAAGCCCGAATGGTCCGTTGGGACAGGTTCTTCACCGCTTCTGGATCAAGCTTCGACATATCGGCCTGCACGATGATCGTCTGCATGAATGTCGCGAGAGGCAGTTTTTCCGCATCACGGATGTAGATGATTCCGTCAAAGTATGCGTTCCAATGCCCAACCATCATGAAGAGTGAAACCGTTGCAATAACAGGTACGGAGACCGGCAGATAGATTTTGATAAACGTCTTAAAGTGCCCTGCGCCATCGATAAATGCAGCTTCTTCCAGATCCTTCGGAACGGTACGGAAGAAATTCAGCAGCAAGATAATGTTAAACACCGCAACCAATCCTGGCAGGATCAAGGCCAGCAATGTGTTCATCAGTCCCAGCTTCAGAATCAGGATGTACCCTGGAATGAGGCCACCGCTGAACAGCATCGTGATGACAAAATACCACAGATAGATGTTACGTGCGCGGAACACCCGCGTCTCTTTGGAAAGCGCATAGGCTGCAATCGTGTTGACGATTAACGCAAGTCCAGTACCCAGTACCGTCCGCTCCACAGATACCCATAAGGAGGAGAGGAAGTTGGTATTGGCAAATGTCTTGGCATACGCCTCCAGTGTAAATCCAATTGGCCAGAACGTTACGAGACCAGCATTTGCAGGTGCAGATGCGCTAAGTGATACCATGAGCAAGTGATACAAAGGCAGCAAGCAGAGCAGTGAAAGGATGGTCAGGAACACATTGTTGAATATGCTGAATATGCGGTAAGGCATCGTTTTATGATACATTCGTTTGTCATCCTTTCTAGAAAATTCGATATCCGGCGAATCGGTAAGCCAGTCGGTACGAGATCACAATCAGGATCAGGCTGATGACCGATTTGAACAGATTCACAGCGGTAGCGAAACTGAACTGCCCACTAAGCAGACCTTCTCTATACACAAACGTATCGATAATATCTCCTTGTTGATAAATCAACGGACTATATAAGTTAAAGATCTGGTCAAAGTTGGCGTTAAGCACATTACCTAGTGCCAGCGTTGCGATTACAATCCCAATGGGAATCAGTGCCGGGATGGTAATATACATCGTTTGTTTCCAGCGTCCTGCCCCATCCACTTCAGCTGCTTCATAAAGTGCAGGGTTAATGCCAGACAGTGCCGCGAGGAAGATGATTGTGTTGAATCCAAACTCTTTCCAGACATCACTCGCAATAATTGTGAATCGGAACCAGCTGCCATCCCCCAGGAAGAAGATCGGTTTGATACCGAATACCGAAACCAGGAACTGATTGACAATACCCGTCTGGGCCAGAATGTCGATCAGAATGCCTGATAGTGTAACCCAGGACAGAAAGTGAGGAAGATACACGAGCGTTTGAATCGTTCTTTTCAGTGCCATCTTCCGTACCTCATTAAGTAATAAGGCGAAGACAAACGGAATGATCAGGTTCATGATGATCTTCGTACAGGCAAAGAACAACGTGTTCCACGTAATCTGCAAGAAATAATCATTTTCCCACATGTACCTGAAGTGTTTCAGTCCTACCCATTCGGAATTGAAAAATCCCAGTGCAGGTTTATAATCTTGAAATGCCATCAAAATCCCGGACATCGGAATGTATGAAAATATAAAGACCATAATGGCCGCCGGCAACACCATAAAGTGCAGAATCCATGGCTGTTTGTAGCGTTTTTTTCTCTTTTTATCCAGCTTGTTCCCAACGTTTGCCTGCGGGATCCGCTTACCCTCCAATTTAGCCTCCATAGCGCTTCTCCTGTTCCCAAAAAAAGTTTTTGTGTGTGATCGGGTTCTCTGATATAAATAGTATCAAGCCATTCTGAGGTCTGCTATATAACATTGTTAGGGTTGATAGTGTTTTGTTAGGGTATCATCAGAAGAGGTTGTTTACACACGAATTAGAAGGAGACTTTTCATGTATATATGGAAGCGCTTAATGCCTTTTCAAGGTAAAACCAGAACCCCATTCAGTCTTTTTGCCAAAATAAACTTGTTAATTGTGGTCTTGTTCATCCCCATTCTAATCATGTACACCTACTCGAATAACGTCACCTATGATGTCGTCAGCAAAGAACTGCAGATCTCCAACACAAAACAGCTCACGTTTCTGTCCAGTCAGATCGACTCCCGCATCAATCAGATGATGGATTTCAGCCTGATTCTCTCCCGAGACCCCAATGTCAGAGCATTCAACGGCCTCAACATGTGGGATGATCGGTATGACCGGATGCAGACCCGTTATGTGATACAAGAGAAGATGATGCTGCAAACCGGCGTTACGGATATATGGCCCACCCGATATGCGGTGCATTCACAGCAGAATAAGGATGTCATCGCCAACTACAACCAAACGACAGGATATGATGAGGAGTATCTGAAAAAAAATATGAGCGGACGATGGACCTATGGGGATCAAGGAGCTGTATCAGAGGATGAACTAAATTCCTTCTATTGGTTCTATACCGATTCCTTGGCACAGCCGGGGATGCTCACGGGAAGTAATCTGGTGATTGAAGCCAGCTTCAGCTACGAGAACATTCAAAATATGCTGGATACGTATAAAGCGGGCGGACAAGGCGATCCTTTCTTGTATCACAAAGGAAATTCACCCATTCTGAATCGCAGCGCGGACAAGCAGTTGTCCGCAGAACTCATTCAGTATCTGGACACGCATTCTCCGGAAGATACTACACAGGATGTCGTAGAGCTGAACGGTAAGAACTATCTGGTTAGCTCCGTGAAGTCCACTTATCTGGATTGGCATCTGGTTGACGTGATCCCGCTGTATCAGATTTTGAAACCCATCTCACTTAGTCAGAATCTGTTCTACACCTGTATGATTTTGCTGCTGGTGGTGGGTATCTCGGCGTCAATCCTGCTGTACCGGAATGTTCAATATCCGATCAAAAAGCTGATCAAAGGCTTACGCCGTGTAGAGCAAGGAGATTATTCTGTCCGCCTGCATAGCAAAAACCAGAATGAGTTCTCATTCCTGTTCCGCCGATTCAACGATATGTCCCATCAGATTCAGGATCTGATCGAGAATGTTTTCCATGAGAAAATTAGAGCCCGGGAAGCTACACTGAAGCAATTACAAGCGCAGATCAATCCGCATTTCCTATATAATTGTCTAGGTTATATCATCAACATGGCCCAGATGAAGGACGAGCAAGCTGTGGTCTCCATGGCGCATAACCTAAGTGCGTATTATCGCTACACCACCCGTATGGAACGGGAGACGTCGTCGCTACAAGAAGAGATCAAGCTGCTGATCAACTATCTGGATATCCAGAAGCTGCGCAATGGTCGTATTGAGTATCACATCGATATCCCTGAGGATATGCTGGCCCAGTCGGTGCCACGATTAATGCTTCAACCGATGGTTGAGAATTCCGTCATTCACGGCGTGGCGAAGTCGTATTCATCCGGCGAAATCCGAATTACCGGGGAGCGCTTAAATGGTTTTGGCAGAATATACATCGATGACGATGGTCCTGGCTTAAGCCCGGAACAGTACGAAGCGCTCAACTTGAAGATGCAGGAACCTTTACAAGAAGAAATGGGCTGCGGCCTTTGGAATACGCACCAACGAATCACGCACCTGTTCGGCAGTCACTCCTACCTCCTATTCGGCCCATCCCCACTTGGCGGATTCCGAACCGAAATCATCTGGGAGATACCAAAAGAGGATACAGATTCCGATAAAGGAAATACCGATACAAATTAATTTCGATACTAACGATAAGTTGATATTTGATTTTTGAACGAACCATTTACACGTGAACGCAGAGGACAGAAAAAACCTGAAGAAACGAAGTGTTCGCCTTTCAAGCACCATTTTAACCTTATATTCATCTAAGTCAGAAAATGGGGCTTGAACAGCGATCGGAAGGTTGTTCTGTCATCGAAGTGGCAAGTGTAAATATGCCTTAGTTCAACCACCAAGGGAGACATTATAATGCAAATGATGATCGTAGACGATGAAGCACACTGGGTCGATAACCTGTCCATGACCAAGCCATGGCACACACTGGGGATCGAACATGTGCATAAAGCATACTCGGCACACGAAGCACTCCAAATGATCGACACTCACCCCATCGATATCGTGATCTCGGACATTCAGATGCCTGAAATGACAGGTATTGAACTGATCGAACGCATCCGCATCCGGGACAAAAAAATAAAATGTATCCTGTTATCCGGGTATTCCGAATTTGATTACGCCAAAAAAGCCATCCAGTTCGAGGCTGTGGACTATCTGCTGAAGCCCCCGACTGACGATGAATTAATGGGTGCTGTGCAAAAGGCCATCGATCAATTGAACAACGAATGGGAACTTGTCAGTTCACTGACACGAACGCAGTTTACCTTGCGAGAGAATCTACCCCATTTACAGGGACGACTGCTCCTAGGGGCTTTACAGGGACAACGAATCGCCGCTGCGGAATGGGATCGGAAGCTCGCTAATTACAATCTTCCCTTTCATACCGGGGATGCCGCGTTAATGTTAGTTCGTTTGGAAGAAGAATTCGGACACTATGACAGCAATGATCAGACCCTGATCGAATATGCCATCATCAATATGGCGGAAGAGATTATGGGCGAGTTTATGGAAGTGTGGGGCGTCAAGGAGGAGCATGGATATCTAGTGTTTTTGCTTCAGTTTAAAGATCGGAAAGGCGATATTGGCAAAGAAACCATTCTGGAGAAGCTATCAATTCAGCTTCAATCCAAAGTAAAACAGTTTCTGAAAGGCTCTCTCTCCATCGTTATCACCGAGTGGTTCACCTTTCCGGATCAGCTTTACGATCGCTTCCGTCAGGCTTCCGCCTATTTCCGGCAGATCGTTGGCGATGAACGCGAATTTGTCATGCGTGTCAGCGATGTCGAGACACCTGCGGCACAAGGTCCCTTGGATGTACTGTACACCCCGCCCACCTTTATTAGTTTGCTAGAGAGCGGACAGTGGGATGCTGCCGAAGAGAAAATACGCGCGGTCTGCGCTGAGCTGGATGAAAAATGGTCGGAATCATGGGAGCATTGCATGGAGGCTGGTTTTCTCATTACGGCTTCGTTCACCAATATTGCCCACCGAAACAAGCTGACTCTGACCACTTTAATGGGAAATGATGTCGAGGATTTGCAAAGTGGGGAAGTTTTCGCTACCATCAGCAAATTGCGGAAATGGTCGCTCAGTGTGCTGGGTAAACTCAAGGAAGGCACGTCCAACGAGATCAAAGACATCCGTTCCGAGTATGTGAAGAAGATTCAGGATTTCACAGATAAGAACCTGCATCTGGATGTGTCTTTGCGTGTGCTCGCTGACCATGTCAATCTGCACCCGACCCATTTGTCCAAAATCTATAAGATCGAAACGGGCGAAGGCATCAGTGATTATATCTCGCGCCTGCGTATGGATCGGGCCTGCCACAAGCTGGTCACGACCACCAAAAAAGTGTACGAAATCAGCATGGAGATTGGTTATATGGACCCGGCTTATTTTATCAAAGTGTTCAAGCGTCAATTCGGCGTTACGCCGCAGGAATATAGAGACCAGCATAAATAACATGACTGAAAACCGATCTTTTGGAACATTCACTAATAGAGTCCTATCGAAACTAAAAAACTCATATAGATGCACTCCCGCACAAATTGGTACAGTTACACTGTAAAGATCATACACCGTAGGGGGATTGAACAATGATCAAATTCAAAAAAACATGGTGGTCACTGCTCATGGTTATCGCGCTCATCACGATCACTGCGTGCGGCAGTGGCGAGACAGCCAGTGACAATGGTAATAATACGCCGGGAACTGTCGGCTCAGCTGAAGCAGAAGCTGCTTTTGCTAAAGGAAAATATGATCCACCGATCGAGTTCAGTTCGGTATTGATGCCGAAGAAATACGTGCAAGGAGATACCAAAGAAAATAACGTGCACGATCGCTGGATGCTCGAAACGCTGGGTATGAAGCATAAAGATACTTGGTATCCGGCCAATGACGATCAATACAGACAAAAGCTGCAACTGGCAATCGCCTCTGGCGAGAAACTGCCTGATTTCGTTACCGTACCCACCAATGCGGTACTGACCAATCAGCTGATCGACTCCGGTCAATTCATCGCCATCGATGAGTTGTTCGACAAGTACGCGAGTCAGACTCTGAAAGATCACGCAGCAGCACATCCTGAACTGTGGTATCCGTTCACCAAGGACGGCAAGAAATACAACATGCCGATCATGGAGTACACCGATAACGACGATACACTGCTTTGGCTCCGCGAGGACTGGATGGAGAAGCTGAACCTGGAAGCTCCGAAAACCATCGCAGACCTTGAGAACATCATGGACAAATTCAAGAACGAGAACCCGGACGGTCTGTCTCCAGACAAAGTATTCCCTCTGGCGATCTCGCTGAAAAATAACACCAACACCTGGATGGGTCAGCTCGACTGGTTGTTCGGTGCATACGGCACAATCGAGGAGCAATGGAACAAAGACGCAAACGGCAACCTTGAGTACGGCTCCGTTAACCCGGGTGCCAAACAAGCCCTTGCCAAGCTGGCTGAATGGATGGATAAAGGTTATATCCACGCTGACTCCGCTCTGTGGGACGAAGGCAAATCCGCTGAAAGCTGGACAGCCGGCAAAGCGGGCATTCTGCCTGGCGCAAACTGGGTACCGGACTGGCCTGCACCTGACCTGTTGAAGAACGTACCTGGCTCAAAGTATAAAGCTTACCCTGTTCCAGCTGGCCCAGACGGCAAGATCGGTACAAAGTGGCAGAACTCTGGTGTCAACGCAAGTATCATGATCAACAAGGATGCCAAGCATCCAGAAGCCATCTTCCTGTACTACAACTACTTGCTCGATAACTTGGCTAACCCGAAAGCGGGCAGTGAGTATGAATACGGCTTCGCCAAAGGGTACGACTGGGATATCATTGACGGACAACCGACCAGTGACAAAGAGAAGATTAAAGACTTCTCCAACGAATTCCCATTCCTGACCGGCCCAGCACGTATCCCGGATTTATACATGAAAACACTCGTGAAGCTGGCCAACGGCGAGAAGCCTGAAACACCTTACGAGAAACAAATGGCCGAATTCCGCAAACCGGAAAACTGGTATGCAGGTAAAGTCGTTATGTCCCAGATCGACATTCGTAAACAAAACTATTTCACTGGCGCTGCAACACCAACCATGGTGTCCAAATGGAACCTGCTCCGCCAGTCCGAGATGGAAACCTTCAACAAAATCATCTACGGCAATTTGCCAATTGATGCCTTTGACCAATTCGTCGCTAACTGGAAATCCAACGGCGGAGATCAGATCACGCAAGAAGTGAATGATTGGTTCAAGTCGGTAAGTGCGAAGTAAGAATTGGATTTTGGAAAATTAGAGAATTAAAAAAACAGCCGAAGCGATAGTTACACGCTTCGGCTGTTTTTTTAGATAGAGATTGAGGTCGCTTCCCCTGTCTTATGGGTTCGCGTTAGTGGATTAAGCCTTCGTATCAATCTCCTCCGGCGTCGACACACCAAGCAAGGATACTTTAAGTTGAATCCCATCCCTCAGCCCTTGCATGTACAACCGCTCATTCTCTATCCCTTTGGTGACAATGTATCGACTCTCCCACTCAGCATATTCAGGTGTCTGCTCGACATCTTTGCTAGCAAACAAAGCTTCGAACGCTTCGTTTGTTTCCCCACGTACACGACTAAGTTCAGGATCATGTTCGATTAGAGCAGATACCTCATCCAGCCTTGCCTGAATCGCTCGTTGCATCCACGGTGGAAAATCCATAGCTTCTCCTCCCCTACGCATTATGTACTCTCACTCATCATCGTACAACTCGATTATGTCTCGCCTTCATTTCACTAACTCGTGCCACCAGTTCATCCACTTTTCGGCTCTGTTCCTGAACCTCGGGATTGTCCCACAACGGAATCGCTTGCTTCAAGGATGCCTCTCCAAGCTGATTGAGCTTGCGCCGTTCCTCTTCCAATAAGTCAAGCAACCGGCTCATACATCCACCTCTCTGATGGGTCTAAACTGTATCATGTCTTGTTAAGACTAGACGTGAGTAACCTCTTTATTCGAATTGTATGAGAAAGGATCATAGTTTTGATGCGGATATCGAATTAAATAAAAACAAATACTCAATTGGCCTGGCCAGAGAGTATTTGTCGTTTTCCAGATAACATCTTTTTAATTTGAGTTCAACTAATGATTTCAAAGAATATCGTTTCATTTCAAGAGACGGCTATGTTGAATTTTAAGTAGTTTTTTCAGACTCGATGAAATAGAAATCTACTTCATCGAGTGTTATAATCTAATTTCAACATAAAGGTGCGTGTTCTTAGAAGAACTGAAAGAAACTAATTGAAAGAGACAACAAAAATCCTCAATTTATACTCAGAACAGCTATACTAAAATTCAAAACCGTAGGGGATTTAGGTAGTTTTCAAATTATTAAAATTCAAGAAACGAACGACTCCAATCTCTCCAGTAATCGCTCGCATCAAACCAAACATCACTTATAAGTATGCTTTCAATCTCTTCTAACAACCATTCATTCTGACTAGTTCTTTTGAAATTCCCTCTATAATTAGTTAAAATGTCTTTAAATTCAATTCTGTTTCTATTTAGCAAACCATCAACAAATAAAATATACAATCCGACCATCAATCCCAATTCCTGTATAGGTTTATCATCTTCAACCAAATTATTCATAATAGAATTAAAGGACTCAATTATCTTACTTACCTTTACTTCAAGTTCTGTACCCTTTTTAATGATACAAACAAGTCTTGTTGTTATACCCTCAATACTTTCAAGATCACCTTCAAATTCCGAATAATGAATAATATCTGGTTTTTTAATTAAATAATTAAACCTATAATGGTATCTTCTAGTGTATGTCGTTTCAAGAATTGCATATATTTCGCTTTTATTGTTAGTAACATACTCTAACCAAGGCTCAACCCCTGTTGCTTTATCCTTTTTTTCCCATTTAACAAGAGTATGTTGATACTGTTTACTAAATTCTACAAAAGCTACTTGATGTGTGTTCAATATCATCTGAGAATAATTTTGAGGGTCAAAAACAATTGGAGAAATTTTTTGACTAAATACACCTTCCGCAAACTGATCCAAAAATTCGTTAAAATTGAGTTCCTTACCTATATCTCGTGAAATAACTCCTAAATTATCAACAAGCCTGGACTCTATCGTCCAAAAGAAATCATAATTGTTTAATTCATTTTGGCTAACTAATTTTTTATTATTTGCTCCATATGAAGAGCTTCGTTCTTCAACTATTACTAAAGGCAACTTATGAAAAAGTGAATTAATGTATTCTCTAACACTACTACTATATACGCTTCTCTCTAGTGATTGATATATCCATAGTCCAGCAGTCGAGGAACGTGATAATGGAGATCCTTTTCTTTCAGACATTTCTTGTACTTCATCATTAATATGACTAAAGAGCATCTCCGCAGATATTAGAGCTACTCTATTAAACTCTTCATCTTCCTCCAAGTCTGCTCTCGAAACAGTAGTTCGAAACTTACCATTTCCGCTAACTGAAAGCAAGGCACATATAGATGGTTGCAGATGTGGGAGAAATCCAGGTAAGTTTTCCGCTGTCCTTATCCCCTCAATGCACACTTTAGGAATAGAATTTAGTTCAGTATGATAGAAACTCTTTTCGAAACTATTGCTTCTTACTGCAAAAGCCAACTCATAAATTTCTTTCCCTACTTCTTTCCTTTTAGTAATTATTTCATAATCAACTTTACCCTTTCTTTGGCCATCGCTCATATACTGTTCTAGCGCGTCAGCTGCACTATTAAAACCAATCTTAATTGGAGATTTCAAATCGTTATCTAAGTACAACACATCACAGGGAGGCATTGTAATCCAATATTTTATGATATCCAATACATTTTTCTTCTCGAGATCAACTGACGAACGAATTTTCATTGTTATCTTAGTTCCACTGCTACCAATATCCTTTAGAAGAGGATCTCCTTCAACGACTTCTTTTAATAAGTAATCTGCATGAACAGAACTCATCTTTATTCTATATCCAGAACTTTGGGTTCTCTTAGTAATAATTTCGATGTCATCAGAGATCATAAAACAAGATAATACTCCTATTCCAAATCTCGATATGGGCGTAAAATCAGAATTATCATTCTTAAATTGTGTAGTGTTGTAGTATGAAGATCCTACTTTCATTAAATGTTCTGTAATGATTGTTAGATTCATACCTATACCGTTGTCATGAACAACAAGTTCTCTAGTATTGTTATCCCAACGGACTCTAATATCACCCAATGAAGTGGCTTCTCCATTTTTCTTACTCTCAAGATAGTACTTGTACTTAACAGCATCTATACCGTTTTGAAGTAATTCTCTAATTGCCACAGTCGGATCATTATAAATAGTATGCCCCACCAACAAGTCTAAAAGCTTTCCACGGTCCAGATTAAATTTCATTAATTTAGGCAAATTCCCCTCAACCCTAATATCGGGTTTTATACCTCTCCATGGAAAACTGTAGTCTTGTGCATCTGGATGCTCCTGACTAGCGTCTGCCCAACGTTTGGTCTGTTCTATTTCACTATTGGCGTAGACTAAATATTCAGTTAATGAGAAAAAAGGGCGTTCTTCACTAAAATCAGCACTTAACGAGATATAGTGTGTATCCTTTTCCTGTGGATCAAATTGACGTGTTAACATGTTAACAGAAAATGTTCCTAATTGTTTCTTCCATTCATCAACACCCAATGGGTCAGTTAACCCAATAACTTTGTACATTTCAGAAGGCGTTCTATCTTTAGTAACGTGAATTAAATCTGCTGTTCTTAATAAGATAGCTGCATACTGTACATTAGCTACTTCATTTCTATGATTTCCATACTTTTGGCATAAAGGAAACATATCTTGTTTATCCAGATTATTACTGTGATGACTTTCACATACCGATGCTAAATTTTCCCTAAAACGCGATGGCAATTTATCTAAAATGCTACTTATTTCACCTGCAACATTACTAACTCCTTCTCCCCAATAATATTGCACTCTACCTGAAATCCATTCTTTTATGCGACTCGCATGATTTTTTCTCACAAATTCTTGATAAAAAAATTTCTCCTTCTCTTCTTTATCCAACTCTGCTGCTCTAGATAGATAATCCTTACCTGATGGATCCTCTAAAATTTTCTCCCTAAATTCCACATATAAGGAATTACTTTCTCTCTGAATATACTCATTTTTCGTGACCAACATACCCAAATCATGGAAGTAAACTGTTAGTACGATAAGCAACCAATCAACACTTGTAAATGCTTTTTGTGTAGATGCTGGAATAAGCCAATCAAGACTATATAACATTGATTCAATATGACTCATATCATGTTTAGTATATGTTGAGAAAATGCCCTCTCTACCAATCATAGATAATAAATTATCTACCTTTTCTTTAATATCTGGCAGGGAAACTCCTCGAAAATTAGGTAAATCTCTAACTTCATCTGCGCATCTTTCTGCATTTGTAATTAACACTGAAACAGACATAATAAAACCTCCTAAAAAATTCATAAAAATGTTTTTTCATATCCTTAAAATAACAAAATCCACCAATGAAGTACATCATTTTTAACTACTATACAAGATTTTAGGCTAACTTCAGTTTTCCTGGACAGTAAAAAGATTTGTCGAAAAATGTAACATGGAAAAATAAACGAATAAAAAAAATATATGGTATCCTTTTAGTTATCACACCAGTAAGGAGATTCAATCATTATAGGGATTACAACAAGCAGATACCTCATCTCATTTCGGTGTTAACTGTATCCTATAAATTCTGTTGTCCCACTTCATAAGTGACGATTAACTTCTTATCCTCAGAAACGATATGTAATTTGATTATCCCTTCATCGTCAATATCCGGTTCAACATACCAATAAAATAATCGATTGGATCGAACGATTTTACGTTTATATTTTTTTCTTACGCCCATAACTCACCTCGCATATTTCTTTTTCCTCTGTATGCAGTACTTCAACAGTTTGCCCATCCACATGAACACTTTGTTATCCGATGTTGATGGGCCTTAAGATTTATTCATTTTATTACTTTGTTAATCTTTCTTTATTACCTAGTAAGACTTCATGAATTTCATCATATAATTGTAAATCTATAAACTCTTTATGAATCCATAGTCCTTCTTCAACATCTCCTCCCCCCATACCTCCACCAATTCCATCACCAGGAAAGTGTTTTTCGTAATATAATCCTTGGCCTTCTCCCTCATTACAGTCCCATGCAATGGTATCTAAATCTTTTAATAGAGTATGTAATGTCTCTTCACTACAGTTTACTAATTTCATAGGGCAAGACAAATAGATCTGTCCTCCATAATCACCCTCCATAATTACATATGCATCTGGAGTATCCAGAGCTTTCTTAAAACTGTCTATAAACTGATTGTTCGGTTGTCCATTTGCCTCATTAAGGATATGTCGAATAGGGCTATGGTGCTCTGGAATTACAGCCATCTCATTGTTTTCATCTTTTTTTCTTCCCATAAAAATACACCTCTTTGTTAGATATGTTTTCTTGGAGATATCTCAAATTAGTTATTTACATCATTCATTCCTATGACTTGTTCAATTGCTACATTAAATTTGTTAACATTAATGTTTAAATTAATTATTCCTTCTTTATCCAGCCCTCTAGTATCTAATTTAAAAGTACCTGTTAGTTCTTCCGAAGTATCACCATCAATTTTCTCATTTATGTCCAATTTAATGTCTCTATCAATTAATCGCTCCTGAATATCCTTACTCAAGATCGGTTCAACTGTTTTTAACATTATTGATTTATTGGTTCTATTTCGAAGAGTGAAATTGTATGTTACCACTGTAATACCTGCATCTTCTTCGCTCTGACCCAGTCCAAATGAAATTGAGTTTATTATGAACCCATCCTCAACAATTTTATCCGTCTTCACACTGTATGAAATACATCCACTTAGAGCTAGTATTATTAAAAGAAATAACAAAATTATTGAACGCTTTTGATTCTTCAATTCGGAAACTCCTTTAATTTTTTCTCTTCATCTTGAAGATCCCTATTTGCAAGTTCAAGTGCAATCGCTAGTCTAATCTGTGAATATTTACTAAGTCCTTTTAAATAGACATTGTCTAGCTGTTTGCTCTCAATTATAGGTTCAATATCGTGGTCGTAACGATCGATTTCTACTTTTGCAATTGTATCGTTATTAATCAGCAACGAAAAAATGTCTTCCCCTTGTTCGGGTGTCCAAAATAAGATATAGGCAGTTTTCATTTGTGGAAAAAACCTCTTAATAACTGAAAGCAAACCTGATCTTATTTCATCATTAAATAATGACTCATGCGATCCTACTAATTCTCTTCTTATATCTTCTTCAGTTTTAGTGCCCTTTAATTTTATTAATTTCATAATGCCTCACAAGTTATCATTATTTTATTTTTTTGACTTGTTAATTTCCTTTAACACTTATTAAATACCAACGGGAATGATTCGACAGATTGAGAAGTGCAAAGTTGTCCGTTAACCCCACTGATATAGATCTAAGATAAATACTTCATTACCTAGCGAAAAATAAATCTGTTCCCAATCAAACTCATCTTTCCATTCAACCTCTGTTACCAGTCTATAAGCTTTAACATTTGACCCTTCAAAGAATTCTTCCAACAGTTTAATCAGTTTATTACTCACGTTATTTGACTCTTTATTTAGTTCTGCAGGCGTTTCTCCATCAGTGTCCGGATATTTAACACTTACGCCAAAATTTTGTAAGTGAAATAAAGAGAAAAACCATCTTGCGGTAATATTAAATATCTCATCCTTCCAATCATCTAATTCGCTTAGTCCTACATATTTAATATCTTTGTGATCTTTTAAATTACCATTAGTATTATGAAGTTCTATTGCTCGTTCTATTGGCGAATCAATTTTTATAAACTGATATTCGTGCCCATAACATCCTCCGAAGTGAGTAATTAAATTACTTACCCCTTCTAAATATCCATTGATTTTATTGAATAGTTCATGATTCATACAGTCACATCCAATATCTTAGTAAATTGATTTTATCTGTTTCACAATTGAGTCCCTTATTTACTCCATAAACTCTTAATATCTTCTACTATGATTTTTGAAATATGTTTGGATGAATCCTGAGGGTACAACCATACTGTTACGATAAGAGTTAAACATATCGTTAATCCTAGAATAACTCGCCCAACAACTTTAAATCTGGTGTATTTAAGCAAATAATAAACTAAACTGGATAAGATCAGAATAATCATACCATTCACCAAAAAGGTCATGGGCAAGCTTATAATCCTGCCTAACCCGGTGTTAGGATATTTTAATAAAAGTAAAATCTCTAATACTACAAATGGAACTGACAGTAGAACAATATAAAAAAAATGACTTTTGAATTTCCTCTCCACCACTGAACTCTCCTACTCCAACTCTTTTAATACAATTGCACATAACCTTTGGTGTTTACGAGCCCGAGAGCCCTAACTGACCAGTATTTATTATTCTTGCTTCCATTGATGTGATTCGTGTAGTTTACCAGTTTCATAAAAATACTTTAGCACTTCCAGCATGGGTATTAATTCTATACAAATGTTATCGCAATAATTTCCCAACTGACCACCAATTACTAGAGAAATTTCACTATTTCCCCGCTTATCGTTCATCAGCGTATATATATGTTCATCAATTGTAATAGACACTACAAAATATTCCGGTCCGCCTCCAACTAATGCTGAACCTGTGTCTGATACCTCAAAAAAAACTAATGTAAATTTATCTCCATCGAGTTTTCTCAAAAAACGTAAACTGTCTGCCCATGTAGGGTTCATAACGATCTCTTCATTAAATGTGGTCCCATTCCGCTCATCAATGCTAATAGAATTTATCACTTTTTCTTTTTATCCTCCTTCTTTCATCACACATATCCATCTTCAGGTTCACCAACATCAAAACCCAACACTTTTGTCGCTTCCAACTTAAATGTTTCTATCCAAGATATCCATACATCGCTATTCATCTGTGCATAAAATGATAATCCACTAGGCTCAACGGATGCTTCAATGAAAACATCATCCTCTTCAGTTCCAAACCAATATGGAATTCCACTTTTATAACCAATCCACCCTGGCATACGCTCATATACTTTAGAAACTTTATCCCATACCTCATCAGGCAGGTCATACCTTATATTTAGGTTGCAATTATGAGAGTTTATGTTGTTCATTTACATTCTCTCCTTCTACCTTAGAAGTATCTGAAGATATATCCTCTACTTTTATGTATAGTACTACAACTCTTCCACCACTTACTCATAGTTGTATCTCTTGGTCCTTATACACTTTTCTCGTTATCATTTTTGTATATTTTAATCTCGTGATTTCAATCAGGTCATTTGGCTGCATCATATTCAGAATAGGACTATCTTTGATTAAAACTTTGCTATTACCTCGTCCCAATCCTCTGACTATAATGATATTTTTATTCTTCTTCACATCTACAATTTGTCCGATCGTTATGAACTGCTCTTGTTTCTTTGAGATCAAGATAAGTTACAAGGCCCAGTATACAAAATATAATAAAGCTACATGTTGATAATGCAGTTGTCCATGCAGGAGGATGATATACAAAGTATCTGGTAGCTAATTGAATTCCAATTATAAAAACAAATAAAACGATGAGTAGGAATTGCTTTTTTAATTTCCCTTTAGCTTTTTCGTTCATAGCTTCTCCCTCTAAGTAGATTTCACCATAGCCGTTATTTCAAAATTCACTTACGTAACTCTAGTAACTTCAAGTCAATAATAAAGTTTTGTTGTTTCAGAATATCCAACCCGAGAAGACCTTTATGATCTTTAGGCAATATGCCTACATCGATCTCTATATTCTCAATATAGTTTGTGCCTATTACAATCCTATCCATGATTTTTGTGTAGAAAGGAATACTCCCTCCAATCCCGTATGCTTCAAAAATCGAATCCCCTGTTTCATAAGTCACGCCGATTTCCTCTAAAATATCAGGACTAATGATCGTATGTGAAGATCCAGTGTCTATAATAACATCGTCTATTATCAGCGTTCTTCCTCTAAATGTAACGGTAAGTGACGTTGTAATTAGCTGTCCATCATAGTTAATTTTCATTCGTATTACGTCTCACTCTCATTAATGGATCTTTACGGAGATGAATCACAAAGTCTTGATTCGACGTATGATATACAACGTTACCAGGCTCTACTCGAAAAAACTCTTTATTCGCATCTTGTTCTGATACGGTACGAATTGGTGCAACTTCATCTACAATTTTTTTGTTATCTTCCTCATGATAATGAATGATAGAAACCAGAACAAATTGGTCTGGGAACAGTTCTCTAACCTCTTGCCATTTCATGTGTTATACCTCCTGTTATTCGTATTGGTTCAACTTTCTATCATTTTAACATATCCCCCTGACTCGTATCGTATATCGTTCCTGCATTATTAACACTCGGCCTATTCCAATGTGTCCTCATTCAAGTATGTAAAATGTACAAAGAAACCGTCTCCTTTGGTATATGGTTGCACGCGCTTCAACCTACTACGGGACGTTTTATTTTTCTCATGAAAACCTGCCTCTCCAACCAAAACGCCTGCATAATCTGTTCACCTCAAAGGGTTTCCGGCATGAATGTTGTTCTGGTAAGCAAGGATCAATTATTTTCTAATACACCTCATCGATAATGTAATCGTTCCGCATAAATACCTCCTGAATTGAACATTTCAATATGATTATGTAAACTAGTAATAATTCAATCTTTATAGTGCATTTATTCCTTTTTATGAAAGAAAGTAGAGGTGTCCCTTTTGAGAAAACCTTTCTTCCTGTTTGTAATCTTAATTATCTCATCTCTCTTGCTTGGAGCATGTGCCTCCAAAGAGGAAAAGATGATTGTATCCTCCGCCGAGAAGTTCGCTGCAAATTATATTCTCGAAAAGTACGGTGAAACTGTTCGTTTTACGGAGTATAGATTCTCTCCTCCCGATCTATCCAATTCGTTAGGCCTCCATGGCTACATTGAAGGCGATAAGAAAAAGAAGGTATTTGTTTTCGTTAACTACGATCCTTTAAGTATTGAGACACTATCGCTTCCTGAAGGTATATCCAAGAAACCAAATCCCAAATAGAGAGTTGAAGTTATTTTTAAAACGATCAATCTATATAAACAATTTGAATCTATAGGGAATATATGGATTGTATCTTTCGTCAATTACTTCTGTCAACGTCCTCCGCAACAATAAAATGAAGAAACAAAGCGATCTACATAATAGAATGATTGTGTTCTGAAATTAAGATAAACCTCTGTTTAAAGAAGTTATCCACTAATTCGATGAATCCTGAATATAAAGAAATAGAGGGAGTCACATCAGAACTCCCTCTCATCCCAACAACGCCTGTTCAATCTGATCCACAATGCCATTGATGCCTGTTGGCCCATAACAACCGATCCATGTCGCGGCATCTACGGAGTGTACATACTGTTGCTCGCCCCCATCCAGCATTCTCAAAACCCTCGTCTCTGTTGCGGAAATACCCTCCTGCATGATCTCATTGCTAAGCAGGAAGTAGTGGCTCGCCTGCACAGCCGGTAGTCTGTCAACGGAGATATGATAGGCCGTGTCGGTGGTATCTGCTACAAATAACGGAACAGGCAGACCCAGGTCACGGTACAGTACAGCACCTGTGCGATGAGAGGCAGAGTGTACGCGAACCAGAGAATCCAGTGGACGAATCAGTGCCACGCTCTTACCTGCCAGTACTGGAGCAAGTTCTTCAGAAAGCAATGTGGTTCGTCGGTGATAATCCGCAAGTATACGTTTTGCCTCTGCTCGTTTACCAGTTAATTCACCGAACAGGCCAAGAATGGTCTGCCAACTCTCATTGCGCTTAAACATAAGAACAGGAGCCACCCGGCTGAGCCGTTCATAGTACTGTTCATGCACCTCGGTGCAAATAATCAGATCCGGGGACAGTCGTTCGACAGCAAGCAGATCAGGGTACTCATACGTTCCGAGTATCTCGGTACCCTGCAGTCCTACCCTGATATATTGCGGGAAATGGAACGTTCCACTTCCTAGTCCGACACTTCCTGCTGGAGACAATCCAAGCGCAAGCAAATGATCCGCATATTGCACATCGAGTACAGCGATACGCAGTGGAGAACGGGTGACAGGATATTCACCTCGCATATGGCATATCACTGGACCTTGGTCCGACTCGTACGAAGAAGCCATGCGATTCCGCAGCAAGGATTGAGCATAATTTGCATCTGTTTCCTTAGCGGCATCAAGCCGATAACGCAGCGGAGGGACGCCATAATATTTTTTAAACGCCCTACTGAAATAATACATGTCGCGGTAGCCCATCTTGTCAGCAATTTCCCCAATGGACGCATCCGTATGATGTAGCATCCGCGATGCATTTTCCATTCGTAGCTGGATGACGTACTCCATTGGTCCAAGCTGCTTCTCTTGTTTGAATCGTCGCTGTAACTGCCTTACGCTGCAACCAGCGAGGGCTGCCAGCTCCTTAAGCTCCAGATTCTGACGATAATGCGATGATATATATGACACGACCACATCCACCATGTCGGACTCTGCTCCGCCTTGACCACGTTCATACTCCATGATCAGTTCATAGATCATCCCCTGGAGCAACGCATGGGCATGAAACCGTTCCAGTCCTTCGCCACGACGCCATTTGGCAACGATTTTTTCCGCATTCTGGATCCATTCTGCCTGAGTCACAGGGTTCTGAATAAACGAATTTTGTAGCGGATGTTTGAGATACGAGGGCATGGCATGGGAGGCTCCTTCCATGGAAGAAGCCTCGTACATGATTACGATATAATAAAGTTCGTCTGATCTGGCCGTCAGCGTAAAGGATGCTCCCTTCACCACATGACAGGCAAAAGAAGCTCCAATGTGGCTACCCTCGCCATCCATTGCAAGCTCCCCTTCCCCTCCATATGCCAGCAGTAGCACATTTGAAGTTAAATCCGTTTCGTGTAAAACGCTGCCTGTCTGCAAAGTACCGCTATACCCGTCAAGCATCTTGATCGTTGTATCACTCCATAGACTTGTCTGTTCTTGCAGCGGCATTTCTCTCATCTCCTGACAATCGCAAAGGTAAAATTCTTGCTGTTGTCATTTTAGTTGAGATTCTTTCTCATTGTCAATTTTCGGACATTTGAGACAATATTCACCTGACATCTGGTAATAGAAACAGCAGGTAATTCGCTCGCTTTTGGCAACATGCACATTGTCCTTACAATCGGTGAAGCGGGTTAACGGATTCTTCCTCTCACCAAACACCTCTCCGGATGCCACCTGCGTCAGATAGGAAAAGTCCTCTCGAATGATCTTACTTTCCTGCTCTGTCTCGGCTTCATCAGGAGCGAATAGTCGGCCGATACGTACCATGATATTCTCCCAGAGAATACTCATCGAAAGAGGCGCAATCGCAGCAAGTGTCTTTAACAGAGGTGTAAGCTGTACCGCAAACATCTCCTCGAGCACCTTTTCCCGCCATGCTCCCCTGTCTCCCGTTAGTCCTTCAGCCTGAAGCCCATTCACCGCTAAAAAAGGAAATCGTGTGCCGCCCTCATGATCTGAGAGCGCCGGATGATAGAGAAAGCTGTTCTCCAGCTGAAAGGTTACATGCTGATGATGAAACGTCATCGCGGTCACGAGCGGAGTCGTCCATAGAAAGCCAAGCCGCTTGGCTAACATGGAGGCTGCGACTTTCATGTCAGGCGCATCGATATAGTTCTGAAACCAGCGGATATACTCTCGACACGCCTCTTCGTCATGCAACTCACTCAAAGCAATGGTACGGACACTATGTTCAGGCGGCTCACCAAGCAAAATCGAATGATCCTCTACCGTCTCTTTCCATAAGTCTGTCGAGAGATATGGGTTCATATTAGTTCGATCCGAGCAGGGCTTCCGATGCCTGATCTACAATAAGATTAATCGCAAGCGGTCCGTAGTATGCAATCCAAAGTGTTGAGTTTACGTCATACGTGCGGTTATTCTTCACAGCATCAAGGGACTTCCACACGGGATTACTCACCATAGCCTCTGCCTCTGCCGCAAACAGCTCATCCGACAGCACAAAATAACGATCTGCCCCAATGTCAGGAACCTTCTCCATCGAGATTTCAACAGAGGTATCATCCTTGATTCCCTCAACAAGTGCAGGCATTTTCAAGCCCAAATCCTGATACAGAATGCCGCCTGTGCGATGCTCGATCCCATGAACACGAATGCCTTCTTTTCTCGGACGAATAAGAGCTACCGTTTCATCTCCCATTTTCTCTGAAAGCTTCGCCTTCAGTCCAGCAACTTTCTCCTCATAGGCTGTGCGCACTTTCTCCGCTTCGTCCTGCTTGTCAGTAATCTTAGCAACTGTGGCTAACGTATCACGCCAGTCTTCGTAGAAGTCCAGTACGAGAGTAGGTGCAATTTTGCTTACACTCTCATACTGCTTCTCCTGGAAATCCGTCATAATAATCAGATCCGGGTCCAAGGCTACAATCGCTTCCAGATTAGGCTCGTCCCGTGTACCCAGAACCTGTACATCACTCGGCTGATCGCCTAAGTATTCTGGATAATCGGTGTTGCCTCCAGCGATAACACTGCCAGCCGGCTTCTCACCAACCGCTAACATTTGATCCAGAAATTTAACATCAAGTACTGCAATTCTCTGTGGTTTTTCGTTTAGCGTCAGCTCACCCTTCATGTGTGTGATCGTTACGGGAAAAGCTCCATCTGTCTGTGTTTCTGCATTCGCAGGTGTCTCCGCTGGCGTTGCCGCAGATTGTTTACCGCTATCTGTACCTGTTCCGGCACCGCAAGCCGTCAGGACAAGAATAAGGGCCAACATCAAGCCCATGAATAATCGTGATTTGTGAGCAGCATATGCCTTGCTTCCAGCAGCCTGCCCCTTTGTTCCTTGATTCATGATGAATCCCCCTTATGTATAATACTGATAATGATTTTCATTATCGAAACATAAAGAGAGTATATACGATCTCCGTATCGTGTTACCATGTACTTTTGCGACATTTGAGCCGGACTAATGCGACATGGCAAGCCTTTTATCCGCCCTTTAATTTCTCAGCAATATACCCTTGCAGTCGGTAAATGTCTGAAAGAAGCTCTTCTTCCTCTGGTGTATTGCCATACTCCCCCAGCCAGCGAGGTGTGCGGATATGCCACTCATCTGTCAGGTATTGCTGTTCATCCCGATACTCCAAAATATGTCCCAGGAAATATTCCAGTGATCCAAAAGATTGTTTACGACTATCGTTGATAATTGATTGTGTTTGTTCAATGATCGCCTGTAACATGTGTTGAATATGATCTTCTGGATTCATAGCGTTAATTTCCATCGATGACCTCCCCCTATCTCTACAAAAAAAATGAATTAGTATATTATATAAGTGAGCTTAATATTTCTAAACATAGAATTCTGTTCTGATTAAATACAATAAATCGATGCCAATGAGTATTAAGACATCGATTCATATCATCTAATTATGAGGTGAAACATGAGTATGCGACCAAACATGAAGTATGGCATTATTGTTAGCGCAGTTATTATTGTCGTTGTTCCTATTATCATTGGATTTTATATGTTGAACAAGGTTATCGATCCTGACGAGACAATGGTTACGAGAACTAAAGTTTCTCCTAACCTTATTACTATAAAAGGTGGATTTACAGACAGTATTAGCAGATATCACGGCTACTACCTCTCACATCATAACAATTCACTTTTCATTCAGATTAAAGGCAGTAAACTTCCTATCGGTGGTAGTAAAGACTTCACAATTTCATTTTCTAATACTTATGGGAATGTTGATGAAATCTACTTATTAGGTCCTGGCAACTCTGAGAAAAAGATTTGGCCGAATCTCTAACTTTCATTTGCAATAGATATCATATGATCTGACGCAATCAGCAGCAGTCTCTCAGTCTCTTCTGCTTAATTTCTTAAATGCCGAGTATTCCTGATCAGACTTCATATAACTTAATATTTTTTCCGCACATGCAGCTGAGCTAAGCTCTTCCGTATTCACTTCCAGATCATATTCATCATAGGAGTAGATGTAGTCGAACTGGGAATGGGCAAGTCCAATCTCACGATCTCCCCTGCTCTGCTCTCTTCTGGTGAGTTCTTCTTTCGAGCAATGCACACCTACAAACAATATCGGATAATCCGAAAGTAAATCATAAAAACCGTTAAACCACTCGTCATTGCTGATAACCGTATCCACGATGACATTCAAACCCATTTCCGAAAACAATTTAATGGTTGCACAGTACAACGAATTGATGGGGTCGAACAGGATATCTGTCATCACATGGTGTTCCACTTCTCTTGTTGGTTTCATATCTGGATATGTAGTATCGATAAATTGATCATAATTATGCAGAAATTGATCTACAGATAAGTGATGAAACGGAATGTCTCCCTGATTTTTCATTTCCATCGCAATGCTTGTCTTCCCCGAACTTGACGTTCCGTTCAAAAATATAATGAGTCCTCGTTCCATATTGATCACCCTTATCATTAAAATTGGAAAACACTGTTCTGCCGAATTACCATTCTCTCCATTCTTCCGTAATATCTTCATCCTCCTGAATGTCTAATCCAGCCAGCCTAGCCGCCCTGTCTATAAAATCAGCCAATTCTTCACGTTCCATCGTTTCAATAAAGTAACCATTGGCCTCATTCATTTCATTAAACCTAACCACAACTTCCTCTACAGCCTTCATCATGCGCTCAGAATCTTTCGTTTCTTGTAATGCTATTAATTGGTGCAAATATGTATCCAGGGCTTGATCAGACATGAGTAATCTCTCTTCTGTGAAAAGCTCATCTCCGCCTTCAATCATTCTCTCATTCCATAGTTTCGTTGGTTTTCCAAGAAACAAGTTTTGTAACGTCAATGGAATCAATCCCTTCCATATTTAATGATATCTATATTTTACCTGTAACCAAAATTATGAACAAGCGTTCTCGCTTATTCACTTTCACCCTATTCGCTCCATAGCCTTGTCACGTTCTCTAATTCCATCTCGTCATATTGTAATCGATAAATGTCCGGTTTCTTGGTTTGATTCATAAAATCCAATCCGTAACTCGAATCAAAGTAGTTCATCATCAACGTCATTACATGTCCGTGTGTGCCGATCGCCACTTTTTCACCCTTGTATTCTTCTAATATCTGTTTCAACACGCCCACTGCTCTACTCTGGCAAACCGTGTTCGACTCGCCCCCTGGCAATGCATAATCCGGGTCATCGAACATCTTCTTCGAAGCAGGCTCAAACTCTTCATCCGCAATCATATCATCTGAAAAATGCCTTTCCCGCAGATCCTCCATGATCTGAATATCTAATTCTAACGCTGCTGCCACACCCTCTAAGGTCAGAATAGCCCTGGCATAAGGACTTGAGACAATGGAATGTATTCCTTCATTCGTTAATATTTCCGTTATTCGTTCTGCATTCATCTTGCCCTCCAGAGTAAGCCCCCTCGTTCTTTCCGTTCCTTCCGTATACGATGACTCCGCATGCCTTACCATATAAACGATGGTCTTCATAGGACCCTCCTTGAATTTCTTTTATCAATTTTATGGTCACGCTTTAGGTCCTTCAACATATTTTGTCTTTTCGTTCCAAAGATCAATTACATGGTGCCACCATATTTTAGATTCTGAATTAATTCAGGATTGATAATTTGCTAGACATTTTAATTTACAATAATTTTCAGATATGTGTATAGTAGAAATGAAGCAAGATGCTTTCAAAAGAAGTTAAATCTAACGGAGAGGATGAGATCATGTCTTTTTTCAAAAGGAAGGTTGTACTAATCTCTTTATTCGTACTGGCTATCTCTGCTGCTGCAATCGCTTACGCAAACGGTCAATCGAAACCGAACGTGCCCGTTCATAAAGTCGTCAACCTTTCAGCCAACTCTTTAATATTTCATGAAATAGATAAGCTGGATGCGTTTGCTGAACTCATCGTTATTGGTTATGTAACAGAAGATTTCAGAGATCGAGAGCATGTTATTACTGCATTTGATGATGGGACCATGCAATCCTTTCACACCAATACAAATATTAAGATTGAAAAGATATTGAAGAAACCCGAAGATTTCCCTTCAGATCAGAACGAATTGAAGATCATTGAACCCGTTAGCCTGGAAGGAGACGTCAAATATACAGTTGATGACTATGTAGAACTACAGAAGGGTGATAAAAGTGTGCTTTTCTTGATGAAAAACACCTTTGGTGATTATGGATTAATCAACTATAACCTAGGCAAATTCAGCCTTGAAGGGATAACTCAATATAGTTTACCTCAATCCTCCACTGCACAAGCGTTATCAGAATACGAAACTTTCCGTGACTCCGTTATGGTGAAGTACCATTTGAATTAAAGTTTTCATCAAACAACCGTGAACTTTGCAGACATAACTGCCCCCTTCAATCTATTGCACTTCTTTATCAAGACTTACGTCAAATGATGAAGTTATCGATTTTTGTCTAAAATCATTGGGTATCACTTTAATCTCCACGTTTAGATGTATAGCTTCAGGAAGATTCATTTCAGTTATATTCTCATGACCAATGAAGTAATAATGCTTTTCGTCCAGTTCTATCAAACCTCCACCTGTTGAGCCAGAAGTTGAAATCAAATGTCCATCATGATAAAGCTCACAAACAATATTATATTCCTCCAAACTGAACCCTTTCACTTCATATCCAACCTTGATTTGATTTTCCGTGTAATCAGCATTTCGTAAACTGATCGCACCACCATCCACCATTTGAGTCTGAATAGCAATATTTGCTTCGGGCATCTCCGGTTTCTTTAATAGATAGCCTACTTTTAGGTACCATATAGCTCCTAATACAACTACAGCAAGTACAATCATAGCAATAATAAACTTCTTTTCTTTTTTATCCATAATCCTTACTCCTTACATCGGAACACTCTTAAAATTCTTTTCAAACCTGTGTTTCAAATAATACATTACCCCTGTGCGATCAACATCTGGGAACTTCCTTGGATCATCCACCCCATTATCCTATAAATATATTGTTAATTCTGTCCCTATCATAATCTAAAATCCAATCGTTATATTCTGTATAGATATCCGTTAGTGCTTCTTTTGATGCTGAAATAACATCGCAACCTCTATCATCATAAATATGAAATATCGTTTTCTTACTTATATTAATGAAATACACCCTATGATAAATCTTTGGCTTAATTCCAACATCATGATTACATATAGCTTTGATTAACTGATTATATTTCAAGTTCTCAACTCTACATTTAGTCCAGTACCTATACATGTTGCTCCTTGGGTCTAGGATGTCATCCGGTTCACAATCCTGACCTGGAAATATATCAAGGCTTAAGGCTCTAATCGGCCCTTTCTTCTTGATATATTTTCTGTACAGGTTCATTTTCTTCACTTTGTGTTTAGGCTTATCTGCAAAATATGCTTGAGTTATTAATAGGACTTCATCTTCTTGATCATGAAGAGCTTTAAATAGTTCAAGTGATCGATGATAAACTTGTTCCATATAATGCTCCATATTCATTCCAAACATCAGAGGATTGCCAAGTTCGAATCGTATTGCAACATCCCAATTATAAAAAAGAGGCGCTTCTAAGGTCAGGTTTGGAAAATGCTCTGCCAGGTACGTCTTCAGGTCCATTCTGTGGCCTCCAAATTCACTTTAAAGATGAGCACCAGCTTAAAGAAGGTATCCGTCTCTTCAAAGGTTTGCGGTATTATATTCAGATCTTTTAATATTAATTGGGTTAATCAACCCCCCAACGCCTTTTCAGAAAAATTAACCCCAGAACATTCCGTTATGACCTTCGTCCACGATCTTGAGCTGTGTTTCAAAATCTTCGTTCGGATCGATATCATCGATGTAATGCCACTTTCCTTTACTGTCCTGCCAATACACTTTCCATACCTTCTCATCCATTCTGAATTGTGCTACCGGCAATTGTACCCATTTATCGCTTTGAAAGGCTTGTCTTTCTTCAATCAATGTCACATGGTTACCTCTGATTTTATAACTAATCTTCATCTGACTTTTCACATGCTCGGGTACAGCATTCTCGGTGTAATGGTCCATAATCTTTTGAATCCGCTTCTTCGTAAAATCATCCATGCTCTCGAACTCCCCTGCCTTGATCTGTTTTGCTTAGATTATATCATGTTGATTTCTCCGATTTAAATGATGCTTTACTTGTAAAAGGTAAACCGGAGCGCGGCTTGTGCAATAGCAAGCCACGTGAGGGTGAGGTGCTGCGCCCAATGGGGTTGCACCGCGTCAATGATCGCGGTGCCCACCTTGGTAGCATCACGAGCACAAAGCCGCGATGCACGAAAAAAAGCATCACGACCGTATAGTCGTGATGCTTCATCCTGCTACATGGCACCAATTAGCCATGTAGCTTATCTCAGGCCGCTGCACCTACATAGCAGCGGCTTCTTCTCCCAGCGGCAGCGTGTAATACTGCGCCTGCTGCCCTTCGTGCTGCTGGTACACAACGACCAGCAGCGTCCGGCCTTTCGCGGCAAGCGGGCTGGCGCCAGCTAGCACACGCTCAAGCCGGAACGGAAGCACATCCAATACGGTGTGCTTCTGCAGTTCCTTTTCGCCGAGACCAAGGTCGGCGAAAGCACGGGCACCCATGACCGTCTGTGCGGTCATGGCCGAGGTCATCGGCAACGCACGCGAAGCGTTGCCGTCCACCATGTCCGCCGCTCCATCCGCGGCGGACCCTGTTGCGTCGCCCGAAGTGAGCGACGCTGCACCCCCGGCTTCGCTGCCGATCACACCCGCCGCATCTGCGGCAGAGTCTTCTCCGGCAGCAGCCGAACTTCCCGCAGCGGCACTCGGACCCGTGCCGCTGCTTTCCAGCCATGCCGTGCCTGAGGCGCCGGCAACACGTGGCAGACGAACGTCTTCCGGACGTTCAGCCAACGTTTTCATATAACCCGCCCACTGGTCTTTCTGGAGCGGATCTTCCCACCAGATTTTGCGTGGTTTGTATTTGTGTCCGAGGAAATAGTCCAGCTTCATCAGGCCGAGCACGATATCCATATGCGGCGTGTTCCGCGACTCCAGGAAGCTGTGCAAACGGGTGAACAGATCCTCCAGTTGGTGACCAATCTTCTGCCAGCCCTGACCTTCCCAGTAATCCCCGAACGCCTGGAAGAAATCAAACGGTGAGTTGAACTCCTGCTCTATCAGGTACTTCAGCGTATGGTCCATCCGGTGTGCGTTCCAGTATTTCTCCAGCACATCCTCCAACCGTTTCAAGCGCACGATGTCGCTGAACGGGAGCACATCACTGCCCAGAATCTCATACGGCGCGTGATCCATGTACGTATAGTTGTACTTCTCCGCATCCAGACGCAGACCTGTACCACGCAGCATTTTGAGGAATCCCAGCTGAAGCTCTTCCGGCCCCAGTGCAAACACATCGTTAAACGTTTTGCGGAACGTATTGTAATCTTCCTCAGGCAATCCGGCGATGAGATCCAAATGCTGGTCGATTTTGCCACTGGCTTTCACCTTGTTCACGGTCCGGCTAAGCTTGGTAAAGTTCTGGCGACGTTTCACCAGTTCATTTGTCGGATCATTCGTAGACTGAACTCCGATCTCGAACCGGAATGTGCCCGGCGGCGCATTCTCTGCCAGATAATCAAGCACCTCGGGACGCATAATATCCGCCGTAATTTCAAACTGAAACACCGTCCCCTGATGATTCTCAATCAGGAATTTGAACATTTCGAGCGCATAATCCCGCTTAATGTTAAACGTCCGGTCCACAAACTTAATCAGCTTTGCGCCCTTCTCAATCAGGTACAGAATGTCCGACTTCGTCCGCTCAATATCGTAATAGCGCACGCCGACCTCTATACTGGACAGACAGAACTGACAACTGAACGGACAGCCCCGACTGGTCTCAAAATAAACAACCCGTTTCCCAAGCTCCGGGATATCCTCATCAAAACGGTGCGGTGATGGCAGATCGTTCAGATCCGCTTTCGGGCGTCCTGGCATGAGAATGACCTCTTCCCCTTTGCGATATGCCAGTCCATAGACAAAGTGGAACTTCTTGCTTCCTTCCAGCTCCATCAAAAGCTGATGCAGCGTCTCTTCCCCTTCACCCATCACGATGAAATCCACATTGGGAATCCGGTTCATCCAATATTCCGTGTCGTAGGACACTTCCGGCCCGCCCAGCAGAATTTTCACGTTCGGCATAACCTTTTTCAGGTTATCAATGACCTTGATTGTCTCTTCAATGTTCCAGATGTAACACGAGAAACCAATCACGTCCGCGCCGCGCTGGTACAGATCAGACACAATATTCATCACCGGGTCCTTGATCGTATACTCCGCCAGGTCAATATCAAAATCCTTCTCACTGTACGCCTTCAGACATCGCAAGGCCAAAGAGGTATGGATGTACTTTGCATTTAATGTAGAAAGAATAACCTTCATGGTTCACAACCTTTGCCTGGACACCCAGACCACATATTTTTTATAAAAGGAAAGCATCGCAGCCATCCTGCCCCGGATGCTGTTCATCTAAACCCCTTTTGTACTAGCCATTCCATGTCTCATGGACATATCCAACTTTTGTCTTTCAAAGAGTGGACACTCTTTTCAAAAAGACATATACACCCCGTCAAACCCGAACCACAACATACAGCACAAAACCCGCACCTCGAACCTACATGTTGTATACGATACGGTCGACCATTCCTAACGCCAATGTCCACCCTTTGAAAGACAATTCGCCATCATTTGTCCACTCTACAGAGACGCGACAACCAACTTCAAAGATTGGAAAGTGAAAATTAACAATTCATACTCAATTCACTCTTACTCATTTCATACTCACTCATACTCGTAAAACGCATCATCATCCGTATCCACTTCTTCGCCCGATTGCTTCTGGAAAAACTCCAGGAACGGCAGTCCGTACTTGCGGTACTTGACCTCACCGACCCCTTTGATATCCAGCATGTCACGTTCTGTCTGTGGACATACCACACTCATCTCACGCAGGGTCGCATCATTAAAGATAATGTACGATGGTACATGCTCTTTCGCCGCCAGATCACGCCGGATCAGACGAAGTTGTTCAAATACCGTCTCATTAACCGCAGATGGCATTGCATCGCGTCCGCGCCGTCCACCATAGTTCGTACCCGAAGCCGTTGCCGCTGTCTTGCGGACAACACGCTGCATCACTTCACGCTGGCCTTTGAGCACTTCCACCGCTAGTGGTTGCAGACGTACAACTGGATACTGTCCCTCGGACAGCATCAGATATCCTTCCGATACCATCACATTGATGATCTCCGATATCTCGCGCTCTGTCCGATTACCCATCACGCCGTAAGTTGGCAGAGAGTTGAAGCCATAATCAAGCACTTTTTTGGCACGGGAGCCTTTGAGCACCGAAGCGACCAGCGATACACCATACCGTTCACGCATGCGGTGAATGCAGCTGAATATTTTCTGTGCATCAATCGTCATGTCTACCAACTCGCGGTCGTCCGTACAGGAACTGCAAGTACCGCAAGGTGTATCGTCATGCACCTCACCGAAATAATCGAGTTGCGCACTGCGCAGACAACGCGTTGTGTAACAGTAATCCACCATCTGTTGCAGCTTCCGGTAATCATTTTGTTTGCGGTCGCCGTCCATCGGATTCTGCTCAATCAGGAACTTCTGGGTGATAATGTCCTGTGCCCCGAATAACAGAATACACTGGCTTGGCTCTCCATCCCGGCCTGCACGTCCGGCTTCCTGCACGTATGCCTCCATATTTTTCGGCATGCTGTTATGAATAACGTAACGCACGTTCGACTTATCAATCCCCATCCCAAACGCATTGGTCGCCACCATCACTCGGATATCATCGTACAAAAAAGCTTCTTGGCTCTGGGACCGTTCATCGTCCGTCATGCCAGCATGGTAGCGTCCTGCGGGTAATCCCGCCTGCAACAAACGCTGATGCAGATCGTCCACGTCCTTACGGGTCGCGGCGTATATAATACCTGGCTCGCTGGCATGCTCGCGCGCATAATTCAGGACAAAGTCCTTCTTGCTCTCGCCGCGCAGCACGCTAAACGCCAGATTATCCCGCCCAAGTCCGGTCACATACGTCTGCGGGTCCTGCAAACGCAGCAGCCGCAGAATATCGCCCATGACCTCGGGCGTCGCTGTAGCCGTAAAGGCCGCAACTACCGGCCGCTCCGGCAAACTGTCCACAAACGGCGCTACCGCCAGGTAGCTTGTCCGAAAATCATGCCCCCACTGCGATACACAGTGGGCCTCATCCACGGCAACGCAAGAGATCGGCAAATGGCCCATCTCCTCGCGGAACCAATCCAGCTCCAGTCGCTCAGGCGCGACATAGAGCAGCTTCAACTCACCGCGCTGCGCTGCGCGGATGCGATCATTCACTTCTTTGCCGCTAAGTGTACTATTAATATACGCGGCAGCAATTCCGGCGGTCGTCAACGCATCGACCTGGTCCTTCATCAATGAGATCAACGGGGAGACAACAAGCGTCAGACCCGAATATAACAGAGCGGGGATCTGATAACAGATCGACTTACCGCCCCCGGTTGGCATAATCCCCAACGTATCTTCACGTTCGAGCAGGCTGGCTACAATCTTTTTCTGTCCCTCACGGAAGTCGGGGTAGCCATAATATTTTTGCAGGAGACCCTGCGCTTCTTCTAATGTAGGTGTTTGCACACTCATGTAAAGACTCCTTACTTATCACCGGCGTTTTCCCACCAGCTTGGTCCGATCCGATTCTGACATCCGAAAGCGGCTCATATCCCGCATCCTTGACAACAAAATGGCGTTCTCATGACTTGTCCGTCAAGCAAACGCCGCTCCCTTTAGTTTAACGGCCCAGCCCCGAATGAGCAACCGCGTTTTACTGTAAAACGTTTGAAGCTTCTTCATTAAAATAAAAACAACCGTCCTGCCCTAGTTGGACAAAACGATTGTTGTAAACTTTTATTCACAACCGACACACTCATATCACGCTAGTGTACCCGTACCCATTCATCTAGTGGAGCTACTATACCTTACAACCTTACAACTTCACTTTAATCTTTTAACGACTCTACCTCAGACTCCGGCAAGCCACTGGCCTTTGCAATAACAGCAACTTCGAGTCCAAGTGAGAGCATGTTCTTCACAAATTCAATCGCCTTTCTTTTTCCCCTTCTACTAATTCCTTTTCTATCCCCTTTTCTATCCCCTTAGCTATTCCCTTTTCCGTAGCCCACTCAATCATCGAAGCTTCGTCATGCAAATATTTCTGCCGCTCTTCATACAAACGACGCGCTTCCCGATCCTGACTCAAGAACTCCAGCGTATCCATTACTTTTTTAACCCCAGATTCATTCATGTTGTATCACCACCTCTTGCATTCATACGATAATACAATCCTTTCCTCTGCATCAGTTGTTCATGCGTTCCATCCTCGGCAATTCGGCCATGTTCCATCACAAGGATGCGAGAGCACTGGCGAGCAACCTCCATGCGATGTGTGACAAGCAATCCTATTCTGCCTTTCATAAAGTTCAGCAAGTGATTCATTACGTTCTGTTCTGTCTGAATATCCAGTGATGACGTTGGTTCGTCCAGAATATATAGATCAGATGACCTCGTAAAGAGTCTGGCAAGCGACAGTCGCTGTTGTTGGCCTCCAGATAGATTGGCCCCTTTCTCATGCAACATTGCTGCGTATTGTCCTTCCTGTGCCTCAATATATTCATGCAAACCTGCCTGCTTTGCCGCAAGCTTCACTCTGTCCAATGTAACGTCTGAACTCAGACGAATATTGTCTTCAATCGTTCCTGTGAAAAAAGTTGGTCTCTGTGGCATATACGTCAGTCTGGATTGATTATCCATCTCTACATACTCTGCAACATGTTTATCACCCAGTAATACGCTTCCGTTTATTGGCTCGATCAACCCTGCACACACTTGGCACAGTGTAGATTTGCCAGCACCGCTGGCGCCAACTACCGCAACCAGTTCACCAGGAACCAGATTAAGCGTAATCTGATCCAAAATCGTCCGACCACTGTCTTCATCGGTTACCGTAACCTGTTGAAGACGTAGTATAGCAATTTCGTTCTCTTTATGTGCCCCTTTTTGTGTATTCCCTTGATCTTGGTTACAAATTCCCTGTGCAAGTTCCTCGTGCTTAGTATTAGATGCGTCTGTCTTCTTGTTCTCCGCCAATTTCAACCATGCAGAGATACGTCCAAATGCACCCACGCTGGCCTGCATCTGACTCCACTGGCTGGACAAGCCGAGTACTGGCCACACCACCAATTCAAACAGCAGACTACTTGCAACAACCATGCCCGGAGACAAAGTTCCCCTAGCCGCTGACAAAGCAATAAGGAACAACGCTGCCAATTGAGCCAGACCAAACACCGCCATCGCCACGTTATCCGACATGCTCAGGGTCATCTGTAACTTGGCCTGAACACGATTCAGTGATTGCTGTTGTGTTCGAAATCGTGCGAGAAACCACGGTGAAGCATTATACATCTGAATCACCGGTATCCCTTCAACATACTGTTGGATCTGTTCTTGGGACTCGCCTTCCCTGGATTCGACCTCATCGGACAGATGTATAATTCGCTGATCATACAACCTCGCCGTGAACCAGATTGCCCCTGCACTTACCAAGGCAATAACCGCAACCCATGCATCTGCTCTGTACAAGTATCCCAGCGATAGAGCAATGATGAATACAACCGTAACACCCTCTGCAATAGCCTCCACAACTTCAGCACCATGCTTGGTGTCTTCCTTGATGCGAAGCATCACATCCCCGGACTTCTGTCTGCGCACCCAGGAATAGGGCATCCGGTTTAACAGTTTCAACAGATCCATGGACATATCCCGTTGCATCGATTCCTTGAGCCATACCAGAACATAACGATGCATCGCGAGCAATACGATAAACCCTGCCAGAATGGCGATAAAGATCAACGCTGTAGCGTTTAACTGCTCCTGTCCCCCATCATGAATAGCATCCACGAAGAATCCCTGTACAAAGGCAAGTCCCCAATCAAAGACCGCATCTGCGGCGATAAAAATGAGCAAGATCGCTACAGCTAATCCATAAGGCTTCATCCAGCGAAAAATAACGGGCCACACCGTTGCCAATGATACAGCTTGTTTCGGGTCATCTGGAACATCACTTTCGTTCATCTGATGATGAGCTTCATTTTCGATATTTTCATTTTCATTATTTTCATTCATCTCATATGCTCCGCTTTTCTCATGACTGCTTTTCATTTCAACGTCATCGGCATATGCTGCATCTTCAATCTTGTTACTCATGCTGTTCCTCCACTTCCGTATCCTGCTCCGCAATATAACTTCGATATCCGTTTGGACGATCCAGCAATTCACGATGAGTCCCCGTATCTTCGACGCGTCCCTTCTGAATATAGATGACCTGATCTGCCCGTTCTATCAGCGATAATCGATGAGTAACGGCAATAACCGTTGTGCCTTTGTCAGCAGTGATTCTTGCAAAAAGATCATTCAACCGTTGCTCATGCCACGGGTCTTGAGATGACGTCGGTTCATCCAACAATAGAATATCAGGATTCCTCAGCATCGCTCTGGCTAAACTAATACGCTGAAGCTCACCACCTGACATCGTCCCGCCTTGTGGCTGAAGCTCTGTCCCATAGCCGAGCGATTGACGCATAATCGCGTCATGTGCATGTGTCATGTGGGCCGCGACCTCTACTTGATCGGCAGATACCCCCTCTTGTCCAAAAACAATATTCTCTTCCACTGTTCCTGTGAAAATAAAGGCTTGTTGCGGAACATACACCTGATTGACATGCCCAGTCTGAACTTCGTGCATATCCTTCAGTGAATTCTTCTGATTCATCACCTGGATCGAACCAGTAACAGGTGTATCTAATCCGACTATTAATTTCAATAACGTGGTCTTCCCGCACCCACTTGGCCCCGTGATTACAGTAAGCTTTCCTTTCTTGGCCTCAAAAGAAATATCTGTTAACACTTCTTCTTGCTCCGCATACCTGTAAGACACATGCTGCACGTTGATGCCAGCCGGTTTAGAATGCTTTTCAAGCTGCCCCAAATGCGTATCGGACTGTACATATGTATTTGTACTGGGATTAGCAACTGTGTTCTTTCTCTCCAGATCCAACACTTCAAAGATTCTGGACGCATGAGAAGCCGAACCAATAAAATCATTCCACAGCCCGGATAACGACTCAATCGGACGAGTTAACTGACTGCTTGCTACCAGAAAAGCTGCCAGTCCGCCTACATCCATATGTCCATTCAGGACCTGCATGCCGCCTAGATAGAGAATCAGAATCATGCCACCATACGTGGAGACCCGTCCTGCTGCTTCCGAAAGTCGTTGCAACATAGATACAGACATCGTATGTCTGAACACTTGATCCATTCGATCTTTAAAATGATGGTGTACATAACCCGCGAGTCCGTAACTTCGGATCTCAACCGGGGCTTGTATGATTTCAGTCAGAATTTCATCTCTTGACGCTGCGCTGGCATTCAACTGATCATGCCGTCTTTGTAGACGTTTACCAAGTCCTACCGTTACAAAAGGATAGATCAATGTGAATGCAATGATAGCCAACGACAGCGGCAAGTTCACCCAGCTGAAGTAAGCAAAGGCAAGAATCAGCTGAATGATATTTTTGGCGAGTTCAATGCCATGTTGGTTGATCCCCTTCTGTGCTTCCTTGGCTGAAGTCCAGACCCTAGAGGTTAGGTCACCCGTATGATAATGTGCCAGATCGCGTGTCTCTGTGTTGCTAAAGGCTGAGAGCAGTAGAGACTGCACAGACAATAATGTCTTTTGCTGGAATAACGTCTCGACCCTCGTCATGAATGCGGTTACAATCAATCGTAATACTACAATGCTAACGCCTATGATCAAACCTGAGTAGAGTAACGAAAACTGTGCTTCAGTCGCGCCTTTGACCAGTCTTCGGATCGATTCCAAATAACCGACCTCAATCAGGGAGACCATACATGCGGCGAAAAGTAACAGAATGATGAACATACGGTACTTGCCCGTTAGTGTCCATAATCGAGTTAACATGCCTAACGTTGTATAATTTTTTTTGTCAGCAAACATGGATGCTTTCTCCAATCTTGTCATTAAATTATGTACTTGGTTATGATATCATCGGTGATAAGGAAAAAATGAACATTTATTGCTGTAAGTACTATTAGAAGTAGGGAGATTGATATGCAACACGATCTGCTAGACACACTGGATAAGCTATTCGACTACATAGAAGACCATATTCAAGACAAATTAACGCTGGATCATCTGGCATCTGTGACTCATATATCCAAATTCCACCTGCATCGCATGTTCAAACATGTCAGCGGACAATTGCCTGGAGAATACATTCGTTCACGCAAATTGGCACGCAGCCTGGAGCAATTGGTGAATCTGAACTGGAAGATTATCGATATCAGCGGACATTACGCTTTTGAACATGAACAATCCTACATACGTGCTTTCAAACAAGCCTTCGGCATTACACCCCTGCAGTATCGCAAACAGGGAGCTGGAGACCTTGAATTTACAGCCCGCATGACTTCGTCCATGATCACAACGCTTCCATATGGATATATTTTCAAACCAACGTATGTACGAAAACCGGCCATGAAACTCATTGGGCAACGGTCCCACATTCGGTATGCAGATAACGAAGAGCACTATGAAGCCAATTCAGCAGGCAACGACTTTTTTGAAAAACACTTTCATTCGATTCCTAACGTGTTGCAACCCAACGTATATATCGGATTTACCAATGAAATTAACGAGGATTACAGTACATATCAGCCGTCTGTAGAGGTCACCAGTCTGGATCATATCCCTGAAGAACTGGACGGAATTGAGGTACCAGCCAACCAGTATGCCGTATTCAAATTTGTCTGTGATTTCCATCCAAGTCTCATCAATATTGATCATCTGGACAGTGTCTGGACATTTATCGATGAATATTGGCAGAGCCATTCGGGGTACGAGAAGAGTGATCCCTACTATTTTGAAAGAATTGACGGCAGTCTGGCTCAGGACCACTACGGAGAGTTGGACATTTATATTCCTGCAAAGCAAATTTCACTGTAAGCTGCATATGGAGGTTCAACCTTATGGACTCAAATACTCAAGCTAATTCAAGTTCATCCCATACAAATCCTCGCAAACCTTGGATACGTAGACACCCTATTCTCACTACATTTACATTGTTGATTCTTGTACTGTTTGCCGCTGTATTCCTGTATTTCTGGCTCCGTCCTTACTTCTCCACGTTTGACCGTTCTGAGAAAGGAGAATTAAGCTATTCCATGCCTTCACGTAATGGTGACTATACTGCCGAAATTTACGGTATACCTTACGGTGGTGCGGCAGGCGGCGTTACAATCTGGGTCGATGTTAAGAAGACAAATGCACCTGAGGACGCCACGGTAAAAACGATCTATCGTGCCAAGCACCACGGAAATAACCATCTCGAATGGGAAAGTGAAAACATACTCCGGATTGAAAACTGGAATGAATATACGGATGAGACCATGACCCTCAACATCGATGACGAAATATATGATGGATGGGGCTGGGCATGTAAAAGCTTACGAATGAAAGACCAGTATGTGCGATGCCTAGCACCCGAAAAGTAAAATAACTTAACAGCTAATATGATGGCCTTGAACACTCGACGGCTCATCTTGATGAGTAATCCTCACTGCACCGCATGTCAAAAGTCCCAATGCTCTGTATGCCTTGTGAAAATTTCACCAAATGCTACTTTCATTACACCATGGCAGGAGATACACGCGGCACGAGAAGCATCAAAAGCCCCTCTCACCGACTCTTTCGGTTGAGCGGGGCTGCTCTTGTTCTGCATTTTATCGTTTATTTACTTATACTTTAGTGTGATCTAATATGCTTGTTCACTAACAACTTCGTAGCTATCGGACTTTAAACATATGGCAGCATCATAATTTATCTATCATATCTATTCTACCTCTTAATCCTCTTCTGCTTCTGCTTCTGCTTCTGCTTCTGCTTCTGCTTCTGCTTCTGCTTCTGCTTCTGCTTCTGCTTCTGCTTCTGCTTCTGCTTCTGCTTCTGCTTCTGCTTCTGCTTCTGCTTCTGCTTCTGCTTCTGCTTCTGCTTCTGCTTCTGCTTCTGCTTCTGCTTCTGCTTCTGCTTCTGCTTCTGCTTCTGCTTCTGCTTCTGCTTCTGCTTCTGCTTCTGCTTCTGCTTCTGCTTCTGCTTCTGCTTCTGCTTCTGCTTCTGCTTCTGCTCGCAATTGTGCCTTACACTCTATTTCCACTCAACCCTTATTTTCACTGATCCGCCCTATCGCATTCTACCAGCAACGGATTAGTTTTTGTTGTTATTTCACTTCTACTTCCATCTATTTTCTCTATCTCTACTCCCGCTTCAAACCCTTCTGTCCTCATCTGTCCCAGTTCGTCTCCCTACTTACGCGGTGACACTTCACCACGTTCTTCCCGCTCCTTCATCTCCTTGCGTACCACCACTTCGAGCTTCTGCCGATTGGCAAGCAACCCGGGATCGTTGGGCAAGTACTCACGGGCTTTGGTGTTATGCATGAGTGCCTGCTCCCAGTTGCCCAGATGGGCATAACAAAGGGATAAACGAGCATGTGGCAGCCATGTACGGCAAGCCCTAGGCACCGGGCGCAGACCCGGATCGCGGCTGCTCACGTCCACCGCCTGCATATACCAGTAGATCGCCGAGACGGGTTCCTGCCGTTCATGGAAACAGGCCGCAATAGCGCAGCAGAAATCGGCATGTGGCAGATCATACTGGAACGACTGCAGCAATGCTCCGAGCTTACGGCCCGGCTCACCCAGTCGTTCATAACATTCCGCCAGCCGCGCGCAGGCAATCAGGCGATCCTCGCGGTAACCGCTTGGCTGCTCCAGAAGCTTCGTGTATCCGCGTGCCGCCGCCGCATAACGCTGGCGGTCATAACACTCGCCTGCATAATAGAACAGCAGGCGACCTTGGGCTACGCCCTCTTCGACGATCCATTTGCGCAGAATGCGCACGTTTCGCGCCGAATGATGTCCCGCTTCGCGGCGATGCGTGACGGCAATATCTGCCGTAATGACCTCGCCCCGCGGAAAGCTAAGCTGCTCGTGCAGCCGGCCATGCCAGCGGCACCCGGCATCCCGCTTGACCAGGCGAAGGCGTCGGTCCGTCACAAGTGGACTCCCCTCCGCTCCCTCGGCCAGCGTGTAGTTCAAGATCACAGCTTCCGTCTTCCCCCCTGACGGAAGCTGCTGCTTCAACACCTCCAGCTTCGCCCGTTCCGCGGGCAGCAACACATCATCCGCATCCAGCCATAGGATATACTCCTGCGTGGCCTTGGCGAATGACTCATTCCGCGCTGCGGCAAAGTCTTCCTTCCATTCATACGTGTAGACATGGTCGGTATACTGCGCAGCGATGTCCATCGTGCGATCCGATGAACCGGTATCCACAATGACGATCTCGTCCGCGATGCCGGCAACCGAGTCCAGACAGCGCGCCAGCGTGCGTTCCTCGTTCTTCACAATCATGCACAGACTGATGGTGATCACGTTTTGAGCCCCTTCCTGTCGTACGCGTATTACGAAATGTCATAACGATTTGCTTTTGTTGGTTAAATACTCCGAACAAAGTACTATCATAAGTTGAACTAAAAGAGATTTGCACTGGACACTCCGATGACAGAAACTTTCCGATCGTTGTTAGTCCCATTTTTTTGATTCCTTTTATAAAGGGTAAATCCGGGGATAAAGGCGAAGCATATGCTTCCGGTGCATCTTTCATTCAGAACGCTTTTAGCTCAGCTTCTTGATATTCTTTTTGTCTTCTCCGTTTCGTGTAAATGTTTAATCCAATTTATTTGGTATTGGTATTGATCACGGAATTCATTTCATCTTCACTGTGGCTAACGAACTGAGGTGACGCTATTTGGTGTATTTCAGCCACCTGGTAAATGTAACGAATCTGAGACCCGCTATTCTCGCATTATAGGCATCCATTCGTCGTTTATCGCAGCTTTCAGATGAAATAGCGCCGCTGAGATTCGTTACATTTCTCATCTCGTCTAATTCATCAAAATAAGACGTGTGAGATTCGTTAGAATACCCCTGCCCTTGCCGCTGTCGCTACCCTTCCCCACTCTCCTGACGGCGAAGGCGTTTCACCTGCTCCACCGCACTGTCCAGTGCCTTCTTGCGCTGCTTCATTACGCGGAGGTGCTGATGTTCCACCTCGGCAAAATGGACATGATCCAGTTCCATCCACTCCATCAGTTGGTCCAAAGTCGGCGACATATGCAGTTGTGTACTCGGCCGTTTGCGGGCCACGCAACATAGATATTTATGATGAACTTCCAGTTTCAAGACTTCGAAATACGGTATTAGGCACATCGCCAGGCTTCCCGCATAGAAGGTCTGCTTGTGGTCATAGAACGGGTGATACCCATACGGCACAGTCACAACCAACGTCCCATCACCTTGCAACAGCCGATAAATCTGGATCAACAACGTCTCCGGATGAGCAAAATGCTCCAGCACTTCTCCAAGCAGCACAGTATCAAAGGCAGTCCTTACTTTCCATTGCGTAATATCCAGCATTCGAAAATCCACATTGTTCCTAACTGGCCTAGACTCTTTGGCAAGCTCAGCTTGCGCATATCGAACACTTTCTTCTTCCAGATCAATCCCTGTTACACGAAATCCTTCACGTGCCAGCAGAATGGACGTAATGCCCTGACTGCACCCGACATCCAGGATGCGTTTGCCAGTCGCCTCACGACACATCCAGTGGATACGCGTTCTTGTCGCTTCATGAGAATCCTCCGAATTGATCTCGCCGTAATAGCGTTCACTCACTCGATCATGATTGGCCATAGGTTTCTCCCGTTTTCACCCGATGAACCGGCTGACCCAGCACCACAATATTTCCCCCGAGGCATCCGGCCGTTGCATTGCGTGTATCAAAAATCAGCTTTGCATGATCTGCCATTTCCTGATAATCGAATCCCGAATGATCCGTGGTGATGATCACCAGATCAGCTCCTGTCCACAATTCCGGCGTAGCCGGCCGGGATTGAAGCACTGTACCGTCATCCTTGCGGAAGACAGGCACCATTGGATCTGTAAAAACCACTTCTGCACCCGCTGCGCTCAGCAGCCGATAAACGTCCAGCGCTGGCGATTCACGCAAGTCGTCAATGTCTTTTTTATAAGCCATACCCGCCAGTACAACACGTGCTCCTCGCACAGTTACACCATTCTGTTCCAGCAGCTCCGAGGCACGCTTCACTACTCTCTCTGGCATTTGCCGATTGGTTGCATCCGCCAGCTGGATGAACTGCAGCTCCGATCCCTGACGGTTCGCAGCCCAGGACAGATAGATCGGATCGATTGGGATACAGTGCCCGCCGATGCCGGGACCGGGATAGAATGGCATATAACCAAACGGCTTGGTCGCCGCCGCATTCAGCACCTCCCAGATGTTTACACCCATCTGTTCACAGGCCGGAGTCAGCTCATTCACGAGTGCAATGTTGACACTGCGAAATGTATTTTCGAACAGCTTTGCCGTCTCCGCTACCGTTGTTGAACTAACCGGAACAACTTCGTTGAGGAACGAGCCGTAGAACTGTTTACCATAATTCAGACAAGCGGGTGTGGAGCCACCAATAATCTTCGGGGTATTTTTCACACCATAATGCACACTGCCCGGATCTACCCGCTCTGGAGAATAACAGACGTAGAACTGTTCTCCAGCTCGCCAGCCGTTTGCCGCTTCAATCGGTTGTTTCACACGTTCCTCCGTTGTGCCCGGATAGGTCGTGCTTTCCAATATAACCAGGCTGCCCTCCTGCAAATAAGGACTCATGCCATCCACCGCCGCCGAAATATACGAGATATCCGGTTGATGCTCGGCAGTCAGCGGAGTGGGCACACAGATTACAATGACATTGGCCTGTGCCACCGCTGCATAATCGGTGCTTGCCGTGAATAATCCAGCCTGCATAAGCGACTGCACAACATCATCTTCTATACCTATGACATACGAATTCCCGGCGTTCAGCTTGGCTACCTTGGAAGTATCGATGTCAATCCCGTGGACTTGATAACCTGCCTGTGCCATCTCTACAGCCATGGGTAAACCAACATAACCGAGACCAATGACAACAGCTTTTAGGGAGCGGTCATTAATATGTTGTATTAGGGTACGTTGCTGTAACTCTTCATTACCTTCGTGCTGGTTGTGTTGATGATTTTCTTCCATTCCTTCCACCTCCAAACGCTCCGCCTCCCCTCGGTGGGTGTGTCTGAAAACTCCGAACGAGTTTTGAGACACACCCTAATCGATATAGCCACCTGCACGCAAAAACCGGGCAATCGCTGGTTTGTTCATCATGGCACTGTCCGAGCGATACTCGGAGAAGTTCACACGTGGCAGACTGCTGTACTGATCCGTCAGGCTCTTGTCCTTGTGCTCCGGCAGGATGACATAATACTGTGCATCGTATTGGTACGTACGCGGCGCTTCAAAGGGCGAGATCAACACTTCATGCAATTTCTCGCCTGGACGTATTCCCGTCACCTTATAATCGAAGGATGGACGACCTGCCTGTTCCAACATGACGGATGCAAGTTCCGTCATCTTGCAAGCTTTCATTTTCATCACAAAAGTCTCTCCGCCCACGGCCGCCTCAGCCGCCTTAAGCAGTAAATGTATAGCTTCGGTACGCGTCAGGAAAAAACGGGTCATGCCTTTGTCCGTAATGGTCGGGCTTTTGCCTTCATCGATCTGACGCCGGAACAAAGGCACAACACTGCCGCTGGTTCCAAGCACATTGCCCCCGCGGATGCAGACAAACCGGGTACCTTCACTTAGCCAGTTGGCACGGATCATCATTTTTTCACCCAAAGCCTTTGTCATGCCGTATACGTTAATCGGATCTACTGCCTTATCGGTGGACACATCGATGACTTTGGCAACCTGCATACGTATCGCAGCCCGAATAATATTCTGCGTCCCGATTACATTGGTCTTGAACGCTTCATCTGGCTGGTCTTCGCAGACCGGAACATGCTTCAGCGCAGCCAGATGGAAGAGCACATCCACACCTCTGCATGCATCTTCCACTGCCCGATAATCGCGGATATCCCCAATGATGAATCGCAGACGCGGATCATGGTTGAACTCTCGCTGCATCGCAATCTGGGCGTATTCATTACGTGACAGAAGGCGAATCTCAGCCGGGTCCTGCTTCAGCAGTACCTCAGTCAGCTTTTGACCCCAGGAGCCCGTTCCTCCAGTGATCAGAATCGTTTGTCCTTGAATCATGGATGAATCCCTCCCTGATCAGATCATGAATTCGCGTAGTACCTGTGCCATCTCATCCCGGCTTAACCGGTCTTTGGGCGGTACCTTTTTGGTTGAAGTATTGCTCGAATGCACGATGTTGACATAATTGCGCGGAGCAAGCAGCTCGTGCGGCAGTTCAATGACATTGCCATGTGTACCTCTGCCCGGGAGCTTGACCCGGTATCCTGCTGCGTATTCGGCTGTCTTATATAAGTAGACATAGAACTGTGGAGAACGGTGAAACGCTGGGGCCATCTCGTTATTCACACTGTCCCACAGATATCCGTTCTGGTTAATCAATGCCATCGTCTGCTGCTGTGGTTGAATATCGTAGAGCTGTTGAACAAAGGTTTCATGGTATAGATCATCCGAATCCAGACGGGCAATATAGAGTTGCTCCGCACCTTTGGCAAACTCCAAAATGGCACGCACACTCTCCATATTGGTTCCAAAACGAATATTGGAGGGAAGCGGCTCCTGACCCGCCAGAATCTCCTGCATTAATTCCCCGGATTCCTTGGACAACTTCACCACTGTGAGGAAATCCTGATTCGTCTGCGCCTTCAGGCAATGCAATGTGAACGTGCGGAAGATGCCCATCCGACGCTCCAGCCATTCCCGCGTTAATCGCTGTGGGTCCATCCCGTAATTGTTAAAGTTAATCTCAATCACAACTTTCCTGGACATAACATGCCTCCTCATGAACGCTGCAAGTTCCGTTTACCGGATACAGACTGTTTTCATAGTTTTGATGCCGTCTTCCTACGAAAACCATCTTCTATCTATCTGATCGCTTACAAGCGACATCTCGCTTGTGAATCCAGCACTCTATATGGTATGAAACGTTGATAGAAGCGGTACCGACAGATGTACTAACTTTCATATAAATAGATTGATATTCAACCAAGCATGGCGCCCTTTGGGTCGAACGTACATATCGTTACGGTAGTCGCAACATAGAATAGAACAGTTCAATTTTCAAAGGAGGCAACCCGTCAAATGAATTCGATCTATCTTGAAATGGAAGGTGTGCTTGATCAGCTCGAAGCGGCACTTCTGGAACACCGACCGCTGTCTCTTGTAAGAGTCGGTGATGGCGAGAATATCGTCATGTCTCAAGAAACCGTATGGCCCACGGAACAGGTCCTTCAGGAGCGTTGGGCCAAGAAAGCCAACCTAGGGCAAAAGGGACTTCGTCTTCCCAACCCGAAACTACGGGATGAAGTCGCCGCTTCCTTGCAACGTGCCGATATCGTGGGCATTCTTCCTCGTGGTGACAGCACCATTAATGCTCCCGATTATCTCAAAAGACCCCTGACCGATATGGTATTTGCACACTTTGGCATCTCTCCTCCGATGACTTGTCACGCCTGTGTTAATCGGGAACTGGCGCAGAACCCGCGTTTCTGGCAGATGCTTGCTGTCAAGCGTGTGTTACTCGTTACTCGTGAGATTGAGGCACTGCGTGTCATGCTCGAACGTGATCCGTATAATCTGAACATTGTGACTGCCCTGCCCTTCGACAGCTATGATCAAATGGATGAAACGCTGCACTGGATTCAGAATAATCAACATACCTTCGATGTCGCTCTCTTTTCCTGCGGTGTCAACGCGGTCATTCTTGCTGAGCGAACAGCTGCACTCGCAGGTAAAGTCGCCATCGACTTTGGCAAAGCCAACAACATCATTCTGAAGGGTCGTGCCAACTGATCCACACGGACACCTCCATCAGATGAGTGAACTACATTGAAATGTATTGATGCTTGTATGACAAAAACCCCCGACTCCTTGAGCCGGGGGTTTCATGCTGAGCGCTAGTCTAAACCTATCGCTACATTGCCTTGTACTTCTGGGTTTCTGGGGTATGAAACGAACTCTGCCTTGGGCGAAGCGATATTTAAGCACTCTACCTGTTCACATTGCGTCTTTCACAACTAGCCAGTGGCTGCAATACCGTATAACATCTCCGGCCCGGTTCTTACTGCTGTGGACACTCCCGAGATAAACGAAGTATACACACTTTCCAGTGCTGGTGGTGCAGACAGATCCTGCGCTGTGAACGAATGAAATTCGGCGCCGCCGTTCTGTCCAACCGTACCTTCAGCACGGTAGATGACATAGAAGGGATCATATAGGAATCCCCGTACCAGCTCCACCACAAAGGTATCTCCCAGTTCTCCCGTAACGCCCACTGTCCCGTTCAACGTAATAATGGGATTCACCACACCCTGGGTCTGAAGACCAATCGTGCCGAATGCTTCCGGGGATGGACCTAAAGATAAACCGGGCTGTCCTACGGTTCCCGAGTTCATCGAAGTTCTCATATCGAGAAACACGCCCATGAGTAACACCTCCAATGCTATGGGATACCATATCCTATGAATCTCACAACTCTTCGGATTGGATGTATAGCAGATTCCATGAACCTATTTTTATTTGTCGACTGTTAGTGGTATATTGAACTGCATAACGAAATGAACGGATCGTATGCACACAAGCGGTACAGGCTGTTCAGAAGGAGATTACTATTCATGAATAAACGCAAACGTCCAACGGGCAAAACATCGGCCTCGGTCAATGGAAAATCATATGCTGGTTCATCCACAGCACGTTCCGGCAAGTCTAATTTCTCATCAGCAAAATCATCCGGTGCTTCCGCTTCACGCAATACGGAGGAGAATAAGAAGCCAGTAGCCGCAAAATCGTCGGCCGCACCCAAGAAAGCCGGAGGCAACAAATCCAAAAATGCCAGTGCTTCTAAACGCCCGGGCAATTCCTATTATCGCAAGCAGGAACCACCACGCCAGTACAAAGTAACCGAACCGGATGAACTGTTGAATTTCTTGCTGCAACATCTGAAATCAGGACGGAACGCGGTGAAGTCCATACTGGGTCGTGGACAGGTATCCGTGGATGAGAAGGTCGTAACCAAGTTTAATGAAGCGCTGACGCCAGGTCAGATTGTATACATTAGAAAAGAAGGTGCAGTTGCTGCTCCATCCTTGACAGGCATTAACATTTTGCATGAAGACGATGATATCATTGTGATCCGCAAAGAAGCCGGACTGTTGTCCATTGCCGCTGACAAGACGGATGACCTGACGGCTTATCGCCAACTGACAGAGCATGTGCGCCGCACCAATCCGCTGAACCGGATTTTTGTCGTCCATCGTCTGGATCGGGATACGTCGGGTGTCATGATGTTTGCCAAAAGTGAAGAGGTACAACAAAAGCTGCAAAACAACTGGAAAGAAAACGTACAGGACCGCGTCTACGTTGCCCTTGTTGAAGGTTCGGTAGCCAAAGAAGAAGGTACCATCTCTTCCTGGCTGAAGGAAACCAAAACTCTGAAAATGTACTCCAGCTCGCGTCCGAATGATGGACAACATGCCATTACACACTATAAACGTCTGAAGTCCAACCGTGAGTTCTCCCTGCTGGAAGTGCGTCTGGAGACAGGTCGCAAAAATCAGATTCGTGTGCATATGGAAGATCTCGGACATCCGATTGCCGGTGACAGAAAATACGGAGCACGTACAAGAGACCTCGGGCGTCTCGGACTTCATGCACGTATTCTCTCGTTTATTCATCCCACAACCGATAAACTGATGTCATTCGAGACGGATATTCCGAAGCCATTCCTGTATCCGTTCCGTACAGATGCGCCACCCGCGAAGTAACCGCACCTTTAGTGTGTGTATATAGAAAATTCACTGATCCAGTGATCTTGCCCGAAAGGAGGAACGGACACTGAAAAACCTGTTAATCACCGGTTACCGGGCACATGAATTACAGATTTTCGGACAGAAGCATGAAGGTATTCCTTTTATCAAAAAGGCCATCTCCTCCCGCCTCACTCCTCTTGTCGAGGAGGGTCTGGAATGGGTGCTGACGCCGGGACAATACGGTGTGGATTTGTGGGCCTGCGAAGTGGTCATTGATCTGAAGAAGACGTATCCACATCTGAAACTGTCGATCATCACTGCCTTTCAGAACCCGGAAGAGCAATGGAAAGAAGACAAGCAGGAGTATTACCGTTCCATCCTCTCGGGTGTGGACTATTACGGTGCGATTAGCAATCAACCTTATATCGGGCCGTGGCAGTTCACTGCACGGGATGACCTGTTGCTGCGTAAAAGCGACGGTCTTCTGCTCGTCTATGACGAAGATGCCGGGGAAGGCAGTCCCCGTTTTGTGAAGGAAAAAGCCATTAAGAAACAGCAAAATGAAAACTATACGATCATCAGTGTCACTTCAGAGGATATTCAATCTGTAGCTGAGGATGAGCGCATGAACGATGTTATAGACTTTGACGATTCTTCATTCTGAAAAAAATGTAGATCTTCTGAAGTCCATTCATGCATAGCTTTCATCAGAGGGTAAACGTATTTTGAATGACGTACATATGTTTTTTTTCGAGGCAGGTTGGGTATAAGTAGTATTATAACTGCGATGATATGTCGTATGGGATAAGGGGAACTGCAACCATGACAATTACGCCAGAGCAGCGCATTCAACTGCATGGATTTAACAACCTGACCAAGTCGCTCAGCTTTAATATGTACGATATTTGTTATACCAAAACCAAAGACGAACGCGAAGCTTACATTGAATATATTGATGAACAGTATAACGCCGCCCGGCTGAGCAAAATTCTGAACAACGTCTCTGACATCATTGGGGCTCATGTCCTGAATGTTGCGCAGCAGGATTACGTGCCTCAAGGTGCAAGTGTGACGATGCTGGTTTCGGAAGGCCCGATTGTGGAAATCCCCGAGGAATCACTCGATGAATCTCCCGGCCCTCTGCCAGATAACGTCGTTATGCAGCTGGATAAAAGCCATATCACTGTGCACACCTATCCTGAGTTTCACCCCAGTGAAGGCATCAGTACCTTCCGTGCAGACATCGATGTATCCACCTGCGGTGAGATTTCACCGCTCAAGGCGCTGAATTATCTGATCCACTCATTTGATACGGACATTATGACGATGGATTACCGGGTACGTGGTTTTACGCGGGATACGAGCGGACGTAAGCTGTTCATTGACCATGAGATCGGCTCAATACAGAATTATATTCCGGACGAGATCAAGAGCAGCTTCGACATGATTGACGTGAACGTCTATCAGGAGAACATTTTTCATACCAAATGTAAACTGAGGGAATTCGATCTCGACAATTATCTGTTCGGGTATACCAAGGATAAGCTGAGCAAGAAGGAACAACAGGAGATTACCGAGTGGCTGAAGCTGGAGATGGATGAGATCTATTACGGCAAAAATATCAATCGTCCCTCTTAAGACGCTATTCAATGGCTGATGCATGAGGGCAAAGTTTAAGACAAGATATCATGAAGGCAGGGTTCTTCTATTCAGGGAACCTCCGGCATGTGCTTGTCTTTTTCTTTGATTTTGTTGACAGTGTGCAACTTTATTTTTTATTATAGAAGTAACTGTATAATCTACAGTGAAGGAGACTGAGCCTGTGATCGAAACGAATACGACAAGACGTAATGAATCACTGTTACAAGCACTGACTGCACAACACAATGCCATCACCAATAACATTGCCAATGCAGACACGCCTAACTACAAAAAGAAAACGGTAGAGTTTCAGGAAGAGCTTAGACGTATCGTTGAAAATGGCAAAACAGATCAGCTCGCCATGAAACGGACTCATGACAAACACTTTCCTATCAGTGATCCCAATTCTTCCATCGTACAGTATCGAATTGTCGAGAACAACGAAACAGCCATGAATAATAACAACAATAACGTTGACATTGACAAGGAAATGGCGAATCTTTCGGAGAATCAGCTCATGTATAACTACATGGTCGATCGGGTCAGTGGACACTACAAAAAAATGAAAAATTTACTGAATGATTTGAAATAATGAATGTACAGCAGCCCGCGATGGCTGCTTTTTTTTATGGTCTTTCCCCCTGGGTGTAGCTCGTTTGGTGCCATTTTTCGGTATCCGCTCCTGTTCGTAGTATAATGGGGAGAAACGATTGATTTCATATCGAACAAAAGAGGTGCAACATGGCTCCACGTCATTTAAATGGTTTTCAAGGTTCCAAAGTGAGGCTCGCGGCTCCATGCCCGGAAGATTGCATGCGTCTATCCCGCTTCACAGACGATTACGAATATTTGCGCAACATGGATACCGATATCGCTATTCCTTTAACGCCGGATGAAACGGGTTCCTCGTCTGTCCGTCGAGACAACGGTTTTGAATTTGCATTACGTACACTGGAGGGTAATCGATTCATTGGCTTCACTGCCCTGTACCGGATTGAATGGAACAATCGGTCTGCTCGTCTGGCTATTGGTATCGGCGAAGAAAATGATCGAGGTAAAGGATACGGCAGCGACGCCCTGGCTCTGATTCTTCGGTATGGCTTCCACGAATTGAACCTGAACCGAATCGCGCTGGAAGTCATTGAATACAATGAAGCCGCTAGACGTGCGTACCTAAAAGCCGGATTTCGGGAAGAGGGTCGCCAGCGTTCTGCAGTTTTGCGGGATGGCATGCATTATGACCTGATCTCGATGAGTATCCTTGCGGAAGAATGGTCTGTACAGTCTCAGCTTCCATTGTCATTCCAGTCTACTCGCACGCCTCAATCTGGGGAAATGGACGCGGGTGGCTTCTCGCAGCGTAATGAGAATGAACAAGCTGCGCTGTCCATGTCGGCGTTACGCTCAGATCCAAAAGGTGAATCTGAAATTACGCCTCGCATTGGCGTAGGCGCGGTCATTCTGAATGAGCGGGGCGAAGTGCTTCTCGCCTGGCGGAACCGCCAGCCCGAACAACACACCTGGAGTATTCCTGGCGGGAAAGTCGACCCCTATGAATCACTGGAAACTGCTGTTATCCGTGAAATCAAGGAGGAAGTGAATCTGGATATCGCCATCGACAGTCTGCTCTGCACGGCGGAGACGATCCAGCCAGAGCAGAAGGAACACTGGATATCTGTTCTCTATTCAACCAAGGTGATTGGCGGCCATGCTCGTAATCTGGAAGAAGGCGGAGCCATCGGTGAGATCGGCTGGTTCCCATTGAATGATTTGCCCTCTCCACTCGCCTGCTTTGCGGTACCTGGGCTGGAAGCTGTGAAGAAGATGTTTAATGAATCCCTGTAAATTCTAATATCTCATCAGATGGAGGTATTCCTTTATGAATCATGCAGAACAGATGAATCAACTATTTCAGGCTGCACAGTCTGGAGATGTGGCCAACCTGCAATTATTGCTCGCTTCTCACCCGGAACTCACCAATACTGAAAATCAGGATGGGTTAACTTCGCTGGGATATGCCTCTCATTATGGACAAGCAGAAGTAGTTCGTCTTCTTCTGGAGCATGGAGCAGATGTTAACACCCTTTCTCATTCCAAGATTTCCTTTATCCCGTCCAATACTGCACTGCATGCCACACTTGCCGGAGAACGCTCACCAGAAGTTATCCAACTTTTACTCGAACATGGGGCATCCACGAATATTCTGGACAGCGATGGACAATATGCGTTGCACTCCGCTGCATTTCATACGGATCAGATCGAACTTATCGAGATGTTACTTCAGCATGGAGCTGATCCAAACGCGCTGAACTCAGCAGGCCAGACCCCACTGGAGATTTCACTTGAACGTGGTAACACGTCTACAGCTTCATGTCTGCGAGCAGCAGTTACAGCGCATCAGCAATAATGATTAGATAACGTGAGTAATACGCGAATAACCGTCAGGACTCTTTTTGGAGTACAAAGAGAAGGTCTGACGGTTATTTGTTGTCCGATTACATACCTCTATCGGTGAGAGGCTATATAAGTTGAGCTAAGAATATTTACACTTGCCACTCCGATGACAGAACAACCTTCCGATCGCTGTTATCCCCAGATTTTTTAATTCACTTTTACAAAGGTGAAAATCTGGCGATAAAGGCGAAGTGTATGCTTCCGAAGGAGCTTTCTTTCAGAAAGCTTTTAGCTCCGCTTCTTCACGTTATTTCTGTCCTCTACGTTCTCATGTAAATACTTCGTTCAACTTCTATAGAAATCCCGATACATTATATTTTTTTAGAAAATAAGAACCGTTTGGAGCCTTACGCGGTCTAATACTCAACATATCCAGGAAAGGAGGAGCCATGTGACCCCTACTCAGCTCACCATCGCCGCACAAAAAGGGGATGCCGAGGCTTTTGCAGCCTTAATGGAATTACATCAGAGCCAACTGTACCGTATCGCCTATGCCTACCTGCATAACGAAGGTGATGCGCTCGAAGCGATTCAGGAATCAACGTTCAGGGCGTTCCGTAAACTCAAAAAATTAAAAGAACCATCCTACTTCGGCACTTGGCTCATCCGCATTCTGCTCAACTACTGTGCGGACGAACGCAAACGCAAAAGTCGATTCAGTCCCGTCACCGAGATTCATGAATCCAGCAGCTGGGATCGTCCTGCGGACCCCGATCTTGCTGCTGCCGTATCCACTCTTGACCGGGATTGCAAACAGATTATTATTCTGAGTTATTTCGAAGGTTTCTCCTTAACTGAAGTTGCCGATATTCTCGAAATCCCGACCGGAACCGTAAAATCTCGATTACATCGGGCGCTCGGACAGCTCCGTGATCAACTTGAAACGAAGGGAGATGTATCCTCATGACGAATGAACAAAATTCATTCGACACATTGGAAGAACGTCTGAATGCTCGAAAGACGGAGTACGAAAACATGCCTGTACCGGATGCTGCCTATCAGGCTGTGCAGTCCGGAATCCGCCAGGCTGCCCGTAAGCGAAAGTCCCGGCTGCGCTGGTATATGAGCTCCATCTCGGCAGCTGCCCTCATCCTGTTGTTTACCGGTTGTATCCGCGTCTCTCCCGCCTTTGCGTCCTTTGTGGAGCAATTGCCCGGAATGGAGGGCATTGTGAGTATGATTCGCCAGGACAAAGGATTAATGATGGCGATCGATCAGTCTCTCTTGCAGAAGATCGGTGTCACCGACGAGCATGATGGTACTTCCTTGACCGTTGATGGCATTATCACAGACGAGTCACGTATGGTTATTTTTTACACGATGAAAGGCATGAAAGATCCCGAGAAATTCAACTATGATATTGATCTGCTCGATGAGAACGGTAAAGATCTTCCAGTTGCGTTTACTCACGCTTATCCAACACCTTCACCAGACGAGAATGTGAATGAGAATATGATAGACGTGATCTTCACGGATGGAACCTCTCCTCCTGAAGAGCTGAGCGTCGTGTTTAAGGCCAGAGATACAACGCGTGCAGAAAAGTGGAAAATAACGTTCCCGGTAGACAAGAATCTTACCAAAGGTATGAAAAAGGTCATTCCTGTGAATCAGACGTTAACAGTGGATGGACAGCGTATTGATGTGAAACAGGCTACTATGTATCCAACACGTCTTGTGCTTGATGTGAATTTTGATCCCAAAAATACCAAGAAGGTATTTGGCCTCAGCGATCTTCAACTGGTTGATGAGCAAGGCCTCGCGTGGAGAACAGATACCTCAACCGTTGAGGATGAACGTTCCATATACTTCGAAAGCATGTACTTCTCCATACCGAAAAAGCTGACGTTACAGGGATCTGGCTTCTCCGGATTGGATAAAGATGAGTTGGATCTTACCCTTGATCTGAAGTCACACCGGATTACAGGTGGACCACCTGGATTGAAGATGGTAGGCAGCAAGGTCGAAGGCAAAGATCTAATTATTGACTTCTCCGTTGCTGGCAGGATGGACGGTGGGTTCGTTCTAACTTTCAGGAAAGTTACAGACAGTACAGGGAAGTCATATGAAGTCCCTGGCTCCAGTTGGAGTAGTGGAGAGGGAACGGATGACAGTCATACGATTGTTTCTTCTACTATCAAAAATGGAGCCAAATTAAAAGGGGAAGTGAAAATGAACATCTCCACCTATCCGATGAAAGTAAAGTCTCCCTTCTCATTGGACATCCCTGTTAATCCTTAATTTTCTACCAGTAGGCTGTGATTATCGCAAATATTCTATATAATGGAAACATTCATTATTACGAGCAATGATGTTCATAGGGAAGGTGTGTTTAGATATGAATCAACGTTCCATCCGTTATCCGCAGCCACTCGCTCCGGGAAATACCATCGGTGTAGCAGCACCCTCCAGCGGTGTAGGCGAATCCCTATACCATTATCTTGAGGAGAGCAAACGTAATATGGAGCGCCTTGGTTTTGGCGTGCTGGAAAGCCCATCGCTCCGCCACAACACCAAATGTGTGAGTGCCTCCAAAGAGGAACGCGCCGAAGAGATGAATGAGTTTTTCCGCAATCCAAATATTCAAGCCATTATCCCTCCATGGGGCGGGGAATTTCTGATGGATATCCTCCCCCTGCTGGATTGGGAAGCTTTGAAAACATTACCACCAAAATGGGTCATGGGATATTCGGATATCAGTACGTTCCTGTTCGCCTATACCCTGATCACTGGAACAGCATCCGCACATGGCACCAATTATGTTGATCTAAGATCAAACGCCCTCGATCCCGTGACTGCGCGCTGGATTGATGTGTTACAGACCAAATACGGCGGACAGATCAAACAATCGTCTTCCACACATTATCAATCGGCATGGAAACCGGAATCTCCTGGTTTTAACCTGGATACACCTTCGCGCTGGAAACAGCTCGGCCACTCGGAAGATGCAGATACCGCTGTGTCGTTCTCCGGTCGGCTGATCGGTGGCTGTATGGATACGATCACTAGTCTGATTGGTACGCCGTATGCACCCGTCCAATCGTATCTGGATCAGTACTGTGCAGATGAAGGAACGATCTGGTATCTGGAAAGCTGTGAAATGAATGCGGGGGATATCTACCGTCATCTGTGGCAGATGAAACAGGCTGGCTGGTTTGCAGGTGTAAAAGGTTTCATGTTTGGCCGACCTGCGGGTTATTCCGATACAGCGGATTTTAATTTCACCGATGCCCTATCCTCTGCACTTGGGGATCTGGATGTCCCTGTACTGTACGATGTGGATCTCGGCCATGTTCCACCCCAGCTCACCTTTGTGAATGGAGCATTAGGCAAAGTCGCTTATGAAAATGGACGCGGGAGCCTTGAGATGGCGTTTGTGTAATCACCTTTTATAGGCAGATGCATACCTTGAAGTAAGAACTTATTTTGAGGAAGGGTTGTGCATCATGTCTGAATCTACATCCACGCCATCCACGCGTGTCGTGTATCAAGCCAATCAACCGATGCTTCAATCCGTGCAAAATGTGCGGAATATGCTTCATCATACAGCTCGGCAGCATATAGGCAAGAAGGTACAAGTCCAGAATATCGATGGGCAAGTGTGGGAAGGTGTCGTCATCAGTGCAGACCGGGGTATTTTGTATCTCCAGGTTACCCCGATGCATGGATATCCTGAACCGCGCGCTTTGTTTGGACCAACCATTTTGCCGCTTGTGCTGTATGAATTGTTGGTTATCACACTGTTGATGTAGTGGTATTATACTTCTATATCCGAACCTGTTCCAAGAAGCTTCGCTCCTGAGATCTTCAAGTCTTGGGAACGAGGCTTTTTTATCGTCTTGGCGATGGTGCCGTATGATTCCTTGCGAGCGTGTGAAATATGATACAATGGTGTCGCACCACCCCATATCTCATATGAAACGGAGCTTGATCCGGTTGGAATACATACGTCATGATTCATCACCCGTATCACAAGCCGAGACGGGTATGATTGGCAGCAATCCTACTGAACAATCACGCGTGATTGCAATCTGTCTGCTCGCAGGCAAAATCATGCTACAAAGCGGTGGTGAAACCTACCGTGTGGAAGATACGATGAAACGTATGGCAGCTGCGCTGGGCTTACCCCATTCGCACAGTTACGTTGTTCCGACAGGCATCTTCTTCTCTGTTGATGCAACCGAACCTGCCAAGCTCATTCGTATCTCCGAGCGTACGACGGATCTGGACAAGGTGTCCGAGGTGAATGCGGTCTCCCGTCGCATCGGACAAGGTGAGCTATCCGCTCAGGAAGCCCATGATCTGTTGATACAGATCGAAGGAAAGCCCTCCTCCTATTCAACGGCTGTGCAGCTTACGGCCGCAGCGTTATCCAGTGGTTGTTTTACCATTATGTTTGGCGGGGGCTGGAGCGACTTTCTTCCGGCGTTAATCTGCGGGGGCATAGGTTATGCAGCCGTTATTGCCTTTCACAGGTTGGTGCGGGTCAAATTCTTTGCCGAGCTTACGGCATCCTTTGTCATTGGCTTACTCGCTTTTCTCCTGATCTATATGGGAGTAGGTCATGAACGGGACAAAATCATCATTGGTTCGGTTATGCCGCTGGTTCCGGGGCTGCTGATTACCAATGCTGTACGCGACCTGATGGCCGGACATCTCGTCTCCGGATTATCCAAGGGAGCCGAGGCATTTCTGACTGCTTTTGCTATAGGTACAGGCATTGCAGTTGTATTTTCACTTTTTATGTAAGACGGAGGAATGCAGGATATGCTCCATTTTATTGAACAAGCCTTGACCAGTTTTGTCGCCTCAGCCGCGTTTGGGATCATCTTCAACGCACCACGGCGCATGCTGCTCCACGGTGGATTTGTCGGCATGATCGGCTGGATTATCTATATCGTGCTTGAATATGCAGCGGATGCGGTTCCTGCTACACTTGCAGCGACCATAGCCGTAGGTGTCATCAGCCAGGTATTCTCTCGCATGTTTCGCGCACCCGTCATCATCTTCAGCGTCGCAGGCATCATTCCTCTCGTTCCTGGTGGACTGGCGTATAATGCAATGCGAAGTTTTGTGCAAAATGACTACAGTGCCGCTATGGAGATGGCCGCCAAGGCACTCATGTTATCCGGCGCTATTGCCGTAGGCCTTGTGTTATCCGAGGTATTAAACCAGATGATACGCCGAATTCCCGCCTCACTTCGGGCAAAATCATCATCGAAATAATCGTTCTTTTCACATATTCAGCACACGTAAGGCCCGTTAGCATACAGGATAAAATCTTGTATACCTACGGGCCTTACGTATCGCTTTTTATAGAGCATTATAGAGTAGCAGATCAATCAATATTCTATTTACTTCACAAACGTATTTTTCACACGTACCGACTTTAGAAAATACGGGATAAAGATACAACATGTCAGAATGGATCGTATCGTCAAATTAAATGCTGATGTTGGATCGAGCACATGTTGCTCTCTCGGAATCTCAATTCGTGCGATCAAGATCCATGTCACGACTCCAATGAATACATTTGCAATGTACAGAATAATCATCATGCGCGGAAATTGCCTTTTTTTCTTATGCAGCAGTACGAGATTCACGATAACGAGCAATAGTAACATGACGCTGCTTATGACTCCGAACCAAAGGAGCGGGCGTATCCCTTCAGTATAAAGTTCCGAATCAACACCACGGACACCCTCCCATCTCACCGGATCCATAATGACATTTACCTGCGACATATCCGCAATAAGAAGCACCAGTGTGACCCACAGGCCAATCTGAATTAATATAAGCCATCCGCCTAATCCGGAGATGCCAGGCCGTTCCGGTCTGATACCACTTTTAGGCTGCAGCGAGCTTGTATCCAGTTCCGAGTCCCTATATTTATAGTTCATTTCAGCCTCCGTTTACGATAGATAAGACACATATTATACATTAGAAGCTATTTTCTGTGTTATCCAAGAGAAGGAAAGAACCATCTGGACTAAGGTCTCTCTCTTGCATTCTATTGGGTAGCACGTCTCATCACTGTTGCGAACAACTCCGCTGCAACACCACTTCCTGACCTCATATAATGTTCTTCATCCGTATGATCAAATCCCATCCAGACCGCCGCAGTCCAGCTGCTCGTATAGCCCACAAACCACAAATCCCGATTGGCCTCTCTTCCCACACCAGGTAATGCAGCCTGTGTTGTTCCCGTTTTCCCTGCTACCTTGTGCTGACCGAGTTGTGCCCGGCTTCCTGTTCCCTGACTGACTACATTTTGCAGCATTCTGGTCATGGCATTCGCCGTACTGGAGGAGATTACCTGCTTATTTTCCGACTTATGAGCAAATATTGTCCGTCCTTGTGAATCTGTAATCTCGCGTATCAGATGGGCTGTATTCAATTTGCCATGATTCGCAAACACCGTATAGGCCTGCGCCATCTTCATTGGCGACACTCCCTGATGCACACCTCCCAAGGCAATTGAGAGGTTTAGATCTTCTTTCCCCATTTCAATACCGAGCCGTGCCGCAAATTGATGTGCATCGTTCAGTCCGTTCTCATGAAGCAGCCATACGGCTGGGGCATTAATAGACTTTTGCAAGGCTTGGGACATGGCTATTGAACCACTGTAACGCCCACCGAGATTGGAAGGTTGATAGCTGCCATATTGCATGCGTTTATCCGGTAGTATACTCTCTGGCTTGAACTTCCCCGACTCCAACGCAGGGCCATATGCAATAATCGGTTTAAAAGATGAACCTGGCTGCCTTGCATCCATAATCGCCCGGTTGATGCCCCCTTTTAAAGGATTACGTCCACCCATCATCGCTTTCACTTCACCGTTGTGCTGGTCGATAATAACCATACTTGCCTGGACCTGCTCGTCTTGGCGATCATCGGGGAATCGGGTAGCGTCTGCAAATGTTTCTTCCATCGCCAGTTGTGCCTGTTCGTCTAGCCCAGTTTGAATAACCCAACCTGCCGATTGAATCTCTGCTTCACTTTTACCTGTGAGCCGAGAAGCCTCCTGAATCACAGCATCCACGGCAGACACATATGCGGGCTCGCTCAAGCCCGGTGAAGTTGTTGCATTCAATACGGTTTCAGGCGGCGTGAAATCGACGTCACGGGCTTGGAGCATCTGCTTTCGTGTAATTAGTCCCTGTTCATGCATTAGTCCAAGGATAACGGCACGTCTTTGTTTGGAAAGCTCAGGATGATCTACTGGATTGTATATGGATGGACCTTTGGGCATTCCAGCTAATGTAGCAATCTGCCATAGTTTCAATTGGTGCATATCCTTAATTCCGAAATACCGCCAGGCTGCCGCTTTTACACCATACTGCTGGCGTCCCATGTAGATCTGATTCAGATACATTTCCAGAATTTCATCCTTGCTATACTTCTTCTCCAGGGCCATCGCAATCGATATCTCATTCACCTTTCGACCCAACGTTTTATCCCCATTCAAATACAGATTTCTTGCCAGTTGCTGCGTAATGGAGCTTCCTCCCTGACTCAGATTCATATGTAAGATGTCTTGCATAATGGCTCTGCCAAGTCCGATGAAATCCAGTCCATCATGGTTGTAGAAACGTCGATCTTCTGTAGCCAAAAAAGCCATCTTTAATAAATCTGGCATAGCGTTCAGTTCAGCATATTCGGAATATCCTTTGGTCTGCGTATGCAACCTCGAAATTTCGGTCCCCTCTGCATTCGTAATAATGGTTGAAGAAGCCACCTGCATGGCCTCTGGACGATTGCGAAGCATTCCTTCGCCATAAGTAATCAGATAGAGATAGAAAAGGGTCAATATCAAAACTACAACCACTGCGGCATCAAAAACGTAATACATCCATCGCTTGCTCACGTGTTTCAACATTCAGGCTCCTTGTGTACCCGTTCAATTGAAACTTCGTGTTCCTGTCTATCTCGTTGTGTAATCTCCAGAGCATGATGAAGCAGCAATGTCTGTTCATACGCCAACTTGACCCAATGCTGAACTTCCATCTCGTCCTGACACCGCCCTTGGATAATCTCATCCAGAGAAGATTGAATACCGTAGAGAGTAAGTTTTATCGGTAGGTCAACCTGTGTAGAAATAGTTTGAGTGTTCTCCTTGTCTTCTTCATTATGTTGCTGAAGGCCGGGTTGCTCATGCTGAATAAACGCTCCCTCTACCTCTCTTCTCTCATGTTTCGGTTCTGATCTGCTCAGCCCTTCCTCATGCAGGAGAAACGTAATTACATTCAGATTGGCAGCAATTTGTCGTAGTTCACCACCACTTAGAACATCAATTCTTCCAGGATTGTGGCCCAATGCAAGTTCGGCTGTTCCGCGTGCAAGTTGACTGAGATCTTCCGCAATCTTCTGGGATCGAATCCAGAAAAAGATCGCAAACATGGCTCCTCCAATGAAGATAAAGAGCGGCTTTGTTCCGATATGATTGATTCCCCAGTTCATCATACGCGTTATCCATGCTGCATCTGGAAGGATGTGATTGTGGGCAAACCGTAGCACGTGATAAACGACAAAAAGGAGCGCTGCGCTCAGTAACGCGCTTGCTCCTCCAATGTATATGTATCTTAGTCTTACTGTACTAAATTGAGACTTCATATTCGGTATCCTCCTCTATACAATAATATGGTAATAGAGGTAGAATACCGAATATTTCTTAATGAGATAGTGGCTAACTTCTTACCAAATTCTTAATTTTTATTCCTCTGAGTAATTACTTGGTGAAGCAGCGGTTACAGGGAAACGGGTAACAAAATCCGTTCTGCCATTTTCACTGTAAGCAACAATACTTCCTCGATGTAATTCAATCATCGATTTGGCAATCGCCAGGCCGAGACCGGTACCTCCCGTATCGCGGGAACGGGATTTATCTACCCGATAGAATCGATCAAATAGATGTGGCAGATCTTGTGCCGGAATCGGATCACCATAATTACTGATGCGGACTACAGCCTCTTTACCTTCAAGGGCCAGCCCAATCTCCATTAGTTTACCTTGCGAACCATACCGAATGGCATTGCTGAACAGATTCTCATATGCTCTTACAAGCTCCCCCGGAGTAGCCTGTATCCATAGTGGGTCTTGCCCGCCGATGATCTTGTAGGTCATGCCAGCATCCTCCAGCATGGGAGCAAACTCTTCAGCCAGCTGCATCAGAAACGAATTCAGGTTCAACGCTTGCAGAGATAACGGAAGGCTCCCGCCACTCACACGCGTATATTCGAACAAGTCATCAATTAACTTGCGAAGGGTCAAGGATTTCTCATAGGCAATGCTAACGTAATAGCGCATCTCAATCTCATCTTGGTAGCGATCCTTCTCGATGTACTCCAGAAATCCCAGAATAGAAGTGAGTGGTGTTCTCAGATCATGTGATATCCCCGTAATCAGATCGTTTTTGGCAGCAACTGCATTACGCTCTTCCTGAAGCGATAACTGCAATTGTTCAGCCATCTGATTAATGCTTGCAGCAACGACTCCGAATTCATCCGAGGTTTTCACTTCGATGCGATGGGATAACTCTCCTTTGGCAACCTCCTGAATCCCCGCCGTAATTTCATCCAGGACCCGCATCACCTTGCGTGAGAACAGGAAAAAAAACAGCACAAAACCAAGCACGCCTACCACAATCATCAAAGGCACCGAACCGATATTATTCACCAACCACCTGATCCCTTGGGCTGGAATGGAATAATCCGGATACGTCTGAGCTTCCAGGATGGTCTGCCCCACCTTACTACCCCCGTACAAAATAACTGCAGTTAATATACCGCTCAGCAGAAATGCATAGATAAATTTCCATCGGACTGTATTAATCAACTTTGAATTCATAGTAGGAACTCCCTGAATGTGTTCATGTTACACGACATCCTGTGAATGTACATGTTTATTGCGGTTTGATCATCTTATAACCTACACCCCATACGGTCTGAATAAACTTGGGGTGTTTGCTGTCGAGTTCAATCTTCTCACGAATCTTGCGAATATGTACCATGACTGTATTATTCGACTCCATGAATTCTTCTTTCCAGACTTGACGATAGATCTGTTCCATACTAAGTACTGAACCTTGGTGACGAGCCAGTAATTCAAGAACAGCAAATTCACGCGGAGTCAGACGAACCGGCTGCTCATCCACCCAAACTTCATGTGTATCGGTATTTATGACCAGATCATCAATAACCCACTCGTGCTCTTTGTTCTCCCGACCTTCATTGAAGGTATGATACCTGCGCAGCTGGGATTTCGCCCGTGCGACAAGTTCAAGCGGGTTAAACGGCTTGGTCACATAATCATCGGCACCGATGCTTAGCCCTGTGATTTTATCCATATCCATACTTTTGGCGGACAGCATAATAATCGGCATTTTCTGCTCTTCCCGAATTTTCATACAAGCTTCGATTCCGTCCATATTTGGCATCATGACATCCAGAATAATGAGATCGATCGACTCTTTTTTCAATTGTTCCAGTGCTTCAAGCCCATCATTCGCGGTGAGAATCCGATAACCCTCGTTGCCAAAATAAATTTCCATCAGTTTAATAATCTCCTGCTCATCATCCACAAGCAGAATGGTTGCTGGCTGTGCCACGGCATTATTCCTTTCCCTTCCATAATTCCTTACCTGTTCAAAGTATACCACCGAGGGATGAAACTGCGAAAATCATCGTGATCTTCACGGACACGCTCGATCTTGGCCATCATCTCAAGCGTCTCTTCAGGCTTCACCTGCTGAATCCACACTACAGAAGACACCAGCGCCATAGCCGTATACAGTGAATACAATCTCCAGAATAACTCATCCGGTTCATTGCCATCGAAATAGCCTTGAATTTGACCTATGGAATATGGAATACTGATCTCCGAAGCAAACAAACCCAGCTTCAAAAATTCATGAATGGGATCACCTTGATCATAACGATTAAAATCAATCACTCCTGCGAGTTTATCCTGCTTAACGACGAGATTGCTCGGGTGAAAGTCATCATGCTGAAATCCATCTGGACGATTTTTCATCCAACCAAGATGGTCTGCAATAAACGTTAGAATAACATGATCCTCTTTCATCACGATAGGGCACTGTTTATAGCGCTCCACGTAACGTTGATGCTTGGTGCTCTTGCGTATGTACCATGATTCGATCTGTCCCTCCATCGGCAACTGGTGAATCAGCTGTAGCTGCGCTCCTGCTTCCAAACCAACCGCCCACTGCTGCTGTTCATTCAGCTGAGGCAGTCTCTCGGAAGCATCTTCGCCTTCAATGTAGCTAAGAATCATATATCCGTTCTTCTCATCCAATCTACCTGTGCCCAACGTTGCTGGACACAGTACACCTAATTGTTGCATGCTTTGCAAATATTGATATTCCCTTTGCTTCATCCATTCCTCAGCAATATCATACACCCTCACCAGCACATGGCCTTGACCAGGGACAAACATTTTGAATTTAGTATCTGCTGAATAACCCTTCATAACAGGTTCAATCCGCGTGGCCTGACCAAGTTCAGGAATCTGTTTTAACCTGTCAATCAACGTATTGTCCATCGATGCATTCCATGTATCGTGTTGTTCCACGTCCCGAATCCTCCGTTATTTCACGTATGGCGTGTAGTATCGTCGGTCTATTCCCACTTTAACCCATGATATTTCCTATAACATGCTTATATGTATTCTATCCGTTTCTATTTAAAAAGTACTGATTCGGGTTCTTTGCCCGTCAGGGTCAGCATCGTATACAATTGTCCCCTGTGATGATACACATGTCCCATAATCTCAAGCAGCCACTCCAGCCGACTATAGGAAGCTCCCCAGTACGAATCCGTCACATGTAATAACTCTTCCGTGTTAAACTGCCTGTACCGTTGGTATAGATACATCTGGTTATCAATCAGAGCCTGCTTGATCTCACCGAGCGAATGCACCTGATTCTCTGCATAGAATTGAGCCATCTCTTCCTCCGATGCACCTTCGGAAATATAAACATCCGCTCGGCAGATCACAGACAGATGGGCTAGTAATTCTCCAACAGGTCGTTTACCTTCAATTGGAGTCAAAGCCAAGTCTTCTTCCGACAATTGATCACATATATCAATCAACGATGTTACGGCCACGTCAATATGTTTGAACGCAGATTGAATCAACAGTCACACTTCCTTTTTATCCCATTATACAGAACATATGATCGGTTATCAACCAAGATATCCCTCCTTAATATATACCCCAAATCTATCAATCTACGAACAAAAAAAGTCCTTCCTCCTTCATATAGACGGGATTCAGGACATTTTGTTGCCTATTTGTTTTCAAATCTTTGCTCAACTTGAGTATAACGAACAATACGTTTGCTCGAATCGTCCAGCCTCCAAGTCAGACTTGCGAATGAAAAATTGCAGTTCCCCGCAATCCCACCATTGGAAACCAATAGCATCATGTGTATCTATCTTCAACAGCAGTAGCGTATCGGATAGTTCCTGCCGTGTCCGATCCTCATCACCGCCGTAATGCTTGGTCAGCTTCTTCTCACATTCCTGCTCATTATAATCGTACTCTTCTCCCAGTGCGATCTGTAACAAGGCACGATGCTCGGCATCCGGATGCTGCCCGTCAGGATATCCAAACATACCGCCCCAATTCAGCGTACTTGGATGATTCCAACTCGACTCGAATTCAAGGTAACGGTCATACAGACTTACTTCCGATTCGGTCTCATCGGTCTCAAGCCGAAGCGGCGAGAGCTCATTCAGCGCGTTGGCGTCAATGTATGCATATGTAGGAAACTCAAGATTAGGCAGCACGGTCACCGAATGTGCAACAAACGGGGCTCCATCCAGCGCGGTATCACCTTCAGGCTCTCGCCTTATGAGGTTATGAGAACTTGGCTCAAAAATCACACGATGTTCAATGGGACAAGCAGATTCATCCTTGCCAACGAAAAAGTATAACATTCCACGTTCAGGCAAAGTCCCGCGCCCATCATTCGGCGTATACGGCGACAAATCCACCAGGTTCAGTTGGGCCAGGAAAGTCATTGGAACTCCTTCTTGTGTTACGGGCCATCCCATGCGACTTGGCAAATCCGGATGTCCACCCACACGTGAGTTTCCTGTTCTGCGATATTCGTCCAGTGTGGATACATCGAGGCGAATTCCCCAGCGGCTTGAGGACAACAGCAGATCGGCAGCAACTCCCAAACCATATTCCTCAAGTGTTTTACGGGCTTTTCTGCTCAGACGTTCACATTGTTCTGGCTTAATCATATAGATCCTCCCCTTTTGACAATACACCTATGCTGAGACATATTCAGGTTCACACCTGTATATTCTTCTGCCCGGACGTCTTTCCCTGCTTCTGTATAAATTGAACTTAAGAATATTTTACACTTACCACTCCGATGACAGAACAACCTTCCGATCGCTGTTATCCCCAGAATTTTTTAGATTCACCTTTGCAAAGGTAAAAATCCGGGGATAAAGGCGAACTCTTCGCTTCTTCAGGTTCTTCCTGTCCTCTACGTTCTCGTGTAAATATGTAGTTCAATTTATATAGAAAAAAGAGACTGACACTCCTTGTCAGTCTACTTCTTTATCCTATATTCCATTTAACGATTTGGATCAGAAGACTTTTCCTGGTAAGCACGCATATGCTCCTCACCGTCCAGGAATTCATGGGCCTGATGGGCTGCCATCACACCATGATAACTGATATCCAGACCTAGATCTTCCTCTTCTTCTGTCGAACGTACAGGCACAATTTTTCCAATCAACTTTAACCCGATCCAAGTCATGGCGAATCCCCAGATGACCAGGGCTGTAAGGCCAAGTGCCTGAACACCCAGCAACCTCCAGCCGCCGCCCATAAATAATCCACCATCCGTGGCAAAAAGACCTACAGCAATCGTGCCCCACATTCCTGATGCGGCATGCACCGGGAAAGCACCAACTGGATCATCAATCTGCTGACGGTCCAGCCAGTTAGTGGCAGCCATCATCAATAAGCCGGATACTGCCCCAATGAATATCGCTGCTACATCGCCAACAAAAGCACAGCCTGCCGTAATACCGACCAGTCCCGCAAGCGAACCGTTAATGACCGAGGGTGCATCTGAACGATTGAAGCGGAATAACGTATACAGTAGCGTAACCGCACCACCCGAAGCCGCAGATAACATCGTGACAATCGCAATGTGACCAATTCTTACATCTGTCGCGCTGAGTGTACTACCCGCATTGAAGCCAAACCAGCCGAACCATAACAGAAATGCACCTACAGATGCCAGTGGCAGATTGCTCGGGAGTGCAATGGCACTTACGCCAAGTGGCGTGTACTTCCCTTTACGCGGGCCGATGATAATCGCAGCCGCCAATGCCGAGAATCCGCCGAGTGCATGGATGACAGCCGAACCGGCAAAGTCCTGCATCCCCAGCTGACTAAGCCAGCCGCCGCCCCATGCCCAGTGTCCACCAATCGGATAGATGATTGCCGTCATCAATATGATATACAAAAGATAAGCACGGAAGTTGATCCGCTCGGCTACCGCTCCCGAAACGATGGAAATAACGGCAATGGTAAAGGCCGCCTGGAACAACCAGAATGTCTCCAGAGATACCGGCACGTCCAGGTGAGACAAATCCCCATTCAGGAAAAATCCCGTTACTCCCGCAAAACCGCCAACGTCCGAACCATACATCAGTCCAAAACCGATGGCATAGAACAGCAACGTCCCAATCGTAATGTCAGCAAAAACCTTCATAATAATGTTCACACTATTTTTATAACGCACAAAGCCAGCCTCAAGCAGGGCGAATCCACCCTCCATCAATAAAATCATTGCTGCACTCAGTACGACCCAGACCGTATCAATCCCGGTGCTTAACGTCTCCAAAGTCATGCTTGTACATCCTCCGTTTCACTAAGCTGTCTGAGCTCACGGATTGTATCGGGCGCAAGCTCAATCTCGTCCCGCTCAATGCTGTCCGGATGCTTAATTTGTTCTGCGATCTGGTCCAGATCACGTATGCGTCTGCGAATCTGTTCCATCTTGCGAAAACGTTCCTTCACCTGCACCATATATTCCACCGCCTGATGATGGGATGCGGGGCGTCCCGCAAACCACTTGCGTACGGGCGACAACGATTGATAAGCGACCTCTTCCGCTCGACGCTTCTGTTCGAACTGTTCGATCTTTTTCTTGAGCGTTTGGATCTCATTTTCTTTTTTGACCTTCAGCCGTTCGATAAGGTACAATAAATCGGACGATGATATTTGCAATGCTGTATGGTGATACACCTCGTCGATTACTAACATATCATGTCAGGACTCCTTACATATAAAGTTACTTGTACCGATTATAGTTTGCCGGGGTCAGCCCGTCAATCTTTTTTTGGACTTGGGATGGATTTAAATGAACCGTTCATGGAGAACGGCTTTTTTTATTTGCCACGAATTACATCTAACAAAGGATAATGTTGCCCAGGTTCGCATTCACTCTTTCCATTCTCAATGCTTATAGAATAAGCATCCACATTTGGGGTAATGAACATACACAGACTACCCGCATCATAGAACCTGTATATAAGGAGAGGATTCCACAATGTTTACTCGTAATGACAATATACGCAACCAAATCTGGGAAGCAGTCTCTGGACTCGAAGAAGAACAATTGAACCGAAAACCTTCACCCCAACAATGGAGTATTATGCAAGTACTACGACATCTGAATCTGATGGAAAATGTTATTGGAAAACAAGCCCGCCTGGCCCTCGAGAAGGAACAGACGGTGTCTGTGGACAAAAAACCATATGAATTATCGTTGGACCGCAGCCGCTCCGTCGAGGCACCACCCCATCTTCAGCCTCCAGCAGCGCCTGAAGCACTCGCAGACGTCCGCAGTGATCTGGACGAATCTCACCAAGCGTTAAACAACTTTGCATTGGATCATGATCCTGACCTGCTGCGCAGCAAGTCCTTTCCTCATCCCGTATTTGGTGAGATGGATCTTACCCAATGGATTGACTTTACAAGTTATCATGAGGAACGTCATCTGGGACAGATTCAAGAGATTAAAAAGCAGCTTGGCGTGTAAGCACAACCTACACTTTCACATAGCATAGAATATAGTCGAACGACAAAAAAACCTCCAATCCTATTAATTTAGGTTGGAGGTTTTCAGTGTTCTTATGTTACGAATAAGAACGACACTTATATTTTTTTGCCCAAAATCGCCAGATCTCTATTCACACCATCCAACACGGCCACTTCGGGATAATATCCCCACTGTTCAAAACCATGCTTGCGCAATAACCCCAGACTCGGTTCGTTATGCCCGAAGACAAATCCAAGAATGGTCTTAATTCCAAGTGCAGGACATGCTGCAAATACCGTTTCGAGCAAACGTCCACCAGCCCCAATTCCGCGGCATTGCTGATCCACGTATACACTGACTTCCACCGTTCCATTATACGCAGGACGTCCATAGAACGAGCTGAGACTCGCCCAAGCTACCACCTGTCCTGCCTGCTTCATCACCCAAAGCGGACGATGTTCCGGTGTATGTTCCTCGAACCAAGGCAAACGTTGCTCCACCGTCACTGGCTCCAAATCCGCTGTTGCCATACGGCCCTCAATAGTAGAATTATAAATCTCCACAATCCTCGGCAAGTCCTCCAGGCGCGCATATTCAATCTGCACATCTTCCAGTTTCATCGCTATTCCTCCATCATTCCAGATCAAACCTCTAATTATAGAAGATATTATAACGGAGAAGAGAAGTCTTCGTCATCCCTAACATTGTGACAGAGAATTACTCATTAATACCGCGGGCGATACGCCACCATCATTACTCTGGCAGTCCCTGTATTGTGTTACCACGAGTGAACTGCTGACTCTGGTCTGCCCAACGAATGTTAATTGAGCGAGATGTGAACAGATCCGGGCCATTCGATACCTGGAAATGCAGATGAGCTTCACTGGAATTTCCCGAATTACCAAGCTCACCGATAGGGTCTCCCTGCTTGAGCTTATCTCCTTTTTTGACCGAAACACTGCCTTCCTTGATGTGTCCTGTGATGCTGTATTCACTGTTGCCATGGTCGATCACCACATAGTTACCGGCCGGTTCTTCCGGATTCATGACACCCGGCACATTGTCCGGTATATCGTTCTTGATCTCGACGACAGTACCATCGGCAGCTGCATAAAGTGGTTCACCAAAAGCATAGTAGTTTTCGTTTGCCGTTGCATCACCTTGATAACTGGATTGTTCTTTGGTCCGAACGATATCCAGCGCATACCGCTGGGTTTCATGCTCATAATGATAGTTCGACAACACATCATTGCCTCCCCAGAATACATACCATTCTCCCTTCATCGGCAATTTAAATTCGGTTTTGGTGAATTTAGCATCCGTGTCCTCATGAGCTTGCAGCGGTTGGATCGAGAGACCTTTAATTTGATTTTCTTCGGAAAAATAGGCTCGAATTCCTTTCGTCCCAGTCTGATCCTTCCAGGCCACCTCAGATATTTGATTCATTTTGGCGTCTACCACTTGCTCCCATGATTCAACACCCTCCAAAAAAGGATCGGCCGTCGTTTTGAACTGTTCAAGCGTTAACGTCCCCTTCAATTCCGGAGAGAATTGATTATAGATTGCATCCTTTGAACCGTTCATCAGCGTATCTATGAAATTGTCCGGTGTAACCACTGCGCTCACCTCTGAACTTGAGTTCTGCTCCTGATTGGAGTTCTCGCTCGCTTCATTATTGGACGCCTGTTCTGCTGACTGCTGCTCTGCCTGGTCGGAAGTAATGGAGTTACTGTTGCCGCAAGCAGACAGTATTACGCAAGCTCCAAGGGTAATCGCAAGCACCTTCCAGCCCTTTCTATTCTGTAATTTTGAATGTGTTTGTTGTTCTGATTTCAGATGACCTTCTCTGTTCATTCTCAACATCCCTTCAGTTAATCGTTATACTTTCCAGTTAAGTGTACAGAATGAGTCTTATCCTTCGTCTAACCCCATCTTACATGTAGTTAAACTTGCAACGCCCTCTAACGCTGTATAATTAAGATTCCGTTAAGATAGCTCATACGTTATACAGCCTTCTTGGATGGTATGATTAGCAATACACACAACGGAAGGATCAGGAGGTCAATTTTAAACTATGGATAACGTCTCATTACTGCTTGTGGATGATGAACAGGCTATTCTGCATATGCTCAAAACCGTTCTGCTCAAAGAGCAGTTTCTCGATATTGATACCGTTACAACAGGCGAAGCTGCCATGGAGGCATGCAACAACAAGACGTATCATTGCATCGTGCTCGACATCATGCTTCCTGGCAAAAGCGGACTGGAAATCTGTCCTTTTCTACGGCAGGTCACCGATGCGCCTATCCTGTTTCTAACGGCCAAAACAACCGATTATGACAAATTAACCGGATTCGCCGTTGGTGGCGACGATTATGTCGCCAAACCCTTTAATCCGCTGGAAGTCGTTGCTCGAATTAAATCATTACTGAAGCGTTATTTACCATCTAAAACCGCAGCGATCTCGAATCACGTCCCATCTAACGTAAATACGTCATCTCCCAGCACATCGGAAGGCGTGTACGACTTTGGACGGTTTCAAGTGCTGGAGTGGGCTGGTGAACTTCGTGTTGAAGGTGAGTCCGTATCTTGTCCGGCACTTGTGTTCCAACTGTTACTCTTTTTCTGCAAACATCCCAATCGAATCTTCACCAAATCAGATCTATATGAGCGAGTATGGGGCTCTGAAGCCATTAGTGATGACAATACCGTGATGGTTCATATTCACCGCATTCGGGAGCGCATTGAAGCCGATCCTTCCAATCCGGTGTTTCTCGTCAACGTCCGGGGTCTGGGTTACAAATTGATTCAGCCGGAACATGTGTCACGATCATGAGTATTCGGCGCAGGTTAATGACCCGGTTTATCGGGATGCTTGCCGGTGCAGTCGTTCTTATCATCCTGCTTGGTTCTGTAGCGACTTACTGGGTCGTGCAAAAGGTAAATGAAGTGAATCTGGTAGATGATTTTGCTCTTAACGGTCTGGAACAATTGATTAGTACAGCAGAGATCCTGCCGGATAATACCATCCGGTATGACCCTGAATTGCTAAAGCAAGTGGATAAAAATCAAGGCTGGCTCCAAGTTCTTGACGAACAAGGCAACGCCATTGATGAATATCACACACCCGCCGATGTTCCTTCTCACTATAAACCGGGGGAACTGATTGCATACTGGGAAAGCCAGAAGCCGTTCCCTTATCAGATCGCCATGCTCATCCGGGAGAAAAACGGGAAGAACTTCACCTTGTTATATGGCGAGAGTAATCCGGCCAAGTCCTTAATGAATAACATTCGTTCAGACCTTGCTTTCACCAACGGGAAGCTTGACCTTCGGCCCGACCAACAGGAGGCCCTCCATGCCGCCAATGCTTATCTTCAAGTATTGGACGCATCAGGAAGCGAGCTCTCCTCCTATAATAAACCAGCCATGGGCGTACCAAGCGAATACACCATTCAGGAACTGGTTCTGCAAATTCGCTATCCGAGTCGATCAGGTATGTCTGTTGCAACGTGGTACGACGAACAGAATGAAACCACCTGGCTGATTAGCATACCTGGTGATCCATTGGCGACCGGAACTCAAAACCCCTACAGTTTTATTCTGGAACCGGCATTGGTTGTATTGATCGTGTCTATCATCATGCTGCTCATTTTGCTTGCCTTCTGGTATGCCAACCGATTTGGCTCACCCATGCTGCATATGCTCCAATGGTTACAACGTCTGGAGCGAGGACATTACGAGGAACCTGCCGGAGCCTCTGGAGTGCCTCGCAGTCAGCGTCGTAACGGAAAATGGAAACGAAAATACAACGTGTATGCTGAAGTGCTTCGCTCCATGCAGGCCCTGTCTCACACTTTGAAGCAAGATGAAGAACTTCGGAAACAGACCGATTCTCTGCGGGAGGAGTGGATTGCTGGCATAACACATGACCTGAAGACACCCCTCTCCTCCATTCAGGGATATGCTCATATGCTTGAGGCGGATAAGTATAGTTGGACCGCGGAGGAAGTCAGGGAATTCGCAGGCATAATGCTCGATAAGTCCATGTATATGGACAGGCTTGTCAACGACCTTGCCATGACCTATCGATTACGCAGTGGAGGATATCAACCTGTGGTGGAAGAGACTGACGTAAATACGTTGCTCCGTGATCTGATCCAGCGCGCTGAACGGAATCCCGCATATGGAGAAGGTCGCATCCTATTCCAACCTTCCGAAGTGCCTGTGTATGGACTTGTCCATATTCCGTCGTTTGAACGAATTGTGGATAATCTGACTGCCAATGCCCTTCTTCATAATCCGGCCGAGTCCATCCTGGTTGTCAGCGTGCATTCTGGTAAGCAGGCAGATGAATTCAGCATTCAGTTTGCCGATAATGGAAGAGGCATGGACTCCGAGATGGTATGGAAGTTATTTGAACGATACTATCGCGGTACAGATACAGGTACATCGGACGTTGGATCAGGGCTGGGCATGGCGGTAACCAAAGGTTTGATCGAAGCCATGAATGGTCGTATTGAGGTGCAGTCCACCCCTGGTGAAGGAACGATCATTCGCTTAATATGGGATGGGCCGTCCGAAACCAATTAAAATGTTCCGCTTGACCTTTCCATTTTCAGTCTATATAATCGACACTCAATAACACCTGTTCCAATATATTAATATTGAATGCAACACATTTCAGAATAATTTGAATGAGTTGATCTAACATATTTGGCGATGACCAGAGACATGATTTCGTTTGCGTGCTGCCCAGAGAGAGAGGGGATTGGTGAAACCTTCTTCAGCGAACGGACCGGAATTACCCCTCTGCAGCCGTGACCTCGAACCTCAGCATTTCGAACTTCCCTCGGATGTTTGCTTGCTGCCAGTAGAGTTCACCGCCTGATCCCCGATAACGGATTCCAATGAGGGTTATGATGTTTTCTGTTCCGGCGGCTGGCCGAGAACAGGGTGCACCATAACCAAAATTAGGGTGGAACCACGAGCCAAGCGCACTCGTCCCTTTTCCGGGACGGGTGTTTTTTGCGCTTTCATTTTAAGAAATGGAGAGTGGTTCACATGAGCAAACAAGAAAACAGTAACTCAGTAAGCAACAAATCAGGTAACGAAATAAACAACCAAGCAAATGATCTTCAACCATCCAGTCATTCCATTGAGGTCCATCTGCAAGGTGGCGCGATACGTTCTTACGAAGCAGGCATCACTGTAGGTGCGGTTGCCTCATCTATCAGCACAAGTCTTGGGAAACAGGCTATCGGCGGTATTGTAGATGGTCAAAATGTCGATCTCGATTGGGTGCTCCAGCAAGATTGCGAACTTGTTATCGTTACTTTAGAAAGTGCGGAAGGTCTGTATCGTTATCGTCACAGCGCAGCACATGTGCTCGCACAGGCACTCAAACGCATCTACGGTGCAGAACAAGTGAAACTGGGTATCGGCCCAGTCATTGAAGATGGATTCTATTACGATGTTGATCTGGAGCATGCCTTGTCCATCAGTGATCTGGCTGCCATTGAACGGGAAATGAACAAAATTATTCAGGAAAATGAAAAGATCAGTCGGCGGGTCGTTAGCCGGGAAGAAGCCCTCCGTATCTTCGGAGAAATCCAGGACCCTTACAAGCTTGAACTCATTCAGGATTTGCCAGAGGACGCCGAGCTTTCGATCTATGATCAAGGAGAGTTCTTCGATCTGTGTCGTGGTCCCCATCTTCCATCTACTGGTCGGATCAAAGCGTTCAAGCTGTTGAATGTAGCTGGTGCGTACTGGCGGGGGAACTCGGATAATAAGATGTTGCAACGCATCTACGGCACTGCTTTCCCGAACAAAGCCCAACTGGATGAACATCTGCACATGCTCGAAGAAGCAAAGAAACGGGATCATCGTAAACTTGGCAAAGAACTTGAACTGTTCATGTTCTCCGAAGAAGCGCCCGGCATGCCCTTCTATCTGCCCAAAGGTATGACTGTTCGCACTGAACTGGAGCAATTCTCGCGTGAGCTGCAATTACAGGAAGGTTATCAGGAAGTTCGGACTCCTCTCATGATGAACAACCGACTGTGGGAGCAATCCGGCCATTGGGAGCATTACAAGGACAACATGTATTTCTCGGAAGTGGACGATGCCACTTTTGCACTGAAACCGATGAACTGCCCTGGGCATATGCTGATCTTCAAAAACACACTTCATTCCTATCGCGAATTACCCATTCGCATGATGGAATTTGGTCAGGTTCACCGTCATGAATTCTCAGGTGCCCTGAACGGCATGATGCGTGTGCGGACATTCTGCCAGGATGATGCCCATCTCTACGTCATGCCAGAGCAGATCGAGGACGAGATCAATCAGGCAATCTCACTGATTGGACGTATGTACGATATCTTTGGATTCGAATATAAGATTGAATTGTCCACTCGTCCAGAAGACTCCATGGGATCGGAAGAACTGTGGGATCAGGCGGAACGTGCATTGCAAAATGTACTAGATCGCCGGGGCGTGGAGTATCGCATTAACGAAGGGGACGGTGCCTTTTATGGACCGAAAATTGACTTTCATATCCTCGATGCGCTGAAGCGTAGCTGGCAGTGCGGAACAATCCAGCTTGATTTTCAAATGCCGGAGAAGTTCGACCTCACTTACATTGGCGAAGATAGTCTGAAACACCGTCCTGTCGTGATCCATCGTGCCATCTACGGTTCCATCGATCGTTTCATCGGCATCCTGACTGAACACTATGCAGGAGCATTTCCACTCTGGCTCGCACCTGTGCAAGTGAAGCTGTTGCCTGTATCAGATCATTACGAAGACTATGCACTCCAAGTACAGAGCCAACTCCGTGCTGCGGGCATTCGGGTAGAAACAGATCTTCGTAGCGAGAAGCTCGGGTACAAAATCCGTGAATCCCAGATGGAAAAAGTGCCTTATTCGCTCGTGCTTGGTGAGAATGAGAAAAATGCCTCATCCGCCTCTGTCCGTGCATACGGTCAGGGAGATCAAGGCATCCAACGTATTGAAGCTGTTATTGAAATGATCCAACAAGCTGTGAAGGCAAAAGTATAAAATATGTAACGACTCTATTCATGAGTCACTCATCAGCTTGTGCTGAATTACAACTTCTCGTCATCTCTTAGCCCCACCTGTTCTTCGCTCCACGTCCAGAAACGCTCAGCTGAAGCATCGTCAACGGCATGTGCCTTCAGCTGCTGCTCTTTCTGTTGATAGAAGTAACGACCGGTGATGCCGACGACTTCAGGGCTTGTGGCCAGATAAACAGCCGTTCGCGCCCCTTCTTCAGAGGACAGAAAGAATGGAAGTTTACCTGCAAATGCCATAATGCGTGTGCCAAATCCGGTATTGCGATCTACGCCAATACTCGTTCCCACCGCACCAGGGTGTAGACAGTTCACTGTGACAAACGTACCTGACAGTTTGCTAGCCAGTGCACGAGTGAACAGCACGTTCGCCAGTTTGGATTGAGCATAACTTTTGATCGGATTATAACCTTTGTGCAGATGTGGATCTTCGAAGTGGATTTTGCCGGCCTTGTAGGCACCTGACGAAACGTTCACAACCCGTCCCTGCTTCGCAGCTTTCAGAGGTTCTATCAAAAGTAAGGTCAGCAGGAAATGTCCCAGATGGTTAATACCGATACTTTGTTCGAACCCGTCTGAGGTTTCCTTCCGCTTAACCATCACTACCCCCGCATTATTAACCAGAACATCAAGGTGATCATGACGCTCGCGGAATGTGCCGGCAAACTGGCGTATACTTTCGAGTGAACCCAGGTCACACAGCATCAATTCAATCGCAGAAGAACCGGACTGACGCACAGCTTCCTGAAGAGCCTCCTGTCCGCGCTTCTCACTGCGGCATGCCATGATTACCCGATATCCTTGTCTTGCAAGTTCAATGGTGGTTGCCAACCCCATACCTGAGTTAGCTCCTGTTACAATTGCTGTCTGATTGGACATGAGGTACTTCCCTTCTGAACCTGAGGTTCCGAAATTAGAGGCGCAACGACGGACAATATGAGATAATGATAGGATCACATCTCGGTTTCCATGGGAGGACAAGTATGCTGACCAAAGAAGATTTTAAAAAAGTTAAAAAACAAGCCAAACTTGAAATCGCACTACTCGAACAGGAATATCAGGAAATCTTGCAGAACGTTGATTCTACGCTGTATGAAAAATACGGTATTTTGGACAAAGAAGAAACACGTGAGCTCACCCGAAAACGCAAAAACCGAAGATATGCTTCACTGGTCATCGAACTATGCGCCATTATTGAACAAATGTTACATCAACTGTACAGAGACGTATATCAGAAAAAGTTTAATTCGACTCAGCTGATGAAAACTCCTGCCTACCGTGCACGCTCCAATATGGAGATTATTCAGTCCGAACTGAGTAAAGAGTTCATTGCTCTGGAATCCGAAAAAGAACACTTTGCTGACGCCCTTAGCCTGGTGTTTCAGACGAGAAACAAACTTGTTCATGATAATTTCTCATTTGTCACCATCGTTAAGGACGGCAGTAATGAAGAAGAAACGTTCGAAGCACTGCTCCATACCGTTAAAAAATATAGAAAACACTTAAAATATAATCGCCCTGAATAACAACAATCATCGCTAAAAAATATAAGGAGGTGTACCGGACTACGGTCCGGATAACCATGAGCCATCCAACAACTTCAATTACTGTGCTAAATCTTCAGATTCCCACACCTTCCGGGAACAGCCCCATATTCCCCGTCATGCTTCGTGATGTAGATGGCGTTACCTTGGTGGATACCGGCATGATTGGACAATTTGCAGAACTTCAATCCGCATTGGAACAAGAGGGCGTACAGCTCTCGGACGTCAAACGTGTGATTATTACTCATCAGGACATCGATCATATCGGTAACTTGGGTGCTCTGCTGGATGCCATCCCTGATCTGGAAATCTGGGCACATGCCGATGAGATTCCATATCTAACCGGTGAGAAGCCTTTGATCAAATTCACGCCTGAACGTCGTGCTCTGCTGCCCGCGCCCGTTTTGGCACTGGCAGACCAACTGCTCTTGCAGCTGCCTGAAGTGAACATTAGCAGAACTCTGGCGGACGGAGACTTGTTACCCCTTCAAGGTGGTACACAAGTCATTCATACACCGGGACATACGCCAGGTCATATCTGCCTGTATTTCGGGGAGCAACAGTTCCTGCTCGCTGCCGATGAACTTCGTGTGGTCGATGATGAACTGGTTGGCCCTGCACCACAAGCGACACCGGACATGCCTGAAGCGCTGCGAAGCCTGAAGAAACTGACCGACCTTAAGCTCAATAAGGTTCTCTGTTATCACGGTGGAGTATACATGAATGATCCGGCTCAGCGTATTGCCACACTTGCGGAGAGCGCAGAGTAGTAAAGAACGCGGAGCTGTGAGTTTTTTGGAACGATAACGCATCCTATTAACGCTGTTTCTCTTCGTGCGGCATTGTGCGTTGTAGCTCATTCAAGATTAGGATGACACATACATTACAATCAAGGAGCTGTCCCATAAGTCATGAATTTGACGGGGACAGCTCCTTTAATTAATTAACCACGCACTTCTACTATTCTACTGCACTGGTGTTGACCGTATGGTAGCTCCTATTGTGCACGCTATTCATACAGTATGCACGCAGTATCTTATGTTGAACTACGACATGTGCACAGTATCTTTCCCCTGCCCGTTTGGCAAAACAATTCACCGGAAAATCCGTAACGTAAGTGTCTACTTATTGACTGAGGTCCATCTCTAACGAATTGGGCACAGTCTAAACGTTATAGTTGTTTTGTAACGAATCTCAGACACTCTATACGCAGTATTTTGAGTATCAAGATTTTCTAACGAACTCCAGACACCTTAGTTACTCATTTCATTGATTTTTCCGCAGGTTTCGAGTGAATTTTGGCATTATAACGTGGCTGAGGTTCTTTAAATCCTACGATCGTCACCAAACCTCTATTTAAGGTGCGTCAGGTTCGTTAGAAAAATTTTATTTAGAGCGATTCAGATTCAGGACATTTCAGGGCTTTGGCTCAAGATAAGCGGCAACCGTTCGTTTTAAACTTACTCCATCCACTACCTTACGGGGAGACGAGTTCGGTTCGACGTTGTCCTACAACACTGATTTTCTCTCCCCTGACCCCGACTCAGCTCTCCGGAGTTAGTACAATCAGCTTGTCATCTCCATCACGCGGCGATCCTCGTCCATCCCGATTGTTCGTAAGCACATACAACTTCCCGTCCTCACCAGCACTCACATTGCGAATCCGGCCCCATTCATCTTCGAAGATGGGTTCCACCTTCTCCACCTGTGTACCATCTTCCGAAAGAGTAACCTTCAGCAGCTGCTCTCCACGCAGATTTGCAGCAATCAGTGATCCAGCCCAAGGTCCTTCTTCTACAAAAGCTACACCAGACGGCGCCCATGTATCGTTCCCACTATGTGCAAGCGGAGCCTGATATGCGCCATTGTCATCGTCGTCTCCTTCTACCTCGGGCCAGCCATAATTCTCCCCGGCCACAATCCGGTTGATCTCATCATGATTCCGCTGACCATGCTCGGTAGAATAGAGGTAACCGTTGTCCGGATTCCATGCCAGTCCCTGTGCGTTACGGTGTCCCAGACTATACACAGGCGAATTCGGCCATGGGTTGTCTGCTGGGATCGATCCGTCGAGACCTATCCGCAATATTTTACCTCCAAGGCTATCTTTGTTCTGTGACAGTTCAGGTTCATAACGCTCACCTGTCGTGATATAGAGCAACTTGTCCGGGCCAATTTTGATCCGCCCACCGTTATGATTTGTTCCGCCTGGAATGTTACCAAGCAACTCTTGATCTATGACCGCTTTGCCATCATTCACCTTGAGACGTAACACTCGATTGGCAATGTCGTCGCCTTCCAAATAGGAGTGGTACGTATACAGATAACCGTTCTCCTCGAAGTCCGGATCAGCCGCAAGACCCAACAGACCTCCTTCACCTTCTTCATTAAACGGGGCTGAGAATTCAATCAGTGGTTCAGGGGCTAGTTTTCCATCCTCAATGACCCGAATCGCACCAGGGCGTTCCGTTACAAACATCCGACCATCAGGCACACTCACAATCTCCCATGGTGCATTCAATCCTTCAACCAGAACAGATGCCTGATACGGAATAACAGTCTCTCCCTGCGCTCCACTCTCATTTCCACTTGCACCGGTATTGCCTCCGTTGGCCGTCTGTCCCTGACCTGTTCCCTGTCCCTGAGACGTCTGCTCTGTTCCTCCCGTAGAAGGTTCGCCTGAAGAACATGACGCGGTTAACAGTGCCACACTTAATAATGAAGCATACAGCGGAACGGTTACTCGATTATTCATGATTACATCTCCCTTCGTATTTCGTTCTTCTGTATAAAATAAATAAATCAAGCTTCAACGTATTATTAATGGATTGCTCTCTATTGTTGTGGTGTTATTATTCATCTGTTAAGCGGTTTCGCCCTGTATTACCCTTCATACCAGCCGCTTAAACCGAGAATTCAAGGTATTCCGAGGATATGAAATCACCGCAGTTTGGAATTCCATCATAATCTTTTATAATAGAAGGATAGTATGAATGGAAAGGTGGACAACTACACTTATGAATCAAAACCCTTTATCTCGTCTTGAAGCCGATCTGTCCGGGCAAGGATTGGACGCCATGCTGATCACAGATCCAAAACATATCTACTATTTAACTGGATTTGCGAGCAATCCGCATGAACGCTTCCTCGGTCTGGTTCTCGCACGTGGCGAAGAGCCCCTGTTGATTGTACCTGCGCTTGATGCTGAAGCTGCCGCAGCCGCTTCCTCGGTATCCAACATTGCCACTCACACGGATACGGATAATCCGTACGCTTTGTTCGATCGTTATCAGGGGCGCTTGGGCCGGGTTGGTCTCGAGAAAGAATACGTGACGGTTGCACGTTATGAACAACTAACCGCCGCGCTAGGTGCTGCCAGCTTTGAAGATGTTGGCCCCCTGCTTCGCACATTACGTGTGAAAAAAACACCGGATGAGGTAGCCCGCATTCGCCACGCCATATATCTGATTGAAGAAACATTGCGTCAAGGACTCTCTCATGTTCGCACAGGCGTAACCGAGATCGAACTTGTCGCAGAGATGGAGTATCAGATGAAAAAGCTGGGTGCCGACGGCCCTTCCTTTGATACCATGGTGCTCACGGGACCCAAAACAGGTCTGCCACACGGTACACCCGGTGAACGGAAACTGCAACATGGTGACCTGTTGATGTTTGATATGGGTGTGTATGCTGGAGGATATGCCTCGGATATCACACGTACATTCGCCTTTGGTGACATCTCACCTGAACTCAAAACCATCTATAACACTGTACTCGCAGCGAACGAAGCTGCTATCCAAATCGTGAAACCAGGCATCACCTGCGCCGAAGTGGATCGTGCAGCACGCCAGGTCACGGAAGAAGCGGGATACGGCGAGCGCTTTATGCATAGAGTAGGCCATGGATTGGGTATCGACGTACATGAGTATCCTTCTCTCCATGGAGAGAATATGGACATCCTGAATGAAGGTACCGTATTCACGATTGAACCGGGCATCTATACCGCTGCAGGCGGCGTCCGTATCGAAGATGATGTAATTGTGACCGAGACGGGTATCGAAGTTCTGACGACATATCCAAAAGAACTGCAAATCCTTAGCGACTAATTCAATTGGATCTATGTCAAAAATAGCCCAGATACATCAATGCTTAGCCGATATTATGCATCATGAACTAAACTGCACGAAACTGCGCTGAACTGTTCTTCAAAATAATATACTCTTTTCGCGTACGCCTCAGGCCTGTATACAGAAAAAGTAGCAAGTACACACGCGAACGCAAAAATCCCGCAAATCCATGAATATCATGGGTTGCGGGATTTTAATTAATACAAAGCATATCCTAAATTACTCCGTCTGCATTCTACGTAATTTTATTCCTGCTCACTCATTTACCATTAGTCAAACTCATGCGTAATATCCTGCCAAGACTCCAGCTGTGGCAGCTGTTGCTTCCCCCAGTAATCCAGAAACCATTGAATAATCCCAGTCGTATCTGTTGTTCTGCAGCTGTAATGTCGGAAACCGCCCTCGCCTTCCTGCAAACGAATCTCCGCCACCATTTGCCCCGGTTCCTCAAGCGCAGCAGCCTGCATATACATACTTCCCTCCACCAGCTCGGAAGGTACAAGTACTACGAATTCCTGCAATTCCAGATTGGAGATCAACTCCACCAATAACGAGGCATTAATGCTATCATTCTCGTAGGTTGTGCCATTGCTTTCCAGTTTATAACGCAGTGTAGAGTACATGTGCGATTCCCCTTTGTATGAAATGATCATTCCTATTGATACACGCTCATAACGACAGGTCGTTTATATTATAACTTTTTCATAAAAATGTAAAAAGGATTTTTCTTGTTTCGGGTCTTTTCTATGAAAAAAAACCTTGCAGAGTCCGAATTACAATTGACCGCGCAGAGGTTTTTTTTAAGTGATATTCTTTGAATATTGTCTAAGCTTCATCCTTAAACTTAAAGCTACGTGCAGCATACAGAAATGGCGTTCCGACCGCAGTTAATACAAATTTGATAACATACGTAGTCAGGAAGATTTCCAGCCAAACATCCCAAGGGTAGATGAACGCAAACGCGATCGTGCAGAACACCAGTGTATCCACAAATGAACTGATGATGGAACTACCGTTGGTGCGAATCCACAACTGGTTGCGCCCTGGAGCCACCTTGCGCAGCCAGGAGTACAATCGAACATCCAGGAACTGACTTATGAAGTATGCCGTCAGACTTCCGAGTGCCAAACGTGGCAGCAGACCAAACAATGTTTTCATCGAATCCTGTGCAAAGTCCGTTGGTGCCGGGTCAAAGTACAACACCATCTGCATCAGAACCGTTGTCATGATGAGCGTGAAGAATCCAAACCATACGGCTTTGCGTGCCTCACCTGGTCCATATTTTTCATTAAGAAGGTCACTGGTCAGGTACATGCTGACATACATCGTGTTGCCTAACGTCAGTACAATTCCCATGATATCTATCGTTTTGGTCACCTGAATGTTGGCTATAACCGTAGCCACACCAATCCAGGCATAGAGACCTTTTTTACCGAACAAGCGGTAACACAACAGGAAAAATCCATAAGTTACGAGAACAAAAACTGCTCCCCACCCTAAGTTAAACATAAATACATACACTGCCTTCCTAGTTTTGATTACGCGGGATGGTTACGAACCGCGGTTTGGCTCAGGGCCAAAACATGAATACTCTATCACATTTCTCGTCCCATGAACAGAACTAAATAACTCCAAGTCTGCCTGAGTGACTACGACCCCTTCTATATTCCTCCGCTTCCCTCTCGACCATACTAGTTTTTCCTACCTCTATTCCCCTTGCACCGTGTATAGAAAAAGAAGACTGCTTCACCACTGTGCACAGCATAGTTTGATTGCCGCAAAAAAAACCGCCCTCCGGATTCCTCCGAAGGACGGCTTTTCTCACTTGATTTGTAGACGGCTCTAGCTATCTTAATGTGAGCTTCTATCTAATCCATTCTGTATTAAGCCTGAGCCGCAGAATCCAGCTCACGACTCTGATCGTTAAACGTGTCCCGATCGTTTTCCTTCAAAATTCTGCTCGTTACGAGTCCTGATGTCATCGACCCGTTCACGTTAAGCGCTGTACGACCCATGTCGATCAGCGGCTCCACGGAAATGAGCAGTCCAACCAGAGCCACAGGCAGATTCATGGTGGACAATACGATCAGGGAAGCGAAGGTTGCCCCGCCGCCAACGCCAGCCACACCAAACGAACTGATCATGACTACGAGGATCAAAGTCACAATGAAGTCCCAGCTCAACGGGTCGATGCCGACCGTCGGAGCAATCATCACCGCCAGCATGGCCGGATAGATCCCGGCGCAGCCGTTTTGCCCAATCGTAGCCCCAAAGCTTGCAGACAGGTTCGCAATGCCGTCCGATACGCCGAGTTTCTTCGTCTGTGTCTCCACATTCAGCGGGATCGCCGCTGCACTTGAACGGGATGTAAAGGCAAATACCAGTGTTGGCAGCACCTTCTTCAAATACGTAATCGGGTTGAACCCGGACAGCGAGATAATGATCAAGTGAATAATAAACATGATCGCCAGCGCGATATAAGATGCAATCACGAATTTGATGAGCTTTAATATCTCTTCCGCATTGGTTGTCGCCGTTACCTTTGTAATCAGTGCTAAAATCCCGTAAGGCGTAAGCCTCAGCACCAGTGTAACAATTCGCATAACCACCGCATATACCGCATTAACCATACCGCGGAACGTCTCCGCCTGCTGAGGTTTTTTGCGATCCAGTCCAAGTACAGCTACACCGATGAACGCGGAGAAGATAACCACCGCCAGTGTGGATGTACGACGTTCTCCTGTCATATCTGCAAATGGATTCGAAGGAATGAATTCCAGCACTTGCTGCGGGATTGTCTGATCCTTCACATCAACAAGCCGTTCCTCCACCTTCTGAATCTGCGCATTCTCCCGGTCTCCTCCTTGAATCTCAATGGAAGTCAGGTTAAAGCCAAGGCTCGTTACAATGCTGACACCTGCGGCAATCGCTGTGGTGATCAACAGAATGGCAATAATGGAAACACTCATCTTGCCGAGATTTTGTTTGCCCTTCAGATTCATAATGGCCGAAATGATCGACACCATGATCAATGGGATCACGACCATTTGTAACAAACGAACATATCCTGAACCGACCAGATTGAACCAATCGACTGATTTCGTAACTACATCAGAACCTGATGTGTACACCAATTGGAGAATAACCCCGTAAACAACCCCCAGTCCCAGACCCGCAAATACGCGTTTTGTAAAGGAGATATGCTTTTTCTGCATCCAGTAGAGGATACCAAGTAAGGCAAGTATAACCACTACATTCAATATGACTAGAAAAGTATCCATTTCTTTAAATCCTCCTCAGGCATGTGTGTAACCGGAGAATATCCGGTTTTCTCTTCTATCTTTTGTACTTCCGACAAAGACATTTTACAATATAACATATAACAAACTATTCTGGTAGGTATTAATTGATATTATGTAATATGCATGTAACAGATTCATCTATTTCTGAAAAAAATACACCAAATCGTGAAAATTGTTCTATTCAACCTCCGGTTAATTTTGTAATATAGGTATATCCGCTTATTCCCAAGTTTTCTCAATGTTCAATTTAGGTCTTTCTTCATTGGTAGATAGGTCTTAGGATTACGGAAAAGCGACAATGTTAATGAACTTGACGTGAAAGGATGATCATATGTTTCGTAATCGCACCGTTGCCGGTAAAATCAGAGGCACCTTGTTCCTCGTTCTGCTGGTTGCTTCCCTGTTGTTCAGTATTAGTTTTTACGCCGTATCGATGAATATTATTCAAAGCTACGTGCTTCCGCAGTTTGACAAAGTCCTAAACACGTCCATTCAGGATATATACAAGAATACTTCAGCATCCAAAATCCTACAGGTACAGAGTGGCGGAGCCGGTTCTGAAGGTGCTGCCATGACCGTGGAATCGTACCTGGCAGATAAAGCAAAAGAACATAATTTGGATGCGGCTTACGTTGTTGCTATTCAAGATGGCTCAGCCAAAGTCGTTGTGGCCAACCCTTCTTCAAACATGAAAGCCCAGGATGAGATTAGTGTAGAACCCGCAATGAATGCAGCTATTGAGAACAAAGAAATGGTAATCAGCGAGGTCTACTCCGATTCCTTTGGTGTACATAAAGCAGCCTTTATCCCCATTGCAGGAAGTAACATGATTATGGCTGTGAGCATGGATGCCCAGTTCATTCAAGACAAGATTACCCAGATTTTCTGGTTGTGTCTTGGAATTACAGCATTAGTGTTTGTACTCGGCTGGCTTATCTCCACTAGTATGATCAAAAGAGTTACCAAACCAATCATCAAGCTCGTTCAACATAGCAAACAAATATCCCAGGGTGATCTGACCGCTGAACTAGAGATCAAAGGTAAAGATGAAATTGCCCAGCTTGCCGCAAGCTTCCAGACGATGACGCATAACCTGAAAGAAATGATTAGTCGTGCCTTGTCCACGTCCAATGAAGTTGTATCAGGCTCCAATGACCTGCTTCAGCGGGTTGAATCGATGTCCGGTATGGTTCGAAACTCCAGCCGCTCTGCAGAAGATGCAGAAAAAGGCAGCATCAGCATTGCGTCAAGCGCATCCGAGAACGCCAGAGCTATGGAAGAAATTACGCAAGGTATCATGCATATTGCTTCTTCTTCTGCTGAAGTGTCTGACCAGATTGGTGAAGCAGCCAACGAGGCAGTTAACGGTAACCGACTGGCTCAGAATGCCATTGAGCAGATGGAGCGTGTAGGCCAGACAGCAAGCGAATCGTTGCGATATGTTGAAACTATGAATGAACGTTCGGTAGCCATCGGCACCATTGTTGCTTCCATTTTTGAAATCACCAAACAGATTAACATGCTGTCACTCAATGCCTCCATCGAAGCAGCACGTGCCGGAGAGCATGGTCGCGGATTCGCTGTTGTTGCTGGAGAAGTTCGTAAACTTGCCGAGCAATCCAAGACAGCCACGGAAGAAATATCGGATTATCTGGGTACCATTCGTGAAGATGCTGAACGCTCGGTTGATGCCATGAACCGTGTAACCCAGGAGATTGGTTCAGGCACAACTATCGTTCAACAAGCAGGCTCAGCCTTCCAGCAACTGAATGAATTGATTCAGAACGTGAATCTGACCATTCAGACTGTCTCGGCTTCTACACAACAAGTATCAGCTGGTGCTGAAGAAGTGAGTGCATCCGTTGAAGAAACGGCACAGATTACGACCAAATCCCGTGAGAGCATGTTACAGATTGCTTCAACAGCAGATCTGCAGCTCAGCGAGATGGACTCACATTCGAATACAGTTCGTCATCTGCATGAACAAGCTATAGAGCTGCAATCCGCTATGAAAAATTTCAAAATAAACTAACAGTTTAACCATTAACCTATCATCACCTGTTTTAAACCTCATTTAATCATAGGATATACAATACCCCCATGTCGCTAACATTCCGTTTCTAGAGAACGGTTTGCCGGACATGGGGGTATTGTTGTTTCACTCAGGTGCCTGAACACCCATAATCTCGTACACGCGCTTCATATCCAATGCTGAACGCAACGATTCAGCTACCCGATCGAACTCCATCTCCTTACGCTCATGCGCACTATATGTCTCCTGAAGTGGAGCCAGTCCCTTTCCTGCACGCAAGGCATTCAGCCACGAACGTCGGAATTGATCACTTTCAAACAAACCATGCAGGTAGGTTCCCCACACCCTGCCATCTACTGAGCCCCAGCCTTCTTGGAAAGGTTGACCACCTGGATGCGAGATTTCAAACAACGCCGTTACACGTTCAGGCTCGTGACACTCCGTAACGCCCATATGAATCTCATATCCGTTAATGGGTAATGAAGCATCTGCTACATCTTGCTCACCATACAGACGAAGCGGGTGATCAGGCTGCACCCGTCCGGAAGCTCTGACGGTCTGCTTTTCCTGAAGAAATGTTGTCGATAGCGGGAGCCAGCCAAGTCCTTTTGCTTCCTGGATCTGATTCGCCTCCACAGCAAACGGGTCCTTCAGATGACGTCCCAGCATCTGGTATCCGCCACATATTCCTACGAGCTGAACATGCTCACGCTCGGTCTGGCTCGCAATCGCCTGTTCCAGTCCAGACTCACGCAGAAATGCCAGGTCACCTATGGTATCCTTCGTACCCGGTAGAAGAATGGCATCCGGACTGCCCAATTCCTCTGGCGAGGTCACGTAACGCACATTCACATCCGGTTCACGGGAAAGTGCGTCAAAGTCTGTAAAGTTGGAAATTCGCGGATATCGGATCACCGCCAGATCCAGCTCTGTTTTGCCGGATTTACCATGACGCATGGAGTCCAGCACCACCGAATCCTCTGCTTCAATCTGAATATCTCTTATGTAAGGCAAAACACCTAATACTGGAATGCCTGTCCGTTCTTCGAGCCAGTCGAGTCCTGGCTGCAACAGGGAGAGATCACCGCGGAACTTGTTGATAATGAACCCTTTGACTCGCGCCACCTCATGCGGTTCCAGCAGCTCCAGCGTACCTACAATGGAAGCAAACACTCCGCCCCGATCAATATCGGAGATCAGAATCACCGGCGCATCGGCCCAGCCTGCCAGATTCATGTTGACGATATCCCGGTCCTTCAGATTGATCTCGGCCGGACTGCCCGCTCCTTCCATCAGCACCACATCATAGGTGTCCCGCAACCGATTCAGCGCCTCCATCACCGTCTGCTTTGCTTCAGGCAGGAAATGCTGACGGTAGTCCGATGCACTCATCTGGGCAAAAGGTACACCATGTACCACGATCTGCGAATGCATGTCCCGCACCGGCTTGATCAGGATTGGATTCATATCGGTTGTCGCCTCAATACCACAGGCTTCGGCCTGTGCCCCCTGGGCCCGACCAATCTCCTTGCCATCTTCCGTCACATAGGAATTCAGTGCCATATTCTGTGACTTGAACGGAGCAGGCTTGAAGCCATCCTGCTTAAAAATCCGGCACAATGCCGTTGTGATGACACTTTTGCCCACATCGGAAGCCGTTCCTTGCAGCATCAGTACCGCCGCTGGTTGTGATCGCCTATCTTCCATGCTCTCTCCCCCTGTCTCCGTGTTATATCCAGATCACCTTGCTCCCAACCTCATGCGTAACGTTTTCCAAACTGCTCCATACTTCAAAAGTTACAGCCAGAACAGTCCTTGAAGCACACTCAGCACAGTCAACAAAGCCGCCTCCAGCAGCTCATTCATGGCACCATACGTATCCCCGGTTAAACCACCGAGCCTTTCACTGATCCGGGCAGCCACGAATCGGCCGATATAATAACACGCCACAGGCAGTACAATAACCGCCGTCACCGGGTATAGCCACCATGGCAGTGTTCCCAGCCCACTCACCATCGCATCTGCAATCCCCATATCCGGCTTGAAAAGCCACACCGCAGTAAACGTAACTGCCCCTGCGACCAAGGTCAGGCCCACAGCTGAACTTCGTGCACGCTGGACCTCCTTCCGCTCCCCGAGACCTTTAAACAATACAGCAAGTCCATCATCTTCGCGTGCATTCGGCCAGGCCGCCATTGCATACACCATGAACCAGCGGCTCCAGATCATGGGCAGGATCAGCAGCGCACCGTACACCCAGTGGCCCCGGGCAATAAAATCGGCGATCAGCGCAGCCTTCATCATCAGAAGCAACACGCAGGCGATCACGCCCATTGCCCCGACACGGCTGTCCTTCATAATCTCCAGCATCCGTTCACGGGTACGATAACTGAGCAAGCCATCCGCCGTATCCATCCATCCGTCAAGATGGAGTCCTCCGGTGAGCCATACCCATAACGTCAAGGTCAGGACGGCAGCCGGAAAGGCCGGAAGCACTGCACCACTTAAGGCTCCCGCGAGCCAGACACACAGACCAATCGCTGCACCGACCAGCGGATAAAAGACTACACTTTCCCGCAGCAGCGGCGGGACAAAATCGATTTGCATTTTGACAGGGAAACGGGACAAAAATTGAAAAGCGGCTGCCGCCGCATGTTTACGCTGAGGAGCAGGCGTGCCATCCTTCATAAGCGGTACTCCTTGCTTTTTAGTTCAATCGCAATGCCTACGGTCACCAGAAACACTTCACCACATATCGCCGCAATACGCTGATTCAGTACACCTGCCAAATCCCGATATTTCCTGCCAAGGGCATATTCCGGTACGATCCCATCTCCCACTTCATTTGTAACCAGAACAAGCAACCCGGGATAGGTTCGAATCGCTTCAACGAGCGCGTCCAAATGTCCCTGTAACACCTGCTTCTCGTCATGCTCATGCGCTAACAAAACATTCGTCAGCCATAGCGTCAGGCAATCCACCAGAATGGTGGGTGCAGAAGTTCCTGTATGCCCTTCACCCATGCGGCTTATCAAAGCAGGTAGATGTATCGGCTCTTCTGTTGTATGCCACAGATACCCCGATGCCTCGCGCTGATGCTGATGCATGGCGATGCGCTCACGCATTTCATCATCGTACGCCTGAGCTGTCGCCACATACCAGGCCTCCGAGGAACGTTGCATGCAGAGACGCTCGGCAAAGGAACTTTTGCCACTGCGTGCGCCGCCTGTCACCAGTACACTCATCGTGAACTCTCTCCTTGCAGGGATGAATCAACCGACGCAGCGGAATCTGGAGCAGGGCTTGTTCCATCCGAGACACCCGCGCTTGCAAAGGTCGCCATTTCGTTCAGAATGAGACAGGCTGCGTCAATCAGATGAAGACTGAGCACCCCGCCTGTGCCTTCACCCAGACGCATGTCCAGATCCAGCATCGCTTTCAGGTCCAGTTCACGCAGCAACGCTCCATGTCCATTTTCGTGTGACGTATGAGAAGCGATCATATAGGCTGTGCTCAGAGGTGCAAGTTGTCTCGCCACCAGCGCTGCCGCGGTAGAGATGAACCCGTCTACAACGACAGGGCAACGATGAGCAGCTGCTGCGAGAATAACCCCTGTGAGTCCGGCAATCTCCAGTCCACCCACCTTGCACAGAACATCCAGTGCATCTTCCGGGTTTGGTGCGTTTACGCTAAGCGCCCGGCTGACTACAGCAGCCTTGCGCTGCAAGCCTGCATCATCAATGCCGGTGCCTCGCCCCACGGCGGCAGCTGGTGCAACTCCGGTTAACGCGCTCATTACCGCAGCACTTGCAGTGGTGTTGCCAATTCCCATCTCCCCGGTGACAAACAGCTGTGTTCCCTTCGCCACCTCTGCTGATACAACTTCGGCTCCTGCAAGGATAGCGCTGACTGCCTCATCCCGGGTCATCGCTGCACCCCGGGCCATGTTGGCCGTGCCTTTACGAATTTTACGGGAAAGCAGGTCCGGATGTTCAAGATCGGCATTCACACCGATATCCACACAGATCACACCAGCTCCGGCGTGACGGGCAAGCACATTCACTGCCGCACCTCCAGCGAGGAAATTCAGGACCATCTGCGGGGTCACTTCGGCAGGAAAAGCACTGATGCCCTCTTCCACTACACCGTGATCCGCGGCCATGACAATGACCGCCCTGTGATCAAAACGCGGACGTGCATTGCCAGTCATGCCTGCTAGGCGGATCACCAGCTCTTCCAATTTGCCCAGGCTTCCCGGTGGCTTCGTCAACGAATCCACGTGCGCAGAGGTTTCTGCCGCCACTTCCTGATCAGGAGCAGTAATCTTACTTGTTAAATGCTCCAACACCTGTTCATTATTCATACAACCAGCACTTCCTTCATCAAAATATGGGTTGCCCCGCTTCATTTAATCGATGTCCCGCCGCAGCAGCAGTTGAGGTATGGCATGGTCGGGATGAGAGACAATCGCGGGTTTGACGCGAAATATATCCTGGATATTCTCATCGTTGATCAACGTATGAGGTGTACCCTTTCCAACCGCCATGCCCTCACGCAGCGCCAGAATGTGATCGCAAAATAACGCAGCCAGATTCAGATCATGCAGCACAGCCACAATCGTAATGTTATTTCTCTGTCGCCATGCCGATAACAATTCCATGAACTGCAATTGATATTTAATATCCAAAAACGTGGTTGGCTCGTCCAGTAGCAGTAACCTCGGCTCCTGAGCCATAACTTTGGCTAGTGCGACCCGCTGCCGTTGCCCGCCGCTGAGTGCATCCAGCGGTCTGTCCGCCAGCTCTGTCAATCCAAGGTCTTCAAGCACCCTGTCCACTACAAGTGCCCCATCGCCCACTTCCCGCCCCAGCCAGTTCTGGTATGGATATCGCCCCATCTCCACCACGTCTCGCACGGGATAGGAGATGGCTGGTAAGCCATCCTGCTGCAATACAGCGATCATGCGCGACAGGTCCTTACGGCTGTAAGAGCCGATGTCTCGACCATCGATACGAATCTGACCTTCGTTTAACTGTTCCGTTCCGGCAATAAGCTGGATCAGGGTGGACTTGCCACTGCCGTTTGGTCCGACAACTCCCCACCAGTCACCTTCGCCAACATGCCAGTCTACATTGTGCAGTGCCTGATGATTGCCATATGACTTCCCTGCTCCCTTAATGGAGATAAGTGAAGTCGAGTTGGAACTGGTACTGGAATTCATGGCATCATCCCCTTCTGCAACTTTTTGTTCCGGTTCAGCAGGTAAGCAAAGAACGGCGCTCCAACAAAGGCGGTGACAACACCGAGCGGAATTTCAGTTGGCGCCAGCAACGACCTTGCGATGGTATCGGCCCACACCATGAAGATCGCTCCACCAATGGCAGACAAAGGTACCAGCAGTCGGTAATCCGGTCCCACCAGCAGTCGTAACATATGCGGGATCACCAATCCAACGAATCCGATGACACCCGATACCGAGACAGCCCCAGCTGTCAGCAGTGTGCCAACTGCCAGCACGGACAGCTTGAGCCTGTCCACTCCGATCCCGATATGTGCCGCTTGACGTTCTCCCAGTGCAAGCACATTCAACGAGCGTGCGCGGCTCCAGAGAAAGACCAGCCCTAACAGAAAATACGGGAAAAGGATGGCCGTATACGACCACCCACGCAGAGCCAGACTTCCCATCGTCCAGTATATAATTTCATTAATCGTCTGTTTCGACATGGTCGACAGGAAGGAAACAACTGCGCCCAGGAAACTTTGCATGACCACACCAGCCAGAATGAGGCTATGTGTAGGTATTTTACGCCCTTCACGAGCCAGTGCCATAACAAACCATAACGTGATTACACCCGTCAAAAACGCCACCAGTGGCAACGTCCAGATTCCGATCAGTGCATACTGCAATCCGAAGAAAATCAGAAAGGCTGCACCCACCGAAGCACCGGATGACACGCCCAGGGTGAACGGGTCTGCCAGTGGGTTCCGAAGAACCCCCTGGAATCCCGTGCCGGCAATCGCCAACGATGCGCCCACGAGCACGGCAAGCAATACACGTGGGAATCTGACTTTCCAGATAATCTGTTCGGCTGCCTTATTCCAATCCGGTGTAATCCAATCGCCCACCCAAGGAATTTTGTGAATCAGGATGCCTGCAATATCCCGGATCGGCAACGCTACTGAACCAATGCCCGTGCAGATGAGCACGGTGAGCACCAGCAGCACCATGCCCGTCGTTCCGAACAGGATCAGCTTTTTACTCATTGGAACAAGTCAGGGTAGATCGCTTTGGCTACTTCTTTCAACCCTTGAGTTACACGTGGACCCGGACGGCTCAGCAGGTTGGCATCCAGGCCAATAACCGCGTCATTTTTCACAGCCGTAATTTGATCCCAGCCGCTGCGCGCCTTGATGATCTGATCCAGTGTTTTAGAGTTTTCGTCAATTACATCGTTGGCATACAGGATCACATCCGGGTTGGAGGCAATCACGTTCTCTTCGTTAATTTCATACCAGCCCTCTTTGTCCGAAGCAATATTGCTACCACCGGCTACAGTGATGAGTTCATCCATGAATTCGCCTTTACCCACAGTCCAGCCTGGGGAGAATTCAACGTATACTTTTTTCTTCTCTTCCGGTTTAACTGCCTTCACCGCTTCGGTTACATCCGTCACGTCCTGTTTCATCTGTGTGATGATCTCCTGAGCTTTTTCCTGATGATCGGTAATTTTACCGAAGGTTTCGATATTATTCATCACATCGTCAATGGATTTAGGATCCGTTTTGAAAATGGTAATGCCCAGTTCGCGCAGCTTTTTCACCGCATCCTCACTCATCGAGATACCTGTGAAGACAATGTCGGCTTCAGCTGCAATGATGGACTCTTCATTGGGCTTAGTGATACCGCCCATTTTAGCTTTGGTTGTTGCCGCTTCCGGATAATCGTCATAGTCGGATACACCAACGATCTGATCGTCCAATCCAAGGGCAAACAGGGATTCCGTCTCAGCCGGAGACACAGATACAATTTTGGCCGGTGCCTTTTCAAAGGTGAACGATTCACCCGTTGCATCCGTAACGGTAAGTGGATATTGTGTTTTGAGGTCCGTCTGCGCCTGGCCTTGGGACTGCTCCTGTGCCGGTTGCTGTGAAGTACCTGTGCCCTCGTTTGTTGTTGCATTGCCACATCCGGCCAAAGCCAGTGCGAGTGCCGCTGCACTTAGCAGGGACGCTACGTTTTTCCAATTCTTGAAATTCATTCTGTTATTCTCCCCTTCTCTATTTGTGCTATTTTCTTGCATCGTGCTCGAACCCTTATTCCCCATGTCTTGGTGTTCCTGTACAAGTAAAACCCATCCATTTTACACAAGTCCACTCCGATTGCAGTACCATCTTCCGATCGCTGTTATCCCCAGATTTTTTTGATTCCCTTTTCGAAAGGGAAAATCCGGGGATAAAGGCGAACACTCCGTTTCTTCAGATCGGTTCTGCACTCTTCGTTAACGTGTAAAAGTTCGGTTTTTTTACATGAACAATAAAAAATCCCCAATCCATACGTCCAGGATCAGGGATGACGTCTCGCATATGGCGATCTGTACATGTTCAACCAAGGGTTGTCCATGCGCATAGAATAGCCCGAAACGCTGTCCTTTCCTCGAAGGAACACCGGTTTGTACGTCCAGGGCAGGTAACCTGACTTACAGGAATCATCCTGTTTTACAGTGGCGGGACCGTGCCGGATTTGCACCGGCTTCCCCATTTCACCCTTGTGTGTTCATGACTCATACTAATTTGCCATGAAAACAGCCTTCACACGCGGGACCCTTGGTCGCTGATATGGTAAACCATTGCCGTGTAACTTCTGCATGCTGCATACTCCTTCAGGCTTCACATCCTGCAGCGTATCTGTATCCATACTGAAGTCACACTTCTGTTGTGATTATAGGGTATATTGTACATCCTTACAACCCGATCGGCGGAAAAGTCACTCTGCTGCCAAACCACTGATTCCCCTGTTGATGAAGCTGAACCTGAATCGCCTGTCCCGGGACAATATGTGTATCCCAGAATCCAAGACCGGCAATCAGACGGGACAAGGCATACCGGATGACACCACCATGTGTAATCACAACTATGGTTGGCACTTGCCCCTCATCAACGTGCATTGAAGGACGACCCTCCAATAACATCTCTTGGAGAAAGGAATCCAACCGTGCGGTAAACTCCTGCCACGATTCCCCTCCGGGCGGAGTGACCTCCTGCGGCGCATCAATCCAGCTTCGGTACACAGGGTTATCCTTAAGCTGATCATACGTCAGCCCTTCCCACTCTCCAAAATCATTCTCGCGCAGGCGCGAGTCAAACTTCACCTCTCCGATGGCATCAGGAAGAATCTGTTCCAGCGTCTGCCGACAGCGAAGCAGATCACTGCAATAAACCTCGTTCCACAAAACACCGCTCAATTGTTCATGAAGCGGAGCCAGTTCTTCTTTGGCATTTGGCAGCAGACCGATGTCGGTATGCCCTAGGTATCTTTTTTCCACATTCCACAACGTTGTCCCATGACGGACCCACAGAATGTTTCGTTTCAGCGGCCCAGGCTGATTCGTATGTACTTCATTTCCTGCATTTCCTGCATTTACGGCCATAACAGCGTCCCTCCTGCCAGCCACACGCCCAGCGTTATGAACACGCATAGTACCACAAAAGCCCCTGCCGACCAGAACATCAAACGTGACGTTTGCACAATATCCTCGGCTTCCATCGGCCGTGTGGCTTCACCCATGTAGGCACGAAACGAAGCAACGCCGTGATACACGTTATGTCCGCCAAGCCGGATACCCAGTGCTCCAGCCACCGCTGATTCGGGAAAACCGCTATTCGGACTTGGATGTAATCTTGCATCCCGTACAACCATGCGTGCTGCTCCATTGGCGTCCAGCTTCATGACCCAGGCTCCCACGATTAACAGAATCGCGGTCAGCCGCGCAGGTATCCAGTTCGCCACATCATCCAGACGGGCCGAGGCCCAGCCAAGATGCAGATACTTGTCATTTTTATATCCGACCATGGAATCCAACGTGTTGACGGCGCGATAAGCCATGGCAAGCGGAGCGCCTCCAATGAGCGCATAGAATAACGGCGAGACAATGGCATCCACGATATTTTCAGCAACCGTCTCTACCGTTCCCCGCACAACCTCGGGTTCATCCAGATGCGCCGTATCACGTCCAACAATCATGCCCAGTGAACGTCTGGCCGCCGGCCAATCCTGCTGCTTCAGATGACGATACACTTCCATACCTGCATCCTTCAGCCCTTTTGAAGCAATGGTCGTTGCAATGAGCACCACTTCAGCTGCCGCTGCAATGATAGGGTGGATCCGCCCAAGCATATATATGAGTCCCCAAGTAATGGCAAAAGAACCCCCCGCAATCACCATCGGGAACAACAGCCCGGCTCTCTTCAGCCCCGAATCTGTGCGCACACGTGAGCGAATGACTCGCTCCAACGCCGAGATGCCTTTTCCCATGCCAATCACCGGATGGGGAATCCAGCGTGGATCTCCGATACATCGGTCCAACAGGTACGCAAGTATAATAATCCATGCTCCCGCCATGCCTGTCCAGAACGGCCAGGTCCATAGATGCTCCACCTCAAAAGTCATTTGTTCCTGACCCTCTCTTTCCATAACAGTCCGGCCCGAAGGCTTTCCGTTACCGTGTCGTATACCAATCTGCCAATCGCCGCCCCTGCCGTAGTCGCTGTTCCGGAATAAGTAATCATCGGCTGAGGTTCCTCCACTTCCACTGCCTGACCTACTGCAATCACAATGGCATCGGTTGTGGTGCCGGTAGCGGGCAACCCGTTCTCCGAATCTAGAACACCCGCATCCGCCAGCGCGGCCGCTTTGGCTTCCACCGCCGTCTGTACTGCATTCACCATCGCCCCGCTGGTCATGCGTCCATTCAACCAGAGCATAATGTTAATTGTACCCGGGACATAGGGGGGCATCGTTAGATTCCGTGCTGGAGGAGCAGAGCGCTCCCTGCTGGAAGACATCGTCTTATTTCCCGCCGTATCAAATACCGTTCTCTCCGACCCCGCTCGTGCGGCATTTGATACACCCGCAGTGGTGCAGCACAGAAGGCCAAATTCATCACTTGTATATTCCTGAATGGAGGTATGCTCCAGCCTTACGGCCGTCAATAATCCGGCACATTGATCGCGTGGCTCATGCCATTCATTCAGCGCTTGTTCGATATCACGCGGCGGATCATCACAGCGGTAATGCCTGTCCACATAGATGTTAAATATGCGATCGAGTTCAAACATCCCGCCGCCATATACCGCACTCGACAGCGCTTGGGCTGCCCTTGGACTCTGAGCTTTGATATGTCGTTCATGTGCGGATATCTTCAGTCCCGGCCAGGAAGAGGAAGCATATTCATTCTCTTCTGTTTCTCCATTCGTAAAGTAGTTATAAAACGGGAGTGTCATTGCCGCTTCCCTCCCTGTTCCTCATCTTTCGTCTGATCAACATTCGGATATCCCTTGGTTTCCAGCACGCTGCCCAGCACTTCGAGTAATGTAGCATTGGCATCTGCATCCTTGACTGCGAAACGTACATGCCCTTTGTCAAGCCCCGGATACATGGCACAGCTGCGAATCAGAATACCTCTTCGGCCCAGCGCCTCCTGCATTGATGCTGCTGTCCATGGGGCCGGCATACGTGCCAAAATAAAATTAGCCTCTCCCGGTGTCACCGCACATCCGTACGCCTTCAGCCCTTCGATGAGATGACCCCGTTCCCGCGTGATCTGTGATATGGTCTCCTGTTCGTACCGTTCTCCGCTGCGCAGACAGGCTTCCCCTGCCATGAGCGCCAGACCGTTGACACTCCAGGTCACCTGTTTCTTCGTCATCGCCTGAATGTATTCGGCACGGCCCAAAGCATATCCGAGACGCAAGCCCGGAATGGCATAAAACTTCGTCATGGAGCGAATGATGATCACATTTGGATAGTCATGCAGATGTGATGCCAGGGACTGGCGCCGGGCTACCGGAATAAAATCCATAAATGCCTCATCAATAACGATTACAGTTCCCGTTTCTTCCGCTTTGCTGGCAAGCCTTTGCAATACCTCAAGCGGATATTGTACACCGTTTGGATTGTTGGGCTGGCCAAGGAAGAGCAAGTCTACCTTTTCCATGAGCTGCTCGATCTCCTCGGGTTCCGCTCGCCACGCCAGCTCTTCTCTGCCCTCCGTATGCACAACCTCGGCACCGAATTGTCGTGCCAACGCGCGGTACTCCGAGAATCCAGGTTCCACCGTACCCACCTTGCGCGGGGCAAGCCCCAGCAGAATGAGCGCCATACTTTCGGCTGCACCGTTGCCCACAGAAATCTGCTCCTGCATCACACCAAGACGCTCGCTCAGCAGTGCTTTGAATCCGCGATGCGCCGGATCGGGATACCGAATCACCGACTGCAATCCTTGCTGTATAGCCTCCAGCACCCCTCTGGGTGGACCGAGTGGATTAATGTTGGCACTGAAATCCAGAAAATCAGCGGCTTCCCTCCCAAATCGTGACGCAGCCGTCTCCACGTCCCCGCCATGTCCGAACACTTCGATATAACCGGTCATTCTTCCGTCATCCTTTCTGTATGTCCTTTTTATTATGGATGGCACGGGAGGTGTGGGTCAATCCTGTTTTCTTTGTGTCCCAACCATAATTCGTTTACAATAGAAGAGGAATTTCGGTTCCTTTTGATATACAAGGTTCACTACATAAGGGACTAGCAATCCCTCACATACATTAATGGAGGAATGACCATGCTGTTTGTAGACAACCAGGGCATTACAGATCCTTCTGTAAACCTCGCCATTGAGGAGTACATTCTGAAGCATCTGCCGATGGAGGATGACAGCTATCTGCTGTTCTACATCAACCGTCCGTCGATCATCATCGGAAAACATCAAAATACGATTGAAGAAATTAATATCGAGTACGTTCAGGATAACGGTGTGCAGGTCGTTCGTCGTCTTTCGGGAGGCGGAGCGGTATATCACGATCTGGGCAACCTGAATTTCAGCTTTATTACAGCGGATGACGGTCAATCCTTCCACAATTTCCGCAAGTTCACCCAGCCTGTGGTTGAAGCTTTGCACGAGCTTGGTGTAAATGCCGAGTTGACCGGGCGTAATGATCTGCAAGTCGGCGAAAAGAAAATTTCGGGCAATGCCCAGTTTTCCACACGTGGGCGCATGTTCAGTCATGGCACATTGATGTTTAATCTGAATCTGGAGCATGTTCAGGCTTCCCTGAACGTCAATCCCGAGAAGTTCAAATCCAAGAGCACCAAGTCCGTCCGCAGCCGGGTCGCCAACATACGGGATCTGATTGATACCAACCTGACGATTGAGCAGTTCCGCGATGAGCTGTTACGTCATATTTTCAGAATGGAGCCACAAGACGTCCCGCAATACAAGCTGACTGACAAGGACTGGGACAAAATCAAGGAGATCTCCGCTGAGCGTTATAACAACTGGGACTGGAACTATGGCTTGTCTCCGGAAAGCAATGTGAAGCACACTCGCAAATTCCCTGTCGGTATCATCGATCTGCGCATGAACATTAAGGATGGACGCATCGAAGATATCAAAATCTTTGGCGACTTCTTCGGTGTAGGCGATGTGGCAGATATCGAAAATATGCTGCGCGGCAAGCGTTATGAGGAATCCGAGGTGCGTACAGCTCTGGAAGGTCTGGATGTAAAACATTACTTCGGCAACCTTGAGCTGGAAGACTTTATCGGCCTTGTTTTCCTGGAAGAGTAAAATTTAGATGTAAGTATAGTTTTAGAACGAAGTCTAAGATTACACGTTAACGGAGAAGACAGAATTCATCGGGAGAAGCGAAGCGTTCGCTTAAAGCTTTTTGGAAAAAAGCTACATCGGAAGCATACGCTTATCAACGGATTTCCCCTTGGGGAGATGGAATCAAAAATCCGGGGATAACAGCGATCGAAAGATGAATCTGTATTCGGAGTGGCCTCGTGTAAAACTTATTTTTTCGTTCGTTAATATAGATACAGATAAAAAAGGAGAGAAATACAGATGACCTACAAATTGATTGCAATCGATATTGATGACACACTGATCAACGACAACAAGGAAGTAACCCCTGCTACACAGACAGCACTGGAACAAGCAGTTGCCCATGGTGTAACTGTAACGCTGGCGACTGGACGTGCTTATGCTTCCGCACAAGCGCTGGCTCGTCAAACCGGACTTAACGTTCCGATCATCACGTATCAAGGCGCATTGGTGAAAAACCTGCTGGACGAAAAAGTCCTCTATGAGCGCTACGTTCCACAGGAAGCTTCCCGCAAATTGTATGATTACTGCCTGGAGAACAATCTCCACCTTCAAACATACATTGACGATAAGTTATATGCCCGTGAGGAAAACGACAAGCTGCGTGATTATGCCAAATTAAACGGCACCCAATATTACATCGAATCTGATTTCATCAAAGTCATCGAACAAAAAACACCAAAGTTGCTTATTATCGATGAGCCAGACTACTTGGATAAGGTTGCCGTTGACTTGCGTGAATTGCTCGGACCTCAAGTCCATATCACAAAGTCCAAACCTTACTTCCTGGAGATCATGCACAATGAAGGAACTAAAGGTCACGCCCTGACCTTCCTGGCTGACCATTTCGGTCACCAGCTCAGCGAGTGTATTGCCATCGGCGACTCCTGGAACGACCATGAGATGCTCGAAGTTGCTGGTCTTGGTGTAGCGATGGGAAATGCCATTCCTGCGCTGAAAGAGCTGGCAGATTACATTACGGCAAGTAATAACGAAGACGGTGTAAAAGAGGTTATCGAGAAGTTTGTGCTGAACGCAGAGTAAATAAGATCAACGAACAGCCCAGTCGGCGAATTTCGCCGTACAGGGCTGTTTTTTTGATTTTTAAAATATGTTTATTAGCCTATTTAGCGATTATATTAGGTATATTTTTCTGTTATTTTTTATGTTTTGAGAGCAACAATGCGGTAATCAAGGATAATTGTAGTGAAATCGTAATCGCCATAGATAAAATGACACGATCAGTATCTGGGACATCGGCAAAAAATAAAACAATAAAAAATACAATAAATGAGATGACAATGCTAGCTATGAAATTTAAAATTATTCGTTTCATGTTTTGCCTACTTTCACGCACCACGAATTATTGTCTTACTTGCTCATGGCATGCTGGAAAGACTCCAGCAGTTTTTTGATTTGCCCATCAAATTCCAGTTGAAATGACGGAATGATCTCATCTATTCTTTGCTGGAATAACTCCGGATCTTGGACACCAAGCTCTGCTCTTAACTCCATTTCTTCTTCGGAACCGTTGTCGTTCAGGATCATGTTCAGGATTTCACCTTTAAAGTATTCACTTGGAGGAAGGATTAGAGCATTCATCAGGAACTGGGTAAAAAAGAGATGTTTATTATTTTCCTGACTCGCCTTTTTCATCGCCTGCTTAGTAAACAAGTTTATATACTTCTGAGCAAAAGTAACTCCTTTCATTCGGGAAGGCCCAACATGTTCGACCCCTTTCCAACGCAGATCGGCCACAGAACTAAGCCACCAGGCCGGTTCAATGGCCTGCTGCATACGGAGCAACACTTGGCGCTCAAACTGCGGCTCAGGATGCATTCGCTGCTCATCCAAGCATTTCCCTATGGTCTCGGCTTCAATTGCAGCAACCGTCATGCCTTGGCCATGGATCGGATCGAAGCTGCAAAATGCATCGCCAAGGACGAGTAATCCGGAGGGCCAATTCTCCATCAGTTCAAAATGTTGACGGACAGACTCGGAAATACGGTATCCCCGAGGCCCTTGAAAAGGCTCCAGCTGGTTTGCCAATGCTACGATTTCATCCGAAGCAAACAGATGTTTGATTTGCTCTTGGAACTCATCCGGATGAGTTGAAGGATATTCGTCTCCCCCTGCGTTGAACAGTAATAGTCCAGCGATATCATTTTCAATGCGCCACAACATGCCTGCACGAGTTCCTTGCACAGGATCGGACTCTGTTATCACCGTTCCCCAATCATTTTGAATAGAGGATGGTATCTTATAATAGCGGGTGCTGTAACCAAGAGACACCTTCAGCACTTCCGGCTCAGGCACGGACAACCCTATCTGATCAAGCCATCTGATCAATTTGGAAGAACGTCCCGCGGCATCAATAACCATATCTGCTGCAAGCATTGCTTCCCGGTTATCCCGACCTCTTTCTTTGGTATACACGCCTGTAATCGAACGCTCATCTTCTGATGCCATTAACCCGGTAACTTCCGTATTCGTTAAGAAGCTTATATGTTCTATGTTCTGGACTCGCTGACGCAGTACCCATTCCAGCAGGGCTCTGCTGCTGGATGCAATTTTGAATGAGGAAGCAGCATTCGCCTTATTAACTAATGTACCGTAGCGATTGGCAATCATAAACTTCTCTTCATGTGAAGGAATGGCACCAAGCGCGACCAATTCATCATTGTATCCGGGAAAGTAATGTTCCAGAATGAGTCCGCCGCGCGGTAATACACGATGTGGATGAAAGGATTGAGGCACACCCTGCCGATTCGCCGGCTCAGAAGGCAATTCATCTCGCTCAATGATACATACCTCATCATAATAATCAGATAACATCCTTGCAGTGATTAACCCTGCAATACCTGCCCCAATTACCACAGCTTTTTTCATGTCGGACATCGCCACTTCATCCTCTCTAATCCATCATATTTTATCTACACTTGTAGCGCTATCAAAAAATTACTTATAATACCAATATACACTTGAAATCTCGTTCCATGTAAGAATCAATGTGTTGATACTATATAGCTAAACTACAATAAGGAACTGATGTAGATGAAAATGATTGATAAAAAGGTGGATTTGAGAGTTACTCGAACTCATAAATTGTTAACGATGGCGCTACTCGATCTGTTATGTGAGAAAGGTCAGCTATTCAGCAACATCACAATTAATGAAATATGTGACAAAGCTATGGTTCACCGAACAACGTTTTACAAACATTTCAAGGATAAATTTGCTCTACTGTCCTCCACCCTAACTTGGGTCCTTCGGGATTATTTACACATGAATGTAGAAGACCGGTTACAGCAGCCTTTGCAAAGCATATCTAAAATTCTGTTTGGAAATGTACTGGAGACAATTGTGCAGAACCAACAGAAGGATGAGGGGTTTAACAACTTTTTCATACATTATATCGGAGAGATATTCAGACGGGATTTTCTGGAATTGAAGAGAAGAGGTAAACAATTTTCACTTCCCATAGAACTTGTTGCCGAGTTTCACTCGGGGGTGATTCGTTTACTTGTGATGTGGTGGATACAACATTTCGAAGAAAATGTTACGGCAGAACAGATGGATGAATATTACTACCTACTGGTTAACGAGAATATCATGTTGAAATAACAAACAGCTCAACCTAAAATCAATGGCTGATTTTGAGATTGAGCTGCATACCTTCAAACTTTACCTATTTTAAAACAGATTCGGAAGCCTGCACTGTCATCCTCGCACGACTTCTTTTCTTCAACCAGCCGCTCACCTTCTCATTCATCGCCAGCAGACCTGAAACGACCAGCACTACACCGATCCATGTAACCCAGCTGACATGCTCACCGTAGACAACAGCACCAAGCCCTACGGCAATGGGTGGTGAAATGTATAACCATGTTGCTGGAAACAACGGGTTGGTACGCGACATAATCCAATAGAACAGACTATGCCCCACCATGGAGCCGATGACAGTCAAATAGATCACCGACGAGACGGCAGGCACCCAGTCCAGAGCAGACATACTCCACGATTCCGTTCCGACCGAGAGCAGGGATAACAGCAGTCCCCCATACATCATCTGCACCGCATTGATCGCTACAGGACTAGCCTCCTTGAACTGATGAATGACCTTTTTGGAGTACAATGCACCTGCTGAATAACAGACCTCCCCCACTAGTACCGCGATACAACCCCACATGAACAGGGAACCTGCACCAAGCGATACACCTGGCAACACAACCAGTACCACACCGGTGAACCCGATCAGGCAGCCCACAATCATACGGGCAGATGTTTTTTGCCGTAACAGCGCCGTCTGCATCAACATAATCATCAGCGGCCCTGTCGCTGAAAGAATGGCACCCACACCCGAGCTCACATGCTGTTCAGCCCAATATAATGTGGCAAAAGTGCCGAAGGTCAGCCCCGCTCCCGTTAACAACATCTCCTTGCGGAACAGGAGCGACCAGCTCACTTTGCCCTTCATCCTCATCCATGCAAACATCAGCGCTCCCGCGATTAAAAATCGCAATCCGGCTGACAGAAAAGGCGGCATGCCTGCCTCTACTCCAATTTTAATAGCCAGAAATGTTGTACCAAAAATAAGACACATAACCGTAAATGCAATCCCCACCATGATAACCACTCCTTTATCTGTTCTCCATCATATCTCATGGTCTACAGAACAGAATGAACAAAACAGAACAGTTTTCTCCCATTAGCTGTTACAATAGAGTTCAAAAGGAGTGTGAGCCGGGTGGGCAGAACCATGATGATGACAGATAACAGCCTGAAATTATATGAGCAAGTAATCCATTATCTCGTTGTACGTATAGAAGCGGGAGAGTGGGCAGAACATGAAAAACTGCCATCTGTACGAAGCCTGTCCGAGCTACTCGGCGTACATCGTCTGACTGTTTTCAAAGCCTATCAGGAGTTAAAAGAACGTGGGAATGTTTATGTGAAAGATAAGTCTGGCTATTATGTCAGCCCAGCGACTCCATTCTCAGTAACGGATCAGGCGGATGATCCCGCCGTGTCTGCCTGGCTGCATTGGGATTCCCTAGCACGGGTACAGTCCCTTGAAGCAGAATACCAGTTTTCCAAATCGTTAATCGATCCCTCTCTGCTGCCCAACCGTTATTGGGGAGAACTAATGCGTGATCTGCTAGATCAATATCCCCGTTTGCTCGGAACGTATTCCACAATTCAGGGAGATCTGGAATTGCGAAGTGCGCTGGCAAGCCATCTAACGAAAAAAGAACGCTTCTATCTCTCTGCAGACGAAGTGCTCATTACATCGGGGGCCCAGCAAGCGATTGATGTCATCTCGCGGACGCTGGTCAAACCCGGGGATCGGGTGTTGATGGAACGGCCTACGTATGGACCAGCAATGGAGATTTTCCGTAAACAAGGTGCTCGTCTGATCTTTACGGGTATTCACTCGGATGGGTATGATCTGGAGCAGATCGAACATCTGATGAAATCGGAGAAACCACGCTTATTCTACACGACGCCAACTTTTCATAATCCAACCGGCGTTAACGTTCCAGTAGAACAGCGCAAGCAGTTACCTGAACTAGCAGAACAGTATGGTTGTTTTCTGCTCGAAGACGACAGCACCTATGATATCTATTTTAAGGAGAAACCTCCTGCACCGATTTTCACCTATGACACCACTGGACACACTCTGTACATTCGCAGTTACAGCAAGTATGTTGCACCCGGGCTACGGATTGCAGCCATCATATGCCGTCAGCGTTTCATGCCAGGACTACAGGCTGTAAAATCACTGACAGATAACGGATCGCCCCTTCTGAACCAGAAGCTTTTTCTCCGTTATTTTCAGTCAGAACGTATGCATCAGCATCTGTCCAAGCTACGGACCGCCATCCAGCTACGGATGGAAGTGATGGAACAATCTCTGCTGGAAACGGACTGGACGTGGACCCGGCCGGAGGGCGGACTCAACTTTTGGGTGGAGCTTCCTGAGGGTGTGGATACAGGGAGACTGCTCCACCGATGCATGGAACAATCCGTTGCCTTTGTACCCGGAACCGTATTCGATTCTTCGGATAATTCAGCCAGTCGCAAGCTGCGCCTGTCCTTCTCTTATGCGCATGAGCAGCAGATTCGGGAAGGGATGAGCAGGCTCATTACGCTTGCGAAAGAAATGTAACATTTTGATACTCTTGGATTGAAGCCAATCCGAAGAATATCAAGTGTAATTTGCCCTCTCACCCTGCTGCATCAAAAAAAGTCGCCTAATGGCGACTTTACTTTTGGTGTTCTATAGTATTTACCTTATTTACCTGCACCCGCTCTGTGCTTAGAGGTCTTTTCTTGCAAACAAGCGAATGGTAATGAGATAGGACAGCAAAAACAAACCTATAATGCCTACAGAAACCAATGCCATTGTCGTTGTGGTAATCATACCGTTCTCGTTGGCCATACTCATGAGGTACGCAACGGGTTGCGCCAGTATAATCATACAGACCATGAATATCGCATTGATGATACCAGCACCTTTTTTGCTTAATCCGTAGAAAAGAGGCATGTATATGGAAACCAGCACAAGCACCATGCCTATGGAAATGACAATATCCCTAAATGAATAATTCGGCTTGTTCAGTTCAGGATAGTTCAGGTTCACAAGCTGGTGAATCCCAAACGACGCGAGTACCCCGAATAACGTATAGATTATAGCAGAAAGGTACTTGGCTTTTACAATCTGTTTGCGGCTAACGGGGAGTGTGACCAGGAAATTGTGATTATGGTTCTTGATATCAATCATGGTTGCCAGCATGACCGAACCAAAGGCTGTGTAGATGCCTACAAAATACATTGACATTTCACTCTTAGGTATAAAGGCGAGACTAAATACCACCAGGTATAACCCAATCGTCCACAGTGAACTTTTTAGTACAATGAAATCTTTACGAAGCAAGTTAAGCATATTTGCGTCCTCCCTTCGCCGTAAAATAAATGAGGTCTTCTAACGTAGGTCTTTGTAAAAGAGCTAACCTGCCAAATAACCGTTCGGCCTCTGCCTTATGATCCGACAATGCTTCAAAACCAACGGCTGTCTCGCGTATTCCGATGAAATGTTTCCGAATGTCGGAATCAAGCAGACCCATATCCCCTTTTACAATCGTATACCTTTCCAGCACATCATCTTTTGCCTCGTTAAACACCAGTTTCCCTTGATGAATAAACGTAATGTAGTCTGCAATACGTTCCAGATCCGTCGTAATATGCGTTGAGAAAATAATAGACCTTGTTTCGTCCTGTATCATATCTGCAAGCAGATCAAGCAGTTCCCGCCTAAACACAGGATCAAGCCCGGATGTCGGTTCATCCATAATCAGCAGATCCGCTTCATGCGACAAAGCTACGGCGAGAGAATACTTAATCTTCATGCCTTTGGACAGATCCTGGATTTTCTTTTTGGGAGACAGTTCGAACTGATCCAAGTAGTCATTGAACGCTTTATTATCCCATTTGGTGTAAAAAGGAGCGATCATTTGTGTCATCTCCCGGATCGTTAGATGCTCATAATAAAAGCATTCATCTGACACAATGCCAAGGCGTTGCTTGATATCAACTTCCTGATTTGGCATCTCACTGCCCAATGTCTTGAGGCTCCCCTTATCGGGCTGGATCAGACCCGTGATCATTTTGATCAAAGTACTCTTTCCCGCCCCATTCGGACCAATAAGTCCCGTGATATACCCTTTTTTCACATCCAGAGATACATTATCTACTTTAAATAAGGGATACGTTTTGGTTACATTACGTAATTCGATAGCGTTCATTATGCTTATTCCTCCTCAACCAACAATGTAAGATGATGGATTACATCCTGTGAACTCATGCCCAGTTCTCTGCTCTCACGAATCACTTCGAGCATCTTCTCTTCCAATTGTTTCATCCGCCGCTCTCGAATAAAGTCCTGATTGGCTCCGGATACAAAGCTCCCTTTGCCTACAACTGAATCGATCAGTTTCTCCTTCTCCAGCTCTCCATAGACACGTTTAGTTGTAATAACACTGACTTGCAGATCCTTGGCGAGCTGCCGAATGGAGGGAAGACTATCTCCAGCAACCAATTCTCCGCTCAAGATGCTCTGTCTGATCTGAGTTAGAATCTGCATGTAGATCGGATCGCTCGAAGCATTCGATATTAAAATGTTAATCTTTCCTCACCTCATTGATGTTACGTAGTTTTCAGTAGGTATAGTGTGTATATATAATATATACACTATACCTACCAATGGTCAATCTTTATTTCACATTATTCTCATTCTGATTCAATCCATAGACACAGGCTAGCTAATCTGGACGACAAAAAGAGGACGTCAGTTTCCTGTTCGTCCTCTTGATTAATCAAGCCCGTAAGGTCACATGACCTTCCGGGCTACTATTATGAGCTGGATATGACCTTATCCACCAATCCATATTCGACTGCTTCCGCAGCGGTCAGGAAATAGTCTCGATCCGAGTCCTTCTCAATCCGCTCAATTGACTGTCCTGTATGGTCGGCTAACAGCTTGTTAAGGCGCTGACGATGCTGAATGATGCGGTTAGCGTGAATCAGCATATCGGATGCCTGCCCTCGCGTACCGCCATGTGGCTGATGGATCATGATCTCACTGTTGGGCAGCGCCATACGTTTACCTTTTGTTCCACCTACCAGCAATATCGTGCCAAAGCTTGCCGCCATCCCTGTACAGATCGTGGAGATATCCGGCTTCACAAATTGCATCGTGTCATAGATCGAAAATCCTGCGGTCACCGACCCACCAGGGCTGTTGATGTACATCTGAATGTCCTTTTCCGGGTCCTCTGCAGTCAAAAACAATAACTGGGCCACGATGGCATTTGCCATCTGATCCTCAATTTCTCCAGACACCATAATGATCCGATCTTTGAGCAAACGTGAATAAATATCATAACTCCGCTCTCCGCGAGCTGTCTGTTCCACTACATACGGCACTACATTCATATGTGTCGCCTCCTCGGTTTAGGCAACCATGTTGACCGTGTATCCTCCTCCATACGACATCATGCCAGAAGTGGAGTACCCGTACATCATTGGCTGCGTGGATGGAGACGGCAAAGTCTGCTGCAAAATCGTCCCCGCCACAGCCATCGGATCATCGGTCCGGTTCAGGCACAGATCAATGATTCGGGCTGTATCCCCATTACGAAATGCCAGTAGATAGCTGCGCAGTTCCTCCCGATTGTCCTCCACTGCGCCTTCCTCATACTGCAATTCAGCGTCCGATTGTTCCAACCTGTGCCTCACTTCAGCTATGGCAGAGCGAGCACGACTTAACGCTGCTTTCACAGCGCCTTCTGTCGTATCCAGCATTTCCGCAGTCTCTGCCGCCCTATAACCCATTAATTCACGTAATACATATATCACTCGTTGCCACGGTGGTAGCGTATTTACAAGAAGTTGTACGGCAGACTCCAATTCCTCGAATTGCCTTTCCTCCTCCATCTCGTGCAGGAGCGGCTTCAAGCTATCCAATTTATATGCTAATCTCTCCCGCTGACGTAAGATATCAATCCAGCTGTTGCGTGCAATACGAATCAGATAAGCTTCCCAGTTTATATCTTTATTCATCCCGGAAGTTCCAACCACTCTCGACGACAATACTTTGAGACAGGTCTCCTGAACCAAATCCTCCGTCTCTGGAACTGATTTCGTCAGAGATAAACAATACGCATACAACGAACCCATCAGATCGGGTAGCACGGTATGGACGCTTGGGTTCAATTGATTTTTTCTGTCGTTGCCATTAGATTCAATATCGAATTTATCTTGTTTACCATCATCATGTGGTCTGTTGATTCTGCAATCCACGGACTTCACAAAGGCCATCTTGGGGGCCCCCCTTTGCTGGTTCCTGATTGATTTTGACTTACACTATGTAAACGAAGAACCCCTTGTAAAGGATACGCTCTTCTAAATTTATTTTTATTACGCTAGTTAAGTTGAGTTACGCATTCGTTTCCAGCTTTAATGTTCCAAGCGGCACCTTCATCCCGGTAAGGGCAATCGTAATACCTTGATCCAGATTATATTTCTGCCGTACATCGACGTCATGAGACATATGTGTAAAATAAGTATGACCCGGCTTCAGTTCCCACAGCAGCTCCTGCGCCTCACGCATATCATACACGGAACGTGTTGAGAATTCCGCAAGCTCATGCACAAAGCTTGTTCCAAGCACCAGCAGATCCAGTCCGTGCAACGGCTCTTTTTCGGATGTCTTCAGGTCAATAGCATCTGAACAGTACGCCCAGCTATACCCGTCTCGATCTAGCCGATATGCGTACGAATATCCGTTATGTCCATGACATACTTTCCAGGAATGTACCTTCCAGCCGCCGAGTTCAATATCATCATCCGTTTCCAGAAAGTCCATATGACGACCCAACCAAGGAAACTGTCCCTGAATGATAGCAATCACTTCACGTGGTGCATACAAACGCCCCTTCACACCCAGCCAGCGGCACGCATCCGCCCATTCCGGCAATCCTCCAATATGGTCAAAATGGGCATGAGTGATGAGCAGCGTATGCACCATACGTAATCCCTGATCCTCCATCTGTGATCTCCAGTCCGGTCCGCAGTCAATCATGAACTGTTCACCCGCACCATCCCCACCACCGTCAATCAGAACAGAAGAGCGTTTCCGTTTATTCTCTCCCGTAAGCCTCGCCTCTGTACATATTTCGCAATCACAATACACACGTGGAACGCCCATCGCATCGCCTGTGCCCAGAAATGTTAGCTGATCCAATCCGCATTCCCCCTGAATTAATGATATGTAGATTGTAATCGTCCACCTCCGTTTTTGCAAAAAAAAGACCATCCCGCTGCAGTTCTCCACTGCAATTCGGGACAGTCTGTGGTCTGACCGTTCACCGTCAGACCTTCATCTCCATGCTTCGCTCCATTCGGGAGCGTACGCTTCGTCAGCATGTGATGCAACCGTATAAGCGGGTCATCCGCATGAAGATCAGGCCTTACCTTTTAAACAGGCCACGACCGATTAATTCGAGTCACATACACTCCGCGCTGGAACTATACCAGTGCCCGCAGCTTCAACGTCAGTTCCTGACCCGCAGGTACATCCTTCGAATCCGTAATGACCCAGTTCGATGCAAGCCGCTTCACCAGTACCTCTGCCTGCTCCGGTTTCAACTGTAATCCGGTGATGATTCCTTCACCCACTGTGAAGTCTTTCTCGGGCTGTACCTTGAAGGCTTTCTCCAACCAGATTCCAAGCCCACCACGCGTGTTAAAGGTAATCCGGTATCCGTCTTTTACTGCTGCCTCCAGATTTTCACCATGCTCGTCCGCATACGAGAAAAATTCGTTATATCGGTATTCCTCTTCAGACACGGCGTCAAAAGCGGAAACGTCTTTCGCTTGAATAGCTTTTAAAATTTCTTCCTCAGGCATCCCCTTACCGCGGGCCTGCTCCAGTCGAATTGCTGTACTTTGGGATAATTTGATCTCTGCACTCATCCAACTCACACCTTCCTGCTAGTACTATGTAACAATCATGATTCAGTATACCTCTATTATAACCTTTTGGCAGTAAAAAACCTCCATCTCTACTTCCATTGAAATGAAGGTTTAGTATCTACATGATCGCTTACCTATTCGATTACATCAGCAATACTCATAATCCAGCGAGCACTTGATACCACACGCCGCGTTTGGAGTACAACGTACTGCGTACCTCGTCCCATCCACCCAGATAGTTGATATCAAATAGTCCTTCTGGCGTTGGGAATGTCGACTCCGTATGTGCAAATACATCCGGATCTACTGAACGAAAACCATGCTTGGCAAAAATGCGCTGCGCTTCTGGTGTACGCAGATATGCGACAAAGGCTTCTGCCAGTTCGCGATTTCCATGTTTATCGGCATATTTATTCACCACAACTGCCGGGTTCTCAATCAGGATCGTATTCTTCGGAATGACGATATCATAATCTATACCTTTGGCGATCCGGGCAAGCAATTCATTTTCATACGTGACGATGACATCACCCACACCATATTCGAATGCCGCCATCGAAGAACGCCCACTCTTGTCCAATGATTCAACGTTACGATGTACCTGTTCGAGAAAAGCCTTGGCTGCGGCAGGATCTTTCTTCCCCTCTTGCTCCTCCGACAGTTTCAATCCGGCACCATAAATGGCATTAATGTCCCATTGTGCGCCTCCGGATGTCTTTGGATTGGGGTACAGTACCTTCACTCCTGGCTTGGTTAAGTCCTGAAAATCACGAATACCGAGCGGGTTGCCTGCTCTTGTGCCCAGAACAACAATTGAACGGGTGATCATGCCCTCATTAGGGGTCTGTTTCCAATCAGAGCTAACCAGATCGGCTTTGACCAACTTCTCGATATCACTCTCCATCGCGAGCAAGGCTACATCAGCCTCGAATCCACCAACGATGGCTCTTGCCTGTGTGCCCGAAGCTTCATAGGATTCTTGAAAGTTAATCGTCTGTCCGGTTTTTGCCTTCCACTCCTCTTGGAACTTGGGTAGCAATTCGCCTACAGCATCTTTCGCTACACTATAAGCACCAATCACCAGCGTATTGGATGAATCGTTACCAGAGGGCTCGTTCTGTTCACTGGACTCCTCCTGCTTGCTGCATCCAGCGGTCATGCAGACGAGCAGAAGCATGAGGGCAACATATAAGAGTATGGCTTTCTTCTTCCTCATCTGCATGGGCAGCCCCTTTCTTCCACTTGATCTAAATCATCACCGGCATCGGATCTTCCTTCAGTCGGTTCTCAACCACCCAACTGTTGGAGTCATTGAACAGGTATGCACGGTGTACAAGGACTCGAATTTGTTGACCGATCTCCAATGTCGTTTTCTCCAGGGAACGATATGTGATTAACTTATGACCCTGTACGTCCACCTCTACCATCCATTCACTACCGCGGAAATGAAGATGTTTGACTGTACCTTTTTCCGTTGCAGACAACATGGTGAACTCGTTCTTCAAGCCGATCTCAATATACTCCGGTCGAATCAACGCTTTGGTATGTTCACCCTCGACGGCATGTTCGAATCCTTTCAACTGGGAGGCATCCTCCACAACCGTAGACTCCCCGATAAATGTAGCCACAAACGGTGTCTGAGGGTTTTTGTAGATATCCCAAGGTGTGCCCTTCTGTTCCAGACGACCCTGACTGATAATCATAATCTCGTCCGCCACTTCAATCGCTTCATCCTGGTCATGCGTTACAAATATCGAAGTGATTCCTACCCGCTCGATTAGCTCCCGCAACCATGAACGCAGTTCCTGACGGATCTTGGCATCAATGGCCGCGAACGGTTCGTCCAGCAATAACAGCTGTGGCTCCGGGGCGAGTGCTCTGGCAAAAGCAACACGTTGACGCTGCCCACCAGATAACTGATGTGGATAGCGCTGCTCGAAACCTTTTAACCCGGTCAGTTCAACCAGTTCCATCACCCGATCACGGATCTGGGCTTTTGGCGTCTTCTTGACCTTGAGTCCAAAGGCGATATTCTCAAATACCGTCATATGTTTAAACAAGGCATAGTTCTGGAATACAAATCCGATGCCCCGCTCCTGTGGAGGCAGATGGTTCACCACTTTTCCATGAAAGCGAATCTCTCCAGAACCCGGATTCTCCAGACCCGCAAGCATCCGTAGAATGGACGTTTTCCCGCCTCCGCTGGGTCCAAGCAGACCGATCAGATGGCCTTTGGCAATATCGAATGAGACATCTTTTACCGCATGAAAATCACCGAAATGTTTGTTCAGATCACGGACTTCTACATGCATATCAATGCACTTCCTTTCGCTTCTTGGCCCATTCCATCATAAGCAGCAGCCCGACGGAGAAGGTGACCAGCACCAATGCCACACCATTTGCGGCAGCCACATTAAAATTCTCAACATCCTGGTACACCAGGGTTGTTGCGGTCTGCGTTTTGTTCATAATATTACCGGATACCACCAGCACTGCACCGAATTCCCCAAGCGAGCGCGCAACCGTCAAGACTAGACCATACACTACCGCCCAGCGGATTGAAGGCCAGGTCACACTCCAGAACGTTCTCCAGCCGTAGGCGCCAAGTGTAGATGCGGCCTCCTCTTGCTGAGAACCGAGTTCCTGCAGGACAGGCATAACCTCTCTGACCATCAGTGGAAAGGTAACAAATAACGTTGCGATCACCATACCCGGGAAGGCATAGACCACATTGAATCCAATCCCTTCAAAAAAAGCGCCCATAATGCTGTTAGGTCCCAACATCAACACAATCATCAAACCGCCAATGACAGGAGATACGGCATAAGGCAGGTCTACAATGCTGTTTAGCAGCCCTTTTATCCGTTCACTCAGCCATCCGGCACGAACCAGATAAAGAGCCATCATGATGCCAAACAATGTATTTAACAGGGTGACCACCAGAACTACCAGTCCGGTCATCATCAAGGCATGTAACGCCTCAGGGCGCATTAACCCTTTCAGGAATCCACCTGCCCCGTCTTCAAATGCGCCAATAAAAATGCGTCCAAGTGGGATGATCAGCAGTACAATAAATACCGCAAACGTCAGTCCGATTAACAGTCGTCTCATCGTCTTCTCCCCCGCATCTGCACCAGATTGATCAGCCAGAGGATCAGGAAGGAGAGCGTCAGGAGCAACACGGATACCGCAGCAGCCCCCGTTGGATTATCACTTTCAATCTCCCCGTAGATAAATACGGAAGCAGTCAGTGTTCTTCCTGGAATGTTACCAGCCACCAGCACAACAGCCCCGAATTCAGCCAGTCCTCTCGAGAAAGCCAGCATCCCCCCACTGATCATGCCAGGTGCCATGGAAGGCAGAATAACCTGCATGAACGTGCGAGCCTTGGATGCCCCCATCGTGTACGAGGCTTCTTCCTCGGAAGGATCAATTTCTTCCAGCAAAGGCTGCACTGCACGGATAACAAACGGAAACGTGACAAAGGTCATCGCGATAACAATGGCGGGCTGGTGAAATACAATCTCAAATCCCATGGATTCTGCCAGTTTCCCGATGGCACTGACCGGACCCAAAAGCAGCATAATCATCAAGCCGCCCACCGCTGTTGGCAGTGCAAACGGGAGATCAACCAGACTGTTAAGAAACGATCGGCCCACAAAGCGATACCTTGTCAACACCCAGGCGATCATCGTGCCCAAAACCACATTAATCAGCGTGGCAATGACGGCCAGCCGAATGGTCAGCAGTACGGCTTTCCACGCGATGGGGTCCATAATGCTCTGAACAAAGTTGCTCCATCCTTCAGAGAAGGAATTGACGTACACACCGATGATTGGAAGTACAATAAGTACGATAAAATATAACAATACGGTACTGCGGAATCCCCAAGTCCATCCCTTATGACGAAGAACGGTATTCATTGCTGCGTTCCCTCCCAGCCTCCGGCTTTAACTCCGGTCGGCAGTCTTCCTGGCTTTAATACGACATTTTTCCTAAGTTGGATGATATTACTTTAATATTATTCCCATTAGTCTACTTGGTTTTGCTTTTCTGATACTTTACCAGTTTGCAGTGCTAATCGTCAATGCTTTTATTGAATATAATTGGGCCTCATATGAGAACGATTAATAAAAATCGCACTGTACACTGCGCGGCCAGAACAACCTTCCGATCACTGTTATCCCCAGATTTCTTTGATCCCCTTTTTTAAGGGGAAATCCGGTGATAAAGGCGAAGCTTATGCTTCCGAAGCAGCTTTCCTACAGAAAGCTTTTAGCTTCCGCTTCTTCAGGTTATTTCTGACCTCTCCGTTATTGTGCGATTCACATATCCGTCTTCATATGTGGTTTGTTTGGTATGTAGTGGTTAAGGTACAATCGAGGGTAAGAAATGAGATCCTAAGGAGTGATTTAACATGTTATACAAGAAGAATATATCCACTTCCACACGAGATGAAATGAAGGATATCACATGGGACGTAAAGCAGGTTGTCCAGAGTAGCGGGGTGCAGAATGGGACGGTGCTCATCTACTGTCCACATACGACGGCGGGTATAGCCATCAACGAAAATGCAGACCCGGATGTGAAACACGATGTCTTGTTACGCCTGGATGAGGTGTACCCCTGGGAGCATCCCGAATATCGACATGCCGAAGGCAATACAGCCTCTCATCTGAAATCGATCACAACAGGACCATCACAGACGGTGATTATTCACGAAGGCAGACTGCTGCTTGGCCGCTGGCAAGGCATTTACTTTTGCGAATTCGATGGACCACGTGAGCGGGAGTACTTTCTCAAAATCATGGAAGGTTAGTTGGGTCCAATAGGCCTGCCACCTACTCGTTCATTTTTGCAAACACAAACAGGCGGTCCACCCTCATTTCGGGTCGGAGCCGCCTGACTTGGTCTACTGCGCATATTAACTTTCGCGAGACAACGTTATAAAGAATTAAAGTTATGACAAATCACCGCCCTGAAGTGTAGGGGTGCAACAACAGCGCCATTATTGGTCGCCAGGCTGCTGACCCAGATTGCGGCACAGCACTTTGACATGAGACAGCGCAGACGATTCAATCTCCACAAACGTTAAACGGTCCTGAATGTAATAAGAAATGAATCCGTGCATAGCCAAAAATAGCGTACGCGGTACCCTTTGAATATCCTCTTCCGTACAGTTCTCTTCATTCATATACTGCCTTATAATCGATGCAAACAATTCGAAGCAACGTCCCTGTTCGGTACGACAATAAGACAACAGTTCTTCATCCCTGATCATAAACATAATTTCGTATTGATATGGGTTCTCCAGACCAAAGCGAATAAACTCCATCATAATGTGCTCTACCTTGCTCACATCATCACGGACTGGCCTGACCATGGCTTGCAGCAGCAAATGCCCCAGATGATTAAAATCTTCAACCACGATGGCATAGAACAGCTCTGCCTTTTCCTTAAAGTGATAATACAGCGACCCATGACTATAGCCCAGATGCTGGCCGATGCTTCGCATCGAAATGGCGCGGTATCCTTTGGTAATAAAAAGGTGCCTCGCCGCCTCCAGTATCCGCTCCCTCGACAACTCCTGTTCGACTGCTCTTCTAGCCATATATTTTATTCCCCTTCAATAAAATAAAGCCGCTGTCCCTCCGTGATCCGGGATTGCCCTTGCGTCAAATCCGTGATCCAGGCTACAAAAGCCTCAGTTTCACTATCCGGCGGAAGACAAGTCAACGTAACCTTATCGGTGAATCCAGTTTCACCTGTACGGACTTCCCGGCTTCTTAACTCATTTTCCACTTTACCCAGCCACGTATAATCCAGTTCAACAAACACTTCACGATGCAGTACGTTGGTAATGGCTTTTCCGGCTTCAATGGCTGCTACAGCTCCATCCGTATAAGCACGAATTAACCCGCCAGCTCCAAGCATAATTCCCCCGAAGTATCGCGTAACCACAATTGCCACATTTTTTAATTTCTGATTTTTGATCACTTCAAGAATGGGTTTCCCTGCTGTTCCGCTGGGTTCACCGTCATCGGATTGCTTCTGGATCTCGTCCCGCTCCCCAATCATGTATGCAGAGCAGTTATGAGTTGCATTCCAATGTTTTTTCTTGATCTCATCGATGAAGGCAACAGCCTCTTCCTCTGTCGTGACCGGCATAATATGACCGATAAATCGCGACTTCTTGATTACAATTTCCAGATTGCCCGGTCCTCGAACCGTGCGATAACGTTCAATCATCCTAAATCCAACTTTCTGATCTTTTCCTGAGTCCATTTTACAAGAAAGCAGTTCACCGCGCGAACGCGGACGAACTGCCCTGGTTATCTACATCCGGGAACCCTGCCTCTTACACGAACAGTGATTCCCGGTTAGATTTATATTACCTTATTCAAATATATGAGCAGACCGATGAATTATTCGGAAAGTCTCGCTTCGAGCGCTGCTTTCTCTTCTTCAAAGCCTGGTTTGCCCAGCAATGCGAACATATTTTTCTTGTAAGCTTCCACGCCTGGTTGGTCAAATGGATTGACGCCCAGCAGGTAGCCACTGATACCGCATGCTTTTTCAAAGAAGTATACCAGATATCCGAAAGAATATGGAGTCATATCTGGAATGTTCACAATCAGGTTTGGTACTTGACCATCCGTATGTGCAAGCAGTGTTCCTTGGAACGCTTTTTTGTTAACAAAGTCCATAGTTTTGCCTTCAAGGAAGTTCAAACCATCCAGATCGTCCGGATCGGATTTGATTGAGATATGCTCAGCAACTTCAGTAACCTGGATAACAGTTTCGAAGATATTCCGGCTACCTTCCTGGATGAATTGACCCATGGAGTGCAAGTCTGTAGAGAAATCAACGGATGCAGGATAGATCCCTTTGTAATCTTTACCTTCACTCTCTCCAAACAGTTGTTTCCACCACTCGGACACGAAGTGCAGGGATGGCTCATAGTTTACAAGGATCTCAGTGCCTTTGCCTTTGCGATACAATGCGTTACGAACTGCAGCATATTGATATGCTTCATTCTCAGCTACGTTCGGGTTGCTGTATTCTTTGGATGCGTCAGCCGCACCTTGCATCATTTCTTCGATGCTGATACCAGCTGCTGCGATTGGCAGCAAACCTACAGCTGTCAGAACGGAGTAACGTCCACCTACATCATCAGGGATAATGAAAGATTCGTATCCTTCTGCATTTGCCAGCTCTTTCAGTGCACCACGTGCTTTGTCTGTTGTAGCATAGATGCGTTTGCGAGCTTCTTCTTTACCATATTTCTCTTCCAGTGCTGCACGGAAGATACGGAAAGCAATTGCCGGCTCTGTTGTTGTACCGGATTTGGAGATGACGTTAACGGAGAAATCTTTGCCTTCAACCAGATCCAGCAAATGAGTTACATATGTGGAACTGATATTGTTTCCTGCAAAATAGATTTCAGGCGTTTTGCGTTTGTCTTTTGGCAGATTATTATAGAAAGAGTGAGTCAGCATTTCGATCGCTGCACGTGCACCCAGGTATGATCCACCGATACCGATAACGATGAGTACTTCGGAGTCGCTTTGGATTTTGGCAGCCGCTTTTTGAATGCGAGCAAACTCTTCTTTGTCATAAGCCGTTGGCAGGTCAATCCAGCCCAGGTAATCGGAGCCTGTTCCTGTTCCGTTGTGAAGCTGCTCGTGAGCCAGACGAATCGGTTCTGCGAAATAATCCACTTCGTGCTGATTTACAAATTGCAATGCCGTGCTATAGTCAAATGTCACTTTTTTTGCCATGATCTCAAAAACCTCCTGATTTCGATTATAGTGCGTGTTCAAACTTTGTAATCAAAAGCGGACTTTTTGAACAACCTCTTATATTATGTCCGTATTCCATTCTAAACAACTTGCCTTAAGGATACTTCAAATCCACGGGGCTGACAAGCTTGCAGCTCGAACTTTGTCGTTAGAATTCAAGAAGCAAAAAGGGTAAACCGAATCCGCGGGTTGCGGTTCTGCTTACCCTTCTTATGTTATTCCGCCGGGTACGAGCAGACGTAGTCAGTAACGCTGCGTATCTCCAGTTTGAATTTGGATTCGGCAGGCACGTGGAACGTAGCTTGACCTTGAATCTCTTGCCACTCTTCTTCTCCGGGAAGCAATACTTTCAGATCTCCGGACAGAATCTCCATAATTTCACGGGAATCCGTACCGAACTCATAACTGCCTGGAAGCATGATGCCCAGAGTCACTTTGCTGCCATCCCCCAAAATAACCGTTCTGCTGGTTACCTGACCATCATAATAAATGTTGGCCTCTTTCACTACACTGACTTGATCGAATTGTGACATGCGTACCCGCTCCCCTGAAGTTAATGAAAACAATAGGCAAAACAGATCAGGGCGATAACGAGATACCCCCCATCTCTGCGGAAATAACTTACTGCCATGGATCAGGACAGCATGACGCCCTCCCAATCATAGCAGCGCTTATGAAGCTATTACAGCAATGCTTTTACGCGGCTAACCACGTTATCCACTGTAAAGCCATACTCTTGGATAACACGGTCGCCAGGCGCGGAAGCACCAAATGTGCTGATTCCGAGAATGTCACCTTGATCGCCAACATATTTCTCCCAGCCCATTGGATAAGCCATTTCGATTGCAAGACGAGCTTTAACATCCGGAAGAAGAACGGACTCTTTATAAGCTTTGTCTTGTTTCTCGAACAGATCCCAGCTTGGCATGCTGATTACGCGAACTTGGATGCCTTGTTCTGCAAGTGCTGCTTGAGCTTTAACAGCCAATTGCACTTCAGAACCTGTAGCGATAATTTGTGCTACCGCTTTGCCATCTTTTGCATCAGAGACAACATAAGCACCACGTTTCACGTTCTCACGTGAACCTTCAACCGTACCTTCCAGGATCGGCAGGTTTTGACGAGTGAGTACGAGTGCAACCGGGTTGCTCTTGTTCTCAAGCGCGTAAGCCCAAGCAGCCGAAGTTTCATTACCGTCAGCCGGACGAATAACCGTCAGGTTAGGAATGATACGCAGGGATGCCAGTTGCTCGATTGGTTCGTGCGTAGGACCATCTTCACCAACAGCGATACTGTCGTGAGTCAGAACATACGTTACAGGCAATCCCATCAGGGCAGCCAGACGAACAGCCGGACGCAGGTAATCGGTAAATACGAAGAACGTACCTCCGAATACTTTCACACCGCTGTGCAGTGCCATACCGTTCATTGCTCCAGCCATACCGAATTCACGGATACCGAAGTAGATGTTACGGCCGGAGTAATCTTCAGGTGTGAAGTTCTCCAGGTTGTTCAAGTGAGTCATTGTGGAGCTTTCCAAGTCAGCAGATCCACCTGTCAGTTGTGGCACGTTGTGCGCCAGACCATTCAGAGCGTTACCGGATGCTACACGAGTGGAAAGAGCTTTGTCTGTTGCTGCATATTTAGGAAGATCACGGTCCCAACCTTCTGGAAGGTCGCCGTTAATCGCTGTTTCGAATTGAGCTGCCAGCTCAGGGAAAGCTTTTTTGTACTCGGCAAATTTCTCGTCCCAAGCTTTGTTAGCAGAGATACCACGATCTTTCACTTGTGCAAAGTGATCGCGAACTTCAGCTGGTACGTGGAAGTTTTCTTCGTAAACCCATTTGTAATACTCTTTAGTCAATTTGGCTTCGTCTGCACCCAGTGGAGATCCGTGAGTACCGCCGTGGCCGCCTTTACCTTGTTTGTTCGGGCTACCATAACCGATAACCGTTTTAACTTCGATCAGTGTAGGACGCAGTGTATCTGCTTGACCTTCCTGAATTGCTTTTTCGATTGCAGGCAGATCGTTACCATCTTCAACGCGCAGCACTTGCCAGCCATAAGCTTCAAAACGCTTCGCGATGCTTTCGGAAGAAGACAGATCCAATTTACCATCCAACGTGATGTCATTGGAGTCGAACATCATGATCAGTTTGCCCAGGTGCAAACGTCCAGCCAGGGAAGCTGATTCATGAGATACGCCTTCCATCAAGTCGCCATCACCACAGATTGCGTAAGTGTAGTGGTCAACTACGTTGAATTTGTCTTTATTGTATGTTGCGCCCAGTTGAGCTTCAGCCATCGCCATACCTACAGCCATTGCAATACCTTGACCCAGTGGGCCTGTAGTTGCATCAACACCTGCAGTATGTCCGAATTCCGGGTGACCCGGAGTTTTGCTTCCCCATTGACGGAACTGTTTCAGTTCTTCCATTGGAAGATCATATCCGCTCAGGTGCAGCAAGCTGTACAGCAACATGGAGCCATGTCCTGCAGACAGGACAAAACGGTCCCGGTTAACCCAAGTTGGGTGGTCCGGGTTATGAGTCATCGTTTTTGCAAAAAGTTGGTACCCCATTGGAGCGGAGCCCATAGGCATACCCGGGTGTCCGGAATTTGCCTTCTCAATTGCATCAATCGCCAAAGTACGTACGGTAGTAATCGACAGGTTGTCGATTGTAGTGTTCTCGTCCTTTTGAATCGCTTCGTTCTTGTCAGTCATGGTTTGTCCTCCTCATGTCTTTAGATAAGTCGGGTGCGCAAGCGAATCCCTCTCATCATACAAGCAAACCGAATTTCACAATAAGTGAATCCGCTTGAGTGTTTCATTTTGACTTATTCACTTTTGTATTGTATCACTTGGCGTGAAGCTTTTCCATAACCTTCTTTTAGAAGTTCGTGAAAAATCGGTGGTTTGTGATGAATATTCCTTGGCCTATCAAGCAAAAATCGTACTGTACAAGGTACTAAATTCCAAAAGTAGACTTAAGGAGCCTCGCAAATCCATCGCATGAAGTATAACCTTTAACCTGAAAACCATGCATTTTTTAGATATTCATCCTCAATTCACATATAATGTTCCTTAATATGGATTACGAAATTCGGGCTGTGGTTTACTTTTTTATAGATGTACACGTGTCAATCATAGGAGGTCGCGATCATGCCAGATCCTGCTGCTCACCCATCAACATCGGTAAAACACTCATTACCCTGGATATCCGGTATTTTAACGGGAATTCTCTCGGGAGTTGTCCTGGGATTTTTCCTCAAAATGATTCAGGCCAACACTGGTGAACAAGTATATACTCTGCTGCTGAATATTGATTTTGTGCCTGGTCTTCCGCCAACCTTACCCGAATTCATTGAATTTGCTTTGCATCTCATCGTGTCCGTTGTCATCGGTATCTTCTATCTGTGGTGGGTAAGGCATTCAGGCCGCCCTATGATCAAAGGAATTTTACTTGGTGCAGTCTCGTCCTTGCTCTATATCCCACTCTCTCAATTGTCATCACGTGTGCCAGACCTGTACGATGTGTCCGCCATCCTCTACTGGATTGTAGGACATCTGCTGTTTGGTATTATGCTTGGCTTGTGCGGAAAGTATATCAACACAACAAAAAAAGCGACTCCCATTTCGTAAACGAATTGGGGTCGCTTTATTGTTAGTCTATTACGTGGTTTCGAATCAACCTTGCACAGTATTAAAGCGTGAGCTTAAAATACAACGGTTTTATTTTCGTGAACAAGAACACGGTCTTCGACATGCCATTTCACGGCACGTGCGAGCACAACACGCTCAATGGTACGTCCAATACGCTTCAGCTCGGTTACATCGTCCCCGTGGCTTACACGCTGCACATCCTGTTCAATAATCGGGCCGCCATCCAGTTCTTCCGTAACATAGTGCGCTGTCGCACCGATAATTTTGACACCGCGGTTGTACGCCTGCGCATACGGTTTACCACCCACGAAGGCTGGCAGGAACGAATGGTGAATATTAATGATTCGATTGCGGTAATGCTCAATGAACATCGGAGAGATAATCTGCATGTAACGAGCCAGAATGATCACATCCACATCGTTGCCGATGACGTCCAGTTGGCGCTGTTCCGCTTCTTTTTTCGTATCTGCTGTAACTGGGATATGATGATATGGAATGCCAAATGATTCTACATAGTCCTTCATGTCCAGATGGTTGCTGACCACAAGCGCAATATCTGCATCCAGGTCGCCTGCCTGCCATTGCCACAACAATTCAACCAGACAGTGATCTTCTTTGGACACAAAGATAGCCAGTTTCTTCTTGCGGCTGACCGCAGATAACGTCCATTCCATCTGGAAACGGCTTGCTACTTCTGCAAAATCAGCTTCCAGTTTCGGCAAATTGACCAACAATTGCGGAAGATCAAACTCAATCCGCATAAAGAACATGCCGCCAGCAGGGTCCATTGTATACTGGTCCGACTGAACAATGTTTGCACCATGCTGGTGCAGGAAATGAGATACGGCAGCTACAATTCCTGGACCATCCGGACAGGAAATAAGCATGCGCGCACGATCGGCGCGGTTTTTAGAATCAGGGCGTACTTGTTTAGCGTGGATCTCCATCGGGTTATTCTTCCTCCTTCAATTAAGCCATGACCTGCGGGATTAACCCGCAAGCCATGCAATCAAGCGATGATTCAGTTGTTCTTCATTCAAATGCGGGAATAGTGCAGCTTCAGTCACCATGTCATAGAGGCGTTCCAGCGGTTCGCGCGGATCTGCCTTTTTGGCTTTGGCATCATTTTTGAGCAACGTCCACACATCCAGAATATACGAACGAGACTCAATCTCTTTACCTTTGAAAAAGTGTTGCAACTGTTCTACTTCTGTCAGGAAATCCTGGCCGAATCGACCGGCAACATCCCCACGAAGCAGCGCAATCTCCACCTCATACATTGGACGCTGTGTCTTGGCCTCTTTACCAATCCAAGGTGTCTCTAGAATAAATGGACGTCCTTGAAGCTTCTCATGGTTGACGATGCGGTTAATCGCTTCAAACCCGATCCAGCCAGAGCCAATTGGTGTATGACGGTCCTTATGCGCACCCACAGCATTCTTACTATCATTAATATGCATTACGGCAATGCGGTCAAGTCCTACCGTACGATCGAATTGTTCCAGTACACCGTCAAAATCATTAACGATATCATATCCGGCATCATGAATGTGACATGTATCCATACACACAGTCAGGCGCTCGTTATATGTTACTTTCTCGATAATCTGAGCGATCTCTTCGAAACTGCGACCCATCTCCGTACCTTTGCCAGCCATGGTCTCCAGAGCGATGTTCACATCCGTGTCTTTCACACCCTCCAGCACTTCATTCAATCCTTCTGCGATCCGTCCGATCCCATAGTGGGCATCTTTGTCTGTAAATGCGCCGGGATGTAATACGATGTTCTTCACACCAATAGCATATGTCCGACGAATCTCTTCCTGAAGGAAATCTACAGCCAGTCTAAACGTATTATCTTTGTATGAGCCAAGATTAACAATGTACGGTGCATGGACAACGATATCTTCCATTCCACCCTCTTGCATGGCAACCTTGCCTTCTTCAATATACATGGACTCAATTGGCTTGCGACGTGTATTCTGTGGTGCACCCGTATATATCATAAACGAACTGGAACCGTACGAGGACGCTTCCTTCGTTGCACTCAATAATCCCTTGTCCGAAAAGGACACGTGGGAGCCGATTTTCAGCATTATTGATCCCCCTTATTCTGAATTATCCCTTATTCTAACGCGATTATCGAAATAAATCTAGAAATGCGCTATAATTCGGGATAGAGGCTATTTTTGACAGCTAATATGTGGAACATGGGTAGGCGGAATCCGTCTTTCCGTGAAAATCAATGAACCGAGGTGACTCCGCAATGATTTTCGACTCCTACGCGATAATACTGAACAGCTATTCCCCCAGCAATTGGTTTATGAATACGATCGCATTCTGGACTTTTTTATTGCTAGGCAGCATGTGTATCGGTGGATTTTTCATGATGCGCAAGTTTTTGAAAGTGCTCCCAAAAGCAGACGGAAAGTCCAAACTGGATTGGCAGAATTATTGGGTTGAAGCCAGCCGTCACTTATGGACAGATGAAGCCAAAGCTTTTTTGGATCAACTAGTGGAGCCTGTGCCCGGGCCATTTCGTGACATCGCCAAACATTCCATTGCTGCAGAAATCGGTAAGATTGCAGTTGAAGACAATGCCACGGAAGTATCGAGAGATCATTGCATCAAAGGATACATTATTGCCACACCGAAGCGGGATAATAAGTTTTTGGTAAAATTTTTGGAGAAAAACAAAATCGATTATTCCCCTTATCAACATTTGATTAAATAAAATAAAAGATGAGTTAAGTGGCATATAGATTTGGTTAATTAGATACAGATATGCTCCGTCAGGTAAGTTGTTCCCAACAAGCATTGCTTACCGTACGGGGCTGTTTGTCGATCCAACGGTATGTATCAGCACAGTGAAAATACAGAGAGGATGTTTAATATGAAAATTGCCATTTGTGGAGGTACCGGATTTGTGGGAGGAGCACTTGTAGATTACTGGCTGCAAGCCGGGCACCATGTGAAAGTTATTACACGAAAACTGCCTGACTTGCATAATCCAAGTAAAAATCTTACATATATATCGTGGGAACAAGTCGAAGAACAACCTCACTTGCTGGAAGGTATGGACGCTCTCGTTAACCTTGCCGGAGAAACGCTGAATCAACGTTGGACAACCAAGGCGAAGCTGGAAATTGTTGAATCCAGAGTCACGACCGTAGCGCGGGTAGCCCGATTGGTAGAATCCCTTGAACAAAAGCCGGAAGTGGTCGTTCAGGCTTCTGCCATGGCCATCTATGGAACCTCTCCTAACGAAACCTTTGACGAAAGCAGTCCGCAAAAATCAATGAATTTCCCGTCCCGGGTCTCGGAACAATGGGAAGTTGCTGCAGATGCAATCAAAAATGTAAGACTCGTTAAAATCCGGGTAAGTCTGGTGCTTGGACATAAAAGAGGTGCTTTTCCATTGATGAAACTTCCTTATATGCTGGGTGTTGGTGGCAAGATCGGCAGTGGCAAGCAATGGACCAGCTGGATTCACATTATGGATATCGTAAGACTCATTGATTTTAGCATTCAAAATAAACAAGTGTCAGGTCCGGTCAATGCTTCCTCACCGAACCCTGTTACCAATGATGAATTCGGTCGTACGGTCGGTAAAGTGTATCATCGCCCTCACTGGTTCCCCGTACCCAGCTTCCTGATTAAAACTTTGGTCGGAGAACTATCCGTTGTCGTGCTTCAGGGGCAGAGAGTCATTCCGCAAAAAGCTCTCGACCACGGATTCCAGTTCACCTTCCCAACCTTAACCCAGGCACTGGAAGATCTGAAACACCGCGGCTTATCTGACTGATTGAACTATGCCTTATCCAACCGACCGATAAGTGTAAACAGATTCTGCAAGTGTAAATGTGTCTCCATCCGCCAATGGATACTCCTTATACGGAGCAAGAATATTGCCCTGAAGAATGGTTCCATTGACGGAACCCAGATCCTTAATCACATAGCCCGATTTGTTCCGGCTCAATTCCACATGAGCACGGGACACCCCGGTCGCTGTGTCCACCCACTGAACCATGTCTGCTGATCTTCCGATGACAAAAGATGCTCCTTGCACATCCATCCGTTCATGTTGGTCACTGCTTCCCGATCTTCGTTCAAGATAATAAGACGCCATCACCGGGCCTGCCCCTGTAACATTACTTCCACTCAGATTCTGCAAATTCACGGTTGCCTCTGCAACTGCATCCTGTCGAATTAGCTCTGAAGTTGAAGCTACCGTTTCCACATGGCGTTGAACGAACGGTGGTTCGGAGTGTTCAGATGCCATATGCAAATTTTGAAAACGGGAATGCTCGCTACCACCTTCTGAGGCGGATGCAACCGTTTGGTTTATGCGTTCCACTGGCCTTTCAGCTGCATTCCAGCGCCAACTCTCCTGAAATTGCTCCTCTTCATCATCCGTCTGCTTACCTTTGTTCTTACCTAAATTGAATGAAAAAGACCGCTTATTCTCTGAGGCATTATGAGGGCTTCCTTTACGCTTCCACGTCCATCCTGCTACACCAAGCAAGCCAAGGCTGAGTACCATACACAGGATCATCTGCGTCTGTCCCGGTTGCTCCATGTAAATAAATCTCCATACCAATGCCATGGCAACCATACAGCCCAATATGATATAAGTTACTTTGGAAGATCCGGGCTTTTCCTCCACTTCCATATCAACACGCTCTAGCGAATCATACGAGTTACTTCCTTTCTTATCCATACCGTTTGAACTCTCTAATGGAACTTGCTCAGGTGAGCGCCTGCCTGGAAAGGTTCGAGATCTCACCGGAATGTCTTCCACCTCGAATTCACTTGTTTTCTGCGGCAGACGGAAATTTAGTTGCGGCCCCACAGGAGCATTTTGAACGGGAGCACCGGGTTGATATGGCCGAGAAGTACCAGTGGCTAGCCTGCTATCTCGCTCAGAAATCGACGAATGAAGATCACCTCTTGAATCATTGGGTGTGTCCAAAGTTCTGGACGAGAGAAATGCTGCGCCTCCTCCATTCTCTTGCTCGTCAGCGTATAACTCCAGCAGAAGCTCGCGCAACTGTCTGATATCCCAGCGTTCGTTGTCACATAACTGCAGAACACGCTGAATACCTTCTCCCTGCAGTTCCTGTACATGTGCCATCAGCCTGATCACCAGTTCACGGAATTGCTTAGGCGTTGGATCAACTTCAACTGTATCCATGATTGGAACATATACCATCCCAAGCTCACCCTGTTCGAATGAACCGTTAATGAACAAGTACTCTTCCTGGATCAATAATTTACGAGGCTCCAACATATACTGTCGGCATTCCGTGAAGGCATCGGCTAGTTGGAACAACAGACCATACAGAACACGCAATTTGATTTTGCTTGACTTTAACATCTGAGATAACATCTTGTACCCTGATATGTCGTACTGCAAAGTTACATTTCGATCGACTTCCCGAATATGAACAGGAAGAAGTCGCGGAATATGATTAGAGGACAACATCCCCATCTGCACCCGGCTCAATTCCTCCATTCGTAACCCTTCTGCTTTTTCCAAAACCATGAACGCTCCGCCGTTACGAATAAAATCTCTCGTTAATCCATACATGCCAATCCTCTCTTTCCATTGCTATTCTCAAATTTCTCTACTCCTTCACTTAAGGGAAAAGTCCTGAGACAAGGACCGTGATAAATCCAGGTAACACCGCCAGCATAAACGGAAACTTCAATGTCTTCTCTGTGTTAAACAGCTTGAGGGAACCAAGCATGAAGAACCCGGCAAGATTGCCTGCCATGCCTCGAATTCGCTTCGCTGAATCTTTACGGAATAGAAGTATCACTAAACCAATGGCGCCCGCGTACAAAACGGAGTAAATAATGACATGAATGCCAAAAGCAAATCCCGTCCATGCGCCAATCCCACCAAATAATTTCACATCTCCTGCTCCTACCGCCCCAATCGCATACATCAGAAACAAAATACCAAAACCTGCTGCAAATCCAGCTGCTGAGAACAAGAAACCATCCCAACCTCCCCATATGATGTGGGCCAATACGCCTGCAACAGTCACGGGTAAAGTCAATAGATTTGGAATTTTCATTGAACGAATATCTGTAATAAAAGCTGCAATTACGTATATGCCACAGGCAATGTAAAACCACTCCACCTCCATCATCCCCTTCCTTATTTTCTGGAGGCCACGGTAAACGTAGTCTCCGTCTTGGCACCGTCCCCTGTCTCGACAACAAAACTCCATGTTCCTTCTGTTGTCCGAGTACCAACAAACCAATTCCATTCAATAATTCCATTCTCATCTGCGGTGGCCCAGCCGATGTGCTTCGCAGAACTTTCACCTGACTTGTAAAATATCGTTAAGTTGGCTGTCGCTCCTGGTTCTACCTTCACCTTGATCGTTGCATTGTTGCCTATGTATGCCGGGTCAGGCTTCGACAGTACCGTTGCTGAACCCGCAGTATCCCCGTCTCCTGCGCTGCCATCTGATCCTTCTCCGGTATCTCCAATCCATACCCGTTCTGCCGCAGCAGCCTGAATCCGAAGCGGTTTACTGAGAAAGGGGACTTTTATAGGCAATTCATAACTCAGTTCAAGTCGGAAATATGGATTTGTTTTGTTTTTGAGATCTGGTATCGAAATACCATTCACATGAACACGTTCCATATTAAGCAGCGTTGGCTCGATAAAAGGTTGAAGCAGCGGTTTTACCGTGGGATCAAGTACGGTTTCCAAGACGGATGTTTTGATCTCCTGTAGTGGCTGTTCACCACTGGCCGCCGCTGAACGTACCCAATCACTTAAAGGCTCGGGTAGAGAAGAAGCGTAACCTTCTGCCCATTCCGTCAGTGATAACTCTGGTATCTTCCAGCCCCCTCCTGAACCTTCTCCGCCGGCAGAATCAGAAGGTGTGAATGCAAGGGAAACGGGATATATTTTCGTTGACAATTGCTTCACCGCTTCACCCGCCGTGCTCTGTAAGGCTGTGGAGATTAGAGTCATTTGCACTATGAAGATGAGAAACATGATAAAGAATAGAAAGACAGGTAACACCAGTGAAGCTTCCAGAACCATGCTACCCTGTTCCTTTTTTGGAGAACATATCTGCTTTTTGAGAGACTTCAAACGCTGCAATCTGATTATTCGTGTTAAACGAATCTGCTTTTGTGCGCTTTCTTTTTCATAATGTTGCTGCTTGTTCATAATCCCTCCACCGAAACGATCCTGATTATTCAATAGGAATAATCCGCCTTCCGCTCAATGAAAAATCGCCCATCTTCAACCTGGTCCGCACTACCCATAACTGTACCTATGCTTCTAACCACCCCTGGTAAAAACCACAGTTTGATGCTACTACGCATGTTACCCGAAGCATACGTCTGTTTCTCATCTGGATTCACACCGGTATTCAATCGAATTAGCGCCAGCATTCTGGACATTTTGCGTTCATTGTTGCTATGCATCAATAGGAACAATCGGAGATGGTCCCTGTACGTCAGTTTGACTTTGATATACTTAGACAATTCCACACTGCCCTCTTTTGCTAGTTTCACCATATCCGCGATGGCGTTTGTAATCCCATATAAGATTGCCGCCGATAAAACCAGAAGTGGGTTCCCAAGCTTGCTGTGCTCAATTAACCCTTCTGCCGTCCGAATAGCCAGCCGCATCCCAAATATCTCCGCATATGCCGCAGCGATATTACCCGAAGGATTATGAAACCCGTAGACGATATACTCCAGTTCCTGATTCTCCAGTTTGAAAACATCACCAGCATCTCCACCACCTTCAGTCCAGGTAAATAACTGACCAAAATCCATGGAATTGAAATAGGCTAAAGCATATTCATTCTGAAACAATTCGTCGCCAAGACTGTCCAGCAGACCGGACATCCCGCCAAACAAACTGTCCATCCCCTTCATGGCATCGCCACCAGAGTCATAGGGATCTCCAGCAATCTCTGCCTTTTTGGCTTCCTCACGACTAGCCTCGTTAAAAGCAATATTAGCGTTGTAATATTCCTCCAACTGTTTGAAAGCGTCCATGGAACCCGAACTTCCATTCTGAATCTGCGACAAGATTCGTTTGACTTCCTTCAATTTCCCTTTGGATTCTTTGTCATTCGCTTTGCGCTGGGCATCCGACCCACGACCACTCTCCAACTGCTGCTTACTTTGGAGGATGAGATTGGCAGGACCGCTACGTACATAGGTGTCCATATATCGTTCCGTAACCTGACTTGCCTGTCTGACCGCCGGTTTAATCGGAACACCGCTCATGGCCGTGACACTGCGAAGCTGTGTATTCAATTCCATGTTGTCTCTTCTGACGTTAGAGAAGTCCGAATTCTGGGAAACAACCCGTGCCTTCAACTGATCAAATTGGCTATCTGCCCTCACAAGCTCCGAAGCAAGAGAACGTGTGCTTTTAGCTTCACTGCCTGATCCAGTAGATGCAGGACTCGTTCCAGGCAAATTCGAGTTGCCGACGTTGTCATAGCTCGCATTCTCCGAACGGTTCTCCCCCTCCGCGATCACACGTTTCATTTCCTCATTAACTTTACGCGCTTCTTCGATTTTGGACTGTGCTTCCTCCAGCTTCGTTTGATGGGCCTGTAACGCGGGCTGTATGATCATGCTGATGCCTGTCACCACATTACCAACACCAGTCCGATAACGAGCCAGTTCCAATATGTATTGTTGCTCTCTGAACGGCAGTCCCTCATCTGCCTGCTTCTTGTTAAGGTAATCTGCATAACGTGCCGCCGCCTCGGCAGCTGTCTCTGGTGTTTCTTCCAACATTTCTTCATAGATAGCTTGTGAAGGCGGGTCCATGATTAACTTCGGAAGATTCTTCAGCTTCTCCGCGGATTCCGTCTGATTAGCAATGGCTTCATCCAATAATTCTTCACGTTTGTCATATAACTTCTGTAATTTTTTCAGCAAGTCTACCGTGTGTGCAGCTTCCTTCATCTCGTCTGATATCGGTTTGAACCGATTGATCACTTCAAGGGTAAAATCAACCGGAGCCCGATACTTCATATCCTCCTGAACCTGGCGATTAAATATATCGTATCTGCCCAGTTCACGCTCCATGCTCAGCGAAGTTGTATCCCACTGGATATCCAGAATGGGAAATCCATCTTTTACAGCTGAAGGCTTCACGCTATCATTCAACACTTTAGCCATAATTGCATCCCCACTACTGTCACCATACCCGAATAAACCATACTCCCGGAGTGATGTGTCATAGGCTGACATGACGGATCTCATCGCAGCATGAGTCATGCGTTCGGTCTGCACCTTGAATGCCGCTATACGAGCGTAATCAATAAATATTGCGACAAACATATAAACTCCGGCCAATATTAATATTAAAAAAAGGGTTACGGCTCCCGACTCACCGTCTTTTTTTCTAAACAGCTCCGCCCTCCTCCTTTTCTCACTTTTTGTTTTTGCCAAAATGCTGCACAACCTGTCCGGCTTCTGCCGCTGTACTGGTCGCCGCACCGCCTTTTCCTTTAAACTTGGCTGCGTAATACCGGATTAAATCTACCGTTCGAATGAATTCAACCGGTTCAACAACTGCGGACGATCCTTGAGTGAGGACACGGTTACCTGAATCGAACAAAAAAGAAGGAAGAGGCAAAGAAATTACTTGTTCCAGCTTGGTTGTTACTTTCCGCTGAATCAGAGAATTCTGATACTCAATCGTTCCTTTCATGGCTGAGGGCATCTGTTGCACCGCTTGTGCTAACTTCTGTTCCAAGAGACTTCCACCTTCTCCAGCAGGTATAGAAACGCTAACCTGATTATCCGCTCCCGCCCAGCCAAACAGCGCGCCAAGCATACGATCATCCGTCAGTCTCCAATACAGATTGTCATGTTCTCCAGCGACAAATTCACCTGTCATCGCCTGTTTGTGGCTGTTGTCCCAGCTATAGGCTGCACGTTCCGAAGCAGCATAGGCATGTTGATTCAAGAATGTCTTTTGATACATGTACATGGTGAAAAAAAGCAATAACACAAGAATAAACAGCACAACAGGGAAGATCAGGGAAGCTTCAACGGTGAAGCTCCCTTCTTCCTTTTTGAACTTGTTATTCGAAAAATTCATTACTTTTATTACTCACATTAGTTAACAGTCTCTCTACCAACGTCTTAATTTGGTTTTTAAAAATCAAAGCAATAATGATAATAACCCCGATAATCAGAATCAGTTCCAACGTGCCGAGTCCGTCCTCTTCTTTCCAAAATGCGCTTACCTTGTTTTTTAACACTTCCATCATCCCAATTCCTCCTACATATTCATCATCATAAAAGCAGGTGCCCCGATCATGACCACAATCGTAAAAAAGATCAGTACCATTGGAAACACCAGTTTGGAAGAAGCCTGTTCTCCCTTCGCCCGACTGACAGCCTTGCGTTTCTCCCACAACACATGTGACAGATCCCGCAGCGCCAATACAAAGTCACCTCCCCCACGTCGGAAATTCAGCAGCACTGTTGTCGTAAAAATCGTCACTTCCTGTACGCCGCAGCGACGACTGAACTGTTCAAATGATTGTTGAAAAGAGTAACCACTATTCCAATCCCCCACCGTCTTTCTGAGTTCGTTGTACAACGGATGATTCCGTTCCCCCTGGCTTGTCACACAGTGAACGATGGCACGTTGCACGGTTTCCCCTGCGCCAACCAGCAGTACAATTCGGTTCAGCAGCTCAGGCAGTTCCATAAGAATATCCTGGTCTCTTCGCTGCACCTTTGTATTGAGGTCTTTGTAGAGCGCAAAAGGCAACGCTGCACCAAGCGCGAGCCCACCCACCATACCTCCGATGCCCATATCTCCAACGAGTGATAACAGGCAGCCCACCAGCAGCATGAGCCACGTGTAGGTCAACATCTCGGCGCAATACAGCATCGTTTTCTCTCCACTGTGCTGTATGCCGTACATTTTCTGAATGGCATGTTGCATTCGAAACATGAGCACTGGCAATCTGCGTCCAATCTCGAACTTGTCCAATATAAACAGGAAGGGACCATGCAATTTTTTCAGTCGTAATCCTTCCATATCCAGCTTGCGCAGATGCCGGTAGGTCTGCCCCCGGGTTCGATCCAGCACCAGCCATCCCGCTCCGAGCATCCCTGCGACTATAACGGGAAGCAGCATCGTTTCAGCTCCTTATACTTTGATATCCATAATGCGATTAATCCACAGATAACAGCAGGCGAGTACTACCAATGCTCCACTAGAGATGAGGTACCCCATCCCGCTATATAACGGCTCCATAAAGTCCTTGGCGGTCAGATTGAGGAATATCAGAAAAATAAATGGAGCGGCAAACATCACCTTTGATTCGAACTTTTTCTGCGATACCGCGACCATAATATCCTGCTGAATGTCCAGCTTCTCACCAATCACCGCAGAGGTACGACGCACAACCTCAACCAGATCCCCGCCAGTTCGTTTGCACGTAATGAACACATCTGCAAAGTTCGTAATATCTTCAATCTGCGCCCGATCCGAAAAATCCTGTAGTGCCTCTTCAATTGGTTGTCCATACTCCATCCGTGTCCGCAATATCGTGAACTCACGAATCAGATCGGTATCCGCTTCCGGGTTCAACATCCGCAGATCCTCTACGGATTCCTTGAACCCATTTTCCACCGATTTTCCTGCGGCAAGTGCCGAAGATAATGCATATAATGCTTGCTTAAAATGTAAACTGAGTGTCATTCTTTTTCGTTCCAACAGCACTTTAGTCCAATGTTTTGGTACCCATATGCAACCCGCAGCCAGGATCGCTCCAGCCAACCAGTGATGGTAGAACAGAATTCCGATGCCAAAAAACAGCTGACCACTAATCAGCATACAGACCATTCGTTGTCTCCGGGAAAGCGTATATACGGTGTAATCCGTCAACATCTGTCTGGCTTCACCCAACAGTAATCACCTTCCAATGGCTTTAATTCACGTTGTTATCTGATGAATCTAATTCAACACTATATTGTTCTATGTATTCATCCAGCCATTCCCCGAGCCCAGCCATCTGAATTTTATCCACCTGATTCAACTTTCCAACTTGCACTAACCCGCCAATAATTTTGCCTTCACGCTCTTCTTGTTCCTGGAAACGAAACAGTGGATTCAGCATAACCTCACCGTCCTGCATGCCAATCACTTCACTAATCTCTGTCACCCGCCGTGAACGATCTCGTAGCCGGGACAGATGTACAAAAATATCGATCGCCGAACTAATCTGCTGCCTTACAACCGCAATAGGAAGATCCGCACCGCTAAGCACCATCGTTTCGAGTCTGCTAATCATGTCCGAGATGGTATTCGCGTGCCCTGTAGACAAAGATCCATCATGGCCAGTGTTCATGGCCTGTAACATATCCAGCGCTTCTGCGCCCCTGACTTCCCCAATCACAATCCGGTTCGGACGCATCCGTAAGGAAGATTTGATCAGATCCCGAATAGATATCTGTCCCTTGCCTTCGGTGTTTGCATTCCGCGTTTCCAGTGATACCAGATTTGGTACCGTAACTATCTGTAGCTCAGCCGAATCCTCAATGGTAATAATCCGTTCATCGGCAGGGATAAACTGGGATAATGCATTCAGAAAGGTCGTTTTTCCCGATCCGGTCCCGCCTCCAATGAAGATGTTGTATTTGCTCCTTACCAACTGCTGCAATAATTCTGCCGCTTCTTCATGCAGGGCTCCCTTTTCAATCAGATCGGACATCTTCATCGGTTCACTGGGAAATTTACGAATCGTCATCGTGGGGCCTTTCAAGGCAATAGGAGGCAACACGATATTGACCCGCGAACCATCCTTTAAACGGGCATCTACGATTGGAGAAGACTCATTCACAATCCGGTTTACCCCGGACACAATCATCTGGATGATATCCTCGAGCCGTTCCCTTGACTCAAATTCAAGGGTGATCTGGCTGACTTCACCTTCCTGCTCCACAAAAATCTCCTTGTGACTATTGATCATAATTTCCGTAATATCGGGATGATCCACAAGTGGCTGCAAAATATCCAATCCACGAAAGGAGTCAAACAATCGCTGTACCAGCGTGTGACGCTCTCCTGAGGTCAGATCATCCAGCTTCGGGTCAGTAAGAACTTTGCGTTCTATTCCCTGCCACAGTTCATCATCTCCTGCGGAAGAGGTTAGATCGAGGCCAGCCCTGACTTCCCTTCGCATCATCTGAAACTGTTCTTCACGATCCAGTATTCTATTGGATGAATCCGTCATAACACCCACCGATCCTGCTTCTGAATTCGTCCCGTCTGCTTCAATTCTTCTTCGCCATCTTGTACCAGCATGGCACATAATCTCTTCACTTCACGTTGGAAGATCGGAGAACTAAGCATGACTTCCTCCTGACTGAGTTGCTTCCAAGAAGGGATATAGGGTAACACTGCATCCAGATGCAGATCAGGGCGTGGAAGTGCATTGACGACATTGTCCCGATATTTGTTAACCACAAAGCGTGAACGATCCAACATACTTTCGTATAGATCTGGCTTCGTACGCTCAGCATGCTGTAACCATTGTCCCCATCGATGCATGGCAGATATATCATCCTCAACCAACCAGACAAATGCATCTGCTGCATCCAGCACCCCTTCACTGCGCCCATCCCAACCGGAATCCCCATCCAGAATCAACACGTCATACTGTCCACAATCCGTTAAATAACGAAGCAGATTCGACGTATCCTCACGAGTCATTTGCAACAGTTCTTTCCGATTCGATAATGGCCAGAACACATCGGATTTCAACGCTTCATGCCGGACCACATATCCATCTACGCCCTTCGATTGTACCTGTAACTGCTTGCCGGATTCCTTCCTGCCCACCTTCAGATCGTATAACAGGCGGGACAATCCCGTCTCCGCATCCGGGTGACGCTGCCCACTTCTAGTTAGTCCCTTTTCCAGAAACGGGAGCGTACTGTCCAGCGTCTCCAGATTCAGATAAAGAACAGCATATCCTGCAAGTCCCAATTGCTTCGCCATATGCAAGGCCACTGCCGTTTTGCCACTTCCACCAGAAGCGGATACTACACCGATGGAGAGAGTCTCTTGCCCTGGATGGTGAACCTTCTTACGGCGTGGCTGCCGGCAAGCATGCATCACAGCATCCAGCAAAGCAGGCAAGGGTTGATATTTCATCAGCCGCTTGGCCTCATCCACCTCCTCCATCCCTTCACTAAGCATTAGCCAAGGTACACCTGATACTTCTCCCCCGTTATTCAGCCAGTCATTCAGAAACTCCGGTTCCGCAATAACCAGATCCGGTAATTCCCGACCTTCTTGCTCTTTCATGTGATCCCTGAACGAATCCTCTTGGGAGAATGCCGTGAAACGCACATGAAGACCAGATGAATTTCCCTGTACATAATCAAGCCAGGCGCTAATGTAATCTCTATCCTTTGAAACCAGAACAACCTTCAGTACAATCAATTTCTCCTTCCCTCCCTGTCAAAAAGCACAAAAAAGCACCGTCCAATAACCGCATGAATATGCAGTATATGGACGGTGCTTCCGTCACGTGCTATGAATGTATGGATAATATAGCATACAATTTCTGGGGGAGCAAGGGATTTATTCTAACCCTTTTTCCTTAAGAGTTGTACGGTGAATCGAACTCAATAATGTTACGGTCCGGATCAAGTACAAAAATCTGCGCGAATCCAGCTACACTGTCAGGTCTCGCTTCATACTCAATTCCCTGCTGCTCCAGCCAGGCTATAGTCTCTGAATAACTGGTGACCCAGATCGCAAAGTGACCGTCTGTAGTATCAATCCCAGCCTCACGTAACGTGTGACCCTCTGGGTGCTGAAGCAGATGAAGCTGCTGGCTGCCGATAGCGTACCATGTACCCGTGGAGCGGAAGGCTGGACGTTCAATCTCCTGCATGCCCAGTAACCCCGAGTAGAACTTCTTCGCGATTTCCAGATCACGTACAGCCAGACTAACATGGTGGATGTGTGCATATTCAATCATCTTTTATATCCCCCTCTCTACTTCAATATGACTATACTATAACACCTTGAACCCTGACCATAATCTCCGCTAAACAGAAAAACACCCCTGATTCTAATCCGGTAAACCTCTCGGCTCACACAGATCTAGTTCAGAGGTGCCCTGCAAACGGGCATACAAGGATGCTCGCTTACCGCTTTAAATCATCTTCAGCACATTTGGCATAACCAAATTATTTTGCGCTATCCAATGCTTCTTGTGGAATCTTGATCTCTTCCACTTGATCGTGGTTAGAAAATGTGCTGTTCATCTTCATGTCCATCGTCATTTTCTGTCCATTCTGTTCCATCTCCATGACCATGTTTACATCCGTACCTGCAGGCAGATAGGTTTCCTTGTTAATCATATATTTCATCTTCATGCTTGTAATATTCATTTGTTCAAGCATCGCTTGGGTCTGGGCATTCGATCCGTTTTGCTCCATCACGGCTTTGGCCAGTTCCTTTACGTTATCACCGGATACATCAGCGTTAATGACATAATTGTCGCCATCTTCTGTAACTTCGGTGTCTTCCTCAATCTTTTTGAACTGATCCAATTCACCTTCTGGATTCATGCTTGCTTTCATCTGCTCCACCAATTCTTTGGTTTGAGCTTCAGGAATTTTAACCCATTGTTCTCCCACTTGTGAATAGATCGTATCTGAAGTGATGTATTGTTTTACATTCTGCGCTTCCTGCCCAGACATTTCCATTTTCATCTCTTGGTAGATCATCATTGGATCTTTGATGATATCCATTTTGAGCGATGTTTTAACCTGTTGATCCTGTGACTGTTCACCAGCATCCAGTTTCAGATTCTGATCAATGTTTGCTTCAGTTGTGAAGCTTTTCATTTCTTTGGTTGCTGCATTCGTTTTGGTAATCAACTCATCCAGGGTAGGGATCTTTGTTTCCTGCTCCGCAGGTGTATTACCCTCATTAGATGTTTCATTGTTGGTCGCTGGCGGCGTTGCCGTGTTGTCTGTGTCGTTTCCGCATGCTGCCAAGCTTACTGCTAATAATGCCCCGATAATTAATGTAGTCCACTTCTTCAAGTTGTTTTCCTCCCAAAATAGATATGATCTGTAGTCATTACCCAATTATTTCCGCTATTAATCATCAAATTTGGATACAATGTGTCGCACGAGACTTTTTCACAGAAATCGATCTTTGATCTCCGGTGTAGGCAACATACACGCTTCATCCTTGCCAAACCAGCGATAACGGTTGCGAGCAACCCAGTTATAGACTGCATTACGAATAAATTTAGGTATGATGATGAACACATATAACAACGGATAAGGAAACTTTAGACCCTTAGCCAATCGCAGTGCGGCGGTTGAACGTGTATAGTATTTTCCATTTTCAATCAGAACAAAGGTGTCCATACTGTCTGTCGACAAATTTCCCTTCGCCAGCAGTTCCTTGGCTACATCCGATTGAAGCGATGCAAAATGATATTTTCCTTCCGGGTCACGCTTGATAATCCATTTGGTTAAGCCCTGGCAGAAGTGACAGACACCATCCACCAGTACGATCGGATGTCCCTGATGCACATCTGTTTGATTTGCTGTCATATTGGCTGCCTCCTATTGTTGCGGTTAGAGTAACTTACCCAATCTGGGCCATCTTGTTCACTAATTCTAAATTTATTTCTAGAGGTAGTTCAAAAAGAATGAACACCGCTCTTTTTGAACACGCATTAATGGGAAATAAAAGAAAAAGAGCGCAGGCATTGTGCCCACGCTCGTATCTGTCCGACAATTACTCCGTAACTGCCTTTTCCATCCATTGGTCATCGATCATCTGTTGATGCAGGTCACTTGCCCACTGGTCCATACATTTGCAAATGAAATCTTTGCGACATACTGGACAAGGGGTTTTCTGCAGACGGCTGATATTGGTCATCTTCCATTCCGGGGAACGGGTGTAGAATACACGGCATTTTGTACCGTCTACCAAATTCATTTTGAATTCATACAATCCGTCTTCCTTGTTACCATAAGCTAATTCTAAATCTGCAATACGCGGTCTATAAGACATGGATATCACCTGTTTAATTCAAATTTGGTTCATGCAATGACACTACTCAGTACTAAGTTATATTAAAGAAAATTCAGATCAATGTCAACTCGCGCATGTCTACCCGCCAAACAAAATATCCAGAATCGTCCCTACCTGCCCCTGTTTTTTCCCTTTCAAGACATCCGGATCAAATACTTCAACATACCCGCAGGAAGCACAAGCCACGAACAAGTAGTGATTATGCTGTATATCAAACATCTTGCTCAGGCCTGCTCCTGACATGGAAACTTCCTTAATGTTACAATCCGTGCCCCTGCATTTTGTACACACAAATCGCCGCTCGATCATCTCTTCAATACTCATCTTCGTTCCCCCTTTATGGAATGTGTAGCATGAAGTGAGAGTGCAATTATGTAAAATAGTACGCGATCTGGCATCTAATCTCCTGCATCATGTCCTTATATGATAATCAACACAAAACCCTGCCGATTGCCAGCAGGGCTTTGTAGTCGAACATCAGGTATCTGGGATAACCTGCTCTATATGTTCCCTTTACTTACCAGGAGTCAAATCTTAAACTACGTTTAATACAACATCAATGTTGCCGCGTGTTGCTTTGGAATATGGACAGAAATCATGCGCCTTGCGGGCCAGTTCCTCTGCTTGACTGTGATCTACACCAGGCATGCTAACGTCCAGACGAACAGACAGCTGAAAACCGTCATCCGCAGGGTCTTTACCAATGGATACGTTACTTGTAACGACCACATCCTCCAATTTCACACCTGCTTTGCGTGCTACATTGGCAAGGGCACTTTCATAACATGCTCCATATCCAGCGGCAAAAAGTTGCTCAGGGTTAGTACCTTCACCACCGGAGCCACCAAGCTCTTTTGGCATTTTCAGATCATGCTTAAGCACGCCATCCGAAGAAGTCACCGAACCTGTACGTCCACCTTTAACTGTCGCTACTGCTGTATATAAAGCTTCCATTCAGAATCTCTCCCTTATCCATATAGTTTTTTACTGCCTTCCTTTCAATTTAAACTTCTGGCTCATTTTGAAACGCAATTTTGTATCTTTATCAGCTTTTACAACTTTATTATTTTCATGCATTTCAATGCCATGGCTGTATTTTCCCTAAGGTTGGGTAATATACGAAGGGGCATATTCAAGCTACAACCGAAATTTTGTGCTGATACATAAAAGTTGCACTAGACAAAAATAATTGAAGGAGTACAATGTAACAATAAACATAAAAATTTAGATATATCGTGAGTGGTTTGTACCGCATCAATATCTCCAAATCAATAATTCAAAGTCAGGTGATTATCGTATGAGTAAAAAAAATCCGTTCAACGCTCCTTCAAGAGAATCATTGTCTACTGCGGGCATGACCCCTTCCCTTGGAGAAGCACATAGTTCCATGAAAGTTCCGCAGAATGCTGCATGGTGGAAGAAATTCCTCGCCTTTGTAGGCCCAGGATACCTTGTTGCCGTAGGTTACATGGACCCGGGGAACTGGGCAACAGATATCGCAGGCGGCTCGCAGTTCGGGTATACCTTGTTATCCGTTATCCTGTTATCGAACCTGATGGCCGTTGTCCTTCAGTCGCTGGCTGGCAAGCTCGGTATCGTCACTGGACGGGATCTGGCTCAAGCCTGTCGTGAACGATTCAGCATGCCTGTTGTTATGATGTTATGGATTCTGTGTGAGCTTGCCATTGCAGCTACTGATCTGGCTGAAGTCATTGGTTCTGCCATCGCATTAAAACTGTTATTTAACATCCCCATGTTATACGGCGTTATCATCACCGCAGTTGATGTACTCCTGATTCTTGTTCTGCAAAACAAAGGCTTCCGCGCTTTGGAAACTCTCGTCATTGTGCTGATGGCAACCATCGCCCTCTGCTTCGGGATTGATCTGTTTCTGGCAAAACCGGATATGGGCGGTGTTCTCCATGGTTTTGTACCAAATGTTGAGATTCTGCAAAACCCGGCCATGCTCTATATTGCCATTGGTATTATCGGAGCAACCGTGATGCCGCATAATCTGTACCTGCATTCTTCCATTGTGCAAACCCGTCAGATCGAACAGACACCACAGGGTAAAAAAGAAGCCATTCGGTACTCGACCATGGATTCTACAATCGCGTTGACACTGGCCCTGTTCATCAATGCGGCCATCCTGATTGTATCTGCTGCTGTATTCCACAGTGCTGGTATGACGCAGGTTGCTGAGATCGCTGATGCCTATCATCTGCTGACACCTCTATTGGGTACTACGGTTGCAAGTATTCTGTTCGGTGTGGCGCTGTTAGCATCAGGTCAGAACTCTACCCTTACAGGTACACTCGCTGGGCAGATCGTTATGGAAGGTTTCCTGAATATTCGAATTCCAGCATGGCTGCGCAGACTGGTCACACGTCTGATCGCCATCATCCCGGCGGTAATTGTGACAGCCATTGCAGGAGAACATGGCACAGAAGAACTGCTCATTTTGAGCCAGGTCGTGCTGTCGCTTCAATTGCCCTTTGCTGTAATTCCCCTGGTGATGTTCACAAGTGATAAAAAAAGCATGGGTGCATTCGCCAACAAATTGTGGCTCAAAATCATCTCATGGGTCATTGCCGCGATTATCGTTGTGCTGAATGTATATCTGATCATTCAGACGATCCGGTTGTTCTAATCTCATTTTAATTGGCTAAATACTAAAAAGGCTGATCAACTCCGGTATGCTATACCCAAGTTGATCAGCCTTTATTGTTGCAATCCAATAAACAACCATCTGAATCTAATCCTGATTTGGCATCAGTAACGGCAGGAGTTGATCCAATGAATCAACAGTCCAATCCGCACGTTTGTCATCCGATAGCTCTGGCTGGAATCTTCCGTAACCCTGCATAATTCGAATCGTACGCATGCCCAGCTTCCGAGCAGGTATAATGTCGTTATCGATCCGATCGCCGATCATGACGGCTTCCTCCGGTTCACAACCGGCCTGCTTCAAGGCCACAGCGTATAACTCAGGGTCTGGCTTGGACACTCCTTCTTCAGCCGAACATGCCAGAACATCAACATACTTCCGCAAGCCATAGCTTTCCAGTCTCTCTTCCGTTCCAGGACTCTGATTGGCTATAATGCCAATACGATAATACCGTGACAATTGCTGAAGAACGGAATCCGCTGAAGGAAAAGGACGTTCAAGATCTTTTTGAAACTTCAGCTTGTCCTGAATCTGTTTCTGGTGTCCCTCGTCTTCAACGAATGTGCGAATTGCCACTCTCATAGGCCATTCCTCATATTTTCGGTAACAGCTCGCGAACAGTTCGCGTACCGCCTCAATTGTCACCGGATACCCCAAAGCACAAGCTTCACGGACAAACTGTCCGATAATATCATCAACCGGCTCCCATTCATCCACCAGTGTATCTCCAACATCAAAAAACAACCATTTCAATCCACCTACATCCGGCATGCCAATTCCTCCTTGTAAGCATAAAAAAGAAGACTCACCATCATGCATGAGTCTCCTCAAACTTCCGTTTATCGATACATTCAATTATAACAGGCACCTTACACCTGAGCAATCAGAAGCTATGGCATTAACCATTGAGGAGAAAGCCAACTTCCCCATTGAGCGAATATACAATCCGGTCTGCGCCCATGCCCCGATAGATGCCCTTAGGATGACTCTGCTCCGTAATGACGCACAGGGATTTCGATGTCCATGAACGGCAGATCTGTAAATAACGACAGGTCAGATTCAGGCTGTTCTCGAAAATAAACACGTTGCCTACGCTGCCCTGCGGCAAAAACCATTTTTGAGCTGCAGCCGTATTCATGCGAATAACATGTTCTACTCCGATTCTACGGAGTCTGCGCTCTTCCCCTGCACTGTTGGTTAGAACGGCAAACGGCATTTTTTTGTACATCAGCAATTTGATAAATTTGCGTCCTGCTTCATTTGGAGCAGTCACTAAGATCATCTCAGTATCCATCATTCGTTCCTCCCTTGGCGTGAAAAGACAACAAAAAAGAAGCGTGGGGGACCAAGGCCTCCCGAACGCTTCTTAAATAACCCATGGCGAAAACACCATGAACCAGCGTACGGCTTGTTGCCTCTCCCTTTAACGCTTACGAGGTTAGCTGACGGATTCGGGCGCGAGAGTCGCCCTATTTCCGGCTGTCACCGGAAAATTCACCCCATGAATGCCCACTGTCCTGGACAGCGCATTCCGTTGGTTCCCCCGTTTCCCATTCATTAATGAATGGAAACTCAGCGATTAAAACATCGTTCGTATATCTTAAGGTAAGATCGAGCGATATTATCGTTTGTTTCGTTTTTCAAGTACAATTTAGTTTAAATTGAAATTACGTTATGAATCATACACCCCCGCCATGACGGTGTAAAGTCCTTACAGATCACCGAATCGGCAGATTTTTGCCAATACTCGTTCATAATAACGCTTACAATAAGGTTATACTCTATCCATCTCTTCAAGGCTATCTAATTCTCACTCTGGCGTAAATCACTTCGCAATTCATTCACGTATTCTGCACAACTTGCCTGTTTTGATTCTTTTAACACCATATTAGTTTTGCAATATTTAATTGTAACCAATATAATAGAAGATATAAGAGTAAATAAATGGAGGCGATTTAGATGACAGTCTACGATTACAAAGTGAATACCCTTCGCGGTCAAGAAGTTGAAATGTCCGACTACCGTGACAAAGTGCTCCTGATTGTGAATACGGCAAGCTCATGCGGCCTTACCCCTCAATTCAAAGGTCTGCAAGAATTGCAAGACAAGTTTCAAGATGCTCCATTTGAAGTGCTTGGTTTCCCAAGCAACCAGTTTGCACAGGAAAAAGGATCTTCCGACGATATTGCCGAGTTCTGTCAGATGAATTATGGCGTGAGTTTCCCCATGTTTGAGAAAATTGATGTGAACGGCTCAAGCGCTCACCCTCTTTTCCAACACCTTAGCACAGAAGCTCCTGGCCTGCTCGGCTCCAAAGCAATCAAATGGAATTTCACCAAATTCCTCGTGGATCAGAACGGACAGGTCATTAAACGTTATGCTCCCAAAACAACACCGGACAAGATTGAAGAAGATATCAAGAATTTGCTGCAAAAATAATACACAGGCCACCCGTAGCCGGAAGGTAGAGCAACATTCCTCCGGTAATGGATGGCCTTTTTTCAACCCAGATGTCATACTGTTCGAAAAAGACAAAAAAAAGAAGCTTCCCATTAATAGAAAGCTTCTTTTTAATCGTTCATATGATGCGGTCGAGAGGACTCGAACCTCCACGGGCATACGCCCACTACCCCCTCAAGATAGCGTGTCTGCCATTCCACCACGACCGCATGTCGTAAATAATCGGCAACAGAATTGATTATACCGGGTTCAGAACTAAAAGTAAAGTATTTTTTAATACTTCTTTTTCAGCTAGGCATTTTCATCAAAAATCGCATAATCTCGTCATCTTTACCCATGAACTGCATATGATTAGATTTGATCCCCTCTCTTTAGGTAAGAGCCGATCTTGTTGGTTCATTTATATATAGTCCTTCCTTATATATAGTCCTCCCTGCACTTCGCAAAATAAATAACACAATAAGTTATATAAAATAACACAAATATTAAATCCCAGATTTAATCCATTAAATTTCACGGATACTATTGACAAAAAGCGGACATTCATGGGATGATAACTATCATATAATTCGGATTTCTAAACACAAAGCAAACAAAAAGGAACATAAATGTTACTTTAAGTGACGTTTAACGAACACAGGAGGCGAATGATTGTGAACCGTGGGAATAAGCTGCTCGATTATGTCAAACTGCTTGATTCCTCTATTCAGGTTGGAGGGTTCACCCATTCCTTCGGCATGGATATCCATATCAGGGAGGGTACCATTCGTAATGCTGAAGATCTCGAATCATTCATGCGTTGTCAGTTGCATCCGAGCATCGTTCGTCTTGAAGGTATGGCCATCAAAGGCATCTATACCGCAGCAGATCACAAGGATACATGGCGGATAGCTCTAATCGACAAGCTCGTCCATGTTCAGCGAACCCCTGGAGATCTCAGAGAACAAGCTGCCGCCATGGGTAAACGATTGATCAGACTCGCACGCGCTCTGCACCCCTGGATTGAATTCAGCCAGCTCGAACAGATCTTTGCCAAATACGATTCGGTTGGCTGCCTCTCCACTGTTCATGCCTGGATTAACCACCACCTCGACATCCCGGTCGAAGAGGCGGTCCTTGGTTACCTGCATTCAGCCATGAATGCCTGCATAACCGAAGCCTCCAAAGTCATTCCCCTGAACAACGATACAACCAAGGATCTGATGGTCCGCCTGGCCACAGATCTGGAGAATGAATGGAAGACCGTCAGCGCCTCGGCTGCGGATGGACTGGCACAGCCAACCTCGATGTCCATGAAATCGTTTTTCCCCAGTTTCCATATGCTCGGAGCTGGACTTCATGCCTACAGGGCCTAATCCTCTTCCTCCTCATGCCTGCTCCCCTTCATTCAAAAAAACTAAAAAACACGCGGCAACCTCCTTGCCGACGTGTTTTTTGTCATTTTATTTGTTTTATTTACGTATTTACGCCATTTATAATCACAAAATACACTTTTTTCCGTCTTTTTTAATTGTTAGATGACGAATTTACGTATATAATAAAACATACAGCTCGCATTTCTATATATTCTACATGAAGAAAGGGCGGCTGAATACTACATTCTAACCAGGGGTGAACCCTTTTGAACAAGAAAAAACCAGTTACTCCGTTCGGATGGGCCATCAAACGACGGCTAACCGAACTTCAAGTGGACCAGAAGACCTTTTGTGAACAGCATGGCATCCCACCCTATCGTTTATCCAATCTCATTCACGGCACACGCAAAGCAACCCGATTCAGGCACCTGGTCGCTGATATTTTGGATATTCCAGATGAACTGAGATAAGATTTCTGCCAAAGGAGGGTCTCATCCATGAGACATGTTACATCCGATCTGGAGAGGCTGTCGTTCCAGTCCATACGTCACCAGCTCATCATCGTTGATGACAATTGGATTATCCAAAGTTGTAACCGTGCCTGGCAACAGGGACTTGGTCAATGCTCACCAAACCCGGATATACACAGTAGTCATAGACATTACCTGCATCTGACGGAAGCCTGGGCAAAACGAAGCAAGAACGCTAACATGGCACTTGTCGCACAGAATTTGAAAGAACGCGGAATACCCTTTAATCGAAATCATACATATGACATCTGCGTGTATACTGTATACAACGAAAAGAGGTGGTTTCGTGTAGAACTCACCCCTCTATCTTATGCAAATTCAATTCTGGATACCGATCTCGCTTTAATTGCACACATGGATATTACCGAACAAAGAAAGACAGAACACCAATTGAAGAAGGCATTGTCTGAAGTGCGCACATTGCGCGGACTGCTGCCTATTTGCGCCGTCTGCAAACAAATCAAGGACGAAGAGGAACACTGGAACTCCGTTGAGAGTTATCTAGAGAAGCATACCCACGCCGAATTCACCCATGACATCTGTCCGGAATGCATCCGGCGGTTATATCCGAAATACTCGAATATCCTGGACAAGCGTTCCTGAAACCTTTCTCCACTCGCCGACTAACTACAACTATACGGAGAGATGATGTTCAAACTGCGACATATCCAGCTCTTGCGGTGTCCCATGCAGGGTTATGGTTCCTTTGTCCATGATATAAATGTAATCTGCGGCACTTCGCACAAAATCAATACTCTGCTCTACCAACAAAACCGAGAGGTTCCCCTTTGCCTTGAGCTGCAAAATTACCTGCCGAATGTCCTCCACGATAGAAGGCTGGATGCCTTCTGTCGGCTCATCCAGTAGCAACAACCCTGGACGCGAAGCCAATGCCCGGGCGAATGCCAACTGCTGCTGCTGTCCACCACTCAGATCCCCGCCCTGCCGTCCATACATCGTAGCAAGCACTGGGAACATCGCCAGTACATCCTCCGGGAACGTTTTTACTCCCGGTGCACTTGTCTCCAGACCGAGCAATAAGTTTTCTTTCACCGTAAGCTGCGGGAAAATCTCCCGCCCCTGCGGTACATAACCAATCCCTGCCCTTGCCCGCTTGGCTGTGTCCAAGGTGGATAACTCCTGATTTTGCCACTGAATACTGCCCTTGCGTGTTTTGAGCAGCCCCATTAATGTTTTCATCAACGTTGTTTTCCCTACACCGTTACGGCCCATCAGACACACCACCTGTCCAGGCTGTACATCCAGGTTCACACCACGAAGCACATTACTTTCCCCGTAGCCGGATTCAATTCGTTGCAGCGACAGCATGTTCATCCCTCCTTTTGCCCAAATACACTTCTGCCACTTTCGGGTCTGCCTGTACCTCCGCCATCGTACCTTCCTTCAGCAGTTTCCCTTCATGCATCACCGTTACCTTGGCTGCGAACTCTCGCACAAACTCCATATCATGCTCCACCACCACAACCGAGCGCTCACGCGCAATCTCTTGCAGAAGTCGCCCGGTCTTGTGTGTTTCTTCATCCGTCATGCCTGCGGCTGGTTCGTCCAGCAACAACACCCGTGGCTCCTGCAGAAGCAACATGCCAATCTCCAGCCACTGCTTCTCCCCATGCGACAACGCTCCTGCACGAGCATCAACGCGGTCTTGCAGACCAATCTGGAGGGTAACATGCTCCATGGCAGCACTCATTTTCCCATATCGACGAATACCGATGGCTTGCAAAGGGGAACGGCGAGTCTCCGCCGCCAGCGTCAGATTCTCCTGCACCGTCAGACCTGCAAAGATCGATGGCGCCTGGAATTTTCGTCCCACACCTTTGCGAACAATCTGGTGCTCCTTCAGTCGTGTTAATTCTGTGCCATCCGCCATCTTCACCGAGCCGGACACGGGTTTTGTTTTGCCACATATCACATCCAGCATCGTTGTTTTCCCTGCACCATTGGGTCCGATCAGAAAATGCAGGTCATGTTCATGCAGCTTCAGATTCATGCCTTTGACAGCAACGAACCCACCAAAAGCCACCGTAATATCCTCGGCTAACAACACCGCTGATTCCTCAGTAGACTTTAGGTTTTTCCCGAGTGACTTGGACATGCGCACTCTCTCCTCTCCGCTTCAGCAAGCGAACGACATGACGATATACACCTACAATACCGTTTGGCATGAACAAAACTACCGTTACAAAGAGCCCACCAATGACAAACAGCCACCCTTCGGGATAAGCCTCACTTATGCCTGTTTTGGCTGCATTCAGCACCACTGCTCCGATGACCGCTCCAATAAGCGTACCGCGACCACCCAATGCAACCCACAGGACCATCTCAATGGAGGGTACAATCCCCATCATCGATGGCGAGATAATACCCACCTGAAGAACAAACAACATGCCCGCGATGCCTGCAAGCGCACCGGAAAAAGCAAAAGCCAGCGTTTTATATCCTGCCGGATCATATCCGAGGAATCGCACCCGATTCTCTCCATCACGCGCAGCTTCGAGCACTTGGCCGAACCGACTGTTCACCATTCGACGACAGAGCACATACGCGATCACCAGAACAGCAAGCGTTATATAGTAGAGAGCAATCGTCGTTCCAGCGGAATGAAGTGTAAAACCAAAGATCGAATTATATCCGGTGATGCCATTTGTCCCACCCGTCCATTCCTGTTTACCAACAAAGAGTGTTACCATAATAAGAACCAAAGCTTGAGTCAGGATGGTAAAATAAACACCGGTGATCCGGTTGCGGAACGTAAACCACCCCAGAGCAAAGGCAAGCAATGCTGGAAGGGCTATCCCCAATAACAGCGCCACCGGGAAAGAGCGAAATGGTTCCCAGAACCACGGTAGACCACTGAGACCACTCCATCCCATGAAGTCAGGGAGCGTTGCTCCACTAGCCTGAAGCTTCAGATACATCGCCATCGCGTATCCACCCAGACCAAAGAACACCCCATGCCCAAGACTCAGCACCCCCCCATAACCCCAGATCAGATCGAGACCAATGGCCAGGATTGCCAACGCCAAAAACTTGGCTAACAGACTCAGACGAAACTCCGTGGAGATTAGTGGAGCAAGACACATCATGATCAGTACAACCGCCCAGATAATCCTCATTTTGAGACTGCCAGTCTTGAGTAAAGCGGACATGAACTAACCCCCTTTTTCACGTTAATCGAGACTCCGTGTACGCATCGCGACCAATCCGCGTGGTTTCCATTGCAGGAAAGCAACGATACATACAAACACAAGCACCTTGCCAATGGAGGCCGAGGTATAGGTTTCGAACAGCGTGTTGAACATACCAATCCCCAATGCTCCGCACACGGTTCCAACCAATTTCCCTACCCCACCCAGAACAACGACCATGAACGCATCCACAATATAATACGTACCAAGCGAAGGACCAATCGGACCAATGAGCGTTAATGCACAGCCAGCAATTCCGGCAATGCCCGAACCAATCGCAAAGGTCATGCCATCCACCCGCCGGGTAGAAATCCCAAGACACCCCGCCATGCTCCGATTCTGCATCACAGCCCTCATTCGTCTTCCGGAAGATGTTCGATAGATATAGAGATACATACACAGCAGCACAACCGCAACCAGTGCGATAATGAAAATTCGTTTATACGGAAATACAATACCATCCGAGATCGCCAATCCCCCATTGAGCCAAGCCGGACTGGATACTCCCACATTGGGTGCTCCGAATATGGTACGGGCCAGTTGTTGCAGCATCATGCCTACACCCCATGTCGCAAGCAGACTATCAAGCGGCCTGCCATACAGATGCCTGATCAGAACCACTTCAAGCAACCAGCCAATTAGAGCCGCTACAATGAACGCAATCGGCAGAGCCACAACAAAATAGGCACCAAACCACGTTGCTGGAGCATAGGACATGAACAGATTTTGTGTTACATATGTTGCATATGCACCGATCATGATCAGTTCACCGTGAGCCATATTGATGACATTCATCAGCCCAAACGTTACTGCAAGCCCCAATGCAATCAACAACAGAATTGAACTGATACTCAGACCATTGAACATCTGCAGGATAAACATATCCATCGCTATCCCCTCCTCCATACCGTGACTCTCGATATTTCACATGAATTCAATTAGCGGCAGTAACATTTTTCACATCACAGTAACGCTTTACCGCGATATGGTAAGAGGATGTGTTGTCACACCCTCGTTTATGTTTCGGCTGCTTTGAAGCGAGTTGCCTGTTTTATTGCGAGGTTTCTATGTTATTTAGCGCTGAGGGTTGCTCCCCATTCATACGTTTTCAGATAAGGGTCCGGCTTGACAGGCTCACCAGAATTCCACAATTCCTTGAACTGCCCATCCTCCTGCACCTCACCGATCCGTACGGTTTTGTAGATATGCTGATTCTCTCCATCCACGGTTACCTTACCTTCCGGGGCATCAAACTCCAGACCCTTGGCAGCTGCCTTCACCTTCTCCACGTCGGTTGATCCTGCTTTTTCCACCGCCGCCTTCCAGAGATAAACCGCCACATATCCCGCTTCAATCGGATCAGCTGTCACTCGATCAGCACCGTATTTTTCTTTATACTTGGCAACAAATGTTGCATTCTCAGGTGTATCCGTTGTCTGATAATAATTCCACGAAGCCAGATGCCCCTTCAATACGTCTGCGCCAATACCACGGATTTCTTCCTCCGCCACACTTACCGAGAGGGTCGTCATCTGATCCGAGGAGATTCCGGCATCCTTCAATTGTTTGAAAAAGGCCACATTGCTATCTCCGTTCAGCGTATTGTATACAATATCCGGCTTCGCAGCCTTGATTTTGCTAATGATGGTACTGTAATCGGTATGGCCCAGCGGTGTGTATTCTTCACCCACTACTTCGCCGCCTTCTGCTGCGAGTTGTGCCTTAATGACCTGATTGGCCGTTTTTGGGAATACATAATCTGAACCGAGCAGATAAAACGTCTTGCCCCTGTTCTCCAGTAACCAGGTTACGGATGGAACGATCTGTTGATTGGTTGTTGCTCCTGTATAAAAAATATTTGGCGACGATTCCAATCCCTCATATTGCACCGGGTAAAACAATAAACCTTTATTCTGTTCAAACACCGGGAGCATAGCCTTCCGACTTGCAGAGGTCCATCCACCAAATACAGCAGCGACCTTATCCTGTTGCAGTAACTTTCCAGCCTTCTCCGCAAAAGTGGGCCAATCCGAAGCGCCATCCTCAATTACAGGCTCGATCTGTTTACCCAAAACTCCGCCAGCGGCGTTAATCTCTTCAATGGCAAGCATCTCCGCATCTTTAACAGATACTTCACTGATCGCCATCGTTCCGCTGAGAGAGTGAAGAATGCCAACTTTAATCGGTTCACCGGATGCAGATGGTTCTCCTGTACCACCTGAACCTGAAGCCTCAGGCGGCGCAGTGCCCTCCACACATCCTGTCATCACAATGACCGCACCCAGCAAAATACTCCATAACTTGACCGACCTCTTCTTCAATAGCCTACACTCCCTTTTTTTAGTCTATTGACGAACATTAAGGTCATTTGCGTCCGAAATGTTCGTTGATCCAAATTATGGAGGGTTACTCTCTTCATGTCAATATAGCTTACATAATTTTATTTCATGCCTACTCGTTTCATGCATACTGCTAATATGCCTTGAAGCTTATTGACAAAGGATTCACCCTGTGTGAGTATATTTAACATACAATATGATCCATGAACATATCAGACATTATAAGCGAAAGGTCGGATTGCCTTGCACTGGACTGAGCAGGAAAAGGAAAAACTCCTGATTACCGTGGCCGCTAACCTCGCCCGTGAACGAAGAGCACGCGGACTTAAGTTGAATGTTCCCGAAGCCATCGCCTTGTTGACCTCCGAACTGATGGAACGAGCACGGGATGGAATGAGTGTTGCCGAATTAATGAGATACGGAGGCACCATCCTGACACGCGAAGACTGTATGGATGGTGTTCCCGATATGATTCCTGAAGTACAGGTAGAAGCCACATTTCCTGACGGTACAAAACTGGTTACTGTACATGAACCTATACGCTGAGAAAGGCAGGAGAAACCATGATTCCTGGTGAATACCGTTTGAAGCCAGATGACGACATCATCTGTCATCCGGATCGTTTAACCCTACGACTCCTTGTCCTTAATCGCGGCGACCGCCCCGTCCAAGTCGGCTCTCACGTTCACTTCTATGAAGTTAATGCAGCACTGGACTTTGATCGCACGTCAGCTTTTGGACATCGTCTGCACATTCCGGCAGGCACCGCAGTTCGCTTCGAACCTGGTGAAGAGAAACCTGTTGAACTCACGACCTTTGGCGGCAAACGCCAGATTCACGGGTTCAACGGATTAACCGAAGGCTCTGCGGATCAAGCCCCCGATCCAGTGAAACTGGAGGCATTCCTGAAGACGTTCTCCCCTCCCATACAAGATGGAGGTGAACCCTCATGAAACGAATGAGCCGTGAACAATACGCGTCCATGTTTGGACCAACAACCGGCGATGCCGTAAGACTTGCGGATACCGAACTATGGGCAGAGATTGAACATGATTATGCCGTATATGGAGATGAGAGCAAGTTTGGGGGCGGCAAGGTTATCCGCGATGGGATGGGCCAGTCTACCACTGCTCTGCGAAGCGACGGCACCCCTGATACTGTCATCACTAACGCTATCATTATCGATCATTGGGGCATTGTAAAAGCGGATATCGGCATTCGAGATGGTCACATCTGCGCCATTGGCAAATCCGGTAACCCGGATACAATGGATGGTGTTCATCCCGCACTGGTCATCGGTGCTTCCACCGAAATCATCGCCGGTGAAGGCATGATTGTAACAGCTGGCGGCATTGATACCCATATTCATTTCATCTGCCCACAGCAGATTCAGACTGCGTTATCCTCCGGGGTCACGACCATGATCGGCGGGGGAACAGGACCAGCAACAGGAACCAAAGCCACCACCTGCACACCAGGAGCCTGGCACATCCACCGGATGCTGGAGTCCGCAGAAGCTTTTCCCATGAACATCGGTTACCTTGGCAAAGGCAACAGTTCCAGTACCGCACCTTTAATTGAACAGATTGAAGCTGGGGTAATCGGCCTGAAGCTACATGAAGATTGGGGCACTACCCCGAGCGCTATCGACGCTTGTCTGACTGCCGCCGGGGAACATGATGTTCAAGTGGCTATCCATACCGATACATTGAACGAAACCGGATTTCTCGAAAACACCCTGGCTGCAATCAACGGCCGGACGATCCACACGTACCATACGGAAGGCGCTGGTGGCGGACACGCACCGGATATTATCCGGGCCGCTGGGGAGTCCTACGTTATCCCCTCATCAACCAACCCAACACGACCGTACACACGCAACACTGTAGAAGAGCATCTCGATATGTTGATGGTGTGTCATCACCTGGACCCTTCCATCCCGGAAGATGTCGCTTTTGCGGATTCGCGGATTCGTCCCGAAACAATCGCAGCCGAAGACATTTTGCATGATCTTGGCGTGTTCAGCATCATCAGTTCCGATTCTCAAGCCATGGGCCGAGTGGGCGAAGTCATTATCCGCACCTGGCAGACAGCCGACAAAATGAAAAAACAGCGCGGCAAACTTGAGCTCAACCCGAATTCTCCCTCCGATAACGATCGGATCAAGCGATATGTCGCCAAGTACACTATCAATCCAGCTATCGCTCACGGAATCGGTCATCTCGTCGGTTCGGTGGAAGTTGGCAAGCTGGCAGATCTAATCATATGGAAACCGGCTTACTTCGGTGTTAAACCCGAGATTGTCATTAAGGGTGGCATGATCACATTTGCCCAGATGGGTGATCCCAATGCGTCCATCCCGACACCTCAGCCGGTATTTGGCAGACCGATGTTCGGAGCCTATGGTAGCGCCATTGCCAGCGGATCGATCACCTTTGTCTCCCAAGCCGCAGCAGAAGCAGGGATCAAAGAGTCATTGGGCCTGAAAAAGCGGGTTGAACCCGTTAAAGGCTGTCGCTCAGTCAGCAAAAAAGACATGATTCATAACGACGTCACCCCTGTCATTGAAGTCGATGCCGAAACCTACGAGGTACGCGCCGACGGCGAGCTACTCACCTGTGAACCCGCAGACGAGTTGCCTATGGCACAGCGGTACTTTATGTTTTGATAGGAATACGGATTAGCTGATAAGGGGGCACTCATGATGAATAGTGGCACGAAGCTACTCCGTTATGTTCAGCTGCTGGATTCAGCCCTGCCCATCGGTGGTTTCTCCCATTCCTTCGGTCTGGAAGCTTACACGCATGATGGCACCGTGCAAAATACCGCGCAGCTTGAACAGTTTATTCGCAGCCAGCTTCATTCCAGTCTTGTACGACTAGATGGTCTTGCCATCAAAGGCGTCTATCAGGCGATAAAACAACAAGATGCCGCTCTACTTGCCCTGTATGACAAACGTGTCCACGCCCAGCGCTCCCCTCGGGAACTCAGGGAAAGCGGCCACAAAATGGGAAAGCGACTGCTCAAGCTGGCCCGCTCACTCTATCCATGGATGGACTTTTCCCTGATCGATGAGGCTATACGGGAATACGGCGCGTATTGTGGCATCACGACCATTCACGGTTATATCAACTATCAATTGGAGATTGAATTGGATGAAGCCGTTACCGGGCATCTGTATACCTCAGTGAACGCTTATGTGAACAGCGCACTTCGCCTGCTGCCCATCGGACAAACGGAAGCGCAGATGTTGATTCAGAAACTGCTTGATGATATCGAAGCGGAATGGGCTCTCATGCGGGACAATGACCCGGAAGATATGCACAGCTTCGGAATCGCCCAGGAAATCTACGCCATGCGGCATGAGACCTTACCCGCGCGGCTGTTTATGTCTTAACATCAACTTTTATATAACCAAGGAGGAATTGTTATGTGTGGAGGAGCTAATCATACGCATCATCCGGAGTGGGAACGCAAGGCATTTGATCGGAGTCGTCCGATGCGAATTGGAATTGGCGGACCGGTAGGTTCAGGTAAAACAGCCCTGGTGGAGAAGCTGTCCAAGGCACTGCGTACACGTTATAGCCTTGCTGTCATCACCAATGACATATACACCAAGGAAGATGCCGAAATCTTGCTGCGTCAGAATGCATTGGCACCAGAGCGCATTATCGGCGTAGAGACAGGCGGATGCCCGCACACGGCTATTCGCGAAGATGCCTCCATGAATTTCGAAGCGGTTGACGAGTTAATTGAACGTTTCCCGGATCTGCAACTAATCTTTATCGAGAGCGGCGGCGACAATCTCTCCGCTGCATTCAGCCCGGAACTGGCTGATGTGTTCATCTACATTATCGACGTTGCCCAAGGGGAGAAACTCCCTCGCAAAGGCGGTCCCGGCATCACACGTTCAGATCTGCTGTTAATCAATAAAACCGACCTTGCCCCTTATGTTGGAGCAAGCCTGGAAGTTATGAAAAATGATACCGAGCGGGTACGCGAAGGCCGCCCTTATGTCATGTCTAATCTAATGAGCGGTGAAGGTGTGTCCGAGATTGTCCACTGGCTTGAACATCAATATATGGATGACGATGCTTCCGCTGCACATCTGCATTCACACAGCCATGAACATGGCACTCACTCGCATTAATTCATCTTCTGTCCCCACCGGAACAGAGGTAAATGGGAATGAAAGTGCAGGTGCGCCCGTCACACGCCGCAGCGAGCTTCGGGCCACCTTTGCCTCTCAAGGCGACCGGACTGTCATGACCGATCGTTATTACAGCGCACCGCTCCGGTTTAGCCGATCCTTTCGACCTCCCGGAGGCGGAACCGAATTATGTGTGTACACGTCAGACGTCTCGCCCGGAGTCCTTAACGGGGATCATTATCATTCCGAGTGGGAATTAGGTGAAGGCACCCATGTCATGTTGAGCAGCACATCTGCTACCAGACTCCATCCCACACCTTCCATTCCTTCATCCGTTAATCATCACTTTCGGTTGGGAAAAGGGGCCACGCTGGAATACTTCCCTGAATGCGTCATTCCCTTCAAGGGAAGTTCTTCTTCGCTCACTGTAACCTTTGAGCTGGAAGAACAGGCAATCCTGGCCTATGCAGATATCTGGTCTGCCGGACGGATTCATCGGGGAGAAGCCTTCCAATTCGAGCGTTACCGCAGCTTGACGGAGATATGGCAAGGTGAACAACTGGCTGTCTGGGATCGATTCGGACTCGAACCGGATACCGATGATCCCAAACACTCAGCGTCTCTCCTTCACTACACACATACCGCTGCGTTATGGATGATTGCCCCAGGTCTTGGTACTGCGGAGTTGGAGCAAGTCAGATTTGCGCTGCCACCAGATGGGCGAATGCTCGCAGGTGCAAGTTTGCTGGCAACCGGAGGCATCGGCGTTCGACTCCTTGGCATGGCAGCTTGGGAACTTCAGGAGCAGTGTCTTCAGATCTGGAACACACTCCGCCCACATCTGCTGGGCAAAGAAACTCTTGTCTTTCGTAAATAAGGGCATCAAGCATAGTTAACACCAAAAAACCTCTGAACTGTCTCCGAGTGTGTTCGGATTAGTCCAGAGGTTTTTGTACATTCAGTCTATGGATGCTGCTCATCTCACTTACGCTTCGTTTTCCTCAGAATCGTTCTCTGATTTGTTCTCAGGTTTATAGCGATAGTCGCCAGCATCCTTGCTTTCCTTGGATTTACGGTAACGGGTGAACTCAATATATTCGCTGATAAAAGACTGTTCCACAGTCGATAATTCACTTTGTTGGCAATTCAATTGCCGCAAAACGTCAAAAAAATAATCCTCCCGTTTTTCCCGAACCATCGCTTCCTTCGATGGACGCCCAATCATGAGCCAGTCGAGGCTCACATCAAAAAACGAAGCAATCTCAATTAACTTATTCGTACTCGGAATAGACTTGCCACGTTTCCAATCACCCAGATTGCCTGTGCTAATCTTCAGCTGTTGGCAGAAAGCCTTCTTGGTCATTCCTCGTTCGGCAATCAGGTGTTCAATTCGCTCATAGATCGACTGCATACAAGAACCGCCTTCCAACCGTAATAATCAAAACCATTTCTTGTCCCCAACCAATCCCCTGAAGACAACAATATACATAATTATACCACAGTCCACCTAAATGCTCAGCGTTTTCATCCCTCAGTCCCCACGTACACCATAAAGGACTTCACTTCCGCATGCATACGAAAATTCCACATCCTAGCAGTTGTTTGGTGAAGGGCCAGCCCCATTCACACAGACTCATCCGCTTCCGGTTTAGGATGTTCTGTATATCGAAACTCGTCGGATTTCCTGCTTTCCTTTGCCTTGCGATAGCGGGTAAATTCAATGAACTCACTAATAAAAGACTGCTCCTCAGTCGACAACTCACTTTGTTGGCAATTAAATTGCCGTAACACGTCAAAAAAATAATCCTCTCGTTTTTCCCGTACCATCGATTCCTTCGATGGCCGTCCAATCGCGAGCCAATCCAGGCTCACATCAAAAAACGAAGCGATTTCAATCAGTTTATTTGTACTCGGAATAGACTTGCCGCGTTTCCAGTCACCCAGATTACCTGTGCTAATCTTCAACTGCTGACAGAACGCTTTCTTGGTCATTTCCCGTTCACCAATCAGATGCTCAATTCGCTCATAGATCGACTCCATACAAGACCGCCTCCCAACCGTAATCATGATCATAAATTATTGCTATATCTTGTTGTTCAACCTTTTCCTAGAAACACCATATCCATAATCATACCATAATCTGTCTATATAAGTTGAATTAAAGAAACGAATGACTAGAACCTGACACAGAGCCGGTCAATGATCGTCATAGGCAGTTTCATAATCTCGTCCATGAATGCTGTACGTTGGTTCGAATTTCAGTAACCGTGTGGTAGAAGACGTTGTTAATCACATCGGATTTAAGCCATTTCCATCTCCGTGAGGAACGGGATCAGCAGCTTGGCATGGTGGATTCGGGCATTGTCCAATATCATCACAATTTTGCCTGTGGGGTATTCATTTCCAACCTTTTTCAAGAAACATAGAAATGTTTCTGCGGTATACTGCTCATCTTCCTGCCACACAATCTTGCCTGTTACATAGTCCACAGTTGCCAGCAGTTCGACTCCGCGATGTTTACCTGTGGTTGGAATCATCCGTTGCTTTCTGCGGAGAAACCACGTTTTCTGAATCACTTGGTAGTCGCGAATCATGGATTCATCTTCAAAAAGGACATGTTGAATTTCTTCCTTTATCACTCTTTTTTTAAGTTGGGAAACGTGGATTCTGTAAAGATTCGTTGTTTTTCTTCGTTCGCCGCTGCCAAGGTATACGTTGGTTTGGTGTATCTTAGTCCCTGGCGATGCATCATTTTGGAGATACCACGAAGCGAATACGTTATGCCAAATTCCCGCTCAATCAGGGCAGCAATGATCTCCAGTGTCCAATTGTGCCGCGCCGTAAAGCCTACATCATGCGGAACGGAGCCCACGATCGTTTGTTTCAACTGTTCTTGTTGTTCTGAAGTTAGGTGCACCTGGTGAATGATTCATTTGGAGACCCGAAAGCCCTCCGCTTTGATACGCCACAATGTAACCTTTTACGGTTTTCGCACTTCGATTTATCATATGAGCAATTTGATAAATTTCGGTTCCTTGCAGAAACAAATACAGTGTCTGGTACCGTTTGTACATCCGACGTTTCTTTGCTTGCTTCATCGCAGTTTCGATCTCTTGAAAGGATACTTTAAAGTCCATTAAATTCCCCTGCCTGTCTGAAGTTATTGTCTATATTACTTCGACAAGTAGCCACAAAATCCTTACCATAGTTTTCTAATCTTTAATTCAACTTATATAGATACTCAGCCTTTTAACCCCAGCAATGTATCCGTCTAGCTCTTGACAAAAAAAAGAAAGACCCCTGGGTTTAACCGATAAAATTCTAGGGAGTGCACTTTTTATAGCCATAAAGGGACAAAAGTTTAAAACGTATTCGGAGCAGGTTAAAAAGAGGCCATTCGTCTTCATACTGTTGAGGGTCGACTTACCGAAAGATTAATGAACATTTGGGGATTCATGACCCAGGACGAATGAAGAGATGGATGTGAAAATACCGGTAACAAGGCGAGTTCGGACTGATGGATCAGCGAGGTCGCCGAAAAGCATTCATGGATCAAGACCGATATCCGCAACACTTGAACCGAGAGAATGAGTTACTAAAAAAGTGCTTGGTAACCTGAAAGTCGGAAGCAAACAAGAGAGATTTCAGATCATGGAAAAGGTAGCGGCATACGGTGATATCCAGAAACTCTGTCATGTGTTTGGCGTTTCCCGAAGGGGGTTTATACCTATGTAAAACGCAAACGAATCGATCGCAACGCAAAGGCGAAGAAATAGGTGTTTCAAACGTATCAACGAAATGAAGGCAAATATGGTTATCGATAGCTCCAGTTATTCCTTTGGCAAGGTCAAGGGACTTGGATGAACGACAAAAAGGTGCTCCACCTGATGCAAATGCTCGGTATCCAATCTCGAATTCGTCGTAAACGACGCTCCAGTAGCTTGTTTGCACCTGCACAGCGTGTAGCAGAGAACCACTTGAAGCGAGACTTCAGTGCGGAAAAACCGAATCAGAAATGGGGAACGACATGACCCAGTATCGTGTGGGCGAGCTCGGGATATATCTTTAAGCCATAAAAGAAAATAGGCGAACGCAACGACAATGAACTGGTGCTCCCCACATTCAGCAAAGCATTTGCAAAGCAAAAAGACGTGACCGGGCTGGTCGTTCACAGCGACCAGGGGTTCCAGTACACGTCTCATGCTTACCACGACATGCTGCCAAAGTTTGGTGCCCAAATCAACATGTCTCGCCGAGGAAATTGTTATGACAATGCATCTCTGGAGAGTTTCTTCTCGCATCTGAAAGCGGAAGGACTCTATCCTTATCATATGATAGTAAATGCTCATGATTTTAACATAATCTTGAATGTGAAAAAGTACTTCCTTCAATGGAACATAATCGCTCGATCATGATAGACTATAACATTCAAAACTACCTATCGAGGTGAGGTTGGTGAGGTAAGGATCAGAGATAGTATAGCGAGACTCGATCTAAGCAAGCATCTTCAGATTTTCCAAGACAGTATATAAGTAAACGGCATCGATGTGTTTCTTGAGAGAATGTGCATCATCTACTATTGTTACTGAATAATTGATTTTCTTTTGTATATATACGACAATCACTTTCCTCTTCTATCTGGGCATAGATTGAAATTTTAAATTTAAAAACTGCATAAAATCAGGTAAGAAAGAGTAACAGTGCGTGTTCAAAAAGACCGATTTTCAGTACCGAGAAGATGGGATGAATCTAGAAATGGAGTAGCGGAGCGTAGGGAAACTACGTGAGCAACGGACATTTCGGCTGAATTCCAACTTCGATGCTGATGATGCCACTAGGCATTCTTCGTAATCAAAAGCGGACTTTTTGAACAACCTCTAACAGAAACAATTTGAAGAAGTGACTTTACCTGAGCTAAAGAACAGTTAATCTAGTGAAGATCGACCATCTATTGTTCGAAGATGAATTCATGATTAAAGCTCTTTTTTTATATAATATTACTTAAACACAAAATTAAACTCACTAAAGATCTTGACTCATGCCGAACATAAAAGAGCGAAACTGTTTACTACCATCGACTACAAAACCTATAATTCACCCAGAAGAGGAAAAGTTCGATGTAACGACCTTTCATCGGTTTTTGGTCGATCGCCCGTAGGCATATCCCAAAGTGGACTCGTTATTGTTTCAGACAACGCTCACACTTATCATTCAGATAAGATCCAGCTCTTTCTTCATGAGCATCCAAGACTGCGCTTGTTTTTTTTGCCTAAGTATAGTCCTCAGCTTAATCCTGTCGTAGGGTTGTGAAACAATATGTCGTAAACAATGTCTTTCTTATAAACTTCACATCATCCGTTTTTGTAGCCTTCATGAAATGGTTCAATTAGTGCCCTCTTGAAGTAATTGATAGACTACTGGTTCGTTCATAATTTTCACAGTTCAATCTATATGGTAATATTCAACAAAAATCAGTTAGAAACTATACAAAATCCAAAAGGGGGACTAGTACTGTCTTTCGTAGCCTGTACATGTCGCTTTTTTTACTGAACATTATCGTAATACTTTATTCGCCTCTCTGTTTCCTTCCGAGTTTATATATACTGGAGAGTCAAAAGTTCTTGTCAAAAAATCGTTGCATAGAAAAATAACCAATTTAGCTAATTATGGTATCCTTTAGTTCTCACACGAAAGGAATAATCGCCATCTGGGTTACAATAAGCAGTTTACCCCATTTGCGAGCGCTTGAACATACCTATGCTCAAAACATTAAATGAACATTTACTTCCGTTTCGTTCTTGCTTTTCCAGACAGGCCACGTTCGAGTGGTTTATTGCGATCATCGTCGGCTTTATGCTGCACTCCGACCATCTCGGGGTCACTTCCGTCATTCGAGATCTTTCCCTGCGTGGTCGTTGCTATAAAACACTCCTTCACTTTCGCCGCTCTGCACTCTTACTGCTGATTCAGAATCGTGTCGTCCTTGTAGGTGACAGGATGAAGCAGGCGAAGGAAGGTATCCGGATGTCGGGAGTCAAGAAACTTCATCAGGAATCCTAGATCGTCTCCAAAGATTCCTACATCTTCGGGCATTTGTTTGGAGCGATTGGCATTCTGGTCGGAGATTCTCGAAAATGGTTTAGTTTGCTCTTTTTCATGAATCTGCAAAACGGCATTAAAACCATTTTAGGCTGGAAGAAAACAAATACCGAGACGCAAATGCCTTCTCATGTTGTACAAATGATTGAACAAGTATTTGAGGCCGCCAAAGGCTTCGGTCAAGCGCCGCTGCTCTTGGATCGCTACTTCTTTGTCGGTTCCGGCTTTGAAATGCCTACAGGCCTGCCACTGAGGTCAAAGGAACGACCCTGAAACTCCGTTCCTAATTTCAAGTAGCTTTTGGTGACTTTAAAAAAGGTTATACTCCAACGCAACCCGTAGCTCTTCCAATCTCGTTCTCATCCAGCTTCACGTCTGTGCTTAAAATAGCAAGCTATCCCCCCTTTTTTATTCTGGTTGCGCACAAAGAGAAACTTCACAGAAGACCACACGACGTGTGTACAATCATAGAAGCTTTGACGTCTTTTGAGTCGGATTTGGGCAGACATTGAAACACTTCATGTGGACTCATTCGCTTTCCTTGATCATCTCAATCACGGAAAGCTATCTGCGAACTGACGAAGCAGAGGTACCTTCGTAAACCAGCTATCCATGAGCACGTAATTGACTGTAAACCCTTCATGTAAAGCCTGATCCAGCAAGTGAACAACTGCATTCGGCGTTTGTATCTGATACTGCGTTTCGTGAAATGGGAAGCGATTTCGCAAAAACGATTGACCAGCTTAGCTGAGGACAGCATGACAAAATCCAGCTGAGTTAAAGCTAAAACCTTCGTACCAACCGAGCGTGAGCATGATTTAGCCTTCAGTGATTTTGCCTGTAGAATGGTCAAACACACGTGCCAGCCGCTCAGCTTTTTTACTCCGGTTTCGGCTAAGTACCGAATCGTCAACAATAAATACACGCATCCGTTTGGAGGAAATGAGCGATTCAAAATGGCGTGCGATCCGAAGGCTTACCGTCTGCAAAAATCGCCGCCACGAAAAAGAAGATTGATTCAAGAACCGATAGACAACATCTTTACCTAGAAGGTCTGCACCGCGGTCGCTCCCAAAAGACGAAACCAGTTCTTTCCTTCGAAGACCAGCGAGAATACGATCCGAAAAATCGCCAAACTGGAAAGACCGAACAATTTGGAAATGCCTGTTTCGTAGAGCTTTCCCAATACGAAGCGTGGCAAAAAGTTTGGAAAAACGAGACTGTTCCGACAGGAAATGTTGTTGTACCATAGAGTTAAAGACCTTTTTGGTTGGCATGGTTGGTCGCACTTCCATGATACCCAACAAGCGAGTTTTTTTGTCAATAGAATTAGTTTTGTTGAAATTCCCTTACACCCACAAGGGGGTTAGCTCGATATTCTAGGTGCGAAAGTTGAGTTATTTACTGTACTTGCCCAAAACTAGTTCCATGAAATATAAATAGAGACACACTTGACTCTCTGCGTAAAATAGAAGTACGACCAACTACTCTCGCAGGAGAGAAAAGACATGTCTCATACGTTTATTTTATCACAAGAAGACCACTGAACAATCGGTTTGAAGAGTGGAAGCTTTCACTCTTTTTCTCCAAAACTGTCCTTCACCACATCAAACACTTCGTGGATGGGATGCTTTCAACCGGATTTACGGGAACGTTAACGGATATTCAAAGGGAAAGCTTGAAGGAACGAGATCGTCGGACACTGAGTCATTTCTTAACTCAAGGAAAATGGGATGCTTCTTACCTGGAACGCATCGTTCAACGTGTCGCTTTTCAGCAGGTTAAAGCGTGTGCTCAGCGAGAATGTAGCCCCATGTTCGTTATTCTGGATGACGCCGTGTGTGAAAAAATCCAGCCTTCGTCACAGGCCGCACACATGATTCAAGGGGCTTCATTTCAACATTCTCACCTCAAGCGGCGGCATGTTTATGGGCACGCAGTGGTTCAAACCCTACTTCGCTCAGGGGATCAGGTCTTTCCTTTTGCCACAGCGTGTTACTATCCACAAGGAAAAAGTAAAATCGAACTCGCGGGTGATATGATTCAGGCCGTCCCGATGTCTTCCTGCCGGACCTACGTCCTGATGGATTCGTGGTATCCATCTACTTCCGTACTTCAAACCTGCGCGGAGCGCGGCTTTCATGTCATTAGTGGTTTGAAAACAAACCGAATTTTCTATCCGCAAGGCATCCGTCAATCACTCCAAAGCTTTGCTTCGTACATCTCGAAAACGGATACCGATCTGGTGACCATTGGCTCCTCCGCTTACCGAGTATATCGTTATGAAGGCAAGCTTAATTTAGTAGAGAACGCTGTATTGCTCCTGCGTTGGAAAGATGGAGAAGGCATTGATCCCAAGCAAATGAAAGCTTTTCTATGTACGGATGTTTCCCTGAGTAATGGAGAAATATTGAACTTTTACAGCAAACGTTGGACCATTGAAACCTATTTTCGTACGGTGAAAGTTCAGCTGGCCATGGAGCGTTACCAGGTTCGTTCAGCTCAGGGCATTGACCGTTACTTGACCCTGCTCTTTTTTTCCGCGCTGTGTTGTACGTGTCGTAACCACGGAAGCTTAATCGACGGGATACATGGCTACCGCATTCAGAAAAAGCATGACATGATTGAATATATCTGCAACCAAGCTCAGCGCGGGGCGACATTAGACCAAATTAAAACGCGGCTCAGAGTCGCATAGGGATACTGTCAGGTTTTTTAACTTACAAATATTTGAATAGATTATTGGCAAGTACAGTTATTTATTTTAATATAAGTGTTTCTTTTTACCTTTCATTAAATTTCTATACGAGCTAGGAGATATACCAAAATATTTATTAAATATAGATGTGAACTGCGATTGAGATACATAGCCAATTTTATTTGCAATTTCACCAATGGATAATTCACTATTAATAATAATGTCTAAAGATTTTTTCATTCGGAAAGCTTGTAAAAACTTTATAGGAGAGATATTAAAAACCTTCTTATACATAAAAGAAAGATAGGGAGGAGTACATTCTATTAATCCGGCCAAATATTCCAGGGTTAATGGATCATTATAGTGCTTACGTATTGTACGATTGACAATTATTAGTCTCTGATCAATTTTCCCATGAAGTTTACAGTCAAATTTATGTGGATATCTAGAAATCAAAAAGATACTTTCTAATAAAGAACTGTTTAATAACTCAATATTTTTCTCTTTGATCTCTTGGTTATAGATTAAAGAGAAAATTTCTTTAAGCTGTGAGTAACCTATAGAATTCTTTTGAATTACAATCGGAAGTTTTACATTATTAACCAATGACTCAGACACAGTGAATACTATTCCACTAATCTGAATTAAGGAGCTCACATTGTTATGAATTTTAATATTTTTTGATACTACAAAAGAATCTGGAAGCATTATAATTTTTTTTTTTGAAATACTAATAGAGGTAGTGAATTTGAAGTGCATCAAACAAAGATCATTTAAATCCATTCCCCATGGCAGGGCATTTCCTGATAGTAAAATTTCTTGCTTTCTAATGAGCTTGATTTTAAGCATATTAATATCTTCCTTTACATGATTTTAAGTATGGGAATGGGCTTTTTAGCTCACTACTTAGATAAGTTCTACTCATCGTTAGCACTTTCCCTATTTCTTTCCTATGAATATAATACCTTCTATTGTAAAATTATGAAATATATTTTCAAAGTTGGGACATATCTCGTTAGTAATATAGCGGATTGTAATTACCTATTTATCTAATGGATTGTAATATGAAGTGCGACACCTACTGGAAATAAATAAAAAGGGCCCATGGTCGGATTCGTGTGGCATGAAAGTTCACACACACTCATTCACACAAGGAGAATTCACCATGGGGTATACACATCTTAGCATAATTGAGCGCAGCAAGTTAGAAATTTTCCACCAGCAAGGTCATAGTTCACGAGCCAATGCAAAAGAGCTGGGAAGGCATCCGTTGACGATTTACCGGAATTGGAGTGTGTGCCGTTCTAAGGCAACCCTATCATGCAAAACAAGCCCATCTTATCAGGCACGCCGTAAAGTTTCTGTCTCTCTTGGGAAATGGTCAAGTGAACTGGCTGTTTCCTTGGAGGAAAAGCTTCAGGCGACGTGGTCTCCAGAGCAAATCACGGAACGGTTACGTACGCAAGGCTTGCCTGTAATCTCTTTCAAGATCATCTATCGCTGGATCTACGAGGGACGCTTAGTTCGAAGCGAACTACAAGTTCTTCGGCACAAAGGAAAGCGTCGAAAACCGACAGAAACTCGTGCAAATTCACGATTGGCCGTTCCATTTCGGATCGCCCGAAAGAGGTTCGTTCCCGTGAAATATTTGGCACTGAGAACTTGATACCTTTGTATCGGGGCGTGGGAAAAGCAAAGGATGTGTAGCCACGTTAATAGATCGCAAGACACGCCTATATACCGCTATCCTCATGCCCGATCGTACCGCTTTGTCGATGGAAATTGCCCTTGGTGTAGCGATCTCACAGCACCCCACAGGGATCTTCCTCACAGCTACAGCTGACCGAGGAGAAGAATTTGCATGTTATGCGAGTTGGGAAACTGCCCATAAACGAGAATACGAACGGGTTACTGCGAGAGTTTCTCCCTTAAGGTACCTATCTCGCTCAAGTAGAGGATAAAGATCTCGCCCATTCACTCCGTCTAATCAATCACAAACCACGAAAATGTTTAGGTTGGAGAACCTCTCACGAATCTTTCATAGAGGAGCTTTCACACTTGGTTTGACAATCAGTCATCTATAAACGACTAGCTCTAATTTTCTCATCTCGAGCCTTATCCAGCAAAACTAGTAGAGCTGCCATTTCAGCCAATGCAGCTTCGTTTACCAAGCATTTTTTCTTGACTCGCGGCCTGGACGGTACTACACAACATGAGATTTGAATAAATATTAATGTACTATTAATTTTGGGGTAATATCGATTTAAGGCTATTTTCAGTGACATTACTAAACTTTCTCTGAACCCACAATGTAATTAAGTCTCTTATCACATAATGGCCACTTTCACTATTTGTTAGAATAATAAGAGCCGAGTTACAGTTAGTAGTAAATATGAACGAAGAACTCCATCCATTGATATGGCCATTGTGAAAAATAATACGATTACCATTTGCAAGTGTCGTTATTTGGAAACCCAATCCGTAGGGAATCGCTCTATGGACACGAGAATGAAGCATACTAAGACTACTTTTATTAAGCAAGCCAGTATAGTTTATATTGGCTTGCACAAATTTAGTTATGTCGGGAAGAGTTGATAAAAGCCCAGCTGCGGCTTTCTCGGGAAATATCTTTTGTGGTAATTCTTCTCCGAAAAGATTATATGATCGAGATATTTCTTTATCAAGCACTGATTCCCATTTATAAGTACTTTTTCGAAGTCCTAATGGTATCAGTACCTTACTTTCCATGTAAACCTCAAAACGATCACCCGTTACCTCTTCAATCAATAATTGTAAAATTGTGTATCCAGCTCCTGTATATAAAAAACGGTTTCCAGGCGGATGGAGGAGTTCTACTTTAGTTGTAAATGAGTATTTTCCTTTTAAAGATTCTTCTAATGTATAAACTTCTCCCGCTAATTGAATTCCTTGGTATTCAACTGGACATATCCCACTTGTGTGCGAAAGTAATTGTCTTACTGTAACTTTATTGGAATCGTAAGAATTAGATGGAATCTTCCATTTTGTTAAGTAATTATTCACAGGATCATCTAATTTAATTTTCCTTTCTTGAACAAGTAACATTATCCCCCATGCTGTTACTGGCTTAGATAAAGATGCTACCTGAAAAAGATGATCATCAGACATTGGAATTTTATTTTTAATCTCAGCAAATCCATAAGTTGAAATAAGTGGTGCTTGTTCGTTTTCAATTATACTGATACCCATACCAGGAATAATATTTTTGTTTTCTATTTTTGATATAAATTCATCAAGTTCTTCTTTTAACATGAAATTCTCCTTCTATTAAAATTTGAATTCGGGTAATTTATTATAAGTTTGATCAAGTCTGAGATCTATGACGGCTACGGATCGACTTCACTTAGTTGGACAGAAAATTAAGGGATATATAGACCCCAATTAAGTTCATAGCCTTACTAGCAGGCGATCGACGGTTCTCAGCAGATGCTTATTGATTGGCTTCATAAATTGGCTCACATGAATCTTAATCTTATAGAACTTTTCAAAAAAGACATTGTTCACTACATTTGCTTTGAGCCATAGCCATTAGCCCTTCAACCGGATTAAGGTTTGGGCTGTAAGGCGGTAGAAAGACCAACTGCATACGTGGATGTTCCGTAAAAAAAGGCTGTAACTCCGTAGCATGATTGATCCGGTTGTTGTCCAGAATCAAGGCGATTTTCCCACTTGGATACGCGGAGAGAAGATCCTGAAGAAATCGAATAAAGGCTGTGGTATCAGCCTTTTCTTCTTCCCGGTGATGCACCTGCCCGGTTTAATAATTAATCGCACCGAACAACTTGGCTCCTTAGTGGTTACCGTACGTTGGCACTTTACGTTGTCTGCCACGCGGAAACCAATTGTATTGCAGCGCTTGATAGGATCGGATCATCAATCCGTCTTCAAAGAGCAAATGATCAATTTTTTCCGCTTCAACCTGTTTCTTGAGCGCTGCAAAGGTGTGCTTTTTGAAATATGCATGAGCGTCCTCGTCTGCGTTGACAAGCGTATACGTGGCTTTGGTAAAACTGAAGTTCATCCTTTTTAGTATCTCTCTGATCACACGCACGCTCATGTTGATGCCAAACTCCCGTTTGACGCGCGCGACTGAGTAGATTACCGATCTCTTCAAACGTATGTCCTTCCAGACGAAGACGGACTGCTAGGTAACTTTCGTAGAGTCGTTTGTACCATGTTTGTTTCATCGCTGCATTCAACCACTCGATTTCTTTGTTACTCATATTCATCGCCAAATCGGGTAAATTATTACTATTCTTTACCCGATTTGGCGACTGGAATGACTCGGCAGTTTCTTAAATACTTTCTATATAGTACTGGACAGTCAAAAGTTCTTGTCGAAATTAACGCATAGAAAAATAACCCAGCTGAGCGAATTATGGTATCCTTTAGTTCTCACACGAAAGGAATAATCGCCAGATGGGTTACAATAAACAGTCTATCCCATATGCGAGCGATTGAACATACCTATGCTCAAATACATGAATCAACTTCTACTTCCATTTCGCTCTTGCTTCTCTCATAAAGCCACCTTCGATTGGTTTGTCGTGATCATCGTCGGCTTTATGCTGCGCTCCGACGCTCTAGGCGTGACTTCCGTCATTCGGGACCTCAACCTGAATAGCCGCTGCTATGAGACACTGATTCACTTCTTCCGTTCGTCCGGCTGGTCCACCTCCATGCTAAGGCAGAAGTGGCTTCAGGTCGTGCGCCGGCATGCACCTTTGCTCGTGATTCAGAATCGCGTGGTCCTCGTCGGCGATGGCATGAAACAAGCCAAGGAAGGCCGCCGGATGCCAGGGGTCAAAAAACTCCATCAGGAATCCGAAAATGTTTCCAAAGGGGACTATATCTTTGGTCATTTGTTCGGCGCTATTGGCATTCTGGTCGGCGATTCCCGGAAATGGTTCTGCTTACCTTTGTTCATGAATCTACAAGACGGTCTCCAAACCATTCTGGGCTGGAAGAAGTTCGCGAGCGAAGTAGAGACGCCTTCCCATGTCGTTCAGATGATTGAACAGGGTTTCGAGGCTGCGAAAGGCTTCGGTCAAGCGCTGCTACTGTTGGATCGGTACTTCTTGTCGGTTCCGGCCTTGGAGCGGCTGAATGCGTGCCACCTCGCTTCCGAAACACGCATGAACCTGGTCACCAAAGCTAAATCGAATGTGGTCGCCTACGAGCATCCTCCTGCGAAGAAGCCCGGACGTGGTCGACCGCCGAAAAAAGGCCAGCCGATTAAACTGAAGGCGTTGTTCACGACTCGTGCTGCCGATTTTCAAACGACAACCCTTTCGCTGTACGGCAAAGAAGAGACGGTCCAATTTCTGTGCCTAGATCTGCTTTGGGGCAGGGTTTATATCAGGAATTACACTTTGTCTTAGTCGTGTATGAGGGCGGCTGCTCCATTTTGGTCAGTACGGATTTGAGCCTAGCGGCGCCAGACATCATCCGCTTATACGGCTATCGCACTAAGATCGAGAGTATGTTCCGTGAAATGAAACAGGTGCTGGGTGCCTTTGGCTACCGCTTCTGGAGCAAGTCCATGCCGAAGTTAAACCGGTTTTTGAGAAATAAGGATGCGCGTCCCCTCGAAGCCGTAACGAACGAGCAAGACCGGCAGCGCATCCAGAAAACGATCCAGGCGATCGAGGGATTCGTCATGTGCCAGTGCATTGCGATGGGACTCCTGCAACTCGTTGCCTTGCAGTTTTCAGGCCGAACCACGGGGCTGTTTTTCCGCTATTTGCGAACGCCCTCCCATACGGTGGTCTCCGAAGCCAGTGTTGCTGCTTATTTGCCCAAATCTATTTTTCGCCTGTTTGCTCAAAATCCGCATGTATCCATAACGCAATAATTAAATCCAAGCAGGAAAACGCTGATGCGGAGCGCAATTCGCTGGTTTCTTCGCGTTGGAGAACTTTTTACTGATTAGTATAGTAGAGTAGAATAAACAGATAAAGATTAGCTATCCACAATGCCAAGAGTACGCCGGACATTTACAGCAGAATTCACCCCTGCTTTAATCAGCGCATTCAATGATCGTGATCCTATCCATCCCCTGTACTGTCTCTCCTTCGCAAGCCATCGGTTAGCCACCTTAAAATAACCAATATATTACATTTTATTATTTTAACCATACTTCGTGTAGTATATTTTCTTCATCCTTGAATCTTTGACCGCCTTTTCGTTGCCACGCTGCGTAGTGTAACTTACCTTGGGATGTCTCCACTTTGGTTTTCCGGAAATGCATGGCTAAAAAGTTAACAACGTCGCGACTACCCCATTTCTTTTGCATTTGCAGACTTTGCACAATACGGTGTTGCGTCCCTTTAGTACTTCGTTTCATCGAAATACAAAGGATACTTCCTTACACTCGGCTTCACAGATGAGTGGATCGGCTACACTTAGTTGGACAATAAAAATAATGGCTTGTAGAATAAATCTATCATATGAAGGAGCGGATCTCTACCATGCCTAAAACAACAACGACGAACGTTTACAACCGGGTTTAAAAAAACAGTTGGTGCAGCTCTATGAAAAGGGAAGTCCAGGTAGCCCTTGTGGAGGAATACGACCTCACCGCTTCGGCTTTAGATCGCTGGATCAAGCAATCGAAGGCAACCGGTTCCTTCAAAGAAAAGGACAATCGTTCGCCTGAAGAAAACGAATTAATCGCTATGCGTAAACAACTCCAACGTCTACGGATGGAGAATGATATTTTAAAGCAAGCCGCGCTGATCATAGGACGAAAGTAGCTATCATCCAAAATAACCGCGGTAAATACTCGGTATCAGCAATGTGTGACGTCCTCGAAATCGCGAAAAGCACGTTCTACTATGAAGCAAAGGAACAGCCCAAGGAAGATGAATTTACCAAAGCCATTGTGGAGATTTTCCACAAGAATCGCTGAAAGTAGCACTTCAGGAACAAGGAGTCATCGTCTCTCGAAGCCGTATAGGCCGAATCATGCGAGAACAGGGCCTCGTTTCCACGTATACCATTGCCCAGTTTAAGCCCCACAAAACGGCTTGTAATGAGGCAACGACGGCAAATGTATCTGATCGTGCGTTTGAACAGAAGGAAACCAACGTTTCGTTGTCAGCGATCTGACTTATGTGAAGGTAGGGCAAAGGTGGGACTACATTTGTATTCTCATTGATTTGTTCAATCGAGAGATTATAGGCCATAGCGCAGGTCCGGCGAAGGATGCGTGCCTTCGCAACGGTAGAGGGCGATATCAGCCAGATCCATTGTTTCATAAGGATCGCGGCAGCGAGTTTAACAACCAAACGATGGATCAGCTTCTCAAAACCTTTGGTATTGGCCGGTCACTCAGCAAGAAAGGATGTCCTTACGATAACGCCGTGGCTGAAGCCACCTACAAGTCATGAAAACGGAGTTTATCTACCGGATGGAATTCCAAAGCCTTCATCATCTAAAATTGGAATTATACGACTACGTCAACTGGTTTAACAAGCATCGCATTCACGGATCACTGGGTACATGACACCTGTTCAGTATCGTCAAGCAGCCCTTAAAAAAGTTGTCTGATTTAACGTTGACAATCCAATTTCCGTTGCGGCCGTTTTCGGTTGTAAAAACAAATATATTCCCCGATTTTTCTTTAATTGTTCCGGTAACCGTTCGGATATGATAAGAGTAGAGCCCTTCCGTTTTGAGATGGGAGAAGAAGCTCTCCATAAGAGCGTTGTCATAACAATTTTATCGACGAGACATGCTGATTTGGACACCAACCTTTGGCAGCATGTCATGGTAAGCATGGGACGGGTCGCTGTGTACGGCCGTCCAGTCACGTCTTTTTGCTTCGCAAACGCTTTGCTGAATGCGCAGAGCACGAGTTCATTATCCTTGCGTTCTCCCATTTCGGAAGCCAAAATTTCGTTTAAACAGATCCTTTATGGCTTAAAGATATACCCCGCGCTCGCCCACACGATACTGGGTCATGTCGTTCCCCATTTCTGATTCGATTTTTCCGCACTGAAGTCTCGCTTCAAGTGGTTCTCTGCTACACGCTGTGCAGGTGCAAACAAGCTACTGGAGCGTCGTTTACGACGAATTCGAGATTGGATACCGAGCATTTGCATCAGGTGGAGCACCTTTTTGTCGCTCATCCAAGTCCCCTGACCTTGCCAAAGGAATAACTGGAGCTGTCGATAACCATATTTGCCTTCATTTCGTTGATACGTTTGAAACACCTGTTTCTTCGCCTTTGCATCGCGATCGATTCGTTTGCGTTTTACATAGGTATAAACCCCCTCCGGGAAACGCCAAACACATGGCAGAGTTTCTGGATATCACCGTATGCCGCTACCTTTTCCATGATTTGAGATCTCTCTTGTTTGCTTCCGACTTTCAGGTTACCAAGCACTTTTTAGTAACTCATTCTCCCGGTTCAAGTGTTGCGCATATCGGTCTTGATCCATGAATGCTTTTCGGCGACCTCGCTGATCCATCAGTCCGAACTCCCCTTGTTCCCGGTTTTTTCACATCCATCTCTTCATTCGTTCTGGGTCATGAATCCCCAAATGTTCATTAATCTTTCGGTAAGTCCCCCCCTCAACAACAGTATGTTGACGAATGGCCTCTTTTTAACCTTCTCCGAATACGTTTTAAACTTTTATCTCTTTATGGTCATACAAAAATGAACCCCCTAGAATTTCATCGGTTAAACCCAAGGGGTCTTCCAATGTCTATTCTAATGCGTGCACTTCAATTCCGGCACTTCACCGGAGCAAGCTTATTAAGTTTGCGTCGCGACGGTTATGGTTATATAATCGTATGTATTTCTCAATGTCCATCCTTCTTTGAGGTGAAGCCATATTGCCTCCATCTTGTTTTCATATGAATATGTTTCTTAGACTGCTTTCTATTATTGGCATAAAAAATGGCACTCCTTGGTATCCCTCAGATAAACCAAGAGTTTATTACAATGTCTATTCTAAGGGTGCGCTTCACCCCTTCACGAGTGTCTTTTGATGCCACAGTAGGATTCACTTCATATCGAGGCCTTAGGTTGTCGCTCTATCTATCTCTGAAAGGTACTTTTGTCGATGTTTTCGCTATGTGCGAAGATCCTAGCCACAAAGGTGGCTGCCCTTCCCTTGATTAGATTTTCACCAACTGGATGATCCGTGTCTCTGCGCACGCCTACAATCATGACCAACCGTCCGACGGGTTGTTTGCTCATAGGGGGGGGGGACAAACTACGTCTAAAACTCTAGCCTGACCACAAATCTGTTCAAGCTCAGTGTTATTTGTCACTTTCACTCACCAGTTGCACTGGTTTATTTTCGCTCTTGTTGCTACTGAATGGATCTTTGTACTCTTGTATACTCAGCTTATCTATGGCTTAGTCATGTGCTTCTTGTTCACGTATATATTTTGCTACAGTTCCTTCATTTAAGCCCACTATACTCACATCATATCCGGCTGAACACCCTTATGTTGGACACTGCACCTCTTAACCAGATGCTCTAATAAAATTTCTCGGAATTGCTCTTGTTTCCTTCGAATTCTGTATTCAGACCTTGATTTCTTTCGGTTTTACCAGATTTTCTTTCAACGCATCGATATATTCATAGGGAGATAGGTCGTAAATACTTCCGTGAATCCGTTGCTGATTATAATCCTGAATAAACTGTGTGACGATCTCATAGGTCTCTGGATACGACTCGAATTCATGCCTTTGATAACATTCCGCCTCCAAAATAGAATGAAAAGATTCGATACGAGCATTCTTATTTGGTGTTCGTGGGGGAATCCGTTCATGAAGGATTCCAAACGTTTCACAAGCCTCTTCAAACCGGTGACTGATGAATTGTGGGCCATTATCCGAGCGTATAAAAGGCTTCGCTTCCATAGTATCTGACGCCTCATCAGGGCTTCCTGAGTGATCTGAACTAGATGCTTCGCTTCGCAGGTTAACCCTAGATGATACGAAATAATGGCACGATCAACACATCTAAGATGCACATAATGAAGAAGAATCGACTCTCACCAGCGATCCAGCCGTACTTAATGTCCGTTTCCCACAACTGATTTGAGCCTGCAATGACGCGGTTGTTCGCCAGTCTTCGCGGATGCTTACGTTTCAGTTCACGCTGCGGACGTAAGACATTCATACGCTTACACAGTCGTTATACTTTTTTCTTGTTCATCACAAGCTGATGGCGTCGTTTCAGGAGTACAGTCAGCTTGCGGTAACCATAAGAGACTCCCTCACCCGCTAAGTACTCCATTAGCCATTCGCAGATTTCTTCATCACTCACGGGGGTTCCAGTGGAGGTAAAGGAGTAACCTGGTGCAGGACGACCTCTCCTTTGGATTGAATTCCGTGCAGTTTTATTCACATGGGCATAGTACGTTGATCGTTCAACTTCCAGCACACGAAGCACGAAGGTGATGCAATGCCCTCCACCGATATATTTACGAGCAATCTCTATTTTATCCGTAAGTTTGGGTTTGTTTTTTAGTAGGTCTTTGAGAATTTCCCTTTCCAGGGCTTGTTCCGCCAATAGCTTCTTCAGTTTTTCATTCTCATGCTCTAGTTGTTTAAAATCTTCAGCCGTGGGGATGAAGGCTACCTGTCTTTTGCTGGCTTTATCTAACTGATCCACATCCTTACGCTTTAAGTCTCTTGCCCATCGTAATACCATTTTGGGATCCAGTTCATGCTGTCTTGCAACGGCTGTGAAGTTCCCCATTTCATTCCCTTTTCGAACGATTTCCATCTTGAAATCCAGATCATATTGTACTCGTTTCATAACGTTCCCCTCCGTCTAACACTATTGTATTTAATTAAGGGGTATACTGTCCAAGTCTCCTAGGGGGCTAAAAAGTATCCTTCTGCCCAGAATTTTAAATTTCCGTATTTATACTTTAGCTGAGCATGCTTCTCAAAGATCAATAAAGAAATTTTTTCTTGTAGATCTCCCATGAACGTTGAAACAGCTATTTTCCGTGGGGTCGCTACCAAAATATGGACATAATCGGGCATCATGTGACCTTCTATAATTTCTACTCCCTTATACTTACATAATCGCCTGAAGATTTCGATTAAATCTTTTCTTACTAAGATTATAGGTTTCTTTCCGTCTATACTTCGGGGTGAATACAATGTGGTATTTGCACATCCACTTTGTGTGAGCTAGGCTGTAGCTCTTGTTTGCCACCCTAAACCATTCCTTTCTTTTGAGCCTGAACATCTCAATTTGTAGTCTTGGTGGTCAAACCCTCAATCCCTCCACCCCTCCACCCGCATAGCGGGTGGTTTTTTGTTTCGCGCATTTCATGCACTCAACTGGCTAAAGCCATAATAAAAAAAATCGGGCCATTTCCAAATTTTTAGACCGTTCATTCGAGTGAATTTTCACCATGATTGATACCATAATCCATTTAGATAGCTTCTACTCCTTAATTTGTAGATGATTCATATTACTTTGATCTGACCATCTTCAATGCGATAAACATAATCAAAATCCTTAATTGATTCTAACCGGTGAGTAATGAAAATAGTGCATCTCCCCTCCATTAAGTTCTCAATAGCATGCAATACCTTTTTCTCTGAAACTGAATCAAGAGCTGATGTAGGCTCATCCATAACTATGATTCCAGCATTTTTTAAAAAAGCTCGTGCGATAGTAATTCTTTGTTTTTGCCCTCCTGAAAGCATACTTCCATTTTCCCCGACCCTTGTTTCAAATCCTTTCGGAAACTCATTAACAAAATCTAAAACGTTAGCTTTTCTTGCTGCTTGCAAAACCTCATCTTTAGTAGCGTTAGGTTTTCCATAAAGTATATTGTTATATATACTTTCATCAAAAATAAAAGCGTCTTGAGGCACATATGCGACATCACTTTGTAATAATATAGTACCCGTCGTCGGTTTATATAGATCCACTATTAATTTAGCAATCGTCGATTTCCCCTCTCCGCTTGGACCTAAAATCGCTACTTTTGTATTTGAATAGGCTATAAAATTAATATTATCAAGCACCTTTTTTTTATCACTATAACAAAAGGATACATTACTAAAAGTAACAACAGGTTTCTTTTGTCCTAGTTCTATAAGCTCATTTATAATAGACTTACTTTCCACTTCAATATCCTCTGTGTATGCTGAATATACACGCTCTACACCAGCTACGGAAGTCTGTAAAGAAGATATTGAATTTCCCACTTTAATGAGATCATCAATCATTGCTTTAAAGGCAAGAATAGCTATAACAGTACCCCAGTTAGTCATTCCTTCTTGCACCATAAAAGCTCCGATACCTATGATACTCACAAAAGTCGCAGAGGAAAGAAAATTGTTAAGTCCTTCGATAATACCTTCGTAAGCTGCTACTTTTTTCTTTTTTTGTATAAGATCACTATTGATATGCTCAAACTTTTTATTAATTGTACTATATGCATTAAAAAGTTTGATGGTACGTACAGAGTTAAACAGTTCAGAGAAAAAACTAGTAAAGTTGCTTCGATGTTCTTGAATTTCCTGTCCTTTTTTATTCAGTATTTTGGAATAAAAAAAATTAACAAAGTAGGTTAGAATAACAAAAAACACATTAACAATAGCTAACCTCCAATTAAGATACAATACTGCAATTAGACCTGTTGTTCCACTAATTACATTAAAGAGAAGGAAATATAGTTGCCCACCATAAATTGCTTCTACACTACCTACATCATTTGTCATTAGTGATTGAATTTCTCCCTTGGGCTTTTTATCAAAATATGATAATCGGGGTAGTCTTATAATATGTGAAAATAAATCAATTTTAATTTTATATATACTTTTTTTTGCTATATTATTACATATATACGAAGTAAACGGTGTACTTATAAGAATCAGTATTATACAAATCCCGCATAAAATCAGCGCTCTTTTTTGTAAATTATAGTCAGAATATACGAATGAGTTAATTGCATCTTTAAATATCATATTTACAACAAATGATGTTAAAGAGACGAAAACAGCACTTAAAAACACAGTGATTAGAAAGGACCTCTTTCGTTCTCCCATCAAATTCACAATCTTCATCACATTTAAAACCATCAATTTCACTCCCTTTTATTAAATTTCTTTAACCACTTTCTGTTCATACATTTCAAAATAAATTCCCTCATTTTTAATTAACTGTTGATGTGTTCCGTCCTCTAATATTTCGCCATCTTTAATAACAAAAATGTTATTAGCATCTTGAATTTCCGATAGACGGTGAGAAATAACAATTACTGTTCTACCGAATTGTAATTGTTTTAGCGAATTTTGGATGGTATTAATAATTTGACTATCTAAACTAGCAGTAGGTTCATCAAGTATAAGTATAGGAGAGTCCTTAAAGAATGCTCTCGCTATTGCAATACGCTGTCTCTGCCCTCCAGATAAATTTATACCATTTTCGCCCAAGATAGTATTATATCCATCTTTTAATTTCATAATAAAGTCATGTGCGCCTGCTTTTTTAGCTGCTTCAATTATCTTTTCATCTGTTATATTTAACTTTCCAAAAACGATATTTTGAGAAATTGTCCCTGATAATAATTCAGTATTTTGAGATACTACAGCTATATTCTCTCTGAGTACATTGAGGTCATAGTGTTCAATGTTTTGTCCAAATATCTCGATAATACCTTCATCAGGATCATTCAGTCTAACGATTAGATCCACTAGAGTGCTTTTTCCACTCCCACTCGGTCCAACGATTGCTACTTTACTATTATGGAATACTTTTAGATTAATAGAATTTAATCCTTTCTCTCTATTCTCCGTATCATAATTAAATGAAACGTTTCTAAAACAAAGAGAAGGCCCATTTAATTCGTATGCACCTTTCTTAAAAGAAAGATCTTCAACTTTCTGCTTTTGATTAGTCTCAACCGGTTTATTTAACAAATCAATAACTCTCCTAACAGAAGCCTTTGTCTCATTAAAACTATTCAATGCAAAAGGGAACCAAACTGTAGGTCCTACAATAAATTCCAGTAATTGAATTGAAGCTACAACAATTCCAGCATTAATTTCATTATTTAATACTAAATAACCACCATATATAATAAAGGTTAATCTTGGAAACCAGGCAATTGCTGTACATATGGGTTGAAGCAAAGAAACATATTTTAAAATTTTTTGTTCTTCCTCCAATAGTTCCAATAATGCTTTCTCCGTTCTTCTTTTAAATAAATGAGATAATTTATATGTTTTAACTATATCTATACCTGATACAGTTTGAGTAAATTCATTATTTGCCAATGAAAAAAGCTCTCCGCGTCTTGGATAACATTTCCCTGCTTTCTTATTTAATTGATATGCTATAATCATTCCAATTGGAGTAAATATGAAGCTAATTACGAAAAGCCGCCAATCAATAAAAAGTATAAAGGCAGACGCAATAACTGCCATTAGCGGTTGAATAAACATACTTTGCAAATCATTCTTCATAAATCTTTCAATAGAATCTGTATCCCAATCTATTCTTGTCTGTATATCGCCTAATGTTAATTTACGCAAAGTTCCCATCTTTATATTACTTATGCGATTCACAATATCAGTTCTAATATCAGCTGACATCTTAGCCGCAAATGTAGCAGAGGCATATTTTGTAAGGAAACCTAATATCGCACCTACCAAAATAGTAACTAACAAAATCATTATTTGCTCAAATATTTCCCCTGTATTATTCTGCAATGAAAAATTAACTATGTCCCCTGTAATTACAGCTCTGTAGATATTTAGAGCAATAAGTATAAATGAAGATAGAAGGCATGTTAGTAACCAATTGACATGTTTTTTTGAGTACCTATAAATAAAATTCTCTTTTTTAGACACCATGATTAACCTTCTTTCAAAAGAGTCATTTATAATTTTCTTTCTATAAATGAAACCATATCATTTAATGATGTATAGCTATCTGATATTAGTTCCTCGTCTGTTAATTCAATATTAAAAGCTTCTTCTACTAAAATTAACATTTTAATAAGATTAATCGAGTCTACCCCTACTTCATTAAGCTTCAAACTCATATTAACTTCTTCTACTTCTATTAAACTATTAAGAATCTCTCTCAATTTTATTTCAATTTCTGTTCTTGTCATGATTATCACCGTTCCTTCTTAATATTTAACTGTACTTGCTCAAAATCAGTTCCACGAAATGTAAAAAGAGACATACTTAACTCTCCGCTTAAAATAGCAGCACCACTAACGACCCTACGCAGAAAAGAACAAGACATGTCCCATACGATTAAATTAACACCAGATCCATTGGAACAATCTTTTTAAACAGTGGAGGCTCCCACTGTATTTTACTAAACCGGTGCTCCATCACATCAAACACTTCGTGGACCGCATGCTTTCTGCTGAATTCACGGGTACCTTAACGGATATTCATCGGGAAAACTTAGAGGATCGAGATCGTAGAATCTTGAGTCATTTCTTATCTCATGGTCACTGGAACATACTCTTCCTTTAAACGTAAGGCCCAACATGTAGCATTTCAGCAGATCAAGGAGAACGCTCAGTAACATCACAGCCCGATTTTTTGATCCTTGACGATACCGTGTGTAAAAAAACTAAGCCTTCGTTACAGGCTATGCACATGATTCAGGACAATCTGTTTTAACATTTTCATCTCAAGAACCAGCATGTCTCCAGGCTGTCCCGATGTCCACGCGCCAACCTATGTGCTGACGTGTTATTTGTAGTGTGAAAAACATCTGTATCTCTACCCCAAGGCATTCGCAATTGCTTAAAAGCTTTGCTTCTTACATCACGAAATCGGATACCGATCTGGTGACCATCGGCTCCTCCGCTTATCATGTATATCGCTATGAGTAAGCTAAATCTCTTGGAAAACTCCGTCCTGCTGCTGTGTTAGAAAGAAGGGAAAAGTTTTGAATCCAAGTAACTGAAGACCTTTCTAAGCACCGATGTTTCATGAACCAATGAAGAAATTCTAAGCTACTACAGAAAACGTTCGACGATTGAAACGTATTTTCGAACCGTGAAAGTCCATCTGGCCATGGAGCGCGGTTCGATCCGCTCAGGTCATTGACCGTTGTCCCTGCTGATGTTTGCTTCAATGTGCTGCATCTATGAAGGCCATGGAAGCTTGATCGATGGGTTACATCGCTACCGCTTACAGAAAGGGCAGCACGTGATTGAGTATATCTACAACCAAGCCCAAATTAAAACGCAGTTCAGAGCGGAATAGGGATACTGTCAGCTTTTTAACTTCCAAGTTATTGAAGTGATTATTGGCAAGTACAGTATTTAAGTATTTTTATTTTCAAGATAAGATTCAGTTTTCCCTACACTTTCTATCCTCAACCAAGGATCGTCACAAGATTTACATATTCCCGGACAACTATTCAAATCTAATAATCTTCTATTAACTGACTGTACAGCATTTTGATAGGCACTCCCCATCACTACGCTCTCAAAACCATCTTTAACTATATTACCAATTTCATAGCTGTTATTCCAATCTCTACAGCACAAATGCACATTTCCATAGTAATCAATGGGAAGTTCAAACTGAACTCTCTTGCATCCCAAAACATTTGTTGGTTTATTGGAATAAATATTTATTCTATCATCAAGTTCCCAAGTTGCAATTTCAACATTCCCATAATACTCTTTAATTCTGTTAAAAAAGTCCATTTTTTTACTATAGTAGCATGTGATTACAACTTGTTCGAATTTCTTCAAAATCTGATTATCCTCGATTTTAGGATTCAGTAATAAACCATTTGACCATAATAAATACTTCGAGTCTGGTTTGGCGTCTATCACTTCTTCGATTCTATCTTTATATAGCAAAGGCTCATTATAGAAATGAAAAGCTACATGTCCTTTAAATCCAAATTTTTCGGCCTCCTCAATTGATTTAACAATAATTTCAGTCGTTAATGGACTATGATCTTCTTTATACTCCCGTATATTAATAGGGCACTTAGGATGTTGTTTAGTTAAGTTACATTCGTTTCCAATTTCAAATGATAATATAGACAGTTTACTTAAATTCATAAATATCTCCTCTTTCATTGAGTAATAGTATATTCCTTTTTGAATTGATCAATCTCATCTAAAATACGAAGTAGACCCCCGCTATTTTTCAAGGATTGTGACACTAAATTACAATTATGTTTGTATCCCTTTTTATTTAGAAGGATATTTTTCCAACATGAAAGTAGTTCTTTTCCAGTAACTTGCTCTCGATCCATACTTATACCTAGTCTTAAACGCTCGATATCTTCACTCATTACATACTGGTCTGCCCCTTGCGGAATAACGATCATTGGTACACCAAAAAATAGCGCTTCTCTAACACTATTTGTTCCTCCATGTGTAATAAATAAGTCTGCCTGTTTCAAAATTTCAACTTGAGGTAAAAAATGATCAATTATAAAATTAGTAGGGATCTCTCCCAATTCCTCAATTGAGACATTATGGCCAATACTCATAAATACTTTAGCATCCTCATTACTAAAAGCTTTGAAACACTCTAAGAAAAATTGCTTATTATTATTGAAGACAGTTCCCAATGAAATATAAACAATATTATTAGTACCACTATAAATTTCTTGAAAAAAAGGTGACATTTCACTTTTCGGAGCATCAATTAATGGGCCCACAAATAAGTAACGTTTATCAAATGTTTCTGGATAAGATTGAAGCATTTTTGAAGTGAAAACAAGATTGAGATTTTCGGAACTAAAAAAAGTATCTGTGATTATAAAGTTTGGGTCGTTGTATTTTTCTCTTAATTTTACTGAATAAATGTCTAATAATCTCTTTAAAGTTCGATAATCACCTTTCGATAGTAAGGGATTGTTTTCGGCTTGAAGTACATTTTTAATAAAGCCTTTTGGATCTTTTTTTATCATTGAATTGTTATACGCATAACAAGTAATTGAAGAAATTGCTGGGACATTTAGTAAGCCTGATATTTTATTTCCCCAATAAGCAAATGAATCATATATAATATAATCTGCCTTAAGGTTTTTAATATCCTCTAGATCATTTTGAAGTATTAATTCTGTAGTTTCTAGAATATGGACACCTAACTCATACAGACCTTTCAGCCCATCTTCTTCTGCTTTGTTATTATTTTCACCAATCATTCTAAGTTTTTTATATTCCTTGAAATGAATACCACTCCCCTCAATCATCTCTTTAAAGTCAAGTGTTGAATAATAATATACTTCCTCATTCCTTTCTTTTAATGCTTTTGCAATCTTCAACCCATAATTCACATGACCAAAAAGAGGATAACTAAATATAATTACAGTAGACAAATAAATCATTCCTTATCTCAATTATTTAAGGGATTGGATATTTATTTCTAATACTTCAAAAAGCTTATTGTAGTAAAGTGTTTCCTTCTCTATAATCTCTTCTATTCTTCTTAACGATTCCACAAAACTATTTTTGTTATATTTCGAACCAAATAAATATCTGCCTATAGGAATCCTTAAAAGGCTCCAAATCGTACATATAGAATGATTCAAAGATATAAGTTCATCAAAAGTATTATCTTTCATCAAGTTTTCAAAAATATATCTCTCAGCTTTTTTTCCATTGATTATTTCATTCATAGTTCCAAGAAAAATATGTCCATTTTTTTTCAATAATTTTTCTTCATCTATTTCATTCTTATATTTTTCACAAAATAACATTAGCACGTCTAAACCTTCTATTATTTTTTGTTTGTAACTCAGTATATTTTTTGAATATATTATATTAAAATCATATTTTTTTTGAATATCATATTCATCCCTTTTAAAAAATTCATAAAAAGAGGGTCTATCTGCTGGGATTTCATCTGTCTTCATATACCCCTGATAAGCTTTTTCAAGTTCAATATAGGAGATCGTACAATGTCTATAAGATAGGCTTTCTCCATTTAATTGCTCAATAATATTGAACTCTTTTAACTTATCATTGTATCCATATATTAATAATGTATGATCCTGATGTTTTTGTAGATAAGTGTCCTTTCGAATAGATTCATAATAGCAATCGACCCAAAGAATAACTGGATGTTTTTGATTTATCGAATTTTTAATTTCGGAAATAGGGTTTTTCAAAATATTTTTGGTGTGATATCCAACACCCGCTTGCTTGAGTATCTCTTCAATAGGTGAGCATGTTATATACTCTATGTCTAGAAAATCGTTAGGTTTAGACTCATTAAATTCATATAAGACAATGTTATTAATTAAAACTGTCATAATATCAATGTCAAATTTTTTGAGTATAGGAAACAGTGAATTATAGAAGCAACTACTGAAATATAACGTATTAAAAGGTTCAATATCTTCAATGATTGTTGTTTGAGAATAAGCATTTTCTTCAAGATAATTAGTCATTCTCTTAATTGTTGGGACTTCAATCATAAAATGCTGCGGTAACTCAATTTTAAATTGTTGTTGTATTTGTGAAATTAAATTTATAGCGCTGATTGAATTGCCTCCAGCCTTCACAAAATCATCATCTATATCGATATTATTTCTTCCTAGAATTTCATTCCAAATGGATGATACGATCTCAATAGTAGTTCGACTTTCTTTAATTATCTCTATTGCACAATTCGAGTCTCGCTCATCTAGATTTTGGTGATCAATTTCTAAGACAGCAATATTCGTGATATTACTATGAATTACGTAATCTAATGCATTTAAAGCTTTTTGAGTACCCATCAGCTTTACCTTGCTATGTTCGTCACTTAAATTGTGATCTACAGACATACCAACTTCCTTCCACCCCCCCCAGTTTATAGAAATTGAATTTAATCCTTCTAACTGACGCATCATGGATAATGAATCGAGGAAGCAATTTGCAGCAGTATAATCACTTTGTCCAGGTGCAGATACAATAGAAGTAAGTGAAGAAAACATCACAAAAAAATCCAAATGATCAGTTTTTGTTAGTTCATGAAGTATCCATGCGCCTTGTACCTTTGGACGAAGTACATTTCTGATTTCTTCTATATTTTTATTAAAAGCGAATCCATTTCCTGAAACTCCCGCAGTATGAAATATACCATTGATTTTCCCAAAACGATTTTTAATTTCTTTAATTACCTTTTTTGTGTGTACATAATCAGAAATATCTACGGAATAATAATAAATCTGACTACCTTCATTCTCGATTTTTTCAAATGCTCTAAGCTTATTTTTTAGAATATCATCATCAGAGCTCTCCATTATATTCTTCCAATCTTTTTTCTGTGGATATTCACTTCTAGCTAAGACAACAATTTTCACTTGGGCATTTGAAGCTATATATTTGCAAACTTCTAAACCAATTCCTCCAGCACCACCCGTTACAATATAAACACCGTCATCTACTAATTTAGAACCGTTTTGCTTTCTTTCAGTTAAACCAGCTTTTTCCAGTTCGATTACCCACCGTATTCCCCTTCTATAAGCAACTTGATAATTTGAGCTTGATGTATTTAATTCCTCTATCACTTCATCTTTAGTTGTATGCACATCAATATCAATATTTTTAAAATTAATGTGTAGCGATTCCATTGATAATGCCTTACCAAAACCTATTATAGTAGCATTTTCAGGTCGTATTATTTCTTCCGTTCCATCTACCCTTTGAGCATAATCAGTAATTATTGCAATCTCGATTTTATGTGAATATGTTTGCAAACATAGTGTTTTATATAAGCTATATAAATTATATAAACCACTATTAAGTTTATCTTCCAATTCATCCCAACTCGTTCTAAGAGTTGGGGAACTAAGAGAAGACATGTGTATAATCTGTGAGACTTTTGAAAGAGTTATATTCTTAAATAATGTCTCGTAATCTTCTATCGTATGCCCTATAGTATAATGCTCATTATCAATTTTCTGGAAACAGGTTGATAAATTAACTACAATAACACGTTTTCCATCTTTTCTTAAACTTGTAATAAGTTTATTGGAAAGCTGATCTTGTTTACGAATAATCATAATGCACTCATGATTATTAAAATTCTCACCTTGTTTTTCTTCTTTCCAGTTATTTGAATACAATAAATCAACAATTTTGTCGGACTCTTTATTTTTAACATAATTCCCACTTGATTTTATCCAACATCTCTTACCGTTAAATGGGTATGAGGGTAAACTGACTTTAAACTTTCTTCCATTGCTATGTAAAGCCTCCCAATCAATATTTGCTCCATTAATATATGATTCGCAGATGATCTCTTCATCACTTTTTCCATGGTTTAAAAATTTTACCCTGTTTTTTATATCATTTGTAAAAAAAATATATTCTGAAGAATTATGAATTTCTTTAGACCCTAATATTTTTTGTAATTTAAGTTTCAAGTCCTCCCAATCTTTAAACATTATAATTAACCGCGTGTTATAGTGTCCTCTGCCTGTGCTTGCAGTAAAACAAACGTCCTCCACTCGATACTTTTCTATATCTTCAAAACAATAGATATACTCTTGTACTAGTTCCCTTAAAGAGTTTTCATCTTTTGAGGAAATAGGTAACAGATTATATTCAGGTAAGTAAGCTTCAGACTTACAGAAAGATATTGGGGCTTCCTCCATGACAATATGGCAATTGGTTCCGCTCATACCGAATGAGCTAACCCCACATCGTAGTGGATTTTTAGAATCACTCCATTTATGATGCTCATCACTGATGTACACTGGTGAATTCATAAAATCAATTTGTTTATTGGGATAATTGAAATGTAATGTTGCTGGAATCTCTTTATTTTGTAATGCAAGTGATGCTTTAATTATACCGGCTATCCCAGCTGCACTATCTAGATGTCCAATATTACTTTTAACAGAGCCTACAGCGCAGAATTGTTTTTTCTCGGTAAACTGACTGAAAGCTTGTTGAATAGCACTGATCTCTACTGGGTCCCCTAACTTTGTTCCAGTTCCATGCGCCTCAATATAAGTAATTGTAGTTGGATCAATTCCAGCATCCTTCCAAGCACTTAAGATTACATCAGCTTGTGCTGCAGGATTTGGCGAAGTTAAACTCATCGAATGGCCGTCTTGATTTATGGCACTTCCTTTGATAACCGCATAAATATGATCTCCATCTTCTAATGCTTTGTATAAAGGCTTGATGAGTATACCTCCAACTCCTTCCCCCATACTCGTTCCATCAGAAGAATCATCAAAAGTACGTGTTCTGTTATTAGAAGATTCAATACCTATTTTGATTTCCGAAGAACCCTTTATAGGAACTAGATATAAGTTTATACCCCCAACAAGGGCCATATCACAATCACCATTTTTAATTGAACGACATGCCAAATGGACCGCTACTAAAGAAGAAGAACATGCGGTATCCACAACAATCGCGGGTCCTTTTAGATCCAGAAGATAGGCGATTCTACTTGCTGTTATAGATTTCAGATTACCTGGAGTGGCCATGTTGTAGCTAGATTTTTGATTTACATATATTAGCGTTCTATAATTAATAACTGAGTTCTCACTGTATCCTAAAAAAACACCTGTTTTACTACTCTTTGCCCTCCCACCACCATATCCTGCATCCTCTAGAATAGACCAAGACGTTTCTAAGAACAGTCTTTGAGTAGGATCCATTAACTCTGCTTCTTTAGGAGAAAGATTAAAAAAATCATAATTAAATTTATCAATATTATCCAAATAACCCAGTTCTAAAAATTGGTATTCCTCCTCATGGAGATTCAGACTATTAACGATATCCTTGACATCTTCTTCACGAATTTTGTTTAAATTGCTTATACAATCGATTTTATCAATTAGATTTCGCCAATATTCACGAATATTATTAGCTTGTGGAAATTTACCACTCATACCAATAATCGCAATGTCATTTTTATTGATCTTCTCAATTTCAGGCCGATAATCTTTATGAGTACTTCCTAGATCAAATAGCTTAGATTTCATTAAGTATTAATCTCCTTCATGAGTTGATTTATTATGAATATGTGATAACAGGTATGATTAAAATTTATCTCACGCAAAATACTATCTAACCTATTCCTTACCTCTTCATTACCTATTCCTTTCATCTTAAAGACTTGCAGCAACATTTGTATCGCCTCAATGACCTGCTCATCCCTTAACGATATTTCATTATTCTCAGCCAAATTTATTGTGTTACAAATACTTTGATATGGTCTAAGAACATATTCTTGATAACTATGCCTATCATTACAAGTATAATTTTTTGTAGAAACTGCTATTTTGCAACAAAGCTTTAAAAGTTTAATTCTTTCTTTGTCAACTTCTTTCAATTCCTTTTGAAAAAGATGCATGTCTTTCTCACTATTCACAGATAATCCTGTTAATAATGGATAATTTCTTTGTATTAAGTTCCCCACAATTGTTTTCGGACCAAAGTCAATCGTGTACTTCACATTCTCTCCTTCAATAAATTTCATCGTATTTAGCCAATCTACAGGTTCCAAAATTTGTCTACTCAAAATTTCTACATGATCTCTATCATAAGCGTAAGGTTTCCCAAATACATTCGATATAACAGGAAATATAGGGCATTTAAATTTAGTTTTTACTAATTCTTTTTTAAAAAGCTTAGCTGCATGAAGCATTAGGGGGCTATGAAAAGCCCCACCAACATCTAAAACTGTCGCATGACCTCCTACTTTTTCAACAAATAGAGATACAACCTCTTTATTGCATGAGACCACAACTTGATTAGATGAATTAATACAAGATATTTCAGCAATGAGATTTCCTCTTGAAAATTCCTTGCAGTAATTCTCTATTGTTGCTTGATCCGTATGAGAGATCGACACCATCACTCCCTGCTTCTGCAAAGAAGCTTCATGCATAAATTTACCTCGATGTGAAACTAACGTTAAAGCTTCTGAAAATGTTAATGCCTCTGAGCATACTAATGCACTATATTCCCCTAAACTATGTCCAGCACACATAAGGGGTTGAATTCCATACTGCTTCATAAAAACATAAAACGAAGCTACACTAACTGTTAGAATACCTACTTGTGCATTATCCGTTCTTTTAAGATCAGTTTCTGTGCTATTAAAACAGAGTTTTGTCATATCTCTGTTTAAAACTTCACTTGCCTCATCAAAAATTTCTCTAGCTATTGAATGTTTTTTATACAATTCTTCTCCCATTCCAACATATTGGGCCCCTTGTCCTGGAAATAACGCGGCATATCTCAACTCATTCTCTCCTTTATCTTCCTTTCGATCTCAATATCATTTAGGTTGTAAGTCTATTTGTAAACAGGAAATTTTTTCTAATAAAATAAGTTGTTTTTCCAGTAGTTCTTCGATGTTTTCTACCTTTATGCGTTGGCCATCAAACTTACACGTTAAAATCATATGATTTTCACTACATATTACTTGGAAAAGAATATCAAAGACTACATCAGGAAAGGGATTGGAACAATCGAAAAACAAAGGGATAATCTGATTTTTTTCTTTATTTTTCAAATTAAAAGAAGAGATATTCTCCCAAATATCTTTCTCACTTTCCACCTCTCTTTTTACTTTATATAAATATTCAATTGGATCTTCTAATCCATCAAAATTTATATTGAATGTCTTCAATTTCCCGAGTTTCAGTACATTCATTCCTATTATTGATTCTTCAGATTGATCATGTAAGATATAAATAAAAGAAGCTAAAAGAATATCAAATAAAGATAATTCGTAGTGAGCTGAAAATGAATTAAGTTTATCGAATAGCTCATTTTCTAATCTTACTTTTAATTCTCCTCCCGCCTGATCTCCTGTATTCGGATTAAAAAAGTAAGTCGGCATATTTACGAATTTCAACAAAACATCCGGATTTTGATGAGAGTCTATATACTTAGCTAATTTAGATATACTAGAATGTATAAAAAATTCCGTTATATTAATGGGACTAGAAAAAACCTCTTTTATTTTATATTGGAATGCAACTAACTCCAAAGAGGTACCCCCAAGTTCAAAAAACGAATCATGAATGACGATATTATCTTCCCCTAAAATTTCTTGCCACATTTTTACCAGCAGATTTTCCGTTTCCGTTAATGTGTTATCATCATTTCGGATGGCTGATGAATATAATTCCTCATTTTCTGGTAAGCTTGCTTTATCTAACTTTCCATTATAGAGAACTGGCATAGCTTCTAAATAGACATATATCTTAGGGACCATATAATTGGGAAGTACCTTACTTACATATTCGTTAATTTCCTCTTGATCTAATTGTTCACCGGAAGTGTAATAGGCGACTAAATATTGATTCCCCCCCTTATTCTTCCTTACTGTTACAGCACAAGAAGTCATTTTATTGTACCCGAGTAAACTCTTCTCAATCTCATCTAATTCTATCCGGTAACCACTCACTTTTACTTGTTGATCTATTCTTCCTAAATATTGAATGGAACCATCTTCTAGCCACCTACCTAGGTCACCTGTCCTATACATTAATTCACTCATATAGGGATGCATCTGAAATTTATTCATCGTTAGCACATCTTCATTTACATACCCTTTTGCTATTCCTTCTCCGGATAAGACAATTTCTCCTATTACCCCAACAGGCATCAGTTGATTATCATTATTGAGAATAGTAACCCTCGTATTATGAATAGGTATACCAATTACATTATTATCATGTGAAGAAACATTTCTTTTAATTGTCGCAACTACACTGATTTCAGTAGGTCCGTATTCATTCACAATTTCTAATGTATCATTTAATAACTTTGATCTTTCAATGATACTAGAATCAAATGACTCTCCCGCCAGAGTTATAATTCTTAAACTTTCCGCATCTGAAGGTGACATATGCTGCAAGAGACTCGCAAATAAAGTAGGAACTGAAATAAAATGCGTAATCTGATGAATTTTAATACTTTTTATAATGGCATGCATATCTCTTACTTCATTATCCTCTAATAAAACAAGACTTGCACCAGACACAAGTGTGGTGAAAACACTCGTTAAAAATCCATCAAATGAATAATTGAATAAATTTAAAACAGTATCCTTTCTGTTAAGCAGATATTCTTCCTTTCTCCATTTAATTGTGTTGGCTATTCCCCTATGTTCAACCATAACTCCTTTGGGTTTTCCTGAAGAACCAGACGTATATACAATATAAGCTAGGCTATCCTTAGGAGTTTTACATTGTATATCCTGATTATTAATTGGGACTTCATCTCTAATATCCTTGAATTCCACAAATATACAGGCACTACCCTGCATTTCATGGATATACTTGTATTGTGTAAGAATAAGGCTCACTTCGCTGTCGTTCATTATTGCTTTTCTTCTAGCCTCTGGAAGATGAATATGAATCGGTACATAGGCCCCTCCAGCCTTCCAAATGGCTAAGATCCCTAGAATAACTTCTGGAGAATTATCCATAACAATACCTACTCTACTGCCCAATTCCACCCCTTGTTTTCTTAATTTCAAAGCTAACTTATTAACATTTAGATACAATTTTTCATATGTGATTGAACCTTCTTGATTAACAATTGCTAGCTGATGAGGTGTTTCTAATACTTTATGTTCAAACATCTCTAGAACTGTCATATAATTCAGTTTTTCTTGAGAATTCTGCTTATTAAACTTGCTGAGAATTTGCCTTTGTTCTGCATCTGTGATGAAGTTTATGCTGCCTAAGCTTTGCATTGGTGCTGCTACTAATTGATCTACTACTCTACAATAGTGCTTAGCCAAGCGTTCAATGGTTTTCTGTTTAAATAATGCTGTACTGTATTCTATACTACATATAATTTCACCCTCATTTTCATAGGCTTGGAGAGCTATATCATACTTTGAAGCGTTTGTTTTTAAAGAGTATGGCGAGAATACCAATCCATCCATCTTCATTTTTTCCATGTTCATATTTTGAAGGATAAACATCGTATCAAACAATGGATTACGGCTAAGATCCCGCTCAATATGCAACCTTTCTATTAACGACTCAAATTGATATTCCTGGTTTTCATAAGCTTCTAAACAATTCTCCTTCACCTCTTGTAAAAATTCAGCTACTGTTTTTTCAGATGATGGTTGATTCCGCATGGCTAATATATTCACAAACATTCCAACAACAGCCTCTACATCTGTATGATGCCTTCCTTCAATTGGCGAGCCTACTATAATGTCATCTTGTCTTGTATATTTTGAGAGTAATACATTATAGCCTGCCAACAAAATCATATATAACGTTGTTCCCGTATCGTGTGCTAATTTTTGGATATTGTCCGCTAATTCCTTACCAATTTTGAAATCAAACCGATCTCCTTCTAACTGACGGATAGTGGGTCTTGGATAGTCCGTTGGAAGATCTAGGACAGGTAGCATTCCACTAAATCGGTTCACCCAATACTTTTCTTGCTTAGTTATAGAATCAGAAGTAAGTACGTTGTTTTGCCACGCTGCAAAATCCTTATACTGAATTCGTAGAGGAGACAAACTCTTTTCGCTATATAGCGCAATAAACTCTTTAATGAGAATATTCAAAGAAGTCCCATCGGATACAATGTGATGAATATCAAAAATTAGTACAGAGCTATGCTTGTCCATTCGAATAAGCCCCAGTCGAAATAACGGGGCTTCTGTCAACTTAAACGGTTGAATAAATTCATCTATGCAGTCTTGTATTCCTTCCTCATGACTTTCAAATGTCTGTACTTCAATATCGACATGGGGATGGATGATTTGAACAGGTTCTGTGTCTTTAAAAGCGAAAGTGCTCCGTAATCCTTCATGTCTTTGAGCTAAGGTCATGACAACCTCTTTAAGTTTCCTTTCATCTAAATCCCCTTTAACTCTAACTGCAAACGGACTATTATAACTTGTGTTTTCCTCTTCCATCTCATTTAAGATAAATAGCCTTCTTTGTGCAGATGACAATGAATAGTAAGCTTTATTTTCTATAGGCTGAATGGCAGCATATACATTAGTTGTAGCTATTTCAATGAAATGGGCTAGTGCTTTTATAGTTTGTTTATTGAAAATCTCTCGTAAAGGGATATCAACTCCAAATACTTTATTAGCTTTATACATTAAAGTAGTTGCTTTGAGCGAATGTCCACCTAATTCAAAGAAATTATCATGTATCCCAATAGAGTCTCTTCCTAAAATTTCTTGCCAAAGATCTATAAGCTTGAATTGAATATCATTTTCAGGGCCTTCATATTCATTATTCAATGGAGTATGAAGATTCAACTGACTTAGAGCTTTACGATTGACTTTCCCATTAGGCGTAAGTGGTATATGATCTAACTCTAAGAAATAAGAAGGCAGCATATAATCGGGCAAGAATCTCGACAAGTACTCTCGGAGTTCTTTGATCGACACCTCTTGATCTGTCACTATAAATGCAGATAGATGTTGATCTTCTTGGCCTGTATTATTTTTTGCAACAACAACGGCTTCATTTACTCCTTCATATCTTAACAACGTACTTTCGATCTCTTCTAGTTCGATTCGATAACCACGAATCTTAACTTGATCATCCATCCTACCCGCATATTCAATGTTGCCATCAGGTAACCATCTTGCAAAGTCTCCTGTTCTATACATCTTTTCTCCAGGCTCGAATGGATTATCTATAAATTTTTGTTGAGTCTTGATATCATCTTTATGATAGCCTGATGCCAATCCCTCACCAGATATACATAATTCACCTTGAATACCAAATGGTTGTAGGTTTTTATCTTTATCAACAATATATATTCTTGTGTTTGTAATGGGTTGACCTATGGTAATTTTTTTACAGTTCGTCAAGTTTTCTATCATCGAATAAACTGTTGTTTCTGTAGGACCATACATATTAAATATTTGTGCTTTTGAATTCATTCTAAATTTATTAATTAATGTAATAGAAACAGCCTCACCACCGACTGCAATATATTTCAAGTTTCCAAGGGAAGAGGTGTTATCAGTATTATTTAAGAGCATTCCTAATCTCGAAGGGGTCACTTGCATTATATCAACATTATGCTTTGTGATTAAATCCAATGTCGCATTAGGATCTTTACATTCCTCATCGTTTGCTAAGATAACGGTAGCTCCTTTAATTAAAGGTAGAAGTGTCTCCAGTACAAAAATATCGAATGAGATTGATGTTAAGGATAAAAACACACTCCCTTCACAGATAGGGATATGAACACATGCTCCCTCAATAAAATTCACTACAGAGTGATGTGCTATTTTTACCCCTTTGGGATTCCCCGTTGACCCCGAGGTGTAAATTAGGTAAGCCATATCGTCTTGTGATTCGTGAAGAACAGGAACATTAGTTCGTTTTTTGTCAAATTCTATACTCTCAATAAATAATTTTTTAATATCAAAAACAGACGCTTCTTGATCATATTGAAATTGAGTTAGTAAAATATCGGCTCCACTATGTTTGAGCATATAGCTAATTCTTTCTTTTGGATAAAAAGGATCAATTGGTACGTAAGCGGCTCCTGCTTTTAGAATTGCTAAGAGCCCAACCATCATATTCTGAGATCTATTAACCAATAAACCAACCACACTACCTGACTTAACTCCATGTTTTCTTAACCCTATGGCAACACAGTTGGCTCGATGATTTAATTCTTTAAAACTTAGAGTTTCTCCATTACATACTACAGCTGGACTCTCTGGTGAAAGGGTCACTTGACTCTCAAATAATTCATGAATAGTTAATTTACTCACATCATATTTCTCTGCTTTATTAAACAGATCTAACAACTTAATTCTTTCAGTTTCGTCCATTAACTCGATTTGTGCTATTTTTCTATTAGTTAGCAGAAATTGACTCATAATATTACAATAATGCTTAGCCAAACGTTCAATGGTTTTCTGTTTAAATAATGCTGTACTGTATTCTATACTACATATAATTTCACCCTCATTTTCATAGGCTTGGAGAGCTATATCATACTTTGAAGCGTTTGTTTTTAAAGAGTATGGCGAGAATACCAATCCATCCATCTTCATTTTTTCCATGTTCATATTTTGAAGGATAAACATCGTATCAAACAATGGATTACGGCTAAGATCCCGCTCAATATGCAACCTTTCTATTAACGACTCAAATTGATATTCCTGGTTTTCATAAGCTTCTAAACAATTCTCCTTCACCTCTTGTAAAAATTCAGCTACTGTTTTTTCAGATGATGGTTGATTCCGCATGGCTAATATATTCACAAACATTCCAACAACAGCCTCTACATCTGTATGATGCCTTCCTTCAATTGGCGAGCCTACTATAATGTCATCTTGTCTTGTATATTTTGAGAGTAATACATTATAGCCTGCCAACAAAATCATATATAACGTTGTTCCCGTATCGTGTGCTAATTTTTGGATATTGTCCGCTAATTCCTTACCAATTTTGAAATCAAACCGATCTCCTTCTAACTGACGGATAGTGGGTCTTGGATAGTCCGTTGGAAGATCTAGGACAGGTAGCATTCCACTAAATCGGTTCACCCAATACTTTTCTTGCTTAGTTATAGAATCAGAAGTAAGTACGTTGTTTTGCCACGCTGCAAAATCCTTATACTGAATTCGTAGAGGAGACAAACTCTTTTCGCTATATAGCGCAATAAACTCTTTAATGAGAATATTCAAAGAAGTCCCATCGGATACAATGTGATGAATATCAAAAATTAGTACAGAGCTATGCTTGTCCATTCGAATAAGCCCCAGTCGAAATAACGGGGCTTCTGTCAACTTAAACGGTTGAATAAATTCATCTATGCAGTCTTGTATTCCTTCCTCATGACTTTCAAATGTCTGTACTTCAATATCGACATGGGGATGGATGATTTGAACAGGTTCTGTGTCTTTAAAAGCGAAAGTGCTCCGTAATCCTTCATGTCTTTGAGCTAAGGTCATGACAACCTCTTTAAGTTTCCTTTCATCTAAATCCCCTTTAACTCTAACTGCAAACGGACTATTATAACTTGTGTTTTCCTCTTCCATCTCATTTAAGATAAATAGCCTTCTTTGTGCAGATGACAATGAATAGTAAGCTTTATTTTCTATAGGCTGAATGGCAGCATATACATTAGTTGTAGCTATTTCAATGAAATGGGCTAGTGCTTTTATAGTTTGTTTATTGAAAATCTCTCGTAAAGGGATATCAACTCCAAATACTTTATTAGCTTTATACATTAAAGTAGTTGCTTTGAGCGAATGTCCACCTAATTCAAAGAAATTATCATGTATCCCAATAGAGTCTCTTCCTAAAATTTCTTGCCAAAGATCTATAAGCTTGAATTGAATATCATTTTCAGGGCCTTCATATTCATTATTCAATGGAGTATGAAGATTCAACTGACTTAGAGCTTTACGATTGACTTTCCCATTAGGCGTAAGTGGTATATGATCTAACTCTAAGAAATAAGAAGGCAGCATATAATCGGGCAAGAATCTCGACAAGTACTCTCGGAGTTCTTTGATCGACACCTCTTGATCTGTCACTATAAATGCAGATAGATGTTGATCTTCTTGACCTGTATTATTTTTTGAAATAACAACGGCTTCATTTACTCCTTCATATCTTAACAACGTATTTTCGATCTCTTCTAGTTCGATTCGATAACCGCGAATCTTTATTTGATCATCCATCCTACCCGCATATTCAATATTGCCATCAGGTAACCATCTTGCAAAGTCTCCTGTTCTATACATCTTTTCTCCAAGCTCGAATGGATTATCTATAAATTTAGTATTTGATAGATCTATATTATTATTATAACCTCCAGAAACGCCAATCCCACCAATACAAAGTTCACCAATCATTCCTACTGGTAATAGAGAGAAATTCTTATCACAAATATATACTTTAACGTTACGAATAGGCTTGCCAATAGGTACAGTATGCATATCTAGACCCTTAGTTAGTCTAAATGATGTTGCTATATCTGTACACTCGGTTGGTCCATAAGTATTAATAATTTCGGCCTGACAATCGGTAGACTCGAACCAAGGTGAAAGCCTTAAAGTATTGATCGGTTCTCCTCCAAGAAAAGCATACCTTAACGATGATATTTGTTCATAATTAGAGTTCAATTCAATAATTGGGTAAAATGCACTTGGTGTGCAATTTATGATAGTAACATTGAAGGAATCGATTGTATCAATAACTTTTTTATAATCAATAAGGTTTCCTTGATGTATAGTAAGTGTCCCCCCCTTTAACAACGGAGCGAAAATATTTTTTTGTGCAAGATCAAAACATGTTGGGGCAATGAATAATACATTATCTTGTTCATCAATCTCAAATTCTTCTATATACCATTTAACCAAGTTATAAAATGCATAGTGATTAACAGTTACTGCCTTTGGTTTTCCAGTAGATCCCGATGTATATATTGTATATACAGGATCTTCAGCATCACTTTGTATATTTAAACGATCGGTATTATATTGTTTTAAGTTATTTAGTCCATGCTGATACTTATGCTTTTTCGCTTCATTCACTGTGGTATTATTCTTATCAATCCTCAAGAGACAGTCAAAGCGGTATCTTGTCAATTCATTTTCAATAGTATAGATTTTATCTGATATTTCTACTTCGACAACTCCCTTAATATCTGCCTTTAAATCCTCACAAAATGCTCTAGATATAAACAATTCTTCATTCCAATCTATTTTTGTTTTATGTTGAGGATTATTTTTTTTATACTCTGTAGTGCTTGATATTAAAGATCTTTTTTCTTCTAAATCCATGATATCACCTAAAAAAAGAATGCCACTATCCTTTACAAGATGAATGGCAGAATTAATAATTTTTTTTAGGTAATTATGACCATGAAAGCATTGAATAGTACTATTAATAATAACTATGTCAAAATCCTTTTGGTCAATATCCAATATCTCATGGGCTTGCATACAAACAACTTTAATATTATCTATTCCCTCTCGCTGAATCCGAGATTCATTTTTCTTAATTGTCGCGCTAGCCATATCTATCCCATAATAAAACCCTACATGAGGAGCAAGATTGAACATTGTAATCCCCGAACTACATCCAATCTCTAAAACCCTTGTATCTTTATGCAGGAATTTTTTTAATTTAAGTAAAATATTATTGGAGTATTCCTCCATTTCTTTTAAGGTAAACAATTCCGCAGTATAACTGTTTACCCATCCACCACTAGCAATATCATCGTTTGCTTCTTGCCCAACGAAATTCCAGAGATCTTCATTCATAAATCCGCTTTTTTCCAGTTCCTCTTCTAACAAAACATTTTCACTATCTAAACACATAAAGTAATCAAAAGATGGGCATTCCCATTGTAATTTATTTAGTAACTTGATGTGTTTTTTCATAGAGATTATTGTACATACGCCAACCTCATTAATCATACTTATTATTCGCTCTTCTGGATAATCAGGGTTGATAGGAACGTAAACTTTACATGCTTTTAAAATAGCTAAAACAGAGATAACAAACTCAACCGATCTTTCTATTAAAATTCCTATAAAGGGTTTATCCTCTATAACTTGATTTTCATACAAATATCTTGATAATTGATTTGCTCGATCATCTAATTGACGATAAGTTAGAGATGATTCTCCTATCAGTGCTATATTATTTGGTGTTCTATCTACTTGCTCCTCAAATAATACTAGAATACCATTATAATTAATGGTAGTTTCTGTGTTATTGAATTTTTTTAATATTGTATTAATATCCGATTCATTAGAAATTTGAATTTCACTTATCCTAATCTCCGTATTTCTAACAGTTTGTTCTAAAATACTTGTATATTGTTCAAATAATTTATTGATAAATTTTTCATCATATTTACTTGAATTAAATTGTATATTGAACAATCCACTATTATTAGATTCCGTATACGTAAACAGTAAATCATTCGGATATTGTTCGATCAATTGGTTTGTTATTTCTTTACTGTGTAGCTTTTCTGATTCAAAGATAATATTAAAAGGTTGGATGTCATGATCTATAAGGTGTAATTTCTTTTCTAAAACAGAGAATGGATAATATTGATATTCATACCCTTTACTAACGGAATCTTTGACCCCTGCTAAAATCTTAGAAAAAGTATGATCTTCTGAAATCACATCGCGGATTAATATGCCTAGATTATAAAGATCCTGCTCTTCATCTGTAGCAAAAACTGGAGAACCAATAAATGTATCTGTTTGGTCCGTATATTTATATATTAATATTTTCAATATTGTAAGTAAAATTGTGTACTTTGCTAAATCGTGATTTTTAGACTTTTCATTAAGAATCTTTAACAGTTCAGGAGGAAAAACTTTTGATATACAACCCAGTGAGTTGTTGTTATTCCGACAATTATTATGACTTGACGGTAACATAGTTGGTAGAAAGCAGCCTTGCATTTTATTCTCCCAATACTCTTCTGCCTCGGTAAACATTTTAGATAATAGAATAGTATTATCAATCTTTATTTGTCTCATGGTTACTCCCTCACTAGAAATCAAAATTTATAGAAATTTTCTCTTTTAAATTTATCTGCTGTAATTCTAATCGTTCTTCCATTCCTTCATCGACAATACTTATTTCCTTCAACGAAATAGAATCATTTTCTACCATCATTTTTATGATTTTTATATAGTTATTCATCATATTTTCTATCATTTCTTTTTCAAATAGCATTGTTGAGTATTCGATACTTAGAAACAACTGCTCATTTTTTTGTTGTACAAATAGAGTTAGAAAAAATTTTGATGTGTCAAACTGTATATCTTCGTAACTTAAAATAAGATCTTCACATTCTATTTTGTCAATATTTGCATTTTGGAAAGTGAATACCACATCAAATAATGGATTTGCATTTAAATCTCTTTTTAAATTTAATCGTTCAACTAACAAATCAAAAGGGAAATCTTGGTTCTCAAAAGCTTTAAGTGAATTTTCTTTAAGCTCTCTAACAAATTGCTTAATGCTTAAATCTTCGTTTAGATAATTTCTCATTGATAACATATTAACAAACATTCCCGCAGTTCTTTCTAAATCATTGTGATTTCGACCTGCTACCGGAGAACCAATAGTGATGTCTACTTCACCTGTATATTTATACAGAAGTACATTAAAAGCACTCAATAATATCATATAAAGAGTACATTCGTTCTTTAAGGCAAAATCTGTTACGCTTTCGAACAAATTTTCGTCTATCGTTTTATGATATATATCTCCCTTAAAAGAAGGGTTTGAGGATTTTGGATAATCAAATGGAAGTCTCAAATCTGTAACGGGCTTACTAAACATATCAAGCCAATATTCTTCCTGCATTATTAAATATTGTGATGACATATTGTTGATTTGCCACATAGAATAATCTTTATATTGTACTCGTAAATTAGGTAATGACTTACCAGTGTACAAATCAAAAAAGTCTTGTGTTAAAATTTTCATAGTAAAACCATCCGCAATAATATGGTGCAAATCATAAACTAGCATGTGTTTCCCTATACTAATTTTAATTAAATGCACTCTAAACAAAGGGGCATGGAATAAGTCGAATGGTTCGATTAGCTCCTCAATTAGTGTGTCTATTTTTTTAATATCAACTGAACCAGTCGGTATATTTAGATAATTGATTGTAAAATTAATATCATCAAAAATATGCTGCATAGGAACGCCATCTATTATGGAAAATGCTGTTCTTAAAACATCATGTCTATTTACTAATCTTTGAAAGGCTATTTCTAATTTCTTTAAATCTAATTCCCCCTCAATGATTAGTCTTCCAGTCATGTTATAATTCGTACTTTTTTTATCTAGTTGATTCAAAACAAATAATCTTCTTTGTGCGTAGGATAATGGATAATAGTTTCTTTTTTCAATTATCTCAATATTAGAGTAGTTAACATATTTTTTATTTCTAATACATTTGGCTTGATCTTTAACAGTCTGACACATAAAGATATCTCTATAGGTTAATCTAATTTTAAAAACCACATGTACCTTTGATATCAGAGCTGTAGCTTTTAGGGAATGTCCTCCTAATTCGAAAAAATTATCATTGACTCCAATTTGTGATACTGCTAATACTTCTTTCCAAACATCAATTAGTTTGTGTTCAATCTCAGTTTCTGCTGCTTCATATACATTTTTTATGATTGTTGTATTATGATTTTCGCTCAGAGTCAATTGTAACAACTGTTCTTCTGAATAATTCATTAATGGTGTCAAATAATTTTTGTGAACAAGATTTTCTTTGTTTATAACATTAATTGTAAAATTATTTTTTTTCCTATTCAGCTCTTTATCTTCATTTAAATAGTGAATTAAGTAATCATGTTTATTATTAAGATATTCATCTTTGTAGTGGTTTTCTCCTGACTCAATTCTCTTATCCGTTTCTATTAATAACTTATATGGATGTGGCCCGCGTTTGATTAGAGCTTTATAATCATGTGAATGGTTATTCATTGGTGAACTAAGTTCTATTCTGCCTGTATCTATTCGATTCAACGAAATAACATTTTGTCCTTTATCATGACTAACTTCACGAGTATATCCGATAAGTTCAAAAAATCTTGAAGAAATATCTAGATCATTCACCAAATAATTTATTATGTCTTTTTTGTTTGGATGTAATATTTTTTGCGTATGAATACTAACAGGATCTTCGAGGAGCTCAATAACACCCACCTCATAAATAGAGATAAATGCCACTTTTTTTCCATTAAAAATCACTGCTGGCTTAGCTTCACTTATTACTTCAAAATCAAAATCATTATTCTTTAAATTTTCTTGAAAGTGTTTTATATCTTCAACTTTAATACAAATATGGTAAGGAGTGTTACCGTTAATCTCTAGCAAACTAATAATTGGTGATTCCTTATCAATAGGAGCGACTAACTCAATAGTTCCTAAATCTTCTCTTTGACATAATGCTAACTTCACATTTTGGATAGGATCTTCAATAACATTACTAATGTTATAACCTAATTCACTATAAAACTTAATGGATTGATTAATATCTTGAACTGCAATACCCAAATGATCAAAAATCGTATTATGCGTTACAAGTTTATTATTGTAATATTTTTCATAAGACTCATTGATATAACAGTCCACATAATCAATTAGAGTAATTTGTTCAACACTAATTTGATAATCAATCCATTCTGATGTAGTGTTTATTTTTCTCCAGTTGTTTTTTTCTAAAAAATCTAAAAAAGGCTTGTTTTTATTCGTGACTACATACTGAGCTTGGAATTCAGTAATTCCTTTTTCTGCATAATAATCTTTTAAGCAGCTTAATGTAGCAACTTCGATTCCTTTGGCTAGAACTCGGCAACTTAACATAAAAGAAATAAACTCTAATTTCTCTTCGTTTTCTCTAACAATTATGGCTCCGGTTAATCCATATTCCCCAAATTTATCTCCCACTTCTATAATCCAGCATTTAACAAATGGGTCTGCTATAAGGATTGAAATATCATTCTCAGTTCTCTTTATAGAATTTAAATTAAATTGATTTGTCCTATACGTAAGTTGAGATACTCTAGATAAATCATTGGGATCCATTATCCTCAGACTAAGTTTTAACTGAAGTTGTTTTAAAAAGCCTTCTACATCCATTGAGTTTACAGAAGTTAAAACATTCTTTCTCTTCTTCTCCGCTAAATACATCTCAGTTCTTTGTTGATCTTCCTTGGTAACTTTAAATTGATCAAAAGCCCAAACATGTTTCAAAAATTCAGGTATTAGTGTAGATTCTTCTGGAATTTGTAGTGTCAAAACTTCTGGGCTGTTTTGCATAACTTCATAACACTCAGTTAAGCTGTCATCTAAAAAAATAAAGCTATCTGTTGATAAATTCAATTCTAAACTTATATCTTTAATATTTGTGGATTTTGCCTCCCAATTAATTCTACTTGAAACAAAGTCCTCTTTTCTCAAGATCATTTCAGGGTGACTATTAAATATTTCCCAGACATCTTCTTCATTGTTCTTACTACATATAGCTAAAAGCATACCCTCATTTTTTTTTCGTAATAAAAAAGATTGCAAGTATTGATAGGATGTATCAATCTTCAAACCATGTATCCCATCTTCTCCGCAGATTCCATTCCATAAAGTATTGTCGCAATCTACAACAATGACCTTAAATTTTTGTTTTCTCCATGCCACTAATTTCCTCGATGTCAACGCCCCAGCTGCTGCAAAAAAAACTTCTGTATATGGAATATGCGCCATAGAGTCCTGAAGGGTATCCTCTACCTCAGAAATATCATAAATTTGCTCAATCTCTCTATAATCTATGATATTAATACCATCTATTTTCGATAACTGGTCTACCCATTCTTTATAGATCTCTTTTAAAATTCTCTGTATTGAATCACTCGTATTAATAGATAAGGGGAAAATCCCTACAAAATAAGTGGATTTCAGTTCTTTTGTTTGCATAATATCTAAAACTTGCTGGAACATAGTATATAGGATCTCACGACACTGAAATTCATCATGTATGTGATGACGAATCCAATCCTCAAATCTAATAAATAATAAGTTAACATCTCTATTCTTAGACAATTCACTTTCAGAATCCAGTAAATTTTGTATCACTTGATCGTAACTTGTAAAAGAGATTTGAACTGATTCGTTAAAATGATTTAACCACCAACTCATGTATGGTTCAATTAACTCAGAAGTAAAAGTAGAACTTATAATTACATTTAACTTTTCTTCTAAGTTATCTTCTATTACTTCCGTAGTATTTTTGATACAAGAAAACAATTCTTCTATACTCATTCTCTCATTTGAAATAAGAAGTTCTAAGGTTTTTATATATTTATTCATTATTTGCTTAATACGATATACATTAAATAGTTCACTATTATAAAGAAAATTAACAGAGGTTTCCCCGTAATTTTCTATTTGGATCGTCAGATCGAAATTTGTTTTTTCATAAATAAATTCTAGGCAAGTTGATAAACTTGATAAATTATTATCAAATAAGGGATAATTTTGAACTACTACAACAGAATCAAATAAATTTGTAGATTTATTATATTTAATAAAATCTTTTATTTCAGGTATTGAGGTATTTTCATATTCAGCTCTTTCGCTTATGTTTTTTTCGAGCTGTGTCAATAATACATCAACTGAATCCTTATAGTTAATTTTCACTCTTAACGGTACTGTATTTATAAATAATCCTACTATTTTATCGATTTCACTTATTTCAGGAGGACGACCAGATACTACTGTACCGAAAACGATGTCTCCCTGCCTATTACTATATTCAAGCAACAAGCTCCATGCTAAATAAAAAACCGTCGCACTTGTAACATTGTTCATTTTAGTAAATTCATTTATTTTACTAAATAATTCTGTATTTAATGTTTGTCTATATGCCTTCTCTTCCGTTAAACCTATTTTTTGATTATTTTCAATAAATGGTAAATCAATCTTTTTCAGATCTCTTAAGTAGTATGACCAATATTTTTTTTCACTCGATCTATCCCGATTAGAAAGCCAACGTATATACTCTTTATATTTATTTTTTTTCAAGGGTACTTCTACGTTTTCACCTTGTAGAAACTTCTCATAGATATCCAAAAATTCTCTAATCAGTATGCTATTACTCCAACCATCATACAGGACATGATGACTAGAAATTATCATCAATGCTTTATCTTTCTTATACTCACACAACGTAATATGAAATGGATGATAATTAAAATTGATACCTTTCTTTCTATCTTCTATTACAATCTTTTCGATCTTTTGCTGTATATCTTCTTCTTTGGAGAAGTGAACTAATTCAAAAGTGTTAATGTCAATTTCAGCTTCTTTTAAAATGATTTGAACTGGAATACTAATATTTTCCCATCTAAAAATGGCACGGAGCATTTCATTAGAAGCTACAACAAAATTCCATGCTTTTTTAAATATTTCCACATTTATAATTCCAGAGATTTTAAAACCTACTTGTTCATAATAAAGATTTTTTTCTGGATTAATCAGTGATTGGAATAGTAATCCTTCTTGCATTTGAGTCAAAGGAATGATGTCTTCTACATTTGCTTTATTAATTGCATATTGTTTCTCCGACAATGCCCTTACTCCTTTCTTTAACTCTATAGAACCTCACTTATATTTTCAATCTGCTCTCTAACAAAATACTTTTTAGATAAAATATTTAAATATCTGGCATTAGCTTTGCTTTTAAGGTCAAGATTCAAACCTAATGAAACATTTACAAATATCGATTCAAAAGAAACATCGTATGGATTCAATTTTTCCTTCCAATTATTATGTTCTGCCTGATCTAACTCTAAACTTATATATCTTTTCTGCGGTATAACTTGATTATATACTTTATGATTTATCAATTGAATGCGCTTACCATTAATATAAATAATTTTGATTTCTTTCCTTAAAGCAAAATTCAAAGCTTCTTCTATCTTATTAATAATGGGTTCTCCTTTATCATTTAAAGATGTATTACATATTATAGGCACGTCAGTTTTATCTTTAAATTTTTGTAAAACTTGATATAATTGCTCGTTAGATGTACCTTGATTCATTGTTTGAACGCGTGCACTTCTGTCAAGATGGGCAACACCTGGTATTTCCGTTTCTTTATTTTTATTTATCTTAAAAGTATGAAGCATAAAAGGTGATGTATAGGCGTTCTCAAACCATTCTACTAATTCTTCCTCCATCACAATAGGAGCAACTGGACGCCACCATTGTCGCCCTTTTATTTGATTCAATTGATCTTTTGCCTTTAAAGTTCTAGGATCTGAAAGTAGACTTCTATTACCTAAAGCTCTTGGCCCAATTTCCGAAGCACCATTAAACCATACTATAGGCGAATCTTGAATATCTATAACGGCCTGTTCTGCAGAAAAATCACTTACCTTTTCGATGAAAGACTTGAATTCCTCATTCTGTAATATTTCTGTTAATCTTTGATCTTGGTCTCCATAATAAGCATGTGTCATTTTATAATTAATATTGCCCATTTTTTTATAAAATGCATAAAGAGCGATACCAAGGGATTGTCCTGAATCGCTTACACACGGCGGAGCAATATAATCTTTAAATTTATATTTAGTCATTATGTGGCTATTCGTAGGACAGTTTAATGAAAATCCTCCAGACATCGCAATATGTGCTTCTGTTGGATTAATATCATATTTTGTGAGGACATCATCAATATTAAAATCCATAATCATTATTGATAGTTCTTGGACTTTTTTCATTACCATACTAATTTGGTTTTCTTTAATTGTAAATCTTGAATCGTAACCATTGAATAATATGTCTTTATCATCTTCAGTAAAGCTTGTTACTTGATTATATAAAGAACGAACATATTCCAAAATTTCAATTCTACCTTTATTAAGGATGTTCTGTAGATCTACTTGCTCAAAATAGGCAACACTTTGACTCGCAGAACTTAGAGCCATTAATGTCCCCTCTTCATAACCACATATTCTTCTTGCAGCTTCCCATAATAATCCTGGTGAATACACTGGAAAGGCTTCAAACCCCCCTTCCCTTACCACCCCACCTAAAAATTGTATTTTATTTTTTATATCATTATCTATCACTGAATCCGAACCAAAATCAAGAGAGAATCCGATGATTGTATCGTTATAAAATTTATCTGAATCTAACAATATAGCTGAAAACAAGTGACTCATGGCGTGATACGAAAAATCCGGATATTCCTCTAAAGAGTGATAATCAGATGTAGTTTCAATTCCTGGCGTTCCCCAAATCTCAATCATATCATCTACTAACAAATTGTAGTTGCTTAATAACTTATTAATCACAACTTTTGCTTGATTTGCATCAAAGAATGCATGTCGATGATGCTTCTTCCCAGTAACTCTTTCCATTTCCCAATAATGAACCAGTTCTATTTGCTGATTCACAACACGCCATAATGACATATTTTGATCATGTCGATCTGAAACATGATATAAATTTCCTAGTTCGTTAATTTCTAAATAGGTAGATAAATAATATCCATTTTTCATAACATAATTTCCTTTCAACAATTAGTTCCAAATAATTTCGTCTGCAGAAGTAATTTGCTCTTTATTTTTATATATTTGTGTTTTGATATATACTTGTCTCGCATCAAATTTATTTGTTATATCTAGTGCCTCAGTAATTCCTCTATTCTCAACCATTACAAAGTAATATATTGATTCTAAAGGAACATCGTAAGGATTTAATTTCTTTTTCCATTCAAGAATAGATGAATCATTCAATTTGAAATTGAATGGTCTTGGTTGTGGTTCTACTTGTCTATATAAGTCGTGATTATGTAACTCAATTCGTGTTCCATTGACATATACAACTTTAATGCCTTTACGAAGCGCGAAATTTAAAACCTCTTCAATTTTATTAATGATAGGTTCCCCTTTGTCATTAAGAGATGTATTACAAATAATTGGAATCCCAGTCTGCTCTTTATAGGCTTCAATTAATTTATAAAGTTGCTGTAGAGAGGTGCTTTTATCAATCGTCTGAACCCTAGCAGTACCATCTAAATGTGCTACTCCAGGAATTAAGCCCAGCACTCTTTCTTTTATTTTAAAAGTATGAAGCATGAACGGTGATGGATGAGCATCATCAAACCATTCCTCGATATCTTCTTGCAATACGATTGGAGCAACTGGTCTCCACCATTGTCGATCTTTAATTTTATTTAAACTATCTTTAGCTAGTTGTGTTCTGGGATCTGATAACAAGCTTCTATTACCCAATGCTCTTGGTCCAACTTCTGAAGCACCATCAAACCAGGCTATAGGTGAGTCTTGAATATCTCTTGCAGCCTGCTCCGCATTAAATTCCGAAACGTGATTAATAAATTGGATATATTCTTCATTAAATATTAAATCTTTTAGATTTATATCACGATCTCCATAATAGGCATGCTCCATTTTAAAATCGAAATTTCTTTTCTTTTTAAAAAATGCATATAAAGCTATTCCAAGTGATTGGCCCGTGTCACTTACACATGGAGGTGCAACAAAACCTCTAAACTTGTACTTTAACATGAGGTGACTGTTCGTAGGGCAATTCAGGGAAAACCCACCTGACATAGCTAAATAAGCATTGGAAGTTTGTATATCGTATTGCTCTATAATCTTATCAATGTTGTAGTCCATCATTTCACTAGACAGTTTTTGAATTTTTTTCATTACCATACTGATATTATTTTCTTCTATTGTGAAGCGAGGATCATAACCACTAAATAAAGTCCTTATTTCCTTCGATGTAAAAGACTTTACTCTGTCATATAATTCTTTAATATATTCCACGCTCTGTAATCTACTTTTAGTAATTATGCTCTCTATATTCTCATTTTCAAAAAAGGCATGGCTTGTACTCGCGGAGCAAAGTGCCATGAGTGTACCTTCTTCAAGACCAAATACACTTCTTGCAGCTCCCCATAACAACCCTGGTGAATGAATAGGGAAAACTTCTATTTCACCTTTATTTACAACACAACCTGTGAAAGCTATCTTTTCTGCAGCGTTTTTATCAATAATAGAATCAGATCCTAAATCAACGGAAAATCCAATAACCGTTTTATTATTAAAGATTTCTGTATCAAACATTACTGTAGAAAACAAATGACTAATCGAATGGTAGGTGAAATCAGGGAAATCTTCGATCGAATGGTAGTCATGTACCGTTTCTAATTGAGGTGTGCCCCATATTTCCACCATATCTTCTAATGATAAATCGTAAGTACTTAATAGTTCATTCAGAAATTTTTTAGCCTCGTCTACATTGAAACAAGCATGTCGATGGTGCTTATTCCCTGTTATTCGCTCTAATTCCCAATAATGAATAAGCTCAACTTTATGATCTGTCAAGCGCCACAATGATACATTGTGATCATGCCGTTCAGCAAAAGAATATAAATTCGCTAACTCACTTATTTCTAAATATGTTGAAAGATAATACCCGTTTTCCATTAAAAACACCTTCCTTTGAATGGATGTATTTACTAACTATTAAATAGTTCATTTAACTCAAACTGACTGAGATTTAGCATTTCAAAATCTGAGGTTGAAAATTGGACCTCTTCTCTGCTGGTACAGTCTATAATAATTTCACGTAAGCATGATATAAATTCTACTTTGAGAGCTTCTGCTGTACTTTCTTTGAATTGTTTACTAGAAAAAGAAAGTACAAAATTAAATTTCCCTTGAGAGATCATTGCATTAATTTCCATCAAACTTGTAAAATGATTTCTTATGTCCGTATCTGGCCCCGTATCCAGGCTTGAAAGCTCCATGATTGAATTATTTATAAGTGTATCAACCTCACCATGATAATTAAAACGAATGAGTCTTGAACTCACCTCTTTCTGCTCATATAAAAAGCCCAGTCTTCCCCAGCCTGTCCCTTTATTAGGAATATTGCGAATACTTTCTTTAATTGATAGTATGTTTAATGATAAATCTTCTGACTCAATTAAATAAACAAAAGGATAAATAGATGTGAACCAACCTACCATATTTAACAAATCTTTCGATTGTGATTCTTCTAAAACTTCACGTCCATGCCCCTCTAGTTCTATACTAATTAGCCCTCTATCTCTGTTATTTATTCTGTAAAGCGCAAATATCAAAGCAGCCACTAAAAGCTCATTTGTTTGAGTATTGTAAGAAACATTAGCTTGTGATAAAAGTAACTTAGTTTCTTCTACCGTCAAATCACCATATAGCTTAATTTCACTATCCATGCTAATTATGCCTGAATGATCAAAGTCCGTTGGTAATGAATTAGTAATTTTATCTTGAATTCCGTTCCAATACAGCATCTCCACTGTAGAATAGTCACTGGATTGTTCTTGCTGTTTCTCTGTCCATGCTTGATATGAGCCTGCAATGTTATTATAAAAATTATGTTGTTTCTTTGAAAGGCGCTGAGTTATATGATCTAATATAATTCGCCATGAAACACTATCTATCACTAAATGATGAGCAGTCATAAATAGATATTGTTCATCTTCTCCCAAACTGAAAACTATCATTTTTATCAATAGATCTTTCGTAATATCCATGTTTGATTTAGCTAAAGTACAAATTTCCTTGAGTTTCTTATACTTTTCTTCAGAATTTTCTAAAAATAGGTCATAAAATTTCACATCATCTTCTTTAAAAAGATGATCATTGTTATAATACAGAGTTTCTTTCTCCATATTGTAGTTTATTCGTAAAGTGTCTTGATATTGAATCAAATCTTTTAAAATCACATTAATATCATTAATTGAAATATTTTGGTTCATTTTCAATATGATAGATTGATTGAAATAGTTTTGATTAAAAAATTTCTGTTTAAAAAACCATGAGATAATCGGGGATGGATTTATAGTTCCTTCAGCAGCCAGCTTAGTTTCTCTTACATCCCGTTCAATAAATTTAATTAGACTTCTGATCGTCGGAAAAGCTAATATGTCTTTAACTTTTAGATTGTATCCATTCTCATGTAATCGACTAGCGATAAGAATTGCTTTTATCGAGTCACCACCTAAATAAAAAAAATTGTCATCTATTTCGAGATGATCCACTTTTAGAACATCACAAAAAACGGAAATTAATAATTCCTTAATTCCGCCATCTAAGTGTTCATCTTCTGCTGAGTATTCTCCCAAAGAAAGAGGATCGGGTAGTTTGCTCCTATCTACCTTACCGTTTGGAGACAATGAGATTTTATCCAAGTTAATAATGTAAGATGGTATCATATAACTAGGTAATTGTTGTAAAAGGAATTCACGTGCTTCATGTGAACTAACCTTCTCCTTACATACGAGATATGCTACAAGTTGGGCAGAATCAGAGTCTACCGACCAACTTGTAACCACTGCATCAATAATTCCAGTATGCTTTATAAGATGGTTTTCAATTTCTTCTAGTTCAATACGATGTCCCTTAATTTTCACTTGATTATCCTGCCGTCCCAAGTAAATCATCCCAACATCTGATGTGTGTTTTGCCAAATCCCCTGTTTTATACATCATTTCCTCATTGAAAGGACTTAAAAGAAAGCGCTCTTTTGTAAGTTCAGTTTGATGGAGATATCCTCTTGAAATTCCAGCGCCTGCAACATAGATTTCACCAATAGCTCCAGGTGGGACAAGTTTTTTTTGATCATCAAGTAAATAGACCTTCATATTCTGAATAGGTTTTCCTATAGACACAAAGGATTTAATATCTTTTTCAATGTTATATTTATGAATCATACAACCTACTACCGTTTCTGTAGGACCGTACTCATTATAGATATCAATCTTACCATTAAAGCATTTGTGAACTTTTTTAGCCAAATTTGTTTTGAAATTCTCTCCCCCTACAATAAGTACTTTGACAATAGAATCACTAAAATCAAAGCCAGAAATATTTATCAAAAGTGAAAGATGAGCTGGCGTAAGTTTAATAATTGTCGACTTATTATCTCGAAGGATTTTGTGTAGTATAAATTCTTCTCCAATATTATTATATATTGCAATGGTATTGCCACTAATTAAAGGTGTATAAATTGAAGTTATCGTCAAATCAAATGCAATGGAAGAATATAAGGAAAATACATCCTTATTCTCATGTGCTTGATAAGCGTTTTTTGCCCAACAGATATAATTTACCAAACCTCTTTGTTCAATCATTACTCCTTTAGGACGGCCTGTAGAGCCAGAAGTATATATAATATAAGCTAAGTCAGTCGGGATATACTCTAGTGATAAATTTGAAGGGTCTCCTTTCATAAATAATTCTTCCTCGATAAAAACTACATTTGATATCCCCTTCAATTCACTATTTAAAAATAAATCAGTCAATAAAAGATCTGTTTTACTATCTTGTAAAATATATTGAATTCGTTCACTTGGGTAATCTGGATCAATAGGTAGATACGCAGCACCAGACTTCAATACAGCAAGAATAGATACAATTAACTCTATCGAGTTAGGTAGCATGATTGCCACTACAGAACCTCGACCAATCCTATGTTTTATTAAATGTTTTGCCATTCGATTAGCTTGATCATTTAACTCTTCATAAGTAATAGATTTAGAGTTCTCAATGATTGCCACTTTTTCAGGAGATTTGAATACTTGAGTTTCAAACAGTTGCTGTATTGTTTGTCCCTCTGGAAAACTCATATATGTATCGTTATAAGAAAAAAGTATATCTTCTTTTTCCTCTTTAGAAATCAACTCAATTTCTTCTATTGTTAGATTCCTTTGTCCTAACATTGTTTCAATGATATGAACCATTCGTTTATACATGTTATTTATTTCAATTAATGAGTAATCCTTGATTTTGTAATCAAAATACATTTCAATTTCTTCCTCATTGGAACACTCTTTTACAACGATTTGTAAAGAATAAGATTGATGACCACTATAAAGTTCTGTATATTCATATACTGCATAACCAAAGTTATTGGTATACTTCGTATTATAACAATTGATACATGTGTTAAAAATTTTATCGTAACCTTTTTTATTAAGTTGTAAGTCACTAGCAAGTAGGTCAAAAGGATACTTTTGATGATAGTAAGCTTGTTTTAATTTTTCATTAACTGTTTGCAAAAAAGTCATTACTGAGTAAGACGAGTCAATATTAACTCTAAATGGCATTGTACTAGTAAACATGCCCGTAATCTTTTTCTGTTTCACACCCGAACGGTTGTATATTGGCATCCCAACGGTTGCAACATTTTCTCGTGTAATCTTATGGACATAAGTTAAATATGCTGAAGTAAATAACGAGGTTAATGTTAGGTTATGTGATTTTATGAAATTCTTAATATTCTTTGATAGCGTTTTATCTAAAACAAACGAATTTCTTTTCCCTGTTGTGTTTTCAGAAGACTCCTCCAACACAGTTTCTGATAAGTCAGAAAATAAGTCATTCCAGTATTTTTTATCTTTTTCAAAACGCCTCGATTGAATGTAATCTTGCTCTTTTTCTAAATAATTTATATACGTAACTGGCTCATTTTCATTTGTTGATAAAACGTTGTTTGAGCTTAAATCATTGTAAGTATTTCCAATATAATCAGTTAACAATTTCATGCTCCAACCATCGGCAATAACGTGATGTAATTTGCAGATATACCCATACGTATCTTCCAACTGAAATAATGCAAAGTCAAATAACCGCGTTTCACTCATAATAAATGGTTTTTGAAACCATTCATTAGTCCACTGAAGAAACTTCTCTTGAGAATTATCTATTTCTTCAAAGTATACCTTCTCTAACTTCTCGGGTCTATATTGATTTAAATATTGCTGGGGCTCGGCATTAACTTCAGTGATCTGGTATTGTATAGCTGTATTATGCTCAATATAAGAATGTATAGTTGTTTCTAATACATCTAAATCAATGTACCCTTTTATCTTAATAATTCCACCAATATTATGCATCGAGGTGTTAGGATACATTTTTTCAATATACCATATTCTCTTCTGTGCATGGCTTAATGAATACAATTGCTTCTTTTCGGCTGTATAATGCATTTTCATTTTTTCTCCTTTCAATTCAAGTGAAGAAAGAGGGCTTTTCCCACCAATTTTTTTTTAAGATTTTAGCATTAAACTTTCAATTTATACTGTCTTATAAATATGTCATAAGAGGTTATTTACATTTAATCCTAATTTCATCACAACAAAAAACGACTCTCTACAATAGATAGTCGTTTTCGCGTAATTTTTTATTTCACACAGCTTCGCCCTTTCATATACTAGATTTTTATCAATAAAGTATACTACTCAGAAAACTTTTATAACCAAACTTCAACAAAGTGTGCCGTAACAACATCTCTGCCTAGATTTTTATTGTAACTATAATATATATTATCTTATGTTACAATAAAATCTAAATAATTAGATAGAACCAAAAAAACAGATATCATTTTCATCTCTATTATAATTCCCTATATTGGATTTATAGTATATGATTACTTGTATCATTAAACTTCATTGAAAGGATGAATACAAATATCAAATTCTCATTGGTACGCTTTATACGTAAAAACCGGATATGAAGATGAAACAAAATCGCTTTTAGAACAAAAACTCGGTCCTACGATGATCAGATGCCTATTGCCAAAGCGGAGAATCCCTGAAAAAAAAGAAAAAAACACAAAAATTGTTTTAAAAACAATGTTCCCTGGATATTTACTAATTAATGTTAAAATGGATTTTTGTACGTATTATGAGATTATCAAAATACCAAATGTAATTAGTTTACTGACTTATAATAATAAAAAAGATAGAACTACATCTGATCATAATACCTTGATAGAAGGAGAAGCCAACTATTTTAAAGCGCTTCCATCGGAAGAGGTTAACCTAATTCTAAAATTAATAGATGATAATGATATAGTGGAATTCTCAAAAGCTTTTTTTGATGGAGAAAAATTAGTGATAGAATCTGGCCCCTTAAGGGAGCTATCCTGCTCAATTAAGAAAATTGAAATACGTAAAAGTAGGGCTAAAATTTCTTTGAATTTTATGGAGACTCAATACTTAATGGATGTTGGAATTCTCATTACTCGTGAACAATAGTTACTTTAAAAATTGGAGGACTGTATATGAAACAATCTACTCAAAACCAAAATGAAATACATAAAACTGTCATTAGATTAATCCAAGAAATCTTAAATCATAATCTGGAAATTCTTAATGATGAAGATTTAGACTCTATTGGGTTAGATTCTTTAAAGGCAATAAATTTAATTGTTCAGCTAGAGGAAACTTATGAAATTGAATTTGATGATGAAGAACTAATTTTCGAAAATTTCTCAAACATTAATGTTATTACTGAACAAATAACTAATAAATTATCATTAAAGGAAATTTAGAAAAAGCTAACGGATGTTTTATTTAGATTGAAGAATAATTTATTTGGGATAGAAATAATAAAATCCTCAATGGCACTATAAAACCTCATGAAAGTGTATGATTAGAATCGTTTTCAAATCTTAGGAACTTTTAGCTATTTAGATTAGACTAAACTCTCTCGAAATTAACATCTTCTTACAACAGTTAAATAAGTTGTAAAGACCCGAAAAGAGGAGATTTTAATGAGGATGAGAAAGGGACTTAATACAGCTATGAATGCCACAACGAGTACCGAATGTATGAGCAGTATCTGGCTGTAAGGTTGCCACTGGGAAGGGCATCAACTGACTGAGATTCCAGATATCTGGAGCCGATCTGTTCTGGCAATCAGCGGCTATTGGAATGACTATCGCTGGCACGGGCTACAGGGATTGGATACTAATCCAATCCCCGTCCCAAAAAAACTAACCGCCCTCACAAGGGGAGCCACTTTGATCCTGGTAAAACCAAATATATTGCAAACCAATTATGCTCAGATAACTGAACTTATCTAAAAAAAGAAAATGGTCTTTCACCTTGATCTAACTGACCTTTGTGCTCTGGTAGCGTCAATTAATGAACTCTTCCTGATCTTCCGTATTAGCCAGATCCAGAGTATAGATTGCTTTTGAATAGCAAATGCCTAATGGATAAACACTTTGGATATGCCTTTTTAAGCGTATACGTTTTGCCATATTCCCAGTTCTAACTTTCAGGTGTACCTGGACTCAAACCGACAACGGGCAAGTGTTTCTCAGCAACGACTAGCCAGCTTAAGATTCCACCTATGGAAACATCAAGGAGCGAAGCTGTTTGCGGCTCTGGATTATGAAATAAGATATATTACTCACCGAGAAGAGGAAGTGCTCGACGTTTCGGCGTTCCAACTATTTTGACCGATACCCTACATGCATGAGCCATTTTTACAGCCCTTCGGTGGGGTTCAGTTCAGGGCCATAATTGGGTAGGTAGACTAAACGGAGCCTTGGATGCTGCTTCAGAAACGATCTGATTTCCTCAGCTTGATAAGTATGGGAGTTGTCCAGTACGGCGGTTAGTTGCCCAGAGCAAGCAAAATGTCGTGAATAAGTCTTCTTTCTGAAGTTCTAGGTCATTCGATCACATATTTCTTTATGAAACAGCTAAATCAATCTCCACTTGAAATGATTGACCGTTTCTTATTTGAGTATAAAAATTTTAAGTTTAATCCATATATTAGAACCTTAACTGAAATTCAGAATGGTGGTATACAGTAAATGGATCTCAAAAAAAAAGCAATTGCTATAGGAGTCAATGTAAATAATCAACCTGATTACAATGATACAATGGAAGAGCTGAGCAACTTAATTATTGCTTGTGATTTGGATGTTGTAGCTGAAGTTGTGCAGAATTTAAGATGTGTTACCCCATCACACTATATAGGTAAGGGTAAAATACCTGATATTCTCTCGAAAATCGAAAAATTCGGCGCTAATCTAGTTATTTTTAATGACGAACTCTCCTCTACACAAGTACGCAACTTAGAATTAGTTCTGAATTGCAAAGTAATTGATCGTACTAAATTAATATTGGAAATTTTTGCACAACGCGCGAAGACAAAAGAGGCCAAGCTTCAGGTCGAGATAGCCCATCTTCAGTACATGCTCCCCCGATTAATTGGATCAGGGGAATCTATGGATCGTCAGAGAGGTGGATCTGGAGCAAGAAATAAAGGCACAGGGGAATCTAAATTAGAATTAGATCGTCGGAAAATTGAAAATAAAATCAGCTTATTAAAAAAAGAGTTAGATATAATAGTGACACAACGAAGAACTCAACGAAGTAAAAGAAAAAAAAATAAGGTGCCTATAATTTCATTAATTGGATATACCAATGCTGGTAAGTCAACCATATTGAACACATTAGTTGATTCATATAATCAAGCATCAAATAAAAAAGTAACTGAAAAAGACATGCTCTTTACTACTCTTGAAACATCGGTACGACATATTCAAATGCCTGACAACAAAAACTTTTTTATCACTGATACCGTAGGTTTTGTGAGAAATTTACCACATCATTTAGTGGAAGCATTCAGATCGACATTGGAAGAATCCGCAGCATCTGACCTATTGATTCATGTAGTAGACTACTCCCACTCAAACTATATTGAATTTATTGAAACAACTAACTCTACTCTAAGAGAAATTGGAATTGACAATATCCCTATTATTCTTGTATTTAATAAGTCTGATTTAATGGACATAAATATCCCTAAATCAGAAGATAATCATGTTTTTATATCCGCAAAACATGGAATTGGCATTGATATGATCATTGACCTTATTCGCAACTACTTATTTCAGGACTATAAGACATGTACTATGAGAATCCCATATACAGAAGGTAATTTAGTCCATTACTTTAATGAATATGCTAATATTCTTTCAACAAGTTATGAAAATGAAGGTACTACATTAACCATGGAATGTACATTCAGCGATTATGAAAAATATAAAAAATATATTCATGAAGATAGTTAATTTACATGTTGAAATTTGCTAAGACCTACACAATTTCATGATTCAAGATGCATCCCCCTTATGTAATGAGCTCTTATGTAAGACAATTTATCATCTAATTCCATATCTCGGATAATCCCTTACATGGAATTAGGTGATAAATCCTGCGGAACCTTCTACTCATTCTGAAATTGAACCCGCACTCCTCTTACTGTGATTGCGCTAAGGAGTGGATTCGTCCAAAATGTACACTTTACACGCTTGGTTGACGTAAGTGCGGAAAACTGCAGGACCACTGTTAAACTGAGCGAATGAAGAAAAGCTCGCAATAAAGCGCCGCGACTGCTCCAGCAGTCGAAATCAATTCTTCCCCTTAAACACAAGCGAGAAAAGTAATTGAAAGACAACAAGCACAGAAAGGCCAAAAGACTTGCAAATGCCAGCCTGATGAAGTAGATTACATTTTTATATTATGAGAAAAGTTAAGAGCGAAACTTATTTAAGTTGAATTAAAGAAACGAATGACTAGAACCTAACACAGAGCCGGTCAATGATCGTCATAGGCAGTTTCATAATCTCGTCCATGAATTGCTGTACGTTGATTCGAATTTCAGTAACCGTGTGGTAGAAGACGTTGTTAATCACACATCAGATTTAAGCCATTTCCATAACCCTCAACTGCATTCAGTTGAGGGCTATAAGGAGGCAAAAAAACGAGTTCAAGCCGGTTTTCCATCTCCGTGAGGAACGGGATCAGCAGCTTGGCACGGTGGATTCGGGCATTGTCCAATATCATCACAATTTTGCCTGTGGGGTATTCATTTACAACCTTTTTCAAGAAACATAGAAATGTTTCTGCGGTATACTGCTCATCTTCCTGCCACACAATCTTGCCTGTTACATAGTCCACAGTTGCCAGCAGTTTGACTCCGCGATGTTTACCTGTGGTTGGAATCATCCGTTGCTTTCCGCGGAGAAACCACGTTTTCTGAATCGCTTGGTAGTCGCGAATCATGGATTCATCTTCAAAAAGGACATGTTGAATTTCGTCCTTTATCACTCTTTTTTTAAGTCGGGAAACGTGGATTCTGTAAAGATTCGTTGTTTTTCTTCGTTCGTCGCTGCCAAGGTATACGTTGGTTTGGTGTAACTTAGTCCCTGGCGATGCATCATTTTGGAGATACCACGAAGCGAATACGTCACGCCAAATTCCCGCTCAATCGATCGTTTGTTTCAACTGTTCTTGTTGTTCTGAAGTTAATCGAACAGGTGCACCTGGTGAATGATTCATTTGGAGACCCGAAAGCCCTCCGCTTTGATACGCCACAATGTAACCTTTTACGGTTTTCGCACTTCGATTTATCATATGAGCAATTTGATAAATTTCGGTTCCTTGCAGAAACAAATACAGTGTCTGGTACCGTTTGTACATCCGACGTTTCTTTGCTTGCTTCATCGCAGTTTCGATCTCTTGAAAGGATGCTTTAAAGTCCATTAAATTCCCCTGCCTATCTGAAGTTATTGTCTATATTACTTCGACAAGTAGCCACAAAATCCTTACCATAGGTTTACACCTTTTTTGTTTACATGGTTGCTAGACACTTCCATGATACCAAACGAAAAAGTTTTTTTTCAAGTCAAGGGAATAACATGTTTAGTCATTACAGTCGCAAGGTATTCAGTCTAATTTATAGCTGCGAAAAATGAGTGAGAACCAAATAAAACAACTCAACAATTAATTTATGTGCTCGGGAACTAATCGTGATTAGGTATATTCATCACCAAACACCACCCTTACTCCGTGGTGTTTGGTGATGAACTTCTATACCACTTATCTTCACTTCTGTTCAGTGGACCCCACATTTACCATATTGACTGACGTATAGGGATATCCTATTGTCATTCAATTCCACGTTTTAGTTCAATAACGGATTACTCATTAAGTTGCGTAAATATTATGATTGTAACTATCACTCAGATTTTATGAATAAGTGCCCTACCCTCAGTAATATAACTATTAATTAACGGTGAAAATATTCTTGCCCATTTGTGTCTGGCATCCCCGAGAGGAAACAGTATACCCTCAGTAACGTACCGTTTCTTATAATTATTCTTAAATAAACGCTTATACGTTTCCGTAGGCGATTCTCAATTTTTACTCACTTTCTTTAGTTGATTATGAAGTAACTTATTCAACGTCCAGACTAACCAATTAGCATCAAGGTTGAAATGTGTTTCCACATCATAGTGATTTTGTGCATCAAATAATGGCCACATTATATTTGGAATCCTTTCATCTTCTCTACTTTCACACATGATTTTGAAGTCATCCCGTATCTAATTAGATACAATTGCTTTAGATTACTTTTAAGCAATGAATTAAATTTGTGTGACTCTCCACCGTTGCTTGTTGCGTACTTATGTCTGCTATTAAAGAACTTTCACTGGTCACTTATCCACCAGTCGGTTTCGTTTAGAAACAAGTTTGACAGGAGAGGGGATAGAATTCTCCCTTGCCTTTTGAAGGTACACCAATACCTTCAATCTCAGCTTTCAACATCTTCGATGATACTTACAACAGGTTCTTGTCACGAACCCCATTGTCCATAACCGCTTCAATAAAATCATAACTGTGTTTGTGGAATCTAGCTTCACAAACAGATTCTAAAACCTGTTTGATACATGTTGTATGAGTCTTTGTCCAATATTTAGGATTTCTAAAAGGTAAGGTCTTTATTTTCCCAATAGGTTTCAGAATATCTGCTCGTCTAACTCACTGCGGGGTAAGTTTTTTAACCTGGTTATACCCCTGTCAAGTAGACTGATAAAAAAGCTATGCTGCCCGCGCACATCGATATTCAATCGGTGGGCGTTTGTTTGAGTTTGGCTTGAAAGCGTTGGTAGTTTATAATTGTAATTTTCCACCGTTTGTCGAATCTCCTCTTCTAAATTACGCTGTTTAAAGTACAGCTTCTCGGTCTTGAGATGGAAAAAGAAGGATCCGACGCATGCGTTATCCAGACAGGTTGCTTTGCGAGAGTAGCTCCCCTTGACGCCGAATGCTTCTAATAATGAGTTGTACACCTGAGACGTGTATTGGAAGCCTTTATCCGAATGGAGCATGGCTTCCGATATGTCTCTTTTTCGTGTCTACTGCTCCACCGTATCCAAAACGAGCTGAACATCGTTTCGTTTGGACAACTGCCCAGCTACAATCTCGTTGTTGAACAGGCCTTAATCACGAACAGGTAAACCAATGTGGTTCCATCCGAAATATAGGTACTATCCGTCACGATTTTTTTGCTGGGGGGGCTGTGGCTTGAAATTTGCGCTTCAGGCGATTCGGATAGATGACAAGAATTTTTCCGCTTCCTGCGAATCACCGATTGGATCGGTAGCTTCTGAATGATTCGCCATATTTTCTTGTGATTGACGTTCAGCCCCGCCTCCCAAAACGCTGTTGTCATGCGAGGATAACCAATGAATGGCCATCATGTGTTCTTTAATCTCACGATCATGGTCTTGTGTCTCGCTGTGGCTGTGTAACTCGCCATTTGTAGTAAATCGCTCGGGGTATTCCTGCAATGGTTACTAAGCGTGTGATGCCATGTAGATAGTGAAGTTCATCTATGATGTCGTAGTTTCTCGCGTTGGCTCAGCGCTCCTCCTTTACTAGATTTAGATACCGCTTTTTCAAATAATCCACCTGTGCTTGAAGATAGTGTCGCTCTTCCTCCACGCTACCAAAGGTTGTACGAGGACGTCCCTTCATTGGATTAGTTTCGTTACTTTTCCTCATCGAACGCTTCCCTGTTTTTTCACTTTTTCACCCACACCTTCAGTTGTGAACAATTGGATCGGCTACACTTAGTTGGACAATAAAAATAAGGGCATGTAAAATAGATCTATTATATGAAGGAGCGGATCTCTACCATGTCCAAACAACAACGACGAACGTTTACAACTGGGTATAAAAACAGATGGTGCAGCCTATGAAAATGGGAAGTCCGGGGCAGCCCTTGTGGAGGAATACGACCTCACCGCTTCGGCTTTAGATCGCTGGATCAAGCAATCGAAGGCAATCGGTTCCTTCAAAGAAAAGGACAATCATTCGCCTGAAGAAAACGAATTAATCGCTATGCGTAAAGAACTCCAACGTCTACGGATGGAGAATGATATTTAAAGCAAGCCGCGCTGATCATGGGACGAACGTAGCTATCATCCAGAATAACAGTGATAAATACTCGGTAACAGCAATGTGTGACGTCCTCGAAATCGCGAAAAGCACGTTCTACTATGAAAAAGGAACAGCCCAAAGAAGGTGAATGTACCAAAGCCATTGTGGAGATCTTCCACAAGAATCGAAAGACCTACGGTACGCAAAAGCTGAAAGTAGCACTTCAAGAACGAGGAGCCATCGTCTCCAGACGCCGTATAGGCCGAATGCGAGAACAGGGCCTCGTTTCCACGTATACCATTGCCCAGTTTAAGCCCCACAAAACGGCTTATAATGAGGTAACGACGGCAAATGTATTGGATCGTGAGTTTGAACAGAAGGAAACCAAACGATTCGTTGTCAGCGATCTGACTTATGTGAAGGTAGGGCAAAGGTGGCATTACATTTGTATTCTCATTGATTTGATCAATCGAGAGTTTATAGGCCATTGCGCAGGTCCGGCGAAAGATGCTGCTCTGACTTCCCGTGCCTTCGCAACGGTAGAGGACGATCTCAGCCAGATCCAGTAGTTTCATACGGATCGCGGCAGCGAGTTTAACAACCAAACGATGGACCAGCTTCTCAAAACCTTTGGTATTGACCGGTCACTCAGCAAGAAAGGATGTCCCTACGATAACGCCGTGGCTGAAGCCACCTATGGGGTCATGAAAACGGAGTTTATCTACCAGATGGATTTCCAAAGCCTTCATCATTTGGAATTGGAATTATACGACTATGTCAACTGGTTTAACAAGCATCGCATTCACGGATCACTGGGGTACATGACACCTGTTCAGTATCGTCAAGCAGCCCTTAAAAAAGTTGTCTGATTTAACGTTGACAATCCAAATTTCCAAATAACTTGAAGAACCTTCGACATATGCTCTACTGCATTTAACAAGAATTTTTCGGTATCCGTCTGTTTTTTCGCTATAAAAATATCTCCTCCAAGTGTCACTTAAACCCCATGATAACATGAAGTTTTTTTAAGTGTCTACTTAAAGGAGATAATACCAGAATAATTATGATTTTTTGTCCATTAAATATGTATGCGGTCGAGAGGACTCGAACCTCCACGGGTATACACCCACTACCCCCTCAAGATAGCGTGTCTGCCATTCCACCACGACCGCATATACAATTGTAAAAATGGTGAGCCATGAAGGGCTCGAACCTTCGACACCCTGATTAAAAGTCAGGTGCTCTACCAACTGAGCTAATGGCTCTTGCTGTAAACTTCACCGGATGTGCCATGCTTCATTCTTGTCTATAAGAGCAATGACTTTGAGGATTACTCATCGAAAATGTAGATCTCATGAGGTGGTGAAGATATGACCCGTAGGGGATTCGAACCCCTGTTACCTCCGTGAAAGGGAGGTGTCTTAACCCCTTGACCAACGGGCCTTAATAACAAGTTGTCTTTCTTGGCGACAAGAATGAGTATACCACAGGACAATTTGAACTTGCAATACTTTTTTTAAAATTTATTTTTCAAGCCTTTTTGCCCATTACATACTGTTCTTCCGAGCCCCTTTATTAGCCACCTCCCGTTCATGCCAATGTCATCCCCGTGCAGGAACAATGTAAATCATTCATCAAAACACTTATAAAAACTTACGTTCACTTATAATATTGCAAATCACATTAAGAATACTTATAATTAAAGTATCAGTATAAGTACGGTCATCCATACACTCGGAGGTGACATGTTTGTTTCAAGAAGAACGAATGCAGCTCATTGTTGAACATCTACGCAAACACAATCGCATCTCAGCCGATGATATTGTCGCCTTGTTTGATGTATCACGGGATACTGCACGCAGGGATCTGATTAAGCTTGAGGAACAGGATGCCATTATCCGAACACGTGGCGGTGCGATTCTCCCCCCTCCTCCGCAAGAATTCAGATCCTACAAAGACCGTTTACTCGATGTATCTGAGGAAAAGAGGGCCATCGGCAAACTCGCTGCGGCCATTGTAAGACAAGGCGAGATCATTATTCTGGACTCTTCCACGACTGTGCAGGCCTGTGCCGAGAACTTAAACGGCAAATCCTGTACCGTCATTACTAATTCGATTCATTCCGCTGATCTTCTCTCCAATCACACTGCTGTCCAGATTCGTTTGCTCGGAGGCAAAGTAGATAAGGAACAACGTTATGTCTACGGTACCTCTGTTATCGAGACCCTCTCCCACTATTATGTAGATAAAGCCTTTATCGGAATTGGCGGTATCACCATGGAGGGCTTCAGTGCTTCCGAAGAGGAAGGGAAAATTAAACACCAAATGATGAAAGCTGCCAAGAAAGTTGTTGTTCTTGCAGATCAATCCAAGTTTGATAGACGTTATGGTTATCGTTTTGCCGACTGGTCGTTGGTGGATGTATTGATTACGGATCAATGGCCAACCAAAGAATGGCTTGTTTTTCTAGCTGAACAACAGGTTGAGATTCTCATTCCTGAACCAACAGATGATAAGGAGTTGTAAATATATGAAATTATTTGCCACAGATTTAGATGGAACTTTGTTGAACATAGATAGCCAGATTAGCCCGGAGAATGCCGCAGCCATCCAAAAGGCCCAGCAATCCGGTATGAAAGTTACCATTGCAACAGGACGTGTCTATTCCGATGTTGTGACCATCAGCCGCGAAGGCGGAATTAAAACCCCAATTATCGGCTCCAACGGAGCGACAATTCATGATGAAGACGGTGAACGTTTATTCCATCTTCCGCTCGAGCGTGACACAGCAGCTTCCGTCATGCAGTGGCTGGAAGATCATGATGTCTATTATGAGGCTTCAACACAACAAGGCATCTATGCCCCGCGTAGCAGTCATGAGACCTTGCTCGCCGAGATGGAACGTGTTCTTGGTTCAAACCCTGGTGAGGACATTGCACGCATGATTGGCTCCATCAAGAAACACTATGACAAAAAAGACTACCACCGCGTAAACAGCCATCTCGAAATTCCGGCAGAAGCCTACATCTATAATATTATGGCCTTCTCCATGAATCCGGACAAAGTAAAGACAGGACGAGAATACTTCGCTTCCCGATCTGATGTCGCTATGGTTGTATCCTTTGAGCATAACTTCGAAATGCAGCACCCGGACGTATCCAAAGGTAATGCCCTCACCAAACTGGCGGCTCACCTGAACATCTCCATGGAGGATACAGTAGCGATCGGTGATAACTTCAACGATGTCTCCATGTTAAAAATGGCAGGACTCGGCATCGCCATGGGTAATGGCGAACCCGAAATCCAGGCATTAGCCAAAGCCATAACGCTGACCAATGTGGAACACGGTGTTGCCCATGCCATCGAGTGCCTGCTTGAAGGTAAACCGGTATCCCGTCCAGAAACGATTGTCGGAGAAGGTCAGTAATTGGACCCATACTGAATTAAGTACTGAACCTGCATGATCACCTGTTGATCCATGCAGGTTCTCTTCATTTTAACTCCGCAGATCGAACGTGAGGCACGTCCTGTAACAAAATAATCAGTTGCTCGCCCCGGTATGAACCCGGTAGTTGCAACGTGAACTCAAGCACAGTCTCTTCCACGGAGTCTGTGCTTGTTTGCTGTTCAGTCTTAAATCCGATGACCGAGATCTTCTCCTGTCCCAGCAGTGCCAAAACAGTCTTCAGGGCCTCTCCCTCATTTTGCAGATGGATGGTTAACGTCTCTGTTCGAGCGGATACCAGCCAGCGTGTAGGTCTATGCAGTAACATCTGTGCCACGACAATAAGCAGTGTCACGCCCGCACCCGTCCAATACAGACCTGAACCCACAGCAAGTCCCATGCCTGCCGTAGCCCATATGCCAGCCGCTGTGGTCAATCCCCTGACCGTGTGCCGCTGTGTGAAGATCATGCCCGCTCCAATGAACCCCACACCGCTAACAACTTGTGCAGCGATCCTTGAAGGGTCCAGGGACAGATTGTCCCAGCCAGCCTGATCCTGGAATCCGTATTTCGATACAATCATCATCAGGGCAGCACCAACGGCGACCACAAAATGAGTACGGATTCCCGCTTCTTTCATTCGATTCTTGCGCTCATATCCGATTAGCACACCACATATTCCAGCTATGAGTACACGCATCAAATATTCCACTTCCATGCACATCACCTCTTTCATTATGTATATGCTTACATGAGTCTATCTTTACTATTACCCAATCTTTACATGACTAATAAAGAACTTCTACTCAGGTCAATTCTCTGCCCGGAAATTTTCCCCTTGTCTCTTGCCCAATCCGAAATAATGTCTGAAATTATATATCAGCGGATGCCATTCCTCCGGATTAATCTTGTCCGGTCCAGATATTAGTCTGGTGTGTGCGTGCACCTTCAACGCTTTCACTTCAACAATCGCCATGAACGGTGTATGTTCGGGAATACGTATGTGTTGTACAGCCGCTTCAATCTGGAGCGGACATTCACCTATTTTATCTGGAGCCACCTGAACCGAGCATTCAGATGTCAGTCCAGCTACAGTGAATTTATCATGACAATATTCATAACCCATCTTCCTTTTCTCCTCAGGAACCGGTGTAACTCCCGTATAACGTCCTAATGCCTCAACCTGTCTCCACATGGTCGCATCCGGCAGATTAATTACACACTCCGGGTATCGACTCAGATTTCCATAGGCTTTGCCCTGTGTACCTAGACCGAGAACCAGACAATCCCCCAGTGCCCAAGACGAGGATAATGGTGACAGGTTAGTTGATCCATCCTCATTTAATGTGCTTAGCAGCACTACAGGCGTACCATAATATAAAATACTGGGATTAATCGTCTCATGTTGAATCACTTCTGGACTCGCGGACAACTGCTCTGTAGCAAAGTCCTGTTTCGTTATCTTTTTCATCCTGTACCTCTCCTGTTCCCATTCCAATGCTTTATAAGCTCAATCTGACCCATATGGGACGATACAACTCGATTGTAATACAGTAATAGTTCAGGTATGATCGAAGTATGAATGTATATCCGAATATTACTGTTATTGCGTCGTTAATCGCTGATCCAAGCCGCGCTATTTTTCTGTCAGCCTTACTTGATGGCCGTTCGTTGCCCGCAGGAGAGCTTGCTCATATGGCAAGTGTCACTCCCCAGACGGCAAGCAGCCATCTAGCTAAACTCGTAGAGGGAGGATTACTCGAAGTTGAACAACAAGGACGCCATCGATACTACCGTCTTGCAAACAAAGAAATTGCTAATCTGATTGAAAGCATGGCCAGTATTGCCCCGCCTGTACAGATCCGCTCTCTCAAACAATCCGATCAGCTTCAACAACTGAGTCATGCACGGACCTGTTATGGTCATCTGGCCGGGAAATTGGGAATCTCGCTCTGTGAAGCCTTAGTACAGAAGGGTTATCTTGCAGAGCCCGAAGAGGCACACAGCAAGGATTATCAAGTTACAGAGGAAGGAAGGCAGTGGTTCACTACGTTTGGAATTGAACTTCAGATGAAGCCGGGATCACGCCGTGCCATCGCTCGCAAATGTCTGGATTGGAGCGAACGCCGTCATCATCTCTCAGGTATGCTTGGGGAACAACTCAGACATCGGTTAGCGGAACTGGACTGGATTCGTCAAAAAACAGGAAGTCGCTCTGTCGAAGTAACGGAAGCAGGCAAGAAAGGTTTATACGAGATGTTGAGCATTTCACTTTAGGCTGAAGCGTACACCATGGATAAGCAAAGATCAGTAAACGCAAAAAATCCCCTTCACACTGACCGTTAACCGGTCTAATGTGAAGAGGATTTTTATTGCAATCAGAACGGAGAAAGAGGGGTACTCTCACTTCGTTTGAGACTGCGAAGATTGCTAACGAAGCTTATGCTCCGACGAACCTTTAGGGTTCTCATCCCTTTGCAGAGAAGTTTAATTCAGAACGGAGAGAGAGGGATTCGAACCCTCGCACCGCTTACGCAGTCTAACCCCTTAGCAGAGGGTCCCCTTATAGCCACTTGGGTATCTCTCCAAGAAATGGCTCCCCGAACAGGGCTCGAACCTGTGACAACTCGATTAACAGTCGAGTGCTCTACCAACTGAGCTATCAGGGAAAATTAACTTGAATAAGATTAATCTACCATGATTAATAATCCAAGTCAACATCCCTTCCATCACTTTCTTTAATACATTGAACGAAACGCACATCAGATATTCTGAAGCCCCAGTTTTCCCGCACAACGACCACAACGGTAACGCTTCGGATCTATTTTCCGTTTGCGCAAATATTCCGTACCACAGCTCTTGCACACCAGCTTATAACGATATGGCAACGGCTTTCTGCCTTTGCCGTCAGGAAGCGATTGGCAGTAACGCGAGCCGCCTACCTTCTGCAATAAAGCCTTGAATTCCGGGTCACGATGCTGATAGCCGCGCCCACGAATATGCAGATGATAGTGACACAGCTCATGCTTGATGATTTTCTCAACCTCATCTCGCCCATAGGCTTCGAGTTGATGCGGATTGATCTCAATCCGGTGACTTTTAAGCATATAACGCCCACCCGTCGTGGTCAGGCGACTGTTAAACAACGCTTCATGGGTGAACGGCACTCCGAAATGATCCAGTGATACCTGTTCAATCCATTGTTGCAATTCCTCATTTTCCATCGATATCCTCTCCTTGCACCCCCTCGGAGCATTTGTTTTTCCGGTATAATACTTGAATTTTAACCGTTTCGTAGGCTACACTGTCAAGTAGAATGTATGAGGGGAGATTATTACTCGTTATGCCTACAATGCGCTATGTCATCCTGCAGCAGGAACAACACTTGCAGTTCGTGGAAATGCCCGCAGATTACGCCTATCAACTCAGTGCGCTCAACCTGCGCCTACACAAGGAAATTGATAAACTCACTGCAGCAGATGTCCCTGTCCTGCCTTGGGCGATCGCCGAATGTGACAGCCTCGATCTCCTAAACGAAAATCTTACTATCATCGGCGGCCTTGATTATATCAATGCGCTTGAAGAATCTTTTGCAGTATTACGTGAAAGCCATTATCCCTTGATTTCTCTGCTTACCGAAATCCGAGCTCTTCAGGCCCAATTGGAACAATGGTATGAAGAAGAGATGGAAGCTCTCTAATTCACCACAGTTATCATTTTATAATGATGAGAACGAAAAGCACATTTCCCTGAATTGGGATTTGTGCTTTTTTTTGAGTGAACAAGATTGATTTGCCGGTGGCCTCCACTTATCCCGCACAGTCCAGGCTATTGCCACATATGCTAACGTACAGATGAATTATGCAAGAGGAGGAGATACCCTTGCCTCAATGGCTTTGCAATCAACTGATGCGTGCATTTCACAAAAAGGACAGCCGGCAAATCAAGTTGCTGAACGAATGCTGGTTCTTTTATCGTAACAAACCAGCAAATGGCACACCACGCAGCGCGGAGAACGAACTTTAAGAGGTTGTTCATGAAAGTCTGCATTGGATTACGAAGGATGGCCCTTTGAACACGCACTTTAAGAAAATGCACATATTGCCCACCGTACTTACTAGAGGAATTAGAACGGATAACGGGACTATTACTGTCGACAACAAACAGCCTTCCTGGTTAGGGAAGGCTGTTCTCCAATCCTACTATTTAAGAAGACTGTTGCGCAGAAGCAGGCTTCTTCATCGTCAGGCCGACACGGCCTTTTTTGGTATCCACACTCATAACCCAGACCGTTACATTATCCCCAACAGACACAACGTCCATCGGATGTTTAACATACCCGTTGCTGAGCTGTGAAATATGGACAAGCCCATCACTCTTGATCCCAATATCAACAAAGGCACCAAAATCAATAACGTTCCGAACCGTACCTTGCAGCTCCATGCCTTCCACCAGATCCTCAATTTTCAATACATCTGTACGGAAGATTGGCAACGGCATTTCTTCACGCGGGTCACGCCCCGGACGCTGCAAGCTGTCCAGAATGTCACGCAATGTAGGCACACCTACGTCCAGTTTCACAGCCAATTGTTCTGGCTGTTGCTCTGACAGTAATACCGACAGTTCCTTGCTGCCCAGCTTGTCCAGTGCAACCTGAAGCTCCTTGAACAGCTGATCAACTACCTTGTAAGACTCAGGGTGAATAGGTGTACGGTCCAGCGGGTTCTCTCCCTCACCAATACGCATAAATCCTACGCACTGCTCATAGGTTTTGGCACCCAGACGTGGCACCTTCTGAAGCTGACGGCGGTTCGTAAACCGGCCATTTTCTTCACGGTACTTCACGATGTTTTTGGCAATCGTAGCGTTAACTCCGGCAACATATGACAGCAACGAAGGTGATGCTGTATTCACATCCACACCCACATGGTTAACTGCGGATTCCACGACAGCCTTCAGGCTTTCTTCGAGAATCTTCTGAGAGACGTCATGCTGATATTGACCCACGCCAATGGCTTTTGGATCAATCTTAACCAACTCCGCCAGCGGGTCTTGTACACGACGTGCAATGGAAGCTGCACTGCGCTCCGCAACATCCAGATCCGGGAACTCTTCCTGGGCCAGTTTGGATGCAGAATATACACTCGCGCCTGCTTCGTTAACAATCAGATACACAAGACTTTCATCACCGTTCTCCTGAATGATCTCGGCAACAAACTGCTCCGTCTCACGTGATCCGGTACCATTACCAATGACGATCAGTCCGATATCATATTGCTTGATCATGCGATGGAATACTTCGGCAGCTTCACGTTTCTTGTTGTGTGGTGGCGTTGGGTAGGTCACAGCCACTTCCAGCAGTTTGCCCGTATCATCTACTACAGCCAGTTTACAACCGGTACGATAGGCCGGATCGACACCCAGCACACGTTTGCCATGAATCGGCGGTTGAAGCAACAGATTACGCAGATTGGCCGAGAATACCGATATGGCCTGATTTTCACCTTTTTCCGTAAGTTCTCCACGAACTTCACGCTCAATGGAAGGCGCAATCAGCCGCTTGTATGCATCTTCAATCACATCACGCAGGATATCCTGCACGGCAGAAGCACCACGAATGATCTGTCCTTCCATATGGCGATGGGCCGGTTCTGCCTGTACGTCCAAGCCGACTTTCAGAATACTCTCACGTTCACCGCGATTAATCGCGAGAATACGGTGTGGAGGCATCTTTTTGGCTAATTCGCGGTAATCATAATAATTCTCGTACACGGACTCCTCTTGAGCATCCTTCGCTTCCGAAGTCAGCATCCCGTGATCCAAGGTGTACCGACGAATCCAGGCACGAATGGCAGCATCGTCTGCGATGTTCTCTGCGAGAATATCTTTGGCTCCCTGAAGCGCCGACTCCGCATCTTCTACACCCAGTTCAGCATTGATATATTTCGCAGCTTCCTGGAGTGCATCTCCTTGTTTCGATTGACCCCAGATCCATACAGCAAGGGGTTCAAGACCTTTTTCCTTGGCCACACTGGCACGCGTTTTCCGCTTCTGACGGTAAGGTCGATACAAGTCTTCCACTTCCTGCAGCTTCACAGCTTGCGTAATGGATTGCTTCAGTTCTCCGGTCAGTTTGCCCTGTTCCTCTATAATACGGATGACTTCCAATTTGCGATCCTCAAGATTGCGCAGATAAACAATGCGTTCTTCAATCGATCGCAGCTGGTTCTCATCCAGCTCTCCAGTCATTTCTTTACGGTAGCGGGCGATAAATGGAATCGTATTGCCTTCGTCCAGAAGCTCCGACGTTGTGCGGACCTGCTTCAAGGACAGTGACAGTTCCTTGGCTACCTGTTTGATGATTCGTTCATGGCGTTCTGCCTTTATTGTTTCTTCATTGGGTTCCAGAACCGTTTCCTGTTCAGACAAAATAAATCCCTCTTTCCTTCCTGAATCGTTCGTTACAATCATTTCAGGGCAGCTTTGCTGCTGTAATTACAGTATAGTTGAACCATTTGTTTCTTCCACTCTACCCTATATTATCACAGAATCACGTCCAGATTTCCATCAATCCGCAAGCATACAAGTTCTGACAGAATGATGTCATCCTCCAGCCTTCCCCATTACGTCAAAAAAAGACCGAAAAACGTCATCACGACGCTCCCCGGTCCTTCCTTTTTTTTAAAAGCTTTAAATAAAATAGCAATCTAGACGCGCTCGAACCGGAACATTTCGCTCAGATAGTCTCCTGATGTGCTGCCTACCGAAATACCGCCATACATGAGGGCATCGCCGGTAAAGGTCTCCGATCCGCCTTTCAGACGGTAATCCGCATTAGGGTCCAATCCTTTCAGCTTCAGGCGCTGAAGTGGCGCATTGGGCTCAGAGAGCACACGGAAGTAGAATACAACAGCTTCGCTTCCGTCCGGTGCAATAAACATCCACGCCGTCTCATTGCCTTCAAACGGACTGAGCAAACGGCGGAATGTTCCATATTGAACCGTTCCACGAATCTCCTTGTACAGCTCAACCTGGGCTTTCACGATGTCGTTCTCTTCCTCCGTGAATTTTGTCAGGTCTAGCTCGTACCCGAAGTTGCCCGACATCGCAACATGTCCCCGAATCTCAAGAGAAGTGATCCGGTTGACCTGATGATTCGGTACCGCTGAGATATGCGATCCCATCGAACTTACCGGGTACACAAGACTCGTACCGTATTGAATCCGCAGGCGGGATATGGCATCCGTGTTATCACTTGTCCACGTCTGTGGCATGTAATACAGCATACCTGGATCGAAGCGGCCACCACCACCTGAACAGCTCTCGAACAGAATGTTAGGGAACGCCGAAGTGATTCGTTCCATAACATCATACAGTCCGAGCATGTAACGATGCGCTGTCTCACGCTGTCTATCTGCCGGAAGCAATGCAGAACCCACTTCCGTCATATTGCGGTTCATGTCCCATTTCACATAAGTGATTGGTGCAGAACCAAGTACGTCTGTTAACATGCGCACAATCTCATCACGTACATCCTGACGAGAGAAGTCGAGTACCAGTTGTTGACGCCCTTCTGTCCGGCGACGATCAGGCACATGCAGACACCAGTCTGGATGCGCTCGGTAGAGCTCACTGTCTGGTGAGATCATCTCAGGCTCAAACCACAATCCGAACTGCATATCCAGACCTGTTACGCGGTTAGCCAGATCATCCAGTCCCTTTGGCAATTTGTTCTTATCTACAATCCAGTCGCCCAGCGAGGAGTTGTCACTGTCCCGGTGTCCAAACCAGCCATCATCCAAGACAAACAGCTCAATACCCAGCTTCTGTCCAGCGCGAGCGATCTGTTCAATCTTGTCTGCATCGAAACCAAAGTAAGTCGCTTCCCAGTTATTGACCAACACCGGACGCTCCGCATTGCGGAATTTGCCGCGTGCCAGACGCTCCCGATACAATTCGTGGTAGGACTGTGACATGCCGTCCAAACCTGCAGCCGAATATACCATAACCGTCTCAGGTGTCTGGAATGCTTCCTGTGGCTCCAACTTCCAGCTGAACTCAAACGGGTTGATCCCGAGCGATACACGGGTGGTGTGGAACTGATCCACTTCAGCCTGTGCGGTGAAGCTACCGCTATAGACGAGACTGAATCCGTAAACTTCACCTTGGTCTTCATCCGTGCCTGGTGTCATCAGCGCAATAAATGGATTCTGCTGGTGACTGCTTGAACCGCGACGACTCTCAATCCCTTGCAGGCCTGACGCAAGCGGTCTGCGAACGATATCACGTTCCCGTGTCCATGCACCTGACAATTGCAACAATTCATAATCCGCATGCGGGAAATCAACTGAAGAACTGAGCGCACGCGCCACATTCACTGAGGTAGCGCTCTCATTAACGATACGCATGGAGCGTGTAATTGCATTAAATGCCGTAAAGGCTGTATAAGAAAGCTCGATTTTGATGCCTGCAACGCGGTCTTCCAACTCAATAACCAGCGTCTCTGCTTCTTCATCGGATTCAACATACGTTGCTGGCAGTCCGGTAAGCGCTACCTTTCCTTTGATCAATCGATGACCTGTATACGTAAACTCCGAAACCGTCGAGCCATTCTCAAGTTCCAGTTGGATAGCCGGATTACGGAAATCACTTGTGCCATACACGGGTAGTTCCACTGCCAATGTATCAAATGAAATCGTACGGTCCTCTGGTACCGGGTTCGGACTGAAAGATGCTCGTTCTGTACGAACATGCAACCAGCTAAGATCGGTGTCGCGTAATTTTTTGCCATAATACAAATGCACCAAATATCCTGAAGGCAGTACCTGAAATACGTAACTGGCCTCACGGGTCTGTAAATGAAACTGAAGTTTCTCTTGATTGATGTAAATGCTCATATGTCTCCTCCACCTCTATATATAGGTCTTTCGGTAAACGGTTTCTCAGGTTTCATTATAGCGAAAAGATCGCCAATGTTCTACGCTTTCATCAAGCTTTAATCAAAAGAGCGCATAACAGCCCGAAGGATGTCATACGCTCTTTTGGTTACAATCTGAATTCAGTGTGTTCCCTTACGGGAACATCCATTGCCAACGGACGGCAGTGCAACGTACAAGACGCTGGTTACTGCCTTAAAAATCGATTAAACCAAGGCTGATCTGTAAGGCTTCGTTGACCAATTTCATGGTCTCCTCGTCCAGATGGGTAATCTTGTCAGTCAGCCTCTGTTTATCAATCGTCCGTATTTGTTCGAGCAAAATAACCGAGTCCCGGTCAAAGCCGTGTGCCGCCGCATCAATTTCAACATGCGTTGGCAGCTTTGCCTTCTGGATTTGGGCGGTGATAGCCGCCACAATACAAGTTGGACTGAACCGGTTGCCGATATCATTCTGGATCACCAGAACCGGCCTGACTCCACCTTGCTCGGAACCGACAACGGGAGAAAGATCCGCAAAAAAAACGTCACCACGTTTTACGATCAATGTCTACACCCCGCTAACTAAGCGGTCCAGAGTGCTGTCCGCATCTTCCTCCGCATGAAAGGCTTCGGATGCCATGGTCAGATTAATTTTTGCCATCTCCATGTACCCTCGCTGCATCGTTTCACGGATGTAACGTTTCTTACGCTCCGTTAAATACAGCTTCATAGCCTGCCTAATCAATTCGCTGCGGTTGGAATTCTCCAGCGCTACGATGCCATCCACTTCCTGCAAAAGATAATCAGGTAAACTGATCATGATCCGCTTGGTGTTCTGCAAGTTGGCCACCTTTCTTCCACCCCCACAAACCTTTCGCCATTGTGAACCAGTATTACGTTTTTCCAGAACTTTTATACAAAGGAATATATATGCCCCGAGTATATCAAGTATGCTGTACTCCATTATAAACACGGGGAACAATATTCGTACAGACCAAACATCTCAATTCAGGAATTAAATCCTTACCGTCATACATAATTCGAGATGCTCCGACAGTTTTCCTTCTGTTCTGAAAAAAAGTTTATTGGGAATGACGTCCAGTTTACCTGTCAGGATGTCAAAAGTGGATTGATTCTGGCGACTACTGCTCCCTCACGGGTATAGACCCGTGGAATGCGGTGCGCCATCATGCAGATCACTTCATAAGCAATCGTACCGAGCTGAGATGCCACCTCGTCTGCGGTTATTACGCCACCAGACTGATGACCGATGAGGACAACCTCTTCGCCGACTTGAATTTCTTCCGCCTCTTCCGCGAAAGATTGTAACGACACCATACACTGATCCATGCAGATTGTACCGACGACAGGGACGCGGCGTCCGCGTACAAGCACTTCTGCTTTACCTGTCAGCATTCTGGAGAATCCGTCTGCATATCCGATCGGCAGGGTCGCTATTCGTTCGTAACCTTGCGTAAAATAACGGGTTCCGTAACTGATCCCCCAATGGGGTGGCAGTGTTTTGACCAGAACCGATTTTGTCTTCAGCGTCAATACCGGGGACAGCTTCACCACCTGATGATTCACCTCAGCCGAAGGATAGAGTCCGTACAGGCTTATTCCCACACGTACCATGTCATAGGACAATTCCGGTGTATCAATGGCAGCGGCGCTGTTCGCCGTATGTATAATCGGGATGGAACATCCCTGATCCCTGAGCGCATGAACCACGCTTTGGAACCGTCTATACTGCTCCAGTGTATAGGTTTTGTCTTCTTCATCTGCTCTGGCAAAATGGGTAAACATACCTTCCAGCATCACCTGATTGAGCGAAGCTACTTCCTGAATGAAAGCCAATGCCTCATCGCCAGGCAACAGACCTAATCGGCCCATGCCGCTGTCGATTTTAATATGAACCTTCAGTTGGTTAGCGAATGTGCTCGCATCCAGATGTCGAATGGCGTCAAGCACTTCCCTGCTGAACAGTGTGACGGTCACATCATGTTGCCATGCAACAGCGATCCCTTCAGGCGGCGTATATCCCAGTACCAGGATTGGAATCGTAATCCCATGTTGTCGCAGTTCCAGAGCTTCGTCAAGAAAAGCCACACTTAAGTAATCCACACCCACTCGTTCCAGTTCCCTAGCCGTCTCCACCGCTCCATGTCCATAGGCATTGGCCTTCACACAGGCGAGGAATTTCATGCCCTGAGGCAATGCCTCGCGGAAAGCTTCTACGTTAGTACACAAATGATCCAAATTGATCTCCGCTTGGGTCGGCCGATATTGTCCTTGCACGTTAAGTCACCTTCTCTAATCATCTTAATCCGGCTCACGTCAGACTCCATCGTAATGCTCCAGCATGTGACTGTCAAATGAACCGAAGTTTCGCATCCAAAAACAGATGTAAGGTGCGCCTTTTGAAGAACAAATGCGAACACAGAAGAAGACCGATAAGCGAGATTAGCAGGGCAAAATCCCACTTTTCACCCAAGCAAAATCTGCTTATATCGATTATTTACCCGGTTCCCTCAGCGTAGAAGCGCATTTTGCTTTATTGAGTGTATCGGGTAAGAAAAACAGCGCTAAATGAATACCTTTCTTACATCAAAGCAAAGCACCGGAGAACAGGTCTCCGATGCTTCTTAGCATTCCTTATGTTTATGCTACTATTCGTTCATTTGTTCAAAAATCATTTGCCTGACTCTTCCTGCATCGATGTTGCAATGCGTGCCATTTCGTTCTGAGGCAGGTCGGCACTGGTGATCCGATATTCTATGCCATCTGTCATCCATGTCAGAGTCTTCAATGCATCTCCGCTGATCATCCCCAGTGTGAATCCAAGATCTACTACACTGGATGGAGCAAGTGATACAGCTCGATCCTGTGGTCTGGCTTCGAATATCGTGTAATTATATGTTCCTTCATAACGAAGCATAACCGAATAGTCTCCCGCTTCTTCCAGAATCTGATCGTCCTTGAGCTGCACGCCTTCCGGCGCATAAGTCGGCTGAATCACGCCGAAGCTGTCTGCCCCTTCCGGTTCTGCAAGTGTCGGCTCTTCGCCTTCCTGACCTGTTGCAGCACCTTCTGTACCTTGCTGCTCTGTGTCACCACCTACACCCGACTGTCCATCAGTAACGGCTCCATCAGGTTCAGGCGCAGTCTGAGGATTGGCAGGTTCTTTACCGCCCTCACCTGTTTGCTCCGCAGGAGTTACACCAGAATCCGTTCCTGTTTGGCCGCCCTCTTTTGTAGCTGCTGTCATGTTACGTTGCATGTCAAAGGCGTCTTTCTCAAATGCAGCACCAAATTTGAAGGAATCAAACTTCACATCCACGACCACATTGGCATTGGAGTCGGATACCTCAACCTGTTTCGGTGCGTAATCACTTTTGTTCAGCCAGATCTTCTGTCTGACGAGTGCATGTGTATTATAATTGGCAGCTACATCAAAAACATAGCTCTCCTTCTCATCCGCAAACTGACGGGTTGTATCCCCCGTAATGCTCCGAATCAATGTTTCATAGAGATATACCTGTCCTTGATTATCTGGCCAATTGCTCTGAAAACGGAAGCTTTTGTTCTGGCTCGGTGTCAAAACAAACACGCCTTCATCGTTACGCAGTACAATCTGTGTTACATCCTTTTTTGCATTCGTTAACGCAATACGATAATAGGAAGGCTTCTGATGCCATACCTCGACCTTGTATTGCTGCGGCGTATCTCCGGTATGCAGCGTCATCACGCCTGCCCCCTGGTAACTTTCCATCTCTCCTACGACTTCGTTCAGATCTTTGACCACAGCTGCCGCATCCTTCTTCCCGCAGGCGGCAAGTAAGGCCGATAAGACCAATACCATGGCAAGCATCCATGATATTCGGCGCATGACATCATCCCCTTTAGCACATGTTTTCACTTCAGGATTGTGCTTGCAGCAGAACCCCTACTTGATTAGTACATGTTATGAGGGACTTGTTCGATATATGCGGACTAGTTTGACAAGCAATCGGTGAAGTCAGTTAATACGGCATTACTACGCTTGCATAGTCCTACCACAACGGAATATACACCGGATAACTCGTATCCTCTTCAGCGGCCCCAGGGCTTCTCTTCACCCACAATCTGCGCAGATCAGGCAGACCATACCCCGCAAGACGATAATCTCTCAGTGAATCATGATGGGCGTGTTCTTCCTTGAAGCTGTATGTGGGCAGAAGCAATGCCTCCTGAATCAGTCGATCTTCTAGCCGAATCAATCTATTCAACCGCTCCGCAGCTTCCTGGATCATGACCACTTGTCCACATTCCTGTTCCAGTTCATGTCTCCAGTGATCATTCATCGCAATCAGGAATAACGTGTTCTGGAAGGTGTACATCGTCACGAGACTCAGCACGACATGATCATTGAAGATTTCTCCTGTATAGATCAGATCACAATCCCCGAACCCATCTTGATAGACTGCATGGATCGGATCTCCCTGCATAATGTTGATATGTAGGCCAATCTGTTTACTTCTCTCTGCAAACCAGACCATATCTGCCTCCATCTTCTCGCCTTCTTCCACCCACAGGCTTAAACTCTGCCCTTGATAAGAGCTATGACGCAATAATGCTGAGGCCCGCGCCAGTGAGGTCTCCATGGAAAGGTCAGATACAGGTGTGACCGAACATTCTATTTGTTCCGATTGCTGTTTCCATGGCTCCCCTTGATCTGAACCCACCTTTAAAGGTTGCTGTACTCGTCCTCGAATCAGACTATAAGCAGCCTGCGTGTTCGTGCTTCCGAGCGCTTGCGACAACTCCTGCGCATTCAATAGCTGTTGAACAGCCCGGCGAAAATTCACATCATGCTGCGGCCCTTCCTTTTGCATATTAAACGTCATATACATGCCACCCTGCATCTCATGCTGCACGGCACGAGGCTCCGCATCCGGAAATATATTATGCTTGATGACGGACTCCACCCTCCCAGAATGGGGAAGTTGCCATATTTCAACGCGGTCAATATAGGCTCGACCTTGGAAGTAGGAAGGGAATACTTCCAACACAAGCAGCTTGGAATCATGACGTGTCAACCGATAAGGTCCTGTTCCAATCGGATGGAGCGGATTCATCTCCACATCTCTCGGCAAGATCGATGCAGACATACTGCTCATCAGATCCGGGAACATGAAGTTAGGCTTGTTTAACACAAAACGTACAGTCAATTCGTCCAACGTCTCTATGCGCTCAATAGATCCAAACAGAGGCCTGCACGGGTTACTCTTGTCAGAGATAATGCGATCAAAGGTAAACTTCACGTCCTCTGAATCCATTATTCTGCCATGATGAAATGGTATACCTTTGTGAAGATAAAAAGTCCATTCGCTCCCCTCTGAATGACTCCCCCATGCCACAGCCAGACTCGGTTCACAGACCTGGTGTTCAGCATTATAACGAACCAAACGATCAAAAACCTCCTCAACAATAAAAACTTCTCCCCACATGGCCGTCTGCGTGGGATCCAATGTCTTAAAAGGGATATTCCGTGGAATCCGCAATGTATCCACTCGTCCTCTGTCCCCTCCATTCGAACGCAGACCAAATTGATGCTGCATTTGCTGCATCAGATGTTCTCTCATCGTAATTGGTAAGGTGGCGGCCAGTTCATAGGCGTCCTCCATCCTGTTCCCATCCAGGAGATGGTCAAATCGTTCACGCGCCACTTCAAGCAACGGGACACAAAATACCAGCATCGATTTTTTGCCTCTTCCGCGCTGCGGGTTCCACCTGACCCATCCATTCTCCTTGAATTTGTTCATAATGAGGTTCATATTGCGCATGGTACAACATAATAGATCGGCAAGTTCACCTACTGTTGTATATAATTCTTGTTCATCATGCACATGTGGAAAGTTTAATCGCAGTTGAATGTAATGTTCTGATACGTCCATATATGCCCTACCTTCTGCTAAAATACGAAATCCATCCGGATGCTTCTACAGTTTTTCTTCAGGTTTTCCTCCATTATACTCAGTAACATCAACATGACCAGTGGGAAGGAAGAAAAACGACTTATGAAATACGCCGATTTGCACCCGAACATCAGGATACGTATCATTACTGATTTTTTCACCGATCTGACCCAGAAGTCCATCATTCCATTCATGGCGATCTATCTGAGTATTCAGATTGGCGCAGGTTTGGCGGGGTTATTGCTGACGGTCAATATTGTGGCTTCCATGATTGTGGGATTGTGGGCAGGATATTGGTCTGACCGGATTGGACGGAAGAAATTGATGGTGATTGCACAAACTCTGCAGGTAGTGGCTCTATTTTGCTTGGCCATCGCCAATTCGCCGTGGATGGATTCGATCATTGTCACTTGTCTCATGTTTCTGCTCAGCAGTCTCAGTTCAGGGATCACCGTGCCGATTGCTAATGCCATGATTGTCGACGTGAGCAGTGAACATGAACGTCATTATGTATATGGATTGCAATATTGGACAACAAACGTTGCTGTAACTTTTGGTGCACTGATGGGCGGGCTATTTTTCGAATCATTTCGTTTCCTATTGTTCAGTCTGGTATGCCTTGAAAGCCTAGCCACCCTGTTTATTTTGATCTTTATGATTCGTGAAACAATGGATAAACGTGAATTAGGTTATGGCGATGCTCCCATCCAGAGGAACATACTGAAAACGTACTGGGCGGTCTTTCAGGACAAACGTTTCATGATATTTTTCACGGCTACTGTACTTGCAGTCTCCCTGGAATTTCAATTGGATAAATACATCGCTGTTCGTCTAAAAAATGAATTCACCGCCCAACTGTTCGGCTCAGATATCTCAGGTCTGCATATGTTCAGCCTTATCATGGTCATTAACACCGTTATGGTCGCTTTGGTTGCCATTCCATTCTCCAGATGGATAGGTCGCTTCCAGTCCCGATCTATTATGACTGTTGGTATGCTCCTCTATACCGCAGGTTTCACCGTACTTGCTTTCAGCAACTGGGCCTGGTTACTCATCTCATCCGCTATATTGCTAACCATTGGAGAATTGATGTACGCCCCTGTTCGTCAGGTCATGCTCGCGGGCATGATTCCAGATTCGGACCGTGCTGCCTATATGGCTGCTGACGGGTTGAGTTACAACGCCGCTGCCCTCCTCGGCAGTCTCGGGTTAACCATTGGAGCCTTTCTGCCCTCCTATGCGATGGCTGGTCTGTATATCCTGATGGGGCTTGGAGCGCTCATCTTTTTCCGAATGTTACTTCGGAAGGCAGAGGAACAGAATCAACATCTGCCGTGTGCAGATGCATCTTGATTTCACTTTTCTGGCAACTTTTCCGACAACAAAATAAAAATCCTAGGGAGCCCAGCAGGCTCTCTTTTTCATGTCCATGATCAACGTTTAGAAGTAAATTATCTTTAACATTTTGTATATTATAGTTTACATTTAGTCAAATATCATGTACATTAGGTTCATGGAGGTGAGCAAGTGGAAGAATTACACAATCACGTTCGGGAGTTACGAGCAAGAGACCGGCTATCCCAAGCAGAACTGGCCAAACTCATTGGTGCATCCCGTCAAACCATTGCCCTGATTGAGCGTGGAGATTACTCTCCGTCGGTCGTTCTGGCACTAAAAATAGCACATGTATTTCGTGAACCTGTCGAAAAAATCTTTGAACTGAAAGGTGGAGATTAAAATGAAAAATTCATCATCCTCGTCCATTAAAAAGCGGTTGCGTCTTCCCTTGTATGCAGCCGGTGGCGCTGTAGTTGGTTTTCTCGGCGCTAGCGGAGTGAGTAAACTCCCTTCTGACTTGAACTGGACGCTGTCCGTGTATTATGACTATGATCTTTTATTCGCAATACTGGCGGCTCTTGTGGTAGTTATGACGGTGTGGAACATTTTCAGTCTCTCCCGCACGCCATCTGTCCCTCCCATGGAAGATGATGCTTATGGAGATTCCGATTCACTCATCTCTCCCGCAGAGCGCTCCCTCGGAAAAGCGATGATCCTCAGCGGATTCAGCGTTATTCTTACGTTTACCTGGGCAGCACTTGCCTTGTCCTTGTATGCATCCAACCGAACCATGCCGAATTCTCCAGAACTGTTCAACCTCTTGAATTTTGTTGCTTCGTGTATCTCTATTATCATCGTTGTGGTCGTGCAAACTCTGACTGTGAAGCGATACAACCGTTATTATCCTGAACGCACTCTGGATCTGAACTCGCGCAATATGAAGAAAGATCATTTTGAGAAGCTGGATGAAGGCGAGAAATGGATTGTCTATCGCGCAGCCTATCGTTCTTTTCAGATGATGAATGTACTTCTTGGTGTTGGAATGGTCTCTATGGTTCTATATTCGATGCTCTTTACCTTTGCTCCATTCCCAATTGTGATGCTCTCTGTGATCTGGATTGCCAACATTGGAATCTATTATCGTGAAACCTATCGTGCGAGTAATCAGTAATACATGAGTAGGTAACTATTTTGTAAATATTTTCATAAAGGAGTGTTTGCATGCATTTATCCAAACGAAAGACCCGTTTCAGGTTCACCTCCCTAACAGGAGCTTTTATGGCTGCGGTTCTGTCTCTCAGTCTGTGGGTACCCGCAGTTCAGGCGGAGACCGCGACTCCAGTAGCTGCTGAACAAGGAAAGACGAAAGCGCTGACAACTGAATCGGCTACAGCTTTTCTGGATTCATTCTTCGATTCACCTGAGGCAAAACCCCATTATGTGGGAGCCTCCGTTGTTGTTGTGAAGGATGGCAAAGTTCTGGCGGAAAAAGGATATGGCTTCTCCGATGTGGAGAGTAAAACAGCGATCGATCCGAAAAATACGGCCTTCCGTGTAGCCTCTGTATCCAAAACGTTCACGTCAGCTGCTGTAATGCAGCTAGTGGAGCAAGGCAAGGTTGATCTGCAAGCTGATTTTCAGACCTATGTGAAAGGGCTCGAATTCGATAATCCTTTTGACAAACCTGTAACTGTGGAGAACCTGCTCACACACACGACCGGATTCGAGATTCGTGATCCGCAGCAGGAAGACATCCATACTGATTTCGACAAGTACATAGCGATGGAGGATTACGCTAAGCAACACATGCCTCCTGTCGTTCGCGAGCCTGGTAGTGCCTATATGTACGATAATTTCTCGTTTTTGCTGCTTGGCATGATTGTTGAGAATGTAAGCGGCGAGCCCTTTGAATCCTACATGCAACAACATATCTTCAAACCGCTAGGAATGGATAATAGCAGTTTCATGCTGGACAAAAAGTTCCAAAAGCAGCTGGCCACGGGCTATGATGCGGCACACAATCCGCTTGATCTGTACACCATCTCTCCAACACCAATGCCTCAAGGTGGCATGTTGTCTACCGCTGAGGACATCGGGAAGTTCATGATTGCGTTCCTGAATGATGGCGTGAAGGACAACAAGCGAATTTTCAAGGAATCCACGGTAAAAAGTATGGAACAGTACCGTTCTTCCATTCATCCACTGTTACCAAACACGACGTATGGATTCGAAGCTGCATTTCAGCTTCCCGGAGCAGGAAGTAGTCCAAAAGTTATTACAAAAGGAGGCGACCTGACCGGATTCAGCTCTTATCTCTTCCTTATTCCCGAGCAAAATACAGGCGTTTTCCTGACGTATAATCAAAATGGAGCACTTCGTAACCTGTTCTACCCTGCATTCATCCAGAGCTTCTTCCCGGAATATGCAGAGCCTGTACAGTTCAAGGAATACACGCCGCAATCCGCAGCTGAGCTGCAACGCTTCACCGGATTGTACGCAGATCTTCGACTTAGCACGATTGTAAGTTCCTTGAAAGGTGGCGGGGATAAGCCAGGACAACTGAGCATTAACGATGTATTCCTGGGTCAACGCAACCTGATTCAGGTGGAAGATAATCTCTTCAAAGATGAATTGACTGGTCAATTCACAGCATTCAAAGAATATGCAGATGGAACCACATACATGAAAGAACCTTACCTCAACCCTATGGGTTATGAGAAAAAAGGTCAAAAGCCTATGGGCTTCCGGGATGTTCGTGAGAACAGTCCTTATGCCGAAGCCATCTATGCCATACAATCTCTTGGATATTATGAGAATGATGGCAACAAGTCTTTCCAACCAAAAACAGGTGTGACACGAGCTGAATTTATTGAGAACACCCTTAAACTGAGTGGATTGAAGCCCAGCAAAACTACGCCTCCTGCTGACACCGACTGGGCAGACCATACAGCGGCCGGATATATTCAACTCGGATATGAGTTGGGTATGATTACTGGCACGGACGAACAGCAGTTTAAGCCGGATCAAGTGATTATCCGACAGGAAGCAATGGTCATGATGTGGAGAATTATGCAACTGCAATATCCTAGCGAACTGTTCAATGATGTGAAACTTGCGGGGCACACAGATGCATGGGCTGTACCAGCCATTCAGATGATGGCGAAGCTTGGTATCCATGGACCCGAGGTGAAGGTAATGGAGGATGGTTCTGTTGATTTCCTTTCCCGCAAACCTCTGATTCGTCAGGAAGAGGCTGCGATCATGTATGCGCTGCTTACCCAACCAACAGATCAAATCGTCGCTGAACTGATGGCTGCTCAGCAGCCACAAGCAGAACCTGCTGAAGGAGCTGAGCCTGCAGATGAGACATCTGAAACTGCGCCGGTTCCTGTACCAGCGCCGGTCCCTTCTGTGACTTCAGCACAATAAAAATAAAACATCTTCATACCGATTAGATTGATCATGCTTATGATGCAAGAAAAAAACAGGCTTGTTCAGAAGGATACAATCCTTCTCGAACAAGCCTGTTTCGTTACTTTTCATAACTTATTATAGCAATCTGTCACTAAGTTATATCCGTCTCTATTCAATCAACGAAGTTACATGGAGGTTCCCGTTGCGCTGATCAAACTTGGCTGCAGCGGTCTGAGCATGCTCCGCAAAGTAATCGGCCAACTTGAGCAGGTCGCCTGGATCACCTTCATACGGGAAGGATGCTGGCAAACGCAATCGGTATTCTGGAGATTCTTCCGCCCAGCGGCGAAGCAACGATGCCGCTCTGGCATAAAACAACATTTTGGCGTAAGGATCTTCATGATCAGCAGCAAACACCAGTGTTTCCTCCAGCACATCTATGCCTTTTGCCGGGTTCGTACGTGCGAGATAATCCATCTGCTCCGCAAAACTCTGCACAAAATCGTTCTGGCCTTTGATCAGGCGATATCCCTTGGTCTGATGTTTATCTGCTTCCGCAGTCCGTCCCAGTCGATATAGCGGCATCAAAATTTCAGATAAAGTCAGATGGGGAATCTCCGCACAGCTCATACGCCCTTTCAGGATAGGCTGTGCCGCCACCAACACCTTCTCATCGTCTCCTTTTAACAAGAAATATCGCATAATCTCATCCTGCTCACAGGCTTCGCAGTCACTCATAAAGTCACGATCCATCGTTCTGAATCGATCATAACTGCGTCCCGCTTCCTCCAGCTCCCCAAAATCCATAAAGATCCGGAACCGATAATACCAGTAGGAGCGTTCGCTGTAACCGTAGGACTTGAAGCGCCGTCCGAAATCCTCCAACAGCTCCAGGATCTTCTCGCGTGATATTTCCGGAAAGTCGGGCATCTTGCCCAATATCCATTTGTACGACCACATTAACGTTTCTTCATCATATTCTTCGGGCTGTTGGTCGAACTTGCCCAACTGCCAGGAAAAAGCAATCAGTGCTTTCATTGGATAACCACAGAATGTTGCTGTCTCCACAATCTCCGATCTTGCTTCATATGCCTCTTCCTCCATGCCGTTCACATCGGCAACTCTTGCCGCTTCCTCCAGCATACCAAGCTTCGCCGGACCATTGGGCAAACCATAGGCTTCGTCCATCAGTTCTTCAAAATCCATCTCTGTCTTCATCAGGCTTCCCCCTTACGATCTGTATTTGCACGTAAACCCCAATCAATAAAACGAACAATGCCCTGATTTAACACTTCAAGCTCCTGCTTGCTCATGGCATAATGCCCCATCATCAGTGCATTGACGTATAACATTTCGATGGCAATCGGTGTCATCTGGTCATCCGGTGATGTCAGTACCCGCTGAATGATCGGATTACTCACGTTCAAATACAAGGTTGAGTACCCTGCTGAACTCATGTTAGAAGATAATGAACCCAGAACAGACGAGAACAATTCCGTGCTCTCCTCGCTTGCTTTTTCAAGCGCACGAAGTGTTGAGGATTCCTGAGACAGCGTGAACAACACCGGCAGATCCGAAGGTTTAAAACCTTTCACCTCAGCCCGACAACGGAAGCGCTGTAAGGCAGAATCGGCCAGTCGCAAGGCATCATAATACTGATTACGCTCAGCAGGTGGCACATCGGTGAAACTCATCGAGACCTGATCCGGCTGTAGCCGCTCCGTGTGTACGTTGTGCACGGTCATCGGCAGTATCGCTATCAAATCGCTGTCATAGATATAACCACCGTTAATTACCAGCATCGATTGTGCGGAAGCTACATGATGAATCTGACGGTACTCATCAACAGAGGACGTGAAATACAATGTCTCTCCTTCATCGATTAGCTCACCCAGTTCACGGTGCCCCCTCGTACTCTCAAATGGCAACCAGCGATGAATCATCGCGTAGAATGCTTGATCCTGCACAGCCAATGCCTTCATGGACAGAGCATGCAGACGAATCAGCTTCTGAAGCCGTTCCGTCTGGCTCTCAGCCATGTCGGCCAGTCCCTTGCGAAGTGCGTCTCCGAGTTCGGAGCGAACTTCCTCCAGCTTCTCATTTTCATAGAAATGTTCCCGTGATGCCGTCGGTTGAAGCTCATCTGTCCAGATCAGACATTTCACGAAGAAAGCCCACTCTGGCAAAATGTTCTCAGCCTTCTCCGAAATCAGCATTCGCTTCAGGTAAACCCGGTGAGAACGCTTGGCATTCAGATTAACCGCGTGTGGCAGTACAAAAGCAATACCTCCGGTACGGCCTGAAGCTGTCGTCAACGGAATGAAGTCTTGGAACTGCTCACCAAGCAGACGTTCACCAAAAGCCAATACCTCCGCTCTGCGTGAACATGCGAGTGCAGGGTCCATCAGCCAGATCGGTGTCTCGCTATTCACCACATGTTGCACGCCGTCATGATACAGCGTGACCGGATACGGCAATAATGCTCCGTAATAGAACAGAGCTTCTTTCACATACTCTGGTTCAAAGTAGTGCGCCGCGTCCGGTGTGCAACGCAGATATACTTTGGTCCCCGGGGACAGCTGTGTGTCCAACTGTCGAATCGTATAGGTGCCATCCGGCTTGCCCCGCCACTCCATCGAAGGGCCGCCCTTCGCGGATTGCGTCAGCATGACAATTTCGTGACTCACCATAAAACAGGATAACAACCCGATCCCGAAACGCCCGATAAAGGAAGTCTCTCCATCCAGCAGCGCTTGCTGCCCCCTCTTCGAGGATTGTCCAATCATCGCCAGGAATTCATGGATGTCAGCTTCAGTCAAGCCGATGCCGTTGTCCTCCACCATCATGGTCAATTGCTCACCTGTTTCCGTCAGTTCAACACGCACTTCACCCTGATACCCTGGCTCCGCCTCCGTTCGTGCGGTAATCGCATCCGTCGCATTCTGCATCAGTTCGCGCAAGAACACTTTAGGACTGCTATATAGATGGTTGGATAAAATCTGGATCATCCCGCTCAGGTTCACTTGAAAACGATATTCATTGGATGCTGTCATGACTCACTCACCTTCCTCTACGTCCAATACACAATATGCACCCATACGATGTATTCATATGGATGTGTTAGACGAATTCATTATGTAATCGTTAGAAACAGACGTTCCCCGTGACAGGCACGCCAAAACATCACGTCAAGCCGGCCCTGGATAACCAAGACCGGCGTTATATGCATATTTCAGGCATTCATGAGACGTAAGGCCTTATCTTTCATTACCACGTTATGAATAGCAATGAAACGGATGTTCTACCCTAAAATAAGGATACATGTTACAAGGCAGAGTGAAAACAAACCTTAGACCCGATTTCAGACAGACTTCAGGGTAAATGTGCATCTTACATTCGGGACTATTGAAGGAGGAATAGATCTTTTTTGTCGTCCATTTGAACGATATCAGCCTACCACACGTATAATCTCCAAACTCAGATCGGACGGTGAATATACATGATCGAAGTACGCAACATATCCAAGCAATTCAAGGTGCATCAAGCACTGCATGATGTCAGTTTCACAGTTAAACAAGGCAGTGTCACCGGGTTGATTGGACCCAACGGTTCAGGCAAAACCACACTGATCCGTATCATGAATGGTGTCTTAGGCGCTTCCGGTGGACAGGTAACCATTAACGGATTGGACGCCGCTCGTGAGGCGGAGAAAGTACTGGCCATGTGTGGCACTCTTACCGAGCAAAGTGGATTATATGAAAATATGAGCGGGAGTGACAATCTGACTTTCTTCGCAGATGTTTTTGGCCTGAAGCATGCCAAGAAACGAATCGACGAGCTTGTAAATCTGTTCGAGTTGCAGGATTATCAGCATCGAAAAGTCGGCACCTATAGCACAGGCATGAAGAAACGCTTGGGCCTTGCACGAGTACTCTTGCACCGTCCTTCCATCCTGTTTCTGGATGAGCCCACCAATGGCCTGGATCCGGATGGAATTCAGATGGTTCTGCGCTTTATCCGTCAGTTAAATAAGGAAGAAAAGATGACAATCCTGGTCTCATCCCATGTGCTGTCCCAGTTGTCAGCCGTCTGTGATCATTATATTTTCATGGAAAAGGGGCGCATCGTTGAGGAAGGCACGGAACAGGAGATTGTTAGCCGGTACCTGTCCACTCCGAAGCTCGAAGTAGAAGCCGACATGCCCGAAGGATGGCACACAGCAACCGACTACACACCTGAAATAATCTCCGCACATCAAGCAGTATTTCAGCTTACATCGCGTGAAGATATTCCATTACTGCTAAGGCAATTAACGGAGCATGGTCAAGTCTATCAGGCCCGCATCACGGGCAGTGATCTGGAAAGTATCTATTTTGCCATAAGGGAGGCACATCACCATGAATAACCACCAAGCCATACGTGCACTGGTACGTAAAGATATCCGGTCCGTCACAGCCAGCGTTCAGCTCTGGTTGCCCATGTTGATTGTTCCACTGATTATCGGAATCATTATGCCCTCTGCCCTCCTGTGGGCGGCCTCCAGAATGGAGCTTCGTTCTCTGGGCAACATCAGCTTTCTACTCGAATCATTGGATGCGTTAACCCATGGTGGACAGATTCCTCAGCTTGCTTCCATGCCTACAGATAATCATCGTATTGTCTATTACTTGGCCATGTATATGTTCGCTCCCTTGTTTCTCATCATTCCGGTGATGGCCTCCAGTATTCTGACGGCCAATAGCTTCGCTGGTGAGAAGGAACGTAAGACGCTGGAAGGGTTGTTATTCACACCGATCAGCATGGAGACTCTTTTTAAAGGTAAAGTGCTAGCTGCCCTGATCCCTTCCATTTTATTATCCTGGGTTACTTTCCTGATCTACGGAATCATTGCCAATATTCTGATGTACCCCATGTTTGGAACGTTGATGTTTCCCAATCTGAACTGGATAATACTTGTCGTGTGGGTTGTTCCCGCTTGCAGTCTTATGGTCATTTTATTAAACGTCCTGATCTCGGCCAAGGTCCGTGGGTTCCAGGAAGCCTATCAACTCGGCGGATTAATTGTCCTTCCCCTCATCGCCTTAGTCGCTGGTCAAGCCAGTGGCATGCTGCTGATTGGTCCTTGGATGTTAGTCATGATTGGAGCAGTGCTCCTGCTCATAAGTGTGGTTCTTCTTCGTCTGGTCACGTCGTGGAATAGTCGTCAGCAACTGGTGGAAAGTCAGATCTGAATGATGTGGAGTGTAGCGACGAAATTCAACAAACTACACTGTCGCTCCGCTATACAGATTGAGAAATAAATATACGCAGGTTATGATGTGGAGATATATGCTATGGGATGATTTATAGAGAGGAATGGAACAACTGTATGGAATCCAAACTACTTCAAAAATTAAAATATGCTTCACAATTAACGGCACAGGAGAAGCATATTGTGGACTATATCCTAAGCAATCCCGAAGTTGTATTTGATTCTACAGCCCATGAACTGGCTCAGCAGACCTATACAAGCTCATCCACCATTGTTCGCTTATGCAAAAAGCTGGGTACCAAGGGGTACCCAGACTTTCAGTTAAAACTTGCTCTTGAATATCAACAGATACCTTCCGCGTTGCAGACGCAGGATCATGCAATTGCAGAACAAGGCAACGTGCTGGCTACCATCGACTCAGTTCCTTACCTGTATCAGCAGGCGCTAGATGATACGCGCCGGATGTTAAACGCTCCTGTTTTGCTACGAATCGCGAACTGGGTCAAAGAATCCGGACGTATCGATATCTATGGCAGTGATATGAATTATTATCTGGCTCAGCAGGCTTGTGCCAAGTGGAATGAACTCGGCATATCTGCGATTGCTCATAATAGTCCCAACATGCATTACTTGAACACGATGAATCCCAACAGCCTGACGTTGTCTTTTGTTATCTCGCACACAGGTGAGAATCAATCCATGATTGAAGCTGCCAAAGTGCTGAGCAACAAACAGATGAAAGTCATCGCGGTCACGGGCAACAACCATTCAACCCTGTCCAGACACTGTGATGAAACGCTGCTGGCTTACGGATACAATGAACAATTAAGGCTATCCAAAATGTCTTCGATGGTCTCGGTACTCTACATTTTCGACATGTTGTACATGGGGAGCATTAGCGATACGTATTAACGATTAACACTTATCCGCTGCAAATACGATTCCGGCATCCTTACGCGCACTCATGAGTACACTCATCACAGACTGGCTGTGTTCGAGCAGTTCGTAACACCGTTTGTGATCCCCATTTGCATGGATGTCCCTGAACGCTTCCCACTCATAGTACAGCCAATTGGATTTGGTCTGCGCATTATACGCCTCAGCAGGCTCATTCCCGATCTGAAGCTTGATCTCACGGCAACCGTTTGCTCCTCCCACAACCTGAAGATAACCTTTCTCGCCCTGAATAAGCACAAAGTTCATGCTGTTTGTGTCTTTGGCACCTACACATTCCGCAATAAACTCCGGATACTTAAGAACCACTACACCTGACGTATCAATGCCGTTTGCATGCTTGTTCGCGGTATACGATACGGTATTCGGACTGCCAAACAGATTCATGACCAGATGCAGATTATAAATATTGATATCCATCAGCGCTCCACCAGAGAATTGTGGATTGAATACGTTCGGCGTTTCCCCTGCAAGCAGATCATTGTATTTGCGCGAGTATTGACTGTAGTTACACTGGATGAGTTTGATCGGACCAAGCTTTGGTAGTTGCTCCTGTATGACTTTAATATTGGGCAGATGAATGTTGGAGATGGCTTCAAACAGCAACAGATTCTTTTCTTTTGCAAGTGCAATCAGCGTTTCTGCTTCCTGAAGCGTGGACGTGAACGGTTTTTCGCAGACGACATGTTTGCCATGTTGAAGTGCCTGAAAGGCCTGTTCGTAATGCATGCTGTTTGGTGAAGCAATATATACGAGATCTACATTTGTATCTGAAAATAGGGATTCCAGGTCCGTATAGATTGTACTTACCCCATACTTACCCGCAAGCTCCTGTGCTGTCTCTCTCTTACGGGAGTACGTCGCTGTACACGTAACATCTTCCAGTTCATTGATCGCAGATAAAATGGCATCCACAATGGACCCTGTACCAATCGTTGCTATATTCATCATATCGTTTCGCTCCTGTCGTTGGTTGTTTGTCAGTTGGCTCTCTTCGCTGCTTCGATTCCGTCATGTAAAATATCCAATACATATAAAACCTCTTCATCCTTGACCGGTTTATCACCGTTATGTCGAATGGCTTGAAGCAGTTGATCATATAAAATGCCATAGTCTGTCGCTTCCGAAGGAACTTTCTCCGTATGTGATATTCCCTCATCGTCCACATAACTAATCGTACTCCAGTTATTCTCCGGTTCAGCTTCAATGGATACCCTGGTTCGTCCATCTCCATTTTTCGTTTGATGCCCACTGCTATATTTAACAAAGCTCCCTCGATCCCCGTGTACCATGAATTTTGGATGTTCGATCTTCACAAGCAGACTGCACTTAATCGTGGCCTTCATTCGTCCATAACGAAAATCAATATCGATATAATCATCGGATTCACCCGGCGCGATCAAACTCCGAACATCATAATCAATACGGTCAGCTACGCCATAGATGGAGATTAACTGATCGATCGTATGCACGGCCAAGCCATGCATCAATCCAAATTCACTTCTCGCATACTGTGGGTGAAAATAATCATAGTGGGACTGGATTTCAACAATATTCCCCAGTTTGCCGCTCTCAATCACTTTCTTCAATGTCAGAAAGTCACCATCAAATCTGCGATTTTGATTTGCCATGGCGATGAGATTTTTACGATTGGCTAGTTCAAAAATATCTTTGGCTGCCGCAGAAGTGGAGGCAAAAGGTTTCTCCACCAGTACATGTTTCCCGTGTTCCAATGCCAGCTTGGCGTACTCTACATGACTATCCACATGGGTAGCGACAACAATCAATTCAATCTCATCATCCTGCAATATGTCTTCGATACTCGTAGTAAAAGTAATCTCGGGATAAAGTAATTCACGCTCTGTATCGCCAACCCGATCTTCCTCGCGACGGTATATCGTCTTCACCTTGATGTTTTCTTTTTTGTCCAGATAAGGCAAATGATAATTCACCACTGCATTCCCAAATCCGATGATCGCCACATTCATTACCATGATCGCTCACTCCTCTGCTCTGGTTGAGTGTAATGTTATCACGATCAAGTCAGGCGGAGAATGCTTTGGGACGGGATTGGCAGCATCATGCGCAATTTGATTTCAGGTTTGAATGACTATGAAATTCAATTTCATTTCTTCTTTTTTTCATGTTTGAGATCTAACATATCTTCCATAGTTTACCGATATAACATAAGGAATTAACGACATACATATAGAAGAACGAAGGGGACGATGAACGAATGAAATCAGGGTATACATACGTACAACGCACCATCTGTGCATTGCTGTTATTTACACTCATTGCAGCAGTGACATTGGGAGGTGGAACCGCAGCCGAGGCAGCTTCACTCAGCCAATCCACAGTGTATTATGAGTCCGACGGAGTTTTATACAAAGTATCCGCGGATGGCAGCAATACAACAGAAGTATTAATTGATTTCCAAGGTGTGGACTTGCACGCGGCAGGCTCTTATCTCTACTACACGCAGACTGCTTCTTCCACAACATTGCTTCGGGTTCCAAATGACGGGTCCAGCGATGCGGCAGAGACCTTTGCTACAGATGTACTCAGCTATTATACGGATAACGGATTCATCTATTATCTGGATGCTACAGGTACCATTTATCGTGCGAATGGCAATAGTGACGCTTCATCTGTCACCAAGATTGCTGACAAGGCTGATACCGACTTCCCATTCCTCTTGGTAACCAAAGGGCGTGCCTACTATAATGCGTTGGTTAATGGAAACACGTGGATCGTGTCCAAAACGTCCAACGGTGCTGGAGCTGTGCAGCGGATTGCCGCAGGCGCAGTGGAAGGACGTTATTTTACGAATCAAGCCAAAAACGAACTGCAACTGATGGTAAATACAGACCCGTACGAGGATTTCTACTCCACCAATGCTGTTGTCATGTATAAGGTGAATTACAACACTGGTAAGGCGACCGCTGTTAATCCCAAAGCCAAACTGGATGTGAATGCTGTATATTCCGGTGGTTGGGGAAACAATCTTTACGTGTATAACAAAGGAATCGTTCTAGACAGCAATAAGGATTACAATTATGCCAAAGGCAAAGCGTTTGCGTTAACAAATTCAGCCAAAACACTTCAGCTTCATAACAAAAGCGTTCGTGAAGTAAGTGCCTTAGGTACAGACAAGGTTGTCCTTATTGATGCAGACAAAAAGGCTTATGCCAAAACGGTCTCGGGCAACAAAGTGACCAAGTCTGCCAACCTGAACCTGACAAATGTAACGTATGTGGCGAATCAATTGACCAATGGTACATCTACGGCAGCATACATCTCGGGCAACAACGGACTCTATTCGGTCAATACAGCTCTCAAGGTAACGAAACTTACCGGGGACGAATGGGATGCATTCCATATCAGAGATGATGTTGCGGGCCTCTTCTACATCAATGCCAAAGATCAATATCGCTTGTATCACGTGCAAACGGGTGGAACAGGGAAAAAAGTAATGAGTGACGTTTTCCTCGACAATATTCTATTGGTGACACCGTACTAACATATCATGTTGATTCAGGCGTATAGCCCATTCAACGGACTTGTCCATAACAAAAAGGATTACCATGCAGCCATAACGGCGCTTGGTAGTCCTTTTTTGGTTGTCGAAAACTATTTTTCAAAAACATCTTCCATATGAGAATGATAATTGTTATCATTAAGAAAATAAGACAAAAGGATGGTCCGTATGACTGAACAGTTTCCCTTCATTGCTGAAACCTCATCTCTACCGCTCCTCTCCTCCATGTGCCGTGTGCGTCGAGGGGAGAATTTCCGTGTGCAAGGCAAGACGGTGTCACGGCCCATGCTCTGTCTTATTTTGCAAGGAGACGGTGTTCTGGTCCTGAATGATACAGTCTACACGGCGCAAGCGGGCAGCTTGTTTGTACTGAAGCCAGGAACAACCATTGAGGCCGCTGCACGCTCGAATGTGACCGAATGTATATTACTAAGCATGGATACGGTTTGTTTGCAGCAAGTGCGCGGTGAATGGAAAATGACCTCTTCACCTGCCTTCCCGCTGGATTGGGAGACAGGCAGGTTGCTGGTTCGTCATGAGCAGCAGGCTGTATTACGTTTGGAACAACTGTATGAAACCTATCGCGGTCTTCAACCGGATCACTTTATCAGCATACATAGCCAGCTGCATGAGCTGTTGCAATTTCTCTCAGAGAACAGGCTGGAAGCCAATCATGAGAAAGTGGATCCTGCCTTGGAACGCAGCATTATGTATATGCGACGTTACATGAGTGAAGGAATCAGCATGGATCAGCTTGCCAAGATTGCTGGACTCACCCCCAGCTCTTATTCACGCAGTTTCAAGAAGGCCAAAGGCATGTCACCGACCGATTACCTGAATCGTTTACGTATAAACGAAGCCAAAAAACAGCTGACAGAGGAATCCTGTATCCTCAAAGACGTCGCGGTATCTGTCGGCTATGGTAATGAGTATTATTTTAGCCGCAAATTCAAACAAACCTTGGGGATTGCTCCCAGCATATATATGAAAAGAGATCAACTTCTCGTAGCTACAGCATCCATTATGGGATTCCATGAGAACTTGGCCTCGCTTGGACTGCGCCCGGTAGCTGTGCTGGAAGGTGAAGGTGTGTTTGACCGAGAATCGGATGAATATGAACAAGAACGCCGATTAACCAGACAATTCGATCAACTTCGGCAGGCAAAGCCAGACTTGATCATCGGTGACTTTTACCACAAGCCCTATTATGATCGCCTGAAAAGTATTGCACCTACCATCATCTTGGAGTCCACTGATGACTGGAAAGAGAACCATATTCGCATAGCCGAACTGGTCGGACGTGAGAAACAAGCGTTGCTGAATTTCAAAGAACTTGAGTTTCGTAAGCTTGAAGCAAGCCTGAACCTGCAATCCTATTTCGGACAAAAACGGTTGGCTCTGATGGAGGTTACGAATCAGTTCATTCGCTTACAAGGAACTGGCGAGCATCCATTAAATCACTTGTTGTATGCTGAATTGGGACTTCAGCCTGCTCAGCTTGTATCTCCCGAAAGTTCCAGAAATGAGTATGTAGCGGATAGTATTCCCGTGCTGGACACGGATTACCTGTTGATCCATCGTGCTTCGCTTCAGCCTGTCAGTGAAAAGGTGTTCCGACGCATGAAACAAACGGCATCATGGAATCGATCTCCTGCTGTATTGTATGGTAACGTTCACGATATTTCGAACTGGCAACGGTTATGCTGGACCCCGGGTGGCCGGTTGCAGATTCTGAACGAACTGGAACAGATTACTCAGCAGTCTGTAGTCTTTCCTCAGGCAGGTCTGATCGGACATTAGATGTGAACATAGGTCGATACGATGGGCAAGATTATCTTTTACATCGTGTTCCTTCATTATAATTCAGTAAGATATTGCACAGGCCAAAGGGCCCTCTCCTATAACGGAAAGGGCCCTTTGCATGTAATTATGAATGTTCCTTAATCTCTTCCTTCGGAACAAGCTTGTATATCTCTTCATTTTCCATGGTATCAATCAACCGATCCAACCATTTGTAATATGCTTCCGCTTGCAAAACTTTGTGTTTGTCTTCCATCAGAATGTGGATAAGTTCAGCGTCTGCCTGCTCATCCAGACCTTCGACTAACCGATTCAGTTCTTCAATTGATTTGCGTAGAATCTGAAGGTTACTCTCCACGGCTTTTCTCCATTTAATCGCAAAATAATCCGTAAACGTCTGATGCCAGTCGTATTCCACTTCATATAGGTCTTTTCTGGAGCCCTTGCTCCACACTTTATTTACCATTTTCAGATCCAGCAGTGTTCGTACACCTGTACTCATACTCGTTTTGCTCATTTCCATTTCCCGTCCCATATCGTCAAGGGTCATTGGTTTGTCTGCAAAAAATAGCAATCCATATAAGTGTCCCGTCGACAGCGTAACGCCGTAAAGATCCATATTACGTCCAATGGCTTCAATGACGCGCTTACGAATCTTCAGCACGGTTGCCTGCTGTTCCTCTTGTAAATGGTCCAAGCCCATGCTTGCAACCTCCATTCTGAACATTCCACAGTCTTTGGCGAAATAATTGCAACACTTTAAAAGTCCTGCTTACATGGGAAAGCACTCGGCCGGACATCATATATGCCAGAGGGCTTTCATTCACCCAATGTATGAAAATGGGAACTTTACCAGGCTACAATTGCCTATGACTATCTTTTAACCAAAAAATTCAGCTTCAATTCAGCTCATTTTCTATTGTAGGAAAAGCAATGTCAAATGTAAAGCTGCCTTATTAGCCAGAATAAGGAGAATGACGGAGTATTTGGACGAAAAACTTTGTACAGTTTTTACTGTACAAACATTATGTACTGTTTATTCGGTTGATATACTGGTTAAGTATTGTTAGACTTAAAAACGTTACCCAGAAAGACGGGAAGCGAAGCAACAATTACCGGATTTCGTGGCTGGGCGCATAAGTGTATGGGCTTATGGATGCTGAAAGCCGTTCGAAGTGCACAACACATCAGAAGGGGTGAAAACATGACCATACTTGAAGTGAAAAACGTGAGTAAATTGTTTGGACCCCAAACCGAGCAAGGTCTGCAATTACTGGAGCAAGGTTGGGGTAAAGAAAAGTTGGCCAAAGAAAAACAGATAACGGTTGGTGTCAACCGGGTCAACATGGACATTAAGGAAGGCGAGATTTTCGTTATTATGGGACTGTCCGGGAGTGGTAAATCCACACTGGTTCGGATGTTCAATCGTCTGATTGAACCAACATCCGGAGAAATTCTGGTCCATGGTAAGGATCTACGCAAGATGAACAAAGAACAATTGCGCGAAGTGCGCCGGAAAACGATTAGCATGGTCTTCCAGAAGTTTGCGTTGTTCCCGCACCGTACCGTTCTTGATAATGTGGAGTATGGATTGGAAATACAAAAAGTAGATAAGGAAGTACGCCGGGAGAAGGCAAAAACCTCACTTGAGCTGGTTGGCCTTAAGGGCTGGGAAGACAAAATGCCAGATGAACTCAGTGGCGGGATGCAGCAACGTGTCGGCTTGGCGCGTGCACTTGCCAATGACCCGGAAGTACTACTGATGGATGAAGCCTTCAGTGCACTTGATCCATTGATTCGCCGTGATATGCAAGACGAGTTGATCGAGCTTCAGGATAAAATGAAAAAGACCATCATTTTCATTACCCATGACTTGGACGAAGCGCTGCGCATCGGCGATCGTATTGCCCTCATGAAAGACGGCGCAGTTGTGCAGATCGGTACACCGGAAGAAATCATGATTCAACCGGCCAACTCATATGTGGCCCGCTTCGTCGAAGACGTGGATCTGTCCAAGGTCCTCACTGCCGCTCACGTCATGCGTCGCCCTGAGACAATCACACTTGACCGCGGTCCTCGGGTAGCCCTCGAACTCATGCGCGAAAATGGTGTCTCTAATCTGTTTGTCATTGACCGTTCGAAGAAGCTACTTGGTGTCATTACTGCAGAAGATGCAACCCGTGCAATGCGCGAAAATAAAGTATTAAATGACATTCTGATCACGGACGGGCCGACAGTGTCGCCTGAGACCCTGATTCATGAATTGTTTGAGATTGTAAGTTCTGCCCATGTGCCGCTCGCTGTTGTTGGTGAGAATGGCCGTCTGCAAGGTGTTATCGTCCGCGGTGCCCTGCTGGGTGCACTTAGCGGTGAAGTTGCAGTAAAGGAGGAACTTGAGAATGATTCCCAAAATACCACTAGCATCGTGGATTGAATCCATCGTTGACTGGATGAGCTCCTCGCTCTCCGGATTGTTTAATGTAATCTCTATTGTTATTCAGGCAGTAGTTGGATTCTTCTCCGGGCTGTTCATGCTGCCCCATCCACTCCTGTTCATTGCCATATTGGGTGTTCTTGCGTTCCTCGTAGGACGACTCCCACTGACACTATTTACGGTTATCGGGTTCTTGCTCGTAGATAACTTGGGATACTGGTCCCAATCGATGGACACACTCGGCCTGGTTATCACTTCAGGATTGGTTTCGATCCTGCTTGGTGTACCTGTCGGAATCTGGCTCGCATACAGTAAAACTGCGGCGCGTATCATTACACCGCTGCTTGACTTCATGCAGACGATGCCTGCATTTGTCTACTTGCTGCCTGCGGTCACATTCTTTAGTCTAGGTGTCGTTCCAGGTGTTATCGCTTCTGTTATATTTGCCATTCCGCCAACGATTCGTCTGACTCACCTCGGTATCAGACAGGTATCTGGCGAATTGGTTGAAGCAGCTGATGCATTCGGCTCAACTTCCATGCAAAAGTTGTTCAAAGTACAGCTTCCACTCGCTTTGCCTACCGTGATGTCCGGTATTAACCAGACCATCATGCTATCACTGTCCATGGTTGTTATTGCATCCATGATTGGTGCACAAGGTATTGGTGCGGAAGTCTATCGTGCTGTAACACAGCTTCAAATCGGTAAAGGTTTCGAAGCCGGTCTGGCCGTTGTTGTACTCGCGATTGTACTGGACCGTTTTACACAAAATGTATTTATGCCAGGTCGCAAAAAGACCTCACGCATTACAGCCAAGCAAAAAGCATGGATCACTGCTGCGGCAACATTCCTTGTGCTTGTAGCTGGTTTCTCACAATACTTCGTTGGTGGCACAACTTCGGCTGGTGGCAACAATTCAGCAGCCAATGCTGTAGGTCAAGAAGTGAACTATCAGATTATTGGTATCGATCCAGGGGCTGGTATCATGAAGTCTGCTGCAAAAGCGATCGAAGACTATAAATTAACTGACTGGACTCTGATTGAAGGCTCTGGTGCAGCCATGACGGCCACGCTGGACAAAGCGATCAAAAATGAAGATCCAATCATTATTACAGGTTGGACTCCGCACTGGATGTTCAACAAATATGATCTGAAATATCTGGAAGATCCAGAAAAATCTTTCGGTGATGCTGAAGAAATTCACACCATCGCCCGTAAAGGTCTGAAAGAAGATCACCCTGTTGCGTTTGAATTCCTGTCCCGTTTCCAATGGACATCGGATGAAATGGGTGAAATGATGACTGCTATCCAAGATGGCACATCCGCAGAAGAAGCAGCTAAAGCTTATGCTGAGAAACATGCCGATCAGATTGCTGAGTGGACCAAAGGTCTGACTCCAGTGAACGGTGATGCATTCAAACTCAGCTATGTGGCTTGGGATTCCGAAATCGCAAGTACGAACTTGCTAAAATATGTGATGGAAAACAAATTGGGTTATAAAGTTAACGCTCTGCAAGTGGAAGCCGGACCAATGTGGACGGGTGTTGCCTCAGGCGACGTAGATGCCTCTCCAGCAGCTTGGCTGCCATTGACACACGCAGACTACTGGGAACGTTACAAAGACCAGGTGGACGATCTGGGGGCTAATATGACAGGTGTACGTACAGGCCTCGTGGTTCCTAAGTACATGACTGAAGTAAACTCGATTGCAGATCTGGAGACAGGTGCCGCTTCTTCCACTCCATCGGCAAGTGCTAATGTGGGCGAAGAGGTTAATCACCAGATTGTTGGTATTGACCCGGGTGCAGGTCTGATGAAGGCCACAGCAAACGCCATTAAACATTATGAATTGTCTAACTGGAATCTGATTGAAGGCTCCGGAGCAGCAATGACTGCATCGTTGGACAAAGCTTATAAAAATGAAGAACCCATCATCGTTACGGGTTGGACTCCACACTGGATGTTCAATCAGTATGATCTGAAGTATTTGGATGATCCCGACTTAATTTTCGGCGATGCAGAGGAAGTTCACACGGTTGGACGTAAGGGAATCAAGGAAGATCATCCCGTTGCCTATGAGTTCTTCTCTCGTTTTAATTGGACTGCAGATCAAATGAGTGAAATCATGGTAGACATTCAAAAGGGCGTTTCGCCTGAAGAAGCTGCCAAGACTTATGCGGAAAAACATCCGGACCAAATTGAAGAATGGACCAAGGGGTTAACCCCGGTTAAAGGTGACAATTTACGTCTCGGTTATGTTGCATGGGACTCTGAAATTGCGAGTACCAACCTGATGAAGTATGTGCTTGAGACGGATCTGGGTTACACAGTCAAAGCACTGCAAGTCGAAGCTGGCCCCATGTGGGCAGGCTTGGCAGCAGGTGATATCGATGCTTCTCCAGCCGTATGGCTCCCGCTTACACATGGGGACTACTGGAAGACATATGGAAACAAGATTGAAGATATCGCTGTCAGCATGACAGGAGTTAAACAAGGTCTGGTTGTTCCAACGTACATGGATATCAACTCCGTTGAAGACTTAAAAGATAATTAAACCAGATTGAGATGGATAAACCTGAATTTGTTAAAAGACCACCGAAAAATTTCGGTGGTCTTTTTGTTATGGCTATGTTTTTTTCAGGCATGCTATTTGATTTGATATTCTATCCTGGTCTTACTGCATACTGCTACTTTAAGCATTCAAACGCTTTTTCCATTTGACTCTTCTCACATATCCTCTTACTTTGCCTTCGCTCATGAACATCGTATGTAGATGACACTTAGTGAGTTCGTTTATTTCCCAATAACTATCCGATCAGTAACAGTAGTACACCAATGACAATCATGACGACACCTAGAATACCATATACCACCCTTGCGCCCTGCCGTCCAATAGTCTTCACAAAAATTCCTGCTCTGAAACTCTTCATAAACCAATCCCAATTGTTGATACCTCCGAGTAAACTAAAAATTCCTGCCGCTATGGCAAATAGTGCGATTAAAACGGGTTGATCTTGCATTACGTCAACACTCCTTCAATATAATCCTGTCTACTATACCTTCACTTGGTGAAAATTAACAGGCATAAATTAGAAAAAAACAGCTTGCAGATGGGAGTCTGCAAGCTGTTCTAAACCGTCTATATCATGCGTATTATTGCTTTTGCATCTCGCTTGCCGACAATAGCAGGGTTACAACTTCAGCACGGGTTGCCTCGGCGAGGGGATTAAACATATTTTTGCCTGTTCCCTTCACCAGTCCTACATCATATGCAGCAGCGATATATGGAACAGCCCACGCCGGTACTTTATCTGCGTCCGCGAAACTCAGTGCCGGATTGGACTGTACCGGGAGGCCGAGTGCTCTGACGAGCATAACTGTCATCTCTACCCGTGATACTTTGCCCGATGAACGGAACGTATCATCCGTATACCCACTAATGATGCCTAGATCCACTGCCTGAGCAATAAAGGATTGTGCCCATGCAGGTATCCCGGCAGCATCCTTAAACGTCAATGCTTTGTTGCTGGCTGGAAGTTCAAATGCTCTGCCCAACATCACAATGAATTCGGCGCGTGTGGCTGGTGCATTCGGACGGAAATTACCATCCTGATATCCGTTCACAATTCCCCGGGAAATGGCCTGTCCAATGGCAGCCGCCGCCCAGTGATTTCCGATGTCCTTCAGGTCTACGACCGGAGTAGTTGGATTAGGGTTTCCTCCATTACCCGGAACAGTTGGCGTAGTTGGGTTTGTAGGATTGGTTGGTGTGGTTGGAGTTACAGGCGGAGTAGGTGTTGTAGACCCTCCACCACTGTTACCACTGCCCGGATTACTTCCATTATTGCCGCCACCATTACCAGGATTGCTTCCATTTCCGTCCCCCGGAAGTGGCGTACCTTTCAGATCCGTGCTGCGTCCTTCCGTCACTTGATTCACATTACCTACACGGTCTAGATATTCATGGAAGATTTCATAATCGACCAGATTTAATTCGTAGAATCGATTATCATCTTTTGCCGTTCTCATAGCACGATAGAAGTCTCCACCGTTAGCCATGAATGAATTGGTAGCGACGATATAATACCCGTTCGGATCAATATCTGAGTACGTACCATCTGCATTCTTAATCTGAACTTTGACCACACGTTGACCCACTTGGGTCACGGTATTGGTCGTTGCATCAATTTTCTCGCCTGGTTTCGTGGAATCGTAGTAGAAACGCATACCCGCTACTTGCGGAAAACGTCCTTCTCCCGTTTCCACACCACTAACCCCATTTTCCAACGCGGCTGTGATTTCCTTACCTGTCATTTTCAACGCAGACAGATTATTAGCAAATGGCATCACAGTAAGGAGATTACCCAGCGTAATATCACCTGTCTGGAATGAAGCACGAATGCCACCGCCGTTCTGGATCGCCACGTATCCTTTGACGTCGTTTTCCTGCACAATGGATTTCACTTTCTCCAGCATACCGTCTGTCATCAGGTTTCCTAAATTGGTTTCCTGTTTCCGTACAGTGCCACGTTCTCCATCCAGGAAGACATTCGTTTTACCGATAATCGTTTTCTTGAATTGTTCCAGCTGAGGCGCATATTCTTTCAGCTTGTTTGCGGCTTCCACATCATCAGCATAGATGAATTGGCCGTTAGCATCTTTGGCATCTAGACTCAGCAATTTGCCGTTCCACTTCTTCAATACACCGGCTTCATCAAACGTAACATCCAATTGACCAAGAGAAACGTCATATTCCCCAGTCTGCACAACCAAAGTTGGGTCCGCATGGGTATCCACCAAAACTGGTGCGTTCAGAATGGTGTGTGAATGACCACCTACTACAATATCGATCCCTTCTACAGCTTCTGCCAATTTGAGATCCTCTGAGTAGCCCAGGTGAGTCAAAGCAATAATTTTATTGATACCTTCATTTTGCAGCATCTGTACAGTTGCTTGTGCACTTGCCTTATAATCGATAAACTTCAAGTCATCTCCCGGTGAAGAAAGAGATACCGTGTCCGGTGTCGTCAGTCCGAAAATACCGACTCGCTCACCATTCACTTCCGTAATAATCGCCGGATAGATTTCGGCTTTATCACCCGGGTTACCGATGCTATTTCTGTACAAACCACTCAAACTCGCATCCTTTGAATAATCAATATTAGCACTCACAAACGGGAACTCTGCTTTTTCAATAAATGCTCTCAGTACGCTTGGACCTTTATCAAACTCATGGTTACCAAAAGTCATGGCATCATATCCGATCATGTTCATGAACTCCAGGTCAGCCAGACCATTAAACAGATTGAAGTACAATGTACCAGAGAATACGTCCCCTGCATCCAGCACCAGGGTATTATCATTGCGTGCTTCCTTAATTGCCGTTACTCGGCGCGGGATGTTATCCAGATGCGCATGCGTATCATTCGTGTGCAGTACGCGCAGGTTGAAGTCGCCTTCTTCCACTGGATCTCCAATACTCAATTGTGCAAGCAATGGATCATGGTCGCTTACTCGTCCATCTGCTGTCTCAAAATCGGCATTCACATGTACCACTTCGATGGCTGCCGTCTCAGTTAGATTTTTACTCACCAAAATGTGATCCAGTGTCTGGGAGTTTCCATCATAGATGTAGGAATACCGCTGATTTTCTGGTAGTTCGTTTACCAGGTTGTCCAGTTCATTACCTTCAACAATGTTCAAAGTATCCGAGAATTGGAAATCATTAAAATCACCAAGAACGGCGACATTCACCTCAGGGTCTTTGTTCAGTAACTCTTTCACAAACCCATTCACCAATGCAGCTTGCTTCGCACGTTGAACTTCACTGCTCCGAGTGGCAGGTTGTATACTTCCAAAAGGTTTCAGGTCTCCACCTTTGGAATTGAAGTGATTGGCAATCACCACTACACGTTTACCATTGAATTCGAATTCAGCAGCGAGCGGTTTGCGGGAGCTGGCGAACGCCTCGTCCCCTGGTGCAATACGACCCGGATTATTGGAGAGACTGCCGTCAGCTTTGACTGTGATCGCTGTCGTAGCATTTCCTTTTCCGATACCATTAGCCAACGATACACGGTTCGGCTGATAAAGGAACCCTACACGAATATTGGCACCAGGTGCCCCGCCATCCTTGTTATTTTCCGGAGAAATCTCACTATATCGATATGTTGGTCCGTTGTTCGTTTTGATTGCATCAATTAGCGTCTGAAAACTCTCATTGGACGCTGTTGTGCCCGTGTCGGCATCGCCATCGTTATCCTGAACTTCCATGATGCCAATGATGTCTGGCGTGTTCAGATTATCCACGATGATTTTACCGATTTTATTGGCTCGTGTTGAATCTTTTTTGCTGAAGTTCTCCACATTAAACGTAGCAATGGTCAGTTTATCTGCCGCTTGTTCAATGGAAGTAGTCGCTTGTTTCGTTTCTCCCGGGATAACTGCTGGTAAATTCCCTTCAGGACTCACCTTGAAATTTCCACTAGAGTAGGTCATTACTCCGACTACATTACCATCCAACTTATCGCCTGTTTTTACTGCTTTGGAAGGTTTCTTGCCGATAAATAGACGCTGCGGATTGAGATCACTCTCATTCATATCTTTCTTGTTATCGGTCAGAATAACACCACCGTTAGGTGTGCGAAGTGGATTATTCTCACCATTATCCACAACAACGGCCAGACCCGGTTGACTGGAGTAAGGACCTATAATTTCAGGCTTTTCCAGTTCAACACGCATGCCTTCCAAACTTTCAAAAAAGTCTATAGCATCCGTCTCGGGATTAAATTCTGCAAAAGAGTCTGAGTCAATGACGGTTGGAATTACACGTCCATTGACACCCAACTTCACAGGTGCAGGTAGATCTACCTTATCTATTACTTTTACAATGGCACTCGCCGTAATCTGCGTGGTGGTTAATTCGTTAACCGCCCCATATTCCGCAACTTTCCCAGATACCTTCACCTGATTGCCAACGATAACTCCATGACTTGGTTTATAAACCTGAATGGCTTCGGATGTCCGGTTATCATCGTCCATCTCGCCCGGAAGCTCTTGCATGTAAAAACTGCTTGTACTGACAGAGGTAACAATACCTTCAATATCCTTAACATCGTATCCGTTAAAAACAGAGGTATGTCCTGCCCCCTGAATATCATGGATACGCACGTTTTCTTTATCAGGAAGTATTTGATACGTAAAGGTGTACACTGCACTGGATTGTCCATTAAGAATGGCAACAGCCTTGATTACGATGTCTTGATCAATCACTATTGGACTACTATACACGGCGGAAGAAGAAGTAGGCTCTGTATTATCCGTCGTGTAATGTACAACTGCACTCTTGGCTGGAGAGGTTAATGTGACTTCATTGTTCCGGGGAATCCCGCCAGATGGAACACTTGCCATCACAGACAGGCTATTTTCTACAACATCTGCGGCTGTTCTAGGCAAAATCTCTAATCCGTAATTACTGTTGAATGTCAGAACACCCTGCACATATTCGTAGGTTTTGCCAACAGTTAGCGCGGTAGGAGAGTTTTTGGCATAAATCGTCATCTCAGCACCATGACTATCCGTAGCGTAAAACGTCGAACTACTGCCCCGTGTTACCTGAATATCTCTTACTTCGACAAACATTCCCTCATACTTTTCGCCCGGACCTTTGTTACTTTGGTCTGCTGGTCTGACAAAGTCTGTGGACACCATATTTTTGGGTCCGGGGAGTGTTACATTTTGCTCAGTTACCTTCATGTATCCTTCGGTAAAACCTGACTTATCCTTCTCGATCTGGACGAGTCCGCTGTAGTGGGTAATTGGACCATACACTTCAATGCGATCCCCCACATCAACCTGATTCTTCGCTCGGACTACAATGCCAGCTTCTTCGTCTTGAATATAATAATTCGTGAATTCTCCGGAGAGTTCACTGTACGTTACGACACCTGAAACGGCTACATTTGTATTTGGTGCAAGGACTCTCGCATCAGCAATGGATATGATTCCAGTCTCGTCTGCTTCCTGTACTTCTGAGTTATCCGTCTCAGCTGGTTCTTCACTTTCAGTTCCATCAAAATCACCATCTTCGTTAGTTGGTGACTCTGTCCCCTCCAGGTCTGACGATTCTTCAGTTGAGACAGTATTCGGTATGGAAGTCTCCTGATCACTTGTGTGCGGCTCTTCCGTTACTACACTTTCCTCATCAGCATATGCGGTGCTACTTAATCCACCTATTGGTGCCGCACCTGTAACGACAAGAACGAAAACCAGAAACCCTTGTGCCCAACGTTTCAGTTGCTTGTTGTTCATTCGTCCTACCCCCATGTTTTCAACTTGGCAATCATTTGTTCAGCCAGCTTGTACATTAGTTCAAATATAAGATAACTGAATAACAGACTTGTGTAAACAATATTTCTTCGTTATGAAAGAAAATAGAACACTCATATCACATTTTCTAAACTAACCTCTATAATAATGGATAAATAGTACTAACTTTTAACTAAAAACACGTTATTAAGCCTATTAAAGTTATATAAATGTTAGATACACGGTTACTTAACGTCAATTAAATTGACATTTATACTAAATATATATACGAATTCGACATTTAGTAACAGTACTCATTTCTTTAAACCCACTAAAACCTGAGTCTTGAGACATGCATTTTCACATGATAAAACGATATGTACGGATCACTTTAGATCACAACATTAACTGAGTATAAAAGAGAACTATTAAGCGCAAAATCAGTATGAGTTAATAGAATGTTAAAAAAAAACCACAAGAACATCTCCAATTACTCTCAGAGACTTTCTTGTGGGATAATACAAAAATATGAAAAATGATACTAATTTCACTTTTTCGAAATGTTACAGACGGTTTTCAATACACTTCTGTGTCTGGTGTCAAAGTAATATTACTTCCATAGGGTTCAATTAATCCTTGTTGCTCCAAGTATTGGTCAACGTATCGATCTGCATTCAGTGAAGTTGACCCGATCCAGTCTGAATATGTTTTTCCAAACATTTTATATAGTATGTCACTAGTATATTCATTACTTAATTCCCCAAAAACAGTATATAACTGTTTTACCGTATTCGTGTGTTTTTTCCCCTCTAAATCGGTCCATGTTACTTTTTTATTCAGATCTACCTTCCTTATATCCTTAGTATATATTTGTACATTTGACCCATTGATTTTGAAGTACACACGGATGCTTTTTTCGTAAGGATGACCCTTGAGAATGCTCCACCCTTTCATATCTCCAGTAGCTGGCACAGCATAAAGTTTCCCTTTTGTTGGAGTTGTTCCTGTTACACTGTTTTGTTTTTGAGGTTGTTCAATATTAATAGTCATTTTACCTTTACCAATGGATACTTGCATCTGCTTAGCTTTAGAGTTATAAGTCACAGTTCCATCCAGAGCATCTGAGAGAACAGAAGCAGGAAACAAAGTTACGCCATTTTGAACAAGCAACGGGGACTTGAGAGTTAATGGCTCTCCATTTAACGTTGCTTTTGTTCCCGTTTTCGGGAGAGTTAGTTTGGTAGAACCAACTTTAATCTCGAAGGCGTCCTGTTGAGCAATGTAACTAACACTCCCTCCCAGTGCCTTAAATACCTCTTTCATCGGAACAAGAGTCACACCGTTTTTTATGTATCCTCCATCAATTGCTTCATCCAAACTACCTGAAATAGTAACTGATCTTTCAACATTTTCGACTTTAACAGTAATTGTTGAAGAACCTACACCTATTACCTTTACCATCCCAGTGCTCAGCACTTGAAGTATATGAGGTTCACTGATCGTATAATCTGTTTTTGTAAGACCTGTATTTCTTCTGTAGTATGGATCGTTATCGCTATGTATTGAATTTTCGTCATCATACACAACAACTATATTAAGATTAATCTTAGAACCGACCGAAACTGTAGTATTAGGGATGAGTTCAATATTTTTAACTTTAAGTTCCTCTCCATAAACACTTGAGACAAACAACAACATAAATACCATCATTAGAAGCGTTACTCTTTTCATTCACTTGTACTCCTTCTTATTTTTAATATTGTCCATTACTTTTCATGAATCCATGTATTGGGATACCCCTTTCAGCTTCCTATTCTATTTCGGAATCATTAACAAAAAATGTTAGTCTTTCTTTTTAGTAAAACAAAAAAATTGAATGCAGCTTAATCACTGCATTCAACATGGATATGAATTAAATTATTTCTTCACCGTGCTGTTATATTGCGCAATCTTGTCTGTAATTTGTTTGGCTGCTGCATCCAGTGCTTCCTGTGGTGTACCTTGTCCATTCAGGACCGTTTCAATCGCTCCTTCGACAAGTTGTCTGGCTTCCGGGAATACACCCATTAATGCCCCGGATGTTGCTGTCGAATCGGCGGAAGCGTGCAATTGATCGACTGCTGTCTGGAATTGCGGGTACTTCGCCATATTATCCTTTAATACTTGCTCATTGTAGGCTGCTGTCGTAATAGGGAAGTATCCTGTCGCAACACTCCAGTTCGCTTGTACCTCTGGTGTAGCCAAGTAATTGATGAATTCCCACGCCGATTGCTGTTGCGCTTCCGATTTGTTATTCATGATGTACAAGCTCGCTCCACCCACTACAACGCCGCCTTCTTTGGCATCCGCTGGACGAGGCAGGAAACCTGTTCCCAGTTCAAACTTGCCACCGGAACCTTCTACGATTTTACGCAGGCCAGCCGTGGAATCTAGGGTCATACCGATTTGCTGAGCGGTAAATGCTGCTGTTGTATCGTCTGTGCTACGTCCCAGATTGGAGAGGGTCTTCTCATCAATCATCTTTTTCCACCACGTTAAAGTCTTCACTCCAGCTTCGGAGTTCAACAGAGACTCTGTGGCTGCTTCATTTCTTCCGTTTCCATTGTTTACATAATCTGCATTCTGGTTTGCAAAGAACTGTTCCATAAACCAGCCGTAGATCGCCATGGATGCACCTGGCTTACCGTCTTTCGCCAGTGCTTTTGCTGCTTGCTCAAACTCTTCATACGTCTTCGGCGGGTTCTCCGGGTCCAGACCTGCTGCTTTGAACATATCCTTGTTGTAATACAGGATCGGGTTGGATGTGTTAAACGGCATGGCGTTCAATTTGCCATCGATGGTGTAGTATCGGATGATGTTTGGCTCCAGTTGGGACAGGTCGAACTGATCCTTGTCAATGAACTGTTGTACTGGCGTAATCATGCCCGAATCGATCATGAACTTGCTACCGATCTCGTAGACCTGGATAATGTCTGGACCGCTGTCTGAGCCCATGGATGCTTTGAGTTTGTTCAAGCTCTCATCGTACTTCCCTTGATAGATGGGTTTCACCTGAATGTCGGGATGGCTAGCGTTAAAATCGGAAGCGAGTTGATTAATGGCTTTCTCCCCAGCGCCAGACATGGAATGCCACCACGTCAATTGTGTTGTTTCAGCTGCGGCCGCTTCTGCTTGTGCTCCACTTGCCGGGCTGCTTGTTTCAGCTTTTGTTCCGCAAGCGGAAATGACCAACATGAGTGCAGCCAGCATTAATGCGAATGTTCCTCTTTTTTTCAAACGAAATCGCTCTCCTTTTATATGGCTCGCGTACAATAAAATCTTGGGGATGACGCGGTGTGGCCGTTACGGTTACGAATCGTTCTTTTGATCGCTGTTATCCCCGGATTTTTCTCACTCCCCCTATCAAAGGGGAAAATCCGGGGATAAAGGCGAACGCTTTGCTTCTTCAGAATCGATTTCGTCCCCTCCACTACTACCGTCGTTCATTTCAACATCTTATTTGAAGCACGAGCCTCATTTTATTCGCTCTTGGTATCCAGACCTTAAGACCTGATACATGGTTTAATTCAAAACCTCTAAATTAAAATCTTTAGATCAAAACCTTCAGAGTTTCCACTTCAATTCAATAGTTGTAAAACTTTCATTGCCTACCCCTTCAGCGCTCCTGCGGCCATTCCGCGGACAAGCTGTTTCAACCCGAAGATCAATAACAGTAAGGATGGTAGAATGACCATGGCTGTTCCGGCAAATACCAGATTCCACGCTGTGGATTCCTGGAACTCCAGCATCGAGATTCCGATCTGTGCGGTTCTCATTTCCGGTGTGTTTGTCACCAGCAGCGGCCAGAGATACGAATTGTACATGCTAAGGAATGAATAGATTGCCAGTGTTCCAAGTGCCGGACGGGACAAAGGCAAGACGTGCGATATGAAATAACGAATATGACCACAACCGTCGATCCTCGCCGCCTCGAACAATTCCTTGGGTAGTTGCATGAAGAACTGTCTTAGCAGGAATGTACCAAACGCCGTTGCCAGAAACGGCACGGTAAGCCCCTGGTAACTATCTAGCCAGCCCCAACTGCGAACCGTCAGGTAGTTGGGGATCATCGTCACTTCCCATGGAATCATCATGGTGGCGACAAACATGCTGAAGATGACGTTTTTGCCTTTGAACTGCATTTTTGCAAAAGCATAGGCTGCCATACTCGCTGTAATCAATTGACCAAGCGTTGTCAGTCCTGCGACAAGAAAGGTATTGCCGATAAATCGGCCGATCGGAACAATATCAAATACTTCGCTAAAGTTGGACAGATCGATTGAATTTGGAATGATATGCGGCGGATAAGCACTCGCATCTTCCGGCGTCATCACGGCCATGAAAAAGGTGTAAATCACCGGATACAGCACAAGCGCTGCACAGATCGTCAGTAATACATACAACAGCGTTTTGGTCCATGTCGCACTCATTGGTAATGCACTTTCCTTTCTACCCATTTGAACTGGATCAGGGTCAGCAACATAATCACCACGAACAGGATCAGTGCCTGTGCACTACCTGTACCAAAGCGGAAATTAACAAAAGCTTCCTGATAGATGGAATAGACAAAAACATTTGTACTGTCCATCGGGCCACCCCGGGTTAGAATGTTGATCTGACCGAACGATTGAAAAGCACCAATGATTGATACAACCGTGACAAAGAACAACGTTGGTGACAGTAGCGGCATCGAAATTTTGCGAAACGTCAGCAATGGTCCTGCACCGTCAATCTTGGCGCTCTCGTAGATCTCATCCGGGATGCCCGCCAAACCACTGGATAGAATAATGTAGTTGAATCCAAGGTTCATCCAAATTGTCATGATGGAAATTGAGATCAATGCCCAATCCGGGCTGGTAAGCCAGGGAATTGGATCCATACCTACTTTGCCAAGCAGATAATTCAGCATGCCCAGGGTCGGGTGGAATAGAAACTTCCAGATCACCGCTGACGAACCAACGGATAACACCACGGGCAGAGAGAATACAAATTGGAACACACGCATTCCCTTGAACCGGTTGTGGGTCAGTGCAGCCAGAATCAGAGCAGCCAACATACCTGTGGGGACTGTAAACAGCACAAATAGTAACGTCACTTTCATACCTTGCATAAACAGTCCTGATTGGAACACGGCCTTGAAGTTATCCAGTCCTACATAAGCCGCAATCTGCCCCGTCGGATCTGTGGAATGCAGACTCAGATACACGGACTTAAACATCGGGTAAAACAGAAACACTGCAAACAAAAGCAGCGATGGTGCCAGGAAACCATAGGCCAGCAGATTCTCCCGCATTCGCTGCACACGCAGCGAGGCTGTCCGGCGCTCACTCGTACCGGATACGCGCCGTTTGGCGGCGGGCAAGCTGATCCGGTTATCAAGCTCACTCATCGGATTTTCTTCCCCCTTGTTTCACGCATTCAGTGTGTGTGAAATGTTAGATCAACTTCAGCACCACGTTATCTAGTGTAAGAGTCGAATGTCACAGCAAAATTCATTCTGAATCAACGTAACGTTAATCATGGACAAGGGACTTTACGGAAATGTGCATCCATTCGAAAGCGGTATCCATACCGAATTTCATGACAAAAAACCGCAAGAACTCCCCTGTTTGGAGATGTCCCTGCGGTTTGATGTGTAAATGGAATATGAACGTTTGCTTTTTAATAAAAGCGACTCATTTTACAATAATCTGTAAATCTTCCAAACGAGGTAAAGCGATTAACCGTTCGAGTTAACGATTAAGATGATATGGCACCGTGGTGACAATCACGTCTTTGTAATTGATCAGATAGGCTCGGATCATGAAGCTAGTCTGGTTGTGCAGTACATTTTGCCACCAATGCTTGGTGATGAATTGCGGAATCAATATGGTGATGTGATCGGTCTCAGCCGTTTTCCACTCTACTGTATCAATGAATTTCTTCAGCGGCCCCATAATGCTACGGTATCTCGATTTGATCACGACCAGACGAACGCCTGGATTCCACTCTTCCCACTTCTGCTCCATCTTGCGTATCGCCTCATCATCAAATCCAATGTACAGCGCGACCACATGATCCGACATCGTCTGGGCGTAACTGATCGTATTCATAACGACCCGGGTAATGCCCGCAACAGGAATGACTATCGTATTGCCCTTTTTGGCTGGCTTATCAACCCGAATATCAATCCGCAGCTCATCTGCAATGTTGCAATAGTGACGGTGAATACGCATGAACACATAGACTACGACCGGCAAAAAGATAAAGATGACCCATGTCTGCGTGAACTTGGTGAAAATAAAGATCAGGGTAATCGATAGTGTAGTCAGCATACCGACGGTATTGACCAGCAACTTCATCTGCCAGCCAGACGGCTTGACTTTGATCCAGCGAATCATCATACCGAGCTGTGACAGCGTAAATGGAATGAACACCCCTACCGCATAGAGCGGAATCAGGCTTTCCGTATTTCCTTTGAAACCGACCACCAGCAGCGCAGACATCACACTGAGAAAAATGATCCCGTTTGAGAAACCAAGACGGTCTCCTCTGACCATAAATGCATGCGGCATGTATTTATCCTTTGCCATCATGAAGGATAACAGCGGAAAAGCCGAATAAGCTGTGTTGGCTGCGAGGAACAGGATCAGTGCCGTTACACCCTGGATGATAAAATACATCGTGCCCCTGCCAAACGTCGCTTCAGCAATCTGGGAAATGACCGTTGCTTTGGGATCAGGCTTCACTCCGTACCCATAAGCCAGTAAGGTGATGCCGATGAACATGGCTCCCAATATACAACCCATGAGCAGTAATGTACCCGCGGCATTTTTCTCGGCAGGCTGCTTGAAGTTCGGGATTGCGTTACTTACCGCTTCCACGCCAGTCAAGGCCGAACAACCGGAGCTGAATGCTTTTAATAACAGAAACATACTCACATGGGATAGACTAGTTCCGAATTCTGGTGCAGCTGCTTCCATCCCCCCGGCAAGAAATTTGATTCCGCCCGAGATAATTAGCACCGCAATCGAAAAGATAAATAGATAAATGGGGATCGCCAGCACAGACGCTGACTCCGTCACTCCCCGCAAATTCATAATGGTTAGAAAAACAATCATAATCAGAGCAATCACAACACTGTAGTCATGCAGCATAGGAAAAGCCGACGTAATCGCATCCGTCCCTGCCGACGAACTTACCGCAACGGTCAAAATATAATCGACCAGCAGAGATCCTCCAGCAATCAGACTGGATGTTGTACCCAGATTATCCTTGGCTACGATATAAGCGCCGCCCCCTGTTGGATAAGCAAATATCGTCTGGCGATAGGAAAAAATTAAAATGACGAGTAATCCCAGCACGGCGATGGAAATCGGAACAGAATACCACAGGGCGGCGAATCCGGCCGCAACGAGCACCAGCAAAATCTGTTCCGTACCGTAGGCAACGGACGATAGGGCATCCGAGGACAGGATGGCGAGTGCCTTCCATTTCCCCAATTTTTCTCCATCCAGTTCAGCCGATTTCATTGGCTTGCCTATTAAGATTCTCTTCATTTTGCCAAGCATGATCATAACTTCCTTCCGTCTCTCATCTGTGAAGCATTGTTATTATGCAAAATCGCAGAGCCGTTGACAATACGTCATTTCACCCGAATTTCGCCAGCGCGTGATAATGCATTCTACGATTCAATAATCGATAACAAAGCCATTCTTGTTCAGCAATTTGAACTTTTTTGAACCAAAATGACGATTGTTCGTCAAAAAAAAGGAAATGGCCTTTGGTTCATTGAACCAAAGACCACTTCCTTGATCTATCCGTTGACTATTTTATCTGCCCAGAATTCCGGGACGAGGGGTAACACCAAACGCTTGTGCCAGTGTGGTCAGCTGCTCATCCGTAATTCTCTGCCGGATCTCGTGACCAGCAACCAGCATATACACTTGGGCTGCCTTCTCGATGGTCTCAATCAGACCAAAAGCCTCATCAATCGTTGTACCTGTTCCAAAGATGCCATGTTGCGGCCAGATGACCGCGTGGTATTCTTTCATTTTCTCAGCCGTTTCGCGACCAATCTCGTTCGATCCAGGAATCATCCATGGAATAATGCCAATCCCATCCGGGAATACAACCACACACTCCGTGCACATCTGCCACAGCGTCTTCGTGAATTTTGCTTCATCCAATTCGTGGATAAACGTCATAGCCAATACATGAGTGGCATGGTTGTGCATGACAACCCGGTGGTTCGGGTCCAATTTCAAACGTTCGATATGGCTCATGAAATGTGTAGGCAACTCACTTGTTGGATTCGCGCCCGACTTCAATCCCCAGAGCACTTCCAGCTCCTGTCCATCCTGCGATACACGCAGCAATCCTAGATTGCTCTCCGGATCAGCGAGTACATTTTTGAAATATTTGCCCGATGCGGTCACGATAAAATACTTGCCTGCCAGCTCATGCACCGAAAATGCCGGTTTGATCTTGCGAATCACATGATGGATATCGATATATTGGGCAACTTCCTCTTCCTCCAGCAGATAGCTGACATTACCGCCATTGCGCTCATCCCAGCCATTTTTCCACATATGTTGTGTAATCTCAGCCATCTCACGGACAAATGGGATATGGAAACCTGCAGCCTGCGTTGTTTCATTGCTAAGGGTCACGTTCATGATCAATCTCTCCTTATATTGAAAATCAAATGGCTTGCCACGTACATAGTAAGTTCCTTATTTCACATTCATTATACCTTTGTTTATCTTTGGTAGTCAATAACAAACACAGAAATAAACTTTTATTTACTTTTGTTTAGTTTTGTTTATTTGAAAATAAAACAAAAAAATACCCCACCGGCGCCCGGCGGGGTCAGTCACACATCTATTTAACACGAGAAGGGGTTTACAAGACTTATCTTACCTCTGCTACCTTAATAGAAGCTGAAAGCGAAATAAAAAAAGCATGAAAACATATATCTCCTTGGGACAGAAGATTCAGTTCCTCCTTTTCATTCAGTACATATATCTCTCTGTCCAAACGCTTTTGTGGATTCTAACATATGCTATTCTAGCTTTTCTCAGAAAAAGTCATTCATAAAAAAGGAGTTGGACCTATGGCAGTCCTTTCTACAGGCCCGATCGAGAACAACCTCTCCGGTGGCAGCAGGCCTACACAACAGGTCACCATCAAAATGGTCAACACCGATTCCATCAATACGTCCAATGTACTCATTGAAGGTTATTTCCTGAATGGAACGAGGACCTTATATGTGCTGCAATCCGTTAATCTGACACCCGGGCAAGTCTTCTCTCAAACCTACTATGCCAACCTGGATGGATACGAATATGTATTCACAACGGGTGGAGGCGCAGCTGCATTAACTGAAATTTCAGTGTGGGGAAAAGACAGCGCCGGGCAAATCGTCACCGCACATCGTATTGTTTCGAATGAACTAGTTCTATAAAAAAGAGGAAACCAGATGCCCTCAATCCCTGTCCTTCATTGGTCGGGGGTTTCTTATTTTCGCAGCACATACGATGGATGCTTCTTTCCTGTTGGTTCATAACGTTCATCACCTGTATACTCAAATCCCAGCTTAATCAAGATGTGACGTGACACTTCATTATCCGGATGATGCCCAGCAAACAGTGCATTCACATTCATTGTGTCAAAGGCATAATTAATTACCGCCCGCGCCGCTTCCTGCGCATACCCTTTCCCCCAGTGATCCCGGGTTAGATGAAATCCCAATTCATAGATCTCCTCTTCAGGAGAATACGGACGCAGGCCACAGCAACCGACAAACACCTCGGACTCTTTCTCAAAAAGGGGCCAATATTGCACCCCCGCTTCCTTCTGCCTTTGAATCTCCTGTGTTAATCGCGCTTCTACTTCATCCTCACTCAGAAATCCCTTGCTGCTAATCCATTTGGCAACCTCATGATCGCCCCACAATGCAAACGCCAGCGCACGATCTCCTTCGTTCCAAGTCGCACATTCCAACCGTTCAGTTTCAAATAAGATTGTTCTGTTCATCATCGACTAACCTCCTGTATGCCAACACCAATCTGCGTGCCGCCTATACCTTAAATTAATCGAATGACTGCCAAAGTAAACAAGCCACTTAATTAATTTAAATCTATGTATATCCATAAAAAAGAAAACCCCTGCCGACAAGATGTCCGACAGAGGCCGTTCCAATTCAGTTCACATCAATTACAAATCTGCTACGGCGAATTGAATTGTTCCGGAAGCTGCGCCTCCAAGGTTAGCTAACAAGGCAAACACCAGAACTCCACCTGCAGAAATGGTAAGGCTGCTGTTTACAGGAACAACGTAAGTGACTACTGGTGCATTAACACGTGTGATCACGAGAGATACCGGAAAAGGTCCAAAGTTGTTCACTGTAGCGCTGGCATTTGTGCCTCCAGCCAAATTTTCGTAGTAGGACTTGCCTACTCCGGCAGGAAGGTTGTAATTTTGTATCGGTAAAAGGATGGCCATTGAAATCACCTCCTTTTTGCTTTGATACGGTATTCTATGCTTGAAATCTATTAAAGCAACGGTGAATTACCAGGGTCATAATGTCCAATTTTGATAGACTTCATAGATTGATAGACGAATGTACGCAAAAAAAGCCCCACCGGACCATCCGGTGGAGCCAACTAAGCTTACTTTAATATTACAGGTTTAATTACGCATACAGCATGAAAAAGTTCAGTTCATGGCCCTGCTGCTTGAGATAGTTATACAGCTGCGAACGGTGATGGAATACATGCGTTACCGTTTCAATCTGCCATTGAACCTGCAAGTGACCATGTTCCATATAAAAAGCTTTTGTTGAACGATTCAAAAAGTCGTCTTCGCTCAATCCTTTGATATAAGCTTTGTAGGATTCGAAATTGCTCCATAATGTTGCTTCAAGCTTCTCGATATCCTGGGTCCCCGACAGGCTATTCTCCACCAGCCCAACCTCAGCTTCACCTTTTTCCTGCATAATGGCAAGATCGGATGCGGTAATCTGGATAAAATGATGTACAAGCTCCACCAATGAACGCATATTCTCCTGTGGACGATACGACCAATCCTCCGAACGGATCAAGCGAATTAACGAAGCCCCCGTCCGTACGCCTGTTTCCAACTCATTCAACAAGTGATCCCGAATCTGCAATGTTCCATTCATATATGATGTCTCCCTTATCTTTTATTCTCACGACTTCAGTATAACCGAAGGTGCTACAGATCTATTGTACAAATCGGACAACATTCTGCCATGCTCCCTGGCTGCCGTCAACGGAGTCTCTCCATAAAACTTGCGAAATTGCCGAATTAGATGGGCTTGGTCAAAAAATCCATGATTCTGGGCAAGCATTGCCCAGTCTGCCGTGTTCCCCTGATGAATATCACTCAGCACACGATGAAAACGAACCACCTCACTGAATCGCTTTGGGCTGATTCCGACCCATTCCGAGAACTTGCGATGCAACTGCCGTTCACTAATCACTTCATGCATCGCCAGCTCTTGGACACTCATACGTCCCCCATCGATAAAGATACGGTGAAGCACGTTTTTCATCAGATCGTTCTCCGATGTGCTTGCCTGCACGGGCAACGGACTCAAGTACGCATTCATAACCTCTACTCGCTCTGCAAAATGATTCGTTTCGGCCATCCGTTCCTGAAGCTCGTTCAGCTTCTCCGGCCAACATTCCTGAAGTGTAATTCGCTTATCCGTAAACCACTCCAGAGGCATGCCATGGAAGACATGCGCTCCACCCGGGAAGAACCGGACACCAAAGGTGTAGTCTCCAGCAGGGGAGCCATCATCGGATGGCTCAGGTACAGCGAACGGATGTGTATAATTGCCACAGTAAGCATAGGAGTGCTTTGAACAGACCGGGTCGTATGTAATCAGCATGTCCGTGCAACCATCCGGTAATACCCGGGCAGGTACCGTCATCATCGATCGCTCTGGACCTTCTCTCTTAGCAACATCCGCATGTGTGTTCGGAAGAGATCCTGATTCCCAATAACAGGCCACATAAGCCATCAGACCAGTAGCAGGTACTTTCTCAACATAATAACTGTTAGGGTACGTTCCATTCATCTGAATAGGCTTAAACAACGGGTGCAAACTGTGATCCACAATTCCATCCTCCGGTCACTAGAGTTGGTTACACATTATGTATTCATCTATCATACCACCAACCGCAGAAATGAAGAAAAAAAAGTGCCCTACCGGAGGACAATCCGATAGGGCCAGTCACACATCTATTTAACACGAGAAGGGGTTTACAAGACTTATCTTACCTTCCCAACCTTAATGGAAACTGAAATTGGGATGAAAAGAACATCAATTTTTCTTATAGTGCGTGTTCAAAAAGACCGTTTTTGACAACCTCTTAAAGTGTCTTGATCAGTATGGACGCAATTAACACGGATGCTGTTGTGACCGTTGTGAATCCACCTACCAGCATTGGCGTTAAAATCTCATCGAGGATGGCTTTGCGTTCACTTTCATCACGTCCAACTGAACGGCTTACTTCCTCACAGATAATGTAGTCCCCCGGAAAACCGAATAGTGCAGTCAGTGCCACAGGCAGACCTTTGAGCGGGTCCCATTTGAACAGCTTGGAGCCAACAAATCCACCGATCAGCACCCCGATTACACCGATTGCGATAATGAACAACACTGGAATAATGGAACTAACCACCGCATCAAAAGTGATCGACTCCATACTTGTCATAACGACTACGATCAGACCTATCATGGCAATTCCCGATGTACTTGCTTTATCCAGAATACGAGATGGGAACAGTCCGATCAGATGTCCGAGAACCCCCAGCAACAGAGCCCAGATACTGTAGCTAAGTCCGGTTACATTACCTAGATAAATGGAGAGACTACCCATAATGAACAAGAGCAACAGCAGAATAGGTGCGGTCTGGAATCGCTGCGGAAGGAATGTTTTGGCATTCGCTTCTTTAATGTTCACATGGCCTTCCCCTGCAACCTTGTTCTCAAAAGCGCCCTGCTTCTGCAGTTTCAACGCATATCTGCGCAACATATTGGTTGCAATCGGCATCCCCACGAGGGAATGAATACCCAGAATAACAGCCGGAATTGTAATCAGATGACCCAGATTCATCTCCTGCAACTTCGTGGTTGTGATCAGATAAGAGATAATGCCACCAACAACCGGACTTGATCCGGCAACAGCCGTAGGATAACCATAGAACGGTGATACGATTAACAGGATAAGACCTGTCGCCGTGAGTGATGCGAACAATGAGATCAGTATTGCTTTATATTGGGAACGTATTAATTTCAGCGGTATTAATGTCCCCATGTGTACAATCAGCGGAGCCACCATGAGAGCCCCGAACGCCGTCAGAGCAGAGCTGGATACCACTCCTTTAGGAAATAACCCCGCCCAGTTCAGCAGCAAATATCCGATCAGAATAACAAGCAAGGAAGGAATTCGCGCTTTGGACCAGATCGAAACCAGTTCCCCTATAGCTAAAATAACAAGCAATACTGTGGCGATATATATCGGTTGACTAAACATGGTGGCTTCTCCCCATTCTCTATGTTGTCAGTGCAGTTCAGTAAACGTAGAACCATTTTCTTATTTCAAGCGTTCACCTGATAAATAGACCTGTTCGATATTCTCTATGTTTTCGAGCAGTCCAATATCCGTCAACGGATTCACATTCAGTACCAGCAGATCAGCATCTTTGCCAGGCTCAATCGTACCGATCTCCGCTTCCATCTGCATCGCTCTCGCCGCATCTCTTGTTGCGGCTACGATCGCTTCCATCGGCGTAAATCCAACATCTTCAACAAGCAATCGAAGTTCGAGTGCATTCCCGCCATGCTCAACAGGTGCACACGTGCAGAAGTCTGTCCCTACTGCAATGGTTACGCCTGCCTTACGCGCGATAATCATGTTCTCAATATGCTCCTGATATACACTTTTGGCTTTGCGGATACCAAATTCGGGAACACCGTATTTATGCCCTTCTTTGATGATCCGATGTACAATGGCCAGCGTTGGAACCAGAACCGCCTTTTGATCCAGCATCATGCCAATGCCTTCTTCATCAATGTAAATCCCGTGTTCAATGGTGCGTACTCCCGCTTCCAACGCATTTTTGATCCCCTGTGCACCTTGCGCATGTGCAGCCACATAAGACTGTACCGCTTCCGCTTCATACACGATCGCCTTCAGCTCATCCATGCGGAATTGCGACCAGCGAGGGTCATCTTTCTCCGAAAGTACCCCGCCTGTGGAGCACACTTTAATGAAATCCGCCCCTTCACGGAACTGAGTGCGTGTTGCCTTAATGACTTCCGGAACCCCGTCACACACGGTGAAGATATTCAGTTCCGTTGGAATCATATGGATATCTGCATGTCCACCCGTCTGAGAGAGCATATGACGGGAAGTTTTAATCCGCGGCCCCTTCACCACACCTTCCTTGATCAGATCGCGAATGTATACAGCAACATGGCTACCGACATCCCTGACGGTTGTGAATCCTGCGTTGATCAGCTTCGGCAGATCCTGAAGTGCTCTCCCCATCTGGAGTTCATTGGCCTCCAGCGCCACCGCAGCCATATTCAGATTTTTGGCCCCGTGTACATGGACATGGGCATCGATTAATCCTGGCATCACCGTTTTGCCTGTTACATCAACAAGCTCGGCATGTTCCGGAATTGGAACGGTTGCTTTTGCACCCGCTGCTATGAATTTCCCGTTCTCAACCAGGACCACACTATCGGAAACAGGTTCTCCACCTTGTCCATCAATCAACAATGCACCTACAAAAGCAGTAATTTGACTCATCTGTACTCCACCTCATTTTCAGACTTGGTTGTAAGTTCAACTAAAGAATATTTACACTGACCACTCCGATGACAGAATAACCTTCCGATCGCTGTTATCCCCGGATTTTCCCTTCTCCAAAGGGAAAATCCGGGGATAGCGTATGCTTCCGAAGTAGCTTTCTTGCGAAAGCTTTTAGGCGAACGCTTTGCTTCTTCACGTTATTTCTGTCCTCTCCGTTCTCGTGTAAAAAGTTAAGTTGAACTTAAATATTACGTGTACATGTTCGATTTACAGCTCTACTGTTGTACTACAATGAAATTGTATCGTGTTAAAGTTAATGACATTATATAAGTTGCATATGTATAATGTCATTGTTGATAGCAACAGCATTCTAATATTAATTATGGTGATATACACAATATAAAATATAAATCACACAGCATAGTGAAGATCATGTTATATATGTAAGCATTTTGCCATGTGAACACAAAAGGAGTACGTTTGCTATGATTCATGAAGCGGTTCGCTCATTTATGGTTCAAGTCTTTGGGTCTGTTCCGTACGGAATCTGGATCAAGGATGAATATGATTTCCAGTGGAATAACTGGCTGCGTGAAGGAGAGTTACCTGAATGTACAGATCAAGAACAGATTGAGTCATCCTGGAAGATTCTCAGGTATACGTTTGTTTTTTTGTCTAACATCAACATTCGTGTGGTTATCGATACCCAGAAGCAACTTACCCTGCTACAGAGTGAACGTCTGGAGTCTTTGATTCGGGAAGGACTGCTGAAGCAGCAGATTGAGATGGAACGTGCACACAATGATCGATGGTTGACCGGACTGCGGGAGCTGACCTGTTCCCTGGAGCTGAACGACTTGTTACTCAAAATCATGGAGAATGCGCTCCATGTCATCCCCTCCCTTTCCTGCGGACTGTTCATGATGGTTGATCCGGACTCTGGCAAGATGATTCCTAGAGCCAAAGTCGGTTTTCAGGATAGCGTGTATCAATATCAGGGCGAGCTGGATGAGGGCATTACGGGAAAAGTATACGAGGAAGGCATTGGCCGAATGTATAGCACACCGGATGATGCCTTTAAAGATATGGGCAATGTTAGTCAGGAGAATGCGGATATCATTGTAAGTTCACTGCCTGACGGTATTATGGCAAAAGGACTTATCGCCGTTCCCGTGACAATGAATACTCACAAAATCGGTGTAATGCTGGTATACCAATTTGAACAAAACAGACGATTTGCCCCACATGATCTGAATGTGATGCAGGGATTTGCGGATCAGGCAGCCATTGCCATCTCCAACGCCACCATGTATTCAGAACTGCTGGAAACGAACCGATATCTCGTTAGCCGCAATGAAATTCATAATCAATTCACGGCACTTTCCATTGAACATGTGAGCCTCGGACATATCATTGAGACGGTTGGGTCAATGCTGAAACTTCCCACCTATTATGTGGACATGGCGAGAAATGACTGGTACCCGCTCATCCCGGAAAGTGTCTTGCTAAGTGAGCTCGATATCTATACCGCTCTGGACAGTCAGTTTAACCCCATCACCTTATCCGGTGGAACGGATCATAGCGATTATTACCTCTATCCCATTGTGAACGGATCTCTGGTGCTTGGCTGTTTTGCCATCCAATTAGATCATCCGTTAGGTCAGTTGGATCATGTGATTTTGGAACAAGGCGGAGCTATTGTGATGCTGGAGATGGTGAATACCTACTCACTCACCGAGATGTCCTATCGGAAAAACCATGATTTCTTCAGCGATCTCGTGCAATATAGAGAACCACAGCAGTTGGAGGCACGACTTTCCAGCTTTCAGTTGCCAGCCCATCAGTCCTTGTTCGTCGCTCAATTGCAGCTCTATGGGGAACATCCCGACATGAAAACAACTGAAAATTGGGTGCGCAAGTTGATCGGATTTATCGAAAAGGAGCTGGGCACCCGCGAACATCTATTGTTCAGTGCACATCACAAAATTACGATTTTGGCTGCGGCACCCGAGCCCAAAGTCAGACACTGGATCATCAGCAGGCTGGAAACGGCTGTGGAGAAATGGACCACCTCTAAGACTCCTGCCCTATCTATCGGCATCGGTGGACTGTATCAAGGGCTTGAGTATGTGTCCAAAAGCAATGACGAGGCTACACGCTCATTGTCCTTTTTGCTGAAACAAAACAAAGCGGGCCTGATGCTCTACGAAGAAATCGGGATCAATCGGTTGTTTCTGAACCAGGAACCTTCCGATATCGAGAACTACATTCACGAAATTCTGTCCCCTCTTCAACAGCAAAAATCAGGAGAGCTTGAACTCACACTCAAAACCTACATTGCCGCGAATCGATCTGTGCAAGCCACAGCCGAACGTCTGCATATTCATACCAATACGTTGTACCTGCGCCTGCGCAAAATAGAGGAGATTCTAGGTGTTGATCTGAACGATTCCGAGGGTTGGATGAAGGTGTATCTGGCATGTCATTTAAGTGAAGTGTACTCTGGTGCTCCTACCGCAAGTGGAGCACTAAAATTGTAACTCCATCAATTCAGTCCGTGCAGTTTGCGAAAACGCTCTGGACTCATGCCTGTATGCCTTTTGAACATCGCACAGAAATAACTGGCGTTCTCGTAACCCACCCGATCAGCCACTTCATATATTCGAAGCTCTCTCTCACTGAACATGAGTTGTTTGCTTCGATTGATCCGTTCTTGGTTCACGTAAAATACAGGTCTGGTATGGAGTGCCCTCTGAAACAGCCTGCACAAATATTGGGGAGATACCACAGCCACATCGGCCAGTTCCTTCAGCGACAGTGAACGATCCAGATGCTCTGCGATATAACGCAGCACAGGCTTCAAGCGCTCCAGTTCATCATTATAATTGGCGGATGCGATGAGCAGTGGCTTCAGATCCAGCAGCAGGGCATATAATTGTTTGGAACACTCCACATCGTAATCTGCGTAATCCGTATCACCGCCATTCTCTCCTCTAACCAGAAGTTGCTCCAGGCCACGTAGCAGCGTTGCTGTCCTGAGTCTGCATACGCGTGAACCGGTAATCCCCGCATAAGATAATAACTGGCTAGCCTCTCTCCCCTGAAACGAGACCCAAGCCAGTTCCCAACGGTCACTGATGGGCATATATCGATGCGGAACATCGGGATACAGAAAGAAAACGTCACCCGGTCCGACGATATACTCGTCCTCTTGTATAATCAGTCTCCCCTGACCATGAATAATCTGGTGGATCTGATAATCCGGGAATCCCTCTGGACGCTCAGTTTCATATTGGTGTTCCCAGTAACCAACCGTGGTCATATAGATCGGCAGGCGAGCAGCTTCTTCTGTTTTACCAAAAAAAATCCGGGTATCCATCCAGTACACCACTTTCTTCATCGTTAGTTTCATATTGTGATATATATGGGCAATATTCTTTATTCTCTAAGTCATCATTCAATTCTATAATGACAATATTATAACATTTCAGAAGGAGTTGCTGTTATGCGAAAGAAACTGGTACACACCCCTCCGGCAAATGGATACCCGGAATGGAACAATAATCCCGAGACTTTTCAAGTAAACCGTCTACCCGCACATGCTTCTATGGTAGCGTTTCCATCTATAACAGAAGCATTGTCCAATGATTCCAGCGCATCGCCATGGTACGAATCACTGAATGGTCAGTGGAAGTTTGCCTTTGCGGAGACACCGGAGCAACGGATTACATCCTTTTATGAGAACAACTATGATGCCAGTGACTGGGACGAGATCGCTGTTCCTTCCAACTGGCAGCTACAAGGGTACGATTATCCCCACTATACAAATATGACGTACCCGTGGGTCGAGCGTGAGCCTGAATTGAAGCCACCATTTGCACCTACAACTTATAATCCGGTGGGTTCGTACATCCGCACGTTTACTGTTCCTGCTGACTGGAAAGACCGTCCTGTCCTGCTGCACTTCGAGGGTGTTGAATCCGCCTTTTATGTATGGGTCAACGGGGAACTCGTCGGTTATAGTGAAGACACGTTCACACCCGCAGAATTTGATATCACTTCGTATCTAACGGAAGGTGAGAACAAGCTCGCTGTGGAGGTATATCGCTGGTGTGATGCGAGCTGGCTGGAGAATCAGGATTTCTGGCGGTTAAGCGGCATCTTCCGTGGTGTATACCTGCATTCACCTTCACCGGTTCAGATCGCCGATTTCTTTGTTCGTACTGAACTGGATGACGCGTATCAGGATGCGGAGCTCCTGCTGGATTTGAAATTATTTAATCATAATGCCCCGCAGAACACTGCCGGATTGTCCGTTCAGGCACAGCTCTATGATGCACAACAGCAGACTGTACTGAAGCAACCACTTACTGCGGCCGTTACTTTCCAGGGTGAGGATGAACTTTCATTCAATTTGTCAGCAGAGGTTATCCAACCGCTTCTATGGAGCGCCGAGTCCCCTCATCTGTATACACTTGTGCTGTCCATTCAGGACGAATCAGGCGAAACACTGGAAGCGGTCCGCAGCCGGATCGGATTCCGCAAGTTTGAACTGAAGGACGGCCTGATGCAAATCAATGGCAAACGCATTGTATTTAAAGGCGTCAATCGTCATGAATTTTCCCCGGATAAGGGTCGAGCCATTGGACGGGAAGACATGATTCGTGACATCGAGTTGATGAAGTCCTATAACGTTAACGCCGTGCGCACATCCCATTATCCAAATCAGTCTCTCTGGTACGAACTGTGTGATGAATATGGCCTTTATGTCATTGACGAAACGAATCTGGAAACTCACGGCACCTGGGAATATGAGCAAAAGGAAATGAATGAAAACAATATTCCCGCGAGCAAACCGGAATGGCGTAATAACGTAATAGATCGCTGTAACTCCATGTTCCAGCGGGATAAAAACCATCCGTCCGTCATCATCTGGTCCCTTGGCAATGAATCCTTCGGCGGCGATAACTTCATTGCCATGTACGATTATCTGAAGCAGGTCGATCCAACACGACTCGTTCATTATGAAGGTACCTACCATTATCGCCCTTCCGATTCGGCAAGCGATATTGAATCAACGATGTATATCAGCCCACAAGATGTGGAGCAATACGCGCGCATGAAGGGACCGAAGAAACCTTATATTATCTGCGAATACAGCCATGCCATGGGTAATTCTTGTGGAGGTCTGCATCTGTATTGGGATTTGTTCGATAAATATGATGTGTTGCAGGGTGCATTCATCTGGGACTGGGTTGATCAGTCCATTCGTACCACTACGGCAGACGGTGTAGAATATTTTGCTTATGGTGGCGATTTCGGTGAATCCCCTCATGATGGCAATTTCTGCGGAAACGGACTGATTCTGGCGGATAAGACGGTTACACCGAAGCTGGAAGAAGTGAAGAAATGTTATCAGAACGTTCGTATGGAAACCGTTGATGTCAAAGACGGCCTGCTGCGCATCAAAAACCAGTTCCTGTTCACGGATCTGAGCGAATATTCGCTCGTATGGACAGTAACTCACGATGGCAAATCTGTAGAGAACGGTACGTTGGATATCGCGGTACCTCCTGGCGAATCGGTTGAAGTCCGAATCCCTTATACGCCATCTTCCGATCTGTTCCAGGAAGCGGTGCTGACTGTATCTCTGGTTACAAAAATCGCAACCAAATGGGCAGGAGTAGGTCATGAGATTGCCTGGGATCAGTTCGTGGTATCTCCGCGATTGCGTCCAATCCAACAGGTACACCAAGGGCAAGGCAATACACCGCAGGTACAAGAGCTGCAAGATGAATTGAAAGTGACTACAGGCCAAGTCACGTTGAGCTTCAATCCAGCTACTGGCGCGTTAACATCCTATCAGATCAACAATCAGGAGCAATTGCTCGCACCTGTCCGGCCGAATTTTTGGAGAGCCATGACAGACAATGATATGGGGAACCGCCTGAATGAGCGTTCTGCCTTCTGGAGAGATGCTCACGCTACCAGCAGATTAATTCGCTTTGAGCACCATGCAGACGAGCAAGGTATTCTCGTAACGACCGATTATACGTGGGATCAACATCCGGGATGTACGCTGTCCATCACATACCGAATTGATGCGGATGGTGTATTGGAAATCAGTCAAACCCTTATTCCAGGCGTAGGCTTACCTGATCTACCGGAATTTGGTATGCTGCTACAACTGAATAACCGCTTGGATACAATCTCTTGGTACGGCAGAGGCCCGCATGATAATTATGCAGACCGTCTGACCAGTGCACGTCTCGGTTATTACACAGGTGCGGTTCGAGATCAATTTGTTCCATATCTGAAGCCACAAGAGTGTGGTAACAAAACGGATGTACGTTTTGCAGAGATTACGTCAGCAGATGGTCAGCTTGGCCTTCATGTTGAAGCCACTATACCCTTTGAAATTAATGCGTTGCCGTGGACACCGGAAGAACTGGAAGCAAACGACCATGTGTACAAATTACCTCAGAGCACACAGACTGTCACCCGCATCAATTACAAACAAATGGGTGTTGGCGGAGATGACAGCTGGAGCGCACGTACCCATGTCGAATACACCTTGCCAGCCAACCGCGCGTATCACTTCACCTTTACGGTAAGACCTATATAACATCAAGCAAGCACTGCTGGCAGCATGCCGGCAGTGCTTTTTTTGTTGGGGCAGTGAGTAGTGGGAGTTTGAACTTTGTCATGGGAACATTATAATGAATGAGGTGCAAGAAAGATTCGTACCAGCTATTACTCTATTACGAGGTGAGACTTTGCAATATTTGTTTACCACTCTCTTCATTCTTGGATTTATCGCTTTTTTGGGATTTGTTGTTGGGATGATCTTATCTATTCGCAAAGGTGATAGGTTGCCAATCAGATATATTTTTCTAACGACAGCCTGTTTTGCGATTGCTTCAATAGGTTTGTATGGGATGCTGAATTTATCTTCGAACTCTACTCAGTCTGAACTTGATCAGACCCCTTCATCCCAGATTAAACTTTCTGGCCTCCACATGACTGCCGATGAATTTAAAAACAAGTTTAATGGCGCCGTAGGCAAATACCGACTGAATGGGTTGAGTATTACCCGCTTGAATATACAAGACTCTTCCGAGCAGGGCACTGGCACTTTCGAGTATGTATTCAATGACGAATTACGCTTGGTTGGTGCAGTGAATGCAGATGAGAGCATACAGGAAGTCAGGTTGTACGGAACTGGTGATACGCGTAAACCAACAGGTGGAATTTTTCTAACTGCTATCGCCACACTCATTCTCACAACCAATAGTGAGTACACCTATAACGATGCACAAGATGTCATCCAGGATATCGGTCTATTGGATCGTGATGTGAATCAGTCTGATTTTGATGGAGCGACTATTCGCAACGGATTAGAATATCGCTTCAGCGTACAGGATTCTGAGCACTCTACTTTTGAAATAACTGTTGCGAGATAAGATGCGATTGTGCAAAAAGGCCGCTCCATGAAGGAACGGCCTATCGTGTGATATGTACTTTTTTTGGATAATTCAGTAGTCACAGTCTCTGATCTAACATTTTCCTATTTTATGGATTAGTAAGCCAAAAAATTAAAGTAATCACTATACAAAAAAGCGAGACAGGGTAAAGTATCCATTTACTGATCTTATCTTTGTATGTGACAATCCAACAAACAATGCATATCCAGGCGATTAATAGTTGCCATAAGTCCAATGATGAACACCTCCCGCATGCGAGAGTTACTCAAAAGTTACTATCTCGCTCTGATTGTTCCAACTCATTTTAAAGGTAATTGGATCTTTCGTTTTCTCCGCCTCAGTAGCCGTTCCCGACATACTGAACGGTACCCCTTGTTCCTCAAGCGCCTTCCCCTGTTGTTTTATATTATTGCCGGTAAGGTCAAACACAAAATCCTTTATGCGCTTTTCATCACCTATATAAGTAATACTATAGCTCCCTGTTGATCTCTGTAGAGAAACATCCCAGTTATCGCTCTTTCCGTGTAACCTATCATCCGCACCACAAGCTGAGACAATAGATACAAGCACTATAACACAAAGAATCATTGGCAGTTTAAATAATTTCATAAAATCCCTCCTTTTAGGAATATACCCAAAAATGTGAGTTGTGATATCCGCTAATCATCCCTAGCATCTATTTTAGTATAATGTGTCTTACCTTTGAATGATAAGATTAACGATTCTCTGAGCATCGTATTTAACCCATCCCAACAGTGCTGAACCCCGTGATGTTTGCCAAGGTAGCCCTACAAAGTACAGTCCAGCAACCGGTGATACGCCTCTCTCGTGTATAATTACACCTTGGGCATCAAAAGCAGTATTGATATCGATCCAACTATCATTTCGCTTAAACCCAGTCGCCCAGATAATATTGTCTATTCGTGTCTCACTACCATCCTCATATAGGATGCGGTCATCTATTGCATTAATGGCACGTGGGCGCAGGTTAACTTTTCCCTGGGTCATCAATTCTTTTAACTCATAGCCATATACGTACTCAGGCTGATTTCTCAACCATTTTCCAACCATACGATCTGCACTTGCACGTAATATTCCGAGCTTTTCAAAATACCAGAATATACTTCGTTTATTAATATGCAAAGGCCTAAAGGTAATATTTCGAGCTATGGATATGTATACGGTTTGTTGTTCATCTGATGTCAACTCTACGGCGATTTGGGCACCTGAATTCCCTCCGCCTACAACTACTGTTGTTCCAGGAAGCAATTGAGAGATATTTTTATATTCTGATGAGTGAAGCTGAATCACATGCTCGGATAATGCTTTCGCAAAATGAGGAACATTTTTGGTCTGGAAAGGCCCCGTGGCAACGATAATATTGCGCGCTTCAATCGTTCCATCATTAGTTTCAGCATAGTACACCTCATCTTGCTTCGTGAGACGAGAGATTAAACAGTTTAACTTTATTGGAAGATCCATTTTTTTAGCGTAACTTTCAAAATAATCTGCAATTTCATCTTTGCTTGGCAAGCTATTTTTATCTCCACTAAGCGGCATTCCCGGTAAGCCATCATACATTCGTGGGGTGAAAAGACGCAAGGAATCGTACCGTTTACGCCAAGATTCTCCGATAGATGAAGCAGCGTCAACGATTAAAAAGGTTAACCCCGACTGCTGAAGATAGTAACCTGCTGCCAAGCCTGCTTGTCCAGCTCCGATAACCAATACATCGTACATATGTATCATCTCCAATATCGTCTATATATTAATATATGAGTACTTATTCATATGTTTATTTTACTTAACAACTGTCTGTTTAGCAATAGAAAAACATCACTACTTCCTTTTACAAAATCAGCCATTAAAAAGACTCCCTCACGGGAGCCTTTTAATCATTTCAGTGCAAGTTTCTTATAACTTCTCATGTATGCTACGTGCTAAGTATGATAGGTTGGTTGAATTCTACCTGGTGTATCTATCGATGTCATCGTTCGCAGACTGATGCTCTCTTCTATGGTAATCTTCATGCTGACGAACGTCGTTCTTTAATTTCGCTAAGAAACCCCACCCCATAAAGGCAAGTATAAGCACAGTAATCAGTGCATAAGCAAAGCTATATAGATTCATAAAAAAGTTGATAAATATTGCAGCGAGCATCAAACCCAGTATCCATAATGTCCACTTTGTACCCTTTCTCAAATCATTTCCTCCTCAAGTCGTTACTGATAAGCTCTCTATGTATCACAGTACATACGAAACCATAGGAACGAGGTTTCAATCACAGGGCTTCAAATCTACATTTAGAGCGAATTACCGAATCTTTAATTAACATCAGTTCCAAGAGAAACATCCAATATGCCCGACATCCCTTGCGCAGAAGAGGTACTTACATAATACGAACCCGTCGACAATGCTTTGTCACTATAATATGTATGCTCTTTTCCGTCTGCCGGGACCCTGCCATACAATATTTCAGTTCCACTAGGTGATCCTTCATTGATCGTGAACGTAAAGTGTTTCGAACCCGTGTTTTTAAAACTAACTTTCACATAACTAAACCCTGTTGGAATATCAAACTGATGCGTATTTGTAGTGCCTGCGAAATCCTCATTATTAATTACTGTGAATGTAGTTAATGGAGTATCACTAGCTTCATTTACTTTTACAAATTTTCGTTCGGAATCAGAAGTGAAATTATAGATTAAGATGATAACAGCAGCAGACACTAAACCTGCCACTATCATTTTTCTAATATGTTTCATGATATATGCCCTCCATATCTCATTACTAAAGGAAAAAGGGGGAAATCCCCCACATTGTGACTTTGATTATAAAATACTCAATAATACAAAAACCACTCCTTAATAATTTCTAAGAAGTGGTTTTTGTATTATTTATAATTTCTAGCAGTGGCCGCCTCACAAATTCTTGTCACATCGTAACGAGAATTCACTCTGCCAGGCACATGATGCTTTAAAGGTTTTTACACCTTTATTACATCATGCCGCCCATTCCACCCATACCGCCCATGTCAGGCATTCCGCCGCCAGCACCTGCTGGTTCTGGTTTGTCAGCGATAACTGCTTCAGTAGTCAAGAACATAGCTGCTACGGAAGCCGCGTTTTGCAATGCATAACGAGTTACTTTCGCAGGGTCAACGATACCAGCTTCGATCATGTTAACCCACTCGCCAGTTGCAGCGTTGAAGCCTACGCCTGTTTGTTCTTTTTTCAGACGTTCCACGATTACGGAACCTTCTTCGCCAGCGTTAGCTGCGATTGTGCGGATTGGTGCTTCCAGAGCACGCAGGACGATGTTTACGCCTGTTTGCTCGTCCCCGGACAGAGCTACAGCCGCAACCGCGCTATATACGTTCATGAGCGCTGTACCACCACCGGATACGATACCTTCTTCAACCGCTGCGCGAGTTGCGTTCAGGGCATCTTCGATGCGAAGTTTGCGTTCTTTCAATTCTGTTTCAGTAGCCGCACCAACTTTGATTACTGCTACACCGCCGGACAATTTAGCCAGACGCTCTTGCAGTTTCTCTTTATCGAACTCGGAAGTTGTTTCTTCCAATTGTGTACGGATTTGGCTAACACGTGCATCGATATCGGATTTGTTACCAGCACCGTCAACGATGATTGTGTTTTCTTTTGTTACGCGGATTTGACGAGCTGTACCCAGTTGTTCCACAACAGCGGATTTCAGGTCCAGACCCAGTTCTTCCGTGATCAATTGGCCACCAGTGAGGGCAGCGATGTCTTGCAGCATTGCTTTACGGCGGTCACCGAATCCTGGAGCTTTAACAGCTACAGCATTGAATGTACCACGCAATTTGTTCACAACCAGCATAGCCAGTGCTTCGCCTTCGATATCTTCAGCGATCAATACCAGCGGTTTGCCTTGTTGAACGATTTTCTCAAGCAATGGCAAGATATCTTGCGTGCTGGAGATTTTTTTGTCTGTGATCAAGATGTACGGATTGTCCAAAACAGCTTCCATTTTGTCCGTATCTGTGATCATGTAAGGAGAGATGTATCCACGGTCGAATTGCATACCTTCAACCACTTCAAGTTCTGTAGCGAATCCTTTGGATTCCTCTACTGTGATTACGCCATCTTTACCTACTTTTTCCATAGCTTCAGCGATCAGTTCGCCTACTTCTTCGTCAGCTGCAGAGATTGCTGCAACTTGTGCGATGGATTGTTTGGAATCGATTGGTTTGGAGATGGATTGCAATTCAGCAACCGCAGCTTTAACCGCTTTGTCGATCCCTTTACGGATACCGATTGGGCTAGCGCCTGCAGTTACATTTTTCAGACCTTCTGTGATCAGCGCTTGCGCCAATACAGTTGCTGTTGTAGTACCGTCACCGGCAACATCGTTGGTTTTTGTTGCTACTTCTTTAACCAGTTGTGCACCCATGTTCTCGAATGCATCTTCCAGTTCGATTTCTTTAGCAATGGTTACACCATCGTTTGTGATGAGCGGGCTTCCGAATTTTTTCTCCAGAACCACGTTACGGCCTTTAGGACCGAGTGTTACTTTTACTGCATTAGCCAATGCGTCCACACCACGAAGCATGGAGCGACGAGCGTCTTCACTGAATTTAATGTCTTTAGCCATGTTAAGAAAACCTCCCTAGTTTTTGTTGGAAAATGGTCGTGCTATATGGTTCGGTTATCCGATTAAATTTGAATTAGTCGAGAATCGCGTGAATATCGCTTTCTTTCATAATCAAATATTCTTTACCTTCGAATTTGATTTCTGTACCGGCATATTTGGAGAAAATAACGCGATCTCCTTCTTTCACTTCCAGAGCTACACGTACGCCGTCTTTCAATACTCCAGCACCAACTGCAATGATTCTACCCTCTTGCGGTTTTTCTTTGGCGGAGTCCGGGAGTACGATCCCGAAAGAAGTTGTTTGTTCTTGCTCCAGTGGTTCTACCAATACGCGTTCACCTAAAGGTCTGATCATGAAAAATAGCCTCCTTTTGAAATTATATAACGTTACATTGTAGGTTGTAGCCATATGTATTAGCACTCGACAGTGTTCAGTGCTAACAACCAACTTTATGATACTCAACTTGAAGCATGATTTCAAGTCCTTTTGACGAATTCCTGCGAGAATTTACGTTGAATTTACATAATCATAGCCAAATTACACCCGCTGTGCCTGGTTCTATGTTGCAATTCACTAATCTTATTCTACGAAATTGTTTAACCCTTCTGCAACGTTACAGTCCCTTCCCCATTGTATCCATTGTTGAACATAATATGCCTGCTTGTCCTGTCGTGTTGGTCGGCAGTCTACAGAAATAGCCCGGATAAGAACATACCGTCTTTTCCGGGCACATTACAGCTTACCCTCATTCAGCCCGCATGTTTCTTATCCTCGGCACGAACGTAGCGGGATTCGATCTCTTCATCGGCTGCAAGCTGCTTGCGATATACGATTGCGGATAATAACACACTGATCTCATATAACAAGAGCAAGGGAATCATCACCAGAAGGTCGGAAATAAAGTCTGGAGGTGTAATGACCACTGCAATGAAGATCAGAACAAAATAAGAGACTCTGCGCATCTTGCGAAGACGAATTGGATTCAGAATCCGCAGTCCTGTCAGAAACATAATAAGTAAAGGAAGTTCAAATAACAGGGACACAGGCAGCACAATGCCAAACAGGAAGCTGAAATACTGTTTCATCCCATAGGTCTCCACAAGCCCCATCTTCTCCGTTATCGCTGTTGTGAAGGCAAGTGCCATCGGAAAAATAACATAATACGAGAAAGCCATACCTGTCAGAAATAACAGAAACACATAGGGCACATACTTCAGCGTTGCTTTTCGTTCGCGCGGCTTTAGCCCTGGACTAACAAACTTCCAGATCTGATACACCGTAAACGGCAGTGTAATAATAAGTGAGAACAACCCTGCAATCTTCATATAGATGCCAATCCCGTCCCAGAACGAGAAGGCATGTAACACAAAACCTTTTGCCGACTCTGCCTTGGTCAGATATTGGTATACCGGGTCCGCCACAAAAAATCCTGCAATCAGTCCCAGCACAAAAATACTTAATACGTAGATCAGCCGCTTCCGCAGCTCGCTCAGATGTTCCGTAATCGACATTTCTTCCATTTGCTGCGTCATGCCTGCCCCCCATTATTGCCAGCTTAAAATACAAAACCCTTCCGGCAGGAAGGGATTTCTCTTTCATTGCCGTCAAGATTATTCCGGCAGGCGTTTATCAGCAGGCTTGTCTGCAGGTGTGCTCTCAGCCGCCAACGGTTTCGCCTTCTCCTGCTCTTTGCGATTGGACGAGTCATCCTCAGAGATAATCTCGCGAGCGCCCTCTTTGAATTCACGGAAGGTACGCCCAACTGCACGTCCCAGTTCCGGAAGTTTGTTGGGTCCAAACAACAACAATGCAATCACGGCCAGCAAAATAAAGCCCGTTGGTCCAATGGAACTAAACATTGATATTCCTCCTCGTCTCAAGCTTCGAAGATGCGCATACTCGGCCAGATGTTCATAGATGTCTCTGCTGCGTTCTTAATTTAAGCCCATCATACCATAGATGTAACCACTTACATAACCCGCAAAATTCACAAATAAGATAAGAGATGTCACTAGAACAATCTAACACCGGTTCATGGCTAATCGGATATCTTGCCCCAGAGTCCGTGCTCGATTATTGCTTGAACTGACCCGTAACCATCAGCAGCGCTTCCGGAAGCTGATCCATAATGGCCGCCAGATGTTCATGCACACCCTTTGGTGTACCTGGCAGATTAACAATCAGCGTGCGTCCACGAATGCCACATACCCCGCGGAACAGCATTGCAGAACGGTTTTTGCTCATTACACTGTACCGCATGGCCTCTGCCATCCCGGGAACTTCCCGCTCAATTACGCGCCGGGTCGCTTCCGGAGTAATATCACGAATGGCCAGCTCCGTGCCACCGGTAGTCAGCACCAGATCGGCGTGAAAATAATCCGTCATCTCAATCAAAGCCGCAATAATCTCATCGGGTTCATCCGGAACGATACGGTACTCCACGATTTGACCACCCAGCTCTTCTTCCACCAGCTCCCGAATGACTTGTGCACTCGTATCCTCACGTTCCCCGCGGGCTCCTTTGTCACTGGCTGTCAGGATTGCTGTTCTCCACACCATAAAGATCACCCTTCTCCTCTATGAAAATAAATATTGCCTATCGGCTGTAATCACCGTTTTTGCCACCACTCTTGGAATTCAGCATGGTTGGACCGATAATCATATCTTTTTGCATGGCCTTGCACATGTCATAGACCGTCAGTGCTGCAGCTGAGGCAGCCGTGAGCGCCTCCATCTCAACACCCGTTTTGCCTTCGGTTTTGACAGTAACTTCGATGTGTAATTCATCCACTCCGTTATCATGAAAACGAATATCCACACCCGTCAGTGCCAGTGGATGGCACATCGGAATCCAGTCCGACGTTTTCTTCGCGCCTTGAATCCCGGCAATCTGAGCCACAGCCAGAACATCACCTTTGCCGATTCGGCCCTCCCGAATCGCTTCCAGTGTATCTGGATTCATCGTCACTTTGGTTACGGCCACAGCCGTACGTACGGTAATTTCCTTACCTGAAATATCAACCATCCGGGCCCGCCCCTGTTCATTAAAATGGGTCAGTTTGCCACCCGAAGCCTGGCCGTTGTTCACTTCTGAACTCAATCACATCACAACCCTTTATTCGATATGTAATATACCTTCGGTTGTTATCAACAGATCAATCCGCAGATCGAGCAGGTCCATCGGGATCTCCTCTTGTAACTGACCCGGCAATACCATCGCAGCCATCAACGGTTTCTTGCCCGTCATCACACATGTTGCTGCAAGCATCTCGGCAAAACGATCATAATAACCGCCACCATAACCAATACGCCCGCCGTGGAGATCATAACCAAGCCCCGGTACCAATACGAGATCGATATCCGGCCAATCATCAGGCGTCAGGACTTCACAGGAATCCTTAGGTTCGGGTATCCCCCATATGCCTGGCTCCAGATCTTGTTCTCCGGTCACTCGCCGTAGCTCCATTCGAGGTGGATTCGCCAACACTTTTGGTGCAAACATCACATCTCCATGATTCCAGCCCTCTTGAAACAGAAAAGCTGTGGACGCTTCGCTTCCATAGGACAGATAACTGAATATGACGAGTGGTTTGTTCACAACCTTGCTCTTGGCCTGTCTAAGGCGCTCCAGCTCCCGCTTCACTCCAGCATTAATCTTAGTCATCGCCTGCTGATGCATGCTTGCATCCATCAGATCACGGCTCTGTCTTAGTCTGGATCGAAGCTGACTTTTCAGTTCCGCATGATCCTGCATATCCTTGAATAACCTCCTGTTGATAGGGAAGGTAGAAAAAAGCTCTCATTAAAAACAATTTATATGTTATGACCAGTTGTCATCTTGTTGAAATGGTTAAAATGATTCATTTTCTGCAAAATCCTCATGTAATAACATGCCTTCTTTCAGTTTATCATTGATTGATCAAAAAGACTACATGCCCCATGCGTTCCCAATCGGTGCAATTGCTCTGTATTTCATGTAAACTGGGATATAGTTGTCATATCAAGAACTGGACCTATGGAGGAACTTAATTTTATGCTGCTGCAAGTATCCGGAATTATCAAACGTTTTGGTGTCGATCCAATCCTGGACGGCGTGAACTTACAAATATTAGAACGCGAGCGCATCGGCCTCGTTGGTGTAAACGGTGCAGGGAAATCCACTTTGCTCAAAATTGTAGCCGGCGAAACGTCCTATGACGGAGGACAGATTTTCAAGTCCAAAGAAACGACGCTCGGTTACCTCGCTCAGAACAGCGGGCTGCAATCCGACCGTAACATCTGGGAAGAAATGATGAACGTCTTCGCTCACCTGACACAGGCTGAAGCTGATTTGCGTCAGATGGAACGTGATATTGCCGACCCTGCCCAGATGGAAGACGAGAAAAAGTATGCTGACCTGCTGGAACGTTATGCGAAACGCTCCGACTGGTTCAAGGACCATGGCGGTTATGAGATGGAAACCCGCATTCGCAGCGTACTGCACGGGATGGGATTCGGCGAATTTTCGCCAGACACTCCCATTGCTACTCTGAGCGGCGGGCAGAAGACACGCCTTGCGCTTGCTCGTATTTTGCTTCAGGCACCTGATCTGCTCATGCTGGACGAGCCTACCAACTATCTCGATATCGCCACCCTTACTTGGTTGGAAGATTATCTGAGAGGTTATTCAGGCGCACTGCTCGTGGTATCCCATGACCGGTACTTCCTTGATCGACTCGTAACAACCATCGTTGAGATCGAACGTCACCGCTCCAAAAAATATACGGGAAATTACAGCCGTTATATGGAGCTCAAAGCTGCCGAATATGAAACTCAGATGAAGCAATATGAGAAACAGCAAGGCGAAATCTCCAAGATGGAAGATTTTGTTCAGAAAAACATTGTACGTGCTTCGACGACCAAACGGGCGCAAAGCCGGCGCAAAGCCCTCGACAAAATGGAGCGGCTTGATAAACCGATGGGAGATTTGAAAAAAGCCCATTTTTCCTTCGAAACCGCCGTTATGTCAGGCAAGGAAGTGCTTCGAGTGGATCAGCTGTCTGTCGCTTATGACGAGGCTTCTCCATTGTTCCGCAACGTATCCTTCGATCTGCGACGTGGGGAAACGGTTGCTCTGATTGGACCAAACGGTATTGGTAAATCCACCATGCTGAAGTGTCTTACGGGAAGTTTACGTCCGGTAACCGGAGAGATCCAATGGGGAACAAAAGTGCAGATCGGCTATTACGATCAGGAACAGACTGGGCTCAATCCATCCAACACGGTTCTGGAAGAACTGTGGAGTGCCTATCCCGGGATGGAAGAAGCACGCATTCGGACCGTACTGGGGAACTTTTTGTTCAGCGGTGACGATGTGCTCAAGAAAATCTCCTCCCTCAGCGGCGGTGAGAAAGCACGTGTGTCTCTCTCCAAGCTGATGTTGAAGGAAGCCAACATGCTCATTCTGGATGAGCCTACGAACCATCTCGACCTGTTTGCCAAAGAAGTGCTGGAAGCGGCATTAATGGATTATGAAGGCACCCTGCTGTTCATCTCCCATGACCGGTACTTCCTCAACAAAATGGCTGAACGCATTGTTGAACTTCATCCAGGCGGCACAGAACAATATCTCGGTAATTACGATGATTATGTGGAGAAAAAACAGGAGCTTGAGGACATCGCACGTGAAGCTGCTGAGGCACGTCAGGCTTCGTCCAAGAACTCGTCCAAATCCGATCTGAACACAGCCACAACCGAAAAATCTGGAGCAGCTTCATTCGAAGCGGAAAAACAGGCGAAGCGTGAAGAGCGCAACCGACAACGCAAGCAGGAAGCTCTGGAACAACAGATTGCAGAGTTGGAAACAAAGATTACCGAACTTGAGGCACAGATGGCTCTGCCTGAAATCTATCAGGATTATATGAAGCTGCAAGAACTCCAGCAACAATCGGAGGAACACAAAGCAGAACTCACCAAAGCCTACGAGGACTGGGAAGAACTAGCTATGGAATAGTACGAATAGTACAGACTCAGACCATGGCTTGATCGCGTCATACAATTATAGTAGCACCACCGGCTGATTCCTTATTGGGATCAGCTTTTTGTTTGTTGAGGATGCGTATTGAAGCTATGCACCTTATCTTCTTTATGTTCCTTGAGATTGAACTCTAACATACGGAGGTTAGGGGAGCTGTTTTGACTTTTGTCAAATTTACTCGAATGAAGAGAAATATTTTTATCTCCCTGTCCCTCACACTTATCCACAAGAAAGCAAGATAGCAAGCACATTAATAAGCTTAATTATACAGCGGTAGAATAGCCTTTTGCACACAAAAACCATATTTATCCACCAAGTTATCCACTTTATCCACAACTTTGTGGATAGTAAGGAGTCATTCTATCCCCTAAACCCTTTTCGTTTCGAAAACTATGCTGGTTTGGCTTTGGGATAGTTACCCACAAATTACACTGGATATGTGGATAACTATAATAACACCTTGACAAATGCATCATTCCACTCCTCAATGTTCCTCCATAATAAGACAAAAGCAGACCTTTGTCGTTTAAGGCCTGCCCGTCATTTATTTACTATATGCCATGCATATTTACAACGAATTGCAATTGCTACTATTGCCGCTGTAGATGCGATCTGGCAAAAGATGTTTTACGCATGTGCTTCTTGTTCATGATGTTCGGAAGACTCGGCCTTCAGCCCAGCAGCATTACAAGCCGCTACATAAGCCAAACCGGCAGCCATGACGATATCATTATGTGTTGCTGTTCCCCGGAACTCACGTCCTGCACGCTCCACGGTAACTACAGCTTCTGCACTTGCACCCTCTCCACCACTCAAGGCATGCATCTCCATATCTACAAATGCAATATCATCGGAAATGCTCTGACCAATCGCACGGATGGTTGCATCCACGGGTCCACCGCCAACAGCAGAGTAAGATTGTTCTCCAGCGCTTGTGCGAATGCGAACGGCGGCCATTCGATCCGTCATGCTGCCGGCCGTCACCTGCAATTCAACCAATTCATAATCCTGTGCAGGAATATTCATGGTCTGGCTAACCATCTGTAATAACTGGTCGTCACTGACCACTTTTTGCTGGTCTGCGGTTTCTTTGAACACCTCATACAATTGCTCCATCTGTTGCTCATCCGGCTCAAAACCGTATTTGCGAACCCGATCCTTCAGGGCGTGACGACCGGAGTGTTTGCCCAGAATAATCATGCTGCGTGGAATACCCAGCGCTTCCGGGTCCATAATCTCATAGGTGCTCCGATTCTTCAGCAGACCATCCTGATGGATGCCAGATTCATGCTGGAATGCATTACGTCCCACCACTGGCTTGTTGTACGCAATCGGGAAGTGCATCGCACGGCTAATCTGACGTGAAGTCTCATACAGCTGATTCAGCTTAATGTTCGTCGTTGCACCAATTGCGTCTCCTCGAGTCTCCAGCGCCATAATTAGCTCTTCCAGTGCACAGTTCCCCGTCCGTTCTCCGATACCATTGATGGTCACTTCAATCTGGGTAGCCCCATTGGCAATCGCAGCCAAACTATTAGCTACGGCCAGGCCCAGATCATTGTGACAGTGAGCACTATAACGAACCTGATCGCCGCCTCTTGCACCCTCACGCACCCGGCGGAACATCTCGCCATACTCATGTGGCAGGGCATAACCGACCGTATCCGGCAGATTAATAATGCTCGCTCCAGCTTCAATGGCGACTTCAACCATTTCAATCAAATCGTCCATCTTGGTACGGGCAGCGTCCATGGCTGTGAACTCTACGATGTCCGTGAACTGGCGTGCATAAGATACCATCTCACGAGCGGTAGCCACCACTTCACTGCGCGGACGCCGCAGTTGATGCTCAATATGAATATCCGAAGAAGAGATAAACAGGTGAATTCGGCGCCGTGCTGCATCCGCTGTTGCTTGAACAGCTGCATCGATATCACCTTTGACCGCACGCGCGAATCCACAGATCTCCACGTTCTGCAACTGTCTCGAAATCGCCTGAACCGCCGCGAACTCACCTGGGCTGGAGATCGGGAATCCAGGCTCAATGACGTCGATACCCAGAGAAGCCAGTTGGTGTGCCAGTTCAATCTTTTGCTCGGGCTGCAGACTTGCTCCCGGTGCCTGTTCTCCATCACGCAGCGTTGTATCAAAAATCTCAATCATGCGTTTGTTATTAGTTGTTGTCATATCCATCAACCTCCATCAAATTTTTATAAATATTTCCGTTACGATCCACGTGCCACAGAACACCCGCTGATCGCATTCACTGTTGTTATATATTTTGTTTGTAAACGCGTATGTTGTTTGTAGCTTAGTCCTTGGTGATCAGTAATACCTGTTGAATGTTTCGTGCCTACACTTGTTGTTCAATGTTCATTACTGGTTCGTTGTATATCCTGCTTACCCTCATGACAGAGTGTACGTCGACTTACACCCTGATCCTCTGACTTTTCAATCTCCATATGGTTCTTCCCATGCCCACCCTGCTGCCGGCAGCAAACACAAATAACCCGCCATCTCATATAAGAGACGGCGGGTTATTATCCCCTCCGCGGTACCACTCTCGCTTGATGGGCCAGGCTTGCGCCGGACTCCATCCACCTCGTCGTCTCCGAAATCCACTGGATGTACGTACACGCACGACACCACTGGAATTCGGAGAAACACCCTATAACGGGGGTTAACCGTTGCTGTGTAACACATGTTGTTGTCCATCAGGACAACTGGGCGATTGATATCGTCCCCACGCTTCCACAACTCCGTTCCCGGGCGAGATTCGAAGGATTCCAGCCACTGCGTCGCACCACCCCGCAGCTCTCTGAGCGCTTTATCGTTCTACTGCTCCCGTTCATCACATTTATAATATGACCTAACTTCATTCATCCTTATTTTGAAAATCAAAAAAGCCTGCCACCTCATGCAATAATGCAAGAGACGACAGGCTGTTCACCTTCGCGGTACCACTCTTGTTGACTTCCTTCCTGTTCATTCAAGACAACCCCTGAATGCTTTCGCATATCCGGATCACTTGAAGCAGCCTGAAAGCCCCCTCAGTTATCGTCAGTCGATCCTTGTAATAACGGTCCTACCGACAACGGCCCATTCACGGAGGCAACCCGTAACCATGTACTTTGGGCCATGATCGGCCTTCGGATTCTCCCGGGGAGTCACCGTGTTCCATCGTTCCGCTTCCAGGTGAGTTTCAGGTTTCCTTCGACTGCGTTGCACCATACCGCAGCTCTCTAAGACCGGGAATGACCTTACTATTCCTGTTCATCGCGTTTATCAGTTCAGGAATCTGAATTCCTGTTTAAATTTGTAACTAAATATACATTCTTTACATCCCTGCTGTCAACTCTTAATCTCAAACTGCCTGTTTATATAAACTATAAGTGCGTGTTCAAAAAGATCGGTTTTCAGTACCGAGAAGATGGGATGAAGCTAGAAATGGAGTAGCGGAGCGTAGTCAAAACTACGTGAGCAACGGACATTTCGGCTGAATCCCATATTCGATGCTGATGATGCCGCTAGGCATCATTCGTAATCAAAAGCGGGCTTTTTGAACAACCTCTATAAGGACTGAACGGACCATTCCTCCAGAGAAAGTCCCGGATCTGCCTTCGCATCAAATTCAGCAATTTCTCCCCGCTGCCATTTCAGATACGCAGCTGCTCCTATCATGGCCGCATTATCCGTACAATATTCCATTGGCGGGATTAACAGTTCAAGCCCTTCCTTCGTGCATCGCTCCTGTAATGCCGAGCGTAACCCCCGGTTAGCTGCAACACCACCGCATAATAACAGTTGACGTGAACCATATTCACGAACTGCTCTAACGGCTTTCTCCACCAGTACTTCAACAACAGCTTCCTGGAAACCACGTGCAACCGCAGACGGCTCCAAGGTTTCTCCGCGCATTTTGGCCTGGTTGAGCACATTCAGTACAGCAGACTTCAGACCACTGAGACTGAAATCGTACGAACCTGCTTCCAGCCATACCCGTGGTAATGGCACTACATCCTCCGCTTCAGATGCCATTCGGTCCACATGCGGGCCACCCGGATAAGGACAACCCAATGCACGTGCTACTTTGTCATACGCTTCGCCTACAGCATCATCACGTGTACGACCAATCAGTTTGAACTTACCCTCGGATTCCATATGCACGAGTTCTGTATGTCCACCAGATACGACCAGTACCATAGCCGGATATTGCAGTTCATGAGTAAGTCGGTTGGCATAGATATGCCCCGCAATATGATGTGTACCAATGAGCGGTTTGCCCAGTGCCATCGCCATCGTTTTGGCCGCAACGATACCCACCAGCAGTGCTCCGACCAGCCCAGGCCCCTGTGTTACGGCAATTGCACTTAGATCACGTGGACGAATGCCGGACTGTTCGATCGCCTGTTCCAGCATCAACGTAATGACTTCAACGTGTTTGCGTGAAGCCACTTCAGGTACAACACCACCAAATGCCTTATGCGTCTCGATCTGACTTGAGATCAGATTAGACAGCACTTCCCGTCCATCTTTGACTACTGCTACCGATGTTTCATCACAGCTTGTCTCCACCGCCAAAATATAGGATGGTGCAGAATTTATTTTTTCATTGAGTTCGTTCATGAATCCAGTACGCTTCCTTCCTCTTCGCCGCTCCGGCCTGCAGACGGCAAGTTCGCCCACATAATCATCGCATCTTCCCCATTATCGGAGTAATACCCTTTACGAAGACCCGCCGATTCAAACCCTTTTTTCTGATATAAACGCTGAGCAATGCTGTTCGAGACTCTGACCTCCAGCGTCATTCGTTCCATCCCGAGATAAGCCGCTGTGCTCATTAATTCATCCAGTAACTTTTCGCCAAGCTTGCGTCCACGGTACGCGCCTCTGACTGCAATATTGGTAATATGGGCTTCATCCATGATTGTCCACATACCTGCATAGCCGATGGCTTTTCCTTCTAATTCCATCACAATATATTTAGCAAAATGATTGTGTGTCAATTCATTTTGAAATGCTTCTTCCGTCCAGGGCAGGGTAAAGGCCTCATGTTCAATCTCCATCACATCGGGAATATCCGCGAGTGTCATGAACCTGAACTGAAGCGTTGCTTCCTGCTTATTATTCGCCACATTGTCCATCTGCTTCCCCTCCCCCTTCAGCCTTTGCGCAGCAGATTGGCTTCCGCTTCAGACAACTGGGTGTAGTTCGGCACCAGCGCATGCACGTCATCACGCTGACCTGCAAGCAGCGCGGCGGCGCCAAGGCGCCCAACCCAGCGGCCTTCCAGCTCATAAGGTACGAGCTGGAGCGCCGTTCCTGCGGGGCAGCGAAGCTCCGCCGCTGCCGCAGCATGAGGGCCCGTCTCGCCGACGATCCAGACGGCTACGGGCCGCTCTTCCGGCGCCGCCTCCGCCATGCGGGCGGCGAGGGCTTCCAGCCATCCGTCCATCTTGCGGATGGCATCAGGCGCCAGACGCCGGGGCGCATCGCTCCCGGCGGAGGCAAACAGCGCGGTGCACGCTTGACCGCGCCGTGCATCCACAAGCGGAACGATCCAGTGGACAGGAGCAGCACTTGTGCTGTCCTGGTCCGCGGATGGCGTTCCGCCAGCCCCTGCTGCGGCATCTTCTGCCGCAGCTTCCGCCTTGGCGGCAAGGCCGCTGTGCCAGCCGCCCCAGGCGATGGCCTGAAGGCTGGACACCCCGGCTACGGGGATGTCCCACGCCCAGGCCAGTGTCTTCGCCGCGGTCACCGCAATGCGGATGCCCGTGTACGAGCCTGGGCCAACGCCAACGGCAATGCCGTCAAGTTGCCCAGGCTGTGTGTTGCTGGCGGCCAGCAGCTGCTCCATCACCGGTACGACGTGTACCGAATGGTTACGCTCAGCCCGTTCATTGCGCTCTTCCAGAAGCGCATGATCTTCCATCATCGCAGCTGCCATCACTGCGGTGGATGTATCCAACGCCAAAAACCGCTGACGCGGCTCTTTTTGTAAATCTTCCATCATCATTTGACTCCATTCTGTCTGAACTGTCGGCATATGGCTGCATAAGTCTCGCCGTACCCATCCAGTGTAATCGTTCGATCCTCCAGGCCCGTTGTTTCAATCTGCACATGCAAGTGCTCTTGCGGCAGCAATTCGGGAATGATACTCGACCACTCCACCAGACTGACTCCGGATCCATAGAAATATTCATCAAGTCCAAGCTCATCCGCTTCTTCCAGCGATATGCGATATACATCCATGTGATATAAAGGCAGACGCCCTTCGTACTCCTTAATTAGTGTGAATGTGGGACTGCTTACCACATCACGTACACCCAAATGCCAGGCAAATTTCTGTGAAAATGCCGTTTTTCCCGCGCCCAGATCACCATCCAAAGCAATCACCATGCCGGCGTTTGCCTGTCTGGCGAGTGCGGAAGCGAGTGCTTCTGTATCTGCAATGCCATGGGATTGATACACCCACTGCTCGTGCGTCTGATTCAATATTCGCCCCACCTTTGGCGGTCCAGCCGCCTGAGTTCACTTTGAACCTTATTATATCGGTCCCTTTCTTCCCCCGCAACATCCAAGGAGGCGAGCGGAAATATAACGTGCATTATTAGACGTGTCTCAAAACTCGCTTCCTTCGAAGTTTCAGACACCGATTAGGAAAAACCAAAAAACCGGCACCTCCCGGTACCGGCCGTGTTATACATATATTTCAGCTTTGATTCATTCTCGAATGCCTCAATAACGATATGCTACTTGTATCTACTCCTCCAAGCGATCCACACGAACCGTCTGGGTATTTCCCGGCCTGCTGCCAACCTGAACGGTTGCCATACCATTGGCTTCATCCACATTCTCGATCCAGACTGGATCTCCCTCCAGCGTAACGGCAATGGTATCCTTGGAATCATAGATCGCTTTGGCGCGCTTTGCATCCATCATCTTATTCATACTCCCCTTCCGGATCATCATGTGACTCTCGAACCATGCTATCTGTTGTACTTTCACCAATATAACCGTTATCTTCCGTAACCTGTCCCCCGCCTAACCCTTCATTCACCATCCGGTCAATGTCGAGCATGAACGACTCCCGATCAAGGGGCAATTCTTCCGAAGTGACCGCTTCCCAGTTTACAGCTGTAGCAGGTGTATAGAATTCTTCAGCACTTTCGGCTTTGGCAAGAGGATACGGAGAAAATGCATGCTTGTGTGCTTCTTCCTCATCACGTCTGTTCTTCAATATTGCACCTCCCGGCATATGTGCTGCGAGAATAACTACTTTACTTATCCCATGCTCATCTTCCTGTTGGAATCCGAAGCATGTTTCTGTTATCATCCCCGAGTCTCGCCGAACCATACGAATTCGTTCGGCTACAAGACGATTATCCCTCGCGCCAGATGCCCATACTATTAAATATAAATCCGTGTTCAAAAAGCCCGGTGATTCGTAATCAAAAGCGGAAATTTTTGAACAACCTTTTGAAAGGAGCCGACCTATGCATACCGTCTGGAAAGGTGCAATCAGTTTTGGCCTTGTGCATGTCCCTGTCAAAATGTTCTCGGCTACCGAAGACAAAGACATCTCGATGCGCTACATCCATAAAGTCTGCGGCAGTCCGCTCGCTTATGTCCGTCAATGTCCATCCTGTGAAGTGGACGTGAAGTGGGAAGAGATCACTAAAGGCTATGAATATGAAAAAGGAAAGTTTGTTCTCTTCGAGAAAGAAGAATTGGAAGCGTTAAATGATTCCACCAGCAAAACCATTACCATACTGGATTTTGTTGACTTGACTGAGATTGATCCGATTTATTTTCAGAAAACATATTACCTATCGCCCGATCAGGCTGGTGGAAATGCCTACCAACTGTTGATGAACGCCATGCGGGATACCGGCAAAATTGGCATCGCCAAAATCTCCATTCGCTCGAAGAGCAGTCTGGCTGCCATACGCGTGCTGGAAGATTGCCTCTCCATGGAGACGATTTTCTATCCGGACGAGATTCGTCCTGTCTCCCAGGTGCCCAACTTGCCGGAAGTGCAGAACGTGAATGAAAAGGAACTCACGATGGCAAAGTTGCTGATTGATCAATTGTCCACACCTTTTGAACCCGGTAAATATACCGATGACTATCGCAGCAAACTGCTGGACCTCATCCAGCACAAAGTGGCAGGCGAAGAAATCAAGATTGCTCCAGCCAAACCTGAAGCTAATGTGATGGATTTGATGGCTGCCTTGCAGGCAAGTATCGAGGCCGTGAAGCCTATTCCGGCTGACCCTGGGACAACAACGGCCAAGCCTAAGAAACGCGCACCGCGCAAAACGCCTGCGCAAGCGGTTGCCGGAGGAGAATCCGATACACCTGCTACACCAGCCAAAAGAAAAAAGGCGACACCTAAACCAAAAGTTTGAATGTCGCTAAGGCAAGACCGATTCCGTTATATGCATGTGTAATGCGTTCAACTCAAGTCCGGCTTTACAGTCGGATTTTTTTGTTTTACAGAACTATTGAAGCAGTTCTTGTCAACAAAACTCCAGTTTTAATCGTAAAATACGATTGACGAAAGCTGATTTATATTTTATATTAACTTATGAAAAGTAACTTATTTATAAATATACAGTCACGCTGTAATTCTGCTTCAACAATATGCAATTTCATAATCCGTTTTCAACGCATACAAGCAACCAAACGCTAAGCCCTATTATCTATAGTCACATAATCAGGAGGAAACAATCATGAATACAACATATCAAATCCCTGCCACAACCCATCTGGGTGAAGTGAGTCTGCGAATTATGAACCTAGACCGTTCAATTAAGTTCTATACCGAAGTGGTTGGATTAAAATTACTGGAGCGTAGTGGCAAAGTGGCCACGTTGACAGCCGACGGAAAACAGTCCCTGCTGCGATTGGAAGAGCTCACGGATGGAATTACCCTGCCGGAACGCTCACACGCTGGCTTGTATCATTTCGCCATCCTGCTGCCTGACCGCAAGTCCCTGGGTCTTGCTCTTCGTAATCTGGCTGCATCCGGTATCGATATCGGCCAAGGCGATCACTTGGTCAGCGAAGCCTTCTATATCTCCGATCCCGATCAGAACGGGATTGAGATCTATGCCGACCGTGCACGTGATACCTGGAAACGGGATAGCGACAATAACTACGTGATGGCAAGTGATCCTGTTGATGTGGAAAGCCTGTTTGCCATCTCGGAGAATGAACCTTGGCAGGGCCTGCCTGCTGGCACCGTTATTGGTCATGTACATTTCCACGTCCGAAGCCTGGAAGAAGCACGCAACTATTACACCGGCATACTCGGTTTTGATATCGTGGGTAACTTCGCCAACATGTCAGCACTCTTTGTATCCGCAGGTGGCTATCATCATCATCTGGGACTTAATATCTGGGCGGGAGTGAACGCACCTGTTAATCCAGATAACGCTACAGGAATTGACTACTTCACCATTGTGTACGCCACACAGGAACAATTGGATCAGGCACTTGAACAATTGCGTCAATCCGGTGCAGTCGTTACCCAAGTGGAGGGTACCTGGTTTACGGTAGACCCACAAAATATTCGTATACGTCTGACAACTGCGAACTGATTTTGTTTAGGCGTTACAATATGCTTGCTTAACCTCATTTTATTAAGCCCGGGTAACTGATTTCTCTACATCACAGAGAGATCAGTTACCCGGGCTTTTTGAGTTGGCTTTTATAAAACTGGCACAATTGGTGCATTCTAACCAATACATAGACAAGATATGTTAAGGAGATACCTCATGATCGAAAAGGGACGTTTGACTGTTAGACAGCTCGCTTCACTCATGTTCCTGTGCACCATTGGGGAGCAGATTCTGGTCTTCCCTTCCATGATCACATCCTACGCTCATCAGGATGCCTGGTTATCAGCCTTATTGGGAGTCGCAGGGGGCTTGGGAATACTCTTCATTATGCTAGTTGCCTACAAACTGCATCCCCGGTTGAATCTGATTCAAAATGCTCTTCGAACACTGGGACCCTGGATCGGAACCTTGTTTGGCTCTTTTTATCTCTTTTATTTCCTGATCAGTACCTCAACGTTCATTAGGGAGATTGGCGATTTTATGTCTACTCAGATCTTGCCGGAATCTCCATTACTGATTCTGCATTTGGTTTTTATGTGTGCGCTTGTCTGGGGGCTTCTGTCGGGTCTGGAGAGCATTGGTAAAACTGCTGAGGTCTTTCTTCCTCTGATCGTGTTGTTTCTACTTATTCTGACGGTGTGTCTAATCCCCCATATACGTTTGGCCAACATCCAACCTGTGCTGGCACAAGGGTTTCTTGATCCATTCAAAGGTTTTGTTGCTGTACTCACATATCCCTACTGCGAGTTGTGCATCTTCATGATGCTTTTTCCCTACACTAAAAATGAGCCCCATCTGGAGAAGGACATTCTGTTAGCAGGGATGATTGGCGGATTGTTACTCACACTGACGCTAAGTATGTGTCTGCTCGTTATGGGACCATGGATGACCCAGCATCACTGGTTCGCTTCATTCAACCTTTCACAGAAGATCAATATCGGAAACTTTATGCAACGCATCGAAGCTTTCATAGCATCGGTCTGGATTATCGCTGTTTTCTTCAAAGCCGCTCTGTTCTTTTACGGTTTTGTCCTGGGCGTCGCTCACCTGTTTCGCTTGTCCAGTAACCGTTCGCTGATCCTGCCGGGTGCCATGCTTATTCTCGCCATGTCTATTCTAATCTCTCCAAACGAGAACTTTTATCTCAAGGTCGTTATTCCCTATTGGATTGATTGGGATCTGACCTGTGGTATAGCACTTCCGTTACTGCTCATTCTGGTGCATCATATGAAGTCCCGCTTCAAAAAATATAGTAAAATTCCGAATTAACCTGAGCTAATTGGTGTACGAGAGAGGAGTTCCCCATGTTCAAACCGCTGATTCCGTTCGAACCCATATCCAGAGATACTTTGCCCACAGGGCCGCAATGGATTGCCCAGATCAAGTGGGATGGAGTCCGTATGCTTGCCTATGAGGACGGGCAGGAGCTGCGTCTGGTGAATCGCAGATTACATGATCGAACCGCACAGTATCCCGAGCTGGTAACACCACGCAATCTATGCTCAGGCTCCTCCTATATCTTGGATGGAGAAGTTATTGCGCTGGACCCAGACACCGGAAAACCTTCGTTTTATCATGTTCTGCGGCGGGATCGGATGAGCAGACCCGAAGGTATCGCCCAAGCCATACATCAGATTCCGGTCACATATATGGTATTTGATATCCTGTTCTATGAGGGGAAATGGGTGACGGATCAGCCTTTGGCGGATCGACAGCGCCTGTTGCACGAGGTCCTTAACACCGCTCCCCATGTTCAGGAGGTCACCAATACACTTGATGCCGCTTCCCTGTTTACGGTCATGAGACAACATCAGATGGAAGGCATTGTCTGCAAGGATCTCACCAGCAGTTATGGCATACAGGGCAAGGATCAGCGCTGGCAGAAGGTCAAAATCATGCATGACGTATATGCCATGATCGGGGGAGTCACGTACCGGAGCGGTATTGTGAATGCAGTTGCGGTCGGTGTATATGACGGGCCTGATTTTGTCTATATTGGTCATGTTGGGACTGGCAAACTGAACTCCAATACGTGGCGGGAACTCACACATCAAGTCGAGCCTCTGATCAGGCAGGACAGACCGTTCCATAATGTACCCGAGCGCAGTGCAGAGACCACCTGGGTGGAACCGCGAATAGGAGTCAAAGTGCAATATATGGAGCTGACTCATCATAACACTCTACGCCACCCCAGTATTCAGACCTTCGCGGATGTAACCCGTGAGGATTGTCTGGCGAACCAGCTTCTTCCATGATGAAGAGTTCGCTTCACTCGTGTTTCGGCCTATGTTTCAATAATTCATTAAGCACATAGGAGGTGTTCCACATGGCCCCCAAGATCCAGGGAACCATCATAATACAAGGCACAGAGCTGACGGTCACCAACCCGGACAAGCTCTTATGGCCGGAAGCGGGCGTTACCAAAGCCATCTATCTGCAAAAGCTGGCCGCTCTGGCTCCTTATCTGCTCACGTATACGAGCAATCGACTTCTCACCACGATAAGGTATCCTCACGGCGCTGGAGGAACATTTTTCTATCAAAAGAATGCCCCTGAGCCTGTACCAGATTATGTGCGCACTGAAGTTCACGACGGCATCCGCTATGTGGTCATGAATGGACTTCCCGAATTGTTATGGCTTGGTAATCTGGCTGCACTTGAATTTCATCCTTCTCTGCATACTGTGGGAAGCCATCTGCCCAGTGAATGGATGATTGATCTGGACCCCTCTCAGGAACATGAACCCCGGATCATGCAAGCTGCACTCATCGTTGGCGAAACCCTGACTTCCCTTGGTCTGAGGTCCATTCCCAAAACTTCGGGCGCAACAGGAGTTCAAATCATCGTTCCCATTGTGCAGGGAGTAACCTTTGATGAATTGAGAGAGGTTGGTTATTTTGTAGGCAAATATGTCACTCAAAAGCACCCTGATCTGTTCACACTGGAACGACTCAAAAAGGACCGTGGAGACCGCATTTATTTTGACTATCTCCAGCATTATGGAGGCAAGACCCTTGCCGCTCCCTATACACCACGTGCCAAATCCGGCGCCACTGTCTCTACACCCCTTACTTGGGATGAGGTTAGAAGCAACGTCTCCATCCAGGATTACCATCTGATGAACATTATTGAACGCTTGAACCAAACCGGTGATTTAATCGCAGCTGTTGAACCCCAATCGGTAGAGCTCATTCTCAAACATTTGAAGAAAAAATAGCCGACTCCCTCATCACAAGGGGGTCGGCTATTATCATTCATGTATATATCAATCGCTAATGGATACCTTTTTTCTTGAAACGTCCGCCCTTCACGTCATGAATGTTACCGATAGCCACAAAGGCTTGCGGGTCCCAATCTTCAACGATGGTCTTCAGCTTCGCTTCTTCTAAACGGGTAATCACGACAAAAATGATCTTTTTCTCGTCCCCGCTGAATCCGCCCTCTCCATCCAGGAAAGTTACACCACGACCAAGACGGTCTGTCAGGGCTGAACCGATATCACGATATTTCTCACTAATGATCCATACCGATTTGGACTGGTCAAGTCCTTCATTCACAATATCAATCATCTTCATCGCAATATAATATGCAATCATGGAATACAGGGCATTCGGCCAGCCGAATACAAATCCTGCACCTGCGAAAATAAACACGTTAATGAACAATACGATCTGTCCTACAGACAAAGGTGACTTCTCACTAAGCAAGATCGCCACAATCTCCGTACCATCCAGTGAACCGCCAGACCGAATGACAAGTCCAACACCCACACCCAGGATCAATCCGCCAAATACAGCTCCGAGCAAAGGCTCCCCTGGTGTTAATGCAGGCACATGGTGCAATAATGATGTCCCGATGGACATGACCACGATCCCCAGCAGCGTGGATAACGCAAATGTTTTACCAATCTGCTTGTAACCCAGAATCAGGAAAGGCAAGTTAAGCAAGGTCAGGAACACTCCGAGTGGCAGATGTGTAAGTTCTGACACCATAATTGAAATCCCCGTAATCCCACCATCAATAACACCATTCGGTACGAGAAACACTTCAAGCGATACAGCCATTAGTGCAGCACCGATCAGAATCATCACAATACGTTGCAGCAGCTTTAATGTAAACACCGAGCTTTTGACCCCGCGGTCAGCTTGCTTGGCTGTTAGTTCTTTCACCGTTACATTGGACATGGTATCCCCCCCGTTAAATCAGTGTGTGAATCCATTTTATAAATCATTTAAATACTCAGGGTGAATCTACATATGGAGAACAGCAAACTGCGTTCTATATGTACCCTGGCTATACAGCGCAAGCATCTAAAGGCGATATAAAATGGATTCAAAATGTTATTCATCCCGGTTTGCACTTTCAAAAGAGAGCAAAAGGGAGCCTGTTTTCCCGCAGACTCCCCTCCTTCGCCAAGACATGATTTATATATCTATTATATCATAAAAGATCAAATTTGCGCAAAATACTTAGCAAAAAGAAGATAAATTCACAAAAAGTGAACTTATCTTCAGAAATCTGCCCTAAATCGGCTAAAGAAGCGGTGAAAGCATCCGAGAAAGCATTTCTGCGCCTTTTTGCCGTCGTGAACGCTTCTGAAATACCTCCCCATCGATCTGACTGCATTCCCCGAGATCACGTTCAAAATCAGTGATCAAACGACGAATCGGAGAGGACTCGAACAGGACAGCCGTTAACTCAAAATTGCAAAAAAAACTGCGCATATCCATATTGGCCGTGCCTACCGTTGCAAGCAACTCATCCACAATCATCACTTTGGCATGTACAAAACCTTTGCGATATTGGAAAAACTCAACACCTGCTCGCAGAAGTTCCTCTACATATGAAAGGGATGCCAAATGAACAAGCTTTGAATCGGATTGATATGGAATGATAATTTTCACATCAACGCCACTGACAGCAGCTGTTTTGAGTGCCTCATACAGGGCAGGATCAGGGATAAAATAAGGTGTGGTAATGTATATCCGTTCACAAGCTACCGAAATGGCCCCAAAACACATCTCCTGAATGGCATCCCAGTCCTGATCCGGCCCACTGGCCAAAATCTGAATTCGCTCTTCCCCGCTACAGATATGGGGTGGAAATAATTCCGCAAGTTGGGGTTCGGTAATTCGCTCACCGGAAGCCAATTTCCAGTCGTTCAGGAACGTACTTTGGAGGAAATATACGGCATCTCCCTCAATCTGCACATGTGTATCCCGCCAGAAACCCACCTCCGGATATTGTCCAAGATAATCATCGCCTACATTAATGCCACCCACGAAGCCAACCTGTCCATCCACAACAACAATTTTACGGTGATTCCGGTAGTTGACTCTTCGGTCAATCGTTGCAATCAGTGGCGGTAGAAAATAATGAAACTCCACACCTGCATCTTGCAGTTTGCGGATAAAACTCCAGCTCATCTTGTGACTGCCGAGACCGTCACAAATAAACCGAACCTTCACGCCCTCCTGTGCCTTGCGAATCATGACATCCTGAAACTTCGTACTGATCACATCATCACGGAAAATGTAAAATTCCACATGCAGATGGTGCTTTGCTTTTTCCATTTCCCTCAGCATTGCCGCAAATGCCTCTTCACCATTTGTGAGCACCGTACTGTGGTTACAACCTGTAATCGGGCTCTCCGACAGATGGGATAACAGGTTAAACAATCGATGCTGGTGGCTGAAACGATCGCCAGGCATCTGTTCGACATCTCCAATGATGTGGGCTTGTTCCCAGATCGTTTCCTTCATTTCACGGAAGATGCGCGATCCACCCTTGCGGAGTTTTTTTCGTTTGTTATAATCCTGCGCCACGAAATAGTACACTACAAAACCGATCAAAGGCACGCAGAACAAAATAAACAGCCAAGCCACAGCTTTAGCCGGATTACGAAATTCCAGCAAAAGAATTGTGGCTGCCTGGAAAATAAATACGAGTAATATAATGACCAGCCAGAACATTCGGCTTCCTCCTCAAGTGGCAAGCTTCATGGCCTTGCCTTTCTCTCACCTACACATCTTTGACGATTATGTATACAGCTAATCATAGATACCCAATGTACCCCCTATTCGTAACGTTTGCTTAGATAAAACTTTACATAAGCAGACGGAATACTTGATTCTGGAAATTCAAATTTGTACTTCGTTCATTGTATATTCTGACTGTGTTACCTTCTACATATCAGTTTAATGATGGAGCAGATTCGCATTGTGACGCCAATCTGCTCATTTCACCTTCCAGACTCTTCCTCATTTCTTTGTCTGGAGGTGGTCTTCTTACGTAAAATTAGATATAATAATCGTTAAAAACTTATTACCTAAAGGAGAAGAGCAGTGAATGGAAAGTGAGAGGTATGCGTTAAATTTAGTATTGGTTGCTTTTTTGATAGGACTTTCGGCGTTTTTTGTCGCAGTGGAATTCGCTCTGGTACGGGTTCGTCCGAGCCGGATCGATCAAATGATTGCAGAAGGAAACAAGCGTGCGCTGGCTGTTAAACAAGCCGTTGCCAATCTGGACGGATATTTGTCTGCCTGCCAGCTTGGAATCACGATCACATCTCTGGGACTGGGCTGGCTGGGTGAACCAACGGTAGAGAAGATTCTCCACCCTGTGTTTGAAAGCTTGCAAATTCCTGAGGCGGTTTCTTCATTCTTATCATTTGTAATCGCGTTTGCTTCCATCACGTATCTGCATGTTGTGGTTGGTGAACTCGCTCCAAAAACGATTGCAATCCGGAAAGCCGAGACTGTTGCACTGCTGACGTCTACACCTATCATCTGGTTTAACCGAATTATGTATCCTTTTATCTGGCTGTTAAACGGCTCAGCGAACCAACTGGTGAAACTGTTCGGAATCAAACCTGCTTCTGAACATGAAGATGCACACTCCGAAGAAGAGTTGCAGATCATCATTAATGAAAGCTTTGAAAGTGGTAAAATCAACCAAGCCGAATTCGGTTACGTAAGCCGGATCTTTGCTTTTGATGAGATGTTAGCCAAAGAAATCATGGTACCCCGGACCGATATGGTCTGCCTTTATGTGAATAGAACAAACGAGGAAAACCTGGAGATCATTCGTGAAGAACAATATACACGTTTTCCAGTAGTGAATGAGAGTAAAGACGATATCATCGGTATCATTAATACGAAACAATTCTTCCTGGAACTTTACGGAAACGATGAACCTGTTGATCTATCCTCCCTGATTCAGCCTGTATCGGCTGTTCACGAAACAACTCCTGTGAAGGACTTGCTCAAGAAAATGCAGAAGGATGGCGTACATATCGCCGTACTTGTCGACGAATATGGAGGAACTTCCGGAATTGTAACCATCGAGGATGTGCTTGAGCAGATTGTTGGTGAGATTCGCGACGAGTTCGACGCAGACGAAGTGGAAGATATTCAAGTCATCAATGAGAACTATGTCATTATGGATGGCAAGGTTTCCTTATCAAAGGTGAACGACATGTTTATGTCCAGCCTGGATGCAGATGAGTGGGACACCATTGGTGGATGGCTCTACAGCCATCGTCCCGAGATGAACGAACAGGAAGAATATGAGTTCGAGAATCTAATCTTTGTTTTGCTGGAAAAAGACAAGAATCGGTTCTACAAAGTGGCCGTTGTTCCCAAGGAACCACTGACCATGTCTGATTATACCGATGAAGACGAGAAAGAGTCCAATTGGTCTAAATAAAGCAAATTTATAAATAAGAAGAGGAGCACTTGCCTATTTTGGTAAGTGCTCCTCTTCTTATTATATCTCGCCCTATCCGTCACTTCTCCAAGTTATCATTCAACCCAAGAATGAACTCCCATTTTTAGTTTGATTTTAATACCCACTTCGCAATATCATCGATAATGGCTTTGGAGACATTAGATGGCTCAGCGTACTCTTGACCGATCGAAAGTCCATCATAGCTGGATAAAAGATGATTTACCTTTGGATAGCTATTGTACGTTACATTGGAATGACCTTGGAGAGACGATTTCCAGGTTTGGAATTGATTCATAGACACTTGCACATCGTTTTCGCCTTGTATAACAAGCATAGGTGTATTTTGTGTTTTAGCCAGTTCCGCAGGCACATAATCTCTCTGCTCAAACCACCAATAAGCAGGTTGAAGTGGAAACGCCTCAGGAAGATGATCTACAGAATATTTTGGATCTTTAACCATCGCAGCCACATTTTTATAAAAATCAGCTTGCCCTTGTATGACATCCGTGTCTAAACCAAGCTGCTTCATCCGCTCTACCAATTCGTCCTGCTGCTCGGTAAGCACATCCGCAAAGCTACTACTTGGTGCAGCAAGTAGAATACTTCCTGCAATATCATGTTGCTTATCCTCAGCAATGATTAACGGCATTGCAAACCCGCCTTGACTATGTCCAGCTACAAAAATCGCTGTAGAATCAATATGTGTATTCTTTTTAAGCAATTCCACTGCATCGTTTACCTGAACTACGCTCTCTTGTTTTAATGTGAATTTAGGCTGTGAAGCCACCTTATAGGTATGCTCATATGTGACCTTATCGTATCTTAATACAGCAATTCCTTGTGAAGCCAAACCTACCGCAAGATCGCGAAATGGCTTTGCACCACCAATGGCAGCATCTTGATTGCTAGGCCCAGATCCGTGTACCAGAATGACAACCGGGAAAGGTCCCTCTCCCTTGGGCAAAGTTAATGTCCCTGGCAAAGCTAAATCACCCTGACCAACCGTAATGTCTTGTTCTGTATAGGCAGATGGGGCGTCGTAGCTTGGTTTTTGATACACATCTGGCGTAGCGGCGGCAATATGCAAATCATCTACAAGTCCGTTATGATTCATTCTGACCGTAATATTTAAACGAGTCAGCTCTGTTTTGAACGTATAGGTAACATTGCGATGCACTGTATTATTTTCTACATGCTTAGCTATGGCTTCACTTGTAATTTTGCCATTTTGTCCTTCTAAAGCTCCCCACAGCTGACTCAACAACGTGGGTGACAACACTCCACTCACAGAGGTATGAACATACTTGGCAGCCTCCTTGCCATCGCCCTCACTAATAAGGGAAATGAATATATCCTCAGGTGCTGCCTTCAGCGTCTCGGAAAGAAATGCCCCATCCATATAGGTAGTTCCTTTCGTTAACTGAACAGGATTGTCTAAGGATATGGCTTGCCCATTCACCATCGCCTGTTTCTCTCCAACCTTAACTACAATCGTAAGCTCACTTTTTCGTATTGTGATTTCTCCTGTCTTTTGTTGCCAAGATACCTCAGCCCCATTCTTTTCTGCAATCTCACGAATAGGAACAAGATTTTCACTACCAGCGGATTTTTCAGCAGCTTCTGAGATGGATGTTACCGGAAGGATGAGACCTACGAAAGTAAGAGAAAGTAATAGCTTTTTCCAATTGTTCATTGTAATAACTCCTCCTAATAATTAATTTCATCTATTATATGCATAGCATTATGAGCCTTTATTGGCTCAGGACTATGCTTATAACAACAATAGCAATGATGAATAACAACAGGACCCAAGATAGTGGACGAGCGAAGTTAATTGTCCAGCCTATTCCATAACGCTTTTCTATGGTTAAAGAAGGATCATTGGCATTGAAGTAAATAAACCCAAGCTTCCAATAATCATCGTCATTCACAGGTTGCTCCTTAGATCGTTCATGATCCTCTTGTTGATTACGAATTTTCCCACCGCCCTGTCTGCCTGTGAGAGATAGCCATACAACACCTAACACGATCACCACAGGAGTGATGAAGCTAATAGCTGTTAACAAGACCAGATTAGGGACGAACATATTGATCTGAATAAAGGCAAATAAAATGGTAAGAAGTAAGCCTGTTACAAGCGTAAATAGGGACCATTTACGGCGGAATTGAATATTTTCAGCAGCAAATTGGCCCGGATTAGACGTAGTAAGCTGTTGTTTGCTTGATTTAATACTCCAGTTAACCAACATCATAAGTGCAATGATTCCTAGCTGTACAAGATTAATAGCCAGTACCGAGAGGTAAGTTTTAGGCACACTGGAAGTGACATGGCCTTGAAGATCATATTTTATTGGAATGACGTTAGGTAGTGCCTTATAATTCAGGATCGAAATGATCGCAATGGCAACAATAATAGCCATGTGAATGAGAAACCAATAGTTGGAATAGGTGAGTTTATTTTGGCGGAAGGTGGTATCGATTTTAACTCTTTGAGGTGCTTCTACAGTTGTAAGTGTTCCTTTTATCTTTTTCATCTTGAAATGAAATAAGATGTGTAGCGCTGTCCAGTACACAATAAATATCATTGTGCTAACACCGGTAATCATTGCGGTAGCATCTTCATTAGCAGATCGGAGAAAATACAGACAGACAAGTATAATCATCCCGTTTCCGATCAGACTTACTGTAGCAAACGTACTTCTTAGCTTACGTAAGATGGGTGTGTAGTAATTATATTGACTTACCGTAACCCCAAAGCTAATGGTTTCCCTTGTCAGATATGGTGTAAAAGATAGAAGTAAGGCTAATGGAGCAAAGATTAAAATGATAGGTAATATACTAAATAGCTGCATACATAACACACTCCCTTGATTCTTTACTCTTTGTTGTGACCCATCTTCACATCATCATACATTTGGTCTAACACCGCAGATAATTCTTCTTTGGTCATTCCTCGACAGATCGCTTCCGCAATAATCGGTCTTAATTCTCTTTGCTGCTTTTTCAAAAAATCATCCGTTAAACCAGGCATTCCATCAGGGTTCACTACAACTCCCTTTTGTCTATGAACCAGAATGTATCCATCTTGCTTGAGTAGTGTATAAGCCTTGTTGACGGTGTGAAGGTTAACACCGATATCTGCGGCCAAATTCCGAACCGAAGGTAACGCCTCACCTAGCTGTAACTCACCACTAGCAATGCCTTCAATAATTTGATAAACAAGTTGCGAATAGATGGGAAGTTCGGATTGCATATCCAGTTGAATAATCAAGGGTTCACCTTCTTTTGTTATCTGTTATATATCAAGTATAACAGATATAACATGAGTGAACAATATGTATGAAAAAAAGCCGCATATCAATGGTGAGGGCAAACTTACCTGACCCTTCACCATTGATATGCGGCTTACCTGTTGAGCTTATCGATGTGATTCAACAAAAAACATCAGTAGTGGCACATGACAGCGTTGTATTTCAAATTCCATTTAAGTTTCAGTCTTATCTTCGACAATCCGATAATGGATTTTGCGAACTATAATTTTCAGAATCATATATAGGGGAATCACGATAATCATACCCAAGATATTTCCCAGGTCAGCACCCACGAGCAAAAGGATAACAGTAGTCAGTGGATGAATATCGAGCTGTTTGCCATAGACATAAGGTGAGATCAGGTTATCCTGAATTTGCTGTGCGATTACAATGATGACCAGTGACCAGATCGCCATCGAAGGTGATTCGATAAACGCAACAATGACAACCGGAATAGCTGCCAGCAAAGCACCCACATAAGGGATGAAGTTCAGAATAATGGATACAACCGTCAGCAGCAATGCGTAAGGCAAACCTAAGATGAGAAAACCGATGTACATCAGAATCCCCAAGGCTACATTAACAATAACCCGGCCAACAATATAGTTGCTTAATGCTTCATCGATCTCATGGACGGTTTCTTCCCCATCCTTCCGATAATGTCTTGGCAACAATAAGGTTAGATTCGTTCCAAACTTGCTGCCTTCCTTAAGCATGTAATACAACATGATCGGGAACGTTGCCAGAATAATAACCAGATTGGATACCACGGAGAATAACCCGGAGACATAATTGGTTACCTGAGTGATCCCTTGGCTCAGAACATCGGATAATCGTGAGAATAGATTGGAATCATCAGGCAGGTATCTGGATACAACATTACTCTTTTCAAGTGCATTCAACTGATCGCTGAGTGAAGTAACCAACGCTGGAGCATTCTCCACGAAATTCATCAATTGTTCACGCAGGGAAGGCCATACAAGCACACTAAAACCTGCAAGTATTAATGCAATTACGACATAAATAATCAGAACTGATAATGCACGTTTGATCTTATGCCTTTCCATATAATCGACAAGCGGGCGCAGCAGATAATAGAAGAAACCAGCAATCAGCAGCGGAATGATGATGATGTGAATCAGTGAGGTCAGGGGGCTGAAAATAAAGTTCACTTTTTCCCCCAGATACACGATGAGCAGCAGCAGAATAATCGCTGTACATATGCGGTAGAACTTGTTATTTATCAAGAAACGTGATCCCTCCATGCGCTGCTCTGCCAAAGTGACTGCGGCGTTCATATGTATATCTAGTCATTTACTTATGATACTAAGTACCCTTAAATGACAGTCATGCCACAGGCGATGCTGAATATACACTTATTTTCTTTCCAAAACAAACATTGGAGCAAAAAAAAGAAGCAGGCGTTAGCCTGCCACATCTCTTTTGCTGAATACAACCCAGGAAATCACCATGAAAATAACGTAATACACCGCCAGAACTGCAATGGAGAAACCCAGTGTCATTCCTGCACTCGGACCACCCATTAGCGCAAAATCTGCCCCAGAGGTCATGTATTTGCTAAGATCCATGTTGTTGAATAGGACATACTTGGCCCACTCATAACGGACCGGATTGAATATGAGTGAGAAGATACTCTGTGAGAACATAATGAACAGAGATAATCCAATCGCAAGTGCACCTGAACGAAATACAGAGGACACCATAAAGGCAATCGCAAGCGTAATGAACAGATCAACGTACAAATATCCCCATAACGTCAGAGCATTCGTAGCCGGACTACTGCTTCCTCCCGGAGCATCATGCGAGAAAAGGATATAAGACGTTAGCATGGCCATCGCGATGATCAGCAGTGTACTGACAATACTGAAGCCAACGACGGTCAGATATTTGGAAGCAAGAACTTTGCTTCGTGACCATGGACGGATCAGCAATAACTTAATGGTTCCCCAGGTAAATTCGCCCGCAACCGATTCCGCTGCAATCACGACACAGAAGATCGTGTTTAGGAAAAACGTAATCTGTATGGTCGTTACAGCCGCTTCCCAGTACAAAACTTCATTGGACCCCATTCCTTCTCGCAGTAACACTGGCATTAATAGCGAGATCAGCGCCAGAATTGATAACATTATCCAGGTACGGGGACGACGGAAAATTTTCATATTCTCGTTCAATATCAGATTACCAAAACTACCCAATGCCTCCACCCCCAGTGACTTGCAAGAATTGTTCTTCCAGGGTGTGAGTCACGTTACGAATACCGTACACCTGAAACCCTTCGCTAACCAGCTTGGCATTGATATCCGGAATCTGCTCACGAGACACCCGCATCACCAGGACATTGCCCTGTACGACAGCACCCTGAATCAGATCCGCAGCACGATCTGCATCATTCAGCTCAAAAGCAACTTCGATTAATGCATCCGAACCTGCTTCAGCCCGAAGGTTTCTTACATCGATCAACTTGCCATTCTGGATGATGGCCACCGTATCACACATCAGCTCCATCTCCGACAACAAATGACTGGATACAAAGACCGTAATGCCTTCCTCTTGGGTGAGCTGGCGCAAATAATCTCTTAGTTCCCGTATACCCTGTGGGTCCAAACCATTGGTCGGCTCATCCAGTACAAGCAGCTTCGGTTTATGTAATATCGCTTGCGCGACCCCCAGACGCTGGCGCATGCCCAGTGAATAGGTTTTGACCTTATCGTGAATACGGGCTGTGAGCCCCACACGCTCAATTGTTTCCGCAATACGTTCCTTCGTAACTCCCGGCGACATGCGGGCAAAGTGAACGAGATTTTGGTACCCGGTCAGAAACTTGTACATTTCCGGATTTTCTACAATAGCTCCTACCTGGGCTACCGCCTGCTCAAATTCATTCTTTACACTGTGTCCCGAGATGAAAATGTCACCTTTACTGATGGACATCAGTCCAACCATCATTCGAATCGTCGTTGTTTTTCCCGCGCCATTGGGTCCTAAAAAACCAAAAACCTGCCCCGGAGAAATATCCAGAGTCAGGTCGCTGACCAATGATCGGGAGGATATGATCTTGCTGACGCCCTGAATCCGGACGACCGGCTCCTGCTGCATTCAATCCCCTCCTTCATGGACGAACACATCATTCATGCCCGTTTCTCATATGCACATAGTGTATCATAATCTTTAGTATATTGTCCCGCAAACTGGGATTTCCCCTGACGTTTCGCTTCAACTACACACGCTTCACAGCATCCAAGCGGCATTTCACTCCGGTAGAATCCGGTGCGAAATACGTGATTGCCTCCATTGCCCTCTTCCTTCATTTCGACAGAGCTTCTAGTGACCGACACAATCATCCCACAACTGACACAGTAAAAGCGGCCCGTTTCGATCAATGATATTCCTTCCCCTCACAAGGAGCTTAGAAGTCCTTGTTATTTGTCGTTAGACGCTGAAAATTGATACATTTTGTATCTATCTCGTAATTTACTTGACACCGGGACTAATGTCAAGGCTTTAAAGCTATAAAAACAAGCAAAACACAAAAAAAGCTCCAAAAATGCGACAAAAGTCTCGCATTTATGGAGCCTCATGTTAGGTAAATGATACAATTCGGTTCAATGTATGGGTTAATACTATTTCCTGATCAGTCACTATTGTCGACCTGCGAGGTATCCTCGTTTTTCTGATTTGGATAATACCAAAGTAAGGTCCACTCATCGCCATCCTCTACCAGATAACAGGTCTGCACAATATCGAATTGGCCAAAGGTACCTGAGTACTTCTGGGTGACCCGGATTCTGTAGGCTTCAGAAAATGGCTTAACGCCATCGATCACGGTTACATCGAACTCGCGCTCCGGCTTTTCCATCTCCAGCTCAAACGTTTCCACGCCAAAATGCTGCATAAATATATGTGCTCTGTTCTGTACGTAAGCACTCTTGGGAAACCGCTCTTTCATCAGGGGATGAAAAAGTTCCCATGAACTGCCGAAGTCACCCGTCTGCTCATATTTGTAAAACTCTTCGGCAACAGCAGTAGCTTCATCCGATGTATCTGCCTGAAACAAATACGGAATGGTTCTGGCAATCAACCACAGCAATAATACAATGATCGCGATGGACCCGATCTTTTTGAGCAAAGCATTCCGGTTCCTTCTTCGCAGCATGTCCAGTCCTCCTTGTCCTACTCCATACTTATGATGGATGGCAGACAAGTAGAAGTTGAACGATACATCTAATTTCCTGGGAAATCACTCGCTGTGAATGGAAGTACGCTTTCCTTTTCTGATCCTTCGGATAATGGACTGAAGTCCTGCATATATGGCAATCCCACAGCAGCCGCCGAGCAAGTCTACTCCAACATCACGTATCGAGCTTGTCCGGTCCGGGCTGAACTGCTGAATATACTCATCAATGGAGGCTATAACAAACACTACAGCCAGAGCAGAAACGATACTGGTCACAAGGGATGTTCTTCTGTACCGCATCCCGCCGTACACAAGCACGGCGAGCACAGCGTATACAAATAAGTGCGCACTCTTGCGAAAGATGAACTCTGCAAAATCATACGGCCGCTGCTTCAGCGAATACTCATACTCCCCGTAAGTGAAATGCACATCAGGAAGTGTAAAACCGATGTGCAATTTTTGAGACCATTTATGAAGCCAAGGCTGAATGTCTTGCTGTTGAGAGGATTGCGTGGACATGGACCAGATAACCAGAATCCAGATCACAATCAACAGCAGAGCAATGAGAAATCCGTACGTTCTTCGTACATGCTTTTGTCTCGTGCGCCCGGAGCCCTCCTCCATCATTTTGATCTTCACCACTTTCATATCTCTCTCGTTATTCTATTGATCCAACATACATGCCTCTGCCATTTGTACCTACATATACCTGACCATAGATTTGACGGTCTGCCGCCATAATTTGCGGTTCATTGCCCAGCCCGATTCCATTACCTAAAGGACCTATATTGTTCCAGGTTATCCCCATATCATCGGAACGGAAGAATCCATTCACGTTATTTACGGTGCCATATACATAGACAGCTGGAACCAATCTGCCGGGCTGAGCTTTACCAAAGGCAAATAATTTGGAATTCTGCACACCCTGGATCTTGGAAAATGTATTTCCCGAATTCGTTGATGCATATAATCCATCGGTTCCCAGACTCACCCATACATTATTCGCCACGCCAGGTGCAGCCTCGACTTTAATGAAGCTTGTATTGATATCCGTATTAATCGGAAGGCGAACCGTATTCGCTTTGGACCAGTTGGCACCTGCATCCGTAGACCGATACAGATAACCAGCAGCATACATATAAAATTTATATCCATTGATGCGATCCGCAGCCAGTGGATGATTATAGGCAAAGACCATATTCCCCCCGATGGCCTGAAAAGGGGCACCATTCATATTTTGCCATGTTGCACCACGATTCGTGCTTCTGACCGGATTACCGGTCTGGGGGTAATAAACAATTACATTTGGATTAATGGCTGAATAGGCGACCCTCCCCAGTTTGGAGCCAGCCGGAACATTCATTGGAGTTACTGTAACTCCGTTATTGGAAGAGACAAATAAACGTGTGGTGGTACCATACCAGTCACTGCTTCCCAGAAATATCATGTAATTCGGATTTGCCTCGTGATAATCAATACTCACAATTTCTCGCATACCTGCGAGCGGGATTTTGTTAAGAGGAACATCGGTTACATTTTCATGTCTAAATCCGACTTGATCCGTTAAACCACTAAAAAATGAAACACCCTGAGGTGGTGTGGATGCCGTGAGTGCGACGACTTCTTCATGACCATCGGTAATGGCTTCCCAAGTACTCGCTGTATTACCAGTCAATCCAGTGGTACCATTGATATTTTCCGTTTTGTACACGCCAAACCAGTCTGTAGCGTATACGGTGCCCGGATTATGTGGATCAAACTTGATACTGGATGTGGCTGAGAAAAACATGTTGGGTGTCCACCAGGACGGTTTGGATACCAGCGTTTTGCTCACTGTTGTCCAACTCTGTCCGCCATTAACGGAACGATACAGTGGCAGATTATCTCCGCCTGTTCGAACGGCTGCCAGGATGTGATTATCATTATTGGGATCAATCGTGATTCCATAATAAGATGAGTAACTGGAGCTGGGTGTTATATTTGTCCACTGCACACCATTGAACTTGTAGACGCCCTGATTATCCGTGGTCACATACAACGTCCCGTTCTTCGCCACAGTCATACGTGCAGGATATTCGGGACTTCTCCCGGTAAGTTGCCAAGTGGTCTGCCCATTGCTTCTTGGTGCTTTGCTATACACACCAATGCCGCGAACCCCCGCATACACAACTTGACCTTGCTTTGTCACGGGATTCAATCCATAAGCTACACTCCGAATTCCCTCACCGGACAGTCCGCTAGGTACATCCCATACCTTGCTCCATGTGGCTGCACCATCACTGGAAGTGTACAATCCATCATATCGTGTACCCACATGCAGGTAATTGGAGTTCGTGGGATTAACTGCGATGCTCTCTCCCATGGCTCGATGGATATTTCCATTCGATTCATTCCGAAGATTAAGTCCGGTTCGAGTCCAGGTCTCTCCCCGATCCGTGGATTTCAGAATATCACTCGGTCCCACGTTACCGTACTTCCCAGCAGCGATATACACGACATTGGGGTTTTGCTGATCCAGCGCAATTCCATCCACGCCGTACAGATTGCTGTCCTCATCTCCAAAATGATCCAGTAGTGGAACCCAATCTCCTGAAGCTGTATCCAACCGATATACTCCTCCAACGTCAGTTCGAGCGTAAACCAGATCAGGCTCAGTCGGATGAATAACCACCCCTGTAACGTACCCCCCACCACCAATAGGTATATTATTCCATTGATAGTTTTGAGCTGATTGAACATAATTTGTACTTGCCGGTATCATGAGCATATACATTAGTAGCACAATCAGGGACAATTTCATTAGCCTGGAGATACGCATCTGGTTCACCGCCCTATCCGATCATTTTGAATGTTCTTCAATCATCTGATGTATCCTGTCTCGTTCCGACTGTTCCACGATATAGTAATACACTCCGTCTATTTTCTTGCCCGTGCCTTTAATCTCAACGGATTCAATATGATCCAGTACCGAACGATAATTGGAGAACATCTGCTTCATCTCATCAAAGGTAACGTCGGTTCTGACGTGAGCACTGACTTCGTCCAGCAACGTCTCCAGTTGCAATACGTTGGATACCTGGACCGTATTTTTCAGCACTTGTTTGATGATCTCCCGCTGGCGGTCATTCCGCCCGAGATCTCCCTTCGGATCATCATAACGCATCCGCGAAAATCCCAAAGCAGCTTCACCATCCAGATGAATATTCCCTTGCTCGAACCGGTAACCCTCATAGTCAAATGCAAACGGGTTATTCACATTCACTCCACCCACCATGTCGATGACTTGTGCAAAGCCCTCCATATTCACTTTCATGTAGTAATGTATGGGAACGTTGAGCAATTGTTCCACGGTCTGCACAGACATGTTAACGCCCCCAAAAGCATAGGCATGGTTGATCTTATCCTCCGTGCCGTGACCAACAATATTCGTTCTGGTATCTCGGGGAATGTTAAACATAAGTGCGGATTTTTTCGCAGGATTAACACTTAATACAATCATGGTGTCGGAGCGCCCCCGATCATTGGAACGTTCATCCACACCCAGAATCAAAGCATTAAAAGGTTCTTCATTCTCCATATCCACAGGGAAATCTCCCCCACCCCGCTGGTCTACAATGGATACCTGCTTGATGGGTTCCCGTGGTTCATACATTTGATCCGCCGCTGATTTAACATGCGAATACAGATACACAGAATATCCAATCATGACAACTGCAACAAGGGAAATGGCACCTAATGTTATTTTGATCCCGCGTCTCATGTTATGGCCTCCGTCAGATGACTGCCGTTTTTCTTCCATCGATATTGGTTAGACCTGGACGACCAACGGAGTAGTATTGAAAGGACGTATCTTTAATCTGATCTTCTCCGTAGATGTTTCTTCCATCAATCAGGATGGGTTGATTCATATGCGCTGCCAAATCAGTCAGATTAACCTCCATGAACTCTTTCCATTCCGTCAGAACACAGAGTGCATCAGCACCTTCCGCCGCTTTCATGGCACGCTCTTCCCACGTAATGGATGGGGAATCCACCTCTTTGCGGAAGTTCTCGGTAGCGATGGGGTCATATGCCCGAATCACTGCTCCCTGCTCAAGCAAACGCTGAATGATCTCAATCGCCGGAGCATCACGAACGTCATCGGTATCTGGTTTGAAAGCAAGCCCCCAGATGGCAATCTCCTTCCCTTCGAGTGAGCCTAGTGCATCTTCCAGTTTACGAATGATGTTGAAGCGTTGATCTTTGTTCACTTCCACCACGGACTTCAGCAGTTTGAAGTCATAATCCACATTACCTGCAATTTGAATCAGAGCTTGTGTATCCTTAGGGAAACAGGAACCTCCGTAACCAATGCCTGCTTTGAGAAAGGAGGCACCGATTCGTCTGTCATAGCCCATGCCTTCGGCAACGCGGCTGACATCTGCTCCTACTTTTTCACAGATGTTAGAGATTTCGTTGATAAATGAGATCTTGGTTGCGAGGAAAGCGTTGGATGCATATTTAATCATTTCGGCCGAGCGAATATCCGTAACAATAATCTGATCGGTTAATGGCTGATGCAGCTCTTTCAACGTGGCGACTGCCCGCTCACTATGTGTCCCAATGACTATCCGGTCAGGATAGAGCGTATCCTGGACAGCGGTACCTTCTCGCAGGAACTCCGGTACCGATGCCATGTCGAATGGATGATTCGTCAGACTGCTGATCCATTCCTGAATACGATCGTTAGTTCCGACAGGAACAGTGCTTTTAGTCATTATTATTTTATAATTATCCATATAAGAACCTATTTCTCGCGCGACAAGTTCAATAAAGCTCAGATTTGCTTCGCCATTAGGCAGGGATGGCGTACCCACCGCGATAATGATGATATCCGAACGACTGATAGCATCCTGAATGTTGGTGGTGAAGGACAGCCTTCCTGCTTTCATATTGGCATTCATGATATCTTTCAGACCCGGTTCATAGATCGGAACATGACCGTCCATTAACATATTCACTTTTTCCACATTGTTGTCGACACAGATCACGTTATTTCCCAGTTCCGAAAAACATACGCCCGATACCAAACCCACATACCCTGTGCCAATCACCGTAATATTCATTCCATAATCTCCCCCATGTTCTAATGTGTTGGTTACGCGTGCTTCACATATGTCTGAACAATGTCCTGCCATTCGGTAGACACTCTAACGATATCTTCCTCAATCAGCTGACTGCCGATCTGTACCTCAATGATCTCCAGTTCCGTAACGGCTCTGACGGAATGAAGCATACTCCGGTCAATGATCACCGTATCTCCTTGCCCGATCATTCGGCTCTGCCCATCCAGAATCAATTCCCCAGTTCCCGATACAACCGTCCATACCTCATTGCGAAGCAAATGGTATTGATAACTCAGGTTTTTCCCGGCACTGATGCAGATTCGTTTGGTGAGAACCTCGCCGCCAGCTTCGTTTCTTGTGTAATCCAGAACCCGGTAGCAACCCCACCTACGCTCCTCATACATGGGGCGTTGATCCTCGTTCTTCAAGATTTCCTTGATCCGTGGGCTGGCCTCTTTGTCACTGACGAGAATGCCATCCGGACTCACGGCGACCACCACATCCGACAAGCCCAATATGGCAACCGGAATGTTCAATTCATTGACCAGGTGGGTATTCAGGGAATCTCCCGTAATCCACCCTTTTCCTACAACCGAGCTTCCCATCTCTTCCGTGAGTGTGTTCCACGTGCCTAGATCTTTCCAGAAACCGTTATACGGAATAGCGATAATCTGATTGGCTCTCTCGACAACCTGGTAATCAAAACTGATCTTGTTCAATCTTCCGTATTGCTTCAGCATCTCGTCATACTGGATCGGCAGTTCCATCTCAATGAGCAGATTAATCAAATAACCAAGCTTAAAAGCAAAAACCCCGCAATTCCATAATGCGGCCTGCTCAATCATGAGGACCGCATCGGATTCGCAGGGTTTCTCCTGGAACTTCGCTACATTCACGTATTCATTGTTATTTTCACTGGAAGATTGGGATTGCGGAATGATGTATCCGTACTTCTCTGACGGGTGCGTCGGCACAACTCCCATCAAGGCCAGATCAGCACCAGACTTATCAAGCATCTCCGGTAAGGTTGCCAGCACTTCGAAAAATTCTTTTTCAACAAAGGGATCTACAGGCAACACCGCAATCGTCTCATTCAGACTCACACTCTCTACGGAATACAGATAGGAGGCTGCCAGCGCAATCGCAGGAAACGTATCTCTGCGCTCAGGCTCCACAACCAGTCTCACATCGTCTCCCAGCTGAGAAGTCAGAATCTCCACCTGTGGCAAACTGGTCGCAATAAGTGCCTCTGATGCAAGTCCGGCATGATTCAGCTGTCTCCATACCCGCTGTACCATGGATTCCGGATTTCCGTCTGGCCCATGAAGAACTTTAAGAAATTGCTTGGATCTGGAATCGTTGGATAACGGCCAGAGACGCTTGCCAGAACCACCGGATAACAGAATGCTTCTCATAGGGCTGCACCATCCGACAACACAACCGTACTTGCTCCCTTGCCGGTCTCGGTTGGTTTGTTATATGTGCTGGTCTGATTGGATTCCAATCTGCCTGCCGGATTGCTCTTGGTCCAAGCTGCATAATAATTCGAGTTCTTGCCGTATGAATTATCCAGCAGGATGTTCGGTTGATCCAGGAGACAGGCCAGAATATGTCCATGCAGACGGGATGTCGTGATGGTTCGGTATTGATTGAATTCCTTAATGGCCGTATGTACCATCCGATCAGAGTATTTGTACCACAACCAGCGGGCAAAAGAGCTGCCTTTCCCTGACTTTAACCGGGATGTAATCATCCGAATGATCTTCCGGTCTACCCGGTTGTACAATGTCTCCCAGTCTTTAAACGTGGCCTTAGATCCACTGACGGATTCGTAATGCACCTGATTCTGAGTTTTCTCAATGTCTTTCCGGAAGAAATACAACATCTCTGCGGTAGGCTTGCTCTTGGACTTCAAAGGCCACAACTGATGCGCCATATCCGGAGATAGATACACATTGGTTTGTTGAAATTCTTTACTGGCTATCTCATAAGATAAGGTATCCCGGACAAAAAAGTGTACATCCTTATGACGATTGAATACTTGTGCTGTCTTTTTCAATTCAATATCACTCTTGTAAAACATCGTCTGTGGCAGAATGACAATCCGGTGATTCGGATGCTGGGCAATCATTCGTTCTCTCAATTTCTGATGGGCAGGGTACAGATCACCAAAGTTACCTCCCCCGTGCAACACAATCGTGATACCTTCCGGAACCTTGAGGGACAAAGGGCAATCCAGAATGCTGTATCTGGCACGTACATGAATATCATTGTCCCGGAAGAAAGCCTCAGTACCTTTCATAATCAACAAGTCGCCACCATTGCTATGCACCGGGTAATCCAAATAATAGATTTCGGTACGCGGTGGAATGACCTTCAAAATCTGACGTAAATGTCCCTTCAACTCTTCCATTGGATGAATATTGTTAGTGCCCAGCATCTCCATCTCCTCCTTGGGTGACTCTTCTTCTTTTTTTATTTAACCGTTCATAGAGAAACGTCAGATCTTCCTTGTCATAGAACATGGCGGCAAACTTCACCTTAAATACAATCTTCATCGCAGCCACAGTAACCACCATTCGTACAATGGACCCGATCAATAAAGCAATCGCAATTCCGTTGAGCCCCCACAGCGGGGTGAATACAAAGAACAAAGCCACCGTCACCGAGAGTGCAATGAGCTGTCTGATCATCACAAGTCCAGGCCGACCAAGTGCATTAAATGCGGATGCCAGAATCCAGGAGCCACCACCAATAATGCATTCCACAGCCAAAATATAAAATGCTACGCTCGCTTCCAAAAATTCGGAGCCAAACAGAAGACCCATCAGGTAGTTCCCCACAAACATGGTGGGTATTACAATGATCATCATGACCATGAGCGAGATGCGGAAGGCTCTGCCAACTGTTCGAATAATCTGCTCTTGGGGTAATCCAGTCACTTTTGGAAAAACAACGTTACTGATCGCCGTTTGAACTGCATTGTAGATCCGGGACAGCGCAAATACGACGGAATACAGTCCAAAATCACGCGGGGTGAGCAAAGCCAAAATAATGATTTTATCAAACTGGGTATACAATGTTCCTAACAATTCAACACCATACACCCTGCTGCCATAACCAAAAAGTTTCTTGGCCGAACTCTGGTCCACCCGATCCTTGAACCATCTCAGTCTTAATTCATTACGGTTGGCATAGATAGCCCACGCCACCACGGAGAAGCTGGTTACAAAATAGATCGCAGCCGCGAGCTGAATGCTCAGCATGCCCAGGCCCCATAACACAAAAAGCCCGCCTACATTAAACAGGGGGATCATTAACCGGATACCATTATATACAGCGAATTTCTCCCGACTCTGCGAGAGGGCTGATATGAGATTGATGACAATAAGTACAGGAACGGTAGCAATCGTATACCATCTGGATATCTGCACTACTTCCGGCGGAAAGCTGGAGAGCCAGAAAGGCAATCCAAACCAGGCCACAATGCCAATGATGATGCACACCGGAACTTGAAAAAGAAAGCTTAACCGAACATACTGTGCACTCTTCTCGGTTGCGCTCTGTTTGATGTTATAAATGATAGAAGTTGGTAGTCCGAATCCGACCAATCCGGTTAAGAGTGCTGGCCAGAACAGGATGGCCGAGAATGCACCCTTTCCCTCTACGCCGAACATGCGTGACGTCAAAATGGAAGACAACATCGTCAGTGTCATGACCAGCAGATTGGTTCCACTTGTCTGAAATATGGCACTCATTAAGCCATTTCCTCTGAATACTTTGCGAAGTGCAACTTGCGCCATAGCGATCCTCATCCCTTACTGTTTTGACGAAGCGACCCAACAATCATGCCGTTTCGGTAACATACTTTGGCAAGCTGACGTGTGAACCGATCTGCATTATAAATGTAGATCAGTGAGGTTGTGATCCCCTGTGCAAGCTTGATGCCATGTTTGGCCGTACGCACAACACCACGATCCTGATCCCGAATGGCATCACTCACACCTTGCCAATAGATTCGGCGCAGAAACCAGTTCTTTGTCGTTCGCTCTTTGGCTACTTTATGTTGTACCGCGCCATACGGCGTGTAATATACCTTGAACTTTGTCCGTATTCTTGCAATTAACTCACTCTCTTCACTGGAGAGGAGGTTGTTCCCCACTCTTCCAAGATCTTCACGGAAGGGAGCCAGTTGATCAAAGACAGATAAACGAAAAGCCACATTTGCCCCAAATGGAATATAAGGACTTTTCATTTCAGTGACTTCATCTGCAAAATCCAGAATGGTGAATAGCGACCTGTTCTCCGGTGGAATCCACATTGGCTCAGGTACTTCCCAGATCGGATCAATCTTGCCACCGACACAACCGATATTTTCATTCATCTCAAACACACTAACGATCTGGTGAATCCAGTCCCTGCAAGCAAAGGCATCATCGTCAAGGAAAAGGATATACTCGCCACGTGCCTCGTGAATGGCCCGGTTACGGGCTACAGACAAGCCTTGCTTTTCTTCCAACACATAACGGATCGAATGGTTCTCATGCTGCAAGATGGTTTGAAGCACGACTTCCCGTGTGTTGTCTTTTGAATTGTTATCAATGAGTATGATCTCATAGTCGCTGCTTGCGTAATTCTGTTGTATTGCACTTCGTATGGCCTCTACCGCATCCTGTGCACGGTTATACGTACAGATCGCGACGGTTACCTTCATCATTTCATCCCCATATTTTTCAATTAGGTCCACCCGTTCATCTGCACTAACTGGAGTACAGGGTAAGTGTCCTTTGGGCAATCACTGGCCAATCCAGCCGCTCCAACGCTTTGACAAAACCACTGCCTTCCTGAAACTCCGATTGTTTTAACCGGATCATATTCATCGCTTTAAGCAATCCATCCGGATCGGAAGGTTCGTAGAGGACCGCACAATCTTCGGGCAGGTATTCCTCCAACAAGCCAATCCGTGGTGCCACCACCGGTTTACAGAAGGTCAATGCCAGAATCGCACTGCCTGAAGTGGCAATTTGCTTGTATGGAAGAATGATCGAATCGACTGCATCAAAATAATCCGAATATTCATCATCTTCGATGAAATGAAAATGAGTATGAATATGTCCACTCTTGAGAAATTCATCTCCAAGGTCATAATCCTTTACCTTTTTGCCGGCAATCAACAGATGGGCTTGTTCGGAATCCAGATCCTTGAATGCCTCCAGCAAATCATCCACGCCCTTGTACGGCGACACCTGACCGAAGAACGCATACACATAACTATCCTCCGGGATGCCAAACCGGGAGCGGATATTCACCCCTTTTCCCTGATACACTCCCTTGTAATGTCCATGTGGTATAACCTCGATCCGGCTGGAATCAATCCCAAACGTCGAACAGATTTCCGAGATCAAGGGTTTACCCATGACAATCAGCTTGGAGCAATTTTGGACCAGTATTTTTCTCATCCAATAATCGAATCGCGTCTTGCCGCTGTTGTGTGGCCAGATGTTGTGCACCGTCCAGAACAATTTGGCCCCGCGCAAGCGTGCAAAACAAATCATCAATACATATAGAATCGATTTGATCACTGTTGTCAGCACGGAAGAACCCCTGTAATAGAAGCTAGGCCAATGAAAATGCAGCACATCATTTTTTTTCAGTTTGATTAGATCTCTTTTGGTAAACTGTTTCACTTCCCATCCCTTGTTCTCAATGGAATCGGATAACAGCTCATTGAATTTATTGTTCTCAATCATCTTGGGCAGCATATACACCGTCGGATTTTCCATCCAGGCACCTCTTACTTTAGTTTCATTCGCACAGGTTCCTCTGTATACGTTCCAACTGCGCGCCTTGCATGAAATCTCATTAGAAATCCTTGCATCATAATTTTGGTATTACGCTTGAGCAGCACCCAATCTTTCCACCAAGGGTACAGCGACAGTGCTTTTTTCAAATAAACGTTATTGCGAACTGTATTTCTCGACCATTCGAGCATTCGATAATGGTGTAACTGACGGCGCTTCTGTTCCTTGGACATGTCATTGTAGTATTTCAAAATAATCTTGCGTTGGCCCTTGTACTTGGCCGTTGTAGAGGTTGAAATTCGTGGACCACTATGGATGTTAATATCCACCAGCGGTTCTTTCACATTCACGGCGATGTAGCCTCGTTTCAATATACGCAGATAAAAATCATAATCCTGAGCGGATGTCAGATTTTCATCAAATCGAACTTCACGGGCCAGTGAGGTAAGTACCATGATTTTGGACGTTTCCCCGATCCAGTTGAATGTAAGCAGATCCTCATACCGAATAACATCGCGAGGTTCCACTGACAATTTCCGTTTGACCACCTGATGCTGCTCATTCGTGTATGCGAGATACTTGCTGCAAAAGGTGAATGTTTCCTGTGTACGCTCCAGCACTTCCGCCTGGGTTTTTATTTTGTCAGGCATCCATTCATCATCATCATCCAGGAAGGCAATGTACTTGCCATTGGCTTGGGATATCCCTACATTCCGTGCATGGTTGGCTCCTTTGGGATATGGAACTCGGATGTACCGAATCCGTGAATCTTCCCGGGTCCAAGCCTGACAGATCTCTGGCGTCTGATCTTCTGAACCATCATCCACAATGAAAATCTCCAGATACGGATGTGTTTGCTCCCGTACACTTCTCAACGCATTTTTCAATAACTCGGCCCGGTTATGGGTCGTAATGATGCAAGATACCAAGGGGTTCATTTCATCACCTTTTCCTGTTCACTAGGATACCTTCACTTGAAGTGCATCATATATTCCTGATAATCTGCCCACGAGAAGATTCATATCAAACTTATCCGATATAATCTCTCTGTTATGTGAACCCATTCTTGCTCTAACCTCTTCATCCGTGATGAGATATTCCAGCGCTGATGTCAGCCCGTGCACATCTCCCGGCTCGATTAACAGCCCATTATGACCGGATGTAATCACTTCGGGGATGCCTCCGACGGTGGTTGATATAATGGGCAAGCCACAATTCATTGCTTCAAGTATGGCCATAGGTAATCCCTCATGATAAGAAGGCAGGACCAGTAGATCCGCTTCCCGCATCAGTTTTTCCTTTTGCTCTCCGTTAATCCAGCCGAGTACATTGACACGATCCTCTATTCCATACTGCTGCACGATTGCTTTGACTTCTTCGACTTCGCCATCCCCTGCCAGATTAAAGGTAGCTGTAACGCCTAGCGCCTTCAATTGCTGAATGGACTGAAGCAGATCATAGACTCCTTTTCGCTCACCCAGTCTGCCCATGAACAGAGCATTAACGGCTGTTTGTTGTTCTCTTACAAACGGTTCTTTGACAAAGACCCCGTTATAAAGAACCTCAATGGCTGTCTCCGGCACAATCGTAGCAAAGTATTCTTTCCACGTCTGGGACAAGACAATCAACTTGTCTGCCTGATTCAGAATGTAGTGACAATACTTGCGCTGCAGAGCAAATTGATTGTAGAAATCATCAAAGCTAGCCGCATGAATATGCAGAATAACTGACTTTCGAAACAACTTTCGTGCGGTTAGCAGAAATAGAGACTTCCGATAAAAGCTCCCGTTGTTTGCCATATGAATATGCACGATATCCGGCTTGAACGTGTACAACTTCATCCAGAATTGCATGAATCCCCGTATAAAAATAAGCAGCCGTAATAACACACTGCCCGTGATATACGTTTCGACCCGCTGCATGGCGTACATTTCCGAGATGGAGGAATCCTCAATGTTTTTGATGACACTCACAATTCCGCCCATATCCTTCAAGGATGATCCAACAACCAATACTTTTGGTTTCATGATAGACTCCTTTTTTTCATGGTTAATCTTCATACCTCTTACAGACTGTTCACGTAATTTTTAATGGATGAGATCAGATCAGACTGTTTTCTCACATAAGGCTGGAACGTCAGCTCCTCTATGCAAGGAACCAGTTTTTGTAATTCAGCCTGACTCTCCGCGACGGCCACATAGCCGTTATCTTGAAAAACTTTGGAGATTTCAAGCTGATGGTCGTCCACATGCTCACCCCATTCTTTCCGGCGTGGAATGACAATAACGGGCTTGCCACGTTCAAGACAATTTGTAATGGAGCCAACACCCGCATGAGAAATAATGCATCTGCTGCGCTCCACATATTCATTCATCTCTTCCTGCGTGAGGAAAGGAATCATAGTGAAATTCCGCGGCTGATACTCGGTATATCCGGATTGGGCAACAACCTCTTCTTCAATAATTCCTGCCTCAATCGCCTCATCAATAAGCTCAAACATCCGATTGAAGGGAAAACGCTGGGTTCCAACGATAGCAAATATCAAAATAAAGCCCCCCTGTACTTCGCATTGGGATAGCTATCCTGCAACGTTTCCCATTGAATGAAGAACTCATCCGAGATTTTGTACATCAATCTCCCGGTTGCGCTGGAGGAATAGATTTTGGCATAACTTTCGATGTAGATCAGCTTGGCGCCGAAGATTTTACCGATAAGGCAAAAAGGATATGTGGCTCCCGCCCCTGTTGTAATGATCACCTTTGGACGCTCACGCAGATATAGAAAAAACGATTTGATAATATTAGCCACAAAGATTAGCAAGAACATCGCATTTTTACGCTCTTGCTGCATTAAGAAGTATACTTTGCCCTGTGCCGAATCGACTTTTCTGCTTTTATTTTTCTCGGTAATCAGGAAATAATCATGTTCTTCAACCGCAGGAATAATTTTGGTTAATTCATCAAAATGGCCGCCTGTAGAACTGATCAAACAGACCTTCATGTTCTAATCTCCTTTGAAAAGGATACGTCCTTGGCTCGCTGTATCTGTATATCCACTTCTGCTTCAGCCCCTGACTTGGAATGGACTCCATTTCCCGTAGCATATAACGCGTTCAGGAAGATACAGAATGGAGCAATCAGATGAACCGTGGACAGGGTATTGTCAAAAAAGGAATAGGTCAGGAAACCGATAATCATACCGGCAAAATACAACCGGATCATGCCGCCCAATCGGAAGTAAACAGCCCGAAACACCAGCAGCAGCGATAGAAACAACAGGATGGCTCCAACTAACCCGCCATCATAATAAAAACGAATGTATTCATTATGCGGAACAACGAAGCCGGAAAAGATACTTCCATCATTCGCTACAAGAGTTGAGCCGAGTCCACGTCCAAATATCGGATACTCATTTGCTTTGCCAATAAAATAATTCCAGGCTACATCCCTTCCCGACAACCCTTTGCTCTCTGACCTCATCTCATAATTGTCCCACTGCGCAATCACCATATAGGCCACAGCGACAACAAACAGAATGAGAGGAATAATGGCACTGACTCTGCCTTTGATGAAGGCTTTCAGTTGATCAAAAAGATAGACCAGAATAATCGGTATAAGCGCAATAAGTGGCCCCCTGGTTCCCGTCTGGACCAGAATGACCAGATGTGTCAAGGTAAGCATGTAATACAGAACAACCTGATGGCCTTGCTTGATCTGAATCAGACAGACGCAGATCGAGATAAAACACAACATGGCCAGATGCGCGGCGATGTTAGCACCCTGTAACCGGGTTACTCCCGACATCTCCAGGTTAGTAATGGACAATATGCCGGCGAGTTGCAGAATATAACCACCAGCAAGACTGAACAGCGGCAACCATGCGAGTACACGTATAATTCGTTGACTGATCTCTCTTGAAAAATGGGGCATCAGCAACAAAAAAGGAACAATGACTCCCAGAAAGGCCTTGAATGGATCGAGCGGACTAACCTTACTGGGCAGATCAGATAGAAAATAACTCTCCACAAATAAAAAACCAATCGCCAGTGCAGGATATATCAACTCTTTGCGAATACCAAAGCGTAGAAAAAGAGAGACGACAAAACCCAGAATGGCCAGCTTGTAGAAGGACAGCGAATCCAGTCCTGCCAGATGAATGCTAAATATTTTATCAATGGACAATGAAAAACTTACGATGAGAATCATAAAAATCCAGCTGGGCTGTTTAATATAAACGCCCAGCAGAATCACAGCTATGAGTGCAACAACCGAGACTAGCGGAAGATAGATTGCTGCGAAAACAATTACCAGCGAAAAAAGAATGATATTAAACGACTTCATATTTAATGCAGCAAGTATACCGGTCTTTTGCATATCTACTATGCCACCTCAAAGCCAGAATCGTGTTTCAAAACGCATCCTTCGAACCTACCAGCACCTTGAACGTTCTGAAGATAATTTTGATATCCACCATCATGCTGCGCTCACGGGCATACGTCAGATCCAGCTCCACCATTTCCTCAAAACCAACACTATTTCGACCGCTGACTTGCCATAATCCCGTACATCCCGGGATCATCTGAAGACGTTGTCTGTCATAGGAAGTGTAGTTCTGCACTTCTCTGGGCAGAGCCGGTCTGGGTCCAACGAGACTCATCTCTCCTCTGAACACGTTCCACAACTGTGGCAGCTCATCCAGACTGGTTTTCCGAATGAACTTGCCAATCCGGGTAATGCGGGGATCATTTTTCATTTTGAACATATTCCCGTTCACTTCATTCTGATCAATCAGCTGTTCCAGCAGATCTTCTGCATTCGCAACCATCGACCTGAATTTGTACATATGAAACTCTTTCCCATTCTGTCCTACTCGTACCTGACGAAAAAAAACAGACCCCTGCGGGGCCTCGATTTTGATCAGTAATCCGATGACCGCAAACAAGGGGCACAAAATGATCAAACCTATGAAAGAACCCAGCAAATCGAGCATTCTTTTCATAAATAGATACACTTTATCCGCATTTTGTCCTGACATCGTTGATGCATTGTACCCCAGACTTGGGTCCATAACAATCTCCGCTTCCTTCGATTGGGGAGATGGACTCATTCAAACTCCCCCCCGGCTACATGTTCTACCGACTCTTTTTCCAGAATCTGTTGCAGAGCTTGCAGCATTGGAATTCTAAGTTCCTGTTTTTGCAGAGCGAAGTCGATGGTTGTCAAAATGAATCCCAGTTTCTCGCCCACGTCATAACGTACTCCCTCGAAATCGTAAGCATACACTCCTTGTGTCTCATTTAAGCGCTGAATCGCATCTGTTAATTGAATTTCTCCCCCTTGACCAATCTCTTGTTGCTCCAGATGTTCGAAAATCTCTGGACTCAGTACGTATCTCCCCATAATCGCCAGGTTGGAAGGCGCTGTGCCTTGGGCAGGTTTCTCTACGAACCTGAGAACCTCTGTCAAACGGCCATCCGATTGAAGCGGGTCCACAATGCCGTATCTGTCTGTTTGTTCAGCCAGTACGGTTTGTACGCCAACAATGGAATGTTGAACCTGATCATATTGATCGATCAATTGTTTGGTGCATGGAACTTCCGATACGACGATGTCATCTCCGAGCAACACGGCAAAAGGTTCGTCACCGATAAAGTTACGTGCACACCAGACAGCATGACCAAGTCCTTTGGCCTCTTTTTGTCTTATGTAGTGGATATCCACGTTAGAGGATTTGCGAACCTCTTCAAGCAGGCCCAGCTTCCCTTTTTCCAGCAAGTTATGTTCCAATTCAAAAGCGTTGTCGAAATGATCTTCAATTGCCCGTTTCCCTTTACCCGTTACGATGATGATGTCTTCGATTCCAGAGGCAATGGCTTCCTCAACGATATACTGTATGGTTGGTTTGTCCACAATAGGGAGCATTTCTTTGGGCATCGCTTTTGTGGCTGGCAAAAATCGTGTACCTAGTCCAGCTGCAGGAATGATTGCTTTTCTCACTTTTTTCATAAATACCACCCTATCCTCTTTTTTTTTAGTTTGATAAAAGTTGAACCAGGGCATCTAACCCGTCCTCACGTCATACCTTCGACGATTAACGTCTAAGGTTCATTGAACCCACAGCATGACCGAGTGCCTACAGTGATAAAGGTGCAGTAGACATTACCTGTTTACTTGGGAGCATTGGATGGAAGGTTTACTTCTCTCCGTAGCCCACCGGAACTGCAGCGTTTTTGATATTGTTCAGGATTGCGCCCAGAATTCGTGCATTCACATGCTCCAGAGCAGCCTTGGTCTTCTTCACCAATTCCTTCTTGACCTTGCCCGAGTTCACGACCAGCAGCACACCATCACACAGCGAACTCACAATGAGTGCATCCGTTACCGCAAGCACCGGCGGTGTATCAAACATGATGACATCATATTGATCCTCTAACTTCTCAATCAGCCTTTTCATCCGGTTGGAACCAATCATCTCGGAAGGGTTCGGCGGAATTGGGCCAGAAGTGAATAATTGGAGATTGTCGATGTAACTCTCTCTAAGCACGTCTTCCACACTGTACTGATTAGACAGCACACTACTCAGACCGATATGATTCGGTACAGAAAACACCTGATGCAAGGAAGGATTACGCAGATCCGCATCGATCAGCAGTACTTTTTTGCCTTCCTGGGCATAGGTTACCGCCAGGTTGCTAATCGTTGTGGTCTTGCCTTCGCCGGATTCAGCGGAAGCCACCATGATTTTTTTGATATGACTGTCGATTGAGGAGAACTGGATGTTCGTCCGTAATTTACGGTATCCCTCCGAGATCTGAGATTTGGAGTTAAAATAGGTCACCAGACTGTTATTTTCATTGGTTAGCCGCGACATATTTGCCATCCCCCACTTTCTGTTGAGATACGTAATTTTTCGTATTTTTCAGATCGTCTTTTTTCATTTTGGATATCACGGTAAGCACAGGCAGGCCCAGCTCTTTTTCAAGTTCAGTTTCGGATTTGAATGTGTCATCCAGATAATCCATCAGGAATACAAGTGCAATGGCGAGCACAAGACCTGCGAACAGACTGACAATGATGCTTAATGTGGTTTTCATATTGATTGGAGATGCGTTACTATCCACTTTTGCTTCACTGAGGATAGCCACATTATCGATTTTCATGATTAGGGGGATTTGAGATTGGAACACGTTGGAGATGGCATTGACCGTTTTTGCGGCTTTTTCGTAGGTAGTTCCTTGTACAGTTATGCTCATCACTTGGGATTCGCTGGCTGTAGAGACGGAGGTGCTATTCATGAGCTGTGCAGAGGTTAAGCCTAGGTCCGGATACGTGGTAGCGACTTTATCCATAATGGCGGAAGATTTAATAATTTCTCTGTATGAGTTAATGAGTTTGATATTGGTTTGAATCATGCTGAAGTCCATCATCGCTTGGCCTTGAACGTTAGAGGTCTGGTTCACGATCAGTTTGGAACTTGCCTCATAGATGGGCTGGGTGAAGAAAATGCTTTTGACCCCTGCACCCACACCGGCTATCAAAGCAATTGCAACAATCAACCACAGTTTCTTTTGTAAGAGTCGAAAATATCCTTTCAGTTCCACTTTCATTCCTCCTATACGTTGTGATCTATCCTATGTAACTACCAGATGGACAGTAGCCATTTGCGAGGTTTCCAGCGTTCTGTGACCAGACACGAATTCGATAGAATGTGCGACGCATTCTCTGCCAGCCTCTTAACGGCTTCAGCTCCAAATCGACGCTCAATGGCCCGCTCTCCTTCACTTATGGCAAATGTCCTTTTGCACGTATCATGTGCATCTGATGAAATGAAATGAAACCCGTTTTCTTTGCAAAAATGAAAACACCACTGCCGAACTTTCCGTCCGAAAAGCCCAGTGAAAGATTGAGCGGTAAGCTGACATAGTCCGCCTTGACTCAAGTAATCAGCCAACAACTTTGGCTTCTTCAAAATGACACGATTGCGTTCCGGATGAGCAATAATAGGGGTAATTCCCGCTATTCGTAATTCATGCAGTATCCTGGGGAACTGTGAGGGAATATGACCAAAGGGTAGTTCCAGCAACATGTAACGACTTCCGGCGAGTGTGCAGCACTTTCCTGCATATAAGTCTCCAATCAGGTTGTCATGCACCCTGATCTCCTGTCCGGGACGGATCTCCAGGCGAATGTTGCGTTTGCGAAGTTCTGCATGAAGCAGGTTCACGGCCTGATTGACCACCATCGGTTCATTGTTGTATTGCCCGTTCAGGTGATGCGGAGTAGCAATAATGGAGGTAATTCCTGAGGCTGCCGCCTTCTCAGCCATCGCAACGGACTGCTCCATTCGAACAGGACCATCATCTAGGCCGGATAATATGTGGCAGTGCATTTCAACCATATCCAAACTTCCTGAAATAGTATGAGCCCCCTCGCCCCTTTATTCATTGCGCAAATGCTTTTGGTGTTAAAGAACTAATGCATAACGCTATGAAATATAGTAAAATGGCGTTAAGTACATGTTTTGTTCAGAAAATGTTAAGAATCGACTTGGAATTATATGGTGAAATCAATGTAATGATAGGGTTCTTGCAGAGCCTTTTGTTCTGTTGCCTTTTCATACTGAAAACGGGAAACCGTGGGAAACTGAACTTCAGTAAGCATTGTGTTTAACTGTCCAGTTATATATAGTTTCTGTTCGTGCTGAATATGCAAGTTTGAATGATACATTGTGAGCTCTCCGAAGGGCTGTTTCCATTGCAACCTTGCGTGAAGTCGTACACATACATGATGATCTTCAACATCCAAACCAATGAGCATTTCTGATGATACCGGCAAGTTCAGGTCGCTCAGGAAGGTGATTGCTTGAGTGTCCATTCCAAGTAACAGAACAGGGCGTCTTTTGCGGTCTACCATTTTCCCGTGAAACTCCCGAATGTACATATGGACATTTAATTTCATATCAGCCCATTCCTGAATTATTGAATACATGGTTTCATTCCTTTAGAATGGATTAGCCTACATGGACTGCCTCCACTTCCTTCTCACAGGTATATGGTCCAGGCAACCAGGAGATACTTAAAATATTCCAAATGATACATTTTGTAACTCCATACGTCCAATTTACGATACAATACGTATCATGTCAAGCGGTATTTGGACATGGTTCTTTTGATTTACGACAATTTGAGATGTCCTTAGACAGACCTATTTACAAATGGAAATGGGTTAAAGGAAACACATGAGGAGTTACTCTTTTGCAGGAAAGCTGCCCTGATCAAACACTTGGCTCAGGATTGTTTCAATATATATTTGATGTCGTTCAGGGGGAAATAGCTTATGAGCTACGGAAATCGCATTGCGGAATTACGGGAACAGCGGGGACTTACTCAAGAAGAACTTGCGAGCTCCATTCATATTACAAGAGCTGCTCTCTCCCACTACGAGAAGAATCGACGTAAACCGGATTTCGAAGTGTTAACGAGACTTGCTGACATCTTTGATGTGTCTATTGATTATCTTATAGGACGTACAAAGCAAAGTGATGTCGTGATGGATGAAGACGTACGTGATTTCGTGGATACCTTGGAGTTATCGGACAAAGAAGTGTTAGAACGCTTCGATCTGATGATTGATGGGAAGTCTTTAACAGAAGAAGAGGCACGTCGTTTTATTGCATTTGTCCGAATGGAACGCAGCATGGACTAAACCCGAAAAGAGGACCCAGTTCCCGAGAGATAACCTCTCTGGCTTCTGGGCTTTTTTTGTGTCTTAATTCTTTTTCATTCCATGCTTGTCTATTGTGTCAAGGACGCTTGTTGTTGACGGAGGATACGAAATGGTTCCAACGCTCCGGGTCGATTCCGCATTGCAGTAACACCTTCATGATGTCCATCTGGGTTGCTTCGACTTGTTTACCTGTCGGCCTACGATCGTCCCTGTTTGGATGCTTCATATTCATTCCGCTAACCTCTCTTATCTTTATACTTTCCCTGCCCTCCAAAACTAGCCTTATTATACTTGAGAAAGTTCCTCGATGTTGTCGTCTCATGGCGATAACGTTTTTTGATGGGGTTCTAATTTTGTCGAAAGCAAAATAGGAGCAATATGGTGCCGGAATGGCAACCATATTGCTCCTATTATTCTTAATACAACCTGTTCATGCACTTATAACTTTGAACAAGGAAGTTATTAACCTCCAGCACGTGCAAGTTCACGCATATTCGCTTCAAACGCTGCAAGCAGCGCTGCTTCTCCAGTCAAACCTGTTGCCTGAATCCGTTCGATCTGTTCTGTCATACGTTTGAAGTCCTTCGGAATAACCCGAACGAACTGATTCAGCGCATATTGCCAGTTATCCAGAACGCGCTGACCGACAGCACTTCCTGTGTTGGCAACATGACGTTGAATCATGCCTCGCAGATCTGCACTTTCGGCCACATCTTCGATACGCTCCAAAAGAACCATTTCCAGATTACAACGTTTCAGGAATGTGCCTTCCGGATCATACACATAGGCAATACCTCCGGACATCCCTGCTGCAAAGTTACGACCTGTATCGCCCAGTACAACGACACGTCCACCTGTCATATACTCACAACCATGGTCGCCTACACCTTCAACGACTACTTTGGCGCCCGAGTTACGTACAGCAAATCTCTCACCCGCAATACCACGGATATATGCTTCACCGCTTGTTGCTCCGTAGAGAGCCGTATTACCGATAATGATGTTATCTTCCGCCTCAAACGTTGCTTTCGGAGAAGGCATCACGATCAGTTTACCTCCGGACAGTCCTTTACCTACGTAGTCATTGGAATCCCCTTCAACGGTCAAGGTCATACCTTTAGGTACAAAGGCCCCAAAGCTTTGTCCGGCAGAGCCGACAAATTTGAATTTAACCGTATCTTCAGGCAATCCTGCGAGTCCATATTTGCGTGTGATCTCACTACCCAAAATGGTACCTACTGCACGGTTAACGTTTGTAATTGGAAGCACCGCTTCAACCGGTTGACTGGATTCAATAGCAGACTGTGCCAGTGGCAACAATTGTTGCATATCCAGCGTTTCTTCCAATTGGTGATTCTGATGCTGTGTACGGTAACGTGCAGAGCCTTCCGGCATTTCAGGCACGTGCAGCAATACAGACAGATCCACACCTTTTTTCTTCCAGTGATCTACGGCTTCTACCGTTTCGAGGCAATCTGTACGTCCGACCATCTCCTGAATAGTACGGAAACCAAGATCAGCCATGATCTCACGAACATCTTCAGCAACAAATCGCATGAAGTTAACCACATGAGCTGGATCACCCATATAATTTTTACGCAATTCCGGATTCTGTGTCGCTACACCAACCGGACAGGTATCCATCTGACAGACACGCATCATGATACAGCCAAGTGCAACGAGCGGTGCCGTAGAGAATCCATACTCTTCTGCTCCAAGCAAGGCAGCAATCGCCAGGTCACGGCCGTTAAGCATTTTGCCATCTGTTTCGAGGACAACACGGTCACGCAGATTGTTCAACATCAACGTTTGATGTGTCTCTGCAAGACCTAGTTCCCAAGGCATACCTGCGTGGCGAATCGAACCTTGTGGTGATGCACCTGTACCTCCGTCATAACCGCTGACAAGGATAATATCAGCACGGCCTTTGGCTACACCAGCTGCGATGGTACCCACGCCAACTTCCGATACCAGCTTCACGTTAATCTCAGCACGCGGATTGGCATTTTTCAAGTCATAGATCAGCTCTGCCAGATCTTCGATCGAGTAGATATCGTGATGCGGTGGTGGCGAGATCAGACCTACACCCGGTGTTGATCCACGAACTTCAGCAACCCAAGGATACACTTTACGTCCTGGCAGTTGTCCGCCTTCACCTGGTTTAGCTCCCTGAGCCATTTTAATCTGAATCTCATCGGCATTAACCAAATAGTTGGATGTAACACCAAAACGTCCGGATGCTACCTGTTTAATCGCACTGCGACGGGAATCCCCGTTGCTATCTTTAATGAAGCGAGCCGGATCTTCTCCACCTTCACCGGTATTGGATTTACCTCCAACACGGTTCATAGCGATGGCAAGATCTTCATGTGCCTCTTTACTGATCGAACCGAAGGACATTGCACCTGTTTTGAAACGACGCATGATATCTTCTACGGATTCAACTTCTTCGAGTGGAATGGAAGCTCCCACCGGTTTCAGCTTCAACATGGAGCGAATGGTCAACAATTGATCATTCTCACCTTGTACAAGTTTGGAATATTTTTTATACAGCTTGTAATCCCCAGTGCGTACTGCATGTTGCAGGGTATGAATGGTTTGCGGATTGAACAGATGCTCTTCTCCGTCGTTACGCCATTGATAATCCCCACCGGAATCCAATACTTTATCGTTACCGTCTTTTTCCGTAAAGGCACGGTTATGATGTGTCAACGCTTCGGCTGCCACTTCTTCCAACCCAATTCCACCGATACGGGAAGGTGTCCAGGTAAAGTAACGGTCAACGAAGTCTGATTTCAGACCCACCGCTTCGAATATTTGAGCTCCCCGATACGATTGAATCGTAGAAATCCCCATTTTGGACAACACTTTAGTAACGCCTTTGGTAGCTGCTTTAATGTAGTTTTTCACTGCTTTCTCATGCGAGATACCACGCAGCAATCCTTGCTGAATCATGTCATCCAGCGTTTCAAAGGCCAGATAAGGGTTCACCGCACTTACACCATAACCCAGCAGCAACGCGTAGTGGTGAATATCACGCGGTTCTGCCGATTCAAGCATAATGCTGACTTTGGTTCTGGTTCCCTGGCGAATCAGATGGTGATGCAGACCTGCTACAGCAAGCAATGCAGGAATGGCAGCATTCTCTGCGTCCACACCGCGGTCAGACAGGATCAGAATGTTATGACCTTTGTCGATGACACGATCTGCAGCTTCGAAGAGCAAATCCATCGCTTTGCGAAGTCCTTCTGCCCCTTCCGCAGCGGTGAAGAAGATTGGAATCGTCATGGAGCGGAAGCCTGGGCGACGCACATGGCGAATCTTCGCAAAGTCTTCATTAGACAATACCGGTGTATCCAGACGGATCTGGCGACAACTCTCCGGTTCAGGGTTCAACAAGTTGCGCTCAGGACCAATGGTTGTTGCCGTAGACGTTACAATCTCTTCACGGATTGCATCGATTGGCGGGTTGGTTACCTGGGCGAACATCTGTTTAAAGTAGTTGTACAGACGCTGGGGACGATCGGACAGCACAGCCAGCGGTGCATCATAACCCATCGAACCCGTAGCTTCCATACCTGTTGTTGCCATCGGCTCCAGGATTTTACGTAGTTCTTCAAATGTATAACCATAAGCGAGCTGAAGCTGGGTCACGTTATCATGTTTTGGATCAGGAAGTTCCGGTGCGTCCGGCAACTCGCTCAGATCCATCAAATGCTCATCAAGCCAATCCTGATACGGATTCTCGGCTGCAATGATTGCTTTTACTTCCTCATCCGCGATGATGCGGCCTTCTTGTGTATCCACAAGCAACATCCGACCTGGACGCAGACGATCTTTGTACAGGATCTCTTCCGGCGCAATATCAAGTACCCCAACTTCGGAGGACAGGATAATACGGTCATCCTTGGTTACATAATAACGAGCTGGACGCAATCCATTACGGTCAAGTGTTGCACCAATTTGCAAACCATCTGTAAAGGCCATTGCTGCTGGTCCATCCCAAGGCTCCATCATTGTGCTGTGATATTCATAAAATGCTTTTTTGGCAGGGTCCATGTCCTCATCTGTGCTCCAAGGTTCAGGAACCATCATCATCGCCACGTGTGGCAGGGAACGACCACTCAGATACAGGAACTCCAGCGTGTTATCAAACATGGCTGTATCCGAACCGTCCGGATTGATAACCGGTTTTACTTTCGCGATGTCGTTACCAAACAACTCGCTCTCGAACAAGGATTGCCGTGCATGCATCCAGTTCACGTTACCACGCATCGTATTGATCTCACCGTTGTGGATCATGAAGCGATACGGGTGGGCACGTTCCCAGCTTGGGAAGGTGTTGGTACTGAAACGGGAATGCACAAGTCCAATGGCCGATTCCACGAGTTCTTCCTGCAGATCCAGATAGAACCCGCCAACTTGTTCAGTTGTCAGCATGCCTTTATATACAATTTTGCGACAAGACATGCTCGGAAGGTAGAACGAACCACCTTCTGCTTCATCTGCCGAATAACGAATAGCCAGCTCAGCACGTCTGCGAATAACATACAGCTTACGCTCGAATCCAAGCTCATCCTTCACATCTGCGGATCTTCCAATAAACACCTGACGTACATAAGGTTTTGCTGCAAGCGCAGAACGGCCAAGCATTTCATCAAAAGTAGGAACATCCCGGAAACCCAGGAACGTCTGACCTTCTTCTTCAATAATCTTCTTAAGGCACTCTTCATGCGCACTGCGAATGGCAGGGTCCTGGGAAAGGAACAACATCCCTACGCCATAGAATCCCTGTTCAGGCAATGCAAAACCAAGGCGTTTCGCTTCCTCTGCAAAAAAGCGATGTGGAATCTGAATCAGGATACCTGCTCCGTCACCGGAATTCGGCTCACTTCCCTGTCCTCCACGGTGTTCCATGTTACTAAGCATGGTCAGTGCCTGACTAACGATATCGTGTGAAGGTACTCCTTTGATGTTGGCAACAAAACCCATTCCGCATGCGTCTTTTTCGAACTGCGGGTCATACAGACCCTGTTTTGGAGGTAATCCGATGTGTCTCATGGAACGCAACCTTTCTATAATGAAGTATTTCGGAAAGATCAAGAACATAGGCAACAGGCAACAATGAAACGGGAGGAGCTGGCCTTTCGCTTGCGATAGAGCCTGCTAGATAGAAGAGGTGACAGCATGAGACTGTCAAAATAATGCCTGCTATTGGGCAGAAGCCATTAAATGAGATGAGCTGATCCGGACGATCCGGCAAACAGCCTGTATAAATCAACACGCAGCCGCTGGCACGGCTACTGAAATGGAGCGACGTTTTTTTGATATAGTTCTATTATTTTAACACCGACCTAACATCAGCGCAATTTAAACTTTTTAATACCTCTGATAAGAAATGTTTTGCAGTACAGCTTTACAGTAGTGACGTTTAAATTCATCTCTTTTTCGAATAATTATACACTTTTTAAGCCAGAGTACAACTGAATTAAATTGCTGACAGAAGAAAATCGTTCCATGTTCCGCCTACGTTTATCCATAATTCCACCAAATTTTCACTGCTTAAGCCAGCGAAACTTTACTTCTCTATGCATTTGTATACAAAATAGCCTGCAACCCCTTTTTAGGGTCACAGGCTATTTGCACTATTTGACTACTATATTGCATAATTTCACTACAAGAAAATAAAGTTTTTTTCAAAAATATGACCCTGCTGAAGATCAGGTTCGACTTATGCCGTCACACCTTGACCAGAATCAGCCTGTTCGACTTCTTTTTTCGGACGTCTGCCATTCCAGAGGAAGTAAGCAAGCGTCAGCAGAATGGATACACCTGCATAGATGCTAAGAATACCTGCCTGATGCCACATCACATCCAGATTACCACTCGATACTACGGCTTTGAAGCCCATAATGCTGTGTGTCATTGGCAACCAAGGGCTAAATGCCTGAAGCCATGATGGAATCAGTTCTACCGGGAAGGTTCCTGCACTAGCCGCAAGCTGGAAGACCAGAAGCAGAATGACAACATAACGTCCAGGCAGATCCAGCCAGGTTACAAGTGCCTGAACGATCAACATGAAGGTCAGCCCCGTAATAATGGTAAACAGATAGAACAGCCCTACGCTGTGCGTCTCCAGTCCAAGACCATATAACATGAAACTTGCCACGATAACCGATTGGAAAATACTCACGGAGCCAAATACCAGTGTCCGGCTGACAAAACGATTCCAGCCTGTTGCACCAGGTACGGACGTTTCCCGCATTTTCAATACAATCGTGGAAATCAACGATCCCACAAACAGACCGATCGACAGGAAGAACGGTGTCAATCCTGTACCATAATTGCTCACGTTCTCTGCTGTATTCTCCGAGGAGTTTACCGGTTCAGCGAACATGTTCACTACATCATCCGTTTTCTTAACTTCGGATGTTTTCTGTGCGGCATCATTCAGCTTGGTTTCCAATTCACTCGAGCCATCTTTTAGCTCAGTAAGGCCGTCAGCCAGTTTGCCCGCGCCATCACCCAATTGCTTGGAACCATCGGTTAGTGAACTAACGCCACCACTGAGTTTACCTACACCCGTTTGCAAAGCTGTTGTTCCTGAGCCCAGCTGCTTGGCACCATCTGCAAGCAATGTACCGCCACTTGCAGCATCACCCAATTTGCCGCTGAACTGCTTCAGACCATCGGAGAGTTTCGCGCCTCCTTGACTAAGCTGCCCGGCCCCAGCCAGCAATTGCTTCTGACCATCCACCAGTTGGTTCGCACCAGCCAGAAGTTGCTCCTGACCTCCATGAAGCTCGGCTGCACCCGCAGCCAGTTGCTGGTTACCCTGATGCAGCTGATCTGCACCTTGTGCCAGCTTCTGCTCGCTCTCATGCAATTGTGCACTGCCGTCAGCAACAGCCTCACTTGCCGCAAGCAGCTTCTGTACATCCGCATTTTCAGCCAGTTCGGGGTTCGATGCAGCAAGCTGTTTCAATCCGGCGGCTACGCCCTGTGCACCATCAGCCACCTTGGAACTGCCATCTACAGCCGATTGCAGGCCTGTTGCCAGTGTACCGCTGCCCTGAACTGCACTTTGCAGACCATCCGACAGCTTTGCACTGCCCTGTTCTGAAGATTTCAGGCCAGCCTGCAACTTACTTGTGCCATCCAGTGAAGACTGGAGTCCGGTTTCCAACTTGGCGCTGCCATCCTTCAACTGATCTGCTCCGCTCTGAAGCTGGCTCGAAGCAGCTGCATGAAGCTGTTGCAGACCGGATACAAGATTCGATGTTCCACTTTCAAGTTTGGTTGCCCCTGTATGCAGCGCGTTAACACCATCACTTAATGGAGAAAGTCCTTCCTGAAGTTCAAGCGTTCCGGATGCAAGCTTCGCCAGGTTATCCTTGAGCTTAACAGCACCATCATCCAGTTTGCCTGCACCGGTATTCAGTTCACCAGCCCCATCGCCTGCCTCAGCCAAGCCATCCGATACTTCGGAGAACTTGTCGAGCAATGTCTCTGCATAGGATTCCGTTACTTTGGCTGAGACTTTTGCTTTCAGGTCCTTAATAGCGGTCTTACCGATCTGTGCACCGACAAAGCTGTAATTGCCATTCGGTTCATAGATCAGATCAGCCGGCTCCGGCTTGTCATCGAGCAATGTTGTTGCTTGGGATGAGAAGTTCTCCGGAATCGTAATTTGCATATAATATTTGTCATTACTCATGCCTTCTTTAGCTTGACTGGCACTGACAAAATCCCATTTAAAATCGGCATTTTTCTTCAACTCATCCACCAGATCACTACCTACATGGAGGGATTTGCCCTCCAGCTCAGCGCCTTTGTCCAGATTAACAACGGCAACCGGCATCTCATCCACATGACCATACGGGTCCCAATAGGCTGCCAGATAGATGCCACTATACAGGATCGGTATAAACATAATTGCAATAACAGGGATCAACACCTTCGGGTTTCTCACGGCCGATCCCACATCCTTGAAAAACACGGATAAAGATTTCATGTCATTTTCTCCCCTTAATCTCTCTGCTCCATGAGCAGGAATAACCATAATGAAATACAATGTCGCATTCCAGAAAACATACTGAAACACGAAGTGACCACTTTCCTCAAACGGTCACTTTAGGACAAAAAAACAACCTGTCTTCCGACAAGCCTCCCTGCTTGATACGCGTGAAAATCCTTATATTATAGTAGATTAAATTCGGATTACGTTACAGCAGCAATTCCTTCCATTAAGAAAAGGCGAAAGTAAGTCTTGATTTCCTCTTTGCTCAGCGGTTGATGTTGTTTGCTCCAGTCTGAGGTGAGTGCAATATACAGGCGAATCATCATAAATGCGACGACTTGCGGATCACAATCTCGAATCTCTCCATTGTCTTTTGCTTTCTCAAGCTCCTTAGCCAGAAAGTCGGAGATTACTTTCTCCACCTTGTCCAAGCCTTCCTTGGCCTGCAGTGTTCCAAAGTCCTTCAGCTCCTGAGATAACTTAACAAGCAGATCGTGATCACGACGAAACTCCAACAAGGCATCCAGTACCCGAAACAGATTATCGAAAAATGCACTTTCCTGATGTACTTCACGATGCGCGATGTTTTTCATTTCCTGAATCACTTCTACCAGGATCTGATCAAACAATTGTTCCTTATTGGTGAAAAACGTATAGATCGTTCCTTTGCCAACGTTCGCAATCTTGGCGACCTGATCCATCGTCGTTGCTTTGTATCCAAACATGGCAAACGACTGGGCTGCTGCATGAATAACCTGCTGTCTCCTGTCAATCGGAGCCATCTAATCCCTCCTTTAATCACATTCATTGTTCAATCGCTCTACATAAATGACCAGAAATACAATTCGGTCATTCGGTCAAAAACTACAATACCACCTTCGAAAACAGATTGCAACCCTAACATTTTAAAAATTGTGTTAATATTTTTTAACCTAAATGCAGTGGAAACTCCTTCTGTCGTCGTCTATAGTGTAAGATGACTCAGATAATACGTGTATATAATGAAGTTTAGGTTGTCTCATTGTAAGATATATGGTGTAAATATTCATAGAAGAAACATGATTTTGTGCTTCAATGTATATTCATGTAGTAACGCATTCCATAGCTAGAATAAACAATGAATATCTTCTTTTTGAATTAAAACTTATGAATAAAGGTGAACTCATGCGAAAACCAAGAGTGCTCTTATTATCGGAAGGTTTCGGTACCGGTCACACTCAGGCCGCTCATGCGCTGGCACATGGCATCAAAAAAGTCAGTCCACATGTTCACAGTCGTGTCATTGAACTAGGCAAATTTTTGAACCCAACGGTAGCTCCACTAATTTTCTCTGCATATCGAAAGACACTATCGGTTCAACCCAAACTGGTCAGCCTGTTGTACCGCACACAGTACAATAAATCATTAAATGGTTTTACCAAGCTGGCGTTGCACCGAATTTTCTATACACAGACGGCACAGGTCGTATCCCAACTGAAACCCGATGCGGTGATCTGTACCCATCCTTTTCCGAATGCTGTCATCTCCCGGCTCAAACGCCAGGGTCTGAATATCCCGCTCTATACGGTCGTGACGGATTATGACGTGCACGGAACATGGATTAATCCGGAAGTGAACAAATATCTGGTCTCTACCCCTCAGGTCAAAGCATTGCTTGAGATCCGGGGTGTCGATCCCTCCCATATTCAGGTCACGGGAATCCCTGTGCATCCAGACTTCTGGGAAGCAGGAGATAAGGTGAAGCTACGGGAAGAGATGGGGCTTCAGAACATGCCTACAGCGCTACTTATGGGTGGCGGATGGGGACTTTCGTTTGATGAGGATCATATGAAAGCTCTCACGTCTTGGGCAGATCGTGTTCAATTGATCTTCTGTCTAGGAAGCAATGAAAAAATGATCGCAAAAATGAAGGAAATGCCTTGCTTCCAGCATCCGAATATTCGTATTCTGGGATACACACGGGAAGTAAGCAAACTGATGGATGTATCCGATGTGCTGATTACGAAGCCAGGTGGCATGACCTGCACTGAAGCGCTGGCCAAGGGTCTACCGATGTTGTTTATTCCCCCGATTGCAGGTCAAGAGGAAGAGAACTGTGAATACTTTGTACAAGCCGGATACGGCCAGGTCATTCACTCTGCGGACGTGATCACCAATCGTTTCAGACAACTAGTGGAGCAGGCATCTACTCAAACTGAAAGCCCGCTGAACGTAGCGCATATTTCTGGTAACCATTCGGTCTATGATCCGAAGTGCTGTGCTCAAGCTGTTCATGACTTATTGTTTCCGACGACAGCCGAAGTCACAACAACCTCCCTGGAGCGCTTCACAGCCGGAATTACTGCCACGTCCTTGTCAGGTACCAGAATACCATTCTGACGCCTCTATGGACCTATAGAACAGCTCTGACGAGGTGTTATTGGGGACAAGACAATTGCTCACCATATACAAAGAAGGTTCCCTTCCGAATTTTTGGAAGGGAACCTTCTTTTATTTTCACTCATTCCACCGTATGATTTGGCAGAAAAAAGGGTAATTTAGAGTATAACGATATTTTTAAATAACGAAATAAAACTACGATTCAGGCTTTTTCAAGGGCGGTGTGATGCACACACAGTTAACTACCCTGCCTGTTTGCAGAATTTACGGGTCAATTACTTGTAAAAAGTATGATGACCGATCGTTTTTACTTTTTTCTGCGAGCGGGCAACTGTCAGATCGTCGGCAAGCGTCAATGATAAAAAATAATACGTATCATCGGCAACTTCCTTCTTCCCATTCAACGCAGCATTCACTGCTTTGATGCTGTCCTCGTTGGGAACCACACGTTTCATACGTCCGTTCGCTACAGGACTAAACTGGGATTTCTGATAGATGACCTTGTAAATGGTATCGGGAAAATTGGCTGACCGTAGCCGGTTTAAGACAACATTGGCAACTGCCACTTTGCCTTCGTACGGTTCACCTTCCGCTTCTGCCATGACAATTTTTTGTAGCAGATGCAGTTCTTTATCGGACACACTGTATGACCAGGTTGCAAGTTTCGAGTCTTCCTGGTTCAGAAGTTTGGTCCGTGTAAAGTATAGTTTTTGGGGGGGAGTTGTTACAGCAGCGACTTCTTTGGCACGTTTCACTTTGGCCAATTTCAGTGCAGCTTCTTTTTTGGCTTTGGCCGTAGCTACCGCTCTAGCTTTGTTCTTGGCCTTGGCTTCTTGCAGTTCCTGCTCTTCTTGAGCAGTCGTAAGCCAGTTCTTCGCTGGCAGAGATTCAGTCCACGCTACGGTTTGGGCAGACAGATTAGAGGACAGACTTGTCCCATCTTCCATCATGCGCCTCTCTTCTTGCGTAGATGTTTGGTTATTTTGCACAGAAGCCGTAAGTTCGGTCATCTGTTTACTATCACTAGCTTCATTCCACTTCCCCGTCGCCTGAACGACATTTACCCCCACTATACATACAAGCAGCACTGATAACATCGGTGCTACCCAACGATTTTTGCTTATAATGTTCATTCGAAGATTCCTCCTGTCGAAACAATTCCCTTAACTAAGTAACCCAAAAAAAAGAATTTGAATAACGATGGCTAATATTACATAGGGATAAACGTTATGTCAATGTGATTTTATGGCATAAAAATGATTATCAGGAAAAAGTGAACGTATCCACGACCTCATACATTGGCGATTGTCCCAGCCTTGTCACATAAAGTACAATGTCCTCCACCATCCATGAATTAACACCTGGGGAATGTTCCGGAAGCACTCCAGATACCCCTTTATTTTCATTACCTGGAAGCTGTCCCAGATATTTTCTGGCAATGGTAATGTGGGGAGCATAAGGTCTTAATTCAGCTTCATACCCAAGGGGCGAAGTCGCCTGCACGATTTGTTTTTGCAATGAAAACAAGTGCTCTAGCTCTCCGCTAACACCTTTCCAAAGCACCTTAGGTGCTTCTTCAAGTCCAAATGTGCCCCAGTCGGAAAGCTGAAGTTCAAACGGCTGAAATCCGCTTGCTGCTGAGCGCAATGCTTTTCGCAGGTGCCCGATGTCACTAACTAACGTATCCCCCAGAAATTGCAAGGTTATATGATAATCTCTATGATCTGTCCATTTACGAAAATCTAGCTTGTTCTGTACAAGCCTCACATCCATCTGAAGAGACTGCTGAACAGCAACAGGAAGACGAATGGCTACAAACAATCTTTCCCGTCGGGATGAATGATCCTGATGTGATTGGTTATTCATTGCATACACCTCTCTAAAGTTCGCTCTATTATTTCATAACTATACATATCGTTTCAAGTTGGGTAAGTATAGAGTGACACAAATATAACCATTTGCAAATAAGGCTAGATTCCTGCATTTCCCACCTTAATGCACATCCAACACCAAATCTGATACACTTTAATTATCAAACTCATCAAACTATTTATCTCAGGAGGACCACACATTATGGGTAAAATTGTATGTTTTCCATCTCTATCCGAAGAACAGCAACAACGCATTCGGAATGCTGCACCGGGATACACCCTGAAATTCGGAAAAGCCAAGGAATTGGACCCCGCTGAGTTGAAAAAAGCTGAGATTATTCTCGGCTGGTCCCCACTCGTCACAGAACATGCATTGAAACAGGACAGCCTGTTGAAGTGGGTTCAGGTCTGGTCTGCTGGTGTGGACAATCTCCCCTTCGCAGATTTGCAACAAAAGAACGTTCAGATCACCAGTGCAAATGGAGTTCACGCGATTCCAATCACCGAAATTATTCTGGGCATGATGTTATCCCACAGTCGCTGGCTGAGACAAGCTATGCTGCATCAACAGCAGGCCGAATGGAAAGCTCCTGCCAAACCACTGCCGGAACTGCATGGCAAAACAGCGGTCATCGTTGGTGTAGGTGAGATCGGTACGGAAACAGCCCGTATTCTCAAAGCACTCGGCATGCGCACGATCGGAGTTCGCCGCTCAGGTAAGGATGTCCCCAATGTGGACCAAATGTACGACATGACCGGTTTACATGAAGCCTTGAGCCAGGGCGATTATGTAATTAACATTTTACCGCTAACCGATGAAACCAAACATATATATGATCAAACTGCATTTGAGCAGTTCCGATCCGGTGCCTGCTTCGTCAATGTGGGCCGTGGCCCCAGTGTGAAAACGGAAGCGTTGCTGAATGCACTCCAAAACGGCCAAGTTGCCTTCGCCGCACTGGACGTGTTCGAAGAAGAACCTCTTCCGGCAGACCACCCGCTATGGGGCATGGACAACGTGTTAATTACGCCTCATATCGCAGGAAGTACAGAGCAATACGCGGATCGAGCAGTCGATATTTTCGTCAAAAATCTGGAAGCTTACGTCGCTGGCGATACCCTGCCGGTGAACCTTGTGGATTATAGTCATAAATATTAACACAAACACCCGTTCCCATGCAATATTGTGCAAATCAGATCAACGATATCAATGGATATGTACGCAATAAAAAACGCTACCTCTGGGAAATCTAAATTCCCTTAGAGGTAGCGTTTTTGTTTTTTTACGCTTACATACACAGCCAAATATGACGTATAAACGTGCCTTTGTGTACTGTTCGGTACTCTTTTACAGCCCATCCCGCTTCCAACAAGTGCTCTTCTACCCACTCTGTGGAAACAATCACCGCCCGTTTTGCCAATCTGCGCAAACTCTCCAGCATGGCTCGTTGCTCAGCATCCGGAAGTACAGAGCAGAGATTATAGGGCATGTCCAGAATTGCCGCATCATACAAATCTTGCAGTTCATTCATATCCCCAAGTGTGATTCGATCTGAATCATATCCATAATGCGGCAGATTGATTCGCGCACCTCGGACAGCCAGCGGATTGAGATCGTTACCTTTTGCATCAATTCCCATGGATAAAGCCTCAATCACAACCGTTCCCATACCACAGCATGGATCAAGCAATCGATGATTTTCTACTCTCGGAACAGCAATATTAACCAGCGCTCTCGCAAGCGTGATGCCAAATCCAGTTGAGTAATTTTGCGGCTTCTGCCGATGAATCTGCCATGATCGATCCGCTTCTGTCCACTGGCCCAAGATCCATTTTTCTCCTGTTCGGATTAGGCCGAAAGTCACCTTAGGTTGTTTCATCTGTGCCTTGCCTTTAATGCACATGCCAACTTCTTTTTCCAGTTGACGAGACTGTGCATAATCAGGGGCTTGATCCCCTTCTTTTAGACAAACTACCTTAAATGTCTCTTCTGGCAACAGAGAAATATCTCTGGCAATAGGAAGCAGATCAGTCACGCTGCTCCCTTCGCCGATCACGTCCAGTCTGCCATGGATAAAAGGACTGCGTCCAGGTGGAATACATCGTTCAGACCACACATACGACCCCATATCCATACGGATCTCCGAACTCGGTTCAAGTAGCGTATTCAGCTCCAGCATGCATAATTCTTGCTCATTCTCGTGGCAAGCAAAGGTATAGAGGTGTTTCCCAGAAGTAGCGTACATACCAAGTGTTTCATCAGGCAAAATCCCCCTCTCCTTCCTTCATTAATCATGTTTCTTCTATATAAACAGTAAGCTCATTGAAGACATATCAAATACGACTCATACGTTTGCTTTCAGGTAGTCATTGTATACAATGTTAGGCCCCTAGACAACTATCCATTTCCTTGCACGTATCTATTTGGACAGAAAAAAAGTAAGGTGTTCCCATTGTTGAGGAACGCCTTACTTTTTTTCGAGATTATAACACTGGAAATCTAATCGTTCTTGCCAGTAAACGTTATAGGCCAACAGCTCATATATCATACTGCTTTCTCACCATTAGCCGCCTGCGTGATTCCAGCTTCTTCTATTATAAGAAGATTATATTTTTAATTTTTCAATAGATGTAAGCAAATCTTCGGATAATCCTTTCAGACTTTGAATGTTGCCGCTAATCGTCTCCATGGAACTTACCTGTTCTTCCGCCGATGCAGAAACTTCTTCCACACTCGCTGCCGATTGTTCCGAAACAGCGGAAATCTGCTGACTGAAATCATTCATTCTTCCGCTTGCTTCCTGCATGCCTGCCAGTCCATCTGTCATAGTACTGATGACACCAACCATGCCTTCCACCGATTCGTTAATTGTACGGAAGAGTTGACCTGAAGTAAGCACATGTTCCTGACCCAGTTCGGTCTCCTGAACGTTCGTACGTAATTCCGCAACCACCCCTTGTGACTCCTGCTGAATATCCTCGGTAATCGCCGTGATCTCTTCAACCGAAGTCTGCACAGCCTCAGATAACTTCCTCACTTCTGATGCCACTACGGCGAATCCGCGTCCACTCTCTCCCGCACGCGCTGCCTCAATGGAGGCATTTAATGCCAGCAGATTGGTTTGGCGTGCAATGTCATGAATGACCTGAACCAGCTTGGAAATATCTTCATTTTTACGATTCAATCGTTCCATCTTGTTCATTGAAGCAGAGACCGAACCGGAAATCTGTTGCATCTGCTGCACGGATTGTTCCATCACCTTGCGACCATTCAACCCTTGCTCCAGTACAAGATCCGACATGACGCGTAGCTGGCTACCTTGTTCCGTATGATTCTGAATGTGATCATTCAACACTTCAACCGTACGGGCTGATTCCACGGCTGTCTCTGCCTGGCTCTCTGCGGCCTTGGCTGACTCTTCCATGGTCACAGCAATCTGGCGACTACCAATCTTAACCTCTTCTGAGGATATTGCCAGTTCCCCACTTTGTAGATTAACAGCTTCCGCAATTCGTCTAACGCTCAGAACCATGGAAGTCAGGTTACCTTTCATGTCATTCACCGCTTTGGCCAGAACACCAACTTCATCCTCATGTTTGGTATGTATGTCCTGAACATTCAATTGGCCTTCTGCAATCAGTTTCACCGCACTAATGACACGTAGCAGTGGTTTCACGACCTGTGAACGAATAATCGGAATGCTGATCGCTGTAATGGCAATCATGACAAGAACACCAATAATGATGATTAATCTACCATCTTGCACTGATCTGATCGTTTGGGCCGCCGCAAGATTGGATTGTTCCTGATTGTATTCCACAAGATAATCAAGATCGACTTGCATGGTGTCAAAGGAATCAGCACCTTTATCAGCTACTTCCTTCGCCAGCTGTGTCTGACCCTCATCACTCAGCTTGATCGATTGCGTATTAATCTTGAGATACGCTTCCCATTTGTTCTTGAACGCATTCCAGTGTTCGAGCTCTTCCGCAGACTTCTCCTGCTGATCATAGATTTTAATCGCCTGCGTCGTTTCACGAATATACTTGGTACGCTCTTCTGACAAAAATACCTTGTCTGTTTCTTCCGCGTCAAAGTGACGATAACTTAGTGACAGGACATGCTCTGTAGTATAATTTAACCGGTTAATTTGCTGGATTGATGGCATCCAATTGTTCGTAATTTCATTAGTGTTGGTTTCAATTGAATTCATCCGGGTGACAATCGTGACACTCAAAATAATTAAACAGAGGATTAACAAGTAGAACGCGATGCTGATACGCAGACCGATACTCTTGATCTTGAATCTGCTGAACATATGATTTCCCCCTTGACCTCTTCGGTCATCCCGAATTCAGGTGCTTATGTCATTGTTTTCCCCTTCTTTTGACCTCTTGTCAAAAGAACTTCTCTATATTATATCGATAGGAAAATAGACGTAAAGTATTATAACATTATTTTGTCATTAAGATGCTTGGTTTTGTAAAAAATTGTTGAATCTTGACAAAGTCCAAACCGAAGAGCTGCAGCATACGGTAAAGTCCCGATCTGCAGCTCTTCGGTTTGTTCGGATTTCAACGGCTAACATCATAAAATGATCAGCCTAGTTCAGTATTGCTGTCTTATGCTCAGCCAGCAATCGATATGAATCCAACCTGCGCTCATAATCTGGTCCTGCCGTAACCAGAAGCAACCTCTCCGTATCCAGCCTGCGACTCACCTGTTGCAATCGAGCCCATACCTGCTCAGGTGTACCTGCATAGTGCCGTACCGATTCATTTTGATCACTAACGGCTTCATCATTCGTGTCAGAGCCCGCGATACCGCTTGAATTCGACTCGGTTGAATGTTCTTTCCCATCCAGCTTGCGCCTCTCCGCCATGTCACGACTCCAGGCCATAGCATCCGTCTCTGACTCGGCACACAATACGCTCACTGCCACCATAACCTCAGGCTCCTTCATCGTTGCACTAGGCATAAATCCTTCTCGGTATCGCCTTACAGCCTCTGTACCATCTGCATCACTCATGAATTGACCAAAGACATATCCCATGCCAAACCGTGCCGCAAATTCTGCACTCTTCACGTTAGTTCCCAACATCCAGAGTGATAACGGAAGCTTGGGAATCGGACGAGCTGTCACGGAATGATCCTCGTACAGGTAGCGGTCTTCTAGTAGTTCTGTGAGTGCTGCGAGCGATTCAGGCAGCTTGGACACATGCTGCAAGTAATTGCCACTGAGTGCCATCGTGGCATGAGGTCCACCGCCAGGAGCACGTCCGAGCCCAAGCTCAATGCGCCCCGGATAGAGCGCAGCCAGCAGGCGGAACGACTCCGCAACCTTGAGTGGGCTATAGTGTGGCAACAAGACCGCACCAGAGCCAAGTTGGATCGTTGTTGTCCTTGCTCCGATGTGCGATAACAGTACTTCGGGAGAGGCCGATGCCAGTTCAGCCATATCATGATGCTCAGACGTCCAGTATCGGGCGTATCCCCAAGCCTCGGCATGTTGCGCAAGTGTCACCGATTGGTGAAGCGCCTGTTCCGCTGTGGCATCGTTTAACCTTGGCACAAGGTCAAGTACGCCCAGACTGAACGTCTCACTCATTCGCTTAGCCACGCGTCTCATCTCCCTTTATATCGGTTAATTTTAATCCAAATCGTAGATCGAACCCACCTTCAGACCGTAGAGTTCATTATATATTTTCTCGGCAAATGCATCCGTCATTCCTGCGATATAATCGATCACCATGTGTTCCCAAGTCCAGATCGGCTGGGCTTTGGCTTGATCCTTCTCATACCGCTGCAGCCAGTCGGATGGAATAATGGATTTGGACGTTTCCGGATCGAGGAATGCATCCCATAATCGCTTAATCATCCACTCACTTCGCTTCTGTAGCCGCTGCACACGCAGGTCACGAATCATGGTCACCCAGGCAAAACTCTTGAGCACACTCACCGTACGCAGCATGTCGAGGTCTTCAGCCCCTTCACGGACAAAGGTTACCTTCTTCCAGTCACCGTCGTCAATAACGCCCAGACTGCCTACAAAAAAGCTCACCCAGTAGGCTTTCACCTCACGGCGGGTACGCGAGTAATCATGCTCGCAGAACGGCATCTTTTCATTCCAGATGCGCAGGAACGAAGCGAGGACCTCTTCTACCTTTTGCCCAATCGCTTCTCGGGTCCATCCGTTCCAGAACAGATCCTCCAGCGTTGTAATTTTATCCACAATCAGTCGATTCACATGCGGATCTTGCAGGAAATGCTCATGTACTTCAATTTTGCCTGCTTTGATGCCATCCTCCAAGTCATGTGAGGAGTACGCAATATCGTCGCAAAGGTCCATCAGCTGTGCTTCCAGCGTCTTCTTGCCCGCCGGTACGTTCCAGCGATCACGGATCTCCCGAATATATTGCCACTCATGATGATACATGCCTTTTTTGCTCTCTGTCCCAGGGTACGGATACTTGTTTATCCCTAGTAATACCGCATCAGACAGATTCAGTCCATCGATATCTTCACGTTTCTCCAAGTGCATAATGAGACGGAAGTTGTGCGCATTGCCTTCAAAATGCTCGTATTTCCGTTTTAACTCGGCACGGACTTCAGACTCGACCTTGGGAACTTTGGCGTTGCGGCTTTTTTTCATGATTTTCTTAGCCTCGGTGTTGATGAGGTCATCCAGAATACCATCTAATACTTCTTCACCTTTATGTCCAAACGGCGGGTGACCAAAATCATGTGCGATTGCAGCGCACTCCACCACTTCTGAATCAATAATAAGGCCGGGGTTGTCCGCGCGGTCCCAGTCCACCTCAGGAAAACGGCGAATCAAACTTCGGGCAGCCTCTCGGGCAATCTGTGCCACCTCCAGGGAATGGGTCAAGCGAGTACGATAATAATCACCCGTTCCTGCGCCAAACACCTGCGATTTGCCCTGTAGCCGACGGAAGGTCGGTGAATGAATGAGTCTCGAATAGTCCCGTTCATACGCTGCACGAGATCCATCCAATTTGGTTAATTCAGGATATTGTCTATGTTCTCTCAGATCGTTCCATTGCATGGGGATCACTCCTAGCCGACTGTCTCTATTTTGAGTGATTATACACAACATCTGTGGTTTCGAAAAGTAAAACCTGTCTGCGATTGTCATCTCTTCTTACATCAACTTGTAATGAACAGTCATCTTCTCTTATTATACCCTGCCAGACTATCATCCGTGCATCTAAATGATAATGATTAAAAATTGAACTCATTATTCACATATGCTCGCTCCCATAGCAGAACAACCATAAGTACTCACTGTGACACCAGGTAGCCGTTCCGGTTACGGATCGTTCTTCTGATCGCTGTTGTCTCCAGGTTTTCTGAATTCCCTTTATTAAGGGAAAAACCCGGAGACAAAGGCGAGCGCTTCGCTTCTTCAGAATCGATTCCGTCCCCTTCACTACTTTTGCGTCCTTAAATTACATAATGGTATTCATCATCCAGCTCGCTAAAATCGAGTGAAAATCAAGTTCAATTTAGAAAATATCATCATTTGTTTCAATGATAGTATGCCTCCCCTGCACCCTCCCCGTTGTGGGTAAAAAACAAAAACCGACAGGACGGAAATGCCCTGTCGGATGAATATGGTGGATGCAGCGTTGCGATTTAGCTACTAAACTTAATGTTCACGCAGTCTACTCTTGAAGCTACATGAACTTTTGCATCAAGGATATTATCGCACCCTTGTACGAAGGATTTTCACACCATCACCTTACAGATATCGTTGGTGAACTCTACTGGATCTTGAATTGGCAATCCTTCGATTAACAATGCCTGGTGGTATAAGAGGCTAGTGTAGAGGTTCAGTTTTTCCTGATCCTGCGCGAAAGCGTCTTTCAACGATTTGAATACATCGTGATTCACGTTGATTTCCAGCACTTTGTCGGCTTGTACGTTTTCGCTATTCGGCATAGCTTTCAGGATTTTCTCCATCTCAATCGTCAGCTCACCTTCAGTGGACAAACATACCGGGTGGCTTCTGAGACGTTTGGAAGCTTTAACCGCTTTAACTTTACCCGCTAATTGAGCTTGCATTGCTTCAAACAACTCTTTGTTGTCGTTGTCCTGAGCGTCCGTTTCTTCTTTGTCTGCGCTATCTTCGATGCCCAGGTCACCACTGGAGATGGATTTGAATTCTTTCTCCTTGTAGTTCGTGATCATCTTGATTGCGAACTCGTCGATGTCATCGGTAAAGTACAATACTTCGTACCCTTTCTCAAGAACACCCTCGATCTGTGGCAGCTTCTCAATACGGCTAATGGACTCACCAGATGCATAGTAGATGTACTTCTGATCTTCCGGCATTCTGGAGACGTATTCGTCCAGGCTCACGAGTTTACTCTCTTTGGAAGACGTGAACAACAGCAGATCCTGCAATGTATCCTTGTTCACACCATAATCGCTGTATACGCCATATTTCAACTGACGTCCAAACGCTTGGTAGAACTTCTCGTAGTTCTCACGCTCGTCCTTCAATAGGCTTTGCAGTTGACTCTTGATTTTGTTCTTAATGTTCTTCGCGATCAGGCTAAGCTGACGGTCATGTTGCAACATCTCACGGGAGATGTTCAGGGACAGATCTTCGGAATCCACCATACCTTTGACAAATCCAAAGTAATCTGGCAACAGATCCCCGCATTTATCCATGATCAATACACCGTTGGAGTAAAGCTCGAGGCCTTTTTCATACTCTTTGGTATAGTAATCAAACGGCGTATTTTCCGGAATGAACAGGATTGCATTGTATACCACAGCGCCATCTGCGCTAATATGCAAGTGTTTAAGCGGTTTGTCAAAACCGTAGCGTTTTTCCATATAGAAGTTATTGTAGTCTTCTTCAGTCAATTCGCTTTTATTTTTACGCCAGATCGGCACCATGCTGTTCACGGTTTGTTCTTCTTGGTATTCCTCGAACTCGTTCTCCGTGCCCTCTTTTGGACGTTGACCCGTTACATCCATCTTGATCGGGTAGCGAATGAAGTCGGAGTATTTCTTGATGATGGATCTCAGGCGGTACTCTTCCAAAAATTCGTCATACGAATCTTCTTCGGTATTTTCTTTGATCGTCAGGACGATCTCTGTACCTACGGAGTCTTTCTCAGCTGGTGTGATCGTGTAACCATCCGCGCCTTCGGACTCCCATTTCCAAGCCTCGTCGCTGCCCAGCGTTTTACTCGTTACGGCCAGCTTGTCCGCCACCATAAATGCCGAGTAGAAACCAACCCCGAATTGTCCAATGATGTTGTGGCCGTCTTTTGCTTCATTTTCTTTCTTGAACGCCAGGGAACCACTCTTCGCGATAACCCCCAGGTTGTTCTCCAGCTCTTCCTGCGTCATCCCGATTCCGGTATCCGTCAGTGTGAGCGTGCGGTTTTCTTTGTCAATCGTAAGCTTGATGAAGTAGTCCTCTTTGTTGAAAACGAGCGAATCGTCCGTAAGTGCTCTGTAATAAATTTTATCAATGGCGTCACTGGAGTTGGAGATCAATTCTCTCAAAAAGATTTCTCTTTGGGTGTAAATGGAGTTGATCATCATATCCAGCAAACGTTTGGATTCTGCCTGGAATTCTTTTTTAGCCATGAGTGGTTGGACTCCTTTCAAATTGGGATATCGAATGATTTGATTGAAAATAGAAAGTAACTGAGATAATCCTGCGGCCATTAGTAGACTCAAAAACCTTTGATCGCTCTAGTCCACAGATATTGTGATTCACTTCTAACTGGCTCATTGTAAAAATAAGTGCACGACGTTCTGCAATGTAGCCGTTGCGGTTACGAATCGTTTTTCGGATCGCTGTTATCCCCATATTTCTTTGATTCCCTTTTTAAAAGGGAGAAATCCGGTGATAGCGTATGCTTCCGTAGCAGCTTTCTTTCAGAAAGCTTTTAGGCGAACGCTCTGCTTCCTCCAAATCGATTTCGTCCCCTGCACTACTTTTGCATCTGATCAGCGACTGATTTTTTAGGATAAAGGACATCAATGAAGTGATATCTCTTAAACGTGGAATCTTGCTTCAAGTCTGTTGCATACCTTGGCTTCGCATGTTCTACTCAGGTTCAATATCTATTTCCCAAAACAGAATCATTCCATATGTAAGCGTGTATTGAAAACATCATTTGTTAGCACTCTAATGATCGGAGTGCTAAACCCTTCCTTTTATATAACATATGGGAAAATTGGGTGTCAATACGTAAGCGCTTATTTTAACAAAAAGATCGAATAACTCTTTAACTTTTGCACATCACCAATCATTTTACCGTAATCCCGCAGGTAAAACAAAAGCCGACTCGAACCAGAGTTCGAATCGGCATGGGGAAAGATTTTATTGTGTCTGTTGATATAGTAGATAGCGTTAAAACATATTCATTTAATGTACCTTGGAGTATCCTCGGTCTTACTGTGTTGAGACTGATGTAGGTTATATGGGTACTTTGGTATGTTGGTACCTTGGTATTGTGGTTGCTTGAATGTCTTGAGCAGTATGACAGTCACGCGCTAACGAATCTCAGAGGCGTTAATTGGCCTTTTTGGGAGGTTTTTGTAAGCTAACGAATCGTAGACACGCTATTTCTCGACTTTAGCCAACCTTTTGAAACTTTTGGCAGGTTTTTCACAAAATAGAGTGTGTGAGGTTCGTTGCTATGAACGTTTTTGTCAAGTCCATCACAAAAAGCTGCTTTTCCCCGAAGCCCTAAGCGCGGGAGTCCATATGCGAGCGACGGTTGGCACGCTGCTATCCGTGGGTTGGTTACCACATGGTATGCCTTCGTCAAGGAGAGCTTTTACAAGCTAGCCACGCACGTTCAGCCCATTAAAAGCCTAGTGCAAACGAACCTCGTACATTCTCTCCTGAACCTTCCATGAACTCCCGGGCCTAAGGCTCCGGAGTTTTCCCCTTTTTCCTTTTAAACCATCCGTCTCTTCAAGATGAATAACAGATTACTGAGCGTTCGGTAGCTCCAACGTTCGGGCGACCGCCCAAATGAACCCGGTCAGTTCCCTGGCCACCGCGGTGACCGCGACATTTTTGTGTTTGTTTAATCCATAAACTAAACGGCGGAATTTTCGGTGCAGCCGTTCCTGGGCTTTCCATGAAATGAGCTGTATGTCCGCAGGCAGACCTTCCAAACGGCGGGCCAAGTCCCCTTTAATCGCAGGCCGATGGCGGTAACTCCATGCCGATTCAATCAAGGTGCGACGCAATCGTCCATTTCCCGCTTTGGTGAGCGAGCCTCGTTGGGTACGGACTCCAGACGAATGCTCACGCGGAACCAGGCCCAAGTAAGCCATGAGCTGAGCAGGAGAACGGAACCGGGCAAAGGAACCGATCTCCGCAGCAAGCGTGACGGCCGTGAGAAATCCAATGCCACGCAGAGACTGTAAAATCTGAATCAAATCGGCTTTGGAACTGGTCGCTGCCTCTTCAATCAAGGCTTTTTCCAGTCGACCGATGCGTTGCTCGATCTCGTCCATGGCATGAAGGTACTCCGTAAACGCAATCTGCATAGGCGCATTCGGGAAGGTCAGTTGTCCAAGCCATACGCGATATTTTTTCGTCCAGCGACGTTTGATTTGTTCAGGCGGATGGATCTGGTGACGCAATAAAAATTTGAGCACGCGTTGACGAGCCCGGTGAGCATCTTCTTTTGCCGATTCGCGTGCCCGAACCAATTCACGAAGCGCCTCATCTTCACGTGCTGGAACGTAAATCGGCGTAAGCTCGCCTGCACGGAACAGACGTGCCAGTTGCTCGGCATCCCGTCGATCGGTTTTCACGTGATCGCCGGAGCGTTTGGGGATGAGTGAAGGGGCAATGACGACACAATGGGCCCCCATGGATTCGATCCAGCGGTAGGTTTCGTATCCTGTAGGAAGCCTCATAACAAAACGAGAGGGAGCTTGCCGGACCCAACTCTTTGATGAGTTTGCGTAAGGCAGCAGGCGCATGAGCAATGGTACCGTAATACCGCGGCTTGTCTTTACCCTCGTCAGCAATAGCGACAGAAATTTTTTCTTTGGATACATCTAAACCAATGAATTTTGTGGTAGACTTCATAGGGATAGCTCTCCTTTGCTGTGTAGCTCTGAAATGGTGGTCTTCTTACTGTCCATTTTAACCTACGATGTGCAGCAATATGGAGGGCTATTTTTTGCGGTTACGTTCATCATAGCTAGACTGGGAAATTGGCTGGAAATCGTACAATAAGGTCTCCCGAGTTCGTTAGAGTCGAAGCAAATGTTGGCGTTACAGCTTCAGATAGGATTGTGATAAAAATTAGTGCTTACGGTTAGTATTAACGTTGCCTTTGGCACGCATGCTGCGTTACAGAAGAAGTTAGGCTTGCAGAGCTAGAGTTTCAATCAAAATTGCAGTCTGAGTTCGAGCTTGGGTTACAAGTTACGGTCACGGTCACGGTCACGGTCACGGTCACGGTCACGGTCACGGTCACGGTCACGGTCACGGTCACGGTCACGGTCACGGTCACGGTCAGAGTTACGGTTTGAGTTTGAGTTTGATAATTCTACTTTTTCGCCATTTTAGGATCAAGGGTATCGCGCAGGCCATCGCCCATTAGGTTGAAGCCGAGAACGGTCAACATAATGGAAACGCCGGGGAAGATCAGTGTCCACGGTGCTTTTTGTATAAACTGACGGGAGTCCGACAGCATTTTACCCCATTCGGGATCGGGTGGTTGTGCGCCCATCCCTAGAAATCCGAGCGCAGCAGCTTCGATGATCGCCGTCCCAATTCCAAGTGTACCCTGCACAATCAGCGGAGTAAGGCTGTTGGGCAAGATGTGGCGAAACAAGATTCGCCCATTGCCAGCTCCAAGTGTCCGTGCCGACGTAATGAATTCCTCCTGTCTCAAGCTGAGTACCCGTGAACGCACCAATCTTCCGTAGGTCGGGATGTTCACGATGGCGATGGCGAGCAGTGCATTTTGCAAAGACGGGCCCAATATCGCCACAATGGCGATGGCCAGCAAAATCCCCGGAAAGGCGAGCAAGATATCAAATAAACGCGAGATAAGCATGTCCGCCCATCTTCCATAAAATCCGGCAATGAGACCAAGCAGCGTACCCGCGATAATGGAACCAATGACGGAGAAAAAGCCCACCCACAAGGAAATACGCGCCCCATGCAGCACTCTGGAAAACACGTCACGCCCCAGATCATCAGTACCAAACCAATGCTCTGCCGAAGGGGCCTGAAGCCGATCCACCAGCACCTGTTCCTTGTAATCGTAAGGTGCGATGTATGGCGCAAGGAAGGCCAACAGGATAAAAAATACGATAATAATCAGGCCTGCAAGCGCAAGCCGATTTTTCCGAAACGTTCTCCACGCTTCCCGCCATGGACCGGATGTGCTCGCCGACGCAACGTCAAGGGATGGTCCGGTATTGGTCGATAATTTGACCATGCGGTGTCTCCTTTCTTGGATATGAATATAACAAAAGATCAACAAGTTCTATTACACTCAAGCACTACGATTGCAGTATCATCTTCTGATCGCTGTTATCCCCAGATTTTATTAATCCACCTATTTAAAGGTGAAAATCCGGTGATACATGCGCAGCCTATACTTCCGATGTAGCTTTCTTTTAGAAAGCTTTTAGCTTCGATTCTGCAGATTGGTTCTTGATGAATTCCCTATTTATAACTAATACGAGGATCAAACACGGCGTAGAGCAGGTCCACAATCAGGTTAATCACCACGAAAAAGAACGCCACGATCAGAATGCCACTCTGGATCACCGGATAGTCCCGCGAACTAATCGCTTCATATATATAACGTCCCACGCCCGGCCAGGCAAAGATCGTTTCGGTCAACACCGCACCCCCGAGTAATGACCCGGTCTGGATGCCGATAACCGTAAGCACGGGAATAAATGCATTTTTGAGCGCATGTCCATATACAACAAAAAACGGACCCAGCCCCTTCGCCTTTGCAGTACGAATGTAATCGGAACTCATCACTTCCAGCATGCTGGAACGCGTCATCCGAGCAATAACAGCCATCGGGATCGTGCCCAGTGCAACACTTGGCAGAATCAAATGTTTCGTTACGGTCCACAACTGATTCCATTGTCCAGCGATCATCGTATCCAGCACGTACAAGCCCGTAATGGCTTCCACCGGATCACGTGCATTCATGCGTCCAATGGACGGCAGCCACTGTAACTTGTTCGCAAACAGCCATTGTTCCATCAGACCGAGCCAGAAGATTGGCATCGATACACCCACCAAAGCAATGACCATACAGCAATAATCAAACCAGGAGTTGTGCTTCCATGCACTGACAATCCCGGCATTCACCCCAATAATGATAGCAAACAACATACTTGCCATCGTTAATTCAAGGGTTGCTGTCAGATAAGGCACAATTTCCTGGGCAATAGGCACCTTGGTGCGGATGGATGTTCCCAGGTCGCCTTTGAGCAAATCGCCTAAGTAGGCGAAATACTGCTGGAACCAAGGTTTATCCAGACCGAGCTGGTCACGAAGGGCCTGCTTGGATTGTTCGGTTGCCTTTTGCCCAAGTATGGTCTCGGCTGGGTCACCCGGAATCGCATGGATGATGGAAAAGACAATCAGGGTCATGCCCAGCAGTACGGGCAGCAACACAAGCACACGTTTGACAATATAGCTGTTCAATCCTGTTCACCTGCCTTCGACATATCGTGCAAAAATAAAAAGCACTGGCAGAAACGCATGCTTTGGATAGTTACGTCCGGATGTGGGTTCTGCCAAGCATTGCGTCTCACCAGCGCTTTGAAAGAAAGAATTAAAACGTAATCACTCCGAACTGTAGTGCCATCTTCAGATCGCAGTTATCCTGAAATGGATAAGTTCAGCTTACAGCTTACTCGAAATAAGCACCGGCATAGGATTCGGTGCCCAGTGGAGAAGGAACGAAACCTTTCAGGTTTGCTTTACCCGCCAGAATTGGCGTCGTGTGTACCAGAGGAATCCACGGTGCGTCTTCCTTGATAATTGCCTGCGCTTGTTTGTAAAGCTCCGCACGTTTCTCCTGATCTGTTTCTTTCTGCGCATCCGTCAGCAACACATGCAACTCTTCGTTTACATAATAACTGCGGTTGTTGCTTGGAATGGCATCTTTATCCAGCAGTGTATACAGGAAGTTATCTGGGTCACCATTGTCACCTGTCCAGCCGAGCATGTAAATGTCGTCCTTCTCCCCGGCCTTTGTATCTTCGAGATACGTTGCCCACTCCGGTGATTCGATGGTGACGGTCACTCCGATTTTCTCAAAATCGGCCTGGATCGCTTCCGCAACCTTCTTGCCATCAGGCATATACGGGCGGGATACCGGCATTGCATAGAAGGTTATCGGATCAGGCAACCCGTCAGGGAAGCCTGCTTCGGCCAGTAGAGCTTTTGCTTTTTCCAGATCATATGGGTAATCCTCAAGGGTATCGTTGTATCCCCACAGCGTTGGCGGCATTGGGTTCACGGCAGGTTCAGCTTGTCCAGCAAAGAACGCATCAATAAGAGCCTGCTTGTTCACCGCATGATTGAGGGCTTGTCTGACTTTCACATTATCAAATGGTTTCTTCTTGAAGTTAAAGCCGATATACGCCACGTTGAACGGTGGACGCTCGATCTTCTGTAACTCGCTGTTGCCTTCAAGAATGGACAGATCGTCCGGGTTCAGGTCTTCCATGACATCAATCTCGCCGTTTTGCAGGGCATTGAAGCGAGCGGTATTATCCGGAATGGAACGCACGATCACTTTGTTCAGCTTTGGCAGTCCTTCTTTCCAGTAATCCGCGTTTTTCTCCAGGGTGATGGAGTCGTTACGCTTCCACTCTTTGAATACAAATGGGCCGGTGCCCACAGGCTCGCTCTTGAAGTTTTCTTTTTTCTCCTGAATCGCGGTTGGGCTGGCAATGCCAAATGGCGTCATCGCAATATTTTGCAGGAAAGGGGCTTGTGGCTGGTTCAATGTGAACTCCACCGTAGTTTCGTCCGTCGCCTTCACTTCCTTGATCACACGTCCGTCCTCTGGACCAAACATGGAATCGTAATAATCGAAGGAATCTCCCTCGAATTTATATTCACTCGCCGGATCGCCCCAGCGGTTGAAGTTAAACACAACAGCCTCTGCGTTGAAGTCAGTTCCATCATGGAATTTCACACCGGACTTCAGTTTAAACACATACTTGAGCCCATCCGCCGAAATCTCCCAGCTCTCTGCTAGTCCAGGAATGACCTCTGTTCCGCCTTCCTTGTAGTCCAGCAATGAATCAAACACCTGATGCCCAATCTTCAGCGACTCCCCATCGGTTACAATCGCCGGGTCGAGTGCTACGGAATCCCCACCACGTCCCATAATCATCGTATCCTGCGCTACCGTTTCGGTTGGAGGGTCGGTTCCTTCCGCCGGAGCAGGCGTATTCTCTCCACTCTCGTTACTGGAGCAACCGGACAACACCAATACGGTACTCAAGGCCATCGTTAGAACACCGGACATCCATTTTTTTCTCATTCGCATACGTACAACACCCTTCCCTGTCTCATAATGTGTGTGATGCTGGCATGAAAGATCTCCAATGTTGGCAATCGGTTTAGTGCTATGTATCATATAAAAGGCTTTAGATGCCTGCGATACCTGAATTAAAGTTCTGGGAAAAGTACGGCATGGATGAAATGTAAAAACAGCATGGGACACGTATGGAATACAGGTAAATTTCAGATCGTGCACATGGATTGAGGACGTCGTTTGATTACTTTTATAGAAAAAGAAAAAGGTTCTACAACGGATCTTGTGAGATGAATCTATGAAATTGAATGAAATTGTTGCGTTTTATTTGAACTAAGGTCAATAAGCAACAGTGAATAGTTATGGACTGGTAAGAGCAAGTTTAAGTTGGTAGATTAAAAATACTGATGGGCATATGGATACTACGCTGCTGGCTACGCAATAAAGTCTGTTCCTTGAGCGTGTCGTGTTGAGCATGGAGTGTGGAGACCGGATTAGGTATCGTTATCGTTCGTAAGCATTACGGATGAAAGAAACTCAACATAGGCTAGGTTGTTTGGATGTGTAAGTTGTTTATTACGGTGGTTTTCTCTTGCAAATTGGATGTGTAAAATGTATGAACGAGTCATCTTGAGATGTTGGATTGTACAACAGGGAGACATTACAATAACTTCATATGTTATGGTTTTGTCATGATGAGGAGGATTGTGTAAATAAACTGTGGTGAAAAACAATTTCGTGTAACTTACTTTACATCACATTAATCAATTAGACAAGAGATTTACAGACATAAGTCTTCAACTTTATTATATGTGTTAATATCACTTACACAAAACACAAAAAAGGAACACAGTTCGACAAAAAGCATCCCGTGTCCCTTCTCTTCTCAATCCACATTTATATAAATCAACATTCTAATTTGCTAAGAATCAGCTCACTTTTTAAACAAACCTCTGCGATGCATCACGGTAATAAAACGGTAAAAATCATAACTCGCCCCATTATCGATGCTGAACAATGGATTTTTAGTGTCATATGCTAGTGCTGCATCCACAGCTGCCCTTGCCCATACTGGAACTTCCATTTGCTGACGCGCCTGCAGTTTGTCGACCTGGGATTTGAGCGCATCAAACGCTGCTTTCTCTTCGGCTGTCATCGGTTCGCCCCCTTTCGGTGGTTCGGTTGGTGGATTCGGATGACTTGGATTCGTTGGATTGGATGGCTCCGGTGGTTTCGGAGTGGCTGCTGCGTATCTTGCTCTGAGCTGTGCCGCTGTTCCCTCGAATTCATTCATATCCACGTTGCCACTAATGCCATTCACCTTGCCTGAATCCGTATACTGCCAGAACGTCCAACGCTTCCATGCCGGCTGGTCGTCCGGTACACGGGTGTTGCTGTAGCGCGCGATCCACAGATCATATGAGCTGAGTGTTGTGTCAAAATTCCCGGCAAATGCATTGCCCGTGTATATAATCGGTTTTACACCTGTCAGACGTTGTAATTCGGTTAAAAAAGCTTTAGCAACTGTATTCATCTGCGCTTTGCTCAGGTTGCCAGGGTTGTTCTCGTAGTCCATGACGGGTGGCAGCTGTAGTGCCTTGGCGCCTCCAACTTTGTTAAGTGTATTGGCGTAATGTGCTGCTTCTACTTTGGCACCATCGGTAGATGTCGCGCGGAAGAAATGATACGTTCCGACCAGCATGCCTGCCGCCAGTGCACCGGTTACATTTTTCTGGTAATTCGGATCGGTATACGTCTGTCCCTCAGTTGCCTTGATGAATACAAATGTCATGCCACTTGCCTTCACTTTCGCCCAGTCAATATTGCCCTGGTATCGGGAGACGTCAATGCCCTGTGTATTGCCCGAACTTCTCGTTTGCATGTTTCTCACACCCTTTATGCGGCAAATTGCCGTTTGTATCAGCATTTTACATCATTCGATTCAAGCGTTCCCGGGTACAAGTATAGACAGATTAGAGCATTCTGATCTATACATTGCTGATTGGATGTCACTCTCTGGATTGATGCAAAGTGCTCCTATAGTTAATGCTGTTGGATCAGGGGTTGCTTGTGTGCGTGTCCCTGATGTACCTGAGATATGTTTAGTTTAACGTGCTAGCTTCCTATAGTCGCATTACTTCTTACTATCTCCAGCCTGTGAATCTATGTCATCCGGATCTGCCTGTGAAAAAGAGTCTTTGGCACTTGGAGAGAAGTTACCGGGGAGTTCCCCGGTTCCCCCTTTGCCCTTGAGCACTTCAATGGCTTGCCGAATCACTGGCGGAATAGGTGCGCCCAACTTGCCCCCGTTTTCGATAATGGACAACAACTCATTTGCGATATAAAAAAAGGCGACCGCATCCCTGAACAAATGTCCGTCTCCCAGAACACCGTCCACCAGATGAGCCACCGATACCATTGCAAATATAAATACTTTTCGTGCAATGCCGAACATGCCAACGTTACTTTCTAGCTTGCCACTCATGCCTGCTGCCGCAATGCCCGTTAGGTAATCGAGGATGACGAATACAAGTAGTACGCCGAGTACGCCTGACCAACCACCGAAGAAGTAGGTTACTGAGCTGCTCATGAGCGCAATTCCCCATTTCCATAGGGTATCCCATCGTTCCATGGTTTCACCTCCTTTAATTTTTGTGATAACTGCCCCAAAAGGTATTAAAATAGCGCTCCGTATTCGGAACGCTTGTTACACAATACTTCCGTTTTGGTCCATCCCTGCTGTTTCCAGAGCAACCTTCACTTTATCACGATTACCGTTTGCAGTCGGAACATCGTCAATACAAATCAATCCTTTATGAATCATCATTACATATACAGCCAACATATTCTCACCCCTTTCGTGAGTGTTACAGCCCAACGGATTGACAATCTTGCAAGTTTATCCCGCATCAGGCATCAAGTTAAGCAGCATCATGTGCAATTCCATAAGCGCCAATTGATTCGTGTTGTTTTCTTCCCGCAATCGCTGATTTTCTGCCGCCAATTCGGCAATTTGAGACGTAAATGAAATGGCAGGCGGTTGTGGTTCTTCATCGGGTTTTGGCGGGTAGTCAAAGAGTGGTTCCAATGTTTCCAGATCAACGCGTGCAATCATACCGCCTTCGGCACGGTCCAACATGTACGCGCCGTATTCCAGTTGGATCATACCAACACTATCGAGAACTTTATCGTCCAACGCTTTGTACAACTTGAAATCCTGCTCTCTCGTGGTTTCGACGACGATCCCGGTGCTCTCTGGTGTAATAACGATTACGTTCCCGGATTGCAAGTCGTAGTAAACCTTCATACCGATTTTATTTTTCGGCTCTTGTTCGTTCATTTTTTCACTACCTTTCGTTGATTAATTTTTTTTGATATGACAAAAAAGAGTATGCGTTAAAAGCTTTCCCGGCTCACAACGTCACACCCTTTCCCCCCGCTATCTCTCTATCATTCCACTCACTTCTGCTTTCTTTTTAAGATCAAGTAAGCGTAAATTTCCCTACGGGCGCTAAAGAAGAATAAAGAGTAACTCGGCTTATATTATACGAGAATCCACCTGTATAATATGCCCACACTTCTATGGAATCCCCGGCGTTTACCGTCACTTCAAAAGTTTGACTTCCTGTATTTATCGGAACAACAAAACTAACGCCTTGATAAATCCCATTTACATAAACAGCGATCCTACAATCACTGCTTAACGAAGTGCTCGCGTTTGTAACGGTTATTACTCTGTACTTTCCTTTGTATCCAACTTGAATAGCTTTTACCTTCCCATAAGAGTTTTGAGGCGAATTCCTCGCAACGCCATCTTCCGCTACGATGTTCAACGTTCCATTTAACGTAGATTCAAGCTCAAGGGAAGGGCCGTCAATCGCGCAATTGTCCAGCAAGTAATTATCAATTAACGGCATTTACTGCACCACCCTTTCTGCCACAATTCCGAATAATGCTCCGCCCGACATAGTATAAGCTGTGACTGTTTGACCCTTCGGCAGCATAAAGTTAGGCAAGGGGACGATTAACGTATCATAAGCCTTTAAGTTAAATCGATATAGAAGTGAAAAGCCTGCACTTTGAACGACTATTTCCCTGTCAGCTGAATTATGATTTGTAATTATCAAGGACTTAATTATCCAATCATGTGATGAATCTGGATTCAATATTGTGGAAGAAGTTACAGCTGGTATGCTTCCGTTGCTTTTAATATAAGGAAATTCGGCAGGAACGTAATCACTTTCGATTCCGCTTATTTGAGAGATCACATTACCACCAGAGCAATGAAGCTGTATGGTTTCGCCAGGAAGCAAGAAGATACCTATGTCATCGAAAAATAGAGTTTTAAATGACTTAACAGTGTGACCATATCCAACAGTAATACCCCCAATTACCAAATTAAATGTACGATCAGTTCCATTAGCTAAACTCGTTAGGAATATCGATTTAATTACCGTATATTTTCCCGGGGGAGCAGTGTAAATACTTGTTGCAGTTGTAGGTATTACGCCTTGATACAGCAACTTTGCAATTTCTGCCATTATTCAATAAGCCCCCAAACGTTTCTTTTATTTTGTTGTTGCAGCAATTGACGAACAGCCTCGTTAACCGCCGTCTCGACCACGGATACCGCTGCCGCATTCTGACGTACGACGTCGTTCATATCCGTAAGTAACGCCTTTTCGTTCTCGGCTACGGATCCGACGAATGAAGCAATCGGAGACTTGTCCAACATAACGTACGTTACGGTGTACGTGGCTGACGGATCGAACTCATTGATTCGTATGAGCGGGAATTGGGCAATTGATCCGAACTGAATGGTATTAGTAATTACCCATCCGTTATCCTGCCTTCCGTTGCGATATACTTGCATAATTTTACTCGATCTATATTTGAATCCCTTTGCACCAGCCGAAGCTGCAGGATTACCAAGATTCTTCCACCCTCCACTGTCAGTTGAAGGTATCACATTCTCACGCAACACAATCCCCGATCCTACTTCAACTTGGTTATTGCCTTCGAATAACGTCAATTGTCCTTCTGATGTGATCGGCTCGACAGTTGGCGTTACAAGTTGATATACAAGCTGGTATGACGAAATTGTCCCATCTTTAATAGAGGGAGAACTCTCGTTTACTGGTACTGATGTTCTTAAATGTGCCCATGTGCTATTCCAGTTAGCTGGAGGTGAGTATCCTATCGGTGTCCATGTTTTTTGAGACGCGTTTGTCGGATCATTGTAAGTGCTGGCGCTCATGTTACGCATCGTCCAGCCCATGAAATACGCCTTAATCTCGTTGACTGTCGGCGTGTATGCATCTCCCCATCCGCTGTCTGCGTTGGGAACGGAAATTGCAAAATTATTATTGAGTTTATCAATCGCCCATCCGTCTGCAATTGCCTCGTGAGATCCCCACGTTAAGATTTTCCCATCGTATTTAACAGCGGCGGACGCTGCCATAGAAGAATAGCCATAATTGGCGCCTTCTAACTTAGGGTATAGCGTTTTAAATCCGGATTTGTTGCCCAAGATAGTGCTTGTAATTCTGCTCCCCTCAAAATCAACTTTGTACCACTTTTTCATCTTGTAATACTGTCCACTCTGCTCAAATACTTCATCACCATTCTCACCAGTTACTGGATCAGCATATAAATCCGTTTGTAGTGTGTGCATAACGTCTTTACGTGGTTTAAATGATTTGGCTTCATTACCGATATTGAATATCGGGTTAGCAAAAGTAAATAATCCAACTACAGCCCCATTGGCATCCACTGTATTTACAACAATCTCTACGTAAGATGCTCCAGTGGGAACGGTAATAGACCTGCTTGTGATCTTATCACCTACCCTTTGTTTGCTTGCATCACAAGCATACATATAACAAGATTCAGTCCCTCCTGAATCGGATATAGTAACAGATAAGGCATAAGTTTGTCCTATCAAAACGGGAACATAATACCTTGCATATTGGCCCCACGTAGTGCTTGTATTTGTGATGCTAATTGTATAAGGAGATGACAGTGTATACGACCCTTGAGACGTGCTAATCTCCCACTCATAAAATGGCGGCAACAGATTCTCCCCATACCTAATCACGTATGGATTTAGCACAGGTTGCACACTATCAACATAAGGATACTTAAGAGCTACCTGTTCCGGATTCATGCTGTCGAGCGCATTGTACTCGGATTCGCTGATTTCATAAAGGCGACCAGAGTCAAAGTAACCATACTGATTCGGGTTTCCAAAAACTGCAAAATCAATAATTCCACTCCCCTGGGTAGAGACTTTCTTCTTTGCCCATACCGTAACAAATTTATCAGTTGTCTGAACGAATGTTGAATATGGCCCGCCAAATTCTCCACCGAATCCAATATTTGCCCCTTCTATCGAATTTCCGTTTTTTACATTTGCAATTAATACGTAAAAGCTATTCGCTTTAAAATTAGGAAGAGACACTGTAGCAACACCTGCCGCACTAGGAGAAGCTGCGGAGTTAACCGTAACCTTTAGTCCACTGCTCCCGTCTACTTTATTCATCAGATCCAACGAAAGATTAGATCGAATGGCGTTCAAGCCAGTTAAACTCTCCATACCTCCATAACGCCCCAACAAATTCACCAGCGTGCGCCCCTTCAACCCTTCCAACTTAAATGCCGAGGCACGTTCAGCATTAATAACTTGTAACCCTGGCTCCAACGTCACGGATCTCCGCTTCTCCGTATCCAACCGCTCCTGAATACTACCCAGCTGTGCCGCGGTTTCCTCAGCCTTTTCTTCCACCTGCTCCGCAAAATCATCAACCTTCTCCCAGTTCTGATCCAGATACTTATCCAGATCAAAATAGGTTGTCGATGGCGAGGAACGATCAATCTTATTCAACCCCAAATTTGGTGTTTTTGGTTCATTCATTTATGCTCCACCTCCTGCAAATTTATCCTGTCGGGTCTGTTCGACCTCATCCAGCGTCATGCTTTCAACCTCCGCAATCGTCAAATACCGTAGACGGTACTCCACGGTCATGTGTGCTGGTTTAATATCCTCAATCGCTGCTTTCAGATCGTCCAAATTGGGCGGCAAGCCCCATGTGTCGATGAAGCGGATTATAATGCGGTACTCACCTGAATCAACGGATACATCAATTCCGCCGCTTTCGTAGGCCTGTGCCACGTTCTTGAGCATGGAGCCTGAGACTTTGCCGCTGCCGCGCATTTTGGAGATGATTACGGATCTCCGCTGGTCGTCTGGCTTGGCTTGGTTCGTCGGAATCTGCAAATCCCGCTCATAACGTTCCAATGCCCAGGTCGCAGACTCCGGGTAGAATTGGTCCAGCACACTTTCCAAACCCACCGTAAGCTTGTCCAGCTCTACACCTTCGGTCTCCGTGAGAAGCTGCATCTCCAGCACATTTTCATACAATGGGGGCAAAAGAGTCATTAACATCTCTGCTTTACTCATGTCACCTTCACCGTCCCGAGAACGGCTACTGCGCCGGGGGCGATCTCCAGATTGGACATACCACCATTCACCAGCAGATCGCTATAATCGATCACGGGCGGGATATCCAGAATGACATTGGCAATACGTGTCCAACGAACCAACGGATCGGCAAAAGCCAGTTCTTTCAGATACGCTGTAACTCCCGTTTCAATAAGCATCTTCACTCCCTCGTACGTTGAACCAGAAGCAAGCGTGACCTGTACTTCTACATCGATGGGTATTTCTTCCGCCCCCACCACCGTGACCACAGGTCCGATTGGAGCAGCACCTTCGCCCATTCCATCCTGGGATGGATCGATATATTCCTGCACCGCCTCGATAACCGCATCAGCAGGTGTTTGCATTTCATTATTCAGCAATGCCACTTTGACTGTACCTGGACCATCCCACAGTGGAAAAGCCTTTGCTTTGCCCACACCGGAGTTTTCCCGTGCCCATAACTCATACTGATATTTGTTCGCACTCGTGACCGGACGGGAGACTTTGTCCTGATAACGATCATATAAAGCCTGATCCGTTTCCTCGTCTTCGCCAGGAACCAGCAACTGTGTCAATTCAGCCGTCGTCAAGCCAGCAATATAATCGATGGGCAGCAGCGCCCCCGTATATTCATTTCCTTCCGCTCCCGCGACCTCACATTCCAACACATATCGCCCTGCCGCGATGCGCTCCACAATAACGTACACCCGATCCCCCGTGGAAAAACGACTCTCCAAAGGAACTTCAACAGGCTTCCCTTCGTTACCCCGGAAACTGCCAACCCAACGTGCCTTCGTGGCCACTTTCCGACTAATGCCAGACCAAGCCACCGCACGATCCAGATACTCTCCAGATGCTGTATCCGCAAACTTCAGGTTGGCGTTCACATCCAGCTCTATATACATCTGAGCCATTTCCACTGCCGCTGGCGCAAGCGCATCATAGATAATGCTGCCTTCACGTTTATCCACACCATCCGGTACCCTGTCCAGCATTCGGTTTAAAATAACTTCAAACGTCTGCTCTTCATACATTCATGTTCACCTCCGTCTCTTCCCTGAAGCTGCCAAAATCTGTTTCCACGGTAAAAGAAACCCGTACCCCGTCAGCCTCGTGGACAAAATCGAACTCGGTTACATCCGAAATGCGATCATCTGGAAGCAACGCTTCGCGAATCCAGCGTTCCAGTTCCGATTCAACCATGGATCTCCCGGCCATTCCTTCCCAAGACCATTCCATGCCGTAATCCGAAGAGTAGATTAGATGCTCGTAACGGCGTGTAGACAACGCTTTGTACACCGCCTGTTTTACCGCATCTTTTCCATCCAGCTGCAGTCTTCCAATTCGCTGTCCTGAAGCTTGAAACACATAAGTAAGACTTGGAAGCACAACAGCTTCTTCCAGATCTTCTGCACTAATCTGCGCACCCTGTGGAATCATGGATTCACCAGCCGATCCAGCACAACAAAGCTGTCTCCGCCTTGAACACGTAACAACAAGACATGGTCACCCACGGTCCAAACTTTGTTCACTACGAATTCCGGCAGTACCAGAAAAGGCTCAGCCAATGCCAGCCGTTGTTCAACGGTGATCTCCAGAGGCTGGGTGTTTGTCACGCTTCCGTACATTACCTGAACGGGAGACTTGGCATCTACAGCGGCCACCGCCGCCTTTTTAATCACGTCCAGCATCATTTATCGTTACACCACCTTCAAATCCAGTGACATCGTATGCACGCCCCCCTGTACCTTATGCGTACATTCGTCTACCAGAAAATATTGATTAATCTTGAGTTCATTGATCTGGATGTTGACAAAACTGCCTGCCCTCACCTTGAAATCACCAAGCGCATCCACTTTCAACGTCTGCGTCTCGCGGTTACGGAGGGTCATCAGGGTCTTGAGCATTTCATCAATCTGACCTTCGTTCAGGCCATCATCCGCTTTTTGGTACAAAAAAAGCAGCCCCCATTGACGGATGCTGCCTGAATCCTGATGAACAAACGTTTCTCTTTTTCCCGTATCCTTGTTATCCCGATACAGCTTGATCTTGTTATATGTCTGGTCGTCAATTGACCGCGTATAACTGTAATCCGTGAGCAGACTATTATCCCCAATGACAAAGCCGTAAGGCATCTTTTCCACATCCCGAAGCACAAGCTTGCCGAAATCATCGTAGAAGATGTAGTTTTTTCCGCCATAGATCAACGTTCGGTCCAACGCCTCACAGATCATGTCAATCAGCTTTTTATTATCAAATAACATGCGTGGAATCACATATTTCGGCTGAATCAGATCATCCGTTTTCAACAGGAAATCCTTTGCAATTCGTTTAATTACATCCGCAGCAGTGGCATTAACGAACTTGTACGTCTGATTCGCGGTTAGATAACGAGTCTGGTCGTAGGCCTTGATTTTGACACTTTCGTCCTTACCGCTATCCACCGAGAAGATATATCCGTAAAATATGCCTACCTCGTTGCTGATATATTTCACGACATATCCATTCTCATATGTGAATTTCTTATTCTGGTACAGACTGCCCTTGATCAACGTGAATTCCAGAGAGGAGGGCTTGCCGATGCGGGAGGTTTTGTACGTAATATCACCGGCAATTTCGCTAATGTCCCAGATGTTGCCCTGCTTGTCATCCAGTAATAACCGTTCCTTCATGTTGGCCAGCTTATCATCCAACCTGATCTGCTCTTGCATATTACCTCTCCTTTCACGGAAGCTTGATCACAAGTCCAATCGGCAGCTTCTTCAGTTGTGCATCTTTGATGCTATTCAGCTTTTGCAGCTCTTTCCAGCGAGATCCATCTCCCAAATGGGCTTTAGCTACAGACCACAAGGAGTCTCCGGCTTTGAGTGTGACGGTCTTTGGCTGAATTTTTTCATTGGGCCGAGAGGCTTTGGTTTTTGTTTTCGAAGCAGCCGTATCCTTGCTCTCCTTGAGTGGCACTACTTTTTTGGCGGCATAAAAAATGAACTGCTTCAGCTTGATATCGTACTGGATATCGCCCACCGTACCCGCTGTCTCCTTCCAGTCGAAGCTCTCAATGGAAACCGCCATATTAATGGTGTACCTTGCACTGGAAAAGAACAGTCTGACGGGTCTACCCGTCTGCATCCAGCGGATGATCTTTTTCACATATTCATAGGGATCACGGTAAAACTGCTTCTGAATTGCCGGATGTCCTGCATCGTAGTTCAGATGATAAGGGCTGTAATCTGCCGGAAAAATCCCGCTGAAACTGACTTCGCGCAGCTTCGGCGACTTGATCACGTTAATTTCACCCAAAGCGCTCACGTTAAACGTACTACCGTCTCCCGAATCCGAAAACTCAATGCTCTCTGGTGTCACCGGGAAAAACATGTATTCAGAGCGGTTATTGAAGCTTAGTTGAATATAATATTCCACTTATCCATACACCCCCTGAGCACTGGAGACGATCTGACTGTTCAGTCCATCGGTGATTTTGCTGATGATGCTGTCCACATCATGTCCGCTGTTGATATCCCCTGTGGTGACCTGAACGGTTGGAGTAAGGCTGACAAATCGCTGAATCGCCTGCATCTCGGCAAGCTCACGCATCAGTTTCAGATCCTCGCTCGTCACATCCACTGTGCCGTCCACGTCACCGATCTTGTCCACCTGTCCGATATTGTTAATTTTGTTGATGTTACTCATATTGCTATTGGGAACAACGGTGGGAGCAGGTGCAGTTGGTATCGATGGCATTGAAGGGGTTTTTGGAGTTGAGCCGCCGAAGTTTCCGGGTAATTTTGTTTCTTTGGAATTTGGATCAGGCAGAGAAGGTATTTTTGATAATAGTTTTTTTGCTGCATCTTGTCCCTTGTCAGAAACCTTTGGATCGAATTCTCCGTCCATTCGATTCATGTGGAATACATCTTTGTCACTCTGTGGCTCAAATGATTTCAATGTATCCATCCAACCCTTGACGTTTTTACTAGCAATGTTGATATCCGCTTCGGACATGACAGCTAAATTTGTACCAAAGATATCATTAATAAAGGAAGCTACCTTCCCAATTGCCCCCATCGCTTTGCCCAGAAAGTCCTCAATTCCTACAATAAGATTGTAAAATATCTGCATCCCGAACATTCCCAAATCGTAAAGCAATTTTTGGAATGCATAGAATGGGTCTTTGAAGACATTGGCTATGAACTCTGCGAATATAGCAAATCGATTCCACATCGTGGCAATCACAACCCTTACCATCTCTCCAAGCAGCATAAATGTACCGATAATTGCTCCCAAAATCTCAGTTCCCGATATTCCCATCATGCTTAAAATACCGATAACAGCTGCAATGGCAGCGATGACGAGCAGAATAGGCCAATTCAGTAATAACCAGGCTGCAACCAAACTGTAAACTTGGATAATGACCAAAGCCAGAGCCACAAGCGCAAGCGCCATAAGGATCGGCTGAATAATATCCCAGTTTTGTTGGATCACACTTGCTATATACAGAATGCCATTTACCAGCATCGTCAGCGCGTTTGCCGCAACCGTAAATGCATTGCTAAGCCATTCAATAATGCCAGTGAATTCACCATTGGCAAATGCCTCATTTAATCGATCTAGTAGAGGCGTCAAGGCAACAAGAGCTACCTGTCCAATCTGGCCCAGAACCCCATTAAACTGATTCACAAGCATGTTCCACTTCTGTAGTGGTGAATCCAGCATAGTGTCAAAAGCCTGTTGGGTATAGCCTTGTTTTTGCAAAATGACATCAAGCTTGGTGATAAATCCATCCAGATTGGATGAATCGATAGTTTGTTGCAGACCCGCTCCACTTAGAGCTTCAGCAGGAATGTTAAAAGAATTGGCAAGTTCACCATTGTCTCCGTTCATGGCAGCAACCAAGGCACTGGATGCATCTGACATACTTTTCCCATCTGGAGAAAGCATACTCAACCGTTTAGTCATATCTCTCAGTTGGTCAACCTGATCCGTATTCTGTGCATACGGAATGAGAGATAGTGTACCTTTCAAAGCATCCGTAACATTCTGTCCGCTCTTGAAAGCTTCCGCACGGTAGCGATTAAAGATCGTCTCCCCCTGAGCATCATCACCCGTAGCAGCCATATAGCGATGCTTCAGATCCTCTTCTTGTGCTGCTGGAACAAGAACCGCTTGTCCTGCTGACTTGATCATGCTGATCCAGGCTCTTACACGCCCGGCTCCTTCTGCAAAAGCCGCGTTCACTTTGGCTTGTTCCTCGGATACGCCCTGCAGCAATTTGGATGCCATTGCAATACTGTTCAGTCGAGCAGAATTAAACATGGTACTTATAGCAGCAGGTAATTGTTGAAATTGCGTTACTATACGTGTTGAAGTAAGGTACAGTCTTGCAAACATGGCATACATTCATTTCTCCCTCCTTTCCTTTTTATTTCTTCCGGGCGCGGCTCTTGGACCGCTCTTTCTTCTCTTCCTCCACCCGGATGGAAATCATAGCATAGATAGCGGCTCGTTCTCGCATGGAGAAGGCCATTAGCTGATGCGGCAAAATGTTAAGTTCATGGAGAGCGTAATAAGCCAGATTGGCTTCGGAATCGCCCTCTTTAATTAGTTTTTTACGTCATCCACCAGTTCGTTCATGTCCTGATTGAAGCCGTTCAGCTTCTGGACTTGTTCGCCAAGCGAAGCAAATTCCCCAGGCAACAGCATTTTCCGCAAAAGCGATTCCGCCCCCATCACGCCATATGAACGCTGGAGTTCTGCGTTTTTCAAATCGGGAAATACTATACTTGCGCTCATCAGGCGAGCCATGTAATCATTCGCATCGATGTCGGGTGTGTAGACACCATTCTTGCCCTTGATTTTGCGAGTAGCTGCCTTGCGGCATTCCTGATTTTCGTCCTCGGTCATGCTGCGCAGTTTCCAAGCAACCGGCTCGCCTTTCTCATCTTTAAATCGGGGGGATACGGTAAACTCCTCCGTTGTATCTGTTGCTGCATTTTGGGCAAAAAACATACTCAATCCACTCATGTATTGTTCCTCCTCTAAAGTTAGGTCCCCCGCCGCACGAAGCGGCGAAGAACAATATTCTGACACGCCAAATAGCCCGTAACACAGGCAAGTTGAACAGGTTTCTTTTACAAACCCGCTGTAAATTTATACTCTTTATAAATCTCAAATCATTATGCTTTCACGCTACATTACTTCGGCAGATTGAACGATACAGGCATATCGACATCTTCAAAGGTAAAGCTCACTTCTTCCTCCAACGCCTCAGCCTCGGTATCCAGGGATGCCATGATTACACTGTCGAGGTTGACGCCTTTGAGGGTCACCGTCTGTTTGCCAATCGTAGAGGAAGGATCTTCGTTGGTCACTTCAATGTCGAAGTACGTGTCCACACCATTCTGCATGTACTGGAGCATCAGCTCGCGGAAACGGGAAGTGGTATAAAAGATTGTCATGGAGCCCGAACCGGACCATCCGGTTGCTTTGTGCTGTACACCGCGACGGCCCAAGGTTTTGACCTCTGCTTTTTGTTTCTCCACGGTTGCTTCCAGCGTCTTCACATAGAACATTTCTTCCGTCTGTCCGTTAATCGTTGCGTATGCGCGGCCTTCCTGGCCGGAGATTGTGTCGCTTGCTTTCAAAAATGCCATCTTAAACCACCTTCACTTTCATATATACTTTTTCAACGGAATCCACAGGTTGGACCTGAATCTCGATCAGAATACTGTCAGTTTCATTGCCCGGAGCAACAGTGATATCTGTTTTGGAATCAAAATTTTGAATGGCACCAATATCCTGAAGTTGCTTCAGATAAGTGACACATTGGGAACGGAACAGGCTGCGCCCATCTTCGTTATTGTTCACTTTGCCGATATAGTAGGACTCGAAAATCCGTTTCATATCATTAGCGATACCATCAAGTACACGGACAACACGGTTTTTGGCAAAATGACGTGCTTTATCCGGTGTCACCGAACGGAAAGTATTTACATCCTGCTCTACCACTGCGCGGTTGCTGCTAGCCGTAAACACAAACTCGCCATTACGCAATGCTGCTTCTGTCTCGGTATGTGTCAGTCGTCCGTTCACATCCACGGCATCGTCATACGCACGGAACGTCAGGGATTCATTCAGGTTAGCACCCGCTGTTGCACCGGCAGTCCATGCTACTGTTTGTTTCGGCGTAAGGACGGTGCCATCTGCGAGCACAACACCATTTTTGACACTGATGATACCTTCATGATCTGCAGCCGGATAATCGGACAAAACCAGTTGCACCTTCTTGCCCTCGGTATCACGCAAGCGCTTGATGTAGGCTGTGTAGACTGACTTGAGTGTGGCATCGTCTGAAATCAGACCGACCGTGTTAAAATCCAGTACTTCCAGCTTGGTCAGGAAATCAGCATGCTCTTGGTTCGTTGCTGTACCATCCAAGCCACCTGTTAGTGGAAGTGATGCTGTAGCTGTGAGTGCACCTTCACCAGTAAATGTGACGTATGCGTTGGATTCCAGAGCTTCGATGGTGGACGAAGTTTGTTTGTCCACTTCTTTACCCGATAGCAAAGTCGAGACATCCAATTTTTCCGGTTCATTGATATTTGCGGAGATTACAACAGCCAGATCATTACCACGCACACCACCGTGTTGAGCAGTTACCGTCAGTTTATCCAATGTTGCCTTTGCTTTTGTACCCGCATTGAGACGATAAAGGAGCAAGGTTTGTGCCCGTTTCAAAGCTTCACGAATCAGCAGTAATTGAGGTGCTGTCCAGTCATAGCCCAATTTGGCTTGTACATCTTCACCTGCTTGTACCGTCAGGATTGAGCCTGTTTGCCCCCATGACAATGGAAGGGCCAATGCCACCGTTCCCCGATCCCCTACCGTACCCGGCAATGAACCCTCTGATGCAAAATTCATATATACGCCGGGGCGTACCTTGTTTTGTGTCGTCCATGTTCCTCCAGCCATTATTGTGCCTCCCCATTCATAAATTGTTGGATGTGTTGCTGTGCTTCTTGTAAGGTATATGTTTGTTGTTCCAGCAGAACTGCTGCCAAAATATCTTTCTCGATCCGGCTGAGTTGCCGGGATTCGGCGAACTGTGCTTTGCTGTATTTTTGGTTGTTTTTCTGTTGAGCTTCCAGATTTTTAGGTTCCGGTTCTTTTTTCGTAAACATTGCCAATGCGCCTCCTATTCCTTTCATGTTGATCCCCTCATTTGGTTGTTTAAGTTCATTTAAAGAAAAATTACACTAGCCACTCCAATTGCAGAACAACCTTCGTTACATTGAACTTATATAGTTATTCTCTCGTAGCTTTAAGTGCGGTAGGTCGCTGTTCCAATTGTCGCATGGTAGCGGCGGACTCCGACACTTTGGTGGTTCGCATGGTATAGTACACCAGCATTCGCGGCATATCGGTTTCCGTTTCCCAACGCATTTCCGTTGCACGATAGGGAGTGCCCTCCACGTCGATGGTTTCCAATGCTTCGAACAGCTGGTCTGGTAGGGTACCCGGGATATTGTCTGCTCCTAGCCAGCGAATTTCATAGGCGTGATATTGCACGAAGCGATCGCTGCGTTCCCGGGTGAGTTGGGCGTACAGCAGGCGGTAGGAGATGCCCGGGGTGGAACTAGTGCCCGTTTGCGGGAGGATCGGGATTTTCGGAAAGTGCTGCGTGAGTGTTGTAGCGATAGAGTCGGTTAATTGGTTTGTTGTCATGGTTCACCTCCTTTTTATTGGTGAGATTGAGATTAGTTAAGTTTTTCCTATCTACCAAGATTCGATATCCAGACTAACGGCTTTAAATGTAAGTTCACATGCCATATGAAAGACGTAATTGGCGCCACCCCCGTTTTCATCATCTACAATTAATACCCGTGTATGTGAACTCGTCGCTGACTTTACTTCTCCGTCTTGGGCACCGGATATCAATCTCACAGCGTTACCGGTTTCCTTGGGTATTGCACATAATTATAATCAGACATGATCATGCCTCCTTATTAAGAGTAAGAACCGCCCACACTGGCGTTCCAAATCTCTTTGTTATCCAGCAAGATCCGGTAAAGGCGAACGCATTTCCATGTGGCTACGCCGCTGTTGTTTGAAGCGTGCGCCCGCAAATAGTAGGACCCGGACAGGTTGGAAACACTCAAGCTGATTGTGGTCCTTGTCGTCAGTGAACCCCGATATGTTCGGGCGTTATATGTACCGCCGCCTCCCATTTGGTCCGTTGACGCTATGAAAATCCCATCTGATTGGATGTGGGATGAACCTTCCAATGCAAAATCAAATACAACGTTAGTTACGTTGGTCAGATCCACTGGTGTGCTTGTCACTACGGCCGCCTCACCGCCGCCTGTGCTTGGGTTGTATGCGTAACATTCCACATGGTCCGATTGTTTGGCCACATATGAATTGCTGCCCCATACGGAACCTTTCCGCATAGTCTGTACAGTGGACCAAATGGGACGCCATACTCCCCCGACTCTCGCATAAATTTGTTGGACACCCCGCCAAGTCCCCGAAACCTTGACAGACACTCTATTGGGCATTTTCCACGTGCCACCCACCTTAGCGCCTAAAGCCATGCGTTATTCTCCTCCCCTTTATCATGAGTATTGATACCAGATGTCGCCATCGTTTCCGCCAGAAGGTGCAGCAGATGAAATAATGTGCCTGTTCTTAGCATCAAGTAAAGATTGAAAAAGGTCTTGTGACCATGCTGTCCAAGTTCCATTGCTTTTAATTCGCATTCTGAATGATCCTGCACTAAATAAATCATAGGCTTTTTGAATAACCCAACTATCAGAAGACATTGCCTGAACTTCGATATACCACCATGCACCACTCGCGGTTGTTGGTGCATGGGCAATATTCTCACCAACATAGAACCCTGCAGCGACTAAATTATTGGCATTCCCATTACTGACGTTGATTGAAAGACCATTATCTTCAGTTAACTTACGCTTTTGCCACGGTGCACCTTGATCAACAATCTGCATCCACGGCCCCCAGGTATCGTTAGCAGTCGTACCAGTACGATGGTACATTCCTCCTGTCGTTCCGCCAGAAGCATATTCGTGAGTGACACCTCCGCTGTCATCATTCCAGCCCTTTAATCCATGTAATACGACATAGAGTTCGGCGGGTAAGCCAATCATTGAGCCTGATTTAAATGAGTATGCGATGTTTTTACGATAATCGCTCGGCTTTGTAGCTACTCCACGAGTATCTGGAATCAGTCTTTGAATGGCACTGTCCACAGCCGCTTTCACTGCCTTTTCCGTCGCAGCCACCGTCTCGGACGTACCGTCCGTCTTGCTTGACAACTGCACCTTCCCTTTTTGCGTCAACGACGCATCAGGAATATCCATATGACTCACCGCTTCACGGAGCGCATCCAAATCCTCTTGCGTTGCAACACCAGCATCAATCTTTTCGAAAATCATACTAATACTATCCCGGGTCACTCTTTCGTTCCCCAAAGGAAGAGGTAATTTCAATCGATCGGTTTCTTGTGGCATTACGCCCACACCTCCAGTTCATTCCACGTCAAGGACGCGGTGTCCAGTTCATCCCAAGTCATCTGTTTGTCGTCCAGATCGTCCCAGATCAGATAACGATACTCATATTCCACGGCCATATGGGCCGGTTTCAACTCTTCAATCGCACGTTTGAGATCGTCGATATTGGGCGGGATACCCATCGTATCCACAAAGCTCACCGTAAAACTCCATGCTCCCGGCTGAAAAGTTACATCCACCTTGCCCCCGGCATATGCCTCAGCCACATTCGAAACCAACCTGCCAGAGAACTTCCCGGCACCACGCAGCTTCGACTCCACTACGGCACGCCTCTGTTCCACAGGTTTGAGACGATCCGTCTCAATGCCAAGCTCTTCTTCCCAGAAGTCCAGCCCCCACGTCGCCGTGCGGACAAAAAACTGCTCCAGCGTCTCATCCAGCGCCTTGTACAGCAGATCCATTTCACTGCCTTTGGCCTGCATATCGGCCTGCATGACACGCGAAGTCTCGTAATACCTTGGCAAATACGAGAACAGCTCCCGCCCTTTCTCACTCGTCAGTCCAACATCTACAATAGAAGGAGCACTCATGCCCTGTCCCCTCCCTTCCTTGCACATCATCATGAAACGTCTCGCTCACCAGCTCTAACTCAGATCGGCGTACTTCTCCCAATCTTCCTTGGTCTCCGCACTCCAAAACTACTTCTTCGTCCACCATCTGCCCAACACTACTCATGCACATCCACCGTCCCCAGAACCGCCACCTGACTCGCGGTTATCTCAATATTCTGGTCGCTCACACCGTTCACGGTAAGCTCCGAATAGTCGATAATGGGCGGAATGTCCAGCAGGATCGCAGCAATGCGAGTGTAACGAACGAGTGGATCGGCAAAAGCCAACTGTTTCAGATACGCGGTCACCCCGCGTTCGATCAATGCTCGTACATCGGCGAGTGTCGCATCACTTGCCAGAGTCAGTTTCACCTGAATATTCATCGGCACTTCCACCGCCGACATCACAGACACTACTGGCCCCGCCGGTGCAACGCCTTCACCCTGTCCATCCTGCGTGGGGTCAACGTACTTCTGCACAGCCGCCACCAGATCGGTACCCGCAGCACGTTTGTCCGTGTCTAACAGATACAATCCCACCGTGCCTGGCCCCTGCCATAAAGGAATGACACGCGTTGCGCCTACACCTGGTACTTCACTGGCCCATTGCACATATTGCGACTTGTTGCCACTGGTCCCCTGATTGCGGACTTTGGCATAAAAGCGTTCCAGCAACGCCGTGTCTGCCTCAATATCTGCACCGCCTTTGATCACATCAACGTTCGTGACAGAAGTCACGCCACTTACAGGTGTAGACAGCACAGTTACCGTGCCCGCAGGCACATTGCTTTCTTTTCCGGCAACAAGCGCTCGCACGCCTACCACCCCGGAGCCCTCTGCATCCAGTTCCATACGCCCCACCGTCTCATATTCGAGCGAAGCTTCAGCAGATACTTCATCCGCGAGTGTAGCCACGACCGTGCCCACAGGCACAACTTTCCCCGGCGTACCCATGAACCTCACTGCACCTTGTGCCGCCACAGCAGCCCGCCGCGTGATGCCGTGCTCTCCTGCCCGCAGATCCAGCTCTTCCGAACGAAAATTTGGATCACTGCTCGCCGCAGTACTAGCAAACCCTCGCCGAAGTAATTCCTGCGCCCACAATGCCGCTTCAGACAGCATAAACGCAACCGGAGCCTCCGCATCCCACAGAAACGATCCTTCCGACTTATCCAGATCCGCGGGCAGACGATCCAGCATGCGCTGCATAATCTGTTCCTCCGTCTGGTCCTCCAAATAACGCGGAATCTCAGCCATCCCGTCAGATCACCTCACTTTCCAGAATAAACATCTCTTCCTGCACACTCGCCACCCGACACGAGAACATGCACTGCTCCCGATTCCAATCAAACGTGAACTGGTCTACCGAATCCGTGCGTGGATCAGCCAGCAACGTCTCCGTCACCATCCGAGTAATCTCACTTTCCATCACACCCCGGCTGTCACCCTGACCCACCAGATCCTCCAGCTCCGAACCATAGTTTCGGGAATAGATCACATGTCTGTATCTTGGCGTTTTGACGGCCTTGATGCACCACTGTACCCACGCTTCATGCCCACCAGCCGCAGCGACTTTACCACTGGGGGTCAATACAAAATCCCCTGCATCGTAATCGAATCGCCAGCTCCGTCCAAAGCGTACCTCTTCCGATTCCGCCCCCGACAGATCCTCCTCATCTCCCCATACCACACCCGTTTCCGGGAACAAACTAGGCATGCGCACTCACCACCTTACACAGCACCACAATGTCGTTACCGCCATTCACGCGCATCGCCAGTACGCGATCTCCCGCTTTCAGACCTTTGCCAAGAGACAACACCGTTTCTTCCACTTCCTCTTTTTGCAAAAGAAACCGTCCCGTGCCCGTCGTTCCGCCGTTTGCCACGTCAGGTATACCGGAAATCGCGCCAGCAGCCTCGCGCTCCGGCAGTCCAAGCGTGCCCGGCAACTCGGCCACGAGATAATCCTGCACTTCGTGCTTGAAATCATCCAGCTTCACGCCGGATGAGGTCATCGTACCCAGTACTGCTCCCAGCCCGCTCACGGCCTGACGGGAATGTGTACTCATCGCACCCCGCATGACGTCGGCAAAATGCCCGTACGGATCATCTTTATTCAAGGTAATACCTCCTTTTCACCAGCTCAGCCGTCCCCAGCTCTAACGTCATCGTTCCAGGTCCGGCAGACAGATCACGGCTAACCGACATGACGATCAGTTTCAGCCCTTTTAACAACACTGCTTCTCCAGCGCGGATCGTATTCACATCCGGTGCGGATATCGTAAAGGTCTCCTGAATACCCGTCAGATGACTTTTCGCCAGTTTTTTCGCCGCGGTTGTCGATTTCACCTGATCGTCCTCAACCAGCTTTTGCAATGTACCCAGTTCTTCCACACCATTCTGCTCAATCGCGAGCACTTTGGAAGGGACCTCTTTACCACTCGTAGACTCCGACGCTGCCATCACTTTAACTTTGGTAACCGCCCCTTCGAGTGTACGCATCTGGGTCAGATCAATCAGTCGATCAAGTTCATACACCTTTGCATTACTTCCTACCTGGAAGAGCTGCAACCCGCCGGGTGTCATCCGGGGATGATACATCTCCCCGCCGGACTTCGCCGTTTCCTTCAGATCTGCAAACATCATCGAGAAGATCGTCTGTGACCGATACACGGCTTTTCCCAGCTTTGTCTTGGTTTCTGGCAGCGTAGCATATGGAATCTTCCACTCTTTGGCGTAGGTTTTAAGTCGCTGCGTAGCCGTCTGATCCTTTGGCAACAGGAACTCGTCCTCTGATTTTTCCAGATAAATCATCCGGTCGTACACCGTGAGAGACAGCCGCTTGGTGCCGCTGTTGGAACTCTCCACCTCCCAGATGACCGCAGGATGCAGCAAGTGAACCATGGATTTTTCGCCAAAAGGAACCCCGCTAATCCGCACTGCCATGCCCGGTGAGATGGAAGGCAGACCGGAAGATGCAGACACCGCCAGTCGGATGTTGGCCTGATACGCAATCTGGTCGAGCGAATCCTTCAGCGTAATTGTCTCCACCAACTTGGTGATGTCGTATTTGTCGTCGACAATGACCTTGTAGGTCATGGCATCACCAGCTTTTGCCCGGGCTTGATCCGGTTTGGATCACTCCCGATGACCTTTGCGTTGAGCTTGTAGATCTCGTTCCATTTGGAACTGCTACCCAGCTCAAGCTTTGCTATTTTGGACAGGGAGTCGCCAGATTTGACGGTGTAGGTCTTGCTGTTCTTTTTCAAATCGGTACGCGAACCTGACTTGCTCGCGGATGCCGCAGAGCCCACCTTCTCCACCTTGGAATCCCGCCAGGTGCGTAGGGTCAGGTCGAAATAAATATCCCCTGTCTCCCCCCCACGAAAGCTCGAATTAAGCGAAACAATAAAAACAGGCACGTTCACGCCCGTCTCTGAAATGATGAAACGCAGCGGCTTTTTCGATACCAGAAACGTATTCAGCATATTCATCGCTACCCTCGGATCTGGAAAATCTTCTTTGTCCATGCAATAGAAGGCATCATACTCTTTTGGAAAAAAAGAAGAGAAGGTGATCTCCTTCACCTTCTCCCCCTGCGCAAAATCAAACTCGCCATGCTCCAGCATATTAATCGTTTCATACCCTTTGGACCTGGAAATACTCACCTCTTCCGGGTTCACTGGGAATTGAAATGGAGTGTTGCCGTCCTTCAACGTAAATGACATTTTGTTAGGACCAACTTTATCTTCAAGTACTGACATATCTGCGGCCTCCTTTCTGCTTAGGCCATAATTGTTTTGCGATTTTGCATCGCGCGGCGGAACTCATCAGAGATACGTTGCCCCACCTGATGAGAAACTGCGTCATAATCAATAGCGTTCTCCCGAACGGTCACTTGTACCGTACCCGGTGCAATATTCACAGCAATCTGGTTCGTCGTTTCCGTTTTGAAATCCTTAAGGTAACCTGCAAGACTGCTCATCTGTTCTTCGGAAATACGCACTGTGAGCGGCGAAGCTTTCTCATTGGGTTGACCCGCGTTATTCTTTGCTACCGCTTGGGATTGCATCACACTTGTTCCCATAAGACCCGCAGCCGTCGGTGAACCAAATCGATTGTTCATGTAGGCTTCTGGACCGGTGATCGATAGAACTGCCGGCCTGTATGGAGGCGGCATCTGAGGTGCTATCGGTGGAGGGGGTGGTGTCTGCGTTGCTACAGGTGTTGAGGGTGACGTTATGACCGCTGCGGCTGGGGCGGTCTGCTCTTCCTTTTTAGAACCGAAACCAAAAAAACCTGCAACCCCATTGAACAAATTCGTCGTTTTCTCCGCCACGTAACTCGCTCCCTCAGAAGCAAATTTTGCTACTTTTGAGATGTCTTCCGCGTTGTTTTTTAGGAATCCACCTACCTTGTCACCCAGCCAACCGCCTGCCTTTTCACCCAGCCAACCGCCTATTGAACCGCCCAGCATGTTCCCAACCACCGGAATTGGAATTACACTGCCAAGTACGGTACCAATAGTTGTTCCTACTGCATTACCAGCAACCGAACCCACCGCACGAGCACGATCCTCAGGTGGGGCGCTTGCAAGTTCTTTAATATTGTTATACATACGGAGTGGAGCGAACAATTTTCCCGCTCCTTTAACGAGGTTGCCACCAAGCTTGCTTATGATGCCAGACCCACCACTGCCTCCTGCCCCACTTCCGCTTCCACCTCCACCAAAGAGACCTTTTACATCGCCCCACAATCCATCGAATCCACCGATCAAATCGGACCCTGCGGACGAGAAATCATTCACAAACTTTGCCCCACGTTTTGTAACCTTGAACGCCTTTTTAAATTTATTCCCCGGTGTGGCAGGTGTTGTGATTTCTTTCCATAGCTTCTTCCCACTATTTCTTGCATCAAAGACTTTCCCCACACCAGATGAGATTGATTTCCCACGATCAAACATACCTTTCATCTTCTGCAAAAAAGTTTTCGGTTTCTCCTCTTTTCCTCCTGCTGCAATATTAAGAGAATCCAGTTTGGCACTAAGCTTAAGAATTGATATCGTATTCGTATTTAAAGCATCCATCAGTGGCTGAGAATTTACATTAACGGATACTCCTGAGATTTGATGTCTGACTTTAAACTGTACTTTGGCTGTAGCGTGCAACAGCTTAGAACGAATCTGTTTCATTTTCCCAATCAAACCATGGAGTACTGGAGTAGCTTGATCATTAAGACCAATCGTTGGTGTGATTCTCAATCGACTCAAGCGTACAGCGGTACTATAGATACTTTCCAGTCTGCGCCCAGTCATTCTCAGCTCATTATTCACCTTGATCAGACTCTGATAACGAACTCTGCCCAGACGTTCCGTGGAACGCTGAATCTGATCCAGATAACGAAGGGTTGTCCGCATTTCCGCATTGGATTTGGACAAACCTACAATCATTTCTGCCATTTTTTCACCTCCTAGCCTATTTCGTTATCGATTCATTTGCGAAGTTATCGCTGACATTTCCTCTTCCGAGAACGCAATTAACAGCGAGCGTTCCCCACGTGGCAAAGACCAGAACTCTCCGGGCCGGAGATGATGACGCACCCACATGTGATACAGGAACGTGGTCATTCCGCCGGAGTGAATCAGTTTTTTAGGTCTTCAATCTCCACACCAAAGCCGGACAGCTCCAGCACTTTATCACCTACGGCATCCAATTCACCAGCGAGCAACATACGACGTACCGCCTGTTCGCCACCGGACAACTTCATGCGGCCTGTAATGCGGGTGTCTCCCCAGCCGGACAATTCCAGGCTGCGGACTTTTAATTTCACGGTTGCTTCAGAAATGAGCAGCGCGTTAAATGTTTCGGTGTCCACCTTTTCCTCGGTGCGGCCTTTGGTCGTTTTACGAATGGTACAGCGTTCGCGAATGTGATCCACTTTGGAGGACGTCAGTCCACGCAAGGTCAACAGCAGATCCAGACGCTGAATGCGCACATTCTCCTCTGGCAAACGTTCTGCTGCTTCAAACAACTGATCCAAAATCTGTTCTTCGGACATATTTTCATTCATACTCATCGGGTGTTATCTCCTTCTTATTTCACAAATGGGTTTATCTATGCCAGCTTCCAAGCCTGTAGAGACAACAAAGAGACCGAGATCATCTCGGCCCGCATTGGTGTCCATATGATATGAAGTAACTATGCAATCACGCTTGAGCACACTAGCTCAATCACATCCCTATTCCAAAGCTTAGTTCGCCACAATCGGATTCAGCAATTCAAATCCTTCAAATGTAAAGCCCGTTTCCTCCGGTACTTCCTCACCCGCTGTCCAGTTGGCAAGCTGAATTTTGTCCACCATGCAACCTCTCAGCAATACACTCTCATGTCCATATGATTCCGGGTCATCCACTTTGGAAATGATCTCGAATTTGGTGAAGCCGCGCTGGATCATATCCGAAGTGACTTTGTAGCCCGTCATCGTGCCTGTTCCTTTTTTTGCGCCGTTTTTGTGCACTTTCCAGTCGTTACCGACCAGATTCAGCTCACGCTTTTCAATCTCCACACTCGCTTCCAACTTGTTAATGTTTGTCTGCCACACACCATCGATATGCAACTGACCATGGGTACCGAGAATTACTCTTGACGCATCCAACATATATTTTCCTCCTTAAAATTAAAAAATCGCGTTTTCCTTTCACACAACCTTATTGCACGTAAAATGTGCCAAACAACTGCTCCATCACATCCGTCAGCTTCACATTCCATTGCAGGAATACCTGATCCGCTTCCGGTTTGAGAACTGGTGCCGCGCCGTAATATGCCGGATCGAGAATGACATCATAACTGTCCGCTTCAATCACATTGCTCTGTGCGAGCAGCGCCAAATAGGCCTTCATGGCACTAATCAGTGCTTGACGACCCTCTTCGGTATTGTTCACTTTACCGATATACGTATCTTCCGCGGAACGCTGCAAATCCGTGTTGATCGCGTCTAACACACGAATGGAACGGATTTTTTTCCATGCATTATTCTGTCCAGCGGCCGGAGTTACCAGTGTGTTTACACCACGAAGTGCTTTCACCTGACGTCCATCATGGAAGAAAATAAATACGCCATTCTGTACCGCCTGCTCCTGTTCTGCACGCGTCCAGCGACGTGTCACATCATCGAACGGAGTAGCTGCATAGGTTGTGGATTGGTTCAGACGTTGTCCGGCGATCAGACCTGCAACATAGGCGGATGTTTCCGCCGAGCTGTAGAATGCATCTCCAAGGCGTACGCCTGTACCGACATTAATCACACCTTCATGGTTGAGCCCAAGCGAACGTGCTGCCGCTTTTTGTGCTGCTGTAGCAGAAGTGTCATCCGCTGAGGAACCGCCAAATACAGCCACCACCGGTTTACCTTCACTACGCACACGTTTCACCCATGCCGCAAAACTCGCAAGCAGAGGTGCATCAGCCGCCTGATCCAAAGCCAAGACGTCGAATTGCTCCCCTTCCAGCGCGCCCTGTACAGCAATGTACTCTGCATTGGTCAGGTCATCGTTGCCACTTACGCCGCCTTTGAATGCCGCACCCGCAATTGTTGCAACTACACCTGCATCATCGCCAATCGCCTGAGCCGTTAACCAGACATTTTGTTCATCCGCGTTGATCTCTTTTGCCAGAGAAGCTGCTGTAATATCCGCTGTCAGGAGCGCATACAACATCCGGTTACCTTCAAAAAGGCGCACTTCATGTTTCGTATTATCAATTACACCCGGCTGGATGGTGACGTAGAATCCATTCGCACGATCCCCCGGATACTTCGCATCCAGTTGCAGTACATTGGCATCACTGCTGTCCTTCAAAGTAAGCGTGGCTGTTTTGGCCGCAGCACTTGCCACCCGATAAGCGAGCAACTTCTTCGGTCCACCCAACAGGGCGAGCTTCAAGGACGTATAAGCCGTACCGTTGTCCAGCACATTCGCCGCATAAATACGTTCAATCGCCGCTTCGCTCCCTACTTCAACAAAAGTCCCCACTGGACCCCAGTTGGCCTTGATTGGCACCACGACCGTCCCCCGCGTACCCGCTTGAATGGCCGAGGATGCCGCCGCCTGAAAATTCATATATAAGCCCGGAAGGACCGGACGATTCGTTTGCTCCCAAGTTCCACCTGCCATTATCCCTTCACCTTCGCTTTCATAAATTGGTTAATTCGTTCCTGCGTTTCTTCAATGGAAAACGACTCTTGCGCCGCTTCGTACAGCGCACCGTACAGCACCTCTGCCTTAACGGCAAAGAGGGCTTCTGCATGATTCATCAATTCTGCCCGTGTATACCGCGGGGCTGTCTGTTTGCTTTTTTTCACTGAGCTTGCCATTGCCATCTCACCTCATTTGTTGGACTACTAATTTCGTGAAACGATGATCTTTAAGCTTGATCTATGAATTTTTGATCCTATGAACCTATGAATTTGAAGCTATAATGTTGAAGCTACATCCATCATCTCAAAGCTATAATCTGAAACTACTCTTAAAAGTACATGTTCAAAAAGATCGGTTTTCAGTACCGAGAAGATGGGATGAAGTTAGAAATGGAGTAGCAGAGCGTAGGGAAAACTACGTGAGCAACTACAATGTTTCCAAAGGAAACATACTTCGTAAGCTTATGCTTATTCGGCTGAATTCCATATTCGATGCTGATGATGCCGTTAGGCATCCTTTGTAATCAAAAGCGGGCTTTTTGAACAACCTCTAATAGAAGGTTCCTCTCGACTAACGTTTACTCCATACCTTTGCTATGGTGAATCTCACGAATCAAAGGTACATTTGTACCCGGACGACGAATCCGCTGTTGCAACGTCAGGCGAATCTGTCCGTTCAGATAGGCATCTGCCTGTAAATCTGCCGTGACTTCATCCACTGTCACATACCGTGTGTTACCTTCGTGCTCTTCGCCACCCGCTTCAGTGACAGCAAGACGAGATTGCACTGCAAGTTGCCGGGCCAACCGAGTAACGGTCTGCCGTGTTAACACCGAATGATCGGTGAGCACATGCCCAATCCACTGTTGTCGAACCTCCAATGCTGAAGTCCCCGCCACAGAAGTGCTGCATCCGGCCAATCGCCATAACACAGACGGCATCTCATATCCACCGGGCCAGACATCACCATATACCGACCAGCCCGAACCAAGCTCTTGCTGTGTCCAATCTTGAAGCGCAGCTAACCACGCGTCGCCTCTTTCGGCGAGGACGGCTCCCGAGTCTTCGGGAGCATACACTCCGAACCGCAGACTGCGCGTAACCATACCAGACCCAGCATCCACCCGATCACTATCTGAAGAACCCAGATAGATACATGTGAATGCCCCACCTGCTTCATCCACCAGCCTTACCTGGTGCAACCCTTCAATTAGATCAGCTGACCAAGCTTCCACTTGTTCAGCGCCACCATCTTCCGGACGAGCGCATGGTGAGATTTTGATAATCCGTCGATATCCCGCCCAAGCAGACTTCGGCACCTCTTCGGCAAACGCAACCACTGCACAAGGCCCGGCCAACATTTCGCCTGACGCAGGTACATCCAGCACACGACCATTCCAATCTGGAACAAGTACCGCAAGCTTCTGTTTCAGCGTTTTTTTAATGAGCGTACTCATTTTACTGGTGCTCATGGCAGTGCTAATTTTATTTCTCATAGACACATTCATTTCGCCCCCTTTGGCTGCAAGTTTGAGATCTGCCCACACCGTGCAGCGACAATGCAGCAGCAGCAGCAGCAGTAGACTCCCCCTTTTAACTCAGAGTCTGTATTCCAACCGAACCAATACCGGGACTACATTCACCGCATCAAAAAGACCGGCCACCTGGCCGGTCTGTACATTAGCGTATGTGCTTTCGGTGCGTCCCTTGTTATTGATCCGATAATACAATCTTACACCCTTTCATCCCTAGCGCGGATGGTGTTCCGTCTGACTTCGGTGCGATTAAGGGAGTCGTTCGGGTGGAAAAAAGACGATTCTGGAATCATCATTTTAAAGAATAACTAAGTAAGCTTTAAGATCAAATAATTGATAAATTTATCCAAATATATTAATATTTCATTATCTAATTCATTGTGGCTTACGTAAAAGAAGGAGAAATAACTATGAGTAAAAAATTCAAAATTACTTCACTGGCTGTCTTAGCATTTATACTCGGGATATCCTGCTGGGCCTACTTCGGACTGTTTGGTAATCCGCTCAAGAAAAATGATGCTGAACAACAGATAACCACTTACCTTATTGAACAGAAAGGTTATTCACCAGAACAGCTTATTGAAGTACAAGGTACCTACTCTTCAAAAAGCTCTGAAGCACCTTACGGTGCCTCAGTAACATTCGCGGATGAACTCGAAGCGAAGTACCAATATATCATTTTTAACAACGGAGAGATTAAGCGGTACAGTCATACCAGTGATTACCCTAAACATGAGGAACCCATGGTGAGATAACAGTTTAGTTCAGCGTAACCTGCGGGTTCAACGTAATCTCAAATGCACGGCCCCAGATGAAATCAGGATTCCCATATTCCAGCAGCGCACTGCCATACGTCGCATAGGACAATTCGTCATTACAGATCTGCTTAATCGCCACATTGCCTGTCTGGAAGGCTGTTTTATTCGCAAGCGCCGTGGTATAAGTCTGCATCAAATCACGGAGCAATGTTTGCAAATGGGCATAGTCTTCCTCCGAGTTGAACAGCAACATATTTTGATCCGAAAGGGTAGCCACGTTGGTATACAGCGCATGGGCTCGGGAATACGTGCGGATGTCCGCAATCGCTACCGCTTTGTAGTAGTAATCCTTCAGGAAACGCTTAAACAACAACGAGCCATGCGCGTTCATCGCATCACGCAACTTATGCTCATGCTTCTCTGTTGTGATCAACGCGTACCTGGACTGCCCCATACCTACAGCAATACCGATCTTGTTACCTGGCGTATTCCATGCACTATAACCCAGAACCCGTCCGGTATATGGACTGTTGAGCAATGCTTCAGCAACATCAACATTGGCTGGTCCTTTACCCACAAAATCAATCAACACCGAAGGCAGACCTTGCTCACTATTCAGCGTCAATTGCTCCAACGCAGCCTGCACCTGATCCAGAGCCGTAATGGCGATAATCTCAATGTCGATGCCCGTGTTCTCCCCGGAATTACCTGGGTGACCCTTCGTCATACGATCCAGTTCGGAGGTCATGTCAAACGGGACAACTTGATCGGCTGCTACAGCCACTAGCTGTTCATTTTCCAAGCCAGCACCCACATCCGTCACCACCTCCGGTTCAGGATATGCCGAATCCGCTACAAGCACACCACCTACAATATCCACATGACGAACCACATTCTCGTGTACATCCATGTATTCATACGTGTTAATGATGGTATTGCCGTGAGGACCAAAATATTTCACTGCGTAACGTGTCCTCGCCCCGCCTCGGAACAACTGGTTAGCCATGCGAGCAACCAAAGCGTGCCCCAGACCATCCGCATCCGGCAAGACGATAGCTCGATCCGGATTTTGCCCATTGGTTCCACCCAGCCATTCATTGATCCGCGCTTCTACATATTTGATTTCATTGATCTGAACACCCTGCGTGTTAGCATCGTCGACTCCAACTGCGAGGAAATCGATATAACCTGTGCGAGCCAGTTGATCCAGAATGTACAGATTTGTTTTAAATTTATGCTGTCTTGTATTGTAATACTGTTCTTTATCAAAATAGGTCGTTGTCCCATATTCCACTCCATCCGGGGACAGGTTATAACCTTCGATAATATCCTCAAACTCAGTGTATGTCTGACGTGGCTGCTGCATCAATGCACGGGACTCATTATACGCATCAAGCGCCAAGCCATCTGCAAACGAGGTTGTAGCCAAACGCATGATGGTATCCATTATAAATACGGGTTTGCGTGGGTATTTCTGCTTGATCACGCGGATCACATCCAGCAAACGCGTCGTCTCATCATCGTATTCTGGATAGGCGCCTCCTCCATCTTCACGGAGCTGACGACTACCAATCAGGCCGCCATAAGCGAGCATATCGGATGAAATAATGAATCCGTCGACTTTGGCAGCATGTTTCAGAATAAAGTCGTGAATCTTGGACGGTTTACCATAAACCGGCGTGGAGGTGCCGAGCAGCGTTGTGCCATCTACGGTTTTCTCCGAGTCCAGACGATTCTTAATATCACTCAGGTTCGGTGTAACGATATGGATACCGGCTGCTTTCCCTTGCACAATCACATCATCCAGATTCGCTGGACGATCATCCAGTGGAACATACAATACTGTTTTCATATCACGTAGCCTCCTGTTATCTGTTTAGTCTTTAATACCCGATCAGGGCAAGGATGCAATCACCGAATTAAAAAACCGGCCCCATGGCCGGCTGTACTTTAGCGTATGAGCTGTCGGTTGTCTTCCTTGCTGCTGATCCGATAATACCATTTTACCGCCTTTTCCCACTCGCGCTGATGGTAATCGGGATGAAATACGCATGAATGTAGTTGTCTCTATGGCGGTTAAATGCCGATTTCTTGGAGAAAACTCCTATTGATAGTCCAACCAAACCCATTCTGATGATGTTTATATGACATAAGTAGCTTTCAAATCCTACGAACAATAAAGGATGGATATGACCATGAAAAAGAGATATTTCTTCTATCTTTGGATTGCTGTCACCAGTTATATGGCGGGTCCCGCTATGTATGCGTTGGCGATGTACATCTTATATCAGGAAACAGATGTTGTAACAACATCTCTCATTGGATGGACCGCGGCAACATTCTTATCCGTTGGTATCCTGTTTATCCTGATCACAGTCATCATGCTACGAGTGTTCAACATCTATTATTTCTGGCTGCAAACCCTGCTCTTCGAGTTGTTTTTCCTTATCCTCGTCTATATGACCACTGTTCTTCTTGGGACTGGCAACAGGGGACTGCCCAAGCTGTCCTTTCTATTTACACCCGAAGGCATCTCCTTATGGATGTTCTGGGGGAGTATTGCACTTATGAGTTCCTGGGGAATATGGGCAGCGCGTCAGCCCATACGAAAATCACCATACATGCTGGTGTCCAGAGTCATGCTGATCCTTTTTATCCTTGAAATTTGGCCCCGTTAAAAAGGTACAGGATGCCTACCCTACAATTCGGTAGACCAGAATAATGCCTAGAAGGGGTGTCCGTCATGTCGGACACCCCTTCTGAAATGTATGTTTTATCTCACGCGATGATATAACGAAAGTTCTCCCACGTTTCCGGTACGGGCTCCCCGTTCTTCGCATGATGATAGAAACTGAACGGGAATTTGAATACATGACCTCCGTTCCAGTCACGGGAACGTCTGTCGGTGAGCCAATATTCCAGTTCATGAGGGAGCGCCACTGATCGTTCCGCCCGTTCTAGTGGCAGCAGGTCTACGGGTGATTGCAATGTCGGCATCTCCTGTTCAATATCCACATCTCGGCTTAAGCGTAGTGCCTTCACCATGGTAAGGAAAGGCGGAATGCCTTTGTGGAATAATGCAGGATAACCCAGTTCATATAATATGTTAAGCGCATGTCCGTAGGTGAGCATATGACCGATTAGATCATGATGCGCTTCCGCGTGATAGATAGTCTGGAAAGCACCAAGCTCATCCAAAATCAGACGTGACAACTGCGTTGGATCTTCAATCTCGGGGAAACCATCGCTCTTTTCTGCTTTGAGACTGCGGATTTCTTTCATCGTTGTGTTCATCCAGGATCTTCCCGGGATAGTTCGATCGAATGAATCGATCAGTTCAACCAGCCGACCAATATCCTCCGCAGTGCCCCATCCATCCAGTTCACGAATGGCTTTCAGACTGATTGCCCCGTAGATGGCCTGGTGTCCAACCCAATGTAGCTCTCCAATCGTTCGATCCAATGCGTCCGTAATACACGCCTCGGCATCTTCCCTGGGCATCATTTCACCAATCGGAGAGGTCTGGCCAGGGCTGATTCCATGCTGGCGAAGCATGGCTTTTGCTTCGGCGGTAACACTGCCGGCGGCAAGGGCAGTGAGACGATTTTCCCGCAACCAAAAATATGCCGCAATCGCACCCGCCCCATAATGGGCGTGCCACAGATCTCCTGTACGTTCCCGACTGGAAACGATAATCGCTAGTCCATCTTCCAACAAACGTCGATCCAAGCTTGCCACCACCCTTCATCATATGTAAACCCATCAGAAAAACTATATAAGTTGAACTAAGATCTGTCCTCTCCGTTATCGTGTAAATTTAGTTCAACTTATATATCCTAATTAATAAATAAAGCGTTTACTTCTATAACATGATGGAAATGCTCCACATATGCCCGTTTTGCCCCGGAATGCAAAGTTTAGCCAATTCGAAGCTTGCCCACCCCACGGATGGATACTTCCAGCGGATAGATCTGTGCTTTTTGCTTGGAGAAAAACCACGTCCGATCCTTCTTCACCACAATAAATAAACCATGTACATCTCCTACAGGAGCAAAGGTATCACTAACCTCACCCCAGCGCGTGAGTCCAATCTGCTGAAGCTCATTCACCGTAGACAGAACATCCTCCGTCACCAGGCCAACTTCACACACCTGTAATATATCTTGAGTCGAGAAGTCATGGTCACTCTCGTTCTGAATACGATGATGAGCAATCAGCTCAATAATATTGCCTGCTGGATCTTCGAAATAGAGAGAATGAGAGTCCCAGTTAGTAGAGTACGTCTCATCCCGATCTCCTTCTCTGCTTAAAACAACACGTGATGCAGCCCACTGCTTCGCTTCCTTGAACCGATTCGTCGGAATCGACCAGGCCACATGATAAAAGGGCTCACGATCTGTTTCACACGGTTTGAAAATCATCTTTGTCCTTCCAACCTGCAGGTTGAAGGCCTGATCCGTCGCATTGGACACCTCCATTCCCAACGTATCACGATAAAAATGCTTGAGGTCCTCCATCCGTGTTGTATATAACTGTAATTCTTCAATCATCATACGGTCTTCTCCTGCATCTCCTCCCACTGACTCCACGGCACCATGCCGAGTTCAGGCTTCGCTTCATCCGGGAGCATGGCGATGAATTCAAGCAAATGACCATCTGGATCCTTAAAATATACAGATACCGCAGGCATCCAGCCGAAGACGTACAGTTCACCGATATCATCATTCAGGAAGTTCTGTGTCTTGATCCCTTTGTTCTCCAAGTGAGCCACCGCGTGTTTCATATCCTCCAGAGATACATGAAAAGCAAAGTGCTGACGTTTCACCTCGGAAGATTCCTTTTGCCACAATCCCAGCATGGCTTTGCCTTTTCCACCAATCCAGTAGAAGGAGTTCCCACGTTCTTTCTGCCCGTAGGCATGAGGTAAACCAAGGACCGTTTCATAGAAATGATGGGATCTCTCCAGATCCGTCACGTTTAGATGTGTTTCAAATATGCCAGTAATCATAATGTTCAACCTCTTTTCCTTTTCCGATTTTTCATCTTCCTTGGTTCTCAACTCATGGTTGAATTCCGCGCATTCGTTAACGTCTGTGCCAGATTTAAAAACGATCCAATAACCCGCTGCACCCGGTCCTCTATATCCTGACTGCCTTCGTACTCTTCATATCCGTCAAATGTCGCTTCGAATCGTCTGCGCTGCGCACCACCAATGGATATCCACTCCTGGGCATTGATGCCATGCAGATTGCGAACAATCGCTTGCAGTTGTAAAAGCGAACTTACCCCCACCGCTCCGCCAGAGGAGCTGATGGACAGGACGGTCTTGCCGCTGAAATGAGCCTGACTCAGGTGATCCAGTGCATTTTTGAGCACACCGCTAATACTGCCGTGATACTCTGGTGTAGACAGGATGATCGCATCGGCCGCGAGCATACGTGTATTCAGGTCTGCCAGATGTTCATGATCCGCTTGTTTTTCATCTGGTGCGTAGAATGGAAGTGGTGTCTGATACAGATCAAACAGGCTGGCCTGATGTCCCTGACCGCGAATAATCTCCACAGCATACTCTCCCAGACGTGTACTGGTTGCATTGTTCCGATTGCTTCCTGCCAAAATAACAATATTCATTCATGTCACTCTCCTTGGTTTTTTAATAATTCAAACTCTCATGTTTCAACCGATCTGTTATTTCTACTCTTATCTTACCTTTCTTTTGCATCCAAATCGTCAGCAGATAGACTTAACTTGAAATACCAAAAAACTCAACCTTTAGGTTGAGTTTATACGACTTAAGTATGAACATATGTCGGAATTGGTCACACGACCCAGCCATTTCTTACGGCATGAAGAGCCGCTTGCGTCCGATCTGCTAGTCCCAGTTTGTCGAGCAGATGACTGACATGGGTTTTGACCGTTTTTTCGGTGATGACCAATTGAACTGCAATTTCCTTGTTGCTCAATCCTTGAGCAATCAGCCCCAAGACTTCTTGTTCACGGCGAGTCAGCATATCCAGTCCGCCAAGAGACGCTTCAGTTGATTTCCCCTTCTGCTTTGGCTTCTGATGTTGACTGTCTGCTGACTGATCTGTCGGTATATGCTGTGGTTGCTGTTCATTTATAGACCAATCGGATGAAGCCATCACATGCATCAATTGACCTGCTGCGTCAGGATGCAATTCCACCTGACCTGCATGCACATTGCGAATGGCTACAGCCAGATCCTCCGGTTCAATATCCTTGAGTAGATATCCTTTAACTCCTGCGCGAACAGCAGGAACGACATGATCCTGATCCGAAAACGAGGTGAGCACAATGATTCGCGTTGCTGGCAATAACGTGCGCAGCCTTCTGGCTGTTTCGATTCCGTCCATGACCGGCATATGCAGATCCATTAATACCACGTCAGGTTTTAACGCTTCCGCCTGAGCCAGTGCTTCCTGTCCGTTCGATGCTTCGCCCACAACCTTCATGTCTTGCTGTGTCGTCAAAAAAACGTGCAGCCCCCGTCTCACCATCGCATGATCATCTGCGAGCAAAATCGTAATCGGCATCTCTTCTTCCCCCTGACTTTATACAGATTCGAACGGAAGTGGAATGACTGCCGTTACTGTCGTTCCCTTACGGGAAGAACTCACTATTTCTAAGTTGCCTCCGAGTGATTGAGCCCGTTCCTTCATAATGGACAGGCCAAGGGAGCTTCCAGACGACGCTTTTGGCCTGTTCGCACCACCTTTTCCCTGATCTGTGACAGTGAGCACCACTTCATGATTACTTAACTTGAGGGTGACCTCAGCAGAAGGAACATCCGCGTGTTTCCGTACATTATTCAGCGCTTCCTGTCCGATTCGCCACAATGCTTCTTCTATATTACGTGGTAAAGACCGCATTCCCGTCCGATTCGTCACCACTTGAAGCCCCTGGCTTGTGCCGTATTCCTGTAGTGCATGGAGCAGCCCTGCTTCCAGTCCCGCGGGACGGAGCTGCATAATCAATGCGCGCATTTCCTTGAGAGCCTCCTGAGACAAAGCCCGAATATCCTTCATCGCTTCCGTTGCCGGGTGCAACTGCTCGGAGCCGGATAACATACTTTCCGCGCCTTTAGCCGTTAACGATAGTGAAAATAAAATCTGATTAACCGAATCATGCAGATCGCGAGCCAACCGATTTCTCTCTTCCATTCGTGCAAGTTCGCGGCGATTCTCCGCCAGCTTCAGACTCTCCCATGAGGCCGCAATATGTTCGGCCAATGCCTCCAGCACTTCACGGTCCGCCTGTGCAGGACCTGATGTTCCTATTCCGATCACCAGAATTCCCGTTTCCCCTGGCGTATGATATGGAAGGGGAGCAGCAATTCCCGAGGCAATGGAATTCATAACCTGATCAGGCTTGCACAGGGTAAATATCTCAGCGATCTGTGTCCCAGACAGAGATGTTACACGATGACTATTGATTATATGGTTAATGTGGCTCGTCACTTCTGAAGATAACGGAGTACTTGATAACGTTCGAACCGTATCATTTGCATAGGCTGCCTGCACAACGAACATTCCGCTTTTCTGCTGAATAATTGTAGCAAAAGGCCAATCATAATGCTGCCCAAGCAGCTGTACAACTTTTAAACAAAAAGCATCAGAATTGCTGCATTCGTTCACTGCAAGTCCCAAAGCCGTGCTGAACTCCCCCAGCTTGGCATACAGAGCAGCTCGTCGCTGCTCTGCTCGATACAATCTCATCCGTTCTACCGCACTCCCAATCTGGTACGCCACGCCCTGTAACAGTGCAAGTTCACTGTCGCTGAAATGTTCCTTGGCTGGCGCAGCCACGTTGAGCAGGCCGAGCATCTTCTCCCCTGACCTTAACGGGACGGTTGCATGGTGGGTAATATCATGGGTATCTCCCCATTGGAATTCCACCGCATCCTCCAGCCGTTTACAGTTAATGATGTTGACCGCATGATTGAGTTGACCGTCCTTAAAGCGGTTCACACACCAGCAGGTACCCGTTCGCATGGGCTCCTTATCTTTACGCAGTAATGCCGGGGGCAGATTATAATCCGAAACACAGGTATAGTCTCCACGTTCATTAATCAGAAACATCCAACCTGCCGTTAATCCGGTCAACTCCAGTAATTTGCCGACCACGGTATCCAGCATTAAGTTCAGATCATTGGACGTATTGAGTGTTTCCGCGATTGTCTTCAACGTGACCATTTCCTGCATTCCGACTTCTTCCGACATCGCAGACTTCTCTCCTTTGGCTGTACCAACTGTGGTTTGTTCAACTATTGTAACCAATCCACCTTGGATATTAAAGGATCAACTTCTTCAATCGCTCACTCAGCCCAGCTTCTGTCGCTCTTTGCGGGACACAGACAAAGGCTCCATATTAATCAGACCTCGATCTGACAGAGCCAGCGCCATTTTGTAGAAAGCACGTGTACGAATCTTCGTATACGTATCCTTGCTGACAGGCGGATCAAACACATGGTTATACACTTTATAGTCAAACACATCATCGTCTTTCAAATATCGTTCACAGACGAGTACACGTTCCTTTTCACTCAGCCGGGACACAACAAAATCAATCGTATCGCAGTATGCTTGACGCGCGCGCTGCACGTCCACATTGTAGATCGCCGTTCTCGCCGTGGAATCCCCCGTCACATTGGTTGCACCGTGGAAACGCTCGGCATAACTTGCCGTCACCATAACCTCTCGTTCTTCAAATGCAATGGTTTTATAGATACGGTATTTTTCCAGCGCAGCTTCAACAGCTGTTTGCGTTTTGCGTCGGTCCAATTCAGGCAGCATCAATTCCATATTTATCTTCCTCCTTTAGTATTCTTTATAAAATAAATTTCTAATAGTTTCGCATGATCACTCCGATGACAGAACAACCTTGTTAAACATGCAACCACTTCATCTTTAACACTTTCATTTCTCAACTCATATCACTCATTCAATGGTTCACATGAAATTGTTTTGCAATCGTAAACGATGACAAAACGCTCTTATTCATAGAGTTGTCCAGTTTCCTAAAAAAGTAACGACATTTTTTTCAATTTCCCCCTGTTGCCTTTTGGAATCACTCCAAACCGCTATAATCCGGGGAATTCCACTTTTCAGAAGGTGATTACAAAACACACGCTCTGCCTCAACTTTACATTTTGTTCGTATAGTGTTCGTATTTCTATTTGAGGATACCACTTTCTGGAGATCGGAGTAAACCTTCATTTTGGTTCATTTTGACGATAAAATAAAACGTTCGCTCTCATTTCCTATGCCTTTTGGCATAATTGTTTCATATCTCTTTACCTAATGGTATATATACGTTATAGTACTGTTTAATTAATGAACTTCCGTACAAGTCATTTGATTTTTAATATTAAGAAGCTCCCCTTCTCCTTAATGCCGATAAGGTACATATCAAGCGCATACGTAGTGAAGGAGACGGAATCGATTCTGAAGAAGCAAAGCGTTCGCCTTTATCAACGGATTTCACCCTTTAGGAAAGGGAAACAGGAAATCCGGGGATAACAGCGATCAAAAGAACGATCCGAATCCGGAACGGCGCACCCGCAGAGGTTTAGGAGTTGTCGCATTCATCTTTCTTCTTAATATTAATTCAAGTACTTGTACGAATCGAAGGAGTTGGCATAATTGTGGAGCACGCTTTTGGTCCTTATATGAAACAACTGCGCGAGCAACAAGGATACAGCATCAATCAGCTCGCCGAAGCAGCCGGAATAAGCAACTCACAGATATCACGTATTGAGAACGGGGTCCGGGGTGTGCCCAAACCAGCGACCATCCGCAAGATTTCAGATGCACTCTCGGTGCCCTATACAGAGATGATGAAGCAGGCTGGTTATATTGAACCAGGGAGTGCTGCTGAACTTCAGGACGTACCGGAATGGGCTACATACAAAGACCGTCGTGATTTTAAAAAGATGCTGGAGGACGATGATGATCTGATGTTTGACGGCATTCCACTCGATGAAGAGGACAAAAAACGAATCAAGGATGTGCTGACAGGTCTGTTCTGGGAAGCCAAACAGATGAACAAACGCAAAAAGACAGACGAATCGGACAATCGCCCATGAGGCATGACCCACTGAATTTAATAAGGCAGCAGGTGAGATCATATGGATGACATCGTAACAAAGCTGATTCGAAAACACCGGACCAACTGCCCGTTCAGCATTGCCCGCGCGGTTGGAATACAGATTCGTTTCACCAATTTGGGGAAGTCCACCAAGGGACTGTACTTTCGTAAGCTCCGGCGCAGGTTTATCGTCATACACAATGATTTGCCGCCGGAGTGGCAACGGTTCGTGTGCGCCCATGAGCTTGGACACGACCGACTTCATAAAGGGATTAATCGATTCTTTCTGGAGGAACATTCCTATTTTGCTCCAGGCAAGCTGGAAAGACAGGCTAACCGTTTTGCCATTCAATTGCTGACCTCCGGAGTGATGCCTGAACCGGATGAATCTTTGGAGAAATTTTGTTTGCGTACCGGACTGCCGCGTGAAGCGCAGCATTTTTTTTACACTCTTTAAGAACATACGTTCTTTCCGAAGATTATATTTTCCAACAGCAGATTTACATGTCACTTTCAGGTTACTTATTTTTACGTAATTCGCGAGATTTCCTAATAATAGTCTGTTAAAATACTATTTGAGCTGTGTAAACGCTCAAGTAGATTATTATTTTGGGAGGTTTCGGATTCATATGAAAATCTGGAAGAATTACGTTTCACTTCTGCTAACGGTCTGTTTGCTGTTTGGCAGTGTAGGTATTGCCGCAGCTGCAACGGACACCACTCCGGGCACAGGTAAACACATTACCATTCTACATACGAATGATACGCATGCCCGTGCAGTTGAATCTTCACCTGCTATGGGTTTTGCCAAAGTAGCTGGAATCGCTGACAAATATCGTAGCGAAAACCCGAACACACTCTTGCTCGATGCTGGAGATGCTGTGCATGGTACAACATTCGCCACTCTTGTGAATGGTGAGAGCATCGTGAAAGTCATGAATGAAATGGGATACCAAGCCATCGTACCGGGTAACCACGAATTCAACTATGGTTCAGATCGCCTGATCGAACTGGCGGACATGATGAACTTCCCCATGCTGAGTGCCAACGTGAAGAAAAAAGACGGAACACGTCTCTTCGATCCTTACCTCATTAAAGAGGTGGATGGCGTTAAAATTGGTATCATCGCTTTGACTACACCGGAAACGTTGTACAAAACGAATCCAAAAAACGTAGAAGGTCTTGATATTACAGATCCATCTGCGGAAGCCAAAGTTCTGGTAAACGAAATCCGCAGCAAAGTAGATGTTGTTGTGGTATTGGGACACCTTGGACAAGATGCATCCAGCACGGATACTAGCTTTAAAGTTGTTAAAGAAGTTCCTGGCATCGATGTATTCATCGATGGTCACAGCCACACTGTACTGCAAGATGGCCTTGTATCCGATAACGGAACATTGATTGCAAGTGCAGGAGAATACACTAACTACGTAGGTGTCATCGATCTGTGGGTAGATGGTGGTAAAGTAACAAAGAAACAAGCAACATTAATTGATGAAACTGAAGCAAAAGACATCAAACCAAATGAGAAAGTCGCGACTCTCGTGAACTCCATTCAAAAAGAACAAGAACCTATTTTGAAAGAAGAAGTAGCCAATACAGCTATTCTGCTGGATGGTAAACGTGAACAGGTGCGTGCAGGTGAAACTAACCTGGGTGACCTGCTTGCAGATGCCATTCGTGATGTCAGCAAAGCCGATATTGCACTGACTAACGGTGGTGGTATCCGTGCTTCCATCGAAAAAGGAATCGTAACCAAAGGTGATATCATCACAGTGCTTCCTTTTGGTAATCAAGTGGTAACTCTTGAAGTGAAAGGGTCCGATATTCTGGCAGCCCTTGAAGTCGGTGTAGCTTCCTATCCGGAACCAAGCGGTGGATTCCCGCAAGTATCTGGTATCAAGTTCAAAATCGACACTTCCGCTGCTGAAGGTAGCCGTGTACATTCCGTAACCGTGGGCGATAAAGCCCTTGATCCGGAAGCAACATATACACTGGCAACCAATGATTTCACAGCTGTTGGTGGTGACGAATACACCATGTTTGCCAAATATGCTACAACAGGTATGTACGGCGCGTTGGATGAAGCGTTGATTAACTACATGCAAAAGCTTGGCGCTGTAAACATCAAAACAGATGGTCGGATCAGTGAAGCGGTAAAACCTGCAGTAGAGCCGGAAACTCCGGCAACAGAAACACCAGCTCCAACCAAGCCAAAACCAGAAACACCAAAACCGGAAAAACCATCTAAACCAACACCAAGCAAACCAGCTCCAGCTAAACTTCATGTTGTGAAATCCGGAGATTCCCTGTACTCCATCTCCAAACAATACGGCACAACGTGGCAGGCATTGCAAAAGCTGAACCATATCAAAAATCCACACTGGATTTATCCAGGTCAACAATTAAAATTGCCTGCAGCTTCTTAAGCTCAGCAAAGCAAAGTGCATATAGGCATGATCGCTTATAAGGCGCAACAACATAACGAATCAATTTTGTCATAACCAAAAGGGTGTCCCCAAAGCCAGATTACTGGTTAAGGGGACACCCTTTTGTATCTCCGTTCTTAAACATCAATCCACATCAGATACTTGAACATTTCCTGTGGACATATCCTGCTGATCCTGACAATCATCTGAGGCAAAAATAAATCCCAGCCTGGCCTTTACGGACCAACTTTATCATGTGCCTTCGACACCGAACTATATAAGAACTCTCCGGAATGACCGTGTTCATGCGTTTATTGTACATTTAATTTCGACATCTCTATCTTCTCAAAATTGCATACTTGCACATAAATCCGCCTGCGTATGATCATCTTCAAATCCTTAATCATAAAATCATTTGTATACTAAATACAACTATCCAAATATAGTTATTTCGTATGATATTACTCATAAAACCCTATCAATTTATATGCCTATAGCCCTCTTTTTCATGCTCTCATTGGAATTTCAGCAATCAAAATCAGCTACCGCATCATATTCGGTACTATTATATGAACTCATATAATTAACGAATCCACTGAGTTTAGGACGTGAGCTGTTCCTTCACATAAAGCACAGCTTCCTGTGCAGTCAACCCGATTCGTTTCGATTCACCTGATGCTGCAAGTGCGTGTGATCCCAGTTCGACCTGTCCTTCGGCTGCTCCTCGGCCAATAACGATCTGCACAGGCAATCCGATCAGCTCCGCATCCTTGAATTTCACACCTGGACGTTCATCCCGGTCATCAACCAATACCGTGTAACCGCCATCGATCAATTGTTGCTCCAGTTCAAGGGTAAGCTGACGCTGCTGCTCATCCTTCCAACTTACTGTAATCAGATGCACATCATATGGCGCCACAGCAACCGGCCAACGAATGCCGTCATCTCCTGCATATTGTTCAGCTATAGCGGCCATCAGGCGGGATACGCCAATGCCGTAACACCCCATGACTGGCGCACACTGGCGACCATTACGATCCAGGAATGAAGCACCCATGGCATCACTATATTTCGTTCCCAATTTGAATATGTGTCCAACCTCAATACCTTTGGTAAACACAAGTGGTGATCCACATGTTGGACAAGCATCCCCCTCCGCAGCAAAGCGGATTCGTTCTACTCGCTCCAATGCAAAATCAATCCCTGGGCGTACACCGGAAACATGCACATCCACTTCATTGGCTCCTGTAATTGCACTCTTCATCACTGCCACGTCAGCGTCCACCACCATCGGCAGATTTAGTCCAATCGGACCCAGGAATCCTACCTTCAGATTTGGATGAGCCGCAATGGCTGCATCGTCTGCAAGGATCAGTTCCTCTGCCCCCAACACCTGCTTCAATGCGATGTCATTCAGTTCATGATCTCCACGCACAAGCGCAGCGACGAGCTGACCATCCGCCACATAAAGCAGCGTTTTGATCATATGTTCAGCACCTTTGCCCACAAAAGTGGTTAACTCTGCGATCGTACGAACGCCAGGTGTCGAGATACGTACTAGGTTTTCCGCTCCTGAATGTTCAACCGTTTGAAGCGCGGAGTCTGCACTCGCAGAGTCAGCTGGAACTTCCAAGCTTCCTTCTTTTTTCTCCATATCTCCAGAAGTCTGATAATCCGCTTTCTCCAGATTTGCAGCATATCCACAATGTTTGCAGGTTACAATTGTGTCCTCACCCACATCAGCAAGAGCCATGAACTCATGTGTTTCTCCTTGACCGCCAATCGTTCCTGCGTCCGCCTCAACACGGATATAGTCCAGACCACAACGCTCCAGAATGCGACTATACGCCGTGTTCATAGCCTGATAAGTCCGATCAAGCTCTTCCCAGTCCGAAGCAAAAGAGTACGCATCCTTCATGATGAACTCACGTCCACGCAGCAATCCAAATCGAGGACGGCGTTCATCCCGGAACTTGGTTCCGATCTGGTACAGGGTGAATGGCAGCTTACGATACGAACTCACCTCGTCCCGCGCTAAAGCGGTTACGACTTCCTCATGTGTTGGTCCAAGAGCAAATTCCCGTGCATGACGATCCTTCAGACGCATTAATTCAGGACCATACTGTGTGTACCTTCCGGACTCTTCCCACAGTTCGGCTGGCTGCATAATCGGCAGCAACACTTCCTGACATCCAGCACGATCCATCTCTTCACGAACGATCCGTTCAACATTTAACAATATACGCCGTCCGAGGGGCAAGTAACTGTATATCCCTGCTGCCAGTTGGCGAATCATACCGGAACGCAGTAACCAGCGATGTCCCGCTGCATCTGCCTCCGCTGGCGCTTCACGTAATGTTGGGACAAGCATTTCACTTTGACGCATCATAACACACTCCTAATCTTCCTTTTTGTTATTAAATACGGCGCATAAACAGCAAAAAGACACATCCGTCAAGGGACGAATGTGTCGTGGTACCACCCTTATTTAACTGCAAATTAATCCGTTCGCAACCTTTGCGATCTGTAACATGCAGTCCTACGGGGCATAACGGGCCCTGCCGGCGGAGGTTGCAACCCTGTAGGGGCATTCTCTTCCGCAGCTCGCGAGGTAGGAATTTATGAAGCAGCTACAGGAACCTTGCACCACACTGTTCCCTCTCTGTTGAAGCTGGATTGCACAATCATGTCCTCGTTATAACGCTGTTATCATTTTTGACCACATTAGTTCATTTACAAGTAATTGTCAACCAATTAGTCGAATACAACTCCAGAATAATACTCCACTACATCACGAATGAGCATAAACGCATCCCCATTTGTAAGATTGTTCTTGTCAGCAATGCCAGCAAGCGTGTCGGCACTTATAAAGTTTTGCATTTGTAATTGAGCAAGTGCCTGTTCAAGTGAAGTTTCCGTTTCTGAAGATCCCATTGCCAGACATAACATATACGCAGCCTGATCCAACGTTAAAGGTAGGGTTACGGCATTCTCCATATTTGTTAGACCTTGGTCGGCACTGCCTGTGTAGGCTTCTGGAAACATCGCTTGCATTCTTTTCAATTTACTTAAAAATCGTTCTGGATTCATTCCTTTATCCAGTTCCCAACCATCGTTATTATAATTGCCTGAAGTCATATACATACTCGCTGCAGCCAGCAATCCCTTGTAATCCTTATGCTCCATATAATCAGGTTGCTCGAAACGATGTACTTTCAGATCCATCCCCTGATTCTCCAGCATCTTACGTAGTTCAGATGCTCGCTCTTCGGAAGTTGAGAGTTCGCGGAAGGACTCCTTATGGATATATGCCAGCTTGACCGCCGCTCCTGCTGCTTCTCCCTCTGCCATTCCCATTGGGACAACTCTTGCACTACCGTGTGGGATTGTATCAAAACTTGCTGCACGTCCAACGACGAGCAAACCATCAACCTTTAGCGGTACAAGCGAGCGAAAAGGTACACCATATTGAATCGGACTCAACATAATCGTGCCGGGATTTCCAACACTCGTGCTCTGAATATCAATATCGTATGAGCCGTATCCAATGGCATCCCAATGATCACGATTTTCCATGACATCAGCTAATGTTAATCGGTACTCGCCATAGATATGACGTGATTCTCTCACGTAAAGCTCGTCTGCTGTTCCAGCATATTTTAGCCCTGCAAATTCATCATAATTTTTCTTCAGAAAATCAACAATTAGTGGGGCTTCTTTACGCCCGATTTCCAGACCTTTTTTCACAGATATCGGATCTAACGGATCTACCCCAAAGATTTGCATCGTATTAATCAAGATTGTATCATCATTTTGTCTTCCGATATTCAGACTTCGAATCTTAATATGTTGTGGATTGGAGGATTCATATTTTCTAGCATCACCGTACCCCCAAGCACTCATCTTATCAACCCCGGTTCCCTCTCTTTCCCTAAACTTTTGCCATACCTCATCAGTAACACCGCTTAACTTGAATACAAGCGTAGAGACCATTTTGGATTTACCATCTCCAATATCTTGTCTACCTATGGAGTATGGAACTCCTGCAGCGGCTGCAATATCCGCATCTTGCGTTGCATCAATGATGGAGCGGGTTGAAATCTGAACAGTTGTTCCATCTTCTTTAGTTATGCTCATACCCGTTATTGTCGTGTGATCTCCCGTAGATTGTTCAGTAAGGGGGACTAATTCCTTAACATTCATCAACAGGTCAATATTAGGTTCAGAACGAACCATCCGATAGAAAATGTTAGCCGCTGTATTGGTATCAAATGAACTACCCTCGATCTGGTCGAACCATTCCTGGAAGATACCTTTGTTCAAAAAGTCAGGCTGCCGCAAACTACTCAATAACTGCGGTTGTTCAGGGGAATAATTTAGATCCAGCGTATTAAGACCTCCCTCGGTCAACAATCCTCCCAACATGTTGCGATCTCTTGCTTCCACCAGCAATACACGCATCCCATTACGAGCAGCTGATAAGGCAGCAGTAATACCTTCCGGATCCGTTCCGGCTACAATAACGTTATAGGAATCTTTCAGGTTTAGTGTAGATTGCACGTCCTCCAAAGGCTGCCATACATAATTATTATTAAATTTATAATTCTTGTTCCAGATATAGAATGCACCATATGCAGCGCTCATTAAAACAATAAACACACTGGCTATAATTGCTGTTATTTTCAATTTTCTACTAATCAAAGAAACAAACCTCCATATGTACTTTAAATTCAATAATACTAACTTAACTCGTGAACTAGTTTTCCTGTGTTATACCAACAACCGACTAACTTTTTCTCCTTTCCTGCATGAGCATGCTATAAATAATAAAAAACTCCCCAACACTTCAAACGGTGTTAGGAAGTTCTGATAATAAGACGGAAAATTCTACTTTTATGTTGCCATAAATACAAACAAAACATAGGAAAGTCCCTAACTTTCCTCATTATAACGACCACTTTTGGCGAAGTAAAGACTTACCAAAACCGGAAATGCATTAGAAAGATCATTAAACACTCAGACTGTTCGTTAATCCTGACTACAATGAATTCTCTGGCGATGGCTGACATGGCAGCACGTTCCCTGTAATATAGAGAAATAGAAATCTATCACAGGTATTAATCGATAAAGGAGCTTGTCCTATGCCATATATCATATATGATCTTGAATTCACGGTAAGCCGCAATACTCGCTATTCTTCTGAAATTATTGATATCGGTGCCGTCAAAGTTACGGAAAGTGCGGATGGATTGGTCGTAACGGATACGTTCCATACGTATGTTCGTCCTTCCAATAAGTCTGTTCTGTCCACTGACACGATTCAGTTTACAGGTATCACGCAGAAAGATATTGATGCAGCCCCTCTTTTTCCGGCAGCATTGAACCAATTCATTGCCTGGATGGGAAGTGATCCCTATTACATGTGTTCCTGGGGACCCGATGACCGCAGCAAACTGATCTCTCATTGTCGCACCCATCAACTTGATGTGGCCTGGATCACCAATCATAACGATCTCCAGCAACAATGGTCCCGCACCGTTCGTAAAGAAGGCAAGTTCCGTCAACTCGGACTCGCTCAAGCTCTTGAAATCTGTGGAATTGAATTTGATGGTACCCAGCATCGTGCCTTGGATGATGCCATTAATACAGCCAAGGTGTTTATGCATCAATTTGACCGTTTCACTCTGGAAAACAACTGTGCAGCCGATGATGAGGGCATTACTTCCAAAGTTGTCTATTCCAGCTCCACAGAAGATGAAGAGAAAGAATCTCCATTTGGCAATCTGGCAAGCCTTTTCAAAACCAAAGAGTAACCGTCCACAGCACGGTACCTAATCGTGTTTTGGCTTAGGATAGGTGGCATTCTAATCTCAACTTTTATTGTACATTTGTTGCCAATAGTTTAGACGTTCTTTCATCTTGATGCGGCAGATTTCCGGTTCGAGAATTTCCGCATCAGGTCCATATTTAGATATCCATACGAGAAATTCGTCAACATCACTTAATATGGCTTCAAATAACAGGCTACCTTCCGGTTCAATGGTTAGGATGGGTCGCATAAAAAATTGCTCCTGCATCACACGCTCCACAGCATGGGGTGCAAATCGAATTTTGAACGCAGTCCACTCCGTACTTCCCTCGTATGCCCAAGGAATGCGGAAGTGCGATTGCATGAGATAATCCTCTTTGCGAAACGTGCGTGGCAATATCCGTATCTTTTGCAGCCGGCTCACCTGAAATATTCGAAGTTTCTCCGACAGGTGACAATACCCTAACAGCTCAAATCTGTATTCACGAGGGATAAGACAGTAAGGATCTATACGTACGATCCCTTTTTTACCTTGAGACAGATACTCCCCTTCAATGGTGTTCTGTGAAATGCCAGCCTGAAGCAGGGTAATCATGGATTGATTCTGCGAATCGTTGTTTTCATTTTGCCATGCGGGCAATCCCGCTTTGAACAATCCACTAATTTGCTCCGACCATTCCACTCGTTCTGTTTTGTTTTTCTGACTCGCAGCAACCACTTTCTCATAAGCGCTCTCAAAAGCAGGTTTCAGCAAAGGACGAATATTCTCCATAACTTCAGCAAGATGCATGAAGGCTTGGGCTTCTTCATCAGACCAATTTAGCGGATACATGGCAAATTGGCTGATAAACATGTACCCTTGCCCGTGTCCCATATTGGCGATCGGGATATGCATTGCACTGAGGGCCTCCATGTCGCGGTATATCGTCCTTTCCGTCGTCTCGCATCGCTGGGCGAGCTCACGTGCCAGTATGCCTGGCTTCGCCTGCACCAGCGTTATAATGCGCATTAATCGGATTAGTCGGTCTGTCATTTTGCCGGACCCTCCACGATGTTGTTTCAATAAATTTGATACAACTCCATCCATTGTTTAATATGATATTGATACATACATTCGACCTTCTCCTAAACTTCACCTTCAAATATGTAGACTCTCTCTATACCGTTACCACCTGAAATCAACCCTATTCCCCTAATATCTTTTTTTCACGGTCATGATATCCTGTTGTAAACGTTATCTCATAGTGATAACGCAACTTTTCAACGATCTCGGCTTCCGCGTAATAGTCCAGATCTTGCTTCCGCGCAGCTTCAATTAACAAGGCATCAGCATGACGACGTAACATATTACTTCCCTCTTGAACCCGGCCTCTTTCGTAGGCGCGCAGGGCTTGTTTGATCAGGGGCACGGTTTCACTTAATTTGATCGTCTTCTCCACCTTGGGATCTTCGGGCTGTCTCAGCATGCCCAGATGACTGGTGTACTGAATATACAGCTGTTCTCTTCGTAACAATACACGTTGACTTTGCTTCAACTTCCTTGTGCTCCAGTAGGCTGAACATACGGCAGCTTTTCCTGATACACGGGGTCCCATGAAGAATTCAAGCAAAATTTGCTTGCTTTCCCCCTTATACATATCGCCAAGTCTCAGTACCCAGCCAATATCCGTTTCCTTGGAACGACATCCATAGATACCTTTTAGCTGTACTCCATATTCCGGTTTGAGCAAAAGTTCCAAATCTCTTGATACAATTTTGGGTGCTATTTTCCTAAGTCTTTTGGCAGGGGCACCGTTACGCCACTCTACCATCATATATACGGGGTCGGCTCCCCCTGTCGGTATGGCCTCTTTATTCCACGAATAAGATACTTCAAAGACTGAGTTCACTGGTAGTCTCTCCCCCGATTTATGTGTATTATCTTCTAAGTTATCAGGGTGAATGGACACTATATTGTCACGGAACACATGTTCTCATTAAATTTTTCCAATATATTAGTTTTATATCCCTAAATCCGTCTCAATACGACAATAAACGACGAAAAAGCCTGGCATTATGCCAAGCTTATCAATCACTTATCTATGACAAGTCCCAAATTAAACAGTAGGATGATCGATTCCCATTTTGTGTAAATATTGTACACCGTCTACTTCGTTTACCGGTGCATAGGTGACACTGTCAATGACCAGCTTACGCCCTACTGGCTCTCCATTAACAGTGATCATAATTGTTTTGGTTGATGTGTTCTGATCTGTTGTGTACATATGTTTCTACTCCTTCATGTTCACGATCTTATATTCAATCGGATATATTGGTATCTTTCATTAAATTGCGCATTTGTGAATAGCATGCACCCGGAACTGAAGTAAAAGATCTGTAAAACGGTCCGGTATGCTTGCCTATCGTTCTATTACCCCTCAGATTTGTAAGCTAAACAACCCTGTTCCTAAATAATTTTATATATTTCGGGTAATAAAACGATATCATCTTGAACCCATCGTCCCGGTTTTGACGTATAATGTAAGAGCCGTATTTCAACAATAGACGACGAATTCGGCGATTGATCTATCTAACCGAAGAAAGAGGTGTTAACGATGCCAAAATCCATTCAGGGTTATTTCATTCGGGTGTTATTCACCACATGCATTCTATTTACCGTTTCGATCGCTTCGACAGTAAGTGCAGCCAGTGCCAATATTTTTACGGATATATACAGCGGATGGGAGCGAGTCTCCGAATTGCCCGGAGAAGTGAACGCTCTGCAGGAAAGTTATAAGCAAACGATGGAGCAATTAAATCAAACGTCTGCTCAGTTGGGACAAGCCCAGGCCAATGTCGAAGCATTTAAGACCCAGAACGAACAACTGCTGGCTCAGAACCAGAAACTCACTGAAATGGTAAGTAAATTACAGGACGACCAGAATGCCAAAGCAGCTACCACCAAACGAATTCAGACGACGATCATCACTGTCGGTTCTCTCATATTGGGTTACTTTGTTCTGATTCGTGTGATGCGCTGGGGAATGCGTCGCCGTTCGGGCCGAGTATAAAAGAACAGGAGCAACTGCATGAACATACACCTGAACAATGCTGAAGCAGGCGGAGCAGGACAAGTCGTCACATTTTCACTGATTAAAGATGACCGCCTTCATATTTTGCATCCGCAGCAAATTGTGGCCTTCCGCGGTCAAAGTGGGAGTCGCAATGATAAATTCATGAATATCACGGGCATATATCGCAAAAAAAAGCTGATTAAATCCGAAATCACCGGACCTTGCCAATTTGTGGCTGCCCTGCCTCCCGGATTCACGATGAAGGAAGTGGAGCTCACGGAGGACAGTGATCTGCTCTATGACTTCCGCCACCTGTTCTTCTACTCTGATGGTGTAACCATGCATACCAAAATTCAGAAAATCAAAAACATGCTGATCACCCGTGATGCAGTGAAAATGAAATTTTCCGGCAAAGGCAAAATCGGATTGCTCACTCAAGGTCAGGTCTGCCAACAGGAACTTCACCCAACAGCGCCACTCTATGTAGATGCTGGCAGTATTATTGCCTATCCTGAAAATGCACATCTGGAACTCACCGTATATGGTAACAACCTTGCCAGTCAGCATATGAATTATCATTGGAAGATGACAGGACATGGATCTGTACTCTTTCAGGCTGGACGTGAGAATCACCGCTTGGAACAGGATCTCAACGATGAGGGACTATTCAAACGAATTCTGAAAGAAGTGATCCCTTTCGGCAATGTATTGATCAAATAAGCTGTTAGTTGGTGGAGCCGACCGATTAGCTGCCACTATGCTCCAGTGGGGTGGTCACCACACCGTTTCATGTTATAATGGTTCAGACAATTGAAGAAGAAAATCCATGCCTGTGGCATGGGAGAGGTTCGCGAACTCCCTCTATAAGACTTGACCATATGATGGGTCAGCATAAGTCTTGCGTACACGTTGCGGTCACCATGCAATCATGTACGTAAAAAACTAAGGACACTTACTCTTGCCTGCTTTTTTGAAGCGGTTATCGAGAAGGTGTGTTTTTTGATGGATGCCAGTTCATGAACTTCTCTGTTCTTCCGACACTCTATGCCTATGTGCATGGTTTGATCTCAAGAAGATAGAGAGGTTTTTTTATGTTGAACGAAGAAAAAGCAGTCGTTGTATTCAGCGGCGGTCAGGATAGTACCACGTGTCTGTTCTGGGCCAAACAACAGTTTGCCGAAGTAGAGGTCGTTACGTTTGATTATGGTCAGCGCCACAAGTTAGAGATTGAATGTGCAACAGAGATCGCACGTGATCTGGGCGTACAGCAAACGGTACTGGATATGAGTCTGTTAAATCAGCTTGCCCCCAATGCGCTCACTCGCACGGATGTGGAGATTACGCATGAAGAAGGCGAACTGCCGAGTACATTTGTAGATGGACGGAATCTGCTGTTCCTCAGTTTTGCGGCCATTATGGCAAAGCAAAAAGGAGCACGCCACCTGGTTACAGGTGTATGCGAGACGGATTTCAGCGGATACCCGGATTGCCGGGATTCATTTGTGAAATCAATGAATGTGACACTTAATCTGTCCATGGACTACCCATTTGTCATTCATACCCCGCTCATGTGGCTGGACAAAGCCCAAACGTGGAAGATGGCCGATGATCTTGGTGCTTTCGATTATGTCCGCGAGCGTACCCTGACCTGTTATAACGGCGTGATCGGCGATGGATGCGGAGAATGCCCTGCTTGCAAACTCCGCAAAGCCGGACTGGATCGCTATGTACAGCAACGTTCTGCTGCTGAATCGGCGGGAGTGGATGTACGATGAGAGAGCCGGGAACATTCCGTATTGTAGAGCATCTGCAACGCATCGGAGAAGATATTCTCCCCACCCAGCTACGCTACCACCGCAAACGTGTACTTGTAAGCAAAGAATTCACCTTTGACGCAGCACATCATCTGCATTGTTATGAAGGCAAGTGCAAGAACTTGCACGGTCATACGTATAAAGTTATTTTTGGCATCAGCGGTTATCCGGGTGAAACCGGGCTGACGGTTGACTTTGGACATATCAAAGATATATGGAAAACTCAAATTGAGGGATATCTGGATCATCAGTACCTTAACGAGACACTTCCTTTAATGAATACAACAGCCGAGAATATGGTCGTTTGGCTGTTCGAACAGATGGAACATGCGCTCCAGACGGAACCCTATGCCGGGCTGACCGATGGTGGGCGGACAGAGTTTGTCCGACTCTTCGAGACACCCACCAGTTACGCGGAAGCGAGACGGGAGTGGATGATCGATGAGTAGTGTGACACACCAGGTGAATGAGACGGGATCTCGCAAAGAGGCTCGTATTCCCGTGATGGAGATTTTTGGTCCGACGGTTCAAGGCGAAGGTATGGTCATCGGGCAAAAAACGATGTTTGTTCGCACCGCCGGCTGCGATTATCGCTGCTCCTGGTGCGACTCGGCCTTTACCTGGGACGGCAGTGGCAAGGACCTGATTCGGATGATTACGCCAGAGGACGTATGGGAAGAGTTGCGCCGCGTTGGCGGCACCCGTTTCTCCCATGTGACCATCTCTGGCGGTAATCCCGCCCTGCTCGCTTCGCTGGGCGGGTTGGTTGCCCTGCTGCGGGAGAACGGCATCCGCACCGCGGTGGAGACGCAGGGCTCCCGCTGGCAGCCTTGGCTGGCGGACATTGACGAAGTCACCGTCTCGCCCAAGCCACCTAGCTCCGGCATGGACACCGATTGGGCCGTGCTGGATGATCTGATCGAACGGCTGGCCGCTGGCCCGGTAGAACGAAGTCACAGTCTGAAGATCGTGATCTTCGATGAGACAGACCTGGACTATGCCCGCCGTGTGCATGCGCGGTATCCGGGCACGGATTTATTTTTACAAACCGGGAACCCGGATGTGACTTCCGCCGAAACGCCAGATCTGGTGTCCTCACTGCTTGCTCGTTATGAGTGGCTGATTGACCAAGTCAGTGCCTCCGATGACCTGAATGATGTTCGTGTGCTTCCACAGCTTCATACGTTGGTATGGGGCAACAAACGCGGCGTTTGATGGGCAGTATGGGTGGAATGGGCGGCATGATGTAAGCTGAGAACGAAATGTCATCAGACAAAAAAGAGAATTATACAGGCAAAATTGCCTATTCATATATACCGCGAGGCTTCGGCTTTGACGGAAACAAGGAGCGTTTAATAACCGATGAGACAACCTGATGAGATGCAAGATGTGACGTTGCTGGGCAACCAGAACGTAAAATATACGTTTGAATATGATCCGGGAATCTTGGAGAACTTTGATAACAAACATCCGTACCGCGATTATTTTGTGAAATTCAACTGCCCGGAGTTCACTAGTCTGTGCCCGATTACGGGTCAGCCGGACTTTGCAACGATCTATATCAGCTACATTCCGGATGTGAAAATGGTCGAGAGTAAATCACTCAAGCTGTACCTGTTCAGCTTCCGTAACCATGGTGATTTCCACGAGGACTGCGTGAACATCATCATGAACGACCTGATCAAGCTGATGGACCCCCGCTACATCGAAGTATGGGGCAAATTCACACCGCGCGGCGGCATCTCCATTGACCCGTATACGAACTATGGTAAGCCTGGAACGAAATACGAGCAGATGGCCGACCACCGCATGATGAACCATGATATGTACCCGGAGACGATTGATAATCGTTAAACTGGCGGGTAAATAAACTCTGCTATAACTAAAATAAATTATAGGACACAGAAAAGCCGAACTCTTCAAAACCTGAAGAGATCCGGCTTTTTCTTTGTTTAGTATACACCTGTATGAGACTGAGTGTCTCAACGCAATTGGATCGTAGTGCATTCGAGTAGACTAATCTTCCTTTAGTGCTTTGATTTTTTTAATGTAATGTCTCAACATCAGCACACCAATCGATTGAAAAATGATAAATATGACGATAGCCACAGACAAAGATGCTGGGGAAACATATATAGCCTGAAACGTTATTACAGCCATATACAAAATAGTCATCACCAACTCACGTTTGGCGGATTCATAAGGTGATAAGGATTTCATATCCATCCCTCCTCTATCCTTCTTACACATAAATATGGGTCTTCTTACAGTATACGCTAAAGTAATACGTTTCTTTTGTAAATGTACGTTTTCTCATGTTCCCCTTGTCGGTCCAATCAATCTATCCTATTATGTAACAATATGCTTACACGCATATATTACAACATCAGGCGCTGATCCCTCGTGACCGCGACCAAAGGAGAATTGTACATGTCTACTCAATCCACTTTAACCAAGGACGCCGCAGCGCGTTCGAAAGCCCCACCCGGATCGGATGCCCAAAGCACCGTTTACCGGATACTCATTGCCATTAGTTTGGTTCATCTCTTCAATGATTCGATCCAGTCGGTTATTCCAGCCATTTTTCCGATTCTGAAAGATTCTATGCATCTCACGTATACTCAGATCGGATGGATCTCCTTTGCTATTAACTTTACCGCATCCATTATGCAGCCTGTCGTAGGCTGGTTTGCAGATAAAAAACCGACGCCATCCATTCTGCCCATTGGCATGGGTTTTACATTTACCGGCATGTTGCTGCTGGCCTTTGCCGACAGTTATATGGCTGTCCTGATTTCCGTTATCTTTGTCGGCCTGGGTTCCGCTGCTTTCCATCCGGAAGGTTCGCGTGTATCACACATGGCTGCCGGTCAACGTCGTGGACTGGCACAGTCCATCTTCCAGGTTGGTGGTAACGCTGGGCAATCCCTTGCCCCATTGCTTACACGCTGGATCTTTATCCCGTTTGGACTGTTCGGTGCCATTGGATTTACAGGCATTGCTGCCATGGGAATTGCAGTTCAGATCTACATAGCTCGTTGGTATGGACGCATGCTGCAATCGGGAGGATACCTGCGTAGACAGGCTGCTGCCCGTCGTGCACCCAATCCTGCTTTACGTAAAAAGATTACTGCCGCCATTACGCTATTGATTTTGCTCGTCTTTGTTCGTTCCTGGTATATCGCTTCCATCGGTAGTTTCTATGCGTTTAATCTGAAAGATACCTTTGGATTGTCCACAGAGGACGCGCAGATCTATATCTTCTTGTTCCTGGCTGCTGGAGCACTGGGTACGTTCTTCGGAGGCCCCTTGGCGGATCGATTCGGCAAACGTAACCTGATCTTCCTGTCCATGGCCGGAGCTGCTCCACTAGCTCTGTTGCTGCCCTATGCGAATCTGTTCTGGACAGGCGTACTGCTAACCATTATTGGTTTTATCATGTTATCCAGCTTCTCGGTTACGGTTGTATACGCGCAAATGCTGATCCCAGGCAAAATCGGAACGGTCTCGGGCCTGATCACAGGTCTGGCATTTGGTATGGGAGGCTTGGGCGCACTCGTGCTGGGGAACTGGATTGACGTCTTCGGCGTATCACCGGTAATGCAGATGTGCAGCTTCCTGCCACTGCTCGGAATCTTCACGTTCCTGCTTCCATCCGATAAATTACTCAATATCTGGGCGAAAGAAAACGGTAGTGAAGAGTAAAGAATACATCAACAGGTGTGCACTTTTTATTCTATATTAGATCCAATACTTACGTGGCAGCATCGCCATTATAAGACGTTATCTTGCGTTAACGAACCTTACAGCACTTATTTGAAAGAATACTGCTGGTTTCCCAATCTAAAGAATCTGAGCAACGCTATTCCCGAGAAAAAGGCCGAAAACCATGGAATGTGCGTGTGAGATGCAGAAATAACGTGTCTGAGATTCTTTAGAAATCGGGATTAGTGAAATATCGCCGAATAACGTCTGCTGAGTTCGTTAGATTTCACTTTGGTCACCTACATTTGCAGTCTAAATAAAATGTTTGAACCATAACAAAAGGGTTCTTGCCAACTCTGTATTCACAGACTGGCAGGAACCCTTTTGTTATATATGTTTTTCTCGTATTTAGCTTCAACCGTTTATTCCACGTCACACATGACAACGCTGCTACCTTGAGCTGTAATCAGTTCCTTCACATCTTCAAATTCAAGAAATACCGTTGCCGTATTTTCCATGGGATGAATTCCAATTTTCTGACCAACTAAATCCTTGTCAAAAACTACGGTCACGTTTTTCTGAATATTATTGAGAACCCCCATAGGGTTGACGTGCCCTTTTTCCAATCCGAGGAATTCCAACAAATCCTTTTCACTGGCAAAACTTAATTTGCGGCTAGGTATCTTTTCGCTTAAACTTCTCAAATCAACGGACTTCGTCCCAGCAATCGTCACCAGATAATAGTTGCGCTTCTTATCATCACGCAGAAACAGATTTTTAACGATACGTTCTGTATGTGGAATCTGATAAGAGAATATTTCCTCCATCGTGTATACTGCGGGATGTTCAATACTTTTGTAAACGATATTATTGCGATCTAAAAGATCATAGAAACCCTGTTTGTTTAACATATCAAATTCATCTCTTTCAATATAAATATTCTTCTATAATATGACTTCTTCTGTAATATTACTTCAAACGCTGAAGGATCAGCCGTTTTTTGTACAACATTTTGCCTGCTTCGGCGACATCTCGAATTGTATTTTTGTTGCTCACCGAACCAAACACCATGCCTGCAATCGGCACAAGTTGGAACAGCTTCTTCCAGCCAAAAGATTCACTGTAGGAGTTAAACACTTCCCGCCATCCCTGCATCTGCGATACTACTTCAATGGGTTTGTCGGGATCATCATAAGCGGCCAGTTCTTCAATGATCGCTTTCTTACCTACAATATCAGCGGAAGAGAATTGCAGACATTTGACAATGAAGATACGCTCCAGCGGTTCATCTGGATCATAACCATAACATAGAGCCATCTCTTGCAGTACCTTCAAGGAAAGCCCCATCACCATCGGAATATCTGCAGCAATGGTTACAATGCCACCAAACCCTGTAGCTGCTCCCTGAGCCGCGGCAAACTTCGTTCGACTCTCGGTAATGTTATCAGCCACCTGGTCCAGCACCTGAAGTGGCAGATTCTCTACACTATGAATCTTTGCTGTCCCCTCCGCTTCAGATTCCTGCTCCAGACGATAGGTCGTATCCATCATGGAATAACCGGACCTCCCGGCTTCCTCTTGCAAAAGCTTGGCTACTTTTTTCTTCTGTACGAGGAACTTGCCCCCATTCTGCACATACTGACCCACATCGTTCAGGGAATCTCCGATCTTCTGTTTCAGCGCTTTAGGCATCACTTTATCCAACATCGCAAAGGGCAAACGCCCGATTTTATCCCAAATAAACAAGTCTTTCTGTTGTTTCTCCCATTTCAAAATCTGTTCAAGTTCCTTGTCCAACGTCTCGCGTGAATCCATATGTGATCCTCCTAATAGGTTCTGCATCGTAATCTGTATCTCTCTCATACGCAGAAATCATCGTTGTGGTTGCTTTGTTTTGTGTCCAGGACACATATGTTCAGGCCACTCTATCTTATCGTTCACACACAGAAGAGCCCTTAATCAGCATCACTCGCTAACTAAGGGCTCTCATATTAAGGTTTCACTACCTCTTATTTTGCTTCTGCTACCGCGCTACCATCTGGGACCGGAACACCGAAATCAGGTGTGCCATCTTCACGCCAATGAATCACTTGAGCACGGGCATGGCGGTTCGGATCATACAAGGGGTCACCCTCGATGTCTTTGTAATTACGGGCATGATAAATCAGAATATCGGTCTTGCCATCCGGTGACACGGTAAAGCTATTATGACCCGGGCCGTATTGGCCGTTCGCTTCACAAGTCTGGAATACCGGCTCGGGTGATTTCACCCAGCTGGCCGGATCAAGCAAGTCGGCATTTTCATCTGCGGTGAGTAGACCCATACAATAATTGTAATCGGTCGCGCTTGCCGAGTAGCCGATAAACAAGCGCCCATTCCGATGCATCACGGCTGGGCCTTCATTCACCTTAAAGCCGATGATTTCCCAATCGTACTCAGGCGTAGAGATCATGACCTGTTCGCCGCGCAGCGTCCATGGGTTTTCCATTTCGGCAATGTACAGGTTCGAGTTGCCCACAATATCAGGATCTTTCTGTGCCCAGACCAGATAGCGGATTCCTTTATGTTCAAAGGTTGTTGCATCCAGCGCGAATGATTCCCACCGTGTGTGTATCTGTCCCTTTTCTACCCACTCTCCTTCGAGTGGATTCACTGAATCGTTCTCCAGGACATACATACGGTGATCGAACAGACCTTCGTTGGTCTCACTGGTGTGAGCGGCAGCGTAGTGTATGTACCATTTGCCATCGATAAAATGAATCTCCGGTGCCCAGATGTTGGCACTCATGGGCCCTGTGTCACGCTTCGTCCAAGCCGTTACCGGCTCAGCATCTCTTAACTCTTCCAAAGTCTCTGCTCGCCGGATTTCGATCCGGTCAAAGGCTGGCACGGAAGCGGAGAAATAATAGTAACCATCTGTATGACGGTACACCCACGGATCAGCGCGCTGCTCCAGAATGGGATTAGTAAATGTAATGGAATCAGTCATGGGAATGCTCCCCTTTCAAATGTTGTTTGGCTCGAAGTTTAGGGATGTAACCCAATTGCGAAAAAGCGAAAACCCTTTTGGGGTGGTGCACAGCGGACGTTCGGGGGTGGCAGGGCCTTGGTGCTCTCTTGTCCTCCGATTTCTCTTTCCACCGCTCCTGGCGGTTGAAATCGGATGCCAAACTCGCTCCTGCGGCTCCTTCCTCCCCCTCACTGCTTGTGCACCATCGGAGCAGCAGCTCGCTCTCACCGCGCTCGCTGGGTTACAACTCAACTTCGAGCCTTTTTTGTGGCTCGGTCTTATGGGGTTGACCGCTTCGCAGGGTCAACTCTCCCCATGTAATGCAGGGCTGGCCGCAGAGCTATTGGCCAACTTTGTCATGCACAGCGGACGTTCGGGGGTGGTAGGGCCTTGGCGCTCTCTTGTCCTCCGATTTCTTTTTCCCACCGCTCTCTGCGGTTGAAATCGGATGCCAAACTCGCTCCTGCGACTCCTTCCTCCCCCTCACTGCTTGTGCACCTTTCGCGCAGCCACTCGCTCTTAATGCGCTCGCAGCTCGTCCCCTTACTCATCCGCTCCGCTGATCTGCTTGCCCCAGACCGCCATGCCGTGGTCATCGAGGCCTGTCACCACCAGCGCGGGCTGGCTTCGTTCCCAGTCCCAGGACGGCAGCAGTTGCAGCTCTTCCGTGGAAGCTCCGCCCCATGGGCTTTCTTTCCACTTCAGTGTCAGTGTTTGTTTGTCATCAAAGGCCCAGGTCCCTGAACCTTTTTCACTTTTAATTTTACCGTTGCTTGTTAGGGTATAAGGCACGGCTTGAATCTGCCCGTCCACGGACGGATCAAGCGCCATACCTTCCCACTCCCCGGCAATCATGGATTTCGGAATATCCTGTGCAGTCTCACCTGCGTACCGTTCAGGTGAAACCACAGGCCAGCCATCCTTCGTCCATAACATTTTGCGTACATGCAGATATGGCCAGTTTTTATCCGTCTCCCCCCGTGCATGATGCACGATGTAATAATCGTCTCCGTCCTTCAACACGGAGTTATGTCCGGGCGCAACCCAGCCCTCGCCTTCTGTGAAGCGATAACCGCCGAGAATTTTGGTGCCGATCTCATATTGCGGCAGATACTCTGTATCCAGCATGTTATTGCCGTTTATGTCCGTATACGGTCCTGTGATTGAATCAGCACGCGCAACCCGCACGTTATAATCTTCGAATAAGGAATCATAGGAGACAAACAGATAATACTTTTTGAACTCCGGGTTAAACACAATGTATGGACCTTCCACTGCGCCCTCTTCAGTTGCACGATCCCGAGCAGCAATGCGAGTACCATAACCGTCGCCCTTGAATTTCCCGGTGTCGGGATCAAGTGGCGCAATGTAGATGCCGTCAAAGAATGAACCATATACCATCCACGAATTACCCTCGGCATCTACGATGGGATTAGCATCAATGGCATTTAATTTGTCCTGTTCATTCGCAGAAGTTTGCACAACCAGCCCTTCATCTGTCCATGGACCTTCGGGAGATGAGGATGTCTGAAGACCAATAGCCGACTGGGTACTGCCAAAAGAAGAAGCCGAATAATACATCCGATAGGTATCACCAGCCTGAATCACATCCGGTGCCCACAGATTGACCGCACCCGTCCAGTCCAGCGCTTCTTGCGGAATCCCGGGCAGAGCCTGACCTACCCATGTCCAGTTAATCAGATCATCTGATTTACGTACCATGACACCGGGTTTCGCTTCTCCTGCTACACGAACGTCTGTGGAATAGACGTAGTACCCCTGGTCTGTTTTGATAATGGCCGGATCATGCGCATTGTTCACCGTCCAGCGTGATTCATCGTCCAAAATGGAAGTGTCATACAACTGAGTATCTTGAGGAGCTTCAGGAAAGACGGGACGGGACACCGTTTCTCCTGCTCCTTCTCCCGAACAACCCGCAGCTCCAACAACCAACAATAACAACATGGAAGCAACCACTCCTTTTCCTGAATTCGACCACCGTCGGAATTTCTTCCGCTGATTCATCCCTTCACTCCCGAAATGGCAACCGACTCAATAATCTGTTTCTGGAAGATCAGGAAGATGATTAATACAGGTAACAGAGCCACAATCGACGCCGCCATAATAAGTGGATAATCCGTCTGGATCGCATACGTGGCATTAAAGTTTGCTATAACGAGCTGTAACGTCTGCTTCTCCGGTGAATTCAGATAGATAATTGGTGCCAGATAATCGTTCCAGATGCCCATGAACCAGAGAATCAGCTGTGCAGCAATCGCCGGTTTGATAAGTGGAAACGTAATACTGGAGTACAGCCGGAAGTAGGAACTTCCATCGATTTTGGCCGCCTCAATAATTGCATCAGGCACACTAAGCAGGTATTGGCGCAGGAAAAAGATCATGATTACGTTACCGAACAGGCCTGGAACAATCAGTGGTAACAGCGTATCCACCCAGCCCAGCTTTGCAAACATGATGAATTGCGGGATCATGACTGTCGGATAAGGAATCATCATGGATGCCAGCAACGCGAGAAACAGTTTGTTTTTGTGCGGGAATCTTAATTTGGCAAAGGCAAAGGCCGCGATACTGGACGTAAACGTACCCACCACCGTTACACTTACCGCAACGATGAGGCTGTTTTTGATCCCGCTGAGCAGCGGTCCTGCTTCCCAAATTTCTTTATACTTTCCAAATTGGAATACTTCAGGTATCCATACAGGCGGAAGCGCGAACACATCCTGCTTCTCCTTCAATGACGTGGACAACATCCAGATCAGTGGTGCAATCATCGCAATCGCACCAATCGCGAGTACGATAAAGATGATCGAGTTTGTTAATTTCCTCTTTTGACTGTAAGACATCTCCGGTTCACTCCTTTCCTTGACAATCAATCCCCATCATAGGCTGATTTTTCGTTCATTTTGAATTGCACCAGGGTAATGACAAAAATGAAAATACCAAGAATCATGGCCATTGCTGAGGCATAGCCCATCTGCAAGTTACTGAAGGCCTTCTGCCAGATGTAGAAGACGATTGATGCCGAAGAATATTCAGGACCACCCGTAGGTGTCATAATGTTCATCTCGGTGAAGATCTGGGAACCGCCAATGATATTTGTAACAATGAGGAAAAAAGTAACCGGCTTCACCATAGGCCAGGTGATGTTGCGGAAGATTTGGAACCCGTTCGCTCCATCCAGCTCAGCCGCTTCGTAGTATGTACGTGATACACTTTGCAGTGCCGCCAAGTACAATAACATTGTGTATCCAAGACCCTTCCACACCGTCATAATAATCAGAGCCGGTTTGACCGTGTCTTTGTTCGCGAGCCAGTTAGGCCCTTTAATCCCAAACAGATCAAGGAACTGGTTCACCAGACCGTAATCCCCGTTGTACGCCCAGTTCCACATGATGGACACCGCAGCGAGGGAAGAAATAACTGGAATGTAATAGATCACACGGAATGTCGTTGTGCCGGGAATTTTACGATTCAGACCCATTGCCAGCAACAATGCGAGCAACAATCCAATCGGAATACCAAGCATCAGGAAGAATGTATTAAACATCGCTTTGTAGAAGAGGTCATCCGTGAGCAAATCCTTGAAGTTGGCCAAACCGATAAAGTTCATCTGTCCCAGTCCGTCCCAATCCGTAAAGGAACCATATAGGGAGTAGAGGAACGGGAACATGACAAAGATCAGCAATCCAAGAATCGGAGGTAAAATAAACAGATATCCGTACAGCATCTCTTTGCGATACAAACTCGATTTCGTAATCACGGCGTTCACCCCTGTTTCTAGTATCAGCATGTGGCATTCTTCGATTGAACCTTGTCGATCAACGAATGCCACATGCCCGTATGGAATCCAATAAGTTCCAATACGAATGATGCCAGCAGCATGATTGCAGGCTGCCGGCATCACCCTTTCCTATCTACTATTTCTGAGATTTCTTTTCTTGTTCAACCGCTTTGTCGAGCAGTTTTTGCATTTTCGGTTGTTGCTGCTTCACATAGTCTGCGGCTGTAATCTTGCCATCCAATACCGGCTGGATGTCCGTGAAGAACAGGTCATACCATTCCGCATTGTACGTGTAGTTACCTGGCAGAGCCCGGCCGTAATCTTCAACAATATCAATGAATTCCTGTTTGTTGGCTGGTTTCGTGGATGTATCTTTGGCCCACTCGTCTGCCATATCAAGCAAGTTCGGAATTTGTACCTTGGCATCTACCAGTTGCTGCATGCCTTCCTTCGAAGCCGTAAGGTAGTTCACCAATGCTGCTGCTTCTTCTGGATGTTTCGTTTTCGCGGATACTCCGATTCCCAGAGATCCGATCCACGTTGCCGATTTGCCAGTTGATCCCGCAGGGAATGGCAGCAAATCATAATCGAAAGGCAATTTCTCAAATGTACTCATATCCCATGGGCCTACAGGGAAGAAAGCCATTTCACCTTTCATCCAGCGTTGATACGTATCCAATGTTTGCGCTTCCTCAATGGAAGGTGTAATTTTGTATACGTTCTGCATATCCGCGAAGAATTGCAGTGCTTCAGCGAATTTTGGATCATCAATCGTTACTTTTGTTTTGGTCTCATCCAACCAATCTCCACCGTTGCTCCATACAAAGGATTGCAGTGCCCACTGTACGTTGAATCCAGTACCGTATACATCCGGTTTACCATCTCCATTGGTATCCTTGGTCGCTTGCTGGTTCACCTTGATGAACTCTTCCCATGTGTATGGTTTATCCTTGTCAGGGAGTGGAATGCCCTCTTTTTCAAACAACGTTTTGTTGTAGCCCAGTGCAAATGGCCCCAGATCCTTCGGCATACCGTAGATATCACCTTGACCTGCCATTTGGCCGTCATAACGATACAGGTCCACGCCGTATTTCCAGATATTATCGAGATCAACATCCGGATTGTTTTCAATATACGAAGTGAGGTTCATCAGCACATTGCTGTTCACATACGCTTTCACGTCGCCCGGATTGATATAAAATACGTCAGGCAAGCTGTTGCCTGTAATTGCCGCTCTGAGCTTGGTTGCATATTGATCCGCAGCCGTTACGATAATTTTGACTTTCACACCCGGATGATCTTCTTCGAATTTCTTGACCACCGCTTGGTATGCTTTCTGCTCATCAGTACCGCCGCGGAACATAAACGTTAACTCCTTGTCCCCACTTGCACCGCTGCTTCCTCCGCAACCTGCGAGTACCAGCGCACTTACCAGCATAAGAAGCATAAATGTGACCCAACTCTTTTTCTTTACCATCTGAACCCCTCCTGATCTGGACTTGTAACCGTATTCAATTGGATGAAATAAGATTTCTGTTGTTAAATTTATCAAATCCAGATCACTTTAGTCAACACTTTTATAAAACATTTTATATTTATATAAAATAAATCAGTATTTCGGCCAGCCACTCGAGTCCCAAAGCAAGTCATTAATCAGCAATTTCGGATTGCCATTATCCTCTGCATCATAGGCATGTCTTGCGATGACATTGCCGTTGTACACGTCCTGACCACCTGGACCTTTCCATTTTACATTGCCTGTATCCAATATCGTTCCGCCACCATTCAGCATATTAACTCCGTTTTTGTCCACATAAGGGCCTGTTATACTGGTCGAACGTCCATAGACCATTTTGTAGGTACTGTTCACACCTTGGCAGCAAGAATCGATGGAAGCAAACAGGTAATAGTAGCCGCCACGATATACAATACTTGGTCCTTCAATAGCACCTCCGTTATTCGGGCGCGCAGCAATGGAAGTTATACTTCCCGTCGGTTTCATCGTGTTTTTGTCCAGCTTGACAATCTTCAGACCACTCCAGAAAGAACCAAAGGCCAGCCATGGATTGCCTGAAGCATCAATGACCAGATTCGGATCAATGGCATTATAATTATTGGCGGTCGTGGTTTGAAGCACCAATCCTTCATCCTTCCACTGCCCTGCTCCAATGCTGTTCGCAGACGCAAGACCAATCGCAGACCGATTGGAGCCAAAGGTGGAGATCGAATAATAGAGCCATACTTTTCCGTTATACTGCTCTACATCCGGTGCCCATACATCCAATCCGCTTTGTCCCGGAACGGCAGAAGCCCACCAGGATGGCTTACTTAAGAAGATCTGTGGAACACGATACCAGGACGATCCATTATCGGATTTCAATACTTGAATGCCCGGGCCGGTTGAAAAGGTGTACCAGGAATTGCCCTCTTTGATAATCGACGGATCATGAACAGCGGTATCTCCGGTCAGATTCCAGAATGCCGCCAAAGCTTTTGACTGACCTGCCAGCAGTAATACCATCACAAGTAATGCCGGTAACGCCAACCGTTTCCACTTAAACCTCTTCACATTGCTTAACTTTTCCAAACCAACTCCACCTTTCCTGTTCAAATGGTTAATTAGGTTCATGAAGTATTGAATCAATTTAGGTATAATAGGATTATAAAAGCGGTTACATTACATTTCAATGGTATATTTCAAATATTTGTGAACTGATTAACACTTATTTTAACCGGAATAGTGGACAAAAAATAGGTTATATTCTCGTATTTGCGCTATATACAAGGGTTTTGGCTTCTATTTCTCCACCCTTCCCTTCCATGAGGGAATGATTTATAATTATCTGAAATAAAACATATAAATGTGCAAATGTCTGTGTCGAAGACTTTGTTCAGAACGGGGAAAGGAAATCCACCTATGATTTATATTAAAGATCTGATGTCGGGTGTGAATATCTTCAAAGCGCTCAGTTCGGAAATCCGGATTCAGATCATCGAGCTACTGGCCAAGAACCAAAGTCTTAATCTCAATGATCTTGCAACCAAGCTGGGACTGAGCAATGGCGCTATCACGATGCATATCAAGAAGCTTGAAGAGAGCGGATTGATCGAGATCAACACCGCCGTTGGCAAACATGGAATTCAGAAGATATGTTATCTCAATGAGGAAAAATTGATGGTTGATCTGCGTTCACAAGAGATTAACAATCGTTATGAGGTGGAAATTCAGGTCGGTCATTACAGCGATTATCAGGCTGCACCTACATGTGGTCTCGCTACCCGGGACAGCATTGTTGGAGAGTTCGATGATCCGCGGTACTTTGCTGATCCACTGCGAATTGATGCGGAGATGATCTGGCTGGCTGAAGGTTATCTGGAATATCGGATTCCAAACTATCTCAAACCCAATCAGTCCTTTAGCGAAATTCAGTTGTCGATGGAACTGGGATCGGAGGCCCCTGGCTTTTGTGACAATTACCCTTCGGATATTTACTTCTATGTCAATGGGATTGAGATTGGCTGCTGGACAAGTCCGGGGGATTTTGGCAATACACGCGGTACCTTTAATCCGGAATGGTGGCCTCCGCACTTGAATCAGTACGGCATGCTGAAGCTGATCCGGATTACACAGGAAGGCAGCTATATCGACGGATGCCGCATCTCGGATGTGACGTTGGACCAGATTGGGCTGGATTACAAAAGCGATATTCACTTCCGCATTGCCGTTACGGACGAACCTTTGAACAAACGGGGCTTAACGATCTTTGGTAAAAACTTCGGAAACTATGGACAGAATCTGCTCGCTCGGGTTCTCTATAACGTACAAGAAGAGTAGAGCCAGCTCTGACTATTCACTCGATATGAAGTTCGACCGATCTGCTAACGTAACTGTTCAACACAACAACAATCATGTGTCTTCGAAAGGGTGCTATCCAGCACTCTTTTTTTGTTTCATCACACCGAAGAACTTGTCCAATCATGTTGGAACAAAACTTACTGCATGATATGACCTCCTATAGCCCCTCTGTAATCCTCCATGTTGTTTACCCTGGCGTGATATAATAATGGCCTGTAATGACAAAATGGAATAACGGGCGGGGATACCTTTTGAAATTGGAGCGATTAATCTCAATCATATATAAACTGCTGAACCACGAAGTATTGTCTGCTTCCACCTTGGCGGAAGAGTTTCAGGTGTCCCCAAGAACAATCTATCGGGATATTGATGTAATCTGTGCCGCCGGCTTCCCGGTCGTCTCCCATCAGGGACTCAAAGGTGGCTACGGCATGATGGACGGATACAAGATGGATAAAAGCTTGCTCGGTTCTTATGATGTGGACTCCCTGATCACGGTCCTGAGCAGTCTATCCACAGTATTCGAAGATGCACGTGCACAAGGCACGATTGAACGTCTGCAAACGATTGGGCCGGAGCATCAAACCTCAAGTCTATCGGTGGATCTGGAGACTCGCCGAACAGAACCTGATGCCCTTCCTCATCTGCGTAAAGGTATTACGGATCATCAGGTTGTCCGTTTTGACTACATCAATACAAAGAATGAACATACACCCCGCCATCTGGAACCGGTAAGACTCCATTTTAAATATCGTAATTGGTATGTATATGGATTTTGCCAGACACGGCAGGATTATCGCGAGTTCCGACTGTCCCGGATGATGAACGTGCAACTGACATCGGAACACTTCCAACCCCACCTTGAGCTTCCCCAAGAGACGGTTGTGTCAGATCCGTCATGGCAAGATCAGGTAAGTGATGTAGTATTTCGGGTGAACCCGGAAGCGCTCGCGGAAGCCATGGATCATTTTCAACAGGCAGATAAGCAATTTCACGAGGATGGAAGTATGACGATGCGTATCCAGGTTCATCAACCGTTACAAGCCAAGTGGTTATGGTCGTTTCTACTTAGTTTAGGCAGTGGTGCCGAGGTACTTGAACCGATTGAATTAAGAGACATTCTGAAAGAACAACTTCGAAACGCACTTAAGCTCTATGAAGAAGTATGACACGCTGTTGTCATACTTCTTTTTTTATAATCATCTCAGTAAGTTCATCTAATCCATCGCCAAATTAAAGGAGACGATCATCAATGAATCATCCGGAACAAATGTATAACTACCACGCATGGGCCAACCAAACCATCCTGGGCAGAATCAAGGAACTGCCCTCTTCTGTACTGAGTCAGGAAGCGAACAGTTCATATCCAACTATTGCTCACGCACTCAGCCATATCTACGCGGTAGATAAAATGTGGTACGAGGTATTGAATGGCACCAGTATGCCCGAGGCACTGCAAGCATGTATACTGCTTAATGGTGAGATTCACGGTTCTGTAGATGAGTACATCAAACGTTTTACCGACCTGTCGACACAATACAGTGAGTGGTTACGAGGCCATGCTGATCTGGAGCAAACCACTCTACTCGATAATCCATTTGCAGGAGTTCGCGAAACCAGCTTATCCGATATAGTAATCCATGTGGTTAACCACGGAACCTATCATCGAGGCAATGTTTCTACCATGCTACGTCAATTGGGGCATGCCTCCATCATGAATGACTATTCACTCTTTTGGTATCAGGAACCGGCTCAAGTATAGTTGACAATCGGATGGAAAATGTAAATTGTATCCCCATGACGTCGAGGGATGAATTGAGAAATTGGTTGCAGACACATGGAAAAGTTGAGAAATCTTGCTGGGTAATAATAAGCATAAAACCCGTGCCGAATACCCTGCTGTATTTGGACGTGGTTGAGGAGTCGCTGTGCTTTGGCTGGATCGATGGAGTCAAAAAGAAAATATCCGAGACTCAATTAGCACAGCGATTATCTCCTAGGAGTAAACGTAGCTCATGGACTGAATTGAACAAGGAACGTGTCCGTCGTCTTGAAAAGTTGGGCTTCATGCATGACGAGGGTAGACAGGTTCTTCCTGTTATGGAGCCGACTGCTTTCATAATTGATGGTGTGATCGAACAAAGGCTGAAAGAAGACCATCAGGTTTATGCAAATTTCATGGCCTTCCCTACCCTGTATCAAAACGTTCGGATCGATACGATCCAAAGTGTTAAGAATCAGCCAGCATTATTCCAGAGCAGATTGGATAAGTTCATAACCCACACAAAGGAAAATAAAATGTACGGTCAGTGGCATGACAACGGACGGCTCTTGAACTATTGAACTCCCCCTTTTCCCTGAGACAGCAGACAGGACCTCCCTATGAGGAGGCCCTGTTTTGGTGTTTTATATTCGGTCATGTATTAATGAGTCTGCCTGTATGTTTTGGGAGACTTGCCAAAGGCTTTCTTAAACTGGCGGGTGAAATAATTACTGTCGTTAAATCCACATTCATACGAAATTTCCGTGATGGACAGATTCCCGTTTTTCAACAAATGACATGCCTTCTCCAGACGCAACTTTTGCAGATAAGAGATCGGGGTCATCTGATAATAGGATCGAAAAATCCGATTCAGATGCCTTATGGAGATATTCGACTTCCCCGCAATATCCTCTAGCGACAGTGGCTCCAGATAATGATCTTCAATAAATGAAATGGCATTTGCCAGATGCATCAGATTATTACCTTCGATCCCTTTCTCCTGCGTATCATATTGCCTCGACAAATAAACAACCATCTCCGTAAGACGTGAGATCAACATCGTCTGATACCCTTGCTGTTTACTCTGATACTCCTCAATCATGAACGATATCAGTGATTCTACATACTCCAGACTGGAAATGGATAACGCCAATTTACTCGGAAAGGAGTGAATATTACGATAAAACGGTTCCAAAACAAACAGCGCTTGGAAGCCGTTAGATTTTCTCAGATCGGGCCCCGCCGAAGCAAGCATCTCGGGACTGAACATAATGTTACAGATCCTAAAATCATGAGGGTCTTTATACGCATGATGGGTGTCGCCATTAATCACAAATGCGTTCCCTTTTTTAATAAAAAATTCCTCGGTGTTCACCACATGGGTTGCATGACCATTCAGAACAATCACAAGTTCCGTAAAATCCATATGATTATGAAGCTCCATGTCCTCAACATGTCCACCGTACTGAATAAAAAACGGAAATTGTTGATGGTCCGAGGTAAACCATCTCAAATATGCATTACTCAAAAGCATCCCCCTCCGCAAACCATGTTGGGTTGAATGTCTATATCATGCTATTCCAGGACCGAAAAATCAAGGTTCCATATACTTATAAGCGTTATAATTCGCCTTGTAGCAGGGATTTTCAATGTGTCCAGATTCATACTAAACTCTCGAAATGAATAGGAGCATAAATGATGAAATATACCAATCCGGTCATTCCGGGGTTTTACCCAGATCCAAGTATCTGCCGTGTAGATGAAGACTATTATCTGGTAACCAGTACCTTTGAATATTTCCCTGGTGTGCCCATCTTCCACAGCAAAGACCTTGTGAACTGGCGACAGATCGGCCATGTCCTCACAACAACTGAGCAACTCCCTTTAGCGAACGCAGGCAGTTCTGGCGGTATTTTTGCCCCAACACTCCGGTACCATGGTGGCTGGTTCTATATGACAACAACCAATGTCAGCGGCGGCGGAAATTTTTATGTACGTAGCATCCAACCTGAGGGACCATGGTCTGCACCGATTTTTGTTGATCAGGGTGGCATTGATCCCTCTTTTCTCTTTGATAAAGATGGACCTGTGTATTTTCAAACGGCCTGTAACGGCGTTGAAGGTGAGGGCATCTATCAATCTGAGATAGACATCACGACCGGAGCCAGACTAACCGATAGTCGATTGATCTGGACTGGAACCGGAGGAGCAGCCCCCGAAGCTCCCCACATGTATAAAATAAACGGCCTCTATTATCTGATGATCGCCGAAGGTGGAACCGAGTATGGCCATATGGAAACCATCGCTCGGAGCACAGAGCCATACGGACCATTTGATCCGTGTCCTCATAATCCGATTCTGTCCAATCGGAGCATGAAATCCAGCATTCACGCAACCGGTCATGCAGACCTTGTCCAGATCCAGGATGGAAGCTGGTGGGCCGTATGTCTGGGCCTTCGTCCAGCAGGTTACCCCATGCGACACCATCTGGGACGCGAGACCTTCCTGGCACCTGTCACTTGGACGGATGACGGTTGGCCGATAATCGGTGTGGACGGACATATTGAACCAGAGATGACCGGACCTTCATTGCCTGAGCATCCTTGGTCACCTCGGGCTATACGGGATCATTTTGACGAACCAACTTTGGACATTTTGGACATGAACTGGATTTTCTTACGGAACCCGGCTCCGAATAGTTGGACACTCACAGAAAATCCCGGGCAACTCATCCTGCGGGGTCAGCCGGTTTCACTCGATGATGGAGGAAATCCAGCCTTTGTCGGACGTCGCTTGAGCCATTTCTTATGCAAAATGGCAACCGAGCTGCGTTATGAGCCAAATGCGAACGGTGAGGAAGCTGGACTAACCTTATTTATGAATGATAAATATCATTACGATTTGGCTGTAACACAGGTCGATGGGCAGAAGAAAATCGTATTGCGGCGAACCGTCGGCTCTCTGCGAACCGAACAGGCGCTTAACTGTGACAAGGGGCCGGTTGTAATACAAATCAAGGCTGACCGTAATCACTTCACGTTCCTCTACCAGCAAGGTTCATCCGATGCCATCGAAGTGGGTTCAGGAGAAACACATCTGTTATCTACCGAAGTGGCAAGTGGTTTCACAGGTGTGATGATCGCCATGTACGCTTATGCTCCATCGGGGGAGTGTACGCCTGCGAGTTACGATTGGTTTGACTATGAACCTCTGGACGAATAATCGTTTTAACTCCTATATTCAGTAATAGAAAATATAATATATGATCAGCTAGAATTATCCCCTTAAAGTAGATACTCTTTGAAAAGCCTTGTGTGGTAGCATAAGGAAATGAGTGAACTTTGAGGGGATTTTGCTATAGCTAAATCTTTCTTACGGATTGCACTGGAATTTATAAAAGAACCATTGCTTTATTAGAGAAGTTCTCCTAGTATTTTTAGAAGGAACACCCCAGCAGCTCCCATCTTGGCAATAACTTCACTGCCCATATGAGAGCGCTATCGCTGCAGCACTAAGATAAACGGGAGGTTGCAGATATGAAATGGAATCACTTCAAGTCCAAGCTTCTGTTTAAGTACACCCTATCCTATATCTCCATTTTCCTTATCCCTCTTGTTATTTTAACCATCATTATTTATCACAACGCTGTGGACACGCTCCGTTCAGAGATTGAACAGACCAATGTCAATCAGCTCACTCAAGCCAAAACTGTCATTGATGATCGCATGAAAGAACTCCAAGACATCGCTTTTCGCATCGCCTACGATGAGCAGTTAACGCGGTATTGGACCCACCATCCGTACTATAGCCGGGAATCAATCGGCGCATTGGTCAAATACAAAGCCACCAGTTCCATTATCGATGAGTTATTCCTGTTCTTCCGTGAAGATGATAACATCTATTCTTCTCAAGGTTCTGAGAACCTGGATGTATTCACTGGCCGCTACAAATTTACTACGTGGAACAAAACAGACATGATCCGGGATTTGAATAACGTACAGTCCCCCACAATACGTCCAGCGGAGCAGGTCGTCCAAGGAACCAGAATACCCAATTCCATGCTGGCATACCTTGTACCGATTGCACCTAACAATACGCCCGCTCATGGAACCGTCATGTACTTGATACACGAGTCCAATCTGACGGGCTTAATTGATTCCATCCTCAGCGACTATCACGGGATGACTTATATTTTCGATAATTTCGGGCAAGTACTGGCAGCCAATTACAAGGGAGAAATCATATCCGAACAGGAAGTTAACGCTCTGTTTGCTCTTGAACCCGGAACGCACAGCATCTCCTTAAATCAAGAACCACATTCGGTTGTATCCGTTAAATCGGATGCGGGTTGGACTTATGTAACCGCTATGCCCAGCAACCAATTTTTTAGCCGAATCGTTCATATTCGCACCTTTGTTGTTCTCGTTTTCTCCTTAATGGTGGTGATGGGCACGTTCCTCGCCATTATGTTGGCCCGAAGACAGTACCATCCGATTTCAGACTTAATGGAGTTCATTCGGTTGAAAAATGATCCTGATCCATCCTCCACCACCAACGAGCTGGAATGGATTAAAAAAACACTGCATGATTATAGTCAGCGCGTAGATCTTCAGGAGCCCTATGCTCGCAATCACATTTTGCTCATGTTGCTGAAGCACGGTCACACCGGAGATTTCCCCTCTGAGTTTACGGATAAGCTTGGTATACGCTTTAACCGATCCCATTATTTTGTCATGATCATGGGCTGGGAAATGCGTGCTTTTCCTATCGGTGATAACCCCGAGCAACCTACTGTCATGCAGCTGATGAACGATGTGGACCTGCCCGAGTTGTCTGCATATGCTTACGGCGTAGAGCTGCCACAGGCAGACCAATTGGCCCTTATCGTGGGATTCGATGCCGAAATTGGGCATGAAGGTAGCCTGAATACCCGTATGGAGCCTATTGTTGAGAAACTGCAATGGATAGTGACAGAACACACCGGGGTCGCGCCCGCAATCGGGATAGGCAATCGGTACACTTATCCGAAACAGCTGAATCAGTCCTACATTGAGGCCTCGACCGCTCTGGAAGCATCGATGCTGCATGGACAGGGCAGCAGTACATACTTTAACGACCTGTCTGGTTCCGATGTAAAGGATTCCTCCTTCTGGGTCCCTAAGGATGTGTTATTAAAGCTGGTTCAGAGCTTGAAACAAGGCAGCTATGATGTGGCAGTTCAGATGGTGTCAACTGCGTTGAATACCCTGAAATCCGAAATGCCATCTGTACCGCTGCTGCGTTGCATCTGCTTTGATATTCTGAATACAATGCTCAAAACCGCTTCGGAGCTTGGAATCCATCATGTGGTTGATCAACTTCCAAGAGTCACTTCCTACGACTCGTTGGAGGATTTGGAGAAAAAACTGACAGGCCTTGCCGCCGAAATCTGCGCCCATGTCGAGGCAAAGAGTGAGACGGAAGAAAGCTCTCTTATGGATGAAATCGTGGCTTATATCGATGCCAATTTCTCTGATTATGATCTCAGTTTAGGTACGATTTCATCGAAATTCACGATCTCTTCATCCTATTTCAGTCGTTCATTTAAAGAAAAGATCGGCATGAATTTTACCCAATATATCTGGCAGAAACGGATGGATGAGGTCATTCGACTACTGCTGCATACAACCGATCCGTTAAAAGATATCATCACGCGTGTCGGTTACCTGGATACACCAAACTTCATCCGCAAATTCAAAAAAGAGACGGGTTATACCCCAGGGCAATACCGTAAAATGCACCGTCCCAATGGCTCCGCCGATTCTCCTGATGATGATGACGAGGAATGTATTGGATAAAGGGAGACATCTTCTAACATGTGCCTGATTCATTAGACCAAAACAACGCAAACAAGGGCCGTCCTATACGTCATGCTCATAACGTATAGGACGGCCCCTTCGTATGTTTTTAGTCCGTAGACATAATCTGATTCGTCGCGGCTGGCGGCCTTATCCGATTTTCCCAGCCGGAAGAACCTTCAGTCCTTGATGCACTGCACCTAGCAAACGGTGAGTTGGATCACAGCCGTACTCCCAGAACATGATCCCGGCCAGACCTTGATCCTTTACGTAATCACATTTGCATTGGATCGATTCTTCATCATCATAAGATATGAGGCTGGACCCATTAAACAAAAACGGTGCACAGGCTTCTTCATCCCAATAACGGGTGTAACCATTCTTGTTAATGTACTTCGCTTCCAGCTCGGCAAATGACGGACCGTAGCCGCCTGTGCTGCCGGCCATTTGATGGAGTCCGTGGTTTCGGTCAGGAACCTCAGTCCAGATCCGGGAATAGAAGGCAGCTCCAATCACAATTTTCTCCTTCGGAACGCCTGCGCAAACAAACAGGTTCACGGAAGCATCCGTACTGATTCGAAACAGATCTCCTGATGGCGTGTACAGATTCGTATGATGTCCGGTCAGAACCTGAAAACCGCCACGCATATCATAGGTCATCAACTGCACGTAGTCCAGGTACTGCTGCACCTCAGCCATCTCTGTACCATCAACGTAGTATTGATCAGCCCCTGCTGCAATGGTCAGCAGATAATGACGGCCATCCGCTTCTCCCTTGGCACTCAGTGCCTCCCGCATCGTCTTGAGAAGTAAGGTAAAATTCCGTTTATCATCTGGGCTGGATGCGATACCAGCTTCACCGTAACAAGGATATTCCCAGTCTAGATCAATCCCGTCAAATGGATATTCCTCCAGCACCCTAACCGCCGAAGTAGCCATGCTGTCTCTCCCCGCCTGGGTTGAGGCGGCCTCAGAGAAACCGCCAGCGCTCCATCCGCCTACAGACAACAGCACTGTAAGATTTGGATGCTCCCGCTTGATGTTCTGGATAACGCGACCGTTTTTTAGATGCTCGGTGGTGATTGCATCATTCTTGACATGTCCGAAGGCTACGTTCAGATGTGTTAACTTCAAGAGATCCTCATGTGTCATGTCGGGGAGAACTGAATCAACAGCATAACCGGCAGCAATATATTTCGTCACTCTCTTCACTCCGATCTGTTCGATGATTGAGATATCGTAGCAGCAATCTGCAAGGCTTCCTTCCCAGTACCAATCTTGTACCCGGAAGCCGAATAACGAACTTGATGCTGAGTATCCAGCACGAACAGATGCGGATAACCTGCTTCATGAGCGGCAGGCTTCGAATTGAAGCCGGACAAGGAAGCATAACTGGAATCTCGTACAAAAACCGTGCGTACAGGCAGCTTTGGATAACCAGCAGGGTCAAAGGCAGCGTTCCATTCCATATCTCCGATCATGAGTACGATGGGTATACCCAATTTATCCAGCGGCTCTGCCAGCTCACACAGTTCACGAATCAGATGTTTGGTCGGTTCCCGCTCCGGTTCAATCCAGGCTGCAATGGCACCCTCCGATCCCAGAAGTTCCTCCAGTTCTACCTCTGAACCATCCAGACGGGTCAATACACTTCCTGGTGCCAATTTACCCAGTACAGGAATATCAACCTCAGTCTCACGATAAGACAATACAACCTCAGTGGTATCTCCGGCGCGCACGGTAAAGTAAACGAATCGTACTTTTGCCGTTCCATCGTTCAGACGAATGCCTGTCGTTAAGCGATAAGCTCCTGCCTCAACCTCATATGGCTCGCTATAGACATTCGTACTGCCATAAGGATAAATCAACGTCTTGTAGACGCCATCTTCCAGACGGGCAAACGAGAAATTTTCGAAATAAGATGCTTCTGGTGTATCCTGCGGAACTTTTATATCCCTACGAAGTTGGAGCAATCCCCAGCTTGTGCTCTCCTGAGTTAGAGGTGAGGTGAGGCTAAACACTGCATCCTTCCAGCCTCTGTCACTTAGATACTGTGGTTTCTGTGCGCTCGGATGTAATCGGGCCGGAATACCCAAACTGCGACATACAGCCACAAACAAAATATCCAGCGACTGAGAGTCTCCCTTCATTAGACTAAACGTCCCTATTGGATTCCCTTTGCCTTTTAGATTAGGAAGATCGTCATAGTATTCATATTGCTGTTCCAGCATTCGGGCAAGTGTCGAGGGATTCTCCCTGAACGCTGCCGCCTCATCTGCCGAAAAGGCATTCTGGAATACACCCCGATAAGGGACCAGCATCTCATAGGAGATCCGCGGACACAGGATGTATCTTACAAACGTATCTTCCGCCCATGATCCTTGCTGCGAGAGCGCACCAATCAGATGATCATCCAGCGTCTGACGAAAGGTATCAATTAAATCTTTTTCATTCATCGACTCCAGCAACCGGAGCGGCCACTCATCGTATGGATTGGAACGTTCCTCTAGGAAAGCTGCAATCTCCCGGCTGTTTCCCCGTGCCTTGCGGAGAACATCCCACACACGTACCGAGGGCAGTCCAACCTTTTTAGCCAGCGAGACAGCTTCCTCCTCACTCAGGAACGTGTCCTCATACTCGCTCCGGGTCTGCGCTCCTTCCTCCAGACGACGATTATGAATCTCAATCTTCTCTTCTGGTAATGCAACCACGACCTCTCCCTCCCTTTCCGGAGGAGGAACCATATCGAAATCTACAATCCCTGTAGGCTGCTCTGATGAGTTCAGCACAAGCTCTACATCCTTATTTTCCTGAGCCTTGAATAGGATCTCACTCCACTTACCGCCGCTGACCGCACGAATCAAAAGGTCACCACAGCCAGTCTTAAAGGTCGCTTCCCCTTGTGCATCCGTCCTAATCTCGGCAATCGGATAGAATTCAGCCGTATTGTACAGCTCAAAACGAACACTCGCGCCGGGTACGGGCTCTCCCTGCTCATTTTTCACCTTCACATAGATGTTGCGTGTGGGCGCATAGTTCTCAAGTAAATTAATTTCCGTATATCCCTTTTCCGAGAGCGTAATATCCTCTGGTCCGGGATAGTCGGCATAGATCCTCGTATTAATCAGCATGGCCCTGCGGGCTGGCGGGCTGAACCACCCTTGGTTCAGACGGGCTTCCGGCTCGCATGCCCCGATGTAATACCATTGACCATCTGCCCAGGCTTCTACCCAAGCATGGTTACTGTCACAGTGAGCCCAGCGTGGTGTGTAGACCTGACGGGCAGGTATACCGATACTGCGAAGAGCGGCTACCGCCAGCGTGGATTCTTCGCCGCATCGACCACGAGCATTCCGGATCATCGTCAGCGGTGATATCGTGCGCAAATCGCTGCCAATATAGGTCGCTTTCTCATGACACCAGTAATTGGTCTCCAGAATGGCATCTGCCATGGATAAGTTCGTAGTCCGCTCGACTAATTCGCCATACATCAAGCCGCGGTAATCTTCAATATTTTCCGTATTTATCCGATAAGGCAGCACAAAATGAAGGAACAGATGATCCGGAACGCGATCTCCCCATGGCACACGTTTGCGGGTGTCCAAAGCCTGGCGCACATGGCTCAAGAACAAGTCCCCGTTATAATCAGCCATGTCGTTTACCGGCATATAGGCATAGACATACTTCAATGCCCATGTCTCTTCTTGTGTTAGCTCCTGCTGAAAAATATGAAACAACTCCGATTTGCGTGCCTCTGCAAAACGTACCTTCTCCTGGAACTTCTGCTCGATTCTCTCCAATGACTGTGCATCAAGGGAAAATACCAAGGTTTGGCTGGTCATAGCATTCTCACTCCTTCCACAGCTTTCCGTCTTCCCGAATACAGATCAAGGCCGTTCCGTCCGAAGACGGCGCAGTAATCTGGAACAGGCTGCGAGTCGTTTCAATTATAGGCTCACAGCTCCACGATTCCTCACCCTTAAGCAGCTTCACATCCTGTGTAAATTCACCATGGGTTTCATAATAATTGCGTTCACGGTAGTAGAGCTTGCGAAGCTCCCATTTGATTCGTTCGTCTTCCGGCAACTCAAACGACTGATCCGTTCCGTCATCCTCCGAGAATACAACATAACCCCATAACTCCGGGTAATGCATGTTGATAATACCCATAGGTGACCAAACCCAGTTGTCCTCCGGATAAGGTTTACCCGAATCTGGATTCAGCACCTTGCGGTACTCACCGTCCTGTACCTCGGTTTGCCACTCCACACGCGAGAAGTTGACACGCCAGAACTCACCCGGCGCAGGTAGACGGTTTCCTTCGGCACATTCCTTTAGACTGGCCCAGGGAATCGCGACTTCCACGCTCCATTTCCGGTTCTCTGCACCAGGTCTGTTCAGTTCCCCATCGATATATACGGCCGTCTTGAGACCGCTGATATCCCAACCGTTAACCGGAGGCCCACCATCCCGATAAGGCTTCACTAACAACAGGTCCCATACCGTATTGAGCGCATTGATCTCGAACTCATAATATTGATGGGAATCCCCGTCGGGATCGATGAAAATCTCGAAGTCATTGTCATAGAAAATAACCGAATCACGTTCAGTCAAAGTAGCCCAGATCTGATCTTCAATCAGCTCGGCAGCAAAATAGAAATAGTCGTCATCCCACAGCATTTTTACCCGTGTTTGTTTCTCTGGCTTCGGACGAAGATCACCTTCGATATCAACGAAATCCTCCGTCCAATGAGCCGCATTCCAAAATGCCTTATCCACACGACCGTCTAACACCAACGGTTCCTGCGCACGCTTGCATATATAATGTTTGGGAGCATACTCAATCCTGGGTTCTGGCACTCCACTTCTGTTCATGTCACTCTCTCCAATTCGTAAGGGAGGGCATGCATCTACCAGCACACGCCCTCCCCGTAATGGTTAGTTGTGGGTGACAACGGCTCCAGAGCCGCCGTACATTTCCAGCTCCTCATTGAATTCGAGCTTAAGAACGGTCACCTGTTCATGCGTGTCCTCCAGGGTCATCTTGATCCACGTTGTCCCCGGGATATTGAACCAAGGCACGCCCCCATGAATCTCATGATTAAGCTCTTTGCCCGAATGCAGCACGGTAATTTTCTTGATCGGATTGCAGAGACCTTTGATGCACACATTCTCTTTTGGATCGTCATACACAAACAGGTACAGCGTCTTTCGATCCTCGGATACGGTGCTTCCCCCCAGATAATAGCGAGGCATAATACCTTCACCCGTACCAAAGACGGCCTCTTCATGGGTTCGGATCCATGCTCCCAGCCCAAGCAGAATATCCTCCTGCCTCTGATCGATGGTGCCATCTTCACGCGGACCGATATCCAGCAACATATTACCGCCCATCGAAATGCAGTCACAGAACATTCGAATGATCTGATTTAACGATTTGTATTTATGATCTGTTGGCACATAACCCCAAGATCTATTGATCGTGGTGCAGAATTCCCAGGGTCCCTCCGGTCTTGTGATCGGAATGCCTTGCTCAGGCGTTTTGTAATCCCCATAACCTTGAAGGCGGGAGTTGATGATGATATCCGGGTTAAAAGATTGCAGATAATGCTTGAACTCCGGCAGATTCCACTGCTCGGCACTCCGTTCCCAGTCCCCATCGAACCACAGCAGATCCACCTTTCCGTAATTTGTTAAAATCTCTTCCAGTTGATGGTTATTGAATTGCAGGAACTTCTGCCACTTTGCCTGATCTTGAACGCCGTCCACAGGACTTGAATGTCGGTTGACACTGCTGAGATCCTCCGGTACTTTTCCACCTTCATACACGCTAGGATAATCCGGGTGTGACCAATCAATGAGCGAGTAATACATCCCCAGATGAATGCCCTTTTCCCAAATCGCTTCCGCATATTCCCTCACAATGTCCCGATTCGCTGGTGTCTGTTTGACAACATTGAGATCGCTATATTGCGTATCCCATAACGCAACGCCATCATGATGCTTCGTTGTTAATACGGCATACCGGGCACCAGACTTCTCAATCAAGTCCGCCCACTTCTCAGCATTGAATTCCGATGCCGTAAAACCATCCAACTGTTTCATATATTCTTCATAGGATATCCTGCCATTATAGAAGGACCAGGATTCCGCAACCCCGTCCACCGCATAGATGCCATAGTGGATGAATATCCCCAGTTTGGCTTCTTCAAACCATTTCTGCATATCTGTCCACACCTCTTTCGAGAGTCCTTATCTGTGAAAAATCTTTAGGTCATTCTCCAGTATTCCAGCGGTCATATGCCCCCTGATACAGTTCGATGATACGGTCACTCCCCATTTTCTTCATCTGTGCAATGTACTTATCCCAGTTCTCAAGTGGTTCTTGGCCTGTCACAAACTTCGCTTCCATCTGTTTGACGTACGTATCCAGGTCAGACAATAGAGCGGTTGCTTCGCTTTGCTCTTCATTCGTCAAATAAACGTTAGGAAATGGTGCTTTTCCGATAGGTACCAACTTCTCTTGATTCTGCTGGTCAATCCACTCATCAAATTCGGTGCGAAGACCCTTCGCTACATCCGGATCATTAATACCCGGTGTCAAGATACCAAAGTTCGGCGTGATTTTACCGCGGTATTCCTCACGATCCCCACCCCCGGGAACGGGGAGCCACTCTTTAACGTGATTTTCCTTGTCTTTGAATTTCCACAGCACACCTTCCAGACCTTGATTAAACAGTGTCGCACCGTCATAGCTGTATAAGTAATCGATCCATCGCATCGTCGCCTCGGGTGACGGGTTGCTGCTTGTAATAGCAAAGGTACCGCGAGCCGACATGCCCGGATGCTTGCCGTATACCGGAGAGTCTGCCACCTCGCTCTTCACTGGTGTCATCAGCGGATGATCCGTGCTAGGTTCACCACCGAGCGTGAAGTATGGATGGTAATCGTTGAACAGTGCAAGTTTGTTGCTTTCACCTTTAGCTTTTTTCTGATCACCTGTTTGAGAGAAGGTCTCATGATCCAGCAAGTCTTCCTTCCACAAGCGGTTCATGAATGTAAGATAACCTTTGTAACCTTCTTCTTGATAAGGATAGTGAACTTTACCGTCCTTATCGGAATAGATGCCTTCGTTGTACATTCCCCAGAAGCCGAAGAAAAACATGCGAAGATCATCCAGTTTTACAGAAGTAAGCGGAATTTCATCTTGCTGGCCATTGCCATTAGGATCTTCTTCTTTTACACGCTTGAGATACGTATACAATTCTTCCGTAGTCTTGGGCTCTTCTACGTTAAGTGCCTTCAAGAATTCCCCGTTGTACCACATTGGGCCTCTATACCACACGGCCGCTTTATCAATGAATGGGAGTGCATACATATGCCCATCAGGTGTTGTAAATGATTTACGAACATCCGGGTTTTCATCGAGGATTTTTTTGATATTTGGGGCGTAACCTTCGTCAATGTATTTTTCCAACGGGATCAGGATGCCCTGGCTGCCATAAGTCACCTGTTCGGCTGGCTTGAGGTCCGCAGCATAGAACATATCCGGCAAGTCTCCGCTCGCGAAAACCAGATTTTTCTTCGTTTCAAAGCTGTCGATTGGTGAGAGCTGGTATTCCAGCTTGATGCCCGACAGTTTCTCCATTTCTTGCAGCACAGGCATCGTGCTCCAGTCGGCTACGCCCGCATCCTGGGACATGACCTTTAACGTTAGCGTTTTGTCTACAATGGGGAAACCTTCCTTTTTGACCCCCTCTACTTTGGTGGTCGTGCTTCCGTCTTCATTGGTTGAACCACAAGCTGCAAGCAATGTTGCGAATAAGGTGAGACAGAGTGTAATGGATGAAGCCTTGCGAAGCTTTTTCATAACAACAACTCCCCTTGTTTAATGTGGTATATGGATTAAGATCATCCCTTAACGGAACCGATCATAACACCCTGTACAAAGTAACGCTGGAGGAATGGATACACCGCAATGACAGGTAGGGTGGCAACAATAATGACGGCATATTTAACCAGTGCAGCGATCTCCGCTTTGGTATTCATCGCCGTGGCTGAAGACGTATCGATAGCGCCTCCCCCTTGAGCAGCCATTTCTTGAAGCACCAGAATCTGGCGCAGAAAGAGCTGTAGCGGGTACTTGGAGGAATCATTCAGATAGATCATGGCACTAAAATAGCTGTTCCAGTGTCCGACTCCATAGAAGAGCGCCATCACTGCAATGATTGGCATCGAAAGCGGGAGCACAATCTTGATGAACAACCGGGTGTTGGTACACCCATCAATATGCGCCGCTTCCTGTAACTCCTTGGGAATGGTCGATTGGAAGAACGTCCGGCATACGATAATATTCCAGATGGATGCAGCCCCGGGCAGAATAAGTGCCCACATGCTGTTCACCATACCAAGATCCTTGACCAGCAGGTAACTTGGGACAAGCCCTCCGCCGAAGAACATCGTTACCATAAACATCGCCATGAAGAATCCGCGTCCCACAAAGTCCGAGCGGCTGAGCGTATAGGCTGCCGGTAGTGTAACAATCAGGTTAACGATGGTGCCTACAACGGTATAGATAATCGTATTTTTGTACCCAATCCAGATGTTGGTGTTCTCAAACACCCGGGCGTAACCTTCAAACGTAATCCCTTTTGGCAGTAGCCACATCTCACCAGAGGCTACATATTTGGGATCACTGATTGAAGCACTGATGATGTATAACAGCGGATACAGCACAATGACGAGCGCTACCGTCAGATAGATGTAATTGCACAATAAGAACAATTTATCACTTCTGCTTTCTTTCACAGCGGATGACATGTGTATTCCCTCCTTTTACCACAGGCTGTTTTCACTGGTGCGGCGTGCAATCTGATTCACGGTAATAAGCAGAATCGCATTCACTACGGAGTTGAACAATCCCACCGCCGTAGAGAAACTGTACTGCGCATCAACCAGACCGGACCGATAGACAAATGTTGAGATGACATCGGACGAGCCCATGTTCAGCGGATTTTGCAGCAGCAGGATTTTCTCGAATCCGACGCCCAGAATACTGCCCATATTCAGAATTAACAAGATGGTGATCGTAGGGATGATCGCTGGAATGTTAATATGCAAAATCCGTTTGAACCGGCTCGCGCCATCCACCACAGCCGCTTCATGCAGTTGCGGGTCCACACCTGATAGAGCGGCAAGGTATATAATGGTGCCCCAGCCTGCACTTTGCCAGACTCCTGACAGTACATACACTGTCTTGAACCACGCAGGGTCCGTCAGGAATTGAGGTGCCTGGAATCCAAGGGCCTGTACCAAATTGACAATCATGCCTGACGAGGGTGATAAAAAGGTAATGATCATCCCCGACATCACCACGACCGAAATGAAATGCGGTGCATACGTGACGGTCTGCACAGTACGCTTGAAGAAGGAATCCTTCACTTCATTGAACGCTAACGCAAGAATGATCGGCAGCGGAAAACCTATGGCCAACTCATACAAGCTGATGCTAAGGGTATTCCATAGTAAATCCCAGAAATAATACGAATTGAAGAATCGGATGAAATGATCGAATCCGACCCATGGGCTTCCTGTGACACCAAGCGTTGGAATAAAGTTTTTAAATGCAATTTGTATGCCGTACATCGGACCATAATGGAATATCAGAAAGTATAAAAAGGCTGGCGCAATAAACAGATACAACTCCCAGTTCCGAATCGTCCTTCTCCATAATTTATTTTTCTTACTGCTCGGATTGGTGTATACCGATAAGTTTTGCGATAAGGCGGACTTCCCATCTGGTTGCATCAGTTGTTTCCTCCTTTTTTGGTAACGCTTACATACCGAGTTTATGGTTCATTGCCTAATCCGTAAATATGCCATTTCAATCTTCACTTCTAAAATCACGGAATATACTGTTACAACAGGGATTTACACTTTTGTTGCCAGCTTGTCATTGTCATTTCGGGGGTATAAAACATGTAGAATTTGACCTATTTCCCTCCTGTAGTTGTCATTGAGAGTTTCATCACATGAACTTGAAAGATGTCAGATCCGAACTTAGGTTAGAAAACAGACCTTAAAGTCAAAACCCACATATACGCATGGGACACGGTATTGATGTCTACAGCCATCATACTGAATTCTAAGGTTTGCAGGTTTCAAGGTTTTACCGACGTGATGCAATGTAATATTATCTATCATATATCTCTCGCGCACTACAAGCCTGTAATGGCTTGCCTTTATTCTATATTTCTCCTCCCTCTTTCGTATATATGTTGTTTTTATCTTTACCTTCAGGATACATAAACGCTTATAAACACTGGAAATATGGAATCATAGTATGTAGATTTTGCACAAGGTGTGGAATCTGAAAATAGTAGATATTTCGGAAAAGATCATTAAAAAAAGCCATTCCACTAACACGAACTGGCTTTACAACCTAAGCAGATTTCCATTTCATTCATAAAAAATGATAGAATAAATAACACAATATGTAATATAAATGATCATATGAAAACCTGTGTACAGTTTCAACTCAAATAAAAAACCACTCTCCATACATGTATGGAGAGTGGTTTGGAAGATACACATCCGTTTTAACCATGTTCAGTTTGTAGGGTTTGCAGTGAATTTACTTACCAGAAGGTTGAGCTTCTGCTGTATACCCTGTTGGGATATCCGTTTCTGCAGTCACATTGGTGATAACCATCGGATACATCATGTCTGGATCAGGTTGAATAATGGAATAGAGCACGATAGCGCGTCCATCCTTCTCCAATTTCACATCATCAATCTTCAATCCATAACCAGGATGCGGCATTTCAGCACTGAGTTTAACTTTGGTTGTTTTGTCATCAACCTTTGTCGTTGTTACTTCAGGTACAATCGCTTGTTGGCCTTCACCTGGATTGGTTGGAGTTGGCTCTGCTGAGCCGCCATTGCCGTGTTTATCCACAAATTCGAGTGCATTAAAGATCATGCTTGCAGCCTCCATACGGGTAAGCGACTGATCTGGACGGAAATTCCCGTCCTTATCCAGTTCAATGATGTTCATGTTCAGCAGGTTCTGGACTGCAGATATGGCGTCCTTACCGATTTTATTTTCGTCCTTAACAAGATTATACTTCATGATGACCGGATAATTCCCGGTTGTGTTAATCCCTTCATTCAGCAAAATGACAAACAGTTCACGCGTCATCTTGCCCTGCGGGTTCACTTCAACCGGAATGGACAGTCCATTCTGAGTAGCGGCCTGCACCGCATCGGCATACCACGTATCCGGACTGATTTTATTCTGAGCGGATGCTTCCGCAAATTCATTTTTCAGACCAAATGCATTCACAATCAGTTGAACACCCTGTGGCTCGGACAATGCAAGATCTGGACGGAACAGATCCGCTGTTACTCCGTTAACAATACCTTTTGATTTCAATGAATCCACAACCGACTTCTGACCTTCATCCTTCACATCTGTGAAAGCAAATACCGATGCACCTCCTGCTGTCAAAGAAACGCAGAGCGCAAGTGTTGCAGCCAATCCTTTTTTATGTTTCATTTCCTGGCACCTCCATATGATTAGTAAAGCCTATTTTTAACCTCTTCATTCCTACAGACGGGGCATCCCTAGAAAATGTTTCAGTAATTTCGACATCTGGTGAATACAACAGGAGAACACGGCATAGAACCCTTCTCCAACGCCGATAATCCGATCACCTGCTTTTTGCTAACTGGCTTCGTTGACATTGATTCGGATTAGCGCAAAAATAAGAATAGAGAAATCTATCGGATGACGGATAAACAACGAACTGGATCGCATACAGTAAGAGGGCACGACGCGCTAATAACAGGTGTCGGCCCTTTTCTTGACTCCACCTGCCTGAACTGACTTCACCTATAACAAAAGGAGAACAACGCTTATGTCCAAGAAAGGATTACTTCGCGGTTATGTTGTGTCGAACTGGCCTGTTTACCTGGTTGCTGTTCTTCTGATCATCGCCTCCAATGTCGGGCAAGCATCTTTGCCCCGCATACTCGGCAGCTTCACGGATCAGTTGATGCAGAACTCTCTTCAGATGCAGACGGTCGTAAGGTACAGCCTGTCCCTTCTGGCTATTGCCATCGGGTATAATCTGCTCTTCGGTACAGGGCAATTCATGATTATGAAGCTCGGTCGACGCTTCGAATTCATGACGCGCGAGCGTATATTCAGTAAGTTTTCCGAACTTAGCGAACATTATTTCTCGAAACAGGGAAACGGAAAGTTGCTCAGTTATGTCATGAATGACGTCACTTCCGTACGTGAAGCGATATCCAATGGCGTGACGCTCATGACCAATGCCACCTTCCTGTTGTTGTCCTGCATTGTCATGATGCTGCTTAGCGGGATTCCGTTGACGCTCATTCTAATCAGTGTTGTTCCTTTGCTGGCGATTCCATTTCTGGTCGTGTTTTTTGGTCCGCGGATTCGCAAGCGCTCTCGCGACGTGCAGGAAGCTCTTGCAACCATGACGGAATCTGCAGAAGAACAGTTGGGCGGCATTCGCGTAACCAAGACGTTTGCTATTGAAGATAGTGCTCGTGCGCGCTTTGGAACTACCGTCGATGAGATCAAGAGCAAACAGCTTCGACTCGTTCGTCTGTCTTCCTTGTTTCAAGCCTTGCTCCCGCTACTGGGAGCCATCTCATTGGTCGTTTCTCTGCTTGTCGGAGGTATTATGACCATGCAGAATTCCATTACACTCGGGAGTTTTGTCGCCTTAACCTTATATCTGCGCATTATTATGGGACCGCTTCAACAGATCGGCAATGTTATTAATACCGTTCAGCGCTCAGGCGCATCACTCGAGCGGGTGAATGACCTGCTCAGCGAAGTAGCGGATGTGCGTGAACTTCCTGAAGCCACATCGCTCCAAACCGTACAAGATATTACCATGGAGAATCTAACCTTCTCCTATCCTGGCAGTTCATCTCCTGCTCTCAAAAACATTCAACTCCATATCCGTGCCGGGCAAACGGTCGGTATTGTAGGCAAGACCGGCTCGGGTAAAAGTACCCTCGTTAAGCTATTGCTGCGTACATATGAACCACCTGAAGGAACAATTCGCATCAATGGTACCGATATTCGGCAGCTGTTGCTGGAAAGTCTAAGATCGCGCATCGCCTATGTCCCTCAGGATGGATTCCTGTTTAGTACCACCATCCGGGATAACATCGCATTCAGCGACCGGGAAGTATCGCTGGATACAGTGGAACATAGTGCACGGCAAGCCATGATCTATGATAATATTGTCCGTTTTCCTGATCGCTTCGATACACTGCTTGGCGAACGTGGACTCACCTTGTCTGGTGGACAGCGTCAGCGAACCAGTCTTGCAAGAGGACTGATCAAGCAAGCACAGTTACTTATTCTGGATGACAGCATGAGCGCGGTTGATGCTGTCACCGAGAGTGGTATTCTGCGCAGTTTGCGCGAGATCGGCAAGGGCAAGACTACATTAATCATCTCTCATCGCATCAGCGCGGTCCGTCATGCGGACGATATTATCGTTCTGGATGAAGGGCGAGTCGCTGAACAGGGAACACATGCGCAGTTGATGGCTGCCAAGGGGTTATATGCGGCCACCTACCGTTTGCAGGAGGAGGGATTACATCATGTCTAACGCTAACGCTGAACTTCACCCAGATGCAGAAGACGATCAGAGTAAACGAACTTCGTTTAAGGCGATGATGGCATACGCCAAACCGCATAAATGGGCTTTTGCCGGTATCTTCTTCTGTTCACTGCTTGGCATATCGGCAGATCTGCTGCAACCCTATCTGGTAAAGATCGCCATCGATGATCATCTGGCCGTGGGCCAGACCAGTGTGGGCTTTCTCGTTCAGCTCGCAGCCATCTTTCTTGGGCTGGCTGTCATCAGTTTTATTTTTACCTATATCCAGAATAATCTGTTGCAGCATGTGGGACAGAACATTGTATCCCGGATCAGAAAGGACCTGTTCAAGCATATCTCCAAGATGTCCATGTCCTTCTTTGACCGTTTTCATATCGGCAGTCTGGTCACGAACGTATCCAGTGATACGGAGACCATCAGCAGCTTTTTCACTCAAGTACTGCTCAGTCTGATTCGGGATGGTATGATGCTGGTGCTCATTATCGTTTTTATGTTCCAACTTGATCCTGTGCTGGCGACATACTCCCTGATCGTTCTGCCTGTCATTGCGGTGGTTGCGGTATTATTCCGTAGTCGACTGCGAAAAGCTTATCAGAATGCCCGTACGCGTCTTTCCCGTCTGATCGCATTTACGGCGGAGAACTTATCCGGCATGTTCCTGATTCAAGCTTTTCACCAGGAGGAAGAACAGAAGAAACGTTTCTCGGAACAGAATGCGCTCCATCTGAAAGCCAACATTGCGCAAGCCCGTTCCAATGTCATCTTCAACCGGACGTTTGATATCCTTGGCAATGCGGCACTGGTCATGATGGTCTGGCTTGGAGGTCGCGCCGTACTGGGAGAGTCCCTGCAAGTCGGAGTACTGTATGCGTTTATCAGCTATATTCGCCAATTCTTTCAACCGATTAACCAGATTACAATGCAGTGGAATACGTTCCAGTCTACTACCGTTTCGATGGATCGCATCTGGAACATTCTGAATACACGGCCTGAAGTTGCTGATCCCAAACCCGGGATGGCCTCCTCGCTTGAACCACAAAATGTGATGGGCCAGATTGATTTTAACGATGTGTCGTTTGGTTATCGGGCAGACCGGCCCTTGATCCAACAGATGAACCTGCACCTCTATCCGGGTGAAATGGTAGGTATCGTGGGAACAACCGGCGCTGGCAAAAGCACACTGATCTCCCTGCTCAATCGCTTCTATGATGTAGACAAGGGCAGTATCGAGATTGACGGTACCGATATCCGGCATCTGCCGCAGGCTAAGCTTCATCGGATCGTGGGTCTGATTCAACAGGAACCCTTCCTGTTCTCCGGCTCCATCATTGATAATGTGAGAATGTTTCGTGAGGATATTACGCGAGAGCAGGCGATTGAGGCCTGCCGGTTTGTCGGAGCACATGCAATGATTTCACGTTTGCCACAAGGATATAATACGCATCTATCCGAACGCGGAAGCGGACTATCCGCCGGGGAGCGGCAGTTGATCTCCTTTGCCCGGATTGTGGTGTTCCAACCCCGAGTGCTCATCCTGGATGAGGCAACCGCCAATCTGGACTCACACACTGAACAGCTCGTGCAGCAGGCGCTGGAATCGGTATCCCAGGGACGCACCACCATTGTCATTGCTCACCGCCTGTCCACGGTGATGCATGCCGATCGAATTCTGGTGATGGAGAATGGGGAGATTGTGGAGGAAGGACCGCACCAGGAACTGATCGCAGCCAAAGGCGTGTATGCAGACTTGTACACCCATGCGCGTGATGCAGGTAAAAATTCAGCTAAATCAGGGTAATGAACCTGAGTTATAGTAAATACAGAACGTTGAACATGCCGCTCTGCTCATGCAGGCGGCCCGTTTGGCATATCGATCAGCATTGTTAATTAGGAGGAACATCTATGCAACAACCCGAAACACCCAAGCGTGACCATCAGCAGATTCGTTACCGACGCAGCACAGCTCTATGGAAGGGAAGTCTATGCTTCCTGTTCCTTCTCTTGTGCGTGAGCTTATTATGGATCATCGTGGACGGACAAGCCGAAAGACTGGAGACGATATACTATTCCATCGCAGCCGTGCTGGGTATGTGGTTGATCGGACCGCTATTCTTCATGTTTGTGTCACGACTAACCAGAACCCCTGCCGTGTTGTTATCCTGGGATGATGATGCGTTGAGCACGGGCAAACGGAAGATTGCTTGGAGCCAGATTCGCAAAGTCGAACTCGCCTCACCTGCCCGCAGCAAGTGGCTCCTGTCTGCTTCTCCCATGTTTGTCCTGTACTTAAAGGACGGCACACGGTCTCATATTCAGACAGATCATCTGCTGAGCAAAAAAGAGCTAAACCAGGCTGTGGCTTTGCTTCAGAGGACTTTGCAGGAACAGAAACAGGATCGTTGAGTACCGGGATGGATGAGGGCAAGTTCCCCACACATCACTGTGATTTCTCTACACCTATAGACAGGCTGACTTTGTAATTGCCGTAAGGTAACAACGCTTCAAGCAGTTGGCCAAGCTGCTCTGTGGTGCCAGTCTGCACCCGCATCAGATAGCAGCCTTCTCCACTGACGCGATGGACTTCAACAATGTCCTTACGATCAGCAATGAATGTACGAAAGGCAGCATGTCTGTCGCCGGAGTTCAAGAAAACTGTGACAAAGGCCTGTAGGCCGAGGCCAAGGCGTTCCGGGTTCCATTTTACCGTGTACCCTTCGATTACACCCAGATCTTGCAGCTTGCGCACTCTTGCACCAACGGCCTGTCCCGTGAGATGAACCTCTTCACCGATCTCTTTGTGAGAACGTTTGGCATCCTGAATCAGAATCTGCAAAATACGTATATCCGTGTCATCTATCATTTCATTCATCTTGCTTCAGCAATCCTTTCACGGTGAAATTAGCGTGGCCTAATTCCATTCATCATGTTATGTACGCCGTTAAACGGGTTGTATACCATATAGGGTAATACTATTAAACAACTCGAAGGAGTGCAAATATAATGAAAATTCAATTGATTCGCAATGCTACACTGTGGCTGGAATACGGAGGGCTGAACATTCTCGTTGATCCGATGTTGATGGACGCCGAAGTCATGCCTGCTTTTCCAAACACACCGAATGAGCTACGTAACCCGAGAGTCGGTCTGCCTGAACTCGAAACGGATTATCTGAATCCGGATCTGTTGATTGTGACACACACCCATCTGGACCACTGGGATGAAGCCGCGGCGAAACAACTTGGCAAAGACATTCCCCTGATCTGCCAGCCTGGGGACGAGAATGTATTTCTGGAGGCTGGATTCACGAATGTAACAGCTGTAGATGAAAAACATGAGCATCACTCTGTCCGATTCGCCCGTACATCCGGGCATCATGGCACAGGTGAAATCGGCGAACGTATGGGCAAGGTGTCCGGCTTCGTACTTGAAGCAGATGGAGAACCTGTCACCTATATTGCGGGGGATACCATCTGGTGTGAAGAACCTGCTGAAGTCATCCGCCAATATACGCCTGAAGTTATTGTCGTGAATGCCGGAGGTGCACGCTTCGTGGAGGGTGATCCCATTACAATGGACGGGCCAGACGTTGCCGCCGTGAAGCGCCATGCGCCATCTTCTCATGTCATCGCTGTGCACATGGATGCGATTAACCATTGTGTGGTATCACGCACGGATCTCGCCACTTATCTGGCAACCGAGCAGATGGATGGTCAGGTGCTCATTCCACGCGACGGCGAAAGTTTTGAGTTTTGAATTTTGAAGCGGAAGCTACGCTGAATCAAAGCTGAAGAGAATTAACCTTTTCACACAGGTGGGTGGATTGTAACGAACTCAGCACACGCTATTAGTCTGTTTTCAGCAAATCTAATATTCTAACGAATCCTAGACACCTTATTTCCGCTCTAGGCACGCTTTTACCGAGATTCATCCGTCTTTTTGTCAGGATAACGTGTCTCCGATTCGTTAAATTTCTACTATAACGATAATCGGCACTATAAGGTGTCCTAGATTCGTTAGCGCGTATGCGTATGACAGGACCATTTACTTCATTTTCAACACACGCCGTTACCTAGCTTATATGCTACCTTGTCTGCCACTTCATCACTCATATCTCCCATGCCTTCCCTTTCCCTATAAAATATAACGAAAAAAGCTGGATGCGATGAACTCGCACCCAGCTTTTTTGATTGAAGGAACACGCTAATCCGCTGTTCGCTGGCTTCCCTCTCAGGCATCAAACCTGCCATTGGGCTCCAACGTGTCCTATCCCTTTACGCTAATCCCCTACTGAACTTTCAAACGAATCACGTTCCATGATGCTTTCGCCAAGCTCGCCGTAATCAGTGTATCGGAGATGACTGCACCACCGCGATTATGAGGAGCAACGCGGTTTGGTTGTGCCGCCGTATTAACTGCTTTGAGATCATCACTTTCCAGCACGATATGCTCGATCACGGTACACTTCCCGAAGCTGCGCAGGTCCACCTCGAGCGGAAGGGATTCTTCCAGATGACGGTTGACTGCGAATACAGTCACTTCACCCTGCTCTTCGTTATGAACCGCAATAGCTTCCAGATAAGGTACATCTGTGATTTGTTTTGTATCGTATTTTGGAGACTGGATCAATGGCACCAATGCTGTTCCACGCCCGAAGAGGGACGTATGCATGAATGGATAGAAGATTGTCTGTCTCCATGAACCACCACCGGTATCTGTCATGATCGGCGCAATCACGTTAACGAGTTGTGCCAGACATGCCATTTTAACCCGATCCGCATGTTTGAGCATACTGATCAACATACAGCCAACAAGCAGTGCATCCTCATGATTGTAGATATCCTCCAGCTGTGGCGGAGCAATCTGCCAAGGGTCCATCTTCGAATCATTTTCATTGGAGTGATACCATACATTCCACTCATCAAAGGACAGATACATCGTCTTTTTGCTGCGTTTCTTGGCTTTGATATAATCACAAGTTGCCTTCACGGTATCGATAAAACGATCCATTTCAAGCGAGCGTGCCAGGAACGTTGGCGTATCTTGCTCTTGATTGCCGTAGTATTGATGCAATGACAGATACTCCACGTGATCATACGTATGATCCAGCACCGTTGCTTCCCATTCCGGGAACGATGGCATATTCAGATTCGAACTTCCGCAGGCTACCAGCTCAATCGTCGGGTCCGTCCACTTCATGACTTTTGCCGCTTCAACAGCTAACCGTCCATACTCATCTGCCGTTTTGTGACCAATCTGCCAAGGACCATCCATCTCGTTGCCCAGACACCATGTTTTAATCGCATGTGGCTGCTTGTATCCATGCTTGATGCGAAGATCACTATAGTACGAACCTTCCGGATGGTTGCTGTACTCCACAATGTTGCGAGCTGCATCCGTACCCCGTGTTCCCAGATTAACGGCCATCATCACTTCAGAATTAGCCTGTTTTGCCCAGTCCACGAATTCGTTAAAGCCAAATTCATTGGTCTCAATCGTTCTCCAGGCCAGTTCCAGTCTGCGTTTGCGTTCTGACACAGGTCCAACCGAATCTTCCCAATTGTAACCGGATACAAAATTACCTCCAGGATAACGTACAATCGGTACATTCAACTCCTTGACCATCTCCAGCACATCTGTGCGGAAACCCTGTTCGTTCGCTGATGGATGCCCTGGCTCGTAAATCCCGCCATAGACGGCACGTCCCAGATGCTCAATAAATGATCCGTACAAGCGCTTATCCACTACACCAATAGTAAAATCTTTATCTACCGTCATTTTTGCTTTTTCCATAATGAATTTCAACTCCCTAAGATTAATATAAAAATTAATTGATATTCTATGGATCAACGTTCATATTTATATTAAAATCGATTGTAGCCTTAATTTCAACCTGAATTTTGCAAAATGTTATTCTTTTTACTGAATTTATGTTTAACTTAATTCTATACAGATAAAATGGAGGAACAATTGTGATTAGAGCAAATACCGATGCCGAATGGCTCCCCCTATATGAAGCACTTGCCAGTGAAGTCCGTCTACAGATCATCCGCCTTGTTGCAGAGACCCCGATGAATGTGAAAGATCTTGCTGCTTCACTGGGTCTGAGTAGTGCCATCGTGACCATGCATGTCCGCAAACTTCAGGATGTAGGCATTATTCAGTCCAAAATGATACGCAAAGACGGCGGCACACATAAAATGAACAGCCTTGCTGTAGACTGGATTGGCATCTCCATGCCGCAGGAAAGTGGGACAGCCCGCAAGCTTCACGAGGTTTCCGTCCCTGTGGGACACTATACTCACTTTGACGTCTATCCGACATGTGGTCTGGCTACATCCAATCATGTTATCGGACAGTATGATGACCCTCGTTATTTTCTCGACCCCGAGCGGATGCATGCACATATTCTGTGGTTTGGCCGTGGGTTTGTGGAGTACAAAATTCCAAACTATATTTTATCCGGACAACAGATCAATGCGATTGAATTGTCCCTTGAGATCGGATCAGAAGCCCCTTCGGTGAATCCGAATTGGCCCTCGGATATTACATTCATGCTGAATGGCATCCGATTAGGGGAATGGACAAGCCCTGGAGATTCAGGCAACGGACGTGGCATGTTCACCCCGGAATGGTGGAGTGACAGTATCAATCAGTACGGCATGCTCAAGGTACTGCGAATTACCAATGAGGGTACGTTTATTGATGGACAACATCTATCCGACATTACACTCGCAGATATCCCGGTCGAACGCAACCAATGGACTCTTCGTCTTTCGGTGGAGGAAGATGCTCAGCATGTAGGCGGGCTTACCTTATATGGCGAGGGATTCGGCAACTACAATCAGGATATCCTGTTCCGACTGTACTATCACGATTGAGTTCTTCAAAATAATAAATAACACCAAAACACCTCCCACTCGCCTGTCAAAGGCAGAATGGGAGGTGTTTTGTATGCATATGAACATGCGTGGATTATTTAAGAAGGTTCTTGTTTCAACCTACAGCGCACTGCCACCAAACAGGAAGCGATACTCCCAGTGTTTGCCGGAGATATCACTAGTTGTTACACCACCGCCAGCGTTGGAATACGTATGTAATACCTTGCCGTCGCCCAGGTAAATCCCTGTGTGCGTAATGGTTGCGCTAGATTTATTCACGCCCGAATACGATGATGCAGAGTTGCCTTTATACGACATGAAATACATCAGATCGCCACGCTTCAGGTTTTTCCAGTTCGTCTGAACCGTACCCTTGGCTTTTACATAGTCTCCCTGTTTGCGGGAATCCGCTGGAAGCTTGATGCCCAGTGCATCAATGAAGGCCTGGCGTACAAAGCTGGAACAGTCAAAAGTAGCTGTGCTGTTACGACTGGCTCCGAACTCATAAGGTGTTCCCAAATATTTCATTCCCGCTGCAATCACTTTTTCTACAGACGCATTGCCGGTCACCGATATACCACTATTCGAACCCGATCCGCTTGTGCCGCCACTAATCGCTTGTGTGTATTTGGATGAAGAAGATATGTAGCCTGTCCGGTTAGCAGAATCCTTAATCTTATACCAATCCGAACCGGATTGCTGAAGCACCGTTACCGTTTCCCCTTTAGCGACCAAGCGAACAATCTTCGCAGAAGAAGAAGGTGTTGTGCGTAGGTTTACGCCCCAAATTACTTTTACTTGTGAATTGTTAACAGCAGCTGCCGATACCTGTGCCGTTAGTGCTCCTGTCGTCAGACTTCCCATCAGCATCGTTGCTGTGACACTTGCCGTAATAATCGTTTTTTTCCAGTTCATGATGTCGAGTTCCCCCTGATGTTACAGAATTTTAACCTGGCTTGGTTCTCCCGGGCTTGCCCCATTGTAAACGGGGTATCCATAACGTTCATCAGTCAAAAGTCCTGTATTGATATAGGCGAACTTGAGCACTAAGTATTAGGGTGCGTCCATAATCTGCTGGAAAAATTCACTGCTGATCCCTTCTTTTTGAAAGGTTAAATTATTGTAACTATTTGATATACTTCATTTTACCGCGATAAAAGAGTTAGGTCGTTTCTCATTCAGAGCATATGCCATATGACCTAGATTTTAATGTTCAAAATATCAAATATGGTAAACATTACTATGATTCATTTGTCGATTACCGTTCCCCGAATTCACATTTTTGCCTCCAGCCTCAATACGGATCGATTTATCAGCAGTGCCCGTTTGATTATTTTGTATTTCATTTTTGCTTTTCCATAAAAAAGAAAAGCCAGGGATTTCTCCCCGGCTTAACCTGTATGATGAGTAACATTACTCTACAATCGGTCGATCAACTCATTTAAGGTTCAATTCCCCATACCTTGGCGCCATCCTGATAAGCCGTCACTTTTGTCCAGGCACTGAAGGCTGATTGGGTGGAATCAAAGGAATAATCATTCGTTTGATCAAAATTCGTCCAGTTGTTTTTCGAGAAACGTCCCTGGATGATTCCGGTTTCGGCACCCGCGGCCAAACTGCCGGCACCTGCTTTGAATTCAATCTCCAGATACGTATCTGCCGTGCCCTTGGCCGGATCTATCGAGACAAAATGCCCTTCCACGTTACCACTGCCAATCTGTGCATAATCACACCAGAAACTCAGATCAGCGGCACTATCCTTGGTGAAATAATACCGGACCTTCACTTTGCTCAAGTCCACAGCAGTTGTACCTGTATTCTTCACATTGAACTGCGGAGTAATCGCATTGACCGAAGCCCCTGAACTACCATTCCGGTATTGTACTTCAAGCGTTCCCGTTGTAACTGGAGGTGCCAATGGGGTCAACACCAATACATTTGAATTCGTCTGACCACTCGTATTAATGGCTACGACTCTATAATTATAAGCCGTACCATTCACCGCTGTAGCGTCGGTATACGTCAGTGCGGTCAAACCTGTTGCCAGATCAGCATATGCCCCGGTGCCTACCGAACGTTGTACCTTATAACTCGCTGCTCCAGTTGATGCGGTCCATGTCAGTACCGCCTGGGCATTGCCAGCCGTTCCAGTAAGGTTGAATACGCCCGGCACAACGGTACCTGCGAGTGGTGTTGCAGATGCCTGTGTCGACGGTGCAGACTCACCTACGGCATTCACCGCAGTGATGACATAATAATACGTTGTACCGTTGGTCAAGCCTGTATCCGTGAATGTCGATCCTGTGACCCCTGTCGCTACAGACGTATAAGGACCACCATTCACTTCTGCACGTTTCACGGTATACGAGGCTGCACCAGCGGCTGCGTTCCAATTCAGAACCACTTGCTCACTTCCTCCAGTTGCTGTTACGCCAGCAGGAGCAGCGGGTACTTCCACTTCCGGACTATCCGAATCTCCGAGGAGACGATCATACTCACCGTACGCTGTAGCCATATCCACCTGTGACCAGAACCGGTGATACGTAAAGGTAGGTGCACCATTTTCCCACTGTTTCGTGGTTGTGTTATATGACGTTTTGTACAGATTATCCAAGTAAGCCCATGCCGGATCTTGCTTGATGGCCGGACGCAGATCGGAGTATCCAATGTATACGCCATTCCCACCTTTCGCCGGATCGGAAGGTACACCTGCTGTACCTGGAATCGTATTGCCTTGACCAAAGGTTCCAGACCAGTTCGCCGGGATATAGATCTCTTTGGCAAAGAAGCGGAAGTAGTCTTTACGTTCTTCTTCCGTAACAATCCCCACACCATCATTGTAATCCCAAGCTGTATCCAACAGAGCCTCAGCCAGATCCTTGGCTTCTTGGCCTTCCGCACTAAGTGTGCCGTTCTCTGCCTGAGTTCCCGCTGCGAAGAAGGTCAGAGCTTTAACGTAACTTCCCAGAACGCCTGTGTCCTGCACTGGATCTTTGGTCGTTACACGGAAATTCGGATTTTCCGTAAACGAACTGAATCCGTTCCATTTGTCCGGTTGACCCTGCCATTCCTGACCACCCGGAATCCAGAACTCTCCCGGAGCCGGCGTTGTCGCTACCTGAACATTAGTTCCACCCAAAATGCGCTGTCCAGCCGCATTCAGATAATAGCCCTGCGCATCCGTCACCGGACGCTCACCTACAAATACATAATCCTTACTCCAGTCGATCCACTTCGTGATTACCTTCTTGGCCATCTGGAAGTTCTCAGAGGTCAAGTCCCCGCTCTCCGCAAGAATATAGTACATCTCGGCTACACGTTCCAGCGGCCATGCCTGGAATCCAAACCAGGTGTTGGAATCCGGATCACGATATACAGGTGCCTCCTGATAAGCCATGTCATAGAATGTACTTACGCCTGCCGGATAGGCTTTATATGAACCATCCAGACTGTTGGTTGCTCCCCCGCCGATAGCTCCTTCATGGGATTGTAGCCAAGTGTAGAATTCCAACTGACGTTTCAGCGTAGCATTCCAATCTGCCTTCGCTGTTGCTGATTCCGGAATCAAGCCGCCTGCCGGATCAGACAAAGCATACGCTGCAACCGGGTTTTGATAAGCCTGATGGGTATGGCTCGCTCCAATGCGCCAAGCCCAATCCCCACCTTGACCCAAGCCACCTCCCCAAGACGTATACCAAGCCATGAGATACATGTTGGAATCCTTGCCTGTACCCGGAGTTGGTGTACCGCTCTTTGCACTTCCAATTTTCTGGAAGTATTTATCATACATGCCGTAGCGCAGATAGTCCCCCATCTTCTTCGCTTTATCCAGGTATTCCGGATTGTTGTATCCCATCTCCTTCGCCCAATACAGCACCTGTACTGCACGTGCATCGGCATCCGTTGCGTTTGTATAACGCCATTGCGCTGACGGTACCTGAGTTTCCTTTGTGAACAAGCTCATGAAGCCTTCGTTTGCCTTACCAAAAGATTTATCATCCTGAGATGGATGCGGAATGGCTTCCCACACAGACTCCTGCTCCCCACGCTGGAACGTGTTCACATAGGTAGCCGTATGTGATGGATTCAACAGGTTGCCATATCCATACCAGTCATCCACATCGACCAGCCAGTGCATGAGATAGGTCTGATTGTTACCATAGGTCGCCTTAAGTTCGGCATCAATCGGGTCTTTACCCGCTGCATATTGACCATTAAGTGGCGATGGATATTGATCAGGAAAAGGTTTTTCCGCTGCATACGTAGCAGGGCTGTTCGGGTTGTATGAGCTCATCGTAGGCTGTTCTTCCTTGCCGTCACCTTCGTTGACCGGGATAATGTATTTCTCCATACTGTCCCAAGCTGCTTCCAATTGGGACCAATCTCCCGTGTAGTGACCGTACATGGTTTCCAACCACAGCCAGTAACTGTATGCCTCTGACGTCGTCATATGACCATAATCCGGAGCCTCACTCAGCAGGGTCTCAATGGAATGATACGGTAGACCCTCTGGCGAAAAATATCCGTTCGCCGGATCTTTCAACTGATCATATAATTGCAAAAACCGGGCTTCATTAATGCCGTCTGCCTGAATCTCGATGGCCTGATCTGCGGCATGTGCTGTTTGCGGCCCTGCCCAGAGTCCGGTGTATCCGGTCAACATGACGGTTCCCGCCAGCATGGCTGTTAAACTTTTTTTCGCAGCTGATTTCAACATTAATATATACCTCCCTGGAATAGTGGAAATTGAATATAAGTGCTGTTGGTCTGCCCATGCTGCTATTCGGCCAATGATCTTGAGCTAGTTACGGCTCCAAGCCCCATACTTTGGTGTTTCCCTGATACCCTGTTACCTTGTTCCATACGGCAAAAGCCGTCTTGGAAGCATCATAGGAATAATCATTACTTTGATCGAAATTACTCCAGTTATTTTTGGAAAAGCGTGCTTGAATCACGCCGGTCTCTGCTCCAGCGGCCAAACTGCCTGCTCCGGACTTGAAGCTAATCTCCAGATACGTATCTGCGGTACCCTTCGCCGGATTCACTGCGACAAATGTACCTTCAACATTGGCCGTGCCCATCTCGGCATAATCACACCAGAAGGTCATTTGATCCGCACCATCCTTGGTGAAATAATATCGGATCTTCACGGTACTGAGATCAATCGCCTGTGTTCCGGTATTCTTCACGTTGAACTGCGGAGTCACCGCATTACTTGAATTCCCGGACCCTCCGCTGCGGTACTGCACTTCGAGTGTACCGGTCGTCACCGGAGGTGCAGAAGGCGTTAGTGCCAGGACATTGGACAGTGTCTGTCCGTTCGCATTCACGGCTGCAATCCGGTAATTGTACGTGGTGCCATTCAGCGCTGTTGTATCGGTGTAAGTCAACACGGACAATCCGGTTGCCACATCTGCATATGTCCCGCCTGCCACCGAACGTTGTACCTTATAGCTAGTAGCGCCCGAGGCTGCTGTCCAGGTCAGGACCGACTGCGCATCACCAGCTGCCCCACTTAAAGTTAGTGCTCCCGGCACCGTCGAAGCTGCTTGCGGGGTAGCCGACACCTGTACAGAACCCGATGATTCCCCTGCTGAATTCACAGCAGTCACTACATAATAATAAGCCGTCCCGTTGGTCAGTCCCGTGTTTGTGTAGGTCAATCCATTAACCCCTGTTGCAACAGTTGTATATGGTCCTCCACTCACCTCGGAACGCTTCACCGTATACGATTCGGCCCCGGATACAGCGGCCCAGGTCAGGTTAACCTGACTGCTTCCCGCTACAGCCTGCACGCCAGCAGGTGTGCCTGGAACCGTGACTGGTGTAACACCAGGCTCCTGTCCATACACCTTCACCCCTGCATCATAGACTGGAAGGTATATACTCTTCACAGGAGTGCCTGTGGTCAGCGTCTGGAACGAAGGATCATTGCTGGCATTCCATGCACCCTGTGGGCCTGTAATGCGGAACTGTACTTCTTTACGATAAATTCCTTCCCCACCTGGATAGATCTTGGTATTACCGAAGTTCGCCGTAATGGCATAGATATGCTGGGCTGCATTCACCACAACTGGTTGGGATACTGTCGCCCCCTCCGTATAGGAGGTTGTCACTTGCACGTCCGATACCGTACGTCCGGCAGCATACACTTCACTCAAATCCAGGAAATACTTAAAAGAAAGTTGATCTCCCATTCGGGCAGGCCAAGCGGAACGATTATTAAGCTGTGCTCTGATTTCCGTATAATTGGCACCTGATGATTTGATCGCAGCCTCCACAAAGAACTCATCTCCCTTCACCTCAGGTGCAGGGAAGTTCGCCAGGGGCTGATGATTCTGACCAAACAGCAAATTCATTTTTGCCAGTGCGCCGGTAAAACCAGCATTGTAATCGGTTGCGACCTCATTACTCACGTAATCCCCGATATCATCGGTATATCCATCCGATGCATCCGGGCCACCGACCATGGCACCATACAGAATGTGGCGATGGTTAGCCGGGATATCTTCGTTATTCAGCCATGAACTGTGAGCGGTCCGATGATGCGGATGTTGAGGTGCATTTTGCCCATATCCGACCACATAACTGCTCTGACGCGGATTATCGCCCAAAATATAATTCATCTGTGAGACAGCAAAATCCTGATATCTTGACTTTTTCACAGGATCACTGACCCAGTCGGAGTATACAAAAGAAATAAAGGATGCATTCGCTGCATATCGGAGCGATCCCCACTGATCCAGCCACGCCAGACCTCCTGGCGTATACTTGACTCGTGTCCCATTGACTCCAACCGTCCAATAATCCAGATTGCGCTCAGTGGACTGAATAAATCTTGTCGCCTCCGGCATGTTCAAACTGGACGTAATACGGGCAAGCAGAATCTGGGCACCATAATGTTTACTGTCCCAACCTTGTGTCCAGGTATAGGGCCAATTGGCTGAGCCTCCGCTAGAAGACCACCGGTCCGTAGCTGCAATGGCTTTGGACAAGTAAGCGCTATCATTAGTGGCTAAATAAAGCCATGCGCCACCCCATGCCAGCTCGTCTTCGTATCCTGTCCACGAATTATAAAACGCTGCAGCATCAGTGATACAATCGGTGTATTCCCCCCGATATGTATCTGCGAAGTTGTACAGCTCTTTCGCATGTTGAAGCAGTCTGGCCGAATATGCCGGATCATCATCTGCAAATACAATCGATGACGCTGCCAGCGCTGCAGCCGTTTCTGCCGCCAGATCACTGCCCGGGCATGAAGCATCAATCTTGAACGAAGGACGGTTCATCTGCATGACTTCTGCGGGTCCCCACCAGGCATGGTCGGTATTACCTGCCCCCACTTGTCCCCATAATTCATTTGGTTTCGTATGCGCTCTCATAAAATAGTCGGTCGCCCATCGGATATTATCCTTGATCTCCTCCAGTTGTCCGGCCTGTTCATATCCGTCACTGTATTCCACGACAGACCAGGCAAGCATCGTTGCGGAAGCAGCCATCGGAAAACCAAACTTCACGTGATCTCCGGCATCATACCATCCTCCGGTCAGATCAACACCTACATCAGCTCCATCCTGCATGCCCGAATTACCACGCCATTCGACCCGATTACTCGCTGGCAACGGACCCGAGCGCTGTGCCTCATAGAAGTAAATGGCCTTTTGCAGTGCTTCAGCATAGTTCTGATTTCCAGCGGCCGCATCCGCCTTACGAATTCCTGTGCCCATCGATAAACTCCCTGCCAGTAGTCCTGCCGATAACGCGATCATAGCGACTCGTCTCCACCAGCTCCCCTTCATGTTCAACTATTCATCTCCTCTTCATCAATATTCCGTATGCATTACTCTGGACTGCAAGTTTATATCGCTCCTCCCCATGGTGTATTTCAGTGTAAGTTCCACCATTAATTACCATTATAGCCGTTTGTTTCACCAGCTATATAAGCGTTGGTGACTTCTGAAATAACATTGTTGTGACCTGCTCTGCGTCATGTGACAAAAAAAGCTGTTTCTCTAACGCATATGCGCGTTAGAGAAACAGCTTCTCGCCCTTGTTATCATCAACAGTACAAATCGAATGGCATTCTGACCATCCTGTCAGTATGTTTCTGTACACCTTAGGTATCAGAACATCTCATTGGTTACACTTTGAACTTGTTAATCTGCTCCTGCAGTTCTTCGGCCATTTTGGATAATGAACCCGCGGATGATGCAATCTCTTCCATCGAAGCCAACTGCTGCTGAGTTGCGGCAGATACATTATGAACCCCGCCCGCTGCCTCTCCAGCAATGTTGGAGATTTGACTTACATATCCTACAACCTCAGTTGTACTCGCCGACATTTCCTCTGAACCTGCAGATACTTCCTGGATTTCACCCGCTACTTTGTTGACCGCATCCGAGATCTGCTCGAACGCTTGTCCTGCCGCAGTAACCATCTCGATTCCTGCTTCTGTCTCACTGCTGTTCACTTTCACTGCCTGAACAGCATGATCCGTATCTTTCTGGATCAATTGAACGAGATCCGTAATTCTTTGCGCAGATGTAGAAGATTCCTCAGCCAACTTACGCACTTCTCCCGCAACTACGGCGAAACCACGTCCGTGCTCTCCTGCTCGTGCGGCTTCAATGGCTGCATTCAGTGCAAGCAGATTGGTCTGCCGGGCAATGTTGTTGATTACCTCGGTAATGGTTCCAATCTCTGCTGAACGTTCCCCCAGCCCTGTAACCAATTCAGTAAGCGAAGCAATGGAATTTCGAACAGAACCCATCTGTTCAACCGCTTGCTGAATAATCATATTTCCTTCGGAAGATTGATTCGCCGCATCTACAGCAGATACGGATACACTCTGAGCAAGCTCGGCAATCTGCTCTGATCCGAGAGCCATCTCATTCATCGCCTGTGAAGAGCGCTTCACAATATCAACTTGATCTGACGTGCCCACGGCCAGTTCCTCAACCGTTTCGGAAATCTGTTCCGAGGCTTGAGTATTTTGCTCTGCACTTGCAAGAAGCTCTTCCGATGAAGCCGCTACCTGTTCGGAAGTCATCGATACCGATTCAATCATGGAGCGCAAATTACCACTCATGGTATTGAAGGAAGCCGCGAGCGTTCCCAATTCGTCTTTGTTCTTGAGCACAATCGTCTCACCCGTCAGATCACCATTGGCAATAGCCATGGCCGCTTCATTCATCTTTTTGATTGGACGTGAAATGATGCTTGCAATGAAGAATGCAATGAACACGGCGATCAGGAATGCAAAAATCGTCACTGCCAAAATCACATTAAATGTATTCTCAGCCAACTCGACAGAATCATTCGTTGCTGCATCCGATCCTTTATTCCCAGATTCGATCAGCTTGGCAATCGTGTCGTTAGCTGTATACCACAATGGATAGGCTTCAGTGTGCAGTCTACTTGCTTCTTCATAGTTATTTGCAATACCGAATTCTATGAATGCAGGCATTTTCTCCACATAAGCATCATAATTCGTACTGAAATCATTGTAGAGCTTCATCGCTTCATCATTGCTCTCAATGAACGTTAGCAGCTGTTTACGCTCATCTTCAATCTTCGTGAGGAGCAACTTTAACGCTTCATTCACCTTGACGTTTTCTTCTTCGTCCTGTTCAACGATAATGGCCAGCGCTAACCGCTCTACATCCGAAACATCACCATTCATCATACCCAACAGGCTTACACTCGGCATCCAGGTCTGGTCCACATCATTGGCTTTACCAGACATATTATGGATCTGTATTAACGCATAAACGCTTACAACAATCAACAGAGCCACGACTATGAGAAAACCAGTCAGTAACTTGCCTCGAATCGTTAACTTCAATATCCCCAACTTATTCCCCCGCGTGTCTTCCATGTGTCCCACTCCTCAAAATAATACATATTTATAATATATCGTCACCGATCGTCGTGAATTGTAGATGTTAGAATTCAATTTCTGTAAATTTCATGTAACTTCGAACATAACACAAAAAAAGTCTCCCATCTTTGGCAGAACCAGAGATAAGAGACTTCTTTCAATAAACTAAACTACCAAAACTTCACTAGACATTGCTTTCAAAAGCTAACGAAAAACACGTCGGTGTATGTTAATGAAGAAGTCGGGAATCGGCTTGGTATAATTGCGGGTTGTAATCAGAACCACACTAAGCAGACTTCCGAGAATGAATCCTCCCAGAATATCTCCTGGATAATGTACACCAACATATACACGAGACACCCCTGTCAACACAGCGAGTAACATCATCCATGACCCGAAGCGACGTCCAATAAAGAATGAAGCAGCCGATAGAGCAAATACAAAGGAAGCATGTTTACTTGGAAAAGAAGGATCAGGTACATGGGCAACCAGCTGATGCACAGTCCCTTCCACAAAAGGTCTTGGATGACCGACCGCTGGTGATATCCCCCATTTGGCCAGAACTAGCGCTACAATGGAAGCCACACAGGCATAGAAAACAATTCGTTGTTTCGATGGATCGCCGAGAAACCATACGATAACAAGCAGTGCAATCATGACCCAAACCGCATACTCGGATGATGTGATCATAAACCAGTCCAGAAACGGTATTTGGTCTGCAAACTGATTAATCCAATTAAATAGTGATTGATTCATAACTGGCTTTTAATACCCCCATTACACAAAGCAAGATTATTTTTTTACATATTAAATATACACTAACTATTTGTCAAACATTCCTCACATTGACCGAAGTTACGAAATCAAAGAGGACTTTTTGCTTTCTTTTTGTTAAACTAGTTTGGGTTACATATCAGTTCAATCATAGAAAGGTGAAGATTATGCTTAAAAAATGGTTATGGGGTACAGCCCTGACCCTGGCACTTGCGATTACAGGTGTCGTTGTATATTACGGATATTCGATTGTTCATTTTGCCAATAGCATCTCCACGGCTTCCGGGACTTCATCCAACTCGTCCTCTTCCGGAACAGACAGCGATTCAGACACACCAACGACAACGATTCCCAGATGGGAGGGCCAGGAACGGGTGAACATTCTGCTCCTTGGTGGAGACTCAAGAGGCGACGATGCAGGACGCTCGGACTCGGTCATGGTCGCTTCCATTGATCCGGTCACCAAGAAAGCCCATCTATTCTCCGTACTGCGTGATACCTATGTCGCCATTCCCGGGCATGGCAAAAGCAGACTTAATGCAGCCTTTTCCTACGGGGGTGCGGAGCTGACCAAACAAACCGTCAGTGATCTGCTCGGTATTCCCATTCAGCATTATGTCTACACAGACTTTACAGGTTTCATGGCACTCGTTGATGCGGTAGGCGGTATTGAGATCGATGTGGAGAAAGACATGTATTACACCAGTAAAGCAGATAAACATATGTACGACATTGACTTAAAAAAAGGATTGCAACATATGGACGGCAAGACCGCCCTTCAATATGTTCGGTTCCGGCATGATGCCACCTCGGATTTCACCCGTACCGAACGGCAGCGGATCTTCATGACCGAACTGGCCAAGAAAATGCAGAGTACTACGTCGCTTTTCAAAATCCCGGATATCCTGGAAGCCATCGCTCCCTATATCGAGACAGACCTTAGTCCAACCCAGATGTTAAAACTCGCATCACTTGGCTTCGATATCCATGCGAACGATATCGATCAGCAGCAGATTCCACCGAACAAACTACTCACCAATGAACTGGTCGGCTCAGCTCAGGTACTGGGTGTTGATGTGACCAAACTCCAGTCCTACATTCAGAAACTGTTTGAAGAAGATGCCGCGTCCTCAGAGACTCTATCATCAGAGGAACAGAACTAAAACAAGCATGAGATATATCAATAGAAAAGACGGCCAAAGCCGTCTTTCTTAGTACCTATTTTCTCCATTTAATGCAGCCTTAATGTTTAACAGGTACCCTTATATGATGAACTCAGGTTCCTGGAGGGAGGATTACAATGTGAAAAAACCGCGAATAACGGAATGGACCGAACTGCGGGGCATTGCCTTTCTGGCAATCGTCATGCAGCATAGTATCGCTGAGTATATCTATCGCGCTGATATTGAACAACCGGATTCCATTATGTTGACCATGATTTATCATCTGACCCGATTTGGTACGCCAACGTTTGTATTTTTATCGGGTGTAATGTTGTTTTACCATCATCGTAACACCAAACCGGACTATCCTCGCTTCATTCGAAAGCGATTTGGCGATATCTATATGCCGTTTGTCGTATGGACACTGATCTACTGGCTTTCTGTCCGTATCTTCATCCCCGCGTTCTGGCTTGCAGGCATACCGGATTTTCGCAGTCTGATTCGTGAACTGTTTATACCACAGACGGGATATCATCTCTGGTTTGTCATTATGGTGTTTCAATTCTATATTCTGTTCCCCCTGTTCTGGACAGGAGCAAAAGCCATTCAGAGACGTATCCAGAACACCTCACGTTTCACGCCCATGCAAGTCATTATCGGACTAATTCTCTTTGCAGCAGTACTATATGCCCTGCTTATGCAATGGTCCTACTATAATATGGGGGGCTGGACAGAATCCATGTCTGAGCCTTGGTCAACGTTACTGCAATATCGCTCCTATTCATGGGTGATGTACTGGTTCTACTTTTTACTGGGTGCCGTATGTGCCTGGTCAGTGGATAGCTGGAGGAGTTGGACCACAAAGATCCTGCCATGGACGATCTGTCTGTTTATAGGGATGTATATATGGCTTGGTTACGATGTGCTGCGTGGGTCCGGGGATGTTGTGAATCTGAATATCTCCACCTATCTGAAACCAACCACATTCCTGATCATTATGGCTCAGATGCTCATGTTCTACGGTTTCCTTGTACTAATGCGGGGCAAAGATACACGGTTTCAGCGCCTCTTAGCCTGGATTGGCCGCTATTCATTTGGTGGATATCTGGTTCATGCACTGGTGATCTACGCGATCGCTTATGTCACCAGACCGCTTCAACTCAGTGGATGGCATCTGCCTGTAACGTTGCTATCGTTCCTTGTAACCGTTGGTATTGCTCTTGCAATCAGTTGGGCGCTGTCCAAGCTTCCTGGCTCACGTTTCACCGTAGGGTTAATGCGCAAACCACGTTTAACTCCCAATCCATCAGCTGCTGTGGACAAAAGAAATTCACCTGAGCGAACTCCGTCACCCGGCTCAACTCGCAATCCGGGAACGAGTGAGCCGTTTTAGAATAAAGAAGAGCGTCCCCTCACGGAGACGCTCTTCTTTAATTTACTTCGCTCGAAGTTGATCGTCCAGGAACAGGTTCCTGGGGACCCGGGGCTGGATGCACGTTGCCCTTCTGATTCACAAATATCTTCAAATCACCCGTTAATTGTTCCTTCAGCTTGTCCACCAGCTGCGTTTCGCTAATGCCTTTTGCCTGAGCAATCTCAGCCAGGGATTTCCCTCCCTGAAGCTGCTCGTGCAGTTGAGCAGGGGTCACTCCAATAAACCGGGCAATTTCGCCCTTATCTACCATGGAACGTTTGCCATGGTGGGCAAATTCACGCCGCAAATCACGCAGCGGTGTATTAATGACCTTTTTCAACTTGGTATCCATGTCTGCCTTCGTGGCTGCAGCTTGTTCCTTGGTGAGACAACCTTCTTCCACAGCTTGATCCAAACGCTGTGCCAGTGTAGGCTTCAACTTCTGCAATAACTGCTCCTCACTAAGTCCCTTACGCTCTTTCGCAATCTGGGACAACGTCTTGCCAAGTTCCATCTGTTCTTTCAGATCCCGAAGTCCAATCCCAAGCAAGTCTGCCGTCTCACCAATCATGAACAGACCGTGTCCTGCCTGCATGCATGGCTTCGCTGGTTTGCCGGAGGAAGAAGCTTTTGACGCATCGTCATGTTGCTCAGCACGAACGGCTGGATCAGCAAATGCCACATGTCCTGTTGCTGCTGTTATAACTACGGCTGCCAATCCGGCTGCCATCCATGTTTTCCACTTCAAATTCATTTTTCTACCGCCTTTCCGATGTCGAAATCCTGTGCCTTCCTAGTTTGGGCCTAAAATCCACTTTTTTATGCCATAAAATACAAAAAGTCATCATTTTTCTCACAATTGATCACAAAAAATCCTATTTTTTTCAGTTTATTTCCGCTATACTAAATGTAACTTCATGATCTAGTTGAACAGTCCTTAGTCACCTTATCGCAGGAAGGACGATATGTAATAATGCGGAAAGATTGGTTAGATCCGTTTAGATCCGATCTGGAGGTCGTGTTTGCTTCAGCGGAACAACTCGTACGGGAATATCCCGAACCCTTGTCAGGACATGCATTAGAGCAGCTTCGTTCGGTTAATCCGCTGTTACGAGATTCGGGACACAGCTACATCGGGTACATCACTCCACTTTGGATGCAACACTCAGATAAACTGCCCCCAGAGAAAGCACACCAATTAAGTACAGCCTGTCTCATCCATATGTTATATTTTCTGAATCAGGACGACGTGATGGATGAACAACCGGAGAATGCCACATTGAAGTTATCCCTGGGTAATCTATATTACATGGATGCACTTCAATCTTACTCGGTATTATTCAATCCTTCCTCCACGTTCTGGGTCTATTTCAGACAATATGTAGTGGATTGGGCCGTGAGTGTTACGGGTGAGCATTCCATTGATTATTTCCAACAGAATCCCTTGTTGATTGCGCAAAAGGCTGCCCCTCTCCTCATTGGAGCTACTGGTGCACTGCTTCTGTTGAATCAGTCCGACCGGATCATCCCGGTGTGTTCTGCCATCAACATCACACTCATGACACTTCAGATGACCGATGACTTCACAGACACGCAACAAGATGCTGTGCATGGAAACTACAACAGCTACCTCTCCCACATATCCGCAGCACTGAATCACAACTATCCAGTTCAACCTCTAAGCGAACGTATACATGACAATGTATACAATACACAACTCATGAACTCTTACGTAGACATTGCTTATCACTATAATCGTACACTAACATCGTCTAACTTAGGAATATCGCATCTTGAGGCGTTTGATTCTTATTTATGCAGCACTTTAGTACAAGCTGTTCAGGACATTACACAACGGAAGAAACAGCTCCTCCAAGGTGGGTTTCATCACTGGATTAGCGAGCAACAGTTGGGATTCTGAGCATAAGAACTAAGCTGATTCAGTTTAATTTTAAATATGAAGGGAATGTTGACGATGATGGTATCAGAGAAAACGTTGCATGAGGATATTATTGAAAAGGCTTGGACTGACGAGCACTTCAGACAACAATTGCACTCCAATCCGAAGCAGGCGCTTCGTGAAGCGTTCGGCATCGTAATTCCGGAGCACATTCAGGTACGTACTGTTGAGGAGCAGCAGAATGACTATGTGCTTGTCATACCTCCCAATCCTTCCAAAGTAAATTATGATGTGAATTGCGGACCTTGGAGAAGTTAATTCGGGTGAGCTAATCTTGTAGTGTAAGAAATTAGGGGTAGGAACAAAAAAAGCCGCTGTATCCTTCTGTGAGTTCGTCAATCGACGAACTCGACAAAAGATACAACCGCTTCTGTTCCTACCCCTTTGGTGCTTGTAAAGCTGATCTGTCCTTGCATCGCTTCAACAATACGGAATGTCACCATCATGCCGAGGCCTGTGCCTTTGATTTTATTGGAGAAATAAGGCTCACCTAACCGGGAGAGTGCTTCCTCGTCCATTCCTTCTCCGTTATCCCTGACATGCACCTTAATCATTCCATCCTGCTTATACGCCCAGATATCAATCTGACCTTGTCCCTGCAGAGCTTCAATACTGTTCTTAATAATATTGATAAAAGCCTGCTTAAACTTCGAGGAATTGCCTCGAATATATAGATCCGGCGGAATGTCAGTGGTGATTTTACCACCTTCCAGATTAGCCATCGGTACAAGAATGCCTTCAATATGATTGAACTCATCCGAGATATTGAGCGAGATAATATGATCAAACTCAGGTTTGGCAAAGGTAAGAAAATCCGTTATGATGCCCGAAGCCCGATCAAGTTCTTCCAGTGCAATTCGCACATACCCCTTATTTTTGTTGTCTTCCTGTTCCGTCATAAGTTGCAAGAACCCTCTTGTCACCTGAAGTGGATTACGTACTTCATGGGCAACGGAAGCGGCCAATTCACTAATAATCTCCATTTTTTCGGATCGCTGCAACTCATTGTTGAACAGCTCCAGTTCCTTGGAATACTCTAGAACTTTTGTATGTTTTTCGGCAAAACGACTTCCGAGAATGGCAATCAACGAGATCACAAATGCAACCATGGACCATTTCCACCATAACAGATGATACGTTCCACTCCGCTGATAATACCACAACAGTTCAGCCACACTGATCAAGGCAAATGTACCAAATCCTGTCGCAAGCAACATAGCTTCCCGATTTCGTTGCAGCGCTTTGGCGATGGTACCAACCAACAGGATCGTCAGCAGAATGACCAGCACAATGCCAACCACACGCTGTACGAGCAGATTGTAGAGGATCTCCCATTGCCCACCTGAAGTAACATAGATAAATAGAGAGAACACAGCGATAACTGAATATATGAATAGTATTTTTCGCAGTTTGGTGAAGATTCCATGCAGTCCAGGCCCGATAATCTGTTCAAAAAAATAACATAGCGCTGGCATACCCAGCAGCATCGCCAGATCAAAGACTACGGAATACAGGTCACCATATACCTGATAGAACGTATACAAAAATTGCGAGTACGTGATGATCATCGTGCCGATGGAACCCATCACGATGCATAGCGAGATCCATAATCCCTTATGGAATTTGCCAAGGAAGAATGTACAACTCAGCATCGTAATCGCTGTGAAAACAAAGGTCGCGCCCAAAATTACATCAATAAGTCCGTTATGAATATATTTCTCCTGTAACGCGGCATAAGGTCCAACCTGAACAGTACCTTGTATCCCCAGACGGCCTTTTTCATTTTGCGACCATACATAGAGCGTGTCACCTGAATTTTCGCTGGATAAGGGCAGCAACACAGCATTATTATCATAATTGTAATGATAGTTCTCGTAGACCTTGCGGTCTTCCAGATAAACAACAATATGATTGCCTTTAATGTTCTCAAATCGAATGGCTGAACTTTCCTCACTCAACTCAGGGATGGTCAGGCGAGTCCATAAAGAATTCGATCGATCCGTATTGCTATACTCTAACTTATCGCTGCCCTGCTTTTCCCATATTTCGTCTGCTCCCTTAACCTCACTGATGAATCCTTGATCGTCAACGTTCCCCCATTTTACTTCCCATCCTGTAATGGATACAGGTTGCTGAACCACTCCTGTAGTTGCAAAGACTATCCCATGTGGCATGCCTAGAATAATCAATACACTCATCCATAAGATGACGATAGCTTTGGGCACATTTTTCATTCACAGCACCTCAAAGTTCTAATTTTCCCTATCTTAGATTCTCTCATTTATCATTCGCCACCGTTTGTCACGTCACCTTCTTGAGATAAAATGAAATTTCACATTTAAGTCGATTTATAGTCTTATTTCCATTTTATTGTTAAAGTTATTCGATTAATCACGCAGGTCTTCGAACTGGTTCACTATCATTTCCCGTTCTTTCTGTTCAACTTGACTGCGAAATTCAAGCCACTGCTCTGTCTCCTCATCATCATATATGGTCCATATGTCGGAAAAAAGGAAATCCCGTAACTGGACAACTTGCCCGGACCATATACCGCCTACCCAAAACAAACCATCCGGACGACGGATGACGGTACGGGAGAACCCGGGTGTGGACGCCTTTTGCCCGATACGGATGCGTGTGATCATATTCCCCAGTGTATACCAGTCCACATGAATCCCTCCCTTACATATTCAAGCTTCATCATAACATAGGCAAAACAGGAAAAGCTGTAAAAACGGTGGCTGCGATTCAATCCTTTGCTCCGGGTGTAATGGTTTCTCAAAGCAAACAAACACGCTAAGGAGATGATTACAATGAATGAGCCCCATCGTACGGTTGAGGTAGAACATAAGGATGTTCAGCATAAATCGGATTCAAGTATGGTCGCTTCCACATTTATTAAATATGCCGCATATATCATTATCTTTTTCGGATTCTTATACTTCTTGGTTAAATATGTATTCCCCAAATTCTAAGGCATTCATATCGTAGTGAACACCCGGAGATAATAACCTGTGCAAGATTACAACACTAGCGCTTTGGGTAACTACGGAGTAAGAAGCTTTGGACAACCGACAATGAAAGGAAGTGTTACTCATGTCTGACAAACCAATTAGTAACGAAGAGAGCGACCGCTATTATGACCGTTATCAGAGGTCCCGCGATATTCCACCAGAGACGGAAGTCCCGGAAGGCGATATGGACACCTTTGATGAAGTTTCCGGCAGACGGATTGTTACGGAAGATTCGGATCTGGCACCCGTAGCCGCAACTGCTGTGGACGAGCCGGAATTGGATTCACGTTTGGCTGAGACACCGCTGGAATCTGTACCTGATGCAGATCTTCTGCAACCGAACAGTCCGGTTGATCCTGCTGCACCCGATCCGGATGCGCTGCATGGTACCGATCTGCTTAATGGTGCTGGTGCAGATGCCAAACCAGAGAACGACATTCCACCACGACATTAACAGCTGTTATGACATCCTGAATGAGGAGGTGCATACACGATGAAGGAAGATCGCCAAAAGCATGTGCATGAACCGGATAATCTCGTGACCGAACGGGATATTGACCCGGACTTCGGACTGTTCACTGAGGACTCCTTCCCCGAAGCACTTGAGGATGAGGATCAACGTGATGCGGTCGAACATGCCATTCCCAAAGAGAAGGCTTCTCGTAAGCCCTCTTCGGATGACTAACTTATATAGATCCGTAGTTGACTTAAAAAAGATGACGTCTGTAATTTCACAGCGTCATCTTTTTTGTTACCTGTAAGTTCACTTACACTTAGTGATTTAGCATCATCGCTTAGCGGAAACCTTACTTGCCACGGGCAGTTTGTGATCCAATCCTGACCACTTCGCTACAATCGCAGTGATGATCAATGCCACTCCATTAATAATAAATATCCAGCGTATCGGCAGCCAGCCCCCAAGTACACCACCAATAATCGGTCCCGCCATCGTCCCGATCTGGGCAGCGGATTGATTCAGACTAAAAGCCCTGCCCCGGAAACTTGATGCGGTAGCCTGCACAATCATGGCGTTAATTGCCGGAAATACAGCGGCAAAGAATAAACCATACACAAATCGTAAAATGCCGAATGCGATATAACCTGTTGTAAAGAACTGCAGAAGATTCCCTACAGCCCCACCAACAAGTCCAATGATCAACACTTTACCGTATCCAATCCTTGAACCAATCTTGCCCCACCGCGGCGCCATAATAACTGTTGCTACCCCCACCGCTGAGAAAATAATACCCGAGCTGAGTGAGGCACGATCCGGCTGAACGCCCATTTCCATCACATAGACCGTCAATAGTGGCTCCAGAATCATGACGGAGAATGTACATATGCCCATCATGCCAAGCACCGTCATAAACAAACGATTCGCTCTCGCTTCACGAATGTCATCCATGACGTGGGAACGAGCTTTGTTCCGGTTGAAGTTCTCTTCTTTTACCCAAAAGGTTGCGATGATTGCTGAGACTAACACAACAATAGCCGAAAACAAAAATGCATTCCGGTTGCCATAATAATGACTCACCACGCCACCAATTAACGGTCCGATAATACCACCAGTGGCTCCTGCAGTGGACATAATACCAAGTGCATAACCAGTCTTCTCTTCAGGTGTATTTGTGCCTACCAGAGCAATCGCTGCTGGAACAAACCCTGCAAGCAGACCCTGAAACAATCGAACAACAATCAGAGAATACGGGTCCTGCACGAAATAATTGATTAAATACAAGACGGCAAGGCTGTATCCCGACCGGATCAGCATGGGCTTGCGTCCGTATTTGTCAGCCAGTGATCCCCAGAACGGAGACACGAGTGCACTCGCAAGAAACGTAATGCCAAATGCCAGTCCTGACCATAACTCCAGGTGATCACGAACCCCCAAGTCAGCACTTAGAAACAGAGGCAGAAATGGAATCGAGATCGAATAGGCGGTGCTGCAAAAAAATACACCAATCCACAATATGACCAGATTGCGCTTCCACGAGAAGTTCATATACCCGCACGCCCTTTCCGTTACTGACGCCGGGACTGCCGTGTATTGGAGCGGACGGAACAGACCCGTACGTCACGATGCGGAAGCATTTTCCTTATTTTACACCCATCATTCCACGAAGACCATCCCTTGTTCACCACAAACACATGTATTACATTGCCATCCTGTCCACAAAAACGGTATGATAGTTGGGTAAATATCCAAATATGATTTGGAGAAAATATATAATGCAGAGATGCAAGGAGGAACGTTTTCATGTCTTTACGGTGGAAAAAAACAACCGCAGTATCGCTCGTTCTTGCGATGCTGCTTATCGTCATTAGTGGTTGCGGACGCCCTGCAACCAGTGCCGAGCAAGCGCCGGTCCCGGCCGCACCTGAAGGTCCAAACCCGGTGGCTACCATTGAGATGCAGGATGGTCAAAAGATCGTTATTGAGCTCTATCCCGAGATTGCGCCCAACACGGTGTATAATTTCATCTCCCTTGCGAATAAAGGGTTCTATGACGGCCTGATCTTTCACCGGGTCATTCCGGGCTTCATGATTCAGGGTGGTGATCCCGATGGCAACGGTTCAGGCGGCCCAGGTTATACGATCAAAGGGGAATTTACATCCAATGGCCACAAGAATCACCTAAATCATACTCGGGGAATCATTTCGATGGCACGTAAATCGGATAATCTTGATTCAGCAGGCTCCCAGTTCTTCATCATGTTAGCTGACGCGGATTACCTGGATAACTCATACGCTACCTTCGGTAAGGTAACAGAAGGTATGGAAGTTGTTGATGGTATTGCTGCTCAGGAAATAGGTGAAGGTGACAAACCGGTTTCCGATCAAGTTATGAAAAAAGTTACGGTAGACACCCACGGTCTGGAATATCCAGAGCCGGTAAAAATACCTTAATGAACTTCCTTGCCAAATGGATGATAATCACACGGTTATGACTTGTAAGGAACTCTAAACAAACAAAAGCTCTGTCCTGCGCGTATCTCGCAAGGCAGAGCTTTATTTATTGATTTTAATGATAACGGTTACATATATGACTTTATAAAAAATGACCTCTTCCGGCATCATCCTCAATACATCCATCCCATCAAACGTAACCAGCCGATAATCGCAATCCATAACGGGCAGCTAAAGGCAACGCCCCATGCAAGCCCTTTCAGTAAACCACGGTTTACTTCCACGAACAACGACTCCTTTCTCCAGGGAATAGTCGCAGTATCGGTAATAGTATATGATTTTATACCCGTTTTCATTCGTCACGCAACCCTCGTTTTCCTGCTTTTGTTCCGCAGATTCATGGAATGCTTTACGGGAACCTGATATACTATGACTACTGTACGATAAATGGAACCTGATTCATGTTTGGAAAGGAGATTTTCCTATGGCAAAATCCAAAAAACGCACTCCTGCTCCCAAAGCAGCAGTAGCACAGGATAAACCCACAACACTGAAGGATCTGCTTAGCAGTGATGTGCTGGAGAAGCTGAAAGCTCAGGCGGATGAAGCCAAGGCTGCAGAAGCGGCTCTTAAAGAGCAGGAACGTCAGCAGGCAGAAGAAGCTCGCCAAGCGGAGCAGAAGCGCCGGGATAACGATTTCGAATATTTGCTCAATAACAGTGCAATGGACTGGAAGAAACATAAGTAAGCCAGGGCATGACCTAGGGGTGTCTCCTATCACACATGCCAAAATAATATTACAGCAGACAGATCATGAAGATGATCTGTTCAAAGAACAGGGCCGCATTGCGGTCCTGTTCTTTTTGATATATACACATATGATTCACGCATCTTGAGCCGGGTATGTTAGAAGTAGAGCGTACAACGATAATCTAACTCATGGAGGGATCAGAGATGACAGAACAACGTTTGGAAGGCAAAGTCGCGATTGTAACCGGAGGTGGATCCGGTATTGGTCAAGCTACCGCTATTCGTTTCGCCGAGCATGGAGCCAAAGTGTACATGCTGGATCGAACACCCGAAAATGCGGAGGAAACAAAACAGACGATTGAAAAGGCTGGCGGAGAAGCGTATGTGATCGAATGTGATATCTCCAAACCGGATAATGTGCAGAAGGCAATCAATCAGGCTGCGGCTGAAGCGGGTAAACTGGATATCATATTTGCGAATGCCGGCATTAACGGAACGATGGCCCCGATTGAAACGATGGAAATTGAGGACTGGGACCAGACGATGGAGATCAATATGCGCGGAACCTTCGCAACCGTCAAATATGCTATTCCTCATCTGAAAGAACATGGCGGCAGCATCATTATCACTAGTTCCATCAACGGTAACCGGGTCTTCTCAGGGATCGGTTTCTCTGCATACGCTTCCAGCAAAGCGGGACAAACTGCATTTACCAAGATGGCTGCACTGGAGCTGGCTCGTTATAAGATTCGCGTAAACGCCGTCTGCCCAGGAGCCATCGATACCAACATTGATGATAACACCTACCCGTCGGATGATCTGAAAGATGTACAGATTCCTGTTGAATTCCCTGAGGGTCACGAACATCCGCTCAAGGGCGAACCTGGAACGTCGAAGCAAGTGGCGAACCTCGTTCTGTTCCTCGCTTCCGATGAAGCCTCTCATGTTACAGGTACACGAATCTATGTGGATGGTGCGGAATCTCTGCTCCGTGGATAAAAATATAATATAAGTTGGCCCCATTCAGGGACAACGCCCAAACATCCCGCAAGCGATCTGATCCGGTCAGATTGCTGCGGGATGTTTTATTTATAAAGAGTTTATAATGCGGCGCAGACGCAACTACAAGAATTATCCCTATACCGCGGAGCTTTTACCTTTTTTCACACGATGCTTCAACCGATCTGGAATGGCAAAGAGAAAAATGTACATTAGCGAGAACAAAACTAGCGCAAGTATCTCTTCCCCAAGAATGTACATGGGATACGGACCTAACATATCAAGCACCGAGGGTGTACTCGGTTTATGTCTCAAAAACATGTAATTCGCGTCAAGCATGACATCTACAATGTATACGATTAGTGCTGCCACATTCACAAATATCATCGAACCTGCTACAGATCTCCAGCTAGGTCGCAGCTGTTCTACCCAGGTCATGTAGAGTAAAGCCAGAATGATACAGGCATGAGCAACGAAAAATTGAATGAATCGAAAATGTGCATAACCATAACCCAGATTAGGAGTCAGGATCGCCATAAGAGCTCCAGCAATGCCTGCAAACAGCAGTGCAGAATGCAACAGTCGACTGCGTGTCAGTAGTAACAACGCCGATAATAGTAGAGACAGACTGCATAGTTCGAGTGGCAGTGACGTCTGCAGGCTCCATATCCCTCCATACACATACCAGAGTTGCAGCACGATTTCACAGGCAAACATGATACAAGCCAGAACAATTCGCAGTATGCGGCGTGCCCTCTCTGACCATGATCGAAGATGATGTCGAAGCAAAAACATCAGTACAATCAATGCTGTAATTACGCTAATTGAAACGATATGTGAAGTGGAGAACAGGATAAACGGCTCTGCATCATAAGGGTCCAGCCATGGTGGATACGCCATGCATCTCTTCTCTCCTTTACAAGAATCTCACCAACATTATCTCTCTTTAATGTTAACTTTTTCATTTTGCCATTGAATGAAAGTACTGTCCAGTTGGAATTCTAAATAAGCATTGTAATTTAAATATCTTTATGTTAAGATAAATTCAGAACCAAAACAAACGAAAAGTTAGTAACTTTCTTAATCGAAATAAAATATACCGTACTTAACAAACGTTCAACTGAACATTTACACTATCCCATTTCATCTAGGAGGAATTATTATGCAAATCAAAGGACTTCACCACGTATCCGCTCTAACAGCACATGCCGATCAGAACTATCGTTTCTACACTAACATCATGGGTCTGCGCCTCATTAAAAAAACAGTCAACCAGGACGACGTGTCCGTCTACCATCTCTTCTATGGCGATGAGAAAGGTAATCCAGGTACCGAACTTACCTTCTTCGAGATTCCGATGGCCGGACAGACTCGTGAAGGGGTGAACAGCATATCCGGAACGTCACTGCGCGTTCCAAGTGATGCGGCACTTACTTATTGGCAGCAACGTTTTGACGAATTCGAAGTCACACATGGAGAGATTGTTGAACGGGGTGGTCGTGCCACGCTTTCGTTCACAGACTTTGAAGGACAACGTCTGATTCTGGTCTCGGATGAAAATAATACAGGTGTCGCTGGTGGTAAACCATGGGATCAGAGCCCTGTGCCTGCCGAGTATGGCATTGTAGGTCTTGGCCCTATCCATCTTACGGTAAAAGATGCTTCCCTTACCGCTCCGGTTCTTACCGAACTGCTCGGTTTCAGAGCTAAAGGAAGTTACCCTGCCTTTACTCCAGGTCAGCCTGATGTACTCGTTTTTGAATCCGGTGAAGGTGGCAGCGGCTCCGAGGTGCATGTTGAGGAACGGAATGACCTTGCCCAAGAGCGTCCTGGACGTGGTAGCGTACACCATGTTGCGTTCCGTGTGGATAACGAGGAAGAACTCAAACAATGGGTGGAACGGGTTCGTAACTTCCAATTCCCTAACTCCGGTTTTGTAGATCGCTTCTACTTCCGCTCCCTCTATTTCCGTGAAGCAAACGGTATTCTGTTCGAACTTGCAACCGATGGTCCGGGATTTGATACAGACGAAGAATTGGAGCATCTGGGAGAATCGCTTGCTTTGCCTCCATTCCTTGAAGGTCGCCGCGCCGAGATTGAAGCCAATCTCAAACCACTGGATACCGTCATTCGTTAATATTCGTAACAAAAAGAAAATAAAAACGATGTTCACCAGGCAACTCTGAATACCGGATACGGTTCAGGAATCGCCTAGTGAATCATCGTTTTTTTATGTTTATGCTTGCCTTGCCCCTTCTGTAAGGTCGCAAACTTGCAGATTGTGTTTTACTTCGTCAGATACGATGTTGTGAGCGGTACAAACAGAGCCGAACCCGGATCTTCAGATACAATCTCTACATAGACAGCGTCTGTACCTTTAACATCCACATCTAGACTCATCATACCGCTTTCTGGAGTGATATTGAACTTTTTGAGTGTCGCGAGATCCTGATCATAGATATGAATCTCCTGATTTCCTTTCAGCGCGGCAAGTTCCAAGTGCAGAGAAGAATACTTGTTACCCGTATTAATCTGGATATCATCCCCCTGTTTCGTAGGATCATTATGCAGATAAACATCCTTGTAATCCTTGCCTTTATATGTGGTATCCTTAGGATCTTTGGTGTGCCAAGCGGTAGATCCCAGTACGGATGTTCCAAGTGCACTCAGCGTTACTTTTCCGTTGGTTACGGGCGCAGATCCATTCGTTCCGCCAATCAGGACGGATGAAGTTGCACTGTCATAAGTGATCTCTGTCCCAAGCAAAGATCCCACAGCACGCACAGGCAAATAAGTCGTTCCGTTGTAAGTGATAGGCAACACTGTTTTACCATTGGCATCTTTGGCTGTCACCGTGGCACCATTCATTTTTAGCGTAATCTTGCTGTTCAGATAGGCTTTAATCTGTTCCAGTCCTGTTGCTGCGAGTGCACCTGTTCCGATCCCAATTGTTAATGTGCCTACCATCAAACCCAGTACAACTTTTTTCTTCATCAAAATCCCTCCTGAATGTTAAAATGATTTGTCCTTTATACATTTAAACGACTAAAGTGATAATGTCAATTGTTTACTGCATTTTTAGTACACATTGCCTATTTCAGGGCAGCACAAAACGAGGCTGTATGTCCCCATTTTTTTTCAGCCTCGCCCTGTTTCCCATTGTCCGTATACGGAGAAAGGAAGATATTCTTGTCAGTTGTTCACTTAACTCCACAATCGAGAACTTTTAATTCCCACTGCACTATGATATCAACAGGATGATATCAATCAAAAGATTCATAATATTCTTCTTCATACACTTCCATGCTGTACTTCAAATCTACGGCCTTCCACTCGCCATCTTGATACTCATAAGCAAATGTCAGATCACCCACATACAAAGCCGCACCGTAAGATCCTGCTGCTGATACGACAAGCTGGCCATCCTCTACACTGTAATAGGTAACTCCACCGAACCCCAACTCTTCGTTATATACGCCGCCACTCGTATCTTCCTCGATCCGTAAAGGTTCTGCTTGAACGCCATCAACGGCGACATCAACATCCACACGGTCTGATCTAACCGTAACTTTTGACTTCACATGTTGTTTCGCAATCTCATCCAGAGATTGCATCTTCATCTCTTCCAGCGTTACCGGATTAATGATACGTGCTTGTCCCAAATAAATACCTGTTCCATGACCTTCTGTGTACAAAACGATAATTTCTTTCTGGCCGTCTCCATTCAGATCCAACTCGTGCACTTCGGGTTTGTAAGACCCGCCTTCTCCCTGCCAATCACTAAATTCTCGCGTTTTGCCGTCCACTTCCAAAATCATTCCGTTATATATATATCCTGAACCCTCAACTTTCATAGGGTATAATCTGACGTTCTCATTCTCTGGAGCTACCGAAACGTATTCCTCTTTCACAGGAATGGATTCCTGTGTTGTCTTCGTTGTGTCATGCAGTTTATCTATATTGGAAGCCTCGACCACTTCGGTCTGGCTGGATTGATCATCTATGTTAAGCTGTTTTTGCGATTCATTCATGGTTCTGGCAGCCGAAGTTGTACTAATCGTAGCTACCGCCAAAATAATCATCAGCAGGATACCTGTCCAAGTTTTCAATATACTGGGCTCCTTTATCTGTTGTGATAATCCTATTATATCTTCATTTATCGCCTGCAAGTTGCGAATTTGTTAATCTTTCATAAAATAATCTTTACAAATTTTCGTTTTCACGAAAGAACGTTCGGCTTTAACCAGAATAAGCAAATTATCATGCCAAAACTGTGCTCCAAAAACAAAAAAAATCCCGAACACAGCTTAAGGCTGCATCCGGAATGCTTTGGTTTTGTCCAATAACCGATCGGTTAATTGTCTCAGTTCTTCAGCCGAGGATGAAATCTCCTCCATGATGGCTGTCTCTTCGTGTGCGGCATCCATAATTCGTCTCGCCTCATCCGAGAACGATCCAGCTTTCCCTTGGATCTTCTTCACATGACCGTGCGTTTGCTCCACGCGACCGGTCTGTTCTGCAATCTTGGAGCCGATATCATGTGCACCCTTCATAAATACTTCCACTGTACCTGTCAGTTCATGCAACGTCTGATCCACAGAGACGGTCCGCTCCGATTCATTAACCACGAGACCATGCTGCTCATGAGACAGTTGGGCTGTCTCCCTGATCCGCTCTTGCACACGACTAATCAGCTCATTAATACGGTGTACCGATTCCTTACTTTCGTCTGCCAGCTTGCGGATCTGCTGCGCCACGACTGCAAAACCAGAACCCTCTTCGCCAGCTCGTGCAGCCTCAATGGAAGCATTCAAGGCAAGTAACCCAGTTTCCTCTGCGATGTTTTTGACAGACTGGGTAATTACCTCGATATCGGAGGCTTCCTTCTCCAGCAACAGCATAATATCGCGGGAACGATTGTGCGACTCGGCCAGCTCGTCCATCCCTTTCATCAACGATGAGAAAGTCTGTTTTGTATGATCCACCGATCGTTCCATCTGACCGGACATCTCTGTCATGTCCATTGACTGGCTATGCATACGTTGGAAATCGTTCAGCATCTCATCCGCAGTGATCAGAGATTGATGGGAAGTGACCTTCTGCTCTTCTACGCCTACCGCAATATGATCCACCGCATCCGACATCATCTCGATCTGTTCGGCGGCCTGGGTAATCGCTTCACTCAGAGACTGTGCGTTCTGTGAAGTCGTTCTTGTGCTGTCTGCAATATCATTTACAATGCTTCGAAGGTTAGAAACCATTGCGCGAAAAGCATCATATAATACGGTAAGTTCATCCTGCGTGCGTCGCATCGGAATTTCGGTTGTCAGATCTCCCGCTGAAACCTGCTGTGCAGCCCGGGACAGGTGAACGATTGGACGAGTCAGCCAGCGTGAGGCAAACCATCCCAGAATCCCGTTCCAGCATACTCCCATGATCAGGATAATCGATATGTATACCCAATTCGGAATATCTAACGTAACCCAGTCTTTGACAAAAAATATAAAAAAGCCGCTAGTTCCGTAGGTAATAATCGAAATCAGTACCAGACCTGCGACAGTCTTTGCTCCTAAAGTCCATTTCATGTGCACACCCCGTAGTCCTTTTTTCCTATTTTACCAATCAAGTACCAAATTTCATGTGATATACATCACTGAAAACGTTCTATTTCCCCTCATACTTGCCGTTCATGCATGACTTCTCTACCATATAGCGCATAATGTATAAGACAAGCTTGGATATCCCTAATTTTATTTATTATCGGCACAAGAGGTCAAATGATTTAGATTGGCATCCATTTTGCTTAAATGATATACTGAGTGCGCTTCAGCAACGCTGGAGCCGAACTATTTTTATTGATGCCACTGGAGGCGAACGAGATGTCTACTATGTCCACACGGACGGAGAAAGATTTTATCGGTGAAAAAGAAATCCCGGCTTATGCTTATTACGGAATTCAGACGGTACGGGCCGTGGAAAACTTCCCGATTACCGGCGTTCCGGTACACCGGGAGCTGATCACGGCTCTGGCTGCGGTGAAGAAGGCAGCAGCGATTACCAACATGGAGTTGAAGATGCTGCCGAGCAAGATTGGCGATGTGATCGTCATGGCAGCTGAAGAAATGATGAAAGGCCATCATCTGGATCATTTTATTGTAGACTCCATTCAGGGCGGTGCAGGCACCTCCATGAATATGAATATGAATGAAATTTTGGCCAACCGCGGGCTGGAACTGTTAACCAAAAGCAAGGGAGACTACTTCCATTGCAATCCCAATAATCATGTGAACATGTCCCAATCTACTAATGACGTGGTTCCTACAGCACTGCGCATTGCGGCGTACCGACTGTCGGAGACGTTACTCGCTACGATGAAAAGACTACAGGATGCGTTCCGTAAAAAAGAAGTGGAATTCAACGATGTGGTCAAGGTTGGCCGTACCCATCTTCAGGATGCCGTACCTATTCGCCTTGGACAAGAATTCGGAGCTTATGCCCGTGTAATCGGACGGGATATTGAGCGTCTTGAATTTGCCAATCGCCGCTTGCTTACCATTAACATGGGTGCAACTGCGGTAGGTACAGGACTCAATGCCAAACCCGAATATATCGTCAAGGTTACAGAGCACCTGTCTGATGTTACCGGACTTCCACTACAAACAGCTGAGGATCTCGTGGATGCAACGCAGAACACAGATGCCTATCTGGAACTTTCAGCGGCGCTGAAGGTATGTGCGGTTAGCCTTTCCAAAATCTGTAATGATATTCGCATGATGGCTTCAGGTCCACGTGCAGGATTCAATGAATTGCGCCTGCCACCGCGTCAGCCAGGTTCGTCCATTATGCCGGGCAAAGTCAACCCCGTTATGGCAGAAGTCATTAACCAGGTATCCTTCCAGGTGATGGGGAACGACCATACGATCTGTATGGCGTGTGAAGCCGGTCAATTCGAGCTGAATGTCATGGGCCCAGTTATTGCGTTCAACTTGCTGCAATCGCTGAAAATTATGAATAACGGCATCGATGTTTTCACGCGTTATGCAGTTGAAGAGATGGAAGCTAACCGTGAGCGCTGCGAATTAATCATGAAGCAAAGTTTCAGTGTGGTTACGGCGTTGAACCCACACTTAGGTTATAATGTGGCAGCTTCCATTGTGAAGGAAGCACTCAAGACTGGACTTTCCTTGCAAGAGATTATTCTCGAACGCGGATTGCTGACACCGGAAGAACTGGAAGAGATTCTTCATCCGGAACAGATGACTACACCAGGGATTGCCGGAGAACACTTCCTGCGTAATATGGAACGTTTGTAGGTAATCAGGAAAACTGATGTAGCAACCCAAACACAAATAATTAACAAGAACCCTCGCAGACCGTTTATCCGGTTTGCGGGGGTTCTTGTATTCAGAGATGATAAGACGCCAGCTATTCGATTAAGCCCAACGTTTACGCTCAAGGGAAGGCAGAATCTGAAGTTCCTCCCTGTACTTGGCAACCGTTCTGCGGGAGATGACAATCCCCTCCTCGGCGAGCAATGTGGCCAAATGACTATCCGAGTATGGACGCTGAGCCTGTTCCATGCGAATGATTTCTTTTAATCTACGTTTCACCGCTGATGCTGATGTTTTATCCCCTGACGTTGTACTGATTCCCGAGGCAAAAAAAGCCCTGAGTTCATATACACCATGTGGGGTCTCAATGTATTTACCGTTCACCGCACGACTTACCGTTGATTCATGCATGCCAATCTTCTCTGCAATAACACCCAGATTAAGCGGTTTTAGCGCGGATGGGCCTTTGACCAAAAAGTTCTTCTGCTCTTCCATCACTGCCGCCAGCACACGCACTAAAGTCCTGCGCCGCAAGTGTACACTCCGAATGATAGCCCTCGCCTCTGCCACGCGCGTAGACCAGATTGCGTCCGGAGCCTCTTCCCTGATCCAGCGGAAGCACACTTCATTCATCGATACACGAGGGTTACCTGCTGCATGCAGAATATAATGGACCTCACCGTTACGCACCCCAACAATGGCATCCGGAATAATGTAATGTGGCCGTTCTGTACATCCGATGGATCGACAGGGCTTGGGATCGAGACGTGTAATATAGTCATAGGCAGTCTGAGCTTCTTGCGAAGTCATGCCTAATCGACGTCCTGTTCTACCTGGGTGAAAAGGAACCAGTGCTTCCAATCCGGCTTCCACCATACGTTCAGCGTACTGAACAGCCAATGGATCACGTCTGATCTGGAGCAACAGACATTCTTGCAGATTCCGCGCCCCTACACCAGCAGGGTCCAGCGATTGGAGAAGCTCCAGTCCCGCTGCAATCTTGCTCATCGAAAGCTGAAGAACTGCTTGCACTTCTGCCAGTTCAACCGTCAGATAACCATCATCATTTACACATCCTGCCAAATATACCGCCATATTTTCCAATTCGTCTGGAAGTGTCATCACTCGAATTTGCGCAATCAGCAATTGTTCCAGAGTAGGTTCAGCACCTTTGGCCTGAAGCAGCGGATCGTAGGAATCATGCCTGCGCTGATCCATACGCCGCGGAATCCGGGCGAGGGGCGCAGCTTGTTCTTCCAGTTCAAGTACTGGATTTTCCTCCGCTGCGTCCAGCAAGTAACGGGTCAGATCCTGGCCAGACATGGTTAGCAAATGAAAGGATTGTTTCATCTCCGGCGTGATGGACAGCCGAATACGTTGTTCCTGTACCAACTGAACACCTAACATCCGTTACCCTCCTTATGCCTTCGGCAATAAGCATCTATGTTTCTTATACGAACAAAAGGATTTGCAGGGATAATAGCATACTATTCAAGCAAATGTAAGAAGTTTTTAGTCGGATCATGGGTTTCTGTCTAGTATTTCTCCGATACCAGCTTCGCCTGGGTAAACAACAACAGATAGTCTCTTCCACCTGCCTTGGAATCTGTGCCTGACATGTTAAATCCGCCAAATGGATGTGTGCCTACCAGTGCTCCGGTACATTTCCGGTTGAAATACAGATTACCCGCAAAGTATTCGCGTCTTGCCTGTTCCAGATGTTCACGATTACGTGAGATCACCGCGCCGGTCAGACCATAGTCTGTATTATTGGCGATATCCAATGCATCCTGGAAAGATTCTGCTTTGATGAACGCAAGCACAGGTCCAAAAATTTCATCCTGAGCAATCCGGGCTTTTGGGTCCACATCGGCAATTATGGTTGGTTCAATGAAATAACCTTCAACGTTCCCTGTACCGCCACCGTGCACAAGACGCCCCTCACCCTTGCCGATTTCAATATATTCCGTGATCTTTGCATATGCCTTGTCATCGATAACCGGCCCAACTTGACTGCCAACTTCAAGAGGACTACCCATCGTCAGTTTCTGTGTCCGTTCAATCACTTTTTGCAATACTTCATCATATACATCCTTATGAATAATGGCACGGGAACACGCCGAACATTTCTGGCCTGAGAAACCAAATGCCGAAGCGGTAATGGACTCTGCCGCGAGTTCCAGATCACTGTCACTGTCTACTACGATAGAATCCTTGCCGCCCATCTCTGCAATAACCCGTTTGATCCACTTCTGACCTGGAGCTGTTCGTGCTGCACGTTCATTAATTCGCAGTCCCACATCTCGGGAACCGGTGAAGCTGATAAACCGGGTGAGCGCATGATCCACGAGATAATCACCCACTTCACTGCCTGGTCCTGGTAAAAAGTTCACAACGCCATCCGGCAGACCAACTTCAGCGAGCAGCTCCATAAACTTGGCGGCAATCACCGGAGTTGTACTTGCTGGCTTTAACACCACCGTGTTGCCGGAGACCAGTGCAGCAGAGGTCATACCTGCCATAATCGCCAGCGGGAAGTTCCAAGGTGGAATAACAACACCAACGCCCAGCGGTATATAACTCAGTTCATTATCTTCCCCTGCAATCCGCACGAGAGGCTGCGGTTCACTCAGTCGCTGCATATCCCGTGCATAGAATTCCATAAAATCAATGGCTTCCGCTGTATCCGCATCGGCTTCAGGCCAAGTCTTGCCGGCTTCATAAACCATCCATGCGGAGAATTCATGCTTGCGACGGCGCATAATGGCAGCTGCTTTGTATAGATAACGAGCCCGTTCATTCGGGTCAGTATGTTTCCATGTGTGGAATGTCTCCGCCGCTGTCTGAATGGCCTTTTCGGCCAATTCCTGATCTGCCTGATGGATCGTTCCGACGACTTGATTCTTGGCTGCGGGGTTCACTGAAGTTAACGTGCGGCTGCTTGTTATTTTTTGCCCACCAATAATAATCGGGTACTCCTGCCCAAGTTCAGCTTCTACCTGACGAAGTGCGTCTTCAAATGCTTCCTGGTTCGCCTGTACTACAAAGGGTGTGAATGGTTCGTTAACAAAAGGGATATTCATCAATGATTCCTCCTTCAGGATGTGGGATTCGCTGGCTGCTCGCCTAAATTATTTTGCATGTTACTCATCACCAAATATATGTAGCAAAATCCGTGCCAACTCCGGTTGAGACTGAAATATTTTTCTCGTTAAATTTAACTAAAGAAAATTCACACGGGCCACTCCGATGACAGAATAACCTTCCGATCGCTGTTATCCCCAGATTTTTTTGTTTCCTTTTTATAAAGTTAAAATTTCCATGAAAAATAGTAGACCATCGCCAAATCTGGCACGTTTCTTGCTTGAATTAAAGATGCACAATGCTGAAGGAGGAAACGAAAATGAGTGTGGGAACGGAAATATATCGCAAAACCTTATTAACCGTGGCAGGCAACAAAGCTGTAGAGAACCTGTCCATTAGATATGGTAAGAAGCTGGCAGGCAAATTTATTGCAGGAAACACCTTGGAAGAAGCTCTCGAAGAGATCCACATACTCAATAATAAAGGCATTATGGCTACACTCGATCATCTGGGCGAAGGCATCACCCGCCTGAGCGAAGCGGCATTGTACAGGGATGAGTATGTACGCCTGGTAGAAGGCATTGCACGTGAAGGCGTAGACTCCAACGTCTCGCTGAAACCAACCCAGATGGGCCTCGCACTTGACCCGGAAGAGGGTTATCGAAATATCCGTACCGTTGCCGCACAAGCCAAATTGCATGATCTTTTTGTCCGAATTGATATGGAGGATAGTCCATTTACTCAAGCGACGCTGGATATTGTCCGAAGACTTCACTCGGAAGGACTGCATAATACAGGCACAGTATTACAAGCCTACCTGCATCGCACCGAAGAAGATACACGTGATATGATTCGGGAAGGCATTCGGCTTCGTCTGGTTAAAGGTGCTTACAAAGAACCCGGATCAGTAGCCTATCAGAATACTTCTGAAGTCATTCATCAATTCAAAACGATGATTCGTAATCACCTCGATCAGGGTGTGTACACTGCGGTTGCCTCGCATGATGATCACATCATTAACTGGACGAAACAATACGCCAAGGATCGGGGAATCTCGCCGGATGCCTTTGAATTCCAGATGTTATATGGTCTGCGCATGAGCGAACAGGAACGTCTCGCCAAAGAAGGTTATCGCATTCGCTGTTACGTACCTTATGGCACCATGTGGTATCCGTACTATACTCGCCGTTTGGCCGAAAAACCGGCTAATCTCTGGATGGTCGTTAAGAATATGTTCCGATAGTTATTTTCCAGCTGGATCAATATTTATGAAAAAAGACAAAAGAAAACCATGTCGCCTCTTTTTTTCTGGGCACATGGTTTTTTGTGTACGAACACTTTACGAGAGCATCCAACTTGACGAATGGTCTAAACAAAAGTTGACAACTATATAGTTAGGCACCATACTATATGTATGGACAATCAAAACAAATCAACAACTGATATGTACCTCATCCCTTCGTTAGTACAAACGAAGCGTCAGGTTGATCGCTATCAATTAGACGTGGATGCACAAGCCGTGCTTGTCGCATCCAGACTGATGGTAGCAGGAGCCAAACTTGGGCATGCTGCAGAAATCCATTTCTCCAGATTTGGTTTATCGACAGGACGATATCGTCTGTTGGCAGATCTTGAAGATCACGAAGGAGAAGAACTGCCCTCCCAACTGGCGGAAAATCTGGGTGTAACCCGTGCTACCGTAACTGGTCTAATCGAGATTTTAGAACGCGACGGACTGGTTGCTCGTCGGACGAGTTCCGTTGATGGTCGTCAGAAGTCAGTCATTTTGACCGCCAAAGGTGCGAAGAAACTAACGGATATGGCTGCGGAACATTTTGCCAGACTGGAAGCGATGGTTGGATTACTTACGATCGAGGAAAGGAGTGTGTTTCTCAACCTGCTGGGGCGTGTAACACAAGGTATTGCTGCACTTACAGATGAGTCACACGACTTCTCCGAACCAAAATCCTAGGAGCATAACGAAGAAAGGTGAACCGGGCTAGTTCAACTAGCCCATTTTCATCACCATATAGTTAGGCTCCTAATTACTTATAGATGAAAGCAAATCAGTGATTTCTAAACAAAAAAGGAGTAGTGATATGGTTAACCTTAATGACCCCATTCATTCCGAGGAAGCTTATCCAAACCGAGCTGCTAATCCTCCCCCAAAACCTTTTGTGCTGTGGCGTGAATTAATCCCGGCCTACTTGTCTCCTGCCATCATGGCAAGCATCGGGGGAATCGTTACCGCTGATGAAGTCCTTCAGTTACGAGCTTTAACAACGATTGGAGGGGCGTCTCTGCTTATGGCTCTATGGGCCGGACTCTGGCTTCGTAACCGTAAGAACCGCACACGGTGGGTGGCAAAAGCCCCCCGAATCATTGTCGTGGGCTGCTTGGCACTTGCAGGCGCAGGGTTTGGCTTGGTGGCGGCGTGGGGGATTTCTAATGTATTGCAGATCGTAAACCCGAGTTCTTCATGGGCTTGGTTGGATCATATTGGGTTCGATTTTCCATTGTCGGGTGCAATAGCTTGTACGATCATGACATGGCGCTGGCGAGCTTACATTATCAAATAAACAAGTTCATTATAAGGAGAGATTGAAACATGATTACTATTATTGGAGCAACAGGCATGATTGGAAATGTACTTTTGAGACGTTTGATGGAAAGAGGTATTCCCGTTCGGGCAGTAAGTAGAAAGCCGGATAAGCTTCGTCAACAAATGGCGGACTTGGCGTTGTCCGGGATTGAAATCTGTGCTGCCGATGCAAATGATTCCGAATCCATGCGCAGAGCTTTGGCGGGTACCAGTCAACTATTTCTAGCGTTATCCAACAACCCTAAACAAATGGAACTAGAGACATCCATTATTCAGATGGCTGCGCAAGAGGGAGTCAAGCATGTCGTCAAAATATCCAGCCCAGCATATGACGAACGTTCACCAGTAACTGTAGCAGGCTGGCATGAACAAATCGAGCAAACTCTAGTGAAATCCGGGATGACATATACAATGCTGCGGCCCTATGCTTTTATGCAAAATCTGCTCCGACTCGCACCAACCATTACAACTCAAGATGTATTCTTCGGCTGCATTGGAGATTCCCCGTGCAACTTCATCGATTGCCGAGACATCGCAGATATTGCCACAGAAGTGCTGACTAGAGACAAACCAGTGAACCGCATCTATACGCTTACCGGTTCCGAAGCATTCACTTATGCACAGATTGCAGATAAAATGTCCACCCTGTTCAATCGTCCGATCGGATTCTTCAACCTCAAACCCGAGGAGCTTCGAACGGATCTGATCGAACATGGACAGATGCCTCCTTGGCTTGCAGACCACGTTGTGGAAATTCAGACGATGTCTTCCGTTGTGCCAGAGAAGCCGACGGATACGGTCCAACGCTTGCTTGGCAGAGCGCCGCGTTCACTTGATGCATTCCTGAGAGAACATCGAGATGCATTTAAACCAAGGCTGTAAACCAAGTTATACAATAACGAAAAGGGGCTCTCTCGCTCCAAGCGCTAACGACCCCACCGCATATTAAAGCGATAAACAAAAATGCTAAGTTTAACGAACTTCAGCGTTCTAGAGGATGGTTATGAGCTCTACAGGAATCCTAGCCGGTAATAATGTTTTTAATGAGAGAACTTAACTATTAATTAAGCTAAAGTCTAGCCACTCAAAAAGAGCGGCTAGACTTTATATTATGACTCTTTTAATGCGAAAATTATTAAAGTGAGAACTTCCCATGATTTGCGACCGAAGACTGTCAACCACTAATTATGAGATAGGACCACAATTTTAAATGTCTATTTTTCTGGACACACCCATTTATTATTTAAAAGTTAACCACTTAACTGTTGAATAAGAATAGAAGCATTAGCATTGGTCTGTGTTCCACCTGCTAGTGTTTGCAGACCAACAGCTGATGCGCTGGAATGATTCCGTAATGTCAGCACATCACCGGGAGCAGCCGTAATAATGACCATGCCTGGATTCGGTTGAGTCCCAGCTCCTGAACCATAGACACTGCCACCTACAGGGGCTCCGTTTTGATAAAGGGTGAATTGGTTTGCCTGCACACCTGCAACGTTGAAAAACACCGCATAGTCCCCGGCATTACCAATAATAATCGCAGTGGTATTGGGCGCATGAGTAATATTAGTAAGATTTTGGTTGCTGTCGAAGATTACATCCGCTTCAATAGCTACAGTTTGAGCTGAAGTATTAAAAATATAGGCATAAGAGGACAACCCTTGCCCTGCTGTACCGGTTGCTCCAGTGACACCTGTTGTTCCGGTAACCCCAGTGCTTCCTGTTACTCCCGTAATACCCGTGGCTCCTGTTACTCCGGTAGCCCCGGTACTTCCCGTTGCTCCTGTAACACCAGTCGCTCCTGTCACTCCAGTAGCTCCAGTGCTTCCCGTTACTCCAGAAATGCCCGTGGCTCCTGTCACTCCGGTAGCCCCGATACTTCCCGTTGCTCCTGTAACACCAGTCGCTCCTGTCACTCCAGTAGCTCCAGTGCTTCCCGTTACTCCCGTAATACCCGTGGCCCCTGTAACGCCCGTTGCTCCTGTCACTCCAGTAGCCCCGGTGCTTCCCGTTGCTCCCGTAACACCCGTGGCTCCTGTCACTCCGGTGGCCCCGGTGCTTCCCGTTACTCCCGTAACGCCCGTGGCTCCTGTTATTCCGGTGGCCCCTGTGCCTCCTGTTACTCCCGTAACGCCCGTGGTTCCTGTCACTCCGGTAGCCCCGGTACTTCCCGTTGCTCCTGTAACACCAGTCGCTCCTGTCACTCCAGTAGCTCCAGTGCTTCCCGTTACTCCCGTAACACCCGTGGCTCCTGTCACTCCGGTGGCCCCGGTGCTTCCCGTTACTCCCGTAACGCCCGTGGCTCCTGTTATTCCGGTGGCCCCTGTGCCTCCTGTTACTCCCGTAACGCCCGTGGTTCCTGTCACTCCGGTGGCCCCGGTGCTTCCCGTTGCTCCCGTAACGCCCGTCGCTCCTGTTACTCCGGTGACCCCGGTGCTTCCCGTTACTCCCGTAACGCCCGTGGCTCCTGTTACTCCGGTGACCCCGGTGCTTCCCGTTACTCCCGTAACGCCCGTGGCTCCTGTTACTCCGGTGACCCCGGTGCTTCCCGTTACTCCCGTAACGCCCGTGGCTCCTGTTACTCCGGTGGTCCCAGTGCCTCCCGTTACTCCCGTAGCTCCTGTCACTCCAGTAGCTCCGGTGCCTCCTGTTACTCCCGTAATACCCGTGGCTCCAGTGGCTCCGGTGCCTCCTGTTACTCCCGTAATACCCGTGGCTCCAGTGGCTCCAGTTACACCCGTTGTGCTCAGCGTTTCTCCCAATAACTCCTGGGATACCAATCGGTGAGCCGCGACTAATTCGCCTGCGGCATTTTTACCCCATACGGATATTTGTGCTTCTGGAGCAGCCGTGTCTGAGGTTGAAAATACAAACTCAAAAGCATCAAAATTCCCATTATAAACTTTGGTTATGACCTGATTAGGTGATACATTGAGCAGTTCTTCTACATATAATGTTCTGACTCCATTAAGGTAATAGCCCCGAAGAAGCACTGTGAACACATCTGTCGCATTCCGGTTATCGATTTTGACCGTAACGGATTGAGTTGGTCGGATCCCCGTTATTCCTGAAATATTATTCTCAATGGGCCCAGTTGATAGAATCGCCATTTCATCACCCTCCTTCGATTGAATTCATTCATTTCAGTCCTTGGTATAGTATTATTCAGACGATACTTAATGGTGTGGACAAATTGAGAGTCAACATATAGAATCACTTAACCTGCCCAGTGAATGTGTTGAGATTAACGAACTGATACTGTCATGTTCATGAATGCTTCACTTTCGCTTCAGATTGAGAGAGTATTCTAGTTGTACAAAACAAAATTAACCACTATTTCCGATTGTCTTATGTATGATTCATGTCAAAAAATCTATACACACTTCACTTTGAAAGCTATAATATGGATAACTATCTCACTCAAATATTTCCATTTACTCCGATCATAAAAGTTCCTTGTAACAGGTACAGTTCTGAAAGTTATGCCCTAACTGAGGTGATATCGATGAAACATTTACTTCCAGAATTAATGTCTTTATTGCGTACGGATATGGATGTTCTGGATACGGACCTCCCCACACTTACCATTCCGTCATCAACATCGTTGGTAGATGCCTTCTGCTTATTCGACACATCTTCTTATTTATTCATTCAGGATGATGGCCCTCTATTGGGATATATCGCCGTATCCGATGTTTTACATGCCATGATGCATGCGCATCGCCTAATAGAAGCTTATTTTGAGACAACACTGGAGACAGCGGGTTCAGCTCTGACATTAATTAATGAAGATGCCAAAGTGGCCTACTGGACAACTGGCGCGGAGCATGTTTTTTCGATCAGCAAAAAAGACATCATCGGACAACCCGCAGCGGACTTTTTCCCTCCAGATCGGCTACAGTCTCTCAAAACGTTGTATACCGGTGAAACGGTCTATCGCAAACAGCATCAGCCACGGCCCGACCTCTTCGCGCTGATTAATGCTCGTCCTGTCCAACTGGATGGACATATTGTAGGTGCAGTTGCTGCAGAAGTGGATATAACAACCGAAATCCGATTACATCAGGAACTATTACATATGACCTCCAAAGTCCAGCACCTGGAGAAAGCCGTTGCTCGGCTACGTTTCGAATTAGATCCATTTGCCAGAATCAAGGGCAGCAGCCCGGTCATCAAACAGTGCATGGAGACCATACGCAAGATCAGTACCACCTCAGCAACCGTACTTATCCTCGGAGAGAGCGGCACAGGCAAGGAGTTATTCGCCAAAGCCATTCATGATCTTCGTGAATCGCAGACTGCACCGTTCATCGCTATTAACTGTGGGGCAATTCCTGCTTCCTTGTTTGAAAGTGAGTTGTTCGGCTACGAAAAAGGTGCCTTCTCCGGAGCAGATCCCAAAGGCAAAAAGGGCAAGATTGAGCTTGCCGAAGGGGGTACTCTTTTTCTGGATGAGATCGGTGAGATGCCATTGGAATTGCAAGTGAAACTGCTTCGGGTGTTGCAGGAGAAGAGTTACTTTCCTGTGGGGGGAACGCGTATGAAACAGGCCGACTGCCGGATTATCGCAGCAACCAACCAGAATCTAATGAGTATGATTGCCCGTAATCAATTCCGAGAAGATCTCTACTATCGGCTGAATGTCATTAACCTAGTCATCCCTCCTCTGCGTATGCGCAAGGAAGATATATATGAATTAACCCAGACGTTCCTTCAAGAATTCTCATTGCTCTATAACCGTCATATTGAATTGGTTCCACCTGAAGTGTTCAAGTTGCTGTTCCAATATGATTGGCCAGGCAACGTACGTGAATTACGAAATGTGATCGAACGCCTGACCATTCTGACGACAGATGGTGAGGTGAAGCAGGAATATCTGCCCGATACCCTCACTTCCCTCATCATGCAAGAACAGTCCGAAGTTCAACTGACATCCGGAATTCATTCATATGCCAACAACGAAAATCAGCAACGTCAGGATTCGGCGGGAGCAGAACCAGAAAAAGAACCTCGATCCGTTGCAAATGTGGACGAATTAGATCCCTCAGATGATTCCGAACTTGTCTCAGGTGTTACCTACCAGCAAAAATTGGACACCTATGAGGCGCAGCTTCTAATTCAATATCTGAAAGCAGCAGATGGCAACAAACGAACACTCGCCAAGCAACTTGGCATCTCCAGGGCAACGCTCTATAACCGCATGAAGAGGCTTGGTCTATGACCAGCCTCTTCTTGTCTTCATTATCGGTATGACGAACGAATAGAACCCTACAAAATCCGCGCCAAGCGAGTCAGCGCTGTTCTGAGATGGCGATAAAATGTCGCCCGACTCATGGAACACGTCTGGGCTGCGGCAGTTGGATTGCCAGCATGCGTCCAGTAGGCCGCGCATAACAGCATCTGATCCTGTGGAGATAGGCCATGTACTCTGCCTTCCAACAGATCCATGACATACAGCTGTAACTGGATTCCATCCTTTACTCCTCTAACCCTGTCAGCATATTCATGCAATTCTCCCGGGGAACGAAGATCCCCCAACATCTTGCGAACATCCTGTTCAGTCCAGATGACACCATCCACTTCTGTTGTTTCCGGCTGTATACGATCTTCTGTTGATTTCGGATCAAGCAGAGACATGACCCACTCTCCGAAATGCCCGCTACGCAAATCCAAATCAAGTATGTCCGCCTGGTCCTCGAATCTGTCACAGACACGAATGCGGGTTCTTCGCATCTGGAATCCAATACTTTGCAAAAATAGTTTCAGGTGAGGATTCGTTGCAACGAGTATCGCTCGCGCACCATCACCCAGTAGAGATAGTCGATCCAGTGCCATGTATCCCACCAGTTCTTCTCGTGTATAACCAGGCACATCATCTCTTGCCGCAGCCAGCAAGGCAAAGTGCGTATCACTCTGATCCGGATCATTGCCAAGCTCCTGTGGTGTGAAGCATTCATACATCTCATTTGGAAAATATTTTAGTAACAACTCACTACTCTCCCTATGTACAAGAATGGTAATGAACATGGCGATTGTCTCCCCAAGCTTGTCCCGCATTAATACGATTCCTTCGGGATAACGGTGCGCCAGTTCATCCAGGAAGGGACCATAGGATACCGCCTGCCATGGTTCCACGCTGTACTCGCACCATTGCTGTAACAGGCTGTGCAGAACGGGCAGATCCTCGCTTCTCATCGTTTCGAGAGGTGAGAACAAGGAATCACGGGACACATCCGCGTACTTGCGGTATTGAAGCATGGATTCCTGACACAGCAACAGCATCTTCCGGGCGATCTGGCGACGCTCATGTGGACCCGCCTGCTCATGCAGTGGTTTCAGCAGCTTCACGATCTTGATACGCATGGTCTGCAACCGATGTGGCTCACGCTGTCGAAAATCCCGTAGCAGATGTACCCTGGCCATGTCATGCAGTCCAAGACCATCCGGACCGGAACGGATAAACGACATCTGTCTCAGCATGTGGTAGTCTTCTTGCGTCACAGTCATGTCCAGGACAGATGATAACAATTCCTGATTGGCTGTCTCAATCAGTGTCAGTACCTCCACCATGGGATGTAGACGGGAATTCGTCAGTTCCAATAGCAATCGTGCACTGATCATATGTGACAGTTCAGCCCATTCGGACTGTGGAAGATTCCTCCTCTGATCCGCAGCTTCTACAGCAAGGGCCAGCCCCAGCGGATGTCCATCGGTCATTCGCGTAATGGTACCCGCCATCCCCTGATTCAGAAAGCCTGCCACCGTGATGTATTCCGTAATCTCATCAACTGTAAAATGTTGAAGCCGCATCTGTATAAATCTCTGATGTAATCGGGGATGTGTCCGCCAGGTGGACGCCAGTTCCGGGCGTGATGCAAGAATGACAAGTATCCCTCTTAACGGAAGTTTGGATACAAAGACTTCCATGAACCAGCTTTCTAACAGAGCAAGCTCTTCATAATTATCCACGGCCAGAACCAATCTCTTCTCGATCGATGTGTCTCTCAGCAGACTCAATGGTCGCGGGTATCCTTCACTATCCATTGTTTCCAAGCCTAATGTAGAGGACAAATAATCCATAAAAACGGAAGGAGTTGCCCCACATGATCGACCATCCATCCAGATAGCCGTCGCACCTCGATCCCGAGAGACAGATAACATCTCTGAAAGCAAGGAAGATTTACCAATGCCTCCCATGCCCGTAATTGAAAATATGGTTAATGGGGCTTCCGGATGATTGAACCACCGCTCCAGTGTCGTCAGTTCCTTGGTTCGACCAATGAAACGTTTGCCATCCTCAAGATATTTGTCGTATTGAGCCTCACTACTGTTTCCCATATATGTCCTCCGTACTAGATACTGGTACTTTTAATATACTTTTTTCTCTCACAAAATTGAGACTATATTGAGACGCGCAATTGCATGTGAAGTGATAGAATCTTGTTAAAAGCCAATTTAATGGAAATATTCAAAACAGCGGATATGGAAACGTATAACAAGGTATACATAAACGCCTCCGCATTATTTCTTATCATAATGGATCATTCCGCCGATCAAACTGCAATCAACATGTTACATGAGCATTTACTGATCTCGAATTCATGCTTCCCTTTCATAACCTACTACCAGCCCGATATTCCAGGAAAGGCGGATTTGTGTGAGAATAAACCTCGATATCTGTAATCTGAGCGGACAACTCGGAATCAATCCCAAACGACTTAATGAATGGCTGCACCAAAGTGGCATTTCAATGGAGGACAACGTCGCAGAACCGGAAGGACTCCCTGACCGGTCATCCCCCCCGTATCGGCTGGCTGCACCTTCTTCCTTATCACTGGCACCATCCTCCGGTCAAGTGAAGCTTTATCGGGGCCGACGCTCCACTTCCACTCTGCAACGCCTGCCTGCTTCATTACAACATACCCGGCGGATTAGTAGAAACTGCTAGACTGTGCTCAAGGTAGTGTAAGATGGGTGCACAGTCTGTGTTGCATCCCTTTCACCTCATCAAGAGGATTGCCACTGCCCATTCTCAATCATCGCGTGCGCGAGCAGCGCCATCTCCAGACAGATTCTTCTCCCTTGATCCATGTAACCTGGACCCATCAGTTCTTCCAGCTTCTCCAGTCTGTTGTACAACGTTTGCCGATGAATAAATAACTGGGCAGCTGCATCCCGTTTGGAACCAAAGTTCTGCAGGTAAGCATCCAACGTCTCCACCAATCGCAGGTGATGCGTTTGGTCATGTTCAATCAACATACTAAGGTGATCCTGGACAAAGGGTTGCAGGAAGGATTGGGGTAACGCCTTTAACATTTGATATATACCCATACGTTCGTAAAAGTGAACATGTTCCATCGAATCTACCGATCTTGAAACTTCGATCACCTGATAGGCCTCCTGAAGGCTCTCCGGTAGACCGGTCAAACGGCTGCGAAACTTGCCAAATCCCACATGAATCATGACCTGCTTCAAGTTGCGGCTCGCAAACTGCTTCACGTCCAGAGCGATTCCTTCCAGCAAGCGTAGCAGCTGATGACGTGTAGCAGCCGAGACTGCTTCCTTCGCACAGCACAGATACACCTGATTGTTCTTCAGCATGATCAGGCTAGGCAGATTGTTCTTCTTGAGCAGGGAACGAAGCAGGACAAGAATATCCTGATGATTCGCTTCCATCCTCTCCCGGCCCGTACCCTTCAATCGATGCTCAATCTCGATAACCCCTCCTGCAAACCAGTACTGTCCCTTCACCAGCAAACGAAGCCCCATTCGAGTCTGAGCCTGTTCCTCCTGATGGATGTTGCCATTCATCAGATCCTGGATCAGTTCATTCTGATTGCGGACCATCTTCTCTTCAAGAAACTGGGAACGAAGCGTGAGCGCTGCCGCCGCCTTCGCCGTATAATCGAGCAACAGCTTGAGATATTCCACTGGAGCTGCGGGATGCACAATCATGCCTACAGCCGAAAATACCTGGCCAAAACAGACGACCGGATGACACAGCAGAGCCTTCTCTTCGTCTATGTGGAACCATAATTCAGTATCCGAATCGTTCAGATCCAGATGTTCTACCTCCTGTTCATACCAGGTATAGATTGCTTGCTCCATCTCCGGAGCAAGTTCGGGCACAAAACTACCCGGCTCCATAGACGAGATGTACACCACCGGTTTTGCAGCGTATTCATGCAACAGGTTCAGCACAGCAGACATGTCCGTACTCTGTAATGTACGCTGCTGAAGCTGGCGGGAGTAGGCTTCCAGACTTTTCAGTAGTTGGTGCTGATGATTAATGAGCAGAGAGTGAATATCCTGCGTAATCTCGACAAAACGAACCGGTTGTTCAAATACGATCAGCGGAAACTGGTGTCTGTCCGCCAGTTCAATCAGTTCTTCCGGGATCCCGTATATGCTGGTACCAAACTCCACACACAGCCCGGCTGCCTCACTGCCAATGAGCTGAAGCAGATACTCTTCGCGCCCTTCTTCCGATTGAAGCCACAGTCCAGTGGATAAAATAAGATCATGGGGGCTTACGAATGGAGATACATTGGTAATCTCCAATACATGAACCCAGCCAACCTGACGGTTCACTCCATCCTTCCCTGCCGCTAGTCGTGCTCGGCCAAATACCGGACGTGCAAGGATATCTTTGATCGTAAACACACGGTCATTTCGCAATGGCGATCCCTCTTCGTGTTATTTTTTCTTACATTATAATCCATGGACAAATGTCCTGAACAGTCTTTTTCGACAATATGTTGAGTTCGATCCCTAAAAATTAGACATCAAGTAAGGTGCAAAACGATTATTCAAGTCATAAACTTGTAGTATAAGCTAACAACCAATAAATGGACGAGGTGCATGGTGATGAGAATCGGAATTCCCAAAGAAATCAAGAACAATGAGAATCGTGTAGCAATGACTCCGGCCGGGGCTGCTGATTTCATCAGAGCCGGTCACCAGGTACTGATTGAACAAGGCGCGGGGAACGGCAGTGGATTCACGGATCATGAATATCAAGCTGCGGGCGCCGAGATTCGGATGGATGCCAAGTCCGTGTGGACCGAAGCCGATATGATCATCAAGGTGAAAGAACCGCTTGCCAGTGAATATGGATATTTTCGTCCGGGACTGATTCTGTTCACATACCTGCACCTCGCAGCGGAACCGGAGCTTGCCAAAGCCCTTATTAAAAGTCGGGTAACGGCTATTGCGTATGAGACGTTGGAGGTCAACAGTGCCCTACCCCTGCTCACCCCTATGAGTGAAGTTGCAGGCCGCATGGCCTCCCAGATCGGAGCACAGCTACTGGAGAAAACAGAAGGTGGCAAGGGCATTCTGTTGTCAGGTGTACCCGGTGTCAGTCGGGGGAAAGTGGTCATTATTGGTGGCGGAACGGTGGGAACAAATGCAGCCAAAATTGCTATTGGTCTTGGCGCCGATGTGACCATCCTTGACCTGAATCTGAATCGTCTGCGGCAGTTGGATGATATCTTTGGCAATCAGATCCACACGCTAGTATCCAGCCCGTCCAACATCGCAACAGCTGTTGCGGCGGCAGATCTGTTGATCTGTGCGGTGCTGATTCCGGGCGCCAAGGCGCCAACACTTGTCAGCGAGCAAGTGGTTAAGACGATGGCACCGGGCTCGGTCATTGTGGATGTGGCGATTGATCAGGGCGGGATCGTTGAGACCATTGATCATATCACAACCCACGATGAACCTACCTATGTGAAGCATGGTGTCGTGCATTACGCGGTGGCGAACATGCCGGGCGCCGTGCCGCGTACGTCCACGGTGGCGCTAACCAACGCCACCATGCCTTATTCGCTGCAGTTGGCCAACCACGGTGCAGCCGCCGCGATTCGCGGCAGTTCGTCCATTCGCAGCGCGGTTAACGTGCTGAATGGACATATCACGTATGAGGCGGTTGCCCGGGATCTCGGGCATGCCTATGTTCCTGCGGGTCAGGCGCTGGAGAATACCGCCGCTGTCCAGTAATCTTGATATGATCGTTCCACCCGGCGCCTTGTCGCCAGGCCTGTGGAACGCAATAGAAGCGCAAGTCGGGCAGATGATGTTCCCGGCTTGCGCTTCTTGTTTTTTTTCACATATGAAATAGCTCGTTGTTTGTTATAAGGCCTTTAGGTTGCTCCGGTTTTGGCGCTTCAGACTGCTCGCTCACTGCACACTTCGCGGAAGTTGCAATCCCGGCAGGACCGATGCGATGGCATCGCTGTGAAGTAGGTGACGTCCTTGGGACGGTTGTAATACTCATCCTCCACGCAGGATCGCATCTCCTCAATGTAACGACCCACGTTCTCCTCCACCTTCCGGATATCCTCTTCTGTCGCTGTAAACTCTCGGTGTTTTCCGGTTAACAAGTACTCCACACGAAGCTCAATCTGCTCCAAAGGAATTCGGTAGTGCTCCCTTACATAGGACGCGTACAGCATTAGCTGATCCGAGAAGTCATCTTCTTTGCCCGTCTTCCAGTCCACAATAACAATATTGCCGTTACTGCGTCGATACAATAAATCCATCTTCACATACACACGTGTATCGTGCAGCATCATGGTATCCCATTTCTCGATCTCCAGAATGTCCGTACTTGCTCGGGACAAGTCCTCCCACGTAAGCGTCTGGTACAGGTTACCGACACAGGCCGAAGCCCGTTCCTTAATCGTGGCGATCCGGTCATTTAACGTGTCATCCCCGTAATAAATCTCCGACAGCATCGTGCGATTCTTGGGGTTCAGCCGCCACTGATCCGCGTCCATGGATTCCACATACGCCTGATTCAGCAGCTTGCGTATCGTCTGTTCCAGGAAGTGTTCACGCGGTTTATCTTTGCCCTCTTCCCTGCTGCGTACCGCCGACTCACACATCCGATGCGCGAGGTCCCCAAAGACAAGATACAGATTGCTGAGCTGCTTCAGACGGTACAGACGAACCTGCATCTCATCAGCAGAGTCTGTCTTCCAACCGTTATGGGCACCGTAATAATGATAATAATATTTGCGCAGGCACTCATCGAACATACTCGCCCGCGACTGCGAATAAGACCACTGCGGGTATTGTGCCATAAGTAATCTGCCTTTCTGTATGCCGAATCTGCATGAGATCCCTTAATGCTCACAGTATAAAGCCCGGGCAACCTTGCCGCAAGCGTGCTTCCGTTATTTTCTTCTGACGCAACCGTTTCCGATTCGATCCGTATCGTTTATATAGTAACATCACCAAAAGATGAAATTGCGGAGCAGAACGCATAATATACTCTATAGAGGGCAGCGAATCCGGGACCGGGATGTTAGTACGGTCTAGCCCGAGGCCAGTGCGGGCCCAGTGCGGGCCCGGCGCTAACGAATCACACACACCTTATCACGTGGATCATGAGGTTTTACGGAACTTAACGAACCCCAGACAAGCTAATTAGTCTTATTCGGTTGTAGAACATGTTTACTGCAAGCAAATGAGCCAATAGCGTGTCTCTGATTCGTTACATTTTCAGATCTGCCGATTTACGTGAAATAAGACTTACTCGGTTCGTTAGAAAATGATTATATGAAAAAAAATTGTACAGGCATATCCTAAAAGGAGGCACCACCCATGAATCGACCGGATTGGTTCCAGGCGGAAGAAGCATTACAACAGATCCAAGTCATCGGAAGCGACCGGAATGAGCTCGTGAACATCATCGGCGATGTAGAAGGATTGAATTGCATTGGCACAGGTACGGATGCGGCTGTATTTACGTATGACGGTTTGCCGCAGTATGCCTTCAAGATGTACTCGGATCATGCCTTGGACAAACTCGAAAATGAAAAACAGGTATACGAACAGCTCAAAGGCCTGCCATACTTCCCTACCTATTATGGCAGCGGCCGGAATGTACTCGTGATCAGTTTTGAACCCGGGGATACACTGCTGGAATGTTTGGAAAAAGGAATCCCCGTCCCCGAGCAGGTGATGCTCGATGTGGACGCAGCGCGAGAAGCCGTTCGCAGCCGTGGGCTGAACCCTCGCGATATTCATCTAAAAAATGTAATTCTTCAGAACGGACGCGGGAAAGTGATTGACGTATCCGAGTATATTCAGGACGGCAATGACAATCGCTGGGAGCATCTCGTCTGGGCCTATCACAACATCTATCCACGGATCAAAGGAACGCCCATATCCCCACGCATGCTGCAAACGATCAAATGGGGATATAATCAGTTCGATCATGCCAACGTCAAAATGGACGACCTCGCCAAGAAAGCCAATCGTCTGTTCTCTAGGTTTATGAAATGAGCACGTTGTACACATAGATGATTGTCTTGATATTATTGAATCAAAACCACCCGGATAACAGCCTTGAAGAGGCCTTTATCCGGGTTATTCTTTGTATATGTGCGTATGCGATGATTATGGTTACGGTAATCATTGTTGTGTGCTTTACTGCTACTTCTACTTCTACTTCTGCTTCTGCTTCTGCTTCTGCTTCCACTTCTGCTTCTGCTCACAATTGCGACTGCGAGTTACATAGGGTCAGAACCATCTTTATAGACCTTTTATTCGAGACTACTGCTAAACTGGTCGTGCTCAACCTTCTTTTCTCCCCCGTCCCTGCGAGGGAGTCATGCCCTTGTATTGTTTGTATAACTTCGTAAAATAGTTAGCGTTGTCGCAGCCAACTCTGGCGGCGATCTCCGTAATGGTCAGACTGCTGCCTTGCAGCAGCTGCTCTGCCTCACTCATCCTGCACCCGTTCACGTATTCCACAAAGGTACGTCCGGTCAGCTTTTTGAACATTTTGCAGAAGTGATACGCATTCAATCCCACATGACTTGCCGCTTCCGTAACAGACATCTTACCTGTGGGGTCCGCTTCAACCTGTGCAATTAACTGTTTGAAACGTTCACGGTTTGGAAAATACGATCCGACCGTTTTATCCGGTAGCTGCTGCGGCATAAAGGTTCGCGCAAGCAGGGTGAACAAGGCATGCAGCTTGGATTTCACCACGAGCTGATAAGCCGGGGGCTGTAACGCCATTTCCTCCACAGCTTCATTCAGCAAAGAATAATAGCCTGTGCAGGCTGTATTTTCCTCTGCCGGTTTGACCGGAAATCTCACTCTTCCTTCCAAATACGGCGCGACATATTGCTCATGCACAGGATCATGAGTGAAATCATGGAACAGTGCACGGTTGACCACAACGGAATCATAATGCACATCCCCCTCATCCAGAGCATATCCGACATGCAATGTACCTCCAGGAATGATGATGACCTCACCTGCTCGAACCACATAAGGTTTGCTATCAATATGAAACAGCGCACTGCCCTTGCGCATAATAATCAGTTCAAAATGTTCATGCCAATGCAAATACAAAATGCATTCTTCAGCTTTCATATCTGAACACCGATTTTGGAACAGCTGAAATGGATGTGATTTATGGTCAATTCGGGTATTTTCGTGAAGCGCTTTCAGATCCAGCACGACTTCTTCCCCCTCTTCACAAGATCCGACTATTATTACACAAGATTGTTTAGAGCCATCCCGTTAATCCACGGCTATAATGAGTGTGTCACGAAGTACTATAAGCCAATATTGGAGTGAAATACAACCATGAATAAATCATTACGCATCGGTACCCTTGTAGGCGGGCAGGACGCCGTCCGCGTTATCCCGCAGATCATGCAACATGGCTTCGAATCATTTAACCTGACCTTCTGGCAAACAACTGGTGACCTGGACCTGGCTGAGACAGCCAAACGTGTCCGTGAAATCGTGGACGAACAAGGCATTGTCATCTCCGCGGTGAGTGTATTTGGTAATCCGCTAACTGGAGCCGGAGACAACGCTGATACACTGGCAAGCTGGGAGCGGGTTATCGATCATGCACAGCTCTTTGGTGCAGATATCGTCTCCGGGTTCACCGGACGTCTGACCGATCAACCCATTAACGAGTCTATCCCCCGGTTCAAGGAAGTATTTGGTGAATTGGCACGCCGGGCAGCAGACCGGGGTGTACGCATTGCTTTTGAAAACTGTGATATGGGTGGAACCTGGCAGACGGGCGACTGGAACATTGCCCATAACCCGACGGCCTGGGAGATGATGTTTGATGCTGTTCCGGATGAAAATGTAGGCTTGGAGTGGGAGCCTTGCCATCAAATGTCCAGCCTGATTGATCCTATTCCACAGCTACGCAAATGGGCACATAAAGTCTTCCACGTACATGGCAAAGATGCCACGATTGCCTGGGATATTGTCAAGGAATACGGCGTGCATGGACCACGTGAATTTGTCTGGCACCGCACACCCGGCTTCGGGGATAACAACTGGGCAGACATTATCACCATTCTGCGCCAGAACGGTTATCAGGGTACGATTGACATTGAAGGCTGGCATGATCCTGTCTACAAAGACGAACTCGAAATGACCGGACAGGTGCATGCATTGCGATATTTGAAACAATGCCGCGGCGGCGATTTTGTGCCCAATCCGGTATAGGAAACCATGCGAGCTGTATAACACAATTCCATGCGAAGGAGATGAGAACATGACTCATCCTTATCGGGTAATTATTGCTGGCTGCGGTGCCATGGCAAACACGTGGGCGGACTATGCCTTGCAAAGGCCAGATACAGTAATCGTTGGACTGGTCGATCTGTATGAACAGACAGCCCTTGCTTTTGCTACAAGACATGGCCTCACCTGCCCTACGTTCACCGATATCCGTGAAGCCATTCAAGCGACTGGTGCAAATATCGTATTTGATGTCACAATTCCGGCGAGTCACTACGGCATTGCCATGACGGCGCTGAAGGAAGGATGTCACGTATTTGGCGAGAAGCCACTGGCAGAGTCCTTCTCCGACTGCACAGACATTGTGCAAACTGCTCGCAGTACAGGACACATTCAAGCCGTGATGCAGAATCGCCGTTTCGATCCACGTATCCGCGCCTACCAGCATCTTATTTCCGGCGGAGCTATAGGGCAGGTAGGTTACGCAGGAGCCGACTTTTTCCTCGGGCCACACTTCGGCGGATTCCGTGATCTGATGGATAGCCCGCTGCTGCTTGATATGGCGATACATACATTTGATCAGGCACGGTATATTCTCGGAGCCAATCCGGTATCGGTGTACTGCCATGAGTTCAATCCTCCAGGTTCCTGGTATCAGGGCAATGCGATGGCGTTATGTATATTTGAGATGTCTGACGGGTCCGTATTCAACTATCGCGGATCCTGGTGCGCAGAAGGTGTACCCACATCATGGGAAGCAAGCTGGCGCGTAATCGGTGAAAAAGGAACCGCCATCTGGGATGGTCATGATGACATCTATGCTGAGGTAGTTGCTGCGCAAAGCCTGGATGCTGACGGCAAACCATCCTTTTTCCAGCCAAGTGAGCGGATTGAAGCGGAACTGCCTGTCATGGACAAAACAGGTCATCACGGCTGTCTCGAAGACATGTTCGCTGCACTGGAATCCGGACGACTACCTGAGACCGATTGCAGCGATAACCAGTTCAGCATGGCCATGGTCCTCGCTTCCTTGGAAAGCGCACGCACAGGACAGAAAGTGTTCATCGCCGATCTACTGAAAAACACATAGCGCAGCGCCTGTGTTTTTCATATTAAACAAAGCCCAACTGCAAAGTTTAGCAGTTTGGGCTTTCTTGTTTTTTTACCTACTCACCTATTCTAAAAATGATATCGTTCAAAAACAGTCGCGCTCGATAGTGAAAGTAGTGCAGGGGACGAAATCGATTCTGAAGAAGCAAAGCGTTCGCCCAAAAGCTTTCTGAAAGAAAGCTGCATCGGAAGCATACGCTTATCACCGGATTTCGACTTTACAAAAAGTCGATCAGGAAATCCGGTGATAACAGCGATCAAAAGAACGATTCGTAACCGGAACGGCCACTTTGCAGGCAGTGAGCAATTATTTTTTTGAACTACATCACTTATAGAATCCCTTTTTTCATTGCCTTGTACACCAACTGCGCGAACAGGCTGTTGGACCAAGCAAACCATGGTCTGGTGAACGTGTTTGGATCATCGGCGTGGAAACCCTCATGCATATACCCAGTACCCGCATCTGTGTTCTCCAGTAATTCAATCATCGCCAGCATCTCCTCGTCATTGTCTGCGGTCAGACCCTGCATGGATAGCGCCATGTGCCAGATGTATCCTGGAGGGGTGTGGGGGCTACCTATACCTTTGGCTACCTTCCCTTCATAGTAGAACGGGTTTTCTTTGCTCAAAATAAATCGACGAGTGTTTTGATATACCCTGTCTTCAATCGAAGCATACTCCATATACGGTATAGACATCAGTCCAGGTGTGCCCGCATCATCCATTAGACAAAAGTTGCCGTAACCGTCCGTCTCATAGGCATATATCTGTCCATACTCCGGATGACGGTAAGTACCGTACAGGGAAATGCCATGTCGTATTTCTTCTTCCAAACGAGCCATTTGACTCACCAGCTGCTCATCCCGGAACACCCACTTCGCGATCTCCCCCATCTGGCGCAAGGTTACCGCAGCGAACATGTTCGCCGGAATATTATAATGAAAATCACAGGCATCATCACTCGGACGAAATCCGGACCAGATCATCCCCGTATAATTCACCGGCATACCCAATCCTTCATTACGCAGCGTATCATGGGCAGGACAATTGCGCCGCATGAACCGGTAAGGTGATTGCTCTGCGTGATGCTGCTCTGTCTCCCATAGTTGTACGATATTCTCCATCACTTTCTTGAAGCGCTCATCGAATATATCCGTAAGTTCCGTCTCCCGCCAATATGTATAAGCCAGCTTCATGGAGAAACAGAGGGAATCCAATTCAAACTTCCGTTCCCACACCCAGGGTGACATCTCCGTCTCATCATTGGCATCCCAATGCCATCCATTCGCCGTTTCATTGAACGCATTGGCATAGATATCCTGATCAGCGTAGAACGTATGCCGTTTGATCAGCCCTCCAATGATACGTTGCAACTTCTCGTCACCCTTGGCAAGCGGAACATAATGCATGACCTGCTCTACGGAATCCCTTAACCACATGGCGGGAATATCCCCTGTAATCACAAAGGTTGTCCCATCCTCCAGCAGCTTCGTGGTCGTTTCCAGTGTATTCGGAAAACAATTGCGAAACTGAGTCAGCAATCTCGGTCGATGTTGCAAACGGTCGTCCGCCTCAGTCAGAATATCCTGCACAGCTTGCGGCAATTCCAGATGCGGCATAGGGATTTTCGGTAATCTGAACTGTTCCATGTATGTTGTCTCCTTTGAATTGGTTTATTTAAGTTCAGCTAATAATTTTTTACACCAGCACTCCGATTGCAGAATAACCTTCTGATCGCTGTTATCCCCAGATTTTTCGATCCCCTTTCTCAAGGGGAAATCCGGTGATAAAGGCGCAGTTTATGCTTCCGATGCAGCTTTCTTGCAGAAAGCTTTTAGCTTCGCTTCTTCAGGTTATTTCTGCCCTCTCCGTTATCGTGTAAATATTTAGTTGAACATATATAGATTGGAGCTAACACTCTAATTATATTGTTATTTTTGTTATGATAAATTATAATAACATTATTATTTGTAAGTGTACTGTGTCAGAAGATGATCGTCAAATGAAGGAGTAATGATATGTCACGCAAAGTATCCATTCAGACGCTGGCTGACCAGCTCGGATTATCCAAATATGCCGTCTCCCGTGCACTCAGTGGCAAGACGGGTGTCAGTGAAGCGACACGCGCACGGGTACTAGAACTCGCTCGAGCTTTAGGATATCGCCAAAGTACTCCTGGTGCTAGCAATAGTCCTGCTACTGCAAACCATGCAGATCCGTCCGATCCACCGTTTGCTCTCATATGCATGAATCAGCTCAACCGCGGTGAACCCCACTACTGGCAACGTGTTCTATCAGGCATGATCTCCGCCTGTAATGAGCGTGGTTGGCATCATGCCATTGTATCTCCCTCACTCGGAGTGACGGACGAGAGCACCTCTCCCGAAAAAGCTATTGCTCCTCACTTGGACTGGGAACGTTGTGCCGGGATTATTGTCATGGGGGCTTTCCCGCATACGGTTCTGCAACGACTCTCTCAGACGGGTCGGCCTATTATTTTGGTAGATCATCAGGAACCGCTGCTGAATTGTGATACGATCAGCCATGATAATCTGGAAGCTGGCATCACTGTGGCTAGATATCTAATGTCTATGAATTGCCGACGGATCGGCCTCATCACAGATGATGGTCGTGCTGCCAGCTTTGCGCAGCGGAAGATCGGGATTGAGTTGGCCCTGAACCATTTCCATGTGGACACCAGTCATACGACCAGCTTCAGAGAATGGAACATTCCGTATGAGAACGGGGAATGGGTTAACCAGCTGGCTACCACAATTCAAAACATGCCAGATGACAAACGTCCCGATGCCTGGATTGGTGTTAATGATGATATCGCCTTGCAATGGATGCACAAACTACAGGAGATCGGTATCTCCACACCTAAAGATTGCCTTGTCATCGGTATCGACAATGTACACTCTGCGGTTACGTCCTCCCCGCCCCTGACCACAGTTAATCTGTGTAAAGAGGAACTTGGACAGCGCGCGGTCGAGGCTTTGCAACGCCGAATCGAACGCCCGGGGACACCAAAAGAAACCGTCATGTTATCGACCACGTTGATTCCAAGGGAATCGGCATAATTCGGAAAAGGTAACCTCTCTTTTCTGAAGATGAATTCGTTAGGTACTTGCTGTCCCGTGAGTCTGGTACATACGAAAGAGGCCCCGCATACCATTATGCAAGGCCTCTTTCGTATATTAGGCTTATATCCTTATATTCCTGTACATTCACACTTAAATCAGTTGATCAATCCTTATATCATCCATTCAAAGCATCATTTACTTCATGTCTGAGAATTGTACTACTGGTTATTTCAGCCAAGGCAGGCTATCGTACGACGGAAGATCCACTTCCCAATTCACATCACGGAACTCACGGTGAACCACCGTTCGTTTCAAGGTGAACTTGGTAGCAGAATTCTGATGGAGTCCATGAACCATTAATTTGAGATCACTTGTAACATATTTTTCGTCATTATTTATCTCTTTAATCGAATTTAGAATTGAAACGGGATATTCGATTCCTTCACGATCAACCGCCACCCATTTGTCCCCGGCAATTTCGTTGGAGAACTCTGCACTTCCTAACAATACAAGAGGATGCTGGTCATCGGTTCCACTACCCGATGGAATATAACTCCCTCTTTCTGGATCAAAGTTATACCCATTCAAAACGACTCTGTCACCCGATTGTTCAAATATTGTGGTCGTGAGAGGGAGTTGTTCAAGATCAATTTCGATAGACTTTTCTTCCTTTACCGGTAAGGTGTAGCCATCTAATACAAAGCGAATATTCTTCGCATCCACCGTCACAAATGCGGGGTCCCACGTCTCGGATAGTTTCAACCAACCGCCATTTTCGTTCGCTTCACTCAGATCCCGGAGCCGGAACTTCGCCTGTCGAGCGTAAGGCCTGCTTCCGTTAAATATTCTATACTCATTGGTTTCAGGAATTTCGATGTGATAAAGGATATCCATCTGTTCCTTCCAATCCTCACTCACTTTAGCCTGCAGTTGATCATTCAAACTGACATTCACATCAAGTCGGGTTCCGTTTGGCGTTCTCACAAGTTGTGTCATGTCTAGCTTTAACCCCTCAGGAGTGGTATAGGTGTTGTCCATGGGAGCCTCAACAGACATTAATTTGGCTTTGGTCATATCGATGTTGAATTGGAAGCTCCAATCCACCGTTGTATTACTTGCTGTAATTTTTCCAGTATCAAGATTATAATGATCAGGGATTTTTAAATAACTTAATTCCCCCCGTACAAATACGTGATCTGGAATATCATCATTCAATTGGAATACAAACCTTTGATACTTCCAACTGCTAAGCCTCGTATCTACCGCCATGGAAGCAACACTGTTCCCTTTTTCATCTGTAACATGAATTCTTCCCGCATCCAGATAAACATCCGATATCGTGTTGCCTTTAGGGTTGCTTTGTTCTGTTATAATAATAATTTGTGAACGATCCACTAGAACATCGCTAATCTTGAGCGTATACCCCTGATCTAGAATTTGAATATTCGGGTTAATTACAAGATCAAGTGGTTTCAGACGTTTGTAATCGTCCGTCAGATAAGCAGATCTTATCTCTTCTGGTACGGGGATGTCGGGAAGCCGCTGATCCACAGCATTTACCGCGGGTTGTGCTGGCTCTGCTGTTCGTTCGAAAGCAAACCAGGCCCCTCCGGCAAAGATCACAACAGCCGCTGCTGCAATTCCAGTCCGACGCATCCAATGCGTTCTCATGGATTTTTTCTCGAATGGATGCTTATCTTCTCCACTTTCCATGGACACGCCATCCAGCTTCTGCATGACCTTAAGCGTAAAATCTGCGTCCGGCTCCTCACGGTACAGGTGCTCCTCCCACAACCGATCTTCATCCCTTGAAATAGGCTTCATACGTAGCTAAACCTCCTTTGCATTCCATTTGCTTCCTCAGCGTTTTTTTCCCGCGATAAAGGGTGTTTCGCACTCTGGTTGAACTCATGCCTGTAATGTCTGCAATCTCTTCATAGCTCAACTCGTTTGTGTACTTTAGTAATAACACCAGGCGATACGATTCAGGTAACTGTTCGAGCTGGCGGTATATTTCACGCTGCATCTCTTTATGCAGCACACGTTTTTCCGGTGTTTCATTACTGACAGGTTCGATCGCCTGATCGACTGGAGACATCACGGGTTTCTTTTCCCGTATAAAATCCCGCATCCGATTCACCGCAATGGTGTACACCCATGACGAGAAACGACTTTCCTCGCGCCGCGACGGGAGATAACGATAGATACGAATGAACGTATCCTGAGCGAGATCCTGTGCATCCGGATGACTCGCGCCCATTCCGCGCATGATGCCGTAGACTTTATTTTTATATCGATCCACAAGCACGGAGAACAACTGCTTATCCCCTGCAACAATGCGCTGAATAAGCTCCTCCTCCGGTATCTGTTGAGTCATGTAATCCCCCTTCTCTACAGCTTCCATGCATGGTTCTGTACTATATAGACGGAAGCCGTTCCCGAAACCTCTCACTTTATCCAAAAAAAAGAATTCGCCCTTATCGGCGAAGCCGACTGGGTGAACTCTGCTTACTTGCCTCTTAATCTTCCCTGTTCTTCTCCACAACAAAATCAGCAAGCTGTGAATAGATCTCCACAATCTCATCCATCGACATGCGCACGAGCCCACTGGACGACGGAGCGACGAACTCCTGAATCTCCTTGACGACCGGGTCGTCCTGGAATCCCCATTGCACTTTGGCACGTTTGCTGTACTGGGTGTATACACCTTTTCCGACAAAACAAGCGATGTCCGGTCGGTATTTCTCCAGCTTTTGCCGTAAAATCTGTCGTCCTTCTGCGTACTCTTCCTTCGTAATATCCTCCATACCTCTGGTGGGACGGGCCACAATATTCGTGAATCCATATCCCAGCTTCAGCAATTCTCCATCCTCCTGTGCATCATATAAACGCGGGGTTAATCCCGACCGTTCAAGGATGCGCCAGAACCGATTTCCTTTGTAAGCATAATGATGACCCGTCTCTCCAGACGTAATGCTCGGGTTGAAGCCAATAAACAATATCGATAAACCAACATCCAGATGATCTGGAATCATGATGGAAGGCCCCCCTTATCTTTTTTAACTAATTACATCTTTCGTGTGTGTATAAAATGATATAATAAGCAAAGCATTTTCGAAATCGGATTGAAATTTTCATGAAAAAGGAAGCTGAACTAATGATTGCAGACATCATGCTTGAAGTCGTCCTGCCCGTCTTTCTCCTGATCGCTGTCGGATCCTGGATGCAAAAGGTGTTCAAGCTGGACTTGTACACACTCGCCAAAATCAATTTCTATTGTATTACCCCCGCAGCCGTCTTTATGAGCATGTACCACTCGGATATGTCGGGCGAACTGCTTGGGACTGTGACATTATTTTACGCAATCTATGTATTGATTCTCTATATTATAGGTTCAGTCGTCTCCCGTTCTCTTCGGATGAATAAAGGCATGAAGGCTGCCTTCAACAACAGCATTATGCTGGATAACGCAGGCAACTATGGACTGCCTATCAATGCACTGGTATTCCGCGGCGATCCACTCGCCTCTTCCATCCAGGCGCTGGTCATGTCTTTGCAAGCATTACTGACATTCACCTATGGCGTGTTGTCCATTCAGGGCGCGAAGCTCAAAGGTAATTACCGTGCGGTGATTATTGGATTTCTTAAAATGCCTGTTCCGTATGCACTCTTGCTGGGGATTCTGTTCCACATGTGGAAGGTTCCCTTGCCTACATTCCTGTCCATGCCGCTGACCTATGCGCAGCAAAGTATGGTTGCCGTGGCGCTTCTGACACTCGGGGCACAGATTGTAAAATATCCAATTCGACTGTACCGTCTTGATGTGTATATTAGCACATTTTTGCGTCTCCTGATTGGCCCGGCTATCGGCATTTCGATTGTGCTTCTGCTTGGGTTGGAAGGTATCGCTGCACAGGCACTTATTATCGCTTCGGGTATGCCAACCGGTGTCAACGCATCCATCCTGGCGGAAGAATACGATAACGAACCCGATTTTGCAGCCCAGACGGTGCTAATCTCAACGTTGCTTAACATCATCACAATTACGGCACTGATCTCTTATGCCAAAACGTTCTGAAATTTTAGAATGGAATAAATATCCTTAGCATTCATAGAACGGTCTGTCTTCACATTGTGGAGATGGGCCTTTTTTCATCCATTACATTAAGCAAATGCCATAACACCCTTTTCAGAATAGATAAATAGTCCCTTCATTTCCTGAAATAAGTATACGCTCAAAATTTATTATGCTAAGATTTAGGAGTTTCCAAAATTTGAATCTACATTTAGAAAGGAAGTCAGCATGAAAAAGCTAGTTATCATCATGTTCCTCTTGTCATCTCTCATCGCAGGCTCTACAGCTGCCAGTGCCAAAAGTTCCACCTTCAATGATGTCTCCCAATACAAACACTCTTGGGCTATCGAATCCATTGAATTTATGAGCAAGAAAGGAATTATCAAAGGTTACCAAAATGGCAACTTCAAACCCGATAATAGTGTGACCAAAGCAGAATTCATCACGATGTTTTCACAGTTATTTAATAAATACATAACGAATGATGACACTCCAACTCGTAAGTTTAAAGATGTTCCTGCCAGTCACTGGGCTTACAGTTCCACATCCAAAGCACTCTCACAGTTTACCTATTCAACATATGCCATTAAGAAGGGAAACAACTATTTCTATCCTGACAACAAGCTCACTCGTATCGGAGTAGCAAACCTGCTACCTGTCTTATACGATGAGATTGATGATGATCAAGAAGTCTATGACATTATCCACACGATGAAAGATATCCCCAAACGCGAGTTTAAAGATGAACTTTTGGATGATGGACGCTTTAATTATGATATTGATGGGACCAATAAGATCTACCCGTTACTTTTTGAAGGACTGGAACTTAGTGATGATCACTCGGCTTTGGTTGGAAGCCGTCTCTCAGCCTTGCAGAAGAAAGGTATAATGACAGCGAATGAAGGCCTATTTAATCCCAAAAAAACAATAACAAGAGCAGAAGCAGCAACTATTCTTCACAGGTTATATCTCGATCTAAAAGCAGATGGTACGCTTAAAGAATATTCAAGCAAATAAAACGTAAAAACACTCTGTATCCAGTCTACAACATGGGCTACAGAGTGTTTTATTTTAACGAGTGTATACTATGATTCAAACGTCGTTCGTTCCGGGAACTTGCCGCCTTCCCTGAATAAACATCGTACCAGTCGCTGCGCGGCTCGGTTAAAGAAAAAACTCGGGCTTACCCCATCCACCTGGACAGGTTCCAGTTCCCTCACACTTTCCTTGATCTTATTCATCTCAATGAGCCCCATCTTTCGCTCATTCGGTCCGAATCGATAAATAACCTTCTCATCGTCCTCCGTCTGTTTCACCAGCAGAATCACAGATGCCATACAGGTTACCCCCTATCGTTACGTTATGAGATTCCATTAATCACTTGCCTACTATAATTATTACCCAGATTCTAGGGGAAGGATATAGGACTTAAGTTAGTTATACCTAAATTAAATATCCTGATATAAAGATTCTCCGAAATGAGTCGTTAGGCTTACAAACACCGTGTTCACACTATCCTTATAGATAGTCACTGTCATGAAAGTGCGTACTGCCCAAGTCGTTTTTCTCCGTTTATACTTGCTCTAACCTTATTTTGAATTCCAAAGGAGAGAACCATATGACCACAGCTCAAATCTATAGCCACGGTGTCCCGTGGGAAGAAGCATTTAGCGTTGCTCAGGGATACAGCATTAACGGTATGATCTACATTGCAGGACAATTTTCGCATGATATGCAGGGGACGTTTATTGGTGTCGATGATATTGAAGCACAGGTTCGCCAGACATTGGATAACTTGGACCGCGTGCTCGCAGGATTTAACGTGACCAAGTCGAACATTGCTGAACTGGAGATTTTTTTGGTTCACCCGCAGGAGCATCTTGAGCCATCTGTTGCCGTGTATAAAGAGTACATTGGTACTCATCGTCCGGCTGTTACGATGGTTGGGACATCAGGTCTGGCCTTCCCTCATCAACTGATTGAGATTCGCGCCGTTGCTCATACCGACTGATCCAGGTCATGTCAAAAGTTGCAGCGCCAAGTAAAATGGCCTGATAAGGTTTCGCTTTAACGAAGTTCATATACAAAAAAAGAAGCAGGGCCGGATAAACTCCTAACCTGCTTCTTTATGAATTCTTATTCTTATTATTTGACTTTCACCGTCAGCGTATTACCGGATGAAGTGAGGGATGCCCCAAGCCCTTCTACCAAAACTCTGAGGGGAATGTACGTCGTTCCCTTAATTTCCTTGGGTGCTGCCTGTAGGGTGACTTCTTTTCCGTTCACCTTCACCTTTTTACTGCCCAAGGTAAAGATTAGCTTGTACTTATCTTTGGTAACGGTAATGGTCTGAGTCTTACTGTCCCAAGACGTTTTGGCTTTCATTGCTTTGGCCATCTCACGCAGAGGTACGAGATTTGTGTTATTCATTACAATAGGAGATTCAGTGAAAATAACCTTGGAACCATTCACCTTCACCTGAACAGCAGACTTGATATATTCTGGTTTAGGAGTGGCTTTCTTTTGGGTTGCAGTTGAAGACTTGTTACTTTTCTTGGTACTTCCTGAACTGGATGAACTTGAAGAGGAAGATTTGGAACTCGAAGAAGAACCTCCGTTGTGATAATGATATTCCCCTTGTTTCAGCCCCCATTTTGCACAGTTGGTTCGACAGGTATGTCCCCCATTTGCATCTGTTCTTCCCGGATGGGCAGACGCAACAGTAGCAAAAATCATAAAAATGGCAAGCAAACTGCTTATTACTTTGATACGCATACGGATAACCTCCAGCAATTAGTTTAGCCAGAGTATCATACCATAATTACCCATACAATATAGGTGAATAACAAAATTTATTTTCATATAACAGTTTACAAACGCGGGTCTACTCGCTCTGACTCCAGCGAAAGCATCGCCAGCACAAAATTTTTCCTCTTAATCCCGTTAGCCCCACACCTCTTGCAATGCAAAACGGAAAATCCGGTCCAATTCTTCAAATTGAATAATCTGCTCATTCTCCATCTGCCCGGCCAGTCGTTCAAAATGCTCGATCTTCTCCGCCAAATAAGCTTGTATAGCTGGCAACTTCGGCTCCAGATCCAGTTCCTCGCCCGCCTTTTTCCGGCGTAGTAACTCATGAATCTCCGTATATAGCGGTGTAGTCGCAGGTACAAGTTCTTGCACAAGCTCTTCAAATGCCATCGGTGGCATCGCATCATAACGTTCGATCCAGCCACAAGCCAGTAAGGGGCGAAGAACATAGAAATACTTTTTGATCCTCACCTGGTCCCCTTGTAAATAATCGCGGAAGTTCCCCTTTGCCATATTCAGATAATGATACATGCAGGACTTGGGCGAGAAGGTCAAAGGCGACAGTGCACGGATATGCTGTGCCACACTATACTGTTCATCATACTGAATGGGGGATTGCAGCCACTCCAGCAGTGGTGGATTTGATTTGCGAAACAGCTTCAACGCTTTGCGCAGATCCCAACCATTAATATCGAGCTGATCACTGATTGGGCGTTCGATAACATCCCTTTTATCCTCAATCGACAAGTACCATTCCAGTGGTCTTACATACAGAAAACGCACATCATAATCACTGTCTTGGGAAGGAAATCCCCACGCTCGACTGCCCGATTCACAGGCATAGATGATTCGTACCTGCTCCTCCTGTTCAATCTGCTTCAGCTGTTGTCTAATCATATCTCTCATTTCTTCATGAACGTAGGTCATGGTCAGCCGCCTCCAAATTCCCTCAATTAAATCTCTATCTCTCTCACCCGGTTCGCGAGTGTATCATATCCTGCCACAGTCTCGGCAATATACGTCAATACCGTTTCACTCCAACCGTAGATGTAAAAGGTTTTGCCATCCCGTGGCGGTACCATTGCCTGCTGATAAGGTGCTATATCCACAATAAATGCCTTCAACTCCGGATTCATCATCCGGCGATATCGCTCAAGCTCGGCATATAACGGGCTGCCTTCATTCTGCTGTTCATCGGTGATCATAATGATCTGATCCACTTTTTCTCCGATATCCCGAAGTTCCCGCACCGGTCGACCGGTGTCTGTTCCACCTTGTGCGCGAATACGGTGAGCTTGGGCAAGAATGCTTTCATTCATCTTCGGACGAGCATCCTCAACCATATGGTCGAATAACCAGAACAGCGCATTACCTCGTGTTTGTTTATAAAGCGCCAGTGCCAGCACCGAACCAATCTGTAAATAATCCCCTTGCATGGAACCGGAGCGATCCAGGAAAATAGCTGTTCTTCCCGGCAGCGTTGGCAGGTTACCAATGGATAGCTCCACCGCTTGTCGCAAAGCATCCCGCAGCTCTTCTCTTGCGATCATTTCATACGCACTGGCGAAGCGGAAAGGCAAGATGCGAGACTTGCGCAGGGCTTCTGCATCCGTTAAACGACCCGTTACGTAATCGATATTTTCCGATTTTTCAAACACTCCCGCCCGATCCATCGCATTCAGATGGCGCAGCAACGCAAAAGTCGGCATTTGTGACATTAACGCCTCCCACACCGTACGTGTCGGTTGCATGATCGAGGTGACCACCGAATACGGGAGTTTACCTTTCTCGATCAGATGCATCCGACTTGCCGGGTTTGGGGTAGCCTTCAGCTTTTCCAGCGCCTGCAACTGCGGAAGTTCCGTAAGATCCACCTCATGCCCGCGCAAATAACGGAATAAGGCTTGCTGCTTCAGATCTATCGGCTTGGGATGTGCTGTAGCGATCATATCACCCAGATTATATCCACGCCCACGTCCGTTGTATTTGATCGCCCAGTATTCGCTGATCCCGTTCAAAAAGAGACTCACCTGACGTTTCACCGCTCGACCGCCCTGTCCCCGACCTGTTCCTCTTAGAATCGTCAGAAAATCGGCCAAGTCAGCCGGTGTCTGTACGACCTTGGAGAACACCTTTGCAAACTGATCCGCGTCTACTTTGGACAGGAGTGCCAGCCCGTATAGAGGCTGTAACCGCATCAAACCTTCATTACGAGCATAGACCAGCGCCCGCGCCATAAACCCTGCATCGACCTCAGCCATCTCCTGATGACTGACCAACGCATCGTCCATCAGTTGCTGGGTATCTGCATAGAACGTATTGTTCAATGTATTGGTCATCAACATCTGTATATATTGTTCCTCCACCAATCGCTCATAGGCTCCATAGCCCCCATGATTACGTGTCGTTGGCTGAGGTTGATTAAATAATTGTTTCGCTCTGCTCATCACTCATGACCTCCCGGTTTGAGTCTATTTGCTGTTCTTTCATAATAAAATGTTCCGAGGAAAAAGGTGGGAAGGTATAATACCCGCTCTACCGCTGAGCTACACCGCCATGAACGGCGGCGATTGGATTCGAACCAACGACCTGGTCGATTAACAGTCGAAGTAACCCTCCCTGGCGCCTCGGAACCTTGATCCACAGTGCTTGTTGCTGCCCCGCTTCACAACCTCATTATGCCTCACGCACCTACACGCGAACATGGCGAAAGTATGGCGACGAATCATTTTCTGAAATGGAGTCAACCTTCACAAGTTTAAAATGAAACCTGCCACTCTTCCTGCTACAATGAAGGGATAACAAGGAGTGAATGTTCATGGCAAGAGAGAGTTTTGACAAAGAAATTCAGTTCTTACGCATGTTATCCCTAACAAGCGGTGCGTATAACCGCAAACAGTATGCCGAGCGGCTTGGCATATCCGTACATACCTTTGATAAAACCAATCGCAGATTAAAAGAAATCATGCAGACCGTCGCTGACCAGCGCTCAGGTGCCGAAGCAAGCTGGGAAATGGCGGATCTCGTCCGCTTCCAGTATGGCGAATCCGCTGAACCAATGCTGCTCTTCCTCTTCCGCGCCAAGTCGATGAAAGAGACTGAAGTTCAGCGTCTTTCCGTCCTTTTGCATACCCTACAAGATACAGCCCTGACCGCGATGGAACTGTTGGACGCCTGCTGTGCTGATCTGCCGGAAGATCTGGCGTTACCTGACGAGAAAACCATTCGCTCTGATCTAAAGTATCTGGAAGAGGTTGGGGTTATTCGAAAAGAGCCAGGTGGCAGGCCATATCGATATGCTTTACAACAGGATGTCCTTACCCAATTAACTGTGGAGGAACAGCTGGAGTTGTATGATTTTGTGGATATGATGGCGAATACCCAAGTTCCTTCCGTACAGGGGTACTTATTGCGGGACAGTTTGAAAAAAGCCATTACGGTAAGTTTTCCGCAAGAAGAAGCTACCGAACCCTATATCTATAAGTATCACTATTATTCTCGTATTCTGGACGAAGCTCATCTCTACACGCTGCTTAGTGCGATTCGTCAGCGCAAACGTGTGCAGTTCCTATACTATTCACCGAAAAAACCATCCAGCTACAGTTCACAGAATACGAATCCACGCTTTGAACGGGAAGCAGATGGTCGATCCAATCGGATCGTGCCCCTTGAAGTGATTTATGACCATCAGTATGGTCGTTGGTATGTAATTGGATATCAGGGGCGCCGCGGCTTTGTTAAATTCCGGATGGAAGGCATAACCCAACTGGAGGAACAGGATTCAGTAGAAGAGGAATACATGCTCGAATTGAAGCAGCAGTGGACCGACATTAGTCGCTACAGTTGGCTCGTGGATACGGGGAATACCGTGACGGTTCAAGCACGCTTTTTCCACCCGGAGCGTGGTCAGCGCAACTTCATTCTGGATCGGGTTCGTCTGCAAGGTCAATGGGGCAAGATTATACCCGAAACGGATCATACCTTTCTCTACGAAATCCAGGTCAACGGTACCACCGAGATCAAACCGTGGTTACGGAGTTTTGGCTCAAGCTGCGAAATCATCGCACCTCAGAGACTACGCCAGGAGATGATCAAGGAATGGAAGGAGATTGCGGAATATTATGAACCTGTTCGAGAAGATGTTCAATTACCAGATGATGACGCGATTGAATGAAACCGGACTGTTCACCTGGACCTCACAGGAACGGGCCTGGCTTCGTATGATGCTGAATCACCCTGCTGCGAGAGAAGCGCTGAGCCCTGTAACGTTGGATAAAATGCACAATATGTTGAATAGTGAGCAGGACCTGAACCTTCAAGATTACCTGACCGAAAAAGCCAAAAGCGAAGAAAACAGTGTCTCTCACCCACTACTTCGACAGTTACGGCTAATCATTCTGCATCATCAGGGATTTCGCATGACGGGTCGCGTCCGCAATGGACGCACGAGCCATGATGAATTTGGCTTCCCGTATAAACTGGAGTATTCCATGGTCAAAAAAGAATGGTACGTGCTCTGGTATGCTCCTCGCTTCGACAAACTCATGTCGACCAAGCTGCACAGCATCGTTACCGTGGAAGCCCAACCGGTTGAACCGGATACCGCTTCTGGCTACACTGCCCGAATTGCTGTGATAACGGAAAAGCGCAAAACGACCATCACCATCGAAGTACTGCCCGAGTTCAATCAGGAGCTGTCTCGAATCCTCTATGCCTTCTCCTGCTTCGAGAAACAGGTCGAGTACCTGGAAGCCGAGCAGACGTATCGAATCGAGCTGACCGTTCCGCGGAATGAGATGGATTATGTTTTATCCAAGATGCGTTTTCTCGGCAAACGGGTTCGAATCGCTGACCACACGATGCTGCGGGAGAGGATGTCCGAGACAGCTGCCAAGGCATTGGCCCGTTATGTAGAAAAAGATCCTGATATGCATCCCGAACGCGCGAATGAAGTTCAGCACCGCCAACACGAGGAAGGCTCTCTTGCGAAAGTCGATGGCCAATGATTTGGCCCCATATAGCAAAAAAGGTCTGGATAACCTTATCCAAACCTTTTTTTGCTATACCTACTTGCTCGTAATGTCGTAAACTTATCAGCGGAAGTAATTCTACTCGATCCACTTACGTTGCTCCACCACTGCTGGCTGCCGAGTTCCGTCTTTTATTAATCGCATGCACGCCCATAACCACGGCAATTAATTCATACGTGTCCAGTTGTTCCGACTGGTTGTCTAATACAAATGCGCCTGAACTGAACCAGCCACTGGTACGGCGGAAACTTGCCACGATGCGGCCACCACTGCCACTTATATCATATTCCTGCGAAAATGCTGGAGCAGACACATCATACGTACCGCGTGATCCTGCATCATACTCATACTTTTTGCTGAAGAAACTAAATCTCGCTCGCAATACGCCCAGATGTCTCCCATCGGCTGCAGTGATATCCCAACGATTGGTTAACATGCGGAATTTGCCACTGCAAACCAATCCCGAGTTATCTGATACATCGAGCGAAGAGCCAAAAACACTTTTCAAATCGAGATGCCCGGCCTGTTCCTGATTTGGATTCATGATCTCGGTGTAACCCGCATTAAAAAAGTTATCCCTAAAGTATAGTTCCATAACGATTGCTCCTTTCCCTTACATATCCTTTTGTTCTGTTTAACCTAATCTCGCATCGAGCACACAATATATCTATATATACGTATAATTAATGGTAGTGGATTCAAAATATGGATTAAAACAGGATGTAAAAAAAAAACGAGCAACCCTGGTTGCTCGCATCACGTTCAAGTTATCCTGTCATCAGACTTCAACTTTTTTGTTGTTCAGGTAAATGGTTGCCCACACCAAGATAACGGCTACGATCATTTCAAATACAATGCTTACCCACATGCCGTCCGACCATAATACGCCATTGGCTGTGATTGCAATACCTGTACTTTCTTCCGTATACCGGAACATCTCATTTGGACTGAAGCGTCCAGTCGTAATAATATTCTCCAACCAGCCAATCAGATTAACGAGGACAAAGAATGCAACGATTCCGATCCATGGTCCCGTTTTCCAGCGGAAGCTGCCTGCAATCGAGATCGAAAGGAAGATAATGACGGTCATGAATACCATAACCCATGCGCTAAACAGCAACAAACTAATATAATCCGAAACATGCAGACCCGAAAGATCAATATTGCTAGCCATGTTCATTCTGAGCTTCATTGAAATATAGATGTAGGCATGAGTCGTAAAAATAATGACTAACCCCAACCCGCAAAGTAGTCCAAAGATCAAAGGAGACAACACATGTGATAGGCCCGTTACGGGTAACAGACGGCGATTATAAGAGCGGATATTGGACGTGTATGTTTTAATCATTTTCACATAAATAGCCACACCAACTCCAACATAACCCATAATGCCAAGCACAATCCCTGTGACCTCAGACACGAAAAGGGAAAGCCCTACTTGAGCGATAATCAAAATAACTAGCCCAGCCAGCAGTGTATTCCAGTTCCTTCTAAAGTCATACTTCAATAATGTCATCATTCCGCATAGACCTCCTTGAACATCTCATCCACACTTTTCCCATATTTCAGACGGAGCGTTTCCACTTCTTCTCGCATCACCAGTTGACCTTCACGAATGAAGACCACTTCATCAAAAATCCGTTCGATATCATTCACCAGATGTGTGGAGATGATCAGACTGCTCTCTTCATCATAGAACTTGACGATCGCATCCAGAATCTTGCCACGCGCAACCGGATCTACTCCGCCAATCGGTTCATCCAGCAAATACAGACGAGCCTTACGAGAAAGTGCCAGTGTTAGTTGTAGTCGTTCATTCATCCCTTTCGACAGATGCCGTACCCGGTCACTCTCGACAAGATTCATGAAGTCCAGCATCTCCCGTGCCTTCTCCTCATCAAAATCAGCATAGAAATCGCGATAGTACGAAATCGCATCCCGCACTCTCATCCACTTTTCGGTTAATGGACGATCCGGCATAAATGAAACCAGTGACTTCGTCTCCAGCCCCACAGGCTTACCTGTGACTTGAATCGTTCCACTGCTCGGATGCAGCAAACCTGCAACCAGCTTCATGAGCGTACTTTTGCCACTGCCGTTGCTACCCAGCAGACCTACGATTCTCCCTGGAGCAATATCCAAAGTAATATTACTGAGCGCTTTCTTATTGCCATATGTCTTATTGATCTGGTTCAGTTCAAGGATGTTACTCATGCGTTGTTCCTCCCTTTCCTTCCGCAACGGCATCGGCTACGATGGATAAGATATCCTGCTCTTCAATCCCCAGTTCCTGCATTCCGGTCAGAAAACGTTCCAGTAATTCACCGGCCATCTCTTTTTTGATCGTCATAATCTTCCGCTCCTCACTGGTCACATATCTGCCCAAGCCCCGTTTGGTTTCGACCACTTCTTCCCGCTCAAGCTCCTGAAATGTCCGTTGTACTGTATTTGGATTGATCTGTAGTTCGGCCGCCAGTTCACGAACCGAAGGAATTTTGTCACCTGCTTGAAGTGTCCCGGTTACAATCTGTCTTTTGATGTACTGCATGATCTGCAGATAGATCGGTAAGTTGTTATCAAATTCTATAGTCACAAAGCTCTCGCTCCTCTCTGTACTGGTGTGTTAGTTACATAGTACACTAGTGAAATAGTGTTGTAAAGCCCATTTGTTATAAATATATAATCGCTCAGTTGATGAGCAAGCTTTGGTTATCCAAATACATACAAAAAAAAGAGCAGATCGTGAAGATCTGCTCTGCATAACTCATTAATCGTATTGTCATCTCATTCATATGCTTATCCGATAAAGTAGAACCAGCTACACGATATCTAAAGGTACCTTACCTTTAGGCGCAGGGAATGCCTCATCCAAACAGGTCCGTTCCTCTGGTGTCAAAACGATATTCACTGCTGCTGCATTGTCTGCCACATGATTCAGCTGTACCGCCTTGGGAATCGCCAGCACATCTCCGTCCCTGATCACCCAGGCTAATGCGATCTGCGAAGTTGTAACTCCTCGATCCTGCGCAATCTTCTGAATGACTGGATGCTCCAACAATTCACTGCGAAGTCTGCCACCCTGTGCCAGTGGACAATACGCCATAACAGGAACGTTACGTTCCCGCATCCAGGGAAGCAGATCATGTTCAATACCACGCGAAGCTGCATGGTAAAGCACCTGATTCACCATGCACCGAGACCCCTCCGGCAGACTCCATAATTCCTGCATATCCCTTGTATCCAGGTTTGAGACACCCCAACGCAAAATTTTACCGGATTGCTTCAATTGTTCCAATGCCTGAACCGTCTCTTCAAGTGGTACTCCTCCCCGCCAGTGGAGCAAATACAGATCCAGACGATCTGTACCAAGACGCGTGAGACTACGCTCACAAGCGGTAATCATCTGCTTGCGATCTGCATGATGGGGATATACTTTGGATACGAGAAAAACGTCATCACGCAGGCCCGAGATGGCCTTTCCCGTAACGACTTCTGCCCCACCTTCTGCATACATCTCCGCTGTATCAATCACGGTCATTCCAAGTTCAATACCGGAACGCAGTGCGCGTACTTCTTCTTGCTGGCTGGATTGTTTCTCTCCCATGTTCCATGTGCCTTGTCCTATCGCAGGCAGTGCAGTTCCATCCGGAAGTAGAATCGTGCGTGTTTGATTACCATGCATCATCTATATTCCTCCATTCTGAAGACTCTATGGACATTGTGACCTCTCTAACGACGACTATACGAATCATAAATCATATTATCACTCACATGTCTCCAGTGGCTCATCATCATGATATACAATTGATCCAGTGGCACTGTGAGGCTACTCTGGGCAACGCTGATGGTCGCATCGACCATATTGCTGTTGACCGTCATCAATTTGCGTTTCATCCCGTTCTGGCGATCCAGAAAGGCTTTCTCGTCCCGCAATTTGACCCCGATCATTTTCTGTCCCATCAATTCATACATAAAAATATTCTCAACGTCGTTCCAAGCCACGGCTCCTCCTGCGGTATAAGAAGATGCATCCACAAACCCATCCTCATCGATTACAAAAGAAGGTTCCTTCTTAATCATCTTTACCAGACTGTAACAGAAACATAGCCCAAAAAACAAAATGGATAGAAGTCCAATCACATCCGAAAGGATGGAATCATTCGTAACTGAAGAACGATCAAAAATCAAAAAAAATCCGGCTGCCACAAAGAGTGCCGCCCCTGCCGTAAGCCACGCCATTCGTTTCCGGTTTGGATATTCCACATGTTGCTCATAGGATGTGCTCAACGTGACGTTCCTCCTCCATTGCGACTGAATCATACGAGTTCTATATAAACGAATGGCTAAGAACCAAATACCTGAAATGTAGAACAGGAATTGCATTGTACATTAAACCAAATTCACCAATGTTAAACATTAAAATTAGACCGTTTTTCGTCATTTCTGCGCTTATTCAACATTAGGATTCGTCATCCTTCGAGCAAATCCTTTTAACACACCTATATGAATTGAACTAAAGAATGTTTGCACCGGCCACTCCGATGACAGAACAACCTTCCGATCGCTGTTATCCCCAGATTTTTCGATTCCACTTTTTCAAAGTGAAAATCCGGGGATAGCCTATGCTTCCGATGCAGCTTTCTTTCAGAAAGCTTTTAGGCGAACGCTCCGCTTCTTCAGGTTATTTCTGTCCTCTACGTTACGTGCAAATATTTAATTCAATGAATATACATTGTTAAATGTCTTCCCCCTCCCTCATTACACTTATTGTCCTGTCCCTTGCTTTCCGTTAATATAAATGGAAAGGTTAGGAAATTAACCAATTCTAATTCATGGTGGGAGGACAAACAATGATGAGTCAGCGCGGCATAACAGCGGAAGATCTTTATCAGATTACATGGGTTAATGATCCAACTCCGTCCCCTCAAGGCGGACAACTGGTATATGTAAGCCGGAAAACGAATGAAGCACGTGACGGTTATTGTTCTCACCTAAGACTGTTGCATCTGGGGAGTCAGAAGGACAGGCCTTTTACCTCTGGAGAGAAGGATCATTCCCCTGCCTGGTCGCCAGATGGGTCTCAGCTTGCTTTTATACGAGAGGTTGATGGTAAATCCCAAGTGTGGATCATTGCAACAGATGGCGGAGAAGCACGGCAAATCAGTCACCTGAAACATGGCGTCAGTTCCCTGCTCTGGTCACCAGATGGTCATACCTTACTTGTGAAATCATCCGTGGATATGAGCGGACAAGAAGAATTAGAACCTACAGATCCTATAAACGATAAACCCAAACTGCTGCAAGAACATGTTGTAGACCGGATTCGCATGAAATCAGATGCCAGTGGATTGTGGAAAGGAAGACGTTCCCATCTCTTCACCATCGCGCCGATTGACGCGTACGCGGAAGCAACCCCGGTAACTACAGGTCATTATGACGTTGGAGACTACGCCTGGTCCCCGGATGGAACATCCATGGTATGGATCACGCAAATGCCTGAAGAAGGCGAGGACAATAATGATTACACCCTGACTAATCATGTGTACCTTGCCAAAGCAGACGGATCGGATGTGCAGCAGTTAACCCCGGAAGGATATACGTTCAGCCGACTGGCCTTTGCACCGGATGGACAATCCATTGCACTGCTCGCCAGTGACCGTTCCTATGGAAATGCCACACTTGTGAAGCTGTACACCCTTCCAGTATCAGGTGGTGAACTCGTATGTCTGAGCACGGATTGGGACGTACAGTTGAATCACAGCATTGTTGGCGACATGCGATCACATCTGACAACTACGGGGCCATTATTCAGCAGGGATGGTTCTTCAATCTTCTGTCTGGCGACCATCCATGGTAGTGTACGCATCGCCAAATTCGCACGAGACGGCAGCAGTGCCGACTATATATGGCCTGACGAACGGGAGATTTATCAATTTGTGGAATTGGAAAACGGACAGATCGTTGCCGCTGTTGCCGATACACGAAATCCTGGTGATCTCTATATGTATGAACAACCGGAAGATTCCGGTGTAGAACCGATTCAGCTCACCCGCAGCAACCCACAGCTTGAGGATGAGATCCATCTCAGTACACCGGAAACCTTCTGGTTTAATTCCTCAGATGGCCTACGGCTGCAAGGATGGATCATGAAACCTCATGGCATGGTCGACGGGGTCAAAATCCCGACCATTCTGGAGATTCATGGCGGCCCGCACATGATGTATGGTTTTACGTTTATGCACGAGTTCCAAATTCTCGCCGCACAAGGCTACGCTGTTGTGTATATCAATCCACGCGGTGGCCTCGGATACGGGCAGCAGTTTGTAGACGCCTGTCGCGGAGATTATGGCGGTGGCGATTATCGCGATCTCATGGAGAGTGTGGATTATGCCCTGTCCCAGTATGAGTTTATCGATGAATCACGATTGGGCGTAACCGGGGGCAGTTATGGTGGCTTCATGACCAACTGGATTGTTGGACACACGGACCGCTTTAAGGCGGCTGTTACCCAGCGTTCCATCTCCAATTGGCTATCCTTCTACGGTGTAAGTGACATTGGATATTTCTTCACGGAAGACCAGATTGGCGGTAACGCGTGGGATGACACGGAAAAACTGTGGAAACATTCCCCGCTCGCTTATGTCGGCAACGTCAGTACTCCGCTGCTCATTTTACATGGCGAACAGGATCTGCGGTGTCCGATTGAGCAGGCCGAGCAATTGTACATTGCGTTGAAACGACGCAAACAGACCACTCGTCTTGTTCGTTTCCCAGGTGCCAACCACGAGTTATCTCGTGGGGGTCACCCCCACTTAAGAGTACGTCGTCTGGAGCATATTGCCGGTTGGTTTAACGAGCACTTGTAACGAACTAATATTTAGACTATTAATTACACTATTAATTTAGAGTATAGGACCAGATATAGATTAAACCCTAAAAGCCGTCCAATGAAATCTGTTATGATTTCAACGGACGGCTTTTGCTGTTCACCTTTTATAGAAGGAAAGATTACTCTTCGCCCCACACTACGGTGATTTCATTCAGATCCTTGTTGGTTGCAGACACCGAACCTGTGATCGTTACGGCATATTTGCCATCTTCACGACCCACGATGCTGAAGCCGTCTGCCTGGATATCCTGAGTGTTCTGACTCAAATTTTTGGTCTGGTAGTAGTCTTTGTAGGATGTTCCAACGGTTAGCAACGTTTCTTTGGTTGTGTACGTGAGCACTACTTTTTTGTCACCATCCATTATGTTCTCAATGAGACTTGTTGCCTTCGCATCCTTCGGTAATGGGAAATCAGCCGGAAGATACTTGGACTTCACTCCTGCCGCCTGTGTGTTTGTACCTGTTGAGGGCGATGTCGATCCGCTGTTGCCTGTGGATGTTGACCCACCAGAAGAGCTTGAAGAGCCGATGCTTACTTTATTGTTTTGGGAATCATACTTCACTTCGGTCTTTAACGCATCAGCAATCGAACGAACGGGGAGATATGTACTGCCTTGATATGTAATTGGCGCAAGCTTTTTGCCCTGGTCACCTGTCGGTGTAAATTTCTGTCCGTTCACTTCGATGGCGAGCCCATGGTTCAGATAAGCTTTGATTGTCTCCAGTTGTGTACCTGCATATACACCTGCCGATCCGGTTAACACCATGCCAAACACACCCGCAGCAATCAACCACTTTTTGCTTTTCATCCCTAAACGCCTCCTGAGTTCAAATGTCAGCCTTATGCATAATACGATTCAAGCGATCGCTCGATGTACGCGAAAGACTCATGTAGTTATGCTCATCATGTATGGGTACGAGCTTATTCGGATAACAGCCCGTTGTTCCACCAAATGTTAGCAATATAATAGCATCTGACAAGAGGTTGTAAATAATATATGAACAAAACAGGACCAAGGGCGTACAAAAATAGTCTTTGTCGTATTCCCGCTGTACTCTCGCTCGTTAAGTTGTTCTTATATGAATAAAGTCCTGAATTCCGGACCATACATATGAAGCTAATCATACATGCACAACAGTTGCGAAATTAACCAATGTATTAGATAATTATTTGTCGATTTGTGGTCGAAGGAACGGAACTCAAGGGGGATTAAATACGATGAATAACAATACCAGTACATTTGACCAGTCTATTAACCGGATCTCTACCGGATCAGAAAAATGGGATGCGCTTGAGGATATATTCGGTGCTGCTGATGCGCTTCCGATGTGGGTGGCCGATATGGATTTTGCTGCTCCACCATCCGTCATTCAGGCCCTGCAAACACGGATGGAGCACGGGATTTTTGGTTATACAGTACGGACTGAAGCGTATCATGCAGCTGTTGCAGGCTGGATGGAACGGCGCCACAACTGGAAGATTAACGATGACTGGATTGTATTCACTCCAGGTATTGTGCCCGCACTCAGCATTGCTGTACAACGATTCACTCAACCGGGAGATGCAGTGGTCATCCAAACCCCGGTGTATGCTCCCTTCTATGAAGTAGTACGTGGTCAGGGCCGTGAACTGATCACCAATCCTTTGGTAGAGAATAACGGTCATTACACGATGGATCTGGAACAACTGGAATCCAGCTTGCAGACCGGTCGGGTCAAAATGCTGATTCTGTGCAGTCCTCATAACCCGGTTGGACGGGTATGGACTCGTGAAGAGCTTGAAGGGCTTACGTCATTGTGTCTGCAATACAACGTACTGATGGTTTCAGATGAAATCCATGCCGATCTTGTTCATCAGCGCGGAACTCATACACCACTGACCCTGATCTCAGACGCCGTCTCTGATCTAAGTATCATCTGTACGGCTCCAAGCAAAACGTTCAACATTCCTGGCCTCTGCACATCCAACATCATTATCCCCAATGCTAAGTTACGGGAATCGTTCGCGCAGGGTGTAAAAACGATGGGACTTGCCAATATCAGCACACTGGGGGCTGTCGCAACCGAAGCTGCTTACAATGATGCCGAGGAATGGCTGGATGAGTGCCTTGCCTATATCCGTGGAAATATGGCGTATGTACAGCAATATGTTGCGGAACATATGCCTCAGATTAAGATGCATCTGCCCGAAGCGACCTATCTGTTATGGATGGATTTCCGGGAGCTGAATATCCCACATGCACAACTATGCAATATGCTTCTTCATGAAGCAGGGCTTGCTTTCAATGACGGGAGCTTCTTTGGAACAGAGGGCACAGGGTTCATGCGCATTAATGTAGCCTGTCCACGTTCCACGGTTGAAGAGGCGATGCGCAGGTTATCTGTGTTGTTAAGCAATGTGTCGGGCAAATAAGCTGTCAGTTACATCTATGTACGTTGCGAACAAAACGTGTACTGTTTGTTAAATGGTGAATATTTGTCAAGATAGAAAAAGGGGTGCCCCGTAGTCAAGTCCATGACTCATATTCATGGTCAATGACTTCACAAAGGGCACCCCATTTGTATTCGATCATTTTATTTATTCAAAACATAATTAAAATTACAGTCACATCGATATCGGCATCGGTGTAATTCTGTCGCACAACCTGTTCAACAAATCCCGATCATGGCTTATGATCAATAGCCCCAGATCACGCTGGCGAGCCACTTCCATCACGGTATGCCATATCTGTGCCTGAGTGATTGCATCCAGCATCGTTGTCATCTCATCTGCGATCACATAACGTGTCGCTGTGCCAAGCGCCCGCGCCACACAGAAACGTTGCAGTTCTCCACCGGATAATTCAGTCGGCCTACGGTCCAACCAGGTCTGCTGAATACCCAAAGCTTCGAGCAACTGTTCATCCTGCACAGACGCCTCCTGAAGTACACGACGCATCCGCCAGCGTGGATTCACAGCCTTCTCCGGGTGCTGGAACACCAGCTGAACGGGACATACTCCTGTACGAGGAAGTGTGTTCCCATCCAAAAGGACTTGCCCTCTCACAGGTTCGGCATATCCTGCAAGGATGCGTCCAAGGCTTGTTTTTCCACAGCCACTTGGTCCCCACAAGCCCACGACTTCGCCTTGTTTCACCTGCATATTCATCTGCTGGAACACCCACGATTTCGGATCATAACGGTAACTCACGTCCCGTGCTTCAAGTGACATGGAAACACCTCACTTCTCCGCCCCGTACCTTACGAAGCTCTGGACGTTCGCGGGTACATGCAACGGTTGCTACGCTACATCGGGGAGCAAATAAACATCCTGTCGTGATCTCTTGACCTGCCAACGGCTGGGAGCCTGGGAGTGGCTGAAATCCGTTCTGCGGCAACGCATTCCAGAGCGCTTTTGTATATGGATGACGCAGACGTTCTCCATTCCCTTTAAAATCATCCACCTGCGCCGTCTCTACATTGGTACCCGCATAAAATACAGCGATGCGATCCGCTGCCGTCAGGGCTGTCGTGATATCATGGGTGATCCACAGGATACCTACGCCTTGATTTGCAAGCTCGCGAAATTGCTTCATCGTCTCGGCCAGCACTTTGGGATGAATACCTGGTGTCGGCTCATCGGCAATGATCAGCTTCGGCTGGCCTGAGGTCGCTGTCGCCATCAACACCCGCCTTGCCATCCCTCCGGACAACTCAAACGGGTATTTCTCGGCTGTTCCTTGAGGAAGATGATAACGATCCGTCAGCTCCTGCTCCGTCTTTTTCAAGTGGGATCGAGTCATGAATCTGCGCTTCCTTCCCACATCTCGGGTTACAGGCTGAACTTGCCTCCCCACCTTCATCAACGGGTCCAAATAACTGACGGATTGTGGAATCAACATCAGCTCGTCTCCACGCAGATGAAGCTGCCGCTCTGGGGTTAAAGGCTTGCCTTCATAGCTAATTCTACCTTCTAACTTGGCATTGGCAGGCAGAATGCCCATAATGGCCTGCGCCAGCACACTTTTACCCGATCCACTTGCACCTACAACAGCCACGATCTCGCCCTCGTTTATGGAAAGATTCAGATTCTGAATAACGTAAGTCTGTTCGTGTCCAAACCAACCACGAGCACGCCGAAATGACACCGATACTCCCTCAATATCAAGAAGAGCCATATTTACCTCACCTCCCTTGAACTACCTGTTCCCGTCATTGTCTTCAGACTGTTGCCCAATACATCAAACGCACGAACAACCAACAACAATGCCAGTCCCGGGAAAAAGGCGAGCCACCACATGCCAGCAGATAAATATCTCATCGACTCTGATAAAATAATTCCAATTGCCGGTTGTTGCGGGGACAACCCAAGCCCCAGAAACGTAATGGCTGCCTCATGCAGAATCGCATGGGGAAAGATTAGCAGCACGCCCACGAAAAGTTGTGGAACCAGATGTGGCAGCATATGCTGCACCGCAATTTGTAACCGTGATTGACCTAACTTATGTGAAATCTGAATATATTCTGCGGATTTCAGTTGAATCATCTCTGCTCGTACAATCCGGGCCAGATTCGGCCAGTGAGTCAGCGCAATCGCTGCCGCCACTCCTGCCAAACCTCCCCCAAATACAAAGGCCAGCATAACCAGCGATACCAGATGTGGCACACTCAGGAACAGGTCGATAATCCATGAGATCACCCGGTCAGCAGCCTTGCTTGAAGCGGCAGCCAAACCCAATAGCAGTGCGATCAATCCGCCACCACATGCAGCAAGTAATCCCACTTGAATGCTGGTTGCCAATCCTTTTAACGTGCGCATGAACATATCTCTTCCGAGCCAATCTGTGCCAAATGGATGCGCCCAGGTTGGAGCCAGATTCCGATCCATTAATGAGGTTAGGGTAGAACCAGCGGGAAGTAGTCTGCCCGTCAACCACACAACGGCAATCCAGATCACCGCAAGGCTTCCCCAGATCACCGCTCTTTGGCGAGGATTGCGGAAATTTTGGTCTCTGGCACCCGCATAACCTATTCTCGTTTGGCGTGTTGTTCCTGTTCCTTTTCCAGTCTCAGCTTGTAGTAACCCCGGATTAATGTTGAACCTTACCTCTGGAGTCTCCGTTTTCACTTTTTGTACTGGGGATGTTTTTGTCGTCTGCTCAGAGGAGCGTTCTACCGTCTGCTTCATGACATCAGCTCCTCCTTCATCCGCGGGTCAATCATACGATACAGAATGTCGGCAACCATATTACCTGTAAACACAAAAATCGCACTGCACATCACAAGTCCAAGCAGCAGTGGAACATCTCCACGCAACCCAGCCTGAACCGTTGCCTGACCCAGCCCGGGATATGAAAATACCTGTTCTGCAAGCACAGCCCCACCAAACAGTTCACTGAACGAAGCAAACTGCAGCGTGATGGCTGGCAAAACAACATGTCTGAACCCATGTCGACGGAACAGCTGAAATCCACGCTCACCTCGCGCTCTCGCAAACAGAATATAATCTGACTCGAGCACATCTGTGAGCTTCTGCCGGGTAATCAAAGCAATAGAGGCTACCCCGGTCAGGCTGAGAGTCAACGCTGGCAAAATCATATGAATAACCCGATCTCCCCATGTAACCTGATCAGCTGACATCCCGGCGGGTACTCCAAGCCCAACCGGAAGCCATCCAAGCCACACACCAAATACCATCAGCAACAACAGCGCAATCCAGAATACTGGCGTGGAAGCCAGCGTATAACAATACCAACAGATCAGGCGATCCAGCTTCGAATCCCGTCTCATGGCGGCAACTACACCAAGAGTGAAACCAATGATGCCGGATAATATCCAAGCTACAGCCATAAGTGCGACAGAATTCATGAATCGTTCCTGGATAATATCCGCTACAGGCTGTCTGTAGATCATTGATGTCCCCAGATCTCCCTGAATCAGCGTTTGTCCCCAGGTTAGTAATCGTTCCACGGGAGATTCATTCAATCCCCAACGTTCTTCGATTAAACTGCGCTGTTCGGCGCTTACTCTGATCATGTCTCCACCAATGTAGGCTTCGATCGGATCAACAGGAGAGAATTGCAGTAATATAAAAGACAACACACTGACTCCAACCAATAGAGATACAAGTCGCAACATTTTAAAACCAACAAATCTGACCCATCCATTCCTGCCTGTCATCCAATCTCTCCCCAATTCAGGCTAAAGCTACCGGTACGTTTCCTACTTTGTACTGTTATCCCAGGACCATTCCTCCAGATTGGTTGTCACCGGCCAGCCGTGACCATGGGGGTGGATCTGCTGCTCACCAATGTTCAGGCCATTCGTAACCAGATACAGATGATCTATATTTACGAGCCATGCCCATGGCGCATCACCCTGATAACTGAAACCTGTTGTTCCATCCCATTCCGCTTTCTGCCAGAACGGCAATGCCTCTTCTTCACTTGTTGCCTGAAGGGCTTTGTCCATCCAAGAATCCACGACAGGATTACTGTACAGCCCCACATTGTAATACCCTTCTCCTTTATGAGTACTGCTATAGAGGTTATAGGTTTCCAAAGGATCATGACTGCCCCACCCAAACAATACAGCGTTGGAGTAAGCCATCTTTTTTGTCTCTTCACGGCTTTTGCCTTCAACATTGATTTTGATTCCCGCCTGAGCTACCATATCCGCAGCAGCCAGTGCCAGAGATTGTCTTGTTAAATCACCTGCAAAATAAAGCAGATTGAATTCGGCCTTAACGTCGTTTTTCTCGACGATACCATCACCATCCGCATCCACCCAGCCACCAGACGCCAGAATGCGCTTCGCTTCTTCGAGATTGGCATCTGTAAATACAGCTTCTGCATTGCTCCAAGGCAGATCATCACTGACGGAATACGCTGGACGACCGTACCCTTCCAGTACACCCTCAACCAAAGCCTCACGATCAATCACAACGTTCACCGCTTGGCGAATCGCCAGATCAGATGTCACATCATTCCCTGCGGGAAGACCATCGCCCGACTTGGCACCAGCAGGTTGCATGGGGAACATGATGCCACGGTTATCTACGGTTTTCACGGCCTCTAATGTCATGCCATTCACCTGTTGTTTGCTAAACGCTGCCGGGATAGCAGCGATATCCACCGTACCTGCCTGCGCAGCGGCGTAGGCTGCATCTTCATCCAGATAGAGGAAGGTGAGTTTGTGGAATACAGACTTGTTACCGTAATATTCTTCATTGGCTTCTACGATGGCCTGTTGTCCTTTGTCCCACTGAACCAGCTTGTACGGTCCTGATCCGACCGGATGTTCTGCATAATCAGCCCCATAGGCGTGTTCAGGCACAATGCCAAGTGTTGTCAGCAGACTGATAAATGTAGACTGCGGCGACTTCAATGTGAATACAACCGTGCTATCATCAGGTGCCTTCACATCAGCCATATTGGTCAGATCAATCACGGACCCACTCTTGGCAGCTGTTTCAAACGTAAATTTTACATCCTCAGCCGTCAGGGGTTCCCCATCAGAGAATTTCACATCGTTCCGAAGCGTAACCGTCCAGGTCAGCCCATCTTCACTAACTGAATATGCGGTAGCCAGATCGTTAACCAGTTGTAATTTGGCATCCCTCTTCAGCAAGGTACTCTGGAAAAGTGGTGACCCATATTGCCCCCATCCGGTTGTTGGATCAAACCCACCTTCCGGCTCGGTGCCAACCGCCAGCACCAATTCGTCTTTGGTTGAGGTTGTTCCTGATTCTCCATTCTCTGCTGATGAAGCTGTTGGCGCTGTGCTCTGTGCACAACCAGATAAACCAATGGAACATACAAGCAAAATGCCTAATCCTGTTCTACCTTTTCGTTTTCCCCATCTCCATGAAAATCTGCCCATTCTGGTCGTTCCCCCTCTAAATATGTGCTTCACTCACTTTTTCGTGTTACTTTTTAGAGAAATTGTAGCACAAAACACAAATCATATGTCAACAAAGTTAACTTCGTAATCCATATTTTTTCATATTTCAGAATTAATAAATAAAAAATTGTATAACCGAGCATTTGTAGCGCTCTATAAAGTCAGGTATTATAACAAGCAAAAAAAAAACAGACGGTTGGCTTCTAACCAATAGTCTGTTTTTTAGATTTGCTATATTTTCATAGAAATTACACCCGTATTTGTCTTACTCCGCAGAGCGATGATGATGACTGTGACCATGCTGCCCCGCACTGTGATTATCATCCAGACTTTGATCCGGGTTGCCATCCTGACGACTCTGAGCATGAGCCAGTTTGTTGAGTTCATCTACATAAGTCACAGACAGCTCCGCATACAAAACACCTTTTTGTACCTGGATCTGTTGATGCAAATGACGCAATCGTCCCAGATTCCCTCGTACGGCAATAACCTCCAGGCATTGGTCATGGTTCAGGTGCACGTGCATATTGGAAATGATGTCATGATGCGCCTCATGCTGCAGCTCCATCAAACGAATGGGAAGATCACTGATATGGTGATCGTAGACCATAACAATGGTGCCGGCCACATCCTGATCGGATTGCAGTGCAGAAGGTTGCAGTAATGTTTTGCGAACAAGATCACGGAAAGCCTCAGATCGGTTTTTGTATCCCTGTTCCTCAATATACTGGTCAAACTGCTCAATTAGAGGTGTAGGGAACGCCACCCCGAACCGGGTCAAATCTTCTTTATCTGCCATACTTCTCCTCCTGCGCCCTCATTTGCTTCGAGTGTACCACAGACTTGTCTGCTCATCGACTATACTGTTGCATGAATCGTACTGCCGAATGTATCGCCTGTTGTCCAGCGTCACTCTCCAGATCAAATTGATAATCATGTCCCAGCTTCTCTGATGAGTTTGAGAAAAACAAGGTTTCCACCTCAACATCAAGGCGCTTCAATACTTGTGCCAGCTCAATCGATTGACTGGTCAACGGGTCATCATTGCCTGAGGTAATGAATGCAGGCGGGTACTCTGCTGTGGCCTGAAGCACGGTCGACATTTCATGCAGACGTGGATAGTCTTCGAATGTTTTGACTCCCGTATATGACCAGAGAAATGTCCGTATGAGTGGAAAGCCTGTATTGGCTACCGTGCTTAGATTGTATGGACCACAGAATAGCAGAACCCCACGCAACTCTTCCGGCTGGGCGGCTGGTGTTATGTTCATCAGCTTGGCGAGAGATGGATTGGTCACCACTGCCGCAGTCTGACTTGCAATCTGGGCACCTGCCGAATTGCCTGCGAGAAATATGTTTTCCGGGTCACCGTGATACTCACTGACATGGTTCTTCACGTAAGTCAAAGCCTGATTCGTCTGGATCACGGGAATGGGATATTTCGTATCCGGTGCGAGCGCATAATTCATACTGACCACAACGTAACCCTGTTTGGCTAATTGTACGGCATAATCTGCGATATCCTTTTTGTCACCCAAGACCCATCCACCACCATGAACCCACAACACAACAGGCAAAGGTTCCGATGTTACGGAAGGATAATAGATATCCAGTGTACTGTCATTACGCCCTTCGTCTGCATAGGGTACATCCACAACACGAGTTATCCCACCCGAGAGCATAGTGTCCTTGCTATTTGTGTCTGTATTAGCAGTTTCAATTAATGATTTTAATAAAAATACCGTTATTTTGGGTGTCCATTGTGTACCAATCCCAATAAAACCTATGATCAAAATTAGTACAACGCTGGGAATCCAGTAACGTTTACGTTTAAAACCTTTTGCCCCCGTACGTTTCGTTTCCAACTTGGACTGCAATAGCTCCACCTCGTTCCATCATCATCGAAGCGTCTTTACATCTAAAGTTGTGTACGTTGCAGAGAGGACCGGGTTTCCTCTTATTTGGGTCTCTTGGCGATTTCCTGTCTGACTTTCACATACGTAGTGGATACGTTTTGCTCCAGTGTATGAATACTTTGTTTTGTTCCTGCCCACTTCTCTGCTACAGACGCCAAGGTGTTCAATGAGCTGAGTACACGTGACGTTTGGCTTTGTTTTGTACTCTGTTTGAACTGTTGTAGAGCTTTGGAATATCGTTCTTTTGCCAGACTCGCCTGTTTTTTAGCCGTTTGAATCTGTTTCTTCGCGGAGTCGGCCCCTGCTAGCATAGCTCGTAAACGTTTTATTTCAGCGCTCTTCCGTTTACGTGCTTCAGCAAGTTCCTTTTTCTTGATCCGGATGTCTTCTCTGGCAAGCTTCACAACGGGTCTCAACGCCTCTGACTGAGTGCGGATTGCTGCACTCCATTCCTTATTTTTGATGGCTTTGGCTGCATCCAACTGTCTATTGACTGAACTATAGAGGGCGAATAGCGGTTCATATCGGGCCTGTATTTGCTTTACCTTTTCAGCTAGAGCTGCGACCTTCGCATCATCGGTTTGTCTTATTTCTACACGTAATCGCTCCAACTCCGCGGTATTGGCGGCATGAAGTGTCTTTATCTTTTGTTCCCAAACCTGCTCTTGAGCCTTCCAGTTCCCCACTTTATCGTACGCTTGCTTCAACGTTAACTTGGTTTGTGCATCGGCTTTGTTCAAAACGGAGTCCCATGCTTTTTGCGCTGTTACGCCAAGATCTATGCCAGCAGCCTCTACTGAAGAAGCAAAATACATCGTGCCTGCGCTGAACAGAATCACAAGCCCTATAAGCAGGCGTGATCCGAAAATAAGATGAGTCAACGATGGCAATTGACGACGCCGGACGTTACTTTGTTCCATCATGTGACTATGGCTACCTGCTATTGGAGAAGGGAATAGTATGTCACTCGTCTCCATTAAAGCTATATCTTCTGTAGATATATCTTCGATATGCTGTCGCCCCTTTTTTTCTTCTAATAAACCGTGATGTTCTATGAAGTTATGAGAGCTTGATCGTTCCAATAGGGAACTACATACCATGGCCTCCTGTTCATTTATCGTTTCCTTCCATGCTTCTGTTTGCATGCGTCTCTACACCCTTTCTTCTAAAATATTTAGCAGAATAGCCAACGAAATCAGCGAACGACAAAAAAGCACCCGCAAGTCAGGCATTTGCCTGCTCTTACGGGTGCTTCCCTCATAAGCCGTTCCATATGAGATTCGATTGAACGAGTCGCTCGAACCTTTCCTTTTTCTAATATATTCCATTCGCTGTATCTGGTCAAGTCGTGTCTATATAAATTGAACTAAAGAATATTTACACTGCACACTCCGATGACAGAACAACCTTCCGATCGCTGTTATCCCCAGATTTTTTTGATTCCTTCTATAGGGTAAATCCGTGAATAAAGGCGAACGCTCCACTTCTTCAGGTTCTTTCTGTCCTCTACGTTTTGTGTAAATGTTTAGTTCAATTTTTATAGTTTTCCTGGTCAAATATCAACCCTTCAATCGATGGGAGAACCCTTCCCGCTTATAGTTAACAACTGATACAGCTCAGCTTATTGATTGACCAAAATAGCTTTCATTTCCTCGGTCAGATCCTCTTCTTTTAACATCATATAGATGTTCTCGCCACGAGTTACATTCAACTTGATCTGATAAATGGTATCTTTCTCTGTTAGATAACCAGACCGTTGACGTTTGAGCAAATCACTAATGATTTCTTTGTTTTTAGTCGCTATCTGCTTGTTACCACTTAGATTTCCATCGATATATTCTGGCTGCGGAGTAGTCCACTGAAGCGAACCCGGACTGTTAATCTCCTGCTTCGCAAACTGAGCGGAGACAATCTCATCTGCCTGGACAAGCAACTGGTCGTATAACTTGTTCTCCTTCAGCCAAGCCAATACCCGATCATAGCTAGGTTTGATCTCATAATTCCACATCTCCCTCGGTTGAAATGGATCTTTCGAAGTAGAGTCCTGATTCATCTCCGCGTAAGCAAACGACTGCCACGGGGAGCGCTGTTCTTCATAGGTCTGATCCAAAATGTCCTGTTTCAACAATGCTTTGAACTCACGGACTTGCTCCGGATTGCTAATATAAACCTTCCGGTATGAACTTATGGCAGAGCGAATGCCGAAACTTAACGCATCTTCATCCAGCTTATACGTTTCAAAGGCGACTCTTTTGTAATCCTGGGATTGTTTTAGAGCCATTAATTCCTGATGGAATTCGGCTTCTGGAATGTAGTATTTCCGTTTCATCACTTTGCCGTTATCCAGCTTGTAGTTAATTAATATAGACTCATCATTACGCATACCTGTATTAATCGGATCATCCAGTAAAGGAAGATCGGAATCCACAATTTTTTGATGAAGAGCGATAACTGCCTCCACGTATTCCGGATCATTAGAATAGAGGTGAGCATCGTCCTTTTTCTGCCTGACACCGTTACTGTACGTATAACTCTCCCCACCAAGCTTGATGCTGTTCACCTTGCTCATTTCAGGCACTCGTGCGGCGTATCCATTCCAGTCGGCAATAGGTACGTACAGTATCAGACCAGCGATGATACCATATAGAATCAGCTTGGGTAGCAGCCTGCTGCTCCAGATCAGCCATGTTTTGCGAATAATCATCTCGGCAACGATATAACCTACAATTCCGCCGAGGATATATCCGAAGATTCCCCATCCAGCTGATCCTCTTGGAGCAATCATTGTAAAGTAACCTCCGCCAATCAGAACCAATGTAAACATCAATCCAAAGCGGAATATAGGTTTTATAAGCTTAAACGTAACTGCTTGAGTAGCAGATTCAACCTGTCTCTTCGCATAAAGTACATAGGTTAGAGGAATAAACAGGATTGCAAATATAGCATAGATAATTAACTCCTGACGGATTACAGGGAGGTTACTGATCGAACCCACACGCAGGACAAGTGAGAGTTTCTCCGCATTAAAGCCCACTTCTTCAAAAGCATATCCGAGCAAATAATGCTGGAGATGAAGTGACATAATGAACCACACGACTACAGGTAACAAGACGAGCGCGTACACGGTAAGTCCCTGCAATACAGATTGACCAATACACATGCCGACCGCCACAGTTAGCATGAACATGAACAGCGAGTAGATACTCATGCTCAAGCCCCACATCCAGATTGTACTGCCATCGAACAGAAACGCAGGTTGATCCAGTACCGCCCATACCCAGCCGGTAATCGCAGTTGTAATCCAGATTGGAATCAGGATCATGGCATATCCGGTCAACAGATTAATCGTTAATAGATGTTTACGACGTAACGGCAAACTATGGAACAGATCCGAAGGTGCACCAGACTGAATATACCGAAAAAGAAAAATACCAGCCGCTACGGGCAGTGTGATAGCGAACAAAATCTGCACTTCACCATTGGCCTGAAACAAACTTGTAATCTGCTGTGGCACGTCCCTGTACTCGGTAGCGATATATAACGGAAGTGAGAACAACAAAGTGATGAGAAATAAAACGCCTATCCATCCATGCTGTCTGAAATTTTGGATCAGGATGCCCCGGTTACAGAACAATCGGTTGAATATCATACCCTGCATCCTCCATTTCGTAGATAAAGATTTCTTCGAGCGTCAAAGGCAGTACATCCAGCAGATACGGATCATGTACACGGAATTGATCCGTTACCTGTTGTCGGTTGCCTTTGACAATGTACAGGGATACACTTCCCCGTTTCTCTTCATGCAAAATATCAATCTGCTCATCCATGGCTTTCGCATGGTCCGGGTGGCGGAAAGCGACCTGGATTTTATGCGTATCGGCCTTCAGATCATCGAGATCCTTCTCTACAATAATTCGGCCTTTGTGCATAATTGCCACATGGTCACATAGATCTTCGATCTCACGTAAATTGTGGGACGAGATGACAATGGTTACCTGACGCTCAGCTGCTTCCTGGAAAAGCAAGTTCTTGATCTGCTGGCGCATGACCGGGTCAAGGCCGTCAATCGGCTCATCCATCAGCAGCACTTCAGGCATACAGCTAAGTCCCAGCCATACGGCTGCCTGACGGCGCATACCTTTGGACATGCGATGCAACTTGCGTTTTACATCCAGTTTGAACACGGTAGCCAGTTGCTTGAACCGTTCCTCATTCCAGCGCGGATATACCGAACGATAAAATGCAGCCATCTGAGTTATTGAAGATTGCGGGAAAAAGTACGGCGAATCTGCCATAAAAATTGTGCGGCCTTTGAGATCCATATTTTCATAAATCTCATTATCTTCGATACGAACAGTCCCGCTGTCCTGACGGTAAATGCCAGCCATCATTTTGAGCAGCGAAGTCTTGCCTGCCCCGTTGGAACCGAGCAAACCATAGATCGACCCCTTATGTATGCGCATCGTTACGCCATCCACTGCCTTTTCCTGTTCAAACGCTTTGACGACTTGATTCAGCTCAATCATGAGGCTCCTCCTTCTCTATACGGGCCATCGCTTCCTCAAACAAAAGCGTCATATCCGCCTTGGTCAAACCGGAATACGAAGCTTCTGCAATCAACTTCACCAGAGACTCTCTGATCTCATCTCTCATGGCTTCATTCGGATGTTCCACTGACGATGATACGAAGCTCCCTTTTCCCTTCAAAGAATAAATGTAACCTTCACGTTCAAGCTCGCGATACGCTTTCTGAATCGTATTTGGATTCACGGTTAGCTGCGTGGATAACGCACGAACGGAAGGAAGCTGCTCGTCGGGCTTTAGAATACCGTATACGATCATTTCTTTGACTTTGTCCACTAGTTGCTCGTAGATCGCCTTACGGCTGCGTACATCTAATTCGAACATCCCGCACCTCCTTTCTGTACATGTGTGAAATAACCTATGGGTTTAAATGACTGTATCTGAGGTGCATGTGTAGTTATCTGGGTGTAAAAAAGGCGTTACCTGAGCTGTACAGCTGTACGTATTCAACTCTTAGGTGTATTAACTGTACTACTATTATTAATACAGTTAAATCGAATTGTCAACCGTTGACTTTGACTTCTTGTTTTATTGGGAGTACGTTAATAAAGAGAGATCATATGGTTTATTTGACATATCACACTACTGGAAGCAAGTTCATTTCGGCTTAGGATGGGGCTCGGATCAGGGTGGCATTCACATGAAATGAGGCAAAAAGGCTATCTGAGGCGATGTGGTTAGATGTGGCTACTTGAAATGATACGGCTACCCAAAATCTTTGCTTGACCGCTTTTGACAGAATTACATGCAAAGGTTGTTCAGGTCTTTCCCCTTCCGTTATGATGGAGATGGAATTATGTTCAGTAATCACTGTATCTTTGTTACTTCTTTGTGTGCGTTTAATCTGATTGATTGTTAGGTCTGTTATGCGTTAGATGTGTTGTGTTGTGTTGTGTTGAGTTGTCTTGCGTTATAGACCTATTGTCTGCACAAACGGTAGGCGGTACAGTAGGCAGCTATATCAAAGTTAGCAAAACTGTGTATTTGCTTTAAATTCGGGTTTGCACAAATGAGCTACTGTGCAGTGGTCGAGTGCAGACTGGGCCCGTTATTCATTTGGCTTGTTGGTCTAAAAATCCGAAGGTTTATATATGAATCGCGTTGAATGGGTCGGGCAGACTCCAGCCTTTTCAATCGTTTATCTGTTCGTTTGGAGGGCCAACTCGTGCTGTCCGCACTGTGCATACATATTGTAGATATGTCTTTCAAAGGGTGGACACGGACATGAGAAAGCACCTAGGAATTGATATTCTACATATAGATTATTTTTAATTTTATATCTAAAAACATCTATATGTAGTGTTTCATATTCATGGATGGATATAGTATCTTTTTAGAAAAAGTGTCCACTCTTTGAAAGACAAAATCAAGATAAATGTCCTTTTGTAGTGGACAAATATATGCCCGAATTCCATTTATATAAGCTGAACTATACATTTACACGAAAATATAGAAGTAAGTAGTAACCCTAAGAAGTGTAACTAGAAGCTTGCTGTAAGAAAGATACTATGGAGGCATATGTTACACTTCTAATACCTCATAAGGAGAATCCGAGATGAATGAACATAGACAGGATAAAGATCAGAATAATAAACCAAACGCATCATTCGAAAATAGTGGACACCACGGGGATTCAACGGGGGAAATAAACACTTCAGATATAAGTCCGGTAAAAGCAAATTCATCACAACGTGTGTTAATTGTAACCGCGGTTGATGCGGAAAAAGATGCGGTCCTCCGTGGTTTGGGAGATACGGCCGCGGAACACTTTGACGTCATTGCTGCGGGCGTTGGCCCAGCCTCGGCCGCAGCAGGAACAGCCGCTACATTGGCATATGCCGTAGCGGCTGCAAGCACAAGGGCGTTGGCGCAGGGTTCCACTGCGCCAAGCCCATCCGATGTGGCACAGGCATCTGCCACATCGGATGGGCCGGGGCCCCTTGCCGGAGCCGTATCACCAGCCTACATGCTGGTGATCAGTGCCGGCATCGGCGGCGGGTTCCCCGGCCGGGCAGACGTCGGCTCCCTCGTGGTAGCCGACGCCATGGTTGCTGCCGATCTGGGCTCACAGACGCCAGACGGCTTCCTTAGTGTGGACGAGCTTGGATTCGGCTCGTCCATTGTGGCGGCGGACGCGGAGCTTGCCGCTCGCCTGCGCCATGAGCTGCAGCGGGCTGGGCTCGCTGTCAGCGGAGGCACTGCGGTCACCGTGTCCACGGCGACCGGAACAGCGGAGACGGCCGCGGAGCTATTGCGCCGCGTGCCGGATGCCGCCGCCGAAGGCATGGAAGGCTTCGGCGTGGCAACAGCTGCCCAGCAGTTCGGCGTGCCAGCACTCGAACTGCGGGCCATATCCAACGCGGTCGGTCCACGCGACCGCGACGCTTGGCGCATCAAGGACGCCCTCGATGCGCTCCAGGCCGCAAGTTCCATTTTACGGGAGGTTATTACATCATGAAAATTGCATTTTCCCCTTGTCCAAACGATACATTTATCTTTCACGCGTGGGTGCACGATTTAATCCCGGGAGCACCTAAGCTGGATGTCCGTTATGCTGATATTGATATTACCAATGGTCTGGCGGCAAATCCCGATGGACCCGACACACCTGAAGTGATGAAAATATCTTATGCAGCACTGCCATACGTCCTGTCTGACTATGCTCTGCTTCCAGCTGGTGGTGCACTCGGCAGAGGATGCGGCCCGCTGGTTCTGACCGCAAATGGCACGACCGATCCAGCATATCTGTCTGGACGACGGGTTGCTGTGCCAAGTGAACGCTCGACAGCATATCTATTATTCCGTCTGTGGGCAGCGCAAAATGTTCCTGGCGGTGTAGGCGAGATTGTTGTCATGCCATTTGACCAAATCATGCCTGCTGTGCGAGACGGCAAGATCGATGCCGGACTTGTCATCCATGAAGCACGCTTCACGTACCAGAATTATGACCTCAAACTAATGACGGATCTCGGGAACTGGTGGGAAAGCGACACAGGCCTTCCGATCCCGCTTGGAGCAATCATCGCACGTCGCAACATGGATGCTCACGCCCTCGCCGGATGGGCACGCGCGTCGGTTGAATATGCATGGGCGCACCCGGATGAGTCGAGAGCATACGTTATGGAACATGCCCAAGAAATGGACCCTGACGTAGCTGCACAGCATATTGGACTGTATGTTAATGAGTTCAGCGCCAACCTGGGTGATGATGGTTACGGCGCAATCACTGCACTGCTTGGCCGTGCCATGAAAGAAGGACTCGTTCCCGAGTTCGACCTTGATCTGTTGCGAATCTAACTTTGATTTAATTTGAGTTAGTTTCTCTTCGCTCTATATCTAAAGAACCCAGCGCACCTTATCTAGCCGAATAACGTAGTATGAGAATTCTAAAGAATCTCAGACACCGTATTCGGCTAGAATTCGTTCATATCGTCGACATACTCGTATAATTTCGCACAATAATGCTTCTACGATTCGTTAGAAATTGGTATGTGCGTTTTATCAGCGAATAGCGTGTGCTCGATTCGTTTGAGTCCGTTCCAAGATGCTCTGAGGAGCAAGCTTCGTAGAAGCCTATCCTAGGTATTCGAAATGGTTTGTAAAAGTAGACTTAGGGTGCTACAAATTCGCAAGTTTTTCTCTTACGAACCCAACGCACCTTATTTAGCCAAATATCATGCTACGAAAATTCTAACGAACCCCAGACACTCTAATCAGCTAAAAATCGAACCTATCACCGACAAACTCACTTCATTCCACACAATAACGCTTCTACGATTCGTTAGAAATTGGTATGTGCGGATTTTCGGCGAATAGCGTGTGCTCGGTTCGTTAGAGTCCGTTCCAAGACGCTCTGAGGAGCAAGCTTTGTAGAAGCCTATTCGGGGATTCGAAATTTAAGTGGTTTGTAAAAGTAGACTTAGGGTGCTACAAATTCGCAGTTTTTTTCCTCTTACGAACCCAGTTCACCTTATTTAGCCAAATATCATGCTACGAAAATTCTAACGAATCCCAGACACTCTATTCAGTTAGAAATCGGTCATATCACCAACAAATTCGCTTCATTCCACCCAATAACGATCCGACGATTCGTTAGAAATTGGTATGTGCAGATTTTCCTAGAATAGCGTGTGCTCGGTTCGTTTGAGTCCGTTCCAAGGTGTTCTGAGGAGTAAGCTTCGTAGAAGTCTATTCGGGGTTTTCGTGGATACAAACCACTTAGCTAGCCAGGGTGATGGTGGTGTCCTTGCGTCTTGTTTCTTAAGAGCTTAGTTACTTAGGGTTAGTAAAGGTCGTATTCAGGAGGGCACGAATCGGAGTCTGTCCTTTAACTGCCCCGTACCTGTTTTGCTGAATTCCTACTTTCCAGCAACAGTTGTATAAGCCTTACCTGGTTTCGGATTTGCGGTTTGCGGTTTGCGGTTTGCGGTTTGCGGTTTTAGAGTCTAATTTTTAACTAGGCAAAAAACTTTCATCAAGATTCTTTGCTGCAAACTAGTGACCTCACTAACCATGTTGGACTACACTACCCATGACACATGACACACGAAATAGAAAGAGCTGTCCCCTAACGTCAGACTTATGACGATGGGACAGCTCTTTTTTTACTCTCTATTCAACTTCATATTTATACTCATATCTAACACTCTGCTCAACCCAAGATCGAAGCAGACAAAAACCATGCAACTACACGCTCTCCACGTCATCTTGAACCCTACTGTACCTCCATCACCCCAACTCACTACTCTCCCTCTCACAACTGCGATCTACGAATCCAACCAACCGTCACCTACGATTTGCTGCAACCGCAGCCGAACAATCGGAACCATCCCCTACGAATCAGCCACAACCGTACGAATCATAATCCGCAGTGCATCCAGCATCATGGGAATAGGCAGCGACGGGACGGAAGGCTGCAACACAGCCATCTCTGTGGAGGCGGGAAAGTGTACAAATCCTGCACGGATCGGAAGCTGCCCTACTCGAATGTGATCCAGTAACCGGTACATCGTGTTGTTGCAGATATATGTACCTGCTGTATTGGACACGGTAGCGGGAATACCTGCTGCGGACATGTCATTCACCATGGCACGTATGGGCAACGTGGAGAACAAACCGTCCGGGCTGCCATCTACAATTGGCTCGTCCACAGGACGCTGGCCTTGGTTATCCGCGTAGGAGCCCGGCGGAATATCTTTGACATTCACGGCGATCCGCTCCGGTGTGATGGACGTTCTGCCCTTGGCCAGCCCACAGGCGATGACCACATCTGGTCGATAGGCTTCCATCTCTGCGATCAGCAGGTCTGCACATTCATCAAAGTGCACGGGCAACAGTACTGTTTTTAGCTCAGCACCCTCGATCACTTCGTTTGCAAGAGCCTCCATTAACACCCCCGTCGGATTCACCGCATCCCCGCCAAACGGTTCAAACCCGGATATCAGAATCTTCACCATCACACGTCAGCTCCTGTCTGTTACTCCGATTTGTAACGCAATCCCCACTGGCCCCGAATGGTGTCCATCAGCTTCATGATTTCCAGAGATTCGTCCAGTTTAATGGTATTGCTCTCCGTGCGGCCTTCTAGGATACAGCGTCCCGCTTCTTCTGCCTCAAAAGCATAACCAATACATGTTCGATCATCCGTGAACTTCTCCGGCTCATCCTGACCATTCACATGCAGATAGGCTTCTTTGCCCGCCAGGAATAAAGGAAGACGAATCTTGCCTTCCGTACCGTATATAACCGCTTCATTGCTGAGGTTCAGACGAATGGCAGCACTCAGTGACGCAGAACGTCCCTCGGAATAGGACAATAATACGGAAAACTGCTCGTCCACACCCGTTTCACCGATATTGGCCGTACTCCATACATGTTGGGGCTGTTCGCCAAAGATCATCGAAGCAAAAGAAATCGGGTACACTCCTGCATCCAGCAATGCGCCCCCACCCAGATCCGGATTAAGCAACCTTCCTTCCGGCTCCCAGCCAACACGGAATCCAAAGTCTGCCTGGAGCAAACGTACTTCACCGATTCGTCCTTCTGCGATCCATGCTCTGGCTTGAGCGATCGGTGGCAAAAAGCGTGTCCACATCCCTTCCATCAGGAAAAGGTTGCGCTCTCGTGCCGTCTCCACCAGTTGCTCCAACTGACGCGCATTCATCGTAAACGGCTTTTCACAGAGCACCGCCTTGCCTGCCTCCAGACAAGCCATTACATTCTCCTTATGCACAGGATGCGGTGTTGCCACATAGATAATATCTACCTCAGGGTCTTGAAGCATCTCATCATAAGAACCGTAAGCGCGTGCAAAACCATATTCAGCTGCAAACTTCTCCGCGCTTCCCGCTGTCCGTGAACCTACCGCTGCTTTCACTGCGTTCCCGGCATGCTCCAAATCCCTTGCAAACTGGGATGCAATCCATCCCGTGCCCATAATGCCCCAGCGTACTTTGTCCCGTCCCACTATTTCTGTCATATTAAAGCCTCCCTACTGCAATTTGAGTTGAAAAGGTTCATGATTCAGATCAGGCCAACATGTTATCCCCTTTATTTTACCAAAAAGAAACGCTTACGTCAGAAAACGATTTCGATGATGTGCTTTCAATAGAATTCAAGCTCATCAGGGCCTCGAACATATCTGTGTACATTTCAATTCTCCAGTAGATTTGCTAAGATTATCAGCAGACTAGGGCCAAGAAGTCTTGTCCCTAAACTACTTGTAACTAGCGACAATCTGCTTAAACTATCGATCACATCTGATAACGGGATCATACTCGTGTGCTATTCAGAAAACATCTGACTATACTGCAAACGCGTTTTTTTGCCAAGGCAGCTAATAATTATAGCATCATGCAAAACGCATCAATAGATGTTCAAGTAAGACGTTCAGGCCCGAGAAAATACGATACGTATCAGATTCATTCATTATTACTTAACTGTTCAAAAGAGAGGAGGTCGCATAGCACCATGACTACCATCCCTGGTACCACCCACAACGACATGAATCCACACATGTTACATCAGCAGACAAGTCTCAATGCAGAAAAGGAATCCTCAACCCGGGCAGGCCTGGATGCATTCTTGAATGATACCCTGATTGAACTTCGTCAGGCAGAACATATAATAACCCGAGGGAAATGGCGCTGGTCCACAACTGAGCTTGCTCATCATACCTTCATATACATGCACAAATTCACAGGCCAACTGATTATGAATGAGACCGAATCCCACGTGGTTCGCAAATCAGCTTGTCTGTGCACACCAGGAACTGCGATTGAACTGATTAGTGATGAAGACCATGATATTGAACTGTATATCATTCACTTTGATCTGTATCGGGCTACGGAGAAAACAAAATCCAGACGAATCTACGAACGTGAGCTCAGTTCACCTGTTACAGGCTGGATTCAGGGCCCATTTTACGGTATACAGCGCATTGCCGCACAGCTTACACAACTGACCAACGAAGGTTTGGAAACAGGCCTGAAGGCACAGCTCTTCCTAACTGAACTGTTACATATGCTCTGGCCTCAAGAAGACCAGACTGACGTAGGGGCTGGGCAGGATGAACCCGAACAGTGGCTCAGGTCCACCCTGCAATACATGCGCGAAAACTACATGCACGAGATCAAACTGGAAAAGCTGGCTGAACTGGCTGACATGCATCCATCCTATTACTCGCAGCTATTCAAGAGCCGCATGCAGAAGAATCCGATTGAATACATCACTCATTTGCGTATGAACCGGGCCAAGGAATTGTTGCTCACTTCCGATCTGCGTATCCGTGATGTGGCTCGTGAAGTGGGTTACCGTGACGAATTTTATTTCAGCCGACGTTTCCGGAACCATGCTGGATATGCTCCCACTTCCTATGCGAAGCAGGTGCATCGGAATATTGTGTCGCTCTCCTATCCATACACGGATCACCTGATGACACTGGGTATCACACCATGCGCAGCTCAGATTCAGGGCCACCTGCCTCATATGCCCAAATCGTTGGCACTGCCCTTCCACGCTTATGAACCGTGGGAACAGGGACGTCAGGCCTTCCTGGATGTGAATCCTGAATTGATTCTGACCAAGGACAATGCAGCTGCCAAAGCGATGGAGCATATTGGCGATGTCGCCCCCATCATCACGATTCCCTGGAACCAGACTGACGTCTTTGGTCATCTGCATCAGATTGCATCCATTGTGGATCGTACCCAAGCAGCGACAGATTGGCTGGATCGACATGAACGCAAGGCAGAGCGTGCACGCAAAAAAATCAAGGAATTCGTGGGGACCATTACCGTTGCCGTTGGCACCTTGACTCCTAAAGGTCCACGGATGTACAGCCATCGGAACTTTGGACATGTCTTTTATCGAACCTTGCAATTGGCCGCTCCTCAGCGGATTCAGAACGAACTGGCTGGCAAATCTCCCGGCGTTGGATTCAACTGGCTGCCCTTCACACCAGGAGAATGGGACGGACTGGAGGCAGATGTGCTGGTACTGGCGATTAATCCTATGCATGAAAAGGCAACACTGTTGAAAGAGATGGCTTCGAATCCACTGTGGAACAGCCATCCTGCGGTAAAAAACGGACGTGTACATCTCATCGACTGGAACTCATGGGTCGTATATGCTCCATATTCCATCAACATCCAGCTCGATGAAGCGCTCTCTATGTTGACGAACAAACCTTCACTTTTGTAATCTAAAAAATGTCCATCCCCAAAATCTTAATTTATGCCATGTACGGGCCTGAATTAAGATTCTATAATGATCACTAATTGATAATGATAATCAATAACAATGAAATGCGTTGTTGGTACCAAAGGAGTGACCCGTATTCAACATCCGGGACTGCCACATCGTCCGTCTAATTCCAAAAAATCTGCAGTGACCGTTGGGCTGACGTTTTTGTCTGCCATAGCCATACTGCTGCTAAGTATGTTTGTCGCAATCTCTTTAGGTGCCAAAGGGTTAACGCTGGAAACCGTATGGGCTGCCATATTTCAGTACAACCCAGCTTTGACGCCACATCAGATTATTCATGAGCTGCGGCTGCCTCGTGTCCTTGCCGCGGTTATTATCGGCGCTGCCTTTGCCGTTGCAGGAGCTTTAATGCAAGGTATTACGCGTAATCCGCTGGCAGACACGGGCATTCTGGGCATCAATGCTGGAGCCACTTTTGTCGTAGCACTGAGCTTTGCCTTTTGGCCCGGACTGTCATATGGCTGGATCATGGTTTTATCATTCGTGGGGGCTGTTCTGGGCACACTGCTAATCTTCCTGCTTGGAATGGCAGCACCTGGTGGTCTGAATTCCATCAGACTGACCGTTGCCGGGGCCGTTATTGCAGCCATGTTAACCTCGCTCAGCACAGGCGTTGCCATCTATTTTGACCTGAGTCAGGATCTGGCCTTCTGGTATGCGGGAGGTTTTGGCGGAATAGAATGGCGGCATCTGAAGCTGATTCTTCCCGTGCTGCTCGCCACACTAGTACTGATTATGCCACTCGCCCGGCGTGTATCACTTATGTCACTCGGTGAAGAAGTGGCGATTAATCTCGGGATCAACCTGCGCTGGACGAGGTTTCTCGCCCTCGCAGCAGTTGTTGTGCTGGCTGGTGTGTCCGTGTCGGCAGTAGGCTCGATTGGATTTGTCGGACTTGTCATCCCCCATATCTCACGCAAACTGGTGGGTGTGGATTATCGACTCATCATTCCGATGTCTTCTCTGCTGGGAGCGATATTACTGGTGCTCGCCGATCTGGGCTCACGCATCGTGAACCCGCCCGAGGAACTCGCGGTAGGCATTATGGTCGCTTTTGTCGGTGTACCGTTCTTCCTCTATCTGGCCCGTAAAGAAAGGAGGGCCTTATAGCGATGAATTTTAATACACCTTCACGAGGTAAACGTTCGATAGTTGTCAGTATCACGCTGCTCTGCATCGCCATTGCCGTTATTGTGATCAGCCTGAACACGGGAACCATTCGTCTCTCTCCAGTGGCTGTGTTACAGACTTTGCTTGGTAATGGCAGTTCGGATGATCAGATTGTACTGTTTGATTACCGACTTCCTCGCATCCTGGTAACTGTACTGGCCGGAGCGGGACTTGGTATTGCCGGAGCGGCCTTGCAAGGGATCACCCGCAATCCACTGGCGGACCCGGGTATTCTGGGATTACATGCGGGGGCAGCATTTGGACTAATGGTGTTTGTTAGTCTCTCCTTTACAATGGATGGCTCTGTAGCCTTACTGATTCCGTTGTTTGCTTTTGCAGGCAGTGTTGCCGCCGCCCTGATCATCATGCTGTTATCTTATGATCGGCACAACGGCGTATCACCCATTAAGCTGATTCTGGTGGGAATCGCGGTAGCGGCCGGGTTCCATGCGTTGACACTCTACCTATCCCTGCGTCTGGATGAAGACACCTATTCCTTTGCCGCTCGCTGGTTGGCAGGAAGCGTCTGGGGCCGGGATTGGATTCATGTGCAAGCATTGCTTCCTTGGGTGGTGTTATGTATCTCGTACATTTGGTGTCGATCCAAAACGCTTGATGCCTTCAACCTTGGTGATGCTGCCGCAACCAGTATCGGGACGCCTGTTCGATCCCAGCGTGTTATTTTGCTGCTCTGTGCCGTGGCCTTGTCTGCCGTCAGTGTATCGATGGCTGGTGGGATCGGCTTTATCGGTCTGGCGGCACCACATCTGGCGCGCAGACTTGTCGGTCCGATGCATCGGCATCTGATCCCTGCTGCCGGGCTCATCGGTATGGTTATTCTGGTGACCGCCGATACGATCGGGCGAACGATCTTTCAGCCTAACGCCATTCCGGCAGGCGTGGTGGTTGCTGCGATTGGTGCACCTTACTTTTTGTACCTTTTAGTACGAAGCAAGTGATCTTTTTTTTTCAAAAAACAATAAAGACATCCAAGAGATGTTCAAGGAGAATGTGACTACCCATGTTAAAGAAAAATCTTATGCTTGTCATGAGTATCTGTCTGGTGCTTGTGCTCGCAGCCTGTGGAACGGCCAATAATTCATCATCTGCTTCTGGCGGTTCGTCCACGGATACTTCAAGCAACAATCAGGACAACAGTGCAAGTTCAGGAGAGCCACGTATTGCCTCCATGTCGATCCATCTGACCAATGATCTGCTGTCTCTCGGTATTACTCCAGTTGGTTCCGTTATCGGTGGCGAAGCCAAAGGCTTCCTGTCCCATGTTGCTGATCAACTTCAAAATACAACGCCACTTGGTCCGGTTAAAGACCCGGATATGGAAGCTTTGCTTGCCCTGAAACCCGATGTGATCTATCTGGACGAAGAATTCTCCGGTGGTGATATTGCCAAATTCGAAAAAATTGCTCCGGTGCATGTCTTCAATCTGGATGACGGTACATGGCGCGATCATCTGAAAGACATTGGCAAACTCGTAAATCGCGAGAAGGAAGCTGAGCAATACATTCAGGACTACGCAACCGAAACGGAAGAAGTGAAATCTCTGATTCATGACACGATTGGTGATGGTACTGTGATGGCGATCCGTGTTACTGCCAAAGAATTACGTGTATTCAGTACACGCCGTCCCATGGGTCCCATTTTGTATGAGGATCTCGGTCTGACTCCTGCCAAAGGGATCACAGATATCGATTCGACTAAACCGTATCAAGTCGTCTCCCGTGAAATATTGCCGGACTATGATGCAGATGCGATCTTTGTAGTTGTGAATTCGGATGATGAAGCCCAGACCATGTTCAAGGAGCTACAAAACAATCCGATCTGGCAAGGCCTGAAAGCAGTCAAAGCCGGCCATGTCTACCCGATTGGTGCACAACCTTGGCTGGATTACTCATCGATCGGTAATAAAATGGCCATGGATGAAGCCAAAGAAATGTTCTCCAAAAAATAATTTTCTTACACTCCACACTTAACGTGTGACAATACCAAAAAACCTCTCTTAGAGACCGGAACAGAGTTAGTTATCATGCTCTCTTTCGCTCAAAGTAGAGGTTTTTGTTTTTTTCTTATCTATTTTACTTGTTTACTTTCCAGCCAATCGACCTGGAAATACCTTAAATCCAAAATTAACGACTTGCATTCACTTGACGATATATCAAATCAAACTTAAAATTTAGTTAGTCGACTAACTAAATGTGCATGTTCAAAAAGTCTGGTTTTCTGTACCGAGAAGATGGAACGAAGGTAGAAATGGAGTAGATGATATGAACCCAGTCCAAAATGATCGGTTAATGGGCCAGCTATCCGAACTCGTGAAACTGAAACGCTACAAGGTTCATGAGAAACTTGTGAACCACCCCGAGTTATACCCGGGGCAGCCCCCTTTGCTGTTCCAGCTTGAACGGGAAGATGGCCAATCCCAGAAAAACCTGGCCGAACAACTTCAGCGCAGTCCCGCAACGGTAACCGTGATGCTCAAGCGCATGGAATCATCCGGTTATGTGAGACGTGAAGCAGACCCGAAAGATATGCGCAGTTTGCGGGTATACCTGACGGATCAAGGGCGCTCTGCGCTACAAGAATTGAGAGAAGTGATTCAGGAGTTGGAACAGCAAGCCCAGAAAGATTTTACACCGGAAGAATCCGAGATCATGGCTGCACTTGCACAGCGTATGCTCCAAAACTTGCGTGAAGCTTGAGGTGATGCAGATTCGCGATTGAAGCAGCTAAAGGTATTATGAAATTGATTCACTTATGCTATGAAGATTGAGGTGATTCCCTATTGTGGACGTTAAAACGATTCTTGACCCCGTATAAGTCGGCGGCAATCGTCGCCCCGCTGCTCATGGTACTTGAGGTTACCATGGACCTGCTCCAGCCCAAGCTGATGTCCAGCATCGTGGATGATGGTGTACTTGCAGGGAATCTGCCCCATATCGTGACTACAGGTCTGATCATGCTACTTGTTGCGTTAATCGGCTGGGTTGGCGGCGCAGGCTGTACACTCTATTCAAGTAAAGCTGCCGTTGGATACGGCACAGATCTGCGCCAAGAACTGTTTGACCATATTCAAACCTTCTCCTTCCGCAATCTGGATACGTTTCAGGAAGGATCTCTGATCACTCGTCTGACCAGTGACATTACCCAGATGCAGACCTTTGTACAGATGCTGCTACGGATGTTTATCCGTTCACCAATGCTAATCATCGGTAGTATCATCATGGCGTTTACGATCAGTGTAAAGCTGGCTTTAATTCTTATTGCGACTGTACCGGTGCTGTTTATTATTTTATTTATTCTGATAAAAGCTTCCTATCCGCTGTTCGCCAGTGTGCAGAGCAAGCTTGATCAGGTCAACGCTGTGCTTCAGGAGAATCTTGCCGGCATTCGTGTCGTCAAAGCATTTGCACGTGCACGTCTGGAGAAAAAACGGTTCAAGCAATCCAACGAAGATTACACTACAACCGCCGTCAAAGCCTGGCGTATTGTCACACTGAATGCACCCGTGCTCAGCCTGATGCTGAATGCTACCATTGTAGCGGTGCTGTGGTTCGGAGGTTTCCAGGTAGTCGGAGGCGATATTGCTGCCGGGGATCTGATTGCTTTTATCAACTATGTCACGGTTGTACTCTCTTCCCTCACGTCCATCGGCATGATGATGATGAGTTTCTCCCGCGCCAAGGTATCTGCTGCACGGATCAACGAGGTGTTACATACACAGCCGGATATTCAATCGGGAACCGATAACTCCGGGAATGTACAGTCATCCCCGTCTACTCGTGATCAGTCCCGAAACCAAACGTCTTCTCTTCCCTCCCACACAGGCGGTCAAGTGGAGTTCAGAGACGTATCTTTCCGTTATGACGGAGACCATGCACTCACTGACATTAACCTGAAGGCTCGCCCGGGTGAGAAAGTGGCCCTGATCGGTTCAACAGGTTCAGGCAAAACCTCGCTGGTGCAGCTGATTCCCCGTCTATACGATGCTTCGCAGGGTGAAGTGCTCGTGAATGGGGTGAACGTTCGTCACTGGGATCTTCAAGATCTTCGCAGCCGTGTGTCCATTGTGCTACAGGAATCCATTCTGTTCAGCGGCAGCATCCGGGATAACATTTGCTTCGGCCGGCCCGGTGCAACGGATGCTGAATTGCGTGCTGCGGCACAAGCTGCGGCAGCGGATGATTTTATTATGAAACTGAAAGACGGGTATGACACGGAACTGGGCCAGCGCGGGGTCAATCTGTCTGGTGGGCAGAAACAGCGGATTTCCATTGCACGCGCCCTGCTCATGCGACCGGAAGTACTGATTCTGGATGATAGCACCAGTGCTGTGGATCTGCGTACGGAAGCGAGCATTCAGAAGGCTTTGCAATCTTTGATGAAAGACAGCACGACCTTTTTGATTGCACAGCGGATCTCCTCCGTGAAGGATGCAGACTGTATATATGTTATTGATGAAGGACAGATCGTTGCCAGGGGCACACATGATGACCTTATGGCTCATTCGACTCACTATAATGCCATCTATTATTCGCAGCAACGGAAGGAGGATGTTCAATTTGGCTAAACCTGCATCTTCCTCCATACAACAAACGGCCGTGCCTCCCATCGGAAGACCCGGACCAGCAGGCAGAGTACCTGTTCCCAAAGTCAGAGCCAAAAATGCTCGCCATGCCCTGATCCGGGTATGGTCGTACATGGGACGTCATCGCAAAGGAGTCATTGCTGCATTAGTGCTGACGGCTCTTGGAACACTGCTCAATCTGGCAGGACCTTACCTTCTCGGCCGTGCCGTTAACGAACATATCGTTCCCAAAGTAACAGCGGGTTTGCTGAAGGAATGTCTCCTCTTGCTGAGTGTTTATGTCCTTGGCTCACTCCTGATGTGGGCTCAATCCTATGTCATGATTGGTGTGTCCCAACTGACCGTTAAAGATCTGCGACATGCGTTGTTCTCCCGACTGCAAGAGCTGCCTATCCATTTTTTTGATAAAAATCAAAGCGGGGATCTCATGAGCCGGGCGACCAATGATATCGATAACGTATCTACAACGCTGAATCAAAGCGTAACTCAATTGATGTCCAGTGCCATCCTGCTCGTTGGCTCCTTGTCGATCATGTTTGCACTTGATGTACGGCTTACCCTGCTCAGTCTGGTGACTGTACCCTTCATTACCATCGCCACTCGCCTGATCGCGTCAAGAACACGTAAACACTTCACCGCCCAGCAGAAATTGCTTGGTGAGCTTAATGGGTATGCTCAGGAAACCATTGCTGGACAAAAAGTCGTAGCGGCTTATAACCGTCAGGATCAGGCACATCAACATTTTGAGAATTTGAACGAGAAACTGCGCACATCCAGCACACAGGCCCAGACCGTTTCGGGTTTGGTTGGACCTACGATGAACGTGATGAACAATATCGGGTTTGCCATACTGGCTTCTGTAGGTGGATGGATGGCTTATCATGAAATGACGTCCATCGGACTGATCGTCAGCTTTCTCGCTTACTCCCGCCAGATTGAGCGGCCGCTGAGCGATCTGGCCAATCAGTACAATCTCATTCAGGCTGCAATCGCAGGTGCTGAACGTGTGTTCCACATTATGGATACGCCTGGTGAATACGTAGTGGAACAGAAGAAACAACTGGATCAGATTCAAGGCAAAGTGGTATTTGAAGACGTCTCTTTCGGATACAGTGCGGAGCGAGACATTTTGAAGAAGGTCAGTTTTACTGCAAAACCTGGTGAGATGATTGCACTTGTTGGACCCACCGGCGCAGGCAAAACGACCATTATCAACCTGTTGCCCCGTTTCTACGAGATTACAGGCGGACGGATTACCATCGATGGATGTAACATCTCGGAACTGGAGAAGGATCAACTCCGTCGGCAACTCGGCATTGTACTTCAGGATGCCTACCTGTTCTCGGGTACCATTCGCGACAATCTCGCTTACGGCAAGCCCGACGCAACCGATGAACAGATCAGGCAAGCGGCTGAGCTGGCGAATGCACATTCGTTCATCCGAAAACTGTCACAAGGTTACGACACCCCCATCATTTCCGGGGGAAGCAACCTGAGTCAGGGACAACGACAACTGCTGACCATTGCCCGGGCAATTCTGGCTGATCCGGCCATTCTTATTCTGGATGAAGCAACAAGCAGCATTGATACGCGTACGGAGATGCACATTCAGGAAGCGATGCGCACTTTAATGAAAGACCGTACCAGCTTTGTCATCGCCCACAGGCTGAGCACGATTCGTGAAGCCGATCAGATTCTCGTCATTGATGATGGGCAGATCGCTGAACGGGGCAACCATGATGAGTTGATGAAGCAACAAGGATTCTACTATCAGTTACATCAGGGACAGCTCAATAAGTCGAACTAAAGCGACTCTGCAAAGTTAATCCATGCCGAAGTGGACCTTAGCGCGTACGGAGCAAGCGAATGTGCTGTATCCTGAATGTGGGAGAACATGTCCTTCGCGTGCGAACAAGCGATCAATATGCCACAAAAGTGGATTTTCTCTATTCCAAATGAAAAGCTCCACTCCGTGCCGGGCGGGCTTGAGGACATCGTCCAGCTCGCGGTTGGAACAGAGCAAGAGCGTAAACTAACGAATCTGAGGCGCCTTATTCAAGCTTTTGAAGCTCCCTCAGAAATCTAAAGAACCTGAGACACGTTATATCCAAATAAACAGCCATTTTCAGCGTTTTTTCATGGGATGTTGGGAAATAACGTGTCTGAAGTTTCTTACAAATTAAAGTAAGGACTTGAAGGCCAAATAAGACGTCCTATGTTCCTTAGAAAATCGACTACCCATTCGCCAGGATCAACCGGCTTGAACTTCAGACTTTTATACGCTGACCTCCATCATCATATCGCTTACTTGAATTTGCAGACACACTCTTATATAGCTAAAATGATCTGAACCAATGTAGTCTCCACACATCAACTTATTAATCGAAATATTAAACGCCGCACGGGGTTCTTCTGGACCCATGCGGCGTTTTTATGTTTTTGTCTAATGACTACTTAATTGCTATCTTTGGATCCCTTATACGCTTTATGTCTCCATTGGCAGATGAAGCGTGAAGGTGGAGCCAACCCCCATTTCACTATGGACGGTAATTTTACCATTGTGATCCTGAACGATTTTCTGGCAGAGCGCAAGTCCAAGTCCCGTACCTTCTTCTTTGGTTGTATAAAATGGATTAAAGATGGTGGATAGCGAATTTTCCGGAATGCCGCTTCCTGTATCTGTAATTGAAATGAGCACTGCGTCTCCGTCCTGCAACAAATCCATATGGACCTCACCAGGGTCTGTCATTGCTTCAAAAGCGTTACGAATCAGATTGATCAATACCTGCACAATTTTATCTCGATCCATGATGATCACAACTGGCTCATTAGTCATTTCAAGCGTAATTTGATGCCCTCGGGATGCCGCATCTGACTCGGTCAAAGACATCACTCGTTCAAGGCAGTGACCCAAATGTTCAGGCTTCATGTGATTCGCATGTGGTTTGGAAAACTGCAAAAATTCAGCCGTCAGATCGGTTACTCTTGTCACCTCACCCATAATCACTTCATACCATGGCGCGATATTAAACGCTTGTCCACGGGACAGCTGCAGGAATCCCCGAATTGCGGTAAGCGGGTTCCGAATTTCGTGAGCCATACCCGCGGCCAGTTCACCTACAGCCCTTAGTCTCTCGGAACGAAATACTTCTTCTTCATTTTTCAGCCATTTGCTGCGCTGTTGTTGAAGCAGCCTATCCTCGGCTACCGTCATAAAGTGCTGCAACGAATCCGACATTTCCGGGTACAGGGAGATGCTGTAGCTTACCTGGAGTCCTTGAAGTTGCACGGATAGTAGTGACGACATTCGTTCTTCCACATCCTGTATCTCTGGCAAAACGACCGCAAATCGGTCTCCTGCATACCGGGATATGCCATAGGCCTCGGTGAAATGATTGCTGATCATCTGGCCTGTACCTGTGATTACCGTACACCAAGGATCTTCTGACTCTTTTTTAAAGCCGCTAAAGTTATTGACGTTCAGAAGGACAAGCAAAAAAGACCGTTGCTCTTCTACTGTCTTATGTAACACCTCCATGTAACCTTCGTAATTCAACAGTCCGGTAAGCGGATCATGCAGGGTCAGGAACCGATTTTTTTCCCGAAGCCTACGCTTCTCGACCTCACTGTTGATTAAGGTATGGTACAAAAAAATGATAACAACCGAGGTTAACAGGTCAAATAACGAAACCAGCAAAGCATATGTATCTACAGGCACATACGAAAGCCGAATCAACGTATATTGCAGCATAAGCAGCAACGAAATCGGCAAGGTCTGCGTCAACCTTGGTTTGTCCTGGATCATTGAAATAATGAGCATATAATACAGCATGTTGCACCAGTTCAGTTCACTGAAATAGTGGAATATCCCTAGAAAAATCCACTGAAATTTTCGCAACACAGGATATCGTCTCTCCCCATAAATACTTGCTACCAATAATGTCGCCGAAAGTGACATTATTGCCATATTAGGGGTAAGCCTGAGAACATAAGAGGACAGAATGACAAGCAGACAACCTAGCGGGAATATCACCATTTTCATCGTGTAACTAAGCAAACAGCCTCGCCCCCTTTGACATAAAACTCACATCAAATAACTTATGTACATGTATTATATCGATTATGATTAGCTGATGTTGTCGATTAGTGGAGGCTCGCCAAATTCGCACGAATGTATAAATTATGAAGGCAATAGGACATATGATGTAATTGTAATCAACAAAAGTGAAACAATTCCTCTTCGCATAGATCAATATTGTGGTACAATACATTAATGGATTAATTTAGGATAAATACTTTCTTATGGAGGATATCACATGACAACACAACGAAAACCACTGGGCCTCGGAACGCTCTCTCTACTCGTACTATTGATGGGTCTCGCCTTTAATTTCCAATGGGGCACAACAAATTTTATGATCAGTCATTATCTTTTTAACTTAATAAACATACCTATTTATAGCAACGGAACTCAAGGACTTCACATTCCTTTTGTAGTAGCAGCCCTCTTCTGGATTCCAGCCTTCTTGATCGCCAAAAAAAATCGTTCACATTATGGCACAAGTGTATCTTATAACGTCGCCGGATTTATGTTGCTCTTATGCATCATTGGACCAGTTATCCCCGTTATCGATTGGATGGTCAATGGTTAAACAATTAAAGCCAGCTCTCTATATCCCGAGGGCTGGCTTCTTTGCTGCTTTTCCATATAAGATGAACAAATTATTTACACGATAACGTAGAGTGCAGAACCAATCTGAAGAAGCGATAGCGTTCGCCTAAAGCTTTCTAGGAGAAAGCTACATCGGAAGCATACGCTTATCACCGGATTTTCCCCTATTAATATAGGGAATCAAGAAAATCAGGGGATAAGGGCGATCGGAGGATGGTACTGCACTCGGAGTACAACGGTGTAACCTTTTCACGTTAATCTTATTTTTTCGCCATATACTTACGGATATCAAAAGCCACCGCAGCAACAATGATCAATCCTTTGATAATCAACTGCCAGTATGGACTTACACCGATAAACGTTAGACCATAGTTGATGACCCCGAAGATCAGCACACCCGCCATAACCCCGGGTACCGTTCCAATACCTCCTGCCGTTGATACACCGCCTACTACACATGCGGCAATCGCATCCAGCTCATACATGTTACCGTAATTGTTTGTTGCTCCACCTGTGCGTGCTGCCTCAAGTACACCACCCAGACCATACAGTGCACCCGCAATGGCATACAGCGCAACCAGGTTGCGAGCCACATGAATCCCGGATACATGCGCCGCCTGAATGTTGCCACCGATCGCGTACATGTTTTTGCCGAGACGTGTTTTGTTAAAGATTACCCAGCAGATTAATGCCACCGCAATAGCAATGAGGACAATATACGGGATGGAATAACCTCCGCCCAGATCAATGTATCCAGAGCCAATGACGGTAAAATCGGGTCTCAATCCTCCGATCGGCTGTGACTGGTTGGGTTCCGTATCAAAATAAATGGAGTTCAGTCCGTACACGGCAACCATTGTACCCAGCGTTGCGATAAAAGGTGGCACATGTAATTTGGCGACAATGAGTCCATTGACCAATCCCACAAACAGACCTGCGGTAATCCCGACAAGGATCGGCAGACCCACCCATAAGTGGGGCAGATCGGGGAAGAAGCGATTGGCATACTCGTCAATTTGTAGCATCGATGCCGATACAACCGCTGTCAGACCAACCACCCGTCCAGCGGATAGATCGACCCCGCCCGTGACAAGGATAAAGGCTGCACCGAGCGCAATAATGGCCCGTGTGGAGGACTGCTGTAAGATGTCCCGCAGTGTGGAGAAGGCCAGAAAATTCGGATCGGCAATCGCAATACCAATGATGAGCAGGATCAGTACGATAAAGATGGCGCGCTGTGTTACATATTGTTTCACTTGATTGATCATCTGTGTGTTCATCTGTTTCCCTCCTGACTAAGCCATCCGCTGCTGCGCGGCCAGCCTCATAATATCCTGCTCTGTTGCCTCGGCTCCGTCCACGATTCCGGTGAGACGCCCTTCGCTCATCACCATAATGCGATCCGACATACCCAACAGTTCGGGCATCTCCGAGCTAATCATGATAATGCTTTTGCCCTGACGAGCCAGTTCCGTAATAATGGTGTAAATCTCAAACTTGGCACCTACATCGATTCCACGTGTCGGTTCATCCAGCAACAGAATCTCCGGGTCGGTCAATAACCAACGGGCCAGCAGAACTTTCTGCTGATTTCCGCCAGACAAGTTTCGAATCAGCGTGTTAACTGAAGGCGTTTTGGTTCTAAACTTCAGCGTTTGCTCACGTGCCTCTTCGCGGCCCTTTTTCTCGTCCAGCAAGCCCACACGATTTCGGTAGCGCCCCAGACTGGCAATGATCGTGTTCTCATACACCGACAACACCGGGAAGATTCCTGTGACCCTTCTTTCTTCCGTGAGCAACGCGATGTTATGACGCTTCGCTGCGGCGGGGGAGTTAATCTTCACCTTGCGCCCATGAATCGAAATTGTACCTGAAACGAGTCCACGCAGTCCAAACAAGGACTCAATCAGTTCTGTCCGCTGTGCTCCAACCAGGCCGCCAATGCCAAGCACTTCCCCTTTTCGTAGCTCAAAGGATACATCACAAAACGATTTGGACTGGCTTGATGTCAGACCCTCGGCTTTTAATATCACTTCACCGGGTACGTTCGTCCGTTCCGGGAAACGTTCGTCCAGATCACGGCCAACCATACGCGTAATGATCAGATCTGTCGTTAGATCAGCAGCATCCCATGTCCCGACAACGAAACCATCACGCATGATCGTCACTTCATCCGAGATCGTCAGGATCTCCTCCATCTTGTGTGAAATATAGATAATGGATACGCCGCGACTGCGCAGTTCATTAATAATGGTAAAGAGCTGATCCACTTCCTTGCCTGTCAGGGAAGAAGTTGGCTCATCCATGACGATGACTTTGGATTGAAAAGAGACCGCCTTGGCAATTTCCATGGATTGAATCTTGGAGACAGACAGTGTTCCCGCCTGAGCCTTCGGATCAATATCCAGGTTCAAGTCCTTGAACAGGGCCAGCGTATCGGTATACATCCGTTTCTCGTCCACCAGTATTCCCCTCATCGGAAAACGACCCAGCCATATATTCTCCATCACCGGACGATGCGGGACCGGATTCAGCTCCTGATGAATCATGGATATGCCTTGCTGAAGTGCCGCTTTGGAATTCGGAATATCCACATCCTTTCCTTCGATACGTATCGTTCCTTCATCCGGGTGATACATGCCGAACAGACATTTCATAAGTGTGGATTTCCCCGCTCCATTCTCTCCCATCAAGGCGTGAACCGTCCCCGGTTTCACTTTCAATGTGACCTGACTTAGTGCCTGCACACCCGGAAATGCTTTGGAAACTCCATTCATCTCCAGCAGGTAAGGTGACTCCATCTTGGTTCCTCCCTTCCATATGACCGGCAAAAAAAGGGACGCTACCCGAATGTCGGACGTCCCTGTCTCGTGCTGTTATTGGGCGTCGGCGATGTTGTCTTTTGTAATCTTTTTGTATGCAATCCAGACGTATTTACCATCTGTAATGTCGTATTTGGTATTTTCCTTTGTTGGTGTCTCACCTTTGGCAAGTACGGAAGCCAGTGCCACCGTGGCTGCACCCTGATTCTTGGCATCATTAAGCACCGTGCCCAGCATTGTACCATCCTGGAGAGCCTGAATGGCTGGAGCTGTTGCATCCACACCTACCACCGGCATGGATTTGCCATCTTTGAAGTATCCGGCTGCTTTCAATGCCTCAATGGCTCCCAAGGCCATGTCATCATTGTTCGCGAGAACGGCTTCAATCTTGTCACCATGGGAAGCCAGGAACGCCTGCATTTTCTCCTGACCTTTCACCCGGTCCCACATCGCCGTGTCTTCCGCCAGTGCTTCCACTTCGATTCCGGCATCCTGGATCGCCTGAACCGAATATTTGGTCCGAAGCTCTGCATCCTGGTGACCCGGTTCCCCTTTCAGCATAACGTATTGCAGTTTGCCATCGCCGTTTTTGTCAGCTTCCGGATGTGCTTTCCAGTAATCCACAATCAGCTGACCGGAGATCGTACCGGACTCCTCCGCTTTTGCTCCTACATAGTACACTTTATCCCATTTGTTCATATCTTCAGCTACTGGCTCACGGTTGAGGAATACCACTGGAATGTTCGCTGCCTTAGCCTTGTCAATGATGACACCTGCCGCCGTCCGGTCCACCGGGTTCACGGCCATTGCATTGTATTTCTTGGATACAAACAGATCGACTTTCTCGTTCTGGGTCGGCTGTGCATTCTGGCTATCCACGATATCCAGAGTCGCAACGCCTTCCGCTGCTGCGGTCATGGCATTACGTACACCCGTCATGAATGTATCATCAAATTTGTAGATGGCAACACCAATCTTTGGCGTTTCCGTACCGGCTGCTGTCTGGCCTCCTGTATCTGTTCCCGTACTTCCACCTGCGCTGTCTCCGCCGCTACTACACCCCGCCGCCACAACCATACATGCCGTAATCAACAGTGTCATCCATGTTTTCTTCATATCCTAATGACCTCCCCCAAGTTCATTCGGCTTCACCGATGTCTTTATTATGAAAGGGTTTACATTAAATTCGAATACAATATCTTCACCTGTTCTATCGAAATCTTCCTCAAGTTAACAAACACCTTAATTACTTCATTCAGTATTCGTTCCGGCACTCGTTCCAGCATTGGTTCATTGCACAAAAGGAAACAACAGCTTCTGGTTATCCATCCAGAACATATTGTCTGTACTAACCAGCTTGGTCTCAAGTAACACTCTCGCTTGCACCTGTTGATTGTTCAGCCGCGCAACGGCTTGATTCAATCCCAGATAACCTGCACTGTATCCATTCTGGACGATGAGATGATCAAAGACCCCTTCTTGCAATTGCTCCAGTTGCTGTTGTTCACTGCCAAATCCAACAATCCTTACCTTGTCCGCAGATTTGCGTCGATTCAGTTCATCAGCTGCTCCCAGAGAAGCAGGTTCCTGAAGAGTAATGAAACCATCTACCTCCTGCTGGTCCAGCAATTGCTTCGCAGTCTGCCAACATCCATCCCGTGTATTACATATCGATTTGGGTTCCACTTGAATATTAGGATACTGTACCAAGGATTCCATAACTCCCTGCTCTCTCTGAATCAGACCAGAATTGAGAGGATCGGGGCCCAATAAGGCCACATGCCCTTTCCCTTCCAGAAGCTCCGCCATAGCCTGGCCGGCCTGTCTTCCCGCCTCAACATTATCCATCGAGATGAAACTGGTGATGCCTTTCACGGGAAATTCATCGTTAAGCACAATGACAGGAACAATGGTTCCATCGGAATTTGTTGTCTGTGCCTCCTGAATGATGTCACTAAGTGCCTTTTCACTTAGGGGATCAACCAATAGAGCTGATGCCCCCTGCTTCAGAGCCGATGCGGCGGCCTCCACTTGAGCCTGCTCTCGCCCACTGCGAGACAACGTATGGCTGTTGATATTTGCCTGTTTGACCTGCATCTGATTTCCAGGAGAGTCCAGAATGGCAGGCGTGTACACATCACCATCGGAAGGGTATGCTTCCACTGTAATCAGTTCGGCTCCGTTCTCTTTGGCAGCCGCTTCGGCGCCAAGCCGGATAGCTTCCGCAAGTTCCCCTGTCCCAGCTGGCGTAATGAGCGCAATACGTGGCGGTACTGCCGTAGCATCGGGACTCGATAAGCCACAGGCGCTGCATATGAGCAGACAGCAGCTTGCAACTGTCAGGGTTACTAACCGACGTTTCCGGATTCCAGGGAAGCTCGCAGCAACCTTTTTCCAAAACGTACGAATGTATGACCCTACAACTCTGTGGCTGTGGATATCGTTCCTATTCTCCTTATTGTCTGTCATCAGGCTCGCCCTCCTTCTGCTGCCATTGAATGGGAATCCGAACCCAGACCGTGGTGCCTTCTTCCAACTCACTTGCAAATTCAAGTCCGAAGCCCTCCCCATAATAGAGCCGGATTCGGTCATGCACATTGCGCACCGCTACGCCGGAGCCTGCACCACTTTTGACCACAGGACGACCACTTAATAATCCCGACATCTGTTCTTCCGTCATGCCGACCCCATTATCTGTAATGCGAAACACCAGCTTGTTGTCCTCACGATAAACATCGACCTCAATACTTCCTTCGTCCATGTGGTACTCGATGCCATGAACAATGGCGTTCTCAATCAGGGGCTGGAGCACCAGCTTTAATGTCAGGCAATCCAGAAGCGTATCATCTACCTTAATCGTAAAGTTGAATTTGCGCTTGAACCTCATCTGCTGAATCGTCAAATAATGCTGCGCATGCTCCAGCTCTTCCCTGATCGTGATAATCGTTTTGCCTTGACTAAGACTGATGCGGAATAGGCGAGAGAGAGACGTGATCATCGTAATCACTTCTTCATTGCGACTCATGCCTACCATGCGCACTACTGAATTCAGAGTATTATATAAAAAATGTGGATTGATCTGGGCCTGCAAGGCTTCCAGCTCCAGACGCCGCTTCTGTTCCTGCTCATGGATGATCTCATCCATCAGGGTGCGAATTTTATTGACCATCAGATTAAAGCGACGAGATAGACGTTCCACCTCCAGCGGCCCTTCAATAGGCAACTCCACGTTGAAATCCCCGCGCTCTACGGCCTTCATTTTACGTTCCATTCGCCGAATCGGGCGAGTCAGACTGGAGGATAAGAACAGCGAGACAAGAATGACCAGTACCAGTACAACGACCAATACACGAATGAGATATCCGTTCACTTCCTGACGCGTTGTCATAATCTCATCCAAATAAGCAACACCGACGATTTTCCACCCGATATTGGCAACGGACTTTACGGTATTCAGCCTTTTCTGCCCATCTGCTTCATCTTCGTAACTGCCGGAAGCCACCAAAGCCTGTTCGATATTCTCGCTTTTGAGTCCCATATACATCAATTGTTGCTGCGGATGGTACACGATATTGCCCGCACTCTCATCGATGATATACACGTATCCTCGTTGCCCCAGACTGACCCGACGGCTCAGTTCATCCATCTGTTTGAAATTGATATCGACCAGCAGGATAACCTGCCGATCCTGACCATTTTGCCGTATCGTTATGCCTTTGCTCATGGAAACGACCCATTTATATGGGCCTGTGTACATGTTCTGAATATGAGGTAACGAGAAACTCAGGTGATCCGGCACACGAAGCGCAGACTGAAACCACCCTTGCTGTGTCACATGGGCGCTGGTTTTTAATTCGGCTGTAGGTCGGTTCTTGAGCAATTTCCCCGTGGAATCAAGCAGAGTAATCGAGATGATATCTTCACGACTGCTGAGCAGTGTGTCAAGCTGTTTGTCCACCAGTTCCCCTTCCCATGTCCCGTCACGCAGCATGTGTTCCTCAATGGCACGGTACAGATGAGACATACTACGGACGTAATCCTCCAGGTTATAACTGACCTGATCCACAATCTGTCTCGTCGTGAGTTCCGCACTTCGCTCGGCAGCCTGCGTGAACTTGTCATGCAGAAGCATCGCCATGATAGTTAGCACCAAGACGATGAAGACGGAAAAGGACCATGTAATAATAAACCGGATACTGCTGACTCTGGACGAACGCAGACGAGAGCGTAATTGAGGTCCCATGGACTTCACCCATCTGGACAAGAAATTCATCGGATCGAACCTTCACTTGCCGCCTGGGAAGCCTGTTTACGATATTCTTTGGGCGAGATGCCAATATGTTTTTTGAAACAAAAACTGAAGTAATTGGGTTCGGCAAAGCCAACCTGCTCCGCAATCTCAAACGACTTCAGCTCGGTCGAGCGAAGCAGCTCACGCGCTGCCTCCATTCGGATCTGCATCAGGTACTGCAGGAAGGTAAGTTGTACTTCTTTTTTGAAAATGCCACAAAAATAACCGGAGCTGATATGCAAATGTCCGCACACCTTCTGAATAGATAGGTCCGGGTCGGCATAATGCTCTTTCGTGAAGACCAACGCCTGCTCGACAATATCCTTGTATACATGCTGCCGTCCGCTCGCAATGCGATGTTGCACGAGTAGACAGACCTCCTGTACCTTCTTCTGTGCCTCAGTGAGTCCCGGCAGTCGGAACAAATCCGCATACAACTGGAACCCTGCACCAAAGATGTCCTCCATCGCTTCCCCTGATGCCTGTGCTGCCTTCCACACTGTTGTTAATACTTCAATTAAATAGAGCTGAATATCACTTCGCCCGTGTTCCACTGTAATTTCCCGGAAAATGATCGCAAGTGCTTCCTCCAGCTCCGCTTGTGTACCCGCCTTAAGGCAACGTGTCAGCGTCTGCTGCTTCAACTCGTCGAACCGCAGTTTGCCCGCTGTCTGTCGCTCCACGTCCGCGATGTATATAATTGAATCCGTCCCGGGCACAAGTCGATAATCCAATGCCAGCAGGGCATCTTCATAGGCATGATTCACATCCGCGAGTGTATCCACAATCTGACCAGAGCCCACCGTAGCCGGGATACGTAAATAGTGGTTGATGCTGCGCATCACATTTTCCAATGCCTTCTGTTGCCGCTTCGCTCCATCTGTACCGCCCGTACGATCCACATAGAGCAGAACAATCGTCTCCTGATGCATAAAGGCATGACCAGCCCCATGCTCCGCCCAAACTTCTGCCGCAATGTTAAGTGCCGCAAAGCGTTTCAGTTCAGCATCCTCAGATTGACGCAAGGAACCTCCGGGAACGAATATCTCAGACTGGTCCGCTACCTCGGATGTTGTTTTGTTATGTCGCTGTGGGGGCTCGCTGAATCCTCCCTCAGGTTTCTCCTTCTGCACATCTCCATCCATATGCAGTGTCAATACAGACACCCCATAACGTTCTCCTGTCAGATCCAATCCGCATTGTTTGGCTTTACTATGAATATATGTCGAGGATTTCTGTCGATGGAGCAAGGTCGCCATCAGATCTGCCTGTAATAAAGGCAAACTGGTATGATAGTGCTCACGTAGCTGCTGTACATCTTCTCGCTCAGCCACTTCAGCTGCCATCTGGGCGCGCAGTCTTGTGAGCAGTTCGGTGAGATGCCCTGCCGAGAACGGCTTCAGCAGATATTCATCCACACTTAACGAGATGGCTTGCCTCGCATAATCAAATTCATCATATCCAGTCAAAATGACCACCTTCACGAGTGGATTACGTTTCCTCAGTCTTTGTGCGAGTTCCAAACCATTCATGAATGGCATGCTGATATCGGTCACCACAATGTCCGGCTCTACCCGCTCCGCCATCTCCAATGCTTCACGCCCATTCTCAGCCAAACCGACTATCCGCAGATCGAGCGCTTCCCAATCGACCTCTACAACAAGTCCTTCACGCACATCTTCTTCATCATCCACCAGCAGTACCCGGTACACGTTTGGATTCCTCCCTTTTGATGCCGGCCTTATGCCCTATCAACGAATATATATGTAGCATTGTGAATCCATTTGATGTCTTATTGCTCACCGAATTGAAGCAAAATGCAAAGGGCTCATGTTGATCTGTTCCAAGGTTGCCATCATAATATACAATATTATCAGGGATATGTAATCGCTTTCTTTATTGGAGGTAAGGCAACCCTGTCGGGCAGTGCCTAAGTGAAATGTGAAGGATCGTATATGAATGCTAAAGGTAGGTTAAAGTAATACAAACACGGGAAATTTCGAAGTACTTCTAATAAGAGGTGTTTTCATTCTGACTATAATTCAGACTTCATTCTTGTTCTTTACGATGATTCATACTTAATGCTTTAAAATAAATCATTGTTGTATCTGGGTTGGTGTGTCCCATTATCTCGGCCAAACGGTGCAGTGGCGTATGCTCAGCCATGGCGTAGCCAAAACGATGACGCAGGTCGTGTGAACTCAGTCCTTCCAGCCCTGCTGTTATCATTACTTTTTTAATCAGGTGGCGCAGTGCTCTCTCCGTTAAACGATCATTTGTCTTCTCTGAGGGAAAAAGGTACGCACGATCGGTAGCAAGATCAGATAAGTACTGATTCAACATGACAACACACTGCATATTCAGAGGGATCTTACGTTGCATGTTGCGTTTATCTGCGCTCACTGTCAGGTGACCGCTTCGTCTACCAATTTCGATATCATGAGGCTTGAGGTTGCATACCTCCATCGTTCGCAAGCCTGTGTGAAACATAAGGGTCAGGATGGTCTGATCACGAAGTGAATTACCATACTCCACTGCTGCGAGGAATGCCTGCTCTTCTTCCAATGTCATTCGACGTGGACTTACTTTGTCTTCCGGAATGAATTTTAATGGTTTGGAAGGGTCATGACTGAGCCTGGATTCCAAGACAGCCCATTTGAAAAAACGCTTCAGCGTAATCAATCTCCGGTTAATGGTGGCTGGTTTCAATAACATAACTTGGTGAGCATCTTCACGATAACTGACTAAAGTGGATGTATCCACATCTTCAATTCGCAGTGAAAACTCTGCGCTGAGCATGGTGCTTTCCTTGTACCATTCGATAAAGTGCTTCAGATCACTTGCATATTCCTTCACGGTTTTGGGATGCAATTCCCCCTCTTTAGCAAGCATATGTATGAATTCCTCTACTGTCGGTTCCCGCTGCACCGAAACCCCTGATGACTGATTCATTAGAAAATACCTCCAAATCTTGACTTATATTAGCGGACATGGTATTATCATATTAATCGATACATTAGCGGACATCAAGTTCGTGGTTTAAATGCACCAGGTGAGTGTCAATTTTAAATTATACTCGTCATAATGATCGGCTAAAAACTTATTTTTTGGAGGAATCACATGCAAACAGGTACAGTGAAATGGTTCAACGCGGATAAAGGATTCGGCTTTATCGAAACTGAAGAAGGAACAGATGTATTCGTTCATTTCAGTGCAATTCAAGGTGAAGGTTACAAATCTTTGGACGAAGGTCAACGCGTTCAATTTGAAGTAACTCAAGGTAACCGTGGACCACAAGCTGAGAACGTTACTAAACTTTAATTATATGAAAGCTGCCTTATTAATAAGGCAGCTTTTTATTTACACATATGTGTCACAGCAAAGTTTCCACATCCCAAGAATGAAAGCGAGGTATTCCCCATGGATAAAGAACAATTGATCACAGAAGTAGCCAAGGCTGGCGGTTTCTCCAAGAAGAATGCTGAAAAAGCTGTAACCGTTGTACTGGACTCGATTCTCGAAGCTCTCAAAGAAGGCAAAGAAGTTCAACTGGTCGGATTCGGGAAATTTGAAGTGCAGAAGCGTGAGGCAAGAACGGGAAGAAGTCGGAAAACAGGCAAAGAAATTCAACTACCTGCAGGTAAAGTTCCTGTATTCACAGCAGGCTTAAGCATGAAAGAAGCTTTAAATTAAACAACGCAACAACTTATTGAAAAGAGGTTTTTATTCAAACACACAATGATAATATGGATTTAAATGTCGTGTTTACTACCGTTGATGATATCATTAACTTTTATTCAGGCAAACAGACAAACTCGGATCATACAGAAAATCACACTCATTTGAAGCCCCCATCAACAAAGTCTGATTGTACCCTACGACCACCCACCCGTTAAATTAACATTTCATCTTGGACAACAAGAGGCCCTGATCCGCTCAAAACGGTCCAGGGCCTGATTTGCTTGGAAGCCGGCTCCATCAGGAACCAGCTTTTTTTGTCTTTTAAGCACAATGCACATCCAGCCTATTTGCTGTTCAGAAGTTCGCGCAAGATCTGTAGATCATATGCAGAGACAAGACGTTCCAAATGCGTATCCAGCCATTCCTCGTCCTGATCCCACCACTTCAATTCCAGCAGCAGTGCAATCGTCTCTTCGTCAAAACGCTTTTTAACAGTCTTGGCTGGATTACCACCAACAATCGTATAGGGTTCAATGTCCTTAACGACGGTTGAATTGGAGGCAACAATTGCCCCGTCTCCAATCGTGATACCAGGCATGATCGTTACATTTTGTCCAAGCCATACATCGTTCCCCAGTACCGTGTCACCCTTATATGGAAGTTGTTCCAGTGTAGGTGTCACACGCTCCCATCCTCCACCAAAAATGTTGAACGGATACGTGGTCATACCCTCCATCCGATGATTCGCGCCATTCATAATGAATGTCACACCTTCCGCAATTGCACAGAAATTGCCAATGACCAGGCGATCACCAATAAAGTCATAATGATGCTGTATCCGGTCATAGAATTGCTCTGGCGGATTTGTGTTGTCACTATAATACGTATAATCACCGATGTCCACGTTGGAACGCGGCGGCAGGTTTTGAATGTAACATACCGTACGGATATTCTCATTCGGGAAAAGTTTTGTTTTATCAGGGGCCATATTGTAGTCCCTCCTTTTCCCTATTGTAACAGATATTAAATCTTAAACGGACTAAGTGAGGTCTGCAGCTCTGTCGACACATCAGACAAAATAGCCGCAGATGCCTTGATCTGCTCTACCGACTTGAGCTGTTCATGGACAGAATCGGCAGCCTGTTGTGAATTGGTACTAGCCGTTTGCGCATGGCGAGCGATCTCATGCACAGAAGCTACAATCTGCTCCACGCCTGCGGACATCTCTTCACTTGTCGCAGCCATGTCCTCAATCTCTGTAGCAATACGCAGGTTTGTATCCCGGATCAGGCTGAAGTTTTGCTCCGTTTCCCGGGTCAAGCGCAGTCCTTCCTGTACTTCGTCCTTCACTCTCGACATGGCCGATAGCGATTGCTGCATATCTTGTTCCATGGCTTCGACCAGTTCTTCAATACGATCTGAAGAGTCTCCGGCTTGTTCAGCCAGTTTACGAACCTCGGTAGATACGACGGCAAATCCTCTGCCATGCTCCCCTGCTCTTGCTGCTTCAATGGATGCATTGAGGGAAAGCAGATTCGTTTGATTTGCAATCTCATGAATGGCGGAAACCATCTGGCTAATCTGTGCCGACTTCCCTTCCAGCATACGAATGACTTCATCCGTTGTGGTAACGGAAGATTCAATGGTAGACATCTGCTGAACGGTAAGTTGCACCGCTTCACCTCCGGTTTCAGCCTGTTTGCGTGAATACAAAGCAGAATCCGAGATGCTGGAGGCCTTGTCCGCCATGCGTTGTACGGCTATCGCCACTTCTTCCATGGCCTGCAGATTTTCTTCTGTACTAATTGTCTGACTCTCGGCTCCTTGTGCGACTTGTTCAACGGAGGATGCAATCTGCGCCGATTCTTTGGACGTTTGGTCCGCAATCTTCAGTAGCAGCCCAGTCGATTGCTCTGCTTTCTCCGCAGCTTGAAGTCCTCCTTGAATGATGACCTGGAGATTACTTCTCATCTCATTGTATCCCATGCCCAGCATGCCAATCTCGTCTTGGACGTTGTCCACAACTGGCTGTGTGAAATCGCCCGTACCCGCACGTTTAATCGCTACGGATACCCGTTCGATTCTTACTCTCACCCTGCGAACGTACAACAGGATCAGGGTAATTGCGACCAACATTGCAAGCAGGAATACAATCAGGAATGTCTTGAGGAACGAGGAGATAATCACATCAATTAACGATTGAGAAGCGCCAACATAGAAAATTCCGATAATCTCTCCGGATGCGTTCTTGATTGGTTCATAGGCCGTCTGATATTTCTGACCCACAACCACGGCTTCACCGAAGTATTTTTCCCCTTGCTGCAAAACGGTCTGGGCGACCTCGTCCGATACCTTCGTGCCAACAGCACGTTTTCCATCCACCATGACATTTGTTGCAACACGTTCGTCACCTCGGAAGATCGTCACCGTGTCACCAGAAGCTTCTCCAATCTCATCCACCAGTTCAAAGTTGCCTTCCAGCGCGGTATCTCCCTTGAATAATTGTCCGTCCTTAATGGCCCAATCTCCTGGATGCTTATATGTAATCATACTATTTGCCATCTCCAAATCTCGCTTTGCCTTCTCTGTAGCAAATGTCGTGATCCCCTGCTTCATCTCCAGGATTACACTTACCGCCACGGCTGATGAGAAGACGATAAATATACTGATAACGATCAAACTGATTTTGGTACCGATGCTCATGCTTCGCATGTGTGTGAGCCACCCTTTTCCCTATGTAATTGTGGGGATATTCAAGCCAATTTCGATTCCGTTTCGAATATCACTATAGTCTTATCGGTAGGAGTGTTCACAATATTTATAATATTTCAGTGACTTTTATCACAGTAATCGAAATTATAAATCTAATATTTTACGCATTATCCGTAATCATGTAAGAATGTTCTGCTGTCTGGAAATTTAGAGGAGCTGTATAAGTTGAACTAAAGAATATATACCTGGATACTCCGATGACAGAACAACCTTCCGATCGCTGTTATCCCCAGATTTTTCGATTCCTTTTATAAAGGGGTAGATCCGGGGATAACATATGCTTCCGATGCAGCTTGCTCAGAAAGCTTTTAGGCGAACGTTCCGCTTCTTCAGGTTCTTTCTGTCCTCTACGTTTCATGTAGAAGTGTTTAGTTCGATTTATGTTGCCAACCACATATTTAAGTGTTATATTTATGTTGCCGACAACACAATTAAGAAAGTTGAGGTACATGATGACAGCCAAAGATGATTTCAAAAAGCCTGATAATCTCCAGGAATTAAATAATGAGGAATTCAGTGCAGTAGCGCAGTATCCCATCAGCTTTAGCATTTTTGCTCTGGCACGCTCTCACAAGGGTCTTGCTGCGCAGTTGATTCGGGATACCGGGCTTTTTCCCGGTCAAGAGATTATGCTGATGCAGTTATATGCACAAGACCATCAATCCCAAAACTCATTGGGTCGCACACTTCGCCTGGATCACTCAACCGTAGCCAAGTCTGTTCGCCGTCTGGAAGATGCCGGTCTCGTTACTCGGAGTCGTTCCAAAACAGATGGACGGGTGACCATTGTATCCCTAACAGAAGCCGGACGCGCACTGGAGGATCAAGTGAATAACGCCTGGCGCCAAGTGGAGCAGATCACCACAGCTGGCCTCTCCGAGGAAGAAAAGAACTTACTGTTATCTCTTTCACAGAAAATTGCTGCACAGATTGATTCATCCCTATCCTAAATTTGCTTAACGAATGGAGCGTGTGTACAATGCATACATCTAAAATGAAAGCTATTCAGATTCATCAATACGGAGGACCCGATACATTACAGTTCGAACAGGAAGTCCATAAGCCCCAGCCAGCTGCCGGCGAAGTTCTGGTACGCATTCAGTATGCTGGAGCCATTCCACTGGACTGGAAGATTCGTAACGGCTGGTTGCAAAACGTGTTTGTCAAAGAGCTGCCTTATACACCCGGAACGGCCATGTCAGGCATCGTTGAAACCGTGGGAGAGGGTGTCGATACCTTTCAGCCGGGAGATCGTGTTTTTGGTAATGTGAACGGAAGTTATGCCGAGTATGGTATGGCTCCTGCTACGGATTTGGTGCATATGCCAGACGACCTGAGTTTTGAGGATGCTGCGACCATTAAAGGCGGAGCTGAAGCGGCATGGAAAGCACTGTTCACCGAAGGTGAGTTGGAAGCTGGGCAAACCGTTCTAATCCACGCTGCTGCGGGCGGTGTCGGACAATTCGCAGTGCAGCTTGCAAAATGGAAAGGCGCTCATGTTATTGCTACCGCGTCTGGTGCCAATGTTGATTTTGTTACTTCATTGGGTGCCGATCAAGTGATTGATTACAAGACAGCCTTGTTTGAAGAGCTGGTAAGTAATGTAGATCTGGTTGTTGAATCGGTCGGTGGAGAGATCGAAGATCGCTCATGGGGTGTTCTGAAACCTGGGGGCCGACTGGTATCGTTAACTCAACTGCCTTCTGCCGAAAAAGCAGCGCAGTATGGCGTTACAGCCAAGTTTAATTCCGAATTTCCGACATCAGAGGATCTGTACACAATCGCTCAGCTAATCGCTAACGGTTCCCTCCGCTCAGAGATTGATTCTATCTTCCCTTTAAGTGAAGCGAATCAAGCGCATGCCAAAAGTGAGGCCAGACATGGACGAGGCCGGATTTTGCTGGATGTTCGCTCCGTCTAACCTGACAAAGCAGAGCAAAAAGGGATTCGATCTGACCATCGAATCCCTTTTCTTATTCTCCATACAACAACGTTGCTCTTGAGGAGATATTTCTTATTTGGATGTAAGGCTTACTTGTGCAGCGGTTTGATCCCAGTCCACGGTAAGTCCCAGTCCTTCTGAGATGAAGCGTACAGGCACGAGTGTGCGACTGTTTTGAATGATTGCTGGTGCATCAATTTCGAGCGTCTCTCCATTTACGGTTGCGGTGCTGCTTCCGATCTTGAGCACAAGGGTCTGATCATTCAGAACGGCTGTTACCGTCTTCGCCGTTTTGTCCCAAGTCACTTCTGCACCCATCGCTTCGAGGATTGCGTTCACAGGTACCATCACTCGGCCACTTTGCTGCAGCGGGTCCTGATCCGGGAATGTGATCGATTTACCATCGAGTGTTACGGTAATGGTTTTGTCGTTTGTTCCGGATGAGGTATTCGAACCTGTCTCTTCCGAAGTCTCAGGCAGCGGTGTTACTTCACGTCCAAGTTGCTCTTGTAGGTTCGCAAGACGATTCAGGGCAAATGTCGTCAGTGATCCGGCTGCCATGGAGCCCATACCTCCGCCGCCAAAGTTACCGCCAGGGCGTGTCTGCGTATTATCTGTACCCGTTGTTGCATCTGTTGTACCATTTCCAGTTGCGGCACCCGGCTGAGTCGGAGGTGTTGTTCCATCTGGAGGAGTCATTCCTTCAAAACCTTCAGGCGGCGTCATGCCTTCCATACCCTCAGGTGGGGTCATTCCCTCAAATCCTTCTGGTGGAGTACCGCCCATACCACCTGCTGCATCTGCATTTGCAGAATAAGCAATGTTGGATTCAAATTGTTCTGTCGTATAGAATTTCGTAGGATCTGCTTCTACATAAGGACGAATCTCATTGGCAAGGCCAGTAATACGATCCTGAATGCCTTCCATATAGTCCGTCAGTTCATTGACGTAGCTCAAATATTTTTCTTTATACTCCGGCACAGCAAGCAGGTTATTAATCATCGGTACATTTTCCATGCTAATGCCCAGTACGGGCTCGTCCACAGATACGTTTGTTGCGTTGGTGTTGGTCGTGGTTGATCCGGTTGTTGTGCCACGTCCGCCTCCACCCGAGTATCCGTTGAAGGACATGTTAAAGTCCCAAGGAACAACGGTGAACTTGCCAGCGGCATCACTGTAGAGCATGTAGTTGTGTCCTTTGTCGCCGTTATAACTGTCATAGTTGCCAAAAACCATGTTGCCTGCAATATATTGAAGTGCCGAATCCACGTCCAGTACACTTTCAATATCGCCTTTTTCACCTTCTGGCATCTCGTTCAGCGTTTGGATGAAGGTTTTGAGTTTGGCTTTGTCCTTATCCGTACCCAAGTCTTTGGTAATTGTGCTGTAGTCACTGCCCTCTTCATATTGAAGATAACTCTTCTCATCCGTATCATAGAGGACGCCTTCTTCGTAATCCTCACCGTAGTTGCGCTCCAGATAACTATCATCCACTGCTTCAACACCAGTATAGAAACCCACCAGCTCGCCGTTAACATACAGATTAACATAGTTCGTCATTGGTACATCCATGCCAATGCTGCGCAGTGCTTCATAATGAAGAACTTCACGCATATACGAAGGATCGGCGTAGTTGTTGTTCAGTACCATTTTGTCCAGTCCAAGCAGCGTTTGTGTTTTGTCGTATTTATCAAACTTCAGTCTGAAGCTGTAACGGTCCGAATCTTCCATTGAGGCTACGGCTTTCAGGGTCAGATTGCCCTTGGTGGAGAAACCGACGTTGTCCAGCTTGTTGCCGTCCACTTCCACACTAACATTCTTATAATCCTTATCGAGCGGACTTTCGAGCATGCTCTTCCAGTCTGCATCATCAATCGTTACATTCACATCAATGACGTTATCCGTCTGGAACAACGATTCATAAGCTTGCGTCACGCCTGCACTCGTGGTTGTCGCTGTACTTTCTGCAGCATATGCTGCATTCGGACTTCCGATCAGCCCAAAAGATGACGTTACCATGGTCACGGATAATGCCGTTACTGCAGCTTTTCGTAATAAAATATTCAAGTGATGAATCCTCCTTCTTGGTTTCTGTTAAGCAACTGTGGCTTATGTAAACATGTTAGGGGATGAACCTTTAGTGAATCTTAAACGCGATAAACCACAAAAATAAATAGTATGTATCACTATGAAATTCTCATGGATATACAAGAAACATAATGAAAAAAAGCGCAATTATAACCTTGGAACCGGTTCATAAGTCCTATTTTGTTGCAAATATCTAACATTAATATGCCTATATAACGATATATCTGAAGAGTAGAACTTACCTGGAGTTCATATACGTGAATAGGAAAACTCATTACGAAAAGCTTTTAGAAACAAAAGAGAATTTGATCAGACAGTGTTTTAGGGACGATTTCACAGTTTTTAAGCCAACAATTACATAGCGTGTACAACACCCAGGATAAGTCCTTCGTCACAATCGTAGAAGGAGTGAACCATCTTGTTTAATAAGCTTCGCTGGAGTACCATGCCTTTCTTCATCAAAAATTTGGTGATTTCATTCGGCAGCATCATGTTGATCGGTGTAATTCTGATTACTGCCGCGTATCAATTGCAAAAAAATATCTTGGTTGAACAGTTGCACGACCAGGCTACCGTCATCACCCAGAAATGGTACGATGATCTCGACACTGCCAAAGTGGCAGAAGCGGCTAAGGAAAAAAGCTATTCCGGTCCTGTACAGCTGGAAATGAAAGCTTATCTCGATTCCATCCATGAATTCTATCCAAACATCGCGCAAGCGTACATTTTTGGTTCAGAACTTGAGCAAGGAAACGGAACGTCCATCATCGCGATTCCAACGAACCTGTTGCAACCATTCGAGGAAGGTAACCTGCCCGCAGGTGCCATGTACCCGCTGCCTCAGAATAATGTCGTAGTACTGGAACAGATGAAAAAGGACGGAAAGCCTGCCTTCAGTGATTTCTACACGGATGAGTACGGAACCTGGACCACTCTGATCTATCCGATTAATAACGCAGATGGCTCCATGTACGCCGCTCTTTACTTCGATGTAGATGCAAGTGCCGTCCCAAAAGGTCTGAACAAACTGCTTACGTACGGTTTGATGTTCCTGATCGGTTTCCTGATCCTGTTCATGGTGTTGCAATTCATTTTGCTGAAAAGAACGTTGCTTCCGATCCGCAATCTGATGAAAGGTATCGAAGAAGTCAGCACGGGTAATCTGGACGTAACCATCGATACCGGGCGAGATGATCTGGGTATCATCAACGAGAAGTTTAATGCCATGATCCATCGCTTTAATACAACCATCTATAAAGTACAGAATGCTTCACATCACCTCTCGGAATCTTCCAAACAACTACTGGGCATTTCCGAGAAAAATAATGTGAACATTCAATCCATCAGCACCAATATTCGAGAAATATCTACTGGACTGGTATCACAAGACAAAGCCACTGTGGAGAACGCACGTGCCATGACAGAGATGTCAACGGTAGTGCAGACGATCGCCAGCAGCTCAGCCGATGTGGCAGATGAAGCACTTAGCATGGAGCAGCGCTCCAGCACAGGTAATGTGGTGATGCAACAAGTCATTGAGCAGATGCGCCTGATCTCGGGTGCGGTGCAAAATACGTCAAACTCGATTCAGTCTTTGGAAAATAACTCGAACCAGATTAGCAACATTGTTAACGTGATTACGGAGATTGCTGGACAAACCAACTTGCTTGCACTTAACGCTTCAATCGAGGCAGCCCGCGCAGGTGAAGAAGGAAGAGGTTTTGCGGTGGTTGCAGGCGAGGTACGTAACCTGGCAGAGCAATCGCAGGAATCAGCGAAGCAAATTCGACAGTTAATTGAAGAAATTCAGCGGGATATCATGCAGTCTTCTGAAGCGATGCAGTTGGGTTCCAAGGAAGTTACCAAAGGCTTGGAAGTTACCCAAGAGACTGGTGTATTCTTCGAGAATATTCTGACTGCTACGAATAAAGTTGCAAACCAGATTCAGGATATCTCCAGTTCTACTGAAGAGATCTCGGCAAGCACACAAGAAATGTCTGCCACGGCCGATGAACTGTCTGCCAATGTCAGCAAGGCAGCAAGCAGCAGTAAACAAATTGAGCAGTCAATTGATGAGCAGGAAGCCTCCATGGCAGCCATTGTGAGTGCCTCCGATGAGCTCTCGGTTGTATCAGAGCAACTGCAAGAACTGATCTCATTCTTTAAAGTACGCGCAGAATAGAATTAATAGGATACAGATAACAAGAATACGACACAGTAAAAACCAAGGCTCATGAGTGACTACACTCAAAGCCTTGGTTTTTTGTTGTTACCAGGTGTTTTATTCCTTTCGATCAGCATCTACTTGTTTAAACAGTATGTCTTCCCCACTTATAATCATCTTTTTCTCGTCATTGTAGCCAGATTGTTCGGATCGAAATCCAGCATTAAGAATAAGATCGGCCTCACCATTCGATATATATTGAACCTGCTCCGGTGTAAGGATTATTTCAACTTCTTCTGAATACCAGCTATCTTTCTTTAATTCGGTTGCCAATTCTTCACTGGTACTTGACCTCGACGGGAGAAGCGTCTTTCCATCCATTTGAAGATCAATATCGAAAAGCTGTTTCGAATGGAAAATCTCGTGGTTGGCATCTTGTCCCCTATACCTTATCCCCGGTTTAAAAGTGAAGTCGTGATCACCAAATTGTTGGACACTTAATCGGAGTTCATATTCACCCAATTGCCTGGTTGCCGTCATCGTCTGTCCTTCTCTTTGAATTCGGTCTGGTGCTGTGTCGTTGCTTTCCAATGATGAATCGGAACAACCCATTAGGACAAGACACATCATCAGGAGGTAGGAGAAATATTTCAAAGTAGACCTCCTCTCACTCTAATATATAATCTGGCTCTTAGAGTTTGGACGCAGAATTGTACCATTAAGTTACATTATTAATAAAATATATAAGAAGTTCTCCACTTAAGAGAAAGCATATCTAAACAGCCCATAGTATAGAGGTCCAATCGCGATAACTAATGTTATCAACATCCAAACTCTCCTCGTCATAATTGGTAATCCACCCAAAATCTCTTCCCCTTCGTTATCCTTTAAAAGCATTGCGAATAATACATCCCATAACAACGCTGCCACAGTAATAAATTTCCACAAAGAAGGATTTAAAATAGCTGTTTCCGTTACATATCCTAGCAGCCCTATCCATGTAATAACGGATACGACAAAATCGATTTTGCTAAGTTTCGACTTATACTTTCCTTTAATAAGATACGAGAGTGATGCTGTGCCAAGTAATCCAAGATAGATCGTCCATAAAACGTGTTCCATACGTACTCCTCATTCTTTGCTTTATTTTAATATTTACTGTTTCTTCGCCACCTTTTGCTATTATAGCTATTCAACTCTATAACTGATATATTTAGCACTTTTCCATATTATAGTAACTCCTCATCCGTACTTCCTCTACTCATTTATTGTTTTCATCCCCCAGCCCACATTATGACAAAGATCACATCCACCTTCCCCGTTCAAGTGCTACAGTTGTTAACGACCAGATGACCGAAATAGTAAATTGGTCATTAGATAACTTACCTTACCCATTACCTTTCAACCTACAAGGAGGTGTATATGTGATGAAAACGATAGATCGAAGGCAACAGGTGATGGATTCTGCCGAGAAATCCTTTGCCTTGTTTGGCTACAAAGCCACAACGATGGAGCAGGTTGCGAGACTTGCCAATGTGGGCAAGGGAACGATCTATACTTTTTTCGATAATAAAGAAGAACTGTTTAGCGAGATTCTGCGCTCAATCATTGCGGATATGAGACAGATTACAGAGCAGACGGTGAAGGAAGAGAACTCCTTTCTGGATAACGTGCATATGAGTATGGATTCTTTGCTGGAGTATCGGGAGGAACATGAGCTGTTGATCAAACTCTTTCAGGAGGTCAACGAGTTCGGTACGCCACAGGCCAAGGAAGGTTTGCAGAAAGTGGAGACAGCCATTCTTGAATATCTGGAGCGTCAGGTGAGCCGTGCCATGGAATTAGAGCAGATTCGCAGAGACGATCCCAAGCTGGTTTCTTTTGTCCTGCTGAAGCTGTATGTCACCTTAACCTCAGATTGGAACAAAGCGCATCCTACGTTGCACAAAGATCAGATCAAGGATTTTGTGGGCCTCTTTCTCAAGAATGGCTTATCCCCCACCACATAGAGAAAGGTGTATCACTTGATTCAAAACATAATAGAGATAGAACAAACGGATTAGCGTAAGGATAGGGAGAGAACATGATGAAATCATTCCACGTATTTGGGCAGGATCTGAAGTCCGCCTTCAAGAAACCAAAAGTATTTATTCCGATCCTCGTTGTACTGTTCATTCCGGTACTGTATAGTGGCCTGTTCCTGAACGCATTCTGGGACCCCTATGGCAAAATGAATGAGTTACCTGTAGCCGTGGTCAACACGGATCAGGGTGCAGTCTACAATGACAAATCACTTGAGGTCGGTCAGAATCTGGTCGCTGAATTGAAAAAAAGTGATGATTTCAATTGGCAATTCGTGACTCGTGAACAAGCAGAACAAGGTATGCAAGACAACACGTATTATATGACGATTGTGATTCCGGAGGACTTTTCCACCAAAGCAACAACCCTGATGGATGAGCACCCTGAGCCGGCAGACCTGATCTATGAACCCAATGAAGGATACAACTTCCTCGCGGGTCAGATTGGCGGCACGGCGGTCAAACAAATTCGCTCCAAAGTCGCTGCCAAAGTCACAGAATCGTATACCGAAACGTTATTGGATCAGGTCGAAAAAATCTCTGGCGGTTTGGCGGATGCCGGGGATGGCGCAGGTCAGATTCATGATGGTGCGATCACGCTGGATGAGGGTACTGCTACATTAAAAGAGAACCTGTCCAAACTGGCCGCAGGCACCGACAAGCTCGAAGCGGGCGTAGTTACATTAAAAGAAGGTACGTCCACTCTTGCCCAAGGCACAGATGATCTTCATACTGGCGCAAGCGCCCTGTCCAGTGGGCTGTCCCAATTGGCGGCGGCAGGCACGAAGCTTGGTAACGGTGCATTGGAGGCTGCAGTGGGAGGCAAACAGTTACAGGCAGGGATTCAATCCGCTCAAGAAGGTGCAGCTAAGCTGGATGCAGGACTGGCAGCTTCTGAGGAAGGAAGTGCAAAGCTGACTGCTGGGCTGCAAAGTTCTGTTGAGGGCAGTGGCAAAGTTAGCGAGGGTGCCAAAGCGGTTGCGCAAGGTCTTGCCCAATTAGCCGAAGCGAGTCCGGAACTTGCCGCAAGTCCTGCTGTGCAGCAACTCCTGGCAGCCAGCCAAGCCGTAGCTACGGGCAGCGAACAGCTGTATCAAGGCGGACAGCAATTGGTCGCAGGTAGTCAAAACCTGTACGCTGCACAGCAACAACTGCATCAAGGGAGCAGCCAGTTGGTACAGGGTGAACAACAACTGGTACAAGGAGCCACGCAATTATCCGTCGGACAAGAAAAGCTTGCGACTGGTTTACAACAGTTCAATTCCAAATTATCTGAGGCAGCCGCTGGAGGAGCCAAACTTGCGGATGGTTCAAGTCAATTGGATGCTGGTGCAGGCAAGCTGGTTGCGGGTGTAAGCCAGTTCACTGTTGGAATCTCAACCCTTGCAGATGGCTCACATAAGCTGGATGAAGGTGCTGGTCAGTTAAAAGAAGGTACCCTTAAGCTAACAGACGGCTCTGGCGAACTTGCCACCAAGTTGAATGAAGCGGCTGAGCAGACGGGTAGTGTAAAAAAGACCGATGAACTCGTAACCATGTATGCAGAGCCTGTTCAGGTCGATGAGCATAAATATAATGAGGTACCCAACTATGGTACAGGATTCTCGCCATACTTCCTGTCACTTGGGCTCTTTGTCGGCGCATTGATTGCCACATTGGTAGTGCCAACACGCGGCAGCACGGTTAGTGAGGCAAGTGGCTGGAATCGATTTGTGAGTAAAACGCTGGCTTTCACACTCATGAGTGCAGTGCAGTCCCTGCTTGCTTCATGGCTGGTCTTGTACGGCTTGGGTCTGGATGTTCAGAGCGTTCCATTATTCCTCTTGTTCAGCTTTGTTACCAGTCTAAGCTTCATGTATATCATTCAGGCACTGGTGACTTGGCTGGAGAATCCGGGACGATTCCTCGCGATTCTGATGCTGATCTTCCAGCTCACCACCAGCGCAGGCACCTTCCCGCTCGAACTGATTCCAAATTGGCTGAAAGTGTTTAATCCATGGCTGCCTATGACCTATTCGGTAACAGGTTATAAAGCAGTTATCTCAAGTGGACAGTTCGGTGTGGCTTGGGATCAGATTGGTATTCTGTGCATCTTCGCCGTGATTGGCCTGGGAGGAACCTTAACGTATTTCCTGATGCCTCATACCACGGAGAACGCAAACGTCAGCAGTGAAGTCTCACTTCACCTGTAAAAAGTAAAATAAAAAGCAAAGGCATGTACCTAAGCCCCACCCTCTTCTGGACAACAAGAGGTGTGAGTTAAAGTACGCCTTTGCTTTTTTAGTTTGAGATACAATCTAAGTTTGCTAACTTCATATTTCTAGTATGTAGAGTAAATTTCAGAACTTGAGATAGCGAAACTAAACAATAGCACGAGCAAAATAAGTAATACATACATCGCTGTACCGATGATTCCACAAACAAGTCCAGCAATGGCCAATCCTCTGCCTTGCTCCATGCGAACTCTGATCTCTTTGAAGGCTAAAGATGCAAATATAATCGCGACGATTCCGATTAAAATTCCCACGTAAGGAATCGTGACGGACAGAATCCCCAAAACTAGTGATACAATCGATTTGCTATTGGTTTTTGGTATTACATAAGGTGGTGGTGGAAGTGTGTCGTTATAATAACGATCCACATCATTTTCGCGATGTTCCAAGGTAAATCCTCCCTGTTTATTAAGTATGTTCATTATAATCGATTATTAGGAAAAATAATATCCACATTATGTTAATTATGAATTGATATTAGATTTATTTTATTCCCATCATCCCTGGACATATACCTACATCCATAAGCTTATAGATTGTACTTCAAGGATATGAATTTAAGAACCGTTTATCCGTGTGATGATATAAATCATGAATACTTCTAACATATAGATATTATTATAGTCGTAATACTTTTCTGAATATCTTTGGGGGATCACTACGATGAGAATCGATAAAGTCATGAATATACTTATGATTTTGATGCTTGTACTTATTGCTTTTTATCAAAATAATGTAGCTGTTTTATGTTTTAGCATTTTTTTGTTTGGAATCATGAGTTATACGACATTTAGAATTCGAACCCCTTGGAATGTAGCAACTTATATCTTGTTGACCCTGGTATTGATTATCTGGAACATATACCTTTGGACATAAGCTATTATTTTAAAAAGCAAAAAGAACGCAATCCCTTATTACTCATAGGATTGCGTCCTTTTGACATTTCTTAGATTTGGAATGCCTTCTATCCTTCCACTTTCACCCGCTGTAAAAACGTCCGGGTACGTGCAAGCTTCGGATTGCCGAAGATCTGTTCTGGTGGACCTGCCTCTGCAATTTCCCCGTTATCCATGAAAAATACACGATCTGCAACGTCACGGGCGAAGCCCATCTCATGCGTAACAATCATCATCGTCATATTTTCCTGTGCAAGTTGTTTGATTACGCGTAGTACCTCCCCGGTCAGCTCCGGATCAAGTGCCGACGTCGGCTCATCGAACAGGAGGATATCCGGTTGCATCATCAGTGCCCGGGCAATAGCTACACGCTGTTTCTGTCCACCGGACAGATTACCAGGGTAGACATCGGCCTTGTCCGACAGCCCTACTTTGCCGAGTAATTCCAGACTGCGGTACCGAATGACGCTTGAGCTTTCTTTTTTCAAAGTTTTCGGTGCAAGTTCCAGATTATCTTGTACGGTCAGATGCGGGAACAAGTTGAAATGCTGGAATACCATACCCATACGATCCGTCATCTTGCGAATATCTGCGGCACCCGCGTAACGGCCATTATCAACCAACGTCTGATCCTGAATGCGAATTGTTCCGCCCGAAATATCCTCCAGATGAATCAGGCTGCGCAGCATCGTACTTTTCCCCGAACCCGAAGGCCCGATCACGGCAATCACTTCGCCTGGTTCCACGTTGAAGGATACCTGTTTCAGTACATCAAGTGCACCGAATGATTTTCTCAACTGATTTACTTCTATTATATGTGTCATATGCAGACAGTCCTTTGATTGATCAGATTTAATTTATTCAAATGAAAACCGCTTCTCCAGTGCCTTGAACAGCAGCGTGAGTACAAGTGTCATGAGCAGATACATAATCGCCGCCACGAAGAAAGGAATTAACTGCAAGTCCCGATTCACTGCCGCTTGGGCGTAATACAACAGCTCAGGTACAGCCACGGCGTAGAGCAGTGCCGTATCCTTGATGAGCGTAATGGACTCATTGGCCGTTGCGGGCAATACTACACGAATCATCTGAGGAATAATGACTTTAGTCATCGTTTGCCACTTTGTTAACCCCAGTACCTTCGCTGCCTCATGTTGTCCCTTATCAATGGAAAGCAGTCCGCCCCTGAAGATTTCAGCGAAGTACGCCGCATAGTTCAGGATGAACGCAATCCCCGCTGCAACAAAACGATCAAACACCAGATACTCTCCAATCACCGGAAGCAACGGTAAACCGAAGCAGAAGAATAGAATTTGGAGCAGTAGCGGTGTTCCTCTCATCACATATACATAGGTATGGGCAATCCACGCCAGTGGTTTAATTTGGCTTCTCATCGCAAGCGTGACCGCAAATCCAAGCGGTACAGATAACACGATCGCTAGCAAGAACATGAAAACGGTGGTCTGCGCACCCTCTAGCATCGGTTTTAAAATGGTCGATAGATAATCCCAACTCATTGTTTTGTCTCCTCTAATCTGTTAACCCCGCATTCCTCTGGGGCATGAATCGCTCCAGCATGGAATACGGGGTCCGTTTTGTTTCTAACTATATATCAGGTGTATAACCTGCCTATTTCAGAACCTTATCTTCACCCAACCATTGGGTGGAGATTTTAGCTGCTGTTCCATCTGCACTCAGCTCATCCAGTGCTTTTTGCAGCTGATTCAGAAGCTCTTCGTTGCCTTTTTTGATACCAATGCCATATTGTTCCGGTGCAAGAGATTCATCCAGCAGTTTGAATGTTCCCTCTTCTTTGGACATGTAGTATCTCGCTACCACTTCATCAATGATGACCGCATCCAGACGTTTCGTTTTCAAGTCCGTCAGTGCAAGCACGTTATCCTTGAATTCGGAAGCTTTCACTTTATCCTTCAGGGGACTTGCTGCCAGTGCATCTGCCGCTGAGGACAGCGCCTGCAATCCCACATTTTTGCCATCGAGTTCATCCAGCTTTGTAATTGGTGAGTCTGCCAAGGTAATGGCTACCTGACTATTTTCTAAATACGGCTTCGTGAAGAGCACTTTCTCTTTGCGCTCATCCGTAATGGTGTACCCGTTCCAGATCATGTCGATCCGGCCACTGTTCAGCTCTGATTCTTTGGAAGACCAGTCGATTGGCTGGAATGTGATTTCTTTACCCATTTTCTCCGCTGCAGCTCTTGCGTAATCAATATCAAAACCAACAATTTCATTCTGCTCGTCCCGGAAACCCATTGGAGCAAACTTATCATCAATTCCTACAACAATCGTGTTATCGTCTTTGCTTGCGGAACTGGAACAACCAGCCACAATCAATACACATATACTAATGAATAATAGTAGAATCGCTTTTTTTCTCATCTCTCGAACCCCTCCATGTCTATAACCAAAACCCAAACGCTTTAGTTCGTTACCACGTTATCAGAGATTTATAATAACATAGCATGGGAGAAGAGTCGAGTCTCTTGCCTATTTCCTTCTATTTCATGCAGCTTAATTGTCAACAATCTGTGAAAAAACCTCTTTCACTTGTGCCGGTTCCACCAGCTTCTCGCGTACAGTCGAATTCCATAGCTCCGGGTTCTGAAGCTCCTTTAATTCCGTACCTGTCCATTGTTGGGCAGATTCACGATGTAAGGTATGGCTGGTATTCTCAAACTGGTAGACGATCTGCTCCAGATTATCGATCATAACAAAGTTCGCAACCGCATTATATACAAGTATCCGCTCAAGTGCCTCTGCATCCATCCCACGCGTATCCAAGCTATAATTCACTTGGACCGTGAACGTCTCCGGGTACAGTTGGTAACCATTCAATCTTTCACGTAAAGGTAAAGCCTGATTCAGATGACTAAGGTTTGAATTATCACCCATGTAGGGACTGCGATATTTGGCTAAAGTGGCAAAATCATGTGTCAGCGGATTCTGCTGCTCTTCCTCGTACCGAGCCTGTTTCGCCTCGATCTTCGGATTAACGAAACCTTCAACAATCACTAAGCCACTGATGCCCAACACAACAAGTGTTATAATCCATATGTTTCTAATTCTCATAACGCATCACTCACTTCATACTTACTAACGATCCGATACGCCCGATGCACAACCAAAGGAATAATAACACTCAGTAATGGGATGGCAAAGGCAATGACGATCACAGCAAACTGATAGGGTCCATCCACCTGAATGGGTCGATTAAACCAGATGTTGCTTCCGAATCGCAATGCTGCCTGCGTTCCCCATAGTACGAGTATTAATACCGCCCACAACCACCATATTCTGCGATTCCACTGCACTAAGGCAGGGATTCGAATAACCGTGGTTTTCACGGAAGTTGCAGAATCGTTCGTCTTGTTGATCAACAGATACAATACATACATGCCACCAACAATGAGACTCACGATCATAAGCAGATTGTTTATGGCGGAGCCTTGCATCAGCACTCTCATTGGAATGGTAATGATCCAGGCTATGAGGCTATAAATCAGAGCAGACTGCAACAACGCTGTCCAGTAAGGAACACGTTGTACCCTTCGATGGTCACTCATCACTTCATCCATACCAGCGATATGCTGAATGGCGGTCTGGAACGCCTTCTCTTCACTCATACCCTGCGAGATATAATCGTCAATCCGCGCAGCGAGATTGCTGTGAATCTCTTCTTTTAATTCTCGATTGTCTAATGTATCTTGTGCGTGAGCGAACAAACGATTCACATGACGAGTGATGCGAGCTTCCAATCTCATAGGTCTTCATCTCCTTTTTCTCCAGTGACAATCATGCAATCAATCAGTGCCTTGGCTGCTTGCCAAGCATGAACCTGCTCTCTATAGGCTTTAAGGCCTTGCGTTGTAATTCGGTAATATTTGCGTCGTCCTCCCTGCGTCTCTTCCCCCCAGTAGGACTCCACATATCCACTCTTCTCCAGCCTCTTCAAACTGGAATAAAGCGTAGGTTCCTTCAATTCAAACTGCTCTCCGCTCTTACGATAGATCTCCTTAATAATGCTGTAGCCATAGTTATCTGCGGGTATAAGTACACTCAGAATGATGGGGTCAATATTGCCCCGAATCAGATCACTGTTAATCACTTGCACATCCATCTACGAGTTTCACCGACTTTCTTCCGTCCTGTGTATACTATAAGACACATTACTATGTCTGTAAAGGTAATATGTATCACATGGTAAATATGCATCGCAAGAGTAACACTAGCAACATTCCTCTCTTGCAAATAAAATTCTTTAATACGATAAGAACATTGACCACATTGGTATTTCTTTCAACTTTGCTGATATTATCCGGCTGTAATCCTACTCCAAGTCATGTTGCAAACAAAACTGCCTCACCCTCAACTCTTTGCGAGAAGGTTCATTCCAGTTAGCGCAGGAAAAAGGTACTCATTATTATGGAGCCTTTGCCCGCTGGATTTCCTCTCAAAATTCGCAGGTTTCCTTGGGTGATACCTCTTTTGCCTTTGTTATCCGTGGTTTCGAAAAAAAATAGAAATAAACAGGGCCCCTCCAATTTTGGAGAGGCCCTTACGCATTTTTATCTATTGCTGCACTTTCTCGCGATCTTTCCCTTTATCGGATTCACCCGCGTTTTTGTTCGCAGCATCGCGATCCTGTTTCATTTCTTCCACCGTTTTCACCTTAAGACGTGCTGCACCTTCATATTCCTTTGTTGGAATCAAGTCACCTGCAGCAAGTCTTGCTTCTGCAGCTGCAATCGCATCTCCGTACTGCGGCAACCACTCGGCCTGTGCAACCAGCATCTCGTCGACCATCTGCCAGATTTCTTTTGGATTACATACGGCACCCACGAGCGGGTCCATCATGAACGCCTGACGAAGTAATTTGTCATCTCCGTTCACCGCGGCTTCAACCGCGAGCCGTTGCACGGAGATGCTCACGTTACACACGGCAGCCGGTCCAAGTGGAAGATCCCCTACATGTGGCATAGAGATACCGTTACGGTCCACATATCCCGGTGCTTCTATGATTGCATCATCCGGCAGGTTCGAGATGACTCCATTATTAACGGTATTGAAATGTCCACGATAGACACGTCCCGTTTCCAGTCCCTCGATAATATACGAACCGTGCTCCTCGCCCCGTTTTTCCGGAATGAATTGCATCGGTTCATCCTTCATCCAGTTAGGAAAATCAGTCTCAAACCAGTTGCGCCCCTCGGTACACACCCGCAAATATCCACCCGTCTCTCCGTTGATCCAGTTGCCCAGGTCGATCCATTCGTTAATCTCTTCCGGACGGTTGCGGTACCACGGCACATATTCACTCAGATGACCATTTGATTCCGTGCTGTAGTAACCGAAGCGGCGCAGCATATCGATCCGCACTTTCTCGGTGCGGCTGTACTCGGGATGTTTTTCGAAGGCTTCGAGCAGATCACCTGTAAGATCCTTACCTTCATGAGAAGCCTGGATATACCAGGTCTGATGGTTGATGCCGGCACAGACAATATCCACTTCACTCTTTTTCAATCCAAAAGCTTCCGCAATCTGATGATGACCATGCTGTACACCATGACACAGTCCGATCGTCCGCACACCGCCGTACTTGTTGCAAGCCCATGTCAGCATCGCCATCGGATTGGAATAGTTCAAGAGCAGTACGTCGGGTGCACTCTGTTCACGAATATCTTTACAGATGTCCAACATCTCGGCGATTCCGCGTTGTCCATACATAATGCCGCCTGCACACAGCGTATCGCCGACACATTGATCAACACCATATTTCAGTGGAATATCCACATCCGTTGCAAATGCTTCCAGTCCCCCAACACGAATCGTACACAGTACATACTTCGCATCTTTCAACGCTTCTTTCCGATCCGTTGTTGGCTGAATCTGAATATTCAATCCATTCTCACGGATATCCCGCTGACACAGCTCAGTCACCATGTCCAGATTGTGCTGGTTAATATCGCAGAACGCAATCTCGATGTTGTTAAACTCTGGTACCGTCAGCAAATCCCTTAACAAACCCCGTGTAAATCCGATACTTCCTGCCCCGATAAACGCCACTTTAAACGACATGCCTATGTCCTCCCCTAAATCCGAATCTTTCGCTTCGGTTAATGACCCTCTTCATGAAATCATTGTACCAACCGCAAATAGGGAAGCGTTATCAAAATCATGACCTGTTCAAGATCTTGTTGTCAAAAATCCTAACTTTTACGCGCCAGTCCCACTAATCGATACGTCTTCGAAAATAACTGCAATCGGCTCATTCATCCGACGAGTACTGACTAACATGTCGTTCCATAGAGGAGCGAAATTCGACCGGAGTCATGCCCGTCGTCTTCTTGAATAACATATGAAAATACTGACGACTGCCTACTCCAACATAGTCGGAGATTTCCGAAATAGGAATATTCGTCTGCTGAAGCAGCATCTTGGCCTTCTCCATGCGAAGCATCGACAGGTAGTCGGTAGGTGTGCGCTGCGTGTGCTGACGAAAAATACGATGTAAATAGCCTGGATGCAGATTGACGGCTGCCGCAATATCCTTCATCTGAATGTTGCGATCCATATTGTGATGCATGAATTCAATGGTTCGTTTGACGTACAGTTCCGCCTGATCTGGCGCACTCCGGCTCATTTCTCCACGCAGACGTGCAACACGGACCAGCAACTGGATGAACAATGTACGCACCAGCATGCCCTGTTCTGGAGATGTTAGATTCCGGGCTTCGCGATGATGCAACCTTTCCTCTGGTGGAATGATCTTCATCGGCACAGTTGATCTTCCTTGCTCCAGCAGACCACGCTGATCGAGTTCCAGCACCAGACTTTTCATAATGTGATACACCTCTTCCGGGTCAGGCAGTACCAGATATGGCGAAGCATTAGCCAATAAAACATGTACTTCTTCCTCTTCTTGCGCGAGCTGACGGATGGATAACTGTCCGGGAGGTGAGCTTGAGAATCCAAACTCCACATTGAGCATCCGGCAAGGGACACCATCTTCCACCAGCAAACGGTGCGGGACACCTGCGTCGAGCATAATGAACTGTCCTTTTTTCAAAACAGCCTGCTCCGAGCCCCCATCCGGCATCTGCACATCCACCCGGCACATTCCCGAAATAATATACATGATCTCTGTGGAATCATGATGGTGATAGGACATACGATAGTTGTCCCACTGCTTGTAATAGTACGCGTAGAAACGCGGCCCGCAGTCCTCCGTTCGCAATGCCTCCTGATACAGGCTTCCTGTCCAGTGCTTCGTAATGCTCATATCCATACCTCCATTCCTACAACGATCGATCCTCACTTTTCTCCATTGTAACAATTCTGTCGGCTGGATATAAACTGTCTTCGTTAAAAGCCTCATTGTATTATTTAATTAGATAAATATATAATTAGTTTACTATCTAATCCTTTATGTAAACTGTCTATACTTAAGGAGGTTTTCACTCATGAGTACCACCTTTCAATTGGTGCGACATGGTCTCAAAGAACGACGAATCGGGGATGTCTCCCTCACTGCCCAAGGGGCTTTACAAGCCGAAACCACAGCACTTCATTTTGCCAGAGCTATCTTTCCCGTTACTAAAATCCTGACCAGCCCACTTCAACGGGCCCGAGAAACTGCAAGTATGATTGCCCGCCACACCCATTCCCATATAACCGAAGATCCTCGCCTGCGCGAACGTGCCAATTGGGGCGATTGCCCGAATCAGTCATTCGAAGAATTCATTACGATGTGGGATCGATGTACGTCTGACCCAGATTACATTCCACCCGTGGGAGACTCGGCCAAACAGGCAGGTGAACGTCTGGCTTCCCTCCTAACCGAATTGGCTAATGAAGAGCCAGAGAATAGTAACATTATTGTGGTTGCACATGGTGGACTCATTACTGATTTTCTGGTGCAAACCTTTACCGAGCGCGAGCTTAACGTCTGGCATTCCGATTTTATAGCTATGCAGAACCAATTGATCCCCGAGTGCTCCATCACCACATTGATCCATGATCAAGGTAAATACACCATTGAAGCGTTCGCTTCTACCGAGCATCTAGACTCCAATTATGAAAATGGAGTGACGTAAATTCGAATGGATTGGAACAAGCCAAGCTCTACCCGCAGATCCTTATGTAAAAAAGCTCTGAAACCTCCATGTGCCGAGACACATGGGGATTCCAGAGCTTCCAAGCTTCGATGCCAACGCTTAAAACTGACGACGCTGCGTTACGTTACAGCCTGATCATGAACACATGTTATCTTGCTATTGCTCATCCAGTCTGCTTACTTTCCGCCCTTACCTGGCGTGTAGAACTTAGGTAGCGTTACTTTCGACCAGTCAATATCCGATGCCATGTAGAAGGACGGATAGGACGGCTGATTGTATCCACTGTTCTGTCCGGCAATGCCCACCCGATACATCGCATCATGCATCAGCGTGTACAACTTGCGGTCCGTTTTCTCGGTACTCAGATAGATACGAATCGCGGAACTGTCCGTGGTTCTCACCAGCATCTCTTCCCGCCAATCCCCGAAGATATCAGCTACAAGGGAAGGTGTACCTTTGGTGTGATTGTTGGTCAATGTGCCTGTTGCCGTCAGCAACGTGCCACGATTCCAGTCTTTGATGGTTGGTGTAACATCAATCGCACCATCAACGATCTGTGTCGTCATATCGGCAGACCAACGGATATTCATATTCGTTCCCGGCATCTGATCACTGATTTTCTCACCCTTAGCTGTCCACAAACCTACAGCCCATGTCTCCAGCCCACGGCGAGTCGGATCAACATCCCCCACCATGCCGCGACCGGTATCTTTCCCCGTGTATCCGCCATAGATCACTTCCCCGGTCTTCGCATCACGCAGGGAATAGCCGTATGGCGCCCAAGGACCACCCTCGTGTACCATAAAAATCTCAAGTCCCGGACGATCCGGATCGATATCTGCCACATGAAGTGCGTCCCCATGACCCAGACGGGCAATGGTTCCCGGTGCAGCACTCTCGGCAGGCATCAGGTCTGTGGAGCTGTACAGCACGCTGCCGTCATGATCAATCGTGGCGGAGCCATAGATAATCTCCTGTTTGCCGTCACCATCCACATCCGCCACACTGAAATAGTGCGCTCCCTGAGTTGTAATGGAGCCGTACTGCGGATCTGTGCCATCCACACCATGCGGTCCGTCATTGAATGGGTTCTTCATTGGCGTCCAGCCGCTGTCCACTTTCCATTCCTTTTTCAGTTTCTTGCCGTCCCAATTGTAGGCAACCATCGTTGAACGTGTATAGTATCCGCGTGCAAAGATTGCAGACGGTTTCTTGCCGTCCAGATACGCCACGCCTGCCAGGAAACGGTCCACCCGATTGCCCGGTTCGATCCGTGCCATCGCATAATCGCCCCACATCAGGCCATCATCATGACGCTCAGGTTCATATGGGATGGTCTCCAGCTCTTTGCCCGATTTACCTTCAAATACTGTAACGTACTCGGGTCCATCCACGATAAAACCTTCAAACTTGCGCAGCTCATTGCGGTTACTGCGTTCTACCGCGTACACATCAATGAAGTAGTCGGCCAGACTCTCGGCATCCTGCTGAGATAATGGGTAATTATATTTTTTCTCGATTCCAAAAGCTTCTTCTAATGTCGCAGGCCAGTTCCCCTTCACAACCTCGTCGTGCTTATGCCAGTTTCTGAACATATCCACCATATGATCGTAGTAACCATCCGCACTTAAACGATAATCATCTTCGTTCGAGTACCCTGCCTTGCGATCCTGCTTCGGAAGCGTGATGTACTTCTCGGAGGTTACTTTTCCTTTTTTGTTATATTTGATAATCTTCGTGCCCGGAGCGGTCTTGAACATCATCTCGGCCTTGCCATCTCCGTCAAAATCGTAAACTAGCATCTGTGTATAATGAGCACCTGCACGGATATTGACCCCAAGATCGATCCGGTACAACAACTGACCGTCCAAGGTGTAAGCATCAATGTAGGTTTTACCTGTGTATCCTTTTTGCGATACGTCCTTGGCGTTAGAAGGGTCCCATTTGACGAAAAACTCATATTGACCATCCCCATCCACATCACCCACACTCATGTCATTGGCGGAATACGTATAAGCTTCTCCCACAGGCGTCACACCATCAGCGGGTTTTTGCAGTGGAATGTCCACATACCCGTTCGCCCAAGGTTTGACGGATGCACTGCGTTTGCTCTCCTTCCCCTTCTTGTTCACCGCTGCCACTTCATAACGGGAAGAAGATTTGCCCGCGGCATCTACATAGTTGGTGCTGTCGGTGACGGTAGCGATCTTTTTGCCATCACGATAGACGTTAAAGTCCGTACCTGTCAGCCCTTTGTCGCTATACCCTGTGGCCTCGTCACCAAGCAATCTCCAACTGAGAAAAACACCTTCAGATGTCGATGCAGCCACCAAACCCCGATCCAGATATTCCAGTTGAATCTCTTTCACGTGACTGTCCCCCTTATGTGATTGCAGGCCAGCCTCCGTCGCCCCACTACCGTTCGAAGCTTCTGCTCCGGTAATCCCAGCGGTTCCTCCAATGAGCAAAGCTACGCTGAGTGCCGAAGAGAGCACCTTGGCTGCAAGTGGCATACGTGCCTTCTTGCGACCGGATTGCCGACCTGACACCGATCCCTTATGTACCGGCGCTGTTGTTTCTGAGTTCATCCACCTTCACGCTCCTTGAGACAGAATGGGTAACGCTTGTACACATCGATGATGATTAGACGTTCGATAATTCATAGAGGCCTTCTTCGAAAGAAGGTTTCAACCCGAAATGATTACGCTTACAATATTAAAAAAGAGAAATCAGCTTGCCCGACTACCAGAGTGCGGTCCCCCTTCCATTCTCTTTTCAGTCCGAGCGAGGGAATCCCGCCCATCGGGTTCTATTATAGACATCCTGTCTGCCAGACCCTAGGCAAATATCCGTCCAAAACGATTAATAATCAGTGTTTTTAGGAGTCATTAGGAAATAAGTACTTGCAACTCTGAGGGTTATCCGTTCCGGTTACGAATCGTTCTTATGATCGCTGTTATCCCCGGATTTTCTTCCATCCCCTTTCCAAGGGAAAAATCCGTTGATAAAGGCGAGATGATGCTTACGAAGTAGCTTTCTTACAGAAAGCTTTCAGCTTCGCTTCTTCAGAATCGAATTCTTCCCCTCCACTACGTTTCTCAGTTGATCAAGAACTTCAATCTAGAATGACTCTTGTAATGCATAGCAAAAAACCGCAATCCTCTAACACACAGAGGATCGCGGTTAAGACAGTTACAAATAAAGTTTAAGGCTCCATACCCCATACCAGGTTTCCACCTTGGTGGAGTGTTACCTTATTCCAATCCTGGTAGGATGTTTTCGTTGGATCGAAAGAGTAGTCATTCGTCTCGTCAAAGTTGGACCAGTCTGTTTTGTACATGCGAAGCTGGATGTCTCCAGTCTGTCCACCAGCCTGAATGCTGCCAGCTGCAGATGTGAAGCTCAGCTCCACATACGAGTCTGTGAAGGTCCGCTGGATATTGGCTCCGCCAACTTGAGCGTAATCGATGGCAGAATCCATCGCAGCCGAGCCCTCTTTGGAGAAGTAATACCGGATCTTCAGATCACTCAGATTCACAGCAGTACTCCCCAGATTTTTGATGTTGAAATACGGTTTGATCTGGCTATCTTGAGCATTGGTATCTCCAGCACGATATTGCACGACAAGATCACTCGTTGGTACAACGACACTTTGAGGTGTCGCGGAAGCTACAGCGGAATTGGCACTTTGCCCTGCTGCATTCACTGCACTTACCACATAATGATACGTTGTGCCGTTCGTCAGGGCAGTGTTGGTGTAGGACGTGCCACTCACATTCGCCGCGATCGTTGTGAACGGACCTGTTGCACTCAGCGCGCGTTTCACATCATAACTTGTTGCACCTGTAGAAGCGGTCCACGTTAGGCTCACCTGTGCATTGCCTGCAGTTGCTGTGAGAGCAGTCGGTGCAGCTGGCGCCGTTACACCTGCAACAGGTGTAGCCGTTGCTGTTGCAGAGTTAACACTTTCACCTACTGCATTTGTTGCCGTTACCACATAATAATAGGTTGTACCATTGATCAGACCGGTGTTGCTGTAAGATGTTCCACTTACATTAGCTGCAACTGTTGTGAATGGACCTGATGCACTCAGTGCCCGCTTCACACTATAACTTGTAGCCCCTGTAGAAGCAGTCCACGTCAAGGAGACCTGAGCGTTACCGGCAGAAGCTGTCAATGCTGCTGGTGCTGCCGGAGCTGTTGTTCCGCCCGGAGGATTACCTCCACCGTTACTTGCAGGAAGTACAGGGAATGCGTTTTTCACCAGTGCCACGAATTGATCATGGAACCAGTGACCCGATACCGGAGCATTAGGCAATGCACCTGTTAATACACCATCCCGAGTTGTGAAGGTTGGATCACACATCCGGTCAAAACCTTTGCCTTCGTTATTCGGAATTTCGGAGCTGGAGCCATCGGATTCACCTGGAGGTTTCACCCATACATAAGCATCCAGATGCGCTGGTCCTGGTGCAGCCTTAGGTGCTTCACCAATACCTGCACCACTGGCATTACACCAGTTCCCCCGATGCTCCCGACGATCTACACGTCCAGAATTCACATAATCGTTGATGTTGCTGCCCGTAGCAGATGCTGGACGGTCTACCCCGCCCCACCCATTCCGGCTAGTATCAATCAGGAAACCTGTGCTGCTTGGCCAGCCAGCTTGTACGAAATCGGCATACAGCGCAGCAGTGAAATCTGTTTCGTCAAAATAAGGGTTCCACTCATAAAACTTGGCAGATTTAATCGGTTGTCCACCGATATTGAGATCAGGGTTAGACAGGTTCGGCTCCCCCAGCGGTGTGGTGTTTGCTGTATTTGTAATGAAGCCATCTGCACTGCTCAGACCTGCGGCTGTTCCTTGCACAACACTTGTATACAGCGCGACTGCTGCAGAACGGTTGTTATCCCATCCAAGCCAGCCGGAGTGGCCGATATCCAGATAGTTGTACACATTTGGAATGGCGTGCAGCTTGTCCAATGCATACTTCACACCCGCCTCATAGATACCTGTTGAGCTGGCTTGCCCACAAGCTGGTGTACTCAGGTTGGTCACAAGGTTAGGCAGACTGTCCGGTTCAATGACAGCAATAATGCGAATATCCTGATACTTCGGATCTGCGAAGATATCTGCGAGCACATCAATATAATCCGTTTTATAGGTCTGCAGTGCCGCCTGTGTTAGTGGAAGCTCACCATTCGATGCGAGTGCATGACAATCCCGTCCAGGCAAGTTATAGATAACAAATGAAGCCGTTATAGGCGTACCCGGTTTCTTTTGAGCGAGAACGGCATCAAGATGTTGCTCTACACTTTTGCGACCAGCGTTGTCCGTCCCGCCATAGATTGCAGCAATCCGGTCAACCCATACTGCGGTTGGATACGATTTGACCGTCTCCATCTTGGCCTTCAACGACGCATCGTTGGTCAGTGCAATGGACGTATCCACGAGAGCTGAATAGTCCTCGTTCAGATAAGCGGTTGCCCCTACAAATGGATTATCCACATGTGCTTCAGCCGCCTGAGCCAAGCCTGGAGACAGTCCAGGGAGAATCCCCGCCGCGAGCAGCGTTGCTGCAAGCATTTGTTTTACACCTTTGCGCAGGATCTTCTTACCTCTCGATTTGGTTTTCAATTTAGTCTTCATAGTTCCACCTTTCCTTTAGTTAGATTGGGTTGTACTCATGTCTGATCCTCTGTGTCATTATGATGCTTAGCACGAAGAGAACGTTCGGATGAGTTGGTTGTATCACCTCCAAAAGAAATGGTTGTATCACTGGAATCTTGAGCAAACAAATGGTGTGTGAGGGCGAATCATGTGAATGAGTATAATATGGTGGGTGTGGTTGAACGTGTGTTAGACATGAAGAAGTGTGAAAAATGACTTATGGGATGTCTGAATCCTAAATTGGGTAAGCGCTTTCTTCAAACAGTTAAAAAAAAGGTCTTCGCCTATCCATCTACAAACATGATGTTCGGTGTCACCTCCTTATGTTCTGATTATACGACATGTAAATTTTACTGTAAATTGAATTATATAAATTTAATTATATTTTTTTCCATAATTCAGGCAGGAATCTGGACATCCCTTGCTCCAAAAGACACACGAGGTCCATCGTGGCAATCTGCCACAATGAACCTCGTGTTTTTCAATGCCGAATTAACCGTTCGCCTAGCTAGTCACTACATATAATGTCTTGTTCTTATATTCCTACATCTAAGGCAAAACGACAATATCTCCCGGTTTCAAGCCACTAACTACTTCCGTCTTGTCCCCCGATTCCATTCCAGCCTGGATCGTCAGCGGCTCGGTCTGTCCATTGCCTTTGTCTAACAGTACGTAAGGCTCGGTCTGATCCCGCATGATCGCGAGGCTTGACACTACCGTCACTTTATCCTTCCGCATTGTCTCGATATCGCCTTCCAGACTCACGCCTCCATACATTCTGGCGTCAGGCTTCAGATCAATGACCACGTCAAACTGTGAAGCTTGCTTGAGGTCCGTATCGGTACTCTTGCGTGCGAATTTGGACACCTTACTTACCTTCCCGGTGAATTGCAGGTCTTTCTGCGCTGTCATTCGCACCTTAACCGGCATGCCCACCTTGAGCCTGAACATTTCTTCCTCACCAACAATCGTCATAAATTTCAGTTTGCTGATGTTTGTAATCGACCCGATCAGCTGTCCTTCCGTCACCGCACGTGTCTTGCTATCCTCTTCATTCATCTGAAATATACCGGATGCGGAAGCATACACAACAGACTTACTTATAACTACCTGCTTTTTCTGTATCTCCTTCTCCTTGAGGACCAATGCTTTTTGGTTCAATTCATTCGTCAGGCGTTTACCTTCCCGATCTGCAAATGCCTTCTTGCGCTCCTCTTCCGTCACGCCAAGGGACTCACTCATATTCGTCTGATCCAGGGTAACCTGATTCATCTTGTTTTCCAGCTGAGCTTTCTCCAGATCACTCTGCAACTGTTCTACTTCCGTTTGTAACGTGGAAGTATCGAGGCTAAACAGGATATCGCCTTTGCTCACCTGCTCACCACTTTTCACGTGCCACTGCTTGATGTTAGAAGCATACGGAGCGAAGATATCCGTCTGATCGGTGTATACGGATTTCCCTTTCACCTGTATCGTTTGCGTCATCGTTTCCTGTGTCACATCAAAGGTAATCGGGGGTGGAATCTCTATAGGCGCCTCCGGTTTTGGCTTGTACTTTTCATACAGCCAGTACCCTGCACCTGCCAAAAGTACTACGGTGATGATAATTTTAATCCATTTTTTCATGTGCCCAATTTCCCTTTCGCTAATAAAATTACATTGATTTGATCACAGTTAATGCATTGGTCCGAGATGCGCTGATTGCCGGATATATCCCCGATACAATGCCAACCAGAACAGCAAAAACGATGCCAAGTGGCAGAGCCGACTGCTGAATAACGACGGTCATCGGACCATTCATCTGATCTGCCATCTGACTCGCCAGCAGACTGTTCACCCCGCCGAGGGCAGCAAAGGCGATCCCCACACCAGCCACGCCGCCCATTAATCCAAGCATCGCTGCTTCTGTAATAAACATCTGGCGGATCTGCCACAGATTAGCGCCCAGCACCTTCATCACACCAATCTGTTTACGACGCTGATGCGTGGACATAATCATCGCTACAATAATGGATAATGAGGCCAGCAGCATGATAAAACCACCGATCCCCAATGCCGCTTTTTGGTACATCGCCAATTGACCTGCCATCGCTTCCTCTTGGAACAGATTACTCTGTGTGTTTAACGTCAGCTTTTTAATCTGTTCTTCCACCTGGGATACATAACGTTTGTCCTCAACCTTGACCAGAGCTGAGTTAAGATGCTTGGCCGCACTGCTGTCGGCCTGCTGTAATCCAAGCTCATCCTGCAATGCACGAGCTGTATCGAGCGGCAGATATACTTTTTTATCGTTTTGAGCGCTCATATCATCCATGTTGGAAGGCTTCATCAGTTCTCCAGACACGCGTATAGAACCACTCATTTTGGTTTTACTCGCATTCGCATAATCTTCATATCGAAACTGAATACGCTGCTGCACCAACTGATCCTGCTTCGCAGACATTTCCGTAAACTGCTCCAAAAGCTCATTGTTATATGGATCAGCATTCAACTGCTCGAATAACTTCTGAGTTACTTTCGGGTCCACGAGTCCAAATGCAGCCCCATAACTGGTTACCGCCATACGACCATCCTCTGCCCCACGTCCCTCAGCATACTTGTATCCAAACCCGCCCAGGGTCTCCAGCTGGGTACCAATGACCTCAACATACGTGCTGCGACCATCCGGAAGCACCATTTCCAGCGAATCCAGCTTTAACATGGGAGCCACGGCAACAACATGGGGTAGTCTTTGGATAATCTGAATCTTTTCCAACGTCAATGCTCCCCGTTCAAACTTCGATGTCTGACCATTCCCCTTGCCGTTGCCGGTACGAATGCCCTCATTAGGCGTAATCGTAATTTCATCCATCTTGTAATTGTCGTTCAATGTTTTCTCGCTATAGGTCTGTACGGACTGCCCCACACTAAGTGCAATGATCATGGCGGCAGAACCGATGGACAGCCCCATCATGCACAGCAGTGTGACCATTTTTCTGCGAATGATCTGTCCCCAGGCCATACGTGCTACATCCCGTATTCTCACATTTCCTCTCCTTTTGCCTCAAACTTCCCTTACAGCCTCTTCAACCAATATTCCATGTTGCAGTGTAAGCACAACTTGCATCTGCTCCGCGACCTCTGCTTCATGTGTCACAATGACAAAAGTTGTATTCATATCCCGGTTAAGCTGCTGCAAAATCGCAATAATCTCTTCCTCCGTCTCGGTATCCAAATTTCCCGTTGGCTCATCTGCAAAGATCACCGAGGGTTCGGTAATGAGCGAACGTGCAATACTGACACGTTGTTGTTGACCGCCCGACAACTGGGACGGGAACAATTTTGTTTTTTCACCCAGTCCAACCTGTTCCAACAGCTTTAATGCTTTTGCTTTGCGTTTCGAAGGGCTTATCCCCATAAACACCAAGGGTAACTCTACATTTTCCCGGATCGTAAGATTGGACAGCAATTCATAGGATTGAAAAATAAACCCGATATGACTGCGCCTGAACTCAGCCAGGCGATTTTCACTGAAACGTACAATATCTTGTCCCGCAATTAGAATCTTGCCCTGATCCGGTTTCATCAGCCCCGCCATCAGATTCAGCAGTGTGGATTTACCCGAACCAGAACTGCCCAGCAGGGCTACCATCTTGCCTTCTCCAATTGTCAGGTTGATATCCTGAAGCACCGGCACGGTTCCCTGGCCATTGCGGAACGAATGGGATAAATGTTCAACTTGAAGCATTGCTACATGTCTTCCTTTCTACTTGCTAAATATGTACAGAGGTTGTTCAAAAAAGCCCGCTTTTGATTACGAAGGATGTCTAATGACATCATCAACATCGAATATAGAATTCAGCCGAAATGTCCGTTGCTCACGTAGTTTTCCCTACGCTCTGCTACTCCATTTCTAGCTTCATCCCATCTTCTCGGTACTGAAAACCAGTTTTTTTGAACTTGTATGTATAGATTCGTGTAGCACATTCCCTTATCATTATAGGGTGGAGATGTATCCGGGCTGGCCCGAGTTGTATCCAACTTGTAACATGTCATAACAAAAAAAGACCTTGTCCACAGAGCAGCTATCGCTCCATCAGACCAAGGTCTTATATTCGTATACCTTCCGCAGCTTACCAGGCTCTGAAACTAAAGCGGTACATTTCACTTTTATCCACTGAGCTGCTTACAGCAAATAATTCATCGTCATTCCATTTCAGACTGATGAAGTTATCAATATTGCGATAGATCACCGTATCCGACGAAATCTTGCTGTCATTCAGGTAGGCAACATGCAACTCATTTTTCTGATTCTGACTGTCCATCGGGAAAAAGTAAGCTATTCGGGATTCATCTGCATCCAGATCGAAGCTCCAGATCGAACCTTGTAATAACAGATCATACTGCTCCTCTGCTGCGTGATATCGATACAACCCCTGTACCTTATTCATCGTTCCCTGGATGAGCATGTCACCATTTTTCAGCAACTTGTACTGTTGAATGTCTTCCATTGCAGCATACGCCTTCACTTCATGCTCATCCTCAAGCGATACACGATAGATGGCATACTTGTCTTTCAGCATCACCAGTATATAAAACTGTTGGTGATCCTCACTGACCTGCAACACATCCATAACGATAAACGTATCACTCGAACCTTTCCCTTGTTTTGGTCCTGTGAACATGCTCATCAGCTCTTCATACGTGTAGATGACATGACTCGTCCCCTGGCTCAGATCAACTTGTTTAAATAACAGATCATCCTGACCGATGTAGGAGTCGTTTCCCACAAACACTCGATAATACGAGTTATCGTACGGAAGCTTGCGACGTTCCCCGCTCTGTATCATATACTCATACGTTGTCTTCTGCGTCTGACCTGCCCGATACTGGGAGTAAATGATTTTCTTGTGATCCGGGCTGATCGTTACACCGTAATCCGTATTAGCCGCAATGTTCTTCACTTCCTTATCATCCAGATGCAGGAGAGACAGTTTGAGCCCTGAATAGGAAAATTCCGGCTGATTAAATATAATCGTATTCCGGTCTAACACTTCAAAATCAAAGATCGCAAAGTCATTTGGAATCTTGGTAGCCGACTCGATCTGAATCGTACTGCTCGGTGGTGGTGCCAGACGGTTGTTGAACTGCTCACTTGGCAAAATCACCGTTCTTGGTTTGAGATTTCCGAGACTGAACAGGCTCCCAATCCCAAAAATCCCGCTGACAAATGCGATCAACAACCCTGACAGCATCAATCTGTCACGGTTTTTACGCCAAAATCCAGGATGTCTCATGCGTTCATTTCCCCCGGAAGACTGATATTCACTTGTGTCCCTTCCCGCATGATGCTCTTCATCTCCACTGTTCCTCCATGACGCTCAACGATGTTCTTCACAATAGATAAACCCAGCCCGGCACTGCCTTTCTCGGCCCTGTTGATTCCTTTATCCTGGTAAAAGGGTTCAAATACATGTTGGAGCGCTTCAGCACCGATTCCTTCCCCCTGATCACGGATCACAATAGCAATGGAATCACCTAACCGGAAGGATTGTACTTCGATAATGGAGTTCACATCACTGTACTTGACCGAATTATCCAGGATGTTGAGGAAAACCTCCTTCAACTTATCCCGATCTCCCTGTAAATACTGATGTTCCTCCAACTCATAGTGAATGCCTATATTGTACTTGCTCGCCTTAATCGACATGTCCTCACAAGCTTCACGAATAATATCTGATATATCGATACGTTCGAACCGGTATGCCTGAATGACCGCAGAGGAGACCGAGACCTCCAGAATATCCGCAACCATCGTGTTGAGACGCTGGCTTTCCTTGATGATATAATTCATGCCCTTGTCAAAAAAGTCCTGGTCGGTAAATCCGTTATCCCGTAAAATCTGGGCGTATCCCAGAATCGTCGTTAAGGGTGTCTTCAATTCATGCGTCACATTGTCAAAAAAGACTTTGCTTCTCGCCTGTACTTGCTTCACTTCGTCTCGCTCTCGCTCAATCACATCAATCTGCTCCCGAACCCGATCAATCATGACGGTGAAGCTTGAAGCCAGTTCACCAATCTCATCCTTGGTTGTAATCTGAATATCCGCATTCAGACTTCCCTGGGCCACTTCCGCAGAACGTTTCGTGAGTACACGGATGGGTTGTGTAATTTTCCGGGAAATAAAGATGGATGCGATAAATACAAATACGAAAATAACCGCTGCAAACAGCTTGATCGTATTCTGGAACCGGAGATTGCGTTTGTACAAGTCGGTGTAATCCTTCTCCAACTGCACAATTCCAATCAATTGTTGATCCATCTGAAGCGGGAAGGACAGACTTGCTGTGACCCGACCTTTATCCACTACTGTGGTATAAGCGATCCGGGATTGTATGGCTTCCTCCACATCAGGATGGTCAGAGCGCTTAGCAACGTTAACCTTGCTACCAGCAGATCCGTAGGGCGAAGCATCGGGACGGTATACCGTAATCTCCCCACCAACGGCTGATCCAATCTGCTCCGCGAGCTCGCGACTCCCTGCTTCGAGCGAGTCTCTGCTCATGCGTTTGTTATGTATCAGAAAGTACTGATTCAGCGCGATGTCCAGATTTCTTTTGGATTGCACCATATCCTCATGCACTTCCCGGTACATATTCTCCTGAGCTACCTTATTGGACAGAATCAGCAGGACGGAGAATCCGATAAAGACAATGACCGAGAATAGCACCACCATTTTGAACTGGATCGTCCACTTCATGTCTGTACCTGAATATTCAGTTTGTACCCCACACCGAATACCGTTTCAATCATCGAAATGCCTTGCACACCACTATCCAGTTTCTTGCGAATCCGTTGCACGTGAATATCCACCGTTCGAGTGTCCCCTGCAAAATCAAATCCCCATACCTTGTCCAGCAGTTCAGAACGTGTATGCACCTTACGATGATGGGTCACGAGAAATAACAACAGATCATATTCTTTATTCGTGAGTCCTGCCCGTTCCCCGTCTTTCCATACTTCCCGTTCATCCTTGCGGATCTCAATATGCTTGCCTAGCCTTACCACCTCATAGGACTGATTCTCCAGTGTCTCGCTGATCAGATCAATCCGGCGAAAAATCGCCCGAATGCGCGCAACCACCTCACGGATATCAAAAGGCTTCGTGATATAATCATCCGCCCCAAGCTCCATGCCAAGTACCTTGTCCAGCATGTCCGACTTCGCAGTGATCATGATGACAGGTATCTTGGAGTTCACAGATAGTTGCCTGCACACATCAAAACCGCTCATATCTGGCAGCATCAGATCCAGCAGGATCAGATCCGGCTTCGAATCCCGAAGCAGATCCAGACCCTCTTTTCCCGTAGCTGCTTCCTTGATCTCAAATCCTTCCTTACGTAACGAATAGGACAAAATATCGCGAATGGACTCCTCGTCCTCAATAATTAAAATCTCTTTTTGTCTCATGATACTTTCGTAATCTCCCTGCTCTATGAATTTCCTTCATCTGCCTTTATTTTGTATCCCAAGCCGTATGCTTGAATAGAGGGAAGCACGAAATGTTACAACTCCGATACAACTCTGAACCTTTTGGAAACAACATCCCGATATACTTGGATCATAAAGAGACTCATACCAGACCGGACCCAAGCCTGATCTGTATCCAAGGGGGATTCACATCATATGAACAGCACACAAATTAATGATGCTTATATCAACTATAAATCAGAAATCACAAGGTATCTATCCCATATCGTCAAACAACCGCAAGACGCAGAAGATCTGGCACAGGATTGTTTCATTCGACTAATGAACGTTACCGTGGATATCCCTGAAGATCGCATTCTCTATTATCTCAAACGCATTGCCCGTAACCTGGCGATGGACAGCTTCCGCAGGCGGACCCGTACACTCAGACGAGACAGCCGTCTGGAGGTACCTACCCATCACGTCGATACATCCAACCTTGAAATTAGCGAAGGTGTTCATGATCTTGTTTCCCATATTAACAACACCGAACATCGTAAAATATTAGAACTTCGCCTCATCCATGGATACTCCATTAAGGAAACAGCAGAGCTGGTGAATCGCAGTGAAGGCATGATTAAATCCTCTGTCTTCCATGCCGTCAATCGAATTCGGGCCAAAGTCATCTCATAAGAGATGGCTTTTTATTTGCGTAAAATCAATATGCACGCAGAATTGGATGGATTATGACGGGACCGAAATACCTATGGATATGTCAAAAGACCCAATTTTACAAATATCGAGTTAATTTTTACAAATTGTTATGACTATGTGATATTTTCATGTGGTAGAATATGGACGAACTCATGAATCAACTAATATTTGGGAGGGATTTGGTTGGGTAAATTAACAGGTATGCGAGGAGTATTTTTAAAATCACTCCTGGCATTGTCCATGGCTTTGCCGCTTCAGGTCGGATTATGGAACGGAGATGCATCGGTTCATGCGGAAGGACCGACAGACCCGGCACCGTTCATCCAGGCAAAGGTTGTGAACCAAAATGCAGGTAAAAAAGTATTGTTCGACAACTCTCACGGCCAAACGGCTGGAGCTGCAGACTGGGTCATTGATGGAGGTTTCTCCGACTTCGGGAATGCACTCGCGAATGATGGTTACTATGTCAAAGAACTTCGCAAGACAACTCCATTTACCTATGATGATCTGAAAGAGTATAACGTATTCGTTATTGCAGAGCCTCAAATTCCTTTCAAAACATCCGAACAAGCAGCACTCAAACAATATGTTGAAACGGGCGGCAGCATCTTCTTTGTTGGAGATCACTATAATGCAGACCGTAATAAAAACCGCTGGGATGGCTCTGAAGTCATCAACGGCTATCGTCGGGGAGCATTCGAAGATCCGGCCAAAGGTATGAGCACCGATGAGCGTAATTCTGAAGCGATGCAAAATGTAACCGGCTCGGACTGGTTGTCCGATAACTTCGGCGTACGTTTCCGCTATAACGCACTTGGCGATATCAACGCCAATATCGTTGTACCGGCAGATCAAGCCTTCGGCATCACAGAAGGCGTATCGGCTGTAGCCATGCACGCCGGTTCAACACTTGCAATCACCGATCCGGAAAAGGCAAAAGGTATTGTGTACCTGCCAAAAACCAACGCAAAATGGAATAACGCGGTAGACCAAGGTGTCTACAACGGCGGCGGGATTGAAGAAGGTCCTTACGTGGCTGTATCCAAGCTGGGCGCAGGTAAAGCTGCCTTCATCGGTGACTCCTCTCCAGTAGAAGATGCATCACCAAAATACTTGCGTGAAGAGACAGGCACACGCAAAACAACTTATGACGGTTTTAAAGAAGCCGATGATGCCGTGTTGCTCGTGAACACCGTAAACTGGCTTGCTACACAAGAGAACTACACAAGCCTGACTGAAGTGAACGGACTTGAACTGGACACAGCTACAGCGCTGTTGCCATTCGAAGAGCCGGCTGCTTCCACAGAACCACAGGCTGAACCTTGGTCCGCACCTGCTGCCGGATATAAGTGGTACGATCGTTCCACGTTCAAGGCTGGTTCTTACGGTGGCCCTGCATCCAGTGCGAACGCTGCATACAGCTTCGTGAAACAGGATACTCTTCCAAATGCAGAAGACTTCCAGATTCGTGTAGTTGTGGAGAACATGGTTCCGAACACAACCGTATCCGGTTATAGTGCCGGTATCTATCTGACTGGCGGAACACAGGTCGCCATGATCCAGAATGAAAGTGGTACTTGGCCAACTTCGTACGGGTATAGCTCCACATTCAGTGTAACCTCGGACAGCCAAGGTCGCGGGATCAAAGATCTGAACGTCCGGATCAAACCAGGTACAACTGGCGCTGCGAGCTTGCGTCTGCGTCTGAATGGCAGCAACCTGATCACCAATGCCGTGACTGTTGGCAATGTGCCAGCAGAACAGCTTCCGGAAGAAGAAGGACCGATTCCAGCAGCTATCACAGTTGCTGAAGCACGCACCAAAGCTGCTGGCACTACCGTAACTATCGAAGGTGTTGTGACGACAGAGCCGGGTGCATTTGGTGGACAAGCCTTCTATCTTCAAGATGAAACTGCTGGAATCTACGTATTCCAGCACACTAGCGGCTTCCATGCTGGTGACAAGGTGAAAGTAACAGCAGCAACAACCATCTATAACAGCGAGTTCGAGCTTACCGATATCGTTGCGATTGAGAAAACAGGTACGGCTTCCGTACCTGCTCCAATCGAGGTTACTGCAATTACAGATGCGAACCAAGGTCAACTGGTTCAATTGAAAAATGTAACGATTGAGAATATCATCAGTGCTACACCAGTTGGATCTTTTGAATTCGACGCGGTAGCAGCAGATGGAACGAGCACACACATCCGTGTAGACACCCGTACAGGTGTGACGGAGACTGCCTTCCCTTATGCTGCTGGTGACAAAATCGATATCACAGGCGTTTCCGCTATTTTCAAAGATGTATATCAATTGAAACCTAGAAGCTTGAATGATTTTGTACCTGCTGAAGAGCAAGGTGGCGGCGAAGTGCCTTCCACTCCAGCTGCAGGAGCACCGGGTAAACCGGTGCTTTCTTCTGATAATGGATATACCACTGGCCTGTTCGAAGGTTCGTATAACGTAAGCATGAACCTCTGGTGGGGCGAAAATGGTTCTGAATACAAACTGTATGAGAACGGCGTTCTAATTGATACACAGAAGTTGACTGCGGCTTCACCATCGGCTCAGTCCTCCAAAACAGCTATTACAGGTAAAGCCAACGGCACGTATACTTACGTAGCCGAGCTGACCAATGACAAAGGCACAACACGCAGTGACGTGCTGACGGTACAAGTAACCAATGCTGCTCCAGGCAAAGCTACGTTATCCCAAAACAACTGGGATGGTGACGGAAATTACAACGTATCCATGAACCTCTGGTGGGGTACAAACGCAACCGAATACCGTCTCTATGAGAATGATGTATTAATTGATACACAAGCGTTGAACGCGGCAACACCAGCTTCCCAAAGTGCTACAACTGAATTGTCGGGTCGCGCTAACGGAACGTACACGTACCGTGCTGAGCTGATCAACGCTGCAGGCGTAACCAGCACCGAGAAAATTACGGTTCAAGTGACTAAAGCATTGCCTTTGGCTAGTTAAGTCTCAGTAAAGAAGCCTAACGTTTAACCAAGCAACTAAAAAACCGAAACCAACATTGCCTGATTCACAGGGCAACATGGTTTCGGTTTTTATCATTCATTTCAAACGTTCAGGCTCATATCCATTTCTAACAAATAGAATGCTGTTCCATACAGCACAATAAGCCGCGACGGCGATGACACTAATGACAAAAATCAAGTTCATCTGTGTAAACGTATAACTGCTTCCCGTGAAAATGATCAGGATTGCACTGAGCCCCATATTTTCTTTGTTATGTTTTTTAAACTTCTGAAAGATCATTCTGTACAGCAATATCAATACCATAAATACAATCCATATAAAATAAAATATTTCCATAGGTCACCTTCCTTTAAAAAATTCATTTCTTGTATGGGTATCTAAGAGGAGTATTGATTAATATCCTTAATTCCCTTTATATAGAAACCTATTAATATTACATGGATTTGGAAAATAATTCAATCATTCTTATAAATATTCTTGGAATCCTCTTATTCCTCAACGGTTAGCTGAGCAACAAGAACGCACCGATGTTTATTTACAGACACAAAAAAAGACTATCCCTGCCAATATTCGGCACCGAATAGCCCTCTCTTCTTACGCTATCAACTTATCTTAATTTATCATCTAATATATTCGTAGCGCCACATTAACTCTACACCAGCTTCTTACGAATATACCCCGAGATCAAGTCAATAATCGTGATCATCACGATAATACCCAGCAAGATTATACCTACTCGCGGCCAGTTCCGAGTACTTAACGCAAAGATCAGCGGTGTACCGATACCCCCTGCTCCAATTACACCCAGTATAGTCGCGGAACGTACATTGATCTCAAAACGATACAATGTATAGTTCAGGAAGCCAGGCATAACCTGCGGCAGGATGGCAAACCACAACTGCTGCATGCGATTGGCTCCGGAAGCAAGCAGCGCCTCAGATGGGCCGTAGTCGATATTTTCAACTTCATCCGCGTACAATTTGCCTAACATGCCGATGGAGTGCAATCCAAGGGCGAGTACCCCTGCAAACGATCCGGGACCTACTGCCTTAATGAACAACAAGGCCATGATAATCTCAGGGAACGTGCGAATAAAGCTTAGTACCATTTTGCCTGCACCCGAGATGGAACGATGCCCACTCATGTTACGGGCAGACCAGAATGCAAACGGGATACAGAGCACAGCTGAGATCACGGTACCCAACACAGAGATTGCCAGCGTATCCAACAATCCTCGTAGCAAGTCTTCTCCTTCAGGCAAATATACAAAATTCCAATCCGGTGAGAAAATCCCGGCTACAATGGCCTTCATAATCTGAGCGGCTGTTTCCTTGAAACCAGTAAATGGTACACCGGCAAGCGCCCAGACATACACAAGGATCAGCAGTAACACAATGACCCAGCGAAGCGGGTTCTTCCGTGGTTTAGGCCGGATGCGGCTTGTTTCATTTTTCATCATAGCAATTTCTCCCGCAACTTAGTACTTACATAATCAATGACCAGAACAATGACGAGGGTAAACAGAATGATTACACTGGTCTTGTCATACTCCAGGAATCCAAGTGTAGCCTCATAATAGAGTCCAATTCCTCCGGCTCCCACCAATCCCAGAATGGCAGCAGCACGTATATTAATTTCGAAGGCATACAGCACATAGGATGTGAACTGGGCAGCCAGTTGCGGCACCACGCCATATACAATGAGCTGAATCCGGTTCATACCAACAGCCGTCATCGCTTCCAGTGGCCCCTGATCAATGGTTTCCAGCGTCTCATAGGTCAACTTCGCGATCAGACCTATCGAGAACACAGCCAGTGCCAAGATTCCGGGGATTGGCCCCAAACCAAACACAGCAACGAACAAAGCAGCAAGCAGCAGATCTGGCACGGTCCGAATCAGGTTCAGCAGAAAGCGCGCCGGATAGTAAATCCAGCGACTTGGCATCAGGTTACCAGCACAGATGATCGAGACTGGAATCGCAATAATCGCACCAATGGTTGTCCCAATCAGGGCCATTCGAATCGTTTCCAGCATGCCTTGCACGATATTATCAAAGTAACTCCAACGGGGTGGGAACATTTCCTTTAGCAGATCCAACATGTTGGGAAAACCTTCAAACAACTCCGTAAAGCTGGCATCCGTCTGTTTGGCACTGGCCCATAGAAGGAGCAGAATGATCACTAAAGTGAGCAAATGTTTCGTACGCCCAGGTGGTTTTGGGCGATTTACAACCTGAGCCGCGCTGGAACCAGGTCCCTTCCCTACTCCGCCTGAATTCTGAAGTGGAACGTTGGACTGCCCCTTCATACCACAACTTCTCCCTGCTCATGTACAGCCTGCTTGTCCAGCAATTCGTCAGCCAGAATTGGTCTACCGTAAATTTCTGCAAAGCGCTCATCCGTTGCCTCTTCCACCGGACCATCGAATACGACCTCGCCTGCTCTCAATCCGACAATACGGGTCGCATACTCTCTCGCCAGATCAATAAAGTGAAGGTTGACGATGGTCGTAATCCCAAGGTCTTGATTGATGCGTTTCAGGTCATCCATGACCTGTTTTGTTGTAAGCGGGTCAAGTGAAGCAACCGGTTCGTCGGCCAGAATGATTTTTGCTTCCTGTGCCAGTACACGAGCAATAGCGACACGCTGTTGCTGTCCACCAGACAACTGATCTGCACGGGAATAAGCTTTCTCCGAAATATTCACACGATCCAGCGCAGTGAATGCCAGTTCAATATCCTCTTTTGGAAAACGACCCATAATGGTGCGCATGGTGGAATGATATCCAACCCGTCCAGCGAGTACGTTACGTAGTACACTGGACCGTTTCACCAGATTGAAACTCTGGAAGATCATGCCGATGTCACGTCTGATCATGCGTAGCCGTTTGCCTTGTGCCTTCGTGATGGAACTTCCGTTAATCAGAATCTCGCCCTCACTAATGTCGTGCAGTCGGTTAATGGAGCGTAAGAGCGTTGATTTACCCGCACCGGACAGACCCACTACAGCAATGAATTCACCCTGCTCAAATTTCAGATTAATATTATCCAGGCCCTTGGTGCCGTTAGCGTAAGTTTTGGTAACGTTATGAAGCTCAATCATGACAATATCCTTCTTTCATTCATAATGATCAACCATACATGAGTCCTTGTTATAATGGCACAAGCCAGCGCAGCGTAGATCACGCTGAACTGGCCTGTCCATTGCTACGATTAAGCTGTTCCCATCCAAGAAAGCTACTACAAAGTGAACAGATCCCGAACTACTTTTAGATCAGAATTATTCACCTTTCACTTTTTCGCCATACTGACGAACGATCTCAAACTTGCTATCATCGGACTCTACATAACCTTCATGCGTATAGATTTCTTTGATGATCTGGTGACCTTCAGTATCTTTACCGATATCGATGAAGGCTTGTTTGATCTTCGCAGTCCAATCTGCATTCATGTCTGTACGAACGGCAATGGTATCGTTAGGAATAGGCTCAGTGAACGCCAGTACACGTGTATCTTCAAATACAGTCGGATAGTCTTTAGCTACCGTGTTGCGGGCATCTTGGAAAATAGCTGCTGCATCAACGTCACCGTTCAATACAGCGATAACACCTTGGTCATGACCTTTCAACGTTACAGGTGTTACATCTTTTAATGGATCAATGCCCCTGTCCAGCAACAGACCTGCTGGCCATACATAACCTGCGGAAGACGTTACGTTTTGGTAAGCGACTTTTTTACCTTTAAGGTCCTCGATGGATTGAATCGGAGAGTCTTTTTTTACAATGAACATGGATTTATAGGAATCCGCCAACTCTTCGGTTGGAGCACCTGTCTCATCATTTACACCGAAACGTTGTGCTTGCAAGATAACCTGCGCAGCGCCTTTTTCTTTAGCCAGTACATAAGCTGTCGGAGGCAAGAAACCTACGTCTACTTTGTTGGAAGCCATTGCTTCAATAATTGTGTTGTAGTCGGTGGATACGCTGACTTTTACCGGAATGCCCAGTTTGTCACCAAGCAACTTCTCCAGCGGTTTCGCTTTGGCTTCAAGCGTATCTGCGTTCTGGGAAGGAACAAATTGAACCGTCAGTTCAGTTGGCACATAACCTTCGACAGCTTTCTCTGTCTCTGCCGTAGACGTACCGGATGCATTCGAACTCGAATTATCCCCGTTAGCCGAACCTGTTGTACTACTGCTAGACCCACAAGCACTCAGAAACAGAACCAAAATCAACAATGGTAAAAATAAAGCAGACTTCTTCAAACGAACACCCTCCAAAGAGTTTCTATTTTTCAGTACTTATCTACTATAGTTGCCAAATATTAGCGCGATGTGAAACGAAATTTGGAGTTTTGTAAAGTTTCCTGTCAGGCTGTCAGCGCGACTTGTATCTGTTAGAATAGGCTCATTATGGTTGAAGATATAGGAAGAACATCGGAGATAACGGCGCATACTTCGGTTCTTCAAGCTATTCATTCTTCTCCGTTTTATAGTAATTCCATATATCTGAACTTATATATTAGAGGAGATTGTAAAATGACATCCACAAACCATACGGCAAGCTTCGATATTCTGTATACCAGTGATCTGCACGGGGCGATCCGTCCCATTCATTACAATACCAATGCCTACCGCCCGGCTGGGCTTGCCCTGCTGGCTTCCCTGATTCGGAAGGAACGTGAACGTTCACCTGAATTGATGCTGGTGGATAACGGGGATCTGCTGCAAGGATCACCCTTGGCCTCCTATGCAGCTTCACAGGTTTCCAAAAACGAGGTGCATCCATTCATAACGGTACTGAATGAACTCGGTTATGATGCTGCGGTGATGGGCAATCACGAGTTTAACTATGGTCAGAATCTGTTGCGCGGAGCAGTTGAAGCTTCCAATTTCCCTTGGCTGTCTGCCAATATTGTAAAAGGTGAGCAGCCAGACGTACCTGCCTTCGGTCCTCCGTATCTAATCAAAACATTGTCTACGGGTGTCAAAATTGCCCTCTTGGGCGCAACTACGCACTACATACCGAACTGGGAGCATCCAAAAAATATTGAGGGGTTACAGTTCCTTGATGCCTTGGAGACCATTCGTACATGGGTTAGCTATATACGCGATCATGAACAACCAGATGTAATGGTTGTGAGTTATCACGGTGGATTTGAGAGTGATCTGGAGACAGGCGAGCCCACCGAACGGTTAACTGGAGAAAATCAAGGCTATGCCATCTGCCGGGACATCGAAGGCATTGATGTGTTGCTTACCGGACATCAGCATCGTCAGCTTACCGCTAATATTCATGGTGTAACCGTCATTCAACCGGGATTCAGTGGAAATGGTGCGGGGCATGTATCCGTTCAGTTGGAACAATCATCGGGCGGCAAGTGGCAAATTACAGATAAGCAGGCTCGGTTGTTACTTCTGGATGAACATCATGAGGTTGAACCTGATGCAAGCGTCATGAAACTGACGGAAGAGCTGGAAACTGAGGCACAAGCATGGCTTGATCAACCCATTGGCGAGGTGGCTGGGGATTTATCCATCACCAATGCTACGGCTCTGCGACTCAAGGCACATCCATTCATTGCTTTTGTACATCAAGTGCAGATGGAAGCGACTGGAGCGCAGCTCTCCAATACCGCCATGCTGAGTGAAGAAGCTCGCGGTTTCGGGAGTCACATCACCGTTCGGGACGTGTTATCCAACTTCATCTATCCTAATACTCTGACGGTGCTGGAGTTGAGTGGTCAGGATATCCGGGAGGCACTGGAACAAACGGCACGTTACTTTGAAGTGAATGCTTCTGGTGAGGTGGCAGTTAATCCGGCTTATATGGAACCCAAACCTCAACATTATAATTACGATATGTGGGCTGGCATGGAATACGAGCTAGATATCTCCCAACCTGTTGGCAGTCGAGTTGTGAAGTTGGAACATGAAGGCCAGCCAATGGACATGAATGGCATGTACTCTGTGGTGATGAACAGCTACCGCGCTGCTGGCGGCGGGGATTATGCAATGTATCCGGGCAAAAAGGTACTGCACGAAGGTGCCACGGACATGGCCGCACTGGTGGAAGATTACATCCGCAGACACCAGCCGTTAACGGTGGAGCAGGCTAATAACTGGAAAGTTATCGGAAGTTAAATGAGAAAGAGCAGGTCCTGTGATCAGGATCTGCTCTTTTGTTTTCAACCTATTGCTTACTTGTTCTTGTTGAATTATCCTATCCTGTCCTGTCCCTTCATCCGACATATTGAAGGATTAACTGATATAATGCTATTGAAAATCCTAAGATACTCGCTTTCATTTTAGATGGATGATATCTTTCGCTACGAATCAAATAAAAGAAAACCAAAATAAACCCTGCGGGGATCCATAGCTCAAAGACACCATTTGTTGTACTTTGAGAATAAATTGGCGTAATGAACGTACTAATTAAAAAGTAAAAGAAAACCGTAAAACGTCTTGTTTCTAACTGCTTGCTCCACCTTACTAGAATGAAAATAATAATGATTGCGATAATAATAATGTGAACAGGGGGTAGAAGAATAGCAACATTCCCAAATTTGAATTCCATTCCGCATTGCCCTCCTCTCTTTTAATGCATCACATGACTGACTACAGGCATACGTGTAAAAATTCATTCTCATGCTTCAAAACCGCTGGCAACCGTCCAAAAACGGACCTATTCCAATATATCCTTATTTTAACATACAATCACAGTTCCGTTTTCCATTTTCCTTCAATTGAATATGCAAAAAGAGCAGAATTGAGGAGCATCGTGCCCTCATCCCTGCTCTTTTTACATACCTACAAGTTCTCTAATACATGTCCCATATTTTCCAAAATGACTATTGCGCCTTTTTACGCAGCTGACTGTAATACAGCTCTCTGTAGAAACCGCCTTGTTCCAGCAATGCATCATGCGAGCCTTGCTCCAGTAGTTGCCCATCCTTCAGCACCAGAATCCGGTCGGCCTGACGGATCGTGTTCAGCCTGTGGGCAATGACAAAGCTGGTACGACCTTGCATCAGGCGTTGCAACCCTTCCTGGATTTTAATCTCCGTAACAGTATCAATACTGCTCGTCGCTTCGTCCAGTACAAGTATGGATGGATCTGCCAAGATTGCCCGGGCAATGGCGAGTAGTTGCTTCTGCCCCTGACTAATGCCGCTCCCGTCGGCCTGGAGCACTTTGTCGTATCCATCCTTCATTCGCACAATGAAGGAATGGGCATTCGCCAGCCGGGAGGCTGCTTCCACCTCTTCATCCGTTGCGTCCAGACGCCCAAATCGAATATTTTCTCGAATCGTGCCCTGAAACAGAAATGAATCCTGAAGCACAAATGCCATATGTGACCGCAGATTCTCACGCCGAATGGTGGTCATATCGCGACCATCTACCGTTAATGTGCCACCTGTTGGATCATAGAAACGGGATAACAGCTGAATTAATGTTGTTTTCCCCGCTCCGGTCGGACCCACAAGGGCAATCATCTCCCCCGGTTTAGCTTCAAAGCTGATCTCATGCAAAATGTTACGTCCTTCATCGTATCCAAAGGATACTTTGTCGAAACGAACGGCTCCCTCTACCTTGTCCAGAGATATCGCTGCCCCTTCATCCTTCGCTTCCTCATCTTCGTCCAGCACCTCGAATACGCGCTCAGCCCCCGCAATCGCGGACAATAACGTATTCCACTGGTTCGCCAGATCATTCAGCGGACGGGTGAATTGACGGGCATATTCCACAAAGATAATAATCACCCCGACTGTAACCGAACCCTGAATCGCCAGAATACCACCGATGCCCGCCACAATCGCAAAGCTCAGGTTATTCAATCCATTCATCAGTTTCGGGATAAAGCCAGAGATCGTCTGTGCCCAGAAACCGGAAATCCGGATGCGGGTATTCCGTTCCTCAAAACCGCGAATCACTCGCTCCTCTTGGGAGAATGCCTTAATGATCCGCTGCCCGGATAAAGTCTCTTCGATGTAACCGTTAAGTTCACCGAGATTGCGCTGCCGCTCTTTGAAGAGCGGTCCCGTTCTGCGCGTAATCCAACGCATGCCGATGGCCATCAGAGGCACAACGATAAAGGTAAGCAGGGTCAGTAGCGGACTGAGCCAGAGCATAACCCCAAACGTTCCGAGCAGTGTTAATACACTCGAAAAAATCTGGATCGCCGAGCTGTTCAACGTACCGCTGACATTCTCGATATCATTGGTCACCCGGCTCATAATCTCCCCCTGCTGGCGTTTACCGAAGAATGGAATCGGTAATTTGTGCAGATGGGAGAACAGATCATACCGCATGCGGAACACGGTTTCCTGTGCAATTTCGATCATCCATATATTTTGTAACCAGGATGTAAGAGAGAACAAGACATACACTGCGGTTAATCCAATCAGAAACCGAGTCCAGCTTGCCCCGGCTTCGCCCGCGATGAAATCATCCACGGCCACCCCTACCATGTAAGGGCCAAGCAAAGCGAGTGCGGAACTGGCAAACACCATCAACAGTACCATGGACAGCTTAACCTTGCGCCGTGCCAGATAGGTCCAGATACGACCTAGCGTACCTGACCAGTTCTTCGCCCGTGCCTTGGGTTTACGACCACCACCTGATCGTAACGTCTCCGGATCAATCGGCGGTGGCGGCTGACGGAAAGGCTCAATGAATGCTTTGAACATGCTGTGCACCCTCCCCGTATTGTGATTCATGGATTCGACGATACAGCTCTGACGATTCCATCAGGTCTTCATGTTTTCCCTGTCCAATGAGTTGTCCATCATCAAGCAGCAGAATCAGGTCCGCCGAAGTGGTTGAACTGATCTTCTGGGTGATGATAAACGTGGTACACGACAATTCCTCCAGCGCATCGAGCAGTCTGCCTTCTGTAGCCACATCCAGCGCACTCGTGCTATCGTCCAGAATCAGAATTCTTGGTCTACGTACCAGTGCTCGTGCAATGGAAAGTCGCTGCTTCTGTCCACCGGAGAGATTCACTCCCCGTTGACCCAGCAATGTATCATAACCGTTTGGTAAATTCTCAATTGTTTCATGGATCTGCGCGCGCTTTGCGGCTTCCACGATCTCATCCAAGGTAGCATCTTCCTGACCCCAGGCAATATTCTCCCGGATGGAACCGGTAAACAGGACAACCTCCTGCGGTACATAACCAATCGCACCACGCAGCATGGACAGATCCAGCTCTGATGCATCGGCACCATCAATCCGTACCTTTCCTTGATCCTCTGTGTATAAACGCGGAATGAGCTGTACCAGCGAGGATTTGCCTGAGCCAGTTGCTCCCATAATGGCAATACGCTCCCCCGCTTTTGCCGTGAATGTGATGTTATCCAGTACTGTAATTTCACTATTCGGATAACTGAAGCCTACACTGCGGAATTCAACCGCTCCCTGCACAGCGCGCTGTTTCTTCGCCGGGTATACAGATTGCGGAAAATGCGAAGATTTCATAGATCCAGCAGATGGTGCAGACGTTGATATCGTCTGTTCAGTCTCCGACGTGTCCTCCGTATTAAACACTTCATTCAGCCGTTGCGCCGAAGCGCTTGCTCTGGAGAACGTCACCAGAATCCATGACAACGCAGACATGGCACCAATTGTGCGAAGCAGGTAGTTAATGACGGCGACCACTTCACCCACGGTTGCATTACCGGAGGCAATGTCGACTCGTCCAAACCATAACACGGCGATGATACAAACGTTCATCATAAGCAGCATGAACGGCATCGTGGTCTCCGTCAGGCGCAGCGCGGAAATGGTGCCTTTCATCAGCTTGCCGCTGAATCCGGCAAAGCGTTCAATCTCATGGCCCATCCGTACGAAAACACGGATCAGCCGAATGCCTGTCAGATTCTCCTGGATGACTCCATTGACGGCATCCAGTCTGCGCTGCACATTGCGGAACAGCAGCGCTGCCTTTTTGATCATCCACACTACAACAATGAGCAGTACAGGCACCATGACAACCAGCAGCAGACCCAACCTCGGGTTCACGATCACTGCCATAATCATGCTACCAATCACCACCAGGGGCACACGCGTCATGAAGCGCAGACTCATGAAGACGGTGTCCTGAACCTGGGTCACATCCCCCGTTAATCTGGTAATCAGGGACGACGTTGCGAACCGGTTAAAGACGGCATAAGAGAACGTTTGCACTTTCTCATACAACTTCTCCCGCAGATCGTATCCGAACCCCAGACTTGCATGGGATGCAAAGAACGAACTGGCAATTCCAGCAGCAAAAGCCACAACAGCACTGCCAACCAGCACACCGCCCCACAACCAGACGACAGAAAGGTCTCCCTGCTGAATCCCGTTATCAATGATCTTGGAGATCAGATAAGGCTGAGCCAGCTCCACCGCAAGCTCAATTAACATCATGACCAGGGCTGCAATCGCGGCAACTCGGTACTTCTTCAAGTAGTACAACAGCTTGATCATAAGCATTCCTCCGGCTCGGAGCACCCTAAACCGATAACACGTTCCAGCTCAGAGCCTCCATTAGACATGTTGTTTTCTCCACAGCGTCCAATATGTAATCATTTCTATGTACACATATGGTTATTATAGCGTATTTTACAATGCCGCTTCTATTCTTATTACCCTACTTTTCCCAATACAATAAACTTCTCTTCATTTTGGCAGTAAAAAAAGGAAGGTCTCCCTTCCCCGCGCTAGTTATGTGCTTACAGCTGACGTAGTTTTTCACTTAGATACTCCCGACGTTTCACCACATATTCGCGAATTCTTTCCGGTTCACCTGCAAATACGTCCATAGGCCATTTCATGTAAGGATCTTTGTAGATATCTTCACGAATCTCATTGTGCAATCGATGGACTAAAGGCATAATTCGCTTCTCTGTAAAAGCATTCATCAGATGCTGACGCATCAACTTCTTATATTGCTCACGGAAACTGCGGAATGCCAGCAATCGTCCGGTAAGTCTGTTATACCCCTGAATACGAACAAGATTGGGGTCAACTCGTGTTCCATAACAGTTCCTCCCCCAAGTACCCTCATAATCCCAAGGCAGGATGCCATATTTACCGCTTTTGATTTTCTCATACCATGTGTAATTCTGATGAAATCCATCGAAGTTCCCTGTAAGCACAGCTCCACTTAACCAGCGTAAATAATTGTCTGTATCCACCCTCGACTGTAAAAAACGTAACAATTCCAACCTGGACTTTGTGTTCAACTGCTGAATAAAATTACGTAGCCTTGTGCGATCCACATCTTTGCCACGAATTAAGCTGTATCCGGACAATAAATCGGTACTTGTTGAAGAGGATTCCGAATTCATCGTAAAACCAGCATGATCATTCACCGCATAGAAGATACTGCGCACAGGGATTTTCCTTTGGCGAAAAAAGAAGGATTTCACCCCTTCGATCCGCAGGTATACACCCAAAAGTTGCCCGTTCAGATAGAGTACGCAGTGTTGTGTAGACGGTGCGGGTACACGAATCGACTCAAAAAAACGAAAAGAAAGTGCATTGCGCAACAACGAAGGATCATCATACTCCGCATTAAAATGATACGTCCGGCTGGATGTACGAACCTCAAATGATTTTTTGGGATAACCGCGCGTATGTCCTCCACGGTATCGAAGCCGGATCGGAAACGGCTTGCCGTCCATCTGCATCGTGCTGTTCACAAACGTCTCTGACCATATATTGGACGTTAACTGTTGATATTCGGTTGGAGACAAGCTGATATGGTAGACAGGTAGAGCCATTTCCATCCGCCTTTCGAATACCTGTAAGATTCGCCCGTAGGCTCTTACACCATCCTATGCAGATGCACAGAAAGTCGTACGGGCGAATGCACAGTCCTGATACTTATCACATCCCAATTCACTTGTCATAATGCGGAATAACCGGGTTATTAATCTATAAATTTACATCATTTTCATAGATTATAGCTGAAATGGTATAAATATAGTTAACTGGCTAGTCCCTCCAAGAGGCATGTCACATATGCTTAAACTACAGACAGACACGAATGACGAATGGAAGGGATCATAATTACATCCACCATTTTTGTCCATCTGAACTTATATCATGGAAGGGGTCAAACACAATGTCTATGAATGGTCAAGGAATGAGAGGTTTGTTGGGAAGAGAGATTAAGATTAACCGGGGAGGACCTGATTCAGTACAAGGTACACTCACGGACGTACGCTGGGACTATATGGCGATGAACTGCAAAGAAGGGATTGTCTACGTTAATGAATCACATGTCAAAAGCATAACAGATACAGGCCGTTCCGGTGGTAACCGAAATGCAGCCATGGGGAATCCTATTCCTTCCAACACGTTTTTGGGCGTTATGCAAGCACTCCGCTTCCGCCGTGTTCAGATTAACCGGGGAGGACCTGAAAAAGTGGAAGGCATCCTGGCCGATGCCAACCAGAACCAATTGATCATGACTTTGAAAAATCAGGAGATTGTTCGTATTCCGATGCAACATGTGAAATCTGTATCCCTCGTACGTGGTGGTGGGAACAACAACAACAGTAGTAATACAAGTCAAGGGAACCAAGCAGCCCAAGGTAATCAGGCGGCTCAAGGCAACCAGTCTCGTGGCAACCGTTCTCAAGGGAACCAAGCAGCTCAAGGGAACCAATCCCAGGGTAATAAGTCCGGCGGCAACAAGTCACGGAACAACCAAGGCAATCGTTCTCAGGGGCAACGAGTTCAAGGCAACCAATCCCAAGGAAATAAATCTGGTGGTAACAAGTCGCGAGGCAATCAAGGCAACCAGTCCCGTGGCAACAAATCCGGCGGTAAAAAGAAGTAACTGAAATAAACTGACAACTTAAGTTATCTACCAGCTTAAAGGGGGGAATTATCATGTTGATCTTCGTCGCATTAGTCTTGATTGGTGTGCCTTTTTACTGGATCGTTGCACCCGGAAGGCCCACTCCATCCCATGAACATCTGCTTCAGGCTTCGTCAGGACTTCTCCCCCTGGGAGGTGAATCACAGTAAATGCCTGACTACCAGTTGTGGTTAACCTTCGGGGTCTTTATCATCACTGTCATTTTCCTGATGTGGCGTCCTGGCGGATTGAATGAATCTATACCCACCTCGCTTGGCGCCCTTCTTCTTATTTTAACTGGAGTGAGCAGCTATGCTCACATTGTTGGAATCTTCGGGATCGTATCTGGTGCAGCCGTAACAATCCTCTCTACCATTGTCATGTCGATTATTTTAGATAGCATCGGTTTTTTTCGCTGGATCGCTTTGAATATGATTGAGAAAGCAAGAGGTTCCGGCTTTCGATTGTTCTGGCTAATTCTATTACTTTGTTTTCTCATGACCATCTTCTTCAACAATGATGGCAGTATTCTGATCACAACTCCGATCATTATTCGAATCTGTTCTATACTTCGTCTGAAAATGCATCAACAGTTACCCTACCTGATCTCCGGTGCGCTAATCGCTACGGCTTCCAGTGCGCCAATTGGACTTAGTAATCTGGCAAATCTGATTGCTTTGCAAATGGTTGGCTTAAATCTGAATACTTATACTCAGATGATGTTTGTGCCATCCATGCTTGCGATCATGGTGATGACCGTACTGCTGTTCTATTATTTTCGTAGAAGTATTCCCAAAGTTATTCATCATTTCCCTGTATCCCTGCAGTCTTCATCCGGTTCAGGATATCATCCGCTACAGACGGCTGAATCCGAGAATAAAGTAGACTGGTGGCTGTTCCGTGTCTGTATAGGCATCGTTGTATTTATCCGTGCAGGATATTTTCTAGCTGAGCAAGTTGGTATACCCATGGAGGTAGTTGCAATCACTGGTGTTATTCTCATGCTCGCTGTGCGTTGGTATCGCACCCGGACTGGACTCAAAGATGTGATAACACAAACGCCTTGGCATATTTTACTCTTCGCCTTCAGCATCTATGTTATTGTAGATAGTCTTCACCGAGCAGGCATGACCGCATGGATCATTCAGTGGATGAAACCGATAATAGAAGGAGGAAATGCCAGCATCATTGCTGTGTCGGGGTTAATGCTCACTCTGCTTTCCAATCTGTTCAACAATTTGCCCTCCGTGATGATTGGGACCTTTGCTGTTACAGATCTTCCACTAAGTGAATCTCAACTGCATCTTGCGTATCTTGCCAACATTCTGGGAAGTGATATCGGAGCCTTGCTGACGCCTATTGGCACCTTGGCAACGTTAATTTGGATGTATATATTAAAGACCCATCATATTCGAATCTCCTGGAAACAGTATATGAAAGTTACCTTTATTGTGATACCAATAAGTCTAATTGTTAGCCTAATTTCACTCTATATTTGGACATCTATTCTCTATTGAGAGGAGGAATACTGTGGAACTTCTTACGCATTGGCTGGGTAAATCCGTCGAATTGGAGCTGTCTGGCTGTAAACTACCGATCCAGGGTGAGATCATTGATGTAGGCCAGGATCTGATTGTAGTCTACGGAAACCAGCGATTTGTTTATATTCCACTTCATCATGTTCAATCCATGCATGTCAATACGGCAGATGATTCAAGTATAGTTTTGCCAACACCTGACCCCGAGATGGATCACACCAATATCTCTTACCGCAAAATGCTGATGAACGCCCGTGGACGTTTCAGTGAAATCTCCATCGGAGGGAAAACATTGCATGGTTATATTACAAATATTATGAATGACTACTTTATGTTCTACTCTCCGTTATACCATTCTATCTATGTTTCCATTAATCATCTGAAGTATATTATTCCTTCCCCTACTAACAGCACACCCTACTCCCTTAGTAAGCAACATTTCCCTATGCAACCTTCGTCCATGTCACTCTCCCGTACACTCGATCAGCAACTTCATAAAATGATAGGTGAACTTGTTGTACTCAACCTCGGTTGCAAGCCCTACAGAGCAGGGTTATTGAAGAGTGCAGACAGCCACTTGCTTGCGTTGGTAGAAGCGGATGGGACTTCTTTAATTATGCATACCGATCATATCCAAACCATTCATCTCCCTTGAATATCAGAAGAACAAAAAGGTTCATCTGCCTATGGCTGATGAACCTTTTTTTCACCTTTACATCCTACCATCTTCTGCGTCCACGATCACCCCTATTATGATCATTCAACTCACCAAGACGATCGTAGGTCTCCTTATATATCCGAATCACGGCCTGAACTTTGATGAAATCAGCATCTTCCGGTCCAAGCCCCTCCATAAACATTCTCTGAATGATCTGTTGGAAGAATTGCACTTTGGCCTCAATCTGTTCTTGCTCAAGCTGTAATATGTCTTCGAAACTGTGGTTCCCTATGTAATCCATCAACTCATCATCAGGACTGGAATAATCTGCGTTTCTCCGATCTGCTACCCATTCATCCGGCTCATTGGACTGGAGGTTAACACTGGTGCGTAATTGGGATAAGATGATTTTCTCTTTAGCCAACATGACATGAAAATCTTTGTTACGGAGTAGCTCCGATACAATCAGACTGCACATTTCACGGTTTTGGATCAGTATGCCGTCAAAAGGATGTAGCGTCCACTCCCCGTTTGCATAATACAGGTTAAAGTTAAAGAACTCACTGCCATATTTGTATTGAATATTAATCTTGGTCTCATCAATAATCTCGAATGAAAAGTCCAGCATGTTCAGCAAGCTCCTTCGCACAACCCCAGATTTTACCTTCATTCTATCAAATAAATGAAACAAAGAGACGCACTCGGCGTCCCTCGTAGAAAATAAAACCATGTAGCAATCTCGATACGATATGCAGCGAGTCCTACCCTAATCCAGGAAAGATCCTAATGCACTGGAATCCGGTTTGTTTTTTTCCGGAATGGCAGCAGCCTTCGGCCCTTCCAGACCCAGTCGATCGCTCATTTTAGCGTTAAGGGTTGTCATCTTGTTGGTATAGTCATTACAGCTCTCGATGATCCGGCGATTAGACTGCTCGGACAGATCCAGCGCAGACATCAGATCACCCATCGCCTGATTGACCGCTTCAAGGGACATCGCCGGTTTGGACAACAGTTCATTTGTTTTCTCTGTTGTTGTCTTCAACAATCTGGCGTTCTCCTTGAATTGATCTTCAATCGTCTTATTCGTAGCTTCCACAGCAGAAATGACCTTCTCCTGATCATTAAGAGCCATCGCAATCATGGCCGAAACGGTGATCAGATTCGCTGTTTTATCAATGGCATTATTAACGGAATCAATCAGCTTGTCATTGTTATCATTAATGATGTCGGTAGCTGCGATTGCCTGATTGTACAGCATGATCATCTCTGTCATGGATTGGGTACGTGTTACCACTTTGCGCAACCCACGCTCCAGATGTGCTTTACGATTCTCGTTCTCAGGCTTGGCAATCTCGGTTTCGAACAATGCTTTCAATTGATTACCAAAAGAGATTTTGGTCTGCAGATTGTAGATCTCCTGAATGGAGGAACGTTTCAATTGGCGCATATTTACGATGCTTTCTTCCAGGTTGTCCTTGCCGTCCCGCAACCCGTTAATGATCGCATCAATGTTCGTGCGAACAGATTGATAACGGTATACATAGTTTTTCAGCGGGCTTTTACGTAACAACTTCCCGACAAAACTCACATTTTTACTCTGCTGCAAACTCTCACATTCATCACGGAGCTTCAGGATCATGTTGGATACCTCTGCCCGATTCCCGGACATCAGTTCATTGACTGGACGATCAAGCAGCTTGAGGGTCTGTCCTGCTCTCTCTTGTGTTTTCACGCCCAACTTGCCGATATCATCCATTAAGGTATCCAGGTGAGCCGGATCACTTTGGGACACTTTCTGAATAAGCTGCGTTGCTTCCTGGTTAATCCGTTGCTCATCTTCCTGCTTCAACTGAGCCCATTCCGTTGCCATGCCAATCCCTCCTATAATTCAGAGCTATTATACCGTTGATGTATTAGTTCCGCTTTGTTCTGAAGCTCCATTAAGTCTTTATGTTCAATCGTTGATACAATATCCGATATCTTGGAATCTACGTCGCGAAGACCATTCAGCAGCATACGCCGATTATTGCGTTTGGCTTCTCCGCTTAAACGCAGAAATGGATTAATAAAACCGTTCAGGTCTTTCAAAATCAGTCTGCGCACCGTATGGTTGATATCCCCGTTGTTTAGCTCCTGAAGGGAAGGAATCACACGCTGCAAACGGGCAAACAACGCCAGTGATTTCTCCACGATCTCATTATCAAGCTCGTTCTTCTGACCTTCGGAGATGATCATGTCCTCCAGAACTTCCAGGTATTCAATCACCGGATCAAATACAGGATCTGGTTCAGTCCGGGAAGACTTCGCTTGTTCTGAGCCCGCATGTTGTGCGGGAGTAGAACTCGAATGGGGCTGTGCTGGAGAAGCATCTCTTGCCCCTGTTGGCACTGCGCTCGACGCTTGTCCCCCATTCAAGCGAGATGGTTCATTCCCGATATCTGTGATTGGTACAGGGGCAGATGACGAACCATCCACCTGTGTGCGTGGTGTGGAACGTGAAGGAATCAATCCCCCGACCACAGTTGCCAGTGCCGGAATTGCCCACGTGATGACATCCGGTAGAAAAGGACTCGAGATTGCCGCGAGACCATAACCGACCAATGCGCCTATACCTATCTTCGTTTTCCGTAACATTACTTGTCCTCCTGCCTTAACAACACATAAAGTGCATATTCAAAAAGTCTGATTTTCAGTACCGAGAAGATGGACTTTTTGAATAACCTCTCATCCGTATTGTAAAAAAACCATCCAGAAGGTGTCAATGTTGAGGAAAATTCTCAGCTAGACGTGGTGTACTCCGCTTACCTTCTGAACGTCGATTATAAATGGCTGTTCGATATGACTTCCCAGTATGCCAAACTTCGGATGAAGTGGTCCAATATCATGGCCAAGTGCAGACTTGACCGCCAGATACGGGAAGTTCACGCCCGACAGACAGGACATGTGCAACCCACCCGACATACGCGGATTGATCTCCAGCAGCTTCGGTGTATCCTTGCGATATTTCATCTGTATATTAAAATTATAAGGAATCCGATATACCTCTGCCACATTGCGGGCAATCGCCAGCAATTCCTCGTTTTCTTCAAGCAAACGCAAACGTCCTCTTTCTTTTCTACGCGGAATAGCCGTTAATAGTTTCCCATTGCGGTCCGAAAGACAATCAATGCTGTATTCATATCCTTCCAGTACCTCCATCACCATGACGTTGGGAAAGGACGGAGCAGAAGAGAAAGCGCGCAGGGCATCTTCATACGAAATGGAGTTAAGCGCGTATCCGAACAACTCCTGCAACGGATCACGTTCATTATTAATCACCCGGAATCCCATGCCGCCCTCACCATTACATGGTTTGAAGCATACATCATGTCCACGTGCACGCAGCGCCTCATAGGCTTGCTGGAATTGCGCAGCATTACTGACCGTGAAATAATCCGGAATCTCCATAATGCCCTTCTCACGCACCGATTCATAGAAGCGGTCTTTCTCCATCAATTGTTCCAGCAATTCCGTGTCCGAGCATACGATAACCCGTGTACCGATCTCTTCGAACAGGGAGATATGTCTGCTGATGTCCAGCATGTTCCAGCGTGGAATAAACACATCAATCTGATGACGACGGCAAAAGTCGAGGCAAAAATCAACATATTCCCGGCCCGTTACACGCGGTTCAACTTCTGCAACATCACAGCCCTGTAATGCCATGTGTCCCGGATCAGGATGAGTACCGTAGATCTCAAATTCCATGCCGTCCTCATTGTCCCGAATTGCATTCATATAATGATACGTTACAGAGAACCAACGGTTGAAGTAAATCTTCATTTTTTTCATTTATACGGTCTCCCTTATCTCGGCATGGTCTATCTGGGTCTGTTGATCGTTATGAATACGGTGGACGTAATCGAGAATCTCATCTGCTGCAAAAGCACCGAATTGTTTCGTAAATTGATACGGCACCAGCTCAGGTGCACGCTGTCTCTCCACATGCAGCTCTCCGTGAGATGGAGCAATGGCATGCTGCGCAAAGTCCAGCAAACAGCGATCCAGCAAGGAATCGCCCGAAGCAATTACAGGCACATCGCCAATGCGTTGCCTAATGTGCTCCACTGCAGCTCGTTTGTTCACGGCCGAAGGCACCAGATAGAGCTTCCGACCCTGAATCGAACTCTCCCATCCAAGCGTCTCTAACACCCGAATCTTGTCCGTAATGCGCTCCATAGGAAGCTTGTCACGTTCGATCAGCAATGCAAAGAACAGCTCATCACACAATCGCTGATTAATCACCCATTCCGGGCTCAGTACATCGTCAAACAAATCCAGGATCTCTTCAGGAGTAGCTGCCTGCTGACGAAGCAAAGAACGAATATGCAGGTTCCATTCATCGTCTACCTGACCGTCAACAATGATGTTGCCACCATTACTCGTCACCGCATATTTCGGAATACATTCGGTCTGAAAAATATGAATGCGCCGGTACTGCTCCACGGTACGTGTCGTCACAGGCATAAATACAATGTCTTGTGGCAAAGACTGCAACCGCTCCAGTGCATATGCTGACATAAAAGCGGACAACTTGCCGTTAATCCACTCTGCGGGAACAAGTCCCGGTGTATCTTCGGGAATACGGAGCGCACGACGGGAGTACACCAGCGTCTGGTCCAGATCACTTGCGTAGATCATCATTCTCCTCCACCTCCCAGGAATTGAATAATGCCGCAACAGGAATAGGTTAGTCCGGGATATACCTCAACCGGCACATTTCTGTCTCTGGCGAGCATCATAATATGTTGCAAATCCGGATTATCCAGACGGTCCACAAGAATCTTCCAAGGGACACGGCGCAGTAACACCCGGGTTGTTTCTCCGATTCCAGGTTTGATCAGATTAATGTTCGTAATGCCAAAAGATTGCTGGATGGCCTCGATATCCTGCCAGCCTTTCCAGGTGATTTCCGAAGTATCGGTAGCATTGTCGTCCGAGCGAATCTCCACTTGGTCCATCATTTGCGGAAAATGCTGAGCAATAGTATCCACGTATTGGGTCGACACATCCGCAGAAGACCATTCACGATACCATTTGGCTCCGTGAAAATCTGCCGGCCCGATCAGATCATCGCGTAGTACGGTACGGCTCACCAGTCCCGATACCGTGGAATTCAGACAAGCACTAGGAATAAGATAATCTTCCCTTGTCCCAAAGGTGCCTGAGCATTGACCCGGATCGGCCAATACAGCAAGATCATCATCAAGACTTACACCATAAGTCCGTTCCATTTGGTCACAGGACTCTTTCAGCACTTTGCGAATAGCCCCTTTGCCTGTCCAACCGTCTACAAACTGAATGGCTGTTTCCAGCCCATGCTGCTGTAAAATATATAAAATTGCGTTCTCGTCCATACCCTTGCCACGAATAATTGAAATGCTATAATGCGGAATCGTCACTTTGTATTTCAATTCAATATAACGCTTGATCAGGATGCCTATAGGCGTTCCGGCTCGAGCCAGAGATACCAGCACCAGATTAAGTCCCCTGCGCTCTACAATCTTCTCAGCCACAATGGCGGTATGACGAGCGATTCTTGCAGCGGATTGTTCCAGCGTCTGATGGAACAGCTCGATGTATTCTTTTGTGGGCTGATATTCCACGGGTAGCATCTCCGAATAATGAACCCCGGATTGGATCGCTTGCTCCCGTTCACCCGTTCCCTTTTCCAGATCCACATGGCTGATATCCTTCAGTAAGAAAACAACGTCCGATGCAGCATAACTGCCCATCGGTTCGGGAGACTGAATCTCACGTTGTCTGATTAGCTCCAGTGTAGTTAAGTTCATTGCTCGTTGTCCCCTGTCTTCTCTGGCAAGCCGCAATACACAATATGAATGTGTCCGCATCCCAACTGCTCCAGTGCCTTCACCATCGGTTCCATTCGTTCTTCGGACATCTGTCTCTCCAGCAGAACAAAAATCTCATCATATTGTCCCGGGGCGATGTTATAGATAAAGTTACGAACGGATGCGTCTTCCGGTGAGGCATATCCGGCACCACTACGAACAGCATATCCTGGAGCCGGATGTGTATGGATTGGACTGCGGGTAGTCGATTGATACAACACGCCTTCTCCCATCTCGGCAGCAATACGCATTGGAATGTACATGAACTCCCCTGTTCCCATCACCAACGTCCGTTCTCCCTTACGCTGCGACTGAAGTCGTTCTGCAATCCGGCTAATCTCCTGACGCAATACGCCATTATGACGAGATTGTATACCAAACCTGCCCGTATGCTGGACGTAGCTCGCTGTGCTACGTTTACCTTCACCATCCTCGGAAGTAGCGTGCAGCTGATGGAAGGCATCTGCAACGGTAGAGGTCTGAATCGTCACGGCAGGATAGGATAGCTGCTCATCTTGCTGTGTTGCTTCCAACTGTGGAGTACCCACCACTTCAATACGGCCCTTCAACAGGCTTAACGGTGTAATGGTAATTCCCAATTCAGCTTCCAACTCGGCAAATCGATTCTCGTCCGCTTCCGTACGCCAGTCCAACAGCGAAGCAATCACATACTGCTTCCGGGGGTATCTAACCTGAATATCCCGAATGATATTCAACGTCGTTTTGCCCGTCGTAATCTCGTCGTCCACCAGAACAATCGGACCCTCTCCTGCAAAGGCTTCATGATCCAACGCGTAACAACGATGAGCCATCGCATGGGAATGTTCTTCTTCAAATTGAATATCTGGATGCATCGCTGGAACATATTCGCGAGTGGTGTGAATATAGGAAGCTTGATCAGCAAACATCTCGTACATGCTGTGGCCCAGCGCTGTTGCTGTCTCCGCAAAACCAACAAAACGAATCGTTTCCGGCAAACTCAATTTCTCTTGCAACAACATGCCGTACACTTGCCGAGCTCGCTTGGGATCAATCAAACCTTCGACCATTTCCCGTTTCCACTCGGTGATCTGAAATTTCGTCTCTTCCGTCTTCTCAGTCAGGTGCTCATATAACAGAACAGCCAATGCCGCACCGCTCAGAAGCGAGGTATACGGGTTAACCGGGATGTGCTTGCCCAGCAGTCTGCTTACAAACAGAAATGAACGTTTCTTATTAATTCGTGCGGCCATGGAAAATAGAGATTCTAGTGGAAGTTGCAGCGGGTTATGTGTAACCTGAACGTTCAGACTGAATTGATCAAGAATTGGGAACGTAGTTGTGTTGTTGCTCGTGCTTGGGCAAGAGCCCGACAAAATGCTGCTGTTCATGTAACACCCCATATATTTGTGATCGGATTAGAATTCGATTCGCCCAGCTCAAGTGTGGTTTAATCTCATTCATTTTGTTATAGTAATTACTTTTGAACACACCCAGGCTACCATCATTACGGGCGATGATGTCTTGTGCATCGGAATATTCCTCATGTGTAACAACGTACATCGCTTGTACAGGCTTAATATGAGAAGGATGAATGATCGTTTTGCCTACAATTCCATTTTCCTTGTCCATCATGACTTCACGCATCAATCCATCCATTGTGTTCGTAATATATTTCATTCTCAGATGCAGCCCTGACTTGCCCAGGGTTTCTTCGAATGGAGTCTGTCGTAATTGAGGTTTGAACACGCGCTCCCGCTGACTGAAATATTCCCAGACAGGACCTGAGATTACATACGGCTTGTCCATCCGTCCAAACAGATTGATAATATCCGAGATGCAGTCACGGATTGTGGCGATATCGTATATGGTCAATTCCGGGCTTCGGCGTAGTCCAAACAAGCTGGAGAAATCGGTCGCACCTATGCGTACATTGAGCACATATTCAACATTTTCATCGAGGATGTTTCGAAGGCCAAGTAAGGTCTCCCAACGTGTCTCCCGATATATAATTGAAGCCGTTTCCAATATAGGCATTCCATAGAGAACGGGATAATGATCCGGTTTCCGTTGATTATACTTGCGGATCTGGTCAAAATAGGCTCTTCCATTGCCCACACAAAACTTGGGCAAAGCCACGCCTGTCAGCATGGACACCAGTTCTCCCAACGTATCAATGAGACGTTCCAACTGTTGTGGTGAACGTACACGAGCAAACAGAAGAGGCATTTGATCCTGACTCAGCATGCCTGTCTCCATATAAGTCATCAGTTGAGTTAGATGCTGTACCAGACACTGCTCGGCAAACTCTACTTGGTCGTCACCCACAGCGTCCTCCAGATCAATAATAATGGTCGTCAGACCTTCATGTTTACCATTCATAATGTCGTCCGCGATATGTGTGCGCGTCGCGGGCATATATAAAGCAGCCCCAACAGCATATGCCAGTAGATCTTTGGAAGTCCGGTGATTGAACGAGACGGGTGAAGAGAAAAATAAAGTATCTTCTTCTTCCAGACTCAAAAAGTTAAAATATTTCAGGGGTGTCTCCTCCTCGCACCTTTGGCAATAGCCAATCTGCAATAGTTGATTCCAGCTGTCGGGGCATAAAAACCAATCCCTCCTAATCTGGAGGGATTGATGGTCTATTATCGAGGATAACGTTGGTCAACAGTATCCTTGCAATGGTGCTGACCGATACAGCGTTTATAAATTGAATAAATACAAATGATTACTTTCTTCCCGCAACCCACTGCATTCCCCAATCATGAGCCTCGTCCAACGCCTGATGCCCATTATAGAACTGCACGATTCGTTCAATACTGAATGTCTCATTGTTCACATTGCGTAACATCGCGATGCCACACATGCCAAGCGGGCTCCCGTATTCATTCATTCGAACAATGATATCGGGACCGTCCTTCTGCTGAATGGTTACCACACCGTCTACTTGAGACCAGTTGGCCACACCACCATAAATATAGGTGAATACCAAGATGCGCTCAATTTCCGAGATACGGGCACCATTAATCCGCAGATTCTCTCCCGTCTTAACCGATCCCGTCCGGTCATCCCCATCCAGGGCAATATAAGGGAAACGGTTGAGTGAACCAAACGTCTGTCCCAAGGCCTGAATCACATCTCGTGTACCATCCTTCATCTCGAACAGACAGCCCAAGTCCAGATCCACACTCTTGCTGCGACCAAATAACCCTTTGCTACCCTGTTGATTCCAGTTGAGGTTAATCAGGATTTCACCAAGTCCCCCCGCATTTTTCTTGAGGTTAATGGTGTCACCCTTCTTCTTCAATTCAATTTTGCTGAAATTGATCGAATTCACAGGAGCAGGCGTCGGTTCTGGTGCGGGCACCGGGGGTGGCGGAGTCGGTACAGCTGTCGGAGGAACGGTTGAAGTCGTTGGTGCAGGGTCTGATCCACCATCCACATCCACACCAAAGTTAGCGCAGAGTGCATTCAAACCACCTGCAAAACCCGACCCTATTGCATTGAACTTCCATTCTCCGTTATGACGATACAATTCACCGATGACAATCGCGGTCTCCACTGTAAAACCGCTTCCCAGATCATATCTCATTACTTCCTGACCTGTAGCTGCATTGGCAAACCGTAGAAAACCATGCTGAACCTGTCCAAAATGATGGCGTCGTGCTTCACCGTCATGAATCGTCAGGCTGAAGGCGATTTTCTCAATTCGGGCAGGGATTTTGCCAAGATCAATGGCGAATTGTTTCTTCTCGCCACCAACCTGTCCACCATCCATATACGTGATGAACGAGGTAGAGGGCTGATTATAAAAGATAAAATCCTCATCTCCAGCCACTTTATTGTCTGAACCCAGAAGGAATGCTGATGTGTCCAGCTCTACACCCGAGGCTGCCTCCCAACCAATGCCTACCGTTAGACGGGACAAGCCCGGATTGGTTTTGGTCAGATCACTCTTCTGGCCTTTCACGACAGAAATCGCCATAGCAGACTCACCTTTCTATGCCAAGTTATTGTGCATCCAGTCCGTAATTTTTGCATAAAGCAGATAGTCCACCTGTGAAGCCGCTGCCTACCGCCTGGAATTTCCAGTCCGCACCTGCACGGTAAAACTCACAGAATACCACAGCTGTTTCTGTAGAGTAGTCTTCTCCGAGGTCGAACCGAAGCACTTCCCGATCACTTGCAGCATCTACAACACGAACAAAAGCATTGGAGACTTGTCCAAAATTCTGCCCTCGTCCATCTCCATCATAGATGGTTACGGTAATACCGATTCGGTGAATGTGCGCAGGGATTTTGCTGAAGTCAACAACAACTTGCTCATCATCGCCATCACCCTCACCCGTACGATTATCACCGGTATGTGTCACTGAACCCGCACCGCCGCTTGGATTGTTGTAAAAAACAAAGTCATCCGTACCTTTGGCTTTTCCATCTTCGTACAACAAAAAAGCCGAAGCGTCCAGGTCAAAATCGACTCCACCACTATATTTGTTTGTGTCCCAACCTAAACCAACTACCACACGGGTAAGGCCCGGATTCGTTTTGGTCAGGTCGATACGTTGTCCTTTGGCAAGACTGATCGTCATTTGTTTTTCCACCTTTCCAAGATATGTGATTAAATGAAAAGGAGAACCGTCCAGGAGACGGTTCTTCCCATCCTGTAAGTCGTTCTGTACGTCCTATTGCAAACCGTAATCGCGTGTCAATCCAACCAATCCATCCTGGTAACCACTACCGATGGCACTGAACTTCCACTCACCGTTATGACGATACAATTCACCAACAACTACACCCGTTTCGATGGAGAAGTCTTCTCCCAGGTCAAAACGAATCAGTTCTTCGCTGTTTGCTTCGTTGACGATTCGCACATAAGCACGGGAGACTTGTCCGAAGTTCTGGCTACGTTCTGTAGCTTCGTAGATCGTAATGGAGAATGCAATTTTCTCTACATTGGCGGGTACGTTAGGCAGGTCGATATTGATCTGCTCGTCATCACCATCGCCATCTCCTGTACGGTTGTCACCGGTGTGAACAACAGAACCATTTTCATTTTGTGGATTGTTGAAGAAGATGAAGTTTTTCTCGCCTTCCACTTTACCGTTTGCATTGGCACAGAATACCGATACATCCAGGTCAAAGTCTTTTCCGCCATCATACTTATTAGTATCCCAGCCCAAGCCTACTGTGATTTTTGTCAAACCTGGGTTCGTTTTAGTCAGATCGATTTTTTGACCTTTAGAGAGATTAATTGCCATCGTATGATCATCCTCGCTTATTTGAGTGTATTGTAGTTATCGTGACATATGAATATCAGGATTATTGTCGATTTAGGTTAAATCTTGTACTTAGGAGTACCTGCGAGCGAGTTCGTTGATATGTACCGCATGGGAACCCTCTCCAATTGCCGAGAATTTCCATTCGCCTCCATGACGATACAATTCACCACAGATCAACGCTGTTGAACCTGTGTAGTTATCGGATAGATTGAACTTCACGAGCTCACTGGAATTTTTACCATCCAGAATACGAATATAAGCCTTCTCAATCATGCCAAAATCTTGCTTGCGATTGACACAATCGTAGATATTAACAACGATTAATACTTTATGAACATCAGCAGGAATACGGGACAGATCCATTTTGATCTGTTCGTCGTCACCGTCTCCCTGTCCTGTTAGATTGTCACCTGAATGGATAACCGAACGACATGCACTTTGCTTGTTGTGGAAGCAAACCAGGTTGGAATCCTTGACCAACTTGCCTTCCTCATTCAACATGATCGCCGATGCATCACAATCGATATCCGCTTGTTTTTTTCTTCCAAAGAAACCTTTGGCAGTTACCGGGTCCCAACCGAGACCAGCAATCACCTCAGTAAGTCCTGCATTGCCTTTGGTTAAATCAATTTTCTGTCCTTTGACCAAATTAATGCTTGCCACTGATTTTCACCTCCCTTCATATGTAAAATAGCTACTTAGAGATTGAATTCACTCGGGTTCAGTCCAAGTACGATGCATATCTCTGCAACGACTCTTTTCTCCTGATCATCAAAATTGCCATCAGCTGAACCAATCGCACTGCATACGCCCACAATAACGCGTCCTACATCCGGCTTGGCTTTGAATTTCCCAATGGCTTTCAGCGCTTCCTGCTTCCCGATCTCTGGAGAGAACTCAAAGTTCGCGACATAATGATTAAAACGTGTAATCACTTCAGCCATATCGAATACTTTCAATTCCTGACTCAGGTTGATATAACCGGCCATCTTGTTCTTTTCCGCTTCGTCAATGGAACCATCTGCAAAAGCAACCAGTGCACAACCTGCAACCACGGCATCCATAAAATCTTTATTTTTAAACTTTTTGACTTGCTCTTCAAGTCCTTGTTTTGTTGAATTTAACCAGCTTTTAAATGAACTCATACTCAACCTCCAATAGTTTCAACCTGATGTTCCGTACATTCTTTTCAAGATTTTTCAGTAACTTTCATGTCTACATCATGTTGAATATAAGTTAAATTATTCCTTAACTATACTCTGAAATACGGCAATATTCTACATTAAAAAACAATTAATACCTTATGATACGCATCGTTCTGGATATAGTTTCAAGCAAGATGCGAGAACTTTCTATTCACTTCATTTTTCAGGTAAAAATCCCCCTATTTGAAGCCCAAACATAAAAAGGCTCTGATCAGGGGATCAGAGCACTTATTTCTACCAACACCAAAATTATAAATCTTATGAATGATTTGAATCCATGAATTTATTCCGATTTTTCAAAATCAGCCTGTTGTTGTTCATAGATTTCATAGAAGTCGTCCCAGACTAGTACATTATCCTTTTCCTTGCCCCACCAGTCTTTGTACCATGCTTCAATCTCCGGGCCCCCGCCTTGCTCCCACTTCTGCTGTGCTTCCGTTGCAGCCTGTTCGACTGTATATTTGCTTCCGCCAATGATGGAGCGGGTAAAGATATCGTTGATCGCTGTTGTCACATTGGTCAACTTCACCTGAAGCTCCTTGGGTAGCTGCGGCATATGTTCTGAATGGGTAACACCCTCTCCTACCGGAAGATCCGTCATGTATACCTCACGCGCTTCCTTGAATAGTCGAAGTCCTTCCTTCTGCGATGGGATCTCTTCGCTGAACAGCATTTCTGTGTACCCGCATTTGCCTTCCTCCAGACGGCTGTACAACATGGCGTAATCGCCTGCCCAGCTGATCTCCTGCTTATATTTCTCCTGATCCGAGATGCGCGGACAGCCTTGATCGTTCAGCGTATAATGCGTGTTTTCAAATCCATTTTTGAAGGTTCGACCTGACTCTATTTTGGTCAGAAAATCGATATATTGCATAACTGCTTCCGGATTTTTGGCTCGTGCATTCACAGCTGCAGTCATCTGAACCGGGTTATTCCACACCATCGTGTGCTGTCCTACGGACGTGGTTGGCAGAGCGATGACCTTTAATTTGGCTTCAGGAACATTCTGCATCAGTGTATCCAGTTCCTTCGCTGCAAACCCGGTATAATCCGAAGTCATGGCCGCGTACATACCGATTTTGCCATTCAGGAAATCCTGCTTTGCCTTGGCCCCGTCCTTGTCGGTCAATAAGTCCTTATCCACCACTCCTGCTTCATATAATGCACGTTTGAATGCTGTGGCTTCTTTCATGTTGTTGGGACCAACCACCATCTCCCCGTCCTCCACATTCACCCAGTTGGCGTTGTACATATAGCGGAACAGACCCGCTGTATCGCCGAACTGAAATCCACCGATGCCGTATGTATCCTTAGCTCCGTTTCCATCGGGATCATTCTCCGTGAAGGCCTTGGCTACCGCCAGCATCTCTTCCTCATTGGTCGGCACCTCCAGATTCAACTTTTCCAGCCAGTCTTCCCGAATGAAAAAGCTCGTTAGTGGAAACACCTCGTTCATACGTCCCACTTCATAGAGCTTACCATCGCTTTTGATGCCGGCCTTCTTGAGCTGGGGATATTTCTCCATCAAGGCTTTGTATTCCACACTCGAGTTCTCGATCAACTCATCCAGTGGCATCAGCTGTTTTTGATTAAACAGAGTGTTACGAATAGGCGTACCGAATTCAAAAATGATATCCGGTGCACTGCCAGAAGCGAATAATACGTTAAGTTTCGACTGAGATTCCCAGCGGGGAACTGCTGTATATTTTACATTTGCCGGGCCATTCTCGTTAATCCACTTGGACCACATATTATCTTCGATCGTACCCATGCCGCTTGGGACCGCGCCCCGATCATAGATCGTTGACGTAATGTTCCCCCTGTTGCCTTCGCCTTCCGCCTGTTCGCTACCATTACCTCCTGTACATCCCGCCAGCAAACCACCGATCAAGCCCAGAACGAGACCCGACTTCATCCATGCCTTCATCGTTAACGCCATAGATAAGACCCTCTTTCTCTCCTGTATTATGAACCCATGCGGGTTAACCCACAGCCTGCTTTAACCTTTTATTGATCCAAGCATGACCCCTTTAACGAAGTACTTCTGCAAGAACGGATACACTGCCAAAATGGGTATGACCATCACAATGACAGCTGCTGCCCGGATGCCTTCCGGGGTCAGATTAGATATCATCGTTGGATCGGTAAAATCCTGTACATTCAGATTGGACATAATCATATTTTGGACGAGCACGGTCATGTTGTATTTGGACGTATCATTGATATAAATCATCACACTCATGAACGAATTCCAGTAACCCACGCCGTAAAAGAGAGCAATAGTCGCCAGCAAAGGTTTGGATAATGGCAACACGATTCGGAACAAAAGCCCCAGTTCACCACAACCATCGATGCGCGCAGCCTCGTCCACTTCCCCCGGCAGATTTTCAAAATAAGATCGCATAATCAGCATGTTGTACGTGCTCACCAGACCCGGTAGCCAAAGCGCGCCGTAACTGTTCACAAGACCGAGATTTTGCACGACCAAATAAGTCGGGATGAGTCCACCGTTAAAAATCATCGTGAACACCATCGCCATCGTAAAGAAGCGCCGGTGATAAAAATGTCTACGTGACAGCGGATATGCCGCCATAATCGTCACCGCCATGCTGAGCCCTGTACCGATCAATGTGATCTCCACACTGTTCCAGAATGCATTCAGAATCGGCGTTCCCGTAATTAGGCTGTGATAGGAGAACCAGGTGAAATCGACGGGCCATAACCCCACTTGACCTGAAACAACCGCTCTCGCATCACTAAATGACAAGGCAACAATGTTGAGTAAGGGCAGGATACAGCTGACGGCAACCAATGACAACAATACATAATTGATTAGATAAAAGACTTTTTCTCCTTTGGTTTTTCTCATGCTGTTCTCCCTCCCTACCACAAACCTTCGTTAAATCGCCGCGCGATATAATTTGCACTGAAAATGAGGATAAATGCAACCAGTGATTCGAACAATCCCATCGCTGTTGTCAGGCTGAACTGTGCTCCCTGAAGACCGGTGCGGTAGATATAGGTACTAATTACATCCGCTATCTCATTGACATTGGAATTCTGAAGCATATACACCTGGTCGAATCCGACCTCCATCACCCGCCCCATCGACAGAATCAGCAGGAGAATAATGGTAGAGCGTATACCCGGAAGGGTAACATGCCAGATCTGGCGCATTTTGCTGGCCCCATCCATCTGTGCAGCCTCGTATTGACTCGGATCAATGGTCGTTAGTGCCGCGAGAAAAATGATGGCATTAAAGCCCATGTCCTTCCAGATCCCTGAGCCAACAAACACCGCTACCCACGAACCCTTGTTGTACATGAACGGATAAGGCGCTCCCGTCCAGGCCTCGACCCAGCGGTTGACGATCCCATTTTCCAAAGAGAAAACCGTCATGATCATCATCGCAATGATGACCCAGGAAAAGAAGTGTGGCATATAGACCACCGTCTGCACCGTTCGCTTAAAGGCCATGTTTCGCACTTCATTCAGCATAATGGCCAGAATGATCGGAATGGGAAACCCGATAATGATGCTTAACAGACTGAGGAACAAGGTGTTGCGAATAATCTCCACCGTGCGCGGATCACTGAACAGCGTCTGAAAATGCTGAAAGCCCACCCATGGACTGTTCCACAGCCCATCATAGAAGTTGTAATCCTTAAAGGCCATGACCAGCCCTCCGATGGGTGCATAACGAAAGGTCAGGTAGAACATAATCACCGGAACAAACATCAAGATTAACGGAATATTCATCTTGAATCGTCGAAGCCGCTGCTGCCGAATCCGCTGCTTCATTTCACTGTCCGGCGGTTGTAATCCAGACGGCGGACCTGCGGTCAGTTCCCCCTTCACATCCATCACTCCTCTCTGCTGTTGATGTACTATAGTTGTATTTTAGATAAAAATGTAAGCGTAAACATTTGTTATTTAACGATCCTTTTATAATTTTCTACGCAAAATAACCCCACATGGTGGGGTTGCCCTTGGAAACAAACAGATATTAAGAGGAGGCTTCTCTTTAATTGTGACCCTGCAGCAGTTCGAGGGGGATTTCTACCCGGCACTTCACTTGGCGACTTGCTTGCGATACTCGCGGGGCGATATCCCCGTCATCTGTTTGAATACGGTTGTAAAATAACTGGAGTTATCGAACCCGGTCAGTTCCGCTATATCTGCCATGCTCTGCCGAGTGCTGTGCAGCAGTAGCTTCGCCTTATCAATTCGGCGCTTGCTGACATATTGGCTGAAGCCTTGTCCTGTTTCTTTTTTGAACAAATGGCTCAAGTAGTTGGGTGTCACATGAACATGGGCAGCCACGGCCTGCAACGTGCATGTGCTGGAATAGTTCATTTCAATATACTGTATAACACGTGTAACGACATGATCCTGCTGTTCCTGAGTTAGCCGCATCAGCATATCCACCCACTCTTCGCTCTTGCATCTCGCCCAAGCGATGACTTCAGGTATGGTATGAATCCAGAGCAGTGGATCTGGGGCAGTGGAGTCCATACCACCGGATTCCTGAAGCTGAAGCTGTTGTACCAGTAAGTCCGTCATGACCTTCATAAGCATATGAATCTCCGCTTTGCCTTGTGACAAGCTCATCCCGGACGCTTCTTCTAGCAACATCTCGATCCGATTCATTATCGCTCCGAATTGATGGTGGAGCAGCAACGAAGTCAGTTCCTCTCGCAATCTCTCGGTACGGTCCACCTGGCTGTATTGTTCCCTGATCCGAATGTCGGACTGTTTTCGGCGATATCGTTCATGTGCCTTTTGTAACACCTGACATGCTTCATCGAGCGAGAACGGCTTTAACAAAAATTCAATTGCCCCATACCGGATGGCACGCTGTGCATATTCGAACTCACGATAACCTGTCAAAATGATAATCATAATGTCCAGTCCACTCTCGTGTATGCGTTCCGCCAAATCTAGACCATCCATCACAGGCATGTTGATGTCCGTAATGATCAGATCAGGTGTGTAGCTGTGTACAGCCTGTATCGCTTCTTCTCCATCGGCCGCTTCCCCAACGACCTCCCACCCGAGGGGGTTATTGCGAACCAGATGAATCAGACCCTGACGAAATAATGCTTCATCATCCACTACGAGCATACGTCCATTCAACAGAACCTACTCCTCTCAGTCACCTGAATTTCCCGGCATAAGTCCTCACCGATCTGATAAGGCAAACGAAGACGTACTAGCGTACTCTCTCCCACAGTCGACTCGATCTGTACACCGTAGGGTTCACCGTGAATCAACTCAATTCTTCGAAGTACACTCCGCATGCCAATGTGCTGACGTTCCTCATCTGCATGTGCCACTGGCGTCATAATGCGTTCAATGACCGATGCGTGCATGCCGCAGCCGTTATCTGAAATTTCAATGATGAGCAGATCCGGCTCTCCTTCATGCCCGTTTTGCCGCGAGCCACGAATCTCCAGATGGCGGTTGTTCCTTTTGTCCGAGAAGGCATGAACAAAAACATTCTCCACGATGGGCTGAAGCAACAGCCGGATCACCTGACAGCGAAACAATTCAGCAGGAACGGCAATTTCAATCGACAAGGCTTCCTGATACCGGGCCTGCTGAATCTGCAGGTAGTGATCTATTTGCTTCATCTCATCCTGAACGGTCGTCAGTTGCTGCACGGGTTCCAGCGTATACTGCAGCATCTCGGACAAGGCAGTGACCAGGCGAGCCGATTTCTCATCACCAAGCATATAGAACTTCCAGAAAAACATGCTCAAGGTGTTATACAGAAAATGGGGATTCAGCTGGGCCTGAATAGCTTTGAGTTCAGCTTCTTTTTCACTGAGTTCGCGCTCGTACACTTCATGTATAAGCGTATCAATCCGGGAAGCCATTGCATTGAATCGTTCACCGATGAAACCGAGCTCATCCCGTGTCTCGATCCGTACCCGTGTATCGAACTGTCCATCACGCACTCTTTTCATCGCGTTGACTAGACTCGCAAGTGGACGCAACAGTCTGCCGCTAATTACGGTAATGATGAACCAGGAGCATAATATGCTGGCTACCGCAGAGAACACAGCAACTTTTACAATAATCTTTCCCTTGTTCTGAATCTGAGCCAGTGAGACCTTGCTGACCAGGGTGAAGCCCGCTTTGTCTGACGTTTGCTTCGTATACAATTGGGTTGTTCCCTGCTCGTCCCTGATCTCCGTCGCCCCTAGGCTTAGCTCGGTAAGTGGTGGTGGATCCGCATCCTGATTATGAAAGGCATATAGAAGCTCACCATCTGCGTCAAACAAGTAGACAGCAACTTCCTCATTCAGTCGCAGATCTTTGAGATACGATTCGAACAACGAGGTGTTAAACAGAATTAGCATGACGCCATAGGTCTCCAGATCAACAGACCGCATTAATCGTCCCGCCAGAATCCAATTGGATTGTTCCTCCTGCAAGAAAGCATCCGGCCCCAAACGATTCCAACCATATTCGCCGCCCGTTCCTTCCAGTCTATGAACCATCTCTGCCAGATAGGAAGGATCCATCTGTTGAAATGAGCCAGCAAAGGCGCCGAGATTAAATATGTTATCCTTCAGGTCATATATGCGGAGCCCCATGATCTCCGGTGCATCCAGCCTTACCTGATACAACTGATCATCCAGTTCATCTTCCAGCTTCATCTGATCGTAGGACGAGATGCCAGAGGTCTGTGCTTTGATGGCATTTTTTACGGAGGGATTCAGTGTGATATAATCGGTGACTTTATACATGTCGTGTACCCTCGAATCCAGACGTGCAAGAATCTGCTCTGCGGTAAGACTATACTGGCGACTGACCTCTTCATTGAACAGGTCGATATGGATGCGATAGGTGATCAACCCTGTGATTCCGGAGATTAAGACCGTTGCGGTAGATAAAAACAAGATTAGCTTCGTTTTAAATTTAAAGCGTTTACAAAAGTTCATCCACCACATCTTTCACACACCTCACCTATATTCCGTACATGTCTTACTCCTAAAAACATATCATACACCTATTGGAAAAAACCAGAAAAACCCTGACCCCGCTTCAAGCGGTAGTCAGAGTTTGAAGGCATGTGATCCAGACATGTTACCGGGATGTCCCAGATTAACTCTGGATCACGGCATTTTTATTCCCCGTAAATCTCTTTGACCCGTTCTTCTTCATTGGTAGACAAGAGAACATTAAGCAACCCCATGGCATTATTGGCATCGGTTCTCGTCGTCTTGTACATCTCGGCAAACGCCGCTTCATCCTGCTCCGGGTCCATCGCAGCAAGCTTGCCCCATGACGTGCGTGCTTTGTCGTATAGCGTACTCAACGTAATGTCACGCGGATGCTGTGCAACAGGTGCCATGGATTCAAATTTCGCTGTGACCCTGAAGAAATCCATCGAATCCTGGAATGATGTACTGCTATAATCCTTATTTTTCATCGCATCTTCGGTAATCAGCAGACCTTCACGGGCGATAAACAGTGTTTTCACCAAGGCACGCTCCAGATTGGTTGCTTCTTCCCAAGTTATATAAGATTCATCAGGTGCTTGTACGGTTGTGAAAAATGGAAAGGCATCATCAATTAACCGCTGCGAATCGGAATGAATTGGAACCTCTGCATTCATGTCCACAACGGCATCACTATAGTTGGCCACATTAATATTTTTGGAACCTTCCTCACTAACCCGACGCACCGGATGATCATTCAGGGGAATACGGATATAACCGAGTTTATCCGCATACTGCTGCTTCAACTCTTCCAATGTGGAGTCCTTTCCAATCTTGCCGTCGTCAGCTGAAGAAGCTTCTTCTGTAGCTGAACCTGTCTCCTCACTCCCATTCAAACCGGTTGCTGCGGTTTCCGTTACGGTCGCATTTGAGCTACTTGTCTCTGACGAAGCAACTTCTGTACCGGAAGCAGACTCCGGCGATGACGTCTCTTTCGCTCCGCCACCACAAGCTGTCAGAATCACTGCCAAACCAAGCATAACTGTGAACGTCTTTATCGTATAATTCCATTTCATCGTATAATCTTCCCCTATCGTATGTATATTCCTGAGAACCATTAACCTCTGGCTCCAAGACTTGAACACCTACTTACAAAAATATCCTTTCATATAACATGCTTGATTCACACAATTGGACATGGTCTACATTCTATCATAAGTTAAAAACCGGTTGTATACGACGATATACCTGTGTCTAAAGCCTTTTACTAGGCACGCATTAACTACCACCGCAACACAAAAACACTGCCGCCCGTATGGACAACAGCATTCGTGAAGCGTAATTATTTGATACCTTTAGCCTTCTCCATATGCTCTGACCGAATCTGAGGATCGGTGGAATTAACCGATGATAACAGAGCGTAGATCGCCTGAATATCTTTCTCTTGAAATACGGTTTCGGGAACCTCACTCTCAAGTCGTTCCGTCTTCCGCTGAATCGTTTCCACCAATTCATGATCGTAGATGATCAGTTCATCCGAATTCACATACCTCACAGCAGGATCAACACTGATGCGGCAACGGTTGGTGAAGGTCACCATGGAGACAAGACGTACTCTTTTGTAGTCTCCGAGGTGTGCATGAATGGCTTCCACATGTGCACGATGCTGCATAAGTGGATTGTACATTTTGACCCGGCTGCTGCTGACCGACCAATTGGCCTCTCTTCTTCCGCCGCGAATCTCACCTGTCGTCAGATTTCGAGTTTCGATTACAAAGATTGCCCGAGGGCCGATCACGACATGATCAATCTGCGAATAACCGGAGCGTGACTTCGGATTGGTAACGAGCAGGTCGTTCAGCACTTTATATTGACTTGGAAGACCTATCAGCTGATCTGCTGTACTAGGCTCCTCCGGCTGGCGTATCCAATCCCCTTCCGCTTTTTTCTTGCGCTTACTACGGACCATACGCGGGGGAATGGTTGTCGTTGATGGTAACGCTGAAGCGGAGGCTGTAATCTGGTTCGCAAGCTCTGGTTGTGTCTTGAACAGAGACAGGATTTTCTTGAACATGGGCAAGCTCCGTTCTATTATAGTGTGGGTTACGGGTGACCATTACAGGAGGAATAACATCCTTTGGCACATTCATTATGTAAACTTCTATTACTTATGTCGGATAAAGCGGGGTAAAAATAAAGGGAAAACGATCAAAATCTCTCCAATAAGCAAAGTACATATGAACATTTAACCAATTTCGTGACTTTAGACGCATAAACAAGCCGCAAAATTGAAAAAAACAGCGCAACCCTTTCCTGAATAGAAAAAGAATACGCTGCTGTTCTCTTGATGTTAAGCCTGAAGATAATAGGTGTAGAGCACCTGAGTACCCTTCTCTTCCAGACCATTATTCGCTATTTCCTGATACAGAGATTCGGCCAGAGCCAGACCAGGCGTTTTCATGCCCATCGCTTTTGCAGACTCTAGTGCAATTCCCATGTCTTTGATAAAATGTTTCACATAGAATCCAGGCTCATAATCGCCTGCGATCATGCGCGGACCGAGATTGCTGAGTGACCAGCTTCCGGCTGCACCGGTAGCAATACTCTTCAGCACGGTCTCCGCGTCCAGACCAGACGTCTTGGCATAGGCGAGTGCTTCGCATACGCCCATCATGCCAGAGGCAATGGCAATCTGGTTGCACATTTTGGTATGCTGCCCGGCTCCTGCCTTGCCTTGCAGCACAATGTTGGTGCCCATCTGCTCAAACAGCGGACGCACGGCTTCAAAGGCCTCCGAACTACCACCAACCATAATGGAAAGCTTGGCGTTCTGCGCTCCGATATCACCGCCCGACACAGGCGCGTCCAGTGCATGCAGTCCTTTGCCTTCCGCAGCTTCAAAGATTCGTGCAGCCAGTAACGGACTGGATGTTGTCATATCAATCAGATATGAACCCGGTTTGGCACTGGCTACGAGACCATCCTCACCGAGATAGATCTCCTCTACATCTTTCGGATACCCCACCATCGTTATGATGACATCACACGCGGCAGCCAGTTTGCCTGGTGTGTCATGCCATACGGCACCTTCCTTCACCAATGCTTCCGCTTTGGCAGCAGTTCGCGTGTACACATGCAGCGGATATCCCGCTTGCTGGATGTGCCCAGCCATGCTTTTACCCATCACGCCTGTACCAATAAAGCCAACCTTTGTCTCTCCAGGTGCCTTCGTTGTAATTGTCATCGCAGGTTTCCTCCCTATTTCTCTATACTTCGCTCAGTGCTTGTCTTCGACATTGCTATATCTGTATGTTAAAGCTTTCTACGTAGTCCGTCCATATCGCTTGCAGCTTTCTGTGAAAAAATCTGAAAAAGGAATCAACTTCCTGTATGCTGTACAACCTAACGGAAACTTCCTTCATTGGAAAGGAGGATTCGCATGAGTCGTGAAAAAGGTCAAATTACCATCTGGTTATCCTTTTCCATCATTTTATTAAGTGCCGGACTGGTCTGCCATGTCTTGTCCATCCCAGCAATTCTCGAAGCTGGCGGCAGAGACGGATGGTTGTCTGTCGTGGCGGCTGGGCCTTTTTTCATGTTGTTTCTATGTATGATGTACATCATTATTCGTCGAGTACGCGGACAGCGATTAACAGATTGGATTACCCGAGAATTCGGGGCGGTACCTTCCTGGATCTTCCGGATCTCCGCTTCCATTCTGCTATTCACGCTTGGCACACATACGTTGTATGAGACAACCAACTGGACCGTATCCACGTATCTTCAATTCACACCTCCTTATGTTCTGGCAGGTGGCGGAGCACTGGTTGCTGCGTGGGCAGCGGCTAAAGGCATACGCTCCATTGCGATGACTTCCAGTCTGCTGCTGCCCTTTGTCATTTTGCTAGGTTATTTTGTAATGTCCGCCAATATGAAATACAAAGACTACAGTCTATTGTTCCCGATTATGGAGAACGGCATGGGTCCCGTGTGGCGGGGCATGATCTACTCTCTTGCCGGGCTTATGGAAATTTGGATTCTTATGTTGTTCCAACATGAAGTCAAAGGCAAAATTCGTTGGTGGCATGTTCTGATCCTTGGCGTGTTTATGCTCAGTATGGCGATTGGTCCCACGATCGGAGCCATCGTGGAGTTTGGCCCAGAAGAAGCAGCCAAACAACGAAACAGTCCCTATGAGCAATGGAAACTTGTGAATATAGGCAAACTATTGCAACACGTTGATTTTCTATCCATCTATCAGTGGCTTAGTGGTTCCTTTGCAAGGGTCGCCATATCCATGTATCTCATCGTGGATCTGCTGAATTTCCGTAGACCGAAGAAACGATATATCGCGATTCTCACCATTACCGTCATCATGAGCTTCATGGCGATGCAATGGTGGCGCATTGATTACGTGGATTATTATGTGGACCATATTCAGTTCCCGGTCATGCTCGCTTATGTATCCATCGTTACCGTAATATTGACCATTGCCGCATTAATCCACAAAAAGGACAAGGAGGCTCCCAAACGTGCCGATCTCAACCCAACCCAAGAATAATCCTGACGTTGAACCGTTCCGAATGAACGAGCATAACCTGAATACCTTTTTTGCCGGATCTGATGATGTCATCATCAATAGTCATATGATCGGAGAACCTCCGATGCAACTCCTTATGACCTATTGTAGCGGTATGGTAGATAGTGAAGCGATCTACGATATTATTCTCCCGGAACTCAAACGAACATATGAAAATACACACTTTATCCGTACATCCGACATTGAAAAGTGCATCAGCCTGGATTGGACCCGAATGGATCTGAAAGACCCGGCATATGGCACCGAACTGATGTCTCTCCGTGTTTTTGAAGGCCATATGTTGATCTGTATTCCTTCCCTGCAAACCATGTGGAGTATTGATATATCTAACATCCCTACTCGAACACCGGAGGAATCGACCACCGAAGTTTCGATCCGCGGGGCAAGAGATGGGTTCATTGAACCACTTGCCGTCAATGTTGCCTTGATACGCACCCGTCTGCGTACGAACCAACTGGCCTGCAATATCGAACTGATCGGTACACGTTCTGCAACCAAGGTGGCATTGATGTATATCAAGAATATCGCCAATCCGGAGCTGATAGAAGACGTTCAGGATCGGTTGCGTAAGATTGAGACCGAACGCATCTTGACCGCCAATGAACTGGAAGAATTGCTGTCACCTTCGAAAATTACTTTGTTTCCCGTCACCCATTATACGGGCAGGCCTGACTTTGCTGCAGAATGTCTCCTGAATGGACGTTTTATCCTCATTGTAGACGGCAATCCCAGCGCCATTATTGGACCAGTCAATCTGTTTCTTTTGCTCAAATCACCGGAGGATGCCAGCTTTCCCTTCTTGCCTGTGAACGTAGGAAGGATGCTACGCTTTCTTGGCCTGATGATCACCGTGTTCCTGCCCGGCTTTTATATTGCGCTGACATCCTTTCATATGGATCAGATCCCCTTTCCTCTAGTCGCAACGATCTCGGTTGGACGCATGGGACTTCCGATGGAATCGGGAATGGAGATGTTTCTCATTATGCTGCTGATGGAGCTGTTCCGTGAGGCAGGGGTACGTTTGCCAAGTGCCATCGGCCAGACATTAACTGTCGTTGGAGGTTTGATTATCGGTGATTCCGCCATTCGAGCCGGCATGGTCTCTCCCCTCATGATTGTCATCATTGCAGTCACCGTTGTAGCTGGAGCAACCATTGTGAATCAGGTCATGACCAGTTCTGTGCTGATCCTGCGGTTCCTTTGTTTTGTCCTGGGGGCATCGCTCGGCATCTATGGGTTCATCCTGTCGTTGATTCTGTTCCTCATCTACCTGACCGATCTCAAATCATTTGGCATCCCGTATCTGACGCCGCTAACACCACTTCATTTCAAACAAGCGATAGCTTCATTATTCAAACTGCCAAAAGGGTTGGGTAAACGCAGACCCGTCTATCTTGAGACCCAAGAACCGCGCAAGAAAGGAAACGGACGATGAAACACTTGTTACAGCGATGTTTGCTGGGTCTGTTAAGCCTGTCGATGTGCGTGATGACGAGTGGATGCTGGAGTGCCTTTGAGATTCAACAGGTGGACTACGCCAAAGCCTTTGGGATTGATTATAAAGACGGTATGTATCACCTGTATGTTCAAACACTGGATTTTGCCAGTGTCGCCAAAAGTGAAAGTTCAACCAAAAGTGCCGAGACACCGCCTGTATGGGTTGGACATGCCGAAGGGAAAACCATGAGTCTGGCGCTAAATGAACTGTTCCGTACGGCTCAATTACACATGGCATGGGGGCATGTGACAGCCATCGTTATGGCCGAAGGTGTGCTCACCAGCAAACACATCAAAGAAGTGTTCGATATGCTGGGACGTTTCCCAGAATCCCGTTATACAACCTGGGTGTATGGAACACGCGAGCCACTGGAGAAAATCCTGAGTGCAACGTCCATCTATAATATGTCACCCTTGGATAGCATTCTTCACAATCCGCTCCCGACGTACCTGGAAGAATCGTTGTACCCGCCTGTCCTTAGCTTCAAACTCATTGCAACACATAATGATCCGGCTACAACGACGTATCTGCCGAGTATTGCATTGAACGATACCCAGTGGGCAGAGAACGAGAAGAAACATGATTTGTTTCTGGTGGAAGGGGCCTTTTTCGAGAAGACTGGCTATGACTTTGAATACTTTCCACGCAGTCAGCTTCCCGGTTATCACTGGCTAATCAAAGACATGCGGCGGGCCCCTCTACTTGTCCAGAAGGATGGAACGATCTACGGGGCGCTCAGTGTAGGATTACCAAAGATCAAAATTAAACCTGTCATTCAGGGTGAAGACGTTACGTTCAACATTGATGCCCACTACCTCACTGCCCTGTACGAATACCTGGTGCCCACCTCTTATGAGGAGATGATCCAGATTAGTGAAGTGAAGTTGCGGGAGCAGATCATGCAGACCTATCGTCACGGCCTTGAGCGTGGTGTGGATATTTATGGTCTTCAGGAGAAGCTGTATCGCAAAAATCCGAAACTCTGGCGTAAGTTATCAAACAATGGCAGCAAGATGATGCTTACCGAAGACTCGATTAAAGATCTGAAAATCCATCTCACCATCCCATATACAGGGAAATATAAAAGGAAAGTGTAGCCAGAACGCGAAACACCCCTTGTCCGGTATGCAGCCGGATAAGGGGTGTTTGTGTAGATGGAGGTAGTTCGTTTGCAATTAAAATCATGCGGATCTATGACTGCGAAGTTTCCATTCCATCAGCCAGCCTGCTTCCTAATCCTCACTATCGAGAGATGAGTAGATGACGTGACCTTCGTCGTTCAATCCTTTTATGTCCCATATCATCTCATGAATCGGCTGCTGGATTACCGCATACCACAACCTGCCGCTGGATTGATTGGAAGACGATTTCACGATTTCCGCTTCCAACCGTGAAGGTGCCAGATTTGGTTCGTAGCGAATATGCACCTGGGTAATGTCAGCATCGTGGAGATACCCGTATATAATATAGATCATTTTGCCTTTAGACTCCTCGTATCCTGATATATGAGAAGAAAGCGGCTCGACCGGATTATCCTGCAGACCACCGCCCATTCTGGCCAGTTCGGAGAACCACATCTTTTGCTGGATCAAAGCAGGAGTCAGGTTATTCGTAGTGAGATCTTGATATAATACCAATTGAGTTCGCGTTTCAATAGTTGTAACTAGCTTTACCTGTTCTGGGGGAATACCTTTTTCGCTTAAGATTGTGTCGATGTCCTGCGGACCACAAGAGCGTATCAAAAACAGAGCGACCAATACAAAGAACAACACGTACGCTACCCGTTGACGGTTGCTTGTCTTGGGCATAGATTAACCTCTCCTTTAAATTGAATCTCTATAAACAATTAATTATCGTAGAAATGGTATGTCAGATAGTACTGCCCCGAAGTAATCTACCAGCATCCATGCCAACGGCCGCCTTCTCTCAACTAACTTTCACTTCTTATAATAATGCATCACCCGCAACCGAGTAGTCAGGATTAAGGTCTGAGGAATGAGCACAAAGACAATATACATAAGTACAATTAACCATAGATGTGCGGCAAAATTCTCCGCACCAAACGATGGTTTCGGACGCTCAATCCAATACCACCAACACGGGATGGCAATAAACCATGTCAATCCTGTCGAGACGAACAAGTCTTTCACATCGCTCCACAGAAAGCAGAAAACCGCGATGAACAAAATAGGACCTGTCCAAGAATCCAATATCGGGCCCCAGCTCTGGAAGACAAAGATAATGGAAGGATATAGAAGATTGATGGTCCAGCGCCATATGTTATTAGTATAAAGATTCATATTGCTTCTCACCTCATTACATAACGTTGCAATTGTAACTTCACTTATTGGGGTCATTTGCTACATTACTATCACTTTGATTATCCGTAGCCAAAAGTATGTACGCTCCATTTGTAAAGGTTATTATGGGAAATAAATGAACAGATGAAGCATGATTTTGGATATTATAGCTCATACTACCTTCAGGAAATTATCGAAGGAGTGACAGCATGAGGTTAAAAAGTATCATCGCCGTTGGAGCCGTGTTAACCTGCTCAACTCTGTTATGGGGCTGTGGCAATGGCACTGCGAATAATGCTTCCCAGCAACAGAATGACACCGTTCGATCGGAGAGTTGGAGCGATCCCAAACGACTGGAAGCTTCTCATCTTGAGGCACTTGAGCGCATGGAGAAGGATCACATCCACCGAATGGTTTCGCTTAGCGCAAGTACAGATGGAGACAAAGTGATGACCACACTTGAACGGTCGAGCCAAAAGTTGGAGGAAATGAGACCACTCGCCGAAATGCTCCAACATGAAGGACATCCGGCATTATTACAGCGAATTCAAGACATGTCCGGTGATATCCAAGGTTCCAAATCCGTCATTGCTGAGATGAAAAAATTGCCTCAGGACGGTAAAATTAAGATCCAGTCCGAGAATTCTGATTCCTTGCATCACATCAGCAGCTTCCGCGATTACCACCAGTATATTCAGGGACAAGTGCAATCTTTAGACGGTAAATCTACGCAAATGTCCCATTAACCCTAAAGATAGCTCAGAGAATCGTTACAGTCGGAATACGATAATCCGATGGTTAACGGTTCTTTTTTATAAACTTCATAATGTCTCCCTCTTCGCTACAGCTTCATTCCACCCACAACGATACCCAGATGAACATGCTAAATAACAAAACTGGTGCAAGTGCGCCCGTGGCTAAGATAATCCAAAGTGTCGCGGGTTTGATCTTTTGGCAGTATGCATCGACCTTGCGCATCCGATCTTTACGCCACTTGGCAAACTTGAGCCGTCTGATCATCCGATTGAGAACTATTTTCCGCTGCTCGCCCTCTTCGAATTCATCGATCGCACACCGCAACTCCTCGTATAATTGAGCCTCTTCCTGACCAGCCACTGAAGGTGTAATCATCTGACCCTTCCTCCCATAAGAACAATATTGAGATATAGCCTCTCACCTATTCAGACCATCATCAATACGCCTGTATTCTAATCACTACCTACCTAGCTAACTAAACCACTACTTAAATAACACATTACAGACCTTCAAAGTTTGAAGTTTTTTCAAAAAATGAACAATTCAAAAAGCCCGGGCATAGCCCGGACTTCGTTGAATTATGTTAGAATAATTTATCTGAGTGCTATTTAGCTCGCGTTAGCGATCAATGCATTCAAGCATACCGCACCCTGTGCGCGCACATTAACAACAATGATTGGCGTTTCCAGCATGTCGTGCATCCAGGACATATACTCTTCTACTTTTTCGTTCGGAAGGATCGTCAGAATAACCCCTGCGAATCCACCACCATGAATACGACAAGCGCCATCACCCAAGTTTTGCAGATAATTCTCGGTCAGTGCCAGCGCGATGCCAATCTCTTGCTCTTTCACAGCACCACTCTGATATACATTCTGCAGCCACTTCCATGACGAATTACCGGACGCCGTAATCAGTTTCAGGAAATCAGCAAAACGTCCATCACGCAACGCCTGAACCTCACCATCGACACGATTATTTTCCTCCAGGAAATGAAGCGCACGCAGCACGGCACGATCTCCAGCCGCTTCACGAACCTTCTTGAGGTTGGCGTAGATTGCGTCTGCCGTAATTTCCCGAACATACTCACTGCCCAGCGCCTGAGCAACCACTCTCATCTCATTGGGCACAGCCGCGTAATCTTCCGTCAGATCGGCGTGGTTGCCACCAGTGTTCACAATGACCAATGAGTAACCGTTCTGTTGGAAATCCCATTGAACAGGCTCGATAACCGGCTGTGCAGGATTCTCAAAATCAATTGCAATAAGTCCGCCGTACGCACAAGCCATCTGATCCAGCAGACCGGAAGGTTTGTTCCAATAGTGGTTCTCCGCATACTGACCGATTTTCGCCATTGTCACAACATCCAGTGCACCGTCATTATAGAAATGATTCAAAATCGTACAGATCAGCATCTCAAATGACGCCGAGGAACTCACTCCGGATGCCGAGAACACATTACTGGAGAGATACGCTTGAAAGCCGCCTACCTTATATCCGAATTCTCCAAATCCCGCAGCCATACCACGAATCAATGCTGTTGTGCCATCGTCTTCTGTATTTGGCGTGAGGTCCGTGAGATCGATTACATATTTCTTTTCATAACCTTCTGAGTAAAACGTAATAACCGACTCCGAAGTTGGTGCTGCCACTGCAATCGTATCCAGCGTAATGCTGCCTGCGAGCACTTTACCATGGTTATGATCCGTGTGATTACCGCCAATCTCGCTGCGTCCTGACGCGCTGAACAACTTGCTTCCTTCTTGTGCGCCAAAGTACTCTTCAAATGTTGCGTTCAGCTTTGTGTAACGTGCTGTCTGTTCCTCTACTTGTGATTGTCCATACATTTGGGCAAGCAGCGCTTGGCCCTCCGTGGATTGGATCAGATTCAATGGTTGTGTCGTCATTAATAATCCTCCTATGGATATGCAGCTTTTATTTTTAGACTATTGGTGAACATGGTTTTCGCGTCTGTTTCATGCCTTATTCCTCTCCCATTATCTCAGCTTCGTAGCGGAAAAGGTAGGGTAGAATTGAAAGTTTGTAAGCGTTTTGTGAAGTTATTTAATGTAAAAATAGGATTGAAAACCATTTTGTAATAACTTAAATTGGGTTTAAGTGAAAACACATTATTTTCCAACCTCAAAGTGGGTATACTTAACATCTTATTGGTGGAGGGAACGATGAAAATTAAGTCGAACTATACCAAGTTATTCGGTGCATTTTCGCTTACCTTTTTGGGTGATGGACTTACACTTGCTGCGGTTCCTTGGCTCATATCAACCCTTACGAGCGATACGCTGTATGCTTCTGTCACCATGACGGCACTTCGTTTACCCTGGCTACTATTCAGTCTTCCTGTAGGTGTCCTCATCGACCGTTACTCACGCAAACATATGCTGATTGGCGCAGGTTTTACTCGAATGCTCCTTCTGCTTGGACTGACGTTATGCATCTGGGGAGGATGGGTGAGCATTCCGATTCTGGCACTGTTCATGTTTGGTATTGGCCTGAGCCGAGTTGTATTCGACAGCACGGTGCAGACGGTCATCCCTCAACTGGTAGATGAGAGTAAATTGGAAAAAGCGAATGGGCAGTTCACCGCCGGACAGTTAATCACAAGTGATATTCTGGGCGTTGCCCTGGGAGGGTTCATTATCACCCTGCATATTGTTTTTCCTTTTGCCATAGACGCCGTAACGGCTGTAGTTGCTCTGCTTTTTTTAATCAGTTTGAAGGGAAACTTCTACCCAGGGGATACGGAAACAACCAAGAAGGAAGTTCGCCCGATGAAAAATTGGAAACGTGAGATGTGGTCCGGTATTCGATATGTCTATCATGATCGTTTTCTCCGTGGATTAGCCATTCTGTCTGTCACCATTACGCTTATGTATTCCATCATTCTGTCTACTCAGATCTTTTTTGTACGCGATGTGCTTCAGTTGGATGCTTTTGCATTCGGTATTCTCATCTCCATTGCAACAATCGGTAGCATCGTGGGGAGCCAGGCTGTTGCTTATATGCGTAAGAGATGGAGTACAAAACAATTGATTATTTCCTCCATTCTGTGCATGGGAATCATCTACGGTGTGGTGGGTCTTACTACAAATGCATATATGGTAGGCGGCCTGTATTTCTGTGCTGCATTTTTCATTATTGTCTATAATGTTACCCGTTCCTCCATCCTGCAACGTTCCGTTCCTAATGAGATGCTTGGCCGGGTCGGAAGTGTGTTTCGCTTTCTATCCTTTGGGATTAGTGCTATTGGTACGCTTCTCGGCGGATTATTGGTGCGGGTTAGTGAAACGACTTTTGATCGCGTATTCTCGCTGCAACTCCCTTACCTCTTGTTAAGCCTGATCTATATCCTGTCTGGTCTGATATTCGCAATGAAGATGAAGAATCACTCAGAGAGCCAGCAGCGTAACATCAACGCTTGACTGTGACGTTAGGTCATACTTGATAATGATCTCAAGCTTACATGAAGGAGAGATTAAGGATGAAGATCACCGCGTTACGTTCAGATCAAATCTATGAGGAGATCATCCAGGCTGCACCCGATGAGAAATTGGAGTTATACCGCGAGCGAATGATGAGTCCATTCATGAACAAATGGAACATTCAACAGATCCCGTTTCGCTCAAGCGAACCTAATGGCTTCGATGTGATCATGATGAATAACTTTATGAATATCGCTCCCGCAGATATCACACCTGAGATTAACGAATTGTTAGCAGCGATCTCCTCTGAAGCATTTTGGCAACAGTGTCATGAAGCTGTTTGTACGAGTCTATCCACCTTTACAGATCACGGGATTGAGCTATCGGTCTCCGAATATCTATATACGATTTTATTAGGCGACAAGAACAGTCCTTCACTCACCATGAACGAAGGCATCAGCGGAGATGGTGGAATCCCGGGTTATATTATTGCAAACCTGATCCCCAATAGCTATACTCTACCTCGTATGCAATCCGTGTTAGCCCATGAATGCAATCATAACGTGAGATATCAATATATCCAGTGGAATCCACAGATTACGCTTGGCGAGATGCTTGTTAGCGAGGGGTTGGCTGAGAGTTTTGCGACATCCCTGTATGGAGAAGAGTTGCTAGGCCCCTGGGTAACCAAAACGGATATGGAGACATTGAATACCGTAATCAAACCAAAGATGAAAGACCAGCTGCATGTCACCGGTTTTGACCAGATTAATCCGTATCTATACGGCGATGAACTTGCAAGACTGCAAAATTTCACTCCCGTAGGTATGCCCTACGCGGCTGGCTATGCCTGCGGTTATCACTTAATTCAATATTATCTGAACAAAACAGGTACACCGATTACCGAAGCAACTATCACTCCGGCAAGTGTCATTCTTGCTGAAACAAAGGACTTTTGGAATGAAGACACCCTATTTCACCGTTAAAGATATCATTCAGATTACCGGCGTAACCAAACGCGCATTACATTATTACGATAAAACGGATCTATTGAAACCGAGCAAAGTCGAGGACAATGGCTATCGGTATTACGATCAAGAGGCACTCGGGAATCTGCAGATGATTCTCTTGTTCAAAGAAATGAATTTCTCCTTGAAAGACATTGCAGCCATGATGCAACTTTCGAAAGAAGAACAGAAAGATATCCTAAGAGAGCATCGCAGCACACTCGTTCAACGCAAACAAAAGCTCGAAACCATCATCGACCAGTTGGACGAGTATGTGGATGGGACGGATATCTCTCATCTTCATCTGTTTGACGAATCTTCCATCCTTTCCATTCAAGAGCAATATGAATCCGAGGCGAAGTTCATCTATGGAGACACCGAGAAATATCAGGAATTCGAAGCTAATGTGAACCAACTGTCTGTGGAAGAACAAGAAAAAGCCTACCAGCAGTTCTCGGTCAACATGGAGCAGGTATTTCGGGAATTGGCGAAGCACCAGAATCTGTCTCATGCTTCTGGTGAGGTGCAAGCGTTAGTGGGTGAATGGAAGAGTTGTCTGGAACAGTTCATGGTCTGTGATGATGAGATTCTGAGATGTATCGCAGAAGCCTATACGACGGATCGTCGCTATGCGGGTTATTTTGATCAGTTTGGTGATGAGAATTTTTTGAGGTTTTTGTATCAAGCGATTATGGTTTATGTGGAGGGTGGAGTCATATCAGCTGTGAAAGATATTAGATAACCTCCGAAAGAACGCACAGAAAAACACGGAACAATGGTACTATCAATTAAACGCCCATTATGTAAATGATCTATCCATCACTAACCCATGGCTAGAGCACCTTAGCCATGGGTTAGTGATGGATATTTTAATTTTTAGAAATGTTTTTATCTGAACTCACCAGTTAAATCAACTCCGTCAAATGTAGCCTTTGGATAATAATAAACAAACATCGGTAGGCCTGTGAATGAATCAGACTTATTTAAGGTAAGGAAATCCACTTTGCCAGACGATGTCTGGCTTACTGTATTGTTATAGATTTTACCTATTGCTCCAGTTTCAAAATTTACAATACCCACACAATCAATTTTAACTTCTGCTCGGATGTTTCTTTTTATGCCAGCTGTGTCCCATGCGTCCATATAGAAATTCCAACTATTTTTACCGAATCCGTTATCGTATTCTACATAACCAGTTAAAGCTAATGTTTTATTGTTACCTGTGAAAAATTTCTTTGAGACCGAAAAGACTGATACGTCCCCTTTATTTTGAATATATGTTATATTATTGTTTAAAGCTGAGTTTTCTTTTAAATATTGTGTATCTTCGTCAGAAAATGGTTCGTTCACTTCATACTTATCTAGTATATTTTGTATTTTTAAGGCTGTATCTTCCTCACCTGTACTGGCGTGGGCTGAATTAGTAAAAAGAACGGAAATGGATATTGAAACCAAGAATAATGTCAATAACATACTGATCTTCTTCACTTCTAATACCTCCTAAAAATTATTATGAAAGGGGTTTCGACAATGCACATTGTGTGGAATAATATACTTATTCTCGTTGTTAGCCTTCTTATCTTAGCTGGACTAGTTTCTGGCACAATCTACTTTTTAATAAAAAATAGGTCTAAATAGTTCACCTCCTTATGACGATAACACTTCCATATATTATATATTATTCAATAAATTATAGTAAAACCCTCTTTATAAAATTAATAATATTTTATCTTTTATATTGATATATTTGTTGTTCGATCTCTCTACAATTATTAGACTGTTCCCCTATTCGAATAATATAAGTGAACTACAAAAGGCTAATTTCAAGAAAGCAAAAAGCGTACCGCTATTCCACTGGTACGCTTTTTGCTTTCTCTTCTTGGTAAATTTTTATTTGCCAAGTAAAATTCCAATTTGACTGACTGTATAAGAGCTTCTTCTCTACTTACCTGTTCCCCGCTCAAAATACGCATGCAACCGATACAGACAAATCTCCTTCGTCCAGCGATACAGCAGCGCCCGTTCATTCGCATTCTCCACCAGCACATTCAGCGAGAACACGCCATCCTCGAATCTTGTCAGGCTACCCTTCGCCCCGCTCCACATAGACATCGGCATGTTGATAATCAGTTTCTCAATCCGCGTTGCCGTCTTCTCATTCCATTCCCAGAGCGCTAGCTTGTCCTTATCCGAAAAGTCTTTCCGTTTCCGGTATTCCTTCTCCGTCAAATACGTATGGAAAAAGCTTGCCATCTCCTCCGGCGTGATCGGGTCCATCCAGTGGGCTTCGCCTCGCTCCAGCATGTACAGCAGCACGATCATTTTGTAGCTTTTGTTCATGAGTGTCTTCTCTACATCACGCAGCCACGCCTCATGCCGGACGTACACCGCTCCCTCAGTCGGGGACAGCAACTCCGCCCAATAGAGAAATCCAACATAGGAGCCAAATTCGTTCCGGTACCCGATACTCTTCGAACGTCCCATCAGATGCAGCTCCAGATACGTCGGAATACGCCCCAACTCTCGTTTCACATCCAGAAAATCCTGATGCAACTTCTCACGACGGGGCAGACGTTTGCGGCTTAGCTCCTGAAGCAGGTTCACCACCTTCGTCTCCAGATGAATTCCACAGTTAGCCGGAACTTCCGGCACAGCCGAATCCCGATCTTTCGCGGTTCCTTCCAGCTCCCCACGCACATCCAGCAGACTCAGTTTCACATCCGCATTTCGGTAGTTCCCGATCAGGTCGATGATGACACAATGTGATTTGCCTTCCGCCAGCCGTAGGCCGCGCCCTACCTGCTGGGTGAACACGGTGAGTGACTCCGTTGGACGCACAAAGAGAAGCGTGTCTACACGTGGTATATCCGTTCCTTCATTGAACAGATCCACCGTCAACACAATCTCCAGTTCACCCGCATCAAGCTGGCGAATGGCTTCCTCCCGGGACATGTCCGATGTGCGCGAATGTAGACTGAGCACCTTCACCCCCTGACTGCGAAAATACGCAGCCAAATAGTCCGCCTGCCGGATCGAGGAGCAAAAGCCAATCGTTCTAGTCTGCTTGTGCCGCCGCCAGGCTTCATAAATGGTCTCCACATGCTCCTCTTGCAACTGAACAGCCATAAGCTGTTCTTCATCATACTTCGTCCCGATCCAACGGATCTGCGAATAGTCCGTATCGTCGAATACTCCGTAATATTGAAATGGAGCCAACCACCCCCTCCGGATCGCTTCAATAAAGTGCATCTGGTAAGCCACATTCCCGTCACAGAGCGCATACACATCCTTGCCATCCAGCCGATCCGGGGTAGCCGTGATGCCCAGAAGGAACTTAGGCTGAAAATGCTCAATCACCAACATGTACGTCTTCGCCGCCGCATGATGGAACTCATCCACCACGATCAGATCAAAGGCATCCACCGCAAATCCATCCCGATGCTTCTGCATACTCAGCGTAAAGATTGAAGCATACACACAATCCGCGGTTCCATCCTTGTACTGTCCGTTATATATCCCATGACTGCGCCCGGGCATGATCCGTTGAAAAGATTTTTTCGCCTGGAACAAAATCTCTTCCCGATGCGCCACAAACAACACTCGCTTGAACCGCTCCGCGAAGAAACCCGCCAGATATGTTTTACCAAGCCCGGTCGCCATGACGACCATCGCTTTGTCGTACTGTTCCTCCATCGTGCCATGGAGTGCTTCGAGCGCATCCAACTGCGCAAAGCGCGGCTGAATCGGGGCAAGCGACAACTCGGCGGCTTCTTCCTCTTTGTCCTCAGGTAGACCTGTGCCAAAATCCGCTTCTTCCATCTCCGTGATCCGCTGGATCATCTCCGGGTTCTTCTGGTGATACTTTCGGTACTCTTCCTCATACAGAGCAATCGAATCCGGGTTCACCGGCAAGGTTGTCTCGTGGTAGAAGCTCTGCATGAACTTATCCAAAGCCGACTGGAACGTATACGGCTCCGCCTCCGCATTCATCGCCAGATTCCATTCATATCCCGTCCTCAGCGCAGTGAACGAAAAGTTCGATGAACCGACGATCAACAATCCTTCACCGTTGTCATGATCGAACAGATACGCTTTCGGGTGAAAAGAAGTGCCCATACTTCGCCACAGCCGTGTCTCAATTCGGGGATCAACCTCACACAGCGCCCGCAATCCTTCTGGCTGTGTTATGTACAGATAATCTCCCGCGAGCATCCGCACCTCGGCCCCACGCTCCGCCGCCCGCTTTAAGTGCGGGGCCAGCAGTTTCACCCCGGACTGCATAATAAAGGACGTCATAATATAAATCCCGGATGCATGCTGCATCCGGGCAATCAGTTCGTCTGCCAAGTTATCTGTAATGAGTTTTACGTTAAGCTTCGTCGACATCGATCAGATACACCCGTTCCTGGAATCCACCGCGCTCCTCGGCTTTGTCTGCCCGAAGCTTATCCAGCTGAGCTGCATTCACACCGTGCACCTCCGCCAGTGCCCGGATGACCTCCAGCATGTCGGCTAGTTCTTCCAATGCTTCCTGATCACTCGCTGCATTTACGTACTCATCCGATTCTTCTTGCAACTTCGTTCTTAACTCTTGCTTATACTCCTCCGGGTCCAGAATACGTGTGCGGCATTCCTTGCCACTGGATGTGATAATATGCGGAATCTTGTCCCGCACCAATTTGTTGTATGTAGGCATGTGGTATAACATCCTTTCTGCTGTTGAAGTTTTCGAGCCTTCGTGCCAGAATCTCCCTTCTTGCCATTATACCATTTGCTATGGAGAGGGATCGATTGATTTTGTAAAGTGGTTGGGATGGAATGAGGAGTTAAAAATAGCCCATGACTACTCGTATTCGAGTTGAAATGGGCTTTCTGCCATTATTAATGTCTAATTATTTTGCATCAAACTCTGGTTCAGAAGGATTCTAAGCCAACAGTTTTGAGACAATAACATTCGTATCCATCATTTCTTTATCAATCTCGACCAAGCAAGTGTCATCATCCATAGCTGGTTCATAACCGATTCTAACTTTTTCAATTGCATACTTCTTCTTAATATCAAGAATATACTCTATTAACTTCTGAGCATTTAACGTTGTCTCTGAATTTTCTCCGCTGAACAACTCCTCTTCAGGAAAATTCATAACGATATCTCCAGATTCCTCATCGAATGAGAATACAATCATCACGTCGTTATAGGTATGACCCAGGTTAAGCTGAGACAATAATATATTCCCCGTTCCCTTAGGAGAAAGAATCTCTTCAAGGCTCTCTATTTGCTGAAATTCAATATCGTTTTCACTACGGTTATCATAAAAGTGAGAACTTTTGATCCGATCCACCTGAATGTTCAATTCATTCTTAATGAATCGATCTAGATTATTTTTGTTAAAATCAATCAAAATCATTTCTAAACTTTCCACAGTACAAACCCTCTTACATCAGGTAATTCTTCATATCACATTAATTCGGTATTGTAGGTGGATGTAGTTGCTTATGTTCCAACCCAAACCATTGCTCAATATGGTTACATAACAATGGGATGTCTTGAAGCGCTTGCTCACAGATTTCTTTATATGAATCTTGAAGCACTTCCTCGAGTTCCAAATTCACCTGGTATGCCTCAGTTTGTTTAGCATGGTGCACATCCGCTGGCTCAATGACATAATTTTGATTTCTGGTTACAGGACTTACATAAATCGTCCACTCAAGGTTGCCCTTAAAGTGCTGAATACAATGCTTTAATTGCTCGTAAAGCTGATCAGCGTTATGGAATCTAAAATAAAAACCCGCAGGTTTCTCATATATCCGATTCGGATTATACATCTCTGTTCTATTCCATTCATACGAACCTAATTTGGCCAAGGTATACGCCATAAGTTCCGGTGCAAGCACCTCTTCTTTGATCTTCATATAAATACTTTTTGACATCATGCCACCCACTTGAGAGTCCGTTTATTCATTTGTTGAAAACTATGTTTTCCTGATTACTTTCAATGATCTTATTATTAATCATCCATTGATTGGATCGCATATTCTATGTCTTGCTCCATATCCAAATCTGGATACTTCTTTTGCAATTGAAGAAGACAATCTATAAATGCTCGACTTTGGAATTCAGAAGATAGATCTTCAAATATCTCACTCAGCCAATATAAATTTTCTTCTCCGCATTGATTTAGAAATGATATGGCGCTCTGCTCATTCTCTTTTAGAATGTCTACCATCTCATTCCATATCGTTTGAATAGCTGGATCGTCGGGGTGTAAATCTTTTCTCTTCTTTACTAATGAGATAACTTTTTCACTGTAGTCTACCAAGTTTTACTCTCCTCACGGTTGTCTTGAGTTATCTGGAGTAATCGTTCCGATCTGTCCATCGTTCTTGATCACTCCTACTCTAACGTTATTATAGTTTCCAAACATCCATTCACCGTCACCCTTAACTCTATTCTCAGGCAGATTTGCTACATGCTCACCTGACTTTTTGATATCTTCCGATGTCCATTCCTTAGGGAACCATGCTTGGCCCTCTCCACTTCGCTTTGCTTTATTTTTGTGATTAGGTATATTACCAACTCGTACACCGTTTTCATATTCTTTAGTAATGTTAAAGGCGATCTTATTTTTAAGTAAGTAATTAATATTATCTTGACCGTGACCACCATTGATCAATCTATTTTTAGAATTAAAATCTCCAAGTGAAGCATGGTTAATTCTTTCATTGCTTACTGTAATTCTTCCACCGATCAAACCTTTTGGGAATCCTAATCCTTCTTTCGGAACCTTATACCCCTTATTATACGTTCCTGTAAAAGCCAACACGAGCTTAGCAGTCTGTAAACCTCCTATAGAAACTGCTGCTTGCCATGCTGGTATGGATTCTCCAGTTATGGGATGACGACCTTCCTTAAACGCACTAATCTGTTCATCATATATATCCCCACCACCAGACTCCGGTTGCTTCGGTCCAGCTCTCATTTCTTCATAGGTACCACCCTGTTCCCAATACTTAACAAACTCCTTTTGCCCCGGCATCCCATCCTCTGCTTCACTGGCAGGCATGTTAACTCCAAACAAAGGGTTATATACCATTCGTCGTTGCTCTTCTGGGTTACCTGTATTATGGTTCATCATTGTATGGGCAGCAATCTCTCCAGCAACGGCTCCCAAGCTCACCTGTTCCTGATCCGCTTGTTCGAATCTCTCGGCAATCGCCATTAGATCCTGAGAGGACTTCACCATACTTTCCAGTACTCGATCTAGTACAGGACGTGAATGATGAAAATCACAGAAAAATCGTTCCTGCGTTGCTCCCGCCCACTGAGACTGGATGAATCCGATCCTTGCAGTCAGGTCATTACGTATACCTTCCAACTGCTGCCTGCCCTGCTCAATCTGTTTAGATACATGCAACAGTTGCTCTGGTGTTACTTTAATTGTACTCATATCATTCTCCGCGTTTGAAATAGGATTTTACCATGTTAGCAGAAGTTTGTTGCAAATACATCCACCTATTATCCTGATTTTCCCTTTCTTCAAATGAGTACCTTTCAGTACTTATAATCCTCCAGTCCCATTCCTGTGAAAGGAACCTCCAGATCATCATGGCATGCCTTATATCAGGAAAACTTTGTGGAATTATCATTCAATCGAGTGGCTAACTCCTCTAATATGTCTTCCGTTCGTTGATGAAGCTTTTCGATGTTATCAAGGTCTAAATATTGATCCTCTGGGCGTTCCTCTAAAGATGACATATGTTGCATCGTGCCGATGAACAAAGCGATATCCAATCCGGGTTCAGTGTCCGTATGCACTAGAGGCAAGATTTCATTCATGTTGAGTTCTTTGGATGGATGAACTGAATGATACTTATGGATATAAAGCGCCTTAATCATGGAGGCTAGAGCCCAATCGCAGAGAATCAGGCAGGCTTTGAACTGATTATGATTACGCATGATGGCGGCAAGTTTGAGATGATACTTAGCAAGTTGGTGATATTCCATGATTGTAGTATGTAGCTTGTGGTAAGCAGGAGTATGTTTGGACCTAGGTTGTATGGTGATATCATGGTCTTGCAAACGTGGGGTAAAATCTACTTGGTGATTACAATGTGCTCCGGTTATGGACCAATTTCTTGCCATTGTCATCCCTCCAAAGAGTTAATACCAGTATTATACATTAAATACATACTCAAAGATATAACTTAATTAAATTATACGATTTATATACTCATGTTTAGCCCCCAAAATCTTGTCTACACTTTTACATAGAGGGGGTGCATAGTGTGGATGATAGAAAAATTTTAAAATTAGTCGGTGCACGAATTAAAGTTTTAAGGAAAGAGAAAGGATTATCTCAGGAGGCACTTGGAGAAAAAGGTGGATTCCATTTTACATACATTGGCCAAGTTGAACGCGGAGAAAAAAATGTGTCTTTAGTTAATCTTGGTAAAATTGCAGAAGCACTGGAGGTTAATGTTTCTCAACTTTTTGCTTATGTAAGTGATGAAATTGAGTTTACCGACACGGACATCACGATCCAAGAAATAGTGGATATGCTGAGAGAAGCTTCTCCAAATAAAATCCGTTTATCTAGAAACATTCTAAGAGAGTTGCTGAATGAATCAAAAGAAGACTAACGATAAAAGCAAAGTACTTTTCATTAAACTGGTACCCAAAGACTAGACACTTTGAAAAAAGGTGTTTGGGCTGAGGGTACCAGTTTAATGGTGATAAGAAGTTACCTTTTTGATTTCTTAATAGCCTACTCCAAGTATAGGTATTAAAACAGAACAAATTTACAATTCTAGGATTAAAGCAGAATACATTCAACCAGATAGTAAATTAGATTCTGGACTAATTGAAGAGGGAGGTAAGAGGATCTACACCATGCAATGGAACAACAAGTCCTCTATCTAAAAAATGGTTAAACTCTTCACAAGCTGTTTCCGGTATTAACGAGCAGCTATGACACGCAGCTAAATTACAGGAGTTTGGCCCTTGCAACCCTATTTCCGTACAAACTGGATCAGCAGAGCACCACCCCGCATTATTAAAGGCTTTTTGGATAACAGCTTCAAGATAACCAGGCTTACCCATCCGAACCAGCCCTCCCATGGTTCCATCTGAATCACCCGCAGCAGTATAAATAAGAACACCGCACATCGGATTTGATGCATTATCGGAGACATATAATCTTTCCCTTAGCGAGGAAGAGCTGTACCCGCACTCGAAGACGAGCTGGTTTATAAGTAAATGTGCAAAGGTATGGGCCATGATAAACCGCGGAGTTATCTTTTTCTCTCTAGTACGGCGATTGGTTACTAAATTCCGATATCTTAAAATCAGGGGCTGAGTCCTATCTGTTACTTGTATTTTTTGCTCCCACTCTCTAACAACCCCTTCATTGAAATTAAAGAAAATCCCTTCACCATACACCACATATGCTGGAAGCCAATCCTCAGTTAAATCATTCGGCTGATTGCGCCACAGCATTGATTTCATAACCTCTATATCGGTACTCTGGTCATTAAATACACGGTTGAATCCTGCTAAAACTCGGGTTTCTTTTAATTTTTCTACTAAATGAATATTAGAAAAATACCTGGATACATCAAATATATCACTTTTATATATATCTAGAGATACAGGATTAATTTTCAAATCTTCCTGATTTATTTCCCCATTTAGTACCTCGTACTCCTCTTCCCTCAGTAGCGCTTCCATATCAAGAGGCTGTTCCTCATCATCATCTTTGTTGGCATCCCGTGCTTCCATAGCAAGCAATGCACGCCGGATATCAGAATCAGAATATTGGTTTAATTCTAATAGGAAATGTTCTTTTAATTCCTTAACTGTTTCATCTAAACTCAAATTTGCTCGATTGGCTAGATTTATGATTCTTAAAACTTGAGATTGTTCAAAAAAAGACAATAGGTCTACAATTTGTTTATTACTGTTCCCAGGAATATAAATGGCACTACGTACTTGAGCAAAGTAAACATTTGATGCGCTTCTCAATGTAGCACGTAAATGGCATCCACACTCTTCCCCTTCATCAGTACCGAGCCATGGCCGTTTACCTTGACAAAAGAATTCCGAACCATCGTCGCACAGTGATCTACTTAGTTCCGTTTTTCCATCCTCATCTACAGAAGTTATGCTATGAAGCATTCTCGGTTTAACCCCGCACTCACATTTTACTTGCATGGATGTAAGTGCTTCTCCTCCTGTGCTCATCAGATACATTGTTTTTTTGCAGGATGTATTTTTTTCTTTATGGACCCACTCCCGCCAAGGGAAATCTTGTAAATGCCCTTTTTCGCACATTGCAACGAAAGGTACTTGGAAAATGAAGTTTTTATAACCTTTTTGTTCACACCCTTTACATAATTCCTTGTTTTTTTGGTGATATTCCAGCTCTTGCATTTGGCCACAAAATGAACAGTAGTGCCATTTAGGAAAGCGAAGAAATGGGACTGTTAAAAACCTATTCATGTCATTATCATCGTTGCCTTTTGTCCTAAAGTCGGGCGGGAGCCGAAAATGACTCACTCCCAACATTCGTTCCAAACGCCACTCTTTTATTTTATATTGGGACAAATCGGTAGAATCCATATTGCCATGCCGATTTTTAAACCAATGATCCAGTCCGCTGCACACAGCCGATGTACCATTTTTAGAAATAGACATGGCTCCTGTACCAAAGGGGGAAATTAGCTGCGCCCTGCGAATCGGGTACTTCATGATTCCAACTCCTCCATATCTTGAAGCACATAAAGTGTGCTGATTTCTCCCAGACATTGCGAATCCACGTTTCTCATGGAATTCGGTGTAGCCCAGGACATTCTTCTTGTTGTTGAGTCCACATAGGAACCAGCGAAATAAAGCAACGGATAATCATCAGCACTTTTCTTTTTTGACCATTCGGATGGGTTTAATTTTTTCCATTGAGAGATACGGCGGTCAAAAACCTTCTGAATATTCCACAATTCTTCCTCATCTATTGATTTTACCCGGTTACTTATAATCTCTCTTAAGTACATCAATAGTTCTTCGGGTAAAGGTGATGGTGAATCCACCTCATCCATATGAGCAAATTGACGCACATAACCTACCATAACCGCGTGTAGCATCCGATCTACTACCGCGGGTGAAAAAGGAGTGACGCTTGTTGGTTCCACTTGAGCATATAATCTTTCATGGTAACTTCGGAATTTTTCAAAATGAGAGCGATCTCTTGGTTTCGATGCACTATACAAAGTGACAACAAGTCCTGGTCTTTCATACCAGCGTCTTCCTACACGTCCTGTGACCTGAATGTATTGTGCTGTAGTCTTAGGCTGGCCTACAACAGCAATAAGAGAAAGGCGATCAATATCTACACCGACCTCAATAATATTTGAGGCTAGGCAAACGTCAGTTACTGTGCCGGATCCTATTTCTGTCTTCAATTCACTTATCGCGGAAGCTACTTCGTCGCTTGATAAGCGGGAGGTAAGTTCCTTAATCTTATATAAACGACGCAGCTCTTTGTAATCTATGTTCTCCCTGTTTTTTATAACTTTAAGGTGGTTAGGTATGTCAGATTGAAGCAACGTTGCTGTTGTACCCAGTTCCCTCAAACTGTTAAAAAAGATAAGCAGAGTCCACCACGGATCTCTTTCATGTTCATTCATTTCCGCTGGAGCCTGAAGTAGAGAAGTTAATGAACGCACCTGTAATGTTTGCATAGATCCAAGACCAGGAGCATTCAGCCCGACATATTTTCTTCCCGGCATTAAATCCCCATTTTTGTCACGGGCGTATGTTGCGAAAAATGAATCATCTGCATCTAATCCCGGCGCTGGGAATAAAGCCACATCCGCACGGTCATATATGTCCATAATCTGCTTTTGATACCTTCGGATTGTAGCGGTAGAACAAATAATCTTAGGTTTCACCCTCTTACCGCCTCGATAATCTGTACACAATTCTTCTATAAGAACTTCGAAAATTCCAGACATAGAACCCAATGGACCAGAAATAAGATGTAACTCATCCTGGATAATCAAGCCTGGTGGAGAAGTAACTCGGGTCCCATCTTTTCCGATACCAAAAATAGAACGTGGTAGGGGATTCCACGCAAGTTGAGCAAACTTATCAATTGTGCCGATAATAAAGGTAGGACGTTTCTCATAAATGTCATCATCTACTACATAAACAGGTAATCTTTCACTGAAGGGGCATGCATTATCAGTACAATGAATAATAACCTTACCATCTGCGTTCCTATAACCATGTACACTGAAATTGGATTGTGCTTGTTTTTTATTTTTTGTGCCCCGTTTTTTTCCTTTAGCAGTCGCAGACGTAACTTGGTTCGATGGGAGTTTTCCCATTTTAGCGCCGCACCAAGGACAAGTATTAATCAAAAACGGGTTTACATTGCTCTTACCGCTTCTCAATTCAGTCAATTGACTTTTTGCAATGGTATGGTTGTTTGGGGTTGTATCCCCTCCTAGCCAGATGCCAATTGAAAATTCATCATTTCCTAATTCTTTTTCATTCTGACGCCGTATATATTCCATTGAGCAAATTAACCTGGAGGCTCTCTGAAATTGATCAGCTGTAAGCAAACGCAACGTGTAACGCATAAGTACGTGTACTCCTGCATCTGTTTTATTTTTCAACCTTCGCATAAATATAGAAAATGAAGATAGCCCCAAGTAAGCTTCTGTTTTGCCACCGCCAGTAGGAAAGAAAATCAATTCAACAGCTTCACGCTCAGGTGAATCTGATTCTGCTGTTGATTCCATAGCCATCAAGATAAATGCGATCTGAAAAGCACGCCAATTTCCCTTATTATTCGGCAGCACAGTCAAATCGGGCGACAAGTAAGGAGACGAAAATCGAATTGTTTCATCAAAAACCTCAGCTGAACGGTGGGATCCACCTGTCACCTGTTGTAAAAGCATAGCTTGATTGGCTAACTGGAAGGCACGTGATACATCCGGATTTTTTAGATATTCAAGCCCCCGCTTCATTCGCTTTACACATTTATCACATTCTTGAAGATTCCTTTCAGCCGCGAAAAATAACTTAGAATCAAGCCTTTCAGCAACTCTCCAGCGGTTCCTGATCCATTTTTCATAAAGTTGAACAATTTCCTCTAATTGCTCTATACCGTCGTGATTTGGATTTAAGCCTGCTAAATCGCTCATAGATACTACAATATCTGTACCGTCGTCTCTTTTTATATCCGGTGTCATACTTTTAGTTTCATAAAACGGCAAAAAGCTTGTTTGTACAAAATCGACTTTGTCGGATATTGCATCCCCCCAATCAGCGGCACAACCATGACCTACAGCATATGTTTTCGTCTTGCGGTATAATAAGGCAATGGAAAGCTCTTCTTCATCCAGAATATCTAGATTTGCCATCTCTGGATAAGGCAAAATTGATGGTCTTTGATCAGACGTTACAACTTGAACTTTAAAAGAAACCTGAAAAAGACAAGAGCTATCTAAGGGAATATGCCTGACAACTTCAGTTCGGTTTATCAGACTTACAGTAACAAGCCGCTCAGTATCTTTAAACGGGCGGGATAATATATCCGTTTGAATATCCAGCCCCTCAATATTCATTGCATCTGTGATATTTCCATGCTCTAGTATGTCTTGTGTACCTAAAAGTTTCTCCGCTCGCACTTTCACTACAAAATATACTGGAACACGGACCCACCACCTGCTTGTTTTCCCCTCTGTTTCTCCTTTTAACTTAATAGATAAAGGATGGTATCTTCCCCCAACTACATTAATAACTATTTCACTGCCATGTGGTAAATCTGCTTTAAAACTAACGGCCATACTGCTCTGGTGGTAAGCATTTGCTGAATCCATATCAAGTTCTGTATCTTCTTCATCAGTAGCATTACGGTTATCAATCGTCTCTAAATCATTTGCCGCCTCTTGGAACACTAGTTTTTCTTCTTGTTCTAAATCATTATTTTTAATTTGTTCTAAAATTTCTTCCTTTCTACTACGTAGGGGATACAAAACAGCCGCTCCATATCGCCGTGTTGGAGATTGCTGTAAAATCTCTTCACCAGTTTTTTGATCCTTGTACGGCTTGTACAATTCATCAGCTTTATCAAATATGACAACCTTATCAGTATTCAGTGTAATACTTTTATCAGCTACGGAAGGACCAATGAATTCTTTCATTAAATTATCATAAAGCATATCTCTGTTTTTCAAATTAACATATAGTGATTTATTCATTCAAAGCCCCCCTAGATGATATAGATCAATTAAATTCCTTAACTGCTGGGGTTGTACCTGATATACAACTTGGCTTACGTATTCAATTTTATAAGCTGTAAAAGTTGCATTTTCTGCATCAGGTAAACCAAAAGTCATTTTTTGTTCTATTTCCAATTTACCAAGATTCGATTTATTAATTTCTTGTATTATAAGATTTCGAATCACTGTTCCCGCCCGTTGGTGTGCACGAAATAATTCATCTGCTTCCTTCCACAATTTCTCTGCATGCTCTTCAAGTTTTACTAGCTTCATTATTGCCAAAAAATCCTTATACTCCCGTGGTTTGATGTAATCATTTGAAATCCAATTACGAAGGTTAACTTCATTTGCACGAATTCCTCCATGACGCCGAAGGTATCTACAAATTCTTTCGGCAGCGTATTTTGTAGTATAATTGTGTAATCTTTTCTTCCAAATAGAATGACGATGACGTATTTTTGCTGCCCGCTTACCTAGATACTCATCGGCTTTTATTTGTATAATATCTCGGCCAGTGCCAGTACGAATTAGCAAGTAACTGTCAGTATCCAATTTATTAATAGAACACTTAGTTACCTGTTCCTCCGATTGCAATGATATAGTCCATATGTTCTTAATTGAATGATCCTCAAAAAATATACCTTTCATATCAGTCAAACCAACTAACTTCGCCTTAACAGAATCCGATGTTGTATGTTTTAACCTTGCAGATAGGGTCTTTTCCACTTTTTTGTAATCTACTATTTGGTCATTAACTTCAATTATCTCTGTTAATGGAGATTCATTTCGTTTATTAACGAAAATATCACAGCCATGATTCAAAGTTGAAATTTTCGACTCCGACTCAATGAAATATTGCATTTTAGGAGCACGAAACAATTGCCAATCATAAGATATGATTTCAATAGTTTGGGATCTGGGGCAATTAAACACAAAATCTGGATACCAATATGTTGGTCCTAGAATTATCAATCTATTGTAAAAATTATCTTTTTTTAACTTTGAAGGTGTAACTATAGTAAAGGTATTGTGAGTAATAAAAGTGCGTTTTAGTACTTCTTCTATAGCGTTCAAGTCGCTTGCAGTCTTTATAACCAAACCTGTAGCAATTTTATCATTGAAGTTACTTCTCAGATACTCTAGTACAGGTTTCTCTGAGGAGTTATGTAATACCCTATAATTGTCCATAACCGTATCAATATCATACTTTAAACTCGGATACATTAACTTACATTGAATTGATAATCTTGTTAACTCTCTCCCATTAATTATCTCCTTATGAGAGGAAAATGGGAGCGGACTAGCTGACAGTATAAATCTAAACTTTCTTAAAAGAGTTAATAAATCGAGTAGTAAAATATCGCTTTCATCTAGATTGTGAACTTTATATTCAAGTACTTTTAAAGATAGAGCGTACTCTGCAAGGGGTTTCGATGATATTTCATTAAAACGCAAATAATAATTATTTGTCATTTCAAATAATTTGTTCACATTAGTTAAGGAATTCACCCCCTCACCTCCTCCCAAAATAATAACTCGATCCCTGCGGGTACTACCCCAAGATCCAAGTTAGAAGTCGTCATTCGATTAACTTCAATGTATCGGTTATTGATTTCTTCAATTGCATGCTCAAATTGGGGCTCTGATCTGTCGAGTATTACCACTGAATTTAAAGATAAGAAGTCTTCTTTCCAATTCAGATAACCATTTGATCCAGAATATATTACTATGGAGCCATCGCTCAGACATAGTTCATTTTCATTTTTTCTCGCTTGTGAGGAAAGAAACTGTGATTGGTATGAATCCACTGTATGTTGAAATTGCCTAATACGCAATAATTCATTTAGTGTTCCCTTTAGATATTGATTATCTTGGGGTGTGGCAATTATAGTCTTTGTAATTTCACTCTCGAGCTGTTCTCTTCTCCCAACAAAACACAATTTAGTTTCTGATCGCTTTAATAACTCTCGGGAATGCAATCCAAATACAGTATCGGCCAGAGGGAATTCAGTAATAACAGTCCTTCCCAATTGATTTTTAGGTAATCTTGAACTTTTATTTTCGTTTATCTGTATATCTAGAGCATCTTTTTTTGATATGTATTCTGTTAAACCTCCCGCTTTCGTTGATTGTGTTTGTATGAGTAGCCTTTGTTCTCCCTCAAAATCCACAACCCCTAAAAAATTTGCTTTCAATAATCGTTTATTTTTTCTGTACCAGACAAAAGTGTATCTTTCAAGCGATGCTAACATTTGAAAATGTGCTTCCAATAATTCGTCCGATGAACTCTTTGAGACAATTGAAGTTAAAATTCCTACACCAATAAAAGGCGCTACATAACCAGTTGTAGGCAAAGCCAGAGCAACTGTCCATCTTTTATTTTCGTTACATCTTTTAGCAAGTAGTTCTCCAAGCTTAATAAAAAACCTAGACCAATCTGGAATAGGAACCCAGTTGATGTGATCTTTATAATGTAAATTTAGTCCCATTTAAACAACTTCCTTTCAACTCCCTCCCTAAAAGGGATATCATCTAAATATAGTAATAGATATTACTAATTCTCTAATTTGTTTTAATTAAAAAAGAGCGCCTTCCGTATATCATGAAACCAAATATTCGACGTACATCTGCAATCCCCTCCTTTGATAGATTTAAAAGTGAGACTTTTTTCCTAGTTTTACTGAAGACAATATCCCTCTCTTCTATGTCTGCATGAAATCACATAAGTAAAAAGAAGATATCTAGAAATAAAAAAGCAAAGCAGCACTCTTGCCACTTTGCTTTTGACCTATCTATTCTTATAATTACATATAGAATTACGCTAAAATTGGCTCCATATAGCTATCCAAAAATTCTTCTGTAATTCCTTTTATCTTACGCCTTTTAAATAACGCATACATTTCCTCAACAGCACTATAAGGAAAAAATCTTGCATTTAAATCAATGAACTGTGGCCGCGAGGCTTCTCTAAAAACTTTTTCTCTCTCTTCATCTGCTGCAACAATAACATATCTGGTAGGGAATGGTGGCAACACTTCATGTAATGCATCTTGAAACCCCTTCATCCGAGTCAATCCACTTGTTACACCCGTGCTATGCTCAACTTCCATCACAGCTGGCATTAACCTTCCGTTCTTGAACCAAATACAATCAATTAAATGTGCCGCTTTTTGAGCACTGAAGTACGGCGCCATAAAATTTTGTTCTTTACTTAAAGAAGCTATGACTCCGTCCATCTCTCCTATTTTTTGATTTTTATAAACTATCCCTTTATCATTTTGGGCAACCCATGTTTTAAATCCTAAATGTTGGCCTATTTCAATAAGAGCTATTTGTATCTGGCTATGTCTCCGTTTCATCTCAATATCTAATTCAGGTTTATTCATCTCGTCAGGTAAAACTAGTGAATCATAAACTATATCAGTAAAAGGTACTTCCGATATAACCATGTCTACTTTCGCCTCAACCAAGGCGTTAGGAGCATGGGGATTATTGGGACACCAAATAATATGTTTATGACCTCGTTTTATTTTATTGTTTGAACTAATGCTCTCAATTCTTCCTGGGTAACAATAATAAAATTGCGGTGTATGAGCCAGTAACGCTTCTAAAGCAGAACGAGTATTATAACTTCCTCCGAATATTCTATCAACATTAATTGGATGATCCGGTATAAATGCGTTAGCTAGTCTCCATATCATTTGAGCTGATATTGATTCTATCTTTGCATCCTGCCATGTCTCACCCTTATTGGGACGTATTCTTTGAAAGGAAATTGGCCCTTCTGGTTTTACTATATTAACAACTTTAATTTGTGTAGAGGTTTTAGAATGAATGTAGTTAAATACTTTATTATTGGGCAACAACCCGATTTGGTGTACAAGATTAGCAGCTGTTAGTTTCTCCATTATTATTCACCTTCAAAAAGTCTAGTATAGTTTCCGCAATTCCTTTTGATGCTAAATAAGGTACTCCATTCCCCACTGTTTTGAACGCATTAGATAAAGTGATTTCTTGAGGCAATTCATATTCTTTTGGTAAACTTTGTAGTGCCAGTGCTTCAGCAACTGATAAACGCCGCGCTTTATATGGATGAAGATGTACTTCATTATTTCCATAAGCTACTGTTGGGGAAGGTCTCCAGCGATGCAAACGTTTATATGATTTCTTAGAGTCATCCCCTTCTGGAATTACCAGAAACTTAGCCAGGCCTGCTCTAGGAGTGAAATATTGATTTGCATTAGGATGAGACTCCACCTCATTTTTCTCAAACCAATAATTAACAGTTAATTCCTCAATAATTTTTTTTGGTCTAATTCTCTCATTATTTTCTTCAAATGTCTCCATCCCAGACCAAGTTATTTCATTAATGTCTTTCATCCGATATTTTAAGTGTTTTTCCCAAGGGAAAATATCACTAAGAGTATTGCTTGAATCAATTTGAATCCCTAAATTTTCTAACACGTTCTTTTTAAATCCAATTAGAATTATTCTCTCTCTTTGTTGAGGCGCACCATACTCTATCGAATTAATCAAACGTTCTGTCATTACATAGTCATTACTCTGGAGTCTTTCTTTCATCAGGTCATAGAATGCTCTGTGCTTTTTAGTTCTCCATAATCCCTTTACATTTTCAAATAAGAAGAAGTCCGGTGATTGTTTACAAATTAGATCAATATATGTTGCTGATAATTTACCATTCTCTCCTTCGTGTCCTTTGTTCTTACCCCCAACAGAGAAATCCGGACATGGAGGGCCCCCGATAAATCCCACTATGTTATCTTCGTTTTTTGTCTCTTCTATTAATACAGAAAGGTTATTGCTCTTATCCTCATCCTCAAATTCAGTTATATCACACAAATGATAACCATACCTTGGCTCTGGAATACCCATTACCTGACGAGAGTACATATATGTTTCAAGAAAAGGACGATGATATTCGTTCACAAACGCAATATTATAACCACTCTTTTCAAAACCAAGATCTAAAAAACCCGCTCCTGAAAAAAATGAAAAAATCACTGGTGCTTTACTCATTATATTTACCCTACCTTGGATCAATTTTTAATAAATTTACAAACTAATGTTCGCTCTTAAGTTTACACTTTTAAGCTTGTGTACTACAAGCTTTTTGTATCCAAGGTAATCGTAAATACATTTAAAACTGTACCAACGAAATTCTTCTTATTTTGGAAAAGATATAAATTAACTAAACTTAACTATTCAAATGTAACATTACATCTTTCAATTCTTCTATTGAATAAGCAGGTTTCTTACGATGGAGCATGGCATGACAATTAGGACAGACAGGTCTTAAATCTTTGATAGGATCAACTGCATATTTCTTTCCTATTTGATTTAGTTCAACTAAATGATGTACCTGAATATACTCTTTACCAAGAACCCCGTATTTATTTTCAAAACTAAAGTTACAGACGGTACAACTTAATCCATAATGATCAATACACTTTTGCCGAGCCTCGGGATTACGCTCATAAGTATTTACAATTCTTCTCTTGCTAGTTCCTTCATAATACTCTTCTAACAATTCATTTTCTTCTGTTGGGTGAGTAGTTCGATTTTCATGATCTTTAAACGACCATAATATTCTAACAGGATGAGAATTCTCAATCAGTTTTACTTCCCCAAGCCCATGATAAGTAAACATTAACTCTTTACTATTATCTCTAGTAAAAATATATATTTCCCCTTTAGGATTTAATATAGATTTTAATGTTGGTGAGTTTATTCCGTGAGAATTTTTACTGAACCACTGAAAATAGTCTCCAATAAATTTATTATTATAATCATGCCCAGTGCGTCCAGCAGAGTTAATATTTGCAAATATAAAAAAATCATCTTCAAATTTTGTGTAACCTGTATTCCAATTTCCACCTTGCTTTTCAACTGGAACATCTAAAATTTTATAGACATCCTTTCTAGAATATTTATTACCAACTACAAATAGATTACTCATTTAATATCACTCCAATAATTTTAAGTCCTCAAGGTAATAATCTTTTAGCTTCATCAGATATTTTTTTAAGATCAGCTTCATCAAGCTGGTTGGGCAATTTGAGTTTAGAAGGATATATCCTCTGATTAAAAAAGGTATCAATCCTAGTGAATTTAATTTGAATTACGCTATCTCTGGGTACAGCTATTTTATTCTTATTATCTTTATCGGCAACAAATATATATCCACTTAAGTTATGATTTATAATTCTTCTGTCATTTAATTCAGTGTTGTCTTTTAAAAGAATGGTTACTAAAACGTCCATACGTTGGATTAACAAAAAGTATTTTTTAAATAAAATCGTGTTTAAAAACATTATGAAAACAACAATTAATAATGTTAGTTTGTAATAATCATTAATATTATTTAGTGATAGGAGTACCCAATTAGTGTTAGGTGAGTTGAGTTGCATTTTGTTATTTATCTCTAATAAAATTATGTTGATTAATAAACTAAAATAAAGATTCATTAATACATATGTAAAAGAAGGAAATACAAACAATATGATAATAACAGGCCATATCCCTAAACGATTTGAATTCGGTTTACTCCTCAGACGAATGATGTACCTATGAATTTGTGGGATAAAAATAACTGCAAGAATAAAGGTTATGAATATGAGCAAGATAAAGAACATGTACTTATTCCATAAAATATTGATTATCCACAAATTAATTTTTTCTATTTTCCCACCCAGTTTTGTTATAGGAAGAAAGTAAATTAGTGAAAATATTATCACTACAAAATTTGTGAAAATACTCCTCCCTAGTTTAGCTGGAGCACTTATAAAAAGTTGTTCTTCTTTAGTTAATGTTGGTCTTATAACTCCAATAATTAGAGTCATGCCTAATAAAATACTTCCTATTTTATAGAGTACATCGATGACATCTTTCAGCATAGTATTAACCTCATTTTTCCGATTTTTAGTTTGAATTAATTTGTCGCCAACGGAGTGCATATAAAGTATAGCAAATCCCACACTAAGAAATGCCAGCCTTTAGGTCGGTTGCCTCCATATATGTAGTTGTGATAATACGCAGCTTCCCGCCACCCGCTGTAAATTGCTGAAGCTGTTCCAGCAGCAGGCGAAGCCCACTGAACTTGATAAATGACACCAACCAGTCGATCCGATCAGCGGTCACGATCTCCTTTTGTAGCTCCAGTAACATACTCGGCTCGGACTTTGCACCTGTGAATAAAGAGCTTTGGGAGATTGGCGTATCTGGACGAACGATTTTGGTATCCCGGACCGCACGAATGCTGTTCAGTTTGGAGTACACATGAGTCAACACTTCCCCCTGCTCGTCCAGTTGCAATTCGTTGTATTCTTCTTCCCCAAGCGTGCCTTTCAGCGTAGCAATAATCTCATTACACGTTCGGATCTGCGCCAGCACTGCTGTCTTATCTTCTGTCTGTTCCCGTACAATCTTGAGCGCTCGCCGGGTCACCGCCGCCAAATACGTGGACAGCAGCTTGCGCGCTTCCTCTGCATCCAACTTCTCGGTCCCAATGTTATACACATCCGGGTCCAGCGCCGAAATCTCCTGTCTGGTGATGGTGTTGATAAGCTGTTCATATATGCCTTGTTTCATGAATGTACCTCGTGTGGGTGTAGGATGGTTGTGGATAGTTCTCTATGTATATGGTGAGCTAAAAATTACTTCTTCTATATTATCGACCAACCTGTGGAAGATTTCATTAGTTGTTTTGATTTCATAGGAAAAAGCACCTCTACTTTTGGTTTGGTAGAAGTGCTTAATGATATGACTTTAAATCGTGCATAGATATGCGCAACTCATATCAGCTTTTCACTATATCACTTAGAATTATAAGTTAGTATGACGGTCTTCTCTCTTAAATTGAAAATAAGGTTATCATCTTATCTTTAATAAAGATTGATAAGTAATCGCTTGTTTTTTGAGTTTGAATATCAGCACAAAGGCTAGTTATCTCCTTTTGAAGTACCAAAAGCGCGGCTGGAATAACAAAAATGTTCATTTTCTTTATATTCAGACCCTCATCATCAATTTCAATCTCGATTCTCTTTATATCGTCGTCAGCACGCAAAATATCACCTAGACAATAAACAATCTTGTCTTCTCTATCCTCCTTACCCACTTTTTCTCCTAATAACCCTAAGAGAACTTGATAATTCGGATCTCCGTCTTTAAATATATTAATTAACTCAATGATTAGGTCATTCAGAGAAATATTTCTTAATTTCTCTTCCATCCTCTCTCTTGAATCATCTAGAAACCACGATTCGAGGTCCACTGGTGTATCGTCTATTATCCCGGGAACATAGGGCTTAGTGTAAAGAAAATCTTTATTCATTGTTTAACCTACCTTTTAATGTTTTGTATATTCCCCACCTATTTTTTTGGCAACTCTGTCAAATAGCATATCCCACACTGCATCTTTATTACCAGTTTTGAAAAATTCTTGTGCTTTTAGATCACTTCTTAGCTCTTTTTGAATATTAGCGAATATAATTCCTATGTCTTCTGCATTTTCTTTCCAACCTTCTGCCCCTCGTTTCATACTCAAATTAGTACCATTTGGAGAAACAGCTCTTATCTCAGCCATATTAAAATCTATTGCAGTGGCTATATCTTCAAGACTGAACGGCCCGTTAGTTGGATGGTTATGAGTAAATACCGTATCTTTAGCTACATCTTTATGGTTACTTATATTTATAGACTTTTCAGTACCAACAACCGTTTCTCCTATTAAATTACCATTCTTATCAAAAAATTGCCCGTGTTCCAAGGGTTTATTTCGAATTTGATCCTCAAACTTATTAACTGATTCTAAATAATGAGTTCTACCTGTCCTTTCATTTCCTTTCCCCGACTCAGGCTTGCCTCCACCTGATGATCCAATGTCGTCCTTCGAACGAAAAGCTTTGCCAAACAAAACATATGCCAGGGCCTGACCGGTCATCGCTCCACCGTAATACCCTGCTCCACTCTCATCGATCTGCTTCTTCTGCTCTTCTACAAATTGCTCTATATCAGACCTCGCTGTTCCCGTGCCCCAGGCGGTATCCCATGCAAATTGAATACCACGCCCAACGTCAACAACTTTGCCCACTGTCATGGCATATGCCACACTGCTTAATGTACTGAACGGGTTCTCGAAGAAAGCTTCTGCCGTCTGGCCCATTCCCGTTATTGTTTCTCCTACTGATTTATCAAGCAGCCCTACAGCGAAATTTCGCTTTAGTTCCTCTGGAATGTACAGCGCAACCTCGCCTGAGCCGTCCGTTGTTTTGAAGTTCTTCGCGATAAACGTAAACTCTTTCTGGATTTCGTCCAACAGCCCGAGTGTAGTTGGGAACACTTCTTTCACCTGCATAAAATCCCAGAAGAAACGCTCTCCTGTCACACCCGACCAATCGGATTGCAACATATAGATGGATTTCTCCAGTTCCCTGACCATTCGTTCCAGTTCCTGTTTCTTCTGCTGGACCAACCGGGCCTTTTCCTCCAATAGATCGGGATGTACCTCGATTCGCTGCATTTCCTTATCACCCGCCAACCTGACCGTAGTTTATATACCTAAATTTTAACAAGTGAGAAGGGGAATTGGAATCAAACGGAAGGATCATTTCCTCAGAGGTTATCCGGTAGTTGGGCAACATCCTTGGGTAACTATTTTTGCACATTAATGCATGGATGAATGCCGTTGAGTCGACTGGGTAACTTGTACAAAAAGAACGACTTCTATCACAGATAGAAGTCGCACAAGATAACGATACAGTAGGATTAAACCTTCTTAAGACACTACAAATTGTACAACAATTGGAGTTCCATCATTTAATGCATCTCCACCGGGAATTGTAATTGTAGTCGTCGTAGCCGAGGATGTATCTGCTGTTTGCATAAGGCCATTAATATAAAGATTGTAGTAGTTGTAGGTGCCTGGAAATGCGGTTGCAGCTACACCAGCGTCGTTTGTAAAAGCAGTCGCAGCAATGGCAAACGTTGCCCCAGTGCCGGTCCCATCACCAATGGTTGCAGCAAATCTTAAACTGTTCTGAAATGGTGTCACAAGTGGCATGTTTCTCACCTCCTACCTAACATAGTATATGTGGTAGGTTTGGGAGTAGTGAAGGCAAAGGAACCAGCAACTAAAACCAATTTTAACCATTTATTATATTGGCTGTTATTATAATTATCTCTATAGTGATAGGTGTCCCTGCAAAGATCACACCGTTTTGTGACGAAAAAAACAAACTCTCAGCACTTACATCGTATGAGTTTCCAGGTTGGACGATCCCGTTTATATAAAGATTGTTAAAACTAGTAAGTCCAACCCCGGCAAATTCGGTTATGCTGCCACCATCGTCATTTGTGAATGCTGTGGCAGGAATTGTAACTGAGGCCGACAAATCCAGATCGGTCTCCGGAAAATAGAAGTAGCGGTTTGCCGTAGGAATGATTTCAATTCCGGGTACGGTGCCCGGTGGACCTTGCTCACCTGGGGGACCCGTTGGTCCTTGGACTCCGGGAGTTCCCGGTTGACCTGGCTCACCCTGAGGGCCAGCTGGACCTTGCGCTCCGGGAATTCCCGGTTGTCCCGGCTCTCCCTGAGGGCCAACGGGACCCTGTGCTCCGGGAATTCCCGGTTGTCCCTGCTCTCCCTGAGGGCCAACGGGACCCTGTGCTCCGGGAAGACCCGGTTGTCCCGGCTCACCTTGAGGGCCAACAAGACCCTGCGCTCCGGGAAGCCCCGGTTGACCCAGCTCACCTTGAGGGCCTGCGGGACCCTGTGCTCCGGGAACCCCTTGTTGACCCGGCCCGCCGTGAGGGCCTGCGGGGCCTTGGGCACCTGCCACACCTTGCGTTCCAGGGAGACTCACCGTCTCCAATTCATGTTGTCTCAACGGAGCGAGCAGGGGGCCGGGCTCACAACATACCGGGTTGCTACCCATCCCTCTCGGTAATGAAATGACTTTTTTGTCACGGGCCATTTTCTGTGATCTTAATGGACGCTTCAGTGAGCAGCGTTTTCTCCGATAAGACCTACGGATAATATGGTATTTCTTTCGTTTTCCCAAGTGTTTTTTTCTGCATTTCGACGTAGAACGACTGCGCCTTAATTTGTTGAGGGTGGCTGTCCTCTTGTTCAGATACTTCAAAATGGTCATCTCCTTAGGCCGATGCACATAGTGTGTATGCCCTATGTATATGTCAGTGGCACATTCGGAGAGTGTGCGAATAACTATGATGGAAGCCCAATAAAAAAGACAAGAGTCTTGCTATAGTTGTCCTTTGTCTTGCCAGCATGGCTTCATTGTCTAATTATGGGGGAAGCTGAATACCCTTATGAAGCGGAGCTTAACTTCCTTTTTGCTGTCCAATAGCTCCAACCTTGGAATACTACAAATAACGCTACTGCCATGGTCAGACTCATCCCCATCTCCACCACTCGCTGCATATTCCCATTCAGGAAAACGCTGTACCCCTGAGTCACCGCGGAACTGAACTGCTCTGAGGCAAAAAATACATAATAGAGACTAAACATCAGCATATGAACAAAGGTATACATGATGGAAAAGGCAAAGGGAAGAATGGATATATATTTATTTTTACTTATCGCAAACATAATGAGTGCCTGTGCACCCAAGAAGATAGAGGCGATCAAGGTGGACCCCAATCCACCAGACGTATGGAGCACGCCACTAAAAAATAACTTTTCAAACATATTAAACGTAAGTCCTTCACCCCAATAATGATACATCACCTGAAAATAAGCTTGCAGATACCCTAAAGTGAATAAAAGGGGTACAGATAACAGGTAAAGGCGATCCACACGTTTGCGCGTAAACACAAGACAGGCACCTAACGCACACACCGTAATCCAAAAAATAGGCATTAATTCGATATACCGATTATGCACACCATATCGATTCGCGATTAGTCCACCCGCCAGTGTTACAATGAATAGGAGCAAACCTGCTAAGGCACAGCCAAAAATCGTTCTCATGTTGAATCCATACGTTTCTTTGGTTACCGTTTTGCGCAGTTCTGAGATAGAGCCAAATTGTTGAATGGAACGTTCGATGGCCTCCGTCTCTCCCAACCCCTGGCGCTTTAGATGATCCACCGAGGAATAGAGGTGAGCGGCCATTTCTTCTCTCCACTCAGACTTTTCCCTCTTCGTTAAAAATGTAAATCGAAGTACTTGATCCAAATACTGTTCAATGACTTCCATGCAGATCCCCTCCCAAGAATATATCAATAATCTTGATGTTCTCCGTCCATGATGTCCTCAATGTGTTGAGCTGAGTTTGGCCATCCGGGGTGATCCGGTAATATCGCCGCCGCGGTCCACTAATTTGCTCTCCCCAATAACCCTCTATGTATCCATTAGCCTCCATACGTTTCAGTGCCGGATACAATGTGCCTTCTTTTAGATCAAACTGACCATTGGTCTCGTCATTCACCGTTCTAGATATTTCGTATCCATATGCATCCTGCTTATTCAGTACAGACAGTACAATTCCATCGATGTATCCTTTAATCATTTCGTTTCTCAGCTTCACACACCACCTACTATGCATTTCTATGTAGTTAAGCATAACAAACAAATATTGTAAAAAGCAATCTTATGGAGCCAACTGTCTCAAAATAAATCTTATTCAACGTTGCACGCAACGATACGAAGCCGGAATCGGTAACTCCGGCAGCGCCTTTGGAGGTCAGCATCAGTACATCGAGCAGTACCAGCACCTGGGTAATGGCAAGCTCCACCCCATATGCCTGAGCCATGAACATCGCCGGCTCAGGTAGACCGAACCCATCATTTTACCGATGGAGAATAGTTAGCCTATGCCGTTATTGCCAATCGTATATACCAGGGCCCCGAAGGTTCATTTACAACTTAGGCATCCAAAAGGGGTTCTCTTCCTTCTCACACCCTGTTAACACGTAAAAAATATTTCCCTGCTCACTCTTCATCGTACCGATCCCTTTGCAGATGTCGGTCTTCATTCCCTGTTTGGAGCCATAGGCATCCCTTGAGTTATCGTAAGTCGATTGAATAGTTGTACCATCATAGATCAATCCCTGGATAATGGGCCCACCTTCAATGGTATACATCGTCACACGAACCTGATCCTGCTGTTTTTTCTCCACATTTTTCATAAATGTGTTCCACTTATCCCCGTTCCGTATGCCTCCATGAAGCACAACCACATCCCCGCTTTGCTCCGCTTGCTCTGGATTATGGGGCTCAATAATTTCTGGAAAAGCTTGCGTAATTCCGGAAGCATTCGTTTTTGGATCATTTGCTTCACAAGCAGTTAACAGCATTAAAGCTAACGATAGGATAAGCATACTTTTTCTCATTCCATCACCTCATCTATGAAACGGTTCAATACTATCCTTTGTTGCATGATTATGCTTAATTTGTTATTTATCTGTAACTCCCTCGTTGTCCCGAACGTTTAGAATCATAGAAATGTATAAACAGGAACGAAAATTTTAGTGATTTATCATTCAGCAGGGGGTTAATTTAATGACGTTAAAAACAATGCTCGGTGTAGCAATGGCTCTATCTGTACTAATATCCACCCATTCGGCCAATACAGCGGCTCTAGCTTCAACGAACGAACCGCAGTCAACCGGATTAGCCCATGAAATGGAGCGCTCCTCCCTAACATCTACACCTGTTCTGCTCATTGCTCCAACTCAACATGAAGGTCGTTCCGCATACAACGGCAGCTTCACAATGGTTGCTTCCAATGGAACAAATGCCAACATATCGATTGAAAATAACAGCAACCACACGGTATATGTGAAAATGTATGTAGATGAAGGAAGTGAACCTATGGAAACATCTATCAGCAGAAATAGTAATAAAACGATAAACCTGCTTGCATTACAAGACACGGATATTAAGTTGTACATCTATAGCAGAATAGGTCATCACTTAGATCTCTCAGTTGAAGCAGAGCAGTTTCATTAATGTTTTCTCTCACACCTACATACAAGAAAAACCCTTCACGCAAGCGATTCAGATCCACGTTCCCATGAACCGATGCCTGCTTGAAGGGGTTTTATATTTCGATCACACTTATTTCTCGAATCGGAACCAGCCGAAGTCAAACTGACTGCCTGGCAGGAAGATAAAGCTTACTTTCTGCTCACCTGTCACCTGCTCAAGCTCAAACACCCGCTCCTCATATCCACCTGACTGGGTGAACTCAACCAGCTGGTTGCTCTGTCCGTCCGCGCCTGCGAAGCGAATATGAATCGTATTTTTATCAATCGGTGAATGACCGTAGATCACGAGCTTGGATGTGCCTTCTGCCGTAAAGTCCATGTTTTCAAACTCCAGCGACACGTTGTTCCCGATACCTTCTACTCGATCAGCTTCAATTTTGAACGTATCTCCATAGAGATGGTCACAGGATGCAGCAGCATTCTGTTCAAAAGCACGACTCTGACGTTCGAAGGAAAATCCTTTAATATGAATCTTCTGTTTCAGTACAAAACAGATCGACGTGATCCCGCTAAGGCGTTTGGACAATTGGTACGTCTCTTCCTGGTATACATTCCAGATGGACTCTTTGTTATACACCACATCTGCGATCATCGTGCTTCCCTCTTCATCCGGCATACCTTCCCAGATCTGAATGAAGTAATCCTCAGTGGACAGCGTGAAAATAGGAATCGTTATGGTATCGGAGCCGTATGGTCCGAAGTCAATATTACGGAAGCCTACATGCGTCTCTCCGTCGCGACTTGTCGCTACCCCACGTTCGTTGCCGTTACCTACATCACCTTTGGTGTAATCGTACAGTCCGCCCGTGATGAAGCCGTATGGATCTTTGTAGGCTGTACCGAGACCGTCCGCCTTGAATTCCAGCTGCGAGATCAGTTTCGTTTTATCCGTACCGTTGGTACTGGTTGCGCGAAGTCGGAACTCCCCGTCACCTATAGCCGATACCTTCACCGCATGTTGATGCTCGCCGTTGTCGCCCGTTTCCGCTTGAACGGCTTCTACTTTGGCTATGTTGGACTCAATCCCCGCATCATTCACAACAGCCCACTCAATATCGCGATAGGAAGTGTTCTCCGGATACAGCTTGGCAGTTACAACCAACTCCGGGTTGGACGGATCGAGCAACTGTCCTGCAGTACTGATGATCTCGATTTTCCGCAAAGGAATCTCCTGAGTACGCCCCGTCAGGACTGGACGTTGTTCATTTTGCATGAAAATAGCTTGCGTTTGATTATTAACTACACTGCTCACTTCAAGTTCAGCATCCACAACCTGCGATTCGAACTCAGCCGTAGCCCCTTCCAACCCTTCGGAAGATACTTCAATCCGGACCGTTCCAGGTTCATTTGTCGCTCCGATGATCGCCATCAGTTTGCCGCTGAATAGTCTTCTGCTCAATCCTTTGTATGGATCATAGTCCGTGCTGTCCCCGTTATCCAGACCCAGCAATCGACCTGCACCCGTCACCTGAACTTGCACACGGTTGTTCGCATTGTGCACCGGATTACCCGCTTCATCTTCTACATCAATTTCTACAAAAATCAGGTCTGTGCCACTGGCTTGCAACTGCTCCCGATCCGCTTGCAGACGGATTTTCTTCGCATCCGTATAGGATCTTTGTGCATCGGTTGCAATGATCTGACCGTTCTCATCGTAAGCGATCGCTTTCAGCTCGCCCTCTTCATAAGGCACTTTCCACCAGCCCGACAACTGTGTTCCATTGGCATGATCGATATCGTACGTGCCAATCGTCTTGCCGTTGAGTTGCAGCTCAATCTTCGGCGCGTTGCTGCACACGCGTACATCAATGATCTGCCCCGGGCTGAAATCCCAATACGGGAACAGGTGAACCATCGGATTTTTCTTATAATCGGTCCATGCCGCTTGGTAGATGTAATAGGAGTCTTTCGGGAACGTTGCGGTATCCAGCTGTCCAAAATACGAATTCTTCGTATGATACGGTGTCGGCTCTCCGATATAATCGAATCCAGTCCACAGGAACTGTCCCAGCGAATACGGTGTATCCCGCTCTGCCAAGATGCAGTATTCTGCCGACTTCGCGCCCCAACTGGTCGTACTGTTACCCAAAGCGGAACACTGCTCATCATCATCAGCCAGAATCGGCTGTTCGAACGGGAAGTGATAGATGCCACGACTCTGCACCACCGAAGACGTCTCACTACCATAGATGATCCAGTCCGGATGTTCTTCATGATGTTTGTCGTAGTATTTTTCCGCGTAGTTGTAACCTGCCAGCTTCACGATATCCGCGCATTTTTGTGCATTTTCCCATGGCATGTAGTTCGAACCAATCGTCACACCAGCATTACCTTTTGGATCAAATTCCAGCACATAGTCCATCAGCATCCGAGTTACTTCCTGTCCACGCTCATCCGCATGGGTATCATAGATCTCGTTCCCAATACTCCACATGATCAGACTGGCATGGTTACGGTCGCGCTTCACCCAGCTCTTCACATCCGTATGCACCCACTCCGGGAAAAATCTCGCATAATCGTATGGCGTTTTGGCACGTTCCCACATATCAAAGGCTTCAGACACAACCAGCATACCCATCTCATCCGCAAGTTCCATGAACTCTTTGGCAGGCATATTATGCGCGGTACGGATAGCGTTAACGCCCATTTCTTTGAGCAAAACGAATCTTCTGCGCAGTGCCGTCAGGTTAAACGCCGCTCCCAGCGCCCCAAGATCATGGTGTTCACACACGCCGTTCAGCTTCATCTTAACTCCGTTCAGGTGGAAACCTTCATTGGCATCCAGTTTGATGTCCCGGAATCCAATGCGCTGTGATACCGACTCCACTGTCCGATGTTCCTGATCGTTCGAGGTCAATCTCAACTCCGTCACCAGTTCATACAGATGCGGTGCATCGGGGCTCCACAGGTTTGGACTCTCCACAATGATCTGTTGGCTATCTGCCAATGCCACCGCATTCTCAACCACCGAAGTCTTAACATTCGCTTGGCTGGATGCCACCACCTGACCTTCATACCGGATCGTATGCACCAGCTCTGCTTGCTGATTCTGTTTCAGGTTCAGCTCCGTATCCACTTCCACCTGCCAACCATCTGTCTGTTGCTTGATGGATACATAAGTCCCATCCGTAACAATATAGTTGCGGTCTCTCGTCTTCAGCCACACATGGCGATAGATTCCGGCCCCGGAATACCATCTGCTGTTCGGGCTCTGATGCACCACTTTGACAACAATCTCATTGTCGCCTTCCACCAGTGCATTCGTGATCTCATGTTCAAAAGCAGAATAGCCATACTTCCACTCTCCAACCAGCTGCCCATTCACATACACCGAAGAATCCATGTAAACGCCATCAAAACAAAGCAAAAGCTGCTGCTCATCCTTCGTGTAATGGAACGTCTTGCGGTACCAACCAATGCTGTTTTCGTACAGTTCAAGCGTGTTATATATCAACCAATCATGGGGAAGCTCCACAGGTTCGAATACCAGACCCGCAGGTTCCGTAACTTCCAGCTTACTTTTCGCAAATTGCCATCCATCATTAAAAAGCCTCTTCTGATTCATGGTAGATTCTCACTTTCTTGAAGTAAATTATGATTGCGGTTACAACAGTAGATGTCTCTTTTTCCGAAAACCTTTTCGGTAATACACAAGTATGACTATAACACATAACCCGATTATACCATCAGTCTCTTTCCTATACCTCCATTTCATAAGATTTTTTAACCATAATGATGAACGTTTTATTCCCTCCAAGCATAGTACCTTTCGATGACAACAAGCCAAAAAGGCAACCCGTCAACCGGGTCATGTTCACAGCCCCGTCAAGTAGACAATATAAGCCCGGAATGGTGAACCGCGAAGAAACTTATAAGGTATTTCAGGGAATGACGATATCAAATTCATTAAAATCGTTAAAAGAAAAGCTGCGAGTGTCCCTTTTTTTGTCCAAATCGCAATTTGTATTCATTTCTCAACAAAAGATACCGATATAAAATGACATGTTACAATTATTTCAAAAAATTCCATTCGAAGAGGGTGTGAAGTCATGCGTATTAACAATTCTAGTCCTAGCATTTATCACATTAACCAACGCAACAATCTAACAAACAACAAAGAGTTGTTTAAATCAACGCTGCTCGTACAAACAGTCGAAAAGAAAGAAGACGAAGAAAAGAAAGACAAATCAGTAGAAAAAAAAGGGCAGCTGGTTACAGCAAGGGAAGGTGCTTATACTAGACAGTATCTTGTTAATTCAGACGGCTCAAAGGTTCTATTGAGTGAAACAAAACATGCTGAAGGAGAAGCAACAAGTACAGAAAACTATTCGCGGTTCCTCTCCAACTCCAATAAGAATCAGAATGACGACGGAATGAGTAATAATTCAAAGGAAATAGTAAGTCTGTTAAATCAACAAATAGGTAATTTTAATCAACCGAAAACAACCAATTAGTAAATATAAGTAAAAAAGTGTTTGATTTCCTTTATAGGGATATGTATACTCTAGTTGTGCTAGAATACAAAATTACGAGGAGGAATGAAATCTATGTTAAAAAAGGTTTTGTTATCAGTTGTAATAGCGACGTCAATAGCGACAGGTGCTACTGCAGTTGGGCCCTTGTCCACTCCTGTGTATGCTGCCGCAACAGTAATAACCTTACCAACTCAATTTTCAGGGTATAGTCTTCCTTATTCGTCAGGTTACTCGTATGTGTATGATAATACCTGGATTACAATTTCCTCTACCGGAAAGGTAACAACTTATTTTTCTGCAACAGTTCCAGTTAAAATTTATAATGCTTCTGGTACATTGGTGTACGATTACATCATCAAAGTTGGTAATGGATAAGTTTCGGAATTATAACAACAATAATTTAAAGAAATTAAAGGGCATTCCTTATTTTTTCTGGGAGTGCTCTTTTTTTATCTCGTGCAATATGTTCATCCTCCGTCAAGTTGACAGATGAAAAAAAAGCTATGCTATTGTCCCTCTGGTTGCTGCAAAATAGCTACATAGATACCTTCCGTAACGATGCGGTTGTGGTCTCTCGTCTTCAGCCACACATTGCCGTCATAAGAAGGTGAGCCAGTAACACTTATTCATTTATAACATCAGTCCGATTTCTGTACTTGGATTTCATCAGATTCACCTTCAATAATTATGAACATTTATTTCCCCCCCCCCGCGATTTGAACCTTCATTACCAAAAAACCAAAAAGGCAGCCCATCAAGCGGGCCACCTTCTGCATTCTATCCCTTGTAAAAAGGGTTCCACCCTTTGCCTTTGCCCGATGGCATCGCACCAGGCACCCCATCCGCTTCAAGCAGCGGACGGACAACTAACTTCACGGGCCACTCCTTACTCTCGAATATCGCATGAGCGAGCGCGGCCCGGTCGGATTCGGGAAGCTGCACTTGTTGCAGCGCTTCCTTCCAAGCCTGCTCGGTGATCTCCCATAACTTCGTTTCCGGGATGTGATACACCTCGCTGAGTGCCCCCATGATCGCAGCCAGATTCACCTGCGTCCCCAAAGACTGCACATAGAAAATCAGCTTCTGAACCGTCTCATTATACAGGCTGTTCGAGTAGCCTGGGCGAATATGATAGGCAGGGTCTGCAATGCCATGTTTGTCCAGATAAGGCTGATGCAGACGCACGGAATCATGATCGCGGAACAAGAGACCTTTTACCTCATTATCCTTCAACACCAGACAGCAGTTCTGACCATGAATCTCGGGTACAACGCCCACCTTGAACAGACGCATCACGATATCATAAAACGTAGTAGCTATACTCGTATAAAAGTCTAGGACATCCGCGCTGCTCAGGTTACCCCCCAGAATCTCGGTTAATAGATGATGCCCTTCCAGATTCACACCCAGTGCGGCCATTGGGATTACTTTGTAGGCTTCATTAAGCAATTCAGCGGGATATACACGAATCTGTGCAGCCAGATGCCGGGGATGATCATCGAACAGTCCCATGGATTCTGGCATCAAGCCCCACCAGTTCTGCTCTTCGCACATATACACCTTGTCCTTCAACGTCTCGTCACAGGCAACGGCCCGTCTTAACATCCGTTCTCCGGCAAGACCATTCAGCAGCTTGACTACCGGAAGATACCGAGCTGCCCCCAGTGACAGCACACTAACCGGTAGCTTGAGCATCAGAGTGGATTCAGTTGACGGAGCCATCGAGCGCAAAGAGGATGTTGCCTGTACGTCACCCACTTCTATGTCCAATACGACAATGCTGCCCTCTTCGATCTCTCTCGTGAAGCGGGGCAGAATTACATGCTCCAATTGCCACGGGTGGACAGGCATCGGCAGGTATTCGTCCAACGTGATCCCTTTTCGGGCAAACTCGGCTTCCACCACTCCGCGCTGAACATCGTCTAACACGTCCAAAATGGACAGTCCATCTTCGCAACCTTGCTGCACAGCATCCAGCCGTATAGCCACCCAGCGTAGCGAAATCGCCTTCCCGAATTCTGCTGCATACCTTGTGACATCTTCTGCGTTGAATCCCACTTTGGCTTTGGATGATGGGTGAAATGGACGATCCCGCAATGCCGCAACACGTTCGCCTTTGATAAACCATTCATAAGCAGATGCCGGAACGTTGGCGGACAGATACTGGACTTGTTCCCAGCCCAAAGCAAACTGCTCCACAGCAATATCCAGACTAGTCAGGAATTCCGCCACTCCGGGCTGCGCATAGGCATCATCCGACAAAGCCCTCTGTAACACCGCACGTCCAACCTCTGCCGGAGAATCAAGGAGAACCCAGCTTCCATCCGCTTTCTCCTCGTAAATCGGTGAACCCTGAACCCACTCAGCTCCCTGTCTTACTCCAGTTTCAACCAGACACAGTACCCCTTGAGTGTGCAATCTATAGCGAGAAGCTACATTATGATTGTGCTCTTCGCTGTCATATCCCTTGTACAATCGACGGAACGGTGCAGGTGCTTCGGCAAAATCAATGAATGGGTGATCCTCCAGTGGGAATAATTGCTCCGATAAAAATGAATTCATCAGATCCGCCATAATCCGTTGTTCAGCGGCTTGCAGACTGGAACGCTTCATCAGTGTTGACATGATTATTGTCCTCCGTTAGATAATGGAATGCCGGGTGCGGATGCCCCAGAAAATCATGATGCGAGATGGTCCAGCAATAAGCCCCAGACTTTTCAAACAAAACAATATCTCCCACGCGCAGCAGTGCTACCTCCGCATCGGAATGCATGCGATCCTTGGGTGTGCATAGCTCACCTACGATATGGACTCGACGATCTCTTACCTCTGGACGGGCAAATGAATGCTTCCAACGGTCCGTCGCCATAATCTGAAACGGATGGTTATGTCCCCATGAAGCAGGCAGTCGATTATGGTGCGTACCTCCCCTTAACACGGCAAAATACTGATCATGAGAGGTTTTGATATCCGTAACCTCTGCTGCGTAATACCCGTGGTCTGCCACCAGCAGTCGACCCGATTCAAAATACAGCCGACCTCCGTGTGAGGCAAGGCGTTGTCTGGCTTCACTTTGCTCCAGTAGGGAAGTGAATAATGGCCAGTCAAATCCGGGACTGCCATCATACGTGACACCGAATCCACCTCCTGCATTCACCACTTCCACAGGAAGATCATACTGCTGCTGCCACTGCTCCACCTTTTGCAAATACAGCTCAATCATCTCGGCGTGCAGCCTGGCGTCCATATTGTTGGACAAGGAGTGAAAATGGAACCCGCTTAACCGAACCACACCCGCGCCTTCCACACGAATGAGTTCAATGGCTTCTTCCACCGCCTCTTCATCGATTCCAAAAGGACTCGGCCCACCGCCCATGACAATCTTCGTCCGGGGTAATGTACTGCTTCGCAGATTGATTCGGAGCAAAATGCGAACCTCCTGCGCTAGCTCCTGTTTTTGCTTCTGCTCTTGCATCAGTTCCTCGCCGTATGCTTGCTTATATCTCTGCTCCGGGTTCTGCTCCCATTCTTGCTTCTGCCTGCTCTCATGCACCTGCTCCTGCTCCATCTCTCGCTCTTTCGCAATTGCAATGATGCGCCGAAGTTCCAACAGACTCTCCACATGGATGTAACTCACGTCATTCTCAATCGCCTGCCGCAGTTCGCTCTCCTTCTTACCCGGACCTCCAAACAGAATCGGAACCTTTCGACTTACCGCTCTAACCTTGAGTAACTCTCCAATCGAAGCCACTTCAAAGCCCTTTACCAATGGAAGCAACGCCTCAATGATCCGCGGATCTGGATTCGCCTTGATAGCGTAGAACAACTGTGTGTTGCCGGGCATGCTGCCCAGCATCTGACGTACCTGTTCCTGAATGCCAGCCAGATCATAGACATACGCACATACCGGGTCTTCATTCCTCCGTTGAAGTTCATCGATCACCTGCCATACACTAGGTTTCATATCTGCCCACCCGCATTCCTGTAGTCATTCCGTTTCTGAGCATATGCCCGAAAAGCCGTATTCCGATCATCACCCAGCACGTATATATGGACTCCTCGCTCATCCCAGAGTGACATGTCTTCCACACCTCTGATGACCGTTGCATAAGGTACTTCGCACTGTTGCGCAGTAGCGTGCAATTCATCCAGTGCACGTCTCACATCCGGGTGCTCTGTCTGCCATGGCACACCGAGAGATTGCGACAGATCAGCCGCACCTTCCAATACAAAACTCACCTGAGGGTGAGACAGAATCTGTGCACTTTGCCGCACGCCCTCCACACTTTCGATCATGGGTACAACCATCACTTGTTCGTTCGCTTCCCCAATGTATTCAGTGAGCGGATATTTCCCAAATACACCGGGACGACCACTATTCAAGCTGCGCATGCCAACTGGATGATAGTAGGCGTAACGAATCGCTTCCTCCACCTGCTCCAGTTGCTCGACATGTGGAATAACGATACCTTGGGCGCCACAGTCCAGCACTTTAAGAATCTCCGCTCGCTCCACTTTCGAAATCCGAACCAATGGGGTTAGGCCCACCAGTTCCGCCGCACGAACCAACTCTTCCACCGATTCCATCGATGTTGCGGCATGTTCCAGATCAATAATGACAAAATCATATTCCGCATGTCCGATCATCTCAATGATGACCGGGTGTGGTATGGATACAAAAAGGCCATAAACAGGCTGTTTGCGTGCAATTTTTTCCTTCAGCGTGTTAATCCTCATTCGACGATTCCCTTTAATTGGGGTGTTTTCTTTGATTCAAGTGCATCCTTTGATATCTTGAGCGGATTGCTCGCTTTGCGGAAATATAACTCTCCATCCCCATACAGACGGCGCTTGGTCATCTCTTCGATCAGTGCATCTTCGGCAAAAAGGTCAAATGCCACAAACCGTTTCATATACTCCGGGTGCTCTCGCTGATAATCTACAATTACACCTGCGCACAGCTGCCAGAACGCTTCCTCTGACAAACCAAACTTCTCCAAAGCCAGCGCAATATCCGTCATGCAGATAAAAAAGAATGCGTCATACGTATAGTCACGGACTTCCGACACATCTCCGGCATAGATGAATGAATACCGATTGAACTTGCGGTGGGTTTCCGGCTCCGGGTTCAGCTTCGGTGCCCGTTCCGGGTGCAACAGTTGATGCGGTACATAGCGAACACCATCATGCAGATCCTTGATAAGGATTCGTTTTGGCAGATCATCTTCCAGTACCAAAATAATATTTTGAGCATGAGATTCCAGCGCAATCCCGTGTGCATAGAGCAAATGAATAATCGGCAGGGTAACTGTGCGAACAAGGGCCTCGCTCCACTTTTCCACACCATGTCGTTCTACAGCATCCTGAATAAATGGAACACCATCCGGCTGCACCAACATCAGTGCATTCAGCGGCCACGCCGTCTCACCTTGCTTCAGATGAACCGATACATTCTCTCGCCAGATGGCTCCGAGTGTACCGTAGGCCCGTCCATACTGCGTTGCAGGCAACTGCTCATATCGGAACGACAGCCCCATAATTTCTTTTAAAATGCCAAACTGCGCCTGCTGCAACAGCTCATCATCACGAACGAGTTTATCCAACCAATCGCTGATCAGCGGTGCGTTCTGGGTTGTATGCTGTGCCAGAATGCGTGTGCTCGACGTGTTGGTGATGCTGAGGGCCAGTTTGATGTAAGGGGCTTCCGGATTCATCCGGTTCGAGAGTGAACGGATCGACTGCTGCGCGCGATAGGGCGAAGACGATGGGCCGAGGTACACGATGTCCCCATCCATCAGCTGACGGGCATATACCGACTCCAACTGATGCTCCCACTGCCATGGATGAACCGGAATGAATACATATCGATCACCTGCGTCAGAAGCTATTTCTATACCAACCTTGCCGTCTTCCCTACCCGAGCTACGGACTGTTTCGCCTTTTTCACGAACTGCCTCATGAAGCTTCGCTTGGATTGTCTCTCCAACGCTTTCACCAACCTCGGCACTACTCCCAAACTGATCTGTACTCGCCGCATATGCGTTGACGTTCTCACCCGGGTCCGTACGACCTTGTTGTTGCAGGATCTGTTCAAATCGCTGCATATCCTCTGCGGACAGTTGTTGCCCCACCAGTTTTTCAGAGCTATACCCTGCGGATACAGCGGTCTGAGCAAATTCTTTTTTCACAGCAACCCAGACTAATGCAACCTCCGTGTTAAATTCAGGGCCATAGGCCAGATTGTCTTTCAAAGAAAATCCCAGCCTCGACTTATAACTCGGGTGGTACAGATGACCGTCAGTCATGTGACTTTCGAGCGCATCATAATGTCGATCTTCACTCGGAATGTTCAAGGGCAATATAGCTTGGCACTGGCTGTCCTTTGCCATCGTTTCGAGCAGTTCCTGGATAAAAGCCGTGACATTCGCACCCTTCAAAGCGTTTAGCACAATTTCCTCCAAAAACAGATCCAGATCGGTGCAAGGTACGCCTTCCCTTTGAATCGAACCCTTCTTCACCTTCACCCGGCCAAATGAAAACTTTCGCTCCGCTTCACACGTGTACGCCACAGAATCGCCGGAAGATGTAAGGCCGCTGGTTCGCCATTCGCTCCCACTTACATGACTGTCCAGAATGCCTTCGAACCACATCGCCTCCAACGTCTGCCGCATAATCCGTTCCTGTACACCCACGTATACTGCTTCTGTCCTGCCGCCTGCTTCAGCCCTGTATCCCACGACTCCCACGCACTTCACTCCCTATTCGTTTCATTACATTGCTCACCGGCACGTAAGCCGGGGTCTGGCTGATCCCTCTTAGACAACTCACCAGGTTTTGTTTGGCCAGAAATGCATCCGTTGTCAGCAGATGTTGCACATATGCATTGCCCGTTCGTTCCAGTTCCTCCACAAGGGCCTCACGTACCTGCTTCCAGAAATGCTCCTCGGGGACGTTCACATCTCGCGCCATCACATGAATTAGAGACCCCAGATGATTGACGATAAAATAGTACGATGTCCGCGCCCAGGCTTTCTCTCGCGAATAAAATAATAAATCCGACGCAGCACGATCCTGCTCACTTATAAGTTGTTCATCCACACTGACCCCTTCCAGATCGCGGACGATAAACTCCACAGGCAACCCATCCTTTAAGGTCACAAGGGTATTCTGCAAATGGGCTTCAAAGTGAATGCCTCTCTCTCCCGCTGCTCGTACAATCGGCAGCAGAGAACATTGCAGATATCGATCCAGCCAGCGCTCAGCTATGTCACGTCCACCACCGAGTAATGTCATCAGCCTAGAGCGCATCCCAGGAAGCGGTGCTTCAACCAGACTGGATAAGACATACGTATTCTCAACATCAAACTCAATGGGTCGATACGCTATCGTAAACAGACTGGTTAACTCTTCATCTTCAAAAGCACAAGTGGCTACACCTGTCTCATACGCAATATGTGTGTTCGGTTCAGCACCGAAGCAGTCATGGTGCCTGACGTACTTGGAGGCATCCAGTGTTCTGCGCATCTGCTCAGCACTATTGGTGCGAATCATGTTGGTGATCTGCATATTCAGTGACAGCTTGATATTGCAGTTCCATTCGGGAACATAAACTGTACGGACCGAAGAGGTTGGATAGACGGTAGGCCCCGCACTACCAAGTAGGATTAATTTTTCATCTCGAAAATAGGACTGTACCTCGGACAATCGTGATATGTATGCGTATTGCCATGGGTGGACAGGCAGCAGCCCATACATTTCACTCTTTTCTTTTAAAATAGGCTCCACATGGCTCCACAGTAAGTCTTGCAAATCCATTGCCGCGTCGTCATCCACCCATTCCTGCATATAGACATCCTGCCTCACGGCGATATAACAGAGTTGAAACGATGTCCGTAACTCCGGACTGTAGTTCTGAACATCCTGCTTGCTGAAGCCTTTGGAGTTCTTCGGAAACGGATGGAAAGGGTGACCATACAACAGTGACTGTTCCGATGTGCGATAGTCGTGGATGTCGAGACCGGCCGCTTGTTCGATATACAATGTAAGGTTACCGACACTGTTATCTACCTTTTGTGCAAAATCTCTGGCATACGCCGCCTCTACGCGATTCGCATTCTCACCCAATGGATGTACATTCTCCAGCTCAAGTGAACTCTTCATCTCCATCACACTTTTCTTCATTCCATGTTGATCCGAACTCGCTCCCTGTTCCCCATTCCCACTTAGCTCAGATGTGATCCAACGAACCAGGTCGCCATAATGCACTGTTTCCCCGCCAGATTCCATGCTGAGGTATTCATGCTCCCCCATGGCAGAGTAATAAGACAAGCGTCCTGTCACCTTCACCCTACTAGCTTGAAAAGCAACAGTGTACGTCAGCGTACTCGGATTGATACGAATATCGCTTTCCTTCTCTAGCGCAAGTTCACGGATGTAACAGTTCAGCAGCAGTTTGCACGAATGTTCATGCGCCTGCTGCTCAGCTTCAGACCGGAGCTTGTTTTCCATCTCGAACAATGATGCCAACCTTCTTTCGGGTTATAAGTAAGACCAGGGGAAGTGTAAGCAGTATGGCGCACCCAAGTCCGATACAGATCTCTTTGAGTGCTCCCCATTTTGCCATCTCCATGGACGTTCCTGCCCCGGCAAGCCATTGCCAACGCATATCGTAATATAGAGTCATGCCCATCACCGCAAACGAAGAAGCCAGACGCTCAATCGTGGTTGATAACACCGACCCTTCGTGCATGTCTTCGTCCGGTAATGCTTGCAGACCAATCGCAGAGATACTCATGCCTGACAGACCAACACCAATTCCACGGCACGCCATGAGCATACCGATGATCCAGATTGATGCTCCCATGGGCAGAACCGCAAACGATAAGATCGATATCGACACCAGCAACGTGCCCCATGCAATAAAATGCATGGACCGACCGCGATCCAGCAAGCTGCCGCCAATCCACATGAATAGACTTGTACAGATCGATAAGGGAATGAACAGTGCACCGGACAGGGCCGGCGATAGGTGGAAAACGTCTTGGAACAATAACGGCAATGCAAAGATCACCCCAAACATGACACAATCCTGAATAGTCGAGATCAATACCGTCAGCGGAAAGACGGCATTACGCCGCAGCAACTGGTACCGGATCAGCGGTTCCTTGCGACCGTTCTCGGTCTGGACAAAACGAATGAGCAACACCACACCGAGCGCAATCAGCATCCATGGTACCCATACTGCCACGACAGGACTTGCGTACAACTGTACCCCCAGACTAAGGGCACCTACCGAGCAGATCAGCAGCATGACACTGGATGGATGCCATTTTTTCCTGCGGGCAGGAATATAGGTCTGAATGACTCGACCGCAGCCGATCAACGAGAATATAGCTAGTGGCACATTGAGCCAGAACAACATTTCAAGCCGTCCATACTGTATGATGAAGCCGCCCAGCGTTGGTCCGGCAGCCGGAGCCAGCATAAGCAGCAAGCCCCACGCTCCTGTAATTCGCCCCCTTACCTCCGGTCCGTAGACATCAAACAGCAGCACAAGTGATAACGGAATCATCAGCCCCGCGGCAACCCCATGCATGAAACGTACCAGCAACAGTACTTCGATGGAGTGATAAAACAACGCACCTGCCACCGAGAACAGTCCATAGATGGTGATGCCCAGCATATACGTCTGCTTACGGCCCAGTCGGTCCACGATCAGGGAAGCCAGCGGCATTGTTAACGTCATAGCCAGCATGTACAGCGCAATGATCCATCCGCCTGCTGTGGTAGAGATCTGATAGTATTGCACAAAATAAGGCAGCAGCAGGTTAAATGCACTGTTGGTCAACACCAGCGAAAAGGCACCGATCAGAATCGCGAGTAATACTGCATGACTTTTCATCAGGGACAGCTTCAGCATGCAGCCGTTGCTAAGGCAATCGCTTCAGCTACCGATTTCTCAAAGATCGCCAGGATCGCACCCGATTCTTGCTCCGTAATATTCAGTGGCGGCAGAAAACGGACAACCGCTGAATGACGCCCGCCCAGTTCCACAATTAATCCATTCTTGAAACATTCACGCTGAATAAACTCAGCAAGTGCACCATTAGGCAGATAATGTCCCAGACGATCCTTGCTTCCTGCCGGATTAACCACCTCAACACCAATCATCAACCCTCTGCCACGCACATCACCAATCTCTGCATACTGCTCTTTCAATGCATTCAGTTGATTCATGAACTGCTCACTGCGCAGATGTACGTTGTGTAGAACATCCTGTTCCCGAATATAACGAAGTGTCGCAAGTCCCGCTGCCATGGCCAGCTGATTGCCACGGAACGTACCTGTGTGTGCACCAGGTTGCCACTGGTCCAGCTCTTCCCGGTAGATGACAACAGACATGGGCAGACTTCCGCCAACTGCTTTGGAGCAGATGATTACATCGGGTACAATTCCGGCATGTTCAAACGAAAACATTCGTCCTGTCCGTCCAATACCTGTCTGCACTTCGTCGATAATAAGCGGAATGCTTCGCTCTGCCGTAATTCGGCGCAGCTCCCTCAGCCATTCGATATCTGCCGGAATCGCTCCGCCCTCTCCCTGTACCGTCTCCACAATGACCCCACATGGTGCGGCAATACCACTCTCGCAATCATCGAGCAAGTTCTCGATATACTGTGCGCTTAATCGGGCCGTCATGCCTTCACCAACACCAAATGGGCAGCGGTACTCATAAGGAAACGGCAGGAAATGCACATCCGGCAGCAGGCTTTGCAGATGTTGTTTCTTGCTCAGGTTGCCACTCATCGACATCGTCGCTTGTGTTGAACCGTGATAACCTCCCTGAAAGGCAAGAATAGACTTGCCACCTGTTGCATGTTTGACCAGCTTAATGGCTGCTTCAACTGCATCGGCCCCCGTTGGACCACAGAACTGGATTTTGGCTTTGTCTCGCATCTCGGCCGGGAGAATGGAAAACAGTTCTTGCATATATGAAAGCTTCAGCGGTGTTGCCAGATCCAGTGTATGAAGCGGAATCTGCTGATCCAGAACATCGCGAATGGCGTTGACCACCGTGTCATGGTTATGCCCCAGCGCCAATGTTCCTGCACCAGCCAGGCAATCGTAGAATACGCGGCCTTCCGTATCGGTAATCTTCACCCCATGGGCCTTGTTAATGACAAGCGGGAAATGTCTGGGGTACGATCTTGCATTGGATTCCTTCTCATTTTGCATCTTCAGATATTCCGTCTGCACCTCTACTGACATAGCCCTCTAACGCTCCTTATAATCGATTCAGGCTGAACCTGCTGCCTGTGTTTCTTGTTCTGCATTTTGCATATGACATGGTATTGGTTCAAAATCATGTAAGGTCCGAATTATACATGATGGTATCCGTCATCTGTTATCCGTTATAGATTGTCATCTATACGTTGTTATAAGCTATACATTTTATATTCAAGTTGCTCCTGGCACAGGTATTCCAGATATAACCGAACCACATCACGAGTTGTCCCACCATGGGGGAAGACGTGGTGTGTCATATCTGGCAAGGCGTTCACTTCCAGAATGCCCCCTTGTTCTCTGGAGATTGGAGTGCGGATATCACAACAACGAACATCGACCCCTGCTACATCGATCTGAAGAGTCTTTGCCGCCTGAATGATCATTCGGGCATTTTCGGGATGAATAATTTCGGTACAATCCTTGTAGAATTCACTGATTTTTCCGGCGGCAGAATTGCGGAGATCGTATAGCTCGATTTCTTTTCCGATGGCAGGAACTTCATCCAGAGTTGTCCCTTGTGCACGCAATACCTCCAGCAGTCGTTCCGTTTCTGCATCAACCTGAGGAAAAGCTTCATACTCTCCTATGTGCGTCATCTCGATTCGATCCTGATTCAACTGCTCGATTAATGCCCGAACGGTTGAAGTTCCATCTCCCTCGACATAGACAGGTCGATACTGGTTCACAGCCACCACTTCACCGTTAATGATCAGCACTCTGTAATCGATCCCAGTTACATATTGCTGCAACATGATGCTGCTGCCATGGACACTCGCAAGTTGAATGGCTGCCTCCAGTTCATCTGGGGTACGCACATCCAGCGTCACCCCCATGCTGCTGCTCGCATCCAGCGGTTTCACTACAATAGAGCCATGCCTTTCCAGAAAATCTGCTGCTTCGCTTCCCATCTCCGGGATCACGATAAATGATGGCACAGGCATTCCCTGTTCATGCAACAACATATTACATGCCTGCTTGTTCTTCGCGAGCAAACCGGCAATTAACGGCAGACGATGAGATCTGGTTTTATTAATGATGATCTGCTTATCCCCTACAGACAGCTTCAGAAAATCTTCGCATCCCTCAAGAAGTGGCTCACAGGTGATGCCCATTTCTCTCGCTTTGCTTATAATGAGTCGGTTTTGCAGATTATGAATCCCTTTCGGAAACACTGAAAATCCTCCTCGATCGAATGAAGGTACTCGCTCCTATATAAGTTGAAATAAAGATTATTTACGCTGACACTACAATGACAGAACAACCTTCCAATCGCTGTTATCCCTAGATTTTTTTGATTCCCTTTTCTCAAGGGAAAAATCCGGGAATAAAGGCGAACGCTTCGCTTTTTCAGGTTTTTCCTGCCCTCTCCGTTGCATGTAAATGATTAATTCAACTTATATTGCTCATACATTCATCATTTTTTTGTAATTATATATTGATAATGATTATCAATATCATATAAAATCTATTTTATGGCAATTCGAGCTATATTGTCAATAATAAACTTTTAAGGAAAAATAAGATTTAATTTAGTGTAGGTTTGAGTCGATGCAGGTATGTTTTTATCGAATAATAGGCACAACAAACCGGGCAAGCCTGGGACATGGTTTTACCAACGGCTTGCCTAATTTGTCATCTGTATGATCATACAATGGAGTTGATTTGGAGTTTTGAATAACTATTGAACGAATCAAAAACGGACTTTTTGATCGTCAAGCCAGCTGCGTGTACCGCTGTTCTCCATTCAGCTTCCTTCCCCGTCCATGCGGGATACAGGTTGGTGTGCCGAACAGTGGATCGATTGCAATCTCACACTCCATCTGGAAGACTTTACGGACCATGTCCTGTGTAACAATATCTTCCGGTTTACCTTCTGCGTAGATGGACTTGTTGTGAACAGCCACAATGTGATGCGCATAACGACATGCCAGATTCAGATCATGAAGTACCATAACAATCGTGCGTCCTTCTCGTTCATTTAACTCAAACAACAGATCGAGGATATCAATCTGATGTGTCATATCCAGATAGGTTGTAGGTTCATCCAATAGCAAGGTTTCAGTACCCTGCGCAAGTGTCATTGCAATCCAGGCACGCTGACGCTGTCCACCGGACAATGCATCCACAGGTCGATCCGCAAGTTCTGTCAGATGTGTGGATTCAAGTGCCAGCTTGACCATACGCTCATCCTCTCGTGACCATTGCTTCAGCCACGTTTGATGTGGATAACGTCCTTGCTTAACCAGTTGGTTCACCGTCAGGCCCTCCGGAGCGGTCGGGCCTTGTGGCAGGATGGACATGCGTCTTGAAATTTCCTTGGTCGGCAGCTTCGCAATCTCTTCCCCATCCAGCAGCACCGAACCGGAGCTGGATTTCAGCAACCGGGCCATTGTACGCAGCAGCGTAGATTTGCCACAGCCGTTGCTGCCAATCAGAACGGTAATCTGTCCCTTGGGAATGGTCAGGTTCAAATTTTCAATAATGGGATCTGCTCCATAGGAGATCGTAAGCTCCTTGGCTTCCAGAATACTCACAGCTCTCTCCTCCTCAAAACTGATTTCGATTCTTGAATAACAAATACAGGAAAAATGGTGCGCCTACGCCTGCGGTGAATACCCCTGCGGGAACATCCAGCGGTAGAAAGGCCGTACGGGCAATCAGATCTGCCGCAAATACAAGCAGAGCACCAACCAGTCCAGACACAATCAGCATACTGCCAAACATACGTCCAACCAGCTTTCGGGCAATATGTGGAGCGATCAGGCCTACAAAACCAATGGTTCCGGCAACCGCAACGGCGATTCCCGCCAGCAGTACACTGCATAACAACAACGCTGAACGATGCCGCTGCACAGTGACACCCAGCCCTGTAGCCAGATCATCTCCAAATTCCTGTGCATTCAGGCTACGGGCGAACCAGATTGCCAGCGGTACAACAATTACGATAACCGGAAGAATGGTTCGGACATCGGTCCACGATGCTCCGTACACACTTCCAGTCAGCCAGATATAGGCTTGACCTGCCGTGTAGAACGGACTCAGGATCAACATAAAGGTTGTTCCAGCTCCGGTAATGGCTGACACTCCTATCCCGATCAGCACCAGGCGGATCGGACTGACTCCTTTTTTCCAAGCAAGCACGTAGATGATTAATGCCGTCACAATTGCGCCAGCGATGGCGAACAATGGCAACAACTTGATACTCACCGCTCCGCCCAGCAATGTAACAAAACCTACAGCTGCAACGGCCGCGCCGCCGGTGATGCCGATGACATCCGGTGAGGCCAGCGGGTTACGGATAATACCTTGCAGGAGCGCACCTGACATACCCAGGGCTGCTCCTACGAGCAAAGATAATAGCACCCGTGGCAGTCTTAAGGTCAGCACGACGAAGTCATGCTCCCCTTCATTCAGACCAAATATCGTTCGAAGTACATCCAGCGGAGAGATAAAGTCACTGCCCACACTGGTACCAACAACCCCTGCCACCAGAAACAGGAGGATACATATGCCGATGACAACCAGTGATTTTTGTTCCATTTGTACTGAGACGGTGTCTTTTTTGTTGCGGAAAGTCAACATCTTCCTCATATCTTCGTCACCCCCTTGCGTGCAATGTACACGAAGAAGGGTCCGCCAATCAGTGCAGTCATGACACCAAGTGGAACTTCCTGCGGCATGATCACCAGCCGTGCAACCACATCCGCGGACAGCAGCAGAATCGCTCCCCCTACAATAGAGTAAGGAACGAGCCAGCGGTAATCATTGCCCACCAGTGCACGCATGATATGCGGGACAACCAGACCAACAAGACCGATTGAGCCGGCTACGGCAACTGAACCACCCGCCAGCAACACAGTAACAATTCCCATGAGTACTTTGACCAGTAGTACATTCTGTCCCATGCCTTTGGCGATATCGTCACCCGTCAACAGCAGATTGATGGCTCTGCCCATGAACAGAGAGACAATAGCTGCACCTGTCATGTACGGCAACACAGGATATAACATTTCCAACGTCCGACCACTTACTGAACCGGCAAGCCAAAACAGTACATCCTGCAATCCGGTTCCATCCAGTACCAGAATGGCTTGTGTGAAAGAGGCAAACAATGCTGAGATGGCCGTCCCCGCCAGTACAATTTTGATCGGTGTCAGGCCATCACGACCGAGTGAACCCAGTGCATATACAATCGCCGCGGCAACCGCAGCTCCAGCAAAACCAAACCACATCATCGTGGTTAGCGAGGATACCGACAATACAACAATGGCAATAACAATAAAAAAGATCGCACCTGCGTTGATCCCGAACACACTTGGTGATGCCAGCGGGTTACGTGTCAATGCTTGCATCAGTCCACCCGCCACGGCCAAACTTGCTCCCACAACAGCAGCAATCACCGTACGTGGCAACCGTTCCGTCAGCAGAACCACATGTTCCACAGAACTCTCGTCATAGAATTGCAGTGCTTCCCATGCCATCTGAAACGTGATATGCGTACGTCCCAGAATCATACTGGCTAGGCAAGCAAGTAGAAGTATTATGAATAAACCAACCAGTCCATAGATCTTGGCGCTTGCCTTTGTAAAAAGGGGAAACATACTCTCACTCTTTCATCTGTAAAATGATAAAAGACCTGCCTGCCCATACACTTCGTTAACGAATGTTCTGGTGCATGGCAGGTCCTGCTCCTGTTAGTTCAGGTTGAACTGCTTATATAGATCGTCCAGCATCATGTTGGCCGATGTGTATCCACCTGCCATGTTCCAGGCCACTTCATCGACCTGAACCAGTTGGTTATTCTTAACTGCATCAAGGTTTTTCCACAGCGGACTGCTGGTCCAATCATCATAATTTTTCTGAATGGCATCTGTTTCTGTGCCTGAATTGAAGTTGAAGATCATGTCTGCATTCATATCTGGAATGTTTTCTTTGGAAGTCAATTCAACTCCCCATGTGTCTGCATCATGTCCGGCAGGTCTGGTGAACCCAAGTTCATTCAGAATCTTACCTGCATATCCCATGTAGAAAATACGAACTTGATCGGCTCTAAAGTTCGTGATGGTTGCTTCAATTGGCAGACGATCCCCCATTTTCTCTTTAAAATCAGCTACACGGCCATCCCAATCAGACAACAATTTATCCGATTGCTCAACCATATTCATCGCTTCCCCAACAGTTTTCACCGTTTCTTTCCAGTCAAACAGCGTCTCCGTCACTACCGTTGGTGCGATCTGCGACAGTTGCTCATAGATCTCTTCATGTCTGATCTTCGTAGCAATAATCAAGTCGGGTTTCAACTTGTTGATCTCTTCCAGATTGGGCTGTGATTCCTGTCCTACTTGTGGAACTCCGTCCAGATCTGCTCTCAGATATTCATAGACTGGCTGCTGAACCCAGGATTCCACCACGCCTGTCGGTTTCACGCCAAGTGCAACAACGACATCATTCGCACCCTGGAACAGTGTCACGATCTTTTGCGGGGTTCCCTTGATTGTGGTGTCGCCCATGGCATGTTTGATCACTCGGGTCTGATCTTCAGTCGCACTGGCAGTTGTATCACTTTCATTATTGCTCTCATTGCTGCTTGCAGCTTGGCTGGACGTATTTGTTGTCTCGGCACTTCCACCCGAAGCACAACCAGCAAGCAATGAAATCATCAGAATAAGTGCTGCATAAATGTATAGCTTTTTCTTTACTTTATACATGAAATCCGTCTCCCCTTTTTTATCTAAATGATATTGAATCTCATTATCAATTGTATTGTAATGGAGATGAAATCATTATACAAGCATTTTATTTGGAAAAAGTTCTCACTCCCTGTCGAACTCTGTAACTTCATAAAACAACATTAAATAAAGATAAATTAACTAAACCAATACAATATATATCGATACAATACGCCTCCACACAAACCATATATGTAATTTTTTTCTTACCTACAAAATATACAAATCTCTCTTTTTACTTTTAGTTTCATCTAATACATGTCCTTTTTGCTAGTGACTCATTATTCATTCATATGCGTTTGACTGATGAATTTACTGTAAAACAATTCCTGTAATTTCTTGTTGTACTATGTTAGATTATCCATTGAAATAAAATCACATCTATAGATAGGGGATATTAACACGTGAAGAAATCATGGGTACTATCAATCATTATGAGTTTTGTCTTGCTCGGCGGGGTGTTCGCACCTGTAGGGTCCTATGCCGCTGCTGCGGATGACTCAACCACTACATATTCGGAAGACGAATACTATGAAGAAATTGACACGTCAGAACAAGAACCGATCCCTACAGTCGAAGAAGAAGATTTCCTGGGCTACCTTGATCAGTTGGATATGGCATCGGTATATGAGGAGAGAGCCTTCAATGCTTTGGGAGGTGGATTTTACATCACATCATCCAATCGCAAGTCCGTATTCCTGAAACTGACCAATACAGCGATTCCTAACTACACCAAATATGTATCCAAGCTGAAGATGATCAAACCGCAAAATGCGGAATTGCAAAAAATCCATGCCAACTTGATCAAAGGTAGCTATACACAGCTGGAAGGATTCCAACTCGCTAAAAAAGCGGTCTCCAAAACAACGGTAAACAGTGCTGTCCTGAAACAATCCAATGCCAAAATTGCTGCCGGGAAGAAAAATATCGAGAAGTTTCACAAAGAATTCTCTGCATACGCCAATAAACTTGGATTTGATTTATAAAAAACAGTAATTGCAGATACGCGTCCTACATTTCGAATAAAACAATTTGAAATTTAAGGAAAAAAAGTGTTTTCTTTTGCTGAGTTAGTTCGTATAATAGCACTATAATCAAAAGGCTATGCTGCCGAAAGGTACAACCTCGTGAACAATTGAGGTTGTGCCTTTTTTTGCGTTTAATGGCCACTTTTATCTGAATTTCATCATCTGACGAGGAGTGATTTACATGATTCTTGAAGCCGTTTATCATCGCCCCAAACTCAATTGGTCCTATGCTTATGACCGTTCGACCATGCACCTGCGACTTCGGTCCAAACGCGGGGACCTGGATGCGGTGATTGCCATTACGGGAGACAAATATGCCTGGGATCGGACGATCACACACATCCCTATGCACATCTTTGCCCGGGATGAAATGTTCGATTATTGGGAAGCCGAGACTTCACCTCCCTATCGCCGATTACGGTATGGTTTCCAACTGATTCAGGGAGAGGAATCGGTCTGGATGACGGAGCGTGGATTCGAGCAGGCCCTGCCTGATCATCCGCTCGAATTCTTTGATTTTCCATTTATGAATCCAGTCGACATTTTTGAACCGCCTGCCTGGGTTAAGGACGCTGTGTTTTATCAGATTTTCCCTGAACGTTATGCCAATGGCGATCCATCCCTCAGCCCCAAAAATGCTGAACCCTGGGGAGGAGAACCTACACCGGTGAACTTCTTCGGCGGCGATCTCCAAGGTGTGCTTGATCATCTGGATCATATAAGTCAGCTTGGCATCAATGCCATCTACTTCTGTCCGCTGTTCGAAGCCACGACGAATCACAAATACAATACAGGCGATTACATGAAGGTTGATCCTCACTTTGGAACCAATGAACAGTTCAAGGCGTTCGTGGACGCCTGTCATCAGCGCGGCATACGCGTTGTTCTGGATGCGGTATTCAATCATTCCGGCAGAGAGTTCCCTCCTTTTGTCGATGTCATGAAGAATGGTCCCTCTTCCCCCTACGCAGATTGGTTCTATATCAAGGACTGGCCGCCGCGTGTGGAGGATGGCATACCAACTTATGATACCTTTGCTTTTGAACCGCTCATGCCGAAACTGAACACGGAACACCCTGAAGTGAAGGCATACCTATTAGAGGTAGGACGTTTCTGGATTGAGAAGATGGACATTGACGGCTGGAGGCTTGATGTGGCGAATGAGGTGGATCATCAGTTCTGGCGCGAATTCCGTCAGACGGTAAAAGCCATTAAGCCTGACGCCTATCTGCTCGGTGAGATCTGGCATGATTCGCTCATGTGGCTTCAGGGAGACCAGTTCGATGCCGTGATGAATTATCCGTTTACCAACTCGGTATTGGACTATACGGTGCACGGCAAGCTCGACGGACTCGCATTTGCCAATGAGATCGGCAAACTGCTCGCAGCCTATTCACAGCCTGTGACCGAAGCGTCCTTCAATCTGCTCGGAAGTCATGATACCCCCAGACTGCTGACCTTATGTGATGGAGACGAGCGCAAGATGAAACTTGCCGTTACGTTACTGCTTACGTATCCAGGTGTGCCATGTATCTATTATGGAGACGAAGTGGGACTTGATGGAGGATATGATCCGGGTTGCCGCAAGTGTATGGAGTGGGATGAGACCAAGCAGAATCGCGAGCTTCTGGAATTCTTCACCCGTACGATTGCCCTTCGCAAACAGCACCCTGCCCTGCGCAGCACAGAACTGAAGATTGTATATGCAAAAGCCGGAGACCCTTGTCTTGCCATCGAACGATTGGATTCGCAGACGGGAGAGCGTATGCTTCTTGTTCTTAATGCGGGTGATGAACCATGCACCCTTGAACTCCCCTTGGGAGATCGTAACATCTGGCGAAATCTGTTCACATCAAACACCGTGGAAGCTCGGCAAAATAAACTGACCCTCGATCTGGAAGCATACGGATTCTCCCTGATGCAACTTGAGGTTAAACAGCCAGCTGAGGCCTGAGATAAATACAGCTAACAAGGGAAAATAACTTCAAAGAGGCTGTCCTCCAGGTGATATGCTCCCCATAAAGTAGACAGGTAAAATAATAAAATCCTGTTACTGTATGGGTAGCATATCAGACCAAGGACAGCCTCTTCTGTATCTTATACGTCTTGTATGTCTTGTGCATCTTATACGTCATATCCTAACGAACCCAGCACACGTTATTTGCTTCATTATACGCGGGTTAAATGCCTAACGAATCAGAGAGACCTTATTTCGTCCAATACGTCGATTTTCGAGACCAGAAGCCGTATTTTTGAAGCAATAACGTTACTGAGATTCGTTAGGTTTTACTTTTCTTGATTATCCCCTCAATACGATGTTTGAGGTTCGTTAGCGATACCGATTCAAGCAAGATGATACTCTTCGAGGCAGCGACCTATTTCCCAGCCGAGGCGAAGGGTGTCGAAGTCATTGGTTTTCGTATTTTTTTCATTCTTGAACTTACGAGCGCTCCCTGTGTAATTACGATTTTCTGCGGAATTTTGTATGAAGGCAGCTTGTCCTGACAATATTCCCAGATGGATCGCCGCAGATCGGTGAGAGTACATTCTGTAGCCAGCCGGATAGTCACCTTCACCCTCTGACCCGTGATACCACTCTGTTCTCCCGAAACTACAGCCGCTTCAATACATTCCATCTCTTCCAGAACACCCTCGACCTCGGCAGGATACACTTTCCGTCCCCCTACGTTAATGATCTCGGAACGACGTCCCAGAATACGAATGTAACCCTGCTCCAGCACAACTTCATCCCCAGTACGTAGCCACCCGTCCTCTGTAAAAGGTGAAGGTGCATTCAAATATCCGATCATCGCAGTTTCGGTATGGATCTGTAATTCTCCTTCCACCACCCGGTACTTGACCCCTTCATCTTGAATGGAAAACAGCAGCGAGCCTGGCTCTTTGGAGCGGGTTGGCAGAATGCCAAGTTCAGACATGCCATAGGCTTGTATCGTCCTTAGTTGTGGAAATCTCCGGTTCCAGGCTGCCAGTACGGATTCAGGCATCACTTCCGATCCGTATGACACAACTTCGAGACTCGACAGATCATACCCCTCATCATTTCTACCCAGCAGCAACAGATTCATAAATGTTGGAGAGACCGGAAGAGCCTGCACACGAAACTTCTCAATCGTTCGGCACACTTCTTCGGGAGATCGATCTGCAATGATACAGAGACAGCCCCCACTGGACAGGGATTGCAGCATTGTATTCACACCGCCGATATGATCAAACATCATAAAAGGAATCGTTCGCAAAGGCCGAACCTGCCGCCGAAAACCATGTAACAGCCGATCTGCACGATGCACAGTCGCTTTACTCACTCCGGTTGATCCGGATGAAAAGAGTACAAGTCCGCCTACGCCTTCTTGTGCCAGCGAGGATAACAACACAGGAACCTCTCCAGATAATTCACACGTTTGCCGAATGCACAACTTGCCTTCTTCAACGCCCAAACGCCACTTCACCTGTGCCAGCTGGATATATTCCTCTCGTTTGGCTTCAACCAGGTTCCGATCCATGGGGAGCACGATACACCCTTGTCCGAGCAAAGCAACCAATGCTGCCGCTGCATAGGGAGAATAATCTTCCTCCAGCGTTACAAGTTGCCCAGTCAGCTTTTCTGCTGTAATCCACTTACTCATGATGCCAACCTGTTCCAGCAGCCACTGATAGCTGTACTCCTGATCTTTCCAGATCAGCGCAGGTTGCTGTCCCTGTTCCGCGAATCGTTCAAGCAAGAATTGGTTCAACATCTTGCATCCTCCTCACCGGCAGACGCCCATTGCTGTGCGAGATAATCAACAAGTGAACCCACGGTCTGATATGGGCTTTCCGGCATGGAAGTAGCAGCCATCTCCGCCAGTGCGGCTCCCATCCCCGTTCCCCATCGATCTTCGATTCCCTGCTCTACCACTGCAAGCAATGACACGAGTTCCAGCGAATCCAGTTGCCCACTTCGTCCGTACAGTGGAGCGTTACCACCCTCACCAAGTGGAATCGTTGTATTATGGTACGCGTTTAACTCCCGGCAACTATCCAATACGATACGGAGCAAATCCTCCCTGTGTTCTTGTCCAATCATCAACACGGCCTGACGTGGGAAGCAATCTGCCTGAGGTATGGACTGTCGAAGTGACTCATACCATTGCCATTCATCGGTGACCAACATTTTAATTACACTTGTTAACTGTACTTTCCACTGCTCACGCTGCTTTATCCGACTGACCTGAAGCATATTGTAGGCCTTCTCCCAACGTACAATAATGTCGCTGAATTCTCTCGCATATTGATCAAGTGGAGAACCTAGCCATAAGGCAGACTCCTGAAGAAGATCTCGAAGAAAATATCGACTCCATCGCATATCAAACAGCAGACCCGATATTAACATTTCATTGGGCGGATCCCCTTCATTCGCCCCACGCAGTGCATCTAAGAGTCGCAGAGACACCGCATGTCCAAAATGAAAATTCCGCTCTCCTTGTGTAATCGTCCGGCCTGTCAGAAATTCTTCAATCTGCGTTGTTAACGCCTGGATCAACATGTCTCGGTAACCGTCAGAGTCCAGCTTCACAGTCGCCCGAATGTCCATGGTTCCATACGTTCGGAGTTCTTCTTTGCGTTTGGCCTGCGCAAGCTCAGGTATGCTTTGGTTACCTTTCCAGAAGTCATGAAAGGCCCTTTGAGTAACCTTTCCCTTATACTTGGAGGGCACGGGATCGTAGACGTGAACATGCTCATCTTCCAAACCATATACGGCAATCCAATGGTCTACCAGATGTAGTCGGGAACCTTGCTTCACGTGTTTGCGAATGTACTCGGGATTTTGATAATCCTCACAATAAGGCAGATGATAACTGGTTCCTGTAGCCAAAAAAAGCCCACCTTCGCCAATATGCCGCTGGATCTGCGTCTTGCCTTCCTCGAAGCTGTCCAGCTGTCGCTGACCATACATTTCCCAGATCGGCTCTACATAATCCAGTTTGTGAAAATAAGGCTTCACCAGTCCGTTATCCCCGCACGAAGGAAGGCTGTACATCCGACTTGCCGCCAGCAATGCCAGACTTGTGATGGATCCTTGTCGATGGAGCACTTCATGAATCAGAGGAAAATTGCAGGGATAATAATAAGGAATGTCCAGCACTGGAGCGAATGAAGGAATGATCATTTTGGGCCTCCTGTTCCCGTTTTGGCTGACGTACTGCCCCAGGATTGGATTAGGTAATGCACAGACATATCATCTGTCGCTCGAAATACCCGATTGGCAATAGGTTTGCCATCCACATCGGTCTCGAAACGGCGGAAACCACGTGTAAACCGGAAGGAGAACCCACAATCACGCGGGACTCGGTAACTACCTTCATATCGACCTTTGCCAGAACGGACAAGCTTCATGCCCATACCACCATATATCGTTTTCTCCGAGTCTTCATCGGGAGCTACCTCTGCACGAATGCAGACTCCCACATGAGTGGACATTTCAGGAACGACAGTGTAGATGCGTGTAGCAGACAGTTCCCCCACAGTCAGCGTGATGAATGCACTTCCAATACCGACAGGAACCAACTCTCCACTCGCATGAACCTGAAGCACATTCGGGTCACTCGAAGTATAATTCCCATGCAGCAGACTCTGAACCAACCCACTCTCGTAGTGCATTTGTGCATTGATACACACGGTCATTCCACCCTGTAGTCCGATGACATCCCTTCCAAGCAGTTCGAGCGAGGAGGGCTTACCCACGTGGCCGAACATGTACAGTAACGGGAGGTGAACGCGTGCTCCCCAGTCACCTTCCTGATGGCAGGCACCCTGCTGTTCCAGAAATGCCAATTCCTCACACGATCCTACTCCGCGTTCAAGTAATTGATGAGCTACCCTTCTGACCTGAGAAGGCAGAAACAATCCTTCCGTATCTCCAATATCCATCCACATTCGAACGTCGGGTACCTCTTCTGGCAAGCGATACATGTTTTCTTCCAACAGTCCGCTCTCAGATGTTTCGTCCAGCTGCACATCTACACAGAATGGCGACATCATGATCAGTTTTCCGAAAACATCCGGATTTCGCATCCCCATGTGCAATGTACAAAGTGCTGCGGCAGATGAACCCAACAGCCCGGTATTCTCCTTGTCTGGCAACGTCCGATAACGATGGTCAATGATCGGTTTGAGTTCATGAATGATGAAATGCTCATAGTCGATGCCTGAGCACCCCACACTCACGGCCTCTCTCTCAGGAGCAATGTAGTGGTAGAATTCGTTGTGCGTGACTGGACGGACATGTGCAATACCGACAATAATCAGTGATTCAATCTGCCCGGAGGCAATTAGTCCGTCCGCTGCCTGATCCATGTTCCATGTTTCATTGCCTGTCCGGGATGGACCAAAAGCCCGCTGCCCCGCATGAACGTACAGAACCGGATATTGCCGAGCTGTCTGCTCATGGTAACCGGGCGGGAGGTACACATAAATGTTGCGGATATTGCCCAGCCTCGACGCCTGAATGCCTTCCAAACATTCGATGACAGAATGGGTACTCAACGATTATCAACCGCCTCTCTTCTCCCAATTCGACTGCATAATACAAATAACCCCGCCTCAGAAGAGACGGGGTTGTCCCAGAACACACGTAAGTGTTCCGGGATACATAGCCCTTATATTGTGAATCTGCGAATAGTTTAAATCCCCGGACATGCTTTTGTAAACATAAAAATAGAAAATAAATGCTCCCAAAAAAGTTATTGACATAAGATCCAATATTTCTTACGATAACGTTGTGATCATAACTCGAGGGCCATGCTTTTAAACCTGAGCGGTTTAGGACAACCCCGGTAACTCCCGAAGGAGATGCCGGGGTTGTTGGCGTGTCAAAAGGAGGGAAGTCTTCAATCCACTGCGTAACACTTCGCTGTATTGAAAGCGCTATTATTCAAGAGCCGGGTTGGTTGTTTATCTAAACTACTACATTCACGAGAAGGGTGGATTACTATGTTTCAAATGGCCAAACGTGTACTCCTCAGCACAACACTGACACTCAGTTTACTTGCAGGGGGCGCACTTCCCTATCTGCCTGCTTCAGCGATCTATGCCGATGCGGATACCGCGGTTACCAACAAGCAGAACTTTAGTACAGACGTCATCTATCAGATCTTTACGGACCGCTTCCTGGACGGAAATCCTTCCAACAATCCTACTGGAGCTGCCTACGATGCCACTTGTAGTAACCTGAAGTTGTATTGCGGAGGCGACTGGCAGGGTTTGATCAACAAAATCAACGATAACTATTTTAGCGATCTGGGCGTTACGGCATTGTGGATCTCCCAACCGGTCGAAAATATCTTTGCCACGATCAACTACGGCGGCGTGATCAACACAGCGTATCATGGTTACTGGGCACGTGATTTCAAGAAGACCAATCCTTATTTCGGAACGATGGCTGACTTTCAAAATCTGATTACAACCGCTCATGCCAAAGGTATCAAGATCGTCATTGACTTTGCACCGAACCACACATCTCCTGCCATGGAGACCGATACCTCCTTTGCAGAGAATGGCAAGTTATACGATAACGGTAATCTTGTTGGCGGATACACAAATGATACAAATGGATATTTCCATCACAACGGCGGCTCCGATTTTTCCTCCCTGGAGAATGGTATCTACAAAAATCTCTATGACCTCGCTGACCTGAATCACAATAACAGTACCATTGATCAATATTTCAAAGATGCAATCAAGCTATGGCTTGATATGGGCGTGGACGGCATTCGTGTTGATGCGGTGAAACATATGCCTCTCGGCTGGCAAAAGAGCTGGATGTCCTCCATCTATGCACATAAACCTGTATTCACTTTCGGTGAATGGTTCCTGGGATCTGCTGCATCTGATGCGGATAACACGGAATTTGCCAATGAATCCGGGATGAGTCTGCTTGATTTCCGCTTTAACTCTGCCGTACGTGACGTCTTCCGGGATAACACATCCAACATGTATGCTCTGGATTCGATGATTACAGGCACAGCGGCAGATTACAATCAGGTGAATGATCAAGTTACGTTCATTGACAACCATGATATGGATCGATTCAAAACAAGTGCCGTCAACAACCGTCGTCTGGAACAAGCGCTGGCCTTCACGCTGACTTCCCGCGGTGTACCTGCCATCTATTATGGTACCGAGCAGTATCTGACTGGTAACGGGGACCCTGATAATCGGGCCAAAATGCCTTCCTTCTCCAAAACAACCACTGCTTTCAACGTGATCAGCAAGCTGGCCCCTCTGCGCAAATCCAATCCAGCGATCGCCTATGGCTCCACTCAGCAACGCTGGATCAATAATGATGTGTACGTTTATGAACGCAAATTTGGCAAAAGTGTAGCTGTTGTTGCGGTCAACCGTAATCTCTCCACACCAGCAAGCATTGCGAATCTAAGCACTTCACTGCCAACAGGCAACTACACCGATGTACTGGGCGGCGCACTGAACGGTAATAACATCACTTCCACCAATGGCAACGTCTCTTCCTTCACACTGGCAGCCGGAGCAACCGCGGTCTGGCAGTATACAACGAGCGAAACAACACCAACCATCGGGCATGTGGGTCCGGTGATGGGCAAACCGGGTAATGTCGTTACCATTAGCGGACGTGGATTTGGCTCCACCAAAGGTACGGTATACTTCGGTACAACAGCCGTTACCGGTGCTGCGATCACATCCTGGGAAGATACGCAGATCAAAGTAACGATCCCAGCTGTTGCCGCAGGCAATTATGCTGTGAAAGTAGCTGCGAACGGAGTTAACAGCAATGCGTATAACAACTTCACCATCCTTACGGGTGATCAGGTCACTGTACGATTTGTCATTAATAATGCGTCCACCACACTGGGTCAGAACATCTATCTGACAGGTAACGTGGCAGAACTGGGCAACTGGAGTACGGCTACAACAGCTATTGGCCCTGCTTTCAATCAGGTCATCCACGCCTACCCAACTTGGTACTATGATGTGAGCGTACCCGCCGGGAAACAACTGGAGTTCAAATTCTTCAAGAAAAATGGAGCGACCATCACGTGGGAAGGTGGTTCCAACCACACGTTCACCACACCAACCAGCGGTACAGCCACAGTTAATGTAAACTGGCAATAAGATAATCCATCTATAAGCTAACCCGGAGTTACGCTAACGAGCGTATGCTCCGGGTTTTGCTATTGGATTATGCTATATAAATTGAACAAATGACTCTACACTTGACCACTACACGGTCAGATCCATCTCCCATTACTGTTACCCCCAGTTGTTTTAATTCCCTTCTATACAGGGAAAATCTGGAGCTAGCGTATGCTTCCAATGTAGCTTTCTTTTAGAAATCTTTTAGGCGAACGCCTCGCTTTTCCGGATTGCATCTGACTGCTCCGTTATCGTGTAAATGTTTATAGTTCAACTAACATAGATTGGATCTATATATCACATTTCTAATGATAGGTTCGGATCGACTTCAATGTTGTAGCGGCCAGAATACCTGTTGCCAGCAGTAATATGCCCACGCCTTGCAGCACAGAAGCTGCCCCCCACTGATCAGCCAATACGGAGACAACAGTCAATCCCATAATAGGCGCTGTACTGGTGATTGTTCCAACTACGCCATAGACTCTTCCTTGCAGCTCGTCTGGAACGGCTGTCCTCAGCATAATCTGGGTGAGCATCGTACAGCACGCGAACATCGCACCTCCGCCCACGATTAACGGCAACGCCATGATTGGAGAGGATACATTCGCCAAAAAAATATAAATCGGCCCCAACACAATCAGACCGATAAACACCCATCTCCCTCTTCGCTTCAATCGTTTCCCCGAAGCAATCAACAATGCAGAGCCAATCATATATCCGAGTGGAATACAGGTCTCAATTAATCCAAACTGCACCGGATTAGCCTCCCATACCTTGACCGCCATCACTTGAACCAGCATCATAGCTGACATGAAAAATAAGATCAGCACCGGATTGAGCAATACGATGGATCGGATCAAAGGATTCCGATAGATGTAGGCAAACGAACTACGCCATTCCTGAGCAAACGTGGTCTGCTGACTAACGGATCGCTGTACCTCAGGAAAGCGGCCCGCCATCAGCACACAGACTGCGGACAACAGAAAGGTTGCCCCTGTAATTAATATGGCAACGAATCCGCCAAATGCAGCAACAGCAACCCCAGCTGCTGCTAGTCCGCTGATTCGGGCAAGATTATCCACCATATGAATGGTTCCGGTGGCTTGTTGAATATGTTCTCTTCCAACCATACTTGCTACAGAGGCGTGGAATGCAGGTGCCTGAAACAGGCTTGAAAACATGGAGAGTGAGAGCAACAGCAGCACCACTGGGAACGGCGCATGCCAACCGAATAAGCTAATCGCAATCAGCACAGCCATCACACCGCGAAATACATCAGACGCCAACATCAGCTTCCTGCGATCCAATCGATCTGCGACCGTACCTGCCACCGATCCAAATAAAAAACTGACGGCCATATTGCAGATCTGTACGGCCGCCATGCTCTTCGCACTGCCTGTGGTCTGTAACACCCACAGACTGATCGCAATCCCATTGAAGCAATCCCCGAAGACCGAGATGCCGTAGCCGTACAAAATCCTTCGAAAGGTAACATTACGCCAAAGTGTTGGCGGAGCTTTAGTATTATACAATGCAGCTTGTCCATCTTGGTATCCCATAATCTCGGGCTCACTGGACGGGTTCATGCCCATACATCACGTTCCTCCCTTATCATCATTCGAGCCCATACAGAACCAGGCACTTCCGCAGCATTGCCAGTCGATAAAGACATGACAATACGGAAGTGCCTGAGTTAAGTGAGTGTTACGCTATCGAGACTAATCATGCCGTCGTTAGCTTAGCTGATGATATTGTCTCTAGACCTATAATGTTTCTTGCTGAGTCTGCGTTTACCCTTTCGAAGCTCCTGCCGTCAGACCCTGAACCAGGAATCGTTGCAGGAAAACAAACAGCAGGGTAATTGGAATAGCGATCAGTACCGCCCCCGCAGCAAACATCGTAAAGTTACTGTCCTGATAACGGTTGACCAGATCCCACATACCCACCGCAAGCGTCCAGTTCTCTTTCGTCCGCAGCACCAGCCGGGCGAAGATAAAATCCATCCACGCACCGGTGAAACTGGTTAGTGCCACATAAGTCAGCATCGGCTTGGATAACGGCAGGATGATGCTGGTGAATACCCGCAGGTGACTCGCACCATCCATACGCGCCGCTTCGTCCAGGCTGCGCGGGATGGTGTCAAAGAAACCTTTGACGATAAATCCGCCCAGTACCGCTCCTGATGAATAGACCAGGATAAGCGCAGTGTGGGTGTCGAGCAATTTAATTTGCAGCAAAATGATATAGATTGCAATCATGCTCATAAAGCTTGGGAACATGCCGAGGATCAGCATGGTGGAGAGAATCGTTTTACGTCCACGGAAGCGGAAGCGGGACAAGGCATACATCCCAAGTGTCACCATCAACGTGGAGAAGATCATCGTGAAAAAGGCAATTTTCAGCGTATTCATATACCATCTGCCGTACATAAAGGACGGGTTATTAAACAGCTCACCGTAATGGGTTAGCGTGAAAGCTTCGGGCCACAACCGTTCACTGAACAATGCCGCGCCGGGTCTCAAGGAAGAGAGAAAGATCCAGAGTACCGGGTAGATGGAGACAACGGCGATGATCAGCAATAGCACATAACTCAGGGCCAAACGCAGCGGATTATTACGTGTCTTCATTGAATCATGTCCTCCTCCTTGAATGATTTGGAGCGGCGGAAGTTCCAGATAGAGAATGAAGCGATTATAAGGAAGATGATGATCCCTACCGCTGAAGCCATGTTGAACTTATTATTGTCGAGTGTGAGCTTGTAGAGCCAGGTCACCAGCAGGTCCGTTGCCCCTGCGTACTGGTAGTCTCCCCGCAGTGGATTTCCGTTGGTCAGCAGGAAGATGACATTGAAGTTGTTGAAGTTTCCGGCGAACTGCATGATGAGTACCGGAGTTGTGGCAAAAAGAATGAACGGCATCGTAATGATCCTGAACTTCTGAAACGCAGATGCTCCGTCCACTTCGGCAGCCTCATAGAGGTCACGAGGGATGGCTGTTAATACACCCAGAATCAGCACCATACTGACCGGAATACCGATCCACATGTTGACAACAATGACGGTAACCTTGGCCCAGAACGGATCTGTCAGCCAGGGTAATCCCTCCAGCCCAAATGCTCTCATGTACGTATTGATCGGACCAAACTGACCATTGAACAGATTACGCATGAGCAGCAAGGAGATGATCTGCGGGATGGCATAAGGCAGAATAAAAATCGTCCGCCACAGCTTCTTGAAGCGTATGCCCCGCTGTTCAATTAACAGTGCTACTAACACGCCGCCAAAATAGGTGGTGACTGTAGCCAGAATGGCCCAGATGACCGTCCAAGTGAGCACGCCGTAAAATGTCTGGCTCCAGGATTTCAATTGAATCAGATCACTGAACGTCTTGAAGCCCACCCAGTCCACGAGCTTGGCTGGCGGAATATGATCCGGGGCCGAATAGTTCGTAAATGCAATTGTGATCGTAAACAGGATGGGCATAACGGTGAAGAAGAGTATCCCCAGTGCCGGAATGGACAGAAACAGATACGGAAAGTTTTTGTCCATCATGTTCCGAAGCGAAGCCGCTGCGCCCAGGGTCCGCTTGCCTTCTTCCCTAGCGAGCCCAGTGACGTACGCATCCCGGATATTCAGGATGTAGATCAGAATAAACACAAAAAACACCAGTAATACGATAATGCCATCAAGCAGCAAAAAGATGGAATGGTCTCCCCTTTGAAGTACAGTGGACCCATTCACTTTGACAAAACGCTGTGTATTTTCCCCCAGTGTCCATATGCCCCATACTGCCTGTGACAGGCGAGGAAGCAGGTACGCAAGCCCTGCTCCCTCCAGTAACAGTAGACAAATTCCCTTAATCCATTGTCGATTGTACAGCTGTCCAAGACCTTGCAGTATGATGGAACATATGGCCGCTGTCATCCGATGTTGTCTTTCCCTGTTCGGTCCAACGGGCACCGGGACATGCTGCTGTTGCATTCGCTCTCTCCTCCCTGCCTATTGCTAACCTGTATACATTGAACAAAAGTGTACTTACACTGACCACTCCGATGACAGAACAAGCTTCCGATCGGTGATAAAGGTGAGCCTATGCTTCCGAAGAAGCTTTCTTTCAGAAAGCTTTTAGTTTTACTTCCTCAGCTTTCTTCTGTCCTCTACGTTTGGTGTAAATATGAAGTTCAATTTATGCAGCTCTTATGCATAGTTCGTCCTTATTGGACGGTTGCGAGGCTTTCCTGGATCTGTTTCACAGCATTGTCCAGCGATGCCTTTACGTCCTTATCGGTATCCCATATGTCCGTAATGGCCGACGTGATCGGTCCCCACACGCTGTCCATGGCAGGAAGCGAAGGCATTGGTGTTGAGTTATTGAACTGTTCCAGGAATGCCTTATTGATTGAGTCCTCTTGCAACTTCGGATCAGCAGCTACGTTTTTGTTCGCAGGAAGTGTACCGTTCAGGTCAAAGTTCTCCATCTGAGCTTCTTCATTGGAAAGGAACGCTGCCAAGAGCTTCGACGCATTCGGGTATTGTGTAAATGCATTCACATAATAGGCTTTAACACCTGAGAAGGAGGTCATCGGTTTACCATCGATTGCCGGAAGCGGAGCAACGCCAAAATCAATACCTGCATTGCGATAATCGGCAATGGTCCATGGACCGTTAATGTCCATAGCCAGCTTGCCGCTGGAGAATAATCCTTTTTTGATATCATAGTTCACGTCACCCATCTTAAGCGGCAGCACTTCCGATTTCAGCGTCTGCAAGAACTGTCCACCCTTCTGGGCTCCTTCGTTATTCAGACCGAGATCCGTGCTATCCATCCCGTTGTCTCCAAAAATATAACCGCCCTGTGAAGCCAGGAACGCATAGTTATAGTAAAATTGCTGCAATTCCCACATCAGCGCATACTGATTGGACTTCACATTATTGAACGTCTTAGCGAAACTGATAATCTCATCAAAGTTTTTCGGAGCTTCTGGATAGAGTGCCTTGTTATAGAAAAGGGCGTAGGTCTCCACGCTGTACGGATAGCCGTACAGGATATCCTTGAACGTCACTGCCTTCAGCGCGTTGTCGCTGGTGTTCCCTACGGTCTCTGCTTCAAATATGTCATTGGGCAGAATAAGTCCCGCCTCTGAAGCGCTACCAATCTTATCATGTGGGAAAACAACGACATCTGCCGCCAGACCCGCTGGGCCATCCGTCGTCAGCTTGGTTACCTGATCGGTTGGAGGCAACTCCTCCATTTTGACCGTTACCCCATATTTTTCTTCGAATTTTTTGGCTCTTTGTTCAATAAAGCTGCTTTGATTTTTATCCTCCCAGATCACCAGCGTTGCACCTTCTTCAGGCTGAAGGTTCTCGGCTGTCAGCTCTACAACTTCCTCCGGATTCTCACCTGCCGTAGTTGGAGATGGACTTCCGCCTCCAGCCCCGCACGCAGCCAGTGTAAAAGCCATCATGACGGACAATGTTGCCCCTTGCCATTTTCTCATGTAAAATGTCCCCTTCCCTCTGCTTGGTCCAACAAAGTTCGCGCTTTTCACCCTTTTGTCTGCGTATGTTGTCAGGTTTTGCATCCCATATTCCATTTTGTACAAACGTTTGCTCAAATGGGAGACAAGATGACCTCTCCGTTCAATATGTAGGGGTAAACAAGTCAAGAAGTATGTAAATCCACTGATGTAAGCGCTACAATAACAATCACATCATACAATAACGATCTTTATTTGCACAAACGTTTGCACAAGCCATATTTGCTCAATTTTAACCAATTTCCTTCTTCTACCTACAGTAATTTCCTGTTTCCTTGTTCTGACTCTTTCTTCCTTAATTTCACTTCACGTGCATCCCTTACTCGGCAGTTAGCAATTGATTTCTCGTATCCTTTGGATTACCATAGGAGAATATTTATACGATTGTTCAGAAGGGATTTTTTTACATGATTACGATCAAGGATATTGCCAAATTGGCGGGTGTTTCCCCTTCTACAGTGTCACGGGTGATTTCCAACCATCCTAGAATCAGCACCAAAACGTCTCTCAAAGTGAAGCAAATTATGAAAGAATTGAACTACCATCCCAACATCATCGCGAAAAGCCTGGTTTCCAAAACAACACATACCCTTGGGATTATGCTTCCGCGTCCTGCAGAAGAGTTGTTTCAAAATTACTTTTTCGGGGAACTGCTCCGAGGTATTATTACACATGCCACCCGTATGAATTATGAATTGCTGCTAACAACCGAAACATCATCAGACAATGAATTGCATGCGATATCCCGCCTTGTGCATGGCCGTAGAGTTGATGGTATTTTGCTGCTTGGGTCCAAGCGAGACGATCCCATCATTTCATTTTTGGAAGCGGAAAATTTTCCTTTTGTGTTAATCGGTCGCAGTGAAGCTCATCCAAATGCCCCCATGGTGGATAACGATAATGTGCAGACCTCTTATGATGCGACTCATCATCTAATCGCTCAGGGACATACTCGAATCGGATTTGTCAGCGGTCCTCCGGACATTACGTTATCGCATGATCGTATGTTAGGATACCAAAAAGCGCTTGCCCAAGCCGGGCTGGATGCGGATAGTGATTGGATTGTGGAAGGCGAATTTCTGCAGGAAAGTGGATTCAGAGCGATGTCGCTGTTCATGTCCTTGCCGGACAGACCCACCGCAATTGTTGTCATCGATGACAACGTGGCCTTTGGGGTATTGAGAGCTCTTGCCGAGCTTCATTATCTGGTGCCTGAAGATATCAGTGTGGTCAGTTTTAACAATATTGCATTATCGGAACTGGCTTCTCCACCCCTAAGCTCTATCGACATCGGGACTTATCAGCTTGGTTATACAGCCGTTCAGGTATTGTTAAAAATTCTTAGTGGGGAACCACAGCTTCATAATCCGGTCATTATCCCCCATCGTCTGATCGTGCGTGAATCCTCACTCTTTTCCAAACCAAGGCCACCCTCAGATTGATTCATATCGGGTATCCGTGTAGTAATGCAAACGTTTGTCCTACATGGAATATGATGCTGTTATCCACCGTACGTAGGTGCATAGGTGCAAAAAAAGAAGCCGCATATACTCATGCGGCTTCCTTAATTCACACACTATTTCCGTACTCTATGCTCGACTGTACTTGAATGGATTAATACGAGCTCCAGCCAGCATCAGCTGTAACGACGGTTCCGTTCACGAAGCTGGACTCGTCCGATCCGAGGAACAAGGCTACCTTGGCGATCTCTTCGCTCGTCCCAATGCGCGGGTTGATTGCCATGCCCAGCTGTTGCCGACCTGCACCGTATGGGCTAATACCTGCCATGGAGGAGCTGATATTGGTTGCCACAGCGCCTGGAGCGATCGCGTTACAGCGAATGCCTTGCTCAGCATACATATACCCTGTATTTTTGGTGAAGCCCACGACCGCATGTTTGGACGCAGTATAAGCTGCTCCTGCACGTCCGCCGTGTAGGCCCCCTGCCGAAGCAATGTTCACGATAACACCTTTTTGTTTTTCCAGGAAGATCGGCAATACTTTACGAGTTGTCCGCATCACACTGGTTGTGTTCACAGCAAACAATCTCTCCCACTTCTCATCCGTTATATCAGCTGCAGGCTCCATGCCATCCATAATTCCCGCATTGTTAATCAGAATATCTACTGTACCGTATGTGCTCACCGTCGTATCGATCAGGTTTTGCACATCATCTTCTTTGGCTACATTGGCCAGAACGACAATCGCTTCTCCACCCTGGGCTTTAATATCATTGACTACCGCTTGTGCAGATTCTTCGTTAATATCCGATACAACGACTTTCGCGCCTTCTTGAGCATACAACGTGGCAATTGCTTTCCCCATACCTGAACCAGCACCTGTAACAACTGCAACTTTATCTTGAAGTTTCATTCCATGTATCCTCCTTTGTGTATTCGTTTACAATAAGTTAACAAACAAATGTTCATTAACTCTTATCCTTAGTATAATAAGTCATAGCGTTTCACTTCAATCAGTAAAAGCTTGTCCAATTGTACGTTAAACAACACTACTAAGCCTGAATGTACTTTAACTAATAAAGTGAACTCGCGAGGAGGTAAATAGATGTCTGAAACTCTGAATTCGATGGACCGAAGAATTAAAAAATCAAAAGCTGCACTGAAGGATGCACTCATTCATTTGATGCAAAAACATCCCTTTAAAGAAATATCAATTACGGATATTGTGCAGCGAGCCGACCTGAATCGGGGAACTTTCTACAGGCATTATCAGTACAAAGAAGACCTGTTCAACGAAATTATCGATGATGTGATTCAGGATCTGGTAACTTCTTTCCGCAAACCTTATCAGGATGAGGAAAAGTTTGAAGTCAATCTGATGCCCTCTTCGGCGATCACTATATTTGAGCATGTACACCAGCACGCACAATTCTACACACTGGTTGTGAAATCTGAGGCCTCCTCCAACTTCCAGCGTATGATCTGTGATGTCCTTCGGGATCTCGCTTTACAGGATCTGAACCATATCTTCCCTCCGCACATCAACCATGAAATATTGGCAAGTTACCAATCTCATGCGATATTTGGCATGATCATGGAGTGGATCAGACAGAATTTCAAGCACAGCCCCGCCTACATGGCCGAGGAGTTGTTCAAGATCATCCATTACAAGCCGGATAATGTCGTGTTGAAAAACTGAAATTTTGAATCATCTTACTTCCCTTTAGTAGGGTGATTGAGATTAATTTCAAGAAAGCTTCCCACCAAAATTATGTAAATGTATTCCTGTAATTTCTGGTAATGATATGTTAGGTTATCCAATGGAATACAAACAAAAGGAGGATGACATTACATTTGAAGAAGTCGTGGATTATATCATTGATTACCAGTTTTGTTTTGCTTGGCGGAGTGCTTCTCTCTCCAGCCACTTCTGCTGATGCAGCCAAAGTAGCAACCTCTACATATTCAGATTTAGATCAGAGTTATGCAGAATTTAAAGAGTACACTAATCAGTTATTTGTTCTCGAAACTTATGAGGCCAAAGCCTTCACAGCTTTGGAAAGCATCGACACCCAGGTAACTTCAACCAATCGCAAGTCCATGTATCTTAAACTTACGAACACGGTAATCCCCAATTATACAAAATTGGTATCCAAGGCAAAACAAATCAAGCCTACCAACCCGCAGATCAAGAAAATTCACGCTACATTTGTTAAGGCAAGTTACACTCAGCTCGAAGGGTACCTGTTGTACCAAAAGGCAGTATCCAAGAACAAAGTGAATTACACGTTACTAAAACAGGGTAATGCCAAAGTAAACACCGCTAGTGTTCTAATGGATCAATGCGAACAACAGTTATACGCTTATGCAAGAAGCTTGGGGTATGACAGTTAGTACCTATCTTCATAGAAGCCCAAAAAGCGCCCACTCCCCATGCTTAATGAGGAATGGGCGCTTCTTCTAATTATAGAAATAAAGATAACAATATAATGCGTATTTATTTCTCTCTCTTCTGATCACAGCCCCAGCTTCTGCCCTTTCTCCAACCGCTGAATTTGCTGCTCTCCGGTATCCGCAAGTTCACGGAACTGGTTAATCGTCTCGCGCATTCTTGGCAGGGCTTCCTGCTTATAAAGACTGATTGAATCCAGTGCCGACAGCACATCGGTGAACGCCTGTTTCATCGTATCCACGGAGATGCTGGCTTCATACGCCTGCTTTTGGATGGCAATTCCCTGATCCTTGAGCATCTTGGATGTTCCGGCGATCAGATCATTGGTTGTCTGGTTCAGCAACTCAATTTTCTGCAATACAATCTTCTGATTATATAAAGCACTCGCTACAGTAACGGCAATTTTCAATGCCGAGATCGTTACATTCTTCGCACGGTCTACGCCTCGGATCAGTTCCTTATTATTGCGGATGACTACTTCAATCGCCATGATACCCTGCTGGTTCACGACTAACATCTGCTGCAGATCCATCACCCGCTGACGGAGCGGAAACAGCACTTCTTCGGTAATAAATCGGACTTTCTCAGGGTCTTCATTACGGACCTTGGCCGCTTCAATCTGCGCGTCGATGGACTCATCCATGAGCACGCCAAGCTGGATTTCCTTTTGCAATCGCTTTGTGAGTTCTCGTAGGTTCTGTTGTTCGATCTCCAGCGTTGTATTATCGTTACGCAGGGTAGATCTGCCTTTATCCAAAGAGGTTACGATGTCAGCAATGACTGCATCAGCCTTCTGGTATTTCAGGAAATAGGCGCGCAGCGGATTGAACAATTTCCCGAGGAAACCGGTCTTGGCAAAGTCGACCACGCTTGGGTCGAGATCCTTCAGTTGCATATGCAACTCGGTCAAACCTTTGGCGACCTGACCGCCCTCGTCTCCCGTCTTGGACAGATGTCCAACGGAGACTTGAAGCAAGGCGTTTTTCTCAGAAGAGGATCTCATCGTGTTCATGCCAAAACCGTCAATGGATTGCAAAATCTCTTTGCGCTTCTCCAAGGATTCGAGGTCCAGTGTCATGATCATCTCTACGTTGGCATTTGCCACTTGTTGAAGCTCCGCGACCTCGGCGGGCACGGGTTTCACCTCTTCTTCGATCACCTTCTGAATTTCCTTCTGGCTCGGTATTTCCATTGAAAATGACATCTACAGTTCCCCCTTTAGATTACATCTGTACGTTAAACAGGTTTCCAATCTTGTACACGACATCGTCGGTATCGGCATTGATGCTTGCTGCTTCGTTAATGCTGGAGATGCTCTCCAAAGCCTTGATGTCCGCGTTGTATCCAATCGTATAGATTGGCACTTTGTACGTCTCGACCAGATCCCGGATATCCTTGAGGGTATGACCTTCGTTGGTCTCGCCATCACTCAAGACAAAAATCAACGGCTTCACGTTTGGATTAGCAGCCATATAATCTTCCAGCATCTTCATTGCCACTACGATCCCGTCAAAGGTCGCCGTACCGCCACCAGCTTGCAGACTATCAACTGTTCCGACAAACATGGACTGCTGGTTCGTATCATACTTGGCAATCGGCAGATTCACGGTTACCCCGCTAGAATAAGAAACCAGGCCAATACTATTCTCAGTGCCCAGGTACTTCTGACCTTTGCGTAGGGACTCCTTCAGTCGGTTAAGCGGTTCGCCGTCCATGCTTCCGGATACGTCTGTCACGAACACGGCAGCAATAGGTTTACTGCCATTCTTCTTCTCTTTCCATACTTTCTGTGCAGACAACAACGTGCCGCCATCCACAGTAGCCAGTTCGGATTTGTAATCCTGTAACCCGTTGAAGCCGAACTCCTCCGCCGATTGTTGGTACTTTGCTTGGGTTACGAATTCCGCGAATTTCTGGATGATTTCCTGTTTATTCTGCGGCAATTGTCCCAATGCATACAGCGGGCTATCATGTCTCACACCAAACGGTGTAAAGACGTATCCACTCTTCAGATCAGCGGTATTCACATACGTCTGGTATTCGAGTACAAAGGCATCCAGTCTGCCGGACTTGGCAGCCTCCCTCATCTGAATCGTTGTCGACGCTGTAAACGGTACATTCGTCTGGAATTTTTCGAACCCTTCAATAGCCTTCTCGCCAAGCGGGTTGGCGCTGTCATACGTATTCAGTGCGGTCACCAGGAAATTCAGTCCTGTGGAGCTGGCAAATGGATCGGTATATCCCATCGCGAGTTCATTGTTGGCAATCGCTTCGGTTACGGTTTTTACATTAACGGAGCCGTACGTATCAACCAGTGCATCATATTTGGCTTTGGAGATGACAATACCCGGAACATTCCCGACCAGTCGCTCGGATACCATCTCTGTCTTCACTCCACTGGCCTCAACCATCTCGCCCCACAGTTCATTGGAAGGTGTGAAGGCATCCGGCATATACTTACCGGACTTGATATAATCGGTGGCTGTTCCGGAGGCAATGTTGCGGATTTTGACCGATACCTGTTTCCCACCAACGGTAATATTTGCTTTGTTGAACTCCTCGCCCACTTCGGTTAACCAGCCGTCTACCCCGCTGCCCGACTTCTCCGTGGAAGAGAAGATTTCAACGTAATCATTTGTTGTATTCTCTACGGCAATTGCAAATTTGGAGATATCCGGCAGTGATTCTGCCACATCGACCGGGTCGAGATCAATCTGTCCTTTGACCGGTTCCGCCGTCGCTGGCGCAATGTCCGCGTACAGTTTCCCCAGTTCCTTACCTGCATTCTCTGTGCTCACCTGTGTGGTCGACTTGCCAAAGTTCGACGTCAGTGTAATCCCTGCATAGACCAGACCAAATACGAGTACCAGCATTACAATCGATATGAAAAAAAACTTTCCCTTCTTGGCCATACGAGCAACCCCTCACTATCTGTATAATTTGGTGTGCTTGATTAACTGATCTATCTCCTGCATACAAGGCATCTGTTCAATATCTCCGGCTTCAAAGCTGTCGAGGCGTGAAATCTCGAGTAACAACTGATCGAGCTTGAGCAAAATTTCCTCATTGGTGTGTAATGCATTTTTCACATAAGACAGATAATCGTTGTATACCTTGGTTTTTTCCTGAAAAAGCTTCTGGGGAATGCTTTCGGATTTGGATTTCATCATGTTGGCATAGTCAGCTTCATCAAATACATTCAACCGGTTCAGCACACTGCGGATGTTCAGGTACAACAGCTTCTCCACTTCCAGTGTGACCGAAGCAAATTTCTTGTAGCTCAGTTCTCCTGGATCAAACCGCTGATGAAGCACGTTCAGGAGGGTTTCTTTTTTCTTTTTCATTCGACTAAGTTGGGACAGCCCCAGCGTAATATCTTCTTCGAGAACTTTAATGCGTCTATAAAAAGATAGTGCTTCCACATAATCTTCATGCGTTTCAATATGCTTCACGGGCAGGACTACCGGTTGTCTGAACAGCGAGGTGTAACTTCCATACAAGAGTGCCATTGCACTGCCGAACAGAAGGGTAACGGATAGCGCAGTTGTGAATGCACCCTCCTCGAAATTCAGCCCGATAAAGCCGGGTGAGAATGCGAGAACATTCACAGCCACAATACCGAGGATTAATCCCAACAATTTTATGTACTTGATCATGTTCAATCATCCGACCTCCTTTCATGTTATATATTGGTGCTTCATGTCGTAATTTTCCTGTTCAACTTATTCTTATTGTACATGATGTTAACGCTCTCAGGTGGATATGATTGGATATTTGAATACTCATAATATACGTGGTTTGGGCTTATCCCATTTCATATTTTCAGGGACAACGTGGAACTTGGCAGGAAATTTTGTGGTCAATCCATAAAAAGTGAGTTTTACGAGACAGCAGATTGTGGAGAAGAAATGTTATCAGGTAATACGTGGAAAATAGCTATGCGTGTCATTTTTTATATAAGACTTGTCTGAAAAAAAGAGCAATGCAAAAAGGACGAATCGGAGATCATCCGCTTTCGTCCCTTTTACGTTGGTTCATTATTTTTCGTGTTCTTATTAAAATTTTGATGCCGTGTTCTACATCTAACGAACTGAGGTGACGTTATTAGGTACATTCCAGCTCTTCTGAAAATGTAACGAACCTGAGACGCGTTATGTTCCCGTTTTAGGCGAAAAGACGTTGTTTATCGCCTATTTCGAATGAAATAGCATCGCTGAGATTCGTTACATTTTCCACCACATCAATATTGCCCATATAAGACGTGTACGGTTCGTTAGAAATTAGAAAGTCGATTTCTTATAAAACCCTCTCCTCCAGTGGACAGGCCACCGCCTTTTCACACCATGCCTGTTATCACGAAAAGATGGATTCCCATTTACTTCGCGTGGTGCGCACCTCTACAACTTTCCCGGCACAGCCATTGTCTCCCTTCGCCTGGAACATTACTGTAACGCTGTTTTTGCCTGATGTTACGGCCTCAGGAATATCGTAGGTCACATAGAACACGTCGCCAATTTTATTCATGTGAATTCTCTGCTCGCCAATGAGTGTTCCATCCACGGTAATAGCGAATTGTCTGTCATATAACTTACCTTCCCGTTTAAACGCGGAATGATCTCCGCCCCAATAGGCCACACATAGATAATTGGTTGCTTCACGATCCACTGCCAGTTGGTAACTGAAGTAAGCTCCACTGACGCCAAAAGCCTCTCGCCACATATGCAACTTCTTACGGCCATCCGTGGTAGAACCATTATGATGCTCCCCACGGCAGTTGCTGTCCAGTTGATGTCCAATCTCATCCTGCTGACCGTCAGCCTGAACCCTGTCGATCGTGATATCGTTCAACTCTTTCTCCAGCGCATCTCCTTCATCGTTAAACGGCCAGTACACGGTATAAAATTCGTGATGCACATCATAGAACGGAATGAGCTTCACGGCTTCGGCTGTGGAAGTAACATCTTTGCTAAGTTCAAATGTTAACGTGTCTGCATCCACAACCTTGATCCACTCTCGTACGTCATCCTGCTCCGTCCAGATCACAGGTACAGGTGCAGTCTTGGGATTCAGCGCTGTTTCGTCCACGATCGTATCCTCGGGAAGGCCCTCGTTTCCTAGTGCACCAGCGAGTACTATTGGGCCGTACAAGAATGCCACCTTGTGGGCATCATCCCGGGAAGTGTACTGGCGGAGTGACATCGGCAGTGTGATTGTGATGACATCGCCCGCTGTCCATGTGCGGTCGATGGAAAGATAACCGGGTTCCATCCGTGTATACGGATGTTCCGTATCCCCGTTAACTGTTGCCGTCATTGGCTGTTGCAGCCATGAGGGCACGCGTAATCTTAGATGAGCCGAGGCGTTGCCTCCGGTGATCGTCAGGGTTACCTTTTCCGAATAAGGAAAGTCGGTTTCAAGCTTCAGGGATAATCCCTGTGACGCCCAATCCAGTTGGGAAGCGATATAAAGGTTGACGTACAGGTCCTGTTCATCCTCAAAATAGATCGCCTCGGCATATTTGCCCGGGTTCTCCATGCCTGATCCTGTGCAGCACCACCAAGCGGTATCGTGAGTACCATAGATTTTGTAGTGGCCTTGCAGCGTTGATGCAAAATACGTTTTGTTCCCCGTATCGGGGTCCTGCGTGCCGAGGATGTGATTATAGATGGCGTTTTCATAATAGTCCATGTAGGCGCTATCGTGATTCCAGGCGAAGAGTTGCTTCGTTAGATGTAACATGTTGTGAGTACAACAGCTCTCTCCTGTTTTGATGCCAAGACTCTCCATACCCTTTGCTTCGTAATGCTCCGAAATACTCGTCGCACCAAATACATAAGAACGATGATGCACCGTGGTGTCCCAGAAAAATTCTGCCGCTGTCCGATAACTCTCATGAGTATGGTCCTGATTGTAGATTTCGGCTGCACCGATCACTTTGGGAATCTGCGTATTGGCGTGTTTGCCTTGAAGATCGTCCTGCTTGTGCTCCAAGGGTCTCAGGATCAATTGATGGGTGAACTTATTAGCGATCTCAAGATATAAGGCTTTACCGGTAATCCCATACAAGTGTGCGAATACTTCATTCATGCCCCCGTGTTCACTTTGAAGCATCGTCTGCATCTGTTCTTCTGTCATCGGGAGCAATCCTTCGACCGCCCAGTCTGCAAATCGAGTAACCACCTCAAGTGCCTGTCCGTTGCCAGTCAGTTTATAGGCGTCAATCAGGCCGCGATAGATTTTGTGCACACTGTACCAGGGAACCCAGTATTCACCGATATTGAATCCACCGATATTCTCTGCTCGAAAAGCCATGTGGAAAGGTTCTTCGGACAAACCACCGATATATCCGCTTCCCGTGGTCTGCTGGATTCTCGCCAGTTCGGTGACCGCATAATTCAGTCTTTCTTTTAACGTGATATTCCCGGTTGCCTGATACGTCACAGCAAGGGCAGACAGATAATGTCCGAGGGAATGTCCGCTGATGGTACGTGCCTCCCAACCCGCGTAGCGCTCTTTTCGGGCAGGTAAACCATGCGCTTCGAAGCATGGAGCCAGGAATCGATCAATATCCAGCGATAACAGGTAACGCTCCCCCACCTCTTGTGATGTTTGGAACACACCATTTAACAGATCTACATGTTCCGGTCCCAGAAATCCTTTTTTCGTATCAATCATGACACTCACTCCTTCTCGGGATGTAATATATAAGTTGAACTAAAGATTACTTACACTGACACTACGATGACAGAATAACCTTCCAATCGCTGTTACCCCCAGATTTTTTGATTCCCTTTTCCGAAAGGGAAAATCCGGGGATAAAGGCGAACGCTTCGCTTTTTCAGGTTTTTTCTGTCCTCTCCGTTATCATGTAAATGATTAGTTCAACTTATATAGATATCCATTGATTATTGAGGGGTAAAATCCGTGTTCTGTTCCATATGACTAATACTCATCAATCTACTGTAGAGCTTGAATATCCCAATACTATCAAATAAAATAAAATTACATCAGACTCATAATCCAAGAAAAGGTGGATAAATCCGTCCTATGCAAAAGCCACTGGAACATTACCTGTGCGGCAAGTTCATATCCGAAGGCAACTGGAGCCACATGAGACGCAGCATGCCTGTGCATGAGATCATTTTGATGCTGGAAGGTGAGATGTACATCGCGGAGGAAGAGGAACAATATGTAGTTCGTGCCAACGATCTGTTGTTTCTGCGCGCCGGTCGCACCCATTACGGCTACCAGATTAACGACGCCCCCGTGAGCTTCTACTGGGTTCACTATGATGCCATTTCGGCAGAATTCAACCAGTTTAGGACACATGCCACCATTCAGGTACCTTCCATGGCCAATCAGTTATTCAAGCAATTGCTGCATGTGTCATCCTTCTCACCAGAAGAAGCCGACGCTGCTTTGTTACTGTTGTTCAAGGAGCTGGAGCGCAATATAGAGGCGGATTATCGCCCGCACAATGCAATTGTGGACCATATCTGCAAGTGGGTCGATATTCATCTGCATACAAACATCACGGTGAGTCAGATTGCGGAAAATTTTAATTTTAACAAAGACTATATCTCCAAAATGGTGAAGCGCGAGAAAGGTACTGGACTCAAAACCTATATCCTCACAGAACGTATTCGCCGGTCGAAACAATTGCTGCTCAACACCAATGCCAGTGTAAAAGAAATTGCCGGACAGTGCGGCTTCTCCGACTACAAACTGTTCCTGCGCATGTTCAAGCAATACGAAGGCAATACGCCAACCGAATATCGCAATCATCTGTATTCCACACAGCTCAATCGCTGATATGCTTTGATCTATAGAAATGACTGAGTTACCTATAGAAAATTTGAATGAATCGGATTGAATCCGTTATGGTAAAATGCAAGAAAACTATATTCCATACTTAACCCATAAGAGAAGAGGAATTATAAGATGACAACGGCTGCCGTTACGATTCATCCTGCCACAGAAGCAGACCATCCAGAGATTGTAGATATCCTTGTTGCAAGTTATGCCGAGTATCGGGAGACTTTTGAGCAAAATGAACGCTGGGAGGCCTACCTAAAAGATATTCGAGAGTCTGTGGTTAATCCGTACCTGACACAATTATGGATCGCAAAGATTGATGATCAGATTGTCGGTACAGTCCAATTATTCGAAACAGCACACAAGGCTTATCCAAACTTTGAATTGCCGATCGATTATCCGTTTATTCGGCTGTTGGGTGTTGATCCAAAATGGAGAGGTCACGGGATTGCCAGAGTATTGCTCCAGCAATGCGTAGATTCTGCCAAGGAGATGGGCAAAAATACGGTGTATTTATATACGGGCGGTCAGATGGTCAATGCCATCCGTTTATATGAGCGTTTTGGATTTACAGAGGATGAGGAGTTCAGCTCCGAGAGTGGCGGGGGCAAGGCAATATGTTACCGTTATGATTCCTAGTGTTGGCTAACAGCAACATGGGATCAGCGAACAGAGAATGAAATGTAGAAAAGACCGATCATCTTCATGACGGTCTTTTCTACGTTTATAAATGATCAATCACCATTTGAAATAATACATCGCTATTGATTTTTTAGCCGCGAATCTCTACCAAAATCTTCGCATGGCTCTTGTCGCTCATTAACAGCTCAAGCCCTTCCTGCACGATATCGTCCAGTTTGATTTTCTTGGTGATGACCTGTTTCACATCGAGCGACCCTTCCGCAATCAATGAAATCACTTCAGGGAAAATGTGGCGATATGCCAGCGTTGCCGTTAGATTCGCTTCTTTGACCAGAAGATCGAAGAAGTTCACTTGAAGCGGATTTGGAATCGCTGCGATGACAACAACTTCTCCGCCTTTTTTGACAACCGCAATGGCGCTATCCATCGTTGGTTGTACACCTGCTGCTTCATAAGCCACATCAATACCGCCCGATTGTTGCAAGATCACCTCTGTTGCATTGACTTTGGCACTGTTCACCGGAATGGCTCCCAGTTTGGCTGCCAGGTCCAGACGTTCCTCAAATACATCGACTGCATAGATTTCAGAGGCTCCTGCTGCTTTGGCAGACAGAATGGTCAATAATCCAATTGGACCTGCTCCATATACGGCTACTTTGTTCCCCACTTTCAACTTGCTGTGACGAACCGCGTGAAAGGCTACTGCCGTAGGCTCTACGAGCGCACCTTCTTCGAAAGATACGTTATCCGGTATGGGATGAACCATGTATGCTTCAACAACAACATACTCCGCAAAACCACCATCACCATTCAGTCCAACGAATCCAAATTGAGTACACTGGTTGTAACGTCCCTGAATACAGTACTCACATTTTCCGCAATGGTACAACGGCTCTACCACAACTCGATCCCCTACACTGACACCGCTTACATTACTCCCCAATTCACTTACGGTTCCTGCAAATTCATGACCCAATGTCAACGGTGCTTTCTGTCCTGAGAGCGGATGATTCTCGCCTTCTTGAATTCCTACACCATGATGATAGGCATGCAAGTCACTGCCGCAGATCCCTGCATATTCCACTTTGATTTTGACTTGACCCGCTTGAGCAACCGGAACCTCCCGCTCTTCCACACGCACGTCTTTATGGCCGTACCATACTGCTGCTTTCATGAAGTTCATCCCCTTTGTATGATTGTCTATATATTATATCGCTGTTCATGTATTATTCATATTTATAGATACTAATGTTAACATTAGTTGTATTAATGCTAAACGGAGATGAAATCATGAATCTGGAACAGCTCGAATATGTCGTTGAAATTGCGAAAACGCAGTCATTCTCCGCCGCCTCGGAACATCTACATGTCACACAATCGGCGATCAGCCAATCGGTTCATCGTCTGGAGAAAGAATTGGGTATCATCCTATTCGAACGCTCGCGGCAGGGAACTCATCCCACTCCCGAAGGCAAACAATTCATTGCCAAGGCACTGGATATTTTACAGCGGATTGATGAATTGAAATCCCTGAACGCCGAAGCCTCCTCTCTTAGCGGAGAGCTTCATGTGGCTACTTTTCCAAGTGTCATGCCCTATCTTGTCCAGTCTGCTGCAGATATGAAGCGTGAGCACCCACAACTTAACATTTCCATTGAAGAGAAAGGGTCCATGGAAATTATCGAAGATATTCGCAATAACAAAACCCATCTGGGCTTTATCGCGATCTATGCGAAACAATTGCGGGAATTCGATGGACTTCACTTCAGTCCAATGTATTCGGGCAAGCTGGTAGTTGGTACTCATCACCTGTCTGAACTTGCCAAGCACAGCCGCGTTACACCGGATCAATTAAAAGAACACAAGCTGGCACTGTATCGAGATGGTTTCATCGAAGACTTCATCAAGGAATTCACCTATGATCATGGACCTCTGTCCATTCTGTTCAAAACAAATAACTCTGAAGCCATCAACATGGTGTTAAGAAACGATATTGCCGCCACGATTGGTCACGACTTTTCCTTTCACCAAAATCCCTTATGGAAAGAAGGTCTGGTGAAGATGGTAGAGATCGCTGGAATCGATCAACCGAAAATGCAGATTGGCTTCGTGCAGACGGAGTCCAAGGAGTCCGCCGTAGCCGCAGAACGATTTGCCCAACGCTTCAGACAGGCGATAGAGCTGGATCATTTAAAAGTTTAAATCTAAAAAAGTGCTCCACCCTTTGAAGGAAGTTTGGGATGAACACCAACTTCTCCAAGAGTGGAACACTTTTCTGACTATCTCTTGCGTTACTATTACTACACCTTAATCAAACTATACTTTAACTTTACGTACAGCTTCACTCATCTCGTTCGTCTGCTGCTCCAGCATTGTGGAGGTCTGAGCCACCCTGTTGAACATGGCCGACTGTTCGCGCATTAAGCGATAGATTTCATCCGAATGATCCGACACCCCGGCTGAGATCTGCGAGATCGTATTGACGGAGGCTGCGGCCTCTTCCGAACCTGCCGAGATTTCCTCTGCCGCAGCGGAGACTTCCTGAATGCGACTGGTTACCAGTTGGAACGCGTCAACTACATGAGCGAAAGCTTGCTCCGCTTCTGCGGTAATTGTAACCCCTTGTCCAATCTCGGTTGCAGTAACCCCCATCTGTGAGCCAATCTGCTGTGATTCTTGTTGAATACGAAGCAGCAAGTCGGAGATCCGTTCCATGGATGTGCTTGAGGCCTCAGCAAGCTTCCGAACTTCATCCGCCACAACCGCAAAACCTTTGCCGTGTTCTCCTGCATGTGCTGCCTCTATGGATGCATTAAGCGCAAGTAGCTTCGTCTGACTCGCAAAGTCACGAACCGTGTGCAGGGCACCACCAATTTCCTGGGAGTAGTTGTTCAGCACCTGAACCATCGCTACAACTTCACTTGAGACATTTGAGATGCTCTCCATCTGTGTTTTCATCAGTGTCATGCTCTGTTTACCGGACTCCGCCGTAGAAAGCGCACTTGATGCCGCATCCGATACAACCATCGAGGATTCGGATATATCCGTTATGCCTTTTGCGATCTCTTCCATCGCATGCGCGCTATCGCTTGCACCCTGCTTCTGCGTATGTGCACCCTGCCTAATCTGTTCGACAGATTGATCAACCGTCTTGCCCATCTCAAGCATCTCTTCGGTACTGCGATTAAATTCCTTCGTTGATTCCGATAAAATATCTGTGGTTACTGCTACGCCTTCAACCATATCACTCACAATCTTATTCAAGTTACCGGACATATGTATCATCGCTTGATATGTTGTTCCAATCTCATCTTGGCTGCGCAAACGATACGACGTCAAAATTTGGTTCGCTTCTGCAAGCTCACCCTGTGCCATTTTTTCCACACTCGCCTTCAGCGGTTGAAGTGGCCGCAGTCCTCTTACGATAAACCACGTGACAACAGCAATGCCTATAAGTGTAATTAGTAGCAACAAAGCATAGAAGGGAATACTCGATTTCATTATATCTGACTCAATGCTTCCGATGACCGATACCGCCGTATCGATACCAATTACACCTGTTACAGCACCGTTACTATCCAGCATGGGAGCGTAAGAGGAAATATAGTCGCCGTACTCCTCATTGTTAATAATCGAAGAACTGGCTGTTTGCCCCTGTAACAGCTTCTGCACAGCCTCCTGAGGGACATCCGTAACTTCATTAATCGGTGAGGCTTTATCTGCATCCTTCATACCATCCACCATAATAAGTGGCGTACCTTTGTCATCTATTTTGACGAAATACACATACATTGCACCAATGCTTACGCGAAAGTCATCCAGTTCATCACGAATCTTCAAGAATTCGTCATTCTCCTTGGGGTCCTTGGCAAACTCGGCATAAGATGCTGTATCCAGCTGATTCACATAACTCTGAGCAATCTGGATGTTGTAACTCGAAATGGCCTCCTGCGCAGCTAGTTTCATATTGGCCACCTGTAACAGCATGCTACCAACGGCTATAATCGTAATGACCAGTGTAACTACTGCAACAATGCGCACAACCAAACGTTTTCTAAAAAAACCAATCATCCGCTCCTCTTCCTCTCCCGTGAACCCAAGCCTTTTTGACTAGGCGCTACCCAAAAAACGCATGCTTGAAGCACTATGTATGGGAAAATAGTAAACGAATATGTCGAATTAGGCAAGAAAATATTGGGTTTACATAAAAACGCTATCATGGCCGTGGTAGCTTTGTTCATTGGAGCTGCATCTAGGCATAATTTTGGAGGATTTGTTTAGGTTCTTTGCAGTGAAAAATGATAGAAAAAAACATCCCGGCTCAAGCGCCGAGATGTTGATGTGTTCTACATTTGAATGTAAAAAATACTAAACTGTTCGTCCATTCGTCTTCCTGAATCGAATCAGGGACCATATAATCAGCAACGCGAGCACGGCAAGACAGATGCTAATGCTGAACCGATTCCCTTCATCAAACACAAACATCACCGCAATCACACTGAGACATAGTACCACGACTCCGGTTATGTAAGGGAATCCCCAAACTTTGAAGGTCGGTTGAACCGGATATCTCTTCCGTAGTTTCAGCTGTGATGAAGCAATACAGATCCACACAAGGATTACAACAAACCCCGGAACTGCGAGCAATACGCGGAACAGTTGATCCTGCGCGAACAGGCCAAGCAAGGAACCTCCAAGCAGGACGACCGAGCACACCAGAAGTGTGTTAACAGGGCTACCGTTGCGATTCGTCTGTGACAATGCCTTCGGAGCTTCACCGCCCACTGCCATGGAGTGCATCATCCGGGATGCACCATAGATCCCTGAATTCGCAGCAGACAGAACGGCAGTCACCAAAATAAAGTTCATTATGTGTGCTGCTCCCGGCAGTCCCGTGGATGCAAGCACCTGTACAAATGGACTGCTCTCCGGCCCGATCTCATTCCATGGGATAAGACCACAAATGATGAGAATCGGCAAGGTGAAGAACAGAATAATTCTGAGCATGAAATTGCCCACGATTTTGGGCATGACTTTTTCTGCATTTTCCGTCTCGGTCAGGGTCAGACCAATCAGCTCCGATCCCCCATAAGAGAACATGACCACAAGCAGTGCCGAGAAAATCGAAGACCATCCGTTCGGGAAGAAGCCGCCTGCTTGCGTGTAATTTTGCAGATATGGCGTGTTATCACTCGGGATAATGCCAAAGATCAATCCTGCACCCAGGAAGATAAAAATAATGATCATGGCAATTTTGATCCCGGCCAGCCAAAACTCAAATTCCCCGAACACACCTACACTTAACAGATTAACCAGTATAATGAACGCCGCACATGCCAGACTCAGTATCCACAGCGGTACTTCACTGAACCAATACTGCAAAAAGCTCCCGGCGGCAATCACCTCAATGACACACACCGATAACCATAGAAAGCAGTACATCCATCCCATAACAAAGGATACTCTACTACCAAATGCCTCCTGCACGAAGTCTTTCATATTTTTGTTCTTGTACACCGTAGCCATCTCCGCCATCGCAGCCATAACAACCAGCAGCAATAATCCGGCAAAAATGTACGTGACGATCACGCCCGGACCTGCGAGTCCAATCGTCTCTGCACTGCCTTTGAAAATTCCGGTTCCAATGACACCACCCATAGCCATAAAACTGATGTGTCTTGGTTTAAGCTTCTTTTGTAGTGTTCCTTCTGTCTGAGCCAATTCAAGTCCTCCTGATGTAAAAAACGTCTGTAATGCTGTCTTGTTTCATAGACATAATGTCCAGTATACCCTATTGTCCATCAATCAGCCCAGAAGTTCCTTATGGCCAATTCATCCCAAACATATATGGACATAACCTATGTTTTATACCCCACAATGGCACGAAGCAATCTGTGTGCAATCCAGGTTAGCAAAATGTACCCTGCCCCATAGATGAACCAAGCGCCTATGTTACTACCCATTGTTGAAAGACTACTCGCGATATACAACAAAGGCAGCATAAAAGATATAATCAGCGCTCCCCAAAGTCTAAACCCTTTGGCAAAATAACTGCATATTCCAAGCACCACTGCAATGATGGGACATAACACCAAGACAGCAAACAGCGGATTCATATCATCGAACCACCAATATATCATGCACGACTCCCTCCACATTCTTCGTCACAAGGCCACGTTGCTTTAATGCTGTATTATTTAGTTTATTCTACTCTTTTTCCATCTCTTAAAATGTACAATATGTTGCAAAATTAAAAAACCAGCGTCCTGTAAAAAAACAGAATACTGGTTTCTCATGTAAATCCATTTAAATTGTTCTCGTCATAAACGTGCTGTTCGGGTCCAATACATAATCCGCGAATGGTTCGCAATATTCAAATCCGAAGTCTTCGTACATCTTCCTTGCCGGGATAAATGAATCCATTGAACCCGTCTCCAGACTGATTCGCTTATAACCACGGTCTGTGGCAACCTCCATAATATGCGCCAAAATTTTTCTCGCTACGCCTTTTCTCAGATGAGCCGAAGCGGTACGCATCGACTTCAACTCTGCATGCTCTGGATCAAGTTCTTTGATAGCCCCGCAGCCGAGCAAGTCGTCCCCTTCCCAAGCACACCAGAAAGTAATTTCGTGCTCCTTGAGTCCGTCCAGATTCAACGCATGAATACTTTCTGGAGGCGAATCTGCTGCCATCCCTTGCAAGTGCTCCGCAATTAAAGCCTTAACTTGGACTCCACTCAAATCATCCACTTTGATCTCCATAACGTACCACTCCCGCCGACATTTTTATTGGTTTTATCACTGAATGTATATCAATCATTTTATCTTACTACCGTGTTAGGTTTTATGACAAGAGGTTACTTATATCCACTGAAATACGCTATTGTGATTCACCTATAATTTCCAGTATGATGAGGCTATTAGATGCCAAAGGGGCGAGGTCTATTGCGAAATATACATAGAGTTAAACGTGGAACTAAGGTGAAGCAAGCTTAACTTAATTTAAAGGAGAACCCTATGACACTCACTACGGATAACCTGTTTTATAGCAAACGATTAAAGATGACGCCACCACGCTCTGAAGACGTGCAGACCATGTTGCAATGGAACGAAGACCCGGAGTACCTTCGGAATGTGGATACTGACCTGGCCATTCCCTATTCGGAGAAACAGTTGGAGGATGAGGGCGAAACGAAGAACAAGGAAGTTTACTTCAGACTTCGCACGCATGAAGAGGATACGCTGATTGGTTTTGTCGTCATTCATGGCATTGAATGGAACAACCGCTGCGGACAGCTTGCCATTGGCATCGGACTTGCCAAACATCGCAACAAGGGATATGGCACGGAAGCGTTGAATCTTATTTTACGATATGCGTTCCATGAGATGAATCTGGACCGAGTTGGCCTCGATGTCATCGCCTACAATGCCAAAGCAATCCGTTCCTATGAAAAGGTTGGTTTTCAGTTGGAAGGTCGGGCACGCTCAGCTGTATATCGTGATGGTAAGCGTTATGACCGCTTGATGATGGGAATCCTAAGACCAGAATGGGAAACACACAATCAGATCCATACGGAGGGTGAACAAGTATGACCAAGAATGCAGAAGTTACTGCGTTTATTGAACAGATTCAGATCCCCTGGCAAGTACAAGTCGCTGAACAATTGCGCCAGTTAGTGCATGATACCATCCCTGACGTACAAGAACGCGTACAATACAAGAAACCTCATTTTTTGAAAAACGGAAAGTACGCTGCGGTCATCTCGCCTTCCAAACAAGCCATGTCTTTCACCATCTTCAATGCAACCGGACTCGATCTACCCGATGGGATATTTGAAGGCCCAGAAGAGCGAAAAACGATCAAACTCAAGGAAAAAGATACGCCGGACTATGAATGGTTAGCTGGTTTGTTAAAGCAGGCATCTGCGGAATTGTAGACGGGTGTAGTGAAGAGGCACATACGCCGAAGTAGTAACTTAGGCAGTAATGTGCGGTTGGAGTATATGGGGTGAGTTTGGGTTTGGGTTTGGGTTTGGGTTTGGGTTTGGGTTTGGGTTTGGGTTTGGGCCAAGCGCTAACGAATCGGACACACCTTATGTCGCAGTTAAACTGGCATATGAAATTCTAACGAATCTCAGCAGTCTTATTACAGAAACCCCCTTCGATTTTCTTCGAAAAACCATGACAATTGGAGAAATAGAGTGGCTATGATTCGTTAGAATTCTATACTGTTGCAAATTCACCCAATAAGACGTGCTAGGTTCGTTAGACTGTGTGAGTACGACAAGCGGCCTCTGCACGTAGAAAAAACAACCCATTCTCACTCTGGCGGCTAAATAAATAGCATAAACGACTGGCTGTAGCAAAAATATCTCACATCCATCCTGCGCAGGGCAAAGGGGCATCCCATGAAGTTCCAAGAACTTCGGGATGCCCCTTTGTTATAGTCTGTCTACTACTGTCATTCCAACCTTAACAGCGGTGTAATCTTATAATAAGATGACTGCTTATAATTGCTTATAATGTTTTATACTAGCTTCCACCATCAAGATTGCTGGTACGATACGGCGGTCATCTGACACGGCTCACATATGAACATGTAATACATACCCTCACCATATTTCTCAACCTCGCCCCAGTCCAGTTGTGCGACAGCCTTCATTCTCGTGGAACAGCGTGGACATGTTGGGTACTCCGCATCTTGAACCCATCCCGGATGGCCGCCGACCTGAGATAACGATGGCTCCATCGCCCACTCACTGGCATGGAATGCATGACGCGATGCATTTGCAATCCCAAACTGCTGGCCAACATCCGGTGCAAGTTTACCATAGTCGTCCAGGTCAATCTCGTCCATTCCCGCAGGCATGACATTATGTGAACTCCATAACGGTTCCCCTGCCGCGTCCATCTCCATGTAAACCACACCGTAACTGCTGCATATCACGCAAGTCCGTATCTGAAGTTGCTGAGCATGCCAAGAAACGTCATTCAATGCTGGATGCTTAACATCCAGACTAATTAAGGTGGTTAACGCATTGCCACACCATGGACAGCAATTGGTGCTAGGGTTCAGCATCGAGAGTGAATTTCCGGTTAACTCCACGTTAGGTCCTTCATTCTCTTTTACTTTATAGAGTGAATAACTTGGGGTGATGAATAATTCCCTGCGCTGCCCGTCTTTTGTAAGCTCCCAACCAGCTTCAGTGGTGTAATGCTCAGGTGCCACGTATAACTCGTTCGCCCAAGATGGAGGAGATTGTCTCCACTGCCGGAACTGCTGCACAACAACATCATCACCGATATGGGCCAGCATGAGCAATATGTGGTTCCGATTCTCATCATCGGTGTTCACCTGCTGCAAGAGATGATCACGAACCTCACCCGAGGCACTTTTATACAAAATGGCAGGATAATAGATCTCCTGTTCCAGCAGCTCAGGAATTTCGGCAGTCAACGATATATCATGGTAGCAGACCAGATATACCAGAATGTCTTTGCCCGTATCTTCATCACCTGTACAAATCCGTTGCATCGCGTAATCCTTCATCTGATCTTGTTGCTCTACAGACAAAGATAGATATACCTGTTCCTCGGATTGTTCATAGGGCGTATAACGAATTAGTGGATCGCGAACCTGAGGTTTGTGCATGATTTTCAAAATTTCGACTGGGTCTGTGATACCTGCATACAATTTCACGTCACGTCGATTCGCTTCAATGTATCTCTGACGCTCCTCGCGTTCCATCTCCTGCTTGCAAGGCATGCAATAACCACCCGTTTTCAACGCTGTTGCTGGTAAAATGGTATTTGCACACCCTTCCCGTATACACGGAATTCGTTCTGTCATATTCCAACCTCCTTCAACTATTGGCAATGGAAAACACGCCACAATGTGACGTGCTTGTCCCTTACTTCATATTTAAATGCTGTCGGTCTTATATCGTAAGATGCAATCAGTGATGTCCCAACTGGTCCTTGGTAAATTCGTAAAAGGCAAGCGCATCTTCACTGCTGGCAAAGCCTGCCTGAGCCATCTTTTCACTGCCGCCACCTTTGCCTTGGTATGCTCCAAGATTGCCTTTAAAGAAAGGTCCACAAGCCCATTCGGGCGGCTGTCCGTTCTGTGCCAGAACTACTTTGGCCTCTGAGATACTGGCAAAGAGTACAAGCCCCTCATGGTCTGCCGTCAGCTTCGTAGCCAGGCTCTGCATATCCTTGAGCGATTTATCTTCAAAGACCTGAGCAATCACCAGCCCTTGCCGAGCGGCCAGAAGTTCCTCCGCATAATAGGCATCGTTCGTTGTTTTCACTGCATTCAGCTCAGTTTGCAGCTGCTTTTGCTCCAGCTCCATTTTCTCAATGCGCTCCAATAACTCGTCCTTGCTGGTCTTTAATTTAACCATAATGCTATTGAGCACGTTTTGTGTAGCTGTGAATTCATTTAGAGCCCTTGTTCCACATTTGAAATAAATGCGGGTACCGCCCTTCACTTTTTCAGTTTTCAACAGTTTGATGATCCCAATCTCACCTGTCGCCGACACATGCGTTCCACCGCAGGCGTTATACTCCACACCCTCGATCTCGACGATGCGAATGTCTTCCGTTACCGTAGGTTGCTTCACCAATGGTAACTGTGCAGCTTCTTCTGCTGTAACCCAAGACGTGTTGATGCGAGCGTTACGATAGATCTGACGATTCACTTCTTGTTCAATGGCGGTTAATTGATTCGCTCCCAGTTCAGCCGTAGCCACATCAATCGTGTCATACTCCGTACCAAGATGGAAACTGAGTGTCATCGCTTCAGTAAGCTTTAGCGTGATTGCCGATAACAAATGCTGACCCGTATGCTGCTGCATATGATCGAATCTGCGCTCCCAGTCAATCTCACAATGTACCTCAGTCTCTTCAGGGGTGCGTTCCAGCTTATGCCATACTTCGCCATCTTCAATGTTCACATCCAGAACAGCGATGCCACCAATTTGTCCCAGATCACAAGGCTGTCCGCCCCCATGCGGGTAAAAAGCAGTCTCCGCCAGCGTGACATATACACCATCTTCCTTCTCCACTTTGCCTGTAATTGTTGTATGCCACTCTCTTGTGTAAGCAGAGTCATAATAGATTTTTTGCGTCATTGAATCATCCCGATCCCTTCTCGTTCAAATGGGTTTTCATAATCTCCAGATTACACTATCTGGAACCCTCAAGCCAATTTATGGCATACAAAATCGCTTTCCATACCCAAAAGAACGATTTGTGAGCGAAAATACCTTTTGAACAAGAAAGAAAATTTTGCAGGAGGATTCTCGGCATTGAATAAAAAAAAGCAGAGTGAATAATCACTCTACTTTCTGAAAACCATTTTAACAAACAACTTTTCATTTTATCTTGTAGCTAATAGATCGCTATCGGTCCATACGGACCATCGATAATTTCAATTTTCGTTTCAAAAATATCTGTTAAAATTGCGGGGTCCATCACTTCATCTACGGTTCCAAAAGCGGCGATTTGACCATCTTTCATGGCACATATTCGATCCGAATATTTGGCGGCAAAATTGATATCATGCATAACCGTCAGAATCGTTCTTCCAAATTCATTAGCGGCATATCTCAAATGCTCCATCATCCGAACAGAACGCGCAACATCCAGATTGTTCAAAGGCTCGTCCAAAAGTACATATTCCGTCTCCTGACACAAAACCATTGCGACATAAGCTCTTTGCCTCTGACCACCTGAAAGCTCATCTAAGTATCTATTTTCCAGATCAGTTAAGTCTAGAAAATCAATATATTTAGAGATTATAGCTTCATCCTCATCCGTTAATCTTCCCTTAGAATAAGGAAACCGTCCAAATCCAGCAAGTTGTCTAACGGTAAGCCTTGTGACAAAATGATTTTCTTGTCGTAAAACCGTTATAATCTTGGCCAGATCCCTTGATTTGGATGTGGAAACATCCATATTGGCAACCTTGATCTGACCTTCGTCCAAATCCAAAAGTCTTCCGATCATCAGAAGTGTCGTTGACTTCCCCGCACCGTTGGGTCCAATTAAAGAAGTAAGACCGGCTTTGGGTATATGAATATTCAAAGGGCCTATCTCTACCTCGGCTGCATAGGTTTTTTTGACATTATTGATCTGTATCATAAAGAACCCTTCCTTAAAATCACAATTAAAAATGTTAGTCCGCCAACCAATTCTATAATAATGGAAACAACACCTTGGGCATTGAAAACATGATTCATAACAAAGTATGCACCGGTTAAGATCACAAACCCTATCGCCAGTGCCATTGGGAAAACATATCTGTGATCATAGGTTTGCGCGGCCTGATAACTCAAAATCGCAACTAAAAATCCATAGAATGTAAGTGGTCCAACCAAAGCCGTCGAAATGGCCATCAAAATGGAAACTAGGACCAGCGTATAAATCACACTACTTTGATGTTTAGTTCCCAAGGAAGTCGAGACATCCTTACCCAGCGACAGTACATTTAACCTCTTGGCATTAGCAAGCAGCAGAATTGCTGCAATGATGACAATAGGAATCGCAATCGGGAAATAGGCAGAATCCGCATTATTCACGGAAGCAAACATTCTTGCCTGCAAAATATCAAACTCAGACGGTGCAAGAAGTCTTCTCATAAACGAAGATACGGACCTCAACCCGGTCCCAATGATAATGCCGACCAGAAGCAGAAGTTGTAAATTTCCGTATTTTCCGGAAAGCAGCCATCCATAAAGGATTAAACACATGATGACCATTGCAGCAACTTGATATAAGAAGGAATCAACACCGCTAAAATTCACAAATACCGTAGCACCAAGGAAAAATATAGTACTCGTATGAATGGTTGAATAAATAGCATCAAAACCTAAAAGAGACGGAGTTATAATTCTGTTATTCGTAATCGATTGAAAAGCAACCGTGGATAAACTTTGGCAAATTGCAGCGATCAGCATTGAAACCAGAGCAACTACCCTTCTTGTAACAACAGGTATGAAAGAAGGCGAAGACACCGGGACCGGATTGTTATAAATCAGTAGCCCAACTGATGCAAAAACGCCCAGAACAATTAATGTTATCAGCAAAATCCAATAACGCTTTTCTTCTTTCTTGGTACGGAAGGCTCTAGCTGATCTTTTTTTAGGACGACGGCTAGAATCGATTTCGATATTTAGTGGATTTCTACTTGCTAAGTCGCTCATCTTACCCTCCTTGTTGACCGCCTTTGTCTTAACAAAATGACAATAAATACGACGGCTCCCACTGTTCCAAGGATCATCGAGACAGGTATTTCAAAAGGCATGATGATGACACGAGACAGGATATCACACACAATGATGCTGCCCATCCCTAATAAGCACACCCATGGCAAATTGCTCCTGAGATCGTCACCCCTAAACATGGAAACGATATTGGGGACAATTAACCCCAGAAAAGGCAAGTTCCCAATGACAGCTGCAACGATTCCAACGGCCAGTGAAATAAGCGCAGTACCCAAAAGAATGATCCTGTCATAATTTACGCCAAGACTGGTAGCGACATCTTCCCCTAGTCCGGCTAATGTCAGCCGATCAGCAAAAACAAATATAAGAATAGTCACCAATACGATAAGCCATAAATATTCATACCTGCCAATTTGCACAGATGAGAAGGAGCCTGCAAACCAGCTTTCGATATTTTGAGTCATTTGGAACACAAGCCCAACGAAAGTTGAAAATGCAGAAATGACAGCTCCAAGCATCATCCCAATAATCGGGACAACTAAAGACGAACGGAGTTTAACTTTCTTTAGAAACATAAAAAAAATCATCGTTCCTATAAAAGAAAAAATGATTGCACCAGTCATTCTTAGCGTTAAGCTCGGAGCAGGAAAGACCAGATAAATAAACATGATCCCCAGTCCTGACCATTCCATTGTTCCGGTGGTGGTAGGTTCCACCAAGCGATTCTGTGTAATAAGCTGCATGACCAGTCCTGCCATTGCCATGGCGGCACCGGTAAGCATTAATGCAACAGTTCGTGGGACACGAGTAATGAAGAACATCTCCATTCCATCCGCTTGTCCTCGTATGTCATAGACTCCAATAAGCAGTGATGTAATGCCTAAAATAATAGTGGCTAGAATCGAAATGATAAAAGGTATGGTCCATAGCTTTTTGGGATTATGACGCTGGGGTTGAGAATTCTCAACCCCAGCTAATTTTGTCATTAAATTTTTCTGCACTGCAGCATACTCCTTTTTACTGTTTAGCTAAAGCTTTCGTAAGGTTGTTAATCAACTCCAAGAACGTTTCGATGGATTCATTGGTGTACGTATCGTTTGGAGCATAAACGATTTGTTTTTGAGTAATAGCAGTGGTGTTTCTCAGAGCAGGTGAGTTATCAATAACGTCTTGAGCCGGAACGGCACCTTCTTCAGCAGATACGGCTGCATCCCGATCCAGTACGAAAATCCAATCCGGATTGCTTTGGGCAATCGCTTCAACAGAAATATCATCACCTTGATGATCAGAAGAAGATTTGTCCACTTCTAGTGCCGGAACCCAGCCGAAAATGTCATACAATGGTCCCCACACACGTCCAGTAAGAGGAGCCGAAAAACCGATGTTTCCACCAGAAACGACAACACTCATAATTTTATCTTCACCATTATAAGCGGCCTTAGCTTCTTCAATAGCTTTATCAAAATCAGCAATCAGTTGGGCAGCTTCCTCTTGCTTCTCGAAAACCTTTCCCAAATTGGTTGTTGCATCTTTAAGTCCATTAACAAAGTTTTCTCCAGGTGATGCTGTTTCTTCAAGCTCAATATTAAGGTCGATCACTGCTGCATTAGGTACTAATTTTTTGATGTCTTCATAGTAGCCAGCAAATCGTTGACCAACAATGACAAGATCAGGCTGAATCGATGCCAAAAGCTCAAGATTTGGTTCCCGATGATTTCCAATATTTTGTACCGATTCATCTGCCACATATGGTGAATCCGCAGGCATTACATCCTTCGGCGCTGCTGCTAATTTGACGCCCCAAGTGGACAGAGTCTCAAATGTTCTGTTATCCAGAGCAACGACCTTCGTTGGATTTACAGGCACAGTTACCGTTCCATGAGCATCCGTAATTTCAACTGTTGTGGCTGTAGCTGTAGTAGCAGCATCGAAAGTTGCAGCCTCTGTATTAGCAGTATCCGTCGAAGCAGGTTCATTACTTGAACAAGCTGCCAACACCAAAGTTAAAGCTGCAACCATGATAAACATTAATTTTGAAGAAATAGACTTTCTCATTTAATTTATATCCCCCTAGATTTAAAAATTTGGATTCCCACGCAGCGTACTGTGTTGGATAAACTCAGTATCATATACCTCCTCAGACGTAAATTTAGAAAATAAACTTAACCCCTTTTCACTGTAGTGCTGAGTAACAAAACAACAAATGATAGTGATTATCAATATCAATAGGTTATATTATAACAAGTTAGAAGGCATTTTCAACAACCTAATTGTTTTAATTCATGGCGAAATTATGAACCAAATATTCCATTATATGTATTTATATGCATAAAAATCGACATTTCAATACAAAAAAAGAAGCATCACTGTGTGATACTTCTTTTGCGGTAAGAGCTCTTTATACATTTATATTTCTCATCGAAATGTGTTAATTTTTCACCAAAATTTTTATTTCATCGACTCAGATAATTCTGTGAAAATAACACCCAGCGCATACGCGCCAGCATCCGGGTAGCCCAGACTACGATCGCCGACGGCACCTGCACGTCCCATACGTGCCACGATGTCTTCCGTTTTCTTCGCACCTTCAACGGCTGCTGCTGCACCTTTGGCAAATGCTGTTTTGAAGTCATCGCCAGACTCCGCGCTTTGTGTCCAGGAATCGGCACACGGAACGAGTGCATCGATCAAGGTTTTATCACCTACAACGGCGCCACGTCCGAAGGAACGTTCTCCTGTAGACTGAATCCCTTGCACCGATGCATGGATCATCTCGGCGAATTCAGCAACGTTTAATTGCTGTTTATCCCCTACTGCTTTGCCAGCCGCACGGAATGCCGAACCCCAGATTGGGCCGGATGCGCCGCCACAATATTCCATGATGACCAAGGAACATGCATCGAGGAATGATCCGATGTCTTTTTTATCTTCGTTAATGATGTGATTCCATTCGCGTTTCAACTGGCGGAAGCCTTTTGCCACACTCATACCGAAATCGCCATCACCGGCATGGGAATCCAGTTCACAGAATGGTACTTCATTCTTGATGATGATCTCACCCATTTTATCGATCAGATAGACGACATTGTCCAGTGAAAATTGATTGCCTTTGATTACCGCAGCTGATGCATCCGTCTCCACTTCGTAAGATACAGGAGCGTCTTCACCCACAACAGCTTCCAGCGCTTCGGAATACGCCACTTGTGCTGCTGGAGGGCCGGATACTTTAAATGCAGGTGTATCACTTTCCTTGAACAACAGCGTTTTTAGTTCATCATCCAGTTTCAGGATCGTAACTGACGCACCCGCCATATCGATACTTGTCATGTAGTTGCCTACAAACGTAGTAGCGACCTTCAGACCTGCATGTCCAGCAAACTCACGCTGAACGGAATTGTTGAGCAGGTATAGTTCTTGCAGTGGCGTTGCACCAAAACCATTCACCAGCACCGCAATCTCAGCGGATGCATCCTTATCCAGCTTCATATCTGCGAGCAATGCTTCGACCATACGTCCTGCCAACTCATCCGCTGATACCAATTTCTCCCGGCGAATCCCTGGCTCACCATGAATCCCTACGCCGAATTCCATCTCATCTTCAGCAATTTCGAATGTAGGCGTGCCTTTGGCGGGCACCGTACAGGATGTGAATCCAAAACCAATACTGCGCACGTTCTGAGCTGCTTTCTCAGCAACCGATTTCACATCTGCCAGACTGCGGCCTTCTTCGGCTGCTGCTCCGGCGATCTTGTGAACCAGTACAGTTCCGGCAACGCCGCGACGCCCAACGGTATACAAACTGTCTTGTACAGCGATGTCATCCTCAACACGCACATACTGTACGTTGATGCCATCTTCTTCAGCCAGATGTGCTGCATTCTTGAAATTCATCATGTCGCCGCTGTAGTTCTTGATGATCAAGAGTGTACCCTTGTTGCTGGCTGTTGCCTTGATCGCTTGATACACCTGGATTTGGGAAGGAGATGCGAATACATCTCCACACACCGCTGCATCCAGCATGCCTTTACCCACATAACCAGCGTGAGCCGGTTCATGTCCGCTGCCTCCGCCACTGATCAGGCTGACTTTATCGGCCTGAATCTCTCTGCGTTTGATGACTTTATATTTTTTCAGAAATTCAAGCTCCGGGTGTGCAAGCGCAATCCCGTTGCACATTTCCATAACAACATGTTCGGCCTGGTTAATAATTTTCTTCATTATTTTACCTCCCGGCGAGCTGCTTTGTACTCACGGCCCATGCGGTCAGCCGCTGCAATGGCAGCAGCTACTTCAGGAACGGTGATTGGGAACGGCATGGCGTGAATGGATTCTTCCGGAATACAAGCGATCTCTGCCACTTTCAACAGTTCTTCCTGACTAATCGTATCTACACCGATATCCGCCAAGCTGATCGGCAGTCCCACTTCGAGACAGAAGTCCATGACTTCATGCAGCTCTTCGGTTGGTGCATTTTCAAGGACGAGCTGTGCGATTGTACCGAAGGATACTTTTTCACCGTGGAAGAAATGATGTGTGCCTTCCAGAACAGTCAAACCGTTGTGAATTGCATGTGCTGCGGCCAGTCCGCCACTTTCGAATCCAAGACCAGACAACAGAATGTTTGTCTCAACGATGTTTTCCAAGGCTTGTGTCACAACGTTGCTGTCACTCGCTACTTTCGCTTTTGCACCGTCAGTCAGCAGCATTTCATAACACAATTTTGCCAGTGCAAGTGCCGCATTGGTACCTACTGCAGAGGGTGTGTATCCTTCGCGGGAACCCATTGGCAGACTTGCGTTTACACGGGAATAAGATTTCGCTGTTGCTCTTGCTTCGAAGTATGTAGAGAGCGCATCTCCCATACCGGATACGAGGAAACGTGTTGGTGCATTGGCAATTACGGTTGTATCAACGAGAACCACACTTGGGCTTTGTTTGAAGTAAGCATAGTCATCAAAAGAACCATCCGGTGTGTACAATACAGCCGAGTGACTTGTCGGTGCGTCTGTTGCCGCAATCGTTGGGCAGATGATCAGTGCTTCGCCTTCTGCTACACATTTGGCCGCATCAATGGCTTTACCGCCACCAAGACCGATGGTAGAGTCACATCCTTTTTCCTTCGCGATCGCTTGCAGACGAGCAACTTCCTCACGGGAACATTCCCCTTTAAAACCGCTTTCAACAAACGTAATATTAAATTTCTCGGCTGTTGCATCCAGCTTTGCTTTGACACGCTGTACATCATCCGGATGTGCAATCAGCAAAGCAGATTCTCCGAAGGATTTAACAAAGTACCCCAGGTTCAACAACTCGTCTTCGCCTTGTACATATTTGGTTGGGCTGATAAATGCTTTTCTCATAATATTATATGCCTCCTAATGATATGAATTGGTTTAGTGATTACATCAAATTTTAATTTCTTACAATTGACCTTAATATAACGCATAAGCAACAGGTTTGCAGTGGACTTTGATAACAAATTATTATAATTTACAATCGTAATTTTTTGCTTTTTGGCACAATCATGGTATCTTATTGTCATGAGATGGTTGAATTTTGACCTCCCATTATACATTACCCGTCATCATTACATCTTAATATGTACAACTTGCTAACTTTTAACGGCCTAAATTATGAATCTGGTTAGCCTATGGAGGTTGCACCAATGATCAAAGAATATCTGCATATCAATAAAATTCTGGACCTTAATAAATGGAAGCGTCTACAAGATTCTCTCGCAACAGTAACCAAACTGGCGATCCTCACCGTTGATTATAAAGGCATTCCCGTAACCAGTCACAGCAGCTGTCAGGCTTTCTGCCAGAATGTCCGTAAAGACCCGGAGCTTCTCCCCTACTGTCAAAAATGTGATTCACGCGGTGGTCTGGAAGCCGTTCGATTGAATGAACCTTATGTGTATTTATGCCATTTCAATATTATAGATATCGCGATTCCGATCACGATTGATGGCAAATATATCGGCGCCGTCATGGCAGGACAAGTGAAACTCGCCGATCCGGAAAAGGGTAGCGACTTGGAGCAAATTGTCACGTCCAAAAACGTACCCATGCATGCAGCCAAGCTGGAGGAATTAAAGGATGATTACGCCCAGCTACCTGTGATGACCTATGAAGAGATTGTGAAAATCTCTAACATGTTATCCCTGCTCTGCAACTACATTGTGGAAGAAGCGCTAAACAAAAATCTGTTAGTTGAAATGTTCGAAAAAGCTTCAGGCAATCAGGAGACTCTAAACCTCTCCACCATTCTGCCGGGTTACTCCATTCGTAATATCGAGTCGATCAAAAAAGAGATGACCAATGCGATAGCGGATGCTTATCTGAAGAACAGCCCAAGTGATACGGAAAGCTCCAGCCCGGTGCTTCAGCCTGCTTTTGAATACATTCACAGTCACAAGAGTGAGCAGGTTTCACTCAAACAAATGGCCGATCTATGCCACCTGAGTCCGAGTTATTTCAGCAGACTGTTTGCCAAGGAAACGGGTGAGAACTTTACTACCTACCTGGCTAAACTCAAAATTAAGTGGGCCAAGCAATTGCTGGAGGTCACCGACATGCCTGTCTCACAGATCAGTGATGAGCTGGGATTTAATGAATCGGGATATTTTATCAAAATATTCAAAAAGTTCGAGGAAATTACGCCTGCTCTCTATCGCAAATACCTCCAAGAGAAAATGTAGATTCACTGATACTTTTTTCGTATCAAAGATGAGGTTAAAAGATATTTCACCTATTAATCTGCCATTGTTACAATGGAGTCCAGATGACTTAGGGAGGCGACATGAATGGAATATCGCAAATTAGGAAACAGTGGATTAACCGTCAGTGAGATTTCACTCGGCAACTGGATTACGCATGGAGCGCAAGTCGAGGATGGAATAGCAGAAGCTTGTGTGCGAACCGCATTGGATGCAGGTATTACCACATTTGATACCGCAGATGTGTACTCCAATACCAAGGCAGAATCCGTGTTAGGACAGGCTCTTAAGGATGTACGAAGAGAAAGTATTGAACTATGCACCAAAGTCTGTCACCCAACCGGCACAGGTCATAATGACCGCGGACTTTCACGTAAACACATCATGGAAGCCTGCAATGGTTCATTACGGCGGTTACAGACGGATTATATCGATGTCTATTACGCTCACCGTTATGATTACAACACTCCGCTGGAAGAGACGTTTCTGGCATTCTCCGATTTGGTGCGTCAGGGCAAAGTCCATTACATTGGCGTAAGTGAATGGAACGCGGATCAGATTGCACGAGGAGCCGCTTTGGCGAAGGAACTTCATATACCCTTCATTGCAAGTCAGCCCCAATATTCAATGTTATGGCGTGTGATTGAGCAAGAAGTGGTGCCTGCAAGCGACCAAGCAGGACTTGGACAGATTACATGGTCTCCTCTTGCTCAGGGTATACTATCAGGCAAATATGCGCCTAACGCAGCATTGCCCACCGGATCACGTGCAGCTGCTGAGGCAGGAGCACCCTTTTTCAATAAACTGGCTGGTCAGTGGTTACGTGAAGATGTTCTTACCGGTGTGCAACAACTTGTTCCACTCGCTAAAGAGATTGGTCTAACTCTCCCCCAACTCGCTGTGGCGTGGGTTCTTCAGCATACGTATGTTAGTTCCGTCATTATCGGTGCATCCCGGCCAGAGCAGGTATTGGAAAATGTAAAAGCCTCCGGTGTGAAACTGGACTCTGCGATCATGACTCGTATTGATGAAATATTGAATCCGTGGATTGAGCGTGATCCAGCCAAGACGGGTTAAACACATTCATCAACAATGCCCATAAAGCGGGACACTACTTCCTGATTCATATCCGTCCGCCATGCCGTATACAACGGTACGGAGGGCGGATTTTCTTCTAATGGGAGAAAGACTACACCCTTTCGCTGGAACACATCCACCGATGACGGGACAATGGAAATGCCCATGCCCGCCGCAACGAGATTCACAATCGTATACATTTGGATCGCTTCCTGCGTAATTCGAGGATCTACGCCATGCTCCCTGCAATAATCCAGAACGAGACGATGGAACGGAGAACCCAGATGCCGTGGGAATAAAATAAAATCTTCATCCGCCAGTTCTCGAATTGAAACTTGAGTCTGAGAAGCCTTCGGGTGATGATCTGGCAATACAGCAATCAACGTTTCCATCTGGCAGGGGCGGAACGAGACATGACGAGTATCTTCCTGATATCTCAAAAATCCAATATGGATCTGTCCGTCTTCCAGTGCCTGCAATTGTTGGGATGAGGTCATCTCACGCAGCGTCAATTCAATCTGAGGATACGCAGCGCGAAATTTCCTAAGAACATCCACCATAATGCTCCCCGAAGCCGAATCCACAAAGGCTATGGTTATATGCCCGATGATGCCCTGATCTGCTTTTTGCGTAAGCTGAATGGATCGTTCAAGCTGGGCCATGATTAGCCTGGCCTGTTCCAGAAATACCGCACCTGCCGGGGTGAGACGAACCATTTTTCTGGTGCGCTCCAACAGCTTCACGCCAAGCTCATCCTCTAAATTCTGAATCTGCTGGCTCAGCGGTGGTTGCGTCATATTTAATTTTTCCGCTGCACGGTGGAAATGAAGTTCTTCTGCCACCGTGATAAAGTATCTTAACTTCCGAATATCCATAAGCCGATTGCGCATCCTTCCGTCTACCTTGTTAATTCATCTGTTCCTGAACCCAGATTGCCGACTCAGCCAGCATCGTCATCAATTCATTAAAGTCCACAGCAATTTCCCGCAGAGGAGTTTCCCCTGCATCGTGGATCAACATCAGCACCTTGCCTGAATTTTGATCCAGTATAGCCATACTTCCTTCACCAAATCCACCAATCGGGAAAGGCTGGAGGTCAGCTGGCAGCTCGTATTCTTTCTCATATTCACGGTATACTTCCAAAAAATCCGAATAAGCCCAGCTCAGTTCTTTCACTGAATACAAGGCAGGGTCGCCGAAATTACATGCACCGAATTCAAGCAAAAGTGCGCGATACGCTGCGGGCAGTTTCACATTATACTTTTGCTCAAAATCCTCAATGCTCTGTTGCGTATCAGGAGTACACCCATCTCCCATTGTTGTATCGTAGGCTTTTACCAAAAGATCACGAATCGGTTTCAATTCTATTGACGTCACTTAAACTCCCCCTTAAGGTACTTTTCTCCACTGATAAGCCGTTGTGAATTCAATAGTTCTCCTTGAAGCGCAACACCTTACCCAAACAAGAGTCGAGCATTAAAATCAACTTCTTATCTCACCTGTTTACGCAACTCTTGATCCAGCCATTCCAGTGCTGCACGCAACTTGTCCTGAGGAACTTTCTCATAACGATCACCCGTAGACAATTCAAAGGCACAGCTGTTCCCACTTGTTTTGTTCAGATATGAAGTCAATCCTATGCCATACTGCTGAGCCATTTGCACAAGAATTGGTTCAACTTCGGCAGCAGCGAGCGCAAAGTGCACATGGAACATATTGGATACAGGTACCTCGGGCAACGTTTGTATCCCGTGACACGCATTCAGTAAGAAGGCCAGTTCTTGAGCCTGCTCGTAATACAACTCCATTTTGCCAATCCGTTCATTGAAATAATACTGAGAACTCAGAATATACGGATACAGGCCGATCAGATCTCCGCCGTGCCGACGTTTCCATACTTTCGATTCTTGCATCACATCGGGATCTCCCGCCAATATAGCCCCCGCAATACCTCCAATGCCTTTATAAAAGGATACATACACCGTATCAAACAGACTGCAAATCTCCGCAGGCGTTTTCTGATAATAGGGAGTGATCTCAAACAGGCGTGCCCCGTCCAGATGCAGCTTAATCCCGCGTTCACGGCAATAGGCCGATATCGCTTCCAGTTCTTCATATGCTGGCAATTGCCCACCAATCTCGCGTTGCGGCAGTTCCAACAGCAGGCAGGCAATGTCCTGGTCAAGCGCTTGTACATCTTCCAAACGAATCAAACGATCCTTGTCCGCCAGCAAAATCGATTCAATCTGGTGTAACTCTTTCAATCCGTCTTCCTCATGGATTTCCAGATGACACAGAGGGTGGTAAGCTACTCGTTTTACACCTTTGCGGTCACACCAGATTCGTAATGCAATCTGCTGTGCCATCGTTCCACTTGGGAAAAATACCGCCGATTCCTTGCCAAGAACGTCAGCCATCTGTTCCTGAAATTCTTCAATGAGGGGGCCGTTGCCGTAGTGGTCACTGAACAACTCCCCATCGATCTGGTCCAGTACGTGCTGAAGCACCTTCACTTGGCGACTGCCGTGACCGCCCACAATAAAATCTGCCTGATTAAAGGCATCAGCCAACGTTAACGCAGTTTCTTTCAAGATCACTCACTCCTTTATAGTGCATGTTCATAAACGGAATTTTGAACAACCTCTTATAGTTCTGGTTCTGTAATAATCTCAACCAATGCGCTGAGCGCACTAGATATATGTTCACCACGGGAATACACAAATCCTACTTCCAACCGGCAATAGGGATCAGGCAAAGATAACACTGCAATCTCGCCTCTTGATTCTGCTTTGGTAACCGAAGAACGTGGCAGCAATGATACACCGAGCCCGGCAGATACACCATTCAGAATCGTGTCCAGTGTTCCATATTCCATGATGTTAAGCGTGTGGATACCCTGATCTTTCAAAAAGGATTCCGCCTGATCGCGATGTGTGCATCCGATCTCAAAAAACAACATCGGCTTAGACAATAACGTGTACATCTCATGTACTCCAGGTTCAGCGATCAACACCAATTCTTCGTCATACATCTTCATATATTTCAGCTCAGGATGATCAATCGGGCCATATATTAAGGCTCCATGCAATTCATGTTGGATGACCTTCTGGTTCAGTTCATGGGTCCCACCCGTGACAAGCGAATGCTGTACCTCCGGGTAGCATGAAGTATATTCAGCCAAGAGCGGCGTCAGGAAAGTGGAAGCTGCTGTCTCAATTGCACCCAGACGAAGCATGCCAGCTGGTGGGTTACCCACTTGCGTGGCCTGCTCTGCTTCATATAATAATTCTAATATTCTATCCGCATACCCAAGCAGGTTCTCGCCTGCTGGTGTAAGCGACATCCCCCGATTGGAACGATGAAATAGCGGTACTTGCAGTTGGGTCTCCAACTGTTTAATCCGTGCTGTTACATTGGATTGCACATAATTAAGTGAGAGCGCAGCTTTACTGATACTACCTTCGCGGGCAACCGCCTGAAATATTTTCAAATCACCTGCATCCATACTCTGATCACCTGCTCGTCGTTATATCGGCATTCTGCATCATCCGATTCATGCAAAGTGCTTATCTATTATTTTTAATGATACTGACAATCATTTTTGTTCATTTTACGTGAATCTGCTCCGTCTGTACAATGAGGCTCAGTAGTGAAATCTAGCTACACAGACAGGAGGAATATTGAACATGAAAGCTATTGTCCATTCGGCCCAGAGCGGCCTTGCAGGTCTTCAATATACAGAGTCAATCTCTCGGGCACCAGAAGCCGGGGAAGTGCAGATTCAATTAAAATCCGCTGGTATCAATCATCGGGATCTATTCATCATGGCAGGACGCGGCCCTCAGGACATCCCACTCGTTCCCGGTTCCGATGGAGCAGGTATTATCGTAGCGATTGGCGAAAGCGTAAGAGGGTTCGCGATAGGAGATGAAGTCATTATCCATCCTACGCTCGGTTGGGAACATGCATCTGAAGTGCCCACCGTACCCGATATTGTTGGTGGCCCTATGGATGGAACACTGGCTCAATATATAACGTTGCCTGCTGAAAATGCCCTGCCTAAGCCAGCCCACCTATCCTGGGAGGAAGCAGGTGTGCTGTCCCTTTCAGCCCTGACGGCCTATCGCGCCTTATTCACTCGCGGTGTATTGAAGAAAGGTGAACATGTGCTCATTCCCGGTATTGGCGGTGGTGTAGCAACCTATGCCCTGCTCATGGCGGTTGCGGCAGGTGCCAAGGTGACCGTCACCTCCAGAAGTGAAGCCAAAAGAAATGAGGCACTGCGCTTGGGTGCTACCCATGCATTGGATAGTCATGCCGATTGGAGTACGCAGAACGATCTGGAACCTGTGGACATCATCTTGGATAGCATCGGACAAGCCATGTTCCCAAAATATTTTGATATAATCAGACCAGGTGGACGTATCGTGATGTATGGTGCAAGCTCGGGGGATGATCTGACTGTACCCATTCGTTCTATCTTCTTCCCGCAGATCAGTCTGATCGGCACCTCTATGGGCAGCCGTGAGGAGTTTATCCAGATGCTGCAATTCGTGGAGCAACATGACATACATCCTGTAATTGATGGCGTATATCCGTTACAGGACGCGGCGAAAGCGTTCGAACGTATGGAAAAAGGCGAGCAATTTGGTAATCTGGCTATCCTTATGGAGTGATATCTATTTTGAGATGGGCCTTCATGAATTGTTGAAAATTGATTTAGATAATGGGGTGAATCCATCTGACCCGTCTCGCTAAACGTATACTAATTGTCCTTATTGCTATTATCATTGTGGCCCAAATTCCTATGTTAAAAGAAACCTTAGCCCGAGGAGTTACTACGTTATATGTGAAGATAAAGTATCCCGAACATTCCTTTCAATTCCAAGACTTCATCTACGAGTCTCATTTCGGAAACTATATCATTTCTTATACTGATCAAGACGAACAACGCATTAGTCTGATGCTTGAGCCCAATTTTTTTCCGGCGCTCATTATATATGATCCATTGAATCAACCCATGAAAGACTAGTTTTTTCACACTATGAATCATTCAGGAGGTATCGATATGGACAATCGATTACATTTGGTCGAATTGGTCCGCAAATTGATGGATGCCGAAGGAACGGAAGCCGAGTTGGATGACATGTTAACGGAGCTACAGCAACAGGTTCCACATGCAGAGATCAGTAATCTGATTTTCTGGGATGATCGAGACCTGACGCCTGAACAGATTGTGGAAGAAGCCTTGGCTTCCCGTCCGATCATTCTCCCGCCCAAGCCATAATATTCTTCAGGAGGTGAACGGTAGGATATGTCTGACATGTCTGATTTAAATCATAATAACAACAATGAACACCCTGATTTTAACGAAATCAGTGGTGAAGAAAACATATTAGTCAGAGGAGCTGCCTTTGCTATTCTTGTTGCACATCAACAAGTTAATGGTGCAGCATCCGCGTTAGAATCGCTTCAATCCGATCCTGATTTTGGCTCTTCTGCAATACGGGTACTGCATTCGAAACAACGAAGTAATAATCAATAAACCAAGTTTACCCTCCCTAATTTCCATAATTTCGTTATAATGGTAAGCAAGACACCATGCTATTGGAGGAGAATTATGGAAACGGAAGCTTTACGCAACGTGGAACAACTAGCTCTGAAGAAACACAAGATTTACAAACAAAGTTTAATCAGGTACCTCGCACGCTCCATGCTGGCCAGTATGTTTATCGGATTCGGCGTCATCGTGGCGTTTAAGACAGGTAACTTCTTTTATATGGAGCAGTCCCCGTTTACCTATCCGATGGCGGCAATTACGTTTGGCGCGGCCATCATTCTGATCGCCTATGGCGGGGGTGACCTGTTCACGGGCAATACGTTTTATTACACGTATGCGGCGCTGCGCAAGAAACTGCGCTGGTTCGAAGTGATCAAACTGTGGATTGCGAGTTATAGCGGTAACCTGATGGGCGCAGCTGTGTTTGCCCTGTTAATCTACCTGACCGGATTGTTCGATTCGTCTCAGGTGAATGGTTTTCTGTTAAGCGTGGTAGAACACAAGATGGAAGTTCCAACCATGCAGCTCTTTTTCCGGGGAATCCTGTGTAACTGGCTTGTGTGTATGGCGTTCTTTGTTCCGATGTTCATGAAGGAGAATGGAGCCAAAATGTTTGCCATGATGCTCTTTGTGTTCTGCTTCTTCATCTCGGGATACGAGCACAGCATCGCCAATATGTGTACGTTCGCGATTGCACTCGTGCTGAACCATCCGGGGACGATCTCAATTGAAGGTGTGATCCACAACCTGGTTCCCGTGACTTTGGGTAATCTCGTGGGCGGTGTGTTGCTGATGGGCTTCATGTATTATGCGGTGAACAAACCGTTTCTGGATGAAGAGACGCATTAATCTCTGGCAAAAAAAGCCCTCCTTCCGGCCCGGTCCTTCGACCGTGGCGAATCGGTAAGAAAAACCCAAAACACCCCGGCACCCTTCCCATCTCAGGGAAAAGGTTGCCGGGGTGTTTCTCTATAGGCAGGCTCACGGATAAGCCGCCTGCCCTCCACACGCATAGCCATATGATACACAATCACATGGCTCCATGCGGTGGGTCGGCAAGCGGGCCGCAACCAGGTAGCCCTGTGTTGCCCGCTTGCCAACCCCATCCGTGGCTTAGAAGTACTCCCGCCACGGAGTATATTCAATATCGTTGTCGCCGCGCGTGACCACGATCATATTCTCAATTTTGCCCGTCTCCTTATTGGTACGGTAAATCATCGTACGTGTCTCGCCTTCTTCCGGCACGGAGAACAGGAATTTGTCCGCGACGAAGGAAGAACCAAGTCCAGTGGCATGTTCTGTAAAGGCAGAGCCCGTCTTGCTTGTGAGCAGCAGACCAATCCCGTAGGCTGTAGCCGTTTGTGCTGCTTTGCCAAAGAGATGCTCGCCTTGACTGGTCGTGTGCGTTTGCTCCGAATACCTATACTTTTCCGTATCCTTGCTATAGTCCACCACATTGCCCTGTTTATCCAGACTGATGGTGGTTGTTTCGCCCTTGTCGCTTTTCACCTGATACGTACCTACGATGGAATCCTCGGTAATTTTCACCGTCTTGCCCGTATTGGGGTCAGTCTGATAGATTACATCTTCGTACTGAAGCCGAATGATGTTCATGCTGGCCTGAATCTGCTGCGCCAGTTCTTCGTCACCCATCTCTTTGGCTTTCTTCAGCATTTCCTCATAGTTCTGGTATTTCTCGGCATCCTTCTCATCCCATTCATCCATGTTCTTTGGTGGACCTGGCGTTTTGTCCAGATCATCGCCTTTATTTTTGCCCATGGTTGATAGCGCCCGCGCTGCGGTCAGCGCCGTCATGATTGCCTGGCTCACCGCCTCTTCATCTGTCGTGCGGAAACGCTCGGCAATCTTCTTAAGCTCCGACTGAATGGACAGAACCAGTTCCAGAACAGATTTCATCGTGCCTTGAGCCGTTGAATAATCGTTATAAAAACGCTCACGCTCCATGCCATCCCAGTTGCTGCGCATGACACTCATCTTGCCGTCCAATGTGGACATGAAGCCCGATAATTGCTGATGTGCCTGAGCGAACTGTCCACTGACCGTCTCCAGTTGTTCCGGTGTCACCTTGATCTGTGTCATCCTGCACACTCCTCTTCGTGGTCATTTATATCCCGTGGTTAACCAATGTGTTGCCCGAACAGAACTCTCCCAGATCTCGACCAACTTGTCATGATCCTGTTCCCGATATTCAACGACTAACATGTCCGACGTATGCTCCTTTTCTATTAAAAGTAAAAGGTTATGTAAAAGCCCGATCCTGGGATCGGACTTGTTTAATACATCAAATTTGAAATAACTCTACGTTTATTTTACCATGTCCATCATTCAATCTGTACCCATAATTTCCAATCTTGAGTCAACGTTCTACCCCCGTTTTTGGCTTCCAACGGAAGGTTGCTGCCGATTGGGAAGGCAGTATATATCGAAACGAATCTCCGCTCATGACTACATCAAAGGAAACTTCTGCCTCACCCGTGTTAGCTGCAACCAGCACCATCGTTCCATCCGGATTGCGGAAGGTTACGTTCTCGATCTTGCCCTGTTCTTGCGTGGAAGCAACTCTCACAGCTCCCGGACGTACATAACGGCTGATGTGGCCTAACACATAATACTCGACGTTTCTAGTGATTTCATCACTGTCCGGGTCAATCGTCACAACCCCACGACAGTTCTCACAGCCACCATTCGTAGGTCCACCTTGCGGATCGAGTGCGATGTTCCAGAGCAGCACATTTTTTGCCCAGTTGCGAGGTGCACCAATGATGAGATTGGACATCTGCCAGCTCAGATTCTCGCCAAAATCAGGACTCCACTCCCCACCACTACATTCGGTAAAATAGATATTTTTGTCTGGGAAGCGCTCATGCACTTCCGACATGGCAGATGGATCACCTGCATAACAGTGGAAAGCAGATCCATCGATATAAGCAGCAGCCTGCTCATCACCAAGCACCTTGTCGGTATATTCAACCGCCTGATCCCAGTTATGATCATACGCAATGATTCGCGTGTCCAGTCCCGCATCCTGTAGAGCCGGGCCGAGATAATCCTGAATGAACATCGCTTGTTCTTCAGCTCCCATACTCATACTCGGATATTTGTCCGAGGTGAACTCTGGTTCATTTTGCAACGTGATCCCGTAGATGGGAATGCCCTTTGTCTGATAAGCTTTGATATATTTCACAAAATATCTCGCGTACGCTTCATACACCTGGGGATCGTTGTAATCCAGATACCAGCCGTTAGTGGTCTTTTCTCCATATTTCATCCAAGCTGGGGCCGTCCACGGTGTGCCAAATACTTTAAGATCCGATTTAAGACTAGCTACACGCTCCAGCATATTCACAACTTTCTGATCCTTTTCGATCGAAAAGGATTCCATGTCATAGTCCTTGCCAGACTCGATATCATCATAGGTATAACTCGAAGCCACACCTGTTTCATCTACCGAATAATCGGAGGCACCAATCGTATGACGCACCATATCCATGTTCAGCCCTTCTGTTGTAAACAGTTCCTTCAGCAGTTGCTCTTGTTGTTCCTCTGGGAGCTCGTTGATCAGATGTGCCGATGAACCCGTCATCGCTGCGCCAAAACCATCCATGGTCTGATACGTCTTGTCCGGGTCAATCTGTATGGTGAACGCCGACGAAGAAATGTCTGGCTCCTGCGTTGAAGAAACTGAAGAACTTGTGTCTGCATCATGGTGATCGGTAATTGGAATGGGCTTCTGTCGTGCAAGCAGATTTTGCTGATCTCCCGTGGTTAACCAAACTTCGGCCGTTCTCTGTTTGTCCACAACCGGTGGCGGAGCGGGTTGTTCACTTCGGTTGAAGATAAGCCAGATTCCTATACCGACAAAACAAACAGCAGCGATCAACAGGATCATCCATCGTTTGGGATATTCTCGCCAACCTATGTTTATCATGCTTCACTCTCCTTCCATTGCGGAAAAAGCCGCGGCCACTAGGCCACGACTCATTTTCCTAATCTATATGAAGTAGAACAAACTGCATTTAACGAAATAACTTCGCCGGGAGAAAAACCTTCCAATCTCCCTTATTGAACTTTATTTACCGGACTTGCTTCCGATATTCACACTGCCTGTCAGACGGATATCATCCGATGCACTGCCAACATACACTTGGACTTTACCCTTAGGCATTACCCATTCATGGGATGTTTCATCCCAGTAGGACAATGCGCTGCGATCCAGTTGAATGTTGACCCGTTGCTGCTTGCCTGCTTTCAGATCAACCTTCGCCCAGCCAGCAAGTTGTTTCTCCGGGGTCTCGACTTTGGTTGGCAGATTGCCAACATAGACCTGTACAACTTCTGCACCGTCAACTTTACCGGTATTACGCAGGTTGAGGGATACTTCTACGGTTTCCTTATCGCCTTTACCTGTGTTTTTCACATGTAGATTACGATAATTAAAATCGGTATACGACAGTCCGTGTCCAAAAGCAAACGCCGGTGTCATGCCTTCTTTGTCATATCCTTTATACCCTACAAAAATACCCTCGGAATAGTTGCCCACCCCGTTCACACCCGGGAATTGTTCCGCAGTGGATACCGGGGTCTGGGAATCATCTGATGGGAACGTCACCGGCAACTTACCGGATGGATTCACATCACCAAACAGCACACGTGCCACTGCATTACCTTGTTCCTGACCTGCATACCAAGCCTGAACGATGGATGGCACTTCTTTTTGCCAGGAATCCATTTCAACAGCGCGACCACTCATTTGCACCACGATCGTTTTGGGATTGGCTGCTGCTACCTTGCGGATCAGCTGCTCCTGGTTATTCGGCAGCTCCAGGTCGGAACGGTCGACGTAACCTTCACTGTCATACGTACGAGTTACCACGACGGCAACATCGGATTTTTTCGCCAGCTCAACTGCTTTTTGCATTTTAATATCCACAGCATCGTCTGGAGCTTCCCAGCCAAAACGAACCTGTGCACCCATATCATGATTAGTCTGTACCGGGAAATCCGTACGATACTCAATTCGAATATTGTGGGACTCACCTTCTTTGAATGTGATTTCTTTCTTCGTTGTACTCAATGTTTCACCTTGATTGTCTACGAGTAACTTATCATCCACATACAGTTTCGCAGAACCTAGACTGGTCAGGGACAGTTTATATTCACCCGTTTGAGGTGCTGTGATCGCCCCTGTCCAACGAGCAGACATTTTGGCATTGAATTTCGTAGGTGTCACTGGAAGCTTGGAAGACTGTGCGTTAAAACCTTCATAGTTGTAGAATCCAAGATTCATGTTGACCTGATGATCTGTACGGACCAAAGAAGGATTACCCTCCATATCTTTATTCGTCCAGTATTCAGCACGCAGACCGTATTCCGCGCGATCTGTACCATAGTCTCTTTCACTTTCCTGAGCATCCGCTGGTGATAAAAGAGTAGAAGGTACGGCGGATGGTCCATTAAATGCATCTCCTGCGGAGATAGGATCGGTTCCGGCAGCATATTTTACATCCACACCGTTACCGGCACGGTTACGAATGCCTTGAAGTGGACTTACGGTATACATCGGATTAACCAGACTGCTACCTCCACCAGCAGCAGATGCGTTATCTGCATCCGGACCGATGACAGCGATGGATTTCACGTTTTTCTTGGACAGCGGCAGCACATTATCGTTGTTTTGCAAAAGAACCATGCTCTCTTCTGCAATTTCACGTGCCTGTTTGCCGTCTTTCTTAGCATTGATTTGTGTATTCGTTACAGGGTTATCGAACAGTCCTTTATCGAACATTTGAAGCAAAATACGTCTAACCTTCTCATCAATGGTTTGCTCGCTGACTTCGCCATTGTTCACGACTTCCAACAATTTGTCTCCCCATTTGCCGTAAGGCTCTCCCGGTGTCTCCAGATCCAGACCCGCATTGGCGGACTTGGCTGTACTGAAGTTTGCACCGTAGTCACTCATGACAAACCCTTCGAAGCCAAACTGATCCCTAAGGACATCCGTCAGCATCTCCTTGTTCTCACAAGCATATGTACCGTTCACCTGGTTAAATGAACACATTGCTGAACCGAGATCCGCTTTTTCGACCATCGCCTGGAACGGACGTGCATAGACTTCCTGAATCGCACGTTCGCTGGCTGTTGCATTGGTCGTGAAACGTTCCGTCTCCTGGTTGTTCAGGATATAGTGCTTCGCAGTAGCGATTACCGGATTACTTTGAATCCCACTCACATACGCTGCACCCATACCGGAAGCCAGTAACGGATCTTCCCCCAGCGATTCGAAGTTCCGGGAACCCCATGGTGTACGTGCAATATCCAGCCCAGGACCGAGCACTACATTATGTGTTGTATCATGTGCTTCCTGACCGATCAGATCGCCATATTTCTTGGCCAGATTGGTATCCCAGGAAGCGGCAAGCGCGATGGGTGCAGGCAATGCCGTGGACTTTTTGTCCTGCACATCCGGGTTAGCCACACGTACTCCTGCGGGTCCATCTGCCATCTGTAATGCCGGAATGCCGAGGCGCTCCAATCCATCATTATAGAAACCATAATAGTTATTTACTTTACCGGTTACGAATCCAACTTTCTCCTCCAGCGTCATCTCCTTGAGCAGCAGCTCGGTACGTTCCTCCGCAGACAAGGATTTGTTCATCCAAGGCCGATTGGCCCCAGATTCCGCCTCCGCGGCGAAGGCGTGTAGCGGCATAGCCGCAACCGCCACGATGATTAATAACATAAACCATCGTTTGAGGAAAATCAGATTGAGTCTTCTGTTCATGTTGTAAGTTCTCCTTCTCTCTTGATCATTTTTCTTGTGCACATGTTGAATACATGTATACAAGGGAATGCGAACTGGCTTGATCCCAGTCTTTCAAGCATTCAGGTCGTCCTGCACATGGCTTCTGAAACTGCAGCCTGCAAGCAAGTCAGCAGATTTCGCTTCCTAACGATAGCCGACATGCTCATGAATTACATCCCCTTAAATTTGGTAAATGACCGATTGGAACAAGCCTAGTTCTTTGGAATCACCATATTAATAATTCAGATAACAAAACAAGAAAACGAATTATTTACATTTCCGTAACTACTTTCGAACAAATTCTTTACTTTTAAAAACAGTCGGTTCGACCCACTCCCGATCAACCAATTAATGCAATTAATTATCAGATTAAGGAATATACCGACACACTCTGGGTCCTAAGTCTATTTGTAAACGGAACCAATCCGGTCCATTGAAATATCCAAAAATATAAAAGCAACTGAGGTCCCTTTTAACAGGTTCTTCAGCTGCCTTTATGTTGGAATTGCTCCATATTGTTCACTTTCCATCCATGATTCTTGTTCTACACTCGTTATATTGAGATTCGAAGTTACATTGAAATCGGAGTAGCAAATAAAAAACCGCCCCAAGAGGGACGGCTCACTTCTGTTCAATCACTTCTAGTTCTGTAACTGTGCAAGAATCTGCGGGTCCTTGATCTTTTTATCTTCGGCGAGCAACATCACCTTGGACAGAATCTCAGCTGTTCTCGGATCTTCATCGAGGAATGGCAGGAAGATTCGACCCCGATGCTGACTGTGCACCGGTACGATATGAAGTGCACCTGTGGCTTGTTTGAACACATTACCACTCCCCAGATGAACAGCATACTCACCTAATTCACCATCAATTCGTGCGTAATTCCCGTCCAGACGTACATTGTCGATCTTCAGCAGACGCAACGACTCGTTCACAATGACGTGGCGCATCTCGATTGTTGTCAGGCTAGCTTCCGGATCTACGCCTCCCACATGTGCAACGCTGACCACCAGATCGATATCACGCATAACTTCGGAGAAGAACGTCAGCGGCACATCTTGCAGCGCTACAGGTTTGTAACTCTTGCGATCGTAGAACTGCACCGTCTCCAAGGTAGGTGCCTCGGTATCTGCTGGTGAGAACCAATCTGCCATAGCATAGAGATTCGCAATCAGATTATGCTCATAACTTACCTTCTGCAGACCTTCTTCATAACTGACAGTCCATTGGCGTCCTTTAAGCAGAGCTACTGCTTTTTTCGGTTGAATCTGATACCCGGCATATCGGCGAGACACCGTACCATTAGCCAATTCGTCCTCGTTAGGAAGATACAGCTCACGGAATACCTGCTTGAACGGCTGACGCTCCTGACGGGTGAACAGATCCCGCTGGAATTCACTCCAGCTTCCGCTCTGATACAGATGAAGCGGATGAGCAATCAACAGTTGATCCTGTTCCGATAGTGCCTGGATCGTACCCTCCGGTCCTGGAGCAACCAAACCACTGGACGATACATCGAATCTCCCAGTCTTGTCACCTGACTGGAAGACAAGTGTTCTTACCAGCGGTTGTATAACCGGATTTTGCATCAGACTGGCAATTTCCTCACCTGTAAATGACGTTCCAGCAGTCATCGAACGTTCCAGCTCCTGCCGTGCCCGGCGATACTGATCCACCAGATCCGATTTCAGCTCTTTCAGTTCAGCGATATATCCATCTTTTTTGAACCGGGCAGGTACAGATTTGAGTGTCTTGCTTTTGCTAACGATAACCATCTCGGGTTGGCCTTCCTCATCAATGACCAATTGTGCCGTCGTGTCAGCATCCAATGCATGAGGTTCAAAGAAAGATTTCATCTCATCCAACTTACGTGCTTCCATGTCCCACATCAGCCGCGTAACATCGGCATAACCTGCATTACGAGCAAGATTGCCCAGTGCAATCTGTGATGCCACACCTTCACTGGCACGGCGTTGTGCACCGAATTGTTTGCTCTGCATCAGGAACTTCTGAATGAAGTCGTATCGCTCACGCAGATCCTGTTCGCGATTTACAGCGAATGGAATCAAACTGTAGGTTAACAAATGATCCTTGTTTCGCTTGTCCGACACGGACTCACGCATATCGTCAAGTCGAAGCTTGCCTAGTGCAGCATCTGCGAACAATTGGGATCTGCGGTGGTTAGATCCCCCGGAAATGTACTTGGCACAATCGTATAACAGATTGAACCGTTCCTCCCCGACAGCAGCATAGGCTTCTTCAAACCAAGCGATATCAAACGCACCTTCATTAAAGTCCTGTGGTGAGATTGGAGAATAGTGGGCCACGATGGTTTCTTTCTCCGCAGTAAAGCGTTCATTAATATGAGCATGGAAGTACCAAGCTGCACTGCGTAGACCTTCCCATCCCAGATGTTTCGCTACAATCTCCATCCACTGCGGGGCGTACATGGCTGCTTCCAGCAATTTTTTCTCATTCACCGGATACTTCTGGAGCAACTCCCCAAGACGCTTCTCATCTTCTCCATCCCGTGGATGACAATTCTGAATTAAATAGCTAAACGTCTCTTTACGTGTTGTGTTGTCTCCATAGCTATAGATATATCCACGGACAAATGTATCCTGATCCATCGCCGAGACTAGATGTACCCAGTGTTCCATGCCTTCAATTCGATCCAGTTTCATGGCAAGTGTGCTTACTTCTGTAGAGAGTTCTCCCCGGGTCAGCTCAATCTCCAGAATGCGATCGACCACCGCATCTCGCAATTGAACAAGCTTCGGATCACTCGCGATCATTTCTGTACGAGTGGATGTTAAGTCCCGAATAAACAACAGACGATTCCCACCGACCAGCACCTGTCGATATATCTCTTGATCATCAATCAGGTTCAACTGGTACGCACGCAGGAAATCTTCAAGTGACAGTAAAGACAGCGGTTGACTACTCTCTACAAGACTGGTGAACTGGTAAGCTGTCTGGAAGAAACGTTTGAAGCTGTTATCGTCATGGATTTTGCCACGAACTACATAATTCCAAGGTCCAGTCAGAATATGAAGCATGCCTGACTCTTTTTCGAGTCGATCAGCAGGCATACTTGCGATGATGGAGGCCCAGGTTTTCTCAGCTATTTCAAACGTGTCGATCGGATCGCTATCCTGAAATGCCGCCGATATCAGTGCCACTACCTGATCCTTATACGTTAACGAATCCAGCATCTGCTGCAGCTTTTCGATGTCATCCAGAGGATAGATCCGTTCGGCAAACGACTTGCGCCAGCCTTCCAATAACGGAATCTTCTGCAATTCGTCATAGTCATACTGCTCACGGAAATAACTGTAATGGTCGCTCAAATTGCCATTGAACTCCCCGAGCTGTATAGCCATGTATAGTTTCATCAGTTCCACACTGTTGAACTCGGCATGTTGAATATAGTTCTCCCATACGTCATGAAGCGGGAACTGTTCCATCTGCTTCATTTCATTCCGCTCTCCATACGGAACCTTGGAGCGAAGACTCGCTCCGACTAACAATGTGTCTTTATAGCCAGCGTAGTATTCCACTTGATACTCATAATCCCTGTGTTCATGCACTAATTCACTAAGTCCCTCCAGAAATGGTCTGGTCTTATCCAGAGAGAGTGTAAAGATATCCTTCGGATTATGGCCCTTGAGATCACGCTTCTCATCCAGCAATGGCTCACGTCGCTTCGGATCAAATAAATCAAATCCATTAGAAACTGTGAAACGACTCCCCTGATCAGTCAGCTTATCCAGTAGTTTCTGTTCCTTGGCAGTGGGTGTCTCAATCAGCTGCGCCAATGGCTGCAATTGCTCCTGCTGATCTATCCGCTCTGGATCTGCCGCAATCTCGGTCAATAATTCTAGCGCACCCAAGCGCTGCAGTTCACTCTTGGCCTGCAAAAGTCGCTTCAGCGAGACCTCCAATTGGTCCACGGGTTGCAGTAACAATACATGAATGACCTTCTGACGAAGTGAGCCTGTTTTGAGCTTCATCAACGCCTCCATCTGTTTCATCTCATCAACCGTCAACGTGAGCAGCTTCGCTTTGGCGAGTGCACTCTCCCGATTACTGATGCTTTTATCAGACAAACTCTCAAACACAAACTGTCTTTGCACCTCATTATCGGGATGCTGAACAAACTGGGACAACAGTTCTCCGCGCAGTTCCGGGCTTAAACGGTCCTTGATTGCGATGACCTCCCCGATCCATTCCGGGTCCATATCATAAGCGGCCAAATATAACATTTTCTTGACTACATCATCCGTATCAATCCGGTAGTGAACATACTCAAGTACACCCGATGGTCCACCTGACCCGCCTTTTGGAATGGCAGCCAGCATCTGTTTGAACCGATCAAAATCCTGACGCCGCAAGCCCTTATCTCCAAGAGCAGGCAATGGCCACACGTAGACGCTACGCTGATTCTCTCCATTCTCGAAACTCCAGTTGTACATATACATCGCATCATAGTTGGTCACAATCCAGTGCATCAACTCGGTATCCTGCGCCTCCAGATAACGACGTGCAATGTCCAAACGAAGCTCCCTGTTCTGGCTGTTAGCCAGTACATATTGAGCAACAATCTTCTGATATAACTGACCTTGATCCATAATCTCGATTATCTTGCTCTTCAATTCATTCTCTTCAATGACCGCTGTCGCCCAAAGACTGATAAAGAGTTTGTTGGCGTTAGCTTCCTGCTGCCAGGCCTCGCGTACTTCTGGTTGCACAAGCGCCTGATAGGCCTGTTCAATCAACTGTGCCGCAACACGCTGGTTGGCTGCTTCTATACCGATCCCCGTCCATACGGCAAGCGCTCTTACCACGGAACTGAAACGAATCAGGTTGTTGTCGATAATGATTTTTAATATGTAAATATAGGCTTCCAGTGTCCCTTCATCCATCCGCTCCACAATGCTTTGGCGAAGCCCTTCCTGCAACCTTGCTGCAACGAGTAGCTCACCCACCATCTGATAGGCATCCGCCTGATCGCTCATGAATATACCTTTGATCATTTCATGGGTTAACAGCGCCGTCTGATTGTCACCATAGATAATATCATGTAGCGCCTGCTTCATATCTCCGCCCTGATGATCCAGTTCATAAGCGATACAATCCGCCAGGACCCAACGGATCTCATGCAAATAATCCAGCTTGTACTCACGAAGTGACACATATTCTTCCAGCGAGAAATTTTTCATTTCCATACGGAACAATCCCATCAGTTTACGGATGACTTGTTCTACATGCTGCTCCGGATCGGATGTGCGGAAAGGGCGGCGTTCATAGTTGTTACTGTATGGGAAACGAGTCGCACGCTCTGCGATATAACGGAATCGTGCAACCAATGACTCGCTCGCCAGATGCTGGAGCACATCCAGTAGTGGCTCGAATAATGGTTTCTGTGTTTCTGCAGCCAACCTTCCAAGCAACTTATCAGTATTCAAAAACATCTTTTCGTCTCCACGTAAATACGTAGACCCGGCGATCTCCACAACATAGCCTGCCAGCTCAAGCTGTACCCCTGTTAACGACTTGGCTCTTTCCTGCAATCCATCCATATACACCTGTACTTGCTCTTCCTGATTCATCCTGTTCTCCTCCTTCATCGTTCTCTACCACAGACGTCCGGCTAGCATTGTAAAACGAATAAACACCACGTTATCTCCGTCTTTTACAACAAGTGACTCATCCAGCTCCTGCAATTCTTCATCGTTGAGAAATACTTTATATAACCCATCCTCATAGGCGGTTATAGCTGTCTCCATCGCAACATTCAGATCAGGAACACCCTCATTGTATACTGCGCCAAACCCAACTTTCCCCACCGCTCCTTGTGTCTCAATCTCATCCGGCATCAGGTAGGCGAGCAATTCTGCCTGTTGTTTCTTGTCCTGAAGAGCTTTTACTTGTAGAGCCACCATGTTCTCAATGAGCTGCCTTAACGTATGAGTTGTTTCCGGAAGTTCGGCAGCTTGCTTGGCAAGTACCGGCTTGCGCTTGCCCAGACTTTTTACCGTTATCCATACATTCACTGCATTACCTCCCTTGTCCTGCTCTATTTGAAGAAGCTTCCATAAGCCCCGATATCTATACCACGATGCGGAATAACCTAAACTCGAAATGATTATCTGTCTCTAAATAAAATATAAAATACGTACATATGTACCCCTAATGAACATCATAACTAAAATTCAATCCATATTCATGAGCCAATCCTCATGTTTACGTGGAACCACGGAACTAGGGCCTACTTGCGTACATATACGCAAAAAAAGCCGCACAGTGTCATATAAATATGGACTGTGCAGCTGCTAAGCTACCATTAGAACAGCTTATGATGCCTGAGAACCTTTATAAACTGAAACCTGTATGAATCATCTCGCCAGACGCAACGGTCGAATGGTTACAGCTGCTGTCTTGAACCCAGGCATCCGGCAGAACGGATCCAGCTCTGGTCTGGTGGCCCGATTCACATTCTGAATGCCGCCCCAATGCATCGGCACGAACAAGGTATCCTCCCGAATCGAATCTTTGATGCGCGAACGAACCGTGAAGCTTCCGTACGTCGATTGAATCTCTACCCACTCTCCATCGTGAATGCGATAACGGGCAGCGGTAGCCGGGTGAAGTTCAACAAAGTTCTCCAATTCACGAGCTGCCAGTGCCGGACTGCGATGTGTCTGCACCCCTGTAAGATAATGAGGCAGCACACGCCCATTGGTGAGAATTAAGGGGAACTCCGAAGATATATCATTCCAGCCCGGGCTGGATTCAAATGTAAATGCCGCTTTGCCGTCCGGGTGAGCGAATCGTTCACCGAACAGCAGTCCTTCTCCCTGATCTTCGAGGGCAGAACACGGCCAGTATACCCCTTTCTCGTTACGCAAACGCTCATAGGTAATGCCATAGTAATCAGCCACTCCGCCACGACTCGCCACCCGAAGCTCATTAAAGATATCCTCAGCAGTGTCATATTCAAAGTAAGAAGCTTTACCCAATTGCGCGGCAATCCGGCATAATATATCCCAATCATCAAGCGTTTCTCCCGGTGCAGGCCGCCCCTGTTCACGGAGCAGAACACGCCCCTCCAGATTGGTCAGTGTACCTTCATTCTCCATATAAGATGTAACCGGCAGAACCAGATCAGCCATGCGTGCTGTCTCCGACAGGAACATATCTGCCACGATCAGAAAGTCCAGCTTGCGCAGACCTTCTTCCACCAAACGCACATTGGGGTTGGATACGACCGGGTTGGAGCCCATTACAAGCAACGCCCGAATCTCCTGATCATGGACCTTCTCCATCATCTCGTAGGCGGATACCCCTTTGCCTGGCAAACTTGCAGGTTCCACGCCCCAGACGGATGCCACATAGGCACGATCGGCTTCATTTTCAATGGATCGATAGCCCGGCAGCTGGTCAGCCTTCTGCCCATGCTCCCGTCCGCCCTGCCCATTGCCTTGACCTGTGATGGCACCATATCCGCAGCCTTCTCTACCAATTTTGCCAGTCGCGAGCACCAGGTTCAGAAAGTGTCTCACTGCCATATGTCCATCCGTCTGCTGCTCCACACCACGTGCTGTCATGATCATGCCTGTCTCTGCCTCACCATAGGCCATCGCTGCCTGACGAATCAGCGCCAAATCAACCCCGCACGCTTGTGCGGCCTGTTCGAGTTGCAGGTCTGCCAACCCTTGTATCAATTGCTCGTAACCATGCGTTCGTTGGTCTATAAAATGAGGCTTCACTAATCCGGCATCCATAATCACCTTCAACATGGTATCCGCCAGCAGAGCATCCATGCCAGGCTTCACCTGTAAATGAAGGTCGGCAATGGCAGCGGTTGCTGTCTTGCGTGGATCAATAACGATAATGAAGGCCCCGTTCTCCTTGGCTTGATTGAAGTAGGGCAACAGGGTAGGTTGGCATTCTGCAATATTGGTACCTGCGAGTACTATACAACCTGCCTTGGGAATATCAGACAGTCGGAACGTCAATCCACGATCCATCCCGAACACTTTACTTCCAGCTGAAGCAGCAGCCGACATGCAGAACCGTCCATTGTAGTCGATATATTTTGTCCCCAATGCAACTCTGGCGAACTTACCGAGCAGATAGGCTGTTTCATTTGTCAAAGATCCGCCTCCGTAGACTCCGACCGTATCTGCTCCGTATAAATCCCTCAAGTCCTGAAACCGCTCTGCGATGGTCTGAATGGCCTCCTTCCAGGAACAGGGTTCAAGCTCGCCATTACGACGAATGAGCGGATGCATTAATCGTTGACCACTGAGCGCATGTTGATGAGCATTCATGCCCTTCACACACAACCTGCCCTGAGAGGCTTCATTCGGGGCACCCTGAACCGTATACTCACCACGACGCTGGCCTGCAACAGGTGCAGCCAGTTCTTCAACAGTCATCTTGCACTGCACACTGCAATACGGACACTGGGTCTCCTTTACATACAGCTTGGAGGCTGTTGGTTCTGAACTCACGGATAATCCCATCTTTCCATCCCCGCCTTTCATCTATATATCAGCTTGAAGTGTAGCTGCAAGTTCCTTCTGTAACTGGTCATCCAGCAGTGTTTCCCGAATCGACATGAATCCCAATCGTTCCGTCCATGCCCATAACGGCTCATCATACCAAGCGGTTTGGCGATACCATTGAAGACAGGCTGATGCGAGTGTGGCCGCTTGCACCTCTGTTTCAGCCACCCCAATCAAGCCACCTTGTTTGACCGGATGCTCTGCATGACCGCCTGCGTAGATCTCCCATCCAGCTGGTGAAGCCAGCAAGCCAATATCCTGCACCAGTGCGCTCACCAACGAACCGGGCCCTGGTGCAACTCCCATATTCACCGGCGACGGCATCGCAGCGCCGATCCAACTCTCACGAAGTTGTGCAGCCAACCCCTTGGCATCTATTGCATAGGATGAAAGCGGGATCTGATCATCCCAGCGCACCTGAACCTCTGAGTGAGCTTCGATCTCTCGAACAACCATCGTTCCACCGGATACCTGTAAGTAATAATGAATTACGGGACGACATACCGAGCAACCAAGCTCCGAACCCCAACCCAGCTTCTGCAAAATCAAAGATATGTCTGGTAGCCCTGTCTCCAGAAGATCGATGTCAGCCAGTATTTCCTTCAGTTCTGCATGCCCAAGCGCCGTACAACTGCACACAGGCATTGGAGCAGGTTTGTCTGGTGTGGCTACCACGCCAGTACCCCCGTTATTTTTCAGGTTATGCGTATGTTTCAACAGAGCAGCCACCATCGGGCGACAGCCACCGCATGAACCTGACGCCTTGGTCTGCTCCTTCACCTGATCTGCTGTCTCGAGACCCTGTTCCTGAATAGCTTTCATAATGGCAGCCTTGGTCACATTGTTGCAGGCACATACGGTCTCCTGAGCCGGTAATGCCGCCGCAGCCATCTCAGCCGGGTCCGGAGCCCCTTCACGCGGAGCCAATTCCGCCACATCTGCACCCCGTTGCACAAGTCCAAGCAATGCCGTTCCTTCGGTTGTATCTCCAAATAAAATGGCTCCACGCACTTTGCCAGCCTGCATCAGCACTTTTTTATATGTGCCTTGAATGCCATCCAGATGTTGAATTGCGGTCTGCATGCCTTCCCCACTGATCTCACCCGCTGAGAAAACATCAACCCCCGATACCTTCAACTGTGAGTAGGGAATTGATCCTTTGTATTCAGGCGTTTCCTGTCCACAGAGTGTACGTGCGAGCACCTTCCCCTGTTCGTATAAGGGGGCCACCAGACCATAACTGATTCCCCGATGTTCAGCACATTCCCCAACTGCGTAAATACCCGATACACTGGTGCGCATATAGTCATCTACCATAATTGCCCGATTGGTGGCGATTCCACTTCGTCTGGCCAGGTCCACATTTGGCCGAATTCCTACAGCGACAATGACAACCTGTGCTTCAAGCTTGGAACCATCTGTGAACTGAAGGCCCTGAACCTGTGATCGCCCGGTAATTTTCTGCGTATTTTTGGCCAAAAGAAAGGACATACCCTGCCCTTCAAGTTCCTGTTGAAGCATCGTGGCAGCCTTCTGATCCAACTGCCGGTTCATAATGTAAGGTGCGTTATGTACCACCACAGCTTCCATGCCCAGATGCAGTAACCCGCGCGCAGCCTCCAGCCCAAGCAATCCACCACCAATGACGGCGGCCTTGCGATAGGTTTTGGAATAATCAGACATGCGCGTACAATCATCAATTGTTCGGAAGGACATGACCCTCTCTTTATCAATTCCCGGAATCGGTGGGATAAAAGGTGAAGACCCTGTCGCCAGAATCAGGACATCATAGGTTTCTTTTAGTCCGGATTCAGTCTCTATATATTTTCCACGGGTATCAATGCGGTGTACCGTTTCACCTGTACATAGCCGTATATGATGCTCGGCATACCAAGTCCAATCATTGATAATGATATCCTGTAACGAATGCTCACCCTGCAATACTTTCGATAACATGATCCGATTGTAGTTGGGACGGGGTTCATTGCCGTAGATTACAATCTCATACGTATCAGGCTCCAGTGCGATAATCTCTTCGACACACTTCACTCCAGCCATGCCATTCCCGATAATCACCAGTTTGCTTCTACTCATGGGCTGCCCCCCCTATCTCTCTCACCTGAAAATAAACAGAAAAATCCCTTCTCCATGATTCGGAAAAGGGCACCGTTGCCTCCGGAATCCACACGCCTTTGTGTGGATTCATATTAGATTCAGATTAAGGGAATCCGAATCTAATGTCAACTAAATTAACATTAAAATTGCGATAACGATTAAAAAATGAATTATTTAAAATCACATGTAATTTTTATTGACATATACATTTTCACTTGATTATAATTTGAATCAAAATCACAGTGCTGTGATCAACTCAGATGCGGGAACACAATGACGTGTACCGCCTGTCGGCAACGGGGCCGCAAATCGTTCAGATCTGGACGAATTGCGGCCTTTTTCTGCCTCAACAAGCACATAGACAAATCACGAAGATCTCAATTGGATGAGGAGAGATGATGGATGATGGAGAGCAAAAGTTTTTGGAAAAGCGGGCATATGCCCACCCTCTTCGGGGCGTTTATGTATTTTGACATCAGTTTTATGATATGGGGGATGCTTGGTCCACTCGCAGTTGTCATAGCGTTGGATTATCCGATGACTCCGCTGGAAAAGGCCAATCTGGTCGCATTGCCTATTCTCGGCGGTTCCATCCTGCGCCTTGTGCTTGGCTTCATGTCTGATTATATTGGTCCGAAACTGACCGCACAGATCGGGATGCTCGTCACCTTAGTTCCTTTATTACTCGGCTGGTTATGGGTCGACTCTTTAAGCCAACTGTACGTGGTGGCACTCTTGCTTGGTGTCGCAGGCGCCTCCTTTGCTGCTGCGCTACCTCTGGCAGGCCAATGGTATGGCAAGGAGCATCAGGGTCTAGCCATGGGTATTGCCGGGGCGGGTAACAGCGGAACCGTACTCGCGACGTTGTTTGCCAATCGCTTGGCTACGCATTTTGGCAGCTGGGAAGTTGTGTTCGGACTTGCTATTATACCGATCGTTATTGTATTCATCCTCTTTTCTATCTTTGCCAAGAATAGCCCTAACCGGCCTGAACCCAAGAAATTGTCCCAATATGGAAGTCTGCTTAAACAAAAAGATGCTTGGGTATTCTGTGCCTTCTATTGTGTGACCTTTGGTGGCTTCGTTGGATTATGTAACTATCTCACCATCTTCTTCAACACCCAGTATGGGCTCTCTCCAGTTCGTGCCGCTGACATTACCACCTTCTGTGTAATCGCAGGCAGTTTCTTCCGGCCTGTAGGGGGTTATCTGGCGGACAAAATTGGCGGAACCCGTATGTTGACTTTCCTGTACACAGGAGCCTGCATCATGTTAATCGGAGTATCCTTCATGCCACCGCTTCCTGTGGTAGTAGTCATGCTGTTCCTCGGTATGATGTGTCTGGGAGCCGGAAATGGCTCCGTGTTCCAACTGGTTCCCCAACGTTTCGGCAATGAGATTGGCCTGATGACAGGTATTGTGGGTGCCGCTGGCGGATTGGGCGGGTATGCACTGCCACTGATTCTCGGTCAACTGTATAGTAGCTATCAATCCTATACACCAGGTTTTGTCATTCTTAGCCTGATTGCAGCAGCTTCCCTGTTCCTGGTTCTCTTCATGCAATCCCGCTGGCGTGTGAGCTGGTTGAGCCGAGGTAACAAAGGCATGGCGGAATCGACATCCCTCTCTTCCTGAGGCGTACAACCACTCGGCGTTAACCAAGGTACAGTGTTTACGAGTGATCCATAAGTAAGCAAAGAACAGCGTAGCCCCATCAGGCAGCGCTGTTCTTTGCTTACGGCTTTCTTTCTGCTTAAGATGAATATTTTTGAAGAATAATAACCGCATTATGACCACCAAAACCAAAGGAATTAGACATCCCAATCCGCAAATCTGCTTTTCTTGCCTCGTTTGGCACATAATCCAGATCACATTCGGGGTCCCTCTGCTCCTGATTGATGGTTGGAGGAATGATGCCATGCCGCAGACTTTGAATAAGTGAGATCGCCTCCGCACCGCCTGCTGCACCAAGCATATGTCCCGTCATGGACTTATTCGCTGTGACCGGAATATCATAGGCACCTGTCCCGAAAAGTTGTTTAATGGCTCTCGTCTCAGACAGATCACCTGCCTCCGTACTGGTGGCATGGGCGTTAATTACATCAATGTCCTCAGGTCCAATCTGAGCTTCTTTCAGTGATGCTTTCATCGCCAGATATGCACCCCGTCCTTCCGGGTGGGTAGCTACCATATGATACGCATCTGAACTGGCACCATATCCAATCACTTCGGCAAGAATATTCGCCCCTCTTGCTAGAGCATGAGACAGTGATTCCACAACCAGAATTCCAGCACCCTCCGCCATGACAAAACCGTCTCTCCCTGCATCAAATGGACGGCTGGCTGCTTGGAACGCTTCATTTCGTGTAGACAACGCTGTCGCATTACCGAAGCTTGCCAGTGACACTTCGGTTACAGCCGCTTCTGTCCCTCCAGCAATAATGACATCGGCTCCGCCATGACGAATTAACCGGAAAGCTTCTCCAATGGCTGTATTTCCAATGGAACAAGCTGTTACTGGCGATAATGTCGGTCCCCAGCAACCAAACCTCATACTAACCATAGCCGCAGCCATATTGGAGATCATCATGGGTACCAGTGTTGGGCTGACACGCGCAGGCCCCCGATCAGACAACGTCTTGCCTTGTTCCATTAATGTCTGGATGCCGCCTATGCCTGAACCAATATATACGCCTACCCGTTCGCGATCCAGTTCATCCATCACGAGACCCGATTGCGATACAGCCTGATCCGCTGCAGCAACAGCAAATTGAACGAATCGATCCATGCGCCTTGCTTCCTTGCGTCCAAAACGCTCTTCACCATCAAAATCACGGACCACGCCAGCGATTCTGGTTTTGTACGAAGCTGTATCAAAATGTTCTATAGGTGATACACCTGATCTACCCTCAATTAATCCATTCCAGAATGTATGTACATCATTTCCCAAAGGAGAGATGACTCCCATACCTGTAATCACGACTCGTTCCATGTCCATCCTCCTTCAGCGCTGTTGTCTACCTTACCTTACGCTCTGCCACTAATAGTGCACTTTTGAATATCCTATTACAAGTTGTCATTTATAATAGTATAATGACTACCATGATAACGAGGATTGAAGGTGACGGATTGAACTACGATGTCAGGTTACAGGCATTGTCCACTTTTCTGAAAACACAGCGTTCCAAAATTTCTCCCGAATCGGTCGGTTTACCCACTGGAAGTCGGAGAAGAACGCCTGGGCTGAGGAGAGAAGAGGTTTCCCAACTGGCAGGGGTGAGTACAACATGGTATACCTGGCTTGAACAAGGTCGGGATATTCAGGTATCCCATTCCGTGTTGGATAACATTGCTTCAGCACTGAGGCTTACTGCCGATGAACGAAAGTATCTGTTTTCGCTCGCCATGGAGCATCACTCGGAGCTGCCTATGCTAGAAGAAGAACATGTTCAACTTCACCCTTCCTTGCAGAAAATTTTGCAAGAACTTCATCACTGTCCTACCGTGATCTCGGATCGGCGATGTTACATTGTCGGCTGGAATGATGCAGCCCGGCATGTTTTTATGGATTTTGAACAGATTGCCCCCGAACAGCGGAATATGATCAGTCTGTTATTTGATCGAAAGGAGTTTCGCAGGCTCGCGGTGAACTGGGAGGATTTTGTTAGCGGATTTCTAGCGATTTTCCGTGCTTACTATGGCCAGTACGTTGATGATGAATGGTATAATTTATTTCTGGATGACATGATGAACAGACATCCCGATTTTCATACCCTTTGGAAACAAAGCAGCGTCAGCAGTGCCCCGGACGTATTAATCGAATTCAGGCATTCCAAAGCAGGCAAAATGTTGTTTGATCTGACTTCGTTGCAGGTTCAGGGTAGTTCCGATCTGCGTTGCAGTGTCTACACCCCTGCGCTGGAGAGCGCTACCGAGCGCAAACTGATGCGCCTGATCGAGCGTGAAACCGATTCACATCTTGGCAAGCATTGACTCAGAATCTCTCAGGTCTTGCCCAATCATGTTAGAATCCTGACATCCTTTTGTTGCATATTTTAATTATCAGGGTATACATGATCAAGTATATTAAGCTAACCCATGGATCCTAGACCTTCTACACGAAGTGGATTCAGAAAGGAATATCATGACCAAAGTGCTTATCATTGAGGACGATAACATGTTAGGAGATACATTATCCCTGTATTTGCAAGGTGAGGGGTATGACGTTATCCGTGTCGCTAACGTAAGAGATGGTCTTCTACAACTTCAAGCGCGGCCTGATATCCTGCTTCTTGACCTATTGCTCCCTGATTCGGAAGGCAAGAATCCCTGTTCTCTCATACGTCAGCATACAGCAATTCCCATCATCGTCATCTCTTCGTTAACCGAAGTCTCGGAGCGAATTCGATCATTAATAGATGGAGCTGATGATTATGTATGCAAGCCTTTCAGCATGCAGGAAGTGAAAGCACGTATTGAGGCTGTATTACGTCGGTACTCCATATTGAACAGCTCCATTGTCACTGTACAGGATTGCGGAATTTCTCTCGATTTGGCTCGGCGAGCCGTCCTGTTGAATAACCAGCGAGTGGAGATGACATTCTCCGAATTTGAGATCATGAAGCTATTTGTCCTCAATCCCGGCAAAGTCTACAGTCGTTATGCCTTGATTGAAGCCATTCGTGGTATTGATGCTTATATTAATGATCGCACCATCGATGTGCACATTACCAAGCTTCGTAAAAAAATTGAAGAAAACCCGAAAAACCCCCAATATATTCAAACCATCTGGGGGGTCGGATATAAGTTCACACCTTAACACATCAGCTTCATTCATGTCACCAGGGCAGAGACCCTGTAATGATATCAATCTCTTTTTGTACCTTCTCCAAAACCGAACTCAGTTCCTCTTCTTCGAATAACGAACGGGACAAAAGCGATTCCAGTTGAAGAATTAGACGTAACAGCTCCACTGCATGCAGATTGGCAGCCACGCCTCGGAGAGAATGAACGCTGCGGATCGCACCAGCAATCTGCTGCTGGCGAAGTTGAGTGGTCAGTTTGTTCTGAAACGAGTCATACTCCATCCTGAATTTCGTGAGCGCATATTGCAGAATATGTGGCTTGCCGTCCATCTGCCTGATCGCCTTATCTACATCAATTCCGCTAATCTTCCGCATACCTCTCAGATCAATCCATGTTGCCAATATGTCTGCCATCTGTTGTTCATGGATGGGTTTGGTCAGGATGGCATTCATCCCAGCCTCCATACATCTCTCATGATCTATTTGTAGAGCATTTGCTGTTAGTGCGATTATGGGTGTACGATCATATTCCCTCATCTTGCGAATATGTCGCGTTGCTTCCACTCCATTCATGTCAGGCATGTACAGATCCATTAGAATCAATTCCCATACTTGTTCGTCTAACTTTCTCAGAACCTCTGTGCCACTAGCTGCCAGCGTCACATGAAACCCCTTATGTTCCAGCATTGCCCGAATCGCCAGTTGATTGATCTCATGATCCTCAGCTATCAGGATATGTCCGTTCTGATCAAGCGAATAGGGATCGTCGCCTTCAGCCAACTGACTTTTGACCAACGGACCTTCACCCTGAAGTGCAAGAATGACTTCGAATAATCCCAGACGTGTAATCGGTTTGACCATCATGATATCAGGGTGCACGGATCTCTTCTCAATCCACAGCGCATTTTCGCTAAATGCCCGTGTGTACCCCAACACCTGAATTTTCGTTCGATCCAATCGCTTCATGAAGTTGTCCCATAACGAACCGTTGACTGTGTCTTCTATATCCATATCCAACATGATCAACATCGCTTCAGCTTCAGGAGTATACCCATCACTCTCCATCATATGGTTCAAGGAAGTATACAGCGTCGGATTCATCCCGAATGAATAGAGCAGCTGCTTCAGGTTTTCGCCCATCCGTTCATCATCTTCAATGATAACCGCATCATTCGCACCATATAGGAGTGGGTGTGTATGCAGGGAGAAACTCTCTTCTTCTTCCGAATCTGCAAGTTCAAATATCAAGTCGAATGAAAACAGACTGTACTCTCCCAGCACACTATCCACCCGCAAACTTCCTCCCAAAGAGGTGACCAGAAGGTAACAGATGACCAGCCCAAGACCAGAGCCACCATATGTTCGATACGTCGAGGGTTCCGCTTGAGTAAACGGGACAAAGAGCCGTTCCAATTGTTCGGGTGACATTCCGATTCCCGTGTCCTGTACCTCAAAACGGACATGAACTCGCTCCGCCTCCAATGAAAGAACCTCTGCCTGCAACGTTACATATCCATGCTCCGTAAATTTAATCGCATTACTGAGCAGATTCAATAACACCTGTTCAAGTCGGAACGGATCACCAATCACCGTTAATGGCAGATCGGGATCGGTTGTAAAGATCACTTCGATATCTTTGTGCCCGATGGCCACACCGATCTGATCTGCCACACGTTTGATCACATCCTCTGGTGAAAAAGAGACCTTCTCCAAAATCAGCTTGCCTGCCTCTATTTTCGAAAAATCAAGAATATCATTCACCAGAGTAAGCAGGGTTTGTGAAGACGCATTGATTTTACTCAAATAATCCTTTTGTTGTGGAGATAGATCTGTCCGTTGAAGCAACAACGAAAAGTTGATAATACCGCTCAGCGGGGTACGAATCTCGTGACTCATGAATGCGAGAAACTCACTCTTCGCCTGGCTTGCTTTGTCGGCCTTAACACGTCTATAGTGATCCGAAATGTCATGAATAACTGCCTTAATTTTCTCACTCGAGTTTAATACTTTAACAGGGGATAGGTGAACCCGAACATACTGCTCATGACCTTCTCCAACAATGAAACTCAGTTCCGTATCCTGTGCTATATTGTGATGTAAGGCTTTTTGGAAAACGAACAACCAGTTCTCCAGCTGCTTAATGAACAACAATTCTTCAAGCTGACGCCCAATCACTTCCTGCCTGCCGAGACCGAGAACATCCAGAAATTTCTGATTCACCGACACAATACATCTGTTGTTATCCAAACCGACAAGCCAGTCTGCCGACACCCGCTCAAGTGTTCGATATCGCTCTTCACTTTCTTGAATCCTTCGTTTAACCGCTCTGTGTTCCGTAATATCAAGTCCATATCCCACGACATATTTCACCACACCCTCTTCTCGCAGAGGGCGAACGTTCACCAGCGAATAGTAACCTCCATGCTCAATCTCGTAAAAAAAAGATTCCCCTTCCCATGCCCGGTTAAACTGCTTTCGCAGAAATTCTACCTTTTCCTGAGGTAAAATATCCAATGTGCCCAGTTTGTAATCTTGCTTCAGACTACTCATGTCCAAGCCCAGTCGGGAGAGCATCTCTCCCTCAAGCACAAGATACTCGAATTTTCCGTTCTGTTTTCGGATTTTAAAAGTAAAACCCGGCTGCATACGAAGCATCTCCAGCATTTCCTGATCCCTCTGAATGACCAATTTCCTATATCGATGATTTTGGTTCAGATAATACAGGAATAATATAACGGACAGCAGGCAGATACATTGAAAAAAGAGAATCTGCCCCATCATTAGCAGAGAAGGGGAATTTGTCTTTAGTGCAGAAAACTCATACACAGTAATCAACAGCAACGCTCCGGACAACCACTTCTGTATAAATCCCCTGATATACTTAAAGATCAGACATATGGCTACAACAAATAACAACTCTGTCAACGCATACTGCCAGTTCTCCAACAAGGGATTACGCCCCATATTAATCCGAAACATCCACATGAATGCAAAAGTAACGAAAGCAGAGCCACTCCCACCAAAATAAGCAGCAAGCAGATACACAATGGCCCGGAAATTCAACAATGTACCATCCTCAAGCACAATAGAGAAATAATAGAGCGCCGTGCCCAACATGCTCAGCGTAATACCAATAATGATTCGAGTCGTGATGGATGTTGAACGGGTAGCATTTGTATGGTTCAAATAGTGATGAATTAGGAAAACAAAGATCAAAATTAGCGTGAAATTTAATACAAGATCGCGTAGCAAATGGTCACCGTCCACATTACGACTTCAGGATTTCATGCATTCAATGAATGTTGTCAGATTCATGGTCGCAGTTCCTCAGTACACAAATCATAGTATGCCGTGCTCCCTTATTCAATTGATGATATTGACCATTTTTTTGAAAATAATTACTGCTTTCAGCTAACATCCCCTTATCACCAAACAACGTTTTTTTTCATGAAAATTCATCATTAAATATGCTGATATAAAAAAGAGAATCATCCAAATGAACCGATGTAATCGTAACTTGGGCTTCCCACACTTCCTGATCAACCTTCATCAGTTTGGCAACGCCGGACCAGGTCTGATTGCCTCTCCAGTGGGTATCCATTAACAATCGGGCAGGCTGACCTATGGTGCTCTCCCGTGAGAATCCTGTTTTGGTTACATAAACGGAATTCACATCCAGAATCACACCCTCCTCATCTGTAATCATGACCGCATCCGTTAGCAGTAAGAAGGCTTTGAGTTCCAGTTGCATGGTTGTCCACTCCCTCTAATGAAACATGATGTGATGCTGTCCCTGTGTGATATCTCTCTTCTACGATCCCGTTAATACTTAAACTGTCTAATCAGGCGCTGCAGTTCTTCAGCCAGGGTAGACAAGCCACGAGCCGAGGAAGAAATCTGCTCCATCGCTGCCAGTTGCTCCTCTGAGGAAGCGGCCACTTCTTCGGAAGTTGCGGCGTTGCCTGACGCAATGCCTGCCAACTCATTGGATACAGCAGATACTTCCTGCACACCTGCTGTGATCTCTTGCGACGTGGCAGCAATCTCTTCAATCTGAGGCGTCGTTTCCCGCATGCTATCCAGAATACGTTCAAACTTCCGAATCGCTTCTGTAGAGATGTCCATGCCCTCTTCAACCTCTGAAGTCACCTTCTCCATCATGTGAACGGAAGCAGCCATATCTTCCTGTACCGCCGTAGTCAGCACGGTGATTTCATTGACGGACTGCCCGGATTGCTCTGCCAACTTGCGAACCTCTGCTGCTACAACGGCGAATCCATTGCCATGTGTACCTGCACGAGCAGCTTCAATGGATGCGTTCAGCGCGAGCAAGTTTGTCTGTTTGGCTATATTTCCGATTAACTCCGTGATCGCTGAAATTTGGTGTGATCGTTCATATAACGCCTGAATCAATTGGTTTGTCTGTTCTACCGTCTCTTGAATCGATTGCATCTGACTCACCGTCTGCTTGACGGTGTTGCCGCCTTCTTCTGCTTGTACGGTTGTATGTTTCGCCAAATCAGCAACTTGTATGGAACGTTCGGCGATTCGTGTTATCCCAATTGTAATTTCATTCATGGCCTGATGGTTATGTTCAATACCTTCGGTCTGTTTCTCCGCACCACTCGCAATTTCCTGAATGGCTCGCGCTACCTGCTCACTGGCTGCACTGGTTGATTCCGCACTCTGAGTCATTTCATCCGATGAGATGACTACCTGACTGGCGCTGTTCTCCACATTTTGAATCAGCACACGCAGATTGTGCTGCATTTTGCCAAAGGCATCACTCAGTTCACCAATCTCATCATGGCTTGTGCTAGTAATGGTTTGGGTTAGATCCCCTTCACTCACCTGGATCGCCTGATCCTTCAACTGACGAATGGGTCTAATGATGGATCGCATCACAAGCCAGATAATCACAATACCAACGACGAGGCAGGAGACAATAACAATAATCATTCGTTTTAGAATTGGTGCTGCCGCATCGTCTACCTCAGAAGAGAACATGGTGCCAGCGACCTTCCATCCCGTGGATGCATTCGTGGCGTAATACATCACTTTATCCGTTTGATCAACGGTATATTTGAAATTGCCCGATTCATTCGCATACACCGGTTTCCAAAAATCCTCTGTTGCATCTGTTCCGGGTTCTACCGTGGGATGGTAGATATACTTTTCGCTGGCATCCAATAGGATCAGATATCCCTGTTCTCCCACGTTAATTCCACTTACCAAGGTACTGATATTCGACAGATTCAGATCCAGCTGGACTACACCAGATCGGCCATTCAATGCCTTGGCGATGGTGATGGTGATTTCGTTTGTCTCGGCGGAAATATAAGGGTCTGTAACAATGACCTGCTCTGGAGTACTCATCGCTTCTGTGTACCATGGTCTTGTTCGCGGATCGTAATCTTCAGGCATTTCCGCATTGGAGGACATCAGGTAGACACCGGCTTCTGTTCCCACTCCTATGGTGATAATATCTTTGTTCTGTGCAGCGTACCCCTTCAATTCGTTCACAACCCGAACCTCTGCATCTTCTTGACGTAATTCCTCGGCGAGTGTATTCGCATAATATTCAATGTGGTCGCGCTTGGCATTAATCGAAAGATCGATGGTCGCACTGGCAAGGTTCACGTTTTCCATTGCACTATGTAGAATTTGCTTCTCAACTTCATTCTTCGCACTGTTATAAGACAAAACTCCAATACTAAACGATGGAATGGCCAAGAAAGCAATAAAAGACACCACCAGTTTCGTCTTAAAATTATTATGGATCTTGTTGAACCAATTCGATTTGCTATTTTTTCGGGACAAATTTCTCTACCTCTTCCAGATTAATTTAGTTTTACTTGGTCTAGCTCTCTTAGAGTACAGAACCCTCCTTCCTCAAGATATTAAAAATTAGGTCCTGCCTCTCGCAAAAGACAATTTTCGCACTAGAAATATTACTTAAATCTCTTAATTTATAATCCTAAAGAACTACTTTCAAACAAATTATACGAAAAAACTATTAAATAAAGTAACCCAGCGATATGACCAAATTGTTAAATTTTTAAATACTTGTTACAGTAACTTGCCGAATTCCATAAAAAAAGATCCAAGCGTTATCGCTCAGATCTCAAAAGCTGTTCACATAGGACTACGTATTCTCTATTTAAATGCCGGGATCGCGATATCTGCATATTTCTCTTCGAAGAAGGCTTTGACCTCTGGACCCGCCATGCGTTTGGCCAGCTTCTGGATCGCTTCGGAGTCCTTGTTATCCTCACGGGCAACCATGGTGATTGCAAAATGGGAATCATCCTTCTCGGTTAACAATGCATCCTTTTTCGGTGTAAGACCGAGCGGACTGGCATATGCCGGAGTCATGGCTACCAGATCAGCATCATCCATCATGCGAGCCAGCATCAACAAGTCCACTTCCTCAAACTTGAAGTTCTTTGTATTCTCGGTGATGTCTGCCTGTGTGGCGTTAAAACCTACGCCCTCTTTCAGCTTAATCAATCCGTTCTGCTCCAGCATCACAAGAGAGCGACCAATGTTGGAAGGATCGTTTGCAATTGCAATCGTTGCACCTTCTGGCAATTCCTCAATCGTTTTGTACTTTTTGGAGTAGCCGCCATAAATGGCATTATAGATAGGCTGTACAGCCACCAGATTGGCATTGTTCGCTTCATTATACTGGGTCATGTAAGGCACGTGTTGGAAGAAATTTGCATCCACTTCCTTGTTCGCCAGTGCCGTATTCGGCTGTACGTTATCTGATAACACAACAACTTCCAGGTTAACGCCATCTTCCTTCAATAGCGGTTTAACAATATCGAGCACATCTGTCATCGGTGGAATCAACGTGGCTACCTTCAGCGTAACTTCTTGTGCAACTTGTGTATCTTCTTTTGTTCCTTCAGCCGCAGGTGTTTCTTCTTTTTTGCCACAAGCAGCTACAACCAGCATTACTGCAAGCAACATAAGCATCATTTTCATTTTCATTTCATGTCTACCCCTCATCGTATAATCTGTATTGGTTATTCGTAATAATGCACGGTCCAACCGTTCAGGATCTGCGATCCAGCCAGTGGGACAGTCTGCTGCCTGTGAATTGGATCATCTGTACCAGGATAATCATAATGATGATCGTAAATACCATAATCTCCGTTTCGAAGCGCTGATAACCGTAGCGAATGGCGAAATCACCAACCCCGCCGCCACCTACAATGCCCATCACCGTCGAGTAGGAGATGAAGCTAATCGTAGCTGTCGTGAGTCCCAGTACAAGACCAGATCGTGCCTCCACGTACAAGAATTTCACCACAAGTTGCATCGTCGATGCCCCCATGGAAGCAGCCGCTTCAACCACTCCCCTCGGTACATCCAACAACGCTTGTTCCACCAGTCTGGCGTAGTAGGCAATTGCAATGACCGAGAGTGGCACGGTTGCCGCCAGCGTACCTATGGACGTTCCCACAACAATCCGTGTGAATGGAATCATGAATACAACCAGCAGTAAGAACGGAAACGAACGAACGATGTTAACGACACTGCCAAGTACAAAGGACAGCGTTTGATTCTGATACCGTTGTCCTCTCCGGAATAAGTACAGCAGTGTACCCAGAGGTAACCCGATCAGAACAGCTGCCGCAATGGAGATACCCACCATGACAAAAGTCTCTCCGATCGCCTGCCATATCTCATGCTGATATTTCAGCACAGACTCAGGTAACCTCATGACTTGTCCTCCTGTTCTGCCTTACGGAACAGAGACGAACCTGTCATCCCGTATTCGTCACCCGCAAGCAAGGAGGTCAGCAGATCAGGCTGCGGAGTAGGGATACTGCTCACTTCCGCTTTAGACAACGTACGAACGAGTCGCCCATCCTTCATGACGGATATCCTGTGACATAGTCTGCGAGCCACTTCCATCTCATGCGTTACTACAACAATGGTCACGCCCAGCGTTTCATTGATATGACGCAGCACATCCAGGATACCGTTCGTGGTCTGTGGATCAAGCGAAGAGGTCGGTTCATCACAGAGCAGCACATCCGGACGACTGGCCAGCGCTCGTGCAATCGCCACACGCTGCTTCTGTCCTCCGCTAAGCTGAGCAGGATATTGACCCGCCTTGTCTTCCAGTCCAACAAACTGCAGTACCTCAAGTCCACGTTCAACTCGCTGCGCACGGGGCATACCCGCAAGCTCCAATGGCATGCAGACATTGCCACTCACCGTTCGGTTACTGACAAGATTGAAGTGTTGAAAGATCATGCCAATGGATCTTCGTGCCTGACGCAGACTCTGTTCATTCATCTGGGGCAGGTGCTGCCCATTCACAACAACCTCACCATCATCCGGCTTTTCCAACCCGTTGAGCATCCGCAGAAGTGTGGATTTGCCTGCACCACTTGATCCAATGATGCCATGTATTTCTCCTTGTCCCACTTCGAGGGACACCGAGCTTAATGCTTCGAATCCCTGATCTGCACGGGAACCGCGCTCGTTATAACGTTTGCTTACACCATATAATGAGATCATGGAGAGTCCTCCCGTGAATGATCATGCATGGTTCTTCAAGAACACATGAAGAAAGCCCGCACAGCCGATAACCGGAGCGCGAGCAAGCCTGTTCATTTATAATAAATCAACATCCCTTACGAGACAAGCTTTTAAGGTGAGATTGCCTCCTGCAGGCGGCTGGCTTCATGTACACGAAAACGTCCGTTGGACGAACCCACATACACTTCATTACCGATCCGGTTAATCATTCCATTCTTCGCATCCCGGTCCCGGTGCTCCGGGTTTCCCATCACAACGTCATGTACACGACCTAACAGTGCTCCATTCTTTTTGTTCATTACGAGAAGATTTTCGTCCATGGGCAACAGCAACTGATCATCAATGACCAGATAACTTCCCTGATTCGTCGGATGCCTTAGTGTTGCAATCGTATCTTTGGCATTCCAACGCGTCTCCCCCGTTTTATAATCCACAGCCGCTGGATAACCGTTCTTAATCACATACAACTGATCCTCTTCCACCAGTCCTCGTTCAATCTTGCCCTTGATCGTCCAGCGTGTTTTGCCTGTCTTGGCATCATACAGGGTGGTTGTAAAATCTTCATATTCGCCGTAATGATCGCCGTTTTTGTTCTCACGGATCAACAACATGCCATCATCCAGCGCCTCAAATCTCTGTCCTACCAGAACAGGGAATTGGGCAAGCTTTTTCCCCGTGTTCAGATCAAGCAGAAGCCACTGATTATCTAACGATAGCCATCTTTCAGCATTCGTGGTTGCAAAGGGATCCATACGTTCGATTCCATCAAAATATGGATCATTCACAAATTGTTCTATGGTAGATCGTTTAGCTTTCAAGCTCCATACGGTTCGGCCCGATTGCGGATCGGCTGCAACTAGCTTATTCTTTTCCCAATACAACACATAGGGGTCATCTGCACTCTTGTTCAATAATTCATAACCCTTAGCCAGTTTTCGCGTCCACAATGTTTTTCCGTTTGCACTGTCCAGAACCGTTAACCAACTGTTGCTTGAGCTCTCAACAACCGGGTTATCTACAACCACAACGTTCTTCGCAGCGGTGATGCCATTTAGTTTAAAATTTTGCTTAGGAGTGTACGTCCACATGACCTTTCCGTTCTTCAAGTTCAGATGACGAATACGATCCACGTATTTTTTCTTATCAGGGTCATAATCGGTGTAGATTGTAACGTATTTGCGCTCTGCATCCACCACTGCCTGCTGTCTTCCAAAACCCCCGTTGATCTCCCATAATTGCTGGCCGGAATGTCGGTCAAGGGCATATATAGAACCTTCGTAGTAACCCCCGCTGAATCCACCGTCATCCCCTTTCATCAGAAGCACATCATCCGTGGCTGCTTGTAAAAAAGTGTAGTTAATATCCCCCTGGTTGGTCCATACCGGTTTCCAAGGGATTGTCGTTGGCAGTGTTGTGCCATAGATTTTTGTTGTGAACCCATATTCATCCGCCCGACTGATGTTCCAATCGGAAACAACAGCATTTCGATTATCCTGTGCTAAATTCCAGCGTGTTCTGGCCAGTCTGCCATTCTTGTTTAATGTGACCAGAAATTGCGCATCTTCCCGCTCATATCTCCAGGTCTGTCCAATACTCATTGAATAACCCGTGAAATTTAGATTGCTTGAACTCTCTTTCCAATCCGGCTCGCCTAACCACCCAGCCACTTGTTTGGAGGTGGTTGCCTTGTTCAGCTTAATATCTGTCAGATGGCGTATAACCGAAGTTGGCAGCGATGCCTCCTGATTGAACCAGCCATCAGCCACATTCATCCGCTGTTCTATAGCCTGTGCCTTGATCCAGAAGAGTCCTGGCCGATACGTGGAGGATTCTTTATTCCAGACTCGTGGAGCAATGGATACCCCATACCAGCCTTTCCACTTTGCAACAATAACAGCCTTATCTGTTAGCACTTTCTCAAAAGACCAGGTTGTAGAACTATCTGGTGCCAGATACAGCTTGCTGCCTGATTGGAGTGTGAAGCTTTGGGGAGCTGTTTCCGTCATACTTCTGCTCTCCTTCAGTGCATACCAACTTGGCAGCCAAAAGTTTCCATGATCGGTTGACTTAAGCTGCACCCACTCACCTCGAACCGAGGCCAACGTATACTTTTCGTTTTTTGTTGTATAGTATTCAATCCCCAGCTTGTCAGCAGCCACACTGCCGTCCCTTCTGTTTTTGAACAGAGGGATGTCATTAATAAGCGTAACGGTGTCTCCTTGTTTGTAAGCTAACTTTGCAGTTAAGACTTGGGAACTTTCCCCCAATGCTTGTGGCGTTGTAGCCAAAGCTTGTCCTTCAAGGGCGACCATTTTGGAATCCAGCAGCATCCAGCCCGTCAACAGCACAGCTGATAATCCAGTCATGGTAATCCATTTGTACCCCGTTCTCTGCCAGTCAGGACCCGTCTTCACTCTCGTTCATCCCCATTCATTAGAAGTTATTTCCAATAGAGACGCAGTAAAAAGGAAAAGGTTACCGTTTACCTCAATATATTTCTATCTATCTGCCCGTATTACCTTACATCCACCATCGTAGCATGATAAGGAAAGGTAACCCCGATGTAATAAGCAGCCGTTAAGGTGAGCATATAATAAAATACAAACCACAGATCAGCTCGCGAATAGCCAATCTGAATGTAATACGTGCGGCTCGCGCCATCTGTGAACCCTTTCGCTTCCATTGCTACCGCCATTCGCTGTGCACGGCGAATGCTCTGTGCCAGCAGCGGAATAGCGTAACGCTTGAGTGTACCATACACATTCCAGCGAGAGCCGCGTTGCTGTGTTCCACGAATACGAATCGCATAACGGAGCGTCTGGAATTCATCCAGCAAAATGGGGATCATGCGCATCGCGGCCAAAAAGCTATAGGCATATTTTGCGGGAAGCCGCCACTGCTGCATCAGGGAATAAAACAGTCTCACAGGCTTGGTCGTAAGACCAAAAAGTAACCCAGCCGCGGCCATAGTCAGCGAGCGAAAACCCAAGTGCAGACCGCGATAGAAACTCTCTTCGGTTATGTGGATCAGTCCCCACTTATACCATGTGGTCTCGCCCTTACCAAACATCATCATGCCTGTAGACGTGGAGATAAACACCAGAATGAATGGTGATGCGTACAGCATCAATCTGTACCACGGATGACCTGCCCAGCACAGTAACAGCATCATCGCCAACGCAACGTTGGCCATTACATTCAGATTGTGAATGAGGATAACGATGACAAACATCATCGTCAGAATGATCATCTTTAATCCCGGATTGACGTTATGAAGCCAGGTTTCACGGTGAGGAAACGACAGTTGCATCAGATAACCTCCCCTCATCTACCGTCCAGATTCGGGTGCAATATCTTTTTACAATTTCACGATCATGGGTAACCATGACAATAGCTGTTCCCTCTCTCCGCAATTGCTCCAGCTGTGCTAACATGGCAAACGTATTGCGGGCATCCTGTCCAAAAGTAGGTTCATCCAACAGCAGTATTCGCTGCTCTCTCACCAGTGCAGAGGCAACGCTCAAGCGTCGTTTCTGCCCCATCGATAATTGGTAGGGATGGCGCTCTGAGAGGTCTATTAGCCCAAATTGATTCAACATATGATCAGTCCTGACAAGTCTTTCTTCCGTTGTCAGCCTGCCCCCCAGCAATGAGAATTCCACTTCTTCCGCGACCGTGTTGGTCACAAATTGAAACTCCGGGTTCTGAAATACAAACGCAATTCGATCTGCAAGCTGCTCCGTTTTGCCAGAAGGCTGACCTTCCACCTCATAATGACCTGTTGTTTTCAGGATATTCATCAGAGATAACAACAATGAACTCTTGCCAGCTCCATTAGCTCCGACAATACCAATACAGTCTCCATGCCATACCTTGGCCTGCTCCACCTGAATGAAAGGTGTTTTCCCACGCCATCCAGTGAACTGCTGCAAGTCCAGTGCAGGCAGATAGGCGGGAGATACAGGCGAAAAGGATGAGTCGTGAGATATGGGGGATATACCCGGTGTATCGGATAAGTCAGACGATCGCTGTGTTTCCAAACTTGAGATGCCGTGATCCACACAAACTTGAAGCTCTCCAGAAGTACTTCCCTCTTCTTCCTTAGCTGCCCGCTCTTGCTCCTCCCATATGCCTGGATACCAGATCCCATATGCCTTCAGCTTGCCCCGTTCATGCGTAAATACCTGCTGTGCTGGCCCATCTGCCACAATCTTTCCTTCAGGTGATACCACAATGATGCGGTCGACCATATCCACAATCTTGTTTATTTTGTGTTCAACGATGATGATTGTTTTGTCACTAGCGATCCGTCTGACGGTATCCCACACCTGGGAAGTCCCCTCATCATCCAGCAGTGCAGTGGGTTCATCCAAAAACAATACCTCCGGGTCCATGGCAAGCATCGAAGCAATCGCAAGACGCTGCTTCATCCCCTGAGACATGGACTGGATCAATACACGATTCTGTTCAAAGGATAACCCCACTTGTTTCAGATAATATTCAATCAGAGCAGGCATCTCTTCACGCGGAATATTTCGGTTTTCCAGAACAAATGCGATCTCTTCATCCGTAAAGGACATACAGAACTGGGTATCCGGATCTTGAAAGACCACTCCTGCTTTGGCGGGAACCTGAATATCATCACATTTCATCGGAATCTCAACCGAACGTGGAATTAAACCGCTCAAAATTTGCAATAACGTCGATTTACCGGAGCCACTTGGGCCAAGCAACAGCACTTTCTCTCCTTGACGCACAGAAAGAGACAAGCCTTGAAATACCAAGGCTTTCTCTCCCGGGAACTTGCATCTTAGATTTGTCACACTTACCGCTTGCGAACTCCCTTCCCCGTTCATCTAATCCAGCGCCTCATAATCTTGTTTGGATACCGGCCTGAGCGAACGTGTTACACCGGTGAGTTCCAATGCTTTGGCAAGATAATAAGCGAACACTCCAGCAATCAGAATACTTCCAATGAAGCGGAACCCGATAAATAACGTATAATTCCACGTCGAGAGTGAATCAATATACCCGTACTGGTAATCCAGCAAAAGCGAAGCCGCTGCAGCTCCTATGGCTGCAAGACAGGTAACAAACAGATTCGTTTTGCGATAGAAAAATGCTGCGAAGAATATCTCAGCTCCCAATCCTTGCAACAGGCCATACACCAGTGTGGACATGCCCCATTCACTACCCAAGAAAGCACTTACCGTTGAAGCCGCAACTTCGGCAAGAATAGCCACGCCTGGTTTACGAATGATAACAAAAGCAAACGTGCCCGCCATAAACCACATGCCGTAGATCATCTGCTCCGCATGAACGCCAAATGGTTTCATCAAGTCATATGTAGGTCCCCATATCTTGTAAATCACCCCAAACACTACTGCGATCACGATGGTTACCAGAATATCCGTTAGTTTCAATCGCTTGTTGCCTGCTGTTGTTGCCATGTTCTCTACGCCCTTCCTTTGTTCCCTGTGGGGGTTATCAAAATAAACGAAAAAGCCTCCCCGATTCCGGGCAGGCCTTACGTACAGTGTACAATCCTCACAATGATGTATTGGATGGATGTCGAAAATACGGAATATCAACCAGCACCCCTCCTTCATGGCAGATACACCACCACAGTTCAAGTTCAAAGAGGTCTGTTGTTCATCCACGTTCATTCCCACAATTCACCCTTACATATCGCAAATCCATGTTCTCTACGCTGGCATTACCCAGATCAGATGTACGGTCAGCGGCACAAGGCCACTCTCTCAGCCCAACTTCATTGAGCTCCCGGTTCACTTATTTCATTGCTTCTAATGTACATCAGATGGGTATTTGTGGCAATCCTTTAATATTGCGTGTTCCCAGACTGGCTCGTTTTCCCCGAAGCAAACCCCTTGAACAACGTTGGTACTTTGGAATAACGGGTATTCGTAATTTTCCCTTGTGATGTGCTGCTGTCTGTACGCATAATCGAATCTTTTACATTGGAAATGTTGGAGTTATCCAGCGTCATGTTAACTGCAAAGGAAGTTCCACCATTTTGGCGAACCAGTTTGCCAATATCATCTGCACGGAAATTTTTGATGTTAATTGTTCCAGCTGCATTCATCTGGAACACTTTATCATAAGCCTTATACGCTGCCCCACCGGTAATGTTAACCGTTCCGGCAGACTTCAATGTCAGTGCATCCTCGCCCACGTCCTGCCAGACCACATTCGATATATTACAGTTGCCATAACAGTGAACACCATCAGCAGCTGGTGATCCAATGTTTACGTTTTTGAGCGTGGCCCCTGCCTCCAGACGGAAGACTGGCTTCTGATTTTCTGCTTGAGATCCGTCGCCAAGTGTGGAAGGATTAGCTACAAATGTTTTGCCTTGACCATCATAGGTCGTGCCCTTTGGAACAATAATAGTTGAATTTACAACCGTAGGCGCAGCCGCAGCCGGAACTGCACCAAATATAGAAGCAACCAAACCAGCGGACAGTAACAACGTCAACATTTTTTTCATAACTTTATTCCTCCCTTATTCTCTCGTTTTTTGGTAATGTACAGCCTGGGCTTGTACTGGAAGTTCGCCAGAGGTGCACCTCTGTCCGACCAACAACCTAATCCTACCAAATAAGGAAGGTAACTAGAATAATCATTAGATCAGATATATCATGACATCGTACAATCCCTGTCATATCGGCATTTTTTGCATGCTAGGTCTCTCAAGCAATATGCTGATATCAACCTCTGGTATGCTCATTTGTAACGTATGTACCCCTCACTTAATCCCCAATAACAAAGAAAGACCACTACATTTGTCTCCAAATGTGTGATCTTGAATGTCTTCTGGCTTGCTGATATAAAATATCAGGCTCCAAATCTCTGACGATAACCGCACTTTCTACACAACTCTTCTACAGCTTCGCGTTTGGAGAAGCCATATACCAGATTGTTCGCTCGCTCACCCTCAATAATCTCCGAGAATGACTTCTCGTGCACATTACCCAGGTTAATCACACCCTCGCCATCGAGACAGCATGGAACCACCGTTCCATCTACAAGCACAGCTGCCTGACCGCGAAGTGCATGGCAGAAGCCTTTGCCGTCATCTTCAGGTGCATCCAGACTCGGCCACTGGAACTCATGGTCCTGATTCAGGTATACATTCGGGGCAATTTTGACCCCGCTGCCTGGAACTACTTTTTCCTCAATGCGGAAATCCAGATTGAACTCACGTTCCAATACTTCAAGGGTCTCCCGATTTCGATTCATCTGAGCATTTGTGAAGTTATCCTGTGTCAGATTCCACAACCGAAATGAGATGATGACATTGTGCTTAACGGCCTCGTGTACAAAGGACAAAATATGACGCAGGTATCCGTCACGGTCTGTTGAACCTTCATGCCCATCGAAACTGTGCAGGGAGAAATTCATCTGCCGCAGCGCCGGTTTGCCAAGCAATTTATGCTGAGTCTTGGGCAGCAGTGTACCATTCGTTGTAATGTTCACCTTGAGTCCCTTCTCATGTGCGGAATCGAGCAACAAATCTATTTTGGGATGCAACAAGGGTTCGCCTTTGACATGTAGATAAATATGATTGGTGTGTGGTTTAACTTGATCCAGTATATTGTTGAAGACTTCAGGGTCAATGAATCCTTTGGCACGCTGTGTCTGCGGACAGAAGCTGCATGCCAGATTGCAGATACTCGTGATCTCAATATATACTTTTTTGAACGTTTTCAACTCGGGTCCCCATTCTGCCTAGGAGGGAGAACAATCCCACCTGCATTTTGTGATCCGGCCAATATGCGCCACCCCTATTATATCGGGTTAGGGAGCCCAGGTAAATTGTTCAGTTGTTCGGGTCTGACTCCAAGTTCATCTCAAGAATTCCATCATGCTGCCTCTTTACAGTTCATGTTCGAGTGATATATGCTGAACAGACAACTGCATATCTTGAACTTTTGCACTAGGGGAGCCTTGCGGCTGAGACGAATATGATTATTCGGACCCTTTGAACCTGATCTGGATCATACCAGCGGAGGGAAGTGGAGCGGCCTTTTAGTAAGCGGATTTTTTTCATGTATGTGAAGATAAATTGCGGATTTAACTTACAGACCCACTCATTTCTCCGGAAATGGGTGGGTCTTTTTTGTTCCTTTTGCAGAGTATAGGATGCCGTTGTTATTCCAGCAGTCTGACATCAAGGGGGTGAGGATCAGATGAACAACCATGTAACCATTGAGAACGTTAGCTTCGCTTTTCCTGAAAAAAAGGATTCACCCGTGCTCGCCAATGTGTCGCTTAAGGTCCAACAAGGAGAATTTGTCTCGCTCATTGGCTCCAGCGGGTCAGGTAAAAGCACGCTCTTCAAGCTACTCGCAGGCTTGCATGAGCCAACCGTCGGCACCATCGATATTGCTGATGTACCGCACGGACAACGGCTCGGACGAGTCGCCTATATGCCGCAGAAAGATCTGCTGTTATCCTGGCGTACCGTCATGGAGAACTGCATGCTTCCTTCCGAGTTGGCACGAGGCCGACAGGACAAGGACAAGTTACGTGCCAACATCCTAGCTGGATTGGCAAGGTTCGGCCTGTCGGGTTATGAACAGGCCTATCCAGATGAATTGTCCGGCGGCATGCGGCAGCGGGTGGCATTGCTGCGTACCTTACTTACAGGCGGGCAGCTCATGTTGCTGGATGAACCCTTCGGTGCACTCGACGCCTTAACCAAACGAGAAATGCATCGCTGGTTGCTCGAGCTGTGGGAGGGCTTTGGCCAAACCGTGCTGTTCATTACACATGACATTGAAGAAGCCCTGCTGTTAAGTGACCGTATCATTCTGTTAACTCCAGGGGGGCAAGGTCAGCAGTTGCGGGAGATGACGGTTCCTTTACCACGCCCAAGGCATTCGGACATGATCTACGAACTGGCTCTCGTGCAGATGAGGCAACAACTGGAGGAACAATTACATGCAAAATGATAGAGCTGAGGTTAGCGTTTGGACGTGGTGTTTAAAGTGGCTCTCGAGGTCGTTTTCCCAATATGGTTTGTTTATTATGCTCATGTTCTTATTAATGGCGATCTGGGAAGTGATTGTGCGTATGGGATGGGTGCCCTCCTTCATCATTCCTGCACCTACGGCCATCGCAAGCTCACTGGTTGAACATCGCCGTCTGCTGTTGACCATCCATCTGCCTGCTACCTTTATGGAGGTTGTTGTTGGTTTTGTCTTGTCCATAGTGACTGGAATTACGCTGGCAACAGGCATGCATATGAACCGATCGATTGAAAAGGCCTTGTATCCCTTCATCGTGATCAGTCAGACCATACCGTTGATTGCCTTGTCCCCCGTATTTATCCTGTGGTTTGGTTACACGTTGTGGAGCAAAGTCGCCGTGGTATTTTTAATCGCATTCTTCCCCATTGTGGTCAGTACCTACGATGGACTCCGCCAAGGCGATCCAGAGCAGCGTGAACTGTTGCTCACCATGGGCGCCAGCAAGTGGGATATTTTTTGCAAACTCCAGGTTCCGCTGGCACTTCCCTCTTTTTTCTCGGGGCTAAAGATGTCTGTGGTGTACTGCGTGGTTGGGGCAACGATTGGCGAATGGCTCGGTGGTAGCAAAGGTCTAGGGTACTTCAGCCGTCGTATGTCCAGCAACATGAACACGGATGCGATGTTTGCCGCCATTTTGCTGTTATCCCTGCTTGGGATCGTTTTGTTTGTACTGATTACCTGGCTGGAGAAACGGTTTAGCATACGGCGTCATCGTCATGGAGGCAAAAGAAAGGTTGGATAATACTTAGACAGAAATTAGATGTAAATACAGTAGTTACAATCTTCAAAACAAAACATATCTTATGCACAATTTCAGCAACATCTTCAATCAGTTCATTGTCACATTATCGTTAACATGCTGTTGCCCATTTTCTACAAATCAAAACGATGAAATGAGGAACTTCATTTATGAATAACAAAGGTATATACTCCCTGCTTCCCATCATACTCATTAGCCTTTTGCTGATCGTTAGCGGATGCAGCACCACAGACAATAGCCAAAATACGCCAACAACAGATTCGGCAACCAATACACAGCAAACAGATCCGTCTGCAACCGAACCTGCATCAGACGCCAAAGATAAACTGTCTATCATGCTCGACTGGTACCCGAATGCAGTACACTCCTTCATCTATGTGGCTCAGGAAAAAGGATACTTTGCAGACCAAGGTCTGGATGTCGAAATTCAGATGCCTGCGGATACCAATGATTCACTCAAACTTGTTGCTGCCGGAAAAATTGATCTGGCCCTAAGCTACCAGCCCCAAATTTTGCTCGCTCGTGGCGAGAACATTCCTGTACGTTCCATTGCTGCTGTTGTTCGCCACCCGCTTGTGCATCTGTTGACCGAAGCAAATGGCAACGTGAGCTCACCCAAAGATCTTGAAGGAAAAACTGTCGGTTATTCTTCGATTCCGCTGTATGAAGCGATGGTTCGTACGATGATTAGCCACGATGGTGGCAATCCCGACAACATGAATCTGGTTGATGTTGGGTTCGATCTGATTCCTTCGCTGGCTTCCGGACAGGCAGATGCGATTATGGGTGGTTTTATTAACCATGAGCAATTGATTTTGGAGAAAGAAGGACATGCCATGAAATCGATTACCCCCGTCGATTATGGTGTGCCTGATTATTATGAATTGGTCCTGACCGCAAGTGAAGCTGGCATTGAAGCGAAAAAAGACCAACTTACCCGGTTTCTCAAAGCGGTCCAGGAAGGACAGAAATATGTGACTGAGCATCCAGAAGAAGCCTTGAGTATTCTGCTCGCTCATGAGAATGAAACATCACCGCTTGACCCGGAGATCGAAACTAAAAGCCTGGCAATTCTGCTACCACTCATGAATGAAGAAGGCCAACCATTTGGTCGGCAGGAAATGGAATCGTGGGAAAATGTACGTGCATGGCTCGTTGAACAGGATTTGATTCCTGAATCGGTGAAAGCCGAGGATGCTTTTATTACTCTGCAAGGAGAGTAAATAAAGGAGAGCAACGCGAATAAAGGAAAAGTGATTGAACATAAAGGGAATGAAAGCAATGTGATTAAAAGTAAAGTTAGCAAGAACGTGAGGATCGGATGCATAAAGGTTTGTGGAATGGAATTGGCCTGAAGCAAGCATCGGAGGATCAGAATTTATAACAATCCTAAGTGGCTTGATGTGCAATTGGGCAGCTTGATATGCGTTTGGGTGGCTTGTTGATATGTATTTGGTAATGTAATTAGCGCTTATCTTCAAGCCTACTGGGAGCTGAAACGCTCCTTAACTTGATCGAAACAGAGCATGCTACGACTGCTAACGAATCTGAGGCGTCCTATTCAGGGATTTGGAGCGGTTGCAGAAATCTAAAGAACCTGAAACATGTTATATCAGAATAAATAGCTGTTTGCAGCGTTTTGGTCAGGAGATTCTGGGAATAACGTGTCTGATGTTCCTTACATTTCAAAAGGAGGACCTGACAGCCAAATAAGACGTCCTGTGTTCTTTAGAAACATCGTCTGACCAGTCGTGCCCCGATCGATCGTGCCCCAATCAGTTGGGTATCGACCAGCCTGGACTTCAAGACACTGGTTGGATGCTAACATCCATCACAGTATTGCTTGCCTAAGTTTGGAGAAATTCACTCTGTTCACTTTCTGTATTTTGTATCGTTTCGTTTTTTATTGTTTCGCTAGATATCGATCAGAATGATTCAATTTGTCTATATCCAGTTCCAAAAATCCATTTTAGTGAGTTATGAAATTAATTTAGATTTTACGTTTCTGCTTTTCCCGCATTAATGCATCTGGCTGTTGTTAGACTCTGCGCCCCAACTCAACAAGGGAACTCATATCCAATTATTCTGTTGAGTGACTCCAGATATCGGACTTCCGCCGATCGGGTTACTTCAAAACAAGGAGGAAATTATATGTCTTATCTGGAACGTGTTCGTACGCAAAATCCGCTGGTACACAATATCACTAACCTTGTCGTGGCTCCCTTCACAGCCAATGGTCTGCTTGCACTCGGTGCGTCCCCTTTTATGGCCTATGCTCATGAAGAGGTCGCTGATGTCGCCAAGATGTCAGGAGCCGTGGTACTCAACATCGGTACACTCGATGACAAAGTCGTTCGGGCGATCCGTCTGGCAGGCCAATCGGCTAATTCGCATCACGTGCCTGTGGTGCTTGATCCCGTCGGCGCAGGCGCAACCACTTATCGCACGGAAACCGTGCAGATGCTCATTCGTGAACTTCGTCTCACGGTACTGCGCGGCAATGTGGCAGAGGTCGCCAATGTCATCGGTGAGAGTTGGAGTATTAAAGGTGTGGACGCAGGATCAGGTGAGGGCGACCGAATCGGCATTGCGGAGCGGGCAGCGCATAAACTTGGCTGTGTCGTGGTCATTACCGGAAAAGAAGATATTATTACTGATGGACAATCCACATTTCTCACGAGTAATGGTCATGCACTGCTCACTCAGGTCACAGGTGCTGGCTGTCTGCTCAGTTCGGTGATTGGTGCTTTTACAGCCATAGCGGAATCAGGAGCCGATCTTCTAGGCAGCGTTGTTGAAGCGCTCGCTTTTTATGGTGTATCGGCTGAACTGGCAGCAGAACGTACGGCTCACCTGGGACCCGGCAGCTTCCAGATTGAGTTGTTGAATCAACTGGCACAAGTGACACCTGATCTCTTGGCAGAACGCGCACAGATCCGTCAGACCCGTGGAGGTGCAGTATGAGCATTGCTCAAGCGCTAACCATTGCAGGCTCTGATAACGGGGGCGGTGCAGGCATTCAAGCCGATCTGAAAACATTTCAGGAGCTTGGGGTATACGGCATGACCGTTATCACCGCTATTGCTGCCCAAAATACAACAGGTGTGCAGGGCGTTTTTCCCATCCCTTACGATGGCATTGCCCAGCAATTGGACTCGACCGGCGAAGACTTTCAACCAACCGCAACGAAGACCGGCATGTTATATAGTGCCGAGATTATTCGTCTAGTGGCTGAGAAATGGCAGCAATACCGTTGGTCAAATCTGGTCATCGACCCTGTGATGGTAGCCAAAGGTGGCGCCCCCCTTCTCCAGCAGGAAGCTGTAAAGGCGTTGGTTACGGATCTGTTGCCCCATGCCCTGATCACAACACCCAATATTCCGGAAGCGGAACTGCTTACCGGGATGTCTATCACCAATCTGAGCCAGCGGGAAGAAGCCGCAAGACGGATTGTACAGATGGGCTCAACGTATGCTTTGGTCAAAGGTGGTCATGATGAAGGAAGTGGCATGATCGTGGATGTGCTCTACGATGGGCAGTCTTTTCATTATCTGGAGAATGTTCGTGTGGTAACACGTCATACACACGGAACGGGATGCACGTACTCTGCTGCGATCACCGCAGAGTTAGCAAAGGGTTCACCTGTTCTGGCTGCCGTTATGACCGCGCGAGCATTCATTCAGGCAGCCATCGAAGATGAGTTGGGGATTGGCGCCGGACATGGGCCGACAAATCATTTTGCGTATCAGCGCAGACAGCGGGGTGAGCAGTGATGCGCCCTTGGGATGCAGAAGCGGTACGACGCGCGATGCAGGTGTATTTGGTGATGGGCAGCGTTAATACAACGCAAGACCCTGTGGAAGTGCTGCGCCAGGCCATTGCTGGCGGCATCACGCTGTTCCAGTTCCGCGAAAAGGGAACTGGCGCCCTGGTTGGCGAAGCTTGCATCACGCTTGCAATGCGGCTTCGCGAGGTGTGCAGCCAGCACGGGGTCCCGTTCATCGTGAACGATGATGTGGAGCTGGCTGTAGCGGTGGAGGCCGACGGCGTGCATGTCGGCCAGGAGGATGCGGACGCGGCGCTTGTACGCGCCCGCATTGGAGATGGGCGGATGCTTGGCGTATCCGCCCACTCTGTGGATGAGGCGCGCCGTGCGTTGCAGGCGGGCGCCGACTACCTTGGCGTCGGGCCCATGTACCCGACGCGCTCCAAAGCGGATGCCCACGCTGTGCTGGGCCCCGCAGGGGTGGCGGAACTGCGCGCCGCAGGCATCGCAGTTCCGATTGTGGGTATCGGCGGCATTACGCCCGATACCACGGCCGCCGTGATGGCGGCTGGAGCCGACGGCGTAGCCGTCATCTCCGCCATCGCGGGCGCGGCCGACGTGTGCGCAGCGGCTGCGCAGTTCGCTGCGGCAGTGCGCGGGATGCAGGCGTAGCCCTGCTCTCCCTGCACTGCCAGCCCCGTGGGCTGCACCGAATACATGGTGCAACCTACAACTGCTCACGCTCCTCTCCATAACAGAGGAGCCTCAAAACACCCCCGCGGCGCGGTAACAACCCATGTCTTCGACATAGAAGCACAGCCGCTCCCCTACAGTGACTGAATTTTACAATAATTTCATCACACATATTCACATCTATTCACCAATCCATGATCAAGATGCAGCTTCCATGCTCGCATCTTGTTTTTTCATTTTCAACAGTTGACTCTCACGTAACGTCACACTGTACAATCGGTGTTGTAAGGAGGTTTCACACATGGCCATGAAGGTAAAAGAAGTTGCCGAACTTGCCTCGATCAGTGTGCGCACACTGCATCACTATGATGAGATCGGATTGTTAACACCGGACGAAGTAACTTCTGCCGGATATCGATTATATTCAGATGCCAACCTGGAACGGTTGCAGCAAATATTGTTTTTCAAGGAACTCGACTTCTCTCTGAAGGAGATCAAAAACATTATAACCAACCCCTCCTTCAATCCGGAAGAAGCACTTAAAATGCATCGACTTATACTGCTGGAGAAGCGCCAACGCTTGGACCAGATGATTGCTACCATTGATAGAACGGTTTTACACGTGAGAGGAGAAATTAAAATGACAGCCAAAGAACAATTCGAAGGATTTGATTTTAGCCAGAATCCGTATGAACAAGAAGCGCGGGAACGTTGGGGAGACCATGCCGTCGATCACGCAAATCAGAAGCTGCACAGTAAATCAACCACAGATCAGAAGGCTCTATCCGATCAAATGAACAAAATCTACAAACATCTGGCTTCACTTCGTCACACAGAACCAGCATCTGCGGAGGCACAGGCCGGTATTCAAGAATGGTACACCTTGCTGAACCAGATGGGAAGCTACTCGCCTGAAGCCTTCAGGGGACTCGGTCAGATGTACGTGGACGATGAACGCTTCAAACGCAATATTGATCAGTTTGGCGATGGTTTGGCAGTATTTATGAGAGATGCTATGGCTGTATTTGCTGACCAAAACAAATAATATAGACCTGTCTTCGACCACATATAGTATTATTCAATTCTCATTGTCCTCAGATGTGTACTGTAAACGATAGTCTAGAAGTTAACCCCCTATCCTGTAAAGGTAAAAATATTCTCGTCATCAGCTTTATTCCCAGTAAATGACCCTTCGGATATTTGAACCTACCTCCTGGGGTGACCATATCGTTCTTGTAATTAACCTTATGAACATGCTGAATATTTACTAGAGTTATGTGGTAAGTAATTTAAATCAATCCGAATTGTTGCAAAAGTTATGAGCCATATCCATCCCTACCTGGTGGATACACAAAAGGGACGTACACCCTCAGGCGTATCGTCCCTATGTATGAAAGTAACTCAGCCGCAATGTGAACATGCCTAACTGCTGCTCACTCTGAGTACTTTATAAATATCTTTTAAAGTAGATGCTCTTTACTATGTTTTTCTTCTGCTTCCAGTCCTTCAATATAACTTCATAAGTGCTTAGGATGATGAGCATTAAGTTTCTTCTGTCAAACGTTCTTCATTTTGCTGCAGCCGTCGACTGTCTATCCGATTAAGCTCTTGGCGCATGATCCGATGAAGATGCATCTGTAGCTAAACTGGTTCTCGCCATCCGGCCAGGAATCTGCCATGCAGACACAATCGCAAGCACGATGAATAACAAATCAATCGGTTGACTGAAATAGTCCTGGAAGGTTTCCACAAACGCACTGATCATCTCGCTATCAAACACAAGTTCCATCACGCCTACATCACCAAACAGTTCGGAAGTAAAATAAACCACCGTCAGATATTTCCCCAACAAAATGCCGACAAGTGCAAACAGTACGGCAATAATCTTATGTACCGTCGCAATTTGTTTATTGGAGAACAACACAACTGCGTAACCTGTGAGCGCTCCAATCAGAATCGCAATTAATCCCACCTCATAATCGGTCATTGCAGCAATAGCTGCCCATACGATGCCTCCCAGAATGGCTGCAATTAAGCCACCAATGATCGGCATACCGATTTTAACTCCTTGTTTCTCTTCCACGTTGTCTTTCCCTCCTGAGTCATGCATATGCTTCTTTTCCAGAATTCACCTTTCCTATGAAACCACAAAAAGACTTATTATTCAACATTTTTCTACTTTTGGTACCATGTATTTACATAATAGAAAAGATATATTAAGCATCTATTTCCTTATTCGCTCGAATATCATTTTAGTTTTGTCCACAAACCTCTCATAATCATTCCCTTGGCACATAAAAAAACACCCCTCCAACAGCATAAATAGCCGTAGAAGAGATGTTGTCCATATCTGTATCATAGATATAACAATGTAACCCAGAAAACTACATTGAAAAGCTCTCTCTATCTTACCTTTGCACTTCCTTGGAAGGCTGAATGACAGCTGCAATCTGAGCCAAAATGGCATCCACCGATGCCGGATCATGCACATCATACTCATCAATGTTCAGACGCAGCACAGGGCAAGCTGTAAACTGATCAATCCACACGGAATAGCGCTCGTGCATGTGTTCCCAGTACGAACGGTCCGTCTGAATCTCCATCTCGCGTCCGCGTTCCGTAATACGGTTTAAAATCGAAGGCAGACTGCCTTCCAGATAGATCAGCACATCTGGATGTGGGAAATACGGTGTCATCACCATCGCTTCAAATAAACTGCTGTATGTCTCGAAATCTGTAGCAGACATGGTTCCTTGATCTGCATGCATTTGTGCAAAAATGCCCGTATCTTCATAGATAGAACGATCCTGTACGAATCCGCCACCCAGTTCAAAAATCTTTTTCTGTTCCTTGAATCGCTCTGCCAGGAAATAAATCTGCAGATGGAAGCTCCAACGCTCAAAGTCATGATAGAACTTCTCCAAATATGGATTATGATCAACTTGCTCTAGAGAGGTCTTGAAGTTCAAACGCTGCGCAAGTGCAGCCGTTAACGTGGATTTGCCCACCCCAACCGTACCTGCTACCGTAATTAGTGCATTCGTTGGAATGCCATAGTTATTCATATGATATACTCCTTTACCTGATTAACAATTTGCCTGAAGTGTTCAGGATGTTCCACAAAGTCGAGTTGCTCTGCATTGACCTTAATGATTACTGGCGGATTTGAGCTATTTGCCAGATAGTCCATGCCTGTTTTGTAATCGGCGATCAGTTGTTCCATATATGCCGGGTCCATATCCTGCTCAAATGAGCGTCCACGCTTGTTAATGCGGTACATCAACGTATCGAGTTCAGCTTCAATATAGAGCACCAGGTTGGGCTTTGGCAGATCATCTGTTAACAGATGATAGATTTGACGATATTTATCCCGTTTCGTTCCCTTTAAGGTACGATCGGCAAAAATCATATTTTTATAGATATGATAGTCTGAAATGACTGGGGTATTCTGCTCTACATAATGAACGCCCGTGTCTTCCAGTTGTTTAAACCGATTACACAGAAAAAACATTTCCAATTGGAAACTCCACTCGTCGATATCCTGATAAAAGGAAGCCAGAAATGGATTCTCTTCTACGATTTCTTTAACTAACGGAAGATTCAATTCATGGGAAAGCATCGTTGCCAGCGTTGTTTTCCCCGCTCCAATCGGACCTTCCACAGCAATAAACGGGGCTGATTTCATCGTGTTCACTGTTCCTCCTCGTACTTATGCGTGTTTCCGTTTTCTATATAGACCTCACCTATTGTATCACAGCTTTAAGGATTGGAACGCCAGTATTTTATGTATATAACAAGTCAAATCACAACTATTGAATTACATTAAAATAAAAAAAACACACTCGATATCATCAAGTGTGTCTTCTATTGCTTGGCGGCGTCCTACTCTCCCAGGACCCTGCGGTCCAAGTACCATCGGCGCTAGAGGGCTTAACGGTCGTGTTCGGGATGGGTACGTGTGGAACCCCTCCGCCATCGCCACCAAACGCAACGCTTAGCTTACATTCAGAGATCGTTCTCTGAAAACTAGATTCGAAACGAAACATGCGAATTATCACTTGCTATTGGATAAGCCCTCGACCGATTAGTACTGGTCAGCTCCATGCATTGCTGCACTTCCACCCCCAGCCTATCTACCTCGTCGTCTTCAAGGGGTCTTACATACTGGGAAATCTCATCTTGAGGGGGGCTTCACGCTTAGATGCTTTCAGCGTTTATCCCGTCCGTACATAGCTACCCAGCGGTGCTCCTGGCGGAACAACTGGTACACCAGCGGTACGTCCATCCCGGTCCTCTCGTACTAAGGACAGCTCCTCTCAAATTTCCTACGCCCACGACAGATAGGGACCGAACTGTCTCACGACGTTCTGAACCCAGCTCGCGTACCGCTTTAATGGGCGAACAGCCCAACCCTTGGGACCTACTTCAGCCCCAGGATGCGATGAGCCGACATCGAGGTGCCAAACCTCCCCGTCGATGTGGACTCTTGGGGGAGATAAGCCTGTTATCCCCAGGGTAGCTTTTATCCGTTGAGCGATGGCCCTTCCATGCGGTACCACCGGATCACTAAGCCCGACTTTCGTCCCTGCTCGACTTGTAGGTCTCGCAGTCAAGCTCCCTTATGCCTTTGCACTCTTCGAATGATTTCCAACCATTCTGAGGGAACCTTTGGGCGCCTCCGTTACTCTTTAGGAGGCGACCGCCCCAGTCAAACTGCCCACCTGACACTGTCCCCGCACCGGATTACGGTACTAGGTTAGAACCTAGATACGATCAGGGTGGTATCCCAACGTTGCCTCCACGCAAGCTGGCGCTCACGTTTCAAAGGCTCCCACCTATCCTGTACAGATCGTACCCAAATTCAATATCAAGCTGCAGTAAAGCTCCATGGGGTCTTTCCGTCTTGTCGCGGGTAACCTGCATCTTCACAGGTATTAAAATTTCACCGGATCTCTCGTTGAGACAGCGCCCAAGTCGTTACGCCATTCGTGCGGGTCAGAATTTACCTGACAAGGAATTTCGCTACCTTAGGACCGTTATAGTTACGGCCGCCGTTTACTGGGGCTTCGGTTCACAGCTTCGGATTGCTCCTAACCACTCCCCTTAACCTTCCAGCACCGGGCAGGCGTCAGCCCGTATACTTCGCCTTACGGCTTCGCACAGACCTGTGTTTTTGCTAAACAGTCGCTTGGGCCTTTTCACTGCGGCCCCCTCGTGCTATTCACACTACCGGGGCACCCCTTCTCCCGAAGTTACGGGGTCATTTTGCCGAGTTCCTTAACGAGAGTTCTTCCGCGCGCCTTAGAATACTCTTCTCGCCTACCTGTGTCGGTTTGCGGTACGGGCACCATCACCTGGCTAGAGGCTTTTCTTGGCAGTGTGAGATCATGACCTTCGCTACTATAATTTTCGCTCCCCATCACAGCTCAGCCTTACAATGTGCGGATTTGCCTACACATCAGCCTTACTGCTTAGACGGACATCCATCAGTCCGCGTCACTACCCTACTGCGTCCCCCCATTGCTCATAACGGCTTACGGTGGTACAGGAATTTCGACCTGTTGTCCTTCGACTACGCCTTTCGGCCTCGCCTTAGGTCCCGACTTACCCTGAGCGGACGAGCCTTCCTCAGGAACCCTTAGGCTTTCGGCGGATCAGATTCTCACTGATCTTTTCGTTACTCATACCGGCATTCTCACTTGTATAATGTCCAGCGCTCCTTACGGTACACCTTCAACCCTTATACAACGCTCCCCTACCCCTGATGCAAAGCATCAAGCCATAGCTTCGGTGGTGTGTTTAGCCCCGTTACATTTTCGGCGCAGAGTCACTCGACCAGTGAGCTATTACGCACTCTTTCAATGGTGGCTGCTTCTAAGCCAACATCCTGGTTGTCTGTGCAACTCCACATCCTTTCCCACTTAACACACACTTGGGGACCTTAGCTGATGGTCTGGGCTGTTTCCCTTTTGACAATGGATCTTAGCACTCACTGTCTGACTCCCGGAAGTAAGTCTATGGCATTCGGAGTTTGACTGAGCTTGGTAACCCTTGCGGGCCCCGCACCCAATCAGTGCTCTACCTCCACGACTCTGTTTTCCGAGGCTAGCCCTAAAGCTATTTCGGGGAGAACCAGCTATCTCCGAGTTCGATTGGAATTTCTCCGCTACCCCCACCTCATCCCCGCATTTTTCAACATGCGTGGGTTCGGGCCTCCAGTGCGTGTTACCGCACCTTCACCCTGGACAGGGGTAGATCACCCGGTTTCGGGTCTACGTCCACGTACTCATTCGCCCTATTCAGACTCGCTTTCGCTGCGGCTCCGGCTCTTCACCTTAACCTTGCACGGGAACGTAACTCGCCGGTTCATTCTACAAAAGGCACGCCATCACCCCTAAAACGGGCTCTGACTTTTTGTAAGCACACGGTTTCAGGTTCTATTTCACTCCCCTTCCGGGGTGCTTTTCACCTTTCCCTCACGGTACTGCTTCACTATCGGTCGCTAGGAAGTATTTAGCCTTGGCAGATGGTCCTGCCGGATTCATACGGGGTTTCACGTGCCCCGCACTACTCGGGATCCGTCTCGGAGGGAACCAACTTTCAACTACAGGGCTTTTACCTTCTTTGGCGGGCCTTTCCAGACCTCTTCGCTTAACCGGTTCCTTTGTAACTCCATGTGAGACGTCCCACAACCCCAAAGAGCAAGCTCTTTGGTTTGGGCTTCTCCGCGTTCGCTCGCCGCTACTGACGGAATCACTATTGTTTTCTCTTCCTCAGGGTACTTAGATGTTTCAGTTCCCCTGGTATGCCTCTACATAACCTATGTATTCAGTTATGAGTAACTGGAAATTACCCCAGCTGGGTTTCCCCATTCGGACACCCCCGGATCAAAGCTTGCTTACAGCTCCCCGAGGCAGTTTCGTTGTTCGCCACGTCCTTCATCGGCTCCTAGCGCCTAGGCATCCTCCGTGTGCTCTTAGTAGCTTAACCATTTTGTTCCGGTTTCGGTCGCTCGCTTCCCTTGTTTTGCTTGCGCAAAGCCAAAAGTCGCTCTCACCCGATACCCTCACAAAAGCAATTTAACTACCTTTATACACTTGACTTGTTTGCACAAGTTCAGCTAAAAAGGAATGTTCTAATTCGCGTTTGTTTCGTTTCGATATCTAGTTTTCAAAGAACAAGCTCCATGCAAAAGCAAGCTGTTTGAGAGTTTGAGCTCTCAAAACCGAACAACGAGTGAGTGTTTTTGCAGCTAAGCTGCGTATTTGAATGTTTCCGTTGCAGGAAACGATTCTCCATAGAAAGGAGGTGATCCAGCCGCACCTTCCGATACGGCTACCTTGTTACGACTTCACCCCAATCATCTATCCCACCTTCGGCGGCTGGCTCCTTGCGGTTACCCCACCGACTTCGGGTGTTATAAACTCTCGTGGTGTGACGGGCGGTGTGTACAAGACCCGGGAACGTATTCACCGCGGCATGCTGATCCGCGATTACTAGCAATTCCGACTTCATGCAGGCGAGTTGCAGCCTGCAATCCGAACTGAGACCGGCTTTGTTGGGATTGGCTCCATCTCGCGATTTCGCAGCCCGTTGTACCGGCCATTGTAGTACGTGTGTAGCCCAGGTCATAAGGGGCATGATGATTTGACGTCATCCCCACCTTCCTCCGGTTTGTCACCGGCAGTCTATCTAGAGTGCCCATCCGAAATGCTGGCAACTAAATATAAGGGTTGCGCTCGTTGCGGGACTTAACCCAACATCTCACGACACGAGCTGACGACAACCATGCACCACCTGTCTCCTCTGTCCCGAAGGAAAGATACATCTCTGCATCGATCAGAGGGATGTCAAGACCTGGTAAGGTTCTTCGCGTTGCTTCGAATTAAACCACATACTCCACTGCTTGTGCGGGTCCCCGTCAATTCCTTTGAGTTTCAGTCTTGCGACCGTACTCCCCAGGCGGAGTGCTTAATGTGTTAACTTCGGCACCAAGGGTATCGAAACCCCTAACACCTAGCACTCATCGTTTACGGCGTGGACTACCAGGGTATCTAATCCTGTTTGCTCCCCACGCTTTCGCGCCTCAGCGTCAGTTACAGCCCAGAGAGTCGCCTTCGCCACTGGTGTTCCTCCACATATCTACGCATTTCACCGCTACACGTGGAATTCCACTCTCCTCTTCTGCACTCAAGTCACCCAGTTTCCAGTGCGATCCGGGGTTGAGCCCCGGGATTAAACACCAGACTTAAATGACCGCCTGCGCGCGCTTTACGCCCAATAATTCCGGACAACGCTTGCCCCCTACGTATTACCGCGGCTGCTGGCACGTAGTTAGCCGGGGCTTTCTTCTCAGGTACCGTCACCTTGAGAGCAGTTACTCTCCCAAGCGTTCTTCCCTGGCAACAGAGCTTTACGATCCGAAAACCTTCATCACTCACGCGGCATTGCTCCGTCAGGCTTTCGCCCATTGCGGAAGATTCCCTACTGCTGCCTCCCGTAGGAGTCTGGGCCGTGTCTCAGTCCCAGTGTGGCCGATCACCCTCTCAGGTCGGCTACGCATCGTCGCCTTGGTGAGCCGTTACCTCACCAACTAGCTAATGCGCCGCAGGCCCATCCCCAAGTGACAGATTGCTCCGTCTTTCCAGTTTCCTTCAGGCGAAGAAAACAATTATTCGGTATTAGCTACCGTTTCCGGTAGTTGTCCCAAACTTGAGGGCAGGTTGCCTACGTGTTACTCACCCGTCCGCCGCTAAGTATCAAGGAAGCAAGCTTCCTATCAACTCCGCTCGACTTGCATGTATTAGGCATGCCGCCAGCGTTCGTCCTGAGCCAGGATCAAACTCTCCAATAAAGTATTGAAAAGAGCGATAAGCTCATTTTGAATCTGACGAGATTAAAAATCTCATTTGTGCTCCAGTCGATCCAAGCCAAGGCTTGTCTCAAACTTTCGCGTTCATTCTGCAAGCAGAATGTTTACTCACTCGTTGTTCAGTTTTCAAAGATCAAACTTATTTCGTTACCGAATGTCGTTCTCTTCAGCAACTCTTATATAATATCATGTCCGAACCAACTTTGCAAGCTCTTTTTTTAAGTTTCTTTCGAAGCTTATTTCATTTGCTTGCCACACCAGTGTTAAACCGTGTTTTCTTGGCCGGATTAATAATATATCACGTATAGATATTAATTACAATACTTAATTTAATAAAATTCATTTACCACAAATCAACTACCTTTACTGTGTCGCTCTCCTCTATCCCAGTGTAAAGTTTATTATAGCTTAAATGACATTTTTTCAATTCATACATCGTAATACATGTCTAATTGATTTTAAACTTATTAGCCTATATCTCCTCTCTTATATTTCAGCTTCATTAATATGCTCAATTTAGGTTGTCCTTTTATCAAGGTCATGCAAGATTACTGGGGGCACTGTAAGTTACCACGAGTATAAGTAGAGGTATTATAAAAGATAAACAAAAAAAGTGATGCACGCATATAACTATACGTGAACCACTTTCTTGTGTGTCATTACATTATATATAGAAGGAAACTCTTAATGTTGTGCCTGTGCTGATGCTGGAGGCGTCATCGTCATTTGTCCATTACCTGCTTTTTGCATACCAACTCGCAGCAACGTAATTCCCCACGTAATAATCGAGATCAATAGAAGATGAACCATGTATCCCCCAACTGCTTCTCCACTATAGATCAAACGCATAAATCCCTGTACCCCATTGGAAGCGGGCAGAAAGTTTCCGATATAACGGTAGAATGGCGCCAGCATCTCGGCTGGAATTATATTTCCTGCTGTCATCAACTGGAGCGGAATCATCGCTACATTAAATAGAGGACCTGCATTGCCAAACAGGGCAAAACTCATTTGTGTAAAACAGATACAAGCCAGACTCACCAGCACATGATACAGATACAAAGCGCCGAAGGAGCTCGCAACATCTGTGAACTGAAGAGCTACTGTATCCACAATTAGGGGAACAATCAAAGCTATACACAATAACAGCAATTGCCGTCCCCAGAAGATTTCCCATTTGGAATGGGTACGCTTCATGATATTCGACGTAATATTAAACTGAATATTCATAGTCATCGAAGCAATATAGGTGATAAAACCCAGAATCATGGGCAGCATCGATGTTGCAAAATCACTCACGCTGTTCGTTTTATTAATTTCAGCCTTCACAGGCCCTTCATTCATCTTCGCCATCGCTTGTCCAATAGTTGCACTCAGTTCATCGCTATTTATACTATCGTTATTGAGTGTCACTTGAACCTTGGATTCCAGAATCCCTTGACCCATTTGTGCAGTCATTCCGGTCGCAGCATGTTCCACAATGGATTTGGCTACATCGGCATTTCCCTGATTGATATAAAAGGGTAAGCTCGCCTCTGTGCCTCCTGCAATCTGGTCAGTGAATCCTTCCGGAATAACAATAACCATCGCATAGTTACCTGCATTCATCTGTTGCTCAGCTTCCTCGGCAGAACCCAGTACATTGACATGGAAAGGCGCGAGCGTTTCAATCTGCTTCTGCACCTCTTTTCCCTGTGTCCCGTCTTCGTTCACCAGAGCAACTTGAAGTTGATCCACTCTCTCCGTGGCTTGATGATAACCCGTCATCCAGATCACAACAAATAACAGCGGAACAATCAATGCAAAAACCAATCCTATTTTTGTCTGTGGCACTTTAAGAAAATCTTTGAAGCTTCTCATTCGTTCACGACTCCCATTAGTTAAAATTAAAATAATTGCACTACATATATATGCACATGCACATATTTGGTCAAAAAAATTTATTTCATCTTCTCATAGATGCGATTCATCACATTCATGAATGCTTCAAGCTCTTCAGGGGAACATTCGGCGAGTGCCTCTTGCTCTTGCTGTTTTGCCTTTGGTGTAAGAACGTTATTCATTTCCAGTCCTTCCGCCGTCAAACAAAGCAAAACCGCTCTGCGATCCTGTGGATCTTCTTCTCTTGTCACCAGACCTTTGCGAATCAACTTGTCTATAATTTTGCCTACCGTTGTCTGGTCCCGCACTGTTAACTCAGCCAGTTTTTTCTGTGATATATGGCTTCCAGCCTTGCTCAATTCATTCAAGACTGCAAATTGTTCCGGAGTAATATCCTGTTCACTCAGATTTCTGGTTGTTGTTTTTTTGTATGCCAGATACGTCCGTGACAGTATCAGTCCAAGTGGATTTTCATCCATATTAACAGGCATGCTGTTGCTCCTTTCTCTATATAGTAGCACTACCATCTAATTTGCGTAAGCTCTATATTATTACCATATTTACATTACTGTCAATTTAATTTTTTATCTTTTCAAGCAAAAAGAGACCCACCCGTTAGTCAGGCAGCTCTCTCCTCTGGCATCGTCAAGCCACACTTACTCGGGCTTGCCACTTGAAGTTTCGGTATCGTCCTTCTTCTTTGTACCTTTACTTTTATAAGGCTTCGGTGCACTTTTCGCCCGGTTAGCAGCGGCTTGCCAACGGTTCCATCCTTTTTTACCCGTACCACGGCCGGTGCCGCCTTTTCCTTTTGCATTGCTCATGTTATCACTCCAATAATCCTGTATATGCTTAAAAATGACCGTCCTCGGTAACTTATCATGCAACCCAGCCCATCTAATTCACTTCCAGCAATTCTTATTATACCAAAAATCCACGTCTTTACGTCCATTTCCATAAATCATTGTATTGTTATTCTGTTATGAAAGCGGTATAGTGGACATAATTGAAAGAGGAAGCTACGTCTTCTTCGGGATTGTTACTGGTAAGCAGGCGATACCCAAACCAAGGCTGTCTATTAAGCCTTAGTTTGGGTTTTTTGTTATTATTACGACCAATTGAGGTGAAACACATATATGATCATCCGTCAGATTTTTAACAACAATGTCATCCGGGCTGAGAACCAGGTTGGTCACGAATTTGTTGTCATTGGCAACGGTCTTGGCTTCAAAAAGAAAAATGGACAGCCTGTGGATGAGGATAAAATCGAAAAAACCTTTGTGCTTAAATCGGATAAAATACCACAAAAATTAATCGATCTGATTGGGGAAACGTCGGTCGAATATTTGAAGTTAGCGGACGAAATTGTGGGCCATGCCAAACAGGAGATGGGCGATATTTTTAGTGATAATATCTATATATCATTGATCGATCATATTCAGTTTGCCATTACCCGGTACCGTAAATCCGTCGGGCTGAAAAATTCCCTTTTGTGGCAGATCAAGAAGTTTTACAAGAAGGAGTTTGGGATTGGCATGAACGCTGTGGAGCTGATTCAGGAACAATTCGGCATCCAAATGGATGAACATGAAGCCAGCTTTATTGCGATGCATTTTGTAAACGCTCGTCAAGATGCTCAAGGCATGAAACAAACCGTTGAAATTACCGAAGTTATTGATGATATCTTCAACATTGTGACCAACCACTACCAGATCGCTCTGGACGAAAATTCATTTAATTATTCACGGTTTATTACCCATCTTCAATATTTTGTGCAAAGAATGTTGAGTAATGAACAGGAGCAATTTGCTTCAGGAGACAACTTTCTGTATGAACAGGTGAAGGACAAATATAGCAACGCTTTTGAGTGCACACAGCGGATCAATCAGTACCTTGAAGACAAGTTTGAAAGTGCTATGTCCATTGATGAAAAGGTGTATTTGACGATCCATATTCAACGTGTCACTTCCCGTAACGAGCTACTCGACACAGAATAAAAAAAAGCTTGCAAACGATTTCGGCGTCATATATAGTAGGTCTCACAACTTAACGACAAGGATTGTTACTGCTCAAGCAGGCGATACCTAAATGATTGGCAACAGGTCATCTTTCCGATGATCATAGCCATTCGTTTAGGTATTTTTTTGTTTTCAGGCAATCTTAACAACAAAGGAGAATGAACATGGATCATAAAAAAATGGGGGATGACATCGTTCGTCTCGTCGGCGGAGAAGCCAATATCAATGGTCTTGTCCACTGTGCGACCCGGCTGAGATTCGACCTGAAAGATTCGAAAAAGGCCGAACGCGAAACGCTTGAAAAGCATGACGGCATTATTACCGTTGTAGAAAGCGGCGGCCAGTTCCAGGTTGTCATCGGTAGTAACGTGGCTCATGTATATGCGGAGATCATGAAAAACCGAGATTTCGGAGGAGATTCCTCCTCATCGGCTGAGTCCACAGGGGAAAAAAACTCGCTATTATCCAAAGTTTTTGAAATTATATCCGGAAGTTTCTCACCGTTAATCCCGGCTATGGCAGGATCAGGTATGCTAAAAGCTTTGCTGACTGTCCTGACCATGCTCGGATGGATGTCGGATACAAGTGACACATACCTGATTTTATCTGCTGCCGGCAACGCTGTATTTTATTTCTTGCCTATCTTCCTCGGCATCACACTGGGTATGAAGCTGAAAGCCAATCCTTATGTAGCTGGTGTAATTGGTGCCGCTCTGATGGAACCGAGCTTCACCGGGCTGATGGATAAGGGCTCCGATGTATCATTCCTGGGTATACCGGTTGTCATGATGAATTATTCAGCCAGCGTATTCCCAATCTTCATATCGATTAGTATCTACGCTGTTCTCGATAAGTTACTCAAGAAAATCATTTTGAAAGACCTGCAATTGTTCCTTGTACCGATGATTGCTTTGATGATTATGGTTCCTCTGTCCGCAATGGCCTTTGGACCATTTGGCACCACAGTAGGTGACTGGATCTCTTCCGGCGTAACTTGGCTCATTGGTGTCAGCGGTATATTATCAGGGGTTGTACTGGGTGGTTTCATGACCTTCATGGTTGTGTTCGGACTCCACTGGGGCTTCACTCCAATCACGATACAGAACATCGGGGTTGGCGGCGATCCGATTGAAGCCATGGCTGCTGCAGCTGTATTTGCACAAATCGGTGTAGCCTTCGGTATTTTCCTGAAAGCCAAAAAGAACAAAACCCTGCGCACTCTTGCTGGCTCGACCAGCCTTACCGGTTTGCTTGCAGGAGTAACTGAACCAATCGTATATGGTCTGATCTTGCGTTATAAACGTGTGATTCCTATCGTGGTCATCGCAGGTGCGATCGGCGGTGCCATCAATGGTCACTTTGGTGTTAAAATGACTGCTTATGTGTTCCACAATATATTTGCCATTCCTGTCTATACACCAACGGTTGTCTACGTGATTGCGATTGCCTGCTCCTTTGCGGTAGCCGCGGTATTAACGGTGATGTTTGGTTATGAAAGCAAAAAGAAAGACACAGTTTCCGAGAAAGATGATTCTGTCTCCAGCACATCGGCTGAAAGTACGCCGGCTGAACTTCCTGTCGTTCCTGAGACCAAAACAACGGAGATCAAGAAAGAACAAATCTATAGCCCACTTACTGGTAAAGCCGTAGCACTGAGTACCATTAATGACCCGGCTTTTTCGACTGGTGCTATGGGGAAAGGTTTGGCGATTGTCCCTGAGATTGGTGAAGTTGTCGCTCCGGTAGACGGTGTTGTCACTTCCCTCTTCCCGACTGGACATGCCATTGGATTAACCACCAACGCAGGAACAGAAATCCTGATTCATATTGGCATCAACACAGTAGCGCTGAAGGGAAAACACTTCTCTCCAGTTGTTCAGGAAGGTGATATCGTCAGACAGGGCGATCTGTTGATCCAGTTTGACATCGATAAGATCAAGGAAGCCGGATACGAAACCGTAACCCCTGTCATTGTGACCCTAACGCAGCAAGAAGTGGATGTGTTCGAAACGAATCAAGAACATGTACAGAAAAACGATGTCCTGTTGACTCTCGTTGTCTGACCCAACTTATATTATATGAATTCAACTTAGGAGGAGCTAACTATGAAACATACTCAACTGAAACCATTTCCTAAAGATTTTTTCTGGGGAGGTTCAACCTCTGCCTATCAGATTGAGGGAGCCTGGAATGAAGATGGTAAAGGCCCTTCTGTCATCGACATGGGGAATCATGTGGAAGGCGTAACCGACTTCAAGGTAACCAGTGATCACTATCATATGTACAAAGAAGATGTGGCGTTGCTCGCCGAAATGGGCTTTAAAGCCTACCGTTTCTCCATCGCATGGACACGCATTTACCCGCAAGGAGCGGGTGAGGTTAATCCGAAGGGACTCGCCTTTTACGACTCTCTCATTAATGAATTAATTAAATACGGTATTGAACCCATTGTGACCATGTATCATTTCGATCTTCCTTATGCGCTTGAAGAAAAAGGGGGCTGGTCCAACCGTGCAACGATTGATGCTTTTGAACAATATGCCAAGACCCTATATGAGAACTACGGAGATCGGGTTAAATATTGGCTGACCATCAACGAACAAAATATGCTGATCCTGCATCCTGGCTCTCTGGGTACACTGGATACAACACTTGTTGATCCGCAAAAAACACTGTATCAGCAAAATCACCATATGCTGGTTGCTCAAGCTAAAGCCATGGTGCTATGTCATGATATGCTGCCTGAAGCCAAAATTGGCCCAGCTCCTAATATCGGTGTGATTTACCCGGCGAGCTCCAAACCAGAAGACACACTCGCTGCTGATAACTATGCTGCCATTCGTAACTGGCTCTATCTCGATATGGCGGTATATGGGCGTTATAATCATATTGCCTGGAGTTATCTCGAAGAGAAAGGATATACTCCCATCATTGAAGACGGAGATATGGACATCCTGGCTCAAGGAAACCCTGACTTTATTGCATTTAACTACTACACTTCCCAGACGGTTGGTGAAAGTCTGAACGATGGCAATGACTTCTCTCATACAGGAGACCAGCATGAAATCGTAGGTGAACCGGGCGCATATAGAGGATCTGTGAATCCTAATCTGCAAAAAACGGAGTTTGGTTGGGAAATTGATCCCGTGGGCTTCCGCTCTACCCTTCGCCAGATTTACTCCCGTTATCATCTGCCATTGATTGTTACGGAAAACGGTCTGGGGGCCTTTGATAAACTGGAGGAAGGCGACGTGGTTAACGATCCATATCGTATTGAGTTCTTCAAGAAACATATCGATCAGATTCAACTGGCAATTACGGACGGCGTGGATGTATTTGGCTTCTGCCCTTGGTCTGCGATTGATCTGGTCAGCACACATCAAGGGTCGAGCAAACGTTATGGATTCATCTATGTGGATCGTGAGGAATTCGATATCAAGGAATTGAGACGTATCCGCAAACAGAGTTTCCACTGGTATCAAAAACTGATTGAAACGAATGGAGAAATTCGTTAATACACCTGATATTAAAAAAGTCGACTGCACAAGTTTCATGTGCAATCGACTTTTTGGTTTTTGATGAATTGATGTGGGAGCTTTCTTTTCCAATTATAAAATTACATTTCAGCCTTCGGTTGTTTTACCGCTTTGGCCCCTCTAAGTACCCGTAGGGATAAAAGGAAACAGATCGCCAGAACGGCAGCTGCCGACACATAAGGATAGTTAATATTCACATCGAATAATGCTCCAGCTACGATCGGACCTGCGATATTCCCCAAACTGGTATAAGCCGAGTTCAGTCCGGCCACAAAGCCTTGTTGTTCTTGTGCCAGTTTGGACATCTGTGTACTGATCGCCGGACGCAAAATGTCCATACCCAGAAAGACGATAAACGTTACGACAAGAATCATCCAGTACGTACTTACAAACAAGGTCAACAGTACAAATACGGCTACAAATAACAGACAGACCGATATAACCATCTTTTCACCAAACCGGTTGAGCAACCAACCGATCAGAGATACTTGTACAACCGCACCCGCGATGGAACCAAAAGTAATAATAAATGCAATGTCTTTGGTCGTGAAGCCAAACTTGTGATCCACAAATAGTGAAAATACCGTCTCATAGTTCGCCAGACCAAATGCCATAACAAACACAATAATCAAGCTGAAAAAGTACGGTTCACGGTATGAATTCAGCAATTGGGATACCATACCCGGAGCTTTGACCTTCGTTAAACCAGGGATAGGTTTACTTTGTTCTCCTGTACTTCGTGCAGATTCCGGCAAAATAATCAATGTAATGATGGATGCCAGCAAACCGGCAACCCCAGCGGCGTAGAATGGAATTCGAATGCCAAAGTCCGCAATGTATCCACCAATTCCCGGACCGATGATAAATCCGGTTGTAATCGCTGCATTAATCAAGCCCATACCTTTGCCGCGTTCTTCCTCTGTTGTAATATCTGCGGTGTAAGCCATAACCGCCGGGAAGATCATCGCCGCACCAATACCGCCTAACATCCGGGCTGCGAAGAGCAAGACTGGTGCATTGACCGCACCAAACATAAACTCGGATACGGCAAAGATCAGCATGCCGCCAACGATAATTTTTTTACGTCCCCATGTATCCGACCAACGACCCGCAAGCGGGGAGAACAGAAACTGGGTGAAGGAAAATGCCGCTACCAGCAATCCAACCGTGAATCCGGTGATATGCAGTAGATCCATATACGCAGGCATGATCGGTACAACCAGACCAATACCCGTAAAAACGAGAAAAATATTAAACATTAACAGCAGCAGTGCGCCCCTGTTCCGTGTTAGTAATGCCATGATTCCATCCTCCGTAGTTGTCAAAATGTTGCTTAAGCTTTATCTTTTGCAATCCCGTGCAAGAGTACACTAGCGGCCTGACGATATAGAGCGAGAGCCTGATCAGGTTCCATCCCCCGTGACATCTGACTAAGACCAATAATGGTACTTTCCAGTATCAGTGCAAGATTGTCTACATTGTCTGCTTTGAACTCACCGTTCTCAATGCCTTGGTCTATCATTTGTTTATTAAATTGAATATGCCGCTCAAACATTAAGGAGATCCGCTCCTCAATATCGTTTTCTTTCTTTTCCCCTGTGAAGAACTCATCAGCCGCCTTTGTCAGCGGGTGATTCATATCGTCCAGAACTAATTGTTCCGCCAAACCATAAATCTTCTCCGTGGAGGTACGATAGAGATGTTCTTTGGCCGCCCAACTCGCTTGCCACTCCCGATCCCACTCATCGATTAGATAGAGGAACAGACCTTCTTTACTTTTAAAATGGTAATATATATTGCCTTTGCTGCTGCCCGTCGCAGCTACAATATCCTCAATGGACGTTGCTTTATAACCTTTTTGTACAAAAAGGGCTTTGGAAGCATCCGCAAGTTTTTTCTTGGTCTGCTCAGTCTGTAGTTGTTTTTTATTCATATTCATTCCATTTCACTCCGTCCCATCCATACTGAACATTCGTTCTGTATTTTAACAGATGCACCCAATATAAGCAATGAAAAAGGAGAATTGGCACGCATGCCCACTCTCCCTCCACAATCATTTCACTTTTTTACCTTTACCATGCAATATTTTCAGTTGACCATTCTCATAACCTAACTGATACTCGACCCGATATTGCGATATTATATATTCCCCATCTTTGCGTTCATTTGCTGTAATCGTTGCCTTCACTTCCATCTCGTCATCGCCTTTATTGACTGAGGATACCTCACTGATGGTCACCTCACTTGTATTCAGATATCCTTCTCTGAACTTGGCATATGTTGTAGCACTCTGCCACTCGCTTCCGAGCAGTGCATAGGCCGTGACATAATCACTCAGATTAAGGCTTGTATAAAAGTCCGTTACAATTCCTTCTGCTTGCAATGTCTTAGTGGCTGAACCCAAGTCAGTATCTCCAACCGTCCGTACCGACGTTGTGCCAGAAGGATTTTTGGACCATGCCTGAACCTGCTTGAGCACACTAGTCATAGGAATACTGAATCCTATTCCCCCCTCCTGTTCCACGACCGCCGAATTAATGCCGATCACTTCACCAGTCTCCGCACTAATGAGTGGTCCACCACTGTTGCCATGGGTTATTGGTGCCGAGATCTGATAGAGGTTACTATAGATGTAAGGCGCTATTTCAAAGCTACGCCCCAACCCACTGATGATTCCGGTTGTTACGGTGTTCTCTAGCCCAAGTGGACTACCCAATGCCAGAATCTCGTCTCCGGTCTCAGCTTTGGATTTGGCGATGATTAACGGTTTAACTTTTTTCAAATCAGGAACTCTGACTACAGCTACGTCTGTTTCATCACCAATACCAATAACCGTCCCCTTATATTCCTCATGGTTCAAGGTCCGAATAGTTACTTCATTCGCCCCCTCCACTACATGGGCATTGGTCACGACATCTCCCTGATCATTGTAGAGAAAACCGGAGCCCAATCCGCTGCTACTCTCGATCGTTACAACTTTCTTCTGGCTTTCTTCTATAATCTGTTTGCGTGTCTTCTTCACAGGTTGCTTGGAGGCAGTCGTGGCTGCCGCATTTTCCGTTTCCTTCGCGACAACAACTGCCAGTCTGGGCCCATCCTGCAACTGATCTGCTGAATGCTGGTGTATCCAGAACACGCCCCCTGCTCCAGCACCAATAATAATAGCACTGGATATGATCATACTCCATGTTCGTTTGGTCATTCCAACCTGTCCTCCTATTCGAGATACCACGTTGCATTCACAACAGAGATTTCCGCTTCCTCGTACACACCATAATAATAGGTTTCAAAAAAACCTTCTTCCCCCACATCCAGCCAGCTTGGATACACATCTGCATAAGTTTGGCCCAGATACATACCGTCTATATTATAAATATCAATCAACACTGTAATGGAAGAGATCGGACGAGTTGCATTATTGATCAATGAACCGCTAATATAAAGATCCCCGTACATATCAAGCGTCGCATCAACGTTCACGACACTTACTGCCGCCGTTCGATTCATCAGATCTTCTTCTGCAGCCTGTTGCTCCGCCAGTTGAATCCGATCCGCTTCCGCTTTTTCAAATGCCTTTTTTTCACTGAGCACCCGTTCACGATACGAAGTCAGTTTTTCATTTTCCGGCGCATAGGACAATCCCTGGTCGACCGTTTGTAACGCAATTGTGAAATTCTTTTGCTTTACTTGCTGTTCCGCCTCTTTATAACTTATGCTTGCGAGCTTGTCGACAATTTGCTTCTCTACTGTCTCAGCTTCCTTGCCTTTCAAGTCTGATATGGTGTCCAACTTCTCGGCTAGTGCCTCAATTGTTGTCAAACTGTCGATTTCCTTTTTCAACTTTAATACGGCCAGTGTTACCTTTCTGTTGTTGAATGCGGTACGCACTTTGGCAAAAACAGGTTCTTCCCGCTCCATCAACGCTTTGGCTACAGCCTGAATGGTCTTGTCTCCTGCGGACAGCTTTCCTGTCTTCAGACTTGTGGATGCCTCATCCAGCTGATTCATCAAGTTGAACGCCTTCGCCGTAATTTGCCGATCCTGTATAAGTGCATCATAGTTCGGTCGTTTCGTTAGAGCGCTGTCCAGCAGTTGGAGAGCCTCTTTATATTTTCCCTCTAGTGCAGCCTGTTCCGCCTGTTGGTGCAGTGATTTAACCTCTGCATTTATACCTGTTTCCTGCTTGTAATAATACGTTAGCAAAGCTCCTACAACTACTGCCAGAAGTATGGGAATAATCCAGCTAAATGCAAGGCCTTGACCCGTATTTCCCTGTTTGGAAGCTGGTTGCTGCTGACGGGACAACGAATCAATTGCTTTTTGCGTTCCTTTATCCAAGTCAATGGCTGTTTCTGCCCAGATCTGTTCCTCTGTAGAGCTTGTTTCTTTCAATTTGGTTCTACACTTTCTGCACGTGTTATCCGCCGGACTGTTTTTGGTCCCACATACATGACAATACACCCTGATCCCTCCACTTAAGAACATATGTATACTTCGCTTTCCCGGGGTTCGCCTATCGCATCAATTGCTAAAAAACACCAACATGAATCGATATTTATCATATAGTAAAAAGGAATATTACACCATATGTTCTATAGATCTCATGTTTAAACGAGTCATAATGGATGCAAAAGAACCTTCCTATAGATCTAGGAAGGCTCTAGTTATTTTCATTTTATTACTCCGAAGGAAAAGCGCTGAGATCCATATAGGAAACTTCCCACAGGTGATCATCCAGATCCTGAAAACTCCATCCATACATGAATCCGTGATCCTGTGGTTCGTTGGATGGCTTCCCTCCTGCATCGAGGGCAGCTTGTACAATCACATCTACCTGCTCACGGCTATCTACAGACAGGGCAACGATGACTTCGGTTGTATCGGCGGCATTGGAGATTTTTTTCGAAATGAAGGATTGGAAACGTTCCTCCACCAGAAGCATGGCATAAATATTATCCCCGATAATCATACAAGTAGCAGACTCGTCCGTAAAATTGGCGTCAAACTCAAATCCCACCTTAGTAAAAAACTCAACGGATTTCTTCAAATCTTGAACAGGTAAATTGACAAAAATCTGCTTAGCACGAATAGCCACCATCGATCACCTCGAACTCATAGAATACATTCCACCTCAAAATAACACCTCGCGTATACGCTGTCAATTGAATATAATGAAGACAATCCAACTTGTGAGGTGACACGGATGTTGCTCCGTATTGTTCGAAGTAATTAGTCGTCGGGCTGGGTCAAAACGCGTACCAGCTATCAAGGGATACGTCTGTCCATTTGATCCTATTCGACCATTTACATTAGAACGATTGGGCACAACTCTCTTGTCCTGTTCAAACAAACTCACATTGGAGGAATATGAAAATGAAAAACAAAATAGATTACGCTGACTTTTATGAACGAGTAGGCCGGACGAATGGCTGGAACTTCAGCTCCATGAACGTTGTCTCGGAGAACATCGGATGGAACTTCTATGAGGAAGTTGTTCGCCATACGCGATCGTCCGATCTGTTGCTGGATATTGGAACAGGTGGTGGAGAAGCTATTCTGTCCATTGCGGAAGATGCCTTATTACTGGTGGGAATTGATCTCGCTCAAGGAATGATTGAGACCGCACAGCATAACCTTCAGGCTACGGACGGTCATTCCAATGTACGCTTTCTTCATATGGACGCAGAAAAACTGGCTTTTCCAGATTACTTCTTTAATGTGGTATCTTCCAGACACTCTAGGTTCTCTGCTTCAGAAGTATTTAGAGTTCTTGCTCAGGGTGGGATATTTCTAACCCAGCAGGTCAGCGAACATGATAAATCCAACCTTTCAGAAGCTTTTGGCCGTGGACAGAGTCTTGGCATTCAACCTGGCACATTGATGGAACGATACAAGCATGAACTTCAAAGAGCAGGTTTCCATGACATTCAGGCCCGTGAATATAATGTGGTGGAGCATTACGCTACACCTGAAGATTTGATGTTTCTCCTAACCCATGCACCCATCATTCCCGATTTCGGAAAGGTAGACACTGACTTCGAGCGATTCCAGCAGTTTGTGAAAGAAAATCACGATGAGAAGGGCATTCATACCAACTCGGCACGCTTCATGATTACTGCTCGGAAATAAATGATTCCATATTGAATAAAATGAAATAAAAAAGACCCGGTCACATGTGAGAACTATAACATGGTTACCGGGTCTTTTTATGATGTTTGCGAGGCTATATATTAAATCGGATTTACTGCGTAATCTCCAACTTTTCCAAAAAAGGCTTTAATTTATCTACGACATAGTGGCTTCCACCTCGGCCGTTCACCTCTTCAATTACAGCGGATAACAGGAAGGTCGGAGAGTCGGTATCAAACACTACGAAAAATCCGTTTTCCTGCCCCTTCTCTCCCTTCTTTGCTTTCAGTTCCGCTGTTCCCGTCTTGCCCGCGAGTCCTCCAGGAATTGAATTCAAGGTGTGGGCCGTACCTCCCTGCCGGGAAACAACTTCTCCCAAAGCATCCTTAACCGTATTTGCGGCTTCCGGAGTAATAATTACCTCAGGCTCAGTGTTTTCTTTTCCCTCGATCAGAACAGGTTTCACCAGCTTCCCTTCATTAATAAAAGGTGTAAATGACGATGCCAGATGAATCGGGGACATTAACATCTCCCCTTGCCCGTAGGACGTATCAGCGAGTAACACCTCAGACGACAGATCAAGATGTGCTTCGTTGGCATATTGGCTCGGCTTCAGATACAATTCATCCAGTCCAAAGTTATCGCCAAAACCAAATTTCTGGATTCCATCAATAAACTTGGCACTCCCCATCTCGATCGCTTCCATCGCAAAGTATATATTGTCCGAGTACACTAGTGCATCGACCATGTTAACCGGGGATAAACTCTTCACACGCTTAACATAATAACCGCCCCAACTATCGTCTTTACGCCATTGCAAGCCAGAGATATCATGTGTTTTGTCCGCTGTGGTCACCTTCTCCATCAGTCCCGCTGCGGCTGTAATCGCTTTGAAAGTTGATCCTGGTGCATACCGGGTAGTGACTCTGTTGATAAAAGGAAGCTTCTCATTCGCCGAATAAGCATCCCACTCTACCTGAGTAAGTCCTGTGACCATTTTGTTCGGGTTATAGGAAGGCGCACTGACTAACGCCAGCAGGTTGCCGTCCGTCGGATTCATCAGAACCATTGCACCGGCGTCTCCACCACTGGATAAAGTCTGATACAATTTCTTTTGTTGTTTGGAGCTAATCGTCAGCTGAACATCCTGTCCATCTACAGCTTCCTTGCGAATAAGCTCAGAACGAGAGTTACCGGATTCATCGGTGATTTCGATCAGACCACCACGTTCACCACGCAGCTGCTTCTCCATGGACTGCTCCAAACCCGCTTTGCCGATCCAATCTTCTGCGCGATAATACCCTTCCGTATCCTTATCCAGATCTTCCTTGGTGGCTTTGCGCACGTAACCAATCAGATGCGCAGCCGCCTCGCCGAGTGGATAATATCGGATTTCCTTGCTTTGCATCGTAACCCCGCTTAAAGATTCTGGTACGTCAAACTCCTCCGTTGAACCAATCGGGACAAAATACTCCGGCTTCACCCATGTCTGCGCAAGCGCCTTATGAATGGCATCTTCCGAAACCTGATAATGGCTCGCGATTCGGGCAATCATCTGGTCCGGGTTATCACCAAGTTTCTCAGGTACAATGCCCCATTCATTCATCGTGCCCTTGGTAGCGAGTGGCAAACCATCACGATCCACAATGTCTCCACGATCCGGGAACAGTGTCCTCACTCGTACCTTACTGCCCTTAACCATGTCATCCAGGATCAGTGAAGGCTGCCAGTTAATTTGCCAGTTTTTGTCGCCGTCCTCAAGCTCCTGCCGGACCAGTTTCAGTGTATGTGTCTCACTAACTTCTCCCAAAAAGGTTGTCAGTTGCAGATCATAGTCCACTTCATACGTATCCGCGTCTTTATTCTCTGCAGCTGTCTTACCGTCATCAGACGCCGTTTCAGCAACATCCACAGGCTTAACCTCCGCCTTGACGGTGGATACTTCCATGCCCGAATAGATCGCATTGTATTTATCGACAAATTGTTCCTTGTTCATGCCCGAGTCTTGTAGCGAAGCAGGCGTCATCAACGTATACAGCTGGTCAAACTCTTTTTTCTGCAGATGCTCTATGTACTGATTCACGGTGGTCTGGGGCTTGGCTTCTGCTTCTTTGTTATTTTGCATGTATAGATACATTCCGATTCCACCTGCAAACAAGATGGGCAGCAGTCCGTACATTAATTTACGTTTGGATTTCATGGTTACATCACCTCTAATATACACTATAGATTTCCAGAGCCATTTAAACAATGAAACAAATCTGACGAATTTATCATTAAAAATAGCCGAAAGCTCACATAATATGTTTAAATAAGGAGAGTGAGATTACATACTAAAGCTTTTTTGCTATGCAAAAGGCTGAAAAGGAGCCCGATGATGGAAATCAGCTATTTTTTACTCCCCAAAGCCGAAGTGGCCTATATCAAGTCTACCGCTTCCATGAAAGATGCTATTGAGCAATTGGAATCGCAACACTACACCGCCGTTCCCGTGATTGACCAGGATGGAAAATATGTTGCTACCCTGTCCGAAGGCGATTTGTTATGGAAAATGCGAAATACACCCGGATTGACTTTTGATACGATGGATCAGGTTCAGGTCCATGAGATTAACAATCGGGTATATAATGAATGTGTATTCATTGAGGCTGAAATGGAGGATATGCTGACACTTGCAGCAGACCAAAATTTTGTGCCCGTGGTGGATGTCGATCGTGTCTTCCTCGGTATTATCCGTCGTAAGGATATTATTGAATACTATACGCGTAACATTTCGGATTAAATGAAGTCAAACATCCTGTAATAAACGAATATTCAACTCGAAAGGGTACTCCCGTGGTCATGTTTTGGCCAAACCGGGGTACCCTTTTTGTTTCATGGTCTGGTCGGAATCATTCTAGTTACGCTTAGCCCGCTCTTCAATGTAATAACTCAACACGTCCCTCGGACTTCCCTGAAATGCACGCTCTCTGCCGAACTCATACGCCTGATGCAAATACGAATACGCCTCGTCATGCTGTTCAAGTCTCATGCAGATCATGCCGAGATCGATCAACGGACTCGTACTTCTATCCGAACTCCGCGTACTTAACGATATCTCAGCCCACGGCTTCGCCAGTCCATACTGCTTCAGATCGATATGTGCATTCGCATGACAGGATGCGATCCAGCTTGCAATCTCCCATTCCATCTTCGGCTCGGGCAACATGCCCCATGCCTGATCATAATAGATAAGTGCTTGTTCATGTTGTTGCGTCTCATCCAGCACATTACCGGCTTCTACCGTTTCTACAATTTGTCGCTCCAGTTCGGCATGTTCCGGTGTCAGATCTTTCATTGCACCGTCTCCTCCTCCAGAACGAAATACCACTCCAGAAAAGCATTGAAATCAGCCCACTGCGGCTCACTCTCGCCATTAAGAAACCGTTCAATCGATTCACCCAGTTCCACCAGTACCACTTCTCCCGTCTGACGGTTGTAGAAAAATCCACCTTCACCTTCAAAACTGTCCAGTGGAATATACGCCTCGGGAAGTCCCAGTGTAAGCTGTGCTACATTCATGTCTTCCATATATACGGTATTCTCCATAAACCAGCAGATCTGATACAACTCCTGATGCCTGCTGTAAAAAGTTGGTCCATCCTCTGCATGTAGATAAAATTGTGCAAAATCCGATTGAAGATCGATCTCCAGCTTTTGCAATGCTTCTTCGTAGGCTGCTGGAACATCTTCATGCCACCAGCCTTGCTCCTGGCAATGATCAATCACTTTATTGGATAACATCGCAGACCTCCTAATTCAATTTTGCTCACACAGATTTTACAGGTATCCAGACTTGGGGAGGTGTGCCATCACCTTTGTACACTTCAAGTTCTGGAATCCCTGCATGCTGATATGAAGTGGAAGGAAACCACTCTGTCATAATATAGTGCCACAACCGTTGTATCGCTTCCGGCTCTAGTTCATCAGCTTCAAATACGACCCAATGGGACGCAGGAAGTTCGATGGACACCAAACCTTCAGGCACTTCACCTGAGTAAGAGGTAGCAATCCAATACTCCATTTGATTATCCTTCAGCTCTCTCTGATCTACACAGATGCCCACCAGACCGGGAATAGCTCCGTTATTGAACCCGTTTAAACGTTCCTCAATGCCGTCTGCCAAAGCATCCTGCCACATCTTAGGAATTTCTATTAAATTCTCACCATCCACACAAGAGAACGTTCGTTTGATGCCCACAAAGGTAAGAGACTGTTGTTCGATCACATGTTCATTCACATTCATTAGATGGACTCCTCTCCGAGAGCGATATGGGGCACGGTTCTCCATGACCCATTCATGAAAACATTGTCCCATACATGATATATACCTCCGATATGTCCTACAGTTACTGTATCAAAAGAGTAGGTAGATTGGAAATAGTGCCAGTACTCCTGCATATGAGAAGAAAACTTACTTACCACTCGTTGATGCTCGATGTTGGGAGATAGACATACTGGGTTCTTCCCGTCCTTCATTTCCTTATTCTGGTGCAACTTTCTCCCTAGTCGTTCGTCTAACTACTGACCAACAACTAAGGAGATGAATATGCGAATAACTTGCAGCCCCGGTTTCCCAGGAAGCATGATTGGATCGATTGATCTTCAGCCATCGAAGTATTACACCCCACCTTCCAGTAACAGTAAGATCACAGAATATGTTGACCCCGAACTCGTTACCATTCCCTATGTGGAAGATCCGGAATTCGGATCACACTTTGAGGCCATGAAGGTTATGAACGGAACTTATAAAGATGAAATGCATGAGAGCTATGATGTCGAATTTACCATTGATGTAGATAAAAAAGGTTATATTACGCAATTTGAGCATACGTTCCAGCTGGAACGTTATCTGGATCTGGTTCGCACAAAGTCCTATAAAGTGATCAAGACAAACTGGTGCGGACAAACATTTCACGTGATGACGTACAGTTACCTGGACGAAGTCATTCATCCGAAAAATGTCCTTTTTAAATGTAACCTCGCAGAAGACGTTTTTGTGGTAGCTGAACTTGTCTCCAATCGCTCAGATGAAAATGCAACTGAGCACGGTATCAGGGATCTTCATTTCCGTGCATTAATCTCGGCAAGAGATGATCTGTACCCATTAGATTATATGTGTGAGCCTGATTTCGACCTGAGTCTCGACTAAAAAGTAGATACATATGTAGAAAGAGCATAAGCTGTCCCCAATCAGCGGGGTGGCCTGTGCTCTTTTTTTAACAAATGAACCACCAACTCCCTAATTTAAACATCCTCCTTCACATGCTCGGCCTTATGCTCTCATGCCTGGTCCTAAGCAAAACCAGCTGTAATGTCGATGAATATACCATAATACTGAACATGCATATGTTCTTCGTACGTTCAGATATGAGAGGGGTTGGAAACATGGTTTACCGGAAAAATAAAATACATTCACTGTTCACTCTGCCCTTGGCAGGTTTGCTGTTTCTGTTATGGGGTGCTCAAGCGGCACATGCGGAACAGGTCGACAGTTTGTTACCTGAGCGAAGTCAGCAGGAGATCGTTCAAAAGTGGAATCAGTGGATGAATGGCAATGATACCTCTCCCCTGTATACAAAGACACCTTCGACAAGTGCTCCCTACTCTGCTGGTGTGGTAAGTGACGCCTATCTGGAACAAGGGCTGAATGCAGCCAACTTTTATCGTTTTATCACGGGGCTACAGGGCGATCTTGTCCTTGATCCGACATTGAATCGCCAAGCCCAGCATGGGGCTGTTGTGGTCTCCACGGGTGGAAACCTGTCCCATTATCCAAAACAGCCAGGAGATATGCCAAAGGATTTCTTTGACATCGGTTCAAAGTCTGCCAGCAGCTCCAATCTGTACGTTACCAGCAGTGCCAAGAATAACGTCCTGACAAAAAGTATTCAAGCCTATATGAATGATTCAGATGCCTCCAATATTGATCGATTGGGTCATCGGCGCTGGATTTTGAGTCCACAACTGCAACGAATCGGATTTGGACTCGCCACTCGTAGTGAAGCAGGCAAGACATATGATCAGTACTATAGTGCCATGCAGGTATTTGATAAAAGCAGAACTGGGGGAACTTCGTTCAACTACAGCCTGTTCCCAAATCAGGGAGCTTTTCCAATCGAAGCTTTTGGCAGTACACAGGCCTGGTCTGTTCAACTGAATACAGATGTATTCGCGAAACCATCACTATCTGAGGTACAGATCGAGATGACTCGGACTTCCGATCAACGTACATGGACCTTTAATGCAAAGAATCAGAACAGTGGCTTTCCAACCGGTTATTACAACGTGGACCCTGCGGATAAACAATGGTTTAATCAAGCCTATTTCAATGTAGAGACAGGTGGATATGGATATGGTTACGCCGTCATATTCCGTCCCGACGATGTGCAATTGTTAAAAAATGGCGATACGTTCAACATTCGAATTACAGGTCTGCAAAAGAAAAACGGTACAGCAGCGGAAATCTCATACTCCACACGTTTCTTCCATGTGGACGGTGTTCAAGATACAACACTTACCCGCATAACGCCAGGACAACCAAACCTGAAAGTCCGAACAGGAGAACAGATTGATCTGCCTTCAATCACTGCCGTGAATGATAACGGAACATCCTATGTTCCACAGTCTAACGTTTCCTTCAACACGACGTCAGACCGCATCGCCATCAAGGATGGAAAAATCATTGGACTTCAGGCTGGTAAAGCCGAAATTCGGATTCGTTTTGAAGGGAAAGAAGCGGTTGTCTCTGTTACTGTCACGGGAATTCCCCAATTAACTGATATCCGCACACATTGGGCGAAAGATGCCATTCAATGGGCCGTCCAACAGGAGATGGTCAGTGGATACGAGGATGGAACGTTCAAACCCAACAATCAGGTGAGTGAAGCCGAATTCCTCTCCATGTTGTTCAAGCTGTATGCGAATTCCCATGTCATTCAGAGCATAGATGCTGTAGAGGGACAAGCTATCAAAGGAAACATCTGGAGTGACCGTTACTACACCTATGCTTCCGCGTTGAATCTGAAACTGGATGCCAGCAAACAGAATCCGAAGCTGCGCAATCATGCCTTGAACCGAACAGAAGTAGCCGTAATCGTGGCGGGGCTTGGCGGTAAAAATTATACCCAGGATGACGATGCCATCCGGTATCTGCTGAACATGGGATACTCTTCAGGCAAAACCGCAGCTACGGTGCAAGGTTATGCGGGACAAGAATCCTTGACCCGGGCAGAGGCCGTTGTTTTTCTCCAGAACCTGAAGGAAAAAGGCTTCGAACTATGGAGCAGACCGAAGAATGCCACTGAAGCTACCGAGAATGAAAAGAACGGCGGACTTCCGGATCAGACCATGAAAGCAGTATACTCTGCCGATCACACGCTGGTCCTTCAAGGTACGTTCCCGGCGTATGCCAACCAGACGATGCCGATCAAAATTCATGGTCCTTCGCCTGCTGTAGAGCACATCCAGACACAGCAGGTTACAACAGATGCCTATGGCAATTTCAAACTAACGGTAAGTAACCTTGATGCGAAGGAACTTAACCTCTATGTGGACGTGCGCGAAGATTATTCCTACTGGATCAGTGTAGAGGCGGGGCGAACTGCGATAAGTGATTATACCGAGTAACATGTAAAAACCAGCTTAGGAATTCTACATTGAATTCCCAGCTGGTTTTTTTCTCTCGAAACATATTATGCTGGTGTGAACATGACATATTTTTATGGAATTGGAGAAGCGTCGGTCTGCACTAGAAATTAAATCGGATAACCGAATTGCTCTGCCTTTTCTGTCATTATCCTCGTTAACCTCGCTCTTAGCCCGCTCATCCACTCCGGCTCATGTGACCACTGCTCTGCAACAGATCGAAGCATACGCACATAACCGTGCAAGTTGGCAAAACGGCGACAAGCGGGGAACATACTCTCCAGATCATAACGTTCTCCCGCCTTGGACCAATACCCGTTCAGGAACAATTGTTTCTTCTGCTCCCATTGTTCAGACTCGATCTCCTCACGTAAACTATCCAGACTCTGTTCCACGTCCATTGCGTACCAGTGATACATCGAATCATCAAAATCAATGGCATAACAAGACTGGCTACCTTCGTCATAGAAAACATTGTCCAGTTCAAAATCGTAGTGGATGAGACCGAAATTTTGCTGGGTCATCGGTAAAGTCGCAAAATACGTTCGGAGAAACTCCACCTCGTTCAGAGCAGCCCTTTCACCAGGAAAACCCTTCAGGATCTCCTGCATCCAATTCAAAACATCTGTATAGGTCCAGCGTTTCTCCTTTTGCTCAGGCATGAATGCGCGCGATAGATGATGTAGCTCACCTAACGCCTGACCATAGCTGTACAGGATGGAGTCATTCAAATCAATGCTTCCTAACTGCGATCCGGGGACTCGCTTGAATACGGAAGCATAGTACGTTCCCCATGGGGTGTGAGCCTCTAGGAGTTCTGTCCCTGAATGAGAAGGTACAGACTCCATGGCTCCATAATGATTTTTTCGAAGATAGCGGAGGAACTCCAGTTCAGCGTTGAGGTTGATTTGATTTTTTTCCTCTACCGGGGCAAAACGAAGCAATCTCACTTCCCCCTGATCTCTGAACGGATACACGGCATTGGAGGATATGCGATAATACTGAAACATATCCAGCGACTCAGGATCATAACTCCAATTCTTTAGAATCATCTCGGCAAGGTCTTTATTTTGGAATAAATATTTTAATTTTAACATGGACATTTCTCCTTTTTGATCGTTTTAGGTGCATTGCTTGTAACCACCGAATGCCTATTTTTGCGCGCAAAAAGCCGCAGGCTATGCCTGCGGCTTTTAAAAATTCTGAGTGTATGAGAAATTTGCACAAGCAAATAAAACTCGCATACGCCAGAAAAAATGAGCAGTTATATCCCTATATATCAGCAGATCTCAGATCGGACTGGGAAACTGGATGTGTCCCACACTGTATCTGAATGATCTGCCGGAATTATTCAGTTTATGCTTACCTTCATTGTAGTGATAGAACATACTATCTTAGACCGTCGTTTCATGACGCTCACTCCCTTCAAAAAACCAGTTGTTACCATAATAGCCGATATGCCAAATGTAAGCAATTACAAAATGACGATAATCCCATCATTTTTTACTGGACAACCATCACCTTGTCCACCGTCTCGGTGTTGTCCTTATACCACACCATCACGATGTTTTCTTTTTGGAGATCAGACACTTGAATGGACGAATTCGCACGTGAGCTGGAATTGCCCGAGCCCGGCGTCCCCATACCTTCAGTGATAACAACATCATCACCTATATTCAATCTCATCTCCATTCCGGTATCCCTCCACTCCATGCTTGGAGATGAGCTATCCTGCACCTCAAGTAACGCCAGCGTAACTGTGTTTCCATTCACGGAGATGACTCTACCAGTAATGTCGGCATTCATCATCCCCTGCGTCATGCCAGGACTGCCTGTTCGATCATTCATGTCCGGGGTGCCCCTTCCACCTCTCGGTGTTCCTCCATTCATGCCCAGGCCACCACCATTCGGCATAGCGCCACCGTTCATCCCTTGCACAGAACTGGTCTTGGTAATATTCTGGGCGGTTATCACATCACAGGCCGTAAGCATAACCGAGCACCCCAGCAAAAGGAGTATTGTAACCGATGTGAAATATTTATTTTTTCGCATATGATCACCTTTTTCTCAGGGAATATTTCTCCAAGGTACCTTTACGATGGAATATGAAGTCATACGTATCTTTGAAACCCATATAGGACAGCACAACCAACAACGGATATACAGGGTAGATGTATCTGGACTTAATCTCCCACAGAATATAAAATCCGATGAATCCGAGAATGACCAGGATCAAGGAGACTTCATCATATCGTTTACGACGAATTCCACCGACCAACCGGATGAAAATAAAACAGTACATCAAGAAATTCATCACATATACGATTGAGAGCAAACCTGTCCGATAAGCCGAATCCCCTTGTAACAGTTCTGTTATCGCATTGGTGTAACTGTAGGAGCCTGCGATTCCGCCTCCCCTTCCTCTTCCGGCACCCATGGAACTTTCATTGCCGATTCCGTATCGGTCCATTTGGTACGTTCCTTCGGTCCAGGTCCATATAATCTTTTTGTAATACATCTGCACCAAGTCACTTGCACTTGCTTCAGACAGCTTGTTGCTGATCTCTTGTTTGAACAATGCTGCGCTCTCAGCCTTATTGTAGTTGGCCTGCCTCTGATAGATCTGATAACTCTCCATATTGTCCCAGAAGCCAAAACGCTCCAGATTAATGGCCATATTCAGCCACATATAGACCGGTGCAGCATTCTCTCCGACAGGTTCGCTCACAACACCGGAGGATTGAAGAACCGCATTTTGAGTCCAGGTTGGTACATTAAACAACATACCCAGCACACCGATGGAAATGACAACTTTCTTCACTCCGATGCTCCGCATATTCAGCAAAATATATATGATGGCAGCGATCAGCACGATCACGCCAATGCTTCGGAAGTAATTGCCCAACGCGAGAAAAACGGCGGCAATCACAATTGTTTTCCAAGACTTTTCACGTACAAAACGAATAACAAAGTATAAACAAGATGTCAGAAAAGCTGTGGCAATCACATCGTTATAGATCAGGTTGTTCAGGAACAGGGACGGCAGGTAGGTTGCTGCAAAGATCAACACACCGTAATCACATTCTGTGGATCTGTCGTTCACTTGTTTGTAGATAAGATAAATCATGAACGTTGTTAACGTTGAAAACAAAATATTAAATAGTTTGATGACCAGATAGTTGTCCGGGAACAGGTACAGCAATGTCTTCAGGTACAACACGATCGAGTAGTTAAACGGGAACATGTGCAGATAACCACCCGTTTCAAACGACGAGTAGTCTTGGTCATACAGCATGTTCATGGCGAGTGAGAGAACGGTCTGTGAATCATCGGTGGGCACTCTCGGAAATACGAAAATGACGATGATCTGAATGGCCAAAGAACTTAGCAGCACAATCGGAATGACAACCTTCGGACTGTATTTGTTCAGCTTCAGACATAGAGCATATAACCCAACACCTGAACCAAGAAGCAAAAGAATGACCGGGAGAAAAATACTCCACTGCTGCATGCCCAAAATGGGATTGTCCCCATACAAGGCGTAGTTGTACTGTGCCCGAACCAACAAGGACGAAGCAATAAACACCGCAACAAACACGAGCAAAATGAGATAAAACGACTTATGCAGCACCTTAGACATGCAAAAACTCCTTTTCGATTACAGGATTCCGTGAGTATTATAATGGCTCTGGCTGAAAAATCGCTGAAAAGGAGTAACGCTTGCGATCGGTGCAGCTCAGTATGTGTATACAAACAGAAAAAGACCGTCCCTTCGATAAGGTAACGGTCTATATGTCCAATTTTTTAAAAGTATAGGGCCTTAGCTAAATGTTGAAGATCACTTCTCGTCCTTGATAAACTCAATGATATCCTGGATGTCACAATCCAAAGCCTCACATATTCGATTCAGCGTATCGAACTTCACACCATCGGTTTCTTCATTATATAATTTGGCAATCCCATTTCTATGTAATCCGGTTAGTCGGGATAAATCAGCAATATTAATTCTTTTCTCACCCATAATACGAGATAAATGAACCTTGATCATACGAATTCTCCTCCAAACTAAAATGCACACTGTGATGTTGACAAAGCACACTACAAGTTGTATATTCAAATAAACATAATGCACACTGTAGTGTTCGAATGGAAACTTAATATCTACAAATACTCAAAAAGAGGTGTATATAGTGAAAGAATCCTTGGAATCTTTAGCAGAACCGTTAATCCGAACGCGCTTAGAGTTATTATACAACAATTTGTCTCACACGCAGCCTGATTATACCCAACTATCTAAAGAATCTGATCAATACTTTCAGAATATTCGCCAAGCTTTACCGGAGCAACTGAATCAAACCCTTTTTCTATATGAAGATACTCAACTCTCTATGCAAACACTTCTGGAAAGAGAGATTTATTTACAAGGGTTTCGGGATGCTCTTCAGCTAATGAACGAATTACATATAAACAGCTTCTAACAACTGGCTTCTTACAAAATATGCTATAATCAACAAAGCAATAGAATAGGCTTAAAGGGTCGGTCGGCTACCTCGCCATGAAGGGAGGGATGCCCTGTGACAGTTTTTGAAGCAATCTTGCTGATGCTTACCTTTGGTACGCTCATCGTTGCCATTCTGTCCGATAAACGCAAATAGACCGCCCCCGTAGCAAAGGAATGCGGTCTATTTCATCGTGCCCTTATGTTACCGAAGCCCACCGCCCTTAAAAGCGGCTATTGCTCGGAGGAGTCGTGTTACCAGCACGGCTCTCTTTGCATTTTACGTCTAATCTGCTCTTATTATACCATACTCAAATCTCAGGCGTCACATGTAAACCACGCTAGATACGATACATTTCTTTATACTCATCCACATATAAAACTTCAATACAATTCGACCAATTCAAAATCGAACCGACAAAATCCTGAATGTCCAGACCCGGCATCTCATACGTCTCCGCTGTGTTCACCGAACCTGTTGCGTCCTCAATCAAGGTTACCTTAAACCCTTCGTGTTCCGCAGTAATTGCCGTAAACAGACAACAATATTCCATGTTGAATCCAACAATAAATACATGTTCTACCTGATGCTCATGTAGCCAAGTTCTTAGCTCCGGATTGCTGAAGGCACTTGGTTTGCTTTTCTCCATAACAGGATACTGACCGGTACCCATTATAATTTCCAGGTTCTCAACATTTTTATAGAACAGTGAAGAACCCTCCTGATCGTAATCTACATGTTTCATGTATATGATTGGCTCATGTTGCTGTTCAAAATCAGCGATAACCGCTTCAATCTTGCCCAACTGAACTGTGAAATCCTTCAATGACTTGATCCCATACTGCACATCCAACACGATTAGTGCTTTGTTCATCTGTACTTCCCCTTCAGTAGACTAACAGGTTTTTACCATTTACTACTTCTTCTGCTTCTTCTCCCGAGCTTTTTCCACATTTTCTTTCACCCGAAACTCCACAATCCGGCGGATCAGATCCTCCGGCAATGGCTGGTCCAGCGGAAACTGGACAGATCCCTTAGCCCCTTTGTACTTGGAGAGTTCCTCCTGGAAAGCTTGAATTCCCCTGGGAGCAGGGTAAAACCCAATATGATGCTGGTAAGCGGCAAAATGAACCAAATTCCCATGCTGTGCATACGTAGGCATCTTGTAACTGATTTTCTCTTCGGCGTTCGGAGCCGCTTCACGAATAATCTGTCTTATTGCCTGTAATCTCACCTGTACATCAGGTGCAAACTCCGAGATATATTCATCTACCAGCACCGAATAATGGTTACTCTCAGCCATCTTGGACTCCTTCCACCACGGATACATCAATGGATTCGTGGTACGGGCATATTTGCTTATATTGTACTTCAAATGGACAAACGGAACAGCTATTTTCCTGCAACTTGGAATGTTAAATTTGATTTTTAAGTGAACTAAGCTTTATAATACGTTTAAACAATTAAACATTATAACGGAGTGAGCCATGAACGAATCGATGGGTAACCAAAAAGTTATTGATATTTTCGAGAATCTAAGTCCTTATCTTCAAGGTTTGGGAGATCCCGTTCGCCAGCGAATCATATCGCTGCTCATTGATCAAGAGAGCATGAACGTATCGCAGATTGCAGAGCATGTCCCCATGTCACGCCCTACGGTCTCTCATCACTTGAAAATATTGCGTCAATCCGGGCTGTTATCGGTTCAGAAGAAAGGTACGGAGATGTATTACAAGCTGGAGTTCAACGATGCGATCGAATTAATCAAACAGCTCGTTCATCTCGTGGAAGTGGAATGTCAGAGCTAGCGCATACCGCGCTGGTGTACTGCATTCCTTTTCTTCACCTCTATATGTTCAATAGTTTAAACATATAAGTACATAAACATATCAACGGAGGTATATAGAATGAATAGAAAAAGAGTTCTCATCGCAGGAGGCTATGGTGCTGTAGGTGCACAGCTTGCCCGCATTTTGCATGACAGGCATCCTGATCTGGAATTGTTACTGGGAGGCCGTTCTGCAGGTAAAGCAGCACCTTTTCCATCCAATCGTGTCCAAACGGTTGTTGTTGATACCAATGCAGACGATCCACTGATTCACGCAGGAGAGAATATATCGTTAATCATTAATGCAGTGAACGATCTGGATGATCGGCTACTGGTATCGGCAGTGCGGAGAAAAATTCCACTTATCGATGTAACACGCTGGACTGAGGTGTTCAATCAAGCGATCCGTACAGTAGAGCAGGAAGAGCTTCATTCTCCGGTAGTGCTGTCCTCTGGATGGATGGCAGGAACGGCGTCACTTTTTGCCATGATACTTTCTAACTCTCTGCAACATGTCGAACTAAACATTCATGCCCTATGGTCGCTGCGGGATAAGGCCGGCCCTGATTCGGCAGCCTTCATGGACCGGATGAGTATTCCTTTTCAGGTCACCGAATCCAACACGAACCGACTCGTCTACCCCATGACAGATCCGATCAAAGTTCATTTCCCGAACGGGTATACGACCCCATGTTACAGACTGGACACACCCGATCACGTCACTTTGCCTCATACCAGCCATATCGATTCCGCCAGTTTCCGTATCTCATTCGATAGTAAGGTATCTACCTATGCACTCGCCGGATTGGTCAAAACCGGAGTATGGAAGATGATCAGTGGTGAACGTTTTCAGCCATTCCGGCGGAAATTGCTCTATAATCCGGGAACCGGGAGTGCACATCATCTGGTCATTCAATTGAAAGGGCTGGATGCGAAAGGTAATCAGGTTGAACGAACGATGACGGTCTCTGACCCACTCGGTCAGACCCACATGACTGCACTCGGCGCTGCGGTGCAAGCCGAGAAGATACTGATGATGCCAATGGACAAACCTATGGCTCCAGGCATCTATTATCCTGAGCATCTGTTTGATGATCGAATGAACATGGATGCGGTTACTCATTTTTTCACACAATACGGCGTTCAAGTAACCCACTCCTGATCCAGACATAACAAAAAATCCGCGAAGTCGCTCACTGCAAACAGTGGGACCATCGCGGATTTTACGAATTATAATGGAGGGATCTATCGTATCAAGTACAAACTTGGGTCTGGAATTATAGTGTCATAGCCCGACCATTTCGCATCAGGTAATCTTCTTTTGTTTTGTAATCCGGCATGATGCTACCGATCCGCCGCCAGAAAGAGCGATCATGATTCATGTGGTGAATATGGCAAAGTTCATGAATGATGACATAATCCATCACTTCCAGTGGCGCCATCGCCAGGCGATAATTGAACGTCAGCTTTTTGTCCCAGCTACAACTGCCCCACTTGGTGGGAGAATCTACGATCTCAACTGACTTCGGCTTCACCTTCAACTCTTGCTGATAGCGTCCGATGCGCTCCCCAATCATGCGTTTACACTCGGCAAAATAAAACTTCTTCAGATTCGCTCGCAGCTCCTCTTCTGTAAGCCCCTCCACAGGAATTAATTCATGCAGTGCATGTTCCTTGCCAAAAAGCAGAAACTTCCCTTTGCCCTCATCTTCGTATTCCTTGGCTTGAGGACCGTCAAGCGCCCGCTGCATCAGTGCGGATTTCTTCAAAATTACATCCCCGTGCTGCTCTACAAGTTGCCGGATCATGTCTTCACTGGTACCATTGGGTGCTTTGATTGTTACCATATAAGGCAAGTCCATCGTGATGGACACTTTCTTGCGTTTGCCGTATTGGATATGACAGTTAATGCTGTGATTATTTAATTCTATAGTTAACATAACGCTCTCCGCTTCTGAAGTTATTCAACCAAATCAAATTGTATACCATCTCCGGCTATAATGCATACTGTTCGGCGATATATATGTTTGCATTGTATTTTTATACATAATTATGTATTATTATTTAATTATAAAATCGGAGGTTGGATATGACGCATACAATAGATACAGAACACAAAACCATTGAAGAAATATCGCTTAACCACTGGCAACCCTTATCTACTTTACTTTATGACGGTTGGGTACTCCGTTTTGCCAAAGGATATACCAAACGAGCCAACTCCGTTCAACCTATCCATTACTCCACTTTAGATGTGCATAAGAAGATTGAGGAATGTGAGCGCATCTATGCCTCCAATCAGTTAAATACCATATTTAAGATCACACCGTTTATTCAGCCGGATCATCTCGACCAACTTTTGCAAGACAAAGGGTATGGCGTTGTCGATCTGACCCGTATCCAGACTCGGAGTCTGGAAGAGATCAAAGAGCCTGTGCACCAAGCTGTACAGATCGACGAACAGTTGACCACAGCTTGGCTGGATCACTTTTGCCGATTGAATCAGGTGAATGATCTGCAACGGGAAACGACCAAATTAATGTTGGACAATATCCGGACAAAGGTAGGTTTCATCTCGCTGTTAATTGACGGGCAAGTCGTCGCGTGTGGGTTCGGTGTAATCGAACGTGGCTATATTGGATTGTATGATATCATTACAGACGCTAACTTCCGGAATCAGGGACTTGCTGAACAGATGATCCTGCATCTCCTGCATTGGGCAAAAAGGAATGGCGCTACGTCTAGTTATCTGCAAGTCGTTGCGAATAATGTACCTGCGTTAAAGCTCTACGCGAAGCTGGGTTATTCCGAAATCTATAGCTATTGGTACAGAGTCAAAGAATAGAGTGTTTGCTAATCAAGCTTAGCTTGTGGATTCTTTCATCATATTCAGTCTGACAAACTAATTAATTCAAAACAACATCTTGAAAGCAAAAACTGCCCTCCTCCTCTAAAGGAAAGGCAGTTTTTAATTTGTCTTCATTATTGTTAAAACTCTTCACACCGATTATCGGCTACTCCGTACTCTTTCTACAAAGGCAGCTTCACCAGCACCTCATATTTCACGCCGGCCTGTATATTCTTGATAATGTCGCCTTCAATTAGTTGACCGTCAACATGCACTTCAATCGTCTGGACAGTTGCATCCTTTTTCATGTTTACATGCAGCTCAGCTCCGCGGAACAACCGCGTAACCGATGCCTCGTTCCAATCTTCTGGCAACTGCGGACGAACCTGAAGCCCTTGCGCGTGACCCTGCAAGCCAAACAATCCGTCGATCAGACAACGATATACCCACGGCACCGTGCCGGTGTTGAACAGATGACTGGAGCGCCCAGCTGTACGTGGGAATTGACGATAGGCTCCGCGATAATAATTCGGGATAAATACAGGTAATTGCCCACGTTGGAGAATATCCTCGCCATCAGGGCCCGGAATCATTTTACGCAGCAAACGATACGCCTTCTCCTTCTCGCCCACCAAGTACAACGCATAAATATAGAACGCCGCCGCATGATTGTACACGGCACCGTTCTCCGCACTTCCCGGATGTTTCTGCGTAACACGGCCCACATCCTCCCGCATCGCTGTAAAGGACGGCGCAAGCTTTTCGACACCATACGGCGTCTCCAATTGCTCCTCTACGGCACGGATTAACTTCTCCTGTTTCTCCTGATCCGCAGCACCGCTCATAAGTGCCCAGCTCTGAGGATTGATATAGATGCGCCCTTCCACGTCTTTGCTTACACCAAACACTACGTTATCATCCGTAATTCCGCGGGCATACCAGTCCCCATCCCACAGATACTCATTGGCTACCGCATTGGTCTGAGTGGCTTCCTGACGGAATTCCGCTACAACCTCGCCATGCCCTGCCTGTTCACCAATATCTGCCCACACATTGAACGCATATGCCGACGCAATGGTTAACCAGCCGGATACGCCTTTGCCTTTGTACCCCACCATGTTCATCGGATCACACCAGTCACCCTGATTGATATAGTTCAACCCACGCGCATCACGCTCATGGATCAACCAGCGCATCGCAAGATTCATATGTTCCAGTACGGTAACCTTCTGTTCACTGTCTGTAAAAGCAACCTGTTCCTCCAAAATGCTATAATCATTCGTTTCATCCAAATAGGTCTTCATACAGACCGGAAGCCAGATGCAGTGATCGGTATGAGGAACCTGGTTAATATATTTCAGTTCTGCGTCCGGGTGCAAAATAATGCCGTCTGGCATCGTGCCGCTTATATGCTGTTGAGACAAGGCTGTCAAGAACGCAGCTCGTGCAATCTGCGGCTGAATGTAGCTCATACCCATGTTATCTTGCAAATAATTCCGCGTCTGCGGATCGGTTGTCAGACGGTTGGTTTTGCCATGATAGTACATCTGGCGAGGCAGCCAGTGATTCACCACATTATCTAACCAGCTGTCCGGTGTCTCAATCTGGATGTTCCCTTGCCCTTCCGCAATATACTCAGCATACTCCTGTTCGGCTGCGACGAAACCATCCTGTCCATCCTTATTCTGCTTCACAAAATAATGCTGACGAATGCCCTCAATCTCTGTCTCATCATGAGCCGGACCAAAGATGAATCGATACGTCTGCTCCGCTCCTGCTTCCAGTTCGACTCTATATTGCAATACAGCTACAGGTGTCTCGTACCGTGCATCTCCACCAGCCAATGTCTCCGACTGCAGGGCCGAAGGATTATGTAGTCCACCTTCGCCTTCAAAAGTCTCATGATTTACTTCCCAGCCGGTCGGTTGGTGATCTGCAAGCAGATAGGTTTTGTCGCTGTAATTTTTGATTTTGCTATAATCCTGATATTTCTGATACGGAGTAACCGCCGAGCAGACAATGCCCTGCAAATCTTCCACATATGTACCGGATTGGTTCATCCAGGACATATAGCCAACCGTATAATACGGGTAGATACTTAGCTTGCGTTTTCTCGAAGACAGATTGGTTACCTTCACACGCCATAGCTCCATGACATCTTCCTTCGGCAGGCGCAGGGACATCTCAATGCAAATGTCGTCCTGAATCACTTTCCAGTGAATATCGTGTTTACCGACAGCGAACGTATAGCTATCCGCCTGCTTGCGAACCGGTTCATACGGGGCTGAGAAAATTTCGCCACTTATTTCATCTTTAATGTAGACAAACCGTCCCGGATGGTGGACATAGTATGGCTGCTCCGGCTGCATAAACGTCTTGGCCTCGAGGTTGGGCGCATACGAGTATTTGGCAGGTTCGGGCTGCATGAATTGGGCCACCGCGTACCCCCGACAATTCACATGAATCATCATCTTTTCATTCCAAAGGAATCCGGATGCCTTCGGTAAACTTGTCGGGCTTGTTAGTTCAACATATTGACTATCTTCCGTTGCTTTAATCATCACTGAACCTCACTTTCAGATTATGGAGTTAAAAGACAGAAAACGTTTTAGGTAACTTGTATACAACTTTGTCCATTATAACACGGGAACGCTTACAAAGAACTGAAAACTAAAAAAGAGCTGAGAAACTCAGCTCCGATTACGTTCCAATTGTTTCTCGATGCCCATCCTGTCGATCTGAATCCAATACTCTGCAATTCGTTCGTTTTCCACTCGGTATACCGCACTCGCAATTTCAATTATTCTTCTATTATATATAAATATGTAGTAACTCTTGTATTTTAACATGGTCCCCCCGCTACGGAATTACAACTGTTCTATTGTTCTACAGGTCTTAAAACCTACCCTCTCACCTTGACAATGCGTCAATATGACCATAAACTAGCAAAGGATATTAGGAAATTAATAGGAGGTTTGGCTGTTAAGAGGTTCGAGTATGGGTTTTAACCATATTTGATAATCTTTCGGTGTGTAGAACGTAGCCATTAGAGCAACTCAGAAAAACAAGAAAGCGGTGTATCATGAAACGTCTATTTTTCATTATGTTTGCGCTCACCCTGTTACTGGCTGGATGCCAGAGCACTGAGCAGGAAAGCAGTCCGTCCGAGAATAATCCAACAGAAATAGTAGAAGGTTCTACCATTTTAAGTTTGAAGCAGAAATACGGCTCTGAATCGGAACAAGCGATCATGCCGATGTACAACGTAGCTCAGGATGAAGAATTTACGTTCAAGTTTAAAGCAGATTTACGGAAGAATAACCTGTCAGCTATTGACATTATAAGTGTACATACCGATATTAAAGCACTCAAAGCAAGCGATGTACATGCCCTTCGCGATACCAATGGCAACAACGTTTCTATTAGGCCTCTTGGGTGGGGCGTTTTAACCTCAGATTCCATGAAGAACAAGGATCAAGGCTCTTGGGGCGGTGCCCCCATTTATTACATTCGTCTGAATTATGATCCAGATGCCGAGAAGCTAACCCTGCTCGATCAACCCATCATTATTCCGTTTACAGTGAAATCGGAGTTGCCTGTGCCCAACCTAAGATACGAGATTGATAAAGACAGACGGTTAAAGTTAGTCTGGGACAAGGTTGAGGGTGCAACCGAATATAAAATTTATGAACGTTCTGACCTAACCAATTTCGATACAAATGTACCTCTAACTGGCGCAGAGGACGCTTTCAGTAATAGTCTGCCTTTAGATATTGCGGTAACGACAGAAACGTCTTTCAATGATTTTATGAAAGATGGAAGAGGCGGGCTCGGCACTTATGATGAACTGATAACTACTCATCAGAACCATGGTTTACGAGGAGAATATTACGTTACTGCAATCGGTGGAGGCAAAGAATCCAATTTTAGTAGAGGTGTCCCTACAGCTCCGCTTGCTTCCCAGTTGCCAACATCTCTGAAAGAACAATTGTATAGGGAGAAATTAAAGAATATAGATGTACTTCCTCAGAAAGCAACAGTTGAGTACAATGACGGATCTCTAGCCCGTGAAACCATTGTCTATGATACCAAAAGCGTAGAGATTTCAGAGTTCAATGAAACGAATATTCCTTTTCATATTAAAGGAACAGCTCTGAAAAGTTACGTACGCGTAGAGAATGTAACTCAAGCAGGCCTGGACAGACTTTCTCAGCAAACCGTAGCCGATTCCAGCAACGGACTGGTGGAACCGAAGAATGACACACCTTACGTTCCTGCACCTGATGTGCCAACAATCATCAACAATCATGATGCACCTGAGTCTGCAACAGAAACAGAAGAAGCACCGGCTTCGGAAACTCCAACTACAGAGTCCACAACCGATACTGAGACTTCAGAAGATGCAACTGATCCTCTATCTACTGAGGCTTCCGATGATACTTCTGATAATTCTTCAGATATGGCTTCTGAAGAAGCTTCCAATGAAACACCTGCTCCAGCTCCAGAAGCTGTAGAAGACAACCTGGTAGATGAGCAGAAATCCAATACACAGCAAAATGTAGAACAGGGTAATCAGGAAACCGTGCCACAGCCTGCTACAGGCGATGCAATGATCAATGCAGATTCCGCATTGGAAGAAGTTTTAGCCAAAAATATGATTGCAGCACAAGATAAAATTTCGTTAAAAGCTTTTCCCGAAGCTCAAAATTTTACGACACTCTCGGATGTTGTCCTGAAAGTGATGTACCAGAATCCATTGATTCTTGGTGTGGAAGGTTTTGAATATAACTATGGTACGCTTACCCTTTCGATTCATTATAATGAATCGGCTAGTGGTATCCAGAAGAAGCAAGATGAGATTATTGCTAAAGCGAACGAAGTCGTGGCTTCTATTATCAAAGACGGCATGAACGAAGACGAGAAACGAAAAGCCATCTACGATTATCTGAACGATAACGCAAAGTATGATGATGCAGCGCTGGAAAATGCGGAGCAAAACAACTTCAAAAATGTCGATTCGCAGTTCAATGACTCGTTTACCACATACGGTATTCTGGTCAAAGGTGTCGGGGTATGTGCCAGCTATGCTTCCGTTTACAAATTGCTCTCCGATCTCTCGGGATTGGAAAGCATCGTTGTAACGGGCGCTTCCAGCGGCGTCCCACATGCATGGAACAAGGTCAAAATCGGGAACGAATGGTTCCATGTAGATGCCACCAACAACCTGACGAACTCCGGCATCCCGTATTTCCTGTACAATGCCAATGATGAGACTGCTGCAAGTCAGAAAACGATAGCGGATCAAGATTATTGGCTTGATTCCGAGCTCGCGTTGTTTAATGGCGAGAGCGATGCCAATGATTATTATGTACAGAATGATCTCGAAGTCGCGTCCATTAATGAGTACAAAACCAAGGCTGAGAGTGAACTCAAAAAAGGAGAGAACCGGGTCATTCTCCGTTTCGCCTCACCTGTTGACTCTGATGAGCTGATGACAGCTGCCGGTGAAGCCCTCGCTGCAGTGGATGAAGCGCTTCTGAATACAGCACAATTAGCCACGCTAGGCAGTTATGCCATTCTGGACCCGAAACCAGAGCAGAAGTAATTTAATGACACAGCAATCCCCTTTGCTTTCTAACAAGCAAAGGGGATTTTTTGTCTAGTATTAGATGACTTCAAGCCATTGATTTAACCTGTTGTAATCTGGTAATAAAAGAAGAAATAAATGCTTTCTCTTTCATGAGATTCTCTTGTAATCTCTCACTTATTTTACTGAGTGTACTTGCATCACGCGTTATATTGTATTTCAGAACTATATTTCTCAATTTAAAGTAGTCCTGTTTCAGAACAGTGCTTAACTCCATAAAAGTTGCATCTGGCTCAATGATTAATTTCTCCATTAAATAAGATAAACGTAACTCCATTAGTAGCTTATGTTCATATAAAAGATGAAAGACTCGTGAATCCAATGCTTCTCCAACTAGGGTTGCCTGCTCAATGTCGGTAAAGATGCGTTGAATGGCTTGCATTCCAAAATCGTATTTCTGATCTCGCACTAAGTCATATGTCTCGCTTGAGTTAAGATAGTTTTCCATCGCCGTTATAATCTGCTCCACATGAATTGCATAATTGATATTCTGAATTGGCTTGAGGAATCTCACTTCTGTCCAAAAACTGTACTCATTAGACATGGTCCAGTAGCCTTTCTCAAGTTCATCCAGACTACATACGCTTTGTATGAATTTACCATCATCAAGATTATCAGCAATGTATATCAAATTTTGATCCAGGTCATACCCATACACTAATAATTCATGCATGAGATGTTCTTTTTGATAATAGTCTGTACACGCAATATAGTATCTATCTGCATAAATATATAGATAATATCCCATATCTATCGCTTCCGTAATCACTTGCTTAAGTGATGTTCCCCATTTGCTAACCACAATTTCTTGTGGGAGGTTGTAAAAGGAAATTCCCGGACAGGTACTTAGCAGAAACTGATGAGAATCAAACGAAAAAATTCCCCATCCATGTGCATACCTGATTTGTATAAAGTTATTGAAAATCCATGGCCATAAATCTTCGTGCATAACGGATGTTAATGTCCCATATGATGTGTACGTGCTTATGACAGGGTCACCTAGTTTAAGTACATTCTTGGCCATTACAGAATTCCTCCTTCGATTCCTAGGCATAGTGTATTGATCTGAACAGATTCATTGTATAAGCAACGCACTCTCAGAGCTGGGAGCGAAGATGATGTTCTTGAATATATTACCATGTACCTTTCCTGTTTTATATAAGAACGCTTTCATATATAAAAATATTTTATTTCTCTCATCTTAATGACAAAAAAGAGGATACCGCCCCCAATATGGAGACCGTATCCTCTGATACCCTGATCGGATTACCTGAAACTATTTACGGACTAACCGTACCGCCATTTGCATTCAGTGTCTCTCCGCTCACATAGCTGGATTCCTGGCTTGCCAGGAACACAAATGCCGGAGCCATCTCGGCAGGTTGTCCTGCTCTACCAAGCGGTGTATTGGAGCCAAAATCGGCCAGCTTCTCGACTGGTTGTCCACCCACGACCTGAAGTGGTGTCCATACCGGGCCTGGTGCAACAACGTTGACACGAATTCCTTTGCTACCCACCTGTTGTGCCAGCGCTTTGCTGAACGTGTTAATGGATGCCTTCGTTGTCGCATAATCCAGCAGGATTGGCGAAGGTTTGTATGCCTGAATCGATGATGTGTTGATAATGGAGCTGCCCGGCTTCATGTGTTTCACAGCTGCTTTGCAGAGCCAGAACATGGAATAGACATTTGTTTTGAACGTTGCATCGAACTGCTCGGTGGTCAGATCCGCAATCTGCTCAACAAACTGCTGTTTGCCTGCCACGTTAGCAAGGATATCAATCCCGCCAAGCTCTTTTACCGCAGATTCAATGAGTTCTTCACAGTATTTCTCATCCTTCAGGTCACCTGGCATCGTAATTGCTTTGCGACCGGCTTCCTCAATCAGCTTCACAACTTCCTGCGCATCTGCTTCCTCTTCCGGCAGATAGGCCAGAACAACATCTGCACCTTCACGGGCAAACGCAATCGCTGCCGCCCGACCAATTCCGCTGTCGGCCCCTGTCACAACTGCTTTGCGTCCTGTTAAACGTCCGCTGCCTTTATAACTTTTCTCACCCGCATCGGGAACAGGTGTCATCTCACGCTGAAGCCCCGGCTCATCCTGTTGCTGTTTCCACTCCGCTGTAGCCTTCGGATATTGGGTCGTTGGATCTTGCATGGTGTGCTGGTCTTGATTAGCCATGTTCAATTCCTCCTCGGTTATTTACAGTGATCACTACGATCACAGAATAACCTTACGATCGCTGTTATCCCCAGATTTTTTTCTCTCCCTTATTTAAGGGGAAAATCCGGTGATAAAGGCGAACACTCCGTTTCTTCAGGTTATTTCTGTGCTCTTCGTTATCATGTAAATGTTAAATTTATTATCAGAAGTTGTTTTCATAAATGTTGCACTCTTTCCTTTGTAACCGAGTTGGGTGGAATTTAAACTAAGCTAACCGGATTCCCAGACAACTGTCACACATTGAATCTCCCCTAACTGGAGGTTGTATAATGAATCATGAGGTGATCTCGTTGAATGCAAATAAAGAACCCTATTCCATCGGTGAAGCAGCCAAACTGATCGGCTCCACGGTGAAAACGATCCGTTATTACGATGAGATTGAACTGTTACAACCCTCCAATCATACGGAAGGCGGGCATCGACTCTATACAACGCAAGACCTATGGCAACTCGAACTCATTACAACGCTTCGTTATCTGAATTTCAGCATACCGGATATTCGAAAGCTCATGTCGGGTGAACTGGCGGTAGCACAGGCACTGGATCTACAGATTGAAGCCTTGGAAACCCAGATCGGCACGATGAATTCCATGCTCTCCATTTTGCAGCAAGCGAAGCAGCATGAAGAAGACACTTCACTGCATTCGGAACAGTCTCTTACCTACATCTCCAGTCTGGTTGAATCCCTAACGGCCCATGCGAGCAGTCGGAAACAATTCGTTGCTGCCAAGGTGGATGAATCCCATCTGCTGGACAGCATTCCGCAGGATTGGAGAGTGTCGTTTCTGCACTTTTTCGATAAATACATGATGAAAGATACCAAACTGACGGCTCAGCAAACACTGGCCTGGAAGGAAATTCAGGAACTGATCAATGATCCGGCCTATTGGGCCGATCTGGCTCAGCTGGAAGTTCCATTCTTCATTATGGCGAATCAGCCACAAGTTGAAGCAGACGTCTGGGTGAAGAAAATGGAAGCAATTCGCATTCGCACTACCGAAGCGCTGGACAAACGTTGGGCAATCGATAGCCCTGCTGTGCAAAGCATGGTGTGGGACTTTGTGTTGATGTATGCAAGTGCTGAGCATGCGGAAGCACCAGAAGTATTTTTTCGCAAACAGGCCCGATATATGCTGGACTCTGTGACGGATCGCATTCTGCGTTTTAACAAGCTATGCAAGGTGATGAATCCCGAATGGAGCCAGATTGTAGATGGCATTAACTTATTGCAGGAGGGCATGCGGTTACGATTAAAACAAATGGAAGAAGACTGAACTTCAGTCTCCTTCCATTTATACGTTTAGCCTTTTTTCAACAAATAGGATTCATGTTCTCCCACTTCCTTGTCCATATGGAGCGTTTGCCCTTTCAAGTAGTGGTTGAAGAAATCAATCGTTGTATCGTTGACCAACTGTTGTGTCCCCCGCGCATCTACACCCTGTGTCCATTCGAGCAGTGGAGAGATCAGGTAGAGGTCGGAGAAACTCAGATGTTTGGTGTTGGTCAGCTCCATCCAGAAGTTCCCTCCTGCGGTTACCGGCTCATAGCGCTCGTACACTTCCTCGTAATATTTCTCGGCTTCCGGACGGGTCGTGCCCATCGCAGCAATCTCTTCGTCACTCATCACACTTGTGCCTGCAACGGTTGAGTCTGCACTCATCATCAGGAACGGCTTGCCCACGCCTTCCGCAGGAATACGCTTCTCGCCAAACAATACACCGTCCATATTCATGCCTGCTTTCACACGTGGATCATCCATTAACATCTGTACTGTCGTTGCTCCGCCAAATGAATGCCCAAACATGCCGATATTGTCCAGATCCATTCGTCCGGTAAAGCGTCCGCTCGGATCTCCCGTACCCAACTTCTCTACCTCATCCAGTACAAACTGTACATCCTGCACCCATGTCTCATTCAACTTGTCCATGTAACTGAATTGCAGCTGTTCAAAGCCTTCTTTTCCTTCCGATTCAAACTGCGCCACACGTCCATCCGGGAATACGGACACCAGACTGCTGTACGTGTGATTAATGCCCACAACGATGTAACCTTGACTGACCAGCTGCTCGACCTGGAACGTATTCTGATTCTCATACCCATGCAGACCATGAGAGAAAAGAACGACTGGATACTTGGCTTCGGCATCAGACAACTGAGCTTCCTGTATCGCATGTGTTTTGACCTGACTCAGACTGGAAAATAAAAGCTTTGGCAGTTTCAGTACTTCATTGAAGGCTGTCCCGTAGATCTCCGGCTTATTAACATAAGGGGCTGTTGCTCCCTCTGCGTCTGGATTCGTTGGGTACCAGATCTGTACCATCAGCTCCCGTTGATCACCGGCAGAACTCGTCAGCAACTCCTCACGGCTGTTATCTGTCCAATCGTAGGATACCGTTCCGATTCCATAAGGACCTGCTGGCTTGGCAAACGAAAACACCGGGAAGAGCAGCGGTATGCCAATGCTCACAATAGCGTATACCAACACCAGAAGAGACGTTGCGATGATTCGAACACGTCCGAATTTCCTCGTCACAGTCGATGTGGAAGATGGCGCCTCGGAACATTTACTATTCAGCGAAGTTGCACCTGACTTTTGCTGGCGTCTTGCCTGTGTAACTAACACAACCAGTGGAACCAACGTGAGCAGATACGCCGGAATCATCGGCCAACGAAGTCCTTCGACCACACCATGGATGATCAGCAGCACACCTGATATGGCAAATCCACCCCATGCCATTTTTCGAAAATGTTGACTCTGTCTCCCGATCCCGATTACCCCCACTAATATAAGCAGGTTGAAAATAAGATAAATCCATTCTATTGTCCTCATATACTTAAAGCCTCCCATCCTGCCACGGATTACATCGGAATGATATTATTGCGCAGCAGCTATTATATAGATTGAACTAAACATTTACACGAGAACGTAGAGGACAGAAATAACCTGAAGAAGCGGATGCGTTCGCCTTTATCCCCAGATTTTCACCTTTGTAAAATTGAATCAAAAAATCAGGGGATAACAGCGATCAGAAGGTTGTTCTGTCATCGAAGTGGCAAGTGTAAATAGGCTTTAGTGCAATCTTTATAACTCCAATCTTAAAACCTCCAGTTACAGGAGATTCAAGCATGAATTTTGCGGATAAAAAAATGCACTCCTTGAATGACGCTGAATCACCCGCAGGTTCTCCATTGTATTCAAGGAATGCACGTATGAAATTACGATATAAGTTGATTTTTGAATATTAGACTAGCGATCTTCGCCGCCATCTATCCGTTGTCTTTTTCCGATGCCAAATGCGAAATATCCTGCCACCACGATTGCCATGAACGTAGCTCCAACAACCAGAGGCAAGCGCGTATCCGGGTTAAACGCCATACCGATAATGACGAGGATCAGATACACAATAATAATGTAATTGCTGATCGGGAACCATTTGGACTTGAAGTTATGATCCGCCATCTCGTTGCCCCAACGCTTTCTGAATCGGAACTGGCTGAACGCCAGGGCGAACCATGGAACCATACCCGGAAGAACACTTGCACTGTAGATGTACAGGAACAGCTTGGAGTCCGGCATCAGGTAGTTCAGCACAACCCCAATCAACAGCAAGGAGATTGTGATGACGATACTGTTGCGGGGAACCCCGCCTTTGGACAGCTTTTTGAAAAAGGCAGGTGCCTGCCCATTCTCAGCCAGTGTGTATAACATCCGTCCCGCACTGTAGATCCCGCTGTTACATCCCGACATGGCCGCCGTGAGCACCACAAAGTTAATGATCCCCGCTGCAGCAACAATACCAACTTTGGCAAAGGTGAGCACAAACGGGCTGCCCGTCTCGCCCACTTCGTTCCAAGGGTACAAGGTTACGATAACAAATATGGCGCCAACGTAGAAAATAAGAATACGCCACACGATATTTTTGATCGCTTTACGCAAGGTGTATTTCGGATTCTCCGCTTCGCCTGCTGTAATACCGACCATCTCCACCCCTTGATACGCAGCCGTTACGATACACAGCGCGAAGAGGAAACCTTTGATGCCCCCAGGGAAGAAGCCACCATGGCTGAACAGATTCGACAGACCAATGGCCTGACCCCCATTCCCCCAGCCGAAGAAAATGAGTCCTGTTCCGATCACGATCATCGCCACAATAGCCGTCACTTTGATCATCGCAAACCAGAATTCAAATTCTCCATAGAACTTCACAGCCGCCAGATTTGCCGCCGCAATGATGAGCACCCCAGCAAGTGCAGGCAGCCACTGTGGAATATCCGGGAACCAATACCCGACATAGATACCAATCGCCGTAACTTCCGCCATACCAACCGTAACCCATAGGAACCAGTAGCTCCAGGCGGTCAGGAATCCGGCAAGCGGACTAATATATTTGTGAGCAAATGTAGCAAACGAACCCGTGACCGGCTCCTGAATCAACATTTCACCCATAATGCGCATGACAAAAAAGATAACGATACCAGCCAATAAATAAGCCAGCAGCACGGATGGACCTGCCCATTTGATCGTACTTGCCGATCCCATGAACAAACCAACGCCGATTGTACCTCCGAGTGCAATCAGCTCTACATGGCGGGGCTTTAGCCCTCTAGATAGTTGCTTTGATTCCAAACGATTCTCCCCTTTTCTTGTGTACTGCTTCCTGATGTAATCTTTAATTTTCACATTCACATTAACGCAATGCAGAATTACTTCACCAAATTGTACGAGATGTGCCGCAGAAATACAACAAGGAATGTGAGGAAGATCAGCTAAACAGGACTTTTACATGAAAAAGGTGCCTCTCCTCATGCCCTCACCTGACATGATTAGGATAACCCCTGATGATTTATTGCAATCAGATTAATCCTGATTTTTATCGCCACTGGAATAGGGATCTGAAAACCCATAAAAAAAGAGCTGCCAGAAAAATATCTTTGGCAACTCTAAATTGATTTGTAATCATCCGGAAGGCAAATGAACCATCACCGTTGTCCCCACGCCCACCTGGCTTCTCATTTCAACAGTTCCGTGATGAAGCATCACGATTTTTTTGACGATGGCGAGGCCCAGACCGTTACCACTAATGCTACGATCGCGTGACAGGTCTGTTTTATAAAACCGCTCGAAAACATAATCCAGTTGCTCTGGCGCTATTCCAATGCCCGAATCGGTTATCGTGAAAAAGATTCCATCCACAGACTGGCTCGTGCGTATTTCGATACGCCCACCCACGGGAGTAAACTTAATGCTGTTGCCTAGTAAATTCATCCACACTTGGTTAAGCTGGTCCTGATCTGCCCTTATTTTGATACCGTCCGCCAATTCTAAATGAACTGGAATGCCTTTGGCTGACCATTGAGGCTCGCAAGTCACCACCACTTGCCTGATTTGCTCATCAAGATTATAGGTGGTTGCCTCGAACGGATGATGATCGGAATCCAGAGACGCAAGCTCCAGCAGATTATCACTTAGTCTGGATAGTCGTCCACTCTCCGTAATAATGATATCGAGGTAATAGTTACGATCGGCCTCAGCGACCAAGCTGCTGTTTTTCAACGCCATGGCAAAACCGGAAATAGAGGTCAGCGGCGTTTGAATCTCGTGAGATACATTGGAAACAAAATCCTGTCTCATCTGTTCCAGCTGTTTAAGCTCACTCGCCATTTCATTGAAACTCTGCGTCAATGCTCCCATTTCGTCCACACGTTTTGTTTGGATTTCCACATTAAAATCACCCTTCGCCAGTCGTTTGGTTGCCCGCGTCAACACCTGAATCGGCTTCACCAAATACCTTGCAGCAATAAGGATACAAAAACTTCCGATCAACAGTGCAAGCAATAACACCAGTAAAATCATCCGATTAATGATATTTTCGTTCTGCGGAGAATACTGCATAAACATGGCTTGTGGTTCCCCTTTGTATGGAAAAGGGAGACCGATGAACGTCTGCTCCACTTCTCCAGGAGAACGATAGACCTGACCCTGCAACACCATTTGAACCACTTCTGGTGCGATTTCAACGGTCTCTGTATGGTCTAGGTCATAATAGGTTACGTTACCCGAAACGTCATATAGATGAATGGGATAGGTGGACACTTTCACCATACTTTTGATGAAAGCATCCCTGTCCTCAGGTTGCGTTTGCTCATATAGACGGATCAGTTCCTCCCCTACAGAAATCATGTCATTCTGACCGATATGATTTACTTCTTTTTTGAAAAGGAAGATCCCCATGAAGAAAGAGGTCAGCAAGCTGAAAACAATGACGACCAGAAACGTGCAAATAATACGAACATATAAGGTTTTGATCATGTGATGACTAACCGGTAGCCCAGACTACGAGCCGTTTCAATCTGAAAATGGTGTGCATCACCAGCGAATTTTTCCCTTAGTCGCTTGATGTGAACATCAACTGTCCGGTCATCCCCTTCGTAATCACTCCCCCAGATCTTGATGATTAATTGTTCCCGGGTAAAAATCTGCCCAGGCTGGTTTGCCAGCATGAACAGCAACTCGAACTCTTTTAGAGGCAAATTGATTGTTTCCTCTCCACGAATCACTTGAAAGCTGCGTCGATTCAGCACAATGCCCCCTAGTTGAATGGTCTGGGAAGAGACAATCAAGTAACGTTTCAGCAATGCTTTTACTCTCATCACAAGTTCTAGTGGATCAAAGGGCTTAGTTAAATAATCATCTGTTCCCAACTGAAATCCCTTCACTTTCTGGGCCGATTCCCCTTTTACCGTGACTATTAGCAATGGCATATTCAGATCCATACGCCGGATCTCCCTGCATAATTCCCAACCATCCAAACGCGGCATCATAATATCAAGGATAACCAGATCAATTGGGGATTTCCCCACAATCTCCAGTGCTTCAGCACCGTCCTTAGCTACCACAATCTCGAATCCTTCATTACGCAAAAACAAGGTAATCAGCTCACGAATATGCACATCGTCATCCACAACTAGGATTTTGGTCATATCAAATGTATGCCTCCAATATCTATCTTGTTTCTTCCACTTGGGAGGAGGTCTTCAACCAAAATGCCAGCCCAGCAGGTTCCAATGATAGAAAAATAAACTCAAGATCACTGCTGCTACCGTTACAAACGTATAGTGCAAACGCTTCAGTAACGTCCAATATTGGTTTTTCCATGCCAGAACGCTCATGATGAATATTGCCGCAGTCAACCCTACAAGGATAACCGGCATAAACAGATAGAGACTTAAAGATAGTGGAATATGGCTAAGCCGATCAATCAAATCCATGTTCATCACCAGAAGTGTTGCACCCAAGGTTAGCAATGCCCACACGGACGTAACGGCTGACAGTCGAACTGCCCATTTCTGTGCTTTTGGCATCACTCTGATTTCGCGTCTGCGATAAACAAATCCATGCAATACAGTGATGAATAGAACAACCGAAATGCCGAGCAAGAGGAGCCAGAACTTCGATTGGTTCATTAACGGTGCAGGTTCCAGCGGCATTGGGTTTAATATATCCAGAAACAGATACGTGACCTTGCCCTCTGCATCGGTGCGGAACCCCATCTGATGTGTCCCTCCGACCTCCTGGAATAAATTCACGCCAATCGGAGTATACACTTGCTGATCTGCACCACTTCCAATAAACAGTCGGTTATCCGAAAACTCAATATTGATTTGAGTCAGAAAACTGAAAAACTTATCGATATTCGTGTGATTACGGCGTGTAAATTGATAAGAGCCTGCATATTTTTCCAGAGACTCCCCGAATTCGATAGAAGTTTCATTAGGCTGCTCCGTTGCATGTACAGGATAGTATCGGTCAAAAAAGGCTTGCGCCAACCCTTCTGCTGCCGTTCCGCCTTCCCCTCCACTATAGGAAACAAAGATGCCCACTTTTTTATCCGGTACAAGATAAAGCGCTGTATTAAACAGCTCATCGGCCCCTCCATGAGAGATCACACGCAGCCCATTCATATTCAACTCATAAAAGCCCAGATCCATGGCGGGTAAACGTTCATCAAACTGGAATGCCGGAGAATGCATGAGTTTGGCTGTTTCCGGCTTGAGTATTTGTTTATCTTCATATCGCCCGTCTTGAAGATGGGCAATCATAAAATGAGCCATATCGTTCGCCGACACGCTCGCTGATCCCGCAGGACGAAATCCTCCCTCATACGTTGGCCGTTTGGTTACAAACTCGCCGTTAGCTCGGGCGTATCCAAGGGCGGCATAAGGTTCCAGAGACGCTGGAACAGGCTCCTCTACCGTAGCATAATTCATGCCCAGCGGATCAAATATATTTTTCTGTATATAGTCATTATAGGCAACACCGCTGACCTCTTCGACGATAAGTCCCGCGAGTGAGGCGCCATAATTGGAATAAGACAGCATCTCGCCTGGTGGCTTAACCCTTGCAGGCATATGTTTTGCCATCGTTTCAGCAATAGAGACGGGAAGTTTCCCCGGATCGGTAGTGATCTGATAACCTACACCGCCTTCCTCGAACCCTGCGGTATGGGTCATGAGATGACGCAACGTAATCGGTTCCTCATAGGTTCTCGGTATTTGCACCGTTTTCAGATAAGTGTTGACGTCTGTATCAAGATCAAGCTTGCCCGCCTCAACCAATTGCATCATGGCGGTCCATGTGAACAGCTTTGTTGTTGAAGCAATTCGAAATAGGCTGGTTTGGGGATCAACGGGTTTATTTTCTTCGATGTTCGAATGTCCGTACCCTTTGGAGAGCAGGATCTTCCCATCCTTCACAATCGAAATGACTGCGCCTGGAATCTGTAAAGATCGCATTTGCACATCCATCATCCCATCCATGAATACCGTTAACTGATCAGTATCCTCCAGATTAGCTACGACTCCTTGCTCCAATTTGCCCGAATTTAATCCCTGATTGGATACTGCTGCCGATAGTGGCATGGTCCCTAATCCAGTTGCACCTAATATCATGCCTAACAATAACACCAGTAAAATCATTTTCCCAAAAATCTTTCTTATCAACGATGACATGACTTGCCCCCACCACTCCGCATATTTTTTGATACCTGTTCCTTACGCTTTCTTTCGAGAGCATATCAAGCACGTATGAACGGAGCGTGAACCTTTTTTTCATATTTTGCCAAATTAAATTACCTTTAGTAAGATAGGAGCAGATTGAATAGGAAAAGGAGACTTTACATGCCTGACTTTTTACTGGTTTTATTTTTGTTTAACCTGTCTCTCTTTCTGCTTCACGAAATGGATGCCATCAGGCGGTCCGAGTGGAAATTGTTTATGGTGTTAAAAGATATGGAAGATGATAAAGCCTATAGGTATTTCACTAGGATTCACCTGCCAATGTATACCATCATCCTCTCTCTTCTTTTTAGCTCATATCAGACTATTACATTTTGGGTGCTGGATATCTTTTTCATCATACATACCGTATTACACTTCTTTTTCGAAAAACATCCTCGAAATGAATTTAAAAACGGGTTCTCCAGATCATTGATTTACCCTATGGGAATAATCGCTTTAATTCATTTGATATTCCTAATCATCTAATCTGTTTACATCGACGGAATGAAGGAAGCTGGAAGGGTATTGTTGAATAAAAGTGAATATGGAGGTGTGCCTATGCAGCAGCATCATGCAGAACGAGTTGAATTATTTGTTTCCAACACCCAGATCATCAAGAAGTCGTTCAAATGGCAACATGCGATGATGCAACGCCTGGTTGCCCTGCTCTATGCAGCGGAGAATAAAACAGCGGATGGGGAAGCTATTCTTCAAAGCCATGAGTTGATTAAGCAAAACACAAAACTCTTCTCTGCATTCAGAGGTAATTCGGCCATTAGCATTGCTGCCATGCTCTCCCTTACAACGGATGAAGAGACGAGACTGGCAGACACCTTGCATGTCTATGACTTGATGAAAGAGATCAAATTTCGCAACTCCGATTATCTGGTTATTGCCGCCTATCAGATCGCTACTCAGACATCACCTGACCAGTTTCAACCTACGGTGGAGCGGGCCAAATCATTCTATGACGGCATGAAAGCAGAGCATCGTTTCCTCACTGGACAGGACGACTACATTTTCGCTGCCATGTTAGCCCTTTCCGATCTCGAAGTAGATACCGGTGTGGCACGTATGGAACAACTTTACGGGGAATTAAAACCAGAGTTCTCTTCCAGAAACAGTGTGCAGGCGTTAACACAGGTCTTGGTTCTTGGAGATGATCCCCCGGATGCAGGTGCTCGTGTGATTGCTTTAAATGAAGCTTTTCGCGAAAGGAATCTCCGAATGGATAAAACGTATACGTTACCCTCTCTCGGAATACTTTCTCTACTGCCTTCGGACAGAGACTCATTAGTGGATGAAGTCGCGGAAACAAATGACTGGTTACGGACTCAAAAAGGCTTCGGTGCCTGGTCAATCGACAAACAGGAGTTGCTCCTGTTCTCGTCTGCTCTGGTAGCCATTCAACATGTGGAGAATCTGCGGAACGGTGTGCTTACGACAGCAATCTCAACCAGTATCACAAACATAATTATTGCCCAGCAGGCCGCTATGGCCGCAGCTGCCGCAGCATCGGCTGCTGCCGCTTCTTCATCGTCCAACTAATAAGTACCCCTGTTACCTTCACTATAAGATGAAAAAGACCCTCCCGAGTTCAAGTTGACTCGGAAGGGTCTTAAAGCATTCAAACCTACACCTAAAATAATGTTCATCATTCGCTAGGATATAATCCCCATATCCCGGAATTCTTCCACGAAACTATCCAGCCAATCCGAACCATAGTCCAGCGCACCCGTATCACTCTCAATAAAAGCAACATCTAGTCCCATCACCCAGAATCGGCGAGCAACAATAAAGAGATCAACCGCCTGCTCATCTTCGGCAGAGAAGCTTCTGACTGAACGATATCCTGCCATGAGCGCATCCCATAATGCTGCTTTTCGTTCATCAGACTGTCTTTTTCGAACTTTCACTTGAGCTAAATCATAGGCACGCCAGCCTTTGGCTGCCCACTCGAAGTCATAATGGATGAACTGATGTTCCTGTTGAAACACATTGTTATTCCCATGCATATCGCCATGGCACAGACCAAAGTCCAGTTCTTGTCTGGAAGTGGCAACGATGCGTTCTTTTAACGTTGTGGCAAACGTATGGAGAAATGCTGCTGCTTCATTGTTCTCACCGATGTAGTGGATAATTCGCTCAAGGGGTTCGTCAATAAGTAACTTCAGATCCAGCTCATATCGTGGCAGCTCCATGTTCACCTGATCCATAGCCTTATGCAATTCAGCGGCAGATTGACCAAAGGCGTAACAAGACTCCTCATCCTCCAGGTTGTTCTCCGTACCCTCAATATACCGAAACATTACAGCAACCCGCTTGCCTTCCGCAGCCTCCAACACCGTATATCCCGTATGATCTTTCTTCTCGATGTATTCTCCAATGTCGGTATGTTCCGCAGAACCTAGAACGTTCTTCAGTTGAGACAATAATGAAAGCTCATACTGAACATCTGCCTCCGTGATTTCAGTGCGGTAGATACGGAGAATGTACATGCCACTGGACGTGCGAACCCGGTAAGTATCATTCAATCCTCTAAGCCAAAACAAACATTCTTCCCATGTTCCAATGTCATAGTGATTCCTCAATGCAGACTCCAGGTACCTGGGGTTAAGCACTGAACGTAAAGCAGTCGGTTGAATGGACATATGGTTGCTCCTTCGGTTTAATATGATTATTTCTCATCTGATGAACGATGTAATCCTTTCACCTATCAACCTATAACATAGTATATTTTTCGTTTATTTTCCAGAATATATATTTTGATAAACAAATACTCTTTAGACTCCTATAGCTCCATCTCTCTCATCAGCAGGTTAGATAGGGCTATTTACATTGACTCGCTTTCCAGGTTTCAGCAGGTTATTACACGCTGGGTCGGTGCCAGCGCTCGACAATGCAGCACATTCACGAAAGGCAAAGTGTTTGCACCCTCTACATTTCTGAACATCCAGATGCAATAATGCATAATTGATGGCTTCACCCGTGTGCTCAAACATATGATCGGGACCAATCCGTTCAATCAAACCTGTTCTCTTCAGCATTTCCAGCGGTTGCGCCTGAATGCCTGAAAGTAAAATCCTGCCCCCGGATCTCTCCATATGTTTGACAACACGGGCCAGATTGGATTCACCTGTTGTATCCATAAAAGGCACCTTGCCCATGCGCAACAGCAGAGTGCCTGGTCGCCGATGAATCGAATCCATGACCGACTTCTCGAACATATCCGCTGCGCCGAAAAAAAGTGGCCCTTCAATTGTATACAGGCTTATTTGCGGACAGTCATGTCCTTCCCGAACCATGTGGGCCATGACTTTCTCATGTTTATGATCGGGATCGGGTAGTACTTTGGCAACCTTCAACATCTCACTCATCCGTTTAACAAATAAAAGGACCGCCAGAATCAACCCAACCTCTACAGCCGTTGTTAAACTTGTAAATACGGTCAGCAAAAAGGTAATCAGCAGAACGAGTGAATCACTCGTTTTGGTTTTCATGACATGTACGAAGGATCTTCGTTCACTCATATTCCAGGCAACCAGCATGAGAACGGGAGCCATACTGGCAAGAGGAATGTGCGATGCATATGGCGCAAAGAGAACAAGAACCAGCAAAACCACCACACCGTGAATCACGCCAGACCATGGCGATACTGCGCCGGATTTGATATTTGTTGCTGTGCGTGCAATCGCTCCTGTTGCAGGAATACCACCAAACAACGGCGTCACCATATTAGCAATCCCCTGCCCAATCAACTCTCGATTGCTGTTATGCCGACTTCCGGTCATGCCATCGGCAACAACTGCGGATAGCAGCGATTCAATTCCACCCAGCATGGCGATGACAAAAGCGGGTTGCAGCAAGTTCACAATACGTCCCCAAGTGATCTCTGGCACATGAAACTGAGGCAAAGAGTTAGGTATGGCGCCAAAGGACGAACCAATTGTAGCCACCTGCCCTTCAAAAAAGAACGCCGCGACTACCGTCGAAAGAACCAGCCCCACCAGTGATGCAGGCACCTTTGGTGCAAACTTGGGCACAAGCAGAAGAACAGCCAGACAGATTCCAGCTGTAAGCACACTGTATATATTAATCGTCGAGATATGCATCCCGATTTCTTTCATATTGGACCAGAAATCCTCGTGTTTCTCGATGCCTCGAAGTCCCAGAAAGTTCGTAATTTGTCCGCTAAAAATAATGACGGCGATCCCTGCCGTAAAACCGATAGTCACCGGCTTTGGAATAAACTTAATTAATGCCCCGAGCTTGAATACGCCCATTAGTACAAGCATCAAACCGGCCATCATTCCGGCGATCAGCAGATTCTCATATCCATACTGCATCACAATGGCAAATAGGATCGGAATGAATGCCCCCGTTGGCCCGCCAATCTGGAACTTGGACCCACCCAGCAAGGAAATGAGAATCCCTGCGATTACTGTGGTATATAATCCATACTCCGGTTTGACCCCGGAAGCGATGGCAAAGGCCATACCGAGTGGAATCGCAATGATACCTACAATCAGTCCTGATAACAGATCCTTGCGAAAAGCGGCAGCATTGTACCCTGCATATCTCCCCATCCATTTCATGTACCAAAACCTTCTTTTCTTCATATATTTGAATATTTGAATATATTTAAAAGACTACTCCCCTGCATACGTCCTGTCAATCGGATTACGCACAATCTCAGCAGGAACCTAACACAAAAAAACAAGAACCTCCGGAGCTTACACCCAGTTGCTCTTGTTTATTGTGTCAGGACTCTTTACGAATATCTTCCAGCATGGAAATGGCATCAACCAGATGATTGTCAAAAATCTGTTTGGTGACTGCCAGCAGGTCCTTAATCAGCGGATCACGCAGCGAATAGGTGACGGTTGTCCCTTCTTTGATTCCGTGGACAACGTTTTTGCTGCGCAATACAGCCAGTTGTTGTGAAACAGCAGAGCCTTCCGATCCCAGAATGCTTTGCAGTTCATTCACGTTTTTGGCTCCTTCACTCAGCAGCTCCAGAATCTGAATCCGCATCGGGTGTGCCAACGCTTTGAAAAAATCCGCTTTAAACTGTTGTATGCTCTGATTCATACGCTATGCCCCTTCAATCGAACTTTTGAAGATGCAAATATCATAACATAGAACGGGTACCATGCTTTACTCTAACCGTAAACGGTTTGATGGAAAAATTAAGATTGACCTTGAAGTACACTTCAACCTTTATACTTTACTTATAGTCTCCACAGACCGTATATCTGAACTCCATCAGGAAGGGTGATTCCTCAATGAACATGTATATCCATACTCACAAACGCTCGTTGACGAGCTTTCTATTCGAGAAATATATCGGAACGTTAGATACCAAGAAATTTTTTTCAACACGCGAGCTTACCCGCAAACACCTGGATCATATGGGCTTGGAAAACATTAAACCTTATATCTTGGGTAAAACAAAACTGTCATCTTCCATCAAAGAGCGCTCCCATGAAGACATGCAGGTGTTCACATTAAACGATCAGCATTCCCGTGAACAGAGGGTCATTCTCTACATTCATGGCGGGGCGCATACACACCAGCCGCTGTCTTTACACTGGAAATTCATGGACCGCATGGCTCAGGCTCTGAATGCCAAAGTTGTTGCTCCCATCTATCCAAAGGTTCCGCATTTTAATTATCAGCATACGTATCCGAAACTGCTCAATCTATACCGGGATCTGCTTGCCTCCGTAGACGACCCGGCACAACTCACCATTATGGGGGATTCCGCAGGTGGGAACATATCCCTAGCCTTGGCCCATTATCTGAAGATGCATGATCTCCCGCAGCCCAAAGATATCATCTTGTTATCACCTTGTGTGGATATGGTGCTGGACAATCCAGTCATATTTGATTACGAGACCCGCGACCCTATGCTCGCTGTCGAAGGGTATGATGTCATCCGGCGGATCTGGGCAGCTGACAAACCGTTGAACGATCCGTTAATCAGTCCAATCTACGGAGATTTCGCCGGTCTGGGCAAAATCAGCATCTTTATCGGGACTCACGAGGGTTTGTTTCCTGATAATATGAAGCTCGACAAACTGCTGACAGATCAAAGAATCGATCATCAAACGTACGTTTACCCCAAAATGAACCATGTCTTTGTCCTCTATCCGATTCCGGAAGCAAGGGATGCTCAGCGTAAAATGGTTAACATCATAAAAAGCTCAGCACATGAAGCTGGACAATAAACTGTAACGCCTCCCCATAGCCGTTTGGCAAAAAGAACGAAAAAAAGCTCAATTCCTGGACTACCGCCACCGGATTGAGCTTTCTTGCTGTTATTTTGTCATCTAAATATCAAATGAACCATATTCAAACCAGTCAAAGTCCGCTACCTGATCGGAAGAAGTACCATTGCTGCTGCTAAACATCCCGATACAACAGCCAACAAAGCCGCCGGCTACTTCGGTGCTCAAGCTGCTTGTATCCACCTGTTCCGCCACCAGATGATACTGACTTCCATCCGTGCTGTAATAGAAGTTTAGTTGCTGACCTGTCGCTGCCATTTTAATATATACTCGCGAAACTTCATCATCCAGCGCGATTTGCGCAATGTGGTTATCCTGACCATCTATACAGGTCAGCACACGCAGCACCTGCTGTTTATCCGCCAGAGCACGCTCAATCCGTACGTGATACAGATCGTTCTGAATGACGACAAGACCAGCCGTTTCGTTGGCATTCCCGGGCACAAATTCCATCGCTGTAGCTGCGACATAATCCATATGCCTTTGACGCAGACAAACAAAGCTGGAATTTTCTTTTTCCTTCAATGTTTGCGGTTTCAGCTTCAGTCGCAGATATCCCTTGCGCTCCGTTAATGAATATAAGTCTTCCTGGGGATTACGCAGAAACATCCATTGCAAGCCCAGTTTATCACTGTCAAAATGGTCAAAACGCAGTTGCGGATCTACCGGAACAGGCTTCAAATCCAACGTGCCCTGCTCCTCCAAGATGCCGCGGCCCTCATTAACAACAGGCCATCCGTCCTCCCAAACGACAGAAGCAAGGAACGTCTCCCGCCCCAGGTTGCTATAGCTCCCTCCATATGGACGCGAAGCAAGCATGACCATGAACCATTGACCATTCGCAGCTTGCACCAAGTCGGCATGTCCTACATTAACAACAGGGTAACGTTTACCCAAATGGCGATGTGTAATGATTGGATTATTCGGATTCCCGACGTATCCTTCGGTCAAACTTTTACTACGAGCAATGGTCACCGCATGGTTTGGCCCTGTGCCTCCCTCTGCAATCAATAAATAGTAATATTCATCGATCTTATACAGGTGCGGGCCTTCCGGCCAGATGACATCCACCATCGCCCCGCGCCACAGAACGTAACTGTCTCCCACCAGCTTCATACTGCCCAGATCCAACTCCCGCAGCCACACTTCCCAGTTCCCATTATAACGAACTCCCTCGGAGCAAGGACGTGTACCAAGGTAATACGCTTTGCCGTCATCGAAGAAAATCGTAGGGTCTATGCCTTCTGCGCCTTCAATAAAATATGGATCAGACCATGGCCCAGCCGGGTCGGTAGCGGTTACAACAAAATTGCCGCCATGTGACACATTGGTTGTAATCATATAGAAGGTACCTTCATGATACCGAAGCGTTGGTGCGAATATCCCCTGTGAATGGCCTGCTCCCTGAAGATTTAACTGTGAAGGGCGGTCCAGCACATTGCCAATCTGTTTCCAATTCACTAGATCACGGCTCTGAAAGATCGGAACGCCAGGAAAATAGGCAAATGTTGATGTCACCAGATAAAAATCTTCACCCACCCGGCATACGGATGGATCTGGATAAAACCCGGGCATAATCGGATTGTTATACGTGCATTGTTCGCCTTGATTTGCATTTTTCATTCTTTTACCCCCCCAATGGTTAGTCCAGTCACAAAGTATTTTTGCAAGAACGGATACAGTAAAACAATCGGCATTGCCGTCACAACCGTGATTGCTGCCCGAATGGATACAGGCGTCACCATGTTGGTTACATTTTTGAATGAATCCACGTTGACGGTTCCCCCCTGTGAGGTCGCAGAGGATAACAATTTCATCAGCTCATACTGCAAGGTGGTCAAATTACGATTTCCCGCCGTGTACAACATGGAGTCAAACCAGGAGTTCCACTGACCTACAGCAATAAACAGTGCAACCGTAGCCAGAACCGGCTTGGATAAGGGAAGCACGATACGCATGAAAATCCGAAAATCTCCGGCTCCATCCATCTTCGCGGATTCAATCAATCCCTCCGACAGTCCCTGAATGTAGGTACGAATGACGATCATGTTGAACACCCCGATCAACCCGGGAATAATGTATACCCAGAAGCTGTTCAGCAGCCCCACTTGTTTGATCAGCATGTATCCCGGAATTAAGCCGCCGCTGAAATACATCGTCATGACAAACAGCGTCGTGACCAATTTGTTAAACATATACTCCTTGCGGCTCAGTACATAGGCCAGCATGGCTGTACAGAACAGCTGTACAACCGTTCCCACCACGGTTCTGGCGACCGAAACAAATGCGGCTTGTGTCAGATTCGGGTTTTGGAATACGGAGACGTAATTTTGCAGCGTCCATTCCCTCGGCCAGAGATAGATCCCCCCGCGGATCGTATCCAGCCCGTTATTGAAAGATACGGCAATGGTGTTTAAAAAAGGATATAACGTAACAACCATGACAAGCAACATAAATATGCCATTGGTGATGGAAAAAATAGAGTCTCCCAAGCTTCGTTTTCTACTAAATCGTTTCACAGCTCTGCCCCCTTATCATATCAATCGCTCTTCACCAAGAGACTTGGCAATCCCGTTGGCGATAAATATGAGCACCAGACTGACCACACTTTTGAAAATGCCTGCTGCGGTGGCAAGTGAGTAGTTGCCGAGATTAATCCCGTATTTCAAAACAAAAATGTCGATCGTCTCGGATACATCCTGCACAAGTCCGTTCCCCAGCAAGTATTGAATCTCAAAACCTGCGTTCAGTACGTTACCAACGTTGATGATAAGCAGGATAATAATCGTTGGTTTGATGCTTGGAAGTGTGACATTGAACATTTTACGAAACCGTCCGGCTCCGTCGATGGAAGCTGCCTCGTACAAGCTCGGATTAATCGACGCCATGGCCGCCAGATAAATAATCGTACCCCAGCCAATTTCCTTCCACATGCTGGACAGACCTACAATCCCCCAGAAGTATTTGGGTTCGGCAAAAAAATTGATCGGTGCATCAATCAGGCCCAATTTCGTCAACAGCACATTCACTATTCCTGTTTCCGTTGATAATACATTCGCAACAATACCTGTTACGATGATCCACGATAGGAAATGTGGAAGGTAGGAAACCGTCTGTACCACGCGTTTGAACAATACCATTCGCAGTTCATTCAATAAGAGCGCCAGACCAATCGAGCCGACAAATCCCAGGAACAGACTGATCAGGCTCATCGCAAGCGTATTGCGAATGACACGTAAAAATGTAGGGTCCGTGAATAACGTTCGAAAATGATCCACCCCCACCCAATCCTGCTCCATAAAACCAATGCCCGGTCTATAATTCTGAAACGCCATCAACCAGCCCCATAATGGTCCATACGCAAAAATAGCGATAAACGCAATAAACGGAAATGACATCCACATTAATTGTCGCTGACTTTTCATTCTGGACAGGTTGTACCCGATCCAGCTTGTTCCCGCTGGGATATGGCTGGTTTTTAACGAAGGCTGCAACTCCTTTTTGGCCATGTTTTTCTCTCCTTGCTTACGAGTTTATCTATATCACCCAGTCTGGGTGAATCGATTCCATTCCTATCCAATCTCCCAATCTAGCGTGTAAGAAAGGCTACGGGGTTCCCCATAGCCTTTCTGTGTGACAGGCCTTTATCCCCACAGTTCCATACGTCTGCGGACTTCTTCCGTCAGCGCATCTTCATACGCTTTAATATCTGCACTTTCCTTGAGCGTGGCTTGATATTCTTCCCAAGCCTTATCAAATTCGGCTGGTGAAGTCATAATCACTTTGGGCAGCCATTTGCGTTTTACATCGTCCATTTTCTGTCTGGCGATGGTCTCCGGTTTATTCGGTTCAAAATTATAGGTATAGATTGGGAACCACGGTTCATTTTCCTCCGCAGGCTCAAGGAAGTCGGTAAACTTCGTATATCCATAAGCCTTCAGCACTTTTTTGTCGATGTCATTCAATGTAGCAAGATACTCCTCCGGCTGCTCCTTAGGGTCAAGGGCATTTTTCCCGTCAGCGGTCATGCCTTCATGATGCGGGAAATAGACCAACGGGCTTCCCGTGTTTGCCAGCACCCAGTCCGGATCTTTGGAATTCGCACGTTGCTCTTCATTCCTGGAGAACACGCCTTTGTCATCTACTTGGTAATCCACGCCTTCCTGTCCCCAGGTTCTCAATACCTCCATCTCAGGGTCCAGCAAATCATTAATATATTGAAGTGCTCCCTCGATATCCTCGCAGCTCTTTGTAATGGCCAGGCCACCATTCACGTTAAGGATTGGATTGTTCTGATAACGCCCTTTAACATCCTCGGAGAGTGTAATGGACAACGGTACATAGGTTTTGTCATACAATTTTTGCTTCACGAGTGATGCCTCGGCGTCAAGGAACTGCCATCCTTGATCCACCATGCCCAGCACACGTCCGGTTGAAATTTTGGAGATATATTGATCATAGTTTGCTGTAAAGGTTTCGTTATCGACCAAACCTTGATGATATACCTCATTGATCTTCTTGAAATATGCCTTCGCTTCCGGAATGGTATTATAGTTTTTGGCCGTCAGCGTTTCTTTATCAACGATGGCTGCGCCTTCGTTAGGATAACCAGCCATGAAGAGCGGAGGGTTCTCCAGTGCGAAATAACGCCAGTCATAGGAGATAATTTCAAATCCAATGGTTGGCTGACCATCAACGGTCGGGTGAGCTGTTTTATACCGTTCAATCAAGTCGAAGTATTGGTCAAGCGTTTTGATTGTCGGATAATTATCCCACTCCAGTACGGCCTTCTGAATCCAGAATGCTTCTCCGTCATGGGATACTTTCATCGACTTTTCTTGTATATTGCCGAATTGAGGAATGAAGTAGATATGTCCATCCGTCGTATTTTTCATCTTCTTCCAGTCTTCGCCCAGGTAATTTTTGATGTTTGGATATTTATCGATGTAATCCTCAAGAGGTACTAACGCTCCTGCTGCTACCAGTTGCTGAGTACCATCACTCCCATCGATAAAATCGGGATATTCGCCGCCTGCAATGAGTACACCAATCCGCTCTTTGGCTGTTTGGCCCGTAAGCCAGTCCATCGTGACTCTGGCGCCTGTTTTCTCCTCAATAGCCTTTAACACCCGATTATCGTCAGGCGCAATTTTTCCCGGTACGGCAAAAAATGCGGAAAATTGTTTCAATTCCCTTCCATCTGCTGTCTTTTCCCCTTTCGAGGACGATCCCGGTGTACATCCAGTGAGTGCGATGACCAGTATTAAAGCGAGCAGAGCACTATACTTGATTCTTTTTCTAACATCCTTTTTCATCATGACCCCTCCATCGATTATATTGACAGAAGCTTTTTGGAAAGCGCTTTCCAAAGGCTGACTTAAAATTATCATGCTTCCATGCCCCTCTCAACGGGATAAACTATAGATGGAATCCCACTAATTCCAGCATCTGCGAAAAAAAATATCCCGCCGCTCCTTCAAGGAGTGCAGGATGTTAATCAAGAGAGTACGCAGCATGGGCACTTTTACGATATTGTGCAGGAGTCTCCCCCATGAGTTTCTCGAACCGGCTAATAAAGTAATCGGAATCCCGATATCCCACCATTGTTGCGATTTCGTATACTCTTTGATCTGTTCTGCGCAACAGCCGGGCGGCTTCCTCAATACGCAATTGATTCAAATAATCACTGAAGCTGATCGAGAAATGCTTTTTGAAAATCTGACCCAGATATGCACTATTCATGTAAAACTGCTCCCCAAGCAATTTCAGGCTGATATTTTCTCTGTAATGCTCGTGAATGAAGGCCTCGATTTTGGCTAATACGCCCATCGCATTTGACTTTTGCTGCTCCTTCAGTTTCTCTGCGCACATGAGCGAGAATTCGCATAAATGTTCAATGTTTTCCTCCATGGATAACATCGCGTAGTTCACCTTCAGAAAAGTCGATTCCATCAACCCCGAATCTGGAGTAACCGTATCGTTATTCACGAGATCCAGCAATGTGTATGCCAAATAATGCAAGTGAATGCGGACAATACCAGGCTCGATTCGCTCATCCAGAAAAAATCGAAAAATGGCCTTTGCATGACTGTATAACTCATCCGTCTGCTGTTCCTCAATAGACTTGACTAGCCCATCAAATAATTGTTTTTCGAACTGTCCCGGCCGATTAACAAATAAGGTCGTATCCATAAGTTCGAAGTAATAAATGGGCCTGCAAGTGGTGAAGAAACGTAAGCTTTTCATTATGCCGCAGGATTGATAAGACTCGTGCAGCGCCTCCAACTCATGTACTTCCTTCCCGACATAACAAGCAATAGCCGCCTCTTGACCATGGCTCAGATCGGCATGTAATCGGGTCAAATATTGCTCCAAGGTCACTGCCTCACGGTTCACCATCAGGTCCGTAACCATAAGCAGAACCGCATTTTTATCACCTGTGAAGGGTTTCAAAATTTGTCCCGGCAAGGGCTTGCCCACCCATGCCTCAACCCGAGCGCACCAATCCGTTCCCTGTTCTGGACCGGCTTCCGCCTCAATCAGGATGCAACGCAGTATGCCGACATCTTGATAGTGGGGCTGCAGACTCGTAACAGCATCCTCCTCAGCCACCCCAAGCAAGATTGACTGCATATGCTGAGCCATAATAATTCGATCTTTTTTTTGCTGATATCGCTTCTCTTCCGTCCGCGCATTAAATGCGACCCTGAACTCCTCAAGCACCTGAACCAGTTCGGTCTTCACAATAGGCTTGAGAATGTAGTCATCCACCTGGTATTTAATCGCCTGCTTGGCATATCCGAACTCATAGAATCCACTTAGAAGAATCAGCTTGATGTCACCGTTATATTGCTCGTACAAGGTTTTGGCAAGCTGCATTCCGTCCATTTCCGGCATCTTAATGTCGGAAATCACCAGATCGGGCTGCATAGCGCGTATGCACTCCAATGCCTGCATGCCATTGGAAGCCTGACCGCAAATCTGAAACCCGTAAGACTCCCAATCAATTAACAATAGAAGTCCTTGGCGAATAAATGGCTCATCGTCCACAATCAGCACGTTGATCATATCCTCGCTCCTTATTCTTGAGATGCCTGCATAAGAGGAATTTGAATGCCAATCGTTGTTCCCTTCCCCTTTTCACTGAATATGTGCACCTGAACGAAATCATCAAAATACATCCGCAGCCGAATATATGCATTCATCATACCAATGCTGCTAAGCTCGCTCATCCGATCCATACTCGGGTCTTGCATCATTTTGCGGAGCGAGGCCAGCTTGTCCTGATCCATACCGACTCCGGTATCTCGAATGGAAATGTACAGCTCATTACTTCGAATTTCGAATAATACCTCCACGACCCCATCATTCGACGTCCCCTCAATACCATGGATACAAGCATTCTCCACAAAGGTGAGAACGGTTAGCTTGGGTATCATCATGGCAGCAATGGATTCGTCTGTGATCCGGATTGCAAATTGCAACTTTTCACCAAAGCGATACTGCTGGATACTCAGATAACTCTCTACAAAATTGATTTCCTCTGCGATTGTAATCAGATCATCGCCCCAATTGATCGTCTGACGTAACAGCAGTGCCAGTTTATGAATGACATCGGAGGTTTCAAGCTCGTCCTTGATCAAACTCCGCATACGGATCGTTTCAAGCGTGTTGAACATGAAATGGGGATTCACCTGACTCTGAAGGGCTTTCAGCTCCGCCTGCTTTTTGGAGAGCTCAAGGGCTTGCCGCTCCACCTGGCCCTTAAACACAATCTCAATCAGGTTCTTGATCTTGATGACCATCATGTTATAACTATGGGTCAGGCTGCCGATCTCGTCTTTGCCCACAGGTCCCGATATCACCTCAAATTTCTCATGCTTCACTTGATCCAGGTGCTTTGCTATCCGATCAACTCTGATGACCAGTGATCTGGATATCAACCAAATTAGCAGTGTCGGCACCAACAGATTAAGAATGATTAGTAAAGTCAAATTAAGCTTGGAATTAACAATCTCCGACAGAACGTCCAATTTCTCCGTGCTGACGACAATCTGCCAATCCTCGGATACGACGGGAATCGATTGCATGGATTGAACAGGATCAATTGAACTGTTTGCAATCAGATTAAATGGCTTGCGCATCTGATTCATTTTTGAATCGTTCGAGAAAATGACCCTGCCATCCGAAACGACATACACCTTCCCATTGGCTCCCTCATTTTTAAGCGATTTGTTGATGAAAGCGTAGTCCAGATCAACCTTTAACACCTTTTCAACCTGCTGCTCCCCAAAGTAATCCAGCTTACGAATAATGCTTACTTTGCGTCCTCCCTGACTTTGCGACATCTCCGCCTGCTGTTTGTCAAAATACGAATAGATCATGATATGGTCGCTTGTGTTCATCAGCGCTTGATACCAATCACTTTTCTTCACCTCATCATCCAGCTTAATGAAGTTTCCTCCATTAACGAAGGTATCATTGCCAACATAAAAAGTAATTTGATTCACCTGCTGGTAGCTGTAGTAGTACCTGACCAGATTGTTGTTGCTAAGCATATCATAGTAGGCAGAGTAATAGTCTTCCTGATCGCGATACTTGAACTCCATGAACCGGTTCAGCGTTCCATCGGTATAGAGAAAATTGGACACATACAAGCTATTGTCTATACTGTTCCGCAGGTTGAACTTGATCCTTTGCTGCATTTCATTGAATCGGCTATGCTCCTTCTCTTCAATGTTACCTTTGATGCTTTGGTAAAACACGGTATTTGTGACCAGGACCGGGACCAGCACACAAAAAATGAACAATATGTACAACTTGGTTTTGAGACTCCAATCATCCAGAAACTGAATACGCTTACAATATTTCTTTCGGCTCATGTTATGTCTTTGTCTCCTCTAACCATGTCATATATCAACATTATTATAACGAGTACAGGATGGGTTGGATACTGCTATCCAGGATTTCCGGGAAGCCTTTAATCAACCTCCCGTTCAACTGGCCCAACAAGACAGACACTAACACCCCACATATTTTCGTATGAACCCGATCTGATCTTAAGTCGAAACGGGTATCTCGTTATAATTTCAAGAGCATTTCGTACTGGCCCACATGATATGCAAAACCTGATTTGACCAGGAGGAAATCTTGCATCGGTTTCAGATGAGACTCCACATTGAGGACACTGACTCTAGGCGATTCTGTGCGTTGGACCATCTCTGTCAGGATGCTGCTTGCAATACCTTTGCCCCGGTAATTTTGGTTCACTGCAAGCTGGGGAATATCACCTGTTTTTTGATCTATAATGCCATAACCAACAATGCTGTGATCCTGACGTGCTACCACATAGATAAAAGCCTCCGGTACAGCGTAGATGGAATCAATTGAATTTTGCCAGGAGGGCTCCACATCCCAAAATTCCTTAAACTGCTCCACATCGATTCTCTCCACACATTCCACCGTGCAGGTCGTTTGCGGTATGAATTGATCTTTTTGCAACTGGAAACATGAAAATTCCCTTTGAATTTTGAAGTTTTGTTTACTGTACAGCTGAACTGCAGATTCGTTGGATTGGATGACTTCCAGCAAATATTGCTCTACATTTTTTTCTTTTAACAGCTTTTGAATATTCAAGAGCAGATTGCTTGTAATGCCTTGCCGTCTGCAATCTTTTACAACGCCTGTCCCAAGGTCATATGCAGTTGCCTTTCCATTCCAGCTTCGAAGTCCATTGATAACAAATCCGACCATTCTCTCATCTTTAAAGGCTCCCATAGATATTTCGGGGTGATACCCCCTTCGTTGGAGCATCTGTTGAAACTTCCAAAAAGGCAAATCCATTTTAACCTGGTAGTCGGAGAACGCATCCACGAACGCCTCGTGAAGTGTCTCCATGCTTATCTTGTCCAACAATTTATAACTGTACATTAGGGCACTCTCTCCTTTAAAAAGATGAAAACAATAATATATTAGGGCTCATGATCCCTATCCTTATTTAAATATTCTACTAAATAGTGTTAACACTATAAAGTAATATCCGTACGATAAAATCTGCTTTCTTCAGAGTTTTCAGACACGTCCTAATAACTAAAATAGACCGCTCCCTGGTTAAGGAATACGGTCTATCGAGTCATTATTCTATGGGGATACCGATTTTGTTAAACCAATTTTGGTGATCACCGTATCATACGGCTCCAATTCCACGGTCTGTTTTCCATGCTCTGTATTGATCGTCGTGGACTGAACCTGATTGCTATTATTGATCACAACCAATATGTTGCTCTCGGGGTAGTAGGCGCACTCCGTATACAAGTTATCCGTGATGTACTTTGTTTCATGGAATTCATTGCCCGCAAATCGAATCAAATTCAGAAGTAGTCTTGTATTTTCCCAGCTGAATTCGAAGGAAGGCAGGTAGATCCCTTTTCCTTTTCCAAAAGCATGTGTGGACAGTGTGATCTGACCATCCGTTTCATTCACTACAGCTGCTGACCCATCAGTAAGATAAATGTTATCTTTCGGAAGTATGCTGGCCCCCTCAGGTACCAAACCATACTCATCATTAACTTCATACGACCATTTTCCATGAACAACCCGTGCACCTGTATCCTCATCTACCCCAAGCACATGAGCCATTCTGAAAAAGCTGTCGTACCCGTCCATTGCCGAAGGCTGGTTAATGCCAATAAAGGTACCACCCTCGTACACCCATTGGGTCAATAAGTCCACAGACTTGTGGTCACTCCAATGCGCTCCACCGCTCCATGCTGAACCTGCAGAGCCGGCATTGATGACGACATCTATATCCTTCAATGCGCCCTGACGAATATCATCAAAATCAATAAACTGCACGTCAACAGGCAACCCGGCTAATGCCTCATTCACATGAATCAGATCATGCATATGCGTTTCATGAAAATGACCGGACAAGGTCCACGATCTTAACTTGCCCCAGCTATGCAGCACGGCTACCTTTGTCTTGATCTGATAAGGCTTTCCAGCCTGATGTAGCTCTTTCATTTCCCTGAATTCATGGGCAATCTTCTCGATATAATCCACAAAGTCCGGGTAAGGCTCAACCAGATGCAAATATCCACCCAGTCCAATCCGGTCAATCGACTCACGCAGCAGCGCACGCCGGATATTAATCCAATATTTCTTCGCATCCAGGGTAGGGTCTCCTCCCTCTTTGAAGGTAGGAAGCCCGCCTAAGCCAACTGGGAACAAGTAGGGATGCAAGCGAATTTCATGGGTATCAGCCTTAACGCCGGAGCACATTCTTGCCTCGTAACCGGAGAACACACATTTGATCATGCCGTCGAATCCAAATTCCTCAAAGCGATCATTATACGGCTCCATGCCCACCCAGCTGTCATCATAGAAGACATACGCCAGCTTGTCATGTTTGTGTACAATATCAATTAACTTTTTACCGAATTCAATGACAAAATCATTGATAAATGCCATCCAGTCCAGTTTGCGCTGATCCGCAGGCATATGAGTGACCTGATATTTACCGCCATTTACAAAGTCCTCGGCGGAGAGTGAATACCCATATTTTTGAGCAAACAGATCCAGCGCTCTCGAACTTACCGTGAAATCGTATGAACCCCAATCCGAGAACAGATGGCGATTCCGCTCATCACTGCCCCAGATCCAGGCGAAGTTATAAAATAGGGACGTAAAACGTACAACGGTTGTTTCCGGGTGTTCTTGGCACCACTTTTCCATCCAATCCAGCAAATAGGTTTGGGTGTCTGTATAGATCGGGTCAATCTGCATCAGATGCTCTTTGTCCCAATTATTCGTCGTGTGATTGTACATGGAAATCTCTTCCCAGATCCGATAAACCATGAAACTCACCGTGTATTTATGCCAAGGAGCAACGCCGGTAATGACAACATTGCCAGATTCCCTTTCATAATTCCACTGTCCTCTAGGAACTTCTTCCCCAGTCGTTCGGTCGTACACCTGCCAATACTTAAACGCTTCTTTCGAATCATTCACCCTGAATTGTTCAGCGAAGAAGTCCTCCATCAGAAAGATGGATACATAATCTTGCACAGCAACCTTCGGATTCGTAATGAGAAAACATTGCTGCAACTTATCCAAATTACGGGATGCCCACTCATTATGATCCCGAATAATGCAAATGGTTGAATAGATGCCATATCCGGCATTGATAATCTCATCGGACAACTTTGTACCGTCACTGTCACGGATCACATCGGCACCCCAGCGGTTGGCAAGTTCAAGCGTCAGTGCTTCATAACCGGATTCTCCCGGTAGTGTAAAGGAGCCTTTGGTTAATTTGGACAATTGGGTTCCCTCCCTATCTCAACATATCGGACAGAAAAGCGAGTGCCAGGCCCTGACCCCAGCCCTGAATCCAGTCTTTTGGAATATTGCGATAGCCAGCCCGATCCTTCATCACCGCGGTACCTCCAGATACACCAAGCACGCGTCCATCTTCGCTAATGTTGTTCAGGATACCTTCCAGTGCCTTTTGCACGTATTTGGTATGCAGTGGATTACCGTTATTGATCATCGCTGCTGCAATACCTGCGGAAGCCGATACCTCTTCATACGATTCTTCGTCATCCAAAACCGTACGCCACAAGCCGTTCTCGGTCTGTACCAGCTTGAGAGCCGCCAATTGATCACGAAGGGCACACTCTACATCCATACATTGCGGATACAAGTACCAGTCGTTGAGCTGAGGTTTCACCTGAGACATCGTATAGGCTCCCCAAGCATTCGCTCTGCCCCAGTAAAATCCGGACATGTGGTCCTTATTAATATTGTTATAACCGTGATACCACAGACTGCTGGTCGGATCTTGCAGGTATTTGATATGCCAGTAATACTGATTCAGCGCATCCTGAATCATGGCTTCATCTTTTAATTTGCTACCTACACGGAGCAGGAAAAATGCCGCCATAAACAAGGTATCCGCCCAAGCCTGTTCCGGAAAATCATTGGAAACGGATACCGTATGCTGAAGCACATTGTCTCCAAAGCGAAGCGCATGATTCTGGAGATAATCGACCTTGCTGAGGACAATATCCCAATATTTCTGATCTCCGGTTTCTTCATATAAAGTGATGAGCACATGGCCCATGGCACATGTATTAACCGTCCAACTTGGCAGACCCAGCTCGATATATTCGTCTGCCCATTTCACCAGCCTGTCCAGAATCTCTTGGTTACCTGTCGTTTGATAGGCTCTGGATACACCATAATAAGCCACTCCACCGGGCCAATCCCATGTCAGATCCATATCCAGTGTTTTCTTGGTAACGTTCTCGATTACATGTAGAATCTGATCCCTGTCATATTTCACTTGAAGCATTGTTATTCCCCTCTCCCTGCGCACACGCCCCCAAGTGCGCCCTGAGAGGTGTCCTTCCATTGTTGTAAACGCTTTACTTATTCCATTGTACGCAGTAAAATAGTCTCAATCTAAGCATATTCATAACAAAACTGCGCAATTTCAATCATTTATACATAGGAGTCCTCGAAAATGCCCAAACCGAAGAAACCTGTCATTGAATATCGTCACTACAGCCTGCCCATTGATTTCCCTGTCCTGTTACTCAGTGGGGACCGCTGGAGAATATCCGATATCAAGAGTGAGCATCTTCATTTCCATAACCACATGGAGATTGGCATCTGTTATTCAGATGGAGGCATCATGGAGATTAAGGGGGAATCTGTGCCTTTTCGGGCAGGCGACATCACATTCATTCCCCGCTATCTTCCGCATACCACATACAGTTCACCTAATAACGCCAGCCTGTGGGCTTATATCTTTTTTTCACCGGAAGAACTCTTCCGTCATTCACTCAAAACAGCACAAACTCACATTGAACCGAATCTATGGGCGATTCAGGGAACCAATTGCATTCTGAATAAGGAACAGCATCCCAAAATTCATATGCTCGCAACTTCAATCGTTGAAGAAATGAAGCAGCAGTCCCCCTACTATCGGGAGAGCGCGTACGGCTTGTTGATGTCTCTATATATCGAACTGCTTCGAATTCATGCGAGCAGCGAACGCTTGTCATCTCAGGATCAGGAACGGGAACGTGACCTCCAAGGGGACTTGGTCATCTCACCTGCGCTGGAGTTTATCACCAAAAACTATATGATGCCTGTGACCATCGATTACCTCGCTGAACTGTGTCATCTGAGTACAACGCATTTTCGCCGCAAGTTCCATGAAATTATGGGAACCACGCCGCTTGATTTTCTGAACAGTACCCGGATTGAAGAGGCATGCAAACGATTAAAAAGCACCGAGGCCTCCATTCTGTCCATCTCTGAGCAGGTCGGCTTCCGATCCATCTCCAGCTTTAACCGCTGCTTCGCCAAACTGATGGGCGAATCGCCTAAAGCCTGGCGCAAAGGCGCTCATACAGAAGCACAGTCTGCAAAAGCCTCAATATTGGAATTCACGGGGTGGGTATGAAGGAATTTGTCGAAATGTGATTGCGCCCCCCAGAGATATTCGCTACAATGCCGATAGAATACAAGAGATTTTGTCCGAAGCTACCAAAGGATTGAACAATCTCTAAAGGAGCAGCATTTCGTGTTATTAAAAATTTCAGGCGTTGTCCTGACTGTTTTACTCGCTATTACCGTACTGCTGCTGTCAACGATCAGAGAACCACAATCTGCTGCGCTTCATGCCCGTCAAGGTGTTCTGGACCTCTCGGCCTGGGACCCTGAACAAGACGAGCGGATCAAGCTGGACGGGGAGTGGGAATTTTACTGGGAGCGATTGCTTCCTGACGAATCTGCAACATCGAATCAGGCTGGTCCAACGAAAGCACCCGACACCTATGCAACCGTTCCCGGCTCCTGGAATCGACTTAAAGTGGATGGTGAACGACTGCCAACCCACGGCTTCGCCACGTATCGACTGGTACTGCGTAATGCACCTGTTGAGGGAACACTGGCGATCAAAAAAATGAACATCCGTTTTGCCAGCGAGATCTACATTAATGGCAACAAGCTGCTGGAAGACGGGCATGCCGTGGCAAAATCCGCAGGTTACCGACCAGGCAACTCCCCCCAGATTGGCTTTTTCCCCTATCATGGCGGTGACATTGAGATTTTGATCCGGGTGGCTAATTACGATTACACGGACTCTGGCATTCCGGGTCCACTCTTTTTCGGCGAACAAGCAGCCATGCTGAAAAAACATCAATTCAACACAGCTATCGAATTCGGCACGCTTGCTGTACTGGCTACCATTTCGATCATATTCCTCGTCAGTTACCTGGGGTCTGCACTCTACCGAAACAGGGACGACTCCCTGCTGCTGATTGGTCTAATCTGTCTCCTGTATGCACTCTATAACGGCATGATCAGCGAACGTGTGTTATCGATGGCGGGCACGGAAATCTCCTTTAGCACGCTCTATAAATTAAAAGATTTCTGCTCTGTGGCATGTCTGGGTCTGTTAACCTTTTACTTCTACCGATTCAAAACAGGCATCCTGTCCGGTATGCTCACGGCGTTGATCCTGATCATCTTCGGAGCTTACTTATGTATGGTCACGCTCCTGCCTATTTCCATCTACGGGCTGGCTGCACCTTACGTCGTCGTTATGTACACGTTGATGCTGCTCTGGTTGCTCTATCAATGTGCAAAACAGTTCCTAACCAGTGAGAAAGGCGAACGGCTGTCTACTTTTCTGTGGTACGCAGCCCTCTTAAGCATCATGCTGTACTGTCTGGACATTAATCTCTTCTCGATCTCGCTCAAGGAAAATATGAATATCGGGCAGGCTTCCATTGTCCTGTTCAGCATCCTGATGCTGTTTCTGGCGGTGCTTCGGTTCTTCGAGGCCTATCGTACGGTCCGCACCCTCAAAGATCAGTTGCTATTGCTGGACAAGGTGAAGGACGACTTCCTGTCCAATACTTCGCATGAGCTCAAAACACCGCTGAACGCGATTGTTAACATCAGTGAAAGCCTGCTTAAAGGCGCAGAAGGTCCCCTTACCGATGAGCAAGCGCACAATCTGGCGATCGTGACGGGAAGTGGCAGACGATTAACCTATCTGGTCGATGAATTGCTGGATTATTCGAAAATGAAACATGGCGACATCCCGCTCCACCGGTCTTCGACCGATCTGTACTCGTTTGTCGAATCGGTCATGCGTATGCACTCCTTCCTGCTTGGCGCGAAAAAGGTGGAGCTTATCAACCGCATCACGGCGCATTTCCCGCCGATCTATGCAGACGGCAATCGACTGATTCAGATTTTGCATAATCTGATCGGCAATGCCGTTAAGTTCACGGAACGTGGCACGGTAAGCATCAAAGCTACGGTCGTGCAAGGCAAAGCGGAAATACGCATTGTGGATACCGGCCGTGGTATCGGTACGGACAAGCTGGAACATATCTTCCTGCCGTTCGAGCAGGAAGCGGATACGGGGCCAGTCGTTGCTGGAGGCACCGGTCTAGGACTAAGCATTACACGCAAGCTGGTCGAGCTGCATGGCGGAACCATTCATGCGGAATCAGCACCCGGCATGGGTGCTACGTTCATCCTGACCTTTCCGCTGGCAGAGAATAAAGGAGAGAAACGTTCCAACGTCATGCCACTTACCATCGCTCCTACAGGTCCTGGTAATCGGCTACTCCGGTTCGAAGAACCAACGATTGTACAAGGGAATAAAGACGAATGGATCATCGTTGTGGATGACGACTCGGCTAATTTGCAGACAATAGTGAATCTCTTGAAGCTGGAAGGTTACAGTTATGCGGTCACTTCACGCTCCCCTTCCGTACTGGAGTTGCTGGACAAACTACCTGCCGTGCATCTCGTCATTGCTGATATCATGATGCCTGACATGTCGGGTTACGAATTGCTGGAACGGATCAGGGAGCGCTTCTCTCCTTCCGAGTTACCTGTACTCATGTTGACGGCGAGTAATAAAGCTAATCAATTGAAGCTGGCCTTGGAGAAAGGCGCCAATGATTTTGTATCCAAGCCGTTCGAATCGGAGGAACTGCTGGCACGGATCGGCGGTTTGACTCGGATGAAAACATCCGTCCAAGCTGCGCGAGATGCGGAAATATCTTTTTTGCGGTCACAGATGAACCCGCACTTTCTGTATAACGCCCTGAACGCCATTGCCGAATTGTGCGTGGATGCGCCGAATCGGGCAGAACAATTGATTTTGCAATTATCGAGTTACTTACGACGGAGTGTGCACTTTAAACATCTGGACTCAAAAACTAGCCTAATGAACGAACTGGAGATGATCGAGGCATATGTATCCATAGAGCAAGCCCGTTTTGGCTCAAGGTTGGAGGTCATTATCGATGTGGATGCGGACGTGAACCGGAATATGGACATTCCACCGCTCACGTTACAGCCCCTGATCGAAAACGCGATTCGGCATGGGCTGATGTCCAGCATTCGCGGTGGTCGGGTCATGTTGTCTATCCGCAACCTGAATGATACGGAAACACGGTTCACCATCGAGGACAACGGAATCGGCATAACCAAGCAACGGATGGACGAAATTCGGCAATCCACGGACGGCAGTAACGGTGTTGGACTATGGAATATTTCCAGCCGGTTGAACCTGCTGTATGGCAGACACCTTCAGATGGAAAGTCTGGACGGCGAGGGAACGCGGATTACCTTTGATCTTCCAAATCAACGTCTAAGCACAGATGGGAACGGAGGTTATGAAACATGAAGATGAAAGTCATCATCGTGGACGATGAGGATTTGTCGCTGAAGCGACTGAATCGCATTTTGACAGAAAGCGGAGAAGTTGAGGTATCTCGTGCGTTTCATGACCCGGAGGAAGCCTGTGAATATGCGGCAGAGAATAGCTTCGATGCGGCATTTCTGGACATTACGATGCCTCGCATCTCGGGTATGCAACTCATTGGTGAATTGCGTAAACATCAACCTTCGCTTCCAATCGTGCTGGTGACCGGTTATGAGGAATATGCGGTGCAGGCCTTCGACAAAGAGGTCATCGATTACGTCATCAAGCCGGTCACGGCTGAGCGACTGAACCGCAGCATCAAACGGTTGCAGGAAAAGCTTCACAAGTCCGTGACAACACCTGAACCAGCGGTGCCTGGACCCAAACTGAACGTTCGTCTGTTCGGTGAATTCACCGTGTTTGGCGGTGCCGGAGCAGACAGTCCCATCAAGCTTAGAACGCCCAAAACCGAAGAGTTACTTGCATTCTTGCTGTATACCAAATCAACCACCCGCGATGCCTTGGCCGATACGTTATGGAAGGACCTCAGTCCGCAGAAAGCCTGGACCAACATCAATTCCACACTGTACTACGTGCGACGTGCCATCGGTGATAACAGTGACGTGCCGATCATTCTCAAGGACAGAAACGGTATCCGTATCGACCGGGAAGCGATTAACTGTGATCTGTACGAGTTCGAAACTTTGTTCCGGCAGATGCGTCAGGCCTCGGCACATCGCCCCGAGCTCTTCGAGCGGATGGATACGTTGTATACGGGTGAACTTCTGAAAGGAAGGCATTATGAGTGGGCTTTTGCGTGGTCCAGACAGCTGGAACTGGATTTCATCATGACGATGGAAACTGCGGCCCACTATCACGCGAAGGCAGGCGAGCCGTTACGGGCGCTGTATTATTTTGAACGTATCCTCCAGATTGATTCGATTCGGGAAGATATTCATCGCGAGATCATCCTGTTGTATCTGTCGCTTGGACGAAGAACCGAAGCGCAACGACAGTATCTGGTGCTGGAGGAATTGCTCAAAGAGGAGCTTGGCTCCAGTCCGGCAGCGGATATCAAACAACTGCTGCGACAGTCATGAAACAGCAAAAAAGCCCATGCCTTGGCGATAATGAACTGCTCCCATCGTAGTCTTCTACGGTCTACTATGACAGGGAGCAGTTCAGTGTTGCTTTTGGCTTGGGCTTTTTGCAATAAATGGACGTTTATTCGTCCATAACTGATGATTTTACATCATCATTGTCTAGAATCAATTACTCATTTATGAGTTTTTCTGTATTAAGGGTAAAGCCTTCAATCACTACATCTTCGTCCACTTCAATCATGATGCAACGTCTGCCTTGATAATTTACCTGCTTCACATATCTCAGGTCTTGCGGGCTAACCGAAATCGTAGCAACCTTGGTCTCAATCTTAATGGACTTGGACGTAAACTTCGGCATAACACTGGTTGCCTTCATCTCATAGTTCTTGTTATCAACGATGGTTTCGAAGGCCCGTTCCACTTTCTCCGTTGTCAGATCCTCTATACCGCTTGCGGTCAGTACACGTTCCAGATCTTTATAATCCAGCTTCGGAGGTTCTTCCTCATGGGACTCTTCGTTAATCTCGATGACTCGGTTGATCTCCTCATATACATGTGCAATGGTGGCTGAATCTAGCTGTTCACCGGCCACTTCCTTAACGATATCTTCGAAGATCGCCCGTTCTTCCAGTGCGGTAACGGATCTTTCTCCATTCAATACATTTTCAACAAAATGTGGATCTGGGAAATTGGATTTCCCTGTACAATATAGAACACGATTCACATCGGAGTAGTTGTCCGTTACGCTAGGGTACAAGAATCCTTGCTCTGGCGTGCTTAATTTGATAATCGGATCTACAATAATGTTGTATTTAAATTCTCTCTCCACGTAATCAAACAAGAGTGTCTTCCGCTGTTTCTCCGTGGAATTTACGCTGCACAGAATGAACGGATGAGCGAACACCTCATTCTTCTCACTCTCTTCCGTAGCTTCGTTTCTAGCCTTGGTCGGCAGATAATACTGTCCACGCACGAACGTAGCTACCATATCCCGCTCAAACTTCATATCCACCAACATTCGATCCACGAGCAGCAACATCAGATCCTGCCATTCATCCGGATCACCTGTTACCAGCGCCTGGTGAAGCAATACCTGTGCTGGATCCTCCGCCGCTTCCTGGAACTTCAATTCGAATAACTTCTGATCCAAATCACCTGTCAGCAATTTTTTGAAATTGCCCATGTACAGCTCCTGCTTCTCTCTGTCCACCAGTTCGAACGGGTGACGCTCCCAGTGATAGACCTCATTGGTTTCCTTCGTAATATACACATTGAGAATATCGTAAATATTCAGTAGATCGTGATCGAGTTTAAACTGCTTGCGTATATGCGCGACTTCTTTTTTATTCATGATTCGTTAGACAACTCCCATAATAAATAATTTTATCTGTGTGCAGCTCTATATCCTAAAAATCAGTGCTCCCTTGGAAGTTTTCATCTGAGCAGTAGGTCACAACTGGGCACAGCTATGGAGTAGCTGGATCAAGCCGTTCTTGCTCTCCATTTCTGTACTCTCAGTGAGAAATTATATCATATAATGATGACGATTAATGAGAAACAATCTATGGTATTTCCCTCTTTATCACGATCCATTTTTGAATATGGAAAATAGCTCACCGTATGGGAGGCACGAATGAGATTAAAAGAAAACAGAAAGACGCAACAGGAATGACTCCCGTGCGTCTTTTTTCGTTGTTTAACGATTCTTAAAAAATTAATTACTGCTCGGCAATATATCCGTATTCAACAGGGGTGCTCTGCTGGAAGAAACTTTCCTTGTTTCCCGAAGAAACAGTAATCCCATAAACAAGGACACTCCGCCAATAATAATCAGCAATGCCCCCAACTCCTGACTGTAGGCTGTCAGCGCCCCGTCCCTAAACGCCATTCCACGAATCAGACGGTTAAGCCAGTTCATGGGTAATGCCCATGCGAACATTTGGAACGGTTCTGGGAACGCCAGCGGCGTTAATTGAATTCCCGTAGCCAGAAAGGAGGGATACAATACAAAACTGGTTCGTAGGCTTACTTTCGACATATCTTTGGCAGTGTATCCAATCAGCATACCCATGAGTGACAAAGCAAAAGCATAAACAACTAACGGAATGATAAAAAGATAAGCCTCTGCTTCAAACCGCATTCCCCCCACCTGCTTTAATAATCCATAGGATAGAAGCAGTGAAAGTGAACTCAACACAGCGTAAGGTACACTCCGAACCCATAGTTGAAAAGGTGACTTTCCGTTGGCAAACATTTTCCCTTCCTGACGAAGCCGAGGTACAATCGATCCTGCTACGCTTGTTGTAATCATCAATACTACGATATTCACAAATCCAAGTACCATAAAACCGACATAACTGGAGGTTGGATTAAACAGCATCCGCTGCTGAAGGGATAACGGTGACACAATTCCTTTAGCAGTCTCGGCATCCATCCCTTTTTGGACCAGACGTGTCATGGAAAGGGTCATATTTTCCGTCTGGATGATCTCCTGAATCGCAGTGCGAACACCGGTTAGCCCCGAGGGCATCGTGTTATCCATCAATATGCCGATATTCGTCGATTTCCCTTGTTGTTGGCGCAATCCCAACTGATTGGGAAGCATAATGACCGCTACAGCCTGCTCATTGGCAAGCAATATTTCAGGACTCATTCGGCTCGCATATACGCTTTTGACGCTCATGTATTGTGACGCATTTATTTTGGAGATCAATTGCCGTGAATATTCGCTATGATCCTCATCAATGACCACAACTGGTGATTTATTAAGTTGATTCTGCGAGAACATTAATCCGAAAAATAAGGCTGCAATCATTGGCCCAATAAAAATTAGCCGTATATACTTACTCCCTGCGACGTACTTCCACTCGTCAATCAGTGATTTCATCAAGTTTCACCTCTGCTGTCATCCCCGGAAGCAAATCGGTATTCGAATCCATCGATATTCGGACCAGAAACATACTTAAATCGGCTTGCCCTTTTTCCCGCGACATACGCAAGTTCGCAAACTGAGGAGCAGTTGAGATGGAAATAACGCTCCCCTTCACCTGCGTTGGCTGATCCAAATACGGGAAATGAACATCAATGCTTTGATTCACTTCAAGCTGTTGAATTTCACTTTCCTGTATGTAAAGGTCGGTGTAATACGTATTCTTTTGTACAACTGCTAGCGAAACTCCTGCTTGGACTTGATCTCCCTTATCTACAGCGACTCGGTCAACCAATCCGTCATACGGTGCGAGTACATCCACATCTCCCTCCCCGGCTGATTTCACTTTGAAAAGAACCTCTCCCTCTTTCACAGAGTCCCCCGTAGATGCACCAACCTCTGCAATCGTCCCGGGACTATTCTGATAAAATAAAGTCGTTTGCTCTGCCTCAAGTATGCCTTGTTTCCGGCTCTCGGCCTGACTTACAGCATCCTTCCCTTTAACCGCAAGAAGTGAACCTCCAATAATAAACACCATCGCAATTCCGATATACAAACCTGCTTTTATCTTCATTCTTATATCTCTCCCATTCCCAATCCTCGTGTATGGTTAAATTTGCTGACTATTTCTGCTTTTTCATTTTGGTGACCGCGTTCTCGGCTGCTTCCATGATCACTTCTCCCAGAGTCGGATGAGGATGAATCGTCATGGCCAGATCTTCCACGGTTGCCCCCATCTCAATGGCGAGTGCGACCTCCGATATCAGTGTGGATGCCTCCACGCCGACGATTTGCGCGCCAATGACAATTCCTGAAGTCGGGTCAGCCACTATTTTCACAAAACCTTCGGTTTCCTTTAACGCCAATGCTCTTCCGTTGATTCCGAAAGAAGATTTCCCAATAACCACCGGAATGGCCTGTGCTTTGGCTTCCGTCTCATTTACCCCAACACTGGATATCTCCGGATCAGAAAACACGACAAGCGGAATCACCTTGTAATCCACTTTGGAGGTAAGACCCGCAATGGCTTCTGCGGCTACTTTGGCTTCATAGGATGCCTTGTGGGCAAGTGCCGGACCGGCTGTAATATCTCCAATGGCATAAATGTGCGGGATAACCGTTCTGCACTGTTCATCCGTCTCAACCAGTCCTTTGTTCGTTACGGGCACACCTATGCGTTCCAGTCCTAACGGTCCGTCTGTGTTGGGTTTCCTTCCGATCGTGACCAATACATATTCTGCCGTAACTTGTTGCTGCTCCTGATTTTTTGAATAATGCAGTGTAACGGAATCCGCTTTGTGCTCCACCTTTTCAGCAATCGCTCCGGTTACGATCTGGACGCCATCCGCCTTCAATTGTTTGACTACAGGGGCTACAAGTTCCCCCTCGAATCCAGGCAATACTTGGGCCCCTCCCTCCAGAATCGTTACCTTGGTTCCGAATTTGGCATACATCTGTCCAAGCTCCACCCCAATATAACCTCCGCCGATCACAATCAGACTACTCGGAACCTCCTGTAGAGATAATGCTTCAGTGGAAGATAAGATGCGACCTCCAACTGGAAATGCTGGCAACTCAATTGGACGAGACCCCGTTGCCAATATGAGATTTTTAAAAGAAATGCTTTGCTCCTGTCCAGTTTGCTGGATCATGGCTGTGTGCTCATCCACCAGACTGGCCTCTCCTTCCAGAATGTTCACACCCGCAGTCTTTAACAAATAGTGGACGCCACCAGCCTGTTTATTCACAACCCCCTGCTTAAAATGCTGAGCAATCTTAAATGTTGCTACCGCGTCAGCTTGATTGAATTGTCTGAACAAATCATAGCGATGTGATTCCGCAATTAATGCTTTGGATGGTATGCAACCCACATGTGTACAGACCCCGCCGAGCTGTTTACGTTCAACAATCGCCGTCTTCATCCCCAACTGCGAAGAACGAAGCGCCGCCACATATCCCCCTGGACCTGATCCAATAACTAACGTATCCACAGATTCAAGCTTGCTCATAATCTGATACCTCCCGATTTAAAGTCAATTTAAAATATGATGACCGTAATATATTATAACCATCATATTTTAAGACCGTCAACAATCGTATTGTCCCTTTTGAAAATGAACAGATATCCAGTCGCCAAATTGACAGGCTTTATTATGATGACTATAATATTTTAAAAAGCATAATGATGAAACTATGGAGTGAATGATCATGCCCTATCCTAAAGGACATAAGATAAAAGTACGAGGTAAAATTGTGGAAAGTGCAGCTCGAGCTTTTCGCACCAATGGTATCCAGGAAGTGAGTGTCCCGTTTATTATGAAGGGAGCTGGATTAACTCACGGAGGGTTCTATTCCCACTTTGACAACAAGGAACAATTGGTTGCCGAAGCCTGTGAATATGCCATTAGTGATACCATTACACTTCTAAAGAACGTGGCTGATCAGGAAGAGCAGAATTCCAAAATTAATAAAGTAATCGATTATTATTTGAGTCCGTATCACCGCGACCAAACGGAAATGAGCTGTATTTTCCCCGCCCTTTCCAGCGAAATATCCCGTTCTTCGGAGGAGGTCCGTCAGGTATTCACCCATGAATTGGAGCGGATGATCAATTTTATCTCCAATCTGGCTGAGATCGATATGTCCAGCGGTCGTGCACTGTTCAGTACAATGGTTGGCTCGCTTGTACTTGCACGCTCTGTTAGTGATCCTGAGCTTAGCGACAGCTTTCTCTCGGCGGGCAGGCAGCAAGCCAAAGAAATGGTTAAAAGGAACGATATGTAGCCTTGATGTTGCTATATATTATCTAGCTGTCAACAAAAAACACGCCTATAAATGGCGTGTTTTTCTTATCTGTTTGCAACTAAATAACTTCCATACTAGCCACCGTAACGCTCTTCTCATATTCAAAGTACGAGGTCATTAACATTCCCAAACTTTTATAAAAACGAATTATTGTTCATCTATTAGCTCCAAGAAAAATATGGTATACTCACAGAGCAATGGAAAGGCTTATATGGGCGGTCGGCTAATCTCCCGGAAGGGAGGTGATGCCTTGTGACAGTATTTGAAGCAATTATGCTAATGCTTACCTTCGGTTTGCTGATTGTAGCGCTGCTGTCCAATAAACACAAGTAGACCGCCCACCCTTGCAAAGGTTGCGGTCTACTTGATCGTGTATCCTCTTGTTAAGCCCACCGCCCTTAAAAGCGGCTATTGCGTCAGAGAGTCGTGTTACCGCACGGCTCTCTTTGCATTATAAGCTGTTTCTGTCCTCATTATAACATGGAGATTGTGGATTTCAATCCCACGATAACCATATGTTCCGTATGTTAAAACTGACGATACGGCGAAAATTTCAGCATCTTACATATTTACGTTTGAACCCCGTACGCCCTTTTTCCACTGCCTTTTGGATATTCTCAGAGGCATTCAGCAGCTTGCTCTTGGGCATGTCCTTGTTCACTTCGACAGGGCCAACGGCCTTGGCCGTTTCCACTGCCTGATCGTGCAACGGTTGATAGGATGTTGCAACGGTATACAGGAAATTGTTCATCGAATATTTCGTTCGTTCCGGAGATTCATGAATCGTCTTTTTCACCTGTTCCAGCATCTCCATCAGTTTATTCTCCGAAAACTCAGCATCCTTTCGACTGCCGAGCAACCAACAGTAACAGCTCCATCCTGCTGACATTTTCAGCTCATCTCCGCTGGCGACCCACTTATCCGAAACTTCTTGAGCAATATCCGTCTCGGCTAACGTCACAGCAACGATAAAGTCAGAGATCATGTAAAAATAAGCAGCGTCAATCCAACGGTCAAAATCAGCTTCCGTCATTGCTTGAGGATCGGCAATCACGCCCGCAAAGTACATCGCATCATAATTCCCCGTTGCATATAGTTGCTCTGCCAAAGGTTGATCCTTTTTGATCTGCTTCGCCATTGGTTTCATCGCCCCGGTTGCCACGCCAAATAGCGGTTCATGCGCACCGTTGGAGATATAGATTTTTTTCGTTCGTTCTTTGCCCAGCGCTTCAAGCTCCTGCATCACTTCATCTAGATTCATTTCGTGACACTCCCCATCCTATAAATTATATATCTGATCAAATCAAACAGACACTTATGTTTAACAAAAAACCGATGAGAAATCGTACATTATCCAATTGGAACCCTTCTGGCATATGCATAATCGTTACGGCGAAATTACTACCTTACATATGGGGGACTCCTCACTGGAGTATTTTTCCTAATAATACTGAAGACTATTCAATTTTCCCTATGGCTCTGACAACCTGTTCGAGCATTATCACCGATCATAACATCCATACCCTTGTTTCGCACAGATCCCTGAAAAGATAGATATAACTTCTTCGCAGACTGACATTTTTCCTTTGTTATGCTTTTACCGGCAACTTCTGATACCTGCCGAGAGCCTGATTGGAAAGAGCTGATTCCCCCAGCACAAGCAGAGCAACATATGTCCATGTCCAAGCAACGTTAAGCTATGGCAGGATACGTCACTCATCGTTTATGTTCAGTTTAGTGTTGTTAACAAAACCGAGATGAGGAAGGATGCGAGAGCATGAGCAACAATCAAGTGTTAGGCTTTGCCCCTGCCCTGGGCTGGAATTCGTGGAATACCTTTACGTGGGATATTAACGAACAATTAATTCGGGATGTCGCTGATGTGTTTGTATCGGAAGGTTATCTGGCCGCTGGTTACGAGTATATTGTCATTGATGATTGCTGGAGCCTGAAGGAACGGGATGCGAGTGGCAATCTGGTGGCTGACCCGGATAAATTCCCGAGTGGAATGAGAGCGCTTTCCGATTATATCCATAGCAAAGGACTAAAGTTCGGCATGTATTCATGCGTAGGTACACATACATGTGCCGGGTATCCAGGCAGCTTCGAGCATGAATTCCAGGATGCTGCTCTTTTTGCCGAATGGGGCGTTGATTATTTGAAGTATGATTACTGCTTCAAACCGCGCCATATCTCAGGAGAGCTGCTGTACAAACGGATGAGCCTTGCGCTCAAAAACTGCGGACGCGATATCCTGTTCTCCGCCTGCAACTGGGGAGCCGACGACGTATACGATTGGATTCGGGAATCGGGCGCTCATATGTACCGTTCTACCGGCGATATCCGTGACAATTGGGATTCAGTGAAGGAACTTGCCCTGTCTCAATTGGGCAAACAAAGCTACACCGGCTCCTTCTGCCATAACGACATGGATATGCTGATTGTAGGTATGTATGGTGGAAGCAACAATGATTATATTGGCAGCATCGGCGGATGCAACGACATCGAATATAAAACCCACTTCTCTCTCTGGTCCATGATGGGTTCCCCATTAATGATCGGATGTGACGTGCGCAAGGCTAACCAGATTACAAAGGATATTCTCCTGAATCCTGACCTGATCGCTATCAATCAGGATGTAGAAGCGCGCGGAGCTTACCGCATTAAACCAGAACCGCAATGGTTTCACACAGACGATGTATTTATGCTGGTGAAGGTACTCACAGATGGTGATCTAGCTATTGGTTTCTTCAACCTGAGCGACAGCCAGCGGGAATTGTCTTTGCAATTTTGGGATATGGGTCTGCCTTACGCTGCCGGTTATGCCCTTTCCCTGTATGACTGCTGGGAACATCAAGAGCTTGGCGTGTTCCGTGAACGCTTCGCTCCCGTTGTCGCAGCACATGATTGCCTCGTCGTCCGGGCCAAACTGGTGAAATAGATGGCTCAACATCGCCTGTGCACCTCCTGTCAGGTCCCGCTCTCTTCAGACGATGTGGGCATCTACCTCAAATTGATCTCGCGCTCTGCCCAGCAATTTCTGTGCATTGATTGTATAGGAGTGAAGCTGAACTGTGGACGTGAGCCTATTGAGAAGCTGATCCGTTATTTCCGAGAGTCCGGGAACTGCGCCCTGTTCCGTTAACGTTATGCCTTGGTCCCGTGCAGCATCATGTACGATGTTGGCGTGTGTGAAGTTGCTTTTTTAAATACTTTGGAAAAATATAACGGATCATTGTAGCCGACAGAATAAGCTACCGATTGAATCGGCAGGCCCGACGTTTTCAACAGTTCACAGGCGCGCTCGATTCGGCAGGATGTAATATACTCCAAAACAGACTTGCCGGTTGCTGCCTTAAACAGACGAAACAAATAACTGCGCTCCAGATTAACTGCCTTTACGATCTCGGTGACGGTCAATGTTGGCTTCCAGTAGTTCTGCTCGATGTACTTTCTCGCCAGCCAGACATAATCCTTGGCGTCCACCTGCGGCTCTTTCGGATAATGCTCCATATAGTAGGAGAGCAGCAGACGCAAACGTGCATCCGCCCGCAGTAATTCATAAGATGATGCACCCGCGTTCCAGGCAAGGTGGAAAAAAGGCTGCAATGTCTCCGGCGAGACCGTCACCACGGGTTGTACCTCTGAGAGCTGTGTCAGCCCCAGCAACCGCCCGGCATCCTCACCGCTAAACTCCACCCAGACGTACTCCCATGGATCTTGCGGGTCTGGATAATAGTAAATCTCCTTTTGCGGAAATATGATAAAGCTTTCCCCCGTAACGAGCCGAAAAACGCGGCCGCCCGTCTCCAGCGTCCCTTGGCCGCGGATAATATAGTGCAGCGCATAAACGTCACGCACGCCTGGCCCCCATTGGTGAGGGTTAGCTGGCTTGTGACCACCGCTGATAAAATACAAATTACTGGCTCTACTGCTCTCATGCCAAATCGGATTCAACCACGATTCCCCCTTTCTAATGACACGTTGATCAGATGTTCGGTAACGCTTACACGCTAAATCCAGAGAGGAGAATGTTGTATGCTTAGAATGGTTACGGTAGAACATGGACAAGTGCAAGGACTGCCCGCGGCGGACCCGCGGATTACCAGCTTCAAGGGAATTCCTTTTGCCGCACCTCCTGTAGGTGAGAACCGCTGGCGCGCTCCGCAGCCGCAGTCGAACTGGGAAGGTGTACTGCAAGCTTTTGATTTTGCCCCAATCTCCATGCAAGCCCCAACAGTCATCGATGATAACAATATCTATACCCGCGAATGGGCCGTTGATCCCGACCTGCCCATGGACGAGGATTGTCTGTATCTGAATGTCTGGACACCCGCCAAGCGTACGGACGAGAAGTTGCCTGTCTTTGTCTGGTATTTTGGAGGGGGCCTGCAAGTCGGCCATACGGCCGAAATGGAATTTGATGGCGAGCGAATCGCTCGTAGAGGTATTGTCGTTGTGACGATTAATTATCGGCTGAATGCCTTTGGCTTCCTGTGCCATCCTGAGATTAGTGCCGAATCCCCACATGCACCCGCCAACTTTGGTCATCTTGATCAACAAGCAGGTACCCATTGGGTCAAACGCAACATTGCCGCCTTTGGCGGTGATCCAGACCAGATCACCATCGGCGGACAGTCGGCAGGCGGAGGAAGTGTACTCAGCCAGATGACCTCTCCGCAAAATAAAGGTTTGTTCCAGCGAGCCGTCATCATGAGCGGTATAGCTACCGAGTTGTACCCGAAGGTCCGCGTGCCTTCTGTCCGCTCCACACTGCGAGATGCAGAGCAGGCCGGGGTTGAATTTTTCGGCTTCCTGGGCGTATCTTCCCTGGCTGAGGCGAGACAACTGGATGCTGAATATCTCCGTGACAAAGCACTCGAATACAAAAGCTTCTGGGGAACCGTCATCGACGAACAATTCTGCGCAGGCGATCCGTTTACTCGTTTTGTTCAGCAGGAGCGCGAGGCGATCCCCGTAATGCTGGGGCATACGTCTTCCGAATTTTGGACCCGTCCCGCCGCAGCCAATCTGGAAGAACTGAAGCAGATGGCTGTGGAGCTGTTTGGCGAGGATGCTCCTGCCTTTTTGCAACTATGTGAGGCTGATTCCGGCCAAATCGAACATGCTCTGCAACAAGCATCGGTCCGCATGATCCAACATGCCATTCTGCTTGCCATCCGCGCGAATAGCGGTCATCCGTCTGAAACGCCTCTCTACTATTATAACTTCGACGCCGAGATTCCGGGCTGGGACCAGCCAGGCACTTTTCACTCCGTTGATCTGTGGTTTTTCTTCGAAACACTCGCCAAATGCTGGCGGCCTTTCACAGGCAAGCATTATGATCTGGCTCGCCAGATGTGTAATTATTTATCCAACTTTATTGCTACAGGTGATCCGAACGGCTCGGACTCCACCGGAAAGCTGATGCCTCATTGGACTCCTTGTACTACGGAACAGCCGTATCTCATGGAATTTGGCGATCAGGCTCAATTACAGCAGGCTGAGCCCGGACCGATGCTCGCGTTTTTAATTGAACAATATTTCAAGAAACAGAATGCACCTGTTGTTTAAAACATGAGGTTTGCCCTCTCGCGATATATGTAAGAGCCATGCTGTCACATGGCTCTTTTTGTATAGTGTGAATGGTAGAGCGATGTTCTTTCTCCTACGCCTATTTAGCAAGCTCCTCCACTACAGCACCCTAAGGTAACAAAATTAGACAGCAAGATGGATTCCACGAACACTCAGCATCATTTCAAGAGATCCGTTATATATGAGTCTGTGTTGGTTTGTTGATGATGACAGGTAGCATAATCTGTAGTGAAAAGGTATATTCTTCCTCCGATACTGTCAACGTCCCGTTGTTCTGCTGGATCATTTTCTGACTACTAACGAGCCCAATTTCGTTGCTATCATTCTTTTTGCCAACACGTTTAATCTTATTCTCCACCCCAAGAATGACCCATTGTTGCTTCAAAGAAATCTGGATATGAACGGGATGCCCTGGATCGGCGTATTTTCGAATATTTGAAAATATGTTATCCATTACGCGACGCATAGCGACCAGATTGATTTCCAGCAAAAACTCCTCATGATGTGCATCTGTCTGAACCTGCACGTCTATATCGTCCAAAACCACTAATTGCTCATCTATAAGTTGATCGATAAGTGCTCTGCCCTCATACATTTCAAATTCTACTTCCTCTTCTTCAGCGGCAGAGGATACCGTAAAATATTCGAATAGTTTGTCCGACAGCACTTTGATCTGATAGGCCTTCTCCCGGCTATTATGAATATACTGCAACAGATCCTCATGTGTCTTATATTTGTTAAGCTCTATGATATCCATATATCCTAATAGAATCGTGAGTGGCGTTCGCAAATCATGGGAAATCGCCGTGATCAATTCACGGTTGGCCATCCTGACCCTCTCCTCGCTGTCCAGCCGCTCCACAAATGATTTCCTCATCTCATCAATACTCTGGGCCAGAGATGACAGTTCATCCTTTCCCGATATCGTAATCGAATAATCCAAATTTCCACCTTCGAGTATTTTGATCTCTTGTTCAAGCACGCCAATATAAGATGTTTTCTTATTAATCATCAGTAGAAAGGAAACAATAAACACAATGGCCGCTATGAAAACACCAATAATCAGAATGAGGTTGTAGTATTGATACTCATAAAAGCTAACCAAGTATATCTGGGCATCCTGATCCGCAAAATGGATGGTGGTGATGGGTATTTTTGATGGCACGAATTGAGTTAACAACTCTTCATTAATGGCAGGATCAATCTCCGTGTTGGAGGAAAATATCAATTTGTCTTTTGCAAAAATATACAGATTTAAGTAGCGCTCATGTCTTATCCAAGCAGACAATTCCTCATGATCACGGGTTGACACGTTCTGGTTATCCACAAATGCTTCAAATCGATCAAGCGCATCTTGCTGCCTGTTCTCTACAAAAGTGGATTTGCTTAAATAACTATCCAATACAGTCTCGCCAACAACTTGTAAAATAACGAGTGCACTTATGGAAATGACCAAAGAAATGACAACCGCCAGAACCAGTTTAATCTTCAGCTTTTTTCCGATTAATAATCTATTCAATTTTGTACCCCTTCCCCCAAACAGTCTTCACATATTTAGGGTTCTGCGGGTCATCCTCCAGTTTGCCTCTCAAATTACGAATATGAACCATCACCGTGTTATTACACGTATAAAAATAGGGTTGCCCCCAAACACTCTCATATATATTTTCTGCCGAGAATACCTTTCGTCGCTTCTTAGCCAACAGCAGCAAGATCTGGTATTCAATTTCAGTTAGAGCAATCTCCTTCTCCCCAACAAACACGGCTTTTGAATCCTGATGGACGGTAAGATCCTTAACGATAATCTGGTCCTTTTCTTCGGTCTTCTCCTTGCCCCGATATACATAATACCTCCGCAGTAAAGCCTTCACCCGCGAAACGAGTTCTGTATAGGAAAAGGGTTTGGACAAAAAGTCATCACTGCCTGAGGAAAAGGCCAATTGTTTGTCAGAATCCTGCGTTTTCGCCGTGAGAAACAGGATCGGTGCGCTTGTTTTTTCACGAATCTCCAGACACGCCTTCAGCCCCGATTTATTGGGCATCATCATATCCAAAATAATGAGATCCGTCTCTTCGTTCACTTTATCAATCGCATCTTGACCATCTATCGCTTCAATCACTTCATAATTCTCACTCTCTAACAAAATCCTTACAATTTCACGAATTTCACTGTTATCATCAGCAATTAGAATTTTCTTGCTCATCTGATCCCTCCGTCTAATTTCAGTATAATATGCGCTATTAGCGACTACCAGCAAATACAATCGACTTAAGAATTCTTCAGAAGTTATGTAGGTATCTCTTAATAATTTCGTCTTATACTGTAAATATGTAGAAGTTATTACACAAAGGGGTCGTCAGGAATGCCACAAACTTCGAAAAAAGTAATGATTAACATATTGTTGGGTCTGTTCATCATGTTGTCCATTGGTCTACTGGTGTATTATTCTCCTGCCCTTATTAAAATCATGTCTTCCATGGACAACTTCAGAGCGTATATTCATTCAACAGGCCATTGGGGTCCGGTCATGTTTATTTTATTCCAGATTCTTCAGATCGTGGTTGCACCCATTCCAGGAGAAGTGGTACAGATTGCAGGCGGTTATATCTATGGGGTTACACTTGGGTCCTTGTATACTACAATAGGTTTGATTATAGGCTCAGCGATTGCTTTTTATTTTACTCGTTTTATCGGTCGCGCTTATATTTCACGGCTAATGCAAAAGAAAAATAATAAGTGGATGTCGTTAATTCATGATGAGAAGAAGTTCTCCGCTTTTTTATTCATCTTTTTCGTAATTCCCGGCTTGCCCAAAGACATGCTTGTATTTGTCGCCGCACTTACATCGATTAGTTCGTTTAGGTTCTTCACGATCCTTATCGTCGGTCGTCTGCCGTGGATCATCGCATCTACCATTGTAGGGTCCACGATTCATATGCAACAATACACAATCGCCATTATTATTTCTGTTATCGCTGTAATCGGGTTTGTACTCGGTTATATCTATAGGGAGAAATTGGTGGGATTGTTCTCCCGGTCAGACAGTACCAAAGCCAAACCCAAGGCTATACCCAGTTATAGTACGAATAGGGCGTCTCGTAAAATAAAAAGAGATACAACATGAACAAAGCCAATCTATTGATATGAAAACCGGAGGTATATCATCTTATGCAAATACTTAAAACCAATCGATTAATCCTGAGAAATTTCACCTTAACGGACGCAGCCGGACTGTTGGAATACACAGCAAATCCCAGAGAAAATTGTTTTATGGATCAACAAATTTCAACATTGGAAGACGCGGCGGCCGAGGTCGCAAAAAGAAGCAGTGACGATTCCCACATCGCGGTCTGCCTGAAAGACAGTAACGAGTTGATCGGTGAGCTGTTTGGTATGAGGGAAGATCGGGATTCCGATACGGATAAAGATTCGAATTCAGATACGTATAGTATAGGTTGGAATTTTAATGGCAGATTTGAAGGGAAAGGGTACGCCAGTGAGAGCGCCAATGCTTTCATCGAAAATCTCTTTATGGAACAGGGAATAAGAAGATTGTACGCTTATGTCGAGGATGATAACTTCCGTTCTCAGAAACTGTGTGAGAAGCTGGGCATGCGCCGGGAGGGTCTTTTTTTGGAGTTCGTTTCATTTGTCAAAAATGAGGACGGCACACCGAAATACGAGAATACGTATCAATATGCATTGTTGAAAAAGGAATGGCTGGCACAGCGTGAATCGCAGTAATAAAGAAAGACATGCCTGCCTCATCATTAGTTTAAAAAAGTTGTAGAAATGAGAACGTACCCATGTGTACGTTCCACAACAAATACGGCGGCTTCTCCCTGGATAGATTCCAGAGGAAAAGTCGCCGTTTCATTATCGTGCATAACACTATTGATCAAACAATGTGTTTATAAGGTCACAATACATTCAGCTTAAATCCTAGACCGTGCTGCCCCAATATTGCTTTGCAATCTTCTGCCCTTGATCAATCTTCGCCCATTGCTGAGCTTCGCTTAATTCGTTACCGCCATCACAAGATGCAAAGCCGCATTGGTGAGACAACAACAGCCGATCCTTATCGATGATTTTGGAAGCTTCGTCCAGCAAACGGACAACACGTTCTTCATCATCGAGTGTACTCGTTTTGGATGAAAGCAAACCTAATACAATTTCCGTTTCAGGTCTGTCCTTGAACACTTCCAGAGCTTCAATTGAACCCGCACGATCATCATCCCACTCCAGGAAGAAACGGTCATACTTCAATTGCTTCAGGAACAGATTCGCAATTTTGGCATACGATCCACCACCCATGTTGCGGGAATCATAATTGCCGCGGCAGTTATGTGTCCACATTTTCAAGCCAAGGCTATGTCCGAAGTCAATCACGGTATTATTAATATCAATGAATTCGGTAGCGAGACCCTTTACTTCATCTTGATTAATATTTTCCCCTGTAAAAGGAGAGTTCGGGTTGTCGTCTGCAAACAGTTCCCACAAGCAATCATCGAATTGCAGAATTTTACCGCCCACTGCAGCGAATTCCTCCACGAATTCCTTATACGCGATCACAAGACCCTCTTTGAGCTCCTGTATGTTTTGATATACAGCATCCGTACCGCCAATGTTATCTGACCAGGAAAGCTCACCGAAAATATGGGAAGGAGACGGTACGCAAAGTTTCGTTTGTTGCTCCCCAGCCGTGTCTTGCAGTTGTTGGAACAGTTGAATGAAATGATGGTTCTTTCCACTCAATTTATCAGTGATGCGCAATCCAATATCTTTGCGTGTTTCATACTTCGAAGTTCCGTCCACATCTCTGAAAAAATAGCCGTGATCCGCGATGTAACGCTTCACTCCGCCAAATCCCCATACAAAGTCCAGATGCCACATCGATTTGGAGAATTCGCCATCGGTAACCACGGACAAGTTATGTTCGATTTCCTTAGCGACAACTTGTTTTATTGCCTCCGTCTCACACTTCTCATATCCTTCGTAGTTTTCATAGAACGGATATTGGATATCATCATTATGTTCAATTTGCGTTTTATATTTCAGCAGCTCATCCGGCCGCAATAAACTTCCTACGATCTGGAACTTATCAGTCATGTAAAAAACCCCCTCGTTGTATACAATGATCATATCACGCTAAGAGCAGTTAGAAGGGATACTAAAAAACCATAACTGGTTATAGTTAAAAGCTATATCAAAACGATTGATAGAGAGTTTAAGCTTGGATCGAGAAGCCTACAGGATTACGTTAAGGTATAGATGTTTTAATTTCCTTAATAACATTAGCTACTTATTCTATTGTCCCTTTAAGTAATTTCATTATATTTTTTCAACGCAACTCTAAACATGCCCGCCAATGTTGCAGAATTCAGATATGGATGTCCGAAATGATATGTTGTGTTTTTTATCTGCTCTCTAACAATCTCACTAAACATTTCAATGTTGGTTATGCTTCTCTCTGCAAACTCTTGATTCAAAGTTTTACCATAGATAAACTCATATTCTTTCATTCCTTGTTCTACCCAAAATGTATCATAAAATGTTGTGCCATATGCTCGGAGCCAATCCCACATAACATCCTTATCGGCAATATTCGGATTTTCTAAATGACATCTACGACATAGCAAAACAAGATTAGAAGCACTATCTTCACCGCCTAAAGAGTCAGGAATAATATGACACCTTTCTAATAGTTCTTCACACCCACATCTCCAACACCTCTCTAATGCCTCGGATACATCAACACTTAAACCACATTCATCAACAATTGAAAACCAATAATCTACGATGTCTTTTTTTGGCGTTTTAATTTTTTTATTTGCCATGTGGATGTCCTCCCATCATCTTACAGCACACGTGATACATGATGCATTGTGTAGACTCTATATACAATAAATTTAAGTATTGATTTTAACGCTGACACTAGTCTCAATCTAAAATTGTAAAAATCTTCTCCCAACAATATAAGTCTTTCATTTTCACACCGTACGACGACGCAGTTCATAAAAATACTGAACGGCTGGATGCTTTAATTTGACCTGCTTCGACATATTTAGAATTCGCTTTTTGCCAACTCGTCTGTCCATTAAAGCCAGAATATTAAACAAGATATCCTTGCTCTCCAGATTATCCTCTATAGAAGTGGATAAATATGTCGTAGCTGCAACGGTAAAATTCGATTTACTAAGTGCGGTCTGAGCCAACAAAAGCTCTTTGGCATGTACGGAGATTTTTCTACTTCTTGCCATGACTTGAAGACGATCCTCGGGAATGGGTCCTTTGGAATCTTTTCTGATAGCTTCAATCTCTTCATCGCTCACAGGAATCATGATTTCCGGGTCGCTCTTGATCTCCTGCTCTGACTGATACCATCGAATTGGGGTTGTAGTATCACTCATGTTGAGTACATTCTTTTTATCTACAGTAATATAACAATTGCCTGATTTATCAGGTGAATAGCTATAGCTGGTGGCACGGTACTCCACCCTTCCAACTAACGCAGGACTAAGAAAACTCTCCAGTTGTTGCTTCAATTTACTCCAGGACATAGATCCTCCTATTATCAAAAGCCTACCGCATGAATTACGGCGATCATTTCAAATATTTTTCAATCCGTCTCCAGTATCAACATTCATCTAAATTATAACATAGCAAACCAAATTGATGATGGAAGAAACCCAGTTATTGGTTTTAAAATCCCCTATGTGATAAAATTGCAGAAAATTATCTACTTACTATTAAAGCGTCATAGCCTACCATTGGAACATACGTTGTTATTCACAAAGGAGAGGAAGAGTGTAATGGCTACGAAGAAAGCAACCTTACCTGCTCATATGGAAAAACTCGTTAAAGATAATGATATCGCAACCGTAAAAGAAATTTTCGAGCAATGCGAATGGGATGCCCGCGGGGGCTACAGCAAAGGTACGACCCTCAGCTTTCGTCAAATATCGGATGAATTGGTTCGTTGGCTGGTAGAGCAAGGGGCAGATATTAATGCACGCGACAAATATCAACGCACGCCTTTACATGCCCATGCCTCACATTGGTCAGGAAATGTGCCCCTGTTCCTTGAATTAGGTGCGGATCTGGACGCTGTGGATTACCAAAATGAAACTCCGTTACATGCAGCGGTCAATGGGTATCGAACCAAAGTGGTTCAAGAGTTGGTAAACCAAGGCGCTACGATTAACGTAGAAAATAAACAGGGAAATACGCCATTAGCTAAGGGGTTGGTCAATTGCAGGAATAGCGATATAGTCAGTCTGGCAGAGATTGCCGCAATTCTGCTGGATGCCGGAGCATCGGTCACCCCGGATATGAAAGATTCGGTGAAGCGGATCGGTAAGGATTTTGAATTCGTCCGTGAGAAGTTCAATAAGGACAAGGTCGATGAAGTTTCAGATGCGCTGATCAAACTGTACCAGTTATTTGATGTCGAACCGGTAGCGAATCGTATCATGCATGATGGGACTTCCCCCATTCAGGTAAAGGCAACCACTTGGACCAAACAGCACCAAGAGCTGTGGGAATATCTCATTCCGGCCCAAGGCCACGCTCAAACGGTGCAGGGAGAGGTCATCCGCATAACAGGACGTGTATCCCATGAAGTATTGGATAATGGCGGTGGAAACTGGGATGCGGAGTATCGCAAGATGCTGGATGCACTGATTCGTCACCTGGGCTCTGGTGCGCCACTCGCCCCCGCACTTCTCCAAGAGGCAGCAGACTTGGTCAGCAGACTTCACAATGGATACGATTTTGATGCGCCCGCCAGATTATCCGAGTTGGCTGTGTTATGGGTGCTTGCCAATCCTCAGCCGGTCACTATAGAGAAGCCTGCGTATACGCGTTAAACAGCAAAGCAAAAAAAGAAGCGGAAAAGTTACCGCTTCTTTTTTTCTATTAAATCTACCTGAATCATACTCCGTATCCATAATTACGTCTTACTCTACTCCACCTGTTCATTACTTTCAAACTCATTGAGCAATTCGCGTACTTTAGAAGTGGTTTTGGCGTTCATCAAGCTGTTTCTCAGCTCACTAGCACCGCGGAAGCCACGAACATAGATTTTGAAAAACCGGGCCAGCGGGCTGAACGAACGTGGTTCAAGCTCGGAGTATTGATCATGGAGATCCAGATGCAGCCGTAGCAGATCAAGCAATTCCTTACTGCTGTGTTCCTTCGGCTCCTTCTCAAAAGCAAACGGATTCTGGAAAATACCGCGTCCAATCATAATACCATCCACACCATATTGCTCCACGAGCCTGAGACCTGTTTCACGGTCAGGAATATCCCCATTAATCGTCAACAGTGTATTAGGTGCTATCTCGTCACGAAGTTTTTTAATCTCCGGAATCAGTTCCCAGTGAGCGTCTACTTTACTCATTTCTTCTCTCGTCCGCAGATGAATGGACAGGTTCACAATGTCCTGTTGCAAAATATGGGTCAACCAGTCACGCCATTCGTCTACCTCAGTAAATCCGAGACGCGTTTTTACACTGACCGGCAGCCCCCCGGCTTTCGCCGCCTGAATAATCTCCGCCGCAAGGGCTGGTCGGCAGATCAAGCCGCTTCCTTTTCCATTCTCGGCTACATTCGCTACCGGACAACCCATATTGATATCGATGCCTTTAAAGCCTTCTTTCGCCATACCGATACTCATCTCACGAAAGAATTCCGGTTTATCTCCCCAGATATGAGCCACAATCGGCTGTTCATCCGCTGTAAACGTCAAACGCCCGCGCACACTATGGTGCCCCTCCGGGTGACAATAACTCTCTGTATTCGCAAACTCCGTAAAAAACACATCCGGTCTGCCCGCTTCACCTACGACATGCCGAAACACAACATCCGTCACATCTTCCATGGGTGCCAGTATAAAAAATGGTCGTGGCAATTCACGCCAAAAGTTTTCCTTTGTCATCTCAAAAGCTCCTCTATACATTCCAGGACAGTCTTTGTCCTCATTAATAGTTAAAATAGTAAAACTCGTAACTCATGCATCTGCTGGCCTATCATTTACATGATCATTCGCAGTTTCGTTGCAATTCACATTATGGTGTCCTAGCTTCTTCACTTATACCATGCAAATGTAACTTTGTTCAAACAGCAGTATCTGTTATTACTTCCATTAGATCTTCAGATTAATGGAAGTTCGATGATCTCAAAATTGCCCTTTCCCGATTTTATCACGTCTTTATTAGATTTTCAGCCCGATTGCTCTTGCCGAACTGGAAAAGCTCCTCTAAAATGAAGCTCGACAGGCTTTTAACCTGCAAATCGAGATTTTAAGGAGGCCTGAATGATATATGGAAATTTCACTGGATATGATCAAAGACAAAGTCGAATGCTTGCAGGCTTATGACTTTCATGAACTGGCACGAGCAATGGAAGAACGAATCGAGATCAATAAGGCACTTATGCTACGCGTGAAACAAGTTCAACATCAAGTGACGTTTGACCCTTTTCGCAACAAGATGTTATATAGTGCAATCGTGCATTTTGCCGTAAATTAATGGACCAAGATTTTCAATAGTGAAAAACAGTTCACTGACGCAATTGCATTTAAACATATCCTATAAAGCATGCAAAAAAGAAGACGCGAATTCGCTCGCGTCTCTTTCCATATCAAACTCCATTTTCTCTTATTAAAACTCCTGCTTAAATAACATCGCCAAGTTTGTTTAAAACGCGGTGTTAAAATAGGATTTTTGTCACCTGTAATCATACTTTACATAGTTAAATACGGGATCGTACCACTTTACAAACAGTCACTTTTGAGGATTAAGGGGGTAATACCATGCAAGAATTAATATTTATGAAGAATTATAAAAACAATGAAGTACTGCGCAAGAGTTTTTTCGAGCTTGCTGTCAACACGTTTGAGATCAATTTTGAAGATTGGTATCAACAAGGATACTGGGGCGAGCGTTACATCCCTTATTCATATGTCGATGGAGACCAGGTTATTGCCAACGTTTCTGTTAACATCCTTGAGCTCATCATTCACGGTGAGAAGAAAAAAGCGATTCAAATCGGCACGGTGATGACACATCCTGATTATCGGGGGAAAGGACTCTCTACACGTTTAATGAACAAAGTTTTAGAGGAATACGAGAACAAGTACGATTACATGTACCTTTTTGCCAATGAATCGGTGCTCGATTTTTACCCCAAGTTTGGGTTTGAACCTGTGGAAGAACATCTTTTTTCAATGAATTATACGGCAAAAAAATCACCTGAGCCTGCGAACATCCGAAAACTAAATGTAACTAACGCGGAGGATTTACGTCTTATTCAAAAATTGGCATCGGAAAGATTGCCTGTTTCTCAGCATTTCGCAACCCATCATGCTCAAGGAATACTCATGTTTTATTGCCTGAATGTCTTTAGTGATGACATTTATTACTTGGAAAACGAAAACGTCATTGTTATTTATCAGAAAGAAGACAATCATATTGAGCTCTTCGACGTTGTTAGCTTAAACGAAATGAATATGAAAGATATCTTGGATAAGATTGCAGATGAAGATACGGAGAAAATAACCTTTCATTTCACTCCAGATGATCAAGGTCTTGATCTAAAAAGTTCGATCACCAATGAAGGTTTATTTGTAAGAACCCATGGTGAGCATCTCTACCCTGTGCACGTTAAACATCCGATTACATCTATTGCTTGATGATTTATTTTAAATGCCTACCACCAGCTACACTTTGAATAAGACCAAAAAGGAGCAGGATTTCCCTGCTCCTTTGCTATGTGAAACTTCTTTCTCTCATCAAACGTAAATTCACAAGGTATAATGAAATCAGATGACCGTTCAGCATGATCTTATGACCATCATTAATGAAGGAGGGGACATTCGTGGCGTTTATCCCGCTAAACTGCCCCAATTGCAACGGAAAAATTGAATACAAGAAGGATGAGGTTTTAAAGTGTCCCTATTGTGAAACAGAACTTTTATTGAAGCAAAATCATGTCTATTACGTAGACCAGACTATTAATCATTACCATGGAACGCCCCCTAAAGTACCACCGAAGCAGACTGCCTCCGTAAAGGTAATGCTGATACTGATGTTAGTCCTAACTGGCGCGATCGGTACATATTTTTATTATAGCAACAGCTCCACCTATCCAAAAACAGAAGCCAATCTGCCTGTACGAAAGATGCCTGAAAGCGAGGTTCTGCTCTCATTTTTGCGAGATATCTTCGATAAAGGGGCCGCCTTGCCAACAGAGGAGGAATTGGCTCGTATTCGCTATTTAACCGTAGAGCATTCGGAGAATGATCAGTGGAAGTTTACATATAGCCTCTCCGATCCCTTCAGCGATGAACAGGCCGAGAAGATCACTTATATTACTCAGGACAAGAAACTGAATAGCCAGCGGATTGATCAGCGAGATTTTGAAGCTTTTAAGGGACTGACGGCATTGGACCTGACGAATACCTATGAAATATCCCAGACGGACCAAACCACTTTGGCCCATATGCCCGGATTAAAAAGTTATGGTGGCGCTTTTAACGAATCCTTTAGTACATTTTCGGGCTACTTTGGCAACAAGTCTAAAATTACGGAGCTTACCACTCAGCTTCGCAGCAATCAGGAATTGGCTATGTTGCTGGAATTCCCCAATCTGAACTCTTTATCCATTACCTATGTGGATGAGTCCGTAACAGATTTTCACTTGTTAAACCAATTGCCAATCAAGTCCCTGTCGCTCACCTTTGTCGATGAACTCGGATGGTTGTCGTCCATGACCGGGTTATCATCCTTGTCTATACATTACAGTGAAACCACAGACCTGCAGCCGCTGTATGCCTTGACCCAGCTTCAGGAGCTTCAGTTGTCCTATTTAACGAATGTAAAGTCCATCGACTTTGTGCAAAATATGCCTGCTCTACAAACGTTAGATATTGAAAATGTAAACTTCTCCAGTCTGGAGCGCTTGACCGGCAAAAACTCTATTACCACACTACGCCTGGCTTCTCTAAGTGAGCTTGGCTCCGTAAAGGCCATAAACAGTCTGCCCTCTTTGCGGGAATTAACGTTGTCCGGCTACTACGAGAATGCAGAAGCGCTGACACTGCCTAAAGTAGAGCGAGTGGAAATTCCAAGCTCCTTTCTCCCCGGGCTAAAGGCCCCGGTTACAACCAGTCTGACGCTCCGTGGCGGAAGTGGGGAATTGAACTTGGCTGCGCTAGGGAAATTCCCGAAACTGGAGCAACTCTCGCTCTGGGAGATCGATGAAATAATCCGTCTTGCCGCCCTGGACGGCTTGTCCCGCTTAGAGACCTTAAACATTTACGACTCGTCACTGTTCAAGGAAAGCGACGCCTTATATCGTTTGAAGCAGGTGAAATCTTTGGTTTGCTCCGAGTGCAGGCTGAACTTTGAACAAAAGGCGGCCGCGAAGAACAGCGTACTTGAACATTTAACCTTAGAGCAGCCATATTTCAGCATAAACAACACCTCTGTTACTGAAGTTGACCAAATGATGCCTTACTTTGCCAAATTGTCCGCTCTGCGTTCCTTCACTCTGCAAGACAGCAACTTGGCTTCTCTCGAATTCATGAGTAACTGGCAGGCCATAGAAGAGCTTCATCTCGAGAACAATGCCATTTCCAATATCGAGACCCTAAGTCAGCTGCCTAATCTGCAAAAGGTATATCTATCCGGTAATTCCGTGCAAAACAAATCCGTGCTTGGAACGGACGTGAAGGTATATTAATTACCGCCTGGGATGATGGGAGTTTTATACTACTATAATTAATGGATGGTATTGAAACAAAGACAAGAAGGGGTTCGAGAATTATGTATAAATTCTCGAACCCCTTCTGTTTATGTTTAGCTTCTAACCAACATCGCTACACTCCAGAACGCTGCGGATTGACCGTGCCAAAGATATGATACGGTGTTATCCCCTTTGAAAATAGACTATCGATCAGTTTGATCAATTCCTCCGACGATAGATCTTTGTCGTTGCGTATCCAAAGACGAAACATAGATATTAATGTTGAAATGTAAAACTCGATGATATATGGTGCCAAGACATCATCTGTTGGAAAATCCACAATCAATCGCTCAAAGGGAATTTCTCTTTTCAAGCGTTCCACAAAATGAACAGAACCATAGTCGCCCAATATAGCTTTAAGAACTGAAATCTCCTCTGCATTTTCTAAGCATTGAAGTGCATCTTGAATAGTATGTGTAGAAAACTCTCTGCCTGCCATTTCCTCCTTAATGGATTTCAAAATACGTTCTTCAACGCAGTCCAACAACTCATAGATATCTGTAAAGTATTGATAAAATGTACTCCGATTATATCCTGATTGGTTAGCAATCTCTTGAATAGATATTTTTTCGATGGGTTTTTGGCTATATAAATCGCAGAATACATTTATGAATGTCTGCCTTGTTTTGTCCGTAATTTCAGGTTGCTTTTTCATTATTTTCCTCCGTTTGCTGTTCGATCAATTATCCGACAGATATTAAAAATCTGATGGTTGATGACCGTATAGTGAATCAATACAATAATATTATACAACACGTTGTTGGATCATCAACAAGGATGAATATTGATTATTAGGAGGCTAAGATGAGAATTTTATTTTTCGGTAGAGGTGTAATATCGACCCAATACGCGTGGGCTTTCGAAAAGGCAGGCCACACCGTTGAGTTTTACGTTAGAAAAGGGAGAAAAGAAACCTTCGGAAGTCATATAGCGCTTGAAATGTGGGACGCACGAAGAGCGAAACGGTTAATCAAGGAAAACTGGAAAGTCAAGCTGCATGAGGAGATAAGCCCAAATTACGATCTTATTATTGCGAGTGTCAACACGAAACAACTTCCCGAAGCAGCACAATTACTATCGACTACCGCGGGTAACACCCCGATCCTTATTTTCAATAATATTTGGCAGGATTTAAAATCATCGATCTTGCCCTTGTCTATGAACAATGTTGTCTTTGGTTTCCCAGGAGCAGGAGGCGGCATTGAGGACAATAAGCTTAGGGGCGGCTTCTTAAAAACAATATTTCTCGAAAAACCACGTGTAGGCACGGAACAGATAAACAACAAGGTCAAAGAACTATTTGAAAGCGCCCATTTTAAAATCAATTGGATAAAGGATATGCAAAGCTGGCTATGGAATCACTTTGCCGTGAATGCGGCGATGGAGACCGAGGTGTTAAAACGGGGAAGTTTTCCAGCACTTATGAATCATCGTGACTCATTCGCAAATGTTGGTAAGAATATGCGGGAAATGGCACCTGTACTTAAAGCAAGAGGCGCAAAGATGGACGCGATTACTCTACTGTTGACCAAAATTCCATCAGCACTTCTCGGCACGCTGTTTAACAAGGTTATTTTTGCAAAGGGCAGCTTACCGCGACTTTTCATTGAATACAACAATAGTAAAGCCGGTTTTGCAGTACTTGAAGTTGTGAGAGAAGCAAAAAAGTTAGGTATACCTTCACCACGTCTTACTGCGGCATTTGCAAACACTGAGCAACAACACAAAGCTATTGAAAAAGGATAAACTGGAAAACTTGATATTGTTCAGACCAACATCAACTCTACTAATGGTTATAACAACTATAGCCCGAGCTTTAGAAGCTTCGGGCAAAGTAATTTATTAAAACAGGTAAATGTAGCTTCAAAACACTACACCCTAACCAACATCGCTACACTGACTCCACATGACTAGTGTGCTGTAACAAAATCAAAAAAAACGGCATCTCTGCCGTTTGTGTTTAAAGTGTTGATGCAGAAAGCGGCGGTTTTCATAAGATGAAAAGACACATGCACAGTATGCCTGTTGATGCGGCTCATTTCTAGCAATATTAGATGTGATTTTACCTGAAAGCCTTTAACATTAAAAATAATTGATTATGAAAATGTACTTCATTCGTATATATTTTTGTAACTAAACCAATGCACTTGTCTATGATTTCCCCAGTGAACTTTTGGGACATGATGGCTTTATTCGAATAGATCCTTACTGTCTTCCAGTCATGAATAATTTGGTCCAATAACGGGTCAAGCGTATTTTTTGCATTGATATGATCAATGTTGTACTTATAGAGAGTATTTAACCTGTATTTCTCAGAACATTTTCTATAAATAGTACTGCTCAGTGTTTCTATAATCGTTTCATTTTTTATAATGAGCTCGTAATTTTCTGCCAACAACAGTATATTATTCAAACTTTCCGTTATTTCATTTTGATACCTGCACATATTTTCTACGAATGTATTGATGGTTGTGTGTGCTAAATTCTTATTGTTCAAGATCTCATGATTACCGGGGGGCACTAGCGCATATTCCCAAAAGTAGTCTGGCATCTTTACGTGTTCCGAAGTCATACATGACCATTTAAATTCTGAAAATGGCAGAGAATATTGTCTGTATTCTGTAATATCATCAACCGTATATATTTCCTCGTTCGTAAGATTGAAGCCATAGACAAAAACAGGGTGCAGTCCATGTTTTTTGTTATAGTAAAAGTCTCTCCCGCGTTGATAAAATAAATCAATAAATATGGAAATCGGATGACCACTTGAAATAGAGTTTATGATCTCATCTTGTAACGTATCTAGTTCAGGGGATTTTTTACGAATAGAGATCCCCATTTCCTCAAGGATCTGATCTCCCTCCTCAAGATCCAACACCTCTAACTTGAAATATCCTCTTGTTTGTATTTTTTGTTTATTAAATCTATAAATACTAATAACATTATTCAAAATCGGCAACTCATCTTTTTTAAAATATCTGGCAAGCGTTAACAACAAATTGTAGCCGCAATTAAAATAAGGAAAATTATGATGAGGATACATTTTTGTCATGCCGTCGAAGGGCTGAAAGGTGTCCAGGGAAATAATTTCTTCCATAAAATATTTCTCCTATACTAAAATTATTGTTGATATTACGGCTATATTACCTCTTAACAAGGTTCATCATACGGTATTGCCGCGTTCCAGCCTTCATCTCTTCATATTTCTTCGAGCCGGGCAATGCGATGAATTCATTGATATCTCCAATATTCGTGCTCGCTTTGGCGTTGCTCGCAATCCCTTGTGTGCCAGTACGCTGCTTCGCACTCTCATCACATGATAGAAGAACATTCGAAGTCACATCCTGATTGCGGATTACAGACAGGCCTGCTTCCTCTAACAGCCTGATGTTCTGCGCTACCTGATCTCCCAGCATCAGCTCCGTATACAGAAATACGCCGCCAACTCTCATTATCCGGTACACCTCTTCATAGAATCGTGATCGGTTCGGATAGGCATGTGCGGATTCTATATTTAACACCACATCGAAGCTCTCGTCTGCAAACGGTATATTCTCCGCATCGCCGACGAGATACAAAGATTCACCCCCTCGGGATTTGGCATTGCAATAGGCAATATTCGCCGGGCAGATGTCGAGACCGACAATAGACAGCGGCTTGAAATATTTAGACAGAGCTGCTATGTTCCCTCCCCTGCCGCATCCGATGTCGATCACCTGCCGCTCCCGAATCGCCGTCCTGCCCACTGTCTCAAGCAGCAGCTTGACCGAGTTTCTATTCCATGCATCGTCGGGCTCGATCACCGCATGTTGCTCATTCCCGTGCGGGACGTAACCATAATTTAAGAAGGTGGCGAATCGGCCTATACCGGACAGCGCAAGAGAGTGCGAAATCTCGCTATAATCCCGAATTTCAGCCTCTTTCCGATTCCATTCGGAAGGGTGGACAAACTGCTCACGCCGGTCGAGCATCGATACATAACGGTCATCGTTCGTATATACCGCATCGCAGCTGCAGCATTGCAGCAATGCCTCCGACTGGACCAGCACGCCCTTGCAGCTGGAGCATACCAACCTTGCATGTAGATGTTGTAACATGACTATCACCCAGCCGACGTATGCATTTGATTCAACGCGTACACATTATAGTAATTTGGGATATTCAAATCTTCGTAGTAATCGATCACGGCATAGAAGCCGTTGGTTTGGAAGATGTTCTCGAGCCTGCTGATCTGCTCTCCATCCAGTCCGTGTACCTCCATTACAATTTGCCTGATTTTGCCCCAATCTTCCGGTTCGATTCCTTCCAGCACCTCAAACTCACTTTTTTCCACGTCGATTTTGAGCAGATCAATTTGGTTCAGATCATAAAAACGGATCATTTCGGAGATCGTAGTTAGCTTGCAACGATAGATTTGTTCATTCAGAAGCTTCGGCGACATAAGATGATCGACAAAGCGGTTTAGCATTCGCCGGTCAGCGAAATTATCTTCGTAATGGTTGATTAACCCGTATCGGAGATCCTGATCGTGGTTCTCCCTGTATTTGATCTGGACAGAGTCCGTGGACATCGTAGGAAAATAGGCAAACTCCGCTTCCTTGATCTCATTGGAAAGCCCGACGTTAACCGTCGTTACGCGAGGAAGCGAGCTCGTATTCATCTTCAAGAGTTTAAACGTCGGAGGCAGTGGCTCAAAGGCATATACTCTGCAGTCACTCTTGCTGCTGACATATAGGCTGAACATGCCGATATTAGCCCCGACGTCCAGGACCGTGCCATGATCCGGAAGCGTAATCCCGTGCTTGAAATACATCTCCTTTTGGAAAATCTCGTTGTAGAGAAACTCGGTCTCGCCATCGTTGTTTTGATAGATTTCAATCCCGTTGTGCAGCCGTTTTTTTGTAATGGCCTCTGTCTGCAATGGATGACGCTCATGCTCCGTCTTGCTCATTCAATTCACCTTCTCAATAATTTGTTTATAGGGCATTTCTCTAACTGCTGGCGCTTTCATAGCGTTTGACGGCCAGCTTCCAGAACAGCCTGACCACTAGAAGCGATATAACGGGAGCTACAAAAATCCATATCCCAAGGAACAAGTCCAATCGATCAATCAAATAAACCGACGGCATGTTGGTGATGAACAAGATCGGCACGACATACAGCCCAATTCTCCGCAGCCATTTGGGGTATATGTACATCGGCATATTGTTCAAATCCCAACATTTGTCGAGTATTTCGAAGATCGAACCGGACTTCACCGTCCAGAAGGCAAGGATTTGCGGAAGTAGAAGCACCGAATAGGTCACGATCGTGCTACTCAAGATCACGCCGATATATCCGGCCACGTGGATCAAGCTTGGCTCGATGTCAAGACGCCGCCAAGCCAGTACGATCATCGTGATCCCGGCGATCAGGTTCGGGATCGGAAACGCGAAGTTAACGTGCCGGAATGAAATCATGAACTGCAGCGAAAGCGGCTTCGTCATATACAAGTCAAGCGTCCCGTTGCGGATATGGCCGGCGAATCTATAAAAGTTATCCATAAACAGTCCTGTATAGATTGCGATCATAATCGTATAGGTCCCCGTGAAGATCAACATCTGGTCAGGAGAAATGCCATTGATTTCGATCCCGAGCTGGAAAACGAACAAGATATAGATCAGCTTGGAAAACAGAAATACGGTCTCCATGATCAAACCGGAGTAGAAATTCGCTTTGTATTCCATGTAACCGACCAAGCTGTTCTTTGCGAAAATAAAGAACATACGTACATGCTTCCGAAACTCCGTCAAGCTGATACTCACAGATCTAACCTCCAACGGCTACATATTTCCTCATCCCGGAATCCCACGACAACTTCGAAATCATCATAAGCACAATTACCCAGACCGCTTGTAAGAGGAGTCCGCGCACGATTTCATGAATCGCCATGCTCCCATTGATGATGTTAACCGGGAAGAATACGACATATTGAAACGGTAAATAGCTGGAGATTCTGGCAAACGTATCTCCGAAAATATTAAGCGGAAAGATGGCACCACTGAGCAGATAGACGCCTTGATTGAACGCGATATAAACGCCCCAAACCTCGGTAATGATGAACGCGAGAGCACTAATCGAATAAAAAAGCAGGAAGTTGATGAGCAGTCCGAACAGAATGCTGACCAGGAACATAACGATCTGCACCAGTCTAAGCTGAAACCCCCAAATCTGAGTAAAAACGATCATCAGTATGACGAATAAGACAAGGACGACCCCGATCTGAACCGTTTTCCCACCGAAAAAATTGCATATCCGATAGCTGAAATAATGAATGGGCTGAGCGATAAATTTGCTCAGTCCACCCGTCTTGATATCATTTGCGATTTCCCCTTCGAAGCCGGCAGAAACCAGCTTGGAGACGACGCCGGACAACACGGAATAAATGATGATCTGTGAATAAGTATAGCCATTAATAATCTCTTGCGGCGAACTGCGAAACACGGCCGTCCAGAGGAAGCATTGGACGAGAATGATGAAGCCGCCGCTGATGATACTCATAAAGAAATCGGTCCGATACTCCATCGCATTCTGAAGCGCAAGGATGTACGTCCTTTTATACTTCTGTAAGGCTTTCATGTCTGACCCCATCTTTCTGATACAAGCTTTCGATGCCTCGCTCGACAGGTATATCTTCAACTGTGAAATCGAGGATCGGGAACCGGTCCAGCATCATCTTGGAAAGCCGCTGAAGGTCATGCTTATCGATCTCCATGACGGCATTCATGCCGTCATGTTGCATGATAGCGCCATAGTCGCTTAGCGCTTGCCTTGGCACTTCGTCCGTAAATTGCAGCTTGATGATTTTTTTTGCATGAAACAACTCGTTCACACGCCGAAGATCGCCGTCGTATACGATCTTCCCTTGATTGATGATGATCGTTCGTTTGCACAAATCCTCAATATCAGCCATATAGTGGCTTGTCAGAATGACCGTTGCTTTCGTCTGCTGGTTATAATACTTCAGGAACTCCCGAATGCGCTTCTGCGAAATCAGATCGAGTCCGATTGTAGGCTCATCCAGAAAAATCACCTTAGGCCGGTGGATGAGCGACGCAATTAGCTCCATCTTCATCCGTTCCCCCAGCGAAAGCCTACGTACCTGAATATTGAGCAGATCTTTAACATCAAGTATCTCCGTAAGCTCATCCAGGACAAGGTTGTAGGGCTTATCCTCGACCTCATAAATGCATTTGTTCAGGTACAACGATTCGTTCGCCGGTAAATCCCACCACAACTGCGATTTCTGCCCCATCACGATCGAGAACTGCATCTTGAATTCTTTTTTTCGCTCCCAAGGGACATAGCCTAATACCGTCGCTTGCCCGCTTGTCGGATACAAGATGCCGGACAGCATCTTAAGCGTAGTTGTTTTGCCGGAACCGTTCGGGCCTAAGAACCCGACCATCTCGCCTTGCTCGATTACAAGTGATATCTCGCTAACCGCTTCTTTGATCAGTGATTTCCGCTTCACTAAATTTTTTAGCGATTTTTTGAACCCCAATTCTTTTTCGTAGTAATTGAAGCTTTTGGATAAGCGTTCCACTTGGATAATGCTCACTGGTTCACCTCATTTATGCTCATGTAGAATAGTTAAACACCGTGCAAATGCAAGACACTGCACTTGGAACATGCCGGTGTCAGTCGTTCATCCATCATTTCCCTTATCCTTCTGTAGGTCATGCCGTGCCATAATTCCTGTACGGACGCTTCATTTAATTTGCCGATCTCGAACTCCTTAAAAAATTTGCATGCAACAATCGTTCCATCGGGCGTAATATCCATCCGGTTCGAAAGAGCCAGGCACTTCTTGTTCATCGTGCCTTTACTCCTCACCTCTTTGCCGAGCACGAAATCTTCGATCTGGTCATAATCCAGATTCGGCTGGTAACGTAAACGCATTTTCCAGACCCGATTATTCACCCGGTCCAACTCGCTCATCAAAGCAGGGATACGCTCCGGATCGAGCTTGTAGTTAAATGCGTGCCAGCTTCGTTCGCCCTTGTGCTCGCTCGCCGGAAGGAAGTCAAACTTTTGGTCAAAGTAATCGTCCATTCCCTGCGTGCATTCGTCCGAGATGTACCACGGGAAGCAGACCATGACCATATCTACACCGACGTCCTCCAGAAAGTCCAGCAGATCGTAAAGCTTGTCGGTCATAGCATCGTTAACGACGGTATGGATCGTAATTTTGCCCCTGAATCGGTTTTCCTTGCGCAGCTCGATTAGCATCCGAATAGCATCTATCGCCTTGTTGAATACCCCTTTGCCGCGAAGCGCATCATTCTCTTCTTCGAATCCATCAAGAGCAATGAGCAGCTCCAGATTGTCGGAGATTCTCAGCAAGGCGTCCAGCTTTCGCTCGATCAGCATCGCGTTCGTGCAGATCGTCGTCTCGCGAGGATGGGCTTCAAGCAAATCGGCCAAACGGTCGAAATGGCTGTATACGAGCGGCTCGCCGCCCCAGATATAGAGTCTCGACTTGGCTGGTTCCGTCTCAAGGATCAGCTTCTCCAGCAGCCCGTAGTCGAGCTGTTCCCGCTGCTGCTCCGGTGTCATAAAGTGATGGTAGCCGGTGTCGTTCCATTGATAGCAATGCTTACAGCGCAAGTTGCATTGGTTCGTCAGTTTAATCCCGACCGACTCTGGCAACGGTGTCGCGTAACCCGCTATTTTCTCCATGTTCCGCTTTGTTTCCACCGTATTCTTGATAGTACGTTTCAATATTTGCAAATCCTTTGGGGAATGTTTAATCTCTGATTTTGGATTCATATCAACACACCCTTCTTAAACTTATTAGGTCATTCACATGAATCAATAGATATAATACCTTGAACAAGCCGTACAAATCGGAAGCATATTTTTTTTCATATACGCGCGATAATCTTTGTACTTGTCACTACTCCAGATATCCAGCAAACTCTCTTCGTTCACGTTGCCGAAGGTCAAATCATAGAAGGCATGGCAGGGCGAAACGTCGCCCCTTGCCGTAATCTCCGCATAAACCCATGGAAGGGAGCACCGATTTCGTTTATCAGCCATCTGATGGAATTGCCCCGAGAAATAGTTACTCAAATTTTGTTCATCTATCGTCTTCGGATAGGTGATCACATGGATGCGGTTTTTCAAGCAATACGCTTTAACATTATTGAGCTGTCTCGTCAATTCCGGAATATCGATCTGGCTGAACGAACTGGTGTCCCGCCAGACCATCCCCTTGGCATAAGGAGCTTCATGCACGTCGAATTTGTCACTAAGAACCTCCACATATTGGGCATACTGCTCTTCCGTTGCATAGAGCTGCACTTCCATGCTGATATGGTCCAACATCGACAAGTCGATATGCTTAAAGAAAAATTCCTCAACGTACATATAGTTCAAGGGCGTAATGATAAAGGATACACCCATTTTCGGAAATTGCTTGCCCTTGCTTTCCCGAAGCTCATAAAGCTTCTCGATCCCCTTGATTACTTTCTTGAATACGCCTTTGCCTCTCTGCCTATCGTTGATTTCCTCAGGGCCGTCGAGCGACATCCAGATCTTATTTGGAGCAGTCTCGACTAGCATCTCGGCATGCTGCTCAAGCAATGTGCCGTTCGTGGGGAAGTCCGCTATGCTTCCATAATGATTGATCATGGCGAGAATGTCGCTCAGCCAAGGGTACATCAGCGGCTCGCCGCCGAAGAAATCGTAATACGGCTTGCCCGGGCTGCACTCGACGATGATCTTTTTAATGAGATCCGGATCCAGATGCGCTAACGTTTTTTTGCTTTTATAGGGACCTTCGAGTCCCCACTCATAGCACATCTTGCATCGTAAATTACACTCCTCCAACAGCTGCATGACGATCCATCTCGGATAGCTTGTCTTTGTCTTATCTTGGACGACACTCAATTTGTTTACGCTCATCGCATAACCCCTTCTGCCATTGAAATCTTACCCCTTCGTTAACGCGACTCTCGCACAATAATGATCCACATAATTCGTCCGTTCTCCGGGTCTGTTCATGATCGCTTGATGCATCTCCCTAAGGACCTCTACGGAAAAATCCATCTCCCGCCACTTCTCGTAGCGTATTCCGAACCCCAGTGATTCCCACAATTCCAAATTGCTAAGCTCGTGACTTCCGAACGGCTCCAGCAGAATAAGAGGTGTTTCGGATGCAAGCGAGTCGATTAATGTGCCCGCTCCCGGCTTGGCCACGATAGCCATCGCCTCCGAAGCGATATCGAATAACCAATGATGATCAACCTCAGCCGCGTATGACTTCGTGTCTTCTCCCGTTATTTCGATGTATGGCGGAAACTCGTGCAGGCCGTTCGCACTCTTCACCCATGCACACCATTCCGGATCATTCATCCAATATCGGTGATCGGGATCGGGCTTCGCTTCCTTCCAATCGTAAGCTACGATATCAAGCCCATAGTTATGGCCGGCAAGCTCTGGAATTGTACTTTGATAAGTGCCCATCCCCCAGCCGCCGCCATGAACAACAAGCCGCCGCTTCCTTGAGTGGAAGGGCAGTGGCGTACGATGAAGAACTGGGACTTCGCATCGAATCTCCATCTTGTCAGTGTCATAGAGACAAGCATTGTAGTAATACTCGTCATAGCGAGAATGAAACTTCTTCAAGCTCTTCCAAGACGGGGCCAGATCTGAATCGACGTAGAGCAGGTCTACATGAATTTGATTCGGCAGCATCTTCTCCCTATACAAATCCAGAATATAGATCCAGTGTCCGGATAACGATATGAATTCGTACCGGTCTTCCGCTTTCCACGCCTCCAGCAATAGCTCGACCTGGGCATAATCAATGCTGTTGCGTATATCCATCGGCATTCGGGCCGATAAATTGGCAAGTGCGAAATTATTGTGGTAAGCCTTTCTGCTGTCTACAATATGATCCATCTTGTCTTGCTCCAAATAGCTTTCGAACACGAGCACTTCCGTCGCGATATCCCTTTTCTCGAAATCACTTGCAGCTAACAGACCGGGAATATAGAAACCCAGACCGAAACCCGAGCATAGAATCGTCACTTTACGCTTACCCATAAAATTTCTTCCTCCATTCATGGCTTCAAGCGCTTCGGACTGCATCAGCGGGCGATCTTGAAGGATAACGACGACAGCACCTCCTTAACCTTAGCGGTCAATCGTTCGTTATCCCATTCCCCCTGGATCAACGAATAATATAATCTGCCTTTCACCTGCTTATTCCGGATCCCCTTGCACTCGCTGACGACTTTGTTAATAAGGAGCGTATTCGCGCTTAACGGTAAAATACCGAATCCTCGATCAGGCTTATATAGAACACCCTCGCGGTCCAGCGATTCAAGCAATTGATCGAATGATACATCGCATGCAAACTGTAAAGTCGCATGCGTCATGCTCCCGGCCGTGTCGTGCTTCTTCAGGTAGCGGTCAACGTAATGCTTGATCAGACTCATCGATCTTCTTGCATTCACCTCAACAATCGGAACGATGCGGCCGTCTGTCAACAGCATAGAATCGACGCATACGTCGCCGTGATAACCCGACCGAAAAAGCTCGCGAGCCGCCCGTTTCATTACATCAAAATACTTCGCTTCCTGCAGCATATGAAGCAACCTATCGTCTGCTGTATAGGAGCCTTGGTAAGCAAAATTGTGATTAACCAACTGCTGCACTGAGATATGTCGGTAAGTACCGTCCGAATCGATGTGGAATTGGCAAGAAAAATCCAATTCCTTGCGGAGGAATGGCTCAATAATAAACCGAACCGTTTTTCCCTTGCCGCACTGATCGGCGACATAGGATGTGACTCGCTGCAAAATCGCTTCCGACTCGATCAGCAAATTCCCTTTCCCGGATACCCCAAACTCATCTTTGATCAGGAAGGATCCTTGATTCAGCAAAGTCAAGCCGCTTGCCAGCAGCTCTTCGGGAGAATAGACCGTCTGGCTGTCACACCGAAGATCAAGGCGACGGTTCAATTCGGTTGAATACAGCTTCGAATTGACAGTCTGAACCGTTTCGATAGCTGGAAAATCCTGTTTCAGCCCGTAACGCGCTGCAGTACGATCCGCCCCCGGAATGACGGCAAAGGGCGACAACCGGGCGCCGTCCAGCAAGTAGAGATCCATGTCACCCATTCGATCGGCTGATGTGAGCAGGTCGAATATATTGGCGGTTCTGCCTACGCTTCCTACATCAGGACTCTCGAGATTGGTTGAATTGGAAATAAATTCAAATCCGATCTCATGCAAATACTCTTTATGGCAAACGTTCATTCGATAGCGAGTAATGAGCTTATCCTGCGCCTCGCAAAATGGGAAGAGCAGCTCATCCATGGCCATCACGATATTCTCCATTTCAGGATCGTGAAACGACGGCAGTTTGGCTAGATTAGGGTCGCGCCAGAAGCGTTCCGCGTCAAATGTCCCGATAATGAGCTCGAACTTGCGTCTATCGTTCATACAGGCGCTGTTTTCTGCAGCTCCGAGATATAATTGCAGAAGGTCGTTACCGACTCCATAAGATCGAAGTCGAATTGTTCAAAATCGATTTCAATACCGAAACGCTCTTCCACCTGTAGTACAAAAGTAATTAGCTGTAAAGAGTCCAATCCCCCGTCTTCCATGATGTTCGAATGCTCGTTCAAACTGTTTGCCAGTTGGGCGTCTTCCTTGATTTCGCATATCATCGCTATGATCTGTTCTTGCATAGGTACCTCCCGTTTAATGGATTATTGACCCTGGTAATAATGGATCGTTCTAGCGAGTGCATCATGCAAACTGATCGCCGGTTCCCAGTCCATAATCGTCCTTGAAATGGTAATATCCGGCTTCCTTCTCCTTGGATCGTCTTCCGGCAACGGGAGAAACTCTAACTGCGCGTTGGACTTCATTAGCTCCTTCAATATTTGGGCGACTTCAAGTATGGTAACTTCCTCCGGATTCCCCAAATTGACTGGCTGTTCATACGTGGTGCTCAGCAGTCTCACAATCCCTTCCAGCAAATCGTCGATATACTGAAAGCTTCTCGTCTGTCTGCCGTCGCCATAAATCGTAAGGTTTTGCTTGGACATGATTTCATTAATGAAATTGGTAATGACGCGTCCGTCATGTAAATCCATCTTCGGACCGAATGTATTGAAGATCCGAATGACCCTTACCGGTATACCGTATTTCCTGTTCATCCAGTAGGTGATCGCCTCTGCATACCGCTTCGCTTCGTTGTAGCAGCTTCTTGCTCCAACCGAATTCACGTTGCCATAGTAGCTCTCCGGCTGAGGGTGAACAGTTGGGTTACCGTAGATCTCGCTTGTTGAAGCCAAGAAGAAAGCAGCCTGCTTTTCTTTGGCCAGATACAGCAGATGCATCGTCCCTTCGCTGTTGACCCTCATCGTTTCGATCGGATAGGACAGATATTTGGGCGGACTGGCAGGACTGGCAAAATGCATCACCCAATCGACAGGGCCTTCAATTGCGAGCGGATAAATGACGTCATGCTCGATAAATTTGAAATTTGGCGACCGTAAGAGATTGTCTATGTTGACAGTAGACCCGGTCAGAAAATTATCGACGCCGATAACGGTATGGCCTTCCCGCAGCAGCCTCTCGGCGAGGTTGGAACCGATGAAGCCTGCGACTCCTGTTAATACAATGAATATTATGATCCTCCCCCTTGCTTAAGGACTGTGAAACCACTATTAATTCAATCGAAACAGGTTTGGTTCTATGCATGAGTCACAAGATGTTGGGTTAAATACTAGGAGAGATTCTTGAGGTGAGTGGATCCGTTGTGGTTGTGCCGGAAAAAGCGCTTGAAGCAATGCGGATCGTTGAAAGACAAGAAGGCAATAGGCTGTCAGCAAACGGAATCTTTAAGACAAGAGCAACGGTTTGGCTTACTCAACACGCTGTCTCCCAACGATTATAATCCCGGCATCACTCCTTCCATAAATATGCCCGGATCACCACGGGCTTCGCGCTAAAGCTTCTATTCGGGTGCAAGAAGAGATATCCACAACTGACATCATCTGCTCCCTCAACATTACTGAATAACTACCTTCTTCAGCCATCGTTCAAGGAATATGGATTCTTCATTTTCTATATTCGTAATCAGCGTTTGTAAACTTTCGGAAATACTCGTATCCTTTGTCAAATTATATTTAATCGCTACATTCACAAGTATCTTTGCCTGAAGTTCAATGGCTGTGAATTCATCTATATGCTCTTGATTTAATTTAATTAAATGCCGATTATCATACAAGTACTTGAGTCTTAGCGTCATTATCTTCTTATGATCATAAAGTAAATGAAAGGGTCTTATATCAAGCATAACCTTATGTTCCAATGTCTCTTTCGCATAATTTAATAGAGTTGTGTATATTTGCATGCCGAAGTCAAGATTATCCTTGTCACCCCCGTAGTTGAACATCTCCCAATACTCCGGCGTTTGCTTAGTGAAATAATTTCTTATAGAATTCAATAGGGTATCTGCACTGAATTTATCCTGATATTGATCATTGAATGTATACAGATAAACCATTTCTCTAAGGTAATCATGATTGGTTGTTAGATGATTTGTGTCGAACGCAAGATTGAAATCATTAAATGATATCTCAGCCTGACTATACACCCCGTTCTTAAAAAAATCGGAAACATACAACATCTCTCTATCCAAATCATAGCCGTAAACAAATATGTCATGATGCAATTGAAGTTTATTGTAGCGATCGCTTAGGGGCACGTAGAAATAATTGATCATGGTGTGGACATAGTTATTAGCATTAATATTTTCTACAATAAAATGAATAACAGAGTCCCATTTAGTTGTTACAGTATCTCTATGTATCTTTTGAGTAGTAATCCATTTGCACGCATCCGAAGGCCGCAGCTCATAAGTCACAGGAAAATAAAAATCTCCCCAATGGTGTTTATAATCTTTGTTAATAAACAATTGGATATAATTGCTAAATATCCATGGGTGTGCGCACTCGTAATGGGTAAGTATGGACAAGAGATGAGCATGTTGCGTATATGTTGTAATCATCGGATAACTGACCGGCAATATTTTTCTGCCTAACGTTTGAGTTGAATTCTTCAACCTCTCGTTCACCCCTCGTTATCTGGTTAAATAGCTTAAGCATTTCGAATCAGTATATCTCATTTAGCAATAAGCGCTTCGTGCTTGCCCTGTCCAGTTTTCCTGTTTTTGTTTTTGGAATGTTATCGATAATCCTCCATTGTCTAGGCACTTTATACGTTGACAAATGCAAGTTGCAATGTCGTGTCAGTGCATCTATATCAACCAGGCATTCATTAAAAACTTTCAGAAATGCGATAGGCACTTCGCCTAACAGATCATCGTGTACACCAACAACCATGACCTCCTCCACTTCTTTCAAGCCGTACAAAAATTCCTCGATTTCTTCCGGATAGATATTGATACCGCCGGATATAATGATATTCTTCTTTCGGCCTGTGAGTATAAGACACCCTGATTCATTCCAATATCCCAAATCTCCTGTCTTTAACCAACCCTCAACAATGGTAGCGTTCGTTAACTCCGGGTTTTTGTAATAACCGAGCATCACATTCGGGCCCTTGACCCAAATTTCTCCGATAGCAGCTCCTTCTACCTCATTCTCTTCTTCGTCAACAAGACAAATAGAAACGTCATTTATGGGTGATCCACAGGATAAGTAGCGCTCTCCCCGTTCCATCATGGTCACCCGCGGAGAAGCTTCGGTCAATCCATAGGTTTGAATAATGTCCGCGTGAGGAAATACAGTCTGAAGATGGTCTACTAATTTCGCGGGAATCGCCGCACCGCTAATTACAATAAATTCAATGGAATCAAAGGCACTCCAGTTCTTTGTCTGATGGAAATCGGAAACAAAGTGCATCAATTGCGTAGGCACCGCTGAGAATCCCGTGACCGCCTTATTCTGAAACAGTTTAAACGCTGTGCGCGGCAGCAAGGGCAAGCTGATAAGTTTAATTCGGGTTCCATATAACATACAAGAAATCAATTGCGTGACAATCGTAGAACTGAAATGAACGGGCATCGTTACAAGAAACGAATCTTGTTCTGTATATCCCACCTTTCCGCCATGTGCCAACGCATTCGTTAATACATTCCAATGGGATAACATAACGATTTTAGATTTTCCGGTTGTGCCCGATGTAGGAAGGAGAATCGCACATTGATTGGGATCGGACTGATTGGTTAACGAGATCGATTCGAACGAAGGCATTGGTTCTTGCGATAAATCCTGAGCGGTAACCCAAGGAATGTCGGAATTTAAATGCGCTGGCTGTGCAGATTTGCTGATAACCAATTTGGCGTCACTGGCATTTAAAATATTTTCAATTTCAGTATTGGACGCCGAATAAGGAACCGGTACTAACACATAACCGCAGAATTGAATGCCCAGCGCCGCAAAAATGAACAAGGGCTCATTATTTGTGTATAATGCAAGATGGCTTCCGGACTCAAGCTCAAAATTCTTGTGGATATATAAAGAAATCAAGTAAGCTTCTGTCATCACTTCTGCGTAAGTCCATTGCTGCTTTAGATCTTCAAGGATAATATGATCTTGGCGATCAGAGGCCTCCAGAAATAGACGCTGAATGATAGTCATCATAGCGTTTTCACAGTCAAATAATTAAGGATTAATCCAGCCGTGGAGAACTTCTCAAATAACAGATCTTCATCAGGGATGGAGATGTTAAACTTCGATTCCACTAAAACAATAAGCTTGATGAAGCCTACTGAATCGATCCCTTGGTCCAACAAACGGGTATCGTGGTCTTCCGGATACTCGATGTCCAGCTCAGCAAAAATTTCATCTCTCAAGATATATTCTATTGATTTAGACATCATATTCCCCCGTTAGATAATCTTTAGAAAGGCTGATTTAAGAGGATAGTATACGTGATAAGCAAGTGAGAGTATTGTGAAGAAAAAAAAGTTCATAACGATGTACAAGGTGAATTTGCACTGAAAGAGTTGTTTGCATAGTTGTATGCAGAGATTCTGCAATTCATGCTGGAGGCGGAGTATGACACGATGCAGGACATAAAAAGCTTGACGCGAAGAGTACAACGACGGAAATAATTGAGGGTTACCATCGTCAACATCGCAAAGCCAAAGAAAAAAGCATTTTCCCAAGCAATGAAGCGTTGCTGAAAATGCTTTACAAAACTACGATGAATGTCACTCGTAAATGGACAGAGTGTATATAAAACTGGGAGTAAGTCCCCAATCAACTCTCCATTTTCTTCCTCGACGGGATCGAACTATACTGCGTAAAGTCTTGCTTGGTAGCGTTTACACTAGTAGATTTACAGCACCAAGCGCCCGATATATTTAATATAATTACAAATATACCAATTGTCAACAGTTTTGAAAAAGCCCGTTGATGCCAAGGAGACGTTCAACGCATGCTGTTGGGCTGTCAAGAACGAACGTCAATTATTTAAGGAGAACGGCTCGACTTCAAACTGGAATCGCTCATGAACACGATACAGAACCACGTGTATCAGCGTCCAAAGCTGAGTTAATGAAGTTTTGCCTCGCTTTGACGTCCAATCGAAATCAGTTATAACTCTAGCACATGGGTAAACACGGTTTCCAGTAACCTCTTTCATCCGTTCGGAAAGAAAGAGGTTACTGGTACGAAAGTCTGGCTGTTGGCCAGCGGCGAGCCACATGAAGATGATATTTTCACGAACCGCCCTACAAGGCTTCTCTACCCACATTTGGCTACAAGCGTGATGATAAGAAGCTTCTACTTGATGAGATCTATGCCCCTATAGTTCAAGAAATTTCACCTCTATCTGTATTATAGGTACAAAAAAAGACACGGAAGAACAACTCCGTGCCTATATAAAGCAATTATCCCGCTTCACCGAACTTCAAATTGAAGGTCAACAAGTCTTTAAGCAGGCACTTCAAAGACTTATTCAAAAAATTGAAGTTATTAAAGACGGTTCAATCAAAGCCATACATTATATATTTCCCGTCCTCAATCCATAAGGAAGTTGGAACAACGAGAGGCGTATGAATTAATCCTGCCCCTTCCATTTTAACATCGCCACCGATTCCACATGCACCGTATGCGGGAACATATCCACCGGCGTTACCTCCACGGTGCGATAGCCGCCATCTTCCAACACACGAAGATCACGTGCCAGCGTACTCGGATTACAACTCACGTAAACCACGCGTTCCGGCTTCATCTCCAGGATGGTATCGAGCAAACGCGGGTCGCAGCCTTTTCGTGGTGGGTCGACAACGATGACGTCAGCTTCGATGCCTTGTTCTTTCCAGCGCGGGATGACGTCCTCAGAGGCACCAACTTCGAACTTGACGTTGCGCATCTCGTTCAATAGAGCATTGCTACGCGCATCCTCAATTGCTTCGGGCACGATCTCAACACCATACACCTGATCCGCATGTTGCGCGAGGAAAAGAGAAATCGTACCGATGCCGCAATAGGCATCAATCACCGTCTCTTTGCCGCTCAGTCCTGCGTACTCTACCGTTTTCCCATACAGTACTTCCGTCTGCACCGGATTCACCTGATAGAACGAACGTGCCGAGATGGCAAACTGCACATCACCGATATAATCATAAATTACATCACGGCCCCACAGGACGCGGGTTTCATCGCCAAAGATGACGTTGGTCTGTTTTTTGTTCACGTTCTGGCAGATGCTTGCCACATGCGGAATCGCTTCACGGATACTGCCAATCCATTCGTCTTTGTACGGAATGTCTCGACCATTCGTGACCAGTACGAGCATCATCTCGCCAGTACGGAATGCCTTCTTCACAACCACATGGCGCAATAAGCCGCGACCTGTCTCTTCGTTATAGGCGCTAATTCCAAAATGACTGCCGATCTCCTTCACCTTCGCGACCACTTCGTCATTGTGCTCATGTTGAATAAGACAGCTCTCCATATCGATGATCCGGTGACTTCCTTTAGCATAAAAACCACCTACCAGACCACCCTCGGCAGCTCCAATTGGCACCTGTGCTTTATTCCGATAGCGCCATGGCTCGTCCATACCCATCGTAGGCAGTACGCGAATCGCGTGTTCTGTATTTTCTGCATCCTCCATCATCACGTTCAACTTGCCAATCCGTTGCAAATTATCGATCACCAACTGGCGTTTCCACGCAAGCTGTCCGGCATAACTCATATGCTGGATCTGGCAGCCGCCGCACTGATCGTAGATCGGGCAAGGCGCTGACACTCGATCCGGGCTTGCTTTCACGATTTCCAGCAGTTTAGCGTAACCGTACTGCTTCTTGGTTTTCATCACACGCACACGCACGGTTTCACCTGGAAGCGCACCCTGCACAAAGAGCGTGTATCCATTCGCACGACCTACACCCTCACCGTCATGGTTCATACCAATGATGTCGATGACGGTCTCCTCATTTTTGCTAACGGGCAGTCCTTCGATTGGTGCAGATTCACGCGTTCTTCCCTTTGGACGAACGGCAGAAAGAGATGCGCCTTGTGGCCGCACCTCTTTTCCCTGCTGACGTGTAGATGGACGAGATGATTGACTTGGCTGACGGGACGCTGAAGCGTTCCCTTGCCCCTGAGAGGCAGCCGAATTCCGGCGGTTTTTTCCACGACCGCTGCGGTTCGTATTAGACAACGTACATTCACTTCTTTCTTCTTATATGGTATCACATCAAAAAATAACGTTCCGAATTTCTAATGAATTTCAGAAACGTTATATCATTTCGAATGGTGTTTTCCGACCTTTTTCGTTCATTTTCTCCAAAATAACAACGCTGAGATTCGTTAGATTCGCAACTTAAGCGATTTCGCCACATTAAGGCTTTCTGAGTTCGTTAAGCTCAACACACAGTGACCACATGAGATTATACGCGATCCCACCGTACACAGCAACTGGAAAATGCACTTCCATCACGCCTTACGGCAGAGCTGAATCCAACTCTCCTCACCACTTGTGCGATGCTATACAACAACCACTGCGGCATTAACGCTTTCCGCAAGCGACCACATTCTCCGCCAAGTGCCAAGTTTAACGATACAACATCAGATGATGACGCAAATTCGTAAACGTAGCAGGCAGCGTGCCGCCCAACTCTCCATCGAGGTTCAATTGTACATATCCCGGGGACGTAACTTCCATATGACTCGTCTGGAAATGAACCACTTTCTTGTCGTTCAGATGTTCCCCACGCAGCGCAAGCGTTACGAGGCGGATCATATCAGCCAAATTACATTTCCTCACGCAAATGACATCGAACAGACCATCATCAATGGTTGCACCTGGAGCCAACTTCTCAAATCCCCCGACCGAATTGGTATTGGCGATGAGGAATAACATGAATTCATCATGGATTTCTTCCTGACCGTCGGCGCGAATAATCAGCTCCTGGGGAGACAGGCTCGCCATTTTCTCAATACCCTTCATATAATAGGCCAGTTGCCCAATCATCGTTTTCAGACGACTCGGTACTTCATAGGTCAGTTCAGTCAGTGATCCACCGCCGGCGATGTTGATAAAATATTTATCATTTGCTTTGCCCAGATCGAGCGGACGAAGCTGCTGGTTAATGACCAGATCCACGTAATCTTCCCACTGTCTCGGAATGCCGAGTGCACGTGCAAAATCATTTGTCGTTCCCAAAGGAAACACACCCAGCGGAGGACGGTTCTCCCGCTCCGCCATACCATTAATCACTTCGTACAACGTGCCATCGCCACCAGCAGCAATAATCATGTCATATCCGCGCTCAATCGCGAGTTCGGCTTCCCGGGTTGCGTCACCTTCGCCCGTTGTTGCGTGACATGAAGCTTCAATACCACCTTGATCCAAACGCTGCAAAATGTCAGCCAGACGTTTCTTCATTTCTTCCCGGCCTGAGGTCGGATTATATATTAAGCGAGCTTTTTTCATCTCATACGCCACCTATTCCACATTATCCATGAGTCTAAACGACCTCATATTCTTACGTTGCATCAGTCCACAAAAGGGCATATTTTTTACACAATAATGAACTTCCGTTAATGTTGCTCTAATCTTTCGTCTTACCTATATCTATGCATCAGGAATTCCGTCTCATGCCAAAGCCTTTAACTCCTATCATATCATCAAATGTAAAGATGTCCTAGCCTTTGACACTCCCACCCCTAAAGGGGCAAGATCACTAAAGTGATTGGGATTCTTAGCTAAGCTTAACGTCCTCATTTCATTTCTGCTTTGGACAGATGCTAAGATTAGGGTATGCCATTACCCCTCCTAAGACAGTGCATATAGCATCTTAGGCTGATTGACTGTTACCGCCAATCACAGTTGCGTAGCGAATATTCATCGCCCCAACGATATCACGATGTCTCTTGAATCCACATGGGCACGTATATCTTCTATCTTGCGCCTTGTTCTTTTTTGAACACTCTGGACAGGTTTGACTTGAATATGCAGGGTTCACATATTCCACTTTGATCCCTGCCATGTTTGCTTTGTATTCAATGAATTGTGCCAAACGGTAGAATGACCATGTGTGTAGATTCTTTTCGTTTTTACGACTTGTTCTTGTCGTCTGCCTAATATTCGTTAGTTGCTCTAAGCGAATGACAGAAGTCTTATTTTCGACTGCGAAATTAACGATTTCACGACTGACTTTGTGGTCTTTGTCTTTCATCCATCGTTGTTCTTTATCATCTAACTTGCGAATAGCGTTCACTTTCTTTTGTTTTCCTAGTTTTTGACGAACACTACGAAACTTCCGTTTCTTGTATTTGTTTTCTCGCCCATTCCCAAAGAATCGAGCGTGATCATTATCTGTGATGGCTACGGCAGGGACTTTCAGCCCTAAATCAATGCCCAAAATCCGCATACCCGTTTTTTCAGTTATTGGCATGGTGACAGCAATTTGGGCTATCCACTTACCTGAGCTTTTCGTGACACGGAGCGTACCAAGTTTATGCTTCAAAAGGTCAACGTTTCGATGGTCCTTGTCGATGAACAATGCACGAATTTTTAAACGCTTAGATTTTCCTTCTACCATGAATGGAATGGAAATGTGCGTGAAGTCAAGAGAATAGTTTTGGTTATTCCATACGCAAATCGGTTTCTTTAGGATCGGTATGATTGCGTATTTACTTTTCTTAACTTTGTTAGAGAAGACACTATTCGCATCTTTAATCGCTTGATTTTTTACTGCACTTGGTAGATTAGCAGGAATGTCTTTTGTTGTCTTCTTCAACCTTTTCTTTTCTTCTACCATCTCGGCCACGAGTGTATTAACAACTCGGATATATTCATGACTACTTTGTTGCAATAGTTGGATCTGCTCTTTAGTCGGCAGCAGCTTTACCTTAACCGTTAGGGTCTGAGACAGTTACTTCACCCCCTTGTCTTTTGTTGTTCAACATAACGCTTGATGGTCTCACTTGATACATTTCCAGCGGTAGAAACAAAATAGGAACGTGTCCACAAACTGGGCAAATGCAGAAGGTGTGGAAACTCTTCTCGTAGTTTTTTTGATGTGACTCCTTTTATTTTTGCCATGATATCAGCAGGGCTTAATGTTGGAAGTGCATTGAGAAACATATGTGTATGGTCTTTGTCGCACTCCATGGCAACAATCACAATTTTAAGCTCTGCACATACCTCATGCACCAGTTCCTTGAAGCGCTGTTCTACCTCTAATTTGAGAAATATCTTTCTTCTGTATCGTGGGCAGAACACAAAATGATAGTTCAACAAAGATACGGTTGTGTTTGTTCTTCTATATTCATTCATATCTATATTGTATCAGTTTAATAGATGAATTGAAACAAACTAAAAAAATTAAGAAGGCAGACATTTCGGATACTTGAAGCATCACAATAGTGATACTCCGTATCCGACCTCACTTTCATCCCACATCTAAAGAATTGGGCTTTCTCGTTCGGGAATTCTGTAATCTATAAGTATATTTTTTCATATACGTACCTACTAAACCATCCATTACCCAATAAACCTCACGCACCGATCCTGAATCTTCCCCACTACCTTTTATGTAAAATAGTCTCATTAATCAACCATTCTGCCCGCTTGGACAGGAATTAGTCTTCGATTTCGATGATCTTCATATGATTATGACATAGATATGCTACAAATTTACAAATCTTAAGATGAAAAGATAAATAACATAAACCTTTTTCCAATATAGTTTTAGTGAACCCTCGACTTAGCACTACATCATACCCTTGAAGGAGATGTGTAAATGAAAAAAATCGTGTTAATGCTCCTGGTCTCACTTATGGCATGTATTCCTTGGGTCACCGTTGTTGAAGCAGCAGAAATCAATCATGATCAGGTTGTCGGATTTCAGGAAGTCACACCAGTCACCGTGATGCAACAAGCAGCCAAGCGTTTTCAGCCGTTTTTGAAGGTCTATCATGGATGCGTGCCTTTTCCCGCAGTGGATCAACAGGGCAATACCAGCGCTGGCTTGAATACGTCCGGGTCATCGAATGGGAACTGTAGCTCAAATACAGGGCAGATCTACTCCCGCTCCGCATGGCACAATGGGGTGTGGGCTATCATGTATTCGTGGTATTTCCCCAAAGACTCCCCTTCCTCTGGACTCGGCCATCGTCATGATTGGGAAGGAATCGTCGTGTGGGTCGATAATCCGGCAGCTGCCAATTCCAAAACCCTCTCTATCGCATATTCCGGTCACGGCCAGTTTACCAAAGTTACACCTAGCAATAACAATACACAAGGTAACCATCCGTTGATTTCCTATAATAGTACCTGGCCGCTGAACCATGAGCTTGGCGTTACTAATGCTGTGGGTGGAACTCAGCCTTTGATCGGATGGGACGATCTGACTTCTGCGGCACGAAATGCACTCAACACAACAAACTTCGGTAGCGCCAACGTGCCTTTCAACGATAACAATTTTACCAACAATTTAAATAAGGCCTGGTTCAGATAAAAAAAATCCCCTTCAAGTGGCAGCTCACTTGAGGGGGATTTCGTTATGAAGTTATTGTAGTATCCCGGATACCTGTATCACTTCTTCAGCCAACTTCAAAATCCAATTTTTCTACCTGCACGCAGCTGTTTATACCAGAAATAGACGGTGCAGCCTACACAATAACCCAGCAGCGCCGCGCTTGTAGCCGCGAGAAGCATGACGGAGAATACATAACCTGTGGCTACCCAGCCAAGCGAGAACGAGATGAGTGCCAGAGACAGGAAGAGCACGGCCAGAATATTGTTGAATCGCTGCAGCTCCACCGCCTGCGTCTCTGTACCTTTAGCAGTCAACACAGCTTTCCCAATCTGCACAAACAGATTAAGCTTGCCACTGGAAGCCAGACCAACCACCTGAATGACCCACAGCACGCCCAGAACTACCAGAGGATTGAACACAAACGAGAGCAAAACAAACAATACAATACCAACCTGATTTGCTTTCACATAGCGCATAGGTACTTCCCGCATCTGTATATCTCCTTATCCCCATTTTATTAGTTGGTTTTATTGTAGTCGGTATTGGGTTAATGAGCAACACTTCATTTAAGGGGAGTAAAATCTCTTTTCAGCACGTCCCAATGGGGAGTCGGGGTGCCTGTTGTCTTTTTCCAATCGTTAAATGCATTATTTAACGCCTCAATCTCTCCAAAAGAACCCGCGACCAGCTTATGAACCGGAAGCATGCTATAGATCTTCAACAGAAGGTACAACATCCGTTGATGCTTGCGGATCATTTTAGCCTGAATCTCCGGTATAATCGTTATGCCCATAGCCTCAAGTACGCTAAAGCCTTCATCCATCGCCCCAATCATATGTTGGATTTGCTTTCTATTCCCGTCCAACTTGATCAACTCACGCTCCTCATTAAAGCTCACCGCATTAAGCATCAGAATGGGGATGATATGGCTTTTCAGCCAGGCATCAATATCGCTCAGAACATTTAACTTGTATTTCACATGTTGGAAAGCTTGGTCCAGCAAAGGTTTAAAGCCTATCTCTCCGTCCAGACTACCGATTACCATTTGTCCGTTGCCTCCACCGACCGATAACATGCGGTCCTTTTCCCGCTTCCCTGCACTCACATGGAATCCAAACGCGACCTGTTTTGCTACCCTGCTGTTTTCCTCCAAAAAGTTTTGCATGCTTCTTGCATCTGCGTTGTTTCCCACAATCACAATATTGCTGCTCTGATTGTCTGCCAGGACAGGTAACACTGAAGGAAAATCGTTATATTTCATGACAACAAAAATCAGATCATATTGGTCATCCACTTCCAACGTTCTGGCTACCCGAACCTGATCAACTGTCGTTTTGAATTGAAAAATATGCCGGATGACGATTCCATCCTTCTCCAGCTCCTCTGCCCGCTTCCCTCTAGCCAGAATAGTAACATCATTGCCGCCGCGCACCAGAACCTGTGCCAGTTGACTGCCCAAAACACCTGCACCATACACTAATATCTTCATTGGTTATCCCTCAATTTCATAGTTTATAAATAATCGTTGTTTTATGAACATTTGTTGATAAAATAAGAGTAACAAAGCACCTACTGTGCTTCAATCGTTAAAATATCCGTTTTTGTTGAATAATCAACGAATGATTCCTTATTGTTGAAAACCATCATAGGAGGGGCCATGGACAGACGAGTACTTAAGACACGAAAGGCGATAATCGAAGCTTTTGTGGGGTTACTGGAGGAACAGGAATTCGAGCAAATTACGATAAACGATATTGCTGATCGGGCTAATGTAAACCGAGGAACCATCTATTTGCATTACGCAGACAAGTTCGACCTGTTGGATCAATGCATTGAGACCTATTTGCAGCGGTTGTTGGATGCCTGTATGTTCGAAAGCCCTACTACAACACCCGTTACGGCCAAGGATGCGCTGCTCCGAACCTTCAGTTATCTGGAACAACATGCCTCTACCTATACCACACTTCTAACCAAAAAAGGTATTCCAGCGTTCCGTAGTAAGTTGATGACATTGTTGGTCCAGGGAGTACAGGATCAAATGGATGCTTGTGGAATCCAGGAAGGTATGAAAAAAGAGATTACCATACAGTTTCTTGCTTCCGCTGCGGTCGGTATCCTGGAGTGGTGGATTATGAATTCCATGCCTTATCCGGCCGAGGAGATCGTTGACCAATTAATAAATTTACTGGAGCTACATCTGCAATTGCACGCACCCATTAATGGATAAACTAATCCTCGCTCAAGTGATCTACAACAAACAAAAACCACGTCCTGAGGACGTGGCTTCGTTTTTTTGGCAAACCGATCAGATCGCTCCGCGAACACGCATCGCGGCCAGTGAAGAGAGTTATTATAGGTTAACAGAAATACATATTCTTCAGGCTCTAATTATGCAACGAAGCTTTCTTGGGTCTAAAAATGATAAAACTGATCGCGGCCAAAATCCAGACTCCGATACCGCCATAGAGCATCACCAAACCAAAGCCGTGCACAAGAGCTGCATGGACGATTGCTCCGGCTGTATCCAGAGAGGTAATATTTAGTAAATCCAACTGGAGAGATGATGTGTTGCCGCCAGCTATTTTTTCCGCCAAAGACCTCAATTGCACTTCATCAATGGTCCCAGATAGCACATCCTTCAGATAAGACAAGATACCTTCCTGCAAAATATATCCCATCAATGCGATATTGATAGCTAGGCTGATTAATCTGGCACTCGTGTCTATGCCGGAAGCCATGCCTGAACGAGTGCTCGGAACCGAGCCGGTGGTCGTGTTGGTTACAGGCGTGTTGGTTAAGCCAAGCCCTATACCAGCCAATAGGGAACCGGGGAGCATGGTCAACCAACTAGCATGATCGCTACTGCTGCCTAATTTCATCCATAAGAAGCCGGTTCCGATAATAAACAGACCCATTGGGATGATTATGCGCGACTGATAGCGAAGCGAAAGACGCTCTGCTAGTGGAGGGATTACCAAGGTGGGCAGTGTATAAGCCAAGAGAGACAACCCTGCTGGCACAATGCCGTAACCAAGACCACTCTGGAAATAAATCGGCAGATAGATCATGAACGGCCAGAAACTGAAATTCATTCCGATGGAGCCTAAAAGAGCGCCAGAAAAATTTCGTATCCTGAATACGGAAAAATCGAACATCGGATGGGTGCTGAGTTTTTCTGCAAACCAAAAAATAGTGAAGCATATTGCGGTTGCAACAAGGATACTGATGGCCGTCGCGCTGGTAAAGCCGAGTTCAGGCCCTTGCGTGATAAAGTATACTAGCCCAAAAACCGTCAACGATAGCGTGATGATGCCGATGATGTCCAGCTTTTTCGCCTGCGGATCTCTGGAATCCTCCACACCGGCTATAACCAAGATCAACGTGAGGATGGTCAGTGGGACGTGGACTAGGAAAACCCAATGCCAGTTCGAAAACGACACGATCATCCCCCCGATGATGGGTCCAAAACCAAGACCGATGCCGAACACGATACCCCATACGCCAAAAGCTTTACTCCGTTCTTTTCCTTCCCGAAACTGTTGCGAAAGAATTGCTATCTGGCAGATGAGCATCGCGCCAGCACCCACGCCTTGAAGAAATCGGCTGACGATCAGAACTATCGTGCTTTGCGCCAAGCCACAAATCAAGGATGTAATACCGAACAAGATGAGACTGACAATAAAAATACGCTTCCTTCCATACCGGTCAGCCAGCGTTCCAACAGCCATCAGAACAGTTGTACTAGCAATGGTGTAGGCACTCATAATCCATTGCATATCCTTGAGATTTCCATGCAATACCTTTTCCAGTGTTGGCAGTATCACTGGCACACTGGAAATTTCGAGTCCGAACATTAGCGTGGACAAACATATAGCAGCTAATGCGATTATATTTTTGACCTTATCCATTCGTGCCTTAAAATCTTCTGTACCTACCTTATTGGAGTCGTGTTTACTCAATGATGCCATCCTCTCTCTCCTTTTTCATATATAATCATTTCATTGCTGTAGATTATTTTATAATTAAAGTCATTGATTTTACATATCACATTCAAACGCATATAATTAAAATGCAAATTAATTAAAGAAGTTTTGTACAAAACGCCTTAAATTTAAAGGAGGAAATTGAAAATGGATCATGTAGACAAACAAATCCTCTTATATCTTCAAAATCAGGCAAGGATTTCAATGACTGAGCTGGGTAAAAGCGTGGGGTTATCTCAACCTGCTGTAACGGAACGAGTTAAAAGAATGGAAGAAAGCGGAGTTATTCAGGAGTATCGCACCGTCATCTCTCCTGAAAAAATCGGAAAGCATACGGCAGCCTATATGTTGTTTCGGACTAGAGACTGTCTGGCATTTCTTGATTTTGTCCATGCATCTCCCCATGTTGCCGAGTGTCACCGTATAAGCGGCGAACACAGTTACTTATTAAAGATTGTTACCGAATCCACACGAGCTCTCGAAGAGTTTAGTAATCAGTGTGACAAGTATGGAACCTATACGAGCCTGATTGTCATGTCTTCACCGATCGATCACAGACTTCTCATTCATTCTCTCCCTAATTAACTCAGATAAAAGAAAAATATAGATTCCCTCTCACCTCATATACATATACAAAAAGGAATTTGCCTTCAGGCTAATGAATAGCCTTAGGGAAAATTCCTTTGATGTGGGATGACTCATTCAACTTTCACAGATCGTAGAAAATTTAATCATTATCCGAATCAATTTGGATGAGCTTGCGCGGTTCTTGTTCTTTTCCACCGTACCAGACCAAAACAGCGGCGAACAAATTCAGTGTACTTGGGCGTACACCTCAATGAATACCACGGACTAAGCCAAGGTTCGTTAGATGAGCCCCTCCATAACGAAAAAAAGCCATCACATGAGGTGATGACTTTTTTCGTTATGGAGCCTAGGCGGATCGAACCCCTGACCGCATCGCTGGCAGCGATGCGCTCACCCATGAGCGCTAAGGCCCTTTTCAAGAAGAAGCTTCAACTTCGGCCTTATCTTCATTGCATCTTTCCAGCAAAATCTGGATCTGGCGCTCCATCCACTGCCCTAACAACGGATGTGGAAGAAACGTCTCACCGCTATACGCGTAATTCAATTCCTTAAGTCGACCCGGGATAACGTTCCTCGTGAAATAACCGGCACTCAAAAACAGCGGCGCCACAATGACTCGGTTCCCCCGCTCTTCGCTCCAGTACTTCACTTTGTCGTACACACTCTCCGGATTCAGCAATGCATAATCCGTATGGGCTACATCACTAACTTCCTGCACACGCTCTGCAAGGGAAGAAATTCCGGCTTCCCAACGCTCGCGAAAACCATCATGAATACTCCCATGGCCAACCAGCAGAATCGTTTCTTCCTCCGGTTGCTGCGACAGTACTCGGACTTTGTCCCACACCATCACGGCAATATCCGGATCGTTATCCACCGGATAACCGAAGTGAACCCGAGCCTTTACATCGAACGGTTCCAGATCCGTTTCGCGATCAGGTGTTTCCTTTGCACCAATGGCATATTCAATTTCATCCACATGTGTACTCCCGGACGAAACAAATAGAGGTACGACCAGAATATCGGTTACGCCTTGTGCTTCCAGTCGGTCGATACCGTCCTGGATCAGGCGTCCTTCCACAAGTTCAAGAAAACCGGCTTCAACCGGTAATGGAACAGGCAGATTCAACCGGGAGATCGCGTCATCGACGGATTCCACCCAGGTCTGCTCCTGTGAACCGTGACTGATGATGAGTACACCCGGCTTCTTCATGTTAGCGTCCCAGGCGTTCCAGCGTCATTTTATAACCATCATTACCGTAATTCAGGCAGCGTTTCACACGTGAAATTGTAGCTGTACTCGCACCTGTCTCTGCTTCAATCTGGTTATACGTATTGCCTTTACCCAACATACGAGCCACTTCCAGCCGCTGGGACATGGATTGGATCTCGTTAACTGTGCAGAGGTCATCAAAGAAAACATAACACTCTTCAATATCTTTTAGCGTCAAAATAGCCTCGAATAGTTGTTCAATGCTTTTATCATTTAGCTTTTTCAGCTGCATTTCATCATCATCCCCTAGCGGTTACTGTGTACCTACATTGTACTCACCCTGAGTTGGTATTTCAAGCGTTACCGATTTCACGCACTACAGAATAAAAATACATGTTACCGCTTACAAAAGGTACTATTGTCCTCCCCTCGCGTACATCGGGCGAAATTTCCGCGCTTTTTCCCAGTTTTCACCTGTATATATCCGATTACTTATGTAGGATTTCAATCCTTCTAAATGTGACAATTTTGTGTCTAAACTGCATTTTACTCTTCGTGAACCTGCCATCTTACATGCGCCCAAATCCGCAAATATCCCGTTTTCCAGGATACCCGCCTACGCCGTCTCTCCGCGAATGACATACAGTATAACAAATGGGAGTTCCACAAGGGTCTATGATGTACATCTGTCATGCAACTCATGGAACGCAATTCCGAAATCCAACATAGAAGGAACGTGATCGTTCATGCCACAGCATTATTATCACCGCCAGCCAGCACCAGGGCAGCGTCCGTCTTCTCATGCTCATCGGCAGGCACATACTTCTGCCTATATGCCGCCCGGTGTGGTTCCGCGGTCTTTGAATGAAACCCAGATCCAACCGATGTATCCTGGAGTAGAGCCCCATTACCCGGGCTTTGGTGAAGTCGAAGCTTCTGCAGTCGTACCCTATGGGCAAGGTGTGGCTGGCGGGAACTTTTATGGAGGTGCAGCTCAGGTTCTTCCCCCAGCTCCGGTACCGGCGCCTGCTACTGGCAGTTCCGGCTTTTCATTAGCCAACATCGGTGAGTTAAAGGGAATGATCGACCGCTTCGGGGGTATTGATGGAATCATGACTGGAATAGGCAAAATGCAAAAGGTCGTCGGTGGTATCCAGCAGATGGCTCCGATGATGAAACTCGTTATGGGCATTCTGCCTTTTGGAAAAGGAAAAACGGATAACAGCGCGGCCGATGCAGACTATGAAGAATATAAGCCGTCCCGAAAACGCAAAAACAAACGTCGGAACAAAACAACGAATGCTACACGTCGCCGCAATCCAACTCCAGTCCGTCGCAAATCCAATTCCACAAAGCGCCGTCCCAAAAGTCGCAAAGGTTAAAAAAAATTCAGGCACCCCTTTATAGAAGGCGGGTGCCTTAACACCGTTCATCCGTATACAAATAAATTTCAGGAACTTACGTTCTTATTTCTGTAATTTGAGGTATACTGGATAGTAACTAAAGGAGGCGGACCATGGAACTTATCAAAGACAAATACACTCCCGCATTAATCGATCGGACCGGCGAACAGATGCGTCAATTCTACCCTAAGCTGGATACACAGCAATTTCATGAATTGGTTTTCGCCGAAGGCTGGGAACAGTTGGAATTTAAAGCGCGCATTCGCAGAATCACACTGGCTTTGACCCAGGTACTGCCGGACAATTATGAGGAAGCATTACATATTATCGAACAAGCCGCCCCGACGATGAGAGGCGTTGAATATCTGTTTGTACCGGATTTTATCGAAGTGAACGGACTTGACCCAGAGGATTACGAGTTATCCATGAAGTATCTGACCCTCTTCACACCTTATTCCAGCTCGGAGTTCGCGGTACGCCCGTTTATTGAACATTATCCAATCCAAACGATGAAACATATGATGGCGTGGGCAGAGAGCAACAACGAGCATATCCGCAGACTTGCCAGTGAGGGCAGCCGGCCACGTTTGCCATGGGGTGCGAAACTCCAGAACTTTATCACTGATCCAACACCTGTACTTCCGATTCTGCATGCATTGAAACAGGACGAGTCCCTCTATGTTCGCAAAAGTGTCGCCAATCATCTGAATGACATCTCCAAGGACCACCCTGAACTGGTTATGGATCTGGCCACGACCTGGTACGGACAACATGCACACACAGACTGGATTGTCCGGCATGCCAGCAGGTCATTACTGAAGAAAGGACATAGCAAAGCACTGAGTCTTTTTGGTTATAACGAGCAGGATTCGATTCACATTGAGCAGCTTCAGCTTGTCCAGGATACGATTAGCATTGGCGAGGATCTCCATTTTTCGTTCGATGTCGTTAATGAGAGCGGCGAGTCCCAGATGCTGCGAATTGAATATGAGATGGGTTATATGAAGGCAAACGGCAAGCAGGCCCCCAAACGGTTCAAATGCTCCGATAAAATGTACCCGACAGGCAGAACCAAGGTAGCCACCAAACAATCCTTCAAAGTCATCACAACGAGAAAATATTATGCCGGTCTGCATACGCTTACCATTCTTGTGAATGGCAAAGAAGCAGCTACAACTTCTTTTGTTCTTGAAATGGAGTAAAAGGAAGTCATCATAAGTTATACACAGCTTGTTGAAGCGGAATAGTTATTCACATGTGGATACATTTTTTCAAAACTTCTAATAGAAGAATCAGAAAGGCCACCTGGCAAACATCATCTCCCGACATTTATTACTGCCCGAGATCATGGCCCAGTGGCCTTCTTCATATGTAGTTCAAACTGCAATTCCCCTTACCCACCCTCACCGCTATCCAAAGACCTGCATATGGTCGTAACAATTAGAAAGATACACGATACATCCATGCTGCGCATTCTTGTAACAATATTGGGCTAAATGATGATATGGGTTAGACATGGCCCAGCGTCTACCAGGTTTCCAACTTCCCGTTGGTGGGTTATGCTCGCTTCATTTGGATAGGGTTACCGACGCAGTTTTATTCCTCGATTAAGTCTATGGTCCAGTTCTTCTCCTGAATTTTAAAATCCAGTTCCCGGTAGGATTTCGAAAGGCTATCCACTTTTTGTTGAATATCTGCTATGTTCACGGTTCGCTCATACTTCACTTCAGAACGACTGTACCGATCCTGGCGAATGGACGCATGCTGCAAAACCTCGTTAAACGATGCTCTTTCTTGCATGATTCCATCCCGCTCTGCAAGGGCATCAGCAAGCGTAACTCCAGCTGTGAAGTCAGTCTGTGCATTGGTCTTATTAATTTTCTTAACCAATACCGTCAGGCTCCGGATCGTATTCTCCAGGTCAATCATAAGCAACTGTGGGTCCTCTGCTGGCTGTTCACCTTCCTGAACTTTAACTACGCGTTCCAGACGTTGCTTGAGCTGAGCTATCTTCTTCTGCTCATCTGCACGCAGTACAAGAGCCTCTGCCAATCTCATCGTATCCCATCCTTCCACAATGATATGTATGGATAATTCATCCAGAATCTATTCACATATCGTTATATTTTACCTGTGGATACACGTTATTACAAGTTTTTGTTACTAACATCTGATTACACTGGTTCTCACTTAAACCAGCCCCGTTTTACAAACCAGGCGACCATGCTTCCGCCAAGCACAAACATCAACAGCAGCACCGCCCCATACCCAAACTTCCATTGAAGCTCAGGCATATAGGCAAAGTTCATGCCATAAATACCCGCGATCAGTGTAAGCGGCATAAATACAGTCGTAATCACCGTGAGTGTCTTCATGATCTGATTCATCCGGTTGGAGTTCAGGGAAATATAACTATCGCGCAGGTCAGCAGTCATCTCCCGATCGGCTTCAATCATGTCCGTCAGCTTCAATAAATGGTCATAGATATCGGTAAAATAAGCCGTATGTTCACCTGTTCGCTGTACATGCTGGGAGTTCACCACCCGATAGAGCAGATCCCGCATCGGTACTACGGTTCTTCTAAGCTTCAGCAATCGAGTCCGCAGATCAAACACCTGGTTCATCAAGTCTTCAACCGATTCTTGTCCACCCCGGTTCTCCAGTTCAGCCAGTTCATCCTCAATGGCAAATAGAGACGGAAAATAATGATCGACCAGCTTGTCCATCACCGTATAGGCTGCTGCCACCGGACCTCGCGCCCAGATGGTTCGTTCATGTGCATGGTGCAACAAGCGCTCCCACGCTTCATCTACTTCCTCCAAAACTCCATGATGAAAAGACACTAGGAAGTTTGATCCGAGAAACAAGTCAACCTCCTCGGCTTCAAGTGTGGACGGGTTCAGTGCATGTAGTACAAGAAACTGCAGATTATCATAATAATCAAGCTTTGGCCGCTGCAATACATGCAGACAGTCCTCAATAGCTAAAGGGTGAAAATGAAAATATGTATCCAGCAAACGGCTTTCCTCTTCCGTTGGCTGGTTAAAATCGGCCCATACCCAGGCGTAATCGTTCAGATCCAGCTGTGTAAGTGGTACGTTAACGGAGACTTGATGTTCTCGTGTAATGGCGAGTGTACGAATCATAAATTAGACCACGTCCTTGTCCTGTATCTTTACGTCATTGTACAACTTTAACCATAGGTACGTCTCCCACGTGTCCAAAATATCCACAGACGCATTCAAACTCGACAACAAAAAAAGCCAACCCTGTTGGCTTCTCTCATTTCCCTATCCACAGTTCCCTGTATCCACAGGAATATCTTCTTTTGGTTTATCATTCCACGGATGGCTATCCACATATCCAGCCTGTCCACACGTTCATGCACAGGCGTCTCTTGATTTTGGTTGTATAATTGTCCACATATCCCGATATTCACACAGTTATGAACAGATGGTCTGGTAACCCCGAATTCGTTCGGGATAACTTCTCTTTTTAGAAAATAATCCAGTAGAGCAATCCTGCCAGTCCCGCAGTAATCGGAATCGTAATGAACCACGTAATAATGATACGTCCAGCAAGTCCCCATTTCACCGCAGAGAAACGTTTCGCGGAACCCACACCCAGAATAGCTGAGGTGATCGCGTGCGTTGTACTAACTGGAAGGTGAAGCAACGTTGCTGTGAAAATAACGGAAGCAGCTGAAATATCCGCAGCAAAACCATTAATCGGTTCAATTTTAAAGATTTTGGTACCCATCGTTTTGATGATTTTCCAACCACCGATGGACGTACCCAGAGCCATCGCTGTTGCCGCTGAAATTTTAACCCACAGCGGAACATCCAGATTATCCTGCACACCTGCTGCAACCAGAGCAAAGGTAATAATACCCATCGCTTTCTGTGCATCATTCGTACCATGCGTGAATGCTTGCAGTGCTGCCGTGAAAATCTGTACCGTACGGAAACCTTTGTTCACGTTATGCGGACTGCGTTTGGCGAAAATATATTTGAGAATCGTCATGACCACATAACCGATGGCAAACGCGATCAGAGGTGATAATAGCAAACCTCCAACGATATCAATGAATCCGCTCCATTTCACTTTATCAGATCCTGCGCCAACGAGCACGGCACCTGCAAGGGCTCCAATAAGTGCATGTGATGAGGAAGACGGAATACCAAACCACCATGTAACCAGGTTCCAGATAATCGCTGATATCAAGGTGACTATGACGACCTCTATTCCGTTATCCAGCGTGGTGGGGTCGGTCACACTCCCCCCAATCGTCTTCGCAACACCTGTGAACATCATCGCACCGACAAAGTTCATCACCGCTGCCATAAGAATAGCTCGACGCGGCGTCAGTGCTCGGGTTGAGACCGAAGTCGCAATGGCATTGGCCGTGTCATGAAAACCGTTGATGAAGTCAAACGCCAGTGCAAGGAAGACGACTATACCCAATACCCAAATCGTTGTTTCCATTATTCTCTGGCTCCTTAAGAATTACGCATAATGATGGATTCAAGCACGTTCGCTACGTCTTCACAAGCATCCGTTGTTGTCTCAAGACGTTCGTAAATTTCCTTACGCTTGATCAGTTCAATCGGATCAGACACGGTAGCGAAGAGATGTTTGATACACATGCGCAGCACTTCATCGCCTTGGTTTTCCAGATCATTCAAACGAATGGTATACTCACGGATCGCGAGCAATTTTTTCTGGGACAGCAGATGGATCGCCTTCTGAATTTCGTAAGCCGATTGGCGCAAAATTTCAGCAAACTGTATGACGAACTCATCATCTGGATCTGTCAGTTGGTACATATAGAAACGGGAAGCCGTTGCTTCGAGTCCGTCCAATACGTCATCAAGTGTTGTTGTCAGCTCCATAATATCATCGCGTTCAATCGGCGTGATAAATGTTTTGTTGAGTTCTGTAATGATCGTATGCACGTAATCATCACATTTCGACTCGTACTTCTTCATTTCATTAGCAAAAAGAGTCACATCCTGAAGGTTGGAAACATGCTGGGAGAAATAATCTGCCGCTTGAACAACCGTATCTGCCATATTCTCCAGTGTCTCAAAAAATATATCCTTCTTCTTCTTAAGCTTCATAGCTCTATCCCCTTTACGAGAAAAATTGCCGACAACCGATGAAACATGAAATGACAACCTTTGATATCTTATCATATTTGTTTCATGGTTTGTACAAAAGGTGTGATCCTTTTTTATATTCTTATCACATTAATCTGAAATGAATCTTAATTATTTGGAATAATGGTAAATTCAAGTCAAGATTTTACACTGCGTTTACAATTCGACATCAAAATTCAAAATCGACACGATTCTACTTTTCACGCTAAGGACAAATATAATGCCTTTTCGACGACAAAATGAATACATGTTTCATTGTTTTCTTTCATTACATCCTTTTATTGCTGCGCAGCCAGCTTCACATGACTGGAAAATTCCGGTTGATTGGGAACAATGCTGATAAAGGTTTTACCCGGTACAAGAGCAACTTCACTGCCACCTTGAACAAACCGGATAATATCCCCCTGCTTCTTCACCCACTGCCCACGAATCATCTTGCCCTTCTGAAAAAGCATGGCTTCCCCGCCCTGTTCCAAATTAACGGACAACCGACCTACATTATCGAGCACCTTGTGATCTGCACCTGCCACAATGATGTTTGCTGCACCAAGTTGAGTCCCATTATCCAGATCCTGATCTGCCTTGCCATTCACCATTCTCATATATCGTCCGCTAACTTCATCATAATCATACGTCACCCGGTAACTATCCAATAAATAATGGATATCAAATTGCTTCACTGCCTCTCCTGCGGATGTCGCGCCTTCTTCGTTATAATTGTATACCGGCGACTTGAAATCATGGCTGTAACCCTTGATGTCTGACCCTTCTCTCAGCTTGTCCGCTGAAGTATACAGATTATGTGGGGCTTTACGATCCGAGGAACGCCAGAAGTAAGGTCCACCATTCGAGATTTCATCCATATGCTGTTTCTGCTGCCTTTGCAAAATGGAATACGCCTCCGGACTGCCTCCGGCGTGAACAAGTACCCCATCATAACTCTCGCCGAGCTCAATTAGATATGGACGTATACTGCGAACGGGTCCAACCGTCTCCGCACCGCCTCCACTCTGGAAGATGGCTATGAAACGGGTAATGCCTCCCTCAGCGAGAACTTCAAGAATGATATCGGCTGAACTTAGACCCGATTGGGGCCGAGCTGCGGGTGCATTATTAATCATTACGGCGAGTGGTCGACGCGTAATCGCTTCATCTACAGGCATACCCGTCAGAGGTGCTGTATAGAGAGACGTGTTGGTTTCCTCCACGTGTTCTTCTTGTACAGGTGCAGGTGTCGGTTCTGGCTGAACTGGCATCTGCGCCACCTCCTGGTTTTGGCAGGCAACAAGACTTAATGAGAGAATAAACAGAGATGCAGCCGATGCTGCTTTGTTCCATTTAAAAAGCTTCAATATAGGACCTCCTGAACGATATGGCCTGGTTCTAAGTTGTGATATATGTCTCATGTGGGCAACCATTTCACGTATTTCTTTCCATTTAATCACACCCCATCCGATTTGTCTGCGCCTAGAAGGCCTTGATACAGCTTGAAATTCACATTTGAAACAGCGATTTGCGAGAAAAATATGTCCTAAATGTGAACTTCTCAAACCTTACTTAAAATTTGAACTAGATTGTGATTTTAATCACAAACAAAACAACTTTTGAACTATACAATAAAGACATCAAAGGTGATCACTTAGAAAAACAAAAACAACACACACTAGATTCCATGAAGGAGTGGTTCATATGTTCAGCACAAACCAATGGCTTAGAGAAAACAAAGTAGCAATGTGGATTTTGACAGTACTTCGGGTGTATATCGGTTATGATTGGATGACTCACGGATGGAGCAAATTGACTGGCGGATTCCAAGCTGGCGGGTTCTTGGCCGGTGCGGTAGAAAAAGCAACAGGTGATCATCCAGCAGTTCAAGCATGGTGGGCAACGTTCCTTGAGAAATTCGCAGTACCAAACGCAGGACTGTTCGACTTCGTTATCCCATTGGGTGAATTCCTTGTAGGTTTGGGTCTCATCCTCGGTTGCTTCACTACACTAGCAGCACTGATGGCTATGGTCATGAACTTCGCGTTCCTCTTCTCGGGAACAGTAAGCACGAATGCTCAACTGGTTGTAATGGAAATCTTCCTTGTCGTTGCTGGTGCAAATGCAGGTAAAATCGGTCTGGATCACTGGGTACTGCCTTACCTTCGCGGATTGTTCACTCGTAACAACAAAGGAAATCTTCCTAAAGACACACCAACGATTAGCCCTACTCAAAAAACAGCTTAAGCAATCATTCATAGAATTCTCGGCCCTGCTCCCAATCCCCCTGGAGAGCAGGGCTTTTTACTTTTCAAAATCAGCCTGAATGCCTGACTGACTTGCCCATCCACAGAAAATCGTATTATGATGAAATAAAGTTGAACTTCAAAGGAGTACACGATATGCCGACCCAGCGACGTCTCGAGACCGATGCGGACTTCCAGGAAGCCATGAATATGAAGTATAAGGTTCGAGTTTTTAAAGATAATCACCAGATTGACTCCGGTGGCATCATTATCCGTTTTGACAGCAACACCGTAGTGGTACAATCCAGTGTTAGTGAGCTCGCTTATCATTCGCGTACAGACTGTGAATTGTTCGAAATCCGCAAATAAAGATCTATTGCATGAATAAGTCCTCGTATTGAAAAAAGGTTACTGTAGCCCTTCAAGGGTGTACAGTAACCTTCTTTTGTTTATATATTGTAATTGTATGCATTAATACACGTTATGTTATCCGTACGAAACTGGCTTCAAGCACCATAATCAGGCTGTTGTCTGTTCCAAGTTACACGCCGTCTCCAAACTGCCAGCAGTTCAAACTGAGCGTTCCGTAAGGGTAAGACTGGAATAGACGCTTCGCTGATCGGGACATATCCGCTGTACCCATGGCATAGAACAAAGGTGCAATGTGTTCTGTACCATACGACGGAACCGCCGTACGTGCATGAGGGGCTTTTTTCTCATATTGAAACAGTTCTCTTGTGTTCCACTGCTGCAAGCGCTCCCCAATCCAGTTATCAAATTCAACCGCCCACTCTTGCGGTTCATCCGTATTGCCCAGCAATCGCAAATTGTGAACCGTTCCACCGCTGCCAATGATTAACACATCATCATGACGTAGCTGTTCCAGCATTCGGCCAATATCATACTGTTCCTGCGGCGTACGCAGCGAGTCTACAGATACAGCAATCACAGGTATGTTAGCCTCGGGATACATATGGAGCAACGGTACCCATACGCCATGATCCAGCCCTCGGCCTCGAATCGGCTGATGTGCCAGATTGCTGCGGGTGAACAAAGCACATATCTCGTTCGCTAAATCTGGCTGCCCAGATGCAGGGTATTCCATCGTATACATCGTAGAAGGAAATCCGTAAAAATCATGCAAGGTCTGATGTGTATCATCCATCGTCACGGACGGTTCAGGACAATCCCAATGCGCCGTAAATACGACAATGGCTTTCGGAGCCGGCAGCCTGTCTCCAAGCTGGTTCAAGAAGTGAGTGTAGTCATTGCTCTCCACCGCCAGAGCGGGAGAACCATGCGCAATGAAAAGTGCGGGTAATGTCATTGCTGCCAACCTCCAGACACGGATAGAATGCTTACTCCTCTATTTTACCCTTAAGAAGGCGCTTTTCCAAGCGGACATCCCAAACAGTTGTAATCCTGCCACTTATATCATCCAGTGCTGCCAATCCTGCTCGATCTTCTGACGTTCGCCAAGCCACTCTCTGGTACGCGTAATTAGCTGTTCCCGCTCTTTACCTGAAGAGAAGGTGTGATCGCCCTGGAAGATGATCTCCTTGTCACAGCGGCCCTCTTGGCGCATCCAGAATACCTTTTGATACAGGAATGCGTAGTCTACAGGAATAATCTCATCTGACGTGCCATGTACGACGAGTACATCTCCGCTAAACTTAACTGCTTCTTGGAATGGCTGTTGTTCAGCAAGAGACTCGAAAAACGTCGGTGTGAATTTGTATCCCAGATAATCAGCCGCACCCAGTTTCACGCCTTCATCGTATACTTCCCGTCCCGTAATCTTCACGATATCATTGAATGGATAACCCACGGAGGACCACATAACCAGGTTTTTGACACGTTTGTCACGTACAGCAGTTAGTAATGCAACGGCACCACCCAGACTATGACCAATCAGCGTAACACGCGTAGGATCTACATCACTGCAATTCACCGCGTAATCCAGCACCGAACGGGTCTGCAGCACCATGGATTCCAGTCCCTCCGCTCCGTACTCCCCACTGCTCTCTCCGCAACCGATATAATCGAAACGCAAGACCAGATAACCGTCTTCAGCCAGCTCCCGTGCAGTCTTTACAAACAAACGATCCACGCCAATCCGGCTACCAACGAAGCCGTGGCAGATGACCGCCAGAGGGACTCGCTGCTGACTCTTCTCCTCCTTGATATCTTTCACAACCGGATAATGAATCGTGGCTGTTAATTCTTCCTGTCCATGACGGATACTGATCTGACGTTCCATACCGATTTCCCCTTTCCACGCTTAGCCTGTTGAGCTTTATTTATTAAATATATATAATCCGATAAGTTTAGTGTGTATTAAGATGTTATTCATATATTATCATCCCGTAACCTTCAAGTCAACGTAAGTAAAAACCTTTCTACGTCGACTACCAATCTACATTTTATCGGATAATAAGCACAAAAAAATGAGCCACGCTGATGACAGCTGGCCCGGATATCATTTGGAATTCAAATCAAGTGTTACAGGATCGTTATTCGTAGCTTCTACGGAACATCTCGTGGGTCTCCACCCGTCCATTCCACTCATGCTCATGACCCGAATCACTATTGTCCCAGAAACTTCTTCCCTTCAAATTGCCATCTGTCAGTTCTTCTGCATACTCCGTATCCTCCAGGTTCTCTTCAAAGGATACAACCTCGTCCACGACTCCACGGGAGTTGCTGTTCAGTAGCAGCTTCCGCGTCAATTCTGTTTGTTTATCCATAACAAGCACACTCCAATCTTGGATTTCTGTTGGAAATGCTACTATTGTGATGGAATCGGCTGCTCTTTATGCATACTTCACACAATCGTTAGATCTGTGAGGCGTGAGGGTATTTTTTCACATGAACGGGGGAAAATAAACGAACAAACATAGGCAGCATATGCCTCGGAATCCTTCTGCCGAAAGGAATGAATTCATGGAACATCTACTGGAATGGATTCAACATCACGGTAAACTGGTACTGTTATGCACCTGTGTTATACTGGCCTGTGTATGGATATGGGTCCACCATGAGCAGCTTTTTTATAAGGAATGACTTTGCGAAACGAGAGCCCTTCCCGTATACTAAAATACCGTCAGGGTCTTCAGTCCATTGGAAGATCAGAACGTGTGTAGACAGGGGGAGCAATCATTGGGGATTTCCTATAAGAAGCTTAAAGAAATACAGAATCGGCAAATAACTGAGATGAGTCGAATGACACCTGAACATGTGAAATTGTATGACGAGATCAGCACAATTGCGCGTCATGCGCCAGCGGACGAGAGAACACAGGAAGAGTGGATACTCTCCGCAGGAAAAGCAATCGTACAGGCTCAGCGGGATAACAAATCCGCTCGCGAGTTATACGGACCTGATCTGGAACAAGACATCCATGCACAGCTCGGGATTACAAATACAGCACCGGAGAAGACGGCTGCCGTTGAGGTGGGTAAATCCAGCCCAACCCGTGGTAATAGTTCAACAGCTTCATCGAAAAAGAATGCCAACGCTGTAGAACCACAGCCAACTGAGAATCCAGAGCCTGTGAAACGGACACCAAAGTGGTATGCCATGATCGCTTGGGCGGCTTTGTCTTTTGTCATGTTGATTCAAGGATGTGTGGGATTGTTCGTGGGTTGGACTGGCGGAGATACGGAGCCGTTCCAACACATCAGTCTGTTCTCTCTGATCGTTGCGGCAGTTGGCGGTATCGCATTGGTGGAGATGCTTCGCCGTCTTGCTGAACGACCGGACGATGAAGGAGCGGACAAGAACACCGTACCTAAGGTTAACCTTAAGGGAATCATCATTTACATCGTCATCGTGGTCCTTGTGCTCTTTGTAGGGTATCCACTGCGTGATAAACTTCCGGTATTTGCACTGGCTCCGTGGGTGAGTGCAGTGATCGGAGTTGTGGGACTTGCAACGGTAAGGCCTTTATTTGGACAAAAGAAAACAGCATAACACGTATATAAGCGATTAAGGGGCTTCACGAATTCGTGAGGTCTTTTTCCATTTGGAGCTGGTTCCGATGTTTGATTCCTTTGCCCGGTGTCTCTCCAAACTCCCGCTTGAACATCCGGATAAAATAGTTCACTTCCATCCCTACGGTCTCTGCCGCCTCTCGCACACTTGCTCGTGGATGCTTGTCCATCCAGTCCGAAGCCTTCTGCAAACGTAATCGTTGCATATATTGATGCCCTGTCACGCCATAATGCTGGTGAAATAGTCGGTTGAGATGCTGCACCGAATAACCCACTGCGTCAGCAACATGCTTCAATAACAGATCGTCCTGATAGTGCGTATGCATCAATGCTACTGCTCGGATGAGTGCATCCTTGCTCGGATCGGTCTCCCGATTAGAGTGTTTTACAGCTACGTCACGGGCCATCGATGATCCAACACCTCCAATACCGACATCAGATGGAATTTTCGATTGTGCTATATCCAAAATAAGCTGGTAGATAAGGGTTGATGTGTTCCACATCTCCGTTGCTCCTTGATCCAGCGCGTGCCAGAGATTCGTCATGCGTGACCAGATGACTTCAAAACCAGAGATATGGCACGGTTCGTTCTGAAGCAAACCCGTGGATTGTAGTACCGATCCAGCCGATGTACCGCCAATACCGATATAACCCAGTTCCCCTTTGGATTTGGAATGAGGCACATACTCATGCGCAACCTCGGGTTCCACGATGAATACCTGCCCTGCTCCCATCGTCCATGTCCCTTTTCCCGGAACCCTGAACTGCCCTTCACCGCCGCCTGACAAAAACAACTGATACACCGGAAATCCATCCGGTCTATGCAGAACTTTCTCTTCCTGCGTGCCAACACAATACAGGTACAGCGGCAACCGGGAATCCGGCAGGCCCGTCAAACGAAATGCAAGCATTCCATCATTCCTTTCGGCTCATAGGCTTCTACATAAAGTGAACTAAAGATATTTACACTGTCCACTCCGTTTCATGTAAATGTTTAGTTCAATCTATATAGCCAACTTCCCTTTATTATCCAATAATTGGTTCAAATGCAACATTGGTCTAAGGAACCGTTCTGGCGACAAATTTTTTATCAAGTGAATTGCCGCGAGGATGTTAAGCGGTGTCTACGCGGGAATATTAAAAACTCCCTTTCCGGTTGGAAAGGGAGTTAATGGCTTTAAATTCCTAAAAATTAATTACCCAGTATGCGTTTCAACCGCATTTGTCTATCTGGATTCATGAACCTGGCGTAGAGGGGTCTGCAGCAGATGATTGAGTGACATTACCACCTGAAGTTCCCGCGCCCGTATTGTCAGTTCACTGACCATTGCCAGAAGAAGCTGGCAAAATCTCAAATGTGCCTTCTGCACTGACAGATGTATATTTCGTCGGCTCACTCACCACTGAGACTACCAAAACTTTGTATTTACCCGCTCCAAAAGCCATATTATTTGAATCATTGGCGGAATTTCCAATATCCACTATTGCTGTCCCTGAAGAAGTACCACCTACACTAACATCTGTTAAAACTCTCCCAGTAGTTCCTGAGCTGCTCTCTTCTTTAATGATATACACATCGTAACGAGCGATGCCTACTTCATTTGGCTTAGTGAAACTTATATTAATGGAAGAAGCACTTACAGTTGTTTTTAGATCTATTACACTATCAACAGTCGTTGGTGCCTGTTTTTTTGCTTTAATTATGAAAGGAGTCGACGTAGTTATATTTGATTCCCTTTTACCGTCAGATGATTCGGATAAAATAACAACCTTGTATGTTCCAGCTTTGATCTCGTCACCATTACTATCGGATAAAGAAATAGGAAGTTCTGTAACTGTACTTGTAGAAACATCGAGTGAATTGCTGGATTTCGCAGTTTTTTTGGCCGCATTTAGATCGAAAGTTGTAGATGCAGGTACTACCATTAACACATAACGTCCAATGGCTTGATCAGGGACTGGTTTTGTATATGTCACTTTTACATCGGTAGCATTACCTGCAGCTTGCTCTTCTTTCTTAACTTCAACGTTAGTAATTGTAACTGCTCCTACTGCACTAGTTACGGACAATTTAACATCTGCATAGGCCGTTGACAGCACATTGGATGAATTACCTGTATTACTTACCGCAAGTACAAATATGCGATAGTTCTCATCATTGCGAATAGTTGTACTATCTGTTGCCTTGGTATCGTCTAAAGTCACCGTGTAATTTCCGCTTCCTCCAGCTTTATTTACCACCTTAAAGTTGGAGTTCCGATTAGCTTCCGCCAAATCAAATCCACTCAAGTTGGAAGTTTTGACTACAAATACACGGTAATGGTACACGTTCGTCTCATTCGACGATCGATTAAATGTCACACGCAAATCACGTCCATCTCCGTTATCCGCGATGTCCTTCGCAGTCACACTGGTGGGAGCGGTAACAGCCGTGTTCGCAGTCAGTGTGATCTGAGAAGAATATGAAGACAACGCATTTTGACTTGAGTTTCCGCTATTGCTTACTGACATAACGAATACACGATAGGAAACGTTATTGGAAATAAGGGAACCGCTTGTATCATATGCATTCGGAAGCGTAACTGACAAGTTACCACCCGTTTTGTTCACCTGCGTATAGTAGTTCGACGCATTAGCTGCACTTAGTGTGAAGTTGCCCGCATTACCGGAGCGAACAACGTATACTCGATATCCAGAGATTCTGGACTCATCCGCGGACTTGTTGAACGAAACCCGTAGATCACGCCCATCACCGTTGTCACCAATATCCGCAACAGCCAGGTTGCTAATGACTCCCGCGTTACCGGTCGTTGTCAGTCTCAGAGCTGTGGAGGAAGCTGACAGCGCATTGGTGTATCCATTTTGCTGATTGCCCACCGCCATCACAAAGATGCGATAATCTTGCAGATTCGTTACATTATAACCACTTGTGTCCTTCATGGATGAAGGTAATGTCGTTGTAATGTTGTTGCCTGTTTTATTCACCGTATAGTACAGACTGGAGGACAGGTTACTCGCCGTTGTCAGATTAAAGCTGCTGGCAACCGAGTTACGCACCACAAAGACGCGATAATTCGCCACCTTGGACTCATCTGATGAACGGTTGAAACTCACCTGAATGTCACGACCATCTCCATAATCCGAGTTATCCTTCACCTGCGTAATTACTGGAGACGTTGCTGTGTTCACGGACAACGTAAGTGAAGATGATGCTGCGGACAGCTTGCTGTCTGTTGTTGTATTAGTGCTTACCGACAAGATGTAGACCACATACGCTGTGCCACTTTTAATCATTTCGCCAGACGTATCCCGTGTCGAAGAAGTCAGCTGGCTTTTCACTGCGGTACTGTTTCCTTTGTATATGATCGTGGAGTTTGCACTGGACACTTTATTCGCTGCAGCCAGATTGAACGCAGAAGAGTCCTTCGCTTTGACTACAAAAGCACGATAATACGTAATGTTCGATGTTGTGCTCGGCTGCGTGAAGTTAATCTCCAGATCGCGGCCATCGCCATAGTCACTAATATCTGCGGCACGCAGACTTGCAACCGCCTGTACTGTGGATTTCACATTATTGAGCTTCAATGCTTGGGAAGACCAGTTCAGTGCATTTTTATAATTATTGCTGCTGTTACCAACAGTCAGTACGTACAGACGATACGTTTCATTACTATTGAGCAAATCCCCGTTCACGTCACGTGTCTGCGCGTTAAGTGTCAGTTTCGGGTTGCTGCCATTTGGTGTAACAGATGTATAGTTCGCAGAAGGTACGGCAGTTGCTGAGGACTCCGTGAAGCTATTCACATCGCGAGTTTTTACCAGCATAATCCGGTAAGCAGATACCGCCTTCTCTGAAGTTGGACGTGTGAAGCTCACGGTCAAGTCACGACCATCTCCGTTACTTCCGGATACCGAACCATAGATGTTCCATGCAGCATATTGTGTCTCATCTACTGGAGGTGTTGCTGTTGTCTTGATATCTACACGCTGATTGCGTGAGTTCCAGAATACTTTTTCTCCAAAAGCTTCACTGACAAAACGAATTGGAACCATCGTGTTGCCCTTAATCGTGTTTGCAGGTACATCCAGCGATATCGCTTCCCCGTTGATGTATGCCGTTTTGGAACCAAGTTTCAAAGTAACTTCCTGATCATCGCGAGTTGCAACAATCGTTTTGGTTCTGTTCGTGTATTGTACCTTCGCATCCAATCCTTCAAAAATCGACCGAAGCGGAACGAGTACGCGTCCACCTTTCATGACAGGTGCCTGAGCAGATGATAACTCTGCATCATTGATGTATATGCTGATTCTCGCGGCTGCATCCATAACCGACGTTGGAAGTGCGGACATCAGCATGGCCGATACAGCCAGCGCTGACATTACCTTCTTCACTTGTTTTCCTCCCGCTTTCCTCATATCCCATATCCCCATTCTCACATTTAGTTAACATCGAAATAGATTCGCTGTTCTTTTCATTAATTCCTGTATTTACCTATGCACAACTAAGACGTTCCGATCGGCTCAAAAGTTTCCAGTTGTACAAAAAATATTTTCTCAGAAATCTTCCTCTATCTTCCACCCTCCAAAAGTTAAAAATAACAGAAGAATTTGTCACCATTCCGCAACCACATCCTGCACCAATTGGGTTAATGTATAGTGACTAGTGAACAACACCTATCATTTTCTCAACTACGGGAGGTTCATATCTATGACATCATCGTTCCAATCTGCCAAACGTAAAGGCATGCGCACCTTCATTACAGCCACCGCCATCCTCATGCTGCTCCAAACGGCTGTCGCTCCCTTATCCGGAGTCGCTGCAGCCGCATCTTCCAGTACAGATACCAAAGTCACAACTGCCAGTTCAACAACGATATATAAAACATTTCAGTCTATGCTCTACAAAAAGAACGGCTTGCCTGCCGCGGATATTTATCTCGAATCTCATATCAATCAAGTCACCACTTATCATGCAACTCTGATGGTCTTACAACTGGAGAATGCCCGCAACAAGGCGTTAACAGCCATGACGGACCGTCTACTGGTGCCTAATGTTCAAGACAAGATGATCAAAGCCTACAAGTGGAATGATAGCTTCACCCAACTGATGAGCCGCACCAACGACACCAGTCTGCGTGCGCTGCTCCAGCAGGCACGGGATAGCGGTTATCGCCTGGTTATGCTGGAAGGTTCCCTCTATCCGATCATGAATTATATGGCTTTTCAGAAATATATCTCGTACGTGAAACCAGACATCAAACAATACATTAATATTATGGCAGTTGAAACCAGCAACCTTGCCGCCGATGATGGTGCACTGGTCATTGGCTATCAGGAGATACTCAATCGCGCTCTGAATCAGGAACGATTCCTGAACGAATATCCGAAGTCCAATCGGGTACAACAGGTGAAGAACCTGATGAATAACTATACCTTGTATACCTTTTATGGCCTGAATAATACGCCTTTATTTGACTATGAAACGAACAAAATGACAGCCAATGCCCAGAAAGGTTACAAAGCTGTCTTACAACGTAACTCATCCGAAGACAGTGCCTTCCTGACCAAACTCGAAAAGTTCATGGACATCGTAACCGAAGCCAAATTCGAGAAAACCGCTGCTGTCGAGAAATGGCTGGAACAGAATGTGCCGGTCAGCGACTATGCGAATTATTGAGTTAATCCGTTCCTAAGTTAATATCCGGGCCAAAATTCAGGCTAAATCCCAACAGATAACCACAACAAAAACCGCCACAGGATTCGCTCCTGTGGCGGTTTTCTTCATGCTTTATCATCAGAACTAACTCAACCGGTCAGCTCCCTGCACTATTGAATCGGTTTGACCATATGATTATACTCATGTCCTGCGATGACAATCACATCGTCTTTGACATATCCCTGCCGTTCGTACAGCATTAGCGCACGGCCGTTGTCTCGTTCTACAATCAAGGATACCTGCGAGTGACCCAGATCTCTGCCCTGCTGCTCAAAAGCAGCCATCAGTGCCCGGCCGATGCCCTGCCCCTGATAAGCTTCACTTACCGAAAGAGTATCCAGATAATACTCCCCCGGACGGGTTTCTTTAACCAATGCATACTTCTCTTCCCGGCTTCGTTCAGGTCGATCCAGAATCGGCTGGTCCAGACGATCTGCTTCTCCGCCATCATAGGCTACCAGAATCCCCGCGATCAGCCCATCCTGCTCCATCACTGTCACATGACGATAGCTAATCCTGTTGTTTTCCTGTACATAGAACTCCTGCAAAATCTGCATCGCCTTCTCATGATCCGCCTCACCCGCAAGCGCGTATGCAATGTCTCCTATCGCCTGATACAGCAAAGGAATAACCTGATCAGCATCTTCTATGCGTGCAGGTCTGATCAGAGGAGATGTTTCTTGGTGATCTAATTGCATTTTGGAATTATTCATCAGATTAACATGTTGAACAGATTTAGATTTTTGTTCAGTTCGGTATAGGCGATACCTTTGCGGTTCATGCGTTCAATGAGCGGGTGGTAATCTTCCTTGTACATCAGCTCGATGCCCACCAAGGCAGGGCCATTTTCCTTATCATGCTTTTTCGTATATTCAAACCGGGTGATATCATCATTTTTCCCTAGAACTTCCTCCAGGAATTCACGTAAAGCTCCTGCACGCTGCGGGAAATTAACCATGAAATAATACTTCAGACCTTCATAGATCAGGGAACGTTCCTTGATCTCCTGCATCCGGTCGATATCGTTGTTCCCCCCACTAATAACACAGACCACCGTCTTGCCCACGATTTGCTCACGATATTGCTCAAGCGCCGCAACAGCCAAGGAACCGGCAGGCTCGACAACGATCGCATTTTCATTATATAGTTCCAGAATAGTTGTGCAGGCTTTGCCTTCCGGCACTTTCACAATGTCATCAAGTATACTATTGCAGATATCAAAGGTGAGATCGCCAACCCGTTTCACCGCTGCACCATCCACGAATTTATCAATATCATCCAACGTCACAACCTGTTTGCGGAACATCGCCTCACTCATGGAAGCTGCCCCAAGTGGCTCAACTCCAATGATGCGTGTCTCTGGACTCACGGTCTTCATGTAGGTTCCCACGCCGGCTGCCAACCCTCCGCCACCAATTGTCACGAACACATAGTCGGCATTCTCATCGAGACTTTCCATGATTTCCATCGCTACCGTACCATTACCTGCAATAATCTTCGGTTGATCAAAAGGATGGATGAACGTCATGCCCTGTTCGTCACATGCACGCATTGCTTCTGCGTATGCATCGTCATACGTATCCCCGATCAGCACCACTTCAACGTTGTTTCCACCAAAGCGACGCACCTGCTTCACCTTCTGGTTCGGTGTTGTACTCGGCATGAAGATTTTGCCGTTAATTCCAAGGGCATTACAGCTAAAAGCAACACCTTGGGCATGGTTGCCTGCACTCGCACAGACAATACCTTTCTCCATCTCGGCTGGTGTTAGACTGCGAATCATATTATAGGCACCCCGAATTTTGAACGAACGCACCACTTGAAGGTCTTCCCTTTTCAGATACACATTACAGTTATATTTGGCCGACAATACAGCATCCCGCTGTAACGGCGTTCTTACAATGACCTCACGCAGCACATGATGTGCGCGTACGATATCTTCCATGCCAACACTGGCACGACCGGGACTTGTGGTTCCCGTTGGTTCTTGTTCAACTGGTTTCATGTTGTCTCCACACTCCGCTTTTATTGTCTAGCAATGTCGCGCACTGCTTTTCTTTGTATTGTATCACTTTTGTTCTGTTCTTGCGCCTGAGCTCTCATCATTTATCATTCGTAAAATCTCATCAATAATGACCTGAGGGTCTGTATACATAACCATATGTCCCGATTGATCGGCCCCAATCCATCTCGCATTGGATAGCTGGCTCACCGTCTGGCGATGCGCCGTGATGAGGGCAGGTCTGATTTTCCCCTCTCCCTTGCCCGGGTTCGTACCCGAGATCACGCTAACTTCCATATTACCCAGAGCCGGAGGATGTTCCAGGAGCCCTGCCATGTCATCCAGAAATGTTTTGCCTTCTGCAAGCATCGTGCTGGCTGCCCGTACAGTGAAATCCTCCTTGAGGTGATCCGCTGCCACATCGTCAGGCTGAACACTTCCAGCTTTGCTGCCAAGTATCTTATATAAGCCAGTCCGCGCCATGATTGGAATAATGAAACCATTGATGGCAAAGCTCTTTTTAGTAAGCTTGGAAAAATACATTTCGCAATGCTCGTCTGATGGATCTACCAGAATAATGCCACGTAATCGAGATAGATGTGCAGCTGCCGCAGCCCGTACAATCGGACCACCCCAGCTATGTCCAACCAGAATGAATGGGCCTGGGCCCAGAGCTGTCAGCAGCTCTCCAAGATCCCCTGCAATGCGTTCAAGGCTGCGGGGAGCCGAGTCGACATCACTTCGTCCCGCCCCTGCCCTGTCATACACAACTGCACGTGCATGCTCAGCAATGGCTGGTGCAACCAGTCCCCAGTTTGATCTGGAGACGCCCATACCGGACTCAAATACAACCGTCAGCTCTCCTGTTCCCCTGGACATATAATGTAGTTTGCGACCATCACGGGTCCGAACAAACGCACTTGAACCAAACGTATGTGAGCTAGGGTTAGGATTCATATTCCCCTCCTGATTACAAGCATAGTCATCTTTCACCGAATCTAATTGAAAATGATTATCAATTACTTCATTATAGAATAATCCATGCTATACGACAACCATATTGCTTCATCAAGTTACAGCAGTCCTGTCTCCTCTGTCACGTTGCAAGGATCATCCCTATCCCACCGTTTCGGTAACCCTCCTTTTTCCTTATACAAAAAGAAAACCCGATCCATGATCGGATCGGGTAAATGTACCAGCTACTAAACGGCTGGCCCTCATATACACCTTCCTGTTGCTTCGTGCGCAGTTCCTGCACATATTGCATAATTACTTAATCCAAGGATGGACGAATACTCGGTTTAAGAGCACAGCCCCTTATCCCCGAATACCATGATTCTTGTTGTTCAGCTGCTCCAGAAGTTCATTCATCGCTTCTTCCGTCATGGCCCCACCGCTAAACGCAACCAGTGCTCGTAGCGGCATATATTTCATCATCGCATCCATCATATCTGCATGATCCCCGGCATCATCACCGCCGAACCCACTGGCTTCCTGGAATTGTTGCAAAGCCTGGTCCAGTAGCTGTTTATGGGCCGGATCACGCTGGATATCACCCAATGTACTATTACGCGTATAGGTTGGAAGGAATGTCGCTGTAGACTCTACATTCACACGTGTGTGCACATGAATGTCCCGTGAGGAACTGCCTACCTGAATCTCGAACTCTCCGGTCTCCACATGCCAGTCCTTCATATCTACGTTGTAATAGGCGAATGAACGTTTGTTTAGTGTGAAGCTCACCACTTTGGACTCTCCAGGTTCAAGGGCCACCTTCGCAAATCCTTTCAATTCTCTTACAGGACGAATAACTGTGCTCTCTACATCGCTGACATACAACTGTACAATCTCTTTGCCCGCTCTGTCACCGGTATTGGTGACCCTTACTTGCACATTCACCTCATCCTGATCGGTCAATTCTGTGCGATCTACCTTCAGGTCAGCATATTCAAATGTCGTATAACTTAGTCCATAACCGAACGGAAACAGTGGCTCCAGCTCTTTTTTATCATAATAGCGGTAACCAACAAAGATGCCTTCCCGGTAATCAACTCGATCCCCTTCACCCGGGAAATTCAGATAAGATGGATTATGGCTGAGTTTGGCAGGGAATGTCTCTGCCAGTTTACCGGACGGATTCACCTCTCCATACAGCAGATCAGCTATCGCTCCACCAACGGCCTGTCCACCAAGATAAGCTTCAAGCACCGCTTGCACCTGCGGCAACCAAGGCATCTCCACTGGAGATCCGTTGCTCAGCACCACAACCACACGTGATTGTACTTTTGCAATCTCTTCAATCAGACGAATATGATTGTCAGGCAGACGCAAATGGGCACGATCATACCCTTCGGATTCATAACGATCCGGCAATCCAACAAACACAACAGCGGTATCCGCTGACTGTGCTGCCTGAACAGCCTCATGCATCAATGTCTCATCCACATCATCCGCTTCAATCCGATAACCTGGGGCATACGAGAAGGTTACACTTTCGCCAGCCACCTGTGTCATCTCTTCCACAATATCATCCACTTTGGTCGGATTAATATGGGAACTTCCCCCGCCCTGGAAGCGAGGTTTACGCGCAAATGCCCCGATTATCGCCACATCGCCTTCACGCCCAAGCGGCAGGATACCTTCTTCATTTTTCAGCAAAACCATACTCTCGGCTGCCACCTTACGCGCAAGTTGGTGATGCTCATCCTTGTTATATGTAGCCCCATCTTGCTTTTGATCAACGGCATTAAAGATCAGCGTAAGCAGACGCTCCACCGCCCGATCCAGCTTGTCCAGCGGCAGTTGTCCGCTTTCTACGGCATCAATCACTTTACGCTCCCCGATTCCACCACTTGTTGGCATCTCCAGTTCCAATCCTGCTGCAAGAGCGTCTGCACGTTCATTGACCGCGCCCCAGTCTGACACCACAAGACCTTCGTGTCCCCATTCGTCTTTCAGGATATCCGTAAGTAACCATTCATTCTCACCTGCATACGTGCCGTTCACCTTATTGTAGGAACACATTACCGTCCACGGCTGTCCATCCTTCACCGCACCTTCGAAGCTCGCCAGATAGATCTCATGCAGCGTCCGTTCATCCACTACCGCATCAATCGACATACGCCGTTCTTCCTGATTATTAACTGCAAAGTGTTTGAGAGACGTACCCACACCTTGGCTCTGTACACCCTGAATATGACCGGTAGCCATCTGCGTAGATAACAACGGATCTTCGGAAAAGTATTCAAAATTACGTCCACCCAATGGGGAACGTTTAATATTTACACCCGGTCCAAGTAATACCGCTACATCCTCGGCCTGACATTCCTCTCCCAAAGCCACCCCGACCTGACGCGCCAGCTCCTTGTCCCATGAACTAGCCAATCCTGCCGCAGACGGGAAACAGGTTGCAGGCACACTCGACGTTAGTCCAAGATGATCCGCACTCCCATCCTGCTTGCGTAGTCCGTGAGGTCCGTCCGTCACCATGATGGATGGAATGCCAAGACGCTCCACCCCTTTCAGATGCCAAAAGTCCAGTCCCGAGCACATGCCCGCTTTTTCTTCCAGTGTCATCCGCTGTACCAGTTCCTTGATGTTACGTTCCACATTAACCCCTCCAGTTCATGATGTTGATACATAGCTATATCACTAAGCATACAAGGTTATCTACCACACATTCAAATGTTTACCCGGTTAGTAACGGTTACATAACACCAGTCAATCATTTCTTCTTCCTGACGATGATCAAAATAAAAAGGAAAAACAGCCCGATCTTCACGATCAGGCTGTCTCTATACGTTTCATAACCGTCTATCCACCCAATTTACGCCTGAGTCTTAAACCAAGCTACCGCAACTTCTGCCTCAGTACGAGTCAACTGATGACCCTGACGCTCCCAATGCGTGTTTACATCGGCACCTGCACCGCTGAGCAGCGAAGCAAGTTCCTCGGTTTCACGTCTTGGTACAATCGGATCGTTCTCGCCCGCACCAATGAACACAGGCAGACCTTTCAGATCCGGCAGTTCGAGTCCGCGCAACGGTACCATCGGGTGATGCAGAATTGCACCTTTGAATACATCTGCTTGATGGAAGATCAAGCTTGCCGCAATGTTGGCACCGTTAGAGTAACCCAGTGCATACACGTTGGACCGATCGAACCCATATTCCACCGCAGCTGCATCGACAAAAGATCCCAACTCTGCCGTACGAGCAATCAGATCTTCTTCATCAAAAATGCCTTCGGCCAGGCGGCGGAAGAAACGGGGCATCCCGTTCTCCGATACATTACCCCGCACCCCAAGTATGCCAGCTCCTGGTGCGATCATCTCCGCCAGACCGATCAGATCATTCTCGGTTCCGCCTGTGCCATGAAGCAACAAGATTGTTGGCGCATCCGGCTGAGCACCTGCTTTATAGATATGTTTCATTGTATTGGTTGTGGTCATGATTTGGACTCTCCTTTCCATTCACGTACTTCAATTCGTGGCAACAATTGTTCAATCTGCTCACGCTGTGGTTCATACCATTCAGGCAACATCAGTTTCTCACCCATGCTCTCTGCTGGTTCATCCCGTGCAAATCCCGGAGGATCCGTAGCCAGTTCGAACAGTATACCACCCGGCTCCCGGAAATACACAGCGTTGAAGTATTGACGGTCAATGACTGGCGTTGGATGATATCCGGATTGTTCAAGATCCTGCTGAATTTGTTCATGTTCCACGTAATCTTTGGCACGCCATGCAATATGGTGAACCGTTCCGGCTCCACCAATCCCGCGTTGGATACCTGTGGACTGAATATCGATGATCTGACCAATATCGCCGCTTGCCTGAAGACGAAGGAGTCCGTTCTCTTCACCGACTTGCTCCAGACCCAGTTTGCTCACCAAGACGTCCATGGTTTTCTCAGGAACTTGGCTGAACAATACGGCTCCGCCAAATCCTTTGATGGCATGCTCCGGTGTCACACCGTTGAAACTCCAGTTGCTTGGCTGACCGCCTTCACGCTCAACCAGTTCAAGCAGCAGACCTCCTTTGTCGAAGAAACGAATGTACTGCTCACCAAATCTGGTTTTATTTTCATATGGAATATCGAAGGAAGCAAGACGTTCTTTCCAGAAAGGCAGGCTTCCTACAGGAACCGCATATACGGTAACTCCAGTCTGACCTGACCCAATGACACCTCTTCTTGAATTCTGCTGTGGGAAAAAGGTAATGATTGTGCCCGGTGCACCCTGCTCATTCCCGTAATACAAGTGATACACGTCCGGTGCATCAAAGTTTATTGTTTTTTTCACCAGTCTGAGCGCCAACACAGCTGCATAAAAATCAACGTTTTTCTGCGCATCGTCAACAAAAGCTGTAATATGATGAATTCCTGAAGTTCTGAACATAATCTCCACTCCCTTGGTTTTAGTTGTATCATAGGTTGTTTTTGCTTCTTTTATTTATTGGTTTCTGTTATTTATCTTTAAGTTAAGATTCTTTAAATTTATATTAATCCATTGGACCACATTATGCAAGCTTTTATTTTAAAATTAAGATTTAATACAAAAAGCAGGCCCCGATCACTCCGGGAACCTGCTTAGCGTTATAACGATTGATTAGCTTGTTTCGTATTCCTGTATTACTTTTGTATTAATGCTTCTTAAACCAGTTTCATTCTTTTTGGTGGATTCACCAAATCTTTATGCTCGTATTCATCCTTGATATCTCCGACAATCTCTTCAAGGATATCCTCCATCGTAACCATACCTACCGTAGCACCTGCCTCGTTTTTCACGGTTGCAATGTGTACACGGCTTTGCTGCATCTGGATCAGTACATCCTTGATTGGAGAACGCTCGGAGAAACTCGGTGTATTGTGAACAAATGTCTCCATATTGAAGTCTCTGCCTGCTGCTACACTCGTCAGCATTTCTTTCGTGTTAATGAAGCCAACAAAATGAGCCTGATCCCCATTCGCAATAACAGGGTATCTCGTGTATTCGTGTCGATTCAGCGTCTCAATGATCTGATCAATCGGCATTTCCTTATTCAGAGTAACAATTTTATCTCTTGGAATCATAATCTCCTGAAGCAGACGCTCATCAAAAGCAAAAATGTTTTTGAGATAGTCCAGCTCCGTCTGGTTGATCTCGCCACTCTCGTAGCTCTGTGCCATAATCAGCTTCAGCTCTTCTTCGGAGTGAACGGTATCATGCCCGGCAGGTTTTACACCAAATATGCCAAGCAACAGACGAGCAGCTCCATTTAGCGCGTAGATGAATGGATTCATGATTTTACCGAACCAATACAGTGGTGGTGCCAGCAACAGCGTCATTCTCTCTGCAAACTGAATCGCCAGGGTTTTCGGTGCCAATTCACCAATAACCACGTGCAGGAACGTAATGATCGCCAGAGCAATACCATAGGAAAGCACGGTAGACAATGCCGCTGGTACTTCCATTCGCTCAAAGAGCGGATGCAGCATTTTCTCAACAGTAGGTTCACCCAAGGCTCCCAATACCAGCGCCGTGATGGTGATCCCCAATTGACATGCCGACAGATAATAATCCAGGTTGTGCGCCACTTTTTTGGCCAGTACTGCCTTTTTGTTGCCTTCCGAGATCAATTGATCGATTCGGGACATCCGTACTTTAAGAATTGCAAATTCGGCTCCAACGAAAAAGGCTGTCAGACCTATAAATACGGCTACTAAAAATAAATTCAAGGCTATTATTCCGTCCAATGATTTCCCTCGGGTTGAGGGATTCACCTCCATTAAATTTTAAAATAAGGTTGCACGAGTGACGTTCCGATGACGGCTCGTTCTTCCGATCGCCATTGCCTCCAAATTTTCCTGATTATTGTTTTCAAAGGTTTAAAATTGGTTTGCAAACGCGAACGCTACGCTTCTTCAGGATCGATTCCGTCCCCTACACTGCTACGTTGCCAAAACGTTCTAAATTCTGAGGGCAGTAGCCAAATAGGCAGTCAAACCCTAGATTACAGTCAGATCGAACCAACCAAGATCACGCCAGATCGCTTGTAGCTTCCTCAACCTGCGCGCCGCTCACTCGTTCCAGAAGAACTTGTTTGATGTGATAGTTTTCGGTATCCACAACGGTCCAGACATAATCGCCGTGTTCTACCGTGTCTCCTTTTTCCACACCTACACCCTTCTGGTATTGAATCCATCCAGCAACGGTATCCATCTCTTCATTACCTTCAAAGCTAAGTCCGAACTGCCGCTCCACTTCATCCAAAAGTACCCGGCCATTAATGAGATATTGATTCTCTCCGGTCTCCTGAATATCGGCCACCTCATCGGCATCGAATTCATCGCGAATCTCACCGACAAGTTCCTCCAGAATATCCTCCATCGTAATGATACCCGAGGTACCCCCATATTCATCCACGACCACGGCCATGTGTACACGTTCCTGCTGCATTTTAATCATTGCATCCTGGATACTTGTAACTTCGGAAACAAATGGGATTTCACGAACGAACTCGCTTAGTTGATATGTTCTTGCGGCTACCATGTCAGGCAAAATCTTTTTCACATTCACAACGCCGATAATGCGGTCCTTGTCCCCATCCTCGATGACAGGGTAACGTGAATAGTTATGTTCATCCAATATAGGAATAATATCGTCATAAGTCATATCCTGATCTAATGTCACCAGTTCCGTACGTGGTACCATGATGTCTTTGGCATCACGTTCGTCGAACACAAATACATTTTCCAGATACGAAAGCTTGGTCTTGTTGTTCTCGTCACCTTCATAACTCTGGTTCATGATGATCTTAATCTCATCCTCCGAGTAGGCCTGATCATGTTTGGCAGGCTTCACACCGAATCCTCGCAGAAGAACACGTGATGTTCCATTAAGCGCCCAGATGAACGGATACATGATTTTACCAAACCAGTATAGCGATGGGGCGAGCATTAATGTCAGTTTTTCTGAGAATTGAATCGCCAACGTTTTCGGTGCCATCTCACCAACAACCACGTGCAAGAACGTGACGAGGATAAAGGCGATCGCATAGGAAGCAATCGACGAGATTGAAGCAGGTACATCTAAATAATTGAATACCGGATATAACAATCTCTCAACCGTCGGTTTTCCGAGCGCTCCCAGTCCCAGTGCAGTGACCGTAATACCGAGCTGACAGGCTGACAGATAATAATCCAGGTCCGAGACAACTTTTTTAGCCAATACGGCCTTTTTATTGCCCTCCGCGACCAGTTGATCCACTCTTGATGTACGAATTTTGACTACAGCGAACTCCGATGCTACGAAAAATGCAGTCAATGCAATCAAGATAATAAGTAAAGCGATATTCAATATGGTAATTATGTCCAATGATTTCCCCGGTTCTCAGGGATTCACCTCCAGAGATAGTTACAGCGTGATCCGTTAACTGTGTTAACCATTCATCAACTGTTAGTCTTTCAACACGACGTCTGCCTTATATAAAATTGATTTCAATGATATCTTTTGTATAAGTCTTACGTTTGACCTTGTAAATTTACAAAACAGGAATTCAAGATGAAGTCAATGACTTGCAGAAACTTCTTCATTCAAATCGGGTTACCCCTCATGCTGTAAATTGTTCCTCGCTTAACTCCACCTAGATTCGCCATTTGGACAATTTACAATATCGCCTACCCAATAGATATCCACCTCCCCTCGTACTCATTCCTGTTTCCGAAAAGTATACCATGTTTCCCGCTCAACCATCCAGTTGCACGTTATGGTTTGCCACAAGCTTACAGTATAATGTTCACAAATTAGTCTCTATGTATGTTACGTACTTTATATAATATGATTGATATTACCTCGTAATGTGATATTGTTCACATGTTTAGTATAGTTCAATTTATAAAAATACTACCCCTTACTTTAGGGCATTAAACATGCCGGATCTCCCTGATTTAATCCCGTTTTGAATCTTCCCCATATTCTTTCCCGTATAAAACAAGTCCGGCCTTATGCACAAGATACATCTATATACGTATCAAAGAGCCCGCAAGATGCAAATACCTTTCCGGTATACATCTTTACGGGCTCTTATATTCATTCTATACGAGTGCTTTGGCAGCAATATCCGTTCGCTGATGTTTACCATCAAAATGGATACGCTCCGCCTGTTGATAAGCTTTGTTTCTGGCTTCGGCAATATCCGCACCAAGGCCAACTACACCCAGGATCCGTCCACCATTCGTAACCCAGTCTCCCGCTTCACTACGCGCTGTACCTGCGTGGAATACCACGGCGTCATCTACTTGGTTCAGTCCTTTAATGACTACACCTTTGGCATAAGGGCCCGGATAACCTCCTGAAGCAAGCACCACACATACTGCGGCTTCGTCGCTCCATTCAATCTCAATATCAGCCAGCTTGCCATGAACGGTTGCCCAGAAGATATCAAACAAGTCACTCTTTAGGCGTGGCAATACGACCTGTGTTTCCGGATCACCAAAACGTGCGTTGAACTCAATCGTTTTGGGCTTACCATCTGGTGAAATCATCAGCCCGGCAAACAATACACCCTGGAATGGGCGTCCCTCAGAAACCATCGCTTTGGCAGTTGGTTTGATGATCGTCTCCACGGCTTCTTCAATAATGGATGCAGGAATGTGTGGCAAAGGTGAATATGTACCCATACCGCCTGTGTTTGGCCCCTGATCATTATCGAATACAGGTTTGTGATCCTGTGCCGCCGCCATCGGGCGAACCGTCTCCCCATCAACAAAAGCCAGAATGGACATTTCCTGCCCTGCGAGGAATTCCTCGATAATTACTTTGGCTCCCGCTTCACCAAATACTTTGTCCACCATGATACTGCGAAGTGCCTGATCAGCCTCTTCACGCGAATAAGCTACGGTCACACCTTTGCCCGCTGCCAGTCCATCTGCCTTGATGACAACCGGAATTGCTTGCTCATTCAGGTATGCTTGAGCTTGTTCGTAGTTGTCGAATTTTTCATAGGCTGCGGTTGGAATGTTGTATTTGTGCAGCAGGTCCTTCATGAACGTTTTACTTCCTTCGATCTCTGCTGCATTACGACGGGGTCCGAATACCGGAATACCTGTCGAATCAAATGCATCCACAATCCCATCCGCAAGCGGATCATCCGGACCAATAACCACCAGACCTACTTTAAGCTCTACAGCAAGAGCCGTTAGTTTATCGAATTCATTCACCGCAATGGCATGACACTCAGCCAGCTGAGCAATGCCTGCATTTCCCGGTGCACAGTGAATCTTGTCTACCTTTGGACTCTTCGCCAGTGCCCAGATGATTGCATGCTCTCGGCCACCGCCGCCTACTACCAGAATATCCATTCGTTCTGTTCCCCCTCCGTGCATAACTGGATTTGTTACGCTATCGCGTGTTGAAAAAACTAAAAAAGAGGGGGTGTACCATAAGTCATAAGTATGACTGGCGACACCCCTTATTAAACCTTTTTCGTTCTAGTGTTTGAAGTGACGAACGCCTGTGAAGACCATGGCAATTCCGTATTCATTCGCTACTTTGATGGATTCTTCATCTTTGATCGAACCACCCGGTTGAATTACCGCTGTAATTCCGGCTTTTGCTGCCAGTTCCAGCGTATCACCCATTGGGAAGAACGCATCAGATGCCAGAATAGCCCCTTTTGCTTGCTCGCCCGCTTGTTCAATCGCAATTTTGGCTGCACCCACACGATTCATTTGTCCAGCGCCCACACCCACTGTCATGTCATTCGCAGCAAGCACAATAGCGTTGGATTTCACGTGTTTAACTACTTTCCAGCCAAACAATAGCTGTTTCAGTTCTTCTTCCGATGGCGCACGATCGGTTACCACGTTCAGCTCGCTCGCTTCGATGGAGTGTACATCGGACTGTTGCACGATCATACCACCGTCGATGGACGTTACCACGAATTGGCTCTCCCGTTTACGAGCAGCATTCAGTTCACCCGTTTTGAGCAAACGAATGTTTTTCTTCTTCGTCAGGATATCGAGAGCTTCTTGCGTAAAGTCAGGAGCAAGTACGATCTCCAGGAAAATCTCGCTTAATTTGCCTGCTGTATCGCTGTCGATAATGCGGTTCGCTGCCACAATGCCACCAAAGATAGACGTTGGATCTGCAGCATATGCTTTGCCGTAAGCTTCATAGATACTTGCGCCAATACCTACGCCACATGGGTTCATATGTTTAACCGCGACAACGGCTGGTTCTTCAAACTCTTTGACAATCTGCAATGCTGCGTTAGCATCGTTGATGTTATTATAAGACAACTCTTTGCCATGCAATTGCTCTGCTGTTGTCAACGTATCTTGAGCAGCCAGCGGTTTGCGGTAGAATGCCGCCTGCTGGTGTGGATTTTCGCCATAACGCAAATCCTGGAGTTTTTCGTAAGTAACCGTCAGACGCTCTGGCAGTGGATCGCCATTTACGTTGGACAGGTAGTCGGAGATGAGTGCATCGTAAGCCGCCGTATGACGGAACACTTTTGCCGCAAGCCGTTTGCGAGTTTCGAGAGTGGTATCTCCATCGTTGCGCACTTCCTCCAACACTTGGCTGTAATCAGATGCGTCTACAACGACACTGACAAAGGCATGGTTTTTGGCTGCCGAGCGAAGCATCGTTGGACCGCCAATATCGATGTTCTCGATGGCATCTTCGTATGCTACGTCCGGTTTCGCAATAGTCTCTTGGAATGGATACAGGTTCACGACAACCAGATCGATATAGCCGAGACCGAGTTCTTCCATCTGGCGTGTGTGCTCTTCGTTATCACGCACAGCCAACAACCCACTATGAACTGCCGGATGTAATGTTTTGACACGTCCGTCCATGATTTCCGGAAATCCGGTCACATCCGAAATTCCGATGACAGGTACGCCTTCCTTCGACAACAGGCTGCTTGTACCTCCTGTCGAAATAATCTCCACACCCATTTGCGACAGCTCGCGGCAAAAGTCCACGATGCCCGTTTTATCCGATACGCTAACCAGCGCTCTTTTGATACTCACAATATGCTCCTCCTTTAATGTCCCATGGCTTCGCGTTTCCTGACGAAACACAGCCGATTTATTTCCCGAGAAATATCACAAAATGCGTACCAATATTCGACTTCTGTTATACAGTTGATAAATGGATTTTCACACTAAAACACTACGAGTCCAGAATAATCTTTCGATCGCTGTTATTCCTAGATTTTTTTGAACAATTTCTCAATGGTAAAAATCCAGTAATAAAGGCGAGCGCTTCGCTTCTACAGCTTATTTCTGTCCTCTCCGTTAATGTGTGAAAAAGTTTAAAACTATATCAAACCGGTTTGTTAACAGTCACGTGACGTCCGTCTAACTGAACCAGACCTTGCGCGAACCAGGAAACAACTTCAGGGTATAACTGCTGTTCAGCCGCATGAATGGAACGACTGATTGACTCAGGCGTATCCTCTGGCAAAATGGGAACCGGATGCTGGGCAATAATCGGTCCGGTATCCATGCCTCCGTCCACAAAGTGCACGGTCACACCCGTAACTTTCACACCGTATTCCAATGCCTGTCCAATCGCATCCTTACCTGCAAATGCCGGTAGCAAGGACGGATGAATGTTAATCAACCGCCCTGCGTAACGATCCACCACAACGGAAGTCAGCAATCTCATATATCCAGCAAGAACGACCAAGTCGATCTTTTTGAATTCAAGTACTTCCACGATCTCTGCCTCATAGGCTTCACGGGAAGCATAATTTTTCGGAGTAAACAGATGACAGTCCACGCCTGCGTCCTGTGCCCGCTGCACAACACGTGCAGATGGTTTATCACACACGAGCAGATCAACGGATGCATTCAGCCCACCATTCCGTACTGCATCGACCAATGACTGAAAGTTAGTCCCTTCACCCGAGGCAAATACAGCTATGCGGTAGTTCGCCATTAAACATCCGCTCCCGTGAAGGTTACTCGCGCATCTCCTTCAGTAACACGGCCAATGATGTACGCTTCTTCACCAGATATTTTCAGTTGTTGCAGCGCTTCCGATGCATCTGCTTCATTAACGACCAGTACAAGCCCGACACCCATGTTAAATGTGGTGAACATGTCACGGTTCGAGACAGCACCCTTTTCCTGTAACAGGTTGAAGATTGGCAGGATCGGCCAAGAGCCGTAGTCAATATCCACATTCACGTTGCTCGGCAACATACGTGGGATATTCTCGATGAAACCACCACCTGTAATGTGAGCCATACCTTTTACTTTTACCTTTTCCAGCAAGGACAACAGGGGTTTAACATAGATCTTTGTAGGTTCCAGCAGTGAATCTCCCAGCTTACCACCCAGTTCCGCTACTTCATCATGCAGATCAAGTCCCGCATCTTCCAACAAAAGTCTGCGTACCAGCGAGAATCCGTTACTATGCACACCGCTGGAAGCCAGGCCAATTACTGTGTCGCCAGGAGCGATGGTTGTACCATTGATGATCTTCGCTTTGTCCACGATGCCCACCGTGAATCCGGCAATATCATATTCGCCTTCACTGTACATGCCCGGCATTTCCGCCGTCTCGCCACCGATCAGCGCACAACCAGATTGATGACAGCCTTCAGCGATTCCCGCAACAATAGCTTCAATCTTCTCAGGAATGACTTTGTCACATGCCAGATAGTCAAGGAAGAAGAGTGGTTCTGCACCCTGTACCACAATGTCGTTCACACACATCGCTACCGCGTCGATTCCGATGGTATCGTGACGGTCCATGGCAAATGCAATTTTCAGCTTGGTGCCTACGCCATCCGTACCAGATACAAGCACTGGCTCATCGTATTTATCTTTGTTCAAACCGAACAGGGCACCGAATCCACCCAGATCTGTCATCACTTCCGGACGGAAGGTACGCTTCACGTGTTTTTTCATCCGTTCAACCGCTTCATTACCTGCCGCGATATCAACGCCGGCCTTTTTATATGCTTCGGACAAGTGGAATCATCTCCTTTTTTTTCGCCCCACCTAAATCCTCCCGCCCGGGAGGACCCCATAGGACCTTGGCAGGCCCTCTGGACACCCGCCAAAAAAGCGGTGCAGAGGTGGCTGGTGTGATCTTGCTATGGTTGGTTCGTGCGTGATCTCGCGGGATTGTTCGCCGATTCCGTTGGCTGCAAGCCATCGGTCAGCGAACCCCGCTCAGCTACGCTGCGGGCAAGCCCGCTGGGCAGCTGCTTCACTCGGCTGCCTGGCCCCTATTGCTCCGCAAGGCGGGGCTTAAGGGCTCGGGCTAGGCCCGGGGGGCAGCTGCTTCGCTTGGCTGCCTGGCCCCTATTGCTCCGCAAGGCGGGGCTTAAGGGCGCGGGCTAGGCCCGGGGGCAGCTGCTTCGCTTGGCTGCCTAGCCCCTGTTGCACCGCAAAGCGGGGCTTGAGGGCTCGGGCTAGGCCCGGGGGCAGCTGCTTCGCCTGGCTGCCTGAGCCCCTGTTGCTCCGCAAGGCGGGGCTAAAGGGCGCGGGCTAGGCCCGGGGGCAGCTGCTTCGCCTGGCTGCCTAGCCCCTGTCGCTCCGCAAAGCGGGGCTATAAGGCTAACAGCTGCAGCCGAATTTTTCCTCGCCGCCAAAATCGAGGCGGGTTGGGTAATCATGATCAAAACATGCGAGACATAGTCCGCCTTTAGGATCATCCTGATTATCTCCCTGAATCGATGCAATCAGTCCATCGGGACTGAGGAACTCCAGGGAGTCCGCATTAATTTCACGGCAGATTTCTTCCACCGACAACTGTGAAGCAATTAATTCACGGCTGTCAGGCGTATCAATACCGTAGAAACACGGGTTTTTGAAAGGTGGTGATGTAATGCGCACATGAACCTCGGTAGCTCCTGCATCACGCAGCATGTTCACGATCCGGCGGGAGGTTGTTCCCCGTACGATAGAGTCGTCAATCATGACCACACGTTTGCCTTCCACAACGCGACGCACAGCGCTCAGCTTCATCTTCACGCCCTGCTCCCGCAGTTCCTGGCTTGGCTGGATAAACGTACGTCCGGTGTATTTGTTCTTGATCATACCCATCTCATACGGAATACCTGTCTGTTCAGCGTATCCAATGGCCGCCGAGATGCTGGAATCTGGTACCCCCGTAACCAAGTCCGCATCCACAAACGACTCAATCGCCATCCGGCTTCCCATCCGTTTACGGGCCGCATGCTGGTTCGTACCATTCATATCACTATCCGGACGAGCAAAATAAATATATTCCATCGCGCATAATGCCTTGCGGTGTTTGTGATGATCAAAGCGATCCTCGTGTAGACCATCTGCATCCAACACAAGCAGTTCACCCGGTTCAATGTCACGGATTAACTCTGCGCCAATTGTTTCCAGTGCACACGTCTCAGACGCAAACAGATATGCATCTCCCAGCTTACCCATCGTCAATGGACGAAGTCCGTGCGGATCGGAAGCAACCAGCAACTTGTCGTTGGTCATGATCAGAAATGCATAACCACCCACAATCCGCTGGAACGCCTCTTTTGCAGCTTCGACAAGCCCTTTGGAGGATCGTGCAATCAGATGTGCAATAACCTCGGTATCACTCGTTGTTTGGAAGATGGAACCACTCTGCTCCAGCTCGCGCCGGATCGTTGGTGCATTCACAATGTTCCCGTTGGTCGCTACCGCCAAATCGCCATCACGGTATTTGAATACCAATGGCTGTGCGTTTGTCAGTTTACTGTCACCACTCGTTGAATAACGGACATGTCCAATGGAAATATCCCCGGTCAGCGTCTGCATCAGGTCTTTGGTGAATACTTCCTTCACCAGACCCATGCCGCGATGATAGTTAAACTGGCTGCCATCACTCACACACATGCCTGCACTTTCTTCGCCCCGATGTTGCAGCGCATGCAGACCATAATAGGAGAGTGAAGCCGCGTCAGGGTGTCTGAACACCCCGAACACACCGCATTCTTCTTTCAATTTGTCGAGTCCTTCCTTGCCGGACCCTTCATTATAATAATCGCCTGTCCACAACGGTCCTGTCGTCAGTTCATGAGACATGGAATCGCATCCTCCCAGACCTGAGCCAAACCTCCTACAGGTTCGCTCACGGCTGATGTTCCGTTCAATTCAATCGTCAGGTTACTTCCTTCTACACGTCCAATCACAGCTACAGGTACACCACGCTCACGTACAAATGCTTCAAGTTTACCCGCTTGCTCTGGCGTAGCCGACAACAAGATACGGGATTGGCTCTCACTGAATAGGGCGTGATCTGCACGCAATGCAGTCTCCACATTCACCTGTGCTCCTACGTTACCACTGATGCAAGACTCTGCGAGTGCAACAGCCAAGCCGCCTTCAGACAAGTCATGTGCCGAGCGAACGAGACCGGATTGAATAGCTTCCAGCACCGTGCTGAGCAACGCTTTTTCTGTTTGCAAGTTCAGTTCTGGTGGACGACCTTCCGTCTGACCATGAACCGCGTATTGCAGCTCGCTGCCACCCAGTTCAGCTTTTGTTTCGCCTAGGAGGATGATAACATCACCTTCGGATTTGAATGCTTGCGTCGTGATATGATCCGTGTCATGAACGAGACCTACCATACCGACAACTGGCGTTGGATAGATGGAGCCTTTGGCGTTTTCGTTATACAGACTTACGTTACCACCGATGACCGGTGTATCCAGCACACGACAAGCTTCCGCCATACCGTCTACCGCTTTCTCCATTTGCCAGAAAATATCCGGTTTCTCCGGGTTACCGAAGTTCAGGTTGTCCGTAATCGCCAGCGGCTCAGCACCGGAACATACAATGTTACGCGCTGCTTCACTTACGGCAATCCGTCCACCAACTTCAGGATCAAGGTACACATAACGTCCATTACAGTCCGTTGTCATCGCGAGACCTTTGCGTGTGCCACGAATCGTAACTACGGCTGCATCCGAACCTGGGCGAACGGCAGTGCTTGTACGCACCATGTAGTCGTATTGATCATACACCCATTTTTTACTAGCTACTGTTGGTGAAGCCAATACTTGTTTCAACGCTCCGCCGAGATCCGACACTTCGTCGTAACGAAGCGTGTCGATGGAAGCACTTTGCTCGTAGTATGCAGGTACAGAAGAAGGTTTGTCATACACTGGACATTCGTCAACCAGTGCCGTTACTGGCATATCTCCGACCACTTCGCCGTGGTGGATCAATTTCAGACGACCGTCATCCGTTACTTTACCAACTTTGGCACAGATTACGCCCCAACGTTCAAAGATTTCCATCGCCTGCGCCTCGTCCTTCGGCTCAACAACGAACAACATCCGTTCTTGGGACTCAGACAACATCATCTCGTAAGGTGTCATGCCTTCTTCACGCTGTGGTACCTGATCCAGATACAGTTCCAGACCGTTACCCGCTTTACTTGCCATCTCTGCACTCGAACATGTCAGACCAGCGGCACCCATATCTTGAATTCCCAGCACGATTCCCGTGTCGATCAATTCCAGACAAGATTCCATCACCAGTTTCTCCATAAACGGGTCACCGACCTGAACGGCTGTCCGTTGGGACTCGGATTCTTCCGTCAATTCAACCGATGCAAAGGTTGCTCCATGAATTCCATCACGGCCTGTTGGCGGACCAACATAATACACAGGGTTACCTACACCTTTAGCTACGCCGCGCTGAATCTTGTCATGATCAATCAGACCCACACACATGGCGTTAACCAGCGGATTGCCTTCATAACTCTCATCAAACATCACTTCGCCACCAACGGTAGGAATACCGATACAGTTACCGTATCCAGCAATACCTGCTACCACATGTTCGAACAAATATTTAACTCGATCGCTCTCCAGCTTGCCAAAACGAAGGGAGTTCAGTATTGCTACCGGTCTTGCACCCATGGAGAAAATATCACGGATAATGCCGCCCACACCTGTTGCCGCACCTTGATAAGGCTCAACTGCGGAAGGATGGTTATGGCTTTCAATTTTGAATACAACGGCCTGGTTATCACCGATATCCACGATACCGGCACCTTCACCAGGTCCCATCAGGACACGTGGTCCAGTGGTTGGGAAACGGCGCAGCAATGGCTTGGAGTTTTTATAAGCACAATGCTCGGACCACATTACACTGAACACACCAATTTCCGTGTAGTTTGGCTTACGCCCCATGAACTCACAGATCAGCTCATACTCGCTGTCAGATACGCCCATTTGTGCGTAAAGTTTATGTTCTGCGACCTGTTCTGCTGTTGGTTCCTTAGCGGATAGCTGCTGCGTCATGCCGATCCCTCCATGCTTTCAAAATAGATGTAAACATACGTTTGCCGTCTTCCGAACCAAACAGTGAATCCACTGCACGCTCTGGATGCGGCATCATGCCGACCACGTTTCCAGCCTCGTTACAGACTCCTGCAATATCACCCAGGGAACCGTTCGGGTTGGTCCCGTACGTAAATACGATCTGGTTGTTCGCTTGCAGACTCGCGAGCGTCTCCTCGTCGCAATAATAGTTTCCTTCACCGTGAGCAATCGGGATGATAATCTCTTCGCCCGGTGCATAATCACGTGTAAATGGTGTATCTGCGTTTGCCACTTTCAATACCGTATCGTGACAACGGAATTTCAGGGAAGTGTTACGGATCAATGCACCTGGAAGCAATCCCGCTTCCGTCAGGATCTGGAATCCGTTGCAAATACCAAGAATATATTTACCTTGTTCAGCAGCCTTCGCTACCTCGTTCATTACCGGTGCAAAGCGGGAAATCGCTCCGCAACGCAAGTAGTCACCATAAGAGAAACCACCCGGAACTAAAATACAATCATAAGCCGATAGATCTGTAGCCGTGTGCCATACATAATCAACCTCTTGCCCAATGGCATCTTCCACTGCCTTATAACAGTCGATGTCGCAGTTGGAGCCAGGGAACACAAGAACTGCAAATTTCATGAGATTAACCCTCCAATTCGTAGCGGTAATCTTCAACAACGGTGTTGGCCAGCAACTTTTCACACATGACTTTCAATCGTTTCTCCGCTTCCGCACGATCTGTTGTATCCAGGTTCAATTCCATGACTTTACCGATCCGTACACTTTCCACTTCGTTGAATCCCATAGAATGCAGGGCTCCTTGAACAGCTACGCCTTGCGGGTCGAGTACGCTTTGCTTAATAGTGACATATACGGTTGCTTTGATCATGATCCTTATGTTCCTCCTCAGTAATGAACGGGATAAATGCTTTACGCTGTTAAAAAAAGTGACTTGGGGGGCTTGCTCCGGGGCGGATTGTTCTTCCGGTCGCTTGTTGTCCCCAGGTTTTTTGATTGTTTTGAACCGCTGTGCGGTCAAAACCCGGGGACAAAGGCGAACGCTATCGCTCCTTTAAGAACAATTCCGCCCCTCCGCTAGTCCATGCGACGTTTTTTAAAGGCCTAAACCTTTTACGTTGCACGGTGTGTAATGGTCTAGTCTGACCATTCCTTCAAAACAGTGAATGGCGAATGGTCTTTAAGTTACTTTAGTAATTAGTGAATTTAATTCTCTTAATTTTTCAGGCTTCCCCTACCTGTGGGAAGCCACCGCTCTTAATTGCCTCACCCACCAGTTTGAACACTGGCGGAGGGAAAGATTTGAGCTGGAGAAGCGTAAGCGCTCGCCTTTGCAACCGGAATGTTTCCTTTTGAAAAAAGGGTTCCAATCAAAACATTCCGGGGGCAACAGCGATCGAAAGCCAAACTTCCCCATAGCCTCTCGCTCAAACGTTATTATTTCGTTAAACGGTTATAAATATCGACGTATCTTGCGGTTGTTGCTTCAACTACCTCTTGTGGGAGTGGATCAGGTTTACTGTTCTTGTCCCAGTCGGTTCCAGCGAGATAGGTTCGCACTGGCTCTTTATCCATGCTGTCGATCTCGATGTCGAGTTCGTAATTCTCTTTGGCCCAGAAGCGTGAAGCATCTGGAGTGAAGATTTCGTCAATCAGGATGACCTTGCCATCCACGATGCCGAACTCGAATTTGCAGTCTGCCAGAATGATGCCACGTTGATCACAGTAATCACGGGCGAATTCGTACAGGCGTAAGCTTTTTTCTTGAAGCTCCACTGCAAGTGCGTCTCCTACCAGTTCTTTCATGCGATCCATTGGAATGTCTTCATCATGACCAACATCGTTTTTGGCTGCCGGGGTGAAAATGGGAACTTCGAGCTTGGCGTTTTTGCGAAGTCCATCAGGCAATTTAATCCCATTCACTTCACCGTTTGTCTCATATTGTCTCCATCCACCACCCGTGATGTATCCACGCACGACACATTCAATATCAATGCGTTCTGCTTTGCGGGTTACCATGATGCGGTCTTTGAGCAATTCTGGGTCTGTGATGAGATCACCCAGTTGATTCACATCGGTATGAACGACGTGATTCTCCATCATGTCACCCGTCAGTTCGAACCAAAAGCTGCTGAGTTTATTCAGTACGTTTCCTTTCTCGGGAACCGCCGGGTCCAGCACGTAATCAAATGCCGATATACGGTCCGTAACCACGATCAGAAAATGTTCACCCAGATCGTATAATTCACGTACTTTTCCTTTGTATAACAGAGGTGCTTTAACGAGATCTGCCGCAGTGGACAGTGCCATGGGCTCACCTTCTTTCAGGAGATGTAAAGTATACGTCCAATTCCCCTCTTCACGCGGGGCCACTCCGAATGCAGAATAACCTTCCGATCGCTGTTATCCCCGGATTTTTCTGATCCCTTTCTCAAGGGGGAAATCCGGTGATAAAGGCGAGCGCTTTGCTTCTTCAGGTTTTTTCTGCCTTCTCCGTTCCAGCGTGAACACATAATCAACCTATACTTTTAGAGAGTAGAATAATTCAAAACCTTAATATATTAGTCGTTCAAGCCGAGCTTTTTGAAGATGGTGTCAACGTGCTTCAGGTGCCATGACGGGTTGAATGCATCTGCGATTTCTTCTTCGTTCAGCACTTCCGTGATTTCCGGTGTGGATTTCACGATATCCTGGAACTGGCGTTGTTCTTCCCATGCTTGCATCGCACGTGGTTGAACGGTATCGTATGCTTGCTCGCGGCTGAAACCTTTGTCGATCAGCTTTGTCATGATACGACCGGAGAATGGTACCCCGTAGGTGCGCTCCATGTTACGTTTCATGTTCTCAGGGAATACCGTCAGGTTCTTCACGATGTTACCAAAACGGTTCAGCATGTAGTTCAGCAGCATCGTTGCATCCGGCAGAATGATACGTTCTACGGAAGAATGTGAGATGTCGCGTTCATGCCAAAGTGTTACGTTCTCGTATGCGGATACCATATGTCCGCGAATGACGCGGGACAGACCGGAGATGTTTTCACTACCGATCGGGTTACGCTTGTGCGGCATCGCAGAAGATCCTTTTTGACCTTTAGCAAAAGCTTCTTCCACTTCACGGAATTCACTCTTCTGCAGTGCACGTACCTCTGTAGCGAACTTGTCCAGGGACGTTGCGATCAACGCCAGTGTAGCCATATATTCTGCGTGACGGTCACGTTGCAATGTTTGAGTTGAGATTGGCGCAGGTTTCGTGCCCAACTTCTCGCAGACAAACTCTTCAACAAACGGATCGATGTTCGCATATGTTCCAACTGCGCCTGAGATTTTGCCGTACTGTACATTGTCTGCTGCATGACGGAAACGCTCCAGGTTCCGTTTCATCTCTTCATGCCACAATGCCATTTTCAGTCCAAATGTCGTTGGCTCTGCATGTACCCCGTGCGTACGTCCCATCATTGGTGTGTGCTGATAAGCCAGTGCTTTTTCACGAAGAATTTCAATGAAGTTCACGATATCCTTTTCCAGAATCTCATTGGCTTGACGCAGTACATAACCCAGAGCCGTATCCACGACATCTGTGGAAGTCAGTCCGTAGTGCACCCATTTCCGCTCCGCACCCAGACTTTCAGATACCGTACGTGTAAATGCGATAACGTCATGACGTGTTTCCTTTTCAATCTCATAGATGCGATCGATGTCAAAAGATGCGTTCTGACGAAGCAATGCCGCTTCTTCCTTAGGAATTACACCAAGTTCCGCCCATGCCTCACATGCACAAATTTCAACTTCCAGCCACGATTGGAATTTGTTCTCTTCGGTCCAGATGGCTCTCATTTCGGGTCTGCTATAACGTTCAATCATGAATTTGTATTCCTCCAGAGATTAGTTTGTTCAATCCATTGCAATCCTTCTTCAACATCCTGACAGAGCAGATTCACATGCCCCATCTTCCGTCCTGTTTTTGCTTCGGTTTTACCATATATATGAAGCTTGGGAATCACACCGAGCTCTATCGCTTCTGCATCAGGTTGCCCTGTTCTACCGATAATACCTTCCAGATGCTCTCCAAGCACATTGACCATAACAACCGGACTCAATAACGAAGTGTCCCCAAGTGGTAATCCGCAGATCGCACGGATATGTTGTTCGAACTGAGAAGTCGCACAAGCTTCCATCGTATAGTGACCAGAATTATGTGGTCTTGGTGCCAGTTCGTTGACGTACAGTCTTCCATCCGCCGCTACAAACAGTTCCACAGCCAGCAACCCAACAGCCTTCATCGATTCTGCCACCGCTGCTGCCAGCTTTTGCGCTTCAATCTGGATGTCTGTGGCAACTCTAGCCGGTACAATTGAAGCATGCAAAATGTTATTCACATGAATGTTCTCCGCTGGCGGGAACGTCTTGATCTCCCCATTTGTACTACGCGCTACAACGACCGATATTTCGCATTCAAACTTAATGAATTGTTCCAACACCAGTTCCGCACCAGTAGCTGCAAGTTCTTCGTATGCCGCAACAGCCTGACTTGCTTCCCGGATGACCCGTTGACCTTTGCCATCGTAGCCTCCAGTCACCGTCTTCAGTACACACGGCACTCCAAGTTCGCTAACAGCAGCAAGCATCGTATCCACACTTGTGATCTCACGATAAGGCGCGACTCTTACTCCAGCAGCTTCGATCGCACGTTTTTCACGCAACCGATGTTGTGTGGTGTACAGTAACGCACTTCCTTGTGGAACGTAAGACTCACGCTCGAGCAGCCCAGCGACTTCTGCATCCACATTTTCGAATTCATACGTAATGACATCGCATTGCCGAGCCAGTTCAAGTGCAGCTTTGGCATCGTCATAACCAGCTTCAATCTGACGAGCAACTTGACCACAAGGCGCATCCGCAGCGGGATCAAGAGTAACGAATCGATACCCCATTGCCGTTCCTGCGAGCGTCATCATACGTCCGAGCTGTCCGCCTCCAAGAATGCCGATGGTTGTTTTCCCGGGCAACAGGACTTTTTTTAGCTCTCCTGCTATACCGGATTGGTTCCCTGTGCTACTCATAGTTCTTCACTGCTTTCGAGTACTTCTTGTTTGATGCGCTCTCGGCGAGCTTCAGAGCGACGTTGGACATCCTGGTCAAAAGCACCGATCATTTGAGCTGCCAGCAATCCTGCATTCGTTGCCCCCGCCTTGCCAATCGCCACAGTTGCGACGGGAATACCACCAGGCATCTGAACAATGGACAACAAGGAATCGAGACCGTTCAATGCTTTGGATTGAACCGGTACGCCAATGACTGGAAGCATCGTTTTGGCGGCAACCATACCAGGTAGATGTGCTGCCCCGCCTGCCCCTGCAATGATCACCTTGAATCCTCGATCAATTGCTTGCTCTGCGTATTCAAACATCAAATCCGGTGTACGATGGGCGGAGACCACCTTTTTCTCATACCCAATCTCCAGCTCGTCCAGCACCTCGCACGCATGTTTCATCGTTTCCCAATCCGACTTGCTGCCCATAATTACAGCGACTTGCAGTGACATGAATACATCCAACTCCCGTCTGCGCTTTTTTGATTACATCTGACTATTAAGGGACTCTTATTACGTGTGAAATGAAAAAATCCGCTACCCGCGAAAACATCACATTTTCTCCGGACACCGGACTCCAAGAAATACGTATCCCTCATTTGGGCATGCCAAAAGGGGGCTTGCTGTCCGCATCTGGTTGCATGCGACTCTCAGCCGTATCTCCTCGTAGTCCGGAAATTTACGGTTCCCGGGTAGATACTTCCGGGCCCTATTCCCGGCGTTATACGAGCAAATATCTATCAAACTATCTTCGTTCATTTTTGTAATCTCTTATTACATATTTCGTTCCTACTCGACCTTATTCTTACCTGATCGACACATCTAACATTCTAACAATCCCCTACAGCTAATGTCAACTTAAAGACGAACATTTAACATATTGACAAATATAATGTTCGGGAATTGCTTCTTTAAATTCACTTAACCATCCATTTCATCCCATAAAAGAAAGCCGGCTCCTCTTCAATCTCTCGAAGACAACCGGCTTCCTGCTTTTAGTGTGTTCACACTTCATCCATTATTTTACGATCAGTACTGGAACCCGCGCATGCTGCACCACATTGTGACTGACACTACCCAGAACAAATTCCCGAATTCCACCCAGGCCGCGGCTACCAATAATAATGATATCAGAATCATTTTCTTTGGCAAAATCAAGCAATACTTCCGCAGCTGCTCCTTGAATCAGATCCACATTGGCCGTTACACCCGCAGCCTGAATTCGTTCTTTCGCTTCATCTGTTGTCTGCACAGCCAGATTGTAGTAGTCATTATTAAGTGAAGGTGGCAGTGGAGCCAACCCCTCACCGATGAATACACGCGGGAAATCAAAAGCATGAATGACATCCAGTACTGCATTTGGGGACACTTTAGCTAGCTCAATCGCACGATCAAGTGCTTTATTTGAAGCTTTGGAACCATCATAAGCCACTAATATTTTGGAAAATAACATGTAAATCCCGTCCCTTCCTTTATATGTAGAGCACGCGAAGCAAGCTTCGGTCTGACATGTAATAAACTAACAGTTAAATAACAGAACCATGTAACTCCTTAAACGTTCCAGAGCCACAATGAACCATTTATACGAATGAATTTACATATCAGACGAATGAATGATACACCTTTCACTTCAGCGTAAGTCTTGTTCGAATGGTTACGCATGTGTTCCATGTGTTCATTGAATAAAGTAACCATAGATTACCGCATTCAAGAATAACAACAAAGGAATGCCAATAGTGAAGCTGGGATGTTTAGTCTTATGCCTTTTCCGATACATCGCGATCCAGACTCCCAAAGCACCGCCTATAAATGCTAATAAGAATAACGTCCGTTCGGGTGTACGGTCACGACGCTGTTGTGCACGCCTCTTATCATCCGACATCACCAGATAACCAACTACATTAATAAATAAAAACCACAATATAAGTCCGGTTTGCATATAATTCTAGCGATCCCCCTGTCCCGGGACATCTCCCTGTCACCATTATAGTCCTCATCAGAGACATGTTCAACGCACCGGATAGGGAACCGCAATTTTGTGTAATAACGCTAACCTCGCTCTGACCTAGGACTCCTGCTTTGGAATACCGTTCAGGCTTGGTGTTCTTTTGGCTGCTTTGTCCGGGCGCACAGCGATACTCTCTTCCCGAATACTGTCTTTGTTTTGCTGGTTATGAATTTTCTCTGGTTTGTTATGCGGCATGTAGGTATCACCTCCTTGGCTTACGTTGCCTGAAAACGGAGGATCTTATACGACTTCAACTACCCTCAAGCGTGTTACTCTCCCTTTTTCTCCATAGCCGCCTTCAGCAGATCTCCAAGGTTAGACCCAATGGACTCCTGCTTCGCATATTGTTTCACCAGCTTTTGCTGATCGCGTTTGTTCACATGCTGTTTGTCCTTATCCAACGTTTCTGTAATACCACAAGGTAGACATTGTACGTATAACCCCGCCTTACCTTCTTTGATTTCCATCTTTTTGTGGCACTGCGCACAACGACGATTGGAGAGTCTCTTTTCTGCCGAACGACGATACCCGCAGTCCTCGGTAGGACATACAAGAAACTTGCCGCGCTTGCCCTTCTTCTCCAGCAAACGTGCATTACAGTCCGGACAATGGCTATTGGACACATTATGCGGCTTGTACTCTGCTTTGCTGCCTTTTACCGTAGACACCAGCTCTTTTGCCATGGATCGGATACTATCCAGAAACGGCCCCGGTTTCCCTTGCCCACGAGCGATGCGTTCCAGTTCAGCTTCCCAGCGGGCAGTCAGATCCGGCGAACGAAGCTGCGGGGCAGCCAGTTCAATCAACTGTTTCCCTTTACCGGTTGGATGCATGCTGTTGCCTTGACGATCTATTGTATCGGAACTGACCAGCTTCTCGATAATATCCGCACGTGTAGCTGGAGTGCCGAGTCCATGCTTTTCCATCTGGGAAAGCAAAGCAGCTTCGGTATACCGTTTGGGCGGCATCGTCCGTCCACTTTTAATATGGCAACGCTGAACCGTCACGGACTGCCCTTGCTGCACATCTGGCAAAAGCGCACGCTCATGGTCTGCTACATCATCAGTACGGTCATCGTCATCATCGCTGTAATCGCCGCCGTATACTTCACGCCATCCACTTTCTTTCACCGTTGTACCTTTAACATGGAAGGAGTCATTCCCCACCTGAACCGTGATCGCAACCGAATCGTACTTCGCTGCCGGATAGAATAGGCTGATAAAACGACGTACGATCAGATCGTACAGTTTGCGTTCCTCTGGATTCAATTGATTCAAAAGTACCGTCTGCTCCGTTGGGATAATCGCATGGTGATCCGTAACTTTGCTGTCATCCACAATACGTTTGGTGATATTCAGATTTTTGCGCAGCAAAGGACGTGCCAAAGACGCATAAGGTCCAATGGCTACACTGTCCAAACGTTCTTTCAATGTAGCTGTCATATCGGAAGTCAGGTACCGGCTGTCCGTACGTGGGTACGTTACGAGCTTGTGCTGTTCGTACAGACGTTGCAGGACATTTGATGTTTGCTTTGCAGAGAAACCATATTTCCGGTTGGCATCCCGTTGCAGTTCCGTCAGATCATATGCCAGTGGATGCGGCTCAACCTTCTCGCTTTTCTTCACTTGGGCAATCGTGCCCTTGCGCCCATCTACCCGTTTCTTCAATTCTTGTGTTTCTTGAGGGTCGAAAATTCGTGAATCTCCTCCAGCTGCCCGCCACACAGCCTGAAAACCTCCCATGTCTGCCGTTAACGTCTCATACTCCTGCGAGCGGAAACCGTTAATTTCATTTTCCCTGTCCATAATCATGCCCAAGGTCGGAGTTTGTACACGTCCAGCAGACAACTGGGCATTGAAACGAACGGTTAATGCACGGGTCACGTTAAGTCCGATCATCCAGTCAGCCTCCGCCCGGCAACGTGCAGATTCATAGAGGCGGTCGAACTGACTGCCTGGCTTCAGCGAAGCAAATCCGTCTTTGATCGCCTTATCTGTCTGGGATGAAATCCACAGGCGTTTAAAAGGTTTTTTCCACCCTGCCATCTGCATGATCCAACGTGCCAGCAATTCTCCCTCACGTGCTGCATCCGTGGCAATGACAAGCTCACCCACATCCTGACGCTTCATCAGCTGCTGCACGGCTTTATATTGATGGTTGGTCTCTTTAAGTACCTTCAGTTTCGTACGCTCTGGCAGAATGGGCAGGTCCTCCAGATTCCATGTGGCATACTTTTTGTCGTAATCCTCTGGTTCAGCTAATCCCACCAGATGTCCAAGCGCCCAGGTAACGATATATTTCGGGCCTTCCATATAACTTTTATGTTTATCACGCGCACCCATAACTCTGGCTATTTCGCGTGCTACAGATGGTTTTTCTGCGAGTACCAATGTCTTCACTTCATATCTCTTCCTCTCTGGTAGAACGTTATGTCTCTTTTATCCCTATCTTTTCATTATATCATTTCACACTAAAGGTATGCTCTGTCATCTCTACTTCCTAACCTACTCGCATCCTGTAACCTCATGTTTAATCAATATATCTAGTTCATGTCACATTTATTAACATCGAAGTGTGTAATAGTTTTTCTGAGTACATGTAAACAGCAGTATGAATAAGTATTAACACTGAAAAGTATTGATGTATACGTTTTTTTGGATAAATATAAACCTTGTAAGATTACCTGACATAACTATACAATGTGTCAAAAGCATAGAAACAGAATCGCTACACACATCAATGAGACACAGGAAGGGAGCGTGGATGCATGACTTATCATGGATCTGTATTGAAAAAAAGTGGGGCTTTGTTACTGGCAGGTGCTGTTGTTGCCACAACATGGGGAGGAACGGTACCTTCGGCATCAGCCGCAACGGCAACGCCTACGAGTAAAACAACAGTAGCAACTGTATCCAAAGGAAAAGCGCCAGCAACTCCGGTAGCATTTGTTCAGGCTATGGAAGAAGCGGCTACACTTGCAGGTGTTCCTTTTACCATGGACAAGCTCTCCGGCACAACCGTACAACGTAAAGATGCTGCGGTCGCCTTGCAACAATGGCTCAAGCTGGATTCGACTATCGTATCATTCAAAGATGTCCCGAATGAAGCCACTTTCGCAGGTGCTGTTGGTGCATTGAATACGGCAGGGCTAATGAAAGGTTATACCGATTCCCTCTTCCTTCCAAACGCTGTACTTACCGAGAATGACCTCTCCATACTGAAAGACCGCATTTATAACTACATAAAACCGTTTGTCCTGGAGGAAGCAACCATCATGGATCTCCAGACTGCAATGACGCAAGGAAAACTGACATCAAAAGAGCTGGTTCAGAAATATCTGGACCGCATTGAAAAATACGATGATCAAGGTGTAAGCATCAACGCCGTATTAACCCTGAACCCGGATGCACTCCAAATTGCGGAGCAATTGGATGAAGAACGTGCAGCCCAAGGTACCCGCGGGCCTCTGCATGGCGTTCCGGTTTTGGTGAAAGACAATTTCGATACCAATGACATGCCGACAACCGCAGGCTGTATCTGTCTGAAAGATTCCATTCCTGCTCACGATGCTGAACAAGTGAAGAAACTCAAAGCAGCTGGCGCCATTATTTTGGGCAAAACAAACCTGCATGAATTCGCATTTGGCATCACGACATCTAGCTCATTGGGTGGACAAACGCTGAACCCATACGCCCTGGACCATTATCCAGGTGGCTCAAGCGGTGGAACAGGTGCAGCCATTGCATCAAACTTTGCTGCAGCCGGCATGGGTACAGACACTGGCGGTTCGATCCGAATCCCATCCAGCTTCAACAGCCTTGTGGGTATCCGCCCAACCATCGGACTGTCCAGCCGTGAAGGCATTATCCCACTGGCTTTGACACAGGATGTAGGTGGACCTATGGCTCGTACGGTAAGTGACGCTGCAATTATGCTGGATGCTACAGCCGGCTATGATAAAAAGGATGTCGCTACAGCCTACGCGGTTGGCAAAATTCCATCCAGCTATACAGACTTCTTGGATGTAAACGGACTGAAAGGTGCACGCATCGGTGTGGCCACAGAACTCATCCCAAGTACCAAAGCTGAAGAAAAAGCCGTTGCTGACGTGATCAACACCGCTGTGGAAGAACTGAAGACACTGGGCGCTACCGCAGTTCCCATTTCCATCCCGAACTTGACTGAGATCAACAAATACCCAAGTCTCAGCGGATATGAATTCAAGTTCCAACTGAATGACTATCTGGACTCATTGGGTGCAGACGCTCCATATCACAGTCTGTCCGAGATCATCGCTTCCGGAGAGTTCGACAAATCTCAGGAGCAATCCATGAAGACTCGGGATGCACGCCAAACGTTGGAGACTACCGAATACAAGGACATCGTCCTGAAACGCACCCAAGTTACACGTGAGTCCCTGCTGAAAGTTATGGCAGACAACAACCTGGATGCCATCATCTATCCTACGTCCACACAAGCCGCTGGTGTTATTGGCGAAGGACAAAACTCCGGTGGTAACAACCGATTGAGTCCTTTCTCCGGCTTCCCGGCGATTACGGTCCCTGCTGGTTTCACAACTGATGGTTTGCCAGTAGGCATGGAATTCCTTGGTCGTGCCTTTGATGAAGGAACCTTGATCAAGCTGGCTTACAGCTACGAACAAGGTACACATCACCGCCAAGCGCCTAAGCTTACGCCGTAAAATATTTATGGGATTAAGCAATTCCGGTTAACACAAAAAATAGATGCAATCATATCACTTTTTTGAAACGAGTTAACCCACTAAAGAGACCACCTTCTTCATGACAGCATGAAGTTTGGGTGGTCTCTTTTATGTTCTCTATTTATTTTTATGTTGCATACCGTCCGATGTTACTCATTCCTGAACCTTGTCCGGCACGCCCCATTTCAGCACCAGACCTGCGTACGTCAGACCACCGCCAAAGCCAAAGAGAGCTACGTTCTGTCCTTCTTTCAATTTCCCTTCATCCACTGCAAGCTGTAAAGCAAGCGGAATGGAAGCAGCAGATGTGTTCCCCCGATACTCGACACTGGTTAAAGTACGTTCCAAAGGAACCGGACCACGTTCGCAAACAGCTTCAATCATTCTCATGTTGGCACTATGCGGGACAAACCAGTCAATCTGGTCAGGGCTTAATTCAGCTTTCGTTATAAGTTTACCCAATTGCTCTGGAATCGTCCGTACAGCCCACTTATAAATCTCTCGGCCATTCTGAACTAAACAACCTCCGCCCTGTAAAGGCACACCATTCATCTCCGAAGACAAGCCACTCTTATAGAGATGTACACCGCCTTCTCCATGTGTACCTGATATAGCTGCCATAAAGTCACCTTCAGCACCCGATGATCTCTCCACCAAGAAGGCCCCCGCTCCATCACCAAACAGTACACAAGTCGTGCGGTCTGTGTAATCCGTAATTTTGGATAATGTCTCTGCTCCTATAACCAGTACTTTACGGTACATTCCACTGGTCACCAGACTGTCGGCTAGCTGTAATCCGTAGGTAAAACCTGCGCATGCAGCATTTAAATCCAGTACACCCGTGTGTGGGATCTTAAGATTAGCCTGTACTCTGGATGCCGTACTTGGGAAAGCATATTCAGGTGTACTTGTAGCCACAAGGATCATATCCACCTCTTCTACACTTACATCATAACGACGTATCATATCTTCTACAGCCTTCGTAGCCAGGTCAGATACAAATTCATCTTCAGCTGCAATTCGCCGTTCTCTCATACCAGTACGCTGTACAATCCATTCGTCACTTGTCTCGACCAATTTCTCCAGATCAGCATTCGTTAATATTCGATCCGGTACATACGTCCCCATTGCCGTGATGGTTGCCTTTGATTGATGATTCATACCGGTAGTCACCTCACTTGTTTTTTACCATTATAGCACTAAGTCTTAGTACTTGGTACTAATTTTATAAAATATTTATTATGATTCTTTCGTTAGTTGTTTATTTTAAAGTGATCTCTTCATTCTATTACCCAGAGCAATACAAACGATGGCATGCATTTTTTGATGAAGAATTGTGGATATTCCCTGACTAACATGAAGAATGCCTTAATTATATGCGTTTTTTATAGACAGCTCATTCAAACAGGAGGAAAATAAACAAATTGCCCTACATTACTAAAGAATAGAGTTGATCTATATCCGTGAAAAAAGAATTAAATATCCTTGCCATTTCCGGAAGTCTGCGCAATCAGTCCTCCAATACGTTACTAATGCACGCCATGATTAAACTGGCTCACACTAACCTTAAGTTTGAAGTATATGATGGATTAAATGATCTGCCGCATTTTAACCCTGACCTCGATGTCGAGGAGGGTCCAGTGTCCGTACAGAACTTGAGAGCCCAACTTAAGCATTCGGACGGTGTCCTTATCTGCACGCCAGAGTATGGAAACGGCGTTCCTGGGGTCTTAAAAAACGCACTAGATTGGGTTGTATCTTCTGGAGAATGGCTCAATAAACCCACCATTGTCATTGCTGCTTCCCCAAGCCCCATGGGAGGTGACAAAGCCCATGCTTCCTTATTGCTCACACTAAACATGATCAATGCACAAGTTCTACAGGAGGGCTGTTTATCCATTCCTCATATTACATTGAAAATGAACAAACAAGGCGTCATCATTGATTCGGAAACCCAGCATGCATTGCAGAACTCCCTTACAATCCTTAGGGAGGCTTGCAACCAAATGAAAGTATAGACAGATGTTGTACTTAAATCGATGATAGAGAAGAAATGATCCTTTTAAAGTTATTTAACATGCTCATAAATATTGAAATAGTAAACAGCCCTGGTAAATAACCAAGGCTGTTAAGGTTTATACAAGTATTTAAGATTAAAATAAAAAAGACACACTCGATATAATCAAGTGTGTCTTCCTATTGCTTGGCGGCGTCCTACTCTCCCAGGACCCTGCGGTCCAAGTACCATCGGCGCTAGAGGGCTTAACGGTCGTGTTCGGGATGGGTACGTGTGGAACCCCTCCGCCATCGCCACCAAACGCATAGCATAGCTTACATTCAGAGATCGTTCTCTGAAAACTAGATTCGAAACGAAACATGCGAATTACAACTTGCTAATTGGATAAGCCCTCGACCGATTAGTACTGGTCAGCTCCATGCATTGCTGCACTTCCACCCCCAGCCTATCTACCTCGTCGTCTTCAAGGGGTCTTACATACTGGGAAATCTCATCTTGAGGGGGCTTCACGCTTAGATGCTTTCAGCGTTTATCCCGTCCGTACATAGCTACCCAGCGGTGCTCCTGGCGGAACAACTGGTACACCAGCGGTACGTCCATCCCGGTCCTCTCGTACTAAGGACAGCTCCTCTCAAATTTCCTACGCCCACGACAGATAGGGACCGAACTGTCTCACGACGTTCTGAACCCAGCTCGCGTACCGCTTTAATGGGCGAACAGCCCAACCCTTGGGACCTACTTCAGCCCCAGGATGCGATGAGCCGACATCGAGGTGCCAAACCTCCCCGTCGATGTGGACTCTTGGGGGAGATAAGCCTGTTATCCCCAGGGTAGCTTTTATCCGTTGAGCGATGGCCCTTCCATGCGGTACCACCGGATCACTAAGCCCGACTTTCGTCCCTGCTCGACTTGTAGGTCTCGCAGTCAAGCTCCCTTATGCCTTTGCACTCTTCGAATGATTTCCAACCATTCTGAGGGAACCTTTGGGCGCCTCCGTTACTCTTTAGGAGGCGACCGCCCCAGTCAAACTGCCCACCTGACACTGTCCCCGCACCGGATTACGGTACCAGGTTAGAACCTAGATACGATCAGGGTGGTATCCCAACGTTGCCTCCACGCAAGCTGGCGCTCACACTTCAAAGGCTCCCACCTATCCTGTACAGATCGTACCCAAATTCAATATCAAGCTGCAGTAAAGCTCCATGGGGTCTTTCCGTCTTGTCGCGGGTAACCTGCATCTTCACAGGTATTAAAATTTCACCGGATCTCTCGTTGAGACAGCGCCCAAGTCGTTACGCCATTCGTGCGGGTCAGAATTTACCTGACAAGGAATTTCGCTACCTTAGGACCGTTATAGTTACGGCCGCCGTTTACTGGGGCTTCGGTTCACAGCTTCGGATTGCTCCTAACCACTCCCCTTAACCTTCCAGCACCGGGCAGGCGTCAGCCCGTATACTTCGCCTTACGGCTTCGCACAGACCTGTGTTTTTGCTAAACAGTCGCTTGGGCCTTTTCACTGCGGCCCCCTCGTGCTATTCACACTACCGGGGCACCCCTTCTCCCGAAGTTACGGGGTCATTTTGCCGAGTTCCTTAACGAGAGTTCTTCCGCGCGCCTTAGAATACTCTTCTCGCCTACCTGTGTCGGTTTGCGGTACGGGCACCATCACCTGGCTAGAGGCTTTTCTTGGCAGTGTGAGATCATGACCTTCGCTACTATAATTTTCGCTCCCCATCACAGCTCAGCCTTACAATGTGCGGATTTGCCTACACATCAGCCTTACTGCTTAGACGGACATCCATCAGTCCGCGTCACTACCCTACTGCGTCCCCCCATTGCTCATAACGGCTTACGGTGGTACAGGAATTTCGACCTGTTGTCCTTCGACTACGCCTTTCGGCCTCGCCTTAGGTCCCGACTTACCCTGAGCGGACGAGCCTTCCTCAGGAACCCTTAGGCTTTCGGCGGATCAGATTCTCACTGATCTTTTCGTTACTCATCTCTAAGATTCTCACTTGTATAATGTCCAGCGCTCCTTACGGTACACCTTCAACCCTTATACAACGCTCCCCTACCCCTGATGCAAAGCATCAAGCCATAGCTTCGGTGGTGTGTTTAGCCCCGTTACATTTTCGGCGCAGAGTCACTCGACCAGTGAGCTATTACGCACTCTTTCAATGATGGCTGCTTCTAAGCCAACATCCTGGTTGTCTGTGCAACTCCACATCCTTTCCCACTTAACACACACTTGGGGACCTTAGCTGATGGTCTGGGCTGTTTCCCTTTTGACAATGGATCTTAGCACTCACTGTCTGACTCCCGGAAGTAAGTCTATGGCATTCGGAGTTTGACTGAGCTTGGTAACCCTTGCGGGCCCCGCACCCAATCAGTGCTCTACCTCCACGACTCTGTTTTCCGAGGCTAGCCCTAAAGCTATTTCGGGGAGAACCAGCTATCTCCGAGTTCGATTGGAATTTCTCCGCTACCCCCACCTCATCCCCGCATTTTTCAACATGCGTGGGTTCGGGCCTCCAGTGCGTGTTACCGCACCTTCACCCTGGACAGGGGTAGATCACCCGGTTTCGGGTCTACGTCCACGTACTAACTCGCCCTATTCAGACTCGCTTTCGCTGCGGCTCCGGCTCTTCACCTTAACCTTGCACGGGAACGTAACTCATAGGTTCATTCTACAAAAGGCACGCCATCACCCCTAAAACGGGCTCTGACTTTTTGTAAGCACACGGTTTCAGGTTCTATTTCACTCCCCTTCCGGGGTGCTTTTCACCTTTCCCTCACGGTACTGCTTCACTATCGGTCGCTAGGAAGTATTTAGCCTTGGCAGATGGTCCTGCCGGATTCATACGGGGTTTCACGTGCCCCGCACTACTCGGGATCCGTCTCGGAGGGAACAGACTTTCAACTACAGGGCTTTTACCTTCTTTGGCGGGCCTTTCCAGACCTCTTCGCTTAATAGGTTCCTTTGTAACTCCATGTGAGACGTCCCACAACCCCAAAGAGCAAGCTCTCTGGTTTGGGCTTCTCCGCGTTCGCTCGCCGCTACTGACGGAATCACTATTGTTTTCTCTTCCTCAGGGTACTTAGATGTTTCAGTTCCCCTGGTATGCCTCTACACAACCTATGTATTCAGTTGTGAGTAACTGGAAATTACCCCAGCTGGGTTTCCCCATTCGGACACCCCCGGATCAAAGCTTGCTTACAGCTCCCCGAGGCAGTTTCGTTGTTCGCCACGTCCTTCATCGGCTCCTAGCGCCTAGGCATCCTCCGTGTGCTCTTAGTAGCTTAACCATATTGCTCGGATTTTGACTGCTCGCTTCCCTTGGTTTGCTTACGCAAAGCCAAAAGTCGCTCCCATTCAATACCATCGCAAAAGCAATTTAACTACCGTTTTTATTAAAACTTGTTTAACACAAGTTCAGCTAAAAAGGAATGTTCTAATTCGCGTTTGTTTCGTTTCGATATCTAGTTTTCAAAGAACAAGCTCCATGCAAAAGCAAGCTGTTTGAGAGTTTGAGCTCTCAAAACCGAACAACGAGTGAGTGTTTTGCAGCTAAGCTGCAGTTTTGAATGTTTCCGTTGCAGGAAACGATTCTCCATAGAAAGGAGGTGATCCAGCCGCACCTTCCGATACGGCTACCTTGTTACGACTTCACCCCAATCATCTATCCCACCTTCGGCGGCTGGCTCCTTGCGGTTACCCCACCGACTTCGGGTGTTATAAACTCTCGTGGTGTGACGGGCGGTGTGTACAAGACCCGGGAACGTATTCACCGCGGCATGCTGATCCGCGATTACTAGCAATTCCGACTTCATGCAGGCGAGTTGCAGCCTGCAATCCGAACTGAGGCCAAGCTTTGTTGGGATTGGCTCCATCTCGCGATTTCGCAGCCCGTTGTGCCTAGCCATTGTAGTACGTGTGTAGCCCAGGTCATAAGGGGCATGATGATTTGACGTCATCCCCACCTTCCTCCGGTTTGTCACCGGCAGTCTATCTAGAGTGCCCACCCGAAGTGCTGGCAACTAAATATAAGGGTTGCGCTCGTTGCGGGACTTAACCCAACATCTCACGACACGAGCTGACGACAACCATGCACCACCTGTCTTGAATGTTCCGAAGAAAAGGTACATCTCTGCATATCATTCAGATGTCAAGACCTGGTAAGGTTCTTCGCGTTGCTTCGAATTAAACCACATACTCCACTGCTTGTGCGGGTCCCCGTCAATTCCTTTGAGTTTCAGTCTTGCGACCGTACTCCCCAGGCGGAGTGCTTAATGTGTTAACTTCGGCACCAAGGGTATCGAAACCCCTAACACCTAGCACTCATCGTTTACGGCGTGGACTACCAGGGTATCTAATCCTGTTTGCTCCCCACGCTTTCGCGCCTCAGCGTCAGTTACAGCCCAGAGAGTCGCCTTCGCCACTGGTGTTCCTCCACATATCTACGCATTTCACCGCTACACGTGGAATTCCACTCTCCTCTTCTGCACTCAAGTCACCCAGTTTCCAGTGCGATCCGGGGTTGAGCCCCGGGATTAAACACCAGACTTAAATGACCGCCTGCGCGCGCTTTACGCCCAATAATTCCGGACAACGCTTGCCCCCTACGTATTACCGCGGCTGCTGGCACGTAGTTAGCCGGGGCTTTCTTCTCAGGTACCGTCACCTTGAGAGCAGTTACTCTCCCAAGCGTTCTTCCCTGGCAACAGAGCTTTACGATCCGAAAACCTTCATCACTCACGCGGCATTGCTCCGTCAGGCTTTCGCCCATTGCGGAAGATTCCCTACTGCTGCCTCCCGTAGGAGTCTGGGCCGTGTCTCAGTCCCAGTGTGGCCGATCACCCTCTCAGGTCGGCTACGCATCGTCGCCTTGGTGAGCCGTTACCTCACCAACTAGCTAATGCGCCGCAGGCCCATCCCCAAGCGACAGATTGCTCCGTCTTTCCAGTTCTCTTCAGGCGAAGAAAACAATTATTCGGTATTAGCTACCGTTTCCGGTAGTTGTCCCAAACTTGAGGGCAGGTTGCCTACGTGTTACTCACCCGTCCGCCGCTAAGTATCAAGGAAGCAAGCTTCCTATCAACTCCGCTCGACTTGCATGTATTAGGCATGCCGCCAGCGTTCGTCCTGAGCCAGGATCAAACTCTCCAATAAAGTATTGAAAAGAGCGATAAGCTCATTTTGAATCTGACGAGATTAAAAATCTCATTTGTGCTCTAGTCGATCCAAGCCAAGGCTTGTTTCAAACTTTCGCGTTCATTCTGCAAGCAGAATGTTTACTCACTCGTTGTTCAGTTTTCAAAGATCAAACTTGTTTTCGTTACCGAATGTTGTTCTCTTCAGCAACCCTTATATAATATCATGTCCGAACCAACTTTGCAAGCTCTTTTTTTAAGTTTCTTTCGAAGCTTATTTCATTCGCTTGCCGCACCGTGTATCTCGTGTTTTTTTTGGCCGGAAATAGAATATACCATGTACAGTTATGGAACGCAAGTCTTTTTTCGATAAACATTAAATTCTTATACAATGAGTACCCTGTAGACCTTTTAACAAGTATCTCCTTATAACCAGCTAAATGATACATCTGCGCACTAACTTTAATGATCGGAGTAATAAAAAAGGTTTTTCATATAATTCCTAATCCAATTATAGAGAAATTATGTTGTATACAGTACATACTCATCACGTTATAGAACTTATTAACCGCTGATTTCATTGGATAAACAACCAACAGATCTTAGAACATTATACTCATTCCTTCTATATAGAAGGAAAACATTTTTGTAATTCATTTTTGCTCAAGAAAAGAATGCAAAAAAAGCGAAAGCTCCGGGTTTAAATCCCGTGGCTTCCGCTTCTTTCATATATAAGGTATCAAACTTATCTCCGTATTCTTCATTAAACCTAATGCACGCTTACTCCCCGCCAATAAATACGTATCGGCAGACTACGATGAGCGCCAAGATCCACATAAGCCAGTGAATTTTCACTTTACGCTCTGTAACCAAGTTACTGAACACCGCCAGAATTACATAAGATACGATACCTGCGGAGATCCCGTTTGCGATTCCACCTGTGAAAGGCATCAATACAATGGTAAGGAACGCAGGGAAAGCTTGCAGGAAATCATCCCACTCAATGCTGCGCACTTGACTCATCATAAGTACACCCACGATGATCAATGCCGGAGCCGTCGCAGCGGATGGAACAACCAGCGCAAGCGGTGCGATAAACAGGGCCAAAATGAACAATAAACCTGTCGTTACCGAAGTCAGTCCTGTACGTCCACCTGCCTCAACACCTGAAGCACTTTCAACGTATGCCGTAATGGTACTTGTACCTAGTGCAGCACCTGCGCTGACACCAACTGCATCGACGAGCATCGCTTTACCGATCGTTTTCTCGCCTTTTTCTTATCCTTCATAATCCCCATACGCGTTGCAGTACCTACCATCGTACCAAACGTGTCGAACAATTCAACGAAGGTAAAGATGAAGATGATCTCGAACAATCCGAGACTGATGGCACCTTTCAAATCAAGCTGTCCAACCGCCAGATCACTGAAGTTAGGCAACCAGCTTGCGCCTGAAAGACCACTCAGATTCGTAACTCCCATCGGAATACCAATCAGCGTTGTTGCTACGATCCCGATCAGCAGAGCGCCTTTGACGCGCATAACCATCAGAATAGCAATAAGGAGCAAACCAATCAGGGCCAGCAACGCATCGTGATGTGTTACAAAGTTGCCCAATGACAAGTTAAAACTGCTACCCGGAATCGGCTGACTCAGATCTGCGTCTGGTGCAACATTAACTGTTACAGCCACGAGATTAGCAAGTTTGAAACCAATAATGGTAATAAAGAGACCGATACCAACCGTAATGGCCATTTTGATTGACTGCGGAACTGCAACAAGCAGCATTTGACGAATCTTCGTCACAGTCAAAATAATGAACACGATACCGGAAAGGAATACCGCTCCGAGAGCTGCTTGCCAAGTAATCGCTCCATTCGAACTTAGAACGACAGTCATGAAGTACGCATTCAGCCCCATACCTGGTGCAAGTGCGATCGGAATATTCACGAACAATCCCATAATAATAGTCATTAATCCGGCGCCGACGGCTGTCGCAAAGAATACTGCATTATCCGACATCCCCGCACCTACTTGTCCCAAGAACAACGTATTTACAAAAAGAATGTAAGCCATTGTCATAAACGTAGTGAGACCCGCAACAATCTCCGTTCTAACGTTTGTTCCGTTTTCTTTTAATTTAAAGAAACGATCCATAATTACTAACTCCCCCTAGAGATGTTGAAGCCATATTGAAAAACGACAAATGACCCTGATGAATATTCTTCACCCAGGGTTCAGCTGACAAGGAGTGGCATGATGCCTTTACTAAGAACAAAAAAAATTCTAATGTGCGTGATGTCCCCGCAATCATGTAGAATTCATGTGCTTAGCCTTCTCCTCTTCGTAGCCAGATCATTAGGGTGATCTCGTAGAGACTCCCGGGCCAATCCCCAGGATTATACGAATAAGTATGCGCTATTTGTTTGTTTCCCATCACTATTTTAGGAGGGCAGTATGTTTTTGTCAATGAGAAAAACGAATATTAATATCACGCTTTTAGAATATCGTTCGTATTATTTAACAGATTGAACCAGTTCAGCGGTTTACAACCCAATTGAATACGCTTTTTTCGGTGTAATCTCAATGGGATATGTCCATTCTTTCAGACTGAAAGTTCCGCAGGATAACATAAAAAGCTAGCCTGATCAAAGAGCAGAAGCGCTCTAATCAGGCTAGCTTATATTTCTGATGCGTTTTAGCAATCAGGTGAATGATGATCTAGGAATAACGATATCTCGTATTCCGAAGACTTATACTCATTAGGTATATGGAGCAATTTGCGACATGTTCCGGAGCTATTTTTTACCGGATCAGTCCTATGTTAATTAAATCTCTGTCTGCGGAGTATCCTGTATATCTTGTTGTTCCTGATTTGTGTTCGTTGTTGTGTCAGAGGATAACTCCTGGTTTCTGGTCTGATCGGAAGAAGCATCCGCTGCCTCTAAGTTCACAAATGGAAAGTCCCCCGAACCGGAAGCCAGGTCTTGCATACCTGAACCGCATCCTGCCAGCATCACCATCAGAAACGCACTTCCAATGCCCATCTTCCATTTGCTCATATAGTCGGTTTTACGCATACATTCAATTCTCCTTTCAGTAGCCATATAGCTCTTAGTATGTACTTATTGTACAGGCCCGACCTGAAAGGATCATGAAGTCAACTTTAAAATGGGATTAATTTTGAGAGTTTATTACTTGTAATAAGTAGCCCTACAAAAATTTGATCACAATATTCTTCTTAATAAAAAAAACGCCCTTTTATTTGCGAAATACCGCAGATAAAAGAGCATTTTTTAAATCTATCGTTAAGAGTCTATATCCTATTCCCACTCGATTGTTGCAGGTGGTTTGGAAGTTACGTCATAGACGATACGGTTTACGTTATCAACTTCGTTAACGATCCGTACGGAGATTTTCTCCAGCACATCCCAAGGGATACGTGCCCAGTCAGCTGTCATACCGTCGATGGACGTTACAGCACGGATACCTACAGTGTAGGAATACGTACGCGCATCACCCATAACGCCGACACTCTTCATGTTCGGCAGGGCTGTGAAGTACTGCCAGATTTCGCGGTCGAGACCGGCTTTGGCAATCTCTTCACGCAGGATGTAGTCTGAATCACGAACGATGGTAAGTTTCTCTTCGGTAACCTCACCAAGAACACGGATCGCAAGACCCGGACCAGGGAACGGCTGACGGTGTACAATTTCGTCCGGCAAGCCACACTCGGTACCGACTTTACGTACTTCATCCTTGAACAACGTGCTCAGTGGCTCGATCAGTTTGAAGTTCATGTCCTCAGGCAGACCGCCCACGTTGTGGTGGGATTTGATGGTCTGTGCAGTCGCTGTACCACTTTCTACGATGTCCGTATACAGTGTACCTTGCGCCAGGAATGCAAAATCATCGAACTGCTTGGACTCTTCATCAAATACGTAAATAAACTCGTTACCGATGATTTTACGTTTTTGTTCTGGATCATCCACGCCAGCCAGCTTGGACATAAAGCGCTCCTGAGCATCAATTTTGACAACTTTCATGTCGAATTTGCCGACAAACGTCTCCATTACACTTTCTGCTTCGCCTTTACGCAACAGACCGTGGTCGATAAACATACATGTCAGTTGATCACCAATGGCTTTGTGAAGCAATGCAGCTACAACGGAAGAATCTACACCGCCGCTAAGCGCACACAGTACTTTACTGTCGCCAACTTTTTCACGAATGTCTTTGATCGTGTCATCGATGAATGTCTCCATCGTCCAGTTGCCTTCGCAACCACAAACTTCGAACAGGAAGTTACGAATCATGTCGTTACCGCGAACAGAGTGACGTACTTCCGGATGGAACTGAACAGCATACAATTTACGCTCATCGTCACTCATGGCAGCGATTGGCGCACTTTCCGTGCCTGCATCCAGTTTGAAACCTGGAGGAAGTGTAACCACGTGGTCACCGTGACTCATCCATACCGTATGTTCGCCTTCAATGCCTTTTGCCAATGTAGATCCAGCGGCAAACTCAAGGTCTGCTTTACCGTACTCTCGCTTCTCGGAACGTTCTACTTTACCTTCGAGCTGCTGGGCCATAAGCTGCATTCCGTAGCAGATACCAAAGATTGGCAAGCCCAGGTCATAGACACCTGGGTCCACGTGTGGAGCATTCTCAGCGTATACGCTGGACGGACCACCCGAAAATACGATTCCTTTTGGTGCTATTTCTGCGATCTTTTCCGTAAATTGTGTTATACGGCAAAAGCTCGCTGTATACGCCAAGATCCCGGATTCTTCTGGCGATTAACTGATTGTATTGACCCCCGAAGTCAAGGACAACTACAATTTCATTCTGTTTATTCATAACCGTGCCTCCCTCAATTCAATGAAACTAATTATACGCAACGACAAAACATACCGTCAAGGAAAGGCGAAACTCCTTTTTTCGACATATCAAAACAGGATTACCAAATGCCTCTAAATATGAAATTTCGAATAGAAAAGCTTGGTAGCAAGATGCTGGTTCAAGTGTATGATCGTGGAAAGACGCCTCATTCGCAGCGCAGCGCGAAAGGCGTCTTATGTATGGCATGCAACGATGAACCAAACGCTGCATTTAGATAACAATGCGCCAGCAATGGAGATCTTCACCTGCCCACATGTGGCCAAGCTCTATTGGAAAGCGATAGCGACTGTATGGCAGCTGCTTCGAATCTTTGGTGTAACGTTGTAACATCCTTGTGTTACAACGCCTGCAACCGCCGGGCCAAACGAAGTGCCCGGCGCAGGAAGTTCAGACTGTCCGCGCGCAGCGGACGGTCTGGCCCGTACAGCAGCCGTTCCCAGTCGGCTGCAAACCGCGCGATGTCCGCGCCGTCCGCGCCTGCGGCCAAAGCTTATGACGCTGCATATTCACGCAGCGTCATACCCGGCGGCCGCGGGCCGTACCGGCGCGCGAGCGCGGCCCAGACCGGAGCGGCGGCGCGCAGCAACCGCTCGCGGTCTGGAAAGCTGCTGCGTGGCCACGCCAGCAGCAGCCCTAACCGCAGCGCGGGGCGTAGCCGCCGCATGCGGACCAGAGCAGCGGCGCCCAACAGGGCCGCTGCCACAAGGGCTGCCGCGAGCCATGGCTCCGCGGCAATGGCCCGTGCACGGGCGAGCAGCCATGCGCCCGCGTAACCCAATCCGCCGCTCATATACGGCGGATTCTCCGCAACAGGCTGCGCCCCGGCGAGTGCTGTGGCATCTTTGCCCGCGCCTTGCGCCATGGTGAAGCCCGGCGTAGCCTCAAACGGCATCCAGCCTGCACCCGGAAAATATACCTCTACCCAGGAATGTGCATCTCCCTGTGAAATCACATATTGACTGGGCACATTCGGGTCAGCAATTCCAGGCCCAAAGCCTTTAACCCAGCGTGCGGGGATGCCCTCTGCACGCAGCAACACAATCATAGCTGTGGAGAAATGATTGCAATACCCCTGCCGGGTGACGAATAGAAAATCGTCCACAAAATCTGTTCCACGCGGTGGCATACGGGTATCCAACGTATACTCGGCATGAGCAGCCAGATAAGTCTTGACGGCCTGCACAGCGTCATACCGGGTCTCACTGCCTTGAATGATTTCCTTGGCAAGCGTCTTCACTCGACCAGGGAGTGATGCAGGCAATTGCAGATAATCCCTCCGAATGGCTGCCGGATCTTTCCCTTTATTCGTTTTCTCAAGAAGACGTAACTGTTCAGGTGTTGCGACAGGAACCATGACGTCTGCCGAATAATGTTTAACTATCTTATCGTTTCCGGAGCTCGCGAGCCACAATGTTGCCGAATCGCGATTAGACAGCAAAGAAAACATGTTTTCCTGATTATCCTTGTTCTTATCCTGGAACGATACGTTAACCGGTATGCCCCCGGTAAAGAGAGGATTTGGTCCTTTCCACTCTCGCTGCATCATGACAGTTTGGCGAATGCGACTCCAATAGGTTGGATTCTCCCAACCATCAGCACGCAGCATTCCGGATGGACTTGCCGTTTCGAAGCTTTGACCCGGATCACTCCAAGTACTACCGTTATAATATGAACGGGTCTCCCCTCGCCAATACGTCACTTTTGGACTCTTCGCTATAAAAAAGATGGAGTTGCCCTGCACTAACGGTGCTCCCATAGGCGCGTCAGCTGTGCTATATCCCGTGACTGCCGTTGCAGCAGGGATACTACTATGCTGTGTATAACCTGCCCAGCGAGCTAGGCGTTCACCCATCTGCTCCAGAGATATGCGTTCCGGTTGAGGAATGGAAGCAAACTGGCCAGGTAACGCGGAGAGAAGCACCATACCTGCAGAAGCAACGATAGTTACTGCACTCCAACGGCCATAGGGGCTGCCGCGATAACTCGGAGTCGTGACTCCTCCATTGAGACGTAGTAGCTGAAGCAGAGCCTGAATAAGAAAAGTCCATAGGACAGACCGTATTACGGAAGCATACACATCCAGCCCCGCAAAGGATTCAAGCAAAAGCAAATAGAGCAGCGTTGCACTGCCAAACAGCATCACGCTTCGACGTAACAATACGAGGGATTGCACAGAAGCCATGAGCATGCTCCAGCCGCACATCATGAACAACCCTCTCGTTTCTGTACTAATCGAGTGGAATCGCCAGTTATTTATAAACGTGTCCATATCCGCTGAAAGTATCCCCGGGTATGCAACGGCCCAACGGACAGGATCACTTCCTCCGTACATCAGACATAGCGCAGTGAGTGCAATGAATAATCGGATCAGTACTCCGGTGATCCATCCTGTACGAATTAACCCCGCGAGCAACAATGCTCCCGTTAATCCCGCCATTACGGACAAGAACCGTTCACTGCCCTGCTGATCTGATGATGTAACCGGATATATCCACTCCAGAGACAGTATAAGTAAAATGGCCGAAATAACAATTTTGTACAGGACAGGTACGCTCACATATCCCTCATCCTTTATATCCGTTACAGAATTCTGGTTCACAGCTTTATATACGGAATGGGCCGATTCTATTCTCGTACGGTCCGTTGACTCTAAGTCGACCACAGTGGAATTTGGTTGCTGGTTAACATTACGCTCCCACATCCGTTACCCCCACCTTTCCCAATGAAGATAACGCAACGTCTGTAACCGCATGGATCGGCACCCCGCTGTGACGAAGCCGCTCCAAGCTTAAGCTGTCATATCCCAATCCATTCATCAATCTATCCGTTGATCCTAATTGGTCCTGGTTTGCTTCAGTCAATTGCACCTCTACACGATAACCCGACCCGATTGCAGTTATGATCCATTCGGCCAGAACCTGATCCATCTTACCTGTGAGAACCACAATTCGCGACCCGCTCGTTAGTCCATCCAGCATCTCCGTTCGAAGCGAAACAGAGCCTGATTGTGCTTTGGATATTTGTGCCCCCGCTAACTTGTCCAGTCCATGATTCTCATCATCTGCATGGAACGGCCCATGTTGCCATTGATCTTGTGCATCATAGTTCTTATCGCCGCCTTCCATCCACAGATGATAAGGAATGTCATCCCGTTCAGCGGTATGAATCCAGCGGGCAGCTGCACGAACCACTCGTTCAAAGGCATGTGCATCCATGTTCTCTCGTTGTTTTACGTCATAACCCGACGCGCCTTCATACACAAGGATGCCGAGCGAAGCCAGATCCGTGGTATCAGGCAGAAAGGTCTGAAGTTTTCCCGTTTTGGCTGTACTTTTCCAATGAACTCGTCCCAGTGGGTCACCCTGCTGATATTCACGGAACTCAGGACTACGGTTTCCCTGGCTATTTCGTCGCTCCGACAGAGTCCCTTCGATCATCGCTGCGAATTCTACCGAATCACCCTTCCCCCAAGCTGTTGCTTGAGGAACAACAATCAAGGGGGTACCTCCCGAGGTCTCTGCGGAGAGAGTATTCCAGCCAAACATATCACCCCAGTACAATCTGCCCGTATCCCATCTGTAGACTCCTCTGCGTAACCCGGAACATTCATATTGATAGGAAAATTGTCGCCGTGTTCCCGGGAAAATCAATTTGCGATGAACACCAGCAGGTGTGTTCTCACACAGAACGATCCATAACAGTGGAATACGGCAATTGAATTCCAGTTCGACTAGAACCCGTACCTGCTCGCCTGCCTCAATCCGGTTCGTGTGTATTTTCCGACGGATGTGAATACGCCGTGGTCTGAACCAATGGAGAAGCAGACCTCCTGTGAACATCAAGAAAGCTATAACGGATAGAAACAACGCCGCTTTGCCCCCATGCCACTGATACAAGGAAGCAAAAGCCACCACCAAGACAGCACTCACAATCCGTTGTCCCAGCGCAGTCATTGCCTCCGTCCCCTTCCCTGTGATGCCATCTGTACAGGTACCGGGACCGTTGACAATGCTTCTTCAATGACCTGTACTTGCCCCCAAACCTCCGCTCTGTTCTGGGCCTTCAATTGAATACGGTGGGAAAGGACAGGCACAGCTACCTCTTTCACATCATCCGGAATGACATAACTGCGCCCTTGAAGATAGGCAAATGACTGCGCCGCAGCCATCCAGGCCAGTGTTCCACGCGGACTGATGCCCAGTCTGACCGCCGGAAGGCTGCGAGAGGCTACAGCAACAGCCACCAGATACTGTTTAACGACCGGATCAACATGTACCTGTTTGACTTCACGCTGCATGGCTACGACCTCTTCAGCAAGCAGGACAGGGCGAAGTTCATCAATCGCTTCTCTACCTTGCATGCGGGTTAACAATTCCAATTCCTGTTCCGGATCGGGATACCCCAGTCCAATTCTCATGATAAATCGATCCAGCTGCGCTTCAGGCAGACGGTACGTACCTTCGAACTGTAACGGGTTCTGTGTCGCCAGCAGAAAGAACGGGCGTGGCAAGGCATAGGTTGTGCCATCAACCGTAATACGTCGTTCCTCCATTGCCTCCAGCAGGGCAGACTGAGTGCGTGGTGAAGCGCGATTTATTTCATCAGCCAGGACAACGTTGGACATGACGGGTCCGGGCCGAAACTTGAATTCAGCTGTATGTGGATGATAGATTGAAGTGCCCGTAACATCTGCCGGCATGACATCGGACGTGAATTGAATCCGGCCCATGGAGCAGTCCAGTGCAGAAGCAACGGCACGAACCAGCATCGTTTTCCCGGTACCCGGCACATCTTCCAGAAGTACATGCCCCCCACTGAGCATTGCAGTGAGGACATAACGAATCTCTGTTTTTTTGCCAATAATCACACTCTCAACACGCTTCATGACCCGGTTTAACAATTCAACAGCATGTTCATGTTCCATTCGGATATAAGACATTTCTCTGATCTCCTTCCGTTCATCAGCATTCCTGAACCATAGTAATCTATGATTCAGTGTTGCCCGGAAGTAGAGAGAATAGTCCTGCAAGAATGACTTTCTTCAGATCATTTTATACTTAAATATGTTATTCATTGCCGAAATGGATCTGGAAGTGCCCGCCTTCACCGTCCACTCTGCTTCATTACTGGTTAAGGAATTCACCCTCAACCCCATCTGCTCCAGTAACTCACGTAACGGAACCCAGATGGTTCCACCCTGACTCTGTACTGCGTCCGTTTCAATTGCCCCTGTTGTTGTCAGTGTTCCGCTCACACTGTCTGCATAAATCGTTCTTTCCTTCCATACTGCTATGGCCGTCCTTGTTTCAGAGTCCCAGCGAGTGCTGCCCCCGAATTTTTTCATAAACGTACGCAAAGGCACCATGATTCGCTGACCCTCCATGCGGAACTCGCCCGGTTGCAAGGTAGCCGCAGCCAATCCCACCTCTACCTTCAGCTTCTTGCTTGCAAGCCATAACGTCGCGTTCGCTTCTACATGCTCTGCGATCCATGCCTTTCCCGGCGCCTTGCGGGCCTTATACTTACCATCTGGATGTACACGGAATTGAACTGGTTGATCCGTACTCTTTATGGTGTCAAAACGATATCCATGATCACGATAATATTTGATAATACCCGGAAGTGCTTTTACCGTTTCAGCATGTGCACCACCGTCATGCATCAGGACAACGACCGAACGTGCTCCCGCAGGTACTTTGGTCGAATTGCTGAGGATCTCTTTGGCCGGAACACCTTTACGCTTGGAATCTCCACTATCGACGTTCCAGTCCATGACGGTGTATCCACCCAGTTGGAGCAAATCAAAATAACTCTGGTCAAAGTGTCCATATGTACCGCCTGGTGCTCGCACCAGATTCGGACGGAAACCGGTTATACGCTCCAGCACTTCCTCTGTCTGCTTGATCTGTTTCCAGAACACTTTGAAATCACTGTACAGCTGTTCATATTGATGATTGAACGTATGATTGCCCAAAGCATGTCCATCCTCCACAAGCCCCCTGATTAACTCCGGATAACGTTCTGCCTGCTCACCCAGCACAAAAAATGTAGCCAAAACCTTCTCCTTACGCAAAATATCCAATACTTCACGGGTATGGTTACCCGGTCCATCGTCAAAACTCAGATAAACTACCTTGTCTTGAGTATTCTTATCTTCCGGGATTGGATCACCTGAGCCGGAAGCAGAAGATGCATAAGCCGTGCCTGCATATACAGCAAATGCACATAACAATATCGCAATACGCATGAGAATGACAGACCACTGTCCAGCTAAAAACATATGTATGGTTGTTGCAGAGTTTTCCCCATTTTCCTTGATTCTGAATTCCGGTCTCTGTACCATTTATGAATCGACCTCCACCGTCTCTAGTAATTTGCTGATAGACTTCAGCAGATTTGTTAGAATTATATGGAGGCTACATTGAAAAAAGACGTGATTTTGTTTAATATTTTTTCACAATTTGCTATGTAGCCTGATTGATTCTTCGCTTCAGATTAGGTAGCATAATGAACAGGCAGAACACATTAAAACACCTTGGAGAGTATTCATGCTCCCACCCCGTATTCAGGAGAGTGAAATCTATTGGAATTGCTTGAGAAGATCCAACATCTGTTTGGGTCCTACGGATACAGCGTATTGTTTTTTGGCTTGTTGCTTGAATTCATCGCACTTCCCTTTCCTGGTGAAACAACGATGGCTTACGCAGGGTTTCTCTCCTACAAGGGGCATCTGGACTTCGGAATCCTCACCATACTGGCTTTTCTGGGAACAACGATTGGCATGACCATCACTTATTTTATTGGAGCCAAAGCAGGACTGCCCTTTATAACACGATACGGAAAATGGTTTCTGCTGAAGCAGGACAAGCTCGATAAAACGCAAAAGTGGTTTGCCAAGTATGGTAATGCCTTAATCTTCATCGGTTATTTCATTCCGGGTGTAAGGCATTTCACCGGGTATTTCGCGGGCATAGCCGCTGTTCCCTTTCGCAAATTCGCTCTCTACGCCTATTCAGGCGCACTGTTCTGGGTTGTACTGTTTCTGGGCATTGGCAAAATATTTGGCCCTCAGTGGAACGCCGTATTCCATCTGGCTCATCAATATGCAGCATATATCGTGGGAGGAATCGGCCTATTGCTCATCGCAGCCGTGTTCTATCGTTACCGCAAAGCATGGGCAGCAAGATCCACCGTATCCAAGCCAGCCCCTGTTCGACAAAGACAAAAGTAAATTCGGACAAAAGTCCATCTATAATAAGCAGGCAGGGAGTTGCGAATAATCGCAGCTCCTTTTTTTTGTGATAATCCGAATTCATCCAGGTCATACTAACTTGAAAATATAGGGTGTATAGGGAGGTGAAGGCATGAGTGAATCGTCGCTGGAACGCCAAGATCAGAGGCAAATCTCTCCGGATCTAAGCGAAAATATGGAATACTGCAAGCAAGTGATGGGGAACAGCAACGACTTGATGATGCGCCCTCTCCAGTGTTTACATAAATGGCCTGCAGTCATGTTGTACATTGATGGATTAGTGGATGTGCAGATCCTGAATCACTCCATTATGGAATCATTATTGCAAAAGCGTGATCTCCCTGAATTCTCTGCAGACGATGAACATCTCAGCTACCTCCAGAATGATATCTTGATCGCCAGTGATGTATTGCTGGTTGATGATATGGATGAAGTAATGAATGCACTTCTTTCGGGATCAGCTATCTTACTGCTTGAAGGATCTGTACGAGGATTGAAGATTGGTGCAGCAGGCTGGGAAGATCGATCCGTTGGAGAACCTGTCTCCCAAACCGTCGTTAGGGGGCCTATGGAAGGCTTCAACGAAAACCTGCGTACCAACACATCATTGATCCGCAAACGAATCCGTAATCCTCATCTTTGGATCGAAGAAAGAGAAATAGGTGAGATTACCAAAACCCGAGTGGCTGTGCTCTATCTGGAACATATCGTGGATCAGGAGATTGTAAAAGAACTGCGTCGAAGACTCGATGAGATCGATATCGACAGTATCCTTGAGAGTGGATATATCGAGGAACTTGTACAAGACGAAACCAGAACTTTATTCCCCACGGTTTACAATAGTGAACGTCCAGATACGGTTTGTGCTGCTTTGCTTGAGGGTAGAGTAGCCATCATCGTGGACGGTACGCCTTTTGTGCTGCTGGTTCCCGCCTTGTTCGTGCATTTCTTCCAATCGCCGGAGGATTACTATCAACGGGCCGATATCAGCACATTGATTCGCTTGATTCGTTATCTGTCCTTTTTTATCGCTTTACTAGCTCCATCCTTCTATATTGCCATTTCCACCTTTCACCAGGAAATGCTGCCGACCAACCTGCTCATCAGTCTGGCAGCCCAGCGTGAAGGCGTTCCTTTCCCCGCCTTCATTGAAGCCATACTGATGGAACTGACCTATGAAATTTTGCGAGAAGCAGGTATACGTATTCCGAAAACGGTCGGTCAGGCCGTTTCCATTGTCGGAACACTGGTCATTGGCCAAGCCGCCGTAGATGCAGGAGTTGTCTCCGCAGCAATGGTTATTATCGTTTCCATAACGGCCATATCCAGTTATGTCATTCCAGAGAATGGACTGTCTATCTCTGTCCGAATTTTGCGATTTGTATTGATGATACTCGCGGCAGCTTTTGGATTCTACGGTATTCTAATTGTTCTGCTCATTACGGTTACACACCTGTGCAGCTTGCGTTCTTTTGGCGTACCATATATGTCCCCCTTTGCACCTCTAATTCAGAAAGATCTGAAGGATACGCTGTTTCGTGTGCCCTGGTCCCGTATGAAAACACGGCCACTCTCTACGGGTACACCGAACAAAACCAGACAAACCACAAAAAAAACGAAGCGTTAATTCGGTAAGGAGAACAACGTATGAACAAGTGCTTCCGATTAATTGTATGCATTGCATTCCTACTCCCTCTCCTTACCGGATGCTGGGATCGCCAGGAGCTGAATGAACTTGGCATTATGCTGGGTCTTGGTGTAGACAAGGATGGCGATTTGATTAAAGTGAGCGCTCAGGTCGTTGTGCCAAATGAAGTTTCCTCCAAGTCAGGGGGAGGCAATGGCACTCCTGTCACGCTGTACGAAGCGTCCGCGCCCACGCTGTTTGAAGCAATTCAAAAGCTGACCGAGACAAGCCCACGCCGTATATTCATGGCACATATCCGTGTACTGGTGTTCAGTGAAGAATATGCCCGTAAAGAGGGCATCTACGATGTTATGGAAGCATTAATGCGAGAACCTACTGTCCGGCCCGATTATTACGTCATGGTTGCTCGAAATACTACAGCTTCCAAGGTATTGGACACACTTACTCCATTAGAGAATTTACCTGCAGAGAAGTTATTTAATTCTCTGGACGTGTCTGCCAAGACCTGGTCTCCTACAACGACTGTAACCGGTGATCAGTTGATGGAATATATGCTTACTTCCGGAATACAACCCGTAATCACTGGTGTAGAGATTTTTGGCAATTCAGAGAGAAGCGGAAGCAAAGACAATATTGCGACGATTAAGTCCAAAGCTCGTCTAGTTTCAACAGGATTGAGTGTATTCAAAAAAGACAAACTGATTGGCTGGTTAACGGAAGATGAATCCAAAGGGTACAACTATATCCGCGACAATGTCGTATCTACCATAGGTCACCTGCCTTGCCGAAAAGGAGGAAATGTGACTTTTAAAACCCTTCGCACCAAGACTCAACGAAAAGCAAAGGTCATTGATGACCAACCTGTGATCCACATCAAAATTAAAAATGTATCTTCCATTGGTGCAGTAGAGTGTGGAATCAAAATTGGTTCGATGAAAACACTCAAAGAGTTGGAAAAGGACAGTGAGGAGCGATTGATAGAACTGATGGAAAAATCCGTGAATTCAGTGCGGCGAAAGTTCCATATTGACATTTTTGGATTCGGTCAGGAAGTTTATCATGCCGATCCTAAATTTTTCAAAAAGATTGAGAAGGATTGGGATCAATATTTTGAGAATCTGGATGTTAAATATGAAGCCAATGCACAGATCAAACGTGTAGGTACACTGGATGATTCATTCAAGGAGGATTTGAAGGAGTGAGACCGGATGTTAATTACAATTACTGTCATTGTCATAGGGGGCCTTGTAGGCTTGGTTGATCTTCCAAGTCTCATCCGTCGCAAGGAATGGAGGGAAACAGCAGTGTACAGCGGAATGCTCGTCATAGCCACAGGGTTCAGTGTGATTGCAGCCAACCTGTGGGATTTCCCCAGTCCGCTCTATATCATCATGTGGATCTATGAACCTGTTAATCAATTCCTGGCACATCTGACGGGAACCTAGAAAAAGGAGAGGACCATTATGCTGGAACAGGGGCGCCTTGGAACAAGACAATTGACCACGCTCATCTTTATGATGGTGGTCGGGGATATGATGCTGATCTACCCCTCGGTCATCACGTCCTATGCCAAACAAGACTCCTGGATTTGCGCTTTTATAGGCGTTCCTCTGGGGATGGCACTGATGGCCATGTTCCTGAAGCTATGTAGCATGCACCCAGAAAAAAATCTGGTGCAGATGGCACGAAGCATTCTAGGGTTCTGGCCAGGTACTTTCTTTTCCTGCCTCTACCTGTTCTTTTTCATTATTGGCGCTTCCACACATACGAGAGAAGTCGGCGATTTCATGACCACTCAAATCTTCCCGTACACTCCCCTTCGCATCATCATTCTGATGTTCGTCATCGTGATTGCCTGGGGAGTGTCTCATGGATTAGAGGCGATGGGGCGAAGTAGTGAACTACTGATGCCCGTCGTTATTGTGTTTATTGTCGTTCTTGCAGTCTGCCTGCTTCCTCAGATTGATATCAGAAATTTGAAGCCAGTAAGTGATACGGGTGTTGTCTCTATCTCGCAAGGCATTCTGGTAAGCATTATATATCCAATCGGTGAAGTCGTTCCCATCATGATGATACTGCCCTATGTTGCCAAGCAGGCTCATCGAACACGGGACGTAATTATTGCAGCTGGCCTAGGTAGTTTGGTATTGGCAACACTCGTTACCATATCGTTGCTGGTCTTGGGTGCCTTTCTTACGCAACATAACATATATGCTTCGTTTATTTTGTCCCAGAAAATCAGTATTGGGAACTTTTTTGAACGTATTGAAGCGATTATGGCTTCTTCCTGGCTGATCTCTACGTACTTCAAAGCGATGATATACTTATACGCCTTTATTGTTGGTTGTGCGGAACTGTTCAAGCTTAAGCAGTATCAGATACTGGTACTCCCTGCGTCCATACTTGTGTTCGGATTAGCCAATCTGATCTCACCAAGCATTACTTTTATCGTGATCACCATTGTTCCATATTGGGTAGATTGGGATACTACACTGGGGATCATTCTGCCGGGTTGTCTCCTGCTGATACAATTGCTTAAGTCTTACAGAACATCATCGGTTACTCCAAACAATTCCTCACAAAAATGAGTACAAATTTTTTCGGGGAAGGAGCCTGGTATAGATGGAAAAATGGAGTCCATCCATGAAAGTCATCCATGCTGAATATAGAGAAGGAGAACGGTGTCTATGTTAATTAAGGAGAAAATCACCATTAGGCAATTTGCAGTCCTTACCTTTCTCGTCATGATTGGGGACATGATTCTACTCTACCCCTCCGTGGTTACTGCTTCCGGTAAACAGGATGCATGGATCTGTTCTCTTATCGGTCAACCGATCGGCATGCTCATCATGTGGGTGCTATACAATCTTCATCAGACGCACCCTGATCTTTCCCTTATTGAAATCTGCCAAAAAATACTTGGCCGGTGGGCAGGGTCTGTTTTGGCAGCTGCATATCTATTTTATTTCGCCATAGGCGCTGTCATATGTATCCGTGAAGTCGGTGACTTTATGACCACACAGATCTACCTTCAGACCCCCATCCGGGTCATTCTAATTATCCTTATGTGCGCTCTGGTCTGGGGGCTTATGCATGGCTTGCATACAATAGGAGCAAGTAGTGAAATGCTGACTCCAATCGTTGTTGCATTTATGATTCTATTATTTCTGGGGCTGATGCCCAAAGTAGACAGTTCAAATCTACAGCCTTACTTGGACACCCCTTGGCTTCATCTGATGCAGTCTGTCATTAGAGGGGCTTTCACTTCCTTTGGTGAACTAATCGTGATCACCATGGTTCTTCCTTATGTGATGTCCGGGCCTCACATCAAACGGGACATGTTACTCGCTACTTTATGTGGAGGGCTGTTGCTAACCACATTGTTGGTCATTTCACTGATGATATTTGGCCCCTTTCTGACACAGCATGACATCTACATCTCCTATACCCTGTCCCAAAAAATTAATATCGGCAACTTTTTTGAGCGAATTGAGGCGTTCATGGCGACCGCTTGGTTAATTGCTACCTATTTCAAGAGTCTGCTGTATATGTTCTCCTTTGTCGTTGGAACAGCTCAGCTATTTCGGTTAAAGACATATAAACCTCTCATCCTGCCATCAGCGATGTTATTATTCGCGTTAGCTGTACTGATTTCTCCCAATGTCATTTTCTACACCAATACGATCATGCCCGCTTGGGTGGATTGGGATATCACGGTAAGCTTTATTGTTCCGCTATTCCTACTGCTTGTGCATCGGCTTCGTTCGGGCAAGAGCAAGAACAATTCAACCAATCATAAACGATTGCCCACCTAAAAAGGCTGTGTTCACGGTAAATTCCGCGAAGCACAGCCTTTAATGATGAAACGGTTAAGATGTATTTATTCACACATGTCTAAATCATTAATTACAATGTCTTCAAAGCCTCAAGCGCAGCCTCGATATGTCCTTTGACCCGAACTTTGGACCAGTCCTTGATCAATATCCCCTCTTCATCAATCAGAAAAGTGGAGCGAACCATACCCATGTACTCCTTGCCATACATTTTCTTCAGCTGCCATACACCGTATTGCTCGGCTACAACGTGCTCTTCATCCGACAACAAGGTGAAAGGCAGTCCATATTTGGCGATAAACTTGTCATGTTGTTTCATCGGATCGGTGCTGATTCCGAGAATGACCGTGTTCAGCCCTTCAAATTCAGCATGTCGATCCCGGAAATCACAAGCTTGTTGCGTACAGGACGAGGTCATATCCTTGGGGTAAAAATAAAGCAGTACCCGCTGTCCGCGGTAATCCGAAAGCTTTACTGATTCTCCCGTACTGGACGGAAGCTCAAAATCCGGTGCCAATTCGCCTACATTTAACGTCATGTCAGTTCCTCCCTAATCTCCCCCATGAAATGCTATAGGGCGTTATTATGAACCTGCTCCGCGATACCGCTTCACGCCAAAATTCCACAACAGCAAGCCCATCGAACCAAACACCAATCCCATCACAGGTGTAAGCAGCGCCATGCGATGCATCTCGGACCTCTCCAGGAACAACGCTGCGGGATAGATCCCCACAAAGGCAAACGGAATGATCCAGGTTAACAGCACCTGAATAGCACGGTTATAGATCGTTACCGGGTAGCGTCCATATCCTTGAATGTTATACATCAACGGCAGGATACCTGTTGGCGCGTCCGAATAAAAGGATAGTGAAGTCAATGTGGTGTAGATGCCGGCATAGATCATGACTGAGCTGAGTGCCAAAATAATCAAGGCAGGGATATGCCACCACTCCAGCATCAGACCCATCTCTGCGCCACTGAAGATCATGATGATCAGGCCGATAAACGAACCCATGAGTGCAGGCGGATCTACATTTTCAAGCAATATCTGGAACAGGTTATGTGCAGGACGTGTCAGGATCCGATCCATCTCACCTTTGACGATGTACCGCTCACTGAATCCCCACAGATTGATAAAACAACTGAAGATGCCATAGGGCACCATAAAATATCCATAAACAAAGAGCACTTCACTCTCACTCCAGCCGCCCAGGTTATCCGTATGGCGAAAGACCACAAAGATAAAGATCAGGTTAGTTGCCTGGAACAGCAGATCCGATAGGATCTCCACCCAGAAATCAGCACGGTACGTGAGTCGTGTTTTCATGTAATTCTTCAAATATTCCCAGATCAGACCCATATAGTACATATCTGTTATCCCCCTTGCACGAACAGACGCTTGCGCGCCTTACGCCAGATCAATACCATCGGAAGCAGCAGTACGGCAAACCAGAACACCTGAATACCGAGTACACTCCAGATGGCGGTACCTTCCACTCTTCCAGTGAAGACGGAACCGGGCAGATACGTAATGGCCTGAAAAGGCAATACTTTCATCACCGCAGACATCCAGCCTGGATACAGGCTGATCGGGATGATTAGACCGGAGAACAAATCAACCACGACGCGTTTCATACGCATCATGCCTTCATTGTTTTCCACAAAGAATGCCGCCAGTCCCGTTATCACATTAATCTGGGAATTAATGAGGAAACTGAAGAACAGCATGACGAGAAAGCCAATCCACGCCGATGGCGCCGTAGGCAATTCAACCGGGAACAGCAGAATGGCAATGAGCATCCCCGGAATCATGAGCAGCAGGAAGCGGAAAATACCTTCGCCAAGACCCTGCATCATTTTGACCATAACGTAATTGATCGGCCTGATGAATTGAATCGCAATGGAGCCATCCCGTATATCTGCGGCAATCTCCCGGTCCAGGTTGTTAAAGTAAAAGGCACGTGCCATCCAGGATACAGCGATGTAAGTGGTCATCTGTGCTGCCGTGAAGCCGCCGAGTTCACCACTGCTACCGTAAATGGCTTGCCAGGTAAAGTAATACACGCCGATATTCAGCGTATATATCAAAATGCCGGAGTAATAATTCACCCGGTATGCCAGCATCGTTAGAAAACGGATGCGCATAAAATCAATAAATGCACTATTCATCTCAGGATACACCCACCGCTTCTTTCCCTGCTCCCACAATCTCGGGACGCTCGGCGGAACCGGATTGGTAAATACTGCGCACAATCTCATCCGTGTTAATCTCGATAATCTGAATATCGGTAATATCGGCTTGTCCAACGACACGTCCGAGTACATCCGAAACGTTCAGTTCCAGCGGAATCCATACGGATGCGGACAATTCATTCTCAACCGTCCAACGTACAGGCAACGCAGCAGTCCATTCCTCCATCTGACTGATGTTGTGAGCTGAACCAAACTTGAAGCGGATCTCCCGCTCCTTACCCCACTGGGACTTGAGATGATCCAGACCTCCATCATAAATGATGTTGCCTGCATCAAGCATGATGACCCGGGAACACAGTGCCTCAATGTCCTGCAAATCGTGGGTTGTGAGCAGTATGGTCGTTCCATGCTCCTTGTTCATGTCTTTCAAGAAATCCCGAATTTCCGACTTCACCACAATATCCAAACCAATAGTTGGTTCGTCCAGGAAAACAATACTTGGATTATGCAACAAGGCTGCCACTAACTCGCAGCGCATGCGCTGACCGAGACTGAGCTTCCGTACCGGACGGCTTAGCAGGTCCTGAAGCTGCAACCGCTCAACCAGTTCATCCAGCCGTTTGCGGAAATCGACCTCTCCGACACGATATACTTTGCGCAATAAATGGAAGGATTCGATAACGCCAATATCCCACCACAATTGACTGCGCTGACCAAAAACAACACCGATATTCTGTACAAACTTCTCCCGTTCCTGATACGGAACATATCCACCAACCGATATTTGCCCTGAAGTAGGCACCAAAATGCCGGTCAACATCTTGATCGTTGTTGATTTACCGGCACCGTTCTCCCCAATATATCCGCATATTTCACCCTGCGGAATCTGAAACGAAATATCATTTACAGCCAATACCTCTTGGTATTGACGTGCAAACAGGTCCTGAAACGCGCCCTTCAGCCCACCTCGGCTTTTCTGGACGCTAAACGACTTGCGCAAATCTTTGACATCAATCGCCAGCATGATTATACCTCACTTGGATTTTGTTGAAATTGCTTGTAGCCCAAAAAGAAATTATAATGGTATCAGTCAAAATTCAGCAAGCTTTAAAATAGTCTGGAGCCGCGTCCTGCCCTTATGTTGGGAAAAGACGTGTTCGGAAAGCTCCGACTAGTTCTTACTTGAATACTCGAACTCGTTTTTTTATTTCATCTCAAATACAAAGGAGAGCTAGCATGACCAGAAAGACGAAGAGAACCATATGGATTTCTCTTGCCGCCTTCGTGTTAATTATTGGAGGAGCATCGGCATATTATTTCGGTTCTATTCTCAATCAGTTGGACGGTTTGGCAAAGGACGGCGACGATTCACCATTTGCAGGCATCGAAAATGTGGAGAAAGTAAATACGCCTGACCCACCAAAATGGGAAGGCTCAGAAACGGTAAATATTCTCGTTATGGGTGTCGATGCACGTGGATTGAAAAAAGGTGAAGTTCCTCGCTCCGACAGCATGATGGTTGTATCGCTCGACCCACTGACCAAAAAAATCAATCTGTTCTCCATTCTGCGCGACACTTACGTCAATATTGACGGATATGGCAAGGAGCGGATCAACACCGCTATCACCCATGGCCCTAATGCAGCGATGCAAGCTGCCGGCGACCTGCTCGGCATTCCTGTACAGTATTATGTGTATACGGATTTCCAGGGATTCATCAAATTGGTGGATGCCGTTGGCGGTGTTGATTTTGATGTGGAGAAAGACATGCACTATACAAGTAAAGCAGACAATAACGAATACGATATTGATCTCAAAAAAGGATATCAGCACCTAGATGGCGAGACAGCGCTCATGTACGTTCGTTTCCGTCATGATGCCATGTCGGATTTCGCTCGGTCCGAACGTCAGCGTGAGTTGCTGAAAGCTGTAACAGCGAAAATGCAGTCAACAACTACCATTGCCAAACTGCCTGCCATTCTGGAACAGGTTAATCCTTACGTAGATACAAATCTCACGCTTTCCGATATGTGGAAGCTGGGTGGACTCGGATACCAGAGCAGCATGAACGGCAGTGAGCAGATTCCGCCAATGAACCTGCTGAAAGAAGAACGTACAGCAGGCGGTGCGCAAGTATTGACGGTTACCAATGAAGAGAAATTGAAGCAGCATATTCAGGATATTATTCACCCGCCTGCTACAACGGATGATAGTACAACCAGCACCGAAGATAAAACAGCCAGTGGTGACGATCAGAAGTCAGAGCAACCGGCTCAGTAATCTACACATGCAGAGGGCAGCCATTCGCTGCCCTCTCGTTGTGCCCGGCTATACTATTATGAGAAAATCATCATATCTTTCTGTGGTTTGTTTCTTTATCATATTTTGAATTACGAAAGGAAGTTATCTTATGAATACATCACGTTCCCGTTCCGAACTTCTATACGCAGAAGCACTTGAACATATTGTAGGAGGTGTTAACAGCCCTTCACGCTCGTTCAAAGCCGTTGGTGGCGGTGCACCTGTATTTATGAAAAAAGCCCAAGGGGCCCACTTCTGGGATGTCGATGACAACCGTTATATTGATTATCTGGCCGCTTACGGTCCAATTGTTACAGGACATGCCCACCCGCATATTACACAGGCCATTACGGAAGCAGCGGCAAATGGCGTGCTGTACGGTACCCCGACTGAACTTGAGATCAAGCTCGCCAAAATGTTGAAGGAAGCTATCCCTTCCATGGATAAAGTTCGTTTTGTAAACTCCGGTACGGAGGCGGTCATGACTACGATTCGGGTCGCTCGTGCCTACACCAAACGCAACAAGATCGTAAAATTCGCCGGATGTTACCATGGTCATTCCGATCTGGTGCTTGTAGCTGCCGGTTCAGGCCCGTCCACGCTCGGAATTCCTGACAGTGCGGGAGTTCCAGCCAGTATTGCACAAGAAGTCATTACTGTGCCCTACAATGATCTGGAAGCCCTGAAGGATGCTTTGGAGCGCTGGGGTGATGATGTTGCCGCGGTCATGGTTGAGCCGATCGTTGGGAACTTCGGTATGGTTATGCCGGAGCCTGGCTTCCTGGAAGGTCTCTGTGCCATGACACGGGCCAACGGCTCCCTGGTTATCTATGACGAAGTCATTACGGCTTTCCGTTTCCATTACGGTTCTACACAGACATATGCCGGACTCGATAACCATGCGGAGATTGAACCGGATCTGACGGCTCTTGGTAAAATTATTGGTGGCGGCCTGCCAATCGGTGCTTACGGCGGACGCAAACACGTTATGGAGCAGGTTGCTCCGCTTGGGCCGGCTTATCAGGCGGGAACGATGGCTGGTAACCCTGCATCCATCTCGGCTGGTATCGCATGTCTGGAGGTCCTGCAAGGCGCGGGTGTATATGAAGAGATGGAACGTCTTGCCATCGACCTGACAGCGGGTCTGCAAGCTTCTGCTGACCGTCATGGGATTGCACTGACGATCAACCGGATTCGCGGTGCGTTCTCCACTCATTTCTGTAACCATCCGGTTACGAATTATGATCATGCTCAAGACACGGATGGAGAGCTCTTTGCTTCCTTCTTCCGTCACATGCTGAACCGTGGCATTAACCTGGCTCCATCCAAATATGAGGCCTGGTTCCTGACCACGGCTCATACAGACGAGGATGTTCAGGCTACATTGGAAGCCGCAGAAGCTTCCTTCAAAGCGATGGCTCAAGAATAAATTAGATTATTTCCATCTACCATGTAGCGTACAAGCTTGTATTGTAGATGGATAACAACTCATGGAAAAGGCGTCCAACAAGTGATTAACTTGTGTGGACGCCTTTTGTTATTTACGGACAACACTCCGATTCTTCACCTTATCTCTGCCTGATCTGAAGTTTCAAAATTTCCTCCCGGATCTTCTGTATCCCTTCTTCGATTCGCTGCTTCGGCACATTGGAGATGTTCAATCGCAGCATTTGATCCTCATGCACCTGATATGTACCTTCCGGATAATACCGTTCTGTCGTATCAGCGATGACTCCGCGCTTTTGAAGCCGGGACAGCAGAACACGAAGCGGCATATCACCCGCTAAAGGTAATACGGTATGCTCCCCTCCTGTTCGAGGAGCGTCCATAAATGGAGCAAAGTCTGGATATGAGTCCAGTTGCTCATGCACCGTGTGCATCCGGGCAGCATAGCGGTTACGAATCACTTTCCTGTGATGAGCAAACATTCCGCTGTGGACATAGATCTCCAGAGCAGCTTGAGACAGAACAGAAGTGTCGATATCGAGCATTTTTTTGTAAGCCCCAAAAGATTGAATTAGTGGTGAGGGCAGAACAGCTACACCAATGCGCAGACCTGGAAACAAAATTTTGGAGTAACTCTTCAGGTAGATGACCCGGCCTTCGGTATCATAGGACCATAGCGGGTCCTGTTTCGTATTGTCCTCCAGATCAGCCAGATAATCGTCCTCCACCAGATAGACATCGTACCGCTGTGCAAGCCGGATTAGTTTCTTTTTCTCAGCAACAGTCAAAGATGTGCCAATCGGATTGTGAAAGCGCGGCATGACATAGAAAAACTTGATATCTTCCTCAGCGAACTGACGTTCAAGTGATGCCCAATCCAGCCCGTCCAGAGCACGTCTCACACCGGCAATCGGCACATTTAATCCACTCAGTAGGGAGGGCATATTATGATAGGTCGGTAGTTCAAGCAGTACTTTTCTCTTTCCATTGGGGAAAGGCATCAATGCAAGTACAGCCAGTGCCTGTTGCACACCTGACGTGATAAAAAACTGCTCCGTTCTCGCAAACACCTGATAATCCGCAAACTGCTTCTGCAACAGCAGAATAAGCGAAGGTAATCCCTGATCCGTGCCATACATAAATAACTCTGCCTGCTTCTTCTCCATCGCCTGATCCACACAGTGACGAAAGTCTGCATAAGGGAACACCCTTGGATCGGGAGCAGCTGAAGCAAAGTCCAACGTTCCCTGCCAGTCCATGTCCTGAGCACCTGTCCCGTTCTGTACGGCATAATAACCGGATTGAGGTATGGCATACACCAAATGCCGCTGTTCCAGCCACTCATATGCACGAATAGCCGTGCTTACACTGCATTGATATTGTTCTGCTACAACTCGAACTGCTGGCAGTCGAATGCCCTTATCTGCCCACTGGCGACGATCCTGCTGCTGCATCTGTTCCTGAATCCATTGCTTTAACGCTTCGGCAATCACTTCGTATTTTCTCAATGCACCCATCCCTCTCCAACAACTGTACCGATACAGTTTAACCTTTTATCTATTGTAGCACGATGCACCTGGCAGTATATTGAATAAGGCCAGCACATGCCTCGAACCTGACATAATTCAGGATAATGAAAGATAAAGCGCTATGACTACTGTATTGGAGGAGCATTCATGAACACAACACACACTCGGGGATACGCCTATATCGCAGCTGTATTGTACGCAGCTATTATCGGTCTATCTTTTTTATTTGTTAAAATGACCGTCACTGTTGCACATCCCATTGATGTGCTTGCCCACCGATTCGCGCTGTCGCTGATCGTTGTCAGCATTCCTGTCATTTTTGGCTGGATCAAAATCCGACTGAGCCTTCGTGATCTGTGGCGCATCATTCCACTGGGGCTTTTATCTCCCGTCTTATTTTTTGCCTTTCAAGCCTTTGGACTTGTCTCTTCCAACTCATCGGAAGCCGGAATTATTCAGGCTATGGCCCCTGTATTCACACTCGTTCTCGCTTCAGTTTTCCTGAAAGAACGTACATCAACGATGCAGAAGCTGTTCCTGCTACTGTCTGTCGCCGGAGTGGTCTTTATTTTCATAATGCAAGGAAGTGGCATGTCTATAGGTAACCTGAAGGGTATTGCATTATTGCTACTATCCACGGTCTGTTTTGCAGGGTATGGTGTGCTTGCAAGACCATTAACCCAGAAGTATAAACCAATGGAATTAACCTGGGTCACACTGATGGTTGGCTGTGTTGTATTTAACGCCGCTTCCCTGATCCGACATGCGTCCAACGGCTCCATGATGGACTACATCAAACCGCTTGGAGATACATCCTATCTGGGTGCACTCGCTTATCTGGCAATTCTCTCCACCATGATCTCTACCCTGCTTGCGAGCTATGCCCTTACTCATCTGGAGGCTTCGCAAATGAGTGTATTCAGCAATCTGTCCACGCTCATCTCCATCGTAGGAGGTGCATGGATATTGCATGAACCAGTGGGTAGCCATCACTATATTGGTGCATTGTTAATTATCGCCGGTGTGCTTGGCACCAATATGAGCGGTCGCAAACATAGGCTGGTCAGTGGGATACAAGCATGATTCCCCATATTGAGACAGCGCGGAAGTTGGTTCGCCGGTTCAACGAGTTATACGCTCCCATCCTCCCCAACCCCCGCATTTTGACTGGAGAACGGCTCGGGAAACGATCTTAGAGGTAAAAGAAGCCATGGGTATTCGTTATTTCGACTGACGGTATGAAGCGCTCCAATCACGTTAACACTGCTGAGGACAGTCTACTGGGAAAAGGGGACCCCTCAGCATGAAACGAACACAACCTTCTTTTTTACAAGCTATGATGTTGATCATGTTGTCCGTTGGCTTGATCAGCCATGTTCTGATTATTCCTGCCCTTTTGGCTGCGGCCAAAAGGGATTCTTGGATTTCCGTCCTGTTATCAGCCGGACCATTTCTGATATTTGCGCTAATGCTCGCCTATGTCTCTCGTTTCCTCCAGCATCAAACCCTGCATGAATGGTTAACATCCCGTCTCGGCAAGCCTATCGGTCTGTTCTTTCGAGTGGGTAACAGTCTCTTTTTTCTGAGCGCAATCTATTTCACCCTGCACGAAACCACGACTTGGGCCAAAACAAATTACCTGACAGAAACGCCAATATTGGTAACCAGTATTGCTTTGATGACTCTCTGTGCCTACGCTGCGTATAAAGGTATTCGTTCACTGGCATTTACGGCAGGATTGATCCTTCCACTGGTGGTACTGCTGGGCTTCTATGTTGCCATTGTGAACACTCAATATAAGGATTACAGTCGTCTACTGCCTGTGTTAGAACATGGCTGGCATCCAGTGCTGAATGGCATGATTTACAGTCTTGCAGGCATGTTTGAACTGCTGTTCATCTGGTATATCCAGCCTCACCTCACCAAACGTATACGTGTATGGCAGTATCTGATGCTTGCACTCATTCTTGTGGGACTGACTGTCGGCCCACTCATCGGGGCGATTGTGGAATTCGATCCTTTTGAGGCTGCCAAAATGCGATATCCCGCCTTTGAAGAATGGCGAATTGCCTCCTTGGGCAAATATATCGCCCAAACCGACTTTTTCTCCATCTATCAATGGCTCGCCGGATCGTTTACCCGAATTAGTCTCGCCATGTATATTGTAGTAGAAATATGGAATATTAAGAACGCCACCAGAAGGCTCATCAGTTGTATCTCTTTAGGCGTTTTCTTTATTCTTGTCATGTTGTACCCTCTGGATGATATGACCTTCGAAAAACTTCTGGTCGAATACATATTCCCGTTCAATCTCGTGTATCTGAGCGGACTTGCGATTATAGCAACGACGGTTGCCTTTATCCATTCACGCCATCAGAGGAGGAAACATCATGGAGCATCAAGCGATTGACACCACGTCCCATGAGACACTGCTTGCCTCTTTGAAAGAGCAGTTCAATCCATGTGCAGATGTCGTTATTCAGACCTTTCCTGTCAAAAATGAAACGGATCAACCTGTTATTCTGCTCTATTGTGACGGCCTGGTTGATGGCAAACAGCTCAACCAGTTTATTATCCCGCGTCTTGAGCAACATTCTCTCATTATTGAGGAATCACATCCTAAAGAACTGGGATTAACATTAAATCCGTTGGATGACCTCACAGATACGAATAAGCTTAATATGTTGATTTTTAGCGGACAACTGCTGATCATTTTCGGCAACGGTATTCAGTCCTGCAGTCTGGATATCGCTGACATACCGGGGCGCAGTCCAGATGAATCAGCCATTGAAACATCAGTTAAAGGCCCGCGCGATGGATTCACCGAAGAACTCACTACCAACGTGGCCCTTATACGCAAACGAATGAAAACATCTTCGATGTGTTATGAGAAATATGTCAAAGGCGGTCGTACCCAGACAGCCATTGGACTTCTATATGTAAAAGATATTATCAACCCAGACATTCTGAAAGAAGCTCGGCACAATCTGGATCAGATTGAGATTGACGGCATCCTGGGTACCTCAATCATGGAGCGAGCTGTCATGGGAGGGATTCGGAGTATCTTTCCACTCACAGATAATACCGAACGTCCTGATTTTGTCGTTGATTCCCTGTTAAATGGACGTTTTGCCGTTCTCATTGAAGGTTCTCCTGTAGCGGTCATCGCACCAACTACACTTTTCAATCAATTGAAGTCTCCGGAGGACGAAAGTACACCCTTTTTCATCGTTACTTTTGAACGGATATTACGTATTTCAGGACTGCTGATCGCCTGTTTCTTCCCAGGATTTTATATTGGCCTGACCAGCTTCAATGTGGAACAGATTCCCCTGCCTCTTCTGGCAACGATTGCTGGGACTCGAATGGGCCTGCCCATGCCCGTGACGCTGGAAGCGTTCCTGATGATCTTTATGTTTGAGCTATTTAACGAAGCTGGGCGTAGGTTGCCACGTGCATTGGGGCAGACGGTCAGCGTTGTCGGCGGGCTTATTATTGGAGATGCTGCCATTCGCGCCGGGATTACGTCCCCTACGATTATTGTCACGGTAGCGATCTCGGTCATCTCTAGCTATATTCTCGTGAATACTGTGTTAAGCGGGGCTACTGCCCATGTTCGGATCGGGATGTTACTCATCTCTTCCATTCTTGGATTATTCGGTTTTATGATCGGACTATTAGCCTTGTTGGTGCACCTCGTATCGTTGGAGTGTTATGGCGTATCCTATCTGTCACCTGTATCTCCCTACATTCCCGGAGACTTCACTCAGGCCGTATCCATGCCACCTTCCATGAAAAGAACCAAGCGCCCAGAAGCACTTCATACACAGGATTCTACCCGCCGGAGGAAACGTCCGTGAAACGATGGGTATCCATAAGTGGCCTTCTTATAAGCTGCTTGATCCTGCTAACGGGGTGCTGGGATTCCAAAGAGGTGCAAAGTATAAACTTCATTACGGCGATAGGAATTGACTATGTAGACAACCAGTATATTGCGTATGCCCAACTGATTGACTTCTCCAGTATTGCAAAACAGGAAACACCAACTTCCCGGGAGACAAGGGATATCTGGACTGGACGGGGCGAGGGTACAACACTGAACATGGCTATTAACGACTTGTATGAAACGTCACAGCAGCTAACGCTCTGGACTCATGTTAAAGCTATTGTTTTATCCAAAAGAGTCTTGGATGGTCGACTGGAGGATATCTTTAATACACTTCTTCATTCAGGCCAATTGAGATATACACCCTGGATCTACGCTACAGAGCATAACATTCCGGATGTACTCTCTCCCTCTGCATTGTTGAACCAATCCGCCCAGACCATTGAATTATTTGAGCCCATGAGACTATACAAACAGCATTCTGGTTACGAACCTATCCGGCTCCACCAGCTTCTCGATGGATTACGGGAACCCGCTTCTGTCGTTCTTTTACCCTCGGTGTCAACGAGGAACGAGACCTGGTTCAACGGCGATAAAACGCCTCCCCTTGTTAGAATGGATGGATTTTATGTGATATCCAAAGGCACAAGTCAGGGTAGAGTTGCAGGAGCAGACGCAGATGGTACACGATACGTAAATTATGAGCGGGTACATCAGTACCCACTATATGTATATGGGAATGGTGGAAAAACTCCTGATTTAACCTTGTTGCTTCATCATCCCAAGACAAAAATCAAGGCGAAGAAGCAAGGTGATGGCATCACATTTGATCTGGTTACCACGGTCAAAAGCGCCATCACCGAAGATCATGGGGCTCCTCGGTCTCCAGATGCCATGGAACAAGAAGCCGAGAAACAGATCGAATCCCAAATCCGAGATACGTTCGAAAAAACCAAGTCACGCATGATTGATTCCTATGGTCTTGTGGAACACTTATATCGCCACAACCTTCCCTTATGGAAACAGGAAGTCTACAACCGGGCGGACCCACTCCAACGTTTTAAGCTTGGAAAAGTGGAGGTTCACGTGGATATCCTGAATGCGAGCACGTATAAATACAGTGAATAAATGAAGAAATAGAAGCCCCGTACCTGCATTGAATGCAAGGTTACGGGGCTTCTTACCATCTCCAACTATGCTGTCGATTGGGGAAGTTATCCTAATGGATACGCCATGACACTCATCAAAGCCAATTCAGGCTGGGTCGTGTCCAAACGACTGTACTGGACGATAACAGGGATATTGCTCGAAACCGTAATCGCATAAGGCACGCCCGGTGGAATAGACTGCTCCCCGGATCGTAGCGATGCAGTGCGAATATGCTTCGTCCTTCTCGCTGGCACTTCAGCGACCATACCTTCGAGTGGTTCTCTGTCTTCAAAGTAAATCGTGATATGCAGCTCCGCATCCGTGGCACTGGTGTTCAGTACACAGATGCTCTCATGACTCTCCAATGTGCCCCGGCTCTCCGGGGGAATGTAACCATCCGGAATGACCCAGTAGGTGTGACCTGTAGCTGCTGAAACATTCTTACTTGCAGATGTGCCTGATTCTGTCTGGTCAGGTGTCATTGATATACCTCCTCCTTTTTTTGCGAGTGCAATATTAAGTTAAAAATCTGCGGGCTCGCGGGCCAGCCGCTTTGGCGGGCGGATCGGGCTGTGGACCGCTGTTGGCTCGGGATTTCTATTCACTCCCCCTCAGCAGGGGAAATCCCGCTCCAAAGGCGGACGCTTCGCTCCCTCTACCCGATTCCGCCCTCCTCCGCTGCTACGCTCGCCTATTTTTAAAAGGTTATTGCCTTCGCTATTCGCTGGGCAACTTTTGCTGGCTCGTTACTTCGTTTAACTCGCTACAGCTTTTAAACCCTGAATAGCTCGCGGGGCAGTCGCTTCGGCGGGCGGATCGGGCTACAGGCCGCTGTTGGCTCGGGATTTCTATTCAATTCCCCCTCAGCAGGGGAAATCCCGCTCCAAAGGCGGACGCTTCGCTCCCTCTACCCGATTCCGCCCTTCTTCGCTGCTACGCTCGCCTGTTTTTAAAAGGTTATTGCCTTCGCTATTCGCTGGGCAACTTTGCTGGCTCGCTATTTAATTAACTCGCTTAATTATTAAGGGCATGAACCTACCGCAGATACATCTGCAACGGTTGCAATTGCAACTCGCGGATGGCTTCTGCTACCTGCTGGGCAAGGCGACGGGCGCCTCGTTCCTGAAAATGCGTGTTATCCTCCACGCCTGATGGGAAGTTCACATACTCGCCTGGCAGTACCCACATAAAGTCTTCCTTAGTGCCTTCAACACCCGCTTGCTCGAACAGAAGACGGCTGCGCTCAGCCAGATCGATCAGCGGAACATCTTCCTCTTCCGCCAGCTCACGCACGGCGATGATATAATCGCCGTGCGTATCGGTCAATGTGTCATCATCCGCAAAATAGCGACGATGCACCGGGGTTATGAGCACTGGACGAGCCTTGACTTCGCGTGCAGCATCGATATACTTTTTCAAATATTCCTTATATGTTGTGAATGGGTCCGTCCCACGTTCAGGGTCAGGCTTCTCATCGTTATGTCCAAATTGAATAAACAGAAAATCTTCGGGCTTGATTCGCTCCAGAATGGCGCTTAATCTGCCTTCATTAATAAAGCTGCGGGAACTGCGGCCTGACTGGGCATGATTATCCACTGCCACATCATGTTTGAACTGTGCCGGCAATAACTGGCCCCAACCGCAATACGGATATCCACTTTCCGGCTGATCTGTTACGGTTGAATCCCCGGCAAGAAATACGGTCATGGTCTGATTCGCAAGAGTAATCTCCAATGCATTGATTCTCGGTGCAGGACCGGAGAATGACAGACGAAGTCTGCCGCCGCGAACAACAACCGAGAATCTAACCTCTGCGTATTGTCCGGGAAGTGTGCGAATGGTTGGCAGTACAAGTCTGCCTTCACCAGCTTTCACGCGGGTCACTGTCTCAGCCAATTCATCCCCTGCAACAAGTAATACTTGGTAGGTTCCGTCGGGAACATCCACGATAAACGAGGCTTTGAGCGGAATACAGAAGCCTGAACGCAATCGGGCAGACATGGTTGTCTGCCCCGGATTGTTATGATGTTGTTTCGTGGGATCCGACACATCGTCATCACTAATGCGTTGTTTCTCATACACCAGAGATCCTGCCTCGAATCCGTATCCTCCGCGTTCCTCATATGCGGTTGTTGCAGTTACTTTCAGATAATCCCCTGTCTCATCTGCTCTTCCCGAGTCCGGTCCAAAGTTAAACTTCCAGCTGGTCACGGACACTGCCTGGCCCTCTGCCGCTGCCTCCATGGCAACGGCCTGACTACCCTGAGCTTTATTCAAAAGCGATAACCTCCTTGGTTAACTTTCGTAAACGTTCATTCGGGCGAAGATACGAAGATACAGTAATCTGGCTTATCCTTTCAATCCGCTGGTGCTCATCCCTTGAACAATTTGTTTCTGGAAGATGAAGAACACAGCTACAACCGGAACCAGACTGACGATGGACATGGCGAACATTGCACCCCAGTTGGAAGCAGATTCGCTATCGAGGAACATTTTCAGCGCCATCGACACGGTGTATTTATCAGGCGAGTTCAGGTACAATACCGGACCGAGCAGATCCTCCCATCTCCAGTAGAAGGAGAAAATGGCTGCAGTCGCCAGAGAAGACTTGATCAGCGGCATAATAATCTGGATATACAGTCTGAATTTGTTACATCCATCGATGGTTGCAGCCTCATCCAGCTCCTTCGGAATCGTTCGAATGAACTGTACCATCAGGAAGATGAAAAACGGCATTCCGAAGAATGTAGGTACAACGATTGGCAAGATAGTATTCAGCCAGCCGAGCTTCGTGAAAATGATGTACTGAGGAACCAATACCACGTCATGTGGCAACATCAGTGTTAACATCATCAAGGAAAACCAGAACGTGCGTCCCTTGAAATTCAGTCTGGCAAAACCAAAAGCGATCAGCGATGACGATATCACAGCACCGATGGTAGATATCACTACGATTACAAGTGAGTTCGTGATGTAATCCATGAACGGTCTTCCCGCTGTGCCTTTCCAGCCATCTACATAGTTACTCCAGATCCACTCGGTAGGAAACAGAGTGTCCGCAGTGACAAAGATCGTACGGCTTTCCTTGAATGAACTGAATAGCATCCATAGGACGGGATAGAGCATCAGGAGGGCAAGAGCTGCAACGAACAGGTGATAAATGGGCCATTTCACATTTCTCCAAACCATCGTTACTTCCCTCCTTCAGATTCGTAGAACACCCAGTACTTGGATGTTAAGAATACTGCTACTGTAAGTCCACCAATCATAAGAAGCATGATCCAGGCCATGGCCGAAGCATAACCCATGTTGTTAAACATAAACGCCTGACGGAACAGATACAGGGAGTACAGCATCGTACCGTCCATTGGACCACCTTCGCCTTTGGAGATTATATAGGCAGGTACAAACGTCATGAATGCTCCAATCGTCTGCATAATCATATTGAACAGGACGATCGGGCTAAGCAGTGGCAAGGTAATGCTGAAAAATTTCCGTATAGGGTTCGCTCCATCCACACCTGCTGCCTCGTACATCTCAGTAGGGATATTTTTGAGACCAGCCAGGAAGATCAGCATGGACGAACCAAACTGCCACACAGACAGTGAGATAAGCATAACGAGAGACGCATTCGGGTCACCAAACCAGCTGATTGGCCCGATCCCTATTGCCGTTAGAGCACTGTTGATAACACCCTCATTACTGAAGAGGTTACGCCACATAATGGATACGGCCACACTACCACCGATTATGGATGGCAGGTAATACAGCGTCCGGTACGTTCCAATCATACGAGAGCCAGTGTTTAGGACCATCGCTACGAAGAGGGCAAAGATCAACCTTAACGGTACCCCAATGAATACATACAGAAACGTCACTTTGACCGAGTTCCAATATTTCGGGTCATCAAAAAACATTTTGGTGTAGTTATCAAGCCCAATCCACCGTGGAGAAGTGAACAAGTTATAACTCGTGAACGACATATATAAGGACACAAACATGGGGATGAGTGTGAAGCCCAGGAATCCAATAATAAACGGGCTTATGAACGCATATCCAGTTAAGTTTCTACGTAACGACGAATACTGCCTCAATGGAACGAACCTCCTTCATGGATCAGCTTGCTCCCTCATCCTGGCTTCGGTCATCTGGACGGGGAAAGGCCCTCGCATTCGCGAGTAGCCCCATTCCCGACCATCCCTGAAGTGGGACGAGCAAGCCATCATTCAACTGTTATTTATTGTTCGCAAGTACAGATTCGGCGTTCTTGCGGAATGTCTCTGCTGCTTGTTCAGGTGTAATTTTGCCAAAGTTCAATTCTTCAACCACATCTGCCAGGGAAGAGATTACTTCAGGTGAACCAACCGGTGGCGGAGAACTCATTGGTGAAGCCTTAGGCTCCATGGCTGCTACGAATTCAAAGACTTGTTTCGTTGCGTCACTCAGCTCAGGTGCGATAGCTTCTTTGATTGCTCCTGAAATTGGCACACCGCGCTCACCTTTGATCAGTTTGTTGGCTTCCACGTCATTCACCCAGAAATCAATGAATTTAGCCGCTTCTTCCTTCACTTTGGAGTTGGACGTCACACCCCAGTACATACTTGGCTGCATATATAGTCCTTTTTCCATATCTGGTCCTGGCATTGGGGCGATTTCGAGTTGACGGTTCGCTACCTGTTGTAAGGCTACGAACTGGTTGGACCATTGCCACACGCCAATTCCTTTTTCCTTCACGAGATCTGATTCCTCAATAATGCCTTTGGTTTGGTTGGCTACATCCGGCGTAGGTGCTGCACCTTGCTCGATCATGCGGCGCATAAGTCCGAAGAACTCCACAAACAATTGGTCATCATCATAACCAAGACCTGTTCCTTCCGCATTGTAAAGCGACAATCCTTTGGTACGCAGGAAGTAGTGGAAGAAAATATCCGGAGCTATCCCTCCATCCAAATACAGGCCTTTCTCTGCGGTTTGTTTACCCAGTGCTTCGTACGATTCCCAAGTCATATTGTCAGGGATTGCATCCACGCCTGCTTTTTTAAGCAATGCCGGATCATATTGGAAGCCCAGAACGTTAACACCGGCAGGTACACCGTATTGTTTACCGTTAATTACACCTGTGCTGATAACATTCTCGGACACATCGTCCACTTTGATCTGGTTGCCCAGATAAGGCGCTAGATCCTCAAGCTGACCATTCTGTGCATATTGGCTGATATAGGAAATATCCATCTGAACGATGTCAGGCAACTGATTTGCCGCTGCTTGTGGAGCGAGCTTTTTCCAGTAGTCATCAAATGAAGCATATTCCACGTCGATTTTGACATTCGGGTTTTTCGATTTGTACAGGTCGATGACCTTCTGTGTATATTCATGCCTTGCATCCGAGCCCCACCAAGCGATCCGCAGGGTAACTGAGTCATCTCCAGATGCTCCTTCAGTTCCTCCACCTGAGCTACATGCCGCTGTAAACACGAGCAAAGCAGCCATCATCAGGAATATTGCCTTTTTCACCATGCCAATCTCCCCTTTTATGTTGATATGGTTGTGTGAACGAGTTATCCTTTTTATTTCTGATAACGCTTTCACAAACTTGTTAATGTCATTTTCGCAAATGTACGACCATAGTTGAATACACAAAACCGTCTTGTTGGTTCAAAAAACAGAGGAGGACAACAGTCCCCTCTCGGCGCTGTTCGTCCTCCCCAGACATGAATCACAAGATTGGTATCCCATTGTTATATGCCGATCCTGCGGAATTCCGTAGGTGTCATCCCGGTCCACTTTTTGAACACCTGACTGAAATATTGTGAATTCCCGCCGAATCCGAACAATTCAGCAAGCTCAAATACTTTCACATCCCCGCCTCTGCGAATATGGTCACATGCGCGTTCAATTCGCAGACGATTCACGTAATTGGAGAAATTCTCTCCTGTGACTTTTTTGAAAATCTTGCCCAGGTAATCGGGATTCATATACAACATCTGATGGGCGACTCCATTGAGCGAGAGATCCGCCTCTCCATAATGACGATCCACGATATCCATCATCTTCTCCACGGCAGAAGACTGGCGACTGATATGGTTTTTGTAATAACCGGAAGTTAATCGGGCTGTACTGCTTGCAACAAAAGACTTCAAACCAGATAACGTATCGATATGAGGCAATTCTGCCATACGCTGGGTGAATTCTGTTGCCTCCTCAGGTGGACAGACATGAACCATCGCCGAGTAGAGCTGCACTACATAGGAGCGAGTCACCTCAATTTCCAGCTGCTGACGTGATAATAGATCAAACAGACGCTCCACTTCTACCGCTGTTTCCTCGGTATTGCCCGATTTGATCAACTGACACAGTTGCTCGGCATCCTGTTCTACATGCAATCCGTCGCATTCTCCGGCCAGTACCAGATCATTCTTCGTAATCAGCTTGCCTTCACCGATAAAGAAGCGATGGTTCAGATACTGCAACGCCTCACGAAACAACCGCCGCGACTGAATCATTCGATCTGCTTCACTCAGCGCAGCGGTCACTTCCAATTTATATAGTCTGGTGAATGCAGCCCTAACCTCTTCAATACTTTCTTTCAGTCCGGCTGGATCAGCTGAATCCGCGAGCAGAATGAGGAGTTTGCCTTCAATGGTTGTGCTTAACAGGACATGTGGGAGCAGGTCACTGGCAATGTTTTTGATCGCAAATAAGTGACTGTAATCATGTTCATCTACAATTCGGAACAGCAGTAACCGAACTGCGTTCTCTTCAAGCTCCAGATCAAACAGCTCCTGATAATACTCCAGATCAACCGGCCCATAGGTGCGGTTGGTCATGAACTCCAGCAGAAATTGCTCCTTCACATGTGGAAGGACACGCTGCAATCGCTGTTTCATCTCACCTGCAACATGCTCCTTCACTTGGGCATCCTGATGTTCCTGCAACAGTTCAGTTAATGCATCATGGATCTGATTCTCGTTGCAGGGTTTGAGCAAATAATGCTTCACACCATATTGCATCGCTCTGCGAGCATATTCGAACTCCTTGTAGCCGGATAACATAATAAAACGTACTCCCGGGTATGCTTCAGATGCCTTCTCTATGAGTCCGAGACCATCCAGACCCGGCATGGAAATATCCGTAATGATAATATCCGGTCTCGACTGCCCAATTTTGTCCAATGCTTCGATCCCGTTCCTCGCCGTACCCACCAATTCCGTACCTGCTGCGGCCCAATCGACCACTTGGGAAATCCCCTCCAGAATGACACGTTCATCATCTACGAGCATCACTTTGTACATCGTCATCGTCCTCTCTGATCCAAGGTATGCTGATCGATACTACAGTTCCTGATCCGGGCTTGCTGCTCATCACCATTCCACCTTCATCACCGAAGGTCAGTCTGATTCGTTCCTGGATGTTAGATAACCCAATGCCCTGTCCTCTTGTCTGAATACGTCCTTCGTATAGTTGTTTCAGGAATTCCGGTGTCATCCCCGGACCGTCGTCCTCAACTTCAATAATCACCTTATCTCCCTCTGCTCTCGCCCGGATTCGAATCCGGCAGGGGTCAATGCTTGGTTCGAGTGCATAATGTATCGCGTTCTCCACCAACGGCTGTAATGTTAACTTCGGTATCCGCGCCGTTCCTACCTCTGGGGCAATTTCCATGTCGAAATCCAGTCTTTCCTCAAAACGCGTGCGCTGAATCGTCACGTAACTGCGGACAATGTCCAGCTCTCTTTCCAGCGTAATCCACTTCTCGGACATGTTCACAGAGCTACGCAGCAGAAATCCGAGAGCCTCAACCATTTCCGAGATCTGTCGTTGCTTCTGTACTTTAGCCAGCCAGTTAATGGATTCAAGCGTGTTGTATAGAAAATGTGGATTAATCTGCGCCTGAAGCGCTTTCAACTCGGTCTCACGAATCACCAGTTGCTTGGCATAATTCTCATCAATCAATTCACGTATTCGTTGAAGCATCATCTTGAATGTGCGATGCAGCAGCCCAACCTCATTCTGTGGAGATATCGGAACATTGCCAAGGGCTGCCTCCTCCAGCTTATCCAGATCACCTTTTTCGATATTACGCATCTTTTTGATCAACTGCGCAATCGGATGGGTAATACTGCGAGAGAATCTCGCTCCAATGATAAGCGCCGCCAGAAAGATCATGATGAAGATCACCGTAACCAACTGTTTGACAAACTGGATCTTTTTAAACATCTGGTCAAACGGGGTTGTGTACAAATAGGTCCAATCCGTATAGGAAGAATGAGCACGAGCTACAAAGTGTCTCCCCTGCTCCAACATGGCAATTCCATAGGGCTGGGTGCGCTTCAATTCAGACTCAATCTCAGCTTCACTGACCGACGATTCTGTTGGATAGATCACTTCTTTTCCATCCGTAATGAGTAATTGGGAGTCCTCAGCCGGTTCTTGCATCTGGTCCTGTACAATTCGGTCCAGCCGTACGCGGATGATCAGTGTGCCGAGGTCCTCCAATGTAAATGCTCCGCCAATAAAGGATTTCACCTGTCGGACCGACAAGAGTCGGGACTGTTTATCCCCACTGGTATGCCATGCATTGGAGCCCGAGTATTGCTGTCCCAGTGCAACCAGTTCCTTTTGCTTCGACTCCGAAATTCCCTCTCGATTGCCTGCAGCCATAACGTTATTATCATTATCGATAAATAGCATGGAATAGACGTATTTTTCGGAACCGGCATAAGCGACTAACCTGTTGGTAATTTTTTTACGTAATCCATTTTTCTCGTAACCCGTTTCGGCCTTTTTCAGTTGGAGCAGATATTGCTGAAGCGGCTCGTCCGACATCACCTTGAAGGAGAGATTAGAAATTTCACGAAGTTGATTCTCAATACCTACCGAAGACATATTGAGGACCTGCGAGGATTTCTCATAGATCTGACGGTCATAGATGCTGAACACATATCGGAGTACGGACGCATAAAACGTAAAGCTGATCAACATCAAAAGTCCGATAAGAAGAATCGTTTTGTGATGAATCGGCAGTGTTGTGAAAGCGTTCTTAATTTTGTTCATCCTAAGCGCTCCTTTGGCTTGCGAGGGGTGCCTGTCATGCTATGCATTAGTGGTTTTATTGTAAGTTATTTTCATATTTACACATCCATTGGTCATCTGACAAGATATATTTATGCAACATTTTAGGTCATTAGAGAAGGCATACATCTGTATCAGCAACCCAAAAAGAACACAAAACAGCCAGAATACCTTGAACAGATCAAGGTATTCTGGCTGTTGAATAACATCATGTTAAAGCATGAAATACAATTTACGGATTCACAAAAACAGTTTTCAGCTTCGCTACATACTGCACATCAAAGCCAAGACCTTCAGCCACCATGGCAAGTGGTACATATGTTTTGGACTCTTTGCCTACCTTATTCAGGAATGCAGGTGTATCCACAGTAACCGATGCTCCATTTACCTTCACAGCATTGGCACCAATCTTCACCGCAACTTTCCGGTCTCCATATGTAATGGTTGCGGTTGAAGTTTTGTTATCCCACACCGTAGTAGCACCGACCGCATTCACGATGTCTTGAATCGCCACAAAGTTTTTGCCGTTACGGATAATCGGTTTGTACGGAGTATTTAATGTTTTGCCACTCACAATAATGTTCATCGGCTCACCTGTCGCAGGTGTAGTCAGCTTCGTGTAGTCGCCCCAGATCGTTTTGGCAAATACTTCGGCAATGGCCGCATATCCAAATTGGTTCGGGTGGAAATCACGATCTTTGATCATATGTGTCATCGTGCCTTCACCACCAACAAACTCCTTGGCCACGTGTGCGACTTTGACATCGGTACCCTGAGCAGTGAATTGTGCTGCAATGCCATCAATGGTCTGTGTGAAACCTTGGGATGCCTCCATCAGTTTAGCATAGAGTGCCTTGCCTGCTACTTCTGGCATCGGTTGATACTGATCGGCGATGACAATTGTAGCTGTCGGATTAATTTCATGGATATCATTAATCGTTGCACTTACATTGGCTGTATATGTTGCGAGTAATTCTTTTACCTTCGCTTGCAGATCCTGATCACTCAGTTTGTCTGCTGTACCGAGAAGCTCAGATACATCATTTCCCCCAATGGTAATTGCAACCAGATTGGCCTGTGCTACACTCTCACGGATTGCAGCAGTATTGGCTCCGATCTGTCCCGCTCTTGGATCAGGAAGACTTGGTTGAATGGCTTCAGAAGTCAGCGTTTTGCCATCCTTAATTGCAGTAGTAAAGTTTTTCAGACCACTGGTTTTCAATCCGGCAATCCCGTAGTTGTCCACCTGTGTACGTCCATGCAGCAAACCTTGCTCCTGGAGACGTTCTACATAACCATAAGGCAATTCTTTTGTGTTAGGCTCATAACCTACCGTTATGGAATCTCCCAATGTGAGGATGCGGAACTCCTTAGTTACGGCTACTGCATCTTTCTTCGCTGTCAGCGAAGTCTCGTTTGTACCCGCTGGCAATACACCAGTTTTGGTGTCAGCCGCGTGTGCAGGCAATGCAGATGATGTAAAGAGCAGCATTCCTGCCAACATGCTTACCGTTAAACCGGCAGCTGTATTTTCCCATATACGTTTACGCTTCATTCAGGTAACACTCCTTCTCGCAAATCTATAATTACACTAATATATAGTACATTGGTCATTCCAATGACATTGGTTGGTGTTACTCTATTCTATCATTTTAAAGTAGGCGTTGTCCTCTCTACTGAGAGCACACATGAAATAACAGACTCCCTAAAGGGGAGCCTGTTATTGGTTAAGCTCAGCTATGACGTTCAGTGATTAGTTAAGATTGCGGCTTATTCGAGTCTTCAGCAATCGTATGACCCTTGTCACTCTCCGGTTTGTTCCCGGTAGCTCGCTCCAGATACCGATCATAACGATCATCCACTTCGCGTGCCATCTTCTGGTACTTTAACGTTTCCTCGACAATTGGATCACGTTCTGTCTGGATTCGCACTTCATATTTGGGAGGAATCAGCTGGCGTTCACGCTGATCGGTGTCGCCGGACTCTTCCATGTCCCCTTCCGTCAGCATATCACTGAGCCGTCGTTCCAGTTCTTTGGATTCATCCATTGTTTTCGCTCCTTTAATTAAAGTCATACATGCGTTAATTATTACTATTGTACTTTCACTTCGTGTACAGAACCATCTTCCGATCGCTGTTATCCCCAGATTTCTTTGATTCCCTTTTCCAAGGTAGAAATCCGGTGATAAAGGCGAGCCGATGAGTTGAATAAACTCACTCCAACCCAGTAGCCTTTGCTTCCTTCAACACATCTGTTAATGCATCATGGATTTTGCCATTGCTGGCAACAACATGGTTTACAGACAGTTGGTAAGGCGTTCCGATGGTATCGGTCACCTTGCCACCTGATTCTTCAACCAACAGTGCACCTGCGGCAATATCCCACGGTTTCAATCCAACTTCGGTGTAGGCGCTGAGGCGTCCTGCGGCAACATATGCCAGATGGAGGGCGGCAGATCCGCCTGCACGCAAGTTACGAACTTGCGGAGCAAGCGCCTGCACAGCGGCCATATTCAGTGGCAACGCAAAGGTTGTGTCTGCCGGGAATCCAACCGCAATCAGGCTCTGAGCCAGTTCCTGTTCACCAGATACAAGCATCCGGTTTCCGTGAACATATGCTCCTTTCCCTTTTTCCGCAACAAACATTTCATCACGGGAAGGGTCGTAGATCACGCCGACAATGACTTCACCATTGTGAGCCAATGCGATGGACACCGAATAAAACGGAAATCCGTGTACAAAGTTCGTCGTTCCATCCACAGGATCAACAATCCACAGGAACTCTTCTTCCTCAGCCTCTTTCAGTGCTTTTGCCGAAGCTTCCGGTCCCGGTTCAACGCCCTCTTCACCCAGAATAGCATGGTGGGGAAAATGCGTGAGAATCAGGCGGCGGATCATCTGCTCCGCTCCTTTATCCACTTCGGTCACCAGATCTTGGGGTGAATATTTGGTACCAAGTTCAGCTACCGTCCCAAGACGGCTTTTGATCCATTCGCCAGCTTTGGAAGCTGCATTAATGGCAACGGCAGTATAGCTTTTGCTTGTCACGACATAAGGTGTCTTTTCCTTCTCATTCAAAGCGTTCACTCTACTTTCTATATCAATCTACGAAAAGTTGAAATACTTGTTAAAAGTATACGCCCCACAGGTCGTAAAGTTTCTCGTTGCCCAGGCCCCTTTTGGCACTACGGATGAATGATGACGGTAGACTCGTCCACCCACTCCACACCCTCTTCGTGATAGAATGCCAGCTTCTGCATCAGTTGCACAAGAGCCTCATCCTTGCGTTTGGCCTCAATCATCACGTCAAGTCTTGGGGTGTCTGCTGCGATATGACGCAAGAAATCGAGCACAGGCTCTACCTCCACACCATCGGCATGACCTCGCAGATCCTTCTCACTCTTTGGACTGGAGACATGGATTTTGGGTGGCAATGGCTGATCAGCCGGTGAATCTGCCTGGGCAAGCGGTGACTGCCAGGTCTTTAGAATATCAGGCCACAGATCCCATGCCTGTTCTCCTTCGTTGTTCACCCAATGGTGATGGATATCCAGTACCATGGGCAATCCCAAGCGCTGGCACACGGCAAGTGTCTCAGGCGCATTGAACGTTTTATCATCATTTTCGAGTGTGAGCCGCTCCTGAATGTCCCGATCCAGCTTCAAAAAGTTTTCTTCAAAACGAAGCGCCGCCGAAGGCTTGTCCCCGTATGCACCACCAATATGTATATTGTTCTTGGCAGTGGCATTCAGCCCCATGGCATCCAGCATCCGAACATGATGACGAAGGTCGCGAATCGAGTTGCGCAGAACTTGCTCGCGGGGGGTACTAAGTACGGTAAAATGATCCGGATGAAAGGACACACGCATATGATTTTCCTTCACAAAATCACCAATGGCCGCAAAGTCCTGCTTCAGCGCCGGGAACGGGTCCCAGTCATTCAGGTCCTCGTGTGTTGCCAGTGGAATCAATTTGGAAGAGAAGCGATATACATGAATATGGCTACCCTTGTTGTGCCTGAGCAAACGTAATGTATTGTGCAGGTTCTCGGCTGCAATCCGTTCGAGCTTGCGGATCGCCGCTTCCCTGTCATCGATTTTGTTAAAACTCGACATGGTCATGGTCCGGGAAGGCGAGGCGTTCTCTATAAGCACGGACATTGCCACGTAACCAAAGCGTACGAGCATGAATCTCTTCCTCTCTATTAGGGCGGAGAACCCACACGGCATATTCAGCCGTCAGGATGTACCGTCACTGTATATAACCAAGTTTTACCCTAAAAGAGTGACCATAATCGTATTCTGGCAAATCCGTCCTTCCGACCCGCACTTACAGTCAACAACTACTCCTGTGCTTGCTCCCCAAAGAACATCTCATCCGCAAGGGCAGTCTGAATGCGTGATTCTTCCTCAGTCAATTTGCGGATGAGTTGCATCTCCACCTCAGTTACCTCTTGCCCCTGGAAGTTGATCTCCGCAATGGAAACCACGATCTTGACGATGGCTACAGCCACGTTATCCGGTGTGTATGCAATCACTTTCTGGCCGGTAGGAAATACCCGGAAGCCCTGTTTGACCATTTTGCCGCGTCCGTATTCAAGCAGTTCGAACAGCTCCTGCTCATTCTTGAACTTACATACGGAATTGAATTCAGTCTGAAATCCCATGCATATCCCTCCTGATCTTGTGGTCTCAGGCTACGCCTGTACGCCGTTCTCGTAATTCAGTGCCTGCTTGCGGTTGTAACGCTCCAGTGCCAGTTCAATCATGCGATCCAGCAGTTCGGCATACGATACACCTGTCTCACGCCAAAGAAGTGGATACATGCTGTATGGTGTGAAACCAGGCATGGTGTTGACTTCATTAATAAGCAAAGCGCCGTCATTTTTCCGAATGAAGAAGTCGGCACGTGAAATACCGTTACCTTCAATCGCACGGAACGCCTGCAAAGCTGCCTCGCGAATGCGATCTGCGGCCTCTGGGTCCAGTGGAGCTGGAATCAGCATCTGTGATTGACCATCAATATACTTAGCTGCATAGTCATAATACTCACCGGAGGATACGATCTCACCTGGAACGGAAGCCATGGGCTCGTCATTGCCGAGGACGCTGACTTCAACCTCGCGTGCTTCAACGAACTCCTCAATGACAACCTTCGTGTCATACCGAAGTGCAAACTCGACAGCTGTCTTCAACTCATCGCGGTTACGTGCTTTGGAGATGCCTACACTGGAGCCCAGATTTGCCGGTTTGATAAAACAAGGATACCCCAGCTGATCTTCGACCTGTACGATCATTTCGTGCTCTGTCTGCTTCCATTGTGTCGCGTTAAAATACGTAAAGGCACATTGGTCAATGCCAGCCTGTGCAAACAGCTTTTTCATGACCACTTTGTCCATGCCGCCAGCAGAAGCCAGTACACCTGCACCTACATATGGCATATCCGCCATCTCAAACATGCCCTGAATGGTACCATCCTCTCCAAACGTACCATGCAGCAGAGGGAACATCACGTCCAGCGCTTCTGCTCCGCCATACAAACGGCCAAACAGTGCGTTCAGCGCATCCTGCGTTCCGCCTGCCGATTGCTCCAGCTTCAAGTCTTCAATCTGCGCGAACGGCGCATGCATGACAGGTCCTTTTTTCCACGTCCCCTGCTTGGAGATATGAAAAGGAACCAGTTCATACTTTTCATAATCAAATGCGTTTGTTACAGCAAACGCCGTTTGCAGCGACACCTCATGCTCGCCCGATTTTCCGCCGTACACGACGCCTACTTTTAATTTATCCATACTCATGTGTACCCTCCGATTATCTGTGCCTGATGCTGTCATGTTTGCATGCTCAGCACCCTTGTTATTCTGCTTGCATTATCTGGTCTTATTTTACACGGAACTGGATGTCTGCGTCACCGCATCCCGAAAATCTTTCGTCATCAAAACTCATCTGCAATATGAAAAAGCCGGTATACCGTCCGCTCCGTCCAAGCGTAAGAATCCCGGTAATCCCAAAAGCGGTGACGGCTGCTAACCGTATGTGCGTTAACAAGCGGCATACCGCCCGCATCAAACGCGGTCACAACGGTGCTGTGCTGAAATCGTCCATCTCCATCCCAATCGTAGAGAATAACATCGCCGAGCATCAGCTGCTCAGGACGCTCCACTTCTGTCGCGGTCAGACCCCAGCTGCTGCCTGACAAATAACGCTCCAGACTGTTGGAAACTGCCCAACTGTAACTCCACATTTCGGAGCCGTTCACATACCCTTTATACCACCAGCCAGCTTCTCTTCTACCAGTATAGTGGATGGGTGCGCCCCCTGCAAAGAGACATTGGGACACGTAATTGGTACAATCCACATCAAATTCCTCAAATGCCGGATTCCCCGCATTCCACCACCGATCTGCATAGGCAACCGCCAGATCTCTTCGATATGACTGTTGCCGTGAGCTTCTTCCTTGACCCAACACTTCCCGATTCAGCAGCGGCCGATTCATCGCCTGTACAAAATCAGCTTGTTGAAACGGACGTCCTTCCCCAGCAGGGCGACGCTCTGGCACTTCTCGCTCGACCCGTCCAATGATCCATCCACCACTCTGCCGCAGAAAGGTTAACCGCTCCCGCTCAATCCGGTCCTCCCGGTGGGTGATCCCGCTCTTCTCGTAGAACAGTCTGCTGTACAATTGTACATCCACCACCGCTTCTTCCTGGCCATCCATAAGCGTGCGCACAAGCTTGGCGCTGGTCTCGCTGCGAAGAGGCACGGCGCGCCGCTTACGATACCATTCGTCCAGCCTTGCCATACGCTCTCCCCGTTCCACCACGAAGTCAGGATCGGTAACGATCCGTTCGCTGGTCTGTGGACGGTAGTCGATCTCACAGCGATTGTACTGGTTCACGTAAGTATATAAGGCACTCTTCCATTCCCGTTCCAAGCCTATGTCCCCCTTTGGCATGAGTTCTGTTTGGAATATTTCATTGCGTATATAAACTCCTACTATTCATATGAAAGGGTCTTCGGTTGTATGTACACGGCTCAGGAGGGAGATCCGAAATTCGGCAAATACAGGTACACAAGATATCTTATTCCTGCTCGCTTCACGAAAACGCCTTCATCGGTCCAAAAGCTTGCTTGATCAGGCAAAAAGACCTTTACGTACGGAGGTGAAAACGGTATACTTAAAACTAAAGTTATGATTATGAAATTACGTTTCATCTGATGAAACTAACGAACAAGAACACGGAACGATGAAGGCCTGTTCTTCACCTAAATGAACGTTTTCTTCATCTCACCGACACATCCCAAGGAGGTACATGTATGTCAGCAAAGAATCATTTCTCCGCCGCTCGCAGTCTTGAGGTTGGAGGCAAGTCTTACCGCTACTACAGTCTCGATGCTCTTCAGGAAAACGGCCACGGCGATCTTTCCAGGCTTCCTTTCTCCATTAAAGTGTTGCTTGAAGCAGCAATTCGTCAATTCGACGGACGTGCTATCACCGAAGAACACGTAAAACAACTGACCGGCTGGGCAGATGGCCGTGACAATAACAAGGAAATCCCATTCATCCCTGCACGTATCGTTCTGCAGGATTTCACCGGTGTACCGGTTGTCGTTGACCTCGCTGCAATGCGTGATACTGTGAAAAAAGCAGGTGGCGATCCAAAACAGATCAACCCGCTCGTACCGGTCGATCTCGTTATCGACCACTCCGTTATGGTTGATGCTTTTGGTACCAACGATGCACTTGATTACAATATCAAAGTTGAGTTTGAGCGTAATGAAGAGCGTTACCGCTTCTTGCGTTGGGCGCAAACGGCATTCAACAACTTCCGTGCAGTTCCACCATCCACAGGGATCGTTCACCAGGTTAACCTGGAGTATCTGGCTTCCGTGGCAGCAACAAAAACCGTGGACGGCGAAACCGTTGTATTCCCGGATTCCCTCGTAGGTACAGACTCCCACACCACCATGATCAACGGACTTGGTGTTGTTGGTTGGGGTGTTGGTGGTATTGAGGCTGAGGCAGGTATGCTGGGCCAACCGCTTTATTTTGTAACACCAGACGTTATCGGTTTCAAACTGACAGGCAGCCTGAGCGAAGGCGCAACAGCAACGGATCTGGCACTAACTGTTACCCAATTGCTTCGTAAAAAAGGCGTTGTTGGTAAATTCGTAGAGTTCTACGGACCAGGTCTTGCCAACATCGGTCTGGCTGACCGTGCAACAGTAGCCAACATGGCACCAGAATATGGCGCAACGATCGGTTTCTTCCCTGTTGATAGTGAAACGTTGAACTATCTGCGTAACACTGGCCGTCCTGACGAGCAGGTAGAATTGGTTGAAGCTTATTACAAAGCTCAAGGCATGTTCCGTACTTCAAGCACCGTTGATCCTGAATTCACAGATGTGATTGAACTGGATCTCGGCTCTGTTGTACCAAGTCTTGCAGGACCAAAACGTCCACAAGATCGCATCGAGCTGACACAAATGAAAGAAAGCTTCAACAGCATCATTCGCACACCTGTAGATAAAGGCGGCTACGGTCTGAGCGATGAGAAAATCGAACAATCCGTACCTGTGAAGCATCCGGACGGTTCCAACAGTGAACTGAAGGCAGGCGCTGTTGTAATCGCGGCGATCACAAGTTGTACGAACACTTCGAATCCAAGTGTTATGGTTGGAGCGGGACTACTGGCGAAAAAAGCAGTTGAACGCGGCCTGACCAAACCAGGATATGTGAAAAGCAGTCTGACACCAGGTTCCCTTGTGGTTACCGAGTACCTGGAAAAAGCAGGTCTGATCACGTATCTCGACAAACTCGGATTCAACGTTGCGGGCTACGGTTGTGCAACATGTATCGGTAACTCCGGCCCACTGCCGGACGAAGTGAGTGAAGCTATTGCTGAGAACGATATGACCGTAGCGGCTGTATTGTCCGGTAACCGTAACTTCGAAGGCCGTGTACACGCACAGGTTAAAGCCAACTACCTGGCATCACCACCACTCGTTGTGGCATATGCACTTGCGGGTACCGTAAATATTGACTTTGAAACCGATCCAATCGGTTATGATACGAACAATGAGCCTGTATTCCTGAAAGACCTCTGGCCTACCTCCGAGGAAATCAAGGATACTATCGCTAGTTCCCTGAACGCTCAGATGTTCCGCAACAAGTACGAGAATGTATTTACAGCCAATGAGCGTTGGAATTCAATTTCTGTACCGGAAGGTGAACTGTACGAGTGGGATCCGAACTCCACGTACATTCAGAATCCTCCGTTCTTCCAGGAGCTTGGCGACAAGTTGAACGATATCGCAGATATCCGTTCTGCACGCGTTATGGCATTGCTTGCGGATTCCGTAACAACGGATCACATCTCGCCAGCAGGTAATATTGCACCATCCAGCCCGGCTGGACTGTACCTGAAAGAACATGGCGTAGAGCGCAAAGACTTCAACTCCTACGGTTCACGCCGTGGTAACCATGAAGTCATGATGCGTGGTACGTTTGCCAACATTCGTATTCGTAATCAGGTGGCTCCTGGTACAGAAGGCGGTATCACGAAGTACCTGCCAACGGACGAGGAAATGTCCATCTACGATGCTTCCATGAAGTATCAGGATGAAGGACAGAACCTGATCGTTATCGCAGGTAAAGAGTATGGTACAGGAAGCTCCCGTGACTGGGCGGCAAAAGGAACATTCTTGCTCGGCGTCAAAGCCGTTATCGCAGAAAGCTTCGAGCGTATTCACCGTAGTAACCTGGTCGGCATGGGCGTAATGCCATTGCAATTCCAGGAAGGTCACGGCTGGTCCAGCCTTGGTCTGAACGGACGTGAAACGTATGACATTACTGGCCTCAGCAATGATGTGAAGCCAGGACAAGAGTTGAAAGTTACCGTAACTCGTGAAGACGGTACACAGTTCGAATTCCCTGTCATCGCTCGTCTGGACAGCATGGTTGACGTGGATTACTACCATAACGGCGGTATCCTGCAAACTGTATTGCGTCAAATGATGAAAAAAGCTTAATGATATAAATCATTAATGTGATGAAGTTATACAGAAAAGCTCCCTGCCACGTGCAATCAGCACGTGGCGAGGAGCTTTTTTGGCTTTGTTTTTTATAATAGGAATATGTTTAAAAATCAATCTTCAAGCCAACTTCCGAATCATCAGGTGGCTCAGCTATACGATATATACCTCTGCAGTTTAATTTCTCTACGTTAATCCAGTCTACAAACTCATCTCCTCCGTAGCATCTTACAAAAACGGCATATTCCAGCTCACCCTCATAATTAATGGACTCCATGTATTCTGTGAATGGATGTTTCCCCTCTATACTCTGCAAAAAATCTGAAAATTCGATTCTCCACTCTTCCATCTTCTCTGCATATTGATCGGGGACATAATAGTAGAATCCATCTGGCGTATAATACGAAATTTTCATTATCATCTTGCAGACCTCCTATTAGTATGTCGCGTAACGGTCTAGAGTTTTAAGATCTCTATACCTTCTTTTAGAAATGATGAGACAAGCGTATGATATTCAATTCCATATGCTAATTCCTCTTTGGTCTTATGTATCAAATAGTAGGAATATTTCTGCATCAACTCATGCTCGTTTAACTCAATGGGAAGGTTAATAATCTCAACGTCTTCCGAATTAAAATGATAACGATACCCTCTTTCTGACCTTCCTACGTTCATCACTGTTTGGATGACCATTAATTCATCACGTGTGACACTATTTATTAAAGCTGATCTTCTCTCTTCCATACCAAGTATGATCTCTTCAGCCTGTTGATCAATCTTAGCTTCTGCAATTTCGGTTTCAATTTGCATAATAGCTTTCATGGTTCCTGCTAGTTCTTTAGCTAATGAATACAATGTATGTCCTCCTTTTTTTGTAAGGAATAGGTACTAACGCATCCTCTCTACTCTACCTCATTTGCGATGTTACTCGCAAAGTTCACTGGTCCTATGCTAAATTCGATACCTTATGAAACACTAAAAAACTCCTCGTAAAGTGCACTCTGCACGTTACGGGGAGCTGTGGTTTCAGTATGTGTGTATTCTCCGTTGCTTCAAGGCCAGCTGCCTTCTAATGCCCAATGTGATGTGAGGCTTGATCTAACAGTTGAATCGTGCCCATGATCAGAAACAAACACGACAGAGCAATTAACGAGCCGCCAACCCATCTAGACATGATTACTCGCTCCGCAATCTGTTTTTCCGAAGCATCCGTTACCTTGTGTGGATACACGAGAAATATTAGCCCTACGCTAATGAACAGTACAGCCATTATAATCAAGTTCTTCCCCTCCTTACACGTGACTTTCCTTAGAATTTAACTTTTTCGTCGTCACGCGGGATTCTCCTCCCACCAACACCTTTTTCAGACCCATAGCCATAGTGAAAACAATATATCCAATGAAGCCGCCGAGTGTATTAAGCATCAAATCATCCACATCAAATATGCCCATACCAGTCACTAACTGTGTCACTTCATAGCCCAGACTGAGCAGCAGAGACAGCAGAAGTACCTTTACTCCAGAGAATAACTTGTTGCCCGTCAACACAGGAATGAAGATGCCCAGTGGGATAAAGGCCAATATATTACCTACCAGATGGATTGCTGTACCCGGACGATGCAATGACAGGCTGTTCCAGTCTCGTGAGATTTCCTTGAATGGTGTCAGGTTCACGGTTCGCGTATGGATCAGATCCGGTTGTTGCAAGAACGCCATCAGTCGATCCTTCACGATGCCAAAATCGACCGGGCTTCCTTTGAACAGGATCAGCTTAGTCAGCAGATATAAATAGATAATGAAAACGGCAATCCAAAGGATGTAATGTTTGCTTTTCTTCTGGTTGTTGTGCTTCATGTTGTTTCGCCTCCTTTGTGTTGCCCTGTTATTTCTTTACGGTGACAATGACACCATCCATGTTATCACCCGATATTTCAGTTTGTCCTTGCTCAGGTATGTAAACGGTTGTGTCTCGGGTGGCCCGATAATAGCGGATATGATACTGCTCACCCTCTACTTCCACAGTAATGTTCTCTTTCTCTTTAAGCATATCGAGATACTCTTCAAGCACCAGATTATTCTTATACATGACAGCACTGTGCGGTAGCCCTACATATCGAAAGTGCCATGGTTCATACTGAATACCGGTGATGCGCACTTTATCCTTTGGGTAACGTAAAATAAATCCGTATTTCCATGCATTCTTCTCCAGCCAAGCACCCTCTGGTGCTTCATTCATGGCAGCCAAGCTCGAGCCGATATCCAGGGATAACCCAAGATTGTGCTCACTGTGTCCCGCAGGAAGCGCATAATCTGAACCCTTTTCCCGATATAACTCGTCCTGCTTTTCAAAGTCCCTGTACCCACTGCTGACGAGAAAATATCTGACTCCCTCTTCGCCTGCTGCTTCAACCATCTTCTGAAACTCCTGCGCCACCTGTCGTGATAACATGATTTTCTGATCCAGTATCCCATATCCACGAAGCAGATCATCCTCATGTGCCACATATACAATATCGGATTTAACTCCTTCCGGGTGAACGGGGTATTGCTTATCAACCAGTAACAAATTGCCCTTATGTACCTGATCCTGAATGTTTCCGGTGACGGATACGGTATAACCTGCGGGATTTTCACGCGTATTCTGAATCTCGATGGGCAACTCATCCTTCTGCTGAATCCATCCCGGTGATTGCGTAACTATATATCCGATCAAAATAATACATATCAAAAAGCCCCACTTCTTCATGCTTGTTCCTCCTTTTACCTCATACATCAAGGATAGACAACACAAGTTAAAGAAAAAGCAGGGCAATTTTAAAGTTTTTCTTAAATTTTGACGTCAACCTTACTGGAAGACGGGCAAACGAACCTCGAATAACGTCCGTACCACGTCGCTCTGAGCCGAGATCATACCGTCATGCTGCTCCACAATATTACGAGCGATAAACAGTCCAAGGCCTGTCCCACCCTCCTGAGGGGTCCTGGCACGATCTCCGGTGTAATACATATCAAAGATATGTGGCAATTCCTCTGGACGAATATGTCCACCATAGTTAATTACCTGAATGATGACCTGTTCTGCATCCCGATATCCATTAATATCTACGTACATGCCATCCTTGCCATGCCGTGCAGCGTTAATTAGCAGATTCTCGAACACACGAGCCAGTAGCTCGCCATCACCGGAGACCGTAAGGTCAGTGTCTATTTTTAGTCGGGCGACTAGTTGGTTCTTTTCAAATACAGGATAGAGCTCTTCGTTCATCTGCTTCAGCAGCTCGCTAAGATCCAGCTGTGTCTTGTTTATAGGCAGCATGCCATAATTCATACGGGTAATTTCGAACAAATCATCAATCAGCTTCTCCAGACGCTGTGATTTGGTGAATGCAATCGACGTAAAGTGCCGTACCTGCTCCTCCGTTAGCTGATCATCCTTCATGAGCAGATCCAAATATCCAAGCACAGACGTCAGCGGTGTTCGCAGGTCATGCGCCAGATTGACAACAAGCTGGTCCTTACTATTTTCAGCAAAATCCCCTCGTTCTACTGCTTCCTTTAACTTCTCACTTGCCAGGTTCACATCTTCCGCAATCGTACCTAACTCGTCCTTCGAGGAGATCTGCACACGATGCTGAAAGTCACCGTTGGCCAAATGCCTGATCCCTGTAGAAATATCCTTGAAATACGTCGCGTAGGGTTTGGTAAACCAGAAGAAAAATAGAATGGCGAGTGGGATAAATAAAATCAGAAAGAAATAGATATCCCCGATACTTCTCATAAAATGACGATATTCAGCGAGCTGATCTTCTGCACGGACACCCGAATAATAGGCTTGCATAAGCTTGTAAATCCCATAGGTAATTGCACCAGAGGCAAGCATGCTTAACCCTAGCAACATAATCATGGTTGTACGAAAACTTCTTCGTTTAGTCATTAAACGTGTACCCCACACCCCAGATGGTTTTGATAAACTTGTTCTTGTTCACATCTTCCCCTAGCTTTTTGCGCAGGGTCCGAATGTGGACCATCACGGTATTCCCACTCTCGTAATAGGCTTCTCCCCAGACCTGTTCAAAAATATTTTCTGCACTGAACACCTGCTTGGGGTGGCTCGCGAGCAGATACAAAATGTCAAACTCTTTCGGTGTTAGTTCCACTGGTTTGCCGTAGAGTGTAACGCGATGTTGATCTGGCGTGATGATGAGCCCACCCTTCTCCAGAATGGACCTCTGCACAGGCGCAGACTGGCTGAATTGCAGCGAACGACGTAACTGGGAGTTAACCCGGGCAACAAGCTCCATCGGATTAAACGGTTTGGTCATATAATCGTCCGCACCCATCACAAGTCCCGTAATTTTGTCCATATCTGATGTTTTGGCACTCAGGAAAATGATCGGCAAATGATGCTGCTCCCGAATTTTACGGGTCACCTCATACCCATCCATGCCAGGCATCATAATGTCCAGAATCGCCAAATCTATCGCTTGGGTCTGAATAGCTTGAACCGCCGCCTTCCCATCAAAGGCCTTAATGGTGTGATATCCTTCTTTTTGTAAATGTAAAGCAACCAGATCAGCGATCTCAACTTCATCGTCTGCGATCAGAATCGTAATTCGCTTCATTGCTTATTCCACTCCTATGTGTGATGCTCAACAATATAACATATTTGAATCCAACAGATAAACCAATGAAAGGAATCCATACATATGAAACTGGAGCGTTTATTAGCCATCGTGGTGTTGCTAATCAATCGTGGACGGGTACAAGCCAAAGACTTGGCAGATATGTTCGAAGTATCAATCCGGACCATCTATCGGGACATCGATACATTGGGTCAAGCAGGCATCCCCGTGGTGACGTATCAGGGGGCAAGCGGCGGGATTGGCCTGGCTGAAGGCTACCGGCTGGATCGAAACGTATTAACAGACAAGGACCTCGCCTCCATCGTCACTGCACTGCGCAGTGTATCCACTTCCCATGCTAATGCTGCGCGAGAGCTTCTGGTCGAAAAACTCAGCAGTATCGTACCTGAATCCAAAAATGACGATTTTCAGGCCAATACCAATCGATTCATCGTGGATTATTCAACCTGGACGCATCCCGAAGCACTGAAAATCAAGCTTGAACTTATCGAACAGGGTATGGATCAATTACGCCCCGTAACCTTTACCTACTGCAGTGCGGAAGGTATCCATACTCACCGAACTGCCGACCCTCATACCATCGTACTCAAGAAGCATTCCTGGTACCTGTATGCTTTTTGTCACGAGCGGAATCAATTTCGCATGTTCAAGCTTGTGCGCATGCAAGATGTCACGCTTGCTAATGAGCACTTCGAGCGTAAAGTCATCAACCCACAGCACAGACCCTGGCAACAGGAATGGAGCCGTCCGGACAATCAAGCTAGGTTAACCTTGAAATTCCATGCTCGCGTCCGTCATATTGCGGAAGAATGGTTTGGGATCGAGAACGTCATGCCTGATGGGACTGGGTATTACATCAGCCAGGTTGCTTTTCCAGAGGATGGCTGGTTATATGGATTCATCCTGGGCTTCGGCGCGGACGTTGAAGTATTGGAACCTCAGCATATTCGGGATGAAATCTGCCGTATCGCGGAGCAAATTGTACAAAATTATATACCTCCGACTCAAACCTGACAGACAGCTGTCCAGTTCCTCCCCGTATACTTCAGATATATTCAATCTGTACATATATGAGGAGGAACTAATCATGAACGTCACTGTATGTCAAAGCTGCGGCATGCCGCTCACAACCCCTGCCCAATTCGGAACGGAAGCAGATGGAAGCACAACCCGTGAGTACTGTATCTATTGTTACAAAGAGGGCAAGTTTGAGCAGCCCGGTATGTCACTTGAAGGCATGACGGAGATGTGCACTGCCATTCTGAAGGACGAAGGCATGGATGAGGAATCCGCTCGTTCGATGCTACGTAACCAGCTTCCTTTTTTGAAACGTTGGCGCACGAATACAACGGATCAGCATGCAGAATCTCTCACTGAAACCTCTACTGCTTCTGCTAATCCTGGTCAGGTAACAACGGATCATTCGTTCTCTGCCCAGCCCGTTCGTTATGTCACGCTCCCCGGCAAACGTCTTGCCGGCGTATCCGCCCGCACAACCAACGCCATTGAAATCAGTGGCCAAGGCTGTATTCAGGGACTCTGGAACAATTATTTTGCCTCAGAGCACCTACCTGCACCTGAAGTTGTTCGCTATGGCTGTTACACGGATTACACCGATGGCATAACCGGAGAATACACCATACTGGTAGGGCATGAGGTCAGTCCGAACGAATCGTTGCCTGAGGGATTGGACGACATTTTACTCCCTCCTGCAACTTACGCCATATTCACTTCCAGAAAAGGACCGATGGCAGAGGTTGTTGGCGAAGCTTGGGGAGCCGTGTGGGCATGGGATAAACAAAGCGATCGTACGTTCACTGGGGATTTTGAATTGTATGATGAACGCAGCCTGAATCCCGAAAGTGTACAAGTGGATATATACATCGCTGTTCGCCAAAGTAGATAAAGCCAACACGATACCACCTCAGACAGAATCAAAGTTTCATCGCATCCTTCTTCATATCACGTAAGCTGCCGGGTTCGCTCGGCAGTTTTTTTATATCCGGAACTACATTACCCCCTAAACAACCCGACCATGGTACCAAGTTAGTTAGCATGCTTTGCATCATTTAACCAGATAATATGCCTCATATACGGGTACCATTGACTTCCTTAAAATTGGGACTATTCACATAACAACCGATTCGATCCTCCCATATCAAACCTTTCATATTAGGTCCTTTACTCCTGAATTTCCCTAAAAACGTTTACATCTCCTTAAAACCGGGTAAAATCACTACAATCCAAGTTGGAATTACGCTTTAAACTCTTTTATTTCGTCTAACAAGTCACATGTACCTATATGCGCACCTGGCATGGTAACCAGTCGAAATACATAATTCATAAAAAACGCATCAAAGGAGGAACCAAGATGATCCGCATGCCTATTCAGCAAATGATCCCGTACCATCACCAATATCCGCGCAACACGGCGACCACTGCTCCTAAAAAGGAGAATGAGAACACTCAAGGTCTATCCTTTCATGAAATTCTGCAACAAAAAATGGCGAAGAAAAATGCTTCTCCTTCCCTTAGATAAAAATGGACACCGGACCGACCCTAGTCGAGTCAGGTTATCAACCGTCTTTCCGCTGCTTGGCGGCAGGGCGGTTATTGGCGTTGAGCAATAAACGACTGTACAGTTCTCAGGCATGTTTCTATAATGGTTTAAATATCTAAAAGATCCATGACATATACGAACTGTAAAAGGGGACTTAGCACATGACCACCATTGGTTGTTTTCACGCTCATTATTCCAACATCGCCTTAATTGAAGAGACGCTTGCTCCTTATGAAGTTGAATTGGTCCATTACGTCGATCCAGGTCTGGACCGTCTTAAACATGACGCTGACTTTTCCGCGGTCGTCATTCACGAGAAGGTAGCCCAGACGCTCCAATGGATCGCTGAGTGTCATGCCGATGCCATTCTGGTCACGTGTACCCTGTTTGCGACAGTATTGGAGCAGGAAGCCATACAGGTCCCTGTGCCTGTGATCGGCATAGATGATCCGTTATTGCAGGAGATGCGGCGAGTACCAGGAGATTACATAATATCATTCACCAACCCGGCAACTATTGAAGGAACGATGGCACGGTTGAATCAGGCATTACAGCAAGAGGATGAGAATGGGCAACTACACGTTGCCAAGACCTCTCAGACGGAAGCGGTGTGCATCCCTGGGACATTTGAGTTGATTATGCGTGGAGATCAGCAAGGGTATCTCGAAGCGGTACGAGAAGGCTTACAGCAGATTGCTGAGCAGTACCCGGGTAAAGCGGTAGTGGCGGCCCAACTGTCTATGGCTCCCGCTGCTGCACAGGTTACAGTAGATCGCGGTATTCCGATCCATAGTCCGCTAGCATTGCTTGCGGCGTATTTGGAGAAGAATTTGGAACTGGCTCGACAGTAGCTGCTGATTTGGAGTGAAATATTACAATCACTAAAAACATGTGAAAACTACTATATCGACTCCTTCTGCAAAATAAAAATGCTCTCGAACAAGAGCATTTCAAATGGTATAATCACTTTGTACAGCCAATTTGTGGTGGGAAATAGGCTTGCCTCCAGTGGGAGGTGATCCTATGAACTTCTCTTTTAACGACGTAATCGTGTTCGCGATGTTAATTATTGCGCTCCTGACATACATCGATCGTAAAAAGAAGTGACCCGCCACAGGTTGACGGCCTGACGGGTCACTTCATCTGAACTTGCTGCACTCGGAGGAATACCCACCGCAAATGCTGTGCAGGAGTAGCCATTGGCCTGGCTACTCTTATTGGTGTTTACTTACATTCATTTTATTAAACATCTGCTAGACAATCAACCATAATGCTGATAAAAAGTATCAGGAAGCTGATCAATAAGATGAAGAAGACGACATGATAGCAGTATTCTCACCTTCAAACGATGTCAGACTGCCCAGCTTGCGCTGTATCGGCGCCTAGGAGCGTGTCCGATATTCCTCGGCCTTTTCCTGCATCCCGGCAGCTACAGCCTCATTCTCAGACAATCCTTTATCAGCGGCAAAGGCACGAATGTCCTGCGTGATGCGCATGCTACAGAACTTTGGTCCACACATGGAGCAGAAATGAGCTTCTTTGGCCCCTTCTGCCGGTAGCGTCTCATCATGGTAGGCCAGCGCACGTTCCGGGTCCAGTGACAGGTTAAACTGGTCACGCCAGCGGAACTCGAACCGCGCTTTGGACAATGCGTCATCGCGGCGCTGGGCACGTGGATGGCCTTTCGCCAGATCGGCGGCATGAGCTGCGATCTTGTAGGCGATGACCCCTTCCCGCACATCATCCTTGTTGGGCAGGCCCAAATGTTCTTTTGGCGTAACATAACAGAGCATGGACGTGCCGAACCAGCCAATCATGGCCGCACCAATGGCGGATGTGATGTGATCGTAACCCGGGGCAATGTCGGTCGTCAGCGGCCCCAGCGTATAGAACGGTGCCTCTTTACATATCTCCATCTGCAAGTCCACATTCTCCTTGATCTTATGCATCGGCACATGACCCGGGCCTTCGATCATCACCTGCACATCATGCTTCCATGCAATCTGCGTCAGTTCCCCAAGCGTGGCCAGTTCCGCCATCTGAGCTTCGTCATTCGCATCGTAGATACTGCCTGGACGAAGTCCATCTCCCAGTGAGAACGCCACATCATACCTTTTCATAATCTCGCAGATTTCTTCAAAATGGGTGTACAAAAAATTCTCCTGATGATGCGCAAGGCACCATGCTGCCATAATGGAACCACCCCTAGACACAATACCTGTCATTCGCTTGGCGGTCATGGGGATATAACGCAGCAGTACACCTGCATGAATCGTAAAGTAGTCCACGCCCTGCTCTGCCTGCTCAATGAGTGTGTCACGGTACAACTCCCAGGTCAGCGCTTCCGCTTCGCCATTCACCTTCTCCAGCGCCTGATACAGTGGCACCGTACCAATCGGCACAGGTGAATTGCGGATAATCCATTCCCGGGTGGTATGAATGTTTTTGCCTGTGGACAGATCCATCACCGTATCCGATCCCCATCGTACCGCCCAGGTCATCTTCTCCACCTCTTCCTCAATGGAAGAAGATACAGCAGAGTTACCTATGTTGGCATTGATCTTCACGTGAAAATGACGACCGATCAACATCGGCTCACTCTCCGGGTGATTGATGTTGGATGGCAGAATGGCCCGTCCACTCGCCAGCTCCTGTCTCACAAATTCCGGCTCCACGCCTTCACGAATAGCGGCGAACTCCATCTCTGCCGTAATGACTCCCTGCCTCGCATAATGCATCTGAGTCACACAGCGTCCTGGCTGTGCCCGCAGCGGTTTGCCACGTAATCCGGGGTACTCTTCAGCGCCGGCTCTCTTCCCTCCGGGCTTTAGTCCGTTATCCTCCGGTTTAACTGTACGGCCCTGATAAGCTTCAACATCGCCACGCTCTGTGATCCAGCGGGTGCGCAGGGCTGGCAGACCTGCGCGGATATCCGCATGAAATGCGGGATCGGTCATGGGGCCGCTCGTATCGTAGACACGCAGCGGTTCGTTATGCTCCACCCCTTGGGGAGTATTCGTGTCATGAAGGGCTATCTCACGCTCCGGTACAGCAATGTCCGGCCGTGAGCCCTGAATGTAGACTTTGCGGCTACCGGGAAAGGGCTGAACCCGTCCGGCCGCTCCTGTTTCTTTTTCCACCTGCTGATCGTTATGTCCCCGCTCCGTCGCTTGTTGTCCCGTTTGATTTCCTGTACTCATGTTCGCTTGTCTCCTCCTCAGTGTTCGTCGCTTGTTTGGTTGGTATCATCATTAGCTTGGTTACGTACCTGTTCCAAATCATGCGCAATGCAGAGAAGAAAGAGCGATCCTACACCAGACCAGGGAAGACACTTTTCATGTACAGTTAACAACAGACGGAGGCTGCCACAGATCTTGGATGATCTATGGTGCGTTCTCTATTCATCCAAGCCCACTTCCGCAGGTTATCGAAAAAGAAGCCCATAAAATCCGCGCTATATCGCCCGTTCCCTGTATATAAAAAAGCCGGTCCCCGAAGGAACCGACTTTTATGTCCATCACCAATAATGCACCTTCATGCAGCTCCTTAACGGAGCCCTACAAGGGTCACATCATGTGGTGGTTGTGGTCATATCGCCGATTACTTCCCTACGCTGGTATGATCCAGATCAGGTGCAAAGGGTCCGGAATCTCATGCGATTCCGTCTCAGTCCGGACAATTCGGACTCCCCCAGTAACGTTAATAAGTTGCGGCTTACATAGGCCGCCGTTCATATTCAATGAAGCTGGCCCCGTTGGGCCGTCCATTACAGAGTAGCGCAACCGGAACATAAAAACAACCTTTATATTCCAGAACACCAACTCAATTGGAGAAAAAACTTACATCAACATCAGGATAACATGAGCCCCATTTGCGTAGCAGCATCCTTCAACACAGGTGCGTATTCATGCAATGTCTCCTGCGAAAGTCGACTGACAGGTCCCGAGACCGAGAGGGCAGCTGCGATATTGCCTCTGCGATCCATAATCGGTACAGATACCGCGGCAGCTCCCGGCTCACGTTCCTCATAACTCGTCGCATATCCGTTATCCCGGATATCTCCCATTTGCGCCAAGTACACCGCCGGATCAATAAACACCGGCCATTCCGGCCCGTTCATCAGTTCTTCACGATCCTCGTCCGTGGCAAACGCCATCAAAACTTTGCTGGAAGCCCCCACAGACAGCGGGAGTCTAACACCAACGGGAGCGACTCGGCGGATCGCCTGATCACTTTGTACAGCCTGAATCCGAATCCGTTCACTTCCATCACGCAGGTACAGACTCACGGTCTCTCCCAATCGATCTCTCAGTCGCTCCATCGCAGGTAACAGCAGTATAGCGGGATCATCACTGCGGGACATATGAGCTGACAGCTCCCAGATTCGGATGCCAAGTCGGTACTTCTCTGTTGCTGCATCGCGGATCACGAACCCTCGATCCTCCAGCGTAGCCATCAAACGGTGGACTGTACTTTTGTGCAGGCCGATCTGGCTGGCAATTTCGGTGAGTCCCAGATCACTGCGTGTGGTAAAACATAATAATATATCCAGCGCCCGTTCCACAGCCCGGACGGTTAACTTGCGATCTTCCATGGCATAATGCCCTCCTCATGTTTCATCACATGAAACTTGGTTACATAAATTATATGAGAAACGGTCTCATCTGTAAACCAAAAAGAGCCAAAATCAAAATAGACCAACGTGTAAATTTTTCCTTTTTATAAGACTTAATCCCCTGTAATTTACACACTAAGGTAATGTTACCCATATATCTTAAGAACTATATAACAATTGCGTAACAAATGCCCTCAATCAATTGACTTTGACTATACGGGAACATACGATAAAGATATATTACATTAAGATATCGCTCTGAAGCAGGCTCTGAAATCGACGCAATTCTCTTTTCATGTCGTTGTTATCTTCAACTGAACTTCAAAGGAGGGGCATTCATGTATCCAACATCCCAGAGCGAAGCCCCGCTGCAAACAAAAGTGTCCGATCTGCCCTCTTCCCTATCACCGAGGCTGATTCGGTTCAAACATATTATCGTAGCGTTGCTGCTCTCCGTTGTATTTTTTCTACTGTTTTGTTTTATTGCACTGCATGGTTACATCGCATGGGTATTATCCAATCCTACTGTAGCGCCGGTCTTCTCCAATCCAATGCAGGCCAAGAACATGAAGTACGAAGACATCACGTTCCCGGCAGCAGATGGCAGCCGGACGATGCAGGGATGGTATATACCTGCTGACAATGCTGCAAGCAAAACGATTATTTTCAGTCACGGCTATGGTGCCAATCGTGAAGAAACATGGGTACCTATGTATGACCTGGCCCACTATGCCCATCAACTCGGTTTCAACGTGGTCATGTTCGATTATGGCTTCGCCTCACAGGTGAACAAAGCTGTAGCCACAGGTGGCAAAGCTGAGTCACAGCAATTGCTGGGTGCCATCCAGTTCGCCAAGCAGCGAGGTGCACAGGAACTGGTTGTCTGGGGTTTCTCGATGGGTGCCGGTACAGCGTTACAAACCGGACTTATTACGAAGGAAGTCGATGCGATGATTCTGGACAGTGCGTTCCTGCTTGAGCCGGATACGCTGTACCACAACATTCATAACCAGATCGATCTCCCGCGTCAGCCTACACTCGAGATTATGAAGCTGTTGTTCCCTGTTCTGAATGGTACCGGACTGCAACAGATTCCATACCAGGAAGTGAAAAAGGAAGATTATCCGTTCCCGATTTTCTTCATCCATGGTACAGAGGACGAGAAGGCGCCTTATCCAATTGCGGAGCAGCTCGCTGCCAACCAGACCAATCCGTACTCGGATGTATGGATTGTCCAGGATGCGCATCATGAGTTGATCTTCCGGGAGCATCCGAAGGAATATCTGCGCCGTGTCTCAACTTTCCTGAGTCATGTAACGAAGACAAGCAGTGACGATGTGCAGAACACGAATAATGGAGAGTAACCAAATTTCAATCATCCGAATTTTTCGTTGATTCCAGAGCCCTCAGGGGCTCTTTTTTTTGCACTCATAGGACAACAGGCTATCGGAATATACTCTTGGGACGCATGAACAGACAGTCTGCATGCAATGAATTTCATCTGAAGGAGGTTCAACATAGATGAACTGGTATGGATATGGTCACCTGCTGCCTCTGCGGACATTGGAGGAAATCCGTTTCTGGAAAGAGCAGGAGAAAGAACATACACTCGTCATTCGTGCCCTGGTTCCTGATCTGGAGCCCCCCTACGTCAAGCTACTGGAGGAATGGGAGGTTACCTTTGCAAACAGTGAGCGAGTAGCCAATCAGCTTTTAAAACAACTATTGCCTGGAACCCATCCGCCTGCTCCCTACATCGTTCGTTGTATCGATCAACTTGTGTTGGCAGCTCGGCAGCAATCGAGAGAGTTCATCAAACAGCTGTATGTTCTTCTGGAACAAAGTGCTGCTGTGCAAGCTGTTCCGCTTGCCAAAGTACTCATTCTGCATTTTATCCGCGAGTCGGAGTATTTTCTGGGCGTATTGGATACGCTTGGCCAACCTGGCATCTTGCGCGAAACGGATTCGGAGCCATCACTTTTTCTGGAAAATGCGTTGCATACGTCAGAGTCAGGAAGCATCCATCGCCAAGCTTCAGAAGCTCCAACTTCTCCAGAGGGGAATGTAAATGCACCTGCCGCTTCAGCTCAGATTCAATCCGCAACCATTCAACCGCCTTCTACGGGAACAACACAAGCCACACCCAGCTCTACAGCACCTCCCGTAAAAGAGAAGCCGGTTCCCATCGGAGGACACACACTGCCGCCTCTCCCCTATGCGTACAATGCGCTGGAGCCACATATTGATGAGCTGACGATGCGTATCCATCATGACAAACACCATCAATCTTATGTGGACGGACTAAATGTAGCAGAGAAAAAGCTGGCGGAATCGCGAAAAAAGAATAACTTTGAACTCATCAAACATTGGGAACGTGAACTTGCCTTCAACGGGGCAGGCCACTACCTGCATACGATCTTCTGGACAATTATGAATCCTGCTGGTGGCGGCAAACCTTCCGGTATGCTGGCAGAGCAGATCAAGCGGGATTTCGGAAGTTATGAAGCGTTTAAGAATCAATTCACAGAAGCCGCGAACAAGGTGGAAGGCAGTGGCTGGGCGATGCTTGTCTGGAGCCCGAGAGCACATCGTTTGGAGATTTTGCAGGCGGAAAAACACCAGAACCTGTCCCAGTCCGATATCGTACCGCTCCTGCCACTGGATGTGTGGGAACATGCCTACTATCTGAAACATCAGAATGAACGCAAAAAGTATATCGAGGATTGGTGGAACGTTGTCTACTGGCCCGCTGTTGCCGAGCGTTACGAAACGGCACGCAAGTTGTTGTGGCCGCCTTATTAAGCTTGGGGTTAGATGGATTAGAGAAAAAAGAGATATCTCCAGCCGAATGACTGAAAGATATCTCTTTTGGTGTAGACAAAAAAGCAAGCCTCCGGTAAAAAGAGACTTGCTTGTATTTTGAGAGACTTCCTATTTCTAAATGTTCACTTAAGAAGCACAGCCCTCGCACGCCACATAGTTGTCGCCAACCTGTTTGCTAATGGAGATCAGATCGCCCAGCTTGATATCAGACTCATCTGTAAACTCCAGATCGGCTATACGTGCAACGATCAGTGCAGCAGCCTCTTCCTTGCTTGTTGCCATTTGGCTGAACTCGGATTTTTCGCCTGTTGATACAACCTCATATAAATACGTATATCTCAATGTGTCCATCCTAACACTCTCCTTCCGAAATCACATCATATCATCTCTATTAACCAATTCCAAGCCCTAGTAAAAAGTGTTAATCGTATCGCAGCTTCATCTGCTCAGCTGTCAGGCGTACTTCTTCAGAGCCAACGCTAAGCACCCTGCTGGTCTCCGCAAGTGGATAGCGATCTCGCAGTGTCCGAACCAAAGCCGCAGTATATGCCGCAGCCGAAGGTACACCTGCCAATTCTTTCAGACTTGCCATCGTGCCAGGCTGAACATCGGGATATCCTTCACTCGCCCCGCCTGCTGCATGCTGATAGAATTGTCGCACATCTGCTGCCAATTGATCACCCTGACCGTCCACGATGATAAAAGCCGTAATGATATACGCCTTTGCCTGCCTGCGCTGGGCAATACCACAGAATTTCAATCCACCTACACTGACATCATAATCTCCCGGGCAAAAAGCACCTTGAACCTCGCCAGTTTGCGCCTGATTCGACCACGGCGTTAGCGACTCGGCAATAATCGAAGCCATTTCCCGGAAATCATCATGAATATTGATGGCATGTCCGGGATTAGGCAGAATCAGCGACACATTAACTACCCCTGGGTTCAAGGGTACTGCCGCTCCACCGGAAGGCCGAACACAGACCGCTGTCCCTTGGCTTCTAATCTGTTCCATCGCTTCTACAGCCTGTGGCAACCTGCGGTCACGCAGACCCGCTACAAAGGCATCTGGGTGTCTCCATATATGTGCAACTGGTAGATGCCCTGCCCCAACCCGCCTGCACATAACTTCTTCCCAAGCAAAAGCTTCGAGTACACTGCTACCTTGTCGCATGAGTGGTGTCTCCCAGATTTGCAGACGCATTGAAGCCTGCTGATCTGCCTGTAGTCCCTTTTCCGGCTGAACCGGTTGATCTGAATGGGAAGGTACACTCATCGTTCCATTACCTCCGGCTTAACGAATTCATATGTATCCAGTATATAGGAATGACAACGCATATATAAATAAGCCGGTTCCCAGGGAACACGGCTTATTTATATCACATCCTATGGCTTAGAAACTGCTGCTTCCAAAACCAAAGGAACTTACTCATCAGGCTTGTCCAGCGAGTGGACATACCTGATCTTAATCTTTCATCAAAGACAAGAACTCCGCACGTTGTGCCGGATTCTCACGGAAAGAACCACGTACAGCAGACGTAACCGTCTTGCTTCCAGGTTTCTTCACGCCGCGGGAACACATGCACAAGTGCTCGCCTTCCACAACGACCATAACACCATGAGGTTCAACGGCCTCTGTCAGAATGTCAGCGATCTGTGAAGTAATACGTTCCTGCACTTGAAGGCGACGTGTTACTGCTTCGACCAGACGAGCCATTTTGCTCAGACCAACGATCTTGCCACTTGGTACATACCCAATGTGTACCTTGCCGAAGAACGGCGCCATGTGGTGCTCACACTGACTGTAGTAGACAATATCCTTGACGATAACCAGTTCTTCATGATTCTCGTCAAACGTGACACCGAGCACATCGCGCGGGTCTACTTCATATCCGCCAAAAATTTCTTCATACATTCGGGTCACACGTGCAGGCGTTTCAAGCAGCCCTTCACGTGTACTATCTTCTCCGATCAATTTCAGGATCTGCTCTACATGATACTCGATCTTCTCCCGATTGTCGGATACTTTTGAATTCAAATAATCTTTAACGCCAGCCACTGCCAAACGCCTCCTTTCGAACCACAATAAGGTAAGCAGTTATTCACTTCACTGCTATTATTTTCGGCGGCCCGAACTTTTACGCGCAGGATGCTGTTGCGGCTGAGGCATTTTCGCTCCTGGCTGCTGATTCTTCATCATCTGCTGGGCACGCTGCATTTGCTTGCCATTCAGGTTGTAGCCCATTTGCTTCGCCATTTTCTGAAGCATGTCCGGATTGCTTTGCATTTTCTCAAGTTGTTTACGCAAGTAGAACACCCCGATGAAAAATCCCCCGACCAGACCAACAATCAATGTAATAATCGGTATAACAATATCCATCTCTTAGACACCTCTGTATGCATTCTAAAAAGCCTGATAATCCGTGTCACTTCATGATGTTCGACACACATGTTGCAAACCTGACACAGAGCGGATTTCCTGAAAGTATCATAGCATTTCCGCACGCCTTGAGCAAACGGATTTTCCAGTTTAACCGCACACAAGCTACGTCATGACAGCTTCAATGAAAACGGTTGTATGCTGAGCCAGATCGATTTCAACCACATCCAGAGAATAACGCGTACTTCCGCGTGCCACCCTGATCACAGGTCTGCCGGGCAATCCCCGATGTTGACGCACAATGACTCCAGTCTCTTTGGTGGACAGTCGTACCGCTGTACCATTGGGATACACGGATACACTCTTGTTGAACTCAATCAGAATGTCCCGATCCAGCTTTGTACCAGACAACGCCATCATCTCTTCACAGGCCTCATGTGGCATCAAACTGTCCTTGGATAAACCATTAATGAGATTATCATAGATATTAGCCACACTAACGATTCTCGCAAACAGATGAATGTCACTTCCCTTGATCCCTCTCGGCATGCCTGTACCATCTACATGCTCATGATGTTGCAGGGCTGTATGGGCGACCAACAGACTGAACTCCCGTTTGTTCTTAATCACTTCGAATCCACGCCATGTATGATGCAGCGAAGAATTTGCAGCAGAACCACTGCCAGGAGGTTCCCCCACTTTGCCAATATCATGCAATAATGCCCCCACAGCAAGGTCCTTCAGTTGATTATAATTGAGTCCCATATTCAGTCCGATGACCGAAGACAACAAACATACATTCATCGCATGAACATACTGTGCATTGTCTTTGGTACGAATATCGGTGAGCTGCACAAGCATTTCACGCCCGTTCAGTACATCATTCAGCAACTTCTCTATACTGAGGGCAACTTTTTTCGGACTCCAGTCTTTCCCGGATCGAATGGATTCGAGTGTGACACTCATTTCGTTAATTATTGCCCGTTTCGTGGTTTCATCCAGAATGTCTTCTGCATCCACATCTTTATACGCTTCATCCTGGATGTATAACATGGTCACGCCAATACGCTTCAGCGTATTGACCATGTATACGGTGAGCTGGACTCCGGCAGACAGCAATACCGTGCCGTTACTGGAATATACCGTCTTGCCCAGAAGCTCCCCCGCTTCCACGCTCTCCACGTTTACATACTTCATGAACGTCCCCCGCTCTTACGATAGCTGCTCCAATGCGAGCAATTGCTCCTTGGTTTGCAGACCGCCTACATAACCCACCAGGGTACCGTCTTTACCACTGATACGGTGACAGGGAATAATAATCGGAATCGGATTCTTGCTAATGGCGTCCAGAACTGCACGAACAGCCTTGGGTCTGCCGATGATTTCCGCAACCTGTTGGTGTGATGAGGCCTCTCCATAAGATATATCGGACAGAACTTGCCATACTTGTAGCTGGAATGGTGTTCCAAGCCGATCAAGCTGCAAGTCGAACGTTTTTCTTTCCCCTGCAAAATACTCCTTTAACTGCTTTGCAGCTTCGCTGAGCTTCTCTTCATTCTTCTCATATCGATACTCGCCAATCCAGATGCGGGCCCATTGTTGCAGATGAGCTTCGCGTACGTGAAAGGCGCCAAAATCGATGTGACACAGTCCTTCATCCGTCGCGCATAACGTAAGAGTACCAATCGGTGTCAGTACCTCATCGTAGTATACGGGCTTGCCATGAAGACCCGTAACGGCTGAAGGTTTCCACGCTACGGCTTCCGGTTTGGCAGGCTGTGCAGACTGCTCACTACCCGGTTCAATCCCAGCTTCCATTTTCAAATCCTGTTGTAACGCACGTAAGGAATTGTTCTCGTTGTTCTGTTCCTCTGACTGCTTCTCACTCACTTGTCCAGCCTGTGGCTGTTTGGGTAAGGTCTCGGACGAACTCAGTCGCTCCTCGGCCTTCTGCAGCATGCTTAGTACGTTCCCATCTTGTTCGTTAGCGGCAGCTTCCCCAATTGCTCTCATGGCGTCTTCTCCTCCAATTCTGCTTAACGCCCAGGCTGCGGTTCCCCGCAACTCGGGGCGCGGATCACGTTTTAGTACTTCTGTAAGTTTCGGTACAGCACTTTTGTCTTTGAAATTGCCCAGGGCAATAACGGCGTTGCGTTGAATCGGCTTCTTGCCCCGCCAAGCGGCGGAACTCTGACCGAAACGTTCCTTGAATTCCCGGTTACCGATGTCCAGCAGCGGCAGTAGGAGTGGCTTCACAATCTCCGGATCGGGGTGAAACTCGGGATGGTGATCCCAGTTCTTACCCCGGTTCTTCGGACAGACAATCTGACACGTATCACAACCGTATAGACGGTTGCCTATTTTCAGCATAAATTCTTCATCCACGAACCCTTTTGTCTGGGTTACAAAAGAAATACAGCGCTGTGCATTTAACTGCCCCGGCCCCACTAATGCCCCTGTAGGACAGGCATCAATACATTTTGTACATTCACCGCAGTCTTCGGTCACAGGTGTGTCTGGTTGAAAAGGAATATTTGTTACCAGTTCTCCGAGAAAAATCCATGAACCAAATTTGGGTGATATAATGGCACAGTTTTTGGCACTAAAACCAATCCCCGCACGCTGGGACACCGCACGATCCACCAATGCTCCGGTGTCTACCATGCTTTCGATCATGGCTTCAGGTACGCGTTCCTTTATAAAATTGACCAACTTGTCCATCGCTGCACGCAGGACCTGATGATAATCCTGACCCCAAGCCGAACGGGCAAAAATGCCTCGATACGCACCAGGCTCCGATTTCGGCGGATTCACCATTTTGGATGGGTATGCCACGGCTATTGCAATAAGTGAAGCGGGCTCGCCATCTTTTAAGGCGGGGTGCACCCTTTTTTCAATATCCGGCTCTTCAAAACCTGAAGCATACCCTTTATCCCGCGACTGCTCCAGCAGCGACTTCAGGGAAACAAAGGGATCAGCCAAAGCAAAACCGATATCATCAATGCCCAGTCCGGGGCCAGCTGCCTTGATCTCCTGTTTTAACTTTTCCCATACGGAGGCATCCTGTGCTGCCCCGGTCTGTAAGCTCGTCATTTCTCTTCCCTCTCTTCTTCCGACACTTATTCCGTAAATAGTGAACGCCCGCCTCACGGTAAGAGGACAGGCGTTAATTTCTATATATGCCTTACATACTTGAATTCAAACGGAACGAGTCTATATGGTTTAACGCAAAATGCAGTCTGAAGTTGTTGTCCTGTAAGCATTTTACAATTTCTTCAATTCAGAAAACGGCCAGAAAATAAATTCAGCCTTGCCTACAATCTGGTCGGATGTAATACTGCCAAACACTCGGCTATCCTTACTTTTGCCTTCATGACGATTATCCCCCATCACGAAGAAATGATCCGGCTCCAAGATGATTGGGCCAAAATCTGGGTCCTGCACCTCAATATCGGTGTACGTTTCCGCTTGTTGCTCGCCGTTCACATATAGATGGTGATCCCTAACTTCAATTGTATCTCCCGGAAGTCCAACGATCCGTTTCACCAGAAAATCCTTCTTCTCCACACCTTCGCTTGGATCACGAAGTACAATCACATCTGATCGGGAAGGATTACCCAGATGGTATACGATTTTGTTGACGAAAAGGCGATCTCGCTCAACCAGTGTCGGCTGCATGGACTGTCCCTTGACCATTGACAGATTAAACACAAACAGGTTCAGCAGCATCATAATTACAAAAGCAACAACAATCGTTTTGACCCAGTCCCACAGCTCGACAACCCAGAATTTCCCCGGTTGTTCAGGCTTTGACGGTTCATTACGTTGCTCGGAAGTCACATGTTCCATTGAATGATTATTGGAATTCAAAGGGACACCTCATTTATTAAATAGTTGAATTAAACTTGTAACATGGTAACCATACTCCCTTTCAGTCTACTTCATTTGGGAGAGTGAAACAATTGGTTATGAGCACCAATACCTTGGTTATCGTGAATACAGCCGGGATAGTCAGGGTGATTTAAATAGAATTCAGGGACTCCGAAGCATGTTCAGAAAATGAGGAAACCAGAGGAATATGACGTGAAGAACACTCATATAAATAGAAAGGCACATCCCTCACGTTCTTACACGTTAAAGAGATATGCCTAATATGAAATGAAAATCTTTTTTTTATTTCTTTTTAAACATGCAAACTAAGCTTTGGACAAAATACTAAGAGTCTGGAAAGCGCTCATAATCTGATTGGCACCGTAACCCATTGCTTCATATAGAGGCATGGCTACTTTGTTGTGCTCATCACCCGCCACCCATACTTGGCTGACTTTACGCTGCTGGAACCGCTGTTCCATAGCCTCGACAAGTGTTTTGCCGACTCCACGGCGACGATAGTCTGGATGTACCGCAATACGGTAGATACAACCCTGGTTGTGATCAATCGTACCGATCAAAGCGCCTACGAGGTCTCCCTCTTCTTCCGCAACCATGATCAGGTCAGAATCCCATGACAATTGACGGGCAAACGGGCCCATCGTGTTCTCATAACACTCTTCCGATAGTGCAACCTGGAGAAGCTCCGTCATCTGGCTTGCATCACTCAACTGAAAGGAACGAACGTGCATGTCTTAAATCTCCCTTTTCGTTAGCTTAGATGAGGTTTTTTACAAAAAGGGAATCCCTTTTTACCAAAAACCCAATGTTCATATAATGACAAAAAACGAGAAAATACCGCTTCTTCGTCAATTAAACCATACTTTTCTCCATAAAACACGCATTTTCTTTTGAAAGCGCTTAATTGTAACCGTTTACATACGAATATTAAACTTTTAATCTATTTAAACGCCTGAAAACACATAAATAGTTGCATAAAGGGTAAAATATGTTTGTTATCTCTGGCCCATCATTAGATCAACGCCTCGGGGGACTTAATAAACAAAAATGTTGCTTAATTAGCTCGAATGCGGTTTAATATTAGTGGCAAGGGTATTATTACATATGTACCTGTTTTCAAAAAAACCTAAAATCTCAGGAGGTATTTCATTATGACTTTTCAATTACCAGCACTTCCTTACGCTAACGACGCACTGGAACCACATATCGATGCAAAAACGATGGAAATCCACCACGATCGCCATCACAATACTTATGTAACTAACTTGAACGCAGCTCTGGAAAGCGCTCCTGAACTGCAAGAAAAAAGCTTGGAAGATCTGATTGCTAACCTTGACAGCGTACCTGAAGGCATCCGCACAGCGGTTCGCAACAATGGTGGTGGACATGCTAACCACAGCCTGTTCTGGGAAATCATCGGACCTAACGGCGGCGGCGCTCCTACAGGCGATATCGCAGCAGCTATCGATAGCGAACTGGGTGGCTTTGATAAATTCAAAGAAGATTTCGCTAAAGCAGCTACAACTCGCTTCGGTTCCGGCTGGGCTTGGCTCGTAGTTGGTAAAGATGGCAAGTTGTCCATCACTAGCACACCTAACCAAGACAGCCCTCTCTTCGAAGGTCTGACTCCGGTTCTGGGTCTGGATGTATGGGAGCACGCTTACTACCTGAACTACCAAAACAAACGTCCTGACTACATCGCCGCTTTCTGGAATGTAATCAACTGGGATGAAGTGAACAAACGTTACGCTTCTGCAAAATAAGACGTTTTCACCGCAATTTTGAACAAACCATTAAGGATCTGAAATAAATCGCCCCCTCAACATTCATTATTCTCCTGCCTGGATGAATAACCAATGTTTAAGGGGGCTTTTTTGGGTGATATCCTCTTCAGCAGAATTAAAGGCGGGCGTCCCAGCTTCCGCAATACGGGTCCACCGGACTGATGCCTTCAAAAGGGGTTTCCCCTATCAGCTTACTTACAACGGCTCGTACCGTATCCTCGCTGGCTGAGTATGCATTAATAAATACCTTTGCTCGTGGAACATCATATAAATGATACGGGTTCGCAAAGGATACAAACACCGTTGGCAGTTCTTGGATAAACCATGGCAGATTCTCAATGAAGGGTTCAGACCACTCTAGCCGAATCGAAGGTTTGAGGCTAGAGCTTGGCATATTCAAGGCGTAGATTACAAGATCGGTGCGTTGACGAACTGCCTCCACACTTTCCATGAACGCCGCATGTTGCTGCCGTCCCGGTTCGAATAATGTCACCTCAAATCCCTGCTCTCTAAGATGCTTCGTCATTGTATCCGCGATTGTTGAAGAATAGAAGCCCTCATTTTTCAATAGGGAACTGTTCGATTCAACTGGGACGAGTAACACACGCTTCGTAGAGATAGGGTGGAGTGGCAGTATAGCGTCTATATCCTTCACCAGTGTAACCGCTTTGTCTGCCGCCTCCTTCGCCCACTCCCGATGCTCTGCGCATCCAATAACGGATAATGCACCCTTATGCGGGACGAGCGCTTCACGGGGCTGCTTATGAAGACCAAGCGAGGCTTTCAAAGCTAGAATTCGTGTCACCGCCTCATCCAATCTCTCCAACGTTAACTGTCCCGATTGAATGCCCTGGTACATATAACCTATATCTTCCCTGACATCTCGTGTAAACAAAAACATGTCACAGCCCGCTGCAATACATTGCGGAACCGCCTGTTCTCTCGGTAATGCCATCGTAAATCCGGCCATCATTGTTGAATCGGATACAATTAGGCCTTGGAAGCCAAGCTGTTCCCGGAGCAAACCTACCAATAGTTCCCTGGATAGGGTTGCTGGCATAATCTCTTCATCGCGCAGCTTGGGATTCAGCTTTTTTGAATAGGCGGGAAGACGAATATGACCAGCCATAACCGTCTTGGCCCCCTCTTCAATCAAACCCTTGTATACCTGCCCAAAGGTTGTATCCCATTCCTCTATGGTAAGGGTGTTTACCGATGTCAGCAGATGTTGGTCCCGACCATCAACCCCATCCCCTGGAAAGTGCTTCACCGAAGCTGCAAGCCCATGAGCCTGCAACGATTCAGTATACGCCTGAGACATGACAAGTACCGTATCGGCGTTTGAACCGAAGGTGCGGGTGTTCGTGACCGGGTTGCGGAAGTTCAAGTCAATATCAACCACAGGAGCAAAGGACCAATTACAGCCTACAGCCTTGCCTTCGCGGGCCGCAATCATGCCGAGACGCCGCGCCATCTCCGGTTCACCCGTCGCTGCTACCTGCATGTTATTAGCAAATACAGTGCCGTCTATGGCAATTCCGCCCCCTCCGTTTTCCAGATTGGCTGCAAGCAGCAGCGGAATCGTTGACCGTTCCTGAAGATAACGATGGACATCCGCAATGGACTCCTTGTCTTCTGGACGAAACATGAATCCCCCCGGCTGTATATCCTCCAGGAAACGATCCAGCATGTCTCTGTGCCCAGATATTCCGTGCATGCAAAATAACTGTCCTACCTTCGCCTCAAGGGTCATCTCTCCAAGTGTACCCTCCACCCATTGAATATCCCCTTCGTCCAAGTAAAAAGGATTGCCTCGTAAAAGGTTATAATTAAGCACCAATGACGCCTCCTTCTCCCTCATCAAACCGGGATTTGTCTGCCGCTGTCCGGCGCAATTTAATATCAATCAATATCTGGTCATAGAAAGGCTCCGTCAGCTTGTATTTCAGGAAAGGCAAAGCGGCAAGAATCATAAGAACACCGGGAATTACACTGAAAAACAAGCCGATTGAGGTCACCGTACCGGGAGACTGTGCCTGATTTGGAACATAACCTGTCATAGCCAAAGCAAATGCTCCAAGGGACCCGCCCATTGCATCGGCAAACTTGGATCTAAATGTATTTGTCGAGAAAATGGTAGCCTCTGCCCGGTCTCCTGTCCTCCACTCGCCATACTCCACCGTGTCAGCAAGCATGGATGACATGGCAATTAGTGACATACCAATCATCAATGTTCCAAGGATGGACCATACGAATAGCATCGTCACTCCATGCCCAAACAAAAACAGCAAAATATATGACAGACCAAATCCGATGTTTCCGACAACTGCCGTATTACGCTTACCTATTTTCTTCATCACTACGATAGAGAGGAAGGCACCTGCCAAGATAGGCACAATGCTAACCGCTGTATAAAGGGCGATTAAGTTCTCCTTATGAAGAACGTATTTGAAATAGTAGATCGAAAAGGCACTGCGTAGGTTCATGGTCATATCAACAATAAAGAGGGATAGTAACAGCATAAGCAGGGGTACATTGCTGCGCAATAAGGTCCATGCAGCAGCAATTTTGAAAGTTTCTTTCCTAGGAGTATGAATTTTTTCCTTAACCGTGAAAAAGGTCAACCACATGCACAGCATACATACCCCACTAAAAAGAAGGGCAGGAACAGTCCATGATCCCGTTGCCTTCACCAGCGGAATCGTTAAAGCACTGGAAACTATTGCACCAATAATCGCCATAATGCGTGGAACGACAACAACCTTGGTTCGTTGCCGAGGATCGTCGGTAATTACGGCGGTCATGGACCAATAGGGCACATCGAGAAAGGTATACGCTATGCTCCATACGGCATAAGTAACAAAGGCATAGATCAGCTTGCCGTGGTCGCTCAGATTAGGTTGCATGAACAAAAACAGCGTCAGCACCGTCAAAACTACCGGAGTAAACAGCAGATAGGGTCTGAACTTCCCCCATCGTGTATGAGTATTATCCATAAAAATGCCAAACAACGGGTCAGCAAATGCATCAATTACCCTTACAACTAATAACAATACACCGGCGGAAGCAGCCGCAATGCCCAAATAATCCGTATAAAACATTAACAAGTAGCTGACCGTGAGTGTATAGAGCATATTTTGGCCAAGGCTTCCCATCCCGAAAGAAATGGCCGTCTTCATGGATACCTTCATCGCTTATTCGCCTGCCTCTTGTTCGATTAGATACCAGGCTTGCAGTTGTTCACGCTCTAAATCGCTGACCCCTAGACCTTCCAGCAAATAATTGTCCGTAGAACCGTATACCCGAACTATTTCATCAATGGCAGCCCTTAAATATTCAGGCTTAATTCCCATGAAGCTTTGAATGAGGGATACATGCTCGGGGTTCTGTACTACTTCCTTGATTTGATCTATCCATTTTCGGTTAGCTTCTTGCCGATATTGAGACGACTTCATATAATCTTCCATAATCGTCTCGAGAGGAGCATCAAGGAGTAGGAGAATGATAGCCGAAGCGAAGCCAGTGCGATCTTTGCCTGCCGTACAATGCCAAAGTACCGGACGCCCCCCGGACTGAAGGATTGTGCGAATAAGCAAACGATATGCTTGTTTCGATTGTTCATCCGTTACGAATTGCTTATAAACTCCCAAGAGAGGGTCCTCTGTCAAGCGGTGATTCATTAGAGCAGGCAGAAGCTGATCCAGGCTCTGTACGGCAACAGCCCCGCCCAATGCCGGATTGCTGAACATCTCCACACCTTCGATCGGCGGGTTAGGATGCTGCTCCTGTTCTTCCTTTGAACGCAAATCACAGATAAAAGACAGCCCCAAATTTTGCAGATATCGTATATCCTCCAGGCTCAAATCAGAAATTTCGCCCGAACGATACAAATGGTTGGTCTTTACCACTTTTTTACCCTGATTCACAGGGTAACCGCCTAATTCTCTCAAATTAATACGATGCATTAGATCCTGATTCATATGTTTTAATAGGCTCCCTTCAAGTGGTTAACTAATAGTAATTATATATTAACAGGCAGTTAATACCCTTAATACTAAAGAGCTAATGTTAACTGCGTATTATCGTATTATTGATTATTTGTAAAAGAAAAATGGCATCCATTAAGGATGCCACCGATCATTGAAAACGTGAATTCGATTGTAAATAAGCAATAATCATCGCAGCCATCTCATGAAGCACCCGTTCTGGATCAACCTTCTGATCAAGGTGCAGCAACTCGCCCCGCAAAGCCATGCGCTGGAGGGTCGCATTCACAACATTACTGATCATTGCCGTAGCCACATCTACATCAATTTCTGGGCGAATGGAGCCGTCAAGCTGGCCCTCCTCCAGCCATTTGCTAAATGGGGCCTTGTCCTGATGAAGATAGCTACGGTATCTTTGCTCAAGCTCTGGCGTCGAATAATTATCCTTATAGCGTGTATCAAAAACGGCGATAAATTGATTGCGCTGCTTGTGTTCTTCAAAATGCAGCAGTATGTAGTCAAACATTGCCTGAAATTTCATTAATCCATTTACCGTTGATGGAACGTGATCATTCATCGCAACCTTAAATTGCTCCAGAATGCGAATCTGGATCTCAAAAATAATCTCATCAATGGATTTAAAGTACTTATACAATGTTACCCGGCTAATGCCACACCGCTCCACAATGTCCTGGATGGTGACTTTTGAAAATTCCATCTCCATATAGACCGCTTCCGCAGCCGCTATGATCTCTTCCTTTCGTTTGCCGCGATGTTCATCCAACTGTTTTCTCCAGCTATCGTTCATGAATTCACAGCCCTCTCTCTCCATTCTAATTCATCCCGAGTCTGCCATCTGTTTGGCTTCCACCCTCGCCTCGATAATTGTACACTGTCTGTGACCAGCATATTAGAGAAAAGACGTGACTGGGTTGATCATAAATGGCGACCAAGACTCCAGCACACGTCTCATACTTACAAAAAGGAATATAAGGAACAGAATAAACTCAGATTCTCCATCCTGCTCGTTAGCCCCTTCCCATTCAGGGATTTATGTTGTCGTAGTTACCTGCAAAGTATTGACTGATTAGCTTCAGGAAGATATTCGGGAATGCCAGCTTGTCCATATCTTCCGGACCGATCCAGCGGTAGGTCAAGCCATCGCCTTTACCTGTCAGTGTCGGCGTGCTCAGCGCTAGGTCACTAACATCAGATGGTGCCAACATCTCTCCATCGTTAAGCGATGTTGAGATGTTCTGCGCATTAGGCGTGCCTGGCTCCGATGGATGCATTGTGTCTGACTCAGGTGACACAGCTGATAATGAGGCTGTGCCCTCCCTTGTTGCCGCCTGTGCATCGTAGGCGGCTCTGGCTTCCGCTGCGATCAGCGGAAGCTCACTGCTCTGGTCCTGCTCGGTACACTTGTACACCTGCAGGCTCCAGACAATGTGGCTGAACACATGCTCCGCATGGGTAGCCAGCCCTTCCGGGCGGGCAGCGAAGCCTTCCGCCCACAGACTGCCGGCCAGCAATGCCATGGCCGGCTCATCCGCCAGCGGCGCCGCCTTCTTGCTGGCTGCGGCGGGCGCCGCGAGCACATGCGGCAGCTCCCACATGCGGGCCAGCAGGCCCGTGTCTGGGCGCTGGCGCACAAGCACTTGGCCGCGATGAGCACCGCGGCCCTCCACAATCGCGACCAGCCGCTGCTCAGGGCGCGGCGGCTTCGCCTTGGTCTTGACCGGCAGTGTAAGCTCTCTTCCGGCGATGCGGCCGGAACATTGCTCCATGACCGGGCAAGTCAGGCAGTGCGGCGCTTTGGGTGTACACACCAGCGCGCCAAGCTCCATCAGCGCCTGATTGAAATCACGCGCCCGCCCTTCCGGAATGAGCTCTCCTGCGAGCTCTTCCATCAACACCCGGGTGCTGCCCTTCATAATGTCCTCATCGATGAGGAAGTATCGGGACAGTACCCGCATGACATTGCCATCTACCGCAGGTTGCGGCTGATTGAAGGCAATGCTGAGAATGGCCCCGGCAGTATACGGGCCCACCCCTTTTAATGCAAAGACAGCCGGCTTGTCCTGCGGCATCTCGCCTCCGTGCAGCTCCATGACTTGTCTCGCAGCTGCCTGAAGATTACGTGCACGGGAGTAATAACCGAGTCCCTCCCAATTTTTCAACACATCCTCTTCGGGTGCCTCCGCTAACGCTTGCACGGTCGGGAAATTTCCGATAAAACGATTGAAATACGGAATTACCGTATCTACCCGAGTCTGCTGAAGCATAATCTCCGATACCCATGTAAAATACGGATTGTTGTGGCGACGCCACGGCAAATCCCGTCGGTTGACCATATACCAGTCCAGCAAATTCACGCTGAAATGTTGTTTCTGTTCCTGTAAACCCATATTTCCGTCCTCTCCTATTGCCAAGCTAACTACTTTTCCATCTGTTCCACGATCGCAAAGGCCGCTGCCAATTCCGTCTGATGTGTAATACTCAAATGAATGTCATATTGCTTATCATATGGCAGCTGCAGACGTTCCCAGGCTTGACTGGACAGCGAGGCCACGGGACGTCCTGTCCCATCAGGCAGCACCTCAATGTCAGTGAAGCCCATGACACCACCAATACCGCAGCCAAATGCCTTAGACACCGCTTCTTTCGCTGCAAATCGACCGGATACAAACTCCGTCATCCGCTTCCCTCGACGAACCGCGATCTCCCGCTCTGCTGGCGTTAAAATTCGTTTTATGAAAGCTTCCGCATGGCGACCGGACAGCAGCTTCCGCATACGTCCAATCTCCAGCACATCATTGCCTATGCCATATATCATCAACGCTTCACCCGCTTAATCTTTTATACTGTAAGAGGTTATTCAAAAAGTCCCATCTTCTCGGTACTGAAAACCGCTCTTTTTGAACCTTCATTGTAAAAGATCTCCATTCAATCACATGATCCGTAACTCTCCGAACACGTATTCTATTGTAGCAGGAGGGACGATCAGAAGCGAGTACCTATCCGCATTACCATATATGCTAAAATATGAATCAGGAATCGTCTGAAATTCTTAGGAGGTCTGAATAATGCCCATAACTTTTGAATTGCCCACTGACGTAGATGCGATCATTCGCGGAGACTTTTTCCCTGCACAACAACCCGCTCAAGGTGTCATCATTCTGGCTCACGGATACAAAGGCTTCAAAGACTGGGGCATGTTCCCCTATGCAGCTGCACAGCTAAGCCAGACGCATCATGTGCTGACCTTTAATTTCTCTCACAACGGTATCGGCGAATATCTGGAGCAATTCTCTGAACTTGAAAAGTTCGCAGTGAATACCTACAGCAGGGAGCTTGCCGATCTGGCCCTGGTATTGGAACATGTGGCTACACAACCTGAACTCACTGGACTTCCTGTATACCTGGTTGGTCATAGCCGTGGTGCGGGCGTAAGTCTCGTCTATGCACTGGATCATCCCGAGCAGGTGGCAGGTGTCATCTCCTGGAATGGCGTAACCAATCTTGATCTCTTCACAGCGGAACAAAAAGAAGAAATGCGTACACATGGCCGCAGCCATGTCGTTAACGGACGAACAGGCCAGCAGATGCCACTGGACGTGGCTATTCTGGAAGACCTGGACAAGCATCACAAACGTTACGCTATCATTGATCGCTTGGCTTCTTCACCTTTGCGAGTCGCACTCATTCAGGGAACAGAAGATCCACAGCGTCTGCGTGACGGTTCTGCCGCACTGGTTCAAGCCCGCCCTGATATCCCATGGCACCAGATTCCAGAAGGGAACCACACCTTTAATACGGTACATCCATTTAAAGAAACCACTCCGCAACTGGAACAAGCCATCACCCAAACCCTGCAACAGATCAAAGACTGGAATAGCTAACTCATCTTTAATATAGTAGTTACCTGGATTTTTACTGTTTCTCGTTCCACATAACAAAAAGAGTCACTGCGTGAGCAGTGACTCTTTTTGCATTCCCTAAGAGGGACGTTATTTCAATGTTGGTGTTAACAGCTTATAACGATCATGCTCATCCACCCGTATTAGATACCAGGAATGGCATTGCGTTTGTGATGTGTGCGCGTATAGAACGCTTCAAGGCGCTCTTGTGCAGCAGGATCGATCTGTTTGCCTTCGAGATAGTCGCTGTTCGCTTCATACGAAATTCCCAGCTCATCTTCGTCCGTCTGACCTTCCCACAACCCTGCCGATGGTGCTTTGTCCAAAACAGCCTGTGGCACGTTCAGATATGCTGCCAACTGGCGTACCTGACGTTTGTTCAGGGTGCTCAGTGGTGTGATATCCACAGCACCGTCGCCCCATTTGGTATAGAAGCCTGTAATGGCTTCAGAAGCGTGATCCGTACCTACAACGAGCAGGTTCTCTTCAAACGAAAGCGCATATTGCATAACCATACGAGTTCTCGCTTTGACATTACCTTTGCCTTGGTGAGTCATATGACGTGGGCTACCCAAGGATTTGAAACCTTGCTCCACTTCCAGCGCAATCTCGTTAACTGCATCTTCGATATTGGTTTCCACGACATGCTTCAGATCGTATGCTTTGGCTACAGCGTAGCTGTGGTCGATATCGGATTGTTCACCATAAGGTTGGAACACACCAAGCGTTTTGTACTCATGGTTGTTCTCTTGCGTAAGCTCGTCCGTCGCTTTTTTGCAAAGCGCCGTAGCCACTGCACTGTCAATACCGCCGCTGATCGCAATCAGCAAACCCTTGGCACCCGCATTTTTCACATACGTCTTCAGAAAATCAACACGCTTGCGTACTTCCTCTTCTTCATTAATGCTTGGTTTAACCTTCAATTCAGCGATGATCTGTTGTTGCAAACTCATCGTTCACACACCCCGTTTCTAAATGAATGAAATTTGATGTCCAGCTTGAAAGGTCCGAATGGTTCAATAACCTTATCTATCCAAAATGAAACGCCCCGGCATCGGTGATCCGAAGGGCGGGGCGTTCTATTGGAGCGAATTAACGGCAGTAACGGTCAAATGCACTTTTGAGATCAGCCGCAATATCCTCTGCAGAACGGTCTTCCACTTGATGACGCTCGATAAAGTGAACGAGTTCTCCGTCTTTCATCAGAGCGATGGACGGTGAAGATGGAGGATACGGAGCAAAGAATTCACGTGCTTTTGCAGTTGCTTCTTTGTCCTGACCAGCAAATACAGTGTACAGGTGGTCCGGTGTAATATCGTGCTGCAGTGCTTGGGACACACCTGGGCGACATTGACCTGCGGCACATCCGCATACAGAGTTAATGACAACCAGCGCTGTTCCTTTTGCATCAGGAAGACTTGCTTCCACTTCTTCAGGAGTACGCAACTCCTGAATTCCTAGACGAGTTAAATCATCCCGCATCGGTTGAACCATATCTTTCATGTATTGATCAAATGACATCGACATTCGGTTTCACTCCTTATAAATGGTTGTTCTATGATCTCGATAAAATTAAAGGCCAATAAACTCTCCAAAACAACGTTACATTCATATCGAACATTATGGATGTAATGATGTGCTATTCCTATTATACATCCATAAGCAATGAAAGCAAGATTCAGAAACCGCCTGCGGAAAGGCTTCTTCCATAATATTATGTCTCAATGTCTGGCAAAATATGCTGAATGACTAACGTTCAAATGCCACTTTGAAGGTCGTGCCCTGTCCTTCCTCCGATTCCACAGTAATGGTTCCATTATGTCGTTCCACAATACTTAGGCACATGGACAATCCAAGTCCGGTTCCCTTGGCTTTTGTGGTATAGAAAGGTTCAAACAGCTTTTCCTTCTTCACTCTGGGTAGACCAGGCCCTGTGTCACGTACACACAGTTCCACTTTGTCATCGACTATCCGCGTCTCCAGCGTAAGCACGCCCTTCTCATTCATGGCTTCCATCCCGTTACGGGCCAGGTTCAACACCACCTGTTTGATTTCCTTAGAATTGAGATGCAGCTTTGGCACATTATGGGCCAACATGAGTTCAATACTCTGACCACGTAGGTTCGCATCCGCCCATAACAACGGACTGAGTTCATGTATGATATCGTGCAGCTGGGATTCTTCTTTCTCGGCAATACGATTCTGAGCCAAAGACAAGAAATCATTAATGATACTGTTGGCCCGGTCCAGCTCTTCCAGAACGATCCGGTAATAGTGATCGAGGGAATCAGGACTCTTTTCCTGCATGAGTTGAAGAAAACCCCGCACAACCGCCATTGGATTACGCACCTCATGCGTAATGCTTGCAGCCATCTGCCCCACCAGACTAAGACGATCCACATTATCCAGTTCACTTCGCAACATCTCAAGCTCCGTGATATCCTGGATGATCAGCATGGCTCCTGTAACTTCTCTCGCAGACTCTGTTGAAAAGGCATAAATCGGTACGGTTCGGGATTGAAATACGTATGCACCGTAACGAACGGTCAACCCACTAATCTCACCATGAACGACGGCTCTGCGAATGCTTTTATCCATCTTGTCCGCCTGACCTTGTTCAACAAATTGACTGGCAGGCTGTCCAATGAGGTCAGGCGTGGAGGTACAAGGTAGCTGCTCCCTTGCCGTTTGCTCCATCATCTCATTGACAAACATCACTGTGCCTTGTTTATCTACGGTGGCAATGGAGAGAGGCACTGCGTTCAGAATCTGATGAAGTTTCTCCGTTTCGGCTATGTATCGCTGGTGGACTTCCGAGAGATGCTGTTCCAGCCCGCGATAGTGCTTCATCCGTTCCAGCCATAGCAGACTCAGACTGCCCGCAACAATGGCTCCAGCGGTATATCCAAGTGCTGTAAGTATCATGTAGGTCGCAGAGTATGTGGATTCATTCTGGAGGGATGCGATCCATAACAGACTCGTTACAATCAGTTCCATTGTAATCAGGATGATGAGGATCGCCATTTTGCGTGAAGGTGTATTATGCTTGAATCGTTTGGCAGACAACCATACAATAGGATAGAGAAGAATGCCCGTATGAAGGAGAAATCCGTACAGATCATAGGGATGCGCAAAAAGAAAATAGAAGAGAATATGTAGAATGGACAGCGTTAGGCCTATAGCGGACTTACAATACAAAATAACAAGTATCACAGGTACGATGCTTAATGATATGGGTACGGCCACCGGGCTTGCATAGAGAGCAAACAGCAGACACAATAACATGCTCAGGGCACTTGTCACAGCAAAACTGGTATGAACAGTTCCGGCATGTTCCATTCTAGCAATAGCCCGCTTGGAGAGTACCAGACGGAATAAGGGAATCAGAAATACCGCCGACCCTGCCAGCAGTACTTGTAAAAGCATGTCCTTTAACGCAACCACAATGCCATCTCCTCCTCTGCCTGCACATTCCCTCATGTATTTCTGATTAAAACATAGGCGACAGTATATTACAATATATCCCTTAAGACTGCACAATAGAACTGCTCATAACTCCATTATATTTCAGAAAAAGCCAGGAGTAGACACATTTTTCGTAAAACAGACAAAATCAATGAAAAAAGAGGGTAATAACATATGTATGATGTCATTGTAATTGGTGGTGGATCTGCGGGCCTGATGGCTTGCGTTGCTGCTGCCGAGCATGGAGCCTCCGTGCTTCTGCTGGATAAAGGAGATCAACTGGGTCGTAAACTCGGCATCTCTGGCGGAGGTCGATGCAATGTAACCAATGCCAAGGAAACGGATGAACTCATCCGACATATTCCGGGTAATGGACGCTTTTTATATAGTTCGTTTCAAAATTTGGACAACCAGGGAATCATGCGTTTCTTCGAGAATCTCGGAATTGCCCTGAAAGAAGAAGACAACGGCAGAATGTTCCCTGTAACCGATAAAGCGAAAACAGTTGTGGATGCGCTGGTTGGCAAAATTGTCTCCCTCGGCGTTGAGATTCGCACCAAAGAACCGGTCAAGGAAATTATTCAGAATGGTCAGCAGATACAAGGTGTTAAATTGATATCCGGTAAAACCATTCTTGGGCGCTCTGTCATCATCGCTACCGGCGGCAAGTCCGTACCCCAAACGGGATCTACCGGAGATGGTTATCCTTGGGCTGAGGCTGCGGGTCACACGATAACGGAGTTATATCCGACCGAAGTGCCCATTGTGTCTGGAGAGAGTTGGATTCAGTCTAAAGAACTGCAAGGTTTGTCTTTAAGGGATATCGCTCTATCCGTAGTAGATGCCAAAGGAAAAACAGTCATCTCTCATCGCGGGGATATGATCTTCACGCATTTTGGCGTGTCAGGACCGGTTGCACTGCGCTGCAGCCAATTTATCCGCAAGGTTCAGATGAAGTCTGGAAACCCACAGGTCATTATGAGCATTGATCTGTTCCCGGAACTGTCCTTAGGTGCATTAGAAGCACAGGTGCAACAAGTATTGGAACAAGAGTCCCGCAAAGCTGTCAAAAATATTTTAAAAACATGGGTTCCTGAACGTATGATTCCCTTAATGATGAAACGGGCAGAGATCAGCGATGACCTCACGTTCCACCATTTCCCCAAAGGTATGTTAAGCAACTTGTGTGGGCTAATGAAAGCTTTTACCTTCCGTGCAGACGGAACAAGATCGCTCAAAGAAGCCTTTGTTACTGGGGGAGGAATCCACTTAAAGGAGATATACCCAAAAACAATGGAATCCAAGCTGCTGCCTGGACTATTCTTTTGCGGTGAAGTTTTGGATATTCACGGCTACACCGGAGGGTATAATATCACCGCTGCATTCTCCACGGGATATACGGCTGGCATGCATGCGGCTGAATATAAACACGTTACATCATAATAGTGTATTACACCTTTTAACCCGATAATGAATTAGCTCAGATGCCAAAAACCCCGATATCCACTATTGTGGACGATCGGGGTTTTTGGGCATTGTTCCATTTTAGAAAAATTGGCTCGAACTGCTCTTAGCTTGTGATGCTCCTATGCTTTCACACTGCCTGAGAATCCATCAGCCGAATCATCGTATGTTGGGTCATCGCTATAGTTATGTCTGCCTTGCTCCGTCTGGCTTCCCTGGTTTTGGCTCGCATAACCCTCATTCCAGTCTTCATTCACGAGATGAGCCGGAATCGATATATTCTGAAACTGATCCAGCTCTTCCGTTTGCGAGGCAAATACGGCACTTCCTCCATGAGATTGTACAATCTCTACGGCAGACTGAGGATCTTGGCGATCTGTAGGGATGTACAGTTCCAGCGGCCCGGACTGATACGGCTTATATCCCAACTCCTCCAAGGTTGCCCTGGCGGCATTCAACGCTGAATCGTCTGAGAAGTGCACCTGTAGTTCGCTATTATCCATCATCGTCTCTTCCTCCTTGCTACAGCTAATCTCTCATCATCCATAGATGAGATTCTTCTTCTATAGCATGGTCAGTTATAGCGCACGATATGCTCCGAATTAGAAAGGAATTCCTTTAGCCCCGGGTCAGCCGGACCCATCCGGCAATAGATAAGACACAGAGTCCGAAGGCCACCGCACCTGCAGCTGTCAGAATACCCACGATCCAGCCGAGCCAGGCCAACCCCAGCGTGAATCCCATAAGAATACCAATCGGGATGAACAACATCCGAACCATCATTGAACCTGCAAGATGCAGCGCCTCCGTGTCATACGTTATAAGCTGAACATAGTCGGACGTGGCAAAAACATCCCAGGAACGATAAAACATCACCGTCAACATGATGATTAATAACGCACACACAATGACATTGACCGGAAAAGGTGGTAATGCAACTGCTGCGATGGATAGTCCGCCAAGCTGCAGATACAATTTCATCGTGGCCGAGTTTCGGAAAAATGCCTTGAATGCAATCTCCGCTGTCCGATTCGCGATGGAACGATTACGTAACAGTTTACGCGGTTTACGGAAGATGATGGACCGTGTTCGTGGGGCTTTCGGCTTGCTCACCGCCCGGCTTAACATTAGAGCTGGAAGCTGCAGCCTGCTCCGCAGATCCTCCCGCACATCCCCTTCAAACGTTCCCTTCATCAATAGCCTCATCTGTCCAACTGTAATTAGAAGAAGCATGATAATTACGATTCCAAAACTGATTTTCCACGTCTGTCCATGCATCCATGATGTCGCATGAATGGTCATGTAACCCATGCCAATGACGAGAGGGATCATCTGAATCCAGCGTCGCCATCCTGTATATCGAACCTTTGTCATATGTAGTGTTATGACTTGGAATGAAGCTACTGCACCAAACCAGACAGCCATAAGTGCAATCTGGAGATTCGACATCTCATATACACGGGACCACAGGGGTGCGGTCAGCGCTGTAATCAGGATCATTTTGCCCAGATGTTGCAGACAGGACCGGTAGAGCCCTTGCCTCATTAACGTGCGCATCCACAACGGCCTTGATTTCAAAAACAATACATCCGCTTCCTCCACAAATATCAACACACCCCCGGTAAGCATAACGACGTCAATCAGCCCAGTCAGTACGGGGAGCGGTAATCCTGTCGCCCATGCAGGCAGTGATTTGGTCCACAGACTCGTGTACCATCCAATCAGATAGAGCAGACCCGGAACAAGCAGGTATACCCACACTGTCCAATCCACGACGAGTCTGAGATTTTTCATCTGTTCCTTGAAATGCTCTTTGCGTCTTCGTCTGTATAAACGAAGTGGGGTATAACGGTGGGAAGTTTCCATTCTCTCTCACCCTCTCTCTATCTAAGACGTCAGTACATCGAAACAGTCAAACAAAGAGGCTTCCGGCAATCCTGCCGCTTCACGGATCTCATCCAATGTTCCCTCGGCAGCCGATCTGCCCGAAGCAATCAGAATAAACCGGTCGCAGATTCGTTCAGCGGTATCCAGTACATGCGTAGACATAAGCACACCCGCGCCGCGGCGACGTTCATCATCAAGTAATTTTAGAAAATCCTTGGTTGCACGAGGGTCCAGTCCGATGAACGGCTCGTCCACAATATAGATATCCGGTGAAGACAGAAATCCGATCATCAGCATCATTTTCTGCCGCATGCCCTTTGAGAAACTGGCTGGAAGATCATTCCGAACATGGTCCATACCGAAACGAACCAACAGTTCCTCCGCTCGGGCAACAAAAGCTTCTTCCTCCATTTCATACGCCGCTGCCGCCAGATCAAGATGTTCCCATAAAGTCATATATTCATAAAAAACCGGTTGCTCCGGGATATAGGCATAACGACCATCTCCCCCAATCGTCACTTCATAGTTCGCATGTTCCAGCAGACCAAGAAGCGTTTTGATTGTGGTACTTTTGCCCGCACCATTGGGTCCGATAATACCTACCAGCTCTCCTCGCCCCACATTCATTCGAATATTGCGTATGGTCGATTGTCCCGGCTCGTATCCTGCCTCTGTAATATGTACGTCCAATATGGACTCCTGTACTTCCGTACTGTTATATTCCGTTCCCATATCATTCACTCCCTGTTCTGATCAGGCGTTTATTTCATTCTTTATGTTTTATTGTAATCGAGTTGCGGGTTGTATGTTTGATCATTTTGAAGCACAAACCATGTTATAATGTTATTACATACTAATATTAATACATACAAATGTATTACTTTCATAAGTTGGATCATACTATAGGAGGAATATATCATGAATGGTGGGGCTCAGATGAAAGAGGAGCATTCCAAAAAAAAAATTCTTTCTCGCAAAATAGGCAAAATGGGAAACAGCTTGGGCATTAGCTTGCCTAAGGTTTTAATTGATAAGCTCCATGTTTCTCAGGGCGATGAGATTGAATTTATTGAAAACAGTCAGGGAGAAATTGTACTAAAAAAGGTTAAACAAATGAAAATACCCGAAAATGTAAGACCCGAAGTACTGGAAGCCTTCTTCGACGTTTTCGAAGAAGATGAGGATATCCTTAATGATTTAAGGGATCGTTAAGATGACCATATTCCTTTCCATTGAAGAAGTAGTAGCCGCTCACCATTTTATGATGAAGAAGATGAATGATACAGCACAAGCTGGGATTAAGGATTCTGCTCTGTTGGATTCTGCGATAAATAGACCTCTCCAAAGTTTGTTTGGAGAGGATGCCTACCCTTCCATATTTGATAAAGCTACTGCCTTATTAGAGTCATTGGTTAAAAACCACTGTTTCTATAACGGAAATAAACGTACAGCTTATCTTGTAACCAAGTCCTTTCTGCGAGTGAATGGCTACCATTTGCAGATGGAACGTAAATATGCCGTAGAATTTATGGTCAACATTGCCGAAGGCAAGTATACATTTGAAAAGATAGTGCGCTTATTAGAAGAACATTCAGAAGAACGCTAACTCATATGTCGTAACAATGCAAAAAAAGAAGCAGGGGTTCCGGAGTCCCTGCTTCTTCATATTAAAGTGAAAATCTCATATTACCGATTTGTTTCCACCACGGAAGTAGTTTCACTCTCTGCATCCACGTTCAGACCGAGATCCAAGGCTCCACGGCTTTCGCTCGCGTAGTTGCTGTTTACGTTACGCTCACTGTCTTTCACGCTGTGGTTGCTTTCAGTTTGAGTCATCGTTGCACCCTCTCCTTCTGCTTTCGCGTTCAGACCCAGATCTAGTGCTCCACGGCTTTCACTCGCATAGCTACTGTTCGTGTTACGCTCGCCGTCTTTCACGCTGTTAGTGCGTTCAGATTGAGCCATCGTTGCACTCTCTCCTCCTGCTTTTGCGTTAAGATCTAGATCCAGTGCTCCACGGCTTTCGCTCGCATAGCTACTGTTCGTGTTACGCTCGCCGTCTTTCACGCTGTTAGTGCGTTCAGATTGAGCCATCGTTGCACTCTCTCCTTCTGCTTTTGCGTTAAGACCTAGATCCAGTGCTCCACGGCTTTCGTTCGCAGTGCTACTGTTTACGTTACGCTCACGGTCATTCACGTAACTGTTGCGTTCGGATTGAGCCATCGTTGCACTCTCTCCTTCGGCATTCACGTTCAGACCGAGACCCAGCGCTCCACGACTTTCGCTCGCATAGCTGCTGTTAGTGTTACGCTCGCTGTCTTTCACGCTGCTGTTGCGTTCGGATTGAGCCATTGTTGCACTCTCTCCTTCAGCTTTTGCGTTCAGACCCAGATCCAGCGCTCCACGGCTTTCGCTCGCATAGCTACTGTTCACATTACGCTCGCCGTCTTTCACGCTGTTAGTGCGTTCAGATTGAGCCATCGTTGCACTCTCTCCTTCTGCTTTTGCGTTAAGACCTAGATCCAGTGCTCCACGGCTTTCGTTCGCAGTGCTACTGTTTACGTTACGCTCACGGTCATTCACGTAACTGTTGCGTTCGGATTGAGCCATCGTTGCACTCTCTCCTTCGGCATTCACGTTCAGACCGAGACCCAGCGCTCCACGACTTTCGCTCGCATAGCTGCTGTTAGTGTTACGCTCGCTGTCTTTCACGCTGCTGTTGCGTTCGGATTGAGCCATTGTTGCACTCTCTCCTTCAGCTTTTGCGTTCAGACCCAGATCCAGCGCTCCACGGCTTTCGCTCGCATAGCTACTGTTCACATTACGCTCGCCGTCTTTCACGCTGTTAGTGCGTTCAGATTGAGCCATCGTTGCACTCTCTCCTTCTGCTTTTGCGTTAAGACCTAGATCCAGTGCTCCACGGCTTTCGTTCGCAGTGCTACTGTTTACGTTACGCTCACGGTCATTCACGTAACTGTTGCGTTCGGATTGAGCCATCGTTGCACTCTCTCCTTCGGCATTCACGTTCAGACCGAGACCCAGCGCTCCACGACTTTCGCTTGCATAGCTACTGTTCGTGTTACGCTCGCCGTCTTTCACGCTGTTAGTGCGTTCGGATTGAGTCCATGTTGCACTCTCTCCTTCTGCTTTTGCGTTCAGACCCAGATCCAGTGCTCCACGGCTTTCGCTCGCATAGCTGCTGTTCATATTACGCTCGCCGTCTTTCATGCTGTTATTGCGTTCAGATTGAGTCCATGTTGCACTCTCACCTTCGGCATTCACGTTCAGACCGAGATCCAGCGCTCCACGACTTTCACTCGCATAGCTGCTGTTTACGTTCCGATCATCGCCGCCTCGTGAATAGTCGCTCATCGTTGTACCTTCTCCCGACACATTGGCATTCAGGCCAAGGCCCAGCGTGCCAGAACTGTTACGCTCAGCAGTGTGATTGGAAGAACGATCATTGTATCGGTTTATGCTCTATGAGGATAAGCCGGCATTAAGGCCAAGATCCAAATTCAATGCTCCAGTTGCACTGGATGAACCTCCGTAGCTACCATGGTTTCCGTAACCTGTGTCACGGTGTCCTGACAGAAGAGATCCCAGTTCCAGGCGCAAACCTGCATTTAGATCCAGATTGCCACTGCTGTTATTGCTATAGCTATCTGCGTAAGTTGCCTGCGAAGCTCCCAGCAATCCAGCTACCAACGTACCCGACAATACCGACAATTTTACCCAACGATTCACTTTTTTCATGATTATACACTCCTTCTCAATTTTGGTTGAATTAACGCCATTGTTGCCTATGAGAAAGAGGTATATTGCGGCGGCCGCCCAGGTGGTGCCTGTGACCATTGACTGAACCCATCGAGCCGTTCCATTCGGAAAGCAAAATCGTAATCTGGCGTAACCAGACCCGTTGTTGCTCCCGGAAGTGCAGCGGCTGGAGCGGTTGCTCCACCTCCAGTTACACCGGACGAACCGGAGCTTGTCCCTGCGGAAGCATTAGCTGCTCCGGGAGAAGTTACTGCAACAGACCAACTGGTTGGTCGTTCTGTGCGAGGTTGCAATGGAGATGTTGCATCATCATCATCTGGTTTCAGATCGGCTTCCTGGTTACTCTGCACTTGTTCAGTGACAGCTGGGTCAGCAGATGTCTCATCTACGAGGAATAACTCGTTACCTGGCAAACCTGCATTAACATCCGAATCCTGCGTCAGATCGGTTCCTTCCACAGATAATGCCTGCGGGACAGCAGGTTGTTCTGGACGTACTTCTGGTTCCGTGGTGACCTCCACCACTTTGCCCGTAACCTGTACTGCGTCCTGTCCTTCCTCGTTGTTCTGTGGTGAAACAGGATCTGCGAGTGCACTCGTATTGGAAGTTTCAACATTCGGTGTTTTGACGAGCGTCGGCTTTTCCGGAGTGATTACAGGCGGTTCCGGCTTCACACTTGGAATCTCCACCTTTTCCTGATCAGGATTGAGCTCAGCGGATACGTCTACAACTGGAACTTCTGCTTTCACAGATGGCAGCTGGACATTTCCCTTACTCAGATCCACACGGGATGAGGAGATATTGACGGAAGTAACTTCAGGTACATCCACCTTCACGGAAGGCAATTCAACCTTACCCTGCCGAAGGTCTGTTTTCACAGCAGACGTCTCTGCTTTGATAACCTCCGGTACCTCTGCGGTAACGCCAGGCAAGGAAGCTGTACCATCGTTCAGGTTCACCTGACTGCTTGATACATCGGCTTTGATCACCGGTGTATCCGCCTGTACAGACGGCAGTTCGACGGTTCCCTTCTTCGCATCAATCCCAATCTCTGATGTTCCGGCCGATCCAAGCGGTGTATCTACTTTCAGCTCAGATACACTCAGCTTACCTGTCGATTCATTCGCTTTGATCGATGGAACTTCAACATCCAGTAGTGGTGTGGATACCGATACCGACGGAGTCAGGTTCAACCCGCCATCCGAATCACGTGAAAACAAACTGAGCGACAATCCGCTGGAAGGTTTTTCAGAAGATACCTGAGCCTCGTCTGCGTATACATGTGACGATCCAAACCCCAGCATCAAAGTCCCGGCAAGTATTGCCAGTGGTATGCTTCCAAGACGCACAATCGATTTTGGTAACTTTACATTCAAGTTGCTTCACCCCCTTTCAGCTAATGCGTTGGTGGGACAATTCATATGAGTTTTCCCCTAGGAATAATTAGAATACAGGGATTTCTGCCTGTTCCTCATTAAACGTGAAGGCGTTTACTCAAACGCTTTCCGATCATAAACTTAAAATTTGAAGTAAATTCAAATCTTCATTTTAACTGTTCTAACCTGAGCAGATCCGGCCTGTTTTCAGTCACCTGCAATCATGGTCTTGGCTGCAATGGAGCCATTCAGATCGGCTTTTTCCCCGCTACGTTTCATCAAATAAATCAACCCAAGCAGGGTCAGCAAAATGCCTGAACAGACAAAAGCCGGCACTACACCAAATGAGGTGACCATAAATCCGCCTACCACCGGGCCCATAATATTACTGGCTGTCATCACGCTGCCTACCGTTCCAAATACCCTGCCTGTCATCGCCTCAGGTGTCTGTTCCTGCAACAGGATCTGAAAGGGGACAATTGCAAACCCAATTCCGACACCTGCCAGGGCAAAGAGGGATACTAACAACAGATTGGCACCTAGCCCGGCGTGCGGCCAAATCCCAACAATAACTCCGGCTCCGCCGATAACCAGACCCATGAGTGTGGTACCCAGACCCATTTTCAAAACATGCCCTGCATGCTTCCACTTCCGTACACTCATCGCTGCAATTAATGTACCTGCGCCACTTGCTGCCACGCACCATCCCAGCAGATCAGTTGAAATTCCGGGAAGTTGTCTGAATAACACCACAGTCTGTGAATCGGCAAATTGCAGAAAAAGTATGGCTGAAGCAAGCAAAATCAGAGACGTTCCTACATGAGGGAGAGATGCAAGCATGCGGATACCCTCCAGTGTTTCTTTCCAAAAAGATCCTTTTGAGCGGTTGCGAACATCCCCAGCTGGCTCTTCCTCTACTTCTGTTACGTTATGAATTGCGGTTTGGATCACCCGAGTTCCAGGAATCCACAATAAAATGATGCCGGAGATCAGAAAAGACGCTGAATCGAGAACAAAACACCAGGTAATTCCAAAGGCGGCTACCAAAAGTCCGCCAAGCGCTGGACCAATAATTTTGGACATCTGTTCGATCACCGAGCTGATGGATACAGCTTGGGCAAGCTGTTCGCGAGGTACAATTTCCTTCAGCTTTCCGTTTTTGGCCGGAGAGAAGATTACATCAAACAGGGATTTGAGGACAAGCAGTATGTAGACGTGCCAGATCTGGTCAGCAAAAATTAACGCACCCACGATGATAATCCGTGCACCATCAGCTACAATCATCAGCCATTTTCGGTTCAGGCGATCTGCAAGTGTGCCTGCGAATGGCCCTGTCAACAGAATGGGTAGTGCTGCGGAAAGTGTGACAAATGTAATCTCCCATGGCGTTGCATTCCAGCGGATACCCACGAGGGTCAGAATTGCGAGTAGATGCAGCCAATCACCCAGATTGGAAATGCCCTGTGCCACCATCAATGTTACAAAAGATCGGTTATTCTTCAGCGGTCGTTGTCCTTCAAACGTTAAATCACTTGCCATCCTTCTTCTCCTCCATTATCTTCCAATTTATAGTATGAACTCATTATATAGAGCAACCCTTGACTCGACCTCCTGCCAGAGGCGGAGAAAAAGCGACATCTGAAGGATGATTTTTCAGCATGATGAATGATCAAATTTTAAATGCTAAAAATGCAAATCTTGTGACATATCGCATGTTTTTCGTAGAAATAGAAGTTTACAATTAAACCATGGCGACAACCTGAATCGTCAAACATAACTAACCAACTCATATAAGTTGAAATTACCTTTTACATGAACAGCATAACGGAGAGGACAGAAATAACCTGAAAAAGCGAAGCTTTCACCTAAAAGCTTTCTGAAAGAAAGCTCCATCGGAAGCATACGCTATCACCGGATTTTACCTTTGAAGAATATTTCAAAAAATCTGGGGATAACAGTGATTGGAAGGTTGTTCTGTCCTCGTAGTGGTAGGTTGTAACTTTATCATTTCAACTTATAAACTAATCTGAAAAGGCGGGATCAGCATGCTGGAATTACAAGAAATCGGAACCGAACGTTCACTTCATCTGTACCGCACCTTGGCCCAGACATTCAAGAGCGTGAATGAACACGCTGTATCCGGAAGCAAAGTGCATGGCTTCAACCCCACCGCATACGGGGTGCTCGAAGTGTTATATATGAAAGGAGCTCAGCCGATTCAACAGGTTGGCGCACAACTTCTGCTGCAAAGTGGTAATGTGACCTATGTGATCGACAAGCTGGAGCAGAAAGGATTGTTACACCGCAAACATTGTCCGCAAGACAGACGTATCATCTTTGTGGAACTGACCGAAGAAGGACAGCGCACCATGGATGACATCTATCCAGGCTATGCGTTGAAGATTGATCGGGCGGTAAGTGGACTAAGTGAGGAAGACAAGGAATTGCTGTCCGAACTCTTGGGAAGGCTTGCACATTCTGCAGACCGTTTATCAGCAAGCAGCTAGAGCGTATCTTCAAACCTGCCGAAAGCCGGAGCGTAACAGAATGTACTGGAGCAGATATGGAGCGCTAACGCTAACGAACCTGTGACGTTTTATTCAGGGGTTTGAAGCGCTCGCAGCATTTTAAGGAATCTGACACACGATATCTTAGAATAAACAGCCGTTTACAACGTGTTTTTCAGGTGATTTCGTGAAATAAGTTGTCTCATGTTCCTTACAATTGAGAAAGAGGAGCAGAAGGTCAAATAAGACGTCCTCAGTTCCTTAGAAATTCGTCTGGACGATTCACCAGGATCAGCCAGCCTGTACTTCAAAATGCTTTTGCCCCAGACACCCCCAACATATCACTTGCCTGAGTTTGAAGATGTACTCTAGTCCAATGCACATGTGCCATCAACAAAAATAACCGGATTTGCCTGACATCGGCGAATCCGGTTTTTCATATGTTTTTTGTATATATATCTTCTTTTTACTTTGAGCCTAGTGGCTGCGTTGGAGCATCTGCATCTTCGGGTACAATTAAACGTTTGCGTAAAGCCAGCGTCGTTACCCACGAGACCAGTGCAATGACAAACATAATGACAAACAGGGAATGCAAGCTTCCTTCCAGAACGTTACGCAGCAGCGCCCATTTATCATCCGATAGTGCTGCATCCGTATGTGGTGCGAGAAGCTCGTTCAGATCATTTTCCGAAATTCCCGCCTCCGCCAGATTCTGTTCACTAGATAACGTAGAGATCCGATAGTTCAACCACGTGCCAAAAGCCGCTGCACCAATCGTCTGTCCCAACGTACGCATGAACGTATGCAGTGCCGTAGAGGAACCACGTTCCTTATACCCTACAGACGACTGCGCAATAATGGTGAAGATCGTAAACGCAAATCCGAAGCCGAGACCATAAATAAAGGTCAATATAAAGAGCACAGCCTGCGGGGATGTCCCGCCAACCAGAAAGAGTCCACCCGATCCAATCGCAATACCGGTTAACCCAATCAATGCGGTCATACGTGATCCAATTTTCATTAACAGACGGCCTGCCATCACACTACCAATGAGCCAACCCACCGACATCGGTGCGAGCAACAGCCCGGATTCCGTCGCATTACCTCCCCGAACCCCCTGCACCCAGAGCGGCAAATAACTGGTCAGGCCGATCATCAAAGTACTGGTCAGCAGTCCAGCGATATTCGCCACACGGATGTCCCGAATTCGGAACAGATGTAGTGGAACCATTGGAGCCTGAGCTCTTTTTTCCACCACGAAAAATAAAATGATAAACAGAGCGGCGACCACACTCAGCACAACAATCAACGGAGAACTCCAGGCATAATACTGCCCACCCGCCGACAGGACAAATAACAATGCGGTAATGCCCACAGTGAAGGTCAGTGCACCGACATAATCAATCTTGGCCGTACGTGGAGAGATATCTTCCTTCAGATAACGAAATACAAACCACATCGCGAGCAGACCAAACGGCACATTAAAACCAAAGATCCACTGCCAGCCGAGATTATCTACAAAATAACCGCCAAGCAGCGGTCCCGCCAGAGAGGAAATGCCCCACACGGAGCTAATCCATCCCTGGATTTTGCCACGTTCTTCAATCGCGTAGATGTCCCCAATAATCGTAAATGTAACAGGAACTACCGCACCCGCACCAATCCCTTGAATAGCACGGAAAATAATCAATTGCTCCATGTTCTGCGACAGACAGCACAAGAGTGAACCCAGTAAAAATAACGCACAGCCAATCAGAAATACAGGCTTTCGTCCATACAAGTCACTGATTTTACCGAAAATGGGCGTACTCACAGCCATCGTCAACAGGTATGCGGTGAAAATCCAGCTCAGCAGCTGTACACTCCCCAGCTCACTGACAATGGTCGGCCCTGCCGGACCAATTACGGTGCCTTCAATCGCTGACAGAAATGTCGCGAGCAACAGCCCCGTCAAGATGAAACTGCGCTTCAAACCTCCAGTTGCATTCACACAAACCCTTCTCTCTTCATTCTCTATATAATTGGTACGGTTAATTTACACCTCTACTACGAACCAGCACAAGCTTCCGATCGCTGTTATCCCCAGATTTTTTCTTCTCCTCTCTAAAGGAGAAATCCGGTGATAGCGTATGCTTCCGATGTAGCTTTCTTTCAGAAAGCTTTAAAGGCGAACGCTTCGCTTCTCCAGCTTTGTTCTGTTTCTTCGTTTACGTGTATTTAAAAAAAATCATATATTGTCTCTTTTATTTACCTTTCTTACGAAGGAACTCATCATACAACATGGAATACATCACCATATCCTTATATCCGGTGGACGTATGTTGCACCTGTCGCAGCAATCCTTCACGCGTGAAGCCGCGGTTCGTCAGGAACTCGCCAGACGCCAGATTACGCGGATCAACCAGCGCTTCAATTCGATTAAGACCCATGGTCTCATACCCAAAGGGCAGCAACGCCGAGAAAGCCTCCGTCATATAACCATGGCGCCAATAATCACGTCCCAGCTCATAACCGATCTCACCCCGGAATGCGCCTTCAAGCTGCCATGTATTGAATCCACAGCTGCCGATGAGCTTGCCTGTTTCTTTGAGTTCGATCCCCCACCGGATCGCATCCTCTTCCCCTGCCATTTGGTTGAGCAGTCCAATCATGTCCGCCGCTTCGCTTGTCCCAATCATGGGTGCAAGATTCATGTAACGGGTCACCTCGCGATCTGACCAGCATGCGAACATCTGGGCCGCATCCCGCCGACGCATTTTACGCAGACGAAGCCGCGCAGTCTCCATTTCGGGAATTCTTCCTTTGCATTTATACATATAAAGACACTCCGATCCGATCTATCTCCGCAGACCATAATATTCACTAGTCATCTAATCATAACCTGCGCCGAATGGCAACTGTTCAGTCATGCACACACGTCAAAAAACCGGGCCAATTTCGCTCCCGGTCTTGTTGTACGTATGGAACAATTCAAGTTTGAGTGAATTACGGAATCATGGCTTGTCCTAATGAATTTTAAGCTTTGGACGTTTTCTTGCCCTTTCCCAGTAATTCATCGCTAACCCGGCCAAACACAGCCGTGATTTCCTTGAATTCTTCGATGCCAGTCCCGGTCAGGCTCCATTGGTCCCCGTGGGCGGTCAGGAAGTTCTCCTGTGTCAGGTGTTCAAGCTCCTGCTTGATCTCCCGCTCTCCAACGCGATATCCCCGTTCTTCCAATAGGGGCAGTGCCTCGCTAACGTTCAAATCCTGATTTTGCGCGAAATGTAGTAGATGAATCCGTACAAAAAGATTCTGTACCTCTGCATGCATAAGCCAAGCTCCTTCCCGGGTTATAGCCCTCCGTGGTTGCTAAGTAATTACCCCACGTAAGAAGCTGAGAAACAGGAGGATTCTTCAGGTATTCCCTTCCCTTTCCGAAATCCTCCGCTTGACTAACCGCATCCTCTGCACTATCTTGAAAATAAGTACCATTTTGCTCGGGAGGGTGATTTACCATGTTTCAAGCTGTTTCCTATGAAGGAACACGAAGTGAGCAGCACACCGCCGTCCTGGGACAGTTAAGTGCTCTGATCCGCGATGAACCTAGTGCGATTGCCAATCTGGCCAACGCTGCTGCGCTGCTCAATGTATTTATGACCGACACCAATTGGGTCGGCTTCTATCTGTATGATGGAAAAGAACTGGTCCTTGGGCCATTCCAAGGACTGCCTGCCTGTATCCGAATTCCATTGGGACGTGGTGTATGCGGCACATCTGCTGCCGAAAAACGTACCATGGTCGTTGATGATGTTCATGCCTTCCCAGGCCACATTGCCTGCGATGCAGCATCGAACAGCGAGATCGTCGTACCGATTATCAAAAACGGCGAACTTTACGGGGTGCTGGATATCGACAGCCCGATCAAAAACCGTTTTGACGACGAAGACCGCGTCTTCCTGGAGAAAGCCGTAAGCCTGCTCACAGAGCAGTTGGAGGCAACCATACCCCTTTAGGAAATGATGAATAAGGTGATCGGAGTCTCATCACACACGATGATGAAGAACCCGTAATAACAAAGAGCGCAGTCCTCTCAGAGGTCTGCGCTCTTTGTTATCCATTATGATTCACACCCATGTTCTTGCTCGCCCATGTTACTTTATGCATCTAGGATAAATCATGTTCCGCTTTAACCATCATCCCATCACGCAGGAATTCAGCCAGCCTTGGGTGGTAACCATCATACATCTGACGGAAATTTTTATGCTCTACATACAGATTGGCCAAATCCCGATAGATCTCAGCGGTGGGTGTATAATAACCTTTGATCCATTCAAGATGCCTGCCAATAATCTGTTGTACTTTTGCACTACCGGGCTCCAATCCGTCCTCAATGGCCTGTTGCAAGTCCAGATGAACTTGATCAATTTTCGCTTGGGAATCCAGATAATCTTCTTTTGACTTCAACTCCTGATTTTCAGGTAATGTGGATGAATTGGAAGATTGGATGTCGGACCTCTGAGCACCGTCTGTCTGCACATGGTTCATATCATTAGTGACTACAGCTTCAGAACCCGATTCATTCAGCAACTGGTGACGCCCCTTATTTACAAAACCGATATAAAGATCATGTTCATCAATTTCCTGTTCACCTTGCAAATGAGAGATCGTTTTGTCCAGTGTCTGAATCAATCCATGCAGACGCAATGCCTTCTCCAGAATATCAATGCGATGCTGCTTCATGATGCGTATGACATCCTGAGGATTATCCCGGAGCAACGGTCCAATCTCATTCTCCTTCATACCTACTTCCTTACAGAAAAGGATTTGCTGGAGTCTCAACAATTCCTGCTTTTCATAATAGATGTCCTCATCTACATCCCCAAATGCCGGATTCAGAAGACCTGTCTCCGCATACTGGCTCAGCTCGTTCAGACTTACGCCTGACATTCCCGATACGTCAACCATGGAATATGCCATTTGAATACACCTCCTGCCTGTCCTGCAACTCCAGAGTTCAGGCTTAATTCATACTGCATTTTATTTGAATAATGAGAGAATATAAGACTTTCGGCAATGCTGTACCGCTTCATTCCGCTCGTGCTCTGGATGGGTACATCATGCTTCAGTGATATGAGCGGCGTTTGGTCAGTTATGTTGCGGTATGTTAACTATGTTATACCCGTCTCATCAGATGTGAACCCGCAGTCGGCGAAGAATCCGCATGTATTTTTGAAAACTTTTTCCATGATCTTCATATAAAAAAACCTGTGCCATTATTCTGGCACAGGAGTGTGTGGTTATGTTTTCATTGGCATACGGTATATTGAGTAAAATAATGGAAGATAATCACCCTTTGTTAAACATAACAAATTTCAATTCCGTCATTTCCTCTACAGCATATTTTACACCTTCACGTCCGATACCACTCTGTTTCACCCCACCATAGGGCATGTGATCCACTCGGAACGTCGGAATATCATTAATCATAACTCCGCCTGCTTCAATCTGATCGACAGCATGGAGGGCGGTATGGATATCGTTTGTAAATACGCCTGCCTGAAGCCCGTATATCGAATCGTTAACATGTTCAATACCCTCTTCAACGGAATCTACCGTATTGATCACAACGATGGGTGCAAACACTTCCTGACAGGATACCTTCGCATCACGCGGAACGTTAATCAGTACCGTTGGACGCAGAATGCCTCCTTCAGCTTGACCGCCTGCTGCCACTTCAGCCCCGGCCTGTTTGGCTTCTTCAATCCAGTCGAGTGTACGCTGTACATCCTTGGAGGTAATCAGCGCAGAGACCACCGTATCCGGGCTCAGCGGGTCTCCGACCACCACTTGTTTAGCCGCTTCAGCGAAACGCCGGATGAATTCTTCCGAGATGTCACGATGTACGTAGATTCGCTGTAGCGAGATACATACCTGTCCCTGATACGTGAAAGCTCCCGTCACACAGCGAGGAACCACTTTATCCAGGTCTGCGTCCTTATCCACAATCACCGCTGCATTCGACCCTAGCTCCAGTGTCACGCGTTTGAGTCCTGCTTTGCTACGAATGCTCGTCCCTACCGCTGGACTGCCTGTAAACGTAATGTGAGCAACACGGGGGTGCTCCACAAGCACATCACCAATCGTTTTGCCATCACCGCTCACCACGTTCAGTGCACCATCCGGCAATCCGGCTTCCTGAAGCAGATTAGCGATGTAATAGGAAGACAGAGGCGTCTGCTCCGCAGGTTTGAGAACAATCGTATTGCCCGCTGCCAGCGCTGGACCTACCTTGTGGGCTACCAGATTCATTGGAAAATTAAACGGTGTAATCGCACCGATGACACCTAGAGGTTGCCGCATCGTATAACCGATACGTCCTTCTCCACCTTTGGCTGCATCCATCGGAACCGTCTCTCCGGTCAGTCGCTTGGCTTCCTCAGCGGCAAAACGATACGTTTCCACCGTCCGGTCAACCTCGGCCAGCGCTGCGGTAATCGGCTTCGCCGCTTCAAGCGCTATGATTCGCGCTGCTTCTTCCTTGCGTTCTTCGAGCATGGAGGACAACTTGTACAGAATATCTGCACGCTGATGTGCAGGCATCTGGCGCATTGCCTTCCCAGCCTGAACGGCAGCTGCAATAGCAGCCTCCGCTTCCTCGGCTGAAGCCGACGAGACTTCTGCGAGCGTTTCCCCGGAGTATGGTGCTTGAAGTGTTTTATAATCTACGGATTCGGTCAGTTTGCCACCGATAAACAGATGTTGTTTTTTCATATGCTGCATCCTCCATCCTTTTAGAACCTATTGAACTTAATCTATTTATACACTATTTCCGTGCCATCAACCCACTACGGTATTCGGCAATCATAGCTTGTAACGTACCTGATGAGCCACTGTGGCGATCTTGAGCTATTGCATTATAAGGGATTTCACAACCTATTTAACTGTCAGGACGGGGCATTCTGCATGTTTTAACACGCCATGACTGACACTGCCCACGATCATCTCTGCGAGCATGCCTTTCCCGCCGGTACCCATCACGATCATTCCACAATCTCGTTCACGCGCCACACGGCAGATCTCATTAACGGGATCACCTGCAATCAGCAGCGTTTCATACGCAACCTCACGCCCGGACAACTGATTAGTCACCGGTTCTATAATATGTTGCCCTTCTTCGGCAATCCGAGCTTCCAGATCAACACCCAATGCAGGTTCATTGATAGAGATAGCCGGATTAACATGCACGATCAACAGACTTGGGGGTTGTTTCATATCTTCAGCCAGAATCAATGCTTGCTCCAAAGCTTTATGCGCATGATCCGAACCATCTACAGCAACCAATATACGTTTCAGCATTGCAATTCCTCCTGTGAATTAGTGAGATGTAATGGCGGAATCGATATCCCGCAGATGATGACGGCGCACCAGCAATACCACGACACCAACCAGAACCATTAATGCACCAAAATAAAACGGCGTTTCCGGTAGGAACCACTCGGACAATTTACCTGCAAGCCATGGAGCAAGTGCACCACCCAGGAAACGAACGAAGCTGTATGCAGCAGAAGCAACAGAACGCTCCACAGGTGCAGCTTCCATAACAGCCGTTGTAATCAATGTGTTGTTAATTCCAAGGAAAATCCCCGCTACAATGACCGCCACAATAACGGTAGTTGGTGAACCCATCACCGTACCTACTGCCATAACAACCAGATCAATCGCGAACAATGTAAGCATGACACTCATGGACGGAACCGATCCGAATCGGCGTTGTAATCTTGGTGCCACGAATACAGACGTAATCGCCAGCATCAGTCCCCAGCCAAAGAATACATAACCCAGGCCGTGCTCATCCAGATTCATGACATATGGTGAATAAGCCATCAAGGTAAAGAAACCAAAGTTATACAGGAAGGCGGTAATCGCCAATGTTTTCAATGAAGGATAACTTAATGCTTTGAATGGATCGGACAAAGAACTGCGTGTTTTCGGTTTGGCCATCTTGGGCAACATAAATGTAATGCTGATAAAGGCAATCGCCATCAGAACAGCCACCCCATAAAACGGGCCACGCCAAGAGATGGAACCTAGCTCACCACCAAGCAGCGGTCCAACCGCAATCCCGAGACCAAGCGCTGCTTCGTACAAAATAATCGCTTTGGCTGTCCCCGACGTGGACAGTTCCACAATGGCAGATAACGCCGTTGCGATGAACAAGGCATTACCCAGTCCCCAACCGCCACGGTAACCAACCAGTGCACCTACCGTGTCTGAGGTACCGCCGAGGAACGAGAAGATAATAATCAACAATATACCGCTGAGCAGCGTCCACTTCACACCAATCCGGCTGGATACAACACCTGTAATCAGCATCGCTACCCCGGTTACAGCGTTATAACTGGTAAATAGCAGTGACACCTGGCTTTTCGAAGCATGCAGCTGATCTGCAATCGCGGGCAGGATCGGGTCAACCAGCCCCAGACCCATAAAAGATATGATACATGCAAAAGCAACCGCCCATACCGCTCGCGGCTGGGATAACAGGCCCCCACGTGATGACGGCAATTCGTCCGGTAATGATGGCTCTCTTTTCATACGTAATTCCTCCTGTGAATAATTTATGTGGTTAAGCTTTATATTTGAAAACGACCGTGAAAATAATGAAAACATTCTATACATTTTCAGAATTAGAGGTAACAAAACGGCACAAATGACACCGAAACATCCGGTGTTTGTACAGGATCGCTACAGGTACTATGGTGCTCACTCCATGTAGCGATTATGTGTATACAGTTTTGTTTATTTGAAAATAGATGCTAATTCGGTTAGCCGTCTTCATCACCCTGCGGATCATGTGCCTGTAACTTCTGAATACCACTCCGAACGCGTTCACGCAGCTCTTCCAGTTCAGTCTGTACGGCATGTATGCTCTGAAGTTTCTGCTCAATCAGTTGCAACTGACCATCCAGCGTTGTTTCCATCGCGGTAAGCTTCTCGATCCGTTCTCTTACTTCGGTCGTCTGCTGGTAGTCAAAACGTTGTTCGTTCAAGGCATCTGCCGTTGCCACATAGGTATGTAACTCCTGAAGGGAGAATCCAAGTACCTCTTTGGCGCGAACCACCTTTTTCAGATAATCGATATCCTCCCGAGTGTACAACCGCGTCCCGCCATCTGTCCGCTGAGGTGAAGGCATGACACCAATCTCTTCATAATACCGAATGGTTCGCTTGGTCAAACCACATTCCTTGGCTACGTCGTCGATTTTATATAAACTCATTCCTTCACCTCTTCCATATGCCTATAATGTTATGTATATAATTATATATAATATTAACGTTAACGTCAACGTTAGATTTTACACATAAAGTCTTAGCGAGTTGAACATCGACTTCCATTCTCTATCTTCAACAAAAAAAGACCCGCTTCACACGCGAGTCTTCCTCTCTACACTATCATTCATTTTACCTTAAACGTTCTGCTCATTCTGTTGCTGTTGTGCACGCTGCATTTGCTTCAACCGGCCTTCAACTCTGGTAAACAATCTGAACGTATAAAATCCTGTAGCAACCAGACTCAGAACCAAAGCTCGTACATCTGTAAGCCAGAAACCGATAATGCCGAATATCGTGATAATCACACCAAATTGCATCATCAGATTGGCGCTATAACTTTGCGCTTCGTCCCATAACTCGGGATTACTCATTGCACGCGGGGTCCGATAACCATATATTCCGTTAATCATTTTCGGTGGTTTTTTGAACACCATGAACCCCAGAATGAAATAGCATACTCCAATGATGATCCCTACTATTGCTCCTGTCAAAACGTTCTCCCCTTCACTGTTGTCTTCCATAGACCTGCTTACACTGGCACTCCGATGACAGAATAACCTGCCGATGTAGCTTCGCTTCTTCAGGTTATTTCTGTCCTCTCCGTTCTAGTGTCAATGTCTGGTTAGACTTATCTACATAAAAATATAAAAACGGCTCTACGTATATACGAAGAGCCGCCTGGATCGTTTCGTAAACTTAGATATTCTTCACACGAAGTACACGCATGGCGTTCAGGACAGCCAGCACCGTGACACCGACATCAGAGAATACCGCTTCCCACATGGTAGCTATGCCAAACACACCGAGTAACAGGAAGATCGCTTTAACCCCCAGAGCAAACGCGATATTTTGCCATACAATCATTCGTGTGCGCTTCGCAATGCGGATTGCACTCGCTAGTTTCGACGGTTCATCGGTCATGATGACCACATCTGCCGCTTCAATCGCGGCATCTGAACCAAGTCCACCCATGGCCACACCCACATCGGCGCGTGCCAGCACAGGTGTATCGTTGATACCGTCACCGACAAACACCATTTTCTCCTTCGGAGATTTGGCAGCTTCCAGTTGCTCCAGACGCTCGACTTTATCCTGTGGCAACAATTCAGCGTAGACCTCATCCACACCCAGCTCACGTCCTACCGCTTCACCTACGGCTTTGGCATCACCTGTCAGCATGACCGTTTTGCGAATGCCGAGTTTCTTCAGCGCCTGAATGGCCGCGGCTGCGTCATCCTTCACTTCATCGGCAATGATCAGATGACCAACATACGTGCCAGCTTCAGCCACGTGGACTATCGTTCCGGCTGTCTCTGGTGTGGTATAGGATATACCCGCCTGCTTCATTAATTTGGCGTTGCCTGCCAACACTTCCCGACCATTCACACTCACCTTAATCCCATGTCCGGCAACTTCGTCATAACCTTCCACACCTTGCGTGGGAATGGCCTTGGCCCAAGCTGCGCGAATGGATTCAGCAATTGGATGATTGGAATTGGCTTCGGCAATGGCTGCAAGCTCCATCAGTTCTTCTTCCGTGCGTCCACCTTCGGGATGAATGGCTGTTACTTTGAATACACCTTTGGTTAGTGTACCCGTTTTATCAAAAACAACAACTTTCACATCGTTCAACGCTTCAAGGTAGTTACTGCCTTTGACAAGAATCCCGTTACGTGAAGCTGCTCCGATACCACCAAAGAAACCAAGTGGAATAGAGACCACGAGCGCACAAGGGCATGAGATAACTAGGAAGACCAATGCACGATAGATCCAGTCAGCAAATGTTGCACCACTAAGTATCAATGGGGGAACAAATGCAATCAAGGCTGCAAGGATAACAACAACCGGTGTGTAATAACGAGCGAATTTACTAATAAAATGTTCTGTTTTCGCTTTCCGACTGCTCGCGTTCTGCACCAGGTCCAAAATCTTGGATACCGTTGATTCACCAAACGTTTTGGTGACTTCAATCGTCAACATACCATTTTTGTTCACAAATCCACTCAGTACATCACTTCCGGACTCCAGCTCACGAGGTACGGATTCCCCTGTCAGAGCAGAAGTGTCCACCATGGAACGCCCAGCTCTAACGATACCATCCAGCGGTACTCGCTCTCCTGCTTTCACGACAATACGATCACCAATTCGTACGTCTTCTGGAGATACACGACGGGTCTCGTCACCCGAACCCGTCAGGATATTCGCGTAGTCCGGGCGAATGTCCATGAGCGCTTGAATCGACTTGCGTGACCGATTAACCGCCATGCCCTGAAACAGCTCCCCGAGCTGATAAAAGAGCATGACCGCTACCCCTTCCGGATACTCTGCAATAGCAAAGGCACCCAAGGTAGCGACGGACATCAGGAAGTATTCATCGAATACCTGACCGCGGATGATGTTTTTGGACGCCTGGAGCACGATATCTCCCCCGGCAATCAGATAAGCGAGCGCATATAGAGTAAACTGTGCCCAGCCCTCCAGTGGCGACCAGATTGCAGCTGCGAGCAGCACAGAACCTGCAGCAAGACGAGCAAGCAACACTTTTGTCTGTCCTGCACCATGTTCATGTGAGTGGCCTGCATGGGCATCATCATGGGTATGGCTGTGATCATGCCCAGCATGACTCCCGTGCTCATGTGTATGACCATGTTGATGTTGATCATGAGTATGCGAGTGTTTGCCATGTGAATGTGAATGTCCATGATTATGTCCGGCATGGTCATGACTGTGGTTATGCGAACCACCTGCACTCCCTGTATGGGTGTGCACATGTCCGTTCACGTGTTTTCCTTTTTCCGAAATGCGAATATGCGGCTCCAGCCGAAGCACTTTGCGCTTTGCTTCTTCCACTACCTGTTCATCCATATCGGAAGTGGTGTGCAGCGATAATGTTTTGGTAACAAAATTGACAGAGCATTCGTTAATGCCCTTAATTTTTTTGACGCCATTCTCGATCTTTAATGCGCAGTTCGCACAATCCAATCCATCAAGTAGCAGTTCCCTTTTCACCTGTTCCTGTCCGGTTCCCATGTGAATTCTCCCCTTTGCAGTACAAAAACGATGTTATATTTCAATTGTATTCAATATATGAGCACTCATTCATATGTTTGGTTACCCCTATTATATGCACGCCTAAACATGAGTGTCAACAATCGTTGTTGATTTTTCATACAGATTATGCTAATAGTAATCATTTCGCTTTAGGCGGGTTTTGGATATAATAGAGCTATAGTTAAACTTTTGCATAAATCCGAACCAGTGAATTCCAATCAACAACAATTAGATCGAAATGGTTTTATTCGTCTAGCTGTTGTACTTACCAAATGGTTAAATCGAATTATGCAAATGTTGAGTTAACATAGGCGGTGATAGGAAATGGAACAACCGGTTAAAGCACCAAGCGAATGTGATGCAGCCTGCTCAGGTACTGAAGCCGACGTGCAGACGATTCGCACTTCACTCATAGATCGGGAGACATCTTCCGAGATGGCAGATTGGTTCAAGGCATTCAGCGACCCCACACGTCTACGTATTATTGATGCGCTGTTACAGAAGGAATTATGTGTTCATGACCTGACGGTTCTGCTCGACATGGGACAGTCGGCCATTTCACACCAGCTGCGTTCACTCCGCAACATGCGGATCGTCAAGCGGCGCAAGGAAGGTAAGACCGTGTACTACTCTCTGGATGATGCTCATATTGAGCAGATTTTCCTGCAAACGCTCCAGCATATTAAACACAGCTAGGCAGCAGCCAAGCTTGTTCATGCAGAAGAACCCCCGCCTCTCGGCTATATGCCGATGGTTGGGGGTTCTTCTTGGTAAGGGTACCGTTTTATACAGGATGGATACAAAGTGACTATATCTTCTGATTAACTATCCATTGGAGCTTGCCACTTCGGTTATAAAAGATTGTTCTTGTTCGGGTCGTACAGGCCCGATCTGTCCTTGAACCAGTTGAAGATATGTGATACACATACTTTCAGCACCGCGTATCCTGGAACAGCGAGCAGAATGCCCACGACTCCAAACAGATTACCCGAAGTCAGAATGACAAAGATAATCGTGATGGGATGAATCTTCAGCGTTTTGCCCATGATCTGTGGTGAGATGAATTTACCCTCGATTAACTGCACGATTGTCCATACGGCAACCATCTTCAACAGCATCACCGGCGAAGTAACCAGGGCCACAATCAACGCAGGTGTAATCGCAATTGCTGGTCCCAGATACGGAACAACACTTGTGAACGATGCGATAATTGCAAGAATCAGTGCATAATCCAGACCAATGACCATATAACCGATGTAGAGCAGAATACCGATGCAGAAGCTGACGATAATCTGTCCACGAATGAATGAACTGATCTGGTGATTGATGTCTTCCAGCACATGCATTGCGCCCGTACGGCTCTTGATCGGCAGGAAAGACAGAATTTTAGCTGGCAGCTTCTTGCCGTCTTTCAGCAGATAGAACAGAATGAACGGAACCGTTACGATAGACAGTACAGTCTCAGTGAAAGCTCCGAGGAATCCGCCCAATTTGGTCCAGGTCGAGTTTAGAATTTCAGTAGCCTTTTGCGAGATTGTTCCCCACCAGTCCTGCGAATTCAGATTCACCGTCTCCTGGAACTGACCGAACAATTTACTGCCCGTAAGCTCCTCAAACTGCTGTTTTACCGTCTCGCTGTATGTTGGGAAATTTTCGATCAGCCCCATAATCTGGTTCCGTACAACCGGAATGACCGCCAGCACTACGACGGTCAGAATGCCTCCAATCGCAAGATACAGGATCAGAATGGACCAGCCACGCTTAATTTTCCACCGCTCCATCACATCCACAATCGGATTCAGCAGATAATAGAGTATGCCTGACAGAATAATAGGTAACACAATGGTTTTGATGAGTACTGCGAGCGGATGAAGAACAAAGGATACTTTGGTCAGAACCATCACGTTCAGTCCCACCAACAGCAGAATCAGCAGAAATAGAACAAACTTGTTGTTAAGAAAAAATCGCTTGAACCGCTCCGGCCAAACGCGGGGTTGCTCAGGTTGCTCCATAGGCGTGTCGTCCTCTCTTATGTATCTAAAATACCTTGTACAAGCCAACATATGTATAACACTCTGGATTTATACGTATGGTGCTGTTTAACCGTTTCAAATTAAACCGGTAAAGTCATTTTACCCCAAAATGAGTCTTCTGCCCCACACGAATCATTTGCAAATTCTCCCTATTCAAAAACGGCTCGCCTCACTGGGAGACGAACCGTAAATTTATAGCTATACCCTACCAATAAGCCAGCTTTTATGCTGAAAAATGAAGATTAAGCTTTTCCCGCTAATTGTGCGATTAACTCATAGGAATGCAGACGTGCCTTATGATCATAGATCATCGACGTAATAATCAGCTCATCTGCCTGCGTCTGCCGAATGAAAGACTCCAACTGTCCACGTACGGTTTCTGGTGAACCATTAACAGCTGCCTTCAGCGTCTGCTCCACACCAGCTTTCTCACGATCCGTCCATTTGCCTTCCATCTCTGCCGGAGGCTGTACCAATCCCGTTGTGCCACGAATAATGTTCAGGAACTGCTGTTGCATCGTTGTACCCAGCCATGCTGCTTCCTCGTCTGTATCCGCAACAACGGCGTTAACACCAACAATCACATGTGGCTCCTTCAAGCTATCAGATGGTTGGAAGTTGTTTCGATACGTTTCCAGTGCAATCCGGGTGTAATCGGGCGAGAAGTGGCTGGCAAAAGCAAACGGCAATCCCAGCTGACCTGCCAGACGTGCACTGAAATCACTGGACCCCAAGAGGTAAATTGGAATATTTAATCCTTCTCCAGGAACTGCGCGAACAGGCGCATGATAAGATGTCGCCGAAGCATCAAAGTATGCTCTAAGTTCTGCCAACAGCTCAGGGAAATCTTCCCCACTGTTCAGATCTTTGCGTAGTGCAAGCGATGTACGGCGGTCACTCCCTGGTGCGCGACCCAGTCCCAGGTCAATTCTGCCAGGATACAAGGATTCCAGTGTGCCGAACTGCTCAGCGATGACAAGCGGTGCATGGTTGGGCAACATGATGCCTCCTGAACCCAGACGAATCGTTTTGGTTCCACCAGCCAGATATCCAATAACAACCGAAGTTGCGGATGAAGCAATACCCGGCATGTTGTGATGTTCAGCTACCCAGTAACGGTGATACCCCCAACGCTCAGCATGCTGTGCCAGATCGAGACTGTTGCGCAAAGCATCAGCAGGTGTTGCACCCACAACGACGGGGGCCAGATCCAGGATGGAAAGCTTAACGTCATTGATGTGTTCTTTATGGGATGAAGCCGTATTTTCAGTAGTCATTATCGTTTAATCTCCTCGATGATTATATTTTTGTATATCCAGATATATAGATTAATTAAATCGCAACTGGATATGATGATGTGATGATAAACTAGCCGTTTACATCCGGACGGAATCCCTGCGTGCATATGCATCCTAGCTTCCGTTCCGGCATCCGGCTTATAACTCGTTCTGTACGTATTCGGCAAACTGACGTATCGTCTCTTCGTTGCGCCGATAATACGTCCATTGTCCTCTGCGCTCGGAGAGCAGCAACCCTGCCTTGAGCATAGTCAGCAGATAACTGGATATAACCGACTGAGCCAGTCCAGCCTTCACTTGAATCGTGCCAACACAGATTCCGTTCTTGCCACCATCCGGATGCTGAGATAGTTCCAGCGGTGGGAAGTGTTGCTCCGGGTTTTTGAGCCACAACAGGATTTGTCTACGTGTCTCGTTCGATAATGCTTTAAATATAAGTATAGGTTCCATGGGTAAATTATACCCCCTTTCATGCATTTTGCAAACACATGAACAAACAAACCGACTCATGATCGAGTCGGTCTGGTATCATATGGAATCCGTATCTGGATTCAACATCCATATTAGAAATTGATTGTAATCGTCTGTTTAACCTGATCCAACATGGCTTGATATGCGGGTGCATCCAGGTATCCAATACTACCGAAGAGCAGATGATCTACGGCTTCAATACCTACAAAATCGAAGATACCTACGTCTGAAGTTAATTTCAGTCCAGCAGTCATGCCAATCTGATCGTAAATTTCATTTGGTGTACCATGCGTGTTGATGATGAGTCCTTTTTTGCCTGTCAGCAATTTCTCGATTCCCGCTTCACCTGCTGCATATGCAAAACCATAAGCGAATACACGGTCAACATATCCTTTCATAATGGCAGGAAGACCTGTCCACCAGATCGGATAGATGAATGTGATAACTTCTGCATCCGTAACAAACTGTTGCTCTGTTGCGATATCCTGTGGTGTCTGTCCTGCACGCATGGAAGCTGTGTCAGCTTCAGTCAGTACGGGTTGGAATCCAAGTTTGTACAAGTCACGGACAACCACTTCATGGCCTTGAGCTTCGAGAGCTTCTACAGCAGTATTGAGGATTGCGTTATTCAAGCTGTCTGTGTGTGGGTGAGCATATACGATAAGATGTTTCATGGTGTGAATCCCTCCAGGTTTGGTTTGAGTTAGGTTGCGAAAATGGGGTTACATTGATACGCTTCCGCATACATAGATATCTATGTATATGGGTAAAAAAATATTGGGGCTCCTCTGCCTCCACCCATTCAAATCTGGAAGGGTTGCAGACAGAAGAGTTCATTCATTATAACTTTCGGACAATAATGGATAACAAGCTCTCCAATTGCTCCGACTGTTCATCGGACAAGCCACTATAGATGATGTCATTAATCTGCTCTGATACCTGATGAAAGATCGGTTCGAGTCGCTTCCCCTGTTCGGTTAGGCGAATCATCGTCACCCGGCTATCTTCTGCACTCTTGCTGCGTTCAACATATCCGAGCTTCTCCAGCTTGTTGACCAGTACCGTTACCGTTGGTTGCGTGCGTTGAACACGTTCAGCCAACATCTTGATTGACAGCGTCTCTTCCCGGTACAAGAACATCAATACATCTCCATGAGAAGGAACAATCCCTGTTACCTCATGCTGTTCCAATTCGTGTACAATCCGTTTATTGACATGGTCTCTGATTCTTGCAATCAGTGCAATTGCGTTGTATTTAGGCATGACCTCATTATACATAGACATCTATGTATTTTCAAGTTTTTTTTTTTTATGAAAAGAAAAACAGCCCTCTCCACCCTTCTAACATGTGGAAAATATCGGGCTGTTTCGATTCTACTTTGATCCTGATCTATAATGTTAGATCTTAGCTAATCGTTTTTTGAATTCATGTTGGATTCATGCTGAATTCAGTTAATCCATTGCGTGATTTTCTCAACGGATTGTCGGGACTTCTCACGCTGGGGCTCCTCTGCCCGATAACCGAAGGCTGCCATCATAGAGACGCCCCATGCGCCATTTTCCAGCAAGCCCTCTTCTTCCATAATACGGTGGACGCCCTCACGGCTGAAACCTTCGATTGGACAAGAATCAATCTCGATCTGAGCTGCCGCCGTCATCATGTTGCCGAGAGCAATATAAGTTTGTTTAGATGCCCAGTCGAATAATGATCGTGGATTATCCAGAATCTTCTGGTTATTTTGAAACTTTCCATAAGCCTCACTTGTTAGCTCAAATACGTTATTTGGCATTCCCTTTGTTTCCTTCAACATGTACTCCGCATAAGGAGAATTATAACTGGCATCTGATCGGGCCAAAATAACAACAAAATGGCTTGCTGTAGCCAATTGCTTTTGCGCGCCGGAAGAGACTTCGGACAGACGCTTACGCAGGTTTGGATTTTGTACAATCAGAAACTTCCACGGTTCAAGACCAATGGAACTTGGAGATAATCTGCCTGTTTCCAATATAAATTGGAAATCCTCATCCGAGATTTTGCGGGTATCATCAAATATCTTTGTTGCATGCCGGAAATGATACGCCTTTAAGATGTCTTCCTTTGTCTTTGACTTTGCTGTAACTTCCATGGAGCTCCACGTCCTTTTATATATTTTTTTTATGTTGAACAATAATGTTAAAGTGGTTTCATCTCAAGTATTAGTTTAGGACCTATGTGTATAAATTAAAAGTACGCACATTATTGTTTCTTGGTTTATAAAAGTAAGTATTGGATGAAAGACAGCAATAATCCACTGGGCACATACATGGCCCTAGTGGATTATCTATGACTCTTTTCTTTTAAATCTTGAAATCTTGAACCAGCTTATTCAGATTTAATGCACTATCCTTGACTTGATCAGATTGTTTAACTACTTCCACAGATTGCGCAGCAGAAGCGACCATATGTCCTGCGATTTCCTGACTGGATGCGGCGGATTGTTCACTGGCTGATGCAATCTCGTGAATGGAGCCCACTAGTATTTTGATATTTGCAGTCACTTGTTGTGAGGTTGCATTGAGATCTTTAACTGCATTGGCATGATCAAGGGAATCGACATAATACTGTTCAGCTGTATCCTCCAATAATTTATAATCTTTGCCAACCTGATTGAACATAAAGGATAGCAATTCTTTGGCATTCGAGGACAGATTGGTTACAGACTGCATAACTTCTTCCGTGACCTGCTGAATTTGATCGGCAGCCTGTCTGGAATCATCAGCCAACTTTCTAATCTCGCTTGCAACAACCGCAAAACCCCTGCCTGCTTCTCCAGCTCTTGCAGCTTCAATGGATGCATTGAGTGCAAGCAGATTAGTCTGCGCTGTAACATCCAAAATAGATTGAGATAATATACCAATCTGATCTACAGCAGTTGCACGTTCCAGCGCTTCTGACATCTTCTTACTCGTATGATCGTACATGTCTATGGCTGCTCGGCTCGATTCGCGGGCTTCCTGCTTCAACTTTTCAGCCTTCGTGCTGGTCACATAGGCGGACTCTGCTTGTTTAGATGTCTGTTCCGATATATATTCAGCTCCCTGTTGCATCTCCGCAGCCGAATGATTCATATTTTCCGTATGGGCTGAAGCCTCTTCCATTGCAGCCGAAAGCTCTTCAACTGTAGCTGATACTTCACGAATCCGTTCATTCAGACCAGCCATGTTCTGGTTGGTAAGATCGCTAACCTGGTTGATATGATGAGATTCCTGAATTACACCACGAATGACATTGGTTGTGGAATCGGTCATTGTACGAATAGCTCGTGCGATAACACTTATCTCATTATTTCCCTGTGTTAGATGCGGATCTAAGGATGCCGTTAAGTTGCCTTGCGTTATTTCTTCACAATAACGGGTGATCGCTTTCATTCGTTGACGTATACTGCGAATCACTACAAATGAAATAAGAATGAGTGCTGCAAGTGAAAACAAAAGAACCGAACCGAGCACCAATGCTCGCTGCTGAATTACTTCCTGTGTATCCGCATAGAGCTTGGCTGACTCTTCTTCGTTATGCGCACTCAACAGGGTGATCGTCTCCACAATCGCTGTACTGCTTTTGTTAATTCTTCCTCTCTCTTCACTATCGTAGGTGCCCGACATCTTTTTGGTATCCATGATTTGCTCAATATCCTGATAATATGTATCCATCTTTGCTACCAAATCTGCAAATATCTCTTTTTCTTTGGTATCCAATGTTCTTGCTGAAAATTCATTCAAGCCATCCGTGATACTCTTCTTACCTTTCTGAACCTGATCGTACTGTTTGTCGGTATACTCTGCATTATCAAGAACCTTTGTATAATTGGCGCGCATATTATAGAAATTACTTTTCAGTTCCAGAACATTGGTTTGATGCTGGAAGCGGTCATTATAGAGGATGCCTTGTCCCGTTTTTGCTTCGTTCATTCCGAAAATCCCAATCAGAAAAACAGTAAACAAGCCGATTAGACTAATTACAGTCATGATGACCATCGTTGTTGTTAATTTCATATTTTTGAGTTTATTTCCTTTCTTATTTTTTGGCTTAGACTGAATTGACATGATTATTCCCCCACTTTAAATAGTAGATAGCCTTATATATCTTATATCTATATCGTATGTATCCATATTGTTTGTTAGCATTTCAGGAAAATTGACTTTATTCATTTGATGAGAAAAGTAATGGGAGACAACAGAAAAGCCGCCAGGATATAATCCAGCGGCTTTTCTGTGAATATGAAACGATAATCTGTGCGACCTATAGTTGCTGCATCCATTCATTTTCAGAAATGACGGTATATCCTTCTTGTCTCAACAATGCTGAGGTGACACCTTCTCCAGTTACCTTGTGATTGGCAAAATTCCCATCATAGATCATCTTTGTACCACAGGACGGACTAAACTCCTTCAGTACCACACACGATACATTCAATTCTCGCGCCCATTCGAGCGTCTGATAGGCTCCCTTAATATACAGCTCTGTGACATCCTTGCCGCTTTTCTCGATCACTTTTGCAGTGCCTGCCAGTACATCTTTACCCGTGCCACCGATAATTTCAGCCGGTTCCCGTGGAGTGGAGAATCCGCCAAGCAGCTCCGGACATACCATCTTAGCCTGCTCCTGCTCCACCAGCTCCTGAATTTTCTCATCCAGGCTCGCTGTTCCATTGTAACGGCAAGCTACCCCTGCCAGACATGAACTCACCAAATATTTCATCGTTATCTCCTTATACACATTCCATCTATGAAGTAAATTGTAACATATAAGATCAAGCTCTATAACTCGCCTCTGGTAATCATCTTGATCCGTCCATCTTCCCTGTATTCAACCTGAAAAACATCCGTGCTCGACTCCAGTTCAAATGTGACCATGCCTGGATGGTCAGGATTACGGTGAAGTTTATACGCTTGAAGATCCATTTTAAATATTTTTTTAATTATAGGTTCTACTTCTCCTCTAAGAAGAGACTCCTGTATGTTATATAGTTCCTGATAATAAGCCTCTATTTCTTCCCAGTCTGCAAAGTCTTGCTCATAATGATTAGCATCCCCAACCGTATAACCCAAGCCCGCTTTTCCTTCGGTTATCTGGACAAAGTAGTTATCTTTAAAGGAAAAGGAGACTGTATCCTTGCCGAGTTCATCATCTTTGCTTCGGCTTGCTCTTACCAGATCAAGATTGGCTTTACCAGACAGAGCCTCAATCGCGTTTCTGGCATCCGTCAGCGCTGCCTGGGATACTTGATCAGGTCTAAGGTCGCCTGTGATCGAGACAGCCTTGTCCTGTTGCCATACAATCTCCCCATAACCATCGCCAGTCTCATTCTCTAACGCTAATGTCGTATGTGATATCGGCTCCAATTCCCCTTGCTTCATACTCACAAAACGTTGGACTGATGCAGGTTTAAGCGTTGGAGTGCTGCCTATACTTTGCAAAAGGGATGGAACTTGACGCAGATAACGGTGTTCCAGCTCACTTGGCTGCATCTCTCGTCTCATCTGTACTTCACGCAGATTCCCTGTTGTCGCATCGAGCCATATCTGTGCATACTCCTTCTCACTTTCATTTCCAGCCTCTACATATATTCTGCCGGACACAGGCAAATCTTCCACTTTCGTAATCTTCAGCTGTTTACCCAGATCATCTCGCATCGTAGTCGCAACATTTCTTTTCATTTTGTCGGTTAGCAGATTTGTGTTCAAACCATCGGATAACTGTAACGCTGCTGTCGGATAGACCTGCTCGATCACGGGTTTCACCAGCTGTCCATCATCCCAGATCCATAGGAACAATCCAGCAGCAATAACCAACGCACCCGTGCCGGCAACAAGAGGCCCTCTTCTAAGGCGACGCTTATGTGATACGTTACCTACTTGCGGCCTGGACAAATTAGACTTGCTCTCTGGCCTATCTCCCTTGCTTCCCTCTTCCGACTTCTTCATCCACTCCACCTGTTGAAGCACCTTTCGCTTGTGATCCTCTGTAAAAGGAGACAAAGCAAACGGTCCCTTCCGGATTTCCTTCTCCCATTGCTCATCCTTGTGTGTCATTTGCTTCGCTCCTCCCATTGTTTCCGTACCTTATCCTTACCTCGGGATAGTCTGGATTTTACTGTGCCTAAGCTGATTTTCAACATCTCAGCAATCTCACTCGTCGTAAGCTCATATTTCAGATTCAGCAAAAGAATCTCCCGGAACTTCTTTGGCAACGCCAGAACAATATCCCAGATTTCATGGATATGCTCCTTACGCATCACTTCCATTTCGGCCGAAGGATGTGCAGACTGCTCTGCAATCATGACTCTTTGGCTCGAACCCCCACGCTCTGTCTCAATGGGTAACGTCTCTCCCCACAGACTGCTACGAAAAAATCTGGATTTTCGATATGTAAAAGTCGTGTTTCTAGTAATCGTCAACAGCCAGGTTTTCAATGAGCAATCTCCACGATAATGAGCGATCCCCGAGTACGCCCGAATAAATACCTCCTGTGACAATTCATCTGCCTGTTCGGCACTTTTGGTCAGAAAATAAGCGTAATTCCAGACGTCATTTCCGTAGTCATCCATTATGCTACTAAGTGTGTAATTGTCTATGGTCTGAGCCTGTGCCAGTAATTGATCATCCAACTGTTGTTCACCTCACTTAATATGACTGAGTCTAATGTGATTTGGTTCCCTGTTTTGGACATTATTTCTTATTATTGTAGCAAAATAAAAAAACAGCATGTTCAACATCGCTGAACACGCTGATTCCTTCAAGTTTGCTTAGTTAGAAATCTCTATCAGAAAGCTTTTAAGCGAACGCTCCACTTCCTCAGTTTCTTTCTGCCCTCTGGTCTATCATATCATTTTCATCGTTATACTTTCACAGCAGCAATCATCAGAAACATCGGTCTTCGATTTTCGTCTCGCATGCCTGGAACCTGTTCGATCATCTCTGGTGATGGTTTGGATTCAGCCACCTTTTGAATAGCAAACCCTGCCTTAATCAGTTCATTGAGATGTGTTGCCAGAGTGCGATGATATTTGACCACATCCTGATTCAGAAAGTCCGCCACACGCTTCCCTTCATCGTGGTAATCATCCACGGGCCAGTGTAAGATCTCACCTTCGGGTCCATAATGCCAATCCTGCGCAGCACGAGCGGTAAAAATGGGATGTTCAGATGAAAGGACAAACGTGCCCCCTTCTACGAGACAATCATTGATCTTAGCATACACCGTGTCTAACCGTTCAATATAATGAAAAGCCAGCGAACTGATCACAACATCGAATTGTCCCGGTGCAAATTCAATATCTTCAATCGCCAGCTGCTTGTACTGGATCTGTGGGTCGTCCGTCATTTCACGAGCACGCTGAAGCATATTTTCGGACAGATCTACACCGATCACTGAACTCGCTTGTTGCTCTCGCGCATACCGGCAGTGCCACCCAAAACCACATCCCAAATCCAGCACACGCTTGTCCTTCAATTCAGGCAAAAGAGTCTGTAGTTCATGCCACTCCCCCGCTGCATCCAGCCCTTGAACGGAACGAGCCATCTTACTGTAGTTATTGAAAAACTCTGCTTCATCGTATTTATTTTGTTTCATCAAGAGATTCCTCCCGCCTTATAAATATCCACCTACTCTATCACATAAACAATATTTAAACGCAAAAGTTGCCAAGAGAATTCATGGCGTGTTATCATACAGAACGAACGTTCAGTATTATTAAATACAGAATGAACATTCAGTTTACTAACGGAGGTCATTATGAATACGAATTGGACGCATCCATTGGAAGGGCAATCTGTAGGTAAAGCTTTTATAAGTTACCTCGTGCCTTCTGTATTGGGGATGCTGGTAGTTGCTTTTAATTTTATTATCGACGGCATTATGGTTGGACACAAACTGGGTTCTACCGCAATGGCCGGGATCGGCATTGCCTCACCTGTCTACACGCTCTTTGTTGCCATGTCGCTGTGGATTGGTATGGGCGGGGCAACGTTGTACTCCAACGCTATGGGTAGAAAAGATATCACTTCAGCCAAACAAATTTTCACCAAATCCATTATGCTCATTATGTTAGTTACGGTAGCCATTGGATATGTTGCATTTACATTCAAAGACAAACTGGTATACTCCCTCGGTGCTAATGCCGAGACTTTCCCGTTTGCTTCGGACTATATGAATATCATGTTATTGTTCGGGTTTGTTTTCACCATTGAGAATGCACTCTCTATCTTTGTACGAAACGATGGGAATCCCAACACTTCCATGTACGCTCAGATTACGTTTGCTGTTGCCAATATTATCATCAATTATATAACATTATATGTACTCGAATGGGGTGTACGCGGTGTGGCCCTCGGTACAATTGTATCGGCGTCTCTTGCGTTACTTGTTCTGTTCACTCACTTTTTCAAAAAAACAAATAATCTCACGTTCACCCGGTTCAAATGGAAAAACAAACTGCTGGCTTCCCTTCTACTCATTGGTTTCCCCAGCTTTCTGGCTGAACTTGGCATGTCGGTCTTCTCTGTCTCTCACAATATCTCCATGGACCGCATTGCAGGCACGGATGGTGTAGCATCCTTTACCGTGTTGAACTATATTCATGGTGTGGTATTGTTAGCGTTCCTGGGTCTGGCGTCTGCTGCCCAACCTCTGATCAGCTATTATCACGGTGCCAATCAGATAAAACGGGTACAACAAACGATACGTTTAGCCACTAAAACAGCTCTGGCATGCGGTCTATTGTTACTGGTTGTTGTTCAGATCGGTGCACCTTATTTCGTGCAAATCTTTGGAAACTTCAGTAGTGGTGTAACGGATAATGCCGTTTACGGATTACGTATATTTACATTTGCCTATGTGTTTATGGGTGTTAACTTTGTCATGAGCACCTATTTCCAATCTGTAGGCAATGCCAAAATGGCCATCTGGATTACAGCTGCGCGTGAAATGATCATCATGATTGCGTTGATTGCAGTCCTGCCTTCATTCTTTGGTGTCACGGGTGTGTGGCTTGCCGTACCGCTGTCCGAAATGCTGGTTCTCGCAACCATAGCCCTGTACTATAGAAAACGATCCCTTACGGAGCGAATACACGCGCTGCAGTCTGAATAACGTTAACAGGTAATAACAGCAACAGATAGAAGATCAATGGAACGTAGATAAAATGTAGGTAGACCTCATAAATAATCTAAAAAACTAATATACAAAGCCCTGCACGATCAATATAGATCGGTCAGGGCAGTGTTTTTTCCTAAATTTAGATGGAATTAGATACGTATATCAAATCGACCATTGCTGTCTGTCGTTGCGTTTGCAATCTCCTTAGGGGTAGCTACTCCCATTCCATTGGATGGTGGTTGGGCAGGTGGAGCCTCCTTCGTAGCAGTTGTACCGGCTCCTTGAGAGCTTTGCTGTGCAATCTGTGTCTCAATCTGTTTGATCTGCTGTTGAAGCTGTTTGGTCTTTGTCTCCTTAGTCTGTTCATCGTCCTTGCTGGATTGCACTTTCTCCAGTTGAGCCTCAAGCTTCGTCTTTTGTTTATCCAAGCTACTTGAATTGTCCGAACTCGAAGATGTCGATATGTATGATGTAGTGGAGCTGGCTGTAGAAGATATATTCATTATGATTTCCCCCCCCTCTTTACTTGGCTTCACTATACCCTATCCCACTGAAACGTACGTTAAATTCAACTGAAAGGTTGCTGAAGGAGCTAAGAATCAGAAGTCGAACAGAGGGAAGTATACATACCAGCATTAATAGTCTGATCAATAATATTGAAAGTCTTCATATAAGTGAAGGATCTTATTTTCGTCTCATCTATAAAGTTAGTTGTTTTCCGCTGAAAAATAGTAAAACAAAAAGACACACTCGATATCATCAAGTGTGTCTTTAGATTGCTTGGCGGCGTCCTACTCTCCCAGGACCCTGCGGTCCAAGTACCATCGGCGCTAGAGGGCTTAACGGTCGTGTTCGGGATGGGTACGTGTGGAACCCCTCCGCCATCGCCACCAAACGCATAGCTTAGCTTACATTCAGAGATCGTTCTCTGAAAACTAGATTCGAAACGAAACACGCGAATGACAACTTGCTATTGGATAAGCCCTCGACCGATTAGTACTGGTCAGCTCCATGCATTGCTGCACTTCCACCCCCAGCCTATCTACCTCGTCGTCTTCAAGGGGTCTTACATACTGGGAAATCTCATCTTGAGGGGGGCTTCACGCTTAGATGCTTTCAGCGTTTATCCCGTCCGTACATAGCTACCCAGCGGTGCTCCTGGCGGAACAACTGGTACACCAGCGGTACGTCCATCCCGGTCCTCTCGTACTAAGGACAGCTCCTCTCAAATTTCCTACGCCCACGACAGATAGGGACCGAACTGTCTCACGACGTTCTGAACCCAGCTCGCGTACCGCTTTAATGGGCGAACAGCCCAACCCTTGGGACCTACTTCAGCCCCAGGATGCGATGAGCCGACATCGAGGTGCCAAACCTCCCCGTCGATGTGGACTCTTGGGGGAGATAAGCCTGTTATCCCCAGGGTAGCTTTTATCCGTTGAGCGATGGCCCTTCCATGCGGTACCACCGGATCACTAAGCCCGACTTTCGTCCCTGCTCGACTTGTAGGTCTCGCAGTCAAGCTCCCTTATGCCTTTGCACTCTTCGAATGATTTCCAACCATTCTGAGGGAACCTTTGGGCGCCTCCGTTACTCTTTAGGAGGCGACCGCCCCAGTCAAACTGCCCACCTGACACTGTCCCCGCACCGGATTACGGTACCAGGTTAGAACCTAGATACGATCAGGGTGGTATCCCAACGTTGCCTCCATGCAAGCTGGCGCTCACACTTCAAAGGCTCCCACCTATCCTGTACAGATCGTACCCAAATTCAATATCAAGCTGCAGTAAAGCTCCATGGGGTCTTTCCGTCTTGTCGCGGGTAACCTGCATCTTCACAGGTATTAAAATTTCACCGGATCTCTCGTTGAGACAGCGCCCAAGTCGTTACGCCATTCGTGCGGGTCAGAATTTACCTGACAAGGAATTTCGCTACCTTAGGACCGTTATAGTTACGGCCGCCGTTTACTGGGGCTTCGGTTCACAGCTTCGGATTGCTCCTAACCACTCCCCTTAACCTTCCAGCACCGGGCAGGCGTCAGCCCGTATACTTCGCCTTACGGCTTCGCACAGACCTGTGTTTTTGCTAAACAGTCGCTTGGGCCTTTTCACTGCGGCCCCCTCGTGCTATTCACACTACCGGGGCACCCCTTCTCCCGAAGTTACGGGGTCATTTTGCCGAGTTCCTTAACGAGAGTTCTTCCGCGCGCCTTAGAATACTCTTCTCGCCTACCTGTGTCGGTTTGCGGTACGGGCACCATCACCTGGCTAGAGGCTTTTCTTGGCAGTGTGAGATCATGACCTTCGCTACTATAATTTTCGCTCCCCATCACAGCTCAGCCTTACAATGTGCGGATTTGCCTACACATCAGCCTTACTGCTTAGACGGACATCCATCAGTCCGCGTCACTACCCTACTGCGTCCCCCCATTGCTCATAACGGCTTACGGTGGTACAGGAATTTCGACCTGTTGTCCTTCGACTACGCCTTTCGGCCTCGCCTTAGGTCCCGACTTACCCTGAGCGGACGAGCCTTCCTCAGGAACCCTTAGGCTTTCGGCGGATCAGATTCTCACTGATCTTTTCGTTACTCATACCGGCATTCTCACTTGTATAATGTCCAGCGCTCCTTACGGTACACCTTCAACCCTTATACAACGCTCCCCTACCCCTGATGCAAAGCATCAAGCCATAGCTTCGGTGGTGTGTTTAGCCCCGTTACATTTTCGGCGCAGAGTCACTCGACCAGTGAGCTATTACGCACTCTTTCAATGGTGGCTGCTTCTAAGCCAACATCCTGGTTGTCTGTGCAACTCCACATCCTTTCCCACTTAACACACACTTGGGGACCTTAGCTGATGGTCTGGGCTGTTTCCCTTTTGACAATGGATCTTAGCACTCACTGTCTGACTCCCGGAAGTAAGTCTATGGCATTCGGAGTTTGACTGAGCTTGGTAACCCTTGCGGGCCCCGCACCCAATCAGTGCTCTACCTCCACGACTCTGTTTTCCGAGGCTAGCCCTAAAGCTATTTCGGGGAGAACCAGCTATCTCCGAGTTCGATTGGAATTTCTCCGCTACCCCCACCTCATCCCCGCATTTTTCAACATGCGTGGGTTCGGGCCTCCAGTGCGTGTTACCGCACCTTCACCCTGGACAGGGGTAGATCACCCGGTTTCGGGTCTACGTCCACGTACTATGTCGCCCTATTCAGACTCGCTTTCGCTGCGGCTCCGGCTCTTCACCTTAACCTTGCACGGGAACGTAACTCGCCGGTTCATTCTACAAAAGGCACGCCATCACCCCTAAAACGGGCTCTGACTTTTTGTAAGCACACGGTTTCAGGTTCTATTTCACTCCCCTTCCGGGGTGCTTTTCACCTTTCCCTCACGGTACTGCTTCACTATCGGTCGCTAGGAAGTATTTAGCCTTGGCAGATGGTCCTGCCGGATTCATACGGGGTTTCACGTGCCCCGCACTACTCGGGATCCGTCTCGGAGGGAACCAACTTTCAACTACAGGGCTTTTACCTTCTTTGGCGGGCCTTTCCAGACCTCTTCGCTTAACCGGTTCCTTTGTAACTCCATGTGAGACGTCCCACAACCCCAAAGAGCAAGCTCTCTGGTTTGGGCTTCTCCGCGTTCGCTCGCCGCTACTGACGGAATCACTATTGTTTTCTCTTCCTCAGGGTACTTAGATGTTTCAGTTCCCCTGGTATGCCTCTACACAACCTATGTATTCAGTTGTGAGTAACTGGAAATTACCCCAGCTGGGTTTCCCCATTCGGACACCCCCGGATCAAAGCTTGCTTACAGCTCCCCGAGGCAGTTTCGTTGTTCGCCACGTCCTTCATCGGCTCCTAGCGCCTAGGCATCCTCCGTGTGCTCTTAGTAGCTTAACCTCGTGCTCCGGTTTCGACTGCTCGCTTCCCTTGGTTTGCTTGCGCAAAGCCAAAAGTCGCTCCCATTCGATACCATCGTACGTGCAATCTACCGTTTTTATTGAAACTTGTTTTAACACAAGTTCAGCTAAAAAGGAATGTTCTAATTCGCGTTTGTTTCGTTTCGATATCTAGTTTTCAAAGAACAAGCTCCATGCAAAAGCAAGCTGTTTTGAGAGTTTGAGCTCTCAAAACCGAACAACGAGTGAGTGTTTTGCAGCTAAGCTGCGTATTTGAATGTTTCCACTCGGGAAACGATTCTCCATAGAAAGGAGGTGATCCAGCCGCACCTTCCGATACGGCTACCTTGTTACGACTTCACCCCAATCATCTATCCCACCTTCGGCGGCTGGCTCCTTGCGGTTACCCCACCGACTTCGGGTGTTATAAACTCTCGTGGTGTGACGGGCGGTGTGTACAAGACCCGGGAACGTATTCACCGCGGCATGCTGATCCGCGATTACTAGCAATTCCGACTTCATGCAGGCGAGTTGCAGCCTGCAATCCGAACTGAGACCGGCTTTGTTGGGATTGGCTCCATCTCGCGATTTCGCAGCCCGTTGTACCGGCCATTGTAGTACGTGTGTAGCCCAGGTCATAAGGGGCATGATGATTTGACGTCATCCCCACCTTCCTCCGGTTTGTCACCGGCAGTCTATCTAGAGTGCCCACCCGAAGTGCTGGCAACTAAATATAAGGGTTGCGCTCGTTGCGGGACTTAACCCAACATCTCACGACACGAGCTGACGACAACCATGCACCACCTGTCTCCTCTGTCCCGAAGGAAAGATACATCTCTGCATCGATCAGAGGGATGTCAAGACCTGGTAAGGTTCTTCGCGTTGCTTCGAATTAAACCACATACTCCACTGCTTGTGCGGGTCCCCGTCAATTCCTTTGAGTTTCAGTCTTGCGACCGTACTCCCCAGGCGGAGTGCTTAATGTGTTAACTTCGGCACCAAGGGTATCGAAACCCCTAACACCTAGCACTCATCGTTTACGGCGTGGACTACCAGGGTATCTAATCCTGTTTGCTCCCCACGCTTTCGCGCCTCAGCGTCAGTTACAGCCCAGAGAGTCGCCTTCGCCACTGGTGTTCCTCCACATATCTACGCATTTCACCGCTACACGTGGAATTCCACTCTCCTCTTCTGCACTCAAGTCACCCAGTTTCCAGTGCGATCCGGGGTTGAGCCCCGGGATTAAACACCAGACTTAAATGACCGCCTGCGCGCGCTTTACGCCCAATAATTCCGGACAACGCTTGCCCCCTACGTATTACCGCGGCTGCTGGCACGTAGTTAGCCGGGGCTTTCTTCTCAGGTACCGTCACCTTGAGAGCAGTTACTCTCCCAAGCGTTCTTCCCTGGCAACAGAGCTTTACGATCCGAAAACCTTCATCACTCACGCGGCATTGCTCCGTCAGGCTTTCGCCCATTGCGGAAGATTCCCTACTGCTGCCTCCCGTAGGAGTCTGGGCCGTGTCTCAGTCCCAGTGTGGCCGATCACCCTCTCAGGTCGGCTACGCATCGTCGCCTTGGTGAGCCGTTACCTCACCAACTAGCTAATGCGCCGCAGGCCCATCCCCAAGTGACAGATTGCTCCGTCTTTCCAGTTTCCTTCAGGCGAAGAAAACAATTATTCGGTATTAGCTACCGTTTCCGGTAGTTGTCCCAAACTTGAGGGCAGGTTGCCTACGTGTTACTCACCCGTCCGCCGCTAACCATCAGAGAAGCAAGCTTCTCTTCAAGTCCGCTCGACTTGCATGTATTAGGCATGCCGCCAGCGTTCGTCCTGAGCCAGGATCAAACTCTCCAATAAAGTATTGAAAAGAGCGATAAGCTCATTTTGAATCTGACGAGATTAAAAATCTCATTTGTGCTCCAGTCGATTCAAGCCAAGGCTTGTCTCAAACTTTTGCGTTCATTCTGCAAGCAGAATGTTTACTCACTCGTTGTTCAGTTTTCAAAGATCAAACTTGTTTCGTTACCGAATGTTGTTCTCTTCAGCAACTCTTATATAATATCATGTCCGAACCAACTTTGCAAGCTCTTTTTTTAATTTTCTTTCGAAGCTTATTTCAATTGCTTGCCGCACCGTGTATCTCGTGTTTTTTTGGCCGGAAATAGAATATACCATGTAGAACACACACTTGTAAAGAGTTAATTTCAAAACATATCAAATCCACGATCTAACCATATTAAGGACCTTCAATCTACCATGAACTCTTAAGTTCAATTGTATTATCCTGCAGCTTAATCTTCTTTATTTAAAACCTGTCTTTCTTCTATATATAAGAAGGTAACCCTTTCAACTCTCATATTCGAGACGAAAGGGTTCCTTCTATAGTAATCTACATTTATTTCCGTTCTACTTTATATCCTTTATCCTCAAGCAGTTTCACGATGCCGTGATCGCCCAAGTAGTGTGCCGCTCCAACAACAATGAAATACTCCTCACCTTTGCCGTTTTTCAAGTAACCATCGATTTTGTCCGCCATACCAATGTTACGATCAACCAGCATTGCTTTGTTATATTCCTCGTTAGTGGAGAAGCTGTTTGTCAGTTCAAGCAGTTGCTCGTCATTACCCGTTTTCCACATCTCAGCCATTTCTTTCACACTGTTATCCAACACGTCGAAGTTTTCGATTGTCGCTTTCAGTGTTTCCTCTTGTGTTTCTTTGGAAAAGTCGTTAAACATGCCAAGTTGAGATTGATAACTCTCCAACTCAATAACTGGAAGTTTGCGCTCGATCGCTTTCTGGATGAAATACAGATCCACTCCTGCTGACGCTTCGTATCCTGCCGTTGTGGACTTCAAACTTGCAAGTGTGCTCTCTACTACCCAAGGCTTAAATGCATCCAAGGCGTTAGACTCCAGACCATTTTTCTTCAATACATCACCCAGCTTAGTATACGTTTCACTGGAAATGTGGTCTTTCAGTGTTGTTCCATCTTGATACGAACCCAGACTTAGAACCAGCTTTTGCTGCTCTTCATCAGCGGCTTTGCTAATATCAATCTCTACCCCGAGATAGTCAGCTTCCGCAAAGGCTTCTTCAAACTCCGGACGCAATGGATAGAAGCTCTCATCCGCAATATGCATGGACCCTACCAGATAGACCGTGTTGCCATTGCTTTCAACTTCCCACATGAATCCACGTCCACCGGTTTGAGCAGTTTCGGTTGCTCCACCTTTGGATACCAACAGCACGGTGCGCGTTGCAGCATCCCAGCGAACTTCATAACCCGCTGCATCACCGACGATGCGGATTGGCGCATACGTTACACCGTTGATACGTGTAAGCTTGCTTTTGAGTGTAATCGTTTTGCCATCTACTACAGCCGTGATCGTATCATCTGTCGCAGTTGTTAGCTTCACATCCATAGCATCCAGCGTAGTCCGCAGTGGAACCAATGTTGTACCTTTCTCCAGGATTGGTGCTCCTGTAGCATATTCCACAGCTTGATCATTAACCTTTACGGAAGTTCCTTGTGGAGCAGCCATAGCTGGCACTGCAGATGCAAGCAAACCTACTGAGATGGTAAGAGATAAGAGCATGCGTTTCCAATTCTTCATATTATGTATCCTCCTTTATTGAATATAGTTGCCAATCCAATTTTTAATAGAATGGACATACTTAGATACTACGGATAAAGGTGGGAATTGGTGCCACTCCAAAACGGAGCAGCACTTTCTCCCTTCATTACTCTCATTAGATAAGAAACAATAAAAACGAAACCGTCGTATAGGTTTAATGCTAGATATTCGCAAAATCCAAGCTATGCCAAGATAAATAGATACTGATCAGAGCTAGGAAAAAAAAGGCTATAGAAACCTTCGGATTGCCCCACAGCTTCACTCCATATGCGACGAAGAAAATAGCGATAGCTAATTTAGAGATGCTTTGGTAGTTGCCCTGCTCTGAAAAGGCTGAACTGCTAAATACAATTGAAAGTAGTAGTGTAGTCAGGATCGATCAATGCTTTAAACTACAGAGGTTCCCTCAAAAACTGTATATAGAACCCTTTTAACTGCTGCATGATCATCGACCCTCTCCTGAACTCAATTTAATATGACCACCGACACAGCACACCACTTGTCATAATTAGTGAGAAAAAGTCATCAATAAAGTTTATCTATCAGGACATATTTTCATGATAAGTAGGAAAAAGCGCAAAACTCATTTTGCATCTTCATAAATGATAATGTATACGGATTTTTGCGATATTTTATCTTAATAATACATAGCAAAAAGACCACTATCTAGTATTAGATAACAGTCTCATTTTAGAATACTTTATTCATTTAAATTAAAATCATTCCGTCTTCTATTCTTCTACAGAAACATAAATACTTAATCGTATGCGAATTGCCGCTATCTCAAAACCAGTTAGAATCCTAATCCAGTGATCTTTCCTCCCCTTCTTTCTCTAGTAATATGTTCAGGAAAAAATCAAGCAGCTCCTATCAGCTTGAGTACAACTAAAAATATTGCTGGGATAATCGAATTGATGGAATTAAATATCCAGTGAACGATGATATTCGACCATATATTTCTGATAGCTCCTTCTAAAGTAAGTAGAAGCTGAATCCTTATTCTTGCCGCTTCATTCGGAAAAAATCTCACAAATTTTGTGCTTCGGCATGTAGTTGTCATGATTCATCCTCTGGTATAGAGTCTAACTAATCTTCTTGCACATTTCGGTACAGTTTATCTAATATCGTTTTTAACTGATTTAATTCATCGTGTTCCAAACCTCGTGTAACATAGTCATGCGCGTTTTTAACTGTTAACAACAGCTTTCCTTTAACTTCTTGACCTTTAGAGGACAAATATAAATAATGTGAGCGCTTATCCTGATCATGAACAATACGTCGAACCATGCCCTTGCGTTCTAAAGAATGTATCATTCTCACTACCGTTGTTTGATCCCGATCGATGGCCTCCGCCAGCTCTTTTTGAGTCATAGCTTTATCTATATCAAGACAGGAGATAATGCTCCACTGCTCCGGTGTCACCTTGTAGGGCTTTAATTGTTTCGTAAAATAGTTTGTAAGCTTGACATCTGTACGATGGATCAAGAAGCCGGTAATATTATATAAGTCCATTGCAGTACCCTCATTTATCATTTTCTTAAATCAAATATAGTCGATCTCTCAAAGGTTACACATGAAATCCGTCAAAAATTCGTTAATTTCGTTTAGAAAAAATGATACATGGATACAATCAAGCTAAGTATGAACAAAATGAGTGCTGGAATGGCCTTCTGAATCGGATCTTTAGCTAAGACTATTAAAGTAAACGCTCCAGCAAGCATTGTTCCGGCTAGAAGCAAACCAGCTAAAATTGCTGCGACAGGCATCCAGATGCCAACGATCATACCAGCTGCCCCCACAATCTCGAACGAACCAGTCAAAACATTAAAGAACGATGGCAGTCCAAAACGTTTAAACTCATTGGCCATTTTACCGGAAATAATTTTGCTTCCTGTAAAAAGGAAAAAACCACCTAATAGAACCTGTAAAACTGTGATAAAAATGAACATATCTACCCCTCTTTCATAAAGTTATGCATATGAATTTTATATATGCTATAGCATATATTTTGTTTGAAATTTTATATATTGTCAACCCTAAAATAAAGCTTTATAGATTATAGCCCTCTTATATCCTTTTAATTTTTCTTAGATTATCGTTCCAAAGGAAGCTTTCTTTTTCACATATCGTTAATATTTTCTAGCATGGATAATTCAATTTCTGTTCTTTGTTGAACTGTGGTAAATTTCTCTGTAATCAGCCAATTAAAAGCCTATGCTTCTTACTTTCAATAAATTTAGTAACAAACAAAGGTAATTTACTTAACTTATTGTCAATTCGACCTACGGAATGTAATTTAGCTTGTTTATACAAAAATCAACCATCCCAAATTAAATATAACTTCTAAGTAATTATTCGTTCTTGACTGTTTGTATCGAACACCATTAAACAACATGTAGCGCGTTCAACATTAAATTGGCCACCAATGGCTACAAGCTAATTTAAAATAGAGATATGCGTATTTATGGATAAATACGCATATCTCTATTTGCGACAACACACATTTTTTTATTAAAAAACACTCAACCTAGATCTTATATGCCTTCATGGCTTTAAACAATTCCTTAAAGGTTGGACGTTTACCGTACATCAACACACCTGTGCGATAGATTTTGGCTGCAAGCCATCCGAAGATGATAATGGATATGATGAGAATCGCTAAGGACGTTAGAATCTCCCAAGTTGGCGCAACTCCTGCGCCGATTCGTACCAGAATCGCGGTCGGCGACGTGAATGGAATGAAGCTTGCGATTTTCAACAACAGAATGTTCGGCGTAGAAATACTGAAGATCGCAATATAGAAGGAAACAAGCGACAACATCGTAATCGGCAGAACAGCCTGACCGAGTTCTTCAGTACGGCTTACCATTGAACCAATGGCAGCAAACAACACGGCATACAGGAAGTAACCCAGAATGTAGAATATGAGTCCGTACACAATAACTGCACTATTCACATCACTTACACTCATATTGAAATCACCTAATACTGCACGGTTATGCGGCAGCAAGATATTTCCGGCAACCACCGCTCCGAAGATCCCGATTTGCAGCATCCCCACCATGAAAATACCGATGATTTTACCAAACATCTGACTGAGCGGTGATACACTCGTAATCAGAATCTCCATAATACGCGAGCTCTTCTCAGCTGTGATCTCTGAGGCAATCATGTTACCTGTCATCATCGTTGAGGTAAACAGCAGGATGATCAGCAAGTACACCACAATATAGTTAATCGGGCTCATTTTACCTTCAGACTCAGTACCTGCTCCGCTCTCATCTGTACTCAAACTTTGCTCAGTGAGCTTCACAGGTGTTGTAATCAGTTCCTTCTGCTCTGCTGTGAGTACATCCTTCACAACCACATCCAGCTTCACACTCTGCAACGCTGCTTCAATGGATGCAATGATCTGAGGTGATACGTCTTCTGCTGAATATAGAATGGGCTGCGGGAACTCTTGCCCGGAAACAGCTTCAAACTTCAGATAACCATCGGTAAGCCCTGCTTCCGCATCCGCCGCAAGAGCAGCCTCATCTTTGTCACCACTGGCAATGAATCGATAGGCCTGATCTCCTTGAGCCGCAGAGAAGCTCTCCAGTTTCTCGGAAACTTCAGGTTGCCCTGTACTCAGAAGACCGATATTTACAGGATTACTGCTTGAAGCTCCACCAATGGAACCCCCATTAAATAAGGTAATGAAATACGGGACATTGAGTCCGATTGAAATTAAAAGTGCAAGTACAATGGTCGTTACCATGAATGATTTCGTTTTAACTTTGTTTTTGAATGTAAAACCCGTAATCGTTCCCATTTTATTCATTCGACTCACCTACCTCACGAATAAAGATTTGGTTAAGCGTTGGTTCCTTCAGTTCAAAGTGTTCCACTGTCGTCTGAGTCATAGCTGTTCTCAGAATCTCTTGAGCCGCTTCCACCTGACTAATATGTATCAGGTAACCACGCTCATTTCGCTCGACTTTCTTCACACCAGGCAACTGTTCAAGTCCTTCCACACTACCAATCGTACCCAGGAATACCTGTTCACGCGGATACCGGCTCTTGATCTCCTTGATCTCTCCTTGTACCACCGTGTTGGAACGATGCAGAATGGTGATCTGACGACACAACTCTTCAACGTGCTCCATACGGTGTGTTGAGAACAGAATGGCCGTGCCTTCGTCACGTAGCTCCTTGACGGTGGATTTGAGTAATTCCACGTTGACAGGATCCAGTCCGCTGAACGCTTCATCCAGAATGAGAATCTGCGGTCTATGCACTACAGCTGCGATAAAGCCCATTTTCTGCTGATTACCTTTGGATAACTCCTCGATCTTCTTATCGTAATACTCAGGTACCTCAAACCGATTCAGCCAATACTTGAGGCTCTGATCTGCGTCCTTACCATTCATGCCACGAAGTCGTGCCAGGTAATTAATCTGTTCGCTGACTTTCACCTTCGGATACAATCCGCGCTCTTCCGGAAGATAACCCATAATCTGTTGCAGCTCCGTATTATAGGGCTTGCCGTTGTACAGGATATTCCCTCCGTCCGGGTGAATCAGTCCGAGCACCATACGCATTGTTGTTGTTTTACCTGCACCATTGGCTCCGAGCAGTCCGTAAATCTCCCCCTCTTTTACATTGAGCGTGACTCCATTAACGGCTGTTTTGTCTGCATATTGCTTGACGACTTGCTTCAATTCCAATCGGTTCATCATTTATCGTCTCCCTTCGGTTATTTCCACTGTACGGGTGCATACCCGGCAATCCAGAATGCCAGCACTTCATCCAATTCCAAGTTACGGATTTTCAATACTCGGTTATTCGACAGCTCCAGCCTTTCCTGCGCCTCGCTGACCCGGGTTGTAATTACGCGAACCAGACCTCCCTCTTCTATAGAAGATTCCACAACACCGGGGATACTCTCTGGTCTTAAGTCTCCTTCATACCAGACTTCCTTCCACTGATCGAGCACCATATCTTTCTCGGCCATCCCCAGCGACTGACCACGGTGCATCAATACGATGTAATCCGCAAGCCTTTTGACTTCGTCTGCAATATGTGTGGCAATCAGAATCGTGGTGTCTCCCCCCGCCATGAAGGTACGGAACTGCTCAACCATCACTTTCCAGGCAAAGGGGTCCAATCCTGATGAAGGCTCATCCAAAAGCAATAGTCTTGGGCGAGCTGCAATTGCAGCTGCAATCTCAAATTTTCGCCTTTCTCCCTTGGACATCTTGTTCAGCTTCACATCAACAGGTACTTCCATATCCTGAATCAGTTGGTCGAACAACTTCATATCCCAACGAGGGTACCAGTACGCCCGGAAATGGGCCGCTTCTTGTGCTGTTATCCGGTTCTCTTCTGAACCAGCGTTATCTGCCACAAAACCAATCTGTTGTCTCAGTTCAATGGGAAGTGGCCCATCATGTTCCTGACCAAACCATATAATCTGCCCAGCATCCGGCAGCACCACTTGCTGTAACATGTTAAGAAGGGTGCTTTTGCCTGAACCATTGTGACCGAGAATAGCGACTATATACCCTTCCGGGATGGTCAGATCAATTGGGCCAATAACTCTGCGTTTTCGCATTTTGGATACGCCGTTCAACTGGATTGCTATGGGTTCCACGTATGAATCACTCCCTTACTTCACGTAAATAGCCTTCAGGACTTCCCGGAATAGGCTCTCCATCTCTTCTTCCGTACAGCCTACCGATTTCCCGGACTGCACCGCTGCTTGCATCGCTTCCTGTGCGGCCTTTAATCTATAATTTTCTCTGTCACCGGCTTCTACCTGGGCCACAAATGTACCTGTCCCCTGCTTCGTACGAAGCAAGCCTTCATTCTCCAGATCCTGATAGACCCGTCTAACCGTAATAACACTGCAATTCAGTGCTCCGGCGAACTCACGAATGGACGGCAAATGTGTTCCCTCCCCCAACTGACCCGTAATAATTAACGATCTTAACTGATTTTCAATTTGGTGGTATAAAGGTTCAGCGCTATTTTCATTAATTTGAATGGGTATTTTCACATCTTGCACCTCGCCCTCCGGTACACTCCAGTCTGTTACCTGACCGTGCCGGTTTCATCCTGTATTCGTACATAAGCTCAATTCTCATTTTAATTCAAATCCCGATGAACCAGCTTCTTCAGCGTAAAACGACTAGACAGCCATAATCCCGCTACGCCAGCCACCAGAGAAATCCACATGATCGGGGAAAGCAGCCCCCATGATTTACTTCCATCCATTACAATCCGCAATCCGTAACTGCCTGATATTCGAATCAGTATGGATATGACAATGGCGAATGGTATAAAAAGCATACTAAGAAGCAAGTATTTCTTGCCACTGTTCAGAAACTCTCCGTAAATATAGAACCCTGTCACCAAAAGGCCATAACCTGTACAGGTAAGGCTAAAGGCCAGATACTGATCCCATCGGAATCCTTCGGCATGAAGGTTAACCACGTATAACGATCCGTAGAAAAAGATTCCATTGTACGTAAACGCCATCAGAGACTGCTGTAGCCTGGACCACATCACCACTTGTTCAGGAATGGGAATTCTACGATAGTAGGCCAGCATCTGCGTATAAGAATCTTCCTGTATGTAACGGAAGGAGCGCCTGCAGAACATAAACCCTTGAAATGGCAACATGATTAAAAAGAAGGAATCCACTACTGGATTAATAATATCTGTCTGTTGTTGTCCTAAAAACATCACACCGCTCATACCGCCAGTGTATATCATGAATAATGCAGACCATAGCCATTGGAGCCTATCCTTACTCATCTGGCTGCGGGTCAACCACCACGCCTGCTTCCATTCGTTCATATGCATGCCTGCCTTTCACCTGTCATTCACTCATGTTGCTTACTGTGATTACTGTATATATCAATATACACAGTATACAGACCTATTTCTCATCCCGTCAACCCCTAATTTTCCTGAATCAGGAAGACGGGATGGGACACAGTACGAATTTACGTTAAAATAAATTATAGTAACGAATCCTAGAAAGGAAGGTTACAGCTATGGATTGGCTGGTAGAGATCGGATTTGTCCTCCTTTTCCTTATCGTCGTAATCTGGTTGGTCCTCCGGGATGAGCCTCATCGTCATTCTGCCAAAAAAGGCAGACACCGCATCCGCCGTAACAACGGTTATACCGACTCTGCTTCGGGATATCCGGTCATTATGGGAGATGACTCCTACGATCGACATGCTAGACACGCACCGGATCACAAACATCATGATTCGGATTCTTCAGGAGGCACACATTCTCATCACAACAGCGATAGTGGTAGCAGCAATGACAGCGGTGGAGATAGTGGCGGCGGAGACAGTGGGGGTGGCGGGGATTAAACATCATTCCCCAATCACAAAAGAAGGGCTGCACCCGTTATTGTGTAAACACAATTCGGGTACAGCCCTTTGCCGCTCTCTAGCACCTGTTAGAAGAAGAGGACTTACGATTAAACGAGGTTATAACCACTAGGCAGACTGCGATCCCTGCGGATTGCGCGAATCTGAGCCAGCGTTAACCGTTGATTGGTGGAGATCAGGGATTCCACATCATTGCCACGGATCAGATCATCCAAATCTCTCAAGTTGGTGTTGCCTCGGAAGACTCGGAATCCACCTTGGAAGTTAGGACGTGTAAACACAACCAGTGTTGCATTGGAACTTGTTGAGAAAAAGCGCAGGCTCTCCACCCCATCCAAAATATTGTCAAGGTTACGAAGACCCGTGTTGCCACGATAGATGCGGCTTCTCCCTCTGTAGTTCTCTTCTGAATACACGGTAAGACGTGGATACGTCTGACTGACGTTGACTGTTTTTTTCATTTTGTTTCCCCCTCTCGAACTCATTCTATGAATGAATGAGAGAGGAAGCGTGGACGAATGATCTGCTAGATTCGTCCATTTTCATATTTTCAGAAGAGAGTAGTGAAGCACGTCCGAGTAACCGGAGGTTATATCTCTACTTCTATACGCCGAGGATAACTTCCCACACCGGACGTGTATGACCACCAGGATATAAGAGATATAGAAGAACATACACGATAACACCTGTTAGCGCTGACCCGAACCAGATCATGGACGTGAACTTACCCCAGCGGCGATGTTTTCCGAACTTCTTTTTGAACCCCAGCACCAGTGTGGAGATGCCAAATATCGCTGCCACGGTAGCCAGGATAATATGAAAGATCAGAAATATCCGATAAAAGATCTCCAGATCCGGGTCCCCGCCCCAAGCTGTATTGCCCACGAACACTGTACGAGACATATAGATCACAAAGAAGATTAGAGCTGCAATCGCACCTGCTACCATGGCGGACTGATGAGCCTCACGTTTACCCCGAATAATCAGTACCCATCCAATCCCCACCAGTACTGCACTAATCACAATGAAAGAAGTACTGATCGTTGATAGCCAAAAATACATATCCATCGTGTGTTCCCCCTCTTGTCAGAACATTACTTCATTATTTGGCAGCCGGATTAAGCGGCCCCCCTGCGCCTCCTGCAGGATAAGAATCATCATCATCTTCCTGCTTCTCTTTCCGATACCATTGGAAAAAGACATAGGCTAACATCGAGGCGAAGATTCCTTCCTGAATAAACTTCATTACAATGCCACCGACCTGCTGATCTTCCTTCGCGGAAGACAGGAAGTTGAAGAACGCAGGCCCACCGAATGAGCGAAGTAACGCCGTAGAATCTCCAGACACACAATACCGCATGGCTTCAGCCCATACTGCCGGGTTGCTGTACGTCTGATACAACGGCTCGGACGCAAAAATAATCAATCCACACGCAGGCGTAAGCAGTACCATATTCAGAAAAATAAAACCGATCTTGGATAACCCCGATGCTTGTCTGCCTTCTGGCAACGGATTCAGCAATGTCCACCACATGAGCATCGAGGTGATGAACAATGCAATATAATACAACCGGTGAACGGTAAAATTCAGCATGACGTAATCATGTACAATCGGTAGGTGATACAGCGAGAACAGCCCGTTAAAGAGCACTGCCGCAACGATCGGATGAGCCAGGAACGATAGCTGGCGTGTAGGCAACCAGCGCACGATTCTGCGCCATACCCAGATCGGCAAACCTTTCATCATCAGCGGCGGAGCTACCAGATAGGAGAACGCCATACTTACCATGTGGAAGCTAAACATCACGTGACCAAGCAGATTAAAGGGTCCAGCTTGAGCCAGATACAGGACAAACAGCCCTGTAATAAACATGATTTTCTGTGCAGCAGTCGCAGGTTCGGCATCCTTTATTTGCTCACTTAACGGTCCCACAAGTACCAGATAAGCCGCAGCAATGATCAGAAATAAAGCCAATATAAGCGGACTCCATAAATCGTTGAAGCTAAAATATTGCAACCCGAGCATACGGGAAACCTCCCCGTGACCTGATTTGGTTGTTGCCTTCATTACTTTGTGAAGATTCATTCGCCAAAAAGGGGAAAAGACGGCGGCATTGCGCCGCCGCCATCTCTTTTACCACCAGACCCAATAGAGTGCCATAATGATGCACGTAAAGGCTACGAAAAAGCCAAAGGCCATGAACAGAATCGGCATCAAGTGCCCTTTGTCCTTCAAGTGCATCCAATAACCCAATTGAACGAATACTTGAAGAATAGCCATGACGAGCAAAATAATAATGATAAAGGTTGTGTTGACCCCTCCGGCAGAAGCAGCCGCAAACGCAATCAGCGTAAGAATAATGGAGAAGATAAACACCACGACGTGTTTCTGTGGCCCTTCCGTCCGGTGACGGTGTTTCACAGGCTGTTGATCTGTCTTATCCTGTGCCGACATGTGCTACCCCACCTTTCCGAGCAGGTACACGACCGTAAAGATGAACACCCATACCACGTCAATAAAGTGCCAGTACATTGCGGAGACGTATACTTTAGGTGCGGTTACGACCGTCAATCCTTTTTTGAACAGCTGACCGATAATGATTCCGATCCACACAATACCAAAAGCAACGTGGGCTCCGTGGAACCCGACCAGTGTATAGAATGCTGAACTGAATGCACTCGTGGTCATGCCAAACTCTTTATGTTTCACATACTCGTAGAACTCGTAAATTTCCAGTGCGAGAAATCCCATACCCAGTACTACCGTGATGCCAAGCCACAACGCCAGTGCATCTCGCTTGCCCTTATGCATGGCCTGAATCGCAAATACACTCGTCAAACTACTGACCAGGAGAATGAACGTTGCAGCGGCCACAAGTGGCAGGTGGAACAGTTCATTCGCCGTAGGTCCATCATTGGTTTGGCCACGAAGAGCCAGGAAGGTAGCAAAGAGTGTACCGAACAGTACCGTTTCGCCGCCAAGGAACAACCAGAAGGCGATAAGCTTGTTACGGCCTTCCAGCGTTGCTTTCTCCGGTTCATGCGGCAATTTGTCGTTCACCGGTTCGGCATGTGAGGTTGTCATGTTCTAGCCCCCTTCTCATCCTGATCCTCCGGTTCAATATGCCAGCCATGATCATCATAAAGTGAACGAAGTGCCATTGCACCGAATGTGATTACGAGACCAATAATAACTACAATATAATTGTTGAAAATGACATTCATAAATGCATTACCAAATTCATCATTGCTGAACATCAAGCCAAGTCCGGCGATAAAGATACCTACTGACATTACAAACGGCAACGGCGTTGCTGAAGGCATATGAATCGAACCTACAGGTTCTGCCGGTGTCATCTCCGTATGTCCTGCCATTTTTTCCTTCCAATATGCATCAATTCCGCGTACCAGCGGCGTCTGCTTGAAATTATATTCCGGCGGCGGAGATGGAATAGACCATTCCAGTGTACGGCCGTCTTCCCACGGATCGTTTGGCGCGCCAGCCGGTTTTTTCATTGTGATCACGATGTTCACGAGGAACATGATAACCCCAACACCCATTAGAAACGCACCGACGGAGCTGACCAGATTGAGCAGGTCAAAGTCCTGATTCGGCAAGTATGTAACGATCCGGCGCTGCATCCCCATCAGACCGAGGAAATGCTGTACAAAGAACGTTAATTGGAAACCGATCATAAATGTCCAGAACGTCCATTTGCCCAGTGTTTCGCTGAGAATACGTCCGAACATCTTCGGCCACCAGTAATGCAGTCCCGAGAACAATCCAAGTACGAGTCCCCCTACAATAACGTAGTGGAAGTGGGCTACAACAAAGTACGTATCATGGAACTGGAAGTCTGCCGGAGCAGATGCCAGCATAACGCCTGTAACACCACCCATAACGAAGGTTGGGACGAATCCAACAGCAAACAGGTTTGCCGCGGTAAAGCGGATCTGTCCACCCCACATCGTAAAGAGCCAGTTAAAGATTTTGATCCCGGTAGGTACGGCAATCAACATCGTGGAGATGGAGAAAAGCGCGTTGGCTACATTACCCAGACCTGTTGTAAACATGTGATGCGCCCATACCATGAAGCCCAGAAAGGCAATCAGGATGGTGGCAAATACCATGGAGCTGTATCCGAACAACCGTTTACGCGAGAAGGTCGGAATAACCTCCGAGATAATACCAAATGCCGGCAAAATCAGAATGTATACTTCCGGGTGCCCGAAGATCCAGAAGATGTGCTGCCAGAGTACCGGGTTACCGCCACCTGCTACATCGAAGAAATTCGCTCCCAGTATACGGTCAAACGTCAAAAGTACAAGCCCTACCGTGATGGCAGGAAAAGCAAAAAGGATAATGGCAGATGTAATAAATGTCGTCCATGTAAACATCGGCATCCGCATGTAGGACATGCCTGGAGCACGCATTGTAATAATCGTTGCGAGAAAGTTAATGCCCCCGATGAGCGTTCCCAGACCCGCGATCTGAAGGCCAATGGTGTAGAAATCCACACCATGCGTTCCACTGTACTCACTGCCCGAAAGCGGAGTATATGAGGTCCAGCCCGCATCCGGTGCTCCGCCCATAACCCAGCTCAGGTTCAGCAACAATCCACCAAAGAGGAATGTCCAGAAACCCAGCGCGTTAAGAAACGGGAAAGCAACGTCCCGTGCCCCGATCTGCAAAGGCACGACAGCATTCATAATGGCAAAAATAAGTGGCATGACACCAAGGAAAATCATCGTTGTTCCATGCATTGTAATCAATTCGTTGAAGACCTGTGCCGATACAAAATCATTCATAGGCTTCATCAGTTGAATCCGAATCAAAATGGCTTCAATGCCGCCGATTCCAAAGAAAAATCCACCCGCAACCAAATAGAGAATGGCGATTTTTTTGTGATCGACGGTGGTGATCCAATCCATCAAGCCCCTGTACCTCTTGACGCTATGCGCATGAGCCAAGGTTGTGTACCCCCTTCTTCGTCCTTGCTGTTCTATTCATAGTCCAATTTGTAGTTGGCCAGATATTCGGCAATTCCGTCGATTTCTTCATCCGTCAACCCAAGATCTTTGGGATTCGGCATGGTATTGCCCGGCTTCACGGATTGTGGATCATGGAGCCATTCTTTCATGTTATCCAGTACCGGATTACCTTCTTCCTGTCCCTCGCGAGAATTCAGCAAAATGCCTGCGACAGATTCCTTGCCGCCGATTCCCGTCAGGTTAGGTGCAACCGGTCCACCTTGATCACCAACAGCGTGGCAAGAAAGGCAGTTTGTTTTGAACTTTTCGGCCAATTGAGTGTCTTCAGGAAGGACTGCAGGTGCTTTCATCTGGTTCACCCATCTGTCAAAGGATTCCTGACTCACTGCTTTTACCTTAAACTCCATAAAAGCATGCGATCTGCCACATAATTCGGCACATTTACCACGGTAAACGCCTTCATTCGGTGCAGAGAAACTGAACTTGTTAAGTGTTCCATCCGGGTTTGTGTCCATTTTGCCCGCAAGTGACGGCACCCAGAAGGAGTGAAGCACGTCAGCGGTTTTTAATTCGAATGCAATTTTTGTTCCGGTCGGGATGATGAGATCTTGAGCGGTGGTTACGTCATATTGAGGATAAGTGAATTCCCACCAGTACTGATGCGAGGTGACTTGGACCTTAAGTGCATTTTTGTCATTGGACAGATCTTCGCCTTGGGCAAAAATCGTTTGGACCGTCGGTACTGCCAGAACAATAACCAGCAATAACGGAATGGCTGTCCAGATTACTTCCAGCTTGAAATTACCTTCAACCTGTTCGGGCATCTCAGTCTGCCCGGCTCGTCTACGAAACCGGATCAGAACATAGGCCGCTATGGCAAATACAATGATGAGCACCACGATCATAATCGCGATGGATAACTTCATCAGATCATATTGGCCTTGCGCTACAGGACCCTGAGGTTTCATTACCGACAAGTCTTCCCGCCCGCATGCGGATAGCAGCAAAGAGAACACCGCCAGCAAGGGGAGAATTCGCTTTGCAACCTGCCACTGTTTCATCATTGATCTACCCCACTTTTTTACGTTTTCGTAGATTACCGTTGTCGTTCGGTAGAAAGGCAACAAAAGGTACGTTTCAGCACGATACGCATAATCCTCTTCATCATACAGAACGCTTAGAAAAATAACGCTTCCAGTACTCCCGTGATTTCCTGCTCAGGGCATGTCTGCGCATTCTTCCAATTCATTCTATATGCTTCAATCACTTATTAAATATAAGTTGAGGGTATGATTTTGTCAATCTTTGGACACATGTTCACAAATTGTTCACTTTATGTAAAAAACCGCTCTACAACTTGATTTGCAAACGATTTCAGTTAAAAGTATTACACTCTACATTTGAAAATTTTTGCCAAATTTCGGTGATAAAACTCGATTTATTGGTGATTTTTCTCACATTGAAAACATGTGCTATTATGCAAAAGAAAGATCAGAATATATGGAAAACCTCTTCCATATCTATTCAGAAGACATGCCTACCGCTCCATACCGCTATCTTTAAGCTCAAAACAGCATGGAGCATTTGGGAGAAAGTTCAACTCAAGTCCTCTTATTCACTGACTTCATCTCACGTGCCATCGGTCAGAATCAAGGGGCCATTCCCAGTAATCGCAACCGTATGCTCATACTGGACCCCCCAGCTGCCATCTACCGTCCTTACCGTCCATCCATCTTCATCCCAGACAACGGCCCCAGAACTGCCTTTTGTAAAGATTGGTTCAATCGTAATAACCATGCCCTCGGTGAGCATCGTGCCCGTTCTACGTTTGCCATAAGGCAGAACATTTGGGGGTTCATGAATATATTGACCAATCCCATGACCGATGAGAGGCTTCACAATCCCGTACCGATACAGTCTGGCTGTTCGTTCAATGGCACTTCCAATATCTCCGAGTGTATTCCCTGGAACTGCCTGGGCAATCGCCCGCTCAAGTGCCTTCTCCGTGCGCCTCATCAGCTTGCGAATGGATCCGCTTGTTTCACCAATTCCATATGTCCAGGCCGAGTCAGCAAGCCAGCCGTCTTTGTTCACCACCATATCGATGGTCACTACATCCCCGCTCGCCAACTCCTCTTCCCCAGGAAATCCGTGGCAGACCACTTCATTAACAGAGGCACACGTCGCGTAAGGATATCCTTTATACCCTTTTTGCTCCGGTGTGGCTCCTCGTGCTGCCAGAAACTCTTCCACCCGCTCATTAATCGCTGCTGTCGTGATACCAGGGACCATCCACTGCTCAATATGCTGGTGACAGCTCCACACAATTCTTCCTGCTTCCCGCATGTAGCCAATCTCTTCTTTGGTTTTCAAAATAGGGTCCACATGCATTCATCCTTCCCGCTGTAGGTGTACTACCATATATATGCAGCAGGAACGCAAAAAAAACCGCCTTCCGGAGCTTAACGCCCGAGAGACGGTTCTATTCATTATCGGAACAGTATAATCAGAGTTGTGTGTTGTTTCAGGACACGGAAGAATCCATCTTGACAAGCTCATGCTCAACCACAGAAGTCAATTCTTCCTCATATCCACCCGTAATCCGGTATTTTCTCACGTACTCCTTCACGAATTTTTTTGGATCCTTAGGACGGAAAATCCGAGTCATTTCCCTCAAACTTTCTTTGACCTCATTGTGACCTTTCGTTGCCATTGTAATTCCCTCCCAAAACGTTGAAAGTGAATGCTCCGTTTAGAGAATGCCGAATAAGTCTTAAATGCCATCCATGAAGTTGTGTGCGCGGCTTAAAGCAAGCTTTAGGTCGGGAACCTCGCTAGAAAGCAAGTACCTGACACTATAAATACCCGATATGATTCGGAATGAATCATAATCTTATTGTAGCATATTCGGAAGTATCTTACGACTTGACGATTTCCTCTAATGAATATAACGGTTTTCATGCCCAAAAAGTTTAATTCCGAATCATATGTTAAGATTGCCACCATTCTATACGGAATTAATATATCCAGCATAACACCGAACTATTCGGGGGATATTATCACGGACAACCCATACAGTTAAATTACTGGTATCCAAAGGAGGCGTCGTCTCATGGACCGCAAAGAACAAGATATGCTGCCCCTTTCGCATGAAAAGGTGGAAGTAGACGGAGTTTACATCAACGAAGCCGGACGTGAGGAACATCTGCACCGGGGGCAACATTTCCCGGCTGATCCCGTTCTTGGCAAGTCGGAATGGAAACTGACGGAATATGCATATGATAATCACCACGAAGGAAGAACCGATGAGCGGTTGGTTCCCAAAGAAAACGACACCGATAAAATGGGCAAGATCACAAACCCTCGCAGACAGATTGAGGGCGGTCATCGTTAACAAAAAAAGACCTGTCTCATAAGCCCTGAAAAGCGTATCGGCAAAAAGAAATAACACTCATAGGTTCAAAAAAGGACAAAGCAGGATAAACCTCTGCTTTGTCCTTTTTGCGTTTTTCCGTCATTGCGGCTTTTTTAATTAGATTGTGGGTAAGGCAAAACCACCCGATCTCCAGGCTTACTTTTTGCAAGCCGCGAAGCAGGAATCTTCGGAATCCCCGGTTGTTTTTGAATTGTCCAAACACACTCTCTGGCTCCGTCATGCGCGAAAGGGTGTATCCTTCCTCGCTGCGCAGTCGTTCTCGCATCTCGTTTTTTTGCCGCATATAGGTCAGACTGATCACGATCTCCCGATTGCCTTTGGCTTTGGTGCATGTTGCTTTCAGAGGACATGTACTACAATCTTCACTTCGATAATGGCGGGTACGAATCGTGTAACCACTTTCCGTGACCGTCTCGCTTTCGTACCGAAAGCGTAACGTCTTCCCAGCCGCACAAGTCCATGTATCTTCGGTTTCGTTGTAGCTCCAGTTGTCCACCTTGCCAATCGCTTGCTTCCACGCCCTGGTTTTCTCCTTGTGGTACATCCCATATTTGACGATTGCATGGATGTTTTGCTCTTCGAAAAAGCTGTAACTCTCTTCACTTCCATATCCTGCATCCGCAATGACGGTCTTCGGTCTTTTGCCGAGCGTTTCTTCGAAATGATCGAGATGGGGCTTCAGACATTTCGTGTCTGTGGGTCGCTGGTGCACCGTGTAACCCAAAACAAACTGGTTTTCCGTTCCAATCTGCACATTGTACCCAGGCTTCAATTGACCATTTCGCATATGATTTTCTTTCATTTGCATGAACGTTGCGTCTGGATCGGTTTTGCTATAGCTATTCCGCTCCCCTGCGGTTTGAATCTGGTGCTCATACTTTTGCAGCCGCGGTAGCAAGTCTTTGCGTAACTGGCGTACGGCTTTCTTTACGATTTTGTTTTTCGGTTTTTCTTGTAAAGATTCCTCCAGTTGCTCAACGGCTTTTTCCAGCTTTTCTGCCGTGAGTGCAGAAGCTTCCCCGAGCTTAGGGAGGGCTGTACCCGCATAGAGCGCACCTTCTTCACTTTCGGCCGCTTCGATGGTTTGGAACAGGGTATGTACTTTTTCTTGCAGCTTGGCCTGGTACTTGACGACAGCCTTTTTCCAGACAAAGGTGTACCGATTCGCATTCGCCTCAAGCTTGGTTAAGTCCAGAAAGTAGTGATCCATGGACACGTATTGCTCCTGAACCAGCAGTTCCAGCACATGGGTAAACACCGTTTCCAGTACCTCTTTCATCCGCTCGGAACGGAAGCGATTGATGGTCCGAAAATCCGGTTGTTGCCGCCCAGCGAGCCACATGAACATGATATTTTCGCGAACAGCCTTGGCGATTTGCCGGGATGAATAGATGCGTTGGGTGTAGGCATAGATGATGATTTTGGTGAGCATTTTGGGATGATAGCTATGGCGGCCCCCGCCAGGATACGCCGAGTTGAAAACGGAATCGCTCAGGCGATTGATTGCGTCATTTACAACACGAACGAGGTGGTTTTCGGGATATCTGTCTCCAAATCCATTGGCAAGAAAAGTTGATCCATGGTATATTGAATGTACAAAGAAACCGTCTCCTTTCAAATGGTGGGTTGCACTTCCATTTTACTAAGGAACGGTTTCTTTTTGTTTTACAATTTAGAAAACAGAGCTGTCCCTACCCATTTTTATGACTTATGGGACAGCCTCTTTTCCATCATTGCCGCTTTTTCGAGTAGATTGTAGGCAAGGAAAAGCCACCTAACCTCAATACCCGTTTTTTCCCAATTCGTGAAACAGAAATCTTGAAAACCCGATTGTTCTTGATTTGCCCGAATACACTCTCCGGCTTGATCATGCGGTAAACTGAAAGGGTTTATCCTTGCTCGCTGTGCAGTCTTGTCCCCCATGTCTTTTTTGCCGCATATAAGTCAGACTGACAGCGATCTCCAGATTGACTTTGGCTCTGGTACATGTTGCTTTCAGGGGAAATCGGCTACAATCTCACTTCGATAATGGCGTGTACGAATCATGTATCTACTCTTTGAATGTTTTGCTCTTCTAAATGCTGTAGTTTCTTCACTTCCATATCCTGCATCGACAATGATCTTCTCTGGTCGCCTACCGATGGTTTCTTCTAGATGCTCCAGATTCGGCCTCAGACATATTTGTTATCAGTAGGCCGCCGATGTACACTGTTGCCCAAAACGGATATATTTTTCGATTTTGCTTTGTGCTTCGGTAACCGTTCGGATATGATAAGGATAGAATCCTTCCGTCGCCAAACTCTGGCAGCATGTCATGATAAGCATGGGACGTATACTGTAATCCCTGATCGCTATTAATAATCAGTCCGGTTACGTCTTTTTGCTTTGCAAAGGCTTTGGTGAATGTACCAAGTACGAGTTCATTGTCGTTGCGTTCGCTCATTTCGTAACGTTATTAAACAGATCCTTTAATGGCTGAAAGATATCCCCCGCGCTCGCCCACGTGATACTGGGTAATGTCCGTTACCCATTTCTGATTCGGTTTTTCCGCACTGAAGTCTCGCTTCAAGCGGTTCTCTGCAACACACTGAGCAGGTGCATACGAGCTGCTGGAGCGTCGTTTACGGCGAATTTGAGATTGAATACCGAGCATTTGCATCAGGCGGAGCACCTTTTTGTGGTTCATCCATATCCCTTAATCTTGCCAAAGGAACAATTGGAGCTGTCGATAACCATATTTGCCTTCATATCGTTAATACGTTTGAAGCACCTGTTTCTTCGCCTTTGCATCGCGATAGATTCGTTTACGTTTTACATAGGCATAAAACCCACTCCGGGACACGCCAAACACATGGCAGAGTTTCTGGAGCTCACCGTATACCGCTACCTTTTCCATGATCTGAAATCTCTATTGTTTGCTTCCTCCTTCCAGGCTACCGAGCACTTTTTTAGCAACTAATTCTCCCGTTTCAGATTTTGCACATAGCGATCTTGATCCATGTATTCTTTTCGGCGGCCTCGCTGATCCATCCGTCCGAACTCGCCCTGTTCCCGGTATTTTCGCAATCAACTCTTCATTCGTCCCAGGTCATTAATCCCCAAATGTTCATTAATCTTTCGGTAAGTCCACCCCTCAACAGTATGTAGACGAATGGCCTCTTTTTATATCTTCTCCGAATACGTTTATCGCCATAAAAAATGCACCCACTAGAATTTCATCGGTTAAACCCAGTGGTTTTTCCAATGTCTATTCTAAGAGGTGCACTTCAACTGACACCGGGCTTTGTTTAATGCTTTGCTCTTCGGTTTTTCGTTCAGCTTTTCCTTCAGTTGTTGGACGATTTGCTCCAGCTCTCAGCAGTGAGAGCTGATATTTGACCAAGTTCAGGCAAGTCGATTCCTGTGTAGTTTGCCCCTTCCTCATTTTCGGCATCTTCACTGGCCTGAAAGAGAGTTTGTACTTTTTCTTGCAGCTTGGCTTGTATTTTACGACGGCCTTTTTCCAAACGAAGGTGTACCGATTCGCATTCGTTTCAAGCCTAGTTCCGTATAGAAAATAGGACTCCAAGGACACATACTGTTCCTGAATAAGTAGCTCCAAAACATGGGTAAACGCAGTTTCCAGCTCTCATTCGATCTGAACAGAAGCTGTTGATCGTACGGAAATCCGTCTGTTGCCGCCAAGTTCGGGTGAAAGCAAACGATTAGAATTCTACGGTAATGATTAAGCCACGAATCCATCTATACCGTGATTGATTCGATAATGAATTCAGTTCGTTCCGAATTTGACTAATGCGAGACAGATGAATATGACTGTTCAAAGACATTAATTATTATAATGACGGATTGTAATATGAAGTGCGACACCTACTGGAAATAAATAAAAAAGGGCCCATGGCCGGATTCGTGTAGAATGAAGTCACCACAACACCATTCACACAAGGAGAATCCAACCATGAGCTACAGACATCTTAGCATAATCGAACGTAGCAAGCTAGAAGTCCTCCACAGACAAGGTAGAAGCTCAAGAGCCATTGCGAAAGAACTGGGTAGGCATCCATCGACGATTTGTCGTGAGTTAGATCGGGTGACTTCATCACATCCTTATCAGGCAGAACAAGCTCAGAATGCTTTACCGATCTCTCGAGGGTTTATGATGATGATCTCGCCCATTCACTGGATCTAATAAATCACAGACCACGAAAATGCTTAGGTTGGAGACCGCTCACGAATCTTTCGCAGAAGAACTGTCGCACTTGGTTTGACAATCCGTCTAATGTATTAGTTAAGATAATATCTTAATTAATAATTCAGAAGTCTTTTTTTCTTTTTTATAAACATCACTTAATAAAATTTTAATTTTGTCAATATAATTTAAATTAATATCATTTTTTTTCTTCTTTTCAAGGTAAATATAAATCAAGTTTCTAAACAATTCCCAATCTCTCAAAATTTCTTTATATAATAAAGTTAATTTTGCAGTTTTATCATTATTTAATTTCCCTAATTCATCTAGAAGTGAAATGGTTAATAAGTTTCGTTTTTGTAAATCAATTGGCATTTTTGAAACAGCCTGAAGGATAGGATAGTCTTCGATAAATGGAACAATATTATGAATTGAGTCAGCATATTCAAGAATTGTTATTATTCCATATGTATCGTAATAAATATCATCGTGTTCTACTATTTGATTTGTTAAATAATGCTGAAGGTTATTTATAATTCTACTCTCAACATTACTAGTTATAACAGATAAATCCTCTACTACGCTTTTTACTTTACAACATAATAGCTCTATCGAGCCTTCAGAGTGATCGAATGCCTCTAATGTTACTTTATTAAAATCTTCATATGATAAAATATAATGATCTGTGTATCCCAATCTAACACAGTCTTCTAATAAAAATAAACTTTTGTCGTTGTCATCATACCCATAAATTAACGTTCGATGGTATAGATGAGTCTTAAGATACTCAACTCCACCAGGAAAGTAATAACGATCCACTTCCATATAAATATAATATCCTTTATTTATTAACTCTTTGATAGTTTTTAGTGGATCTTCTTTCACATAAAATGTTTCAAAAGCAAGTAAATCGTCCAGTTTATTTTTGTCTAAATTAAAATGAGTTTGTAAAGTTAACCAACCATTTTTTTTATATTCGGTATAATGTTCCTCTAATGCCATATTTGATATTAATGACCTTTTGGCATAGTGTGCACTTGATATTGCGGGAAGATAACCCAACATTCTATTAGCTGACATAAGGATACTTAACATATTGTTTGTCCCACAATTAATCCAAATCGTATTAAAAGGCTCCATTCTTAATTTAACCACATAACCTCCCCCGTTTCTGAATATTTCAATAAACCAACTATTACCTCAAAAGTATATTTAAAGTACATATTAAAAAGTATATATTTTTGCAGAAAAATTTACAATATGATATTTTTTGATTTTATTTATACATTTTTCAATTCGGAACTGCGACTTTGATGAAACCAGTTCAGTTCTGTCCACCTCTCTCATAGCCTAGTTAAAAAGGTCAAAGGAGGCTGGACCGGATGTCCCCAATGAAATCGTCTAGCGGTCTGGATGAAAATATTGCCGGTATGCTTTGTTATCTGTTTACCTTTGTAGGTGGGATTGTCTTTCTCGCTGTGGAGAAGCGGAGCCGGTTCGTGTTATTTCATGCGTTGCAATCTGTAACGGTCTTTGGCATCATTATGGTCGGGCATGTATTATCGGCTTTCCTTCCGTTGTTCGGACCACTGGTGGCATCGCTGTTATCCCTGCTTGGTGTAGTGGTCTGGCTTATTATGGTCGTTACCAGCTTACAGGGGAAATGGCTAAAACTGCCGTGGGTTGGCGATTTTGCAGAAAAACAGCTGCGTCATCTGTAACTTCAGGCAGAAGGTAGACGTGTTCCAAAAAGAAAAGACGATCCATTTCCGTTCAACCGGATGTGGATCGTCTTTGATTATAACGAGGAAAAAGAGTCAACCTCTCACCCTTGTGTCATGAACACGTGGCTTAGAATGCTTTTTACGGATCGGAATGAAACTTAGATAAGTACCACATCTCCATACCCATTCCAGCGGCCCATACTGTAACCAGCGCATCCACAGATTACTCGCGATGACTTGTACAATAACCATGCCAATGCACACAAGGGTAGACACCGTATACGATACAGCAGCATCTGCAAATATGAGTTGGTATACCACCAACAAAATGATGGTCTGTGCAATATAATTGGTCAGGGCCATTCGTCCGAATGCATGCAGGGGACTTAACATTTTGGCAAAGGTCATGTTCTGGTTCAATCTCAGTAATGTACTTAGATAAAAGATGGATACCACCGGACCAATTGCCACACCGATATGTTCTAATTGAAAAGCAGCATCCATATTGGCTTGCTCAGCAACAGGCAGGCTCGCACCAATCACTTCGTATAGAAACGGACTCATCGCATCCGGAGGAGCAACCCACCACATGATACCAATCCCCACCGTAGAAGCGATGAATGAAATGAACCAGATTCTGCCAAGATACGGGAGTCCTTTCTGGATCTTCTCCATCAGTTGATATTGGCCTGCTGACAATCCCAGTATAATTAAAAAAGGAATCGTTAGCATTTTGACACCTATCGCGGCGGCCGCACTGAATCCCACCACACCGAGCACCAAATTCACAGTTCGAGGTGCCCAATATAACGGAATGACAACCAACCCTATGATGGCATAAAGAAATAAAGCTTCTCCAGACTGATACTGTTGATGAATATATCCCAGCGCTAATAAAATAAGCATCCTGCGGATATAGAGAAACAGCTTGGTTTGACCTTTGGCAGCTGACCGGCTTAGAAAAAGATAAAATCCAAGGCCAAATAAAAAACAGAAGATATCGTAAAAACGTGCCTCCACCAAAAAATATAATGCTCGTTGGATCCAAAAATCTACACGAGTATCCGGCTTCAACATAACCCACAATGCCAATACATTTACGAATGGTAGGCCTATCAAGGAAAACCCTCGAAACAAATCCAGAAACTTCATTCGATCTTGTTTTAATACAGGTTGATAATTCATCGTTCCTCCCAGTGAAATTATTGTTATGTAATCAAAAAGCGATTGGATCGCTTATCTCTTTGGTGTATATCCCCATGCATGATAACAGTCTATCCTTCATACAACATGGCTTGCCATCGAATTAGGTGAATAACTTCTTACATCCGGCATAAGGTCTTGTTCCTGTATTGTTCCTGTACAGCAGCACATTGGACGCCATGCTGATGATAAAAAAAAACACCGAAAACACGACTCTGTTGAGCCTGTATCTTCGGTGTTTCAAATATAAAGAGGGCTTGTTCATGGGATTGAATATTCATATTCATAGCATAAATGATGTATGTCATAAACCATTCATGCTGTATATCACCATGATTAACCTGATTCATTATTTATCTTGTGAATCGTCTATTTATAACAGTTAACATAACAATACTGCTGGATAATAATCCTAGCCTAATTCGGCTATTTAAGCTGACTTGCCCGTCTCTCCAAGGATGGCATCTGCCTGTTGTTCAGCCATATTGGCAGCCGTTTCCTTGGTACCAAGACCATTAAACAGCAGGTTCATGAAGATCGCCGTGAAGCTGCCTGCAATGATACCATTACCGAGCATAATCTGAGCCCAGGCCGGTGCACCTGCGAACAACTCAGGCACAACGGTAACACCCAGGCCCATACCTACAGAACAAGCGATGACAAACAGATTCTCATGTCGGTTCAGATCAACCTGACTGCCGATAATCCGAATGCCTGATGATACCACCATGCCAAACAAGGCCACCATGGCTCCGCCAAGTACTGCCCCTGGAACGAGCTGTGCGAGGGCTGCAATTTTTGGTACAAATCCAATGAGCACCAGGATTCCACCAGCCACCACAATGACATCACGTGTCTTCACACGTGTCATCTGTACCAGCCCTACATTTTGCGAATACGTTGTATACGGGAACGAATTGAAAATACCACCTAATACAATAGCCAGACCTTCCGCACGATAACCGCGCGCCAGATCCTTGGACGACAGGTCCTTGTCCAGAATTTTGCCCAGAGCCATAAATACACCTGTGGACTCGGCCACGCTGACAATCGCCACCAGAATCATCGTCAGGATCGGTACAATCTCAAATGTCGGTGTACCGAAGTAAAACGGCTGAACAACGTGGAACCAACTTGCATCGCGAATAGGAGCAAAATTAACCTCGCCCATAAACCCTGCCGCAATCGTACCTACGAGCAGACCAATCAATACTGAGATGGAACGGATAAAACCGGTTGTAAAACGAGTCATTAGAATGATAAAGAGCAGCACGCCAAAACCGAGCATGAGATTAACTCCGCTGCCAAAATCTTCTGATCCCTGACCGCCGCCCAGATCGTGGAAAGCAACGGGAATCAAGGTTAAACCGATGATCGTAACCACCGAACCCGTAACCACGGGTGGAAAGAGCCGAATAAGCTTCCCAAAGATTCCGGAGAAGATCAATACGAACAGCCCTGAGGCAATAATTGCTCCGTAAATGGCAGATACCCCACTGTTCATCCCGATTAGAATCATCGGGGACACGGCCTGGAATGCACAACCGAGCATGACAGGCAGCCCTACGCCGAAATATTTATTTCCCCATACCTGAAGCAGTGTAGCCACACCACATGCGAGCAAGTCAATGGCAATGAGATAGGTTAGTTGTTCCTGTGTAAAACCCAATGCGTTACTAACGATCAATGGGACAACGACGGCTCCTGCATACATAGCAAGCACGTGCTGTAGTCCGAGGGAGAACGTTTTGATTGGATGCCGATGCCGTTGAAAAATACGTTCGCGTGCCATATTAGTTCGTGCCCTCCTCGTCCGCAAATGTAACCTGTCCATCCGACAGTGCCCCGATGCGAACCAATGATTCCACACGGTATCCTGCTTCTTTCAGCAAGCGACCTCCCGGCTGGAATGCTTTTTCAATAACAATACCGATACCCACCACTTCGGCTCCAACCTGCTCCACAATGCGAGCCAGACCAAATGCTGCTTCGCCATTCGCCAGAAAATCATCAATGATCAGTACGCGATCACCAGGCTTCATGAACTTCTTGGCAACGGTAATTTCATTGGTCTCTTGCTTCGTGAAGGAGTAGACCTTCTCCACCAGAATGTCTTCCGTCAGTGTGAGCGACTTCTGCTTCCGTGCAAAGATCAGCGGCACGTTCAGCTCCAACGCAGTCATGATGCCCGGTGCGATCCCTGACGACTCAATTGTCAGCACACGTGTGATATTCTCACCTTCAAAGCGGCGAATGAATTCTTTACCTACTTCCTTCATCAAAACCGGGTCCATCTGGTGGTTCAGGAATGAATCCACTTTGAGTACTTGCTCGGACAGGACAATACCTTCCTGTCTCACCTTGTCTTTTAACAATTGCATTGTAATTCTTCCCCCTGAATGCCCTCCGCACAGAAGCTCACATGCTCTTCCAATCGCATGGTAAAAAAGCAAAAAGCCCGCCTTTTCACACGCTGCGGAATAACCGGAGACGGGAAAGACGGACTTGTACGTATATGGACAAGCCGTATGGATGCTGCAAGTGTACTGGTTGGACAGAATGACAGGAGTTCAATCCTGCTGTGAGAAACCTCAAACAGTGTAATCAGAAACAGATAAAAGCCACTTGAACCTGCTCTTCAGTCAAACTGTCTGAGAATGATCTCATGCCAACCCTACAAAACATTGCAACATCTTTCCCGTAGTCCGATCATTCCGGTGATCAGGTAGAGACATGCAGGCCTATTCCTGCACATATACGAGTAACGGCATATTTAATTTTTTGGCTCCATGATTCGTTACAATGTATGATCGCGAACCTGAATGTAAAAGGTTAAACATAACTGACAATGTTAGAAGTATACCGAATCGACGCCGTGAAATAAAGAAGTATTTTCATGGAAGTTGCGGAAACTTGTCTTAATTTGCAAACAGGGGGTGATTGGAATCTATTTTTTATGTACAATATGAGAACGGAAGCGCGGCCTATATTTTGAATTGAATGATCAAAGGAGATATGCAAACATGAAAGGCGTACTTAACGAATTCAAGGAATTTGCCGTCCGCGGCAACGTCATCGATCTGGCGGTCGGTGTCATTATTGGGGCTGCTTTTGGTAAAATCGTCACATCCCTTGTGAATGATATCATCATGCCCCCGGTTGGAAAACTGCTTGGAGGGGTTGATTTCAGCCAGAAGATTTTCAATCTGGATTGGGATATGAAAACCGCCAGCGGGCAGGAAATCAAGACATTAGCACAAGCCAACGAAGCTGGCGCAACCGTAATTGCTTACGGGCAGTTCATCAACGTAATGATTGATTTTATTATCGTTGCTTTTTGTATTTTCATGCTTGTTAAAGGTATCAACTATATCAAAAGCAAAGAACACAAAAAGCCCGAGCCGCAAAAAACGACCAAGGCTTGCAAGTATTGTCTATCGGAGATTCCAGCCGCGGCCACCCGCTGCTCGCACTGTACTTCAGAATTGGAAGCAGAAGGCAGCGGCGCACCGGCGTAACCACAATGAGCTTATAAAGACGCACCGAGTTGAATTACGGATAAATCCTGATGCGGGGGGACAACCTCTTACTTGCTAGGGTTTATGTATGAAAAGCTAGCCATATGGCTTCATTAACAATGGTTGCGTAGCTTAAAGGTTTGAAGGTTCCACCGTAAAGGTGGGGCCTTTTTTTGTGCCTAACATACATGTATTACATATGCTCCCCCATGAATTTCATTCGCGGCCATGCTCATGAATTAGAAGCGGCGTGGCAACAAATGCTCCAGGATCGACTTCAGATCCTTATCTTCCTTGTAAACTTCTTCCCCAGTATCAAGCTCTGTCACGCGAATATATTCAAAGTTTGCCGAAGCATCCACTGGCTTGAATAACAACTGGGCCTCATCTTCCAAACGTACATTAAATCCCATATCCTTAAACATGCTGCTTAACTGACTGTTAGCCGGTTCCTGACCTTGCCCTACAAATATAAGTCCTCTAAGACTTTTACGTTCCTGAGGTTGCGGATAAATCACCTGAAAGTGTACAATGCATTCCATACGATCGTTCCCCTTTCGTTTAAAACATACTTTGTGAAATTTTGAACTTTAAAATCTGCTATATAAGGAGATACGTTTCATGACCCCAGAACGTTTCGACATTTATGACGATCAGCAAAATTGGATCGGCACTTCACTACGCAGCGAGGTCCATGCCAAGGGATATTGGCACCGTTCATTCCACTGCTGGATTGTGCGTGACGAAGGCGAGCAGCGACAGGTTCTTTTTCAGCGGCGGCGTGATATTAAGGATACCTTTCCCGGATGTTACGACATTACAGCAGCAGGCCATCTTACCGCAGGTGAACAACTGCAAGACGCCAGTCGTGAACTGGAGGAAGAACTGGGTGTTTATACTCCATTCGAGGCACTAACCTATCTACTCACGGCCACACAGCAGCTCCAAGGAGAGGTGCGTGGCGTCCCATTCATAGATCGGGAATTCAGCGCCGTCTATGGCTTATGTCTGAACCAGCCGCTCGAAGCCTACGTTCTGCAGCCTAGCGAGGTGGATAGCCTTTATGAAGTGCCGCTGGATGATCTACTCGCTTTGTTTCGTAATGAGATCGACGTCATTCAAGCTACCGGAGTTCAGACTCAGCCATTGATATCACCGCCACATTCCATCGGTCATAAGGACCCGTCAAGCAGCGATCATGCAGCTGATGAGCCGGAACGTATCGTTCGCGAGATTCGGGCAACGGAATTTGTACCCCATGGTACAGCTTATTATACGGATGTGCTCGAAGCTCTATATCACGTGCCAAAAGAGTGATCATGTGCGATCCTGTTCAACCCGATCCAGTTCAATCGAATGTTCATAGCTTCATTTTCTCAAAAATAGCATAACTTCATACCTTTACTATCGACTTGACTGGAAACAGATGCTGTGACGAACATCACTGTCATCTCTCAAACCAGCACAAACAGGCGTCTGCCTTCGGGCAGCGCCTGCTTTATGTACACACGTATTCGTTTCGTCAAGATAGGTACCTATGTGCTGGCATGTTCACTCCATCAGAGGTGAATTAGTCGCCGATCTGTCTAGCTCTGGTCACCCTCTCCTGAAGGAGAAGACCAATAACGCGCAGAGAGTTCTTCGTACCGGTGCCCATAGCGGGACTCCAGTTCCTCCCCCATATCCTGTTCCAATTCGTACAACACCAGCTCTTGAGCAAAATGATTCAGCAGCAGCCCGGTCATTACCGGATGCTCCGTCACTACTGCCTGTGTGGCGCATGATTCACCGCGCATGCCCAGCATGCACCAGCGGCGATCCACCACCAAGGAAAATTTCCGACCATTACCTGTACCATACATAGGCAAACCCGGCCAAGGGACAGGCTGATCGATCATGCCTTCGCCACCATCACACGACCATAACAACCGCACACCCCGAGCTTCAGCCTGCTGTAAGTCATTACGCAGCAACTCTGCCTCTTCACGCCAAACGTCTACGACAATCTCATGCTGAGCCTCAGCCAATTCACGGCTCAGATTCTCAAACACATTTTTGTCCCCTTCGACGTTATAGAAGACAGGCTTCTCCGGTTCACTCTTGGGCATGCTGCTCTGAACATAATCCAGAGAGGTACGCATTTGATCGGAGATCATACGTGTCATCTCCTCCGGCTTCAGCACACTATACTTCGCCGGTTCCCCAGGACTACACCGCAAGAATCCACGCTGTTCCAGCCGTTGCAGGGTCGCATATACATTGGAACGGGACACGCCCAGCCGCTTCGCAACCTCATATCCTGAGGCTGATCCCTGACGGGCGAGTTCCACCATAATTTTAGATTCCATCTCGGTAAACCCGAGATGACGCAAATGATGCAGCAGTTGGTCCATATTCCCGTCCCCCCATGCTGTCAGCAACCCGCACTGCCTCACACTGATGCGGCAGTGCTTCTACTGCATCAGATCAGATCTGTTCGGCACCACAGCGCGGGCACCACTTCGACCCTTTGGGCAGCTCGGCTGCACAAATCTGACAATTCACCATTTCGCGTGATACTTCGGTCTGTACGTCCACCGTGTTCACGATCGGGTTGTTTTCTTTCCAGTAGCGGATGCGTTCGTCCAGTTCCTGCTGACGCTCACGTTCCCGTTGCATCTCTTCATCTCTGCGACGTTCCCACTCCGCATCAAACGCTTCCTTTTCTTCCTGGGTAAATTCCGTACTGTTATATTCCGATTCCGTTTCCAGATCTGCTATGGACGGAATGACCGTATGGTATGGCTCGTCTTCCTCCAGTTCCAACTCAGGTGGTGCATCGTAGAAGTCCGGCTCCGGAGTTGGGGTCTGAGTTACAGCTGCTTCCTGTCTTGCGGCTGTGGTGGCTCCTGCAACTCCTGCTGCTACTTTAGGCGCTGCTGTCTTGAGTTCACCCAACTTGCGTCCGCATTTAGGGCAGAAGTTGGCATCCAGGGAAGCGACGTGTCCACACTCGCACAACCGTTCGTTCTTAAGTTGTGCAATCTTGTTGCGCAGACCATCAATCTCGTCCTGCAATTCGTCGCAGAGCTGCGACAGATCCACCATCTCTTTTTCTGCACGCGTCATATCCTGTGCCCGATAACCCTCATAGAAGATGCGACCCATATCTGTAAAATGGACTTCCTGTTCCTGTTGCAAGCCCACAATCTGGTTGTTCAGTTTCCCAATCTCAACGGCGTGTTGGGCACGCTCTGTTGCTTTGTTCGCTCCGTCTTTGATGCGCTGAAGCAGTTTCATGACCATTCCTCCTCTGTCCCGTCAAAACCAATATTATCATTTCTATTTAGTAGTAAATTAGCATATTACATCTTTCATGCAAAATGCTCAGGCATATAACTTATACGATATCATGCCAAAAAGTTGCGTAATCTCGTGCAGGTGCCCGTTACCGATACTGGATGAAATCGGGGGCTTTCGTCAAGACCATATGTTCGGGTATAATGAAGCTTTGACCATACTTAACCGCCTGATTAGGCGACTAACTCTATCATACCAATTTACAATGCGATTGTGAAAAGGGCAAATGGTTTACTTTTAGCCGGGATAGTCCTATCCCTGAATGCATACAGAGGTGGATGAAACATGTTAAGTCCGAACTCAACGTTCTACCCCCGTCCGCTCGGGGTTACCCCGGCGGCGTCCCTGCCCCAGTCCCCGTCTGCTCCGCTGGAGACCAGTCGGCAACTCGTGGGCAATGATCAACAGGATGCCTTTTATTTTCGCTCGCTGGAAGAGGCAGGCATCAAGTTAAACGCACCACAAATCTCGGCAGTCCGTCACGGCAGAGGACCTATTCTGACGCTCGCCGGAGCCGGTTGTGGCAAAACAACTGTACTGGCTGCAAGAGCCGGCTACCTCATAGAGGTCAGCGGCGTACATGCAGGCAGTATCCTGCTGGTGACGTTCACGAACAAAGCCGCCACCGAGATGAAAGACCGGATCGCCGCATTGCCAGGCATACGCCCGGCAGCCGCGAGAGCCGTACAGGCTCGCACCTTCCACTCTTTTGCGCTGACATTATTGCGTCATTACGGTGTGCAGGAAGAGATCTTTGGCGAGTCGCGAGCCCAGCATACGGTGCTGAAGATGCTTCTTCGCCAAAATGGCATGAGTGAAGCCTTCCAGCCTGAAAGTCTGCTGGCTATGCTGTCCGCATGGAAGATGCAAGGATCGGAAACAACCGATCTGCCTGAAAAATCACAGGAAGAACGCGATGCCAAGCGTGTTCTGCTTGGTTACGAAGCCTGGAAGCAGGATCGCGGCAAAATGGATTTTGATGATATTTTACTGCGGGCAGCCGCGCTACTTCGTGATCCTGCTGTTCTGGGGCCGCTTCAGAAACGTTTCCAGTACATTATGGTGGATGAGTTCCAGGATACCAACCATCTGCAGTATGAAATTGTGCAAAAACTGGCTTCCGCTCACCGCAATCTGATGGTTGTGGGAGACGATGACCAGACGATCTATACCTTTAATGGCGCACGCCAGGAATCAATTTTGGAATTCGATAAAGTATACCCCGGCGCACGCATTGTGACGCTGGATATCAATTATCGTAGTGATGCACGCATTCTGGGACTCGGAAGTGAACTGGTCGCCCGCAATAAACGCAGACGTGACAAACGGCTACGTGCCGCTGGAAACCGCGGCGATGCGCCTCGCTTCGCTACACCCTCCAATGCGGAGGAAGAAGCAGCGTGGGTCGTAAACCAGCTGTGCCAGCAGGTTGAAGAAGGACAACACACCTATCGCGATATTGCGATTCTTCACCGGACAGCCAGCAGCAGCCGGGCTGTATTTGAGCAGCTTGTGTTGAAAGATGTGCCTTTTGTACAGCATGGTGCTTCCCCGGTGTTCTATGACCAGTCTCTCATCAGACCCCTGATGGATCATTTGCGTCTGTCTCTTGATCCACGTGCCATGGATGCTCTCCCAAGTGCGCTGGGACCGCTCTATGTATCACGGGATGCAGGGCTGGAGTGGATTCAGCGCTGTGAACAACAACAGGCGAAGAAATACCCGCTCATCCATCTGGTGAAATGGGACAAGCTGAAACCATTCCAGCAGGAACAGGTCAAGGAACGCATCAAGCTGATCAAATCACTGCACAAACTAAAGCCCATCATCGCCATTCAGGAAATGCGCAGGCAGTTCTACGACAAGTATATGGAAAGTGGTGATCCCAGCATCTTCACCCACTATAAGGAAACGATGCTGGAAACTCTGGATGAATTCGAAGCTGCTGTCAAAAAATTCGAAACGGTAGAAGAGTTCATCCAATTCGCGGATGAGCTGTCCCGCAGACACCGTGAGATGGAATCTTTGCGTCGTGCGCAGGATAGTGACGCGGTACAGCTGATGACGATCCACCGGGCCAAAGGATTGGAGTTCCCTTGTGTGTACTGGATTGGAGCCAGTGAAGGCATTGTGCCTCACAGTACAGCACTTCGCCAGGGTATTCCCGAGGATCAGAAAGCTGCGCTTGCTATGCAGCAGACAGATGCCGAACTGGACATGGCGCTGGAGGAAGAACGCAGGCTCGCCTACGTTGCCATCACACGGGCCAAGCAGTACTTGTATGTCACCTCACCGGCGAGCCATCACGGAAAACCAGCGGATGTGTCCCGTTTCCTGCTTGAAGCCTTCGGCATGGAAGTACCGGACAAACGCAAACCTCGTGAGGAGAGCCGGACGAGCAGTCAGACTTCATATGTTAAAGGCAACGGGCAGTATGCCCGCTCGTCCGGCTCAGGTGCCCGTTCTGAAGGTCGGGATGTGGCACAACGTCGTGCCATCAGCCACAATGACCGTCGTGACTACGAGGTCCACAACGAACGTGACGAGGATCGCCTTGGTGAACGGCGTGGTAGTGGGGAGATTCGCAACCATAAGGCATTCAGCACTCCGGGTGTGAGTCAGACAGCTGCGAGTTCCTCCAGTTCGCAGTCGCACACTTCAGGTTCAGGTAATGCTGAGCGTACGGAGACCGTTGCGGTCTGGAAGTGCAGTTCATCCACCTGTAAAGCGTGGCTAAGACAGAAGCCAGCTGTACCTTCTTCAAAAACAAACAAGAAGGCATCCTCAGGCCCTCCCGCCTGTCCCCTGTGTTCAGGATTGATGGAGGCCGGCACCCGCCAGGTGCCCGTAACGGGGAGATTTGGGAAATAAACGAAACAGGATACCGTTATAGCTCGTTTCAGGGCGCTTTTTGCTGTTTATTAACAGTAGAAGCGTCTTTTTTCCATTTCAGAATGGGGGTTGGAATATGCAGGACGGCAAACAACATCTGTATGTATCGGTAACACATAATCTTATTGAGCAAACCAAGAACGAATCTACACCCTTTGAGGTGTTGGTGGATGACGAACAGTTAGGCCGATTGAAAGATCTGATGAAGGTGCTGGAGGATGACGATGCCTATACATTGCAACGGGCGCCAGTACCCTACAAATCGGCAGACCATGATGAGGCAACGGAGCAGTTTTCGGATGGCATGACCTTGCTGTACACCTTTCTGTATGACCACGGCACGCCGGATACCCGGCAGGCAATTGAAACCATGAACGTGCTTCCAAGGCTGCAGGATACGGATTATGATGACCCTGGATACGAGAATTCACCACTGAATAAATGACCTGATGCGAAAAAGCATGCGTAACCGCAGATCACGCGGAAGACGCATGCTTTTTAATATGCCGAAGGACAACTGCCATGTAAAATGAACTCAATCCAGACGAATCTCCTGCCCTTTCTCAGCGGATTCGTAGATTCCGCACAACATGCGCGTGGAAGCCACACCATCCGCAATTGGGCTGATCGGCTCTGTACCGTTCAGGCAGCAATCCACAAAGTGGTCAATCTGGTTCTGGAATGCACTATGAATATGGAGACCCGTATTGTCCGTCTGGGGTTCAATATTCAGGATGGTATTATTTTTCTCCGTGACGATCAGTGTCTCCGGCTCCAGTTCGAACCCACCACGCTCGCCGTATAATTTCACCGAAGATTCATCTCCGCGTGCATGCAGGGTAAAGCTCACATCCACCGCCAGCGAAGCCCCGTTTTCAAATCGAATAAGTGCATTCGCCATATCTTCTACGTCATTCACAGCTGCGCTGTAGTCGGCTGCTTTGTAAAAAGAAAGATGTTCGATATGGGCACGATTGCCCAACTTCCGATACGTATTACCACTGACCGAAACAGGTTTCGGCCTGCCCATGAGGTACCAACATTGGTCGATAATATGTACGCCGAGATCAATCAGGGGGCCACCGCCGGAACGGCTTTTATCAGCAAACCAACCGCCTGGATTGCCGTGACGCCGCAGAATGGAGGCTTTGGCATAATACAGTTCACCAAACTCCCCGGCATCAATGAATCTGCGCATCATCTGCATATTGTTATCATAACGCCGCACAAATCCAACGATAAACGTACGTCCACTCTTCTTCACCGCTTCTTCAATCCGGAGCGCATCTTCCACATTGGTTGCGACCGGTTTCTCCAGCAACACATGCTTGCCTGCCTCCAGTGCAGCAATGGCAAATTCGGCGTGTGTATTATTCCAGGTACAGATACTGACGGCATCCACATGCGGGTCCTCCAGCATCTCCCGATAATCGGTATACACGGATTGGGCATCATACTTCTGCGCAGCAGCCTTAGCCCGTTCTTCGTTCAGATCGCAGATGGCATAGATGACGGCATCCTCGTTTTTGGCATAACACCTCATATGAAGATCCGAGATTGATCCTGTACCGATCATTCCGATGTGCAACATTTGTTTTGTGCTCATCATCGTCCTCCCTTCCTTTTCCACAGCTTCCACAACATCATTATCGTTAGTCTGCCCGCAGCATGCCTTCGTAAATACCCGGCGTTGAATTTTCAATCTTCACGGCACCCAGCGTCCGGGCATAGAAATCTACAGGTCCCGCTGATCCGATAATCGCATACCCGTAACCGTCCGCCTTCATCGCATGCATACAGGCCAGTAACAAGGCCGTACCTACACCTTTGCCCCGTGCATCCTGGCTAACACCTGTCGGTCCAAAGAAGTTGCGACATGTCGCTTCGTAACAGGCAAATCCAATCATTTTCCCATGCTCAACCGCAATATAACAGGACACCGGCTGACGCGCAAAAGCGACCTCACATTCATCCACCCAAGCCTGACTAAAATGTGACCTCACCCAATCCAGTACAAGCTGTTTTTCTGGGGCAATGGCTCTTCGAATCACAATGGAGGATTCCTCCAGTGCTCTCAGTCCACTCTCTTGCTCCGGCAAACGATAGAGCGCTACCAACATATCACTCATCTAATCCGTTCCTCCTCGTACTTGAATGTGAAATAGGACAAAGGTTTGGCCACTTACCTGAAATTAACCTGATCCTGCTGCGGATAACCTGCAATACAAGCGATATTTCTAATTTAAACTAACCTACCGCTTACATTCATTGCATTTCAACTGCAACACTTAGACGATTTGTCCCGTCTATTAACTTGAAGCGCGGCCCTAAGGAAGATTTTACCGCGTCAGTACACAGATTAGAAGGGATGAATATTGATGAACAACAACATGAAAAAAGTAAGTGCACTGATGGCCCTATCCATGGCATTGGGTGGTGGAGCCGCTTATGCAGCAACACTGGACAACACAAAACCAGTCCATCAAACATCCGTTTCAGCAGATAGTAACGCAGCGAGTGTAGTAAACGTATCCGTGAATGGTGCAGCCATCTCTGATGGTTATTGGAACAAAGATGGCAAAGTAGCCATGATCCCGCTGCGTGATCTTACCGACGCACTGGGTATTGAACTGGAATGGAATAAAGAAACTAAAACTGCAGAGCTGACTCGTGGTGCTCTCTGGACACAGGTAATTACAGGCAAGGACCAATATTCTGTGAATAAAATGTCACTCACGCTGGGTACAGCGCCCGAAATCACAGGCGGCAAATTGTATGTACCGGTTTCTTTTGCTGAGAAAGCACTGCATGGACAAGTGAACACAACGGGGAATCAAGTGACTATCTCCAGTGAAGAGGACGTGAAGACGGTTACTGAACGTGGTGTAATTACCAGAATCTCGAACCAAGATAAATATAAGTCCATCCAGATTGGCGGTGCAGGTACGGATGGTATTGTGCTCAATCTGAGCGATGAGACAAAATTCATCTCAGTTGAGGGGAAAGAGATTGCACTGACTGATCTGGCCATTGGCATGAACGTGGAAGCTGAGCATTCCCTGATCACCACCCGCAGCCTGCCACCACAAACGCCGACCTATACAGTCACTGTGCTGGATGACGCTGCGGAATCACAATTGAAAGACGTTCTGGGGACAGCTGGTACGATTGAAAATGTAACAACAGCTGAAGGCAGCATCTCACAGATTGAGATTACAGGTACACGGTTAACAGAAACAGCTCCTGACCATGTCGTGCTGAACATTGCTAAAGACACGCTGATCGTGAACCACGAAGGTGAAACGGTGAAAGCTGAAGAACTCACCAAAGGCGCTAAAGTCATTGGGTTCTACAGCCCTATGTTGACGCGTAGCCTGCCTCCAATCGGAACAGCTTGGAAAGTGGTTGTTGAAACACCTGCAGCAGAACTGGAAGCGAAATAATACGGTTAGTGAAAAGCGCGGGCTAAGCTTATGCTTACGCCGAATAATGCAAACCGCATGTATCTTCTGGCATGTGTTGTGATGCGTGTAACGCATCATGATGACCAGTCAGCAGCTATACGGCTAGCCTAATCAAAATAACCTTATCCGCCTGTCTTCTGACAGGCAGATAAGGTTATTTTTTGGTTTTGGTTTTGGTTTTGGTTTTGGTTTTGGTTCTGGTTTTGGTTTTGGTTTTTTTAGAGTGTGTCTACAAACTGCTTCAAACTGAAGGGTATCTGAAACTTGTCCCGAGCAGACCCGTGCGATGTGCGCTGCATACGAAATACGTTGCATAGGAAATACGTTGCATACTGAATGTAAGAGCAAGCGGCGTTAACGCTAAAGAATCTGAGGCGTCTTATTCAAGGATTTGAAGCACCCGCCGAAATCTAAGGAATCTCAGGCACGCTATGTTTGAATAAATAGCTGTTTATAGCATTTTTATCAGAGAAATTTGGGAAATAACGTGTCTGAAGTTCTTTACATTTTAGCAAGAGGACCTGATGGCCAAATAAGACGTCCTGTGTTCCTTAGATATCTTCTGGATAACGTTCAGAATCAATCGACTTGGGTTTCATCTTCAACGATCGCTTCCACTTCAATCTCAACCATCAACAAGGGATCAATGAGTGCGCTAACTTCAACCATGGTGGCTACAGGCTGGATCTGTCCAAAAAATTCACCGTGTGCCTTGCCAACTTCCTCCCATCTGGAGATATCGGTCACAAACATCCGGGTTCTCACCACATGCGACATGTCAGCCCCCAGTTCTTTCAGTGCATTCTCGATCGTCTGCAAAACGAACCTTGTCTGTGCATACGGATCACCTGCCCCAACAACTACACCATCTTGCATCGCGGTTGTACCCGCCACTTCAATTCGGTTCCCTACACGGATGGCACGGCAATATCCCACCAACGGTTCCCATGGGGAGCCGGTAAAAACCTGCTGTCTGCTCATTCTCTCGTCCCTCGCTTTGGTTGTATTTGTCTCTTCAGATTAAACATGAATTATATCAGTCCCCCATCATCTCAGACAATGGAATCAAGTTTAATTCTATCTTAACTCCATTAACATTTTTGCACAGAAAAAAATCCCCTGAATGACTGCCCATTGGTTAGATCAAGGACGCTTCATTCGGAGATTTATGAGAATTAGTATCTTGTCTTTTTCTTTAAGGATGAAACATCCAAATTACAACTTGATATTAGCCTCATCGAAGTATTCTTCCAGAGTTAACCCACTCTTCGCCACATCCGGTGCCAAATCTGTACCGATGTACCGGATATGCCAAGGCTCATAGACGTAACCTGTGGTATCTTCTTCACCTTGCAGATAACGGATGACAAATCCGTATTCTGCAGCATGTTCAGCCAACCACTGGCCTTCCTTCGATGTGCCAAATACCTCTTCCAGCACATTGCCCACACTCGGACTCGATACATCGATGGCAAGACCCGTCTGATGTTCGCTTCGGCCTGGCACAGAACTCACACGATCTGTGTATTCTTGACCTTTGGTTTTGACATTATTGTTATAGATGGATACCTGACGCTGATATGAACGATAACCGGACACCGCACGAAGCTCAATGCCATCCGCTTTTGCACCTGCAAACAACTTCTCCAGAGCCTCCGCAGCTTCCTTGCGCATATGCCGCTTCTCGTGTGGTTCGTCGAAGGAGAAAGGTACATTCGGCTCTACCAGATCGTCCGGCTCGTACCCGTCGGGCAGACTCCGTTGCTTGTTGACAATGACGGTCATAGACTCGGCATTGGTCACCACGGATTGTGCATCAATCGTCGTTTGCAGTGCGCTGATACTGCGTTTCTCCAGCAATGGGTCTTCCGCTGTCGCCCCGTTACCATTGTCCGAAGAGCCCTGCTCTCCGCCCGCTGAAGCATTCCCAGACTCGCTATCCGTGCCTTCACCGCTGTTGCCAGAAGATGATGTGTCATCCCCGCCAGCATTGTCGCCATCCGTTCCTTTATCCTCCGTAAAATGAACCGTTGTGCCGTCCGTCTCCTGTTGTGTGTTACCTGTTCCATTCGGATTCTGGCTTTCCTCTGTGCCTGAACCGTTCTGGCACGCGGCAAGCAATGCTCCGCATATCATCAATGAGGACAGCATAACCACCATGCGGCGCTGTCTTCCTGTAGTTGATTTCATGTAAAAACTCCTATCGCAATAATATAAATGTTATATAGTTCTCAGCGTGCAATGTTCCCTGCGACAGTATACCTTAATTGGGAGCGAAGCTCCACCGGTAAAGACCTCCTTTAGAAGAGATCCGAATGAACATATACGGGCTGTACAGCCTGTATGATCGTTTTTTGGACTTTTAGAGCAACATCCCCGTGCTGTACACAATAGAATTGAAATGGGAATATACCTTCATATATCCAATATGCAAAAAAGTGATTATACCGAGATGCACTTTATTAATGAGCATTAGCATTGTTGGATAAAGACAAAATTCATCTTGTACCGGGAAATGAATTAAATCAAATAATGCAACATGCTGCAATAAAAACAAGCAGGGGTGATCTGAGATCTCCCCCGCTCTGATGGGTGCATCATTTGGTTGCCGGGCTGTCCGTCTTCTTCTGGACAGCCTGCCACATCCGCGCGGCTACACGCTCGCGGATCAAATCCAGCCCTGCGGTGGCCGGCACGCCCGGCATCAGCGCCGTCAGCTCCGGCAAGGCCGGCGGCTTGCCCGGCTGCGCGAGGCGCACCTCAACGGCGCCAAAGCCCGGCCCCGGCTGGTGCATGGCGCCGTCCGCGGCGGCCTCGGCGATCCACTCGCCGACGGCAGCGCCGCCTTCGCCGCCCCGCACTTGCGGGCGGCCAGCCGTTCCGCTGCGCGGCCGGGGCCGCTGGGATCATGGGCGAGTTCCTCCGCCCATGCCCCCAGCACGCCGGCGAGCAGCGCTTCGCGCGGCAGGCCGGCGTACGCCAGCTGCATCAGCGGCTCGGCCGCGAGGCGCGCAGCTACGGCGCGCTCAGCGGCCGCGGCATGCGCGCAGCCCGGGCGGCCGCAGGTGCATGCCACGGCCGCGCTGGCCGTTGCTGCGCCTGGCGAGCCATCGGGCGCTTGCGTAGCCGGCAGCAGCCCGGCGAGCTCCTCGGACGCCGGGCCGCCGCGCAGCAGGGCGTACAGCGTCAGCGGGCGCTTGCGCAACTGAGCCAGTACAGCCTCGCGCTGGGCTTCGCTCAGACGCGCGGGCGTTCCCGTGACCGTGAACATGCCTGCGGCCGATCCGGTCTTGCCCTCAGCAGCGGAAGCGGAAACGGAAACTTCCTGGTCCGCATCCGCTGCTGTATTTACTTCTGCTGTCCATCCACCGGGGGACATATGCAGCTCGATCTTCCATTTTTCGCTCACAATAATCCCCCTTTCTCCACATCTATATTCCCCTGAATGTTCAAGGTCACAGCCACGTCTCACCCTGAAGAGAAATCAGGCCACGCAGCTCATCATCCGACATCTCGGTCAGCCAATTCTCACCCGAACCAACGACCTGCTCGGAGAGTGCCTTCTTGCTTTCGATCAGCTCATCAATCCGTTCCTCCAGTGTTCCCTGACAGATCAACTTGTGAACCTGCACATTGCGATTCTGCCCGATTCGGAATACACGGTCCGTCGCCTGGTTCTCAACCGCGGGATTCCACCACCGATCATAGTGAACAACATGACTCGCCCGTGTCAGATTCAGACCCACACCTCCGGCACGAAGAGATAGAACAAACATGGATGGCCCCTCTCCTTTTTGGAAAGTCTCCACCATATCATCTCTTTGCGCCTTCGATACACCACCATGCAGGAAATAAGGTTCTTCCTCATATCGCTGTTTCAACCTCGATACCAGCAGATCTCCCATAGCAACATACTGCGTGAAAATCAAGGCAGATTCCCCGTTATCACGGATGGCGTCCAGCAGTTCAAGCAAACGTTCCATCTTACCGGATGCCTCAGCCTTGCCGTGGTCTTTCCGATTGCTGTCCGCCAGCACCGGATGATCGCAGATCTGCTTGAGCTTGGTCAGAGAGGACAGAACAATTCCCTTGCGGGCAATGCCATTTCTGCCGTCCAGACCACCCATCAGATCATCCACCACACGCTGGTACAACACCGTCTGCTCCGGCGTCAGGGAACAATAGGATTTCAGTTCAAGCTTCTCTGGCAGATCCTTTCGAATATCCGGATCGCTTTTCAGCCTGCGCAGCATGAATGGAGATACCAGTCGATGAAGCTCACGCAAGGATGCTGCATTTTCCTCGGATGGCCCCAGTCCTGTATACCGCTGGCGGAACGATGAAGCTGTGCCCAGATACCCCGGATTGAGAAACTGGAAAATCGACCAAAGTTCGCTGAGCCGGTTCTCTACAGGCGTTCCCGTCATCGCAATACGATGAAGTGTAGACAGGCGCATTACGCTTTGCGCTTGTTTGGTACGGTAGTTCTTAATATATTGTGCCTCATCCAGCACAATGGTGGACCAGTGCAACGAAGCCAGATCCGGGCCATCTCTGCCTGCCAGATGATAGGTCGTCAGTACAATGTCATGCGTCTGCGCTTCTGCCTGGAATTCGTTCCCGTGCAGCCGTTGTCCGCCATGATGAATATATAGCGACAGATCCGGGGCAAACCGCTTCAGCTCACGCTGCCAGTTTCCAAGCAGCGAGGTAGGACACACAATAAGTGCAGGCAGATGAACAGGCCGCTCATTCGTGTGCTGATCCGCCGGGAAAGAATCATCTGATCCATTCAGCAGCTCATTCTCACGAGCTTCCTCTTCAGCCGCCTGGCGTTCCTCGTGTTTGTGGTCCAGCAGACAGGTAATTACCTGAATCGTCTTCCCAAGTCCCATATCGTCCGCGAGACATACGCCAAAGCCCAACTCACGCATCGCGGATAACCATTGGTAACCTCGTTCCTGATAAGGTCTGAGTTCACCATGCAATTCTGCCGGAACCTGACGAGGCTCAATGCTGCGAAGCACCTGTCCATCGAGCAGGAAAGCAAGCATCCCATCAGATTCGGCACCAAAGACGGAAAGGCCCTTCCATGCGGAATCCTCCCCTTCATCCGCTGCCAGATGCAGCCATTCGGAGAGAGGCATATATTGTTCTTCTTCTTTTTTCATATAACGCAGGACTTGGCGAATCTCTTTTGTATCCACTTCAATCCATTCACCACGGAACATGACATACGGAACTGTGGATTCAGCCAATGCTGCCAGTTCCTCCGCCGTGACCGGTTTACCATCTAGCATAGGCTCCGCTTTGAAAGCAACCAATTGTTCCATGCCCAATGCCGATGTGGCTCCAGGCAACCGCTCTGTTCCCCGATTCAACATCTGCAGACGCAGTCCCGCACGACGTTTCCCGGCTCGACTCCACCTTGAAGGCATGAGAACGGTTATCCCGGCCTTCTGCAAACGTGGAACCGCATGCGTGAGAAACTCAAAGAAACCCTGCTGCTCCAGCTTAATTTCCTCCGGACGAGCGGTAAGCAGCGCCGTCTCCAGTTCAGGTGCCATTTCTGCTGCTTGCCCGAGTGCCATCAATAATTGCTCTGCCGCCGAGGTATACAACACCTTCCCTCGGTCCAGATCTCGCTCTGGATGTGCCCAGATCGTCCGTGCAGGCAACCTCAAGCTTGGTTCCTGCTCACTGTCCGCCCAAAAGCTGATCCCCCAGATCGTTTCATGTTCGCCCAGCGGCGGCTCCAAGCGGAGCACCAGCTTCAATTGGCCTTCAGCAGGTGCCATCTCTTCTGCTCCCACGATTGGCATTGACGTTCCACCAACTTCTTGCAACGTATGAATAAACGCTGTCATATCGTCCGTCGGCCCTTGCACCGTCACAGGACGGAACATCGAGATCAGACTGTTCCACCAGAGTTCGGCTACTGGCGAAGATCCGCGTCGATATGGGGTGCGGTAACGGGACAGTTCACTGTCCATGCCCTCCAGTTCACTTGTCACCACAGCATGAATCATGCCACTCATGAATGAAAATAATACCGCAGCCCCTGCTTCTTCACGCGTTTCCGGTTCCAATGAAGCATAAGCTCCAGGAGCAGCCAATCCAATCGGAGGCATCGCTTCAGCAAGATCGCGGAAGCGTTCGATGTCCTCCTCCTGCTGCAAGCGTGGCCGCCATACACCTGTTAATGTCTCTTGTCCGGTCCGTCGCCGTGCTCCGGTCTTTGCTGCGAATTCAGCCGATGGAGCAATTGCTCCCCGCAACAGCAGCTCCTGTGTGAACTGCGCCGCCTTGATCCAGTAACGCATCTCTTCTCCAACCTGAATTCCGGCTGCATTTAACAAACGGTCATCCCATTGCAGCAGCAGCCTGAAGGCATCCTTAGGCGAGACTGCCAATCCTTCCAATGTGCGTCCCAGCAGTTGACGCCGCTTCGTGTTCTTCGCTTCAGCCGTGTTCCTTAGCGGATTCGGCCAGCGCAGCTCCGCAAGACGCAGAGCGGCAGGCTGAAACAGACGACCCCCGTCGCCAAAATTCAACCTTCTTACCACGTGGCTCCATGCATCCACACGTGGTTCCGATGTTTCACCGGAAAAACAAAAAAATACGTCACCAAGCCATACTCCATACAGCGATTGCATCATTAAAGTCTCCCGTCATCCCTTCGCATTGTTACTCTCCATCATATACGAAAATGACCGGATTTAAAAACCTTTGCCCATAAAAAGTGGTTATTTCGATGGTTAAGGGGTGTCTCAAAACGCCCTAGCGGCACAAAAAAATGTCCCTTCACCCTAAAAGCGGATGAGGAACATTTGGGTAAACCGAAGGATAATACTGAATATTGAAAGAATTACGGATTGTTATACTCCTATGATCTGATCAAGCTGCCCAGCAATACATCCAGGTTCAAAATACCTGCACGATGATCTTCACAGAACCCGATCTTGTCAAAAACGCCAAGCATGAAACGGCGGTGTTCCTCAGCTGGTTCCTCGAAACGATCATAACTTACGACAGAATCGACCATATCTACGATCAGCGGTACAAATCCACCTTTGTAAGGCACCACAATAATACGTGTAGAAGTGGTATCCTCCTGGTCTGGCATGCCTAACAATACACGAAGACTCACCACCGAAACGACCTTACCGTACAGCGAAGCAAAACCTCGGATCTCCGGGCTTCCAAATGGAACTGTTGTTACCTGTACCATTCTGATGATCTCATGAACTTCATCAATTCGTAGTGCAAAGATCTGGTCTCCTACCGAAAAATTAATATATTGCATTCCCTCGTCCATAGTTATCCCCATATCCTCTCATTCCGTATAATCAGACTACTTTCGTCCCATTAGATGTTACTTTGGTGTATCGGTTATTTTTGACCAAATGTTTAGGCTTCAGATCAATTTTGCTAACTTCAACAGACGTTGCATTACGGTTGCTGTCTCCGCTCTGTTCATTTGCCCTGCTGTGGAGGGTGGTGGAAGTTAGTCGTTTTAATATTGAGCGTAAGTAACCTGACATCGGATTGAAAAATTATATTCAAAAAAAAGACCAAAGATCCGCTTTATGCCGATTTTTGGTCTTTTTTATCCCCATATATTATGGATCTGTTTCTATGTTTTCAAATACTTGGAACAAAAAAGCGTTATTCCTGTGGATAACTTGTTTCATTACTCCAAAACGACTGTTTTATCGGATGAAAACACGAGTTATACCTGATTTGTGGATAAGTTGTGCACATATTGCACACATGCTGTGGATATCTTTGGCATTTCATGTGGATATTCATTAATTTAATGTGGACATGTTGTGTATTTGTTTGTAAATCTGACGTAAAATCCGAATTTCCGCTTCAGTTATCCATTACTGTGGACACGTTGTGGACATGCCCAATTTCCTTCGCTGTAGTTATTCGACCAATTCACCCTGACGCATGATCAGCTTGTCATCGATGTACACGTCCGGCTTTTGTACAACTGCATCAATATGAACACCTGCGGCAATCGTTCCACCAAATGTGTTATTGCTGCCAAAGGCCACATGAATTGTGCCGTACACCTTCTCATCTTCCAGCACCACACCCGTGATTCGTGCCTTGTTATTGGTACCGATCCCGAATTCGCCGAGAAAACGACCATCCCCCTCACCCAGCGTTTCCAGTAATTGAGCCCCATCAGGTCCTTCAGCTGACACCAACCGTCCTTCACTAACGGTCAATAGCATCGGTTCACGGAGTGCCCCAATTCCAGCAACGGAACCATCTACAACAATACTGCCCTCGCCCTTGCCCTCAACGGGAGCAATATAAGCTTCTCCTGACGGCAAGTTGCCCGATTCACCAGGGTTCAAATACATACCTGTGCTTGGTACACCGTTACGATCTTCAATGGAAAAGGAAAGACTATGGCCCTGCTTCTCTATTCGCACATGGCGACCTGCGGTTAATAGAGCCGTTACCTTCTCGGTCAACGCCTTTACTTGCGAATATTCAGCTGTAATGGCTCCGTTCATAAACATATCCTCTGTCATGCCAGGCATGGTTGCCACTCGGGTCCCTGAAGCAGCGGCTTTTTTGCGTGCTTGGGTATGTGTTACTGAATATTTTGTTACACACACGGCTACATCTGCTCGAATCATGGCCTCTGCAATTGGCGCAGGTGGCTCTTCGCCGGATCTGCTGCGTTCCTCCATGATTAACAGGACTGATTCTGCACCAAGTGCTTTGCCTGCCTCATAGATGGATTCAGCCAGATCCCGTTTCATATCGTCTGCGACAACTACCAGATTCTCTCCGCTGCGCAGTCCGAGACATTCCGTTAGCACATTTTTACTGATTTCCACACGTTGCTTGCTCATACATTCATCTCTCCTGTCTTTGGTTCAGCTCTCAAGAGTCGACTTGACCCTTTCGACAATTGGCACGGGATTCCTGCATGTCCAAACCTGAACTCACCTCAAGGTATCGGCCCATTCGGCGAGGATTGCAGCTGTTTCCTTATACTGAGTCGTCGGAAAGTAATGTCCATAGGGTACATCTATTCGTTTGACCTGTGAGTTCATATCCTGGGGATAGTGATATTCCCGATCTTGATTGGCCCATACAACTAATGAATTCTTGGCATAATGCTGACTTTCCATTTTCGCCCACAACGTTGATCTGGCGCCTTTCCTCTGACCCGAGTGGATCCACCGCAACAATTCCGCATTCGCTCCCGCAATTCGAGGGGATTGGAGACTGGAACGTATTCTCTTGCCCATGGTATGGGCCATAACACTGCTGTCGCCTACGCCGCTATGTGAACTGAACATTTGATTCCAACTTTTCTCCGATCTGCCACGCAGCAGGGAGCGCATCACCCCTCTTGGCAAACGGGAGACCCATCTTAGCACATTCGGATTCGAATTGTTGGCAACTGGCTGAAGCAAACCTAACCGAATGTTTGTCCGCCCGCTACGCATCTGTGCCTCAGCTGCAATAGCAGCCCCTATCGAATGCCCCACCAGCTTCACCGGACCTTCAAACTCACCAAGAGCCGTAAGCAGTGCATCCACCTGACCTTCAAACGCTTCATCCCCCTGATGCACCGGGGACCGTCCGAATCCAGCGAGATCGATTAACCATACCGGGTTCCCCGTCCGGTCCCTAAGCTGTTTTCCTAACGGTAACATCTCATCCGCAGATTGAAGCAAACCATGTACAATAATCCAAGGCTCTCCCTCACCCTCCCAACCAAGCATAGCCATATTTCCACTTCGAGACCGAATATAATCTGTCGGAAAATCCTCAGGTAACGGCGTATACCGAAAACGATAGTCTAGATCGGCTGTAACCAGCGGAAGCTGTTCCCGGATGTCCGGCCAGGATTGCCCCATACGTGTGAACAGAGCCTCCGTCTCTTCAACCGGGAATGACCTGTTGGTAATAAAAGCAACCGACTCCGCTGGAACACCACTGATGCGTGAACCACCTAACTTCATGATCCATTGAATCCATGGTAGTGGCACAGCCCCTTTGGGCTTGGGTACGTCCAATTGCTGCGCCAAGAGTTGCAGCAGTTCCTTCATATTGGGACTGTCTTCCTTCCGCGCCAACAGTGGATAAGTTCCTCCGACTGGAGCAGCTTCCCTGGATAGAAAAACAAGCGTCTGTGCAACAATGTCATTCTCCACAAGCGGTAACCAATAGGATGAACCTCCCGGCACTACCGGCATAAGTCCTTTCTGAATCGCCTGAATGAGCAGCCCAATCCCACCCGTTTGCTCGGTTTCACCGGTGGGACGTGGTCCAACCACTGTGCTCGGATTTACAACGGATAAGGGATAGTGATGCTGTTCTGCATGCTCGCGAATAAGCAGATCGGCATGAAACTTCATCTCTTCATATGCACTTTCATTGTTATCCACATGCTCAACCTGTAGATAATTCCCCTGTTCATTTCGCTCTCCATAAGGACTCATATAACCAACAACGTGGATAAAGTGTCTCAATCCATGAGTACGGTGGATTTCCTGTGCAAGCTGCGCCACTTCTCTGGCCCCGTTCATAAATATCTGCTCGGCTACTGTTCGTCCCAAAGTGACGTCCATCGTTCCTCCCGCATGCATGATCACATTCGCTTCAAGAGCACGCTCCCGATCTGGTGCAGTAAGGCCAAGACCCGAAATGGACAAATCACCTTTAATAAAGGTAATCCGGTCGAAATCCTTCACTCCATAAGCCTTCAGCACAGTTCTGGCTCGCTGTTCCGAACGAACCAGCAAGAGCAATTGTGCGTCTCCCTGCGTGAGTTGTTTGACCGTTTCTTTGCCGATAAAACCTGTGCTTCCTGTCATAAAAATGGTGTTACTTTCCATATCAGACTTACTCATTAGCTGATTCATGTTTGTTGAATGTGCTGCTGTGTTTTCTTCATTGGATACACGGTTAGTATGTACAATCATTGTGTTACGGCTCCTTTTAGTACTATATAGTACTAGTTACATTCAAAAAAAGAGCTTCGATTAACGAAGCATCTGACAAAACGTACGTGCCGATTGTTCTATAATCCCAACATCACGGGCAGTTCCTGCTAGGATTAGTGAACCCTCCAGTGCGGCAATAAACAACAACGCAGCCGGTCCCGGTTCGATCTCTTTGCGAAATTCACCGCGATCCAAACCTTGCTGAAACAACTTCTCCACCATAGGTCTAAGCTCACGAAAGAATCTGGATATGCTTTCCTTCACTTGGGGTGCACTGTCCGGTGTCTGCATATATAACGTAACAAAAGGACAGCTCCCTTCGTAATTTCGACCCTCAATACCTGCCGACAGTAATGCCATAAACGAGTAGATACGCTCCTCCACTCCTCGCTCACGCTGACTGAGCAGCAGATACAGCTCCGACTCATACTGGGCAATCCAGTATTGAACCACGGCCTGGAGCAGTTCCTCCTTGTTTTTAAAATGATAATAAATATTTGACTTGGATACCCCACTCACTCGCACGACTTCATCCATGCTAACGTAGCTGTACCCCTGACGCAGAAATAATTGTGCCGCCACTTCAACTGCCTTGGTCCGGTTCACCGGATTGGTACTCTTGGATTTGGCGGGTCCCGTGTTCATTTTTTGATTTGTCATATTTAGAACTATACAGTACTAGTAAGATGAAAACAAGTATTTCTGTTAACAAAAGAGGATCTCCCACTCCAACTACTCCATACTTGTCCACATTTAGAGTGTTATACACACAGGATATCCACATATAGTATTAACTCTGTGTTAAATATGTCATTAGATCGTTAAACTGCTTTTGGGTTATCCACATTTCAGGAATATAGCTGACTTTGAACTTTTCAGAGAGCGCTATTGGCTCCTCGGAAAACAAAAACAGGTTTGCCAGAATAAGATTTCTGGCAAACCTGTTTCCAATTGACTTATATATTCGATAGACTAACTTTTTCTTTGGTAACCTGTGGATACTAGTTAATGTGGAGAACCACCCTAAATTGAAGCTTCGGTCGGATCATCCTTTTTAATCAATATGACCAGATAGTATACCGTCCATGATCTGGATTATTTTTTCAGACTATCCCAGTTCTGTTGCAATGCGTCGAGCAATCCGGCTTTATCCGATTTGCCTGCAACGTAAGCCTGAATTGTGCTGCCATACTCTTGTGGAACCCCTTCAGGGAAACGGTTGAAGTTCCAGCTGAGTGTTTTATTTTCCTGGCTATACTTCATGATCTCTGTGGCGAGGTCACCCAGATCCTCTTCGGATGCCGTGATGGAACTGAACGCCGGAATGAATTTGAATTCTTTCGTCATGTATTGTTTCCCGATATCCGAAGTTACGAGCCACTCCAAAAACTCTTTTGCTTCCGGTTTCACTTGAGAGTTCTTGTTCACAACCCAATAGTTCGGTACACCGACAAATAATTTGTCATTAGGTTCATTGTTAATTGGCATTGGCAGGATACCCAGATTCAGATCCGGATCGATTCCATCGATCTGTACTTGAGTCCAGTTCCCTTGTTGCATCATCGCCGCTTCTCCACTCGCAAACAACGTAACTTGCGTATTGTAGTCGGTTGTCAGCGGGTTTTTGTTGCTGTATTTCAGCGTTAAGTCGAGCAAGTTGATCCAGTCGGCGAACACTTGGTTGCCAGGAATTTTCTCCGTACTTTCGTTGAGTCCCTGGATGAATTTCACCGGATCTGCCTGATTTGCAAATGCGACGTTTACGTTATGATTGCCCAGCACCCACCACTCCTGATATCCGTTCGAGAAAGGCGTAATGCCCGCGGCTTGAAGTTTCTGTGCAGCTTGATCCAATTGTTCCAGTGTCGTTGGAATTTCAGTAATACCTGCTTTTTGGAAGAGGTCTTTGTTATAAATGAAACCATAACCCTCCAGCGCGAGCGGCTGTCCGTAGAGCTTACCGTCTTTGGTCATTGGCTCTTTGGCTACTTCGAGTGCATCCTTGGCCCATGATTCTCCAGACAGATCTTCCAGATATTCAAGCCATGTATCCAGCTCACGATAACCACCTACGTTGAAAATGTCCGGTTGTTCGCCAGCGGCAAACTTGGCTTTTAATGCAGCACCGTAGTCACTGCCGCCACCTACAGTCTGAATGTCCAGTTTGACGCCTGGATGGGAGGATTCATATTCCGCTTTGAGACGATTGAGCGCTTCTGCAATTTCGACTTTGAATTGGAAGATTTTAATGGTTTTATCTCCAGCAGCAGCCTCGCCACCACCTTGAGCATCCGTGTTGACCGGACTGCCACTCTTGTCTCCATTGCCACAACCCGCGAGCATTACCGAAAAAGCAATCAGCATAAGCAACGTCAACTTGGTCATTCTTTTCATACATACACTCTCCCTATAGTAGTTTCAGTATAACAGTTCCACTAATGAATATTTACACTGGCACTCCGATGACAGAATAACCTTCCCTTGAAGCGTGTTTTCATTCTAACGAACCGAGCGCACGTTATTCGCACCTATTTGCACAGGTTCCCATTATAACGAATCACAGCGACGTTATTTCGTCGATTTGGTCGAATTTTAAGCCTCTGACGCTGTTTTGTAACCGAATAACGTTTCAGAGATTCGTTACAATTTGTATTCCTTGATTATCCACCTATTAAGATGCGCTGGATTCGTTAGCGCTTTGAAAAAGGAGCATACCATCACTCTGTACAAAAAGTTCCTGGCTCTACAAGCGTCTTTCTTGGTCTTTTCTCTTTATCGGTCTTTTCTCTTTATTGCTCTTTTCCCCAGGAGTCATGCCCAAGCTATGCGGGCATGACTCCCTTTGCACACCTCCATGCGAGGTGGGAGCAAAGGGATCAGGATGCGATGGAGGAGCGGAGCGTTCGCCTTTGATACTCGGTGGCTTCCTTGCCCTAATACATTCAGGCCACCGAGGAGCAACAGCGACCGAAAGCGCAACTTGATCCCGCGGCGACCTGCACTCGCACTCCGCCACAGCGACCCCTGCCCTCGCACTCACCCTTTAACTGATCCAGCCGTAATCCCCTGAATGATGTACTTCTGCATCAGCAGGAAGAAGATAATGATCGGCATGATGCCGAGCACAAGTGCTGGCAAGGCCAGATCCCATTGCTTCGTATATTGTCCGAAGAGTGCAAAGGTCGCAATCGGAATCGTACGCAGGTTGGAGCTTTGCAGGATCAGCGATGGAAGCAGATAATCATTCCAGATCCAGAGTGTGTTCAGAATGATGACGGTTACATACATCGGTTTCATGAGTGGAAATACGATCCGGAAGAATACTCCGTAGACCGAGCTTCCATCCACCCGTGCTGCTTCCTCAATCTCCAGTGGGACGGATTTTACGAATCCGTGGAACAGGAAGACAGACATCGGTGCCCCGAAACCGAGATAACAGATAATGAGGCCGCCAAGGCTGTCGATCAATCCCAGATTACTGGTTACAGTAACGAGTGGAATCATGATAGACTGGAACGGAATCACCATCGCGGCAATGAACATGCCGAACAAAATACGGTTGAACCGGGTATCGCTGCGGACCATTCGGTACGCGGCCATGGAACTGATCAGCACAAGCAACAGATTGCTGACCACCGTAACGATAAGCGAGTTCATCAGCGCCGACGGGAAGTTAATTTTCTCCCAGGCGTTCGCATAGTTGCCCCACTGAAATACTTCCGGCCATGCAGCCGAATTGGTGAGCAGATCACCGAAGGTTTTGACCGAATTCACAAACAGGAAGTAAAACGGAACCAGGAATAAAAGTCCAAGGAGTACCATGACAATCTCGGTTAAAATGGTACTGAAGCGGTAATTTTTCGCCGTCTCCATTAGGCTTCTACCTCCTTGCTCTTCGTCAGACGTACCTGAATCATGGTGATGATGGCAACGATTACGAAGAACACGAGCGCTTTGGCGGTTCCGATGCCATATCTGTTATTCACAAAGGCTTCATTGTAAATATTAAGTGCAACCGACTCTGTTGATCCGAACGGTCCACCTTTGGTCAGTGACAGATTGAGATCGAACATTTTGAACGACCAGGAGATCGCCAGGAACAGACAGATCGTTACACCCGGCATAATGAGCGGAAGAATGATGCTCCGCAGTACCTGCCAGCGACTTGCGCCATCAATCTCGGCAGCTTCCAGCAGATCAGGGGATACATTTGTCAGAGATGAGATGTAGATGACCATCAGATATCCTGCGGTCTGCCATACAAACACAATCACGATTCCCCAGAAGGCGGTTGGTTCGTCTCCCAGCCAAGGAAGGTTGAAGAAGGACCAGCCGGTTACATCGCCTACTGCTGAAAACCCTTTCACAAATATGAACTGCCAGATAAAGCCGAGCAACAACCCACCGATCACGTTAGGCATAAAAAAGATCGTACGCAGAATGTTTCTCGTCTTAAGCGGTTTGGTCAGAAAATACGCCAGGAAAAAGCCAATCACATTGGTTAGTACTACACCAACCACGGTGAAGCGCACCGTAAACCAAAACGCCGTTTGGAACTTGGGATCATTCGCAAAAACATGCACGAAGTTGTCAAACCCTACCCAATTAATGTTCTCGGATACCCCGTTCCAATCCGTGAAGGAATACACCATGCCAAGCAGGAAAGGGACCACGATGATGAGAATAAAAAACACGATGGAGGGACCCACGAACACAAGCTGCTGTAACAGCTGTGAAGATTTGCGATGCTTCATATCGTTCTCCCCTTCTATAGATGGATGAAATTGGTCTCTTTTTCTATTAAACCCCATTATCGCCGAGGGAAACACCGACCCTTGTGAACAGTTGGGGGTAAAATATTGTCCTCTCTAAACCTGCAACCAGAAGGGGTGTTCCGATGTCCAAATACTACAGTATACGCACCAAATTGATTGCCTTTATGCTCATTGCTACCACCCTTCCGCTACTCGCGTCGATCAGCATGACGTTTATCCAGACCAAGACGGCTCTGCGGGAACAGGCTGTTGAAGAGAACAATCGCCTGATCTACCAAGCGTCCACCAATCTCAATAACTATGTGGATAACGTGGCCAGAGCGTCGCTCGCTGTGTATAACGACCCGAACTTTCTACGTAACCTGGCGAAGATTCCTGGAGATTATCGTGCGGTGGCCGAAGTGTACACCACTTTGCAGACAATACGCGCGGCTGTGCCGGATGTATTCCAGCTGTATTTGCACTCTTTTGCCGCTAATCAATCCACCTTAATTACAAATCCCTTTCCGAAGCGGGAGGAACGAAAACAGGCCTATTCCGGCTCGCTTCATGGAAAAACAGGCGGTGACAGCCCGGATATCTGGGTGGAATCGGCCCACATGAGTCACACGTACGGATTCAAGGCTGCCTCCCCCGATGACCCTGCCAGAACGGTCATTACCCTGCATCGGGTGATCAAGGATATTCCGTCCACCGAGCGTCTGGGTGTACTCGCCATTGATCTGAATATGAATACCATTGCAGCAATCTGTGGCAGGCTGTATGATCCGGCTAAGGAACAGATCTATGTGGTGGATGGTCAGAATCAGATCATTTACCAAGGACGTTCCGAGGTCAATCATACGGATGCACTACGAGAGGAAACGGCTAGTGAACTGAATATCGCGCGATCTAGCGCAGGTACAGCCCAGAACGTTGCAGGGCATTTTGAACAGGATCGTTCCATGTATGTATACCAGCAACTTGGTAGCACTTACGCCGATTGGACCATCGTCAAACAGATCCCAAATGAGACGTTATATGCCAGAGCCACCACACTTACGTGGAATAACGCGATGATTGCCATTGCGGCACTTGTATTAGTCATTGTTGCAACCTTGTTCATCTCCATCCGAATCACCGGTCCACTCAAGCAACTCATGCGGTATATGAACCAGATTCAAGCCGGGCGTCTGCATGTGGATATCCATCTATCCAGCCGAGATGAATTTGGGGTGCTCGCTCGTCATTTCCGGGATATGATGGATACGGTAAATAACCTGATTTTGCGGGAATATCGACTGGAAATCGCCAATAAGACCAATCAGCTCAAAGCGTTGCAAGCGCAGATTCATCCGCATTTTCTGTATAATACACTGCAATCGATCGGTACACTTGCCCTTCAACAGCAAGGACAACGGGCGTATACACTACTCTCTAGCCTGTCCAAAATGCTGCGCTACAGCATGCGGGATCAGACCTGCGTGACCTTACGCGAAGAGGCGGAGCATGCCCGATTATATCTGGAACTGCAGCAGGAGCGGTTTGGTGACCGCCTTGAGGTGGATTTGGATTTTGCCGAAGATACACTGTCTGTCGAAATGCCAAGAATGACGTTACAACCTTTAATTGAGAACTACTTCAAACATGGGGCAGATATTCAGCCTGGCAAAGGTCACATATCCCTATCCAGCCGCCGGATCAACGATCATTGGATTGAAATAGAACTGAATAATAACGGTCCCTCCATACCTGAAGAAAAATTACTGGAGATCTGCGGATGGCTACATCAAAGTCATACAACAACCGGGTTATCCACACAAGAATCCGACGAGTCTGAATCCATCGGTCTACGAAATGTAATACGCCGACTTCAATTGAACTCACATCCCGGTCACTCAGCCAGGCTTGAGATCAACAATCGGGAACCCAATGGTGTGAAGATCACGGTTAAACTATACGCGGGAGAGTGAACAACATGAAGGCACTGCTTGTAGATGATGAAAAACATGTCCGCGATGCCATAAGGTTGCTTGGTCATTGGGAAGAGTTTGGCATTGATACATTACTTGAAGCAGCAGACGGGGATGAAGCCATCGCCGCCATCACGGCACATCAACCTCAAATCATACTCAGTGACATGCGTATGCCGGGCAAGGACGGTATGGCATTGCTTGAATGGATATCGGCTCATACCCCGCACAGCAAGGTGCTGGTTATCAGCGGATATGATGATTTTGAACTTGTGAGGCATGCAATCAGGCATGGTGGCATGGACTACCTCCTGAAACCTGTGGAAGCAGATGAGCTGAATGCATCTCTATTAAAGGCCGTTACAGCTTGGGAAGAGGAAGACGCCATTCGAATACAATCCACCAGGCAATCCATTGTTGTTAATCGAATGCGCCCACACTACCAGGATCGTCTACTCACCGAACTTGCCGTCGGAAGAGGCAGCAGCCCATCACACATGCAGCGATTGCAGGATGAGTTAAATCTCCCCCGTCTAATCTCTGTCTGTAGTGTCGCTGTCACCAGCCTGTCCCATCTGGATGCAGATTGTCTGGCAAAATACCGCAGTCAACCGGACCTGCTTGTGTTCTCGGTGCTCAATATCTGTGCCGAGATGTTATCCACACCAGACGAAGGCGTAATGTTTCGTCAGTTGGATCAACCGGACGAGATTGTTCTGCTGCATTGGGGTCCATCCACTTCATTGGAACATATTCTGGACAAGGTCAATCAGGGATTGGAGCAGACGATTCAGCGCCGGCTTCATTTTGGCATCTCCACCTGTGAGTCTTACCCTGGCGGAATCTCAGCGGCCTATCTGGAAGCAAGTTCAAGGTTGTGGCGACGTAATGTTGTGCAAATTAAACAGCGAATCCATGCCTCAGTGGAATCATCAATTGGGAATAAAATGAGGCGTTTAACCGCCCATGAAGAACCCCTGCGTATGGCAGCCATGAGCTGCCGGGCTTCCAGTGTATCTGCTGCGGTCGCCGAGTGGCTTGACCCGATTACTGATCTTGAGGTTGTCAGTGCTGAGCAGATCCAGCAATGGATCGATGAGCTGGAATGGATGCTGAGCCGCTGGCTTGATGATACGGCAGGTTCGTCATTCCATGAGGAAGAAATGACGGAGGAACAGTCTATTCCCTTTGCCGAGTTACCTTTGGACGCTGAAGGACTGTTATCCTTCCCCCTGCTTCGTTCATTGTTGGAACAACGGCTGCTTGCGGCCGGTAAGGCACTCACCGCTCATCACCACGCCAATCCTGATCCCATGAGTGAGATTGCACGTTATATGGACGCCCATTATCAGGAGGACCTGTCCTTACAGCAGATTGCCGCGCGTTTCTATCTGAGCCGGGAGTATATTTCCCGTAAATTCAAACAGCAATTTGGCCTGAACTGGTCGGAATATTTGGGCAAACTGCGAATCAATAACGCCAAGCTGCTATTGCAAAACCCTTCCCTGCGAGTTGCCAAAATCTCGGAGATGGTTGGATTCCAGGACGAAAAGTATTTCAGCAAAGTGTTCAAAAAAATGGAGGGCATCACGCCAGCGGAATATCGTAAAACATTATTGGAGGCTGGCACGTAACGAGTACCTGATCGAATCAAAAAGAGTACTCCCGGCATGACCCATCGGAAGTACTCTTTTTACTTTTACTTTTACAGAAAATAACCTATATCATGACGATTTGTTGGCTCTTTCTTTTCTCAGATAGGATACGATCCGAAAGATTGCAGCTACAGCTATACCCAAGTAGAGATAATAAATGTTATTTCCCGATGTATGAGCCGCTATAGGAAAAAAGACAACGATGAACGGAACCAGTGCAATATCCAGGTAGAACATGATCTTCCGATAAGTAAGAACTCTCATCTCCCCCTTTGATTTACCAAAAATGGTTTTATTAATTATATTAAATCATAACATAGATACGTCCTAGTCCGCTCACCGATCCCGCAAAATCACCGCAGGTACAAGTCGAATGTAGATTAGCTCCCCTGCAAGCTCCACCATCGTCTGTGTAACGATGACTGCCGCAGCTATAGTTGCCCATTCTGGCGGGAGTGCCAGTGCCAGCGGCAGAACAACCAGCGAATTCCTTGTGGCTGAACTGAAAATTAACGCACGCCCTGCGCCTGGATTCAATCCAAACCAAGTAGCAATAAGCAGAGATATCCAAGGCATAATGATCAGAAAAGCAATGTAGATCGGGATCACGTTCACGATAATCGCCATATCATTGTAGACTTTGCCAATCTGGGAAGCGACAACCACGATCAGCGCAAGTGCCATCATCGGAACCGGGAGCCATGCCGTTGCATTTATGACCCGCTCCCCGCTCGCTTTACCTCTTGAGAGAAATTGTGTAACAACAGCGAGCAGCAGTGGAATAACGATCAGGAACAGAAAAGCCTCCACAAACGGCCCAACCTGCATGATCTGTGCCACCTCGGTACCCATCAATAACCATAAATAAAACGGCAACAGTATCATTTGTATAACAAATAAAAAAGGTGTTGCGGCGAGCATCAGCTTCTCATTGCCCCGGCCGAGCTGTGTGAACACAATGACGTAATCAATACAGGGAGTTAACAGTACCAGATAGACTCCGATCAGAACGCCTGGTGATTGCGGAAAGACAAGTGTGAGCAACCATACAACTACAGGTACTACGATAAAATTAGCCACCAGTAGCGCCACCATAAATCGAAGATTCGACCAGGACTCTTTTAACTGTAAAAAGGGAATCTGTACAAACATGCTGTATAACAGAACTGCAAGAACCGGGGACACAGTGTAGTGTAAAACATTCCCCCATACCGGATTACTCAGCCCTATCGCTGCCCCTACGAACAGTGCAACTACATAGAACCAGGTTTGCTGTTGCTCCATCGTTTCTCTTGTGAGCATTTCTCTTCCTCCTCTTCTAGTGGGACATCGTGGGCATGGACATATTTCTGCTTCGTTTCGCGTACATTGGGACAGAGTGCCGTTCCAACATAAGCGGCAGAGCACAAGGATCTGAAGGATCAACTTGTGAATTTTTTGCGGCTGTTATTAGAATGTGCAAGAACTGGGTATATTCATTGTAGACTGACCCGTGGTTCATTCATTCGTTAAACCAAGGAGGAAACACAATGTCACGTAACAATCCGTACAAGTGGTTAAACGCCATTGGTTTTATCGCTGTAATTATCGTGAACTACCTCTCCAACGCTCTGCCGATCGGGGGCAAGACCAATAAAGAAGTATCGGATATGTATCCTGTGCTACTCACACCTTCTGGCTATGCCTTCTCTATATGGGGTTTGATCTACCTGCTATTAGCAGGGTTTGTGATCTATCAGTTCGTGCCCGCTTCCTGGAAAAGGGATTCGATTACCCGTCTCGGGTATTGGTTCCTGGCAAGCTGTGCTTTCAACGTAGCCTGGATTTTTGCTTTTCAAAACTTGCAGACCGGTCTCGCTTTACTGATTATTGTACTGCTTCTGTTGTGCCTGATCATGCTGTATGTAAAAACACGTACCATTACGGTTCCAACCACTGCTGAGATCTGGCTTGTGAAGCTGCCATTCAGCATCTATCTTGGATGGATTAGCGTGGCAACGATTGTCAATGCAGCTGTACTGTTATATAAAATTGGCTGGGATGGTTTTGGTATCAGCGAACCAACCTGGACGATCATTATGCTGATTGTCGGTATGGTGCTGGCTGTTCTCGTTAGCTTCCGTTATCGCGATAGCATATACCCACTTGTATTCACATGGGCATATATCGCCATTGCACTTAAACAGAAGGATGTCACTTCCGTATATTATACGGCAATCATCATTGCGATCGTACTGGCCATCTACGCGGTATGGCTGTTCTTCGCCCGTAATCAGGATCGTGATTAAGATTTCCCCCTTCTATATAGCGCTTAAATATAATGCAAAAATGCAAAAAGCCGATTCTGGTCATTCGACCTGAATCGGCTTTTTATGTATATCGGCGCGAGTGAAGGTTGTCCTATTTCAGGGCAATTACCTCAATCTCCACCAGTGCATCTTTTGGCAAACGAGCCACTTCCACTGCACTACGTGCAGGATAAGGCTGTTCGAAGAACGTGCTGTACACTTCATTCACAGGAACGAAGTCGTTCATGTCTTTCAGGAACACCGTCGTTTTCACGATTTTATCCATACTTGTACCTGCTGCTTCAAGGATAGCCTTCACATTGCTCAAAGACAGACGTGTCTGCTCCTGTACATCTGCGCCGAACTCTCCTGTTTGGGGATTCAGACCAAGCTGTCCGGAAGTGTAGATGAAATCGCCTGCATCAACGGCTTGACTGTATGGACCAATGGCGCCTGGCGCATGATCGGTAGAGATTGGTTTTTTCATGGACGAGTTCTCCTTTGTGTTCGTTATCCTGCTGCCGCATGGAGTCAGGGTTCGAACTCATTTTTGTTGCCTATTATACCACGATCTACCTCAAGCGAGAAACGCTCCTAACTAGCCACATGAAGTAAACAGCTCGTTCAAAGGTTTCTTAGCCCCCGTCCACACCAAGGACATGAATGACTTCATTTGAATACACATGGTTTCCCTGGGTTTGCACGAGAGCAATATTTGCCATGGCCTGTGCAATGGTTGCGGCGTGGACCGCCCGGTATTTGTCCGCTCTGCCTTTCATCCAGCGATCCAGAAACTTCATGGCATAGGCAGCCATCTGCTCACCAAACCGCTTCTCGTTTCGATCTCCCAGAATTAAGGAAGGGCGGAAGATATGCAATGACGGAAAACCGATATCGGACAATGCATCCTCCATTTCCCCTTTGGTCCGACTGTAAAAGACCCGGGAACCTGCACTCGCTCCCATGGAGGAGATCACCAGCATCTGTGATACACCATGTTGCTTCGCAATCGTAGCTGCACGAACCGGGTAATGAAAATCCACCTGACGGAAATTGTCCTGACTGCCTGCTTTTTTGATCGTTGTCCCCAAACAACAGTACAGGTCATCGATTCCATCGAATAAGTGGTCTTGGCTCTCTAGCTTTCCCCAGTCCACCACATGCTGTTCCAGTTTGGGATGTTGCAGCCCAAGCGGACGTCTAACCAGAACGCGAACCAGGCTGTATGCCGGGTGCTCCAGCAGATTATGAACCAGTAATTCGCCTACAAGCCCCGTGGCTCCAATCACCATGGCTTTCCGTTCGAGACGATTCAATTACATCCCTCCACTTCGCCATCTTTTTTGAAGTCATACCAGATACATATGATCAATCTAAACATTTACAAGGTTGTTCTGTCATCGAAGTGCCCGTGTAAATATTCAATATCTATTTTAACAGTACACGACGTCCAAGGGTAAATGTCAGAATCAGCATCACGACACCAACCCCCATCTGAAATCCATAGGCTGAGATCCAGGCCAGCGCATTGGACCAAGTTTCCATCTTTTCATACAACCAGCCACCCAACAACGGCCCGAGAAACGAAGTGACTCCGGTCAGAGCCGAATACACCGCGACAAACATCGGTCTTTCACTTTTGGGTGTGTCTCCAATCGTAAAGTTAAATGCCAGCTGATTGAATCCACCTACACCGATCCCAAGAAAAATATGAGATAGAAATAGCGCGATCAATACGGGCATGAACGACATTAACCCCCACGACAAACAGGAGAGTGCAATGACTGGCAATGTCCAGAATAGGAGGGTTTTGTTGCTGAATCTGGCATTCAGATTGCCCCAGACATAGAAACCGGCCATCATAACCAGCGTCTGGACTACCGTGATCAGGGATACCGTCTGATAATTGATGTTCAATAAATCGAGCATAACATAGGAATAAAGCGGAACAATCAAGGTCTGGATCAATAACCATGAAGCCAGGAACAGTGTTGCTTTCAGGAAAGAACGATCCTGGAACGGCTTGATGAACATACGCCAGAAAACCTTTTCGGTAGAATGTTCAAAGGGAACGTCCGGATAAAAGAAATAGATGACTGTATTGGCAATCGCACAGATCCAAACCGGAATAAACAGGATTAGAAAGCCCATTTCTCCCGGGTAACGGTCCAAAACAATACCGCCTGCAAATAAGCATACGCTTCCAAGAGCATTCAGAATCGTATTTCGAATTCCAAAATAACGCCCTCTCACCTTGGCAGGTACGATATCGCCAATCAGTGAAGTCCAGATCATGCCGCCAATGGTATTTGATATGAAAGCAACCGTATATACGGCAATATATACGCTTACCCACCACTCTTTGGGAACTATAAACGGGATCAGTCCCGTTGCACTCCATAACATGCGATGAGTGCCCACAAATAACAGCAGCATGCGTTTACGGCTGCGAATACGCTGCATCCAGTAAGCTGCTCCGATCTGGGCAATGTTTACGAACGTCGTAATCGCGAGCACAAAGCCGATATGTCTCGACCCGGCCCCAAGGTACAGCAGAAACCCGGTTAAAAATGGGCCTCCCAGCAAGGTCTGTAAAATAATTGCCGGTACACCCTCCCATGTTGCAATCGATAAATTCGTGCGTTGTGTCGAACCCTTGCGCCGTGGTTTGCTTGCTAACGGGGGAGGGTTAACGTTGACCGTCTTCTGTATGGGGATACACTCCTTAGACCGGGTCTCAAAAGCCGGTCGATGCTAGTTGTCATCCCAAATTCTACTCACGGCGCGAAGGTTGTCAACTCATTTTTTCACGGTCCAACGGGAGATAGAGATGGAAGGTGCTTCCTTTACCTTCAGCGCTCTCCAGTTCAATCGATCCCCCCAGTAATCTCGCTAAATCCCGACTGATTGACAGGCCTAGTCCGGTACCGCCAAATTTTCGACTAATCGACCCGTCAGCCTGCTGAAATGCTTCAAATATGGAATGATGCTTGTCCTCCGAAATACCAATGCCTGTGTCCTGAACGGAGAAAATAAGCCATCGATTCTGAATACCTGCATTCTTAATCTGCTTGGCGCTTACGATCAGCGTGACCTTCCCCCGGTGAGTGAACTTGATGGCATTGGACATCAGATTCCGCAAAATCTGTTGAACCCGCTGGGGATCAGACCAGAGCGTCTCAGGCAGTCCCTGTTTTTTGTCCAGAACCAACTGAATACCTTTTTTCTCGGCAACAAGCTGAAAGTGGCTCATGGCATCTTCTGTAAGTTGTGCGACACTGATATCCTCGAGTACAATATCCAGCCGCCCCGCTTCTACTTTGGAGAGATCCAGAATATCGTTAATGAGCGTAAGCAGTTCCTGCCCGGAGTGGTCGATCATATTGGCAAAACGTACAATATCCTCCTGATCCATCGTGTCGGCATTCTCGCTGATCATCTGGGCAAAGTTAATGACACTGTTCAGTGGTGTACGCAGTTCATGGGACATATTGGCGAGAAATTCGGATTTGTACTGTGAGGCAATCATCAATTGTTTCGCTCGATCCTCCAGTACAATCTGGGCTTTCTGTAACTCTTCCTTTTGCACAGATAAAAGCCGGTTTGTACTCTGGATCAACAAAATTCGATTCTGTTCATTCTGAAAATCACGTAAAATAAATGCAAAAATAAGGCTCAGCAAAATACCTGTAGGGAGTGTATAAGGCATAATATGTGAAAAGAAGTATGTAGCCGGGATCACACCAACGATAGCAATGTTTACACTATTGACCACATTGACGATAACTGTAACAAGGATTCCTTTAATAATCAGCCTGTAGTTGCTGCGTCTCATCCATATATTCAGACCTGCACATATCACGCCCAAAATAGACATGTTAAGTACTGCCGCCAATGTAGCATCCGTGATGCCAAAAGTCAGCCTCGACAGCCCAATTCCAATACCCACGATAATTACGCTATAGGGTTGTCTATACGTTAGAACGGCTACAATTAAAGGAACATATCGAAGATCAAAGACCACTTCATCGGTGAGTTGAAACCCAAAAACCGTACTGATCCAACCTGCAAATATAAGGACAAGCACGGAGCTGATCTGCTTCACTCGGGAAGAGGTACGTATTACGACATATTTATAGAACACACTAGCAAGATATGCAATGGTAATAAGCATCCCCATATTCAATACGAACATTTTTGAAAATTGCATTCACTCACTCCTGTTGTACCGACTTTACTGGCCAAAGTGCCTTCGTCCGTATGTGTCTCTATCATATCATGCCCATTGAAGCTTCGGCATTCCTTCTTCGTCAAAAAAATACACAAAAATACACAAATCAGGATTCAATTTGTGCGCTGGTCGTAGTAGAATATATTGTTGTTTAAATTTGAATTAGTTATTTGCTGGGGTCATGCTCCTAGGGAGCATGAATGAAAGGAGTAAGGTGTTGTGCAATTGTTAAAAAGCAAATCCTATTGGCTGTCATTGAGTTTAATGCTGTCTTTGGCCGTCATGGGGCTCTTCTATGATATTCTTAATAGTCCAGAACGCGGGTTCGTAGTGCTTGATTCGCCGCTCGACCGGATCATTCCCTACGTGCCTGGCATGTCCATTCCATATTTGGGCTGGTACCCGTTTGTATTCGGTGTGCTCGCTTACCTGTGTGCCAAAGATCGCCTGACGTATTACCGTGTCTTGTTATCCATGAATATCTGTGTCTGGATATGTTATCTGATCTACTTCAACTTTCAGACCATGGTACCGCGCCCGGAACTGACGGGTACAGGCCTGGGAGCATCTGTCCTCGGATGGCTCTATAGTCAGGATCGTCCTTATAATTGTTTTCCAAGTATTCATTCTCTTCACTCTTATCTGGTTATGCGTGCTGTTCTCTCGGTTCCAAGCATCCGCAAACCCATCAAGATTTTGGTGGCCGCCGGGGCAGCAACTATTATAGTATCCACGCTAATGATCAAACAACATGTAATCTATGACGCCTTGGGTGCGGTCATACTCGGCGAATGTGTTCTCACCATCATAACAGGCCTCGCTCTTCACCGGAGACGCAGAAAAGAATCGAAGTGGACAGAGGGGATCAGCTGATCCCTCACTTCGATGGTTTCTGAAGATGCTGTTGTCGTCTCCATTCATCAATAAACAAACCTGCAAAATAGGGGTCCCATTGGGTCCCTTTTCCTTCTTCCAAAATCGTTAGCGCTTTCTCATGACTCATCCCATTCCGGTATGGTCGATCAGACGTCATGGCATCAAAGGCATCCGCTACCGCAATGATGCGGCCAAATAGCGGAATCTCATCGCCTGCCATCCCATCCGGATACCCTTTGCCATCATATCTCTCATGGTGAGATCGTACACCAGGCAGAAAGTCAGCCATGGCATCAATGGGTTCTATCTGGAGCAGAATACTCTCTCCCTGCACGGGATGTGTCTGAATAATTGCGAATTCTTCATCGCTTAGTTTTCCATCCTTCAGCAACACCTCATCAGGTATGCCGATTTTCCCGATATCATGAAGCAGGGCTGATTTGTACAATAAATCCGCCTGTTCCTCACTCATTCCGCTCAGCTTACCAATCATCAGCGAATACTCTGCCACACGCATGGAATGTCCTGCCGTGTACTTATCTCGGGCATCTAAAGCAGCAGCCAGCGTAGAAAAATAACTTTGCAACAGCTGTCGATTGCGTTCCTGTCTCATCTCCAGCCGATTAATCATCATATTAAAACCGGAGATCAGTGCCGAAAACTCATCCGCATATAGATCCGGAGCTCGTCTGCCAAGATCTCCCCCCTGAATTCGGTTCATCTCATGCGTCAGTTCAGCAACTGGATCACGAACATCACGAATCAACAGCCAGCTTCCCACCAGCGCAAACCCCGCGCCCAGAACAACGATGAGAATTCCCCACAGTATGTACTCTTTCGCAAATTCACTGTCCATATACTGAAGTCTGATATATGTAGCCAGGAAAAATAGAAATAGAGGAAATAAGCCAATCAGTGCCGTACTTAGCTGAAATTTACGCTGGATCGATACCAGGATTCGCCCTCCCAGTGAAGGTTCCATCCCGTATTGGACTTTGCCTCGATGTCGAATCTCAAGTAACAGGGGTCTAATCGCCCGCACCGTTAAGTAATACTCAATCAGCGCATGCATGATGGCAATCAGAAAGGCACACGCAGCGGCCACGACAGTATAGAAGTAAGGAAATTCAAGCCACCCTGTGGATATCATCCATAATGTTAATCCGGCTGCCGGAAGTGAGAAACCAAGCATGTGCGGACCCATGATCCGATATATGGTCTGTCCCGGAAAACGATGAATTTTCTCATACATGTGGTTCAATTCGTCTCTCTCGTGATGCTCGGAAGTGAAAAATTGTCTTATGGGGCCTAGCTGCACCCACAGCGTAATTAATTCTGCAACCAGCATGAACAAGAGTGAAATCAGTACAATGAAGATGAGCCGAACAAATTGAATATTGGGTATTTGCAGAGTAGATACCATAACTACTGTACCGACAACAAAAACAGCTGCCAGTGAACCGATCAGATAATTGCGTATCAGGCGAAAGATAAATGAACGGTATGCTTCCAACTGAACCCCTCACTCTCTATGTGCAACCAGTTCTCCCTTGAGATACAGGGAGATTAAGGGTATTGCCTTCTATTTGTTTATCGGTTGCTCCGACAAAAAAAATTAATAAAATCCAATGGATGGGCATCAGAACTGGAAAACACAAAAAGGCTGCTCCACGACGGAGCAGCCTTTGGTGATATATCCTATATTTATCCTTTAATCTTGGCAGCCAGAATCATTGTACCGCGCGGCTCATCTCCCATTGCATCCGGTTCAAGCGTGATGGCAACCGTATCATAGTCGTTGGCCGAATCCAATGTGTAGTATACTGCTCCCGTTCCGTCACGACTAAGGAAAGTACCCGCATTCTGAGGGGTATCTCCTTTGATCAACCAGACCTGAAAAGCCTCGTTGCCTTCCAGGTTCGGCAGGTTCTCAGCCTGCACAACCAGGTGAGTGCCTTTGCTGTCAATAACGATGGTTGCGAGACCCTGAGCTACAATGTCCTGCGTTGCAGGATTCAGCTTCACTGCCTCGCCAGTCTGCATGCCCTGTGCGGGCTTCAGAGCTGATGCCAGCTGCTCTTGCAGCTGTGCATTCTGCGCCTGTGCCTGCACCAGTTGCTCTTGCGTAGCCGACGAGCCCGCCGCTTGCTGCGTCAGCGAGTCGATCTGGCTTCGCAGCTGCGCCGTGTACACGCCCAGTAACAGTGCCGCGGCCGCAAGGGCGGCACTGGCTATGCGCCAGGCGCTGCTGATGCGCGCACGCGCGTGCGCTTGTGGCTGCCATGGCTGTGCCTGGGCAGCCTCTTCCACCCGGGCCGCAGGCACCGCCGTTACCGGCGGCAAGCCTGGCCCGGGCTGCGCCGCACGTTTGTGCTGCGGCGCAAGATCCTCCTGAAGCACCACGGGTGCTTCAGGCTCTGCAGGAGTAGCCGCTGGCTTCGCCTCGGCGCTCTCCTGCACATGTCCGAGCACGTTGCCCAGCACACGTGCTCGCATGCCTTGCGGCGGTGCTACAGGTTCCGCCGCAAGTGGCAGGAAGCCAGTCACTTCCTGCAATTCCCTTACCTCCTGGCGGCAAGGTTCGCAAGTTGCCATATGCGCTTCAAACGCCGCCACTTCCTCTGCTTCCAGTCCGCCCAGCACATACATCGGTGCCAGATCAGACCACTCCTCATGTCGTTCTATCATGGATGTATGCCCTCCCTTCCCGCGTCCGGATGCAATTCAGCATCGGCCAGCAACTTTTGGAGCTGTCGCATGGCAAGCCTGACACGGCTCTTTACTGTACCCAACGGAATCCCGAATCGGCTGGATACTTCCTGCTGGGTTAATCCCGCATAATAAATCGATTCTATAACTTGTTGCTGATCACCGTTTAATTGGGACAACGCCTCTTTAATCCGGGTACCTTCCCATTTACGCTGCACTTCTTCTTCCGTATTCGTATGTTCATCGGCATAGGCAGCCAGTGTCTCGTGTTCAACTGAAGTAGTCGCTGCCCCTTTTGATTTCCGCCTCAGCATGTCCACTGCAATGTTACGCGTAATCGCAAACATCCATGTGGTCAGCTTCCCCTGTGAGGCATCGTAACGTTCGGCATTATTCCAGACCCGCATAAAAAGTTCCTGAACGGTCTCTTCTGCCGTCATGGGATCACCAACGATCCGGTAGGCAAAAGAATACACCGCTCGCTCATAACGGTCATATAAAAGCTCCAGTGCGGAGGCATCACGTTCCGCGATCTGCCGCATTAACCTGCTGTCCTCCATCGATTCAGTCATGCGAGGGCCCCTTTCTGTTTCTTCCCTCTTATTATAACCTACGCAGAATCTTTTGAAGAGGATTACCCCTATGAAGAAATAGTTTGAAAAATTTTCTGTATCTTTTCAAACTAACCTTTCACTTTCTAACAAAAAAACAGTCCGAAAACATATGGCCCTGGTCGCGCTTTCCTTTTTATTGCAGAAAATTACAACCTGTGGTATACTATAAGAGTTGTATTAAACAACCTCATATGATTTCTGTCTTCTTTAAACCCCGGAATATTTTCTTCATGCTGCGACCGCAGCGAATTTTAAGCACATTTAACCTATGAAGATTGAAGAACCTGAATCACAATAACCCGGTAGTACAGAGTTTCACAAGATGTTCCCATTCACACTGGCGCGGTCATCGGAGCCGCAAGGACAAAAGAGAGGTAGGGCTTTTGTTGTTTTGGATATCACTTATTCTTGAGAAGATTGAAAACATACACAAAGCACCCGGAATTGGGTTCCGGGTGTTTATCCATGTCTACATATCCAATTTAGCAACACCTACAGAACCATCGGCCTCCCCATCATTAAAGAAAGTCTTCTTTCCACTTATCAGACTAACCAGATAAATTCGGCTCTGCTTTTAAAACTTTTCCATTCTCCCACTGACTGCACTCCTCGATACTTACTTCTTACTTCTTACTTCTTACTTCTTACTTCTTACTTCTTACTTCTTACTTCTTACTTCTTACTTCTTACTTCTTACTTCTCCAATTGTGCAAATAACTTCGGCCTCTAAAGCAAATGTTTACGCTCACCAGACGCTAACGAATCCTGCACACCTTATATTGGGGATTTCTGTGCTATGTAAAATTTAACGAATCTCAGCCACGTTAATCCATGCCACTTCATGAATATAGGCTCCAAACATGCCCAGATTCAGATAATAAGACGTCTACGATTCGTTAAACTTGTGAAATGGCAAAAATGCATGGAATAGCGTCTGTGGAGTTCGTTAAAGAAAGTAATCCCAACGCTCCTTCACTTAATTCTAATAAAAAAAGGGACACCGCAGGATGAAATCCTACGCTGTCCCGCTCTGAATCATAGGTACGTTATGCCTTAACATGGAACTCAAACTCGGAGTTTATTTAGAGCACCTATCGCAACGATCCACGATCAGCAAAGTCTCCTTGCACTCACAAATACTTAGATAAACATCGTTTTGGAGATGATGACCAGCAAGATAAACAGTACGAGGATCGTACCCATGGAACCCCAGCTTCCGCCGCCATGACCATAGGATACTCCACAACCCTGTTGATAACCGTGCATCATTGGAGCCTGATTGGCATGGTGTCCGTATCCATAGCCATATCCCATTGGCATTGTTCCACAACCATATCCATACCCATGCATTTCATGACCTGTGTATTGGTATCCTTGCATATGCTCATAACCTCCCATATGTCCGTATACGTGTCCCTGTCCGTTCGGTGAATTCGGTTTTACTTCGCTCATTGTTCATTCCTCCTTAACATTTGCCTACACCCCTAAGCTATGTATTCAGCCTACCTCTGGACCGGGCTATCGCCCTCATTTTGACAAAATGGGCGTTTAGCCATGAGGTACCTTCCCCATTTTCGAAGCATACGCCATCTTTCCATTTCTTGAATTCCACCAAATCTTCCGTTTAACCACAAGCTATCTTATCTCCCTGGTTCTCCACCATGCTTGTCCTCTAGAAAAAAAACCCCACCGGTTGCCCGGCAGAGCTCGCCATATTATACCCAGAAAGATTTAGTGATGATTACGAGAAGAATGAACAGAACCAGGATTGCTCCAGTCGATGTCCAGCCGCCGTATCCTACGCCTTCAACTACGTTGCTCATGCAGAACCCTCCTTTACAAATATATTAGGGTCCAAGCGGTTTATTAGATCAAGAATGCTTTAGAGATGATGACCAACAAGATAAAGAGAACCAAGATCGCGCCAGTCGATGTCCATGCGCCGCCGTATCCACCTACTACTCCACTCATGTAAACCCCTCCTTTGATTTGAGGTACAGTTCACTATATGCACCAATCACACATGGGACCGGGCTCAGGTCGAAAATGGGCTCACGGTTATATCAACCAAATGTATGTACTATCGCTCAAAATGGATACCCATACGGTATATTATTAGCTTTTAACTTGTTAAATACAGATAAATCACCTTTTTAGTAATTATGAATACTGAAATCTTTATTTATGTTATTATTTTACTAATAAAATAGAAAGGAGTTTCCATCCCCGCCACCTAAACTAGATTATCCCAAACGAAATGATGACCTTAGAAAAAATCCCAACCGATGGGAAGCACATTAGGAGAAATTAGACATAATGAAGAAACTTATTACGATTTTGGCATTAACCACATTGCTTACTGCTTGTGGTAATTCAGAAACAAACACAACAACCAATAGCCAAACGTCCGAAGCATCCAAGGCAACTGAAACTGTCTCAACAGAAGCAAAAGCTACGAAATACACTACATATAGTGGAGAAGGATTTTCTTTTGCATATCCTGAATCCTGGAAAAGCGTAGATACAAGTCAAATGAATGCTCCATCCATTAAAGCTGCTTTTTCAGACCAATCTTCATCAGTCACATTTGCAGATAATATGAATCTGACGATTGAGGCCAGCTCAACCGGTTCAATTAATCCTGAAGAATACGCCAATAATATAGTGGATTATTACACACAAAGCGGTTCAAGCATCGGCATTTCCGATTATAAAAAAACCAGCTACACAAACAAACCTTATAAAGAATATAGCGCTGGTATCTTGGAAGGAGCCTATAAGCATTCCTCGGGTACAGATGTTATCCTTGTGCAGTATCTGATTCCGACCAATACAGAACTCTATACCATGACGTTAACCTACGCCAAGGATACTTATAATCAGGATGAGATCAAAGATATCCTTGATTCTCTAAGCATTACTGCTTCTCTGGAGCAAACAGCACCAACTGCAACAACTGGAAATTCATCTGTTACGGCATCAGCTGCGGATTTCTTTAATGAGTTAACTCCGTACATTACAGAAGACACAGCCTTTATGGAGCAGGCATCTTATGATTTCTTTGGTAAACATAACGATGTATTCCCTGCCATTACGGCAGAACTAAGCAAAAAGGTACAGGGGCTCGTTGACTCAAATGTAACGACCCGCCATCTGAATAAAAATTTAGCCAACTATTACAATACTTTCGTACAAGTTAACGGGGAAGTCATTTCCGTTGAAGAAGATAGCTCTCTCGGAGCAACTTTCTCTATCGTTCATGTCATGGATGAGAACGGAAACGATATTATAGCGTTATATCCTGCAACGACTGGAGATTTGCTTGATGGTGATTATGCCACGGTTATCGGTGCTCCAATTACCAACTTCTCTTTTGAAAATGTTGGTGGTGGTTACACCAACGCCACTTTGATTGGAGCCTCATTGGTAGTTGCAGATTAATTAAAATGTTAAATGAGTATACAAAAAGACCAGCTTAATGAACGTTAAGCTGGTCTTTTTGTCTTTCAGTTTATAGATATCAGAAATTCACGTTAACTACACAGAAAGACACAATCTAACCTTTAATTAACGACTTATAACATACCGAATAACCGTATATACGGATGTTTACACTAATCCATTAATTAGGTCTTGCCTGAAGTGACGTCAGTTTATCCTGAACCGATTGTAACTTCTGTATACTTGAGGCATCCGGTTTATCACGACGGTCGTCAATTTTGACGGATGTGGAAACACGCTGAGCTCCTGACAAAAACGGTGCTTCATGCAGAGCCGCAATTGCTGTAAAGATCTCGTTAAGCGGTCCCTCAATAATGGTGCTCATGGAAGTTAACTGATATGTAATGCCCCGTTGATGTTCCAATACCTTTTGCATGTCCGCCACATAACTGCTTAGACTGGTTGTACCCGTTCCGATTGGAATTACAGTCACTTCTGCTATTGCCATTTTGCTCCGCCTCCTCTGGGCCCCGTGAACAACCGCTGCCGCTAATTTTAGTCGATTTTTGACTATTTTTATTCTACCAGTTGAATGCGTTACAATTCAAACTGACGTGAAGACGTCATTCAAATTGGCCAAAAAATTTTTTTGATAAATCTTCAAATCTTCCAGTCCTTTTCCTTTGCGGATTCCTGGCTTAAATGGTATACTCGGAATTACGTTTTACTGTATCGGCCCACTTTACAAACACAATATGTTGGGTTACAGTATGTTGACAGCTACAAAATGTAGTAACACTAGATTTCTCCGCTTCTATTAGTCACCTTCTGCATTCTCGCGAAAAACAGGATGAAATCACCTCCAAAGGCACGTCCCTGTAGGTGTAAATCGCTTTCTCGAAACAGAGTTGACATGGAGGTTAACGGGGCTGTTTGGACTGCATCCGGTATCCTCAAACTACAGGCACATCTGCAATAGACCAAAGCTTACATAAGCACCCTTTTCTGTCGATATCCAGAACTTCTAAGACAGTAAGGAAGCCAGAGCATCCATGGGCATTTTCAGCCGCGAGGCGGGAGAATGCTTTTTATATGAGCATGTTCTGCATTGTGCTGTTTTGTGCTCCGCAAGTTGAGCGATTTAAGACATGAACTTGTCACCGCCGTTTCAGTCTGCCAAAAGCAACCTTTACCTTTTTCTCACCGTAAGACAACACTCAATTCTTTATATAAAGAATTTCTCCAATTTATCTCTTTAACATGCGAAAGCGAGGAATATTCATGCCACAAGTTGTGACCAAGCCGAACAACCGCCAGCTTGCCTTTGATGATATGCGCATCTCGGTATATGCCGACCGTACTTTGGAAGGACTGGAAATGCTGGACAAGGAACGTCTTGTACGTGGGGTAAACAGCAAGCTCCGCCGTGATGAAGTTACCGGAGACGAAATCAGCAACGCTTTTATCATGAGCGCACTGGAACTGGTAACTAAAGAGGAGCCTAATTGGAAATTTGCAGCGGCACGCTCCCTGCTCACTTCCCTTTACAAAAAAGCGGCTACCAACCGCAGATACAAGTCTTACCCGGACGAGCCTTATGGCGCATTCCACCCTCTTCTTGTAGATCTCGTGAAGAAAGGTATCTACCGCGAAGAATTGCTGGAATGTTACACCAAGGAACAGATCGACGAACTTGCTGAGTGCATTGACTATCGCAACGATCTGCTCTTCGATTACATCGGCTTGCTCACACTGGCAGAGCGTTACCTCGCACACGATTTTGATGGAAAAGTAATGGAACTGCCACAAGAGCGTTATATGGTTATCGCCATGTTCCTAATGCACCAAGAGCCTGCCGAGAAACGTATGGATCTCGTCAAGGAAGCATACTGGGCAATGAGCAACATGTACATGACCGCAGCTACTCCTACGATGTCCAATGCAGGTAAAAAAGTAGCCGGTCAGCTCTCCAGCTGCTTCATTGATACGGTGGACGACTCACTCGAAGGTATCTTCGATTCCAACACGGATGTAGCTCGTCTGAGCAAAATGGGTGGCGGCATCGGCGTTTACCTCGGCAAAGTCAGAGCTCGTGGTTCGGATATCCGTGGTCACCAAAATACAAGTTCCGGTGTAATCCCTTGGATTCGCCAACTGAACAATACAGCGGTCAGCGTAGACCAGCTCGGTACGCGTAAAGGTGCCATTGCCGTGTACCTAGACGTTTTCCACAAAGACATTCTGGCCTTCCTCGATCTGAAGCTGAACAACGGCGACGAGCGTATGCGTGCGCATGACGTATTCCACGGCATCTGTCTGCCTGACTTGTTCATGGAGCGGGTATCCACTCGCGGCGAATGGAGCCTGTTCTGTCCGCACGAAACAAAGAAAGTGATGGGCTGGAAGGACGAGAATGGTCGTGCACTCGGACTGGAAGATTTCTATGATGAGTCCTTTGGCGAAGGTGCGTTCCGTGATAAATACGAAGAAGCGGTGAATCACCCACTGCTGTCCCGGATTACAGTACAGGCGATTGACATCATGAAGCGTGTACTGAAATCCCAACTGGAGACAGGTACGCCATACATGTTCTACCGCGATACGGTTAACCGCTCGAATCCTAACCGTGCACACGGTATGGTATACTCCTCCAACCTGTGTACCGAAATTATGCAGAACCAGTCTGCCACTGTGATTGAAAAGGAAGAACTCGTAACCAAGGATGGACAAACTCGCATCGTGATTTCCAAAGTGCCTGGCGACTTTGTTGTCTGCAACCTGAACTCCATCCATCTGGCACGTGCTATACCTCATAATGTATTGGAGCGTCTCGTTCCAATTCAGGTGCGCATGCTGGACAACGTTATCGACATTAACAACATTGAAGTGTTGCAAGCCCAATATACCAACAGCCAATATCGCGCAGTCGGTCTGGGAACGTTTGGACTTCACCACCTGCTTGCTCTCGAAGGCATTCATTGGGAGTCTGAAGAAGCGGTAACGTATAACGATAATCTGTATGAAAAAATTAACTATCTGCTCGTAAAATCCAGTATGGAGCTGTCCAAAGAAAAAGGACATTATCCGAAATTCAAAGGTTCCGATTGGGAAAGTGGTCATTACTTCGACCAACGCGAGTACACATCAGGTGAGCGCGTAGGCGAGTTCGTGACAACCGAACAGTGGAAAGAACTGCAAGCCGAAGTACGACAAAACGGTGTACGTAATGCTTGGTTGTTCGCCATTGCACCTAACGGTTCCACGTCCATTATTGCCGGTTCAACGGCTAGTATTGATCCGCTCTATGAGCTGTTATCTTATGAAGAGAAAACAACTTACAAAATTGCCAATCCGGCTCCGGATCTGTCCGAAAAAACAAGCCCTTATTACCAAACGGCGTTCCAGGTGGACCAACATGCTTCCATTAATATGGCGGCTGCCCGTCAGCGCCACGTCGATCAGGGACAAAGTTTCAACTTCTATGTTCGACCAGATATCAAAGCAACAGAATTCCTGGAATTGCATCTGCACGCCTGGAGAGCCGGCATGAAATCAACTTATTATGTTCGTAGCCGGGCATTAACAATTGAAGAATCTTGATTTTTGCGCAATTTACGCTTTATCCATGATAGAGAAGATTTACTAGATTCGAGGTGACCACCAGGGCATCCTGTTTTGATTGCAAAATGGCGTTGCCCTGGTTCTTTTTTGCCTAAAAAAACGATCACAGCATCGCAAGATGTTGATATAGATGCCACATTATACAACCCTAATATATATAAAAGAATTAATGATTACACGATAACGAAGAGGACAGAACAAAGCTGAAGAAGCGGAGCGCTCGCCTTTATCACCGGATTTTCCTCTTTAAAAGAGGGAATCAAAAAAATCAGGGGATAACAGCGATCGGAAGGTTGTTCTGTCATCGTAGTTATACAGTGTAAATTCATTCAAGGAGTGAACGGAACAATGCAAGTACAGAAAATTTTTAACACCGAAGCCCCTAACCAATCAACCCGTATTATTGAAGGTGAATGCTCCGGTATCCTGAACTGGAACGACATTCGCATGCCTCATATGTACAAATTGTACAAAGTACTGCTGCTCAACCACTGGATTGCAGACGAGATTCCAATGTCCAAAGATGCTTCCCAGTTTGCTCAACTGGATGAGGAAGAGCAACGTACGTTTAAAATCAACATCTCCCTGCTCGCGGTACTTGATTCTATGCAAACGATGTTTGTTGGTGATGTAAAACGTTACTTTACCGATTCTTCACTCGAAGCGATCTCGGCCATTATCGGACAACAGGAAGTCGTTCATAACCAATCGTACTCTTACGTCCTGTCTTCGATCGTATCTGATCGGGAGCAAAAGGAAATTTTCGAATACTGGAAACATGATCCAGTCCTGCTTGACCGTAACCGTTTCATCGCAGATATTTACCAAACATTCCGGGACGAGCCGTCTCCACAGACGTTCTTCCAGGCCATGGTAGCCGATCTGGTACTCGAAGGTATCTTCTTCTATAGTACGTTTGCCTTCTTCTACAACCTGGCCCGTGACCAGAAAATGATGGCAACCAGCCAGATGATCTCGTATATCCAGCGGGATGAAAACCAACACTGTTACTTCTTCGCTGAAGTGTACAAACAGTTGCTGGTGGACTTCCCTGAACTGAACACACCTGAGAACATGGACTACGTATACACAACCATCCATCGTGCTGTTGAGCTTGAAACCAACTGGGCACATTACACACTCAGCAACGTGCGCGGTATTGACCTGAACGAGTTGGAAGATTACATCAAGTACATCGCCAACAAACGTCTGCGTCTGATGGGTATGGAAAAAGCATATGAAGGTGTGGATGTAAACTGCATGCCTTGGATCAAACCATTCTCCGATGAAGCTCTGAATGCAACCAAAACAGACTTCTTCGAAGCTAAATCCCGTAACTACGGTAAAGTTGGCGACGATAACGGATTTGACGATTTGTAATAAAGAATAGATTATAAAAACAACACTCCCTGAACTGTGGCTATCATGCCTAAGTTCAGGGAGTGTTGTTTAATTCGTATGTACAAACATCATATCAGCGTTGAACTATTATAATTTAATAGAGATATTTCTTAATCTAATAAATTCAAGAATCGTATATAATTCTTGAAATTTTTCATTATTCAATCTTCTCTCATTTACCGTATGAATATGAAACGGGTCATACATCGTAATATTAGCAGGTGTTTCATCAGGATGATAATGAGCATGGAATTTCATAATCAACTCTTTTTGATCATCATACCAATCATACCAATATAACTCGATGAATCCCCCGTTTCGATCTATCTCCTCTACACAGTACATCTTCGATAAATCATTAAAGACAATTGTTTTACGAATAGTTCTAGCACTGCTTGGAAGACCCTGGGCACCATCTCGAATCTCCATAATAATATCTGAAAAATCATTCTCAATAAAACGAAAATTACTTTTCGGTATCTTTAAAGCCAAGACGCTGCCTCCCCAAATGGTGTTTCCAAACTTGTGCATCGGTTTCTTCTTCAGGTGTTAAGTTCAATTTAGTTCCGAGTGTCCGTTCGAATTCCCCTTTGTATTTATCTTCATATAAGGCAATTTGCCCTGTGTGGTAATCCAGGTCACTAACTTCTATTGTGGATTGGCGTTCTGCCTCTTCCTTTTTCCACATAGTCACAATCTCTTTAATCGTCGTTCTCTTACCTGATCCATACACATATGTAGTATTGTCTGGGATGAGATTATGTTTGTTGGACCCGGCTCTTTGAATTCCCATAAAACGGCCTTGATCAATCCAGTTAAAAATCGTCGTAATACTCACTCCAAAAAATACAGATAATTCTTTAGGAGTATAAGAACGTACAGCTTCAATAGAAGGAACACCACTGTCTGTAATACCTGTCGGTACATCCACTGCTTGACTTAACGCATGTTTGAGAAGAGTAACATACTTTTCTCTAAAAATATCAGCATCTTCAAAGATAGATTCATCCAGATTACGAACAAATTCAGCATTATTTTTGACTGCAAATGCCAGCACTTTGAACAGTAAAATACTATTATCCGAATTACTCAAGCTCTGAACTAACTCAGAAGCAATCTCATCCGTGTTCTGACTAAATATATTCTTCTCAACTCTTGTGATTCCCATATCCATCTCACCTCACACTCCTAGTATAGGATAGTAAAGTTTAACTTTCAATATCATACTTAAACAAAGTTAAACACAACTTAAACTTTATAGATTAAACTTAAAGCATACTTAAACAGTATGCTACGAAGAGCTTGATTTATACATTCTCCAACCAACACATACTTATTATATAATGAAAGAGATTCATACCCCTCCTACGGAAGTGAGGCCTATTCATGGAAAGAAAACTGCTGGATCAAATCAACTTGTGGCATGAGCAGGACCAATTCAGTCTCATTATTGAACATATTGAACGAATCCCCGTCTCAGAGCGGGATTATGATCTGATTGGTCAACTCGCCAGAGTCTATAACAATGACGCACGTTACCGCGAAGCCATTCAACATTTGTTGTCTGTCCAGGAGCGTGGAGTAAACGACCCGCTCTGGCAATACCGTTTGGGTTATGCATACTGTCATATAGCGAGTTATGAACAGGCATTACTGGCTTTTGAGAGAGCTGATGAACTTCTGCCCCATGATGAATCTACCCTTGAATTCCTTCGCGAGATTCGTCCCGAAGCGGACAAGATGCGTCAAGATCGCCAGCGTCATGAAGAGGAGCTTGCCGCATTCGAGCAGAGCGGTATACAGAACCATCTAAGAGCCGCTTCAGGGACTTATGATCCCGCAACGTTCTGGGTACAGAGTGATTATGCCCAGGAAAATCATGTATCAGAACCTTTTGATGAAGAAGAGATTTTGACTATTGAGAAGGAATTGGGTTACAAGCTGCCCGCTTCCTATATTCAACTGATGAATACGCAAAACGGCGGTATCCCTACGCTCACTGTATTTCCCACCAAAGAAGCTACTTCCTGGGCTGAGGATCACATTTCCATTTCAAGCATTATGGGAATTGGACACGATAAAATATACGCACTCGCTGGTGAGCTGGGAAGTCGGTTCATGATCGAAGATTGGGGATACCCCGACCTGGGGATTGTGATCTGTGATTGTCCATCCGCTGGTCATGATGTTGTTATGCTGGATTATCGCTTCTGCGGCCCTGAAGGTGAACCCTGTGTAGTTCATGTCGATCAGGAAAATGATTATGAGATTACATATCTTGCGCCGAATTTTGAAGCTTTCATCCGTGGATTGGTCGATGAGGATACGTATGACCTGTCTGACGAAGAGAATGAGGACTAACACCCAGGAGGGTCTGGCCATATGACAACCCGTATATATTTTGGTTCCAATCAACTTGGCGAAGTGGCCGCAGTTTTATTACAGGATGCGCTGAATGAGCTTGACCTGGGAACTCTTGAAGATTATCGACGAACGGATAAAGGTGTTATGGGTCAGACACTACTCATTCGCTCTTCCCGTGGAGAGTATATTCTAAAAGGCAATCCTTTATATGCAGGACAGTTACAGGAAGAAAAGTTCTTTGTAGAACAACTGGCAAAACATACGTCCATTCCTGTCCCTGATCCATATTTATTACATGAAGATACCCATCTGCTAGGCTGGAGTTATGCCATAATGCCACGCCTGCCCGGGAATCACCTGTATGATCCAGCATTCCAGGCTTCGCTGTCACAGCAAGATCAGGAAGAGATTGCCTGTATGTTTGCCCATACTTTGGCTGAACTGCATCGCTGGAAGGTGCCTGATGCCGGGGAATATGATCCTGTAGCGCAGCAGATTGTTTCCTTTGCAGGCGATTATCTGGACTGGTTGTACGGAACCATTCGTCACTGGTTACATGATGCTGAACAGTACTCGGTGATTACGGATGAAGATGTTCAGTGGGTGGACGAGCAATTCAAGAATGCTGAACCGGCATTTCGGTCCAGGGCTGTTCCGTGTTTTGTTATGGGAGACTTCAAGGTCGAGAATATTCTGATACAAAATCTGGACGACCGTTCTTCAGGGTGGCAGATTAGTGGTCTGTTCGATTTTACAACCGCCTATTTCGGAGACGGTACAGCCGACCTAACCAAAATATCCACCAGGTATGTTCGTGAGGGTCAACCAGAACTGGCCGCACAGTTCCTTCGCTGCTACCGGGATCTGGTCTGTGCAACAGATGCGGAGAAATGCCAACACTTCCGCACACGTCTCAGCATGCATCTGCTCTATCAACGTATCTTGTGGTGGGGGGAAGCCAAAGCGACAGGACAAGTGACGTGGGCAGCCGACCTGCCTTTTGCACAGTGGGCGCAGCAGTCCATCAATTCGATTGTCGCATTGTTAGATTAGTAGAATGTATCGTTCCATATATGTCGCCCAACATGCGGGCGCACGTATAAAACCGCCAGAGATCATCCTTGATCTTTGGCGGTTTTCCTCATCTCACTATATTTCAGTCAACGATGGAATCTCTCAACTTAAGCTTGTGCAACGGGTGACTCCTGATGTTTCTGCAAAAACTCCAGCATCCGGCGGTACACAAGAATCTCGTTTGTCTTCCTGGAGAAGCCATGACCTTCATCATCCAGAACGATGTATTCCACATCAATTCCCTTGGACTGGAGCGCAGCCACGATCTGATCGGATTCGGCCTTCACGACCCTTGGATCATTAGCACCCTGAATGACCAGCATTGGATTCACCATCTGATCGAGATACGTAATCGGTGAATCCTTCGTTAAACGTTCGCGGTCACGGACCGGATCACCCAGCCAGTTATCCATCATCGGTTTCCAATCTTCCGGTACGGATTCCAGGAATGTGAACAAGTTACTTGGCCCAAAAATATCGACCGCTGCCCGGAAGAGCTCCGGATGGCGACCTGCCAATAACAGGGTCATATATCCCCCATAACTTCCACCTACCACAAACAACCGCTCTGGCGATGTAATTCCCTGATCAAACAACCAGTTGATCCCGGCAACACAGTCCAGCCTTGGGCCTTCGCCCCAATCCCGCTCAACCAATTTGACGAATTCCGCACCATACCCGGTACTGCCCCGGAAGTTAGGTGCAAAGATATGATAGCCCTGAGCGAGCATCATCTGGAACATCGGCCGAAAAAACTTTGCTTCGGAAGATTGCGGCCCACCATGAGGCCAAAATACGGTGTAGCCATTGGCCTGCTCTGGTTTTGCTTTGAACAAGAGAGCTTCGATCTCCAGTCCGTCGTAGGAGTTATACCGAATAACGTCAGGGTACACGAGATCACTTGGGTCCAGTCCGGTTACCCGATTGGCGGTCAGCGGCTCCCAGGACTCAGCACCTGCTATTTTGCGATATATATTATGCGGTTGAATCGCTCCACGTCCAAGGATATACACATTGCCAGCCTTTGTAACGTTCACCTGCTCTATCGTATCCAGCGGCATCTCTATGCGCCGAGGCTCATCGGCATTTTTGCCCAATACGTACATACGATTCTCTGGCCCTGTAAGTGTCCAGAAATATAAGGTCTCGGAAGCCTGATGCCAGCGGATAAACTCCACATCTTCCCCTTCGATTCTGCACAATAAGCGGAATTCACGGGTATCGATACGGTATTCAGCCACATAGGCGTATGCGGAGTCATCATTGGTAATGAACAGAAGACGATTATCATCTGCAAAAATCAGATCAGATACCTGACTATAATGTTCTGAAGCTGGCAGAATCACCATTTCTTCATTGTTACGATACAGATGCGCCGTCTGATACGTATTGGAGTACATTTTTAAAATAACATAACTCTTCTCGTCAGGACTTACAGCAACCAGGCTGCTAGTAACCTCTTCTCCACTGTATAACAGTTCATCTTCCCCTGTCTCCAGATCGATGCGGCGTGAATTCAGATAATTCGGATTACCCGCGCTGGTAACATAATAGAGACGCTGTCCATCCTCGGACAACTCAGCGAAATAACAGCGATCATTCGGTTCCGCCGGAACCACAGGCAGTGGAACCCCACCCTCGGGTGGGAGTGCATATAGATGATAGTTCTCATCTCCATCCCGATCAAACGCGGTAAGAAGATGACGCCCCTGCGGGTCTGCTTTGATAAATTGACTGCTCTGATTCAAGTACGTTAAAGGATACGGGTATCCTCCAGGCAAATCCATCGCCCAAATATTCGGCTGACCGTTCAGATTGCTGTCCATGAACAAACGTTTCTCGTCTGCCGATACGGCAAAATGTGAAATACGGTACGTCTGAAAATATTGCTCGACATCCGGTTTAGGAAACTGAATCATGACAAACCTCCTTGGAATTGAACCAATGAATTTAACATTGGTAAATTAAGGTACCATTTGTCCATATTATAGGTAATGCCAATGTTTAGACAATAGATATGTGAGTTATAATTTTAAATAATCCCTAGCTTTGTTTATCATCATCAACATTCATCCAGCGTACAAGTGGTCTTGTCTTCCCTGTAGTGCATAAGGTGGTGGAATAATTCGGGCCGACGTTCAAAGACTGCAAATTATAATGTTGCCCTTCCCGTTCCACAACGTGATGCCCATCTAACCCTTCTCCCATCGTATTCAGTTTTCGCCACTGTCCGGACAGAGATTGACCACACGCCTTAATCCAAGCCTCTTTTTGTGTGAGGACTTGCCAAACACGCCGGATCGTTACCTGTTCTTCCTCCCTGTGATTCAGTACATAACACTTCTCATCTTCCGTCAAAAATCGCCTGATCACCGCGCTCATCCGCAGCAACGGACGTACATACTCAAGATCAATTCCCAGCTCTGTATGAGCCGCTAATGCCAGTACACAACATCCTTCGGTATGAGAAAGGTTAAACTGCGGTCCACACCGAACATATGGTTTGCCTGAAGCTCCATATTCAATATAAATATCTGACGCTGATTGACCCGTGTACATTGCCAGTACTTCTCTCAGAAATGTACGCGACATAACCAGATTCTGAGCATCATGCATGGATTGTTTCTGTTTTCTCTGTACACGTTCAATTTCATCCTGGCTCAGTACACAGGTGTCTATATCCAACCTTGACAAAAAATCCTCTCCCTTGTGCGGAAGAGGCTGCGTCCAGATATGTACTTCATTTGCCACAAAATGAACCGCAGCGGATTCCTTCCAACCTGTAACTGCAGGTTTCACAAGGTCACCCCCTCTCCCTACTCTTCTTGCTCAACGAACAACGGACATCCTCAGATGACTCGGTTTCGCTATACGTTTTAGGTGGATTCCGATATCCTCATCCGTCAGTTTCATAGCACATTCGCTCATTTGCATGTAATCCAGCCCGATAACGCCATATTCAGAAATGTGCATGCAACGTTTTTTCAATGAATCCATATCTGCATAGTGATTACTGATCCACTTCATCCGAGCATAGTGTATATCTTCGGAAGAGAGCATACGATCCTGAATGCGACTGCATTCTTCCTTAACTCGTTGATGTAATTCAACGGGATCAACGGAATACCCACAGACATTGGAAAAAGCAAATTCCTGCCTGTAATAGTGATCCCAATGACTCCCCTTCCCGAGCAAACCTGACTTCACACTCTCTGTGAAGAATGTTGAAGTCTCTCCTAGAAGGGCTTCGATACCAATCATGGTTGCAACTTGAGTCTCCAATTGCGTAACCGGCCTCTCTTCCTGAAAGCCAAACCGGACAAGAGGTATTGAATATCCACCATTCATTTCCTTATAAGTCTCGTCCCGTTCCTGCAACGGCTGAATGAATGGAGTATGGGATATCATCTTGGGTTGATCCATCGAAAAGTTCTCTAACCATTCGAATATCTCCGTCGGTTCAACAGGTCCCACTACTGCCACAGACATTCGAGAAGTCCCATAATGACTTGTGTAGGCATTGCTCAGCCATTCTACGGTAATGTCGGCAATACTCTCCGATGTGCCCGCAACATCCTGTGTGATTGGATGGTCGTTACCATATATCATCTGCAACAATTGCTGAAGAGCCAGCCAGGAGGGTTGATCCTTGTACATTTCCAGTTCCTGATGAATGGCCCTCCGCTCACGCTCAATGTTTCTTTTCGTGAAATAGGGAGTTGCAATCATATTCATAAAAAGTTGAAGGCTGTTCCTTAGATTGCCTGTACAAGCAAGTTGGTACGTCGTTACATCATAACGCGTCAGCGCCGACGTTGAGGCCCCTTCGGCATGAAGAAGTGATTTGACGGACTGACCATCGGGATTATAAAACATCATGTGTTCGAGGAAATGTGCCGTACCCGCAAGCGTAATATCGTGAATGGACCCATAGGGTACAGAACAGGATACAAATGTATGACTATATTTGGGTTGTGGCAGTATACTCACGTTCAGGCCGTTGGATAAACGCTTGCAGACACATGAATTTAATGTGGTACTACTCATGATTTCCCTCCTGTCCTATGCGGAATATTCACTCTCTGGGTAGAGAATCCATGTGACTTCTTTCCTCAACTCGGTAGCAACGGAAGCCACCCTTTCAGGAGTTACTTCTGCTATTTCTTCAAGGAATTGTACAGTCGTCATCTGACTTTCGCTTAACACCTGATCCATATGATTTGTAATGACCTGATGTGGCAGATCGAATCCGACCTGAACATAATGCATCACATTCTGCACAGCGGTGTATAACTCCCTCTCTGATACATCTCCGTCACAGATTCTCTTCCATTCCATATCGATTCCTTCGAGAACAGCCGTCACGTTAGCACTGCTGGTACCCGTTGTAATGTGAAGCGTTTCCCGAAAATCATCCAATGTGCTGGTAACTTGATATACCAACTGGGAACGTTCACGTAATTCAACCTGCAACCGGGACGCGGGTGTCGCTCCAAATAAGGTATGGAATACAAACAAAGCCGGATATAAAGCAGAGCCATATCGAATACCTGTACTATAAGTAACATTGATCTTGCACTGTTGAATGTCCAACAGTTCCATCATCATGGCTTCAGCCTCCCGCTGCTCCGCAGGATTACCTTGTCGCCCCACTACTTCTTCCTCTCCTGGATATTGTATGTTCATTGGGTGTAGTTCTGATTCCCTCTCCGAACAACAGCGTTTGAACACTTCCCTGTTCCCACATTCAAATTGTTCCCAGATCAGATCCATAATTCGCCAAGGATGGATATCGCCAAGAACATGAACATGGATCGGAATTTGGATCAATGCCTGATAGTGCCGACATAACTCATGAGATATGACACAATGCCGTAGTTCATCCAGAGCCAATTGACGGTTCTGCCCTTCATATCCCATCCATTCCAGACAGCGGCTCTGCACCACCTTGTCCCAATCCGTTCCATCATGCGCGATATGATGTTCAGTCCAAGCCATTTCATCCTGCACTTGCATCTCTTCGAACATGCCATAATCATCAACTGCCGGGTCATATAACAAGCCTGCGAGTAATTGCACAGCGCTATGCATGGCTTCCATCTGCGTTCCAGATATTAACTTATCTTCTGTTATACGAGGTATGCGCATCGTGATCGAGGCAATCTGAGTATCGCCTTTGTAATCAAAACGACTGGTCAGGTCTGCACCATACAGGGACCATAACTGTTGCTGGAGTAGCCTGTTCGATGGAAAGCGACGACAGCTGTTCATTAACAAACGGACTATCATGACAAATATTGCTGAGGGTATGGTTTGCTGTGCATTGATCAGGTTAATCTGCACGTAATCATTGGCATATTGGTGTGTTGGCAGCACGTGCACCGACAGATTATTACGCCTCTCAGTAGTAAAAGACTGCATCTTGCCGCCCCTCCTCACTTCCATCTACGAACTGATATTATAGATTGCTCCACTGTCCGTGTTCAGACCGAGCTGTCCAAAACCATCAAGTGGCTTGGAAATCCAGTCTACACGGCTGACTGCTTCATCAGTAATTGATGTTTCATCATCTCTCCAGTGGATGACCTGCTGGTGATGCCTGTCCCAGAAACGCCACAATGCTGGCTGGCTTAACAGTTGCTCGCGAAATGGCTCGTATATCCTATCAGCAGAAGCCTGAATATCCTGATCCAATACAACTGGTGGCAGAAAAACGATCTTGGAACGAAAGTCCTCTGTAAGGGTCATAAAGTATACACATACTGGCTTTTGTGTTTTGGCCAAAATACGATAAATACCACTTCGAGTGCGAATTTTCGAACTTAGAAAAGGTAGTTCAACAGCATGGTTATCCGTATTGAATCCGGTCTGTCCATCTACAAAAAGACTGAATGATCCACCTTTCCGCAAATGGGAATACAGCCTGATGCCAATCATCTCATCCTCCGCATTGAGCAGTTCCGCACCTGCATACTTGCGGATGGCCTCCCAACCGGATAGCTTCTTCTCCTGTTCCACTGTTTCCTGCTCGGCGATCAGATAGAATGGAAGCTTGGCAGACATATGGCCTGCACGTATTTCCTGTCCAATCGTAATCATATTGTGCCTCACAAAACCATAATGCCAGGTTAATAATGCCCCACCTTCCCGCAACGTTGCCTGCAGATGTTCCCGCCCCTCTACCTCATCCCACTCCATAAACGAATAGGGGCTTTTCTTGTGCTCATTAATTGTACGAAGAAATGCGAGATAGTCCATCCAGATGGACTCAGCAGACTGCTTCGGCTTAAGCGGAGCCATCTCCTTGATAATGTTCATCAGTGCATAAAAGGACCCCAAATGAATGCCATCCTGTCGCTCCTTATGAAGTTCATCTCTGACCTGTTCACGGTACATATCATATAACGATCTAAAGTTCATCATCTACGTGTCCCCTCCAAGGCTTGAGAAACTCTAAGAGCATCCTTTCCATGTCGCAGGTAATTTCGATGCATGCCATCCATCATATACGTAAGCATTCTGAGGGCCATCTCATATTGCCCCGGAATGCGTTCATCCGATTCTGCTTCCTGCCCTTCCACCATATCAAAGCCCACATAGGGCAAGGAGGATTCCAGTGCTGCGACCACACAGTTTCGGGTGTTAAACCATGACGGGCCTCCACTGATAGGAAAATCAACATAAGGAAAACTCCCAGGATCAAGACAATCTAAGTCAAACGATAAATAGGCTGCTTCCGCCTGAAACTTGTGCTGTATATCAAGCAGGGTTGTTCGCACTCGTTCCGGGGTCATCTGTTCTGCAGGAATCTGAACCAATTTGGGATGTTTGTACATCTGATCTACAGAACGAAGGCCGCGCAGACCAATCTGCACGACTGCGGCGATACCGTCCTCCGTCAGTAGATGCCTCACAAAATTGGCATGATGCATCTCACTCTGATGAATAGCATCCACCCCGCAATCATGGTGGGCATCAAACTGGACGAGTATGATTCTTGCTTCGGATCGACTCAATATGGATTTCAGGATGGAATACGTAATGGAATGATCCCCACCAATGCAGCACAGTAGCGCCTCTTCCCTTTCCGTATATACCAGAGCTGAGTTAAGACCCTTCGAGTAGGAATCCGTATCATCTGTTTGGCAAGTACCCAAATCCTGCATCATTACTGATTCAAGTAATCTCTGGCCACTGCCAATGTCATATAGTCCTGATATGCGGGATTGCGTCAGAGCTGGATACATTACCTTTTTCCATGATTCGGCCCGAAGAGATTGCTCAAATCCCGCGACTTTTGATCCCTCCATACCTGAACCTCCCGAATAGGGAATACCCAGCATATAGAGATGCGGTGAATCTTGACCTACGAGAGGTTTCAGTGAAAAATAAGGCTCATCTGGAGGGTCAATGCCATCTAGCTGGGGGATCGGACGTGTCTCCAATTCTTCAGCGGGTTCAATCTGATAGAACTGGCTGAACGTCTCATCGGCTGCAATCAACGTATCGCCGATGCGGCGTACCAGGTATACAGGTTCCGGAGCTTTCATAATGAGACCTCCTCTATTTGATATTGGTTATATCTAGGTCGAATAACTCTGAGCAGCTAGACCCTCCTGCTCATCCGCGTCAGTGGGTTTATGCCCGGATGAATCTGTATAGTCCTTTTTGAACAGCCTGATCACGGGTAAGATGCATAATGAACTCGCTGCATTAACAAAAGCAATGACGCCATAGAAGTATCCCACATGATCAAAGATTCGTGTCAGCCCCCACCCTGCAACAATAATAAGCAGAAAATATGCAGCATTCATAAGCAGGGCCTGATAGCCGCGTCCACTCTGTTCCATGGTAAGCAGCGTTGTCATCATAGGACCCATGGTCAGATAGGAAAGGGAAACCACTGCCAGATATCGGGCCGCTTCTGCACGGGATACGGGATCCGCAATCAGAAAAGCTGTCAACGGTTCCCGCCATACCCAGATGGATACGGCAATTACGGCATAAAGAATGAATGACTGTACCAGACCTCTGCGATAGCTCTCGTATGCACGTGGTCGATGAGCCTCTTTGAGGTTATGATTAATCATGATCCCGATAGCCGATCCAATAACGATTCCGGGCAGTATAGCCATCGTCTGAATTCGGTATCCAACTCCGAATCCAGCAACTACCCCTTCCCCAAATCGACTGACGATTTTGTTGAAAAAGAAAGTACTCAAAAAGATAAGACAGTACGAAATAAATACGGGAATGCCTACCTGCTGAAGTGCAATGAGATGTTTCCACACAAATGTTACCCGTTCATACACAAATTCCTTCCTCAATATCAGAATCAAAAGGCTTATGAGCAAAGAGAGTGTTGAAGAAATAAGATTGGCGTATACAATTCCCTTCAATTCCATTCCAGCCACCGAAACGAACCAGTACACCAGCATAATGTTGAGCGATGCCGTACCTACGGAATTCCACGCTGCCGCTTGAGCTCGGCCCAACCCACGCAATGCGGCACCACCCACCGCTGCGAGCACAGCGGGCACACCTGCTGCCATCATGCCCGCCACATAAATGGTAAACATGGGCCTTACATCCATAGGGACGGCATAAAACCAGGAGAGAAGTGGCGACACCAGCATAACCACACCGCCAGCAACAATTGAAAAAATAGCTGCGCTGCCAAGCATATGCCCAAGTAGCGATGTAAAAGCCCGCGAACCCTCCGCTCTGCTCCGTGAGACAGCAACCTGAACCGACAATTGCATGGCTTCCACAAGCGCAATCATGATAAAAGAAATGGGAATATACAGTGATAGCACATATAACACGGTCTGACTGGTATGACCCATAAAAAAAACATTGACCAGCTGCGTTGTTACGTTAACCAAAGAAGCAAGCAGCATCGGTATTGCAGTGCGGATTAACAGCCGGTTCACCGATCCCGAAGTATAATCCAGACCTTTCAAATTCAATCCCCTCCTCCATTCATGATGTCTTCACTTCCTGATGTATTGTGAGACGAGTCAGGACAGGCATATGTACTACATGTACACAGCAGGCTGATAACAGCCGTTCGCCATCCCAGGATATCAATAGAACACGATCATCTACCTTTATATTTCCGTTCTGTAATTGTTCAGCGAGCTGTATCCACACGTCGCCACTTTGGTAATCAATAGTTTCAGGTACGTGGTAGACTGACTTGATCAAGGATATGCCTGGCTTCGAATAAGGGATTATGTGTCTACGTAAACGGGATTGAAGAAGAATATTCTCCGTCTGACCAGCATCCATGAACTCATCTATAATGGATATAATCTCTGAAGCCATAACACTCCCTTCGATATCGTCAACCGTTCTCTTTCCTATATAATTCACGGCAAGAGCACCGGACTGTCTGTTTAACTCCAAGGCAACAGCCATATCAGACAGATCTCCGGGAGAATCGTGCTCTTCAATCACACGTTGTTCCGCCAGAACAAACATCCCCCGTTCCTCTCTCCCTAGTGTCCATGCTGCAGCCTGCATTCCTTCCGTAGCAGCGAGTGGCCCCATATGGGAAAGTGCCAGTGGATAGTCCACCTTCCAGGAGGTAGACTCCAGAATTCGGGCCAAAGGTGGATTCATGGCGTAGCGTTCAGGATAGGTCTGGGCCAGAATCAGCAGATCCCAGCGCTCACTTGTACCAGAAGCCAAAGGTTCCATGACAACTAGCGCAAGATCACCGGCAGTTACCCGTTGATCATCGGATCGCAAAGAGCGGGTTCGCACAATAGACCTGTCATAATAGTTCTCTTCCATATATATGTGTGGAGATAAGTAATAGTAATCTTCCACATCGAGCATGTCCGTGGTATACAAGTGATCTTCGGCCGTAACCCAACAGATATGATTAACATAGACAGACATCGCACGAGGGTTATTCAGCGTATCAGGCATGCTTCATTTTTCCATTGGCATAGGCTTGGAAAACGTTGATCTTCTGAATGGAGGTAGTTCCTTCCATGAATTCGAAGGCACGCGCATCCCGATACCATTTATTCAATAAAGGATGGTCAATCATGGAACCAGGTCCCATCAGGTCAAGCGCCAGTTCCGTGGCCTCCTCAACCAGTGCTCCAGCACGAATTTTGCTCAGGGAAGCCAGATACCCTTTCTGCACATCGGCATCAATCTCCGCCGCTGCGCTGCGAATCATGCTACGGAGTGAATGCAGGCGCATCTCCAGTCGCTCTAACTCCACCTTCTCCCTCTCCGAGAAAACAGACCTCTGCTCCTTCACATAATCATATGCTGCCCGTGCGACTCCAAGCGCAAGTGCAGCGACACCTGGCCGCATACGATGAAAGGTCTGAAGCGCGCCCCATAATCCACGCTTGGTTGGACTGAGATGACGCCCGATGATATCTTCCTCTGCCAACGGAAAACCATCCAACGTGAGGTGACTCAATTGCACACCTCTAACCCCCATCGTATCCAGAGGTGTGGCGCTGAATCCCTGCACAGACGTGTCTACCAGCGCAATCTGGATGCCGAGAGGCGTACGATTGGTCTGAGCAAATACCAGTCCGATGCTGGCACGACTACCATTACCGATATAGTACTTCTGTCCGTCAAGGTTCAGTTTGCCTTCCTTGTTCCGCGAAATTCGTGTGCCAATACCCGTAGCATCCGAGCCCTTTTCCGGTTCAGTAAGAGCGAAGAATGACCACGCGGGTCCCTTGAGAAAATGAGAATAGTACCGCTCCTTCTGTTGTGAGTCAGCCAGAGCTGATATGATTACACTGGACATCGATGGACCCGGGCTCCCCAGAAATACACCGGCATCACCTGCTGACAGTTCCTCAATCGCGATAACTCTTTCCAGACAGGAAAGACCATAATATCGTTCCTGACCTACAGTGACGATCGGTTCACCGCCATATTCCGGCGGGATCATCATGCGATTGATGGTTCGCAGAGATGCCAGATGTGTGAACTCAGCTATACGCTCAGGTTCACGGTCAATGACCAGGCCAATATCACGTAATTCCGTGGCATATTGTTTCATTTCCCGCTCAAAAACAGCAATGGTAGATCGTGTAATCATCAGAAGGCCTCCTTCGGAATGAGCAGCATATTTTTGACCATTTGACCTGCATACACGTAAGCCGAGATCGCATGTCGCAAATAGCCAAACCCTCCTCCAAGACGCTGCAATTGACGGAAGGCCTCGTCCAGTTCTTGATGAACCCATGTGCTTGTACGAGCCTCCGAAATGCCTGATTGCTCTAATACGAATTCATCCGACTGAATAGTCTCAGCCATATATAGTACAGTCAAAACATCTGCAATCATGCCCTTGACCAGTTGATGCTGAAGTGTGGATTGCCCCCCTGAGTTGCGACTGGATAGATGATTACGCACTTGCTCCAATCCTGCGCTGCACAGTTCAGTACGGAAATAAAGCATACGTTTTCGAAGATCAGCTATATCACCTGTGACATCATCTTGTCTTTCAAAAAATGCCACATCTTCATTCTGAAGTTCCAATATTCGGTAGAGTAAAAGACCTGAAGGCTCCAACATCCGATCTTCCACCCGATCCGCACGTACCTGTTTCCATTCGTAGATATGGCCTGTCTCTGCATGACATATCCATGGCCCACTTTTCACGAGTTCAGGTGTCGCCAGTATTATCCCCCCTTGGCATAACAACACGGGACGTGTATCCAAACGCAACATTGCTGCTTCCAGCAGATCTGTTACAGTGGGTACCGGACGACCTGCGGCCTCTGTACCAACCGGCACAGTACCTACCTCATCAGAATTCAAGACTGACATATGCACTCCTCCTATTGACTCATGATCAACAATCTCCATGCTCAATTAACGCAAAACCAAAAAAACTGCCCAGCCCAATGCTGACCAGTACGGACCTCTCCCCCTTATGCACCCATTCATTCTCTAGCCCAGAGCTCAGATTGATGAACGCATCCGTGGAGAAGGTATGTCCAATCCGCGGGATATTATCCAGGTAAATTTGTTTTTGATCCACGCCTGTACGCTTTGAAAACTCCTTCCATGTAGTCCAATTGACGTTGTGGGGAAAGATATGATCTACATCATGAAATGTCAGGCCCTCTGCTGACAGCAGCTCTTCCATACCTCGAATGATATGATCCACATACAGCTTGTTAAATGACGTCATCTCTTCCACTTCCGCATAATATCCGGTATGGAACCTCGTATCCCGAAGAACATGAGCAGCCTGTAAGATGTGCTGACCATGGTTTCTGGATAGAAGCATGGCAACAGCCGAGTCACCCAGAATCGTAGACTTTCGAATATATCTCCAGTCGGGTGGCATGAAGTTAAACTGATCGGCACATACCAATAAAACATTACGAATATCAGGCTGTGTACGGGAGATTCGTTCAAGCCATTGAAGAGCGGCTATCGAGGACGCACAATTCATCTGTGAAATACTATAAAAGGGGATATGCTCGAGCCCATATTCACTCAGAGCCCGTTGCAAGGGCCTATAATCCCCTGGTGCTTGTACATGTGCAGAATGGGCATAGAGCACAAGGTCAATGGCAGGCAAAGGTTGTCTGTCAACAAGCTGTCCAATCGCGCGAACGATAGAAGTATCCAGATGCTGACCCGGAGGGGTAACGGGAACACCGTTCAGACGATGATATTTGCGCAGTAATTGAAGCTCTCCTTTACCCAGTCCCAAGGATTCGAGAACAACCTCGGGCTCTTCGATCTGATCAGGCAAATACACACCGATATCCACTATACCCAGTGCCATCACGTTTCCCTCCTCCTGATTACAGCTCTTCGTATCCACCTGCATGAATGAGAAGTGCATAGATAAACTTGTCATCTGGCTCCAGGTGCATCAGACATATGTATTCATTTGTGCACCGATCTTCAAGAAGTTGCTTCAGACCAAAGAATGGTGCAGCGCTCCAGTGAGCAGGATCGTAACTCCCTTGCCATCCTGTAGCATGAAACCATTCGGTACCGGACACTTCCTGCTCCAACAGCGGATGGACAAGAAGCCTGATCTGAGCCAGGTTAACGGATACCTGAACGCAAAGCCTGTCCAGTAACAATTCTGCTGTCTCGGCAATCGAACTCTCGGCATATTGTATTTCCACACCAACAAGGGATGAACCGCCTTCTGCCAACCGATCCAGAACCAGAACAGCTCCCGTGTCCGGTTCTACAATCTCGCCCACTCCTTCCGTCTCGTAGGGAAGAGACGTCTGATCAAGCACAAGCAGCATTCCTCGATCGTAGTTGCCGCTGTTCAGATAATGCTGGAGCATATGTAGTGCCGCGAACGGTGCCCCGAACCCCATATCGTTCACGGCAAAACTCAGGAACCGTGCCTGATAACGGTCCATCAGGTAGTTGACAATGGAGATATCTGGACGAATATTGGGAAAATGATAGGCCAGCAGGAGAACATCCACGTCTCCCATGATCTGATCCAGCCCCGACTCTTCGAGCAATAGTACACTCATATCATGATAGGCATTGTTATAACGACCCTCCAGCAGATGAAACCGGGGTACCACGGGGGACCCCGCCAACAAATCACTGTGAAATCTTAACAACTCCGGATGTTCGAACGGAGGCTGCTTGTCCTTAAACAGCCTGACCTTCATGTCCCGGATGGTAACAGGCGCCGCCATCAGGCAGCAACGAGTTGCTTTTCGATATATACGGCTAGCGAACCCACTGTGTTAAATACATCTGGTTCCAGTTCATCCGGGTCGATCTCCAGCCCCTCAATACGGTCTTCCAACGTCATCAATAGTTCCAGAACAGACGTTGAATCCAGATGAAGTTCATCAAATAAAGATGTGTCCCATGTAACAGCTTGGTTCTCTTCCATATTCAGTACTTCGGCAAGGGCACCTTTGATTTCTTCAAGCAATACTGCGGTTGTCATGATCATCATCTCTCCTCATCTGTTGGTTACTGCGGAATGTGAAACAGGGATCAAACGCTGTTTGCCCAGCAGATCTTCGGGAGTATCCCTTTCCCGAATCAGATGGGCTTCTCCACCACTAATCATCACTTCAGCCGGACTTCCATGACTGAGAAAATGGGTTGGTGAAGCAGTAGGGCCGTAGGCACCGGAATGAAATACACCAATTAAATCTCCTTGTTCAACGGGAGGCAGGTTTACTTTTTTGCCAATAACATCATTCGGGGTACACAAAGGGCCAGTAATATTAAACTCTGCAACCGGGGATTCTCCGTAACGTGACAAAGATGCAATCGGGAAATTGCGCTTCACATACGAGCCGATTCCGACCGCAGCCATATGACAATTGGTACCACCATCGGTCACAACAAACGTCTCTCCATACGACTCCTTAACATATAAGGCTCGGCTAACCAACATCCCACTGGTTCCCACCAGATACCTTCCCAGTTCCATGAACAGTCTGATGTCAGGATGTTTTTCCTTGAATTGTTCGAACAAAGGGTTCAATTGTGCAGACAGGGCACTCACAGACAGAGGCTGTTCTCCCTCGTAATACGGAACTCCAAGACCACCGCCCACATCTACCATCTGCAGCCGAATACCCAGTTGCTCCTCCAGCCGTTCGGCAAGCTCCAGAATGTGACGTGTGTTCTCCACAATAGGTTCCACGTCAAGCATACGGGTCCCCATGTATACATGCAGACCGATAATATCCACATGTGAGCATCGTTCCAATTGCTGTCGTCCCTGCATCACAGTATCCTCATCCATGCCAAACTGGCGTGGTTTGCCACCCATCGTGAGCCGTGAGCCCTTCACGGTAAAAGAAGGATTGATTCTCAGTGCCACGGGGACAATCCGTCCCTCTTCAGCTGCAATGGCTTCAATGCGGTTAAGCTCCTGAAACGATTCACAGACGATTGCGTAGATGCCATGACGAATGCATGCGGTTATCTCCGCGTCGGTCTTGCCTGGTCCGAGGAAGATTATACGCTCCGGATTTGTACCCGCCTGTAGTGCGGTATGTAACTCGGCCATGGAACAGACCTCTGCCTGGGCTCCAAGCCCTTGAAGCAGGTGAACAATTGAAATATTGGGATTAGCCTTTAATGAGTAGAACAATTCCACCTTTGGAGTCAGCAGGCTGCGAAGTTCTTCATATACTCGCTCTAATACCTCAGCGTCATAGACGTATAATGGTGTACCGAATCGTGCAGCGATGGCCGAAATCGCAAGCCCTTGAATCTGATAATCTCCAGACATCTACTTCACCTCGTTTATGAATGATAACTTGGCTTCAACAGCAGCATCCCTCGCCCGTAGCTGCTCAGCCGAATGAGCAATAATGACACCATAGAGACGACCAGAGAACACACGATCTTCACCTTTGAAGGCCGCATTGACCGTTGCAAAATTGTTGATAAGTATGCCCTCGCCCTTCAGCGGATCAAATAACAGAGGACCAAGTGTTGACCTTAACTTTTCATAATCCAGGCGGTGATTCAAACGAAGTGTATATTTTTTGGCCAAAGCTAACATCCCCTCAGGAATCCACTGGTTCTGGATCTCAGTCTGATACGTCGACATGTTAAACCTTGCATTGATCTCCAGATTAGGCCACACACTTCCGTCCTCATCCACAATGGCATCGATACCGGCTACACCGTAGTATCCATCCCGATGGAGCGCAGCACCTATTTGCAACGCAGCGTCCCGGATTACCGCGATCTGCGAATCACCAAGATGTGGTGGCATGAGATGCCCCTGATGAACGCCTTGTTCGACCAATGATTCCTTTACACCAAGCAATTCAACCTCACCACTCCGATGAATTAAAATCTGGTAATTCAGATCACATGTTTTGTTGATCCACTGCTCCAGCACATAATTCACAGCTCTTGTCCCTTTCTTGCTTGCCTGTTTCTCCAGCAATTTCATGCATTTGTGGAAACGGGCTTCATCTGCAATAACGGTGATTCCCTTGCCCGAGACGCCCATCGAATCCTTCATAACAATACGCCCGCCCTGTTCCAACACGGATTTCATATCTTCAAATCCGGACGTAAGTTCCTCCAGGGAGTAACACTCACAGCCAGGAATCTGACGGATACCCAGTTCGGCATTAAGCCTTCGGGAGTAGCCCTTATCATTGACTTTGCGGAAAATGTCAGCCGGTGGTACGGCAAGGGGAATACCTGTACGTTGGGATAGTTCTTCTTCCTGATCCGAGGCTCCGAAGGGAACCAGATAAGCCTGTATATCCTGTCTATCTGCCAGTTCACGCAGCCTGTCCAGCGTACGCTGACAATGCAGGATGTTAGCTGTAATATTCAATCCTGATTCATTATATTCAGTAGCAATTAAACGCGATCGACCAAAACCGATGGCCTGTGCATCTGCTATAAACCCGGAATCCGGCAGTTCCTTGAGCAATACGACATCCTGTTCACCTGCCAGGAAAATCCCCAGCTCTTCCATCCGGTTTACAACGTCAGCAGCCGAACCAACACTCAGGGAAGGCAACTTCAGTACCCCCTGCTCATTCCAGTATTCTTCGACTTCAAAATTGTTTATATAAATAAAAACAGCTTCATCATGACCTGTAAGCGCCTGCTTCAGCTTTCTCGAAAATCCGGTCAACAGTGTGGTCAATCTCATCACCTCGTTCTTCTGCGAACTGCATCACCGCCACGCTGAATGTTGCTCCCAGCCCAACCGTGACAAGCAAATAGTAGTCGTCCTTCTGCAAAAGCCCCTGATCTGAAATCTCTTTCAGATTAATATAGGGATCGGAACAGAAGCAGTGCCCGATTTCTCCCACATTGGATGTGTACACCCGCTCCAATGGATAGGACAATCGTGCAGCAACCTTTTTCCATGAAGACAGATTCACATTGTGCGGGACAATATAACGGATATCCTCCAACGTCAGGCCCGCCCCATCTATTGCCTCGTGAATGACATCACAGAGCTGGGGTGTATAGATTTCCTGAAATTCCTTGAGCGTCTCGGGATCACCTGTCAGCACGTTGCAGAATTGTCCAAGGGTTACGTTCGTAAGCCCCATCATCCTGCTTCCCGGGCCGGATTTACCAACCAGTATGGCGGCCGCAGCTTCGCCCATAACGGTTGTATTGGGGATGAGCTGTACAATGGGACTGAATGTTTTTTCACCTGTTACGATTAAAATATGATCATCCTCTTCCAAAGAGGGCAGCAAAGTTGCAGCAACATCCAGCGCAATCAATCCTGAGGCACAGTTCTGCTGTGTCAGTGAAAATGCAATGGCATGATGCATGCCGTAAGCCTGCTTCAGACCTTGCAATACCTTCATTGGAAAGGGGAAATTTTCCTGAATTGTGTGGCAATAAATGATATACTTGATAGAAGATGGAACAACTGTCGGACTGTTTACCACCTGGGCGAGCACACGTCCTAACAGCTTAGTCAGATCACCGTCTTTGTCTTGCGGAACCTGTTTCAGACCGTGAATTTTCTCCAACACTTTGGTCTGGGCTTGTTTGAGTCCCAGATGTTCGCTCAACTCCCGGACAGGAACGACGAACTTGGGAATGTATGACCATATTTGCTTGATATGCATCGGTTTAGGACACCTCGTTATACCCATCATACGGAGCACTCTCAATATAGGGAGAGAGCTTCATCCGAAGCTCTCATCTATTGGACTAACCATAATGCCATAGTAGATACAAGGGATTATGCACGAGCCGCTACTGCACGAGCAGATACCGCACGAGCTGCTACTGCGCGAGCCGATACTGCGCGAGCTGCTACTGCACGGGCAGATACTGCACGAGCTGCTACTGCACGAGCACTAACTTCACGTGTTTCGCCCAGCACGTTCACTTCCGATTGTACTGCTTCCAACTCTTTGTTCTTCAATTGTTCCAATGTAATGGGAGTCGCTTTAATGATCATTGATTTATTCCTCCTTTCGTCTTGGATACTATCATTCTATAATCTCCCAATTTGGATTTAAACTGTAAAAGGAGGTAAATGGATTTCTCGCACGCCTTACCCCTTGTTAATACCAATTCCAAGCATTCAATATACAACTCACATTTCACAACGTAATCACAAACTAATTCAAGGGACGGTGAATGATCATGATCGGACCCAAAATTCGGGAAATCCGGGAGCAACTTGGACTGTCTCAGAAACAACTGGCAGGTGAGGATATGACACGCTCATACATCAGCCTCATCGAAAAAGGCAGAGCCGTTCCCTCTCAGCGTATGTTGAAAATCATTGCTCGCAGACTCAATACACCAATGGAGTACTTCTTGGGAGGAAGTGCAACAACGGACACCGATATTGGTGAAGCTGTCCTGGACAAAGCCAAAGCCTACTATGCTGAGCAGAATGATCCTGCCTGTATCCGTATGGCTCACAAAGTTCTGACTCTGACGGAAGATACACTGGATCAAACGGAAGCCTATCTGCTCATCATGCGAAGCCACAATAGGCTTGGCGATTACCGCCAAGCTCTGGATGATGGGGAAACTGCGGCTTTTACAGTCACCCGAACAGGTGACCGGGAGCGCATTGTCGACTATTACCTGGAAATGGGAAGAGCTGCATTTCATGCAGAACTGTTTCACGCTGCCCGTAAATACTACGAACAGTCCTATACGTACAGCAGCAAACTCAAACATCTGCAAGATAAACATATCCGTTCGTTAACCTTTCTCGGAACAACCCATTTGCGGCTCGGTAACGTGGATAAGGGGCTGGATTATTATCTCAAAGCCGAAAAAGAAGCCCAAATGAGCGGGCAACCGGAGTTATATGGCGAAATTACGCTGGGTTTGGGCAAGGCCTATTATATGTCCGAACAGGACGGACACTTGCTCTTAAGTTATGACTGGACCAAGAAATCGGTAGATTCATATAAACAGGCAAATAGTAAATCCTATGTACTTGCCCTTCACAATCTGGCTGTCATTCAACTTCATATGGGACAAAAAAAAGAAGCCCTTCCCTTGCTGTCAGAATGCGCCGATATCTACGACAAACGCAATCTGCCTCACAAGAAGGCTTCTATATTAGAAGAAATCAGTAAAATTTATCTCGAAGAACGGCAACCTTTACTGGCCGAAACAGCCATCAAGGAAGCTCTTCAACTGCTGGATCAACGAGATGAAGGCATGCTCCGTGCAAAACTATATCGTCTTCTCGGCATTGTATTTCATGAGAAAGACAACACCAATGAAGGCTATTATTTCCTTCGAATGAGTTACGATCTGCTTAAACGCATCCATGCAGATCGTGAGGCTGATATTAGCCACAAACTTTTAATTCTTAGCGGACAAGAACAGAAAATGAATTATGATGACTATAAATCCTATATCAAATAAATACGGCCCCCATCTTCTCCTAACAACTATTCAGGAACAGGGTCATTCAGATCAAGCGGGTGAACCGTTATTTGTTTGTCTGACGAGAAGCCCAATGATACACGGGACTGAAGAGCTTCCCCTGAATTTTGAAGATGTCCATTGTACAATGAAAACAACATGACAATGGCCATAGACAACCCGCTCGCAACAATCCGAAGCTTGAATCTTTTATTATCCACGTCCATCTCTCCTTGTGCATATGGTTTGGCAGCCGAACATACCGTGTACACTTCAGCGAACCTAAGATGTATTGTACGGATAATTGCAATGACTTTAAATACGTTAAATACCATTTACCTCTACTTGCACATGAAACTCATGTATAAAAGGTCATATGATCTTTGTCTTCGCGATAATAATCCAGCCTTTGCTTCATCGTACCTGTATGCAGTTCAAACAAATGACCATCCGGATCGGTAAAATATACAGATAATGCATCCCGCGGATCTCTTGGCCTTCCGGGAAGAATGTCAGCACCCGCTGCTCGCAGCTGCTGCACAGACGCGTCGAACTCCTCTTCTGTAACGGTAAATGCAATATGGGTATAGGTTCGTTCCGTATAGTTGCGAATAACATCCTCCTGATTCAGGGCAATCCAGAGACCGGCAAGCTCAAAATAAGCCAGTTTGCGTCCTTTCACCTGAATTTGGGCACCGAGAGCCTGCTCATAAAAGGTAATGGCCCGCTCCAGATTGGATACGGAAAAGCACAAATGATTAATTCCTTGAATATTCATGTGGCTCCTGACACCTCCATCGATTTAAGGATCTATCCTTATTATGGTATATTCTGCGCAAAAAACAACCGCTCTGCTGTTTCCCCCGCACCTTCTTCTGGGCGAATGCATAGGTTATCCGTATCAATGAACGTTCGAGGAGGATGTAAAGCGAATGAATCCTGTCTATCCTTTTTATGGTGAGAAAACGGTATGCAAGGAGCAAAAGCTGGCATTTCCACCCCAGCATCAGGACCAGCAACCTGGTCTGGAAACCCTGATGGTGCCTGAACCGATCAGTGAAGATCCTGCCTATATCGGTAGCTGCAAACTCCAAGGTAAAGTTGCCATTATTACGGGTGGTGACAGTGGAATCGGCCGGGCGACCGCCATCGCTTTTGCCAAGGAAGGTGCGGATATCGTCATTGCTTATCTATATGAACGGACAGATGCCGAAAGGACTCGTGAACGGATCGAAGAACTGGGACAGCGCTGTCTCTTAATCGAGATTGATCTCCGCTTAAAGAAAAACTGTGAGGCTGTCATTCGCACAACCATGGAAACCTACGGGAAGATCGATATTCTGGTCAACAATCATGGCGTACAGTATGTGCAGCCAAGCATCGTTGATATTACAGAAGAGCAGCTGTATCACACCTTTCAGACGAACGTGTTCGCCTATTTCTTTCTGATTCAGGCCGCTCTCCCCCATCTGTGCAGAGGTGCCTCCATTATCAATACAGCTTCCATTACAGCATATAAAGGTAATACCCAACTGATCGACTACTCTTCTACCAAAGGAGCCGTCGTATCGCTGACTCGTGTACTCGCCCAATCGCTCGCTGCACAGGGAATCCGTGTGAATTCCGTCGCCCCGGGACCCATCTGGACACCGCTCATCCCTGCCAGTTTCTCCGCTGAGGATGTACAGGTATTTGGAACAGATACACCCATGGGTCGAGCTGGTCAGCCTTACGAACTGGCGGCAGCCTACGTTTATCTCGCTTCCCGCGATTCATCCTACGTCACAGGTGAATGCATTCATGTAAATGGCGGCGATATGGTAACGACATAGGCTGATGTCAGGTTGGATTTGGCAGGTGTGGCAGGATATTGGTTGTCCAGTTGCGAAGAGGGTTAGGAGTATGACCGGTTATACCGGAACCTGACATCTAGCGACAAGGAGCTGAACAACCTGATGAACTTCGATCCACTCTACCAACCGTACCCCTCTTACCGCGTGCCTGTGTATGCGAAACAAGGCATGGTCGCCACGTCACAGCCACTGGCTGCACAAGCTGGTCTGGATGTATTGAAAAAAGGCGGCAATGCCATTGATGCCGCCATTGCAACTGCGGCAGCACTCACGGTGCTGGAGCCAACGTCCAATGGCATTGGAGGCGATGCTTTTGCCCTCGTCTGGACCGAGGGCGAACTGCATGGCCTGAATGCCAGCGGCCCTGCGCCTCAGGGCATATCCATTGAGGCGCTTCAAGCGGCAGGCCATACGGAGATGCCGAAGCTTGGGGTTGTTCCGGTGACGGTGCCTGGCGCACCGGCGGGTTGGGCTGAGCTGAGCCGCCGTTTTGGGCGGCTCACGCTGGCGGAAGCGCTAGAACCGGCCATCCGCTATGCGGAGGAAGGTTATCCGCTTGCGCCTGGGCTGGCCCGCCACTGGGCAAGGGCAGCCGAGATCTATGCACGCCAGGGTGATGCGGAGGCAGGGCGTGCGTGGTTTGAGACATTTGCTCCAGGCGGGCGTGTTCCCGCAGCTGGAGAGATGTGGCGCTCGCCGGATCATGCGGCGACTTTGCGCCAGATTGGCGAGAGCGAAGCGCGAGACTTTTACGAAGGAGAACTGGCGGAACGCATTCATTCCTTTATGGAAGAACACGGTGGTTATCTGACTCGCGAAGATCTGAAGGCATTCCAGCCCGAGTGGGTTGATCCCATCTCCGTCTCCTATCGTGGTTACGATGTATGGGAGATTCCGCCGAATGGACAAGGATTGATTGCTCTCGCGGCGCTTAATCTGTTGAAAGGTTACGAGTTCGACGAGAAAGAATCTGTTCAGGCATATCATCAGCAACTTGAAGCCATGAAGCTGGCATTTGCCGATGGGGAGAAATATATTACCGAAGAACGCAAAATGGGTGTCACGGTGGAGGAACTGCTGTCCGAGGCATACGCGGAAGAACGGCGCAAACTCATTGGGGATACCGCACGTACACCCGAGGCAGGTGATCCACGAGCAAGTGGAACGGTGTATCTGGCTACGGCGGACGGTGAAGGCAATATGGTTTCCTTTATCCAGAGTAACTATATGGGCTTCGGGTCTGGATTGGTTGTTCCGGGGACAGGCATTGCCTTGCAGAATCGTGGACACAACTTCTCACTGGACCCGAATCATGCAAATGCCCTGGAGCCGGGCAAACGGACGTATCACACGATCATTCCGGGGTTCCTCACCCGTGGCAGTGAAGCGGTAGGGCCATTCGGTGTCATGGGCGGTTTCATGCAGCCGCAGGGTCATGTGCAGGTGGTCATGAATACGATCGATTATCACCTGAACCCACAGGCCGCCTTGGATTCTCCACGCTGGCAGTGGACGAAGGGCAAAACAATTCTCGTGGAACCGGGTTTCCCGCAGCATATCGCTCAGGCACTCGCCCGCAAAGGACATGATATTCAAGTGGCACTCGATCCATCCCAGTTTGGACGCGGTCAGATCATCTGGCGCAACCCGGACAATGGCGTATTATGCGGGGGTACGGAAACCCGAGCGGATGGCTCGATTGCGGCTTGGTAAAACTCGCGTCATTTTTATAATAGGATGATCACCTTATCATCCGTATAGGGTGAAATTTCAAGGCACAACAGAGATGATTCATGTCATCTCTGTTGTGCCTTTTTTCGACTTCTAACATCAGTAAACAACATACTGTAGATATTTATGTACCCTTTTAACCAGAGAAATGTAAAAATAATGTGTAATTCATGAAAAATACTTATTTTTTCGTAAATTTTCACTACATACCATAAATCACAGTGCCTTTCTGACCGATATAGATAAAGGGAAATACTCACCATACGTGTCATCATGTACACGTCATTCCCTGGAGCTAAGGAACCATGCAAAACAGAAAAATGCGACTACAGAAATGAGGGTACCACACATGAAAACAAACAAGAACAGACGCGCAGGTCTAGGTCTCACCCTAATGATGATCCTGACGGTACTGATCCTGGGGGCATGTTCAGCCAACAATACAACAACGGTAACAGACTCAAGAACAAAGGTTGGGATCGTGCTTACGGAAGTGGGTCTGGGTGACCGTTCTTTTAATGATGCTGCTTTTGATGGACTGGTTCAGGCCAGAAATGAGAAAAGCATTGTCTTTGACTATCGTGAACCGGGCGACAATGCCGAAGCTGCATTTGAAGAGTTTGCGGAAGCCAAATTCGATCTAATTATCGGCCTGAGTGATGCTGTCCAAGCGGATATGGAGAAAGTTGCAGCCAAATATCCTGACCAGCAGTTCCTCATGATTGACAGTCAATCCGAACTGCCTAACATTGCCTCCATTTCATTCCGGGCGGAAGAAGGAAGTTATCTGGCAGGTGTTATTGCCGCTATGGCTTCAACGGAAGATCATGTTGGCTTCCTTGGTGGACTAGAGATACCGGTCCTTCGTAATTTCGAGCAGGGTTTTAAACAAGGTGTTCTGGCTGTCAAGCCGGATGCAACCGTTGATGTCGTCTACGCAGGGGACTTCGGTGATGCCGATCTCGGTGAAAAATTGGCTGCACAGATGATTCAGGAAAAGGGCGCTGACGTGATCTACGTAGCTGCCGGTCTCACAGGCGTAGGCGCACTGACGGAGATTCAGAAATTAGGGAAATACGCCATCGGTGTAGATACCGATCAATTCTTTTTGGCGGAAAAATCCATTCTTACGTCCATGCTGAAAAATGTGGATGTCTCTATCTACAATGCCGTTAACACGTTTGTTCAAAACAATCATACCTTCCCTCAAAAGGAAATCGTGGAGGGGCTGGCGGAGAACGCCGTGGGTCTGACTGCTCTACATAATATCACGCTCAGTGATGAACAACAGCAAACCTTCGAAGATCTGAAGGCAAAGATCTCTTCCGGTCAAATCAAAATTAAGCTTGATCAATAACCCATCGGATACGAGGAGGTACGCACATGAAACTACAGGGAAAACTGATACTTAATGCTCTAATTTCACTACTTCTATGCCTTGTGCTAGTCGCTTATATCATCATGCAATTGCTCAACATGAATGCCAAAAATCAAAATCTGGTACCAGCCATGCTCAAGGTGAGTGAACTGAACGCCAATCAGATTCAGACCCAGCAGGCGCTGGATGTCTACTCATTCTCCATGACAGCAGGAAACCAGGACGCCGTACTTCGCTTGCTGGATGAAGGTCAAACGATGATTCAGGAACTTACGGACGGATTGCTCGAAACAGATCAGCAGTTACAACTTATTCAGTCCATCGAGACAAAATTAGAAGCTCTCAAACAGGGAGCCACCGAAGCGATGAGTGCGATGAACAGTGCGGAAGCGAAACGTTACAGCACTCGGGTTCGGGGCATACAGAATGATATCTATTCGTTGGATGAGATGACTCGGGATCGTTATGATCAATATACCGTCGATTTGGAACGTGACATTCAGCAAACGTGGCAAACCGCTCTGGTAGGAGCCATCGTATTGCTTGTCGCCGTAATGCTGTTTAATATGTATACTTCACGTCAGATCGCCAAGCGTATTCGAACACTCAAAGACGCTGCGGGACAAATTGCGGACGGTGACCTAACCGGACAATTACCGGAATCTCGGGGCAAAGATGAGCTCGATGACCTGAGTCGCTCCTTCGGTATCATGACTCATAATATCCGCGGCATTATTCAATCGATTGGTGAAGCGGGTCATCGTGTCGATCTGATGGCGCAAGATATTGACCGTGGCAATGATACAGCCCAAGCGATCGTGCAACAAGTATCACGCACCACGGAGGAACTCTCGATTGGTAGTCAAAAGATTGCCGAGGATCTGAGTGAAACGGTGATGGTTGTGGACAAAATGCAGTCTACCTTCAATAGCAATCTCGAGTCCACTTCCCAATCGGTAATCGATGGTCGTGAAGTATTAACTACCGTTGAGGAAGGTAATAAGGCTGTAGCAGAGCAACTCCGCTTGGCCGAAGTGAATCGTACGGCGATGGCCGAGGTAGAACAAACGGTGCGGGAACTGGAAGAAAGCGCGGTTCGAATCACTACGATGACGGCATATGTATCGGAGATTGCCAAACAAACAACCATGCTCTCGTTAAATGCCTCCATAGAGGCTGCTCGCGCTGGAGAAGCCGGACGTGGCTTCGCTGTTGTTGCGGGCGAGGTGAACAAACTCGCCGAACAATCTGCGCAATCGGTCAAACATATCTATGCGGCTGTGGGCGAGATCACAACCTCCATGGACAAGGTGAAGAACTCTGTAGCACAAAGCATGCAGTTATTCGGCGAACAGGAACAAGCCACTGGCCAGACTCGCGAATCCTTCTCTGCTATTCGTGAAAGTGTGGAGCGCATTAGTACCGGCATCCATCAGCTTGCTGAGGACATGCAACACTCCAATGAACTCAGTACGCAGGTGCAACAAGCCATCGAAAATATCAGTGCCATCACCGAGCAGTCGGCTGCCAGCAGTGAAGAGATTACCGCCTCCACGTCGGAACAACAACGTTCCTTCGCTGATGCAAGTATCAAGGTGAAGTCATTGCGTGATATCAGCGCAGAGATGCATCAGGAACTGCTGCGATTCCGGCTGTAACAGGATGCCGGAGAATTCGGACCGGACGTAGTTCGGATGTCGTTGAGATGCAGGTTAGATGCAGATTATGGGCAGGTTATAGCCGAGCCAGGATCAGGTAGCGTGAACATACAAACAAATAAAGGGGAGCCTCCGTCATGCATCATGACAGGGCTCCCCTTTTCAGTAACTAATCATTGTTTCATCCAACCATTAATTCGTTTCAAAGATATGAAAGTATATAGATTGAACTAAACATTTACACGAAACGGAGAGGACAGAAAGAACCTGAAAAAGTGGAGCTAACAGCGACCTGAAAGAAGCTGCATCGGAAGCATACGCTTCGCCTAAAAAGCTTCTTGAAAGAAAGCTGTTTCGGAAGCATTCGCTATCCTCGGATTCTCCACTTTATAAAAGAAAAAATGGGGATAACAGCGATCGGAAGGTTGTTCTGTCAACAGAGTGTCTAGTGTATATATTCTTTAGATCAACTTATATAGATAACAAGGCATCAACATTTCAGATCCAAACGTTTAACGAACTGAGCAAACCTTATTGGGCCATTAATTGCAGATTATAAAATCTAACGAATCTCAGGCATTCTATTCCCTAATTTAGTCCGGTTTTTCAGGTGTTTTCTCTGAAATACACAGAGATAACGTGGATGAGATTCGTTAGCTTTTGCTCCTCCATGTAAACCGAGGCATAAGGTGTATCAGGTTCGTTAGGGCATTGGGTATTGAGCATTGTGAGCAAATGAGTACTGAGCAATGAACAATGGACAACGTTCACTCATCTACTTTTGGTGCGCTGCTTCGTTGGATCACTTGCAGTTTGAAAACGAATCGTCATAGGCAGTAACCCAAAACCGAGAGTTTATCCCACACCTGCCCCATCCTCACAGTGCATCGATGATATCTCCGGCCAGCAAGGACGATGGGTCACCGCGCAGCAGGGCTGCGCGTTCGGCGGCCTGTCCGTGGAGATATACGCCGAACGTGGCGGCTTGCTCCGCGCTGAGCCCTTGGGCAAGCAGACCGGCGATGATGCCGGTCAATACGTCTCCGGCACCGCCAGTCGCCATGCCGGCGTGCCCGGTGGTGTTGATGTACGCCTCGCCGGACGGCGTTGCGATGACCGTTCGTGCTCCTTTGAGCACAAGGGTCACGCCCTGCTCGCAGGCGTATTTTGCAGCGTGCCCAATGCGGTCACGCTGCACCTCTTGGGTCGACATGCCCAGCAGTCGGCCCATCTCGCCAGGGTGCGGCGTCAGGATTGTCGCCGCACTTCGCTGGCCCCAGTCGCGAGGCCCATGTGGGCCAGCGTCTGCCAGCATGTTGAGGGCGTCCGCGTCGATGACGAGCGGACGATCCGTATGTTGCCACAGACGGCGTAGCCAGTCTGTGTCGCCCTTGAAGCGGCCGAGGCCTGGGCCGGTCGCGAGCACGTCGCGGCTCTCCGCGAGACGCAGCACGGCGTCGGCGGAAGCCGCGTTCCATTGGCCGCTGTCGCCATCGGAGGCGGCAGCAAGCATGAGCTCGGGCACGGTGCCGATGACATGCGGCAGCAGTTCCGCAGGCAGCGCCCATGTAGCGAGCCCGCAGCCTGCGCGCAGCGCGGCCTTGGCTGAGAGCAGGCCAGCGCCGCTCATCGGCAGACTTCCTGCGGCCAGCAACACGTGGCCGTAGGTGCCCTTGTGGCCGTCCGGTGCCCGGAGACGGCCTATATCCACGCGCAGCGCACCGCGCAACACCTCGTCCGTCAGCAGACGGACCGAGGGGCCATGCTCTGGCGCAAGCCGCGCGGGAATGCCGATGGCGCGCACCACAATGCGCCCCGCGGCAGAAGCGCCCGGGTACTGCACCAGCCCGCGCTTAAGCAGCGCGAGGCATACGGTCACCCGGGCTTGAATGCAGGGCTCGTACACCTCTCCCGTGTCGGCGTCCAGCCCGCTTGGCACATCGGCGGACACGACCGGCTTGCCGCTGTCGTTCGCCGCCTCAATCAGCGCCGCGTAAGCTCCCCGCGGCGCTCCCCGCGAGCCGGTGCCCAGCAGCGCATCCACGATGCCTGTGCACCGGCTGAAGTCCACGGCTTCGCGCCCGTGGACAAGAGCAGGGATGCCAAGCTTCGCGGCGGCATCCCGTTGCACTGCGGCTTCGCCCCGCAGTGCATCAGGGGCATCGGCGTAGACCAATGTCACCCCAAGCCCTGCTTCAACCAAATGGCGCGCGGCCACCAGCCCATCGCCGCCATTATTGCCCTTGCCGATCAGCATGTACCACTGCTGATCTCCCGGGCGCTCCATCACCAGCGCCGGATCGGCGATGATGTCGCCACCATAACCTTGCCGATCGCCGGGCCCGGTGTGTGCCCGCCTCGCATCGGTCTTGCTGCTATAGCCAAGCTGCCCTGAATCCGCAAGCCAGCCTTCTGCCTGCCCTTCCCGGCACAGCTTGATCACTTCCTCAGCAATGGCTCGGCCTGCATTCTCCATTAGACTGGCAACAGGAATACCCAGCTTATGAATGGTATACTCGTCCACAGCTCTCATCTGTTCAGCGGTTACGATAAACAACGTTCATCCCTCCCCGTGACAAGCTCATCTCATACTTAAAAGTAGCAACTTTGCACCTAAACTCTGCATCTTATATGTGTATCGCTATCTTTCCTCTTACCTCATCCAGTTACCACAATCCACTCGATACATCATCGAAAACTCTATCGATGCGTGTACGAGACCTTCAGATTAAATCATCCATTCCAAAGCCTGTCTACGCTTAATAACCTACCGTAAACCGTGCTTGGATAAATTGCGGATCGTCCAGTTCATCCACCAAGGCCGCTGCAAAATCGCCAACGGAAATCGAGCTTTCCCCGATATCATCCGTAATCACACGGTTCATGCCAACCCGGAACTGGCCTGTTCGACGTCCTGTTGTGATTGTCGCAGCAGGGCTCATGTAGGTCCAGTGAATACCTGATGCTTCAATCAGGTCATATGCTTCTGCATGTGCTTTTGCCAGTGGTTTGACTTCTTCCGGGAATCCCGGCGTATCCATCAGCATATCACCGGAATCAGTCAGCAAGCTTCCTGCTCCACCAACCACAACCAGACGTCCTGCTTTTGCCCGGCGCACACCCTCGATCAACGAACGTGTCACTTCCAGCATCTCTTCTTCTCCACCGAACTTCGGTCCATATGCACTCACAACCACTTCTTGACCCGCTGCAAAATCAGCCACCTGATCCGGGTTAAGCAGATCTCCCTGTTCTACACGCAAACGCTCATGAACCATCTCAACCTTCGAAGGGTCACGCACCACCGCTGTCACTTCATGCCCACGATCCATCAGCTCCCACAGTATCATCTTGCCAATCGCTCCGGTTGCTCCAAAAATGGCTACTTTCATATGAATTCCCTCTTTTCTGTAGATATCATCTTGTCAACTTACCGTTATTTTAATACTTAATCCTATTGTTATATACCTTAAACGGCTCACGCCATCTTAAACCGGATGTGACATCTTGTAAACCTATCTCTTACAGCTTATATGTAGAAAAATAATCTTTACTTCAACTAGCGGAAGAAGCACCGACACTCTTAAGTATCCCCTCTCTCCGCAAGCACTCAACACGAATCATGAAAAAAGCCGCTAAATGCGGCTATAATAAGATAATTTCATACGACATAGAATCTATTCTTATCTCAAAATTTCAGTTTCCGTTCCGCTAGGTAGTCGGTCCTTCTTCTCCCTGCCTCCACCACATGCCCTCCGATTTTGGGCTGGTGTATTCAAATCCAAATTGAGCATAAAGTTGATCAGCCGGAACATCCGCCAGCAGACTGACCAAACCACGGGCAGGTACTGCTTTACGCAGATAATTCATAATCTCGCTCATGATCAGTTTTCCATACCCCATTCCCTGAACATCCGGGTGTACAGCAATATCGACGACCTGAAAGAAACAACCTCCATCTCCAATCACTCGCCCCATGCCTATCAGCATATCCTCTTCACGCAGACATACGGCAAACAGGCTATTCGGTAATCCAATCTCCGCCCCTTCCCTGCTCATCGGGCTAAGACCCGAAACCTGCCGTAAAGCAAGATACTCCACTGCTGCGGGTGGTGTGTGTTCAATACTCACATGATCCATGAATTGTGCCCCTCTCCAACAAAATAAATTATTCTTTTATTCTGTCAACCACATGCCAAGACTTCAACAGCAAAACCGGCGGGATATATACAGGCATAATCCACTGGTAAGACAGATCTTGAAGCAACTGACCTAGCCATAACCTCCCCTGATCTTCCAGCCGAATCCTCCACGGACCGCTAGCCATGGTTTCTCCCTGATCTACAAGTTCACGGGCATCATCATAGGAATACTCTTCTCCTTTATTTCGTTCAATTTCTTCAAGAGCTGCATCATATACCCGTTGCTGCTCTTCTTCCATTTCCTTTGTAAAGTCAGAATCATATATCACGGAAAAGTTAAGCCCTTTGAGCTTACGCTCTTCAATCCATTCTTTAAACTTTTCTGTAACAAAAACCTGAACACCAGGAGTTTCCTTAATCTTGAACATACACGTTCCTTCCGGTATTTTGGCAGGATCGAATACAAGCTTGTTAAACCGTGCCCAAGACCCATCTTTGAATCTACCAATATCAGAACGATGATAATCAACACAGTCCAATATATTAGTAACATTTAGTATGAACAATTCCATATTATCATTCGTTATGGGCAAAAATTCTACTTCGCTTGTTAATAAACTCTCTTTCTCCATCATCTCTTTAACTCTTTTTGAGAACACAGGTTTACCGATATGATAATTCGGAAAATCCTTGTATGATTTTTTATAAAGGGTTTCTAAACCTATTGTTGTCCATCCTTTTATTTTAGATTGACCGTGGAAATCACTATTAATTGGATGATGATCATCTTCCACTGAAGCTAGGACCTTCGTTTTCGTATCATGATTAAACCTATAAAATTTCATTTCTCCCCACCTTAAAATCTTTCTATTATAATTACATCTGTGTCACTGAGCTACTCTACGTATCATGACTTTAACATATGAATTCTGCTTGAATTCATCTACTTCCTGTGTAATAGTGAGAGAAAGCTTACGTGAAGCGTGTTTCTTGATACGTGAAGTTGGTGCAAAGGAGGAACAAGTGTGTTTCAACGTTGGATTGAAGATCTAACATCGCGCCCAGGCACTGTGGCTGTGCTGTTTGGAGTCATGGCTTTGCTTCTGGGGATATACATATGGTCTGCCACTGAAGTTCGCCGCAGCCACGAAAGGCGAATGAGAAGGATACGAGATACATTATACATAAGTACAGCCCTCTTGGGACAACTTACCATCCAGGAAAATCGGAATTATGAACGATCGGAACACGAACATGACGATCTGATAACAGCAATGTTAGCCTGCAAAGCTGCATCTTACCTATCCCCTCAGCTACAGGACCAGATCCGTGACTGTATTAAGGATCATGATTCTGCCCGACTTGGCCTGATGCACAGAGCACTGGAACGGGAATGCACCGTATTATCGGATGAACTCAGCCGGGAGACACATACAGATCATTGGGGCACAGCGGTCTGGACCATCCTTCGGCCCGTAGCCGAACCAGCCGCACTGGCTGCCACAGGGTTTCTGGTTACAGATCTGGTATTCCGTCAGCGGATGTTGGACGTCCATGTAGACTCATGGGACAGCATCTTGCCATGGATTCGCGCAATTTCCCTAATGATCACCATAATATATGGTTACCTGCTCTGGGCCAGCCCACGCCGGGATAGGTCAAGTACAGTAACCAAAATGCTCTCCTTGCTGATCGCGCTATGCTCCTTGCTCCATCTGATTGGACCTGTTGCTGCGCCCTACGCCCTTGGACTACAGCTGATTATATTCACTTCGGGTTTCGGGTTGACTGGGACACGCTCTCGAAGTGATCGCCCCTACGCAGGACATACGGATCTGGAACCAACGAAGCAAGTCTCTACGGAACTGGAAGGAAATACACGTCGTACATCTGGTACCAACACCGACGAATAACCTACGATTCAGCCGCTTCCGTATGATTAAACTTAGATACCCACATCGATGATACGAGACTTGGCCCTCCCTCGGCTGGATTTTCACCGATCAGGTCGTGTCTCCTTACTCGGCATGTTATACGATGATGGATGTCAGTGTCCCAAAATTATCGAGCTCCCGTCTGGCTGATCCTATTGAGTAGCCAATCTATTTTCTAAGGAACTCAGGACGTCTTATTTGGCCTCTACAGCCTCTTTCAAAATTGTAAAAAACCTCAGACACGTTATTTCCCAAAATCGCTCGATAAAAACGCTCTAAAACGCCGTACATTTCGATATAACGTGTCTCAGATTCCTTAGATTTCTGCGGGTGCTTCAAACCCTTGAATAAGACGCCTCATATTCGTTAGCGCTCAACCCCTGTTCATGCTCTGTTCCAAGCGCGACTGAGAGGAAACCTCGTTTCTCTCTCGTACGAAGCGAAAATTCTCATTGGTAGAGGAAAATAGGAAAATCGCTTTTGCGAAGTCCTAATTGCTTGCTCTTACATTTAGTATTTAGCGCTTGCCTACTCCGGACACGTTCAGATACAGTTCGGCTTTCAGGACGTGTTGAAAACATCCCCTATATCCCAACGTAACTGTACGCGAAAAGGGCTTAAACTACATTGTAGTTTAAGCCCTTTTCTATAATCTTTTCTTGCGAAGAATTGAACGATATAAAACGAACTTTAATAATTACACAAAAACGGAGAGGGCAGAAATAACGTGAAGAAGCGAAGCTACAAGTTTTCTGTATGAAAACTACTTCGAAAGCATTCGCTACGCCTAAAGCCTTTCGGAAAGAAAGCTCCATCGAAAGCATATGCTTATCCCCGGATTTTTTCCTTTGAAGAAGGAAAGAATCTGGGATAACAGTGATCGGAAAGTTATTCTGTCATCGAAGTGGCATGTGTGACATTCTTTAGTTCACTTTATATCATGGATAATTACTTCACTTATTTGGCTACAACATGTGCAATGACACGACCATTTTCGTACGTGACAGTCACGTCATAACCTTCGGCAGTTACACTGTCGAATTCACCTGTAATTCCATTAGCCGTGATTAACGTAATATCTTTGGAACCTTCAATCTTATAGTTGGACAAGTCGAGTTTGAGACTTCCTCCATCAATATAGAGCTTTCTGCCAACATTCAGCTGACTGTTGTTGTCAGTCACTACCAATTCCAACGTACCGTTATCCATGGTAAAGTTCCTATTTAAGTTGAGTGCTCCGTCGACATCAACGACAACTGTTCCATTTTCCACATACAGATCACCTGTACCAAAAGCAGTTGCAGATTCTGCTACCAGCGTTCCTGCTTGCAGCAATGTTCCTCCAGTGTAGCTATTTTTCCCTGTCAATGTAAGGGTGCCTGTCCCCTTTTTCGTGAGCATTCCACTACCGGTGATATCATTTCTCCACCAGTCTTCTGCATTGAAGCGCCCTTTGGAAGCGTCCATATCCACAGTTACATTGTTCAAGAATGCGCCGTAGCCATCCGCAGCCGTGACCAGATCAATTCTACCCCAGCCCTTGGATTCATCCAGTACAGGATATCCAGAGTCAATGGATGTTGTATACAATACTTGTCTGCGTTGCTCATCTGTTAAATACGGTTGACGTGTTTCTAACAGGGCTTCTGCTCCTTGCGGTACAACTGGAGCCAAACCTTTGGTTCCGGTTTGTGGTAGACCGTAAGTCATCTTTTCTCTATAGAAGGCTTTATTGGCATCATGATCTTCCCATTTGTGTTCATCGTAAGCACTCTTGAACGTGTAATCCTCTGTTACGGTGTGTGCATACTCATACAGACTCATATTTTTTTCCTTGGCTGCAGCTCCAAATACTTCTCCTGCATTCTCATAACCTTTCTCTAACACATCTTTATTCTCAGCCTGATTAAGTGCATATGCAGCCATGGCTGTGGATTGTATTCTTCCTCCTATAACGTCAAGCGGTGAGTGCATCCCCGTTACGATTCGATTCTCGCCCAACTGAGCTGCTCTCGTTAACAATTCAGTGAATCGTTCTGGTGTAGCGTATGCCAAAGGAAATACGGATAAGTAAGCTGCACTGGTATGTCCGCTCGGAAATGCGCCATCTTTCCCTCTTCCATCCTCAGCGATTCGTTTGACATACGTTAACGCAGGAATAAGCTTAACGTTAGTTTCGTATTGCTGGTAATGTTTTTCTCCTGTTGATTTGGTGCCGCCTGAAGCCAAAGGTACTTCTTTTTTCTCACCTTCGCCCAAGGTTTCCCATACAGGCAGTCCTTTGCTGTCAACAACTTCTTTCACTTCTCCATTGGAATTCATTCTCCACGGTCTAGGGGAAGAGTAGAAATATTTAGAGGGATTAGATGAGGCAGGAATTTTAAATCGAACCAGATCAACTAAATGAACCAAGTCTGCAAGTTCCGTCTTTGCTTCCCAATCTCCAATGCCTTGGCTTTCATCTTCCACTGTTTCTTCGGTCAATACCACATTCATCTCGTCCACCGTTCGTTCAACGTTTGTCTTTGGCTTGATGATATCTACATACGTGTTAGCCAACGGACCAAAGCCCTCCATCACGCTATAGATCTTATCTCTTTGGTCATCATAATAGGCTGCCAATGTCTCTTCACCTGTGCGATTTTGCGTGACCTTTTCTACATATTTGATATTGGCTTCCCAAGTCGCTTTGTTTCGGATCTCTTCATTTGCATATGTTTTCTGATCAGCAACAGCTACGGTTGGATCATTCTTAAAGCCGTCATAATATGGAGTCGGTCCATCTCCATACTTTGCATTTTTCCCGTCAGCTCCAATTTTAGTTGCCGCTGTTCCATCTCTCCAATCCGCTAGGTTCATGGACCATACTTGATCAAAACCGTCTAAAATATCAATAAACGGATTGGTTTCCGCAATATTTTTTAAGGTGTCGTCTCCGGCATTGGCTCCGTGCTTCACGGCGGATAACCGAGCTTCATCTGCTGGGGGATTAACATTCAGAACGGTTGCCGTTCCTTTTGGCTTAGCTGGTTTGGCAGCTGTAGTAGCATCTGTTTCCACAGCCTTAACGAGCGCAGACACCGCTTCGGCACGAGTAATGGAATTAAGCGGTTTGAAGGTTCCATCTGCATATCCGGAGATAATTTTCGCTGCTGCCGCTCCACCTACAGCCCCTTTGCTCCACGCCGCTATAGACGATGAATCGCTAAATACATTCGCTGCTGTTTCATTTAACTCCAGATTCAAAATGCCAGCAATCACTTTAGCTGCTTCTTGACGGGTGATCGGATCTTGCGGCTTCATTGTGCCATCGGTGTATCCATCTATATATCCATTTGCATTTGCAATAGAAATTGCTTCGTAATACCATGCACTCTCAGACACATCATTAAAGGTAATTTTAGCTTGTCCGGAATATCCAAAAGCACCGTTTACCAAATTCATAAATTCTGCTCTGGTAATATACGTATTTGGTTTAAATGAATGATCCAGGTAACCTCGAATTAATCCTTCATCACCCCATGCTTGAATATTCGCTTCCGCCCAGTGTCCCTTAATATCAGAGAACTGAATCTTCTGATCGGCTGCAAAACTCTTCTCTGCAAATGTCGGACCTACCATAGACAACATTAGAAGTAATGCCAGTGACTTTTTAAGTGGTTTTCTCATGGCTTGCAAATACACGCTCCCATTATGGTAAATTATTTTTTTGCTTCTGCATCTGCAAATGAGTAAGAAAGACTCTATACAGATGTCTGATCTGCCGTTACTGTAGCATTAGGGAGCGTTTCGCATCTATAGAACAAATTCCGTTTTATATCAAAATCGTACGTTCCGGAGCTTATATGCCAAGAAAAATGGAGTTAGATACTACATTTATCAATTAAAATACCTACTTTTGTAAACGCTTTATTAACTGAAAGTAAATTATGGAGTGGGAGTTTGTTAAATTTCGATCAACATGATTTCTAGTCCTCGGCCTGCTATATAATGATGAAGTTGTTTAGAAAAGAGACATGAAGGGGGAAAAAGAATGCATAAGCCATTTCAAACTGTAAGATCCAAGATGGTTCTTTCCTACCTTGCTGTTGTTCTTGTCATTGCGCTTCTTTTCGGCTCCATTCTATACCTCTTCTTCTCCCATCAATACAGCAAAGAGATTCGAATCAATAATCAGCTGTCACTGAAAAGCACTGTCAATACTATTGAGAGCTCCGTTATCCAGAAGGTGAATCAGGTCTATCTATCCCTGGCACTCGGTAACGCCGCTAGTATCGATTTAGATAGCTTAAAAGGAAACCATAGCAAAATCCTGGACATCGAACAGTCCCTCAAAAATATGGTGCAAAATTACTCCGATCTCATTGAAGCTATTCATGTGTACGATACGAAGAACCACTTCATCGTCTCATCTGTATATGGGCTATTGCTCTATGAGGACACGCCTTCGAGTGTGGATCATACGACGGATTGGATTACTGCGATGAAAGAGACTCCAGAAAGCTCCTTATGGATGAAGACTCGCATGGTGCCTCAGGATGCTTATATCGAATCACGGGAACAAGGCAAGATGAGTCCTCTAATTTCCTATGTCCATAGTTACCCGTTTCAATCGTCTGGACAAGACAGTAAGGCCATGATTGCGATTGATATCAAAGAATCAGCGATCAGTCAGATCATTAAAAATATGCTCCCTGCTGACTATGCAAATACATTAATCATCGATCAGGACGGAACCGTCATATCTGCCGCGGACAAAACGTTGATAGGTAGCTCCACGGAGGAGAATCTGACGCAGTCGCTGCTCACCTTTCATACTTCAGATGAGAGCTTCACACCTGTATTTAACTATGACTCTCATGTTGTTACCCAAGATCAATTTAAAGGAAATGCATGGAGAATCTACACAACCACACCTAATGAAAGCTTCTATTATAAATTGGATAGCTTGAAGGAGATTTCGGTTCTTCTCGGTTTATTGGCTGTTGCGGTTGGAATAGCGATGTCGTCCATCTTTACCAGGGCCAACTATAGTCCTCTTAAACGAATCATGAATAACATCAAGAGCCGGATGGATAGCCCAACCAGCTTAAAGCAGGACGAATATCGGTTCATCGATACAACGTTTAACAGTCTGTCCAATAAAGTTGATAGTCTTGAAGAAACTTTACAGGCCAATCACAGAATGATTAAGCATAGTATCATGCTCAATATGTTAAATAACCGATTTACACCCGAGGAACTTACGGAACAGCTCCAGTCTATTCACATTTCAATGGCCTACTCTCGCTTCCGTTGCATCGTCATTGACCCTGTTAATGAGAAGTGGAAGGATCTGCAGCCACGACAGTTGCAGCATACGTTGTATACGATGATCCAGCAACTGGAGATCGCAGAAATGGATGGAACTCAACTGCTGGCAGAGGAATTGCAGGATCACAAAATAGCCGTAATCATCTGTACCAACCAACCCGAAGAACCGCTCTCTGATCACATTGTAGACTTTATTCACGCTGAGGCGAGCAGCAGATTTGGTCTGGAATTTGTACTATCGTTAGGCGGATGGGTAGAGCACTTCACGAAGATTCACACAAGCTATCATCAGGCGAATACCCTGATTCGATACAGCTACTTCTTTCCCGATCAGTCTGCCATTCAGGATCTTGATCTTCTGAACAGGGAAGCCAGCAGTCTGGAGATCCCGGAGTCATACCTCGTAAACTTTGAAAAGAAATTGCAAACTCGGGATGTGCAAGGTACGGTTCAGGCCATTCAGGAATTGGTCGCGACAATAACAGAAGGCCCCTATTCAGCCGAATACAGTCGGATCATCTTATTAAAAACGGTATCTATTTACGCTGAGTGTATTAATCAGGTGCGCCTGCAACCCACCGAGGCGAGCTCATTGAATATGTACAAGCAATTTTCATTGTTCTACAATATCAACCGCTATTCGGAATGGATGATTCATCTCGTGACCGAATTTGTGATGCAGATGGAGAAGCGAAGCGAGGTACGAAGTGTGGATACCATCTCGGCTGTCAAAGCCTATATTCACGAGCACTTATCAGGCGATCTCACGCTGGATCATGTCTCAGAGCGAGTATTCATCAGCCCTAAATATCTCAGTAAACTTTTCAAGGAAGAAACCGGGATTGTTTATTCCGAATATGTTACGAATCAGAGAATGGAACGCGCACGGGAACTCATGACACAGCGTGAAATCACAGTTGAGCAGGTCGCAAGTACTGTCGGTTACCGAACCCCTGCTTATTTCATTAAGAAGTTCAAAGAAATCCACGGCTGTACGCCAAAAAACTTCATGCGCAATCTAATGGAGCAGGGATCTATATAGGATCAATTTAACATTTACACAAAAACGGAGAGGACAGAAAGAACCTGAAGAAGCGAAGCGTTCGCCTAAAAGCTTTCTGAAAGAAAGCTACTTCGGAAGCATACGCTATTCCCGGATTTCTCCCTTTAGAGAAGGGATCAAAAGAAATCTGGGAATAACAGCGATCGGAAGGTTGTTCTGTCATCGGAGTGTCCGTGTAAATATTCTTTGATTAAACCTATATAGAATTTGAAATCAGGAAAGGAACTGCTATGAACATCAACCTTTCAAGAAAGTTATGTCTATATTCCGCAATGCTCCTCCTTATCGTATTTACAAGTGGGTGTACCTTTTTAGGAAGAGAAACAGCACAAGTGCAACAGCAAGACCATCTAGCAAGCGCTGAGAAGGATACAGCACCGCAGTATACGATATCCTGGACCATGCATCAAAATATCCCTGTTCCTGAAGACGCCGAGATGATTACCTATATTGAGGATCGGTTTGATGTCGATCTGGAGGTGTGGAATCTTGAGAACAAGCGATACGAGGAACTGCTGGACCTGGAGCTTGCTCAAGGGAAAATACCCGATCTGTTCCGGATCAGACAACCGCATGATCTGCTTAAGTATCAAATGCAAGGGGTCTTAGCGGAAATTCCCCCGGAAGTTCTTGAACAATATGCGCCAAATATCGTACAGCGAATTCGCGATTATGATTCACGTTATTTAGAGTATGGAAAAATAAACGGTGGCTTATATGGAATTCCGGCTATTAATCAGACCAACATCTATCGAACCCCTGTTGTATACCGAGAGGACTGGCTTAAGCAGCTTGGTCTGGAGGTGCCAAAGACATTAGATGAATTTGAAACGGTTATGTATGCTTTTGCCAAAGATGATCCGGACGGAAATGGTAAACAGGATACGTATGGCCTATCCAGAGAGGGCTTAAATGTGGTGTTTGGCGCTTTTGGACAGTCCGTTTTCACCGAGCAACTGTATTTTAATGAAAAAAACAACCAACTCGTGATCGGCGCTTTGGAGCCTGAGATGAAAAAAGCCCTGACTTATATGCAAAAGTGGTATCGGGACGGGATTATCGACCCTGAGTTCATAACCGGCGAAAATAAAGGCGGCTATAAACATCTATCCCATGCTTTTATTAATGGAAAAATTGGGATGACCTCGATGGGCAACTATTATCATTGGAATCAAGAGGGAGACTACAGTGTCCTTAATGAAAATGGCCAAGAAACCCCCGTGGGAGCCTCGTTCAATGTTAATGAGCTGTTACAGAAAAACGCAACTGCAGAGGTTGTATTTGGTTCTCCTGTTATTGGTCCTGATGGACATAGCGGTTCAAAAGGGAACAATCTGCTGATGAATTTTATTGCTATAGGAGCTGAGGCTGCAAAGGAGCCGGGAAAACTGGAGAAAATTTTGGAGATACTCGATTATGTAAGTGCCAACCCCGATCCGGAGGAGCAGATCAAAATGGAGTATGGCCTTCCAGGAAAACACTGGAATTGGAGCGCTGAAGATTCAAGCTCGTTCCATTTACTTTACCCATACAACAGAATGGAGAATTATATTAATATGATCGGCTCAAGTATCGGCATGACGGTTCCAGGTACACCCTCGGATAAACGTGAACAGTGGGCTGCATCTGCAGGGTTGACGGAGAATGGTATCTATAATCGCCTGGAGGTTGCAACCCCTGCCCTGATTCAATATTCATCTGAATTGATTCGCATGAGAGACAGAGCGTACATCTCCATCATCACTGGCGATCAGCCTGTGGGGTATTTCGATACCTTTGTGGAAGAATTCATGGATGCAGGTGGGCAACAGGTGCTGCTTGAAGCGAATCATTGGTATAAGGAGCATATGGAGACAAGTCGTGCCCAATAGGTAGGAGGGTTTGGAACATGCATTTCCCATGAGTTTCTGGATTTTACATGTGTTCCTATGCACCTATCTTCGCTTCCCTCACGTCACTCTCTATCCCTTCGCACTCGCATTTGATCCGCGTAGTGAACGGGCTGAACTGCTTCGTGCCGTGCTTCCGGATTTGGAGGCGCTGCCTGAGGGCGTGTTTTCAAAACGCTTGCGTTCGGTCCGCTCCATCTGCACAATCTGACCTTCGTGCACCACGATATGCAATGAACCAAACTCCATGTCATTCAGCTGTCCGGCAATTCGGTCCAACCATACCTCATCCACTTTTAACGGCTTAGCCATAGAGCCGCCTCCTCTTCTCGGGCTATTGCCCGCCATATTCCTAAGTACGCTGTCATCCAACGGATTTATAAATCATTCTTATCCAACCTATATACTTGGTTTATACATTAGCAGGGCTTCCAGTAGCTGTCAATCTGTATTTTCTTCTTCTCATAATCACTTTTCTGAAACGGCTTTGTGTCCAAGCCAGCTCTTGAGCAGCAACGTGGCAAGAGCCAGAATCAGGAGCAGGGAAGCTACGGCAAATGAAGCTGAGAATTGATATTCGTTATACAAAATCTCGACATGTAGCGGCAGCGTATTCGTCTCCCCGCGGATATGTCCAGACACCACAGATACTGCTCCGAACTCGCCCATGGCACGCGCATTACACAGAATAATGCCGTACAGCAGCCCCCATTTGATGTTGGGCAAGGTTACACTCCAGAAGATTCGCCACCCGGAAGCACCTAGCGTAACCGCCGCTTCTTCTTCCCGGGTTCCCTGGTCCTCCATCAGTGGAATCAACTCCCTCGCTACGAACGGGAAGGTAATAAACAACGTTGCAATGACAATACCTGGCAACGCAAAAATGATTTTGATATCATGTTCGGACAGCCACGGCCCTAACCACCCATTCGAACCAAAGACTAATACAAAGATCAACCCGCCCACCACAGGCGATATTGAAAAAGGAAGATCAATCAGGGTGATCATAAGTCCCTTGCCCTTGAACTGAAACTTGGTAATGACCCATGCAGCAGCCACACCAAATATGGTATTCAGCGGTACGGTAATCGCCGCAACCAATAACGTGAGTTTCAGTGCAGACATGGCATCCGGCTCGGTAAGAGCAGCGATGTACACACCCCAGCCTTGCTTCAACGCCTCCATGAGCACAATGGCCAGTGGCAAAATAAGCAGCCATATGAGTACCAGGCTTGCCAGTCCAATCAACAACCATTTGACCCATGGAGCTTCCGTTGTTGCACGGTTAGTTCCACGCCCGGTCTTTACGGGTGGAACAGGGCTTAGTGGGACAGAACCCGCCATATGCTGCACCTCCTTTGGTTTGGGTGAGTGACGTCTTTTAATATCCATATTCCATCATGCTTCATCGTCATGCTCTGCCCGCCTTCCGGCTCCAACGTTGCAAGGAATTAATGATCAGCAGCAGGATGAAAGAAACCAGAAGCAACAGCAAAGCTACAGCTGTAGCGCCTGCATAATCGAACTGCTCCAGCTTGGCCATGATCAGCAAGGGAGCAATCTCCGTTTTCATCGGCATATTACCTGAGATAAATACAACCGAGCCATATTCGCCAATACCCCGGGCAAATGCCAGAGCAAACCCGGTCAGCAACGGTGGAATCAGATCTGGCAACAGAATCGTGCGGAATATCCGCCATCTTCCTGCCCCCAGTGTGGCAGCCGCCTCTTCCACCTCAGCTTCCAGCTCCTCCAGCACCGGTTGCACCGTGCGAACTACAAACGGAATTCCGATAAACATCAGCGCCAGCGTAATCCCGGCCTGTGAATAGGCGAGCTTGATGCCCAAAGGCTCTACAAACTGCCCAATCCAGCCATTGCCGGCATAGATCGCCGTAAGAGCAACCCCTGCTACCGCTGTCGGCAAGGCAAAAGGCAGATCAATGACCGCATCAAACAGCCTTTTGCCAGGGAATTCATACCGAACAAGCACCCATGCCAGGAGTAACCCCAGCACGAGATCAATCAGCGCCGCTGCACCTGCGGTCAGGAAGCTGACCTGGAAGGAAGCCAGCACCCTGGGATTGGTCGCAACCTCAATCATGGTTGCCCACGTCAGTCCTGTTGAGTTAAATAACAGCGCAGCCAGTGGAATAAGTACAACCAGGCTCAGGTAGAACACACTGTAACCCATCGTTAATCCAAATCCCGGCAATGTGCGTCTCCGCGCCACAACCACCTTGCTCATGCACGTTCATCCTCTCTGCCTTCAGCCGGTAAGGCTGGTTGGCCGCTCACAGCGCGATTGATCGGGTGTTCATTGAACAGAGCAAACTTAGCTGCCTGGAACATAGATCTGGTCGAAGATGCCACCGTCATTAAAATGTTTGGCCTGAGTATCCCGCCATGTGCCGAATACATCTTTCAACGTGAACAGCTCAAGTGCCGGGAACTGATCCTTGAATTTTTCCTCCACGCTGTCCAGCGTTGGGCGGTAATAATTTTCAGCAGCAATCGTCTGTCCTTCTTCACTGTACAAATATTTCAGATAGGCATCCGCCACGTCGCGGCTTCCTTTTTTGTCTGCATTTTTGTCCACAATCGCAACTGGTGGTTCAGCCAAGATACTAACCGAAGGCACGACAATATCGAATTTGTCCGGACCCAGCTCTTTTACCGATAGGAAAGCTTCATTTTCCCAGGCAAGCAACACATCACCGATGCCACGTTCAACAAACGTTGTCGTAGACCCGCGAGCACCCGAATCCAGCACAGGCGCATGTTTGAACAATTCACCAACAAATTCCTTCGCCTTCTCTTCATCATTGTTATTATGCTTAAGGGCATATCCCCATGCCGCCAAGTAATTCCAACGCGCCCCGCCGGACGTTTTAGGATTTGGTGTGATGACTTGCGTATCCCCTTTGATCAGATCATCCCAGTCCTTGATGCCCTTTGGATTACCCTTACGTACAAGGAAGACAATCGTAGAAGTATACGGAGAGCTGTTATGCTCGTATTTATCCTGCCAGCCTTCATTAATCAGACCTTTATCTTCAATCGCATCAATATCGTATCCCAATGCCAGCGTCACCACGTCTGCATCCAGTCCGTCAATAACAGAACGACTCTGTTTACCCGATCCCCCATGGGACTGCTTGATGGTCACTTCCTGGCCTTTCTCTTTCAACCAATGCGCTGCAAACGCTTTGTTATATTGCTCATAGAGTTCCCGCGTTGGATCGTAGGAAACATTCAGCAGTTCGATGGCCTTGGCCCCTTCTGTGCCGCCTTCCGCTCCCCCCGATGTTCCTGCCGCACTGGACCCGCCGCTATCCGATCCGCATGCTGCCAGAACTCCTGTTAATACTAGTGCCAGACCAACCAAAATACCCTTATGAATTCTCTTTTTCATAAATAACACTCCCCCGATATAGATCTGCATGACTACCTCAGGCCGGCTGAACAGGATCAAACGCCCCGTAAAAAACAAGAAGACGGAGGAACCCCCGCGCACTTCTCCCCATAAAGTCATGCCGGCTTAAGGCCGTGCATGCTCCATCTGGAAAGGATGCGCTGCGGTGTTCCTCCGTCTATACGGTGAGAACGTTATTCTGTTCAGGTTGCATGGTTGCATCTGTCTGTAAATGACCGTTTTCACAATGAAAACAGATTCATTTTTATTATTCCTACCTGTTTAGTAAGTTATATACGTATAATAAAGGCAGTCTATATACCTGTCAAACGTTTTTTCCGATTTTTACCGGATTTCTGGCCTATTGGCAAAAAAAAGAGGAACAACGAACCAGCGTCCGTTGCTCCCTTCAGCGAATCCCATACTTCGCTGGCTATTGTAAACATAAACGGAATTGGACGGCCACACCTTATCCATTCCTCATCTGCCCGCATACCGGATATTGGGTACCGGTGGTGTGCTCATGCCTTCTCCCAGATAAAAACCGGTGTGTGGCGGTTGATTGTAGGCTACATTTTGCCAAGCGACGCCAAGACGGTACACTGGATCATGCATCAGCGTATAGATGCGTTTGTCCGTAACTGCTGTAGTGGTATAGATCCGCAGTGCTGAGCTGTCATTCGTCCGCCATACCACTTCTTCTCTCCAGTCCCCGAACAGATCGGCCTGCAGATTCGGCGTAGACTTGGTTCCGTTATTGGAAGATACGCCGGAAGCGGTGAGCAGGTTCATCGTTGTGCTGTTAGCATAGTTCCACTTATCGATTCGGTTGCTGTCCAGCAGTTCACGGAGCAGATCCCCATCCCACCAGATGCCAAAATTCGTGGAGGACGGCAAGGTTGTCCCGAGTTTCTGCCCTTTGGCTGTGTACAGACTGCCGTCTGCCCATACTTCAGCGCCTTTATATCTTGGATCGATATCTGCCGCCATGCCACGTCCAATATCCTTTGTTGTTTTGACTCCCCAGATTAACTGGCCTGTACCTGCGTCACGGAACTCAACGCCGGCATTGGACGGTGTCTCATGAACCTGAAATACCTCAAGTCCAGGGCGGTCCGGGTCGAGGTCACTCAGATGCATGGCATCGCCATGATGAAGTCCTGTTGTGTACAATCCTTTGCCGTTATCATCCACTGCCATGGCACCATAAACGATCTCGTCTTTCCCATCTCCGTCTACGTCCGCCACACTCAGATTATGATTGCCCTGCCCGGCATAACCCGAGTTACCGGAGGTATTGGAATCAAATGTCCATTGTTTGGTCAGCTGTCCATTCCGCCAGTTATAAGCCACGAGCACTGTGCGGGTGTAGTACCCACGCGCCATGACCAGACTTGGGCGCTCTCCATCCAGATAAGCAATGGCGGCAAGGAATCGGTCCACCCGATTGCCGTAGTTATCCCCCCAACTGGATACATTGCCACGCGCCGGTTCGTAGTTCACCGTGGAGAGCGCTTTGCCAGTCTGCCCATTGAAAACCGTCAGGAATTCGGGACCAGACAACACATAACCGCTGGAATTGCGGTAATCCTTGCTTGCATCCCCGATGACCACGCCAGTGCCATCCTTGGTGCCATCGGCTGTTTTCATCGCAACTTCGGCTTTGCCGTCACCGTCGAGATCATACACCATGAACTGGGTGTAATGAGCGCCGGCACGGATGTTTTTGCCCAGACTAATCCGCCAGAGGCGTGTCCCGTTTAATTTGTAGGCATCGATAAACACTTCCCCGGTATAACCACTCTGGGAGTTATCCTTGGAGTTGGAAGGGTCCCACTTCACAATCAATTCATACTCACCATCACCATCCAGGTCACCTGCGCTGGCATCATTGGCACTGTAGGTGTAGGCTACTCCATCGGGTGTTGTCCCACCTGCGGGTACACTGAGCGGTACAGATAGATAGTTATTGCCCCATACGCTTGCTACCGCTGAAGCAGCCTGCTCCGTTCCACTGACGACAGCGCGAACTGTATATTTGGAACTGCTTGTCCCGCTTGCATCCTGAAGGTTGGTGCTATTTGTTATGGGCGTAGCGTTCACCTTGGTTCCATCTCGATAGACGTTAAACGATACATTCGATCCTTCCGTTCCCAGAAGCCGCCAACTGACAAACACACCTGCCCCGGTCTTCACAGCCACCACACCGCGATCCAGATATTCCATCTGCCGTGCTCCCGCTGCATGTGTTACCGGCGTGTTACCAAGGCCAAGCGAAGTAACCAGTAACGCTGAACTCAGTAACGATACTCCGACTGTACGTAATGTGCGCTTCCACAATGATGATCGATTCCCCATAAACAATTGCCTCCCCAATTGGTTTGGTAAGCCCGATGCCCTTGTAGCGCCATCTTTTTATGTAAGCGCTTTAATATATTTATTTTAAATTAAACATATAATTCCATCTATAGGTCTAATTTAGTAATTGGATGGTGGTACATGAAAAAAGCCAAAGGATTTATCCTTTGGCTAGCCGTTGCCCGTTCTTCGATTGCTTCAGTCGACTGGAGTCGCAATCAACTGACTCACGGATATGGGACGATTCCCATGTTCGCATAAAAGACTAAAAAAGCTGTAAAACCATGTGTTCTCCATGATTTTACAGCTTATAGACCACTCTTTAGATGTAATATTCCACGTTCACTTCACCGTATTACAACTTTTATACCACAGGAGCAATACATACCGGACGAGGCAGTTCCAGCTTGAACCCGTTATGCGTCAGGCGTCCGTCTTCTTCACTGATCTGGAAACCTACGAGGTTATTGCTGTCCTGATTCGCCACGACCAGAATCCCACCTGGCAAAATATTAAAGTTACGCGGTGTCTGCCCAATCGTGGACGTCCACTCTACGGCTTCCAACTTACCGCTCTCCTGGTCAATATGATAGAGCACGATGCTGTCATCTCCCCGATTGGATGCATACAGGAAACGTCCACATGGAGATACACGGATGTCTGCAGCCGTACCCTCTCCTTTATGCCCTTCTGGAAGTGTGGAAATGTGCTGCACCGTAGTGAACTCCCCTCTGCGCTCATCGTACAGGAATGCCGTAACCGTATTGTCCAATTCGTTGATCACATAAGCCCACTTCGAGTTGGGATGGAACACAAGATGCCTTGGCCCTGCGCCTGGTGGCTGATCCATCTCACGATGGGTAACCAGACGTCCCTCTTCCAACCGATACACAATGATCTGATCCAGACCGAGGTCACATACGACAGCATACTGCCCGGACGGATCGGGTTGAATGGAGTGTGCATGCGGCCCTTCCTGGCGTTCTTCGTTGATTCCACTTCCCGTGTGCTCCACCCATGCACTCATCTCACCAAGCGTCCCCTGATCGCCAACCGGGAATACATTGACACTGCCGCTGCTATAGTTGGATGAGAACACCCACTGACCATCCTTGGAGATAGACACATAACATGGAGAAGCCCCTCTGGTCTGTTTTCGATCCATCAGGTGCAGCTCACTTGTTGCCGCATCTCTCCGATAGACCAACACCTCTCCCTCGTCCGTTTCACTCGCCACATACAGACAGTTTCCATCCGGGCTTAGCGCCAGATAAGACGGATTATCCACACCATCCATGTGATTGACGATTCGCATCTCTCCTGTATCCGCATTCAACGCACATAGGAATATTCCGGGTTCATCCGCTGACGCATACGTACCTGTGTAGAAAAGCGTTTCCTGTGTTTTGACTGGCTCCATATCTAAATCTCTCCCTTATCCTGTATATTCACTGTTCTGATTCTTCCCACTGGTATGTACTTACCCAATTCACGAGCAACTGCTTCACTTCCTGTAACGTGGCTTTCTAAATCGAGAACAACCCCAGTGAGCGATCTCATATCTGGCATTGACTCCCTTATCACCTCTCACCATAATACAAAGTATGAGACCTAACAACAGCCCCCCCCTACTGCGTAAATCTGACGGATTTCGTATGCAAAAACTCATTGTGCTGCCGGACTCCCTGCTGCAAGAAACCGCAGCTTATCCGGTCACGTCCGGATTATATGTTACCGATATCGGTTACTTTCACGAGGCGGAGCATCATTACCGTGATCGTCCCGATGGTTGTGAATCACACATTCTGATGTACTGTGCCCAAGGCACAGGCTGGTATACGATGGATGGCAGCAAGACTTATGATGTCAGCCCGGGAAACCTCGTTATATTACCTGCACATGTCCCTCATGTGTACGGAGCCAACGCAGCTGAACCATGGAGCATCTTCTGGATTCATCTGCGTGGGGAACACGCTTTAGACTACATAGAACCCTTGTTAACTCATCATATTACTACCATGCCACCGGCCAAGGCTCAAAAATGGCTTGAGCTGTTCCATGAATGTTACGGCGCACTTGAGACGGGTTACTCCATGCAGACGATGACGTATGCCTCCCAGATTATTGGCTATATGCTGGGCATGCTCGCTTATGGACCGGAGACGACAGGGTCAGATGGTGGGATCGTGAGCAGCAAACGTGCGGCCGAACAATCCGTTCAATATATGCTGGAGCACCTGGAGAATGGAATCACCCTCAAGGAACTGGCGGCTCACGCGCGGCTGTCTGTCCCTCATTACTCTCAGTTATTCAAGCAAGCTACGGGGCATTCGCCCATCGATTATTTCCTGCGGCTGAAGATTCAGCATTCCTGCCGCTATCTGGATTTTACCGATTGGACCGTGAAGCAGATCAGCTCCGAGCTTGGATTCAAAGATCCGTACTACTTCTCCCGTCTGTTCAGCAAAATGATGGGACGTTCACCCACCGATTATCGAAATAAATCCAAAGGTTAGAGACAATGCCTTCTCTTAGCCCTATCCAGATGATTATGAATTTCAGTTGGAAAATTGCAGCAACCTTTTGAACAGAAGGGTCGTCTATAGGGGCAAATAACTTTTATATAAAGGGATCATCCCTGGAAAAGTGAGGCGAACCTATCATGAAAAAAAATATACTTGCTACATTAACTGCGGGAGCTCTGCTCACGCTGTCTCTAAGTGCAGGCCCGATCAACGCTGCGCAGGCCCAATTCACGGATATTCAAGGTATCGCAGGCGCAGACAAAATCGAATCTCTCCATAAAGATGGCTTCATCAAAGGTGTGAGTGACAGCTTGTTCAAACCTGAACTGGAGTTAAATACCGCTCAGGGCATTCAACTGATTGCGGACGGCCTGAATCTGAATCTGGACACGATTCGTTTTATCAAAATGCCGGTACCAAGTGACTACTTCTCTGCTGTAAAAGATGGCGTATGGTACAGTGATGCATTTATCCGCGCACAATATAATGGCATTCAGATGTCACAGGGTATCGATCCGTCCAAACCGCTTACTCGTGAACAATTCACACTGTTCCTGATGCAAGGCATCGAAGCCAAAGGCGGTCTGCCGATGATTAATATCAAACCTGTGGACATTACCGACGAACAGGAGCTGACGCCAGAGTATCAAGGTGCCATTCAGCGTTCACTCGTTCTCAAAATCAATGAACTGGATGCCGACGGAAACTTCAATCCCAAACAAACGATTACTCGCGCCGAAGCAGCAGTGATGATGTATAACGCAATCGAGTACATGGAATCGTTCCATGCACCACAAATCCCGGAAACACCTGAGAAGTAATACTTCCTTGGTGGAAGCAGTATGCCAAACAGCCGCACCTTCCCTCAACAGGAAAGTGCGGCCGTTTGTATTATACCTATATCACTGATGCAATCATCAGATTTAACTTTCTAACTTAGAAAGAACCTTTAACAACTACCTCAGACAACGGTAAACGTCCTGATGGGCGAGCTGGCTGTGCAGCTTTACCTACAGTAATCAACAACGTTGGCACAAATCGTGCAGGAATGTTGAATGTTTCCATCAGTTTTTGTGGATTATATCCACCGATTGGACATGTATCGTAACCCAGGGAGCGTGCAGCAATCATAATATTTTGGGAAGCAAAAGATGCATTGCGGATCGCTTCATCGCGAGCGATTTGCGGGCTTTGGTAAGCACCGTTGATCTGTCCAACCAATGCGTCACGAACCTCAGCAGTCAGTGCGCCTGCTTCAACAGCTTGATCGTAGATTACGGTGTTACGGTTTGCTTCCAAATCTCCAAGAACAGCAATCGTAACCGAACTTTCCACGATCTGACTTTGACCGTAAGCAACTGGCAGCAATTTCGCTTTGTCTGCTTCGGATTCAATCACGAGGAATCTCCAGTGTTGCAGGTTCCATGAAGATGGTGCTTCCGCAGCTGCTGTCAGAATCGCATTGAGATCAGCTTCAGGCAATTCAAAACCTTTTTCGTACTTTTTGACAGCATGGCGTTCGCTAATAACGCGAAGTGTTTCATTTTTTTCAATGCCTGACATGTGTTCCACTCCCCAGAATCTAGTTTGTTTATACTTCTTTTACTTTCGCAAGGTGATCTCGAAGTTTACTCTACCAGGGATTTTCCTTCCGAAAATAACATCAGCGCAGACGATCTCTCCTCATCTGTGTTCAGGTTATGCCCGGAATCGCTTGAGAACATCAATGGATCTTTCACCGGAGCATACGCCCATGCCGTAACTTGTCCACCATGCCTGACTAAACCAAGACCCTATTCATGGAGGACCATTCGTTGTGGACTCCGTCAGGACTTCTCCTTTGCAGATAATCCCTTCAGCGATAAGTTTAACGTTTCCCCATGACCTATGCGTTCTTTCACATCCTGAATGGATATACGATCAAAATAAGCGCTGAGCGCCTCTTCGCCACCATTATAAATGTTCCCCATCACATCCTGCATATTGGAAGATACCACGCATGATGAACCGGACTCCCCTGAGCACCAGTTGGGACCGAGTGAACCACCAGCTACCAGTCTGTACAATTCTCCAAGCTTGATCTCTTCACTCGGACGGCTAAGCAAGTACCCACCATGAGCACCTTCCTTGGTCGTCAGGTAACCATGCTTGCGCAGAACACTAAGTACCTTACGGACTCTGGCCGGGTGTGTACCCACACTCTGGGACAAATCTTCACTATTGGCCATACACTCATCTCTCATCGACAGAAAAACAAGACAATGCACCGCTATGGTAAATTCACTGTTCATAACTTACTCCTTCCCGGCTTACAACACCGATGAACTCCAACTCAAGGTAAGTATAACTGTCATTATATGAATAACAGTTATGTTTGTCAACTTTCACCCAGCGTGGAGATCAAACGTGATTTTTCCTGTTATACCAATACTTACAGCTCATCAACACAATTAAGCTAGGATGAACATCCCGTCTTCATTTTAATCCAAAAAGAACAAAAAAGTGAGCCTTCCGCTACGCGAAGGGCTCCAATAAGATAGACATATGAAAGGGCTTACGTGATTATTATAATCGGTAATCCCCAATTTGAAAACGCTTTTTTTGTAAAGTGCATCATTATTTTAAATTTTTTTTATTTGAATAAATTAAACAACAGGTATTGCTAAAACTAATCCCATTAGTTATTATACTAATACCATTAGTTTTTAGGAGGGTTTAACGATGCGTATTACCCGAGAATTTGATGTCGTTCAAGTTACTTTTTTCCCAAGACTCTTCCCTGTGAACGTATACCTGGTTGAAGAGGAAGATGGTTTAACCCTGATTGATGCCGGAATACCGGTCAGTCTTAAGGGGATTTTGGCAACTGCCCAGTCCCTTGGAAAGCCCATTACCAAGATCATTCTGACTCACGCGCATAGCGACCATATTGGTGCATTGGATCGTCTCAAAGAGGCACTGCCTCAAGCCGAGGTCTTCATCTCCAGACGGGATGCCCGGCTATTGGCGGGTGATACTTCCCTTCTTCCTGGTGAGCCACAAACCCCGGTACGCGGCGGCGTGCCTAAGCCCAAAGCGGTGCGCACCCAGCCAAACCACTTGCTGGATGACGGTGACCAGATTGGTTCACTGGTCGCCGTTGCCTCACCAGGACATACGCCGGGGCATATGTCCTTCATGGATACGCGCAGCCGCGTGCTCATCGCTGGCGACGCGTACCAGCTGCAAGGCGGCCTTGCCGTATCCGGCCGCGTGCGCCCGCTCTTCCCGTTCCCCGCGCTGGCGACGTGGAACCGCGAAGCGGCTCTGGCCAGCGCGAAGCGCCTGGCGGAGCTGGAACCGTCCGTGCTGGCTGTAGGCCACGGACGGATGCTGCGCCAGCCCGCGGCCGCCATGCGCGCGGCAACCGCTGATGCACAGCAGCGGTTTGATCTTGCCGGGGGGCAACTATGAGCCCCCGGCAAGGGCTGGATCGCGGCGCTCTGCTCAGCGCTGCCACCCAGCTTGCTGACAGCGACGGCTTTCAGGCGCTGACACTGGCCGCGTTGGCACAGCGGCTGGATGTGCGCTCGCCGTCGCTCTACAACCACATCAGCGGACTTCCCGGGCTTCGCCAGGAAATGGCGCTGATGTCCGTGCAACAGCTTAGCCGCGCATTAACCGCGGCTATCGCTGACCGAACTGGCGATGATGCCATTCAGGCCATCGCTGCGGCATACATTGGCTTCGTTCGCGAGCACCCTGGGCTCTATGAAGCCTCATTTCATGCACCGGACCGCGAAGAGCCACAGCTCGCCGCGGCCAGCACAGCCACACTGGAGTTGCTGCTGCACAGCTTGCAGCCCTACCCGCTAACCGAAGCGGAAGCATTGCACGCCGTTCGTGGTTTGCGCAGCCTCTGCCATGGATTTGCCTCCATTGAGGCACAGGGCGGCTTCGGCATGGACTTTGATCCGGACGAAAGTCTGCGTCTGACCGTATCCGCCTTCCTGCACGGACTCCGGCATCTTCACCAGGACTAGTTAAGCCACGCATTGCATCATGAAAAAGGACTGCATAGGATCTGCAGTCCTTTTTACATTGCCGTGTACTGGTACATCCCATAGATTTGGCAGTAATAATGCTATAGTTGCGCCAATGACTTTTAACACATTAACATCCACTTTGAATTCATCTTTCATCGGCTTGTGTTCTTTATAATTTCTTTCTTTACAATTTCTTTTAATACAAAAGAAAAAGGGGCGCCTCGGTTGCGTGATGCCATGATCGGTGTCCTCTGACCAAAATCTAACGAACCGAGGACACTCTATAGCGGCGATTAGAGCGAATAACAACAACTAACGAACTCCACACGTCCTATTTCGCAGAAAACTGGCTGCGGGACAGAAATAATGAGTATATTCCGTCATTTAACGTGTCTGTGATTCGTTACATTTACCAACGTACCAAATTAGGACATATAAGATGTGCTGAGTTCGTTAGAATGTGCTACGTACGGTGCTTCAGATCACGATGCCATAGACACTCGTCCACTCATCATATTGGCGCATAAGTCCAGACACACATTGTGTTATGGTCTCTAAATACGGAGCGATCATGCTCCAAATTGTATTGATCAAGCGGATGCAGGTACATGACTAGATAAGGATGTTACCTTGCTCGCAATACACATAGTAGTACATGTTTTATTACTATTCATGTATAGATCACGCTACAGTTCAGTGCACACATTGTTGCGATTCTAGATAAGGATCTTACCCTGGTCGTGATGCACACTTTAGTACTTGTTTTAATACGTGTCCTAATACGAATCATTTAATAGATCTCACTACATGTACGCCGCAGCGGGATAATTCTTGTTTCGGATCTAGCTACAACTCCCATTGTTCATGGTGGAAAGGGTCTGAAACGTATTCAATCGACCCAGTCCCAGTCCCATTTCACCTGGCAATCTGATCCTTACTTGATCCGCCCTGTCTCTCAACCACACTTTTGCCACTCACAACACGCACTTCTCTATTATGTACATCTCCCGTTCCTCTCGAAAGGTGGAATGGACTTTGGCTTCCCTTTTTCCATCGAAACGGTTCTCGATAATCTATCTATGGCCATTGCTGCCGTCCATCCTGCACTTCATTCAAAATATGCTTCATCACGGGCACGTACACTTTCCAGTAGAACATGTCCGGAATATCTTTCTGATCTGGCGTAAGTTTGGACCGGACGACCTCCCATCCCCGGATTCGGCGCCAGAAGGAATAATGCTTCATCTCTCCAAAGGACCCTGCCATGTAATACGACCGATTATAGTCGTCGTACCGGACCAGTGCAGCAAATTCCGCAGGAATTCCTGCATCCACCAGCTTCTGCTCACCTGTCTCCGTCAGATCCGTCTTATACCAGGCCAGTATGGAGTTCTTCTCTTGCGGCACAATGATATCGAACCAGCCACTATAATGTATATCCTGGGTTATGCCGCTCCAATCACTACCTTCCGGTGTAAATGCAATCTGTATATTGCCTGTCTTCACATCCGGACCTTTCGCCAGTACCATGACCTGTCCATCCATATGGATCAGCAGCATACCCGCTCCGTGATAAGACCATTTCTTCTTCTCTTGCTGCTCATAGTTCGTCCGAATCCAACGGGGTACTTCTTCTATACTTTGCAGATTAGATACCGATTTCCCTTGCCATCCACTGCTGTCCACACCCAAGATGGGGTATAGTTGCTCTCTTGTCATCTTGGAAGCCGTATTTGCCAATGCACTGTATTCGGCAACAATCGTTACCCCTTTATACGCAGCCTCGCGGATTTTCTGCACATCATATATCGTTAATCCTTCATAGATTCCGCCTTGTTTCCCTTCACTCTTCTGTGCAGACAGACTACTCCGATTCGCCGTCAGATAGATCAGATCCGTATCTGTCACCTCATCAGGCAGCAGTTGCTTCATCCGTGGAAGCCCGTTCTGAAGATCATAACCGTAATAATCCTCTTCATACGAGTAGTATTCCCCTGTGTGCTGTACAATCTTCTGTTGATTCAGAAGCCAAACCAACCCCTTGTGCCCCTGATAGGACAAGTCCGGTCTGCTCTTGTCAATAATCATGATGTTCAGTGAAACCGGGGCCTGGGATTGCCACATAATCCATGGGACAACCAGCACCACCGATACCACTGTAAAACAAGCCAACGTCCACATCGTGGCTGGCCTGTAACTTTTTTTCATGAAGCGTATTCCTCCTTGCTCTGTTCCAAGGTATTGTCAGGATCGATCGTTAGATTACCCTAATCCATGTCTGCTGTCCTTTTCCTCTGCCTTCCGCAATCCCATAGCCTGCAACATGCCATATATACGGGATATGTTATTCAGCGGTCTGAACCAGAATGTCTCCGTACATGCATACAACAGCAGACGTGTCACCTCTCGGGACGTATATGCCTTGCGTGAACACCATATTTCGAACATCACCACACTTGCGGACAACAAGGAACCATAGAGGGTCAGTAGCAGAACGAGAATGATGCATAGGTTAATATCCACCCACTGTAGCCCTATGCCTGCAATGAACAGCACGATCGCTCCCAGTTCCAACACAGGCCCCAACAATTCGATCAAAATAAAATAAGGGATGGATACCATCCCCATCCAGCCATAGGCCGGATTGAAGATCATGCTCCGCTGAGTCCATAGACTGCTTGCAAGCTGCATGTGCCAACCGATACGCTGTCTGCACAGCTGACGCCATGTACCGGGTACTTCTACCCTGCAGATCGGATCGGGAATATATATAATACGGCCACGCTCCCGGATCTGCTTCATATGTTTCTGTAACCGCATCACCAGTTCCATGTGAGCGACCTGGTCATCGCGCTTGTAACCGCCAACTTCCAACACCCGGTTCTTTTTGAATATACCGAATACTTCAGACGTAAATAAAAGCACATTAATATTATAACGAACAAGGCCCACACCGCTAATCAGAAAAGCACGCACGTATTCAATGGTCTGCATTACCAACAACGTACTGCCCGTCCTTCTTGCGCCGTTGTGGGTTAAATCCGTTTGATTCGTATTTCTGGAGGCCATGAGATCTACTCGTCCACTACAAGCAACGACCTCTTCTCCTGGGAGAGCATCCATAACGGGCTTCATAATCTTCACCAATGCATCCCGTTCCAGAACTGTCCTGGGTCCAACAGAGGCGATATAAGGATATTGCGAGATATTCAGACCGGCATTCAGGGAGTCCATTCGTCCCCCATACTCCTTGTCGATCACAACCAGACGATGATGTAATCTGGATTGGTAGACACATTTAATCTGAGCCGTCTCCTGACCGAGTCCCGAATAATGAACTTTACTCCGAATGGGCATCAGATCATAGGTTTCTTTTAGACGCCGCATGGTCTCATCCTCTGATCCATCATTAATGATAATAACCTCATAACGTGCATACTGCATATCCAGCAGACAACTGATTCGCTGTACGATCGTATCCTCGCTATTCCGCACCGGAACAAGCAGGGATACTGCAGGAGCCAGTTCTTCATCCAACATCTCATGATATTGCAGCGGGTCCAGATCCCTCCGGCGGATCAATGTGCGAGCGGCAGCAACGACCAGAACACTACACATCACAATTGCTAACACCAGATAGATAAATATCCCCTCGTAACATGCCAAAACAAAACTCCGCAGCATCTCAATCCATCTTTCGTCCATACTGCATCCTTTCCAGCGTTTCCTCCGCTATCTGCCTTGCATATCTATCCGGATGGTTTACAGCCGTATCCCGGAGCTCTTCAAGTCCCTGCTCGTACCGGGCAAGAGAGTTCGCCGCTTCCTGTCAGATCTGAAAAGAAGGATCACCCATCATTACCTTCAGTCTAGGAATAAAAGCATCCGCATGAACAGTACCCATAAGCTGGGTCACGGTTAGTCTTTCAGAGCGTTGCCTTTCCTCACCAGATGCGTTCCATACCAGCAACAGCCCCTTCAGCAACTCTTCGCGACCTCTGCTCACTTGAGCCAATGCCTGATAAGCATGGGTACGCAGCAACGCATCCTCTCCAAGAATGAGCTTCTCCAGTAGTACAACGGCACCCTCCGTCTGGTCATCTCGAATACGAATGGCATGGACGATATTAGACTGGACCTGGTAAGGTACATCCTTAAAATGATCCTTCAGACGAGTCCAGGATGAATCGGTAAGCAACAGCAGAATCTGCAGATACTGCGTATCGGACCATACATATTGCTCACGCATCAATTCCTTCACGATTCTGAAATAACCGGTTCTGGCATATATGCGCAATATGATGAAGCGTTCAAGCGGCGTACAGGAAGTAACCCGCAGCATATCCTCTAACCTGGGCAGAAGCTCTATCATATGAAACTGTTCAATATATAACAACGTGTTGACCCGTTCACTCCACTTTCCCGTCTTCAGAACCGACCGGTATGAACTTCCAAAGACTTGCCAGGATAACAGACGAACTCGCAGAATCTCGTGCTCTTCCGGACCTTGAGCAAGCCGTTGCAATAACAGCTGCTGCAAAACACTCTGTTGATCTCCACTCATATTCATTAAGTCAGCTTTCACTTGTCCTTGGCCCAGATACTGCTGTAACACCGAATCTTCGGAAAGTAATTCCTGCATCAGTACCGTCTTAACCTTTTCCCTGCGTCTACTGCTATATTTCATCCATAAGATGTAACTGTAGATAACCAGCAAAAAAGCTAGTACACTTGCACATATGAGGCTGACCACATGTACTAACCAATCTGTATTACCTGCAAGCCACCCTCTATGATGTGAGCCGATAAGCTTGATATACATCCATTGTTGTCCAATCATTGCATGATTTCCCCTTAATCGAATAAACGGCCTTACAACGGGCACAATAATACAAAATTTTCAAATACACCCTGTGAATACATATCGGGTATATGATACACTAAGCTTTCTATCGGCTTTCTGCGTTTGTGATATAATAGGAACTGAAAATTCCGGCAATTCGTATTGGGTTCCGGATCTCCGGATAACATATTATTCCAGAAAGAGGGAGTTCTACGTGGCTCAAATCAGTCCGTACTACCTGCAAATCGGAGCAACCGTGGGCATGCTTGTCATGGCACTGCTTGCCATCTTCATCCGCATGAAAGCCAGTCACAGACCGGTGACCATTCGTAAAATCCTTATTCCTCCGCTCGGCATGAGCACAGGATTTCTCATGTTTGTTGTACCGGAGACTCATGTTCCTCTACTCTGGGCATTCATTGCGTTTCTGGTGGGTTGGTTCCTCTTCTCCTATCCCCTCATTCGCAGTACACGGTTTGAACGAGTAGGTGAAGAAATTTTTGCCACACGTTCTCGCAGCTTTGCATTTATCTTGCTTGGATTGCTGGCCGTACGCCTGATCCTGCATGAAGTCATTCAGCGATATGTAAGTATTCCGCAAACAGGCGGATTGTTCTTCCTGCTGGCTTTTGGCATGATTGTACGCTGGCGTGTATATATGTACAAACACTACAAAGAAGTGCTGGTCGCCGAACACTAGTCACCTACATAGACCACGCATAGATTTACAGATAAAAAAGACACGTTCTGCTGCACCCTCGGTGTGCAGAACGTGTCTTTTCGTTTTCAACCTAATTGTACATGTAAACCATTCAATATCTATTCAGGATCTGCAACCTTAACCAGTTGCTTGCCCAGATTATCTCCCGAGAAAAGACCCATGAATGCTTCCGGCGTCTGTTCGAACCCGTCCACAATGTTTTCTTCATACTGGATATGACCTTCCTTGATCCATTTCGCCAACTTGGCGCGGCCTTCCTTGAAGGATTTCGTATAGTCACCCAGCAGGAAACCTTTCATTAATGCTGTATTTGTTAACAGCAGCGTCTGTGGTCGCATCCCGATATCCGGCTTCTCCAGATTATAGGACGAGATCTGACCGCATAACGGAATACGTGCATTCCGATTGATGTGGCGCAAGACTGCATCCGAGATGTCCCCGCCCACATTGTCAAAGTAGACATCTACACCGTCCGGGCAAGCCCGTTCAATGGCCGCTGACATATCCTGCTCCTTTTTGTAATTCAACACCACATCGAAGCCCAGCTTTTCTTTCAAATAAGCGCATTTCTCATCAGAGCCTGCAATACCAACCACGCGTGCTCCCACAATTTTACCAATCTGACCTGCAATCATGCCTACCGCTCCGGCTGCTCCCGATACAACAACCGTTTCGCCGTCCTTCGGTTTGCCGATATCCTCCATACCAAAATAAGCCGTCAGACCCGTCAGGCCCAGCGCACCCAGGTAAGCCGTGATTGGTGCTTCTTCGGTATCAATTAGCGAAAGATCAGCCGTATTCACTGCGGCATATTGCTGCCAGCCCCACATACCGGATACGAGGTCACCTTTGCGCAGATTCGGTTCCGAAGATTCCACAACCTGTCCAATGGCTCCACCCTTGATCACTTCATTTAACGCGTACGGTGCAGCATAGGATTTTGTATCTTTCATGCGGCCCCGCATGTATGGATCAACCGACAAATATAATGTACGTACCAGGACTTGCCCAGCTTCCGGTTCAGGAAGAGGTGCATCAATGAATTTGAAATTCTCTCTGGATGGGGCACCTTCGGGACGAGAAGCAAGTACGATCTGTTTATTTAAAGACACCAAAATTACCTCCTTGTTGCCAAGTGGACGCAAGGTTAACCCTTGTCAGCTGAGATCACTTACCACTGGCTCTGTGTTATCACTTCTTAATAGTTTAAACCGAAACAGGCGGTTCACAAACGTGGGCCGCCTTGAAATATGCAAATATCGTCACATTGTAGCTGCTTTTGGCTATTATTGTGCTGTCAAAATCACTGGACCATCCGCCGTAATCGCAATCGTATGTTCATACTGGGCAGACAGACTTCCATCCAAAGTACGAGCAGTCCATCCATCTGAATCCAGCTTACTTCGGAACGTACCAATATTCAGCATCGGTTCGATCGTAATAACCATGCCTTCCTTGAGACGCGGACCCCGATGAGGCGGACCGTAGTGAGGGACTTGTGGTTCCTCATGCATCTTCTCCCCAATGCCGTGTCCAATAAACTCGCGCACAACCGACAGACCTTCACCTTCTGCATACACTTGAATCGCATTGGAGATATCTCCGATCCGGTTGCCCACCACGGCAAGTTCAATGCCTTTGTACAGAGAGTTTTTGGTTACATCCAGCAGATGTTGTGCTTCCGGAGTCACTTCACCTACAGCATATGACCAAGCCGAATCCGCCAGCCAGCCATTCAGATTAACCACCATGTCGATTGTAACGATATCGCCGTCTTTCAGTGCATATTTTCCCGGAAACCCGTGACAGATCACATCATTAACCGACGCACATGTCGCATATTGGTACCCGTTATATCCCTTTTGTTCCGGCGTAGCGCCATTTTTCTTCATAAAAGCTTCTGCAAACTGGTCGATCTCCTGTGTCGTAATGCCTGGACGAATCATCTTTGCAATTTCTCTATGGCATGCGGCGAGAATTTCTCCGGCTTTTTTCATATATTCAATCTGTTCTTTGGTCTTTATTGTAATCATAACAACTGCTCCTGTCCGTTAAAATCTTATCCTGTCCTCTATTGTAACGCTAAACGCTCAAAATAAAAAATTCCGCGCAATCAGCAACATCCTATTATACGCCAAGCTCCTGTCCAATGAATACAATTATCCATGAAAAAATCGAAACCCCTCCATATCTGGCCACGTATATGCTTAAAACAGTTGAAGTCGAAAGGGTGAAAGCTCATGTTCAAAAAGATTATTGGCAAACTTATCGATTCCAAATCTTCATCTCACCGCAAACGTCATAGCTCCTCCGACAGGCGCTCATATAAACGTCACAGCAGCTCCTCAGGCAAGCGTTCCTACAAGCGCTATTCTTCTTCAGATGTGAAATACCGGGACAGCCGCAGTGGCTCCGGGTATTACAAAAGCAGAAAATATAGCTCCAGCTAAGCGGCTTTCACGACTGCTTTTAAAGAGTAATGATCACACCAGCTTATTAGACGCTACAATAAATGAATATGTAATAAAGGGGTGTTCGCCAGCCGTACTTACGGCCAGCAGAACACCCCTTTATTGTTTCTATATAAGTATGTATCAATTTTGCTGAGTAAAACGAACACTTCTGATTTGAGCGAGAGCCTGTCTTGCTGAAGGTGTCCACTGGATCAACATCTATAAATTCCCTTTTTCAATTGCGTCAATTATATCATCTGTAGAGTAGACCCTACCCGAAGAAATATCTTTTTTGGCTTGCATAATTAAAGCTTTGAGCTCCAGATCACTTTCTATTTCTTCCTGAACCACGTTTTCCAGCGGCTTGATTAAATAATGCTTACCTTCAATATCCACAATGGTGTCTTTTTTGCTATGAAACCATGTTTTGAATAATTCGGCATGATCGCCTTCCAGTTTTTTAAGCATAAGATGAATCACCTCCTTCAACGTGTAATTGTTATCCATTATATCATTTAACCCACTGTTTTGATACGTTTTGCATTTTCAGCAAAAAGGAAAAAGACCCCTGCAGATATCATACGAAGAGGTCACGGATAACTAGTATAGGTCGGTCTACAGAGCTATTTCATTGTAATCTCAGCAACACTTTCTCGATCTCTGCCTGTAACTCCGTCGCTCCACCCTCATAACTTGGCCGGAGTCCAAGGAGTCGCTCCAGCATCTGGTGCAATTCCGGCGTAAGCTTAAGTTCCTCCTGCCAGCTGGCGGGTTCACGGCCCTTCTCTGGCTCATAAGCCGAATACAGCATAAAGAGAAGAAAGTGGCCGATATCCTGCAAATCATGATCCGGTGTAGCCGGTTCATCTTCAGGCTCAGGGACTTCACGCATACGTCGCTTTAGCTCCGGCAACAACGGCTCCCCCAAGCGTCTCGCCAGGCCAAAGTCAATCAGATGCACCGTCCCTTCACGTAAAATAACATTGGGAATTCGCACATCTCCATGAATATATCCCTGCTCATGCACATGAGCCACTGGAGCCAGCAGTTGACCTGCCAATTCCACACATTCCCGCTCCGTATATCGAAGACCTTGCTCAAATATGCAATCTTCCAGCGTCTGTCCACGAATATACTCGGTAACGATATAACTTCGTCTCCCAGATGTGAACACATCCAATAGATCAGGGATCGCCGGATGATGCAGACGTCTCATCACGTCCGCCTCCCGCTCCAACAGGTGCGCAGAGAGTCTGCCCTTGCTAGGTTTGGACTCCTTCAATGCCACTTCCCTGCCGTTCTGGTCATCTGTACACAGGTATGTCAGCCCATAGCTCCCCATACCCAGCAATTCCTGTATTGTATAACGCTCAGCAATGGTCGCGCCTTTCCGCCGAGGACGATCCGTCCATAGTCCGAGCAATCTTTGCCAACTTCGTCGCAGCTCCACAGATCCTCCCACGCCAGCTTCCTAATCCACTCAGTCTTTATCTATACTGAGCAGTTCGTTGCCAGTCTTCATGTTGTATGGAGCTTATTATATCAGGCCCATAATGCAAAATCACGATGGGTAAATGCCTGTTGCTCAAGCTTCCTTATGCTTCTTGGGCAGGAACCCGAACAACATACGCAGGGATACTCCTTTGGGTTTGCGTTTTCTTCCCTGGAAACTGCGCAGATTGGTTACGAGTTCACGATCCCGCTCCTCTTCCAGCTTCTCGTTCATCCATAGACGCTGTTTCTCCATCTGTTCCTGAAGCGCCATATGTGTCTCCGCCAGATGCTGAAGGGTCAGCTCCAGTTCATCGACCCGCTGTTGCAGCAGCTGTACCCGATCATCCTGCTGTTGTTCCACAGCACCATAGGTCACCTCACTTACCAGTTGCCCCAGACCTTCATAGGATCTCAGATTACCCATTATTTCAGGTTCTTCAGGGAGTACAGATGACATGACTGTCGCTGCACATTCCGTCTCTGACAGACCTTCAATTCCCACCACCGGTACATCCACTTCTACTACAGCTACAGGTACTTCTGGAGCCAATACAGTCACCACAGCATCAGCCAGGGGTAGATTATGCTCTCTGAGTTCGGTCATCAGGCGTTCAATGCACTCGATGTCGTCGGACTTGAATAGTCTCGATTTGTTGGCGGACCGTTCGAACCGGTATCCCTGTTCTTCCAGTGCCGCCGCATATTTACGAAGAGTACTGGCACCTATGCCCAGGCTCTTGGCCGTTTCCGTCGTTGCTCCTGCTTCTTCAATCATCATTAATTCCCTCCCGGAATGAAGTCTTTTGGGAATCAATTTCATAATACCTTTAGTGAGTTATGAAATTGATTCTTGGATAAAAACATTATGGCTTCAGCGTTCCTTTATGGAACCGTCATCGGATCGGGGCAACCTGTCTCATGGATCAAGTATGCTTATCTTTTGCTTGTCCGTATGTATTCGTCAGCTTCTCGGCAAATCCCTTTGGCGGTTTTGTTCTGTTTCTGCGGATTCCTAAGAAGTTTTGTCAGGTATATGATCCGCACAAATAACCCCCAATCCGACAACGAACATGAATGCTGTCATGTCGAATACACAGGTGCAAACGCCGTCAAATCGTATGATTATGAATTATTCATGTCAATTTTGTTAACTCCGTTACTCCAATACGCTCCCGCGATAGCGGATATCATTGCTGCACAGCTTTTTCATGTGTTATCTTATGTAACGTAGAAGTGGATTCCAGCATAAAATAAAGGACTATACTTAACATAGGACGCATTAGTAACGGATAAATATCAATCTAAATGGGGGCTGAACGGCAGTGTTAGGCAAATCAGGCAAAGTAGCGGTGATCGGGGCGGGTCTTGTCGGTTCGAGTTGTGCGTATTCCATGATTAATCAATCGATATGCAGGGAAATTATGATGGTGGACCGGACGTATGACCGTGCGGTAGCACAGGCACTGGATTTTTCCCATTGTATGGACTTCACACATAACCGCACCAAAGTATATGCAGGAACGTATGCCGATTGTGGCAATATGGATGTGATTATCTTAACTGCCGGGGCGAATCCCAAGCCAGGACAAACACGGCTGGATATTCTGGAGGAAGCGGAGTCGATTGCCAAAGACATCGTGGTCCCGATCATGAACAGTGGATTTAACGGGATTTTTGTCGTCGCTGCTAATCCGGTTGACATAGTAACTTATATGGTATGGAAATTATCCGGCCTCCCGCGCGAACACGTCATCGGTACAGGCACGTCCATTGATTCTTCACGACTCAAAACACTGCTGTCTGAAGTCTTCTCCATCGATCCACGCAGTGTGCATGGTTATGCTCTCGGGGAGCATGGAGAATCCCAGTTCGTGGCCTGGTCCCATGTGACCATCGGTGGCAAACCGATTATGCACATTATGGATCAGCACAAGGAGCGCTTCAAACATCTGGATCTGGAGGATATTGCACGCAAAACAAAGGATGCCGGCTGGGAGATCTTTACCCGTAAAGGTTCTACCCAATTCGGAATCGGCAATGCCCTCGCGCATATCACTCGTTCCATCCTTAATGACGAACACAAGATCATCGCCGTATCGGCTATTCTGGATGGAGAGTACGAGCAACATAACGTCTGCGTCGGTGTTCCTGCAATCATCGGTGGCAATGGTATTCAAGAGATTATCGAATTGAATCTGGATGCAACGGAACGTGAGAAATTCAACAATTCCTGTGAAATCCTATCAGGTAACATCAATCGTCTGACATTGGTATAAGCCATTCGTATACAACTCCACGTTGTATGCTTCAGCTCAACTTCAAAAGCCTGCCAACGCAAACATGCCAATAACACTCCATGCGAGGAGTCTTATTGGCATGTTTGCGTTTATTATTTTTCACAGCCAGATGAATCAATTTCATAATTGATTTGAGTAGTTGTTCAATTTGGTGCAAGCTGAGGTTCGTCCCTTGGCCCCCACTGCTGTAACACCCGCTTCAACTCACTCAGCATAACCGGTTTGCTAATAAAATCACGCATACCAATCTCCAGACAAGCTTCCTTATCTTCACGTTTGGCATTGCCTGTAACTGCGATGATTGGAGGTATGCGATCCTGTGGAATTAGGCGGTGTAAAAGGTCTGTCGCCTTCAGTCCATCCATCACAGGCATATGAATATCCATCAGGACAATATCATAAGCATTCTGAGAGATGGCATCAATTGCTTCCACACCATTAGTACATACATCTGCGTGGTATCCGAGCTTCTCCAGATATTCTCGTAAAATCTTCCGGTTCACCGGATGATCCTCCGCCACCAGAATACGCATGGCGACCTTGTCACTCTGACGTGTGCGATCATGATGGAACTGACTTGCTGTCTGCTCTGCTGAAGCATCTACACTCGCCGCAGGAACAGCAAACCGGAAGGTTGAGCCTTCCCCTTCTATGCTCTCGACACTGATACTACCTCCCATGATCTCCACGAGTCGCTTGGAGATGACCAGTCCCAGTCCGGTACCACCATACTTCCGGTTAATCACCGGGTGTAGTTGAGAGAAGGACTGAAACAACTGATCCAGCTTGTCAGCGGGGATGCCAATTCCCGTATCTTGCACCGCAAAATCAAGAACACTGTCTTCAGGCTTTCTGCCCTTGATAATATCCACGGCAACCTCAATGCTTCCCTGATCTGTGAACTTGAGCGCATTGCCAACCAAGTTCACCAGAATCTGCCGAATACGTATGGCGTCACCGACCATGAACTCAGGGATGCTCGGATTGAGACGATATCTGATCTCCAGATGTTTCTCATCTGCACGCGGTTTAAACAGTTCGGCAACCTGTTCCAACATCTTGCGTAATGCAAATGGTTCATAAGCCAGTGCCATTTTCCCGGATTCCAGCTTACTGAAGTCCAAAATATCATTAAGGATGTTCAGCAGAGCATCGCCGCTGTCTCGAATAATCTCGGCGTATTCACGCTGTTCTTCCGATAAATCGGTACCGATCAACAATTCTGTCATCCCCACGATCCCGTTCATCGGTGTCCGGATCTCATGGCTAACCATCGACAGAAATTCCGACTTGGCCTGAGCTGCCAGCTCAGCTGTCTCTTTGGCACGTACAATTTCACGTTCGCCAGTCACATCATTAAATACAACCACCGCGCCCTGAATCTGTCCCTGTTCAATAATCGGCGTCACCTGATACTGCACCAGAAAACTGCTGCCATCTTTACGCCAGAACACATCTTCCTTGATTGAACGTATCCGTCCATCCAACACGGTCATGTGGATCGGGCATTCTTCTTGTGGCAAATGACTTCCGTCTGCACGGGTGTGATGGATGATGGGATGTGAGTTTTTTCCAATGAATTCTTTCGCCTCATAACCGAACATCGAAGCTGCTGCTGGATTCATAAACATGGTGATTCCATCCGCATCCAAACCAAATATTCCTTCCGTAACCGTGTTGAGAATCAGCTCATGTTGCTTGCTGAGCTCCTGAATCCGTTCCGTGTATTCCTTGCGCTCGGTAATATCGGACACGATCCCATAGACGCCCACCATTTCCTTATCCACAATAATGGGCACATTCGTAACAGATACTTCAATTTTCCGACCACTTGAATTGACGATTCGGGTCTCATAATATTGCGGTTCGCCTTGCTTCACCATGTCAAAATAATGTTTGCCATATTGCACTTCGCATTTATCCAGATTGGATAAAAAAGACTGGCCAATAAGCTTATTGCGCGGAATATCCAACATTTGCACCAGTTTGCTGTTCACTGCGCTGTATTTACCTTCCAGATTCAATGAATACACAGCTGCCGGGTTATGTTCGAACAACGATCTGTATCGCTGACGGCTTTCCCGAAGACGTCTTTCCGCATCCTTATGCTGGGTAATATCCCTGCTGATGCTTACAATCTGGACACTCTTGCCACGCTCTCCAGCAACAGGTTTCGCCAATGTCTCCATCCAGATATAATGTCCCTTCTTGTGCAACACACGCATCTTGCAGCCATTGCCGATCTTGGAAAGATCCATAGGGTCCGGATAATCTCCCGAATAACAATAATCCTTGAAGGACTTTCCTATGACTTCCTCCGGCTTATAACCCAGTAAGGTGTACACGGAAGGGGAAACGTATAACAACTCGCCATCCATAGCACAAGTTGTAATCAGATCTTGTGCATGGTCAGCCAGCACCTGATATTTCTCCTGTGCCTCCTTAAGCTCACGTTGCACTTCCAGGATATCGGTAACATCTTTGGCAATGCCATAGATTCCTACAACTTCTTTTCCCTCCGTTATAGGCACATACGTTATCTCTGCCTGTTTCAGGGAACCATCTTTATGATAAAAAGTAATGGGATTACTGACTGAACGTCCAGCCAGTACCTCTTTAATGTATTGTTTGCGTGAATTTTCACTGTCCGGAGGACAGATCTCACTCTGATTCATACGAATCAAGTCATCCAGTGTATACCCAGATATCCGCTCTACCGAGGGATTAGCATCAATATAGTTTCCATGGATGTCCATTACATAAATGGCATCCGGATGGTTAAAAAACAGTGATTGGTAAGAACTTCCCTCAGAAATAATGCGCTTCAGGGTTTCCGTTTTATTAATATCCAAGGCTTACCCCTCTTTTCTCAGCCAATATCTTCATCTAACAGCAGGGATTAATTATCCCTTACTAAAATGGGCCTACCCTCGAATAACCATGTAAGCCTGCCTAGAAACAGCTTTTTTTATTTTACCAGATTCTCGTCTCATTTTGCTTGCAATCTATGATTCAATTCACACGATGTGTGAGGTAATACTTGGAATTTTGATTTACTTAGGAGGTGCCTGCAAAGGCAGACAATTTATACAAGGATCAATGTAAGCCTCTAACAAGTTTGAAGTTCAATTCCAAGTCAGCTGATTCTGACGAATGGCTAAGCAATTTTCTAAAGAACTCAGGACACCTTATTTGGCGTCCATGTGCCCTTTTTAAATTTTAAGGAACATCAGACACGTCAATCCCCATAATCTCCTGTCATATACGCTGCAAACGGTTGTTTCATTGGATATAACATGTCTCAGGTTCCTTAGATTGCTGAGATCACTTCAAATCCTTGAATAAGACTCCTCAGATTCGTTAGCGAGCTGACCATTCATGATGGGTGGGTCAGACATTAGAAAAAATCCTCCTGAAGCATACATACAATAGAGCTTGCATGTTTTGCTTAAAGAGGATTTTGACTTACGATAACCAAGGGTGTAACGGATTATTCAGATTTCTTTTTTCGCAAAATACATCATGCCGATTCCAATGAAAATAACAGCACTGCCTCCAACAACCGCCAGCATTGTGACCAGTGGAACATTGTAGGCTCCGAAACCTGCACCGTCCACGGGTGTCATCAGAATCATTGGTTGTGCCCATGGATAATACGGCCCATATGTCGCCGAGTTTACAATGAGAATATTCGGTATGGTCAGTGCAAAATTCAGTGCGAGCGGTGCGGCAAAGCTGCTCCACACCAATGAAACGAACATCTGCAGGGCAGCCAGGGGTATACAGGCCAGCAAGCCAAGCAGCAGTTTGCCTACCAAGAATCCCCAAGGTACTGGCATCGTAATGCCGTGAAACATGCCTGCCAGCAGAATGGACATCAGCAACAATACTTGCGTGCCCGCCAGAAGCATGAGTACAATCGTCAGTTTACCTGCATATACACCTGAACGTGTGAGCGGTAAAACCAGCATCTGCTTCCACCCTCCACCTGCATGTTCGAAACGGCAGACAAAGGACGTAAACACACCAGTCAGCATCGGTAACAATAACAATCCGTGTAGGAAAACCATCGTGGTCATCAATACCTGCCAATTTCCCGATGGCGTGGACAACAGTCCGATGAGCAGCGCAATGAGTGGACTCAGCAGAATCAGGAGCCATATGGGCGATTTGCTCATTTTCAATCGTTCAGCGGACAAGATTCGGAAGTACGTTGTCGCAAAGCTCATATCAGGCCACATCCTTCCGGCTAAAATGCACCATACCCAGCAACAGGATTAATAACCCTAGACCTGCCCCCATGCCTGCATACAGGTATGGATTAGGCCCATTCCAGGCCATCTGTGCCCATGCGAGCGGAAAGATTGGTGAGATACTGAGTGAGAACATACCCGTTATCGCGAGAACGATGCCCAACGTGACGGGAAGCGCCTGATTTTTGTTAACCATCGTGAGCCACAACTCCAGTGACAACACCGGAAGTGCACCAGCCAAAGGCAATAGACCCAGCTTGATCGCATGTGTCCAAGGTATTTCGCTGGCATGGAATCCGAGGATCAGACCCAGACCCACAATTCCTGCGGTTAGCAGCAGGCAGGAGATCACCAGCAGCACACAAGCAAGCAGGAACTTGGCTAAATACACGGCTGGTCTGGGAATGGGCATCGCGAGCAACTGTTTCCACGATCCCTGTTCATGCTCAACATTAGCGATCATGGAGCTGAGAATGGTTGCTCCCAGCATCAGAGACAAGGGCACAAAGACAACCACATTGCCCAATAATCCGCCCCACAGGTTATCTGCATACTGCTCTTTCAGATAGTCCAACCGTAAGCCAAAATTAAGCGCCTGCATCGCTGTCAATCCAAGAGGGGCCAGAAAGACAAGAAACCAGATCCCCTTCCCCCGAATCTTGAGCCAGTCTGACGATAATGCACGCCCGGTCATATGGAAGCCCCCTCGCCAATGACCCGCATGAACAGATCTTCCAGCGACTGACGCTGTTCCTCTACACGATACACATCATGATCCTGTTCAATTAATCGGCGCACAAGCAGTGCCACTGAACTGTTATCCATATAAGGGAACGTTAATGCAGCACCTTGTTGATGACCAAATTGTCCCTGTTCTTTTGCCAGCTTCATAGCCTCTTCCGGCTCGGAAACCGTTAACCGGATAGAACTACCCGTCTGACTATGCAGACTTGCGATAGTATCCTGAAGCACCATCTTGCCTTCACGGATAATACCAACGCGACTTGCCATCTGTTCGACTTCACTCAGCAAGTGGCTGGAAACCAGAACGGTAATGCCGTGTTCCAGAGGCATGCGTTTGATCAGTTCCCGAATCTCCTGAATACCGGCAGGATCAAGCCCATTCGTTGGTTCGTCCAGAATCAGCAGCTCTGGTTCACCCAGCAAAGCGCTGGCAATACCCAGACGTTGCTTCATCCCAAGGGAATACCCCTTTACTGAACGTTTGGCATCCTTGGTCAGATCTACAATGGACAGCACTTCAGCAATTCTGGATTTTGGTACATTGATAATGCGGCGCAAAGTTTCCAGATTCTCTACTGCGTTCAGATGTCCGTAATAGGACGGGTATTCGACCAAGGAGCCCACACGGCGCAAAATATCCATGCGATCCTTGCGGATGTCCTTGTCGAAGACACGGATCACGCCTTTGGTTGGTTTAATCAAGCCGAGAAGCATGCGAATCGTTGTTGTTTTGCCGGCGCCATTGGGACCGAGGAAGCCGTAGATATCTCCCTTTTTAATATGCAGATCAAGTTCACGGACCGCTGCACGGTCCCGGTATGTTTTCCATAGATTAGCCGTTTGAATAATATTTTCACTCACTGTATGATCACCTCAGAACTATCGTAACCTTCCAAGGTTAAAGCCAGAGTAGTCTCTAGTTTAAGTTTAGTTTAAAAAAGCTATTTCAGCGGTTTGTTGTTTCCCTGTTTCCCCTTACCACTGTAGATATATGTCTGGACACCCGTATCGGAACTGTCTACCCTCTTGCGCAGACCCATCTCACGGATCAACAGGTCTACAATGGACAAACCCAGACCTGTGCCTTTTGTGTCGGCATTCGGTTGCATTCCCGGACCCCGATCCTGAATAACGATGGCCGTCTCACCCTGAATCTCCTGAGTTGATATACCAATATATTTCCCGCTGTCGGCATGACGGATCACGTTTTGGAACAAATTATCAAGAATACGACGCATGCCCTGTTCATCCATATGCCAGATCAGCGGTTCCTCCGGGAGGTCAATATCAATCTCAAATTGCTCCTTCTCCCAGACTGGGTACCAGGCGGCCGCCGTTTCCCTGACGATCCGCAGTATATCTTTCTCTTCCAGCTTCAGTGTATATTTCCCACTCGTGAGCAAATTGTAGGATAACATGTTGTCAATGAGCCCGCCGAGGTCCTCCATCTTTGCTTCCATGCGATGTAATGAACGGTCACCTTGCTCGCTCAGCTCTTCCTTGTGCAAAGCATGCATATGTCCACGAATCACCGTTAGCGGGGTACGCAGATCGTGGGAAAGCCCCGCAATGAGACGTTTGCGCAATTGTTCTTCCTCGCGTTCACGGTGGCGGCTGTCGGACAGTTGATGCACCATCTGATTGAAGGCTTCCTCTAGTTGACCAATCTCGTCTGACCGGCGGATATCTACCGGAAGCGGGAGGCCTTCCTTGCCTGTGGTCATCATGGCCGTCTGCAACCGAATAAGTCGTTTGCGAATGCGTGCGAAGAAGAGAATCGACATAACGATGAAGATCAGAAAGATAAGGGTCATTACGATACCAAGATACAAGAGTTCCATCGGCCAGTTACTCTGATTCATTTGCAGAAGTGACCGCGGCACTTCAATGATCATGAATCCCTGTCCTTTGTCCTGCTCAGCTCCGCCAATATATGCAACTACGGTCAGTGGATCGCGAAAGGAAGCTACTTTCATGAATTGCACCGTATTGTTTACATTCCATAAGGCTGGAATATAAGTCTCTGTCGTTTGCCCGGAATCCAGTGACCATCTCAATGTCGTATCTGTCCTGCCATCCGGCGACGTGGATTTCAGAAGCGTTACATCTTCACCACCAAGAATAAAGAGGGTCTCACCACTCACATTCACACGATACATGGAAGATTTGGGATACGAGTCATGTAATTGCTCCAACCGGGCCTTAATCTCTTCATCCGAAGCACCATCCAAGTTCTTCGCTTCATGTGACCAGAGGTTACTGATCTTAGTAACATCACCGTAAGGAGCGGCACGGTTCATATTCGTGTCCGTGTTATTCACTACAACAATATATATAACGGATATGATCGGAAGCACAACGGGCACAAATAATACAGCCGCCAAGATCAGAATGATGTATCTGGACATCAAGGACCGCCCAAAGCGAAGCTTGCGCCGCCCGGATTGCTTTTGCTCCATGCTTCGTTCTCCCTTCCGTTCTCCCTTCATGATCTTCCGTTCTCTGAACCACCGAATCATGGCTTCTTCACACGATATCCCACACCACGGACTGTCTGAATAACTACTGGATTGGCCGGATCAAGCTCCAGCTTTTCGCGTAGATGTCGAATATGTACCATTAAAGTTTTGTCCCCATCCAGATAGGGCTCGTTCCAGACGGCTTCATAGATCTGCTCTTTGGTTCGAATCATGCCCATATGTCGTAGCAGGTAGGCGAAGATGTGGAACTGTTTTCCCGATAAAATAATCTCATCTCCCGTCTCCTCATTGACGATCCGGTTGTCCTTCTCATAGATGGAGAGATGATCCAGCTTCAGGGCTGTATCCGATGAGACCGCTGTTCCTGCCTTACGCAGTTGTACTTCAATCCGGGCAGCCAGTTCATCGGGGTGAAATGGTTTGGTCACATAGTCATCGGCAAAATCAAGACCGTGCAACTTATCGTCAATGGACGTTCTGGCCGAGAGCATGACAATGGGCACGGCGGGATGTTCTTTTTTCAGTCGCTGGCCCACCGTAAATCCATCCAGCCCAGGCAGCATGACATCCAGAATAATGAGTGAGCAACCGACAGCAGCCTCCGCTGCGCCTTCACCACTGCCGAGCCATACCACCTCATAACCGCGCTCCTCCAGATCGGCTCTGACCCAAGTCGCAATTTCCGTATCATCTTCAATATATAACAGTTTGGTTTTCATCCGAATATTCGTTTCCTTTCTGCCCCCAATGGGTTAATGATATATCTGAGCATCATCATGATAAAAGCTGTCTATATCATATGGATTCATGTCTTGTTGAGCAAATGTTGAAGTCCTTTACGTTACCATACATGCTAATTATAGCTTATCCATTAACGTGGGGAATGTCATATTAATCAAGTCTACCAAGTACATATCAGTGCTACACCTGACGGGAGGAAATCATTATGTTTCTGGAAGCTATTTATCATCAACCGAAACGAAACTGGGCCTATGCCTATGACCAAGATACAATCCATCTGCGCCTGCGTGCCAAAAAGAATGATCTGACCGAGGTACATGCCCTGACCGGGGATAAATATGCGTGGGATGCAACCAAAGCACTGGTTCCCTTAACAAAGTTCACCTCTGACTCCATGTTCGATTACTTCGAGGGTGAGGTGAAACCTCCCTACCACCGACTGAAATACTCTTTTCTGCTCAAAAACGGAGACGAACAGATCTGGATGACCGAGACGGACTTCCAGGAAAAAGAACCAGACGATCCGGGTCGTATGTTCCAGTTCCCTTATATTCATGCTGGAGCTGTATTCACACCCCCTGCATGGGTTAAGGATGCAGTGTTCTATCAGATTTTCCCTGAACGATTCGCCAACGGCAACCCGGATATTAGTCCGGAAAAGGTAGAGCCGTGGGGTGGTGAGCCTACACCTTTCAATTTCTTCGGCGGTGACCTTCAGGGCGTGATCGACCATCTGGATTACATCAGCGATCTTGGCATTAATGCGATCTACTTCACCCCCATCTTTGAAGCCACCACCAATCACAAATACGATACCGAAGACTACCTGCGGGTAGACCGGCACTTTGGTGACGCAGATACCGTGAAACGACTGGTCGAGCTGTGCCATGCACGCGGAATTCGCGTACTTCTTGATGCTGTGTTCAACCATTCCGGGAAAACATTTGCGCCGTTTGTAGATGTACAGAAGAACGGAGAACAATCCAAATATAAGGACTGGTTCCATGTACATGAATACCCGCTGGACGTGAAGGACGGCATTCCTACGTATGAGACCTTCGGGTTCGAAGCGCATATGCCAAAGCTGAATACGGAGAATGCCGAGGTTAAGGCCTATCTGCTGGAGGTTGCCGAGTACTGGATCGAGGAAGTGGGTGCAGACGGATGGCGGCTGGATGTGGCAGACGAAGTGGACGATGCATTCTGGCGTGATTTCCGCCGTGTAGTCAAAGCGGCTAATCCGGATGCCTATATTCTGGGCGAAGTATGGAACGAGTCTTCCTCCTGGCTGCAAGGCGACCAGTTCGATGCGTCCATGAACTATCCGTTTACCGATGCCGTGAATGCTTTCTTTGTGAAAAATACGATGCACGCCGAACAGTTCGCAAACTCCATCGGGCGACAGTTATCCCGTTATCCGCTTCAGGCCAGCGAAGTGGCGTTTAATTTGCTGGACAGCCACGATACCCCGCGGCTGCTCACGCTGTGTGAAGGTGACCAGCGCAAGATGAAGCTGGCTGCGTTATTCCAGTTCAGTTATATGGGTGCTCCGTGCATCTATTACGGAGACGAGATTGGCATGGACGGCGAACATGATCCGGGCTGCCGTAAATGCATGGAATGGGATGAAGCAAAGCAGGACCGAGAGCTGTTTAACTTTTATCAGAAACTGATCTCCCTGCGTCATGCTCATCCTGCCCTGCGTGCAGAAGGCACCGTTCGTTTCTTGCAGGCTCGTCCCGATGGCAGCCAACTGGTATTTGAGCGGCAAAATGAGGAGGAACGTATTCTGGTTCTGTTCAACCGATCAGAAGAGACGGCTATTGTCGAGCTGGAGGCCGGTGACGAGGAATGGACCGAGTTATTCGGCGGAAACCATCGTACCGCCAAGGAAGATGGCGTACTCGCCATTGAATTGCCCGCGTATGGATATGCCGTACTGAGTACTAGTCTCATATAAACACCAAGCTATACTTGCTCATATGCAAGACTGGAGTCTGTTCAGTTCATCGGCATATCAAACGAAATAGGCGCTCCCAGATCTGTTCCTGATCTGTGGAGCACCTATTTGATTTTGACGTTATTCATTATGGCCATGGATTACTCTGGCCGAACCAGCTGTTCCTTGAGCAACTGGATGGTGGCCTCATATTGTACAAGCCCCACTTGCAGACACAGACGCTGTGCAGGCGAAATACGTTCGCCGAATTCCTCCATCTGGCGCTGAAGTTCAGCGTATAACATTTCCTTTCGCTTCAACTGGCTGGATATCCAACCCGTTACGGTATCTTCATCCGCCAACTCTCCGAAATACAACCGCATCAGAAAATCAGAACGAAATACCTCAGCTTCCAAAGGACTCATTAAATAGGCGTGAAATTGCGCTGCTCCTTCAGGGGTCAATGAATACACGTTCTTATCAGGTTTCCCTTCCTGCTTCACCGATTCCTTAGTCAGCAATCCTGACTTTTCCATCTTCGCAAGTGTAGGATATATGGTGCCGAAACTGGCATCAAAGAAAAATGAAAAATATTGTTCAAAGTACTGCTTGATCTCGTATCCGGAACTTGGCTGATTGTGCAGTATTCCGAGGATGACATGCTGCGTGTTCATCGGTGTACCGCTCCTTTCCATTCCCCTTAACGTATCACAATCAGTACCCCTTGTTCAATGATCATATGACGAAACGGTTGCTTTCAGAGCAACAGGCACAGCAGCAGGCTGGTCCTCCCTACGAGCTTCAGAACGTACCGGGCCGGAGCGTCTGATCCAGATGCAAAGCGCACCCAGAGTCAGTGTTACACCACCGATTACGGCGAGCAACATCGCATCCCGGCCAATTCCGTTTCCTCCGAGCACAAGGTTCATCATCCCTTCTACGGCATAAGTCGCTGGCAGATAATGACCGATAAATTGGTAGAACTCAGGCATTACATCTCGCGGAATCGTTGATCCCGAAGACAGCATCAATAGAGGCAACAGCGCGCTGTTTAACCAAGCCCCAGCATTGCCAAGCAATAGCAGGCTCAACTGAGCCATAAATAGAAAAGATATGGTGATCAGTAACTGGAACAGCCATAACATGAACCAACCGTCTGCTGATGATACCCCCATAATGTGCATCATCCCCGAACCAACGAGCGAAACGATAAATGCCGCACCAAGATTAACGATGTTACGTGCCCAGAAGCGCTCCCATTTCCCAGCTCGCCCACTCAGTTCACCAGAAACTTTCTGCAGATTCATGCTTAGCAACATCGCTCCGGTAAACGTAGCCGTTACAATCAACATCGGTACCATCGAGGAAGCAAAATTATCAACAGGATTCAGCCGCTCCACCTCTGCCTCAACACGTGAAGATAACCCCAGCGCCAACGCATCGGCCTGATCAGCAGTCATACCGGATTGATTCAGCACTCCGTGAATAACCTCCTGTTGTACTTCACGGTTCAATGTCGCTGTAACTTGTGCGGCTACGTTCTGCATCACACTTTTCACGGTAGCCACGTTTGATTCGTTCATCACATACTTAACTGCCATCGGCTTCGACAAGTCTTCTGCCTGCTGCATGAAACCTGATGGAATCTCAATAATCATGTACACATCCCGGTCCGTTAACATCTGTCTCGCTTCTTGCATCGATTCAGATGTTTTGACCTCGAAATTCAGGCCCGCTGCCAGAGACTCGGCCACCGGTTCAGCCGCTACCCCATCTTCATTCACGATGGTGACAGCCAATTGAGTCATTCTTTCGTTAACCTGGTCGTATCCGCTAAGCCAGATGATGTTAAAAAAAACCTGAAACAGCACAGCCGTAATTAAACCTACAATGGTGGCTCCGTTTTTCAAAAACAGCAGACTCGTCTGGAAAATACCTTTCATTCTATCCATCTCCTTTAATTTTGTTTCGCTCTTATATATATCGTATTGATATATGACAACAATTAATATATCTAATCGATATATAGATCGTCAATGTTTTTTTGTTTTTCTTCGTTGGAAAAAGACAAAAAAAGCCGATACATCTCTTCACCAGGAAGATTTGTACCGGCTTTTCATATCATGTAAGGACTCTTCTTCACCTTTAATAATCAAGGCTAAAGGCAGGCTCCACAAGTTAGCGTTAGATTTAATTCATATCAATCCGATTTATGCCTTAGTTTCTACGTCATTTTCAGCAGGGGACTCCGGCTCAGGCTCGGCACGCTTTGCCTTTGGTTTAGCCAGCTTTTGCATCATTTTGCGGCCGGTTGGCGTCTGGGCCAGTCCACCTTGGGCTGTCTCCCGATGGCGGCTCGGCATTGCACTGCCTACTTCCAGCATGACATCGATGACTTCGTCTGACGGAATGGCACTACGCACTCCGGCCAGGGCCATGTCAGCCGCAGCCAGCGCCGTAACTGCACCCAGTCCATTACGGACGATGCACGGGATTTCAACAAGGCCTGCGACCGGATCGCAGATAAGGCCCAGTGTATTTTTTAACGCCAAACCAACGGCATGAACGACCTGTTCCGGTGTACCTCCACGCAGTTCAACCATGGCACCCGCAGCCATGCCGATAGCGGAACCCACTTCCGCCTGACAGCCACCCTCGGCTCCGGAGATAAATGAATTGTTCGCGATAACATAACCAATCGCTCCCGCACAGAACAACCCGTTCACCAAATGTTCGTCCGTCCAGCCAAATCGCTCCTGTGAGCTAATAAAAACACCGGGGATGATGCCGCAGGAACCAGCTGTTGGTGTTGCCACGATCCGACCCATGGAGGCATTCACTTCAGATACACACAGGGCATACGCCATGGCAAGTGCGGAAGCATCTCCCGAGCAAGTCTCACCCTTGCGAATGTACTCAGCCATTTTTTTGCCGTCTCCACCTGTTAATCCACTGCGTGATGTCGTATCTTCCGTTAACCCTTTGCGTACCGCTTCCTTCATCACCTGATAATATTCAGACATCTGCTTCACAACATCCGCTTCCGGTGTATTGGTCTCCTGAACCTGCTCCTCGATCATCAGCTGAGCAATGGTTTTGGATTCTGCTGTACAGATCGTATTCAGCTCGTGCAAATGTTTAAACCGCATCCGAATCAACTCCTCTCTTCAAATCGATAACACGAATGTCCAGCACATGGTCCAGCTCTTTTAGACGCTTGAGCATATCAGGATTAGGCACACCATCCATTTCCATCGCGGTAAGTGCTTCGCCATCACGGGCTTTCCGGTCCACCTGCATATACCCGATGTTAACCCCGGATGAACTGATCGTGGACGTTACCGATGCGAGCACCCCTGCTTTATCCGCATGTCGCAGAACGAGTGTTGGAAACTCACCACTAATCTGAACACGAAAATCATTCATCGAATGCACGGATACGCTTCCACCACCAATGGATGCACCGATTAAGGAGCAGGCACGTTCTCCATGCCACAACTCAATTTTGACCGTATTTGGATGAGGAGCAGGCAGGCCACTTGTATAAAACTCAACCTCCATGCCCGCTTCCTCTGCGTATTGCTCTGCATCCGGGATACGCGGATCGTCTGTGACATAATCCAGCAGACCGCCGATCAGTGCCAGATCTGTTCCGTGCCCCTGATACGTATCTGCAAATGAACCGTACAGCGTCAGCCGGGCACGATCTGGCGTACATCCTAGCCACTGTCGAGCAATTCTCCCTAACCTTGCCGCTCCAGCTGTATGTGAACTTGAAGGCCCCGTCATCGACGGACCAATAATTGAGAAAACATCTTTAAATCGCACCTTGTAACCCTCCATTATTAATCATGATTCATATTTGTAAAATGTATTCGTCATTTCGATCCCGGAGTTCCATCCACAATGTCCCTTATTTTGGATATGATGACATCAAAAAAGGACAGAAGAAGGCCCCAGGCCCTCTCTCTGTCCTCGATACCTGAGAGTTTCACGATCAGCAGTGTCTCACGACAAGGTGCATTGCCTGCGATTACAGACAAGTTCACCGGTCTGACTGATCATATACCCCTTGGGTGGCGCAGTTCGCGCACTCTCCAGAGTTGCGTCCAACGATGGTACATTTACCTGAGAGATTAACCACTGCGCCGGGTGCGCAGCAGCTTGCTCCTTCGGTGCCTGAACACTAGCCATATTGCTCGGCTAACTCAGGTCTCTCCCGCTCGTTATCATCCGCTGTATTATCTTAATTCGATTCGAATTGGTATATTTCTAAATTTTTGATCAAGTATACCCATAGAGTAATGTACAACATCATATATGTCAACAAAAGTAACGTGTAATTATCATAAGTTCGATGTCTATTTTAACTGAAACGAATAGCATTCAGATTTCTCACTTCCGCTGAGGCACTCGTGACGTTGCTAGTTGTCGTAAATTGGATACTTATCGTGTATGCATTAGTCGTTGTAGTCGGGGATGTATCCACGTAAGTGTTGGAGGAAAGAAACCTCAACGTTCCCGAAGCATTACCGGTTCGTGAGAGTTGCAATTGATTAATTAAAACTCCGTTACGTCTCAGATTAATGTTATACGCAATACTCCAGTTAGACCCTACAACTATTGCTACTTGTGTACTATTATCGATTTTCACGCGTTGACCTGCCACTACAGGTACATTAAGTGTCTGAATCGTCGTTTCGGCTACTAATGAAAGACCCAACGCCGTGGTCTGGCTATCAGCAAACAAGGAAGAATCCGCAGGGGCAGAAGCTGCTGTCGATCCAGTAGCTCCTGTTGCGCCAGTGGCTCCGGTCGTTCCCGTTGCTCCCGTTACACCAGCCGTCCCGGTTGTTCCCGTCACGCCTGTCGCACCTGTAGCCCCAGTGACTCCGGTCGCTCCCGTTGCTCCCGTTACACCAGCCGTCCCGGTTGTTCCCGTCGCACCTGTCGCACCTGTAGCCCCAGTGACTCCGGTCGCTCCCGTTGCTCCCGTTACACCAGCCGTCCCGGTTGTTCCGGTTACGCCTGTTGCACCTGTAACCCCAGTGACTCCGGTCGCTCCCGTTGCTCCCGTTACTCCGGACGTCCCGGTTGTTCCGGTTACGCCTGTTGCACCTGTAACCCCTGTGACTCCGGTCGCTCCCGTTGCTCCCGTTACTCCGGACATCCCGGTTGTTCCGGTTACGCCTGTTGCACCTGTAACCCCTGTGACTCCGGTCGCTCCCGTTGCTCCCGTTACTCCGGCCGTCCCGGTTGTCCCTGTTACGCCTGTCGCACCTGTAACCCCAGTACCTCCGGTCGTCCCCGTTACGCCTGTCGCACCTGTAACCCCAGTATCTCCAGTCGTTCCGGTTACGCCTGTCGCACCTGTAGCACCAGTGACTCCCGTCGTCCCCGTTACGCCTGTCGCACCTGTTATACCAGTGACTCCTGTTGCTCCCGTCAATCCGGTTGCACCTGTAACCCCAGTATCTCCAGTCGTTCCGGTTACGCCTGTCGCACCTGTAGCACCAGTGACTCCCGTCGTCCCCGTTACGCCTGTCGCACCTGTTATACCAGTGACTCCTGTTGCTCCCGTCAATCCGGTTGCACCTGTAACCCCAGTATCTCCAGTCGCCCCTGTTACGCCTGTTGCACCTGTAGCCCCAGTAACTCCGGTCGTCCCCGTTACGCCTGTCACTCCCGTATCTCCAGTACCTCCGGTCGTCCCCGTTACACCTGTCGCACCTGTAACCCCAGTGACTCCGGTCGTCCCTGTTACTCCCGTTGCGCCTGTAACCCCAGTGACTCCGGTCGTCCCTGTTACTCCCGTTGCACCTGTAACACCAGTGACTCCGGTCGTTCCCGTCAGTCCTGTCGCTCCCGTATCTCCAGTAACTCCAGTCGCCCCTGTTACACCTGTCGCACCTGTTGCACCTGTATCTCCAGTGACCCCTGTCGTTCCCGTCAGTCCTATCGCTCCCGTATCTCCAGTACCTCCGGTCGTCCCCGTTACGCCTGTTGAACCTGTGACACCAGTGACTCCGGTCGTTCCCGTCAGTCCTGTCGCTCCCGTATCTCCAGTAACTCCAGTCGTCCCTGTTACGCCTGTTGCACCTGTATCTCCAGTGACCCCTGTTGTTCCCGTCAGTCCTGTCGCTCCCGTATCTCCAGTACCTCCAGTCGCCCCTGTTACTCCCGTTGCGCCTGTTACTCCAGTTGTTCCCGTATCTCCAGTGACTCCTGTCGTTCCCGTTACTCCCGTTGCACCTGTAGATCCAGTATCTCCGGTCGTTCCTGTCACGCCTGTTGCACCTGTAACACCGGTGGCTCCAGTTACACCTAAAATACCACTGTACGCCCCCAGTAATTCCTCGGATACGAGACGATGGGCGGTGACCAGTTCTCCATTCTGGTTTTTCCCCCAGACCGAAATCTGCACATCCTCCACAGTAGCATCATCCGTTGTAAAAACAAATTCAAACCCGTCCAAATCCGCATAAAAATCCTTGGTTATTACCTGATTAGGCAAAACATTGAACAACTCTTCGATATATAATGTACGTACGCCTACCAAATAATATCCTTGAACAAGAACTGTATAAATACTAATTGTATTCCTATTATCCAGCCTTATCGTAATTCTCTGGGTAGGACGCCCATTTCCCGCAACAACATTATTTTCAATGGGGCCTGTTGATAAAACAGCCATACATGGATGCCTCCTCTGCCAGCCTTCGCCGGGTCATGATCATCCTTTATGTATATGTAGCAAACAAGTAGATGTCGTCACAACTCATAGAAAATACGCTCATTTTGCACATAAGGTCGGCAATACTTGCTGCATAGCTTCGGCATGCGATCTTTCATCCATTCGTGCCTCGACTTATTCGCCATCTGAAAGGCATAATAACCCAGTGTAAAGATCAACATGAACCCTTCCATCAATCGAATATCACGATCCGTCAGTGGTGCGATCTGTTGGGTATAACCGGATAAAAATATGTCACGTTCCTCCCTATTGAACATAAGCGCTGCCCCTCCGGCATCGAAAAGATAATATCCATAACCGTGTAGACAAAAATCAATCATGGAAATTCCCTGCTCCGTTATCAACAGATTGTTGCGAGTAATATCCCCATGAATGATCCCCCATGTCCCTGCTTGATGCGGGTATGTTTCTAACTGCTCATTAATGTTCTCAAACGTCTCACGAAGCAGATCAAAGTCTTCCGTTGTAAAAATCCCCAGTCGGACACCTTCCTCTAGCTGCCCTAGCATGACCAAGTTCTCATGGCTATTGCCATATGCCGGCCGCACCTTTGTTCGATCTATCTGATTCTGCTCACGCCCATATTGATGAAGCATCTGCAGTTGTGCCCCCAGATCATAGATCTGCTCTGTTGTCAGGCGTTCTCCCTGCTGGATGTCCCTTCCCTCAATCCACTCCAGTACTGTACAGCAGATTTCTTTACCCGCTTCACTTTTCCATACCGTGACCCAGTCTCCCGATACATTCCGTACCGGATGCTGCACGCGCAATGCTGTCGTTGCGTTTAACTCATGAAGCAGGTTCATCTCTGCCTCCAGCGCAGGAAGCGTATGCTGAATGCCAGTCATACTTGCATATGCGGCTTGATGGATACGTAGCAGATACTTCTGCCCGCTTGCTTCATCAATGACATGATACGTCAGATTCTCATTATGACGAATATATGAAACGACAGGTTTCTCAATAGTGTAGTTCTGTATAATCTGAGCTGCCATATGGTCGTAAGACATCTGATCCGTAGTGATTATCAACATCTCCTTCGAAGTCATGTAAACGTTCTCTTCACACTAAATATCGTAGCATAATGTTTATCCCGCATACAGAAAATCCCACTAAAATTATAAATTAAAAAAGCACAACCCCCGAACAACCGTCCAGGCATTGTGCTTTCTTTTGTCTCTATTATTTCTTAATCTCTTTGTCTATTACTCTATGTTACACTCCATGATCCAATTAACCGAAACGACCCATAATGTATTCTTGCGTCAGACGATTGTCCGGGTTCGTGAAAATATGCTCCGTATCCCCGTGCTCAATCATGCTTCCCAGATAGAAATAAGCTGTGTAATCCGAGATTCGTGCCGCCTGCTGCATGTTATGGGTAACAATAACGATCCGTAGCTCCTTCTTGAGCTCGGTAATCAACTCTTCAACTTTACCCGTAGATACCGGGTCAAGTGCAGATGCTGGCTCATCGAGCAACAGAATCTGTGGTTCAACAGATAAAGCGCGAGCGATACATAGGCGCTGCTGTTGTCCGCCAGAGAGAGACAGAGCTGACTCATGCAGTCTGTCTTTCACTTCGTCCCAGAGCGCAGCACGGCGCAAGCTTTTTTCCACAATTTCATCCAGTGCCTTCTTACTCTTCGTACCACGGTAGCGGGGGCCAAACGCGATATTGTTGTAGATGGACTTATGAAAAGGATTTGGCTTCTGCCACACCATGCCAATCTTCTGGCGAAGCTTGATTACATCGGTTCCAGGCTCATTCAGATCGTTACCGTCCATCCAGATATGTCCCTCTGTACGGGAACCGGCAATCTCGTCGTTCATCCGGTTCAGCGAACGGAGGAACGTGGATTTACCGCAACCAGACGGCCCAATAAGAGCCGTTACGCTTGCTTCAGGAAACGTCAGGCTAATCTGCTTGACCGCCTGGAAATGTCCATAATATATGCTTAACTGTTCCGTACCAAAAGGTATGGCCATGTTGGTTCCTCCTTATTTCGAAGCTGTCATGCGGCGGAATACAACCCGACCGATCCAGCGTGCACTTAGATTGAACGCCAGCACGAGAATGACAAGCACGGCGGATGCCCCTGCTGCCACTTCTTTGGAATCTGGCCCAATACCTTCACTATTCACTTTCCAGATATGGACAGCAAGTGTCTCTGCCGGACGGAAAGGGTTAAGCGGTGATCTTGGACTCGTCGGATTCCAATCTGTAAAGTCCAATGGTGGACTACTCATACCTGCGGTGAACATCAGCGCTGCTGCTTCACCGAAGATCCGGCCCGATGCCAGGATCGTACCCGTAATCAAACTCGGCAATGCCACAGGCAGTAGAATCGAAGTGATAATCTTCCACTTGGACAGTCCAAGCGCCAGACCTGCTTCTTTCTGTTCCTTCGGAACGGCCCGGAAGGCCTGCTCCGTTGTCCGTACCATCAGTGGCAAGTTAAAGATCGCCAGAGCCAAGGCACCCGAGATCAGGGAGAAACCAAGACCAAATTGATTTACTAGCAGCAAGAGACCAAATAAACCGATAACGATGGATGGGAATGATGACAATACTTCAACGACCAGACGAATGAAGCTGGTAATCTTGCCTGGTTTGGCGTATTCCGCCATGTAAATCCCGCCGCCCCATCCGAGTGGAATGGTAACAAGCAAGGTCAGAACAAGCAAGAATACGGAGTTGAAGAGCTGTGGACCAATCCCGCCGCCACCCTTAAGCAACTGTGGTGCACTTGTAAGGAAGTTCCAGCTAATATGTCCAATGCCTCTATACATGATGAAGCCAAGCAGACCGAGCAATAGAATAACAATGAACAGGGCTAGTACAACGATAACGGATGTTGCAATTTTATCTGCCGTCTTTGCCTTCATTTTCATACCCGGTTTCTCCTTTCAAGCAGGCGAACCAGAATGACGAAGACAAATGTCATCACCAACAGGACAAGCGCCATACTCCACAGTGCATTGTTATGAACAGAACCCATCGTGGTGTTACCCATGCTGAGTGTAATTACACTTGTTAATGTTGAAGCTGATTCGAGCAAGGATGTTGGAACATGCGGTGCATTACCGATAACCATCTGTACAGCAAGAGCCTCACCAAAGGCACGGGCCATACCCAAAACGACACCTGTCAACAAAGCTGGCAAAGTTGTTGGAATAATGACACGGTAGATGGTTTGCCAGCGAGTGGCACCCAGTGCATAGGAGGATTCACGCAATCCTTTTGGCAACGCGGACAATGCATCTGCCATAATACTTGTCACCGTAGGAAGAATCATTACCGCGAGAACAAGACATCCGGCTGCAATCCCGACGCCTGTTCCACCAAAGATACTACGCAACAAAGGTACGATGACGCTCAGACCGATAAATCCGTATACAACGGATGGAATTCCGGACAAGAGTTCAATCGCAGGCTGCAAGATCTTTTTGCCTTTACCCGGAACAATCTCTGTCATGAAGAGCGCTGCACACAGGCCAAGCGGACTTGCGATCAATGCTGCAAGCAAGGTTGTAATGAAAGAACCTGTGATGAACGGTAATGCCCCGTAGAACGCAGGTTCTCCGGTCGGATTCCACGTTTTTCCACCAAGGAATTCGCTGATGCTTATTCCATTTTGGAAAAATGTGGACAGTCCCTTGGACGCTACAAAATAAACAATGGAAAACATGACAACGATCAGGAAAACGACACAAATCGACGTATAGATCCGTCCCGTCCACTCTTCCCAATAATGTTTCTCTTTTAAGGGCCGGCGCGGTTTCAACTTGTTATTCATTACCGTTCCCCCTTCGGTCTGTTCCATAACAACCATCCTTCTATAGTAGAATTAATGCAAAATATGGGATTATTTTAGAGCAAACCGCGTAAAGAGGCGGGACCTAAGTCCGCCTCTTTCGCTGTATGCGCAAGTTCAAAGATTACTCAACCACATTACCTGCTGCATCGCGTTTTACTTTCATACCTGACATTGGAATGTATCCCAGTTCTGTCACGTCGTTTTGTTGAATTTCGTCACTCAAGATGTAGTCCAGGAATGCTTGTGTTGCTGCATCTGGCTTACCTTTTGTGTACATGTGCTCGTAAGCCCATACTGGATAAGTTCCTGCTTCTACGTTCTCAACTGTTGCTTCTACACCTTCGTATTTCAACACTTGCAAGCTGTCATCCAAGTAAGACAAGGCGAGGTAACCAATAGCACCTGGCGTTTCAGATACCAATTTTTTTACGTTACCAGAAGAATCTTCTTGAATCGAACCTTGGATATCACCCATTTTTGCACCCAATGCATACTTCTCAAAAGTTGCACGAGTACCGGAACTGCTCGGACGGTTTACAATAACAATTGCTTTATCCGCGCCGCCAACGTCTTTCCAGTTTGTTACTTTACCGGAGAAGATGTCGATCAGTTGTTGCTTCGTCAAATCTTCTACACCTGCATCTTTGTTGCTAACTGGTGCCATAGCTACTACTGCTACTTGATGATCAACCAATTCTTTTACTTTGGCTTCGTCTTCCAGTTTCTCTTCTGCAAATACATCAGAGTTACCGATTGTAGCTTGTCCGTCAGATACTTGTGTCAAACCAGTACCACTACCGCCACCTTGAACTTGAACCGTTACGTTCTTATATTCATCAACTGCCATAAATTTCTGTCCAGCTTGTTCTACCAGAGGTAGCAATGCTGTCGATCCGACTGCCAGAATGTTACCGCTAAGCTCAGTAGCAGCTTCTCCTGATCCATTGCTTGCGGCACCCTCTGTACCAGCGTCATTTTTCGATCCGCATGCTGCGAGTACCAGTACGAACGTTAAGGTCATCAAAATAAACGGCAACTTTTTAAACATGTTTTGTTTTCCTCCCCCAATGTAGTGATGGCGTTTTGTGAATTTGTTTGTTCACCATCAACTCTTTACTCATTGTAGTTTCGGTATGTCATCTTAAAATCAGTGTTTTGTAAACGCAATGTTAAAAATATCGGCTGTATATTGAAATATCTGGGATTCAATTTGGCGCTGAAGTGTCGCTACGGGAACGGACGTTGTTTCAATCGCTGTTATCCCCGGATTTATATGATTTACTTTTTCCAAGGAATACATCCGGGGATAAAGGCGAACGCTTCGCTTTTCCACAATCGTTCCGTTCCCTTCGCTGTGTCAGCGCTCGTTGAATCTCAGGCATTTCAATCTCCTGCCTGGGAAGTATGCAAAGAAGGCCTGCCCTATAAAAGGCTGGCCTTGTGTAAATACTTAATGTAGATATTGAATCAATCCGTTATATAGAACAAACAACTGCCTCACAGCCAGTGCATGAGCACCAGCTGGTTAGAGAATTTATGCAGATTTCATAGTTGTTAAGGCTTTTTTATCTGACGGGTCGCTTGAATTACTTTTTGGTTGATATACAGGTTTCTTTAACAATCCAATCATACAAGCTGTAATGATGGAACCAACTAAAATACAGACAATATACAGTAATGGATTACTTGCCGCAATGGGAATAACAAAGATTCCACCGTGAGGAGCTTGTAACGAAATACCTAGAGCCATGCTCATTCCTCCACCAATCGCTGCACCTACAATATTGGATGGAATAACTCTCAAGGGATCATTTGCAGCAAACGGAATCGCGGCTTCTGTAATAAACGACGCACCCATAATATAAGCGGCTTTGCCTGCATTACGTTCTTCGATTGAAAATTTATTCTTGAATAATGTTGTAGCTAATGCAATACCCAGTGGCGGAACCATACCTCCAACCATCAGAGCAGCAGAAGGTTCAAAGATTTGATTGGCGAACATCGCCAGTCCAAATGCAGATGCTGTTTTGTTAATCGGCCCTCCCATATCAGATGCCATCATTCCTGCCAGAAGTGCTCCTAATAAAATAGCATTAGAACCTGTTAAACCATTTAGCCAACCTTGTAACGACTCATTGATCCAAGCCATCGGACTGTTGATGACAAAATACATAATCAAGGCGGTTATAAATGAACCTACTAATGGCAAGATCAGCACAGGTGACAGGCTTTGCAGTGAGTCAGGAATGCCTTTGACTAATTTTTTCAGAGCTATGATCGTATAACCGGCGATAAATCCAGCCAGCATACCTCCCAAAAATCCGGAACCTCCGATAGTTGCCAGCATCCCACCAATCATACCAGGTGCCAATCCTGGACGGTCAGCAATACTATATGCAATATACCCTGCTAATACAGGAACCATCAATGCAAAAGCAGCACTACCCCCTGCTGTACTTAAAAAAGCGGCGAAAGCATTATAGTCCGGGCTATTTGGGTCAGCCGCATGAATACCAAACATAAACGAAAGCGCAATCAATATACCGCCTGCGACTACAAAAGGAATCATAAAGGATACACCATTCATAATATGGCTGTATATTTTAGGCTGCTTTAAGCGTGTTTTTTCTTTTGCTTCTTTAAGATTACTGTTGCCTTGATTCAAAACGACACCTTTTCCAGCAATCGCATCTTCAATTAACTCTTGTGCATGATGGACTCCATTTTTGACAGAGGTTTTGATCACTGAACGATCGCCAAAAACATCCATATCGACTTTAACATCTGCCGCTACAATAATACCATCAGCTTCAGCAATATCTTCAGGAGTCAATTGATTTCCAACACCTGTTGATCCATTGGTTTGCACTTTAATGTGTACACCGAGTTCCTTGGCCGCATTTTTCAATGCTTCCGCGGCCATAAACGTATGGGCAATTCCTGTAGGACAGCCTGTAACTCCAACCACTTTTTTGCCTGCATACTTTTTAGGACTATGAAGCGCCTGCGCATCTTGTTCTTCTGCCTGTTCAAATAAACGGACAATCTCTTCTTGATCTCGAGCAAGGATAAGTTTCGCTCTAAATAGTTCATCCATCAAAAAGGTCGAAATTTTGGATAATGTTTGCAAATGCTCTGATGAAGAGCTTTGATCGACTGCAATCATAAAAAATAAATTACATGATTCGGTACTATATTCAATACCGCTTAATGATCTGCCCATAATAATGGCAGGGGACTGTACTCCAGTAGACTTGGCATGTGGAATGGCTATTCCGAATCCCACTTCTGTAGGAACCTGTTCTTCACGTGCCCAGATATCTTTTTTAAATTGCTCAATATCGCTTAAATAGCCGTTATCGTTTAACTTTTGCGACAATTCATCTATTAATTCTGCTTTGGTCGTAGCGGTGACATCTAATATGATATTTTCTGGTTTTAAGACATTAGAAATCTTCATGATGGATCTCTCCTCTTAAATTTCTCCCAGTTTATAAAGGCATGCTTTACCTGTAGAACCGAACAGATCCATTTTTTTCTTCACCAGTTCTGTTGCCGCTTTGGTCGCCTCAGGCATCAGTTGATCCGGTTCATATGCATTCGGATTCGCATCGAGTGTCACTCTTAATTGGTTGTAGAATGCTCGCTTCATATCGGTTGATAAATTGATCTTCGCTATCCCATGCTTCACTGCTTCTCTAATCTCTTCATCAGGATTATCTGATCCACCATGCAGCACTAACGGAATTTTTACTTTTTCATGAATTTGTTTCAAACGATCGATTTTGATCGAATGATCTTTGGATTGAGGATAAATACCATGTGAAGTACCTACAGCGACAGCAAGTGTATCGATACCTGTTTGTTCTACAAAAATCGCCGCTTCTTCTGGATTCGTATACAAAATCTCGTCAGCTCCACCTTCCGAGCTGCCTTCATTACTCCCAATCGTACCTAGTTCACCTTCTACAGATACATCGACCAGATGAGCCAGTTCAACCGCTTCCTTGGTTGCCGCAATATTCTCCTCAAAAGGTAAATGAGATGCATCCATCATGACTGATGTATACCCATTGCGAATCGAACGCGTAATATCTTTGATCGTCGCTCCATGATCCAGATGAATAACAAACGGCACTTTAGACTTGGATGCCGCTTCTCGCACATAGGCTATAAACCCATCAGTGACTAGATCAATTTCATTCGGGTGAATCTGCATAATTGCAGGCGAATTCTGCTCCTCTGCGGCTGTAATGACCACTTTGACGAACTCGCTATTGGCTACATTAAATGATCCGACTGCAAATTTATTTTCATACGCTACTTTAAGTAAATCTTTCATATTAATTAACATTTGAATTCCTCCTAGATTTATTTGGAAGACCAGACTTCCAAAAATTCATCGTAATTGGTGATATGAAGTAGTTTGTCTGTCATATTGGTCTGTTTAAACACATCGTAAATTTCTTCGAAAAATTTGGTGTTATTCACCTTCTGATTTTTCGGCGGAATAAACAGAAAAATGATCTGCGCCATCTGATCACCCCATAGCATTTTCTGCTTATTAATCGCTACCAGTACACGTAGTTTTTTGTTATCTCCACAATCAAATGGATGGGGCATCGCGACCAAATTCCCAATATTGGTACTCGACATTTTTTCTCTTTCCACAATACTGGTATATAAATGCTGAATATCGCCTAGTTCTGTAAGTTTTTTTAGCAAATCAATTGGATTGTCTTCATTTAGGAAAAAAACATCATCTGGTGATAAATAATATTTGAGTAGTCCACGATTTAACTGAATCGAAATATTTTTCATATCATCACTTGTAATCATTTCACTTACCAGAATGATATTTTGTACATTTAACTGCTGTTGTTCCGCAATCTCGCTCGTTGTGATAATCGTTTCAATTCCTTCGGGAAGAAGATGTATTTCATGATTAGCTAATAGACTATCGATTCTAATATTCGGAAAATAGAGATTAATCTTACGCTCCAATAGCTTGCCGACTAATAGATTTTTGCCATAAATAATTGCAATCCGTTTTCTGTTATCTTGAGAGTTCTCAATAATGCCCATAATGTGTAACGTCAAGTAACCGATTTCATTTTCAGGTATTTTGATATTTAAACAAAATTGCAATTCTTTTGCCAACACAACTGCGACATTATAAGCATTGGTATATTCTGATTTTATTTGAGCAATAAAAGGATTTTCGACAGGGAAATAATACTTTAATGGGTATAATAATTTGGTAATATGAGCTAATAATCGATCAAGTAACTCTTGGTTTTTGTAGCTGATGAATCCATATTGCTCCCCAACTTTTTGGATCACTGATTTGATTTTTTGTTCCATTTCATTCACGTGTTCATGCCCGATTTCTTCATTTTTTTTAGGTAAGATCTGCAATGCGATCAGCAGGTAACCTAAATACTGATACTCATATTCATCAAAAGGGATATCCATTTCTTGAGCCAGACGGATCAAAATAGATTGGGCTATTTTTAATTCTTCAAAGCTTGTATGATCCAACCTCATATCCTGTTCAGTTATTTTTTGTGCAAGACTTACTCGTTTAAGACTGATCAAAACATTCACACAGATCGAGAATAATTCTTGAAAACTTAGCAATAAATTATACTTGGCCACCTCTTCTTCAATACAAGCGTAGATAAAATGAATAGAAGATCCGTTGAACCAATCGCCAAAATAGTATTGCAGTGCTTCGTCTATCGGCATGTGTTTAAGACAATCGGTAGTGACTAATTTTTTGAGCAAAATCCGTTTCTCAACTTCGCTTCCTTTAAGCCGGATACCTTGGAAAATAATCGCTTCAATTTCGATGTTCTGCTTTTCTGCTTGAATCGTTTGCACTAATTTTTGCACGTCTTTACGGATCGTTTGAGTCGAAAAATAAAGCGTTCTAGCCAGATCCTCGTACGTAATAAAATCAGTCTGCGATAACAGTGCTTTGATAATATGAAATGCTCTTTCTTCGTCATCATCTTCATTTTTATACAGGCTGGATAAATCCCCGACTAATTTGTATCCTTTGCGAGTATTGCCAATAACCATTGCTTTATCTAAATAATTTTCATTTATTTCTTTGATGTCATTGCGAATCGTTCTAGTCGTTACATTAAATAGATTAGCTAATTCGCTTCCACTCACAAAATCATGCTCAGATTGTTTTAAATGCTCTAATAGCTTAATGTAACGTTTTCTCATTTGGCTTTCCTCCTTACACACATACTAATGCAAGCGCTTTATATCCACCAAGCCTATACTCTTTCCTAATAGTTAGGAAGTGATCGTGTATTCGTTTATGATACCCACTTTTTTTAAATTCTAAGTTAGTATTCTATTTAAGAATCGTTTGGGAAGGAAAACAGAACACAAAAAAACCAACCTTCTAAAAAGGTTGGTTTTTTTGTATAGTACCACTACATCCATAACAATAAGCGCGATCCGTACAACACTACCTACTCCAGACACTTAACGGTCTGTGCTAGTTGAAAATGTAAAATACGATTGCACTAACCTAAAATCCAGAGCCACAACGCCAATCCGGCCAACGTGATCAACAATGTTGGGATCGTGAGGACGATGCCTGCTTTGAAATAGTAACCCCATGTAATCTTTACACCTTTGCGGGACAACACGTGCAGCCACAGCAATGTGGCAAGTGATCCAATTGGGGTCATTTTGGGACCCAGGTCGGAACCAATGACATTGGCATAGATCAATGCTTCTTGAATGATACCTTCGGTATGCGCGCCCTGGATGGCTAGCAGGTTAATCAACACGGTCGGCAGATTGTTCATCACCGATGATAATACAGCAGCGATAATGCCCATCCCGAGCGAAGCAGCCAGCAGACCATGCTCTGCTATGGCATCCAGCCAGCGGCTCAGATGATCCGTTAACCCTGCATTCCGCAGTCCATATACGACGATATACATGCCCACCGAGAACACCACAATCGACCATGGCGCTTCCTTGATTACCCGTTTCAGATCAACAGCCTCGCTCTTGCGTGCCAACAAAGCGAACAGCAACGCAACGGAGCCAACGATAACCGACACGGGAATCGGCAGAAACTCACTGGATGCATAGGCAACCAATAACAGCCCAAGCATGAACCAGGCGATTCGGAACATCCGTGGATCACGTATTGCTTCCTTCGGGTCACGTGCCGCGGAGATGTCGTAGCGAAGGGGTATGCTTTTGCGATAAAACAAAAACAACATCCCCGTACTCGCTACGATTGAGAACAGATTGGGCACAACCATGCGTACAGCATACTCCACAAATGTAATGCCAAAGAAATCGGCCGACACAATGTTAACCAGATTGCTAACGACCAGCGGTAACGACGTGGTATCGGCGATAAATCCACTCGCCATCACAAAAGCCAGCACCATGCGTTCATCAAACTTCAATGCACGCACCATGGCCAGCACAATTGGCGTCAGAATGAGCGCGGCACCGTCATTCGCGAACAAGGCAGACACCGCGGCTCCCAGCAGAATGGAGTAGAAGAACAGTCTGCGACCGTCTCCTCCAGCCAGCCTTGCCATATGAAGGGCAGCCCATTCGAAGAAACCCGTCTCGTCGAGAATGAGAGAAATCATAATAATGCCGACAAAGGCCAGCGTTGCATTCCATACAATGGATGCCACATCCGAGGCATCGTTTAAGCTGACGACTCCACACAACAGGGCAAGTAATGCCCCACCCGAGGCAGTCCAACCGATACCCAATCCACGAGGTTGCCAGATCACCAAGGTGATCGTTACTACAAAAATCAGTATTGCTACGTATACCATAGAGCCTCCTGCTGTACCCTGTATCAATATATTATTTCGTTAATTCAATCTTATACTGTAAGATTACACCGCTCTATGCGCGGAATGACCAGACGATATATTTATACAGGGCAACAGGAACATTGTCTATCTTTATTTTCTTTTAATATAAATTGTGTGGTAAGTTATGGTGTTCCAATGTTAGGATTTATCGTTTCCCTTATCCTTCGGTGTATCCTCTACCATCTTGAACATGCCAAGCAGTCCTTGTAATTGTTCCGCCATGCTATTCAGATGTGCCGAGGATGATGCAATCTCTTCTACCGATGCCAGTTGTTCTTGCGAAGATGCCGACACGGATTCTGTATTCGCAGCCGATTCCTGGGTCACATTCGAAATATCACTCATCGCCTTGGCAACGTGGGATGCACCGCTCTCCAGTTGTTTCGTTGTTGCGGACAAGTCATCCAATGTATGAACAGCATCTTCCACCGCCTCCCGAATCTGAGCAAAGGATTGTCCTGACGTATTCACGGCCTGAATTCCTTCTCCTACCCGGGTCTGAGCCGCATTCATAGCGATTAGAGCGGCATCCATGTCCTGACGGATATTATGAACCACCTCACCGATCTGCGCTGCCGAACTTCCGGATTCTTCTGCCAGTTTGCGTACCTCACCGGCTACAACTGCAAACCCACGGCCCGCATCCCCCGCTCTTGCCGCTTCAATAGAAGCATTTAATGCGAGCAAGTTTGTTTGTTTGGAGATGGATGCAATGACATCAACCATGCTACCAATCTCAACGGAACGGGCATTCAGAGATTGAACCACCGTCCCCAGCTGCTCCACCGTTTCCTGGATACTGTTCATCTGCTCCACAGCCTGTCCTGCTGCCTCATTCCCAGATGAAGCCGCTCCGGACGTATGCCGCATATTCGCCGTAATCGACTGCACACGCTCCGACATCATTCGAACATCTTCTGCCATTCGGCTCATCTGTCCCGATCCGTCTTTCACGCTGTTTACCTGCTGCTCTGCACCTTCAGCCAGTTCCTGAATGGCCAGTGTTGAATGTTCAATCGCTTTGGTAGTTTGTTCTGCACTGGCAGACAATTCTTGAGAAGAAGCAGATACCTGCTCTGTCGTTTCCTGTACGCCCAGAATCATCATCCGCAGGTTATCGACCATACGTTCAAAATACTTCGCTAGTTCTCCGACTTCATCTTTACGCCCTGTTTCCATTTTCACGGTCAAGTCACCTTTACTCACGGCTCTGGCAGATTCCTGCAGTCGTTTAATTGGACGCAGCATGGAGCGTGTAAACCATATAATAAAGAGGAGTGTAAGGAACGTAGCCGCCAGAATAACAATAAATGTGGCCATGCGAATATCCTTACTTGCATTAGTTACTTCACTCTTGAGCATCGTGCCTGCAATTTTCCAGCCTGTTGCTTCATTTGTTGAAAAAATCATCATCTTCGGCTGATCGTTGAACACGTAATCGAATTGACCTTCTGGACCTTCATACATCTCATCCAGCAAGCCACTCGTTTCCGGCGTACCTGCATCTGCTACAGGGGATACGACATAGTTTTTGTTTGCATCCATAATAATGACGTAGCCTTCTTTGCCCACCTTAATGGATGTCTGCTCTTGCAGGTCTGTCAGGTCCAGAGATAAACCGATGACACCGGATTGATCCTTTAATGTTTTGGAGATAAACACAACTGCAACACCATCGGTATTAACAGATACAGCTGATACAACAGCTGTACCTGGCTTTTCCATCGCTAGTTTGTACCACTCCCGCTCCCTAGGGTCAAAAGCATCTCCCCGTGTGCTGCTCGCTGTTGGTTTACCTCGAACCATGACTCCGTCTGTTGTTCCTACAAAAATATTCATGGCATCGGGATGCAAGCCCAGATATTGCTCCAGTTTCAACTGAAGCTCGGGACTATCGTTCTCCCCTTTGATCAGGGTCGGATCAAGAGCATCCGCGAAATAGTTAATGTCATGAATCTTGTAATTCACTTGGCTTTCTACAATGGTATTGGCAGTGCTCACACTTTGCATGGCACTATCCACTAATTGTCCTTGTACGCCATCTTCAGCCATCGTTAGTGTGATTAAGCCGACTGCCAAGCTTGGCAGGAGTAGAACGGCCAGGAAGGAGACCAATAGTTTGTTCCTTATATTCCAGACAAAACCTTTCTTTTTCTTCTTTTTATTTTGACTATGTTTTGGTTTGGCAGGTTTCGCTGCTTTCATTGGTTTATTATCCTGAGTTTCACTCATGTCTTTCTCCCCCTCAAAATGTAAAAATGCCCTCTTTCTTTGTATGTATGGATCAATCTAAAAGGCTTATCTTATATATCGGCTAAATGAGGGTATTTATTTGAGAGAAAAATGTGCAGGCACGCCAAACAAGCCACCTCTGATCAGAAGCGACTTGTACAAGGTACAGGTTACTAATTATTCCATGAATTAGATGAAGTATTAGAGTAAGGACCGCCTGGGGGTTGCGCAGAGGGTTTACCAAAATAGTAGCCCTGTGCAAGCTCAATACCTATGGAACGACAGAATTCAAACTCTTCCATTCGTTCGATCCCCTCGGCAAGGACTTGCCCTCCAAATCGACTCGACATCTCAACAATATGAAGAATTTTCTCTTGTTTGGTCGAATCCTGATCACAACGATCAATAAGACTTCGATCTATTTTGACAAAATCCGGTTCTAACCGATTCATCAACTCTATTGTCGAATATCCGGCACCCACATCATCCAGTGCAACCGACATTCCACGGGAACGATATACCTCAAAGATTTGCTGCAAGATAGGCATATGCTGAATCTGCTCTGTTTCCACGACTTCAAACACAAAATCTTTGGGGTCCAGCGAAAGGCGTTCAATCGCTTCAAACGTATGTGTCAGACAATATTCGGGATTGTATATGGAGGAAGGCAGGAAATTTACGAAGCGTTTGACACCATGCGGCAGAAAAAGGGCACTGGTCTCAATAGCAGTAATACGCGCCAATCGATCCAGAAAAGAATGTAGTCCGGTCTCACGCGCAACTTCAAATAATTCATAGGAACTAAAGGATTTTCCATTCTCAGCAGGACGAAGCAAAAACTCATATCCGATAATCTGCTCCGATGCATCAACGATGGGTTGCATATGACTGCTGAATTGATGCTCCAGAATAATGGAAACAAGCTCCGCATGTTTGAAACGGGACTCCTGCATGGTTAGACTAATCCAGCTTTCTTCATTAACCTGTTCGTAAATAGGCATAATCTGAACGGTTAGGGAATCACGTAATGTCGGATCAATTTCGCCGATCTCTTTTATTAAATTCTGAACCGTCTCAAGATTCGAAAAATCCATCCACATCATGTCATCCGACGTCTCGATAAGTCTTCCCGGCGTTTGTAGCGCTTCCAGCAAAGCGGGGGAAATGGGACGCAAGTACAAGGTACCTTGGCCCTCTATAGGATAGATTGGACTGCAGCCACTGCAATTCATGTAGGACCCCCCTTGCCAATTTAGATTCCATGTCCATTAATGTTCACTTGTATATACCCAAAGTTTGTAAATATTATATCATGGGTCTTAAAATTAATCTCTACTGTTTTGATGACTTCCTGTATGACGGTTCTTGGAACAAATATATTCAAATTTGCAGAAAAAAAGACCGACAGTCTGATGACTGTCGGTCTCCCTCAACTTATTAAACTTTAAGAAGCGGGAATCACGATTTTCTGTCCAACTTTCAGGTTATGCACATTTGAGATTTGGTTAGCTGTCGCAAGCTTGCGCCAGTCTACACCATATTTCAAACCTATGCGGTACAAGTTATCGCCTTTTTTCACCACATATACCACTTTGCCGCCCGCTGGTTTCTCAGGCTGTGGCTTGGTCGTTGGTTTGGTTGGAGTAGTCGGCTCCGTAGGTTTAGTTGGCTTTGTAGGTGTTGGAGCAGGCTCCGTACCTGGTTTCGGAGTTGTTGTTGCTTCTCCAGTCAATTTCATGCCGTATTCAGCAAAACCATCATCATTTGTACCAATGAAAGACATCGCCGGGTTTGCTTCAACCAGATCTTTTGCATCCGGGGAAGAAGCAAACACAACTTCAAGATCGTTCAGCGCTGCTGCGGTTAACCCAGCAGATGGCTTAATTGGTGCCAGGGACCAGTTGCCGTCCGCTGCCGGATTAATCGTTTTATTCTCACGGATGTAGTCGATGATCACTTGACGGTTCTCATCCGGTGCAGCCAGAACGATACGTTTACCGTCCGGGTTAGCCAGCTTGGACGAAGAAGCACGGTAGTTATTCGTCGCTACGATGAATTTTTGCGCTGGGTCAATCGGTTTACCGTTAAAACTCAGATCCTTGATCCGGCTTGCCGATGCATTTACAACGGTTGCTTTGCCGTCATACTTGGCTGGTTGTGTCACATCAATCTGATACGTTACACCATCGATAACATCGAAGTTGTACGTTGGGAAGTCATTGTTGATCAGTTGTTGTTGTCCACCTTTAGCCGGGTCGATCTGGTTGAACTGGCCTGCAGACCATTCCAGCCATTCTTTCAGTTCTGCGCCGTTAACCATTACAGCATGTACCGTATTTGGATACACGTACAGGTCAGCAACGTTTTTGATGGCAATGGTGCCTTTAGGAATATTCGTGTAATACGAAGCGCCTGAACGTCCACCGGCTTTGAACGGTGCACCTGCGGACAATACAGGGATTTTCTCATATTCCGTACCTTGCATATGTTTTTCGACATACCATTTCTGTGCATTCGTTACGATCTGAATGGATGGATCATCCTGAACCAGAGCGAAGAAGCTGTTGATAGGTGCAGTCGTTTCGCCCACCGGACCACGAACATACTCCAATGTACCTTCATGCTCTTCATGAACCGCATCAATGATGTCCTGATCCGCATCTACCAGTGGCTTTTTGTTGGCTGTGTCATAGATTGGGCGAGCCTCCGTTTTGGAATCTACCACTTTCCATTTGCCATCAACCAGTTCCAGATCCAGGTCGATGATACCAAGATGATCACCCCAGAACCCTGGCTCTACAGCAGGAACGCCATTGATTGTCCCTTTCTCAAGGTCTACCCCTTTTTTGCCGGCAAAATCAGCACTTGGGAATACTTTGTGAGCATGTCCAAACAGAATGGCATTAATGCCTTCTACCTGGCTCAGGTACAGTACGGAGTTCTCCATCAGATCCGTTTGAGGGATATCCTCAAATCCGGAGTGAGGGATGGCTACAATAATGTCGGCACCTTCAGCCTTCATTTTTGGAATGAATTTTTTCGCGGTAGCAATAATATCCTTGGCGATGACCTTACCTTCAAGATTAGCGCTGTCCCATTGCATGATTTGTGGCGGTACAAATCCGATCACACCCACTTTAATCGTATGTTCTTTGCCAGTCTCATCCGTTACTTTTTTATCCAAAATCTCATACGGTGTGAAATAGTTCTTGTCATTTGTCTCATCATCATCACCATCGTCTACATAGACATTGGCATTAATGTAAGGGAAGTTCGCTCCCTCCAGCGTCATGTCCAGGAAGTCCAGACCATAGTTGAACTCATGGTTACCGATGTTACCTGCATCATAATCGAGCAGATTCATCGCTTTATATACAGGGTGAGTCTCACCCTTTTTCAGTGGATCAATTTTGGCAGTGTAGTCTCCCAGCGGATTCCCCTGAATTAGATCCCCGTTATCAAACAGCAGGCTGTTCTTCGCTTCGTCACGGGCTTTCTTAATCAGTGTTGCTGTTTTGGCGAGTCCATATTGGTCTGTCTCTTTGTCGGAATAATAATCATAGTTAACCAGATTGGTATGAATGTCTGTGGTCTCCATGATCCGCAGTTTAACTTTGGCAGCATCCGCAGCCGACACAGGTACCGGAAATACCGCAAGCACGTTTAATGCAACCAAAGCGGCAGTCAGGCTTGATAATACTTTTTTTCTCATTTTCAAAATAACCCCTCCCGGTTATGTACATTGAATCATGCATTAATGGGCAAACGAAGAGCGCAGAAAAAAGATAGATTTCATGGGTTGTGCGTACTGACGCTCTGATGACATGCATCGGAATTTCAGGTAAGTTTATCTCACATGAACATCTATTTATGTCTGTGCTTGTCGTTTACATTCCAAATCATAACGCAATGTTCAGTCATTGAAAAGCATTATTTTTTACATTACCCGCACATACCTAGGTAAGTTTACATTATCATGCGTGATTTCGACAATTTTTTCAACATTTTAGTAGGTATTTAGTGCTTATTATCTTTGAAATACGTATATTACATGTGCCTTACATGTATATCCAATTCAGCGTTATTCATCCATACCAAAAACCGTGAAACCTTAATGGCTTTCACGGTTGGATTAAACTCTGCGCGTATTTTCGCATAAGGACGCTACTTTGCAGAGGTTATGTTCATATTCGGATTATTGTTCCCACACATGATGTTCATGATCTTTCCCCGTGTATTCAATACGAGTCGGGGTAATGTCCAGAATGACATAGTTAGGATCATTAGGTCCATCGAACCACGCCTTCAATTCGTCGTTCCACACTTGCTCACGCAAGCCTTCGTTCTTTGTCACTTCACAGGTTCCTTCAATCTCAACTACTTCCTTGGAACCACCAGCCTCATAACCTAGTAGCAGGCTAACATTCGGATTATTCTCCAGTTCCTCTACTTTGTGTGTACGGCGGTTCGTTGCCAGATGAATGTTCAGTCCATCGTTGAAAAGCGCCATATAGCGGGATTTTGGTTTACCATTCTCCACAGTGGAGAAGCTGCAAAAAGGGTTGTTTTCCAATGCTTTTACAATGTTTTGTTCCAATTCAGTCTGGTTCATGGGAAGTGCTCCTTTCGGTTTGGGGGATATTTGAAGAACTCTTGTAGGCGGCCGTTGCGGGTACGGATCGTTCTTTGGATCGCTGTTATCCCCGGATTTTTTTGATTCCCTTTTCTCAAAGGGAAAATCCGGTGATAAAGGCGAACGCTTTGCTTCCTCAGAATCGATTCCGTCCCCTCCACTACGTCTACTGTTCTTCCAATTTGAGGAGTGGGTAAGCTAAAGTTCAAACAGAAACCTGTACTTAACTTTGCAGGTTTCGTTTCTTTAGGTTTTATCCGCTCCGTTGCTGTGTATAAGTACAGTCAACTTACGTTAGGTGTAATAAGCCTGTACTTATAGTGTACCCACCTCACCTATGGTGAATCCATGAACCGATACGTTAACGTGACAAAATTGGAAAAGTTCTTTATAAAAATGTTTACATAAAAGGGTTAGCACGATATTTCTTCATGGCTAATTTAATTCAGATCTCCAAGATAGATTGAAGAAGAGCCTGATTTAAGAAGCAATTCGCCAATTGTTTTTGGATATAAACGAATGTTGGACAGGTCTTCAAGTGCAATCCATTCCACGGCGACTTGGTGGTCATCTGGATTGGAGCCTTCAAAAACGGTTGCCTCCGGATCGATCAGGCTACACGCAAAATAAAATTCAACCTGATGGATATCTGCATCCCACTCGGCGAATTCATGATTTTTACCGATATACTCCCGGATATGTAACAGCTCTCCCACATTCACGGCCTGACCAATCTCCTCCAGACATTCACGTGCGACCGCATCCTTGAGTTCTTCACCTTTCTCCTGTCCTCCACCTGGGAACACATAAGCGGTACCATATTGGTCTTCCAGCCGGATGACCAGCAATCGTCCATCCTGCACAATGACAGCCTTTGCCGAGTTGCGTATGGGTTTCATTCTGTTCATTCACTCCTTGTCATTCCAAAATTTCAAAGTTCAATCCGAACAACCTGATACTACTATTGTTCTGCTGAACATTAATATCATCCCGTGGTATGCGCGGATAACTTAATGCCTTCCGATTCCAACACACGACGAATCTCTTGAGCAAATGCGAGAGCATATGCTCCGTCACCATGGATACAGACCGTCTCTGCCTTAATGGGAACCAACGTACCATCCGTGGATGCAACCACGCCGTCTTTCACCATCCGAAGCACTTGAGCAATCGCTTGTCCCGATTCTTCAATGAGGGCTCCAGCTTGGCTGCGAGGAGTTAACTTTCCGTCCGTCCCATAGGTTCGATCCGCAAACACTTCGCTCACACTACGCAGACCGATGCGATCCGCAGCGTGAATCAGCTCACTGCCCGCCAGACCATACAAATACAGATCAGGCTGCACTTGATAGATCGCCTCGGCGATGCCTTCAGCAAGCTTCATATCTTCTGCGGCCATATTATATAAAGCTCCATGCGGTTTTACGTGATGCATTCGCCCTCCACTTGCCCGGACAAATGCATCCAGCGCACCAATCTGATACACCACCATGTCATATGCTTCCCGTGGCGTAATGTCCATACGTCTTCTGCCAAACCCTTGCAAATCCGGCAACCCGGGGTGGGCTCCAATTGCCACCTGATGCTCCAATGCCCTCTCCACCGTCAGCCGCATTGTAGCCGGGTCTCCTGCATGAAATCCGCAGGCAATATTGGCTGATGTAATCAAGGGTAGAATGGCCTCGTCCGACAGCGTGCGATATATACCATAACTTTCGCCCAGATCACAATTGATATCCAAGGTTTTCGAGGTATTCATTAAGTGCCCCCCATTCCTGCCATTCTTCTGCGTATCAGCTTATCCATGAGTTCCATATTGATTTCCTGTTTCATATACAACTGTCCGGCTTGATTATGCGTAATCTTTTTAAAAGAAATTTGGGTTGCTGGCCTAGCCTGAGCCAGGATTGGCATATCAACCCGAGCTACCTGTGCAATGACAGGATAACCTCCAATCGTCTGATGGTCTGCCATCAAGATGATGGGCTGACCATCCGGTGGCACCTGCACTGTGCCATAGGTAACGGCTTCAGACAACCGATCCAGGGGCTGATCCAGCTCCAGTATGGAGCCTTGCAAGCGATAGCCCATTCGATCGGATTGCGAAGAAATCACGTATTTTTCGGCATAGAATTGTGCAAGACTCTCTTCGCTGAACAGCAAACTATCCTTGCTCTCCATCACACGAATAACAGGTTGCCCATAATAGTCAGGTCTTTCACGTTCAGATAAAAGCCACGCAGGCGCCAATATTCGGTGGTCCCGCTCACTCTCCTTTACCTGATACTCCATACGCTGCATCCAACCTTGCGCTTCACCAGAAGGTTCACCTATGGATAACAGATCCCCCACGTGCAAGGCTCGGCCCTCCACACCGCCAAGACCTGTCTTGAGGTCTGTACTTCGACTACCCATCACTTCAGGCACAGCTATTCCACCCGCAATCGCCAGATATCCACGCAAACCATGACGACATGGGCCAAACTTCAGTACACTTCCTGCCCGCACCAGCACAGGACGCCACAAAGGTACAGGCAGATGATCCACCGTTGCCGTCAAATCAGCTCCACATAATGAGACTAGCTGGCTCTCCTGAAATCGAAGCTCTGGCCCCGTCATCGTCATCTCCAGCACTGCCGCATGCCGGGAGTTGCCCACAAGCATATTGGCTGCTCTGGCTGCAAAGGAGTCCATGACCCCGCCAGGATGAATACCATACCGGCGATAGCCGGCTCTGCCTTCATCCTGAACGGTAGATAACAGGCCAGGGCGAATCACTTCAATACTCATCGTTCGCCCTCCTTCCGCTTCAACGCCAGATAGTCCTGCATCGTAATCTGTTTGAATCGAACCCGATCACCTGCTGCCAGCATACTTGGTACGTTCTCATCCGGCCGAAACAATCGGAGTGGCGTTCGTCCAATACATTGCCATCCCCCGGGTGTGTCCACTGGATAGATTCCTGTCTGTTTGCCACCGATACCTACTGTGCCCGCCTCAACCCGAAGCCTTGGCGTTGCCCGTCTGGGCGTAGCAATCTGTTCAGACAACCCGCCGAGATACGGAAAACCCGGTGCAAACCCAATCATATGTACGAGATAATCCCCGGATGTATGAATCGCAATAACGTCTTCTGGGGTCAGTCCATGTTCACTGGCAACATAGTCCAGATCAGGGCCCCACTCGCCACCATAACATACGGGAATGGTGACCGTTCTGGGTTTGTTGTCTTGTACGGATTCCTTCATTTGATTCAACTGCTGAAGCAGAATCCGGCATAACTCGGGGTACGGGGAGATGAACGGATCATAAAATAGCGTAACGGACGTATATGAAGGCACCCATTCGATCATGGCTGGCAAAGTGTTTTTTTCCAGCAAAGCACAGACAGACATCACTCTGCGCTGCACAGCGTCAGACAATTGATCTCCACACTGGATGATAACCGCTACCTCACCCAGCGGAGATAGGATCTCCTCCGTCCATGCATACGTCTGTTTGGTCATGCGCCATCTCCCCCTTTGTCCACAAAGTTTGCTAGCGTTTTAACGTCAGAGCATCCATCTATCAGGACTCCCTGGAAGAATTCAAATGCACGCTGCAATTGTACAGTTCGCATTGCCACGTATCATCTTTCTTAGCGATCCGGGTAAATGATGTGTTGGAGAGCTTCACGCTAATATCCAGTTCAGGCACCAGACCTCGCAGTGTATTCCGCAGAACGGCCCCGTGACTGACAACAATCACTCTTCCATCGGGGTGCTGCTGTACAATATCCTCAAGCACCGCACTGCCTCGAACAGTCCCTGCATCTGCAAGCTCCCGTCCAAGATCCAGGGTACTCCAGTCCGCTCCCCACTTGGCTAACCGTTCCTCTTCCGTCGTTCCTTCGACCTGTCCTCCGCCCATCTCGCGAAGTCTAGGGTCCAGATGAATCTCCTGAATGCCCAAGCGATCACCAATGATGCGAGCTGTCTCACTTGCACGCTCCAAGTCACTTGAATAGATGGCATCCCAGGATTCCTCGGCCAGTCTCGCGGCAAGTAAAACTGCCTGTTCCCTGCCTTCCTGATCCAGCGGATTATCCGTCTGTCCCTGCGAACGTTTTTCCTTATTCCACGCTGTGCTTCCATGGCGAATCAATGCAATTTGAGTCATTGTTGTTCCTCACCTTTTTCTATATGAAGTTCATCTTCTGTAAAATGTTTGCGTGCCTTCGGCTTGGCAAATTTGCCGCCATTATATTGAGAAGACCCGTTTCTCGGAATCGAGAGACTGTCCCAAGCTGTTTCTTTGAGCATTTTTGCGGCAAATACAATCTGCCCGACATGATACGGATAATGTGCTAATTGCCGAATAATGGCCTCCATCACGGTATGACCTTCATTCCGAATATATATGATATGAGACAATTGTTCCGGGGTAAACGAACGAATGGCTTCGAGTAGACAATTCCAGCCTTCTTCCCATTTGGAGAGCAACTCTTCCCGGGAAGAAATATCATTCACGAATTCGGCGTCCCGTTCACGCCACGGTTTCTCACCATCTGTTGTCAGTACATCCGTCCAACGGGACAGCATATTGCCCCATAGATGTTTTACGATTACCGCAATGCTGTTCGCGTCTTCATTCCAAGATTGAAACAATTGCTCGGACTCCAGTTGCGCCATGGCTTTTTCCCCGAGCTGCTTGTAATACAAGAATTGCTTCTCCGCTGTCTCCAAAAAAACCTGATTCATATCCATCCGTTAACCACCCTTCGGAAAAGTAATATGACCCCTGATCACGTTCAGAAAGATACGTCACATGTTATTTTATTCAGGAAATGAGAATGTGCCGTCTGCATTCGGTTCAAATGGAATGACTTTGCGAACCGCATCCAGATTGAGCTCTCCATAGATATGTGGATATAGTTCATTTAATTCGTAGAGATCCTCATACACCAGTTCTGGCTCTAACGCCTTCTCATCAATACTAAGTAATAATAGATCCGTGCGGCCTGCATAATATTGCCCGGCTACCCATGGAATCTGTTCCTTGGTGGAACAATGAATGAATCCGTCCGTCTCCAGGCTATCTGGTGCATACACACTCCCCTTTGACACTTGCTCCCACAACGAACGGGAAATAATACTATAGATCATGGTTCTGCCTCCTTCAATTTCTGCGATGTACCCTATGAGTCATTGGAAGTATTATAGATCATCCCGGATACGGGAGTACAATTTTTGATCCGTAAATACACCTTTGATCTTCAACTGTTTGCGTAGCAAACCTTCGTACGACATACCCAGCTTCTCCATTACGCGTGCAGAGCCTATGTTGCCTGCATTACATTTCCCCTCCAACCGATTGCAGTCCAGTTCCCGAAAGCAATAATCCACGATGGGTTGCATCGCTTCCGCTGCGAGCCCCTTACCCCAGTGACTGCTGTCTATCGCGTACCCTAGTTCAGCACTCTGCATGGGTTCGTTGAGATCAAAAATGCCACCCCTCCCGATCAAGGTCCCTGTTTCCTTTAAAACAAAAGCCCAGATATGTACCGTTTTCCGTTCATAATTATCCAGCACCCGCTGAATATATTGAATTGAATCCTCCACCGTCTCATGGCAGTTCCACAAGCTTTGCTGACTCACTCGCGGATCAGAGGCAAACGCATAATATTCATCAAGATCATCCATCGTAAGCCGCCTCAGTTTTAACCGCTGTGTTTCGAATTCGGGCAATTCGGCAAAAAGTTTTTCTACATTCATGCAGCACACCTCCATGATTCACTTGAGTTCATGATCCAGCCATCTTATTTCTCAGGAAATAACGATCTATCATAACCATGCACAGAATACCGACCGTATATCGAATCAGATCGATCACCAGAAAACCATGTCCCAAAATAAGAGCACCTAATACGGTAGAGCGTATCTCAATCAGCCAAGGCGTCTGAATCAACTGCGAGAACTCAATCATCCAGCTGAATACACAGCTCAAACACATCGCCCATACCAAGCTGCGATGAGGCCACACCATGCGTACTCCGAAATAAATCATGCCCGCCCAACATGCATCCCCGAAATGTTCATGCACCCAACCCGGCAATCGTTCACCGAAGTGTCTGGATGCGAGTCCTGCCGCCATGGTCATCATGACTGCGAAGAAATAGATCAGCCTGTCTCTGATAAGTACGCTTTTCAATCAATCACACGCCTTCATCAAGCACTTGTAAAATAAATTGCGTTTTGGCAGCGGTATACGATTCCCTATCTTCCTTGTTCTCATCAGCAAGCTTTGTCTTCAGGACGGCGTAAGCTTCCACCAGATCTGGGCGTTTTCTCAGCACATCCCGAAACCGAATTTGACGATCCCAGCGTTCTTCTCCCGGGCGCATAAGATGAAGGTGTACAGCTCTCTTGCCATCCTTAACCCTGACCCAGAATCGTCTGTACTCCCGTCCATCCAGTTCAGGCGGAACGTAGTTCCAGCCCAACGGATTCAGCTGATCCGCAATCAGATCCATGTCATCCCATGACTGTACCTCTGCCATCAGATCAATAATGGGCTTGGCGGGTAACCCTGGAATGGACGTGCTTCCGATATGTTCGAATTGATGAATATTAAACTGCTCTAGAAGACGTTTGAGTTGCCGGATTTCATCCTGAGCCTGCGCATCCCAATTGGGGTTGGCCGGAGCAATCTCTACCGCCTCTGTCGCCCAGTCAGGCCAGTTTTCCGGTTGCAATGGATCTGTCATTAACATGCTCACTCCTTAATCTCGCGATATAAATTGAACTAAAGATATTTACACTGCATACTCCGATGACAGAACAACCTTCCGATCGCTGTTATCCCCAGATTTTTTTGATTCCTTTTATAAAGGGGAAATCCGGTGATAAAGGCGAACGCTCCGCTTCTTCAGGTCCTTTCTGTCCTCTACGTTTTGTGTAAATGTTTAGTTCAATTTATATTGATTTCTATATATCCAAAAAAGGAGCGTATATCTACGCCCCTTGGTTGTCTGTTACCTTGATGATATTGATGATTTTAACGTGTCATGTACTGAAACTAACTTTTGATTCATGCAAGATGTTTCATTAATATGAAGATTTATTTTACCGTAACAGGGATCGTCACTTTTTTGTTGCCCCACTTGGCCGTGATGGATGTTTTACCTTTGCCTACAGCCACGATCTTGCCATTTGTTACTGTCGCTACGCCCGGCTTTGTGCTGCTCCACACCGCACTGTTGGTCACAACAGTGGTTTTGCCCGTATCATACTGTGCCATCACACTCAGCGTTGTACTTCCCTGTGGGGACAAAACCAGTTTTTTCTGGCCTGTAATCAACTTTTTGAGCAAAGGTACAACGGTAACCTCTGCTTTTATTGTCTGATTTTGATAAGTTCCTGTCAAGGTGGCTTGTCCTTCTGTCAGCGTCTTAACGGCTCCATTTTTCACGATAGCTACATTTGTGTTGGAAGAGGTCCATACGATCTGTTTCGAAAGGTTGATCGTTTTGCCGTTTGCGTAGGTCCCGATGACCTTCAACGCTTTGGACTTCTTGATATTCAGCTGCATAGTTGCAGGGGTAACCTCAACTTTGGTAATCTCATCCGTCACAGCAACGGGGACTTTCACAATCGTTGTTCCGTATTTGCCTTGCAGCAATACTCTGCCGGGTGTAACGCCTTTGATTTTACCGTTTTCCAGCACAGCCGAAGAAGTGGATACGGACCACACAATCTCAGACGTCACATCCTCTTCCTTGCCATTCGCACGGGTAATGCTTACTTTCGGAAGGGTGCTTTCACTGCCTTTAACGAAACTGTAGGATTTCGGTGAAGCTTTGATGCCTTTGATCTTCTCCTGCACTTGGACAACCAACTGGGCTTTAGACCCGTCTACTTCTGCAAAAATGGTTGCTTCGCCCGCGGCCACAGCCTTGACTTTGCCTTTCACCATCGTCGCGACTGCTGCATTACTGGTGGACCAAGTCACGCCTTCGGTAACATCCTGTTTGTTATCAAAACCTTCTACCGTTGCCATCACCTGAAGCGTAGCTGTTTCGGAAACACTCATCTTCTGCGGGCTGCTATTGGTTATTTCAATCGATTTCACGTCACCGGTAGCCGCCAAGGCCAACGAAGGGACCAATATTGTTAATACCATAATTAGAGCAAGCGTGCCTCGAAGCGCCAGTTTGATTCTACTCATTTCTATATCCATCTCCCATAATCCAATATTTTACTTCTATTATATTATATCGGATATGAATTGCATAAAGTTGAATAACATAAGTGAGAGTCTTGGAACAATTCATGATTTTCATTGTATAATATGGGAAGGCCGCGCCCTTGAATCTGGACAAATTGAAATCATTAACGAGCGTGAATGGAAGCTGCGTTGACATTTAAGAAATAATTTTATTTACTTACATAAACGAAGAAATTTTAATCAAAGAAGCAAGCTATATCTGAGGTTCAAGCACTTACCAGATCAGTTAAATTCAGCACAAAATATTAGGAGATCGGTTCGTTAAATAGTGTTACCGTTTAAAAGGGGATGTCCATCGTCACATGCAACATGACGTGTGGAACATCCCCTTTTTGAATTACTAAAGCGTTACCTATCTTCTCTACTTCACTTCATCCTGCTCTGGCAAAATCAAGCTCTCGGCGCCGCCCATATATGGCCGCAGGGCTACCGGAATGCGAATGCTTCCATCCTCCTGCTGATGATTCTCAAGCAACGGAATCAGGATACGCGGCGATGCCACCGCCGTATTATTGAGCGTGTGACAATACGCCAACTTGCCTTCGGCATCGAGGCAACGAATATTTGATCGGCGAGCCTGAAAATCATGCAGATTCGACGACGAATGTGTTTCTCCATATGCACCGCGGCTTGGCATCCAGGTCTCGATGTCATACTGTTTGTACGTTTTCTGCGACATATCTCCGGTACATACAGCGACAACACGATACGGCAGTTCCAGTAATTGCAGCAATTCTTCGGCGTGTCCTGTAATCTCCTGTAACATGCGTTCCGATTCTTCCGCATCAGGGGCACAGAGAATAACTTGCTCAACTTTGGCAAATTGGTGCACACGGTATAATCCGCGTACATCCCGTCCGCCGGAGCCAACCTCACTGCGGAAACACGTCGATACCGCGGCCAGCTTCACCGGTTCCTTAACATCGACAATCTCATCCGCATAATACGACACCAGCGGCACTTCAGAAGTTCCCACCAGCCACTTGTTCTCCCCTTCGAGTTCATAGACCTGATCTCGACCGGTTGGGAAGAATCCGGTGTTCACCAGTGCATCCTCCCTGACCATCAGCGGAACCTCCATCGGTGTGAAGCCGTGCTTCAGAAGCAAATCAAGCGCAAGTTGCTGTACTGCTCGATGTAATAACAGGCCAGCGCCTTTTAATACATAGCTTCGCGTACCGCCAATCTTAACTCCACGGGGAATATCGATGAGATCATGCAACTCCCCAAGTTCCACGTGATCTTTGGTGTTATACTCGAACGTTGGCACCTCTCCCACACGTCGTAGCTCTACATTGTCTGCGTCCGACAAGCCATTGGGGGTATCCGGGGACACGATATTGGGTACCAGCCATTGTAGCTTGGTTACTTCCTCCTGCACAGGGGCGAGCCTCGCTTCCACCTGTTCCAACTGTTCATTGATCTGTTTCACCTGAGCCCGCAAACCCTCGGCCTGTTCCCGATTCCCGGCTTGCATGAGTCTGCCAATGTCCGCGGATAACGTATTGCGCAATCTGCGTCCTTCTTCCGATTCCTGCAAAAGTGCCCTGCGTTCCTCATCCCGCTCTAACAATGTGCGAATGTTGATCTTGATTTTTTTCCCGTCTGCCGCTGCCTGAACCTCTTCTGCATGTGCCCGAATCCATTTCATTTCTAACATAGTCACCGTCTCCTTTGGCTGTAAAAATACAAAGAGCGCCCTCATCCCTTGGGACGAGGAGCGCTCTGCTCGCGGTGCCACCCAACTTGCTGAATCAGGATATCCTGCTTCCAGCCTCTTGGTCCGCGATAACGGGCGGTTCCGGTTAACTTGGGGAAATATCGCTCCCCTGGCGAAAACGCCTCCGAGTTGGATGCTCTTCAACGGCATGGTCCGATCTGTAATTGTTGGTCTCAGTATATACGAACGCCGGACCAGATTGCAACCTTCTGTATCGATCAGGAATTCATGGCACAACTTAACATGTCCTGTTATGATAGACTTTGTCTTCAAGATTGCGCTTTATTGTGATCCTCAATTTATGTATATAAGTAGAAGGAGTTCTTTATGAAAAAATTACTTTGGATCGGATGTCTGTCCTATTTCCTGATTGGACTTGCCCACGTTGTGCTCGGTTCCATTCTACCGGTTGCACTTGAACATTACGGCAAAGATTATAGCCAAGGCGGAACGCTGATCTTTGCCCAATTTGCCGGATTCCTGGGTGGTGTATTGTTATCTCCATGGCTGAACAGACGCTTTGGTAAACGGGGAGGCCTGTTAATCGCCACAGCGTTGCTCTGTATTGCAGAATTATCCTACATGCTGCTGCCACCATGGGGCTGGATGTTCGTCATTGCACCCGCTGCCGGCTTTGGATTCGGAATGGTTGAAGCTGTTATTGGGACCATTATCATCGCTGCAATCAAAGACAATACAGCCGTTGCCATGAGTCGACTGGAAGTGTTATTCGGGATCGGAGCGATGGTCATGCCGCTCATTGCCAGCGGTCTGATTGCTGCTGGATACTGGCGCCTGTCATTTCTCGTTGTTGCCATCTGCGCAGCGCTGACCTTTATATTCTGGGCGAAGGGATCATTCGGTGAACTCGATAAGTTTCTAGAGCGACAGAGTTCAAATAAAGGTTCAGTACATTCCCACAGTGCTGGGACATCGGATGAGATGCATCCCGCATCTGCAAGTACATCCAGTCCAACCTATCGTGGCCGTAACAGGACTCTTCTGGTATTATTCGTCCTGTTCTTCTTCCTCTATGTTGGCACAGAGATGAGTCTTGCGAACTTCATGCCGGCGATCCTGATTGAGAAAATGAACATGAAGGAAGCCGGAGCAGCCCTTAGTGTCACCTGTTTCTGGATTGCCATGTCCGTGGGACGGCTCTTCGCCGGTTATATCGCAGAGAAATTCCAATACCGCGTCTATGTCCTGTACAGTTGTCTTGCGTCTGTTCTCTTGTTAATGGTATTTCCATTTACAAACCAAATATGGTCTGCATTTCTCATCATCTTACTGCTTGGACTTGCGATGTCAGGGATATTCTCCATTGCCCTTGTCTTCGCCAGTAAACTGCTGCCCGGAACAGAAGAATCCACACCCAGCATTTTGATTGCCTCAGGTGGGGTTGGTGGTGCTATTCTGCCTTTGACTACGGGATGGAGTCTTGATCATCTCGCGGTTAATCAGTCTGCATGGATGCTTGCGATCTTTGCAGTTGGCCTGCTTGTCATTAGCGTAATCACGTATCAATGGCAGAACAAACATATAGTGAATTCTGCGACTTAACAGTTCTGTGTCGATCCAGTCCTGAGGATTAGAAATACCTATTAAAGAAATTGTAATGTCTACTGTCATGACCTGACGGTGGGCATTTTTTTGTAGTGTTACTCTGTTCTAACGAACCTAGCACACGCTATTCCCCTCCATTTCTGCATATTTGAAATCTAACGAATCCTAGAGACGTTATTATAGATAGTTAGCTTCAATTAAATTCCTCGTTTGGAGGTTTTTTGCATAATAACGCCGCAGAGATTCGTTAGATTTTTCATTCTCTAAAAACTGGCCTAATAAGATGTTCTCGATTCGTTAGCGCTGTAATCGTGGTGGAAAGTATCCTATCTTTGCCTCTGATTACTTTAAATCAAGGGAAAGAATTCGATTTATTCATTTGCATAAGATTGCCCAGGAAATACTTATGGTCAACCAAATCACACACTTTTATTAACGACAGGCAATACAGGCCCGTTATCCTTGATGAATTTACCGAATACATATCGGACGAGTGGTCCCAGAACGATCAACTGATATGGAAGCGCCAGGCTGAAGTTACGAGCGATTGTATGGAGATACGTGCGGATTACGGATGACCCCCCATTTAATTGATCAGCGAGATATGCCGAGATCATTCCATACATGGACATGATCAGAACCATGCCAATCACCATGAAAAATGAAATGACGAGCACACCTAAAATCTTATTGGACTTGTCGAAGGGCAAGGAGAATGCAATCTTTCTCGCCACAGGACCAACAATGAAAGACTCCACCAGAAACGCAATGACAAAACATAATATGAATTGAAGCAGTATTTCAAGCGGGGACATCTTGCCGAGTAACCCACTGTGCCATAGATTGAAGAACATCATGACCAAGACCATTCCTATACACATCATTAATCCGAAAATAATTTGTTCCTTCTTGCTAGTTGGCAATTCTCTCATCCTCTCTGTTTACCTTCGTAATTATAGAGATAAGGAAACCCTCCACATAAGTGAACATTCTGTGAACAATTATGATTTTTCCAATTTAAAATTGGATTTGACAACCATGTAGTACAGCTCTATGATATCCCTTAAAATGGTAGAAAATTTCAATATATAAGGAGGTTTTTGATTGTGAGTTTTCAAAAACGCATTGACCACGTCGGCATTGCCGTTCGTGATCTGGAAACTACACTCCGTTTCTATACGGAGGTTGTTGGATTGGAATTGAAAGACCGGGTAACCCACACCAACGGTATCATTAAGCTCGCCTTCCTTGGCTTTAATGGAAGTAATGAGACTGAGATTGAGTTAATCCAAGGATACAGCGACAAGCTGCCTTCCGAAGGTACGGTGCACCATTTTGCGATCCACGTGCATGATCTTGATTCTGAGTACCAACGCATCCAATCCACCGAAGCCGAATTTATCGACGGAGAGATTATCACACTGCCTAACGGTTATCGCTATTTCTTCATCTATGGACCTGAAAAGGAATGGATTGAGTTCTTCCAGCGCTAAGAATTGGAGTTGATTTATGAACATTTTAATTACCGGCGCAGCCGGAAAAATTGGACGTGACTTGTCCCAACACTTGTCAGAGGCATTTCACCTGCGACTAACGGATTTAAATATCGACAGACTGCATACGTATCAAGGGACCGGCCATGAGATCATGACACTGGATGTGACAGACCCCGAAGCCTGTCAGCATGCTTGCGAAGGCATGGATGTGGTTGTACATCTGGCGGGAGATCCTTCCCCGAATGCCGGATTTTATGAATCGTTGTTGGACATCAATATCAAAGGTACATTTAATGTATTCCGTGCAGCTAAAGACCAAGGTGTACGAAGAGTCATTCTTGCAAGCAGTGCACAGACGATTGAGGGGTATCCCATTGATGCTCAAGTCTATCCGGACATGCCAACACGCCCACGGAATTTGTACGGGGTTAGCAAATGTTTTGGAGAATCGCTCGCTTCCTATTTTGCGTATACCGAAGGTTTACAAAGTGTAGCAATACGTATAGGTGCATATGATGATTTTCAACCGGACGGACCAGTGCTGGAGGCAAGGGATATGAGCGCATATATTAGTCCGGCTGACTTGTGTGATTTGATGTTCAAAGCAATTACAACTACCGATCTGGAACCCTTCACCATACTGCATGGGATCTCGAATAATCGGTTTAAACGATTGAATCTGGAAACCACTCAGAAACAGGTAGGTTATGACCCAAAATCCGATGCTTTTGCACTCAGTCAGATTGCCTTATATGATTCGCCACGATAATTATTGAAAATAACACATCCAAGCAGGCTGTTATACATATGTATAACGGCCTGTTTGATAACTTATACGTGTCCCTATCCAGTTCATGACTGGACACGTTCCACCCGCTGGCCTATAATTACACCTAGTAATGCCCGTAACTTCATAGTTTCCCAGGGGAGTCGGAATTGGCCGGCTGAGAGTGTATCCCACCAAGATACTAACCCTTAGACCTGATCTGGATCATGCCAGCGTAGGAATCGGAGTATATCGAAATGGCACAGCCCTATGGCTGAACGCCACCTCTCTAACGCCTGCACGCGTCCCGGAATACGGGGCGCTTTTTTTGTTACTATCAGAAAGTATAAGACTGGAAGCATCACCTTCCTGATATTGCAAGAAAAACTGCCGCTAAACGCGGTCTGGCTTCCTTGAATGACATCGATGGACGTTTTACTTGTTCAAAAATAACGTCATCCAGATCTCAACTGGTATAAATCTGTCGATTTATGCAAGATGATTGGATATGAAGCCAAGGAGTACCCCGTGCCAATCGGCCGGACATACCGAAGGAGAGACCACAGATGAAATGGCGTAAAACGATGGGATTGTTGCTCTTATGCGTGCTTATGGTGACTGTAGCCGCATGTGGTGGCAAAGAAGCTGCCCCAGCTGGGCAGAACGGCAACACAAATACGGAAAGCAACAACGAAGGTGACACTGCCGCCCTGAAAGATATTAAAGTGGTGCTCGACTGGACACCAAATACGAATCATACAGGCCTGTATGCAGCTGTAGATCAAGGTTTTTACAAGGCCGAAGGCTTGAACGTGGAGATTGTACAACCAGGTGCCGGTGGCGCAGATACAATGGTTGCCTCGAATGAAGTGCCTTTTGGCGTAAGTTATCAGGAGAGTGTAACTCAAGCCCGCACACAGGGTGTTCCACTCGTCTCCATCGCAGCAGTTATTCAGCATAATACATCTGGTTTCGCTGCTCCGGCGGATCGGAATATCAAGTCACCGAAAGATTTTGAAGGTAAAACCTATGGCGGTTGGGGTTCCCCAGTCGAAGAAGCCGTGATGCAATCCATTATGGAAGGCGACGGAGCCGATGTATCGAAAGTAAAAAACATTAATATGGGTGATGCCGACTTTTTCACCGCAGTAAAACGGGATATTGATTTCGCGTGGATTTTCTACGCCTGGACGGGTATTGAAGCCGAACTGCGCGGGGAACCGATCGACATGTTATATGTGAAGGATTATTCAGATGCACTGGATTATTACACGCCTGTCCTCGTAACAAACGAGCAGACGATCCAAAACGACCCTGAGTTGGTGAAAGCATTCCTGAAAGCCACCTCCGAAGGGTATCAATACGCAATTGATCATCCCGAAGACGCAGCCAACATTCTGATCAAGGCCGTACCGGATCTGGATAAGGAATTGGTACTGGCAAGCCAGAAATGGCTTAGTCCAAAGTACACAGATGACGCCCCGCGCTGGGGAGAACAAAAACAGGAAGTGTGGCAGAACTACACCGACTGGATGTTTAGCAAAAAACTGCTTGATGAACAGATCGATGTGAGCAAGGCATATACAAACGAGTTCTTACCCCAATAAAATTTCTCATATAAAACGAACTTAAATTTTACACGAGGACGGAGAGGACAGAAATAACGTGAAAAAGCGAAGCGGTCGCCTTTATCACCGGATTTTCCCTTTAGAGAAAGGGAATCAAAAAAATCTGGGGATAACAGCGATTGGAAGGTTATTCTGTCATCGAAGTGGCAAGTGTAACAGTCATTAGTTCATTTTATATATCACGAAAGGAGCCGTGATCTCTCATGGCAAGCACACTACTTAGCATTCAAGTTATTCCCAAAACGCCAAATGGCGAGAACTCTTATCCTTACGTTGATCGCGCCATTGAAGTTATTCAGCAATCTGGCCTGAAATATCAGGTGAACGCGCTCGACACCACAATGGAGGGGGAACTGGAGGAACTGCTGGAAGTTGTACGTAAAATGCACGAGGTACTTGTGGAGGCTGGCAGCCCAAGCATCATCTCCCAGATCAAAATCGCCCATAGCCCTACTGGCTTCAGCATGGATACCCTGACGGAGAAGTATCGCTAATGCCTGCCTATTTCAAAAGTGTATGGCCGCCCATTGTGGCGGTTATTCTCTTTATAGCGATATGGCAGGGAGCCGTCTCCATCTTCCATATTGAGAAATGGATGCTGCCTGCACCGTCCGACATCGCCCGCGAAGCGGCAACCCAGGCCGAACGACTTGGCATGCACGCTTCCGCAACCATTCAGTTAACGCTGATTGGATTCGCCGCTGGAACAGCGGTTGGATTACTGATTGCGATGGTGCTGCATTTGGTCCCTTTTCTCAAGTCAGCCCTGTATCCTTTACTTATTCTTAGTCAAAATATCCCAACCATTGCGCTCGCACCGCTCCTGTTAATCTGGTTTGGATTCGGGCTGTTGCCAAAGCTGATTACCATCATCCTCGTCTGTTTCTTCCCCGTTGCAGTGGCGGCCATGGACGGCTTGACCCGTACAGATGCAGCGATGATGAACTATATGCGCATGGCTGGTGCGAAACGTCACCAGATCTTCTGGAAGCTGGAGCTTCCCCATGCGCTGCCATCCGTGTTCTCCGGTGTCAAAATCGCCGCTACCTATAGCGTGATGGGTGCCATCATCGCCGAATGGATCGGTGCAGACAAGGGTATTGGTTATTATATGATGTTGCAAAAGTCGGCTTATCGTACGGATCGCCTATTCGTAGCGATCATGATTATTGTCGCGCTCAGCTTGCTGCTCTTCCTGTTCATTGCCCTGCTGGAGAAGCTGCTCGTGCGCTGGCGGCCACAGAAGCGGTAGTAAAGCAAGTAATCTGTATATTAGGAAGTGATGACCATATGAATCGGCAACAGGACGAACAAGTCCATCATGGACGAGGAGCACACGCGATGGAGCCAACGCACGGTGAAAAGTTTAACTCGGCTACGCCTGATCGACCTGCCAACACGACTCCTGCTCCGGTTCCACCTGCACTGGACGTTGTTAATGTTCATGCATCATTCCGTGAACGGCGCAGCAAGCTACCGGTTCTGAACGGCCTGTCCCTGACTGTGGAGCAAGGCGAGTTTGTTGCTATCGTTGGACCTTCTGGCTGTGGCAAAAGTACTCTGTTCCATATCATCGGCGGTCTGCTGAAGCCACAGGAAGGCCAAGTACTTATGAACGGTCAGAATGTAACCGGACAGCGTGGCAAGATCAGTTATATGCCCCAACAGCCTGCTCTTTTCCCGTGGCGCACCATTGAAGATAATGTACTGCTTGCTGGTGAAGTAGCCTCAAGTGCACCCCCTCGGGCCGAAGCACTTGAGGAAGCTCGTAAGTGGTTAAGTAGCGTGGGTCTTGCCGGATTCGAGCAGGCGTATCCTCATATGCTGTCGGGCGGAATGCAGCAGCGTGCTGCATTTTTGCGCGCCCTGCTCAGTCCGCAGGAACTGATGCTGCTGGACGAACCTTTCAGTGCACTGGATGCACTGACACGTAGCGACATGCAGCGCTGGCTACTTGATATCTGGGAACAGAACCGCCGCTCGGTGCTGTTCATCACCCACAATATCGAAGAAGCATTGCTACTTGCAGACCGGGTCTATGTATTATCCAACCGACCTGCAACGGTGTTGCACGAGGTACATGTTCCTTTTGATCGCCCAAGACGAGAAGAAATTACGGAGGAATCCGCTTTCCTGGAGCGTAAACGGCAGATTGCTCAGTGGATGAGAGAAGAACAGCAGAAAGCCCGCCTATCATAATAGCGCGGGTTTTTAAGTTATTTATTTCCTTTAATGGGTGATCCGCCATAAGAAATTCTGCGTAACATAGTTAGAATATAAATGAACACAAGGAGGAATTCCCTCGTGCATTCTCAAGCTTTTGCACCATTAATTGATGCTCATATTCACTTCGATCAGTATACCCCTGACGAACAACGCGAGATGCTGCTATCGTTTCCGTCTCAGCAGGTCGAAGCAGTCATTGCCGTGTCCATGAATCTCGCTTCTGCCAAGACCAATCTGGAGCTTGCAAAACAACATCCACGTAACATCTATCCGGCCTTCGGTTTCCATCCGGAACAGGAACTGCCGTCCGTTGCAGAAATGGACCTCTTCTTCCAATGGATCGAGAAGCATATGGGACAAGCCACAGCCATAGGAGAAGTTGGCCTTCCCTATTACAATCGTCAGGAAGCGGAGCAGGCAGGGCAACGCTTCGATCAGAGCGGGTACATTGAACTGCTTGAACGTTTCATCCAACTTGCCAAAAAGCATAACAAACCACTTGTCCTTCATGCGGTATACGATGATGCGGATATCGTCTGTGATTTGCTGGAGCAATATCAGTTCCGACGTGCTCATTTCCATTGGTTCAAAGGTTCTCGCCAAACCGTAAGGCGCATGGCGGACAACGGTTATTTCATTTCCTTCACGCCGGATATTCGGTATGAAGAAGAGATTCGTGAACTCGCCCGGCAATATCCATCAGAACAAGTGATGGCCGAGACCGACGGACCTTGGCCCTTCGAAGGACCATTTCAGGGACGAATGACACACCCGGCCATGACCAGACAGGTCATCCAGGCATGGAGTGAGATCACTGGCATGGGAACCGAGCGGGCCGCCCGTCTCTTTTATCAGAACACAAAGCGTTTCTATGGCTTAACTTGATTACAATCAGGTAACAGCAAGTACACTCGCTTGTCCTGCCAGCACAGCACAAAGAAGCCAGTCGGCTTCGCCACCGACTGACTTCTAATTTACTATATATCAGTTGAACTAACCATTTACACAAGAACGTAGAGGACAGAAATAACCTGAGGAAGCAGAGCGGTCGCCTAAAAGCTTTCTGAAAGAAAGCTACTTCGGAAGCATACGCTATCACTAGATTTTCACCTTCTCAAAAATTGGATCAAAAAATCTGGGGATAACAGCGATCGGAAGGTTGTTCTGTCATCGGAGTGGCAAGTGTAACTACCTTCAGTTCAACTTAACGCTTCAAGAATCCTTTGCCTTCCAGGAACGGTCTCACTTGCAACCTTGTCGGCTCAGTCAGGCGCTTCGCCATCAGTTCGGACCATGGAGTCGTTCGTTCACCGTTAGTTCGTGCTTTCATGTACGCCGTCGTTGTCTCATCATACTGCTCAACACCTTTGATGCTCTGCTCGGCATTATAACGATTACGATGCAGAACTGCATCCAGTGGCAGACGCGGGCGAATTCCCGTTTCCTGATCTGCAACACCAATACACATGCCATACACCGGAAATACCCCTTCCGGTAATCCCAATAACTCGGCTACTTCCTCAATCCGGGTACGAAGCCCGCCTATATATACAATTCCGAACCCTAGTGACTCCGCTGCAAGAGCGGCGTTCTGGGAAGCAAGTGCAGCATCAATTGTGGCTACCATGAAATTCTCGGTTGAATCGGCATACGATTCCTTCTCAGGAAGATGACGTTTCGCAGCATCACTCAGCCGATACAGATCAGCACACCATACAAGAAACACCGGACATTCATTGACATAGGCCTGGTTGCCTGCCAATTCAGCCAGCTTGGCTTTTTGCTCTAAGTCAGTCACAGCAATTACGGTATAGGCTTGCACACTACTTGAAGAGGAAGCCATCTGCCCTGCAGATACAATGGCTGCAAGCTGCTCATCACTTACCGGGTCTGGCTTGAATTTGCGTACAGAGCGGTGTTTCATCATCAAATCAATGGTTTCATTCATGGCTGTTCACTCCCAATCCTCGTAGTACGAACTCAATTGTCTGCTCAGCAAGCTCGTCTGTATTCATATCCTGATAATCAAAGCCAAATCGTGAATTCTTGGCCCGTTTGTGCGCTAAAGCCACACCCATAACCTGAAGCATCGCATAAGATACGGACTCGACCTGGAACAATCCCTGGTCTTTTCCTTCTTGCAACAGTTCCCTCACTCGGGTCCATACAGGGTCTAGAAAACGAAATACGGTAGCTGTACGATGTGTCCGCAGTGTAATTTCAAGCTGCACAATATCGCTCATCTCCCGATCCGTCATCGTGAACTTCACAACTTCACCAATAATTCGTCGGATACCTTCCACAGGCGAGGACATGGACTCTTCAGCCAGCGCGTTCATCATATGCCCAGGGAAGAAATGCTCAAATAATGCTTCGAACACCTTTTCTTTGCCGCCAAAATGATAAGACACCAGCGACACATTGGCACCTGCCTCATCACATATTTGACGAACACTCGTCCCGTCATACCCCTGCTGTGCAAAAAGCTTCTTGGCTGCAAGCAATATCCTCGTTTTGATATCCAACTCCGGTTCAGTCATTCCGTCCCGCTCCCTCTTGTCCGTTCATCTCATTCGCTCCAGCTCAAGGACTGGAGCCAGCGAATCATTTGTCTATTATATTACACCAAGCACCCCGATGAAAATCATCGGGGTGCTTGTCCTATCCTATGATGCAATGGTATACATCTGCTGTATTAGTTGTTTGCTTGAGCAGGGCTTGGAGCCATAGCTGGCATGCGTTGTTTTTTCAACAACGTCACGACCAGTGACAACGCAACGGCAACCAACAGTACAATCACGATAGAGCCCGCAGCAGACTGAACTCCTGGGCCTCCCAACTGCACGCTCAGAATACCCTGAACGGCGTATGTTGCAGGCAGGTACTGCCCAATGCCGCTATAGAAGCTGTTCAGCAATTCACGCGGCACCATAGCACCGGAGGATACCAGTTGCAAGGACAGTGAGATGATGTTGAACAGACTTCCCGCTGGTCCGAAGCAGATCAGGAAGAACTGGGAGAAGAACATGAACGTGCACAGGAAGAGCGCCTGGAACAACCAGAATGCAACGAATCCTTGTGCAATCTGTCCTCCCAATGCCACGATCAGTGATGATCCCAGCAAGGAAACAACCAATGCAGAACCCACGTTAATGACTACTCTCGCGCCAAACAAAGTCAATCGGGAATAGGTAGATGACAACATACCCATGGCTGTCTGGAGATTCATCCCCATGATCATGGCACCTACATAGGAAGCCAGTACCATCATCATTGGCACCATCTGATTATTCATCCCGTTAACCGGGTTGATGGACGTTGTTGTTCCTTCCACTCGGGTAGTCAGGTTTGTAGCGGCTTCAGCAGCCTGATCGGCAGGCGCACCTGAAGCGGTTAACACCGTCTGTACTCCTTGTGCTGTAGCTTGTTTGTTAATCGTGTTTGTCACACTTTGTGATACACCTTGCATCATGCTTTTGATCGTAACCGGGTTCGCTTCATTAATGGTGTATTTAATCTCGGCGGTTGAGCCAGCCGTCTGAAGCAATTCGTTAAACCCAGCCGGGATATCCAGCACCATGTGTACTTGGTGATGATTCAGCTGATCCAACGCTTCAGCCGCACTTAGATTGGATACGGTATGGAAAGGCAGTGTTCCTGCGAGCGAATCTGCGATTCCTTTGGACATTTCGCCGTCCTCGTTCACAATCGCAACCGTCAATTCTTTCGCACGGTCATTTACTCCAGAATATGCGGTCATCCAGATCACGCTAAAGATCACTTGGAACATAAGTGCTGTTACGATCCCTACAATCACTGGCGGTTTTTTAAACAATGTACGTAAAGCCTGTAACATAAAAGGTGTCCTCCATTACTCAAATAGTTCTAATTTGATTTAAACAGTTGTTTGAATCAAACGATCGTTTAAATTTTATGTGAATATGCCCATATTGTCAACTCATTTTTTGAAAAATTCAGAAAATATAAGCTATATTCATGAATACAATTGATCCATTTTCACAAAAGAACATTATGCTATCCTTTTCCCGAAGAAAAGAACATCTATACCAACGATTCAGGCTTACTTTCTGGCGACTCAACTGTATTTTTCTCAACAAAAAACACGGTCCGCCGCAGCGAACCGCGTATTTATTCATCCTCACTTCATTGACAATGAGGCGTTGAATATATCTCCAAACAAAGGTCAGTCATTTCTCTTCAGCTTCATGCGTTGCAGACGTAGCGAATTCAGGACAACCGACACGGAGCTGAACGCCATCGCCGCCCCTGCCAGCCATGGAGCCAAGAAGCCAACTGCCGCAATGGGAATACCAATCACGTTGTATCCGAGTGCCCAGAACAAGTTTTGTTTGATGTTCCCCATCGTGCGCCGGCTCATCTCAATGGCATCTGCAATACTGTTCAGATCACCACGCATCAACGTAATATCCGCCGCTTCCATCGCTACATCCGTTCCTGTTCCGATCGCCATCCCAATATCCGCTGTAGCGAGTGCCGGAGCATCATTAATGCCGTCACCTACCATCGCGACTTTCAGGCCACTCTCCTGAAGTTTCTTCACTTCCGCAGCTTTACCCTCCGGCAGAACCTCAGCCAGTACTTTACCGATCCCTGCCTGTTCAGCTACAGCGCGAGCTGTTCGCTCATTGTCTCCCGTAATCATGATGACATCGATCCCCATCGCCTGAAGACGACCGATGGCTTCACGAGAGGTATCCTTGATGGTGTCAGCCACAGCCACGATCCCTGCCCACTGACCATCTACCGCTACCAGCATCGCTGTACGCCCTTGTTCCTCCAGACGGTTCATCTGCTGAACGGTTTCCTCAGAGACATTCACCTGTGCATCTGCAAGCAAACGACGCGTGCCGACCAGGATCTCCTGCCCTTTTACTGAAGCTCGCACGCCGTATCCCGGTATGTTCTCGAACTTCTCTGTTGGGGTTAGCTCCAGACCCTTGGCACGAATACCTGCAACAATCGCCTCTGCCAGTGGATGCTCTGAACTCTGTTCGGCCGCTCCCACTCGCTCAAGCAGATCAGATTCCGTCCAATTCGGAGCCGTGACAACATCGGTAAGGACCGGTTTACCTTGAGTTACTGTACCTGTTTTGTCGAGCACCACGGTCTGAATCTGTTGTGCCGACTCCAGATGTTCGCCGCCCTTGAACAGAATGCCATATTCAGCCGCACGTCCTGATCCAGCCATGACAGAAGTCGGCGTTGCCAGCCCTAGTGCACATGGACAAGCAATGACAAGCACGGCAATCGCTTTTTCAAGGGAACCGGCGAAGTCACCCGGACTTGCAAACAGATACCAAATCAGGAATGTCAGCGTAGCTATGCCGACAACAATCGGAACAAAAATGCCTGAAATGACATCTGCGATCCGCTGGATCGGTGCTTTGGAGCCCTGAGCTTGCTCGACTACTTTAATAATCTGGGACAAAGCCGTATCCGATCCCACTCGGGTCGCACGTAGTCGTAATACCCCGTTTTTGTTCAGCGTAGCACCTGTAACGGCATCTCCCGGTTTTTTATCCACGGGAAGGCTCTCTCCACTAAGCATGGATTCATCCACAGAGGATTGCCCCTCTTCAACGATACCATCCACCGGGATGCTGTCCCCCGGCTTCACCAGGACCAAATCACCCACCGCAACATATTCGGCAGGAACTATCACTTCCTGTCCATCACGAATGACACGAGCTTCACGTGGAGCCAGTTCAATCAGGCTTTTGATCGCCTGTGAAGAGCGGCCTTTCGCCACAGCTTCGAACCATTTTCCCAGTAGAATTAACGTAATCAGAATTGCACTTGTCTCATAATAGAGTTCTACCGAAGGCATGGCGGCTGTGCTCGTTCCCATTGCCCCATGGTCCATGGTTGTAGTAGGTAAGTACCCACTGGATAACGTCAGATACAGACTATAGAAAAACGCTGCGCTGGTACCCAGTGCGACGAGGACGTCCATATTGGCGCTGCGGTTGCGCAGTGCTTTGTACGCTCCCACATAAAACTGCCACCCAATCACGAACTGTACCGGCGTTGCCAGCAGCAGCTGGAACCAAGGGTTCATGAACAGATCTGGGACATAGATTCCGGATGTGAACGAGAAATGCCCGACCATTGCCCACAGCAAAGGAATCGATAACAACGCAGATATCATCCATTTCCACTTTTTGCGTTGCAGCTCACGTTCACGAACCGATGTGGTCTCTTCTTGTGTCAATTGCAGTTCAGCACCGTATCCCATCTGCTTGATCTTGGCGGTAATATCCGAAGGTTTCAATGCACCAGCGGCATATTCGATATGCCCTGTTTCCAGCGCCAGATTCACATTCGCCTGAGATACCCCCGGTAGTCGGGAAAGACCTTTTTCAATCCGGGCAGAACAAGCAGCACACGTCATACCTGTGATGTTCAGATCAACCGATTCTGACACCGTACCGTAGCCCAATGCTTCCACCTTATCTCGCAACGCATTCACGTTGGTTGTCTTTGGATCATAAGATACGGTTGCCTGTTCGATGGCCAGATTCACATTGGCCTGCTGAACCCCTTCCATGCGGGACAATCCCTTCTCCACTCGTGTCGAACATGCAGCACAGGTCATTCCCGTGATGTGCAGCGTTGCCTTCAGTCCTGGTGCGTCTGCCATAGGTGGCATTGGTGTGGGTTCGGATGATCTATCCATTGGTTTATTCGTTGAGTTATCCATCATGTCAGCTCCTTTCATGTCGATTCAATTTTTGTATGTTGCATCCATTATACCCCCGAGGGGTATATATCAGACAGAAAATTAGGCTTAAACCTGACTCTTGGGAAAAGGTACTCTGACCTCTTTTTCGCCCATGAGCATGTTCGGTTTAAGCCTGTGATCCCGTTAGACTACATCGTATCCCTGATCTTCAATCGCAGCTTTGATCTGATCCACGTTCACCGTCTGCTCATCATATTCCACCGCTACTGTTCCCGCTGCCAGATCAACCTTACCACTCGCACCGGTATTCTTCACAGCTTCTTCAACCGACTTCACACAGTGATTGCAAGACATTCCCGTAACGTTCAACGTAACATTAGACATTCTAAATTCCTCCTTGGGGTATATTAAAATGATAAAATTAAATATGTGAATTGATTCAGCTTACTTCATTAACTTCCGCATCGTAACCAGCAGTTCATCCACAACCTCATGTTCACCAGCCTGAATACGCTCAACGATACAGCTCTTCATATGGCCTTCAAGCAAAAGTTTGCCTACTGAATTAAGAGCAGACTGAGCCGCCGCAATCTGCGTCAGCACATCATCACAGTACGTATCCTTCTCGATCAATCCCTTGATCCCGCGAATCTGACCTTCCACACGGTTCAAACGAGAAACCAGGTTACTCTTCATCTCCTGCGAATGGTGACTCTTGCGCACATGCTTCCCATCACTGCCCTCGGCATGACAGGATACTGCTTCATGGACTGTAGCCAAAGCTTCCGTTGAATCTGACTTGGAGGATTGCAAAGGTTCCTCGGGATGGCTCTGATGATCCATCTGAACACCCCTTTTCTTTCGTTCTTTTCTAAGAGTAACATACCCCATGGGGGTATTCAAGAGGATTCTGATATTTTATTAAAAATGGATGAATCCTTCCTAATTAAATAGAGCGATGTATCTTACAAGGTATACTCCATCCTGCTGCTGCGGACGACCAGACCCATCTGTTCATAGAAAGCCTGTGCCCCAGAGTTAAACGTTGACACGGACAATTCCATACTTTCTGCCTGAGGCTCTCTCCCTAACTCGATGAATGCTTGTAGTAACTGTTTACCTGTTCCTAGGCCCCGATGTTTGTTATCCACTACAAGTTCATGGATGTACAACATCTTGCGATCCACCATCAATGGGTTATCCTGAATTACACTTAACTGCGCGCTCCCGTAACCCAGAATCAAGCCCGTTTCGGAAGACTCGGCAACATATAGGTAACGCTTGTCCGTTTCCAGCAGTTCGATGAACTCCTTTTTCTCCATTCTAGTCTCCAACGCTCTGTATAGATCCGGCCGCGCCTCGACATGCAGCTGGTGCAGCTCATCCATCAACAATGACACGCCAGAGTAGTCCCTCATTTCTGCCTTTCGGATGTTAATCGTACCTGTACTCATCCCAATCACTCTTTCGTCTACTGAATTTTACATTATTATACAACCAAAAAGCAGATACCATAAGGGTACCTGCTTCGCTAAATTTATCTTCATTCCATCAAGCCCATATGATTCTCATGTTGTTTATTTTTTCGAAGAAGCATTTCCTTCATTAAAAGCAACAGGTGATGGCTTCGCCGCCCATTCGTCCGCCTGCGGCTCAATGTCTACTCCGCTCAAAATCTTCTTTTTCTCCATCAAGGAATCCCCGTCTTCATCCAGCTTGTTGCGAATTTCCGCCTCATCCTGAGGTTGATTGTTCTGTGTCATCATAGAGTCCTCCCTTTTTTCGTATTCATGTTGATGTTCCTTTATATAACGTGCCCACTTTCTGCATTATCATTCTCAGCGAGGGACAGGCCGTCCCCAAGTTAAGCTAAATCCATCTCTAAACCCTTTCGTTAATCGAAATCAACCTGTTTATCCAAAATGATTTCCTCTACTTTGTATTCCATTTCTGGTATTGAGGGAATCAAGGAGAATCGAACGTTTTCCAGAGAAGAAGGAAGGGCAGGAACCACTCGGAAACTAATTTGCGTCTCCCCACCTCCTCCACGACTGCCATGTCTCATGGTGATATGCCTCTGTTCGCTGAATATTTCCAGAGCCAAATGTGGAACCATTTGTATACGCTCAGCTTCATTCCCCTTATATTGAATCTCCACATAAACGAGGCTTTCACCTTCATATTGCATCGAATGCGTGATCATATACTCACACGAATCTTTGATCATTTTTTTCATAATCGGCACCACACTCGTCAATTGAAGAGGTTCACTTGGAAAGTAATGTCTTTGCGGCATCGGTTGCACGCTACGGAGAACATATCGGATATCTTCCTCCTTCATATCCAGTAAGCTCACCCATTCATCGATGATATTTTGAGGAGGTTGGTATTGGACTGCTCCGGTTATGTCCTTTCTGGCTGCAACCAGTTTCAGAAGTTGTTCATCAATCCGCTGTACCTCATCGCTGTATTCATTAGGAATTTCACGTAATTCACTCCAGCCCATATTTAATCACTCTCCTAATTTAATGACATGCCATGCAAATACAATTCGCTACTGTACCTGCATCCCCCTCTTAAAAAGGAAAGGACGCCCCTTGGGTCATATTCATGACCTTACGGGACGCCCTTTTTATATTGTCCACCTCAAATGGACATCATCTACTGTTTTGCTTGTAACAATGAGCAAAAATGCATACTTGCCTTAACCAACCTATACCTGATCTTGGCGAGCAAGCGCGGCTAGTGCGCGTAGCGCTGCATTAATCTCGCGCTCCACCGCTTGTCCAACTGCATCCGTATGCGGATCATACTCGGCTGCCAGATCACTGTCCGCGAATCCATCGATCGCGACAATGGCTCCGGCGCGAGCGCCACGCAAGGTGCTGACGATGTAGAGCGCAGCAATTTCCATCTCGGCTGCAAGTGCTCCAGCCTGCTTGTATTTGCGATGTGGGATCTCTTCCACGCCTGCAAAGAACGCATCCAGTGTTACGGTAATACCAACGCCCACTTTGCCTGCAAAGGTTGCAGCATCCGTGCTTTCTTGCCCACGAGCAGCCTCGATCAACGCTTGTGTCACCCCAATGTCCGCTACCGCTGGAAAACCATCCGGTACCAGTTGGCGAGTCAACCCATCCGTACGAACAGCGGCTGTACTCACAATCACACTGCCTGCAGGATAATCGGCTGTATACGATCCCGCTGTACCTACACGAATCAGAGTTGTTACACCCGCGCGAATCAATTCCTCGAAGCAGACAGCTGCTCCAGGTGAACCTACACCATGGCTGACCACAGCGATCTGTACCCCTTCATACAATCCAACAAATGTACGATACTCCCGACTGAACGCCAGTTCTCTCGCCTGCTCCAGTTTACGGGAAATCTTCTCCGCACGTGCCGGATCACCACAGACGATGGCATATGCCGGCATGTCTTCCGAATGAATCTGCAAAATAGGCATCAACATATTAATCAAACTCCTTCTTCGTCCACTCGTCTTCCGGAATCGGCAGATCTTCACCCGAGAAGCGTTGTTCCTTGAACGGATCGGCAAAATGGTGGAAACCATTCACTTCCCAGAATCCGTTCCGGTCTTCTGTCATAAACTCCAGACCACGTATCCACTTGGCACTCTTCCAGAAGTAAAGTTGTGGCACAACCATACGCAGTGGAAAACCATGCTTGGGTGTTAGTGGCTCACCGTTATATTTGAATGCAAGCAATACATCATCATGCATCAACTCTTCGAGCGGTACATTTGTCTCATAATCATGATCTGCATGGATCATGACGTATTTTGCCTCTGGCTTAACCCCCAGAAGTTTTACAAAATCGGAGAAGCGTATACCTTCCCACGGCGTATCGAATTTCGACCAACGGGTAACACAGTGAATATCACTCACCGTGTTCACCTGTGGCATCGCCTGCAACTCAGCTAAGGAGAACACCTTCTCCTCTTCTACTTCACCGAATACCTTCAAGTCCCAGGTGGACAGGTCATATTCCGGCACTTCCCCTTCATGCAGAATCGGGAATTTCTCCGTCAGCATCTGTCCTGGCGGCAGTCGATCTCCGTGATTGTTACCTGTTTTGGGTGCCGGGGTTTTACTTTTTTTCAAACGTTCAGCCTTGTTATGCAAGTGGAATTCCTCCTTCTTTTACTGTCTCTAACATAGACATTCAGAATTAACGCGAGCTTCCGCCCGCTTTCAGTGCATCCTGTGCATAGGTACGGTCTTTGAAAAAGAACATTGCGACCAGCGTCACAATATACGGCAGCATCAATGTGAAATGCGTTGGCAGGGAGAAACCTTGCAGACGAATACTCAATGCTTCCATGAAGCCAAACAGCACACTGGAGCCCATGACGCCAAGCGGATTCGCTTGCCCTAACATCGTTGCCACCAGCGCGATAAAACCACGACCAGCAGTCATGCCTTCGGTAAACATCGTTACCTGACCGAGCGACAACTGTGCTCCAGCCAGAGCGCACAACACACCGCACATCAGAACGGCACCATACTGGATGCCACGTACCTTGATCCCGATGCTCTGTGCTGCAATCGGGTTCTCACCTACGGAGCGCAGGCGGAAGCCGGATACACTTTTGAACAGATAAAATTGTAGTGCAATCACGAGCACAATACCGAGGTAAACCAGCGGACTATGTCCCGATATTACATCACCCACCCACGGGATGTCCTTAATCAGCGGAATATCCCACTTGGGAAGTCCCACCATGTCTTTATCGTAGTATGCACCTTTTACATCAAAAATCGCACGCAGTGCAAAGGTCGTCACCCCCGCAGCCAGGAAGTTAAGCGAGATCCCGACCACGATGGCGTTGGCTTTCAGATTAATGCTTATAAAGGCAAAGAGCGCCGAGAATAACATCACAATTATAATGGAAAAGAGTACCGCCAGCAGCACATTGCCAAACAGATAATTACCGACAATAGCGGAGAACGCACCGATCAGAACCAGTCCTTCAAGACCCACGTTAAACAGACCGACACGAGAACATAAAGCCCCACCGAGCGCTGCAAGCAGGATTGGAGTCATAATCCGCAAGGTTGAGCCAAACATGGCTGCATCAAACAGTTGTTGCATTGGACTTTTTCTCCTTTCTCCGCTTCAGGAATGAATAACCGATCTGAGCTGATACAAATAACGTCAATACAGCTTGGATGACACTGCCAACTTCCAGCGGTACATCCGTGTTCCGTTCCATCCCCATGGCACCCGTCTGTAGCGCAGCCAGCAAAATAGCTGCTACAGCTGTACCGAGTGGATGCGAGCGGGCAAGCAACGTGGCCATAATACCGCTCCATGCATAACTTGCCGATGACAGCGAGCCATCAAGGAAACGGTACTGTGTACCGAGCACTTCCCCCGCACCCGCGAGTCCAGCAAGTCCACCACTGATGACCATAGACAGCATCATCATGCGAATGCGGCGAACACCACCGTAGGTTGCAAAGGACGGGTTGCTGCCGAGCATGCGGATCTCGTAACCGGTCACCGTTTTATGCGTGAACCAGTAGATCAGAATGGCCGCTACAATGGCAATAATGAAGCCTGCATGCAGCCCCATGCCCTGGAACAACTTCGGCAACCAGATACTCTGGTCAATCATGGGTGTCTGAGCCATTGCTGCAGATCCTGTGCGGTCCTTAAATGGATAGGAGACCATGTAACCCCCGAAATAAATGGCAATATAGTTAAGTAGTAAGGTTGTGATCAACAAGTTCATCCCGAAGCGTGCATCCAGCCAGCCTGCAAACAGGGACCAGATTCCCCCGGCAATAATACCTGCCACAATCGCAGCAATACACACAAACCAGCCTGGCCCTGGCAGATAGAGCGCCGTGAGCGCGGCACTAAGCCCGCCAAGAATCATCTGGCCTTCGGCTCCCATGTTGAAGAATCCAGCACGGAATGCCAATGCTACGCCAAGCCCCGCCAAGATGATTGGTGTGGAACGAGCCAACGTATTGGTGAAGAAGTAGAAGTTGCCGAAGGCCCCTTTCCACATCTCCGCATACGTATCCACCACATTACCGCCAACGATCAGAATCGCCACAGCTCCTGCAATCAGACCGATGAATACGGCAAGCAGCGGCTGTACGAGTCCGCGAAGTGTTTCTTTTACCCGATTCATATCCGCTCTTTCCCTCCTGCCATTAACAAGCTGATCTGTTCCTCAGTTGCTTCCTCTGCTCTCAGTTCACCGGCAATTTCGCCTTCATACATGACAATAATCCAATCAGATAATTGCAAAATTTCGGACAACTCCGATGAAATGAGCAGAATGCCCGCGCCCTCACTGCGTTTACGCAGCAATTCAGCATGGATTGTCTCCATAGCACCGATATCCACACCACGAGTCGGTTCAGCTGCAATTAGAAACGGTGTATCCTGTGCAAATTCACGGGCAGCAATCAGCTTCTGCAAGTTTCCTCCAGACAGAAACTGTGCCTTGGTCTCCGCAGAACCCGTCTTGATGCTGAACTGTTGGATCCAACTCTCTACCATTGTTCTTGCTGCTTTGGCTTTGATAATACCGCGTGACTGCAAGCGATGATGGTGTCCCATCAGCCCGTTCTCGCGAACACTCGCATCCTTGGCCGCTCCCCACATGTAACGATCTTCCGGGATATGAGCAAGTCCATGCTCCCGAATGCGCCGTACCGGCCAGTTGGTTGTATCCTGCCCGGAGAGTATAACGCGACCACTATCCGCCTTACGCAGTCCCGCAATCACTTGAATCAGTTCCGACTGGCCGTTACCCGAGATGCCTGCTATACCCACGACCTCACCTTTTCGTACCTCCATGTGGATGTCCTTGAGCGCCGAACGATCCTTCGCTCCGGACAGATTAACCCCTTCCACCTGAAGCACGGCTTCCGCTGGAACCGATGGCTGCTTGTCCATACGCACAAGTTCACGACCAACCATCAGACGAGACAATTCCTCCACATGTGTATCTTTGGCTTCCAACGTGCCTGTCACCTGACCATCCCGAAGCACCGTGATCCGATCGGCTACATCCATGACTTCTTGCAGCTTGTGCGTGATCAGTACAAAGGTTTTGCCCAACTTGGCGAGAGATTTCATATTCGCCAGCAGTTCCTTCACTTCAAGCGGTGTCAGTACCGCTGAAGGTTCGTCCAATATAATGATGTCTGCGCCCTGATGCAGCACCTTGAGAATTTCAACACGCTGCTGCATGCCAAGCGGGCACTCGGACACTTTTTTCCATGGGTCAACTGGCATGCCATATTGTCTGCCAAGCTCATTTACTTGGGCTGCTGCCTTTTTGCGATCAAATGCGCCTGCCTTAGCCGGTTCACGTCCGATCACGATGTTCTCCGCCACCGTAAAGGAAGGGAACAGCATGAAATGCTGATGCACCATACCGATGCCACTTGCCATCGCTTGGGACGGCGTGGCAAAGCTCACCTCACGTCCGTGGACTTTGATTGTGCCTGACGTGGGCTGTTCCATACCGTACAGCATACGCATCAAGGTTGTTTTACCAGCCCCGTTCTCACCGACAAGGGCATGAATCTCTCCCTCACGCAAATTAAAACGGATGTCCCGGTTAGCGGTGAAGCCGCCGTATTTCTTCGTAATCTGCTCCATCTCCAACAGCATATCTTGCGTTCGCTCCCCTCAGTTCAACTTAAAAAGGTTACACTCGCCACTACGATGACAGAATAACCTTCCGATCGCCGTAATCGTGTAAACGATAAGTTGAACATATACTGGTCATTTAATAGCAGCAAAACCGGCTGCCTGATCGGGCAGCCGGCTGATCATTTCCATCACTCATTCATTGAAAAGAACATTCAAAACTATTGTTGCAATGGATCTTTGACTACGATTTTGCCGGATACGATATCATCCTTGATTGCTTTAACCTTGTCGATCACTTCTTGTCCGACAAAAGCATTCAATGGAGATTCGCTGTCACGTGTAACGTACGTCAGGCCTACACCGTCTTCTTTCAAACCGTAGTTAACAGCGCCAGCTTTGAAGTTGCCTTCTACGAAATCTTTCACGGTCTCATAAGCAACCGTATCCGTTGACTTCAATTGAGACAATACGATATGTTCCGGGTCTTCAACAGTACGGTCCGTATCCTGACCGGAAGTGTAGAAGCCTTTTTCTTTGGCTGCTTCGAACACGCCGAGATCCCCTACAGCGGATGCGCCAGCGATGAAGTCAGCGCCTTTGCCGAATTGTACCAGCGCCAATTCTTTTGCTTTGGCCGGGTCATTAAATCCACCTACATAGTTCACGAGGAATTCTGCACCCGGATTCACGGATTCCAATCCAGCTTTGAAACCTTCCGTATATTTTTTGATCAATGGTACATCCATTGCTGCGATCATGCCGACTTTGTCTGTTTTGGTGGACAATCCAGCAGCTGCGCCGAGCAGGTACGCCCCTTCATATTCACGGAAACCAACGCTACGAACGTTTGGAAGATCAACGGTTGTATCTACAATCGCAAAGGACTTGTCCGGATTCTCTGCTGCAACTTTCTTCAATGCATCTTCTGCCTGGAAAGTAGCTGTAATAATCAGATCATAATTCTCGGCAACCGCAGCACGCAGATTTTGTTCAAATGCTGCCGGGTCTGTCGATTCAATCGTCTTGGTATCTACTTTGAATTCTTCGCCTGCTTTTTTGAAACCTTCATCCATCTGTACAAAGAAAGGGTTAACCCCTATTTTTTCGGGAAGTACGAGGGCCATCCGAAGAGATTTCTCCGAATCACTGCCTTGGGCGGATTGTTCGTCTTTGGAAGCCGAATTCCCACAAGCTGCCAACAAAATAGCCAACATGATGATCGATAAGACGAACGATAAACCTCTTTTCATTTTGAAAATACCCCTTTTCAACATTCTTTTTTCTTATCCTAGCGGATACTGTCGATCCTTGTCAATAAATCTTTGAGCGTATACACTCAAATAGAATATAATTGACAATTCGCTTTCTACCAAGCTTTGGAAACCGTTCTGTATCAAGCTTTTTTCCGTTGACATCCAGCGCGTCTCCGTGCTAAAGTCAATCCAATTATTATATTCTGATAGGAATTGTCAGAATTATAACCCAAAGCTGATTATTTTCCAACCCATTTTAAGGAGGCTATTCATTTGAAAAAAATCACCCAGATCACGTTGGCGGCCCTACTCGCCGCTCCGGTAACACTCGGCAGCCTTAGCTTGCCCGCTTCCGCTTCTGCAGCATCTGCAACTCCGGCTAAACCAACCACCTCACAAAGTGTCAAAGGACCGGTAGCTCAGGCGCCAGTTGCTTACACGGAAAGCGCAGCGGATTTTGCTCAATTCTTGCAAGCGAAATACAACATTCAATTGCCGCAACAGATTACCAAAGGTGATTTCATTCAAGCCATTGCAGCCATCACGGAAGCAACTCAAGCAAGTGACAGTGAAGCTAACGCTCCTGTCTTTACCGATCTGTCTTCTGGTGATTCTTCATATGATGCTGCCGTAGCCTTATACAATAATGGGGTTCTTACGGGTACAGAAGTACGTGCCAAGGATCAACTGAGCACTTATGCCGCCGTCTTCATCGCGGTGAAAGCAGCCGGATTCAAGGAACTCGCTTATACATATCCCACAGAGAAAACGGCCAAAGCACTTGCCAAAGTTGGCATTAAACCAAACCGTGTTCAGGGACAAGCCGCACAGGAGCTGGCTGCTGCGATCGATACAGGCCTGATCCCTGAAAGCCTATACCCCGCTCTCCTTAAGGGTGGCGTAGCAAGTAAAGATTTCGCTGATACTTTGCTTGGACGCGTATTGGTCAGTCAAGGGAAATACAAACATGAGATTGGGCGTTCCGGCGATGCGGACATCTATTCCAAACTGTATGCTGCATATCGCACAGCGGATCTGATCGAATCACCTGAGCTGAGAAAGATTGTGGATCAGGCCCTGCGAGATGATCTCGTAACAGGTTATAATCTGAAGGATAGCCGCTTTGATTCCAACTTTATCGATGAACTGACACTTACTTACGGCCACGATAATATTCAACATGCTGTACAGTTGGTTGGTTTGTTGCGTAGCGAAGGTATTGATGCTGATGTGCAATTCCAACCCAAGACATCTGCCTTCATTTATTTGAAGGAATGGGGCGAGCCGAAGGAAACGCCTGATTATAAAGTGACACAGATCGAGAATGGTAACTATATTGCTTCTGCGAAGGAATATGATATCCAGTTCGAGTTCAACAATGTGGCAGACAAAGTTCGCTTCAACGACATTGTGCTGAAATATGCCAAAAAGAACAGTGACAGTACATCTCCACTGATTCTCAGCTCCTGGTGGCAACCGCTGTATTATTCACCAACCGCATTGGCGAACTACCCTGTCATTTCCAATAATAAGATCGCGCTTGGCAATTACTACGCTCAGTCCTTCTCTCTGAAAGAGAATGCCAAATCCATTCGGGAAGGTTTCCTGAAGCTGGCACCTGATGCGGACATTACGACGTATGACTTCTGGGTGGACCAGCCTTTCTTCAACTATCTGAACGGTGGATCTGAATAAAATAAATTCCGTCTTCAACCGAATTAAAGCTCGTATTTTGGCACCATAAGCAGCCGTCCTTACCGAATTTCACAGGGGTTTCGACCCCTAGATTCGTGAAGGCGGTTTTTTGTTCAGCATTTTGCAAATTTCTTCTACAAAATCATTTTTCTCATGCAGGAATTACCAATATAAGGTCGAATCCTTTATGTACACAAACACGCAATCATATTGCATATCTCCGCACGAACAGGAGTTACTCCATGGTATATGACGGTATTCTACTAGGCTTGATCGTTGGATTTTTTCGGGGCGGGTTGCGGCATGGGCTCAACCAGTTTGCAGCACTCAAGCTGCGAAGTGGCTGGATTTTCCCTGTATTGCTGCTAATCCAGTTCTTTATTTTCTATCTCCAGGAACGATTCGAATGGGTGGCATCCATTAATGGATATCTCTTTGCTGCCGTCTACATTACAGGGCTCGCTTTCCTGTGGCTCAACAGACACCATACCGGTTTCATGCTCATCTGGATTGGGGTATTTCTCAATTTTGCCGTTATGGCTGTAAACGGTGGGCGCATGCCTGTTTCTGTGGAAGCCTCCGCTGTACTGGGACCCTACTATGTAGACATGCTCCGGGAAGGCGGCGCCGTATCAAAGCATTTTATGATGGATGCATCTACAAATCTGCCTTTTCTCGGTGATATCATCCCACTCTCCAGCCCTTACCCACGGACTCAGGTCATCAGCATCGGTGATGTGGTCATGAATATTGGCATATTCCTTTTTATTCAATACATGATGGTGAATCGGGACAAAAAGGCTGTGCAACCTGCTAAAACTCATCAGGCTTGAAGAAAACAGGTAGACTCCAAGGAAGGGAGGTCTTCTCCATGAAAAAATTTGAAGGTGTGAAATATTCCCGCATTGTCATCAACGCAATCATCGTGGCTTCTGTCGTTGTAGCGTTAACTTCGGGATACAAGCTGGGCGGCTAGTATCCATACCACCCAACAAGACAAACAGGCTGCCAGCGGCCTGTTTTTTCTGTCTGGATTTTTGGCAGGCAACTTGGTATGTTATACATCTATATAGTATATCCCTATAGAAGAACACCAACTATATACACATCAAGATTAGACTAAACTCAAGCAGGAGATTTTTTATGAACTTTATTCGTAACCTTATCCATAAGGCAGATCGAAGCAGTATGTATGTTATTTTGCTTAGTTGTACCGGGATCGGTGTTTTTCTATACATGAACAAGTGGTCTTACCTTCATCTAACCACGGCGGATTGGGTTATGGTCTACACCATGCTGGGTGCGGCGTTAATTCTGGATTATTTCACGTTCCAGATTCCACCCAAAGGCAATCAGCAATCCATGGATTCATCGGTATACCTTGCCTGTATATTCATGTTTGGCGGAGCTTTCAGTTTATCCGTACTGCTTCCTGTCTCCATCATCCTGTTAATCAAAGAGCGCAAGCTAACCTGGTGGAAACACATTGTTAATTTCAGCATCTACAGTCTCATGATTACGGGAGCAGCTGCCGTGTTTGAGTGGACTGGCGGGCAATCTGGAACTCTGGACGGCTATAACCTGATTCCTTATTTTGCAGCGCTCGCAGCCTACTTCATCATCAACACGATCACACTTGGCTTATTCTTTCATTTCTCAACAAAGGATGCATTACAGCAGATGAAGCGGGCATTCGTTACCGAATCCCTGCTGGTTTATCTGTGTACGCTGATTCTGGCGCTGGTCCTGACAATTCTGGTTGTGCACAATGGCGTACTTGGCCTGTTGTTGTATCTAAGTCTTAGCATTCTGCTCTCCCATGCATTCAGGCAGTTGTTCGTGATGTATCAGACGATTGAGGAAAAGGCCAACACGGATCAACGTACGGGTCTGTTCAACCATAGTTATTTCGAAAGCATGTTAGAAAGCGAACTGACTAACGCTCGAACGCAGGGAACCCCGCTCTGTCTGGGACTTATTGATATCGATGATTTCAAAAAGTATAACGATCGGTTTGGCCACCTTCAAGGTGACAGTCTGCTAGCCCTGCTGGGGGATTTTCTAATGCGAAAGACGGAAGGCACACCTGTTACCGCCTTTCGTTATGGAGGAGAAGAGTTCACTTTGCTCATGCCAGGCATGGAGTTGGACGAATCCTACAGGTTCATGAACAAGCTGCGTAAACAACTGAACGACACGCCGTTTGAAGGCGTTGAAGTGTTTCCACACGGTTGTCTCTCCTTCTCTGCTGGCGTCGCACCCTATCAGGTGGATATGTATAACAAATCCCAGCTTGTGGATCAGGCGGATAAAGCACTATATTATGCGAAGAAACAGGGCAAGAACAACGTGCACCGCCACGGCAGCAATGATGGCATGGAACACGAGATTGATCTGGTACAGGACGTTCGTGACATCGAGCAGCAGCTCAATCTGTTCAGATACAAAGATATGGATACGTTTAAACATTCCAAACGGGTCTACAAATATGCACTGGATATCAGTGAATTGCTCGCACTGGACAATGCGGAAAAACGTCGCTTCGTGCTGGGAGCACTGATTCATGACATCGGAAAACTGGAGATTCCTTGGTCCATTCTGAACAAAAAGGACAAGCTCACCGCAGAAGAATGGGAAACGATCAAAGGACATGTCACCTGGGGCAAAAAAATGGTGATCACGAACGATCGCTTCGCCGATCTGATTCCGTATATTGAACTTCACCACGAGCGCTATGATGGCAAAGGCTATCCTTACGGCCTGAAGGGTAACGAGATTCCCCGGCTCTGCCGGATGCTGACCGTGATTGACTCCTTTGATGCCATGACGACAGAGCGGCCGTATCAGGAAACCAAGAACGTGGAAGAAGCCATTCGGGAGCTACGCTCATGTTCGGGTTCACAGTTCGATCCGGAGCTTGCCGAGTTGTTCATTCAATATATTGAGAAAAGAACCGCTCAGCAACAGTTGCAGTAAAATAAACAGAACTTCTTCTATAAGCCCAGAAAAAGTAAAAGCGCTATCCCCGGTCTGATCGGAGATAGCGCCATTTTCATTTTCATGGAATGAATCGTACACCAGACAACTTCATTCTCGTGCAGATTCTACATTAAGATTTGGTATTCAGCTCATGTGAGGTCTGATGCAGCTCTTTAATCATCTGCTGCAAAAACATGTTGTCTTGGCGACTGATACCGTGCTGATTGTCTTGAACAAGCATCTGATGAATGTTCTTTTTGAGCAATTCACTGCGACGTTCCAATACTTCTTGACTCATGTTGTTGCTTCACTCCTTAACATGTTTTGTAATGAATTCACGTTCTATATTAAGTATAGAGGACCTTCTCCGATAGGGAAAACGGACTCAGCCCCCCTCAGCTGGTCACACCAACCCTCACCTAGCGTGACAATATTTCACCCCTTGTCATTCTTAGATATCCTTCTAAATACTCCCTGATCCTCCCCAGCTTTCTCCAAAGACACAGACTAGGGTCTTGGACAAGCTTGCGTTATAATGGTCCCATCCCTGTATAAATAAAGTACCTAATTAAGCTAATCCTAGATCAAAGGAGTTCTGAATTCATGTCCTATAAACAAATCAAATGGATGATTCTGCTGATCCCCACATTCACGGTTGGCATCTGGGAATACATTCGCCATCAGTTTCTGATGCCATACCTTTCGATGGATGCAGGAAACTGGTTAACACCCCTCATCGTTTACCTCGTCAGCGTGACACTGCTCAGCCGCTTGTTCCACATGCTCGAAGGTGCCAGGGCTGCTCTGGAGCAGGAACGTGCAGCAAAAGCAGCGCTGGAAGCTCGTGACCAATTGGCGCGAGAACTTCACGACGGCATATCTCAGTCTCTTTTCCTGCTGTCAGTGAAGACCGATAAAGCAGGCCGCAGTCTGGCAGGCAGCGGACATGAGCATGAGATCCAGGAGATTCAAAAAACCGTGCATGAAGTCAATACATATGTAAGGCAAGCTATTGCCCAGTTGCGTTTTGTTCCTTCCTCTACGGTAACGTCAGAAATTATTTCACTACATGCGCAGGTTGAAGTGCTCGTCAAGGAAACGGTACCTGGTGCACAGATTCATTGGGACCTCAGGGGTGTAACGTTCTCTGCCAAGGAACAAGTGGAACTGCTCGCCTGTATCCGGGAGGGACTACTGAATGTACGCAAACATGCGCAGGCTACCCGCGTTCAGGTTCATGCGGAAGGTAACCCAATTGCCTGGTTCATTTATATTCAGGATAATGGGAATGGACTAAGTGGAGATCCTCTTCATCTGAAGGATCGGTACGGACTGCGAATTACGAAGGAGCGTGCTGCCGAGATGGGTTGGTCTTTCACCCTCGATTCAAGACCGGGGCATACACGAATGATGATAGGAAAGGAGCATGCTTAATATGGAACATGTACGTGTATTGGTTGTTGATGATCATGCGCATGCGCGTGAAGCGATCTGTAGCATTTTATCCGAGGACAGCCTGTTTGAAGTGATTGGTACAGCTTCGAATGGACAGGAAGCGCTGGAACTCACCGGGCAATGGATGCCCGACCTGATCCTGATGGACGTGCAGATGCCGGGCATGGATGGGCTGGAAGCCACCCGTCAGATCAAGCTGCGATTCCCTTATGTTATTGTTGTTATGGTCACGGTATCGGATGATGTGACGTTTCTGTTCGAAGCACTGAAACAAGGCGCTCAAGGCTATTTGCTCAAAAATCTAACGCCTTCCACCTGGCTTGAATACCTGCGCGCCATCGTCAGTGACGACGCACCGCTCAGTAAGGAACTGGCCTACCGGATTTTGCAGGAGTTCCCCGCACCACGCAGTGAAGATGTGCAAGATAACCCGCTAACGGCGCGGGAACTTGAGATTCTGCAATGGGTATCCGCGGGATATACCAATCGGGAAATTGCCGATCAACTCGGTATTTCAGACCAGACGGTGAAGAATCATCTCAAAAACATTTTGCAGAAGCTCCAGCTTGAAAACCGGGTACAACTCACCCGCTACGCACTAGAGAGCGGGCTTGCAGGACGTAAACTTCGCAAATAAACATTGTTAATTCGGAGTCAATGATGCTTCCGACATAGGTGAGAAATGACATAGCATTCATGCTTTTGTCACAATTATGTAGACCAAATCGTTTTTTTATAGCCCAATGTAGTCATACGCAGTCATTTTGGACAAAGTTATAATGGGTTAGATTGTGTTTAAAGGACCATGAATGACTACAAATCTATAACCTGAGGGTGATGATTTTTTGATTTTGACAAGCTTTACCCTGAAATGGGGCAAACGGCACTGGGCATTGGTCACCTGTCTGTTGCTCGTATGTTGCCTTGTTATGCCACAGTGGGCATCTGCCCATGCTTATATTGTTAAGGCTTCGCCAGGAGAAAATGAGATCCTCGTAGCTGCTCCGGAGCGGCTGACGCTGGAGTTCAACGAATCCTTGCAGACGGCCTTTTATGATATCAAAATTACCGGCCCTGACGGCAATCAGGCAGACGATGGAAATGTAAAGATTGATGTGGATCGCCCTCATATTCTGGAGACTGGCCTGCAAGCTGGACTCGGGAACGGGACTTATGCCGTTAACTGGAAAGCTGTATCTGCCGATGGACATCCAATTCAAGGGGCGTATGTTTTCCATATCGGTGAACCATCCGGTTCTCCTGCCGGACTGAGTGATCTTACATCCGGTTCCGGTTCAACAGGTGGGCCGCTGAAATGGATTGTATCCCTGACAGACTGGATTCAGTATCTCGGATTGTCTGTCATTCTGGGGACACTTGCATTCTTACTGCTGCGAATCGCACCGACATCCATGACAAGAGAACCTATGGACGTTCCGGGCAGCTACAGATTGTTATGGATCAGCTACGCTGCTGCTTCCTTTGCCGCTCTGGTCAGCCTGCCACTGAATACGTTATATGAATCTGGCGTGGCTCTGAACGAACTAAGCTGGGCACTGATCGGAAGTGCGCTCAAGCTGACATCCTTTGGTCAGATCTGGATGTTACAAATACTCATTGTAATGCTGCTGGCCGTCACGATTCTCTCCGGATATGATCGCGATCGATCCATCCGTGCTCGCATCTGGTCTTCCTATGGCTCACTTGTGCTCGTGCTTGGATGGCTGTTCACGCATGCCATGACGGGACATCCGGCTGCGGCGGATCAACGTGCTCTCGCGATTGCCATGGACTTCGTGCATCTGATCGGTGCCGCTTTCTGGATTGGCGCACTAACTGCCATGGCGATATGTTTGCCTCCACTGGCGGATAAGCTGCCATCGAAGGTGCGAGGAGAGGTCTACTGGGTTGCTATTCGCAGGTTTACCGCCTGGGGAATTGGCGCCGTAGCCGCTCTGGTTGCTACAGGGATATACAGCAGTCTGATTATTCTACCAGCACCTGTGCTGACTTCCTTGTTCACTACAGCTTATGGCCTTGTCCTGATCGGCAAGATCGCCCTGCTTATTGTGATGCTTGTCTTCGCGTGGCGTCATGCCAGATTGGCAAGAGCAGCAACGGGAAGCAGATTATCCGGCAGCCTGAAAGCGGAACTTGCCACCGGTGCTGTCATTCTCGCTCTTGCTGCCGTACTGACACACCTGTCTCCAGGACAACCCGCTGCGGTCGGACCGTATCAGGAGACAAAGACTACAGAAGACGGCTCGGCGATCACACTTCAGGTGAGTCCCAATGTAACGGGAGAGAATCAGTTTGAAGTCGATGTGAAACGGGCAGATGGAAGTATCGTTAACGATCTGGAACAGATCACCCTGTCACTCACACATCTGGACATGGATATGGGGATCTATGAGATTACCATTCCGAAAAACGACACCGGTGTGTACAAGGCTGAAGATTACATCTCCATGCCTGGACGTTGGAATATCAAGGTACATCTCCTGACCAAGACGTTGGATGCACTGGATGCCGAATTTGAGATCGACACCGCCAAGCCATAGTTACACAACGTTTATATTGAAAAGTGACCCAATTTAAAATGAGCGTTTCTACTAACTGCAAATGTAGTGAAGGGAACGAATTTGATTTTGGAGAAGCGAAGCTGAAAGCTTTCTGAGTCTACACGAGAACGGAGAGGACAGAAATAGCGTGAAGAAGCGAGGCGTTCGCCTAAAAGCTTTCTGAAAGAAAGCTGCTTCGGAAGCATATGCTATCCCCAGATTTTCCCCTTTAAGAAAAGGGAATCAAAAAATCTGGGGATAACAGCGATTGGAAGGTTATTCTGTCATCGGAGTGCATGTGTAAACCATCTTTAGTTCAATTTATATAGTTGGATCAATAAATTCCGGGAATAACGGTCATCGAAAGAACAATTCGTAACCGAAACGGCCTTTGCAGAACGTAGACACTCATTTAAGAAAATGGGCCGAATCATATATGATAAGAACTGAGAGGGGTTATTTATTTTGAAGAAAACATCATGGATTTCCAAACTAACATCCACTATCGCAACAGGTACCGCAGCATTCATGTTATTCGCCGGATTCGCTAGCGCTCATGTTACCGTTAGCCCATCCGTTGCACAGACAAGTGCATGGCAGACGTACACGATTAAGATTCCATCCGAGAAAGAACTGCCTACAACCAAAATCACCATGAAAGTTCCGGAAGGTGTTGCATTCAAGCAATATCAACCACTGGCAGGCTGGAAAATCACCACAGAGAAGAACGATTCCAATGAAGTAACATCGATTACGTGGGAAATTGACGGCGATAACGAAGGCATTCTGGCAGGACAATTCCAGCAGTTCAACTTCGTTGCACAGAACCCTAAGGCGGAAGCTGAAATAGCTTGGGATGCCTTCCAATACTACAGTGATGGCAGCATCGTAGAATGGACAGGCCAACCAAGTGATGCCAACCCGCACAGTATCACAACGATTAGCGAAGATCCGGCTGCTGCTGGTAATGCTGCGGCAGGTGGAGGTCATGCCAACGATGGACATGATAGTGCAGGTACAGAAGGCGCCACTGGAGATAATGCAGCTACCGACGATAGCAAAGCAAACGATGACACCACGCTGGGCGATGCACTCAATGACACCGTTACAGGTGAACCAAACAACACGGATACAGACCCGGGTACGCTGAAGCTTCAACAAGCAACATTGATCGTATCCATTCTGGCCCTGATCCTGTCCTTCTTGGGGATTGCGTTGGCTACACGTCGCAAAAAACGTTAAGAACTAACTTACAGTTTTACGAAAACCTGAGAAAAATTCAGATAACAAAAAGCCTATGGCATACGGGATCAAACCCGATGTGCCGTAGGCTTTTTAGCTATCATCATTTTGATTGGCTACCCATGTTTTTTACAATCCGTGGTTAAGGCACTAATCATGCCGCTCCACGGTCACACTCTTATCCACGCTGATTACCATCCGCAATTTGGCATCAGCCTTACCACCCTTTAGCGTTCCTGATCCGTCTGGATCATGATCTCAATGTATTGCAGCAAGCTTTTCTTCTGCTGTTCAATGGATTGAATACGTCTGGACAAGCCCGCAAAAAACTCTTCAATCTGCTGTCTTGTATGATCTGCGGACTGGCCTTTCCAATCGTTCAGCCGACTGTATAGCGCCCGCGCTTCTTGCTCATCGGCTTGCAGACGGGCCAGCAGCTGTGTAAGTTCTTTTTCCGCAATCCGAAGATCATTCAATTCCACCAGCAATTGTCCACCCACTCGTGTTCCCCTCCCCTATGTACGTGATATCAACGCTAGCCACCCAGAAATCCTAATTAAAAATGAACCGGACTCTCGTCCGCCTGCCGGAAAGCATCCGCCTTCTCATCAATAAAGTTCAGGAACTGGCTGGTGTGTTTCATATGCCATGTGCCAAGCTCATGAATGGATGCGTCCAATTGGGTGACAATTGGCTCCAGTCTGCGACTGCGGCTCGTATGCAGATATTGGGCCATGCGGGTTCGCACCTGATTCAGCTCCGCATTGCACTGTTGTGCATTTTGCTTCCACCGTGAAGCGACACTTTTCAGTTCTTCCGGCGTTACCTGAATCAGACCTGAAGCTCCCCCCACTGAGCCAACACCTGCAACCATCTTGTTAGTCTGCACACCAAAGCTACGCATAACATCCGCAAGCTCCGTCATGATATTGGAAGGTTCACGGGGAGTTTTATTGATTTTCTCACCAGTGGTAGGGTCGTATAGATCATTGGAAATATAACCATTCTCGAACTGATACTGCTTCAGGTCGTGGTATTCCTTCCCACCAAAGGTGTTACCCATCTTATCTCCCATGCTCATGTTGTCATTCATGTCCTTGTAATTAGAGTTGATGTAATACATGGAACCCACATGACGATCATAGCCACCAAAGAATCCACTGGCGACAAAGTCACCCGGGTGACCAAAGTTTACGATCTGATTATCGAATCCACCCTCTTCTGCCTTACGTTTCAGTGATGGAGTCAAGCTGGATATTACAGATGGCGCACTAAAGGTTACTGCCGTCATTCCCGTATGCGCTGCTGCATACTGAGCATTTCCGCCGCCTAATGAATGCCCTGTCAGAGAGAAGTCCAAATTCTTATATTTGTTCTGCATATCCTTCGCGTAGTCTTCTGCTTCGTACATTTGATTTGGAAAAGGATTCAGCTTTTTATCAATCTGTCTATCCAGCTCACCCACCGCATTATCCAAATGAGTCAGTCCGGTGACGTCTTTTACCTTTTGAATTCCACCTGATAACCAATCGGGTGTGAAATCGGTAGATTGTTCAATTTTTCTGCCCAGTTCGGGGATCGCAATCTGACCATCCGCCAGAAAATCAGGCCCTTTACGATCCCATCCGGCACTTCCTTCTGTTCCTCGGTAAGAAATGACCGCCTGCCCCGTTTCCGGATTGTAAAAAGTCACTGCGTCAAACCCGGAATAACCGTTGCCATGCGTATCCTCAAGCACTTGCCAGCCTGGTAGATTCGCATATTCAGTACCTGCTTTGGCATTTTCATAAGCCAGTTCCGACATCAGACGGTATGTTTCATCATCAATTCTTGGTGTATCCCCCATGTTATGTTCACCTCCCAAAATTCAATACAATCTACTTGGCAAAAGGATCGTAGCCTTTCTCAATGATGGCTACCTTGATGGCAGGGCTCATTCCAAAATTTTTGATTTTTTTATCACTATAGTCATAGGAAATAGTGAACTCCTGATCCTCCTGCTCTACCACATGCCCTTCCATTGCAATCGAGTCCAGTGCCATTTCGGGTAGCAACTCCTTGCTGGTAATAACAACGTTCATCTCATACTTGTCTTTGAAATATTTGACCGCTTTCGCTTCTGCTTCTTGAAAAAGTGCCTGTTTCTCACTTTCTTTCATGTTCTGACAGCCTCCCAAAATAAAGATAGATAGCACAATTATTAAGAATACACATACCTTTTTTTGTATTGGCCTCATACCAATCACCTTCTTCTTATGATTTCAATGTATATGTGCACCCAATGAATCAGGATCATTCACCCATGCCTTCTGCTTCTGTTAACTGAATCATAGTACAAAATCAACATGACCACATCGGCTGAGAGCATCGTTTTTATGTATCTTTCTTCCTAATATGATTCATACGCGTGTTCGCGTGTATATTACCCGATTTCCTGAATTTTGCATCAGTTTAGCTTCTCGAATTTTCCATATATAACAAAAAAGCATTCTCTTCAACACATATTGTGTAGAAAAGAAAGCCTTTTGTCTTCCGTCAACATCATCCTCACTAGCCTCATCCATACTGTCTGGCCCCGGTTTCGTCCAGTTGTTCACACACGAGATCATTGTAGGATTTACACCGTCCAATCAATTCATCATGTGTTCCAGCATCCACGAGTACACCCTGATCCAGTACATATATGGTGTCCGCGCTTCGAATGGTACTGAGTCTGTGAGCAATGATAATCTGGGTGCATTTCAACATATTCAGATTATGGGCAATCGTCGCTTCTGTAACAGTATCCAAAGCACTAGTTGCCTCATCCAACAGAAGAACTTTGGGTCTGCTTACCAATGCTCGTGCGAGAGCAACACGTTGCTTCTGCCCTCCAGACAGATTCGAACCCGCTTCAGAGATCAGTGTGTTATACTTCATTGGCATCTTCTCAATATCGTCATGAATATCCGCCAGCTTCGCTGCGAACATTACATCCTCCAGCGTTGAACCCTCTGCATGTAGCCTGATGTTGTCATACACGGTGTTGTTAAACACAAAGTTATCCTGAAGCACGATACTGATCTGGCTGCGAATATCCTGCTGCTCCAGTTCTTCTACAACCACGCCGTCAAAATAGATATTACCCTGTGTGGGCGTATACAGCCCTACCAGCAATTTCGCCAAGGTACTCTTTCCTGAGCCTGATTTGCCAACCAGAGCGACCCTTTGCCCTGCTTTAATCGTAATATTAATATTTTTCAGCACATCTTCCCCGTAGTCGGTATACCTGAAACTGACCTGATCAATTGTAATATCCCCATTCAGCTTTACATCTCGGAGGGTCGGTGTTTTCTTCTTGAATTTATTACTTTCCTCGGCTTGAATGACATCATAGATTCGATCCAGCAGCGCATCCGCCATCACGAACTCGTTCAGCATCAAAGCAAGCGAGTTCAGCGGCCCCAGAAACAGCGCGGCCAGGGACTGGAATGAAACGAGCATACCAAGTGTCATATTCCCCTGCATAATCTGATATAGTCCCACCAGCAGAATGAGCATCGGAGTCATAAAACTCAGCGTATTCGTCACGGTATTTACTCTTGTCTGAAAAATAGCTTTTTCCTTGACCGTTGCGAGCTGACGCATGAATAGTGCTCTCCATTTTTCCCCGGTACGCTCTTCAATCCCAAGTGATTTGATGGTCGAGATGCCTTCCAACACTTCCGTCATGAATGATCCAGCCAAACTTTGGGCAACAATTTGGGTCTGTGTCAGTTTCTTGAATCTGCTACGTGTGTATACAAAAACAAGAATTTGAACCAGTCCAACACCAAGCAGTGTAAAAGCGATCAAACGGGACTGGATTACAATATACGTGAAGGTCACAACAATTAAAAATAGATTGATCAGCGTAGAGATCATCTTCTGGGACAAAATCTCTCGAATGGTCGTATTGCTATTAATCCGTAGCATCAAATCCCCGCGCGAACGAATTTCAAAATATTGATAAGGCAGTTTGAGCATATGAGAGACAAAGTTTGTCGTCAGTTGGGAATCCAACAATTCCTGAAGCCGTACGATGCACATATCCTTCATATAACTGAAACCGATCTGAAATAGGGTTAACAGCACAATGCTGGTGATCAGGACAGGAAATAACGAGTAGCCCTCACCGCTAGTGGCCGCATCAATCGAAACCTGCATCAAGAACGGAAAGGCCACCGAAACCAATTGTAGCCCCAGAGCAAGTAGAACGGTCCAACCAAAATATTTTTTGTTACTGCGAATCAAATCCTTGAAGTACGCCACTTTACTAATCTTTTTCTCGGACAAGGGTACAAAGCCCTCATCCGGATATACGAGCAAAAAAATACCTGAATATTTCTCCGCAAACTCCTGCGTACTGATAACCAGCCTTCCCAAAGCCGGATCAACAATAATGAAGTGCCCACTCGTCTTGATCCGCTCAAGCACGACAAAATGATTGTCCTCCCAGAAACAAATGACTGGCAGAAAATCATTGTTAAGTGATTCAACAGGCGCTTTTTTGGCTATCCCTTTCAAGTGATAGGTCTTAGCAACCTCTTTCATTTTGAGCATGGAGCTACCATCCCTGCCGTTTCCCAGCATTGCAAAACGTTCCCTCAGATCGGTGAAATCAGCTTCATAGCCATGATATGCGAGTAACATGTGCAAGCAACTGGGACCACAATCATATTGATTCATTTGCAGTTTGACAGGGATTTTGCGTTGTCTCTTCCGGCGCAGACGGAATACAGGCCGTTCAGGCATGATGTTGCCCCATATGGGATGACTGCTCCATAGTAGTCATCTGCTGCTGAGCGGACGCCGTTTCCATAGCGTATGTCTGAGCCATATCCCTTATCCCCTTGCCCTTTGGTCCTTCCATCATCAGTACTGAAGGCAGGTCACGATTGTACAGTCGGAGCAATTGATATCCAATTCCGGCAAGCCCTAGCATCAGTCCTGGGATTTGCTGACGACCCGGAATGCCGCATCTCCAATGATGGTTATCACGTCTCACCTGTGTCACAATGTAATTTGCCATCTGAACCGAGAACTCCTTCAACTCTTCATCCTGCAAGTAATCGGCTGCGAGAAGGAACAGCTCCAGATTGCCCATATCCCCATGGCAGAGCGAATAGCTAACTTCTGTAAACCCTTCTTCCATCGTCTTGGCTAACGCCCTGCGGATATCTGTCTCTATCGTATCCATAGCTCCCAATGACCTCAATTGCTGCGCTATCCCTACGCGGGCGATCCCTAGACCGGGTGCGCCATTACACCAGTACATAACATAGTGTTCTTCCGGCATGTTGCCATCGGTGAACCGCAGATCTTTCCAATTGTTTACTTCAGGGCTGTAGAGGGCTTCCTCATACTTCAGTCCTTCCATACAAGTTTCAAGATAGGCTTTGTTGCCTGTAGCACTGTATAGACGAGCCAGACTCAGACAGATACCTGCGTTGCCATGTGCAATACCGCTAAGTGGCGTTTTATTGATCGCTGACGTCACCCAAGCCATACCTTGATCCATCGGCTGGGCAAGATCCAGCAATCGGTCTGCGCATCGCACAGCCACATCCAGCGCTTTTTGCGATTGGAAGCTCGTATACATGTCCACACATGCCATCAATGTGCCCGCACAACCTGAGATCACATCCAATTGCTGATCACTATCAATCATATCGTCCAAGATATCGAGTAATTCCAGCGTATCCGGGTTGATCCCCGGCTCGGAACATACGTTAGCTTTATGCACCAGCAGATAGAGAAGCGACCCGTAGCCAGTGAACAATGAGATGTTTTTGTCGATGCTTTTGCGAATCATTTCCCAGGCAGTCTGAATGCACAGATTAACCATCTGCATATATTTGTGGTCACCTGTCTCCTGACTCAGATACAGATAGAAATAGGCAATACCGGTTACCCCGTTATATAACCCCAACTCGGAAGATTTGTAGATCAGCTTCTCGTCTGCATCCATACCCATACTGATCCATGACACCGAAAGACCTTCATCTCCCATAATAGCAATATCTTTTATGTACTCCCCAATCCTCACGGCTTCTTGCAAATATTCTTCTTTGGTCATGTGTATTTGATGTTCATTCAATATTTCCGGTCGGACGCTTTCCGTGCTTTTCTCCATGGCGAATGAGCGTTCCAGGACATATTTAGTCTGGATTGTACGCTCGGTAAACTCCCATTGCATATCCATGTCTTTGGGATTCATCGCCCGCACTTTATCCGCGGTCTGCGTTAAAATATCGGAGGAAAACACGCCGTCAATCGCTTGGTTGTCGTAGTGGTGGAACAACATTTGCTCACCGATAAACGTCTGGAACATGGGTACATCGCCATGCAATAGATCATGGCACTCATATCTCACCAGTTTTTCACGATCACGATCCTGCCGCACAATCATCCACATCATGTCGAACAACAGATTCTTATCCAACCCGTCTCTGAGATATTTCGGATGGGAACTGGCTTCAATGAGCGTAAAATACGTAACGGTCGGACGAACAATGGTACGTACAGCACAACCATGGAAGTCATTGCGGACTGTTGAGATAAATGACTCCTTTTGCTCCATAATAGCACTGTATATGCGATAGAAACCCTCCTTCAAACTTTGGATATATCGCTCAGGTTTAATGGGTGTATGTTCATATGAAGGCAAATGACTAAATCGACTCACACTCACCTTGCTTCGTTGGATTCTCATGGTATCGGTGTTTTTATCATGAATCTCATACGTATTGAGTACCTGATCCACATCCCCTGCAAGTCCGCTCAGATCACTGTGATACAAAGCGTTGGAATCCAACGTTGGTAACATGCTCGTTTTTAACACGGAATTATTCAATATCGAAAGGGTCTTCTCCAGCGCTGTATAGTGTGCCTTCTCCTCCTCATATTTGAAAGGTTGATTATGCAACAGTGATTCCAGATCGACGAAGAAGGGATGCTCGCCCTGAGCAACAATGTTCTCCATATGCATGTCTGTTGCATTAACGGCATACAAAATAGCGAGATACTGCCCCTGCCGTTCAAAAAAGCGTTCCGCTCCCTCCAGACTGGTGACTTCCTCATAGGGAATGAATTGCTGCCAGCCATATTCGGCGCGATCCAGCGATTTGGCAATACGGAAGGGTAATCCTATTCGCTGATCGTTAAACCATTGCAACAGACTGGCAAAAGCGGTGTCGATGGCCATGTTCCTAGGTTTGTACATGACATTGACCCCTTCGGCAAATGCCAACCGCAATACACTAGCTCCACCGTTATGGGAATCCCCGAGAAATACGATATCCTCCAGCTTATCCAGCTTGAAATCAAAAAAAGATTCCAGTTCACGACGATCTCTTGTCAGCCGCTCCAGAACACGCATCATATTCAGACTGATCCGAAGAGTGTGCTCGACAAGTCCTCGTGCAAGAACAGGATATTCCAGTAGTAAGGAGAGAATCTGATCCCTGGACTGCATGTTCTGGTTCACAAAGTGCAGATACCGCTGCCGGGAATCCTCACCTCTCAATTCATCTTGCAATCTCGCTTTATTTAATTCATAGATTAGTGTCTTGGCAGACATGTGGAACACTTTATCCGAGACGGTCTTCAGAACAAGCCCAGTAACACGTCGTTTGTCCAGCCATTCATATCCATCATTCAAGCCGTCCGTCATGATCTGAATGGATCGTTGCAGGAAGGGTCTAGAAAACTCAAAGAACGGGATTTCTTCCGTATTCCCCTCAATAAAATATTCGATCTCCAAATGCTCATTCTCCAGAAATGTGCTGCAGAGTTCCTGATGCCAGGGCATCTGCACAAAGTCGTACATGAAGCCTGTATCGTTAAACATAGCCTGCACCGTCTCCATATTCATGGATTCAGCCTGGAAGCGATTGGACAATAGCTCCTGGTCCTGAAAAAACTTTTCAAGCCATTTCTGCATCCTTCCCGACTCGGAAGTGTGCTCCACAGGCATGTCCCCATGCTGAACGTCAGCAGTTATATTTTTTTCATTTATATCAACAGCAATTTCCTCGCTAAATAAGAGATCATTGGGAACTTGGGCAGCATATCGCTGCACAAACTGCTTGTATTTCTCCGTTAAGTAGAGTGCATCACTCCACCGGGAGTCATGTAACCGCTCCTGTATGTTCATCGTTTTATCTCCCCTTCTATTGGATGGTTCGTGCCCAAAACCTCATATAACAAAATCAAGCACATAACTGAAATCAGCTATGTGCCCGAAGATAAGAGTAAAAATTAACAACAAGTCAGCCAAGAAGAAGGTGAAACCGAATTATAATGACATTCATGACTTACCGTACAGAATACACCGCCGCTTGCTTCAACATCAATTACAGATACCGCACCTGTAATGACCATCAGCTCATCATCACTGATGTCCTCAATTGCTCCCAATGCTTCGAGATTGAATTGTTTCATTGAAAAAACCTCCATTCAATTTTTTTTATATGTATAGCTTAAAAAAAGCTAAACACCAAGGTTGAATTCAAGTCTTTACAATCCCAAAATATTTAATTTATGTAATTATTTCCTATATTCATCCTAGCACAATTTGCTATTTTTTGTAAATCCATTCTTTGGATTTTCGCGTCATTTTGACAAGAAACATTACTTTTACTATGACGATGACAAAATTGCGATAGTTCGTTGTTACATGTATAAAGTTTTAAACACCTGTCCAAGGCAGGTGTTTTTCTAAGTAGCAGGCAACTGCAATACAGCTCTAAACCCTTCCCCACTGTCACTCGTGAGAATAAGCCTTCCCCGATGAGCCTTTGCAATCCTTGATACCATTGGAAGCCCCAAGCCATGTCCCTGGCGGGAGGGCCGTACACGTCCTGCGGCATAAGGGAGTACCACCACATCGTCCAGATACTCTTTTGGAATTCCTATCCCATCATCAGATACCACAAATTCACAACATAAATCCTCCGCTGAACGGCTCGTTTCCAGCACAATTGCACATCCATCCGGGTTATGCCTGATACTGTTATGTATCAGGTTCGTTACTGCACGATACAGTAATCGCTCATCCCCCATAACCTGAAGACTTTCGTCCTGAACATGAAGCGAGATCGGATAACGTTCATCCAGGCCATTGTTCAAAAAATCTGACACGACCTGTCTTACCAGAACAGAGAGTCGAATCGACTTCAACTGCAAGGGCTGCATCTCATACTCCAGCATGGACACCAAATTCAGATCACTGACCAGTGACCGCAGACGTTCACCCTGGCGACGAATAATGGATGCCTGCTGTTTTTGCTCAGCTGGCAAATCCACTTGCTCTTCCAACTCGCTCGCGTAACCCAGAATCATGGACAATGGCGTCCGTATATCGTGAGAAATGCCTGCGATCCAGTTGGATCGAGCTTCATCTCTCGCTTTAAGAGCATCATCCTTATCCTGAAGCATGCGAGATGTTGAATTGATGCTTTGAGACAGATCATTAAATATACCCTTGGTCTCGACATGAACAGGCTCTTCCTTTGCCAGCGCATGAATGCCATTGATCAACGGTCGAATACTACGGATTACCCGTGTTCCAATTAATACGGAGACCAGAAGAGCAAGAGCCACATTACACACCAATAATAGGATGATCCGAACAGGTAATGACTTAAGCCACTCTGCCAAAAAGTCGAACTGGTATTTTCCGTACGTATTCTTGGGGTAGCCTACGACCAATAATCCGTCTTTACGCTCCCACACATACACTGGGTATTCCATAAGATAATATCGGGAGAACTTCGCAACATCCGTCACGTTATAAGAGCGCGGGATTTCAGCCGGAAGCTGTTCGCTCCACTGTACCTTGCCCTGGGGATCAAGCAGCATAGCCCAAGCCTGATATGTATCCAGCAATTGCATTCCATCGCTGTCCAGCGCATATTCCCCCTGCTCTCCCTTGCTCAGGCCACTAGCCATCTGCTTCACAACCGCACCAGGGGAAGGCCCTTCATGAATTTCCTTGAAGATCAGCGAACCTAGCAGAATCAGATTGAATAGTAATAGCACCACAGATACCAGAATGGTTGATCCGACGAACCTTCTTAGAATTCGAACAACGCCATCCATTACCTAGACTCCTGAACCATCAATTTATAACCAAGTCCCCGTACCGTCAGCAGAAATATCGGTTTGGATGGATCTTCCTCAATCTTCTCCCGGATTCGCCGAACATGCACCATCAGGGTATTCTCATACCCATAACTCTCGTCTCCCCAGACGGCTTGACACAGGGCATCACTGGTTACAATTCGGCCCTGATTCTCATACAACTTGATCAGTATGGCATGCTCCTTAGCTGTCAATGGAAGCTCCCTGTCTGTCCTCTGTACAACAGCGCTCTCCAGATCAATGGTTTGTCCACCCAAACGAAATACAGGCAATCTCTCCACCGTATTGGAGGCATATACCCGCTTCAGAATAGCCATCAGCCTGAGAATCAACTCTCTTGGCAGAAAGGGCTTGACCATATAATCATCTGCTCCAAGCCCCAGACCGAGCAGTCGATCCTCATCTTCACCACGTGCAGACAAGAACAGAACAGGCATGTCCGAGAATGACCGGATCGAAGAGAGCAGAGAGAACCCATCTCCATCCGGAAGCATCACATCCAGAATAGCTGCATCCGGCTTTTCAAGTCTGCATACCGCCAAGGCATTCACGAAGTTACCAGCCGTATAGATCCGGAAAAAACCTTCTTTCCGTAAAAAACGTTCAATCATTTCCCGTATTTCGGGCTCATCATCTACGATCAATATTTTCTTATTCTTCAATAATTCCATTGATATCACCCTTTTTATTATACATCATAAAGGCAATCATCCGATATTTTCCATTTCCATTTAAGGTAATTGTAAGGTTATCTTCAGCTACGAGCAAGAAGCCTGATCTATATTTAGAGCAACAGAGACATTAGTGAAATGGAGTTGAGATCAATGATAAACAGTTCCCCCATCGTGGAAACGCATAACCTGTCTAAATCTTATGGCGGTACTAACCGCGTACATCAGGTCAATCTGGCAGTTGAGACGGGACAGATTTTTGGCTTCCTGGGTCCGAACGGAGCAGGCAAAACAACCACATTAAAAATGCTTTTGGGTTTGATCAAACCTACCGAAGGCACTGTAAAGGTGTTTGGCAAAGATCTGAATAAACATCGCCCTTCCATTCTGAATCAGACAGGTTCACTGATCGAATCTCCATCTTATTACGGCCACTTGACTGGACTTGAGAATATGAAAGTCATGCAGCGACTACGGAACGTACCGAACAAAAATATTGATGAAGCTCTCAAAATTGTTCGACTTGAAAATCAAAAACATAAACAGGCCGATCAGTATTCGCTGGGGATGAAGCAAAGACTCGGTATTGCCATGGCCCTGCTTGCCTTCCCAAGCCTGCTTATTCTGGATGAACCTACGAACGGACTTGATCCGTCGGGGATCGGTGAGATTAGGGAATTGATCAAGTCCCTTCCAGGTCAATACGGCATAACAGTCCTGCTATCCAGCCACCTGTTATCAGAGATCGAACAGATTGCTACCTCAGTCGGCATTATCAGTGATGGCAAACTTCTGTTTCAGGGAAGCATGCAGAGTCTTCAGGCCAATAACAAGGCTACCATACGTTTTCAGACGACGGATACGGCAAGGGCGGAAAAAATCCTTTTGACTCAAGGCTACATGCCTACAGTCCAGGGCAAACAACTGGTGTTCGACTACCTTCGTGACGAAGAAGTCTCGCAGATGAATAAGGTGCTGGTACAACACGATATTCCTGTGATTCGTATCGAGGAATACAAGAAAAGTCTGGAAGGTATATTCCTGGATCTGACCGGAAAGGAGCGGAGCCTGTAATGAAAGCTCTATCCTTAGAGTATTTTAAAATCCGCCGCAAAAAGATCTGGGTCATGCTATCTCTTTTTCTGGCCGCTGAGATGATCTGGGCCTCCATGTCCATGAGTATCTCCATCTCCCGAAGTGCAGCCAATGCGAGCTGGGAAGCCTTGATCTTCAGCATCGCTTCCATGAACGGTCTGTTTCTGCCCATTATATCGGCTATCGTTGTATCCCGCATCTGTGATATGGAGCATAAGGGGAACACCTGGAAGATGCTAATGACGACCAACACCGGACGTAATCATGTCTACACAGCCAAATACATATGTGCCAACAGCCTGATCCTTTATGGTATCCTTGCGCAAGCTGTGTTCATTGTCGGTTTCGGTTTATCCAAAAATATTTCCGGTCCGCCGCCACTTTCCCTGCTTGGGCAGTTCGCTATAGGCACAATGCTAACTACACTCGCCATCACCGCTCTTCAGCAATGGTTGTCTCTTACAGTACGCAATCAGGCTTTTGCGTTATGTCTGGGTATGCTGGGCGGATTCATCGGAACAACATCGGGGTTGTTTCCAGCAGGTGTACGTCACCTTTTCATCTGGTCTTACTACATGGATCTGAATCCAGTCACTTATATTTACAGCGCATCTTCGGGTACCTATGTATCGGGTATGCTGCCTGTCGGTCTTTTCTTAGCCGCCTTGTTGATGGCTGCCATCTTCTATTTTGCAGGGAATATTCATGCTTCAAGACAAGAGATTTGAGGAGGGGAACACATGCTGAGGAGCATTTCCGCAGAATGGCTTAAACTTCGGCATTCCCGGATCAGCCTGGTACTGGCCATTCTGCCTATTATCAGTCTGCTTATCGGATGCTTTAACTTTTATTTTAATCAAGCGGCTTTACAAAACGGGTGGTACAGCCTGTGGACACAGGTCAGTTTGTTTTACGGAGAATTCTTCCTGCCCATCCTGATCGCTATCTGTTGTGCCTTTGTATGCCGCCTGGAACACAGCAATCGCAACTGGAATATGATTCTGGCTTCTCCAGTGTCAGTCACCAGCCTATTTGTTGCCAAGTTGGTCATTGTTGGCATATTGATCTTCTCGGCTCAAGCCTTCTTCATGCTCATGTACTGGGCAGCAGGCAAACTGTTCGTCATTCCGGGTCCGTTCCCGATGGAGACCGTCGTATGGAGCCTGCGAGGATGGTTTGCCTCTATCTCTATTGCTGCACTGCAACTAGGGTTGTCGATCCGGATAAGAAGCTTTGCGACGCCAATTGGCATCAGCCTTTGTGCAGTCTTTCTGGGACTAGGCATGTATGTGCTGAAAATCGGCATGTTATTCCCCTACTCCTTGTTAACTATAGGCATGGGCGTTCTGAGTCAAAAGGGACTGACATCCTCGGAGAATATCGTCTTTCTTTTCATGAACAGTCTCTTTATCCTTCTGTTTGCTACCTGGTCGATCCGCCGCCTGAAATATAAAGACATCGCATCGTCCTAAATTTACCGAGATTAAAGGAGGACAAGAACATGAAAAAAGCATTCACTATTCTCGCATTGGTACTCGTTATTCTGACTTGCCTGTGGCTCTTCTTCATGGACCCTGCTAAATTGACTCCCGATAACCCTGCCGGCAAAACAACCTACTATACCACTGTGAATCAGACTACAGTCAACAAGGATGACAATGGCAGATATGCTTATGAACTGATCGGCTATACAGACGAAGGAAAATCAAAAACACTAAGCTTCTCCACCAGTAAGCTACTCAAAAATGGGGCCTATCTGAAACTATATGTATCCACGCTGCGTGGTGTTACACACTGGGAAGAGGTCACAGCGGACGATCTGCCGGGGCAAGCCAAGCAGTTAACCTCTAAATAGAAAAAAGATGCGTATCTATATCTCCATTGATATTTGCATAACAAAAAGAGCCTTGCCCCATTACTTCAAGGGTGGCTCTTTTAGGTTATGCCAATGCCATCTGCAGCGCAGTCAGCGCAATCCCGATAACAAATCCGGTAACGGCTCCGTTGATCCGAATCCATTGCAGGTCCTGTCCAACCTTATCCTCAATCATCGAAACCAAAGTGGCATTGTCCATTTTGTCCACATTTTCGCGTACGAGTTTACCGATTTTGGAATGATTTTTCTCCAGCAGTGTTGTGACGCCATTTACGATCTTGGCATTCATGCCTGTCATCAACTCGTCATCTGCCCGCAGATCAACCAATACCCGCTCAATGGCAGGCAGTGCATACGTATCTACATACTGTCCATCTTCCATCGCAGCGAGCGCCTTGTCTCTCAGGTCGGTGAGTTTGTTCAGCACCGTTCCCTCTGCGTTCCAGCCCTCCAACATATTGTTCTTCCAGCTGTTGATTCCATCTTGCATAGCCTCGCTCATTGCCAAACGCACCGTCTGGGTACGTACCATATCAAGCACCTTGTACCTTAGAGCGCTACCTTCACGTTTCATATCCTCTACCCGATCGAAGAGATATCCTTGTAAAATGCCACCCAGACGCTCCTCGTTCATATAACCCAAGAACGCATTCATCGCAAACTGCATCAATCCGTTCATCTGAATGCCACTAATGGCTTTCATGCCGCTTTCACCCAAAAACATGATCGTCTCGGGTTTAACCAGCCACTCCTCGGCTTGCTTCAGTCCGTAGTCCAGCGCTTTGGCGTCGTAACCCCGCTCTGTCATCTGGTGGGCAGCCCGTTCCAGAATCGGACCCAGATCAAAGGCTCCCGCTTGTGACTTGATCTCACGTGCTACGAGCGGAGCAATCTGCTCTAACGGCAGACCAGCCAGAATTCGTTTGCAGAGTGTATCAATCATGATCTTGATTCCGTCACTGTGAAGCTCACGTGTCAACGTATCGAGCACCGTCTCTGCTGCTTTGAAATCTGCAATTTTCTCGGTAATGCTGTCTTTGTTGAGCAAGTTATTCTCTACTGCGGAGACCAGACCTTCCGTCATTTTATCGCGATTTTTCGGCAGCAATGCCGTGTGTGGAATTGGAATGCCGAGCGGGTGACGGAATAGTGCAGTAACTGCGAACCAGTCCGCAAGTCCACCCACGAGTCCCGCTTCAAATGATCCTACCAGCAACTTGCCAACTGGTACGCCCTGGAACGGCAAGGATGCAGCAAATCCTGCTCCCATTACCACGAGAGACCAGGCAGCTGCTTTTTTGGTTTGTTTAGGTTTAGCCATTGTATTCTTGCTCCTTTATCGTTAATCGTACGGTCCGATCTGTACCCGATTCCGCACTTCTTCGTTTCTTATGTAAATTCTCCATAGCAAAGTCTCGACTTCCATGTTTCGTATACTTCATCTTATCACCCACAAGCGTCAAAACCAAACCTCTGGTTGAAGAAAAAGGATAATAGCGGCGTTTACTTCGTAAAATGGATCGCTCCCTTTTCCAAGATCAGGCAGATTTTAGTATAATCAATCAAGACGGCCCTTCGATATCGATTGGCTGCTGAACAGCAGGGTAATTACATAGTGGAACAATGAATCAATAAGAGGAGGAATTTCGGACCATGAAACACGTGCAGGACACAACCACGCTCTATAACGGAGTCAAGATGCCATGGCTGGGTTTTGGGGTATTCAAAGTTAAAGACGGAGACGAAGTCGTTCATGCTGTCAAAACAGCCATTCAAGCTGGTTATCGCAGCATCGACACAGCCAAAGCGTATAACAACGAAACAGGTGTCGCTCAGGGTATTCGTGAATCTGGAGTAGCTCGTGAGGATCTGTTCATTACCACTAAAGTATGGAATAGTGATCAGGGATATGAATCCACGCTGGCTGCCTTCGAAGCCAGCATGGAACGACTCGAACTGGAGTATCTGGATCTCTATCTCATCCACTGGCCGGTTAAGGGCAAGTACAAAGATACATGGCGAGCGCTGGAGAAACTTCATAAAGAAGGACGCATCCGGGCGATCGGTGTGAGCAACTTCCAGATTCACCATCTGGAAGACTTGATGATCGATGCCACGATCAAACCAGCAGTTAATCAGGTGGAGCTTCACCCACTATTGATTCAGTCAGAGCTTCGTGAGTACTGCAACAAACATCAGATTCAGATCGAAGCCTGGTCTCCGCTCGGACAAGGTCATCTGATGGATCATCCGTTGCTGAAGGATATCGCAGCCAAATACAGCAAGTCCCCCGCACAAGTAATTCTGCGCTGGGATCTGCAGAACGGCATCGTGACGATACCAAAATCCGTTACGCCTGAGCGTATTCACGCGAATGCTGATCTCTATGATTTTGAGTTAACTTCGGAAGAAGTAGAGCAGATTAACAGTCTGAACGAGAATAAACGCTTTGGTTCTGATCCAGACAACTTTAACTTCTAATATAAGCAAATTAATTCGATTACACCCGCCTTCGATCTTAGAAGAGCGGGTGTTTTGGTATGTGATGTTATAGGCAAACTATTCGTTGTTAAGAATGGAGGCGAGGCTCGTTATCCTCTTCAGGGCCGAAAGAATAAAAGTTTTTTGAACGTTTAGAACTATTTCTTCTCCTCATCAGTCTAACGAGTGTCAAGCGAACTCAAGCACTTATATAGAATCCAGGCCTGGAACGAGCGGTGACTTGAATATTTAGGTTGATCAGGGGGGATCAGGAGTGATTAGACTGAACCATAGAAAGACAAAAGAAGAACAGTTCAGCGAAAAAATAACAGAGATTCAAAATAAATTATATCGACTGGCATACTGCTATGTTAAAAATGAACAAGAAGCGCTGGATATCGTATCCGAAGCGGTCTATAAAGGGTACATCGCTTATGGAAAGATGGAGTCCATGACTTATTTTGATTCCTGGATGTCACGAATTGTGATTAACACAGCGATAGATCATATTCGACGTAACCAGCGAGTGACCTATATGGAGGATCATGTGCAGGAGTTTGTGGCTCCAGAGCGAGGGGCGTCGCTGGAAGAAAAAATGGATCTATATGACGCACTGGATCGACTCGTGCCCGAAGATAGAGCCTATATTATATTAAAGTTCTTTGGTAATATGCGTTTCCGGGAGATCGCTGAAGTGCTCTCCCTGTCGGAGAATACCGTTAAGTCAAAATTCTATCGGATTATCAACAAATTAAAAATGGATTTAAATGAAGGAGAGGTTGGAGATCTATGACAGGTAAAGATCGTTACGAAAATATTGAAATCCCTGCTCAACTTACTGACGTTATTCATCATGCACAGAAAAGAGCCACTGCTCGCAAGAATTCATCTCGAATGATTCGTTATGCCTCAGTCATAGCGGCATGTGCTGCTTTTCTCTTCGTGGTGAACATCCCTTCCGTAGCAAACGCCATGTCCAAGATACCTGTGGTCGGCTCTATTGTTCAGGTATTGCAATTCGGCGATGGCGGCAAAGTTACAGATGGTGTAACTGTGGGATCGGAAGCAACCGAAAATACGCTTAAAATCAATTTTAGCACCGACGAGCAAGATCAGACTAATGATGCACCCCATTATAATGTAGTACACAAAGAAGCACCTAATCGTATCCTCTTCACTTTTAGCGGTGCACGTTACATGGATATAGAGAAAGTCAAAGCCGACTTCATGACCCAGCCTTTAGTGAAAGATGTTTATGGTTCCATGATTTTAGACGACTCTTCCGTCGGATTCGTAGTTGTTTTAAAAGAAGGGGTACAGTATGCCGTAACGGAATTCAAGAACCCTGGATACCTGGAAGTGAAACTCACTTCCGACGGCAAACCGGTCACACCTCGGAAGGTATACTCTCTCCGCACAGAATCAATGCCTTTTGGAGAATCGATGGGTATAATTAAAGAATCCTATCCGGATGAGGACATCTCTTTCCTCAAAACGTCCACTGGTGAGTTTACAGCAGTTATTGGAGAATATCTTACCGCTGAAGAAGCTGAACAGAAGCTCAAAGAACTCGCTCAGCAACCGGATTATCATGAGGAGTTTTATGTGGACAGCTGGATGAGTAACGAGAATCCGAAGTGATTAGTCATTGCCAAAAGTGATGCTTATTCAAAAGGGAATGATCTATCCCTGAACTAGGCATAGAGCTCAGCATACTTTATACGCTCAATCCAAAAAAATCCCGATTCGGATGCCCTGAGCATCTCGGATCGGGATTTTCACATATCAAAACCTATTCGCTTTTGGATACCAGCTTGAAATCATCAAAGTGGAAACCTGGCGCTACTACGCAAGTTACCAGTACAGGCTCATCGCCCAGCGGACGCGCTGTCTGCCATACGCCGGCAGGAACGAGCACCTGTGGTGATTGCCCCGCAGCAATATCCATCCCCAGAACAAGAACTTCCTCGTTCTCCGGGTTCTCCCCATTGCCGCCCAGCTTCAGTTCAACTGGACTGCCGCTGTGCCACAGCCAAAGTTCATCGGACAGAACCGTATGCCACTCGGAGATTTCATGTGCATGTAGCAGGAAATATGTGGAACTTGCCGAGAATCGTGGGCCGGAGTATGTATCCGGCAGAACGGACTGAGGAATCTGATAAGATGCCTTCCATTCTTCCTTATACCAACCGCCTTCAACGTGAGGCTGCATATTGAGCGCAGCAACCAATGGCGATAATTCATGTGTCGTCATAACCTGTTTCCTTCCTTCCAAATCATATTGGAGACACTCCTTAACCAGAGTTTCGCCTCTCTCCCCCTACTCTAAAACATCATTCAAGTTTTGTCACCTTGACAGCACATAAGTGCCATGCCGGATCTGTCTCTCGGTATTTAACGATAGGATTAAAGAAATATTTCATTTCCAATGATAGCGTTTACAAAAAGATGGATGTTCCGTTATGATATGGATATCGTTGTTAATCCGTGAAGCAGAGGGGAGCTGTACCATGAGTCTCATAGAGGACCGGATTGGACCCAAATACCGAATCGGTGAACATTCATTTACCATTGAACATATGCGCAGACATGATGGGAATGGTATGCCACAACCTCACGCTCATCCATTCTACGAACTGTATTACTTACTTGAAGGTGAACGAGTGTATTCCATGAATGGTCAGATTCTGTCCGCCCACAAGGGTGATTTTATTCTGATTAATCCACACGATGTACATACCACCTCCAAAGGAAATATTCCCGGCTTCGAACGGATATTAATCGGTTTTTCTCCTGCTTTTGCAACGGGGATGGAACTTGGCATATGTGGTCTGCTGCCTTTTAATTGTTCAAGACTCCTTCGCCTGCCTGAAGCGGAACAGCCCGAGATGGAACGTATATTGTGGCAGATGCTGCAAGAATGCAAAGAGCGACGCCCTCACTATGAGATCGCCGTAAGAAGTCTGCTTGCCCAACTTTTGATCCGTATTCATCGGGTAGAGGAGGACATCCGGCAGTCATGCCCCAGTCCCTTGCATCCGATGCAGGACAAAATCAGTGAAATCGTCACTTATGTGAATAAAAACTATACCGAACCACTTACGCTGGAGGGTGCAGCCAATCGTTTTTATATCAGTCCATCCTATCTGAGCCGAATGTTCAGCCGGTTTACCGGGTTTCGATTTAGCGAATATTTGCGTGTTGTTCGTGTCCGGGAGGCACAACGAAGATTGCTGTCCACACAAGAGCGTGTCCAGATGATCGCTGAGAAGGTAGGATTTGAGCATACGGCTCATTTTAACAAAACATTCAAACAGGTTACCGGTACAACACCGCTGCGCTATCGCAAGGAACACCGGTAGATCATCAGATAACTTCATATAAAAGCCGAGTGGGTAGCCTTGCTCCAGAGATTACGTACTCCTCATATCAAAAGGCATCACGATTACTGGATCTATGGCTACGCCACTACGGCTGAATTGGACCAACTTGTATAATCCCTACTACATACATTTTATCTACGAATGATCACGCCACTTCGCACCTCGGGACCCACAGAGATCTGACGACCGTCTGTGTCAGCATCGCCTTCACGACATACAATGCCTGCGGACTCGTGTCCGGTCACCATCAGAAGTCGGCCATCTGCACCTTTGCCCTGAATGCTCTCTAATTCTGCCCCTTTGCACTGGTGCAAATGAACCAGCGGACCTTCAGTGATCTGCGCCTGCAATTCAGCGATATGCAGATGTTTTGCATGAGCACATTGGATACCACTGCGAGCTTGCACGTTGTAACGCTGGATGATCACCCCATCCAAAGGCTGTTCCGGCAATCCACTCACAAGCAACGCAGTGTCGGCACCGGCACAGACCACATCCGATATTCGAATATCTCGGAACACTGGCGTCTCTTCGCTAATCTCCTGAGATAGATCACTGCCCCGGGCAGACCCTTCCTGATTTGCATAGAAAAAGGAAAACGAGATCGCTTCCATAATGATATCTTTCATATATATGCGCTCAATCTGAATGTCCTCAACCACTCCGCCGCGCCCACGTGCGCTTTTGAAGCGAAGTCCAATGTCCGTGCCGATAAACGTACAATCCGACACACGCACATGCCGCACACCACCGGACATTTCACTGCCAATTACAAACCCGCCATGACCGTGATACACCGTGCAATCCCGAATGGTGATGTACTCCGATGGAAGACCCAGTTCACGGCCTTCGGCATCCTTGCCTGATTTCAGACAGATCGCATCATCACCGACATCGAATACACTCTTCTCGACCACCACATGACGGCAGGATTCAACGTCCAGCCCATCTCCATTCTGAGAAAACCACGGATTCCGCACACTCACGTTACGAATGGTGACATGCTCAGAAGCCCAGGGGTGCAGATTCCATGCAGGCGAGTTCTGAAACGTTGGACCGTCCAGCAGTACCCGTTTGCATCTCCGTAAACTGACCATGTTGGGACGTAAAAAGTCTCTGACTTCTTCATAGGCAGCGACATCACGTACCTGCTCCTGATGCAATCGATTCGCGATGGTGCCACCCTCAAGTGCAGCTGTGGTAGGCCACCAGATTTCTTCATCTCCGCCGGATTGCTCTACAACACCACCGGAAGCGACCAATTGGTTCCATTGTGAAGTGGTCATTTTGGAGCGTTTCACCGGACGCCATGCCTCCCCGCCCCCATCCCATATCCCCTCACCAGTAATCGCAATATCCTCCAGTTGATCACCATCGATCGGGGATTGGCAACGTACCACCTGCCAGCCTTCGAAGCTTGATGCAATTAATGGGTATTGATCAAAATCTCGGCTAAACGTAACCAGTGCCCCTTCTTCCACATGTAGTTCGATCCGGCTGCGCATTACAATCGGGCCTGTGAGCCATACCCCGGCAGGAATTACGATTCTCCCACCTCCTGCTTCAGCACATGAAGCGATGGCAAGTCGGAACATCTCCGTATTATCTGTTACGCCGTCTCCAACAGCTCCATAGTCTTTAAGCTGAAAATCCTGTACAGGAATGACAGGCAAATTGGCTTCATAAGCTCGAACATCGGACTGGGCACTTGCTCCTGTCGACATTGGGGAGTGATATGTATTCATCGTGCAGAATCATCCTCTCTACATGTAATGGAATTGTTATGGGATCAATACATCGCTTTTACTTTCCTTACTTACGTTCAAACGGACGCTCTCTCGCTCCATCATATCAATGGCATGACGTGTAGGGTTGAGCTTTTTTGCCATGTACACGTGGAACTTGATGCTATTTGTTTTGTTAATCAGAGTCATAAATCAAACATCACTTTCAGTATACTCTATACAACTATTCCAAAGGTTGGAAACCGACTAGGAAAATAGATTCATTTTTCTGTCAGGATTCGTCACAAGGAGTTTAATAACATGACAGATATATAACATACTTTCTGGCTATAGCCCTAGGGAACCCATTACTTATGTCATGTTTTATCACAAACCAATTGCCATAAGCAGGATGACTATGTATGATTAAATAACTAGTTTCAATTTATTCCTTATTATTCCTTTTACACACAGACGTTGCAGAAAGGATGGGGTGTACTCTTGATTGAATTTAGGGGTGTCCAGAAACATTTCGGTCATTTTCATGTCCTCAAGGATATCCATCTTCACATTGAAGAAGGAGAAGTCGTCGTCATTATCGGACCTTCCGGCTCCGGCAAAAGCACGTTACTCCGCTGTATTAACCGCCTGGAGACCATTACCGAAGGTGAACTTGTCGTCAGTGGGATTCCTCTACATCAGAAAAAGGTGGACATTAACCTCTTCCGCCGTGACATCGGCATGGTATTTCAACACTTCAATCTTTATCCTCACAAAAAAGTCATCGATAACATTACCCTTGCACCCATGAAGGTGCGCAAACAACCCAAAGAACAGGCAGCCGCAACAGCAATGAAGTATCTGACCCGGGTGGGCATTGCCGACAAAGCAGACAGTTATCCCTCCCAGTTGTCCGGTGGACAGCAGCAACGGGTAGCCATCGCCAGAGGACTCGCCATGGAGCCCAAAATCATGCTTTTTGACGAACCTACCTCTGCTCTCGATCCCGAGATGATCGGGGAAGTCCTCGATGTTATGCGTTCCCTTGCCCATAATGGCATGACCATGGTCGTCGTTACCCATGAGATGGGATTCGCCCGTGAAGTTGCGGACCGGGTCATCTTCATGGACGAAGGCCGAATTGTAGAAGAGGCCCAAGCTGCTGAATTTTTTGACAACCCCAGAGAAGAACGAGCACAGCAATTCCTGAGCCGTCTGATTCATCATTGAGAATAATCCACTATTCCATTTTGAAAGGGGTCTTTATTCATGAAGAAATTATTGAAATGGCCATCATTTATGCTTGTCCTCATTCTCTCCCTTGTATTGTCAGGTTGTAGTACAGGTACAGATACACCTTCAGCGAGCGGTGGTGGCGATGCCGAGGCGAAAGGCACGATTGAGCGGATTAAGGAACGTGGCAAGCTCATCGCCGGTGTGAAATACGATACGAAGCTGTTTGGCTTGAAAGATCCCGCGAGTGGCAACGTTGAAGGATTCGATATTGATATCGCCAAAGCACTCGCCAAACAGATCCTTGGAGATGAGACCAAGGTCGAACTGAAAGAGGTCACTTCCAAGACACGTATTCCCATGCTGCAGAATGGAGACATCGACATCATCATTGCCACAATGACAATTACGGATGAGCGTAAGGAACAGGTGGATTTCAGTGATGTTTATTTCGAAGCAGGCCAATCCCTGCTGGTGAAAAACGACAGTGCGATTACCGGCCTGGAAAGCCTCAGCGGGGTGAAAGTACTCGCGGTGAAAGGCTCCACATCCGCTCAGAACATTCGCGAGAAAGCCCCGGATGCTGAGGTGCTTGAATTCGATAACTATCAGGATGCATTCACTGCTCTCAAAGCAGGTAAAGGCGAAGCGCTGACCACAGATAACATCATCCTCATCGGTATGCAACAGACGGATAACAGCTTCCAATTGGTTGGTGGCAATTTCACAAGCGAACCTTATGGTATGGCCATTCGCAAAGGTGACACTGCCTTCGTGGAGGAAGTCAACACGCTGCTCAAAAGCTTGAAAGACAGCGGGGAATATGACACATTACATGAGAAATGGCTCGGCTCCAAGCCCGAGTAACCCGAATTAAGATAGTTAAGCGGCGAATTCGTCTGCTGGATGCGAAGCATGAGCAGACGTAATCGCCGTTTCTACATCTGGAGAACGGAGGCTTCGCCTATATGGGCACATTGGATTTCAGCGTACTGATGCGACACTCGGATCGTTTTCTGGAAGGGTTCCTGAATACGATTCAAGTGAGCATTATGGCTCTCATTGGCAGCTTTATCCTTGGCGCGATCCTGGCTATCTTTCGGATATCCCCTGTGAAACCGCTGAACTGGATCGGCACGGCTTTTGTGGAATTTATCCGAAACATCCCATTGTTGCTGGTTGTGTTTTTCTTCTATCTTGGACTGCCTGCACTAGGCATCTCGCTGGATGGATTTGTCTCCGGTACTCTGGGTCTGACCATCTACACCGCCGCTTTCATTGCCGAAGCAATCCGAGCGGGCATTCAGACCGTGCCGCGTGGACAACTGGAAGCAGCAAGGTCTTCCGGCTTGTCCTATGTACAGGCCATGAACCTGATCATTCTGCCCCAGGCCATCAAGATTGTACTGCCGTCCATCGGCAACCAGTTCATCAATTTGGTCAAAAACTCATCCATTCTTGCCGTTGTCGCCGGTATGGATCTTATGTATTTTGCCGACCTAGTTAACTCGGATACGTTCCAACCGCTAAGTGTGTACACCATTGTTGCGCTGTTCTATCTGGTGCTGACACTGCCACTTAGCTTCCTGGTGCATTATATGGAGCGCAGGTTTGGACAGAGCGATGCAGAAGCGCGCAGCACCAAAGGCAAACCGAAAAAGAACAAACCGGCAGGTCAGGTCACCATGTAACAGATTGACTTGTACCTGCGCAGATTTTTAGGGAAATGTATCGGCTTGTCCATGCCCCATCTATTGATCTTCGATATTCCATTCCTGCACACAGAAGGAGGCTAATAAAATATGGACTTTAGCGGGGCCTATGCGTGGCCCAACCTTCGTTTCCTGCTTCATGGATTCCTGATTACCCTACAGGTAGCAGGGCTATCCATTATATTCAGCTTTGTGCTCGGCACTGTGCTGGGTACAATCCGGTTTACCCGTATCCCTGTTCTGTCACAGATCGTCGCAGTGATCGTGGATACGATCCGGAATCTGCCGCTGTTGCTCATCATTTTCTTCATCCACATGGTACTTCCACAGCTCGGGATTAAAATGTCCGTCTTCTGGTCCACAGTTGTTGGACTGAGTCTGTTTGAAGGCTCGATGATCGCCGAGATCGTCCGTAGCGGTCTGAAATCCGTTGAGCGCGGTCAGGTGGAAGCTGCCCGCTCCTCGGGCCTGAGTTACATGCAGACCCTCGGTGGCATCATCATGCCACAGGCGCTACGCCGCATGTCCCCGCCGATGGTCAGCCAGTTCATCTCACTCCTGAAGGATACTTCACTGGCGATCATCATCTCTCTGCCGGAGCTGATGCACAACGTGCAGATCCTTGGCGGTCAAAGTTTTGATTACATTATCCCGGCCCTGCTGCTCGCAGCCGTATTGTATTTTGCCATCAACTACGCGCTATCCATTGTCGCAAGACGACTTGAGGCACGGATGAATTGATAATCGGAAGGAATAAGGCATGAAAGAATACGAAACATGATGGAACATGAAGGAACCGAGACCCCGTGATTGATTAGATATAATTAGGCATGAAGGAAAGAACCTAATAGATGAAAAGAATGAGAACGCCCCAAAGACTCTAAACCCACCTATGTAGTGGATTTGGAGTCTTTGGGGCTACAGTTATGCTCATCAATTCACCAGCTTCCCACCCATTACTAACGAACTGAGGGAAGCTTATTTAGCCTTTTTCGGGACATTTCCTAATCTAACGAATCGTAGACGCTCTATTCTTCCGATTCACCCCGCTTTACTCCCTATTACAGGGTTTTAAGTAAAATAGCTTCACTGAGATTCGTTACATTTTTCATTTCAGCTTATAGCCCGGAATTAGACGCCTCAGGTTCGTTAAAACTTACGCCACCACCGCGAATTAAATAAACACCCACTCCCACTATTAATGATTCACCCGATTCGCCCAATTCGTCCACAATCAGCTCATCCGCTAGATCGCTGCTCCGTTGCGACGTAATTCCGCCTGTAACAGCGCGATCGGCAGTTCCACCGGGTCCAGCTTCATCTTCACTGTGAGTGCAGCCGCTGTTCCCGCGGCCTCCCCGGTAGCCATACAGCTTGGAGTCAACCTTGTCGTTGCATGCGCCTCATGTGTGGTGGAGATGCAGCGTCCTGCCGCCAGCAGATTGCGGATATTTCGAGAGATCAGACAGCGATACGGAATATCATATGCTCCATCTCCCTCTATAAAGGCAGCCACAACGCCTTGACCCGAAGGGTCATGAATATCAATCGGATAACCACTTCTGGCAATCACATCTTCAAATTTTTGTCCTGCAACCACATCCACCTGGGTCAAAGCGTAATGACCTATGATTCGCCTGGATTCACGGATACCAATCTGCGTTGCTACTGCCGAGATCGAAGCCCGTTTGAATCCAGGCACATCACGCTGCAAAAACTCAGCGATCATCAGCACCTGCTTCCGCCCTTCCTGTTCCGCAGAGGTCAGATCCTCGGCATCCGTCGCATCAAGTCCCTGCACCCGCGTACAATTAATCAGCACTTCATCCTCTGCCGGTCCGGTAAAAAATAATACCTGGTCGCGATTAATCGGCACACCTGCTTTTTTCCACTGGGAGTAGAAGCCGCTCACCCCGGTTAACGGAATGCTGTCCAGTTCAGCAAAAGGAGTTTTCACATAGAAATCCTCCGGGTGCTCCAGCATGTATTGTTTCACTCGTCCAAGATCCACACCACGCATGCGGAATTTCATGGTCATCGGCTGTGACTGGTGGTCTCCGTCTCTTCCCTTTGCCACAGAAGCACCCGCAAGATAAGCCAGATCCGCATCACCGCTTGCATCCACAAATACGTTCGCCTGGAATTCCATTCTTCCAGACTTGTTGGTCACTCGCACCGCTTCCACCCGATCATCTACAACGACCACCTCGTCCACAAAGCTGTGCAATAACAGCCGGACACCTGCCTCCCGCAACATCTCTGCCGCAACCACCTGAAAGATGGCCGGATGGTACGGCGTGACGGTATACACAAATCCAACCGTATCGCGCAGATGCCCCGGGGAGCCGCCACGTGCCTGCAAACGATCCACAATCTCCTGCGCAATACCTTTAATAACCTGCTCACCGCGCTCCGTATGGAAAGTCATCCAGGGATAAACCATAGCGGCAGTTGACATCCCGCCAACGAACCCGTATCGTTCCACCAGCACTGTTCGTATCCCCTGTCGTCCAGCCGCAATAGCTGCCGCTATACCCGCAGGGCCGCCTCCCACAATAACGACATCTGCTTCTTCCTTTTTCATGCTCATCCCTTCACGCAAATGTTGTCCCTCCTTCGTTCTATTGCACGTATTACACGGCTTACTCTTTCAGTCCCGTCATGGCAACCCCCTCAATGAAGCGCCGTTGTGCCAGGAAAAAAACAATTAACAGTGGCAAGGTTGCCATGACGGTGGCGCTCATCAGATATTGCCAGGCTGTACCCACTTCATCTGTAAACAGGGATAATCCAAGCGGCAGCGTCATTAGATCACGCGAGTTAATGAAGATCAATGGATCAAAAAACTCATTCCAGATCGTCACAAACGTAAAGATTGTCAGCGTAGCCATACCCGGCTTGGCAATGGGCAGCATAATTCGCGCATATATCCGGAATCGGTTGCAACCGTCCATCATCGCCGCTTCCTCCAGCTCGGTTGGCACCGTAATGAAGAACTGCCGCATCACAAAGATGCCAAACACACCACCCGCGCCAAAGATCGGCAATAATATCAGCGGAAGATGGGTATCAATCCACCCCAGCTGCCGCATGAACAGAAACATCGGTATCGCCGTCACCTCATGGGGAATCATCATCGCACTCAGCAGGATGAGAAATACCACATTACGTCCTTTAAACGGAATTTTGGCGAATGCATAACCGGCGAGAGAGGCAAAGAATACTGTTCCCAGCACAACCAACGCAGAAATGTAGATACTGTTCCAATAAAAACGGTGAAACGGAATCAATCGAAAGACATCGATATAGTTCTGAAATCGGAAAGTATCCGGTATCCACTGCGGTGGATAGGTGAATATGCTCTGGGGTTCCTTGAATGATGTCGATATCATCCAGATAAATGGCACAATCATAATGAGGGAAATCAGGGTCAGCAACAAATACGTCCCCAGAGTACTTCCTATCTTCCGCCCCGAAGGACTAGGCATCGCCTTCATTGAATACCCACCTCTTTCGGAGCTGCCATTGCAGCAGCGTCAGAATTAGCACGATAAAGAACAGTACATATGCGAGAGCAGAAGCATAACCAAACTGAAATAATTTGAATGCTTTTTCCCAAATATAATAAACCAATACCTTGGTGCTGTTGCTCGGCCCGCCCTGTGTCATCACATAGATCTGCCCGAATACTTTGAGTGAACCAATCACGGTCATGACTACTGTCAAAAACACGGTTGGCGTGATCATGGGCAACGTGACGTGAAAGAAGGTTCCCCTCTTGCCCGCCCCGTCTAATGTTGCTGCTTCGTACAGTGAACGCGGTACCTGCTGAATAGCTGCAATGAACAGCACCATATTCAGACCGACATTTTTCAGCACACTTGTCACGATAATCGCTGGCATTGCCAAATCCGGATTGTAAAGCCAGGCCGGACCTTTGATGCCCAGCATCAACAGAAGCTGATTAATCAATCCAGACTCTGTCGCATACATTAGCTTCCACACGATGGCCCATACGATCAACGAGGTCATGACCGGAACAAAGATCGCTGTTCGGAAAATTCCGATGCCCCGCAGATTTCTGGACAGCAACAACGCAAGCAGCAGGGCGAGCACAATATTAAGCGGCACCAGCCCCGCTGTGAAATAGACCGTATTGGCAAGCACTTTCCAGAACATCGCGTCTGTCATAATATTCTGGTAATTCTCCAATCCAATAAAATGATGATCCCCCAGCAGTGGCCAATCGGTCAGACTCATGTATAACGCGAGACCCATGGGAAATAACAGCAGCAGGGTAAACCCAAGCAGCATCGGCGATACAAACAGCCAACCTGCGATCTGGGCCTCTCTGGCGAGCGGTCCCCCTCTTTTGCGCTTGTGTGAATGGTTCACAAATCAGGCCTCCCCCTTTTAAACAAATTTCCTCCGAAGCTGAACTCTGCGACGATTCTATATAAGGTGCTGTCTCAAAAGGAATGATCCCCTCGCTCCAAATCGCTAACGAATCTACCGCATCTTATAAGACAGATTTTTTAAAGAATGCACGGGTAACGAATCTCAGTCATCTTATATCTCTATAAATGTCACCAGAACTTTAAAAATCGACCAAATGGACGAAATAACGTCTCTCTGATTCCTTAAACTTCAGATCCATACAAATAGGCGCGAATAACATGTCCTCGATTCGTTAGAACGAATGAATGCTAACATGGGGTGTCCCCCGTGATTCACGTGACTTTCAACGGTTTAATCCTGATGGTTCAGACTGTCCACCGCATTGCGGAACCCGTTCACAGCCCTTCGCAGCTGTTCCTCCGTATTGCCAGTCACGACCGCCCCAAGCATAATTGCTTTGACCCCGGTATCACGCAGCACCCGAACATCCTCCGATACCAGCTTTCGCTGGGAAGGAACCAATACCGGTACCTGGGCTTGCAAGACCAGACGGCGATACTTGAGTACATCCGCGAAGCTTAGCGGTGTACCATATTCTTTTCCAGGCACAATGGATGCCTCCAGAGCGGTGAAGCCGAAGTGAGCTGCCGATGTTACGAGGGAAGCATCATATTCCTCATTGATCGCAAACGTTGGGTCAAGCCCCAAGTCACTCAGCATGAAAGATGGCAAGTGATGTGCATAGATGGAATAGAAATCAAAACCCAGCCCACCAAGACGCTCCACATCCTCCCTTTGTGCTCCATCTATACTGCCAGAAGGTACGACCCCAAGCGGACCACCAAACTCACTGCGGATCGCCCGAAACACCTCGGCGTACATGTCCAATGGACCAAAATGATTCCCGCTGGCGCGATGACCAACATTATAATGCACCTTCAGTGCATCAGCGCCCTCTTCCATGGCTGCCCGTGCCAAAGCAATATCATTCTCAGGCAGGCTGATCACCAGCGACAGCGGTTTCTGTTCAAGTAATTCTTTGAATTTGCCCATCGTTCTCACCTCCGGTTTCGATCAAATGATTTAGGGTTGCAACACACTTTGGATCTCTTCCTGCATTTGTTTCAGGTTATCCTCAGCTGTCGCTGTCTTTGCAAACAGTCGGTCAAATCCCTGCAATACCGCATTGTCGATATCCTGCCAACGGATATGACCGGGAATTAAGCGCGCTTTTGGCATTTCATCAATGACCGCCTGCACGATATGCTCTTTGCTCGGGTTATTCGGCTGAAGAATGAATGCATCTGAGTTCAGAACAGAGGTACGCGGAGGCACAAAGTAGGTGGCTGTCGCCTGAATCCCCTGCTCACTGGCAAAATACTTCAACAGTTTCTTCGTTTCCTCTGGATGTTTACTGTCGTTGAACATGGCATATCCGGCCTGCCCCAGCATCGGCACACTGCCTTGAGAACCGGAAGGCATAGGAGCGATGCTCCATTCAAAATCCGTAATTTCTCTTGCTTTGGAAACATAGCTGTAATTATCAAAGAACATGCCCACATTACCCGCATCAAAGCTGACCTGTTCGCCCGCCTTCGGGTGTGATTCATCGGTGAACATCATGCGTTCCAGTAATTCAAAGGTCTGTACGCCATAGGCATCGTTCCAGGTGAACGTTGTCATGCTTTCGTCGAATGGACCGCTTCCATTGGACCAGGAGTAGGAGGAAAGCACCGCCCAGGTCTTCCAGTCGCGAAAAAAGTTGGCGCCATAGACTCGGTTGGTCGCATCCTTGCTGGTAATGGCTTTGGCGGACTCTTCGAACTGTTCCCATGTCCATTGTCCTTGGGTAGCAAGTGTGTTTGGATCAGTCAGGCCGGCTTGGTCAAACAGCGCTTTATTGTAAAACATGACCACCGGAGGTGTAGAGAAAGGTAGCCCCAGCAGTTGATCGCCATCACGGAACAAATCCAATGTACTTGGAATATAATCATCCAGCTTAAACTGTGCATCATCTTTAAACTCAGATACATCGGCCAGAATGTGGTTGGACTTGAATTGTGGCACCATTCGCTCCGATACCCAGGCGAGATCGGGAAGAGAGCCTCCGGCGGCAAGCACCGAAATTTTTTGCTGGTATTCCGCGAAAGGTACGGATTCCATCGTTACTTTGATGCCTGGATTTTCCTTTGTGAAGTCATCAATCAACTTGTTGTATACATCCATATGCGCCTGATTGCCCCACATCATGAACTTCAGCTCGACCTTTCCATTCTCTCCGTCTGCACTCCCAGATTCACTGCCGGAATTGGAGCTTGCGCACGCGATTGAAGCCATCATCATGAGTATAAACACCAGTATCAGTCCTGCTTTTTTCATGTAAATCCCCCTTATGGACGTCGTGGTATACATGTGCAACCAAAGTATAACGAAAGCATCGTTCCCCCTTAAATCACGTCAACTACAGAAATGGTATGGTTTTTCAAGAGATACTGAATCGGTCTCGATATTCTCCTGCGGTCCACCCCACCTGCTGCTTGAACACCAGCATGAAGTGTTTGGGGCTCTGATGCCCGGATAACCGTGCCACATCATAGATTTTGAGACCCGTGTTGATCAGCAACCACTTGGCCCGCTCCATACGTGCCTCCGTGATGTATTCGGAATAATTGATGCCTATTTCGTTCTTGAACAACTGGCTTAAATAAGTAGGGTTCAAGTTAACGAGATCTGCTATCGTCTGAAGTCGCAGATCTCCATCGGGATGTTGCTTGATGTGCTCCTTCACATCTCGGATAATCTTCCGTGTATCTCCACCAGCGTGTTCTGTTTTGCCAGATGGCTCAGGGATAGAAAGGGTTGAAATACCGTATCTGCGATCCAGTAGCAATTGAATCTTTTGTATGCATAATGCCAGTTCATAACGATCGATTGGTTTCAACAGGTAGTTCAACACTCCAAACCCCATCGCTCTGCGTGCATATTCAAACTCGCCGTAGCCGCTAATGATGAGCATTAGCAATTCAGGGTACATGTCTCTTGCTTTGCTTACCAAAGTTAGTCCGTCCATTTCACGCATGCGGATATCCGTGATTAACACATCCGGCACCTCACATCTCAGAAAATCCAGCGCCTCGGTACCGCTCGATGCTTCGCCCGTTACCTGAAACTGAGAAGACACTTGTACGATCAGTTCCCTCAGTCCCTGACGGATGACCGTCTCATCCTCTACAAGCAATACTTTATACATGCACTTCAATCCCCTTTCGGTAGAAGTTGAATCGATATCGTGACCACCAGTCCCTGCCCGGGACTTCCATCAATGCTTAGGCTGCCGCCTTCTCCATACATGATGCGAAGCCTTTGGGCGATATTGTTAAGCCCCAGACTGTCCCCGGCATGGCAACGTAATGCCTCATTGGAAGGTTGTTTTGATATGGACTCATTTAACTCGTCCATCTTTGCCTGAGTCATACCCTTACCGTTGTCTCGTACACTAATCAGCAGCTCCTGGTCGAATTTTAAGGCAGATACCCAGATTACTCCTCCATTTTCCTGCCCTTCAATGCCATGGTAGACTGCATTCTCCACCAGCGGTTGCAGTACCAGCTTGGGAATCAAATACTCGGTTATCCCTTCTTCGATGTCATAGATAATCTCTAACTTACCGTCGTAACGTACCTGCTGAATGCGTACATAGGATTGCACAAAAGCCAGTTCTTCCCCAAGTGGAACCATCCGGTCCACCTTATCAATCGTATAACGCAGCAGCTTGCCAAGCGCTGTCACCATGTCCGACACCTCTGCATGCTTCTGGCGAATGGCCATCATGTTAATGGACTCCAGCGTGTTGTATATAAAATGGGGATTCATCTGGCTTTGCAACGCTGACAACTCTGCCTCCCGCTCTTGAATGCCCAGCAGAAACACCTCATTGAACAGTCGATGAATCTCTTCCATCATGCGGTTAAAGCCCCGGCTTATCTGCCCGAATTCATCACTGCTGAAGTATGCTACACGCTGGCTAAAATCTCCCTGCTCCACCCGAATCATGTGGTGCTTCAGTCGAATCAGTGGCCGGGTGATGCGATAGGATAAAAGAACCGCCAGAATCGCTATACCCGCCATACACAACACTGCGAACCATATTGTGAAGGTGAGCATCTCACCCGACTCCTTTTGAATCACAGCAATAGGTGTAAGACTGATCACCGAAAGCCCAGAATAGCTGGAATGGTGTTGTACATAGAGATAGGGCTGCCCATCCAGAACAACTTTTTGGTTTCCTGCATAGCTTTGAAGCTGTCCCTGCATTAGCAACTGGTCGTACGCAGACATTCCTCCGATTGAGGTCCGTTCGAACAGCAGACGCTGCTTGCTGTCTACAATCATCAGGCTTGCATCTTGCTCATAATTCAGATTGGATAACAGTTCGCCGAAGGCCTCCAGACGGATGTCAATCAAAATGTAACCCAATCGCTGGAGCGTTCCCGGATCTCGAAGCACTCTGCCCACCGATATATACGATTCTTGCTGACCGCCCATGTAATAGCCGGGTTCATGCGGAGGAAGCAGGCGCCATGTCCCTTCGGAGTCGTTAAGTTCTGTAAACCAGTCATCCTGCCTGCTGTCCCATACCGGCTTGACCGCCAGTGAATCGAGATTGGAGAACAAAATGCCGCTGTTGCTGATCAGGTGAATTCCCCGAATCTCGGGCCGGTCATAAGCTTGACCCGATGTGTAAAGCTTCATTTTCAGATAATCCTCCGACCTCGCCCATGTTCCCGACCCCATTGAAGCGTTGTATTTCCCTAGAATGCCAAGCACCATCTGATCGTAAAGCGGCAAGAGCGACAACCGCTCAAAGTCCTTCAGCAGCCGATTCAGATTGGCGTTAATCTGGCGAACCATATCAATGGTGAACTGCTCGGTCTTGCGATCCATCGTCTGCGAGAAATGCTTGTAGTTCATCACTCCCTGTAAACTTAGCGGCAGTAACGTCAGCGCCAGGAACAACAGGAGCAACTTGGTGCGCAGGTTTACGTTTTTTCCGAGAAAAACGCGTACCTTGTCCATCATTTCCGTTCATCCCTCCCTCTCCCGATCATTGTATGAGCCCCCTTCACAGATCAATCTGGATATAACTGGGGTCATCATATCCAGTTTTAATGATCATTCGCTATCCTGCCAATCCTGGAATTGGTACGGAATTTCAAGTTATCCGCATAGGTTTCAGGGTGAACGCCAAAAAGTCGACTGTATCGCTACAGTCGACTACGCTATTTCTATAGAACACTAATTAGACCAAAAAACCGACTGCATTATGCAATCGGTTGTCTGTTCCTGAGATGGCTTTTATATTTGAATCGATTATATTCATTAATAAGCTCGTCCAGTACCATGGACTGTCGGAGGACTTTGTTGTCCTGCATGCCATGATTCTCCGCCAAACGACTCAACTCTTGCCTGTTCCGTTCGATTTTATCTGTGATCTGTACCGGTTCACTCACAGCATGCACCCCCTCTTTGTATAACATTTTAGGATACATTGCCAAAAAATTCATATTTTATTCCTTTGCAGAATAAAATATTTATTTACATAGAGATACTTTCAACATCAAGCAATTTGCATAGAGAGTTGACGTCTCTTCTTTTCTACAAGATGTGGGCAAAGAAAATTATAACATGTCTACATATCGTATTCGAGAATACGCGAATCCTTTACCGTTAAAGTGCGTTATGGACATATTATCCATTTTACCCTAAGTATCTCTCGCACCTTTCTCTCACGAGAAGTTAATAAATTTATCGAAAAGTAATCTATTTGTATAGGTAATTTTCATCACCGTTCTGCATACCAAAATAACGAAGTCTGTAGCCCTCTCGATAACGAGCACGTAATGGATTAATGAAGGAGTCATTCTCAAACTCAATGTAACCTGTTAAATAGAGCAGGATCAGATATTCCTCAAAACATTGATTGCCAAGAGTCATCTCACTCTCTTCCATCCCATAAAATACATCGATCTCAAGAGTTAATAGAAGAGAAAATCCTCGCACAGTGGATCTGATTATCCATGCAAATTCCAGTGGCTCATGGATATCTTCATCCTTGTTCAAGCTAATTAATTGCTTGGTTCCCCTCTCATCCTTAAATACATAAGCTGCAACCGCCTGATCAAATCCGGCGTATGGGTCGTTGCATAAGTCGGAGAACTCTTCTAAATCCACCTTCTCAGCGTAGTATTTCTTGGTTAGTCGATCATGAATTTGCTCTAAAGTGAATGGATTAGGAAGGTCCAACGTTATATATTTGTCGTAAAGCTTCTGAATATCAATCTGCAATGATAAATCCTCTTTTCGTTATGTATAATAGAATTTTCAACTACGTTATCAATACAAAAAGGCTTACTTCCAATCTCGGAAATAAACCATTTTTAAACCTGATAATTCCCCTTAAAGACTATAAATTACCACCACCATGTGTAGTCGTAAGGGATGTTTCAAAAGGAATTCCATGATCAAATAAACCCAACTGGCTGACATTAACGACTAACAAACTAAGCAAGATGAAATAAACGATTTTCTTTTTTATCATAATTACGCTCTACCTCCATCATTATCTTTTTATACTGTTGTGCATGATCTGGAGTAGATATGTGTCTATATCTCTCATATAACGCTGCACAATGTATAGTCTCTTTTTGGTTATTAATTTTAACTGCTTCGTTCAAACAATATAAAAGTTGATTCATACCCTCAAGGTACTGACCACGATTAAGGTGATAAACACTTTGTCCAAGTAAAAATGTGATATAGATATCCGACCTGACCTGATCGGTGTAACCTTTTAATTTATCAATTTCCGAATAGATTTGGACACTGAATTTATGAAGTATTTCATTGATATCTTGGTTGAATTTATTAGCCACTTCCAAAATATTTGTCATAGCAGGGAGCACTTCTGATTCGTTTATTTCGATAAAATCAACGTATGCTGGCAAAATACTCAGATCACCCATCATTAATTTATAGACATATGTGTTCGCTTCTGCCCAAACCTTAAACTTAGATATATACATTCGATCTTCTTCATTAGAATTATGAATATTCACTACATCTGTATAAACCCCTGTATAGTAAAGTGCTTCTTCATATTTTCCCAGCCCCTCACAAGCAGCAGATTTAAGTAGATTTGAGTATGCTCTATATACAAATAAGGGGTATGCGGTTAACCGTTCACTTTTATCAATTTTTTTCTTTGTATATAATTGTAAAATTTTAGTTTTCTGATCCAACTCATCCGAAAGGGAAAATAACTTGTCCCAGTATCTTAGAGCCAAGTATGTATTCGCCAGGTCTTTTATCGCATCCAGCTGCCTCTCCTCATCCAGCCGATTAATATATGGCTCAAAGTGCACAGCGGCCCGCAGGTTATCATGTTGATTCTGACCAAGCGAGAGGGTGAAGATGCGATACTGGCACAGAGCCAGACGTTCCGAGTGTTGATATTTCTCACACTCCGCCACACATTCGTACAACATCCGTGCAGCCTTCGTCTGTCCACGTTCAAGCATGCCTTCCGCCATCTCGAACAACTCCGAGATATACGAGCGATCATCCGTCACTTCCTGGATAACCTTATGAATACATTCCAGCTTGTCCAATTCAGCACAGCGTTGCAGGAAAGGTTCCAGTCTCCTCCAATGAGGTGCCGATTCCACGAAACATTCAGCCCCATAAATCTCGTAGAAATACCCCTCTTCCAGCTTCATGCCTTGGGTAATCAGATCCAGTTGCGCCATAGCGATGGGCCGAGTCCCCTTAATAATTGCGCTAAGCGTTCCAGCGTTAACTCCCGATATATCGGCAAAATACTGCAGGGTGTACCCCTGTTTCCTGATGTAGTCCTCAATATATGAGCGTATCGTAGTTGTAGGTTCCATGTATCCCACCTCCACAATGAAAATCCATAATTTTGAATTTATATGATAAGCACAATTTTAATCCTAAATTTTACAGCGGTCAATAAAAATCGTGGCAATTCCCTTCACATTTATGCAAGGAGGCCTCGCTGTTCCTGCTTATAGAAAAAATCCATTAGAAGAATCCGTTAGAACATGATACATTTAATCCAACTTATATATCCTACTATTTCAATGGGATTATACAACACAGATACTATCAATTCAGTTCGAGGAGAAGGTCAGATGAAATTTGCCTTGTTTAGTCTCATGATGAATCTGCCTAATGCCGTAACCGGGGAAGCTCTGACAACTCAGCAGAAATTCCACAATATATTAGAGCAGGCAAAGCTGGCTGAACGACTGGGTTTCGATGCCTATGGAATCGGTGAACGACACGGTGCGCCTTTTCTATCTTCCTCGCCACCTGTCGTATTAACTGCAATAGCCGCAGCAACCACACGCATTCGGTTACTAACCACCGTCACTGTGCTTAGTATACTCGATCCAGTCCGGGTTGCCGAGGATTATGCCACGTTGGATCAATTATCGGGTGGACGGCTGGAGATGATCATCGGGAAAGGCAATGACCCTCGGCACTATCCGCTGTTCGGCATAAGCGAAGAGGAACAATGGGACTCACTCGATGAACGCTACCATCTGCTAAAACGGCTGTGGTCTGAAGAGAATGTAACCTGGCAGGGAACGTATCGCCCTCCGCTTGATGGAGTGACCACGTGGCCCAGACCGCTTCAGCAATCCATCCCAATCTGGCATGGTAGCGCGTCCAGCACGGTCTCGACGGAACTCGCTGCCAAATATGGCGAGCCGCTCTTTACGTCGAATTCTTTTCACCCGCAAGCCAAATACAAAGCGTTAATTGATCATTATCGGGAACGCCTCGATTATTATGGTCATGATCCGCAGCAAGCAGTGATTGGCTCTGGTGCCGGCAGCCTCTATCTTGCGGATACGGGCGAAGAAGCCATTCGTCGTTATAAGCCATATTATGAAGCGTTCCATGCCACCGCCGCCGCACAGCATAACCAGTCGCCCTTCACCGATCTGGAGGATAACATTGCACGAGGTCCTGCGTTAATTGGCAGTCCGGAACAGGTCATTGAGAAAATTCTGGACTATCATGCCGCTTACGGACATCAGGTGCTGAGTATCAGCGTAGATGGACTGACGCATAGCGAGCAACTGGAGCAAGTGGAGCGTTTTGCCAAGGAAGTTGCCCCTATATTACGCCGCGAGCTGCCCAGTTCGGTATGGAATGAACCCCCGGTGTTAACCCAGCACTCATCCTTCCTTTCCTCTAATGTTACAGATTCGTGGCCCACAGCCATCTCACCTATATTCCAGGTCTAACAATCTCCCACGTACAATATACATGTGCTCCTTCCAGGGTGATTCCTACGAATCGCCCTCTTCCCTCTTCCTCCCACTTGTATCGTGGCTATCCCTATTTCTTCTTGGACTGAATGCCTTCCAACAATGAACGGAGCATCAGATCTACAAACGCATCATCCATCGCTTCCCCCGTCACTAACATACGATAGAACACCGGTCCATAGATCAGATCAATGTATAATCCAATGTCCGTCCCACTCTTTAATTCGCCGCGCTCCACACCCTTCTCCAGAATTCCCCGAGCTTCACGTCGACGTGGTTGGATGTACCTTGTACGGTATTCTTCGGCAAGCCCTGCATCCGACTGCCCTTCCCCTATAATCTGTGTAATCACTTTTCCTTCCCGACTGGTCAAAAAACGAACCAGATTACTCGCATGTATGCGTATATCCTCCAATACCGAGCCTGTCTGCGGCACTGGCAATCTTGCCGTTGCCGCAGACATATATCCGTCCATGATGACAGCGCCTTTATTCGGCCACCATTTGTAGATAGTGGCTTTGCTCACCTGTGCACGTTCAGCAATCTTCTCGATTGTAACTGCCCCGAATCCGTGCTCCAACAACAACTCATACGATGCTGTAAGAATGGCATTCTGGGTTTCCATGTTACGTGGACGTCCTCTTTTGGCAGTCATCTTGAACCCTCCTTGATGTATAAAATATATTTAATCATCAGTATTTTTCATAAAAACGATACGTTCATTATACTAAACTGCCATGAGTACACACAATTCCATCCTACGCTCACCTTTTCATCCTCAATTATATTCTCATTAAAATATGTAGAGCCTATTTACAATACTGTACGTTTAGTTTATTATATATTTGTAATTAGTGTACACACCGTTTAGTAATTAATGTTTTTAAATATCACCTGTTTATTGGGAATACCTATTTAGAACTGTGGAGGATGATTATGATGGATATGAGACAACAAGTGAAGAAGGCACCTGTACCCACCTGGATTATTTTTTTGCTGGCATCAGCTTGTGGATTGATCGTGGCAAACCTGTATTATGCTCAGACCGTTATCGGTCCGATCAGCATGACAACGGGTCTGTCTTCTGCCGCTGCCGGATTGATCGTAACGTTGACTCAGATTGGTTATGTCATTGGTTTGCTGTTTATCGTGCCGCTCAGTGACATTACCGAGAATCGACGCCTGGTCGTGCTTTTCCTCATCGTACTGGTTGTCGCCCTGATTGCTGCGGCTTTCTCGCCCACTGCTGTTGTATTTCTGACTGCCTCTCTGTTCATTGGGATAGGTTCTGTTGTCGCTCAAATTCTGGTGCCCTATGCGACATATCTTACTTCCGAGGAACAACGCGGACGGGTTGTTGGCAATGTAATGAGTGGTCTGTTGCTGGGCATCATGCTGGCACGTCCTGTCGCAAGCTTTATCACCAGCCTCTTCGGATGGCAGACGGTCTTTGTATTCTCCGCCATTGTCATAACACTTCTAATGCTGCTCCTATCACGTGCTCTTCCTGCTCGCCAGCCTGAACCCACCTTGAAATACGGGCAATTAATTGTGTCCTTGGGCACACTGTTCAGAACGATGCCGCTGCTGCGCCGCCGGGCGTTCTATCAGGCCAGTCTGTTTGGTGCTTTCAGCTTGTTCTGGACTACGGTTCCGCTCAGGCTCGCTAACGATTTTGATATGTCACAGCAAGGGATTGCCTGGTTCGCACTGGCTGGTGTCGGTGGTGCTATTGCCGCTCCCATTGCCGGGAGACTGGCTGATCGCGGACTAACACGTATTCTGACAGGTGCTGCCATGGTGATCGCTGCTGCTTCGTTTGGTCTTGCTTATGCGTTCCAGAGTCACTCCACGTTAGCACTGATACTGCTTGTGATCGTCGCGATCACACTGGATATGGCTGTCTCGGGAAATCTGGTGCTGGGTCAACGCATTATCTACTCCTTAGGAAGTGAAGCGAGAGGACGTGTGAATGGCATATTCATGTCGATCTTTTTTGTCGGCGGTGCGATTGGTTCATCTCTTGGAAGCTGGTCTTATGCTAACGGAGGTTGGAGTCTCACAACGCTGATTGGCCTGATTATGCCGCTGCTCGCTTTGGTGTATTACTTTACGGAAAAGAAAGCTGCCGTTGTCAGCAAACATCTATAAGTGCGATGCCTTCAGGCATCCTTCCTAATCAAAATCGGACTTTTGAACAACCTCTATAACAATTCTTTCATATATAAAGAAGGGCAGAGTGATCTCTAAAGATCCGCTTCTGCCCTTTTCCCTTATTTCATGACACTGAATTTTTTGGTCGCTGCCCTAACTTGATCATCCTCGCCCCATACAATGACACCTACCACTTTGGTAGCTTCCAATTCCATCGAAGCAATCTCAACTGCATATTGTTCAAAGGCATTGTTGAGCGACTGGCCTGTCTGTGAAAAAACAACATGGCTCAGTCCCCCGCTGTCATCTGAGCAGAGTTTGGCCAGATTGATCAGTTGATTCTCCCCGGCCTTCAGAATGACAGTGCTATATCGGATGCCCGCATGCTGAACGCCGCTATGATCCAGCACAGGTTGATCAGCATATAACCCCGGCTCATTCAGGGCTGCTTGTCCCATTAACAGGGCAGCCACATTAGCGGCGGCGCCAGGTTCCAGATTTTTATCCAGTATAATAGCAATTCTTTTCATATGACTGTATTCACCCTCTGTGTATTTTGTGTAAAACATACCCATGGCATATTGATTCCCTCGCGCAATACTTTGTAGGTCACAAGCCCGTAATGATCAGCGCATAGCTGATTCGTGAGCGCAATGGACTTCTCCGTGTTGTGCATGACCTTCCTGCAAGCTTCAGGGTTGGACGATACGGTGCTGTTCTCTCTATAGGTTGTATCAAGTTCAGATAACAAGTAAGTGGTTGCTGGATGATGATAGATAATATCGATCTGATCGGGACATACCGCATGGAAGCCGGATAGAACCAGCGCAGGAATTTTCTCCACAAAGCTCTCAGACACCGCTAGTTCAGAATCCATGATAAAGCTGTTGAGCTTGGGATACGCCCCGGGGACCAGCAAGCAGGATATGATCCCTGATCTCAAGTCTTCCGCAGCCGCTTCAAATTCAGGGTATGGCTTGATACGTTCCGAGTTGCCTAGCTTTTTCGCGATATGCATGCTGCAAGTCAGGAATCCTTCATCGTCTCCCAGCGTTCCCAGTATGGCATATTTCTCTTTAATGATCTCCATTTATTTCTATTTCCTCCTTTTTATTTCTAATCCGCTAAAGATCGTATACCAAAATTTTCCTATTGTCAATTAACACTTTAACGCATCATAAATATGTATTTTGGTTCATATTTTTAACCAAAAGGTGTATTCAAAATGGAAAATATTGAGCTATAATGTTATGAAATGAATTTTTACTATTTTTAGTATTTTGTTGAAAGGGGATATACGAGAACGTATGAAAACCATTGTATACATATCTGATTTCAGGCTTCCAACTGGATTAAACTTCGTTAAACCTTTGCAGAAATTGGCGGATCACAAGAAAATTCTGATTATTGAACGGCATAATTTGCATCATGATGAGGTCCTCAGGGACTTCTTTGACGAAATTAGATATGTCGATCATCTGGAGTCCGTAGATGCCATCCGGGAGCATATGATGCAGATCCGAGAATCCCATTCCATCTCTGCTCTGTTAACGCCGGGTGAGAATGCGATTGAGATCGGTGGTCAGCTCCGTTCCGAGTTCGGGATCCCCGGTATGCAGCGCAATCAGGCTGAGGCTGTTCGCAACAAATGGATCATGAAACAAATGCTGCATCAACGCGGAATTCGGACATCCGAAATTGCAATTGCTCTACATGAACAGGACTATATTCGTTTCACTGCTGTACACGGGTTTCCGATTATTGTGAAGCCACTCAGCGGATATGGAAGTATCAATACGTTCAAATTATCCAGCATGGATGAACTGGTACATTATCTACACCATACAAGACAAGCACAGCAAAGGGATTTGCTGGAGGAATTCATCCACGGTACGGAGTTTCATTGTGATTCCATTGTGTCCAAGGGCAAAGTTGTATTTGCATCTGTTTCCCAATACCTGTATAACTGCCTGGATATTGCGACGAAGCAGAAACCTCCAGCCAGTATTACGTTCCCTGAAGGCACGGAAGCTGATTTTATCCATCACATCAAAGAACTCAATGAACAGGTCATTGCTGCCTTGGGTATCAATCAATCCGTAACACATGCCGAACTTTTTCTGACTCCGGAAGGAGAAGTGGTGTTTGGAGAAATTGGTGCAAGAATCGGGGGATCGCATGTTATGCCTCCTTGTATCAAGAACACCCATGGCGTTGATTTCTTCGAAGCCGTCACTGATCTGGAAGTTGGAATATATGAATTTAAGCAACAGGAGACGAGCCATAAATTCACAGGCATGATCTGCTTCCCTTCACGCGCAGGGGTAATTCAACACATATCCGGGATAGAGGATTATGCGGATATCCCTGGCATCATTGAGTTCAATGTATCCTATCAAGTGGGGCAGCGCGCCGGGGACGTCAACGATACCATGACCCGATCAGGCTATGCTATCGTGGAGGGTGATTCGTTCGAGGAATTGCGTCAAACCCTGCTGGATATGTACGATCGTTTCAAGATTGAAGTGACGGTTGCTGAAACTGAAACTGTATAAGATGTACGGATGATCCTCACCGTTTTTGGTCTGGAGTGACGTTTATCTTGGGGAGGGCTGGAATTATTGTCTTTATTCAAAACCTACGCGGGTCTGAGCCGCGATATCTATTATCTCTGTTTAGCCAGAACGATTAACAGCACGGGAGATTTTGTATTCTCCCTGATTACCTTGGTGCTTACGTTACAGATGGGCATGAATGTGGTCAGTGCAGGGATCTTTGTGTCCATGGCAGCCCTAATTAGCGGACCCGGTGTACTTCTCGGCGGCTATTTAAGCGATGTTATGGGCAAAAAAACGATTATTGTCATTGGGCAACTGTTGTCTGCCATCATGATTATAAGCTGCTCTTTTTGGTCAGGCACCCTTACCGTTGGTTATCTTCTGATTGCAGTCATGTTTTTCATCAGTATCACCCGACCTGCTTATAATGCACTGATTATTCAACTGTGCACGGAGGAGAAAGAGCGAAAGTCCGCCTTTTCCCTCATGTATCTGGGGGCCAATCTGGGTATAGCCATCGGACCACTGATCGCCGGTTTTTTTATCAAAGATCACGTCAACATTGTCTTTATAAGTATCGGTACCGTGTTTCTGATATCTACCTTTATCATCATCAACCAGGTTAAGATCGGCACACGCAAGGAATTGGCATCAACAAACAGCGAACATGCTGGACAACAACGATCGAGCCAACCGCCTTCGCCGTTATTCAGACTACTGCTGAAAAATCCACTCGTTGCCTTCTTCATCGTTGTGTCATTTCTTAACTATTTTATCTATATGCAATACTCATTTAGCCTCCCGCTCCAGATGAATCACTCGTTTGGCGAGAACGGGGCAGCCTATTACGGCTCTGTCATGACCATCAATGCCATTAGCGTCATTATTCTTACCACCGTTATCCTGTCCGCTACACGCAAATTAACTGCCCTAAACTCCATAGCTACAGGCGCACTCTTCTATGGAATCGGATTTGGAGCCTTGAACCTGCTCGGAACCTTCCCCCATTTTTCCATCGTCGCCTTATCCACGGTGCTATGGACCATTGGAGAGATTCTCGTGCAGACCAATATCAATCTGTATATTGCTTCGCGTGTACCCGATACACATCAGGGGCGGTTTAATGGCTTGCTGTTATTCGTAGGTTGCCTGGGTTATACACTTAGTCCATATTTGACAGGCATTTTCATCAAAAGCATGGACATGGAAAGTGTATGGATCATTATTCTGGCTGTCAGTCTGTTCTATGGGTTGTCTATGATCATTCTCTGGTATATCGAAAAAAGCTCAACAAGAAGAAACGAAATGAAGCCGCTGGATCACTCAAAAAGTATCTGAACCTCAGGGCAGGGCAGCCTATTCTGCCCTTTTTTCACTTTATTTTCACACCAAAACAGGCAAATGTGCATTCGCATCATACTCGACCAATTGCTGACCCGTATGCAATCTCTGTACCAGATCTGGATTGGCGATAAACGGTCTGCCGAACGCAACCAGATCTATGCTTCCCTTACCAATCGCGTGCTCTGCGGTCTGAACATCCAAATTCCCCACACCAATAATGATTCCATCCCACCGACTTCGAATCCGCTCGTGAAAGGACTGCTCCTCTTCCCACGCTTTTGTATATTGATCTGTTGAGGGATGCAAGATTGTAATTCCCGTCTCACGGAACAAATTAAGATATGCATCGATCATTCCAGCTTGATCTGCCCATGCATAGGATGCATCATCATCCTTTTTCTCGGAAAATCGTACCGATATGCGATCTACACTGATCTCTTTTTTCACAGCCACAATAATATCCCGCAAGAACCGCAATCTGCCTGCTGTGTCTCCTCCATATTCATCTGTTCTTTGGTTGGTCTTCTCATTGATAAACTGGTCGATCAGATACCCATGCGCAGCATGCAGCTCGATCCCGTCGAACCCTGCCAGAACTGCATTGCGGGCGGCCGTCTGAAAATGCTGAATGGTATCCGCTATATCCTGTGCACTCATCGCTTGAGGAACCTGATACGGTTTATGCAGCTTATGAACTCTTCCCTCTGCCGCAAGGCTGGAAGGTGCCAGTGGAGCGGTTCCGATCAGATCGGAGTGGGACAACCTGCCGACATGCCACAGTTGAGCAATAATGGTGCCGCCATGTTTGTGGACAGCATCCGTTACCCTTTTCCAAGAAGTCGTCTGTTCCTCTGTATATAAACCGGGGATGCCGTAAGTGCCTTTGCCTGCCAGATTGGGGTTAATGCCCTCGGTAATAATCAGCCCCACACCATCTCGCGCACGCTGCTCATAATACGCCACCATCTCATCCGTCACGGTCCCCTCCCGATCATCAGCAAATCCCCGGGTCAACGGTGCCATCACAATTCGGTTCCTTAATTGCCACTGATGAATCGTTACCGGGCTTAATAATGTTGAACGTGTATTCGTGTTATCCATGTCATATCCCTACTCTCTTTGTCATTAAGGATATTGTACGGCGGCTCCGATATATCGTAAAATGATTTAAATATATAGTTGTATCTCTCAGAGAGATACCTAACATCACCATCTGCCGAATTAATTGGTGTTAATCCACGTTCAGGAGGATACAGCATGGAACTTTCCGATATCGATATTGTTCTCGCGGTGGCGCGTTCAGGCAAAATCTCACAGGCCGCCAAAGAACTGAATTACGCGCAATCCAATGTCACTACACGCATCAAAAAACTGGAGCAGGAATATCAGATCCAGCTGTTCAACCGATTTCCCAAAGGCGTTGTACTGACCTCCAAAGGAGAACAGTTCGTCCAGTACGCCACACAGATTCACAACCTTTTGCACGATCTGAAGCAGGATATGACCGATCCCGGTGAGCCTTCCGGCACGCTGAAAATCGGCATTGTGGAAACGGCGGCATCCAGCCGCTTTATGGAGATTCTGAATGAATATCAGATAACCTACCCGAAGGTGTCCATCTCACTCGTCAACGCCACTTCACCCAAAGTACTGCGCAAGAAAATACAGGACGATGAGATTGATGGTGCTTTTATCAGCGGGGCTTGTGTGAAAGAGGGTCTGAAGGTGGAATATGAGATGCAGGACACGGTTCATATCATCTCCAAGAAGATGGATACACCACCTGAAAGTCTGTGCCAAGTATCATGGGTTGTTTTCCCCGAGGGCTGTCCTTATCGTGAAATGACCGAAGAATTTTTGCAGGAAGAGGGACTGTCCGCACGTAATATCATCGAAGTGAGTACGATGGAAAACCTGCTTAGCTGTGTGGAGTCTGGAATTGCTTTTACCATTATGCCGTGCAATGTTATTCACAAGAAACCGGATGATTTCTCCGTATTTGATCTGGCAGATCGTTTTACCCATACCACGACAACCTTTGTCCGCGGTGAGGATCGGTATGTCAGCAGTGCGCTGGATCAATTCATGAAGCTGCTGAATCAGAAGTGCATTACGTTTTGATATAGATAACTTAGTACCCCTCTTTCAACCGCTGATCTTATTGATCACTAAATGGACTAAAGCACATTGATCGAGACCATAAAAAACAAAGCAAAAGGCACTCATACAGAGTGCCTTTTGCCTTGCTTCCCTCTATAGCTATTCAATTAACCCTTACTCCACCTTGAATCGCGCAGCCGATTCGGCCAGCTTTTGCGTCAATTGATCGATCGTATCCACCATGTTGGCCAACTGCTGTACTGTTGAAGATTGCTCCATCATGGTTGCTGTTACCTCTTCAACCGAAGCGGATACCTGCTCTCCTGAAGCCGACAAACTATGGGCTGACTCCAGTACGTCATCCTTGTTCTGTAACATCTCCTGCATCTGTCCTGCCATCGTAGCGATCTGTTGATTAATGACCGTTACCTTCTCCAAAATCACATCAAATGCCTGACGAGTCTGCAAGACAAGTTCATCCTGTCTGGATGAGATGGTGTGAATTTCGGCAACACTTTGGTTGTTCTCGGCGACATCGGCCAGATTCTGCTCGATAATGCTGGAGATTTCCTTGGACTGGCGGGAACTCTGCTCTGCCAGGTTGCGGATCTCCTCAGCTACAACTGCAAATCCTCTGCCATGTTCACCTGCCCGTGATGCTTCAATGGAAGCATTCAATGCAAGCAGATTGGTCTGCTTCGCAATCTGGCTGATGGCTTCCGTGATCTGACTAATACTGCCCGAACTGGTTTGAAGTTTGACGGTGATCTCCGAGATTTTCTCCACTTCCCGTTCGTTCACCTCGTTGATACGCATCAGTTCATTCACGACTTCATTCCCGTTGTGGAATACCGTTTCGATCTCATCCGCTCTTGCCTTCACATCCTGTGCACTGCTGTTCATGGCAGCCACTTTATCGCCAAAGCTGTTGAATTTGCCTGCAATCTGCTCGGTATCTTCCGATTGGGCCTCCATGGCTTTTGCAATCCCCATGGACGTCGCCGATGTCTCATCAATGGATCTTGCCGTCTGTCTGGATGTCTCCTCCAACTCCTGAGTGCTGGCTTGAAGGACATGGATTGAATTATTCATATCGGTAATGAGATTCCTGTTCTGCTCCACCATACCATTAAAGCTGTCCGCCAGATCCTTGAATTCACTGTTATATCTGCCATTGGCCTTAACGGTCAGATTTCCTTGAGCAAGCTGTTGGAACAGCCCGATCAGACGAATGATAGGTCTTGTAATACTACGAGAAATCAGCAATCCCACACCAATAGCCAGAACAACTCCGATCAAGGTCACGATAACCATCTGACGTTGGATATCATCTATTGGGCGCTTGATATCGTCATAATCGTCAATGATGACCACAGATAGATCTGCACCAGGAATCTGATTAATACGATAATAGATGTTATCTCGATCCATCGAAGTGATTTTCACTTTGTCAGTGGCTCTGGCCTCGATGATTCCCATCGCTTCCTTGTCCGCTTCCAGCGTTTGTCCCACAATGGAAGGGTCCAGTGAATCATACATGATGATGCCGCTACGGCTCAGCACTTCAACTCTGCCTTCGGCATTGATTTTAATGTCTCCCAGTTGCCCCAGGAAAAAGCTGCTGTCCACCGACATGGCGAACACACCCAGTAAATTCCCCTGTTCATCGGTGATAGGCTCCGAGAATACAATAATGAGCTTCTTGCTAGTCTTAGAGACGACCGCGTCACTGATGAAGGATTTCCCCTGTATGGATTCCTTAAAATATTCCCGATCTCCCCGTGACTGACCAATGACTTCTGGCATGGTCCCCGCCACCATCGTTCCTTCCTTGTCAAATACGAACAGGTCCGGCTTGGAGCCTTCCGTATCGGATATACTGTCAGTGAGAATCGTATTTGCTCTGTTGAAATATGGATTCTCATCTGTGAAAAAGGTATCATTTGGCATTTCGTTCGTATCACGCAACTTTAAGAGTTCTTTAAAAGTACTATGTACGGATATCGCATGACTCAATTGTTGTTGAAGCTGCATAGCTGTCCAAAGCCCTTCCCCAAGGCGGTCAGCCATCACATTCATTTCATCCTTGCTTTTCTTGACCACAACATCAGATGAAATCATATAACTTGTGGTTGTTGCACCCAGCAGAACCAACACAACCAATACACTGATCATGAAAGGCAGCTTGATTTTAAGCGACATATTTTTGAGCTTATGCCCTACACCTTTTCTTTTCCCCATTTCCTTCTCCCCACTTCCCTGAACCATCTGCATCTGAACGATGTACATACATTATCGGAAAAATCCATAGTAAAATTGATCAATTAGGGAGATATTGCCACTGTTTTTCTTTTTTTTGAAATTCTGATAGCAAACATAAAAAAATGGCCTGTCAGATCGACTATCCATCTTGGGAATGGATGTTGCCGTTATCTAACAGACCCTTTTAAATTTGATTATGATTCTATTAAGTTTACTTGCGCAATCTTCGGGAACTCAATGCGTGGTGACCATTCTGCAAGAATGTACTGCGCGTATTCTTCATCTGTTCAATCCGTCGCTCAGCCAAACGATCTGCGGCAACATAGGTTGCGATGCCCTCGGTACGTGAGCTTTCAAATATTTTCTCCAGAGTGGAATAGATCTCTCCGATCTTGCTCCACGCCCGATCCGCGTTATAACCGTTCAACTCATCCGCAATGTTAATTACGCCACCTGCATTGATAACATAGTCAGGCGCATATACGATGCCCATATCATACAGCTGATCCCCATGACGGGTCTCCAACAGCTGATTATTGGCACAGCCCGCTACAACCTTTGCCTTGAGCGTTTTGAGCGTACCGTCATTAATCGTGCCGCCCAGTGCACATGGTGCATAGATATCACATTCCACACTCGTGATGTCTGCGGGATCAACTGCTGTTGCGCCGAAGCGGTCCACAGCCTGTTTCACCGAGTCCTTATGGATATCCGTAACGATCAGATGTGCACCTTCCTCATACAGATATTTGCACAGATGCATCGCCACATTGCCGACACCTTGGACCGCTATCGTTTTACCCTCCAGCAGATCGGTACCAAATGCTTCTTTGGCTGCTGCCTTGATCCCACGATATACACCCCAAGCCGTTGCAGGCGATGGGTTACCGGATGAACCATAACTCGCGGAGATGCCTGTCACATAATCGGTTTCCTGATAGATCAGGTTCATGTCCTCTTCCGTTGTTCCCACATCTTCGGCCGTGATATAACGTCCGTTCAACCCTTGAATATATCGTCCAAACGCCCGAAACATCGCTTCGTTTTTGTCGCGCCGCGGATCTCCGATGATAACGGTTTTGCCACCGCCCAGATTCAGGCCAGATACCGCATTTTTATATGTCATACCACGGGCAAGGCGCAGGGCATCTTCAATGGCTGCTTCTTCTGAAGCGTAAGTCCACATCCGCGTGCCTCCCAGCGCAGGGCCGAGTGTTGTGTCGTGTATGGCGATAATTGCTTTTAACCCTGAATTTCGATCCTGGCACAGAACCAGTTCCTCATAATCGTGATGCTCCATTGCTTCAAACCAACTCATGTGCTAACCGTCTCCTCCAACCATTTTTGCGATCCAGTCGCATTGTTCTCTATCATTGACCATCCTCTATTGTACCCATGAATACCCAGTTTGTGCAAAATCACATCGCAATGTCAGAGAAGCATCGATCGATGTTTCTCATATGGCGGGAGCATAGCGGTCGAATTTCAGATTATAATTTTATCGTCTATCCATAGAAAAACCTCTCTCCCTTACAGGAGAAAGGTACACTTCCCTCAACTGCATCAACTTAATCGCCCCAAGTAGGCCACTTGATCATTCACATTTAAGGGAGCGTTTCGACCACATTGATTGGATGCAAATCGCCATCCACAGCGAATGAAGCCTGTCCTGTCTCCTCGGAGACAACCAACACAACCGCATCCGTCAATTCACTTAAACCCAATGCAGCCCGATGACGAGTGCCTATTTTTCGTTCATGCACTTCCGCTTGCGACAACGGCAGCACATTACCAGCGGATACAATTTGATTGCCACGAATCAACACAGCCCCATCATGCAGAGGTGCACCGGGAATAAATAGCGATTCCAGCAACGCATGCGTCACTCTTGCATCCACAGCCACACCTGAATGAATGATCGACTCCAACGGAATCTCCCGTTCAATCACAATCAACGCCCCATATCTCCGGTCAGATAGATGCTGTACGCTCGATGTTAATTCGGCAAACTTCTCGGTAAAGGGTGACAGATAACAATCCAGATAAAACGAAGAGGCGAGCACCTCGATCTGCTTGATTTCCGCTCGAATCTCTGCAAACTGCCCCAACAGACAGACACTGTCATTGTCAAAACGGGATAACGTCATGTTCATTCGATCCGCCACACGATGCAGATCTGCCTTGAGCCTCTGTCTCATCGAGGAACTGTCACAGTCTGCTTGGTGAGTCATCATTCGCCGCCTCCTCTGGTTGGGTTGGGCTTCACGCCGCATCATTAGTACCCATACCTTCCCCTCCGTAGCAGATATTTATGCAATGGCAGGGTGGTATGAGCTAATCATGTTCGTGAATGTCACTGATATAACAAGCAAAAAAAAGAGCCTGTCCGCAAACTCCACGGTCAGACCCTATTCGCATGTTGAGTTGATGTCTACTTCACTTATTGCGCTTTGCCGTATGAACCTGTCTTAAATGTAGTCGGATCATACCATTTGTACCCTGCCGCAGGTGCAGCCCATGGCTCAAGTTGTGGCTCGGTTGATGCGGCCGGAGCTTCGATAGGAAGCAGGCTTGTTGCCGTATCCAATGTCAGTCCTGGCACTTGTGCCAGACTGGTGTAGCTCTCTTTGACCGCTAGCCATTTCACAGTATTCACAAGGAACGTTGCATCGTCCACTTCTTTGAATCCATCATAGGTCTTCTTGGTAGCACCGGTCTCTTCACGCAAATATTTAGGAGTCGCGTCTTCTACAGGTGAAGAGTCGCCAATAAATGCGGCTTTGCCTGCACCAACCTTTGCAATGGCTGCATAAGCACCCTCAGCTCGTCCACCACCATTGTATACGCCCTGATCCACGGCATTGCCCCACTTGGACACACCACTTGGTACATAGACCAAGCCTTTGGCTTTGTTCGGGTCTATAATTGCAATGGTCGATCCCGCATGCATGGCTACAGAATTAACACCAGCCGTAATGCCAAAGGATTGTGCAGGTGCAACGATATCCGATGCGTTCACATCGCCGAGTGCATTGTAGCGGAAACGAACACCAAAGTTCGTCGCGAGCCAATCTGAACTCGTCACACTCTGCATCGCTGGTGATTCGGCTTCAGCCGAAGACATGCCTTTGGCCGGATTCAGGAAGGCACCGCGGCGATAACCGTTGAATACTTCGGAAGAATCCCAGCGGTTTTTGTTGCGGTCTGCATTATAGTGGTCGGAGATGAAGAAAATACTCCCTCCGTTCTGCACGTACTGCACCAGCGCAGCCTGCTCAGTCGCTTTGAACGGCACGTTGGCTTCGCCGATGACAAAGACGTGGTAATCTTTCAATTTATTATAGGTGATGGCTTGCTCACCGAATGTATACGGGATGCTGCGTTCCAGCTGATCCACGGCAAAGCCTGCGTTTCGCAAACCATTGGCAAAATCCGAAAATGCCCCGTCAATAATCCAGTCGGCAGCACCTGCTGTCTGGGCGTGGGTATTATCGAACAATACTTTCTTGCCGGTACCGTCCGGCAGTGTTGTGCCTGGGTTCGGTTCTGGATCAGGATTGGTTGTTCCGGAGGAAAGTGTGATGGACGTTGGGTTTTTGACTCCTGCATAGCTGTTGTAGGCACCTAAGGTTCCGGTTACGATGATCTTTTTGCCTACAAGACTGGGGTTGGACGCCAATCCATATTGCGAACGGAAAGATGAGGGAATCTGTACATCCAATAATCTGGCGTTGGTCCGCTCTGACGCTGAATCCGCAATCAGAACATTAAAATCATTGGCATACGGAGATGTAAACTTCGCGGTAAGCGACCCGGTAGCATGTCCAACAATGATTCCTTCAACCGTTGCTGTTCCTCCACCGCTCTGGGCAGCGATGGCCTGAGATACCGTAAGTGGTGCTGCAGCTTGTACCGGACTTTGCGAACCCGGCCCCAGCAGTGCGGTTGCCATCATGATAAAGACCAGGAATGCCCCGATCCAGTGCTGCCATAACGCCTTCTTCATATTCCCTTTCTCCTCCTCCAAATTACCTGATAATGGGTTATCCTCCTTTAATTTAATTGTTCATATGCTGAATTCCTCTTTCTTTTTGTAAAGTTTATGAAAAAGTTTAGAAGTTGAGTCTATTGGCCCATACTGATTATCATTAGAATTCCATTTACCGAAGGAGTAAAACGATGATGAAGTTGGTATTTTTAATACTCTTGTTGATTGTTCCGCTGATTATGGCTTATGTTGCTCTTCGTTCCCGGATGGTTAGACGATTGTTTCATATTCTTGCACTACTCTGCTTCTATAGTGCGGCAACCGTTATCGCTGGTGATGTGTATGCGACGAATGCTCACATGACCACATTCACCACCGAGATTCATCATTTCCTGTTGAATGGCTGGTTCCTGTATCCGTCTGCATATCTCGGTGTATACATTCCCTATGTGATGTGGATGAGCCTATTTTCAGAAAAAAGTTGAATTCGATGCGGACTTGGGATTGCATTTTACCAGCGTTCATTGCATAATGAATATATAAACATGATAATGATTATCATTCTTGAACTTGTCTCTTTGTAACTTTCTACTGCATATGATTTTACGATTTTATAGATAAAGGGGAACGAACATCGAATGAATACAACTCTGCAAAAGGCTGATCTGCAGCTTGACGATTATTTGGATCTTCTGAACCTGGCAACCAACCTGGGTGATACGAGATGGCAAAAGGAAATTATCCGTAAGCTGGCTTATACTTATCCCGCAGTTCAATGTAAACAACCACAATAGCATGCCACATACATCATAAATCTACATTATGGCTCATGACCGATTCATTCGTTGAATCTGTTATGGGCTATTTTTGTTGTACAATGTACAGTAAAGTTATTCAAACGTGAAGGAGTGAACAACGATGCAATTGGAGACTGACAGACTGATCATCCGGGAGATTCGGGAGACCGATTGGAAAAGTATACATAGCTACACATCCATGACAGAAGTTACTCAGCATACGGCTTGGGGACCGAATACGGAAGAAGATACACGAGCATACGTGCAGTTTGTGTTGGACACACAGCAGGCACATCCAAGAGAGGGCTTTGAACTTGCAATATGTTTGAAAAGTGATGGAACTCTCCTTGGCGGAGTCGGTATTCACGTGATGGAGAAAACCAATGCAGAGATCGGTTACGTCCTTAATCCCACCTATCAAGGGAAAGGGTATGCGGCCGAAGCAGCCAGTGCTCTACTAGGCTTCGGTTTCAACGAACTCGGAATTCACCGGATTTACGCCAAATGTCGTCCGCACAACACAGCTTCGGAGAATGTCATGAAGAAGATTGGCATGCAGCGTGAAGGTCTGCTGCGGGAGCACTGGTTCTACAAAGGTTCCTTTCATGACTCTGTGATCTATTCGATTCTTGCAAAGGAATATGCAGGTGAACATTTTCAAAGAAACACAAAAAGCTGACTCCCATATATGGGACGCCAGCTTTTCTTTTACTCCGTAACGACCCCAATCGCCAATGGAGGTGAAGCCTCTGAACAAACTAATTTACAGTCGGCACAGCTCTACCGGACAGCTGGGGAATGTAGGACATCCACACATACAACGCAGGGCTGCCAGGTCACGAATCATCAGTTTGCCGTCCATCATATCCAGCGTACCTTGTTCCTTCCATGCCCCCAGCATCCGCGTTACGCTCTCCCGGGTCGCTCCAATCATCTCGGCAAGATCGGTATGGTTCAGCTTCATGTCCAGCACAATACCATCCGGTGTAACCCTGCCATACGAATTGCTGGCACGGATCAGTGTCGAAGCGAGCGCACCCGCCTTGCCATAGAGCAGCAAATCACGGAATCTCGACTGGGTGATCCGCTGCGACAGTGCCATCCATTGCAAGAATTTCAAGGCAAGGTCGCCATGTTTGCTGAGTATACTTTCCAGATCGCTAAGCGAGATAATGGCCAGTTCCCCTTTTTCCGCCATCTCTGCACTGTAGCTATGATTCAATCCGCCGATGCCGCCGAATTCACCGATGAGATCGCCGCTTTGCTGAATGGATAAAATAATTTCCTTGCCATCCTCCGTCGACTTGGTCATTTTCACTCGTCCCGAACGAATGTAGTACAGATATCCGGCTTCATCGCCTTCGAGAAAGAGACTATACCCCGACTTCACCCGTTTGGGCTGCATTTTTGCTTCAATCAGGCCCCATTGCTCAGATGTAACGAACGAAAGGATTCCGCCTGTTTCTCGTGTCATTTTGCCCGCCTCCGTTTGTTTCTGCTCTGCTCTTTGGGTTGTTCTTTCTACAAATACTGTACCCATAACCTTCGTCCCCCTCGGTAATTCCTTATGTATCCATCATACCGCGAAAGTAGCGTGAGGGTTATCGGGGGATTACCTGATCATTAACGAGAAACTCCCTGAGTTTGCTGTGAGAAAAGTCACATTTCACCGATATGCCTCATCCTTCGCATTTCTTCAATCCCTTGGTGCACCTGACTCAGGAGTCCTCCACTGCCCAAGTTCAGTAAATTATAGAACGGAAATAGGGGTTTTCCCTGAATTACAACGTAAGAGAAAGGGTCTACAATAGAACTAACATTGTAATACCCTTACTTTAAGATGATCCTGTTCAAAGGTTAATGATAATAATTACACGTCACGTACGTTATAATTTCGAAAAAGGAAGTGTCCTCTCATGCATGATGAACTGCCATCTGGCATTCAGGAGATGATCGACGGCCTGCGCCTGAACACATCCAGCGACTTCTGTGGACTTGCCTGTCTTAACGGGACGATGCTACGCTGGAAGTATACCTCTGGGGCTAGTAATGAACGGGTGAAACGCATGGAAATGCGCCCCGGACAAGATCTGGTGGGCACAGCCCTTCGGACTGGACGCACAGCTCGATCTGATGCACAATCCACCGGGGAGCATACACCCGGTCGTTGCCCGTTAATGCTTGCTGAGCGGCTGGTATGTGCCATAGCGGTACCTGTGTTCCAGGAAGGAAGCGTGCCTGGCGCCGTGCTGCTCGTTGGCAGCAGACTGCCTTGCACCTTCTCATCGGACATGATCCGGCAGACGGAGCAAGTCGCTCTACATCTTCAGCCGAAGGTGTTTGGATAACAACATCTGTCTTTAATATGGAAGAAGTCTTGTTATTTCCTTCGGGGAGTATCAAGGCTTTTTTTATTATAGTTATTTACAGCGGAGCAAGCCTTAGTCTGTTCACCTGTCTTCGCTCATCTGTATACATCGACGTCACTCACATAGATTGATATAATCGAGTCCATACATTCATATATTCATAGATAGTATATACAGCTGAGGAGGCTACAGATATGTTTGTACTGACAACTGCCAGTGTTATTCCATGGGAATCCACACAGCACAACAGTACCATTTCCATAAAAACGCCTTCATTGGTTACCTGCACAGCGACGGTGGACTATAGATATGGTAATGAGCACGGTGTTTTACATAAAGGACAGTTACTTTTTCTACATCCCCAATGCTCCCTGGAGCTGATACATATCCCACCTTCTGCCTTCACCCTGTATCATATCGGTTTTCAGGATTATGCATTAACGGAAGAGAGTCCTGACAAACGTGTTTATGAGCTAACAACAGTGAACTTGCCCTCACATGGTTCGAAGACCGGAGCAAGTCCACAGGTTCTGCGAATGCTGGCAATCATCCAGGATCTTTCCGAAAAAAGGACAGGAAGTGTCCAGACAGAAGAAGCCAGGTCGCATTATCTGCTGAGTGAATTGCTTGAATTATTCAAGCTGGCGATTAAACCTTCTACAGAAATGGTAGACAGTATAATTCGTGAAGCACTTCGCTACATGAATCATCACTATGACAGTCATCTCACCCGTGAAGAACTCGCCAGATTAACCGGGTTTAATGCGAGCTACTTCTCCAGGTTCTTTCAAAAACAGGTTGGACGAAGCTTTCAAGCTCACTTGACCCGAGTTCGTATGGACAAGACAAAGCAATACCTGTTGTCCACGCATGCCACCTTAAATGAAATTGCGCTGCTTGTGGGATACTCCGACGGTTTATACTTAAGTCGTAAATTTAAGCAGTTTACTGGGATTAGTCCAAGTGAATACCGACTACAGCCCCGCGCAAGACGAATTGCTACCGTACAGTACACAGGAGATCTGTTAGCCTTAGGCGTTCAACCCATTGCCGCCTCATTCCTACCCTGGGCTATGTCACCGCTAATCCAAGACGAGTTGCATGATGTACTGGATTTGGATCAATATGGTGTGGAAGAAATCCTCCGAACTGAACCACCTGATCTGATCATCGCGCCAGATTATCTATACTATTTGCCCCATAAGCTCGAACAACTGGAACAGATTGCTCCAGTTATGGTCCTGCCATGGGACAAGTTAAATCGATTGGAGACCGTTCAACTTATCGGACGAATCATAGGTCGAGAGCAGGCTGCCGAAGACTGGATAGAGCATTACACCGCGCTGGTCAGCAGTGAAGCTGAACGACTTGGGGCTGCAATCCAGCCTGATGAAACCGTTGGGTTATATGAACTCTGGGAAGATGGAACGATCTGTATCTGGAATGTAACCGCCAGAGCGGCATACAACGTCTATTATGGACTCAATCTTACACCTCCTCCCAGTATTCTGCGTGACGTTCTGGAACCTAATAATCATCAGTTCATTCAGGAAGATCAATTGACGGAATATGCAGCAAACCATATGTTTCTCGTGCTCTCCTCACATGAAGGCGGTCTCTATCATGATGCACAAGTCAAACTCATGGAACGACCACACTGGAACAAGGTTATGAATAACGGAAAGAGCCGGATATATCCTCTCAAGCTGGAACAATTCTGGTGTAATGATGCGCTGGCTCTGGAAAAGCAACTTCAGCTTATGGTAGATATCCTGATTCGGGAGAATGGCGAAAAGAACAGGTAACCATTGTCCATGCTCAAGAGGTCACATTTTGAGATGGACGATACTTGTATCCAAAAGCTACGATATTAAGGAGGTTTTATTGAGAAAGATAATCATTATTGATTGGGGAGAAGCAGAATGACAGGGGTTAAATCAAAATGGTGGACTGGGCTTATGTTCCTGGTACTGGTGATTGGAATTATTGGCTGCTCAAGCCAAGTGGAAGAAACCACAAAAAATAAACCTTCCTCACCTGTTGCTACAGAAGAACAACCGGCAGACAGCGCCGCAAAAACGCAGGTCATACCCACCGTTAATGGAGACGTTGAAATACCCGCGAACCCACAGCGGATTGTGACACAGGGCTACCTCGCTGATTTTCTCGCACTTGGTATCAAACCAGTAGGCGCACCTGATTATGAGCTGGAAAGCCCTTATGTGCTTGATCTGGTTGAAGGCGTAGCAGACATTGGTCGTATCGACGGCGGTTCAGTCGAAAAAATTCTTTCGCTTGAGCCCGACCTGATCGTCACTGTAGGTGGAGATGAGAAGCTGAATGAGCAATATCGCAAAATCGCACCAACCCTCATCATCCCTTATGGTACATACGACAATGTGCATGAGGAAATCACTGCTTTTGGAGAAATCTTAAACAAACAAAAGGAAGCCGCAGACTGGTTGTCCCAATTCGAAGTAAAAGTGAAGTCAGCCAAGGACTCCATTCAAGGGTTGGTTCAGGAAGGTACGACTTTCTCCAACTTCAGTCTTTTTGGTAAGGATTGGTATATCAACGGAGATGGTGTCAACCGCGGTGGGCAAGCCATCTACCAACAGCTCGGACTGAAAGCACCAGACATTGTACAAAAGGAACTGATTGATCAGGATAAAGATACTGTAACTGTATCCGAGGAGAAACTGGCGGATTATGCCGGTGATTATATTTTCCTGGATTTATCCAATGGTGGTTCGCTGGATGAAACATCACCCGTCTGGTCATCGTTGGACGCCGTGAAGAACAATCGAGTGTTCAAGCTGGATGGGGAACGGTTCTGGCCATATGATCCTCTTGCCGTGGAGGCACAGGTCCAGGAAATTGCCAATATGATTCAGGAACGTTTCGGCCAAACAGAACATTAAGGTTTAATGTTTCTATCCCACACGTTGAGTAAGAGAAGCTATTCGGAGATTAAAGCTCTGAATGGCTTCTTTTTTTGTTATGATATAGATAGAACTAAGGAAGCGGACAGGGGGAAATCATGTGATTCAACTATTAGTTGTAGACGACCATGTTGTCGTGCGTTCCGGGCTGATCGCCTTACTTGAAGGAAAGAATGATATACATATCGTTGGAGATGCCGCAGATGGCGATGAAGCCATTGCCAAGGCTCAAGAGTTGAAACCAGATGTGGTCCTTATGGATTTCAGCATGCCACCAGGCAAAGACGGTCTGACTGCTACCGCTGAATTAAAGAAATTGATGCCAGATGTCTCCATTTTGATACTAACCATGCATGACGATGAAGAATATCTGTTCCGCGCCATCCATGCGGGAGCATCCGGGTATATCCTCAAAAGTGCGCCGCATGAAGAATTACTTGCTGCAATTCGTTCCGTAGCAGAGGGTAGCGCCTATCTGTACCCAAGTGCGACCAAGCGGCTGATGAGTGAATACCTGGACAAAGCCAAACAGGAAAACGCCGGACCGTATGACACGTTATCCGAGCGGGAGAAAGAGATTTTGTCTTGGATTGCCAAGGGTTACGCCAACAAGGAAATCGCCGAACATCTGATCATCAGTGTCAAAACGGTCGAATCCCACAAAAGCAATCTGATGGAGAAACTTGGCCTGCGTACACGACCGGAACTGGTGAAGTTTGCCATGAAAAAGGGGTTGCTGAACTTTGAGTAGTGCACGCAAGAACAGATTAAGTGGACTCGCAGACCAGCCCGTACGCCTCCTGCTGAACGAAATCGATAATCACATTACGGATAATGAATTTCGCAGCAGGTTGAAGGGTTCCCTGCATCAACTGAGTGATCTGAAATTTGCCTTGGATGAATCCTCCATTGTAGCCCTGACAGACCGCAAGGGTAAAATCCAGTATGTGAATGATAAATTCTGTGAAATCTCGCAGTATGAGCGCGAGGAACTGATCGGTAAGGATCATCGAATCATTAATTCCGGATACCATGGCAAAAGCTTTATGAAAAACCTGTGGGACACGATATCCTCAGGTAAGGTATGGAACGGGGAAATTCTCAATCGTGCGAGAGATGGCAGTCATTATTGGGTCAACACCACCATCGTGCCTTTCCTTGATAACGACGGGGAGCCCTATCAATACCTGGCTGTACGCAGCGAGGTCACCAAGCTGAAATCCGTCGAAGCAGAATTGCAAAAGATGATGTCCCAAGTGATGAACATTCAGGAAGAGGAACGACGCCGGATCTCGCGTGAACTGCATGACGGGATTGGACAGAGTCTCTTCTCTCTGGTGATTCAGATGGATCGCCTGCTGGCAGACCAGCCTCACCCCGGGGTTGAAGCACTTCGTAAACAGGTCACGGGTATCATGGAAGATGTACGCGGTATGGCATGGGAGCTGAGACCATCCGTTCTGGATGACCTGGGTGTTGTTCCGGCGATTCGTACGTATATCGAGAATTACACCCGTCACTACGGGATCGAAGTTGATCTGGAATGTAATTTGCGCAAACGACTGGAGATGAACCGGGAGATAGCTATCTACCGGATTATTCAGGAAGCCTTAACCAATGTCGCGAAGTATGCCGATGTTGCCGAGGCACGTGTTACTATAGAAGACGCTGAGAACATGACGATGGTTATTATTGAAGACCAAGGTGCTGGATTCAGCGAAGCAACCGCAGGCAATGGCGTTGGATTGTTCAGTATGGAAGAGCGTGCCCGTGGTGCAGGAGGAACGTTAAGAGTGTCTTCCGAGCCTGGCGAAGGGACCACCGTTACCCTTTTACTGCCCAAGACAGTACAGGGATAACCAGACATGCTTCGTATCACACTTTGCGCTTTACTCCAGCTTATCTATTATTTAACGGCTGCTCGCTATTGGACTGTGCGAGTGGTCTTTTTATTTTCCGATTGGTCGAAATGACAAAATGAAGGCTCAAAATCGGTTAAATTCAATAATCATGATAAATAGATTGACTCCAGTTACGATTCGTCATTAAACTATGAATGCCACATACACATTGTATGATTAGTAAAATTTCATTGTTCATTTCATATAGCGAGAGAAAAGGATGGTCAACATGTCAGAGAAACGCTCCTCCAAAGGAGGAGAAATTCCACAAATGTACAATCTGGACGAGATGGATCGCAAAATCATCGCCGCGCTTCACCACAACAGCCGAATATCCTATACGGATCTGGGTACACAGATCGGGTTGTCACGTGTAGCTGTTCAGGCCCGCATTAATGCGTTATCCGAAAAAGGAATCATCGAACGCTTCACCGTTGTAATCAACCCTGGCAAAGTTGGGCTTCAGGTCTCGGCCTTTTTTAATGTCGATGTTGAACCGCCCTTCCTGGATGAAGTCGCTGAGAAACTGGATGAAGAGCCAGCCGTCACCAGCCTTTATCATATGACAGGCCCGAGTACACTGCACATGCACGGCATTTTTGCGGATATGGAAGAGATGGAGCAGTTTTTGCTGGAGAAGCTCTATAAGATGCCGGGTATCGTCAAAGTGGAATCACAGCTATTGTTGAAACGTTATAAAAGCCGGATGGGCATGAGACTCTAGGAGGAAATCAGCATGGGTTGGAAAGATTACAACGGTCTCGTCATCGGAATGGTACGAACCGGAATTCTCGGATATGGCGGCGGCCCTTCGGTGATCCCATTAATCCGTTACGAAGCCGTTACGCGTTACAAATGGGTCAGTGATGAGGAGTTCGGCGAGATTTTGGCTATCGCCAACGCCTTGCCGGGTCCCATCGCGACCAAAATGGCCGCATATCTCGGTTATAAAACCAAAGGTGTGCTGGGCGCGATCGTGTCTGTACTCGCTCATATTTTGCCGACAAGTATTGCCATTATTGCTCTGCTCGGTTCCATGTACGCGCTACGCGAGTCGAAAGTGGTAGCAGGCATGGTAGCCGCCGTAAGGCCGGTCATTTTTGTCATGCTGGGCATGATGGCTTATGAATTTGCCATGAAAGCCTGGAAGGGACTTGGTAAAGTTTTTGCCGCCCTATTCGGCGTAATTGCCTTTGTACTATTGCAGCTGTTGGATATCCATCCGGGGATTGTGATCGCGGTTTTCCTGGGATATGGTGTCTTCCATCTGGATCTGGTTCAGCGCTTCAAGTCCAAAGGCGAGTCCGATAAGGGGGTGTCCTAAGGATGCTCCAAACCTGGTGGGAATTATTTTGGGGATTTTTCGTAGCAAACATCTTGGGATATGGGGGCGGTCCGGCTTCCATTCCGCTTATGCAGGAAGAGATTGTGAACCACTACCAATGGATGACCACCGAGCAATTCGGTGATGTACTGGCGATTGGTAACGCCCTTCCCGGCCCGATTGCAACCAAAATTGCTGCATTTGTCGGGTACCACGTAGCAGGCTGGTTTGGGGCATTTATCGCAAGTTTTGCCACAATCGTGCCTTCCGCAACCGCACTAATTATATTACTTCGTCTGTTGAACAAACATCGCACGTCACCAAAAGTCAAAGGCATGACACTGCTTGTGCAGCCTGTTATCGCCGTACTCATGATTCTGCTCACATGGGAATTTGGACAGCTGTCCACTAATTCCATCGGCATCTGGCAGACGTTGATCATTGCAGGCATCTCGCTCTGGGTCATGACCAAAACCAAGCTGCATCCGGCCATTCTGATTGTGATCGCTTTTGCCTATGGTGCGCTGGTACTGTCTCACACGATGTAGTAGTAGAACATACGGGGAACGTCACAGAATCACTTGGTTATACATCTGTAATAGGATGGTGTATGCGAGGGTTCTGGACGTTGGCGAATGGCTAGATTATTTTCATTTTCTAAGGAACTCAGGACGTCTTTTTTGGTCTTTAGGTCCTCTTTATAAATTGTAAGGAATCTCAGACACGTTATTCACCAAAAATACCTGACAAAAGTGCTATAACAGACTGTACTTTCCGATATAACGTGTCTCAGATTCCTTAGATTTCTGCAAATGCTCCAGACCCCTGAATAAGACGTTTCAGATTCGTTAGCGCTTGAAGACATGCCTAGTTTATAGACCAAAAAACGGTGATACCAGCTATTGGCTGGCATCACCGTTTTATTTGTGCGTTTCACGCTCACATTTGGAAAAGCAATTACTTCGCTTCAACCACTACCGTCACTTTGGTTTTCACACCTGCAAATGTTACTGTAATTGTTGCTTTGCCTTTGCCGTTCGCCTGAATAATTCCATCTTTCACCGATGCTGTTGCAATACGGGAAGATTTCCAGAGAGCCGGTTTGGATACATTCGCTTCACTGCCATCAGCATACGTTGCAGTAGCCGCCACAGTTACCTTTTCACCAGGTTTCATGGTCAACGTTACTTTATCCGTCTGCAAATATTTCAGTGTATCCACATCTAGAGCAATCGTTACAGACTTGCTGCCGTATTTTGCTGTGATTTTGGCTTTACCTGAACCTGTAGCTTTGACTTTACCTTTGGTCACTTGAGCTACTTTGTAGCTGTTCGTTTTCCATTCAGCTTTGTCCGTAACATCACGCTCGCTACCGTCGCTCAAGAAGGCAGTTACCGTCAGATCAGCTGTATCGCCTGATTTCAGGGAAAGAACCGGCTCGGAAGCTTCAATACGTGTGATGACATCCACTTCAACTTGGATCGTCACTTTTTTGGAGCCGTATTCTGCTGTGATGTTGGCTTTACCACTGCTGTTACCTGTGATCACGCCTTTTTTCACATCTGCTACACGTGCATTGCTGGATTTCCAGGTTGCTTCGGATGTAACATCCAACGTGTTGCCGTCCTCATCCGTACCTGTTAGAAGGATCGTCTGAGTTTCTTTGGCAGACAGAACAACGAAGTTCACATCTGCTTCCAGTCCACTAGCCATACCTACTTCAACAGGCAGAGTCAGTGTTTTGCCTTCAATCTTCGCGGTAATGGTTACTTTACCTGTAGCAACACCTGTGATAACCCCTTTGCTATCTACCTCAGCGATTTTGTCGCTGCTGCTGCTCCAAGTTGCATCTTCAGATACATCTTTGGATGTTTCACCATACAACGCCAGTACTTTGGCAGAAGTCGTTCCACCAACGGCTACCGATGCTTTTTTCTTGTCCATCTCATACTTGTCTGCTACGTCTACATTCACTGTGAATTTAACCGTTTTACCGCCATAAGCTACAGTGATCGTAGCCGTACCGGATTTGTATGCAATCAGATCGCCGTTTGATACATATACGACATCTGGATTGCTTGAAGTCCATGTTGCTTTGGAAGTTACATTTTCTGTACTGGCATCAATATATTCGGCATTGGCTACCAATGTCTTAGACTTGTTATCACCGGTAACACTCATGGCGAGCTTGTCATTTACATCTTTGATATCCAGATATCTTGCCGTATCTACATCTACAGCAATTTCTACAGTTTTTCCACTATAGGTTGCTTTGATCGTTGTTGAACCTGCGCTAATGGCTGTAATCTGCCCCTTGAATACCGTTGCAACTTTCTCGTTGCTGGATGTCCATGTCGCCTGATCCGTTACATTCACATCGCTGCTGGTTGGATAAGAAGCCGTTAATACGATATTGGCTGTATTCTTGTCCCCATCCAAACGGAAGAAAATACTTTGTTTCTCCACACTCAGCTTGCTGGTCAGATCCACATCCACGTCAACGGATACAGATTTCGTACCGTATTTGGCTGTGATCTTGGCAGAACCTGCCGAGTATCCTGTAATTTCGCCTTTGAGAACGTCTGCGACCTTCTCATTGCTGGATGTCCACTCCGCCAGATCGGTTACATCTTTGGTTGTACCATCTGGATACGTAGCCGTCACTTTCACACTTTCACTTTTGTTCAACAGCAAGTTAACTTGCTGTTTATCTACATCTACACGTTTAACCACTTCAACGTTAACATCCACCGTCACGCTTTGGCTGCCAACTTTGGCTGTGATCACAGCTGTACCCGCGCTTTGTCCAGTTACTTTACCATTCACCACGGTAGCAACCTTCTCATCACTGGTAGACCATTCTGCAGTACTTGCTGCTTCATTATTTGTTTCATTGTCACTATACGTTGCTGTCAAAATAACTTCTTTTGTATCTCCCGTGCGCAAATCCAGACTTTGCACGTTTTTCGAAAGAGCTTTGACCTTCTTCGTTACTTTCACTTGAACAGTCTGACTCTGACCCTGGTAAGTTGCCGTAATCGTCGCTTTACCTTCTTTTTTGGCCGTGATTGCACCATTATATACAGTTGCTATCGAAGTATCTTCGCTACTCCAGGTTGTACTAATCGTTACATTAGCCGAGGTATTGTCTGAATATACCCCTGTCACCGTAACAGACCCAGAATCACCAACTTCGAGCGACATCTCATTCTTGGAAACCACAATTTTGGACAGTTCTTTATCTGCCGCAGCGGCCAAGCCTACGTTGGAAATACTCAGCATCAACACCAGCATCATCACCATGTACTTGGTCAATCTTGGCTTTAACATCATTTCCCCCCGATTATCATCATTTTTTTCCTTATGTTTTATGTCGGCAAGTTCTTTCCAGATGTTTAGACTTTCAGGAAATTTTCAGGGAATTCTATGGGAATTAATTTATCTTCTATTCCTGTTTCAACCGATCATACCTGCGAATATTGCGCATACCTATGTATATTGGCAGTCTTGAACTTCTTTTAACAGGATTGGAGGAAACATAATGCATCAGCCTTTTGATTACATCGGGTATTGGGAGGAAACATATCGTTCGGGTGAAACTTCTGGGAGGGGTTCATACGGGGTTTTGGCTGAATTCAAGGCCGAGGTCGTGAACGGACTGATTCAACGTGAAGGGATTCATCGTGTCATTGAGTTTGGATGTGGGGATGGCAACCAGTTGCAATACATGAATTATGAGGACTACCTGGGCGTGGATGTAGCGGCTTCTTCAGTAAAGCGTTGTGCTTCCCAATTTGCCAAGGATTCGTCCAAGAGTTTCATGCTGTATACACCAGGCCTATGGATTAACCGAGGTTTCCTGCAAGCCGATCTGACGGTCTGTCTGGATGTGTTATATCACATCACGGATGAAACAGATTTTCGCAATACCCTCTATGATATTCTGCACTCCTCAACAGCATGGGTGGTGCTTTACACCCGTTTGAAAGAAAACGGCAACCCGGGGATTGATACAATCCAGGACCGTAATCTGTTCGAATATCTCTTCGACTACCCTGATTTCAAAGTTCATGAGATTATTCCGCAGCGCTATCCAGATCAATCATCAGCCGACTTTGTCATCCTGAGACGTACACCTTCGAAGTGAAAATCGATTCTTTCAGTAAAGCATAGCTAATTCTGCACCCCAACTGGACCCGTAAGAATGAGATATTCATAGGCCAGATACTTCTTTTGTCTTCCTTCGATTATGTACACCATCTGCCTGTCCGCTCACCTTGATTTGTCTATTCAAAGAAGCTTAGGTATACTCTGTCTCCAATAGAAGGAATATCGTTCCTGATACTGGAGACAGTCTCACGCGGACAGGTGATGATGGTTTGCTAATGACGCTACTGACAATAAATACTGAATATATAACTGATTAACTAGTTGAATCTAATGAAACAACTCGAAGGCTCATAACACGACGACCTTACTAATCCGTTCTCACTTTCGGTTCTTCCTGCCCGTAGTTCTCAATTCTTCTTTTAAAATAACCCCGCATGTCCACGCAGCTTCGCCAGCGCTTCCATATAGAAATAATCGCCGTATATAATCGGCACATTCAGCCCTCGCCCTTCCGGGTAATGCACCGTTCCCTGCATGATCAGACCTTCTTCCGCTGCCGAGTCGCCTGAGCTATAGTGCTCATGCAACCCGCGGACGATGCGCTCTCCCGCGGCAGCATAGGTTTCCCCGCGCGGCGACAGCTTCGCCAGCTCAAGCAACCCGCTCGCGGCAATCGCCGCAGCGGACGAGTCCCACGCCACCTGATGCTCCGCAGGTGCGCGGAAATCCCACACCGGCACGATCTCTTCGCCAAGCATGGCGAGGAAGAAATCGGCCGCACGCTCCGCTGTCTCCAGATATCGGGCTTCGCCCGTATACCGGAAAGACAGCGCAAACCCGTGCAACGCCCAGGCGGTCCCCCGCGCCCAGGCGGAACCTGGAGCATGGCCCTGTCCGCCATGCTCTCGCAGCTTCTGCCCCGTGTGTGGATCGAACTCCACCACGTGGCAGATGGACCCATCAGCGCGGATGAATTCGCGCGCCACGGTGTCCGCATGTGCTTCCGCCAGCCAGCGGAAGCGAGGATCGCCGCTCTGCTCGGATGCCCAGTAGAGCAGCGGCAGGTTCATCATGCTGTCAATGATGGCTACGCCGCGCGTATCCATTGCTGACGAGCTGAAGTTCCAGGCGCGGATGAACTCACCGCGCACGTGGAACCGGGCAGCGAGCAGGTTGGCGGCAAGCATTCCGCGCCGCCGTCCATCCATGCTACCCGTCTGGCGGTAGTTGGCTACGCCACTAAGCAGCCAGATGAACCCCAGATCGTGATCCACCGATTCGGGATCACGCAGACAACCTTCCAGTTGCCGCTCACAGCTTTCGGCAATGCGATGTAGCGGAGCGACCGCTTCACTTTCCGGAGCATCCTCATAGACCAGCCATAACAATCCAGGCCAGAAACCCGCTGTCCACCATTCCGGATCATTCCGGTCATACGTCCCCTGCGGGGCAATGTGCGGAAATGTATCCTTAATCCGCTTTGCATTCCGAATCGTCTTGGCAGCTCCCTGTTGCCACGCTTCCTCGAGCCATTTTACCGACGTTGATGTGTTCATGAACATATCCCTCCTCGATTCAATACCAGACATCTAAGCTTGATCCTCCAGCTCATCCTCAACTTATCTATAGCGTCGTATGCCGTAACTGCAATAGCTATCCGATAAATATCACTAATCATCCACGAATAACACTTTCAACTATGCTTCGAGCTGTTTTGAGATGTTTGGAGATCTAATGATCCTCAACCTGAACACCCTTCAGTTAAACTCGCCCAATCGGATCGCAAATGACAACCTACGTGCTCCGTTCACTTCAATCCGGGCTTCCTTCAGTAACCCATTACGTGAAGCCACGGCTTGCTCCACCAGATAAATTATGGCTTCCTGATCCAGCGCTGTAGATTCTACATAGGCCCCCCGATACTCCGTTCGTACGTTATGATCCGTATGGGTAATTACCGCCTGTTCGCGACCATCATGGAACATCAATGGAATGAGTGCACCTGCCGCCGCAATCTCACCTTCGAACTCATACGTTATGGTCAGCCCATCCGCCTGTTGCACATAATGGGTACGCAATGATTCAATTCCGGGTAATGGACCGACCCATGTCACGGCAAAAGAATTAACCCGATGCTCGCCGCCATCTTCTGACGCTCTTTCCACCAGATGTTGCTCCACTTGATTCGGCGTATTATGGTCCACCTTCTCGTACACAACGGAACCTCCTCCCTGTGCAGGGTCTAATCCAACGTCACGATCATATGTACCACCGGATGGAATCCCCTCTGCAAGACTGTGCCATACCCCATCTGGTGTCTTCCAGGCAGGGCAGTAGCTGAGCGGTCGGACCTCCCCATCGGCAAATTCCGTAAATCCGGCCTGCACATGGCTGGCGGCGGACGGACCAATCAGACCAGGTAACCCCATCTGCTGAATCCGTACCAAACCAGGGATCGTATACGGATCATTCATCGCCGTGTGTAATACCAGTTGCTGACCAGGTATGGAAGCAATCACAGTTTCAAACCACCCATCGGTCTGCAAAACCCTGCTGCCTAACTCGGAAGGAAGGTACACTTCGCTCACATCGTCTCCCGGATCACTGAGACAAGCGTGAGCCAGCGCTGCTGCCGTCCACAGATTGTAACAGGTATGGTTGGTATAGATTTCATACCCATGCCGATCTTCTGGCTTGTATTCATTGCGTACAATTTTCAAGCGTCCATCATCCATCTTCCAGCGCTCCACAGCAGCAAAACACCGATTGGCCGCACGTGCAAAAGCACCCGCCATCACCGGATCACCCGCCTCCAGAGCCTGCGTTGCATGTGTAGAACATACATAAGCCGCCGCCGCTTCATTCCACTGATGCTGGGAGCTGCGACCACGCGGTGGAATCTCACCTAGCGGCGAGAGCGTCAGTAACGAGCTGAAGGCACCATGGCGCAGCTGCTCACGTAACGTATCCGCAGTCTTTCCCTCGTAACCAGCTTCAAGCATCACCCCAAGGTGATAACGGGTGGCAATATCATAGGAAAATGGACAATTTGGACGATCCATCGGTCCATCCTGATACAAGCCAAGGGCCGTAAACCGGGGTAGATGATAGGCTTCCAGATATCGATCCATCCACGCAGTACCCTCATTCGCCAGCTGTTCATGCCACCGCAGATATTCGCCAGAGATCATAATGGCGTTCCAGTTAATCATGCGATTGGGATTGTTCATCTTGCTCATCGTAAATACATAATCTTGTTCAGGACTGATTGTCTTGAGTGCCTCAGCCCAGATCTTCGCTTGTTCCGGCAGATGTGACTTCAACAACATATATGCTCTCATCATGAGCACCGGAAAAAAATCAGGGTGATTGTCAGGTGCGCTACCTTTGACCAGGGCATCAATGCTCTGTGACAGGGCTATTGCTGCGGATTGGAGCAAATCTGTACGCCCTGCATCAACCAGAACTGCCGCAGCCATCGCATAGGCCGGTGTAGAATAATATCTCTCCACACCCGAGAACGGGTCGATAATTGCCCCCTGGCTGTCCTGATATGGTGTGTAAGCGCGAACAACACTTTCAACAAGTACCAACTTGCGCTCTCTATTCCAGCCGTCTGCCGGAGGGGGGCCCGCTTGTTCTGCCAATGTACGGTAATGTTCGAGTTCGTCTTTCCATGGATACGTGGACGCAGATGTATATTTACTCACGCATGCTCACCTCGGTTTCTCCCATTTTCGGTTCAATGATGAAGCGTACCTCACATACCGTTTCAAGCGGATTAGGGCGTTCTGTCCGAACATCCGTCTCATCAATTGCACCTGTCCATGATAGTGACGTCCGATAGAATGTGACTGGAACATTGTCATGATCAACTGTGTCCAGTTTCTCCGTAAGAATTTTCCACTGGTTCGCATCATACGTCATATGGATCGCCCCATGTGCACCTTGCCAGCGAAGATTACCACTCTTCACCACCTCAGGTTGTACTCTGCTCATCCAGCGCTCCACTACGCTCGAACATCCTGCATCTGAATCATCCACCGAAGAGAATCGTTCTGCCGAAGACACCACCCTGCTCTTCCATTGAAAACGGTCAATGAGACGCAATTCCGCTCCATTCCCGCTCCCGTCAGAAGCCATCTTCCAATGAAATTGGCGCGTATAACGAGCCAGTGAAGCTGCCCCAGAGTATGCGGATGTTAGATCCATTGTTGCATTCAGCTCACAGCCACCCTCTGCCAGCTTTACCTCTAACACATGAGCTTGCGCTTGCCGACCGGAGCATTGCTCCTGGCCTTCAATGAGCGGAACGTTATGCCCGGATGATGAGATGTGGAACAGCTGCTCTCTGCCTGGTGCAAAATACGCTTGGCTGTACAACCCTGCTCCTGGATCACACAGAATATTCTCACCACCGCAATGGATAATGAACTGCCCCAGATCATTATGGTTGTGAGGTTCATCGTTATGCCCGCCTTTAATGGAAATAGCCACATGAAGGGGTGCGCCGTTCGCATGTTTTGTATCCGGAGAATCGAACGATCCTTTTGCAATCATCCATCCCAGATTTTGAAAAATAAATCCTCGTTCAGCCTGCCCAGAGGCACCTTCATCACCGTACACTGGCGGATCGCTCCACATCACGTTCCGCAACAGATGAGCCCAGCGATGACAGGAATCATCAGTAAGCAGTGGGATATGAAGCGGCAAATCCACCTGCAACCCAAATCGGGATGCGAGCAGGGAAAGCAATCCGGAAGGGATCTCTTCCTGCTCGGCACTGTCCGAATAATTCACATATGTGCCGCCCGACAGATGAACTCGCAGCGGGAAGGCTGAGATAGCTGTTATTTTGGAACCCGTCAGCAGATCTAGTTCGCCCTCACTGTACTCACGAAGCATCTCGGCATAATAGGTGAAATAACCAAATCCATATACCCAATATCCAATGCCTTCGGCACAGCCGCCATCCTCGCCATATCCGCTCAAGAATGCGTTCATACAGCTGACCGTATGGGGGATCGATTCCTGTAGTGTGGACTCATCCTCGAGCAGCAACAATGCGGCCATGCCACAGCACCCACCACAGACCGCCGACCAGTTGTGATCCGCTGTCTGCCAGTGGAACTTCCGTTGCTCCCGGTAAAGCGGAGTGAAGATTCGCCGTTCTGCTTCAGACCTGATCCGTTCTATGACAAGGCGATCCAGCCGCTCGGCGTGAATGGTCACAATCTCGGCCAGCATATGTACCGTCTCTGCAGCGAACAGATCGATGTTCCCATTCACCTGGTTGACCTCTCCCGTACCCAGATGCGCGGGTAAACACCACGTATACTCACCACACACGTCCCACAACATTTCTTCCAGCGCTTGCAGTGCATCCGGCCTAGCCTTGTCCAAGGCGAGCATCGCCGTAGCAGCAAGTCTGCCCCTTCGATCGAAATAAGCCTCCTCATAGGCTTTTCGCTCACCCCTATCGCTGAACTGTCGATATAGACGGAACGACAAGGAAGGCATGGGTTCTTTCAAGGCACGTTCACCGTAAGCCTTCAAGTCTGTGTATAACGTAGCCAATTCAGGCCGGGATAACTTCTCCAAGAGTCTGTCGGCACTTAAGGAACTCAATGCTCTGCTCTCAGTACCACGTTGGTTTATATTTTCATTTTCGACTTCGTGAATGGAATCTTCCATTGGATTCACCACTCTTCGTTAATGGATTGTCATGCCCATATTATAATGTAATCGATTTCATTTTACCGGATATGATAGCATTTTTGAAGAATTATCCATCAGAACCCTTTCCACGACGTTACTTCCTTCTCCTTCCTAACCAAAAAAACGAAGAACCTTCGTCAGGTTCTCCGTTGCATTCTGCCTGTCACCACAGGCTTTTTATGGTTATCTCATATTCTTAACTATCTTATATCCTCATCCTCAATTAATCCTGAATACCTATAATGCTGCCCATATCGTAGCTGTCCGCTGTTGTTATTACACAATCGCAAGCGAAGAATTCTGTACAACAGACAACCATTGGCGTGCAATCAGCTCATGACCTGCTGCGGTTGGGTGTACGCCATCCCATAACCAGTACGCTGCATCCGCCTGTTTCAGAGCGTCATTAAACGTCTGCTGCAATGGCACCCACACAGCTCCAAATTCTTCAGCAAGACCTTGGGCCAGTTTCTGATATTGACCGACATACTCTTCCCAGGCTTCCCATTTCTCCGCAGTCGCTCCGGTTCTCAGAATAAACGGCTCCATCAAAATCAGCCCCGTATCTGGCATCACTTCCCGAGTTTCTTCGAGCAAATGGCGATACGCCCGTCCGAAACGATCCGTTACCCCGCTAGGTTCACCATTCATCGTGCGCCAGGCATCATTAACCCCAATCAGGATGCTGATCAGGTCCGGTTTTAGACTAATGGTATCCTCATTCCAGCGTGCGTACAGATCGGATGCCCGATCCCCGCTGATGCCTCTGTTATAGAAGGTCTTTTGCTTACCCGCCAGTTCCATACCCAGTTTGCTGGAGATCAGATACGCATACCCATGGCCGAGAAAATGATTCGGATCATCATTGCGTGATCTTCCCCCATCTGTAATCGAGTCTCCCTGAAACAATATAACGGATGGACTTGTACTCATGATTGAAATCGTTCCTTCCTCTTGTGTAAAATGGAAACACTGAATACCTCAGTCTCCATTTTATCCCTTTCGGTCACAATAGAAAATAGCGTTTTCATCACTGAGGGTCGCCATCATATGACTCTCCTAGCAATTATCCGATCCAATATCGCAGTATCATCATAGCCACAATACCGACCATTACGGTTCCCAGCAGACTGCGTGTCCAGATGGCTACTGCAATCGTAGGCAGGGAGGCCCACAGAGCTGCATTGTGCGTAATCGGCACTAACTGGTTGCCCGACATGAACAGTTCCTGACCAATCAGCGCTGCCATGACCGCTACGGGTACATACTCCAGCCAGCGTAACAACCACATCGGAATCTGTATCTTGCTGAACAGCATCAGTGGCAGTACACGCGGGATAAAGGTTAACAGTGCCGAACCCATAATAATCCAGAATACATCCCATCTTACTTCCATCGTTCCATGAACACTCCCATCGTTGCCGCAATGACCGCAGCCACAATGACACTCATGCTGCCAAGTGAAGCCATGCTGGCGAAGATTACACAGACCACGGCGATAATAGCCACATTAATGTGTATTTTTTTGTTTTTGCGATGCACCAACTGGAGTACAACCAGTCCAATAAACATCGCTGGCAGGGCATAATCCAGACCCAGTCGTTCCGGGTTAGTGATCCAGCGTCCAAAGTACGCTCCCGCCATATTAGCCACGAACCAGTTCAGATATGCGGTAATATTCAGACCGTGCATCCAGCGTTCACTGAGCCTTTCTCTGCCAATTGCACGTGTCATCGCAACGCCGAAAGACTCATCGGTAAGCAGTGAACCAATCCACATATTTTTAAGCGGGGTCAGATGCCGAAAATACGGTGATACAGCTGCACTGAGCAACAAATGGCGAAGATTCACAAAAAATATGGTGAACATGATGGCTATTGCTGATCCATTCGATGCGAGCATGCCCGCTGCAATGAACTGAGCCGATCCTGCATATAAAATCAGGCTGAGCAGTGCCGTTTCCGCCAGACTCAGACCCGCGGTCATTTCAATAACACCCGCCGCAAAGCCAATACTCAAATAACCAAGCAGGGTTGGGATACAATCTTTGACCCCCTGCATGAATGTAGCTTGATCCTGGACCTCTTCCATGTTCTCCTGTCCAGATATCTGTAGTGTACTTTGGTCCAACTGCCTTACACCCCCTCTCCAATTTCATTCCCCATAAACCGATATATATGGATATAGATCCATCCAGGTCCACTCTTCATGAAAACAACTTCTTTGTGTATTCAACATGACCAGTTACATGTCTTATGGATTTCACATTTTGCAGAATTCACTTCACATTAATTCAGAAATATACCACAAGATGTGCACTAAGGGAGAGACAGATTACTTTTTATAGAACAGATGTAATCCTAAATACCTACAAAACCGAAAAATATTTTCGCGAAACTCATAAATTATGTTGAATAAACGCGAAATTTGTCATACGATAGCACCAGAAACTTCTGGAAAGGATGGAATGAAATATCTTTTACCAGATGGGCTTGTCCACTAGACATGGGGATGGGTTACACAGAGGGGGAATGTGTATGAAAAAAATTCGTAAACAAGGGGTCAAAAGAACAATGCAGATGAGAGAGAAACTGATTTTGTCATTTGCCATTGTATTGCTCATTCCAACCATTAGTCTGGGCATTATCTCGTTCCAAACAGCTGATGCCAAGGTTGAAGAGAAAATGTATGAGAACGCGATCAGCAGTGTTACTGTGCTCAACCAAACTATTGACCAGATCATTGGTGCAACACGCAAAAATGTTGATTTCCTGGCAAGTCAGCTGGATGCAGGCAATGTCGGACCCAATCAGGGTGACGAAACAGATACCATCCGTACCTTGCTCGACGCGTACAAGGAAACGCATGATGACGTAGAACTTGCCTCCATCGGTACCGATCAGGGCGTGTATATTAACTCCCCTGTAACTGCGGTGAACAAAGAAGGATATGACCCGCGCGAACGCCCGTGGTATCAGGCTGCTACGCAGAACAAAGATGTCCCTACCGTAATCACCCCCTACTTATCAAGCAATACCGGCAATGTTGTTGCTTCAGTAGCTCAGACCTCAGCGGATGGCCATGGTGTCGTCTCTGTCAGCCTGTCGCTTGAAGCCCTCTCGAAGACGGTTAACTCCACGAAGATTGGCGAGAAGGGTTATATCTATATCATTGATAATGCCAATAAAATCATTGTACATCCTACCGAAAAACCGGGGACCGAAGGAACCATGGCACCCTATAAAGATATTTTTGCACAGAAAAACGGAAGTCTGACCTATACACTAAATGGAAACCAGGAACACGCCTTTTTCTCCACCAATGAAACGACGGGCTGGACCGTGGTTGGTGTCATTGACAGTGGGGAAGTGACGGCTTCTGTCCGTCCGATCCTATATACCACACTTATTGTTGTCGCGATTGCAATTGCGGTAAGCTCCATCATTATTTTCTGGATTGTGCAATCAATCACCAAACCACTGAACCGCTTGGTGAAGGCATCTGACGAAATTAGTAATGGTAATCTGACCATCGAGGTTGCTGTATTGGGACAGGATGAATTCGGCAAGCTGAGCACCAGCTTCAATAAGATGAGCGAATCCTTGCGAACCGTTATCCAGGACGTGCGACACACAGCTGACGAGTTAACCGCCTCATCCACACAATTGGCAGTCAACTCATCGGAGACAACCAAAGCAACAGAGCAAGTCGCCCTGATCACGGAAGAATCCGCAGCTGGACTTGAGAAACAAACAAGCAACCTGAAACATACGGCACTGCAGATGAATGAACTTGCTGGAGGTGTGGGACAGGTAACGAACAGCACACAGCAAGTATCCGAAGCTGCCATGCAAGCAAGTGAGCTCGCGGATAAAGGGAATGCAACCATGCAGACGGCCGTATCCGAGATGAGTTCCGTCAGTCGCTTTGTGCAAGGTATGGCAGATACTGCTGGACGACTTGGACAGCATTCCACATCCATTGGTGAGATGGTATCTGTCATTACAGATATCGCTACACAAACCAATTTGCTTGCTCTCAATGCTTCTATTGAAGCAGCACGTGCAGGTGAGCATGGACGCGGCTTCTCCGTTGTTGCCAGCGAAGTCCGCAAGCTGGCGGAACAATCGAGCCTGTCCGGCCAGAAGATTGTAGAGATGGTCGGAGCGATTCAACAGGAGATTTCAATGGCCAATCACAATGTACAGATCGGGCAACAGGATGTAAGCAACGGCATTCGTGCCGTTCAGTTTGCAGATGAAGCTTTTGCCCAGATTAGTGAGGCTGTTGGGGTCGTCAATCATCAGCTTGAGAACATTGCAGCCGCCTCACAACAGATGTCTGCAAGTACAGCCGAAGTGGTGCAATCCATTGATCAGATCCACGCCATATCGGAAACCAATGCCGATGGAACGGAGAACATCTCTGCTGCTACGGAGGAGCAAGTGGCTTCCATGCAGGAGATATCATCCTCTGCTGATTCCCTTGCCCATCTGGCTCACAAGCTGCAGAAGCTGGTTGAACAATTCAAGCTGTAGTCGTTGAACTAAAGATTGTTTACACTAACACTACGATGACAGAATAACCTTCCAATCGCTGCTTTCGTACAGAAGATTAGTCCAACTTATTTAATAAATAGTCTGTAACATCAAAATCCCCTTTGCCATCACGTTGGCAGAGGGGATTTTGGTAATGATAGGACGTGAAATATGGCTGGATCGAAGGCGAAGGACTCTTCTTCTTCCTGATGAGCATCATCGATGTGTTCACCAACGTGTTTCAACTTGAGATCAATACTTGGCTAAAATATTGCATTTTGCGGACGAGGTTAAGCGTGTAATATTCTTGCCCTCGGTTCCTTTGTTTTCTGCATACTTTGTGCATGTCTTGTTTTCTGTCAGTTCTTCACTTTAATAGACCGCCCGATGAATTAATTATAAGCAGCCTCCCACTTGAACTGTATCCCCAATTGTTATTGATGTCTAACCTATGTACAACAATTTATTGGGTACGTTACCGATAGAAGTCCACCATATCTCCAAACAGCCGTTTAATAAATTCGAGCTCGCTTTCGTTATATCTTTCCAAAAATTCGTACATTCTTTGCTTTTCCTTCGTATGAAGCTCATCATGAGCAGCAAATAGCTTTTTGCCGATAGGCGTTAGCCGAAAATACACTTCCTTTTTGTTGTCGTTGAACTGGGATTTTCGCACCCAACCTGCCTTTAGTAATTTATTTGCGATCTTGGAGGTATTTCCTTTACTTAAATTGATTCTCTCCGCGATGGAAGTGAGATTGATCGGCTCCTGCTCTCCGATGCACGCAATGGTGTGCAGTTCCGTCATATTCAAGCTGAATTCTGATTCAATATGCTTCCGGATATCCTCCAGGTATGAGGCAGTTATTCGGGTTTCATATTGCTCTTTTTGCTCAAGAAACTGAACGAAAAATTCATGAATGGCCGTTTTGTTTTTACTGGCAGTATCCATCATTATGCTGGCTCCTCGACTTATTTGTTTTATTATATCATAGATTGTTCTCTGAGAAACATATGGGCATACCCATATTGGGATTGGGGTTGACATGGTAAATAGAAACCAAGTAAAGTTATATTGTTTCGTATGAAACTAAAATTATATATAATTTTCATTACACTTGTTTTAACAGGCAATAAAAAAGGTTCTAACGAAACAATAATTGATGAAGGAGGTTTGACGGAAATACTTGTCCACTTTTCAAGAGGAAATTTATAAAATATGGAAATGGAGCATACCTGCCTATGGAAGTCGTAAATCCGAAGACCTTGACGGATAAGGTTACATCTGTAATTTCTCATGTCGTGGTGACTACTGCCTCCAAATTGGCTTTCATCTCAGGTCAGGTTTCTGTAGATGAAACAGGATTGTTGGTCGGTTCAGGGGACTATTACGCACAAGCGATTCAAGTGTTCACCAACCTTAAGTATGCATTGGAAGCCGTGCGAGCGGATCCCTTGTACATTGTAAAAATGAATATTTTTGTTGTAAACCACAACCCGGAATTGATTTCGATTATTTTTGAGGCAGGATTTCATGTGTTTGGCCCTAACTGGCCGAAGACAGCAAGTACGTATATAGGCGTTCAAGCACTAGCCGATCCTGAATGGCTTATCGAAATAGACGCTATCGTGATTTTCCCATAATGTATAAGAAAAGAGGGTTTTGATATGAAATATGAAGTCATCCTGATTGGTGGCGGACCTGTCGGCATGATGCTGGCTGGGGAATTGGCATTAGCCGGTGTAAAGGTCTGCGTCATTGAGCGATTAAAAGAGACAACCCCTTATTCACGCGCGCTTACCGTACATCCTCGAACTCTTGAAATATTAGATATGCGTGGAGTGAAATCACAATTAATCAGTCAAGGCCGCTTACTTTCAAGAGGACATTTCGCCGGATTAGAAACTCCTTTGGATTTCAACGTTTTGGATTCTTCTTCCAATCACACTCTATTTTTACCGCAGAGTGAGACGGAGAAGGTGTTGGAGGAATGGGCGCTTAGCCTTGGCGCAGAGGTCTGGAGAGAGGTTGAGGCTCTATCTGTACACCAGGATGAGGATGGGGTTGACGTTAAGATCGCAGGACCTCATGGAGAAACAACGTTAAGATCAGCTTATGTGGTAGGTACAGACGGAGCCAGAAGTTTGGTTCGCAAGCATGCAAATATATCATTTGAAGGTACAGATGCGACCTTCACGGCAATTCTGGGGGATGCCATTCTATCTGATTTGGCTCCTATGAGTGTCATATCCCGGATTACAGAAAAAGGATTGGTCAGCATCATGCCGATCAATGATCATATGTATCGGGTCTTGATGATCGATATGGAGAGAAGTAACATCTCTAAGGATGAGCCCGTTACATTGGAAGAGTTTCGTTCATCGCTCATCCGTACGACCGGAAGCGACCTGGGATTGAACGATGTGAAATGGATGTCCCGTTTCGGAAATGCGACGCGGCAAGCGGGACGATATCGGAATGGTCGATTGTTCTTGGCGGGAGATTCGGCGCACATTCATTTTCCCGCTGGTGGACAGGGAATGAACGTTGGCTTACAAGAAGCGATGAACTTAGGCTGGAAGCTTGCAGGAGCAATCAAAGGCTGGGCTCCGGACTGGCTATTGAACAGTTATCATGCCGAACGCTTTCCATGGAATACGGCCTTGCTCCGGAATACCGAGGTCCAAACCTTGCTTCTGGACGTGACTCCCCCTATCACGGAACTTCGAAGCATGTTAGCTAAACTGATTCAAATACCGGAGGCAAATTATCAAATCGCCGCACAAGTTTCCGCAATGGATGTACATTATGCTCCAGACGCCGAAGCACCTCCCCATCCTTTAAATGGGAAACGTTTTAAGGATCTAAGCTTAAAGCTGAAAGACGGGCAATTGATCAACGCCTATCCGTTACTACACAAAGGTACTTTTCTTCTGCTGCATTTCCATTCTAATGAACAGAATAGCGGTCAATGGGAATCGTATAACAACCTTCAAGTTGTACATGCCTCTTTGGCTGAGGCTGACGCGGATTGGAACGACGTCCACACGGCGCTTATTCGGCCGGATGGGCATATTGCCTGGGCGATTCTTCTATCCGATCCAAATCCAATGCAAACCATAAATGAAGGAATCACTCGCTGGTGCGGAGACATTACCGTGTAGTCATTCGTTCGAGGTGCACAACTGACTTCCCATAGGGTGAACTTGTATTTGGGGCGTCTGAATGAACTATCACGGTATGCTGCACTTAAAAAAACGCAATGCAATGTTCTCCATGAGTATGAAAATACCGCTCAAGCGTTATTCAACAACGCTCAGGCGGTATTTTCATTTCTGAGAAAGAAGGTACTTTACGCTCCATTTCGTTCCGCAGCTGCAGATCGGCGACGCAGGGACAATGAAATAATAGCCGGGATCAGTCCAATGGCAACCAAAGCTCCACCAAGCAAACCAACGGATGCTAGCGAGATGCTTTCTACAACAATACCTCCGATTACAGCCTCTACAGCTGCCCAACTGCACAATAGAATTATTCGAACTCATGATGATCCCTGAAGCCTGAGAAAATTAAGCAATTCTATGCATTCGCTTGAATAAGAGGGGTTTGGTCCGGAATAACGGGTTAAACCGATGGCTTTTTATCTCCGTGATATCCTTGATCTCCGTAGGGCTCTAACTGTTCAAACCAGCGGTTCAGACATTTGGCGAGTGCATCTTTGGGATCGTAATACGGGTTATCATCTTGTTTCAATGTCTCCAGCACCTCGATCACAAAAGCATTCTCTCCATATTCATTCCATTCAGCCTGCAATCTTCGATTCAGATGGCTACCCATCTGTAACATAAACCGTTGTCCGTTAATGGTTTTCAGGTTCAGTGTGCTGTCGATATAAACTTTACCGTTACGTTCATTCCGAATTTGGTAGACGCCCGCTTCCGTTTTAACTTCTTTGGCCTGTTCCTGCAATTCTTTGCGACGATTCATCTTCTCCTGCTCCCCCTTTTCTTTGCGCTCCTGTTTTCCAACTTTGGCGCTCTGTTGATCTGTGTGGCTTCCCAACCAATACTGACTGCCGTCTGGCTCACGTTCCAGCAAACCATAGTCGACGAGATACCTCCGTATTTCCACGTAATCATCATGAACTTCCTTCAGAAGCTCATTGACCTGTTTCTCGGAATATTTGCGCTCTGTCTCGAATCGTTTGGCAATTTCGATGAGCACAATATATTTATGCTTTTGCTGCATATGAAATGTCGTCAGCCGACCGCCAGTACCCTCTGGAAAATACTTGTTTAACACCTTCTCCCGATCCTGTTCTGTAATATCAAATGAGTTCGGATGGATCGTATGCCCATGTCTTGTCACCGGCGACACCCATTCAGCCGGGGCTTGGGTATCTTTACTCTTGAGAAGCTCCATTAATGCCAGAAATATCTTGGCCTGCCGTTCCTTCTCCTTTAATACAAACCGATGATTCCGGATCGTGGAAGCACTCCCGATGCCAAGGGTCTTCTGTACTTCAGCATCCTTCTTGCCTTCATAGAATTGTGACAACAAGCCCCGCTGGACATCAGACAATCCGGTTACGCTTTTATCCAGCTCCAGCAAATATTCAAATACCGATCCATGAACCTTCTCAATATGCACTCGCATATAACGGGCTGCCTCATAGAGCACTCCTTCTTCAGGATAGATAATCCCCGATTCCGTCCTGTATCCGCAGCAGACACATATATAGGCGGGACCCTCCTCCATATAACCACGCTTGATCTCTTCCAATGAAGTTGTTTGCAACCAGGATTCCGATGATTTCATGTAAAAGCTCCTTTTTATCATTGTATGGTCATTCCAACCGTATATTAATCAAATATTTTATAATTATGTTTGTTTATTTATAGATATAATATATTTTTGTTTGTTATATGTCAATATAACGGAAAAGAATGCTGTGTTTAAAGACATAACGGATGCCCCTTGTTCAACAGAAAAAAGACCGCAGGGTCGCAACCCTGCAGTCTCATTTCAATCCCTGTTACAACTTAAACCGTTCAATCATGCTTTGCAGATCTTCAGCCATACGTGACAATGCTGCCGAAGAAGCTGCAACCTCTTCCATTGTAGCCAACTGCTCTTGAGCCGCCGCTGATCCATCTTCCGTTCCAGAGGCAATTCTGTCCGACAGAACCATTGTATCACTTACTGCCTTGTTGATATGACTCATGCCCCCATCAATTTGACGGGAAGCCGTGGATACTTCTCCAGCTTGTGCAGCCACCAACTGTACCGCAGTACGAATGTTATTGAATGCTTCGCCTGCTTCTGTAACCATCTGCGAACTCTTCACCATACCTTCTCCCGTACGGGCAAAAGTGGATTGCACCGCATTGGTTTTCTCCTGCATCTCATGCATAAGCTCATTAATCCGCTCGGCTGAAGCGCCTGAACTGTGAGCCAGTGTCTTCACTTCGTTGGCTACAACCGCGAATCCGCGCCCTTGCTCGCCAGCTCTTGAAGCTTCAATGGATGCATTCAATGCAAGAATGTTCGTCTGCTTGGCAATGGCCGTAATCTCGGCCACAATCACAAGAATCTCTTCATTTTTCGCGCGCAGATCCTCAATGACCACAGACATGGCTTTGCTCTCATCATTCACCTGCTGAATATGGGTAACCGCTTCTTCTACTGTAACCATACCTGCTTCCGACTTAGTGGATGCATCCAGAGCGATACGAGCGGTATCTTCAGCACTTGATGAGATCTCTTTGACTCCAATGGACATTTCGCCCACGAGTTGACCTGTAGCAGCAAGACTATTGTTCTGCAAAGTCGTTCCCGCAGCTGCATCCTGCATCAGTTCAGCCACTTGTTCTGTGGCTTTGGATGTCTGTTCCGAACTTGCCATTAGCTCTTCAGAAGATGCTGCCAACTGGCTGGACGTATCATGCACCTCTCCAAGCACACTACGCAGGGAAGTCGTCATCGTATCAAAGCTATCTCCAAGCTGTCCGAACTCATCCTTGCGCTGCAAACCAACCCGAACGGTGAGATCCCCGGCGCTTACTTTGGATGCTGCCTGCGTTAATTGCAGCAATGGCCGGTGAATACTGCGGATAATGAATATAAGCAGAATCAACCCGATAACCAATGCAGATGCCACAATTGTAATTGCACGGATCAAAATAGGCATTACGGCTTCACTTGCTTCGGAAGGAACCATCTCGCCAACAATTTTCCAACCTGTCACCGGATTGGTGAAATACACAGCTTCCACTTCGTGACCATCATATGTATACTTCACCGTTCCACTTTCCTTCGTATACATCTCATTAATGTAGCTTTCATCCGACTGTGTACCGGATTCAATATTGTAGTGGAACAGGAATTTACCCCCGTTATCCAGCATGTACAGTTTTCCTTCTTTACCAATACGTATCTGATCAACGGATTCTTTCAGATGATTGAGACTGACATTGGCCCCGAATACCCCTTTGCCATCAGCCAGCTTGGCAGCTGCCGTTACAACCCATTCACCTGTCGTGACCGACTGGAACGTATCCGAGATTACAGGTTCGTCCTGGGACATGCCCATCGTATACCATGAACGTTCACGTGGATCATAGATCTGTTCCCCGGGATCAGGAGATTTCATCCAGCTGCCATCTTCCGCACCTGCGGTGAGTACACCCAGTTCCTTATGATTCTGAGACATCCGATCCATCTGCCTTTGCAGTGCAGGGGATTTATTAATAATATCGTTTGAAGTAATACCCGCAGCCATCTGCGCTGCGTTATCCTTCTCCATATCCAGCATTTGATTTATCTGCAGACTAAGCATTTCTGTTTTGGCCTGTGCGGAACGAATAATCTCCATTTTAACCTGGTCAGCAGCTTTTTGATAAGACAACCATCCCACGGTAATGCTCGGTACTATCAGGAACAGGAGCAATGCAGCAATCAGGCGTTTTTTTACGGTTAAAGTAAACCAATTTCGAATCCTTTTCTTCATTAAACTATCCCCCATCATAATCTCCACCCATCCTTTTATCGGACAATTGCTGTAAAAATATTATGTATAGATACTAAATTAGTACAAATTTAATTTAAATGATCTGATCAGATGATATGGATTATATCCGCTTAATCGTTTTGACCCTCTACGCGAGATCGTTTACAATGCTCATAAGCTGGCTATTCATGAAACGATTGGAAGGAGAGGATTCAAATCTTACGCAAGGCAAATGAAAGGCAACATGTTTCCACTGTATATTCATCCATGTTCCGCATTCTGTTAGCGCTCATCCTGTGTGCAGGCCCGATTCTGGGACAAGCTGGTATTACGGCATCCGTGGCGCAGGCGACGCAAGCAGTTCACATTGAAGTGAATGGTGAGCAACAATCCTGGAAGAACGCACCACTTATCATCAAAGGTTCAACGTTTGTTCCACTGCGGGATGTGGTCACATCGGTTAAAGGCACGTTGAAATGGGATAATCGCACCAAGACGGCTACCATTACCGTTGGCAGAGACAAGCTGATCCTTCAGGCTGGCAGCAACTCCATTAGGGTAAACCAGGTCGATCTGGCTACAGGTGTGAATTCACGTACCGTTAACGGTACGTTGATGGTACCTGTCCGGGCCATGGCTAATGCAATCAAGGCAGACATCAAGGTCCAACGCACAGCCACGGGGCAGATGAGTGTAAGTATGGTCACTGATCAAGTCAGCCTGCTGAACAGCGAGGTTGCCAGCGTGGATACATATCTGCGCGAGATCAACTATCCAGGTATGGCTCTGATCGCCCGCGATGGTGAAGTACTTCTAAAGCAAGGCTACGGACTTGCCGATGAACAGACGCTGAATCGACCGGATCAAAAGACCCGAATCGCATCGCTGAGCAAATCCTTCACGGCCGCGTCCATTCTGAGTCTCGTGGAGGATGGTAAGATTAAAGTGCAAGATCCAATCTCCAAGTATATCTCTGGTATACCAAAGGGAGATCAGATCACGCTGCATATGCTGTTATCCCAGACTTCAGGTCTGCCATCTGCATTTGGTCGGGGTGAAGGAACTTCTATGGAAGAGACTGTAGAGGAGATTCGCCACAAAACGCTGAAGTTTGAACCAGGAAGTGCCTATCTGTACAGCAACAGCGGGTATGTTTTACTTGCATACGTCGTTGAACAGGTCTCTGGCATGAGTTATGCCGACTACGTGCAACAAACGATACTGAAACCACTTGGTATGAAGAATTCGGGAGAGGCCTCCCGTAAAGTGCACACGATTAGTGGTTTTGTTCAAGAAGATAACGCATGGGTAACTGCGCCTTACTATGTGTCTCAATCCGGATCAGGAACCATCTATTCCACGGTGGACGATATGCTGAAATGGGATCGTGCGCTGTATACGGACAAGATTCTAAGCCAGGATACGATTGAACAGATGTATGAGCCTTATTCTGATAAAAACTATGGCTACGCCTGGATTCTCAAAGAGAATGGCGCAAACCGTACCGTCTTCCACAACGGTAGTGGTGGCGGGTTTGCCACAGCCTTTTCACGTAATCTGTCCGATGATATCACCATTATCCTGCTTGGCAACCACGCAGGTATGGACATGACTTCACTTTTGGATGAAGTTGAGGCACAGACAGCCAAAGCACTGCAATTGCAATAATCTATAATTAATAGCTTATAATGAGCAAAGAGACGGTCCTTTAAAGGATCGTCTCTTTGTGTTGTATATGTTCTCATTTTAACGACTCACACTTCCGTTTCGCTCAACCCACAATCCATCTCTTCTTCATCCTGCAAAAGGTAGATTTACTCATATTCTTATTAATGCCTAGGAGACATCCGCTCTTCATCATCTGTTTGCTTTAATGTTACAGGAAGTTTCCCCGCAAAAGGAATGCGCCCCATCAGCGCCTGAGCGACGCTATCCATGGCAAGTGGCCGGCTCTCGTAAGCCGCTACATAGACCTCGGCATCCGGGAGCGCCAGCAGATCATAGGGGCTTCGCAATGCCACAACAGCCAGCGGTTTGCCCAATTGCTGTATCCAACCAATCAGCCTGCACTGTGGATCGCCGGAGGGACTTCCCGCATTGTAGGTTCCCACCACAATCTGCCGAATGTCATCTGCTTCCGCTGCCTGAAGCAGACGGGCGGAACGAATGGCAACTTCCTCGGGCGTGACCGTCAGATCGACAACATCCAGACCATAAATGGATAAGGCTAAACCCAAGGTGAACGTCTGAGTCAACTGTTCGTCGGCAATTGTCGTCACGGACGTGGCAACCGTTATGACCAGCGTGCGTTCCGGCTTCAAAGGCAGCATATTCAGCTGATCGCGCACCAGTGTGATACTGTTCTCGCTAATACGGCGGGCAACCTCTTGGTGTAAAGAATTGTTGCGCTCCGACCAACTGGATAGAGCAGGAGCGTTTGATGCCTTTGGCAATGATGCATTCGATACTACGCCATACACTTCCTCATCACCTGCACCGCCCATTCCACTCTCCAGTAAACCACGCTTCGCCTTGTACATCAGCAAGCGATTCACCGACTCATCAATACGTCTCTCGCTAATCCGCCCGCTCCTCACAGCTGCTAACAATGCTTCAAATGCCTCTGCCTGAAGCTTAGCCGTATGGCTAATTAACACCAGATCTGCCCCGGCCTCTACCGCCATTACGGCTGCATCGACAGTGCCATAGTTAACGGCAATAGCATCCATCTCCATGCAATCTGTCACGATCATGCCCTCATAACCCAGTTCCTGGCGAAGCAGACCGCTTAATACGGTTTGTGATAGCGTTATGGGCAGACGCTCTGGCTCCAGCGCAGGGAAATAAATATGCGCCGACATCATGGCATCGACACCTTCGGCGATAGCGGCTCGGAATGGAATCAACTCCAGGCGCTCTACCCGTTCACGATCATGAGTGATGATCGGGAGGTCCAGATGGGAATCGGTATCCGTATCCCCATGCCCCGGGAAGTGCTTGGCTGTCGCTGCAATTCCAGCGTCCTGTATTCCCGCAATGGTTCTGGCCCCATATTCTGCAACCGATTGTGGAGATTCGCCGAATGATCGCACTCCGATGACCGGATTGGCCGCGTTATTGTTCACATCCAATACCGGAGCAAAGTTCATGTTAATGCCCATGGCCTTCAGCTCCAACCCACTGATATATGCCGCCTGATATGCATCGTCAATGGAACCGGCAGCGGCAATGGCCATTGGTCCAGGCATCAAGGCGATTCCTTCGGTAATTCGTGCAACCATGCCGCCCTCCTGATCAATGGATATCCAGAGCGGCACATTACCGCTGCTTTTGGCAATCTGCTGTAACCCTGACGATAACCGCTCTACCTGCTCTGGCGACTCAACGTTGCGAGCAAAATAGATTACGCCACCGATTGGATACATTCGGAGAAAGGATTCCACATCGCCAGCAGCTTCAGTGCCATGAAAGCCGCAAAGAAGCATTTGCCCGATTTTCTCACGCAAGGTCATCTGTTTCAGCTTCGACTGGTATAACTCTTTTGGCCCACTCATTTCATGCCTCCCTTCGATAGCAAACATCCATTCATTGATATAACAAAAACGGCTTTCGCCGCTCCTTCCATTCCGCTGCCTGTACATTCCACGCATCCATTAAACGAACGAATTCCGCGCGGTCATGAATCGTTTCCCTGACTTCCTTCCCCCCTGCCAGCAGGTCGATAAAGTACCTTGAACCTGGCTCTGGCGGCTCCAGCCAGCAGAATTGCTCCGGATAGAGTGACACCAGTTCATGCAAAAGCACTAACCCTGTCTCTACCGCCCGAAATTTCCGGCTGTCCGTTACAAAAATCCTTACACCACCACACAGCTCACCTGCATGTTTGGAGAATGTTGGCGACATGTAAACTGGATGCACATGCACACCTTCCAGCTTGTATTCCCGAAATCGTTCCGCCAAACGTTCACCGTCAACCCAGGGTGCCCCTATCCACTCGAATGGGCGGGTTGTGCCCCTTCCCTCCGATACATTAGTGCCTTCGAACAGGCACGTACCCGCATATACCCGCACACTGTCCAGCGTGGGCATATTGGGAGAGGGTAACATCCAGGGAAGACCACAATCCGCAAACTCCATGGAGCGCTGCCATCCTTCCATGGCAACCACGTCCAATTCGCAAGGTACATCCATCTCGCTGTTGACCATCAGTGCGAGTTCACCTACCGTCAATCCGGTACGTACAGGTACACGCCAAGCGCCAACGAGTGATTCATACCCCGCGTTCAACACACCGCCTTCCACAACGTTTCCACCGAGCGGATTGGGACGGTCCAGAATCAGTATACGTTTGCCTGCTCCAGCACAGGCATCCATCATATGGAACAAGGTTGAGGCATACGTGTAATAACGGATGCCCACATCCTGAATGTCGAACAGCACCGTATCCACTCCAGCCAGCATTGCAGGTGTAGGTTTCTTGTAATCTCCATACAGGCTGAACACCGGAATGTCCAGACGTGGATGAAACATGTCTCCGAATCTGACACCCGCCTGAAGCTCTCCAGACAGTCCGTGCTCACAGGCATAGAGCGCTGTAAGCTCGGTATTAGCCAGTCCGGCGCACACATCTATTGTCGATACAAAATCCGCTGTAATACCAGTCGGGTTTGTAATTAGACCGATTCGATTACCCGTTATCCATGGATGCGATAACCCTCTGGACAGAAGATCAACTCCCGCTTTTACAGCCGGGATCTGCTCGGTCCCATTCAACTGACCCATCACACATTCCCCTGGCTGACCCAGCCTGTATGCTGGTGATCATTACCACCTGTTACGACAGGCTCTTCTTCAGGCTCCAACACATTAAGAGCAACCTTATGCTGATAGATGGCAAACATACCTCCAAACAGCGCTCCGAAACCAACGACAGTCAGCATCAGCAGAGCCGTCAGGCACATGGCCTGAAAACAAGCGCCCATCGTGTACCCAGGGTGACGGAAGAACAGCTTTACACTTTCCCCCATCGCCTGAACGATGCCCATGTTTTTTTGTAAAAAAAGCTGCCAGGTATAGAACTGTGACATCAGCGCCATGAGAACAAAGAACGTCTGGAATACACCCACTGCTGTACCTGTAATTCCACCCTGTCCACCGTAATACCACCAAGTTGACCATAGAATGAAGCCAAGCACTGCGAAAAGCACACCCACCGAGCCTCCCGGGATTATTCCCTTCAATGTTCCGACCCAGATATCCTTAAGTCCATTGCGCCGTTCCTTACGTTCCAATCTGTGATGTACGGCATAACAAACACCGAACAGGATGGGCATATACATCAAAGCCAGAAGCAGTATAGCGATCGGCAGCGGAGCAAACATCAGAATGGGAACCAATACGATGGAACTAACGACACTGTACAAGGCCACCGAAATAATATCCCGATAGATTTCCGCGCCCGACTTAATCAATACTTCACTCAGCTTACGCATTTTTATTCTCCCCTTTCTCACCGTTCCTTCTTCACCAGGCATCGTCTCTTACTCACGTCCTATCGCAAGCTCCGTCTCTGGATCGAAAAAGTGCGCCTTACGCAGGTCCAGCACAAAATTTTTGTCCATACCTACATAAGCATGTGTTTCCGGGTGAACCTTGGCCGTAACAGTACGGGCACCGGAATGGAAATATACCAAATTCTCGGAGCCCAGATGTTCTACAACCTGAACTCGTGCCTGCAGCATATGGTCTGTCGGGATATTCGGAGCGACATCATCACCAAAAATATGCTCTGGACGCAGACCCATAATCACCGGCTTGCCTTGATGACTCTGAAGACGAGCGAGTACATCTTCTGGCAAGGTGAATGATGCACCGTCCACGACAACCTGCGTGCCTTCAATCCGGGCATCGATGAAGTTCATCGCCGGGGAACCGATAAATCCGGCAACAAACATATTCCGCGGACTCGCATACAATTCTTTCGGTGAAGCCACCTGCTGAATATCTCCATGATTCATGACCACGATGCGTTCCCCAAGTGTCATGGCTTCTACCTGATCATGCGTCACGTACACAATCGTGGCACCGAGACGTTTATGCAGCTCACCCAACTCCACCCGCATCTGTACCCGCAACTTGGCATCCAGATTGGACAGTGGTTCATCGAATAAAAACACCTGCGGATCACGGACGATCGCCCGTCCCACCGCAACACGCTGGCGCTGACCACCAGACAGCTCGCGTGGTTTGCGCTCCAGCATCGCTTCTAGTCCCAGAATGGAGGCCGCATTCTGCACCTGTTCATCAATGTAGGACTTTGGCTTTTTCAGGTTTTTCAGGCCAAAGGAAAGATTCTCGCGGATGGTCATATGCGGATAGAGTGCATAATCCTGAAACACCATCGCGATATCGCGATCCTTCGGATGCAGATCGTTAACTAGCCGGTCACCGATCACAATATCACCGCTTGTTTGCTTTTCAAGTCCGGCAATCATCCGCAGTGACGTTGTCTTGCCACAGCCCGAAGGACCCACAAACACTACGAATTCCTTATCTTCTATAACAAAGTCCGAGCCGGCCACAGCCGTGAACGTTCCTTTATGATCGTCTTTGAATTCTTTGCGCACTTGGCGAAACTCCACGCGTGCCATAGGTAGATCCCCCTTTACGTTGTCGCTTGTCCTGAACTATATAAGTTCAACTAACGAATCCTTACACTGGCACTCCGATGACAGAACAACCTTCCGATCGCTGTTATCCCCAGATTTCTTTGATTCCTTTATAAAAGGGGAAATCCGGTGATAGCTTAAGCTTCCGATGTAGCTTTCTTTCAGAAAGCTTTTAGGCGAACGCTTTCGCTTCTTCAGGTTATTTCTGTCCTCTCCGTTATAGTGTAAATGTTTAGTTGAACATATATTGGAATTAACCTTTAACTGCACCGATCGTAATGCCCTGCAGGAAATAACGTTGCAGTGAGAAAAACAGAATGATCATTGGCAGCGCACCTATTGTTGCCCCTGCCATCATCGCGCCAAAGTCCGTTGATTCGGCAAATACAAACGAGGCCAACCCCACCTGAATGGTACGCATCTCGTTGGAATTGGTAATGAGGAACGGCCAGAAGAATTCATTCCACGAAGCCACAAACGTGAATATGGCCAGCACCGCGATTCCCGGCTTTGCCATCGGCAGAATGACTTTCCAGAAGATGCCGAACTCACTGCATGCATCGATACGTGCCGCATGAATCAGCGATGTGGGCAGCGTGGACATGAACTGTTTCATTAGGAATATGTTCCCTACGCTAACGGCAGCAGGCAGAATAATGGCCGTATACGTATCCCCTAGATCAAACACGTTGACCATCAGAATGTACAAAGGAATCAGCGTCACCTGTGCCGGGATCATCATGGTCCCAAGCAAAGTCCAGAATACCGCCTGACTACCCGGAAACTTCAGTTTGGCAAACGCATATCCCGCCAGGGAGGCGAAGAATACATTTGTTACGGTCAGAATGATCGAGATAAGCAGCGAATTGTACAGCCAGCGCCAGGCATCAGTTTTGGCAAAAAAGCGCTCATATGGTGATAACGATAACTGCTCCGGAATCATCTGTGGTTTAAACGAAGCCGACATTGCACTATCTTGCACCGAACCAACGAGCATCCAATACATCGGAATGACCGTCACCAGCGCCCAGACCACCAGCAGAATGGATGCAACAACGAGCAGGATCTTTTTCTGTGTTGATTTCATGGATTTCATTCACCCCCGGATGCTTAATGCAACGTGCTCTAATAGTTCGTGTTTTGAACTACCTCTAATACTCAATATCGCTGGAGAAATATTTGAACTGAATGACGGAGATGACAATGATGATAATCGCCAATACAAACGACTGGGCCGAAGCCAATCCAAATTCATAGAACTTGAATGCCGTCTCATAGATCAGATAAGCGATTGTAGTTGTCGCAAAGTTTGGTCCACCCTGTGTCATCAGATATACCGAGATAAACACCTGGAAGGATGTAATGACACCCGTGACGAGCAGATACAGCGTCGTTGGTTTGAGCAGCGGCCATGTAATCTTGCTGAACTGGGTCCAGCCGCTGGCATGATCAATATCCGCCGCTTCGTACAGCGATTTCGGAATACCACCCATGGCTGCCAGATACAGAATAATGCCCGCTCCGTGCGATCCAAGCCAGTTCATCAGAATGAGGGAAAAGAGTGCCGTTCCCGACTGGCCCAGCCAGATCACCGGATCCAGGCCGAACAGACCGAGGAAACGGTTAAGCAGTCCTGAATCCGTCGGGTCAAAGATCGCCAGCCATACAATGGAGATGGTCACCCCGGAGGCTACCGCAGGCAGATACATGGTAGCTTTGAAAAATGTCTGCCATTTGCTTTTCATTTGATAGATGAAATAGGACAGTACAAATGTAATGAGAATATTGACCGGGACTGTGCCTACGGTGAAGATGACTGTATTTTTAATCGACTTCCAGAATGTCTCATCCTTCACCAAACGCTCGTAGTTATCCAATCCAACCCACGTCGAGTTCATAATATTGTATTTCTGGAAGCTCATCACAAGAGCCGTCAGAACGGGATACAGTGTGAAAATGAGAAACAGCAGGACAGGCGCCAAAATAAACAAATACGCCCACCCGTAGTCTCGCCAAAACCGGGCAACCCGGGAAGTCCGGGGCACTGACGATTTTGGCGCAAGGGCGGTCTGCATAGCGAATCCTCCTCTCCTAATCAGTGTGGTTTTACGTTATGTTTGATTGTCCGAGTTATTGTCCAAACATCTGCTGGCCTCTGCTCTTGAAGTCTTCTGCGATCTGCTCCGGTGATTTTTCACCCGAGAACAGCGCCTGAATATTAGGCTTCACAACCTGTTCCTTGAATTGTTTTTGCTGAGATGCTTTGTCGATATCCAGTTCAAGTACAACCGGCATGGCGATATTTTCTGCCATGACTTTTGCAGCAGCCAGATTATCCGGTTGACCAAGCTCTTTTCCTTTAAACAGATCCACCTGGGACTGTCTTACGAATGGAAGCGCCAGTTCATTGGCCGAGTTCCCTGCTTTGGCACCACTAAGCGCCTCCATCACCAGGAACGTATTTTTAGCATGCTGTTCGCCCTTGTCCTTTTTCTGTTTGAAGGCTACATACCCTTCGCCGCCCATCGTTGTGGCCGCAGGTTGATCATCATTATGTGGTACAGGCAACAGGACAAAATCAATCTTCTCTCCCTGCACCTTGCCATCATCGATGTCCTTGTTGCGGTTCTGAATCATCACATCATAATAAGGAATCGCTTTAGAGATGATCGCCGTTTCCCCCGCGTAGAACATATCCGTCCGTTTCGCTGGAGCGAGAGCCGCCGTTTCCTTCGGCATATACCCTTGATCCATCAGGTTTTTGATAAAAGAGAGGGTATCCAGAATGCGACCATCATTCCATTGGAACGTGCCGTCTTTATCAAGAACATCGATCATCCCGTTGTTACGAGACAGCATTTCAATGAAGTCAAGCGAGGTTCCATCGGTAACCAGTGCATATTGCTTGGCCCCGCCATCCAGCGTTTTGGTCAGCTTGGCAGCAGCATCGTTGAATTCGGACCAGGTCCAGCCATTTTGTTGAATGGACTTCCAATCAATGCCTGCTTCCTCCAGAATGCGTTTGTTGCCACCCCAAGCCCATTGGAATTGATACAAAGGCAGTCCATACTGTTTCCCCTGAATCTGGCCTAAATCCAGCGTACCTGGCAGGTAGTCGTCCTTGATCTCAGGTGTCAGGTAGCTGTCCAGCTCAAGTGCCAATCCCGTATTCACATATGTGCCGTCTACGCTATGAAAATAAAGATCCGGCGGGTTACCTGCGTTCAGAGCGACATCGAATTTTTTGGGCCCTTCCGCCCAGGAAAGAATTTCCGTCTTCACGGTAATGTTCGGGTGTTCTTTATTGAAATCAGAGATTAGATCCTTCAGTTCATCTTCATATGTGCCATGTACAGGATAGGTCCATACCGTTACCGTATCATCGGCATTCGGGTCATCCGAAGCAGCACCTCCGCTATTCCCACAGGCTGTAACCCAGACCATCATCAACAACATTGCCCATACCAGACCCTTCTTTTTCATCCCTTCATCTCCTTTGCATGTCATCATCCGATTCTTTCATTGCCTAACCATGCTACCCCTTTGTGATCGTTCGGCCTTCAAACGCAATCCACCTATACACGCGGCAGTAAGGAAAAGCACCTCCCCTGTAGATTGGGCCTGCCAGTCGCAGGCTAAATCTCTTAAATGCAATATTAACGTCAACTTAATTGACATTAACAGTATTAATTCCTTCCAAAATTGTAGATTGAATTCATTATATGAGTTGTAAAATAAAAATTCAACATTATTTTTTATTATAAAATTTAATTTTACTTTTTCTTTTCATGCAACTATACTATGTAAAAAGAAAACCCAAGCAAGCGAGGTGAGCCACTTTGCGAGTATATGTAGGCATAGATGGAGGCGGTACCAATACTGATGCAGCAATCATTTCTGAATCTGGTGAAATTCTCGCCCGACTCAGCGGCGGTCCCACGAATCCTCACAGCGTATCCACTGAACAGGCCATTTCCGAACTGCAACGAGTGCTGGAACAGCTATTTAATCTAATAAGTGATTTATCGACAAATTGTGAGGGTATATGCCTTGGTATGTCAGGTGTAGATACGATCCAAGAACGGCAACTTGTAGCCAAAGCAGTAAATAACTATATGAAGAGTCGTAATCAACAGGCATCAGAAGGTTGTCCAGTCTGGGTTGTATCCGAAGGAGAGATTGCTCTGATGGCCTCTCTCGGACATACGCACGGTGTATTATGCATCTCTGGAACAGGGTCCATCGTGTACGGATTTACGCGGGAAGGCGAGCGATACCGTGCAGGAGGCTGGGGTCATCTGCTCGGAGATGAGGGGAGCGGCTATCGTATTGGGCAACGTGCACTCCAAGTGGTTATGCAGAGTTATGACGGTGTTCTTCCTCCAACCTGTTTAACCCCGCTTCTTCTAAAGAATCTGAACCTTCGGGATATATCGGAGTTAAAGACGCGAGTGTATCAGACGGATTGGGGCAAAACCGAGACCGCATCCATCGCCCGCTTAGCTATAGGAGCAGCTGAACTCGGAGATGAGGTCGCCCGGGCACTGATCATCGACGAAGCCTCACAATTGGCGGATACCGCCAAGGCGCTGGTTGCCCGTCATCCCGAATTTGCATCCACTCCGGTTGTCCTGTCCGGATCACTGTTTCGATACGCTGTACTTTTCCGAAATACATTTATTCACAAGTTATCTGAATATTATGGAGAGTTGGACTTTGTATATCGTGAAGATGCCCCCGCTCCAGCGGTTGGCGCAGCACAACTGGCAAGACAACGCCGTTCCCTGAATGAATCATTTTAAAAGAGAGAAGGAGGCCATACGGATGAATCACATGCTGAATTCACTACTAACAGAACAACCCAATCCACTAACGGATCATATAGATGAATTGCCTTCGGCAGAAATTATGGAGCTCATTAATAAGGAAGATCAACGGATTGCGGAGCTCATTCAGCCCCTCATTCCGGTCATTGCTCAAGCTGCGGATCGGATCTTGGAGGCATTTCAGTCTGGCGGCAGGCTTTTTTATGTAGGCGCAGGTACCAGTGGACGATTAGGAATACTTGACGCTTCGGAATGCCCGCCTACCTACGGAACCCCGCCATCCATGGTGCAGGGTATTATTGCAGGGGGATTCCGGGCAGTGAAGGACCCGGTTGAAGGTGCTGAAGATAATGAGGAGTTGGGAGCTGCCGACCTTGATGAACATGGCTTAGACAAAAACGATGTTGTGGTTGGCATTGCAGCCAGTGGACGAACGCCGTATGTGCTGGGTGCGATGAGGCACGCCAAGGAGATCGGGGCTACGGTGATCAGCCTGAGCAATAATGCAGGCACGCCGATGACCCTGTTGGCTGATGTGAGCATTGAGGCTGTTGTCGGCCCAGAGGTTGTCATGGGTTCAACACGTATGAAGGCAGGCAGCGCCCAGAAAATGATTCTGAACATGCTCACCACTACCGCCATGATTCGTCTGGGCAAGGTTTACCGTAATTTCATGGTTGATCTGAACCCTTCGAACGAAAAGCTTGTCCATCGGGCCAAACGCATGATACATCTGGCAACCGGAGCGAATGAAGCGGATATTGAAGAGGCTTTTACCGGTGCAGACGGTCATGTAAAAACGGCAATCGTCATGCTGATGGCAGGCGTGGACGTAACAGAAGCTCAGCACAGGCTTGATCTGGCTGACGGTTTTGTCCGTAGCGCCATTGCGGGGCCTTCCTGAGCCGTACAGGGGGTATTATTAGAGGTTGAAAGAGAGGAGCCCGACATTAGTCCGGGCTCTTTTTTTTATTTTTTTATTCTAAAAGCGGATATAATCCGTCAAAAAATCCCCTCCTGCATAAACAGAAAGGGATTCATATGGTTTTACTTCACTTGTGCTCCAGAATAGCCTGTCGGCTCTTCTCCAAATATTCCACCGACTGGTTGTAATCCCGACTGGCAATCGCCAGATACAAAATATCGATCACGTTCAGCTGTGCAATCCGTGACGAAGTTGCTCCGCTCCGAATATCACTTTCGGTAGAAGTAATCATCAGAGGTACATCCGCCATACTACTGAGTGTATTGCTGCCCCACTTGGTAATGCTGATTGTCGCTGCACCACCATCATGAGCATGCTTGAGACAGGAGATTACGTTCGAAGTCTCCCCTGAATACGAGATACATACCACCGCATCATCCTCACGAAGCGTCGTTGCGGACGAAATCTGCATATGCGGATCGGCGAACGAAAAGCTTGTGCGATTGATTCGCATGAACTTGTAATGTGCATCCAGCGCAATCAGGTTGGAGGCCCCTACTCCATAGAAAAAGATTCGGTTTGCCTGATGAAGCACGTCCACGGCTTTTTCTACCAGACGTGGGTCCAGAATATGAACCGTATCCTTCACCGACTGAATATTGTTTGCGGACACATGCTGAATAATGCTCTCCATGGAGTCCTGGGGACGAATCTCCGTATATTGATATGGCTCACTCGTCTGCAAATCTCCGGCAATCTTCAGCTTCAGCTCCTGAAAACCCGTTACACCCAGTGATTTACAGAGACGGATAATGGCAGCTGGGCTGCCTCCACTCCGTTCAGACAACTGGGCCACCGAGGATTGAACAGTTTCTTGTGGGTGATCGAGAATATAAGCTCCGATCTTCCGTTCGGACGGGGTCAAGTCATCCATTAATGCGCGTAAACGCACAAGTCCACCTTTCATGCCTTCCATTCGCTCCTCCTTTCCGTACTGCATTCATGTACAAGCATTTTATCTTATAATTCCACTCGCGTCTAATCGAATTCCTCGCCCTTCCATAACTGAACTCATATTAAATTCAGGTCTCACTAAAGTGTGAGATTGCCCGAGATTACGGCGTGTTTCGCGCCGGTTACTGCCGGGAGTGTATTGGTTCTTCCCATAAGTGCCTCATGGCCAAGTAAAGCAAATCCAATGGCTTCCCGAGCATCATCGGGTATACCATAATCTGCCGTTCGTTCCAAACGGATATCCTTCGGTAGTCTCTGACGGATCATCTCCATTAACGTGGCATTGGAAGTGCCACCACCGCACGCGAGCATGGCCGATATTTTCACCTTGGGCAGGATAAAATCCTTCACTGCACGCACGATGGTTTCCACGGTCAGACAGGTGGCAGTAGCCAGCGTATCTTCAAGAGATAAGGAACGCTTTGCGGCCATCTCCATCAGTCTCACTGCATACGCGGCTCCATATACTTCTCGCCCGGTACTTTTCGGTGGAAGTCTTTTGAAATACTCATCCTCCAAACACAGGTCTACCAGACCCTGATCGACCTTTCCCTGTGCGGCAATACTTCCATTCGGATCATAATGCTGCCGCCCATCCGTTGCCTGCCGCACAATGGCGTCCATCACCATATTCCCTGGTCCCGTATCAAATGCCGAAATACCTTCGGTAGAAGACTCGGAGGGAAGCACCGTCACATTGCCAATGCCACCGATATTCTGCACCAGCCGTCCTTCCGTCGGGCTACGGAACATCAGAGCATCCGCATAAGGCGTAAGCGGGGCACCTTCCCCACCAGCGGCCATATCCCTTGCCCGCAGGTTGCCAATCACTGGAAGTCCTGTCCGTTCTCGAACGACAGCACATTCACCGATCTGCAATGTCGATACCACATCAATACTTGCTCCCGTTGGCCCTGGAAATGCAGATGCTACAGGAGCATGCCATACCGTCTGTCCATGCATGCTAATCATTTCCACCTGCTGCGTTGAGATACCGGCAGACTGCATCAGTTCCGTAACGCTATGCGCATACCACTCCGATACACCAAAGTGCGCGGCTGTCAGCTCGTCGACACGCGCCGTCCCCGGTGAACATAACCGGATCAGTACGTCTCTCAATCCATTCGAATACGGCACACAGACGAAATCAACCAGCTCTATCTGCTGTAATGCCCCGCTCATATCGGTTTGAATACGCACCAGTGCCGCGTCAGTTCCATCAAGTGACGTTCCTGACATTAGTCCGATGACCAGATGCTCCTGCTTCAAACGATACTTCTCCCACATCGGATAGCTGCCTGTATCCATCCACTTCCAACCTCCTGCAAGACCCGATGAACACGTCATCCTGCCATAATTTCACCCAGTATATGATATTAAATTTCACAAGTCAAACATTATATGAAATTTAATTACATCATTAAAAATATAAAGAGAAATATTCATCCCATTTGCGATCACACATCATGTTTTCTTCCATCAATTGATAATTAGATATCAGAAGAGAAACATTTTTACATTTTTACCGTTTATATTATGTAGGGATATTTTGGAATTAAGAAAATGATCTAATATTAGTCGAGGTGCATAATGAAGAAAACCATTTTACTACTGTTTTTGAGTCTATTCTTACTCGTTTTGCTCCCTAATCAGGGAAATGCCGCTGCAAGCACGTCGAAAATCTTTATGGATGGAGAGGAATTAGTCCTCCCAAGTGATGTACAGGTGACGATTATCAATAAAAACGTGATGATCCCGATTCGTGTCGTTGCCGAAAATTTGAAATTCAAAGTCGATTGGAACCAACAAGCACGCACTGTAAAAATTCAGCAAGATCAACAGACGATTTCCCTAACCGTCGATCAAAAGCAAGCCATGGTTGCTGACAAACAAGTCACTTTGAACACAGCACCGCAGATTTTGAATAAAACGCTGGTGGTTCCCATTCGATTTGTTAGTGAACAGATGGGGCTTAAGGTGAGATGGAACAATCAAGATAAGATCGTATACTTAACAAACACCAGTAAGGAACCTGCTATTGAACCAGGAAATAGTCCTGGAAAAGGGGATTCAAGCTCTACCGCTCAGGTTACCGATATCCAATTTGCCAATAATCAGCTCGTTTTATCCACCGATGGGACCGTTCAGCCAATAGTAACGACCCTCAAGTACCCTGATCGTCTGGTTGTGGACTTGCCCGGAGCCACCTTTGGTGATATCTCCCAGCCGCTGGATCAAGGACTCAATGGCAAGTTGGATGTGAGCGGTTATCCCAATGTGACGGAAGTGAGATATTCACTATTCAAACGAGAACCGGCACAAGTTCGCATTGTCGTAGAATTGAATAATGTGAAGAATGTCCAGTACAACCAGAACGTGATTGCCGACAAACTGATTATTGATCTGAATGTTGCGGGTGACAATGTCACACCTGCTCCAGTCACTCCAGTAGGCGACTCAGGACGCAAGGTTGTGGTCATCGATCCAGGACACGGTGGCAGTGATCCAGGGACGATCAGCATCACGAACAAACCCGAAAAGGAATACAATTTGGCATTAGCTCACAAAGTACAAGCCCTGCTGCTCAATGAACCTAATATCGAATTGGTGATGACTCGTGAAGGTGATACCTATCCGACCCGCCCTGAGCGTGTTCAACTCGCCAATCAATTAAATGCGGATGTATTTGTATCTATCCATGGCAATAGCGTGAAGTCCGCCCCCCAAGCCACAGGTACAGAGACATATTATTATCAACGCAGTAATAGTAAGGAATTAGCCACTATCATTCATCAACGTTTGGTGAAAGCCATGGGTCTCAGAGATCGTGGTGTGAAAAATGGCAACTTGGAAGTAATCCGAGACACGACCATGCCTGCAGTGCTTTTGGAAGTGGGATTCTTGAGTAATGTGCTCGATGAAGAACTGATGTCGTCCGAAGTTGTTCAGATGAAAGCCGCTCAAGCGATAGCCGATGGAATCAAGGAGTATTTGGGCCTATAAATCATCAAATAAATCAGATGAAGGAAGTGATTCTTTGAATAAGAAGCTAGGTTGTGCACTTATATTATCATGCTTGATCCTTATCGGAGTTGGATGTGCCCAGAAGCCAGTGAGCCAATCCGGTTCGAATGAACCTGCTGTTCAGGGAGGACAGGTGCAGGCACCAAACCCATCCGAAACGGAGGTGGATCTGGGCACAATGAATACACAAGTCGTCGATGTATATTTGGCAGACTCTCAGGTACTTGAGCTAGAGAAAACAGAGCAGGAAATTGAGTACAAGGATGACTCCGAAAAATATGAAAAAACATTTGCAGCGTTGCAAACGAACACCGATTCAGAGCTTGTTTCCCTCTGGGAGCAGGTGGAATTGCTCTCTGTCCAATATGCTGAGGGTACGGTGACTTTGGATGTTCATATCCCCGCTGAAGCCAACCTCGGTACCAGTGGAGAATTGCTCGCATTGGAAGCTTTAACAACAACGATGTTTCAATTTGATGAAGTGAAGAGTCTAGATATACTGGTGGATGGTGAAGCCGTTGATAGTTTGATGGGTCATGCCGAACTGGAACACCCCATTCATCGCGAACCCTAAATGATCAGACAACAATGGAAAAAGAACGTCCCCAGGGACGTTCCAATCTGACGCATCAATTCGATTCATGCACAATTCACACATATAGCTCGTCACCAGCAGACAGTGAATGTATCACTGTTCTCGGTGACGGGCTATTTCTGAGCAAACCTTCTTTTAATCGGTCCGTCTCTCCCCGGTCAGCATGCACAAGGACCGTATGCCTTGCTGGAACCTGATGCAGCATCCGTTCAACATCCTTCCAGCCCTGATGTACTTTATAACGTATTTTCCGCACATCACACACGCCATACTTGTCAGGAACCCGTAGCAACTTATCAGCAAATGTACCATGAGCAACATGCCCAGTGAGCAGAATCAGATTCTCCTTCCTTTCCGATAATTGACTATAGTACCAACGAGCAAGCGAGGACTGCATCATGCCGTCCGGAATGAACCATAGCGAAGCAGCATGATGTTCCAACAGTTGTTCCCGCTCTTGGGTGGTTGTAGGTAGATGCCATCCTCGTCCGGTCAGAAAGCAATCGATTTCGTCCTTCAACGAACTTCCGATGACATGCTCTCCCTTCTCCCTCAACCAATACGGAACATGCATAAGCTGCTTCATACCGTCCACCAGCCCTTGTTCCACTACGATTGGAATAGCCGGGAATTGTTGCTGTGCCCACAGTATGATCTCCTGTCCACGCCCTACGACAGGCATAGGTAAGAGCACCTTTCCACCTTGAGCAATCGTCTGGCGAATGGCTCGTTCAAGCTGTTCCAGTTTGTCGGCCTGTGTATCCTGGTCCGTACCGTAGGCCGCATCAACGATCGCCAGATCTACCAGCCCGACGGAAGATATTGGCGCAGCGTCTGCTACGTTTGCTCTGCCTGCTCTGACTGCTCCATCTGCTCCATTGGATGTGAAATTTCTCTGCTTCATGGGTATCTCCATGGATACGAGTGTGCTTGACGATGTCTCTGATGCAACAGATTTCTGATCTGGTGACGTTATGAGTTCTCCAGCCTTTTGCCTACTGTTTATAACGATTAGTTCCTCCGCGCCCCACTGTTCACTGCTCGGAGTATCGAACAACGTATCTTCACGAATCATGTTTTCCCGTAAGAACGCCTCCGCTGGACAATCCTCCTGTAAAAGCATCGATTCTGACGTGTAGTCCCCGGAATAAAAAATCCGCTTGCCTTCCATTTCAACCCCAAACCACACCGATCCAGCCAGATGTCCACTCCGGCCCCATATCACTTTTACTCCAGGAATGGGTTCGAACCAGGTTTGGGATACAACCTCGTCCTCCAGATACCGATAACGAATAGCTTGCTCATCTGCTTCATCATAAGGAAGTTCTTCCCCTACACGCTCTACAAACCTACGCCAGTTGGCAAAATACGTACGCAGCTGCGCCCTCGTCTCCCTCGTCGTCCACACTTCACCCTGGTAGCCCAACTTATACAGTAAAGGGATAGCGACCGAATGGTCCTCATGGGCGTGGGACAACAGGACCGCATCCAGTTGCGGGACAATCTCCGGGTCAATCATCGGATACTCGCCCGTGCCTTCTTTTTTCACACCACAATCCAGCAAAAGGTGGAACTGGCTCCCGCTCAGGAGATAGGCGGAACGTCCGTGTTCCCCTGCACCGCCCCATACGTTCAGTTTGATCATGATGCATTCCACTTTCTCTTTGAATTCAGCAGTTCAATTCCAAGCAGCATCAGCACCGTCATGCCTACAGTCACAACAGCCATTGCCATTCCCAACGACACCTGACCTTGTTCAAACTGGGCAAAAATATACGTAGCCGACGTCTGCATCGACGGCGGAAGAATCAATAACGAACCTACCAGCTCCCGGGTAGCAATCGTAAAGGTCATCATCCAGCCGGCCAACATGCCGGGCAGGATCAGCGGGATCAGGATTCGCCGCAGAATATACAGCGGCTTTCCGCTAAATACTTGCCCAGCCTGGAACAATGTTCCATCAATCTGGGTAAAGCTCGATTTTACATACTGCACGGTGTAAGGCAAGAAGAGCACAACGTACGTGAGCACAACCATGCCGTAGGTGTTATACAACGTGACTGGCATCCAAGGTGAGTTCCAGAAGAGAATCAGACCCACGACCATCACGATGCCGGGCACCGTATTAGGCAACAGACTGAACAAGTCAATCACACGCTGCATGAATGAAGATGATCTGCCGATCGCCAGCGCAAATCCAGTTCCGATAATAACAGCGACCGTTGAAGCCGCAAGGGATAGACCGAGACTGTTCCCGATGGCCTTCATGCTCACCGATCCCCAAGATAACAGCTCTTTGTAATGATCCAAGGTCAGATTATCAAATGCAATTCCCGATCCCCGTAACTTCATGGTCGAAGCGGCAATGATGGAGAAATACGGGATACCTATCGACAGGATCAACAGAATCGCAAGATACACCCCGCATAACCATCCTGCTCCGCCACGAAGAGAATATCGCTTCGAACGTTGCCCTTTGCCACCGACCAGACGATACGTGAACTTTCGACTCATGGCAGACTGCATATACCACATCACCAGACAGACGGACAACAGCACCGATGCCAGCGAAGTCGCCTTGCCGAAGTCAATCGGCCAACTGGAGATGTACTTATGGATCTCGGAGGTCATGACATAATAGCCAATCTTGCGCCCGAAGGTTGCCGGAGTTCCGAATTCCGCAATCGTTTTGACAAAGACCAGCATGATCCCCATGCCGTAGGACGACAACAATAAGGGTAAAATAATACGTCTGAAACGGTATCCTGCACGTGCACCGTGCACAGCTCCCGCTTCTTCGAGATTGCCACCGATGCGGATCAACGCATCTCGAAGCAGCAGATACAGGAACGGGAACAGGTGCAAGCTCATGATGAGCACCATGCCCCAGAAGCTGAAGAACAGCTCACTCCAGCCCGCAGATGAGGGCACCCATTGCTGCAGATATCCCCCTTTTTGCATAAACAGAATCCAGCCCATCGATCCGATATACGGCGGAGTCATGAACGGAATCATCAGGATTACATCGACCCAGCGATGCTCGCCCATTCGGGTCTTCGCCATCATCCAAGCCAGCGGCAGCGCCAGCAGCGTGGTTACCGCTACAACGCATATGCCAAGCCAGACGGAGTTCAGCAATACACCTGATAGATGATGACCGGTAATCGTGCGAATCGGAGCCATCCAATCCCACTGCCCGTCCGGATACACACTTTGCCAGAAGATGAGCAAGAGCGGCACGCCAATACTTATGGTCAGCAGAAAGAGGGCCAGAATCACGCCCACTCTCCGAAAAATTCGGTTGTTGTCCATTACAACAGGTTTCACTACGTTCACCTCACATGACTTTCCACAGACAGCAGGTATTCCTTTTGCCTAGTTGTCTCTATCCTTGTTCTTCTTTCGGTATTTTGCATATGCAAAAGTACTTACTTAAAAGTCTCGGAAAAACGCGCCGCTGTCTCTTCGCCATGTTCGCTCATCCAGTTCCAGTCCACTTTAAGCTGTGGAATATCCTTCACATTGGCACGGTTAGTCGCTTCAATGTCTTCGCGGCCCGGAATCAGATAGGCATCTGCAACGAGCTTCTGAGCTTCATCGGACAACAGGTAGTCAATGAACGCTTTGGCATTCTCTACATTGGGACTGGATTTCAGAATCGCTGCCGGTCTTGGGCTGATTACCGTGCCTTCCTCAGGATATACGATATCCAGTGGTTCGCCTTTTGCTTTGGAGGAATACGCCATGTAGTCCACACCTGCCGCTACGATGCTTTTGGCACCCGTAATGACCGGATCAAGTGCTTCCTGATTGGCGCCTGCCATCGCTACACCATTGGCTTTATAGGCGCTCAACAGATCCCATCCTTTTTCACCATTCGCACTCAGGTATCCTGTGATGAAGTCGAGTGCTGAACCTGATAATGTAGGGTCGGGAATGTTTACTGCATCTTTCCACGCAGGCGTAGCCAGCTCTGCCCAACTTGTTGGTGGTGTAGATACCAGTTTGGTGTTATACACAATGCCCAGTGCGGAAGCACTGCTGCTAAAATAGTTGCCCTCTGCATCCGACCAGTCCTTGTTCAACTTGTCTGCATTGGCTGCTTCAGGGTATGGCATAGTCAGTCCATCGGCTTTCAGAGCCTGTGCTGAAGGTAAAGAGGCCAGGATCACAACGTCTGCAACCGGATTGGATTTCTCAGCTTCCATACGAGCCAGAATTTTTCCTGTCGTTCCCTGAAACATCTCAACTTCGATCCCTGTTTTGTCTGTAAATCCGCTCACGATGTTATCCGCCAGCTTCTGTGGGCCAGCACTGTACAAGACCAACTTGCCACCAGCCGGTTTCGTTGTTTCTGCCGCTGCTGCTGTGTTTCCTTCACCTGCGGGTTGTGCTGCGTTGCCTGTGGTGGAGTTCCCTGTGCTACATCCGAACAAACTGATACTCATTACCGCTGTTAATAACAGCATTGCGCTCTTTTTACGTGTTTTCATACCCAACATATTCGTCCATCTCCCCTGGTTTCTTATAAAATGTGTACTTCTGCTTCCAACTGCGTGCTTGTTCAACAATCTAATATGCCACTGCGATCGCTTCGTTCTGCTTCATACTCGGGTGGTCATAACCGTCCATTCGGCATATCCGTTCAGGGGTTACATAGAGCTGCACACGCTCCCCTACGCGCACCCTTTGGTTCATATAGGCTGTCCATACGCCAAGCCCTTCCATCTGCACTCGTACTTCATAACGTTCACCTACATAGCTGACACTAAGTACCGTCCCCGGATAACACAGATCGTCATGACCTGTTTTGTTCCAGGTGACATGCTCTGGACGCACCATCGATTGATTAGGCGTGAGCCAGTTGGACTTTCCGATAAACGAAGCGACATACGGATCACTTGGCGCCGAGTAGATCGTTTCCGGGCTTCCTTTTTGCAATATTCGACCCTTCTGCATCACCACAATCTCATCCGACATCGACATCGCCTCGATCTGATCATGTGTGACGTACAGCGCAGTCAATCCCATGTCCCGAACCAGTGACATCATCTCAATCCGCATCTCTTCCCGGAGTACAGCATCCAGTGCACTCAGTGGTTCATCGAACAGGATCACACCGGGTCTGACCGCTACGGCTCTGGCAAAAGCAACCCGTTGCTGCTGTCCACCAGACAGCTGATGAGGATATCGGTCTTCCATGCCTTGCAGGCGAACCATACCAAGCGCTTCGTTCACCTTTTGCCGCAGATCAGATTTCTGTTTTCCGGCCTTCAGGCCAAACGCTACATTTTCGTATACGGTCATATGCGGCCATAATGCAAAATCCTGAAACACCATGCCCAGATTACGCTTGTGTGTTGGTATGTCAATCCGCTTCGCCGCAGAGTAGATACACTGACCATCTGCCCGAATCTCCCCCGCGTCCGGCTGTTCCAGCCCGGCCAACATGCGAAGCAGTGTTGTTTTGCCACAGCCCGATGGGCCGAGCAGGGTCGTGAACTTTCCATGTTCTAGCGTTAGATCTGTCGGCAGCAGTGCGGGTGTTTGATTAAATGATTTTTGAATTCCTGTCATCTCTAATTTCATAAGCATCCCTGCCTGTCTTCTGTTACTTGATCTCTTGCACTGTTCTCAGTCTAACGTCCGCTTTCGCGAGTTGTATGTCTTGTATGTAAAATTGGAATTAACTTTTTAGATGAATTCTGTTGATGTTCATAGATTAAATCTATAGTAGGTGAACTAAATTAATTTTCATGTTGTCGCTTCGATTACAGCACCATCTTCCGATCGCTGTTATCCCCAGATTTCTTATATTCCCTTTATGAAGGGAGAAATCCGGGGATAAAGGCGAACGCTTCGCTTCTTCAGATTGGTTCTGTACTCTCCGTCTTTATGAAAAACATTAGATCATCTTATATATTGGGGCTAGTAGAAGTGAGAGGAGTGTCGGGACATTGAATCTGATCAAATTACAAATTGTTGAACTGATCGACAAACATCATCACATGACAAGCGTGGCCGAGTTACTGGGGATCAAGCAACCTACCGTTACATTTCATATGAAGTCATTGGAGGAAGAGATGGGCGTGCGATTATTCGAATCGCGTAGTGGAAAGACTTTTCTAACGGAGGCCGGACAAGCTCTGCTCCATTATTCCGTCAAAATCAATGCTCTGACCCAAGAGGCAAGGCGGGTAGTGAAGGAATATGACAGTCTCTATCGGGGCACCCTGCACATTGGAGCAAGCTATGTACCGGCTACATATTTGCTGCCCACCATACTCAATACCTTTTCTCAAGAATTCCCGGGCATTCGTATCGTCTTATCCGTCAAACCGTCACCTGTTATTCGCGAGATGCTGATTCGGCATCAGATTGATCTGGGGGTGATCTCTTCCGAGCCATTTGTTGGCCCTGCCCTGCAAGCAGAGACGTTATGTGAAGACGACCTGGTATTAATCTGTTCCCCGCAACATGGGTTGGCCCAGAAGGATGCATTAACACCTGATCATATCGCGCAGATTCCTTTTGCCTTACATGGCAATGAATCCAGTACACGGCGGCTAACCAATCAATGGCTTGCGCAACATGATATTCGTTTGCGGAGTACCGTGGAGATGGATTCCCTGGAAGCGATCAAACAGCTCGTGTTAATCGGGGGGCATGTCTCATTCATGTCTCGGATGGCGGTACAGTGGGAGGAACAGCACGGGCTCATTCAAGTTCTTCCAATTCCGGGAGAGCAGGCACCGCGCCATATCTATACTGTACATAACAAGGATCGCCACCCTTCCGTTCAGGTAAACCGCTTCAAAGAAGTGCTGCGAGAGGTGAGTCACGGCTTCCCCATTTTCCATGGCTGATTGCCCTGATCCGCTATAAACTATCGTTTGCCATTCATCAAATCTATGCAGGGTTAACGCAATGTGCGCTTCCCTTTAATCGCTTTCATATATTCGGGCGATAAAGTGGGATCTGTACGTTAATCCAGATTAGGAGAGTGATTGGTTTTGAAAAAGTGGAAAAAGGTAACCGCCTCATTGATGTTGAGCATCGTAACATTGGGAAGTGGAATGACATTTCTGGGAGCACCCCAGGCTTCAGCTGCTGCCAATGCCGTTCCTGCTTATGAAGTAAAGTTTCTGGCCAAGCCGGAACTTGTATTGAATACAGATGGGACACCACGCAGTGAAGTGATTCAGACACTCGGCCTGAATTCCACGCCAAGAAACATTAACGTAGAGTACTTCGACACCAATGCTCTCGGATTGGATCAACAAGGATGGAACGTACGTTTTCGCAAAAAGGATGATAAAAATAACTACGAATTGACTTATAAAAAACGCTACCCTGTGATCAATGGCGATATCAACGCAGCGCTGACTCTGGCTAACCAAGAGGGATTTGACAAATCAGATGATAACTACGAGGCTGAGATTGATTGGGGATACGGCAAACAGACGCTGAGCTTCTCCAACACCAAAAAAGTCGATACCAAAGCGACAGGAGTCCAACTTCCCTCGCAGCAAGAAGCCTTGAACATGTTACTGGACAAGCTTCCGGGCAAATTGAAAAACTGGTCTGCCTCCAACTGGGGCAAGCAGCAATTGACTCAATCCCGTGCATATGGTCCAATCACATTCCAACGATATGAAGGTACATGGAGTGGTCAAGAGCTTACACTCGAAGTATGGCCGATCCGTGACGCAGCAGGTACAGGTATTGAGAATATCGTAGAGGTTTCTTTCAAAACCGATGATACTGTAGCCGTATCCGGACTGCGTACCCAACTGTTGCAGTTGCTGGAGAACAACAACTGGCTGATTCCGGCTGATGGCTTGAAAACACAGACGATTCTGGAAAGATACTAATCGCTAGCTCTAATTAAAAAGACAAGCTCCTCTTCCTGCGGACACCGTAGGAGAGGGCTTGTCTTTTTTTGCGTAGTGAATTAAATGATCTGTTATTTAAGTAATTCTACGATTAACATCAGTTGAGATTTTACTGGTTATTCGCTTAACAGTTTGGATGATGGACACTATGTATTGGCTATTCTACAACTCGGTAACCTATATCAATTCAATTTATAGTGGAAAGTTACGCGGTTCAATGATCAGATTTCGCTATTTCATTTTCATATTATCATATGGACTACTTATTTGTATGACAATATGCGATAATTGATAATTATTCTCAAATACATCATATGTAATGTTACTATCGTAAGTTAAGGAGGGATTCTGGTGACTTTGCAAGTCTTTCCACTGATATCTAACGGTGACCATACCCGTGACCTATATGCAAGATTCAAGACATCCGAAGTTCTCGATCAAGCGTCTTTTCTTGCCCCATTCGTATTAGCGGACTCACATCTTCTGCTCATCTGTACTGGTGGTGAAGCTGATATTCGTATTGGGCACAGGCTGAATCATGCCACACTCGGCAAGATGTATCTGATCCTGCCAGGAACAGCGATAGAATATACAACGGATGAGGTTCATCCTTTACAGGGCATCGCGATATATTTTGATATGTTGAAGCCTCTCTCCGACATCAATAAAGCTACTTCCGGATCTACTGTAATGGAGGTATACCAAAAAGGGTTACTTCGTTCGGCTTATGCCGATGAGTTACCGCATGAACTTTTTCAGGAATGTACTAGAATTGCCTCACAGCTCCATGAATGCATCTCTGTACCTCAAGAAAATCGTCCATTTCGTATTCAGACTTTGATGCATGAATTGTTAACCCATGTGTATGCTCCTCCCAAAGAAAGTGCAATAGGAGATTCCGAACACACCTCTGCTTTGGATCAAACGCTTGAACTTATTGAGCTTGGATATGCTGAGCATCTTTCTCGTGAAGTTCTTGCCGGAGTGGCAGGCATGAGTGTGTGGCACTATTCGCGGGTATTCAAAAACAGCACTGGCATCAGTCCCATGGAATACGTGAATAGCATCCGCATGGACCGGGCCAAAGAGATGCTGCTCATCCCCGGCCAAACCATCAAACATATCGCCTCACAGGTTGGTTTTCAGGACGAGTTTTACTTTAGTCGCAAATTCAAAAAATATGTTGGCGTGTCTCCCTCTACCTATCAACGACAGAAACGCAGTAAAATTGCCGCTCTCTCCTTCGGAACCACTGGCCATCTGCTGGCATTACAGATCATCCCCCATGCGGCATTGATCGATAACCGACGAGATCAACACAGGAATCTTTTTTTCTCCAATATCCCTTATCATCTGGGGCGTAGCAAACGAATGAATCCTCATATCTGGCAAACCAACGTTGAGTTGTTGATGCAAGCGAGCCCTGACCTCATACTCTGTAATGAGTACGAAGCCCATACGTTAAAAAGAACGCTGCAGCGAATTGCGCCTACCATCGTTATCCCATGGAAAGGATTGAGCTGGCGGGAACACTTCATACAAGTTGCCTCCATTGTGGGACAGCAACAAGATGCTCAGCAATGGTTGGAGCAGTACGATGACAAGGTAATCCAAGCCAAAGAGCAGCTTACTCATTTAATCGGTAAGGATACGGTCTCCATTATTCATATCATGATGGGTCATCTGTTAATCTACGGGCGACGCAATGGGGGCGCTGTTCTATATAACGACCTGGGCGTGGCGCCTTCACATGATCTGCTTCCAGGGCAAGTCTATCGTGCATTGGATGACCAGGAGTTGCCTCAAATGGTTGGAGATCGCATGTTACTGATTGTGGACCAGGACTCAGAATCCCAGCAACGTTGGCATAAACTACAACATACTCAGCTATGGCAAGATTTGATGCCTGTGCAGAACCAACATGTATATCTGCTTGATGAAATGCCTTGGTTGGATTATTCACCATATGCCCATGATCAGATCATCGATGAAACCCTGAAACTTTTTGGTGGGACTCAGCACATTAATCCATGACCGGATAGCACAGAAGGCTATGTCTCCCCCAACATGAGACCGCTACAATATATAGTGTACTGAGAATCAATATCATTAGAAACACAGGGGGATTATGATGTACAAACAGCAATATGTCAAAATAACGGGGATCCTGTTCATACTCGCGATGTTACTTGTTGCGTGTGGACAGACACCTGCAAGCACTTCGCAGCCATCTGCAGATGGCGTAAAATCAGCTGCGGGGACAGATGGCGACTCATCCACTGAATCAGCTACTAAGACTGTGGAGAGCGCCAGTGGCAGCAAAGAAATCCCGGCACATCCCGAACGGATTGTGTCCATTAATATGGAGGACATTCTCCTCTCCTTGGAGGTACCACTGGTACTTGCTACACCTATTGGTCGGCAAGATTACCTGAATGAGCAACTTGAAGCTCAAGGCGTGGATGTCGAACCCATCAATGAAAGTTTCAATTTTGAAGCTGTAGTCAGCGCCAATCCGGACCTCATTATTGCCAATGCCAGTTTGGATGCCAAAATTCTCGAACAACTCGAGAAGATCGCGCCTACGATCACTTATGATCGCCGTAATTGGCAGGAATCTATCGTGCAGGTAGCTACTGCGCTAGATATTGAAGAGCGGGCTGAACAGCTTTTACAAAAAAATAAAGACCAAGTAACTGAATCTCAGAAGGTTGCAGCCGATATCACCAAGACCAAACCTACAGCTGCATTCCTGCGCCTGGAAGAGAAGGATATGCGTTTGTTCTTCTCTTCCATTCCATCCACGCCATTCCCAGCTTCCAGTTATGTAGGAGCGGGTTATGAGGTTGGATTCACTCCCGATGCTCTCGTTACCAAACTCGAGGCAGAGAACCCGGATCGGATGAATGCCAGTATCTCGGTAGAACTTTTGCCTGAAATCAAAGCAGACTATCTGTTTATCGTGTCCATTAGCTCAGATGGGTCAGCTGAAGCGTTGCAAAAAACAAAAGATGAACTCAATGAAATCCAGCAACTCCAAGTATGGAAAAGCCTACCCGCTGTCCAAAATGGTCATGTCTATGTCCTCAATGCTAAGAAATGGCTCATTGACGGCCCCATTGCCGAATCGCTCAAACGTAATGAAATGCTCGAAGTTCTTGGGCTACCTGCTCCATAATAGTCAATATACCTCTGTTTCATCCACAACAAACAAAAGGAGATTCACCGGATTTTCGGTGGATCTCCTTTTGTTTTAATATTTCAAATGGCCTCATTCAGTTCTGTTTCATGAAAAATCATTCTACATGCTTAACAGCTAAATGTATTTCATGTACACCTTTCTCATCCTGCAATTAATTAGGGATAGGTAATCATCAAAATCATATATAACTTTCCGGCTTTTAATATATTTTGAAATTTTGGGCTGTTTCAATCCCAAGTGCACTCTGGATAAACGTATTAGCCACTTTCTCTACAGGTACAGGATTAAATCCAATAAAGAAATCCTTATATTTTTCCGCAGACTCTACAAACAGATTAGGACTAACCGAATTCAAACGAATGCCTCTTGGTAACTCAAACGCTGCCGCTTTGGCAAACGAATCAATAGCCCCATTGACCATAGCACTTGATGCACCTTGCTCAATAGGGTGGTCTTGTATAATGCCACTGACCAGCGTGAAACTCCCCTTGTCGTTAATATAGTGCTGTCCAATCAATACGATATTGACCTGTCCAAGCAGTTTACCCTGCACACTAATCATATTGTTCTCAGGTGTCAGTTCTTCGAGTTTCGCATAATGGGTCTGGCCCGCCGCCACAATGACGTAATCAATATTTCTCACCGTTTCGAAGAGGGTAGTAATACTCTCTGTCGACGTCATATCCACCTGAACATCCCCGGATTGTCTACCTGCTGTAATAACCTCAACGGAATAATCTTTCAGTTTCGCAACAACGGCTTTACCTAATGTTCCGTTTCCACCAATGACCAGAGCTCTTTTCATTACTGTTTGTCCTCCTTTATAAACAAATACGGTTAATCAGATACGAATTGTTCTATTTATTTAAACAAAGATTCCATCCTTAATCAAATGACAATTGACCCTATTTTAAATAAATTACACTTATTCTTTTTAACACAAAAAAAGCCTTTGCTATAAGCAAAGGCTCTTCTATATGTTACTAGGAAGCGGGTGATGGGAATCGAACCCACGCTATTAGCTTGGAAGGCTAAAGTTCTACCATTGAACTACACCCGCAAATAAAAAAAATCGGGATGACACGATTTGAACATGCGACCCCCTGGTCCCAAACCAGGTGCTCTACCAAGCTGAGCTACATCCCGATACTTATGAGAATAATGGCGCGCCCTGAGAGATTCGAACTCCCGGCCTTTTGATTCGTAGTCAAACGCTCTATCCAGCTGAGCTAAGGGCGCAAATATTGGAGCGGAAGACGGGAATCGAACCCGCGACCCTCGCCTTGGCAAGGCGATGCTCTACCGCTGAGCCACTTCCGCAAAACATATGGTGCGGTCGAGAGGACTCGAACCTCCACGGGGGTTAGCCCACACGGACCTGAACCGTGCGCGTCTGCCAATTCCGCCACGACCGCAAAATATAATGGTGAGTCATGAAGGGCTCGAACCTTCGACACCCTGATTAAAAGTCAGGTGCTCTACCAACTGAGCTAATGACTCGTAATGAAATGGCTGGGGATATAGGATTTGAACCTATGCATGACGGAGTCAAAGTCCGTTGCCTTACCGCTTGGCTAATCCCCATTAAAAAATCATGGGGCGATCGAGGGGAATTGAACCCCCGAATGCCGGATCCACAAACCGGTGCGTTAACCACTTCGCCACGACCGCCATAGAGTAAGCCATTCATCCACTAAGAGAATCTTAGTATTAACAATTTTACTTGTAATATACATTCTATCACAAATTCATATGTAAATACTAAAAATGGTGCCGGCGAGAGGACTTGAACCCCCAACCTACTGATTACAAGTCAGTTGCTCTACCAGTTGAGCTACACCGGCACGGTGTATATTTAATTAAAAAATGGCGGAACCGACGGGATTCGAACCCGCGATCTCCTGCGTGACAGGCAGGCATGTTAGGCCAACTACACCACGGTTCCAGATCACTTTCTCAAAGGAAAGTATAATTGCGGGGGCAGGATTTGAACCTGCGGCCTTCGGGTTATGAGCCCGACGAGCTACCGGGCTGCTCCACCCCGCGTCGTTATAAAGTTATATGGTGGAGGCTGAGGGGATCGAACCCCCGACCCTCTGCTTGTAAGGCAGATGCTCTCCCAGCTGAGCTAAGCCTCCATAATATGACCCGTAGGGGATTCGAACCCCTGTTACCTCCGTGAAAGGGAGGTGTCTTAACCCCTTGACCAACGGGCCTTGCTAAAAAATATCTGGCGGAGAGAGAGGGATTCGAACCCTCGAGACGCTTGTGACGCCTACACGATTTCCAATCGTGCTCCTTCGGCCAGCTCGGACACCTCTCCATATGGCTCCCCGAACAGGGCTCGAACCTGTGACAACTCGATTAACAGTCGAGTGCTCTACCAACTGAGCTATCAGGGAATGGTGGAGCCAAGCGGGATCGAACCGCTGACCTCCTGCTTGCAAGGCAGGCGCTCTCCCAGCTGAGCTATGGCCCCATACTCTGGTGTATTTCTTGTTGTGGTCTTGCTATGGGCCCTGGTGGACTCGAACCACCGGCCTCACCCTTATCAGAGGTGCGCTCTAACCAACTGAGCTAAGGGCCCTAATATATATCCCTTATTCCTTGGCAAGGGGGGCAAAAAAAATACCCCAAAGGGAAATCGCTTGGCGGCGTCCTACTCTCCCAGGACCCTGCGGTCCAAGTACCATCGGCGCTAGAGGGCTTAACGGTCGTGTTCGGGATGGGTACGTGTGGAACCCCTCCGCCATCGCCACCAAACGCATAGCTTAGCTTACATTTCAGAGTTGTTGTTCTCTGAAAACTAGATTCGAAACGAAACACGCGAATTACAACTTGCTAATTGGATAAGCCCTCGACCGATTAGTACTGGTCAGCTCCATGCATTGCTGCACTTCCACCCCCAGCCTATCTACCTCGTCGTCTTCAAGGGGTCTTACATACTGGGAAATCTCATCTTGAGGGGGGCTTCACGCTTAGATGCTTTCAGCGTTTATCCCGTCCGTACATAGCTACCCAGCGGTGCTCCTGGCGGAACAACTGGTACACCAGCGGTACGTCCATCCCGGTCCTCTCGTACTAAGGACAGCTCCTCTCAAATTTCCTACGCCCACGACAGATAGGGACCGAACTGTCTCACGACGTTCTGAACCCAGCTCGCGTACCGCTTTAATGGGCGAACAGCCCAACCCTTGGGACCTACTTCAGCCCCAGGATGCGATGAGCCGACATCGAGGTGCCAAACCTCCCCGTCGATGTGGACTCTTGGGGGAGATAAGCCTGTTATCCCCAGGGTAGCTTTTATCCGTTGAGCGATGGCCCTTCCATGCGGTACCACCGGATCACTAAGCCCGACTTTCGTCCCTGCTCGACTTGTAGGTCTCGCAGTCAAGCTCCCTTATGCCTTTGCACTCTTCGAATGATTTCCAACCATTCTGAGGGAACCTTTGGGCGCCTCCGTTACTCTTTAGGAGGCGACCGCCCCAGTCAAACTGCCCACCTGACACTGTCCCCGCACCGGATTACGGTACCAGGTTAGAACCTAGATACGATCAGGGTGGTATCCCAACGTTGCCTCCACGCAAGCTGGCGCTCACGTTTCAAAGGCTCCCACCTATCCTGTACAGATCGTACCCAAATTCAATATCAAGCTGCAGTAAAGCTCCATGGGGTCTTTCCGTCTTGTCGCGGGTAACCTGCATCTTCACAGGTATTAAAATTTCACCGGATCTCTCGTTGAGACAGCGCCCAAGTCGTTACGCCATTCGTGCGGGTCAGAATTTACCTGACAAGGAATTTCGCTACCTTAGGACCGTTATAGTTACGGCCGCCGTTTACTGGGGCTTCGGTTCACAGCTTCGGATTGCTCCTAACCACTCCCCTTAACCTTCCAGCACCGGGCAGGCGTCAGCCCGTATACTTCGCCTTACGGCTTCGCACAGACCTGTGTTTTTGCTAAACAGTCGCTTGGGCCTTTTCACTGCGGCCCCCTCGTGCTATTCACACTACCGGGGCACCCCTTCTCCCGAAGTTACGGGGTCATTTTGCCGAGTTCCTTAACGAGAGTTCTTCCGCGCGCCTTAGAATACTCTTCTCGCCTACCTGTGTCGGTTTGCGGTACGGGCACCATCACCTGGCTAGAGGCTTTTCTTGGCAGTGTGAGATCATGACCTTCGCTACTATAATTTTCGCTCCCCATCACAGCTCAGCCTTACAATGTGCGGATTTGCCTACACATCAGCCTTACTGCTTAGACGGACATCCATCAGTCCGCGTCACTACCCTACTGCGTCCCCCCATTGCTCATAACGGCTTACGGTGGTACAGGAATTTCGACCTGTTGTCCTTCGACTACGCCTTTCGGCCTCGCCTTAGGTCCCGACTTACCCTGAGCGGACGAGCCTTCCTCAGGAACCCTTAGGCTTTCGGCGGATCAGATTCTCACTGATCTTTTCGTTACTCATACCGGCATTCTCACTTGTATAATGTCCAGCGCTCCTTACGGTACACCTTCAACCCTTATACAACGCTCCCCTACCCCTGATGCAAAGCATCAAGCCATAGCTTCGGTGGTGTGTTTAGCCCCGTTACATTTTCGGCGCAGAGTCACTCGACCAGTGAGCTATTACGCACTCTTTCAATGGTGGCTGCTTCTAAGCCAACATCCTGGTTGTCTGTGCAACTCCACATCCTTTCCCACTTAACACACACTTGGGGACCTTAGCTGATGGTCTGGGCTGTTTCCCTTTTGACAATGGATCTTAGCACTCACTGTCTGACTCCCGGAAGTAAGTCTATGGCATTCGGAGTTTGACTGAGCTTGGTAACCCTTGCGGGCCCCGCACCCAATCAGTGCTCTACCTCCACGACTCTGTTTTCCGAGGCTAGCCCTAAAGCTATTTCGGGGAGAACCAGCTATCTCCGAGTTCGATTGGAATTTCTCCGCTACCCCCACCTCATCCCCGCATTTTTCAACATGCGTGGGTTCGGGCCTCCAGTGCGTGTTACCGCACCTTCACCCTGGACAGGGGTAGATCACCCGGTTTCGGGTCTACGTCCACGTACTAAGTCGCCCTATTCAGACTCGCTTTCGCTGCGGCTCCGGCTCTTCACCTTAACCTTGCACGGGAACGTAACTCGCCGGTTCATTCTACAAAAGGCACGCCATCACCCCTAAAACGGGCTCTGACTTTTTGTAAGCACACGGTTTCAGGTTCTATTTCACTCCCCTTCCGGGGTGCTTTTCACCTTTCCCTCACGGTACTGCTTCACTATCGGTCGCTAGGAAGTATTTAGCCTTGGCAGATGGTCCTGCCGGATTCATACGGGGTTTCACGTGCCCCGCACTACTCGGGATCCGTCTCGGAGGGAACCAACTTTCAACTACAGGGCTTTTACCTTCTTTGGCGGGCCTTTCCAGACCTCTTCGCTTAACCGGTTCCTTTGTAACTCCATGTGAGACGTCCCACAACCCCAAAGAGCAAGCTCTTTGGTTTGGGCTTCTCCGCGTTCGCTCGCCGCTACTGACGGAATCACTATTGTTTTCTCTTCCTCAGGGTACTTAGATGTTTCAGTTCCCCTGGTATGCCTCTACACAACCTATGTATTCAGTTGTGAGTAACTGGAAATTACCCCAGCTGGGTTTCCCCATTCGGACACCCCCGGATCAAAGCTTGCTTACAGCTCCCCGAGGCAGTTTCGTTGTTCGCCACGTCCTTCATCGGCTCCTAGCGCCTAGGCATCCTCCGTGTGCTCTTAGTAGCTTAACCTCGTGCTCCGGTTTCGACTGCTCGCTTCCCTTGGTTTGCTTGCGCAAAGCCAAAAGTCGCTCCCATTCGATACCATCGTACGTGCAATCTACCTTATAAAAACACTTCACTTGTTTACACAAGATCAGCTTAAAGGAATGTTCTAATTCGCGTTTGTTTCGTTTCGATATCTAGTTTTCAAAGAACAAGCTCCATGCAAAAGCAAGCTGTTTTGAGAGTTTGAGCTCTCAAAACCGAACAACGAGTGAGTGTTTTGCAGCTAAGCTGCAGTTTTGAATGTTTCCGTTGCAGGAAACGATTCTCCATAGAAAGGAGGTGATCCAGCCGCACCTTCCGATACGGCTACCTTGTTACGACTTCACCCCAATCATCTATCCCACCTTCGGCGGCTGGCTCCTTGCGGTTACCCCACCGACTTCGGGTGTTATAAACTCTCGTGGTGTGACGGGCGGTGTGTACAAGACCCGGGAACGTATTCACCGCGGCATGCTGATCCGCGATTACTAGCAATTCCGACTTCATGCAGGCGAGTTGCAGCCTGCAATCCGAACTGAGACCGGCTTTGTTGGGATTGGCTCCATCTCGCGATTTCGCAGCCCGTTGTACCGGCCATTGTAGTACGTGTGTAGCCCAGGTCATAAGGGGCATGATGATTTGACGTCATCCCCACCTTCCTCCGGTTTGTCACCGGCAGTCTATCTAGAGTGCCCACCCGAAGTGCTGGCAACTAAATATAAGGGTTGCGCTCGTTGCGGGACTTAACCCAACATCTCACGACACGAGCTGACGACAACCATGCACCACCTGTCTTGAATGTTCCGAAGAAAAGGTACATCTCTGCACCGGTCATTCAGATGTCAAGACCTGGTAAGGTTCTTCGCGTTGCTTCGAATTAAACCACATACTCCACTGCTTGTGCGGGTCCCCGTCAATTCCTTTGAGTTTCAGTCTTGCGACCGTACTCCCCAGGCGGAGTGCTTAATGTGTTAACTTCGGCACCAAGGGTATCGAAACCCCTAACACCTAGCACTCATCGTTTACGGCGTGGACTACCAGGGTATCTAATCCTGTTTGCTCCCCACGCTTTCGCGCCTCAGCGTCAGTTACAGCCCAGAGAGTCGCCTTCGCCACTGGTGTTCCTCCACATATCTACGCATTTCACCGCTACACGTGGAATTCCACTCTCCTCTTCTGCACTCAAGTCACCCAGTTTCCAGTGCGATCCGGGGTTGAGCCCCGGGATTAAACACCAGACTTAAATGACCGCCTGCGCGCGCTTTACGCCCAATAATTCCGGACAACGCTTGCCCCCTACGTATTACCGCGGCTGCTGGCACGTAGTTAGCCGGGGCTTTCTTCTCAGGTACCGTCACCTTGAGAGCAGTTACTCTCCCAAGCGTTCTTCCCTGGCAACAGAGCTTTACGATCCGAAAACCTTCATCACTCACGCGGCATTGCTCCGTCAGGCTTTCGCCCATTGCGGAAGATTCCCTACTGCTGCCTCCCGTAGGAGTCTGGGCCGTGTCTCAGTCCCAGTGTGGCCGATCACCCTCTCAGGTCGGCTACGCATCGTCGCCTTGGTGAGCCGTTACCTCACCAACTAGCTAATGCGCCGCAGGCCCATCCCCAAGTGACAGATTGCTCCGTCTTTCCAGTTTCCTTCAGGCGAAGGAAATAATTATTCGGTATTAGCTACCGTTTCCGGTAGTTGTCCCAAACTTGAGGGCAGGTTGCCTACGTGTTACTCACCCGTCCGCCGCTAACTATCAGAGAAGCAAGCTTCTCTGATAGTCCGCTCGACTTGCATGTATTAGGCATGCCGCCAGCGTTCGTCCTGAGCCAGGATCAAACTCTCCAATAAAGTATTGAAAAGAGCGATAAGCTCATTTTGAATCTGACGAGATTAAAAATCTCATTTGTGCTCCAGTCGATTCAAGCCAAGGCTTGTCTCAAACTTTTGCGTTCATTCTGCAAGCAGAATGTTTACTCACTCGTTGTTCAGTTTTCAAAGATCAAACTTGTTTCGTTACCGAATGTTGTTCTCTTCAGCAACTCTTATATAATATCATGTCCGAACCAACTTTGCAAGCTCTTTTTTTAAGTTTCTTTCGAAGCTTATTTCAATCGCTTGCCCCACCGTGTATCTCGTGTTTTCTTGGCCGGAATTAGAATATATCATGTACAGATTTCAATTGCAAGTTTTTTTTTAATAATGATAATCAACTCATATCTCAGCACAATATGTAATCTGACGCTCCTGTACATACAAATAACTCTCAGCATCCTTATTACAGCGCTTCTAATATACATATCCATTAAACATAACCAGGGAAGCCACTTCCACTGCGATTGCAGTGAACAATTGATTGTGACTAGCCCTAGTTTTCGGAGATCTCAGTTTTCTTTCCTTCTATAATAGATAAGAAAGTATATTCCTTGGGCACAGCTTACACATTCCGTTTCACTTCTCAGTGCTTACAATATGCGCTTACCAAGTAAGGAAGCGATCAGTTCCACACCAAGCCTTGCCGTATGTCTATTGTGATCAAACAACGGATTCACCTCAACCAGTTCCATCGACGTAACTTGATTTGTGGAAGCAAGTATCTCCAATGCATAATGTGCCTCTCGGTAATTCAGACCACCAGGTACTGGGGTGCCCACACCCGGAGCCTCCCGCGGATCCAGACAATCCATGTCGAAGCTGACATGAATACCATCTGTCCCTTTTCCCGCTGTAGCTATTGCTTCCTCAATAACTTGCTTTATTCCCATCCGGTCAATATCATGCATCGTAAATGCTCGGATTCCCATTCCCTTAATCTGCTCTTTCTCATACTCATCCAGATCACGCAGACCAATATAGACCAAGTTGGACGGATCAATAAACGCGCCTGCTCCAGCAATGTGCGACAGATTGAATGCAGTATGCCCCAAGGATGCAGCCACACTCATCCCATGCATATTACCGGACAAGCTGCGTTCTTCCGTATTCAAGTCTGCATGCGCATCAAACCAGATCACACCCAAATTCGAATAATGTGCTGTTAGCCCGGCAAAAGTACCAATCGCTACACTATGATCTCCCCCAAGCACAAGTGGAAAAGCCCCCTCCTCTACTGCACCTGATACTTCACTACACACCTTCTCACTGACCTGACGTACCTCATTTAAGTGTTTTACACGATTTCGCTCAATAGGGGCAGCAGGTTCAGAAGGACAATCTACCCGCACTTCTTTGGAAAGCACTAGCCCAAGACTCGCAATCTCCCGCTTCAGTCCAGCTGTAATCAATTCATCTGGCCCCAACTCTGCTCCACCTCTTGCTCCACCGAGTCCAAAAGGAACCTTAATGATAGCAATATTACGCCGCACAGATGTTTGACTTGTATTAATAGAAGTATCTTTTATTCCACCATGTACATCATCATCATTTTTCATGTAGGTCAGCTCCCTCATTGGTGATCAACACCTGCTCAATTCTCTCCAGTGCCCAGTCAATCTCGGACTCTTTAATCGTCAGTGGTGGGGCAAATCGAATGGTTGTCTCATGTGTTTCTTTACACAGCAGTCCAGTAGACATCAACCGCTCACAATAAGGACGGGCTGGTTCATGCAATTCAACACCTATAAATAAGCCTTTCCCCCGAATGTCCCGTATGGCTGAACTGCGAATATCTCGAAGTCTTTTCATAAAATAGTTCCCCAGACGCTCCGATCGCTCCGCAAGCTTCTCATCTTCAAGAACTTTCAGAGCTGCTATAGCCACGGCGCAAGCGAGTGGGTTACCCCCAAACGTAGAACCATGAGACCCCGGCTCAAACAAATCAAGTATCTGCGCATCAGCAGCGATAGCCGAGATGGGCATGACTCCTCCCCCCAGCGCTTTGCCCATAACCCAGATGTCTGGTTCAACCCCTTCCCAGTCGGAGGCAAAACGGCGACCTGTTCTGCCAAATCCGGTCTGGATCTCATCAGATACAGTCAACACCTGCTGGCGCTTACACAGAGCAAAAGCTTCTGCCAAATATCCATCAGGCGGGATAACGATTCCAGCTTCGCCCTGAATAGGCTCTATAAGAAAACCAGCCGTATTTGGCGTAATGGCCTTTTTCAGCGCTTCTATATCTCCATAGGGAATAATCCGGAATCCAGGTGTGAACGGTCCAAAATCCTTTTTATACTCCGCTGAAGAAGAAAAGGACGTAACTGTCAGAGTTCTTCCGTGAAAGTTACCAGAGCATACGATAATCTCGGCTTGATTTTCCGGTACACCTTTGCAACGATAAGCCCATCTACGTACCGCCTTCACCGCAGTCTCTACCGCTTCCGCTCCTGTATTCATGGCGAGAATCTTCGATTTCCCCGTGAATTGTGAGAGTTTCTGATAAAAAACAGAAGCTGAGCTGCTGTGGAATGCCCGTGATGTCAGCGTAACCTGATCTGCCTGATCCTTGAGCGCCTGTATGATCAAAGGATGTCTATGACCATGATTCAATGCAGAGTATGCACTTAACATATCCATATAACGGCGGCCTTCAGGGTCTTCCACCCATACCCCTTCCGCCTGTTCAATAACAATAGGGAGCGGATGATAATTAGGTGCAGCATAATGCTCTGACCAATCAATTAACATTTTGGAATCTGACATACACACCCAACACCTTTCCAAAATATTGTATACAAAATACAATAACAATGTATGCGATGCCATCGCCATTTACGACTACATCTCTCTTTTTCCACTCCAGCCTACTCCAAGCCTTTCTCGAATCAAATTCTTTATCCATAGTTAGCGAGAGGTAGACAGTCTACGTTCCAACCAAGAGAGTAAATTAGCCAGTGTAAATGTGATTATAAAATAGAGGCCGGCGGCAACAAGCAGCGGAGCAAGCGGCTGGAACGTAACACCCTGAATCGTTCTGGCCGTGTATATAATCTCGGCTATGCCGATCATGGAGACAAGCGAAGAATCTTTAATGATAATAATGAATTCATTACCGATGGCTGGAAGCATGTTACGAAAAGCCTGCGGCAGTATAATATAACGAAGTGTCATACCATTTGTCATACCAAGGGAGCGCGAAGCTTCAGTCTGTCCTTTATCAATCGCTTGAATCCCGGCCCTGAACACCTCTGCCATATAGGCCGAGCTATTCATCGTCAGAGCTACCACCCCCGACATAAATGCCGGTAAGTTCACACCTACAACCGTCAGACCATAATGAATAATAAGAATCTGTACGAGCATTGGCGTTCCTCGAATGAGTTCAATATACGCGGATGCCACAAATTTAATTGGCCATATTCGGGATATTCGCATTAGCGCCATGATTACACCCAGCAACGTACCAAACAATACACCGAAGAAGGAAAGTTCAAGCGTGACCCACGCACTTCGTGCATAATCCTGCCAATGTTCTAATAGAAAGGAAAAATCTAAATTCACGGCATATCCCTCACTCGTCCGGTTTATTCGCCGAGCATCTCATTTGCTTCAACGACGAACCGTTCAATATCTCCGTTTGTTTTGAGCTTTTCCAATGTAGTGTTGATCTGATCCAGCAGCTTCTGATTACCTTTCTTCACCGCGATGGCCGAACCACCCTCGTCTTCAGCCTGTTCAATCTTCACACCTGCAACAACAAGCCCCTCTTGGTTCTTCACATACTGTTCAGCCACCGGCTTCTCCAAGATGAGTGCGTCTACACGCCCCGTCTGCAACTCCAGAATCAGCTCAGGTATTTTGGCCAGAGAAGTGAGCTTTGCTCCCTCTATTTCCTGAGCAATCCCTTCCTGAATGGAACTCTTTTGCACGCCAACCTGTTTGCCTGATAGATCATCTATGGACTTTAATGCGGTATCTTCCCCTTCTCTAACAAGTACAGCCTGCTCTGCATAATAGTAGATATCCGTAAAATCAACATTCTTCTTTCGTTCTTCGGTAGGGGTTAAGCCTGATATCACAAAATCAACCTTATCTGTACCGAGGGCCATAAGAAGGCCATCAAAGTCCATGTCCTCAATCTTCAGCTCGGCTCCCAGATCAGCCGCAATTGCTTTGGCAATCTCGATGTCAAAACCTACAATGGTATCTTTACCATCGATTTTCTTATGAAATTCATAGGGTGCATAGTCCGCACTGGTTCCAAGTACAATGACTTCCTTTTCCGCAGAGCTACTGCCCGAAGACGAAGTAGCGTCTGATCCGGTCTCTGTCGTTTTTTCATGCCCACATGCGGACATGAATACAACCACTAACAACAGCATCATTGGCAAAAGCACTTTTTTCACACATCATACCCCTATTCTTTTTTTGAATGAGTAACAGAATGATTTGTATACAATATACATAAGACAATATATGGACTTATATGTAAGTAATACTAACAAATAATTTGGTTTATCACAATCATTATTTAAACATTTATACGCTTTAATTCCATAAAATGTGCTATATATAACATGGCATTTACATCGGCTGAAACATGAAGTTTGCTTGCCCAACTTCCCCCTCGGTGTTAAGATGATAAAAACTTGAAACTCCTGAACGGCGCGTACAGTACGGCCTCACACCCATCTATTTATTCACTATACATAGAAAGGAGGATTCGGTATGGAGGTACCCAAATACCGGTCCTTGAAAGATCACGTATACGATTACATTGCCCAGAAGATTCAAGACGGGACGTTACTTCCCAACCAGAAGATCAACGAGGCCGAGATATGCAAAAAGCTGGACATCAGTCGCACACCTACTCGGGAGGCGCTTTTCCAGCTGGCTTCAGACAATCTGCTGCAATACATCCCACGCAGGGGATTTATTGTCACTCCTTTTGATGCAGGCAAAAAACTGGAGTTCTCCCAAGCGATCGGTGTGCTGGAGGCACTTGCTGCCACACTTGCAGCAGACCATCTCAGACCATCTGAACTTTTGGAGATGGAAACTCTGGTTGTTCGAATGGACGAAGATATCAGCCAGCTTGATCTTGCTGCCTACAACAAAAACCAATATCAGTTCCATAATCTCTACATCCAGCGATGTGGTAATGCAACAGTCATTGAGATGTTAAACACATTGAAGAACAGTTTCATCCGGCAATCTTATGTTAGTGATAATAAACCAAAGCTATCTGAGGTACTGCTCGAAGTTAATGAAGAGCACCGGCAAATTTTAAGTGCTTTTCGAGCCAAAGATAAGAACCAACTGGAAGCCCTGCTCAAACACCACTGGCGGATTATCGACAACGATATGTTGTAGTACGTTCTGTCGGAACAAACCAAAGGCAACCCACACGATTGTGTGAGTTGTCTTTTTCCTATTTTTCCTTTTTGACCTCCAACGGTGCCCTAGCCGCAAAAACAGCATATCCCAACTTTTTGCCGTATTTCGCGAGCAAACGATCATTGGTTTGACTCATTCGCTGCATACGTTCATCCTCAAACCAATTCATATCGATCTCGCGATGTGGATCATGATCAACGCTCCATTTTGCCATGGATCGCGAATGTTCTTTGACCTCTACTTTGGTGAAACCACACTGCTTGAGGCGTTTTCTCCATGCTGTGGCCGTTACCAGGGTTCGTATACCGTAAAATTTCTTTAATCTGCGACACATCAATTCGGTCTTCTGGCCTGATAGAACCATCTCCCGATCCACCAAAAGTCCACCAGGCTTCAACACTCTTCTATACTCAGCAAGTGCACTCCGCCATGGGGTGAAGATCGTGACCGACTCCACGAATACCACATCAAAATGATTTTCCGGAAAAGGTAACGATGTTACATCAGCCTGAACAAATTGAACATCCACCCGTTCTCGTCTCGCTCGCCGAACTGCCTTATCCAGCATATTGCGATGAAGATCAATCGCCGTTACCCGATATCCACTTTTAGCCAGGTAACACGCAGTCCTCCCAGTGCCGCACCCTATCTCAAGAATATGATTACTCACTGGCAGAGATAAGCCATCCAGCAACTTCAGTGTTGCCAAAAATCCTCCAGGATGGGCACTTCCCTCCCCTAACCGAGCCAGCATGTCATGATAATCCACGCGACATCCCCTCCTCACTTCTCCCAGTGTATGGAGTAGATTCAAAAACGGCTCCTCCCCATTCGATTTTCCGGGTACTCGTCCATACCAATTGGTCTTCTTTTTACTATGATATACAAACCGTTGAATTCAAGCGGCAACCGCATCTAATGAGGAGGATTTGCATGTACAGAATTAATCGGGTATGTGAAGAAACGGTTTCTCCGCACGTTGGACGTTCCGTTTGTCTCGTTATGAACGACGGTAAGCATATGTATGGTACGCTTAGTCAATGTCGTGATGGCAAAATTTATTTGAACGGGTGTTTCGAGGGACCACGGCTGTGCTCAGTCAAATCCAAACAGCAGCTGGTAAAAAGCAGCAAGAAAAACGCTGTTGCAACAAAAAAAGTTAAATCTTCGGCCTACGGTCGATATGGTTACGGAGGATACGGTGGGGGTTACGGCTATGGAGCAGGAATCGATCTGGCTCTGGTAGCAACATTGTTTCTGCTGCCGTTCCTGTTCATCTAAATTCCAATCTGATCGTTGTAAAAATTGTAGTCATAACAAAGACCCTTTTTGCTTATAGCGAAAAGGGTCTTTATCTTTTTCATACGATTCACGTCAATTACACTATATTTACTGTTAAAAAATGATACAAAAAAAGGCATTCGCCAAAACGAATGCCGGGAACTTCATATTTAATACCCTTACCTTCGCACAGGGTGTCTATTTAATCTTAAAAAAAAACACCTCGTTAGAGGCGGGTAAGCTATGTTAAATCCGATTTCCTTTAGGCATCGTTTTCAGATTACTATTCGAATTCTCAAGCAATGGTAGCATCCTAGTCGTGCTGACCATCTCAGAAGCACATATCGGACAAGTAGGTACGTTATCAAACGCAAAATTGTCCCGCATCCATCCTTTGCACGTATCACTCGTACATTCCCAGATTGCCGCATCAGCTTGTGGAATCTCTTCCAACGGTTTTTTGCGATTATACATGACTTCTACCCCCTTTGTTATGGAAAAACATCTAACCGACGTTATTTCACAGAAGCCTACACTTAGCGGAAGTTTCACGTCCCACCGGACTCCTGCCTCGTCAACTAATGGGTCGACTTTTATATAACTGATCAAAAAAAAGAAGCTGCCTTTACCATTTTAACATGTTAAAGGCAGCTATGCTTTAATTACAGTTTTACAACTTCTTCTGCTTGAGGACCACGGTTTCCTTGTACAATTTTAAATTGTACGCGTTGACCTTCGTCCAGAGTTTTGAAGCCGTCGCCTGTAATAGCGCTGAAGTGTACGAATACATCTTCTCCGCCTTCAACTTCGATGAAACCGAAGCCTTTATCAGCGTTGAACCATTTTACTGTTCCGTTTTGCATGTGAATTACACCTCCAAATAAAAATTAACATGTTCCTTTGTTCTTTGCAGCAAGCAAATAAAAATTCACACATTGAAAAAGGTACCAGTCATAAACCTATAAGTGATCGCCCTTTACAATATATGAATTAGGTTTTCCACTCTCTACAACTTGTTTTTATTATAACTCCAATTCAGCAAAAAAGCAAATCTTTGTATTTTCTTTTCAAACAGCTTTGGAAATACATGTTATTAACACGCGCGGGGACAGGGTTTATCACACTTATGTGTGCGGCCGCTTATGTACGGTCTTATGAAAGGATATGCAGATCTAATCCATCTTATACATTTTTTATATAATATTCTGACATGCATATCCAACACAACCAATGAATCTTCTTACTCCAGTATAACACACTATGTCCATGCCCACATAAATGCATCCCGATCCCAGGCGATCTGCCCACGATGAAGCTTCCGGAAAGCCTTCTTCACTTCTTTGGACAATGAAGTATTGCCGTTCTCGTTAACAAAAACAAACTCTTCGCCAAAATGGGTCTTCACATATTCTATGGCAGCTTCCTGATGAAGTGTTCCTGTGAATCTAATCTCCTGAACCATCCATTCTGCTACGCCTTGTGCTGTCTTCTCCACAATATCACCTACTGTCTAAATCTAATGTACGGATAGGCAGACCTTGTATCATGAACATATCTGTCTTCCCGCCAGACTGAAGTATACCATGATCCAACTGCTGACGGGAAACTGTATGATAACTACTTTCAAGCAATACCCGTAATACCCTTAATGAACAACCGTATTCGCATGCTCACTCCCTTTGGATGGAGTAGACGAATTTGTTCGAATGCTCCACACTAACCATGCACAGTAAGCAATCAGTACTGCCAGTATAAACAGATCGTAAGGAAGTGTACCTGTGTCCTCCAGATCATTCCCTAGAAATTGAATCAGATTATGTATGAAATGAAACAATATAAGCGGTACGATATTTCCGTTCTTCAGCATCAATAACGCCAGTACAGCTCCCAGGAGCAGCGCATAGATCAATTGTATGATCGTATCCGTCGTATCCTGACCAGACAATGCGTTCAATAGATGTGTGATGGAAAACAAGATGCTGGAGGTCACAACTGCGGCCACTGCACTTTTTCGAAGCAATATTTTGAAAATAAGCCCCCGATAGATCGTTTCCTCAACAAAAGCTACGAGCAAGGTAAAAAAGATGAAAAAGGCTACTCGTGACAAGCTCAGCTCCCCAAATCCTTTCAGGGTAAGTGTACCCAGTACAAGGAGTAGTGGAATATAATACTTTGCGTGGCCAGCCGGGATACTTCGCAAAGATCGGAAGCCAGTCTCTCCCCACTTGCGTCTTAACGTCAGATAGATCATCAGAACAATGGCAATGGGTGTAAAAGAAATGAGTACAGGGGAAGTGTAGTCCAGTTGTTTTATCGTTGCAATGGCCCCTGCTGCAAATACGGCTAACAGAAGAAGCAGCTCAATAATCACAACGGTGAGCACAGGTTTGCGCTTGGAAAAGGAATGTTTTGGCTTGGATTGCGCATTAATCATACATTTACCTACCTCGTTTCATTTATGTTCTCCGTTGTCATAAGAACTTATATGCCAATATAGTTGTATCACATATCCGTATATCTAATATTCCTATTATGGATAAAACTATAAAAGTAACAAAAAAGAGACTTATCCTGACTTCTTTTCCCCTAAAATCAGGTATGGCTTATACCTTTATCTGTCCATTATAGTATTACAAGAGTTCAAAGTTGCAGGGGTGTGGCGACTCTTCAGCGTCTTATATCTATGAAGTACCCATAACGATAGACTCACAATGCATAATGAAATCAGGGGGATACTATGAAAGCATTCTTTCAGCGCTGGGGGCATTTACTGGCTATTCTGTGCATACCGCTCCAAGGCTCCATTTACGTATTTCTAGGCAGCAACACCGGAAGTGATGTCTTCTACAATTATGCTTGGATTGACACACAGATTCCTTTTCTCAAAGAATTTATTTATCCGTACATTAGCTGGATGCCCATTCTGTATCTTGGATTTCTCTATCTGGGTCTGACGAACAAGTCGCTATTCTGGCGTACGTTGATTACCTATAATGTTGGTGTCATGGCTGCCAATGTCTGTTTTGCGGTGTTTCCTACCCATGTCCCGCGCCCGGAGATCGGCGGAACTGATCTGAGCAGCGTGTTAGTACAGTTTATCTATACCAATGATGCGCCCTTCAACTGTTTCCCAAGTGTTCACGTTCTGACCAGCTACTTGCTGTTTATTGTGATCAACAGACACTTGAACTTTAAGCCTTTGGCACGGATTTCTTGGTCGGTATGGCTGTGGTTGATTATTGCTTCAACGGTGTTTGTAAAACAGCATTCCTTGCTGGACATCGCTGGAGGCATTTTGTTTGCTGAGGGAGCATATTGGACTGTACATGTCTTTGCTCTTCGTCTTGGGCAGGCACGAAAAAAAGGCAAGCAGCCACTCACAGCCTCTAACCCAAGCAGTCATGTATAACGACATATATATATGTAACAGGTGGGATGATGATCCTGCTATACAGCAAAAGAGGGCCTAGGCCCTCTTTTTTTGTACTCATTTAATTAAACCTACTTATATAGAAGAACTTTATTTGGGTTGGACTACGCGTTTCACGCTATAGGTGGTCGTTCATGAAGAAGGTCAGACGGTGGACTTCCGGTTATACGTTTGAATATGCGGTAAAAATAAGACAGGTCCCGGTAGCCGAGAAATTCGGCAATTTCCTGGATGGAGAGTTGTGACTCAGTGAGCAGATATATGGCTCGTTTCATCCGTTGATCATGGACATATTGACTGATGGTCTGATTTGTCATGCTTTTGAATAATGCGGCAGCATAATTGGGAGTTTTATTGATCTCGTCCCCGAGTTCTTCCTTCGTCACTTTCTCCCTATAATGCCGCTCAATATATCGCTTCATCCGTTCAACATGATTATGCCTCTCCGGCGGGATAACTCCACGATCAAGCTCCCTGTTCATATAAATCAACACTTCCATCAATAAGGCTTGGCTCATCATGACATAATAAGACGGACGCTCCTGCCATTGTTGATAAATAGCGCTCATGCGTTGATGGATCAGTTCGTAACATCCAGGTTTATGCCGCAAAGCCTCATACCGTTCCAGTGCAGGCAGAGTTTCGGTATGGTCGCGTTGCAATTGAATTACAATCTGTGTGTGCGTTACTGTAGGAATACTCTTGCCGTAATATGGGGTACCACCTGGAATGAGGAGCAATTCCCCCTTTTCCATGATCTGTTTATCACCGTTCACCCAATATACACATTTTCCATAAGTAACCAAGCTAAGCCGCCAAGTTTCTTGAGATTGCACAGCTTCTTCGTACCAACCGACACCATTAATATGTCGTACTTCAAGTGGAGTGACCATAACACACCTCATTATCGGACTATACTCTAATCATTGTACTATAGTTCATACCCTGATTCGACAGAAAACGCTACAATACACATATAAGCTTAAATATGAGGAGGAAATTAGCATGTTAAAAACAAAAATTATTTGTACCATGGGACCTGCTTGTGACTCAATCGAATTGTTAAAAGTAATGATTCAGGAAGGTATGACCGTTGCCCGTCTGAACATGGCTCATGGCGAACTGGAAGATCACGTTACACGGATTAACAATATCCGCAAAGCAGCTTCCGAACTGAACACCTATATACCGATCATGATGGACATCAAAGGGCCGGAAGTACGTATCGGTAAACTGAAAGAAGCATCCTGCCATCTGCAAGCTGGTAAAGAGCTGATCCTGACTACTGAAGAAATTCTTGGTGACGCTGAGCGTATCTCGGTAAACTATCCGGAACTGAACCTCGTTGTGAAACCTGGCGATCGTATCCTCATCGATGATGGCCTTGTGGATCTGACTGTACTGTCTGTGGAAGGATCCGATATCCATTGTAAAATCATCAGTGGCGGCATTCTGAAACCACGCAAAGGGGTTAACTTGCCAGGAATCAAAACGACATTGCCAGGTGTAACCGAGCGTGACGTTATGCACATCGGATTTGGGATCGAAAACGATATCGAAATTATCGCAGCATCCTTTGTTCGTAAAGGCGACGACATCCGTGAAATCCGCAGCATTCTGAAAGAACGCGGTGTAGAGCACGTACAGATCATCTCTAAAATCGAGAATCAAGAAGGTATGACTAATCTGGACGACATCATCTTGGCTTCTGACGGTATCATGGTAGCTCGTGGAGATCTCGGTGTTGAGGTGCCAATCGAAGACGTACCAATGATGCAAAAAGAAATGATCGATAAATGTAACCGCGCTGGTAAACCGGTTATCGTAGCTACACACATGCTGGAGTCCATGCAAGTGAACCCACGCCCTACTCGTTCCGAAGTTAGTGACGTGGCAAACGCTGTACTTCAAGGTGCTGACGTTGTGATGTTGTCCGGTGAATCAGCTGCTGGTAAATATCCGGTACAATCCGTGCGCACGATGGCTGCTGTTGCTCGCCGTGCTGAAACGATGATCGATTACAAAGAGCAATTCGCACAAAAATCGGCTCAACAGATCGCTGATATTACTGAAGTTATCAGTCAGGGCGCTGTAAGTTCTTCCCTCGTACTGAATGCAAAAGCAATCATCACTTCGACTGAGAGTGGATTCACAGCACGTATGATCTCCAAGTATCGTCCAAAAGCACCAATCATCGCAGTTACACAACATGAAGAAGTATTGGCGAAAATCTGCCTGCTCTCAGGTGTCATTCCGGTTATGGGCGACAAAGTAACAACAACGGATGAAATGTTCGAATCGGCTACGCGTAACGCAATTAAAACAGGTTACATTGAAAAAGGTGACATCATTGTGTTGTCCGCTGGTGTTCCAATCGGTCAATCCGGTAATACAAACCTGATCAAAGTTCAACAAGTTTAATTCAATAGCTGAAACTGAAGCTATACATTTTAGCTATAAAATAGAAATACAAAAAACCACCGGGAGCAGAAATGCTTCCCGGTGGTTTTTTGTTGATGTTGTTGCCAATGATCGTGATGTTATAACAAACGGCTTCGAGATTATAGATTCCTCGAGTAATTAACCAGATCCTGTGACATGGTGTTGATCTCATCCATTGAAGCATTTACCTGCTGTGTCAGGGCAGCCTGATTTTGCGTTAACGTGGACATATTACCGATATGTTCAAGAATCTGATCAATCAATGTTTTCATCTTCTGCATGCTATCTTCGATATTTACTGTGGCCTCCGAACTGTGATCAGCCAGTTTCCGCACTTCACCTGCAACGACGCCAAATCCCAGTCCCAGCTCTCCCGCTCGTGCAGCTTCAATTGCTGCATTCAACCCCAGCAGATTGGTCTGACTGGCAATCTCTCGAATAAACACGGTGATATTCTTCGTATCATCTGCACTGCTTTTCACTTGAATAGCCGCATCAGCAGATAACTCCTGTGCAGTAACCAGATCCTGTGCCTGATCGGTAATCGAGTTGATTCCACGTACCATCTCGCCAATGGACTCCGACAATTGTTTTGTTTTCAGATTCATGGCTTCCACGATCTGCTCCTTATTCTTCTCATGGGTGACATCTCGAATGGTTCCAGCTACACGGAGTGGTACTCCATCCTGATCCCTAATGGTCTCCCCACCCGCGTGATACCACCGATACTCCCCGTCTTTACGCTGCAAACGATAATCCAGATCGTACGGCGTACGACCACTGTAATCGTTCATATGTCTGGCAAATTCGTTGATCGTCCGATCATGGTCTTCCGGATGAAGTCGGCTGCTCCAGCTGCTGAACACATTCGGGAAATCCTGCTCGTCTTTAAACCCTAATTCTTTACGGAACTGGGGTGACCACCAAAATTCATTGTTCGGATTAACTACATCTCCAGCCACAACGGTCATATCCCACGGAGCCTCCACCAAGGCGCGGTTAACCAGATCATATCGGGTGACGAGTGCTTCCAGCTCATCAGACTTGCTCTTCTCCTCATGAATATCAAACATGATGCCCAGGAGTTTGACCGGAACTCCAGCCTGATTTCGGATGACTTGTCCAAGGCATCGGAACCAGCGGATTTCTCCACTTTTTGTAATCATACGGCTGATGACGTTATAGGCAGTTGTTGCTCTTGTGTCATTCACATGTTTCATAATCTCCTGCACCAGTTGGGGTCTGTCATCCGGATATATCGATTTGGCCCAGCTTGCAAATGAATCGGGATAATCCTTGGCATTATGGAAGCCTAACATTTGGCGGAATTCATTCGAAAATGCGACGATATTATTGTTATCCAGTGGATCACCAGCAACAATTTTTGATTCCCATAATCCCACATTCATTGCCTGATTCAGCATTCTAAGGCGCATTTCCACGTCTTCGTTTTGAGCTTTCATCATATGTACTGCTTTTTTGATATTACTAGCTATTTCATCAGTATCCTGAAACTCAATGCCATCTTCAATCCCTGCGTCATAGTTGCCCTTTTCTGCGTTTGCTACCAGTTTACGACTATACTCCAGTAAATTCTGATGCGCATCTGTACGAAGGCGTTTGGTCGATTCAGTACGTTTACGAAACATGCTCATTTCTCCTCTTAGCTCATATGATATATATTTCGACATTATCAGACATTAAGTGTAGAGCAATGGTCTTAATTTTGTATAAAAACAAGAACCAGCGCTGAAACAGCACTGGTTCTTATATTAATTGCCTTTATTTTTTATGAAAATAAATCTTAAATGACTACCTCTTCCCAGCTACCAGCCAAAATTCAGTGTTTTCCCCGTCTCCACCCAAGTTTTGATGCTGCTTAGAATCATCCACCAGCTGCTCTGTGCATTCGCAATGGAAGGATGGTTATCTGTAAATTGATCATTGATCAGCGTCAGCTTAGTACACTCACCTACAGTTTCCAACTGGAAGACCACTCTGGATTGAAGCTCGGCATGATTCGCATGGTACGACGGTCCAGGATGCTCCTGATAACTAAGTCTGGACAACGGTTCAAATTCCAATATATCTCCATACACATGGACAGTCTCCGCACCATCATTACCTGGCCCTACATAAGCAAACGGCTGGCCTGGTTGGAAATTGGTGCGAAGTTCGCTGCCGAAAAAACTATTCCGTGTGCCGTCTGGTGATATTAGAGCATTCCACACCTCTTCCAGTCCTGCATTGATATAGAATTCATATTTCAGTTCCATGGACTCACTCCCTTTATGTATTGGATACGCGATCTGCCAAGCTCGCACTCCTATCCTATCGTTATACCCCAAAGGCCGTATTGTAAAAACGCGACAACAGGTAAAATAGTCCTTTTCCAGAAGATCAGATACCGTTTAATGAGAGAGCTTCAGTTCCGTGAAAACTCTCCGAGCAAAATGACTTAAAACTCGTTACAGACACGGTGAAGAAACTGAAGTGTGGACCTTCCTTACTCCACTCGGACCAGGTTTTCAGTATATAACTCAGAATTATGCCAAGTTATTTGAAGAGAAGAAGCTCACAAGGAGCCGTTCTCCTCGCGGGAACCGCTATGACAACATGGAACGTTTCCAAAACAAACTGGGCGACCTCTCCCCGATTGAATTCCGGGGAAAAAGTCGCCACTTGATAAAACTTCTTTTTATTGTCTACTTGACGGGGCTATGACCAAGCCCTCTTTTTTATAAGATTATAGTTTTAACCTTGCACCCACGATGTAACAGCAATAGAGGTGGGACTTGGTTCCAAGAAGGTGGCCCCGCCCAGGTACGTGTCACTAAAGATACCTTTACTGTAGACCTGACAGTATATCGACTTGTAGATCGGGTATCCAACAGCTATCCCTGTTTTGCCTCCGGGTACATTCATTGGCACTAGGACAGATGTGGATACACCTATGCTGTCTGTTACAGAGCGGCCAAACTCAGCGGCGACTATATCTTTGATTCCCACACTAAGAGAGCTTTGTACTTCTACAGCTACACTTTGATTTGCGCTCACCGAAAGAGTAACGCCCTTGCACTCCTGAGAGGCTACCTTGCTGCAGAAATATTTAGCACGTGCTATTTCAGACCATCCGTCAATATACTGTAGTGGTCCTTTCACAACCTTATATCCCAAAATATTCTGAGGCGTGACCATATCCTCGTTCTCACTTGGCAATACAGGTCGAGAGGAAGGTTCATTATTTACAATTTGAATGGATACAAGTTTTGCGCTTTCAGAAGGCTTTTCAAGACCATATTTTTCAACAAGTTCTTCTTGATTTTCTTCAGTTGCGTAAACAGTAGTATTCTCTTTTAACGGCTCTCCGTTGAGGTAAACGTAACCGCTCTCAATTTTATCAGCATTCATTGGAACTATCTCTGTTTCAGACGCACTTGCCAACGAATACAACGATACGGATAAGGCCATGACTGATGCAAGCATTAGTGATAATTTTTTCTTCAATTTTAGTTTTCCCCCTCTTTGATTATATTCCAATTATATCCTTATTAGATGTAATTTTCAACCTATAAATGTTAATATTTTCTTTATATTAGATTTTAATCTCTATTTATGCTTACATCTCATGTCTCAGATCAACTCTTTTTGAGTTATCCACAACAGAGCCGTATGGCGTATACATAGAAGAAGTTCTTATAATTATTAAGTGTATACTTCTTTGTCTTAAATTTTTAAGCAAGTAGACTCTCTTAAGAAATTTCAACCATGGTGCTGGCATTGTGATGGTATCCCGTTTTCGGGGCGAACAATTGACTGAACGGGTGTAGCCATAGGTGTAGGAGGTAGTCTCGATATCGTGGCTGGCAAAACCAAACGTGCCCCTGCGATATGGCAGAAGCTTAACCTGGAATGGCTCTATTGCCTCCTCAGTCAACCTTCGAGATGGCGCAGGCAACTCATTTTACCCCGTTTTGCTGTGCGGGCATTGTTGTTCAGAGAACCTAAATAATGTGAGATCAGCAGTACACCAGAGGAGTACCTACACTCTAAACATCCGCATGGTGAGCGCCGAGGGCTGATCAATTAGAAACCTGTCCTGAAAATCAGGACAGGTGAATGACTTCGATGGTATCCCCCGTATGGATTACACCTTCCCGCTCAACCGAGCAGACGATTCCACGTTTTTTGCGAGCGGCTGGCACGAACTTTTTGCGCAAACCGTCCTGTTCGTAGAATTGTTCAATCATTTTCCCCGGATGTACACAGGGAAGGTTCTCCCCTTCGCATATTAACCCTGTCCCGTTTGGAAATAGGAGCCGCGTTCCAGCAGGCAGTTCCGTCAATCGATCAATGCCACGAACCAGTATATTGGCACCAAGCCACTCTGGACGCACTTCAGGAATGTTCATTTTCTCAGCAATAAGAGCACATTCTTCCTCAGACACAATACTGATCTGGCGGCGATTCGCAATCGGTGTGCCACGCTTGTAGATTTTCTGACGTGAGTCCGCCGGACGAAGCAGACCATAATGACGGTCACCCGGAATTCCTACAAGCTCAATGTCGATTAAAGGTACAACTCGGGTCACAAATGTGGATGGATCATCAGCCAACATGACGAATTGAACTGTTCCCATAGTAATCTCCTCCCTTTCCTGAGCAATATTACTTCTTTATTGTTCATTATTACCCAATGAATGGATTGTCGACAATCGGCGTATGCTTACCTTTGTAACCATTTTTTAATTTCAACATCATAACTCAACTGGAAAACGATAAATGATTTTAATAATACGCAATTAAATTGTTACAAATTAAATTTGCTCTTTCCGTTCTTGTTGCAAACAATTATACTAGGATGGACAAGTAAATAAATTACATATCAGAAAGCAAGGTGTTTCCTTTGATTAGTATCATTTTTGTAGCTCTTGTAGCTGTCGAACACTTCTATATCATGGTGATGGAGATGTTTATGTGGACTCGTCCACGCACAATGAAAACCTTTAATCTCACGCCGGAATTCGCCAAATCCACCAAATCTCTCGCGGCCAATCAAGGTCTTTACAATGGATTTCTCGCGGCAGGTCTGATCTGGGGACTCGTATATCCGGATGCTGCCGTTGGACAGCATATTCAGATTTTCTTCCTGGCGTGTGTGATTATCGCGGCTCTTTATGGAGGAGCAACTTCTTCACGGTCGATCATTATCAAACAAGGTTTGCCTGCGATCATTGCGTTGTTGCTAGTTCTGTTCCTGTAATTTCTGTCGAATGGTGCATTGCTTCGATTCATGTTAACTCCTTTATGGTAAGGTAGTGAATAGATAGCAGTGTACAATGACCAGAATCGTTCTGGAATTGGAAGGAGAACATGTCATGGGATTGTTTGACAAGCTTCGGCGGCGCAAAAAGGAAAAAGTACCTGCAGGTGGTGCTGTCGAATCGACGAATTACAGTGAAACCATCGTGGGTTTTGTCCTGCTGGAGCGTGACGATTGTGATTTTGACCTCTTCATCAGGAACATGAAGAACGAATGGGATATCGAGATTGAAGAACGCCCAGAGGAGGGCAATCTCTTTTTCGAAGTGAATGGAATGCAGGTGGTATGTGCCCATATTGCCGCGCCTGTACCCGATCGTGAAGTTGAGGAGAATACCAAACTCAACATCCTTTGGCGAGAAGCGGAGCAAGTTACCTCACGGCACCAGTCTCAGATTATTGTCTCTGTTCTGAACGCAACAGATGCAATTGAAGGACATGTTCTGTTCACTCAAACAGCGAGTGCTTTGTTACAGTTGGATCACGCGCTTGCCATATACATGGCCCCACTTGTTGTTGAAGCCAGTCAGTATGTCGAAACCAGCCGTGGGATCAAACATGATGAGTTGCCAGTCTCGCTCTGGATTTTCATCGGATTATTCCAAAATGCCGAAGGCGCTTCAGCTTACACTTACGGACTACGTAACTTTGGTAAAGAAGAGATGGAGATTATGCAATCGTCGGAGTCCTTAAGCGATGTATTTGAGATGATGTTCATGACCACAACGTATGTGGTTGAGAACGACGTCACACTGCATGATGGGGAAACACTAGGCTTCTCGGCAGAACAAAAGCTGAGCATTTCCCTTTCCAAAGGTGTAGCAACGGAAGGTAACAGTTTGAAGATTGGCTTCTAATTTAAGTAGTTATCTTAACTTTATCGTGTCACAGTTGTAGAAGCCGTCTGGAGTTCATTCTCTGGGCGGCTTTTAGCTATTTAACCTTCCTCCCAATGACGATATGATAACAATCCCTGAATTTAACTTCACTAGGAATAAGTAGTCCATAAGAACCACTTAATTATGAATTTAGTTTTCATTCTCGTTATAAAAAGGTATAATTAATAGGCTTATAGTCTCATATATTACATATTATTTTATTATCGAGGAGTTGCCTACATGTCTGTTAGACGTTTGGATTCAACTAAACCTATTATTGAAATTATCTGGGAAGGTATTGTTTCTCCTGAACATGTCGAACAAACGAATACAGAAATCCAGAGAATAGCGGAACAATTGGGGAATTCGTTTGATGTGCTAGTAGATATGCGGAACATGAAGGCTTTCCCTCAGGATACCAAAGAAAAAATTGTGGAACACCAGAAACTACTGACACAGTGGGGGATGAAACGAGCTAGTGTAGCCGTAGGTGGTGCGATCGCCAAAATGCAATTGAATCGGATCTCCAAAGAGTCCGCGCACCAGACTGAATTCCAATGGGAAACGTATGACGAGGCTTTGGCATTTTTGTTGAAATAATATTGAAGTGCTACGGACTTAGTATAATAAGAGAGATACCGATGCTGTACATGGCACACAGAAAGAGGCGTTCCCATGAGGAAACGCCTCTTCTTTTGCAGTTCCACGTGGTTTACTCAGTTTTGCCAGTGATCCGAACGCTCATCATTTAAGATTCAAGTTTACTTACACGCACCATCGTTACTGATGTACCATTTAGGGACTCCTCCACAAATCCTAACCGCTTATATAAGCGAATCGCTTGGTTATCCGGGTCAACACTGAGCGAGACTGCTGCAATTCCCCGCCGTTCAACCTCATCTAATGCGGTCTGAAGCAGTAAGGTACCTACTCCTTTTCCACGTGCATCTTCCGTTACAGCCATCCCCATCTCTGGCGTAGCTGCATTCACATAACCGTATCCCGCATTCTGATCCGTATAGAATCTTAATGTTATTGAACCTAGTCTCTTGCCCTGCTGGTCAACTGCAACATACCCGAAATCCCCTTCTCTTCCCCAGTCTTCAACGTATTTGGACAGTCCGGGAGTATGAATACTTTCGATTGGAAAAGGTTCATCACCTTCTCTTCTATGCAGGGATGCGTATAACATCTCCCACAGAAAGGGGATATCCTGTTCTTCAATAGGGCGTACATAATAGTTGGTTATGATGGTCATGTTTGCTCCTCCTTCATCTTTTCAAAAAGGCGGTCCATCTCATTCAGATTAATCTCGTTGGTAATCTCGTAGTCCTCAAGTTGGTCTCTCGTTTTCGCCTCATTGTAGATGGAGATGGACTTTTCATTATAAAACGTCAATCCGAATCCATCGGTAAAGCGACCTTCTTTATTAATGGTAAGTCGCCACTCATAGTAGTGCGGATTCCTTTCGGAAACGTCGAATTCCCGTACTCTTTTAAGTTCAACATCCTTTAATAACTTCAGCATGTCTCTAATCTCTTTGGGATCTGTAATCGTTATTTCATCATCTTCATTATACGATTCATTGTTGAAAATTTTCCTAATCGTCAGTCGATCCAATGTATCCAGCATCGTCATATGATCTGTGACCTCTGCTCGAAACGTCGTATGTTTGCTAGGGATATACATAGTGTATTGACCGGAGGTATACATACGCACTGCAATAGCTAAAAAAACAATAATCATGGCGATACCCATAATCATCTTGATTCGTTTAATCATCCCAATCCCCTCTCTAGATCTACATAAAACATATAAATTGGTAATTATTGATATATTCCAGTATAACATCTCACCCCTTCTGTTCCAATGTCATTTCTTATCTCTGGTCTCTCAATTACGATGACGTTTTGGGCTACGCTAAAATTGAAGATTTAAATGAAAATTTAAATAAACAAGCCCGTTCTCCCATAGGGTGAGCGCGGCTTGTTTGTTAACTTTGTTATATTGTTTTATTACCTATTCATAACCAGGTAAGACGACAACCCTTATCCCGAGCATGAATATGACACACGTAGACTTGGCCTCACAACTGATCAGGTTACATCAGAAACCTAATTGTTTTCAGCCCAATACACGGCCTGCTGATTCTCGGATAACCAGCTCAGGCTTCAGCACAATCTTCTGCGGTTCTTTTTGTTCATCCTTTAACTCTTCAATCAACAGATCTACAGCGCGATGTCCCAGTTCTTCAATTGGCTGGGCAACGGTCGTAAGCGGTGGACTGGTTACCGAAGCCAGAATGGTGTTATCAAACCCGATAATCGACACATCCTCTGGTACGCGTAGGCCCAGCTCTTTGGCTGCCTGGAGAGCACCGATGGCCTGAATGTCATTACAACAGAACAAACCTGTCGGGTGATCCTTCTCACCGAGCAGCAGTAACGCCTCTTTTTTGGCCGAGCTCAGGTCAGCTGCCGATTCTCGGATCTGATTCGGTTCCAGCGTATGACCTGCCTTAATCAGGGTTTCACGGAATCCACGTACACGTTCCTGACTGCTGCTGACTTTGGACGGTTCCGACAGAACCGCTACACGGGTGTGCCCAAGTTCAAGCAGATGCTCCGCTGCGAGTGCTCCACCGAGAATGTCATCAATGGTGACTGTATGAACCGACAGGGATGGCATATGACGTGCAATCAGAGCGACAGGGATGGACTGCTGCAAAAGTGGTGACAAAATTTCGGCATTATCGATCCCGGTTCCGATCATCATGCCATCGACCCTTTTTTGCTGAAGCAGATTCAGGTAACGCTCTACCCGCTCGTCCTTATTATCCGTACTGCAGATGACCACGCTGTAACCCAATTGACGGCTTCGATCCTCCACGGCTCTGGCGAGTTCTGCGAAATAAGGGTTTGAGATGTCCGGTACGAGCAGCCCCAATGTATACGTCTGCTTCCCTGTAAGTGCAGCTGCGATCGCACTGGGTTGATAGTGAAGGCGTTCCATGATCTCCATAATCTCGGCGCGCCGCTTCTCACTGATCTTGCCTTTGCCATTAATGACCTGCGAGACGGTTGCAATGGATACACCCGCCTCGCGTGCTATATCGTATATGGTTGCTTTCATTGTTTTTCCCCATTTGTGCTATATATAAATTTCGTTATACATAGATAATTGTTCTCTTCTTCTCATTATGCAGGGGGAAGTCTGCATACGCAACTTGAAGCCAGCACAATGTGCGTAGCATGAACTGCTTTACTTTTTCATCAACCACTCATGGTCAGGATCGTTATGGAATTTCCAGGTCCGGGTTGGTCCAGCCATCACGTTCAGATAGTAGACCTCATACCCCGGAGGAGCGCCTACCGGATGATATCCGTCCGGAACAAGCACCACTTCTCCGTTTTTCACTGCTAGCGTCTCGTCCACAGAACGATCATCCGTGTATATACGCTGAATGACAAACCCCTGCTCAGGCTGTACACGGAAATAATACGTTTCTTCCAGCAAAGATTCATCCGGGAGTGCGTCCCGATCATGCTTATGTGGCGGGTAACTGGACCAATGCCCATCTGGCGTGAATACCTCAACAACGAGCAGACTGTCCGCTTCCTTTTGTTCCGGCAAAATGTTGTGAATCTGGCGTTCCAGATTGCCATATCCTCGTGCCTCTACCCCTACATCTTCGGGTGCAATGAGACGAGCCGGGTACGTGCCTTTACCGGGTGCAACACATATAGCGATTTCCAGTTCGGTACGTGCTGTGATCTGCACTTGATCGGAAGTTGAGACGTAGACCGAATACGGCGGAATTTTCTCGAAAACACTCATTCTTTTTCCGATATTATCCCATGTGTGCTCCCGGGTACTTACATTGGCGAAACCACTGAGAAGCACCACACAGAGTTCCTGATCACCGCTCTCACGGGTTAGCGTCTCCCCCTCCGCCAGCTTCGCTACCTGAAAACCAACATATTCCCACCCCGCCGACTCCGGTGTTACGTTTATAAGTGTACCGTCTCCCTCCGGGTTGACCACGGGTTTCACAATACGTTCTGACATCTTGTCATCCACTCCTTTCTGTAATCATCCACAAAAACCTGATACTTATAAAAACAAAAACCTGGACTATTCATGCCCTCTATTAGAAAAAGTGACTTTAATCTTCTACTATGGCGTTGCTGTTTGCGATTCCAGTGACATCCCAGGAACTTCACTCAGCTTCACAGGTCTTCCCCGCTCCATGGACAGTTTTGCTGCCAGCGCAATTCGTTCTGCCTGTACTGCATCGTGGCCATCTACGATAACCGGTGTATCATGGAGGATTGCATCGATAAAGAGGGCTGTCTCCTGCACATACGCTTCATTGTAGCGTTCCAGGAAAAAGTGTAACGGTTTGTCGCGCATGAGCCCGGCCGCTGTACTGATTTCAGCCGTATTTGGATGATCATTCGCCGCTGCGGCGCTGCCCATCGAGCCAAATACTTCAACACGCTGGTCATACCCGTATACAGCCTGACGACTGTTATCAATGACACCAATCGCTCCATTGGCAAACGTCATCGTTACAATCGCTGTATCCACGTCCCCATGTTCCGCAAAAACCGGATTGATCAACACGTTACCCTGAGCGTATACTTCTTCCACTTCACTCCCGGACAGATACCGAGCCATGTCAAAATCGTGGATCATCATGTCCATGAAAATCCCGCCAGACACCCGGATATACTCCGCAGGAGGCGGACTCGGGTCGCGAGACGTAATTTTGATAATATGTGGATCACCAATCGTACCATCCTGCACATGCGCACGTATCCGTCTGAAGTTGTGATCGAAGCGGCGGTTAAATCCAATTTGTAACTTCACGCCAGCCTTCTGAACTGCCGCTACAGCCGCTTGGGTCTGTGCCAGATCCATGCTGACCGGCTTCTCGCAGAAGATATGTTTGCCCGCCTGGGCGGCCTGTTCGATCAGCGGCACATGTGTATCGGTTGAAGAACAGATCAGCACCGCGTCTACATTAGGCATCGAGATCAACTCGCTGCTGTTCGTTGTTACAACAGGGATGCCACGACTGGAGGCCCAAGCCTCCAATTCAGGACCTGCAAATAAGTCACTGATTCCCACAATCTCGGCATGCGGGTTACGCAGGAGATTGTCTGCATGAATTTTGCCGATCCGTCCAGCACCGATGATGCCAATTCTCACTTTGTCCTTGCCCATTCCGTTATCCTCCCTATGTGCGTCCATATGGGCTGGGCGTTCCCCTTAGCCCGAGTGATGCTCTGGTTGTTACCAGCGCGCCGTTACCATCTTCTTGCGAGTGTAGAATTCAACACCATCCGTACCATTGGCATGTAGATCACCATAGAAGGACTTTTTCCAACCGGAAAACGGGAAGAATGCCATTGGCGCAGGTACGCCCAGGTTAATACCCAACATGCCCGCATCAATCGTTTCACGGAATTGACGCATACTCGCTCCGCTGCGGGTGAACAGACACGCCCCGTTGGCAAAATCAGAACGGTTCGCCAGCTCAACGGCTTCCTCCAGCGTAGACACTCTTGCTACCGAGAGTACTGGAGCAAAGATCTCATCCTGCCAAATTTTCATATTGCTATCAACTTGGTCAAATACCGTTGGCCCTACAAAATAACCGGATTCACCTGTCGCCTGATCCTTACGTCCATCCCGAATCAATGCCGCGCCTTCCTGCTCTCCGGCTTCAATGTAACTGAGTGTACGCTCTTTATGTGGTCCACGGATGACAGGACCGAGGAACACGCCCTCATCCATGCCGTTACCAATGGTAATGCGGTCTGCCGCTTCCACCAGCTTTTGTACCAGTTCGTCAGCCACATCACCCACAGCCACAACAACCGCACATGCCATGCAACGCTCCCCTGCTGAACCAAAGGCTGCACTGGTAATCTCTTTCACGGTTAGATCCAGATCGGCGTCCGGCATAACGATGGAGTGGTTTTTGGCACCAGCCAGTGCCTGTACCCGTTTGCCATGCTTGGATGCAGTAGTGTAGACGTATTCAGCTACAGGTTGTGATCCGACAAAGGAAATCGCTTGAACATCCTTATGTTCCAGCAACCCGTTCACGACATCATGCGCACCGTGAACGATGTTGAGCACGCCGTCAGGAAGCCCCGCTTCCTTGAACAGCTCTGCCAGGCGGCCTGCCAGCAGCGGTGTGCGCTCGGACGGCTTCAGGACAAAGGTGTTACCACACGCAATAGCCAGTGGGAACATCCAGCACGGCACCATCATCGGGAAGTTGAACGGGGTAATCCCCCCAATTACGCCGATTGGGTAGCGGTACATGCCCGACTCCAGTCCTGTCGCGATATCAGGCAGTTGTTTGCCCATCATCAGATTCGGGGCACCTGCCGCGAACTCGACGCATTCAATGCCACGTAATACCTCGCCGTACGCTTCGGCATAACTTTTACCGTTCTCCAGTGTCACCAGGCGAGCGAGCTCTTCCCAATGTTCAACCAGCAACTGCTGGTAGCGGAACAGAATACGTGCACGGCGCGGAACCGGTGTGCTGCTCCAGGATTTGAACGCTTCTCGTGCTGTCTGAACCGCCAGATCCACGTCCGCTTGTTCGGACAGTGGCACATGTGCAATAACCTCTTCTGTAGCCGGATTCACCACTGGCTCCGTGCGAGTTGACGCTGGGGTTACCCAGGCACCTCCGATCCAGTTTTGTACCATTGTCGCTGTTGCAGACGCTTCAGAAATTCCTTTTCCCATAGCCCTGTCTCCCTTCACTTATGTGTGATCCCTTATGTTCAACATGTTCATTGTTATAGATCTGTATGAGTGTGTTATTCAAAGTATTGCAAGGTGCTTCAAGGCACGGTAATCTCGCCCCGATTGCAACGTTCGATGTAATCATTCACCTGTTCTACTGTTGGCATCGCATCCGAACAGCTGTGGCTTGAAATGACGATACTTGCTGCGCCACTGCCATAGGCCATACTGCGCTCAATCGTCCAGCCCTGCATCAATCCATACAGGAACCCGGCTGCGTAGGAATCGCCTGCGCCAAACGTTTTGACCACTTTTGCCGGATAGCTGTCCGCACGGTGGGAAAGCCCTTCACGCGTATAAGCAATGGATCCTTCCTTCCCGTGTTTGATTACTACAATATTCGCTGAGAAATCAAACCATTTCTGTGCAGTTACTTGATCGCTATGATCCGGATTGTGGTCGAATGTCTCCATCATGTCGAACTCTTCACGTGTGCCGAGGATGATATCGCATTTCTCCGCTGCAAGGTTGTAATAGACCGCTGTCTCTTCGTCCGATGTCCATGTGTATGGGCGATAGTCCAGATCAAACACAATAACTGTGCCATGTTTTTTTGCATACGTTAGTGCCTGTAATACGGCTTCACGGGATGGGCTCTGCGCGAGGGCTGTGCCTGAGATTAACAGCACTTTGGAGTCAGCAATCAACTGCTCTTGTACCTCTTGCGCCTGTAATAACAAATCCGCTACATTGTCCCGGTACATCAGGATACTGCAATCCGTTGGGCTTTTGATTTCGGTAAAAGCAAGCCCTGTCACCGCTCCAGTGTCATCTGTAACTACATTTGATGTGTCGATGCCGTTCTTCTCCAAATAACTCTGGATGAATCTGCCCATCTGGTCACCTGCGATTTTGCCGATAAAAGCCGTCTTCATACCCAGTCTGGACATGCCAATCGTAATATTGGCCGGAGAGCCACCTACATACTTCGTGAACGTCATCGTCTCTTCCATCGGGCGATTGATCTCATTGGCGTTCAAGTCGATACACAAGCGGCCAATCGCGGTGAAATCCTTCTTCCTGGATACCGGAAAGGATACGTAAGTCATTGCATGTGAGCCCCTTTCTGTAGTGGGATTTTCCATGTTCTATATGGATATCTAGACTAGTTACTCATTCAATCGTGAGGATTAGTAATCGGCTAGAATAAGTCAGTTTTATTTTCCAATCGTAACGTTATACTCTTGCTGGCCTTCTTCCTTTTTCGCTTCATAGGTGTGGCCTCTGACCGCTACAATGCTAAACGAATCAGCTGTGTTGGTATAACGACTCCATATAGTTCAAAGATCGCTTCGCATACTCATATGGGTTATGAATCGCAGGGTCCTGCTCTCCTTCAAGCATCGCCCAGCCATCGTACCCTCGTGTGATCAGTTCTTGTAGAATTGGTGCAAAATCAATGCATCCATCGCCTGGTACAGTGAACACTCCTCTACGAATACAGCCGACAAAGTCAGATTGCTCCGCGCGTGCTTCATCCAGCACATGCGGGCGGATATCTTTCAGATGGATATAGGCGATCCGATCATAATGTTTGCGCAGCAGTTCAAGTGGATCGGCTCCGCCGTAGTACGCATGACCAGTATCATAGAGCAGATACACGAGAGAAGGGTCTGTCAGCTCCATCAGTCGATCAATCTCATCCGGTTGCTCTACCACTGTGCCTCCATGATGATGGTACGTAAGCTTCAACCCATGTTCACGGGCAATGGCTCCTGCTTCATTCAATCCTTCAGCGAGGATATGCCATTCAGATTCGCTGAGTCTAAGCACTTCTTTTTCATTCGGTGTCCGTCTTGGATCAAAATGAAGTGACCCGCCTACCTCCGCCGTACTGATCACCTTACTGCCCATGGATTGCAGAAATTCCGCATGTCTGCGATAACTGTCCAGCTCCGACTGACGATACGCCGGATCGGAGAATAGCACCGATTTCCACTGGGAGACCAGCTTGATATTCCTTTTACTCAATTCCTCACGCAATATAGCAGGATCAGTTGGATATTTACGTCCCATCTCTGTACCTGTCAGCCCAAGACGCTGAATGTCATCCAGAATCTGCGCACATGTTGTCGCATCACCATGCTCCTTCACATCTTCACCGACCCAATTGATCGGATGAATCCCAAGCTGGAATGGCAGCTTGCTCATTGCCCCACGTCTCCTTTGTCGTTCAACATTGTGGTTCACTATATTAAACCGGATTAAATCGGTCTTGCTTTGGCACGGTTGGCTTGCATGGTGTGATGAGCATGAACTACCTTTTCTTCGGCAGATACCTCAGGTACACCCACATTCCACCATGACTCGTATCCACCTGCGTTAGTTCCAGGCACGACCGGAATCTCAATCAACGTACTCACTGTTTCGTTCTTCGCATCTCGGAGTGCTTGTTCCAGCTGTTCTGCTGTCTCCGCTCTATAGGATTTGGCTCCCATGCTTCGGGCGTGTGCAGCAAAGTCCATTGGCATGTAATCCCCGGTCAGTCGTCCACTCTCGGATTCCCGATAACGGAACTCATTGCCGAACCCGTCACTACCATGTTCCCGCTGTAAATTATGAATACATTGGAATCCATTGTTGTTGAATAATAGAACGGTCATCTTCTTCTGTTCCTGCAAACTAGTCACAAACTCCGAATGCAGCATCAGATAACTGCCATCCCCTACCATGGCGTACACTTCACGATCCGGCTCGGCAAGTGCTGCTCCGAACGCTCCACTTACCTCGTACCCCATACAGGAGAACCCATACTCCATGTGATACGTCTTTGGTTCAGCCGCACGCCACAGACGATGCAGATCACCCGGCAGACTGCCCGCCGCACACACAATAACGGAGGATGGATCAATGGTCCGGTTAACGATGCCAACTGCTGTAGTCTGTGCCAGCCCTGCTTCATGTTGAGCTGCATACAGCCGATCCACTTCTGCATTCCATTCAGCGCGGAGATCAGCGATTTCGGATGCGCCATATGCACATCGGTATTGTCTTTCCTGCAATTCCTTCTGCAAAGCCTGCAATCCTTCGCGTGCATCTGCCAGAATGGCTTCTCCGCCTAACTTGGCGGCATCCATGCCGTTCAGGTTAATGTTGATGAATGAAGCTTCCGGATGCTGAAAAGCAGAGCGGGACGCCGTCGTGAAATCCGAGAACCGCGTACCGACGCCGATCACCACATCCGCTTCTCTCGCCAGCCTATTGGCTGCCAGAGAGCCGGTAACCCCGATGGCCCCCACATTCAGTGGGTGGTCCCAAGAAACTGCGCTCTTGCCCGCCTGCGTCTCGGCGATCGGAATACCAAATGCCTCGGCGAACTCCACGAGTTGAACGGACGCCTCAGAGTACAACACACCGCCGCCTGCAACGAGCAGCGGCTTTCTGCCTCGGGCAATCTGCTCCGTTGCCCGTTCAATGGCTGCCTGTACCGGGGGGCGACGGTCCAGATAATGTACTTTGCGGGCAAAGAACGATTCCGGGTAATCGTACGCTTCTGCCTGCACATCCTGCGGCAATGCGAGCGTTACTGCTCCCGTCTCTGCTGGATCGGTTAGCACACGCATCGCCTGTGTAACAGCAATCATCAGCTGTTCGGGACGCACAATGCGATCCCAGTACTTGCTGACGGCTTTGAATGGATCAGTGGCTGAGATTGTATAATCACTGCTCACTTCCAACTGCTGAAGTACCGGGTCCGGTTCCCGTGTAGCAAAGTTATCTCCTGGAAGCAATAAAACCGGAATCCGGTTCACCGTTGCAGTAGCTGCCGCCGTAATCATATTCAAAGCACCAGGTCCAATGGATGTTGTACATGCATAGATCTGTCTACGGTTCTTCTGCTTGGCATAAGCCGCTGCCGTATGCACCATACCTTGTTCGTTCTTGCCTTGCATATACGTCAGGCTTCCCGGACTGCGCTCCAGCGCTTCTCCAATGCCTGTTACATTGCCATGTCCAAAAATACCGATGATTCCCTTAACAAACTTGGTTTCCACCCCGTCAACCGAGATATATTGCTGATCCAGGTATCGAAGCAGTGCCTGAGCCATCGTTAGTCGAATTGTATTCATGAATTGATCGCCGTCCTTTCCTTTACGGGTTAAGCGCTTAATCTACGTTAAGTTTAAGCGCCTTACCCCTAAAGGTTAAGCGCTTAATTGATATGGTATTACAGGTTAATGATTTACGCAAGCTATTTTTGTAAGCGTTCTTATAAATTGTGATAAAGAAAAGATATTCTTGTGTTCGAACATGTGTTAGACCTTCTCTATTTGAACACCTCCACAATGACTAAGGACAGACTTAAAAGAGAAGGGAATATATCGTGAGGATGGGATACACGCTAAAGCCATATAATCCGTGATCTTTGCATACAATTATGATCAATATGCCTGTGAATGCAAAAAAAGAAAGAGACGGTGAGTACCATCTCTTTCTTTTCAATATAAAGCGGGTGATGGGAATCGAACCCACGCTATTAGCTTGGAAGGCTAAAGTTCTACCATTGAACTACACCCGCATAACAACAATCGGGATGACACGATTTGAACATGCGACCCCCTGGTCCCAAACCAGGTGCTCTACCAAGCTGAGCTACATCCCGTTATCTATACCGGCGAGAGGACTCGAACCTCCACGGTTTCCCACTCGATTTTGAGTCGAGCGCGTCTGCCATTCCGCCACGCCGGCAAAATATGAAGTTATAATGGCGCGCCCTGAGAGATTCGAACTCCCGGCCTTTTGATTCGTAGTCAAACGCTCTATCCAGCTGAGCTAAGGGCGCAAAATATTGGAGCGGAAGACGGGAATCGAACCCGCGACCCTCGCCTTGGCAAGGCGATGCTCTACCGCTGAGCCACTTCCGCAAATAAAGGATGCGCGTGGAGGGACTTGAACCCCCACGTCAAAGACGCTAGATCCTAAGTCTAGTGCGTCTGCCAATTCCGCCACACGCGCATATAATGGTGAGTCATGAAGGGCTCGAACCTTCGACACCCTGATTAAAAGTCAGGTGCTCTACCAACTGAGCTAATGACTCATAGAAAAACTGGTGGAGGATGATGGATTCGAACCACCGAACCCGTACGGGAGCAGATTTACAGTCTGATGCGTTTGGCCGCTTCGCTAATCCTCCAGGATTACATGGTGCCGGCGAGAGGACTTGAACCCCCAACCTACTGATTACAAGTCAGTTGCTCTACCAGTTGAGCTACACCGGCGTATTACATGGTGTTATAAATGGTGGCTCGGGACGGAATCGAACCGCCGACACGAGGATTTTCAGTCCTCTGCTCTACCGACTGAGCTACCGAGCCTTACTAGATTAAAAAAATGGCGGAACCGACGGGATTCGAACCCGCGATCTCCTGCGTGACAGGCAGGCATGTTAGGCCAACTACACCACGGTTCCAGATCACTTTCTCAAAGGAAAGTATAATTGCGGGGGCAGGATTTGAACCTGCGGCCTTCGGGTTATGAGCCCGACGAGCTACCGGGCTGCTCCACCCCGCGTCGTTATAAAGTTATATGGTGGAGGCTGAGGGGATCGAACCCCCGACCCTCTGCTTGTAAGGCAGATGCTCTCCCAGCTGAGCTAAGCCTCCATATTATGACCCGTAGGGGATTCGAACCCCTGTTACCTCCGTGAAAGGGAGGTGTCTTAACCCCTTGACCAACGGGCCTTACTGGCTCCCCGAACAGGGCTCGAACCTGTGACAACTCGATTAACAGTCGAGTGCTCTACCAACTGAGCTATCAGGGAATGGTGGAGCCAAGCGGGATCGAACCGCTGACCTCCTGCTTGCAAGGCAGGCGCTCTCCCAGCTGAGCTATGGCCCCATACACTTTGTATTTCTTGTTGTGGTCTTGCTATGGGCCCTGGTGGACTCGAACCACCGGCCTCACCCTTATCAGAGGTGCGCTCTAACCAACTGAGCTAAGGGCCCTTATCAATTTTCGAAAAAAAATACCCCAATGGGGTTTCGCTTGGCGGCGTCCTACTCTCCCAGGACCCTGCGGTCCAAGTACCATCGGCGCTAGAGGGCTTAACGGTCGTGTTCGGGATGGGTACGTGTGGAACCCCTCCGCCATCGCCACCAAACGCATAGCTTAGCTTACATTCAGAGTTGTTGTTCTCTGAAAACTAGATTCGAAACGAAACACGCGAATTACAACTTGCTATTGGATAAGCCCTCGACCGATTAGTACTGGTCAGCTCCATGCATTGCTGCACTTCCACCCCCAGCCTATCTACCTCGTCGTCTTCAAGGGGTCTTACATACTGGGAAATCTCATCTTGAGGGGGGCTTCACGCTTAGATGCTTTCAGCGTTTATCCCGTCCGTACATAGCTACCCAGCGGTGCTCCTGGCGGAACAACTGGTACACCAGCGGTACGTCCATCCCGGTCCTCTCGTACTAAGGACAGCTCCTCTCAAATTTCCTACGCCCACGACAGATAGGGACCGAACTGTCTCACGACGTTCTGAACCCAGCTCGCGTACCGCTTTAATGGGCGAACAGCCCAACCCTTGGGACCTACTTCAGCCCCAGGATGCGATGAGCCGACATCGAGGTGCCAAACCTCCCCGTCGATGTGGACTCTTGGGGGAGATAAGCCTGTTATCCCCAGGGTAGCTTTTATCCGTTGAGCGATGGCCCTTCCATGCGGTACCACCGGATCACTAAGCCCGACTTTCGTCCCTGCTCGACTTGTAGGTCTCGCAGTCAAGCTCCCTTATGCCTTTGCACTCTTCGAATGATTTCCAACCATTCTGAGGGAACCTTTGGGCGCCTCCGTTACTCTTTAGGAGGCGACCGCCCCAGTCAAACTGCCCACCTGACACTGTCCCCGCACCGGATTACGGTACTAGGTTAGAACCTAGATACGATCAGGGTGGTATCCCAACGTTGCCTCCACACAAGCTGGCGCTCATGCTTCAAAGGCTCCCACCTATCCTGTACAGATCGTACCCAAATTCAATATCAAGCTGCAGTAAAGCTCCATGGGGTCTTTCCGTCTTGTCGCGGGTAACCTGCATCTTCACAGGTATTAAAATTTCACCGGATCTCTCGTTGAGACAGCGCCCAAGTCGTTACGCCATTCGTGCGGGTCAGAATTTACCTGACAAGGAATTTCGCTACCTTAGGACCGTTATAGTTACGGCCGCCGTTTACTGGGGCTTCGGTTCACAGCTTCGGATTGCTCCTAACCACTCCCCTTAACCTTCCAGCACCGGGCAGGCGTCAGCCCGTATACTTCGCCTTACGGCTTCGCACAGACCTGTGTTTTTGCTAAACAGTCGCTTGGGCCTTTTCACTGCGGCCCCCTCGTGCTATTCACACTACCGGGGCACCCCTTCTCCCGAAGTTACGGGGTCATTTTGCCGAGTTCCTTAACGAGAGTTCTTCCGCGCGCCTTAGAATACTCTTCTCGCCTACCTGTGTCGGTTTGCGGTACGGGCACCATCACCTGGCTAGAGGCTTTTCTTGGCAGTGTGAGATCATGACCTTCGCTACTATAATTTTCGCTCCCCATCACAGCTCAGCCTTACAATGTGCGGATTTGCCTACACATCAGCCTTACTGCTTAGACGGACATCCATCAGTCCGCGTCACTACCCTACTGCGTCCCCCCATTGCTCATAACGGCTTACGGTGGTACAGGAATTTCGACCTGTTGTCCTTCGACTACGCCTTTCGGCCTCGCCTTAGGTCCCGACTTACCCTGAGCGGACGAGCCTTCCTCAGGAACCCTTAGGCTTTCGGCGGATCAGATTCTCACTGATCTTTTCGTTACTCATACCGGCATTCTCACTTGTATAATGTCCAGCGCTCCTTACGGTACACCTTCAACCCTTATACAACGCTCCCCTACCCCTGATGCAAAGCATCAAGCCATAGCTTCGGTGGTGTGTTTAGCCCCGTTACATTTTCGGCGCAGAGTCACTCGACCAGTGAGCTATTACGCACTCTTTCAATGGTGGCTGCTTCTAAGCCAACATCCTGGTTGTCTGTGCAACTCCACATCCTTTCCCACTTAACACACACTTGGGGACCTTAGCTGATGGTCTGGGCTGTTTCCCTTTTGACAATGGATCTTAGCACTCACTGTCTGACTCCCGGAAGTAAGTCTATGGCATTCGGAGTTTGACTGAGCTTGGTAACCCTTGCGGGCCCCGCACCCAATCAGTGCTCTACCTCCACGACTCTGTTTTCCGAGGCTAGCCCTAAAGCTATTTCGGGGAGAACCAGCTATCTCCGAGTTCGATTGGAATTTCTCCGCTACCCCCACCTCATCCCCGCATTTTTCAACATGCGTGGGTTCGGGCCTCCAGTGCGTGTTACCGCACCTTCACCCTGGACAGGGGTAGATCACCCGGTTTCGGGTCTACGTCCACGTACTACATCGCCCTATTCAGACTCGCTTTCGCTGCGGCTCCGGCTCTTCACCTTAACCTTGCACGGGAACGTAACTCGCCGGTTCATTCTACAAAAGGCACGCCATCACCCCTAAAACGGGCTCTGACTTTTTGTAAGCACACGGTTTCAGGTTCTATTTCACTCCCCTTCCGGGGTGCTTTTCACCTTTCCCTCACGGTACTGCTTCACTATCGGTCGCTAGGAAGTATTTAGCCTTGGCAGATGGTCCTGCCGGATTCATACGGGGTTTCACGTGCCCCGCACTACTCGGGATCCGTCTCGGAGGGAACAGACTTTCAACTACAGGGCTTTTACCTTCTTTGGCGGGCCTTTCCAGACCTCTTCGCTTAACCGGTTCCTTTGTAACTCCATGTGAGACGTCCCACAACCCCAAAGAGCAAGCTCTCTGGTTTGGGCTTCTCCGCGTTCGCTCGCCGCTACTGACGGAATCACTATTGTTTTCTCTTCCTCAGGGTACTTAGATGTTTCAGTTCCCCTGGTATGCCTCTACACAACCTATGTATTCAGTTGTGAGTAACTGGAAATTACCCCAGCTGGGTTTCCCCATTCGGACACCCCCGGATCAAAGCTTGCTTACAGCTCCCCGAGGCAGTTTCGTTGTTCGCCACGTCCTTCATCGGCTCCTAGCGCCTAGGCATCCTCCGTGTGCTCTTAGTAGCTTAACCTCGTGCTCCGGTTTCGACTGCTCGCTTCCCTTGTTTTGCTTGCGCAAAGCCAAAATTCGCTCCCATTCGATACCATCGTACGTGCAATCTACCGTTTTTATTGAAACTTGTTTTAACACAAGTTCAGCTAAAAAGGAATGTTCTAATTCGCGTTTGTTTCGTTTCGATATCTAGTTTTCAAAGAACAAGCTCCATGCAAAAGCAAGCTGTTTTGAGAGTTTGAGCTCTCAAAACCGAACAACGAGTGAGTGTTTTGCAGCTAAGCTGCATATTTGAATGTTTCCGTTGCAGGAAACGATTCTCCATAGAAAGGAGGTGATCCAGCCGCACCTTCCGATACGGCTACCTTGTTACGACTTCACCCCAATCATCTATCCCACCTTCGGCGGCTGGCTCCTTGCGGTTACCCCACCGACTTCGGGTGTTATAAACTCTCGTGGTGTGACGGGCGGTGTGTACAAGACCCGGGAACGTATTCACCGCGGCATGCTGATCCGCGATTACTAGCAATTCCGACTTCATGCAGGCGAGTTGCAGCCTGCAATCCGAACTGAGACCGGCTTTGTTGGGATTGGCTCCATCTCGCGATTTCGCAGCCCGTTGTACCGGCCATTGTAGTACGTGTGTAGCCCAGGTCATAAGGGGCATGATGATTTGACGTCATCCCCACCTTCCTCCGGTTTGTCACCGGCAGTCTATCTAGAGTGCCCACCCGAAGTGCTGGCAACTAAATATAAGGGTTGCGCTCGTTGCGGGACTTAACCCAACATCTCACGACACGAGCTGACGACAACCATGCACCACCTGTCTTGAATGTTCCGAAGAAAAGGTACATCTCTGCACCGGTCATTCAGATGTCAAGACCTGGTAAGGTTCTTCGCGTTGCTTCGAATTAAACCACATACTCCACTGCTTGTGCGGGTCCCCGTCAATTCCTTTGAGTTTCAGTCTTGCGACCGTACTCCCCAGGCGGAGTGCTTAATGTGTTAACTTCGGCACCAAGGGTATCGAAACCCCTAACACCTAGCACTCATCGTTTACGGCGTGGACTACCAGGGTATCTAATCCTGTTTGCTCCCCACGCTTTCGCGCCTCAGCGTCAGTTACAGCCCAGAGAGTCGCCTTCGCCACTGGTGTTCCTCCACATATCTACGCATTTCACCGCTACACGTGGAATTCCACTCTCCTCTTCTGCACTCAAGTCACCCAGTTTCCAGTGCGATCCGGGGTTGAGCCCCGGGATTAAACACCAGACTTAAATGACCGCCTGCGCGCGCTTTACGCCCAATAATTCCGGACAACGCTTGCCCCCTACGTATTACCGCGGCTGCTGGCACGTAGTTAGCCGGGGCTTTCTTCTCAGGTACCGTCACCTTGAGAGCAGTTACTCTCCCAAGCGTTCTTCCCTGGCAACAGAGCTTTACGATCCGAAAACCTTCATCACTCACGCGGCATTGCTCCGTCAGGCTTTCGCCCATTGCGGAAGATTCCCTACTGCTGCCTCCCGTAGGAGTCTGGGCCGTGTCTCAGTCCCAGTGTGGCCGATCACCCTCTCAGGTCGGCTACGCATCGTCGCCTTGGTGAGCCGTTACCTCACCAACTAGCTAATGCGCCGCAGGCCCATCCCCAAGTGACAGATTGCTCCGTCTTTCCAGTTTCCTTCAGGCGAAGAAAACAATTATTCGGTATTAGCTACCGTTTCCGGTAGTTGTCCCAAACTTGAGGGCAGGTTGCCTACGTGTTACTCACCCGTCCGCCGCTAAGTATCAAGGAAGCAAGCTTCCTATCAACTCCGCTCGACTTGCATGTATTAGGCATGCCGCCAGCGTTCGTCCTGAGCCAGGATCAAACTCTCCAATAAAGTATTGAAAAGAGCGATAAGCTCATTTTGAATCTGACGAGATTAAAAATCTCATTTGTGCTCCAGTCGATCCAAGCCAAGGCTTGTCTCAAACTTTCGCGTTCATTCTGCAAGCAGAATGTTTACTCACTCGTTGTTCAGTTTTCAAAGATCAAACTTGTTTTCGTCACCGAGCGTCGTTCTCCTCAGCAACTTTTATATCATAACACTTCCGAACCAACTTAGCAAGCTCTTTTTTTCAAGTTTCTTTCGAAGCTTATTTGTTTTGCCTGCGGCACTTTGTTTCTCGTGTTTTTTTGGCCGGAAATAGAATATATCATATACACAACACAATTACTACTTGTAAAATATCCCATCTGAAAACTTATTATATATTTGATTCAATCTCTTCATAATCTCTTTTTCCAATGGCAATATCCTCTTACTATATCCTATATACACTCACCGGTCTAATCTATCTCAATAATAGGTTGTGAATAGACCCATTCAACATCATTACTGCTTTTCACTTTTTATACTATTAGTCTCTGAACATGCCCATCACTATCGTGTTGTGATACTGTCCATCCGTGTGTCTACGATCCTTTTTCAAAATACCTTCGATCTCGAAGCCACTCTTTTGGTATAACTTGATTGCCTTTTCATTGGATGCCAGCACGTTCAACGTCATCTTCTCTACACCAGTCTGGTCTGCCCATTCTATCGACTTCTCTAACAAGTTCTTGCCAATCCCATGCCCCCAGAACTCTCTGGATACACACACGCCGAACTCAACTTTATGGCAAAAGCGCTTCAGCTCTGTACCTTCACATCGGGAGTATCCCACAATCTCACCCGCTACTACAGCAACAAGGAACAGATTCCGTGACTTCTCAGTGTCCAAATGGATGATCCGCCTAAACCCGGCTGCGTCGATATACGCCTCGCCCTCTTCACGATCCATGTTCTCGGTTTCCCCATCGATTTGTACACGTAGTGAAGACAAGGCCTCAGCATCCTTTTCCTCTGCCGATCTAATGGAGTAAGATAAGCCTTTAATGTAATATTCCTGCTGATCGATCATCATAAGAACCATACCTCCTCTTCCACTTTATTTAATTACTATACCTGTATCGCTCTACCCCACCTCAGACGGACTCTTGCCCGTAAGCATTTTGAACACCTGGCTAAAATACGTTGCATTACGGAACCCCGTCATCTCGCTCACCTCATATACCATGTAATGTCCCGACTGCAACAGTTCCAACGCCCTCTGAATCCGGTACCCGTTCAAATAACTCACGAAATTCTCACCGGTCACCCTTTTGAACAGTTGACTCAGATACTTCGGATGTACAAACAGCCCCTTGGCGATCGCTTCAAAACTAATCTCTTCGGCGTAATGAAGCTCTACATACTGTTTCACCTGCTCGATAAGTTTATTGCTTTTCTTCTCGCCCATCTCCTTACGTATCTGTTCCAGCCAGTCGCAGATAATACGATCCATCCAGTTTACCAGATCATGCAAAGCATATTTCGATTGAATTTCACGCAAAAAATCACTCATCGCCAACGGCGGCGCTAACATAGGATGAAGTCGGTTCCAGCTATGCATCAACGTGTCAAACAGACTGACCGCCACAACCTGTACATCCTGTATCCCAACACATTTCCCCTCTTTCAGCAAAAGGCAAATATGATGCCATACCTCTTCCGCCAAGTCAGGTCGAATATCCGCCCAAGCCTCGTTCCATTGACGAAGCAATAATGAATAATCGGTCACACTTGGTTCTGTTTCCTCTGATGTTTCATAGTGGTAGATACGACTTCCACCTTGAAACTCTGCTTTTTCCACCGCTTCCCTGCTCTCGAGATAGGAATCTATCACCTCACATGGGTGACTCTTGGATCTTCCGATTCCAGCACTCACTTCAATTTTCAGATACGTAAAGATCTGATCGATCATCCTCTCCACCAATGGCAGGCATTCTTCCAGATGATCTTTATCTCCTAATAGAAGCAACACAAATACCTGATCCGAATAATCAACAATCTCTACCTGACCATTCATGCGCGCCGCTTGCTCCTTCACCGTCTCCTGAATAATATCGGCCGCCCCATAGCGGAGAAGTTGCCAATCCCGTTCTTTCATTCGTGTCAAAAATACGGGGCGATTCAGTTGCAGACTAATGGCGCGTGTCTGGGAGGACATATGAATGCCTATATAGTCCATGCGTTCTTTGGGAAGCTCGTCTGCCCGATATCGCGTAGTCAGCAGTTCGTGAAGAAATTGTTTGCGCAAATACGGAAGTACCCGTCCGACCTCCTGCTTGTACGTCTGCTCCAGTCGCTCATGTCGCTCTCGCACATCTTGTTCCAGTAACACCTCACGCAGCACAGACTCAATCTCCTCAACCTCTGCCGGCTTCAGCAAAAAGTGATTCACCCCCCAGCGCATGGCTGCCCGGGCGTTCTCGAATTCGTCATATCCACTAAGAATGATGATCGGCAAGTGGGGATGATCACGTCGCAACGTCTGTGTGATCTCAAGCCCGGTCATCCCCGGTAGATATACGTCAGTCATAACGACATCTGGATGCATGCGGTGAAACAGCTCCAGCGCATCCAAGCCATTGGAAGCAGTGCCTGCAATGCTGAGGCCCAGAGAAGGCCAATCGATATGATCTGTTAATGCCTTTACAATATGAGGATCGTCATCAACAAGCATAATGGTCTTCATCATTTTTCACCGTCCAGCCATAGATTTAATTGCTCGTCGGTCTCAATACGCGGCAGCGTAATGGTCACTTCCACTCCACCTGACTCTCTATCGCTCAGTTGAACACCATACCTCTTCCCACAATAAAGCTGGATGCGCTGATGTACATTCCGTACGCCGATGCCACACGTCTCTTCGAGTTTCCACCCCTCCGGCAACCCCCGCCCATTATCCGTGATACGAATGACGATATCCTCATGCGGGCCAACCACTTCGTGCATATGCACCTGAATTCGAAGTGTGCCTTCTTCAGGGTGCCCGTGCATAACGGCATTTTCGATGAAGGGCTGCAAAATGATCTTGGGAATGTAACAACCGCGAATATGCGGATCGATCTGCTCCTGATATTGAATGGAGAACGGTAGCCGCTCTGACTGGATGTTAACGTAGCAACGGGCATGTTCCAACTCATCACGAACCCGTATAAACAGTCTCCCTCCACTCAGTCCGATCCGTAACAGCTTACTGAGTTGTACAATCATGCGACTGATATCCTTGGCTTCGTAATCAAGTGCGCGCCAGTGGATCATGTCGAGGGTGTTGTATAGAAAATGGGGTTTGATCTGGGCCTCAAGCAAGCCCGTCTGGGCTTCACGCTTAGCCCGGCTCTCATCCTTCACCTGTTCCATCAGCATCGTGAGCTGTGAAGCCATGTGATTGAAGCCATAAGCCAAGTGGGCATATTCCTCCGTAAACGAAAGTTGGACCCGGGTATCGAAGTCCCCTTTCTCCAGTTGTCTCATTCGCTTGATTAATTGTCGCAAAGGTCGGATGATCTGCCTTACAAACAGGTACGCCAGCACAGCTGAGCATAATAGTCCCAGCACGGCGATGCCGAGGATCTGCCAGCCCGCTTGTCTGAGCGGAGATAACAGTGTATATACCGGAATAGTCTGTACGAGGCGCCACTGAAGCATAGCTGGCCTGGAGTACAGCACCAATTGAGCACCTCCGGGTTGGCCGGAAACTACTTCGTACCCGTCTGCACCATGCTGGACATGTTCCTGAATCCATGCACTATCTATAATAGAAGAAGATGAATTTACAGCTTCCCCCGTTTCCTGTACTGTACTCGCTTCATTTCTTCGATCCGCTCGTTCATTCTCCCCTGTTGGATCAACTCTCCCCATCTGCATTACGACATTACCAGCCGTATCTACCAACAGGACTTTTCCATCAAGCACCATGGGTACATCAGCAAACCTGCGTACGATGTCGGCTCTACTCAGTCGAATGAGCACATAGGCAACCGTCCCGCCACGACTGTCGAAAATCCGTTGGGCGTATCCGACCAGGGATTGGCCAGATTCGTTCTCACGCAGCGGAACCCAAGCCGCATCAGCCTTTTCCAGCGTAGCAAACCAAGAGTCGTGTGCGATGGTGTTCACCGGAAATATGCGATCAGCCATAGTCACTGTCACTTCATTAAAGGCATCCGTATACAGTTCGATGGAAGTGATGCCTTCACTCACGACCATGGTATGATCTAGAATTCGAGAGACCTCTCTCCGCTGGTGAATCTGTGCAAGCCTGCCCGTATCAGCCGTTTCGAGCAGACTGGACAGTTCCCGATTGCTTGCCAAAGCATAGGAAGTTCCGGTTACCCCTGTGATGAAATCAAATCCCCGACGTGTGCTTTCGTTCAGAAGAGCCAGGCGTGCTTTGCTAATCTCGGCAAAGGTGACTGCTGAGAAAGACTGATATGCCAGCCAGACCACAACCGAGACGAGCAGGAGATTAAACGCAATAAAGCAAGTCACCATCAACGTGGAGAGCTTGCTTTGTTGCAGCTTTTGATTAATAAATGAAGACCATCTTCCTTTCCTCATGGAAAAATCAACTCGTTTCGTCTTGGAATTACCCTTTGAGCCCAGAGGTCGCGATTCCTTCCACGAAGTACTTTTGACACACGATAAATACGATAAAACATGGCACCAGCGACAACACCGACATGGCAAACATCGGGCCCCAATCGGATTGAGAGCTGGAATCAAGGAACAGGCGCAGACCTAGCGGCACGGTGTATTTGCTAACGTCACTCAGGTAGATCAACTGACTGAAGAAGTCGTCCCATGTCCACAAGAACGTAAAGATCATCGTAGTAACCAGTGCTGGAAAAGCAAGCGGAATGATGATTTTGGTGTAAATTTTCACAGGACCGCATCCATCAATGGTTGCTGCCTCATCCAGCTCTTTGGGCAATCCCCGGAAGAACTGCACCATGAGAAAAATGAAGAAGGCGTCGGTCGCCAGCCATTTTGGCACCACAAGCGGCAGATACGTATTCACCCACTCCAGGTGGTTGAAGAGAATATACTGCGGGATCAGCGTCACATGATGGGGCAGCATGATCGTCATAAGCATCAGTCCGAAACAGATGGCTTTGAAACGAAAATTTAGTCGGGCGAAGGCATATGCAGCCATAGAGCAGGAGATGACATTGCCCAGCACGGCGCCAAGCGACAGGATGACAGAGTTGGTCAGAAAGCGGGCGAACGGGTTGCCCTGAATTCCCGACCAGCCATTCATGTAATTTTGCCAATTCCATTCCTGTGGCCAAAACCAGGTCTCTGTAAAGATCATATGTCCCGGTTTGAATGAGCTGCCCAGCATCCAGAGGATCGGGTAGAGCATGACAAAGGCGATGCCTGAGATCAACACATGTTTGCTGACGACCCATGCTGTAGAGTTCCGTTGTCCAATCATGATTTCCCACCATCCTCATAGTGCACCCACAGCTTGCTACTGCGGAATACGAGCAATGTAAATACGCCAATCAGGATGACCAGCACCCAGGCCATCGCAGAAGCATAGCCCATCTGAAAGAATGAAAATCCTTTTTTGTACAGATACAGAGAGTACATTAAGGTTGAGTTCACTGGCCCTCCGCTACCATTACTGATAACAAAAGCCTGCGTGAACGATTGAAAGGATGTAATCAGCTGCATGACAAGATTGAAGAAGATAACGGGTGACAGAATCGGCAACGTTATATAGAAGAATCTCCGCAGAGGACCTGCACCATCTACCGCTGAGGCTTCATCATACTCGGGTGGAATCTGCTTCAGGCCTGCCAGGAAAATAATCATCGACGATCCGAACTGCCACACGGATAACAGCACGATGGAGTACAGAGCATACTTCGGATTCGCTACCCAATCGGGCGCTTTAATGCCTACCATGGCAAGCACACTATTGAGTAGCCCGTCCCCACCCAGCATTTTACGCCACAACATCGCAATCGCCACGCTACCTCCAAGCAATGTCGGGATGTAATACACCGTCCGGTAAATACCGAGCCCTCGAATCCCTTTGTTGAGCAACATCGCTACAAGCAGCGCGAAAATCAATTTTACCGGTACGGATACAGCGACATACGTGAAGGTGACTTTGAGCGACTGGGTGAACAGTTTATCCGATGTAAACATCGTGGTGTAGTTATCCAGACCGACCCAGGAAGGGGCGGCCAGGATACTGTAATCGGTGAACGAGATGTATAACGATACCAACATTGGACCTAGGGTAAGGAATAACAATCCGACAAGCCATGGGGCGAGAAACAGAAGTGCGGCTCCATTATGCGCATATCTCCGTTTTACCCGCCGGGTAGTTACACGCTCGATTCGGGCTTGACTGACCTGTGATGTCGTCATCTTCGCAACCTCCCCGCAGAATTAGAAGTGTGAGACAGTTTCAATCATTATTGACTCGATCCAAGCGTAGCCTTGGCTCCTTCAATAAACTGGGCAATGACATCTGGAGTATTACCTTGACCGAAGGCGATCTGCTCGCTTGCGCTCTTGAAACTTGTGTCCACTTCAGCAAATCCTTGCGGGTATGGCGGGTCAATCTCGCTGGAGTTCTTCGATACAGTATCGATAAATTGGAAAATGGTTTGCTCCGCTTCCGGCAGCGTAGGCTGCATCTGTTCACGAATGCTGGAATTGACCGGCACCCCACGTTCAGAACCAAGAATAGCGGTTGCTTCTGGATCATTGACCATGAAATCAATGAACATGGCAACTTCCTTTGGATGTTTGGTTTTACCATAACCGGAGAGGAACTGGCCTGGTTTCAGATATTCACCGATTTGCTTTTCACCTACACCATGCGGAAGCACTTGTATGCCAAGCTTATGATCCTGGTTTTTGTTCACCTGCTGGAATGTCAGCAATTGATTGGACCATGCAAAGTCCATGGCGGCTGTGCCCAGTGAGATCGGTCGTGTCTCCAGCGCATTGGTTGTGGATGCCGTTATCTCCGCTGTAGTCACTCCACCATTCTCGCGTAGTGCGCTCCACATATCGAACCATTGTTGAAGCTCCTCGCTGGTAGCTGTCATTGTGCCACCGTCGAACAATCCTTTCCCGGATTGCCGAATAAACACTTCAAACATGTTCGTTGTACCGGAAATGTCTGCCGATCCATAGAACCCCTCACCTTTGGCTGCGGCGATCTTGGTTGCAATATCCCCAAAATCCTTCCATGTCCAGCTCTCTTGTGGTTCTTCTATACCTAATTCCTGAAATACGGTGGCGTCATAGATGACACCTGGTGCGTTAACTCCGAGGGTAATTGCATATAATTTATCGTCAATCGAACCGGCTGTAATCATGCTCTGATCATGATCCTCTGTCCGCAGCTCTTTGCTCTCTGCAAACGGAGTCAGGTCAAGCAAGGCACCACGCCGGGCAAAGTCAGTCAAAAAGGCGTAATCCATCTGGATGATATCTGGTGCATTTGAACCGGCTACCTGTGTAGTCAACTTGTCAAAGTAACCGTCCCAACCGGAATATTCAGGTTTAATGGTGATTCCCGGATGTTTCTCTTCAAACAATTGGATCACTTTGGTCGTCAGATCATGTCTGGTCTGTGATCCCCACCAGGTCATGCGCAGTTCAATCTTGCCTGATGAATCTCCTTCACTTCCACTTGCTTCCCCAGAAGAAGAAGATGTATCGGCGGCCCCTCCAGAACAGGCTGTAGCGAACAATAACAGGGACAGACAGAACAGGGTTACCCACTTTTTTGTAATCATCATAAATGAATTTCCTCCCCTTTTTGCATTTATGGAATCGCTTACAAAACCTATTGTATCGGTCTATTACTGTACATGACATAAACAAAAGTAAGCTTTCCTGTCAAAAAAGTAAGGAGTTACAGGAATCAAAAACCACCAGGAATGATATTCCCGGCGGTGATGATCCCGTCTCAAATATGATTACGGATATACAACCGTATTACGTGGAGCAGAAGACTGTTGTATAGAAACGATAGTATGAAAATCAGACCTCGGCGGTCTGTCAGGAATGTGAGACGGCAGGTGAAGACACCCTGTGTTCAGCCAGATGTTTCTTCATTTTTGCTACTTCAGTTCCTGCCAGCATCATAATGCCTATTCCGTGATTGTCATTGGTAACGGTACGCAAGTCCTGATCATAATACTCTGCCGTAAACGCATATCGTGATCCGCTACACACGCCATGCACACTCCCTTGACGATCAATGGCTTTGCAGATAAGTCCCTTCCAAGCCCGCTCGGCAGCTGTGACGTAAACTTCAGGGTCTTTGAACCAGCCAAAGCGTACACCTCTCGCAAAACCATAGGCAAACATCGCCGTGCAGGAGGCTTCTTCATACGTCTGCGGAACATTCAACACCTGATGCCACAACCCACTTTCCCCTTGAAGCGCTGCGTACCCCTCACACAGCTCATTGAAGAAATCTATTAAGGCTGGGCGCTCGGGATGCTCTGTTGGCAAAGCTTCCAATACCTCTGTCAAGGAAAACAGTGTCCAGCCATTTCCCCGTCCCCATGGAATCTGCGTTGCCTGTCCGTATTTGAAATCATACACATGGGACATGATCTTGAACTCAGGCATAAACAGATACTTCCGATACAGTGAAAATTGTCTGGCGGCTTCATCCAATGCGGCTGAGTTGCCTGTCACCCGTGCATAACGAACGAGAAACGGCGTGCTCATATAGAGGTCATCTGCCCACATGGTATTCTCGGCATACTCCCCTACACATGTGCGATAAAATGCACCATCCTCCTGCCGTTCCAGGCGGGAAAGCATGAAATCTGCAATCCGTTCAGCAATCGGAAGAAACGTTGGTTCATGACACTCTGAATACGCTTCTAGCATGGCCGAACCAAAAGAACCACAGTTATCCAGCATTTTCAGCATGACCAATTGTTGATTGACTGCCGGGAAACCATACTGCTCCCGATCCCATAAGGAGTATTCATACATCTGGGTACATGCCTGCACATGCTCAGCCGCATAACGTGTAATGTCCGGTCTTTGCAAATAACGCCCCGTCCGTAGTAGACCATATACAGTGACACCCAATGGATAATCCCAGCGACCATAATTGGTCACACTGCCCACTGTCCATTTGTTGCTTAACATCGCGTTCTCATAATAAGGTCTGATCCAAGCATCCGGTCGATCTAAGCGCCAATACGTCTGTTCTAGACCCGTTTGATACACTCGGTCCGTTCGAGTCAGATCCGCCAAGTCCGGTTCAACCTCCGACTCAAAAGGTCCAACATATAACCAAGACTCTCCATTAGCTCCGTGCACACGCTGAGGAAGTTCCAGTGAGAGCGGCTTACCCGACACGGTTGCGTTCAAATTAAAATGCCAAGGTCCAGCCGTATCGTCATATTCACTTCGGACAAGCAGGTCACTCCGCCCAAAAGAAGCTGGTACATCCACCTCGAACGGGCCCGCTTCCTTCACTTGCGCCACAGGCTTGCCGCTAATCCATATACTTAGAGAACCGGAAGATTGACCTGACAATCGCACTGCATTCCCGGTTGAATCGTTATTGTTCAGGTGGGTCCAAGCATAAGCATGCTTACCAGCAAGATTTCCGTATATTCGCTCGAAAGCTGGCTTGGTTTTATCTTCATCAGACCAGCCTGTCTCAGGCAGCCAGTTCAAGCTGACGTCTGATTCTTTTCCAAGCAGGTCCGGTTGTTTACTCGTGGCTGGGTTCGGTTGGGAGAACACCCACCCCGCTTGCCCCTGTCTCTCCTGAAATGGAGCATATACATTCAAAATTCGCACTTTTCCTTCATCTGACCCAAATTGGCAGCCAAATCCGGCAGGGGTGTTTTTCATCTCCAGCCAAATGGTGTTCCAACCAGGCTTGATATCGATGCTGAGCTTCACCGTTGCGTCTGGACTAATCTCATCCATTACGGTAGAGCGATAGACCAACTGCTCATTGAAATAGAAACGAACAGGCCCATAACAGCGGACCAACACGTCCAGATTCCGGTCCTCGTCCCCCCAAACCAATGCAGCTGCGTAGGATATATGGTCTTTAGGCGCATCAGGAAAGCGTTTACCTAAATTCAGATCATAAAGCCCTTTTTCATTTTGCAAAATACCAGACTTCTGGAATACCCGATATACAAAATCAGCCTGCGCATTGGCTCCAATATACCTCTCGGCCAGTACCTTCAACACCTGATCCTGATCTTCTCCAAATCGGTAATACATGCTCTGCGGTTCACTGAAATAGGTCGTCATCGATGGCACACATCCTTCTTCTGTTGAAATAAAGTCTTATATCATAGCATTCATACCGTCCACACTAGAGCACTAAACTAATATGCAGTAATAAAGTATAGCGCTTAACCTAGGTGGGTAATCCCCTTACCGGGAAATAGGTATGTCCCTTGGTTATCTTCTGAATAGCCGAATAATAATCCCAGTATAACTGACATGTTCGGTGGTGGCTACAGATTTTTAATTACGCTTTCAAAAAATCAGAAAATTCGGTTTTTACTTCGCCAATTACACCTTCATTGGGACATTAATTCAAAAAAACGGAAAATGTTACCGATATAGAAACTATATATGTTGAACTAATCATTTACACAGAAACGTAGAGGACAGAAAAAAACTGAAAAAGCGAAGCGTTCGCCTTTATCACCGGATTTTTCCCTTGAGAAAAGGGAATCAAAAAAATCTGGGGATAACAGCGATTGGAAGGTTATTCTGTCATCGGAGTGTACGTGTGAATATATCTTTAGTTCAACTTATATAGATTGAAAAATTCCACTTTTTGTATCGGGAAGGAAAGATGCACATTGAATACTCTTGAATCTCTGGTAAATGCTATGCCTTTTGTTAGCCAAATGTTCCGTGACGACATATCCATATCCATTAATGATCATGAGAAAGTATTGTATTTTTCCGAAGCAAAAAGTCTGGAGATTGGCGTGAAGGTTGGGGATGAGCTGCATGATGATTATAAACATTTCAAAATGCTGACTAACAGAGATTCCCGTACCGTGGCACGCATGCCTGGTGATCTGCAGGGCAGACCTTTTGATGCCATTCTAATCCCTATTAAAGAGAACGATCAGGTCGTGGGTATATTGGGTGTGAACTACGCACTGGATAGTCACATGACACTGGAAACGCTGATCCGTGAAAACGAAACAACCATTAATGCGCTCGTCGGCGGCATTCAGCAGATTGCGGCACATTCCGAGGAACTCTCCGCGACATCGGAAGAGATTCTGCGCAATTCCAAAAAAGCTTCAGAGAACTCGGTCAGTGTAAGTAAAGTAACAAACGTCATTCGTGAAGTATCGGAACAAACCAATCTGCTTGGACTAAACGCCATGATAGAGGCAGCCCGTGTGGGCGATCAGGGGGCCGGATTCGGTGTGGTGGCCAGTGAAGTACGTAAACTGTCGGATCATACGAAACAAGCAGCAGCTGATATCGAATCGTCCCTAGGCAGCGTGCAAGATTCCATGAAACATATGGAGCAGGAGATCGGTCAGATTACAACCGCAACAGTGGATCAGGCCAAGCTTGTTACCGAGTTCATGGAAAGTATCGAACAGCTTAGTGAGACAAGCGCGAATCTGAAAAAGTTCGTACATCAGATGCTGGCGCTCGAATAACAATAGAGTTCCACAACAGAAAGAACAAACGATATGAAATGTACATAACAAATGATTTATAATGTGAAAAGCCTCCGGCCACTTCCCTTTACAGGAAGTCAGCGGAGGCTTTGTTTCGTACTTGCGGTGATATCACCTTTACGGTTTATGCTCACACGGCTGTTATATCTCTACAGCGACGCCAAAATGGTCAGACACGACCGGTCCGTTTTTACCATTCAAGACCACGGTAGAAGATTTAGCCTGAATCGGACGATTGGAGAAAATATAGTCGATCCGAAGATCGCGTTTGTTATCTGCCCAGCCGGCAATGGCCTTCACCACGGTTGCTCCTTCATCCTTTTGCAATGCTGTGGTGTACAGGTCATTCCAGCCTTTGCTCATCATATAATCATAGCCTTCACCACGCACTTCCGCGACATTATTGAAATCACCCATTATATATAACGGCTGGTCCATGTAGGGGGCAAGCTTGCTCTCCGTCAACTCCCACTGTCCCTTGAAAGGTTCCTGCGCATCATCCCACCAGTTATAGTGTCCATTCACAAACCAGGTTGCTTCACCTTGGACGACCGTCTGGATTCCCACAATTTTGCGTGTACGATAGTTGTTATAATCCCGCATGTGGGACACGTATTCCCCAAAAGCCTGCTTAATTGGCGTCCGGCTAAGGATCGCCAGTCCTTCATCGTATTTTTGAAACCCGACATGAGCCGGAATCCACGTCCAGTAATATTGCTCTGTCAGCTGCTGAAGCAGGACGTAGGCATAGTTGTCTTTTTTAATCACAGCATCGGATTCAGTAGCATAATACATCTTCAGTTCTTCTTCAGAAAGCGCGACTTCCTGCATCGATTGGTTGACCTCCTGCATGGAGATCACATCAAATTGATGTGTATTAATAAAATCAGCCAGCTGACTGATCTTGTTCAGTTGATCCTCTTCCGCCCAAGCGTGTGTGTTTAACGTAAGTATTTTCATATGCTCTCTCCTGTTGTGTGTAATATGGCCGTTTCCCCGGCCTGCATCGTTCCTGAAAGGAATACATACCATAAGCATACACAATATGGTGCAATCATGCATTCCGTCCGCCAGCAGAACCGACGTGTTCATCCTGATTCCAGTTGGTCTAAAATAACTTCAAATTCTTCATAACCCATGCACGGATTGGCTCATAACTGATATGATGGATACAACAAATTTACAACATCACGTCATAGACGTGGTGATTACTGAACCTATGTTTACCCCAGGAGATGGAATGATGAACATACCGAATAACATGAGGATGGATGATGCGCAGTGGCAACAGTTGATCAGGCAGGTTGCAGAGCATTTTAATAACCTGACGATCATGCGCGGATTCCAATATTATAAACAGAAACGTGTCGGACCATTAACCTATTCCGAACAACCAGGGATCTCGGCCGTTGTACAAGGATCGGAAGAGTACGAGGTCACACTAAGCATGCAATTCCTGACTACAAGTCATTGTACCTGCCCGGTGAGTTCCGTATGCAAACATATGACGGCTGTATTAATGAGTTATGCCGAGCAACTGGAGCGACCTGTGCATGCGATTGTGAATGCGCACTCCAGTACTGCACTCAAACAAACGACCAAACCCGTCGGGACCATGTCCGCAGGAATATCCAGCTATGCAGATGCCGATGAACAACAGGATATGGACATTCCGGACAACCAATACAGCCAGATCAAGGAACGTGCAACAGAGCTTGCTGATCTCGAAATCTCGGAATGGCACGAACTATTCCACTCCTGTCTGAGACGGCTGGGTACTGGCACAGCAAGCACATCCTACGTACAGGAAGCAACGGACGAGCTGTATGCCATTAAACCAAGGCTGTCCGCTGCAATGGACCAACTTTTTGAACTACATGTGCAGTTGCACCTCATCCGATTCTGCGTGCCGCCGGCTCGTAATTCAATCACTCATACCCCCGTGTACTTGAGCTACCCTGCCCAGCTCGCGGTGGATGCACTTCAGAAAGACATTGAACGGATCTTTAACCATCCACTAGACCTGTCAGGTCTAAAGGGAAACAAGCTTGAACAACTTTGGAACAGACTGTCTGAAACCTCAGCTTATTTACGTAAACAGATGATGCCTGAGACAGCCAGCATGATGTTCTTCACTCCGATCTATCGACAACTGTGGTTGAACTGGATCGTACCTGAGCTGCAAGGGTCGCGGGACATGTTAGTGTCGGAACAGGCCATCTTAGATGATATAGAACGCAATATAACCGCCGCTTCGTCACCTTCCCAGTCAGGTGGGAGTGTCTTGGGTAGCGCTCAAAATAATGGAAGTAGTAGTGATAGACCAGGCAAAGCCGTAACACTGCCTTTACCACTCATACTCGCGCAGAGCTGGATGCACTTCCATCTGGGGCAAGATGATCAGGCATGGCAGCGACTCATCCATGGAAGCTCGGCCTACGGCTTCCCGCCAGAACAACTGTTGCATTTTCTCCATGTACTCGCAGATTCGGCTGAATGGAAGCGACTTGGGGATTGGTTGGTACAACTTGGCCCCCTTCTGGCGAATCGGCGTAATACACCTTTGAATGATTACATGCATCTATGGGATACGGCCATTCAACATCTGCCCGATGCAGAGAACCGTATGTGGGACACGCTTGTCAGTATGCTTCCCCACTCCCGCCCCGCCTACGAGGATGCTATGCATTCGCGTGGACAGTGGCGCAGATGGATTGATTTTCAGCTGAGTACGGGAACGGAACCTCTCGAATTCCGCGTAGCGATGTTGCAACCAATCGAAAAAGATGCACCTGAGCTGCTGCTTCCCTTCTATCATCAGGCAGTGGAGCGTTATATCGGACACAAAAACAGGGACGGATACAAAGCAGCGGTGAAGCTGTTGAAACGTCTGTCCAAAATCTATAAAAAAATGAAGCAAGAAGCGCACTGGGAGCAATTCATCACCACACTCGCCGTTCGTAACAGTCGGCTGCGCGCCCTGCAGGAAGAGCTTCGGAAAGGTAAACTGATCTCATGAGCTTAATTCATCCTTACACTGAAACGATTGAGGTTCACGTCGCTTTAACCGGATATGGCGATGCTTTGTTTTACGGAGCACTCAACACACACCACTTTGTACCGGGACAGTCGCTTAAGCAGCGATTGTTCGCTTGGCATGCGCCTTCCTTCTACGGGACCGAACTGGAAGTTCGGCAGATTGAGGAGATTGAGCTGGTTGTTCTGCCTGCGGAAGAAGTGATTCCCTTTTTTGCCGAGATGCATACGCTGCTTCATATTGAATGGAAGTGGGACGAGCAAGCGGAACATCTGATTCGACTAGCTCCAGCACTGGCATCCTCCATAGAGAAACGAAAATACGTACCTAGCTTCGAGGCATACCGTGCAGGACAGCTTCAGTGGACCTGGGACCCGGATAGCTTGAAAAAGCAGGATCGGGCATCGCTTACCAAAGCGATTCAGCAAACGGACGAGAGTTATGCCGAAGGACTTGGGGCGGCCTATTCCGCCTTTGTATTCCAGCGCTGGTACAGTTCGGAAGAAGCTGCAACGGATCTGCGGCGTGAATTCCCGCAGTTGTTCCCAGAGCGTGGCACTCTACCCAAGACAGCCGGGATGGATGCTCAGTCCTGGCTCGTATCCATTGGCTGGAAAGCAGATGCCGCACCATTCAGACCCATGCTGCAATTGCAGGAGCCGGACGAGGATGAGCCATCTTGGCGGCTGCGATTGGTGTTGCAGAACAAGCTGGATGCCGCTGTATTGGTGCCCGTCATGCTGGATTCACGGGGCAGACTTGAAGGGGAATGGCCAGAGGTATGGACACCGTTCATTCTGGATCGCTCGGCCGGATGGCTGGATCAGCTGCGTGCACATCTGCCGCGTCTTGGAAGCTCCATTAGTGGTAGGCGGGATGTGCTGAGTGATCCTTTGGGAGATCAGGAAGCCTGGCAGTTCCTGACGCAGGATAGCGGGCGGTTACTCGCAGCGGGCTGGCAAGTTCTGCTGCCTGGTTGGTGGGAAGCAGCCCGTAAGAAGAAACCAAAGCTGCGTGCTAAGGTACAGCCGGAGGAAGGCAGTGAACGGGGACAGTCGTTCTTTGGACTGGACTCGATTATTCATTTTGACTGGCGAATTGCGATTGGTGACACGGATCTCAGCGAAGATGAATTCGCCGACCTTGTTGCCCGTAATGAACGACTGGTTCGCTTCCGTGGAGAATGGGTTCCTCTCGACCCCGACCTGCTGGAACAGATACGTCGTGCCATGGGCGGTGTAGATCGGGAACAGGGACTCTCATTCCAGGATATTCTGCACCTGCATCTGCTGCACAATGAGCAACGGGAATATCGCAACCAGAAATGGAAGGAAGGACAACAAACCGAGGAAGAGCAGCCACCACAGGATGATCAGAACATTCGGCTGGAAGTAGAACTGAATGAGCACCTGAACCGGGTTATTGCACAACTCGGGGGCGGACAAGGCGGCGCACCTTCCCTGCCCATTCCGACAGGGCTTCATGCCGAGCTGCGATCGTATCAGAAGGAAGGTTTTGCATGGCTTGGTTTCCTGCGCAGATTTGGCCTTGGGGCATGTCTTGCCGATGATATGGGTCTCGGGAAAACCATTCAGTTCATCACGTATCTGTTACACATCAAGGATCATGAACCACGTAAGCCGGGACAAGCCCCGGTTCTTCTGATCTGCCCAACCTCCGTACTGGGCAACTGGCAAAAGGAAATTAGCCGCTTCGCACCCTCCATTAATGTCAGTCTGCATTATGGCGCACGCCGATTAAGTGGAGAAGAATTCCGGGAGCAGACCGAGCAGGTGGATATTATTATCACGTCCTTTGCTACGGCTACACTGGATCAGGAGATGTTACAAACCTATACGTGGTCATGCATCTGTCTCGATGAAGCACAGAATATCAAGAATGCTCAGACCAAACAGTCGCTGGCTGTCCGCAGCTTCCCTGCGAAACACCGCATTGCCATGACAGGTACGCCGATTGAGAATAGGTTGTCCGAGCTGTGGTCGATCTATGACTTTATCAATCCAGGATATCTGGGCAACGCCCGGGCATTCCAGACTCGCTTCATCAGTGCCATTGAAAAAGATAAAGATGAGCAGCGTATGCAGGATCTGCAGCAATTGGTGAAACCATTCATGCTACGCCGTAAGAAAAAAGATCCCAATATCCAGCTTGATCTGCCGGACAAAAATGAGATGAAGACTTACATTCACCTTACGGGCGAACAAAGTGCATTGTATGACCAGTCCGTGCAGGCCCTGATGGATAAAATGAAAGAGCTGGAAGGCATCAAGCGCAAAGGTGCCATTCTATCGGCGTTAACCCAGCTCAAGCAACTGTGTGACCACCCTCTGCTGTTGACCAAAGAGGCTTTGCCTGAGGAACTGCCTGAAGACAGCGCATTAACATCTGCTTATGACTTGTACAGTCCGCAAGATATGGCGATGCTGATTAGTCGCTCCGCAAAACTGGAACGACTGATGGAACTTGTCCGCGAATTACGGGACGAGGGCGAGCGATGCCTGATTTTCACCCAATATATCGGTATGGGACAGATGCTGCAACAGGTACTGCGTCAGGAGTTGCAGGAGCCTGTGCTGTATCTGCACGGGGGTACCTCCAAAACGGCACGAGATCGTATGATTGAGGAATTCCAATCCCGTACATTGTCTGAGGATAAGCAACCGTCCGTCTTCATTCTGTCCATCAAGGCAGGCGGTGTGGGGTTGAATCTGACCGCAGCCAATCATGTGTTCCATTTTGACCGCTGGTGGAACCCTGCTGTTGAGAATCAAGCCACCGACCGGGCTTACCGGATGGGTCAGACCAAAGATGTTCAGGTGCATAAGTTCATCTCTCTTGGCACATTGGAGGAGCGGATCGACGAGATGTTGGAGAGCAAACAGCAGCTCAGCGATAACATCATCACAAGCTCTGAGAACTGGATTACCGAATTGTCGACGGACGAGTTGCAGGATCTGTTCACTCGGCGTCGTGACTGGTCGGGCTAACTTGGATTAGATGGTATATATCATAAAAAAAGAGAAACACAAAAAGAGCGAAGTTTCGGAATTTGAATTCCGACTTCGCTCTTTTTGTATTGTTGCAGCAGTTAATCATCCGTTCTTAACGCATGTTACCGATGATGGAAGATCTTGAATCCTGCATTTTTTTAACAAAGTTTGTCATGACATCAAACGCTTCATTGCGCTTGTTGGACATGGACTGCAGACGAAGCATGTCCATCTGTTGGGAATTGCCTGCTGCATCAATTTGGCCTTTCAGCTTTTGAACAGCTGCTTCATCCCCGTTTTGCTGGGCTACCTGCAATTGAGAGTTCAACTCCGCGATCTGTTGATTACGGTTCTGTACTTCCTGGATTTGCGTTTGCAATTGCGCATCCAGCAATTTGGCGCGTTCGCTCTGAACCATCATCAAAGCCGTTTCGATATCCATACTGCTAATGTTGATAGGTGTTACGCCAGAGATGTTGGAGACTGAAACTGTGCTCGCTGAAGCTGAAGAGACGATGGATACTGCAGCAACAGCAGCAACCACTGTTGAAGCGAAAAATTTGCCTGAACGTTTCATGAATGTTCCTCCAAGTATATATGTAATTTGTACCAGTTTTTTGTTGGCATCTTCCGCCATTCTAAATCAAAAGAACTAGTTGTACAATCAAATTAACTTCAAATTTGAATTAATTTCGTTTCCCCTTACACACGCCTACCTCCGCTTACAATTTGAGTAAATTAAGCTGGGCATAATAAGTAAAAGTGTATTCTTACAGGCATATTTACTACGACTAGATTGTTCTTTACTCCTACGCTTGAAAAGTCACATTGGAGATCGACGATACGTTCATGATTTTACTTTAGAAAATGGTTATGTTATATTTAATAATATATTTTACACAATTTAATTTTGTGATATTTATTATAAATTTATGTTATATATTTTACGGGAGGTTTTAATATGAAAAAGATACTGGTTGTTCTAACAAATGTAGATAAGTACGCAACAAAGGACGAGCCTACTGGCTTGTGGCTGAGCGAAGCAACTCATTTTATTGAAGAGTTTGACCATAATGACAATGTTCAGATCGATCTGGTTAGCCCTAAAGGCGGGAACGTACCTCTTGATCCGAAAAGTCTGGGCGACTCTCTGGATGAGAGCACCAAAGCCTATTTCGAGAACGAAATGTTCATGAACCAATTGAAAAATACGTTGAAACCTAGCGAAGTAAACGCGAGTGACTACGATGCAATCTACTTCACAGGAGGTCACGGTACAATGTGGGATTTCCCGGACAATGCCGAACTTCAAGAGCTTTCTCGTGATATCTATGAAAAAGGTGGCGTTGTATCCGGCGTGTGCCACGGGGTTACAGCCCTGTTGAATGTGAAGCTGTCCAACGGCCTGCTTTTGATCAACGACAAAACCGTTTCCGGCTTCACGAATGAAGAAGAAACATTGGCTCAACAAACCGAGTATGTTCCTTTCCTGCTGGAAGATGCGTTGAGAGAACGCGCTGCACAATATGATAAAGCTGCTGCCTTCAGTTCCTATGTCACAACAGATGGCCGCGTGGTCACAGGACAGAATCCGCAATCGAGCAAAGCTGTAGCTGAAAGTGTTAAACAACTGCTGGGTCTGTAAAATAAACCGATCGATCCCTCTCCTCCCCCAGGAGATCATATAGATGTACAAAGCAAAACAGCACGTGATCCGTCATAATCTGACAGAACACATGCTGTTTTTTTCTAGTGATTTGTCGAAGCAGAAGCTTCCGTTGCTGTTCCTCCAGCCAAACGCTTCACGATGTAAGGCACGGTCACCGACGTCAGGATCACGGCAAACGCAATCTGAGCGATAGCTGTGTCTACATATGGTGCATACGCCGGATTGAACCCGGCAGCCATCGAAGGCACCACCATGGATAATCCAGCAACCGAACATGTCGCAGCCGCTGCGTAACCGGGCCGTCTTAATATCGTGCGATCGATTCCAATGAGCGGCAACATGCAGATCAGCAAAAATAACACTGTGACCAGCAAGCCGGACAGACTGGACTGAAATGCAATACGCAGATCAATATTGGACCCAAAGCTTGTACCTAGAAAAGGTAGCAGAATCAGTGTTCCCGGAGCAAACATCTTTTGTATGTTGCTATCCAGGTTACCAAGTAGTATCCCGATCAAGAAAGGTACTAGCGTAGCAAGTACACTGAGATAATCGATACCGACGCCACTTGCCGAATTCAATATCATAACCGGAATAACCGGTACGGCGATCAGATTCAGAATGCCAAACGCAGCACGATCCACATCATCTCCATATGTGTTCATCAAGGCCAGATATAATCCCGGATTACAACTGGTCAGAACGGCAATGAAAGCTACCGCAGAAACTCCTCCGACCCCACTTATGCCAAAAAAGTGTACAAACGCCCATCCGAACAGGCAGCTGATGAGGATACGGGAGATACAGAGCACTCCTGCTCTCTTCAAAGTCACCAGAAGCTGTGACAAGTTAAGCTGTGTTCCTGATATCAGTAAAATCATACCGATCAGCACCATGGTACCTTTCGATGTGAATAGCGCTGTTGTTGGATCTCCGATCTGAAAAAATGATGGAAACACCGTGTTGATGACCGCGGCAGCCAGCATAGGAACAATCAGCAAGCCGCCGGGTATTTTTTTGATACGACCCAAAATGTTCATGGTGTGTTACAGTTCTGCTCCGTTGGTACGGATCACATTCTGATACCAGAAGAAGGAATCCTTACGATATCTTTTCAGCGTACCATTGCCGTAGTCGTCCTGATCGACGTAGATAAATCCGTACCGTTTGCTCATCTCGGAGGTCCCTGAACTGATCATGTCGATTGGTCCCCACATCGTGTATCCCAACACCTCGACCCCATCAGCAATGGCGAGTCCCATCTGTTCGATATGTTTGCTTAGGAAATCAATCCGGTAAGGATCGTTGATCGTTCCGTCTTCATTCAGTTTATCGTAGAAACCTGAGCTATTCTCCAGAATGAAGACAGGTTTTTGATACCGATCATAGACGAGATTAAGCGTATACCGCAGGCCAATCGGATCAATCTGCCACCCCCACTCGTTAGCGGGCAGATGCGGGTTTTTATATACGCTGTGTACATTACCTGCCGTTAGTTCGAGCTGCTCCGTATCACTGCTGGAAATCATCGAGTTGTAATACGACATCCCCACGAAATCAGCCGTGTGTGCACTAATGCTATCCAGATCGCCGTCCTCGATATTCAGCTGGATCTCCTTGTTTTTGAAATACGTTTTACTATAGTAAGGGTACTCGCCTTTATTGAGCACATCGAGATAGAACTGATTTTTCATCTGATCATCCTGTTGCATCTGGAGTGCGTCCTCCGGCTTGCAAGTGTAAGGATACGTTGTAAAATAAGCCACCATACTTCCGATCTGGTTATTCGGATCAATCTCATGTGCCATCTTGGTTGCTCTGGACGCAGCTACAAATTGATGATGCAGCCCCTGGAACAGCATTTCTTCATAATTTGGAGCATCATAATCAATGATTCCCAGCGTTTTGGCCGATGCTTTCACGCTCATATTGATCTCGTTGAATGTCACCCAATATTTCACTTTGCCCTTGTAGCGATTAAACAGCACATCACAATAGTTCACATACAGATCGATCAGCTTGCGGTTATACCATCCTCCGAACTTGTCCATCAGTACAATTGGCGTATCAAAGTGACTGATGGTGATCAGGGGCTCCATACCGTGTTTAAGACATTCATCAATAACCTGATCATAGAACTCTAGTGCCTTTTCGTTCGGAGCGGCATCGTCGCCACCTGGAAATACTCTGGCCCATGAAATCGAATAACGGAATACTTTGAATCCCATCTCGGCAAACAAGGCGATATCCTCACGGAAAGAATGATAAAAATCAATTCCCCGGCGCTTGGGATATTTAACTGTATCCGGGTCATTCCTGGCCTCTTCAATCATCTCCCAATTCACTCTGATCTGCTTGGTCACTTTGCGGTCGTTCTTCTCGTTAAATTTCATAACTTCAGGGATGGTCAGACTCTTGCCGTCCACATTATAAGCTCCCTCGGCCTGACAGGCAGACAGTGCACCGCCCCATAAAAAATCTTTTGGAAAATTGGATTTCGTCATTTTAGTTTCCTCCTGTTATTACGTGTTATTAAGACCATCTAGCTTGTAACTTGTAGCTTAATGAAAAGATGAGCAGTTCTTACGGAATCAGCTTGATCAAAGGTTCACTCTCCCGGATCGGGCCGCTGGTCGCTGTAGTCAGCACATCTCCGTACTGTTGCATGTTGGTTACCACAATCGATGTAATCGTGTTATATCCTGCTGACGTAATGCCTTCTGGATCAAACTCCACTAATAAATCCCCAGCCGTGATTGTCTGTCCCTGTTCGATATGGGCGTTAAAATATTTCCCTTTCAGACTGACGGTATCCACTCCGATATGAATCAGGATCTCGACACCATTCGCAGCTTTCAATCCGATAGCATGTTTGGTGCGATAAAGCGCTTCGACTACCCCGTCAAATGGAGCATATACCTTGCCATCTGTCGGAACGATTGCAATGCCTTTACCCATCAATTCTTGGGCAAACGCTTGATCCTCCACTTCAGAGATCGGTTTGATCTCCCCTGTCATTGGACTAACGATAAGCATGTCAGAAGACGTGGATGTCAGTGATGATACGGACGCTGTAGTTGCCTCTGTGGCAACGGCTGTTTGATTGCTATTTACTTTATTCGTAGCTTGTTGCTGCGATTTATTTCCATCTGTATCTTCCTTGATGCCAGCCAACAGCGTGAACACAAACCCGAGTACAACTGCGGCAATACAACCAATAACGACATACATGTAACGATCAGAGGAATACGTGCCAATTGCCAATACACCTGGAAGTGAAATTGCATTCGCTGTTGTATGCACCAAGCTGTAGAATCCACCAACTAATCCTCCTGCCAGACAACCTGCGAAAAACGGACGTTTGTATTTTAGCGTTACACCATAGATCGCTGGCTCGGTAATCCCGAACAAAGCGGTGAATCCACTCGAAGCAGCCGCTGATTTCATCGTTTTACTCTTCGTTAGGACAAACACACCGAAGGCTGCTCCAGCCTGAGCCAAATTCGCTGCCAGTGCCGTTGGTAACAGCACGGTTGCACCCAGGGTAGCCACTTGTTGAACCTGAATCGGCATGATGGCATAGTGCATACCAAACATGACCATGATCGGTTTGAAAAATCCAAGAATCGCACCTGCAAGAACACCTGCGGTTGAGAACAATGAGTTAATGCCGTTGGTCAACCAGTCACCGATATATGATCCTACTGGGCCAAGCACGATCAGTTCCACTGGAATCATAATGAACAAAACAATCATTGGGGTAAGCAGGACCTGTAGAAACTTGGGAATCACTCGATTGACGATCGGATACACATAACTCATAATCCATACCGCCAAAATGATTGGAATGACGGAAGAGGAATATTTCATCAACAGAATCGGCATGCCGAGAAAATCAATACTGTTTACACCCGTCTCAGCAATCTGAGCCGCAGCGTTCAAAATGGTTGGGTGCATCAGCCCCGCAGCAAGAGCTACCGCCAAATAGGGATTGGTTTTGAAACGATTTGCTGCACTAACAGCCAGGAAGAATGGCATGAAGTAGAAAATACAATCCCCGATCATGTTAATGATCGTCAGGAAGCCGGAGCCTTCCAGGTAACCCATTGCAGTTATAACGGTAGCCAGACATTTGATCATCCCGCAACCAACAAGTGCTGGCAGAACAGGCGTGAATATACCTGCGATGGTTTCAAGCACTACATTGACGGGGTTACGTCTCTTTTTCGGCCCACTGTCTGTAGACTCTGTAAGCTCGCCAATCTTGTCAGAAGTTAGATTCTTCACTTCACTGTATACCGCGTCTACTTTAGCACCGATAACAACCTGAACCTGTCCACCGGAATTTTGTGCCTTGAGCACGCCTTCGAGCTGATCCAGCGCCTTGAGGTCTGCTTTGTTATCATCCTTTAATACGAATCTCAAACGGGTTGCACAGTGTGTCAGACCCGATATATTTTGCTCGCCGCCAACGAGATCAAGTACGTTTTTAGCCAAGTCTTTGTTGTTCATGACCCTTCTCCTCTACATGAATAAATTGGATATATAAAAAATGACCAAGCCGGGGAATCGTCATTCCCTACGCTTGGTCATGCCTGATCGAATCAGTAACAGTCCAATATGGATTATTCGGTTAGTTCCTTCACTAGTTCATTCCGTTGGTTCATTTGAGATCAATCGTTGAATATGCAAGATCAAATATAATTTTTCATCATCCGAACAGGTCCAGCCGTAATTATTTTTCAGGAAGTCAGCAATCTTCTCCACACAAGCCAGTTCTTTCGGAAACTTCTCCTTCACCATCAGGAAAAGCGATTCATTCTCATCCTTGAGCGACTTACCGCTCATCTGCCTCAGAATGAAATACCGGATATGTGTGGCAAAACGCATGAAATGGATGGAATCCTCCTGAAAGTCAATTTTGAGCGCATATTTGATCACGGACAGGATCTCGCCCGTAACTGTGGTTACCTTCGTGGTATCCGTCATCTCTCCAGAGCCCACCTGTGCATTAACAAAATGCAGAGCAATCAGTGTTGTTTCGGCTGTTGGCAGAGCGATATCCGTTTTTTCCTGAATCAGCTTCAGCGCAGCCTCCCCCACCCGGGTCTCGTCCGGATAGAGTGTCCGCACTTCCCATTCCAGCGGATTTTTGATACGGATACCTTCTCTGGTTCGGGTTAAAGCAAAACTGATATGGTCGGACAGGGTGAGAAGCAGATTCGGGTTAAATGTTTTATTCAGGATCTGACTGCCCAGCTTGATGACTTCCTCCGCGAGATAAATATCCTCAATCGGAATACTGTTCAGCAGGTCATACATACGGATGTTCTTTGGTGCTACAAATATTTTTTCCACCAAGTCCGTCTCCGTCAGCTCATAGGGCGTTTTCAGAAATCCGACCCCTTTACCTACGACAAAAACCTCTTCGTTATGTTCATTAATAGCGATGGCTACGTTATTGTTTACTTTCTTGATAACCTTCAATGTTCTCACCCCCCAACAAAAATAAAAAAAGACCGAAAGCGATTACAGTAAAGCAATCGAATTCGGTCATGCCTGGTTTCCCCAGTAACAGTCCGTGTTATGAATATAAGTTTATTATAGTGCTGTTTTCGAAAAAGTCAATCATCCAATCTTAGGGAAAAATCAACCTCTCTTATCATTGAAGGGAACGCAGAGACCCGATACGTCAGATATAACAACGCCCTTTTTTAAAACTATAAAAAGTAAATGTGACCATATGCCCTACTCGCCAGTCTAATTCATATAAAAACCAGCCAAGTGCTGGCTTCATCCCTCCAATACGAAAGGAGCTGTTATCCATGGGTTCAACCGATCTCGTTAACCAGGCCATCCAAGGAGATCGTGAAGCCTTTATCCGGCTTATTCGAGACATTGAAAACTCTTTGTACAATACGGCAAAATCCATGCTGCGAAAAGAGGAGGACGTGGCCGATGCCATTCAGGAGACAATCCTGAACGCATACAAATCGGTGCATACACTCCGGGAACCCCGGTATTTCAAAACCTGGCTGTTTCGCATCCTCATCAATGAATGTAACACGATGCTGTCCCGCCGCTCTCTCTCCACCGCTTATGCGGAAGTACCTTCAGAAAAGCGGGAGCATTCCAGTCCCTACGATGAGGTCGATATGCGAGAAGCGGTAGACCGTCTGGAGGAATCGAAACGAATTGTTGTCGTTTTGCATTATTTTGAGGACCTGTCCCTGCGTCAAGTCGCCGATGCTCTCAATATTTCCGAAAGTGCAGTGAAAATGAGACTTACTCGGGCAAGGCAGGAGTTATATCAGAAATTCAAAAATTTTCGGGAGGTAAACTTACATGTCAAACCCGTTTAATATCGATCAGGAATTAAAGAACCAAGCGAAGGAGCGTCCCCTGATGTCTGAACTCGTTCGTAACCGGATTGATGCCACACTGGAATCTCTGCCGGTGTCGCCAGACACATTGAAAACGGAACAGACTTTGCGCTCCAGTCGCCGGAACAAGCGATGGCACAAGGCTGCAGCTGCGACGATCGCAGCCGGAGTGTTGGGCGTGACCGTATTTGCATCCGGCTTTGTATCACCGGCCATGGCTGCCTCCTTGCGCAATATTCCACTCGTGGGCAGCCTCTTCAGCTCGATAGAAGCTGATATGGGTCTGCGAACGGCGGGCAACGAAGGCTTGACTACCCCTGTTAACAGCAAGGTCGCTTACCAGGATGTGAAACTCGAAGTGCTTGAAGCGGTATATGATGGTACACGTGCTGCGTTTCTGGTTCATTTCACTGCGCCTAATCTGAATCATGGCGAATATGACAATGGCAAGGACATCGTGAAACTGAGCAGCGGAATTGAGAATGTCTTTTTCAAAGTCGACGGGACCCGTCCGAATAGTGGACTGTTCTATAGTTCGGTAGGAGAAACGCAGCCAGATACACTGCTCTTTGAGCAGGTCATTTCCTCCGATCAGGGAACGGCACATTGGCCGGATCAGTTTGACGCCAAAGTTCAATTGACATTGCAGGGTATTGATCATGAGTTCGAGCTGACGGTTCCATTTACCAAATCAACAGATAACATTCATCGGGTTCTGCCTAACACAGCCATGACCAACGATCTGTATACGGCCGCTGTTACGGAAGCTGAGGTTACCCCTGTCACCACTCGCCTAACTACTGTTATCAGTTTGAATGATAAGAATACTCTTACGTCAAAAGAGCAGGAACAGCTGAGTCACATCGGATTTGCGGTCTATGATGATCAAGGGCGGCAACTGACCTCACTTAGCGGCGAGGGCATCTATGAGGGAAACCAAATAACATCCGAGCGCATGTATGCTACGACTTCCAAAGATGTGAAATACCTGATAGTGAAACCTTTTGAGATCAAGGATGACTTCGCTGAAGAGGTTAAAGATAATCAATTCATCAAGGGAATGGAAATGAAGATTCAGCTTCAATAGCCTGATCTCATTTCCTTGTGAAGGAGCCATTCCATGTCCATCCAATATTCAATCTCATCTCTCATCGTACTTGGTCCGTTATTCGTTCTGGTCCTGCTCGCCCTCATGCTCCATGCCAGGGTGAGCAAAACCAGGTACACGGTTAGGCAGTATGTGTCGATGCTCGCATTTGCCATATATATGTTGGGCGTTATGCACTTTGTATTTTTCCCTATCGACGTGAACATCGGAATTTATGCCAATCAGACCCCATGGTATCAAAGCATTCAATGGATTCCGCTTCTGACAGCGGATGCACCAAGCTTTCTCCTCAACATTGTGCTGTTTATGCCACTGGGGTTCATGCTTCCTTTCATAAAGCCTTGGATTCATTCGATACAAACAGCAGCATTAGCAGGATTGACCGTAAGTTTCCTCATTGAAATAACACAGTTGCTGCTCCGAGTAACCTTAGGCAACGGTCGCAGTACTGATCTGAACGATATAATAGCCAATACAACAGGAAGTGTACTTGGTTTTATCATCCTGAATCTGTTCACCAAAAGTTCCATCGGCCAGCGACTAATGGCACTATGGGAGTCACCACAGGGAGTATCATCCAAAAATATGCAGTAAAATGAATATGAGCATGCATAACGCCCCTTGAAGGCAAAACATGGTCCATACACCAAGATGAAAAAAGTCGAGTGCTATGGTACAATGAAGGAATTGTGTATTCAGAGACAGACATGTGGATAAAGGCCATGAACGAAGGATTTCTGATGCGCTTTTATCCATTCATCATGCTGCCATTTTAGGGAGGCTTATGGAACAACCATGCTCATTATTGGTATCGCCGGAGGAACCGGCTCCGGTAAAACGACGGTAGCTCGCTCCGTCATAGACCGTCTGGGATCAGCTAAAGTTACGTTTATCTCCCAAGACAATTATTACAAAGACCAGTCGCAGCTCACACCTGAGCAACGCCGACTCACCAATTACGATCACCCGTTTGCATTCGATAATGATCTGTTGATTGAGCATCTCACCCTGTTGAAAAAAGGCCAAGCGGCGTATGCTCCCGTATATGACTTCACCATAGATAACCGTGCTGCCAATGAGACGGTTGAACTGGCACCGAACCATATTGTCATTGTAGAAGGATTGCATGTGCTGATCGACGAACATCTTCGCAGTCTAATGGACATCAAAGTATTTGTTGATACTGATTCCGATGTGCGGATTCTACGTAGAGTGCTGCGGGATATTGAGGAACGCGGACGCACGATCCAATCCGTGTACAAACAATATCTTGAAACGGTAAAACCAATGCACGATGCTTTTATCGAGCCATCCAAAAAGTATGCCGATATCATTATTCCAGAAGGCGGACATAATGAAGTAGGTATTCAGATGTTATCCATCCTCACCGAGAAATACCTCACCGGAGAGAATTGGAACGGCGCTTAATTTGTTTCAAAGCAACACAACAGAAATCCAGGTTACGATACAGCGTAATCTGGATTTTTTGTTGATTTTTCATTTATAATAGTCCCCAATAGTTGAAAGGAGATCTACCCCTATGGCTACTTTTGAAGAGTTCATGCAGCATGACATCCGGGTTGGTACCGTGGTGGAAGCCGAACCATTCCCCAAGGCTCGCATACCCGCTATTAAAATGACGATCGACTTCGGACCACTTGGCCTGAAACGTTCCAGTGCTCAGATTACCCAGCGCTACACGCCTGACATGATCATTGGCAAACAGGTCATTGCTGTAGTTAATTTCCCACCCCGGCGGATTGCCGGTTTTGTCTCTGAAGTACTTGTGCTAGGCGGCGTGCCTGGTGAAGGCGATGTTGTCTTGCTCACACCGGATAGTCCATTACCTAATGGAACACCGATAGCCTGACTTTATTTTGAGTAAGAAGAATAGGGCTTTTCAAATGTTTGGAAATCGAGTATCCTTGATGTATTGATTATTGAATTGACTATTGATGCAACTACATATGTTGGAGACCTTAAAGCATAAGGCTGTGAATCTGCGGATTCGTGGCCTTTTTTTGTGTTTTTTGGAGGAAATATAGGTCTGGAGAAGTAGTAAGAGTTCTATGCAGAGGAGGAAATATATTGATAAATCATACCAACAGCCTAGTTTTACATGGTAGAATATTGATTATTATTACAAATTTAGTATCTAGTAGCCTGAAAAGTACATATCAAGGAGAAAAATTCACAATTGAGAGGAGTAAAATTCATGAGAAAAATGATAATTTCCGGCGTCACGGCATTAGCTTTATTAACAGGGGGTATCGTAGGTTTTGGAGGCGTTTGGAGTTCTGTAGAAGCCGCACAAGCTACAACTACATTCAAGGACGTTCCTTCTACACACTGGGCATCTTCAGCAATTAATTCGGCCGTGGAACAAGGTTATTTCAAGGGGTATGCCGACGGGACATTTAAACCAAGTTCACCAGTCACAAAAGCTGAAATGGCAAGTATTCTGGGACGTTTATCCGACCAGCCTAATGCAACGACACAAGAACCAAACAATTTCACCGACATACCCGAGTGGGCAAAAAGTGGTGTCTCTACTGCTATAGCAAAAGGTTTTATCAACCCTTCTAATTACAAGGGCAAATTGGACGCACAAGGCGCTCTTCAACGAGGCGAAATGGCTACTTGGCTGACGCAAGGGCTAACCGTGGTTGATCCTGAGTACAAACAAGCACTCTCTGATGTGACCAACACCGTTGTGCCTGCAAAGGAATATTTCACAGGTAAACTCGCAAGCAGTCAAAAAAATGCAGTAGCCGTTGCCCTGGGAACAGGGCTGATGAGTGTAGCAAACGATAAAACATTTGGCGTTGATCGTACCACCACTCGGGCGGAGGTTGCTGTGTTGATTGCCCGTTATGCAGCAGTTGCCAAGACAAAACCTGCCGATTTTCAGGGTCTGAATGAGCTGCGGGCGGTGGGCTTGACGGGGACGAATTTGAATATTATTGCGCCTAAGTATCAGAAAACACCTGAGAAAAAGGTTAATCCTAACATTGACTATGATTCTGTAACAGAGGATTTTTCAAAAATAAGAAATAAGAATCTCGTAACACTAACAAATTATTCCGATCTCAAAATCCACAATTGGATTGTTGTTAGTCCTTATGCAGTAGGAGCAAAACGGAGCATTTATTATCCCGTATTTGTTGATGAAGGAGTTATTACAACTTTACGAGGTGCCTACCACTCATTTGTCGAATTTGAATTAAATATTAAAAGTTCATCTATGAATCAGTTACAAGCTGGAAGTCTATTAAACTCAAGTGCTGTTGATCCTCTTCTTTCCCCAAAAACAAAAACTAGTGCTTCATTCGGAATACCGACTAATATTGAATATCTAAAAAATAAAGGAGTTTTCACTGTCAAAGATCCTGTATTCTGGGGAGATGGACTACTGCATTTCGATAAAGCTCTGATTTCTGCAATTACCCTCACAACTAAAGAGGGAGTTACATTTAGTGTGATCGATAATAAATAAGGATGGGATGATTTTGGCATTAAAAAGTAATTTAAGTCGATTTCTTTTAGCAGCCTTTACAATAAGTGCATTATTAGCCCCCTTTTCAACGATTGAAGCTGGCGGAGGGCCAGGCACTAAAGAAGAAGTTAAACCATTTCACATGGAACCCTCAGGACCAGCAAAGTCCCAGAAGAAAGTTATTCCTCTTGAAGGAGAAGCAAAAACAAATCTTGGTATCTATATCTTTCAACTTGATAATTTGGATTGGAGGGTGGAAGGTCAGTGTAACGGCATTGATTTACTTAATGATAGTTCAACTAACCTACCTAGATCATCCAGAGTATGTGTACAATTAGATCTCGATAAAGATGTATACAAACCAACAGAGTACAAAGATAAAAACAATGAGCAACCCCCTTCATCTACAATAACTGAAAGATCAAAGAAACCGCACTACATGGACAACACTAGCTATTATAGAATTGGAGATCCAATTTTGATTTCTGTAGATGAATTCGATGGATTGAGCACCAAGTTCCAAATGCAAATTGGGGGCGCAATCGCCCCTACTGCATCAAGAGAGTATAACCCTCCGAAATGGTCAGCGGACTACATTTTCAGAACTGATCTTTATTGGAAGGCATTGGCTGAAATAACCAAAGAGATCAACCTAACCGCTGGTGGACAAATTAGCTTGAACCAGTCCAAACAATTGAATGCAACGGTCAAAACGAAAAATGGAGATGGAAACTTTGGTGCAGAAACCAATGTAAACAACGGCAGCGGTGGTACAACTACATGGGAATCATCCAATCCTGGTGTTGCTACCGTTAGTAATTCCGGATTAGTTCAAGCTGTCAGTAGGGGAACCACAACCATCACCGTATTGTGGGAAAAGGATGATTTTGAGCTAACTACCACAACAAACATCGGTGTTGAAGAGAGCCCAGGTACTGGCGAAGGCGACGGTAACGAAGGCGGTGGGGGTTGCACACCAACGATTGGACCACCTTCTGCTGGAACCATCATGAGCATGAATGATCTCGATCCAAATACCAACGGTGTTATCAAGTCAGATAACAGAGATAATGTGACATTCAATGTGTTAAGAGGAATCCCTACTTCCGAGTCACTCTACACAAATGCCTTTGCTGACAATTATCTGTTTAAACAAGCTTGGGCGAAAATGAGCGGTAAAGTTACATACAACTGTAATGTCACAATCTCGTACGACAGAGAGTGGACAGTACCTGGACCAGAGGAATGTGATGATGATGGTTGTACACCAGGGCCACCTGTACCCGCGAACGACACGGTACCCAAGCCATACAACTTCCAGATCACAAGAGACTACTCCTACTGGAAAATTAACAATCTGGAAGTATACAAGATCGCTAAAGCAACCATGAATAATTACGCTTTGCCCGGTGAGACCGTTACGATGAATCCAACAGGATACACACCACCAACACTAGAGTCTAAAAATGATGAATCCGTAGAAAGCCATGTACGACCAGGGCAAACCACTTCAATCTCATATACTCCACCCAAATTAACAGGTGGTTTGAACCAACCTCCCAGTGTGCCAGATGATACATCACTGTTAAAAGGGATGGCTGAGTCCAACACACCTCAAAGTAAAGTGAATAATGATCTAGTGAAATTCAACAACACAACCATTATGAATGATGTGGAAGCAACCAAAGATGGCCCAACGCCATCCAATATTCCTAATCCAACGATGATTGGGCGTGATGTGCTGTACAAACCGGGTAATATGATCAGCAATTCCCTGCTTAATAAAGCAAACACCACAAGCTCTGGTGAAATCTATTATGATTTGCTACCGGGTAACGTGAATGGCGGTGCCAATAAAATATTACCGATTAACGGCATCAACACGGTCACGGTACACACCCCTGTCGTCAACTACGCCTGGGTATCGGATGATCACCCGCACAATCAGAAAACCGTACCGGACCCAACCAGCGCTGCACTCATTCTGGAACGTCCGTTCATTGTGCGAATTCCCACATCGGGACAGCACTTGGACGCAGTGAGTTATCCCGGTTATGGGAATCGGGACTATGCCAAATATTTTCGAATCAAACAGGTGCAATTCCCGTTTGATGTCTATAACGCAGATCGGAGCCAGTTTATCCCTGCTAAGACATGGGTGGATATTCCGGTCGATCAACTGGACACCACATTCTATCTCCCTGTATGGGTAGACGAAGGCAAATACCATATTGTATTCCGCAATATTGCAGAGAATGCACCTGCAAACTTTACCGAGCAACAGGATGCCAATACCAATCTGGCACATCATGTTGCAGCAGATACCGTACCGGTAGATGTCATCGGAAGGTTATATGATTTTCACGTCACTGATATCTCTGATTACAACTGGGAAAATGTATTTCGCAAGCGATTGGGTAGTCCCGACCCAACGGGCCTTAGCTACTGGGCAGGGATGAATAGCATTGATGGTGATCCGCGAGGTAACCTGGCTCCATTTGTATTGCCCATTCGACCGGGAAGCCACCCGGTACAGGGATTTGCTAACGCGACTGTGAAGACAGGATACCATTTCAAGTTTGATCTGAAGACCAAGGGCAATATGTTTGGCAAACAGGATGGTATTCGAATTACACCCACTTTTGCTTTTGTGAGTAAAGACGGGTCCTCCCGCCAAGAAGTGGATCTGTACTACCATCGAGGCCAGGAACGCCTAATCCGTATCGGATCGGCGCAGGATCTGGAGAAACGCTTTGTTGTCCTGAACTCACGTCTTCGAAATGTACCCGGCACAGAGTTAGGCGATACAGCGCGTTACCAGTATACTTATGAACTGTCAGCGGAAGAACGCAATCTGCGTACGTTGGCAGAACATATGGTTCGCCTGGTCGATCAGACTTCTCATCAAAAAACATGGGTAGGTCGTTATGATTGGATGATCCTTTCCGCTCCGATTAGGACACTCATTGGACCTAAAACGGACATTCCTTCTGGGGTCAACGCGGACCGAGCCAATGCAGCAATCCAGCGTTGGTACGGGGAGTACAGCTTGCCAGCCGATGTATATGCCGTACCAAAAGGTACAGATCTCGAACCTCTTGCTCGACAAAATCAGCTGGATGAGAAATCGAATATTTTTCTAAAGAATGGTTATATCGTAGTCAACTTCAACATGGAGAGCCTGCGGAATGGAAATACAGAGGCGCCCCATCTGCAATACATTCATGCACCACTGATGAATCAATGGCAGATGGAAGGTTTCAACAAAAAACCAACAGACACTCGAGGCAGAACCTGGCCTCTGAAGGATGGCGATATTGTCTTTTACCATGCTGATCAGTCCAGCCGGAATGACTTCCAATCCCAAGTACCGCACTAGTTTGAATCTCTCATGTCAGCACGACTGGCTAAGCATATGTAGCCAACTACATGTGGACAGAAGAGTCTGTATGCGGAGTACCTCTCCAAAAGAAGACTGAATATCTGTATACCGATAATCACCCAATGAAGCAATCAATAAATATATGATGAAATAGCCATGAAGTGCCCGACTGAGTACTATGCAGCCTTCACAAAACTACGGTGTACTCAATGACATAGGTGAACTGCACGACATAAGATGAAGCATTCACAAGCTATTGCTGTATCACATCCCAACTACACACAACATGCCTGTTATACAACAAAAGGGTTATCCTGAAAGTCATCTATGGACTTCTGGGGTAACCCTTCTTGCATCATTCTCTTTTTATAACCTTACTTAGACTATAAAGAAAACCCGCACATTAGTATTATCCTGACAGACTTTCTCCAGGAGACAGGTAGGTTAGCAGGAACGTCAGGAACGTGATGCCGAACAATACGACTACCAGTTGTAATAATCTTTTAACGATATCTGCTCAAATGCTCTAACGTCCTTCCCCACAACTTTTTGTATGTGCCATGATGTTCTTCGTCCACAACTCCGCTGAAATCTTATAAATTCTATCAAAAAAAGCGTCCTTCTCCGTGTTAGTGAATGAGAACGCCTTAAATAAACAGATTTTCAGAAAAAATCATGCTCTCTAAACAACTTCCTATCTCCCGTAGGGTACTACTGTGTTTCTTAAACCTGGCAGGTCTCCTGGCTCCGGAATCATCGTCACTTGCAGCTCCTTCCCGGCTTAAACCAGTGGATTATCGCTACTTGACTCCTCTGTTACAGTGGCGGGACCGCGCCGGTATCACACCAGACTTCCCTATTAAGCTTCCACCTTGACGGGCAAAGCACCAAGTTCCACATATTCAATTACACTTCTGTATCAGTAACGCGGGACAACATTTAATGATCAAAACTTTTCTTTCAAATTTGAAACACTAAATACGTCTAATCTGGATTTCTCGAACCCTTTGGAGACACACCCGTCACTCGCTTGAACATCTTGGAAAACAGTAATGGGTCTGTATAACCGACAGAATGGGCCACTTCACTGACCGACAGCCCTGGATTCTGAAGAAGTTCGGCAGCCCGATTCATGCGGTACTCCAGAAAAAAGGACTGTAGCGACATGCCATATCGCTCTTTGAACAATCCCGACAGATACGTGCGATCCAGCCCCACAGCTTGGGCAATATCCAGAATGGAGGTCTGCTGACTGTATCTGTTCTCCATATATTGCACCGCCTGCCGGATGTACGTCTCTTTGTTCGAAAGGAGATGCCCTATTTCTTCCTTCACAGGCGAAGAAGAGATTAATTCTGCCACCAAGCGGTACAAGAGACTTTGATTCATCACATCGCCTCCCGGACGCGTGGAAGCCTGGACCATCTCCGTATACAACTTTTCCATCGTATTTGTATCATGGGCATTATATATCGGGTGCTCCGGGCTCAATTGGGCACGTTGCATGAATGCTTTGGCTTGTATGCCTTTAAAACCAAACCACGAATACGTCCAGGGCTCCTTCGGATCCGCCTCATAATGAATAAGTGTGTCCGGGAGAATGACAAAACCCTGTCCCTCGCTAAGCTTGTATTTCTGATCTCCCATGTACACGGTGCCCCGTCCTTCATGGATGTAATGAACAATGTAAGAATCACGTACACCGGGTCCCCAATAATGCGCAGGATCACAGGCCTCCCACCCGAAAAACAACAACATCAGCTCCATCTGTGTCCAGCCTGCGGGAACCACATTCATCTCAATGCGACTCATTTTTCGCCCTCCATCCTGACTTCGTTCCGCTTACCTCTTTATTTAATATTTTATATTATAACAGCTAAAGTGCTTCCATATTAGTTGAAAGCGGGAACAAAAATGGGATTATGCCATGTTTGAAAGGGTTTGAGCCATAGTTATATGTGCCGAATCGGCCTATAGTTGGGGTACAACATTTTTCAGGGAGGCTAAACTTAAATGAATAAAATTACGTTTCTCGGTGCGGGAAGCACCGTCTTTGTTAAAAACGTATTGGGTGATGTCATGATGACCGAAGCACTGCAGGATTTTGAATTAGCATTGTTTGATATCGATGCTGAACGTTTGAGCGATTCAGAGCGTTTGCTGACCAGTCTGGCCCGTTCACTCGGAAGTCGTTGCGTTGTGAACGTATATCATGACCGCAAAGAAGCGCTGCGCGGAGCCAAATATGTCATCAACGCCATCCAGGTCGGTGGATATGATCCTTGTACCATTACAGACTTCGAGATTCCGAAGAAATACGGACTGCGTCAAACGATTGCAGATACACTCGGTATCGGCGGAATTTTCCGTAACTTGCGGACGATTCCAGTCATGCTGGATTTTGCCCGAGATATGCAGGAAGTATGTCCGGATGCATGGTTCCTGAACTACACCAACCCGATGGCCGTGCTTACCAACGTCATGAATGTGCATGGCGGGATCAAAACCGTAGGATTGTGTCATAGTGTGCAGGTATGTGTACCACATCTGTTTGATGCACTGGGGATCGATCAGACAGGTGTTGTGGCTAAGATTGCAGGGATCAACCACATGGCGTGGCTGCTCGAAGTTACAAAAGACGGGCAGGATCTATACCCCGAGATTAAACGTCGGGCGAAGGAAAAACAGAAGGAACAGCATGACGACATGGTTCGTTTTGAGCTGATGGAGCGTTTTGGCTATTATGTAACGGAATCCTCTGAGCATAATGCCGAGTACCACCCTTACTTCATCAAGCGGAATTATCCGGAGCTGATTGAACGCTTCAATATTCCACTGGATGAATATCCCCGCCGCTGTGTGAACCAGATTGAAGGCTGGAAAGAAATGCGTACCAAGCTGTTTGCCAGCGAAAATATTGAACATACCCGCAGCCGTGAATACGCATCGCATATTATCGAAGCGATGGAGACGAATAACCCATACAAGATTGGCGGCAACGTCATGAACAACGGATTGATTACGAACCTGCCGCGCGAGGCATGTGTCGAGGTACCTTGTCTGGTGGATGGATCAGGGATCAGCCCTACGTACATTGGGGATCTGCCTCCACAACTCGCAGCACTGAACCGGACAAACATCAACACGCAACTGCTAACAATTGAAGCGGCAATCACTGGCAAAAAAGAACATATCTATCACGCCGCCATGCTTGATCCACACACGGCTGCGGAACTGTCTATCGATGACATCGTAGCGATGTGTGATGAGTTGATTGAGGCTCACGGCGACTGGTTGCCAAAATACACGTCATAATATAAAAGCACCGTTTCCTTTGTAGCTAAAAGGGACGGTGTTTTGTTCGTTCCGTAGCGCTCACCCACTGAAGCGTAATCATATCATTTGATAAGAACCCCCCCGCTCTCCCTTGAACCTTATTCGGCAGGAAGCAAAAAGCGATAACCAATGCCAGGCTCCGTTTGAATATATCGCGGATTCGTCGGATCTTCATTTAATTTTTTACGCAGATGTCCCACATATACCCGAAGATAGTGGCTGTCAGACTCATGATGATGCCCTCCCCATACTTGCTGCAAAAGCTGACGCTGGGTGATGATCTTCCCCGCATTCGAGGCGAGCACCTTCAGCATCTCATATTCCGTTGGGGTTAATTTGACCAAAGTACCCTCCAGTTCCACCTGCCTTTGGGCCAGATCAATCGTGAGTGATCCGAAGCGTAGTATCGGCTCATCCGTCGTTTTGGCTACATGACGCAGCGCCACCCGAATACGGGCGACCAACTCACCCATTCCAAATGGTTTGGTCACATAATCATCTGCACCACCATCCAACGCGGCAATTTTGTCTCCCTCCTGATCCTTCGCTGTCAGCACAATAATCGGCACTTGTGACCATTCACGAATCCGGCGAAGCACCTCCATGCCAGACATGCCTGGCAAACCAAGATCAAGGATGATCAGATCCGGATGTACAATACTGGCCTGAATAACGCCCTCTTCGCCATCCCCACACTCGTGGAGTTCGAATTGGTGTGCCTGAAGGGTGACCTTGAGCAATTTGCGAATCTGCGGCTCATCATCGATCACCAGTATGCGAGCCCCTAGTGGTGCATTCATGTTATTCTTCAACCTCTCCTTGTTCTGAATAGGGAAACCGTGATCCGTGAGCCTCCATGGGAATATCTATGCGCATTCTCGTTCCCCCGCCCGGATTCGGCTCTGCTACAATAGTACCTCCGTGGACTTCCACAATGCCTTTGCAGATCGCCAGACCAAGCCCCGTTCCTGTGACATGCTGAGTCGACTCCGAGCGATAGAACTTATCAAATATACGTATTCTTTCCGCTTCCGGTATACCGATGCCTTGATCAGCTACCACGATCGTCAATTGACTTGGACTCTTATCACTCGTCACAGTGATGACAATCTGGCTCTCATCAGGCGAATATTTGATGGCGTTACTGACGATATTGACCAGTACCTGCTCCAGCAATACTTCATCTCCGTAAATGAAGGCCGGATCATCAGGCAGTTCAACTTGAATGTTACGATGCGGACTGAATTCCCGAACCTGTGTCAGTACAACGCTGATCATGTCCCCCACGTCACACCATTTCCGATTCAGTTGCAACATGCCGCTCTCCAGCCGAACCATACCCAGCAGATTCGTGACGAGACGATTCATACGCAAAGCTCCATCCCTAATGTTGCCTGTTAATTCTCTCCGATCCTCGGGTGTAAAAAGAGTATCATTCTCCAACAATCCCGTAGCCGAGCCGATAATGGCGGTTAGGGGCGTACGCAACTCATGAGAGACAGAGTCCAGCAGCGCTGTGCGTATGCGCTCTGATTCAGCAGTAATCTGCGCCAATCTGGCCTCTTCCGCCAGCTTCACTCGGGCAATAGCACCTGCGGCCAGTCCTCCGCATGCTTCCAGCAAACGAAGCTGTTCTTGCTGCTCATGAACCTCACCAGCGTCCATGCTCACAGCGAGCACGCCATGAATCTGCTCCTCTGTGCGTAGCGGCACGTAAAGTCCGGGAGATTCCCGTAAAGCGGATGATCCTTTACCCGCGATCTGTCCGTGATGATACACCCATTTGGCAATGGCAATCTCCGACTCTCCATCTCCCCAGCCATCCTTTTCCCCTTCTGATGCGGGTGCAGAAGAGCTTGTAACCAGCATATCCCCCTGCCCATCCGGAAGATACACAGCTGCTGGTTTGCCCAAGGTGAGCGAAACCTGGGTTGCAATGTTAACCAGTAAGGTATTCAGATCCGTAATGGCTGTCATCTGACGACTCAATGCGTACAGAGAGTTAGTCGTGGCCTCACGTGCTTTTACCATCTCCAGCTGTTGTCGCAATCGACCTGCAAGACTGGCTGTCAGGATTGCCACCGCAAGATACACAACAAAGGAGATGAGATATCTCAAATCCTCAACCGTGAAGCTCAGATATGGCGGTACAAAAAAGAAGTCAAACATAATGACGCTAATACTCGCAGCATATACAGCTGGTCCCATTCCCCAATACACAGCACTCACCAAGACGGGAAACAGGTATACAAGCCCAACATTGACCAGATCACCACTCATGCCGATGGCATGAAACAGCAAAGTTAGCAGCGTCACCCCGAGGGTCACCCATACATATGCATATGCCGGAACCCTTTTCCAATGGGCTGCCGGCGTTTCTTTTTTTATTCGTTCAGACAAAATCATTCACATCCCGCTCAGTTCATAATCATAATCTGCAACGATTAATACATCCAGATGCCGAGACAAGCGTACAAGTCGGTTGACCACCGAGCCTGAGCCTCGGTAGCCATTCAGCCACCACACCCGTCTTGCCTGCCCGACCACCAGCTGGGTTGCTCTCGCCTCCGATGCCTTTCTTGCCAAAATCTCAGGTACATCGCGCAGTCTTGGACTGTGATGAATATGAAATTGACCACCAAGCCGAATCGTCAGCTGCTCCAATGCTTCCAGATGGCACTTCACTTCGTCACTCATGGACTCACCGATGTGGATATGATGTACATGCCAGATGGCTTTTAGACGATAAGCCATACGGAATCCGCGCCGGATCAGCCGCTCGGCATGACGATCACTGCTTACACATACAAAGACTGCTTCCTGTCTGCGCCAAGGTCCTCGAAGTGTAATTTTGGCCTGCTGTGTTTCAAGCCGTTCATCCACATCGTCCGCCAACTCACGCAGGGCAAGTTCACGCAAGGCAATAAGATTGCCGATTTTGAAGAAATTCGCAAGGGCTTGCTCGACCTTGGCAGTTGCATAGATTTTACCCTCCCTCATGCGCTGCCGCAAGGCCTGGGGTGCCACATCAATCAGCTGCACCTCATCCGCCATCTGAATGATCCGATCGGGTACGGTCTCGCGGACACGAACACCGGTAATATGTTCAACGGCATCATTCAGACTTTCGAGATGCTGTACGTTCATTGTGGTAATCACCGAGATGCCTGCATTCAGCAGGAGCAGGACATCTTCATAACGCTTTTGCCGGACACTTCCGGGCACATTCGTATGCGCCAGTTCATCCACAAGCACCACTTCCGGACAAAGTTGCAGAATACCCTCCGTGTCCATCTCTTCCAGACGAGTCTCCTGATAAACGCGCTTCGCGCGAGGGATCACAGACAGGTGACCCATCTGCTCCACGGTTTCCGCCCGCCCATGTGTCTCCAGCAAACCGATTTGCACATCGATGCCCTTACGGAGCAAATCATTGCCTTCCCGCAGCATCATGTAGGTTTTGCCTACACCGGGCGCGGCTCCGATATATATTTTGAATGTACCGCGCTGAATCTGGCCAATCTGTTCCTTCATTTCCTGCTCGCTTAGTCTGCGGTATGTCAGTGACTCCACATCGTTTACCTTGGCCGGAACCACACGTTCACCCTCCCGGGCAGCTCGATCAGCAACCAGAAACAGATCAACGCCACGTAATCTGCGTAGCAGCGAGTTAACAACGGACCCTTGCCACAGTTCCTGCCAGCGTGTACGCCGGGAGTGTCCCATCACAATCCGGGTAATCTGGTGCTCCATGGCGTAACGCGCCAGCGTAGACGGGATGTTGCGACGGTGTAATATAGACAACTCCTCCATATGGCCGCCAAACTTCTCTACCAGCTTGATCATATTACGCCGAAATACGGTTGCCTCTTTGGTTAATGGCTGCTTCATATTCCGAAAAACCACAGCGCATAAATCACCATTCAGCCGTTTGGCAATCTGTTGCCCACGCCGGATATAGATGGAGCCGTTCCAATGATATTGGGTGGACACCAGAATCCGCTCCATGATGCCTGTTGTGACGGTAATTCCCATCTCCTCCCGATGCTCACGCAGGGATTCATTCACCCCTTCCGCAACCAATCTCAGGGCCAGTTCGCGCAGAATACCCAGATTACCTTGACGAAATACAGCTTCACCCTCATGTCCCTGCAAATGACCCTCTGCAAGACGGTTCAGTATCGTTTCCGGCGTGACGTCTATCAGCTTCACTTCATCCGCAAGCTCCAATGTATCGGCAGGCACCGTATATTCTGCTGCGATCCCCGTAAGTTGTCGTGCCAGCTCGGTATACCCTTCCAGCTCATACACATTCACCGTTGTCATGACACTGATGTTGTTTCGGAGCAAAAACTGAATATCCTCCAGCCGGGTAGCATACCGAGCACCTTCTCTGTTGCGATGTGCCAAACCATCCACCAGTACAACCTCCGGATTACGCGCCAATAGTGCATCCAAGTTCAGATCCTTCATCTCTACATCATCACTCTGGCGCACCCAGTGAATGCTTGGAATCCTTTCGAGTGCGCCAAGCTGTTCTACCGTTTCCGGTCTGCGCATCGTGGACACGGCGCAGATGACCACATCAATGCCCTGTTGGCGTAATGTGTTCCCTTCCCGCAGCATGTGATACGTTTTGCCCGATCCGCTGACTGGGCCGATGTAGATTTTGAGGGTACCCTGCTGCAGCTTCGTAATCATCTTCAACATCTCTTCCGGTGACTTGCGCTTAAAGCTGTCTTCCATCCGTCCTCTCCCCTTTCTTGTTAATGTGAAGATAAAAATGGAGAAAGCCCCTCCCGATATATCGAGAGCAGGCTAATATGTTCGTTCGTTCGTTAGTTCAGTTCTGCTGTCAGCGCCAGATTCAGAGCCGTTACATTCACACGTGGTTCCCCGAATATACCCATCTGACGGCCTTCCGTATGCTCATTTACAAGTTGCACAAGCTGCTGTTCACTAAGCCCTGTAGCTTCACTAATGCGCGGGATCTGTGCCTCAGCGGCTTCGGGAGAGAGATCCGGGTCAAGTCCAGAGCCTGAACCCGTCACGAGATCAGCAGGGATCTGCTTCAATCCCGGGTTTTCCTGCTGGAGCTGAGCAATCTTTTCTTTCATCTCGCCGATATACTCCTCCGAGGCTACGGCGCGATTCGAACCGGCTGAAGCCGTTGGATCATAATTGGCATTTGATGCCCGGGGCTGGAACAGCCCCGGCGATTGGATTTCCTGCGCCAGCAGGGACGAGCCGATGATTTTCTCATCTTGCGTAATCAAACTTCCATTCGCCTGCGCAGGAAAGAGAAGTTGAGCTACGCCAGTCGTTACGAGGGGATAGATTAGGCCGCATATCAGCATAAGCACAACGGATAACCGTATGGCGGGCAAGAACATGTTCATACAGATCACTTCCTGAATTCATTAGGATAAAAAAACATTTTGATAAGCATTTTATCTCGTTAAAGGATTCCCGACAGAACCAGGTCAATCAACTTAATGCCAATAAAAGGTACAATCACGCCGCCTACGCCATAGATGAACACATTGCGACCAAGCAGTCGTTCGGCTGACATCGCCCGATACTTAACCCCTCTCATCGCAATGGGAATAAGCATCGGAATAATAATTGCGTTGAAGATCAGCGCCGACAGGATCGCAGACTGCGGCGAAGCCAGATTCATAATGTTCAGCGCCTGAAGTTGTGGCATGGCGAGAATGAACATAGCTGGAATGATGGCAAAATACTTCGCGATATCATTGGATATCGAAAAGGTTGTGAGTGCGCCGCGTGTAATCAGCAACTGTTTGCCAATGGAGACGACCGACAATAGCTTGGTCGGGTCGGAATCCAAGTCAATCATGTTGGCCGCTTCTTTGGCCGCCATGGTGCCCGAATTCATCGCCAGGCCCACATCGGCCTGCGCCAGAGCAGGAGCATCATTGGTACCGTCGCCCGTCATAGCGACAAGTTTGCCCTCCTGCTGCTCTTTTTTGATCGCCGCAATCTTGTCCTCGGGCTTCGCTTCTGCAATAAAATCATCCACGCCCGCTTCCAGCGCTATGGTTGCTGCGGTCAGCGGATTGTCGCCTGTACACATAATGGTCTTGATGCCCATGGCGCGCATCTCAGCGAACTTCTCCTTCAGCCCTGGCTTCACAGTGTCTTTCAGATAGATCACACCGTAGATTCGTTCATCAATGGTCACAGCAAGCGGCGTGCCTCCGGCCTTCGCAATATGATTTGCAATCTCATCCAGATCTCCCGGTATACGGCCTCCTTCGGAAGCAATATAACGTTTGATTGCATCCACCGCTCCTTTGCGGATCTTCATTCCGCTGATCAGATTCAGACCAGACATCCGGGTCTCTGCCGTGAACTCCACATTTTCCGCATTGGCATACTCCGTCTCAGACCAACTTTGGCCTTGTTTGCCTGCCAATTCCACAACAGAACGTCCTTCCGGGGTCTCATCTCGCACAGAAGCCTGTAAAGCAGCCCGCGTCATCTCTGATGAAGTAATGCCCTGAACTGGAATGAATTCAGATGCCATACGGTTTCCGTATGTGATCGTCCCCGTTTTGTCCAGAATCAACGTATCGATATCCCCGGCTGCTTCCACCGCTTTACCCGACATGGCGAGCACATTAAACTGCGTAACACGGTCCATCCCGGCAATACCAATGGCCGATAACAATCCACCAATTGTGGTTGGGATCAGGCAGACGAGCAGTGCGATCAATGTCGCCAGATCCAGTCGAATACCCAGGTAATTCGCCATTGGAACCATCGTGAGTATGACAATCAGAAAAATCAGAGTTAATACGGCGAGCAGGGTTGTCAGCGCGATTTCGTTTGGTGTTTTCTGGCGCTGTGCCCCCTCAACCAGAGAGATCATTCGGTCAAGAAATGACTCACCCGGATCGGTCTGAACACGCATGACGATGTAATCGGACACGACACGTGTCCCGCCGGTAACGGAGGAGAAATCTCCCCCTGCTTCCTTGATGACCGGGGCGGATTCTCCCGTAATGGCCGATTCATCAATGGAGGCCAAGCCTTCCATAATCTCACCGTCCGTCGGGATCAGTTCACCGACTTCCACACGGACCATATCGCCTTTTTTCAACTGGGTCGAAGATACTTGCCGGATTGTTCCATCCTTCTGCACCAGATTGGCCAGGGTGTCCGACTTCGTCTTGCGTAACGTATCCGCCTGCGCCTTACCTCTACCTTCTGCAAGTGCTTCGGCGAAGTTGGCGAACAGCAACGTGAACAGCAAAATGAAAAACACGGCAATGTTGTACCCGCGCCCAGCCTCGGATGCGGTGAACAGATCGGGGTTGATGCATAATAAGAGCGTAATGAATGTACCCACCTCGACAATAAACATGACCGGATTTTTGACCATGACCACCGGATTCAGCTTCTTGAACGCATCGAGTGAAGCCTGAAGTATCATATCCTTGCTTAACGACCGTTTCGATCCGGAATCACGTTGAATATTATCGCCGTTTTTATCCGGCTCATTGCCCTTCGTTCTAAACATTTCTGTATCCATGTGTTGCATCGTCTGCTCCTTCTTTCGTTCGACTGCATTCATCGTGCACTGCCACCTCCGTACGTTACGTCCTTATACCAATTCCTCTGTTGCTCCCCTGTCATATCTCTCATTGAATCATTGCCAGATGCTCTGCGATCGGTCCAAGAGCAAGCGACGGGAAGAATGTGAGTGCACCGACTACAATGATCATCATGACCAGAATGCCAGCAAATAGAGGTGTGTGTGTCCGCAACGTGCCCGTAGTTACAGGCACAACCCGTTTGGTGGCGAGTGAACCCGCAATAGCCAGCATGGCGATCATCGAAACGTACCTTCCCAGCAGCATAACGATACCAATTGCGATGTTGTAAAAGTCTGTATTGGCATTCAGTCCGGCAAAGGCCGATCCATTATTGGCTGCTCCCGAGGCAAAAGCATAGAGAACTTCAGTCAGGCCATGCATGCCCCCGTTCGAGATGGACGCAATGGCTTCGGGCCGCATAAGCGCGATTGCCGTTGGCCCCAGAATAATCAAAGGATGAATGAGCAAGGCGATGGATGCGAGCTTTACCTCTTTGCCCTCGATTTTTTTGCCCAGAAACTCAGGTGTTCGTCCCACCATTAATCCACAGATAAACACAGCCAGAATCACATACAGTAGTCCGTTGATCAGCCCTACCCCTTTGCCCCCAAACACGTTATTGAGCATCATCTGAGCCAGTGACACCAGACCTCCAAGCGGAGTGAGCGACTCGTGCATATTGTTGACTGAACCTGTTGTAGCCGCCGTCGTGACCGCTGTGAATAAAGCCGATTCGGGTATGCCGAACCTGACCTCTTTCCCCTCCATATTGGCCTGAAGGCCTACTGCATCCAGCGCGGGTACACCGCGATATTCGGAGACAAATACGGTGGTCAACATCACTAGGAAAAGAAAACTCATCGCCGCGAACAACGCCCAACCCTGCTTCCGGTTATTGACCATCAAGCCGAAGGCGTATACCAGTGCAGTGGGTAACAGCATCATACAGACGATATGCACCAGATTGCTCAGGGCCGTCGGATTCTCGAATGGATGTGCAGCATTGGTTCCAAACCAGCCACCACCGTTGGTGCCAATGTGTTTGATCGACTCCAGCGAAGCGACCAGTCCACGTGTGATCGTCTGCTGCGCGCCTTCCAGCGTGGTTGCATTCACCGCTCCCGCAAGCGTCTGAGGCACCCCCTGGAATACAAGGAACAAGGCTACGATGAAGCTCAGCGGTAAAAAAATCCTCGTAATCGACCGTACAAGATCGACGTAAAAGTTCCCCAGTTCATCCCGGCGGCCTATCAGCCCGCGAATGAACGCAATAGCCACCGCGAATCCGGTCGCTGCCGACGTAAACATCGGAAACGTCACGGCCAGCATCTGTGACAGATACGACAAGGCGTTCTCGCCCGTATACGACTGCCAGTTCGTGTTGGTCATGAACGAAACGGCCGTATTAAATGCCTGCGCCGCTGGCATATTGCCGATTCCATCCGGATTGAGCGGTAAATATTTTTGCAGCCGCAGCACCAGAAACATCAATACCAACATTACAAAGTTGGAGAGGAGAACGGCCGTGAGGTACTTTTTCCACCCCATGGACTCGTTCTCCCGTACCCCCATCACTCGATAGAGCAGTCGCTCCGGCCCGCCAAAAACCCGATCCAGCCCCGTTCGCTGTCCATCAAACACGTTCACTATATATTTTCCCACCGGTTTCACCAGCAGCAGGATGATCAGCAGCGTCACCGCTACTTGCACTACACCGATACCCATATCCGCATTTCCTCCCTATTCGACGTTCCCTTGTTCCTGCATTACGCACATTGTCAGCGTCAGAATTTCTCCGGCTTCACCAGCACATAACCGAGATATATCACCAGTGAGAGCACAATCATGCCGATGACGATCATTTGGCATCCCCCTCTCTACCCTCAAGCCTTCTCGCAGAATTTCACAAATCCCCAGAAAACCGCAAACAGCAGCACAACCAATCCAATCATCGTGGCATCATTCACCATGCGCCCTTCCTCCCTCTCTCTACCGTTCTCTGCAACTGCTACATGTAAAATCGTAATACGAAACGCTGTAAAAAAGGGGTAAAGAAATGCCTCCATGGCTGTAAAAAAAACGTAAAAAAGACCCGCTCTCCTCAGCAATGGGCTGAAAAGAACGGGTCTATAAGGTTTACTATTTATCCAAATGGATTCTGTGCCCACTGCAATAATCTCTTCTTCGTGATTTTGCCATGAGAGGTATGATGGACGACTTTTCCCTGATCGAGCAGAAGTACCTGTGGTGACTCATGGTGAACCTCTGTCTCTTCCGCAATGTGACGGGACAACGAGCGATTTTCAATCACTTTGACGATGCGGTAGTCCATAGGTTGTTTGGGATCTGATGCATGGGTGCCTACAAACGCCATAAACTCTCTGTACGCTCTCGCACTGGTTGGACAAGTCGTGCTGTGTTTCAGGATAAGCACCGGATGATCCTGCGAGCAATGCAGCGCGTCTTCCCAGTCATCTGGTTTGTGCAATTCCCGGACATGCTCGCTGAGCATATGTTCCGAGTCTGACCCCGCACGTTTGCTAACCACCGAACCAATCACTATGCCAAGCGCCAAGCCAAAAGCAATCCCGAGTCCAAGCTGCTGCGTAGCCGTACCAATGCTGACTCCCATAGCCGTTCCTATAGCAAGCCATACGGCTTGATGATTCACCTTCTTCTCCATACAGATCTTCCCTTCCTGAAATATGTATATCAGGGCTATATCTTCCCACCGTATATTCTGATCAAATTATAGCATAGGCCTCTGTTAGCAGGCGTTGATAATCTTCATCTCCGAGTACAGATTTCAGCGTTTCGATTTATGCAAAATGCTCATTTGTGATACACTGGTTGTAATTTGGAAACGATGAACATGAAGAATGGATTGGAAGGGCGGAAATTCCATATGACATACGCATTTATGATTGAACCGCAGGATTTTATTGCGCTGGATAACGAAGATGAACTGATTGAGAAATGTCAGGAGTGGGGCCTGCTTTCCGGTAAAGCGACCAAACTCAAAACGTTCTATTATAAAGGAAACGGTCTGAACATGCCGTGTACCATCATTGGATATGTGGATCACATGGCAGCCGTTATTCAACTGGATAATGGACAAAAGCATTGTATTCACCCGTCGTATCTGAAGGAAATGCAAGCGTCCAGTTACAGCGCCAGAAGCATAAGTAATGTCGGGTCAGATCGCAGCACAGAACCCTCAACTTCGGATACAGTCGTACCAGTTACCCCTGCTGAACTTACGCAAACTCCAGATGCCTTGGTTAATCCGGATGAAATTCCGTCGGATCTGGATGATTCGGACGACACGGACACAGATGAATTCTCCTCGGGGATGAAGGGTGATCCGGATGGGCTAGTAGAAGAGTATGTTGGACCTCAGTCTGAGGCAGCCAGTGATGCCAAACCCAAAGCCAAAACAGCGAGCAAAGCTAAGAGCGTCAAGATTGATCTGCCCGAAGGCAAAGTGAAGATGAGTGCCGTTGTCAAAGAGTTCACCACCGTACCGAATCACTTCTCTGACAATGACGATGAAGTCATCATCTATGAAGCAGTTACCATTACGGAGCCAGACGTCATTGATGTTGGGGAAGCCTGGTCAAGCCACAGTGCCACCGTTAAGAAACAGGAACTGGAAGTGGGAGATGTTATCACGTTTGAAGCGAAAATTATCAAGAAGAAGCTGACACGTAACCCGGTTCCCTATAAAATCAACAATCCTTCCAAGATTCAGAAGGAAGACTAATCAAGTGAGATTAATTACGAATCATTACAAAAATTAGCACAAAAAAACCTCCAAGACTGCCTGAAGCAGATCGCGGAGGTTTTTGCCATTTGTAGGCTATATTAGCGAAGAGTACACTCTTAAGCTTGTCCAGGCGTAGCATTAATCTGAAAATGTACGCCGAATTTGTCGACAACCGTGCCGTAGGCTGGACTCCAAAACGTCTCTTGTATCGCCATTTCCACTACGCCTCCATCTTCCAGTTGGCTGAAAATTGCTTTGGCTTCATCCACAGTATCCGTGTTCACAGTAATACTAACATGATTACCTATGGTGTACGGCATGCCTGGAAATGTATCGGACAACATTAATACCGAGCTGCCAATCTGCAAAGAAGCATGCATAATACGGTCTTTCGCTTCTGGCGGGATGGGATGATTCGGGTCGGATGGACCTTCGCCAAATGTTTGTAGTGCGAGCACTTCCGCTCCAAATGCCTTTTGATAAAAATCTACCGCTTCACGTCCATTACCATCTGTTATCAGATACACATTCAAGCTGATCGACATGCGTTCTTCATCTCCTTGGGCTCATGTAATTTATACGATTCACGTCACTTGCGACATGAGTATATATGAACAGGTTGTCCTTTGACAAGCGTATATTTCTTCACTCATCCCTGCAGACCGTTACACGATTAGGGTTACCAACATATTCTTAATCCATCCCTCTCTCCACTACTTCTTGCGCCTGCGTATATAGTAGAGAACCGTGATCAGAACACCCGGAACCAGTGCTGCAAAACTGGCATAGATCAGACACCATTTCAACAGGGTAAATAGCGGAGTGAGTTCGGCAAGCACAGGCGTACGTTCAGGATAACGATACATGATCAGGGACGCACCTATATTTTCAAGCATGTCCATAGCCCAACCGAAGACCGGAATCAGATTCACCCAATGCCAGCGACTTTTTACCGGAAGCACGCGATAGAGTATCGATAACAGAACAACCAAGAGGAACAGATAGGCCAAGGGCCATATGAGGTCAAATGTGAATCGTGCTTGAATATAGGCGCTCCGCCCTGCTTCTCCATACTGCTCAGCCATCTGATAAAGATCATCCGCCGTGTACAGAAACGATGAATCCGGGGACTGCCCACCACCTGTGGCCTCCTCCGACTTTGCCGCCTGCCAGGGCAGAATAAATGCAATGAAACAGGCAAAAACAACAACCGCAGCTGCAACCCATTTCCAATTCACCCGCTGATAGAACCAATTTGACACTTTATTCAGCACGTTCCGTCCCCTTTCCCATAAAAAAAAGACCACTCTCCCGAATCCTGTCGGTAAAATGGTTGTGTTCAATCCTATGAAGTTATCGAGCTTGAACGATGTTATCTATTTCACTTTTCAATAAGAGGTATCGGTGAACACTTCTCATGATCGGGACCTTCGTTAGTTTGTTCTTGTCCACGTACAGTTTCATCTGGTCTTTGGTCAAACCAAGCAAACTTCCAGCTTCCGATACCGTCAACACTACCTCGGGGTTCGTAGCATTAAACGTCCTCTTTACTTTCTGATTCCAGTCCTCGAATACCTGCATAGATCAGTGACATCTCCTATCCATAGCCAGTTATTATCAGGCTGAATATATCCAGTATACCACACTTGTGCTGCTCGTAACTTAATCCTTGCGCAGAACCATATTCTGATAGGCATATTTCCTGCTTGACCCTGACGTTAACTCGAGGGTTTATACTGGCTTCAGGAGGGGATTAGCATGAGTATGTCACCTGAACATGTAACCAAGAAACGACGCAGTAGTGGAATAGCTATTATTGGAATGAGTTGGTTAACGATGACATTGGGTCTGTTTTTTGCTACACTCGCAGGGGAGTTTGTCAGCACTATTGGTGCTGCTGATTGGATGGTTCATCTCACCCAAGCTGTTGTCATTATTAGTATCGTCTTGCCCGTACTATTCGTCATTCGAAGACACTTCCATATGAAGTCCGTTCTTCTTCCTCTGACAGGAAAAAGCATAATTCACTTGCTCTTTGGCGCATTATTTGCCACTTCTCTGGCCTTCATCGGGTTAGCGATAGCTAGTATGAACAACTGGATTACGATTACGGAGTGGCACTTCTCAGCCGAGTTCTTGCTTGCTGTCGTACTTAATAGTTGTATTGCTTTCTTGTATGAAGCTTTGCCAGAGGAACTATCCATGCGAGGCATGGTCTATGATGGATTACGCTCCAGACTGCGACTTCCTGTGTTTTTCGCTTATGTAACTCAAATCATACTCTTTCTGCTGGTTCCGATGAGTGTCAGCCTATTGCAAGAACTCGTCGGTATGGATGCCGGAAACCGGATAACCTTGGATTATATGATCCTGCTCTTGACCTATGGAATTACGTTACAGCTTCTGCGCAGTTTGACCGGTTCTCTATGGGCCTCCATCGGATTTCATGTCGCTTACCTGGAGGTAGCCAGATTCGTTGTTATGCCAGGTGATAGACCGGCATTGTTAAGCTATACCGCGCAAGATAACGGGTTGGCCGAAATATTTATTTTGTATATGATGATAATCTTCGTCGGTGGGATCATTCTGACGGTGCTCAATGCATGGCGCTGGTGGAGGATACATAAATCATGAGGGAGGGATCTGCCTGTTGTATACCGTTGGACAACTATCCAAACATACCGGAGTATCCATCCGAACACTGCATTATTATGAGAAGCTGGGTTTACTGCGACCGGCCCGTAATGAGAACAATCAGTATCGCTTATATGGTGAAAAGGATATTTTACGGCTTCAGCAGATTACCATTCTGAAGAAAATGCATTTTAAATTGAATGAGATTGGAGAATTCCTCGATCAGGATGCTACTCGCTCTGAACCAGAAAGTAATCTCACTTTATGGAATAATACGTTGGAACAACAACTGGCCGTCGTTAAGGAACAGCAGGAGAGATTAAGCAAGGTCGAGCATCTTCTTTTTTCAACTATATATGCCATCAGAGCCTCCGGTAAAATCAGTCTGGATGAGATGCTGGGTTTCATCCGTGAACTGGATCAACCTCCGGGCAAGTTCCGTCAAGATGTTTTTACACCTGAAGAAATGGAATCGTTACCTCTGAATAATCAGAACGATTCAATATCCATGGAATGGGCCGATATTCTTAAAGATGTTCATACATACAAGATGGAACCTCCGGATTCCGAAGCCTCACGGTTACTGGCCATCCGAATCTCTGATTATGCTGAAAGGGCTTTTCAAGGAAATGCAGAATTGGCAGAAAAATATTGGGATTATATCACCCCAGAGGATGATCAGTCAGCTCGTGTATATGGTATGACAACGGATACCATGCGTTACATCGAAATGATCCTGGACCGATGGACAGTCCAGAATCCTGATGATCAACAATAAGAGCCACTTCGAAAAGTGGCCCTTGATCCATTCCCTTATTATGTTTCATCATGCTTCGTTACGCCTCTTCCCAGAAGCGGCGCAGGTTGTCCATGGCGATTTTGGATGCGGATTTACATTCCTCCATGCCTTCAAACTCCACTGTAATATTGCCATCATAGCCGGAGTCTTTGATCAGCTTTACAATTTTACGAATTGGAATGTCACCTTGTCCAACGATGGCCCCACGCAGGAAGTTACCGTTGGTCGTCGTAAACCATTCACCCTCACCTGGATGCTCATCATAAGGACGGAAGTAAAAATCTTTGAAGTGGACCAGAGAAGCGTACGGCAGATTTTTCATGACACCAATGATCGGATTCTCATCCACACACATGAAGTTTCCAATATCGAGTGTTGTTTTGAAGTTCGGACGATCTACAGCATGCAGAACACGCTGCACCCGATCACTCGCCTGCACGCTGAAACCGTGATTTTCAATGGTTGTCGTGATGCCAAACTGCGCGGCATAGTCCGCAATGATCTGGCTTCCCCGCATCATCAGCGGCAGATTTTGCTCGAACCAGGCAATGGTCATCTTCTCCTTTGGCAGGCTAAACGCCGTGACGTCATGACGCAGATGTTTTACACCCATCCGGTGTACGACATCCACATGTCTTTTGACCCGAGCCATCTCCTCTTCAAACGCCTCTTCCGTCTCCTGCACGAAGTTCGCTGGCAACGAGTAGTTGGACAGTTCAATACCCTTAGACGCTGCCCGTTCCCGAATCGCATCCGCCAGATCGTGATTATCCTCAACAGTGTAACCGTAAGGAACCATTTCCATATGCTCGCCGCCGTTCGCCGCAATCCAGTCGATCACATCCAGCACCGTCATCTCACCGGAATTCAAATCGTTCAACAAACTATACGTGCTCAGGCCCACTTTCATCTGCTCAGCTCCCTATCGATATTGTTGGATAAATCGAACCGCCTTGCGAATATCCTCCTCCGGCTGATGACCAACCTCGCGTTCAATCGTCAGATAACCGGTGTAACCAACCTCCTGAAGCGCTGCAAAGTATCCGTCAAAATCAACGCCACCTTCGCCCAGCGGCACCTCACGGAAGAAAGTCCCGGAAGAGACCATCTCGGCAATCTTATCGTGATCCATAGGGGCATAACCGACCGCTCCGTATACGTCTCGTGGGTCAACTTCCTTCAGCCGCACACCATCCTTAACATGAGTATGTACGATGTAATCCTTGAGCAGATGAACGCCCCTCGCCGGATCATCTCCGGTCACCATCACCATATTCGCCGGGTCAAAATTCACCGATACTCCGTTGGTCGATAACGTATCCAGGAATCCTTTCAAGTCAGCAGCCGTTTCCGGTCCTGTCTCAATGGCAAAGTATGCGCCAACACTTTTGGCGTATTGGCCCAGTTCCTCACAAGCAGCATGCAGCGTGGCATAAACTTCTGATGAAGGGTCATGTGGAACAATGCCGATATGTGTAGTGACAATGTTGGTGCCTAGATCGAGGGCCAGATCCACGATCCGCTTCGACTTCTCTACTTTCCACGGATTATCTTCCTTGACCTGAAAACCATGTCCACCCAGGTCGCCAACCAGTGCTGAAATTTCAAGACCCAGAGAATCGATGTAACTCTTCAACTCTTTACGCGCCGCAGGTGACAAATTTTCAGGGTCCATCTCTCCCTTGACGGCGTAGATCTGCACACCTTCTGCACCTACGTCTTTGGCTTTGTTCAACCCTTCCCGTACACCTACGCCAAAGCTATCCACGATGACACCGATCTTATTCGTTAATTTCATGTCATACCTCCTGTGATTGAGTGAGTAACTCTACGTTCTCATGTAAATGTAAGGTTCGACTCATTACTGATATCAACAAGTTTCACCGACTTGATCTCATAAGGTTTGAATGTCAATTCGATTGTGCCGTTTGAACAAGCCAACGGATGGATCTCATCCTCTAACAAATTAATGATGGATGCCTTGATTTCCTTCTCAGTCCACTGAACCTGCACCGTTTCCCGACCTCCTGATGATTCGTAGAAACGCAGCACCGTTCCCGAGCCGTCTTCCGCGGGCTTGATTGCATCCAGAATGACATGCTCACTGCGGAACTGAACCCAAACGTGTTCAGCTGGCAAGTGACCGGAAGACTGACTCGCTGCCACAACTTCGACCGGATGATTCAGCTCCATCGCCCGGCGAACGACGGCAGCTTGTCGCCAATCGCCCTGATGGGGCAGGATCGAATACGTGAATTCATGATCGCCCTGATCGGCATGTTCATCCGGCCATTTCGGAGCACGAAGCAGAGACAGGCGGATCGTCTGATCCTTGATGTCATACCCGTACTTGCAATCATTCAGCAAACTCACACCGCTGTTGCCCTCCGAGATATCCGCCCAACGATGTCCACAGACCTCGAACTGCGCCTGCTCCCAACTGGTGTTGTTATGAGTTGGACGCTCCAACGCTCCAAACGGAATTTCATAAGCCGCTTTGGCTGCCACCAGGTCCACCGGAAATGCCACCTTGAGCAGTTTATGGCTCTCATTCCAGTTCACTTTTGTACGGAAATCAACACGCCGCTGGTAACGATGCAAAATGATATCCTGACTGATCTCCGATTGATTCAGCTTCCAGACAAAACGAAGTACATCTCGCGTAGCCCCGCGCTGTACAACCTCTCTGGAGATCAACTGCACCGCACCAGCTCGCTGGGATTCAAATCGTGGATCGATATCCCATGCATCCCAGTACGTCGGTTTGTCGTGGAAAAACTGCCACTCATTCGCCCGATCACCGGGCTTCAGCCAGTCACGTCCTACCGTTTTGTCATACCATCGAGTGATCTCTCCCAAGTCATTAAACTCAAGCGTGTAAAATTCAGTTTCCCACGTGGAAGGGAAAGATTCTTCTTCCCTTAATGGAAGGATAACATCCGATGCCTCGCGCAGCCATATGGTTGTATACCCAAAAGCAGGAATCGATGGAACATGCACGAGTAGCGTATACTTGTCTTCCTTTTCTTCAAGATCACAGGCCAGACGGTTTCCTTGACGATCAAATGCTGCCATCCCGGCGAGGTGGGCATCCCCTGTAATGGTGATATTCTCTCCACGTTCCCAGCCAAGGCTGTTGAATATAATATAGGGGAGACCATCGACTTCATCTGTTGCAATGTTCTCTGCAAGTGTATCGAGCGTTTCCCGCAGTGCGGATGTACCCAGTGCAAATACCTTCGTGTACTCCTCGGTGGACGTTACGTATACTTCAGGAATCGACGTTCCCGGAATAATGTCATGGAATTGGTTGAGCATGATCAGCTTCCAGCCCTCATCCAGATCGTTCTTCGTGTGTTCGGCGCAAGCTCCGGCAAATTGCCCCCAGATCTCCGCTTCCCGATATAATACCTCTGCCTTACGATTGCTACGTTTGTTCCTCGCATGAGTTGTGTACGTTCCGCGATGCAGTTCCAGATACAAGTCCCCGTGCCATTTCGGCAACGTCGGATGATTTAATGATATGTCTTCAAAAAAAGCACCTGCTGTGCTGAATTTGCTGATTGGCTGTCCCACCATCAAATGGGATCGCTCCGCAAACTCCACCATCTCATTCGTCACGCCGCCACCACCATCGCCATGTCCGTAAAGCAACATTTGCTCAGGGTGCACATCCTTTTGTTTAAATGATTGCCAATGTTCATCCACATCTTTGGGACGGGTATGCTCATTCACTCCATGGTTCAGATACGCAAGCACCGAAGTACCGTCAATGCCTACCCAGTCGAAGAGGTCATACGGAAACGCATTGGTATCATTCCAATTCAGCTTGGTGGTCATAAAATAAGGAATATTCGCAAGCTTTAGCATCTGCGGTAAGGAAGCACAGTAACCAAAGGTATCCGGCAGCCACTCGATGTTGGAGCGTTTGCCAAACTCCGCCTGATAGAAGTTCTGTCCATACAGAATCTGCCGAACTAACGACTCGCCACTCGGAATATTCAGATCCGGCTCGACCCACATGCCTCCGACCAGCTCCCAGCGGCCTTCAGCAATACGGGCTTTAACTCGCTCGTACAGCTCCGGGTAATGATCCTTCACGAAGGCATACAACTGCGGTTGGCTCTGGGAATACACAAAATCCGGGTACGTATCCATCAAGGTGCACATGGTCGAGAACGTGCGACTGGACTTGCGAACCGTCTCACGTACAGGCCACAGCCAGGCAATATCAATGTGGGATTGTCCAACCAGATGCATGAAGCCACTTCGATATTCCTCCGGGTCTTCCTGCTGTACTGACTGTGCTAATACATATTCGAAGTTCTGTATCCAGGTTGCATCATTCCAGCGTTCCGGGTCATTGTACATGTTATCCATCACCTGATGAATAGCCTGAACAAGTGCCATCCGCTTGGGCTCCTTCTCGTTATATGCCCGGAGCGACTCGGCGAGTACCGTAACGCTGTACATCAGGCTCTGCAGTGGCTGATTAACATGAACCAACGCTGCCCGAATGCCCTGAATAGGCGGCTGAATGACAGCTTGTCGGTTGAGTGGATCATGCGGCTCTGGAATCGGATCGTAGAGTTCAATCTCCAACTGCGGTGTATTTCCTACCCGACTTCTCGGAAGGGGTACGAACCCGTGGTTCCGGTCCAATCCGTGATAAGGTATGCCATTCACCTTAAGTAGCCCTTCTCCTCCAGCCTCGAAGATCAGCCCAACAGCTTGATCTTGCCATTCCGCCGGAATCTCCACACGTTTGCTCAGAAAATACGTCGTGCCGTGTACGCTGTTCAGCGGATTCAAGCTTTGCATGGCCTTTTCTGCCTGTTCATCTTCATTTTCATATGCCTGTTCGTACTCGTATTCCCCTGGCCGAATGTATCTGGCCCTCTGCATCTCCCACGCTGGAAGCTCGATCGTATCCAGCCATTGTCGCTGTTTCAGATCTTCGATGAATCGCTGAATTCGAATCATACCTCCACCCCCACCTTCTGAATGTGCAGACTGCAGGCGGTCCAATTCATAGAATTGCGGCCAACCATGAGCCTGAATTCACCCGGTTCTACGACAGACTGGAGACGGGAGTCGATCAGTGCGAGATGTTCTTTTTGCACAGGGAATGTAACGGTCTGGGTCTGTCCTGGCTTCAGATGAATTTTACGAAAACCCTTAAGTGACATTTCAGCCCGCGTAACCGAAGCCGACACATCCGTGATGTACAACTGCACAACCTCGCTTCCCGCAACCGCTCCGGTATTCGTGACTTCAACCATCACCTGAGCTTCATCGTCCGGGCCGATGATTTCTGGCATTACTCTTACATTCTCGTATTTGAATTCAGTGTAGCTCAGTCCATATCCAAACGGATACTGCGGCGCCAGATCCATCTCCAGATACCGCTTGCCACGAGTGCGTTTGGCATGATAGTAGACCGGAAGTTGCCCAACATGCTTGGGAATGGAAACCGTAAGACGGCCAGATGGATTCACATCGCCAAACAGAATATCCGCAATCGCGTTACCACCTTCCTGTCCGGGGTACCACGCTTCCACAATGGCATGGACATGCTTATCAATCCAAGGTTCAGCAATGGGGCGGCCGTTAATATACACAACGATAACGGGTTTCCCCAGCTTATGTACCTCCTGCACCAGCTCCAATTGAACACCCATGAGATTCAGGGAAGCCCGGTCAATGCCCTCACCGCACTCCATATCGTTCCATGGATCATCGGTTACCACAGACGCACCTGTCCGCAAGTCGATCGTACCTTCACCAAAATCGCGGGCGCTGGAACCACCCATCACCATCACGATGACATCGGCCTGTTCCGCACAGGCGAGTGCTTGTGCAAAGCCCTCTCTGGAATCGCCTTTAATCCGGCAGCCGGGTGCGTACAGCACCTGACCCGAATCCGCACCAAGCTTGCGCATAATGCCATCCAGTACGGTGACGATCTGCTCTCTCGGCTGTGGCGAGGTATAGTCCCCAAGTTGGTTATAGATATGGTTCGCGTTCGGACCAATGACAGCTAGCTTTGTACCTGTTTTGGCAAGCGGAAGGGTATTTCCTTCATTTTTCAGTAAAACAATCCCCTCTTTTGCGACTTCCCTTGCCAGCTGAATATGATCTTCACATCCGATAACCCGCTCTGCAAAGTCAGGATCTACGAAAGGCTGTTCGAATAATCCGAGTCTGAATTTCATCTCCAACACCCGCCTCACAGCCAAGTCCAGATCCTTCTCTTCGATCAATCCCTGCTCCAGCGCCTGACCGAGATGTTTGCGATACATGTACCCGGACATCTCCATGTCTACCCCTGACCGAAGGGACTGTGCTACGGCCTGCTCCCCGTTCTCAGCAGTGTTATGTCCATGGACCAGCATCTGAATGGCGCCAAAATCAGTAATGACGAATCCATCAAAACCCCACTGCTCGCGCAGAAGGTCATTCAGCAGATACGTACTGGACGTGCACGGTACGCCATCAATCTCGTTATAAGCGGTCATCACGGAACATGCCCCGGCTTCCACTGCTTTTTTGAACGGCAACAGATCTATTTCATGCAATTCACGTAATCCCATATGCACAGGTGCTGCATTGCGCCCACCCTCTGAACTGCCATAAGCCGCAAAATGCTTGAGTGTCGCGACAATCGTCTGTCTGGAATCAAGACGGTCACCCTGTAGTCCCTTCATGGCTTCTACTGCAAATTCACCGATTAGGTATGGATCTTCGGCAAAACATTCCTCCGTCCGTCCCCATCTCGGGTCACGTACGACATCAAGCACCGGGGAATACGTTGCCGCTCCCCCCTGGCTCCGGGTCTCCACAGCAATGGCTTCACACATCTTGCGGTACAGCTCCATATTCCACGTACTTCCCACCATTAACGGTACCGGAAAAACTGTTGCCCCGATCGCCATATGCCCGTGGGAACACTCTTCCCCAAACAAAATGGGTATGCCCAGCCGGGAATGCTCCATGGCATACTGCTGAATGACATTTGTGGCAACGGCTCCCTGCCGTGGGGTAAGCCCCGTTTCCAGCGTCACTTCGGTCCATGGATCGGCCCGAAGCACACCGTACAGAGAACCGACACCACCCTGTTCCATGTCCGCTTTGAACTCTTCCGTCACCTGTACTGTACCATCATCTGCTTTATCATACGTCTTCCATCCCATCGGCTGAATGAGTTGTCCAATCTTCTCTGCCGTTGTCATCCGTCCGATCAGATCCTGAACCCGCTCCTGAATGGGAAGCGAAGCATCTTTATAGTCCATATGCACATTCTCCTTATGCGTTCGGAATTAGTTAGGCGCATGCACTCACATCGCTTTGCGGTAATCACTTGGTGCCACACCCACCACGTTCTTGAAAGCCCGGTTGAAGGAATTATAGTTTGTGTATCCCACTTCCTCACTGATCTCCTGAATAGCCTTATCCGTCTCCTGCATGAGTAGCTTAGCTTTTTCGATGCGATGGCTAATGAGCAGATCCACAAACTTCTCCCCAATCTCATCCTTGAAAAGCTTGCTCAGATACTTCGGATTAATATCGAATAGATCACTAAGGTAGTTTAGTGACAGATCAGGATTGTTGTAATGCTCTTCGATGTATTTTCGAATCTCCAGAATATGTGATCTGTGTTTTCGGGAACAATGCAGCGTCTGCATCTGCAGCGCCAGTTCCCTGAACCCTTCCCAACACAGCTTACGCAGGTCATCTAACGTCTCCCAGCCCTCAAGCCTTGGGAGAAGCGGGGTGAATATAGCGGCCCACGAATCCTGGTACTCCCGTGGAAGTTCGGCGAATTCCCGATTGTAATGTTGGAATAACAATTGGATCGTATTCATAATCTCCTGACGGGACAGAACGGACTCACCGATTTGTTCAAACAGTCTTTCAAAATGCTTTTCCCAGACATCGTCCGATAAACGCATCGCCTGTACCAACAGTGAGATGGTCTTCAGGAACTCATACACATCATTGGTCGAATTCGGCACATCACTACACGGAATGATGCGATTTATCCCCATTACAGCCTTGTACTCCAGCGCGTGCACAGCTTCTTTCAATGAAGCTCTCAACCCCCGAATATCGACAGCAACCCGACCAACACCAATGGTCACGGTGAAGTTCAGATACTGATCGATTCTGTCCAGATAACCAGCAAGCAATCGATGCTCAGTCTCCTCGGCCTGTTCCATGTCCGGAATCCAGAGGATGGCGTACAGACGCTGATCGGAGATCCATTCAGCCCACACTTCCGTTCCTTCATGACGCGCACTCTCCTGCAGAATACTGGATAACACAAATTTCAGGAGGGATTGGTCCTGATCATGATACTCCGTCACAAATGCATCATACCGATCCATTTCAACTACCATGACGGCCCAACGATGCTCCAGCTCAGGCAGTTTGAACTTCTTCATCTCGGCTGTCAGCTCCGTGCTCGTAAAGTCTCGTGTGCCCTCCAGCAACTCCTGAAAGAACATTTTTTTCTGCAAAATCAGATTCTCTTCATGCTCCTCCTGATATTGCCTCGTCTGATCAATCATGCGTTCCAGTGTTGTATGGATGAATCGAAACTCATTCTCCTTGCCATAGTTGAGCCCCGATTGCTTCTGCGAAGAGACGGTCTGAATTAACGTAACAATCTGCTGAATCGGCTTGTAGTTTCTGCGGGTCACGTAGATCACCCACACCACCCCGATCAACACAACCACTACAGCAAAGGCAAACCAGATATTATAAAATTGCAGAGTCCATTTGACGATTTTTCCATTATTGAGACCTGTCTGCACCTTCCAACCACTATAACTCGACGTAAATTCGGAGAAGACTTCTCCCGACGTGGTTTTAGTAGAAGCTGCAACCCCTCCTGGCATGCTGCTATCCCACAGATTGCCGCCCGAACGGTTGAAGATGTTCACAAACGTAAATTCCGGATCATACATCTGCATAATGGATTTCCTCAGGGTACTTAGGTCCACATTTGTCACCACAAGTCCTTTGCCGTTTCCTACACTTCGCACAATCGTAATCACCTGCTCCGTCGCTTGTGAAGGAAAAGCTCGGAACGCTCGTGCCCCTGCCCACTTCTGTTCATCCCTTGACCGGCTATCTGCAATAAAGTCTGCATCCGGGAACTCTTCAATCGGAACAGCCTTCCCGTTACTGAAGACCGTGCCATCCCCGTATCGAACGAGATAAATTGAATCAATCAGCGGATACTCTATTTTCAATTCATCAACCACCTGGACCGCCTGAATGCCGGCATACACATCATCGCTGCCAGATACCGAGAAATAATTCTTCAAGTTAGGGTTGGTCAAAATCTCACGCAGTACCTTGAAGTCGATGGAACGCAGGGAGTTGTCCAGATATTGCGTGACCTGAGAGGCCAGAAATTCATTGGCCTTGAGCGCTTCTCTACGGTTCTGTTCATTGAACACTTGAAAGAAAATAAAGAATAGAATAGTCGTCACAATAAAGAAAACAGGCAGATACGATAACAGCAAACGTCTAAACCAATTGTTGTTCATCTCCGAGATCCCCCCACCATTACTGTTCATGCTGAATGACGACAAACATCTGTGCTGATCGCTAATTTTCCATAAATATTCAGTACATTATATCGGATGACGTGGGGTTGTCATAGGAGAAGACCGTCCCGGTCACGGGTGACAGACGGGACAGCCTCTATATTGAATCCTTCAATTATTGATTCTTCTCAATGGCACGCTGGTAGATCTCAAGGTAATTACTCAGTCCGAGACCATCAAAGCCTTTGACATACGAATCCCATTCCTTATCAATGCTCTTGCTGCCAATAATGAACTGTGCCATATTTGTCTGCACATAATCCTTGATGGCCGTAGTCAGTTGTGCAGCTGATTCCGTATCCTCTGGACGAATAAATACGTTCGCAGGGTATACTTCTTTTGGTGCATAAGGTTCATACACATTAGTTGCTTGAGCCAGACGTGTACCATAACCCTCTGCTTCTAAAGGATTCTGTCCTTCCGCAAACAGATTACGGAATGTGTTGGACAAGTCATGTGCTCCGATCTGTGACCAACTCTCGTTCACAACAACGTTCGGATCACGCTCAGGCAGGTTGTAGTAGCTGTATTTGGCAGGCTCGCCATTGATGTTTTTCTCATCGGCATCTGCTTTCTTCCAGCCCTTGCCTTCGGTTGGACCATACTCCGCATACAGTGCGCCTTCTTCACTGAACATGTAATCCACAATTTTGATAGCAGCAATCTGCTGTGCTTCTGTCGCTTTGTTCGTGATGGCAAACTCAAACTCACCTACGCTCTGTGTGGCACCTGTCGTCTGCACTCCATCTGGTCCTTTCAATGGAGGAACGATCTCCCAGTGTTGATGACGGGTGATGTCTTTGTCATAAGTATTCACGAGATAACTGACCAGCGCCGTTGTAATGGAGCCGACCACTTCATCGCCTTCCTTGTTCCCCAGCTGTCCAATCGCCTGATCATTCTGTGTAAAGGAAGCCGGATCAATCAGGCCATCTGCATAGAGCTTGTTCATGTACTCCAGCCCTTTCTTCCAGCCTTCCTGATTGGCGGCAAAACTCACCTTGCCATCGTTCACGATCAGATATTTGTCGTTGTCATTGTATATAAAGCTATTCATCAGGTAGGCATCAATGTTGCCATTCCATACATACTTGTTCGGTGCGCCCGTGAGTGGAATCTCGTCCGCTTTCCCGTTACCGTTTGGATCTTGTGTCTTAAACGCCTTCAGTACGGTATACAGTTCATCAGTTGTGGTTGGCATTTTCAGACCCAGATTATCGAGCCATTCCGTGTTGATCCAGTATTTCTGTGCATACGTACAGTGGTAACACTCATTGAAGATCGGCAGCGCATAGATGTTGCCGTCCGGTGCCGTGATGGCTTCTTTGAAGTATGGCTTCTCCTCCATAATCTTGGTCAGATTCGGACCATACTTCTGAATCAGATCCTGTAGCGGAAGGAACACGCCCTGTTTTCCATAGGTTTGAAGGTCTGAGGTGGTGAACTTGCCGTGAAGAAACACTTCGGGATAATCACCACTAGCCAGCAGTAATTGTCTGCGATCCTGCAAGGCGTCCGTTGGGGCCAGATCCCATTTTAGGGTAACGTCGAACTTGTCTTCGATAAATTGGGTAAATTCATTCTCTTCCATGGACGCTTTGCCTTGCGGAGCAAAGAGGGTCATGGTTACAGGACCGCCGCTCTCCCCGCTACCGTCGCTACTTCCACCCGATTCCTCGGATGAACTGCATGCGGACAACAAAGCCATCGAAGCAAAGACCAGAAACAACATCGAAATCCAAGATTTTCTCAATCTGACTCCTCCTTTTTGTTCATAACGGCAAATTATTGACTTGTACTGCACGTATATAAAATCGACCCCGGAAGCCGGCGTGTTCCTTCCACCTCCTTTCAAGAGGCAACCGGGCTTAATTCACAAGGATTAACCTTTGAGGGAACCCACCATGACCCCTTTAACAAAATGCTTCTGTACAAATGGATACATGATCAGAATTGGAATACTCGCGACAACGATCAGTGCATATTTCAACACCTGCTCGAACCCTTGGTCCCGCATCTGTTGGCTGGTATTGGCAAGCATCGCCGGATCAGCCGCGTTCAGGATGAGTAGATTGCGAAGCACGTATTGCAGAGGGAACAACTTCTCGGAACGCAGGTAGATCAGTGCATCAAAGTACGCATTCCAGTGACCTACGGCATACATGAGTGTCATGACCGCCAGAATGGGCTTGGATAAGGGAAGAACCACGCTGATCAGATACCGGATATCCCGGCAACCATCCATTTCTGCGGCCTCTCCAAGCTCTTCCGGGATGGAAGACTGGAAGAACGTTCTCGCCACGATGACCTGGAATACTGCGAGCGCCCCGGGCAACCACATCGCCCAACGTGTATCCAGCAGGTGTAAGTCCTTCATCAGGAGGTAGGTGGGAATCAGACCACCATCAAAGAACATCGTGATCATCATGAAAATAATGATGGCCCCTCGTCCATAAAACGATTTTCGTGACAAAGGATACGCCAGCATGACGGTCAGCACCACGTTAATGAACGTGCCCACCACGGTGTAGATGATCGTGTTATAAAAACCGAGCATAAGCTGTTGGCTTTTGAAAATGGAGATGTACGCCTTGATGTTAAAGTCTACCGGGAACAGCCACACCTGACCGGATGTCACGGCTCGTGAAGAGCTCAACGAAGAACTGATGATATACAAAAGCGGATAAAACACTGTTAGCAGTATGGCGAACAGAAAGATATAGTTGAATGTCATGAAAATGCGGTCACCGAGTGGGTCCTTGATCCGGTTACGATTAATCAGGTTGAACATGGATAAACTCCTCCTTTACCACAAGCTGTTCTGGGATACTTTGCGCGATATGCCGTTGACGATAACCAGCAGGATCAGGTTGATAATGGAGTTAAAGAACCCTACTGCCGAGGAGAAGCTGAAATTCGCCCCGATCAGACCCACCTTGTACACATACGTGGAGATGACCTCCGAAGCGCTTGTGTTGAGTGGATTCTGCATCAGGTATATTTTCTCAAAGCCCACGCCCATAATGCTGCCCAGACTCAGAATCAGCATGATAACGGTGACTGGAACGAGCGACGGGAGGTCGATGTGCCATATTTTCCGAAGCCTTGATGCGCCGTCCATCTTTGCTGCTTCATAGAGAGATGGATCAACACCAGCAAGAGCTGCGATATATATAATTGATGAATATCCCATGCCCTGCCACACACCTGACCAGACATAGATCGATTTGAAGTATTCCGGAATACCCATGAAGTTCGTCATCGGGAAGCCGAGCAGTGTGAACAGCTTGTCTACCACGCCCACATGTGGGGAGAGCATCAGAATGATAATGGATACCATAACAACCGTTGAGATAAAATGCGGAGCGTAGGTGACCATCTGTACGGTCTTCTTGAAGTAACCCGTTCGAATCTCATTCAGCGCCAGCGCCAGCAAGATGGGAATGGGGAAACCGGCAATTAAGGAATAAAAGCTGATGCCTATCGTGTTTTTGATTAACAGCCAGAAGTTTGGAGATTGGAAGAAGGCCTCAAAGTGTTTGAATCCGACCCACGGGCTTCCCCAGATTCCTTTGACCACACTGAAGTCCTTGAAGGCGATCTGGACACCCACCATAGGGATGTACTTGAAGATCAACAGATACAACACCGGGGGCAGCACGAGCAGGTAGAGCTCCCAGTGTTTCTTGAGGCTTTTGATGAATGGATGCTGCCGCTTGGGCTCCACATGTTTCCTCTGCTGGAGTTCCATCTTGGCGGGTATGCTTTCCGTAGCTCGACTCATTTGCGTCACTCCTTCTACACCTCAAGTGTAATAATACATTACATTTACATCCCTTAAACATCCTTTTTTCTGTTCCTAGTTCCTTGTTCAACAAAGGTGATGTAAACATTCTTATCAGGTAGCGCTTTCTTGATTTGATAGTACATCGCACGGTAAACTTTTATCAATTTGCAATTTTCTCCGACTTCTCTTTATTCCACAAACCCCTGTGTGACAAGCGATTGCGAGCCATTTCTATTGGGAATTGTGTCCCTTATGTATGAATAAAAAAATTCCGGAGGTGGTTATATCTCCCCCGGAATTGACATGGCATTCTTACATGCAAGTTCAAAAAGTTAACGATTCAGCACCGAGAAGGTTGCGAGAACCTGAAGGAGGAGGAGCGGAGTGTAGGCAAACCTACATGAGCACCGGACTCCGAAGGTGAACGCAAGATTCGATGTCGAGTTCGCTTCGTGGTTTACTTCGTGATCAATTGGGGACTTTTTGAACAACCTCTATGCGCTTGTGACCAATCTGAACGTATGTGTGATGGGAGCTTCATTGGTTGTAGCGGACTGTGGCAGTTCCACGAGAAGTCCGTCTCCCGTCTGCTGATACGAAAGTACGTCATCGCTACCGACGAGTTCGATCCGCTCTACCTTTTCCAGATAAGGAATGATTAACTGTGGTTGTACGGTCTCATTCTCGTTTCGGTATATCCGGAAGGCATATACGGTGTTGATCTCTTCTTTCTGTGTGAAAGCCCAATCTTTCGTAAAATAAGGCCCGCATATCCGGGTTCCATAGACGCCTTCTCCATGAGTACCCAACCATTCACCGAGGCCCTTGATGCCTCGAATTGCCCCTTTTGGCAGACGCCCATCCGGTTGTGGTCCTACATTCAGCGCCAGGTTACCGCCCTTGGACACAACTTCGAGTAGAATATGTGCCAGCTGTCTTCCCGTTTTATACTGATCATCGAATCCGAAGGCAAAGGAGTTCCCCACCGTAATACAGCTCTCCCATGGAATGTTCATCGGATGTTCCGGTATGGTCTGCTCGGGGGTAACGATATTCTCATACGGTCCACCGACAGTGCGATCTGCGGACAGGAGCCAAGGTTGTGTAGTCTGACGTGCCCGTTCCACGACTTCTCCAAGCCTGATATCCTGACCATGGCGACCTTCGCGCACCCAGCCGGCATCCAGCCACAGACATTCGATTCGCCCGTAATTCGTCAGTAGCTCCATGATCTGCTCATGTGTGAACTCCACGAATTTCTCCCACAGCCACGGATACTTATGGGGATCATACGAGGGCCCGCGCCACATATGACGTCCACGCTCCATGCCCGGTGCCCAGTAATACGGGGTATGCCAGTCCGCTTTGGAGAAATACGCTGAGATGCCCAGTCCTTTGGCCCGAAATGCATCAAATAATGCTCGACAGATGTCCGCATACTTATGGGTATGAAAAGGCGTGTCCTTGCCCGTAATCCGGTAATCCGTCGTCTTGGTATCCCACATACAGAAACCGTCATGGTGCTTGGTGGTGAACAGGAAATATTTGAACCCGTTATCTGCCGCCATTTGTGCCCATTCCTCAGGCTGGAAACGAATCGGATTGAAGGTTTTGTTCAGATCAAAATATTCCCGCTTGAAGTCTTCCATGTCATCCGTCCAGTCGATGTCATCGCGAGACCAATCGCCGTCCTCGTCGCTCAGCGCCCAAGATTCCACGAGGCCAAGCTGGGAATACGGTCCCCAGTGCATCATCAACCCCAGCTTCTGATCCTTGAACCACTCCAGCCGCTCATTCAGCAGCGGATCTTCCGGTTTGATCCATTCATCCTCTTTGCTAAAATTGTGCACGCCGGCTTCGACAATCTGCTCTTCCTGCTCCAGTACGGTTTCTTTGGCTTCGCTCATCCTGTTTCATCTCCTTTGGATTTCATGTCAAACGCTGAACACATAGGTTTACACTCGGCCACTGCGCGGTCAGAATAATCTTCCGATCGCTGTTATCCCCAGATTTTTTTGATTATTTCCCTAGAGGGGAAATCCGGGGATAAAGGCGAGCGCTTCGCTTCTTCAGATTTCTTCTGCCCTCTCCGTTATCGTGTAATGTTTAATTCAACTAAGAAGGACATCGCAAATCCTGTCATTTTTAATGTGACTATTAAGGGGCTTAGTAACTCTGTTATTTCGAGTGCGGTGCCATCTTCAATTACCATGGAACCCCATATTCACTTCGTTTCTATAGGGAAATACAAGAGCAGAGAGAATGCGATTCGTTGTTTTGGATTAGTTCTGCACTCTCTGTTATAGCGTAAACGGTAAGTCTTCTATAGGGTGTGTCTTCAACTTCAGTTCAGGGAAGATATACGATGATGGATGTCAGCGCGTTTATAACGTCTTGAAATCCAAGCGGGTGATCCTGGCGAATGGGTAGAAAATTTTCTAAAGAACTCAGGGCGTCTTATTTGATCCTTAGGTCCACTTTTTAAATTGTAAGGAACATCAGACACGTTATTTCCCGAAATTAGGTGGTAAAAACGCTGTAAACTGCTGCTTATTCTGATATAGCATGTGTCAGGTTCCTTAGATTTCTGCCAGCGCTTCGAATCCTTGAATAAGACGCCTCAGATTCGTTAGCACTCGCTCCCTGCTCTACTCCAACCGCGGGCCAAGAAGTCGACTCCGAATCCCACCCCGAGCGGAGCTTTTCATCGAAAAGGAATGAAGTGCTCATAACTTTCAATGAAACGGAGTAGTAAAGTATCAACGTAGCGTAACAACGCAATACAATCCTACCTTTACAGCGTGATTTCGCGGCCCTGGCGTGCCGATTCGTAGATGGCACAGAGCATTTTCATCACTTCGACGCCGTCTTCAACGGGGCTAAGTGTTTCTTTGCGGCCCTGTGTGCTATCGATAAAATGGTTGATTTCATTGCGGAACGATCCCATAAAGTCGAATGATTTGAAATCCACCTGTGGCGTCATGTTTAAAATGGTGTTGAATTTCTCGCCTATGATCGAAATTTCCGGCTCGAGCTCCGCACCACCTTTGTCCCCATATAGTTTGACCGAAGTCTCATCCGCTTTGGCATGGAGCGTGAAGCTGACATCCACGAGCAGGCTCGCTCCGTTCTCAAAACGAATCAGGGCATTTGCCATATCCTCAACGGTGTTTTGCTCCGCATCATAGTCTGCTGCTTTGTAGAACGACAGATTGTTAATGTTCGAGCGATTCCCCAATCGGTTAGACACGTTAGCGGAGACGGATTTCACCTTTGGTCTGCCCATCAGATACCAGCATATGTCGATCACATGCACCCCGATATCGATCAGCGGACCACCTCCGGAACGGTTGATATCCGAGAACCAACCACCCGGATTGCCCAGACGACGCAGACTGGAGGCTTTGGCATAATAGATCTCGCCCAGCTCACCCTCGTCGATAAACTTCTTCAGAATTTGTGCATTGTCGCTATAGCGGCGAACAAAACCAACTTGCAGCAGCTTCCCGCTACGATGAACCGCCTTCTCTACTTCGAGCGCATCCTCCACCGTTTGGCAGAGTGGTTTCTCACATAACACGTTTTTGCCTGCGTCCAGAGCAGCAATACTAATCTCCGCATGGGAGTCGTTCCATGTACAGATGCTGACGGAATGGATCTCGGGCAGTGCGAGCAATTCTTTGTAATCGGTAAACACATGAGGTGCATTATATTGCTTCGCCACTTCTGTGGCACGTTCTGCATTCAGGTCGCAGATAGCGTATATTTCAACGTCCGGGTTACTGGCGTAGGCTTGCAAATGGCAGTCGGATATGGATCCGGCACCGATAACGGCGACTTTCAATTTGGACATAGTGCTGATTCCTCCATAAATAAAATAATTAACGTCCAGCAGGTAGACGTTCCGGTTGCGAATCGTTCTTCCGATCGCTCTTACCCCCTGATTTCTTTAATCCCCTTTTTCCAAAGGGGAAATCCGGTGATAAAGGCGAACACTTCGTTTCTTCAGAATCGATTTCGCCCCCTACACTACTTTTTCTGACTGAACTAACTTTCTGTTTGAGCCATACGTAACAAGCCATATTTCATTTAAAACAAGTACTCCGCCCTATGCCTCTTCCCATAGGCGACGGACGTTATCCATGGCAATGCGTGAGGCCGTTTTGCAATCTTCCATGCCTTCAAATTCAACCGAGATGTATCCGTCATATCCGGATTGTTTCAACACACGGAACACCTCAGGCATGTCGATATCGCCATGGCCCACAATGGCACCGCGCAGGTAATTGCCATGCGAGGTTTGGAACCAGCCTTCACCGGGGTTCCGGTAGGAAGGTCTCCAGTAGAAGTCTTTGGCGTGCACGATCGAAGCGTACGGAATGTTATTATTCACGGCACTCACCGGGTCTTCGTCCACACAGAGGAAATTGCCGACATCCAGTGTGGTCTTAAAGTTACTCCGCGCCGTTTCGTGTAACAAACGCTGAATTCGCTCACTCGACTGCACATAGTACCCATGGTTCTCCACGCTTGTTGTAATTCCAAAATCCGCTGCATAATCGGCTATCCGCTGACAGGCTTTCACCAGTACCGGTAGGTCGATCTCGAACTGTGTTACGGTTCCTTCTGGTGCAGGGCGGAAAGCCACGTCATGACGCATTAACTTCACACCGAGCGCTGCAGCCACATCCACATGTCGCATCACATTCTGGATCTCTTGCTCCAACGCTTCGGCGTCCTCCTGAACAGCGAAGTTTGCGCCGATGGCGTAATTGGAAATGTCGATCCCGACCTCTTTTGCCACAGCTTTAATCTCATCAATCAACTCCGGATTATCGATCAGACTGAATCCCATCGGTACAATCTCCACATGTTCCCCGCCCTGATCGGCGATCCAACGAATGGCATCTGGTACGGTTAATTCTTTGCGATCCAATGCTTGTTGCAGACTGTAGGTGCTGAGTCCAACTTTCATTTTTCCTCATCCTCTCTTGTAGTCAATGTCCATACCCAACGTATACCTTTTTCCGGCGGACACGACAATTGCCATTAATCGTTTGACTCTACTATTTTCCTTTTTCTAGCCCAAATCCGGTGTATCCACAAACGTTACTGCCAGATCATCCGTCTGATGAAGCTCGAATACGATGATTTCATTCTCACCTTCACGAAGAAGCGGGGCTGGTACATATAACGTTTTTTGCGGTCCTTTATTCCAGTAGCGCCCCAGATTGAATCCGTTTACAAATACAACCCCCTTGGTCCAGCTATCCAGTCGCAGAAAAGTATCTCTTACATCCGTGATATTAAACTCTCCTCGATAAAATGCTGGTCCCTGTACTTCATTAATTGTTTCGCTAATCACATCACTAAATTGTAAACCCGACAGATCAGTTAATGGCAGACAATGAATCGTCCAATCATATAAAAATTGAAAGCCATGTCGCACACCTTCGGTGATGCCCTTCGGATCTCTCAGGTACGGACCATAGTTGATTCGCCCCATATTTTCAACAAGGATCAATAGATCTGCGCCCTCAGGCGGCACTGCAAAGGAAACCGATAATGCCGTATTCCCCCGTTCCAGCACGCCCTGAAATTGCCCATCAACAAACACAAGCGCACGGTCACGAACCTCCTGAACCACCAGTTCCTGTCGCTCCCTGGGCCCGGATATTCGGGTTTGATAACAAATAAAGCCATAATCCTGACCCAGCTTCTCCATCGGTTCTGGATTCGTGCGTTGTACCGGGACTGATATCCGGTCCATCTGCGCCAGTAATGACGCCTGTTGGGTCAACTCCACTCGCCCATAGGCGATAGTCCCCTTCGATTTTGGCAGCACAAGCTCACCCAGATCTTCGCCGCTATACTGAGCAATAAGGTCCCTCACCGCATGGAACTTCGCTGTCGGCTCCCCGGATTCACTGAGCAGTGAATCATAGTCGTAACTTGTAATCGTCGGTTCATATTGATCCTTCTGCTGACAGTTCGCCCCGTTATAAAATCCAAAGTTCGTTCCACCGTGGAACATGTAAAAGTTAACCGAGGCTCCTGCTCGAAGCATCTCCTCAAACACACCAGCCACATCTGTGGCTTCTCGGGTGTGATGTGACTCACCCCAGTGATCGAACCAGCCGTTCCAATACTCCATGCACATCAAAGGTTCATCCGCCTGATATTCACGCAACTTGGCGAACGCTCCTTCCGTTCCTGATCCAAAATTAACTGTAGCCAGATGCCCCGGGACTGATCCCGCTTGCAGCATGTGGTCTGTCGGTCCGTCCGAGGTAAATAACAACACATCCATACCGCGCTCTACCATGCCATCACGTAAATAATGCAGGTAACTCGCGTCGTTCCCGAAGCTGCCGTACTCATTTTCAATCTGCATTGCAATGATCGGCCCGCCATGGGTGCTCAGAAGAGGTTTCAACTTGGGCAAAAGCACATCATAATAACGATCCACATTCTCCAGAAATTTTGCATCACTACACCGCAGACGAATTTCATCATCGGCAAGCAGCCAGGCAGGTAATCCGCCAAACTCCCACTCGGCACATATATAAGGACTTGGACGAACAATCACATGCAGACCCACATCTCCCGCAATGCGAATAAAACGTTCCAGATCAGCCATGCCTTCAAAACAATACTGCCCCGGCTGGGGCTCATGAACATTCCACGGCACATACGTTTCCACCGTATTGAAACCGCAGGCTTTCAGCTTGAGTAACCGGTCCTCCCAATATTCGGGGACCACTCTGAAATAATGGATGGCACCCGACAAAATCCGAATGGGCTCGCCATCATACATAAATTGTGAACCTCTATACGTCAGCACCGCCATTTTACAACCCTCCCCGCTCGCTCAGATATATGCCTAACCCAGACAACGTAGGGCACCATCTGGATTCTTGAATGCTCAATCGCATCTTTCTCGATGTGACCTGTGGGAAACAGCAAATTCGCTTATACCCCACCACCGTCCCCGTGTAAAACGTTTCCCAACCACCATCTGCTCTCTGCGACTCCAGTGTAAAACGCTCAATCCGTTGGCCTGTCTGGATATGTTCCATCAGCACCACCCGGTCAAACGATCGTTCTTCCTGCAAATCCAGCTCGATCCAAGCCTGCTCCGTTCCTTCAAGGGGACGCCAATACGTATCCCGGCGTTCTGTCAGCACCTCCGATACGGCATGTTGTTCATCCATCGTCTCCGATGCTTTTACCAGCGCCTGCAAGGCGAAATTTCCCTGAAAAATGGTTCGCAGCGAATCTCCCAATTCCTGTAGTCGCTCGACATCCGTTTCGTGAATGAGACCACGCGTATCCGGTGGCAGATTGAGTAAAAAGGTGGCGTTGCCCCCAACTGCGCCGTAATAGACGGTGAGCAATTCTTCCAATGTTTTGACCTGATCATCTTCACTGGCATGATAGAACCATCCTGGGCGAATCGAGGTATTCACCTCGGCAGGGTACCAGATCAGTTGCTCACCTTGGGAACAAATGACCTCTCGGCTTCCCAAATCACTGTCCTGCGTATTGATCCTTGTAGCAAACTCACCATCATCCACCTGTTGTGATTGCTCCTGAATCTTCTCATTATCCTGCATATGCGCTGGCACAACGCTCCATTCCGATTCCCGTGTATGCCCCGCCTCATTGCCGCACCAGCGAACATCCGGGCCACATACTGAGATGACAGCCTCAGGCTGAAGTTCACGAATAAGCGCATAATAGGCGTCCCAGTCATAGACCTGCCTTTTGCCATTCGGACCCTCCCCACATGCACCATCAAACCATACACAGAAGATGTCGCCATAATTCGTAAGCAGCTCGCGTAACTGTTGGAGAAAAAACTCGTTATACCTCTCGGAATCTCCATAAGTGGCTTCATGACGATCCCAAGGAGACAGGTACACGCCAAACTTCAACCCGCCCTCACGGCAGGCATCGGAAACTTCCCGAACCAAATCCCCCGTACCATTCCTCCACGGACTAGCCGCGACCGTATGCGGTGTAAACTGACTGGGCCACAAACAAAATCCATCATGATGCTTACATGTCAGAATCAGCCCCTTCATCCCCGCAGCCTTGCACGCCTGCACCCATTGCGTTGCACTCAGTTCAGAAGGATTGAAGATAGCCGGGTCTTCCTCCCCATTGCCCCACTCCTGATCCATAAATGTATTTACCGTAAAATGAATAAACGCATAGAACTCCATCTCCTGCAATCTTAGCTGGCGTTCGGATGGGCTGACCTGTGCTGCGGACTTAATCCATTCGGCTGCTTGCAGTTCATAATTCATGGCGTATCACTCCTTTTATTTCGCGCATCCCTACCCTTGCTTGGACTGCTACTCAGTGCACTACTGTCCATGAATGGCTGTGATGCAAGCAATAACTGCTGCTTGGCTTCTTCAACCAAATGTGGATCAACGGGATAATTAAAGCTGCCTTCGTACCTCACGCCTGATCCCATATGGATTTCCGTGATACCCGTCTGACTCACGATCGTTTGAATTCCCTCTACGGTGACCCCCGACCCTGCCATGACAGCGATGTTCAAGGTTTGCCCCAATTGCTGAAGCTGTTTCAGTCCCAGTATGGCTTCAGGCGCTGTCTGTTTCCCTCCCGATGTAAGTACACGCCCCACGTTGCCCAATGTGTTAATGGCCTTGAGCGCCTCAGTCAGGCTTGTGCTCACATCAATAGCACGATGAAACGTAACGCCCAAACCCTGAGCTTCGGCCATACATAATTGCATGGATAAAAGGTCCACTTCACCATCTCCGGTGAGGGCGCCGATCACGATGCCAGCGGCTCCAAGTTCCCTCGCCACGCTTACATCCCGGGTCATGGCGTGGATGTCATCTGCGCTATAGCGGAACGAGCGGCTATGGGGACGGATCATGACATACACCGGAATGGATACCTGGGATACCACATGCTCCATGACGCCATAACTGGGGGTAAGTCCTCCTTCAGACATCGCAGACACCAGCTCAATCCGATCAGCCCCTCCCTCCTCAGCTGCTTTGGCATCTGCCGCATCTACAGCGATGACTTCCAATACAGGCTGTCTTTCCATAATGTAGCTCCCTTCACTTCATCGTAGATTATTCCAAAACCGTTAACCCGTATCGATACACATCTCTCGAACTGCACACGGTCTGATCCATGACATAAAGGACCGACTAAACGCTTCATCAGCGCTCCTGTGGCCCTTCTTCATCATTATTTGACGATGGTCAGCTTCCAGATTGCAATCTGCAAAGGCTGGCCGTCCTGAACGATATATGATTTGTCGGTAATGATCTTCATGATTGGATTCTCCTTTGGGGACCGGAATGGGCTAGCAAATAGAGAGCGCAACGGACATCATATACTTTGTTTGATAAGTTTTGTTATTTTTGTTATTTATAATGTTATTATTTATTAGCAATAGTCTAAAACGTTAGGATCAGAACGTCAATACAAAAAAAGACACCCGGAGGGTGTCTTCGTGTCTTGGATAACCTTCTGGTTATCCGAGTTTTTTCTATTTTCTACGCCGAGCCTTCGTCATTCGATTAAACATAATCAGTGCAGCAATGATCATGGCTATCATGGCAATATTACTCGCCACTTCTTGTGATAGTCCGAAAAGAACTCCCAGGTTAGTCACCAGGCCTCTTACAATCAGCGCCACCACAACCAGCAGAATTGGACTCAAAAAATTATAATTTCTCATTCCTCGCAACACCCCTGACCCCATTGTTCAGAACTACGAATCTCATAACACTATCATAACAGTAGCTATTCTGTGTTACAACAAAGGACACCCGCGTACAGTGTCCTTTGTCATATACCAACGTATTCTGCTTTGGATGACAGAACAATCTTTCGATTGCTCTTATCACCTGATATTTCCGCTTATCTTCTACACCTGCTTGAATTCGATCCAATCAATCTGGAGACCTGGTTTGGTGAAGTCCAGTTTCAATTCATACAGTCCTGCTTCAAGATCTATTTTGACAAGTTTCTGTCTGATCCATTTGCCTTCCGTACCATTTGTTTGGATGGTGGTTACCAACTGGTCATTCAGGAGCAGGTTACATGCACTTTGAGCGAGTTCCGGCTCAGGGGACATGATCTGTACGATAATCCGATAATGGCCGGCCTCGCTCACTTTCATGTAGACGGGTTCAGCTACTGCAGGTTTCACCTGTGCGTTCTCAACCAGATCCTGAGCTTGTGCAGCAGATAGGGAGGCATTCGCTTGGAACGAAGCGACATTCTCCACGATCTCATGTTTTCTGCCGGACACCGGTGCATTCATGATGAACTTGCAGATATTAATCGCCGAGCGTTGCAGCTCTCCGCGAGTCAATGTTCCATTTTCCAAGGATTCAATCGTGTTGTCGTCCCAGCCATTGATCTCTGCGCCGTAGTTCGGTACAACCATGTAGAGATCATTCTGCGCACGAATCATCCAGTTGGTGTATTTGCGATCAGCCTCTCCACCTTCGGTCACATCATTCATAATCGCCCACCAGTCGGTCATGACGATACCCTCGAAATTCCATTCACCGCGCAAAATCGTGGTATTCAGGTCGTAGTTGGATGCCGCCCAGTGTCCGTTAACCGGGTTGTAGGAGGTCATAATGGAGTTTGCTCCGCCTTCTTTTACAGCGATTTCGAACCCTTTCAGGTAAATTTCACGCAGTGCACGTTCGGAGACAACAGCATCTACTTTACTGCGGTGTTTCTCCTGATTGTTGCAGGCAAAGTGTTTCAGTGTGGCATTGGAACCACCCTTCATGATACCTTTCGTACATGCTGCGGCAAATACACCCGAGATCAGTGGATCTTCGGAGAAGTACTCAAAGTTCCGGCCATTAAGCGGGCTCCGGCGGATATTGAGTCCAGGTCCGAGCAGGGTATCTACCTGATTTCTCAGCAATTCCTGTCCTTCCATCACATATAACTCTTCAACAAGATCCTTGTTCCATGTCGCGGCAAGCAACGTACCAATGGATACCTGTGTTGCCTTCTCGCCACTATCCATACGAATACCGGACGGGCCATCTGCCGTACATGCTACCGGAATACCGTAGTTAAACAGGCTGTCGCTGACACCACCAAATGCAGATGCCGTCCCCGAAGTAACGAGCGGACTGCTCATGCCTTCACCACGGACAATCGCCGCCAGATCCTGATCACTCAGTTGAGCGATGAAGGTTTCCAGACTCACCTTGCCAGCCTTAACGTCACTCAGCTTGTGGCCCTGGTTACCTGTCTGCTCCAGCGTTTGCGGGAGATTCTGCTCGATCCGGTTTGCCATGGATATCTTACGTTTCGGTACTTCTGCATAAGTCAGTTCATAAGATCCATCTTCCTTGCGCGTACCTGGTTTCATCCGTGTAAAATCTTCAGTTGGGGCCATCGCTTCTTGCAGTTGCTCCACCAATTGAAGAGATTCAATCACATATCCATCCTGGCCATCAATGCTGATATGCTGCACTTGTTTCACACTGGTTCCTACATGCAGTCGGTATGTGCCTTCTTCCAATACGTACGCGGAAGCAAGACCTGTAACGCCTGCATCATCGTAAGATGCCATGGCATGGATCGGGAAGCTGATCGTCAGAAGTTCTGACTCGCCCGGCTGCAACAATCCTGTTTTACCAAAAGCCACCAAAGCCTTCACCGGTTGTCCCAGTTTGCCTTGTGGTGCTTCATAGTAGACCTGCACAACCTCTTTGCCCGCATATGTTGTGCCTGAGTTGGTCACATTTACACGAACTTCAATGTAGGTTTTACCGTCTTTGGACACGGATTTTGCTTCTTCGTGCTGGGCCAAAAACGTCGTATAAGACAGGCCGTAACCGAATTCAAACTGAACGCGCTCAGGTCGAAACGTTTCGAAATAACGATAACCTACATAGATATCCTCCTGATACAGGTTCTTGAACTCATTGCCGTAGTTGCTGGTCGAAGGGTAATCTTCGATGGAATATGCAATGGTATCTGTCAGTTTACCGCTTGGTGTAACGTCCCCCGCCAGCACATCGGCAATCGCATTACCACCCTCCATACCGCCATGCCAGGAGTAAATTACGCCTTGGATCGGATGTAGATACGTTTCGTTTAACCAGCTCATGTCGATGATATTTGAGACATTCAACACAACGATTGTGTGTTCAAACTGCGAAGTAACTTGCTTCAACATCGCTTTCTCATCTTCTGTCAGTTGGTAACTTCCTGGCGCATCCGCATTATCCTGGTCTTCTCCTGCTGTACGTCCAATCACGATAATGGCTTTGCTGGATTTGCTTCTAGCCTGTGCAACAAGTTCATCCGTCAAAGGCATTTCTTTCTGATTCCATGGCTCGGCAGCCCATACTTTTCCGCCATCATCAAATGGATTTTCCTCAATCCACTTCTCATAGACAGCTGCCAGCTCTTCATTGACCGTTATATTCTTCTTGCTGCGCAGACCATCCAATAGATTCGTTGTGTAGGCCACATGAACACTACCGCCTGAACCCGTGCCGCTCCGATAATAATTGACTTGAATCCGTCCAAAAACTGAAACGTTTTCGTTTTCACGAAGTGGAAGCACTTGGCCTTCATTTCTGAGTAAAACGGCTCCTTCAGCGGCAACCGTACGACTAAACTCTGCAAACCCTTCCAATGGAACTCCGATTTGATGTGTGCTCAATGATTTCCCTCCTGATTGTCATCCCCATATCTACGAACGAATAAGACCATTCAATATGATCTGGTAGATTCACTTGTACATAGTCTCATATTAACAGATTCTATAGAAGAAATTAAATTAGATTTGTGCTTTTGAGAAGAAATTACCCTAACGTCAAAAGTTGCAGACACAATTACGCGGTTCCACGATGTAAGAACACGCTCATTCAATCAATTATTCGTTAAGAATACAATGATTCAAGGATAATATTTAGGGAATTATTCCGATAAACGTATGGATAATATCTCCCATTTTGTTGAACTAAAAGGCTTTTGTGGTATACTAGTGATATCAACAAATTAGGAGCGTACTGTGCTCACCAGGGTTGCAACCCTTGGTTCCACTCCGCAGTGGACTTTAAATAAGATGCGGAATAGAGTAATTAGTTGCATAACACACGGTAATACGGAATATACTATATTTGGACCCCTAGGGTCACTGGGGAAGGCGACCCCTAGTTCCACTCCGCGGTGGACTTTAAATAAGACGCGGAACAGAGCTTTTAGTCGCCACCATATTGTAATTGTGAAGGCGCTGGTTCTATCTACCTAGCGTCTTTTTTAGTTTGTAAATAGAAACTGTGAGGGAACCTATATGCTCGAAAGGATATCACATGTCCACGACTTACACTCACTAGATGTAAAACCAAGAATAGATCAGATTAACCTAAAATTGCTCCTCGACTACTACATCAGCTATCTATTACCATATCGATTTACATACCACTTGGGAGACGGCTCCATACTTCACTTAGATTTTAACAAAGAAAACTTTTGTCATCTTGTAGGCTTACAAAGTATTGTCAATAAACCTTTGAAGGAACGCGCAGCTTCAAAATATAGGGGCATGCCAGGTTTCAATGGTGTTATGAACGGTATAATTACGTTTGAAGATTTAAAAAAGAAAAACAAGGGTGGATTCAATAGTGTAAAAAGTAAATTAGTTAATTTCCATCTCATTCCCAAGCTACTTATGTCTTCAACACAAGTCGTTTACTACACTCAACCTGTTAATAGTATTAATTGTGCCCTATTAATATTTGATGTGTATCACAATGCTTACATCCATCTTGGAATAGATAAAATAGTGGAAGGAACATATGTAGCAAGAACGTTTCTTATCGAACCGATAACACAAATAAATTCGGGCACTACGTTCATTGATGGTCAAAAAGGACCCATACCCATTGTTAAGACCTTAAAAATGTTAAGACCCGATACACCAGTAGCCTCTACTGCTATCAACATCTCTGAATCATCAGATAACTATTAATGGTGTCTCATCTGGAATCGATTTCAGGTACAAACTAAATAACCGTTCTCCGGTATACTACTGGAAAACGGTTATTTAGTTTGTTTTGCTACCTAGAAGGCTATAGAATTCCTTTGATATATTAAGTCGTAAGTTTCGCATACACCAAGAAGAATAACATGTCTTCGCCCATGATCACATAAGCAGGAACCCGGTAGACCAGATCAACAAGGACAAATGCCACCAGTAACCCCACCATGACTGCCAGATGACGTGGCCGGAGTCGTAGATGTGCGTGTCTGTAACGATGGAACACAAGTGATGTCGACAAGAAATATAGTAGCGCTGATCCAAATACAAACCCTAGCATGAACACATAGTTCAACTGATTCTGATATAACAGCTGAATTGAAGCAGCGATCATACTCATAGAGATGTAGATGAACAGATGGCCGTATATGATCGCTTGCCCGGCAGTCTGAATCTCTTTGCTGACTTTTTTCTCCACGTTGTCGAAGTATTGCCACCATATCGCAATGACAAAGATGGACGTAAAGGCGGCAAACAGAATGGATTTCATATCCCAATGATCGGCTTGCAGCACAGCGATAATGCTTACCACCGATTCACCCAGCAGGATAAGTGTAAAGAGCGCGAAACGTTCCAACAAATGATGGGTCTGAACCGGTACTTTCACCAGATTTTTGCGTCCAATCAACGGAAGTACGATGTCAACGGCAATCCCCACATACAAAATCACGTAGCGTAACCAGGAATCGAAGAACAATGAACCTGATGAGATCAATATGCCAATGAGGAAACAGATACCCAAATAACGGGCCGCTCGCTGCTGATGCTCGCCTTTTGACTTGTGAGCCGTCAGATACTGAATCGCCGTAAATGCCCGCGAGCCGATATATCCTATGAAGAAGGACAAGTAGTATTGGTCAAAATGGGTAGAAAGACTCGCCGTCATGACCATAACGGACAGAAGCTGAAGGATGAGGAATATTCGATGGATCAGGATGTCTTGACCATAACGGTTAATAAACAAGGTCTGACCGACCCATGCCCACCAAACAGGGATAAAAATAAGCACAAACTTCATTAAATATTCAAACGTAATTACTCCATGTTCGGCATGTAACAAGACATGACCCGCTTTGGCGACCGCTGCTACAAAGAGCAGATCGTAAAACAGCTCCAGCCAGGTAACCTTTTTCTCCATCATCCTTCGTTGCTCCTTTAGGTTTTTCATTTACACATACACTTCGATGACGAGTAACCCTTCAATCGCTGTTATCCCCAGATTTTTCAATTCCCTTTTCCTAAGGGAAAATCCGGGGATAGCGTATACTTCCGATGTAGCTTTCTTTCAGAAAGCTTTCAGGCGAACGCTTCGCTTTTTCAGGTTTTTTCTAGAACTCTTATTAATTCGCAGCTGTAGCAGGTACGAGCGTTCTTACCACAATCGGTTGCAGATTGTCCTCAATTTGAGGGCGGTATTTCTCAAACCATTCAGGCAGCATCAATTTTTGTCCAAGCGAATCAGCAGGTTCATCTTTGGCAAAGCCCGGAGGATCTGTAGCAATTTCAAATAGAATGCCGCCAGCTTCTCTGAAGTAGATTGCGTTAAAGTACTGACGATCCCGAACTGGAGTTGGTTGGTACCCATAATCACGTACAGCTTCACTCCACTGTGCATGCTCCTCATCGTCTTTGGCGCGCCATGCAATATGGTGCACGGTACCTGCGCCGCCCATACCCAGAGCCATACGGGTCACTGGAACATCTACGACATTACCGATATCCCCGCTGGACCGGAAACGAGCATACTCTTCATTTTCACTCACTCTGACAAATCCCAAAATTTTCTCAAGAGCATCCATCGTTCTTTGCGGGTTAACACTGAACAGGACAGCACCACCGAAGCCTTTAATCGCTTTATCGGTCGGAATCCCTTCATGCGCCCAAGTGCTGGTTGCTCCCTCTTCCCGTTCAACAAGCTCAAGCCGCAGGCCTTCGCCATCTTCGAATTGAAGCAAGTCTTCATTGAAGCGACTTGTTTTGGTTACCTCAATGTTATACTGTTCCAGCCGATTCTGCCAGAAGCCAATTGACCCAGGAGGAATGACATAGGAAGTGATGCCGACCTGACCTCCACCAATTTTCCCCCGTGGTGATCCAGCGGATGGGAAGAAGGTAATGATGGTACCTGGGCTTCCGTGCTCATCGCCAAAATACAGATGATATACATCAGGTGCATCGAAGTTGATTGTTTTTTTCACCAGACGAAGTCCCAGAACTCCGGCATAAAAATCAACGTTGGCCTGTGGATCTCCTGCGAAAGCTGTAATATGGTGAATACCTGCTGTTTGAATAGTCATGATTAATTCCTCCTTGGTTTGGTAAGCATGTTTTGAATTGAGTAGGTGTTATAGTTAATTGTGTTAATTGATTTATAGTAAGTTTGTATTATCTTTAAATTAAGATATATGATCTAGCGAATTGTATTCTAGTTGTTATTTTGATTGGCCTGTTCTTGTTTCAATTTATCAGGAGTCACGTCATCGCCGTTTGGATCATAGATGGTTGCATTCAGCAGAATGTCGTTGACCGAACCGCGAAAAGTTTGCAGATATTCCTGGCGAAGACGAACCTGTTCCTCTTTCTCCATCTCAGTCAATCCGCCCTCTTTGGCTTTTCTCGAAAGTTCATTTATTCTGGTCAATGTTGGGATCATCATCTTGATCTCTCCTTGTGTAATGGATTAAAGATATTTGTTTTGGTTGCTATTTATATTTAAATTAAATATCTTAAGTTAAAGATAAATGATTTGTGAGCAGTTGTCAACTCTTTTATCAAAATTAAAAAGGGCCAGCTCCGCAATAACTCAACCACTGCTGGACTAGCCCTACGTGTATTTATTTAATTAGCCCAGCTTTTGACCACAATTCGGACAGAAGTTGGCTCCTTCATTTTTGGCTCCACAGTTCGGGCAGAAGTTTGGCTTCTTGTTGCCTTCTGTAGATGAAGATGTATTTGAATCACCGTTGCTATTTCCCGCTGGTTTCTGATCGTTATTCTGATTCTGAGACGAATTGGAATTATTGTTCTGGTTTTGGCCTTGGTTCTGGTTCATGTTCTTCATCATTTCATTGGCCATGTTCATACCCATCATCATGCCCGCCATATCCGAAGCTGCGCCGCCGCCCTGTACTTTACCGGATGAGATGCCGTCTGTCATACTCACCTGTTGATACTTTTGCAGATTACCAATCATCTCATGCGAAGCGGTCTTTGTAATCATATCCTGAATCTCTTTTGGATAGTTGAAGCTCATCACCTGGAAACCGGTAATCCCAATTCCGATGTCCATCATCTGCATATCCAGATCTTCCTGAATACCTTTGGCAATATCCGATGCATTGGCCTGCAGGTTGAACATATCCTTCCCTTCGCGGCTAATCCACTTCATTAGAAGCTGATCCAGCACGGAAGTGATTCGGATTTTGACATCCTCCACCAGATAACTTTGTTTGATGCCTGCAATCTTATCAATCAGGGTCACATAGTCACTTACTTTAAAATTAAATGTACCGTTGGCCCGAATTGGCATCCCGCCCGGGAGTTGTGGTGTTGGAATCAACACCGGACTTTGTGTGCCCCACCGCACGGTGAACTCTTTTGTATTTACAAACAAGACTTCGACCCGCATGCCACTGTTGAATCCGAATTTGAACCCTTTTAAGGTAGAAAGAAACGGAATGATCTCGGAATCGATATTAAATGATCCTTCGTCCTCGAAAATGCCTTCCACCTTACCGTTATTCAGGAAAATGGCGTCCTGACCGGAACGGATAATGAGTTTACTCCCCTTCTTGATCTCCCGGTTACTCCACTTCCAAAATATCATGTCATCTCTGAACTCTTCCCATTCCACCACATTCGAAAATTGATTTCTGAAAAATCCCATACTAATTCCCATCCCTTCTATTAGTAAGCATTGTGTGCCATCATGCCTGCGTTAAGTTATTGCGAGTGTCCGTGATGCTAGAACGATCGGCTGCTACCACTATGGGAATGGCCACCTCGGGTGGTTCCTCCACCGCCGCCTCCGCCACCATTATTATTGTTCTTCTCAATCTTGCGTTTGGTGACAGTTGTACGAATGTACCGATCCTGACGATCAATTACACTAGAATTACTGGAATCCTCATACGTTGCACGATTGACAGTAACTCGCCCGCCAGAACGATGGGTCATGATACCAACTACAATTCCTCCGATTGCCACGGATACAGCAAGTTGAAACCACGTATTGAAGAGGATATTATCCGGGTTTACCCCGGGCTTAAGATCCATATATTCGTAGGAGAGCTCCAGATATTTTTCAAAAGCCAATCTATAATTTCCATCCGATACATCTGGGGCAATTTTGGCCGTAATTTTATCGGCTCTGCCATTATCGATGTACTCTTCCCCTTTGTAAAAACCAGCCAGATACATCTTCCGATTGTACATGTCTATTGTAAGAATAACTGCGTTTCCATGCGTTTTATCGTAACCAAATCCCTGATCGTCATAAAAGTCTTCAGTAAGCAGTTTTTCACTTTTATGCTCCTCATTATTGGAGGTATAGATTACAAAGTCCGTCTGCCGTTCCGCGCCATACTGATTCGCAAGCAGATTCAGTTCACTTTTCTCCTGCTCACTCAGCAGGTTGGCCTCATCGTAGATGAGATTTTTGCTCTCCGCTGCGGATGCCGATGACATGGGAATCAACGGAGCAACAAGGGTGATCATAAGTAAAATGAGCGTAGCCATCACGGCCAGAGGGGTTCTTTTTCTCATAAGAATCCACCTCCCATAATCCAGGAAACCAGCTTCAGTGACAGTAACGAGACCGCAGATACCCCTGCGAACCATCCAGCCACTTTGGCTTTGCTGATCGGCGGTTTACCGACCACTTTACCTGTCTGACCATTCATGGCAAAGGTATACTGTGCCCGATTGTAGTCATAGTTGACCATCCACACCGGGAGCAGCACATAGTCTGCATTTTTGAGCGTGGTATCAATCTGTTTGTCCGTGTAGCTCACGCTGGTATATCCGGATACAGTTGAGGCAATATAAGAATCAATATAAGATCTCGTTTTATCCTTGGCCCGTGGAAAAAGTTCCTCGTCCGTATAACTGTATTTTTCCGCAATGTACCCCGCCAGATACGGGGTCTTGAACAATTTCAGCTGATTATATGGAAAAGGCTCAAGCTTATCCATCAGTTCATCTTTCATTTTCTCCGATGCATCGATGGGCAGGTTCACGTAATTCAGCCGAATCCGGCGGTATATATCAAAATGCTGTGTTTCCGTGTAATGGTAGTCGCCCTGGGTGTAGGATCTGACCTTGGTGCCACGACCATGCACTTCGATTTTGTTATGTAACTCATACAACCAAAACGGCACGTACATGCCAGTAATACTCTGAATCCGATCGGCGGACATGAAGCCACTTGGCGTTAAAAGGCCGTTTTTGCACCACTTTTTGAAAGCCTGCTTGGCTTGATCCTTGTTGATCGAAAAGGGAATCACCATCGCAGGGGCCAGATTGCCCGTCAGCCGATCACTGAGTACAACCGCTGCACCGCAGAAACTACATGTTGTCGCACTGGTCTCCGGTTCTGTCACAATGTCAGCTCCGCAGCTGTTACAGTGGTATTCCTTGACCTCGTTTTCGGTGAATACTTGTCTTTTCAAAGGATCGGGGATCTGCTCTATGTTGTCCTGGCGGCCGCAGCTGGGACAGGATAATGCACCTGACACACTGTCAAAGATCATGCCACTGCCGCAGTTTGGACATTTATATTCAATAACCGGCATCTGCTCACCTCAATGTTAACGAAATGGTGTAACGTATTACTTATTATTCAGCTTCTCCTGAATCGCTGCGAGTTCTTTCTCTGCACTTGGCGATGCATTCTCATTATTACCCGCATCTGAGTTCATGTCCCTCTCCAACTGGGCAATTAATTCGTCCAAATCATCTTCCTGTGCGCCAGCTCGAAGTTCTGCCAAAGCCTCTGCTTCGTTCAGCGCCTGATTCGCCTTGTCTTCCATGGCCTTCAATGCAGCATCAGCTCTGCCCGTAGATGCATTCCGTTCGTTGGCCTGTTGCTGCGCCTTTGCATCTGCCATGCGACCTTTCAGTTCTGCATGTCGCGCTTCCAGTTGCCCCAGATCTGCAACCAGTTTATCGTTCATATGCTTCATCATCTTGGCTTTGGCGGAAGCACGTTCATAGGCGGCTTGTAATTCATTCAATTTGTCAGCCAGCTTCACTTTCTTCTCCAGAAAACCACGTGCCTTGTCTTCGTCTCCCGACTCCGCTGATTTTTCCGCATACCGCTGTAATTTCTTGACCTCGGCGCTACACTCATCCAATGCTCGCTTCGCCCGGCTCTCATCCGACAACACCGCCGTTGTCTCAGCCTTCACCTGACCCAGATCACTGCTCAGGCTTCGCATATACTCATTCACGCTTTTCTCCGGGTCTTCCGCCCGCGACAACATGTGGTTCACATTGGCCTTCATCACGTCTCTAAACCTCGATAAGATTCCCATTACTTGTTCCTCCTCCGAAAAGTTCATATGTATACTATAATACATGAATACACCCACATACGTTTCACATTTCACGATGGCAAGGGGAGTTAATAGTATCCAAATCCGTACTATAAAAACGTAATATAAGAAAAGACGAGCACTTATAGTGTCGCCTTATAATCAAAAAAATCACTCATAATTATCAGTATCATTCTTCCTCAATCACAGTCCTTTAATGAACAGCACACTTTCCTCTGCAATCCGATCTGGATCCATATTATGTATGTAATGACCGCCATCTAAAATCTGATATTGTCCCATCTTCACAGACTCGATATAAGTTATTAGGTACGTTTTCCAATTCTCAACGGGTAACTCTTCTCCATTAGATATGAAAAAATACATCGGCACATCCGGAATTCCCTGTGTAGCAACTTTTGCTGCATTCTGTTTAATCATGTTGACTTCATCATTCATATTCGATGTCTGCGTATTCTTGTAGAATAGCGCCCGGTAAAGTTCCTCTTCCTGAGGAGACAGGTGATCCTCCTTAATCGCAGCGGATGAATCCACAATCCCGGGGAAAAAGCGTGTAATCCCCATTCGTGCTCCCAAACCTGTCAGACTCATCATGCCTCCCGAGGGCAAAGGATATGCTTCATATACCTCTGGAATAGCAGGGTCCAATCCAATAATCGCCTTAACTTCGGTTGGATACCGTTGTGCCCAATATAATGCTTCAATGCCTGACATGGAATGCGGAAACAACATATACGGTGGATTCTGGCCAGCTAAAGTCAGCGCTGTTCTGGTTTCTTCCAATATCGTATCGATATCGCGGGACACCTTGGCCGTTTCACTGAAGCCATACCCTGCCTTCTCAACTACAGCAATTTTGTATTGTTCAGACAATCTGGAGTAAAGTGCCTTGAAATCCAATACAGGAGCGGATTTACCCCCACCTGACAGAAAGACCAGTGTTTGTGACCCAGAACCTTCTGTATAGACATGCATTTGGTGATTATTCACGTTAACCATTGCACCTGGCGGCGACAGAATACTCAACTCACTCTTAAGCTTAATCGTATGATTCGTGAAACTAATTACAATGAACATTAGCATGACACCCAATATTGCCAAAGCACCATACCCCAATCTCTTCAACACAATTCTCATTGGTTCCCCTCCAACGTGATGTACACTCTTATTTATTTTATCATGTACATTGGAAGTTATATGAGATTTAATCCTTTTCTCATCGCGCTCTAATAAATCCCTACCTAAATCTATGGCTCCACCGGAAGGCTCTCCACCGCTGTGAAAAACACATCCAGTAGCTCAACGTTGTACGTAATGCGGACGTATTCGGTTATTAACGCCACATCCTCTTCCCTCTGATACTCCAGACATGGACGGCCCTCACTCCACAGCACCCTGCACGGGAACCTCCCGACAACATCCTTAATGATGTGATCCGGCTCAGCTACTTTATGAATGTCTCCCATATGAAATCTCCTCATTTCTCTATACTTATCGTGTGCAATTATGCATTAATTTTGAAATACATAACGATTCGATTCAGTGCACTTCATCACATTCCACTCGGAGAGTTATGAAGGCATAACACACAGGCATTTTGCAGACACAACAGGGCTGGTTCCCCCATAGGTGCCATTCCTTCGTAAGTTGGCTATAATAAGGGGATCAAAGTTTTCTATAAAGGCAGGAAAATTATGCGTACACGAGTTCACTTTATTGCTCCCTACGAATCGATGATTCCTATTATACAAGAGTGCATTCCTCGTTTTCCCCAGTTAACCATTCAGACAGACGTGGGCGACTTGGCGAACGGTGTGGAATTAGCAACTCAAGCTGAGAAAAACGGTGCAGAGATTATCATCAGCCGCGGCGGAACCGCCCAACTCATTAAAAAAGCAGTGACCATTCCCGTCATTGATGTGCAGTTATCGGGCTATGATATGATTCGTTCACTTACACTGGCAAGCCAGTTTAACGGCCAAACAGCTATTGTTGGCTTCTCCAACATCACCTCTGGTGCACAATCCATTATTGATCTGATGGATCTGCCCCTCAAGGTCTATACCATACATAGCTCGGAAGATGTGGCACGATTACTCTTGGAGTTGAAAGCTTCCGGGTACCGACAGATTGTCGGAGATGTGATCACCGTCAACACCGCGAAGACCTATGGTCTGGAGGGGTTGTTAATCCAATCTGGCCAGGAATCCATCCTTAGAGCGATGGAGGATGCACAGCTGGTCTACCGTTATTTGAGCAAAAATCATGCGATATCGATCATCCTGAATGACCTGGTTACACGGGAACATCCCAATTTACTTATTTTAAATGAACGGAATGAAGTTGTATTCGAGAACCTGACCGATTTTGAGAAAAATCCGCTAACCGATAATCACATATATCTGACCAACACCAGCCTGGAGTTCCATCAATCCCAGATCCAAAATGTGTTCATGGTGGACGATTACCAGCTCACGGTTAACGCCTATGAAACGACCCTGGACAACAAGAACTACAAGGTATATATGCTGGAAAAAGGACAACCCTATGCCTTTGCACAATTCGGCATAACAACGTTTACGGACGCATCGATGGAGCCTATCGTTGCCGAATCCCCTGCCATGCAGGCGGTATTACAGAACATTCGGGCACTCTACGAGAATCATGAACCGATCTATCTGCGGGGTGAAGCAGATTCCGGTAAATCTTTTCTGGTCAAACATATTCATCAGATGTACTCAGGTGGCGGACTCTTATTACAGATGGATCTCTCGCAAGTTCCGCCCGGTCATTTGCACAAGATACCACTCGCCAAGGTTAGAAATGTAGAGATTAACCAAATGGAAACACGTATGGAAGATCCGGAGTTGCTCGCCTTTATCCAGAACTGCCTTCAAAATCAGATTGGGGTGTTTATACTCGGGGAACAGATAATGAACCCGCAGTGGTCACTTGATCTGGAGCTTAATACAATCATGATGCCAAATCTTGCGGATAGACCAGAGGATCTGGCTCCACTGATGCAGCATTTCCTGACGGATTACTACCACAAATACGGAACTACTGCGGTGAGAATCAAAGAAGATGCTCTACAGCTGATCCAAGATCAGATCACACATATGAATGTCAACCAGCTGAAACATCTGATCAAGCAGGCTGCACTCAACGAACAAGATTATGTAATCACCACGGCTACCTTGTCCCGCTTGCTGGATCAGCAACCTTCTTCAAGCCCAATGAAGTTGAACGGTACGCTGAAGGAGATTGAGAAAGAAGTTATTCAGTTCGTGCTTCAGGAGGAAAATAACAATCAATCAAAGGCCGCAGAGCGTCTGGGGATTAACCGGGCCACATTATGGCGTAAACTTAAAGATTAACTTTAAGTTTGCGTCTTTTTTATCGCTTTTATGTGTTGCATTTTTAAACAGTTAACAGCGTATTTAAAATTTACAATAATTTATTGTTGCTATATTAAACGATATGGGATAATATAATCCCTGCAAGCGCTTCATAAAAACGATTACTTCATAAGGAGCTACTACTATGAACATTAAAGCAACTTTAGATCGCATCCCTGGCGGTATGATGGTCGTTCCCCTGTTACTTGGTGCAACCATTAATACATTCTTCCCGAATGCCCTGCGCATTGGCGGATTCACGGAAGCACTTTTTGTTAACAGTGCCAGTACGTTGATTGCCCTGTTCCTGTTCATTGCGGGTACACAGATTACGTTTAAAACAGCAGGTTCCTCTGTCGGCAAAGGTTTGACCTTGCTTACGTTCAAATGGGTGATTGGTGCAGCCCTTGGTTTTATCGCTATTTTGTTCGCGGATTCAAACGGGTTATTTCTCGGTCTGGCCCCGCTTGCCATTATTGCTGCGATGACTAACTCTAATGGCGGTTTGTACATTGCTCTCGCCGGCCAATACGGGAAAGAAGATGACAAAGCAGCCTACCCTTTCCTCGCTCTCAGTGATGGTCCTTTCCTGACCATGGTAGCGCTCTCCATCTTTGGTGCGATGGGTTTTGCAAACGGTATGTTTTCCCCTATGGCCTTTGTTGCGGTATTGCTTCCACTCATCGTTGGTGTCATTATTGGTAATCTGGACCGCAATCTGGCGGAATGGCTGCATAAAGGCAGTGACAAACTTGTTCCGTTCTTTGCATTTGCTCTGGGTATGAACATTAGCTTCTCCTCCATCATTCAAGGTGGTCTTAGCGGAATTTTACTGGGTGTGTTAACCGTGTTATTAACGGGCGGAATCGGTTTCCTACTCTTTAAAGCCATCGGCTGGAACCCCATCGTGGGTGCTTCCGAAGGTTCAACAGCCGGGAATGCCGTAGGTACACCTGCTGCCATCGTGGCTGCTAATGCTTCATTTGGCCCAATTGCCGAGATTGCTACGGTGCAAATTGCAGCGAGCGTTGTAACAACAGCCATCCTGTTGCCGATCTTCATCGGGTTCCTCTCCAAACGATTAGAGAAATCAGGTGGAGTCGAGAAATACAATCAACGACCAACCACATAAATGGGTATCACCTGATTTAATGTGCTTAATCTGTGCTTAATGGATGATCTGAACGGACTTTTTATTAAATTGTGCTTACAAGGAGGGATGACTGCATGAAATTAGCCATTATTGCAGATGATTTGACCGGTGCCAATGACAGCGGGGTGCAGCTTGCCCGTCACGGCTTAAAGACCAGTGTTCTTTTTAATATAGATGAAGGCCCTCTTACACGTTACGATGCCGTCGTCTTTGATACAGATAGTCGTTCCATATCCTCGCAGGAAGCGTATGACCGTGTATATCAGGCTGCTGAATTGCTGACGAACAACGGATTTGAGACGATTTTCAAAAAAATGGACTCCACCATGCGTGGTAATATCGGCATCGAGATTGATGCTGTATATGATGTCGTAAAGCCGGACTTTATGATGATTGCCCCGGGTTATCCAAAAAATAACCGGACGATATTTGAAGGAATCCATTACCTGAACGGCGTTCCGCTGGCAGATACTGAAATTGCCCATGATCCGAAGACACCTGTAACGATTTCCTACCTTCCGGACTTGTTGAAACAACAGACCAAGTACGAAGTTGGCGAGATCACCGTCGCCGATCTGGAAGCCGGGCAGAATCATATTCGCACCAAGCTAGAGCAGTTGAAAACAAAGAATATCCCGTATGTAATGGTGGACTCCACCGAAGAAAGACATCTGGAACTGATTCTGCAGATGACTCGCGAGTTGGAGTATACCTTTACTTGGGCAGGTTCGGCGGGCATTGCCAATTACCTCCCCGCACATTACGAGTTGGAATCCAGGGCTTCGTCACTTGATATCCCGGAGAATCCCGGTCCAATCCTAACGGTGGTTGGCAGCGTGAACAAAAACTCCCGAGAGCAGCTGCATCGCTTGATGCGCAAGTCCCGCGTAGCTTCAGTCTCCTTCCATTCTTTCAAAGCGGTATCCGCAACCGCAGACCGCGCGGAAGAGATGGAACGTGTATATAACGAGGTTCGAGACAAAGCGCTGGAAGGACAAGATGTTGTCCTCTACTCCACCGCTGAACAGGTGGATATCGAACTGGCACGAGCAACGGGCGAAATTCGTGGTCTCAATCACACGGAAGTCAGCAACGAGATTGTACTTGCGATGGGTGAGATCTGTGCCAAACTGCTGGAAGAGGGATTGTTCAAAGGGGTATCCATGACCGGTGGCGATACAGCAAAACAAATCTGTCTGAAATGGAATATTAGCGGCTTCGAGTTGCTGGATGAGCTTGAAATCGGCGTGCCGATCTCCAAGTTTATAGGGATTGATGATCTGCATGTGATTACCAAAGCAGGCGGATTCGGTAAACCGGATGTCTTTATCCATGCGATTCAAAAATTAAAAGGGGGTATTCTCGTATGAAACCTACAATTGGAATTACGATGGGCGACGCAGCAGGTATTGGACCGGAGATTATTATGAAAGCACTGGGTCATCAAGAAATGTACGATCAGTGCAATCCACTCGTTATCGGTGATGCAAAGATTCTGGAGCGTGTGTTGCCAGTCATCGGTTCAAGTCTGAACGTTAATGCGATTCAAGAGCCTTCTGAAGCCAAGTATGAATTCGGTACTGTGGATGTGATTGATCTGAACCTCGTTCCTGCGGATCTGGAATACGGTAAAGTATCTGCCGTGGCTGGAGATGCAGCATTCCAGTTTCTCGCCAAAGCCATTGATCTTGCCAAAAAACAGCAGATTCACTCCATCTGCACCGCACCTTTGAATAAAGAAGCTCTCCATCAAGGGGGGCACCTGTATCCGGGGCACACCGAGATTCTGGCTGACCTGACCGATACACAGGACTTCTCGATGATGCTGACCACGCCTAATCTGCGCGTTATTCACCTGACAACACACATGGGTCTGATCGATGCCATTGCAAGTATTAACCCGGAAAGAACCTACACCGTCGTGAAGCTTGCTCATGATACGTTGAAAAAAGCAGGCTTTGAGAATCCGCGCGTTGCCGTATGCGGAATCAATCCTCATGCTGGAGAGAACGGCTTGTTCGGTAATGGAGAAGAAGAAGAGAAACTCCAGCCCGGCATTGAGCGTGCACAGAAGGAAGGCATTAACGTCGTTGGTCCACTCCCGGCGGACACACTCTTCTTCCGCGCTGGTCGCGGCGACTTCGATATCGTCGTAGCTTGCTACCACGACCAAGGCCATGCGCCGATCAAAGTAATGGGCATTGAGGAAGGCGTGAACATCACCGTTGGTCTGAAATGCGGTATCATCCGTACGTCTGTTGACCACGGTACGGCCTTTGATATCGCTGGCAAAAATATCGCCGATGATAAAAGCATGTTGGCTGCCATCCGCTCTGCTATTGAGCTGGCGCCGAAGGATCAGGGATAACATCAAGATTCATTCGGTACATGCGTGAGTCTGATCGTAAGATCAATTGTATTCGTATCGGTATATATTCGGTATTCAATAAATAGAAGGAAAAAGGCAAACCCTCTGTAAGTTCAAGGGTTTGCCTTTTTGTATATCGTCCGCCCATTTATCCAGAACAATAGTCTTGGTTGGTATTATGGCCATCAAACATATGCTAAACTGATCATAATAAGCAAGTAAAATGAAGAACTTCTACAGACCTGCAGTACACATCGATTACGTGAAGTTCACACCGACTTTAAATGATAAAAAGGAAGAGATTTAATGGGACGAAAACAATCTTTTACTGAAACAGAGCTACTGGACACAACTAAAAAATTAGTACTTGAGCATGGCTATGACGGTTTTCATCTCAAGCTGCTCTCACAGCATCTGTCCGGAGCCCGGAGCACGATATATCAATATTACGCGAATAAAGAAGAGATCGTCGCTGCTTGTATGAAGCGATCAATTGCAACCGTATTAGAGAATTCATTAGCCATTGATGAGACTGATCCAATGGATGCTCTTGAGCAACTGCTTCTGATCTACGCAGAAGAATCTACGCTCCATCAACTTCTGGGAGATGCCAGTAAAATTAATACAACTAATTCTGCTGCGGCAGCGAGAGATCTTGAATTTATTGAGGAAGCACATAGGACCCTAAAAATTCAATTATCACGCTTGTTTGAACGCGCTCAGCAGGATCAAGCCCTGCGACAAGATATTCCTCTACCTGTACTTATTGGTGTTTTTTTTAACTTAATTAATACTCCTAATATGCTAAATATCCCTACGCCTGATTGGGGAAAGTTGCTGTTCCAAATGTGGATCGGAGGAGCCAAGAGCTAACTTTATTCTTGGCTTTAATTTGACACAAGTGTCATTTATATCGTTTAATAATGAAGACCGCGTGGCTGTACCTCTAATTTGACACATGTGTCAATAAAAATGAAAGAAGGAGTTGAACAGATCATGTTTTTAGCGATGAAGGAGTTAATGCATAGTAAAATGAAGTTTTTAATGATTATCATTATCTTCGTACTAATGGCTTGGTTGGTATTTATTTTATCCGGTCTGGGAAATGGATTATCTACGCTAGCCGCATCAACATTCAAGACCATGAAGGCTGATTATGTCATCTTTGAAGAAGGAGCTCAGTCTTCCATGAGCAAGTCACTGCTGTCAGATCAACTGGTGGCGAAGGCGGAACAACTTCCTAATGTGGATGCTGCATCACCTATGGGAAGTACGATGGCAACGGCACTGAAAGAGAATAGCACCAAGAATGAAGATAAGGTAGATATAGCGATTATAGGAATTGACCCAGGAAGCTTTTTGGAACCAGCTATTGTAGAAGGTGAAAGCCTGTCTTCCGAGAACCCTACGGGTGTCGTGGTGAATTCAACCATGAAAGATGAGGGCTATCAACTTGGGGACACGTTTCAACTGGATGGCACGACGGAATCATTGACTATTATCGGATATGTGGAGAATCAGACGTATAACCACGTTGCATCCGTATTTACCCCAATGGCTGAATGGCGGAAGATTGCCTTTGCGGCTCCAGGTTCAGATAAAGGAATTGCCGGACCGGTTAATGCGATCATGTTACAAGGCGAGAATATTGATCCAGAAGCTATAAATAAAGAGTTATCCAGCACGGATACAGTTACCCGGTCGGAAGCTGTGCAAGGCATGCCAGGGTACAAAGAGGAGAACGGAACTATTCTGATGATGCTTGCATTTCTACTAGCGATCTCTGCATTTGTACTCGGGGTATTCTTCTATGTCATTACGATGCAAAAAACCAACCAGTTTGGCATTATGAAAGCGATAGGCGCTAGTAACCGTTTCTTGGGAAAAGCCATTATCTCGCAAGTGTTTGTACTTTCGCTGACTAGTATTGTTGTTGGAATCTTGCTGACTTATGGGACAGCAGCAATTATGCCAAAAGGAATGCCATTTAAGCTGGAAACCAGTCTTGTCTTCAATTATTCTGTTATCTTGCTGGTTATTGCTATGTTAAGTTCGCTGGTATCTGTTCGCAAAATTACTAAGATTGATCCGCTTAAGGCGCTCGGGAGGGTTGAATAATGAGTAAGGGACTGCACATGCGGGAAGTGACTATGTATTATGCCGAAGGAAACAATCGGATCACCGCGCTTGATCATGTATCCATATCCGTGGAACCGGGGGAGTTTGTTGCTGTAGTTGGACCTTCTGGTTCTGGTAAAAGTACATTCTTATCTATTGCTGGGGCCATGCTGAAAGCCTCCGAAGGAGATATTCAACTAAACGGAAATCATATTTCGAAGCTTACGGAGAAAGAGTTATCTAATATAAGGCTGCAAGAAGTTGGATTTATTATGCAATCTTCAAATCTAGTTCCCTATCTAAATGTTCTGGATCAACTGCTAGTTGTAAAAAGGATGGCCGGGACGATTAAAAAAGAGGATAAGGCATTTGCCACCAAGCTGCTGGAAGAACTGGGGCTGGGTTTGAAGTTAAAAAGTTTTCCCGAAGAGTTATCCGGTGGTGAGAAACAACGGACAGCCATTGCTCGTTCTTTAATGAATAATCCCAACATCATCTTAGCCGATGAACCAACCGCCAGTTTGGATACCAAACGAGCCCATGAAGTGGTTAGTCTAATCGCGCAAGAAGTGAAATCACGCCAAAAGGCGGCCATTATGGTTACCCATGATGAGCGCATGCTTGAATATTGTGACAGAGTATATCGGATGTATGATGGCGGTTTGTCCCTAGCTGAATCGTAAATATATGGACCAAACAATATACCATTTCTCTTCTCTATTCTTTCTTTTATAAAAAGCTTCTATTCAGAAAAGAGTAACATGTTAAGTAGATTTTAGGTCTGTCCATCACTCTCCTCGTCCCTCTCACTCTAGGCTCCCAAGTGGTCCGGGTCTCTCACCCACAAGCATAACTTCACGCTCGCTCTGCGAACGTCTGCTTCGGCGATATGCACTTGGTGACATTCCGTTCTGTTTGTTGAAGATGCGATTGAACTGGGAAAAGCTTGTGAACCCACACTGTGCAGCAATATCTGTGATTTTCTCACTCGAATTCAGCAGCATTTGCTGGGCATTCCGAATACGGGTCATCTGCACGTACTCTGTGAAGGTGAAGCCGGTAACCTTATTGAATTGGCGAGACAAGTGATGGGCACTTACATAAAAACGCTTGGATACCTCGTCCAAAGATAAATCCTGTTGATAATGGCTGTGAATATAAGAGGCAATGGCATACATGCGCCTGGACATCGTTGATCCAGTCTCTTCACGCACATACCCGTTCTCTGGTGAGTAACGATGAAGAGCACAGAGAAACTCCACGAACTTGCTATGAATCATAACCGATTGAAGGACAGAAGACTGCTGCGATATAGCAAAAATATCATTGATCGGCGCGAGGACTTCCTTGCGTCTTTCTTCTGTAAATCGGAATATCGGGACCGGTTTATCAAAAATCGAGAACAGCTCTGTGTAACCGCTCTCAAGACCAGGTGTATTACGTGGCATGGCAAAGGTGATCATCAATCGTTTCGGCGGAGCACCCTTCGGATATTGCGTTTTATGCAGCAATGAAGGCCGCAACAGAACGATATCCAGAGGCTGGATCTCATATAAACTGCCTTCAATGATGTGCGCAGCTGTGCGATCGAGAAGGATACAGATTTCATAGAAATCATGGAAATGCTGAAATTCCATATTCAGTTCATAGGAGCGCTCGTCATAATCCAGATGATAAAAAAGTGAATCTCCAGGCTGGTTCACATGGATCGCATATCCTTGCTCGTATGCCAGAACCGATGGTGTCATGGACATGCCCCCTATCCTGATTCTAATGATTTTATTTTAGCATGAAATGCAATAAAAAGACGTTATTTTCAGCATACAATACATAGTTTCGCCCATTTCTCTTTTGTTATGATAGAGTTGATATGTTAGCGCTTGCATTATTATCACTCCAACAACGACTACAGCCTGTACTTACTACAAACCAAGGTGGGAAACCAACATGAAAATGAATTCCTTATATACTCGAATCCATACCATTGTTAAACACTTGGAACGTGCTCGACTTACCTCAAAGACATATATCCCTGAGCTTTATCATAAAGAAAGTGGTTACCACTCCTGGGAACTGGTGCATGAGGACCCTTCCTCCTGGAACGTATTCCGTAAGGGTGATGGCTGGGGTGGCAAAGACGTACACAGTTGCTTCAAAACCCGCATTCAAATTCCGGATCATCTGGAAGGAAAAAAGGTCGTGTGTGCCATCGTTACTGGTGCTGATGACATCTGGAATTACGATAATCCGCAATTCTTAGCATTCCTCAATGGGGAACTGATCTGCGGTCTAGACGTGAACCATACGGAAATTGACCTGACACCCGCTGCGGCAAAAGGTGATGAATTCGAACTGGCATTATATGCGTATTGCAGTACGTCTGCCGCGGATGTTTTTCTAAATGTATATATCGCCGAGCATCATCAGCAAGTCTCCGATTTGTATTACGATCTCAAGGCTGCGCTGGATGCTGCGGATCTGCTGCGTGAGGATGATCTGGAGCGCCTGAAGTTGGTCGAACATCTGAATAAAGCCGTGAATCTGCTGGATTTGCGTCAGGAAAACAGTGCAGAATTCCATGCGTCGGTACTGGAAGCGCGCCGATATCTGCAAGATCATGTCTATGGTGATATCCGTCCTGCCGGTGATCACATCCCTACCGTGCACTGTATCGGACACACGCATATCGATGTGGCATGGCTGTGGACGCTGGATCAGACTCGGGAGAAGGTCATTCGTAGCTTTGCGAGTGTACTCTACTTGATGGACAAGTTCCCAGAGTATACTTTCATGTCCTCTCAGCCCCAGCTGTATGCATACCTGAAAGCAGACTACCCGTCCCTATATGAGAAAATCAAAGAAAAGGTGGCCGAAGGCCGCTGGGAAGCGGAAGGTTCAATGTGGCTGGAAGCCGATTGTAACCTGATCTCGGGTGAATCCATGATTCGTCAGATTATATACGGGAAACGTTTCTTCAAGGAAGAATTCGGTGTGGAGAACCGTGTGCTCTGGTTGCCGGATGTATTTGGTTATAGTGCAGCGATGCCGCAGATTATGCGCAAGAGCGGCATTGATTATTTTATGACAACCAAAATCGCCTGGAATGATACCAACCAGATTCCAAACGACACGATGTACTGGCGAGGAATCGACGGATCAGAAGTCCTGACCCATTTCATCACAGCAACAGACTATGACAAACACCCTGATTTCAGGCAGCGTCGCTTCGAAACGACCTATAATGGTCGGTTTAATGCTTCGCAAGTAAAAGGTACGTGGCAGCGATACCAGAACAAAAACATCAATGCAGATGTCCTGCAATGTTTCGGATTCGGAGATGGCGGCGGTGGACCAACTGAGGAGATGCTGGAGCATGGCAGACGACTTGATGTTGGATTGCCTGGTGTACCCGCGGTGAAACGTACCTTTGTACGCGAGTTTTTCGAGAAGCTGGAGCAAAATCTGGCTGATGTTCCTTCCGTTCCTCGCTGGTCGGGTGAGCTGTATCTGGAGTATCACCGGGGTACCTATACTTCCATGGCGCGTAACAAACGGTACAACCGTCATAGTGAATTTGCGCTGGCCGATGCCGAGCTGTATGCCATGATTCATCGTCAGGCGAATGCACAGGCGGCCTATCCAACCGATGCACTGGAGCATGCATGGAAGCTGACGATGCTGAACCAGTTCCATGATATTCTCCCGGGCAGCTCCATTGAGCAGGTATATGTGGATTCCAAGGAGCAATATGAAGAAGTTCTGCGTGTCACGGATGAGCTGAAAGACAGTGCGCTGAACGGCATTGCAAGCCGAATTACATCTGATGGCGAAGCAATTGTAGTATTTAACACGACCGGATTTGTACGGACGGATGTGGTTGAACTGCCTGCTTTTGCGAGAAAAGTAACCGTCTATGATGGAGATTGCCCTGTACCAAGCCAGCGGACTCCCGAGGGAGGCCTCGTGTTCCTAGCAGAGAACGTGCCTGCATCCGGGTATAAATCTTTCAGAATCACACCAGATCTAACAGACGAGCTTGTCGCGGGAGTTTCGGTTGCACAGTGGGAAGCAGATCGGCGCCATATCCACACACCTTGGTACGATATTCACCTGAATGAAAGTGCCGAGTTCACATCCGTATGGGACAAGCTGGAGGGCCGTGAGCTGCTCCAGTCTGGCAAGCGTGGTAACGTGCTGCAAGTGTTCGAGGATCGACCTGCGGAATACGAGGCATGGAACATTGACGATTATTATGAACAGCATATGTGGGAGATTAATGACCTGCAGTCGCTGGAGTGGGTTGAAAGTGGGCCGGTACGTTCCGTGCTTCAAGTGAAGCGACAGTTCCTGGACTCGGTCATTGAGCAAACGATCATCTTCTATGCGCACACACGCCGGATTGATTTCCGTACGTTTGTGGATTGGAAGCAGGAGCATTTGCTGCTGAAAGCCGCTTTCCCGCTCGATATCTGGAGTGAAAAGGCCGTCTACGAAATCCAGTATGGCAACGTTGAGCGTGCTACCCACCGTAATACGAGCTGGGATCAAGCCCGGTTTGAAGTATGCGGGCAGAAGTGGGCCGATCTGGCGGAGAACGGGTACGGTGCTGCTTTGCTGAACGACTGCAAATACGGATATGATATTCATAACTCGGTGATGCGACTGTCGCTGATCAAGAGCGCAACGTACCCGAATGAAAATGCAGACAAAGAGCAGCACGTATTCACCTACGCGCTCTATCCGCATCAGGGCGACTTCCGTGAAGGACGTGTCATCCAAGCTGCTTATGATCTCAACCGTCCGCTGGTTGCCCGTGAAGTAAGTCCGCAAACCGGTACGTTGCCGGGAACATGGTCAATTGCATCGGTCGATCAGGATAATGTCGTGCTGGAGGTTATCAAAAAAGCCGAGAACAACGATGATATGATCATCCGAGTCTACGAAGCACATGGCCGCCGCAGCCGTGCTTCCCTGCAATTGCCTGAGGCAGCAGGTGCTACGGCGTACGCATGTGATTTGCTCGAGAACAACGAAGCGGAATACGCTGTGGAAAATGCTCGAATTTCTTTTGATATCAAACCGTATGAGATTCTGACCTTCCGTATCCCTGCTGAACAGTAAACAGAAATTACGCAACATGAAAAACTGCAACATTGCTTAATATGCTTCAACAATAAAGCAATAAAGGGCTGCCACCTGTCATATCTGACATGAGAGCAGCCCTTCATTTGTCGTTCTTTAAAATTCTTCGTACTCGCTTGGGTCCTGATCCCACAAACGTCCATCTGGACGATTAAATGCAGAGATGACCTGCATCTCTTCTGTGCTCAACTCAAAATCAAATATATCGATATTTTCCTGTTGATGCTGCAAGGAGCCGGCTTTCGGAATGGGAATGGAACCCAGCTGAACATGCCAGCGCAGAATGATCTGGGTTGGCGTTTTGCCATGCGTTTCCGCAATCCGAAGAATGTTCTCATCCTTCAGAATATCCTGTACGGCATCATTGCCACGTCCAATCGGACTCCAGGATTCGTTCACGATGCCATGCTTTGTATCCTGTTCCCGCTGATCGGCTTGGTCAAAGAACGGATGCAGCTCAATCTGATTCAGACTCGGCGCTATCCCCGTTTCCTTAATCAGCCGATCATTGTGCTCAGGCAGGAAGTTGCTGACTCCAATGGATCGGATATATCCACGTTTTTTGGCTTCGATCAGTGCTTGCCATGCCTCGACATACATGTCCTTTTTCGGATTGGGCCAGTGAATCAGATACAGGTCGTAATAATCCAGATCCGCTCTGTACAGGGATTCCTGGATCGCCACAAGTGCTTTATCATGAGCGTGATAACGCCCCGGCAACTTCGAGGAAATGAGTAGTTCTTCTCTGGCGATGGAGCTTTGTTTGATTGCTCTGCCCACCGTTGCCTCATTCTCATAGTTATACGCCGTATCAATTAATCGATAACCCGCATCCATTGCGGACGCGATCGATTTAACGCCTTCTTCACCTTTTAAACTATAGGTACCAAATCCAATTGCAGGCACTTTCAAGCCATCGTTCAATGTATATTCCGGAATTTGATGATTCATCTGAAGACTCTCCTTTGCAAAAGGTATACGAACAATATGGTAAAAATAATGCCCCTCTCCGTTTATCTACCCCTCCATACGCGCTTGAATCAATTAGAAGCCACCACTCCGTTTTAGTCAGGTGACGGCTTCCTCTTCTAGCTCCCATGAAGAACGGTCTCCTTTTCATTCAAACGAAGAGATGGGCGTGGCCGATAACCGTTGATTGCCTATAAAGTTCTTAATAGCCATAGCAGCCTGCTTATACCCGCCAGCATCGCGTAACGTTTTCCCAATAACCTCAGCATGCTCCTTGTAGGAGGCATTACCGAGCACTTCTAATACTGCGTTTCTAAGCACATCGGGTGTAAGGTTATTTTTGTCCACGATGACCCCTGCTCCCAACTCCTGTACCCGGCCTGCTACACGCGGCTGATCCGATGTTAACGGAAGCATGATTAATGGTACATTGTAATACAAAGCTTCGCTGGTACTGTTCATGCCTGCATGTGTTAGAAAAGCATCTACACACTGCAACACTTCCAGTTGAGGGACATAGGGTCTTATGATGAAATTGTCAGGAATGAGATCAGCAATGGGCTCTATATCGGTATCCTTCCCAGAAGACAAGATAAACTGCACAGGCAAATCACGAAAGGCCGTAAAGCAAAGCTTATAAAAATCAAGATCCTTATTTAAAATGGTTCCCATCGAAATATAAACTGCCTGTTTGTAAAGAGCATACAGTGACTCCTTTGCAAAGCCTGGCGCATCCTTTCGGGGGATAATAGATGGGCCAGTGAATACAAAGCTGTCATCCAGCTTCTCCCCCATGGGTTGAAAATAACGACTTGTATACACAATCTTCAGTTGTCCTGAATGCTCTAAAAGTTCCGCCAGGGAAGGTACAGCCACATCGAACTGGGAAGCTATTTGCTGGGACACTTCCACGATGCTGTTATATAGCTCCTTGACCTCCTCCGTATCATCCTTCAGTTGATTGTCTGACCCAAGAGGCTCCACAAAAACAAAGGTGCTGGTTGAGCATACCGTTGGTATACCTAGCTTCTCACCTAGAATTTGTCCTCCCCAGCCTATTATGGAGTCAAAAATGATATAGTCATAGGTTTCATGTTCGATCAGATTCAGAACATCTGGAATAAACCTTTGAATAACTTTTTCCAATATCATATATAAAAATTGGTAAGGATGCTTGAGTTCAAATGGCTTCATACCAGGGTTGTTGAGCAGGGTTGCCTCGTTGAAGGAGTAGGCTTTAAATTGTGCGCCTATCGCTTCAATCTTCGTCCGGTATTTTTCGGTACAACAGTAGACCACTTCATCACCGTTCTCTACCAGTTCCTTGATTAATCCAAGCGACGGATTGATATGGCCTTCTGCAGGGATCATCACAACTAATACACGTGCCACGGCACTCACCTCCATTAAATTTTCCAATGCACTCAAGTGGGGGCTATGGTAACCCATTCTTCCAGAGCATTGGCTTGAATAAATAAAACTCTACTACCTCATTGAGGCGGTAGAGTTCCTATTCATGAGACGGAAGCATTAAAGTCTACGATACCTAACGTTATTTTACTCTCACGAGCTGGTCACGGCACCCAGACATCCCTTTTATAAAAGGTTACGCTGTAAGCATCGGTATCGCTGTATCGTCCATCTTTGCTTATCACTTTAAAATATACATTATTGTAGTCGACAAGAACTGTATCCGCTCCTGACGTATTCGTAGAAGAAGCAACCAAATTTCCAGCGCTGTCATAGGCGTACAGATCGTAATCATAGCCGGAAGGAGAACCCAGCACGACAGATTTGCCATGCCCTCTGAATGTAAAGTAGTCTACATCTGTCGGGGATGATAGATAAGACCAAGCACTTCCACCCCAGTAAGCCGGACCGTAGGGAGTGGCCACCGTTTGCGTTGGGATTTTATACGCGCTGCTCAAAGTGTCATTCGACTCGTAATTATCCGCCAAGGCCGTACCCACAATCGATCCTGATAAAAGCGTTATCATAATAGCAGAATACAATGTTTTCTTCATTTCATTCTCCCTCCATTTCTTTTGAAAAGTTAGCACGCCAAAGAGACTTCATGCTTTTCCCTCGTTCATAGACACGCCTGATCAGAAAAAGCTCCAAATCACCCCTTTCAAAATATGGAATTAATTAGATTATAATGTAAAGAAATACATAATGTCTACTTGTTTTTGTAGACATTATGTTTTGTTATCTTGCACTGAACCCTTTCCCATGAACTGACCGTCAGTCTCATAAATAAAACATTTGGATGTGTTCCTGTGATTTTAAAAATTAGCCAACTTACCAACACTCGACGTGTTCTCACCCTTGGCCAAATTGGAGGGGCATCCAAACGTAAAAACGACCACCAATATGGTGGCCGTCACATCTATTTTGATAAATCTTCTTAATACTCTCGCGCATATTGCTTATCCTCTTTCAGCTGCACAATGTCATGTCCAGTTGGATTCTGGAAGGCACGTAGTCCAAATGTCGACGCCACCGCGAAGATATGGTCAAAGATGTCCGCCTGAACGTTCTCATATACACCCCAGTTGATATCATTGCTGAATGCATAGATTTCCAGAGGCAGCCCACGATCTTCCGGTGCTAGTTGTCGCACAATCATCGTCATATCTTTATTGATTTTTGGATGATTCCTCAAATATTGATGGATATATTCCCGGAATACACCGACGTTTGTCAGTTGTCTGCCGTTCACGTTGCTTTCGGTATTCACCTCGTGCTCCATGTTGTATGCTTGAATTTCCTTCAATTTTGCCGTGACATAATCAGTCAGGTAGTGGATTTTCTCAAATTCAGCTACCATCTCTTCCGTACAAAAACGGATACTGCTGATATCAATATAGATACTCCGCTTAATCCTTCTGCCGCCGGACACCTGCATGCCTCTCCAGTTACGGAACGAATCCGAAATGAGGGCGTAGCTTGGAATCATCGTAATCGTTTTATCAAAATTCATAACCTTTACCGTGTTCAATGTAATGTCGATGACGTCACCGTCCGCATTATACTTTGGCATCTCGATCCAATCACCAACGCGCACCATATCATTCGACGATAGCTGTACACCGGCCACGAGGCCCAGGATTGAGTCTTTGAATACGAGCATTAATACCGCCGATAACGCCCCAAGTCCACTAAGGATAATGAGTGGGTTCTGTCCGATCAGGCTGGAAATAACGATAATGCCCCCGATAATGAACAGGACAATCTTGGCTACCTGAATGTAACTCTTGATTGGGCGTATCTTCGACACCTCATAGGTACGATAGATATCATCGAAGACATTCAGCAGAGCATTCAGAACCGTAATCATAATAACAATCATATAGGTCATTGCTGATTTTTCAATTATGGCCTGATAGGGCGAGAAAATATAAGCAGAATAATAGATTATAATGGCTGGCACAAGATGCGACAGCTTCTGAAATAAATTTTTCTGAACCACAATATGGCCCCACTTGAAACGGTTGTTACTTACGATACGATGGACCGTCTTCAGTACCACTCGCTTGGCAATCACATTCGCCAATATCGAGATCACTGCTATAAAAATAATCATAATGATGTTTGAAAGATAACCAATGGAGGGTCCACTCATGCCGAGTTCTTCTAGTTGATTTCTGATAAAGTCCATTGTTTCCTCCTGACATAATCTAGTTTAGCCTATTATTATAAAGTAGTTTGAGAGGGCAAGCAAAGTTTGTGCTTCCGCTCCGTTCTTCCTATGTATTATATATATTAAAAAAGGACCCTGTCATTCAAAGAATGATGGGTCCACTTAATTATGTCGTCTTTATATCATGCTCACGAGAAATGTCTAACAACTCACTTACCGTCACCAAACGGTACCCTTCCGCGACCAGTTCCTCCACCAGCACACGAACCGCCTCCACCGTCTGGGAACGCTCCCCGTACCCGTCATGGAATATGAGCACGCTGCCAGGTTTCACCGCAGACCGGGTATGCTCCAGAATGTGTTCAACACCGGGATTGTCCCAATCCCTAGCATCACCGTTGACTGCACCAATCGTACGATATCCACGCTCCGCTGCCAGAGACAGTATATCATCGTTTACGCCAAAATACGGCGGGCGGAAGCATCGGGCAGGTTGCCCCGTAACTTTTTGAACAAGATTTTCTGCGCGTTGCAGCTCCTCCCCGGCTTCCTCCAGCGTCAACTTGGTCAGGTCTGGATGCGTATACGTATGGTTGGCGATCTCATGCCCTTCCCGGTGTACCTCCGCCGCAATCTCCGGGTGGTTCTCCATCTCTTGGCCAATCATGAAAAACGTCGCCCGCCCACCGGCACGCCGGAATATCTCAAGCACTTGAGGTGTATACACCGGATGTGGCCCATCATCAAACGTGAACGCCACAACCTTTTCCCGAACAGACTCCTGCTCTACCATCACGATATTGACCATACTATAATGACCCCTCTCTGCAACTGACTGGCTACATACCCCTTATTATTCCATGTTCATAGACCGCGGTCTAGTCCAGAAACCACACCTTGCGAAATCCTGAATCAAGCCGATATCTACCAGAAAGAGAGTACAGCGAGCGAGCAGTAAGCGCTTCTACTGCCACGCTCTCCAGTCCAGCCTCCAGCTAACCTTTGATCGCACCTGCGATCATACTCTTCTGCACCTGTTTGTTCAGCAGCAGATAGATGACCACCGTCGGCACCGTCGTAATCATCAGTCCAGCACCAATGATACCCCATTGCGTAATGTACGTTCCCACCATCGACATCATACCCACCGTCAACGTCTGGTAAGCCGTGTTATTGATAAACGTAACTGCAAACATCAGCTCATTCCAGCATGACAGAAATGTGAAGATGGCTACCGTTGATATAGCCGGGGTTACCAGAGGCAGGACAATGGAGAAAAACGTCCGGTATATGCCGCAGCCGTCGATAACCGCCGACTCCTCCATCTCTCTTGGGATACCTTTGAAAAAACTGCCCAGAATGAATACCGCCATCGGAATGCCAAATGCCACATAGGGAATGATCAGAGACCAGTAGCTGTTGAGCAGGCTCAGATTCTTCAAAATAATAAACAATGGCAGCAGCGCCGCATGAATCGGCACCATCATGCCCAGCAAAATAATCGTCATCGTCAACCCGCTGAGCTTCCAGTTCATTCTTGTGATTGCGTATCCCGTCATGGAGGACAGGATCAGTACCAAGACAATGGAGGCCGCAGTAACCAGCACACTATTCATAAAATAGGTCAGCACATGGCCGTCGGACATTGCTTTGGTGTAGTTGCTCCACAAAAACGCTTTGGGCAACCCGGCCACATCACCGCTGAAGATCTCACTATTATCCTTCAGGGAAAACAGCGCCAGCCAGATGAGCGGGTAGATCTGCACAATCGCAACGAGGATCAGAAACGCTTGCAGGAACACTTTCCCGATCGGTCCGGAGATGGACCTCGGCTTGGGCTTTTTTTGCAACATGACTTCTACGGTACTCATGCCTTATGCCTCCCTCTACTCCGTTTTGAACAATGAATTAATGAGGATCGTACACACCAGACACTCCACAATGATAAAGACCGAGATCGCACTGCCATATCCATACCGGAACGTATCAAAAATGGTAGCGTACATCAGCGTGCTTGGCACTTCAGTGGTGTAAAATGGCCCGCCACCTGTCAGCACATAGATCAGGTCAAACACCTTGAATGCACCGATGACCGAAAAAACAAGGCTTACCTTCAGAATTGGCTTCATCAGCGGGATCATAATGGACCACGCCGTCCGAATACGGGAAGCACCATCCATTCGAGCCGCTTCGAGCACATCCTGAGACACGGACTTCGCACCTGCATACATCAGCAGCATGTGATACCCCACGTACTGCCACAAGGTTGGAATAAAAGATGCCGCCAGCGCGGTGTCCTTCTGCCCCAGCCAGTCCTGCGCCAGGCTGGATAAACCGATACTTTGCAGCAGCACGTTCAGCAGGCCGTAATCGGCATTGTAGATTTTTGACCACAACTGGGCAATAACCACCGTTGAGATCAACACCGGGATGAAATATACGGTCCGGTAGAAACCTTCCCCCTTGACGTTGGACGCCAGAATCAGTGCGAGCACCAGCGAGATCGGCAGTTGAATGAACACCGAAGCACCTGCGAATAACAGGGAGTTCTTGATTGAATTCAGCACACGGGTATCATTAAACATCTCTACATAGTTGTCCAGGCCGATAAATGTACCCCTGCCTACGCCGTTCCAATCCAGCAGACTGTAATAACTGGAGACAAAGATCGGAATGAGCACAATGCCGCAGAAGAGAATCAGTGTGGGCAGTACAAAGACGGCTATCGTACCTTTATTGGAAAATACAGAGTTCATTGTTGTTCTCCTCTCAAAGGCGTGACCGGGATATTCCGGACCACGCCTTGTTTGGGTTCATCTTCATTGTTAGCAGGCTTCAGCTTGGCAAGCTCACAAGCGTACACATGTAAGGATTACAGTTGCGCACATATTAACCTGCGCGACCTACAGGCTCAGCTCTGTTGGTTTGAGCTGTGCCATCTGTTTGCAGAACTCCTCCGGTGTTACATCGCCGGCAAGCAGCTGGGCAATCAAGTTTTTGTGCGCTTCGGCAGACTCCGCTGGCAGAATGTTATCCCACCACGCGATGAATGAGGTCGCCGTTTTCATAATATTTGCCGCAGACAGATCAAGGGAGGACAGGCTGGATGTGTCGAGTGCATCTGTTTTCCAGCTTGGCAGACCGGCTCCAGCCAGGAAACCTTGTGTACCAAGCTGCTCGCTCAGATACATGAGGAATTCCACGGCTTCCTTCGAATGCTTGGTATTCTGGTTGATGTAGAAACCATCGACGGCTCCGCCGAAGATTTCGGTATTTGTGCCTTTGCCATCCTCAAACACTGGGAACGGAATCACTTTCACTTTGCCTTTGACTGCGGAGGACGGGTCCTCAATTCCTGCATTCACCCAGTTGGCCTGGAACATCATCGCCCCGTTGCCTGCATTAAATGCCCCAAGCATCTCGTCATAGCTCATGCTGAACATGCTGCTGTTGAACGCTCCTGCTTGCGCGAGCTGCTGCATTTTAGTCGCGGCGGCTACAAAGTCGGGCGAATCCCATTTCGACGGATCTTTAAAGGCTTCCATCACCGCAGCATTGCCTGCCTGACGCATCGCAATAATGTCGTACCAGTACATGCCCGGCCAGCGGTCCTTCTCCCCAATCACAGCTGGGGTGATCCCCGCCGCTTTCAGCTTGGCGACTGCATCCAGCAGTTCGTTATAGGTGGTCGGAATCTTGGCACCCGCCTGCCCGAACAGTTCTGTATTCACGTAAAGATTGGCGATATGTGTGTACACGGGCAATGTGTAGATTTTGCCGTCCATATTAATGGCCTCAGCCATTCCCGGGCCCATTCGTTCTTTGATATCGTCCGTCAGGTAACTTGAGATTTCCAGCACATTGCCGGATTTGATGTACGGTTGCATGAAGCTGCCGCCACCCATGCCATAGAACAGGTCTGGCGCCTCACCAGCCGCAATCGATGTTTTGACTTTGGTTTTATACTGTTCTCCTGTCGTGCCCGTACGTTCAACCTGGATGTCCGGATGCTCGCTGTTCCATTTCTCAACAATCTCGGGCAGCAGCTTGGCCGAAGGATCGGTATTGCCAACCGATTGATCCCATAGCGTCAGCTTGATCTTGCCATTACTTTCCCCCTGTGTACCACCGGACGAACCGGATGAACATGCCGCCAGACTGCTTACAATTCCCAGAGTCAGAATTAGACTTGCTGATTTTTTTAATAGCGCTTTCATCTCTATGGACCTCCCTATGTGTTTTAGTTCGTTCTAGCCCATATTTTAGGCGAAATGTGCGTTGTTCTCCATTTAGAAAACAGGCATCGATTTGTAATATTCGAACATATGTGGAATTGGAACTGGTAGTGTGGGGGTTTACATTCTCGTTGTTCAGGTTTTTACATTCCGATATTCGTTCATGGACCGACCGATATGTTTTTTGAACAAGACGCTGAAATAATGCGGGTCCGGGATGCCTACCTGCTGCCCGATCTCATACCCCTTTAAATCGGTCTGCTTCAGCAACGTTTCGGCCTTTCTCATACGAAGCTGCGTCATATATTCCACAAATGTCTGCCCGGTTTCTTTTTTCATCAGCCGCCCCAGATGGCCCGAACTTACGTAAAAAGCAGCCGCAGTGCTGGAAAGCCCCACTTCCGCATTGCCCATGTTCTCTTCAAGATAAGCCATCACCCGGTCAATCAGATTGCCTTCCTTGGCCTGTCGTTTGGCTTGTATGACATCTGATACAGTACGGAGGTGCTGCTCCAACATGCTTTTTAGTTCAGGCAGATGACCTGCTGTAAAAATGGCCGCAACGGCCTCTTTGTTCAATGCGTGTTCTCCCACAATCTGCTGCTCTATGGCAGCACGCTGGCACTCCGTAACCACATCCATGGCTGCCATCCGAAACTGTGAAACGTCCGAGAACGGCACAGACAGCATACGCTCCAGCAACAATACGGCTTCTTCCCCCGCACCAACACTGACGTAAAATTGCAGTTGTTGGAGCAACTGAGCATCCGAGTGGTAGGGCCTCTTACCGTTTTCGATGACCAGATCCTCGAAGCAAATAACCTGATTTTTCCCCACAAACGCCTGATAATCGAGTGCACGACAAGCTTCCCGGTATCCCACACAGGCCCTTCCCCATCCTGATTGCCATTGCCCAATCCCTACGGTCACATCAACTTCACACCCTTCGAGCTTAAGTGTATGTTGAAGTTCTTCCTGAAGCTGCTGTACCTGATTGGTAAATTCCGTATCCGCACCAAGTGAGAGCACAACTATCCGGTTATGCGGGTCCATGACGATAATGGTTTGTGAATCCTGCGGATAAAATGCCTGCACCTGCTTCATGCCTACCATTCGCAGCAAAATATGTATTTCCTCAGCGGGTTGTCGATGGGCTTCTGTTTGATGCTGGCTTAATTGGGGCTGACCATGTTGTTGTTGGGGTCCTCGATGTGCTTCATGTGTTTGGTGTGTTTGGCGTGTTTGGTGATATGGTTCGGACAGATGTGGATATACCTCTGGTGCAGCTATCTTAGCTTGCGGTACAGCAACCTCCACCTCCATTACTGCGATGCGTGATCCAGGTTCACCAGACGAGATAGGAATGCCGAAGAAACGCGCCTTCTCTTGTAGTTCATCCTCAGATATCACATCACTTAACCATTGATTTACAAATCTCTCCCTGAGATAAGGCAAGCTCTGCTTCATCTCCTCCCGCAGGTTCATCAGCTCGTACTGACGCCCTATCTCCTGCTCGATTGCCACTCGCAGCTTCGTCGTAACCTGTAATAATTCAGAAGCACGAATAGGTTTCAAAATAAAATCGGATATGCCCAGCTTCACACTCTGACGAGCATATTCGAATTCATCATGTCCCGTCACTACCACGATTTTTATGTTTGGGTAACGCTCCATGAGGATGCCGCTCAGTTCAATACCGTCCATCTTGGGCATGTATATGTCCGTGAACACGATGTCCGGGCGCAACAGCTCGACCTGTTCCAAAGCCTCTGCAGCATCGGAGGCCTCTCCAATGATGTTCATGCCTTGCTGCTCCCAATCGATACGCATGCGCAGCAGATTACGGATGAGGTACTCGTCATCCACAATCAATACCTTTAATGGTTCCACAGTTAGTTCCATGATTCATCGGCTCCCTTCGGGATCGTTATGATAATGGTGGTTCCTTTTCCAACCTCGCTATGCAGCTTAAGTCCATCTTCTCTGTCATAGAAAATGCGAAGCCGCTCCATCGTTCCCCACAAGCCAAAGCTTGGATTGTGTTTAGAGTTATGAGTAGGATTAGAAGGATTAGAAGAGTTAGAAGTGTTAGATGGGTTAGATGGGTTAGATGAGTTCGAGCGATTAGACCTGTTCATTTCTGTTCGTTGAATCTGCTTCACTTCTTCCTCGGACATGCCGACTCCGTCATCAGTGATCGTTAGAAGTACTCCCTCCTTGGAGCGACGAGCTTGAATGCGTATCGTACCTGGGCTGCCTTTAGGACGAATACCGTGATACAGCGAATTTTCCACCAACGGCTGGAGCACAAGCTTGGGAATCATCACTCGTTCACAGCCTGAATCGATATCGTACTGCACCTCAAATACACCGGGGTATCGCACCTGCTGGATCGTCAGATAATTGCGTACAATCTCAACCTCCTCGTGCAGTGTAATCAGTTCACGCCCTTTGCTGACACTCAGCCGATAATAACTTCCAAGCGCTTCTAACAGCTCACATACCTTATCGTTCATGCCCGACATCGCCAGGGAGGTAATGGAATCAAGTGTGTTGTATAGAAAATGCGGCTTGATCTGCGCCTGAAGTGTATTCAGCTCTGCTCGGCGGATCGTCTGCTGCTCCTGAATGATGCGTTTTAGCATCTGGTCAATCTGCTCAATCATCTGGTTGTATCCTCCATATAGCTGTGCGAATTCGTAGCTGTTCAGTTCAACCGTCACTTTGCGGAAGTTTCCACTTGGCGCTTTCTGCATGGAACGAAGCAGCTTGTGAATCGGCTTAATGACGCTGCGCGAGATGATGAATGAACTGACGAAAAAGACCGTCCCGTTCACCGCCAGTAATATTAGCGCAAGCAGCACCATGGATTTATTACGGGTATCAGTAGCCTGGTATGGACTCATGCTGATGAATTTCCACCGATCATCACCAGCCGAACGATAGGTCACCGCATATTCCTGACCACCCGATTGCAAGGTGATGAAGCCAGAGGATTGCTCTTGAAAGGTTTGTTTTAACTTGGCCTGATTGGCCTCTAACATCTCTTGCATCCCTTCCTGTCCAGAAGCTGCTGGCATGGGCTCGTCGGATACAGCAGGCACGGCCTTCTTTCCATCGATTGCGTTCGTTGCGATCACCCGCTGATGTTCATCCAGAATGGCGACCTGAAATGAATCCGGTGCAGACAGGTTAGCATAGGCTTGAGCGATGGATTTGCCCTTGATGTTCATGACCAAAAATCCCAGCGGAGACGTATCATCCAAATCCCGAATGAGGCGAATAAACGAGACCACCTCTTGCCCATCATTCTCCCCCGTCGCCGAGACTCCGCTGTCGTTGTTGCCACCATTCAGCCTGAGCAGGTATCGTCCGTTGTGCTTCAGTGCCTGTTCGTACCACGGCGCTTCCTTCACATTTGCTTCCATAAACGTGGGCCATTCCTGTGTACCAACCGAGAATCGGTGCCCCGAATTATCGTAAATATATACTGAATCGATAATTGGAACCGCTTGCATAAGATTGGTCAAATACGCGCTGACCTTGGACTGTGTCTGTAAATTGGAGTACACATTGCCCTGCCGCAGCAGGTTTTGCAAGTTGGGATCGGAGAAAATCATTTTCGAATAATTGTTCACGTTCTCGATCATCAGATTAACGTTGGTCTCAATGGATGTAATCGTCTGAAGTGATGCCTCATTGATCTTTCGTTGCGCGTCATTTTCCGAGATTCGATTCAACACCAATGCACTGAACGCCACCGTTAGCAGAATAATGACAAAGTAGGCAAACGGGATTTTAAAAGCCAGCGTCTTGGGCTTGCGTTGAATGAACGCTTTGAAACGGGCCGTCCAATTCTTCTTCATTGCGCTGGTGTTCGCTTTTGCATTTGCGTTTACTTCTGCATCGGTCTCAATATCTGATTGGACTGTTGCTTTCACTTCTATTTTTCATCTCCTTCTGTTGCTGCTCCTGCATCTGTTGTTACATCTTTGGCTCTTTGATTCGATGTGACCCTCCTTTGGTTCCGAGGTGTGATGGGTTTATCGGCTGGGATCGGATGACCTGTTGTGATATCCACCACTCTCTCGGATTTTATACAATTGTATATTATAGGACTGTGCATGGAGGAGGCTCAACTCTTTTTATCGCTTGGATATAGCTTGACTGAGTGAAGTGAAATGAGGCTTTGGGGATCTGATCGTGGTGAGTGCTGCGGGTAGGGGCCCCTAATTGGAGCCGCAAGAAGTACTGCTTTATAAAATGTTGGAGGTACAGATAATAAGTTGTGGTTTGTGCCGGATGGAGAGTGAGGCGAGGGAGAGGCGGAGGATCTGAGTACACAAAAGAAGATGATAAACGTCTACCTCGATATGGCATACTTTTGAGCAAGATTAGAATATTTACGGGCATAATCTTACTACTTACAGAGTGTTGATCGAGTGGTTAAGGCTGGGAAGTCCAATTATGGTCTTCTCGTATGATGAATTTAAGTGGGGAAAATATTGGGGGCAAACTGCCCTCGGGCAGGACAAGTACAGAGTTCGTTATGGTAAGAAACAGCGAATCGTGATCAAAGCGAGAATTCGGTAACGCCTTTTTTGGAGGCATATTTCAGCGTGTAGCTTCCTTCTGTGCCATATGGCATCGTAGCGATTTGGATGCGGGTATAATCCAACCGACTCTCTCTCAGCACTTTTTTAATCAGCGCTATGCTCCGATCTTCGTCCGTTACCACACAGAAAATGTTCATTACATATTCCTTCGGATCAGCCACACGGCTGCCCAGGTCACATCCATCCAGCTCTCCCAACTCCGCCTGGGTCAGAACGGTTTCCAGATATTCCATCACCTTTTCCTTCAACCAATGATCTCGTTTGCTGCCCTGCGCGCTCTTCAGTGGATATTGCACCACAAGCCAGTATTTTTCACTCATTTAGCTTCACCAACCAATCTTTATATGATAGGGCATTACGTTATGTGCGGACACTTAGACGATAAGAGTTCATATCTCAGCCTTACACTCCTCCAGTTCAAAATGGGCTAGATCATTGACCTTACTGCTTTTTGGAATTGTACTGCTCTTCCATTTGCAGGATGGGGAACATGATGATATTTAATGAAATGGGAGCTTAACGTGTCTGCTGACTTTCTGCCAATAGCCACAATCTGAGCATCAGGATTTAGTTGCATAAGCTGTCTGGCAAACGGCAAACCATCCTCCAACTCTGCCAAAGTCGGCGTTCGATTCGTCATCCTGTTTTCGGCAGATTGATAAGGATGAAAGGGATAAATGTTCCAAAATATAAAGTCCGTTAGTTTCCACCTTGAACTGGATAACACTTCACCCCATATGATGGATGCTGTCGGTTCTGCAAAACCATACAGCGCCTGACTCCGGTTAGGTTTGGCGATATTGGGCAGGCTTGTTCGGATGCCCGGCTCGCCCGAAAAAATCATCTCGTGATTCACCAGCGAATGATTCCCGGTAACCATTCGCTCGGACGTCAAGGGTACACCGGAGAACCTCGCCCCTTGATATCCCACAGCTTCAGCAATAAAAATGTACCGCCCCTTGAACATTCTTGGTTCGAAATACCTGACCATATGTTCCGACCGAATCTTCACCGCTTCGGGGCCGATATCATAGCCCTTCACATAATCTCTCCAAGGATTAATCACATTTACTGGCGACACATATGCTTGTACCCCTGCAACAAACTCGCGGATCTGTTGCTGCGTTTGGCTCATGCTTTTTTGCCTCCTTTGGGAGATTACAGAGTAAATTAGGCTTGCATCAGCTTATTTTACAAAGATTATAGCATAAACAGAAAAACCACCAACCAGACCGCTGGTTGATGGTGGATAGAAACTGTAGAAAACTATTGCGGTATAACTTCTTCCCACTGACCATTGGTGGTTTCTTTGTAGGTAAGAAGGTTTCCATCATACTTTCCCTGAATAAAGTTAGAACCCGCTTCTTTCCATTCCTTAGTAACAGATATCACAACTTTAGAATCCTGTGAATTTATTGGAACATACTTTCCTCTTGATAAATTTATCTCAAAGGCTACTGGATAAAAATCGTACCAGAATAGTTTGTCTGATTTCTCTCCCAGTATACCTGCATCACCACCTTTAGAGAAATGAGGACTGATGACTCGAAACCTGAACTCTAACCACTTTCTCGGATCTAAAGGAAATTCAAAATGACTATCGGGCTCCACTATAATATATGACTTTTCAGGAACTGGGTGTTGAACTTGAACTTTGTGCTCGATTATTTCTTTTGATATTATTCGAAAAACTAAATATACCAATATGAATAGTATCGAAGTAACTACGGGTAATTTAGGCTTGTCCCTCAAAAAAACACTCAATCCAAGACCAATAATTAACGGAAACCATATCCATGGATCTCCCAATGTAATGGCTTCCATAATATATGATTTATCGCTAAGGGGGTAGAATGCTGGTAAATCATGTCCCATATAGTCTAAAAATAAGTGTCCAAACAAGACAGACAAAATAGAGGATCCCCAGATTAATTTGAAACTTGTCTTTTTATAGAATAATTTTGTCAAATATGCTATTCCTAAAACTAAAAAAGGTGTAAATAATACAGAATGGGACCACGGAGCTACACTTCTATCCCCAAAAATATCAGGAATTATTCCACACAGTGCACCCGAACATAAACATATCATAAGATTTTTCCATGTATCCCTTGGCAAAAAGCAGTATGCAATTACCGCCCCAAGAAGAGCATGTGATAGAAGATGAAAAAACAAATATAAGTACGTATCCAAAATAACTACTCCTTTACTCTGTTATAGAATCAACATTGTGCTATGTAATGTTACACACTATAAAATTAGTTTTTCATAAAATAGACCCTGAGAGTCAAGCCTCTTCCAAAGATCTGCGGGGAGTAGTCTCAGTATGGATGTTACCTAATCTAATTTCTTAATACTAAATTTGAGCACAAATCAACGTAGGCTCCACAAAATAGAATCAACAAGCTATTAAAAATCCTCATAACAATGGATGGCCCGTATGTATTTTCTATTATCATAATTTGGTCTAGTTAAAGCAGGCTATAGATACCTACATACGTTTCAGAACCTAAATGTACCTGATATACTTTCTTAAAGCTTTTCGACCTACATATACCTCGATTCCCTCCATTTATATAATTTAGGTTATTATATCATAAAATAAAAATCCACCAACCAGAACAATGGTTGGTGGATTTTGCTTACTTTAATGGAGGCGAGGGGAGTCGAACAATTGTCCGAAGATAACGGAACAAAAGCTTCTACGGGTATAGTCACTGTTGTGATGTCCCGTGTATCAGTAACCCACAAGAACAGGATTAGCCCAAGCAGGTATGGACTCAACACAATAGATCAAATCACCCTGTATGATTTCAGCAACAATTAAAGGCTCGTATGTATTATCAATGATGATAACCCGATCTGCGATAGATAGAGCCGGTTTAAGGTTCTTCAAAGACTGACCATATCGATAACGAATGTCTTCTTCTGCAATCCAATGTCCACCTTGTTCAACACGAGAGGCAACACGATCTATATGCATTTGCACATCCTCAAGGCCGATATAGTATACGACAATTTCGTAACTGTTTTCTTTTGCAATTTCCATATTTTTTAAAACAAATGATCCGGACAATGTCGTTTCAATAGCGAAGTTTACACCACTTTTAATGAGAGATCGGATTCTTTTCACAGCTTCCCTGCCAGCAGACAGGTCAGCACTGCGCGGATTCTCTGGCTTCAACTCTCTTGCAATTTGATCCGGATCAACCAGTTCACCAAGCCACTCTCTCATTTGCATACTGAGTGTACTTTTCCCTGCTCCATTGGTTCCAGCAAATACCGTCATGACTGGTCTGATTTCACTCATGATACTCAAACTCCTGGCGTTTCCCAGTAGCATCAAATATAATTTCAAATTTATTACCCGCAGCATCCTCACGAACGCGTTTGTTATTCTTTATATAATAAATAGAGGCGCCTGATTCTTTAGCTTGTTTCCGTGCATGTTGACTTGCTTTGTTTAAAATTTCTTGGAGTTGTTTTCGATTTGTAAACATCCTGAGTCCCCCAATCTAAATTTCTGTTTATTATATCATAAACTAAAAAACCACCAACCAGATTTACTGGTTGATGGTTTTTGACTCTAATGGAGGCGAGGGGAGTCGAACCCCTGTCCGAAGATAACGACACATAAGCTTCTACGGGTGTAGTCACAGTTTTGATGTCACCCGAGTATCGCCCCGTAACCGGCTATACGTTGGGTCAGCCTGATTGTCTTCTTCAGCACACCCCAGGCGGAGATGTGACAGCGTATCCCACTACTAGTTAGCCCCTATCCCTGTCACATGGGCGATGCAGGGTAGAAGCACGCACACAGTTTCTTAGGCTGCGAAAGCGTAGTTTGTTTGTTGTTTGCCGTTTAATAGGCTTTAGCGTTGATAAAGCGGACGCGTCCCCACTACCCGCTACCCATGCTCGAACTATCCCCGTCGAATCCATAAACGCCCCCTCAATGAAGAAGGGCTCCAGGATTAATCCGTGAATACGGAGCAAAGGTGCTGCACATCTTTTTCCTCCAAGGTAAAAAGATGCTTCTTTCAAACTCGGCATTCCAGTCTGCTACATGAGTAATCATAACACAGGACACATCACCGAAATAGTACAGATTGCTGGAAGACATTCCAGCAGGCTGAGCATGTGTACAAGGTTATCCAATACAACAGGCTCAATCGTCTACATATTATACCGCGTCGCCAATCGGAAGTAAAGTTTACCCAGATCGGCTCACGAACAACTGTACCTTAGTATTTTACCCACGCGCCTGATAAACTACGCAACAGCTGATAATTTAAATTCATCACCGCACTCTCCATGCTCCTGGCAATTTTCTTAGTCACACACAACAAAAATCAGCCAACTGCACACTTCGGCTATTCACATCAAATCACCTTCCCCAAACACAAATAAAAAAAGCCTCAATCTTGCCCATTGCAGGACAAACCTTGAGACTCCTTAACTCATACATCAATCTTCCTAGCTTCATCATAAAAAACTATCTTATACACTTAAAGTAAAGCCTTTACGCCCAGCGCTCCACTTAACGCGCAACCTTCTGCTTTTCGCGCAGTACCCGTTGGATATCACGTTGTGCATCCCGCTTAGCCGCAGTCTCCCGTTTATCATACTGTTTCTTACCTTTACCCAGTCCAAGCAAGAGCTTTGCATAACCATTGCGGATATAGATTTTCAGCGGCACAATGCTGTACCCATCCTGTTTCGACAGCCCGAGCAGCTTGTGAATCTGCACTTTATGCATCAACAACTTGCGCGTACGTGTCGGATCGAGCGGATTATTTCGGTTCCCTTGTTCAAAAGGACTAATATGCATATTATGAATATGAATCTCACCGTTTCGAATCGTGGCAAATGCATCACCAATATTCGCACGGCCGTTACGAAGAGATTTGATCTCCGTTCCGGTAAGCACCATGCCCGCTTCATACGTATCTTCAATGAAGTAGTCATGGGAAGCCTTTTTATTCTGTGCGAGCACTTTACTCTGTCCATCATTCTTGCCCATGTCCTCACTCCTTCTCCGTAAAATAAGCCGGTACCATGCTCTATAGCAGCGCACCCAATGTTGCACCAAGGTACCACGTGCCAGACCCTAATTGTAGCAAGTACGGCTGTTAAAATCAAGAAAGAGGCGACCTCTGCCGCCCCTCCTCATTACACCACTTTCAGACTGTGCGAAACAACACACCGGCTGAAGTGACTATTTTCTCCAACGCTTAACCTGGAGGAACGACTTGTAATCCATTTCTCCAAGTTACGTTAGCTTTATTTTTTCTTTTTCCGTACAAAAGCTGCCGTGCCGTTACCAGCTTCACCTTTGCTCTTCTTCCGCTTGCGTCGTGGTGCTCCGCCTTCCTGAGCGCCACCAGGAGTTGCATTCTCTCCAATAAATACGCCGCTCGGCGAAGTGTTTTTGCGTCCACTTCCGCCTTTGCCACCTTTATTGCCGCCCTTGCCTGACTTAAAGCTTCCTTCACCGCGACCGCTGCCGCTGTTCAGGCCACTTCCTTGTCCACCGGTTGAACTAGTATCCGATCCACCCGATGTAGAGCTATAACCGCCTTTACCTGAGCCAAAACCAAAGCTCACTGCGCCTTTACCCCGGCCAGTTGATCCTCCAGCATCACCAGCACGACGCTCACCTTTTGGTTTGCCGCCGCCTTTACCTGCGTAGCCACCAGATGAGCCTGCGCCCGCGCCTGCACTCGCTGCTCCACCGCGACCGCCACGTCCACCTTTGCTGCTTTCTTCCGTTGATCTGCCACCACGGTTGGCTCCAGCAGCGGATGAGCCGCCTTTGCCGCCTCGCGAACCGCTGAATCCACCTGGTCCACCCTTGGCACCGCCGCGACCGCCACCACTTGCTGGGCGACCACCTTTACCGCCACGTCCGCCACCGAAGCCGCCAGGACGTTCACCGCGAGGTTTCATATCGACCATTTCAAAATCAATCGTATACTCTTCCATGCTTACACGTGCCACACGGATCTTCACTTCATCACCGATGCGGAAGACTTTCGAGGTACGTTCACCAATCAGAGCCATATGCTGATCGTCAAAATGGTAATAGTCGTCCGTGAGTGCGCTCAGGCGAATCAGACCTTCAACCGTGTTCTCCAGTTCAATGAACATACCAAAGCTGGTCACACTGCTGATCATGCCTTCGAACTCTTCGCCTACTTTGTCGAGCATGTACTCGGCTTTTTTCATTTTCTCCGTATCCCGCTCAGCTTCTACCGCCACACGTTCACGTTCCGAAGACTGCTGCGCAATATCGGACATGCGCGCTGCCAGATATTCCTGACGGTTCTCCGGCAAAGCACCATTATTTTCAATGACTTCGCGAATCACCCTGTGAATGACGAGGTCGGGATAACGACGAATTGGAGACGTAAAGTGACTATAGAATTCTGCCGCGAGGCCAAAGTGACCTGACATTTCAGAATCATACTTCGCCTGTTTCATAGAACGCAGCATCATTGTGCTAATAACGGTTTGTTCTTTTGTTTCTTTGATATCCTCAAGCAACGATTGAAGCGCCCGTGGATGAATCGCATTGCCACGTCCTTTGACCTGGTGTCCAAAATTCGCCGCAAAGGCGAGGAAATTTTGCAATTTTTCCTGGTCCGGGTCTTCGTGCACACGATAAATGAAAGGAACCTTCAACCAGTGGAAATGCTCTGCCACTGTTTCGTTCGCTGCCAACATGAATTCCTCAATGATTTGCTCTGCAATCGAACGCTCCCGTTTTACGATATCTACCGGTTTGCATTCTGCGTCCACAATGATTTTGGATTCTTCAAAATCAAAGTCAACCGCACCACGGCGCATACGCATAGCACGCAGCTTCAAAGCAATCTCTTTCATCAGATGGAAATCATCTACCAGATCCTTATAACGCTCGAGCAATTCCGGCTCTTCACCCTCAAGGATTTTACGGACGTTGGAATACGTCATCCGCTCTTTGGTTTTGATTACACTTGTGAAAATGTCATGTTTAACAACCTTCATCTGGTCGTTAAACTCCATCTCGCAAGACAGTGTCAAGCGGTCTACCTGCGGGTTCAAACTACAGATCCCGTTGGACAAACGCTGTGGCAGCATCGGAATAACCCGATCCACCAGATACACACTGCATCCACGGTTGTAGGCTTCCTGATCAAGCTTGGAATTCTCCTGCACATAATAGCCAACGTCGGCAATATGAACACCCAAACGATAGTTCCCGTTAGGCAGTTTCTCTACGTTAACAGCATCATCCAGATCCTTGGCATCTTCGCCATCAATCGTGACAATGTTAAGCCCGCGCAGATCACGGCGACCCTGTTGTACAATCTCTTCATCCGTGATGGAGTCTGGTGCTTTCTCCGCCTCTTCTACCACCTCATCAGGGAAAGCTTCAGGCAGCTGATGCTTGCGAATGACGGACAAAATATCAATACCCGGCTCATCCTTATGACCGAGAATCTCGATCACTTCACCCTCGGCCGCCGCACGACCCTCCGGATAGCTGACGATCTTGGCTACGACCTTCTGTCCATCAACCGCCCCAGCAAAGTTGGTACGTGGGATGAAAATATCGCGATTAATCCGTTTATCATCCGGAATGACAAATCCGTACACCTCATGACTCTGGAACACACCAACGACTTGTGTCACAGCACGAGTAACAATACGGACGATCTCACCCTCCAGGCGACCACCTGAAGGTCCTTGAGATGTGACTTTAACCAATACCGTATCACCATTCATCGCACTTTTCATATCATTGGCGTGAATGTACACATCCGGGTGCTCCCGATCCTCAGGGATAAGGAAAGCGAAACCTTTGGCGTGAGCCTGTAAACGTCCACGTACCAAATCCATGCGCTCTGGCATGCCATAGCGATTGTTACGGGTCAGCAAAACTTTACCGGATTCCTCCAGCGTATTAAGCATAATCAAAAAGGCTTTGAAATCAGCTGCATCTTCAATAGCGAAGTGCTGTTCCAACTCCTGATAAGTCATAGGTTTATAAGCGGTTTCCCGCATGAAGTCGAGCAATTGTTGTTCTGTTATCATTAATATATTCACCTCGGGAAACATAAAAGTGTAAGCAAGTCTCATCTCTTTATGTATCGGAATTCTTACCTTTTTCATGCAATACAATATCATTGCTGTGAAGAGTGTAGTAGTACAACCATACTATCTCATACCCTAGTATACACGAATTCAATCCGGCCCATCCGTACCTCGCAAAAAAACCACAGTTGCCGGGCGCTCCTCTAAAATCACGCTTTCACGTATCTCTACAGCATTTTATGCGATACACGTGCTGTGCGCATCTGGAAAAGGACTACATCCGAAAATTTTCTGTACACATGACATTCATTATAGGGAGTGAGTTCGCGTAACGAATAAGCGAGGGACATACCATACATGATAGGGGTGTGTTGCATGTTAAGGAAGGAAAACCGAACAGAAGTGAGAAGAAGACCGAAAATCATGGAGTCTATAGATTAAATTGTTGGGAAAGTTTGGACGCGTAAGAATTTATTAAAAAACCCCCGTTTCTTCACGAAACGAAGGTTCATCAATTAAGACATTAGCTTAAGCTATTCATTGAACAGCAGTTCCAATTCTTACTTGGAAGCCACCGTAACAACAATAGACAAAATCATAAATCCTGCACCCAGTACCACCGTTGCACGTTGCAGGAAGAGATCCAATCCGCGCGCTTTCGTTTTACCGAAAAGATGTTCCGCACCACCGGAGATGGCACCCGCCAAACCAGCGCTTTTCCCGTGCTGCAGTAATACTACAGTGATTAGACCGATCGAGAAAACAACGAGCAGCAATTTCAAAGCAATATCCATTCTTTCCACCTCCTACCCATGTGGGCATACATCTCACCATAAAAACAGTTACTTTAATTGTAACATAGCTATGGTTGTACTACAAGTAGTACAGTTTATACAATGCCCTAAATTTCACCATCTGCGTGATCCTTACGTTATACCATTACTTCGTTGCAATAAAAAAGACAAGCCGGTTACCCGGCTTGCCCGTAAAAGCTGGATATCCAGCTTATTTTTTAAGGTTGTAGAATCCTTTAAGACCATTGTATTGAGCCAGTTCACCCAGTTGATCCTCAATGCGGAGCAATTGGTTGTACTTCGCGATACGGTCAGTACGGGAAGGAGCACCCGTTTTGATTTGACCAGCGTTAGTTGCAACAGCGATATCAGCGATTGTGCTGTCTTCGGACTCACCGGAACGGTGAGAGATTACAGCTGTGTATCCTGCGCGTTTAGCCATTTCGATTGCATCAAATGTTTCAGTCAATGTACCGATTTGGTTAACTTTGATCAGGATGGAGTTACCGATACCTTCGTTGATACCTCTGCCCAGACGCTCAGTATTTGTTACGAACAGGTCATCACCAACGAGTTGTACTTTGTCTCCCAATTTCTCAGTGAGCAATTTCCAACCATCCCAGTCATCTTCGGACATACCGTCTTCGATTGTGATGATTGGGTATTTCTCAACCCATGAAGCCAGAAGATCAACATACTCAGCAGAAGTGTAAGATTTACCTTCGCCAGCAAGTGTGTACTTACCATCTTTGTAGAACTCAGTGGAAGCAACGTCCATACCCAGGAATACGTCAACGCCTGGTTTGTAACCAGCTTTTTCAATTGCTTCGATGATTGTAGTGATTGCTTCTTCGTTCGAACCAAGGTTCGGTGCGAAACCACCTTCGTCACCTACAGCTGTGTTCAAGCCTTTGGAGCTCAATACGGATTTCAAGTTGTGGAAGATCTCTGCACCTACGCGAAGAGCTTCTTTGAAGCTTGGTGCTCCAACTGGAAGAACCATGAACTCTTGAACGTCGATGTTGTTGTCAGCATGCTCACCACCGTTGATGATGTTCATCATTGGAACTGGCAATGCTTTAGCGTTGAATCCGCCCAAGTAAACGTACAATGGCAGGTCCAGAGCGTCAGCAGCTGCGCGAGCTACTGCCATGGATACAGCCAGGATTGCGTTAGCGCCCAGTTTACCTTTGTTTGGCGTACCATCCAAAGTGATCATCAATTTGTCGATACCCAGTTGATCCAATGCATCCATACCGATAACTTCTGGAGCGATTGTTTCGTTTACGTTTTTAACAGCTTGCAGAACGCCTTTACCGAGGTAACGGGATTTGTCGCCATCGCGAAGCTCAACTGCTTCGTGGGCACCAGTGGATGCACCAGATGGAACGATTGCGCGTCCGATTGCGCCGGACTCCAGGTATACTTCAACTTCTACTGTAGGGTTACCGCGGGAGTCGAGGACTTCGCGAGCGTACACGTCAGAAATAATAGTCATTTGTGATAATCTCCTTTATAGTTGGGATTTAATTTTTGGACCAACTTGTGTTTGCTCTTATTTTACTACATCAGCAGAATCGTCTTCCAATCGCTGTTATCCCCTGATTTCTTTGAACTTATTTTCATAAGTTGAAATCATGTGATAAAGGCGAACGCTTCGCTTCTTCAGACTATTTCTGCTGCCTTCGTTCAATGCGCAAACACCAAACCGCCCAATTATATATGTTGTTGTGTAACTTATTTACGGGTAGCGATGACAGATGTACCTGTCATTTCAGCCGGTTTAGGCAATTGCATCAGGTCAAGGATCGTTGGCGCGATATCTGCCAGGATTCCGCCTTCACGCATCGTTACATTTGCATCAGTAACGATGAATGGAACCGGGTTCGTTGTATGAGCTGTGAACGGACGTCCTTTCTCATCGAACACCATATCCGCGTTACCATGATCCGCCGTGATCAGTACAACGCCGCCTTTGGCAAGTACTGCATCCACAACACGGCCCATGCACTCATCTGTTACTTCAACCGCTTTGATGGTAGGCTCCAGCATGCCGGAGTGTCCAACCATGTCAGGGTTAGCAAAGTTCAGAATGATGGCGTCATGTTTGTCTGCTTCGATCTCGCGAACACATGCGTCAGCTACTTCATACGCGCTCATCTCCGGTTGCAGATCATACGTTGCAACTTTTGGTGAGTTGATCAGTACACGAGTTTCGCCCGGAAGCTCCACATCACGACCGCCGCTGAAGAAGAAGGTAACGTGCGGGTATTTCTCAGTTTCTGCAATACGCAGTTGTTTTTTATTGTTCTGTACCAGAACTTCACCCAGGGTGTTGTCGAGGTTCTTCGGCGAATAAGCCACATAACCTTCAACCGTCTCGCTGAACAAAGTCAAGCATACAAAGTGCAAGCCCACAGGGAACTTCGGACCACGATCGAAACCGCGGAAATCCTGGTTCGTGAATACTTGCGACAACTGGATCGCACGGTCAGGACGGAAGTTGAGGAAGATAACGGAATCGCCGCTCTCTACCAAACCTACCGGCTCACCATCCGCTTTGACGATAACCGTTGGTTCAACGAATTCATCAAATACGGACTTCTCATACGATTCTTCAACCGCTTTGAGTGGGTCAGTGTATTTTGGTCCATCGCCATAAACGATGGCGCGGTATGATTTCTCAACCCGTTCCCAACGTTTGTCACGGTCCATCGCGTAATAGCGACCTTGAACCGTTGCGATTTGTCCTACACCGACTTCTTCAATCTTAGCGATCAGCTTCTGTATGAAGTCTTTACCACTGTCTGGCATAACATCACGGCCATCCATGAAAGCATGAATATATACATCATTCATTCCTTCTTTTTTGGCCAGATCCAGCATAGCAAACAGGTGGTCGATGTGACTATGTACGCCGCCATCGGACAACAAGCCGTAGAGATGAAGCTTTTTGCCGCTTTGTTTCGCTTCGCGAACAGCTTTGACAAGTGTTTCATTGTCGTAGAACTCGCCGTCACGAATGGATTTGGAGATACGAGTCAAATCCTGGTATACGATCCGGCCGGCACCAATATTCAGGTGACCTACCTCGGAATTTCCCATTTGCCCTTCTGGCAAACCTACAGCTTCACCGCAAGCAGTGAGTGTTGTATGTGGGAATTGGCTCATGAAACGGTCGTAGTTCGGTTTTTTGGCTTGCGCTACCGCATTGCCTTCCACCGTGTTACGCAGACCAAAGCCATCCATGATGATCAGTGCTACAGGTTTTGGAGCTGTCATCTTACTTCGCCCCCTCAACAAGCGCGATGAACGAAGCCGGCTGCAAGCTGGCACCGCCAACAAGTGCGCCGTCGATGTCGCTTTGTCCGAGGTATTCTGTTACGTTCTCCGGTTTAACACTGCCGCCGTATTGAATACGAACTGCATTCGCAACCGTCTCGTTGTACAGATCCTTCACCAGCGTACGGATGTAAGCAATAACTTCATTCGCATCTTGGGAAGTGGAGGATTTGCCTGTACCAATCGCCCAGATCGGCTCATAAGCAATAACAACTTGTGCCGCTTGCTCTGCAGACAGACCTGCAAAAGCAGCTACTGTTTGCACTTTGCATACGTCTTTTGTTTGGTTCGCTTCACGCTCTTCAAGCGTCTCACCAAGGCAGAAGATTGGAGTCAAACCGTGACGGAATGCTGCATGCAACTTTTTATTGACAGTCTCATCGGTTTCCGCAAAATATTGACGGCGCTCCGAGTGACCAATAATGACATAATCCACACCCAGGTCTTTCAGCATCACGCCGCTGATTTCACCTGTGAATGCACCGTTATCTTCAAAATGAAGATTTTGTGCACCAATTTTGATGTTTGTACCTTTAACCGCTTCTACCAGGGATGGCAGATTTGTAAACGGTGCGCAGATTACAGTTTCTACGCCTTCAACTTCCGCTTTTCCTTTAACTTCCTGAATGAAGTCATTGGACTCGGAAACCGTTTTGAACATTTTCCAGTTACCTGCGATAATCGGTGTTCTCATGGGTTTCAACTCCTTCATGCTATAGACTACTAAAACTTACTTGTCGTTCAATGCCACTACGCCTGGAAGTACTTTACCTTCCATGAACTCGAGCGATGCACCGCCACCTGTAGAGATGTGGTTCATCTTGTCAGCCAATTTGAACTTCTCAGCTGCTGCTGCGGAGTCACCGCCACCAATTACAGTGTAAGCTTCTGTCTCAGCGCAAGCTTCCGCTACTGCACGAGTACCGTGGGAGAATGGCTCGATTTCAAATACGCCCATTGGTCCGTTCCAAACAACCAATTTGGAGTTTTTGATTACATCAGCATAGATCTCACGTGTTTTAGGACCGATGTCGATACCTTCCCAATCTGCTGGGATACCATCGATGTCAACGATTTGTGTGTTTGCTTTCGCACTGAAATCGTCAGACACTACGATATCTACCGGCAGGTAGAAGTTTTTGCCCAATTTTTTCGCTTTTTCGATAAAACCGAGAGCAACATCAAGTTTGGAATCATCCAGCAAGGATTGTCCAATTTCATGTCCTTGTGCTTTGAAGAACGTGTAAGTCAGACCGCCACCGATGATTACGTTGTCTGCAATGTTCAGCAGGTTGTCGATTACATCGATTTTGTCCTTAACTTTGGATCCACCAATGATAGCTGTGAAAGGACGCTCAGGGTTGGAGATTGCTTTACCCAACACTTCAAGTTCTTTCTCCATCAACAAACCGGACACTGCTGGAAGCAAGTGAGCGATTCCTTCAGTCGAAGCGTGTGCTCTGTGAGCCGCGCCAAACGCATCGTTAACGAAAACGTCAGCCAGTTCAGCAAATTGTTTTGCCAGTTCCGGATCGTTTTTCTCTTCGCCTGCGTGGAAACGAACGTTTTCAAGCAACAATACGTCGCCGTTGTTCAGTTCAGCGATTTGAGCTTTAACAGCGTCACCAACAGAACCGTCAGCTTTAACAACTGTTTTACCAAGCAATTCAGACAAACGCTCAGCTGCTGGAGTCAAACGCAAAGATTCAACCACTTCGCCGTTAGGACGACCCATGTGGCTTGCCAAAATGACTTTAGCGCCTTTTTCAATCAAGAAGTTGATTGTAGGAAGCGTTGCACGAATACGTTTGTCATCTGTAATTTTACCATCTTCGAGCGGCACATTGAAATCTACACGGACAAAAGCCCGTTTTCCTGTCAATTCGATATCGCGTACACTTTTTTTGTTCATCTGTATTTCCTCCGCACCCATGTATTTGGTGGACCAATCAAGAGCTAAAATCCCTCGTCAATCCTGGTGTTTTTGAGAAATTTGCAAAATGTAGATATATAAAGAGCGGAAACAATATAGCATCTGTTTCCGCTCTATGTTATTACAGATATTACTTAATCATTTTTGCAAAGTGCTCCAAAGTGCGAACCAATTGTGCAGTGTAGGACATTTCATTGTCATACCAAGCTACAGTTTTAACCAATTGTTGGTCGCCAACAGTCAGAACTTTAGTTTGAGTTGCATCAAACAGGGAACCGAAAGTGATTCCTTGAATATCGGAAGATACGATTTCGTCTTCTGTGTATCCGAAAGTTTCTGGATCGGAAGCTTCTTGCATAGCTGCGTTAACTTCTTCAGCAGTTACTTTTTTGTTCAGAACAGTTACGAGCTCAGTCAGGGAACCAGTAGCTACTGGTACACGTTGAGCTGCACCATCAAGGATGCCTTGCAGTTCTGGGATTACCAGACCGATTGCTTTAGCAGCACCAGTTGTGTTAGGGATGATGTTTTCAGCTGCTGCGCGAGCACGACGGAAGTCACCTTTAGGGTGTGGAGCATCCAACGTGTTTTGGTCGCCAGTGTAAGCGTGAATTGTAGTCATCAAACCTTGAACGATTCCGAATTTGTCTTGCAGTGTTTTTGCCATAGGTGCCAGGCAGTTTGTTGTGCAAGATGCGCCGGAGATTACAGTTTCAGTACCGTCGAGGATTTCATGGTTTACGTTGTAAACGATGGTTTTCATGTCGCCAGTAGCTGGTGCGGAGATAACAACTTTCTTAGCTCCACCTTTCAAGTGTTTCTCAGCTGCTTCTTTAGTTGTGAAGAAACCAGTACATTCCAGAACGATATCTACGCCCAGGTCGCCCCAAGGAAGTTCTTCTGGGTTACGGTTAGCCAATACTTTAACTTCTTTGCCGTTCACTTTGAAGAAGCCATCGTGTACTTCAACATCGCCATCGAAGCGACCTTGAGTTGTATCATATTTGAGCAAATGAGCGAGCATTTTAGCGTCAGTCAAGTCGTTGATTGCTACTACCTCGATGCCTGCTACATTTTGAATACGGCGGAATGCCAAGCGTCCAATACGTCCAAAACCGTTAATACCTACTTTAATCATGAGTAAGTTCCTCCCAAGTTTTGATTAATTTTTTATGAAACTTATATATTCAAGACAGACGGTGAAGTCCGTCAAGACAACAATAGTTGTGATACAAAGTAAAACCTTATTCCATTTCAGCAACGATGACTTCGGCAGCAGCCTCATCAATAATCAGAATATCTTCCTGACCAAATCGTAACACGGAATGTATAGCAGCAGCTTTGCTTTTGCCACCTGCAATTCCAATCACAACATCGGTTCGTTCAATATCCTGAAGTCGCATACCCAGTGTAAGCATGGTATGTACCACCTTACCCTGATCATTAAAGTAATAACCGAAAGATTCAGATACGGCCCCTTGCTCCTGAAGTTCATCTATAATCTCCGTCGCAAGTTTGCGTCTTTTGGCCATCTCTACGGCATCACCAATTCCATGAATAACAATCCGTGATTGCCTGATCAGCTGCAGAATCTCCTGAACACTAGGGTCCTGGATTAATGATTCATAGGCATGATCACTGAGCAAATCCGGTACATGCAGGAGTTTGTATTGCGCCCCTACCCGTTTTGCCATTGTGGATGCGATCGTATTAGCCTGAATTTCAAGGCTTTCTCCAAGTCCACCGCGTGCTGGTACGAACCAGACACCTTTGAGCGATGTTGGCGGATTTAGTTGTTCTGCGACTTCGGCCGTTGTTGAACCACCAGTAACGGCGACAACGTCGTTGTCACTCATGATATTGCCGAGAGCCTTCGCTCCGGCTCTGCCCAGTTCCCTTTTGGCAAATGGAGAAACGTCCGAATCACCAGGAACCACAACTACCTTTTGCAGACCGTAGGCTTGCTTGATGCGCTCTTCCAGCTCGGATAATCCGAACAGCTCTTTGGCTACGGGCTCTAACTGCTGCAGCAAATCATACCCTGCCTCACTGATCTTCATTCCTGCACTGTCAATTTCAATAAGTCCCTGAGCCTTTAACAGATCGGTCTCAGCCCTCAGAACCCGCTCGGTCATCTGCATGGAATTAGCTAACGTTCTCCGTCCGATCACATCCGATAACATGATCTGTTGCAGAATCGTATACCTCTTTTTCAAGATATCCATGAGATCAGGCAGAAGCTGCTTTTGTACTTCTAAAATCGTTCGCATGCTTTCCACTCCCGCAAGTTCTCGTTCTAAGCTCTCTTTCGTGGCCCTAAAACGTCCCGGGTTAACTTTTTAAGTCCCACGTCTATTCTACCTAAAACTGACGCGACATGCAAGTGTTTCAACGTGTTATTTCGACACGCATTCAGCGTTTGTACGCGCCTATTTTCACAATCCCAGACTTCCATGATCTAGGACTAGCTCACACATACCATATATAGAAGAAACAAATGAATTCAATCTACATATCGCTCAGAATTACATTTCATACGGCATGTCCAAAACCTCTAATAGCATTTACTTAAATGCACTCTTTATCCACTCTTCTTCATCATGATCATTTTTAGGTTAATCCAAACCAATACCACAACGAACTGCTTGCAATTAAATATTTCATGAGCTATAATCATTATTGCTGTCATATATTTAGAAAGCTACATAAATTGGTAGCAAATTAATGTGCGCCCGTGGTCCAATGGATATGACGTAGGCCTCCGAAGCCTGAGATCCAAGTTCGATTCTTGGCGGGCGCGCCATTTTTATTTAACAGCTCATAACCCATTTAACCAATGAAACCGGAAAGGTTTCTTTTTTTTGCAAGTTAGTTTGACTTTCTTTGACTTTTTGTTTGGAATTGTTTATTATGTGGGTAATACGGTAACAGTTTAAGTATAAACACCAATAACATTTACATTCCAAGGAGGTTTTTCACGTGAGTTTTATTCCAATGGTCGTTGAACAGAGCAACCGGGGTGAGCGCGCCTACGACATCTACTCCAGATTGCTGAAGGATCGTATTATTTTCCTTGGTAGCGATGTTAATGACGTAGTGGCTAATGCCATTATGGCACAGATGTTGTTCCTGGCTGCGGAAGATCCGGAGAAAGACATTCACTTATACATCAACAGCCCAGGCGGATCGATTACAGCCGGTATGGCGATTTACGATACAATGCAATTCATCAAACCGGATGTATCTACCATCTGTGTAGGTATGGCGGCTTCCATGGGTGCATTCTTGTTGAATGCCGGTGCAAAAGGTAAACGTTTTGCATTACCAAACAGTGAAATTATGATTCACCAACCACTTGGTGGTGCACAAGGTCAGGCTTCTGACATCGAAATCCGTGCTCGCCGCATCCTGAAAATGCGTGATACGTTGAACCGCATCATCTCTGAGCGTTCAGGTCAACCGCTGGAGCGGATTGAGAAAGATACAGATCGTGACTACTTCATGAGTGCTGCTGAAGCCGCCGATTACGGTATCATTGATAAAGTCATCGAAAACGTAGGATCACAAGGCATCTAAGTGTGACGTAGACCACGGTCTATGCGTTAACATAATCAACACCTAACGTAATCAGCAACATATAATTGTGTTGTCTATACGAGAAGAAGCCCTCATCATAATTATGATGGGGGCTTCTTTTTTCATTTTATAAGGAAGAAAACTTAAGAGTGCATAATAATGATTCTTTATTTGGTTCCATTTACATTACTGAAAGGTTCCGTGCCTTTAGGGAGAAGCTCTTTATACGTAAATGGCATTTCAGGGAATCCTTCTGCGTACGCCGTATACTCATACAACTGGAAGAACACAACTACACCCGTTGGTGTCACATAGAAATCTTGATCTTTATTCAGCCCTTTGTAACCGTCGAGGTATCCACCGCGGGCTTTCAGTTGTTCACCCACTTTTTTACTCAACGTCTCGCGCATGGTTTTGTTATTTTGCAGCACATCATCTAATGTAAGCTCCTTGCCTGTGTCCAGTGCAAAGGTGTGGCCAGTACGGTATGTCATGCCATGAGCGCCAGCATAATCTTCATATCGTTGTGTAATGAGTCCCAGCACGCCTTTTTCGTTGTACGTCACTACATAGGAGCTCTCAAATGCATATGGACGGTTGGCTGTTGCACCGCCGAATTCAGATGTCTGTTTCTTGAAGTCAGCTACATAAGCATCCACTTCGTCTTTCAGCACTTTGTTGATCGCCGCTTCAGCTTCTTTGCTGGCAAGTCCACTCACTTGCGGATATTGAACATCTACTTCAGCATTTTTTACAGTAACATTAACTGTTGCCGCTTTAATTTTAACGTTATTTTGTTTCACCTTGCTGAGTGTCAACGTTTTGGTTTTGCCATCCCAATTCCCCTGTACACCCAGATAATCTCTCATTGCCGAGAATGGGATATATAATCGACCCTGAATCAATTTTGCTTCCACCTGAGGGTAATAACCGTTAATATAAACGTTTGGCTGTCCATCCATCAGGCTAACGGTCATCGCATTGTTGGCTGCCGTTACCGTATATGACTTGGTTTTCGCATCATATTTCAGCGTTCCACCTGCCACATCTTTAACTGCCGTAAGAGATACCCAAGTTGAACCACCTTGAAGAAGTCCTTTTTGAGTCAGTGTTTTTCCACCCGACTTCAGGGTCACCTCAGCTGTGGTTGTCACTTTCGAGGATACCGATGCCGCCTGAACCGAACTGTCCTGCCACACCGAACCGCTACCTACAATAATTCCTGCTGCAAGCAACGCACTTGTCCATTTTTTCCATGATGTCATATATAAAACTCCTCTCTGAATTCACAATTAGGGATCATTGCGTATGTAATCCTGACCTGATCGCATATCTCATACGCTCACCTCTCTATTATAATTAACCCGATTTCGGAAAGGTTTACAGCTCGAGTTACAATGTTGATGAATATCAGTAGGAAAATATATGGGGATATGACCTTTTTGTCACGAACAACTATACAAAAAAGATACCAATATACAGCATTTCATGTTGCTTCAAAAAGGTACCCTTCTATATAACTTCATCAAAGTTTGCTTTTCCAACAAAAAAAGACTCTGTCCATAGGACAAAGTCTTTGTCATTATTTCGTTGTACCCTTCAAATGACACTTAAAAAGGTTCTTGAGTTTACAATCCTTAGTTCACTCTTATTTATTTCATTTCATACGTGATATTCAGGATTGTACTTACTTTAACCTGGCCCGTTTCAATCTCAGTACCACCTGCTGTATCTTGTGCTTTGGACATCAACGCCTCGCTTGCATAGAATACAGGCACATTGGCATCACCTTGGCTCACGGAAAGAACAGCACCCAGTTGACGCTTAACTGCTTTTGCAATGGCGCCCGCTTTCGCATCTGCATTGGCAACAGCTTTTTCAATCACTTGGGATTCATAACTTTCCGGATTTTCTACAGTAAAGCGTACGTTTTCAATATTGTTGGCACCCGCACCCGAAGCAGCATCGAGCAACTCGCCAATCTTGTCCATCTGACGATATGTGACTGTCAGCGTATGATGCGCTGTATATCCTTTAATTTGTTGTCCGTCTTTTTCGCTATACGTATAGTTGGGTTGTACAGAGAACTGACTCGTTTGAATGTCGTCTGCACTGATCTTCCACGTATTCTTCAGCAAGTTGGATACCTTTTGAACTTTGGCAGCATTCGCTTTTTGAGCAGATGCAGCTGTCTCTGCAGTACTGTTCACACCAATGGACAGATAAGCGATATCAGGCTTCACCTGAATCTCACCTTTACCCACAACATTAATCACATTCTGTTGTACACCCTGAACCTCTGCAGCGTAAGCATAGTTACCTGGTGCAACCCATGCTGTTCCTCCAACAAGCAACGTACTTGCCACCAGCACCGCACCAAACGGTTTCATCCATTGTTTACCCATCACGATAGCCTCCTTATGTGTTAACATCTCAAACTTTAAACGATTTGATACCTTAACAGACGGGACAAATTCCATAATGTTGCACTTGACGATAGCATAAACGTGAAAAACACAAAAAAGCCCCTTTCGGGACTTCTTCATTAGATTGATCATATCTTATTGGTTTTCGAGCTCTTCCTTGCTTACCAGACTAACTAAAGCGTTTACAGCCTGTTCGGCATCCGCGCCTTCTGCACTAATCTGGATTTCCGTACCTGTGCTAATTGCAAGGCTCATGATCCCCATGATACTTTTTGCATTAACTTTTTTGTCGTCCTTCTCGACGAACACTTCAGACGAGTACTTATTCGCTTCTTGAACGAACAGTGCCGCAGGTCTGGCATGGAGACCCGTTTTCAAACGGACAACTACCGGGTGCTTTGTCATGGAAACTTACCCCCTATTATGAAATCTGGACATTAAATACACAATTATATTTATACAACATTATACCATTAACCCGTGCAGGACACTAGAAGAAAAAACTCAGGGTGCTTTGGAGGACATTATCTTGCCCTAATTTCATCTTTTGCACAGCTCATCCAATGACCTAAGTGAGTCTCCCAGATCCTTAAGGGCTAACTTTCCCGACCTTGTTACTTTACCCTACTCCGTCTTAACCATAACGTTCTGTGCGTACTTTCTCAGCCAGCTCATCAATTTTACGAAGCCGATGGTTCACTCCCGACTTACTGACTGTACCTTTAAGGAGCTCGCCAACTTCCTTCAAGTTAATATCCGGATGAGCCAGTCGAACCTCCGCCACTTCGCGAAGCTTCTCAGGCAAAGATTCCAGACCAACTTCCTTTTGTAACAACCGGATATTATCGATTTGCCTCACCGCCGCTCCGATGGTCTTATTCAGGTTGGCGGTCTCACAATTGACAATCCGATTAACGGAGTTACGCATGTCGCGCATAATCCGTACGTCTTCAAACTTGAACAAGGCCTGATGAGCACCAATGATGCTGAGCAGCTCAATGATTTTCTCGCCTTCCTTAATGTATAGGATGAATCCTTTTTTCCGTTCTATACACCGGGCATTCAGATGAAATTCATTGGCCAGGTCAACCAGTGCCTGACAGTGCTCTTCATACATAGACGCAATCTCCAGGTGGTACGAGGAACCTTCCGGATTATTAACCGATCCACCTGCGAGAAATGCACCGCGAAGATAGGCCCGTTTACAACAGTTTTGCTGAAACAATTCCGTACTGATCCCTGGGGTAAAGAGAAAGCCCTCAGATACAATATGAAGACTATTGAGAATCTCCTGCACCATGGTTGGAATACGAACAATATATACATTGTTCTTTTTCAGCCGCATTTTTTTGCGGACCAGTAATTCCGTATGCACTTGAAAATGCTTTTTAAGCAGAGAGTATGCCCGTCTTGCAATCGCGGCATTCTCCGTCGAAATATCCAAGATCACTTTTTTATTCGATAACTGCACTGCACCAAGCATACGGATGAGGGCTGAAAGTTCCGCCTTTTCGCAGCACGGTTCGCTCTCGATCATGGTTAACTCTTTTTTGGTCTGTGCTGCAAACGACATGGGACTTCACCTCTTCCGTAACATCCAATTTTGTACCAGTTGGTAGATGTGATGACTTAACTTGTCGGCATCATGACGCAGATAGGTTTTGAACAGAACAAGGGTATCTGCAACCACCTGATAACCGGCACTTTCGAGTACATTCATATCCAGTACAACCGGTTTTGCTCCTTTTTCCGCATACTTATTTTGCACTTGCAGCGGAATGTCACCATTATTTACGATAACATAGTCGAAGAGCTGATGACCTATATGCTCGTGTACCGCCTTAAGGTGGTCACTTACCGTATAGTTATCCGTTTCTCCCGGCTGTGTCATCACATTACAGATAAACATCTTCACCGCATCAGCCTCTACCACAGCTTCTGCAAGCTTAGGTACGAGTAAATTGGGAAGGATGCTTGTATAGAGGCTGCCTGGCCCGATCAGAATAGCATCAGCTTGACGAATCGCCTCTACTGCCTCTGGCAACGGCTCCACGTGATCCGGTTCAAGGAAAACACGTTTGATGCGTCCACCCGCCTCAGGGATTTTGGACTCACCTGTAATAATTGTCCCATCTTCCATCTCCGCATGCAACACAACGGCCTGCCCGGCTGCTGGCAATACCTCACCTCGAACGGCAAACACGCGGCTAAGCTCCCGCACTGCGGTCACAAAGTCGCCCGAAATATCCGTCATTGCAGCCAAAATCAAATTTCCCAAGCTGTGGCCTGCAAGCCCCGCGCCTGTATTGAAACGGTACTTCAACATATCTGAAAGCAATGGTTCTACATCAGCCAGTGCCGTAAGCACGTTGCGAATGTCGCCCGGAGGCGGCATCTGTAGCTCATTGCGCAGGATGCCTGAACTTCCACCGTCATCTGCAACTGTGACGATGGCCGTGATATCCAGCGGCTTCTCTTTCAAACCGCGCAGCATCACGGATAATCCGGTTCCGCCGCCCATTACAACTATTCTCGGACGTTCTCTTCGTGGTCCGGCCTCTTTCATCCCTTCACCCTCTTCAATGACGGTCCCGGTCAGCGTCGCGATGGCTCACGGTAACAGCTTCTGTCTCGCTGCTTCCCAACATCTTGCCCAAATATTCCGATATTGCTACCGAACGATGCTTGCCTCCGGTACAGCCGATTCCAATAATAACCTGGCTTTTGCCTTCCTTCCGGTATTGCGGAATCAGGAAATGCAGCATATCCAGCAGCTTGGTCAGAAATGCCTGTGTCTCTGGCCACTTCATAACATATTCGTACACATCACTATTCTGTCCCGTATTCGGTCGCAAATGATCAATATAATGCGGATTCGGTAAAAAACGTACATCAAACACCAGATCAGCATCAATCGGAATGCCATACTTGAATCCAAACGACGTAATATTCACCGACAGCATTTGGCTCTCGAGATGAGAAAAACGGGATATGATACGTTCTTTCAGTTGAGCAGGCTTCATTGTACTTGTATTCAGTACCTGAGTCGCAGAGTTTTTGAGTTCCTCCAACATCTTGCGTTCCAGTCGGATGCCGTCCAACGGCATGCCCTCAGGAGCCAGTGGATGTCTGCGCCTGCTTTCTTTGTAACGCTGAACAAGTACAGAATCTGTAGCATCCAGGAATAAAATTTCGCAATGAATGGTAAAATGATCTTTAATATAGTTCAAAGACTCGGACAGAGCCGTAAAGAATTCACGCCCGCGCAGATCGATAACCAATGCAACCTTACCAATCTTGCCGTTTGACTGTTCAATTAGTTCCGCAAATTTCGGAATCAATACCGGCGGCAGATTATCCACACAGAAGAAACCCAGATCCTCCAGGCTTTGTACTGCAATGGTTTTACCTGCTCCGGACATGCCCGTAATGATAATGAGCGTGGCGCCTGTGCCTGGTGATCCTTCACCTTCAAGCATAAATGTCCCCTCCTTATCATATTGCTGTCTTCATATATTGTTACGAGGATACTAGGAACGCAAGAGAAGACCTGCTGCACCCACAATACCTGCATTATTACCAAGTGTAGCTTCCAGAATCTGAACCCCATCTTGCAACGGTTCTGGCGTCAGCTTAGCAAACACAGTACGGATTTCATCAAACAAGAAATTGCCCGCTTTGGATACGCCGCCACCGATGATGAACATCTCCGGGTTAATGACAGCTGCTACAGTAGCCATGGACTTGCCCAGGTAAAAGGCCGCACGATTCACAATGCGCTGTGCCACTTCATCGCCTGCCTTGGCAGCATCAAATACTTCTTTGGCTGCAATCTTGTCGACGAGTGCCAGTGACGTATGATCCCCGCGCTCTACGGCATCCTTTGCCATACGGATAATACCCGTTGCAGACGATACTGTTTCTACACATCCCATTTTACCACAACCGCATTTGATGGCTTCCAGATCAGGTACAACACTGATATGACCCAGTTCTCCCGCCATACCGGAGAAACCCTGATAAATGTTACCATTCAGGATCAAGCCTCCGCCAACACCCGTACCGAGTGTATAACATACGCAGTTGTCTACGCCTTTGCCGGCACCTGCCCAGACTTCACCCAGTGCAGCCACGTTTGCATCGTTATCTATTTTGATTGGCTTGCCCAGACGTTCTTCCAGAATCGAACGAATGGCCACATTCCGAAATCCGATGTTAGGGGCATGAACGATAATTCCCTCGCGTACATTCGTGAAACCGGCCACTCCAGCACCTACACCCTCAAGCTGTTCCCAACTGTAAGGTGATTCGGCTACGATATGTCGGACATACTTCTCGATGTTGGCGATGACCGTGTCTACGCCCTTATCCACTTCAGTCGGTCCTTCATACGTATGCATTAGCTGACCTTGTTCATCGCATATACCGACCTTGATTGCTGTTCCGCCGAGATCGACCCCAACGTAGATTTTCTCAGACATGCTGCAAGCCACCTTTATCTATCTAAAATAGTTTAAGTCCTACGTACCAACTATAATTGAAGGATACGCCTGGGTCAAGACGAGAAGACCTCTAGTACCTCCTGCTCCGCCGGGGTTGTGAACCACATCACACACCGTTTTTGAATACGTATACATCCTCATTACCTTCATTTATAAACGCACGCTTCATTCCTTCCTCTATAACAGAGGAAGCCTCAACTCATGATATTGCATCTTCACTCGTTCCATTCATAAAAGATCAACATCGTCCCCTCATATAGGTGACTCATCTTATGCACCCCGCCACCTGTCATTCTTACGCAGAAAGCTATCTAATGACGGTATTGCCAACAAAAAAAGAGCCTTCCATCCACAGGAAGGCTCCCTTACTTTTATGAAAATCTGAAATTGTAGAAATTGGGCTGACTCAGTTGATTTTTCTACGTTATAACTTCGTTTCTACACGTACCGGCTCTTCCGTCTTCTCCATCTTGTTCACATCCAGAATATCGAGCAGGAAGACAAAGATCGGAATACCAATGATCAGTCCCCAGATCCCCAGGAAGTGTTGCGACAGAATTAGTACGATAAAGGTGTAGAACATTGGCAATTTGGTCTTGTGTGCCATCAGTTTTGGGTTCAGGAAGTACGTCTCCAAAGCATGAATAACAATAATCATGATGATCACAATAATGCTTAATTTCAGTCCACCCATCTGATACCCAATCAGACAGAGCGGTACAAGTGAGATGATAACCCCCGCAACGGGAACCAGACTGAGCATGAACACCAGAATGGTCAGAGCGAACAGATACGGGAAACCCAGAATCCATAAGCCCAGTATCGTCAGTACTGTATTAAACACCGCAATAAGAAGCTGCGCCTCAATGACTTTACCAAAAGAAGATACGAATTTGTCTCCCAGATAAGCAACTTCATTGTAGAACCATCCAATTTTACTTGTTTTGAACTTGGACGTGAACTTGGATATCTCCTGCTTCTGCAACAAGAAGAACAGACTCAGAATGATAACGAGCAGAATAAACTCCAGCCATTTGCTCAAAGCGAAAATATATTTCAATGCATCATTGGTGTAATTTTTAATATCGAAGGATTGAAGATAACCCGCAATTTTGGATGCAAAATTATCACCGTCTGCACTATCCAGAAATTTCATAATCTCGTTTGTCAACTGGACGACCTGATCCACGATCCGTGGTGAATATCTGGAAATGCCAAGCACAATGACTGCGATCACAATCATATAGAGTAGGATGACCACAACTTTATAATTGATTGGAAACAACCGATTCAAACCACCTGTAATGAAATGCTGTAACCTGTTCATGACATATGTCACCAGGAACAACAGCAGAATCATGTGCAGCATACTCCCCATACTGAACAAAATTAAACAGAACAAGAGCAAGATCAAAAATCGTCTCACTGTCGCATTCTGTAACCAATCTTTTATCATTTCCCCCAAAATCTTCACCTCACAGCTAATATGCCCTATATGTATACGATCTCATGCCCACTGTAGTTTCAAAAAAAGAGAAGCCTTCCGGCTTCTCTCATTTCATGAGACTTCCCGTTGTCTCTTATTCCCAGCGTATGCCTAACCTCACGCATGTAATGCTTATTTATCCAACGTTTCGCTCCAATCATGGACAATGCTTCCTTCAAGGAACTTCTCACAATCCATCGCGGCCATACATCCTGATCCTGCAGCCGTAATAGCTTGACGATACTTCGTATCCTGGACATCACCACAGGCGAATACACCCGGAATATTGGTCTCCGTTGTTCCGGGTTTAACGACAACATAGCCATGTTCGTCCAGTGCAATCGCATTACCCAGGAATTCGGTATTCGGTGTGTGACCAATGGCAACGAATACGCCATCTGCTTCAAGCAACTCTTCTTGCCCCGTCTCGTTGTTGCGCACTTTCAGCCCTTTGACACCCAAAGCTTCTGGTACGACCTCGATTGGAGTACGGTTCAACGCCCACTTCACCTTTTCATTGCTGCGAGCCCGATCCTGCATAATCTTGGATGCACGTAATTCATCCCGGCGGTGAACCAATGTCACGTCTGTTGCAAAACGAGTCAGGAAACTCGCTTCCTCCATCGCGGAGTCTCCACCGCCCACGACCACGATTTTTTTGCCTCGGAAGAAGAAGCCGTCACATGTCGCGCATGTACTTACGCCACGTCCCACATTTTCCTGCTCGCCCGGAATACCGAGGTAACGAGCGGAAGCACCTGTGGAGATAATGATCGATTCAGCTTCCAGTTCACCGATTCCTCCAACTTTGACCTTGAAGGGCGGTTTGCTGAAATCAACCTCTTCCACCCAACCGTTTTTGAATTCCGCTCCAAAACGTTCAGCTTGCTTACGCATGTTGTCCATCAGTTCCGGACCCATGATACCTTGCGGGAAACCGGGGAAATTCTCAACTTCCGTTGTCGTCGTCAATTGACCACCCGGCTGAAGACCTTCGATAACCAGTGGTTTCAGATTAGCACGAGCCAGATATATCGCTGCTGTCAGACCCGCAGGTCCCGTTCCGATCACAATCGTTCTGTATTTAGACATATAGATACAGCCTCCTTAATTAAGGTGAGAATGTGTTGTACTAGCGATGAACTTGCCAAGATGATACCCTACAGGCGTTTACGAAGCCCATTCGTTAAGTTTACCCGTTTTCCCGGTTGTTGTATCCTTCACCTGATGATGTCTTTCTGAAAACGAGTTGAAGCGAACTTTCTATACTAGTGGTGGCTTGCTGTTACAAACCGAATGAATCTGTTTAGCATACTTGCTAACCGTTGATGCCGATATCCCATACCGTTCAGCAATGCTTTGATAGGTAACGGGCCGACTGTGATTCTTCGCTGCCAAATATTCAAGTCCTGCAGCCCAACCCTCAATCTGCTTCGTACCCGGAACTTCCGGATGTACCCGGGATACATAATCCGTCCAGAGCCGTTCCATCTCTTGCTGCAACTCAGCCTTTGCTTCAGACATCTGTAACGCACGATCAACAACCGCCTGCCAATGGGAGGTTGAACCAGTGTCCGATTGTTCTGATGTGGATTGAACCTTCCCAATAGACTTCAAGGCTACAGGAGAAAAGGGTCGAACCACCTGAGTATTCCGATCCTCATGTTCAGCCGATTTCAATCCGTTCAGTACAGTTTGTGCTACCTCAAGCAGATCCTGTTCTTCTCCAGGCTCTTCAATAAAGGATTGCAGAGCCTGTTGCACCTCATAGTCACCGATCATCCCAAGCGCATGAATAACCTGTAGCTTGGTTGCCCGATCACCATGACGCAATGCCCAGAAGAAGGATGAGCGAATCAGTGGATCATTCTTCATTTCTTCAGGTATGCCACTACCGTAGTTCTCCCACTGTCTGAATTGCTCATCAAATGGCAGATGATAGTGATAACTTAGCTTCTCTGGCTCTTGCTCGCCTTGTTTTACAGCCTCAAGACCTGACAGATAATACCGGGATACTTCGGAACCCGGATCAAGCTTGGACACATGATGCCATAAACGCTCAGCAGCATCATAACGTTCTGTATTATAAGCCGCCACGGCTGCATAGTGAGCAAGTGCCGGATCAGCAGCTGTCTCTTCGTCCTTGAGCAAACGCCGGAAGTGAACATAAGCCGTATCGTGTTGGCCCAGAATTCCCATCGTTGTCGCCAGTTTGTAGACTTGTTCGTGCTGGAAGGGCACGATGACCCGCAATTTTTTGATCAGAAGCAGCACTTGATCAGCCCGGTTCTCATTTTGATGGAAAATGGCCAGATTACAGAGTGCATGCAGATTACCTGGTTCCTGTTCAAGCACTTCGGCAATAGTCTCTTTTGCTTTGGGAAACAGACCCATATAATAGTAGGCGAGTGCCAGATTGTTACGGGCAGCCAAGTAATCAGGATAATCAGAAGACATGCCTTCAAGCAATTCAGCAGCCTGTGCAAATTTTCCTTCTTCCAGCAGTTCCCGTGCCTGATCGTGCTCCACTACACCTTTGCGTGATTTGATTCGATTCAGTTTAGTCGGACGATCCAGCTCATAATACAGAAGCTCCATCATCTCTTCGGCTTCCGTCATGAACTGACCTTGAGTGTCCTCCTCCAGATAGGTAACAAGTGCTTGCTCGGCTTCCTCAAACCGATCCATATTTGCATAATTGTTCGCCATATAAAAATAACATTCCGTCATCGACGGATCTACCACTTCCAGCACGTTAGCCAGAATGGCATTGGAGGCTTCGTAATCCCCCTTCTCCGATAATATACCCGCCATATTACAATGATTTACCGGATTTTCCGGTTCGTATTCAACAGCTTTGCGAAAATATTTTAATGCCTTGTCGACATGATTACGGTCCAGCGAGCGGACAGCTCTTTCAAAGAAGAAAGAAGCATCCAAGTGAATCGGTATAATATTGGCAAGGTGTCCCTCAGCCCGCACTAGCTTGCCCTTCATCTTCCAAGGCACCTCCTCTTTGCATTTCATTCATACTCTTCAGTATAACACATCTTAAGGCCCACTTCTCAATATGTAGTTTCATGTCGTTTATGAAAAAAATGCAAAAGAAGATGATATTCCATTTTGCGGAAACCTATCACCTTGGAGCGTTGTTTATTCAAAGGAAAACCATGTTTACCTAGAGACTCCTACACTCACTTGCCATAGACTCTCTTTGTAGCATTGCATTAGTACATTCTTGTCGGTTACGCGGCGTCTAACTGGATTCGGACCGGTTATAATGAGAGTGGCCTATGGTATTATTATCCTTATTGTCCTTTTTAGTAGTTTATCTCCATTAAAAATCAAACAACGTATATTAGCTCTGACGGTCAGCCTCTTTTTCACGTATGTAATAAAAAATAAATATTTTAAGGGGATGTTATATTGAGAATCTCAAAGATAAAACCACTTATATTCATCTTAATCTGCTTGTTTGCTTTGAATGGATGTTCAAAAGATATAGACAACATAGAAAATAAGTTCACATTAGAGGATGTACTGAGCGCGCTCGAGTCTCAAGAACTGGATTTAGTGTCCTTTGGTATAACCGGGTATCCTTTGAAATTAAATGATGTTGTACCTGAGGTCTACTCCGTTGAAGTGCCCGTGGAAGAAGAACCATATTATAGCCCTGAATTTATACATTTTTATATTTTCAATTCTGAAAAGGATCGCATCAACGGGACAAAAGAATTCAATAAACACATGGAAAGCGCCCAATTTACAACATTCCCTTTTCTATATGAGAAAGGAAATGTTCTTATCGTTTATTGGAGCAAAACCAAAGATGATCCTCTGTTCACTAAACCAATCGAAACTGCGTTAGAGCAACTGAAATGATACTAGTTCATACATTACTGGACTGAGCTCGACAGTGGGAATATCATTTTAGAACGTTAATTGCAGTCATTCGTCATTCGTAAAAAAAGAAGACCGAGCATTTGGGCTCGGTCTTCTAACTGTTATGGCTTAAATATCTAATAAATCTAGATCTTCGACGCCATCGAAGGAGAAAGTGAAATATGAAGGGTTTTATCAAACGGCGTCATGAAATTGACCAGCACAACCTTACACTTGTCCGGCAGTTTTGCCTCACGTACCGTTGCCGCCAGATGACCCAGTTCGCCCCCGGTGATCTCCAGCCAGTCTTCTCCGCAGGTATAGCGTAATGTACCGCCTTTCCACAAATAGTGACCCTCACTCGTTTCAATCGCGTCCTCACAGGTCAGCTCACCTTCGCTTCCGAATACAAAGGATAACTGCATCATAATGTCCTCCGGTTCCTGTCCAGATAGATGCATGTTCCAGCCGTTTTCCGTTGGCTGTAATTCTGCTCCTACACGGAATGTCTGCTCATGAGTAAGCTGACGACTCTGATGAGGTAACAAATACCATGGACTTATATCTGATGCAGCCGATTCTGGCAGCAGGTTCGCAGGGATTGGGCCGTAATAACCTTTTTTCTGCTCACCAGTTAGTCGATAGCCTTCGGACAGCCTCGTCATTTGCTGCATAGGTACATACCCTGGATTAAAGTAAGAGGCCAGTTGCACAGCCAGCAGGCGTACCTTGCCATGACGAAGCGCGAAGAAAGAAGGAACTTCTGTCATCACAGTCACACTTGTAGCATCATCCCGAATTCGGGCTACCGGAGCACCAAAATCCGTATGCATCCGACTGTGCGAAATACGACCGTGATGCCCTACTGCGTCCATCTGCTCCAGATATTCTCCCCGTACAAAATGTTCATTCAGCATGACCTCATACTGTTCCGGTAATGCATCACGTGTGTCATTGGTCTGTTGAAGCTCCGGCTCAAGCATTAATCGAATGAGCGTATTCACCGAACATACTCCCGGATCTGTCAATGTATCTCCAGCCCAGGCTGCCATACCGGCTAAGAGTGGATCACCGTCCAGCCGAGCCAAAATGGCATAAGGCAGATAATAAGGTGACAGATCATGAACACTGCCCAGATCCTGTCGCCCTGAATAATCCGTAACAATTTCACCCGTTGGATGGACAAGATACACCATCATGCGGAGATTAAGCCTCACTGGTTCCAGCAGTTCAGGACGATTGAGCAGGCGCGCAGCATGAATTAACATGATGTCGCTAACTGCGCTGTATATCCCATTGCTCCGTTCTGTCCACTCCCCATCGGGTGTAATATCCATGCCTTCATCCATCCACTGCTCTGCGCGCTGCACAGCTTCCTCCAGATCAAATATTTCATGCAGGAAACCAAGCGCCGCACATAGCACCCAGCGATGATTGGGCGTATGACAACCTCCCGTAAGCATGGTTGGGATTGTCCGTTCCAGAAACAGCCTCATATTGTTCAATACAGGTTGAAGCGGCTCCCATTCTTGTTGCTGAAGAAGCTGATACAACTGTGAATACCCTACAACGACAAATGCAGTATCTGGAGGGGAATGGTAATTGGTCCAGCCAGGCGATATTGAACCGTCTTCATGCTGGAAGCGGAGTACAAATTCCGTAGCTAACAGCAGTCGATTTAACAACGATTCATCCCGGTAGTAGATAGAGTCCGGATTGGAGAGCGCAGCTCCCCAGTAACACATATCCGTGGGCGTTCCAGTCGTATGGTTGACCCAGGCAACACCTGTGAAGGGATCAATTGTCCCTCCATAGTAACGGCTTTCCGGGTCAAGCATCTGCCGGGATATGCCTCTTTCTACCGCTCTGTCATTACTGTCCACCAGTTGTTTGTACATGTGCAGTCCCCTCCATACCAATGCATTCTCCCGATGTGCGGAGTATGTTGCTTCAGTGCCTTCAATTCAGACCGGAAGCCTACTCATACCGCCCGTAGGTGAGTTCATTTTTCTCGTCAGTATATATCATATTTCTACAAAAGTCGCTAGAAAATCTGTGCTTGTTTTACTACATATTTATGGGTCTCCGTCACTGAGAAAACAGTCGTTAAACACATGCTGTGAACATGCAAACTGTTTCCCACATCACCGCGCCTACTCTGTCACTCCAAGCTTCTTCATAAGCAAGTCATGACTCTCATGGATCTCTTCTGCCTTACAGGCAGACTTCAACTCATACACCTTCACCTGTGCGCGGCGAATCATCGGCAGATAGGCATCATAGAAGTTCATATCCTTACTGTGTACATACGGGCACCAGTGGTCAGAGAGACCAAGTGTCTCATGAATATGGACCCCTACGATATCATCCATCAGGCCTTGCATTTCTCCCACACTGTCATAAAGGCCCATTCGGTCCATCATGATGGCATGACCTGTATCGTACCAGATACCAACCGGAGCCCCTTTGAGAGCTGTGATGATAGTCTTGGCTTCGGCAAGGGTAGGAATCTGTTGTGGTCTGGATCTCGTCTCGATACCAAAACGAACATCCAGACCTTTAGCTGCCGCCCGATTACATACCTCATCCAGACTGGCAATAATTTTCTCTACATACCCTGAACTGAGAGCTTCCCGCCGCTCCATCAATTCAGCCCATTTGCTGTGATACTTCGGTGAATCCGGACCTTCCTCGTTATAGATCTTTCCAAGGTCTTTGCTGATATCCTCAGGAAAAGGTACCTCTCCCGGGTGTACAACAACTGCTTCTCCACCATAACGTTGGGCATATTCAGCCGACTCTACCAGCAATTCGATCGCCCGTTTACGTTTCACTTCATCTTCGAAGCCGAGCAAGATGGAATCCGTACCGTAGTCTGGATCAGGGTCATGTGGAAAGGTGTTGTGGACACTAGAAATTCCGATCTCTCCACGCTCAATCATGGGCTCAATCGTCGTAAGCATCTCCTTCGTCACATTATAATTGAGCTCCACCCGACGAAAGCCGAGATCCGCAATCTCCCGAATCATATCTTCCCCTATGGGATGTTTCCTGATGTTCCAACATGTCGAGAATGAGTATTCGCCCTTGTCTTCTCCCTGCATATTCATTTCCTTCTCCTTCCCCTGGTATCAGTTCTTGTGTGTACGGGGATCACCCAAAATTATCCTTTAACCGCTCCCAGCATCGCACCGCTGACGAAATACTTTTGCAACCATGGATATACCAGTAGGATAGGTACTGTTGCGAACACGACCGTTGCAGCCTTAAGACTCTCTGGAGTTAATCTGGTCCGGTTGGCACCTTCCATTAATGTAAGCTCACTAACCATGTTGTTCTGTACCATTTGATAGAGCTTTAGTTGAAGTGGATATAGCTTCGGATCCGTGATGTACATCAGGGAATCCTGAAAACCATTCCAGCGTCCAACCGCATAGAACAAACTGAGTGTAGCGATTACTGGCATGGATAATGGCAGAATAATTTTAAAGAGCGTGTGTACATGTGAGCTTCCGTCGATCTCAGCCGATTCTTCTAAGCTCTCCGGTATCCCACGGAAGAAGGAGATCAGGATAATCAAGTTAAACGGACTCACTAATCCTGGTAGAATCAAAGCCCAAACGGAATTCAGCAAATGCAGGTCACGAATCAGCAAATATTCGGGAATAATCCCTCCGCTGAAGAACATGGTGATGATGATGACGTACATAAACATTTTGCGACCTTTTAATTTTTTCTTCGTGAGCGGGTACGCTGCAGCAATGGTAAACAACATGCACAGCGCTGTCGTAGCTATCGTAAGAACCGTGGTGAAGCCTAGTGAATAGATCATGGAATGATCCGAAAATACTTGCCCATATGCATCCCAGTTAAATTCCTTTGGGAAGATGGTTACTTCACCTGATGTAATGGCCCGGTTCGAACTTAGCGATATCGCAATCGTGTGCAGAAACGGAGCAAGACAGAATATAACAAATAAGGTGATAAAGGAGACATTGACAATATCAAAAATCCGGTTCGAGGTGCGGTCACTCATCTGCGCACAACTCCTTTACTGATGGTCTATACGTTCAACAAACCAAATGTAACAAATTTTATTATTTCCCTAAAATTATAGTATTCCTTCACCGGTTGTTTTCTTCGAGATATAGTTTGAGCCGAGTACAAAGATCAATCCGACAACAGCCTGGAATAAGCCGACAACCGTTGCAAGTGTATACTGTCCAGACTGTATACCCATTCTGTATACAAAGGTACTGAGTACATCGGAATATTCACGAACAGCCGTATTACCAATAACATAAGGCCGGTCAAAACCGATGCTGACCATATTTCCGAGATTAAGGATAAGCAAGGTTACAATGGTTGGTTTAATACTTGGCAGTGTAATATGCCAGATTCTCTTCAGCCGCGTTGCACCATCAATCTCAGCTGCTTCGAACAATTCCTTGTTAACGCCGGTTAATGCAGCCAGATATAGAATGGTTCCCCACCCAGCACTTTGCCACACACCTGTGAACAGGTAAGTAACAAGCCAAGGGTTTTTCTCTGTCAAAAACGGAATTGAATTTAGGCCCATACTTTCCAGAATACCGTTTACCATACCGGATTGATTACCAAACAATTGGTATACAATTCCCCCGATGATAACCCAGGAGATAAAGTGAGGAATGTACAAAATGGTCTGTGAAATTTTCTTAAACCATTTAAACCTTACCTCATAGAGCATAATGGCCAGAATGATTGGAGCAGGGAATGAAACGATCAGATCAAGAAAATTCAGCATAAATGTGTTACGTAGCGTAGTGTAGAAGTCCGGCATTGCGAATACCTCGCGAAAAGCATCAAAACCGATCCATTCACTACCGTTAATACCTTGAAACAGGTTAAAGTCTTTAAAAGCGATCTGCACACCGTACATTGGTCCGTATCGGAAAATGATAAAATAAATAAGGGGTAGTGAAATTAGCGCATACAGTTGCCAGTATCTCTTCAAGTATGTGGTCATGTCTCTCTCTCCTCCTCACAAACGAAGAAACGCTATGCCGCCATCCAAGAGACGGCACAGGCTTCATCGAAACACTTCAATTTACACACATTTTGTTCAAACTTATTGTTCAGCAGCTTCCAATTCTTTTTTCAGCTCTGTTCCACCCAAGGACATGTAGTCAGCCATTTCTTTTTCAAATACAGCATCGAATTCTTCAGGTTTTGCCATCGCTGTTTTTACGATAATAACGTCCAATTTATCTGTCAGTGCTGTGCTATACTTCATCTCTGTCTGAATTGGCTTGCTGAAGACAATTGGTCCAACAGTATCTGTGTTTGCAACTTCAAGTGCTTTTTTCAAAATTTCCTGATTCGCTGGAGGGAATCCCATGATCCAAGCTTTTTCATTTTGTGCTTGATCACCAAGGTTTTTACCGTTCGAAATAATTGCGGTATCTCCTGCATTGAACAGACGATCTTTTGCTTCTTGAGTAGCGTCTGCTTTAGCAACCGGAATGCCGTCTACCAGATCATAGTTCTCGCCTTCCACACCATCATAAATGGCAGTGAGGTTTTTATCGGAAGCCATCCAATCCAGATATTTAATTGCTTCTGCCGCACGTTCGCTGCTCTTCGGAATCATGATGTACATACCATTCGAACCATAACGAGACTTGATATGTTTTCCATCAGCATTCGCATTGGTGTATGCATCGAGCGGAGCCAAGTTGCTGTCCGGTTTGTTTGTTTTCAAAAGATCATAAGATCCATCTGGCCAGAAAATAGAGTCCACATCTTCAGAGAAGAAACCAGTATTTCCATTTGCAACGTCTTTGTTTAACTGGGTTTTATCCTTATCCAAGCTGAAATCCTTACTGATCAATCCTTCGTTGTATAGCTTGTTCAAGAACTGCATGGATTCTTTGAATCCTTCATGCAGAGGCAGTTCATAGCGTTGAGCATAAGTCTTATCACCAGCGATTGGCTTAATGAAAGAATAGATGAGTGGTTCATAGGAAGCTGGTGCAAGCGCAAAACCCATAGGAATGTTTTGACTTCCCACATTGCCAGGATCTTTTTCTTTAAAAGCTTTCACTGTGTTATACAACTCATCTGTTGTTTGAGGTGCTGGCATTCCCAGCTTATCTAACCAATCTTGACGAATGAAGGAGCTGTACCGCGCTGTAATCGCACGTTTACCCGGTATAGCAAACTGCTGTCCCTCCACTTGACCAAACTTTAATGTATCTTCGCCCAAAAACTTTTTCAGATTCGGTCCATACTGATTAATCAGATCACCTACATCTGTCAACCCGCCTTGTTGTGCATAGCGGTAAAACACGCTGGAGTCATAAACGAAGACAATATCCGGAACGTCCGAAGCACTAGCCATCAGGACATTCAGCTTGGTTACTTCCTCAGAACGTTGAACAGGTACGAACTGTACGTCAATGTTGTTCGGATCACCAAAATTCTTTTGAATCATTTGAGAGATAAAGTTATTTGAGATCGTGTACTGAGAAGGTGTTTTACCACGGTCGAAAAGCTCCACCTTTAATGTGACGCGTTTTCCATCGCCAGATGCCCCACCTTCTGCTGATTTGTTATCAGCAGATGAGCACCCCGCAAGTAGTGAGACGCCCATTACTGCTGTAAGCGCCAAACCCATCAACTTCTTTAGACTCCCTTTTCTTGTCATTCCGTTCATCCCCTTTGGCTTTGCGTGAATGTTTTTAAAAGCTTGCTCTGAGTATTCCACATCTCTCGTCTTTCTTACAATAAACTAGTTTCGTAAGCGTTTACATACGAATTATGGTTTATACACTCTGATTATTATCGCAGACTGACTATTTTCCAACCCCTTGCTACTAAAGGCTTTAGTGCTAGTCTGCCCCCTCTGACACAGAACACTCTGCTCATATTCGGATAAACCATTTTCACATACTGCTTATAATCGTAAATAGAAAAAAGTGGGGATGTCCTTGTAATCTCGCACACAAGTAGTTACTTCCCTTTCAGTTTATAACTGAATAATACAAACAGGGTGAATCCCAGACTGTCCGCTCTCTCAGTGAAGAGCGACTGCCTAAAACTCACCCTGTATTTACTTAAGCCATGAACATCTATATTCTTGTCATTCTTCGAGATCAAGGTGTTCACGTTTCAAACGACGATAATCCCCTGGTGTAATACCCATCACCCGTTTAAACACACGGCCTAAAGTAATCCCGTTCGCGTATCCTACTTTCAAAGCAATGTCCTGCAAGGAATGATCCGTTTTTAACAGAAGCTGTTCGGCCTCCTTCATGCGAAGCTCTGTAACAAAATCAACAAACTTCATGTTGAATTCGGTCTTAAACAAATAACTCGCATGTTTGCCCGTAATCTGAAATCGATCACTCAGATGTTTCAATGAAAGATCTGGATTAGCAAACTGTTCTTCAATATAGGCTTTCATTTCGTTAACCATTGCTTTGTAACTCTTGGTTTCAGTGACCGACACATAGGTTCTGAACAGATCCGTCAGATTATCAAACAGAAGGCCTTTGATATCCTCAAGTGTCTCTGCCTCTTCCATCAACTTGAGCCACTTGTTAATGTTCTCTTCTGACAGCTCTTCTTGCAGCTTCTCTGACATCATTGCGACTTCTCTACTGAGCATCTGTAACATCGCCTGGATGAGAGAGCGAATCTCGTCATCTGGCAGTTTATTTCGCTCAAATGCTGTGAAAATCTCTTCCAGTTGATCACGCCACTGAACACTCGACATGCGGAATCGTTTAACAAAGTCGGCAATCATCTGCAGGTAAGTGTAAGTATCCAGCAAAGGATGCTGATGCTCTCCGCACTCGGCTTGCCCCACGTCACCATTCATCAAAAGCTTGCGTTGCATTACCGTCTCGGCTGCTGCATAGGAATCCCGAATCGATCCTATGCCTTCAGCAATAGGCCCAATACCAAAGCTAAGGGAAATACGCAGATTCTGTTCCACCCAAGATTGACATTCCTCTGCCACAATGCGAATCTTCCCTGACATATCCGAGCTGTTACTGTCACTATCTTCTTTGGACAGAAAGAGTATCGCTACTCGATCTGCGCTGATCCATTCCGCCCAGCACTGTACTCCCATATTACGTGATAGTTCCTGCAGAACGTTCATCAAAGCAAACTTCAGCGTATTTTGTTCACCTCTCGTAAACCGTTCCTGGAACCCCTTTTCATACTTGTTGATTTCTCCAACCACAACGGCAAAACGGGACGAGTCATGCACTTCATCAAAAGGAGACAGATCCTTCAATTGCTCTGAAACTTGATCCATATGTTCCCCAAGCAGTAAGGCATTAAACAGCCTGCTGCGTTGTAAAAGTGCGTTCTCTCTGCTCTTCTTATCATAGTCCATCATATGATTGATCAGATTCTCAAGAACACCATCAATCATCTTCATCTCATCGGTCCGAGTGCCTGAGTTTTCCAACGCACGGATTTGATGAGCTTCAATCCGGTTCATGATAATCTGAATAGGCTTATAGTTACGACGAGTAATATAGACTATATAAACGATGGCACAGATAACAGTCACCATTCCAATTACAATCCACACGTAGGAAACTACGGATACCCAGCCAAACAAGTTGCCCGCCTTAATTCCACTGGACAGGGTCCAGCCCAATCTGTCTAGCGGTAAATGGTTTAGCTCCTTTCCATTCACTGCGCCTTCATAATCGGAATGGGCATTATACACAATCTTGCCCTCACGATCCGTAATCGTCAGAAAGGAAAGTTGCCCATTAACCATACTATCCACACTTTGCTCAATACTGCTCATCTTGATATTAATGACCAGTGTACCCTCGGAGCCAAAAGGTAAAGGCATGCCCTTATTCACTGTCAGTACCCGTACAGGTTGCTGAAAGTCCACCTCGATTTCCCGGACTGGTTGCCAGCCCGACCCGATTGGCCCGTTAACAATCCGATCAATCCACACCTTATCCGAGAAGCTGTCCGATTCTCTGGAGCCACTTACTGTCAAAACTCTGTCGTTTCTCTTGTCGTAGATATAGATGGATTGAATCCATGAAGAAGAACTGGACAGTTCGCGCAAATTCTGTGCAATTGAATAGACCGTGTCCGAGCTGGTCTGGACGGTGTTATTAAAATAAAGCTTGTAAGCTTGTGTGTTCTGTACTGTTTCGGTCACAGATAGCTCAATATCCCGGATCGTACGATCCAGTGTAGACTCCAAGTAACTGGAGGAGATCCGATCTGCCTTTCTGGTCTCTTCCCTAGAGACGTCATTTATGAAAACAAATGCGATAAAAATAAGGATCGTCATGGTAAAAAAGAAAATAGGGAAATACGAAAACAACAGTCGATAATACCAAGTACGCGACAATAGACCCCACTCCTCACTCCACGATGCCAATGTTCTCAGCCGTGGTTCTACTGTTCAGCATCCATCTCACCTTAGGGGCTGAATACTATATGATAACGCTATCATAACTGATTTTATGTTATTATAGCACAAGCCTCTGAGCAACAAAGCAAGAATTGAATTCAAAGCGCAAAAACAAAAAAACCGTGCTGAGCAGACAACAACTCAGACACGGAACAGTTCATCTGGCAACACAACGTTATATCCTCGATGCTCTATATGCCAGAATCTTTAAACAATGTGGCCATGGAGCCACCATCCACAATAATGCGTACGGCGCGGGCCAGCATTGGCGCAACAGGTAACACTTTGAAGCATTCAGGGTGGTCATCTGGCAGTGCGATCGAGTCCGTAACGACCACCTCTTCAATTGACGGGTGATTCAATTTACTTACTGCCCCATCCGAGAACAATCCGTGTGTTGCACATACATATACATTTTTGGAGCCACGTTCCTTCAACCCTTCCACAACATTCAGAATGGTTGTTCCAGTGTCAATCAGATCCTCAATAATAATAGGTGTCCGTCCTTCTACATCACCAATGACATGGGTAATCACCGATTCATTATGGCTTGGACGTTTCTTGATCATAATGGCAAATGGAGAATCCAGACGGTTCGCCAGCTTCTCTGCCATCGATGCTCGTCCCGCATCCGGGGAGACGACAACAGGGTTCTCGATTCCTTTGCTTAACAGATAATCACTAATCAGATCCAGTGATGTCATATGGTCAACCGGAATGTTGAAGAATCCCTGAATGGCCGCTGCGTGCAGGTCGATCGTTACCACTCGATTGGCGCCAGCCGTAGTTAATACATCTGCTACCATCTTGGCCGAGATCGGTTCCCGTGGAGCGGATTTGCGCTCTTGACGAGCATAGCCGTAATACGGAACAATGATGTTCACAGTGCGCGCTGAAGCCCTCTTTGCGGCATCAATCATCACCAACAGCTCGACAAACAGCTCATTAATCGGATGAGACAACGACTGTACCAGAAACACATCACAATTACGGATCGTTTCTTCATAATGAACGTATATTTCTCCGCTCTTGAACCTGGACAGCTTGATCTTGCCCAGTTGTACACCCAGCTTGTCACATACCTGTTCTGCCAGCTTAGGGTTCGATGAACCGGAAAAAATACGTAACGAATGCTGCATAATGCCCTCCCGAGGGTTGAAGTCCCTATATAATCCCTTATCTAAAAGCGAGTGTTCAAAAAGACCGGTTTTCGGTACCGAGAAGATGGGATAAAGCTAGAAATGGAGTAGCGGAGCGTAGGCAAAACTACGTGAGCAACCACAATGTTTCCAGAGGAAACATACTTCGTAAGCATCCACCTATTTCGGCTGAATTCCAGCTTCGATGCTGAAGATGCCATTAGGCATCCTTCGTAATCAAAGGCGGACTTTTTGAACTACCTCTAAAAGGTTATTTCCTACCCTCATTATACTCTAATGGCTTATACATTTAAAGGAATGAACGAGCGATGACGGCCTTCAAAAACAGCGACTTCCGTACAGCCCAACTCATGTAAAAGTGCTTCAGCTTCACGCAAATAATCGCCCAGCTTCATTGGGTCATGTGCATCAGAGCCCATGGTTAATGGAATACCCATTCGAATGGCTTCCGTCAACATTCTGCGACTAGGGAACATCTCGGCACAAGGCTTCGATAACCCGGAAGCATTCAGCTCCATGGCGCAGCCACTTTTGGCAATAGCCTGCAACGCTGCGTTCTCCAGTGAGATACGTTCTTCTGTCTGCTCTGTTGAAGGAACAAAGCCAAACCGTTTAATGACATCCGTATGGCCCATAATATCGTACATCCCCGTGGCGGCTGCCTTGCTTACGGCATCGTAGTACTGACGATATACTTCAAGGATGTCTTTGCCCTCCCAGTGATGGGTCTGGCGGAAATCCGTAATGTCCCATTCCCCAAGAAAATGCACAGAGCCAATCACATAATCCCATGGATAACGCTCAATGATTGCACGGATCTCTGTTTCCCAGCCTTCAATATAGTCACCTTCCAGACCAACACGTACGTCAATCTGACCACGGTAACGTTCTTTCAGGGAGAAACACTCCTCTACATAACGCGGCAGTTCATCCATAGGCATCGCCATTTCCGGATAATATTGAGCCGGATCGACATGCAACAATGGCATGTGATCGGACAATCCAATCTGGGATAGTCCGATCTCCACACCACGCTGCACGTACTCTTCCAGTTTGCCCACGGCATGTCCACACCGCTCATGGTGTGTATGATAGTCTATACGCACGTAGCTCGCCTCCTAATCGCGGCGAGGCCGTTCATGACGGCGGCTCAGCTCTGACATAATGTCGTCCAGCGGTAGCTTGCGCTCTTGTAACAGGACGAGCAGGTGATACATCAGGTCACTGACTTCCAGACGAAGCTCGTCATTATCTTTATTTTTGGCGGCGATGATTGTCTCGGACGCTTCTTCACCGATTTTTTTCAGTATTTTGTCTACACCTTTATCAAACAGATACGTTGTATATGCACCCTCAGGACGCTCACGTTCACGCTCTGCAATAACGGATTCCAGTTCAGCCAATACCTCAAAGCGACTTTCGGAACCGGAACTTGCAGAAGCAGATGCCGCACCCGCTTCATCCGAAGCCTTGTCAGCCGATTTCTCTGGCAAACCAATGATTTCATTATGGAAACAAGTTACCGCCCCTGTATGGCAAGCCGGACCGTTCGGTTTCACCTCAACCAACAAGGTATCGCCGTCACAATCATATTTTAGGGAAGTAATCGTCTGCACGTTGCCAGATGTTGCCCCTTTATGCCACAACTCCTGACGCGAGCGTGACCAGAACCAGGTCTCACCGGATTCCAGCGACAACTTCAGGGATTCGCGATTCATATAAGCCATCATTAAAACTTCACGAGTATCCACATCCTGCACAATGGCAGGAACCAAACCGTCACTCCAACGAATGTGTTCCACAACCTGTTCCAAGGACAACTGTTCCTTGATTTCATCGCTCACTTTAGTCACGGATCTCCACCCCTTGTTCTCTCAAATGTTGTTTTAACGCCGGTACGGCGATTTCTTTGTAATGGAAAATCGTTGCGGCCAGCCCTGCGTCCGCTTTGCCTGTGGTAAATACATCATAGAAATGAGATTCCTTGCCCGCACCGCCCGATGCGATGACTGGAATACGCACAGATTCGGATACCGCTGCCGTCAGCTTCAGATCAAAGCCGTCTTTTGTTCCGTCCGCGTCCATACTTGTGAGAAGAATCTCCCCCGCGCCCAAGCTCTCAGCCTGTTTAACCCATTCCAGCGCCTTGATCCCGGATGGTTTCCGTCCACCATGGGTATAGACTTCCCATTCGCCCCAAGCTTCGTTATACTTGGCATCGATCGCTACCACGATACACTGCGAGCCAAAGCGACGTGCACCATCTGCAATCAACTGCGGATTAAGTACCGCGGCTGTATTCACTGCAATTTTATCCGCTCCTGCACGGAGAATCCGCTTCATGTCCTCTACCTTGGAGATGCCACCACCTACCGTAAAGGGAATAGCGATCTCGCCTGCTGTCTGCCGCACGACTTCTTCCATCGTTTCGCGACCTTCCACTGAAGCGGAGATATCGAGAAAGACCAATTCGTCCGCGCCCTCGCGGTCATATAGCGCCGCCAGCTCTACCGGATCACCCGCATCGCGGAGATTAACGAAGTTGACGCCTTTGACGACCCGGCCGTCCTTCACGTCCAGACAGGGGATGATTCTTTTTGCCAGCATGCTACCTCTTCCTCTCTACCCGAATATCCTTTACTTGTTTACCGCACGTACTGCTTCAGACAGATCGATACTCCCAGTATACAGCGCTTTACCCACGATCGCTCCACCAACACCATCATCTGCATGACAACTCAGACGAAGCAGATCATCCATCACACTTACACCACCGGAAGCAATAACCGTCCGTCCGCTCGCCTTGGCAAGAGATACAATCGCTTCTACGTTAGGACCCTGCATCATGCCATCACGGGATATATCCGTAAAGATAAACGTTTCTGCGCCATATGCCGCCAGTTCCTTCGCGAGCACCTCTGCCTGTACTTCCGATGTTTCAAGCCATCCGCGGGTTGCCACGTAACCATTACGAGCGTCGATGCCAATTGCCACTTTGTCGCCGTAACGTCCCAGTACTTCCTCTGTAAAAGCACGATCCTCAATCGCTGCTGTTCCAATGATCAGCCGGCTAACACCCAGACCCAGCAAACGTTCTACATCCGCTACCGTACGAAGTCCGCCGCCCACCTGAACAGGTACGTTCACAGCCGACGCAATCCGCCCGATCAGCTCATCGTTAACAGGATGACCCGCTTTCGCACCATCCAGATCCACCAGATGGACAAATGTACCGCCTTGTTTCTCCCAGGATAGAGCCACTTGAACCGGGTCATCGTTATACACGGTCTCCTGATTATAATCTCCCTGCACCAGTCTTACACATTTGCCGTCCCGGATATCAATCGCCGGATATAGGATAAAAGATGACATACAAGGCCTCCTGAATATGAATTAGATTTGTACGCTTTCTATAGTTAAGAAGAGATGATGTTTTACCTTTGTACAGGTGCTCCTGTCAGAGCCAAAAAGTTGCCGAGCAGCTTTATACCAAGCTCTCCACTTTTCTCCGGGTGGAATTGCATGCCGAAGTTGGATCCTCTGCCTACAATGGCTGTCACTGGATGTCCGTAATCCGTTACCGCCAGCAGATCGTCCCTGTTTTCAGTAAGCGCATGATAGGAATGGACAAAATAGACGTGACCTGCCTCAAGCCCCGTAAATAGAGGATTTTCCGCGTGCAGGAATTCCAAACGGTTCCATCCCATATGAGGAACTTTCAGCTCTCCTGGTGCGAATCGCACCACTTTACCTGGCAAAATATCCAGTCCCTCATGCTCCCCATGCTCTTCACTTGAGCTGAATAACAATTGCATGCCCAGACAGATACCGAGCAGTGGCTTGGACCCGGCAGCGGCTTCCTTCACCACCGTATCCAGTCCACTCTCCCGCAGATGAACCATCGCATCACCAAAAGCACCTACGCCTGGCAGAATGACACCATCTGCGCCAAGAATCTCTTCCCGGTCACCCGTGACCAGCGCTTCGTAGCCAAGACGTTCGACCGCTTTGCCGACGCTGTGCAGGTTACCCATACCGTAATCGACAATTGCAATCGCCATCGTCTACAGCACTCCCTTCGTGGAAGGCACACCCGTTACACGTGGATCAATCATCGTTGCTTCATCCAGTGCACGTCCCAGCGCCTTAAAGATCGCTTCAATCATGTGGTGGGTGTTCTGACCATAGTGCACAATGACATGTAACGTAATTCGAGCTTCGAGCGCCAATTTCCACAGGAATTCATGTACCAGCTCCGTGGAGAAACTGCCTACCTGTTGGGAAGGGTATTCTGCACGGTATTCAAAGTGAGGTCGGTTGCTCACATCAATAATGACCTGAGCGAGTGCCTCGTCCATTGGTACAAAAACACTGGCGTAACGCTTAATACCGCGTTTGTCACCCAACGCTTCTCGCAACGTCTGTCCCAGACAGATTCCGATGTCTTCAACCGTGTGATGATCGTCGATATCAATATCTCCGCGAGCCTGCACGTTCAGGTCGAATTGTCCGTGCTTGGTGAACAGATCCAGCATATGGTTCAGGAAAGGTACATCCGTTTCAATCGTGGATTGTCCTGTTCCATCTACATTAAAGGCCAATTGGATATTGGTCTCGTTTGTTTTGCGGTCAACCTCTGCTTGGCGCACTGCACCTTTGTTTTCAAGTTCCACACCATTATTTTGCTTATCCATTGTCCGATTCCGCCTTTCCTTCCTGTTCTAACCGTACAGCAATTGCACGGGCATGCCCTTCAAGACCCTCATGGCGGGCCAACTCTATAATAGCCGCTCCGTTCTGCAGCAGCGCTTCTTTACTATAATAGATCAGACTCGATTTCTTGATAAAATCATCCACATCCACCGGTGAACTGAATCGCGCGGTTCCATTGGTTGGAATAATATGATTCGGTCCGGCAAAGTAATCCCCTACCGGCTCCGAGCTGTATGGGCCGAGGAAGATCGCACCGGCATTTTCGATCCGGCCAGCGTAAGCCATCGGCTCCTGCACCATGATCTCCAGATGCTCCGGTGCGAGCCGGTTCACCACGTCAATTCCCTCATCGATGGAATCGACTACAATAATAGCGCCATACTGCTCCACGGAAGCAGCAGCGATATCACGCCGCGGCAGCACTTCAAGCTGCCGCTGCACTTCGCCCTGCACGGCTTCCGCCAGCGTGGCCGAATTCGTGACGAGAATGGCCGATGCCATCTCGTCATGTTCCGCCTGCGACAACAGGTCGGCGGCGACGTACACCGGATTCGCCGTATCATCGGCGAGCACCACAATCTCACTCGGCCCGGCGATACTGTCGATATCGACCGCCCCGTACACCTCGCGCTTCGCGAGCGCCACGTAAATATTGCCCGGTCCACAGATCTTGTCGACCGGTGCAATACTCTCCGTGCCGTAAGCCAGGGCGGCGATGGCTTGAGCGCCGCCAACCCGGTACATCTCGCTCACGCCTGCTTCCGCAGCAGCAACGAGGATGTACGGGTTAATACCTTCGCCACCGTTCGTTGACGGCGGCGTCACGAGAACAATCTCCGGCACGCCTGCCACCTGTGCCGGAATCACATTCATCAGCACAGACGATGGATACGCTGCTTTGCCGCCAGGTACATAGACGCCGACCCGCTTCAGCGGTCGGATGACCTGGCCCAGCAGGCTGCCGTCCGGCTGCCAATCCATCCACGAGTTGCGTTTCTGTTTCTCATGAAACGCACGAATGTTGGCGGCGGCTTGCCGAATCGCCGTCACAAAGGATGGCTCCACGGCTGCATAAGCCGCCTGTAGCTCTTCCTGCGGCACGCGCAATTCCGCGGCCGTCAGCTTTGTGCGGTCCAGCTGCTCCGTGTAACGCAGCAGTGCCGTATCACCCTCACGGCGAATGTCGCTGACAATACGCCGTACCGTTTCATTTTGCTCCGGCGTGCCATACTCCACTTCCCGCTTCAGATCAAACTCCCGTGCAGGTACAATTTTCATACGTACAACCTCCTCATCCTCTGTAATGCCTGCCTTTTTGTGGCCGATTCGTTTCCTTTTTGTGTCTCTTACTCTTGCTTTTGCTTCTGCTTCTGCTTTACATGTTTCTCATCTATATTTCTGACGCAGTAGTTTATCCCCGAAAGCTTCCCGCCGAAATCTCATTCGATGCTGGAATGACCTGCTGAAGTGCATCACATAAAGCCTGGATTCGTGCATTTTTCATCCGATAACTTACCCGATTGGCGATAAGACGGCTGGTGATGTCCAGAATGCCTGTCATCTCCACCAATCCGTTCTCGCGCAGTGTCTGACCTGTCTCCACCAGATCGACAATCCGGTCTGCCAGACCAATCAGGGGCGCTAGCTCAATGGAACCATTCAGCTTGATCACCTCGACCTGCTGCCCCTGCTCCCGAAAATACTGTGAAGCAATCCTTGGATACTTCGTTGCAACACGTTGCTGGATGCCTGGCTTCCAGTCTGGAAGTCCGATCACAGACATACGGCACTGAGCGATTCCCAGATTCAACAGTTCGTACACATCCCGATCTTCCTCTAGCAGCACGTCTTTACCAACAATTCCGATATCGGCAACACCGTACTCCACGTACGTTGGAACATCTACTGGCTTCGCCATAATGAATTCCATTCCCGCTTCCGGTACTTCGATGACCAATCTGCGTGTATCGTCCACGTCTTCTGGAATATCCAGCCCCGCTTCACGAAACAATTTGGAGGCTTTTTTGTAGATTCGGCCCTTCGGCATGGCCACCTTCAGAATATCCGACATCTCAGCGTCCTCCTTCTTCAGATCCGTAAGTAATAACCTGCTCAGCCTGAGCGGTTCTTGCTTCAACCGATACGGCACTTGCCCCAACCCCATCTTCAGGAAGAAGGAGTGTCACTACATTTTGTCCCATACTGCGTAATCTTGCCGCTTCTGTTAGTGCCTCAGCCCGACGTTTCGGGGTATATTGGATAAGTATCGGTTTTTTCTCTTCAATCGTAATGCCATGAACACCATCAATAATACGGTTCGTTTTCAGTGCAAATCCTGTAGCTGGCAATGAACGACCAAACTGTTGTAACAGATTATCATACCGTCCGCCGCTACATACCGGAGATCCCAGTTCGGCTGCATACCCTTCAAAGGTCATGCCCGTATAATAGGAGAAATCACCGATCATCGTCAGATCAATCAGCACATGCTCGGATACACCGTACGCCTCCAACACTTCGAATACGGCACACAGATGTGCAATCGACTGTGCTGCTTCAGCACTTGAACTTAGCTCTACCGCATGTGTGCATACTTCCTTACCACCACGCAGACGCAGGATCGCTTCAAGCTGTTCTTTCAACTTAGGCTCCAGATTCAATGCTTCAATTGACTGGCGATAGCCGACATAATCACGTCCGAGCAACCCTTCCTTCAATTGCTCCTGCTCAGCGGTCTGGCCTGGAATCACTTCCTCCAGTAATCCGTTCAGGAATCCCATATGACCCATTGCTATTTTAAAAGAAGACACGCCCGCTGCCTGCAAAGAGGCGATCGCAAGCGCAACGACTTCTGCATCCGCCTCAGGTGAGTCGTCTCCAACCAACTCCACGCCCGTCTGGAAAAATTCAGCTTCACGCCCAGCTTCCTCTTCAATAGAACGGAATACGTTCGCATGATAGGACAGACGCAGCGGCAACTGCTCATCTTTGAGCATGGATGAAACGACGCGTGCAATAGGAGCCGTTAGATCCGATCTGAGTACCAGTGTGGTTCCCCTGCTGTTTAGCAATTTAAATAATTTACGATCTGATGTAGAGCTTGCCACACCTACCGTATCGTAATATTCAATCGTTGGTGTGATAATCTGACGGTAACCCCAGCGTTCCATACATTCCAGTACATTGCGTTCAATCGTCCGCAGCTTGGATACTACATGTGGTGTATAGTCGCGGAATCCGGTCGGTTTTTCAAAACCTTTTGGTTTGGACATTGGTAATATTCACCCCGAGTCAGTAATTTAAGAGTTGCACTCGTTCTATTTCAACAGGATTTATGTAGTGTAAATCCCCATTCTATCTTATAAACCTGAATCACAGTATTATCGCATAAGCCTTCAACTATTGGTTTATTCCAATCCTTATCATGCTTCATTTCTCCAAGAATACTTTCACATGGTAAAGTGCTAACAAACTAAAGGATATGGGATATGATAACATGAAATCCGCACTACCGTCAACAATACCAAAGCTTGATTGCCCTTGGATCGACATATCGTTTTATATACACAACGTAACGCTCGCCAATCGGTATTTATATACGAAAAAAGCTGCCGTCAGCAGCTTTTTACTTCGAATCATCTTCATTGATTCATCTTCATTCATTACTTTATTGACTCAATGCACACTACCCTGAGAAGAATCATCCGTGTTAAAGACAGTTTCTTCCGTAGAAGCTGCCGCGCGGGATAAATCACGCAGTGGATTACCTCCAACAAAAGCTCCTGGTGCAACATCCTTATGTACGACTGCTCCAGCAGCCACAACGGCTCCATCTCCTATGGTTACCCCGGGAAGTATCGTTGTGTTAGCACCAATTAGTACATTTTCCCCGATAATCACCTCACCGAGCCTGTACTCCTTAATGAGATACTCATGAGCGAGAATCGTTGTGTTGTAACCGATGACCGAGTTTTCGCCAACCGTTATTTTCTCCGGAAAAAACACATCCACCATCACCATCAGGCCAAAGGCTGTGTGTTTTCCCACCTTCATACCGAGCATTCGGCGGTAAATCCAGTTCTTCACCGATAGGATTGGACAATAACGTGACAACTGGATCCAGATAAAATTACGAACGCCCTTCCACGGACTCACTGTCTTGTAGATATGCCAAAGTGCATTCTGGTCCTCTACCGGATAGCGGGTTACTTTTCTCATGAACGTCCCGTTTCAATACGGATGAGTTTCAACAAGTCTCTCATGTCATGCAACATATAGTCGGGTCCATATCCGTTCAGGATTGTTTCTCCTTTAAGAGACCATGCAACCCCCGCCGAGAGTGCGCCCGCATTCTGTGCCGATTGGATATCCACTGGACTGTCACCCACCATTAACGTTTTGGCAGGATCTGCACCCAGTTCCGTCATCGCTTTCAGTACAGGTTCAGCGTGCGGCTTCGGATTCGTCACATCGGTCACTGTTACAATCGTCTTCATATACTTCAATAGGTCAAAACGCTCCAACACCTTTAATGTAGATGGACGAATCTTGGTTGTGACCACACCCATCACAATGCCTGCCTGATGCAGCGCCTCTACTACCTCAATAACATGTGGAAATGGTCTAACCATCGCTTCATGATGGATATCATTATAAGCACGGTAACCTTTCACGTACTCGGAGACTTCCTCCTGGCCAGAGAAAGTGCGCATTTGCTGCTCCAGTGTGCCACCCATATGTGGAATGATCTGTTCCCGTGTCCATGGAGCTGAATGCTCCCATCCCCCCATGACATGCTGGAATGAGCTGATAATCAACTCATTGGTATCAATAATCGTTCCATCCAGATCAAACAATACCGTGTCAATCATGTTGCATTACTCCTTTTTATCATCAACTTGCTTGGATTCATCTTTGGCTGGAGGTGTTACCTTATTCTCTTTGCCAGCAACTGTTCCCGTATGCTCCATATCATCTGAGGTAACTTTGGACGATACAATCGGATCACTATAACGAACATCTGCTTTACCTGTCACTCTTCTCACCACAATGAATACAACAGCAACAATAATGATGCCAATCGCGAGCAGTTGCGAGATTCTTACGTTACCGTAAGCAGGATCAAGATATCCTTGTTCAAAGCCCATTGCAGTCATTGGAGACCACAACCCGTTCACTAGTGAAGCAACCCACTGCGGAGCCTGGAAGCCCAGACTGTCCGTACGCAAAGCTTCAATAAAGAAGCGACCGATAGAGTACCAGATGAAATAAGACATGAACAGTTCGCCTGAACGCAGAAACTTCTGACGACGCAGAACCAGCAGCAAGACCAGACCAACGAGACTCCACATCGATTCATACAAAAACGCAGGGTGGTGGAATACGCCTTCTACGTTCATTTGATTCACAATAAAGTCCGGCAGATGAAGCTTGTCTGTCAAAAATGATTCTTCCACAGGACCGCCGTAGGCTTCCTGATTCACAAAGTTCCCCCAGCGTCCGATCAACTGTCCAACGAGCAGTCCAGGCGCACAGATATCGGCCATACGCCAGAAGTTATATCCTTTACGACGGAAGAAAATAACTGCACAGATAATAGCACCAATAAGTGCACCATAGATGGCTATACCGCCATTCCATATTTTAAAGACATCCCAGAAATTATCCTTATAATCTTCCCATTTAAATGCTACGTAGTAGATGCGGGCACCAATGATGGCAGAAGGCACACCCAGCAGGACCATGTCCATGAACACTTCCTGTGGAATATTGTATCGTTTGCCCTCCCGGATCACGAGCAGGAGTCCTATAAGTGCCGCAGCACCAAGAATAAGCCCGTACCAGTGAACCTTTAACGCTCCAATAGAGAACGCAATCGGGTTCAACAGTAATAATGTATCCATTCATTCACACTCCTATTTATTCAATCAATCGCACGCATGACGAATGGTTGGCATACACTGCGCCTTAAGAGAAGCAGTACATGTCAACCATTTATCTTCATTTCCTTGTATAAAATGTTTCTTAATCCATGTCTTCCATATCTTCCGAGATGGTTGCTGTCAGCTTGTTCGTGAATTGCAGCGCAGCATTCAGACCCATCTGTTTCAGGCGATAGTTCATACCTGCCACTTCAATAATAACCGCCAAGTTCCGTCCCGGACGAACAGGGATTGTAACAAGAGGTACATCCGTATCAATGATACGTGTAGTCTCTTCATCCAGACCCAGACGATCATATTGTTTATCCTGCTGCCATGCTTCCAGACGTACAACCAAAGTAATCCGTTTGTTATTCCGAACCGCACCAGCCCCGAATAATGTCATGACGTTGATAATACCGACACCTCGAATCTCGAGCAAGTGGCGGATCAATTCAGGTGCAGTACCGTGCAGCTGAAAATCTGACGTTTGGCGGATCTCTACCGCATCATCGGCAATCAGTCGGTGTCCACGTTTCACCAGTTCAAGCGCTGTTTCACTCTTACCAATACCGCTGCTACCTGTGATCAGCATACCTACGCCATAGACATCACAAAGTACACCGTGAATGGTTGCTGTTGGTGCCAATTTCTTTTCCAGGAATCCCGTGATCCGGCTGGATAGAATCGTAGTAGCCATGTTGCTACGAAGTACAGCCAGATTCTGCTCTTCACTGATATCAATCAGCTCTTGCGGAACTTCCAGTCCACGCGTGACAACGATACAAGGCGTCTCTTCCGTACAAAGACGTTGCATACGATCGCGCCGCTCTTGCTCAGGTAACATTGCAAAGAAAGCTAACTCCGTTCTTCCAAGCAGCTGTACCCGTTCTTGTGGATGGTATTCAAAATAACCGGCCATTTCCAGACCAGGACGGTTCAGGTCATCTACCGTAATGACTCTTTTCAATCCGTGAGATCCAGAAACAACCTCCAACTGAAATTGCTGCACCAGTTCAGATACTTTCACTTTTTTCGCCATTTGTCTCTTCCTTTCAGCATTAGCTGTCCCTCTATGTACATCAGATCGTGTATCAGTTATTTTCATTATTAGCGCATTCACAACATGGGGTACAGAATGCATACCCTTCCAACAGTCGATTCTCTCAAATAAATGAAGACAGACCTTCAAATAATCTTAAATGAATTCCGGGATGAATGCAATCGCAGCCTCCGACAACCATTAGTAAGAAAAGTCTTCTGATCGAAGCACCTTCTAGGATACTACATTCGTAGTTTAAGGGGTGTTTTTCTTACGATTATTAATCCTTCAACTCTGCCGAAACTTATAAATTCATTAATCTTAAAAAAGCCCCTTCCAGCAATAACGGAAGGGGCTCTCATTACAATGTATAATTGCGTTAACTGTCAGGTTCCATCGTCACCGAGGAATCCCAGTATTATTTGTCTTGAAGAAGTACGTTCACTTCAGTCTCTTTGTCAAAGATATGAACTTTGTTCATGTCGATGGCCATTTTAACTGTGGAACCATCACGAGTGTTAGAACGTCCGTCTACACGTGCGATCGTTGTATCATTACCAACACCGCTCAAATAGAGGAGCATTTCGTGACCCAGGTTCTCTGTAACATCTACGTGTGTAGAGAATACAGAGTTCGGGGATGCTTCCAGGAATACTGGCTCTTCGTGAATGTCTTCTGGACGAACACCCAGAATCACTTCTTTACCAATGTATCCTCTAGATTTCAACACTTGTGCTTTACCTTGCGGGATTTCAACATCCACACCAGGAGCTATGAAATGCATGCTAGTACCTTGCTCAGCGAGTTTACCCGAGATAAAGTTCATTGTCGGGGAACCGATGAAACCAGCTACGAACAGGTTAGCCGGCAGGTTATACAACTCTTCCGGAGAAGCTGCTTGTTGGATGATACCATCCTTCATAACAACGATCCGATCACCCATCGTCATAGCTTCGATCTGGTCATGCGTTACGTAGATAACAGTTGTTTCCAAACGTTTCGCAAGTTTAGTGATCTCAGCACGCATTTGACCACGCAGTTTGGCATCCAAGTTGGAGAGAGGCTCATCCATCAAGAACACTTGTGGATCACGGACAATCGCACGTCCCAAAGCTACACGTTGACGTTGACCACCGGACAATGCCTTAGGTTTACGCTCAAGCAAATGTTCGATATCCAGGATTTTAGCTGCTTCACGTACACGTTTGTCGATCTCATCTTTTTTAACCTTACGCAATTTCAAACCAAACGCCATGTTTTGATATACGCTCATATGTGGATACAAGGCATAGGATTGGAATACCATCGCGATATCGCGGTCTTTAGGTGCAACATCATTAACGACACGGTCACCGATATAGAGTTTACCTTCAGAAATTTCCTCAAGGCCTGCGATCATACGAAGTGTTGTTGATTTACCACAACCGGACGGACCTACCAGTACCAGAAATTCTTTATCTTTAATGTCCAGGTTAATGTCAACTACAGTTGCTTTATCAGAACCCGGGTATTTTTTGAAAATATGCTCTAAACGTACTCCAGCCATGAATGTTGCCTCCTCAGAGATCATTTTGTAATCGAATACAATTTGTATTTTTATAATACCCTATCTACGTGAGGTTTGACTATTCGCAAACTGCACAAAAATATCAATGCTTTTTCGTCACTTTGTACATTAGTAGTAAAAACTGCACTAGAACGGCACTTTCGAAGTGCCTCACATCATAGCCAATCTCCTGTTTGATCTTGTCCAGGCGGTATACCAACGTATTACGATGAATGAAAAGTCGTTTCGCTGTCTCGCTGACATTACAGTCCAGGCTAAAAAAAGTCTCCAGCGTAGCAAGTGTCTCACTGTCATTGAAGATTACCGTGTCTTTACCAGTTTCCTTTATAAAACGTATACGTTGATCATCTGGAATGCTCGCTACCAACCTCTCCAGGTGAAGATCCCATGGGAGATGAATATGCTGCGTAACATGGAATGCTCTCCCTAAGTGAACACTCTCTCTAAGAAGAGTTGTGACCGATACAAGTTGTTGCGCAGGAATGCATGGCAGAGATGCAGACAGATGGAACACCCCAGCCCACTCACTGGCAACCAATTCATGCAACCCCAGACAAAAAGCGTTCAGTGAATCCTTTTTGGCCTCCGTTGTATCTTCCTCGGCTTCTTCTGTAACAATTTCTTTATCACCCATAAAAATCCACTCTTGCTCCCCCAAAGGAATCAAGACAATTTCCTCGCCAAAGTAACTCTCAAGCAACTTGTTGAGTTCCTTGGACCGTAAACGATGTGCATCCGGTGTATCGCCTTGCAGCAAGAAGAGAATCTTCTCAGCATTTAATCCTGCGGGCACCACAAAGCGATCAGGAACCGCTTCAGATTCCTGCTTGGTTGGTTCTTCGATCTGCTCTTTAAGCCAGAGACCCAATTCAGTCAAATACTGCTCCCTATCATTCTCATATACAACAGGTTGTACCTCATCGGGTAGAGCCGTGTTAGTGCGGATCAAAAGCTCAATCAATTGTCGTGTTTCTACGGTAATTGATTTTGCAGGGCATCCCCAACACACGACAGTCTCTTCTTGCTCATTCATCCGAACCTTAAAAAATATACGCTTTCCCGTATTCAAACTGATTACATCGGATGAAATTGGAGGTGCAGATTGATCAGATAACTCCTGACACTCACCTTCATCACCAAAGGTCTCTAAATTTTCATGATTACCAACTAGATTGGCAACAGATTGCATCCATTCTTCTATTGTAATTTCATATTCGTCCAAATTTGTGCCTATAATGACTTCAATTTGCTGTTTTAAATCAGGTATGAGCTTCATATAATGAACGTCACCACTCTGCATGTTTTCTATTAGTTTATCATATCTTGCCCAGCATTAATAAATATCCATATTGAGCTAAAATTACATAACAAAAAAAGAGCAGCTAATCAAATTAATGATTAATCACTCTTTTCTTAAAGATGAGTCATGAAGGGCTCGAACCTTCGACACCCTGATTAAAAGTCAGGTGCTCTACCAACTGAGCTAATGACTCATAAAACTGGTGGAGGATGATGGATTCGAACCACCGAACCCGTACGGGAGCAGATTTACAGTCTGATGCGTTTGGCCACTTCGCTAATCCTCCAGGGATTAAAGGTGGCTCGGGACGGAATCGAACCGCCGACACGAGGATTTTCAGTCCTCTGCTCTACCGACTGAGCTACCGAGCCATATTTAATTTTTAGGATTAATGGCGGAACCGACGGGATTCGAACCCGCGATCTCCTGCGTGACAGGCAGGCATGTTAGGCCAACTACACCACGGTTCCAGGCATTAATGGTGCCGGCGAGAGGACTTGAACCCCCAACCTACTGATTACAAGTCAGTTGCTCTACCAGTTGAGCTACACCGGCGTATATGGTGGAGGCTGAGGGGATCGAACCCCCGACCCTCTGCTTGTAAGGCAGATGCTCTCCCAGCTGAGCTAAGCCTCCTGGGTAATATGGTAGCGGCGGAGGGGATCGAACCCCCGACCTTACGGGTATGAACCGTACGCTCTAGCCAGCTGAGCTACACCGCCATATTAATTGTGTCTTGATTGCTTGTCCATCTTTAGGTAAAGATGGCGGAGAGAGAGGGATTCGAACCCTCGCACCGCTTACGCAGTCTAACCCCTTAGCAGAGGGTCCCCTTATAGCCACTTGGGTATCTCTCCAAATAACAATCATCAACATCATTCAAGGATTGCTCCCTGAAAACTAGATTCGAAACGAAACATGCGAATTACAACTTGCTATTGGATAAGCCCTCGACCGATTAGTACTGGTCAGCTCCATGCATTGCTGCACTTCCACCCCCAGCCTATCTACCTCGTCGTCTTCAAGGGGTCTTACATACTGGGAAATCTCATCTTGAGGGGGGCTTCACGCTTAGATGCTTTCAGCGTTTATCCCGTCCGTACATAGCTACCCAGCGGTGCTCCTGGCGGAACAACTGGTACACCAGCGGTACGTCCATCCCGGTCCTCTCGTACTAAGGACAGCTCCTCTCAAATTTCCTACGCCCACGACAGATAGGGACCGAACTGTCTCACGACGTTCTGAACCCAGCTCGCGTACCGCTTTAATGGGCGAACAGCCCAACCCTTGGGACCTACTTCAGCCCCAGGATGCGATGAGCCGACATCGAGGTGCCAAACCTCCCCGTCGATGTGGACTCTTGGGGGAGATAAGCCTGTTATCCCCAGGGTAGCTTTTATCCGTTGAGCGATGGCCCTTCCATGCGGTACCACCGGATCACTAAGCCCGACTTTCGTCCCTGCTCGACTTGTAGGTCTCGCAGTCAAGCTCCCTTATGCCTTTGCACTCTTCGAATGATTTCCAACCATTCTGAGGGAACCTTTGGGCGCCTCCGTTACTCTTTAGGAGGCGACCGCCCCAGTCAAACTGCCCACCTGACACTGTCCCCGCACCGGATTACGGTACCAGGTTAGAACCTAGATACGATCAGGGTGGTATCCCAACGTTGCCTCCACGCAAGCTGGCGCTCACGTTTCAAAGGCTCCCACCTATCCTGTACAGATCGTACCCAAATTCAATATCAAGCTGCAGTAAAGCTCCATGGGGTCTTTCCGTCTTGTCGCGGGTAACCTGCATCTTCACAGGTATTAAAATTTCACCGGATCTCTCGTTGAGACAGCGCCCAAGTCGTTACGCCATTCGTGCGGGTCAGAATTTACCTGACAAGGAATTTCGCTACCTTAGGACCGTTATAGTTACGGCCGCCGTTTACTGGGGCTTCGGTTCACAGCTTCGGATTGCTCCTAACCACTCCCCTTAACCTTCCAGCACCGGGCAGGCGTCAGCCCGTATACTTCGCCTTACGGCTTCGCACAGACCTGTGTTTTTGCTAAACAGTCGCTTGGGCCTTTTCACTGCGGCCCCCTCGTGCTATTCACACTACCGGGGCACCCCTTCTCCCGAAGTTACGGGGTCATTTTGCCGAGTTCCTTAACGAGAGTTCTTCCGCGCGCCTTAGAATACTCTTCTCGCCTACCTGTGTCGGTTTGCGGTACGGGCACCATCACCTGGCTAGAGGCTTTTCTTGGCAGTGTGAGATCATGACCTTCGCTACTATAATTTTCGCTCCCCATCACAGCTCAGCCTTACAATGTGCGGATTTGCCTACACATCAGCCTTACTGCTTAGACGGACATCCATCAGTCCGCGTCACTACCCTACTGCGTCCCCCCATTGCTCATAACGGCTTACGGTGGTACAGGAATTTCGACCTGTTGTCCTTCGACTACGCCTTTCGGCCTCGCCTTAGGTCCCGACTTACCCTGAGCGGACGAGCCTTCCTCAGGAACCCTTAGGCTTTCGGCGGATCAGATTCTCACTGATCTTTTCGTTACTCATACCGGCATTCTCACTTGTATAATGTCCAGCGCTCCTTACGGTACACCTTCAACCCTTATACAACGCTCCCCTACCCCTGATGCAAAGCATCAAGCCATAGCTTCGGTGGTGTGTTTAGCCCCGTTACATTTTCGGCGCAGAGTCACTCGACCAGTGAGCTATTACGCACTCTTTCAATGGTGGCTGCTTCTAAGCCAACATCCTGGTTGTCTGTGCAACTCCACATCCTTTCCCACTTAACACACACTTGGGGACCTTAGCTGATGGTCTGGGCTGTTTCCCTTTTGACAATGGATCTTAGCACTCACTGTCTGACTCCCGGAAGTAAGTCTATGGCATTCGGAGTTTGACTGAGCTTGGTAACCCTTGCGGGCCCCGCACCCAATCAGTGCTCTACCTCCACGACTCTGTTTTCCGAGGCTAGCCCTAAAGCTATTTCGGGGAGAACCAGCTATCTCCGAGTTCGATTGGAATTTCTCCGCTACCCCCACCTCATCCCCGCATTTTTCAACATGCGTGGGTTCGGGCCTCCAGTGCGTGTTACCGCACCTTCACCCTGGACAGGGGTAGATCACCCGGTTTCGGGTCTACGTCCACGTACTCAGTCGCCCTATTCAGACTCGCTTTCGCTGCGGCTCCGGCTCTTCACCTTAACCTTGCACGGGAACGTAACTCGCCGGTTCATTCTACAAAAGGCACGCCATCACCCCTAAAACGGGCTCTGACTTTTTGTAAGCACACGGTTTCAGGTTCTATTTCACTCCCCTTCCGGGGTGCTTTTCACCTTTCCCTCACGGTACTGCTTCACTATCGGTCGCTAGGAAGTATTTAGCCTTGGCAGATGGTCCTGCCGGATTCATACGGGGTTTCACGTGCCCCGCACTACTCGGGATCCGTCTCGGAGGGAACAGACTTTCAACTACAGGGCTTTTACCTTCTTTGGCGGGCCTTTCCAGACCTCTTCGCTTAACCGGTTCCTTTGTAACTCCATGTGAGACGTCCCACAACCCCAAAGAGCAAGCTCTCTGGTTTGGGCTTCTCCGCGTTCGCTCGCCGCTACTGACGGAATCACTATTGTTTTCTCTTCCTCAGGGTACTTAGATGTTTCAGTTCCCCTGGTATGCCTCACACTAACCTATGTATTCAGTTAGGTGTAACTGGAAATTACCCCAGCTGGGTTTCCCCATTCGGACACCCCCGGATCAAAGCTTGCTTACAGCTCCCCGAGGCAGTTTCGTTGTTCGCCACGTCCTTCATCGGCTCCTAGCGCCTAGGCATCCTCCGTGTGCTCTTAGTAGCTTAACCTCGTGCTCCGGTTTCGACTGCTCGCTTCCCTTGTTTTGCTTACGCAAAGCCAAAAGTCGCTCCCATTCGATACCATCGTACGTGCAATCTACCTTATAAAAACACTTCACTTGTTTACACAAGATCAGCTTAAAGGAATGTTCTAATTCGCGTTTGTTTCGTTTCGATATCTAGTTTTCAAAGAACAAACTTGTAAAACATTTTTGGTGGAGCCAAGCGGGATCGAACCGCTGACCTCCTGCTTGCAAGGCAGGCGCTCTCCCAGCTGAGCTATGGCCCCATGTAAAATTAAAAGATACAAATGGTGGGCCCTGGTGGACTCGAACCACCGGCCTCACCCTTATCAGAGGTGCGCTCTAACCAACTGAGCTAAGGGCCCACATTATATATACTATTTGAACCCAAAATGGGTTACGCTTGGCGACGTTCTACTCTCCCAGGACCCTGCGGTCCAAGTACCATTGACGCTGAAGGGCTTAACGGTCGTGTTCGGGATGGGAACGTGTGGAACCCCTTCGCTATCGCCACCAAACGTTTGAGAGTTTGAGCTCTCAAAACTGAGCAACGAGTGAGTTGCTTGTGCTCTTCATTTCATCCACACCGAAGTAATGGACCGAAATGAATTGCTGTCGCAGGTTCTAAGAACCTGCTTATTTGAATGTTTCCACTCGGGAAACGATTCTCCATAGAAAGGAGGTGATCCAGCCGCACCTTCCGATACGGCTACCTTGTTACGACTTCACCCCAATCATCTATCCCACCTTCGGCGGCTGGCTCCTTGCGGTTACCCCACCGACTTCGGGTGTTATAAACTCTCGTGGTGTGACGGGCGGTGTGTACAAGACCCGGGAACGTATTCACCGCGGCATGCTGATCCGCGATTACTAGCAATTCCGACTTCATGCAGGCGAGTTGCAGCCTGCAATCCGAACTGAGACCGGCTTTGTTGGGATTGGCTCCATCTCGCGATTTCGCAGCCCGTTGTACCGGCCATTGTAGTACGTGTGTAGCCCAGGTCATAAGGGGCATGATGATTTGACGTCATCCCCACCTTCCTCCGGTTTGTCACCGGCAGTCTATCTAGAGTGCCCACCCGAAGTGCTGGCAACTAAATATAAGGGTTGCGCTCGTTGCGGGACTTAACCCAACATCTCACGACACGAGCTGACGACAACCATGCACCACCTGTCTCCTCTGTCCCGAAGGAAAGATACATCTCTGCATCGATCAGAGGGATGTCAAGACCTGGTAAGGTTCTTCGCGTTGCTTCGAATTAAACCACATACTCCACTGCTTGTGCGGGTCCCCGTCAATTCCTTTGAGTTTCAGTCTTGCGACCGTACTCCCCAGGCGGAGTGCTTAATGTGTTAACTTCGGCACCAAGGGTATCGAAACCCCTAACACCTAGCACTCATCGTTTACGGCGTGGACTACCAGGGTATCTAATCCTGTTTGCTCCCCACGCTTTCGCGCCTCAGCGTCAGTTACAGCCCAGAGAGTCGCCTTCGCCACTGGTGTTCCTCCACATATCTACGCATTTCACCGCTACACGTGGAATTCCACTCTCCTCTTCTGCACTCAAGTCACCCAGTTTCCAGTGCGATCCGGGGTTGAGCCCCGGGATTAAACACCAGACTTAAATGACCGCCTGCGCGCGCTTTACGCCCAATAATTCCGGACAACGCTTGCCCCCTACGTATTACCGCGGCTGCTGGCACGTAGTTAGCCGGGGCTTTCTTCTCAGGTACCGTCACCTTGAGAGCAGTTACTCTCCCAAGCGTTCTTCCCTGGCAACAGAGCTTTACGATCCGAAAACCTTCATCACTCACGCGGCATTGCTCCGTCAGGCTTTCGCCCATTGCGGAAGATTCCCTACTGCTGCCTCCCGTAGGAGTCTGGGCCGTGTCTCAGTCCCAGTGTGGCCGATCACCCTCTCAGGTCGGCTACGCATCGTCGCCTTGGTGAGCCGTTACCTCACCAACTAGCTAATGCGCCGCAGGCCCATCCCCAAGTGACAGATTGCTCCGTCTTTCCAGTTCTCTTCAGGCGAAGAAAACAATTATTCGGTATTAGCTACCGTTTCCGGTAGTTGTCCCAAACTTGAGGGCAGGTTGCCTACGTGTTACTCACCCGTCCGCCGCTAAGTATCAAGGAAGCAAGCTTCCTATCAACTCCGCTCGACTTGCATGTATTAGGCATGCCGCCAGCGTTCGTCCTGAGCCAGGATCAAACTCTCCAATAAAGTATTGAAAAGAGCGATAAGCTCATTTTGAATCTGACGAGATTAAAAATCTCATTTGTGCTCCAGTCGATCCAAGCCAAGGCTTGTTTCAAACTTTCGCGTTCATTCTGCAAGCAGAATGTTTACTCACTCGTTGTTCAGTTTTCAAAGATCAAACTCGTTTTTTCGTCACCATTTTCTCTCAGCGGCGACTTTTATAATATATCATACTTCGTTTGTTTTGGTCAAGTGTTTTTTTGAAATTATTTTTCGAAGTTCGCAATGAACTCCTTCATTTCATCTAAAGCATCTAACCAAGCAAGCAAAGCAACGAGATATAATGTACCATATAAATATCCTGCGAGTCAACTATCCGAACAAAGAAATTTTCAACCCTAATAATAGCCCCACACCTGGCAATCCCAAAACAGTTACCGTCCCTATCGTTGCAGGGTTCAGCGGGATGTAGGTCCCTGTAATCCAGCCGGAATAATTCACGATATATATCCCTACTGCAGCCAGCACCAGATGAATTCCAAATGACGTGAAAAACGATAACCCTATCCGCTTTCTGAATAAAATAACGATAAGCCCCAGTAACGATATAACCAATACACTTCCCAGTATAATACTCTTCATATGTTTCACCTCCGTGTTTAATGTAAACGTGACTCTACATACTAACCCCTCGCTGTGATGTAACATCATCATTAGCTCTGGCTCGCTTTGCTCTTCTCAAGTGGATCTGGTACTTCCGCTCAGCTGCCTCCAATACATAAATAGCATAATCAATCTCATCCTGTCCCTGTGCATCTTCAAACTGTCTCATAGCCCGTTCCCATTCCTGCTTAGCCATCTGAATATCTGCATAGATCTGATCCGCCTCAAGTTCCTTCAACATTCTGTTGTGTTTCTCTACCGAGTTCCGTGTGTTTCGCCACAAAAACATAATCTCTCCCCCTCCTGATCAGCACAGCATATTCTCATACTTATCAGGGAAAGGACAAACTTAGAACTCGGACATTCATTTTTTCCATAAAAAAAGAGAGCCCTAAGGCTCTCTTTGCATATCGAAACTTATTTAGCATCCGAAGTTTCCAAGGAAGTCCGCTGCGTAATACAAATCGATCACACTAACGCATCTCCCTGCGACCTTCCAACGCTTTGGAAAGGGTCACTTCATCCGCATACTCAAGATCGCCACCTACAGGCAATCCATGCGCAATACGAGTCACACTGATCTCAAACGGACGCACCAACCGGGAGATATACATCGCTGTAGCCTCACCCTCAATGTTGGGGTTCGTTGCCAAGATGATCTCTTTTATACGTTCATCACTTAATCGAACCAGGAGTTCCTTCAAACGAATATCGTCTGGGCCAATTCCCTCCATAGGTGAAATCGCGCCCTGTAACACATGATAGTACCCATCGAATTCCTTGGTGCGCTCCATGGCCACCAGATCTTTCGAATCCTGAACTACACAGATAACAGATACATCCCTGGACTTATCCTGACAGATGCGACATGGGTCCGTATCAGTAATATTACAACATACAGAACAGTAATGAAGATTACGCTTCACACTAACGAGCGCTTTGGCAAAATCGATAACGTCATCTTCCTTCATGTTAAGCACATGAAAAGCTAAACGCGCTGCCGTCTTGGGACCCACACCCGGCAACCGGGTGAAGGCATCAATCAGCTTGGCTATTGGTTCGGGATAATACAATCGATTGTGTCTCCTTTGACAGGATCAATTTTTTAATTAAAATAATCCCGGAATATTCATGCCGCCTGTGAACTTGCCCATATCCTTGTTGGCAATCTCATCGGCTTTGGCCATAGCATCATTAACAGCTGTCATAACGAGATCCTGCAACATTTCAACATCTTCCGGATCTACCGCTTCAGGTTTGATCGTGATAGCAAGCAATTTCTTGTGTCCGTTAACTTCAGCCGTCACTACACCGCCACCAGAAGTACCTTGGACTGTTTTGTCCGCCAGTTCCTCTTGTGCTTTCAGCATTTGCTCCTGCATTTTCTTCACTTGTTTCATCATTTGGTTCATGTTGTTCATAATTGTTCATCTCCTTTGTTATGGTTATCGCGCTATGCGCATTATTCTTTGATCACTACAAGATCCTCACCAAAGAGCTGGATGGCTTCATCAATCCAAGGCTGTTTGTTGCCTGAACCGCCGTCTTCATGCTCAGGTTCAAGCTTAAAGTCCTCCTTTGGCGCTTCAGAAGCTCCCTCCATTGCTCCGGTCCAATCTTTGAGCATCATCGTCACCAATCGTGCCGAACGCCCAAGATGTTCCGACAACACCCGCTCAATGACTTCGCGGTTAGCCTGCTTCTCCGTCGTTTCACGGTGAATATTGTTTTTAAAAGCAACCAACACATTGTCTTCAAGCAATGATACCGGCTCACCATCCACAAACCAGGCGTGAACGGTAACCCGCTCTTCCTTCACTCGTTGCAGGATCTGACTCCATTTTTTGCTGATCTCTGCGAACTCAGGGGCTCCCTTGCGCGCAACATACTGATCCAACTGTGCAGGAAGCTTCGCAGGTGAATTGCCTCTCGATACCGGCGCTCTTGTTGCCGGGCGAGATGGAGCACTCGATGAACCTTCTCCACCAGACAAACCACTTTTCAGTGCACGATCCAACTTCTTCTCCAACTCAGCAAGCTGCTGCTTCAAGCGGTTGATCTCTCCCCCATCAGCAGGTGCTGCATGAGCTGAAGCTCCCACCTGAACAGAAGCCTCACCTTGAGCTGGAATACTACACAGTTTAAGCAATGCAACTTCAAATAATGTCTGTGGTTGTACTGCATATTTCATTTCACTCTGGTACCGATTAAGGGTGTCAATCATGTGGAACAGTTGTTCCTTGGTGAATGACTCCGCCATATCACGGAAAGACTCCGGATTAAGTACCCGGTCCGTCAGTTTATCTGCATCAGGTACCATCTTAATCATAAGCAAATCACGGAAATAATACAGTAAATTCTCCATGCACTTGTCTGCACTCTTTCCTTCATGCATGAAACCTTCAATCATCTGCAAAATATGACCAACATCACCTTTGAGCAGCGAAGCAGCCAGTTTGGCAAATTGCTCTGAAGCAATTCCACCCGTCATGTCCATAACCTGCTGGTACGTTACTCGTCCATCCGTAAATGAAGAGATCTGATCCAGCACACTAAGTGCATCCCTCATTCCACCGTCCGATAAACGGGCAATGTATTGGAGCGCATCCTGGTCAGCTTCCATGCCTTCCTGTTCACAGATCAGTGTAAGTCTCGCTGTCTGCTCTTCCAGGGACACCCGACGAAAATCAAATCGCTGACAGCGCGATATAATGGTAGCCGGAAGGCGGTGCGGTTCCGTTGTTGCCAAAATAAACATCACATGTGGTGGTGGCTCTTCCAATGTTTTGAGCAAAGCATTGAATGCCTCCGTTGTCAGCATGTGCACTTCATCAATAATATAGACTTTCTGCCGGACTTCGGTTGGCGCATATTTAACCTTTTCCCGAAGATCACGGATTTCCTCAACGCCCCGATTGGATGCAGCGTCAATCTCCTGCACATCCATCACAGCGCCAGTCGTAATTCTGCGGCAAGCTTCACACTCGTTACAAGGTTCAGGCGCAGGCCCACGTTCGCAGTTCACAGCTTTGGCCAAAATCTTGGCGGCACTTGTCTTCCCCGTTCCTCTGGGCCCGCTAAATAAGTAGGCATGGGAAGTCCGCTGTTCACGAATCGCGTTCTGCAAGGTCTGAATAATATGCTGTTGCCCCACCATATCTTGAAACGACTGGGGACGCCAAGCCCGGTATAACGCGATATGCTCCATGATGCGTTACCTTCCTTCCACTTCGCATTCGAGTCCTTTGTCGTTCCCCTATTATACTATATTCTAGGGTGAATCCAAACTTTATCTGACTCATTCATGCGTGGTTTATTAAGACATATCAAAAAGACCTCTGCATACATACAACTGCAAAGGTCTCTACATTTAAAAGGTAAGCCGTGCACCTGCTATCGATATTTGCGATCCAAGTGGCACCCCTGAACAATAGCTCGAGCTAGGCAACCCTCCGGCACAAGAGTGATCTCACTTATGGCTGCTTCCTTCCGGACCTGACCAGGTTCATGAGTACTCATTGCGGAGGACCCAACCGTCAACACCACGTTTAGGGACCAAACCTCACATCGGCAAAACCTCTAGCAGGAATTCAACCTCGCTATAGCGGATTGCGAGTTACAGGGCACCGCTACCTCCCCATCTAGCACGGTAAGAAATAGTATAACGTAAGGTTATCCAAATTGCAACCAGAGGAACGTGAATGCGGCTTCGCTTACATATAACATATAAAAAACCCCTGCCAGATCAGCAGGGGTGTGTTGGATGCAATTAGCAGACAACTCCAAGAATTGTCCAATTAGATTCCGTATTTCTTTTTGAAACGATCAACACGGCCGCCAGCATCGATAAACTTCTGTTTACCTGTGAAGAACGGGTGGCACGCGGAGCAAATCTCTACACGAAGTCCGTCTTTAACCGAACCTGTCTCAAAAGTATTCCCGCAAGCGCAAGATACTTGACCAATCGTGTAATTAGGATGAATTGCTTCTTTCATTACCTTTCACCTCTTTCCGCCCTGAGCCTCAAGCGGACCCAGAGTAAATGGCACAACCCTGAGATTATAACACGACCTTGCGCCTGTTGCAATCCATTAATGTTAAGAGGTAATTAACCGTTTTGGACGTGCCATTCCAGCGGGTGGAACATGGGTATACGATCCGATCACAACATCAGGCAACTCGTCTTCAAAAATCTCAATCATCTGCTTCATGCCCAAGATATCACCTTGAGCAGGAGGAATTAATTCCAGATAGCTCTCTGGATCAATATTGAGATTACGCATCTGAATCAAGCGTAGATCGGTTCTTCTTGCAAACTCAATCATCGCCTCAATCTCTTCTTCACGATCTGTTACACCTGGGAAGATCAGATAGTTAATGGACGTGTATACACCCTGCTGCGCTGCGTATTTCATCGATTTCTCAACATTGGCTAAAGTATAACCACGCGGTTTATAGTAGGCGTTATAATGGTCATCCAGTGCACTAATTGTACTTACGCGCATCAGATCCAATCCAGCATCTACAATACCTCTAATATGATCATTCAGACCGGCATTGGTATTAATGTTGATATACCCCATGTCCGTTACGGAACGCACTTCGCGAATCGCTTCAATAATAAGCTTGGCCTGTGTGGAAGGCTCCCCTTCACAACCTTGTCCAAAACTAATGATGGACTCCGGCGTCTTCAAGTGTTCCAGCATAACCTCCACAATCTCATCCACACGTGGTCGGAAGTTCATACGTGTCTGCGGGGAAACAAAGCCGCTATCATCCGGTTGCTCGGAGATACACCCGAAACAGCCCGCATTGCAAGAATAGGATACCGGCACTCCACCTTCCCAACGATTCAGGAACGTGTTTGATGAAGTTAGACATTCATATCCAAGCGCACAGTTTGATAGATGGGTGTAAAGACGGTTCTCGGGGTATTGTTCCGTCAATCGTTTGACCCCGGAACGCACATCGTCACGATCACAGTTGAGTGGATTCCATTTTTCAGGACTATCCGACTTCGAAGCGGTGACATAGAAACCGCCATCTTTCCAGACTACTGCGGAATAGCCGAATAACGGCAACTTATACTCCTTATCCGTCTTCACGTATCCAGGGAGACACAAACGAGTGAATCCCTGTGGAAGCAAAGCACCTACAGCCTGTGTGTCCGTTGGCATTGGTAGCATCTCACCGGTATCCGGGTCCATACCAATGGGCCGGGTGCTCGGGAGTCCAACCAACGTTGCACCCTCTGGCAAAGGGATGAGTTCGTCTTCCATAATCTCAACGATCATATCTCCACTGCGGGCAAGCCCGTACAGGGAAGGATGATCAAATACATTACCTTTTTCATCTGCGTATACTAAATACATGATGTTCTCCTCACATCTAATGGGTTAAACCTAACGACGAGTGTATTGTAAAATTCACAGCAACGCTGTAAAAGTATGTTATTGGTTGAACGACACTTAAGTCGATGTACCTGACGTTGCTGTCTGTCTAGGTGAGCGACGGGTTGTTGTTGTACCCGAATTGCTTGTCGGGCTATTACCAGCCGAATCAAATGCCGCCAAAAACTCTGCATTTGTCTTACTGTTACGAAGTTTTTTCAGGAATCCTTCAACAAAGTCATGGGAATCATTCATGTTTTTACGAATTGCCCAGATTGTATCCAACTCTTCCTTGCTGAGCAACACTTCTTCACGACGTGTACCCGAACGACGAATGTCGATCGCCGGGAATATGCGGCGCTCTGCCAGACGACGGTCCAGATGGAGCTCCATGTTACCTGTACCCTTAAACTCTTCATAAATGACGTCATCCATACGTGATCCAGTATCAATTAATGCCGTTGCCAAGATAGTCAGGCTTCCGCCTTCTTCCACATTCCGAGCAGAACCAAAGAAACGTTTCGGACGATGGAACGCAGCTGGGTCAATACCACCACTAAGCGTACGACCGGATGGTGGAATAACCAGGTTATATGCACGGGCAAGACGCGTAATGCTATCCAGCAGGATAACAACATCTTTTTTGGCCTCAACCAGACGAAGCGCACGCTCAAGCACCAATTCCGCCACCTTGATATGATTCTCAGGCAGTTCATCAAATGTCGAAGCCACAACTTCCCCTTTTACCGAACGCGACATATCCGTTACTTCCTCTGGACGTTCATCAATCAACAGGACAAACAGTTCAATTTCAGGATTGTTAGTTGAGATGCTGTTGGCAATTTCTTTGAGGAGAAGCGTTTTACCCGCTTTGGGAGGTGCTACGATCAATCCGCGCTGTCCCAATCCTACCGGGGCGAGCACATCCATAATTCGTGTGGACAAATGGTCGGGGGATGTTTCGAGAACCAGTTTTTTCTGCGGATACAGTGGGGTTAGTGCCGGGAAGTGAAGTCGCTCTGCAGCCGCCGATGGATTCTCACCATTTACAGCGTTGACTTGCAACAAACCGAAGTATCTCTCGTTTTCCTTAGGCGTTCTACACTTACCTGATACGAGGTCACCTGTTCTTAGGTCAAACTTGCGAATCTGAGAAGCTGAGATGTAGATGTCTTCCGTACTTGGCAAGTAGTTGATAGGTCTTAAGAATCCGTAACCTTCAGGTAAAATCTCGAGTACGCCTTGCATGAACATCAGGCCACTCTGTTCAGCTTGTGCACGTAGTATAGCAAAGATTAATTCTTTCTTTTTTAACGTACCATAGTAAGGTATCTGATATTTTTTGGCCAGTTTGTAGAGGTCCGTTAGTTTCATTTCTTCCAAATCGGAAATTTGTAGATCCATATAATAACCACCTATTCAATTAATAAGTCCGTGTGAAATGGATAGTTTCGCTAGATGTTCCGGCTATAGAGAGCGGCGTCTGCCACAATCCCTTCTGTCCATTGTACGGAATGTAACCGTTATAATGCAAATACTTGTCTTTGAGTGTAAGTTTCCGGGTGGGATGGCCAACATTCGGCAAGATCCGCTATTGAGTGAACGATGCATTGAGGCGATCAATCCGGATAGACCGGCTATGGAGCGCAGTTCAAACAAAACCGGGGTTGGGGATGAGAAATGATGTTCTTACAGCCATATGAAGTTTAATTCAAAAAAAGACCCTCCGGTAAAGGAAACAGTAACATTTCGTCTTATGCCGGAGAGACTGAGAACTCTATTAAAACAGGTTTACCTAATCAACAAAAAGATATGCAGTTCAGTTAAAAAAACTTGTGTATGACTGAATCATGCATAATGCTTCCTATTAATCAGTTTCCCGCCATACATCTGCACCGAGCAGGCGCAGATTAGTCACCAGATGATCATAACCGCGGTCGATATATTCGACCCCCGTTACTTCAGTCACACCTTCACTGACGGTGAGACCTGCAATCACCAGCGCTGCTCCAGCGCGAAGATCGGATGCTTTTACTTTGGCCGCGTTTAATGCACTGCCTTCAATAATTGCTGACCGTCCTTCTACTCGAATCTTTGCGCCCATCCGCACCAACTCAGGCACATGCTTGAATCGATTACTGTATACAAAGTCGCTCAGGACGCTCACACCAGTTGCCTGTGTCAAAACACTGGTCATGGGTGACTGTAGATCCGTTGGGAAACCAGGATATACAAGTGCCTTCACGTCCACATGGTTATAGCTTGGTTTACCAATGACACGTATACTTTCATCCAATTCCTCAATGCCAACACCCATTTCTAGCAGCTTTGCCGTTAAAGCTTCCAGATGTTTGGGAATCACATTGTCAATCAGAACATCTCCGCGCGTTGCCGCTGCAGCGATCATATACGTACCTGCTTGGATACGGTCCGGAATGATGGAATGACGGCAGCCTTTAAGCTCCGAGACCCCTTCAATACGGATCGTTTCGGTACCTGCACCCTTGATGCTGGCACCCATGGAATTCAGAAGTGTTGCTACATCTATAATCTCAGGCTCTTTAGCCGCGTTTTCGATAATTGTAGAGCCTTTGGCACGAGTAGCCGCCAGCATGATATTAATGGTTGCGCCGACACTGCTTACATCAAGATAGATTTTTGCTCCCCGCAGCTCTTTGGCATGCAAATGAATGGAGCCATGTTCGTTTGTTACGGTTGCGCCAAGCGCTTCAAACCCTTTGATATGTTGATCAATTGGACGAGGCTCAAAATTACAGCCCCCTGGTAAACCTATGGTCGCTTCTTTAAAACGCCCTAGCAATGCACCCATCATATAATACGAAGCACGAAGCTTCTTCACGGGACCATTCGGCATAGGAATGGATTTAATGTCAGAAGGGTCAATCTTCATCTGACTGCCTTCCCAAGTCACATGTGCTCCGAGTTCCTCCAAAATTTCTGCATAAACCGCCACGTCACTCAAAAGCGGCAGGTTGTCCAACACGACTTCTGACTCGGCAAGCAATGCTGCAGGAATAAGCGCAATGGCGCTGTTCTTGGCGCCGCTTATAGTTACAGTTCCCTGTAACGGACGTCCGCCACTAATCATCAATTTTTCCATAAAGCTTAATGTCCCCCTACGTGTTTTGCAGCCGATGAACGGCAATACGTGCTGTTGGCTTCCGATGTAGAAATAAGGTGTGAAAATGGAAAGACACCGGCTAGGCGGTGTTTTTCCATTTCACAGTATGGAACTGGTAAAGATAAATTACGCTTTGTTGTTAGAACCAAACTCGCGGATTTTACCTTTAACGGTTTCTTTAATTGCTTCACGGCCTGGTACGATGAATGTACGTGGATCGTAAGCGTCTGGTTTAGCTGCAAGCACTTCACGAACCACTCTTGCAAAAGCAATTTGGTTCTCTGTGTTTACGTTGATTTTGGACGTACCCAGGGAAATGGCTTTGTCGATGTCGTGTTTAGGAATACCTGTACCACCGTGCAATACGAGTGGAACTTGTACCGCGTCACGAACTTCTTCCATTTCTTTGAAGCCCAGGTTAGGCTCGCCATGGTAAGGACCGTGTACGGAACCAAGAGCTGGTGCCAATGTATCGATGCCTGTTTCTTTAACGATACGGATACACTCGTTCAGGTCAGCGTACATGATACCGCCGATAACGTCGTCTTCTTGTCCGCCTACAGTACCTACTTCAGCTTCTACAGAAACGCCTTTAGCGTGTGCATATTCAACAACTTTTTTAGTCATTTCGATGTTCTCATCGATAGAGTGGTGGGAACCGTCGATCATTACGGATGTGAATCCAGCGTCGATCGCTTCTTTACACTTGTCGAAGCTTGAACCGTGGTCCAGGTGAATTGCAACTGGAACAGTGATTTTCATGTCGTGAATGAGTCCTTCTACCATTTTAACTACAGTGTAGAAGCCACCAATGTGACGTGCTGCGCCTTCGGATACACCCAAGATTACTGGGGATTTCTCTTCTTCAGCAGCACCAAGAATCGCTTGAGTCCACTCAAGGTTATTGATGTTGTATTGACCAACTGCATATTTTCCTTCAAGTGCTTTGTTCAACATGTCTGTCATAGATACTAATGGCATGGTTTCAATCCTCCTAGGGGTTTGGGTTGTGTCTATGGTTTTTAGCCGAAATCACATACGGGCTTATTATACCACATCCCATGTCAAATACTAAACAAGCATTTGCAAAAATGCTGTGCTTTGCAGCACAGTTTTCATAGACACCGCTTTATAACTTCCCCATTTCCAATATTCCCCGGATAAAGGAGTGAAATACCTCATTTTCCCACCAAGTACCTTCTATGTTCTCCACACGCAAAAAAATCCTGTATCAACAGGATTCAGCTGCATTTATTGGCGGTACCGTTGCGAAGTTGCATATTCACAGCCACTCGCATCTCGTCGATATCAAACGGTTTCGTAAAGTGCATGAGCGCTCCGAGATCCGTGGCTTCCTTAATCATGTCCAGTTCACCATAAGCGGTCATCATGATCACCTTGATACCCGGATCAATTTCTTTAATATGCTTCAGGATTTCCAGACCGTCCATCCCAGGAATCTTCATATCGAGCAATACCAGGTCAGGCTTGTCATTATTCACAATCTCCAGAGCAACCTTGCCGTTGGGTGCTTGAAACGTGTTATACCCCTCACTGCTGAACACTTCCATTAACAGGATTCGAATACCATTCTGGTCATCAACAATCAAAACTTTTTTATCTTCCACTCTGTAACCTCCTAGAATTAGGAAAGCATGCACACCTTCGAATCTGGATAACTATCCCATAGTCGTCATGATAAGTATTCTACCTCTTCCATTAAAATCCTGCTACCTTCACAAAATGACAAAAAGCATTTCCACCCACTTTTTACGAAAAAAAAAGGATGTTCCGGCATCCGCTATGGTTGCCAGGAACATCCCCAATATCTATTACGTTAAACAATAAAACCATGTATTACTTCTGCGCATTCTCCAGAGAAGCTTTTACAAAATCACGGAACAATGGTTGCGGACGGTTCGGACGGGAAGTGAATTCCGGATGGAATTGTACCGCCAGGAACCATGGGTGTCCTGGAAGTTCCACGATCTCAACCAGACGTCCATCCGGGGATGTACCCGAGATAACCAGTCCTGCTTTTTCGATCGTTTCACGGTATTCATTGTTAAACTCATACCGGTGACGGTGTCTCTCATACACTAGCTCGTCATCATAGCAAGCCATCGCCAAAGAACCTTCCTGAAGCTTACAAGGATACAGACCCAGACGCATCGTGCCACCCAGATTCTCGATATCTTTTTGCTCAGGCAACAGGTCAATCACAGGGAATTCCGTAGCCGGATTAATTTCGGAACTGTTCGCACCATTCAAGCCAACGATGGAGCGTGCATACTCAATAACGGAAACCTGCATACCCAGGCAAATACCAAAGAACGGAATTTGTTTCTCACGAGCATAACGGATTGCCGATACTTTACCTTCAATACCACGATCTCCGAATCCACCAGGAACAAGGATACCCCCAATACCATGTAACAAGTCGCCTACATTCTCATCCGTAATATCTTCAGAAGGAACCCAGCGAATTTTCACATCAGCATTGGATGCAAATCCTGCATGAGACAACGACTCAACAACACTCAGGTATGCATCATGCAACGCTACATATTTACCAACAATAGCGATCTCAACTGTATGCTCCAACTTGTTGATCCGGTCAACCAGCCCTTCCCACTCGCTCATATCCGGTGCAGGAGTAGTCAGTTTCAGGTGATTTACCACGATCTCATCCAAGCCTTCTTCACGCAGGTTCAAAGGTACTTGATACAACGTGTCTGCATCACGACATTCAACCACGGCATTCTCATCAATGTCGCAGAAGAGAGCGATCTTGGCTTTCATGTCTTTAGACAATTCATACTCCGTACGGCATACAATCACATTGGGTTGAATACCGATGCTGCGTAATTCCTTAACACTATGTTGCGTTGGTTTTGTTTTCACTTCACCAGCTGCTTTGATATAAGGAATAAGTGTTACGTGGATGTACATCACATTGTCGCGACCTACATCACTCTTGATCTGACGGATAGCTTCCAGGAAAGGCAAACTCTCAATGTCGCCCACTGTTCCACCAATTTCCGTAATAACCACATCCGAACCCGCTTCACGTCCAGCGCGGAATACACGCTCTTTGATCTCGTTCGTAATGTGTGGAATAACTTGTACCGTTCCGCCCAGATATTCCCCGCGCCGCTCTTTGCTGATGACGGAAGAGTATACTTTACCAGTCGTGACGTTGCTGTTTTTGGAGAGATTGATATCAATAAAACGTTCATAGTGGCCAAGGTCCAGATCCGTTTCCGCGCCATCATCCGTTACAAAAACCTCGCCGTGCTGATAAGGACTCATTGTTCCCGGGTCGATGTTAATATATGGATCAAATTTCTGGATCGTTACCTTAAGCCCTCTGTTTTTCAGCAATCTGCCCAGAGAAGCAGCCGTAATCCCTTTGCCCAGGGAGGACACAACTCCGCCCGTCACGAAAATATACTTTGTCACTGTTATTACCCTCCTAATATAAGTACAGAAATTCAGGCGATATATGGTGTTATCGTAACCTGTTTCCCAGGTAATCATCGTTAAAAAGAGCAATGGCAGAAATTCCCTGCATCTGCGAACTGCTCTTTCTGCGAAGTCGGTTTAAATACACGTTGTTCTACAGCAAAAAATGGTGCAAATATTCCGATGGCCTTCATTCCATTTGGTGTTTTTGATATACAAAAACGGGCCACGAAATGTTGGCCGGGAGCATACGGAAAAAAATCATTTTGCAAAATTATGCCTCTAAAAATACAAAAAAAAGTACTCCCGCAGGACGGGGCACCTTCTATAAAAAACATAAATATATTGTCGCTCATTCATAAGCCCATGCAATAGTTTACCCGTTACCCCGTCTGCTGTCAAGGCTGACTATTCCGGGGAAACGGGTAAATTATAGACGTCAAAAATGACTACCGATTATCAGAATCGTCGTCAAATTCATCCTCGTTTTCGGACTCTTCTTCGTCTTCTTCGAGGTCTTCATCTTCCAGATCGTCATCTTCAACCAGCACTTCTTCTTCGCTGTCTTCTTCGTCAAAGATGTCGTCTTCTTCTTCCTCTTCTTCGTCTTCTTCTTCGTCTTTATCCGTGCTGTCGAAGCCTTCATCGCTGCTATAGCTGTCTTCTTCTTCACCGAAGTCTTCATCTTCCAGATCATCGTCTTCATCGTTGATGATACGCGGACGCTTCGCACCCGTCATGGAATCTTCTGTTCCAGCTACCGGATACCAGCGCTTTAAGCCCCACAGACTTGTACCGACGCAAGCAAAACGGCCATCGATATTAATCTCGGTATATAGCTGGGCGATAAACTCGTTGATTTCTTCATCAGTCATTCCGCGCTGCTTCGCTACCTCATTCATTAAGTCACGATAGTAATACGGCGTATTAGCCGCTTTCAGCACCATAAAGGCAAGGTCCACCAAAGGAATCTCTTTTACCTTTTCTTTATCAATTTTCAAATTGAGCGAGGTACTCACTGCAGACACTTCCTCTCACACAAAATTCACTTTTTAACCCCTACGAACTGGACTGTTACGTATAACATATCCATTAACAAACCTAAGTAAAACCTATTTAGCGTTAAAAAGCAAGTTTTTATGTACGGATGTGACGCAAATGCGGAGAGCAGCAACAATATGTCCACATATTAAACGTGAAGTGACATCAAACCCACAGGAATATCCTCTTTGCCAAAGAGACAACTCCATAATAAAAAAGACGGAGTCCCCTCCGCCTTCTGACTGTATACCCTTGGAGGATTACTCCTCACCAGGTTCCCCGCAAGAGCCCTCTAGCTCTCCATCCATCATATGTCCCTGCGCCCGTTTTGACACGAAGAGAATGTGTTTTTGTAAAAAAAGGGCAAGTTCCCCATGCGGCGGGATGAGCGCATTCATAGAATACCTCAGCATGTTCATCCCGAAGGGGGCTGCCCATTATGGACTATACTGGTTTATTGCATCAATTGATTGACGGAATGCGACGCCCTGAACCAGAACAGGGAGGGCGATATTTGATCCGATTTGCCAAACCGCAGCAGTACGAGGCCTGTCTCGTAGAATTGTCCCGAATGCGGAATGAATTCACCGACCTTGGGGCTGTCCGTTCCTCGCGACTAGCTCGTTCCATTATCGCTCCAGTCCAACGCCCGGAGGACCTATACCGCTATGGGGATGAAATTACGATTGAAGAAGACGTTCCCATCTCCCTTCATGCCAACGCACTCCACAGCAAACCAAGCAATGCTCAAGGCATACCCTGGGGAGTGAAGCAGATTCGGGCGCCCAAAGTATGGTCTGTGTCTACCGGACACCGGATTAAAATCGGTGTGATTGATACAGGTGCTGATTATCACCATCCTGATCTTCGTTATTCCCTGGCACGCGGAATCAATCTGTTAAACCGCAGCCTGCTTCCTCATGATGATAACGGACACGGCACCCACATAGCAGGGACTATCGCTGCTGCCAACAGTACCGCAGGCATGATTGGTGTAGCTCCACGCTCCCTGATCTATCCGGTGAAAGCATTTGACCACAACGGATCGGCTTATGTATCCGATATTGTACTTGGCATCGACTGGTGTGTGCGCAACAAGGTCGATATCATCAATATGAGCTTTGGCATGAAAACACGCAGCAAGGCGCTTCTTGACGTTGTCAATCGTGCATACCATGCTGGAATCGTTATTGTTGCTTCGTCAGGAAATGACGGCAAACGCCGCAGTATTGATTACCCTGCACGGTATCCCCAGACCATATCTGTTGGGGCAACCGACAAAAACAGACGTATTGCGTCCTTCAGCAATCGTGGCGCATATGTGGATGTCTATGCACCCGGTGATAAAATTGTCTCTTCCTGGGTACAAGGCAAGCATCACGAGATGAGCGGCACATCCATGGCGACGTCCCATGTGAGTGGCGCTATCGCCTTGCTACTCTCCAAACATCCGGGGTTATCCCCTAGTGAAATCAAGACACTCGTCAAACGTGCTACGATCCCTTTGCGTGCTCGCAAGACTACCACAGCAAAGAGCAAGGTGCGTGGTGGTGAGATTGATGCCCTGAAGCTAATGCAGGAGGGCGGGGAGTGAGCCAGCTCTGTCAGCCGTCAGCCGAACTTGATTGAGGCTTCGTGGCGAAACGCAGTAGCCCGGACCAGGCAGTACGCACGAGGGAGTATTACGTAGCGGCTGAAACTCTAGGTTACGCCCACTGTGATGTCAGAGCAGGCTAGTGTGCCTTGGATGGGTCAGGCATTTCGTTTTCTTCAACTCCGGGTACACAATAAAAAAAGTCTCCATGTACCACGTTGCAGTTGCAACGTGGACTTGGAGACTTTTTTGTTAGGCAGAGCGGCGGATGTGCCGCTAGCCTGGAATTTACATTTTGTCAGGAGCGGTTACGCCTACCAGACGAAGCGCTGTTGCGATAACGGTACGTACAGCACCGATCAGTGCCAGACGTGCTTGAGTTTGCTGCGTGTCTTCCGTAATGACACGTTCTGCACGATAGTAGCTGTGGAACAGGGATGCCAACTCGTATACATAACGGATGATACGATGAGGCGCATATCCTGTTGCTGCTGCCGAGATTTCCTCAGGCAACTCTCCCATTTTGCGGAGAAGGTCATACTCGTGCTCTGTTGTCAGCTTGGACAGGTCAATCTGTGCCAGTGGCAACAGTTCAATACCTTGTTCTTCAGCCTGACGGTATACGCTACATACACGGGCATGCGCGTATTGTACGTAGAATACCGGATTCTCATTGGATGTCGAAATCGCAAGGTCCATGTCAAAGTCCAGATGGGAGTCCATGCTGCGCATTGTGAAGAAGTAACGGATGGCATCAATGCCGACTTCATCCATCAGATCTTCCATCGTTACAGCTTTACCTGTACGCTTGGACATCTTCACTTTTTCACCGTTCTGGAACAAGCTCACCATCTGTGCAATCAAGACCACCAGTTTCTCAGGGTCATTACCCAGTGCTTGCATCGCGGCTTTCATCCGTGGAATATATCCATGGTGATCGGCACCCCAGATGTTGATCATCGTGTCGTATCCACGAGCATATTTGTCGCGGTGATAAGCAATATCTGGCGTCAGGTAAGTATACGTGCCATCGTTCTTGATCAATACACGTTCTTTGTCGTCACCGTACTGCATCGTTTTCAACCAAGTTGCTCCATCTTGCTCATAGATCTCATTACGGTCACGCAATTCATCAAGCACTCGCAGCACTTCTCCGTTATCGTACAGGGAAGTTTCGCTGAACCAGATGTCAAAGTTAACACGGAAGCGATTCAAGTCACGTTTGATCTTGTCCAGTTCCTTCTCCAGACCAAAGTCACGGAAATAAGCCGCACGGTCACCCGGATGCATGGACAGCAATTCGTCACCCTTTTCAGCAACAAGCTGCTTGGCGAATCCTTTAATATCTTCACCGTGATAACCGTCTTCAGGCATCTCAGCATCCTGACCCAGCTCTTGCAGATAACGAGCTTCAATGGAACGAGCCAGATTAAACACCTGATTACCTGCGTCATTAATGTAGTATTCACGGGTTACATCATATCCTGCGTAGTCAAGGATGTTACATAGTGCATCACCTACAGCTGCTCCACGGGCATGACCCAGATGCAGGCTGCCTGTCGGGTTGGCACTGACAAACTCCATCTCGACTTTGCGTCCTTCTCCGATGTTAATTCTTCCGTAATCTTTACCCTGCTCCTGCACAAGCGCAAGTACTGGATAAAGGTAACTCTTGTCCAATTTGAAGTTAATGAATCCTGGGCCCGCAATCTCAGCCTTCTCGATTCCTGCTTCAGCCAGATTCAGATTGGCAATGATCTCTTCAGCAATCTGACGCGGATTGCGCTTGGCAATCTTGGTCAGCTGCATGGCAGCATTGGTCGCCAAGTCTCCATGTGTCTTCTCACGCGGCACTTCCAATGTGATGGCTGGCAATTCGTCCTGCGTAACAATTCCGGCCGTCACAATGGCGTTGCCGATGGCCGTACTTACCCGTTCGTTAATCGTATCTAGTGGATTACGTGTCATGAAATTGGTTCCTCCTGTATATGCAAACTAATCGCGAAATGTCCAGATTCTTCATCAAAGCGGTAAAAGTCGTAGCTCCACGCTGCGCGTGCGCTCAATCCCTGAATGGAAAGTTCCAGCTTCTGTGTATGCGTGGACAGGGCAAACGACATGTATGGTGATCGGTAGAAACCAGGAAGCTTCCGATTCAACTCAAAAGTCTGCTCCGATTCCACCTCACCATGACGTATAATCTTGATGGATTGTCCGCCCAGCTTCAATGTTGTACGGGTTGTACCTCCCTCAGGTCCAACCTGCGGTTCTTCATAACGAACATAAAGAACAGACCCTTTTAACACGGCTTCACCCTGCATTTCCTGCAGCACATCTTCACCTTCATAACGGCTGTGCAGCCGGATGTGTACCGGTCGCATGTTCGACATGAATGTTAACCTCCATTATATTCGAGGCGACGCAAAATCAGGCACGGCTGGTGAGAACAGCCCTTCCCGTATTGTTGTGTCGCTATACGCGCTCATATTCCCGGATAGCTCGCTATCCTACACTCTACTGTATAACTATATCCAGTTCCCTCGCTCAATTCAAATCCAAATTCAGAGTTTTTTCCTCATCAAGCCAAAAAAGAAGAGCCGCACCGGTAAAGTGCAACTCCCTTTTGCTTCATTATAATAAGATTCGTTCCTCCGATCAGGCCCATTGGGATTCATAAGGAAAAGGACATGTCGACTCACTCAGCTTCGCTCGCACCTGTACGAGACAACCACAATGCCGACAAGTTGTGCCATATTGCAATCCCGGACAAGCAGAGCAGATGGATAGCCGACGTTCATATTCCTCATCCTGTACCGTCGGACGCGAACGTGAGGCAATCTCCACAAGTCTGGCCATTTTGGCATCGCTAATCTTCACATCGTACTGATCATTACAGCCTTTGCAAGGTTCCTGCCTTTTCATGCATTAACCCTCGACAGCGAGCACCCCAACCGATGCTGGTGGAAGGACAAAACGCAGTGTGTTATTCTCCAGTGTGATTCCATCCCACGCCACAGGCTGAACATGATTCGGCTGTTCAAAGGTATTAAATGCACCAAAATCAGTATGGTGCAGAATCTGCCCGTTTACTTTAGCCGCTTGAGCTGCGTCCAGCTGACACACAACTTCCAACTCATCCGTGTGACTCAGATTACAAGCTGTCACATGAATGACCCCATCCTTGTTGCGGGAAGCTGATAAGCTGAGTTGCGGAATGGTCTCTTCTCCGAATGTGTATCCTGGGCTTTCATAATTCAAATCCAGTCGCTGTGCATCCATATGGACCTGATACATATCAAATACATGGTACGTAGGGGTCAGGAGCATTTTGTCCCCTTCCGTGAGCACAAGCGATTGAAGCACATTGACGATCTGCGCAAGATTTGCCATGTGTACCCGTTTATTATGTTGGTTGAAAATATTCAGGTTAACACCTGCAAGCACAGCGTCCCGCATCGTATTCTGTTGATACAGGAACCCTGGATTGGTTCCCGGCTCAACGTTATACCACGTGCCCCATTCATCCACAATAATGCCGACTCTGCCCTCTGGATCATATTTGTCCATAATCTCGGAGTGCTTCACCAGTAATTCCTCCATATGGAGCGTCTTTTTCAAGGTAGTGAACCATTCAGCCTCACCAAATCCTGTAGCTGCGCCTTTATCATTCCACTCTCCTGTAGGGATAGTGTAATAATGAAGACTGATTCCATCCATAAAGCGAGCAGCCTCCCGCATCAGGACTTCCATCCATTCATAGTTGCCTTCGTTGGGCCCACAAGCGATTTTATAAATCTCGTTCCCGGAATAGTTACGTACATATGTAGCATACCGACGATATTCATCCGCATAATATTCAGGACGCATATTGCCGCCGCATCCCCAGTTCTCATTTCCCACGCCAAAATACTTCATTTTCCACGGTTCTTCCCTACCATTACTCTTACGCCAGTTCGCCATCGGGGATTCGCCGTCAAATGTGATGTACTCCACCCATTCCTGCATCTCCTGCACTGTACCGCTACCCAGGTTGCCACTGATGTATGGCTCCGTGCCGAGTAGCTCACATAATCTCAAGAATTCATGTGTACCAAAGTGATTGTTCTCTTCCACACCGCCCCAGTGTGTATTGATCATACGAGCACGCTCACTCTTCGGACCTACACCATCTTTCCAGTGATATTCATCGGCAAAACAACCGCCTGGCCAGCGAAGTACTGGAATATTAAGCTTCTGCAAGGCCGTCAATACATCATTTCGAATCCCATCCGTATTCGGAATAGGTGAATCTTCTCCTACCCACAGCCCCTCATAAATACAACGTCCCAAGTGTTCGGAAAAGTGACCATATATATTGCGATTTATTAATCCTTGATCTGAATCGGCCTTTAAAATAACATCAACCATTATTTCAACCCCCATAAATTATATTGTTATCGCTTACAATAACTCGTTTCAGAGTAGGTTTCAACCGTTTTTATTTCTACACAAACAAGCCTCTTCCTGTGTAATTGATTAGGAAGAGGCTTGTTTGTTATAGAAATTCATACAGAGACTTACCAAATTGATTTTTATACATTTCTAATTTGGATTTGCTCCGTTGTTATTTCAGATTCACAGGCTATTTAATCCTGCTCTGAAGGCAACAACATTTTTTGTGTCCACGTCGTTCCACCATCTGTAGTCTGATAGATCGCAGGAGAGTTATCACTTGTGACTACGAGCCAACCCGTCTTGGCCGATGGGAACGAGATACGGGAACTGTATCCCGGATCTTTCAGGTCAATATTTTTCCACGTGGAACCTGTATCATAAGAACGTCCAATACCCACTTTGCCAGCTGCGGGTGAACCTGCAGACAGATACGCCGTCTGATTACCAATCAACGCCATGTTGCCGGGGTGACCACCCGGGTTGGCTGGTCCGTTTCCTTTGCCCGTACTGTTTGTACCTGGTGCAGGACCTCCCCCTGCTGTGGATTGCGCAAATACTTGGGTCCAGTTCTTGCCTTGATTACCGCTCGCATAGAGGGAGTACGATTGTTGGGACATGCCTGCATCACCATACAGAAGGGCCCATACTTGCTGGCCATGTGCATACAGATCCGCTCCGCTCCATGTGTCTGAGACAACTCGAAGAGAGGTTGTCCAGTTTTTGCCGCCATCACTCGTTTGCTTCAGATGATACCCCGATCCAGGTACAACCACGACGGCATACCCTTGTTTCTCTGTTGCAAAGGCAGCTGCACGCGTGTTGGCAGGCGTATTCAATTTACTCCAGGTTACCCCGCCATCCTTTGTCTGATATGCACCATTATAGGTGTAACCATAACCTACATCTTTATTGCGAAAATCAATTCGTTTGAGTTGAATGCCCGGCGTATCGAGCCGCGTCCAGTGCGATCCCCCATCATGGGTACGGATCAGATAGGTTGCAGGTGAATCCTTCACTCGCGCCAGCGCATATCCGTTCACATTATTGGGAAAATCAAGCTGAGTGAATTGCCACTGCCCGGTATATATGGACTGCCACGTACATCCTGCATTCGAGGTACCGATCAGGAAGCCTTCACCCCCAGCTCGTCCAGTCGTATCATTAAGAAAATCAATGTCAGTAAATTGCAGGTGTTGCTCTTCCACACCGCTGCCCTTTTTTAATGTAGCAGATAGTCCATGATCTCCCTTTCCACATGCCTGTGAGGATGCAGCGTTAGCACCTGATAGCATATGTACCGGACCCATCCCCCAAGCCAGCGTTAACGATAATGCGAGTGCACTAATCCGTTTCCATGTCATTGTACTCTTGGTTGTCATCGTAACACCTCCTTCTATGGTTTTACCCAAATTTGATGGTTCTAACGTAACAATCTGATTAACCCTGATGACAATTTTGCAAGAAAAAAACCACCTTTACCCATGATTGGTATCATGCAGGCAAGGGTGGTTGATTACTAAACGTTGTGTACTCTAAGTTAAATGGGAAATGTCCTGATACCAAGGATAACAAAACTGATACTTAATAAAAGACATAAACTAAAATATATTTTGTTGTATTTATATTCCCGAATACTATATGCAGCAAAAAGCATAGCCAGATCAGCCACCATCAACGTAAAGTTGAGAAATATCGTCACTGCTAATACAAAATTGATGACAAACACTATAAAAACTGCAGTCAGCCACTTGGGATACATACTCAATTGAGTCCGAATCACACGCATTCACATCCACCTTGCCCTTCCTCTATTTCCATATTATACACAAATATTAAGATAGAGTCATACCAAGGCACGATATCTGTGTAAGAGGAGAGTCCATACTAACACATGAAATAAATGGTAGAGGCAAGGGAACATACGTGCTATAATTAATGTTATGGACTTTTGAATATCGGTGGATGTTTTCCAGACCACGGCGCAGCTTCCCGAAAGGGGGTGACGTCGTTGGTCAAACTTGTGGCGTTGCTTGATGTAATCCGATGGATTGCTGCGATCCTCAGTATTGTACTGAGTGGGCGAAAGCTTTACCGTTGGTTGCGCAAAAAGTTTCGTAGCAAGCGAAAACCCACCTCATAAGGTCGGAAGCCTGACGGTGGGTTTTGCTTGAATAGCATTATTTAGTTCATGCGCGCCGTGGCAATCCACAGCCTTTCGGGTCCTAAGAGTCTTTACCGTTGGCAGCGGTAAAGGCTCTTTTTAGTATATGACCGAACCCGATCACCATATACTTCACGAATGTAATATATCAATTAATATACTACTGAATACTTATGTAGTCAGTATAGCACAACTCTGTACAAAAGTTAACAATACAAAACGCCCTCCCCTGCGCAAAGTTGAACCCGCGCAGACAGAGAGCGTTATACTTATCGATTATTCTGTGATTATTTCACGAATCCAAGCAGCATTTCACGGATCAGCTTCGCAGCTACAATCTGTGTCTGTTGTGTTGGATCATAGATTGGTGCAACTTCAACCAAGTCACAACCAACTACATTTACATCAGATCCTGCGATCATATGAATGGCTTCCAGCAGTTCCTTAGACGTAATGCCGCCCGCTTCTGCTGTACCTGTTCCTGGCGCTGCTGACGGATCAAGCACATCGATGTCGATGGTCACATACACCGGACGGTTGCCCATCTTCGGAAGAGCTTCCTTCATCGGAGCTGCCACTTCAAATGGATAGAAGTTGATGTTCTCGCGACCGTACTGGAACTCCTCACGGGAACCGGAACGGATACCGAACTGATAGATATTTTTGCCACCCATCAACTCAGCTGCTTTACGTACTGGTGTGGAGTGGGACAATGGCTCGCCTTCATAGTTTTCACGAAGGTCAGCGTGTGCATCAATATGAATCAGGATAAGATCCGGGTATTTCTTGTACATCTGTTGGATGACTGGCCAAGTAACCAGATGCTCGCCACCGAGACCAACTGGGAATTTGTCGTCAGCGAGCAGACTGCCGATGTATTCATGAATTACCTCAAGACTGCGTCCAGCGTTACCAAAAGGCAAGAGCAGGTCTCCAGCGTCAAAGTATGTCATGTCTACAATGCTTTTGTCGAGATATGGGCTGTACTCTTCAAGTCCAACCGATGCTTGACGGATATGAGATGGGCCGAAACGGGAACCCGGACGGAAGCTGACGGTGTAATCCATCGGCATGCCATAGATAACTGCTTTGGAGTTCTCATAATCCTCAGAGCTGCAAATAAATACGTTTCCTGAATAAGCTTGATCCAGTTTCATTAATGATTTCCCCTTTTATTTCGTTAAATCTTCCACGAATTTAGGAAGTACAAATGCTGCTTTGTGCAGACGTGGAGAGTAATACTTGGTATCCATCTCCGGAATTTGAGTCTCATCCACTTCAAGCGGGTCATGTTTCTTGCTACCCATGGTGAATGTCCACAAACCACTTGGATAGGTTGGAATATTACAGCCGTACACATGTACGATCGGGAAGATTTCTTTGACGTCTTTGTTCACCTTCTGGATCAGATCCGCCTTAAACCAAGGGTTGTCTGTTTGGGCAACGAAGATTCCGTCTTCTTTCAATGCTTCGTAGATGCCTTGGTAGAACCCACGCTCAAATAATGGCGCAGCCGGGCCCACAGGCTCCGTGGAGTCTACGATGATCACATCGTATTCATTTTTATGTTCAATAATATGCATGTAGCCGTCGTTCACGAGCACTTCAACATTAGGCTCGTCCAACTTGCCGGCGATTTCAGGCAAATATTTTTTAGAGTATTCAATAACTTTACCGTCAATTTCGACGAGAACAGCTTTTTCTACAGCAGCATGTTTAATGACTTCACGAATGACTCCGCCATCGCCGCCACCTACAACCAGAACTTTTTTCGGATTCGGGTGAGTGTTCAGCGCAGGGTGTGCCGCCATTTCGTGATATACGAATTCGTCTTTTACAGTCGTCATCACCATGCCATCAAGAAGCAACATGTTACCGAATTCTTCGGTCTCTACCATGGCCAAATCTTGAAAATCCGTTTTCTCTGTAACATAGGTCTGCTTAATCTTCGCGGTGATCCCGAATACCGGGGTCTGTTTCTCCGTAAACCACAATTCCATAATCTCTACCTTCTTTCCGTAAAGTTAATGATCAGCCATACCCGATCAAGCGCTGTGCACTATAATCGGTTCGCCCAAGCACGTCCAGCGTTCGGCGCCATATCGCGTTATCATTGCTGGCCTGCGGGAAAGGTCCGCGGTTCACTTCATTATATAGATTAAATTTGACCAGAGCATGCAGAGCGTCTGACTAATCAATGAATCAATGACCATTCGTCTGTTCGTCCTTACGCGCTTTAGTATCTTGTGCCGAATCTTACCTTTTCATTACCCTTTTGCATTATACGCGATTGACGTTTATACTGCAAAACGGTTTTTCCGGCGAAAATGCTACATTTTGTTCGCTTATGCACCCGATTGAATATCCCTGCCAATCAAGTCCCATACTGGAAGAAAAGAGAGGAGCCCGTTCCATGACCAAGCCAAATCAAAAGACCCGCAAACGCGGGTTCCGTGTACGTAAATTGTTTAAAAACCTGTCTCTGCTCGCCGTGCTCGCCATACTTGCTACCGCTGCAGGATTGGTCTATCTATACGCAACCAGCCTTCCCCTAGCAGACTCTGATCGGAATTCCAGATTACTGGACAGTCAGGGTGAAGTCATCGCTACCTTCTCCGCAGGTGGCAAAGACTCTGTACCCGTTCAACTGGAGGATATCGCTCCAGATTTGGTCCATGCCACTTTGGCTGTAGAGGACCGCAAATTCTATAATCACTACGGGTTCGACGTGCAAGGGATGGGACGGGCTGTGCTCGTTAACCTCGAACATATGCAGATGTCGCAAGGTGCAAGTACATTGACTCAACAGCTGGCGCGTAACCTGTATCTATCTCATGAGAAAACATGGACTCGCAAAGCCAAGGAAGCCATGTACACGGCACAATTGGAGATGAAATACAGCAAGGATGAAATTTTGCAGATGTATCTGAACGAAATCTATTATGGGCATGGTGCGTACGGAATCGAAGCGGCTTCGCGGATGTATTTTGGCAAATCAGCCAAACAGCTGGATCTCGCAGAGAGTGCCATGCTAGCAGGAATCCCGAAAGGACCTACCTACTATTCACCCTATAACCATATGAAGAATGCTAAAGACCGACAGAAGATTGTGCTGAATGCCATGGCTGATATCGGCAAGATCACCCAGGCCGAAGCGGATAAGGCCTATGAGAAAATGCTTTCGTTCAAACCGGAGAGCGAGCGTAAAACGGTGGAAAGTGCCCCGTATTTCCGTGACTATATCCGGAATCTGGCCATCAAAGAGCTGGGAATCAGTGAAGCGATGCTGGATCATGGGGGATTGAACATCTACACCACCCTGGATCTGCGTGTACAAAAAGCAGCGGAAGACGCCATAGCGAAGGGTATGGATGCCAAAAGTGAGCTGGAAACGGCTCTGGTGTCCATCGACCCTCGGACGGGTTACATCAAAGCCATGGTAGGCGGCAAGAATTACCGCACCAATCAGATTAACCATGTATTGGCGACTACGCGCCAACCGGGTTCGGCGTTTAAACCGATTATGTATCTGGCAGCCCTTGAGTCCAAGCAGCTTACCAGTGCATCCATATTTAACAGTGAACCTACCCTTTTTCACTATGACAATGACCGCAAAACCTATAAACCCGGCAACTTTGGAGACAAGTATCTGGGTGAGATTGATCTAAGACAGGCGATCGCCGCTTCAGACAATATCTATGCGGTGAACACCATTATGCAGATCGGTCCTGAGCAGGTTGTGAGTATGGCAAAAAACCTCGGCATTACAAGCAACCTGAGTGCCGTACCTTCTCTTGCACTGGGAACGTCACCTGTCAGCCCGCTGGAGATGGCTTCGGCCTTTTCCGTCATTGCTGCTGGTGGACAACGGACGCCACCTGTAGCCATTCTGCAAGTGACGGATGCCGCAGGACGTGTGCTCTATGAATCGCCTCAGACAAAGGCTGAGACCGTTGTGGAACCTGCTGCTGCTTATGTACTGACTCGTTTAATGGAAAGTGTCTTCGAAAATGGAGGAACGGGCAACCGGGTGTCTAAGGCGATCAAACGTCCGGTAGCGGGAAAAACGGGAACAACCAACACGGATGCCTGGCTGGTTGGGTTCACACCTGAGCTCTCCACCGCGGTATGGGTTGGGTACGATCAAGGCAAAGCCATCTCAACTTCGGATGGCCGCCGGGCAGCGCCGATCTTTGCCCAGTTCACAGAACAGGCACTTGCGAGCGTACCACCCAAAATCTTCACCGTGCCCGATCATGTCGTAAGTGTCTATATTGACCCGGAATCCGGCAAGCTGGCAGGCAACGGTTGTGAAGAGAAACGGCTGGAAGTTTTCATTGATGGTACTGAACCGACAGAGGTATGCCATGGCACGACGGATGATTCGGATTCTGGAGAAGATGAGAAGACCCGTCAGGTACAGAATCAACAAGGTATTCAGGAAGAGAAACATTCCTGGTGGGGAGATTTCAAACGTTGGTGGGTAGAATGACGCAAATGCGCAATGACTTAGTTGCGTCACCTATAACCCCTGGTTATATTGAACAATTGGAAATTCACTTCGGATGAAAACTCATAATTATTCAGATCGATGAATAGGATTAAAGCACAAGCAAAAGACCCCCTACCGAACTTTCCGGTCAAGGGGCCTTTTGCTTTTTTTCTTTTATACTGTGTTGAAAGATCTGCCTTAGGCGAGTGCTTCCTTCAATACATCTGGAGAAGCATTCCACCAGTCTTCGTTGTGTGAGATCAGCAGTGTCTTAAGTGCAGCTCGAGCTTCAGGTCCAAGCTCATCCAACATGAAGCGACGCTTCAAGGCATAATCCATGCGATTCACATGTTCGGCCAGCAGTTTCCATCCACGTCTTGCTTCCGTATCAATCCACATCTCACATGCCGTTGCTCCACCATAGAGTTGGCCTTCCTCCGTGCGATCGACAGCTACCCACACCAGCCATACCTGGCGTCCGTTGGGCACATCTTCACGATTGGTAGAGAACTTGATATTGCGTTCCACTTTGCTCTTCGCATGCATCGCACCGATATCGATTTTGGCTTCGCCATTATCAATAATGACCGGGGAAAGGTTATTCAGCTCAATGGAGCCTGCACCGAAGCCTTTATGCTTGCTTTTTGCACTAACGATATTCAAGGCAATCTGTTTTTTGCCGTTTTGCTCATTTTGGTCCATGTTTATAACCTCCAAGGGTTGATACAAATATTTTAACTAATAATTGCCCCATTGCAAACATATACATGCTGTAGATGCTTGTCAACGGGAGGTATTTAACGATGATTCCACGACGCGCCAAGAGCTGGCTCACTGCATCCCTGGCCCTGTGTGTACTTGCCGGAGGGATATGGATCACTCTGGGTTATAATCGCTCAACTCATTCCGAATTGCCAGTACTCGCCCCCGAATCGGGCAAGCCTAAGGCAATAGCCCCAACGCCAGCACCTCCAGAAAGTGTACAGACCCCTACTGCCGAAGTGTACAGCAACCGTGTTGTGGAATATCACATGGATGTAAAACTGGTCGAAGGGAATGTACTGGAAGGGACTCAGACGATTACCTGGACACATCCAGGTAAAAAAACCGTCAGCGAGCTTTACTTTCATATGTATCCCAACGCCTTCTCTTCTGCTGACACCACCTTTATGAAGGAATCCGGTGGAAAGCTTCGGGGTGATGTCATGCCTACCAATGGCTACGGCTCTATGAACATTACCGAAATGAAAACGGAGGACGGGCTCTCTCTGCTACACCGGATGCAGTATGTGCAACCAGATGACGGAAATATCAAGGACACCACCCTCATTAAAGTACGCTTGCCCAAACCCGTCAAAGGCGGGGAAAGCATCACGCTCCACACCCGATTTGAAGTGAATCTGCCGAAGATTTTTGCCCGGATGGGAACTGCTGATCATTTTGTCATGGCAGGTCAATGGTTTCCCAAATTAAGTGCCTATGAACCTGTGGGCAGACGTGGACGAACAACGGAAGGCTGGAATCTGCACCAGTACCATGGCAATTCAGAGTTTTACGCTGACTTCGGTATATATAGTGTGCGTATTCGGGTGCCTGAAACATACAAAGTAGCTGCTACTGGATTTCCGACGCAGCAAGCCGTGGTGAAGAATGGAGAAAAGGTCTATCAATTTTACGCCGATGATGTGCATGACTTCGCATGGGCAGCTTCACCGGATTTTGTCTACGCCGAGGAACCCTTCTCTGCACCCAATGTGCCTGGTGTACGAATCAAGTTATATCTGGACCCTGCTCATCAGGATCTGAAAGAACGTTACTTCTACGCCGCGAAGGCCGCTCTAGCCAATTATAGCAAATGGTTTGGCCCATATCCTTACGCTACCTTATCCATCGTAGTTCCACCCAAAGCGGGGAACGGCGCTGGAGGTATGGAATACCCTACGCTAGTTACGGCCTTTGGAGCCGATGACACTACGCCAGGTTATGACCTGGAACGTACCGTAGTCCACGAGATCGGACACCAGTACTTCTACGGCATGGTTGCCAGCAACGAATTCGAGGAAGCCTGGCTGGATGAGGGGTTCACCTCTTATGCAGAAGACAAACTAATGGAGCAGGAATACGGATTGATTCCGAATCTGCCGGTACAATCGGGACTGATTACGTCTCCTTCATCCTTAACACAAGAATCCTGGAAGTTTGATTCACAGAATGAGTATGCAGCCAATGTCTATACACGTGGCAAGCTTGTATTGCTTGGTATCGAACATCAAGTCGGTACCAAAAAGATGGAACGTATTCTCTCTACCTATGTGAAGAAGTACCGTTTCAAACATCCCACTTCGGCTGATTTTCAGAAAATTGTGGAACAAGTGACCCGCACTTCCTGGTCTGATTATTTTGACCAATATGTCTATGGTAACGGGATGGCTGACTTTGCTGTAGAGAAGATTCGTGTTACGCCCGTACAGAAAGACGGTCAAACATTGTACGAGTCATCCGTGACAATTGCAAAAAAAGGCAGTGATTACAGCGCCGTTCCTGTTCGCATTGCTTTTGAAGACGGACATATCCTCACCAAGCAATGGAATGGCAAAGAAGATCGCATCACGTATAAATTAACTCACACATCCCCCGTATCCTGGGCCATGACCGATCCCCTGTACTCGATCGTGCTGGAGAACCGCCATATGAACAATTTCCTGAAATCCGGACTGGATGAGCGGGCGAAGTCCCGCTGGAGCATGAGTGTAACCAAACTAATAGAAGCCATATTCGGAGGTCTGTCATGGTGAGGTGGAAACGGTGAAAGCGAAAATACGTGAAGGCTGGTTTCTCGTCCGTCAGCATATGTTCATTGCCGCACTCTTATTTCTCTATCAACTCATTTGGGGATATTTCTTCTATCGAATGGTACAATCGGCGGTCATCCCACTACTCCTTCGCTATCCAGATGCTGATGCCGGTGAGCTGAGTACTCTTTTGTTCAAAATGGAAAGTCAACTTAACCTGTCTACCCATCCGGAGGTTCATCGTTATCTATGGATTCTCGGGGGCATGCTGCTGGTTCGCATGTTGATCAGCCCCCTCATTCAGGCAGGACTGCTCTACTCACTTCAGCACTTTAATTCTACAGAAGAGCGCATTCCGTTTGTCCGCGGAATCAAAAATCTGTGGAAACCGATGCTGCTGCTCCACACCATACGTACATTATTGATACTTCTGCCCGCCTACTGGCTCATACCGAAGCTCTACTCGATTCTCATGGACGGATTTCATTCCCTTCAATTACTGTTGCCTGGTATACCTTATGTTGCTGCCTGGGTTGTATATGGTTGGATCATCCACCATGTCATACTCTACATGCAGTTCGGTGTTTCGGCACCAGAAGGAGAAGGCGGGGCTCACGGTACCCTCAAAGCCCTCTGGATTGCACTGCGTCATCTCATCGCTGTAATCGGCATTGCATTACTGCTGGGCGGAGTACACCTGCTCGTCTTTGGGGCATTCACTACAGCCTCATGGTTATTAACGGGACTGACCGGACTTATACTACAACAGACGTATCCACTTGCCAGATGTCTATTGAGTCTGTGGAAAATATGCAGCCATTTCCGATTATGGCAGTCCAAAATATCCAAAGGTGAGAGCAGATAGTTTAAAAATTGTTACCATCACATGTTAAACTCATGGCCTAATATGTACTTATAAATAGGCAAACCTCAACCTTTCCCCGTCAAAGGTCGAGGTTTTTTTTGCTAAATTTGTTGCTAAACGTTGCCAAAGCCGTACTCCTCTGTTACAATAATCGCAGTGAGTTTTTAGTAACAACTTTGTAATCTTTACATTCATATTTGTAACTACTTAAAATTAAATCGTCATTTCTTGATTTCGCAGGTGCATAACTAGCATAGCCAAATTCCTGGCACCTGGGAAGCGGGGGAACCAGTTATGGGTGAATTGATCTTGCTACAGAGGGATCATAGGGGACCTTCAACCGAATCCTTAAGCTAACCTCGCAGGCATTGGAAGGGGAATATCTCTTGTTCAAGAAGAAATTAACCGCAGCTGTACTTAGCATCACATTCGCTTTATCGCTTGGTGCAGGTAGCGCATTCGCAGATTCAAAGATGGACACAGTAATTGATTCAGCAATGGGAACTACATACAAAAGTGGGGGAACAACGCTCAACGGCTTTGACTGCTCCGGATTTACACGGTATGTATTCGACAAGTTGGGTATTGATTTGGCACGCCAATCCAGTTCCCAATTCGACATGGGCGATTCCGTATCCCGCATGGAAATGAGAGCTGGCGATCTGGTGTTCTTTAATACAACAGGTAAAGGCGTATCTCATGTAGGAATCTTTGTAGGGGATGGAAAGTTCGCACACTCCTCTTCTTCCAAAGGTGTTACGATCAGTGCATTGAGTGAAAACTATTGGGCCAATCGTTATGTTGGCGCAAAACGGATTATGAGCACGGACGCATATGAATCACTGGCCCTTGACTAGGGACAAGCTGAGCAACATGATGCTGTAACCATTAACCATACTGGAACGAAGCAAGAAGCATAACAGAACCGCCCGGTACATTCTCCGCAGGAATGTATCCGGCGGTTTTTTTGTGCTTCAATCCTTATTCATGTTGCAAGTTATACTCGGGGCATATCCTGCGACATCAACAGGTTCATTTTGCGTTCGTTCGTCCGTGCCCTTATGATGTTTTTACCCATCCCGTTATAATATAAACGAAATTACCGGAACTTTTGTTTCATTTTTTTTCTTGGGAAGGAAGACTTGCTAAATGAACATCACTTTTGTAGAGTGGACAAAGAGTTCTGTTTCAAGGAAAGGAGCATGCAGGTGTATGAAGGAAACCCCTGTGACGTTTCACGTTGTACCCATGCGAGAAGAACATGCGGAGCTTATCTGCAGTTGGCAGTATGATCCGCCTTACAATATCTACAGCTGGCTCCCCTGGGAGCAGATGAAAGCTCTGGAAGTGGAATTCGGAGATGCACAGCTGCGGCAGGAGCAATATGCGATCGTCCTGGATCAGAACGATCGTATATGTGGGTTTGCTCAATACTTCCCACTTCAAGGGGTAACCCGGATTGGCCTTGGCATGCATCCAAAGCTGTGTGGTCAGGGTCAAGGGACAGCTTTTGTCTCTGCCATTGTACAGGAAGCTATTCGCCGAAATCCCACGAATGAGATTGATCTGGAAGTACTCACTTGGAATGCTCGTGCCATTCAAGTCTATCTGAAGAGTGGATTTGTCACCCAGGATACATACGAACGACAGACCCCAAGCGGCTTGAAGCCCTTTCACTGTATGGTTTATGAAGGGCCTCGCGGTTAGAATCCATTGCAAAACAACCAAATTTGCCCCTTGTTATGTGATTAGTTCAAAAAATTCCCACAAAATGCTATGATGTCAGTACAGGTTCCGTTATAATGATATGGATAGTTTCAGGTTAGATGATCTTTCATTCTGGAGGGGACATAAGGGATGCACAAATGGATCATGAGCGGAGTATTTTTTGCAGCATGCGCTTTAGCTATTGTTTTAATGTTTACGCTTCCAGGGAAAGAAGAAGTGGCTGAAGAAGCCAAGCCAACCATGCCGGAAGTCACATTGGATGCCGGACAAGCTGAAGCACTGGTCAAAGCCAATTGTATCTCCTGTCACGGGGATCAGCTTCAAGGTGGCGTAGGACCTGCTCTGGCCAACATCGGCAGCCAGGATGATCTGGAGAAGATCTATTCTACGATTGTCAAAGGTAAAGGTGGTATGCCTTCCTTCAAGGGCAAACTGCAGGACGAAGAGATTGCAAATATCGCCATGTGGCTGTCAGAGAAGAAATAATCTCTGCATACGCATAACAAAGAGGCGCTTAATCCCCTTTTGGGAGAATAAGCGCCTCTTTGTTATGCTATTTATTAGGCCTCTGCCGCATGCTCAGCCAGAAAGGCCTCAACTTCACGTGCGGACGGCATCCCGGACTGGGCGCCGAGCTTTGTCACGGATAACGCGGCCGCACCCATGGCGAAGCCTACGGCCGCGTCCAAAGTCTCACCGCGCGCGAGGGCTACCGCCAGCGCGCCGTTGAAGCAATCGCCAGCGCCGGTCGTATCGACGGCGCTTACGGCGTAGCCGGGCGCACGGCACGCGCCGGCACGCCCTGCTTGTACGCGGCCACCAGGCACCGCCGCGTACACAGCCCCCTCGGGGCCGAGCGTCGTGACGACAGCGGCCCCGAGGGATGCGGCGAGCTCTGCGACCGCCGCATCCAGGTCTTCCGGCCGGAGATGATCCCGGCCGGTAAGCACGGCAAGCTCACTGCGGTTCGGCGTGACAACGTCGACGCACCGCAGGAGCTCCTGGGGCAGACCCGGCACCGCGGGAGCCGGGTTGAGCACCACCAGTGCGCTGCCTTCAGCCGCCAGTTGGGCGGCGCGGGTAACCGCTGGCAGCGGGATCTCCAGCTGCAGCAGCACCGCTGCGGCTGCAGTCAGGCTTTTTACCGTATCCGCCTCTTCCAGCATCTCAGGTACCACTTGCCCATTCGCACCAGGAATAACGATAATCCGGTTGTCTCCCCGAGAGAGCCAGATGGAAGCCGTCCCTGTAACCGTGTCTTCCAATATGCGAACCTTCGAGGCATCTGCACCACTTTCCGTCAGACTGTGCAGCAGACGTTCGCCAAAACCGTCCGATCCCACCGCACCAATCATCGTAGTCTGTCCACCCAGACGCGCAGCGGCAACAGCCTGGTTGGCCCCTTTGCCACCAGCGAGATAATGCAGCTCCTCACCGCTCACCGTCTCTCCCTCTTCCGGAATTGTGTCTGTCTTCACCACAAGATCCATATTGAGACTGCCTACGACAGCAATAAGAGGTTGTTTCTGATTATAGTCTGACATGTATGGTTCACTCACTTCTGGCCGCGCGATAATAACTGACCCGTTATTCCGACCTCATTTTGTCATAAGCTTCGTTATATTGCCCTGCTTCCTTGATATCTACAGATGTGATACCACCCGCATCCCATGACGTGAGACGCAGCGTAACCGTTGTATAATCAATCGTAATAAAAGGATGATGATTGAATGCTTCCGAGATCGCAGCGACCTCATCCACAAATGCAATCCCTTTCATGTAGTTGGAGAACACGAATTTACGTACAATCCACCGTCCCTCTTCCAGTTCCCAGCCTTCCAGCCTCCCCAGATGAGCTTCGACTTCCTCTTGCGAAAAAACCATGCGTTATCTTCCTCCCCATAGGATGGTACATTACAGACGTGAGTCCGTATAACCACCGACACCTTCGGCGCTATCAACAGCAACCTCAAAGGCCAGGCTCACCGCCATGCGGTTGGCCCATTTCACGACTAACATCTTACCACGGACAAGCTTCAAAATCCAATCAACTACATGGCATAGAACCACTAACCATAAGGCTTTGAGGACAATTCCAGTTCCATTCATACCCCTGAAAATGCATGTAAACACACTAAATTAAAGGTACAAATGTCAACTCTTCTTCCCCGATCAAAATATGAATGCGGTGCTGTTCCTTATCATGGATGACCACGCCACTTCCAACCGGAATAACGGACTCCTCGCCCAGCGCATAGAACAGATCCTCCGCCAACGCCTCATCCACTTCAAGTTGGTCAGATGCAGCCAGTCTCCCCCACTCTTCCGCGTCCATTTCAAAGAAAACATACCGATCCGGTATGCGTCCGATTGCCGTTGTCAGATCTGTCAAAATTCCTTCATAATCCCGTCCATGCTTTACGCCCATTGGCTTTTCACTCCTATTCGGCCCCTAAGGAGCGGATTTGATCTTATTATACCTGAAAATAGCCCTTAAAAAAAAAGGCCTTCTGGTCGATAAATACATATATGACCGTTTTAACTGTTTTAGCAACCGTAAGGATTGCCTAACATTGAACGGATTGCGGCCAAAAATTCGTCCGGAAGCCCGAACACAGCCGCTTGAAAGGATTCAATTTTATCTCATGGATGAGGTGTATGATGAACATTTCAACGATTATTGGACTAATTTTGGGGCTGGTCTCCCTTGTATTTGGTATGTTCTTGAAGGGTGCGCCCTTAATCAACCTGGTTAACAATCCCGCAGCCTACATTATTATCTTTGTTGGTACAGCAGGAACCATCTTTATCGCATTTCCGATGTCTGAAGTTAAGAAAATCCCTAAGCTTTTCGGGATTGTTTTCAAAAATCAAGTACTTATTGATCGCGTATCCCTGATCGGCACATTTATGGATTGGGCTTCCACTACCCGTCGTGAAGGTTTGCTTGCACTGGAATCAAAAGTAGAAGAGATTGACGATCAGTTCCTTCGTGGCGGTATGCGTATGATTATAGACGGCAACGATCAGGAATTTGTAAGTGATGTGCTCATGGAAGATATTCATGCTACAGAAGAGCGCCACCGTGGCAGTGCCTTGATCTTCGCTCAGGCGGGGATGTACGCACCAACGCTCGGGGTTCTCGGGGCCGTTGTAGGTCTCATCGCAGCACTTGCCGATCTCAGTGACATGGAGAAACTCTCCCATGCGATTGCGGCAGCATTTATCGCAACACTCCTTGGTATATTTAGTGGTTACGTGTTATGGCACCCGATGTCTAACAAGCTGAAACGGATGTCCAAGCAAGAAATGGAGATCAAGCTGATGATGGTTGAAGGACTGTTATCCATACAATCCGGTGTCTCCACCATCGCCATCAACCAAAAGTTATCCGTATTCCTGACACCTTCCGAACGTAAACAACTGGAAGAGAAGGAGGGATCACCAGGTGAAAAAGGCTAAGAAGCACGAACCACATGAAGAGCATATAGACGAGAGCTGGTTGCTTCCCTATTCCGACTTGATGACCTTGTTGCTCGCTCTGTTTATTGTATTGTTCGGTATGAGTTCAATCGATGCAGCTAAGTTCGAGCAGATGGCTTCCGCACTAAACAGTGCATTAAATGGAGGTTCCGGGATTCTGGACCATTCGTCCATGAATCCGGATACGCCAGGTGCTGATTTGGGTAAGAACAAACAGGAACCTACAGAAATCACCAAGAAAACACCAGCTCAGATTACAGATGCACAGATGGCTAAGAAAGAACAAGAAGACCTGGAGAAACTCAAAGAGCGGCTCGACAAATATATCTCGAAGAACGGACTTTCAGACCAGCTGAACACCAAGCTGAATCAGTCTGAATTGAAGATCACCATCAGTGATAACGCCCTGTTCTCCTCAGGCCGAGCAGATGTGAAGCCTGAATCACGATCCCTGGCCAAAGCAATCTCAAGCATGCTGCAGGAGTTCCCTGAATATGAAGTGGTTGTATCCGGTCATACCGATAATATTCCCATTTCGAACAACCAATATAAGGATAACTGGGATCTAAGCGCAGATCGTGCGCTCAACTTCCTGAAAATCCTGTTGCTGAACTCGAAATTGGACCCTTCCAAATTCACACCAAGTGGTTATGGAGAGTATCACCCAATTGCCAGCAATGACACCAATACGGGACGGGCACAGAATCGCCGTGTAGAGGTATCTATCATTCGGAAGTATCAAAGTAACAATACAAATGTAAAAGCCGTTGGCGGAGGAAACTAGAGGCCTGCAGCGATTCATTAACCAAAGACCGTTCTCCAGGTACAAGGAGAACGGTCTTTTTGGTTTTATAAGGCTTATGCCTGGTTCATCTACATATTTCCGTACTATTCGGTATTATTGACTAGTCTTCATTAAATCTGCACCAAAAAGCCCTGCACTCCTTTTCGGAAAGCAGGGCTTCAATCAGTTAATTAGTGGAACTCGAATCAACTATTCCAGTGAATAGTCTAACAGACCGCCCAGCTCCGCTTTTTCAGCAGGGGTAAGCTCCCTCCATGAACCTGTCGCCATTTCTCCAAGATGGATGTTCATGATCCGAATACGCTTCAACTTACGAACCTCGTAACCAAAGGCACTACACATCCGCCGAATCTGACGGTTCTTTCCTTCAGTCAGGATGATACGGAATACTCGATCCGTCATCCGGGTCACTGTACAAGGCAGGGTCTTTTCACCCAGGATCTTCACCCCAGTGCTCATACCTCTAAGGAAACTCGGGGTTACAGATCGATCAACAGTAACGATATACTCTTTCTCATGGCGCCCTTCTGATCTAAGAATCCGGTTAACGATATCACCATCATTGGTCATCAGGATCAAACCTTCCGAGTCCTTATCCAGACGTCCAATAGGAAAGATACGTTCATCGTGCCCGACAAAATCAACGATATTGCCCTGAATATGCTGCTCGGTTGTACTTGTGATCCCGATCGGTTTATTCAGCGCGATATATACGTGTTTTCTCTTTTCCTTGATTGGCTTGCCATTGATTCGTACATCGTCGCCTTCTTCTGCCTGACTGCCCAGTTCAGCCTTAACTCCATTAATGGTTACCTGACCACTATCCACCAACTTGTCGGCTTCACGCCGGGAGCAATAACCTGTTTCACTAATAAATTTATTAATACGCAAAAGGTAATCTCACCTCATCTATTTCTCTTCATCTGTAAGTGTGTCATCTGTTACCTGATCTACCTCAATAACTTCCAGTTGTTGCTCGGATGCAGGCAGTTCAATAATAACCGTTGTTCCCTTGTTCATGACGCTTTTAATATCCATCATGCCCTTATGTGATTGAATAATGCGCTGACTGACCATCAGGCCAAGCCCTGTTCCAGACTCTTTATTCGTAAAGAAAGGCTCCCCAAGCTTGGGCATCATCTCTTCCGGGATACCAATGCCTTCATCCCTGATCTCAATTCTGACGCGTTTCGACTGCTCGTCATGCTTGAGCTTGATATGGATGTTTCCTCCATTTGGCATGGCCTCCATACCATTTTTCAGCAAATTGATGAATACCTGCTTCAATTGGTTCTCTTCACAGTGTACCATAGCCGAATCGGATGAGGCACGCAGTACAAATTCTACACCATGCAGATGCGCCTGACTATCCAATAACGAGATGACATCGCCAAGAATAAAACGAATGTCCCGATTCTGAAAATGAACCGCCTGTGGTTTCGCAAGAATCAGAAATTCACCAACAATAAGGTTGATTCGATCCAGCTCCGATAACATCAGATCCAGATGACGATGATTCAGCTTGTTGCTCTCTTGCTGTAACTGCAGGAATCCGCGCAGCGTGGTCAGTGGATTACGAATCTCATGTGCCACACCTGCTGCAAGCTGGCCCACGGTTGTTAGCTTCTCAGAACGTCTCAGCAGCTCTTCCATCCGATTACGACTTGTAATGTCCCTGGAGACACTAATGAGCGCGGTAATCTCTCCAGCCTCGTCTCGTACCGGAGCCGTACTGACACTGACCTCTACTCGGGTCCCGTCTTTCTTCATCCAGGTGGTTTCGTTGGACGTAATGGACATCCCCTCAACGAGTTGGGCATGCTGACGTTTCATTTCTTCTTCTGCCTCTGGCGGGATGATCTTCAGATTACGACCTTCCACCTCACGACTTCGAAAGCCATATAATTGTTCAAATGCGCGGTTAACCCGAAGCACTTTTCCTTCAAGATCCGTAATGTGAATGGCATCCGCTGTCTGATTGATAATGGACTCCAGATGTTCTTTCACTGCCCGATTCTCTTCATACATCTGTTTCAGACGGCTCGTATAATGGCCCAGATTACGAATCATGGCATTAATACGATTGGCCAGTTGGCCAAGTTCATCCTTCCTCCGTACTTTCAGACGGAAATCAAAGTGCCCATCCGCTACATCATTCACTTTGCCCAGTATGGATTGGATCGGACGTGTAATATACCCTGCGAGCAAATAGCTGCCAAAGATCACAATCTCCAGCAAAACCAACGATATGGAGGCATGGCTCACCAACTGCTCAGATACCATGGAGGATATTTGCTTATAGTCCATGACAATACTGATCACATAGGAAGACTGATTGGGTGTGAAAATGGGAATAAAACTCTTCAGTACCTTCTGTTCGTGCGTTTCACTGACAAAAGATACATTTTGCCCTGTTCGAATGGCGCGCACCACAGCACGATGATCCTCATCCGTAGAACCATACTGGTATGTACCAAAACGAATCGGTCTGTTATTCAACTTGCTAAAGTTCGAATCTCTTCCGTCATCACCCATGTTCGGGCTGCCAAAAGTCAACGGATTGATGCCTGTAATCTCCAGAATGGAGGGATTGACCTCACGAATTTTATTTAAAATCTCATCCGGACTAGAGATTTTCACATAGTCATCAACTTCCGTATTATTATAGAAGGGATTGATTATGTAGTTTCTCTTTCCATCATGGTAGTAACCCCAGATATCAATATCCGAAGGACTGGATGTCGAGTATTCGAATCCATCTGACCAGAAATGCTCCAACTTCTGCCCTTGGGGAATCGTCACCTGTTGTTTTTCAAACAATTGCTTAAAGGCCTGATACCAATAAGTCATGGATTTGGTGGACAGCCCGATTTCTCTCGGATCTGAGGAGCGGTTAACAACGATGTCATCATCCGTCTGCTCCATTAACGAAATATGTGAGACGCCGACCTTTTGGCTCAAGCGTACAAGTTCTTCATTTGTGATATTATTAATATCCGGGTCCAATTCTTCCGCTGCCATGACAGCAGCAAGCCACAGATTGTTTCCAATCTGCCGTTTTACATAATCCGAACTGTATTGATTCTGTTCGACAGCAATTGCAATCTGCTTTGCAGTGAGTACCATCTTGGTTTCACTGTCCTGCCTCAGATTCTCTTCTGTAGTATAATAACTCAGTGCGATATTCAACACTAAAATAACAAGCACTGAGCACGACATAATCATGGATAATTTCGTTTTAATAGACAAGTTTTTTTGTTCACCTCTCGGCTTGTACCCTCTGGCGATATATGGCAAAACCTATCTCCATCATAACGCTTGTATGTCTTTTTGAAAAGGATAATTGACCTGTGTCCAAAAGTTACCGAATGACTGAAAAGCTCGAAATTCGTTGTTTTTTGCATTTTCGAACTCTACAATGAAATTAATCACTATATTTATCCACATACCCACAGGCTTGTGGATAGTTTGTTTATAACTATGTGAGCAACTACACGGTTATCCACAATTCTATACACAACATGTTAACAACCCGAATATTTGTTCGCTGAATAAACGATTTTGGAAGGAGTTATATAGTAATGACTGACCATTTTCTTCAGACCGATCTTGCGCATTTATCTGAGGAAGCTCAGCATGAGCACTGGATGCGGGAGGCCATTGCCGAGGCCTACAAAGCTGAGGCTCTTGGGGAAGTGCCGATTGGAGCTGTAATCGTACAAAATAACCAAATTATTGGTCGGGGATACAATCTGCGTGAAACTACACTGGATTCCACCGCCCATGCAGAGATGGTGGCTATTCGTCAGGCCAGCGAGACCATCGGAGCTTGGCGTTTGTTGGATTGTTCTCTGTACGTCACACTAGAACCTTGTCCAATGTGTGCAGGTGCAATTGTACAATCCAGGGTCCCCCGCGTAATCTATGGTACGGCTGATCCCAAGGCAGGCTGTGCAGGTACACTGATGAACCTGTTACAGGAGCCTCGTTTTAACCATCGCACCGAGGTGATTCCGGATATCCTTCAGCCTGAATGCTCCACGATGCTAACTCAATTTTTCAGAAGTCTGCGCCAAAAGTTAAAGTAGTCACCGACTACAAACATCCCAATTAGAAAGGAAGTGTGCTGTAATGGCACTAACACTCTATGATACAGCCAATGGCATAAGCCTTCGGTTGCTCACACCCCAAGATACACAGTCCTATTTGGACCTGATTCAGGTCACACGCGTCCCCTACCAGTCTGTAGAACCCGTGCGAGACGATGAATTCTATACACTGGATGCTCAGACTCGGCGGATTGAGGATCGGGTCAAGGCAGCAGAAGATGGTACAGGATATCAATTTGGAATCTATACTATTAAAGACAGCCTGCTAATTGGACAAGTAAGTATCAACAATGTCGTATTGGGCGTTGCCAATTATGCGGATATGGGTTACTTTATCCATCCAGATTATCAGGGTGGCGGACGAATGACAGCAGCGGTTAAACTGGCCGTAGCTTATGGCTTCCGTGCGCTAAAGTTAAATCGGATTCAGGCTGCAGTATTGCCCTCCAACAAAGGTTCACAGCGCGTTCTGGAGAAGAACGGATTCCAGTTTGAAGGTACTGCTCGCAAATACCTCAAGATCAACGGCAAATATCAGGATCATCAGATCTATGCTGTACTTGCTGAAGACTTGGACGAACTTACGAATTAATTGATTTAGAAGCTTCCCAATAAAGCTGTCTGTATTCCCAATTCAACAATATACAAGTTTAATGTACAAAACCGCACTACCCTAGTTATGTAGGAGAGAGTGCGGTTTTATTTGTATATATCACCATCCACGATTCAACTTCAAAGATCAATTATTTTACGGATATCCCCTCTTACGCTGTCTAACAAAAAAACCGCCTGTACCCAAGCGGAAGGAGATTATCCTTCACTTGAATCACAGACGGTTTGAACTCAGCGAGATTAGTATCCGTATGAAGCGTTCATCAGTTCTTCGAACTCTTGCATAGTAATTACGTCATCGCCAGTAGGGATGTTGATTTTGAATGCTGCTTTTTCGTTAATCTTAGTGTACGTATTGGAACCGGTAAATGCCAATTTCACTTCGTCTTTTGTACCTTCTGGCTTGATCAGCACATCAGCGACCATCTTTTGATATACAGGGAAGTCGTTTTTGTCCAATGCGAAATCGATGTTGAATTGGTTGATTGTCAGAACATCTTTCAATTTATCCAAGTCTTTAGCCATTTCAGCCTGATCTGCTTCAGTGATCTTCAGATCTTCTTTAGCTTTGTCGATATCAGCCTGATCCATTTGCAGCATTTCACGATATTCCTCTTTGGACAGAATATCCAATACTTTAGGCATAGCTTTTGTTACCAGTACAGTAACTGCTTCTTTAACATTGTCATTATTCACTGAGAATTGTACAACTTGCTTCGCATCTACACCTTCAGGAAGTTTTGCATCTTTGGTGTCTAGATTTTTGAAGAATTTAGCTTGATCGTACTCGCTCAGCACTGCGTCCATAACTTCGTTGCTCAGCTTTTGCGTTTTGGCTGCATCCATAGCATCAGGGTTCCATTCTGTACCCTCTTGCTCAGCCAGTTCTTTCAGGTCAAGTTCCAGGAATTTGCCTACAACGTTCTCCGGAATCGGGAAGAACGGAATATTCGGCACTTTCACATAGAGTTTCTCTGCCGTCATCACCATTGGGATGTTAAAAGTCATACCCATGTCGCCTTTAAGCTCGATGCCAAGAGTCATCTCTGTCTGCATTGGCTCACTTTGGTATACACCTGTTACATTCAACTGAGCATCCTTCAGCATGCTCATAAACTGAGTCATGGTAGGATCAGTTTGTGAAGCATCCCCAGGTTTATAGCTCAATTCATTAATAGTGAAATTAGAACTCATTTCATACGAAGTCAATTTGGAAGCATTGGCCGCAGCCGTCTTCAATGCCTCTTTTGGTTCCTGCTTGCTGCTACATGCTGTCAATGCCATAGATACGGTCAACAGCAACGTGAGAAGAAGCGCCCCCATACGTTTAGTCATTTGTTTCTCTCCTCTCGTGATAACCCCAAAAAAAAGTAATTCAATATCAATGATATACCATATCACCAGATACCGAAACCTAATTTGGGAAAAATGTGATCTTTCCTCTTTAAAATGGCTACAAAGACCTATGTCAGCTTTGGGAATAACCATGTGCCTGTCTTTATATATGTATGAATACGCAAAAGCCCCCTGTTAGGTAACAAGGGACTTTTGCGTGAATCTGTTTCTTCTATTAACCTTGGGGATTCAAATGATCCACATGATTTTGATTTTTTACTTTTTTGGAACCGGATAATGGTTCCTGCATGGAAGAACGTTTGGATGAATGACGATGCTGTTCGGATGCTTGCGCTTCCGGTACGGGAATTGTTTTTGGTTTGCTCATATTATTGCCCCCTCATCATTGTTAGGAATGGGATGGGTCCCTATCTTCCGTTTTGTCATGATTCAGTGCATCCTGATGACGGCGATCATTAATATCTTGCTGAATTTGCTGGGCATGATGACTGTTTACGGTAGGTTGCTCCAGATCATCGACTACATTTTGCAGGTTTTTGTCTACTCCCGCTTTGGCTTTAGTCAATTGAGTTCACTCCTTCAGATTTCAGGCTATTATCTCGTCTGGGATTGTAACGACTGGGCACATTCATGAATATGCCGTGTATAATCGTGAGCCAGTTCCTGAATCGGTTCTGTACGCTCATCCGTCGTTTGTCCATCCCGTTCCACATCAATCAGCTGTACGCTGACTTCACGGGAATCGACATATGCACATTTGAAATCAAAAGAGTACATCTCGTGCCCTGCTGTAGCAATGTGTATCCGAATCGCCTGCTGATCGGCTTCATCGGCCATTACCTGAGCCTGATCTCCAACATTCAGGACTTGAGGCAAACGTTCTTGCCAGGCCCCTACAAGCTCTGTCTGATCGATGTTTAACTCGCGGTTCATCTTACCACCTCCACTCCTATAAAGTGCGGCGATGATGATGTTTTTATACATATTAGACTTATTCAAAATATAACGTTGTGCTGTGCAACATATACATCGGTCACCAGCCTGTATGCTCACTACGCTGGACAAACTCACAACGCAAAAAAGGACCCGAGCGATATCGCTCGAATCCTTGTTATAAGTGTAGTATGGCGGAGAGGGTGGGATTCGAACCCACGTGGAGTTGCCCCCTAACGGTTTTCAAGACCGCCCCGTTATGACCGCTTCGGTACCTCTCCAGGGAATTAACTTTTATAAACTTGCCACGAAAAGTATCATACCACATCTCGACATTATAATGCAACCTTTTTATATTAAAATTGATAATTCCGTATCAGACAACTGCCTCAGTTATACAAAACACTCCAATCCGCCATTCCAAAATGACGGATTGAATTTGTATCCCCCTGATGAGGATGGTTAGCTAACTCTTACTTAAGAACGACGTGCAATCACACTGATACCGCCCATATAAGGACGCAATGCTTCAGGAATGACAACCGTACCATCTTCCTGTTGATAGTTCTCCAGGATAGCGGCTACCGTCCGCCCAACCGCCAATCCTGACCCGTTCAATGTATGAACAAATTCCGGTTTGGCTTTTGGCTCTCTGCGGAAACGGATATTGGCACGACGTGCCTGGAAGTCCTCACAGTTGGAGCACGAAGAAATCTCACGATAGGTATTGCTCTCAGGTAACCATACTTCAATATCATACGTTTTAGCTGAAGTGAAGCCCATATCTGCCGTGCACAAAGTCAGGACGCGATACGGCAAGCCCAACAATTGAAGCACACGCTCCGCATTTTGAGTCATTTGCTCCAGCTCTTCATACGAAGTCTCCGGAGTAGATAGCTTGAGCAGCTCTACTTTGTTGAATTGATGCTGACGAATCAAGCCGCGTGTATCCCGTCCAGCCGAACCGGCTTCAGAACGGAAACAAGAGCTGTATGCCACAAAGTGCTTAGGCAATTGATCTACATTTAGAATCTCTTCGCGATGATAGTTCGTTACCGGAACTTCAGCAGTAGGGATCAGATAATATTCGGTATCTTTCAACTTGAACAGGTCTTCTTCGAACTTAGGCAGTTGACCTGTTCCAAACAAGCTGTCCCGATTAACGATGTATGGAGGCAGAATCTCTTCATATCCATGTTGATCGCTGTGCAGATCCATCATGAAGTTAATCAATGCACGTTCCAGACGTGCGCCCAGACCTTTATAAAAGGTAAAACGGGAACCTGTTACTTTGGCAGCCGCTTCAAAATCAAGAATATCGAGATCCTGTGCAATTTCCCAGTGTGCTTTTGGTGCAAAAGTAAATGACTTTGGCTCTTCCCAACGACGAATCTCAACATTGTCGTCTTCAGAAGCTCCAATAGGTACGCTTTCGTTAGGAATGTTCGGAATCGCCATTGTGAGATCATTGATCTTCACTTCCAGTTCCCGAACTTCCTCGTCCATGGCTTTGATTCGATCAGACACTTCGCGCATCTCCACAATCAGATCATCAGCATTCTCACGATTTTTCTTCAGTCTAGCAACTTCCGCAGAGACCGTATTCCGACGGCTCTTCAGTGTTTCACTCTCTTGAAGCAATTCCCGACGCTTGGCATCCATCTCGGTAAATCCAGCGATAAGATCCAGCGATTTGCCACGTTTAGTCAATGCTTCTTCTACACGTGCATACTCATTCCGCAATATTTTCACATCAAGCACGATATACCCCTCCTAAATAACCTCACAACGTGAAGCCTTATGTTAAATCCATTCTCAAAACTCTACTGTATACACCTTACTATATACTTATCGGAACCTGTAACCCAAAAAACAACCTATATCCCCCTTGTCACCCTCCGCTGCGATTCCCGCTATGAAGCAGATACAGGCAACATCAGGCATCCGTTCAGATGCAACTGCCAACCAGTGGCCTTACACGGCTTCTGGTGAAGTGATCCGATGACCGGGAGATCATAGGTTGTACATCATGCATTATTTAGAGTCTACCGTGTGTTTGTAGGATCTGGCCATGTCTACAAAATAAGTATGCAGACGATAGTCATCCGTCAATTCCGGATGGTAGGAGCAAGCCAACAAATGTCCCTGACGAGCCGTAACAATCTCATCCTTGTATGTGGAGAGTACCTCCACCTGGTCTCCGACACTCTCGATCAAGGGCGCCCGTATAAATACAGCCCTTACCGTCTCCTCAATGCCTTTGACTGGCAAATCCGTCTCAAAACTCTCTCTCTGCCGTCCAAATGCATTTCGGGATACTGTCATATCCATTAGCTCCAAATGAGCTTCTTCTTGCCCTGCAATGTGTTTAGCCATAACGATCAAGCCAGCACAGGTACCAAATACCGGTTTGCCCTCAGCAGCAAACGCCCGAATGGCATCCATAAACCCATACTTGCGCATCAGTTTACCGATCGTCGTGCTTTCCCCGCCAGGAAGGATAAGACCATCCAAGTCCTCCAATTGCTGAACCTGTTTGATAGCTATACCTTCTGCTCCAGCACGTTCAATACTTCGAATATGCTCTGTGACAGCTCCTTGAAGTGCTAAAACGCCGATCTTCATACGCTCATTCCCCTTCTCTTACCAGCCACGATCTTGCATACGGTAAACAAACATTGTACTTTTTTACTTCATCATACGTGAATTCTAACTTGATATTTTACCGGAAAAATTGTAAATATACAATCCATCCGGTCGGAATAACTTGTATTTTGTCAATGATATGACCATGTAAGCTTAAAATCATGATCATACTCTTTCCATGAAGTTTGCTAAGGCTTAGAACAGGTTTTTGATTCCGTCAAAAAGATCCACAAAGAAATCCTTCACAGCACGGAAGAACAAACGGAACCATCCGCCTTTTTCAGCCTCTTCAGCAGTGATCAAGTTCACTGTTTTTTCCTGTGGCTCAATTCCATCTGCTTTATACGTGTACGTTACCGTACCAACCTTCGTACCTGCCTTGAGTGGTGCTACCAGCTTGTCAGCCTCAGTTACGTTGGCTTTGAATGTCACATCCAGGTTCTGAGTACCTTTGGGTACAACAAAACTTACCGCATTATCTGTTACAACAGGAACGGTTGTTTCTTTCCCTTTTTTCAAAGGTACCGCTTCCCAGCCCGTCACTTTGGTCTTGCCTGCAACAGCCTGTTTCACTTCAAAGTTGTTAAATCCATAGTCCAATACCTTTTTAGTTTCTCTGAAACGTGCGGATTCCGAATCTGTGCCCATAACAACACTAATTAGACGCATACCGTTACGTTCTGCTGTACCTGTAAAGTTATTACCTGCGTTCGTGGTATGGCCTGTTTTCATTCCATCCAGACCTTCATAGGCATAGCTTTTGAAATTGGTTATATTTTTATTCGCTTCCAGCATCCAGTTGTAATTGATAATTGGAGCTTTATCATTGGGACGGAACTTGTAGGATTGAATCGTTGTAAATTCTGTGTAGTCCGGGTGATCCATAATGATGTATCGGCATAGAATTGCAGCATCCAGAGCGGACATCACTGTTTCCTTGTCTTCAGCTGGGCGGAAATCAGCAGGCATATCTGCTCGATCCAGACCCGAAGAGTTGATGAAGAATGTATCCTTCATGCCCATACGCTTCGCTTCATCATTCATCATTTTCACGAAAGCTTCTTCCGAACCGGCAACATGTTCAGCCAAAGCAACCGTAGCATCATTGGCAGAGCCAACAGCCATAGCAATATAGAGATCCTTAACTGTGTGCTGGTCACCTTCCGCGAGGAAAATTCGCGACCCGATACTTTGTGCAGCATTCTTTTTAACAGTTACAATATCGTCCCAACCGAATTTACCTTGTTTGACTTGTTCGGCGACAATGTACTCTGTCATCATTTTGGTCATACTTGCAGGTGGCATCGCTTTATCCGCATCGACATTTAGTAGAATCTGTCCCGTTGAGGCTTCCATTAGCACCGCTGATCTAACCTCAAGCCCAAGTGAGTCTACCCCAGGCACCTTTACGGCTTTTTCCGTCTTTGTTGTTGTTGCCGCAGCAGTCAGAACCTGACTGGAGTTGTCCGCAGCAGCCATGACCGGCATTACTGCAGACATGCAAAGCATGTTAATTAGCATTACCGAGGCTACGCTCTTTTTGAGCATTTGGCGTTTCTTTTTATTCATGTGTTTGGCTTTCAATGATGAATACTCCCTTCGATCCAAAGCATTGTTAATTGCTTCAGTGCAGCTTATGCTGCGATTTTCTTGTTCCCTAACCTGTGTGTTTGATGTATGAGATGTGTGCTATATGCGCTGTATCGAACGAGCAATATTATTGCTCCCAAAGTTCGTTATCGATTGTCACTTAGTCCGCATTTTGCAAATGCTTATGTAAAAGGACGTCCGCGCTTCTGTTTATCTGGCAGCCTTTTCTGGCACTGCATTTGCTTTTCAAAACCATATTCATAGATTCACGTCAAAAAGCCGCCGCAACGCCTTAATCCATCCATGGATCGTCACCGCTTGTTCTATTCTATCACAGGGGTATCTGCAAAAAAAGACAGACCCGGTGAAAATCACCGAGCCTGTCCTGGAAATGATTAACTCTCTTCAGATTACAACGAGTAGTTAGGTGCTTCTTTGGTAATCTGTACATCATGGGGATGACTTTCGCGCAGTCCCGCACCTGTAATTCGGATAAAGCCTGTATCGTTACGAAGTTGCTCCAAGTTACTTGTACCACAGTATCCCATACCCGAACGAAGGCCACCAATCAGTTGGTGGATCGTATCAGACAAAGGCCCTTTGTAAGCGACACGACCTTCGATTCCTTCCGGAACCAGTTTTTTGTCATCATCTTGGAAGTAACGATCTTTACTGCCTTGTTTCATTGCAGCCATTGAACCCATACCGCGGTATACTTTGTAGCTACGTCCTTGGAAGATTTCAGTTTCTCCCGGGCTTTCTGCTGTGCCGGCAAACAAACTTCCCAGCATCACCGCGTGTGCGCCTGCAGCCAGTGCCTTTGTAATTTCACCAGAATATTTAATTCCACCATCCGCGATAATCGGAACTCCATATTCGCGTGCCACTGTTGCACAATCGTACACTGCAGTTACTTGAGGTACACCAATACCAGCAATAACACGTGTTGTACAAATCGAACCTGGACCAATTCCGACTTTGACTACCGAAGCCCCTGCTTCGATCAGGTCACGAGTGGCAGCGCCAGTAGCGACGTTACCTGCAACGATGGTCAGACTAGGGAAACGTTCACGAAGCTGACGTACAGCTTCAATGATATTGATGTGGTGTCCGTGAGCCGAGTCTACCGTAATCAGGTCGACACCAGCTTGTACCAAAGCATCTGCACGTTCAAATGTATCTTTGGAAATACCAATCGCTGCACCAACCAACAAACGTCCTTGAGCATCTTTGGCTGCATGAGGGAATTGAATGGCTTTCTCAATATCTTTAATCGTGATAAGACCTTTCAACGTGTTTGTCTCATCAACTAATGGAAGTTTCTCAATCTTGTGCTTCTGAAGGATACCTTCAGCTTCTTGCAGTGTAGTGCCAACAGGAGCGGTAACCAGATTCTCATGAGTCATGACTTCGCTAATTTTGATGCCGTAATCATGAATAAAACGCAAATCGCGGTTGGTCAAAATACCAACCAGCTTCTGATCTCCTTCAATAATAGGTACACCGGAGATCCGATATTTCGCCATTACTGCTTCCGCATCAGATACCAGATGATCTGCCGTCAGTGAGAACGGGTTTGTAATAACACCACTCTCCGAACGCTTAACACGATCTACTTCTTCTGCCTGTTGTTCAACCGACATATTTTTATGGATAATACCGATACCGCCTTCACGTGCAATGGCAATAGCCAATGTCGCTTCAGTTACTGTATCCATACCCGCACTGATCAAAGGAATATTTAGCTTTACAGTATCACTCAAACGAATAGATACATCTACTTCTTTAGGCAGTGTCTCGGATTTCCGTGGCACTAGCAATACATCATCAAAGGTGAGGCCTTCCTTACCAAATTTATCTTCCCACACGCAAGTGTTCCTCCTTATGTTTGCTCAGCTTTACGGTCCAAAACCCGAAGATTCCAGGCTGTATTTTACGCCGAAAATACGTTTTCTGAAAAATTTATTATTGCCATCTTAGCAAAGCGATATTTAGACTGTCAAGGAAAAGTACTTGGTTATATCAGGTGTATTGCCTGATGAACACAACTGTTTTTCCAGAGCGGACAAGTCTAGTTATTACGCAAAAAAACGTCAATTCGTATCGAATAACGTTACCTGTATACATCCTATTGTGCTGATAAATTAACAAATTCAATCTGTATTTTAATCCCATACTGCATAATAAAACTATATAATAAAAACCACCACCGAATAACATCGGCAGTGGTTCTTTGCTTGGCGGCGTCCTACTCTCCCAGGACCCTGCGGTCCAAGTACCATCGGCGCTAGAGGGCTTAACGGTCGTGTTCGGGATGGGTACGTGTGGAACCCCTCCGCCATCGCCACCAAACGCATAGCTTAGCTTACATTCAGAGTTGTTGTTCTCTGAAAACTAGATTCGAAACGAAACACGCGAATTACAACTTGCTATTGGATAAGCCCTCGACCGATTAGTACTGGTCAGCTCCATGCATTGCTGCACTTCCACCCCCAGCCTATCTACCTCGTCGTCTTCAAGGGGTCTTACATACTGGGAAATCTCATCTTGAGGGGGGCTTCACGCTTAGATGCTTTCAGCGTTTATCCCGTCCGTACATAGCTACCCAGCGGTGCTCCTGGCGGAACAACTGGTACACCAGCGGTACGTCCATCCCGGTCCTCTCGTACTAAGGACAGCTCCTCTCAAATTTCCTACGCCCACGACAGATAGGGACCGAACTGTCTCACGACGTTCTGAACCCAGCTCGCGTACCGCTTTAATGGGCGAACAGCCCAACCCTTGGGACCTACTTCAGCCCCAGGATGCGATGAGCCGACATCGAGGTGCCAAACCTCCCCGTCGATGTGGACTCTTGGGGGAGATAAGCCTGTTATCCCCAGGGTAGCTTTTATCCGTTGAGCGATGGCCCTTCCATGCGGTACCACCGGATCACTAAGCCCGACTTTCGTCCCTGCTCGACTTGTAGGTCTCGCAGTCAAGCTCCCTTATGCCTTTGCACTCTTCGAATGATTTCCAACCATTCTGAGGGAACCTTTGGGCGCCTCCGTTACTCTTTAGGAGGCGACCGCCCCAGTCAAACTGCCCACCTGACACTGTCCCCGCACCGGATTACGGTACCAGGTTAGAACCTAGATACGATCAGGGTGGTATCCCAACGTTGCCTCCACGCAAGCTGGCGCTCACACTTCAAAGGCTCCCACCTATCCTGTACAGATCGTACCCAAATTCAATATCAAGCTGCAGTAAAGCTCCATGGGGTCTTTCCGTCTTGTCGCGGGTAACCTGCATCTTCACAGGTATTAAAATTTCACCGGATCTCTCGTTGAGACAGCGCCCAAGTCGTTACGCCATTCGTGCGGGTCAGAATTTACCTGACAAGGAATTTCGCTACCTTAGGACCGTTATAGTTACGGCCGCCGTTTACTGGGGCTTCGGTTCACAGCTTCGGATTGCTCCTAACCACTCCCCTTAACCTTCCAGCACCGGGCAGGCGTCAGCCCGTATACTTCGCCTTACGGCTTCGCACAGACCTGTGTTTTTGCTAAACAGTCGCTTGGGCCTTTTCACTGCGGCCCCCTCGTGCTATTCACACTACCGGGGCACCCCTTCTCCCGAAGTTACGGGGTCATTTTGCCGAGTTCCTTAACGAGAGTTCTTCCGCGCGCCTTAGAATACTCTTCTCGCCTACCTGTGTCGGTTTGCGGTACGGGCACCATCACCTGGCTAGAGGCTTTTCTTGGCAGTGTGAGATCATGACCTTCGCTACTATAATTTTCGCTCCCCATCACAGCTCAGCCTTACAATGTGCGGATTTGCCTACACATCAGCCTTACTGCTTAGACGGACATCCATCAGTCCGCGTCACTACCCTACTGCGTCCCCCCATTGCTCATAACGGCTTACGGTGGTACAGGAATTTCGACCTGTTGTCCTTCGACTACGCCTTTCGGCCTCGCCTTAGGTCCCGACTTACCCTGAGCGGACGAGCCTTCCTCAGGAACCCTTAGGCTTTCGGCGGATCAGATTCTCACTGATCTTTTCGTTACTCATACCGGCATTCTCACTTGTATAATGTCCAGCGCTCCTTACGGTACACCTTCAACCCTTATACAACGCTCCCCTACCCCTGATGCAAAGCATCAAGCCATAGCTTCGGTGGTGTGTTTAGCCCCGTTACATTTTCGGCGCAGAGTCACTCGACCAGTGAGCTATTACGCACTCTTTCAATGATGGCTGCTTCTAAGCCAACATCCTGGTTGTCTGTGCAACTCCACATCCTTTCCCACTTAACACACACTTGGGGACCTTAGCTGATGGTCTGGGCTGTTTCCCTTTTGACAATGGATCTTAGCACTCACTGTCTGACTCCCGGAAGTAAGTCTATGGCATTCGGAGTTTGACTGAGCTTGGTAACCCTTGCGGGCCCCGCACCCAATCAGTGCTCTACCTCCACGACTCTGTTTTCCGAGGCTAGCCCTAAAGCTATTTCGGGGAGAACCAGCTATCTCCGAGTTCGATTGGAATTTCTCCGCTACCCCCACCTCATCCCCGCATTTTTCAACATGCGTGGGTTCGGGCCTCCAGTGCGTGTTACCGCACCTTCACCCTGGACAGGGGTAGATCACCCGGTTTCGGGTCTACGTCCACGTACTCATTCGCCCTATTCAGACTCGCTTTCGCTGCGGCTCCGGCTCTTCACCTTAACCTTGCACGGGAACGTAACTCGCCGGTTCATTCTACAAAAGGCACGCCATCACCCCTAAAACGGGCTCTGACTTTTTGTAAGCACACGGTTTCAGGTTCTATTTCACTCCCCTTCCGGGGTGCTTTTCACCTTTCCCTCACGGTACTGCTTCACTATCGGTCGCTAGGAAGTATTTAGCCTTGGCAGATGGTCCTGCCGGATTCATACGGGGTTTCACGTGCCCCGCACTACTCGGGATCCGTCTCGGAGGGAACCAACTTTCAACTACAGGGCTTTTACCTTCTTTGGCGGGCCTTTCCAGACCTCTTCGCTTAACCGGTTCCTTTGTAACTCCATGTGAGACGTCCCACAACCCCAAAGAGCAAGCTCTCTGGTTTGGGCTTCTCCGCGTTCGCTCGCCGCTACTGACGGAATCACTATTGTTTTCTCTTCCTCAGGGTACTTAGATGTTTCAGTTCCCCTGGTATGCCTCTACACAACCTATGTATTCAGTTGTGAGTAACTGGAAATTACCCCAGCTGGGTTTCCCCATTCGGACACCCCCGGATCAAAGCTTGCTTACAGCTCCCCGAGGCAGTTTCGTTGTTCGCCACGTCCTTCATCGGCTCCTAGCGCCTAGGCATCCTCCGTGTGCTCTTAGTAGCTTAACCTCGTGCTCCGGTTTCGACTGCTCGCTTCCCTTGTTTTGCTTGCGCAAAGCCAAAATTCGCTCCCATTCGATACCATCGTACGTGCAATCTACCGTTTTTATTGAAACTTGTTTAACACAAGTTCAGCTAAAAAGGAATGTTCTAATTCGCGTTTGTTTCGTTTCGATATCTAGTTTTCAAAGAACAAGCTCCATGCAAAAGCAAGCTGTTTGAGAGTTTGAGCTCTCAAAACCGAACAACGAGTGAGTGTTTTGCAGCTAAGCTGCGTATTTGAATGTTTCCGTTGCAGGAAACGATTCTCCATAGAAAGGAGGTGATCCAGCCGCACCTTCCGATACGGCTACCTTGTTACGACTTCACCCCAATCATCTATCCCACCTTCGGCGGCTGGCTCCTTGCGGTTACCCCACCGACTTCGGGTGTTATAAACTCTCGTGGTGTGACGGGCGGTGTGTACAAGACCCGGGAACGTATTCACCGCGGCATGCTGATCCGCGATTACTAGCAATTCCGACTTCATGCAGGCGAGTTGCAGCCTGCAATCCGAACTGAGACCGGCTTTGTTGGGATTGGCTCCATCTCGCGATTTCGCAGCCCGTTGTACCGGCCATTGTAGTACGTGTGTAGCCCAGGTCATAAGGGGCATGATGATTTGACGTCATCCCCACCTTCCTCCGGTTTGTCACCGGCAGTCTATCTAGAGTGCCCATCCGAAATGCTGGCAACTAAATATAAGGGTTGCGCTCGTTGCGGGACTTAACCCAACATCTCACGACACGAGCTGACGACAACCATGCACCACCTGTCTCCTCTGTCCCGAAGGAAAGATACATCTCTGCATCGATCAGAGGGATGTCAAGACCTGGTAAGGTTCTTCGCGTTGCTTCGAATTAAACCACATACTCCACTGCTTGTGCGGGTCCCCGTCAATTCCTTTGAGTTTCAGTCTTGCGACCGTACTCCCCAGGCGGAGTGCTTAATGTGTTAACTTCGGCACCAAGGGTATCGAAACCCCTAACACCTAGCACTCATCGTTTACGGCGTGGACTACCAGGGTATCTAATCCTGTTTGCTCCCCACGCTTTCGCGCCTCAGCGTCAGTTACAGCCCAGAGAGTCGCCTTCGCCACTGGTGTTCCTCCACATATCTACGCATTTCACCGCTACACGTGGAATTCCACTCTCCTCTTCTGCACTCAAGTCACCCAGTTTCCAGTGCGATCCGGGGTTGAGCCCCGGGATTAAACACCAGACTTAAATGACCGCCTGCGCGCGCTTTACGCCCAATAATTCCGGACAACGCTTGCCCCCTACGTATTACCGCGGCTGCTGGCACGTAGTTAGCCGGGGCTTTCTTCTCAGGTACCGTCACCTTGAGAGCAGTTACTCTCCCAAGCGTTCTTCCCTGGCAACAGAGCTTTACGATCCGAAAACCTTCATCACTCACGCGGCATTGCTCCGTCAGGCTTTCGCCCATTGCGGAAGATTCCCTACTGCTGCCTCCCGTAGGAGTCTGGGCCGTGTCTCAGTCCCAGTGTGGCCGATCACCCTCTCAGGTCGGCTACGCATCGTCGCCTTGGTGAGCCGTTACCTCACCAACTAGCTAATGCGCCGCAGGCCCATCCCCAAGTGACAGATTGCTCCGTCTTTCCAGTTCCCTTCAGGCGAAGAAAACAATTATTCGGTATTAGCTACCGTTTCCGGTAGTTGTCCCAAACTTGAGGGCAGGTTGCCTACGTGTTACTCACCCGTCCGCCGCTAACCATCAGAGAAGCAAGCTTCTCTTCAAGTCCGCTCGACTTGCATGTATTAGGCATGCCGCCAGCGTTCGTCCTGAGCCAGGATCAAACTCTCCAATAAAGTATTGAAAAGAGCGATAAGCTCATTTTGAATCTGACGAGATTAAAAATCTCATTTGTGCTCTAGTCGATCCAAGCCAAGGCTTGTTTCAAACTTTCGCGTTCATTCTGCAAGCAGAATGTTTACTCACTCGTTGTTCAGTTTTCAAAGATCAAACTTATTTTGTTACCGAATGTCGTTCTCTTCAGCAACTTTTATATCTTATCACATCCAAACCAACTTTGCAAGCTCTTTTTTTAAGTTTCTTTCGAAGCTTACTTCATTTGCTTGCCGCACCGTGTAAACCGTGTTTTCTTGGCCGGAATTAGAATATACCATGTACAGTTATTGAATGCAAGTCTTTTTTTGAAACTATATTAACAATTGGTTCGATCTAATACAGACGTACATATGGTATTCTCCCAACTTAGCAAGTTCATACATACGTCCATTTTTAACTTTAACGTTTAACATTCCTAGCAGGAACCTTTCTTGGCCATAAACTGTAACTAAAACTTATCAGAAAATCGATACCGAGTATCATTCCCCACACTCTGATCAGATTATTGAAGACAGCTGTACGTTCAGCATCTCCAATCCACCATATCATGGCCAATAAAAAAGCACTTCCTATAGCCCAAGCCAATAGATGTCTAAACCATCCACTACGCTCACGACTCGCATGTTCTCTACCATATAACTTGTTACTACGAGGGTTTTCTCCACCTTTGAACCAATATAGGAAATATCGATCCGCCCAAGCGATCATCTGGTGACCATAGGCAATGCTTACTCCTATATACACCGCAGCTATACCATGAATCATACTTGCTGTAGCTCCTCGCTGTAGATCCATAACTGTAGCTACCAGCAATAACAGATCGATAACCGGCGTCGCCATTAACAAACCGATGCCTATTCGCTTCATGCCAAGGAGATACCTGACACTCAGACCTGCGAACACAAACACCCAAAAGGCAATCTCACAACCTATAATGAAATAACCAATCATTTCAGCCTCTCCTTTTTTGATACAAATGTATTAAATTTAATTTAGCACGTGTGTACTATAATAATCAACAGTGATATAATATGCCTATGCCTAAACTTGTTGATCACGATAAACAGCGCGTGCTCGTGGCCGAGGCAGCTTGGCGTATTATACGAAGAGATGGCATGGAACAGGCCTCTGTTCGGAATATTGCTGAAGAAGCTGGAGTTTCGGTCGGTTCGATGCGTCACTACTTTTCTACTCAATCGGAACTACTACGATATGCCATGAATTTGGTATCTGAACGGGTGTCTCATCGAGTCCAAAAAATGTCCTTTACTGGCTCTCCCATGGACAATATGAAATGCCTATTGCTTGAATTCTTACCAAACACGGAAGAAAAACTGGCCGAAATGGAGGTGTGGTACGCTTTTACAGCCAGATCGAAAACCGATCCTACACTCAAAGAACTTGCTAATACCGTATATGATGAACTCAGACAAGCTGTAGGCTCTGTTATCACCTACCTGATAAAGCTCGACCTCTCCAGACCCGATCTGGACAAAGAACTGGAGATCGAGAGATTGTATGCACTGGTAGATGGCTTAGGCATACACACCGTGCTTAGACCGGATCAGATGAATGCCAAGCTCATGGACGATGTTCTCACTTTGCATCTTGCTTCCTTGTGTCGTTAAACCAAAAAAAACCGCAGCACATTCGTTGTGACTAAGGCCCGTTACGATAACAGGAGTTAGTTCTGAATGTCTGACGGTTTTTCTTTTTATCCGATAATGATCCGGCCTTCCGGATGACGATACAGTTTCTTCTCTTTGCGCGGACGAAGAGCATACGCGATGGTTAATGGCCCGATCCGACCTACAAACATGGTAAAGGTAATAATAATTTTTCCCCAATTGGTCAACTCATCAGTCACTCCCACAGAAAGACCCACGGTACCGATTGCGGATGCAGCTTCAAACATCAGTGAAAGGAATGGCGCATCCTCTGTCGTAAGCAGAAGCATCACCACGATCATGAATATGATCAGAGAAACCATAATAATGGTCAACGCCCTCATCAGCAGTTCTTTCGGAACACGCTGGCGGAAAAACACAATATCCTTATTTCCCCGAATCATGGCATACACCGCACCAATCATGATCAGGAATGTAGTCGTCTTGATTCCGCCCCCGGTCGACCCTGGGGAAGCCCCGATAAACATCAGCAGAATGAAGAAGAATTGGGTAGCCTGCCTCATCTCCGTGATATCGATTGTGCTCGTTCCCGACGAACGTGTAGAGACAGACTGGAAGAAGGACGCATAGATCTTCTCGCTCCATGTGAGTGAAGCCAGTGTATGTCCATTGGTGAATTCGAAAACAAACAAGACAATCGCTCCTATACCGATCAGCGCTCCGGATACAGACAGCACCAGTTTGGACTGAAGAGACAAACGGCGGCGTTTGCGATACTCAAAAAGGTCATTCAATACAACAAAACCCAGTCCACCAGAGACTACGAGCACAGAAGCGGTCACATTGAATATCCAGTCTCCAGTGTAGTATTGAAAGCTGTTGCCAAACAAATCAAAGCCGCCATTATTAAACAATGAAACGGAATGAAATATTCCATAGTATACGGCCTGACCCAATGGCATCTCCGTTGCCCAGCGCAGCGCAAGTATGACAGCAGCCACCCCTTCAATGGTAAAGGAGAAAATCAACACCTTGCGGATAATGCGTACTATCCCTTCCATACTGTCTGCATTAATGGCTTCTTTGAGTAATAACCTGTCCTTGAGTGAGATTCGCTTGCCCAATACAAGCGCAAAGAGGGTAGCCATGGTCATGAATCCGAGTCCACCAAGCTGCATTAATACCATAATGACGATCTGACCAAACAAATTAAAGGTCGTCCCTACATCCACAACGACAAGTCCAGTTACACATGCGGCAGAGGTTGATGTAAAGAGCGCGTCAATAAACGCCAAATGCATACCGCTTTGGTTGGAGATTGGCAACATGAGAAGCACCGTTCCAATCGCAATGATAAGCAGAAAACCACCGACCAGAATTAACGGAGGAGATAAGAATTTGGCAAAGTGAAGCCTGAACTTCATGAAGGGCACCTCTTTTAACAAAAATACGAACAGGTTAATCTAACAATTTCAAGACGCGGTGTTACCCTAATGTTGTGCTGTGAGCAAGGGCCTTCTGACAAACTTTATTTTTAGCGTCTATGTAAACCTAAAGAGGAACTTGCCCCAGCATGATACTGAACGGCAGGTTCCTCTTCTATTATGAACGTATCCTACGTTCCTTATTTAATCTTGCGTACGAGGACGCATGTGCGGGAAGAGCAGTACGTCACGAATCGACGGGGAGTTGGTAAGCAGCATGATCAGACGATCAACCCCGATTCCCAATCCGCCTGTTGGTGGCATACCATATTCGAGCGCACGGATGAAGTCGTCATCCATCTCATGAGCTTCGTCGTTCCCATGTTCTTTCTCCAGCATCTGTGCTTCAAAGCGCTGACGCTGATCGATTGGATCATTCAGCTCTGTAAAGGCATTGGCATGCTCGCGTCCAACGATGAACAATTCGAAGCGATCCGTGAAACGCGGATCTACATCATTTTTCTTCGCTAGTGGTGAGATTTCAAGAGGATGTCCCATAATGAATGTCGGTTGAATCAACGTCTCTTCTACAAATTCTTCAAAGAACGCGTTCAGAATATGACCAAATGTCATATGTTTTTCAACCGGAACCTTATGTTCCTTCGCCAAGTTGTGTGCTTCCTCATCCGTCATGTGTACGGAGAAGTCTACGCCTACAACTTCCTTAACTGCATCCACCATCGTAACACGGCGCCACTGTGGCGTAAGATCTACTTCATAATCTCCATACTGGATCACTTGCGTACCCAGTACTTCCTGTGCAATATGAGCAACCAGGTTCTCCGTCAATTGCATAATATCCTTGTAGTCGGCATATGCCTCATACAATTCAATCATGGTGAACTCCGGATTGTGACGTGTGGACATACCTTCATTCCGATATACACGGCCGATCTCATATACCTTCTCCAGCCCACCAACAATCAGACGTTTCAGGTGAAGTTCAATCGCAATCCGCATGTACAGTTCCATATCAAGCGCATTGTGATGTGTGATGAACGGACGTGCTGCCGCTCCTCCTGCGATGGTATGCAACGTAGGTGTTTCCACTTCCAGATATCCAAGGGAATCCAGGTAACGACGCATCGATTGAATGATTTTGGAACGTGCGATAAAGGTCTGTTGTACGTCCGGGCTCATAATCAGGTCAACATAACGCTGGCGGTAACGCAGCTCTACGTCAGTGAGACCATGGAATTTATCCGGAAGCGGATAGAGCGATTTGGACAGCACTTCAATATCTTTCACTTTGACAGAAGTTTCACCTGTTTTGGTCTTAAAGATCACACCCGTTACCCCAACGATATCGCCAAGGTCCAGCAGGCTAAATGCCGCATACTTGTCTTCAGGCACGCTATCCTGACGAACATAGATCTGGATTCTGCCGCTCAGGTCCTGAATATGTGCGAAGCTTGCTTTACCCATTCCCCGCTTCGCCATAATCCGTCCGGCAATACTGACTTCGATGTGCTTCTCTTCCAGCTCTTCCTTGGTCAGTTCTTCATACTTCTTCAGAATGGAGCCGGCTTCTTCGGTACGTACGTATTTTTGGCCAAAAGGGTCGATTCCCAATTTGCGGAGCTCGTCCAATTTGTCACGGCGAATTTGTAAAAGCTCGCTAAGTTCGGTTTCCTGATTCAAGACTTCATCCGTCATGATCTGTATTCATCTCCTTATTTACATTGCAGGCATCGCGAGAGGTCGTTTTTCCTCTAATGTTGAAAAAGCTTCCCTAAGGAAGCTTTTGTTTACCGTGCCCAACTGCTTCGTTGCTATAGCTTTTTAATGTCCATAATTTTATATTGAATTACGCCGGCAGGCACACTTACATCAACAACTGTACCTTTTTTCTTGCCGAGAATCGCTTTACCTACAGGGCTCTCGTTCGATATCTTGTTCTGAAGCGGGTCTGCCTCCGCAGTACCTACAATCGTATATTCCGTGATGTCGCCAAACTCCAGATCTTCTACAGTGACGGTTGCACCCACGCTTACGGCATCGGTATCGATCTCGTCGCTGTTAATAATCCGCGCGTTACGAAGCAATTTCTCCAACGTGATTACACGTCCTTCAATGAAAGCTTGCTCATTCTTCGCGTCTTCGTATTCAGAGTTTTCACTGATATCTCCATACCCGATGGCTACCTTAATCCGTTCAGCCACTTCGCGGCGCTTCACTGATTTCAATGTTTCCAATTCTTCTTCCAGCTTCTTGAGTCCTTCTGGTGTAAGGATAACTTCCTTGTCGCTCATCTCAACCGATTCTCCTGTCATGGGAATAAATTTGATTGTACGGCAACGGAATCAGTGCTTGTTACAGAGCTCCGCTCGCATACATCTTCAAAACTATATGAAGTTCTCCAGAGAAATAGAATATTCCTCCTGATGCTATAGCCTTATTAACGCACATGGCGAATTTATACTGAGAAATTATAGGGGAACGATCTCGAAAAGTCAATGTTACGTCCCCTATAGGTGTAAACGTTTTACAGATGCGTTTATAATTAAGATGCATTTCCGGTGATTACCGGTTCTGACTCCAAATTACCTTCGCTTTTCAGCTGACTCACAAAGTTCTCCAGAATCTGTACCATCTCGTCCCGCTTGGTTCCTTCCATAATAACATCCTTGATGCGGGCAGATCCTTTCAGGCCTTTCAAATACCAAGCCAGATGTTTACGCATCTCGCGTACGGCAACTGTCTCATTCTTCAATGCGATCAGGCGATCCATATGCAGGATGGCAACACGGATCTTCTCTTCGCCATTCGGGTCAGGAAGCAATTCCCCCGTGCTTAAGTATTGAATGGTACGATACAGCATCCATGGGTTACCCAGGGCGGCACGACCGATCATAACTCCGTCACAACCCGTTTCATCCAGCATACGGCGTGCATCCTCTGGTGTATGGACATCACCATTGCCGATCACTGGGATAGAGACAGCTTCTTTTACATCTTTGATGTGTGACCAGTCAGCTGTGCCTGTATAGAGTTGCTCACGCGTGCGGCCGTGTACACTTACCGCCTGTCCGCCAGCACGTTCAACCGCGAGCGCATTCTCCACCGCGAAGATATGCTCGTTATCCCAGCCGATACGCATCTTGACCGTCACCGGCTTCTCCACCGCGTCCACGACAGCGGATACCATCTCATAGATTTTGTTCGGATCAAGCAACCAACGTGCACCGGCATCACATTTTGTTACCTTTGGCACAGGGCATCCCATGTTAATATCGATGATGTCTGCATTGGTTTCTTTGTCCACGATTTTGGCTGCTTCTACAAGGGAATCACGATCTCCCCCAAAAATCTGAAGGCTCAGCGGTTTCTCACGCTCATCTACAAACAACATCTCACGTGTACGCTGGTTGCCATGGACAATGGCTTTGCCACTCACCATCTCCGCGCATACGAGACCTGTTCCGAATTCTTTTGCGATCAAACGAAAAGCCGGATTACATACGCCAGCCATCGGCGCAAGTACGACCTGGTTTTTCATTTCAATGCCACCAATGTTAAGCACGGTAGTCGTTCCACTCCTTTTTTAATTCTGTATATATATCACGATATAAAGTTTGATCGGTGTCTTGGTTGTTGTAACATGGCGAAACCGAAACGGTCCTAGTTGCCCCGCAACTCCTCGATACTGATTGCCAGCACACCAGCAATTCGATCGAGTTCTTGCTGTGATACCTTACGGTTTCCCCGTTCAATGGTTCCCAGAATGGCCAGCGAGATGCCGGTCTCGGCCGCAAGTTCATGTTGTGTTAAACCTTTCAGCTTCCGGAATGCCCGGATTCGGTTGGCCAATTGCATGTTTTCCAAAGCTGTATTCCATCCTTTCCATCCAGTACAGACAACGATGAGTGTACAAAGGTATACAAACCTGAAATCTCGCCCTCCGGTACGATATCCGACAGTGGGACCAGCACAAAAGCCCGTTCTCCCATGCGGGGATGAGGCAATTGAAGCAATTCGGTATCTCGCGTCTCACCTTGCATCCAGAGCAGATCCAGATCAACGGTGCGCGGTCCCCAGCGAATATCACGAACACGGCCAAGCCGATTCTCGATATCCAATAATTCCGTGAGCAACTGCTCAGGTGTCAGTATCGCCTGTACGGCGACTGCCATATTCAGAAACGCAGGCTGATCTACATATCCTACAGGCTCCGTCTCATATAGTGCAGAACAACGCAGAACGGATATATGAGGGTGTTCATCCAGCAAAGACAATGCTTCAAACAGCGTCTGTTCCCGGTCACCCAAATTGGCCCCTAAAGCAATATAAGCCTCTGAAGATTCAGAGGTCGAATGTGCAATCATGATCGGTTCTCACTTTCTTGTGCGGCGAAGCTCTACCGTTACGCCCTCAAAATGAATATCGAATGGCGGATGTGGCTTCGTCACCTTGACTGTCAATGCATTGATAATAGTATAAGTGTCTAGTAAAGAAGATGCAATATGTTCGCCCAAAGCTTCAATTAACTGGAATGACTTATTCTCTACAATCTGTTTTACCAGCTCATGGATCTCCGCATAATTAATCGTTTTGGTCAGATCATCGTTACGTCCGGCCTCACCCAGGTCCATATCAATCTCCAGATCAATATAGTACCGCTGCCCAAGCTTCCGTTCTTCTGCAAAAACACCATGATATCCGTAATACTCCATACGATGCAATACCATTCTATCCATACGATCCGCCTGCCCTCTATATATATTGAAATTTTAATCTATTTGAAGTTATGCCTTAGCTTCGCCTTTGAAAAACGCTGCGCTTCCACTGGACGGGTCACCAGGGACCCGCCACATTATTTCCTCCGTATACCCGGAGAAGCATACAACATGGCATCACACATGTCTGCCGTCCGCCGAATCGGTTTCACATCATGAACCCGAACCATCTGGCAGCCTTGGGCAATGCCAAATGCAACGGTCGCAGCCGTTCCTTCCAGCGCATCATCCGCCCCGACATCCAGGGTGTTCTGGATGAATCTTTTGCGTGAGGTGGCTAGCAGAACGGGATATCCCATTTCATTGAGCAAACCGAGCGATGACATGAGCTTCAGATTTTCTCCGAGATCCTTCACAAAACCAATGCCCGGGTCCAGGATAATTTGCTCTGCTTTCACGCCGGCTGTTAATGCAATCTGTATGCTCTCCTGCAAATCGATGACGACATCACTCAGATAATCGGTGTAATTCCGATCCTGCCGATTATGCATCAGAATGATGGGACACCCCAGCTCTGCTGCCGTGCGGGCCATATCTGCATCTGCCTTGGCACCCCACACATCATTAATAATATGGGCACCTGCCAGAATAGCCTGACGTGCAACATCAGCTTTATACGTGTCTACCGATATCGGAATGTCCGGGGCTTGCTGATGCAATGCTTCAATAACCGGAATAATCCGGCTAAGCTCTTCATCGGCGCCCACAATATCTGAACCTGGCCGGGTGGACTCCCCGCCGATATCAATCAGGTCCGCCCCATCCTCCATCATCTGCTTGGCATGGGCAACCGCCCGCTCCACGTTGGTATAACGTCCACCATCCGAGAACGAGTCAGGCGTGACGTTAAGAATGCCCATAATCTGTGTTCTTGTACCCAGCTTCAATTCAGCTGGCCCCCATGCATAGTTCCGTTCATAGATTACAGGTGTAAGTGTCATGAAGTATACCCCGCTTTCTGCCGGTACATACCCAGAAGGACTGCTGTAACCGGGCCAATATGTCCGTTGCTAATTATCGTTTCGGCTCCGTCCTGATCCCGCAGAGTTGTCACCGGAACCAGTTCGGCCACCGAGCCGGTTAGAAATATTTCATCTGCTTGCAGGAGATCCTCCCAAGAGGCTAGCGTTTCTATGCAGGGAATTCCTTGCTGCGAGGCAATCTCCATTACCACAGCTCTCGTGATACCCGGCAGAATGCCGGTTGAGAGTGCTGGCGTGTAAAGCACATTTTCCCGTACCCAAAACACATTGCTAACAATACCCTCAGCCACATAAGCATCACGGGTTAATTGTAGCCCTTCTGCACCCAGCACATGCTGACCGTATCCATTAAGCTCCCGTTTGGCCAGAATGCTGTTCATGTAATGCAGCGACTTGAACCGAACTTCTCCTTCGGGCGTGTTGCGAGGTGTAGACAACCGTTGGAGCATTTTGCCGCTTTCATATAAAGAGGGAGAAGGTTCAGGTAATGCTTTTGCCAATACAATATGATTTGGCTTCGAATAATCACCAGAAGGTAAGCCTAGCGGTGCTTCACCGGCTGATACCGTATAACGCACATACGCATCCCGAAGTCCGTTCGCATCCATCAAACGTTGAAGCCAACCTGTCACCTCTGCCGCGGTCGTTGTAAAAGGAATGCCAAGTTCCTTACACCCCGAGGCCATGCGCTCCAGATGCCGTTCCAAAAGATATGGGACACCTTGATACGTCCGGAACGTCTCAAACAGTCCAAGTCCGTACAAAAAGCCGTGATCCGTTACAGGAACCACGGCCGCCGCCATATTGACCAACTCTCCATTTATCGCGGCATATTGCATGTTATACCTTCACTTGTTGGGACAAAAAGTTACGAAGCATCTGATGACCATGGTCTGTAATAATGGATTCCGGGTGGAATTGAACACCTTCAATCGCATATTCTTTGTGACGCAAACCCATAATTTCACCTTCAGCTGTCTCCGCTGTAATCTCCAGGCAGTCAGGCAAGCTGCTGCGCTCGACAATCAGGGAGTGGTAACGGGTAGCTGTGAATGGAGATGGCAATCCGGCAAAGACCGATGTCCCATTGTGGTGCATCTCGGATGTTTTGCCGTGCATCATGCGCTCCGCACGAATGACATTGCCACCAAACGCTTGTCCAATGGACTGATGTCCCAGACAAACACCAAAGATCGGAATGCTTCCCTTGAAATGATTAATGACTGCCAAGCTAATGCCTGCTTCATTCGGTGTACACGGGCCCGGAGAGATCAGAATATGATCAGGTGCCAGTGCCTCTATGCCTGCCAGATCAATCTCGTCGTTGCGGCGAACTTCCACCGTCTCACCCAGTTCACCCAGATATTGAACCAGGTTGTACGTGAAGGAATCGTAATTATCGATAACCAGTATCATATGCCTGCTCCTCCTCATCTTCCGTCAATACAAGTGACGGTTGCTTCGTTTTATTTTATTTTAGTTTAGTTTAGTTTAGTTAACAGCTTCTGTTCTTTTCGCTTGTTCTTGTTCAATAGCTCTGCTTGCTTCCGCCTCTTCGCTGTAATTCACAGCTCTCATCATGGCTCTTGCCTTGTTGCGGCATTCCTTGTATTCCCGATATGGATCGGAATCAATAACAATCCCTGCCCCGGCCTGTACATAACCAATACCGTCCTTAATGGCAAGTGTACGAATGACGATGTTCAATTCCATATTTCCACTGTAATCCATCCACCCGATGGAACCCGTATAAGGCCCACGCCGCACAGGCTCAAGTTCCTCGATAATCTCCATGGTGCGGACTTTCGGCGCTCCGGTAATCGTTCCACCCGGGAATGTCGCAGCGATCACATCAAATACGGATAACCCTTCTGCCAGCCTGCCTTCCACCTGGGAAACGAGATGCATGACATGGGAATACTTCTCGATGGTCATCAATTCAGGCACATGAACCGAACCGTAGGCTGCAATCCGTCCGATATCATTACGTTCCAGATCAACGAGCATAATATGCTCCGCCCGTTCCTTCTCACTGCTGAGCAGTTCATCCGCCATAGCTTCATCCTCTGCTTTATCCCGGCCCCTTCTTCGGGTCCCTGCGATGGGACGTGCACTGACTTTGCCATTCTCCACTTTGACCAGAAGTTCGGGAGAACCACTTACCAGTTGAAAGTCTGGACTACGCAGCATACCCATATATGGTGATGGATTCACAAGGCGCAGCCATTCATAAATATGCTCAGCGCTCGAATGAAGACGCTTTTCCTGTCTTAAGGACAGATTCACCTGGAACACATCGCCCTGCCTGATATATTCCTGTACCGTACGCACAGCTTGTTCAAAGTCCTCCTGGGGAAAGGAGGTTTCCCATCCTTCCGATTCCCTTTCCGCATCTTCAGGCTGCGGGGTACGATTGACCTGCTTGTTGCGGCGTTCCAGTGCCTGTTGTTGTTCCTCAGCCTGTGCAGCCCCCATAATATGAAGCCAACGTTTCTGCATCGCTGTCGCTCGTGCTTCTGCCGCTGAATATAGACTACGGATATCCGTTTCGTTCCGGTTAGGCTCTATAGCCAGATGAACCATGCAGAAAAGTGCCTGCTGCTCATGGTCATACGCCCATATTTCTTCAAAGCGCATCCACCAATAATCCGGTAGAGCCGGATTATCTTCAGCCAAGACTGGAAGCTTCTCCAATGATCTTGCTACATCGTAGCTGAGATAACCTGCGTATCCACCCCCAAAGTCTGGAGCCCCATTAACCTTGGGTGCGTTATATGGGGCAGTCCATCTCTTCAATACATCAAGCGGCTTACCGCTGTCCGTCGAGGTGGTTCCTTGCGTCACATCATGAATAACCGATTCTTGACCTTTACCGGAAATAACGGATACGGGGTCTAACCCCAGAAATGTATATCTCCCGCCTTTGCCATTCTCCAGCACAATTGCGTATGGTGACGCCTGCTCCCAGGCTGCCTCCCACGATAACGGTAAACCGCCATGATACGGTCCCTCATCCGACTTTGTGATATAGGGCATCATGGTCCAGCCTTGTTCAGCCCACTCCATCCAGTCGGCGTATGTTGTCATCAGGTGTGTCATTGCGGTGTGCCGCCCTCCATCTGTCGCTAGTTCTATTGTCTGATAGTATACTAAAGCGTCGCCCCTTTTAAAAGCATTACGCCAAAAATCCTCCATACCCGTCATACGGGCAAGGAGGATTGGTTTTGTCATTTGTAGACTTAGCCTTCGAAGTTGTAAAGAGGTGTGCTGAGGTAACGTTCGCCGTTACTTGGCACGATTACGACCACGCGCTTGCCTTCACCCAACTGTTTCGCAACCTGAAGACCTGCACGGATCGCCGCACCGGAAGAAATACCGGACAGAATGCCCTCTTCCTTCGCTACCTGACGAGCCGTCTCGAATGCATCATCATTCTCAATGTGAATGATCTCATCATAGATTTCCTGATCCAGAATCTCAGGGATAAAGTTGGCGCCAATCCCCTGGATCTTATGTGGTCCTGGTTTGCCGCCCGCCAGAATTGGCGAAGCTGCTGGCTCAACTGCAACAATTTTAATACCAGAGAAAGCTTCTTTCAGCACTTCCCCTACACCTGTAATTGTTCCACCTGTACCGATTCCTGCAACGAAAGCATCCAACGTACCGCCTACAGATTGAATTGCTTCAACAATCTCAGGGCCAGTCGTTTCACGGTGGATCTTCACGTTGGCTTTATTTTTAAATTGCTCAGCCATGAAATAGGATGGGTTTTCTTTCAGCAGTTCTTCGGCTTTTTTAACAGCACCATTCATACCTTCAGCTCCAGGTGTAAGCACAAGCTCAGCACCATACGCACGAAGCAAGTTACGACGCTCCAAGCTCATCGTCTCAGGCATTACAATAACGGACTTGTAGCCTTTGGCTGCAGCCACCATCGCGAGTCCAATTCCCGTGTTACCACTTGTTGCTTCAATAATGGTATCACCTGGTTTTAGCTTGCCTTCTTTTTCCGCTTCTTCCACAATGCTAATTGCGATACGGTCTTTCACGCTTGAACCTGGATTCTGGTACTCCAGCTTCACGAATACTTCAGCACTGCCTTCAGGTACGATACGGTTCAGACGAACAAGCGGAGTACCTCCGATGAGTTCTGTTACGTTATTAACTACTTTAGCCATATGAATGCCCTCCTTAGTGGATGAATAAAACTTGAGTCCTGTTAACCTATACTGTGCGGCCGATAGCCTCTAGCTGTTATAGAAGAACTGCGGAAATCCTGTTGATCCTATCCCTTACTGCTAAGATTTCTAGACAGGGCGGAGGTTTCCGAAAGTTTCTTTGTTCATAAATAAATCTTTTATATCCGAGTAAACGAGTAGGTATTTATTATTTTTATCTTATCAACGTTAACCCTTATTGTCAATATGAGTACTCAAAAAAAATACTCTGCCTTTGGCCCTAAGACCGCAGACAGAGTATTTTTATCAAGATGCAGCAGTACGAGACAATATTTTCCATTGCATTCAGGAGGCAGGAATCTCGGACAGGATTACGGCTTCATACTTGTTACGCAGCATTTGCTCTACCTGCGGCAACGGATCAGCCTGACTCAGAGCCAGTTCCATTCGAATCTCCTCACGGACTTCTTCGGCAGATTGCACCTGGCGTTCTTCTTTATCATTAAGTCTGATAATAACATAACCTTCTTCCACTCGAACCGGTCCGGCAATATCGCCTACATCCAGCCCGGCAGCAAGTTGAAGGATTTCTTCTGACTGGAATGGATCATTCCGCTCAATCCATCCCAGCCTGCCACCAGCATCACGAGAGAAGCTGTCTGTCGATTGCTTGCGAGCAGCTTCTTCAAAGTCTTCCCCCTTCTCCAACGCATCTAGTAAGGAATCGGCTTCCTCTTCTTCCTTCACTACGATGATGGATAAGTCATATTTCTCGGGGGAAACGTAATCCTCACGGTGTTCAGTCCAGTAATGCTCAATATCTGCATCCTTGATCTGTATGCCGATCGTTGCAATTTTCTCAAGCAGCAGCCTGTAACCGGCTTCCAACTCAAGCTCCTGTTTCGACAGACCCAATTGGGACTTCATTTCGTCAAAATATGATTTCTCTGAATCGTACCCATCCATCGCGGCGGCAAGTTCTCTTGCAATCTCTTGGGGAGTGACGATCAGCTTGCGTTCAATTGCTTCGGCAAATACTGCTTTACGGTTTAACATCTGGAGTAATAACTCGCTGCCATAGCGTTTTTTCAGCGCATCGGTCCACTCTTTGTCCGTGATAACTTCTCCGTTGATCGTCGCTACGGTGCTTCCTTCTTCCGTATTGGCATCATGAGACGCATCTGCCTCGTCTTTGCCCTGTCTGAGACCATGCATAGCCATCACACTACCCATGACCAGCATACCTAGCGTCAAGACAATTACAGCCGTCCACAACCCTTTTTCCTGTCTTGTCATTCCGCATCCCGTCCCCGCATAGATCAGTTCTTGGCTTGCTCTAGGATGGTCTCAAGTTGTTCTTTGTTAAAGTCATAGGCTTCATTACAGAATTGGCAGACCACTTCAGCCTGGCCCTCTTCTTCAATTAATTGCTCCATCTCCGTTTGGCCCAGGCTGATTAGTGTCTTCTCTACCCGCTCACGTGAACACTCACAGCTAAAATGAATATCCAATCCTTCCATCACTTGTACATCTGGCAACAATCGGCGAAGCAACTCTTCCAATTCAAGTCCCTGCTCCAGCAACGTCGTCACTGGCGGCAACGTACTAATGGCGTTTTCGATCGCCGTGATCTCTGGATCTGTCAATCCCGGCAACAGCTGCATAATGAATCCACCTGAGACAATAACGGAATTATCCGTATCAACGAGCACACCAACACCTACAGCAGAAGGGGTTTGCTCCGATTGAGCAAAGTAGTACGTGAAGTCTTCGCCCAGTTCTCCTGAAATAATAGGCACACTGCCACGATATGGCTCTTTCAGCCCCAAATCCTTCGTTATGTTGATGAAACCTTCCGTTCCAACTGCGCCTGCAACGTCCAGTTTACCCATACTATTACTTGGCAAATGTACATGCGGATTAGAAACATATCCTCGTACTTCGCCTTTCGCATTGGCATCAGCTACAATCTGTCCAATGGGCCCATCACCGTTGACTTGTATCGTTAACTTCTCTTCACCTTTGAGCATTGCACCCATAATGGCTGCTGTTGTAACCGTACGCCCCATGGCTGCTGTAGCCGTGGGAAACGTATCGTGTCTTCTGCGTAGTTCCTCAACCAGTTCCGTAGTCTGGATAGCAAAGGCTCTTACCTTTCCATTCATTGCTGTACCACGAATTAACCGGTCATGCTTGTTGTTGTTTTCCAAGTCATTCAGCCTCCTTTGGCGTATCGCCATAATAGTCGTAACACAGAAAAAACGGCACAACACTTAAGCTGTAATCTCAGCCCGCTGTATGCCGTCACTATGCTCACCTTTCCCGGTTCCGCTCATATATAATACGCAGCCCTTCAAGCGTAAGCAGCGGATCAACTTCCTCTATACTACGGGTTTCTTCTGCGATAAGTGTAGCGAGACCACCCGTCGCGATGACTCGGGGCTTCGCTCCCATCTCCTCGCGAATACGTTCTACAATACCATCTACCTGCCCTGCATAGCCATATATAATACCTGCTTGCATGGCATGAATAGTATTACGGCCAATAACCTTTTTAGGTTTCTCCAGCTCTATACGAGGCAACTTGGATGCCCGCTCATAGAGCGCTTCAGTGGCGATCTGAATGCCAGGTACAATAGCTCCCCCCAGATAGTGGCCTTTCTCGTCAATACAGTCAAAAGTCGTTGCGGTACCGAAATCGACCACGACGAGAGGGCCGCCATACTTCTCAACGGCTGCCACTGCATTAACAATACGATCTGCACCCACTTCACGAGGGTTCTCGTATCGCAGATTCAAGCCAGTTTTGATACCAGGCCCAACGAGCAAAGCTTTTTTGCCTACATACTTCTCACACATCGCTTCGATTACATTCACCAGTGGCGGAACCACAGATGAGATGATGACACCTTCGATGTCACTTGCCCTGATGCCGGACATATGAAATAAATTATAAATCAATACGCCGTATTCATCCACTGTTGACTGACGTGATGTACTCAGACGAAAGTGGTGCAGCAATTCCCGGCCTTGATATACGCCGAGCACCATATTGCTGTTCCCCACGTCTACAACTAGAATCAAAGAGGTTCACCCCTCTTTCTTTTCATTTAAATCCAGACTAATATCCAGGCTCTCAAAGGAATAGGTTAACCTGCCAACCGAAATTACATCCACACCACTCTCTGCAATACCACGAATGGTCTGAAGAGACACGTTACCGGATGCTTCAACCTTCACATGAGGAGCCTGTTCACGAATAAGTTCAACCGCTTCACGCATCCGCTCTGGATGCATGTTATCCAGCATAATGATATCTGCCCCGGCTTGCAAGGCTTCTCTCACCTGCTCCAGATTTTCAGTCTCCACTTCAATCGTCATCGTATGTGGGATAACGGTTCGCGCACGCTGTACCGCCTCGGTGATTCCGCCTGCACCCTTGATGTGGTTATCCTTAATCATAACGGCATCGTACAGTCCAAATCGATGATTCGCTCCGCCACCCACGCGCACTGCGTATTTCTCAAGTAGTCGGTGGCCCGGCGTTGTCTTACGTGTATCCACGAGCCTGGTCTCAAGACCATCCAGCACATCCACGTAGGCACGCGTACGCGTAGCTATTCCGGACATACGTTGCAGCAAGTTAAGTGCCAGTCGTTCCCCCGTAAGCAGTGAATGTGTACTTCCCTCTACCTCAGCCAAAATTGTGCCATGGCTAACCTTGTCTCCGTCTGTTACCTTCGGTGTAAATACAAGATCAGGATCAACGACCTGGAATACAAGTTCAGCTACGGTCATGCCTGCAATAATACCATTGTCTTTGGCGTGTATAATGGCCTTGGATTGGTTGCCTGCCGGGATCGTCACACTCGTTGTAACGTCACCTGCACCAACATCTTCACGAAGCCAGTTTTTGATCGATTCGATAAGCCCTTCATTATATCCATTCAGTATCATGACATCAATTCCTCCACAATCGCTTGTTCTCGCTGTTGCAGACTATGCTTCTGCCACACGATATCATCACGCGCCGGGAAATCCTCTCGATAGTGAGCCCCCCGACTCTCCTCGCGGTGTAATGCCCCGCTGGTAACTAACCAGGCACAGGTCAGAAGGTTGGCATACTCCAGCTCTTCCTTATGCGTGAGTGTCTGATCAAAAAATTGCAATTCCTGTTGCAGCTTGTCCATGGCCTTCTGCAGGTCCTCACCATTCCGGCGCAAGCCTACCTGACGAACCATCATTTTCTGTAGTCGTAAACGTCTTTCAGATATAGGTTTTTGCTCTTTCATGATCTTGCTATTCATGTTATTCATGTTATTCATGTCCACAGATGAAGGCTTAGCCCCTCTTGCTTGTAATAAACCAAGCGGAGGGAGAGATTGAATACGATCAACAATTCTCCGCCCAAATACAATCGCTTCTGATAAAGAATTGCTTGCCAGGCGGTTGGCTCCATGCACTCCTGTAGAAGACACCTCGCCACAAGCAAATAATCGGGAGATGCTGCTCTCTCCACTTAAATCCGTTTTCACTCCACCCATCATGTAATGGGCAGCAGGTGCAACGGGAATCCAGTCCGTTGTCATGTCTAATCCATAACGCATACAAGTCTCATATATGGTAGGGAACCGATGCTTGATCATCTCTGGCTGTTCATGTGTAATGTCCAAGTACACAAAGGTACTGTTGGTGGACTCCATCTCACTAACAATCGCTCGTGCCACGATATCTCGTGGGGCCAGTTCAAGCTGGGCATGATAACGATCCATGAAGCGCTCACCCTTCACATTGCGCAAATATGCTCCTTCGCCGCGTACGGCTTCTGACACAAGGAAACGCGGGGCCCCAGGGTAACATAGAGAGGTGGGGTGGAATTGGATAAATTCCATGTCACGAACAATAGCCCCAGCCCGATAAGCCATGGCTACACCATCGGCAGTAGCTACATCGGGATTCGTCGTGTATCGGTACAGTTGTCCTGCCCCACCAGAACAAAGAACGGTTGCCTGTGCCTTCACGAACACTTGCGATCCGTCATCCTTCTGAACCAGAGCGCCAATGCATTCCCCTCGATCTCGATCCGTAATTAGGTCAACAACAAAATGCTCATCCCAAACTTCAATCCCGGGATGCTCATTCACTTCAACAGCAAGCGCACGTACAATCTCATATCCTGTTGCATCTCCGTTAGCATGCAAAATACGGCGGTGGCTATGCGCACCTTCCTGCGTCAACGCCAACTCGCCGTTCTCCAGATCAAATAAAGTACCCAAACGAATCAGTTCCTTCACTCCGTCCGGCCCCTCATTCACCAATACCTCTACCGCTTCGGAGCGGCATAAGCCCGCTCCTGCTACAAGTGTGTCCTGCAAGTGGTAAGCAGGCGAATCATCCTCAGCAATAACCGCAGCGATGCCTCCCTGCGCATATCTGGTGTTACTTTCAAGTAATGACTTCTTCGTGATCATTAATACACGTTGTTGTTCGCTTGCCTTAATGGCAGTAAACAAACCAGCAATCCCTGAGCCTATAACCAGTACATCCGTCTCTACCATGGGTAGCGCAGACAGATCGAAATCAACTAAATATTGCGGTATCATGTTATTCACCTGTCTTGGAGCAAGAGTAGCGCATCCTATTTTACCAACAACATACGCTCTAGTGATTCTCTGGCTTTGTCGGCAACGGCCGGTGGCACGTAGATTTGCGGCTTCATCGTTTCCAGGCATTTCACCAGTTTCTTCAAGTTGTTCACCTTCATGTTGGGACATACGAGGAACTTGGTAGCAAAGTGGAACTGTTTATCCGGGCTATCCAGACGAAGCTGATATCCTGTACCATCTTCGGTACCTACGATAAATTCCTTCGCTGATGAATTTTTGCAATACTCCAGAATAGCTGTTGTGCTGCCTACAAAATCACCCATTTCTACAACCTCAGGGCGACACTCTGGATGGACAACAAACTCTGCATTTGGATGCTTGGCTCTCATCTCCACCACATCTTTGACTGTAAGCATATCGTGAGTGTTGCAGTAACCTTCCCAGATAATCATTTTCTTGTCTGTATGCTGCTGCACATAATGTCCCAGGTTTTTATCCGGTACCCAGATAATTTCGTCGGAATCCACCGATTGAATAACCCGGACTGCGTTCGCTGATGTACAACAGATGTCAGTCTCTGCTTTGATCTCAGCCGAGGAATTGATATACGTAACCACCTTGGCATTAGGATGTTGTGCTTTCAATTTGCGTAGTCCATCCACATTCACCATATCTGCCATTGGGCAGCCCGCACGTTCGTCCGGGATAATAACTGTTTTATTTGGCGCCAGAATTTTAGCGCTTTCACCCATAAAATGAACACCACAGAAAACAATCACATCCGCATCTGTTTGTGCTGCCTTCTGGGCTAACAGAAATGAATCTCCACGGAAGTCGGCAACCTCCTGTACTTCGTCACGTTGATAATAATGGGCAAGAATAATGGCATTACGTTCCTTTTTCAACACCATAAGCCGCTCACGCAGCTCGCGGTTCATCTCAGCCTTGCGCTCTAAAGCCAGAGCTTCCACCTGTGATCCTCTCCTTTATCGGGACAGCGTCATGCGCTGTTTCGTGGGCTAACCTAAGTCGTTATCTTCGCTTGAGAAACGAATCACAAGCGGTTTAACAACTAATTTACACAACGTTCACGACTCTGTCAATAAATGAAAAAGGCCCGGAACAGCGCTGTAACCACCTGTTTGCTAACTGGTTCGCCATCTAACTCCCGTTTATCTTTATCTATCCTCTTTTAAAATAATGGATAAAAAAAGAGAGCCCCGAGGGCTCTCTTGATTTCACCTGCTATTATAGCCAGATGTATTGTGCATTAAGACGTTGGCTTCGTTCCGCCATCATCCGGGTTATTGTTATTACCCTTTTCCAGATTCGGAGCTTCGTTTGGAATATCTCCGGCTGGTGGCTCAGGCGTTTCATCTTTACCTTGAATACGAACACGCACATCACCGATGGTGTCGATGATTGGCTCTCCGCCTTCAGTTGGTGTGCCTTCACCATCATTGTCATTCTCTGCTTTTGGAGTCAAAGAACCTGTTTCGATCAATTGCTTGATCTGATCCATTTCCAAAGTCTCAACCTCAAGCAAAGTTTGAGCGATCAGGTGCATCTCTTTTGAATGTTTAACAAGCAAGTCCTTACACTTCTCATAACAGTCATTGATAAAGCGTTGCATTTCCTGATCAATCTCGTAAGCAATGGAATCTGAGTAATTCTGTTCATGACCGATATCCCGACCAAGGAATACCTGTCCTTGTGAACTTCCGAATTGCATAGGTCCCAATTTCTCACTCATACCGTATTCCATAACCATGCTGCGAACAATACCTGTCGCTTGCTGGAAGTCACTGTATGCACCAGTACCAATTTCTCCGATGAACAATTCTTCAGCTACACGACCCCCGAGAAGTCCGGTTACTTTATCCAGCAATTCCTGCTTGGTAACCAGCATACGGTCTTCTTTTGGCAACATGATTACATATCCACCCGCACGTCCGCGCGGAATGATGGTCACTTTATGTACCATATCGGCATGTTCCAGGAAGTATCCTACAATGGTATGACCTGCTTCATGATAAGCAACAATGCGTTTCTCGCGATCACTGATGACACGGCTTTTCTTCTCCGTACCAACAATAACACGGTCAATCGCTTCGTCGACTTCTTTCATGGAAATATCTTTACGGTTACGACGTGCTGCAATCAGCGCCGCTTCGTTCAAGAGATTTTCCAAATCTGCACCGGAGAAACCTGTTGTACGTTTCGCGATAATATCCATCTTCACATCGTTGGTCAGTGGTTTATTACGGGAATGTACTTTCAGGACAGCTTCACGACCTCTTACATCAGGGCGGTCAACCGTAATTTGACGGTCAAAACGTCCAGGACGCAGCAAGGCAGGGTCCAAAATATCTGCACGGTTCGTTGCGGCTATGATGATAATACCTTCGTTAACTCCGAATCCGTCCATCTCAACGAGCAACTGGTTGAGTGTCTGTTCACGTTCATCGTGACCACCACCGAGACCAGCACCACGCTGACGTCCTACAGCATCAATCTCATCGATAAAGATGATACATGGGGCATTTTTCTTCGCATTTTCAAACAAATCACGAACACGTGATGCACCGACACCGACAAACATTTCCACGAAGTCGGAACCTGAAATAGTGAAGAATGGTACACCCGCTTCACCGGCTACGGCACGAGCGAGCAATGTTTTACCGGTACCTGGAGGCCCTACGAGCAATACGCCCTTAGGAATCCGCGCACCTACTGCTGCGAATTTACGAGGGTCCTTGAGGAAGTCTACAACCTCAACAAGTTCCTGTTTCTCTTCGTCAGCACCCGCAACATCTTCAAATGTAACCCGCTTCTTCTCTTCGTTGTAGAGACGAGCACGGCTTTTACCAAAGTTCATTACTTTACCGCCGCCGCCTTGAGCCTGATTAAACAGGAAGAAGAACAGCAGGAACATAATGATCAAAGGAATAAAGGAAGTCAGCAACGTCAACCAGATGCTGTCACCTTTCATTGGCTCCTGATGATATTGGAAATTGTTAGTTTCACTTGCAGCTACAAGCTCACTAATTGCCTCATCCGTAGGAGGAATATACGTTGAGAAATTTTCTGATTTGGCGCCATCAGGTGCCTTCTTGTATTGACCGGTCACGAGATACGTTTGACCGTTGAATTGAACCGTCAATTCAGAGACATTGTTGGCTTTGATCGCTGCACGCAACTGATCATATCTAGGATTATCGGTGGCTTCGCCGCCATTGCTGACGAACTGGACTATCCCCACCACAACTAAAAAAAGAATCAAATAAAAACCAGAATTCCGGATGAACCGATTCATCCCCTACCTCCTCTCGAGACACTTTAATTATTTTAACATAGCCCGACATGGCTTCTCAACAGAAGCCAAGAACAGCTCAAGGCTTGGGTCGGGCAGGATATTAGCTACTATAGACTTCCGGCTTCAAAATCCCGATATAGGGCAGGTTCCGGTACTTCTCCGCAAAATCCAAACCGTAACCAACGATGAACGCGTCAGGAATGTCAAAGCCTGTGTAATGAGCTTCCAACTCAACTTTACGGCCTGAAGGCTTGTCGAACAGCGTAACCACTCGCACCGACTCGGCACCGCGGTTTTCTAGCAGTTCAATCAGATAGCTGAGTGTAAGTCCGCTGTCGATAATATCTTCGACAATCAGAACTTCCCGTCCTTCAACGGATACATCCAGATCCTTAATGATTTTGACAACACCTGATGACTTGGTGGAAGCGCCGTAACTGGATACCGCCATAAAATCCATTTCAACAGGTACCGTTATGTTTTTAACCAAATCAGCCATAAATATAAACGCACCCTTGAGCACACAAATGACCAAAGGATTGCGATTTGCATATTCGGCACTTAGTGTTGCGCCTAATTCCTTGACTTTACTCTGAATTTCTTCTTCACTGATCAATACTTCCTGAATGTCGTTCTGCAACTGTGCGAACCTCCTAAGTTATACTATGAAAGCCTTACCTGAACCATAACCACTACCCCTGAATCGCTGAATCGCCTACAGTCATGTACAGGATTGCGGAAGTGCCCTCCCTGACAGGAGCCACACTGGACCGTCGAACACCCGGTAACCAGATGATATGACCTGCTCCATCACATACCACAGGAATACGTGGACGGACAGATGGGGGGATTTTCTCATCGATGAAAATATTTTTCACCTTTTTGCTTCCGTTTAATCCCATCACTTTCATGGTATCTCCAGGTAACCGTGAACGCACAACCAGCGGCATAAGCAGTTGATCCGCATCAAACGCGGCTTGATCCGCCGATTCCGGTACATGATAGTCCTCGGGACTCACCGTCATCAACCGAATATACCGGTTAATTGGGGTGAGTGAAAGCTCATAAGTTCCACTCCATTGCGCAAGACGATACTCGTAAGATTGATCCTGTACGTCCGTCCGTATGCCAAAAGAAATCAGATTATACTCCCGAGTGCAGGCGAGTGTCTGTCCTATATCCAGGCTCCAGGTCGTCACATGGGTCTCCATGACCTTGCGTCGAATGGTTTCTATACGGGTAAAGTCGACAAAATCACTGTCCAAAGGCAGATAATTCAATATTAGTTTAATCAACCTTCGTTGTAAAGCGACATGTAACTTCAAGAAGGAAGGCACCTCAAAGGTTTGCCTTCCGCCGTTCACCTGCACTAGACACCTGTATGTGTCATATGCACTCTGCTCCATGAAATCGTCTTCATCACCCACAATTTCGGCAAGCCGATTCAATGACGGCGTGAGTTGTCCATTATACTGCCCCAAAAAAGGAAGCACATCCAAGCGAATGGCATTACGCCGATATTTACGCAGGGCGTTGCTCTCATCATTGAAATACATAAAACCCTGGGTATTACAAGCTTCTACAAGGTCTGTCTTGTTTATACGAAGGCATGGACGAATAAGTTCCACATTTTTTTCTCGTCTTTTAAACTTCATTCCTGAGAGTCCCGACAAGCCGGTTCCACGAATCAAATGAAGCATGACTGTCTCCGCCTGATCATCGGCATGATGTGCCAAAGCGATGCTTGCCGCATTATATTTGGAAGCCACTTCGTGCAAAAAGGCATATCGCTTGTTGCGGGCTGCTTCCTGTGGTCCTTGACCCGTCAACTCCATATATGAAGGTACATCGGCCTTGGTCCATTCAAATTTAATACCAAGCTGCTGTGCCAGTTCCATCATTTTCTCCGCTTCATCATCAGATTCACTCCGGAAGCCATGATGCACGTGGGCACAGATCAATTCAAGTGGCACATGCCGCTTGCTGATCTCGTGCATGATATGCAAAAAAGCTACCGAGTCCGGCCCGCCCGATACTGCGACGACAATCCGATCCCCGGGAACCCATAACTGATGCTCTTCCGCTGCATCCAGCACGTTCTTCACCAGCATGTTCCAGCGTAAAGCCTCCATACCTGTTCCTCATTCCTTGCGTTATGTATATGCACTCTCACAGATCAGAAAAGTAGTGCATAGATGAGCACTCCAATAAGTAATATCACAGATACAGCGAATGCGTTTTTAAGCCAGCGCGGTGTGGTACTTTTGGAACGACGGCGGAGAGGCGTGGGGCGTGCCATCATTTCCTTCCACCCTTGTGCCGCATGACCTGCATCACGAAACTGACCTCGTAATGCCTGAGTTGTCCAATTGCGAAAAGGACCCAGTCGTTCACTGCGCTCCACCAGCGCTACGAGCTGATTCACACTTCGCAGTTGCGGTAATCCCTCGGCTGCCAGTGCCTTGAGCGCGTCTGCTTCAAGTACATGAATCAACAATAATGCAAATGCAAATACATCATAGGTACCATCTGCCGTACGGCTGCCTGCATTCCAGAAGCCCCGATCATACCATTCGGTGAACTGTTTGACGCTTCGACCAATAGACGTAACTCCGCCGTAGTCGATCAATTCCACCTGCCCATAGTCGGATACCAACACATTCTGAGGTTTGAGATCACCAAACACCCATCCCGCCTGATGCAATTGTGCCAGCTTCTGCAAGAGTCTATGTCCCACCAGAAGTGTCCAGTCTGTCCCCTGACGCCGAATAAAGTGATGAAGTGCCTCACCTCTAACGTAACGCATCACATAAAAGGGAATATCCCGGCCACGAACGGCATAATCATCCACATCTTTAAGATAGGAAGGAATGCCGCTCTGCCGAAGGGCCTCATGATTACGCTGTAGTTGAAAAGATTTGAGCACATTGACTTCCGATTGCAGATCAACCGGATCAAATCCCATTTTTAGCGCGTAGTGTTTGCCATTTTCACCCCGTTGGACAAGAAAAACGATGCCATTAGCTCCTTTGCCCAGTAGCTTCCGAATCGTGTAACGACTGCGATTCCATTTCCCTGTAACCACTGTTCCTGGTGGGAAAGAGGCGTCAGACAACGTTGTCACCGAGCATCCCTTCTCTTTCAATGCGATAGTTCCCTTCTATTTCCTGCTGTTTCTCCAGTGTACCATAACGGTAAAAATCAATCACCTTCTGAATTGCAGGACCTGTCGGCGTTGCACCCTTCATCTGCAACCTTCCAAACAAGGACCGAACACGGCCTGGATCCGTTGTCCAGTCAATATCCATTACCGCATCTTCTCCACTGTGTCGTCCCGGAAAATGAAATACGGAAAGCTTGCTCTCACCTATACGCGCCTGCAAACTTAACATTAAATCACGAATGCCTTCTTCTACCGCAGCCAGTTTGGGCTTCATGCTGGCACTGACGTCGATTAACAATATAACCTGTAAGGCTGTAGTTTCAGCCATATCATCCATCACTTCCACGACCCGGGCGCGTTGTGCAGGCTCCAGATCGGTTACCGTTTTGGGCTCCTTCTCTCCCAAAATTTGTGTTAACTCTCTATTAACCGCCTGCTGAATGGTCTGAACCACCGTTTTCCTTGTCATCATCTGCACCGTATGAGCAAGCTGACGTGTACCTACAATTTGGCTGATTCCACCTCCGGCTCTGGCAATATCCTCAATCTCCCGGCTACCCAACTCACCAATGGTTCCATAATCAATCACGCCAACCACATTAACCGTAATCCCCTCTTCCAGCGCTTCGGCCGCTGCCAGCACTGGACTTGGTCCTACATTGGAACAACCGTCGGTGATCAATAAGATTTGCTTCATCCGATATCCCTCCGTTATTCGTTACTCTCCAACTCTATGACTAGCATTGCCAGAATGAAGAGACTTCAAACAGAAGAATATGCAATTAACTGACGGTCCGTGGACGCTCCATCCGGTTGATGCCAGGCACACGCAGTGTGGCCCATTCAGGGCGGAAATGCTCTACTTTTCCAACAACGACGGTCATATCATCCAATATCTCATGCTGCTGATATCTTATGACACTTTCAAGCAGGCAATCGGCCAAATCTTGTGGATCATCTGTATCAATCTCTTGAATGAGCCGTTTCATCCATAACTCTTTGTTCACCGCATACCCCGGTGCATCATAGATGCCATCCGTCATCATAATGAGGATATCCCCCGGCTGAAGCTGTACCGTCACCAGATCCACTTCAATATCTTTAATAATACCGATTGGCAAATTGCTGGCTGAAACCTGAATAACCTCCTGTCCTCGTTTGATAAAACTTGGCGTCGATCCGATTTTCATAAACGTGGTCTCTGCCGTATATTCATCAATCAGCGCCATATCCACTGTGGCATACATCTCTTCAGGGGAGCGCAGCATCAGAACAGAGTTCACGGATTTGATCGCCAGTTTCTCGTCCATGCCGGACTGTAGCAACTGTTCCAGTATGTTCAGCGCCGCGCTGCTCTCCATGCGTGCCCGTTCTCCATTGCCCATTCCATCACTGAGCGCCACTGCAAATGTACCATTGCCTAACTCAACCGTACTGAAGCTGTCGCCTGACATCACATCTCCCCCTTTTGCGGCGGCAGCAACACCCGTGGTTACCTCGAACGTTTTGGCTGAACCAAACGTAACAGTTGCCAGTCCCTGACGAGGATCGGTCATGGTCTCATGCAAGACGGCAATATGCTCGTCCAGTACATCCGAGATCAGCGGAGCAATCATTTTCCGGCACTCATCGAATCCACGTGTATATGCATGTACAATCTCAATCTCTACATTGCCTGCCTCCAGATTGATGATCTCAATGGAGTGAATGGACAAGCCCAGTGACTCCAGTGCGTCCCGAATCTGCTCCTCCTGCTGTACCATCTCATCACTTTCCCGCTGAATTTCTTTGGCCAGGTCCTCCATGACCTGAGATACACCGGACAATTGCTCTGCAACCAGCTGCCGGCTATCGATAATTTGACGCTTCCATTGCATGTTATGTTGATGCAGTCCATACTGGGCACGCATGACTTCAAGGACCTCTTCCGGTTTCGCACACACCCTGTTCCAGTCGACTGGAATCTGCTTGCCTGAGATCTCAGGGTTTCCTTCAATCGTACTCATCACGTCCGTCATATATTTGTAGGTTTGAATAAACTTCGCATCCCAGCATTGTGTACGCTTGAAACAGCTCGCACATGTGCCCTCGGCAACCGCATTCATGAAATGGTCCATTCCACCTTCTTTCTGTACCTGCTCTCCTGCACCCGACATCTGATCGAAGCTACGTGACAATTGACGGAATACCTGTGAGAACCGGGTTACCCGTTCTGCCGTGATATCCCGTATCCGTTTGGCATACTCATGCTGCGATTTGGTATGATCCTGCGTACCCGGTACATATTTGGATATCGCCGTCATCAGGCTTTTAGGTGTTAACATGAATAGTGCGATAGCTGCACACGTCTCCCATAATGAGTTCATCACATCGCCCGGTCCGCCCAGATATATGGATAGAATGGACGAACCCAGCAGCATACCCAGTGCAACCGCCGCACGTTTGCCCTCTCGAAGCATACCCGCCAGCATCCCGGCAAAAGCAAGCAGGCTCATCTGATACACCGCTGACATGTCAGCCAGACTCAGAATCAAGCCGGTAATGACCCCAACTGAGGCTCCAAGGGGGGCTCCGCCCACCAGCGCAAAGATTAATATGAGATAACGGGAGAGCATATGCTCGACGGATAAAGACTGAATGGTCCACCCTACGGCTCCCGTCATAACGGAAGCGAGCAATATGATCAGGCAGAGGATCTCCTCGTTCTTTAGGCTGAACTTTTTTTTGCGGTAGGTGAAGATCGGTATGGCTTGTATAAAAACAAGGGTGAGCACGAAACTTAATACCGAATCCATCGTGAGCATCAGCATCGCGTACCAGCTGAAGGATGGTCCGATCACAACCGCGAATAACTTGACCATAAATGTAGTCGTAAACACCATCGTTGGTGCATAAGATAATTCAGCACGATCATATGACTCCAGACCCCGGAAGAGCAGATAAAAGATGGCGATCTCCGATGCAACAATGAGTGGTACTGGAAACGGTGCAAAGAGACTGCCTGCGAGAAGTGCAGCGCCTACCGGAATGATGTAATCCCTGCGCATGAAAGCAATTACAGCGAAGTAAGCAATGGCAAAGGGAGATAACTCATTCAGGATCATTGCCTTTCCGAGCAGGAACCCCATAAACGTAAGCAGCAGTACCCATTTGCGGGAAGCAACCATCTGGACAGCCTTGCGGGAGCCAAGCCATTGTTTCAGACGTACCGACAGCTCCTCCCGAGCTTCCGTACCTCCTTTACCTGCTTTCATTCCCGGAAATTGAATGACATTCCACTTTTCCATCATCCTCAAGGCACCCCATTCGATTAATTTGAATTTTCGTGTTTCGTTCTCGATGGTTCTGATTATAGATAGATTAGAAGACGTAGTTTGTCAGAATAGGTGGGCAGGGTCCAAAAAGTTTACGACAAAAGAAACAAGCCTGGCGCGGTGGAGCGAAACCCCCGGCCTTATTGTGGTTTCATTCATTCTCCTACTTGATTCCGACAATCGGAATGTCTGATTTTGAACCGGAGATGGTTTGGTCTCGCCACCATTTGAGCAGGATAACTGTGGAATGCCACGGAAACCTGTCGGTAAAAAATGGTAGACGACAAATGTTCTTATGGTTTCATTTTGCCGTGCAGAAAAACTGGGGATATGGAGCTTCACCTTACAAAAAAAGCTATTCAACTACTTATCTGTGAAAGAAACGCAAAAAAACCGTTAGCCCATGGGCTAACGGTTTTACTTATATGTTTAGATCAGGTTGTGACAGATTACACACGCTTGGCTCCACGGCCTCCGCGTTTGCCTTCTGTGTTCTTCTTAAGCGAAGAGATCCGCTCTTCACTATCTTTCAGGAAGCGTGACATTTTATCCTCAAATGAAGGTTTGCCTGCTGCGGGCTTGAAAGAACGGCCTCCGCGGTCACCACGGTTAAATCCACCGCCGCCACCACCACGACCTTGGCCACCACTTGGGCCTCCGCCGCTGAATCGTTCGCGATCTCCTCCACTGCGTTCCGGTCTAGGAGCTCTCGGGGGTCTAGATTGGGTTTGTTGCTCAACCGGTTTGTCAACAGCTTGCTTAATGGAAAGTCCGATCTTGCCATCCTTGTCAACGTTGATAACCTTCACTGTAACGAGGTCATTCAGCTTCAGGTGGTCGTTGACATCTTTGACATAATTGTCGGCGATTTCCGAGATGTGAACGAGACCCGTGACACCTCCTGACAGATCCACAAATGCTCCAAAATGCGTGATTCCTGTCACCTTGCCCTCTAACTTGGTGCCCACTTCAATTGCCATAGAATAAAATGATCCTCCCTTAAAAATATACAACCCGATTTTTTGAATGCCAAAATCAATGCTGCGCTAATGTAATTATACCTTATGCCATAAACCAAGGTCAACTGAACACTACCCCATCAGAGAGCCTATTTTTTCCGGTTTAACGGCTTCAGACACACGGATAACAAACCTAGCTCGGTAATAGACCGAATTCCATCAGTTCCCTGACTCTTCAACCTGGATCGGCGTTTCCTCAGGAAGATAATATCCTTTTTTCCGTGCCAGCTGTCCTATGTATTCAGGGTCATTCAACCGGCTGACTTCGTACTTCAACTGTTCCAGCTTCTTCAACGTATCTTCCTTTGAAGCTTGCTGAGTGGCCAGATGAGAACTCTTGTCCGAAATTTGTGCAGTCTGCACAAGGAATGTATATCCTGCCCATATTACAAATACAATCATAAACGTCATCCAAAGCATGAGGCGCCTTTTTGCACCGGCAGATTTTCCTTGGTTAGTTGGAGCCTTTGATCTGCCCACAGGTGTTTTACCCATTACGGACCTCCTTAAAACCAGCGTTTCCACATCGCTGCAATTCTTGTACCCACACGGATCATGAAGCGTGGCGTTACCCAATGTTTCAGGAGCGGCCTAAACATCCAGCGGAACAACTTGCCGAAAGGTACCAAACATTGCAGCACCAGCCTGCCCAGGAATAATAGTATCGCAATTACAAAACCGAATAATACGCGAATTAACTTATAAATTCCTTTAGCCGGCATAACGATCAGGATGTTAAGGATATGTCCACACCAATGAATCAGCGTTCTTGCGAGTTTAATTAACATTACCACAAAACGCTGGGTTGTAACACTTAAAAGCCAAAAATAGAAGCAAACCCCTATAATCAGCCCCAAAAAGACATAAAACCGCAACTGTCCGTGGTTTCCGGCGTATAGCATCCGAAAAACGAACAGCGCGGAAGCAACCCAGTACAACAGATCGAGCGTGTGAATACTCCATCTCGGAAACCGCAGCTGTCCGGACAGTACCCGGTAACTGTCGTAGGCCATTCCCATCACGACCCCCGAGGTAAGCATCCACATCAATGTGATCCATTGAGTATCCGGACTCATCGGAACATCTTGCCAAACAGGCCTTTACCATTTTTGGACTGGGAACCGGGGTCCAGATATTGGAGCGAACTGACTGTGCCTTCAATGGATAACAGACCTTCCTCCAGGCTCAGGTTTTTGATATGTAAATTGTGCCCCCGGATGGTCAGATGCCCAAGTTCAGTCTGCAGCAAAAATTCCTCACTGTCGAAGCTCTCCACGTTGGAGACACCCGTCAGATCCAGCAGTTTCCGATTCTGCATGCTCAGATGATGCTGTTTGGCCTTACCGTGCTCAACCATGGCATGTACCCCTCCTTCTTACACCTAGCTTATGGGTGTGGAGGTTGGAATAGAACCAGCGTTGTTGAACAAATAACCCGGCATCCAGTAAAAACAAAAACGCCCTTCCCTGTTACAGGAGGACGTTTCGATTCAACTTGCATTGAATGAATATTTAATACCAGATGTACTGTTACCAGTTCATTCCGTTATCCTTGGCGATCGGCTCTTCCTTCACCAAGGTGTAGAGGCTGCTCGCCTCATCCTTCTTGGTACTCTCGGCAATTCGTTCCACCCTCACAGTGACCAGTTTCTGACCGAACTGAACCGTCAGCTCATCGCCCACTTTGACAGCGGCGCTGGGCTTAGCTTCACGTCCGTTCACCAGAACACGTCCCTGTTCAGAGACGTCCTTGGCCACAGTGCGGCGTTTGATTAGCCGGGAGACCTTCAGGAATTTATCAAGACGCATTATTTTACGGCTTCTTTAAGTTTGTTGCCTGCTTTGAATGCAGGAACAGTGGACTCAGGAATCACGATTTCATTCCCTGTTTGTGGGTTACGTCCGGTACGACCGGAACGTTTGCGGGTCTCAAAAGTGCCAAAGCCGATCAATTGTACTTTGTCTCCGCTGGCAAGTGCATCTGTAATTTCTCCCAAAAAGCCGTTCAATACGGACTCAACGTCTTTTTTAGTCAAACCACTTTTGGTTGAAATGTTGTTAATCAGATCTGTTTTGTTCATTTTTAAAAGCCTCCCAAATTGAAAAAAAAGTATCTGCGATTCCTGACAATACATCGATTGCCACTGGTTTCGCGTAAGGTTACTACACATGTATTCTGGCTTGGCATCTGAAATCCTGCCTTAGTCCGCGACTTTTTTTAGCTTTTTGTCGATGGTCCGCAGGCAACAGTCTAAGACCAGTACCCGAAACCATCCGTCGCTAAACACCAACCCCAGTTTACACAGATGAACACATGTTCGTATTATCATAACACACTGCATAGCATGAATGGAATAAGGTTATCTGGCTTTTCCCAGAAAATTGAACCTGTTATAATCCTGCCTTCTTCGCATCCTGCCAGAATTGCTCCATCTCTTCTACATTGCTTTCTGCTGGTGTTCTTCCCTGTTCGCGAAGACGCTCTTCGATGTACTGGAACCGCCCGACAAACTTGCGGTTGGTCGCAGCAAGCGCCTCTTCCGGGTCCGTATCGATGAATCTTGCAACGTTCGCGGCTGCGAATAATAAATCACCCAGTTCGAGCTTCCGTTCTTCCGCAGACTGGCCTTGTTGCACCGCTTCTTTCAACTCCGCCAGTTCTTCCTCGATCTTGGCAAACACGCCTTCAACATCATCCCAGTCAAAGCCTACTTTGGCTGCTTTCTTCTGTAACTTGTATCCCTTCATCAATGCAGGCAAGTCACGCGGTATACCATCCAGCACGGAAACCTTCTGTTGATCCTGGCCTTTGCGCTTCTTCTCCTCTGCCTTCATCTGTTCCCAGTTCTGAAGAGCTTCATTCGCATCTTCTGCCTGATTATCGCCAAAAACATGTGGATGGCGGAAGATCAGCTTATCATTCAAACCTTCGATGACATCATACACATTAAATGTACCAACCTCTTCTTCCATCTGGGAGTGCAATAAAATCTGCAGCAGCAGATCACCCAGTTCTTCTTTCATATGGTCGGGGTCATCCTCATCGATCGTCTCAATGACCTCATAGGTCTCTTCAATCAGGTTTTTGCGAATGGATTGATGCGTCTGCTCCTGATCCCATGGACAGCCACCCGGACTGCGAAGAATATTGACGATCTCATGCAAACGCGCAAAGGATCTGCGACGCAAGGCATCATCGGTGTTCTTCGGTACATAGATCAGTGACAGATTGCCGTACCCTTCGATCCGGTCCAGTTCGTGCAATGGAATCTTGTGAATGACCTCCTGACCCTGCACACCCAACGCATGACCCACAAATACCGGATAATCATCCGGGTAAACCTCCATCAGGCATAGCTTCACATCCGAAGCAGTGAACACATCGTAGACTTGTCCGATCAACGTATGTAGCTGTGGTTGTACCAGTTCCGTGTTCAGGCTGCTGGCATCCAGAAGTTGAAAACCTTCGATTGGATCGAATCCAAGTCGTATAAAAGCTTCATCTAGGAAGCTCTCCCCGCCCATCACACGCAGTGAAATACCCATCTGCGGACAACGCTCTTTGAGTAGGCGCACACTTGCTTCTGCCACCATGGGATGACCCGGAACGGCATACACAACTTCGGTTCCGGCCTCACCCTTGCGAGCAGCCTCTATCAGTTGGTTCGCGATCTCATCATATACTTCGGGGAAGGAGGACTTCGCCTCATAGATGGCATCAAATGATGTCATCTCCAGCCCCTCTTGCTTCAGATCATTCAATACGGGATGATCCAGGGTACGTACATACAGCGTAGCTGCATGTTTCATTTTTTTGATAATACCTACGGTCAGTTGGTCTGCATCTCCAGATCCAAGACCCACTACGGTTAAAGCTGCACTCATTACGTAAACCTCCATCCGGACTATCCTGTCCAGGCTCAATGATTCATCATGCCTGAACAGGACTAATTACACGTATTATACCAGAATCATTCGATATCCTATAATTGCATATTCGCTGTGCTGGGTGTAGAAGCACTGTGAGCATGGAGCTAGCGCAGCACACGCAGTCTGCGCAGCAGCTTGGCAAGGCGAGGCCCCAACTTAGGCACAGCCGCCAGCTCCGCGGCAGTCAGTAGCCCTGTCCGGGCCGCCGCCAGCAAGAACACGGCCGAGCCTGCGGCAATGCCCAGCAGGCTCACGCCCATCGCGGCCAGCCTGCGGTTGGCCGCGATCCCCATGCCGCCGAGCACGGCTTCGGCGGCCCAGGCAGTGCCTAACGCCGCCAGACTCATGGCGGCGATCACCAGCGCCGGCTTCGCCAGAACGGCGCCAGGGGCAGGGCGCAGCGCGACAAGCCGCGCCAGCAGCGCCACATTCAGGCCAGCCGCCAGCATGTAGGCGACTGCGCCTGCCAGAGCCGCGCCGCTGATGCCCAGCGCCGGCACAAGCATAACGTTCAGCAGCGCCTTGACGCCTGCGGCGGCCAGCATGCTGAACGCGGGTGCGCGCACGGCGCCGAGGCCTTGCAGCAGCGCCGCCGCAATAATGCTGACGGTGCTGCCCGCAGCCGTCAGCGCCATGTACCGCAGTGCTTCGGTGCCTGCGGCATCTCCGTACAGCATGCGGTTAATCGGCTCCGCCAGCACCGCGAGACCCGCGGATGCCGCCAGGCCGATCAACCAGAACCAGCGCAGCGCGAGGCCTGCTTGCTGCCGGACGGCTTCTGGCCCGCCCTTTAACCGGGCTTCCGCCATCGCCGGAATAAAGAGCACAGATAGTGACGTGGCCAGCATCGTCACCAGTTGAACCAGCGGCAATCCACGGTTATAGATGCCGAAGGAAACCATCGACTGAAGTTCATCCAGCCCTTCTCCTCGTAGAAGCCGTGGCACGGTGAAGGTATCCACCAGATTCATCAACGGCACGGCGAGTGACCCGAGACAGACGGGAATGGCATACATGAGTAGCGTCTTGATCCACTCCCCATTGGATCGTGATCTTTCTGCCAGAGTCGGGTTAATAGCACTCACCGTTTTTTTCAGCGGCGTAACCGGTGTATTCTCCTGACGCTCATGACGATCTGATCCAACCTCCCCGCCTTTACTGCTCCATTCCGAATCCAATTGTTCGGTGACGACTTCCCTGCCTTTCCGCCGATGACGGACCATGTAACCTAACATGGTTAACAGTCCAACCATTCCACCAGCAACGGAGCCCATCATGGCACCAGCAGCAATAGTCTCAAGCGAAGCATCCCGTCTCATCAACCACAGAAGAAGAACAATCATGACGGTGACACGTATCGTCTGCTCCACCACTTGTGATACTGCTGTTGGAACCATCTGCTGTAATCCCTGAAAATATCCACGCAGCCCTGTCATCACCGGTACGAATAATAACGCCCATGAAGCAGCACGAATCGATGGAACCACATGGCGGTTGCCAATCATGTCAGCGATCAGCGGCGCACCTGCATACATCAAGAGCGCCATTATAATTCCAATTCCCCCGAGCAGTAGGGAAGATAGTCGAATAATTCTTCTGCTCTCGTCTGGTCTTCCGAGTGCGTTCTGTTCTGCTACGAATTTGGATACGGCCAGCGGCAGCCCTGCAGTAGCAAGCGTGATAATGAGCATATATAACGGATACACCGTATTGTAGATGCCAAATACACCGTCTCCCCCCAGATTCTGCAGCGGAATCTTCTGAAAAGCACCAATGATTTTAGAGATAATGGCAGCAAGCCCAAGTATAAATGCACCCTGTAGCAGCCTTGAGCCTGTAGACGGCTGTTTCATAAGTCCCTCCCGCGTAATCCTTTTAAGCATACCTTGCTATTATAACTGCCTGAAGGCACACAGACTAACCCTCCCCCATCACAATCATCCGGATTAACTTTGTTGTCCCTTAAAATGCAAAAACTCCCGTATGCCCAAGACAGGGCACCAGGAGTTGATCTGCGGTCTATTGTTCCATTTGCTTGCCAAGGAAACCAGCAGCCGTCTCAGACATCTTCACTTCCATCTGAGACATCTTCACCGATTCATCCTTATTAAACAGGATAACCGTTCCGATGGGGTCACCACCTGAAATAATCGGCGCAATAACAAAAGAGGATAACGTCTCGTCATGATCTTTGCTAAGTTCATAAGAACCATTGTTTGTTTCCAGAATGGTCTTCCTGTTTTCCATACATCCCTCTAACAGCTGACCTACCTGCTTGTCCAAATATTCTTTCTTGGAGCCGCCTGCCACCGTGATAATGGTATCCCGGTCAGAAATCATCGTTACATGTCCTGTACTCTCATACAGGGATTCTGCATATTCTTTGGCAAAATCACCAAGTTCGCCAATTGGCGAATATTTTTTAAGGATAACTTCTCCATCACGATCCACGAAAATTTCCAGTGGATCACCTTCACGAATACGTAACGTACGGCGGATTTCTTTTGGAATGACCACACGACCAAGGTCATCTATACGGCGGACAATACCAGTAGCTTTCATTTCACATGTTGCCCCACTTTCTCGAGAAGATTTTTCAACTACTGTTCCTTAATGGGTAGAGGAAAGTCCCAGAACGTTTAGTGTGATATCTTGACCATAGTATTCATCTGTTCCCATTTCCTTATACATGCTTCGGAGAATATAGTTGTGTAACTTTCGAAGAAGGCGACCATGTACCCATACGGCTTGAATGTATACAAGAAGAAGCAAGAAGGAGGTCCTAAGTCCTCCCCTTGCTTCTCTGCATGGTTGTCCATATTTACGAAGTACAAGGCATTCATTCGGGCGAATTCAACCCTGAACGTATGCTAACACAGCAATTTTACCAGCTTACTTGCTGCTTGTACCTTCATCTGTAGTTGCATCTTTGTCTGTTCCAGTCGTACCTTGGTCAGTCTTGGTATCCGTACCTGTGGAGTCATCCGTTTTTGGTTCGGTTGTTTTTTCTCCTTCAGTTCCTGTACCCGTAGTGCCTTCAGTTGTGCCTTCAGTCTTACCTTCTTCAGCTTTTTCTGTTTTTGGCAGTTTAACTTCTTTTACGATTTTGTCCAATTCATTTTGCATGAACGTATCGATTTCGGCTGCAGCCAATTGGCTCTTCAGACTTTCTTTTTGTTCAGCCGTCAATTTGGCAAAGTCAGCTTCAGTACGAGCTTCCACTTTCATGACGTGGTAACCGTACTCTGTCTCTACTGGATCACTGATCTTATTCAGTGGCAATGTTTTTGCAGCTTCCTTAAATGCTTCCACCCAGCTACCTACAGGTGTATTTTCATACAGTCCACCCTTTTCAGCAGAACCTGGATCTTCGGAATATTTTTTTGCAATTTCAGCAAAATCAGCTCCGCCATCCAACTTGGTTTTTACTTCTTTTGCAATTTTAAGTGCATCTTCTTTTTTACGCTCTTTTTGCGTTTTTGGATCTGTGAAGTTAATCAGCACGTGACGAACGGAAGCCGTTGTGAACTGATCTTTGTTTTTCTCAAACTCAGCCTTGATTGCATCGTCCGTAACGCCTGTTTCTTTATCTTTGATTACTGTCATGATCCGAGTCATGTAGTCTTTAATGTTGTCGTCAGTCAGTTTCTGAGCTTTGAGCATTTCTGTCCATTGATCTGCCTGAACAGAAGCTTTCATTTTATCGAATTGCTCAGTTGCCGCTTTTGTACCTGCTGTTTTGGCTTCTTCACTTGCTTTACCACTCAGATATTCATAAGCAACTTCCTGTTTCACCAGATACTCTTTGAAATCGTCCATATCCATCATTTGTGCATACTCCGGATAGAGGAATTTCATGACACGTTGCTCCATATCGAATTCATTGGCTGTAATAGTACCACCATCATACGTAGCGACTACAGCACTTGTATCCGTCGATTCCGGTGTTTTTGCTTCTTCTTTCTTGCCACATGCAGCAAGCAGTGATAAGGATAGTACTGCGACCATGCTCACAGACAGTACTTTTCCTACTTTTTTATACTTTGGTAACATCCTTTAGTTCCCCCTTTGATTTAAAAGCAGTTTTCATGGACTCCAGAATTTTCTCTACCAGCTCCATCAGTTGCTTATCCCCAAGCCCCTTGCCTTTAGCGTGAATCAGCATATGGGGTCCTTGTTCAAATTGTACACGTCTTTCGAACTGATTTCCAATGTGCGCGATTTTCGAGAGTTCAAAGGCATGTTCACGCCCTTCATAGAACTTCACGGTAATGTCCTCACCACGTTGGGAAATGGACTCAATACCGTAGATTTTGCCGTATACTTTCATCCGCGCAACAGCCAGCAAGTTAATGACGGCTTCCGGAAGATCACCGAATCGGTCAACCAATTCGTCTTCCAACTCCATCGCATCGTCGAAGGATGCAATGACCGCCACTTTTTTGTAGATCTCAATCTTCTGAATACTGTCATAGATATAATCGGACGGCAAGTAGGCATCGATACTGAGATCCAGGGTTGTGTTCCACTGGTCTGAAGGTACCGGCTCTTCGCCAAGCATCGTAACTTTGCGTTTGTTGATCTCCTCTGCAAGCATCTGGGAATACAGATCAAACCCGACGGAAGCGATGAAACCATGCTGCTCCGCTCCTAGCAGATTTCCCGCACCACGAATCGACAAGTCACGCATGGCAATTTTGAATCCTGAACCCAGTTCGGTAAATTCTTTGATTGATTGCAGACGTTTCTCAGCAACTTCAGTAAGCACTTTATCCCGTTGGTACGTAAAATAGGCATACGCAATACGGTTGGAACGACCCACACGTCCGCGCAGTTGATACAGCTGGGAGAGTCCCATTTTATCCGCATCATGTACGATCAGTGTATTTACGTTCGGAATATCTACCCCGGTCTCGATGATACTTGTGCTCACAAGCACGTCATATTCACCATCCAGGAAGTCCAGAATCGTTTTCTCCAGCTCTGTTTCCGACATCTGACCATGTCCTACACCAACTTTGGCTTCAGGCACAAGTTCAGAAATTTCGGCTGCCATCTCCTGGATTCCCTGAACACGGTTGTAGAGGTAATACACTTGCCCACCACGGGCAAGCTCACGCTCAATGGCTTCACGAACAAGCGCCTGGCTGTGTTCAACCACATAGGTCTGCACCGGGAAACGATTCTCTGGTGGAGTCTCAATAACGGACAGATCACGCACACCCAGCATGGACATATGAAGCGTACGCGGAATCGGCGTTGCCGTCAGTGTCAGCACGTCTACATTGGTTTTCAGCTTCTTCAGTTTTTCCTTATGGGTTACACCGAAGCGCTGTTCTTCATCAACAATGAGCAGTCCCAGGTCTTTGAACACCAGATCCTGCGACAGCAATCGATGTGTCCCGATGACAATATCCACTGTACCTGCCTTGATGCCTTTGGCTGTTTCATTCTGCTCTTTACGGGAGCGGAACCGGCTAAGCACATGAATGTTGAACGGATAACCGGAGAAGCGCTCACGGAACGTCTCAAAATGCTGCTGTGCCAAAATGGTTGTTGGCACGAGTACAGCCACCTGTTTGCCTTCAATAGCTGCTTTAAATGCAGCCCGAATAGCCACCTCGGTTTTGCCGTAACCAACATCCCCACACAATAAACGATCCATTGGACGGTTTTGTTCCATGTCCTTTTTGATTTCTTCGATCGCACGCACCTGATCACGTGTCTCATCGTAAGGGAACATGTCCTCAAACTCCTGCTGCTCCGCAGAATCCTTGTCGAATCCAAACCCTTTGGAGGTCTGACGCTCTGCATACAGCTTAATTAGATCATCAGCAATATCCTGTACGGATGTGCGGACTTTATTTTTGACCCGTGTCCACTCATTGCCGCCTAGCTTGTATATTTTCGGTTCTTTCTCTTCGGATCCAACATATTTTTGAATCAGATCGATCTGCTCAATAGGTACAGACAGTTTGTCTCCACCCGCATAGAGAATATGCATGTAGTCCTTATGAATACCGCCAACCTCGAGGGTGCCGATCCCCAGGTACTTACCAATCCCGTGGTTCTGATGAACGACATAATCGCCCACTTTTAGCTCGCTATAGGATTTGATCCGTTCAGCATTATCCACATTCCGAATCGGTTTGCGTACTTTACGCTGTTTTTGCGAGAACATCTCGCCCTCGGTCACAACAGCCAAATGAATGGACGGCATTTCAAATCCCGTTTGCAAATTACCGATCATCATCTCTGGCTCTAGAATATCATAGTCCATCAGTACCCGGCGCATCCGCTCGAGTCGCTCCTCACCGTTCGCCAGCATGAGCACTTTGACTCCGGCCTTCTGCCAACGCTCCATCTCTGCCTTCAGTACGTTCATCTGTCCATGGAAATCCTGCATACCACGACTGATGAAGTTCAGAATGTTTTGTGGTTGAGTGTGTGGAACTTGGCGCAAAAAGATCGACATAAACAGCGTCTGGAATGGACGCTCATACAAGAGTTCATCACCGTCTGCGGATAATGGAAGATCCGGAAGTGTTTTTCCGTTTTGCATCAAATGCAGGTTCCACTCTGATTCATCACGGTCCAGCTGTTTCGATGTCTCCGATAGTCTGGCAGGCTCATCAAGAACCAGCAGGGTATCTTCTGGCATATAGTCATAGATCGTTTTGTTCTCCGGATAGAGCGGAGAAATATATTTATACATTTCGGAGAAATACACGTGTTCCCGCAAAAGCTCGATCTCCCGGTGAATTTCCTCACGAAGACGCAGCTTCGCCTGCCGGTCCGTCATTTTCTCCAGCTGTTGCTCCAGCAAAAGAGCAGCCGCATCGGCAGCCTTTTCCATACGTTCACGATCTGCAATTAACTCCTTGCATGGTAAAACCGTAATTTCTTCAATCCGTTCAATCGAACGCTGATCCGCTGGATCAAATGTCCGAATGGAGTCGATCTCATCATCAAATAACTCCACCCGATATGCGATCGATGAAGTAACCGGATAGAAGTCGATGATACCTCCGCGTACACTCATCTCACCACGAGATTCCACGCGTTCCACACGCTCGTATCCGAGCTTTACCATCTCCAGCAGGAAGGAGTCCAGTTGAAGTGTGTTACCCTGTTTGATCAAAATTCGAGCATTGGCCATCACTTCCGGAAGCGGAACATAACGTCTTACCCCGGAAAAAGGAATAACAACAACGCCCCTGAATCCCTGGGCGCAACGGACCAACACATCAATACGCTGACCCAATGTTTCCGGGCTGGAAACAGCAGCTTCCGCAGCGACAAGTTCGTTGGCAGGATAGATCAACACCTGATCAGGTGAAAGCGCTTCCTGTAAATCTTCTGCAATTTTTTGAGCTGAAAACATATTGTGTGTTACTACGAGCAATGGTCGGTTCATTTCCTGATGCAAGGCAGCCAGCATAATCTGACGCGCCGAGCCGGATAAACCCGAAACCAATTGTTCCTTCATGCCGGACTTGATTCCGGCTGTAATGGATCCGAAGTCCGGATCTTTGGAAAAAGCCTGTATAAGTGCTTGTAACAAAAGGGGCACCTCTCTTATAACTTACTTGATTATCTCACGCATACGCGTAGCATCACTATTAAAATGGATACAAATTCCTTTTTGTCCTGTTTCATCATATCGGATTACTCGCAACATTGCCACATCTGTTGATGCGGCTGAGCCTGATTTCGAGATAGCCATGACTTTCATGCCAACTGAAAAGAAGCCTCAGCAGGCTGCCAAGGCTATAAAAGGTGGAGCGTTATTACGCAACCGCCCTCAACTGTCATTCGATCCTGTACAGGCGATGTCTACTGAAGCGGACTCGCGAGCAGGCTAAGCTCCGGATTGTGCTCCAGGGCTTCCTTACAGTAATCACATGTAATCCGAACGGTAATGTCACCACCGGAATTATACGCTATTATATCCCTCCGCTCGTCGGGGGTCAAGAAATGAAAGCCGAGCTCTACTTCCGTTATCCGGGCAGAATCGATTCGTCCAATAAAGGTACGGCAATGCCTACATACGTAATTCACTGACATGTTTATGCCTCCTGAACATGGTTTATACATCCAGTATGTCCAGTATGGCTGAATCGAACCCGTCTTTATGATCATTTTACCAGTATGCCTTACAAAATTAACCGTTAAACTTCGCCATTGTTTGTTCAAACGTATGAGTCAAGCTATGCTCCAGAGCATCACATGTTTGCTCAATGGTCTGATCAAGGGCTTCCTTTTCTTTCTTCATAAATGTCGACAGTACATAATCAACAATGGCATGTCCTGGTTCAGGCCGGGATATTCCCATGCGCACCCGGTTAAACTGCTGTGTACCGGTATGCTGAATAATGGACTTGATTCCATTATGTCCGCCTGCACTACCTTGGTAACGCAATCTGACTTTGCCAATCTCTGTATCCATGTCGTCGTACACAACAATCAGATCTTCAAGACTAACTTTATAAAAATCCATATATGCTCGAACCGATTCACCAGACAAGTTCATATAGGTCATTGGTTTGATCAGTACGGTTTTCACACCGCCAATATTGCCTTCTCCAATCAGCGCTTTACATTTATTCTGTGTAATGGAGATATTATGACGATCAGCCAACCGATCCAGTGCCATAAAACCGATATTATGACGGGTTTTGGCATAGTTCGAGCCTGGATTTCCAAGTCCGACAATCCACTTCATCTTGTTCCCTCCTTCGGATTAGCCTGAGGTGAGGCATAGACTTCGAATCTTATATTTCATATAATATCAAGAAAGTAAAGATCGATTTACTGTAGTGTTCACAGTTAATATTTTATCGACCCAGGAAGGTGAGCGGGTTTTGCGCGAAGACAATGGACAACTGACTCAACATAGCGATTTTATCTATCATCTCGAATATCACGTACCTGTACAGGTATACGACCGCGACACCCATATTGAGATTGGTCTAATCACACGTTTCGATAATCAATTCGTCGAAATTGCCGACACGCTTTTTCATCGGCGTCGTTTCCGATTTATCTCCCGCCCCGGGTATTAACCATATAAGATGAACGAACCATTTTACACTGGATCACTGCGCGTGCAGAAACATCTTCCGATCGCTGTTATCGTGTAAATTAGTAGTTCAACTTATATGGACTGAACAGCGTCTGTTTCACTTTTAATAAAACGGCACGCCGACAGGGGTTACATTTTCCATTGAACCGGAAAACGTAACCCCTCTACTACTTTATGCAGACATCCTTATTCAATTTCAAACAGCTTGCTGATTGACAATTCCTCATGAACCCGGATAATCGCTTCTCCGAGCAAAGGCGCTACAGACAACACTTTGAGTTTGCTTGTCGGATTAGCATGCGTAATTGGAATAGTATCCGTTACGATGACTTCCTTCAATGGTGCATTCTCCAAACGTTCCATCGCAGGTCCGGACAATACCGGGTGAGTACAGCACGCGTATACTTCTTTTACGCCGCCTTCCATCAGAGCATTCGCTCCCAGTACAATCGTTCCCGCCGTGTCAATAATGTCATCGATCAGGATAGCTGTTTTACCCTCGATGTTACCGATAATGTTCATCACTTCGCTCACATTTGGCTCAGGACGACGTTTATCGATAATCGCCAGGGGTGCATTCAGGAAATCAGCCAGTTTACGTGCGCGCACTACGCCACCGTGGTCAGGCGACACAACAACCGGATTTTCGATCTGTTTCGACCGGAAATATTGAGCCAGAATTGGCACGCCAAGCAAATGGTCGACTGGAATGTCGAAGAATCCCTGGATCTGCATTGCATGCAAGTCCATCGCGATGACACGGGTTGCACCCGCTTTTTCAATCAGGTTAGCAACCAGTTTCGCTGTAATCGGGTCACGTGAACGTGCCTTGCGATCCTGTCTTGCATAGCCATAGTAAGGAATAACGACGTTAATCGTCTTGGCAGATGCCCGTTTGAGTGCATCAATCATAACGAGCATTTCCATCAGGTTATCATTAACCGGCAAGCAAGTGGACTGCACGATATAAACGTGACAACCCCGAACACTCTCGGAGAGTTTCACTTGAATCTCGCCATCACTAAAGCTGGTTGTGTGAGATTCACCCATGGGGATCCCGATATAATCAGCAATTTGATGGGCAAGCTTGGGGTTAGAATTGCAAGTAAATATTTTTAATTTCGAATCAAAATAAGTCATAAAATAAAAACCCTCCGTGCTGGTTCATTGGAATCAATAAGCGTCTGCGACATGTCGGCACCTCCCCGATCTTCGGGAGGCAATCTTGTTATCAAAACCCCTTATTGGGGTTTGGCATTTTGTTTCTTGGCTTTGGCACGTCCGCGAATCTTCTCCGCATAACCAGGTTTATTCTCCTGACGTGGACGAGCAATGGCCAGATCATTCTCGGGAACGGAATGGGTAACGGTGGAGCCAGCAACCACATAAGCGCCTTTTCCTACCGTAATCGGTGCAATCAGATTGACGTTGCTGCCTACAAAAGCATCATCTTCAATCGTTGTCACAGCTTTATTATAACCATCATAATTGACAGTTATTGCCCCGCATCCAACATTTACGTTTTTCCCTACTTTGGCATCTCCAATATAGCTGAGATGAGATACTTTGGAACCTTCATCAATTGTAGCATTTTTCACTTCAACAAAGTCACCAATTTTTACGTTGCGACCCAGCTTAGTCCCTGGACGCAAATTAGCAAATGGACCTACCGTTGCATCAGAACCAACCTCGGCATTGGATACTACCGAATGTTTAATCGTAACTCCGTCCTGAATAACGCTGTCTTCCACATCTGCCTGAGGACCAATATGACATGCTTCACCGATGGAAGTTGTGCCTTTGAGGATCGTCCCCGGATACAGAACTGTATCTGATCCAATCGTAACATCCGCTCCGATATATGTCGATGACGGATCAATGATTGTCACACCGTTCAACATATGGCGTACGGCAAGACGTTCACGCATGAAGGCTTCGGCTTGTGAAAGTGCAAGTCGGTCGTTAACCCCGATGGATTCTGCGATGTCATCCGACATGTAAGCTTCAACCACTTCTCCATCATTGCGGAAAATGCCAACTACGTCTGTGAGATAATACTCTCCCTGAGCGTTCTGGTTCGTCACTTTTTCCAAGGCAGCGAACAATTTTGCATTATCGAAACAGTATGTGCCTGTGTTAATCTCATTCACAGCATCTTCCTGCTCTGTGCAATCCTTTTGTTCCACAATCCGTTGTACAGATCCATCTTCTCCGCGAATGACGCGGCCATAACCTTTGGGATTGTCCAACTGAGCCGTAAGAACTGTGGCTGCTGCTCCGCTGCTCTCATGCAGCTTCATCAGACCTTCCAACGTCTCACTGGTCACAAGTGGTGTATCTCCGCAGACCACAATCGTAGAGCCAGTTTCACCGCCAAGCAAGGATTTAACCTGCTTCACTGCATGACCTGTACCCAGTTGTTCCGCCTGAAGTGTGTACTCCGCTCTGGAACCCAAAAATGACTGCACCGCTTCGGCACCATGACCGACTACAACTACACTGCGTTCAACGCCTGCGCTGAGTGCTGCATCCAGCACATGTCCAACCATAGGTTTACCGCATACGGGATGCAGTACTTTGTACAATTTTGATTTCATTCGTTTTCCTTGCCCTGCGGCAAGAACGATTGCCATTCGTTTCAAAATTAACGACCTCCTGTTCTGAAAATCCCATTGAAATGCATTGCTGATCTATATCCAATGAGTATCGTTCAGCCGGCTTCAAGCCGGTCCTGTTCATCGCCTGCTGTCTCTGTAATCACACGTAACAACGCGGACACCAACGAATCGTGACCTATATGTATACGCCGTGTACCTGCGAGCTTAACCGAATCCCAATAATTCCTAAGATGCCGCCCTGCCACCAAGCGCACGATGCGCTTTTTGTTCTCTGCTAATAAACTCAATACTGAATATATCTTATTCCGGTCAAAAAGAAAAGAGAGCCATAAGACATGGCTCTCTTTTCCTTCGAACCCCAATAATGTTCTCAGGCACCTTCTTCAATGACTTCTTCCTCAGTTGCCGCACGATCGTATTCAGTCAAAACTGCTGCCTGAATCTTCTCACGCGTACCAGAAGAGATCGGGTGGGCGATATCACGGAACTCTCCATCAGGAGTACGTTTGCTCGGCATAGCAACAAACATTCCGTTGTTACCATCAATGACACGAATGTCATGAACGACGAATTCGTTATCGATGGTAATGGATGCGATAGCCTTCATTCTCCCCTCCGAGTTAACACGGCGGAGTCTGACATCCGTAATTTGCATGTGTGTGTTCACCACCTTTTTCCATCAGAACTTGGTGTATAATTCCACACAGCATATACGAACTCCTTCTTTTTATAACCACAAAAATTTCCTAATTTCAGGAATTTTTTTATTTAATACACAATTCGACAACGTTAGTGCCAGGTCGATGGAAAAGACCTTTTAACGACATAACATTCGTCATCTTTCTACAGGTCAAAATAGTTGCCAGGCTTGACGGAAATCTGTCTGCTCTTGGCATCAACCGCTGTCAGTTTCGCCAGAGATACGTAATCTGTTAACAGGCGTTCTTCTGAATCTACAGAACCAGATTCCACCAGTACCCCTACCCCGGCTACTGTAGCATTAAACTCGGCCAAAAGATCGATCATTCCTTGCACCGTACCCCCGGCCTTCATGAAGTCATCCACAATAAGTACCCTGGAATGCTCACGCATCGCCCTGCGGGACAGGGACATGGTATGCAGACTTTTGTGGGACCCGGATACATAATTGATACTTACGGCCGATCCTTCTGTAGCCTGATGGTCCCTGCGTACGAGCACGACAGGCAGGTTGAGCTGAGCACCGGTCGCATAAGCCAGTGGAATTCCTTTGGTTTCTACCGTCATAACCACATCAATATTCATATTGCCAAAGGCCGTTGCAAAAATCTTGCCGGCTTCATTCATCAATGCGGGCTGACCAAGCAAGTCGGACATGTACAGGTATTCTCCAGGCAAGATCCGATCAGGTTGCGCGAGCTGGGTCGAGAGCCGCTCCGCAAATGCCAATGCCAGTTCTCGGGATACCTTCGGAATCCATCTTACTCCCCCGGCTGCTCCAGCCAGTGTATGCAGTTCTCCTGACCCACCTTCTTCGAACACTTCCTTGATAATCGCCAAATCTTCACTAATTGAAGACTTTGCGGCACCATAACGTTCGGCAAATGTGGTCAACGGAATAACCGTATGCGGTCTGGACAATAAGTATTGCGTCATTTCAACCAGCCTTGCGCTTCGTTTTAACTTCTTCACAGAGATCCATCCTCACGATCACGGAAACATCCAAATCCGAATAATTATTTAAGAATATAACACCTTTATACGTGTTTGTACATTATAAAAGCGAATTTTACGTTAACATACGTACAGCATACACTTCTTTACAGAACCCACGCAGACCATTGTATATCCGGGCAACCTTGGATTCTTTGGAAACCAGACCAAATACCGTTGGACCGCTACCAGACATTAACACGCCGTCTGCACCCAATCGAATCATGGCATCCTTCAGATGCTGAACTTCCGGATACAGCTTCAACGTTACATCTTCAAGCACATTGCCCATCTGGTCACAGACTTCCGTAAATGATTGATTGCGAATAGCCTGCTCCATTTTAGCTGCACTCGGATGACGAACAATCTTGTCACTGCGGAACCTTCCGTACACATCGGCTGTAGACACATTAATCGGAGGCTTGGCCAGAATTACCCAGCATTGCGGCGGATTAGGAATGGGAGTTAACTTCTCACCACGGCCTGTAGCGAGTGCAGTCCCTCCTGTGATACAGAATGGAACATCCGACCCGAGTTCAGCTCCAAGCTCCTGCAGTTCGTGATCCGGTATATTCAACCGCCACAGACGGTTCAATCCACGCAGCGTTGCTGCTGCATCACTGCTGCCGCCGGCAAGACCAGCTGCAACTGGAATCTTTTTATCCAGATGAATATGGACGCCCGTACGCACGTTATAGCGCTCCTTAATGAGTCTGGCTGCCTGGAAAGCCAGATTCTTCTCGTCGAGCGGGATATAACCTGCCTGACTGGAGATGAAAATAGTATCTCGCGGCAGCTCCGACATTTCCAGCCGATCAGCTAGATCGACCATGGTCATGATCATTTCAACTTCATGGAATCCATCGCTTCTTTTATGTAAAACGTCCAGCATCAAATTAATTTTAGCAGGCGCTTTTTCGTAAATTTTCAAGGCGTTCACCCGTCCTCACCTTTTCCCTAAGACAACTTAACATATTATATCAAAATGGGGCTGTCAAGTCATTTGTATTCCGCATCTAAGGGGAAAAAGCGGGGTTATTCCTGACGGATTTCCCCGCTTTTCAGTCTGCTTGAACCGGATTAAGATTTGCGGGCAGCCTGCTCAGCAAGTTGAATGGCTCTTTTCACCATGTTTCCTGCATCCTTGGCTTTAATTCCGCCCCAACCTTCCTGTTGCACCGTATCATAGAAGCCCAGGTCTTTCGCGAGCTCATTCTTCAGATCCTCTGACATGACACTTCTTCTTCTGCGACTCATGAACCATCCTCCTCCAAAGTATCCTTCATAATGTGATGAGTTCGTTGTTCGTTCACGTTTTTAACATTTTGTCACCAGGCCATATTCAGTTTCCTGCATTGCTTAAGAAACTGTCCCTTCACCTGTCCATATAGTATGCCGCGACCGTTCCTCGCTCATTCCTGAGTATGTATGGGTTACGTTAGAGGGAGAATTGGTGTTTAAAGAAAACAAAAAAGCGATCCGCCTTGTGGGGCGAATCGCCTGTAAATCGATACTTACGTCTCCATATAGGAGCTATGCGTCTGGCTGCCCGGGTCATAAACCATGACTTCCACCGATTCCGTAAGTATATCCGCATAACTATAAGATACTCGCTTGAAGGTTTCTTGCTCCTCATCAAGCTTAACAATAAAAACAGAAGGGTACGTTTCTTCCAATACACCCGTACGCTCAATGGTCTTACGGCGGCCACCATTAGCCCGCAACATAATTTTCTGACCAATATGTGCATCGAGATTGCGTTTGATATCCAACAGCGTGTTTTTAGCCATTGTCGACGACCACCTCTTTTCTTGTCCATTATACCGGATTTTACAGTCATTGTCAAATCAAAACTAATTATTATATCAGCATCAAAAAGTTGTTGTCAATGAATTTTTTTGCAAACAAAAAAAGCCCCAAATTGGGACTTTAAATGGCCTACATCAGACTGCCGACGGGTTCACTTTTAGCGTAGATAAATCATTCAGCCCAGGCAGACCTACCCGGTAACTCCCCCGTGTCTCGACACCACCCACACCCTGGCTGCCACTGATGGTATTGTGCAGAACATCACTCATGTTGACCGTATCGCGCACAGAAGTAAAGGAGGCCTTGGCTGCCACATAGACCGGATCAAGTGCATGAATGAGAATTCTGCCTGGGGAACTGGCAAAGTTTGCTCCAGCGCGCAGCAGTGCCTCAAAATGGGACTGACAGGCCCCTGCAACAATAGTGAGGGCGTCCAGATGGCGTTCATATTGTCTGGCCACCTGAATGGCCGATACGAAATTTTGCGAGTTCTTGTAGCTACCAAGACTATATAAGTCATAGGGCTGACGTGTCTTTAACACCCCATCATGACCCGTAATAACTACGATATCCGGACGTACTTTGGGTAATAAGCGGTATAAGGTATCTGCCATTGCCGATTCATGGACATACTGTCCCTCTGCGGGTACACGAAGTTGCTCATAGAGATCCATACTTTTTTTCAAATAGTTCGGATCTCCATCCAGATGAAGCACCTTTCCAGGCATTTCAAAATAAGCCGGTTCCTGCTGGGCAGACCAATCCTGTACCAGACCTTCACGATTCCGCTCAGCCTGTTCCATACGATTCTGCTGCAGACGGGACAGGGTCTGATGTGCTTTAATATGCGCCTGTCTGGTCTTGGCGCTTTGTGGTTCGTAGGGAACCTGTATCAAATCGTCCACCGGGGAATCGGCAATCAGCCGGAACTCAGTCCCTTTAATGACCGCAGCATCCAACTGGAGGCCTTCCACCCGAAAAGTCACATCGCCGCCGTATGACTTCCGAACGACCAAGTCTCCGATATTCATCAACGTAATCACCTCTACCCCATCGTATGGGCAGAGACCCGGTTTGGTTCATTCAAATTTTACAGCGCTGCACGTACCCCTGCTTCCCACATTACGGTGCTGAGTGTGGCATACTCTTGCAGACTCAATGTCTCTCCACGCCGGGACGGTTGAATACCTGCCTGCTCCAGCAGAATGTCTGCCTGTTCCCGGTTCTCCTTTGTGAAGAAACGTGCCTTCAAGTTGTTTGAGATTGTTTTTCTCCGCTGGGCAAAAGAAGCCTGTACCACTTCGAAGTAGTGTGATTCATCCGGAATCTCCACTGGCGGCTGCTCACGCACTTTCAGCTTAATGACAGCTGATTCCACATTAGGTTGCGGAATGAAGACCGTAGGAGGCACAATACACACAAGTTCCGGCATACTGTAGTACTGAACTGCGATGCTCAGACTGCCATAGTCTTTTGATCCAGGTGCAGCAGCCATGCGTTCAGCCACTTCTTTTTGGATCATGACAACAATGCTGTCTACCGGCAGTTTCTCTTCCAAAAGTTTCATCATGATTGGAGTCGTTACATAATAAGGCAGGTTAGCCACAACACTGACTTTGTCCACGGATGCAAAATCCGTATTAAACAACTCAGCCAGATCAAGCTTCAACACATCCCCATGATGTACACGTACATTTGAATAAGGCTGCATCACTTCTCCCAGGATTGGGATTAAACGCTGGTCAATCTCTACGGCTGTGACGGGACCGGCTACCCGAGCCAGTCGCTCCGTGAGGGCTCCAATACCCGGCCCGATCTCCAGTGCGCCCTTAGACTCGTCCAGATCGGCTGCATTAACAATTTTGTTCAGTATATTTTGATCGATCAGAAAGTTCTGACCCAGACTTTTCTTAAATGAGAATCCGTGTCTTTGAATAATCTCTTTCGTACGCTTGGGCGTTGCAATTTCAATCGTCTCTTCCATGTTCTTCATATGCTCACAATCCTTCACGTTCAATTTGCGCTAATGCTGTAGAGAATTCTTCCCGTGTAATCTGAAATACACTGAGACGTTTGTGGAACTGCTTTCCGTTACAATATCCGATGCCCAGCAGATTGCCCATCTCCATGCGACGTGCAGCAGCCTGCGGATGCACAATAAGTCCTGCCGCGATCAGGTCCTCCCAATCGATCAGGCTCGGAGCACCTTCGTATGAAGTATGTACGCGCGCCAGAGCATGACGGATCGCCTCTGGTGAGGCATTCTCCACCCCAATGTCCCCTTTGCGCGTTGCATCGGCTTCCGGAATGAAGGCATGTTTGCAGCCTGGCACCTTGTTCGCAATAATTTTTCGAATGCGTTCGCCAGCATGATCCGGATCTGTCAGTACAATGACTCCCCGTCTCTCCTGAGCAAGCGCAATCCGCTTCAGAATGCGTTGGTTGATTGCTGATCCACCTGTTTCTATGGTATCGGCTTCCACGGCCCGACGGATAGCTACCGTATCGTCACGGCCTTCCACCACAATGACTTCTTTTATCATGTTCCATTTCTTCCTTTCTAACGCAAAAAGAAGAGGAATATCCTCTTCTCTGCCAAACGGCGGGGGAGACTGAATTCAGACTCCTCCGCCGCATATTCCGCATGAATCATTCATGCAACTATTTTATAGCATTCCCATTTCAAAGTAAAACGATTTTAGTTCGCTTCCGGCTTCACCGGACCGATCACGTAGACCGTCTTGCCTTTCTTACGTCCAAAATTCAGGGCATGCTTCACACTGTCATAATACACATCAATTTTGTTGCCTTTAATGGCACCGCCTGTATCTTCCGCACGACGGAATCCCAGACCTTCGATATATACCCACCAGCCAATTGGAATGACTTTGGGATCAACCGCAATGGTGCGTCCTTCCGTTACACGAGTACCGGAAGCTGTTTTAGTTCCAATGCCAGGCTCTTCGGAAGAGTAGGCAGTCATGGATACATTTTTAAGTACTTTGGAGTATTTAAAAGAAGTCCCGGATACGGTAATCACTTTGCTGCCCGAGGCAGATGTTTTATTCGAGTTCGTTGTTGTAGCCTTTTTGGTTGTTGACGTTTGAGCCGATACGGTCTGAATCTCAGGTTCTTTCACGACCGGTTTTGCTTTGGTGCCGACAGCGATCACTTTATCTACACGATTATTCGCGACAGATTTGCCGACCATTTTTTTGGAGACCAATTCTCCATCCTGAAATACCTTTTCGATATGCTGCACAATTGTGCCTTCTTTGCCGTTCACAACGACACGGTTATCCCCTTTGTACAAGCTAGGGTCAGCCGTTTTAATGACTTTGTAAGCGATCGGTTGCTCTACATCCACTGTACGCTTTGTTACGCGCACTACACGGATCTTCATCTCCGCTTTGATAGTAGTTCCAAGCGCCGGATACACTTTATCATTACTTTCAACTTGAATACCTGATTTTTGAATTGCATCTTCTACCGATGAATCGGTTGTATACAGAGTCTTGGTGTCTCCGTCTGCCGTAATGTTAACTGGAACGGCCCGCTCAATAACGATTCGGTCTCCATCTGTTAACGCCCCATTCATGGACATGGATACCTTATCGTGAGGGCTGACTGTGATCGACTGCTCCTCCAGCATTTCCTGAAGCATTCCTGTACGAGTCTCTACCACCTGAGCTTTGCCATCAATAACCAGTGAAATTTGTTTCCCGGCCTGACCGTAAACGACTAACAAGATCATGATTGTAAGCGCAATTGAGAAAATCGCGATCAATGCCATTTGACGCATGTTCTCATGCTTCCACCGCAACGCGAAAGACTTACTGGATGATCGTGACTCATGGGTCTCTTCTGGTTGGAATGTGCCCACTTCTCCGTCCTCCTTCATAGCCTCGCCGTCTAAAGTAATGCATGATGTCTTTGACGTGACTATACCAAATTTTCTACAGAACACAGATTGGACCAACATAATCCGGTTCTGCACCATGAATCAATCTTCGCAACATGATGTCATCCTCCTGAATACCTACCGTATGATGACAATATTTCTTTTATTCAAAAACAAAAAAGCCAAAGAAAGAGTGTAAGAGGAACTCTTTCGTGGCTTCCGAATGATTTTGAATATCGGAAATTCATGCACGAGGTTGCCTCTCTTTTTCCGCTTGCGAGGTTAGCTGTCGGGTTCGGGCGAAAGAGAGCCGCCCTATCTTGGGTCACCCGCTCATGGCGGACGCCCTTGAATTCACCCCGAGACCCAAAGAAGAAATCAAATACGGCTTCGCAGTTCCCTTCGCTGCTTTTGGGTCAGCGAACGTTGCGCATCGGCCAAATACACCGATGTTTAAGCCCTATTGGTTCCCCCGCTCTCCGTTAACGGAGACTCAGCGAGACTGATTCATGAAAGTAATGTTGTTTCATCGGAAAGTGTCCCTTTGTTCATCCCCCGAACATCTGTCCAATTTTCCGCACAACAATTCACTGAAAAGATGATATCCTGTTTTGATGCATGTTGTAAAGCGTTGATCAAGTACGTTTTTCTGAATATTTGGTTAAAATATTGTAATATTCTTGATTTATTTGGATCAAAGGGCAAATTACCTCCGCTTACCTGCCTTTTTCACCTCATTTGCTCGTTTTTTTAACGAATCCCAAATCGTTCCATGGCATTTTTGGTTGTTATTGCAGCAATTTCCTCCACCGAAATGCCTTTAATTTCCGCAGCTGCCTCTGCAACCAGACGTACATGCGCTGTCTCATTTCGCTTCCCACGATAAGGGTGCGGTGTCAAATATGGAGCATCTGTTTCAATGAAAAACCGGTCCATAGGAACCTTCTCCAGCACCTCTTTGGGTTGCTTTGCATTTTTGAATGTGATCGGTCCTCCGAAGGAGAGATGGAAGCCCATATCGAGGCAACTTTTTGCTGTTTCCCAACTGCCCGAGAACGAGTGCATCACACCACCAACTTCTCCCGCCTTCTCTTCACGCAAAATTCTTATGATATCCTCATGTGCATCCCGATTATGGATGACAATTGGCATGTTCACTTCACGCGCCAAAGCAATTTGTTGTCGTAATACGCGATGCTGTATTTCTTTTGGTGAAGTATCCCAGTGATAATCCAATCCAATCTCACCGATCGCAACCACTTTTTCATGCTTGCATAAAGATGCAATCCACTCCAAATCGCCCTCCTGCATTGTGATCGCATCTACGGGATGCCACCCTACAGCTGCATATATAAAGTCATATGTTTCGGCGAGTTTCATTGTGGTTGGAATCGTCTCCCGGTTAAAACCAATGTTGATCATGCGACCAACTCCTGCATCTACAGCACGCTGAATCATGTCCTCGCGGTCCTCGTCGAATTGTGGTGCATCCAGATGTGTATGTGTGTCGAACAGCATCATGTCTGTATCTCCCTTCATGTCGAAATAACGACTATCTTCTTTTTCAAAATCCAATTTGTAAAATTCAATAATTTAATGACTCATACATAAAACATTTTGGGTAATCTGTGTATTACATCATTACGTTTGTTTCTTCACAACTACAATATATAGAAGATATACGGATATTCTGATCTATATATTGCTGATTGTACTCATTCTGCCTGCTTCCATTTACAAAATTATGTCGATCTACATATACTCCCCATTAAAGCAGATTACTGTATCATGAAAAATAGCTCTTTTAGAAAGTGTTTTGATATCGAAATTCTTCATCGGATTATACTCACACGATTACAAGAAATAGGGGCGTATATGTGACGGTAATTCGTGAATAATCGCATCCACCTTGTTTTGCGGGTAATACAAATGATGTTTCCCTCGGTGAAGCCCACTGATGGAACGGACAATGTCAGATACTTCTGACAACTCACGTAAATTGTCCTGTCGATCCAGAAGAAGAATCTGCTTATCTGTGGATTCATCCGGACGAAACACATCATACGGATTATCCGAAGGAAAATCAATTTCAAGATCATATTCGGGATCGAGGCCAGCCTGTACAAAAGCTTCCCGAATCTCTTCCATCATTGTCAAGTCGACCTGTTCAAGCTCTACATACTTATATAACTTGCGATCCATAAAACGTTCGCATAACTCACTCAGAACAGTATCGTCCTCCTTGCGCCACTGCGTAAATGCCGTCTGGATTAATGCTTCATCCAACTGCAAATATTCATCCACGGATAATTCTCCTTCAAATAGTTGAGGGAGTGGATCAATCATGAAGCGGAATTGAAAACCATGTTGTAGGAGTGTTTTCGCTCGCTTGAATATTTGCCGCAATATAATTTCAGAACTACGAGTTACCGGATGGAAATAAATCTGCCAATACATCTGATACCGAGACATTAGGTAATCCTCCACAGCATGCATGCCTGACTCCTTGACTACAATCCGCCCATGATAAGGACGCAGCATCCGAAGGATACGATCAAGGTCAATCGTGCCGTAATTTACACCTGTAAAATAGGCATCCCTGAGCAAATAATCCATTCGGTCTGCATCAAGCGGACTGGTCACCAAGTTCACCACAATCGGCTTTTCATACGTTTTTTGAATGACAGACGCTACTTTCTCAGGAAAATCAGGAGCATACCGTCTTAAGATCGCCCCTACTTCGGTATCACCTGTAATAATGCGACAAGTCCAATCTTCGTGATTCATGTCAAAAGCTTCCTCGATGGAGTGAGAGAATGGCCCATGCCCGAGATCATGAAGTAGAGCTGCACACAGTGCTACAATCTTTTCTTCCTTCGGCCAATCCGAATAATGACTTCTTTCAAATTGAGAGATGATCTTGCGTGTGATCTCATAAACACCTAGTGAATGTGAGAACCGACTATGCTCTGCTCCGTGAAAGGTAAGGTAAGAAGTACCTAGTTGACGAATCCGGCGTAAACGCTGAAATTCCGGGGTGTTAATTAACTGCCATATAACCGGATCTTGCACGTGGATATAATTATGTACCGGATCTTTGAATACTTTCTCTTCCGTTAAACGTTGTTCCATGTCGACTCACTCCTTTAATTTCTTTTATATTAACGCTTTGAGCTCTGCGATTCACCTAAGATTCGACACCATATGACGAACTTTGTCGAATGAAGTAGTTTTGTCGTTTTCCAAATCGACAAAGCTGACATTGAGGTTTAAATGCGAAAAATGGCTTCCAATCCCTTACCACCAGTAACCTTGTGAAAAACAGCCTTAATTTTAAGCTAATTTTAAGGTTGACTGATTTGGGAATCGTTGGTATGATGAGTATCATAAAACATAAAATAATGTCGAATAATGACAAAGATAGTTAGCTGAGAGGAGCACTGATTATAATGATGAAATCAACAGGTATTGTAAGAAAAGTGGACGAACTGGGACGGGTAGTTATTCCAATTGAATTGCGCCGTACGCTCGGTATTGGTGAAAAAGATGCTCTGGAAATCTACGTTGACGGCGAGCGCATCATGTTGAAAAAATACGAGCCTGCTTGTATCTTCTGTGGTAATGCAGAGAACGTTACTTACTTCAAAGGTAAAATTGTTTGTAACGAATGTATTTCCGAAATCCCTGCACCTGTGACAAAATAAGAAAAACCAGGTATACTGGACTTATCTAAATTGTTATTTCTAACCTTTTTAATATTCCTTAATGACCTTCCCGGTGTGAACCCCACCGCGGAAGGTATTTTTTTGCCTTGTTATGGGTTCCATTACCCAAAATGATTCTGTCACACGCGAACTGGGAGAGAACGATGAAATTTGTTCGGAATTTTTTTTAGCCACTCTGCTCTTTTTAATATTCCACTAAGGTTGGATATAAGCTTCTTTTCAGGTTATGTTCCCCACAACAGAAGATATTTGGTTAGATTACTACTCGATTAATGCATTATATACATCACGCTTCGCCAGACCGCGATCGGCAGCCGTTTTTTTCATTGCATCTTTGCGGTTATGTCCTTCACCCTCATAATGGCTGACATGATCCGCGAGTGACATGAGCTGCCACCATGCTTCGCGCTCAGCCTTACGCTCCTCTTCCTTAATGCCTTCTACCAGCAAGCAGTACTCGCCAAGAGGTGGATGTTCTTCAAGCCAGTCTATGCATTCCCTCACAGTACCCCTTGCGAATTCCTCATGACGCTTGGTTAGTTCACGAGCCAGGACAATCGAGCGATCACCCAGAATTTCTTCAAGGTGGACTAATGTTTTCCGAATACGGTGAGGCGATTCATAAAATAACAAAGTCCCGTTGGATTCGTCAAAAGCCTCCAGCACTTTTCGCATGTCCTTTTTCTCCCGCGGCAAAAAACCGCCGAATGTAAAACGCTCCGTCGGTAATCCGGACACGATCAGAGCAGACAACGCAGCATTGGGCCCCGGGATGGGAATGACCGTTATTCCGGCTTCCAATGCAAGCTGTACAAGGTCAGAACCAGGGTCCGAAATGGCTGGCAAACCGGCATCGCTGACGAGTGCCAAATTTTTTCCTTCTATTATATAGCGTATCAGTTCAGGTCCACTCGCCCCCTTATTATGCTCATGATAACTAAACAGCATCGAAGGTGTAATTTCAAAATGGGTAAGCAGCTTTCGGGTCTGGCGTGTATCTTCTGCTGCAATGATGTCACAACTCTGCAATGTCTTGATGGCACGGAAGGTCATATCCTCCAGATTACCAATGGGTGTTCCAACCAGATAGAGCTTGCCTGATCCTTCAGGCTGCTCCGCATAGCTTTTTTGAATATGCAAAGTCATCTAAAGCCCTCCTTTCGTAGTACGCTCAGCATGTTGCTGACCATAGTAAATATCCATAATCTCTTCGCAGTATTTCCCCTCTTCATTGTAGACAATGAGTGGAGGAAGCATCCTAACTTCCGGTTTACCATCTTTCATTCCTTCAATTAACACCATGTTGGCTTCCAAATGAGCACGGGGATGTACCATCCGAATCCGTTTTGGTTCCAGCTTATATTCGCGCATGAGCGAGATAATCTCTGCAAGGCGCTGTGGACGATGAACCATCGATACTTTGCCGCCATTACGTACAAGTCGACTGCACGCCTGAATCACTTCTTCCAGGGTACATCCGATCTCATGACGTGCCATTGCCTGATGTGTGTTCATCTTGAGATCACTGCCATTCAGGGGCATGTATGGAGGATTAACCGTTATTGCATCGTATACAGCATGTCCTGTTTCTTTCACCAGTTCTCGCAAATCACCTTCACGAATCATAATCGATTCATCCAATGCATTTAATTGCACACTGCGACGCGCCATATCAGCCAAACGTGGCTGAATCTCGATCCCTTCCAGACTAGCCTGCGTACGCGTTGTAAGCAGAATGGGAACCACCCCGTTACCTGTACACAAATCAAGTACACGACCCCGTTTAGGTACGGAAGCAAACCGGGCTAATAATACGGCATCCATCGAAAAACTAAACACTTCATCACTTTGAATGATTCTCAGATCATGAGAGAGCAGATCATCAATCCGCTCTGACTCATGTAACACAACTTCATTTGCTTTCATATGTTACGCTCATCCTCCGGTACTCTATATCTCATGTTTGTTTAGTTTAGGTTTATAACCTTGAAAAAAAACCGTAGGGGATCCCTACGGTCACTTCATTTATTCAAAAAAGACAGGCAGAACAGACAATCGCCTTCCGTCCGCAAATGTCCATAATAGACGTTGCAGATATGGAAGCCTTCGTGATACAACCGGGCCAGATTATCATACCCTTCACCCACAACGTCCTCGCCTGTAGCCGGACCTGCTGGTCTTGCTACAGGAGCGAGTGCTGAGGAGATCGGCAGATCTGCCGGAGCCTCACGTTTGAGCAGTTTGCGTAACTGCTCATTCTCGATGGTAAGCCGCTGATTATCCTCAAGCAGCTCCTTCACAATCATTTTTAACTCTCCTAAATCACCGTGCAACTGACCCAGTTGGGTTTCCATTTCATGAATGTGCGTAAACAGATTTTTCTTTTCCAAGTTTCCACCCCGAAGCAACCTTTATGGTTTACTTGATAACGACGTCATCCAGCGGAAGTTCTTTGACTTTACTGATGTCGAACAGTTGAACATGGACTGTGCGGCTACCGGCATTAATTCCGACAACTTTTCCTTCACCCAATGAGGTGACGACCAATTTGCCTACAGCTGGCAGTTCTTCTCTCACACTTTCATAGTTATCATGCTCAAATTTCAGACAGCACATGAGTCTTCCGCACAACCCTGAAATTTTCGTCGGATTCAGTGACAGGCTCTGATCTTTAGCCATCTTGATTGATACCGGCTCAAAGTCTCCCAGCCAGGAAGAACAACACAACACACGGCCGCAAGGTCCGATTCCGCCAAGCATCTTCGCTTCATCACGTACACCAATCTGTCTCAGCTCGATTCGTGTCCGGAATATGCTTGCCAGATCCTTGACCAGCTCCCGGAAATCAACTCTTCCTTCAGCTGTAAAATAAAATATAATTTTATTGCGATCAAACGTAAATTCCACATCGACCAGCTTCATTTTGAGGCCATGGTCTTTGATTTTATTTAAACAAGTACCGAATGCTTCCTTCGCTGCACGCTTGTTCTCATCAACCACACGGGCATCTGTATCGCCCGCAACGCGGATGACTTTCTTCAGCGGCAACACCACATCGGACTCGCCCACTTCCTTCTTACCTACGACAACCTTACCGTACTCAACCCCCCGCGCTGTCTCCACGATAACGCAGTTTTCTTTCTCAATGGGAAGGTCCAGGGGATCGAAGTAATAAATTTTGCCCGCTTTTTTGAAACGGACACCCACTACACTGTACAAAAAATTAACCCCCTTGTAAGCCAACCCCACTTCGTCTGAAGCCCCGTCTTCTTAGGGAACCGGCCGAAGTTATAACCGTTTGCATATGATTGGAGCTAACTTTGCCCTCTCCCAGTCTTATGCCAAACCGATCAAAAATTGCTCCAGACAAAGCTGGCCATTGACGTTGAAACGCAATTTTTTTCTGCATGCTGCGGCCATATCCATATAGGAGACCCACTGCTCTGTGCTGCGGGTATGTGCCAACTGAGATAACATGTCTAACTGATCTATAAAAACGATATGTTCATGCCTATCGTACTGAACATACAGCATGTCCCTAAACCATAGATGGAACAAACTAAGCAGCATGTCCAGGTGTTCAGAGAGTCCGGTTTTAAAAAGCTTCTGCTGTGCAGAGATCAATGATGTACTTCCTCTACCCAGGGACTCCTTCCCTAATTGTAACATTACGTTTCTAATTTCTGCAAACCAATTCTGCTGGAGAATTTCTCTACATGCTTCCAATCCTGACGCTAAATGGACGGCAGAGCGAGCCAGATTGGCAGGGTGCCCTTCCTCAATTAGTGATTGCAGCATCTCTTCCGGATTCAGTGCGCTGAACGGTACCAATTGGGAGCGTGAGCGGATCGTTGGCAACATGGCCTGTCCATTATCTGTAATCAGGATGCCGACTGCTGGTACCTGCGGTTCCTCCAGAAATTTGAGCAAACTGTTTGCTGCCTGCACCGTCATTTTCTCGGCTTGTTCTATAATATATACTTTGGGATGGCCTGCCTCTGATCGGTATGAAAAGATACGCTGCAGATCCCGGATTTGATCTATTTTAATGTTGTTTCCATCTGGTGCAAGCATGGTTAGATCCGGATGGTTACCATGATCTACCTTACGACATTCAAGACACTGCCCACAAGCGTCATCTTCAAGCTCTGTACAGAATATTGCCTTGGCAAAGGTAATTGCCGTCTTCCGTTGCCCGCTACCAGCTGGACCGCTAAACAAATACGCATGGCTTATTGCCTTACGTCTCAAACTGCTTTGTAACATTTTCTTGGCCGCTTGTTGACCCATAATTTGTTGAAAGGACATACTTCCTCCTCAGAAGCTTAAATTAATAAGCATCCCCCGAATTTCGCCTACTTGTTGTAATAGAGAGATTTTTCCTTCTTCTGTATCCAGCAATTCATCAGCCATGGATAACAGAGCGGAGTCAATTTCATCAATCAGCTTATACCGCTTACCTCTGCCACGACGATCCCAACCCCTTGTCTCTTTCATGGATACACCGCGACGAACGGTCTCTTCCAGGAACCTTTTAACAAGTTGCTTATACGCCTTCAGTTCACGAATCGTCATGGAGCGTGCCAAGCGATCTCCCTGAAGCTGGATTTCACTAAACCGGCGATTCAGTTCAGCTTGTGAGGCCCGTTCCCCCTGGTGATTCATCATATCAGAGAAATTTTTGGATTGAACCGGTTTGGAACCTGAATCAGTAGAACTGATCCCGCTCTGAATCGGTCTGAATCCAGGATTGATTTTCATGGATACGCCCGCTTTCTATCATAGTTAGCCAATCGCCCATCAGCACAGTGCGCGTTGCGCCTGTGCGTGAGAATGAGGCTTTTATATATGCTGATCACACTCTATATATAATGGTAGATACACATCACCATCAAGGACTTGTTCTTTGTAGTCAACCTCTTTCCGAAAGGAACCATTCCCAGCTGGGAAATGCTCATCCGGAAAGAGTATGCTGATTCTTCTCGTCAAGAAAGGCGTTCCGTAAGTGGCACGCACGAACTCTGTTAACTCTTCTTGCATCCATCGTTTCCAACATGCTATCGATCATGAAGGACCCTCATGGGATCCATGCAATAGGTTTAATTAGAAATGTTCGAAGCGATCTACCGGGAGAACAAATACAGTAGCTCCGCCTACTTGAACTTCAACAGGTAGCGGCAGGTAAGAGTCGGTTGTTCCACTCATCGGTGTGACCGGAGTCACGAGCTGTTCACGAACCTTACAGCTGCTGCGAATGACGTTCATTACGGATTCGACTTGACCATCATCGACACCGATCATAAACGTCGTGTTGCCTGCCTTCAAAAATCCGCCCGTACTGGCAAGCTTCGTCGCCCGAAAGTTTGCTTTGACCAATGCGCTGGATAATCGGTTGCTGTCTTTATCCTGTATAATCGCAACAATCAGTTTCATCCTGCATAACCTCCTTTAGAATAAGCACCTTTATCAAATGCCCTGTCTATATATTAGACAATTACTCGTCAAAATCCTTCAAAATCCCTGTCTCCAGCGACAAAATCATTGCTGCCAAGACATCCTCCTGCTTCATGGAAGCATCGATAACTCTGATTCGTTCCGGGAACTGCTCTTTTAATAGGAAGTAACCCTCTCGCACTTTACGGTGAAACTCCAGATTTTCCAGATCCAGACGGTTCACTTCGCGGCCATCATGAGCATCGATCCGGGCAAGCCCCACTTCAGGCTCAATGTCCAGATATAAGGTCACATCCGGCATGAGATCACCAATCGCAAAACGGTTAATGGCCCATACATTCTCTATCCCGAGTCCACGGGCGTAGCCCTGATAGACCAGACTGCTATCGACAAATCGGTCACAGATGACTGCTTTTCCAGCTCTCAGCGCAGGCTCTACTTTCTCCGCCAGATGCTGGCTGCGTGCAGCTGCATACAATAGCGCTTCGGTTCGAGCATCCATTGCCGTATGAAGAGGGTCCAGAATAATTGAACGTATTTTCTCCGCAATCTCAATTCCACCAGGCTCTCGCGTAACTACGTAAGGTATACCCCGTTCTTCAAAATAAGAACCTATTCTACCGATCATCGTTGTTTTACCGGAACCCTCTCCCCCTTCCAGCGTAATGAATTTACCTCTGCCCTGCATATGCTTCCCTGCTTTCTATGTCGATAATTGCATCTATTGCTGCTGTAATTGAATATGCTTAGACCCTCTTGCTACAAGATATGATATCCCCCGCCCAGAGGTGTATAGCTACAGCTATATCGGTACGTATTAATAACACCAAGATCATACAAGCTTGTTTCTTTCTATCATACTATAGGTCAGCAGTTACTCCAACATGAACAACAAAGTAAAGCGTTCAACCGTAGATAATCCATACCCATAATGGAAGCATAATTGATCCGGCAATAGCACTGACAATCATGGAAACTGAACTGAGGGCTACCGCATTCTCTCCATATTCAAAAGACCTTGCCATGCCGAGGGCATGAGATGCTGAACCCAGTCCAATTCCATAGGCATGTTTACTGCGGACCTTGGCCCATTTCAAGAGCATCGGCCCTAATAATATCCCTGAGAATCCTGCAATCATCACAAACAGCGATGTGAATGAGGCATTCCCCCCAACCTGATTAGCGAGTTGAATAGCCACAGGAGTTGTCACTGATTTTGGCAATAAAGCGATGACCATCTCTTGAGGATAGCCAAGCAGAATGGCGATCAACGCCCCCGTGGAGACGCCTGTAATACTGCCTCCGATTGTTCCACCCACAATTGGAATGATATTTTGCTTCAGCACATGCAGATGTCTGGACAAGGGAAAAGCGAGCGATACAACTGCTGGACCCAAGAGCTCCTGTATCCATTTTCCACCCAGCATGTACGTATCCAGCTTTATACCGGAGATTACCAAGATCAGGATCAGGATGGCAGTCGTTGTGAGTACAGGCATAAGGATCGGCCATTTCAGCCTTTTATATAGACGAGTAGCTGGAATATATACAGCGATGGTTAGCGCGATCATTCCAATTCCGAGGATGAATGCTGACAAGTGATCGCCTCCTTTTTGCCTGAATGAGACGATCTCCATGTCATAAGCCACTCACTTAATTTGGCAGATATCAGACATGTGATTAATGTGCTAACGATCAAACCCAGAACCAATAACAAGGTGCTCGCTCTAAAAAAATCAAAATGATTAATAATGCCCACAGTTGGCGGGATGAACAACAATTGCAGATGAGATTGAAGCCACGTCGACCCTTCTTCTCCCCAGCTCATTTTGATCCATCCCAGTTGAATGGTGACAAACAATACCATCATGCCCACAATACTGCCTGTTAACGGCAGATGTAATACAGCTTGAATCAAGTTGCCAATCCAATAAAAACCGTACATCAACAAAACTTGCAGGACTATTCCTGTATATTTTTTTAGCGGAATACCCAAAGTGTTCCCTTCTTTCTTATGTCTATCTATATAAGTTGAACTAAAGCGTGTCTTCAAACTGAATGTGTCTGGAGCAGGGCACGGAGCGGGAGGGCTAACGACCCTGTGACGTCTTATTCAGCGATTTGAAGCGCCCGCAGCAATCTAAGGAATCTGAAACACGGTATATTGGAATAACCAGCCGTTTACAGCGTGTTTGTTAGGTCAATATGGTTAATAACGTGTCTCAGGTTCCTTACAAAATAAAAGGAGGACTCGAAGGCTAAATAAGACGTCCTCGGTTTCTTAGAAAATCGTCTGGACAATTCGCCAGGATCAGCAATCCTTGACTTCAAGCTGTTGGACCCTGACATCCTTCAACGTATTGCATGCCTGATTTTGAAGACACGCCCTAGCAACTAGATTAATGACCAAGAGACCCTCACATGTGTAGGGTCCAGTATCGCTATCCGTATTGGTCATATTGCCTACCTATTGGTGAATGCAATTCAGATCCTCATGTGTTCCCTTCATTCCTTCATAACCTTCAATGACTGTAGAGATGCATCGGATACCCCATGAAATTTTGCACCCTCATCCCGCAGGAGTTGTATACGAGCCACCATCGATGTACTAATACGTTCACCCGGATATACAAGCGGAATCCCTGGAGGATACGGGACTACCATCTCAGCTGATCGACAGCCTACGCTTTCTTCTATCGGCACATTGATCGTATTCGTCTCCACAATTGGTTGCAGTGTGAAGGAGATCGGTTCCGAGTAGCGAGTGGTTTCTTGTAAATTGTTCCACGTGGAAATATAATGCGCCGAACCTTTCGCAAGCTGAAGAGATGACTCTGCATTAGATTGTTGGATCTGCTCATGCCCATCGGCAGAGCTGATATGGTGTAAAGCCTGCAACAGGTGCTGAGCATCTTGCACCGTTGAGCCCAAGCTGAAGAGCAAGACGACGTACCGTTCGTCGCTCATCTCGGGCACACAGCCGCATGCTTCCAGCTGCTGCTGTAGCCCATAACCGCTCAGCACCCCTGCGCCGTCATAGATGACGGCCTTGAATGGGTCCTGAGCGGTATACCCCGCGGCAGATGGCATCGCCGCCGCGGTCAGACCCTCCCGTGTCTGCTGCGCAGCGGACACGGACATGCCAGCCGGCTTCGCTGTTCCGGCTGGCGGTTCTGGCTGCAGCGGCTGTGCAGGCTGCAGCAACTGGAAGCGCGGCAGCTCCGCGAGGCCGCGCTTAAAGGCATTCACGGCGGCGAGTCCCGCCATGAATGTGTTCGCGCCCTGCACATGCAGCAGCCGGCGCGACAGATCAAGCGAAGCCATCACCGGGTATGATGGGCTTGAGCTTTGCACCATGGCCAGGCGCTGCCTTAATAGGGACCGGTTTAACAGTGGTCCCTGAATGTGCAGCATGGCACCCATGGTGAAAGCCGTCAGCATCTTATGTGTCGACTGCACTACACCGTCTGCTCCGCACGACAGTGCAGAGACAGGCAGCTCCGGATGCTGCCCATAATGCGCGCCATGCGCTTCATCCACGAGCAATGGTATGCCAGCGGCGTGGCATACCTCGGCTATGGGCGTCAGATCAGCGCCCATGCCGTAATAATTAGGCAAAGTGACCAATACGCCCTTTGCCTCAGGATAGGACTGGACAGCAGCCTGAACCGTCTCTACCGACGGCATGACCGCAAGTCCAGACGCAGGATCGACCCACGGCTCCAGAAATACAGCTCTTGCACCCGCCAGCATCAACCCGTGAATAACGGATTTGTGCACATTCCGTTGCACCAGTACAATACTGTTTGGCTCATCACACACGGTGAGCAGTAAGGACAGATTACCTGCTGTACTGCCTCCCACAAGGAAGAAACTCTCCTCGGCGCCAAAACAATCTGCCGCAAGCTCCTGTGCTTCCTGGATTACACCTTCCGGATGGTGCAAATCATCCGTGCCCGTAATCTCCGTAACATCCATCTCCATCATTTCCAGAAATGAACGCACTGGTGCCAGTTCTATTTCCGAACGAACTCCTTCGTCACCAAATTGTTCCCCGTTCTCCAGATCAGCCCCATGTTCACCCACCGAACTGAAACGCTCTACCTTCTGGTTAACATTCTTTTCTCCATCATTCTGGATCTCTCTGTTATGCGGGTTTTCCTCATTAACGATATCCTTAGCTGGAGATTGCCCTGCTTCTGCTTGTTCCAGCAAATGTCGGTAAGCTTGTCCATTCTTATGCCCAGGCACATGAAAAGAACGCTGCTTCGAATCACGATACGCAAGCAACGCTTCATATAAAGGGGCTCTACTTGATTTATTTTTATGTTCCATGAAATAACCATCCTGTACATATATTATGTGCGTCCTATGCGCTTCAAAATGCTTCCTAATCCAAGGAACTCACTTCTTCCCCCATCTCCACACGCGTTACTGCAAATGATCTATACCATTATATCAGCATACGCCTTCCCAAGAGGGCAAACAAGACAATCTCTCCTCTTAAAAACAGAAAAAGGCCCATTGGGCCTCTATACACATCAGCATCGTTACAATGTGATGTTTCGCTTCTACTTCTATTAGCAACATTTATTAGGCGTTTTTTTGTACCCAAATTTGCTTCATTTGATGAATAAAATAATTGTACTTGGCATCCTGCGCGTCGGTATGAACCATTTCTGCTTCACAAGTGTCACATATGAATTCAGATACAATAAAAATGCCTTCTCTTTTTCTTTGCTCGCAGATAATACATGTGTGTTCGGCATGTTCTTCCATGAACCATCCCACCTTGTTTTACGTTTACTATCAGTATTGCACAGTTTCTATTATTTTAAACATTTTCATAGTGCTTTCTTTCTATAAAATATATATATTCGCCCACCCCCTCTTGGGTGTCTGTACCGAAAAATACATTCATTCTGCCTACAAGAACATTCACCTGCTTATGTATATACAGTTATCCTACATTCCATCGCATTTACCTCTACATCACGTATCCCTTGGCCTGACTCAAACTTATATTTAATTTCCTTAAAAAAACTTGGAATCCCAGCCGATATATAATACATGATAACGATATCAAAGCCTGACAGTCCTTGTATTCGGGAGTATACTGAGATAAGCTCCGTCGAATCTCAATATCTTGTACAATCGTCATGGCGTGAGATACAAGGTTCATATATACATACATGTATGATTCATTCCCTTTTACTCGTGTAAGAAAAACGAATACCTAACCACACAAACGTGAATCCGAAGGAGGATATATAATCGTATGATCGCCGAACCGGAGAATAAAGCAACATTTTATCAATACCGGCTTCTGAAAAAAAAGGCTATCGCCCGCAGTGTCATTTACAGCTATCTGTGTCTGCCGGTCATCATGCTCTTATTCAATCTACTCGCATTCTCCTGGACTGGCCTCTTCTTTTTTGTACTGGCAGGTCCAATCACCATCTGGATTCATTATGTAATCGCCAGAACGATATTACTTCTGGTCCGTACCTCTTACGCCAAACGCTGGCGCTGGAATATGCGTATGCCCTGGTTAGGTTATATCCCTGATCAGCATTTTAGCTTCCGTATGTTTGTCCGGGTACACCTTAACATGAGCTGGATTGGACTATGTATCATTACAGTATGTTTGATATGGTCGCCATTGTCCTTCACCCTCTCGCTGATCTTCTGGCATTTGTGGTTGCTGGGTCCTCGCTTATATGTTGTAATGGTACTCTCCCGTGAGCGCAAAGACGGACTCATCAAATTGAATGAACAAGATGTCTCATATTATCTGCAATAACACTCCCTCATTTATGCAATACTCAATGTACCTTACTTACTTGTAATACATAACCGCTGAGCCCTTCGAATAATCTGATGCAAAAACATAATCGTGTATCGTTCCTCATATGCGCAAATAAAGGTTATCCACTGTGGATAACCTTTATTTATTGTTCCCTTCTCATCCATTATCCACAGCATGGGCATAGTTAAATGAGTTATCCCCACTCGTGGCTCCGTTCTTATCCTCTTTTCCTCCCGCTGCTCCATATCCTCATAACCCCAGATATCTCGTAGATCTTACACCTTTAAGCGATCTCTCACTCAGTCTCAGCTCTATCCCCCTTATGGTCGCTTCCATCAGCCTTTCATTACCTCAATACCTTTATGCAACTTATATCTCTCCCCCTCTACTTTTAGCGCTCTACACTCCCCTATGCTTCAAGCACAAATACCACCTATACGTGTACATATGAAGCTGCTCCATTCCTTCTGAACCTGTATGACCTCTGATCCACCATACGTGATAGCTTCTCCAATCATTACTAAAACCTAATTCGCCAAATAACAAAAAGCCCCCGATCAAGTACACGGGAGCTTTACTATATTATAAGGAACATCACAGCGTTAATTAATCATACCAAACCATACCTGAACCAGCTCAATCATCTTCAGCCAATGATTTAACTGTCGTTTGAGTAGCATCATTTCTAGGAACCATTAGTGTAAAGGAACCATCATGTACTGCTAAATGCACAGTATGTCCTTCCTTTGCAAATACACGCAAGGTACTGGATTCATTGGATGTACCCTTGGCTTGCCTCTCTGTCCAACCCCAGCTTTTAATCTCGTCTAGATATACCTCAGGCAAGCTAGTACTCTCACTAATACCAGATAGCGTATATCGAACATAATCCATATCCGAATTATTTTCAGACTGGTCAGATTTATTCGCTACTTTCGGCACCGGAAAACTCTTCTCGTTCACCGCACCTTCATATGAAGTCCATACAGATCCTGAAGCTTCACCGCATCCTGCTAGAACAACGGTCAGACAAAGCAACAGAAATGATTGTAGTCCAAGTCTCCGCCAACTTAACACACACACCCTCCTTTTCACAGCTGCACATTCCAGCTCTGTGGTCAGGTACTTTTAGCATATTTAACATAGTCCTATTATACTGGTTTTGCCGCTGTTATCCGTAACAAAAATGTTACCTTCCAGTATCGATCATGTCAGAGCTTCCACTTATCATATTTAATCCTTATAAACAAATAAAAACCACCACCGAATAACATCGGCAGTGGTTCTTTGCTTGGCGGCGTCCTACTCTCCCAGGACCCTGCGGTCCAAGTACCATCGGCGCTAGAGGGCTTAACGGTCGTGTTCGGGATGGGTACGTGTGGAACCCCTCCGCCATCGCCACCAAACGCATAGCATAGCTTACATTCAGAGATCGTTCTCTGAAAACTAGATTCGAAACGAAACATGCGAATTACAACTTGCTAATTGGATAAGCCCTCGACCGATTAGTACTGGTCAGCTCCATGCATTGCTGCACTTCCACCCCCAGCCTATCTACCTCGTCGTCTTCAAGGGGTCTTACATACTGGGAAATCTCATCTTGAGGGGGGCTTCACGCTTAGATGCTTTCAGCGTTTATCCCGTCCGTACATAGCTACCCAGCGGTGCTCCTGGCGGAACAACTGGTACACCAGCGGTACGTCCATCCCGGTCCTCTCGTACTAAGGACAGCTCCTCTCAAATTTCCTACGCCCACGACAGATAGGGACCGAACTGTCTCACGACGTTCTGAACCCAGCTCGCGTACCGCTTTAATGGGCGAACAGCCCAACCCTTGGGACCTACTTCAGCCCCAGGATGCGATGAGCCGACATCGAGGTGCCAAACCTCCCCGTCGATGTGGACTCTTGGGGGAGATAAGCCTGTTATCCCCAGGGTAGCTTTTATCCGTTGAGCGATGGCCCTTCCATGCGGTACCACCGGATCACTAAGCCCGACTTTCGTCCCTGCTCGACTTGTAGGTCTCGCAGTCAAGCTCCCTTATGCCTTTGCACTCTTCGAATGATTTCCAACCATTCTGAGGGAACCTTTGGGCGCCTCCGTTACTCTTTAGGAGGCGACCGCCCCAGTCAAACTGCCCACCTGACACTGTCCCCGCACCGGATTACGGTACCAGGTTAGAACCTAGATACGATCAGGGTGGTATCCCAACGTTGCCTCCACGCAAGCTGGCGCTCACGTTTCAAAGGCTCCCACCTATCCTGTACAGATCGTACCCAAATTCAATATCAAGCTGCAGTAAAGCTCCATGGGGTCTTTCCGTCTTGTCGCGGGTAACCTGCATCTTCACAGGTATTAAAATTTCACCGGATCTCTCGTTGAGACAGCGCCCAAGTCGTTACGCCATTCGTGCGGGTCAGAATTTACCTGACAAGGAATTTCGCTACCTTAGGACCGTTATAGTTACGGCCGCCGTTTACTGGGGCTTCGGTTCACAGCTTCGGATTGCTCCTAACCACTCCCCTTAACCTTCCAGCACCGGGCAGGCGTCAGCCCGTATACTTCGCCTTACGGCTTCGCACAGACCTGTGTTTTTGCTAAACAGTCGCTTGGGCCTTTTCACTGCGGCCCCCTCGTGCTATTCACACTACCGGGGCACCCCTTCTCCCGAAGTTACGGGGTCATTTTGCCGAGTTCCTTAACGAGAGTTCTTCCGCGCGCCTTAGAATACTCTTCTCGCCTACCTGTGTCGGTTTGCGGTACGGGCACCATCACCTGGCTAGAGGCTTTTCTTGGCAGTGTGAGATCATGACCTTCGCTACTATAATTTTCGCTCCCCATCACAGCTCAGCCTTACAATGTGCGGATTTGCCTACACATCAGCCTTACTGCTTAGACGGACATCCATCAGTCCGCGTCACTACCCTACTGCGTCCCCCCATTGCTCATAACGGCTTACGGTGGTACAGGAATTTCGACCTGTTGTCCTTCGACTACGCCTTTCGGCCTCGCCTTAGGTCCCGACTTACCCTGAGCGGACGAGCCTTCCTCAGGAACCCTTAGGCTTTCGGCGGATCAGATTCTCACTGATCTTTTCGTTACTCATACCGGCATTCTCACTTGTATAATGTCCAGCGCTCCTTACGGTACACCTTCAACCCTTATACAACGCTCCCCTACCCCTGATGCAAAGCATCAAGCCATAGCTTCGGTGGTGTGTTTAGCCCCGTTACATTTTCGGCGCAGAGTCACTCGACCAGTGAGCTATTACGCACTCTTTCAATGGTGGCTGCTTCTAAGCCAACATCCTGGTTGTCTGTGCAACTCCACATCCTTTCCCACTTAACACACACTTGGGGACCTTAGCTGATGGTCTGGGCTGTTTCCCTTTTGACAATGGATCTTAGCACTCACTGTCTGACTCCCGGAAGTAAGTCTATGGCATTCGGAGTTTGACTGAGCTTGGTAACCCTTGCGGGCCCCGCACCCAATCAGTGCTCTACCTCCACGACTCTGTTTTCCGAGGCTAGCCCTAAAGCTATTTCGGGGAGAACCAGCTATCTCCGAGTTCGATTGGAATTTCTCCGCTACCCCCACCTCATCCCCGCATTTTTCAACATGCGTGGGTTCGGGCCTCCAGTGCGTGTTACCGCACCTTCACCCTGGACAGGGGTAGATCACCCGGTTTCGGGTCTACGTCCACGTACTAAGTCGCCCTATTCAGACTCGCTTTCGCTGCGGCTCCGGCTCTTCACCTTAACCTTGCACGGGAACGTAACTCGCCGGTTCATTCTACAAAAGGCACGCCATCACCCCTAAAACGGGCTCTGACTTTTTGTAAGCACACGGTTTCAGGTTCTATTTCACTCCCCTTCCGGGGTGCTTTTCACCTTTCCCTCACGGTACTGCTTCACTATCGGTCGCTAGGAAGTATTTAGCCTTGGCAGATGGTCCTGCCGGATTCATACGGGGTTTCACGTGCCCCGCACTACTCGGGATCCGTCTCGGAGGGAACAGACTTTCAACTACAGGGCTTTTACCTTCTTTGGCGGGCCTTTCCAGACCTCTTCGCTTAACCGGTTCCTTTGTAACTCCATGTGAGACGTCCCACAACCCCAAAGAGCAAGCTCTCTGGTTTGGGCTTCTCCGCGTTCGCTCGCCGCTACTGACGGAATCACTATTGTTTTCTCTTCCTCAGGGTACTTAGATGTTTCAGTTCCCCTGGTATGCCTCTACATAACCTATGTATTCAGTTATGAGTAACTGGAAATTACCCCAGCTGGGTTTCCCCATTCGGACACCCCCGGATCAAAGCTTGCTTACAGCTCCCCGAGGCAGTTTCGTTGTTCGCCACGTCCTTCATCGGCTCCTAGCGCCTAGGCATCCTCCGTGTGCTCTTAGTAGCTTAACCTCGTGCTCCGGTTTCGACTGCTCGCTTCCCTTGTTTTGCTTGCGCAAAGCCAAAAGTCGCTCCCATTCGATACCATCGTACGTGCAATCTACCTTATAAAAACACTTCACTTGTTTACACAAGATCAGCTTAAAGGAATGTTCTAATTCGCGTTTGTTTCGTTTCGATATCTAGTTTTCAAAGAACAAGCTCCATGCAAAAGCAAGCTGTTTTGAGAGTTTGAGCTCTCAAAACTGAGCAACGAGTGAGTGTTTTGCAGCTAAGCTGCAGTTTTGAATGTTTCCGTTGCAGGAAACGATTCTCCATAGAAAGGAGGTGATCCAGCCGCACCTTCCGATACGGCTACCTTGTTACGACTTCACCCCAATCATCTATCCCACCTTCGGCGGCTGGCTCCTTGCGGTTACCCCACCGACTTCGGGTGTTATAAACTCTCGTGGTGTGACGGGCGGTGTGTACAAGACCCGGGAACGTATTCACCGCGGCATGCTGATCCGCGATTACTAGCAATTCCGACTTCATGCAGGCGAGTTGCAGCCTGCAATCCGAACTGAGACCGGCTTTGTTGGGATTGGCTCCATCTCGCGATTTCGCAGCCCGTTGTACCGGCCATTGTAGTACGTGTGTAGCCCAGGTCATAAGGGGCATGATGATTTGACGTCATCCCCACCTTCCTCCGGTTTGTCACCGGCAGTCTATCTAGAGTGCCCACCCGAAGTGCTGGCAACTAAATATAAGGGTTGCGCTCGTTGCGGGACTTAACCCAACATCTCACGACACGAGCTGACGACAACCATGCACCACCTGTCTCCTCTGTCCCGAAGGAAAGATACATCTCTGCATCGATCAGAGGGATGTCAAGACCTGGTAAGGTTCTTCGCGTTGCTTCGAATTAAACCACATACTCCACTGCTTGTGCGGGTCCCCGTCAATTCCTTTGAGTTTCAGTCTTGCGACCGTACTCCCCAGGCGGAGTGCTTAATGTGTTAACTTCGGCACCAAGGGTATCGAAACCCCTAACACCTAGCACTCATCGTTTACGGCGTGGACTACCAGGGTATCTAATCCTGTTTGCTCCCCACGCTTTCGCGCCTCAGCGTCAGTTACAGCCCAGAGAGTCGCCTTCGCCACTGGTGTTCCTCCACATATCTACGCATTTCACCGCTACACGTGGAATTCCACTCTCCTCTTCTGCACTCAAGTCACCCAGTTTCCAGTGCGATCCGGGGTTGAGCCCCGGGATTAAACACCAGACTTAAATGACCGCCTGCGCGCGCTTTACGCCCAATAATTCCGGACAACGCTTGCCCCCTACGTATTACCGCGGCTGCTGGCACGTAGTTAGCCGGGGCTTTCTTCTCAGGTACCGTCACCTTGAGAGCAGTTACTCTCCCAAGCGTTCTTCCCTGGCAACAGAGCTTTACGATCCGAAAACCTTCATCACTCACGCGGCATTGCTCCGTCAGGCTTTCGCCCATTGCGGAAGATTCCCTACTGCTGCCTCCCGTAGGAGTCTGGGCCGTGTCTCAGTCCCAGTGTGGCCGATCACCCTCTCAGGTCGGCTACGCATCGTCGCCTTGGTGAGCCGTTACCTCACCAACTAGCTAATGCGCCGCAGGCCCATCCCCAAGTGACAGATTGCTCCGTCTTTCCAGTTCTCTTCAGGCGAAGAAAACAATTATTCGGTATTAGCTACCGTTTCCGGTAGTTGTCCCAAACTTGAGGGCAGGTTGCCTACGTGTTACTCACCCGTCCGCCGCTAAGTATCAAGGAAGCAAGCTTCCTATCAACTCCGCTCGACTTGCATGTATTAGGCATGCCGCCAGCGTTCGTCCTGAGCCAGGATCAAACTCTCCAATAAAGTATTGAAAAGAGCGATAAGCTCATTTTGAATCTGACGAGATTAAAAATCTCATTTGTGCTCCAGTCGATCCAAGCCAAGGCTTGTCTCAAACTTTCGCGTCCATTCTGCAAGCAGAATGTTTACTCACTCGTTGTTCAGTTTTCAAAGATCAAACTTATTTTGTTACCGAATGTCGTTCTCTTCAGCAACTTTTATATCTTATCACATCCGAACCAACTTTGCAAGCTCTTTTTTTAAGTTTCTTTCGAAGCTTATTTCATTTGCTTGCCACACCGTGTAAACCGTGTTTTCTTGGCCGGAATTAGAATATACCATGTAGAGATTTTGAATGCAAGTCTTTTTTTGAGTAATTATATATAACTCTACAATCTTTCTGCTTTTTCTACATTTCCACATTTATCTCACATAAAAAGCCTCTCTATAAAAGAAAGGCCCTCTCATCAAGTTACTTTAATATCTATTGTTATCCGATAACCTCTTGGATGTGAAGCTGCCGTTGCTGCATCAGGTTAATGATGGTTCCTTCTACTGACACCATAGGCCGTGTAGGATGATCTCGATCAGAGAATACGATCTCTCCAATCTGGTTATTGCTGAGTTTTACTCGGATGCCATTATGGATCTGGGTCGATCGTTGAACAAATACTCTTACAATTGCAGGGTCCAATTTCCCAAATGCCTCACTTTGGATCTGTTCTAGGACTAGGTATGGTGATTGTGCCTTGCGGTAGATCTTCTCCAGCGTCATGGCGTGGAAAATATCAGCGATAGCTACAATCTTGGCATAAATATGAATCTGCGTCCCACTAAGCTGCAACGGGTAGCCTGAACCATCCACTTTTTCATGATGCTGTAAAGCTGCAAGTCTGGCTCCCTCATTAATAGCCTTTGCCTGTTTAAGGATCTGATAACCATATTTCGTATGCTGACGAATCTCTTCCTGCTCTGTAGCCGTCAACGTGGATGGTTTATGGAGTATCTGCGGATCTACCTTGTTGTTACCAATATCATGGAACAAGCCTGCAAAAGCCACTTGCATCCAATCCTTGGAGGGGAGATCGATCCATTGAGCCAGTTGATAGGATGTGATCGCACTCAGTACGGCATGGTGATATACATAATCATGTTCTTGCATTACTCGTGGACTGAAGGTAAGCACATTATATTGTTTGAGATGTGCAAACACTGCCTCCAACTGTGTACGTAACTCATAGACCGGTAATTCAGCCGCCAGAGAGGACAGGAAAGCATTTTTCGTTAGTCCGACCATCTTCTCATACTCATCCTGCAAAGACGTTACTACAGGAGCTGTGGTGACGTTCCCTGTCTTCCCTGCCCGTTCACCATTGTTGTCATTCGCAGAACTTCCTGCGGACACAGATGCACCTTTGGTTCCTGTACTACTCGACACCATTCTTTCTTGTTCAATATCTACCTGTTGAATCATAAAGGCTCTGAGCACTTCCATATCCTTGGGTAAAATGACTTTTCCCTTCTGAAGCAGAACGTTGCCGCGAAGTGTTTGCACATCACTCCCAAGTTTGAGTCCTGGTTTTACTTCTGACAGGGTGATTAATCCCATGTGTATTCCCCTCACTCATCGTTCTTCTATGTTAATACAAACAAGACCATAGTCCCGGTTTTTCATGATATTTCCCATTATATTACTCAGGAATCAGGCTGTACATCCCAGATTCGGAAGAATAAAAGAAGAGATTCCTTTATACAAACAAAAGGGCTCCCCGTGGGAGCCCTCGCAATCTTCTTCCAATCTCAAAGAGATCAGTCTTTATAAAATTCTATTTTATGCTTCCGAACCGGAATCGTCGTCGCCCTCAACTTCATTAACCTCAGCGTCAGAAACGGTGCCTTCTTCCAAGCTTACTACCGGAGCTTGGGACTCCTCGCCTTCCAAGCCTTCAAGCGACTCATCGTCTGGTTCCTCTTCATTTTTGTCAATTCGGCTGACTGTAGCTACTGAATCCTCGTCACGAATATGAATCAGCTTCACACCCTGCGTGTATCGACCCATAGTGGATATGCCTTCCATGCTCATCCGGATCAACGTACCGCTGGACGTGATAATCATCAGATCCTCTTCGGTTTTAACCATTTTGAGACTGACTACTGAGCCGTTCTTCTCTGTGACATTAATAGTCTTGATCCCTTTACCGCCACGAGTCTGCATCCGATAATCATTGACAGGTGTACGTTTACCATAACCTTTGGCTGTAACGATCAGAACATCAAGCTCTTTATCAACTACATCCATGCCGATAACAGCATCCTGTTCATCCAATGTAATCCCTTTGACCCCGGTTGCGCTACGTCCCATGGAACGTACATTACCTTCCGAGAATCGAATAGACATTCCGTGAGCTGTACCCATGATGATCTCTTGCAATCCATCGGTCAGCTTAACATCGATCAGAACGTCATCATCACGTAAGGAAATACCGATCAAGCCGCCTTTGCGGATATTGGTGTAATCCTCAAGTGGCGTCTTCTTCACAACCCCTTGGCGGGTAGCAAAGAACAAGTATCTGTCACTTTCGAATTCCTGGACCGGAATTACGGCATTGACCGATTCGCCCTGCTCGATCTGGATCAGGTTGATAATCGGCGTTCCCCGTGCGGTACGTCCAAGCTCTGGAATCTCGTAAGCTTTGAGACGGTACACTTTACCTTTGTCAGTGAAGAACATGAGGTAATTGTGGGAGTTGGTCACAAACAGATGCTCGACAAAGTCGGTATCTTTCGTATCCATACCCACGACTCCACGTCCACCACGTTTCTGGCTGCGGTATGTGGATACCGGCAGACGTTTCACGTAGCCTGTATGAGTAATCGTAATGATAACCTCTTCACGTGGAATCAGGTCCTCATCCAGAATACTCTCTTCACCTACAGTGATCTCCGTACGACGATCATCGCTGAAGCGGTCGCGGATCTCTTGCAGTTCCGTACTGATAATCTCAAGCACCAGATGCTCATTGGCCAGAATTTCGCGATACTCTCTGATTTTGACCATCAGTTCGTTATATTCATTTTCAATACGTTCGCGTTCCAGACCTGTGAGTCGTTGCAAACGCATATCGAGAATAGCTTGAGCCTGATCATGACTGAGTGAGAAGCGCTCAATCAAACCTTCTCTTGCTGCATCCGCATTACTGGATGAACGAATCAACGTAATAATCTCGTCGATATGATCCAGCGCAATACGTAAACCTTCTAGAATGTGTGCACGAGCTTCAGCCTTTTTCAGTTCAAACTGCGTACGTCTGCGAATAACCTCAATCTGATGCTGCAGGTAGTGATACAACACTTCACGCAAGTTCAGAATTTTAGGTTCTTTATTAACAATCGCAAGCATGTTAATCCCGAAAGTGGATTGCATCGATGTATGTTTGTACAGGTTGTTCAGGACAACACCCGGATTCACGTCTCTGCGAAGCTCAATTACAACCCGCATACCATTACGGTCAGACTCATCACGAAGGTCAGTAATACCATCAATCTTTTTATCACGTACCAACTCGGCGATTTTCTCAACGAGTCTCGCCTTGTTTACCTGATAAGGCAACTCTGTAACGATAATTCGTGCCTTGTTGTTGTTCTCTTCGATGTTGGTTTTAGCCCGCATTGTTACTGAACCACGTCCGGTCTGATACGCCTGGCGAATGCCTGAGCGGCCCAAAATGTAGCCGGACGTAGGGAAGTCTGGTCCTTGAATGTAATCCATGAGTTCCATGGATGTAATGTCCGGATTTTGAATCATGGCCTGTACACCATCAATGACCTCACCCAGGTTATGAGGAGGAATATTGGTAGCCATACCTACCGCGATCCCGCCGACCCCATTGACAAGCAAGTTAGGAAAACGAGCAGGCAGAACGATTGGCTCATGTTCTTCACCGTCATAGTTTGGTTGGAAATCAATCGTATCCTTGTTGATATCTCTGAGCATTTCCATAGCAATCTTGGACAAACGTGCTTCGGTATAACGCATGGCTGCTGCCATATCACCATCGACCGATCCAAAGTTACCATGTCCATCTACATGCATATAACGCAGGGAGAAATCCTGTGCCATCCGTACCATCGTCTCGTAAACAGCAGAGTCACCGTGTGGGTGATACTTACCGATAACTTCGCCGACGATTCTGGCTGATTTTTTATGTGGTTTGTCGGGTGTCATGCCGAGCTCTGACATCGCGTACAGAATACGCCGGTGAACCGGCTTCAATCCATCACGCACGTCAGGTAAGGCACGGCTAACAATGATGCTCATCGCATAATCCATAAACGATTCACGCATCTCGACGCCTATATCCCGATCTGTAATCTGAGAGTTCATTTCTTCCGCCATGCTGGACCTCCTTCTTGTCCTTCAACAAACGTTCCATTCCGTCATGCAAAAAAGTTGATTATATGTGAAAAGCCTAACAAGGCTAAAACCGCGCAAGAACGCTACTCTTTATTATATTACTTTCACAAAAGTTACACAATTAAACGTCCGCTGGGCAATAGCCTTTCTTCCGGGAACTTCTGCGTGTCTGGGGATACGCCCTGCCTTCCTCCCCAATTGCACATACAATGCTAGAAAAACGGCATATGTACTGTGCCTACCGAGGCTAAAGCCATTCCCGTCCTACGATCAAACTACAAATTGTGCAGCTCATCGCACAAAACGCCATATTTCTCTATTATACCACTGAAATCGTCTCTTGTCCTTTGATTTCTCCGTGTCTGGTCCCTCTTTAGAACTGAACAAAACATGAAAGGACTGATGAATCTTGGGTATCCAACGCGTCTCCAGCAAATGGGCCAAAACAGCCGTGTTACAACGCAGTCGCATTGTGAATGAATATATCCCAGTGACCCGAAAATATAGCCGTCAAACTCTGGAACGAATGACTGAATTATTTGAGTCCAACTATATCAAACCGGACCGTGGCACTTACGGTAATGGCGTTATGCGGGTGAGAACAACCCGTTTATACGAACCTGTTGTTAATTCCGAAGATTCCACCACAGATGCAGAGGTTTCGGAAGAAACCAATGATCGAAACCTGCCTGATGAACCCGAAGCAAGTGCTATTATCTCCAGAGCTACCTATCTCACAACAATATATCATCTCCAATACGGTACAGAGGAGAGATCATTTCATTCTCTGGACGAACTCGAACGAGCACTGAATGATCGCATTCAGGAACGTGATTATATCATTCAACAGGGAATATCGCTGATGAAGCATGAAGATTTGCCTTTTGACTTGCGTGTGTTAACTCAGAAAAATCTGCAACACAACTGGGAAACAACAGGTGTTCTGGGACGTATTGCTGCCCCTGGTAAAATCATCACCAACATTCATGGCGGTGGGCGATTGGCCACGTTTGAAGAACTCGTACTCCCCCATCTTCACCAGGATGGCTTCAAAAAACTTCGCACTGAGCTGTACCGCTTAGGTATTCATACCGCTGTGCAATTGCAAACATCATTTCCAAGACTCAAAGAGATTGGTATTGATATTGCGCTAGACGAAGCAGGGCGTCCCTGGATTCTTGAAGTCAACACACTGCCAGGCATTTATGCCTTTGGCTTATTACCGGACAAGGAGGCGTACCGGAAGATCAAACGTTATGCGATTGCGTACGGTCGTTTGCCCTCCAAAAAGGGTAAGAGCTCCCGGCCATCCCCTAAAGCACAGGCTTCATCTGCCAAAAAACGTGTACGCAGATAACAAAGGGATATGGATATCTAAGTATACGCCTTCCCTGTTCCATACCTTCCCTAATATAAAAAAGGCGCCCTCTCAGGCGCCTCTTCGAATATGTTAAATGTCGAGGTTTTTCACGTATTTTGCATTTTCTTGGATAAAGTCACGACGCGGTTCAACGTTATCCCCCATCAGGGTGTCAAACATGGTATCAGCAAGTATGGCATCATTAATCGATACTTGCATCATGGTCCGGCTCTCCGGATCCATCGTCGTTTCCCACAATTGTCCGGCATTCATCTCGCCAAGACCTTTGTAACGCTGAACGTTGAATTTCGCATTTTCGCCGAGCGTTGCAATAATTTCATCGCGCTCTCTCTCGGAACCGGCATAACGAATCACTTTGTTACGCTCAATCTTGAACAATGGCGGTTGTGCAATATATACATAACCTGCCTCAATGATTTTACGCATGTACCGATACAGGAATGTCAGCAATAGTGTTCGGATATGAGCACCATCAACGTCGGCATCGGTCATCAAAATGATTTTGTGATAGCGTGCTTTGGCAATATCGAAGTCATCACCAATACCGGTACCCATTGCCGTAATAATTGCTCTAATCTCCGCATTACCCAATATCCGGTCGAGACGAGCTTTTTCCACGTTCAAAATCTTACCACGCAGTGGCAAAATCGCTTGGAAATGACGATCCCGACCTTGCTTTGCTGATCCGCCTGCAGAGTCACCTTCGACGATGTACAATTCGCTGATTGAAGCATCCTTGGATGAACAGTCTGCCAGTTTACCTGGAAGTGAGCTCACTTCCAGTGCACCTTTACGACGTGTCAGTTCACGGGCTTTACGGGCAGCTTCACGCGCACGTGCTGCTTGCAGACCTTTTTCCAAAATGCGACGGGATACGGAAGGATTCTCTTCCAGGAACTCCTGCAGCTTCTCGGCAAACAAGGATTCGACAATCCCACGCACTTCGCTGTTGCCCAGCTTGGTCTTTGTCTGTCCTTCAAATTGCGGTTCCGGAATCTTGACCGAAATAATAGCTGTCAAGCCTTCACGCACGTCATCTCCGGAAAGGTTCCCCGTGCTGTCCTTGATTACACCCGCCTTACGAGCATAGTCGTTGATGATCCGTGTAAGGGCACTCTTGAAACCTGATTCGTGCGTTCCGCCCTCATGCGTGTTGATATTGTTCGCGAAGGAATAGATATTCTCGGTGTAGTTGTCATTGTATTGCAGGGCAACTTCCACCTGAATGTTATCTCTGGAACCTTCGACGTAAATTGGATTCTCATGCAGGACTTCGCGCTTCTGGTTCAGGTAGGAGACGTATTCGATAATGCCGCCTTCGTACATGAACGAGTTGGTTGCACCTGTACGCTCATCCGTCAATGTAAGACCGATGCCCTTGTTCAGGAATGCCAGCTCACGAATCCGGGCAAGCAAGATGTCATATTCGAACACTCTTGTTTCCGTGAAAATTTCAGGATCTGGATGGAATCTAACCGTTGTTCCTGTTTCGTCGGTTGTACCGATCACTTTCAGGTCATACTGTGGAGCTCCACGGCGATATTCCTGTTGATAGATATGTCCCTCACGTTTAACCGTTACAACCACTTTTTCAGAGAGTGCATTCACAACGGACACACCAACACCATGCAAACCACCGGATACTTTATATCCGCCGCCGCCAAATTTTCCCCCTGCATGGAGGACAGTCATAACTACCTCAAGTGCAGGACGTTTCATTTTGGTATGTTCGCCGACAGGAATACCCCGTCCGTTATCGACTACAGTCACGCTATTGTCTTCATGGATACTGACCTCAATGTGGTCGCAGTAACCTGCAAGCGCTTCGTCAATACTGTTGTCCACTACTTCCCAGACCAGATGATGCAGGCCCTTGGAACTGGTGGAACCGATATACATGCCCGGACGCTTCCGTACGGCTTCCAATCCTTCAAGGACCTGAATTTCATTCGCATCATATGACGGTTGATTCATAGACATGCCTTTCACCTACTTCTATAGATTCAATATCGTAAATATGCGTTAACTAATTTTATGCCACACAACGCTAGAGATCCGGAAAAATGTGAGCCCGCTTTTTCAGCGTGGCTGAGGAAATAGGCGAGTAGTACACAATGTTTTTGGTCACCACAATGGACTTTGCTTCCTCTTCGCCGATGTGTTCCACTGTTTTTTCCTGCTCGGCATGCGTGACATACTGCTTGGAGATCTTTGAGGATTTTTCAATCGATATATCAAAAATAGCGACCAATTCGGAAGAACGGATGATCTTCTCACCGCCCAGATGAATGTACATAAGCCCCTCACTCCTTAGCGTTCAACCTGTCCGGCATGAACGTGATAAATACTGGCATCTTTGAGCTTGTCAACGTTCAGGCTCTCGATCCCCGTAGCCGTAATAAAGGTTTGCACCTTGCTCTGGAACGTTTCGATCAGCTGCGTCTGGCGAAAAGGGTCCAGCTCGGACAGAACATCATCCAGCAACAGAACTGGATATTCTCCGATTTCTTCATGAATCAGTTCAATTTCCGCAAGTTTAAGGGACAACGCCGTTGTGCGCTGCTGCCCCTGCGAGCCATATGTTTGTACTTCCCGATCGTTAATGAAAAAGGACAGGTCATCCCGATGCGGCCCACTAAGGGTTGTGCCTCGGCGAATCTCCTGCTCTTTCATTTGTGATAATTTTATCATAAATTGGTCCATTAAGACAGCTTCATCTTCCTCAGCGGCTTCGCTGAAGGAAGGAAGGTAGGCCAGCCGCAAGACTTCTCCGCCTCCGGTGATCCCCTGATGAATCGTTTCTGCCCACTTTTGCAGTTTCTTTATGAATTGTTTCCTTTTTTTGACGATTTTAACACCATGCTCGACCAGTTGTTCGTTCCACACCTCAAGCATGGTCTGGGCCGATGCCCCTTTTCCCCATAACTGCTTAAGCAAATTATTTCGTTGGACGAGCACTTTTTGGTATTGCTGCAGGTGGTACAGGTAGCCAGGTGCAACCTGTCCAATCTCCATGTCAAGAAACCGGCGGCGGACCCCCGGTGTGCCTTTTACAATCTCCAGATCCTCCGGTGCAAACATCACCACATTGAGCGCTCCGACAAAATCACTTAACTTGCGCTGCTCCAGGCCGTTAATCTTTGCTTTTTTGCCTTGTTGCGACAAAGATAGTTCAAGCTTGACCGATCCGTACTTTTTGTCGACCTCTGCTGCAAGTCTGGCACGTTCCTCACCGAAACGGATTAACTCCTTATCACGGGATGTACGGTGGCTCTTGGTGAGTGCAAGTACAAAAATCGCCTCTGCAAGATTGGTCTTGCCTTGGGCATTTTGCCCGATCAACAAGTTTACGGGACCAAAAGAATCCAGTCTCAGATGTTCATAATTGCGGAAATTCTGCAGATCAATGCTGTTCACAAACACGCGGTAACCTCCCTTTTATCCCGTCCGTCAGGAGGCAGCAGGATCGAACTGGTCTTCTTATTCTGCAGCAACTTCGAATGTGCCTTCTCCGTCCACTTCAACGATATCCCCAGGGTATAACTTACGTCCCCGGCGTTCCTCAGGCTCTTTATTCACACGTACAAGTCCTTCCTGAAGCAGAGCTTTGGCCATACCTCCAGTTGGGATGCAATCAGCCAGTTTCAAAAATTGATCAAGCTTAATATATTCCGTACGAATCGTAACTTGGTTCACTATGATCTTCCTTTCGTTAGTTGGTCGTCCGATATGGCAATATCACGTAAAGGCTGTGACTGTCATCCAGCGGTTTCAAGATGATTGGACTCATGACTCCTGTAAAAGCGATCATCAGTTGCTCACTTTCAACAACTTTCAGCACATCCAGCATGTATTTAGAGTTGAACGAGATTTTTAACGGATCTCCTGTAAACTCGGCAGGTTCGATTTCTTCTCTTACTTTACCTAGCTCGGAAGAGCTTGAAGAAATTTCAACGGATCCCGAATCCATCGTTTGCATACGCACGATGTTTGTTTTCTCTTCACGCGACAGCAAATAAGCCCGGTCAATGGATTCACTTAATTTTTTTGTATCTAAAACAAGTTCTGTTTTGTATGACGTTGGAATAATTCTAGAAGTATCCGGATATGTTCCGTCCAAAATACGGGAGTAGAACAATACACGGTCGATTTTGAACAGAACCTGGTTATCTGCAACAACGATATCCACAAGGGTATTTTGATCCGGAACAATTTTGCTGAGCTCGTTCAGCGTTTTACCGGAAATGACCACGTTGTTAAAGCGGATACCTTCTGCATTATCCAGCATTGCTGATCGAGTAGCAAGACGATGACGGTCTGTTGCCACAAATTTCAATTCGTTGTCACCCAAACTCCAGAGTACACCTGTCAGGATTGGAGTAGTCTCATGTGTGGAAATGGAGAAGACCGTTTGTTTGATCATATTTTTCAGCAAATCTCCTGGAATGGAGACGGTTTGGTTTTCTTCGATGCTTGGCAGTACCGGGAATTCTTCCGGATCCAGACCTACCAGTTGAATTTCGGTAGCACCTGCGGAGATAAAGGTGTTGAAGTTCTCTTTGACTTCCATGTGCACTTCCTGTGATGGCAGCTTCTTGATGATCTCCACAAAAAACTTGGCTGGCAAAACTACACTGCCGGGTTGATCTACCTGAACTACGCTTTTATCTCCATCTTCAAGCGGGATGAAGGATTGAATGGATATATCGGTGTCACTTGCTGTCAACGTTACACCTTGATGATTGACGTCGAATTTAATACCGCTCAGGATCGGAATCGTCGTACGGCTTGAGATCGCTTTGGATACTTGCTGTATGGAATCGTTTAAGTAGTTTTTCATTATGCTGATTTTCATGGTTTCACTCCTAGCTGTTTTTTTGGGTGTTGGGGTGTTAAAAGGTGTTTTTCAAAGGCCGAAGGCTAAGCTCCGAAATGGCTATTTTGGAGATGATATCTTTAAGATCTTTTTAGTAATAATAGTAATAGGGGCACTGAATATGTGGATAAGTGGGTATAAACCCGTACACCCAAGCCTATCCACATGTGTATACGTTGTGCATAGGCTTGGGACTTGTTCAGGTTGGATTCTTTATTTTTTCGGTTAAGTTGTTGATAACTTTATAGAGATCCTGATCGTTTTTAATCGCTTGGGAGATTTTTTCGTGAGCATGTATGACAGTGGTGTGATCTCGTCCTCCGAATGCTTCCCCAATTTTGGGCAGAGAAAAGTCTGTCAGTTCACGAGAGAGATACATGGCAATCTGTCTTGGAAAAGCAACTGCCTTGGTACGTTTCCGTGCTTTGAAATCTTCAAGCTTAAGGCTATAATACTCGCCGACCTTTTGTTGGATGTCATGAATAGTGATCATTTTGGGACGACTGGAAGGAATAATATCCTTCAGTGCTTCAGCTGCCAGATGAGTGGTTACATCTTGATTAGTCAGTGAAGAATAAGCAACGACCCGAATCAGGGCGCCCTCCAGTTCACGGATGTTGGTGTCAATCTGGTTGGCAATGTACATCATCGCTTCATTCGGAATATCCAAGTTTTCCGCACGTGCCTTTTTCCGCAAAATTGCGATCCTTGTCTCCAAATCTGGAGGCTGGATATCCGTGATTAACCCCCATTCAAAGCGAGAACGAAGCCGTTCTTCCAATGTCGGAATTTCCTTCGGTGGTCTGTCGCTGGAGATGATAATCTGCTTCCGTTCCTCATGCAGCGCATTAAACGTATGGAAAAATTCCTCTTGTGTTGATTCTTTTCCCGCCAAGAACTGAATATCATCAATGAGCAAAATGTCGACGCTCCGGTATTTGTTACGGAAGCTCTCCCCGCGGTTGTCACGGATCGAGTTAATGAATTCGTTCGTGAATTTCTCAGACGACAAATAAACGACTTTGCTGCCCGGATCATGCTCCAGAACATAATGTCCGATCGCATGCATCAAGTGAGTTTTACCGAGACCTACTCCTCCATACAGAAAGAGAGGATTGTAAGCTTTGGCGGGCGCTTCAGCGACCGCCAGCGATGCGGCATGGGCAAAACGGTTGCCCGGCCCGATGACAAATGTATCGAACGTATATTTCGGATTCAGCATGCTGAGTACGGCTTCTTCCTGTACAACTGTAGGCGTTGGAGCCGGCAGTTGCGGGTCCGGTTCAGCAGGCTTGTTCTCTTCGATGACAAATTTCACATCGACTTGCTTGCCAAGCAACTCGTATACCGTCGAGCCAACCAATTTGGTGTAACGGCTCTCCAGCCATTCGACGGCAAACGTGGTTGGTGCGGAAATGACGATTGAACGGTCATTCAGCTTGGTGGCTTTGGTTGCTTTGAACCAGGTGTCAAAGCTGGGTTTGCTGAGTTTGTTTTGTATGATTGATAAAATTTGCTGCCATAAATCAGAAGTATGGCTGTCCAC